>NZ_FOJF01000001.1:141198-3258698 GCF_900110995.1 Chitinophaga sp. YR573
TCACTGATAAGCGCAATGAAGCCGGGGAACAGCTGCTGAAGCAATCACCTTCAAATGAGGACCTGCGCTACATCATCGAATACACTGATAAGCGCAATGAAGCCTGGGAACAGCTGCTGAAGCAATCACCTTCAAATGAGGACCTGCGCTACATCATCGAATACACTGATAAGCGCAATGAAGCCGGGGAACAGCTGCTGAAGCAATCACCTTCAAATGAGGACCTGACAGTTCTTATTACAAATGGTGTAATGATTCATGAAGCATCTGCGGTATTAAGAGAACGGTTTGGAGCGCAGATGGTAGACGAAGCCGCACTCATAAAAGACATTGCAACAACAGTTAATAATCAGCCAGGTTGTTTGCAAATGGAGAAATGGCATTGTGGCACATCTCACTGCATAGCTGGTTGGGCGACAATCCTTAGTCCTATTGCACGGGAAATAGAGCAGAAAACGGACACCAAAACTGCTGGATGTACGGTAATACCATCCTTAGCATATCTCTTCTTCTCTGACAATGATACAGTCCTGAAGAAGCTGAAAGAAATAGCATCTATCTAATTACCATGGAGATCTCTCTACAACAATTATTATAATGAAATTCGAATTACAGCAACTCACAATTACAAATTTCAAAGGGGTGAAATCGCAGGTGCTGGTACCTGGTCAGGTAACTAACGTGTACGGAGCTAATGAAACTGGTAAGACTACTCTATATGACGCCTTCCTCTGGCTGCTTTTCGATAAGGATAGTTCTGACAGGTCAAAGTTCGCAATCAAGAATACTGTTGACACTTCGCTGAACCGTGCGGATCATGAAGTTAAAGCCTCTCTCCTGGTGGATGGCAGATCACTTACCCTGAAGAAGGTATACCGGGAAGTATGGGAAAAGAAGCGCGGATCTGACACCGCAGTGTTCACGAAGAACGAGGCACAATACTATTGGAATGATACTCCTTGTAATATGGGTGACTTTCAGAGCAGACTTGCGGACCTGATCAAAGAAGAGGTTTTTAAGCTGATCACCAGCACTAAATATTTCAATGAAGTACTTACATGGACGCGTCGCAGAGATGCGCTCTTAAAGCTTGCAGGTGAGATTACAAACGAAGAAGTTATTGTCACCATTTCTGACAAATCAACCATCGCGAGTTTTGCTGAATTAATTAAACTTCTCAATGAAAACAAAACCATTGAGGATATCAAAAAGGAATATTCCTCTAAGAAGCGGAACATCAAGGAAACACTTGAACACATACCTGCCAGAATAGATGAACTGACAAAATCCATTCCAGAAAAACAAGACTTCTCGGTGATCACGGCTAATCTGAAAAAGAAAGAAGCGGAACTTACAGGTATCGACGAGCTGATATTGAACGCCTCGAAAGCGCTTCAGGTCAAACAAACAGAACAACGCGACATTCAGCAGAAAATCTTCTCTCTACAGCGGGAACTTGACAGCATCAAGAACAACCTTAAGACAGAAATACTGCAGGCAGATAAAACCGGTGTTCAGGATATTGATACTGCAAATGCAACGATCAAAAGACTGAACTATAGTCTTACTTCGATCATAAATGATATTAATACTGTCAATGCTAATATCACTAAGTATAATGGCCTGCGTGAGAACCTGCGTTTAGTATTCGATAAAATTAATGAGCGTGAGCTTGTGTACAAAGAAGGTGAATTTGCATGCTCAACCTGTCAACGTCCTCTTGAAGCAACAGATGTAGATGCAAAGAAAGCAGAAATGGAAAAGGCATTCAATGTAAAAAATGTTGCTGATAAGGAGAAAATCCGTGAGGAAGGGAAAGGGTATGCGGCAAAGGTTGTTGAATACGAAGCGCAATTAGCAGAATACAATCAGAGTAAAGCAGATGTATTGGCAGAACTTGAAAAAGAGGAAGCTAATCTTGCTACTCTGAAAGAAAATTATATAACTCCCCGCCCTGTTGAAGATCGCCTTCATGAAGCCGTTGATACTAATGAAAAGTACAATGACATTAACACGCAAATCACCACTCTACAGAGTCAGATTAAAGACGAAACGGCTGTAGATAATCAGGAACTCCTTGATAAGAAAAAGGCTGTTACCTCTGAGGTTGATGCTCTGAAACAACAGTTGTCTACTAAGGCACAAATTGAAGCAGCAGAGAAGCGTATAAAGGAACTGCAAGAAGAAGAGAAGTCTCTCTCTCAGGAATTAGCACAGCTTGAGAAAACAGAATTCGCTGTCGAACAATTCACGAAAGGAAAGATGGACCTGATGGAATCACGTATCGCAGACAAGTTCAAGCATGTGAAGTTTAAACTGTTTGATCGCCAGGTCAACGGAGGTGTTGTAGAGTGCTGTGAAAGTATGTACAAGGGTGTTCCTTATCCTGAACTCAATACAGCCGGTAAAGTGCAGGCAGGATTGGATATAATCGACACACTTTCTCATCACTATAATATCTCCGCCCCCATCTTCATCGACTGCCGTGAGTCTGTAACCTGGATACCAGATACTGACAGTCAAATTATAAACCTGATAGTATCACCGAAGGATAAGAAGATTCGCGTTGAAACTGCAGGTGTGATGGATACCTTATTCAATTAACCTGATTCAATAATTATAGATTATGACACAGGATATTACGAAGCAATTATCATTGCCGCCCACACAATTCAATTATTTCGATGGTGAGCAGTTCGCCGTAATGCAACGGCTTTGCAACATGTTTGCAAGTAGCGACTTAGTACCTGACAGATACCGGGTTTCGGATAAAAATCCTGAAAAGAAAGCTGTTGCTAATTGCATGATAGCAATAGAAACAGCAATGAGGATAGGCGCAAGTCCTTTAATGGTAATGCAGAACATGGATATTATACAAGGTAAACCGTCCTGGTCAAGCAAATTTCTGATTGGTACTATTAATACATGCGGAAGGTTTAGTCAGCTTAAATACAAGATCGAAAATCTTGGCAAGGTTGGCAAAGTGGAATATTTGGAAACTAAATGGGTAGGAGGCCAAAAGCAAACGTCTAAACTTACTTTCGACGGGACCAATGTTGATAATCTACAGTGCATTGCTTATGCTAATGAGAAAGGATCTGATACAGTCTTGGAAAGCTCTGAAGTCTCTATCAAACTTGCGATACAAGAAGGTTGGTATCAAAAGGTTGGCTCAAAATGGCCCACAATGACAAAAAAAATGCTCATGTACCGTGCGGCATCCTTCTGGACAAATGAGCATGCACCAGAACTAAGCTTAGGCATGAAGACTGTTGAAGAAGCAAATGACATTGAAGACATCGACTTTGAAGATGTATCAGATCGCGTTAAGAAAGAAGTAAAGCAGCATGGAAATAAAAAGGTTGTGAATATGGATGAAGAACCACTTACCCAAACTACAGATAATAACGCTGCTACAGATAAAGGCAATGGCGCAGAGGCAGAACAAGTAAATAATCAAACTTCAGAAAAAGAAGAACCGGGTTTTTGATGGAACTAAAAATTATATCCAGCTCCAGCGCAGGAAACTGCTATCTACTTGAAAATGAGAAGGAAGCTCTCATTATAGAAGCCGGTGTACGCTTCGAACAAATTAAGAAAGGGCTGAATTTCAATCTTAGCAAAGTAGTTGCCTGCATCATCACGCATGAGGATGGGGATCACTGTAAGGCTGTTCAGGATGTGATGGCAGCAGGTATTACTGTATATGCATCTGCAGGTACTCACAATGCAATGGGAACATCATCTCATCACAGGGCCGCTATTACTGATGGCACACTGAAAACAGCAGGTGGTTTTCAATTCAAATCTTTTGATGTTAAGCATGATGCTACAGAACCGGTTGGGTATCTAATAAAGCATGCGGAAACAGGTAATGTACTTTTCCTCACTGATACCTATTTCTGTGAATACTCATTCTCTGGATTGAACAACATCATTATAGAAGCGAATTATAGCCAGGATATACTTGATGAACAGGTTAAGCTAGGGGTAATTCATAGGAAGCTTCGTAATAGGATCATCATATCTCACATGAGCATTGATACCTGCATAGATCTTCTTATGGCAAATGATCTTAGACAGGTGAATAACATAGTACTCATACACCTGTCTGATAAGAACAGCAATGCTATTCAATTCAAACAAAGAGTGGAGGAGTCAACCGGTAAGTGTGTTCACGTAGCAGATGTTAACCAGATAATCAATTTCAACAGAAATCCTTTCTAATGACTGAACGCATCTGCCATATAGAGTCCGGTAAAATAGCCAACCCACAGGAGATTAGGAAACTTTTTTCTGAATTGCAAGATGGCATCTACCTGGTTAGAGTAGCAACACGTAAGCCACGTAGCCCGTTACAAAATGAATATTACTGGGGGGTTGTATGTGACATGGTAAGAGAAGGGTTATATGATACCGGATATAGAGAAGTTAAAACTAAGGCTGACGCACATCAAATAATGAAGATGTTATTCCTGAAGAAGAAAAAATACAATCACAAAACTGGAAAAGTGAAAGAATATATTGGCAGTACGGCAAATCTTTCTACTGTTGAATTTAATACTTACATAGAGGAAATCATTCAATGGGCAGTTGAATATTTGAATATCCAAATACCATTACCCAATGAGATTTTATAATTTTTCTAATCTAAAAACAATTTTTTAAATGAGTAACAGGATTACCATCAAAGATGCCGCAATCACTTCAGGACATGGGCTACGCCTTGTCTATGTTAAACGTGAAAAGGATGGCAGTTTCACAGACAGCAAAAGCAGCTTCTCTGCAGCTGTACACAACGACCTTGAACTTGCATTTGCTAAGCTGTTCCCACACTTGGCTATATCCGTAGAATATTATATCCCAAAAGAGGGAGAGGATATAGAAAAGATGCAGTATGATTTCTTTGATTACTTCAAGGTTAGTACTGTTTCTTTTCTCAGCGAGGATACTGGTGTAGTCATATCTGGAAGCCGTAGACTTTCTACTGGTAAATCAATCCCAGTAACCTCCCCTCCTATCAAGTGGGAAGAATCAGAAGACAAAGGTTACCCATACGTTTCGGAATTGGCAGAACTGATTGAGCAGATCAAGACAGAGATCAATGCATATTTAGCAGGTAAGCATGCTCCTGAAGTACAACAACAACTTGCTTTTCCTGGTGCAGACGATGGTGTGGACGATGATGAATCAATCTAACAATCGTCTTCGATCCTTCCTTTAATTTACTTTTTACTAACAATGGAACCGACACATAAAATAATAGAAAAGAAAGAATGGTTTGAGTTTGAGTTTCCTTATCGTAAGGTAATGGTTGACTTGGTAAAACACCACTTCCCTGCCCCTTTAAGGAAATTTGATCCTATTAACAAAGTGTTTAAGGTTGACATTGTGCTGAGGTCAAAAGTGGAGGTATTCGCAGAGAAGTATAAGTTTCAGTTTGTGGATGCTGCAACACAACGTGCTAAATGGACTGAATATCCTCCACTACCTCAGCTGCAGGTAAATGAGTTACAATTCATCAAAAGGAAATTGTATCCCTTCCAGGCCGAAGGCGTTGCCTATTGCTTGGATAAGAAAGGAGCAATGAATGGTGATGATATGGGCCTTGGTAAAACTACTCAAGCAATTGCTACTACTACGATAGCTAATGCGTTCCCTGCACTTGTTATCTGTCCTTCTTCACTCAAACTTAATTGGCAGGAAGAATGGTTAACGGTAGCTGGTAAAGAGTCAATTATCCTACAGGATAATATAAGACGTACATGGCCTAATCTATGGAAAGTTATGGGTATCGGAGTATTCATCGTGAATTATGAAAGTCTGAGGAAATATTTTGTAGTGAAAGTACCTGGTGGCGACAGCTATAAAGTCAAAGATATTGAGTTCTCTCAATTTATTAAGCTTTTTAAGACTGTCATAATTGATGAAGCTCACAAGATAAAAGACTGGACTACCCAGCAAAGTAAATTCAGTATCGGGATTGCCCAAAATGCAGAATATAGGATGTTGCTTTCAGGAACATTTGTAGTAAATAATCCTAAGGATCTGATAGCTCCATTGTCTGTTACAGGTGCATTACATTCTGAGTTTGGTGGCTATAAGAAGTTTGTTGATACATTCTGCCCTGGAGGCAGAGCAACTAACCTTTTAGAATTAGGATATCGTCTCCGGAAGTCAGGTTTCTATATGAGAATGAAGAAGGATGTCTTGAAAGATCTTCCTGATAAAACCAGACAGGTTATACATGTCCACCTTAGTAATCAGGCAGAATATGATAAGGCAGAAAGAGATTTTGTTTCCTTCCTGGAAGACCAAGGTAAAAGCGATGAGCAAATATCAAAGGCAGTACGAGCGCAGGCATTAGTACAGATTGGAATTCTTAAAATGCTATCAGCAAAAGGAAAATTAGAAGCAGTAATTGAATATATACAGGAGGCCATTGCTGCTGGGAAAAAGGTAATCATATTCTGTTGGCATTTGGATATAGTTAATGTCATAATATCTGCTATACCTGGTGCAGTTGCCTTAACTGGTGAGCAGACACTGGAAGTAAGGCAACAGAATAAAAATCGTTTTCAGAATGACCCTTCTGTTACAGCAATTGTTACGACAATCAAAGCTGGTGGTGTAGGACATACACTTACAGCAGCTTCATTGGTATTATTCATTGAATTCGGCTGGAATCCAATGCACCATGATCAGGCAGAAGATAGGGCATATAGAATTGGCGTTAAAGACAACGTACTCTGTTGCTACTTCACCGGCCGCAATACAATAGATGATCACATATACAAAATCATTGAGACAAAAAGAGAAATGGTAGAGGCAATCAACGGTGGTGGTGACGATATTCAAACAAGCGTATTGGATGATTTGATCAACATTTATAAAAAATAAAGTATGTCAGATATAACTGTGGATAAGCTGCAAGATCTTGAAAAGAAGTATAAAAAGATTTTTGAATTGTCTGCAAAGCTTCGTCATCATCAAATCAGGCATATCAAGTTTAAAACTAGTGTTGACTTCGACAAAGGAGTTTATTACGCCAGACAACTTGATCACTTCATTAAGGAAGAATTAAAAGAGATACCTAAGTCAGAACAACAGGAATTATTTAAATAAATATGGCAAGGCCAGCGAAACAAGGATTGGATTACTTCCCAATGGATGTGGATCTTGACCAGGATGATAAACTGGGAATGATCATAGGTGAGTATGGCGAAAAGGGTGAAAAGCTTTTTACTAAACTGCTGTGTTGGATATACAAGCATAATGGGTATTTCACTGAGTGGGATGAAAGTGTACAGCTGAGGTTCTTGAGACGTTACGATTATTGTGGTTTCTCTATGAGTTTCATTAAAGAGCTGGTGCCGAAGTTTATTCGATGGGGTTTGTTAGATCAAACCGTGTTTAATACGTTTCAGATTCTCACATCAACACGTATACAGAAGACCTGGTTAGATGCATCAAGAAAACGTAAAGACAGGATAATAGATAGTAAAATCTGGATTTTAGAAGTAAATGACGGATTAAAGGCGGAAGAAACTACTAAACAGGCGGAAGTTATTGACAAAGTAAATGAAAGTAGAGTAAAAGAAATTAAAGAAGAAAAGATTGTTGTGCCGGAAGCGGTACCGCTTCCTCCTCCATCCAAAGATTCTTTAGAGGAAAAGCAGCAAAAGATGTTAGTCCGACAGAAGCAGTTTTATGATTCAATAGCACTTTTTGTAAAACAGTATTCAAAAGAAATGCTCAGGGCTTTCTACACACACTGGTCAGAACCCAACCGATCAAAGACTAAGATGAAATGTGAGATGGAAGATACCTGGGATTTAAGTCTCAGACTTATTAAATGGGAAAAGAACGAACAACGCTTTAGTAAAGGAAAAATAAATCAAAATGAACCAGGACAAATCACAGAGGAACAACTACAAGCAAAGAGGGCCATCGAGGATAGAACGCGCCGGATCGCGAACAATGAATCTTGATAGTGTGATTTATGGCAAGATACCGCCGCAGGCTAAAGAAATGGAAGAAGCAGTACTGGGTGCAATCATGCTGGAATCAAATGCTCTTGATATTGTTATAGAGTTCCTCAAGCCGGAAGTGTTTTATGTGGAAGCACATCAAAAGGTCTATTCTGCAATGGTAGATCTTGCCAGTAAATCTTTGCCTATAGACATATTAACCGTTGTAGAAGAACTCCGGTCAAGAGGCGAACTTGAAATGGTTGGAGGACCTTATTATGTCACAAGGTTAACAAACAATGTTGTCTCATCTGCAAATATTGAGGCTCATGCACGTATTGTATTGCAGAAGTTTCTACAAAGGGAAATGATCAGGATTTCAATGGAAACGTTGAATGAATGTTATGATGATCAGTCAGATGTTTTTGAAATTATGGATAAAGCAGGTAGCGAACTGTTTGCAATCAATTCCGGTCATCTAAAAAAAGACTTCAGGCCTATTTCCGAAGAATATACAAAAGAATTTAAGCTGCTTGTTGAAAGGATAACCAAGGATGAAAAGTTTACCGGTGTTCCTTCTGGATTCCCATCACTGGATGCAATCACATATGGATGGCAATCTACAGACCTTATAATAATTGCAGCACGTCCCAGTGTAGGCAAGACAGCATTCTCATTGAACTTGGCAAGGAATGCAGCCTATCATCCAATAAAGCCAACTAAAAGTGCGGTATTCTCCTTGGAAATGTCTACCGGTCAATTAACAGCACGACTAATGTCATCTGAATCAAGAGTAAGGTTAGCATCCATCAAACGCGGTAAGATGGAACAATGGGAACTGGAAAAAATAAAGAACCTGTGTGATCTCACATTCCTTCAGGATAACATCTTCATTGATGATACTCCAGCTCTTGGTGTATTTGAACTACGCGCAAAATGCCGCCGTTTGGTAAATAAACATGGGGTTGGATTGATCATTATTGATTACCTGCAGTTAATGAGTGGAGATGGCGGAAATAGAGAACAGGAAATAAGTAAAATTTCCCGGCAGCTGAAAGCACTTGCTAAGGAATTATGTGTTCCAATTATCGCACTATCTCAGTTAAGCCGGGATGTAGAAAAAAGGAATGCATCTGGTGAACCAAAATTGAGTGATTTACGTGAATCAGGAGCGATAGAACAGGATGCTGATCTCGTTGCTTTCCTATACCGGTTGGACTACCAACAAGAAGCCCATAAAGTAGACACTAATATTGCCGGAGTGACTTATGTTAAAATTGCAAAGCACCGGAATGGTGCATTAGAAACAATTATGATTAAAGCTGAATTATCCATTCAAAAATTTGGCGACATCACAGAGGATCAGGATACACAAGCTGCTGAAAGTTATGTAGAAAACCATCAATCTGCCAGTACTCAAGAAGAAATGCCATTCTGATGAAATCACCGCGCATGACAATAGCAGATCTGAAGCAGAGCAAGGTGGCAAATATTAACCAGCAGGCCTTTGATCAATTAGCAAAACCTGCAAAGAAGAAATCAGCTCATATACCTGGTCAAATGTCTCAGCAGGCACAGTGGATGTGGGGACAGCTGGTATGGTGGTCATTAGATAGAAAAATTGAAGTGGTGAAGGAGCATAAATTTCACCCGGAAAGAAAATGGCGGTTCGATTTTGCACTTCCTGATAAGAAGATTGGCATTGAATACGATGGGTTACAAAGTGTAAAGAGCCGGCATACAACGCTTACTGGATTTACCGGAGATACTGAGAAGATGAACGCCGCGCAGGCACTCGGATGGAAGGTATTACGGTTTACCGTAAAGAATTATAAGAATGTATTGAAGGAACTGGAAAAACAAATTGGATTATGAGGAAGGTATATTTTATAGACTTGTTTTGTGGTGCCGGTGGAGTTACTACTGGTATTGACAGGGCTAGGTACAAAGGAATGGAGTTTGCTAAAGTCATTGCATGCTTTAATCATGATCCAATGGCGATTGCAAGCCATGAAAGTAACCACCCAGATACTATCCATTTTTTAGAAAATATACTTACTGCCGATCTTACAAATGTTAGAGAAATTGTTGAGCGTTTACGAAGAGAAGATCCTTACTGTTTGATATTCATCTGGGCTTCTTTGGAATGCACCAACTTTTCGAAAGCTAAAGGAGGATTACCACGAGATGGTGATAGTCGCACTCTGGCCGATGGCTTGTTCCGCTACTTAGATGAACTTAATCCTGATGGCTTGTGGATTGAAAATGTTGAAGAGTTTATGTCGTGGGGACCGCTTGATGATAATGGCAAACCAATTAGTAAAAAATCAGGACAGGACTATTTACGATGGGTTAATGAAGTGAAAACATATGGATATGAATTTGAGTACCGAATACTCAATGCAGCTGACTATGGAGCTTACACCTCTCGAAAAAGATACTTTGCTCAATTCATGCGCCCCGAATTACCAATAGTATGGCCAGAAGCATCGCATGCAAAAAAACCTGCCGGCGGATGTTTCGGAACACTGGAAAAATGGAAAGCAGTAAAAGATGTATTAGACTTCAATGATGAAGGAGATAGCATCTTTACCAGGAAGAAGCCATTGTCAGACAAAACAATGGAAAGAATTTATGCTGGGCTATTAAAGTATGTGGCAGGCGGGAAACAGGCCTTCATTGCAAAATACTACTCGGGTAAACCTGATGGCAAAGTAATATCTATAGATGGTCCTGCAGGAACAGTTAGATGTAAAGATGGTCAATCACTTATTACTTCCTGTTTTATTGCTAAGTATTATAGCAACGGAGGACAACTGAATGGTGTTGACGAACCGGCATCAACTATATCAACAAAGGATAGGCTATCTCTTATTCAGCCTAAATACTGGATAGATAAGAATTATAGCGGAAAGTATAATCATCAATCAGTAGAACAACCAGCCGGCACCATAGTTACAAATGATAAGCACTCGGTTATGCAGGCTTTCCTAATGGGGACCAGCTACAATAACAATCCTACGAGTCTGGATGTTCCTGCACCAACTATAACGGCATCTCATCACGCATCATACCTGATTAATCCTTCATGGGGTGGTCATACTACCTCAACTAATCAACCATGCCCTGTTATTGTTGCGCGGCAAGATAAAGCACCTATGTATATGTTAATTGCCGTGCTAGGGAAAGTGGAGAACAAACTTATAATAGGGCGTTCTGTGATTGAGGTTAAGATAAGGTATTTCATGGCTGCTTATGGAATTATTAATATCAAAATGCGCATGTTGAAAATACCAGAACTACTCCGTATACAGGGATTTGGCGATGGATATATACTGAAAGGAACTGAAGCAGATAAGAAAAAATTCATTGGAAATGCTGTAGAAGTCAATCAGGCAAAGGTATTGATTGAGGCAAGTTATGCGGGGATTGTGAATTCAATAAATATAAAAACGGCTTAAGATGAATGACTACATGATATACCGACTTGCCTTGAAAAACGGAATGAAGCCGCCTGAGAAAAAGAAGCCCGGAAAGATTGCACGGTTTAGCAAGAAGCGTCAAAGAGCTAACAGGGAGTATGCAGAGAAGTCACGGCCGCTATGGATAGGTAAGCATTGCGCAATCAGCGCACCAGGTTGTACCGGTACTGCTCAGGGCATTCATCATAAAAAAGGGAAGTCCAGTATAGAACTCCTACTGGATGAACGATACTGGATACCGGCCTGTAATCATTGTAATACTTGGTGCGAGATATTTCCGGCGGAGGCAGAAAAGGAAGGATTCAAAATTTCAAGATTAAAAAAATAACTGTGTTAGAACTGAATAGGCTATACAATATGGACTGCATGGATGGGATGATGCATTTCCCTGATAAATATTTTGATTTAGCAATAGTAGATCCTCCATATGGAATAGGAGAAGATGGAGGAAAATCAGAAAGCAGATGCCGAAAGACAGGCGTTAAACCAAAAAAATATAAAAAAAAGACTTGGGATAGTTCCCCGCCGCCGATAGAATATTTTAATGAACTAATTCGAGTTTCAAAGAACCAGATTATTTGGGGTGCAAATCACTTTATAGATAGAATACCATTACCATCAAGTTGTTGGATAGTTTGGGATAAGGTTAACGGAGAAAATGATTTTGCAGATTGCGAACTAGCATATACATCTTTTAAAACTGCGGTAAGACAAGTAAAATATATGTGGCATGGATTTATGCAAGGTGCAGGTTTTGATGGCCGTATGAATGCTATTAAATCAAAAAACGAAAAAAGAATTCATCCTACTCAAAAACCAATTGCAATATATAAATGGCTATTGGACAAATATGCAAAACCTGGTCATAAAATATTAGATACTCACGGTGGTAGTTGTAGTTCATTAATTGCTTGCATAGACTTAAATTTTGAATATGTGGGTTTTGAGATTGATGAAGAATATTATCAAGATGCCATACAGAGAATAGAGGATTTCAAGTCTCAATTAAAACTTTTCTAATGAAAATAGTATACATCGCGCATCCTATCAGCGGAGACATTGCAGGCAATTTGGAGAAGATCAGGCAGATAGTAAGAAAGATTAATCTTGAATGTGCAGACATTGTTCCTTTCGCCCCATACTGGGTAGACTGCCACGCTTTGGATGATACGATTCCTTCAGAAAGAGAGCGGGGCATCAAAAATGATACTGAGTTCTTCAAACGTGGGGTAATTGATGAAGTGTGGCTGTTTGGAGATCGAATCAGTTTTGGCATGCAGTGTGAAATTGAAATGGCTGTTTCACTTGGTATTTCTGTCGTTAATCATCAGAACAATGAAGATAAGGCCTCGTAAAACTTTGATACCACCCAGGATTCTTTCACCGGAAGAGCAGGAAGCAAATAAGCTCTTCTCAACAGCCAGTTACCATTGTAAGGGTGCAAAGGGGACAATAGTCCACAAGACGCATTGTAAGGAAATGTTAGGTTTTGCCATCAAAATGAAACTGGCATCAATGCCTTACACAGATAGTAACGGAAGGAGGTATGAAAAATATCATTACTGGGAAAAGGTAAAAATAATCATTGAAAAAATACAATAAAATGAGTGACTATAAACCTGAAACACTTCCCAGCGGAGTGTTAATGAGAAAAATAAAAGATGACGATAATAGATTCATCTTGTCTGATCAGGGTCAGGCTCTGATCGTTACAAATATAGATATTGCCAGCATGTATGGACTTGCATACAAGGAAGAGCCAATTGACGCTGAACGGGCGTGGCATGATGTTTCTCAAAAGTTTCTCGAATCAGAACTTGAAAAGAGATTGGCAAATAACTGTATTGCCTGTACAATACAGGAGCGCGACGAACAGGTAAAGCAAATGCCTGCTCATACCTGTGGGATTGATGGACCTACCGATAAAAGTGCCGAAACAAACTCATATGATTCAGAGGTGCGCAGGATTGCCGAAATATTGGCAATGATTGAATACAAAAAATGTAAATGGGTGCTGATGACCTGGGATCAACTTACAGAAGCAACAATAAACCCTGACTATGATTTCGTCGGTATTGATTATTATATGGCTAAAAAACAGGAATTGATAGATTGTAAAATGGAAGAAGCTCATGTAATGATTGCTGAAATAAATACAGCACACTATAAGGGCTATGTAACCGGCTTAAGCGCCAAGGATCAATTCCCATTAGACGATGAAATTAGTATTGTTTCAAGGAGTCAATACTATTTAGCAACCTTAATTAAACGCGGACTTATTCCATCATCTGCAAATAAATAGAAATGACAAAGAAGCAATTAAAAGCATTGTCAGGGTTGTATTCAGCAATATTAATATCTAATGCATTGGGTAATGATGCTTACTCAGAACACTTAAAAGGATGGGATGTGGCTGTATTAGCTGATCTACTTAAAAAAAGGGCCTCTTCTATTGCGGAGTCATTTGGAGAAAAAGGAATTAATGCGATGAATATAGGTGATTTGGATAGCATGGTTATTTATTGTAAAGAAAACTTTTAAAACCGCCCCGGCGAACCGGGATAAGTAATTATGAACCAGAAATATGTTGAAATAAACAGGAAAGTCCTTAAAGAAGCTCTTGAAGAGATTGTGTCTACTATAGATGAATCTGTTACTGATATGGATGCAGATGACGCCATTCAGATTTCTTACAACGAAGCCTTGGTTATAATTGAGGCATTTAAGGAAATGGGTTATTAAACGCGTCCGGAAGCGATACCGGGGAATAAATTATGAATGATCTAACTAAAGAGAATTTCTGGAATAAATGTTTTGAAAAATATCCAGATGCTACACAGGAATTTTGCGAATGGATAGACGGATATAAAGCATCTGTTGACTGGGAAGAATTATTTGTATCTGGCATTAAATTTCATGACATCCCCGGAGAAATGCAGTGTGGTATCTGGATAGAGTTTGTTATTTCCCAGGGTGCCTGCTCATATGAGGTAGACTGGATTGAAACGGAATTGGGAGAAGAAATAATGGAGTATATGAAGCAAAGACAATATCAAATAATTGATGAATCATGAAAAACAGATTTGAACAGCCGCCCATAGGCATCATGGTCACATGGGGCAAAGATATGATTCAGGAGAAAGGCGGACTCCTTGCATTCATCCGGTACTTTGAACAGACTATGAAGCAAGAAGATGCTCTCTGGTTACAAAAATCTAAGAATTGCCCAACACAGGACATCAGCTATGTGTACATAATAGTTTGCAATCAGGTTCGATACCGACTGTTTTACGGAGGATATCAATCCGGAGAGACAACCATTCATAACGGGAATGGTCACAGTTGGTCCTCCCGGCAGGTGATAAGATGGCCGCGACTTGTTCTTGCAGGTCCAATAGTGAAAGCTCCTTACAAGATTCGGCAAAAGGGGTTCCAGGGATTCAGATATGTAACAGAAGAGTTATTCTAACTTGAAAAAGCAATTGCAAAATGCAAAGCATGAAATATAGATTACCACAGTTCAGATTGATGCATACAGTCTTTGGTGACATATGGCGTCCAATAAAAGGGCATGGAACAAATTACCGGCATCGTGGATTAAGTAACAGATATAGAAGGCTACTAAAGCAATCACATCATGACTGAGTATATTCAATCAATTGTGAAAGCGGTGAAAGGGAAAAGATTCAACCTGCAAGATGAAAAGGAATTGCAGACACAAATACATTGGTGTTTGAGCGGGTTAACAATACCAGTTAATAAAGAACATAACCTTAATGCAAAGAATATTCCTGACTTCTTCTTCCCTGATCAGGGCATTGCGGTTGAAGTAAAGATTAAGGGAAGCGCCCGGCTAATATATGCTCAGTGCGAAAGATATGCAGGATTCACAGAAGTAAAAGGAATCATTTTAATTACAAACAGGAGTATGGGATTTCCCGCTGAAATAAATGGGAAGCCGGCATACTTTATCAAGTTAGGGACAGCATGGCTATAGTAAGAACATTCGGGAAGCTGGAGTTTGATGTGAATGATAAACAATGGATTATCAGTGAAGCAGCACCTCATGTGTGCATAAAATTGAAATCTATCTTCCCGAAGATACCGAAACATGAAACGGTACCATTTAAAATAATGCATTCAACAGAGAATTGCCTTGACCTGGCATGGTTCATTGACCGGTATCCGTTGGAGATGTGCAATTCACATAAAGCAATACTTCAAGGAGGTAAGGCAAAGCAGTTGAAAAGGTTGGATCGTCTTGAAAGCATATTACTCCCCTCCTATAGTCCCAAAGATTCTGAGTTGAAACATCCCGCAAAAGCTAGGCACTATCAACAGGTTGCCAGGGATGTAAACATTGGCTGTAACCGCATGCTCTTAGGAGATGATTTAGGACTGGGTAAAACCGTGAGTGGAATTCTAATGCTATTGGAATCATCTAACCGACCTGCGGCGGTAGTATGTCCTATACATCTCGTTAAGCACTGGACAATGAAAATAGCAGAGTTCACAGACCTATCAGTGCATGAAATTAAGACCAGGAAGATTTATAGCCTTCCACCTGCTGATGTATACATAATCAGGTACAGCACTATTATGGGATGGGTGGATGTCTTCAGTCAGGGAATAATAAAATATGCCCTATTCGATGAAATACAGGATCTGCGTCATGATGCAACAAGTAAATACAATTCCGCAAAGGTATTGGCTGATAATGCAACACGCGTAACGGGGCTATCTGCAACACCTATTTACAACTACGCTGATGAGATATTCAATGTACTGAACCTTATAAAACCAGATTGCTTGGGAAGCTACAATGATTTTATAAGGGAATGGGCGGGAGGATGTATGAGTAATAAGATCATTATCAAAGACCCCAAGGCGTTGGGTACCTACCTGCGGGAAAACTTTCTCTTCCTGCGTAGAACAAGGGCGGATGTAGGCATGGAGCTTCCACGGATTAACACAATTGTGCAGAACGTAGACTATGACGAAGCAGAGGTAGAAAGATTTGAGGAGTTAGCTCGTATCCTGGCTATCAAGGTAACGCAAGGCAGTTTCATGGAACGCGGACAAGCAGCCAGGGAACTTGATATGCGTGCGCGGCAAGTAACCGGTGTTGCGAAAGCAAAGGCCGTTGCAGTATTTGTGAGAATGTTAATAGAATCAGGAGAACCGGTATTGCTGGGTGGTTGGCATCGTGAGGTATATGATATCTGGCAGGAAGAACTCAATGACCTACAACCAGTGTTCTACACCGGTACCGAATCATCAAGGCAGAAAAATGAGAGTGAAAAGCGATTTATTAACGGAGATACAAACCTGATGATTATGTCACTCCGTTCTGGCATCGGTGTAGATGGCCTGCAAAAACGTTGCTCAACGGTAGTTTATGGAGAACTGGACTGGTCAAAGAAGGTACATCAGCAGTTTACGGCCAGAATAGACCGTCCCGGGCAGACAAACCCTGTTACAGAATATTACCTCACAAGTGATGCCGGCAGCGACCCGCTAATCATAGACTTATTGGCGCTTAAGGAATCACAAGCAACAGGAATTATAGATCCTTTACAGGCTGTTTCAGAACAATACTCAGATGAAAGTAGAATCAAAATGCTTGCACAGCAGTACTTAACGAAGAAACAATAAACAATCTAAACTATGGGAAAAGATACATGGAGAGAATCATATGCCCCGCAAATATTCCATATCATCCAGGATAATAAGGATAAGCCGTTGAAGGAGATAAAGAAAATCCTTTGCGCCGCGAATCCTGGGCAGTATGGGCATATGAAAAAGACTTGGGCTAATGAATACATGCGCCAGCTCCGACAGTTCGCACAGACAGGAGTTATTACCAGTTTCCATGGCAACAATAAGAAAAATAAGGATTCAGCAGCAGGGCAACCGGAACTATTCAATACGATCTAAACGCAAATTTAAAAATGATGCCGTGTGAGTATGGCAATAAAACATCAAAACAATGGCAATTCTTAATTACACTACAAAGATTGATGCATGGAAGACCGTAGGAGAAATCCAACAGATAATCGTCCGGCATGGAGCAACCCACTTTAGCATTACTAATCAGGGAAGCATGCCTGTAGCCATGGTATTCACTATCGACTTTAAGGGAACGCCGCTCAACTTCAGTCTGCCTTGTAATTATACTGGTGTATTGAATTCTCTGCAGAAGAACAAGAAGATACCAGGGACATATAAGAATGAAGAGCAGGCGCTGCGTGTTGGCTGGCGGATTGTCAAGGATTGGGTTGAGGCACAGCTGGCCATGGTAGAAGCACAGGTTGCTAGTATCCAAGAGGTATTTATGCCTTACATGGTGATGCCATCAACCGGCAAAACGCTCTATCAATCTTTTCAGGACAAGGGAATGAAACTGTTAAACTAAAGGCTATGGTAATTCTAAAAATTAACAAGGGATTCAGGGCCAAAGCGGGTACACCCATATACAAATTTGACCTGAACGGTGAAATGGTTCACACCTATACCAGTATACATGATGCTATGATGCACGAGCATAAGTCCTATCAATCGCTGATGGCCGCGGTTGATTCGGGTGAGGAAATGAACGGACATCACTTCTCAACCGGGAAGCAATACAACAAAGGAGATAGGAAGCCAACACATGATGGAAAGAAAGAACCCTGGGAAACAGATGGCTTTTTCAATATAGATGGCTGGCGTAAAGTCTGCTTTTAACCGGGGAAAAGTACCGATGCTACCTTTACAGAAACCGTTAACCCATGGATACCATCAAAATATCGTGTATCATTCCAAATCCGAATAACCCCCGGATTATAAAGGATCACAAATTTGAGAAACTATGTGATAATCTAAGACGCTATCCAAAGCTCTTAGGGCTAAGACCTATTGTCTTGGAAAGTCGAAGGAACCCGATGATATTGGGTGGTAACATGCGTCATGCCGGATTAATTGAGATTGGTTATACTGAAATCCCTTTGGCATGGATAAGGTACGCTGAAGACCTGACGCCTGAAGAGCAGCAGGCATTCATCATCTTAGACAATGTGGGCTTTGGCGAATGGGACATGGAAGCCTTAATCAAAGAATGGAGCAGTGAGCAGCTATCCGATTGGGGTGTAGATATGCCTGTTTTTGATCAGGAAGAGTTGAAAGAACAGGACAATACCATTACAGAAGCTAAACCTACCTACAAGTTAGAGATCATATTTAGTGATGAAGAGGACCAGAAGACAGTACATTCCTACCTCGCCGCTAAAGGGTACCGGTGTAAAATTATAAATAATTAATATGCCTAAGTACACGAAAGCCATAGTGCAAAAGATATGTGAGCTGATTGAGGCGGACGACTATACCGTATCAGAAATTTGCAAACAGGTTGGAATTAACGAGTCCACCTATTTCGGTTGGAAGGCAGACGCAAAGAAAATAGAGTTTTTAGAGGCCATTAAAAAGGCAGAAGAACGAAGGCTTGCAACATTCAAGGCTGCTGCCCGAAGTGGTCTGTTGACGCTCTTAAGGGGCAAAGAATACGAAGAGGTGACTACTGAGTACACAGAGGATAAGGAAGGTAAGCCAAAGATCAAGCACATGAAGAAGGTAAAGAAGGTGATTCTGCCTAATCCTACCAGTGTAATCTTTGCCCTCAAGAACCTGGACGATGAAAACTTCAAAGATCTGATCAAGAATGAACACTCCGGTGGCATCGAGGGATCCTTCCTGCACTTATTGAAAGCTACCAGTTCTCCTGCTGAAGAAAAACCTATGGAATAATTCTATGTCTGAGTTGCGAAAAAGTACGGTTGCTAATTTTGCGCTGTACAATGAAGATAGACTCTCAAATACAGACCAAATTCGATGAGTGGCGCAAGCCTGGTGGTTGGAAAGTATTTTCCAAAGAGATTCTTCGTGTTAGCCTTGATATTGAACAGGAAGCCATACTTGATTCAGTGCAAGTAAACAAAATGACCTCTGTTGCTTCTGGCACATCACGCGGGAAAGACTTCATTTCCGCTGTTGCTGCAATCTGCTTTATGTATCTCACACCCGTTTGGAATGCGAAAGGAGAAATGACCCACAATACAAAGGTTGCACTCACTGCTCCTACTGATAGACAGGTAGGAAATATCATGTTTCCTGAAATATCGCGCTTGTGGAAAAATGCAAAAGTCCTTCCCGGCCGGCTAACAGGATACGATATCCGGACAGATAACGAAGAGTGGTTTCTGACTGGTTTTAAGGCCGATACGAACAATACGGAGGCATGGACAGGGTTTCATGCTGCCAATACCATGTTCGTAGTTACTGAAGCTTCTGGTATGCCTGATAAGGTATTCGATGCAATAGAAGGTAATCTACAGGGTAATAGCCGCCTGCTGATTGTATTCAATCCTAATGTTCTCACCGGGTATGCTGCCAAGTCCCAAAAGTCAAAACGCTGGCACAAGTTCCGGCTAAATAGCATGAATGCTACAAACGTATTGGAGAAGCGAATAGTGATACCTGGTCAAGTGGATTATGACTGGATAAATGACAAGGTAGATGAATGGTGCAGTCAAATTAAGCCTGAAGAGTTCAATGAGGCAGAAGGTGACTTTCAATGGGAAGGCAGATACTACCGGCCCTCAGATCTTTTCCGGGTTAAGGTGTTGGGGATGTTCCCGAAAGAATCGTCTGATAGCCTTATACCTCTTCACTGGATAGAACTGGCAAACAAAAGATGGGAAGAGCATCGACTCAATAACTTCCCAATCGATAATATGCTTCGTCTTGGTGTAGACGTTGCCGGCATGGGTAGGGATAGCTCCTGCTTCTGCCCCCGTTACGGCGATTATGTAGGACAATTGGAAATGCTGCAATCAGGAGGCAAGGCAGAACACATGCAGATTGCAGGTATTACAAAAAACAAGATAGAGCAGCATGCAGATAAGTTCACCGGCAAGAAGGCAAAAGCCTTCATCGATACGATTGGAGAGGGTGCTGGTGTATTCTCCCGGCTCCAGGAGCTAAAGGTACAAGGTATCTACTCCTGCAAGTATTCAGAAGCTGCAACTACAGATGGAGGACAGCCTCTGAAAGACTATACAGATGTTTATGAGTTTGCCAACATGAGAGCTTACCTGCATTGGGCAGTTCGTGACTGGCTCGATCCGCATAAGGGATCAAAGGCAATGCTTCCTCGGGATGATGATCTTGCGACTGAACTCACGGAAGCTACCTGGAAGTTTCAGAGTAATGGTAAAATAATCATAGAGCCAAAGGAAGACATTAAGAAGCGCTTAGGTAAGTCTCCTGATAAGGCAGATGCACTGGCAAACACATTCTATCCAGAATCACAAGAAGAAGCTGTACAGAACCTGTCAGGCATCTTCTTCTAAATATGAAACATGAACAAACAATGCTGGCAATGCCATTGGACTCCAACAAACAATGATTCGAAACCTTTTAGGTTAAACATTATTACACCAACAACCAGGTTGGTTAATCTTAAAAGAATAGGTGAATCTATAAAGTTTGACATTCCTGGAATAAATATAATGTGGGATGTACATATAGACAGTTCAATCAAAGACTTTGAAATACAATCATTAATTAACTCAGGATACAACGGCTCTTACTTTATATCAAAGGTCTCTGGTATTGCAGGTCATGTTCACCGTAACAGTTTATTAATGTTGATTGATTGGAGATCAAGATATGAAGGTCCATCTGTACTTGATGAGTGGATTATGTCCCTCGATGATGATAATATAATGCATCCGGATCTTATTCCTTGGTTGGCGGCAAATATCGGAGTGTTGAATAACTATTCCGGTATCATATTCGACCAAGCATTTAAGAACGGAGTTACCAGGTTGAAAGCAGATCCAGATAAGATCACTGTAGGAAACATTGATACCGCACAGTACATGTTCCGGGGAAGCATTGTTAAGGGCCTACGCTTTGATGAGAGCCGGTACGATGCTGATGGAGTATTCATAGAAGAACTATACGCTCGAAATAAAGACAAGTTTCTCATTGTTAACCAGCCTCTGTGCTACTATAACTATTTACGATAATGGATAACATCAACATTATTGAACATTGTCCGGTACCCATCCTACAAAGTCCTTGGGAATTTAGCAAACTATTGGAAATATATAAGACGCTTAAACCACGAAAAGTAGTAGAGATTGGGTCGTTCTATGGTGGAACTCTTTGGTGGTGGACTAGAATATGGGGAAGAAGATACTATTCAGAATATGGATCTGATACGCCTGTTAATATGCCTGGAAATTGGGGATCTATAGGTAATCTGGAACATTTAACGTCAATAGATTATCCTATTGGCCCATCAGATAGTCGTTATGAAGAAATGCTTCGCTGCCGTGCCATGTGGCCTGAGTGGACAGCCGGCATAGACTTCCACGACATACAGGGGGATTCTCACAACCAGATCACCGTACAACGAGTTAAGCAGCTATACCCGGATAACGATGTAGACTTCCTTTTTATTGATGGTGATCATAGCTATGCCGGTGTGAAAGCTGACTTTGAGAACTACTCTACTTTTGTTCGTCCTGGTGGGTTGATAGTATTTCATGATGTATGTGGACTGCCGGAAGTAAAGCAGTACTGGCAGGAGATCAAAGGCAGCCATAGGGCAACTGAGATCTGTGAGCCGGAAGGTTGGGGTATAGGTATTATAGAAGTCTAAAACCAAAATTATGAATAAGTACTTTATCGCAGTGTATACAAATGCCTGCAAAGATTATTGTGATCGTGAGTTCTTTACCAGGTTGGGAGAACTGCAAGGAGATAACAAAGTCTATGTAATAGACAACACTGATCCTTCAAAGCATGTTTACGTGCCTCAGTTGGCTACATTATGTGCTGATGTGCTTAAAGAACACGAAGTAAGACACCTGAACGTTCAGGCTGATGATCATAAGTTCCATCATAATGTCTGTTTTTCGGTTTCTCAACTGAGAGAAGCCTTCCTTAAAAGTGATTGTGATTATTTCCTGATCATCGAGTCAGATGTTATACC
Source organism: Chitinophaga sp. YR573 (assembly GCF_900110995.1). Lineage (GTDB taxonomy): Bacteria > Bacteroidota > Bacteroidia > Chitinophagales > Chitinophagaceae > Chitinophaga. The sequence goes on from NZ_FOJF01000001.1 coordinate 163,689, forward strand.
ACCAAAGGCCCTGCTTGAACAATTTGATGATACAATTGAAGATCTTCCAGAAGACTGGGGAATAGTTGGCGCTCTGTATTATGAAGGATTCCACGATTATAACAAAATGGGTATCCACCAGACGCATCATGCATTGTCCGGATGTACTGTATACAGACGTGAGGTAGTTGAGTGTCATCCATTCCGTATAAGTGAAGAGAACTGGGGAGCCTTTCCGGATGCATGGATCAGCCATGATGTTAACCAAGAAGGGAAATACAAGATTTTCAGTGATCATGACATAAGGTGTGATCATAGGCAATTCATAGGCAATTCCAGGCAATCAAAAGACATATGATCAAAGCACTCGCACTTTATAAGCCAGATTCAGGCTGTGACTACCACCGCATTACCCTGCCATTTCAGTATGAGGATGGCAGGGTTGATAATGAAGCCTTCGATAAGGCAGGATCTAAACTAAGGAACAAGTTAAAGGTAGCGGAACTGGTTATTTGGAATAGGGATTTCCCTCTCGGTATTGACGCGGCTATTGAGTTTCAAAATAAGTATGGCTTCAAAGTCGTTGTAGATCTGGATGACTACTGGCATCTATATCCACACCACTTCCTTTCTGCTTATTATCGCAGGAATAAGATAGCGGAGATCATGATCCGAAATATCAAGTTAGCAGATGCTGTTACTGTTACCACTACCAGGTTGGCTGATATGGTCCGCCCTTACAATGCCAACGTGCATGTTATTCCCAATGCGCTGCCATATGGTCACGGCCAGTTCAATGATCAGCGTCTACCCGCCCGGGACCACTTCAGTTTTATATATGCCGGCCAGAGATCACATCTGCATGACCTGAAGCAAGTAGCCGGTCCATTAAAGCACATAGCCAGCAAGAACCGGCACGATATCGGATTTATCCTGGCAGGGTATCACCACCACCCGGATGACACATCACTGGTTTGGCCTATGATAGAGGATATCATGAGCGCAAATGGAACTATGCCCAATTATGCTCGGATTGAACAACAAGCATTGGAGGAATACATGAATGTGTACGGCCATGCCGATGCTACTATAGTCCCCCTTGAAAATAACACATTCAATTCATGCAAATCAAACTTGAAGCTGCTTGAAGCTGCTGCAAAGCATCTGCCAGTTATCTGCCAGCAGGTCCCTCCCTACTCAGATTGCGATGCTCCAGTACTATGGGTGAAAAAGTCCCGGGATTGGGTTGAACACATCAGGTACCTTGCAGATAACAGAGAGAAGGCTGCTGAATTGGGAGAACAACTTCATGAATGGGCAACCACCAACTACAATTTATTTGCCTGGAATAAGTACCGATTCGATCTTTATGATCACATTGTAAAACATTAACCCATGGAATTAGAAGAGCTGCAAGTACTTCAATCAGGCAATTATGATGACCTGGTTAAAAAGTTTATAGCTGAAAAACCAAAGAAAAAGGTAGATGCTGCAACTATTAATAAACAGCTAGATCCATCTCAACATGATGTAACCGATAAGACGAAAAGGCAAGATAAAACCATCAAAAAGAAAGATGACAACGGTAAAGATGTAACATCAGTCGTTGAAGTTGCAAGACTTCCAATACCTATGCAAAAAAGGATTGTTCAGGTAGCAGCAGCATTCTTATGTGCTAATCCTATTAAGATGGACTGTCAACCATTGGATGATCCTCAGAAAAATCTATTATACGTAATTAAGAAAACATGGGATGATAATAAATTGGATTATGAATCCATGGGATTAGCCGAAATAATGATGGGTGAGACAGAATGCGCAGAGTTATGGTATGTTGTACCGGCTGATGATCTTTATTGGGCAGGTACTCCAAATGAAGGTGCTGCAAATAGAATGAGGATGAGAGTACTCGCCCCTTCACTTGGAGACACACTTTATCCTGTCTATGATATCACCGGTGACATGATAGCCTTTGGTAGAGGATATATGGTAACTGTAGGAGATAAGACAATTGAGCATTTTGATTTTTATACAGATAAGAATATCGTTTTAGGTTCAAAAGAAGGAGGCGCTTGGACAACAACTCCACAAACAAATGCTACCGGTAAAATACCTATTATATATTATACTCAACCACAGCCAGAATGGACTGATGTACAGCCCGAAATTGATAGAATAGAAACAAGCACCAGTAATAATGCGGACACAAATGATTACTTCGGTAGCCCTATGATGAAAGTGGGAGGAAAAGTAACTGGGTTCTCTGATAAAGGAGAATCAGGAAAAGTAATACAGACTGAAAATGGAGCAACTGTCGAATATCTTACCTGGGAGCAAGCGTCTGAAGCAGTTAAGCTGGAGAATGAACGATTAGAGAAAGTCATATATAGCATGACTGATACTCCAAACATATCATTTGATGAAATGAAGGGGCTTGGTACATTCTCCGGAATTGCTCTGAAGATGTTATTTCTTGCAGCACACTTAAAGGCAGCCCGCAAAGAAGGCATATTTGGTAAGGGGATTCAACGACGGATAAACTTCCTGAAAGCAGCCATGGCAAAGATAAATGTTAGCGCATTTGAGAAGGCATTGACATTAAATATCAAGCCGGTATTCGAATATTACCTGCCTAAAAATATTGAAGAAATAATCGGCTTACTTACAGAAGCAGTAGGTGGTGGCAAGGCCGTAATGAGCCAAGAATCTGCTATTAGACAGAATCCATTAGTTACAGATGCTGATACGGAAATAAAGAAGATGACAGATGAAGGATTGTTTGGAACGGATATAGCAAACGCGTAATTATGATGGTGATTAAAAATAAATATGAAATCACAGCTATAGTATTTCTGAAAACTGATAAAGATCAGCTACCTCGCATCATCACAGCTATCAAAGTCTGTAAAGAAGGAGAATTATTGTATGAGGTGGTGCAAGGCACATTTCAAAGTAATCATTATGAATTTGAACTTGATGCAGAACGCAATATAATTACAGTAACAACCTAATGGACGAGCAAAAGGAATATGGAAAGAAGCTGGTTAAACTCCAGAACCAGAAGGAACGAGAAATACGGGAGTTCTATTATAATGCAATAGTTGATCTGTCTGTTATTGCTGCATCATTACCATATAAAGACACAATATTTAGTCTTGCGTTATACCCTACTCTGAAAAAAAGAGTAGATGAGGTTCTTAAAACACTTGTCTCTAAGATAGAAATCACTATATCGAGTGCAACTGACTTGGCATGGGACCTCTCCGATAAAAAGAATCACATTTTCCTGGATAAAAATCTCAGAGGAATAAAGATACCAGCAGGTATAAAGAAAACCCTATTTGATAGCAATATAAAGGCTAAGCATGCCTTTAAGAACAGGCTCACTAAGGGTCTAAATCTGTCAAAAAGAGTTGTTAAGGCAGTGGAGCCATTCAGACAAGAGCTGGAATATGGACTTGCAGAAGGCATAGCTAACGGCCAGAATGCCAAATCCATGGCTACCAGCATGAAAAAGAACCTGGTAGAGCCGGATAAACTATTTAGGCGTGTGAAAGGACGAAATGGCCGGCTTAGATTATCAAAAGCAGCATTAGCATATAAACCAGGTCAGGGGGTTTACAGATCCAGCTTCAAAAATGCATTACGCATTACCCGCACAGAAACTAATATGTCATACCGGACGGCAGATTTTGAACGGTGGAAATCCCAGCCGTTTGTTGTTGGAATTAAGGTGCAAACTTCGGATGCACATCCTCGTCCGGATATCTGCGACACACTTGAGGGTAATTACCCCAAAGATTTTAAATGGGTAGGATGGCACCCTCACTGTATCTGCTATCAGACACCAATCGTTATTACAGCAGAAGAGATGGATAAGTACGAAGATATGATACTAGGATTAGGTAAATGGGATGGTAAGAGTGTTAACCAGGTAGATGATGTGCCTGCAGAATTCTATAAATATCTCAAGGCAAACAAAGATACTATTAACGGGCTATCCTCTACTCCTTACTGGATAGAAGATAATGAGAAATATATGGGATTGTTAGCAGCTTAAGTTAAAACCAATATTATTTTAAAATATTTTCAATAAAAAGTTTGGGAATAAGTACGGATAGTAATTTTGTTCTTAATTAGTCATCAAAAACATTGTTTGTTAACCCACTTTTTCTTTCTCTCCTACTTACAATGGGTTTGGTGATAACGAATATTCGTAACCAAACTATTCATCTTCATGAAGGAAAAAATCCTTGCACAACTGCGTGTCAAATACCCAGGGGTGCCTAAAGAATTGCTGGGACAAATTGCGGATAAGATGGCCGTAAAAGTAACAGCAGAAGACCAAATACAAGGGGCCATCGGCGAACTTGACAACCTTCCTCTTTCTATTACTGACTATGCTGCATTCCTTCAAAAAGAAGGTGATCGTCGTGCAACAGATGCCCGTAAGGGATATGTGCCTGCAACAGAACAGGATGATGAGAAAAAGGATCCTGCCAATCCAAATCCAAAAGACAAACCTGAAAAGGGTGGTGACTCTGAAATTGCCAAACTTGTTCAGGCTGTAACAGCTCTGACAGCAAAAGTTGACGGGTATGAAAAGAAGGATCAACAAAAATCCTTCTCTCAACAGCTTAATGAAAAACTCATTGAGAAGAAAATACCAGTTGTACTGGCTAAAGGACGTTTGGTTGAAAAGGCAGAAGACATTGAAACAGTATTGGCTGAAATTGAAGCAGACCACAATTCGTATAAGCAAGAACTGGCTAATCAGGGCTTCAGTACGAATACCATCCCCGGTAGCGGCAATTCTGTCAATGTAGAAAAGACAAAGGTAGAGGCAGATATCGGCTCATGGGTCGATAGCCATAAACCACCTACTTCACAAACAAAAGCTTAAACCATGAGTTTACAGTTAACAAAAGAAGTTGTATCCTCTGGCATTCCAATATTTCAGAAGGTTTTTGAAACTGCTCAAGGGGGTTTCACTCTGGATAATACTGGTCTTACAAAAGGGAGTACAATTCCTGCAGGTGCGCCTATTGCATACGATGAATCTACTCGTATGGCAAAGGTGCTTAAAACTGGTCAGGTATATGAAAATGCTGGTGGATCCGCAACTGCTTATAAATTGAAAAAAGGGTCCCTGTTCAACATTGGCGACTATATAGGCAATGTAGTCGGTGGTAAGGCATATGCTATTACTGCAATTGACACAACTGGTTCAAACGTTTACGATACACTTACTGTAGGCACTTCTATCGGTGCTGTTACTGCAGGTGATGGCGTATTCCAATCAAGTGCTACAGGCGCAACAAGTGCGGCTTTATCTGTAACACCTCGCGGGTTACTCAATGAAGATGTTACCATTTCAACTGATGCTGATTTATCAGTAGTAGTTCGTGGTACCGTCTATGAACGCCGCGCACCTGGATATACCACAGGTATCAAAACATTATTGCCGCTGATCATTTTCTCACAATCATTCTAAATCATAGGAGGACTAAAAAATGGCAAAATTAAAATCAATTTTCGGCGCTTATGCTGATAGCATGCAGCTGATGATCGACCGTAGCCAGGACAGATTCGCTCCTACCTGGTTTCCAAGTGTATTTGGTTGGGCGCCTCCACAGGTAAGCCTGACCTATACCTCAATATTAGGAGCTTCCCGCATTGAAGCTGCGGCTTCTGTAGTAAGCAGAAACTCCAGCACTCCATTAAGAGCGCGTGGAGAACTCTCAAAATTATCAGGAGCTATTCCTGCTATTAAAGAGATGTTCAACATGACAGAGGATGATTACCGCGACTTTCTGACAATGCAAAGTATGCAAGTGTCAGATACGGTAAGACGTGATCAGATGCTCGATCTGATTTTCAATGATGTATTGAAAGTAGGTAATGCAGCAATGAAGCGTATTGATTATATGGTCCTTGAAGGATTGAGTACGGGTAAGGTAAGCCTCACTACACTGAACAACCCTGATGGTGTCATTCTTACTCAGGCGCTTGATCTCCTTATGCCTCCTGGCAACATTAAGCAATCTGCCGTGACCTGGGATACTGCAGCATCCGCAACCCCAATTACAGATATACAAACTGTAAAGAAGGCTGCACAGGATGCTGGCAGATCAATAGACAGGATCCTGATGAGTGATGTCTTATGGATGAAATTCATCAAGACTAAAGAGGTAATAGATACCATGCTGTCGTTCCTGTATGGTCCTAAAGCCGGCTCCGGACTTAATCCTGTCGCAGTAACTACTCTGGATCGTGTAAATGAATTCCTTTCAGCTAATCGCTTACCTGTAATTGAAATAATAGATCAGGTAGTCGGTATTGAAAAGGATGGCATTATAACACCAATGCGTCCATTCAATGAGGATAATGCTGTTTTTGTTCCAAGTGGCCCATTAGGTACCATTAAGAATGCAATTGCTATTGAACAGGTAAAACCTGTGGCTGGCGTAAGCTATGCCTCATATCAACGCGCATTGATTTCAAAATGGAGTGCAAACGAGCCTTATGGAGAATGGACAAAATCCGAATTGAACGCTTTCCCAAGCTTCGATACGATTGATGGCATTTTCCTGCTTAATGCAGTTCACGATTAATCATTTTGAAATGACGAACAAGGAATACTTAACGCTTCAGTTGGGAAAGTTCGGAGTAACATCTGATGAGATAGACTTACTCATGATAGAGCAGGGCATTGACGGGGATGCTGTAGTATCAAATACTACAGCCCTTAAAACTGCTATGTACTATCAGATACCAGCCATGCTTGCGGGTATTAAGGATATCTCAGAAGGTGGCTATTCAGAAAAATGGAATTATGCCGGCATCAAAGCGTGGTATTCCTGGTTGGCTAATGAACTGGGCTTACCTGATAACTTAACTGCTACACCTACTATAACCGGCATCAAACCATGGTAGTTCAATACCCACATACCCTCACTGCTACAATCGTCGCTGAGTCACATCAGGATGATGATGGTAATTGGGTACCTGGTAGCGATACTACAAGGGAAATCAAATGCCGGGTTGAACCGAATGGTGGCGGCAGGCAGGTACAGGTTGCAGATGGAAGTCTAATCGTGTATTCATCAATAGTGTATATGCCAAGAGGGACTACTCCACTACAAGATGGTACACGAGTAAGTATTACCAGCAGCCCAGTTACTGCCGGTGCAGTGCTGCGTTTCTCTCAGGGGCAATTGAATTCCCGGCTATGGCTGTAATAAAGATCAAGCCTAAGTTTACTGCTGCTCAAATAGAAAAGCTATTAAATGGTAAACTGGATTTGATTAGTAAAGCATATTTCGAAAGGCTTCAATACATAGGAGAAAACTTTGTCAAGAATGCCAGAGAGAATGCAACTTTCACTGATCGAACTGGCAACCTTCGAAACTCAATAGGATACATCATTCTAAAAGATGGCAAACAACTGATTTCAAACTTCAGGAAAACAACATCAGGGGATGGAGAAACAAAAATTGAGGGTAAGGGAGGTTTTCAGATTGGCCAGGAGAAGGCCCAAGAGATCGGAGAGAAATTTCCTAAAGGATTTGTTCTTATCTGTGTTGCCGGGATGAATTACGCAGCTGCTGTTGAGAGCCTTGGATTTGACGTTATTGCTAGTTCAAGCATCATCGCAAAGGATGAATTGAAGAAAGCTATTGAGAGCATCTTTAAGAAGATTCAAAGACTATGATCACGACATTGAAGGCAATTGATATCGTTTGGAAGAGGCTCAACGAAAGCCCGCTTAAAACTGCCGTAAATGGCGGTGTGTATAAGCAGAAACGTCCATTGAATTCAAAGAAGGAAGATGTAATCATCAATAGCCCAACCATTGTAAACCTACAGCTACAGGAAGGGTTAATAAATGTCAACATTCATGTACCTAACCTGCTGCTTAGTAATAATGGAGCGCAAGACAACTCTCAGCCTGATCATGTACGCCTGGAACAATTAGCCGACATAGCCGCTTCGTCATTAACAGATGTATGGTCTGATGATGGTCAAATTAATTATGACATACAAAGTCAGACTGTGTTCGAAGATGAACAAACAAACGCCCATTACGTAAACTTTCGAATAACATTTTATTCAGTAAATATTTAAACTGTTAACCCATGGCTGGAAAAGCTAGAATAGGTCTGAAAAAAATTGAGTTCGGTGATGTCGCTGGTGACGGCGGCATGGGAACCGCACTCACAGAATTCGGTGCTACCGTGAGTGATACCGCGGTATTATCAAACGATTCTCCTAACGTTACAGACTTCAATATTGAAGAACAAACTGCACCATTTTTTACGGCTACCGTAGATGGTAAGTTGTCAATCAAGTGGAGTTCTTATAATGTGGAACCTGCTGCCCTGGTCCGTGTAAAAGGCGGAACTGTTACAGTAGATGCTAGTGGTAATAATACCTGGAACAAACCTGCTGACACACCAAATATTGAGGTATCCTGTAAAGTAACCATGAAAGATGGCACTATCATCCAGATACCTCGCGGTAATATTACTGCTGTTTTCCAGTGGAACCTGCAAAAAAACAAACTGGCTCAGGTGGATCTGACGTTGTATGCTTTGCTTCCTACAAAAGACAATACACCGGAGATATCTATCACAACACCATCGTAACCCATGCAGGAAAAGCAAGTATTATTCGATACAGCTGACACCATACTCGATAAAGCCATCCGGATTGATGTGGACGTATTAAACCCAAGGTGGTGGGAACGATTAGGAATTAAATTACGCTGGTTGCCGGCAAAACGAACATTCCATATCAAACCTGCCACCTTAGGAAATATGATTCGCATATCCAGGCTTCTTTTGGATATTGATGTGATGCCTTACAAAGGAGATCTTACTACGCTTGACGCAAACTACCAGGTACTCAATAAGCATGGGGATGCTTTAGCGGAAGTTATAGCAACTGCTATTGTCAATACTAAATCAGGTCCTACAAAAAGTATGATTTCCTTCATCAAGGAAAACCTCACCAGCTCTGAATTGATGGACATTGCTATGGTTATCGTCAAGCAATTGAATGTTGTGCCTTTTATGACTACTATCATCTCCATTCGCGGAGTGAGCCTACTAAATCCAAAGGAGAAAATAGCCTTTGGGGGACCATCGGAGGACTAATAAAGTACTTCCGGTTAACCGGTCAAAATGGTACGTTGGAATACATTCTTTGGGAAATCAGCTGGCCCAATGTATTAATGCTTTCTGCTACTATACCTCAATACAAAAAAGACTCGGATGATATAGATGATGAGGATGCAGAAGAGTTATCAGGATCTAATCTGAGTGGATTTTTAGGCTTATAAATTTTATTTGGATGGGAGTAGAGGTATTCGATGGTTCATTACAGTTCACGGCTGGAATTGATTTTTCAGAAACTGAAGATCAGGTAGCTGCTGAAGCTGAAAAGCTTAAAAAGAGTTTCAATGAAATAGCCGAATCCGTTAATGAGGCTAATAAGGCGATGTATGCTGCTGCCGTAACTGCTGCCAATGCCTTTGATACCAAACCTATTGAAGAAGTAGATGAGAAGTTCAGAGGTCTGTCAAATACAGTATCTGAATTTCTCAATAGCACGTTTGGGGTTGAAAAGATAAAAGAGCTTGATGAGCAACTTAAAGGCGTTGCTACTGATGCCGAAGGCCTTAATGTAATATTAAAGTTCCTTACCGATAATGAACAGCAACTTGGTAAAACATCCGAGGCCGCTGTAGATCTCCGCAATAAGATAAAAGACCTTCAAGATGTAGTCAATCAGGGTTCCACGCAAGATATTGCACAAAATGTATCTCAAAACCTCGAAACTACTGCACAAGCTATAAAGGGCGCTATCACTCCTTTGGGTGAACTTAATGATCAATATGCAGCGCTGGATGCGAAAGCTACACAGCTTGAAGAAACACTTAAATCAGCTTCTACTCCGGAGTCCATTACTCAACTGAAAGATGAACTTGGAAAAGTATATGAACAATTGGATGTTGTTCAGGCGAAGATGATCAAGTTAAATGGTTCTGCCGGGTATGGAAACGTTGGCAATGCTCCTGATAAAATAGATATAAACACTTCCTCTCAGGATCAACTCAAGGCTAAATTAAAAGAGCTTACTGATTATGCAACCAGGTTAAGAGAAGCATTAACTCTTGCACCTGCAGAAGCATCCGTTCAACAATACAATGATTCACTTGCTGAAACGAAGTCACAAATCAATGAAATTACCGGGGCATTATCAGAAACCGAAGGGAAGGCACAAACGGCATCTGCCAGGTTGAGAGAGATCAAAGAGATTCTTGCAACCATGGAGCCTACGGACCTGGGATTTCAAGATCTGATTGATGAAGCTGCAGAGTTACAAAGCAATATTCAGAATGTTCGCAATGAGATCAGGCTTACTGGATCCAATACATCAGGCATTACAGCTGCAAAAGCAGGTGTTAATGGCCTGGTAGGTGCATTTACTGCTACCAGTTCTGCAATAGCCCTTTTTTCAGGCAGCAACGAGCAGTTGCAGCAGACAATGGCAAAGTTATTTGCTGTACTTACCCTTGTAGGTGGAGCGGAGCAGTTTCTTGCCCTGGTAAATAAGGAGAGCGCCGTTTCACAATACCTGCTGGCTACGTATAGAAGGCTCACCGCTGTTGCATCTACCGAAGAAGCAGCTGCGGCTGTCGTTGCAGCTGGTGCAGAAACCGCACAGGCAGTAGCAACTGAAGGTGCAGCCGCTGCACAATGGAGCCTAAATGATGCTATTGCCGCCAACCCTGTAGGAGCATTGTTGATCGCAGTTACAGCAGTAGTTGGTGCCATAGGATATCTGATAGAAAATACGAAAAGCGAAACAGAGAAAGCCATCGAACTCAATAAAGCTCTTGCTGAGACACAAGAGTTACTTAATGAATTATCAGGTTTACAGGCCCTTGCGGGCAGTGATCGCGTTCAAAACTATCAGAATGCTGTTACCCTTGCACAAGCTCAGGGTAAATCAGAAAAAGAAATACTTGATTTAAAGGTTAAAGCAAATAATGCATCTAGGGAAGAAGCGATTAAGCAACTCGCATTCCTAGATGTAGATAAACAGAAGTTGGGCATAATGGAAGCCCAGCTTGAAAATATTATTCAGCAAAAAAGCTTTATTGTTTCTATACCTGAAGCTGATCGTACAAAAGAGCAAAAGAAGCAGCTTGAATTGCTTGAATCCCAGGAGAAGAGGCTCAAATCAATATTTGATTACTCAAAAGGCATTGCCGACACTTTAGAATCAGGTAATGCTAAGTCTGAAGAACTGGCGGCAGAACAGGCAAAGAAGGCAAAAGACAATGCGGTAAAATCTGCTACCGCTGCAGTTGAAGCGAGAGTATCAATAGCAAGAGAGGGATCCTTCCAGGAATTGAGAGCGCAGATCGCCGCTATTGAAGCAGAAAGAAAGGCACAATTAGCCAACGTCAATCTTACAGCAGGAGAAATTCAGAAGATCAATGCAGATGCTGCCCGTGCAACTTATGATCTAAATAGACAGATACTTATTAAAGGACTGGATGATCAGGAGAACTATGCTAAAGCTACGCTTGCCCGTACTAAGAAAGGCAGCTTTGAAGAGTTTAATGCCAAGTCCGCACTTATTGACATCCAAGCAGAAAAAGAAATAGCACAAGCAAATGGCAATGCTTCTAAAATAGCAGAGATAACTGCTACCAGAGATCGTGATATTTTAGAAAATACTAAAAAATATAACTTCTCCGCTTCTGAGGCAGATATCAGCACAAATATTTCTACCCTTAATACAAAATTATCTGCTGCACAAAAATGGTCCGATGATGAACTTGATATAAAGAAGCAGCTCATTGATAAACAAGAACAACTTGATATTGCTAAAGTGCAAAGCCAAATTGAAGATGAAAAGCTACTTGCATCGAAAATATTGGAGATACACTCAAATAATCTTGTTGAAAAGAAAAAGTTAGATGATAAATATACCGATCATCAGTTACGAGTTATTCTTGAAAATTTAGATGCAGCAGCAGCAGCACAAATAGCCTCATTTCAAGAGATTATAGACAATCCAACTGTAATCACATTACAAAAATTGTTTGCTGAAAAATCAGAGATTGATGTAAATAAAACTACTGTTTTAGCAAAAATAAAGGCACTTCAAGTAGCGATATTAAACTCTAAAGGGGATATAAGTAATTATATAAAAGAACTGAACAAACTAAATGCAGAACTACAAAAGTTAAACGGCCAATCAAAAAATACAGATAGTAAAATAAATATTGAACAATACAAGGAAATAGCCAAAGTTTTTCAGTCCGTATCTACCGGATTAGAATCAATTGCCTCTTCAATAGGAGATACTAATTCAGGACTATCAAACACTATTTCTGGGCTAGGAAAACTTGCCTCTTCATTGTCTTCTGTTTACAGTAGTATGGGGCAGGAGCATAGTACTGGGGATAAAATTTCTGGAGTTATTCAGGGAGCTTTACAGCTTACTTCTATGCTTATCAGTGCTGCGGCTCAACGTGCTAAAGCTGAAAAGCAGTTCACTCAAGACTTAATTAACCAGCAAGAGCAATATAATCTTTCACTTAATGAAGCTATCAGACTAAATGCTCAACTGAAGGGAAATGTATTCCTAGTTAATTATCAGGGACAACTGAGGGATGGAATTAATGCTCTAACAGATGCTCAGTCTAAATATCAGGAAGCTATTAAGGCCCTTTCTGATGGTCAAGCTAAGGTTGGTTTAAGGAATGCTGTTGATTGGGGAAATGTATTAAAAGGTGCAGGAACTGGAGCAGTAGCAGGGGCTGCGTTTGGGCCAATTGGAGCAGCAATAGGAGCTGTTGTAGGTGGGATTGTAGGTCTTTTTTCAAAGAAGAAAAAAGATGTATACACAGCACTACTTTCTGAATATCCCGAATTGCTTCAAAAGACAGATGATGGTGTAATAGAAGTAAATAAAGATTTAGCAAAGACACTCATACAAAATAACCTGGTAAGTGATTCCACAAAAGTACTTATACAGGATACACTTGACTGGCAAGATGCCATTGATAAAGCGAACGACCAAATTAAAAATATAATTTCTGACTTAGCTGGTGATCTCGGAGGCGATCTAAGAAATGCATTAGTAGATGCCTTTGAGCAAGGTACCGATTCAGCTAAGGCATTCGCAGAATCTGTGCAAAAAACATTAGACAATATTATTACCCAAATGATATTCAATAATGTATTTGGGTCTGCATTTGATGCTCTTCAAAAGGAGATGCAAGATTCATTTAAGCAAGGTGGGGATATGAATTGGCAGGATGATCTTACTAATTTCTTTAAGCAATACTCAGGCCTTACATCACAATTTGATGATCAGCTAAAAGCCGCACAGGAAGCAGCAGAACAGGCAGGACTTTCAATTCTACAGAATCCTAATAATGACCAAAACGTCAACAGTCTTTCCGGAGCAATAAAAGGTATTACAGAACAACAGGCGGACTTATTGGCGGGACAGTTCGGAGGACTCCGGCAGACCGGCATGCAACAGCTGCAGGTAATGAATCAACATTTGATGATACTCAATGATATCAAAGGGGATACATCTTACTTGGTGAGCATAGATAGCAGGTTGAGATTATTGGAAACACAAGGAATAAAACTCAGATCATAATGGGATATCCTACAGGACAATATTGGATGGATGGAAAGGACCTGTACCTGGTATACGGTGTTACCATAGAGTCGGGTAGTGATGACTTACTGAAATTTCCGAAGAGAAAAAGTAGTATAAGTCATGACTGGCAAGATGAGAATGGGATTGACGTAGATCTATCTCGCGTATACTTTGAATCACGTCCTGTTACATTGAGTTGCAACTTAATTGTATCTACGCCAGAGGAATTCAGAATAAAATATAACGCATTCATTGCAATGCTTGTACAACCAGATTTGAGAAGATTGGAACTTGCTGAATTTGGAACTTCTTACTATGTGTATTATAGTGAATGTCCAAGTTTCACCAGGTATACACGTATTAAAATAGGAATAAATGCTGGAAAGGTAGCGTGTAAGTTTCAGATAAATTTGATAGAGAAGAATCCTACCGTTGATGCCAGCAATGTGTTCATTATTACTGACGATAATAGATTCCTGATCACATGATTGCTATCGACATAAAAAGAAATGGTTCACCAGATCCGGTAATTATTACTACGATCAAACCGGATAGCAATAGCAATCAGAGTAAGGCTGTAATGGGTGACAATGTGATCAATCTTCAATTTGATCTCAGCACTTATATCCTCTTTCGTATAGGTGATTGGTGTGAAGTGTATGGAGAAAAATACTATATCAACAAATTACCTGTAATCAAGAAGCAATCAAAGTACTTCTATGAATACAACCTGACCATGCAGGCCGCCTATTACGATCTGGCAAAGGTTCAATATATGTTCCTGAATGAAGATAATGAACTACAGGAGGGTGATTTCTCGTTGATGGGTAACCCATCTTCTTTTATTGACCTGCTTATACAAAATGCAAATAGGATAGGCAGCGGCTGGCTAAAGGGGGAAGTGATCGTTGCTGATTATGTGAACATGAGTTTTCAAGCAGAGAGTTGTCTGGAAGTACTCAGCCGGCTGGCAACTCAATTCAATACTGAATACAAAATAGAAGGTAAAACAATACACCTGGCGAAGAAACAAAAGGATACCGGATATACCTTCCGTATTGGGAAAGATAGAGGTCTGTATGATATTACCAGATCTAATTTGGATAGTTCTAACGTCATCACCAGGTTATATGCATTCGGTTCAGATAAGAACCTTCCTCCTGATTACAGAAACTATTCAACCAGGTTAAAACTACCGGTATCTGTTGGTGAAATATATCTGGAGAAGAATACCGCACTGTATGGAACGATAGAGCATACTGAGATATTTGATACAATATATCCACATCGTACCGGTAAGGTGACCGCTGTAGATGCTACAAATTTCTATAGGTTCAAAGACCTTACCATTGATTTCAACGTGAATGATTACCTGCTACCCGGTGTAAGTGCAAAGGTCACTTTCAATACTGGTCAGCTGGCCGGTTACACATTCGATATTCAGAAGTTTGATAACAGCACTAAGGAATTCACTGTACTAAAAAACAAAAATGAAAAAAGCATTGATGTACCCAGCGTGGACTTCCGGCCGGCCATTGCGGACCTATATGTGTTGGTGGATATCCAGATGCCGGAGAGCTATGTTACAGCGGCAGAGGAAGAATTGAGAATAAAAGCGCAAGCCTGGTTAGATGCTAATAGCGATCCGTTACTAACATACGCATTAACGGTAGATCCTGTTTACATGAGAAAAAGAAGGATCACTCCGGACATAGGCAATATGGTGTATATCATGGATACGGAATTGGAAGTAAGCCGGCAGATCCGGATCACATCATTTACACGATCCTTTGAGGATATGTATAGTTACCAGTTTGTATTGAGTGATACTGTTTCGTCTAACCCGATTGCGGATCTGTATTCAGGGCAGGGTGCAACCGGTCGTGATATCAATGATATCAACGGCTCATTGAATAATAAGGCCAGTGAGAATAATCTGGTAGGAGATGTCACTATTGACCAGGGTACATTGATTATACTGGACATTACAACGCCCCCCATTGGCGTAACGTTAACCCCGCTTTCTATCGGCAGCGATGGGAAGCTATATAAATCAAGTTAATGTCACAAATAGCTTTCAGCGGTACAATAACAGAGACAGGACAGGCTATTGCCGGTGTTATGGATCTGCCAACTGCCAGGCATAATGAATTGCCTACGTTCACAGATATTCAGGATGATGACATCCTCGGAGGAATGGATGTAAGTGAAAATAAGACAAAATATATGACCATTGATCAGCTGAGAAGTAAGCTGATTGGTGAGGGCATTCCTCAGACACCGGTACTTAACAACGGCATAATAGAGCTTACAGTTGATCCAACACATGTAGACAACCTCAGATGGGACCTGCCAAGTATTTCAGGTCAGGAGTTTACCTTGGAGCGTCGTGGTGTCGGCATGTTGCAAACGACTGAGTATAATATAATTTCCACCGGTGGATTCATTCTCACAGGAACGTCTCCTGTAATGAAGTTGAATGAAACATTCATCCTGACATTAACCAAGCTACAGGGTGGTGATACTGATATCATAAACAATTCAGGATCCTTCATCACTGGAATGGTATTAGTTACTACTAATACTTCTTGGGCAGATGCGCACAAGAATAAGCTGATCAATATCTCCGGCGGCACAAATAAAGTCACTTATAACTTGCCAGATATTAGCGATGTTCCTGAGAATACTCTCATACCTATTGAAACTAATATCAATAACACTTATCAGGCTACAATTGCAACTACTGCCGGACAGCTGATATACTTCGCAGGATCCGGGTATTCTCAAATGTGGATGGGTATAGGTGATAATCTTTGGTTATACCGGGGAACAGATGGATGGTATGTGGTCACAGCTTACGGAAATTACCTGACAGTTGGAGAGGTGATTTTTGGATACAACCAACCGAAAAATACCATTATAGCTGAAGGTCAGCTTCTGAGAAAAGATTCCTATCCCCGGCTTTGGGCATATGCTCAATCTGTTGGTGCAAGTTTCATTACAGATGCAGAATGGAATGAGTTAGATACCGATGGAAATCCAATCAGAAAAGGATGTTTCGCTCTTGCACCAACAGGTGATACAGATAACTTCCGTGTACCAGATTTACGTGGAGCATTTGCCAGATTTTCAAATCGTAGTGATGGGCTGGATCAAAATGGCAGAACATTTGATTTCCCAGGCGGATATCAGAAAGATGCTGTAAAAGCGCATATACATGGCGTTGAGAATGAAGAAGGAAACGATAATCTTGGCGGAGGTGGATGGTTGGCATCTAGTAATGGCACTGTGGGAGGATATAATAATAACCATGCAAGGACACAATCTTTTGGTAGTGCAGAGAACACAGTAAAGAACTATTCCTTCCTGCCACTGATAAAATGCTGATCTCAGAATAAGTACGGATTGTAATTTTGATTTGTTTGTTAACTGTTAATCCATGAGTGACTTTCAAGATATAAATGTTTGGCAGAAGTTGAATGGTAAGATACAAGCCATGAATGAATTTTCATTGCCTGAAATAGCAGATGGATTTCCTGATCCGACATCTGATAATGCTGTGGGCATGAAAGATGGTGTACAATATAAATGGAATCGCCTTACATCTATATGGGAACCATTAGGTGGAGATATTAGATCTGTAGAGATAGACACACCAACCGATAGCGATGCATTGACAAAGGCATATATGAATACTACCTATCCTGATAATAAGATTGTCACTTTTACAACACTCACAAATTATCCTGATCAAATAGCAGTATTACAGCGTGTAGGATTATCTGATTGGTACATTAATTTATACGGAAACAAACTGACATGAGAAACAGGTTATTATTATTATTTATGCTGTTTTCAGGCGCTATTAGTGCTCAGAAATATCAGAGTGCGCCAAATACCAAGGCTCCATTTATCAAGGCCGATTCGGGCCTTACATTGCCAGCTGATACACTTGTATCTATTATTAATTCAAAAGATAGTTGCAGGAGAGTAGCTATTTACAACAACAATTTCTATCGTTTTGATTGCAATCTGCAAAAATGGATACGGTTATATGACGAAACAAGCTTTTCTATTAATGCATTAAATTATATAAAAGATCAGTTCTCTATATTTAATACAGATAGCTTCAAAATTCAAGGTATTGGTTGGTTTAAAGAGCCGGAAAATGGAGGAGCTCCTTCAGATGCTATAAGAATTCAGAGAGGCAGCGATACTACAAGTGCTGTCTTAAGATTTTATGATCAAAATGGCACTCCGCGAGGATACATAGGTATGTCCTCAAGGAAAAATAATGCAATAGCAGTATATAACCCATATGGATCATTACGCTTTTTTGCTTCGGATACCGCAGACATTGGATTCGGTATTGCGAACGGCGGTTCACCTATTAGTACCAGGTATCATAACGGTAAGTGGCTGTTTGATATATTCAAAGGATCGGGCGTAAAAGATACGGCGGTGTATACAATACAAGTCAGTACCAACGACTCTATAAATGCTTGGATTGATAATGGTCTATATGTCGACACCTATTATGAAAATGAAATTACCGTAACAGGGAATTACACATTTGATATTACAACATCTTTTGTAATTGTCGATGCAGTCAGTGCGACTATAACCCTACCACGGCCCACATTAGTTAAGGGCAGAAGGTTCTTTGTTCGTACCAATTTGGGATCACAAACAGCAACACTTTTCACTCCCATAGGGCAGATTGAAACATCTGCCGGGGTGTATGGTAACAATATAACCATCACAGGTATCCCACCTAATAGCTACATCAGCGATGGAACAAATTGGAGAATAGCATACTAAAAAATATACAATGAGAATCGCAAAAATATTATCAACATTACTTTTATTTTCCACTCTTTGTTATGGACAATTACCAAGTAGAATCAGGAACGGATATAGTTTCCCTGACACAGTTAAATTTAGTATGTTGACGAATGCAACAGATAAATTTTTGTCAACTAATCCGCAAGGAATAGCAGGTTTGGTAAGAAATCCGGTGTACTCTTTTACAACTGAAGGTGCCGCGGTTATAGATTCAGCTAATAATACAGATAATTTGCGAAACGATGGAGCTGCTATTGTAAAATTAAACGATGGTAGTTATTTAGTAGCATATAATCATTACGCCGGATCGTCAAGCGATGCATCAGCCGCTACTATTTGGTTAGCTAACTCGAACGATGGTGGAGATACTTGGTTCAATAACAGATTGTTATTCGATACCATTCCCGGTGGAGGCAGCACTGGAAACAAGAATCTTATGCCAGCTTTTTACCGTCAAAATAATGGGAATATTATTTTAATATTTAGTAAGAATATTTTTCCAGTCACAAAAAGTTGGCTGTATAAAAGTATTAGTACAGACGATGGTTTAACGTGGTCGGCCCCGTCCTTAATCCACAGCGATAGTAGTTACAAACCTATCGCATTCGACAGGATTATAAAGACGAATACAGGCAGGCTATTGCTGCCTTATCCCGTTCTAGTCGCAGGCAATGGACCTTCTACCTCTTCAATTTATTGGGGGAAGTTCTTCAAATCAGACGATGATGGAGTAACATGGGACACCATCACAAATGCTACCGTAGACAATGGACCTTGGAATGTTACAGAACCAGGTGTCTACCAACTGGCTGATAATTCAATCACGTGTTATTTCCGCACGACACGCGGATATATTTATTCGGTAAAATCCACGGATGATGGAAATACCTGGACCACAGTCCCTGCCAATACCGGAATAGAGTCACAAAATGCATTATCCACAATAAGATATTTCCCCGGCTTGAAAATGCTTATTGGGGCTGGAACAGATGTGGATTATGGGAACCCTACGTCAACTACCGCGCGGCGCGTGATTCAACTATTCGCCAGCTCAGATGATGGAAAAAATTGGGGTAAAATACTCAAAGTTGATCAGGCAGAAAGTGGTAATCTAGTTAATGAACCTACTGTCTTTGTTGATAGTGCTAAAAACAAAATGATAATTGCATACAGTATCACTTATCCCACATCAAGTAATTATAATTTGGTGACAAAAAACATGCAATTACCTTTCGTCTACAAGCAGACTGACTATTTTAGCAATGTCATTACAGGAAGAAAAAAAATAACAACAACCGATACCAGATTGCTGGAAATTTTCAATAAGGATGTTCCTGATACTGCAGGTACTTGGTCTTTGCAAAATTATCTCAATAGCACTTCATCCTTTTCTCCATTGAACGTGATAGTTACAAATAATCCTGCATTCGGATATATGACCAGGATTCAAAGATATGTAGGCGGTGGCATAGCCCACTGGTACATGCAGTTTGGTGACACTATATACAAGAAAGCTGTAGGGGCCCCGTTATTGCGAATCGACAACAGTTATAACAACGCCTATAAGCTCTATGAAGACGGCATTGTAATACCGCGAGATAGCAGTTTTGGGACTGGAGAAGCGGGAAAGCTACGGTATAATAGTTCTTATGGAGTCGCGGAAATAAACGATGGCAATCAATACGCAAAGTTAACTGAGAATATTATACTTGACCTGGATTCCACTCGACTTTCATCAGGCGGTACTATTTATAATGATAGCCTTTTATACAATAGAAGTTTAATCATTTGGAGCGATGAGCATGGCCGATTTTTAAAGAATTCTGAATTCACACTTCTTCCTGGTGGTGGTTTTACATTATCAGTTCATCTTTCAAACACTGGTAGATTAATCGTACAATCTTTTATCCCTATTGTGAAGAAAGAATATAAATACACACTTGATTCAATCGCAGGATATACTGCTGTTTATTCTTTCAGAAGGCTACTTGCCAGATATAACGGACCTGTTGTGCGCGTCCGCAACGGAACAACAGGAGTAGTTAGAGATATATACTTCAATGGTGATAGGTTAGATACAATTCGTTTGAAATTATTCCTTGGCACCGCAACGGGATTTGTTGAGAAATGGTATGATCAATCAGGTAATGGGCTAGATTGGAGCCAAACAACTCTTACCGCACAGCCTACTTTACACGTTGATGCTAACGGTAGATATGACATGTATTTTCCTACTACTGTCGCAAAAGCAACCATACTCAGTAGCCAGGGCAATTTCAATTACCTGCACAATTCTGTAGGATCAGCGTCGATTGTCAGCAAGATCGGAAGTGCAACTACTACATCATTAGATGGACTTTTTGGTAATAATCAAGGCACTTCTGGAACGATAGGTATATATGCGCGATATGATAATCGTTCTGCATCAAGTAATACTAATGCTATTACGGTGCAAGTGCAGCGAGGGGTTACTTCGTCTTTCACGTCATCTTCAACGATACAGAATGCTGTTACGGTTGGCAGCACGTTCATGTTGACAGTTGGCTTTGATAATACTAACGCAACTCCCGCAAACCGTCTTTCAATATATATCAACAATGCGGCGGTTGTCAATAACAACGTACTAACAAATGGTGTTAGTGCATCTAACGCCGCACTGCCTATGCAAATCGCGGCGTATGGTGGCAATGCAGGCGGTGCTACAGATTGCTATTTTTCGGAACTGGTATTTTTCAATAAAAATCTATCAGTTGGAGAAGTTGGGCAGCTGAAAATAAATCAGAACAATTACTTTAATATTTACTAACATGAAATCACTGTTTTCTTTATTCATATTCTTTTCTTTTTTTCATGCCACCGCTCAGGTAGTGAACTCAAATGTGCCTCGCCGCACGGATGGTAGAAATATCGTACAGGATAGAGCATTATGGGCAGATCGTATACTCATTATTCCTCGTTATTCTGGTTCTACAAATCTCAATGGAGGTGTAGACACAGTGGGATATTTGGGATTCAATTCATCAGATACAACGCTTAATGTCAGAGGTACCGGTATATGGTTCCCATTTCCATCGAAAGCCTGGGTATTAACCCAGATAGGTGTTCCTTCACTGAGTATATATAATAACAGTAGTTTTCTTACTGGCAATCGATTAGTAGGAGGGCGAAATAATCTATTTGGTCTTACAATTGATTCACTCGCCTATCTCCTTCAGGCAACGCGCAGCTTGACTAGTGATACGACATCGCAAGTGTCCATTGTTCCAGGTCAAACAGAAATGGGTTCATATAGAACGACAGGATCTCGTACAAGTACTTTGAAGACCTCAGTATTACCAGGTAATTATTATGTTAATATATATAATGGTAGCCCTACAGGTATATATCTTGACAGCAGCAATAATACAGGATTAGGAACTCTTGCTCCAACTGAAAAATTGCAAGTTAACGGTAACGTGAAATTAATTCATATAATCGGCAATTCAACGGCTCCTACGGCTGCTATAGGCTCTGCCGTAACAGCCGGATCTGTTGCTGTTACTGGTACCGATATTGCAGGGACTGTGACGTTGACAGTATCTACGGGCGGCAGCTTCGCTACCCTGGCTAATTTCTTTGAACTTACTTTCAATAATACATATGGTATAGCGCCTATTGTATTATTTAGTCCGGTTGATGCCAGTGCTGCTAATCTATCTGCAGTATATGTCAAGAATACAACTACGTCTTCATTTCAATTAGCATCTGCTCCATCCGGAACCCTTAATACAGGTACGTATACCTGGAAATATCACGTAATTCAATAATAATTAATTTATATATTATGCCAGACACAAAATTCGGGTTAGATCAAGTAGGAAACGAAACACCAAAATGGTCAAAGTGGATGTTTCGTATTACAATCATCTTGACCACTGTGGCAGCCTTCGTTATTGCTGCTGATCCGGGCATACCTGATATAATCAAGGTGCGTATCGGTGTATACCTGAAAGGATTAGATATGCTCGTCTTGGGGTTCTCTAAAATGTTTGGAGTGGAAGTGCAGGATACTACTGAAAATAAAAACTAAACGATGAACTGGGATAATATAAGATTCACAGGACGGGACATGATTATGATACTTGCCAATGTGGTAACAGCTACCTCATTCGTACTAATCATGAAGACTGATATTCGTACTCTGGTTTCTGGTCAACAGCGCATGGAAGCTATACAGAAAGAACAACAGGATGAGGACAAAGCTTTCAGAGCAAAATCAGAGGCAGAATGGACAGAGATGAAGGTGAGGGTAAGCATTCTTGAACAAAAGGTTACAAACTTGCAAATTGAATTTGATGCAAAACGTTATTAAAATATTATCAATGATGGTTTTTATATCATCATGTGCAACCGTGCATAAATATAGATCATCCAGCATAAATGATCAGCAACTGATTGATACTAGTTCTAATGAACTTCAGTATCAAAAGGAAACTACTACTGAGGAGAAAAGCACAATGCCTATAACGACGGATGCTGATAGTGTAGAAACATCCGGTACCATGTCCGCTGAGGATACAACAACCCATCAGCAGACGGTTGAAACTGATGATATGAGCCTAACTACCACAGTCACGCCAAAAACTAACGAGAAGGGCAAAATTACCGGGTATGATGTGAACAGTAAGGCTGTCGTAAAACCTAAGAAGGTTGATATTCCTATTAATAAGAAGACAACTACGAAGGAAACAGCCTCAGATAAGAAGAAAACAGGCGTTACGGAGACAAGGATGCAAACAGTGACTACCAGTAGCAAGCAAGCATTTCGTTTCAATATGGCCGGCGTGGTGGCCATTGGAGTTGTTGTAGCATTGGTTCTATTGTTTATATATTTCGGTGGACGATTTAAAAAGATGAAAGATGAAAAATAGTTATCCGGAAAAACCGGAAGTAAAATATCAAAAGACAACCGTCGAAATGGGCGCGGTTGTGGGTTATATGCAATCGCTATTAGTACCGGCAGAGATAAAGAAATCTGCCTATATTATTTTCCGTAACGAATCAGCGAATGGTTCTAAAGGGCTGAATAATAATTACGGGGGGGTACAGGCAGACTCGGGTCGGTGGCCGGCAAAATGGGATAACGATATAGTGGGGACTGTGGCAAAAACAGAAAACGGAACCGGGAAGGTGCGGCTATTCGTTGCCTTTCATGGCTGGCAGGATAGTATCAATTTCTTGATTGAGCGTGTGCAGGACCGGGGATTGTATCTAGGCGGATATGCACGGCTCATAGCGAAGATGCGCATATCAACGGCCACCGACCTTGCTATTGCTTATAAGCGTGACTGGGTAAAAGGACTTAAAGCTTATAAGCCTACTGAAACTGAAGTTGCAAACTTTCTCTCAATGTACAGGCAGGCAGCGAAGATATTTCTATAACATATATTTTGGTTGATAATTTACGGCCTGGGTATTTACCCGGGCTTTATCATTAATACGGGAAACCATATCTAAACATTATCATAATTAGTGAAATTGCACCTGAAAACATTTTGATATATAATACTTTTATTGCGGCCGGGTTTCTACCCGGCCTTTTTAATTTGAAAAACTGTTGCAAAAATATATTTGTGCTAAAAATTGCACAAATGAAAAGAAGTTGTATCTTTGATTCATCAATAACAACCAAAACATCAAAACTCCAAATCATGTCAAGCTATCTTTCAAACATCGCAAACGTATCTGTTCCAGTAATGTTAGTTGATGATATCGAAAATATCGACACCGCTGACGAAAAAATGAAGATTGACCGCAACCTTGAATTAAGCGACTTCAATGATACTTTCATCATTGCTCACGAGAACGGAGACATCTACGGAGTATATACTGACGACACGAATCAGGTTGTTGCACTGACGAACGAATTCAAGATGTTCAGAAACATCCTGGTTTAATCTTACAAATTTAATTGTACCAAGTCTGGGGAGTAGTTTCCCCGGGTATAGGAATCATAAATACTTTACTTACCAGGGCTTCGGCCCTTTTTTGTTTTGCTTATGAGTAATGAAGAGCTACTCACCTGGTTGAAAAACCGTGGAGAGTACATTAAAATAGATCGCATTGCGCGTGAGATTGAGATCCCTGGGCGAACACTAAAAGCATGGGTAGATGGTCAGCGCCCATTACCGGATAAATATGCTAGGTTGGTGAGTGACTGGGTTAAGATCTTTCTGAAGAATTAAGAGTCGCATATTTTGCGATAAGCTTAACTGATCTTTCGAGACCCCATCCATCTTGCTCCATGCAATTTTTGACTGCAGAAATTCCTTCAGCATGATATTTCTGTTCTACACCCTGCTTTTCAAGCTCTTTAATTATTTCTTCGTCAGTAGGTATTTGCATTAAATAAATTTTATTCAGGTCGTTTTCTCTTTATTTCTTTCATAGGTAAGAAGTACTGCTTTATCAAGGACCTCACACCTGGTAATAATTCTTCCTCAATTTCTCCTGATATTAATTCTATTTGATTGTCGTTGATGGCAAACTCAGCTTCTTGTTTTCCTGAAATAACACATATAACAGGTTGCCAAGGCTTCTTGTACATCCTGATAATCACATCTTTGACATAATATTTTGAGGTATGCATACCCTAATTTACTAAAAATTATGTTCGATCGAACCTGTTTTATCGAACAGTGATGATTGAATAGATTATATATATGTTCGTCTTTATGTTACAACAGGACGAACAGAAGATAATAAAACAGTTTGGAAGAAGAATAAGAACACTCCGGAAGGAGCGTGGATGGTCAATTTCGGACCTTTCTCATGAGGGAGAATTAGATGCCGGATATTTGGGCAAGGTAGAACGCGGGAAAGTAAATCCCGGACTTATCTATATTACCGCTTTAGCCCGTGCGTTCGAAATGGAAATATGGGATCTGCTTAAATATTAGAAATCTGGCGTTTTCGCAATCAACTGCTTGATTAATCGCTGTTCTTCCTTCTCCAAATATATCTTTGAAGTATTAGGATTTGTATGCCCCCATCCGACCATGACTGCTCCAAAATCAACTCCGGCATCTCTTTTGTCGTCACCGCCTTTACCCTTAAAAGAGTACATACTAACTGGTATACCTAAATCTTTCTTCACAATTTTATTCCACATCCGGGTAACTCTATTTCGCGTCAAATTGTGTGATCCAGGAGTTAGTCCATTTGAAAATATATACCAATCGGATTCAGACCTATTTGCCCTCACATGTAACCAGTCTAAAAGGTAACTTGGCACTGCTACTTCACGATATATTTTTGTTTTACCGTCTACGTAGGATAATCTAATGATAGAATTCAGCCAATCAATCATACTAAATTTTGTTGCCAATATTTCTACTGGGCGCATACCTGTTACATATTCAAACCTTACAAATGCGCATAATTCCGGCTTGCGCTTAAGAAGTTCTCTTTTTATTATTTGGGCCTCAAGATCTGTAGCATGCCGATTGATACCGGTTTTAATTTTAGGCCTGTTCTTTAGATTCTCGCAAGGGTTATATTCTAAAGCGTCGAGTTCTATTAATTCTCCCAACAAAGCGCTGAGATTTTTCTTATACTTGTTGTATGCGGATCCAGTGAATATCTTTCCTTTCCCTTCTTTATCGTATGCCGCTTGTCTATCTTTGCTAATCTGAAGGAGAAGTTTTTTATAGTGCATCTTTTTAAGACTACCTATCTGATGTTTATCAAGGCCTATTGTAATTGAGGCTTGTTTTGCAAACTTCACTATACTGAAATAAGCCTGCAGAGATCTTTCTTTTAGGGACTCTTCTTTTATCTTATAAGCAGCTGCTAAAGCATCATTGAAAAGGAGCTTAGAGAAGTCTTCTATTTCATCCAGATTAATTTCTCTATCTTTTTGCAACTCATTTACTTGTACCGGTGCGGACTTCTCAAGGAAATCTTCAATGCGTTCATCGAATGGATTCCAGCCATCTTTCAGGGCTTTCTTTGTAATAGCAACAACGCCATCACCCTGGGCATTTCTTTCCTTAATAGTGTGGTAGTAATTAATTCCTAGCCTAACTTGAAATGGCTTTCTGATTTGAGAAGTTGGGCATGTATACCTGAAGCCGATATACCATTCTTTGTCTAAATCATCTTCGTAGGAGAAGAGTTTGGGGGTTGAGTAACCTTGTTTTGGCATGAGCAATAAATTAAAATGTTTGACTTTTTGTTTGACATTTTATTTATTGACACTCCGGAACTGCCTAAAATCAAAGATTAAAAAGAGGGAAACATTGACTCAATAAGACTTTCATGTTTCCCTCAAAAAAAGAGCGGAGAAAGAGGGATTCGAACCCCCGGACCTGTAACAGTCAACAGTTTTCAAGACTGCCGCAATCGACCGCTCTGCCATTTCTCCGCTGCAAAAGTATAAAACTGAATCAATTTTCAAAAAAAAACTTTTCCATATTGAAGGTGAGGTGATTAAAAACCATAAGCACATAGGGTTTCATCGCAAAAAAAACTTATTTTTAAGTTTATTATAGCATCCCGAACGGATTCACCATGCGCTTAAAAGACATTATCCTGTACCCATTTGTGTTACTGGCCTTTATAAAAACCGCTCATGCACAAACATGTACGGCTCCGGGTCAGAACCCTTCCACGGCATTTCCCGTATGCGGTACTAAAACCTTTTCCCAGCAATCTGTGCCCGTTTGCGGAAATCGCACAGTGCCAGGCCCCGCATGTAATACTCCGGGTGACGGTGTTCATACAGATATGAACCCCTATTGGTATAAATTTACCTGCTACACCGCTGGTACACTGGGGTTTAAGATCACTCCCAACGTCATTATTGACGATTACGACTGGCAGATATTCGATATCACAGGCCGTTCTCCCAATGATGTTTTTACGAATAGCAGCCTGTACCTGTGCATGAACTGGTCCGGAGAAGGTGGTGCCACTGGTGCCTCTTCCGCAGGCACAGACGCTAATGTATGTGGCGGATACGGCCAGCCCCTGTTCAGTAGCATGCCTACCCTCATAAAAGGACATGAATACCTGCTACTCATCAGCCACTTCGCAGGAGATTCACAAAGTGGCTACAGCCTGGAATTCAACGGAGGAACAGCTGATATCACAGACCCTACCATCCCCCAGTTAGTATCTTCCACTTATAATTGCGGCGATTATACAGTAAGTGTCAAACTCAGCAAAAAACTGATCTGCTCTTCACTGGCAAAGAACGGCAGTGATTTTGCATTCACTACAGCAGGGCCTGCGATCACCGGTGCAACCGGCATAGGCTGCCTCAACGGTTTCGACATGGATTCCGTCATCCTGACGCTGAATGGCCCCCTAACACCAGGCGATTATACCATCATCACCCAAAACGGGACAGATGGCAATACCATCCTCAATACCTGCGGTAATGCACTCCCTACGGGACAAACCTCCTCCTTCCATATAGATCCTCCCCCACCGGTCCTACTGCGATCTACGATCACCGTAGGCTGCGCTCCGGATATTATAAAAGTCGGTATGTCAGTACCAGTACGTTGCGAATCCATTGCAGCAGACGGCTCCGACTTTCAAATTACAGGTACCACCGCCGTAAGCATCCGCAGTGCCACCGGCAACTGCAACAGTAACAACCTGGCAGACACCATCATACTACAACTCAACCAGCCTATCCAAACGGAAGGAGACTACACCGTACAACTCAACATGGGCAGCGACGGGAATCCTGTACTGGGAGAATGTCATCAGCCTGCATCAACCGGACAACTAGCCACCTTTCATACAGCCGATACCGTATCCGCTGACTTCAGCTATACTATAGACAAGAATTGCAAGGTCAGTACCTTCACACTTAGCCATGACGGCGCACATAAAGTAAACTCCTGGAAATGGACATTCTCCGACGGGGATCAATCCACCCTGCAGAACCTCACCAAAATATATGGTGATTTCGGTGATAAAGGCATCCAACTGGCCGTTTCTAACGGAGTATGCACAGATACCGTATCCAAGACCATCAGCCTCGTACAGACCCTCGGAAGCCTGTTTTCCGTAGATCCCGGCCCTTACTGCCCACTGGATATTGTAAGCGCCAAAAATGAGAGCTTCGGTAGCATAGTTTCCTATCTATGGAACTATGGTAATGGCAATGTCTCTACCAGTCCGGACCCGAACCCCCAACAATATTTTCCTGTCCGCAAGGAACAGCATTTCGTCATACGCCTAATAGTCACCGACAACCTTAACTGCCGGGACACAGCAGACCACATTATCACAGCCGTAACCAGCTGTTATATAGATGTTCCTACCGCCTTCACTCCTAACGGAGACGGCGTCAACGACTACCTCTACCCTCTCAGTGCATACAAAGCAATAGATCTTTACTTCGCCGTATACAACCGCGTAGGACAGAAACTATTCGAAACTACTAACTGGACAAAAAAATGGGATGGTACCGTAAACGGAAATCCTGCAGACTTAGGCACCTATGTATGGATGTTACGTTATACCATGAAAGAAAGCGGTAAAAAGGTATTCAGGAAAGGAACAACTGTATTAATAAGATAAATACCATATCATAAAAAATACAATCGTGAAATAAGTCCACATAAAAGAAAAGATAACATGGATAACCGTCTCAAAGACCTTCCCTTTCCACAACTCAGCGGAGTATACAAAGAATTGAAACATCAATCTTATCCCCCAGAAAACAAATAAACCAAATGACAGCTGACCACCCAATTTCGTATTAACAATATCCGAAGAACAGACCCAGCAAAACACACCCATCAAAAACACTATTAACGCGATAAAGAAGGTATGCACATACATCAGCTGCTTGTTGATCACACTTAAAGGCAACAGTTCTACTTCCCAGTTAAAGTATTTAGGAAAGATGGCATGGATAAAAGAAATCAGCACTAAAATACAACCAACAATTTTAAGATGTAATTCCATTTTTCTGAAGGATAAAAGCAGATAAAAAAGGTGTAACCTTGATTTCCCTATAAATAGTAAGACCCGCTCCTGTAAAGGTACGTATCCATTCTTTTTTAGAGAAAAAGTGAAAGAAGCCGATATTATACGCCATAAAGTTGGGAAGATCTCTCAAATGCTCCAATACAAGTATCTGCCCCTGATCATTCAATCGTGCTTTCAATAAAGAAAAGAATTTAATTCTCTCCTCACTGTTCCTGATTTCATGCGCAGCCATCATCATACAGATAAGATCAGCATTTAATAAAGGAATATTATCAGTACTGATATTCATAGTACCTGGATAAGGGCCATAAGCCTTCCTGGCCCGCTCTATAGAAATCTCCGTATGTTTCACAGGATCATAAAAATCAAAGACTGTCAGTGCTGCAGCAGGAAATTTAGCAGATAACAATACACTTGTTTCATCAAATCCCGCATTGATGTTTACGATATGATCTACATCAGGAAAGTCTATCCAATCCAGTGTATACAGATCAGAATAATCATACACATACCAGGATACCGCCAGAGAAATAACAGTGCTTAATATAATCAACAGGATCAGTAAATACTGATGAAATATAACACAGCCGATAATACCACCTATAGCAATGATATAAAAATGCCAGTTAAACCGGATAATATTTGTCACCCCCTGAAACGCTACCCTTTCCATAATTCGGTTTTACCACTCTTCCAGTAATAAGGAACATTGTTGATGATAAATGCATTTGCAAGACGGATATCTTTCAATCCCAGTTTATTGATAAAACCAGCATTACTTCTGATCACATGCACAGGTGCAGGTGTCCAGTTCGTCCTCACCCCTTCTATGATCACCACCTTCTTCGACGGCTCATCATAAGTAAACGTAAAAGGTAAAGGACCCGCAAAACGCCTGGCTTCTTTCCAGTCGTGAAAAGGGGAATCAGGAGGCAATACAGCTTCTCCCACATCAACGGCTATATCCAGATCAGATTGTTTAGACTGTACATTCACGATACTACCTTCTTCCGTCAAACTGATATCCGTTGTTTTGTAATTATAATGCGTAAATGTATTACCCATTATCTGCATCTTCTTCTTATCCGTCTCAGAACCTATGATATACAATCCACGCAGTCTTTTACCTGCCGTAGTAGTATAACGGACAAAAATCCTGTATCCTGTCAGGATGAAGTCATTCCCCAACCATTGAGGAAATCCTTTAGGTCTTAAATGTTTTGTCTGTACAACTGCAATAGCAATGAAAGCCCATTTATCTTCAAATGTATCCAGCTCCAGACATGCAGGTATCATATGTTTTATCTCAGCAGCAGCAACAGCATAGGTAAGTACCAGGGAGCTTTTAAAGTAAGCTTCAACGGCGAAGGGATGATTTTTTAAGAATGCTAAACTCATTTATGAAGATGATAAGGATAAAAAAGGTGGCGATAATAATATTGATCCTTCCAAATAACAAGAGATCAGGAACAAGTATAAATTCTAAAATATTCATGACAGCTACGATCACTATCTGTGTAATAGCACATAACCTTGATTGTATCCTGGTTAAAACCCAGATGGCCATCAGGATCTCCAATACTCCTATAGTCGTAGTAGCCAGTGTGGCATATTCATCCCCCAATATCCTCGCAACAATCAGCCGGTGCCTCGGAACAAGGTTCAACACTTTGCAAAACAATCCGTTAACCAACCATACCAGTGCTATCAGTATTCTACAAATGTAACTATTCATCTTATATTATTATCTGCTTAACAGGATCAAAGAAATGGTTCACAGGCCCATGCCCCTCACCCGTCTTTACATCCATCCCCTGTTCTATAGCAGTATGCATATAAACACTCCCCTGTTCAATAGCTGCAACCAATTCCATACCACGGGCAAGAAATGCAGTAATAGCTGAAGATAAAGTGCACCCTGTACCATGCGTATTATTGGTAGCAATAGCATTACTGGTAATAATATGTTCAAGACCGGATTTATCCAGATAAACATCATACAACTTACTACCGGATAAATGCCCCCCTTTCACCAACACCGCATTACAACCCGTTTCAAGGATCCTGGCAGCTGCTGCTTTCATATCATCCACAGTATGTAAAGATATACCCGATAATATTCCTGCTTCATCCAGGTTAGGTGTTACCAATGTTACCAAAGGAAATAACAGCTCCTGCAAAACAGTAATCGTCTCCTCTTCCATCAACATACGTCCGCTACTCGATACCATCACCGGGTCCAGTATAACAGGAATGCCCGGATAATCCTTTAAAACGCCCACTATTGCCCTGACAGTGTCTGCACTATGTACCATGCCTATTTTAATCGCAGAGGGCTTAATATCGCTTAAAACAGCCCTTATCTGCCCTTCCACAACAGCAGCAGGAACAGGATGAATACCTGTAACACCTAAAGTGTTCTGTACAGTAATGGCTGTAATAGCAGAAGTACCGAAACAACCCAATGCAGCGAACGTCTTAAGATCGGCCTGTATACCAGCTCCCCCGCTGCTGTCGGAACCTGCAATAGTCAATGTGGAGATGTACTTTTTCATAAAGGTTGAAAGATAGCCAAAATATAATTGACATATACGTAGTCAACTACGTACTTTTTATTATATTTACATAATGAACGTTATTAACGAGTCAGGTATCCTTGCCATTTCCACCAGACTGCAAAGACTGGCGGACCAGATCCGTAAAGACGGGTTACTCATTTATAAAGCCAACGGTATTGACTTTGAGCCTAAATGGTTCCCTGTAATATATACCCTGCACCAGAAATCAACCCTCAGTGTAGTAGAAATAGCGGCTGAAATAGGCTATAGCCATCCTTCTACCATCAGCCTGTTAAAAGAGCTGGAAAAGAAGAAACTGATCCGTTCCAAAAAGGATAAATCAGATGAAAGAAAACGTCTGTTAACATTAACAGAAAAAGGAGCTGAACTGGTAACACAAATGCAACCGGTATGGTCTGTCATGACTGAAGCACTCTCCTCTTTTACCGTCAACCTGATAAAAGCAATAGATGATGTGGAAGAAAAAATGGAACAACAAAGTTTTTACCAACGGGCTCAATCAATAAAAAATAAATAAGATGTCTGTCATCCTAAGAAACATTGAAACAAGAGACAACGAAGCATTAGCTAAGATTGTACGTAACGCATTCATAGAGTTTAATGTACCACAGGAAGGAACTATTTTCACAGAACCTGAAACTGATAACCTGTACCAGTTATTCCAGTTCCCCGGAAGCACCTGCTTCGTGGCAGAAGAAGATGGAATTGTCCTCGGCTGCTGTGGTATCTTCCCTACCGACGGATTACCCGACGGATGCGCAGAATTAGTGAAATTCTATTTGTCCACTGCCGCAAGAGGCAAAGGTATAGGAAGATTACTGATGGAAACATGCTTTGACGCTGCTGCGAAAATCGGCTATACTCAGCTTTACCTGGAATCCTTCCCCGAACTGTCCAAAGCAGTCAGCATGTATGAAAAAGCAGGCTTTAACATGTTACCGGAACAACTTGGTAACTCAGGCCATTTCGCTACTACCATATGGATGCTGAAAGATCTTGTTCATTAAAATTTACACAATACATTCAAATACCTTCTGCTCTTTATTTTCAGTAAATCCGGACTTTACATAAAATTCGTGTGCGCCTGCTCTCTTCACATTGCAGCGCACACGCAACTTATTGATGTTTCTTTCTGCTGCCCATTTCCGGGCTTTCTCCACCAGTTGCTTACCAATTCCTTTTCCCTGCACCGCTTTAGAAACTACCAGTCCTCCTATTTCACAAAACGGACCAGACTCTAAACGGATAGTGTAAAATACATGAATCCACCCTACAACGACCTCATCCAGTACTGCCACATAAGCTACATCACAAATGCTCTTGTCAATTGCTGCAATATTGACAATCGTTTCGTTCACTGTCATAGAATAACCCAACTCTAAAGATAGCGTAGTCACCGGCAGCGCATCTTTCCCCGAAATATGCCGGATATAAATTGTCCCACTCATTTACACGTAATTTCATGAATAATACAAAATTTTATGATAAGCTAAAAATAAGATGTTAACTATTTTTACCAACACGATGCATATACCATGAGAAAACTTTTTATATTATTAATTTTCACGCTATTACAACAGCCTCATCAGTGATATAAAAGTACGTCCGGCAACGTTAGTAAATGCCCCTCCACACAAAACAGCTATCCATAATCAATACAATTTATTCCTTTATCCGGCCATTGTCTGATGTAGTACAATACTTCATCTTTGTATTGTTATGAATGGAAGAATGATCAACAACAGAGATATACCAATTATACCATCAAAAGAAATTCTGATCGGTGATCCGAAAGCTCCGGTAACATTAGTGGAATTTGGTGATTATGAAAGTAAATCTACCTCACAGGTACACCAGGTAGTGCTGGATTTACTTGAAAAATATCCTGATAAGATCAACTTCAATTTCAGACATTATCCATTACTGGAAATACATCAACGTGCATATAAAGCCGCGGAAGCTGCAATCGCTGCCGGACAGGAAGGTAAGTTCGCAGAGATGCATGAACTGCTGTTAAAAAACAGAACAAATTTAGGTGTGATAAGTCTGACAAGTTACGCAAGGCAAATAGGGATCAAAAGTAAACAGTTCCTTGATTCATTAGTTGGAGGAAGATATGGCTGGCAGGTACATGGGGACATGGCTGAAGGAAAACGCCTGGGGATAAAACAGATCCCCGCGTTTTTCATCAGAGATAAACAGTTAGACGGAGATATTACTGTAGAAAACTTTTCTAAATATATTTTATCTGTTACAGATAAGAAAAAGGCTCATCGATAATTACTATACAGTTGGCATTGGTTAGAACAAATGGCTGTTTCTCTTCAGAGACGGCCTTTTTTTTTCACAAAAAAAAACGCCGCTAACCTGCGACGTTTAATTTTCCTCTCTATTGGTCCTTCAGCCTTTCTTGTACTTACGAAATAAAATTTTGGGGTCAACAATACATATATACCTATTACAACTGTTCTTATTGATAACCGCCACCCAGGCTTCTGTATAATTCTACAGAAGCACTCAGTTGCTGACGGGTAATATCTGCCTGTGTCAAACCTGCCTGCAGGGATTTGCTCTGTGCTGTAATCACTTCAAGATAATTAGCCATACCACTGCGGAAAAGCATCTGCGCCTGGCTTGTTGCCAGTAGCAATGTATTCACCTGGTCTGTAGCAATTTTCTGCTGTTCCTTCAGTTTATCCAGCTTAATAAGCGCATTAGATACATCACCTATAGCATCCAGTGCCAGCTGCCTGAAACTGATCACCGCTTCCTCTCTCTGGATCTTCGCTACTTCCAGCTGTGTTTTCAGCTGCCTGCGCTGGAACAAGGGTTGCGTAAGGCCACCTGCTACTGTTCCAAACAAAGATGCCGGTAAAGTAAACCACTGACTGGCTTTAAAGGCATTCACACCGCCGCTGGCTGTTATGTTCAGCGTAGGGTACATATTCGCCTGTGCTACCCCTGCATTCGCATTGGCTGCTACCAGCGCCATCTCTGCTGCCCGTACATCCGGTCTGCGACTCACCATCGCCGCTGGTATACCCGTTGGCAATGAATCGCGCAACACCACCGCATTCAGCTCTGTACTACGTGCTACACTGCCTGGCAGTTCTCCCGCTAAAATGCGGATCGCATTCTCCTGTATAGCCTGTGCCTGCTCCAGCTGCGGGATCAGCAACGCTGCTGTCTGCTGCTGGGCAACTGCCTGTTGTACGCCCAGTTCTGTCACTTCTCCGGCTGTCTTCTGTAAGCGGAGCATCTGTACGATGGTATCACTTAAGGCTACATTCCTGCGGGCTATCTTCAACTGTTCATCCAGCATCAGCAGGTTGTAATAACTGTTCGCGATATCAGCAACCAGTCCTGTCTGCACTGCTCTTGCTCCTTCATATGTCTGCAGGTAACTGGCCAGTGCCGCTTCCTTCTGACGACGGATCTTTCCCCATACATCAATTTCCCAGGACAAGCTCGCACCCAAACTATAATCTTCTATATGACTTGTACCTAAAAAAGTGTTCAGGCTAGTACCATTCAAACTGTTTTTAGAAGGGATAGAAGTAGATGCAGATGCATTCAGATTTACTGATGGCAGCCAGCCTACTTTAGCCTGCTTCACATACGCGTCTGCGGTTTCTATACGCTTCAGCGCCAGTTGCAGATCGTAGTTCCCGGCAAGCGCCCGGGAAATCAATTCCTGTAATGTTGCATCCGTAAAGAACTTCTTCCATTCTAATCCGGCAATACTACTGTCCGAAGGAGCAGCAGCACTGGCGAATTGATCCGGCAGTACCA
This sequence comes from Chitinophaga sp. YR573, assembly GCF_900110995.1. Taxonomy (GTDB): domain Bacteria; phylum Bacteroidota; class Bacteroidia; order Chitinophagales; family Chitinophagaceae; genus Chitinophaga. The sequence goes on from NZ_FOJF01000001.1 coordinate 199,574, forward strand.
GGGCAGGACGTTTATAATCACGTCCTACCCGGCAGGCTGCCAGTCCTACAACTATAAAAAAAAGACCAATATATTTTCGTTGCATTATAATTACTTTATTAATTAAGGATCTTACACCGTTGCTTCATCATGTTTCTGTGGTTTGCCACTGATCTTCTCCTGTAAATACTGGAAGATGATGAACAACACTGGTATAGCAAAGATGCCAAGCAATACACCGGTTAACATACCACCCGCTGCTCCCGTACTGATAGAACGGTTACCCTGGGCAGATGAACCTGTTGCCCGCATCAGTGGTGTTAAACCTGCGATAAAGGCAAAGGAGGTCATGAGGATGGGTCGCAGACGCAACCTGGATGCTTCCAGCGCCGCTGCCAGCAATCCCATACCATTACGTCGCCGCTGTACCGCGTATTCCACGATCAGGATCGCATTCTTCGCCAGCAAACCTATCAGCATGATCAAACCTACCTGTACATAAATGTTGTTATCTATACCAAACAGGTTGATGAAAACGAACACTCCGAAAATACCCAGCGGGATAGATAATATCACCGAGAATGGAAGTATATAACTTTCATACTGGGCAGATAACAGGAAGTACACAAACACCAGGCAAAGCAGGAAGATAATACCGGCCTGTCCGCCTGCGGAGATTTCCTCTTTGGTCATACCTACCCACTCGTAAGCATACCCACGTGGCAGGTACTGTGCAGCCACTTCTTCTACCGCTTTAATCGCATCACCGGAGCTGTACCCTGGTTTAGGCTGACCATTAATCGTTACCGCATTAAAGAGGTTATTACGGGTCACTGTTTCAGGGCCATATACTCTTTCCAGTTTTACGATCGTATTGATAGGCACCATTAATCCGGTGCTGTTCTTTACAAAGATGTCGTTCAGACTGGCCGGATCAGCACGTGATGCCATATCCGCCTGTACGATCACACGGTAATATTTACCAAAGCGGTTAAAGTCAGAAGCAAAAGTACTACCGTAATACACCTGCATGGTTTGCAGTACATCCGAAACAGATACACCTAACTGTTTTGCCTTGTTCTCATCAATCTGCACATTGTACTGAGGGTTACCCGCATTGAAAGTGGTGAAAGCAAAGGCTATCTCTTTTCTCTTCATCAGTTCCCCGATAAAGCCATACGCTGTACCAGCCAGTTTATCCAATGGTCCGCCTGTTCTGTCCTGTAACACTACTTCAAACCCGTCCACGTTACTGAATCCCGGTACGGTAGGCATGTTAAACATGAAGATGTTGGCTTCTTTTATACCCATCAGTTTCCCCTGCATCATACCCATTACCTGCTTAAGATCTTTCACCGCGCCTCTGTCCGCATGCTGCTTCAGTTTCACAAAACCTACTGCATAAGAAGAACTGATAGAGGTGGTCATGATGTTTAAGCCGGATACACTCAGATAACTGTTCACTGCTTCAAACGACTTCATCTCCTTTTCTACTTTGTCTACTACCTGACGTGTACGTTGCAGGGAAGTACCCGGAGGCATCGTCACAGAATACACCACAAAACCATTATCCTCAGTAGGTATAAAACCTGTAGGCGTTTTTCTTACCAGCCATACTGTAATGCCCAGTATGATTACCAGCGCACTGATAGGTACCCATTTATACCTTACCAGGAAACGCAGGCTGTTAATATATTTAGAACTCACTGCCTCAAAGCCTGTATTGAAAGCGCTAAAGAAGCGGCCACCAAATCCTTTTGCTGCAAATTTGGTATCATGTTCATCATGATGTTTGTTCTTCAGTAACAAAGCACATAATGCAGGACTCAATGTCAACGCATTCAATGCAGAGATCAGGATCGCAATCGCCAGTGTAAAGGCAAACTGCCGGTAGAATACACCCGCAGGTCCCTGCATGAAACCTACAGGAATGAACACCGCGGCCATCACCATCGTAATGGAAATGATAGCACCGGAGATCTCCTGCATACTGGTGATAGTGGCATTCCTGGGAGACATATTGATCTTCTCCATCTTGGAATGGACGGCCTCCACCACCACAATCGCATCATCGACGACTATCCCGATCGCCAGTACCAGCGCAAACAGTGTCAGCAGGTTAATCGTAAACCCAAACAGCTGCATGAAAAAGAAGGTACCTATAATGGCTACCGGTACAGCGATCGCGGGGATCAGTGTAGAACGGAAATCCTGCAGGAAGATGAACACTACGATAAATACCAGTATAAATGCTTCTATCAGCGTATGTTTCACCTGATCAATTGATTCATCCAGGTATTCTTTTGTACTGTAAATATTGAAGTACTCTACACCTTTTGGAAACGACAGCTCGGCCTTTTTCATCAGTTTATTAACTGATACCTGTATATCATTTGCATTGGAACCTGCAGTCTGATAAATGGCAAGACCAATACCCTGTTTACCGTTTACTTTAGTATTACTGCTATAGGTAAATGAACCAAATTCTACTTTGGCTACATCTTTCAGCTTGAGCGAAGAACCGTCAGCATTTGCTTTCAGTACAATATCTTCATACTGTTCATGCTGGTTAAGTTTCCCTTTGTACTTGATCACATATTCAAATGCTTCCTTACTGCTTTCACCAAAGCGGCCGGGAGCTGCTTCCAGGTTCTGTTCCCTGATAGCGGTCAGCACGTCCTGTGGAGAAAGGTTATTGGCAGCCAGCCTGTCAGGACGCAACCAGATACGCATGGAGTAATCTTTACCACCGAATACGGAAGCCTGTCCAACACCGGTTACACGCTGTATTTCAGGAATGATATTGATCTTTGCATAGTTCTGCAAAAATGTTTCATCATAATCTTCTGTATTACTCATCAGGTTCACCACCATGATCATACTGTTCTGTTGCTTCTGTGTGCTGATACCTGCATTCACCACTTCCTGCGGTAAAATGCTGGTAGCTTTAGCCACACGGTTCTGTACGTTCACAGCAGCCAGGTCAGGGTCTGTTCCCAGTTTAAAATACACGTTCAGTGTCATGGAACCATCGTTGTTGGAAGTAGAGGTCATGTATGTCATGTTCTCCACACCATTCACGGATTCTTCTATGGGGGTAGCTACAGAACGGGCTACCACTTCCGCATTGGCTCCGGGGTAAGAAGCCGTTACAGCAACGCAGGGCGGCGCGATATCCGGGAACTGTGTTACCGGCAGTGTTGCCAGTGACAATAATCCCAATAGTACCAGTATAATCGAGACCACTGTTGCCAGTACGGGTCTCTCAATGAATTTCTTTAACATAATCTTTTTTAAATGAGCTGATAGATCAGGTCATAGGATGTCCTTACTGCCACCTTGGTAACAGCCATAACAGCGTATATCCTATTGATTTGTGAGATAGTGATTAAAGCGGTTTCAGCTTCAGCAAACTATCCATTGACATCATTTGCGGTGCAATCACAGCACCATCGCGTAAACGATCGAGGCCAGTATACACAATTCTCTCACCTGGTTGTACTCCTTTCTCCACAAAATAGTATGAGCTATTCTTGCCGGAGATAGTGATAAGTTTACTCACCACTTTGTTACTGTCTCCTACTGCAAATACAAACACCTTATCCTGTAATTCGAAAGTAGCTTCCTGTGGGATCAGTAATGCTGACGCAAACTGTTCAGGAATCTTTACCCTACCGGTATTTCCGGAACGCAACAGACCAGCTGCATTAGGGAATACAGCGCGGAAGCTGATAGCCCCGATGCTCTTGTCAAACTGTCCTTCTATGGTTTCTACACGGCCTTTTTCCTGGTAAATACTGTTATCAGCCAGTACCAGTTCTACAGGAGGTAATTTCTTCACCTTATCCTGCACCGTTTTACCTTCTGTTTTATTTTTAAACTGTAAGAAGTCAACTTCACTCATGGAGAAATAAGCATATACTTCGCTTACATCAGACAACATTGTTAATGCCTGTGCATCTCCCTTGCCTACCAGACTACCGATTTTGAAAGGAATTCTGCCAATGTAACCACTTACCGGTGCTGAGATTAGGGTATAACCCAGGTTGATACGGGCATTGCTTACCATCGCCTGTGCCTGTGCAACATTTGCTTTTGCTGCCTGATAAGCTGCGTTCGCTGTTTTCAGCTGCACATCAGACACTACATTATTCTGTACCAGTGGTGTAAGACGGTTCACTTCTACTTCCGCCTTTTCTTCATTGGCTTTTGCGGCCTGCAAAGAAGCAGCTGTATTGCTTAACTGTTCCTGATAAGTACGTTCGTTGATTCTGAATAAAGGCTGGCCCGCTTTTACATACGCACCTTCATCTACGAATATTTTATCGAGATAACCATCTACCTGGGCGCGGATCTCTACGTTCACCTTACCTTCTACGGTAGCGTTATATTCACGGTAAGTAGTGGCTGGAACAGCAGCTACTTTTAATACCGGCAGTTCAGCAGGAGGCATACCGGCATTCTCTGTTTTGGCAGAAGAACTGGCGCATCCGGTCAATACGGCCAGAAGAAGCATGGTATAAATAAAGCCCACTGGCTTATACATGTTGTTGTGTTGAAATAATTGAGTCATAATAAGGTAAATGTTTTTTGTTTTTGCAATAGCTTTCCACCCCGCATTACTGCGGCAATGAATAATCAAATAATGACAGCTACTGGGTTTTAGAGGTCACTTTTCCCGGCTGATACGGAAAAGTGAATAAAGTAGCTTGACGTAGTTATAACACTACGAACAGGCTTCTTGTTTTCTGTTTTACTGCTAAAGAGAATAATGAATAATAAAGATTAGCAGGCGCGATAATTATACTTCATGGGCGTGCGGTTTTAAGATGATGTTCAACAACGATTAATGAACTGTACAAAAGTACTATGGATAAAGACGATATACACTTAACTAATTACGGGATTAATTGTACTTTTCACGGATACTTTTCTGGAAAACAGCAGGCGTATGACCCGTATGTTTTTTAAAGAACCGGTTAAAGTACCCGTCATCCTCAAAGTTAAGCTGCCAGGCAATTTCCTTGATGCTATGCTCATTCCAGAACAACAATCTTTTCGCCTCCGTAACACGTCTTTCATCAATGATCTGTTTCGCGGTCTTACCCACAACAGATTTAACTGTATCATTCAAATGACCAGGCGTCACATACATCATATCTGCATAATGACCTACCTGCGTTTTATCCTTATAATGTACATCAGACAATTCTTTAAACTGCCGTACAATGCGGTTCTGCACGGTATCGGCCTGTATCGCGGCAATATCACGTTGTGGTAAACGTGCACTTGCGGCCATCAGTGAATTCAGTAAATTACGGATGATCACTTCACGCAACGGCAACTGACTATCCATCTCCTTCATTATCAGTTTTGCATAGGCCATCAGCTCTTTCAATTGTCCTTCCGTGAGTTGTACCACAGGTGTCTGAAATACACAGGCCGACCAGCACAACATCCCACCCAGCGCATCTTCGCAGAGAAACTCTTCTTCAAATGCCACACTCACTATCTCGCATAAACTATCACCCATGTACTGATGTATCTGATCAGGTGATAACAAAATAAGCGCGGGCGCTTTTACCGTATGTTTTTCAAAATCTATGAACAATGTCATCTCTCCGGAAAGAACAAGCATTATATTATAGTCAATCCTCCGGTGAGGCTCCGTTACACCATCAGACTGCACCAGGTATGTACTGCGTTTTATGTTAAATCCCTTAATAGGATTCGGACCGGTATTGCATTCTACAGCATAATTATAAACAGGTATGATCACATTATTTTTCATAATATTAATCGTTTGTTTTTTTGTTAGGGCATCAGTAAATAAGTCACACAGTGGTGGGTAGGTCAGGTTACATGACCTTTAAAGAGTAGTAGGTAGAGTTAGTATTAACCTTTGGTAAGAATCATAATACTGCAAATATTATAACTTCCGGGCAATTTTCATAATATTCTATGAAACTTGATAATTTAATTTCCCGGTCATATTGATTAGCCGGCTAAGTAATAGCGGCAAAAAAAAGCCTTTTAAAGGCCATACTCAACTTCATCCAGGTTCTCTAGCACCTGCATGAGCAATCTTTTAAGCAGCATACGTTCTTCCATGCTCAGGTTCTTTACTGTCTGCTGTTCCAGTTTATTCCAGGTCTGTTCTGTAATATACTTCGCAGCCTCCTCTCCCAGCTCTGTCAGGAAAACCTGCACAACCCGCTGATCATTAGTACTTTTTTCCCTTCTTAAAAATCCTTTCTTTTCCAGTCGCTCCGCCATCCGGGTCACCGTTGCCGGTGTCACCTCCATATTATTCGTCAGTTCATTCATGGTTATCCCCTGCCGGCATAATACCTGCTGGAGAAATATTTCCTGACCTGCATGCAAATTATAGCAAGACAGCATCTGGTTACCCTTATTACGGTGCGCTTTGCTGATCTGTACCAACAGATGACTGATGGTACTGCACATAAGCGGTTTGTTCATGCAACAAATATAATACTTAGCCGGCTAATTAAATAAAAAAAGGAAAAAAGATATCTGTATATATTAAAATAATACTAGTATGAGGGGGATAAACGTGGATTATTGCTTTGTGGGATGTATAGAAAATATCATAATTAGAATTTTTTTGTGATAGAGCTTCGCTCCATCACAAAAACATTGAAGATATTTTTGCAGGGCTTCGCCCTGCACCCTAAATCAACTGAGTAGAAGCAAAACAGTCGCCCTGCACCCTAAATCAAACTATTTCGCGGCCTCTTCCTTCGGTCTCTCCCGCACCAGTACCAAATCCGCCAGTAACACGTTCATCGGGATATTCCCCAGCTTCACAATCCCTCTCTTATCCCTTATCTCCAGCAACTTCCCTACCTGTCCGTTACTCCGGATCTTCACCTGGTCGCCCACCTTACACGCGCCACCTATCTCTAAAAACCTATCCTGTACCTTCTTCTCAAACCGCTCATTAATCTGTTTCTCCTTCTTCCGGAATAACAACGCCTCTGCCTGTTTTATCACTTTAGGCTTATCATCTGTACGTTTCCACTCTACCACTATCTGCTTCATCTTCCGCTCCATATCCTTCAGGTAACTCAACTCCTCTTCCTTGATCTGGTTCTGCAATTTCAGTACCGTTACCTGCTGCGTTTTCCGCTCCTTATCAGACAATATCTCGTATTCGCGTTTTAAGCGCTCATTTTCCTTCAGTAATTTCTGCAGCTCTTTCTCCTTGGCTTCTACCTTTTGCAGGTCCTGTTCGGCCTTATTCAGCAATTTATCAAGCTGAAAATGTCCTTCATCCACCAGGTTCCTCGCGCGGGAAATAAGAGAAGGATGCAACCCTATACGCTGCGCAATAGAAAACGTATAAGAACTACCCGGCTTACCTATGATCAGTTTATACATAGGCGACAGGGTCTCTTCATCAAAGCCCATCGCGCCGTTAATAATCCCTTTTACCTTATTCGCCATCACCTTCAGATTCAGGTAGTGCGTTGTTACAATACCAAAGGCATGTTTCTTCGCCAGCTCTTCCATGATCACTTCCGCAAAAGCTCCTCCCAGGTTAGGGTCAGATCCACTTCCCAGTTCATCTATGAAGAACAACGTTTTACCGTTGGCGTTCTCCATAAAATATTTCATGTTCTTCAGGTGAGAGCTATACGTACTTAACTCAAATTCAAGCGACTGCGTATCTCCTATATGTATCATCAGCTGCCTGAAAATACCTAACTGGGAACTCGGATGCACCGGCACTAACAACCCCGCCTGCAACATCAGTTGTATCAAACCAATGGTTTTCAGCGTAACTGTTTTACCCCCTGCATTCGGACCGCTGATCACCAGTATATGATTATCATTGTCCAGCTTTACATTAAGCGGAATGGTAGGCTTCTTGTTCTTACGGTTATACAGCAGTAACAAAGGATGATATGCTTCCACCAGGTGCGCCTGCGAATTAGGGCTCAGCATAGGGTAGTTTCCATCCATATCCAGTGCCAGCTTCGACTTCGCCCGTATAAAATCATACATCCCCAGGATATCGTGGTAGTTATTCAACAGGGGAGAAAACTGGCTCAGTGCGGCCGTCAGCGCCCGCAAAATCCTGTATACTTCCTTATTCTCTTCACGCTCCAGGGATGCCACATCGTTATTCAGCTCGATCGTCTCTTCCGGCTCCACAAATGCAGTACGGCGGGTATCAGACTCTCCGTGCAGAATACCCTTCACCATACGCTTGTTCTCTGCAAATACTGCCAGTACCCTTCTGCCATTCAGGAAGGCTTCTTCCGTATCCGCCAGGTAACCCAGCTTGCTGAGTTTACTCAGACTGCGTTCAAACGCCCTGCGCAGTTCATTACGCTTGCGGTATAACGACATGCGGATCTTCTCCAGTTCAGGAGAGGCATTATCTCTCACCTGCCCGGTTTCATCCAGTACATCATCAATCAGCGATACAATTTTCTTCTCGTAATGCGTATGTGTAATCACACCAAACAGACCGGAATACTGCACACGCCTGTCATGGTCAAAGAACCGCACAATACTATGCATGCTCTCTGCCAGCTTACGTAACAGCATCAGCTGATCTCCGCTTAATACAGCTCCCTGTATGCTTAACAGGCGCAGTTCGTTCTTAAGGTTGAGTACGTAATCGTTCGGGAAGTGTTCCTGCAGCAGGGTTAGCTGCTTATATTCATGCGCCTGCTGCAGCGCAGTCTTTACGTAATCGATGTGGGTGTGCAGCCGCAGTTCTGCTGCCATCTGTTTACCCAGCTCCGTTTTACAATGTTCCTGCAACAAAGCCTGTACCTTGTCAAATTCCAGCTGCATCAGCGCTGAATCGGGAAAATATTTCATCTTTCTATTCCATACAAAAGTCTAATGACCCATTGTCACAAGACCGGTTAAAATTGGTTTTCAGCAACCCACAGGCGCTAAAAAAGAATGTTAAAGTTACTTATAATGATGATCCAATACACCATTCTTATCGTAATTTAACTATATGAAGGCATACTCACAATCACCTTCTGTCATTTAAATCATGCGAAGATACTCATTATTAAGCTGTTTGCTGGCCATCGCCTTCTATGCATGTGCCCAGGGAAAACAAACAAAAAGTAAAGAACCGGTAGACATGGACGTTCCCGCTAACACAAAATTAGAGAAAGCCACTTTTGCAGCAGGCTGCTTCTGGTGCGTTGAAGCCCAGTTTCAGTACCTGGACGGGGTAGTGAAAGTCGAATCCGGTTATTCAGGAGGCACCGTGGCCAATCCCTCCTACGAACTGGTATGTACCGGTACCACCGGTCATGCTGAAGCCGTACAGATAACTTATGATCCTGCTAAAATCTCTTATGAAGAGTTATTAGAGGCCTTCTGGCAAAGCCACGACCCCACCCAGCTTAACCAGCAGGGTAACGACGTAGGTACCCAGTACCGTTCCGCTATCTTCTATAGCAACGAAGATCAGCACAAACTGGCCCAGGAATACAAAGATAAACTGCAGAAATCAGGCGCCTTCGAACATCCGATCGTAACAGAAATATCGCCGCTCAGGAACTTTTACATAGCGGAAGATTATCACCAGAACTATTATAATCAGAATGGCTCACAACCATACTGCCATTATGTAATAGGCCCTAAAGTAGAAAAGTTCAAAAAGGTCTTTAAAGACAAACTGAAGAAAGAGAATCAATAAGATAAAAGCTATTAAAGAAAGGCTTGTTCTACGCTGAAATCGTAAAACAAGCCTTTCTTTTTATCCGGAAATAATAAAAAAGTGGTATAATTGTTTGATCTTCAATAAAGAAATGGGATTAATAAGTGTGTATAAAACATTTTTGGCCAGCATAACCGTTTTCTTGTAACATATTCGAAAAAAGCGTATATTGTATAGACATACCATTCCTGTTTAAAGCTACTACCTATGATGTACGTACCGCAATCTTCCCGGCTAACGTCTACGGAAGAACAGGTTTACCTCGCTACCATTAGCAATGATCCTATGCTTTCCAACTTTCTGGAATCAGGTGAATTGCCGGGCAATGCGAAATTCTTACAGAACGACAGGTATAAATCGCCTGATTTTCTGCACTTTATCTCCGAAAAATATGAAGCCGTCTTCACTGCCGCCATCATACAATGCTTTAATACAGGCAATATTGATATGATGAACGCCCTGGTAAACAATCCCATTTTATTGGATGATGAATACCAGCAAAAAAGCTACTTCATTATCCTGAACTTTCTAAGGGAAAAACAACAAAAACTCATCACCCTATGGAACAACCTGCAACTAAAGAAAAAAATCAACCCTACCGACCTCGAACAACAAACCACCATCACACTCCTCAATTATCTGCCCGATGAATTCCAGGGCTTCCGCAGCGAATACTGCAACGAACTCGTAAAAATCTCAAAACTACTATCTCTTACCGATCCTCACCTTGCCATAGAACTGATCATCAACACCAGTAAACTCAACTGCCTCCCGCAATCCAGGCAAAGAGTACTGGAATGTTATCAGCAACTCCAGACAATGGATATAAAACCAACGCCGTTAGAACATCGCTTTACTATATTAAGACTGATTTTCGCCTTTAATAAAAGATAAAATATCTTATTTTGAGGCATGAAATTATTGATACCATTATTGTTACTTAGCTTCCACCTAAGTGCAGCAGATACTACTTTTTTCAAAGCAGACCATCCATACATCCAGTACACAGGACGCATAGATTTCACAGATCCTGCAACACCACGCTTCTGGCAACCAGGTGTGTATATAAAGCTGAAATTCAAAGGCAGTCATTGTACTATTTTAATGGATGATGATACTCATAACTACCTCGCTGTACAGGTTGATAACCTGCCGGCTAAACGTTTTCAGACTACGGGTAAGCACAATATGATTAACATCACAGATCATCTGGATAATGGGGATCATGTACTTACCATCTGTAAGAATACAGAAGCCGGTATAGGCTACCTGCAATTCATAGGTGTAAAATGTCAGGCATTATTACCACTGCCGGCAAAACCTGTACGTAAAATAGAATTCATCGGAAACTCTGTCACCTGCGGCTCCGGTGCAGATCAATCTTTATTTCCCTGCGGGCAGGGCCAGTGGTTCGATCAGCACAATGCATGGATGAGCTATGGTCCCCTCACCGCAAGAGCATTAAAAGCCCAATGGCAACTGGCATCCGTTTCAGGAATCGGGTTGATACACAGCTGCTGTGGTATGCCTTTTCCCATGACACAGGTATACGATAAAATAAACATGCGCACAGATTCCATCAAATGGGATTTTAGTAAATACCAGCCAGATGTAGTAGCCGTTTGCCTGGGAGAAAATGATGGCATACAGGATTCTGTTATTTTCTGCAACGCTTATAAACAATTCATCAATACCATCAAACAACATTACCCCAAAGTAACTATCATCTGCCTTAGCAGCCCTATGGCAGATCAACAGTTTAAACCTGTATTGGAACGTTACATAACAGCCATCATCAAAAATAACAAAAACGTATACCACTACTTTTTTACTAAACAATATGGTCTTGGATGCGGAGGACATCCTGATTTACAGGAACACAAACAAATCGCCACAGATTTAACAAACTACATAAAGAAGATAAAAAAATGGGGCTGATAAAATCAGCCCCGTTCATTACGTGTTAAACTTATTAAATACTTTCCCACCCAAAGCTAATTTTATTCTGCACTTAAATAATACTTTCTTATCTGATTTTCAACTTCCATTCTCAGTATTTATAAATATTATTGGTAATCAATTATTTGCATCAAAAATTACAATAGTATTATTTTATCCCTTAACTTAGACTTACTATGCTAAGAATGATACGTTATGGCCGAAACTAATATACTCCGCGAGATAACTCCACTCACACAGAGTGATTGCTTCATGATCTTTTCACGTACAAAAAACAAGTTCGATTTCCCGTTACACTATCATGAGGAATTTGAACTCAACCTTATTCTGAATGCCAAAGGCGCCCAACGTATAGTAGGAGATCATATAGATGTAATAGATGATGCAGAACTGGTACTTGTAGGCCCCAACCTGAACCACGGCTGGTTTACACATGAATGTAAAAGTCCGGAGATCACAGAAATAACATTACAGTTTCATAAGGATTTATTTGATGATAAACTGCTGCGAAAAAATCAGTTGCGCTTTATGCGGGGAATGTTTGAAAGTGCTGCCAACGGGATCCTTTTTTCTCAGGAGACTATCAGACAATTAGCTCCCAGGCTCCTTTCTCTCAACCAGAAAAGTGGGTTTGATTCTGTACTCGAACTGATGTCTATCCTGCACGATCTGTCCATTTCACGCAACATGCGCCTGTTGTCAGACACTACTTTTCACAAAGGTGTATTTAACTATAGCAGCAGGAGAATAGAGAAGGCATTTGAATACATGAATAACAACTATGATAAACAGGTAAATTTAACAGATGTGGCAAAGCTGGTAAGCATGACAGAAGTATCTTTCAGCCGCTTTATCAAGAAATGTACAGGCAATACTTTTATAGATAGTCTGAATGAAATAAGACTGGGGCATGCCTGTCGTATGCTGGTAAATACCACACATGCCATTGCAGAAATCTCCTACAAATGCGGGTTCAATAATATATCCAATTTTAACAGGCTGTTTAAGAAGAAGAAGGGATGTACGCCTAAAAGTTTCAGAGAGAGTTTATCCGGCGTAAGAACGTTTATATAAAAAAATACCTGTTGCCCGGTCCTAGCTTTTCTATTATACCGGCAACAGGTAACACATACAAACCTGTATCATAATCAAGACAGATTTTCGTGCAATATGTTATTGATTTTTTCCTGGGTTTTACGAAGATGACGGGTAGCTAAACGTCCTGCATCTTTTGCTCCACCGGATACCTCATCTAATATACCTTTTACAGTTTCTTTTTTTGTCAGATATAAGATTACGCCGGCTGCGGCAATGCCTACAATTGCGGCAGCTATCATTGCTTTTTTCATAGTGTTGTTTTTTGGTTCTACAGGGATAACACAAGAGTTGTACCAATTGCCGCCAGCTTTTTATATTTTTGCCCCTTCAATCAAGATCAACAATGCCCGAAACCACACCATCACCTGTTTACAGCATTCCGTTAAAATACCGGAAAATGGAAAATCTCCATATTGTTTTCTGGTTATTCAAAGACATCAGCTGGTGCCTGGTATGGCACACACTGGGGATTATCATGATATTCCCCACTCTTATTATCTCTATCATCATTGCCTACCGTACCCGGCAATTCGCCTCTGAGTTATGCCATAACCTGGCCATCACTGTATGGATCAGCGCTAACTCCTACTGGATGATCAGTGAATTCATGCACTTCGATGCTATTACTATTGTCGGAGATCTGACGTATAAACACCTGGCGGTAATACCGTTTGCCCTGGGCGTATTGATCCTGGCCTACTATTACCTCTGGCACAGGCCCCGTCACCCGGAAGAACTTGAAACAATGTAATGTGTATAAAATGATAAAGGTTCCGGGAGAAGATATCTACTTTATAACAAAATATAATAGGCTCCGGTAGGAGCCCCGTGTTTGTAGAAAACATTAATATTCTCCTTAATTGACTCCATAGGAGTCCCCTATTATTCGCGAGTTAGGGGACTCCTACGGAGTCTGTGTTTTGTTGTTTATTGTGTTTCTACAAACACGGGGCTCCTACCGGAGCCTATTATGTTTTGTGGCAAAACGGATTTTTATTTATTAGTTGTTGCTATATAATTTTTACCGGTCCCACCACACATTTTTCAACCAGTCATCCGTTCCACCTAATCTGTCCAGCGCTTCCTGGTAATGTACCGGGTTATTCAGCGCCTCTGTTGCCGGATACAACAAGCGTTTTGGCAATATCCCATGCGTCTGCGAATTCCCGTCCACATCCTGAATAGACAATAACTCAGGATAACCTATCCGCCGCTGGTTCGCATATGCCTCAAACCCATTGGGGAATAAAGCTACCCACTTCTGCATATTAATCTCAGCTATCGCTTTATCCGTTAAAACATGCGCATCTATAAAATCCTGCACCACATTCGCCGGAATAGCAGGCATCCCGGGATACATCTCAATCTGTGCCATCGCTGCCCGTATCCCCCGTTGGTAATGCAGATTCGCATCTCCTGTCCAGCCTCGGGCTCCCGCCTCCGCCAGCAAAAACTCCACTTCTGCATATCCAAAATGCAGATAGGGCGACTGATACTGATAAAACGGCGTACTGATGGTACAATACTTATACGCATAAGGGATCACCTGCCCGTTAGTACCAATAAAATCCGCCGTATCATCCCACCAGTACATACCCGGTTGAATAGGCAGATAATGTGTAATAGCTGTAATATCATTCCCTGCCGCATCACGGTTTACAAAAAACCTTCCTAATCTGGGATCATTCTCCGCCTTCAGATAATTAACAAAAGTAGCACAGCCTGCAGTATGCTGATACGCCTGTTCTTCCTGCAACGCCTGCGCCACCCCATTCCCACGAAGGTCCGGATATGCATAATCTTCATGAATCATCCTGAAATTATCATCCGCACTCTCCATCACTCCTTCTTCAATAGCAGCCAGTACTTCAGCCTTCGCCTTCACCACATCTGTCTGCGTCAGCCGCATACCCAAACGTAACCGTAAAGACGCTGCCAGACGTTTCCATTTAACAAGCGCTCCATCATACACAATATCATTCAATACAGGTGCTTTAGCGGCATCAAACTGGTGAAAAGCAGTATCCAGCTGCAAGAAGAAGTCATTATAGATATCGGCCTGCTTATCATACTGCGGCGTATACACTTTGTTGTAATAAGCCATGCCCGCCTGTGAATAAGGTATATCCCCGTAAGCATCTGTTAACAAAGAAAAAATATACACCTTCAATACCCTTGCTGCCGCAATATAATTCGCCTGCATACTATCCGCTTTATTCTTCTCTATAAGATCTGCCAGTTGTTTGATACTCTTACTATAAAAGATATCCCACATCAGCGTATTATAGAAATCATTCCAGATATACCTGGTGCCATAACCCATACCCGTAGTACCATTCAGGTATTGCGCCATCGGCTGAAATAAAAATAAATTCGGATAACCCGTTTCTCTTCCTCCATCCAGAAAATAAGCAGCAGCTGTCAGCTGCTCTCCGGGAGCCACAGAAGAGACTTTCCCCGGATCAGTATTAATCTCCTTAAAGTCTTTTGTACAACTAACCAATATGAATATAAACAGGATATATTTTCTCATAAAGTAGCATGAATATTAATTCCAAAAGAACGACGTGTAGGCAGAGAACCATATTCAAGTCCCTGCGCATTTGTATTGTTATAAGTCGATTCCGGATCTACATTCGGAATATGTTTACTAAGAATAAAAGGATTCCTTGATACCAGCGATACAACCACTTCCTTCTTAAAAAGCGTTAACCGGTAATCAATATTCAGCTGCCTCACTTTCACAAAAGAAGCATCATAAATAAACGGCTCCGGTATATTACCGGCTACTCTCTGCCAATACGCCTCCGGATTCACATACGCTGATACATCCACATACATTGGCCTCCCCGCTCCACCCCCATTCTCATTTAACCATACCCCATCTACTTTCAATCCTCCTGTTGGGGTCCAGTCTCCCTGTGCCACACCGGCTGCCAGTCTTTCCTTTTCAGATCTGGCCCATCCTTCCCGGCCTGCAAGTGTACCTTTCTGTAACCCATTCGAATAAGATAATAAATTCGTCATAGAGAAAATATTCCCCCCATGTTTAACATCCAGTAATATCGAAAGAGAAATCCTTTTATAAGAAAACCGGTTATTAATACCGCCTATCCATTTATACTGACTATTCCCCAGCTTCGTATCTCTCGTATTATACTGAGGCAGATTATTACCATCCAAAATCAGATGTCCCTGACTATCTCTCAAAAAACTCCTGCCCATAATACTACCATATTCTTCACCCGACTTTGCCACTATGGTTACATTCCCCCAACGTGCAGATGACAACGTATAATAATCAGATACCAGGGAATTCAACGCCAGTATCTTATTCTGATTACGTGCAAAATTCACATCAATATCCCAGCTAAAAACCTTACCCACAAAAGGCTTCAGCCCCAGCGTAACTTCTATTCCCCGGTTCCGTACATTACCGGAATTGATCACCGCACTGGTATAACCACTACTGGAAGAAACAGGCGCATTCAATACCTGGTTCCTTGTACTGGAACGATAAAGTGTGGCATCCACACTCATTCTGTTATCGAAAAAAGAAAGGTTGATACCTGCTTCATAAGCCTTACTGATACTGGGCTTCAACTTCTCAAAAGGAACACTGTTAGTGGCCACGCCACCTATGATATAACTACCTACGGAAGGTATATCCGGGTCTGCTCCATAAGTAAGTTTCAGCTGATAAGGATCAATGGCATCACTACCCGTTTGCGCAATAGAAAAACGTACTTTACCAAAAGACAATACCTCACTTTTCATCAACTCAGAAAAAACAAAACTGGCAGAAGCGGAAGGATAAAAGAAAGAATTATGACTGGCAGCTAATGTAGATGACCAGTCGTTCCTTCCCGTCAGATCTACATAAAGAAAATTTTTATAAGACAGATTGATAGACCCATACACAGAGTTGATCCGTTTGCGCCGCACCTGTTCATTCCTCAATTGCGTCTGGAAATTATTAATACTCTGCACATGTCTTGTATTCATATTCCTGCCGGTAGTATTCAGCAGGTCTTCGTTATAATCCATCCGGTTAGCGCCTGCATTCGCTCCTATCCAGAAATCGTTTACCTTCCTTCTGTAATACAACAGTATATCTGAATTCATCTCCCGGAAGGTACGGTCCTTCAGCGCTAACCCTCCACCAGGATTATACGGTGTGGAATAATCCATAAACTCCCGGAAACTAAAACGCGAGTAATCCATTCCTGTACGTCCCTGTATGTAAAAGTTGGGACATAACTGGTACTTCAGCTGCACGAAGCCTGTCAGCCGGTTCTGTGTACTCGTATTAGGCTGTTCATGAATTACCCAATAAGGGTTCACCTGGTACACATTGTTATTCCAGTTCACATAATCTCCTGTTACAGCATGTTTGTAATCCTTCAACCAGTTGATATCAATGTTAGGCGCAATTCCACTTAGTACATACCCAATATTATTAGAGTTATCAGATAAAGCCGGACGGTTATCCACCTGTTCATTCATATAGGTGATCTTCGTATCCAGGCTCACTCTGGAACTCACCTGTGAAGTACCTCTTACAGAAAAGTTATGCCTGCTCAAACCACTCTCCGGTACAATATCCTTATTATGGATATTCGTATACGCAAAGCGCAGTTGTGTTCTCTCATCTCCTCTTGAAACCGATACCGCATTCGTCAGTGTAAGCCCTTCTCTGAAAAAGCTATTCGCCTTATGCTTTGCATTCACATAAGGCACCTGTTTCCCGTTCCATATCCATACCAGGCTATCCGGACTCATTCTAGGTCCCCAGCTTATCTGCGGAAAGTTATGTGCATCTTCTGCATCTGATGGTAAAGCACCATCTCTTCCACTGCCATACGTATTCTGAAAATCATAACTGTTATTCGCCACATCTACCGTGGCACTGGAAGAAAAGGCAACTTCCAGCCCTTTCGTAACCCCCTTTTTAGTCGTAATCAATATCACGCCATTACCTGCCCTGCTGCCATATAAGGCCGCCGCAGCGCCTCCTTTCAGCACAGATATCGTTTCTATCTCATCAGGATTGATAATCCCTGTTCCATCTCCTAAATCATACCCCCCATATTTCTCTGCCTGCCCAGGCGATGAATTATTCACCGGGATACCATCAACTACGTACAGCGGCTGGTTATTGCCCCCTATAATCTTAACACCCCTTAAAGTGACTTTCGTAGATGCTCCTACCCCACCATTTACAGGATTTACATCCAAACCTGCCACTCTTCCACTCAATGCATTTACCGGGTTAATTTCTCTGGCTGTTATCAGCTCACTGCCCTTCACATCGGTATAAGCATACCCCAGGGAACGTTGTTGCCGCCCAATCCCCAATGCTGTTATCACTACGGTATTCATTTCTACCCGTTTCAGGACACTGTCCAAAGGAATAATAATAACAGATTGCAGTTTGATAATTACCTGTCCGCCAATCACTTTTACGCGATACTGTGTAACGGGAAATAATTTATCCAGGATAGCTTTCAGGTTAGTATGACGTATATGCAGGGAGATATTTGGCCGCCCTAGCAGTATTTCATTGGCATACGCAAAGGAAACACCTGTCTGCTGCTCAATAGATTGCATCACAACACGTAAGGGCTGATTATTAACATCAATTTGAACGGCTTTCATAAACACAGTAGAATCCTGCGCTCGTCCTATAGAAGAGGTAAATAGAATGGTTAAGAATAAATAGATGCTTATGACGCCACTGCGATTCATAAATGCCGGTTGATCTGATATATGGTTAACTGAGATAGCAGGAATTACCTGCGCGGCATCAAATTATGAGAAAAAAATCAGATATGGGAGATTAAATTCTTATTTATCTAAAACTTCTGCTAAAACGGTCTGTACTTCTTCAAATGACATATTACGGAATCGCACAGTAATTCTCTTTTTCACAAGAGAATCTGCTATAGTAAAGTTTACATGATAATATTTAGATAAAATAGCTGCTACAACTCCTGCTTCCTCATTTTCAAATATAAGATATCCATTCGCCCAGCCACAACGGTAGGCATAATTACCCGTCATTTTATTCAGGCTTCCTTTATCCAGCCGGCCCATTTCGCCTTCTTTTAACACAATAGTCTCACCATCTTTTCTGGCCATACTCACCTTACCATCCCATACAGCAACATCTGTCAATGTTGAATCCACAGTGATATTAAATGAAGTACCCAATACGGTCACTTCTGCGGTCTTCATCTGTACTACAAACCTTGTCTTTTCATCCTGCACCACTTTAAAAAACGCCTCACCTTTTTCCAGTTTCACTACCCGCTGTTTATTATACGCCAGTATAGTACCGGGTTTTGCGTACACCTTAGAGCCATCTGGCAGCAGCAAACTATCCTTCTCAGCGCCCTGTGCTACAAAATTCATCCACTCCGATTCCTTATGTTCACGACCACTATACTGCCACCAGGCAGCTGCTACAATACACAGCGGTACCAGCACAGCAGCAGCACGCCACCAGCCGGACATCTTCCTTACTTTCACAGGGGTTCCCGTAATATGCTGAGACAACAAATCCCATCCCTCAGTTTTATTGAAAGGTGTGGACGGAACGGTCTCCGCTATATCCCAGATGCGTTTGATTTCTGCATACAGTACCCGGTTTTCTTCGGATTCCTGCAGCCATTTATCCAGCGCAGCCTGTTTGTCCCTGTTTTCAGGATCCGTTATACAATCAATAACAAATTCCTGTATATCGTCGTTACTCATGATCTATATACTAATGACAATACAAAATGGTTAAACTTTGATGGCGTTTCAACCTTTTTTTCCCTTCATATGTGTACGGAGGTACTTCAATGCTACTGCCAGTTGAAAATAAACGGTATTAAGGGTGATACCCAGTTTGGAAGCGATCTCTGAAGGGTCCAGCCCCTGCACACGACTCATCATAAATATTTCCCTGCAACGGGGTGCAAGGCCCTGTAAATGGTTGATCAGCTCTTTCTGTAAAAGGATATAATCAGAGATTTCATTCAGAGAAGATGGATCTGCCTGCCATTGGAGCAGGTCTTCACTCACAAACCTGGACCTCCTCTTTAATTCATTCAGACAACGGTTGGTAATCGCCCTGAAAAGATAATGACGCACATTTCCGGTGATAGTCAGCGATCCTCCCTTTTCCCACAGATGCACGAACAGATTATGTACCAGGTCTTTAGCAAGATGTTCATCCTTTACCCAACGGCTGGCCAGTAAAAAAAGCTCTTCACTATATGCCAGATAGATTTGCCGGAAGACGTCCACATTATGATTACGGAGCCCTTCATTAGCTTGTTCTGCAGAAATATTGAATCCGTCCTGTAGCATCTTTATTGAAGAAGTGAAAAGGGCAAAATATTATAAATTTTGAAATTAATGAAACTTCTTCCTGACAAAGTACGGAATGTTTATCGCATGGTTAATACAACTAACTTAATAACCCATGGTTATCCTTCAGTTCTACTCCGGATAATTTTAATCTTAAAGCTTCCTGTAACAGGTAGAAGATTTTTCCTGCTGCTGCGGGATATTGCAGTCCTTCTTCTCTTATGTTGGATATACAGTTCCTTACTTCGTCTGTGTTCCCTACCTGCGGGTTATAGGTGATATAAGCGCCCATACTGTCTGCTGCGCTTAATCCTGGTCGTTCACCTATCAGTACTATTGTCACCTTCGCTTTTAACAAAGCCCCTGTCTCATCTCCGATAGCAACTCTTCCCTGTTGTACAAGGCATATCGGCCCTACTGATATTCCTGTGGCCTTTAACATAGGTAATACATGTTGTAACAATGGGTAGGCATGTACATTCACTGCGGTGGCAGATAAGCCGTCTGCGAGTATGAAAACTACATCAGAAGTTTGTGGAGCTAAAGATGCTACACTATCCACATCTAAGCGTCGACCTTTATCCGGTCTTTGCAGATATTCGTACCTGTCTGCTGCCCGGCTGTGCAACAGGACTATCGGCAGATGAAACGACTGCAACTGCTCCTGTAAAGCAGCAGTCTCTAATCTGGAGTATACCGCATCTCTGGCATGTGCATGGGCCATTTTAAAGGCCAGCACTTCCCGGAGGGGAATAGCCGTCCCGGTTCTTCCCAGGGCAATACGTGCCGTTGTAAATGCCTTTAATGAGGCCCAGGGATCTGATTGTATTAATTCCATATAGTCTTTTATAAATACAACCCTGGTTGAAAACCTATATGGGTAGCTGTATTATTATCTGTTGCAACTGTTACTTTATGGTATGGCTGCTCCCACTCTCCTCCTACTCTCCTCCCACTCTCCTTCCTCTCTCCTTCCTGTCTCCGCCATATTAACCGCGCACTTTTACACCCCATACCCAAGTAACCTATGCGTCTCTCCAACCGGTAATAACTTACCGGATACATCCATAATCCCTTGTTTCTGCAACCATTGCTCAAACTCAGGAGCAGCTTTAAGCCCTAATACCTTCCTTGCATACAAAGCATCATGAAAAGAAGTAGACTGATAATTTAACATGATATCATCCGCTCCCGGAACCCCCATAATGAAATTAACCCCTGCCACTCCCAAAAGCGTCAGTAAATTATCCATATCATCCTGATCCGCTTCTGCATGATTCGTATAACAGATATCCACGCCCATCGGTAACCCCATCAGCTTCCCGCAAAAATGGTCTTCCAGTGCTGCCCGGATAATCTGTTTACCATCAAACAAATACTCCGGCCCTATAAAGCCCACCACCGTATTCACCAGCAAAGGAGAAAACCGCCTGGCTATCGCATAAGAACGTACTTCACAAGTCTGCTGGTCCACCCCAGAATTCGCATTGGCAGATAGCGCACTCCCCTGTCCCGTCTCAAAATACATCACGTTATTTCCTATCGTTCCCCGCTGCAAAGACAACGCAGAGGCATGCGCCTCTGCCAGTAAAGCAATATCAATCCCAAAACTCTTATTCGCCTGCTCCGTCCCCGCTATCGACTGGAAAACCAGGTCTACCGGTGCCCGGTGCATAATCTGCATCGCAGTGGTTACATGACACAACACACAAGACTGTGTCGGTATCTCAAACTGCTGACGCAGCTGGTCTAACATCTGTAACAATGTAATTACCGCCTGCGGACTGTCTGTCGCCGGATTGATCCCTATCACCGCATCACCGCTGCCATACAATAACCCATCTACAATACTCGCTGCAATCCCCTTCGGATCATCCGTATTATGATTCGGCTGTAACCGCACCGACAAATGCCCTTTCAAACCAATCGTATTCCGGAACTTTGTTACCACCTCACATTTATGCGCCACACTAATTAAATCCTGGTTCCGCATCAGCTTGGACACTGCTGCTACCATCTCCGGTGTAATCCCCGGCGCTAACTGCTGCAACGCAATAGTTGTAGCACTATCTCCCAGCAGCCAGTCCCTGAATTCTCCCACCGTAAAATGACTCACAGGGGCAAACGCTACTGCATCATGAGTATCTATAATCAACCGCGTCACCTCATCCTGTTCATAAGGAATTATCGCTTCGTTCAAAAACACCTTTAACGGTACATCCGCCAAAGCCATCTGCGCCGCCACCCTTTCCTCATAACTATCTGCTGCCAGTCCTGCCAGAGCATCCCCCGAACGAAAAGGAGTAGCCTTCGCCAGCAACGTACGCAGGTCGTTGAAATGATATGTTTTATGATGTATCGTACTCTTAAACGCCATGTACCAATGTTTGGACTTTATGCCTGCCCATCCCCACAAAAATAACCAGGGCTATGAGCATACCTGCAAAGAACAATGCACTTAAAAAAACATTGTAATAAACGATAGCCGCCAGGGATACCAGCGACAAAATTAAAGCGATAGCCGGAAACCAGGGATACAGCGGCGCCTTAAAAGGACGTTCCAGTAATGGCTCCTTACTCCTCAATACAAACAGACTGATCATACTCAGGATATACATCACCACCGCACCCAATACGGACAATATTACCAATTGATCTGTTTTACCTATATACAACGCTACAACACCTAATAATCCACCCACTATTAAAGACCAATGGGGTGCCTGCCGCTTGGGACTCAGGGCAGCTAAAAAAGAAGGTAAATAACCCGCCCTTGCCAGTGCAAATAACTGCCTGGAATAACTAAGGATAATCCCGTTAAAAGAAGCTATCAATCCAAATAAACCTATTCCCGCAAAGATCTTCGTAATCCCGCTTTGTTTCCCCAGCACAATACCAATTGCTTCTGGCAAGGGATAATCTATAGCAGATAACTCTTTCCAGTCTGTAATCCCACCCGTAAACACCATCACCCCGATGGCCAGTATCATCAAAGTAAGGATCCCTGAAATATATCCCTTGGGAATATTGCGGGAAGGGTCCTGTACTTCTTCTGCTACCATCGCGATGCCCTCTATACACACATACAGCCATATTGCGAAAGGTAAAGCGGCAAATACCCCATACCATCCAAATGGCATAGGATTATGCATAAAGTTGCCCATCTTAAAAGAAGGCCCGACAATACCCATATACACCAGCAACTCAAATACTGCCAGCAAAGTAATCACCAGTGAAAAAAGTGCAGACTCTTTAATCCCTAACAGGTTCACACCTGTTAACAACACATAAAACCCAATCCCACATCCCAGCACAGGCAAAGCCGGATGCAAAAAATGCAGATAGTTCCCCAATGCAAAAGCAATAGCAGGTGTGGCCAGCAAAAACTCCACGGCAGTGGCATACCCGGCAATAAGACCGCCAATAGGTCCCAATGCCCGGTGTGAATAAGTAAATGGTCCGCCTGCCTGGGGAATAGAAGTAGTGAGTTCTGTAAAGCTGAAGATAAAAGTGACGTACAATAATGTGATAATAAGTGTCGCTATCAGGAAGCCTACGGTACCGGCTACTCCCCAGCCATAATTCCAGCCGAAATACTCGCCGGAGATCACTAAACCTACACCAATGGCCCACAGGTGAATGGGCTTGATTGCCTTCTTTAAATGTACTGACATAAATAAACGGGATTAATAAATAAGATTGATAAAATGATTCCCGTTTCCCCCGGTGAAGTCAAATCAAGATAAGATAATATTTTTAAACCGCTGCTATCGATCAGTAAAATCCTCTTCGCCCTGCACCCAAAATCAAGCTGTTGCCAGTTTCCTGTTCCCTCCGGAAAACTTCAACCTGTATTCTGTCGGTGTCAGCCCTACCTCTTTTCTAAACACCTTCCTGAAAGCTTTCACATCATTATATCCGCAATCCAGCATCACAGCCAGTACGCTGTTACCCGTCTGTTCCAGCAGCCTCTTGGCCGCCTCTATACGCGTCTTCTGCAAATATTCTATTGGCGTAATGCCGGTCGCCAGTTTAAACCGCCGCACAAAGTTCCGTCTGCTGGCAGGTATATCCTCCATGAATGCTTCCACCGTATTCGCATCCTTATACCCCATTTCCATGCGTTTCTGCACTTCCGTGATCAATGTATCAGTATGGTGTTTATCCGGCACAAACACGCTGAAATAGGCCTGTGTATACCTATCCATATCAATCGCAAACACCTTGGCGGTTTGTATCGCCATTGGCCGGCCGCAATATTTCTCTATTAAATATATCAGCAAATGAAAAGTACTGGTAGCCCCACCGCTGGTATAAATCCCTTCCGCAGCAGTTAATACTTTATCGGATTGCAGCACTACTTCCGGGAATATCCCCGCAAACGCCGGGCAGGACATCACATGTGTAGTAGCAGGCTTACCATTCAGCAACCCTGTAGATCCCAGCAAAAATGCCCCTGTACAAAAGCTCGCTATTTCTGCACCATTCTGGTACTGCTCCTGTATCCAGGGTACAAAAGCACGGTTGGCAGCAAGTGCCTGTCCAAGATCTTCCGCCACAAATGCCGGGATCAACACTACATCTGCAGAAGAAGCATTGGCTAATGAAACAGCAGGATAATCAGGCAAAGGTATCACCTCATCATCCGGTACCACCAACTGAATATTAAAAAACGGTGGCTGCTGCATGCCGATATAAAAACTATTTACCGTGTCAAACACATCCAGTATAGCAGCGATACTGATCAGTCTGTGTTTATGCGTAAGCAGTAATGCCAGCTTTCTCATCATGATAGGTTTATAACAACAGCATTAATTTACACAATTTTGTCTCAAATCCCCCCTAAACTTGACTTTTTTCACCACCCTCTCCCGAACCAATACCCATTACATTTGTTTAGAAAAATAAACACTGTATGAAACTGGTACCTTATCTGCACTTCCAGGGCAACTGCGAAGAAGCATTAAATTTCTATAAAGATATCCTCAACGGTAAAGTAGAAATAGTAAGCCGTTACGATAATCCTAACATGAACGCACCAGAAGACTACAAAAACAAAGTTTTACACGGCGTTATCTATTTCGGAGATAACAGCATCATGGCATCCGATAGCTTCCCCGGACAACAACTCAAATACGGAGATTCCGTATCACTGTCAATTTCCATTGACGGGGAAGCTGAAGCCACACGTGTATTCAACGCATTATCGAAAGGAGGAAATGTTCTCATGCCACTGGAAAAACAATTCTGGGGAGATTTCTTCGGTCACTTTGTAGACCGCTTCGGCACAAGATGGATGATTAACGGTACCGCCTGATAATACCATTCTAAAACCAGACAGGCTGTCAATGTATGACAGCCTATTCTTATTTAATACCTTGAAGAGGTACAAAACAGGAATAAAAGAGGTTCATCCTCCGTTTATCCTCCGTTAATTAACGGAGGATAAACGGAGGATGAACCTCTTTTATTCCTGATCAAGACCTGATCAGGACCTGTTAAAGAACTGTTCTTAGTACGTCTTATAATAGATCAACTCCCCCGCTTCTCCCGCAGCCGAATTCTCACTTGGCACAAACAATGTTACTAATATTGCATGCTGACCGTTAATCACCACATCCGTAAATGTAGGATTCGCAAAGGCCAAACTTCCCCCATTCGTCTGTATATTCAATTGCTCTGCATTCCCTGTAGAATAATCATAGATAAACGTCCTCCAGGTCCCAAAATCCCCCTTCGTAAACTGCCCCTCTATCAATCCGAAATTATACCCCTGGTAATTCAGATACCCATCCCGGTCTCCGATATTCCCTGCCACTCCCCAATACAATAACGCATTGTCAAAATTCGACTGTGTAGCCGCACTCCAGTTGTTAAAGTTCGTCAGTGTTCCTCTCGCCTGCCTGTCCACATCACAATTGGCATAATAATGAAATCCCACATCTAAACGTGTACTACTGGCAGCATACAAATTAGGCGTTCCTTCCGCACAGGAAGAAAGCGTACGCGATGCTTCATAACTCTTATTCACCACCCCATTCTGCAAATCTGCCCAGTTTTTGAAATACACAAATTTCAAATGATTACTCGGCTCCTGTTCCCAGGCCATCACAAATCCACCATCAGAAGCTACTTTAATAGTAGGCTGAGAAGCAGACCCTGTATTACTTCCCGCCAGTTCTCTGATCCATGTCCAGGTAAGTAAATTGGTAGATGTAGCCAGGTTCACCTTCGCGGACCCGTTTACATAAGTATGATACACAGCAATAAAACCACCACTTGGGTTAGCAATGATCTTCGCACAATCCATGGTATGCCCCACATTATCTTTGGCATTGTACACTTTAGCGGTAGCTGTTGTAACATTGGAAATAAGTGTTTTTAACGCAGCCCTTGCAGGGTCAGATGGCGCTCCTGCTGCTGCCACAGCTAAATCGGTTGATAACTTAAGTGATTCTTTGTTTTTAGCACAGGCGCTTAATAGCAAGGTCAGAAAAAGACCATTTAGAAGGATTCTCATACGTGGGTTAATTGTGGGTTCAAAAAGAGTTTTCTATCCTGATAAAGTTAATCAAAAACAAAAGACCGGAACAAGTCCGGTCTTTTATCTTATCAATTATTTAATCTCTTTCATCATCTCCTTCACTGCAGCTTCCAGCTGCGTATCCTTCCCGCTTAAATTATCTTCATAACTCAACGGTACTTTAATATCCGGTTCTAATTGCAGATTCTCCGTAGGACGCCCTTCTTTACCGATAGTGGCAATCATAGGGATACCAAAGATCAGGGAAGGATCTATCTGCCTTTCCCACCATACCGCCGTACCTGTACCAGCTACCGGCATACCGATTATCTTGCCCAATCCGTTCTGCTTATAAATATATGGGAAGATGAACGCATCACTATAATTCCCTTCACTCATAATCACACAACTAGGCTTCTGCCATCTGCCTTCCGGCTCTCCACCTTTCACTTTATTCCCCTGCGGAGCGAAATCCAGATAACGCTTACCACTCAGGAATGTAGCCAGGTCATCATGTAACCAGCCACCACCATTAAAGCGGGTATCTACGATCAACGCCTGCTTATCCCTGTTCTTACCCATCACTTCATCATACACAGAACGATAGCTGGCATCGTTCATACTCTGTACATGGATATATCCTACTTTACCACCACTCAGTTTATCTACCATCACACGCATCCTGTTCACCCAACGTTTGTACATCAGCACATCTTCTTCTCCACCACTGATAGGCTTCACTGTTTCATCCCAATGCTGCTGACCATCCGTAATACTTACCAGGATGTTATCTCCTGTTTTACGGTTCAGCAATGTGGCCCAGTCGGCCTGAGAAGTAATCTCCGATCCGTTAATACGTTCAATGATATTCCCTTTCTTCAGCTTACTGGCAGCCTTATCAAAAGGTCCTCCTGCAATCACTTCATCCACTTTCAAACCATTGCCGGTATACGTTTCATCATACAATAACCCTAACGCGGCTGTAATATCCCCATTAGGACTTGAAGGATAATAACGGCTACCTGTATGTGATCCGTTCAGCTCTCCCAGTAATTCGCTCAGCAATTCCTGGAAGTCGTAGTTATTACTGATATGCGGAAGAAAACGTTCGTAGTTCTTTGCATATCCTTCCCAGTCGAGTCCACGTAAAGAAGGATCATAAAACTTATCCTTTACTTCTTTCCATGCATGTTCAAAGATATAACGACGCTCTGCATCCGCATTCCATTCAAACTCTGTATTGATATTCACAGGTGTGATCTTACCTGATGCAGCATCTACTTTCACTACACTTCCCTTGTTGCTTACAAACAAAGAATTACCATCTTTACTCAGCACAATATCTCCCTGTGTACCACTCAGCTTAGCCAGGATCTTCGTATCTCCTGTTCTTGGTTCTGTTACCCAAAGGTCATATCCCTTTTCAAAAGAAGCGGTGTAATAAATCTTACTGGCATCTTTATTCACTACATAATCACTGATAGAAGCGCTGTTAATAGTTAAACGCGCGATTCTATTCTCCAGGTTATTAAAATCAGGCTGGAACTTTTTCTTAACAGCAGTCGTATCTTTCTTGGCAGTGGTATCCCCTTTCTCCTTCAGTAAAGTAAATTCATCCTTAGATAATTTAAACTGATCATAAGTTTCCTGATCAAAGAACACCCCATAAATATCCACTTCCCTGCTACCTTGTTTAGCCAGAGAACGACGACCTTCACGCTCACTCTGCCATGTCAGGATCTTCCCATCTGCGGCCCATTTAATACCAGACTCTCCAAAGCCACTCATCACAGGATAAATCACCTCTCCTTTTCCATCTACCGGTATCAGCGCAGCATTACTTACCCCAAACGCATATCCCTGATGATCTTCTACTACTATCCATTTCCCGTCAGGGCTCCATGCAAAATCCCAGTCTCCATCGGAGTAAGAATAGTTACGACCCTTAGGTAATAACGTACGGCTTTTCTTTGAAGCGATATTATATACTCTCAGTATATTTCTGTCTTCCACATACGCTATTTCTTTACCATCCGGTGAGAAAAACGGTTGAAACTCCTGCGCATCAGTCGCTAACAGCGGTTCTTCTTTCAATAAGGTAGCGGCAAAGAAATAAGGTTCTTCTGCACGTACTATCGAACTCTGGTAAATATCCCAGTTACCGTTACGCTCAGCTGCATAAACTAAATGTTTCCCGTCAGGCGACCACTGCACAGATCTTTCCTGCTGCGGGGTGTTGGTGATACGTTTAGTCATGTTGTTGTCCACACTGGTCACAAACACTTCTCCACGGGCAATAAACGCCATCTCCTTACCATTCGGGCTCATCGCAAACTGAGTCACATTACCACTTACAGGCAAATGTTTCTCTGTTAAATAACGGCCATCATTCAATACCTGTACAGCTATCTTCTTAGGTTGCTGTCCTTCTTTTAACGTATAGATCTCTCCGTTATAAGTAAAGCAAAGTGTATTATTATCAGCACGGGATAAATGACGTACCGGATTTTTATCAAAATGCGTCAGCTGCTGCAACTGACCTTTATCATATACAAACAGGTTCTGGGAAATACCACCCTTCTCACTCAGATAATATACCTGATCATTATTCCCAAACACAGGCTCTCTGTCCTCTCCTTCATAAGCAGAAATCTGTTTGTAAGATTTTGTATTGAGATCATAGATCCATATATCACGTGTTACCGCAGATACATGATGTTTTCTCCAGGGATCTTCATACCCTTTCCTGTCCTGGAATACCAGCTGAGTACCTTTACTGTTGTAATGTGCATTCTCCGCACCGGCAGCACTTACCAGTACAGATCTGCCACCACCAACAGGTACTGTATACAGGTTATTGAATAAATGAGAACTGAAACGGATAGCAGTAGCCGGTGCATTCCTGGCACTGCCGTACAGCACCTGCTTATTATCCGGACTAAAATCATACGGATAATCTCCGGCGCTGTTATAAGTAAGCCGCACAGGAGTTCCACCCGTAGCAGGCATTACAAACACGTCAAAGTTGCCATAACGGTCACTGGCAAAAGCAATCTGTTTCCCATCATGACTCCACACCGGCATCATATCCTGAGCCTCATGGATAGTCACTGGCACAGCAACGCCGCCATTAACATCTACCCGGTAGATATCTCCTTTATAGCCAAAGGCAATAGTCTTCCCATCAGGAGAGATAGCGGGATATCTCAGCCATAATGCATTGTCCTGGGCATGGACGCCAACAGCCATACAACAGGCTGTAAAAGCAAGTAGTAATCTTTTCATAAGCAGTTAATGAAGTAAATATATTAAATCGCAGCCTTGTTTCAATTTTACTAAATGATAAGTGGTTTACCGGCTACAGTAAAGGCAAGAAAAGAGCTGTCTTTTTTATTTGGAAAATCCTCATTATCTATTATTATATTCGGTTCTTTAAAAATAGATAACCCAGGACAAAAGACTAAATCGTAATCAATTGAATATCTTCAATTAATATCAAAACACCAATAACCTTTATGAAATTTAAGAAACCATTAGATTTATTACTGAACGAAGCCGCTGAAACCGGGACAAGTACGTTAAGACGCACTTTAAGCAGTTTCAATCTGGTTACAATGGGGATAGGGGCAATAATAGGGGCAGGATTATTTTCACTTACCGGTCTGGCCGCTGCTAATAATGCAGGTCCGGCTGTTACCATATCATTTGTAATAGGTGCTATAGGTTGTGCTTTTGCAGGATTATGTTATGCTGAATTTGCAAGTATGATCCCGATTGCCGGTTCTGCTTATACTTATTCCTATGCAACGATGGGTGAATTTACAGCCTGGGTAATCGGATGGGACCTGGTACTGGAATATGCATTAGGTGCAGCAACAGTATCCATTAGCTGGTCGCAGTATCTGACTAAATTTTTGCACTATTTCAATATGGAAATACCTCCGCAATTTACAAAGTCGCCCTGGGAGAGTATCATGCTTGCTAATGGCACCGAGGTACATGGTATCATGAATCTTCCTGCTGTATTTATCATTGTATGCTTATCGCTATTATTGATTCGCGGCACAAGAGAATCAGCCTTTGTAAATAACTTACTGGTGGTGCTTAAGGTAGCTGTTGTATTAGTTTTTATAGCTGTTGGCTGGGGCTTTATCAATCCTGCCAATCATACCCCTTACATTCCTGCCAATACAGGTACATTCGGTGAATTTGGCTTGTCGGGTATATTACGTGGTGCCGGTGTGGTATTCTTTGCCTTTATTGGCTTTGATGCAGTTTCAACTGCCGCACAGGAAGCAAAAGATCCTAAACGTGGTATGCCAATAGGGATAATAGGTTCATTGCTGGTATGTACAGTATTGTATGTATTATTTTCTCACGTAATGACAGGTGTTGCAAATTATACGGAGTTTAAAGACAGTGCTGCACCTGTTGCAGTAGCCATCGCAAAAACTCCCTATGCCTGGTTACAGGAATCCATTATAGTGGCAATACTGGCTGGTTATACTTCAGTGATCCTGGTAATGCTTATGGGGCAATCCCGTATCTTTTATACAATGGCAAAAGATGGATTGATCCCTAAAACATTCTCTGCAGTTCATAAGAAATTTCAGACTCCGTATAAATCAAATATATTATTCGCAGTATTCGTGAGTTTATTTGCTGCTTTTGTACCGGTAAGAGTGGTGGGCGAAATGGTATCTATCGGAACATTATTTGCCTTTGTACTGGTTTGCATTGGCGTGATGGTAATGAGAAAATCGGATCCGGCTACTCCACGCCCTTTTAGAACTCCATGGGTACCTTTTGTACCAATAGCAGGCATTATCATTTGTGTTTTAATGATGGTATCATTACCGCTGGATACCTGGATCCGTTTAGCCGTTTGGATGATACTGGGACTGGCTATTTACTTCTTCTATAGTAAAAAGCATTCACTCATACGTAAAGGTATTGTGAACATTCCTAAAGATCCGTTAAACCCGCATTTATAAAAGACAGCCTGCTTTTTGTTGTATACAACAAAAAGCAGGTTTCTAACTATTTCTTAATTTACTGTGCTTCTTCCCGTACCCGAAATAGATCGCAAAACCTATCAGCAGCCATACTATCAGTCTGATCCATGTATCCAGGGGCAGTGCCACCATCATGGTTAAACAGGTCAGAATACCCAGTATAGGTACAACAGGCACCCATGGAGTTCTAAAAGGTCTTGGAATATTGGGCTGTGTTTTTCTTAGTATCAATACTCCTATGCATACCATTACAAACGCCAGTAACGTACCGATACTCGTCATCTCCCCTACTACCTGAATGGGTACCAGTCCGGCAAACAAACTGATGAACACGCATAACACGATATTGGATTTAAATGGTGTGTTAAACTTCGGATGCAAGTGAGAAAATACGTTTGGCAGTAACCCGTCTTTACTCATAGAATAAAATACCCTCGATTGCCCCAGTAAGTCTACCAGTATCACCGAAGTATACCCTATCAGGATAGCCGCAATAACAGCCATAAACAGCCATTCATAAGGCGTATGTGCTATAGCTATCGCCACTGGTGCTGCACTGTCTTTAAACTCCGTATAATGCGCTAATCCGGTCATTACATATCCGAACAGCACAAACAATATCGTACATACTATCAGCGAGCCTAAAATCCCTATAGGCATATTCCGTTTAGGATTCTTCGTCTCCTGCGCCATTGTAGCCACGATATCAAACCCTATGAATACAAAGAATACCACACCGGCACCACGTAATATACCACTCCATCCGAAATGCCCAAACTCCCCGTTATTGGCAGGAATAAATGGTTTATAGTTTTCAGGATTGATATAATGCCAGCCCAGTGCAATGAACACCAGTACCACACTTACCTTTAATGCTACTACAATAGCATTGAACAGGGCAGAGCCTTTGGTTCCCCATATAATGATAGAAGTAATAAAGACGATGATCAATACAGCAGGCAAATTAATATAGCCATGGATCTGTGTACCATCTGCCAGTGTGATCAGTTCAAAAGGAGAAGCCACCAGCTGTGCTGGTAAATGGATATTGAACCTGCTAAGGAAAGTAACCAGGTATTTAGACCAGCTGATCCCTACTGTAGCGGCGCCTACAGAATATTCCAGCACCAGGTCCCAGCCTATGATCCAGGCAAACAGTTCCCCCAGCGTAGCATATGCGTAAGTATAAGCACTACCTGCAACAGGCACCATAGAGGCCATTTCTGCATAACAGAGGGCGCTGAAGGCACAGCCTACGGCTGCCAGTACAAAGGAAAGGATCACGGCCGGACCGGCATTATTAGCCGCCGCAATGCCTGTTAAAGAGAACAGACCGGCGCCTATGATAACACCTATCCCTATGGCTATCAGGTTAATACCACCCAAACTTCTTTTCAGTGTATTCCCGCCCGTTTGTGCAGCTTCCCGCTGAAGGCTCTCGATTGATTTTTTTAACACGGGTATAGTTTGCGGCAAAGTTATGCCCTTACGATTACTCTACAAAATTAATAGACTTAATATATTCTTTAGCAAGGATTCAATAGCTAATACGTTTAAAGTTCTTTTAAACGTTGCATCCCGGCAACAACCCGCATTTTCAAAGCGATGGCAGGGCTAAAATCCTGTTGTAAATGAAGTGCTTGTTCAATCGTATCCAAACATTTATCAAGTTGCCGTAAATCATAATAATACAGGGCAATATTATATAGAGCGGCTGTATTCGCTCCTTTGAGAGATAATGAATACTCAAAGAATTTTAAGGCATCCGGGTAATAATGCATCTTACATAATACTATTCCAATATAAAGGCAAACATCCGTTTCTTCCCCTATATAAAAATAATTATCCCATATTTTATATAATGCAAAATAAAGCTCCTGTCTCAGGGTATCGGATAAATCGCCTGCATTTTCAATTACAGGCATAAAATTATTAATGAATATTGCACTATCCCAGCGGCTCAGCCTTAACAAGGCTATCATTTGAGGCAAGGAAAAAGAGGTGTCTTTTCCGGCTATCGCTGACGTGAGCAAATAGAAATCATCGGGGCTGCCCTGCTCGACACATAGCTCATAGGCGATCTTTGTTTCTATAAAATCAGCTGAATTTTTCCCTGATAATAGCAAGCAGATATCAATGCTTGCATGCGCATGTGTTGTTGACAGAAAAATGCCTTTATTATTTTTAAAGTACTCTCCGATGGCGTGATAATTTAGCGTTAACGAAAAACATCCACCATGTAAGGCCAGATATGGTTCGTTTTGAAAAAGAAGATCGCTTTGTTGGTGCACTCCTTTATCTGCCGTAAGGACCATTAAAGCACCATTGGCAATATTATTGAGCGTTTGCAGGCAGTGTAATGCACCAATAGGAAAATTGATGCAGGTATCTGGCAACGCATCTTTATACTGTTTTAATATTTCATTAAATGCTGACGTTTTATAATAAACATCGTCTACTTCCTCATAGTTATAGCTCAAAGCAATGTGATGAATAAGCTCCGCTTCATCAATGTTTGCCTTTTCTTTGGGTATGCTGATAGAAACAAGCGCTTCAGACAACTTTCCCTGCCAGATAGAAAAAACGTCGACAGGAAGTGTGTCAAAGAAATAGTTGGCAATTACAATCAGTGGATTTCTGAGCGTTGTATTTGAGATGGACTCGCCTGAAATCACTAATTCAAACGACTGGCTTTCAATTGCATCAAAAGTTGCAAAGTCAAGTCTGCCTTTTTTCACCCAATCCTGTAATTGTGGATGCACTAACCAATCGTTGATGGTAGATTGGACAAAGTCTGACATTACATAGATCACTTTAATTTTTCTGAGTGCAGATTGGTCCAAAATATCAAAAAAGCATTTCATGAAATGAAATGAGAAACGGCCTGAACCTGTTCCTAGTTCCACTATATATATTGGATGTTGCAGGTCAAACGTCGGGGTACTTTCGCTGTGTTGAGCTATCAGATCACTGATGTATGCATATGTCAGTTTCGCATAACACGCGGCGATGTAAGGATTACTGGTTACATAATGCGGTACAATCCCTTTGCTCCAGGCTTTAGTGCCTTGCTGATTAAAAAAAAGGCGTTGCAAATTCCAGATCCTGGACTGAGAAAAACGGCATTTCTCCTCAATAATGACAGATTCTATTTGTTCGCTGCTTGCTATCATGTTGGTCTTTTAATCAATTCATTCAATCGGAGATCCTATCTATTTGGCAAAATCGTCTGTTGCTAACATAAAATCCACACCAAGTCTTGGATGGTTAGCGCCGATGGCAGTACCCCTCGCATCTATTTCGGCTGTCATTGTTGCGTTGTCGACGCCATAGGCCCGACCAAACCACTCTCCCCACTTATTTAACAGTCCACCGTATTCGTAATATTTTTTGGTACCGTAAAATCGGGTATCCCATTGCACTTTATCACCTGCTTTCTCTATAGCCATAAAGCGAGCCCCTTCTGCCCCTAATCTTGTTATCGCATCAAAGCGTTCATGGTACTTCCCTTGTTCATCGTTGGCTCCCTTCGCAGCCAAATCGTCGGAAATTTTGCTGTTACGATGTGCTGCAGAATAAATATATGTGTCGTTTGGATTATT
This sequence comes from Chitinophaga sp. YR573, assembly GCF_900110995.1. Taxonomy (GTDB): domain Bacteria; phylum Bacteroidota; class Bacteroidia; order Chitinophagales; family Chitinophagaceae; genus Chitinophaga. The sequence continues at coordinate 234,827 of NZ_FOJF01000001.1, forward strand.
GCGTGGAACATTCTGCAAGGCCTCATAGGAATCTGCTTTTGGAGGCTTATCTGTGTCTTGTGGTTTAATTTCTCCTCTTCCAATGGTGGGATCTTCTATAGCAACTATATATCCAAAGGCGGAATTTGAGAAAACGGTTTTATAAGTCCAGACGTCTTTATCCTTTTTCATCTTGTGCACGACAACGAATGGATCAATAAATCCTATATAACCTTTATCCCGGAAATTTTCCCTATTTGCATTAAATGCCTTTGCATATGTTGACGCTTTATGCCGCGTGCCAAGCACGGTATCAAAATTATCGTTAGCTTTATCACTATCAAGATGCGCTCTGACAGAATCAATAAACTTTTCTTTCTCCCCCGGCTCTTTCCATTTTTTATCATTAGGTGGCCCTATCATGTTGACTACCTTGTCAAAAAATTGTTTTGGTTTTAAGTTATTACCAATTACTCTTGTTTCAGCAATATACCCGGCAATGGCTGTTTTAAGGTTACTATCAGCCACATCTATTTCCTTTTCATAAGTATTCCCATTATATACTCTGTTTGCATTATAAAGACCAGTATTTTTCTCTATTTCCTTATACCCCGCCGGTATAACACCACCCTGTACTGCATTTTTTAACTGAGACACATTTGATCTATTTCTGATACTGGTAAAAGGTATAAAGTCTCTTTTTTGAATCGGAGCCGGCGAATTTTTGCTGCTGTTTCCCATTTGATCCACCATGGCTCCAGCAACGTGCGTCTTTTTTTGCTGCACCACATGCCATGCCTCCTGTGAACGTTGTTTTTGTGGAGAATCACTTTGTCCGGTGAATGTATTGGCGAGATGAAACGGTTTAATCTCCCCTGTACCATCTGCCTGCGCCTGCAATGGTGCTAAGCCAGCTGTTGAAGCGTCCTTCTCAGTATATTCTTTTTCAGATAGCGGCTGCACAGGTACTGCAGGCATCGCTTTTCCGCCTTTCGCCGTTTGGTCAGCGTTCGATGAGGACGAGTTACTATGAGTTTTCGGAATTTGTGATCGATCCAAGAGGCAAGGTTATTTTATCTCATAATATTAGTAGAAATTCATATCAATAGCAAGAGAAAATTTTTTCAATCATAAACGTTCCCAATAAGCACTCCATTTGCCTTTTGATAAAGAACATTGGCAGGATGATGCCCAACAAAGAACGAACATTATTTCCCGACAATTTTCTTTCGGTGTACAATTCCCCAATCTGTAAGATTGCTGATGATGGTTTGTAACGTATTGCCGTGGTCTGTAAGTTCATATTGAACCGTTATGGGTTGTGTATCTAAAATGGTACGTTTGATCAACTGATTTATTTCTAATTCCTTTAATTCTTTGCTCAACATTCTGTTGGAAACTCCTTCTATATCGTTCAAAATATCGGAAAATCGCCTTTTACCGTAACAGCAAATAGACGAAATAATAGGAATCTTCCATTTCCCATTCAGCGCGTCCATTGAATCCTGAACAGCTCTCATTCTTTTCTTTTGCTCCTGTTGGAACTCTTCTATTTTACACCTCATAATGTTACTTTGTTACACCGATGTTACCGTTACTTTTCAGTACAAAGTTACTAAAAGTAACTTTAGTAATCTAGCTTTGTTGCTCAAATCTTAAATAATAGAAATAATGAGTAAACTGAAAAACAAGGTTACCGTAATTACGGGTGGCAATAGTGGTATCGGGTTTGGTATTGCTGAAGCTTTTAAAAATGAAGGTGCAGTCGGTGCAATCGCCGGAAGAAATGAGACTACATTGAACAGTGCTGTTGAAACACTGGGTGGTAATTTTATAGGTGTAAAAGGAGACGTAACAAATCTTGATGACCTGGAGAACCTGTATAGGACTACGGCTGATAAGTTTGGGAAGATAGACGCATTGGTAGTGAATGCAGGTGGCGTTGTGGACGGGATTCCCCTGATGACGATAACCGATGTAACGGAAGAAGGTTACGACCGCTATATGGACCTGAATTTAAAAAGCGCCTATTTCACTGTAAAAAAATCGCTTCCTTATTTAAATGACGGCGCTTCCATTATACTGATCGCGTCGAACGCTGCACATCGGGCTGCTCCCGGAGCGACGATATATGCTGCTGCAAAAGCGGCCGTTATTTCATTGGGCAGAGGCTTATCGCTCGATTTATTGTCAAGGAGAATAAGGGTGAATACAATTTCGCCTGGCTCAATTGATACACCGGTTTTTGGAAAGATGGTACCGCAGGATCTGGTGGACCAGGTGAAGCAAATCTGGATAGATCTTACGCCGCTTGGCAGGCAGGGGACTCCGGCTGAGATCGGAAAAACGGCTGTATTTTTAGCTTCTGACGATTCAACATTCATTGTAGGCGCCGATATCTTAGCAGATGGCGGTATGGCTAATGCTTTCTTAGTGAAATAACCTTATCAACAACAGAAATAATGAGTAAATTAAAAAATAAAGTAGCGGTAGTTACCGGTGCTTCAAAAGGAATAGGTGCATCTATTGCAAAACATTTTGCGGCAGCAGGCGCAAAGGTTGTTGTAAATTATTCTTCAAGCAAAGAAGGAGCGGATAAAGTGGTGAAAGCCATAACCGACAATGGAGGCATAGCCATTTCGGTACAGGGCGATGTATCGAAAGAAGCTGATGTAATCAGATTGTTTGAAGAAACAAAGAAGGCTTTCGGCACGTTGGATATTTTGGTAAACAACGCGGCCTATCAGGGATACACTCCTATTGAACAGGTAACAGCAGAATCTTTTCATCAGCATTTCAACGTCAATGTTTTGGGGTCTGTACTTGCTATCCAGGCATCTTTGAAACTGTTTGGCGATAAGGGTGGTAATATCATCAATATCAGTTCGGGTGCAAGCAAAATGCCTCTTCCGGCCGCCTCGTTGTACTCTGCAACTAAAGCGGCATTAGATGCCATAACGATTGCTTTGTCGAAAGAACTCGGTGCAAAAAACATTCGTATCAATTCTATTTTGCCGGGCGCTACGGAAACAGAAGGTGCACATAGTGCGGGCGTCACTACTGGCAGTGAGTATGAGAAAATGTTTGTTGCCAATACACCGCTTGGCCGTAGAGGTCAGCCCGAAGATATTGCGAAAGCTGCCGTATTTCTTGCTTCTGATGATGCAGCGTGGATTACGGGAGAGCAAATTTCCGTTTCGGGTGGTATGTATGGTTTTTAAATCGCACTAATTCGTTCCCGGTAGTCCGTTTAAGGGATGATTGAAAGATCATCCCTTTTTTATACAATTAAGACATGGTTAACATCACATTTTTCAGGGCTGATCAGTTCCAGGAATAAATAGTCAGGCAATAAGTTGCTGGGCCAGACCGATGAGCAGACCGTCGGCTGCGCGCAGGTAGCAAAGCCGGTAAGAATTTTGATACTGAACTATTTCCCCAACTACCTGGGCACTATGTTTTTCTTTAAGCCTTGTCACCAACTCATCAATGTTTTCAACGGTAAACATTGCACGCAGATAGCCCAGCGCATTTACCGGGGCTGCGCGATGATCGGAAACAACTGCCGGCCTGATAAATTGAGAAAGCTCCAATCGACTGTGGCCATCGGGAGTGACCAACATTGCAATTTCCACGCTTTGATCGCCAAGGCCGGTAACACTACCTGCCCATTCACCTTCTATCATAGCCCTGCCTTCCAGCTTCAGGCCGATCTCCTGGAAAAATGAAATCGTTTTATCGAGGGATTCAACAACGATCCCTACATTATCCATTCTTAATAATTTGTTTTGCATCATAAATCTTTCTTTTATTAAAGTTTACCGCTTGTCTGATTTTCTATTGGGAACTCTTTTGATCCGGTTTACAGTAGGTAGAGATTAGTAATAGAAATAAGTACGAAAAGATGCCGCCTAATATTGACGCTGCTATATCCTGGATATCAAAAGTTCTTCCTGGAATTAAAAATTGTGCAAATTCGTATATAACCATCGATATAGTCGTCTTTATTGATTGTCGTAGAGGCGTGGCAATTGCTTTTTTATATTCAATAATAGAAAATAAAAAACTAAACAGAATTACAGCCAGAAAATTGGGCAGTGACTCTGCGAGAAAATGGGGTTTAATGGAGTGTTTGTAAAGATAAGATCTTAAGCTAAGCTCATTGTAGGCGGTAAAAAGAAATATTAGGCTGAAGCTTATGATTAAAATGGTTCTTTTTTTCATCGGCGCCTTTAGTTGAGTACGTTAAATTAAAAAAAAATCCGATGAGAAGAAAATTAGAGTGTAGGAGTTATCATTTCAGCCCCAGTATTTTTACCTCGCTGATTTTTCCTTGAAAAGCCCATGTAGCGGACTCGCATTTTTACTACACTTACAGGGAGCCAGATGCGGAATTTTTGTTTTGGGTGAGTACTTGTAATTTGTTTTTAGGATTTCTCAATGAAATAATAACTATTTAAAAATCAATATATTATGTTAATATAAAGCCAAATCAGGATATTCCAATGAAATAAACTTAAGCCCAATAAGGAATATATGAGGCAAACTTTTTTGATATATTGTCTGGGTCAGAAGGTTTAATAAAGCCCGCATCAATTGTATCAGTAATAATTTTAGATGCAAACGATACATTGTTTTTATTAATATTAAATCTCCTTCGTACTGACTGATTATTTACAGCTTCATTATTGACATAATGCAGACAAGTATGTTGATAACAGGCTCTAATCCTGTCTTCGTTATTCATTTTTGTTAATGGTAAGGGGGCATATAAAATAACCCGGGTATACTCGTCTCCTCTGATAAATTTAGGAGCAGGAAGCTGAAACTCTTCAATTACTTCAATTGCTCTATCCACACCACTGCCTCTTTCTTCACAGATATTAAGGCGACGCATGAGTGAAGCAAGTATCTCATTTCTTGATTTTGGAGCAGTATCAATAAACCGGTTGGTATCAACTAATGGTACACCTGGATTAGTTATTTCAATTCTATCCTTAAATACTTCTACCATTACACCAGCTCCAGTAATAGATAAATCCTGATGAATAATTGCATTTGCCACAAATTCACGGATAGCCCTATCTGGATATATTTTCAATCGCTGCCGCAACGCGGCTTCTATTACTTCATTCGTAGGTAACTGATCCATAATATAACTAATCATGCCTTCAAAGCCTGTAGCATATCCCTTTAGAATTTCCTCCTCTTTTATAGCATTTACGCGACTGTTCTCTTTGTATATAATTACCCGAACAACTTTCCGCTGCAACGATTTAAATCCACTTAAATCTTTAGCGAAGAGAATAGCTCCCAGGTTAGTGATATCCCAATTAGATCCTGCTCTTTTAACCAATCCATCATCAGTTAATGCTTCAAGAATGGCCTGCTTTGTATCTGGTAATCGCTTATCAAGCAACGTGAAATACCGGTCATAATCCAGCATCTTTAATACCTCATCGCTGTCGATTCGAGTGGCAGCAATATTGTTTTCATAGTCTAATCCTGTAGATGCAGCAATTAGATGTTTAACTTCCTGTCGGGAAATTTTTACAGTTTGACCTGCTGAACGCTTATAGCTTTCATATACATCTTTACCTCGCAGATGAACAGGCTTATCCTGATACTCTGGTATATGAATAAATAAAACCGGTGTTCCATCGTAGTATGCTACTACATGGTCTATACCTATTGGTTGAGCCAGGTTATTACGCGCGATATTTCCCATTTTTTGAATGATAATATCCATCGTTTCCTTGCTCAAATCAATTGACTGACCATTGTTATTAATACCAAATGCAAGAAATCCACCTCCCGGATAATTAGCAAAGGCCGAAATATGTTGTGCAAGCCTGTTACCATTATCTGAAATATCAGTTTTCCAATCAAGTTCATTTAACTCCATTGGAATAGGTTCTAAGCTTTTACTTAATAATTGCATTGCGATATCTTTCCAACTACTCATTCGTTATGTCTTTAATTCTACTCCTAACTTACTTTAGTTTTTTTTACAATGGCTCCAATATGAGCATAAGCATTTTCATACAATACTCACATTTAATATTGCTTTTCATTGAAACCATTAAGTGTGAGGAGACACCGGACTTATACTTATTTGATATGAAATTATTGCATCGCCAGATGATTAACAAATCTGATCATAGAAAATATCCTTCCACAAAAACGCTGAATTTCATTATAATCATCTACGATTCGGTTTGAACTTCGTCCCCTACAACCCTCAAGCTTTAAAGCCTTCAAGTCGAAAGATTTGAAGGCTTTAAAGCTTGAGGAAATTGGGAAAATAAAGGTATCAACAATGACCCCTTTAGTAAAATAGTAGCATTGGGATAGCTTATGTTTTATGAGCACTCCGGTAATGCTAGTAAATTATCGTTCCATAGGCCGTCTGCATATGTTCTCAAATATTTCCCATTGGAACCATTTACCACTCCGACATTAGCCCTTTTGCCTCCTATCATCGTATAAAATGTGTTAGTCTCATTTTCGATAGACGTTATTACTTCGCTTCTTGTCCATTTCCATGTACTTCCTCCTAAATGAGTGATGCCTTCATGAGAGCTTTCGCGAGAATTTTTGTTGATGCAGGTAACTTGAACATCTGCCATAAGATTAAATTTTTGGTGTGAACAATTGAAAGAAAATCTGACAACGAAATTATGGAGATCCTGTTAATTGGAAGGAGGGGATTTTTCCGGTATTTTTTTGATGATCGGTATTTTGATGATAACTCCTAACCGCGAACTGCATAGGCTTTTACTGGAAAACAGAACACCGCATGACTACATTGAAAGACCCGGAAAACATGAATGGCCGTATTGGGGAAACGCGGTGTCATACCAGTTCCTCTTCTTTAAAAAGGTATTCATCTCCAACGGAATTTTATAATGCAAACGAAAAGATTAAATTATCCCCCAAACTTGAAATCTTTGTTCCCCCTTGCCAGGACTCGAACCGCCAGACAATACTACATAGTGTGCATTGTTGCACAGATCAGCAATTAATTATACGATTGTCTGAATTCCAAAGGTGAAAGACTGGTTTTGGTTTTAAAAAGTTTACTGAAAGACTGTAAATGCTCAAATCCCAGTTCATAGGCGATCTCACTGACCGTAAGGTTTGTGGTTGACAACTTTTCCTTGGCCAGATCGATTAGTTTGTTGTGCAGGTGTTGCTGTGTGCTTTGGCCTGTCAAAGATTTAAGCAAACCGCTCAGGTAACCCGGTGAGATATTTAATGCTTCCGCTATACTGGTCACGCTGGGCAGGCCTTGTTTGGCCAGGGCACCACTGTTGAAGTAGTTGGAAAGATAATCTTCCAGCCGGATCAGCAGTTCATGACTGGCAATCTTGCGGGTGATGAATTGGCGCTGGTAAAATCTTTCCGAATAGGTCAGCAGGAGTTCCAGCTGTGCGATAATTACATCCTGGCTGAACCGGTCAATATTTGCATGGTACTCCTGTTCTATCTGGTTGGCGATGGCAGTGAGCATATTTTCCTCCTTATCGGAAAGATACAGCGCTTCATGGACCGAATAGTTGAAGTACTCATATTGTTTGATGGTTTTGGCCAGCGCTGTGTTCCATAAAAAATCCGGGTGGATCAGGATCATCCAACCTTCGGGGCGTTTCACTGTAGCCATATCAACAGGGGTATCAATACCAAATAGTTGTCCGGGTGACATAAAGAATAACACACCTTCGTCGAAGTCACCGGCCTGCTGTCCGTATTTGAATTTGGCGGGCGATACCTTTTTCAGGGAAATAGAATAAAAGTCATAAATCAGGCTGAAAGGGATCTCGGCGACCGGCAGAGTAATGTCATCCATGTGGATCACGCTGATCAATGGGTGCGCCGGCTTAGGCAGACCTGCGGCCCGATGATATTCGGTGATCGTTTTGAAACGAAAAAGCTGATGTTTTTTCATATGCAATATGAATTTATCGCTTATTATAATAGACTTCAGCAAATTCTTTGGCGAAATCGGCCAGTTTTATCTTACCCATTTTGGGATGGTTCCGATGGAAATTTGCGAGCGTTTTACCGCTGTGCACTATTGACTGCATTTCCACCAAAGTTTCGGCGAGTTTTTCCGGTACTTTGGCCGCTTTCAACCCCTGCAGCATTTCCTTGTCCGACAGCAGTACCCATTTCAACCATGGTTTGCCAACAGCGATGCCAATGATCCTGGCCGCTTCGTTACAGGTCATTTCCTCGCTGCCAACATAACGAATGGTGGTCTTTTCGGGATGCAGCAACAATTCTTCTGCCACGGCATCAGCGATATCTTTCGGCGACACGAAAACAGTCCGGTCGTCCCCACCGTAGTTTCCCATCAGCAGGCCAGTTCTCCCTGTCAGCAGTGCCCAAAGGCCGGAATAACGCAGCGTCAGGAATTTGCCGATTAGCCCCTTGCCTTTGATCAGGTTCATCGACTGGTAAAAATTGGTGTAAAAGGACGCGGGACGCATGATCGTAAGGGACGCCGCCAGGCCATCAAAAACATCCTCGACGTTTTCGCTACGCAACAGGTCTGCCGCCCAGCCACTCATAACCACCACACGTTTGATGCCAGTATCTTTCAAAGCCTGCACATAATTTTGCGCCGTCTGGCGCAAATAATAGCCCAGATCGGGTTCGGTAAAACTCAACGGGATCATAGCATAAACTGCATCTGCTCCTTTAAAAGTTTCCGAGAGGAAAGCGACGTCGGAAATTGAGCCTATCGCCGGCTTCGCGCCTAATTTCTCTATAGCGTCCTGTTTTTTGGAGTCGCTGCTTATCACGGTCACGGTGTGTCCCTGCGCAACTAATATCTCTGTCAGCGGTTTGCTGATGTTCCCTAAGGAACCAGTTATAATGATCTTCATAAGTCCTTTATTTCGTGTAAATGCCATTCTCAATATCAGCAAGCAATGTTGAATGTATTGGTTGCCAGTTCAAACGTTCCCGGGTTAATTTACTCGAAGCCGGGCAGTCAATTCCGGCCATGGGTGAGAACCAGCCAAAATGTTCGGCAGCAGCTTCAGGAGCTATTGATTTTATCGGGATATTCAGTTGTTTGCCTATCGCCTCTGCAATAGACCTGACCGTAATCGCTTCCTCAGCGCAACTGTGATAACGAGCACGTGGTGTTGCATTTTCTAAAGCCAAACGAAACAATTTTGCGGCATCTAAGCGATGCACGGCGTTCCAACAGTTAAGACCCTCACCGATATAAGCTGAAAACCCTTTTTCGCGGGCAGTGTTGATCAGTATCGGAATGAATCCATGCTTATCGTCATCACCATGGACCGATGGAGACAAACGAATGACAGCCGCCCGCACGTCCAATGCAGCTACGTTATCCGCTGTTTGCTCAGAAACACGCGGCCAGGCCGGGTTAAAAGGCGGAATGATATCTTCCGTAGCCAGCCTTCCCGGGCTGACCAACGCCGTGCCGGAAGTAACAATGAATGGGCGGTTATAACCGGCCAGTACCTCACCGATGGTTTCGATGGCTTTTTTATCTACCTCGCATACTTCCTTGAATCGGGTAAAGTCATGGATAAACCCGGCATGGATAACGCCATCGGTTTCTGCGGCGCCAGTCCGCAGGCTATCCAGATCTTCCAGATCACCGCGATGAACTTCTGCACCTGCTTCGATCAGTTTTTGGGCTGATGCATTCGAACGGGCCAATCCTAATACCTGGTGACCGGCACCTATTAATTCCTGCACAATGGCAGTACCTATAAAGCCTGTGGCTCCTGTAACAAAAACACGCATAAAGTTTTTCTTTTGTTGATACAAAAGTCCTTTAAACCCGTCAACCCGATTTATCCAAATCTGCTTTTTGTTTAGCCGAAACCCTGAAATGCATACAAACAATAACATCAGGCTGATTTTATGAAAAAAGCTATCCCACGATAGACTGCATCTGTCGAAAGTTGTAACCTTCTCTCCGCAGATTATTAAAAAGCCTTCAAGTCATTGGAATTGAAAGCTTTTCAAGTCCGGTAAACTCTGTTTAACACCTACTTTTGATCACATGGAAAAGTTTCTTTTTTTATAAATTGTTTAAAGGGGCGGGATATGCCTGATTTTTATAACCCAAACCACTACAATTACAACCGCAGTGAATTAAACTAGATTTATAGAGATAACCCTTTTTCACCCTAAATCTAAACTACGCATGAGAAATCTTTTACTCTTCGCAACAGCATTGTTGTGCAGTACACTATCCTTTGCACAGGATTATTGGAGACCACACACAGATGCCGCCAGGATTGTTACCGACAAAGCCGTAGCCCGGCTTGCATTTCCGACGGACTTCAAATTATTTGATCTGAATTTAACTCCTTTACGGAATGAAGTATTCAAAACTGTAGGTAATACGTCAGCACATTCAACAATTATCTCTTTGCCTAACGCAGACGGACAAATTGAACAGTTCGAAATTATAGAAGCTTCTAATTTCGAGCCCGCATTGCAGGCCCAGTTTCCGAAAATAAGGGCATTTTCAGGAAAAGGTATTACCGATAAAAATGCTACATTAAAGTTGAGCATTTCTCCACAGGGAATACAGACAGTAGTCTTCCGTACGGAAAAGGAAAATGAATTTATTGAACCTTATTCTGCTGACCACACTGTTTACACTGTGTTCAAAAAACAACAGAAGACTTTACCATGGAAATGCTCTACCCCGGAGCAAAAAATGTTAGCTAACATAGATAAAAATGTTGCAGCCAGGTCAACCGGAGATATGAAAACATTGCGACTGGCTCAATCAGTTACTGCCGAATACTCCAATTATTTTGGCGCCACAAGCGCTTCACAGGTTTCATTGGTGCTGGCGGCTGTCAATGCTACGCTTACCCGTTGCAATGGTGTTTATGAAAAGGACCTCGCGATCCATCTTAACCTGATCGCCGCATCTACCAGCGTGTTCTATTATAATTCTTCAACAGATCCATATTCCGCGGCTAGTACAGGCGCTGGCGGAGCATGGAACAGCGAGTTACAAAGTACCTTGACCTCTGTGATTGGTGCAGCGAATTATGATATTGGTCACCTGTTCGGTGCATCCGGCGGTGGCGGTAACGCTGGTTGTATAGGTTGCATTTGTGTCGACAATTCAAAAGGGAGTGGCTTTACTTCTCCTGCTGATGCTATTCCACAGGGAGATAATTTCGATATCGACTATGTAGTGCATGAAGTAGGACACCAGTTGGGTGCTAACCATACTTTCTCCATGAGTAATGAAGGCACAGGCGTTAATGTGGAACCTGGTTCAGGCATTACCATTATGGGTTATGCCGGTATTACCAGCCAGGACCTTGCACCACATTCTATTGATATTTTTCATGCCGCTTCCATTGCACAAATCCAGTCTAATCTTACCAGCAAGACTTGCCCGGTAACTACCAGTTTATCCGGTACTAACGCAACACCTGTAGTCAATGCCGGCAGTAATTTTACTATTCCTATCAGCACCCCGTTTGCACTTACCGGTTCAGCTACTGATGCCAATGCCAGTGACGTACTAACGTATTGCTGGGAGCAAAATAATAGTGCTTCATCATCACAAACAGGAACCAGCAGTGTGGCCAGCGCTACCAAAGCATCCGGCCCCAATTGGATCTCATTTCCCCCTACCACGTCACCAACAAGATATTTTCCCAAACTGGCTACCATTCTTGCAGGCGGTTTAGTATCCGGCCCGTTAACAGGTGGTGATGCGGGAGCTAATACGGAAGCATTGAGTTCCGTTTCAAGAACTTTGGCCTTCCGGTTAACTGTAAGGGATAATGCTCCTTATAGTTCTACAGCACCAGTAAGTATCGGGCAGACCAACTTTGCGGATATGACAGTAACCGTCACCAATACATCAGGACCTTTTGCTGTAACTGCTCCTAATACGGCTGTATCATGGGCAGGTAATTCATCACAAACTATAACATGGAGTGTTGCGAGTACTACAGCAGCACCAGTTAGTTGTGCCAATGTAAAAATATCCATCTCTACAGACGGAGGCACTACATTCAGCACATTAGTGGCAAGCACTCCTAATGACGGCACTGAGGTTGTAACGATTCCTAATACGCCCACTACAACAGCAAGAATAAAAGTAGAAGCCGTAGGAAATATTTTCTTTGATATTTCTAATACCAACTTCACTATCACATCCGGTTCAGGCTGTGCTTCTCCATCAGGGTTAACTGCTTCTGCTATTGACAGCACATCGGCTACAATAGGATGGACAGCAGTAAGTGGCGCTGTATCATATAAAGTGGATTATAAACTTAGTTCATCTGCAACCTGGATCAATGCTGCAACAGCTACAACAGCTACGTCTCTGGGCTTAACAGGTCTTACGCAGGGAACTACCTATGATTACAGGGTAAGGACCAATTGCGCCAGCGACAGCAGTGCTTATTCAGCTGCACAGTTTACCACTATATCAACAGCCCCTTGTAATGCGCCAACCGGTTTAACCAGTTCAGCTATAACGGCCAGCAGTGCTACTGTTAGCTGGACAGCCGCAAGCGGTGCTTTGAGTTATAGTGTAGATTATAAAGCTAATTCGTCCGCAACATGGATCAATGCTGTAACCGCAACCACTTCCACATCTGTTAATTTAAGCGGATTAACATCAGCCACATTATATGACTGGAGAGTAAGAACAAATTGTTCCGGTGGTAACAGTACATATGCTACTGCACAATTCACCAGCTTAACCGCAACAGGTTGTTCAAATACATTGGATACTGCAACCAATGGAACAATTGCCGGTGCTGCAACTATTCCATTTAATACCAATGTCACTGGCCTGATCAGCCCAAGTGCTGATATTGATAATTATAAGTTTGTGATCACTACCAGCGGTACTATTACTATTACATTGAGCACGTTGCCTGGCGATTATGACCTGAAACTGCTGAACAGTGCAGGTACACAGGTCGCTATTTCACAGGCAGGTAGCACCACCAGTGAAAGTATCAGCAGAACTGTTAGTGCGGGTACCTATTATGCACAGGTGTATGGTTACAATGGGGCCAATAGTGCTACCTCTTGTTATACATTACGGGTACAATTAGGTACTGCCAGCCGCGAAACTGATGTTATTACCAGCGATGCGCAAAAAGTGTCTGTATTCCCGAACCCTGCCAATAATGTAGTGAACATTAATCTTCCAGGCTTAAAAGGGAAATCAGAGGTGAGTATGTTTGATGTGAATGGCCGCGTGGTATTGCGTCGTGAAGTGAACACGGTTAGCACACAGCTTGATATTTCTGCATTGCCTGCAGGTGTTTATATGATCAGGATTAAGAATGGAGTAAAACAAGTGAATATGACGAAGATCATTAAACAATAAAGACAAATACAGAACCCGATACAGAAAAGCCAGTACCTCAAAAAAGGTACTGGCTTTTTTATTAAGATAAATTATTGTCGGATGGTACAAGCGAATTTATATACCTTGCCGTATTTTTTATGGAAAGATACGATATAGAAAACCCGCTTCTAAACTTCAGGAAAACATTAGAACAGATCATTCCCCTCAATGATTCTGAGTGGCAGATGATTAGCCAGAGATTCAACCCAATGGAAGTGCCTAAACGCACCCAACTAACCAAAGAAGGTCAGATCGCCACGAGCATTTATTTTATCAATAAAGGTATTCTTCGTATTTTTTATACAAAAGAAGATGTGGAAATCACTGGTTTTATCTTTTCCGAAGGATTATTTGCAAGCTGTTATGAGAGTTTTCTGCTACAAACAAAGAGCAACCAGACCTTAGAAACATTAGAAGATTGTGCGTTGCTGGCAATCGATCACAGTTCATTACAAACACTTTATAAAGAAGTTCCTGCCCTTCATATCATAGCAAGGGTGGTCGCAGAGCAACGTTTTATCAATGGGCAACGTATCTTGTCTTCCCACCTGCTGGATAGCCCTGAAGAACGTTACCACCAATTCTCCAATCAATATCCCGGATTACTGCAGCGGGTACCTCAACATATCATCGCTTCCTATCTGGGTATTACTCCGGTATCCCTGAGTCGCATACGTAAAAGGATAAGCCGGAAGTAATTTCTTTACAATTGTTAATGCCTTTTCTGATTGCCTATGGATAATTTTGCGCAAAAGTTTATATGTTTCAAAAATACATTACCTGCCTTATTCTGACTTTTATTATCGTTCGCATTTCAGTAGCTCAGACCAAAAAAAATGACAACCATTTTGAACTCGAAGTGGATCCAATCGCCTTTATCCTTCACGGTTATTCCGCCCATGTAGGCTACCAATCGGGGCATTTCCGGTGGGATGCAGGAGTATACGGGATCCAGGAACCCTCCTCTTTCTCAGGCTATGATGAGTTTGACATCAGAAGCAACGGAGGAGGCATTAAAATGGATTATCTCTTCCAAAAAAGAAAAGGGTTATTGCTCGGCATTGAATCTAATATTTCCCGTGAGCGGGTCTCTCCAAAATCAAATGATTCCGGTTCTGACAATGATCTTACTAAAAGATTTACGAATGTCTCTCTGAGCATGAGAGTAGGATACCGATGGATGTTAGGCAGTAAAAGCAATAGTTACAAAGGTCTGTACATCTTTCCCTGGGTATCATTTTTATCCTTTAACCTCAATCCGCAGTCCGCATCCATCCAGGGAAAAGAGTATCGGCAAAAGACACTCTCTTTCTTTCCCACCGTTCATTTTGGATACAGCTTTTAAAGTGAATTTGTCTAAAAGTGGGCATAATTATGCCCACTTTTAGACACTAAGATATGATCAACATTTTTCAGCTACCTGTCAAAGCCTTCCGGTAAGATCCCCCCATATAGTAATCTTATAAAGAACTGAACAGAGTAATTACATTTTTTAATTTCAATGTACTAAATTGGATGATCCAATTTAGTACCTAAATAAATTCCAGTATGGGAAAAAATGCTTTGTTCATCTCAATAAGTGTAATTTTCACAATTATTTTTAATTCGGCTGCAAGCGTTGCCCAAACCCCTAAAAATAAGATCTTATTCGGCGTTGCATACTACGACGAATACATGCCTTATGATCGCCTCGATAAGGATATCGGGATGATGAAAGAAGCTGGCATCAACGTTGTTCGTATAGCGGAATCTACCTGGAGTACAATGGAGCCTCAGGAAGGGGTTTACGATTTTACTCATATAGACCGTGTGCTGAATGCGATGCATAAGGCCGGCATCAGTGTAATCATAGGAACCCCCACCTATGCAGTACCCACCTGGCTGGTTAGAAAATATCCCGATGTGCTGGCCATTACTTCCAGGGGGCCTAATCAATACGGTGCACGTCAGAATATGGATATCACCAACATCCATTTCAGAACTTATGCTGAAAAAGCTATCCGCAAAATGCTTGAGCATATAAAGGATCACCCGGCAATTATCGGATATCAGATAGACAATGAGACCAAGTCTTACGGGACAAGCGGCCCAAATGTGCAGGCCCTGTTTGTAGCTTATATGAAAGCCAGGTATCCCTCGCTGGATAGTTTGAACAGGATATTTGGCCTGGATTACTGGAGTAACCGGATCAACAACTGGGACGACTTTCCCTCCGTTAATGGAAGCATTAACGCCAGTCTTAATGCAGAATTTGCCAAATTCCAGCGTTCGCTGGTTACAGACTACCTCGCATGGCAGGCTAAGATCGTTCGTGAATACAAAAGAAACGATCAGTTCATTACACAAAACTTTGATTTTGACTGGCAGGGGCATTCCTATGGTATACAACCTGAGGTAGATCATTTTGCTGCTGCCAAAGTGCTTGATATCGCAGGTGTGGATATTTACCACCCATCACAGGATAAACTTACAGGAGCAGAAATTTCCTTTGGAGGGGATGTAGCCAGGTCTATGAAAGGCGGACAGAATTACCTGGTCATGGAAACGGAGGCACAGGGATTTCCGCAATGGGTCCCTTATCCCGGTCAGCTACGGCTGCAGGCCTTCAGCCACCTGGCTTCAGGTGCCGATATGGTTTCTTACTGGCATTGGCATTCCATACACAATTCAGCGGAGACTTACTGGAAAGGCTTGCTCAGCCATGATTTCGAGCCTAACCCAACCTACAATGAGGCTAAAACGATCGGTACTGACTTTAAAAAACTCGGGGCTCATCTTGCCAATCTCAAAAAGAAAAATGATGTAGCGATATTATTCAGCAATGAAGCGTTAACTGCATACAATTCTTTTGGTCCGGGTAATTATAATGGTATTCTCAGACCGATGTACGACATTCTTTATAACATGAACGTCGGTGTTGATTTTATTGACCCGTCCAGCACGCAAATAGAAAAATACAAACTCATCGTGATCCCTGCATTATATGCTGCACCTGACAGTTTGTTACTGCGTTTAAACCGTTTTGTAAAAAATGGTGGCCATGTCGTATACACTTTTAAAAGTGGCTTTGCAGATGAGCATAATAAAGTAAGATCAGTCCGTCAGCCGGGTATAATCAGTGAGGCCTGTGGTATCATGTATACCCAGTTCACCGTTCCTGAAAAAGTCAGCCTGAAGGATGACCCTTTTCATGCCGGCACCCAGAACTATGCTGAAAAATGGATGGAACTGATCACACCTGTAACAGCCAAAGTACTGGCCTGGTATGACCATCCGGCATGGGGCAGATATGCAGCGGTGACCCGGAATAATTATGGCAAAGGAGTGGCGACTTATATAGGCTGTGGGACCAGTAACACCATCACCGAAAGAATCCTGGAAGATGCCGTGAAAGGTGCTGGCTTATGGGGGAAAGACCAGGAATTGAAATTTCCATTGATTACCAAATCTGGTACCAATCAACAAGGCAAAGCCATTCATTATTACTTCAACTATTCTGCTGAAGCAAAAACATTTATTTATCCTTACCCCAGGGGTATAGCTTTGCTTACGGATGAAAACGTGGCAATGCAAAGCCAGATTACCTTACCAGCCTGGGGATTCCAGATTGTTGAGGAGCAATAAACTAATCCGGGAAACTTAAAAACTCAGTTTGATCTATTTTGATCAAAGAGCAATTTTTTCTGATGATGCTTCGCATCATCAGAAAAAATTAAAGGGGTTTTGAAGGGCTTCGCCCTGCACCCAAAAATTAAACTGAGCCACTACCTGCTGGACTTCTGAACAAAGTAAAAATGGACTTTTAAACAAAAGACCCGGATGAATTTTATGATAGCTTTGCTGTATGGAAAATTTAGAAAAACAAACAGTCTTAGTTACCGGAGGTACCGGATTTGTCGGTATCTATTGCATCCTGTATCTTTTAAAAGCAGGATTTAAAGTAAAAACATCTTTGCGCTCACTTGCCAGGAAAGATGAAGTAATCAGTATGCTCAAAGAAGCAGGCATTACTTCTTTCGAAAATCTTTCCTTTGTTGAGGCTGATCTGACCAGCGACAATAACTGGAACGATGCCGTAAAAGGCTGTACCTATGTGCTGCATGTAGCTTCTCCATTCCCCATGGGAGAGCCTAAAGATGAGAACGAACTGATCATTCCCGCACGGGAAGGTGCATTGAGGGTTCTCAGGGCATCCCGTGATGCAGGTGTAAAACGTGTGGTATTGACGTCTTCATTTGCTGCCATTGGTTATAGCATTGATCCAAAGGGGCATGTGTTTACAGAGAAAGATTGGACTGATGCGAACAAGGCCACCGGTGCCTATATCAAGTCTAAAACACTCGCAGAACAGGCTGCCTGGGATTTTATAAACCAGGAAGGCGGGAGCATGGAATTATCGGTCATCAATCCGGTTGGTGTTTTTGGACCAGCTTTAGGAAAGGATTATTCTACATCCATCGGCCTGATTAAAGCTATTCTCGATGGTCAGATGAAAGAAACCCCTGGATTCACCTTTGGTGTTGTGGATGTGCGTGATGTAGCAGAGATACATGTACTCGCAATGACACACCCGGCTGCAAAAGGAGAACGGTTCCTGGCCACTGCAGAAGGTGTGATGAGTCTTTATGATGTAGCACAGCTGATAAGGAAAGAAAAAGCTGATAAGGCAGGAGAGATCGCTGATCTTAAACCTTTGGATCAATCCCTTTATATCGCAATGTCCAATGAAAAAGCGGGAAGAGTACTTGGCTGGACTCCGCGAAGTAAGGAAGAGGCAATTCTGGCAAGTGTTGATACGCTGGGAAAATAATTACTTTTGAAAGGACTAATCCAGTTTTAAGTGAAAGCACAAAGTCTGCAGTCTTGTCATTTAGGTCCTGAAATATCTCCGGAACAGGTGATTCCGGAGCATTTCTTCATGTATCTGCTAAAAGGTTCAATGACGACTTATAATGGTGATAAACTTTATCAGATGAATCCTGGTGATTACTGTATTGCCAGAAAAAATCATTTGCTGCGTTATGTTAAGCGCCCTCAGGATGGCGACTTCCACAAGATCGTTATCGCCCTTGATGAACTTTTTTTAAGAAGATTTCTGGAAAGACATCCTACTGATGTAAAAATCGTAAATCATGACGATTCGGTCCTGTTTTTAAAAGACAATCAACTGCTCCGTAGCTTTATTCTCTCACTTGAACCATATTATCTGGGAGAAGCCGAAATTGATGAGACCTTTGCCGACATCAAGCGGGAAGAACTGCTGCTGATCCTGTTAAGAAATGATGCTGATCTGGCAGGTGTGCTGTTCAATTTCGGCGCTCCGGAAAAAATAGACCTGGCTGCTTTTATGAACCGGAATTACCGGTTCAACATCAGCCTGGAACGTTTTGCTTTTTTGACGGGAAGAAGTTTATCTGCCTTTAAGAGGGACTTTCAAAAACAGTTTAATGAAACACCAGGGCACTGGCTTACAAGAAAACGACTGGATGAAGCGTATTTCCTGATCCGGAATGAAAGTCAGAAACCCAGCGAAATTTATCTGCACCTGGGCTTCGAAGACCTCTCCCATTTTTCATTTGCTTTTAAAAAACAGTTCGGGCAGTCGCCAGGTGAATTACTTAAGTAGCAACAGGCTAAAGTATAGTTGTACAGGATTTATCTGATTAGATGTTGCGAGAAGGTATCCCGGCTCTTTTTGAAATGTATCAATATGCCTGATTGGGATTTTTCCCATCTGACAACTGTAAAAAAGGATTACCAAACATTAACTTTCCTTAACATTAATGCAAGGCTTGTTAACCTGCTTTTGCAGATGGCGGAACTACTTTCGTAAGCAGTTTATGAAGTAAAAAAACTCCATGCAAAAGATCTGCTTACTCCTGACAACCTGCTGTTTTGCTATAGCTGCTCACGCTCAAAAGAATGGTTCTGTTAACGGTACCGTATTCGATAGTATAGCCAGGCAACCCGTTGCTTCAGCCACTATTACCCTTTTACAGAAAAAAGACTCTTCGCTGGTCAGCTTTACGATGACGGACAACAAAGGCGATTTTGTACTTACCGGTATTGCCAAAGGAGAATATCGCCTGCTGATTACCCATGTAAACTATCACAATACCAGCCGGCCTGTCATCATCACCGATGCAGCTCCTGCCGTCCACTTTAATACCATCGTACTCTATGACCTGAGTATAACATTGAAGGAAGTGGTGGTAACTGCCGAAGCTCCTCCTGTTACCCTTATCGGCGATACCGTTCAATACAATGCAGGCTCATTTAAAACACAGCCCAATGCCAGTGTGGAACAACTGCTTAAGAAAATGCCAGGGATACAGGTGGATAAAGATGGTACGGTAAAAGCCCAGGGACAAAAAGTAAACCGCGTACTGGTAGACGGTAAAGAATTTTTTGGTACCGATCCTAAAACCGCTACTAAAAACCTCCCTGCCGATGCGGTAGACAAAGTACAGGTATACGACCGGCTGAGCGATGCTGCTCAGCTGACCGGCTTCGACGATGGCAATAGTGAAAGGACCATCAACCTGAAACTGAAACAGGATAAAAAGAAAGGGCTGTTTGGTAAAGCGTCTGCCGGAGCAGGTACTAACGACAGGTATGAAGGACGTTTTAATGTAAACTCCTTTAAAGGGGCCCGGCAGTTCTCTGTCATTGGCATGGCTAATAATACCAACGCGGAAGGCTTTTCATTTATGGACCTGATGAATTTTACCGGAGAACTGAATCGCCAGCGCCAAAGCGGCAACGGAAATATGAACTTATCCCTGAATTCGGATGATCCCATTACTGCATTAATGGGTAACAGTAACAGCAACGGTATCAAGACCATCTGGGGTAGCGGATTTAACTACAATAACATCATCGGGAATAACACTGATTTCACCAGCAATTATTTTTACAACCGCTACAACCCTTACCAGGAAAGTACGATAGGACGCCAGTATTTCCTGCCCGATTCTTCTTATTACTACAACCAGCATGCCGTCAGTGATAACCTTAATAACAGCCATCGCCTTAATCTCAGTGCAGATATCCGCATCGATTCTTTTCATTCACTCAAAATATCACCTTCCATTGGTTACCAGGAAACCCGCAATAACAGTTACAGCAATTATGAAACACTTTCTGAAGATAAACAACTGGCTAACCAGGGCTTCAGCAATAACTATTCCTCAGGTTATGGTAGCAATTTCCGCAATGATCTGTTGTTCAGGAAAAAATTCCATCGCCGGGGCCGGACGTTTTCACTCAGCCTGCAAAACAGCTTCAATAACAGCAAAAGCAATGGTAGCCTGCTTTCTATAAACCAGTTTTACAATCATGGCACCTCAATTGATTCCATCAATCAGCGTAATGTTGTAACGGGTGCGTTGAACAGCTATACCATACGTGCCGTATATACAGAACCGCTGTTTAAACGTTCACTGCTTGAATTCAGCCTGGGCAGAAGCAATTCCAGCAGTACGTCTGATAAGGTAACATATGACTATAACGGGCAAAGCGGGAAGTTTGATCAATTGAATACGGGCCTGACCAACAATTTCGAAAATACTTACGATTATACGAATGCAGGATTACGTCTACGCACACAGCAGAAACAATTCAGCCTCGCTGCCGGTTTGAATTGGCAAAAGGCGGAGTTAAAAGGTAAGATCATCGCTGGTACCAGCGATTCGGTTATTCATAAAACATTCTATAACCTGCTGCCATCGCTCCGGTTTAAATACGATTTCACCCGCTACCGCAATATTAGTATTAACTATGCGGCTATTACCAGACAGCCTGATATGTCACAGCTGCAACCGGTACCTGATATTACTGATCCTCTCAATATCCGCGAAGGAAATCCTGATCTGAAACAGGAGTTTACACATGCGGTACAGCTGAATTTTATATCTGTGAACCCTTTCAAAAATAAAAACCTGTTTGCGTTTTTCAACCTGCAGGAAACACAGCACAAAATTGTGAACTACGATGTAGTGGATACTCTCGGTATTAAATATACCCGCCCGGTAAATGTAAACGGGATATACAATATGACTGGTAATTTTAACCTTGGCCTGCCACTCCGTTTGCTGAAAGGTTCGGTTAATTTCAGCAGCAATATGGGATACGGAAAAACGAAACAATTCATTAATACCGTGGCTAATACCATAGGTACCATTAGCCTGGGGCCTGAGGTACGCTTCGATCTGAATCCTTCTGATAAAGTAGACCTGTCGTTAAGCGGTGGCTTTAATTATTATAAAACCAGCTATTCATTGCAGGCTGCCCTTAACACCAGCTATTTTTCACAGCAATATGAAGGTGAAATCAATTGTCAGTTGCCATCCCGTTTTTACTTTACCACCAGCTTTACTTATACTGTTAACAGCCAGCGTGCGAAGGGCTTTAATGCCAGGGTACCATTATGGAATATGGCTGTTAGCCGCCAGTTCCTGCGTTTTAACAGAGGGGAGCTAAAACTGAGTGTTTTTGATATGCTCAATGAAAATATAGGGATCAGTCGTACCAGCAACCAGAATTATATCGAAGACAGCCGGATAAAAAACCTGCAGCGCTTTTTTCTCCTGAGCTTTACTTATAGCCTGAGTAAAAACGGTCTTACAAGTGTCAGACCAGATGGCGGAATGAAAATTATACGACAGTAATACGTAAAGAAAAATCAGGCTATCAAAAGTATTAAGGCTCCGTTAGGAGCCCCGTGTTTGTAGAAAATAAATAGAACAACAAAACACAGACTCCGTTAGGAGTCCCCTGATATTAGCAATTTTAGGGGACTCCTAACGGAGTCTATTATGTAGAAGATAAATTATTGCTACAAACACGGGGCTCCTAACGGAGCCTATTATGTTTTGCAGTAAACGTATCGAGGGTCTATTAGTTACTTTTGAAACAGCCCTGCTGTTTGTTAATTGATTTGGATCATTCTTCCTCTCCCTGTATTATTACGTTGCATTTCTGCCACCGTTTTATCGCGCTCTTTATTAAACTCTTCCATCGTTACTTTTTTCCCTTTTGAGGGCTGTTTAATAGCCGCTACATCAACCTGGGGAGATACTTCAACCGCCTTGTAAACAATGCGACCAGCATTAATGTCAATACCGAGGATAAGGCCTGGTAATTGTCCTTCATATTCAGGCCCTGCCGGTACCGGAATGGAAAGCGTGAACCAAACCATGATATTGGATGTATCCGGCACTTCCTGTTTTTTCATCTGCCCGTTCTCCATGGTGGTGATGTTGCGCTTACCAATACTTTGGGCCACTGCCTGCTGACAGGGATAACCGAGAATAGTGCTGGTTTCGCCGGTCAGTTTCCAGTTCAGCTTGTGGATGCTGTCGGCAATAATATAGTTCTTCGCAGCAAATTCGCGTTGTGCTATCACCTGGCTGGTGGCAAAATTAATATAGGTCACATCATCGGCATCGGCTATTACCGTACGAAGCTGCATACCGCCATCTTCCTGAGTAAACTCTTCAGGCGTTTCATCCACCACTGCGCGGCGCAGCAACTGGTTATTGTCAAACAATATTTCCAGTTTGTCTTTGAGTGAACGGGGAAGAAGCTGCTCCTCACTTTCACTCATACCCATACCCTTGATGTGCATCTGCATTTGTGTTGTACGCTCGTACAATACCCTGCCTTGTTTTTGCTGGCCATTGGCAGTCATCAGTGCCAGGCCCATGCAAAATGTAAAAAATATCTTTTTCATTCTGTGTATTTTTAAGAAAATAAAGCTATCCGGTTCTTGCCGTAACAGAGGTTAACATGCCTTGCTTTAATGTTAATTAAGGTTAATGTGCTTGCTGAAGGGAAAAAGGAAATGATACATTTGCTATAATAAACCATACAACCAGGTGCGATATAAACTTTCCATACCGGTTACGGCTTTTCTGATTACATTGACTATTGTGACTATCACAGTTTTCCAGGGATACTGGCTGCATAAGAATTACCAGGAAGAAAAAAGGATTTTTACCACCCGGACCAATGTACTTTTCAGAGAGACGATCTTCCGGCTGCAGGCAGCCAAGTTACAAATGGATTCCGGGATCAATATCCGTGTACAGGATCGTGAAGGAGTGATCGGCATATCAAATGTGCTGAGAGAAAAAATAAGGGATTCTTCCTCTGCAAAACCAGCGCTGAGGCAAACAATGATCGTAGCGATGAATAGAGCAGACCTTGCGGGTCCGGAGAGGGATTCCTTTAATGTACAATACAGGATAAATAAAGCGGTGCCTGGAAGAAGAGTGTTTGATTTCCTGGTAGATGTAGACTCACTGCGCGATTCGATTACTGTAAAAGAAGTGATCGATCGATACCATAAAGCACTGGAAAGAGAAAAGATAAATTTGCCTTTCATCATAAATATCCTTCCTGCCGATACCGCTAAACTAGGTCCCGCTGAACCAGATTTCGCACTAGTCCCGGACGACCTGGAAGGCAACATCGTTACCATTGGTTTTACAAAACCTGTCAGATACCAGGTTATATTTGACAACAATACCTGGTACCTGCTGAAGCGTATCAGTCAGCCTATCCTGATCTCATTTCTATTGCTGGGTGTCACTATATTTTCATTTCTACTGTTATACAGGAACCTGAAACAACAGCAAAAGCTGGCACAGCTTAAGAATGATTTTATCAACAACATGACACATGAGCTGAAAACACCTATTGCCACCGTAAGTGTAGCCATAGAAGCCTTAAGGAGTTTTAATGTGTTGGATGATCCGCAAAGAACAGACGAATATCTTGATATATCGGCCGGTGAAATGCAAAGACTGGGTTTATTGGTAGATAAAGTATTAAAGCTGTCAATGTTTGAGAATAAAGAAATCGCTTTAAATAAAGAACAGTTTGATCTTGTAGAGCTGGCCAAAGGAGTAATGCTCTCAATGAAGTTGCAGTTTGAAAAACAAAAGGCCATCACAATACTGGAAACAACAGGTAAAAATTTTATCATTACGGCCGACAAGCTTCATCTGACAAGTGTACTCTATAATTTGCTGGACAATGCTTTGAAGTACAGCATTAAAGACCCGGAAATCCTTATTCATATCATTGATCATTCACAATACCTGGAAATAAGTGTAACAGACAACGGGATAGGTATTGCAAAGGAATACAAAAGCAAAATATTCGAAAAGTTCTTTCGCGTACCCAGTGGCAACCGGCATAATATAAAAGGATATGGCCTTGGTTTAAGTTATGTGTCGCATATATTACAACGCCATGGCGGTTTTATAGAGGTGAAAAGCGAGCTGGATAAAGGCAGTACTTTTTCCGTTAAGCTTCCCTTTGCAGAAGCACCAGTTATTCATTACGATAAGGGACGGATTGTAAAGTTCAAAACAGGATTAAATGAGTATTAAAATTTTATATGTTGAAGACGAATTATTCCTGGGGAAAATTGTGAAGGAAAGCTTACAGGGCAGAGGCTTTGAGGTGATAATGGAATGTGACGGAGCTAAAGTGATGGAACTGTATAAACAGATAAAACCCGCAGTATGTATACTGGATGTAATGCTGCCCAATAAAGATGGGTTTGAAATTGCGGAAGAGATACGTGCCCTCAATCCGGAGGTACCCATTTTATTCCTGACGGCCAAAACACAAACGGCCGATCTCGTAAAGGGCTTTACACTGGGTGGCAATGATTATATCCGTAAGCCTTTCAGCCTGGAAGAACTGATTGTACGCATCGATAATGTATTACGTAAAACAGACCGGTCATCTTCACCTGCTGTCGACTATGTCAGGATAGGCAGGTTCAGGTTCTATACTAACCGCCAGCTGTTGACAAATGGAAGTGAAGAGAAAAAACTATCGTACAGGGAAAGTGAATTACTTAAGTTATTATACGAAAACCGTGATGGTATCATAGACAGGAAAAGCATACTCAACCTGTTATGGGGCAATGATTCGTTTTTCAATAGCCGTAATCTTGATGTATACATTACCCGGCTGCGCGTGTGCCTGAAAGAAGATGAAAACCTGGAAATATTAACAATAAAGGGTGTGGGCTACAGGTTTGTACTGGGTTAAATTCTTTAATGAAGATCACTTATCAAATATCTTCCCCAATAAAAAAACCGTCCATAAGGACGGTTTTTCAGGCTATAATATTATTCACCTTACTTCAAACTTTTTCCGTTATGGTACCTTAATACCATAAAAAGATATTGAAAGTAAAGACCGGTGTCTACTTAACTGCTCTTTTTCACTGATACTGCGTTCGGGCCTTTATGTCCCATCTGCACTTCAAAGGTTACTTTGTCATGCTCTTTTATCGCATCCACCAGCTCATTGATATGCACAAATATGCTCTCCTGAGTCTGAAGGTCTTTAATAAAGCCATAACCTTTGGATTCATTAAAGAATGTAACCACTCCCTTACGGATCAGTTCAGCCTCATCCATAGGTTGCTGTTTTGCAACACCAATCTGGATGTCTTCGCTTCTGATAATCTTCTTTTTCTTGGGATCTGGTGGAGTTGATGAAATGTTACCATTCTCATCGATGTAAGCCATCATTTCTTCCAGTGTTTTACCTGGTTTTGAATTGGCTTGTCTTTCGGCCTTCTTTTCTTCCTTGTCTTTTTTCTTTTTTAATCTTTTCTTTTCGTTTTCTTTTTTACTGAAAGTTTCTTGTGATCTACCCATAGTGTAATTGCTATCATTTATATCCGTTCCGGGTGAAATAAAAGTAAGTGGAACGAACAACGTGATTTATATGAAGGTACAAAAAAAATAACTCTTTGTCAAGCAACATTCAATACTATAGGGCGCAGAGCCACGCTCAGCAGTCATATATTAATTTAATTACATTCAGATATTCAACCAGTACACCAGCTTTATGACCAACGCCCTCGTTTTAATCGCCAAAGGCGCGGGCAGATAATTATCCGTATATACAATGAACAGATCAGATGCCGGACGATACCTCCACTGCAAACGCGTATTCAGATTCATATTCTTCAACTGCTCATTATACTGCATAAAACCTGTAAAGAAGAGCGTGTTGGTCATGGTAACATCCAGCCTGGGCCCCGCCAGCAGAAAGGCATTCCTGCCCCAGGGCTGCGGCAGGTGGATATCATTATAAGTTGTACTCAGCGCAATACTCACATACGGTTGAAAACGGTAGCCCAGCTCCCCGCCCAGTGTTAGTCGCGTCCCATCTGCATAATAACCGCCATAACGCCCGGAAAAAGAATACGTGAAAAGACTTTGCGGTCTGGATACATAATCCACACCTACTGTGTTCCAGCTATGCACAGTTCCTGTAGCCAGACTATCCTTCCCGGTATTCGTCGGGTCAAACGGCTGCAGCAAACGCACATAACTGTTCGTAGTCCATACACTCAGTGTATTCCGCTTGCGGAACACAATCCCATAAGACAACAACAACTCATTGTCTGTACGCTTCATATGCTCATCAAAGAAATTCGTTAGCTGCACCTGTGGCCCATGACTCAGCACTGGCCCTGCTTTTGGAAAGAACAAACGTGTTACCTGTGGCAACAACTTGATATACCCCTGACGGGGTACATACCCTACCTCTGCATTATAATTATGCCCTACATATTCATGCTGCCAGCTTATATTCCAAACCCTGCTGGTATATTGAAGATTCGCAGCATGTACCCAGTCGTGCCCTGTTTTACCCGGAGTCGCAGACTTCAGCAGCAATGCCTTCCCCGTCCAGAAATTATTGGAAGAGGCCAGGTTATACTCCATCCCCAGATTCCTGTTATAGCGCGAATACACAGGTTTATCTTCTGAAGGATGATAATTAATAGATTCCTTATTGATGAACAACAACCCCACATTCGACCTTGCAAACACCCTCCTTTGTAACGCGGCTACCGTAAAATTCTGGGAAGGCAGGCCCAGAGATGCCTCCGCATCCGTCTGCATATTCATCAATCCCATTCTCCAGTTCTTGTCCAGTTTACCACTCAGCCTGGCGCCAAAGAGGATAGGTACTCCCAACCCTATGCGCCTGGAAAAGAAAGGCCGGATAGTGCTGTACCCGAAGTTGGTGAACTGGTCCCCGTTCTCCAGGAAGAACTGCCGCTTCTCCGGGAAGAACAGCTCAAACCTGTCCAGGTTCGTTACCTGCTTATCTACATCTACCTGCGAGAAATCGGGGTTAACCGTCAGATCCAGGTTCAGGGAAGAGGTGACGGCTATTTTTGCATCTACTCCCGCATCTCCTCTGTAATGCTCCTTTTTCCCCGTTGTATAATCCTTGTTCACACCACCCAACAAATAAGGAATCACCGAAATATTAGGCCCGGGGTCTGGTGGTGGTACATCCCATTCCAACACACCGGTATAGGCTAAAGAAGCCGAAGGGAACTGCCTGGGGACTGGTGCCCAGCTACTCTTTTCTGTGGTTTTAAGGTCATTCCGGCCAAAATTGATCCCCCATCTGCTGATCCCCTTTTTATAACGGATCGTCTTAAAAGGGATCACTGCTTCAAAAATCCATTTATCAGGATAGTTCTTGACTACTGAACTCCATTTGTTATCCCAACTCAGATCAACCTTGCCCCCATCATACATAATCCCATCCCATTGGGCCCCGGCAGCATTTGCCCCAAAGGAATAACCATTGGTCTGGTCATCAAAAGGGTCCATGAAAAGCAGGAAATTATCATTTTTGAGAAAAGCGAAATCCCTTCTTAAGGATTCTACCATATAAGGCCCCGGCGCCCCGTTATAGTTCACCACCAGCAGGTAAATATGCTGATCGTCATAGGCCATACGTACATCTGTCCGTACATTGGCATAACTGGTATCCATAGGCAATATCATGTGGAAATCCGTAGCTACATCAGCAGCCTGCCAGGCCGGCTCATCCATCACACCATCGATCTTTACAGGAGAAGTGGCACGGCGTATATGCAGTTGAAAGGCTTCGTTCTTTTTTTGCGCTACAGCCACCAATGGAAATATAGGCAGGATAGCACAACATAGACGGGGAATAATTCGCAAAATGATGAGATTATGGTTCTGCTGATCAAAGTACAAAAAACAAATACCAATTCACAACCTTATCTTTGTGCCAAAGGAGAACGTATGCCGTTAGAAACTATGTCCAATGATCCACTTCATGGATTAACACTTGAGATGATCGTTACACATCTTGTGGAAAGTTATGGGTGGGATGAACTGGGACAACAAATCAGGATCAACTGCTTTACAAGTAACCCTTCTATCCAGTCCAGTTTAAAATTCTTACGCAAAACACCCTGGGCAAGGACCAAAGTGGAAGATTTCTACAAATACTCCATGCGTAAGAACAAGCTCAAATAATACTCTCAACTATTCATCAGTAAGCGCTTCCATAAAAGCAATAATCGCTTTCTTTTCAGTACTGTCCAGATGCAGCTGGTTAGTAGCCAGCGTCTGATTCGACAATGGCAATCCTATTCCATTACCTCCGCCCCTATCATAAAAATCTATTACCTCATCCATATTGCTAAATGCTCCATGATGCATATAAGGTCCCGTTACCGCGGCATTACGCACTGTAGGTGTCTTAAAGGCTCCCTCATAAAACCCTATTTTGAAAAAAGAATAACGACCATGATCCATATCTGTAACAGGATGTAATAAGTCTTCATTCATTGGAGTACCTAACACCTCAAATTCAGTCCGGTTATATAAAGGCGGTGTCAATCCATTAAACAACGGTGCAAAGTGGCAGGTACCACATTGCCCCTTTCCCATAAACAGATTAAACCCTTGTTTCTGCAAAGCCGTTAAAGCAGCACGATCCCCATTAATATAATGATCAAAAGGAGAGTTAAAAGGCGATAATGTTCTTACATAAGCAGCCAGTGCATGTACCACCGTATCCATGGTAATGCCCTTATATACTTTCTGCAGGCGGTGAATAACTGTATCATCATTAGCATCCATTTCCTGCCTGCTATGCATCACGGCAAGTACCTGCTCTTCCAGGCTCTTCACCCGTCCATCCCAGAACTGTGAATATTGAAAACAGGCATATAACAAACCAGGTGTATTCCTGGGTAGTAACCCACTATCCAGCGCAACATTCTTCACTAACCCATCTGTAAAATGTTTATCCGGTTGATGACAGGTAGCACAGCTGCGTGTATTATTCCCGGATAAAGCTGTCTCAAAAAACAGTCGTCTTCCTAAGGCACTGTCTCCTGTATTTTCTCCACCAGGAAATGCAGCTTTCCTCAAAGCATTCTTACCAAACAACTGGTCTTCATCCAATGCCGGAGTACTATGCACATCAAACCCCTTAGCATGCATAAAATCACTCAACTGCCTTTCTAAAGGCAAAGCATACTCCACTAAAAAAGTTAACCGGTCAAACTTATCAAAATCTTTAGCACGTCGCAGATAATCTATCGCTTTCCTCAGAGAATACCCTATACTGTCACTGGCAGTCGTATAAGGCAGCACCACTTCGTTCACTGCTTCCATAGCAACCCTGGACTCCTCTATTCCGCTCTTCAGTAAAGGTGCATCATAACCCGAAATATACAGGGTCATAATACGGATCAGCTCCAGCTTCACACTCTCAAACACCTGCCCGTCCGTAGCAGAGAAGTGATATAACAACGAAGGCAGATCAGCAGCCGTATTAGCCACTACCTCTGCCTGCGCCATCAGTTCCTTTTTCCTGGAATACACCGTAGAATCATACAACAATGATTCTATCTGTTGTAATCCTACCGGAGCTTCATACTCTATATAAGGTTCATCTATTTCATACTTGGGTGGAGAATTGAATACATATGCCTCACTGGCAAAAAAGTATTCCATAAAAAACGCCAGCTGTTTATAACTAACTCTGCATTCGCGCAAAGCCTCTTTAGCACGGGATAGTGTAACCGTATCATTTGCATCTATCTGTGCAATAGCCTGCTGCATAGCAGTAGCCTTTGCACTGAAAGTAACCTGTGTCTTTTTCACGTAATCAGTGATACGTGTGGGCGTCCCTCCCGGTAAAGCCAGCGTCATAGCCGCAAACAGGCAAACACCGGAAAGGACAAAAATTATCTTCATTTAGTAGCAATGATGGTAAAAGAATCTTTCACACAACTCTCTTTATCTTCCACAAAATAAGAAGATGTTCCCATCTTTGGTGTAATAGTAATACTACGTGTATTCGTTACGTGATCACTCCATTTATAATTGCCTGTAAAAGAGGCTGTCAGCGTAATCTGCTCTCCTGCTTTCGCCTTAATCACCTTATGCTGGTTTACTTCTTTCATCATAGTAAAATGATCTCTGATCACTCCATCTGCACAAATCCATTTGAGGTCCAGCCTGTTACCCTGCACTTCCAGTAAACTGGCGCCACCTTCTGTAGCATTGGAATACTGCATCGCATTATGCGGGAAAGCAGGTTGTGTACCGCCCAGCTTACCGGATGAACCAGTCACTACATACACAGTACCCCGACCGCTTGCATCCTTTACATACGGACAGGAATTCTCACTGCCATCATATAAACCGGAAGAGTTACTAAGATTATGTAACGCAGCGCTGAAAGTAGCCTCCTTACCATAATGCCCCTTCATTAAACGGGAACGCTCATAATCATGACTATGCCCGCATAATACCAGGTCCACACCATACCGCTCTAATATCCGGATGAAATTCTCTCTGATAGCAGTCAGTTCATCTGTATCATCAGAATTATGAGAACCCATGGTATAAGGAGGATGATGCCAGTAAGCCACTATCCACTGTTTGTTTTTATTCGCTTCCAGATCACGTTTTATCCATTGTACCTGTGGTCCCAGTGTATCATACAAACGATACTGGTTCTCTTCCATCCCATAAGAATCCAGTGATAAGAAATGGATATTACCTACATCAAAAGAGTAGAAAGCCTGTGTATTGGAAGCTACTCCGCCGGACTCTCCATGTGTTGGCATAGAGAAGTTCTGGTAATAAGCTGTCTGATGAGTCTTTTGCGCCATCTCAACAGCTCCCGGGAAATCCTTATCATTATAATCATGATTGCCTGGTGAAGGGAACATCGGATATTTCTTCAACAGATCATCCTTATAGATATTAAAAAACTTAGCCTGAAACTCTGCATCTGTTCCACTGTTATAAGCATTATCCCCTAACAGTAACCAGGCATCCATATAATTCTCACCCAGGTATTTCAATACAGACGCTTTTACATTTCTTTGATTCACGGAGTTATTCCCGCAATCCCCGAAAGCACCGATTCTGTATATAGCAGCTTTACCCGTCTCCGGCAGTGTATAAAAGTAATTCTCCTTATCTCCCTGCAAAACACCTGTAAAAGTACCAACGGTATAGTAATAACGGGTATGCGGCTGCAAACCTTTCACCGTAACAATATGTTCCGTACGTAAAATGGAATCATCCACAAACTGATCTGCCTTTTCAACGCCATAGCGTACCCTGCTGCGGGTAGCTACATCAGTACGCCAGCGCACCGTCATACTGGTTGCTGAACCTACCTGTAAATAAGGTCCACGGATCAACGCCGCCGGTGCCGCATCAGGATTATCCTCCTGTGCATTTGCTGTTATACAACCCATCATTAAACATCCCAACAGGAAAAGTCTCATCTGTGATTTTTTGTGCGAGGTAATCATTTTCAAACTATTTATCACAATCCTGGCTATGAAATTAATATTAATTGTTAACAGTGGTAACCTGCTATTTAAGATACCACATCAACGTAGTTGTCTGGTCGGCCCCCTGTCTTGCTACTGCAGATTGATACTGTAAAAGATTATAAGATTGTTCCGTTGTAGGATAAATATACCTGGAAGGGATACTGCGTATGGCAGACAATGGCCCTGGTACAAAAGCTGGATATCCTGTACGGCGATGATCAAACCATCCTTCTGCTCCCTTCAAAAATGAAGCTATCCACTTCTGTGTAATCAGCTGGGATAATGTGCCTTTATACACCACAGCCGGTTGATCCATATAAGTATCAACATCAGCTCCGTTCTGTTTCATAGAAGCTATAATACCTTTATAATAAAGAGAAGCCGCCGTTTCACCACTAACAGTAACAGCACCTCGCTGCACCGCTTCAGCTAAAATAAAACACTGCTCTGCATATGTCATTAAACTCGCCTTCAGCAAATCATTTGCATTCTGATAAAAGATAGCAGACAATTCAGAAATATGTGCTTCTCCCCCATTATAATCATAAGGAGCAGGGATGGCATTTGGTACACCTACATAGGTATTACCATCAACAGTATAACCTGTTGATGAAGTCACTGGCGCTACCCATATTGCCAGTCGCGGATCATTCAGAGATAATAATGTGTCCACTATTTCCTTACTTGGTTTATACTTATTCACCTCAGTTGCCTGGTTCAACAGATTCCCTCCACTCCAGCTATCAGCAGAAGTAATACCCAGGTATTTCACTGCTGCATTATCATCATTGCTTTCAAATAAAGGATACTTTGCAGGATCACTTAACATTGTTTGCATCGCTGTAAAAGCAGTAGCATCATGAGAAGAAATACGTAATAATAAACGAAGATGTAATGCATTCGCAAACTTGCGCCATTTCAGATTACTGCCGTTATACAATACATCGTAGGTACTATTGATAGCCAGGTCCGTATTCGCCAGACTATCATTGGCCGCTGTCAGCGTCTTCAGCAAATCCGCATAAATCACTTCCTGCTGATCATACTTTGGATGAACAATACCACTATCCTTCGAAAGCAATGCTTCACTATAAGGGCAATCTCCATACAGGTCTGTGATATACGCAAAGTTAAACACCCTGATAATCTGCGATACAGCCATATACTGTTTCATCCCGCTTTGCGCAGCCAATGCATACAACTGTTGATTAACAGACAGCGCTCCGTAATAACCATCCCAGCTCTCAGCAGACCATCCGAATAAATCATCTTCTTCATTCCTCACCTTGGTAATGTAACGCCCCGCTTCTGCAGGTTTCCCCATAAATGCATCGTACTGGTATGCATAAGCTGTTTTAATGAGGGCAGTGGATAAAAGGTACTGCGGACTAATAGTCGTTGCTGTATTGGGATCAGTATTGATCTCATCAAAATTCTTTGTACAGGCACTCAGTAATAACATCAGCACCAGTATATATATCGCTTTCATGCTGATAAATTTTAAAAGTTAAGACCCAGCTTAATACCATAAGAACGGGTGTAAGGCAATGACCAGCTGGTAGTACCCGGAGTAATACTTCCACTATTGATAGACATAGCCGTTTCAGGATCATACCCCTTCCCTGCTGCTGTCCAGCTAAACAGGTTCCTCGCTATTAATGACAGCGACAAATTTGATACCGGCCAGTGACCAAGTTGCTGCTTACTGAACAGGTATGTCAGACTCGCTTCACGCAACTTCACATATGTGGAGCTGAATGTATTGCGCGAATGCATCCTCCAGTAATAATCACCATAAAATGCTTCCGGGTCAGTGACGTTCGTATTCTTCACATAACCACCATTCCCATCAGCGATATAACCATCTTCTATCATTCCATCTGTGCGGTCTGTAGTACCGTCATTCCAGCTAACACCACCATGTTGTAAATCCCTTCCCTTCAATGTATTCACCGTACGTCCGTCAGACAACAGGTTCATATATACATAAGAGAAGAACTTACCACCCTGGCGCCAGTCTATCAGTGTATTTAAAGTAAAATGTTTGTAGGTAAAAGTATTGGTGATGCCCACCATGAAATCTGCATTATAATTCCCGATTTTGATCAGGTCTGTTGCATACTGGGAATGCCCTGTATTATCCAGCAGCTCCTTACCTTTAAATGGGCCATCAGGTACCGTCGTCCAGGTGTTACCATACATATCTCCTATCTTCTGTCCTTCCCTTATCTGGTACTGTATACTTTCTGCACTACCCTGCAGATAATTGGTGATGCCATCCGTCAGTTTAATGACTTCATTCCTGTTACGGGTGAAGTTGACACCAATATCCCAGATAAATTGTTTCGCTATTGGTGTACCATTAATACTTAACTCCCATCCCCTGTTACGGATCTCTCCGGCATTAATGATTTTAGCGCTATACCCGGAAGCCATGGTAGTAGGCGTTTGTATGATCTGGTTCCGGCTATCGGTAGTATAATAAGTAGCCTGTATTCCCAGTCTGCCCGAGAAGAATTTCAGATCTGTACCTACCTCATAAGAAGTAGCAATCTCCGGTTTCAGGTTATTATTTTTCAGCAATGAACTGAAGTTCGCCAGCTTCACATCTCCCCAATCTGGAGAGCTAAAATAGAAGCTATTATAAAGGCTGTACGGATCAGTATCTTTACCCACCCTCGACCAGTTCACTCTCAGTTTCGCAAATGATAATAATTTGCTCTGGATGTTGAACATATCTGATACAATCAGACTTAAAGAGGCAGAGGGATAAAAGTAAGAGTTGTTATTTGCAGGCAATGTACTTGACCAGTCATTCCTGGCTGTTAAATCCAGATATGCATATCCTTTATAAGCCAGCTCTCCCATGCCATATACGCTATTAATTCTTTTCTTTGATTTATAAGAAGCATTGGTAATAGTCCCTGCTGCCGCATTGGAAATATTATACACTCCCGGCATCACCAGTGCACCGGCTGTCTGCGAAGAAGTGTTGGTATGCTGGTCCATGCGGTTAGCACCCGCAGAAACAAAGAACGACCAGTCTTTCGCTAATGTCTTTTTATACGTCAGCAGGAAATCTGTATTCTGCTCACTGCTGAATATATTACCCACAGAATAACCGCCATAAGGATTCATAACCGAACTGAATGCGCGTTTACTCTCATCAGTCTCTGTATAAAAATCAAGGCCGGTACGTGCCATCAGGGTAAGGTCTTTCATCAGTTCCATAGTCACCTGTACATTACCGGTAAGGTGATTACGGGTATATCCGTTCGTGAGCTCATAAGCCACGAAATAAGGATTGTCTGTATTTCCTGCATCCTGTGAAAACTGTTGTAATCCTTCCTGTCCTTTTATCCAGTAATTTTTCAACTCTTTCGTGTTGATATTCGCAGGCATGGTATACACAATACTGCTGGAACTACCACGGTTAAACGTAGGTCTGTTATTACTATGGTTATTGGTGTAAGTGATATTGGAAGTCACCCTGATCTTAGGGTTCAATTCATAACCTGTGGCCAGGCTCAGCGTATTCCTTTCCAGATCGGTATTAGGTGTAATCCCTCTATTCTGCAGGTTTGTATAGGAAAGCCGGTAGTTATTACCAGACACCGCTACATTGCTTGTATACGTCTGTCCTGTGCGATAAAAATCTTTTACCCTGTTTGGATAAGATACCCAGTCAGTAGGTACCAGATCACCATTCGCATCAACAGGGCTATTCCACTGCAGATGTTTGGTCCCCTGGTCTAATCCTGGGCCCCATGAGGCTGTAGATAAAGTATTGGTAGGATCAATAGATCCTGTTGCATCTCCTGCACCATATTCATTCTGGAACTGAGGGAACTGCCAGGCTTTGTCAAACATCGCCGTAAAGTTCGCACTCACATTCAGTTCCTTCTTTTTCTTTGTGCCTGTTTTAGTAGTGATCAGCACAACCCCGTTCCCGGCCCTGCTACCATATAAAGCAGCAGCACTGGCGCCTTTTAATACGGTAATAGTCGCAATATCGTCAGGGTTGATATCAGACACCGGACTACCATAATCCACTGTTACCTGTCCTATTGGTTGTGAAGGCGCCCTGTTAGCTGATGCAACAGGCACTCCATCCACTACAAACAAAGGCTGGTTATTATTGGCGATAGAAGAAGCTCCTCTAATCGTGATCAGCACAGACCCACCGGGATCAGAACTGGCGCTCCTGATGTCCACACCCGCTACTTTACCAGACAATGCATTTACCACATTCACCTCTTTCACGGTATTCACTTTCGAGCCATCCAGTGTAGCTATGGAATACCCCAATGCTTTCTCCTCACGTTTCACACCCAATGCTGTTACCACTACGGCAGAAAGGTCTTTTACATTAGTGAGCAGTTGTATATTCAGCACACTGGAAGTACCTGCTTTTACTTCTTTAGCAACATATCCCATAGAGCGAAATACCAATACAGACTCCGCATCAGTGACTTCAATAGAATAATGTCCTTCCGCATCTGCCACCACTGTTTTTCCGGATGCCTTATCAGTAACAACAGCACCCGGAATAGGCTCTCCTTTTTCATTACTGATTAAACCGGATATTACCTGGTTCACCCGTGGACTGTTGAATGTACGTCCATCGGCTGTCAGTTGAAATAAGAGAATAACAGCCAGAATAATGTACCCGTTAAATTTAATGTACATAAGATATTTATAACTTTCTTTCTTAAGAAGTAATGTCTTTATTCGAAATAGATAAGGGGTATAAAAAACTATAGGAAGATAGAAAATATTTCAATTCACTTCTCTAAGTGACATAATAGATAAGTGTTGCCAGCCGTATAGGACCGGGTTTAGAACATGCAATATTCTGCAAAGCTATCAGATAACTTGGTTAGCTGGTAATAGAATCCATTATTTTTTTATTAACGCCTGCCTACAGGTAACCACACACTCATATCACTCTTCCCTCTGTTTGCCCAGGCATAATAAGGTATCCACCTTACTTTTATAGTCAAAGTACTATCATTCAATGTTTTATACAACTCCCTCCCCCAATCATTATGTAATAATCTCACATCCCCTTCTAAAGCCATCATATTCCCGCTATCTATTTTAAAGGGCTGCTGCTGCAATTTCACATCTGCGGGTATAACTATATCAGACAACTGCTGTCCTGCCTTTAAATCGACTGATTCAAGGCAATAAACCACCGGGCCACGCTTCACTGCTACCTGATTGCGGGTTTCCTCTACCAAAGGATTTGCCTCTATCAAAGTCGCCGGCATATCCAGTACCAGCTCTATCTTATCACCGGTCTTCCACTTTCTAAGCAATTTCGCATACCCGCCCAGCTTCACCTCAACCATTTTCCCGTTCACAGATAAAGAAGCCTTCTTACACCATCCGGGAATCCGCATAAAAATACCTGTTTCCTTAACCGGGGCCTCTTTCACAACAACAGCAATCCGTCCGTCCCAGGGATAATCCGTCTGCTGTTCTACACTGATAGCAGCACCATCTTTCAAAATAGCCTTCAGCACATTCCCCCCATACATGTCTATATACAGCCCATCATCAGACACACTATACATATAGTTACTGATCTCTGCAATCGTCCTCACAAGGTTAGGCGGGCAACAATTGGACAATGCGATATATCGTTCTCTCCCCCCGGACCAACGCAGGTTATAAGGATAGGATGCAGAAGCTGCCAGCGGATTCGTATAAAAGAATTTATCACCATCCATACTTACGCCACTTAACACACTATTGTATAAAGCCAGTTCTACCACATCCGCATACCTTGAATCGCCGGTTAATTCCAGCATACGCCGGTTCCACAACACATTCCCTATATTGGCACAGGTCTCATTATGTGCTGATAAATTCGGCAGCTGATAATCCTTCCCGTAAGCCTGATGAATCTTCTGCACGGTATCCGGGTTATAAGAAATGCCATCTACAGATACGCCATCATATAAGGCACCACAGCCGCCGGTGATATACATCTTCCGGAGTACCACATCATCCCACATCCTGTTTAAAGCAGATAACAGACTACTATCTCCTGTTTCCGCATATACATCCGCAACACCTGCGAATAAATAGTTAGCCCTTACAGCATGCCCTACTACGCGCTTCATATCCCTGAAAGGGACTCTGTCAGAATTATCATCTGTGCCTTCTGTTTTACCTCTTATATCAATCAGTTTTTCAGCAAGCGCCAAATACTTCTTATTTTCTGTAGTCCTGTATAGTTCAACAATACCCATGTAATGAGAAGGACAAATAGCATTTCTTGCCTGCTCGGGGGTAGCAGTATTATAAAAACCAATCAGGAAATCAGTTGCTTTCTCTGCAACATGCAATAGCGTAGTCTTGCCCGTGGCACGATAATGCACACAGGCGGCCGTCATCAGATGTCCAAAGTTATAGGCTTCGAAACTCAGCTTATCATCAAACATTTTTCTTTTACCACTCTGCTTTTGTTCAATGATAGACTTCGTATACACATATCCATCTTCCCGCTGCGCTTTTGCTATCACAGCAATAGCCTCATCCATCATCTTATCTAACTGAGGATCTTTTGTAACAGCATATAAACCTGCCACTGCTTCCAGGGTCTTATAAAAGTCGCCGTCATGAAAGGATGGTCCTTTGAAAGAACCGGTATCCAGTCCCGCAGCTATCTCAAAGTTTTTAAAAGAATGACAAAGTGTGGCATCGTGATAGGTAGCCCATAAATGTGGCACCATTGCATTTTTACATACGGCAAAACGTTCTGCCCAGAAACCTTTGGTCAGCTGTACACTGCCCATATCTACACTGCTTAACTTCGCATAAGGGCTAGCCAAAGTATTCACCAGTCCTTTCTGCGCAAAAGCAGACAGTGAAATCATTATCAGAAAAAAACTATTTCTCAGCCACATACTTTATAATATAATTTTTATTAGGCTCCATACTCATCTCATACCAATCTCCTTTACTATTAATAACCGCATTTGTACAAACCGGCTTCACAACACTTTTAAAACGCAAGGTACCCACTCCTTCTGCTGTTGTAATATTCATTTCTTTCGTACTACACTTTACTTCAATATTTCCTTTAGGTGTTGGTACATGTCCGTGTATCCATTGCAACCCACCTAATGCAGGCTGAATATCATACGTCCCATAACCCGGAGAAGTAGGTTTCACACCCAGGTAATACTTTCCCAGCAAATAAATAGGGCTCGCACCCCAGGCATGACAAAGGCTTTTCCCAAACGGCCTTCCATACATAGCATAATGTTCATCACCATGTAAATCAGGCTTATATTCTTCCCAGAAACTGGTAGCACCCAGTTTTAACATCCCACCCCAGTAATCTTTCATCTCCCGTAACACATACCCCTGCTCTCCCATCACACACAATGCTTCCAATTCATAAAACCGCATATACGGAGTGGTGATTTTCTGAATACTATCATTTAATAAAACAGACTTCTTTACAGACTCCTTTTGTTGCTGGTTAAAGTAATCAAAGAAGATAGCAAACATATTAGCATAACGGGTTACGTTCTCTGTTTGCTGCCCGTTCACCCGGCTATGTACCAAAGCCTGCTTTGTTTCATTCCAGTAAAAAGAAAATAATTTAGCCTTTAACTCAGCAGCATACTTTTTATATCTCTCTGCATCCGTTTTTTCATTGGCAATATCCGCACAAAGTGCCATCGTTTCTAAACTCCGGCAGAGCAACAGTTGCTCAAAACTTACTGCCCCTTTTTTACTTAACTTATCCGCCCAGTCGATGAATATCCAGTCGCCAGACATACCTACCATCAATCCTTCTTTATCTCTTCTGCCTAAACAATACTCCATCAGTCCCTGCATCCTCGGATAAAACTGTTTGATGAAAGTCTGATCTCCTGTATATAAATAATAATCATAAATCCCCAGGAACCAGTAGAAGCTATAATCCATGATAGTATTGATATGGCTTGTTACAGGATCTTTTCCTCTCAGGGCCAGCAAGGTTCTGGATACGGTTTCATTATCAAACCAGAGATAATAATTCATCAGATAACTCTGATAAGCATCCCCACTCCACACCCATCTGTCCCGCTTAATCCCATCCAGGAAAAATTCTCTTGTATTGAGCTGAAAAGTATACTTTGCTACTTCATAAATCCTGTTGATTTCTTCATCAGAACATTTAAAATCTCCCTTTGCTTTTACATCTGCATATTCATATAACATGGTAACAGAATCTATACTGATATTCCCATCTGTTACTACATTTACATAACGGAATGCTTTAGAATCAGGCATGGTAGAATCCTTTTTTGATGAAAGATCAAAGGATAATTTATCAAGCGTTTCTGCGCCTTTTTCACTTAATGCTTCTTCTTTACTTTCTCCATAATACAGTGTAAGATTGCCTTTCCCTTTTACACCATGCAGTTGAATAAATCCAAATGTTTCTTTACCGAAATCAATCAGTTTACTTTCTGTATTTACAGGCCGTTGGGCTATAACAGGTAATTTAAAAGTGGATGGAGGATGAGTGGGATCATTTAAATTCCAGTGTCCTGCATACAACCATCTGGTAGCGGAGATATCTGATGCATTTCCTACTTCATCAATCCACACTTTATCTTCAAAAGTAAGCTGCCATCCAGCATCGGAAAACACTGTTTTACCAGATACATAAATAGCTGGTACATTAGCCTGGTTAAAAACTTTTATATTGATTCTGTGTTTTCCCGCAGGCACTGTTATCTTTTGGGGAGTACCTTCAATGAGCTGTCCATCCAGCCTGACGTTATAACGCCCTTCTGCATAAATGTTAACATCTTCAGGTTGGGAAAGTGTAAAGTCTTTATGGAAATCTACTAATGCATAATGGCTGTCAATTTTCCAGAAGACAGGTGAGAGTGTACCTCTGTCTGTACGACGTTGTTGTACCTGATTACTCAGATAGATCTCAAAATCCCCGGGATACCATATCCAGGTTGCTGATTGGGCGAAGGAAGAAGTACAGGATACAAGGATAACAAAAAGAAGAATACTATTTTTCATAACAAGGATTTCTATAACTAGATAATAAAACTATGCTTTACTGTACATAAGGATAAATATGCTTTATTTTTTCTGCGAGTAAATACCTGTAAGGTAATTCCAACCCTGCCGCAGCTTTAATACTATCAGCTACCTGCGGACCATTATTCTCCCACACATTACCAGGCCCATTCGCATTCTGCAAAAACTTCTCAGAAGGACACCAGTTATCTTTCACCGTATAATAAGAGGTTCCTTCATCAGTATACAGATAAAACCAATGAGCAGGGATATGCGCATAAGGCGCTTTATAAATACTATCCACATAATTACCACTGATAACAGAACCCGGCTGTGCAGACAGTGTATAAATACCCGCCACATCATACATATGCCTGGCATAATGATGAATCTTATTCCCCAGCACTTTATTATTACTCATTACATTAATAGTCTTTGTCCATCCCCAGCCAATACTAATT
The DNA here is from genome assembly GCF_900110995.1 of Chitinophaga sp. YR573. GTDB lineage: Bacteria > Bacteroidota > Bacteroidia > Chitinophagales > Chitinophagaceae > Chitinophaga. The sequence goes on from NZ_FOJF01000001.1 coordinate 276,399, forward strand.
CCGGAATAAGACACTTCACATATTTCATTATGTGTGATCGTTACATCTTTCACATAACCCACACTAATTCCCAGCGTACCCCAGTCTTCATTTGTAACATCTGTTACCAGGTTATTACTTATCTGTATATTACTACACACCTCTCTTACATCCAAAGGCAGATAAGGCAAATGTACTTCTGTCGCCTCATCAGAAAACACGCCCAGCTGAATCCCTGTACCTCCAATATCCTTAAACAGGTTACCCCTGATAATATCCTCATGATTCCCCCTCTTATAATCCAAACCTGTAGCAGCCAGATGTTCAAATCTACATCCCTCAAAAGCAGTATGCCAGGTATAAGATGCTTCTACTGCAGCAGGTGGCCGTCCCACCCATGCCTGGTTTTCAAGTCCCGCTTTATCCGGAGTACCAGGCACTTGCAGCTTATAAGCATCCAGCAGATACATCCCCGATTGTAAAGGCACATGCCCCTGTCTGGAAGGACGCAGCCATCCCGTATGTTCAAAAGAAATCCCCTTAAAAGAAACGTACGCCACCGGATGATCAATAGTCCCGCTCATCTTTACCAATGTTTCCAGCACCGGTGCTACCACTGTAGCCGTTGACAAATCCTCACGCGGCCAGTAATACAATTGCTGCGCCTTTGTATCCAGATACCATTCCCCCGGCTCATCCAGCAACTCCGGTGCATTCGCTAAAAAGAACCCGGAATTCCCCGACTCTTTCGAGATCCATGGTGCAGGCCAGGGATGTTCTGATTCTATCTTACTCTCCGGCTGATAAAATGACAGCAACGCACTATCTCCCTGCACACGCATCCCCTTCACTCTGAGAACAGCCACTGCCCACCACTGATGAATCAGCATCTCTACACCCTTGATACTACGCAACCCGGGCGCAGGTATCCAGCATTCTTCCGTCTCATGATTCCAGGAAAGAATACGCTGCATACTATCCCTGGCACGTACCGCCTTCTGACCATTCACCCAAAGCTGCCTGCAATTCAATTCCCCGGGTACATCAGCCACCCACATATTTCCCGTTTTAGCCCGTTTCCAGCCTTTTACTACTATAGATCCGCTGAATACTACTTTCCCGCCTTCAGCAGCCTCTATTATCGTCGGGCTATCAACCGTCCCGCTATCTTCCGGACGAATAAATACCGGCTCATACAAAAAGTATGTTCCGGCTCTTATAATAATATGTATCCCTCCTGCTATAGCAGGATCTTTCAATCTTCTTAATTCTCTTGCAAAACGTAATGCAGCCGGTAATGTGGCAAATGGTTTTGTGGCTGTACCATCATTTTTATCATTCCCATTCAGTGATACATAAATATCCGCAGCACAGGCATATTGCATTGCCAGCAAACAGGTTATAACAAACACTAATCTCATTTATAAAACACTTTCAGCAACTGATCAAATCCATGGATCGCATTGGCCGGCAGTTTCTCTCCCTTTTCCCCAAACACATACATGGCAGACTCTTTCTCTATGGTTACTTTCGACTCATCCAGTGCATGCAGATCCAGGCCCAGGTATTTAGCCATAAAGTCATACACTGCCTGTCTCTTGTTTATTCCAAAATCATGGCCTTCCGCAGGCAGATGCACATTAGAAACATTCCCGCTTTTATTATAATAGCCATACACCTTCTGCAGATAAGGGAAATCATGCTCCGGTGTCTTATCTGTCCAGTCCTGCCCGTCACTTACCAGCAGTTGTGGATGTGGCGCTGCCATAGCAGCAATCTCCACATTGTCTGTCCTGCCGCCACAGGCATGAATGGGCATTCCGCTTTCACAGGGACATCCCCCATAGAAATACGAGCTGATAGCCACCACAGGAGCACTTACCTTTATACGTTCATCAATCGCCGCTACCAATACCGTATGACTGCCAGCACCGGAACCACCGGTAATGCCAACTCTGGCAGTGTCTGCATCACGCAAAGACAAGAGGTAATCGAGAATGCGGATAGTGCCTAACGCCTGTATCGTCATCGCCAGGCTCTTACGATGGTCTGGTACTTCGAATTGCAGAAGGGACTCTCCCCACGCAAACAGGTCATAGCTGAATGCCATTGCTCCCATACGTGCCAGTGAAGCACAGCGGTACTGGCAATCGGGTCTGTAACGTTGCTTCTCCCAATGGCCATCCGGATTAAGAATGACGGGGATCTTTCCCTTATAATGGGCAGGTTTATAAAGTGAACCATTGATGTACACTCCCGGCAGGATTTCAATAGCGATATTACGTACAGTATAACCATCAAATTTTCTCTCCGGAGTAATAATAGGTGCAGATGCAGGTGCAGCAGGTAAAGGAGATAGCTGTAGCGCTTCCAGTATACAACCTTTCAATTGTTTCTTTCGCTGTTCCCATTGCTGTATATTACTGTATTGCGCAGCAATCCTGTCTAGTTCTGCCCATCCTTCTGCTACAGGCCAGCGATAATATTCATATTCACCCAGCTTATAAACAGCCTCTTTCTCTTTCTTTACTTTCAGGTCCAGCGGTGTCAAAATGTTATCCAAAGTAGCTTCCAGGGTAGGACGATAACGCCAGTCGGCATACAACACCCATTTATTCTCCACCTGTGCAGGTGAGTACCTGATCTTTATACGGAATCGCTGTTCAATATCAGCCAGCACCGCTGTAAGCGGTCGCTTATAAGCACTATCAGAATTTTGCTGCGCGTACAGGCATGACATGCCCAACAGTAACAGACAAAGGGTTAATAAGATGTTTTTCATAACATGGGTAATCAATAAGTGTAAGTTATACAATAAAAATATTACTTCCCGGAAAAATCAAAATACAATACTATCTGTAATGCCCTGGAAGGATCTTTCTCATAATCGTAAAAGATGTTCTTCATACCCATAGGGCCGGTAGTCTCATTACGTTGGGTTTTAGTACCGATACTACTGATACCCTGCATAAAAGAAAGGTCTCCACCAGGAAATAAAGGTTCATAATTATGCCACTGATCCGTTTTCCAGGCAGGTGTAAACAAACGTAAAAACAGGTCTTCTGTTTCCGTATATACTGTAAACGGCTGTGTGGTTGTAATAAACTTACACCAGTACATGTTTGCATGGTATCCTTTAAACTCAGGATAATGCCAGCTCTCACCGGTTTCCGTATTATTATAATCCTTATGCCATACCCCAAAACGGGTACCTTTCAAACGATTCTTCCATACCCTGTAAGGTCCGTCCCCCATATACTCCACTGCGCGTATTTCCTTTTCGGGAAAAGAGAAATTCACCCCGTCAAATGAAGTAAAATAAGCAGCAGGAAAATATCTCACCATCATCTTCACAATACCGGAAGGATAAACGGTCCATTGTAAAGTATTATAATGCAGCTTATCAAGAGCAGAAGAAATTATGAGCTTATCCCCTTCAAAACGATGTGTAAATCCGTTGAAATTGTTCTCTCCTTCCTGCAAGACAGGGCCATTACCAAAAGGGATCACCACATCATTATTCCTTACTTCTTTTAATAATCCATGCTTAAACAATAATCTGATCTTCCCCACAGCAACCAGCCACAAAGAATCCTGCTCTTTGATCTCCACACGTCCCTTAGTCAGGGTATCTACTTTTACCATATCCGCAGGACTCGCAACCGGAAAACTCCATGTAAAAATCTCACGCTGATATCTATCCTTTACTGTTACATACAACACATCATAAGCATGCCAGTCTGCCGGCAAATTCAATTGTAACACGCCTTTTTCAGAAGGTAATAAATGTGGTGCTATTGCCATCCCCTGCACTTCTCCGCCATCAAACTTCTTTAGCGTCCAGGAAAAACTACACTGATCTGTATTCGTAAAATAATAACGGTTTTCTATATTCAGTCGTCCATCAAATACTCTTGTTATTTCCTTCCGCTCAAAATAAACAGGGCTCCACACTTCTTTAATCGTAAAAAAGCTGCCCTCCTTCTCATGATAAGGCCCTACAATACCATCTGCGGCTCTGTAATGATCCGTATCCAGTGAATCATGTAAATCCCTTCTAACAATACCCTGGTCAACAAAGTCCCATAAAAAACCACCTGCACTCAATGGGTTATGCCACATCTTCTCCCAGTAATCTTCCAATCCGGCCCCATGCCCGCCATCAAACTGCCCATGCAAAAATTCTGTAGGCATCACGATCTCTCTTCCATTTTCATAATTGCCGATACCATAATTGTATTCGCGGTAATGCTGCGTCTCAATCCCCCCAAATAACTGCCAGGGATGCACCACGGGGCGCAACTGCGGATCTGACAAAGGGAATAAACTATCCAGGTCAAAATTATGCCCCCCTTCATTTCCATTGGCCCAAAATACAATACCGGGATGGTTCACATCATGTTCCAGCATCTCTTTTACCAGCTTAGTACCTATCTCCGTATCATAATGCCCGTGCCATCCTGCCAGTTCATCCATCACATACAATCCCAGCGAATCGCACATATCCAGGAAATGTGCATCAGAAGGATAATGCGACATACGTACCGCATTCATGTTCATTTCTTTGATCAGTAATACATCTGTGATGCTGATATCTTTACTCGTTGTCCTCCCGCTTTCAGGATGAAAAGAATGATGATTCACTCCCTTGAATTTAATCTTTACACCATTCACGTATACCCCATCTCTTGCCCGTACTTCCACCGTACGAAAACCAAAGCGCTGCTCCACGGTATGTAATACCTGTGTGCCATCCAGCAAAGAAATCTCTGCCCTGTATAAATTCGGGAACTCCGAAGACCATAACTGAATGTCTTTATATACAGTATGTATCTCTTCCCCCACCATCTTCACTACAGGCTCTCCTATCTTATTGCAGGACATATCATACAACTGCACAGACACCTGTTTTGCCTTCTGTTTATCCAACACCAACCTTGCAGTAAAAGAGCCGTCTGCCTTCGCATCAATAGCCACCTTCTCTATATGATCAGATAATGGCAATGCTTCCAGGTACACCGGGCGAAAAATTCCACCAAAGATCCAGAAATCGCCTTTCCGTTCTGCCTCATTCACGGATGCATTCGCAGAATGTTTATCCACCTTTACCTCTAACAGGTTATTCCCTTGTTTTAATAACCTGGTGATATCATACTTAAACGAATAAAACGCTCCCTGATGCACAGCACCAGCTACCCGGCCATTCACCTTCACCAGTGCATCTGTCATCACTCCCTCAAAAACAATATTGATCTTTTTATTACTCCACGAGGCAGGTACCTTAAAATTGTACCTGTACAAACCGCTTTCCTTTCCTCTTATGCTGTCTTTGGCAAAGCCATAATCGTATTTACCAAAACCCTGTAATTCCCAGCAGGAAGGCACCGGTATAGACGTCCATTTGCCGGCATTACTGCCATCAGTACAATAAAATTCCCAGTTGAGGGTATGGTCACTGCCTGTACCGGAGAGATACTGCAATTCCGTAGACTGTCCAAAGGTTACATGGAATACCAGTAACAGCACTACAATATTTAGCTTTTTCATAACCCCCTCAAATTAAATAAAAAAAGGTGCAACTTTCTCTGCATCCTTAATTAACTGTTTATCAAACATTTAAAAACTTAGTATTTAACTAGATTTCGGGGAGTGTTCGGGGAGTGTCTATACGTAGAACATACGTTGAACATACCTTGGTCGTACGTTGAACATACTTAGAGCACAGTATTCTGTTCTATGTATGTTCAACGTATGTTCTACCTGTGACACAGACATAGAGACTCCCCGAACACTCCCCAGAGACTCCTTAGAAGATCTGTCAGCACCTTATTACATACAAAAAGGCTCCCATCGGGAGCCCTTTTGCATATAGAAATAGTTTGATTGATTATTTCAAAAACTCAGTAATCAGTTTCCCCTGCATCCCAGGTAATTCAATACCCGCAATCTTTACAATCAGAGGAGCTACGTCCGTCATATTCATAACAGGGATCACCACTCCTTTTTTAAGACCCGGACCAAAAGCTACAAAGCCTGTCTGAATCTGTTTATGATCAGGGAAATAGCCATGGGTACCTTTTACCTTAGCAAAAGTTTCTGTTACCACTTTAGTACTGCTACCGAAAGAAGTACCATTTAACCCTGTCAATGCAAACGGACTATTCGGATCTGCTCCTATCGCCGCCATTTTCTCTTCATCTACTATTGCAAAGTATTCTTTCAGGGAATCCGGTACATTTTGCAGGATGCTCTTCACCTTCTCCAGCGTTACTTTATCTTTCGGATCTTTTAACTGCAAAAAGGCCCCTCCACCGGAAGTATGAAATTGCGCTTTCCATTCACCTTTTTTCACATCTCCTATCAAACCATTCTCCTTCAGCAGGAAATTAGGATTAAAAGAGCGGTAAATATTCTCAAATCCATGGTCTCCTAATATCACAATCAGCGTACTGTCTGTAATACCTGCACGACGGATACTCTCTACCAGTGTTTTTATGCCCCTGTCAGCCCCGGAAACAGCCGCACGTACCATATAAGCCTCCCGGCCTTCCTGGTGTTCGTAATGGTCTGTACAGGCCAGATGAAGCGCAATAAACCCTGGTTTATACTTACGGATGATATACCCTGCCATCCTGGCAACATTCTCATCCCCAATCAGCTCATTATGCTCAGCACCGATATCATCCGGCTGTAAATACCCGGTAGCGCTATCCTGTACTTCTTTCCATAAAGACAATGGCTGTGTGGCAGCAGCTGTATAAGCACGACTGTCCGACATATCCTTATAATTCCAGTACTCAGGAATACGGTAATCTATCGGAGCATTAAATGTAACAGGCCAGCGTACACAGGCTGTCTTACGACCAGCTTTGTGCATAGCATCCCAGATAGTAGTAGCCTTGATCAGGTTATAATCCCAGTACCATTTACCGGTTTGTCCCTCCGGCTCAAATGGTGTATTATAATAAATACCGTGTTTAGCAGGTGTAACACCTGTCACCATAGTAGTATGATCCGGATAAGTAACAGAAGGGAACACGGGATTCATACCTTCTGCTGCAACACCATTGCGGGCAAGTTCTCTCACCGTGAACATACCATAAGTACTATCCAGGTAAAACTCTGGTCTGAAGCCATCAACAGTGACCATCACCACATATTTGGCCGTCTGTGCTTTTACCTGTTGAAATCCAAGAAAACAACACAATCCTATAATTAACTTCTTCATTTTCGCTTATTTAATGCTTATCAGAAACCGTATCTAACACCTATCTGTACCTGGTAAGGGTTACCACTTAATGCAGAAACACCTGCATTGGTATTCACCGCATACTTGTAAGTATTGGTAGCCGGGTCAAAGCCATTGATGGTATATAAGCTCGTTGAAGTTACATTATGATTTACACCCCATTCCTTATTAATAGAATTCAATACGTTGAACATATCTGCAGAAAGTTCAAGATATTGGTTTTTGAACGTCTTTATCTTTTTAGACAGTCTTAAATCCAATACGCCATAGAAAGGATTCACACCACCATTTCTTTCAGCAATCTTTCCCAGGTTTTTGCGGATATAATCTTTCGCACTGTTTTCTACAAGCGGATTAGCCAGGATCGCATTAATACCATCTTTTAAATACTGTGGAGTGGCTTCACCTTTAGGATCGTATACATAAGCAAGGTCATTGCTCGCAACAAAGTCTCCATTCACGTTTCCGTTAACAACAAAGGAATAACGTGTACCACTTATACCAGAGAAACGCACACCTACACTAACACCCCAGAAAGTAGGAGCAGTACCATATACAACAATTTTATTCCTGAACTGGTTATCAGAATAACTCATCTTGCCAAGATCGCGTGGATCATCTTTTACATACTGAACAAGTGTTGCGGTGTTAGCCACGTTACCATTATAAGAGGTATTGTCCTTACTATCGTTCCAGGTATAAGAGAATGCAATTTCTCCATCTTTAAAGTAGCGGTAACTTCCGTCAACTACAAATGCCATCTGGTTTACCTTTCCTTTACTTTCCAGTTGCAGTACACGACCTACATCAGTTGTTTTACGACCCTGTGTCCAGTCTACAGAACCATTGGTTGTGTTAATAGTAGAAGCAGGAACATACACGCCACGATTACCCTCAGCAGCAATACGGAAATAAGGCTGATCTACCATGTTACGATCTAAATAAGTGTAGTTATTACGACCAAAGGTCAGATAACCGTTCACACTCATCCTGAATGTTTCTGTAAAGAAGTGTGAATAGGAAGCATTCATTTTATATACCGTAGGAACCTTTGCATCCTTACCATTCATATTGATGGTGGCCAGCTTAGGAATATTTGGATTATTAATCAGGTCCATACCCGGAGCGGTTGCAGGATTCTGGCGATATCCGGGGAAGTTAGGAGTAGGTACCAGGCTACCTGTCAGATCAACACCCACCAGATGAGAACCATCAAACAACATATTGTTGATCATGGAATAAGGGTTCAGTGCAGAACCTAAGATACCTGCACCGAAACGGATAACATCTTTTTTATTCTGTCCAAGGTCCCAGGTTGCCTGGAAACGTGGCTGAACCTGTAAAGTTCTCAGTTTATTAGAAGTATTCAGTCCAAGCTGATTAAATACGGTCTGGTTGAAATTAGCCTTATTGAGATAGTCCGTATAATCTACACGTACACCTACAGTCACATCAAATCCAGGGAATAAATTCGTCTGCATTTGTGCATACACATTAGGAGCAAGAATATTAAACTTGATATTATGATTATCTGATAAATAAATATCCCTCGCAAAACGGTAAGGGGTAAGGTTATCGAAGTTAGTCAGACCCGTAAAATAAAAACGTCCGTTGGTCTCACTTCCATAAATAGAATTCTGATTGGTAAAGGTAAGACCACCACCGAATGTGAAGTGCGACTTGTCTGTATTATAGTATAAGTTATCTACTAACTGTATAAGATTATTATTGAAATAGTCTCCGCCGTAACGTTGTCCACCCAATTGAATAGCAGTAGTCACTGTAGAACTATCACTGGCTATAGACTTAATACTTTGTACGATTGCTCTTGGGATATTATCAGCAGGCAGTTGCGGATTGGCAAACATTTTATTGTACTCCCAGTAATGCTGCAATTTCAGTTCATTGGTTACATTGGAACTGATGGAAGTACGTAAAGACGCCATCAGACTGTTATTAATACTCTTACGGGTGCTGTAAACTTCGTAGATGTTAATAGCAGTGTTATCCCCATCTGACTGATTGTCCATATCATAGATAAAATTGTCTCTTACAGTCAACAGGTTTCTACTGTTCAGCTGCCAGTCAATCCTTCCGAAAACAGCATGCGTATTTTTCTTTTTATCAAACTGCCCGAACTGAGGAGAACTAGCAACACCATACTTGCCTCTCGCTATAACCAGGAACTGGTCCAGCGTAGCCTGTGTTACGTTATTTCTCTTTTCATCAGCTGCCGATTGTATATTGGCAATATATAACGGGCGTGAATCTTCCTGATGATCCCATGCTAAGAAGAAATGTGCTTTATCCTTAATGATAGGCCCACCTATTGAAAATCCATACTGATAGGTAGAGAATTTCTGATTACGTTTTAATCCGTTCAGACCATACTGACTGGATAACCAGTTTGTACGCAGAAACGAAAAAGCGCTTCCCTGTAATTTATTGGTACCAGACTTTGTAACAGTACTTACCGTACCACCACCTGCATTACCATAGGTAACATCGTACTGGTTGGTAACTACCTGGAACTCCCTTACAGCTTCCATCGTAATGGAATAAGCGCCGGTAGGTTGTCCTCCGGAGATAGTACCTCTTGCAGCCATACCATCAATAGTGAAGTTGGTAGCAGATGCCAGCTGTCCGGACAAATTACTTCCACTACTTAATGGAGAAAGGTCCATCAGTGAGGTGAAGTTTCTTCCGTTCACCGGTAACTTGGCAATATCCCTGGCTGTTACGGCTGTAGCGGCCCCGATATTCTCTATTTTGTTTTTAAGAGAACCGGCAGAAACAACAACTGCCTGAAGATCAGTTGATTTATCTTCCATTTTAAAAGCTACCTTGATCAGGTCTCCCTGGTTCAATGAATAGCCGGTTTGCTTCTGGGTAACCATACCCATTGCTTCAACAGTAACAGTGTAGGGAGAACCCAGTGGTAACTCTTTCAGGAGAAATTCCCCCTTGTCGTTAGATACTACTTTTGTTTGAAAACCAGTAGATTCATTTCTTACTGATATAATTGCCCCCGGAAGTGGCGTACCATCCTTCCCGTTAATTTTACCCGAGACACCTGCAAGGTTAGTCTGGGCCATTGAATAAAGTGCTGTTAGACAGAAAATAATACTAAAGAACATTCCCTTTTGGCGAATAGGCATTTTGGTACATTTTAGTGTGGCATATAAGAATGCACAAATGTCAAATGCCAATGTTACCGGAATCTTACGCCTGCATTAACTTTATATAAAGCAATGCATTGGAATCATGCCTTAAATGAATAATTAACTATATTTTGTAATAAGATATTTTGAGAGTGCTTCCGTCTGCATCCTTAATTCGGGAATCGCAGCACTTTCCCAGAGTACTCCCTTCAGATGATTGCCTATAACAAATAAATTATGCTTACAGTTATCATTTGACATCATGACGTTTCCATATTGAGGATGGGCATTTATACCCAAATGAAAAACATCAGCGCTAATCAGTCCCCTTTTTTCCAGGTTCCTGAGTAATTCATTCTCTGATAATTGAATGTTGGTTTCTGGTCCGGTGCAATTAATCACTCTTTGTACCAGCAAATGTTTTAAAGAACCGCTATCACTAAGTGTAACCTTAACCTGGTCTCCGGCCATACTAACATCAACAATATGCCCCCTATGAATAATTAACTTCTTATGCTCTTTTATGAATGCATGCATTTCATCGGGAAGCCGGTGTCTGATGCTACCCCATATATGATTCAGATATTTAATAAACCGGTTCCTTTCTTTAATACTTAACGACTGCCATATTTTCTGTGTGTGAGGTCGTAAGACATCTATCATACTATAAACAGACTGACCAAGTGTATCTGCTATTTTACGATGTCTGTTCATGGATGTAACAAGCGTTCGTAATCCGAAATTCTGATTCAGTATTGTTGTCAGGAAGTTAATATCACGATAAGGAGGTGTTGATCCCTTCCAGGGTTTAAGCTGATAACCATGTGGTGAGACAGTATGAATATTCTGAGCAAATCCATTTTCTGTAAGGCCAATTACTGTGTCAACCATACTTAAACCATTTCCTATGATCAGCACATCATTTTCTGTGTTCAGGTTTTCAATACAGTCCTTTTTCCACGGGTTTCCAAAATAATGTTTACTATTTCTAAAAGATGAATTGATATTAAAAGGGAATCGTGGTTTAGCATTCCCCGTTGCCAGGATTACAAGATCGGTGGTTAAAACCGGAGACTCTTTTAAATGGATATGCAAAAGATCGCCGTCCTCAATAATATCATAAGCATAATCATCATAAATTGTAATAGCTGTATTTGCACCTTTTTCCTTTATAGCATCTTCCCATAAACTGCTAAGATAATTTCCGTATTGTTCCCTGGTTGAAAACGCAGTAGCTATTTCATCATTACTAAACAAAGCATTTGCTTTTAACCATTGTACATAATGATCAGGAATATCAGTGTAGGCACTCATTCTGCCATTAGGTACATTTAATAGCAGGCTGGAAGTATGCGGAGCATAAGCAACTCCTTTTGCAATTGGATAACCCTTATTAACGATATGAATATGCAGAGGGAGTGTATCATCCTTCATCAGATTTATTGCTGTCATGATACCACAAAAACCTCCTCCGATAATTGTAATGTTTAACGGTTCCTTCATTCTCATGACCACAAAGCGGCAAATTATTAAGCCGGAATCAATATATACTAAATGGTTATGCGAACATTATTTTATCGACGGATCGGGATGATTAATAGATGAAGGTGTTTTTTCCCAATCTCCTTTTATTTTAAACAACATAATCAGATAAGGGGTTTCCAGCACACACCAACATATGTTAAGAATTAATATGCCATTAAGGCCAGCCTTTACTAAGTATAGAATATTAATAGAGGAATAACTCAAGAATACTATATCAATGATTGTTATTGTCAATGCAAACAGAATGGCCCATTTTTTTTCAAGTAAAATAAAAAGGTTGCACAGAAAGCGCAAAGCAGGTAACAACAGGCTTCCGAATGCAGTAACCAGGAGTAAGCCTTTAATGGAACCGACATTGTATGATATCTCATGATTTAAAAAAAAGTAAGAGCTGCTTGCCCATGAAAGAAAAGGGAGCAGCATAAAAAACCACACATATATTTTCAGTGCCAATGGCATAAGCCGGCGACGACGTATCAATGTCTCCTGTATGAAATTGTTGTCGAAAATTGAAGGTTGTTCTTTTGGCATAGGAGATTAGCTTTGAACTTCTAAAGGTATTTGGTTAACCTTCCCAATTTACAAAAAAATCCCCGGCTTCAGCCAGGGATATAATTTAAAATGTAAATTGAATCACCCTATTACAACATCTGTAACGGTAACCTCTACTGAGCAAGGATTACATGGGCCGGATGCATAGCTATTACAACGTGCACCGTTAGGTTGTTTCTTGCTACTCAGGGAAGCAATTATTTTCTTGTCTAATACAAGTTTTGGATTTTGAACAATTTTTTTCTTCCTCATGGCATTTGTGATAGTTTAATGGTTAAGAAATACGAAAATGTCTTTTATTAAATTATGAATAATGACTGTAGTATAACAACAGTAAACTCAAATGCTATTTAGGACAAGAAAAAAGGCTGCCCTATAGACAGCCTTTTTTTGTTAATGTGGTATAAAACTACATTACAACAAGCTTTTGCGTGGTATTCGTCTTAGTGTTCTTAATTCTCACCAGATATAATCCACTTTTAAAATTCTTTGTATTGATCATATAATTTTTACCAGTAGTAATAGTCTCAAAAACTCTTCCACCATTCATTGAAATAATAGTGATAACCGTCTTTTCCATTGCAGGATTGATAAATTCAAGTTTCAAATTAGTACTCTCCACAACAGGATTTGGGTACATCAAAAACTCAGCAGGATTTACTATCTCTTTCACTTCAGCAACTACGCGGGTACTCTCAAATGAATGATTGCAATACTTGGACCAGTCTATCCCTATTTCACCGGTGGTATCAGTACCAGCTGTTCTGGCACTCGCTAACGTAGCTGAATTATACCATTTGGTGTTAACGCTTGCTGCGCCTGTAACACCGGTAACTAATCTCAAACGATAATCATAATGAGCTGTACGGGTACTTTCACCATTATAGATGTAATCAGTATTTGTAATAACGGCAATGACAACCCCATTTGCAGGAGGAACATCCAGCTTCAAACTACAGGTACCACTTGAAACATACTGGCTATATACAGGTACACCTGTTGTTGAGCGATACACCAGCTGACATGTCATATTCGCACCAATTGGTTCAAAGTTAACCGTAACTATATTACCTGTTACTGTCAAAGGAATCTGATTTGCTCCTGACCATCCAGGTAATGTGCGGGCTTCAGGAGTAAGCAATCCTGCATTGTTTGTAGTTTTAACATATGGAGTAGCAATCCATGCATCAGGATTTAACCAGGAAGGTTGCCATTCTGCACCAATTGATTGTCCGAAGTGTCCATTCAATAATGCCAGTACAGCGGTTTTCCATGGACCAAAATCTACCAGTGCTTGTTTAGCACGGTATTCTGTAATTAATCTGCGCATTTGCGTAGCACCAACTCCGGATGCAATTCCTTCCAGTACGCGGCCGGGTGCATTTCTCCATATCCAGGGTACAGCGCCATCACCCAATGTATTACCTAAAAATGTTGGGAACGAGCTGCTGTACTGATGTCCACCTAAATAAGTACGCCATGTACAAATCTGCTGATTGCCATTAAACATGTTAACTCCTTCTGCTGATGGTCCACCAAAACTACCATCCTGTAACCAACCTGAGTAACACTCAATTGGCATAAAAGGGGCAATGAAATCTGTACCATTCAGATCTCCCATCGTATTAAAATTACCAGATCTTCTTGCATCAGCGGTTTGTTGTAACCAAACGTTACCACCTTCCTGAAACCATGCTGACTGCTTTACACCTGGTAAGTCGGCCAATAAAGCATGAATACCTTCATGTACCATTGCTCCTTTCTGAAATTCCCGGTCACTATAGGTACAGGCAGGATCATAACTGTAAATAGGATAATAGGATGCCAGCACCATTGGCCAGCTAACTCCGTTATAGTATATAGAACTTTGCCAGCCACCTAATTCTGTATTGGGTGCATTATCAGTACAAAGTCCTGAACCATACAGGTACACTGAACTGAAATACCCCTTCTTCGCACGTAAATCCGGAGGCCAGCCCATTTGATCGCGGAAATAGGCAAAGTCTGTATTCATTCTTGCAAGCAATGGTGTAATGGCTGCAGTTGTAACCAGTGAATTTTTATTGGGTCCCCAACGGAAAGCCCACCACTGTGAAGATTGCGTTCCAACAACCTGTGGACAATCATTTAATGCCACAGTAGGAGCTGGTAAACTTGGAAATTCATCTCTGAAATTGTAACTGATGGTAGGAGAATAGGCAGGCCATGTATATGGTTTTCCTCCTGTAGTAGTATCTACTGTTCCTCCTCCCGTAGTACCAATTACACGCCATTCAAGCATCCCGGTGGATTGGGTAGTGTTCAGCATTGATACGCGTATTCTGCTCATACTAACTGATGCTACAGATAGTATGTTAAATGCATTGGTCTGCAATGGTATATTACCGAGGCGAACCCAGGATGTACCATTCCAGTAGTCTGCATAAGCAGTGGTGGGAGTCAGTACTCCGCCTCCATCATTGAACCAATACACTTCAAGGGAAGTCACCTTATAAGTCTGTGACCAGTCGTACTGTACCCATTCAGTTGTGTTAGGATTGTTCCAGTTACCATAAGCACCATGCGATTTATCATTAGAATTCGCTGGTGTGAAATTGTCATTTAAGGCTGTAATGGTTTCCCAGGGTGATACATACGAAGTAGTGGATGCAGCCTGTGGGGCGATGTTTGTTTGCGCTTTCATTAAAGAGCAAAACAAGATTAATCCTAATGTTAGGATTGAGAATTTTGTTGTGTTCATAAAATAGGTTTTCTTGTTGGGTTTTCTTAGGTTTTTCCTAGGTTTTCTTGTTAGTAAATAGGTTAAAAGGATCTGTTTTTTTATAGAGAATGTGTATCAGAAAGTACGTGAAATGGGTTACAAGGTTCTTTTATATGGTTTTTCTGAGAGTATTTTCTATATCACGAAACTAGTTTAATACGGTAGACCTCGTTTCATTTATTTTAACAAACTCTGGCAGGATTTTATCAATCCGGATTATCAATTCGGCTATCTATGCGATATACATTTTTCAAAAAATATCCTGAATACCTTAGCTTTGTAACCATCTTTTATAACAATGCATGATAAACTAAGGGAACATATAGAGAAGATAGTACCACTTAGTGATGATGAGTTTGCATTCGTGTGTACTCATTTTACCATTAAAAAGTTTAAGAAACATCAATTCCTTATTCAGGAAGGTGAGGCTGTAAAGTATTCTTACTTCGTAATTTCCGGGCTTTTAAAGCTGGTGCATACCGATGACACAGGAAAGCAGCACATTGTTTCTTTTGCGATGGAAGACTGGTGGGAAAGCGATTTCTATGCCTATTATACTCAGACAGAAGCAACAATGTCGCTGGAGTGCGTTGAAGATACTGTGGTCTTCTGCCTATTGCTTGAAGACTACAAAAAGTTATGTGATGGTCTCCAAAAGATGGAACGTTTCTTCCTTCAAAAAGCGAATTTTGGTTTTATTGCATCACAGCGGCGCATAATATCCTGGTTAACCTCTAACGCGAAAGAGCGTTATGAACAGCTCCTTAAACAATCCCCCTCACTTATTCAACGCGTACCCAAAAGTCTCCTTGCTACCTATCTGGGTGTTTCCCGCGAAACCCTGAGCAGATTATCTTCTTAGTGTGACATATCTCACTTTATAATCGTGAGGTATATCAATACTCAATTCCAGGTGTATCCACAACTTTGCAGTGTAAATTTTAAACTGCAATTATGATCAGGTTTTTAGTATTAATCTTAGTAACTACTGTGCCTGCATTGGCACAAACTCAAATCCCCGGTAAAATGGAAAAAAGAATCATTAATCCCTGGCAATGGCAGGATAAACGCAGCTATGTGCAAGCCGTTGAAGTAAAACATGTAGAAGGTACGCTGTATATTTCGGGTCAGGCAGCTATCAACGCTGATGGAATCTCAAGTAACGAAGACATGAAATCCCAGTTAATTCAGGCCCTGCAGAATCTGGAACAGGTTATCAGCAAGGCTGGGTACGAATGCAAAGGTATTGTCCGGTTAAATATCTATACCACTTCGACGGCAGAGCTTTGGCCCCAGTTTCATATTCTTCAGGATTGGATAGCGAAGTATGACATTAAACAAACGGTCACTTTGTTAGAAGTGAAAAGCCTTTTTGAAACATTAAAAGTTGAGCTTGAGGCTACAGTTGTGAAATAATCGGCAATAGAGAGTCGGTATTTAATTCTTTGTGTAACTCGTATACAGTTGCTAACTATACTATTTACACAAAGAATTAAATACAACACAAAGGAAATTACATTTCCTTTATCAGAAATTCTTCAACAGATCGCTTTTCAGAAGAAAAATTAATACCAATGGCTATTTTCTTTCTCGCATCTGATTGGTAAGAACGTAAATAGCCTTTCTCAATGATCTGATCAAGGGCTGCCTGTGCAGAGCCGTTTAGCTTCAGTTCTAAAGCGTAAATATATTGATCGGTAAACACCAGTACATCACACCTGCCGGTAGCGCTATGAACTTCGCTTCGCACATCAAGGCCTAAACGTTTAAAGGCCAAATGCACAATGATATGGAAGATAGATTCACTCTCCACTTTCCAATGATCATAAGGAATAGTAGACACAAGTGCATCCAACGTTTTGATCATCTGAGAGATATCATTATTTGTCAATGCCTCACTCAAATCATCAGTGACCACCATGGAATCATTACCCGGAAATATGTTCCTGTAAGCACTCAACAAGGCATCTGTCAGACTTTCCTCCACTTCTCTATTCGGAAATCCAAGTTCATACAACCTTTTTTTAGAATGGTAGTTTTTAATGGTCAGGTAACCAGTCTGGAATAAAACCGGCACAATTGCAACATGTTCTACATTAAAGTTACTCAGGGAATTTTCGCCTATGAATACATTTTCCAGATCAAATTCTCTGTTGTGTTTCATGAGATTCACTAACCAGGTAGGTGTACCCGTTTGAAACCAGTAATTCCTGAAATCCCGGCCATCCATGTATTTCAATATGGAAAAAGGATTATATACCCGTTCAACCTCTTCGTGCCAGGCATAACCGTTGTACCATAATTTTAGTTTACTTAACAAATCTGGCTGACGTTGCTTTATCTCCGCTATTTCTTTCACAAAATTACTTTCCAGTTCCTGCTGAGTAATACCAGCTATAGTAGCATATTTACGATGAATCGTAATATCATTGAGGTTATTCAGATCAGAAAAAATACTCACCTTGGGAAATCGGCTCACCCCTGTAATCAGCAACAAACGAATATATTCATCAGCATCTTTTAATACAGAATAAAAACTCTTAAACACCGACCGGTTCTCTTCCACTCTCTCCAAATCTTCCAAATAATCCGTAATGGGTTTGTCATATTCATCAATCAGAATTACTACACGGCCCTTCAATGCTGCTTTCCGGATTAACTCCTCAAATCTTCCTTTTAAATGACTGGCTTCAAGTTCTATACCCAGTTCTCTCGCTATTACACCCATTTCTACGTTGAGCGCCTCATACAATCCCAATTGCTGATAATCGAGCTTGCTCAGTCGCAAATGTATTACAGGATGTATTTGCTCCCAATTCCATTGATCATGTATCCAAAGTCCTTCGAATAGTTCTTTGTTGCCACTGAAAATCTCCTTAATGGTTGACAGCAACAGGGATTTACCAAAACGCCTGGGACGACTTAGAAAATAATAGTTACCTGATTCTATCAGGTCATAGATTAGTTGGGTTTTATCAATGTATAAAAAACCGTCCTTTCTTATTTTCCCGAAATCCTGTAAACCTATTGGGTATTTTCTCATGTTAACAAAGATAAATCAGTGGTTCAAGGAAGGTCTAAATAACAAAGCCCACCATAGTGGCGGGCTTTGTAACCTTTCAAGTGAACCGGATTGGATTCGAACCAATGACCTGCTGCTTAGAAGGCAGCTGCTCTATCCAGCTGAGCTACCGGTCCAATTCCCAAATTTCCCGTATATTTATCGTTTTATTTGGGAGTGCAAATCTATGTAAAATAATTCAAAATTTCAGCCATTTTTTAAATTAAAGACTTTTATGGACGTAAAAATCGAAGCTAGTTGGAAAGAAGCCCTCAAAGACGAATTCCACAAATCTTACTTTGATCAGATCGCAATGTTTCTAAAACATGAAAAAGCGCTTAATCACACCATTTACCCGCCCGGCAACCTGATATTCAATGCATTTGACAAAACACCCTTCGATAATGTAAAAGTAGTCATGCTGGGGCAGGACCCTTACCACGGCGCCGGACAAGCCCATGGCCTCTGCTTTTCCGTTCAGGATGGTGTAAAGCCCCCTCCTTCGCTGGTAAATATATTCAAAGAATTACGTGACGATATTGGTATGCCCATCCCCCAAAGCGGAAATCTCACCAAATGGGCAGAACACGGCGTACTGCTGTTAAACGCTATGTTAACGGTAAGAGCCAACGAACCCGCTTCCCATAGCAAAATAGGCTGGGAGAACTTTACGGATGCTGTTATAAAAAAGATCTCGGATACTAAAGAGAATGTCGTATTCATGCTCTGGGGACGCTTTGCACAGGATAAACAAGTGCTGATAGACGCTACCAAACATCATATCCTCAAAGCAGCTCACCCCTCTCCCTTCAGTGCAGATAAAGGCTTCTTCGGCTGCAAACACTTCTCAAAAGCAAATGCATTACTCGCCAAAGCAGGTATCGAACCCGTAGACTGGAGCCTATGAGAAAGATATATGCAGCATACGCACTGATACTCTTCGTCAGCACCATGCTGATCATGTTAATACCTATGTGGCTGGTCTCCCTGCTGCCTGCCCCACTCAACATCCGCTGTTTCATGTGGCTGGGCCGCGCCTGGATGCACGTATACATGCCATTGGTATTCTGCCCTGTCCGTACAAAAGGACGGGAACACTTCAAAAAAGGGCAACCCTACATCCTCGTATGCAATCATAACTCATTCGTAGACATCCCAACAACCACCTATGCCATCCCTGGTGCCAGTAAAAGCCTTGCAAAGCAGGAATTAGCGCGTGTACCTGTTTGGGGTATCATGTATAGGGTAGGCAGCGTATTGGTGAACAGAGACGATCCTGAGAGCCGTAAAAGGAGTTTTACAGAGATGAAAGAGGTGCTGAACATGGGAGTACATATGTTACTTTACCCGGAAGGCACCCGCAATAAAACAGAGGACCCTCTGAAATCATTCTATGATGGTGCTTTTATATTAGCAATTGAAACTAAAAAACCCATCATGCCCACAGTAATATTCAATACCCGCAAGATACTATCTGCAGGTAAGTCCTTCGGGGCATCGCCACATCGGATAGACGTTCATTTCCTGCCACCAATAGAAACAGCAGAATTGACACAGGATGATATCCCGGCACTAAAAGAACAAGTATTTAAAATAATGTGGGAGCATATAGAAAAAAGCCGTTCTGTTTAAAACAAAACGGCTTTTTTCTTACGTTACAAATCATAGAACGTTCGTGATCGGTTAATCCTCAGGTCTCGCAGAATCCCCGATTTGGGACTGATCGTGATACTGAACTGCCTGTAAGTACCGATAGGTATAAGGTTGATAGACATCTGCCAGCAATGCAAATCGCGCGATATATAGATATTTGTATAAGCTAATTGTTTGTTGATAAAGTCTACACCACTATTCACCCCCACTTTCCACTTCGGAGTCAGACTGAAATCACCATTAAAACTCAGGTACTGGTTAAAACTGATTACCACCCCGCCAGAGTCAGGAATGATCTGTTTACTGTAAGATAAGCTGTAAGAAAGGTCCACCTTCCAGGGAATATCAAAATCCACATACTCTCCCGGGTTCTTCCGAACCGCCGCCAGCTGCCTTTGCTGCGCCTGGAATGCCGCATCCGTACTCTGCTCGTTCTCTATGTTATTGATCTCCTTCTCTTTATCCTTGCTCTTTTTGTCGGACGACTGGAACGAGGTACTCATCGAGATATTCGCATTCGTCAAACGCCCCAGACTCAGTTTCCCTGCCTGCCACACATATGCATCCAGTCTCCGGCCACGGGCATTCACCTGGTAAGGGTCAATTGAACCACTGGCTGTTACATTAATCTTATCAAACAGGTTCGTACGGGCATAAATACTGAAAGTAGACAGCCTAAAACTATCCGCCAGCATATTATAAGACGTATTAATCCCGAATCCATCCAGCAACTTGATCTTCTTCTCATGATTCGCCGATGTATCCTTCTTAGAAAACACCTTCATTTCCAGGTTGTTATCCAAGCCGAACGAGATAGATCCCGCCCGCCCTTCAGAAGGTACCCCCACTGATGAACTGGTAAAATAAGACTGTCGCAAACTATCTCCCGCTTTGTTATACCGCAAATAATAATAAGCATTCTTTGCAAGGTCCGGCTGGTAACTGGCACTGATCGTAGGACGCATTACGTGACGGATGGCCCTGATCTTCGACGTCTTGCTAAAATGATACATCCCATACAATGCCGTTGATAAGGAAATACTGGCACTTGCCTGCCGAGCAGCAAAGAATCCGGAAGAGTAAGTCGTGTCAATACCACCTACAGAATCAATGCTCACACGCTTATTCGGATCCCACTCACGCACCGTTTTCTTAGTATACCAGTATTCCGAATAACTAATACCCGGAGAAAGTGTGAAATTCTTAAACACCGGAATAGAGAACGAAATAGGAAGATTATGCTTCATACCCGACTGCAACGCATCAAACATTTTAGACTTCCCAAATACAGAATCCTTAAAAGTAACACTGTTATTCAGGACAGTAGAATATCCGATACCCAGCTTATAATACCACTTGGATGGCCCCACCAGCTCCTTAGGCTGGAAAGGATACAAAGTGTTGACGTTAAATGTAGCAGATGGGAATGATATAGACACATCACGCGTACTCAGGTTCTGAGAGTGCGTAAGACTGGATGTAAAGTTGAAAGGCTTACCCTGCCAGGTCTTGGAAAAACTAATAGATGATCCAATATTATTATTTACACGAGTCGCATAATCATAGACGTTATAAGTATTATAGCTCGATGTTCCGAAGTTCACGTTCGCTCCGAAGTTCACACCAGGACGCGCCTTACTGTCCATACTATGGTTCCAGGTTACACGGAAGTCACGCGAGCGGCTAAACTCTGTTTTCACGGTGGGGTCCCCAAAACGTGTATTCGCAAAGCTTAGTGTCATCCCCCCGTTATAATGATAACGCTTCCTATAGGTAGGACTCGCCGTCAGCGACCAGCTGCCATAAGAATACACATCCCCACGCATCGTCAGGTCAAAATTATCTCCCAGTCCTAAATAATAACCACCGTTTTCAAGCCCCATCCCCTTCTGCGCATTCACCACATAACCCGGCATCAGCATCCCCGAACGCTGCCCCTGTGTAATAGGGAAGATGGCAAATGGTATGAATAAAGGCGTCGGCACCCCTTCTATCTCTAAATTAGCAGGGCCTGAAATCACCAGTTTATCAGGGATCACCTTGATTTTCTTGGCGCGGAACTGGAAGTGAGGAGTGTCCAGGTTACAGGTAGTATACCCGTTCTTGAAACCAAAAATACTGTTGTCGGGCTGCCGCTTTGTCTGCTGACTAGCCACAAACCCTTCTCCATACTGAGACCGGGTATTATATATCTTCGCCCTTTGTGTATTGATATTATAACGTAAGGTATCGGAATCGAAGCTCTGACCCCCGTCATTCAACTGCGGCCGGCCATACGGCTTGCCGCTGGTATCCAGTGCAGTAGTAGCTTCCATTATCCCTGTACTCTGGGTAAAATTCATCCTTTCCGCAGTAAGGTCTACCTTTTTGTACTTCGTATTTGCAGTGCCATAGAAGAAAAAACGTTTATCCGGCACCACCAGTACTATGGAATCCTTAGCTTTATATGTAACAGGAGCATCCAGGCTATCCTTAGACAGTTTCGGCATATCCATACTATCAACGGCTGTACTATCTGTCGGAACAGGCAGGGAAGTGTCTTTTTTTACGGATATTGCATCTTTTTTCAGTAACAACGCCGTATCTTTTACAATCGGCACGGTATCTGTGAAACTTTTGTTAAAGTAGGCAGGAAGATGTGGCGCGGGAGTTGCTACTGCATCTATAATAAAGGGAACGACAATTAATATACCGGCAAATAGCAGGTATATAGGTCGCAAAAACTTTTTATAATTATTTTTGTGATTCAGGTGCATGTCTTGATAGCGGGCACAAACCTACAAGATTTTATACAAATTATTATCAATCGTAAAACGAAAAGGATATTTAACATCTTATGTACCGACGAAATAACGAATAACTATGACGGATCAGAGGGAATAAAGAAGCGGGATACGTCATTTATAAATATTACTAACTAACGCCCATTATATTAAAATAAAAATTGAGTCATGCGCTGGAACCGATTTTGGATCTTAGGATGTAGCACTTTGCTAGGACTTTTTTTCATTTATGCCAAAGAAGCCCCCGGTGGCACCAAAAGGAATCCCCCTATCAGGACAATCATCATAGACCCGGGACATAGTGCCCAAACCCCGGGCGCTCACGGTAAATTTTCTACGGAAGAAGGAATTGTGCTGGATGTAGCCCTGAAACTGGGTAAACTGATTGAAACCAATATGAAGGATGTACGTGTGGTATATACCCGTAAAACGAGTAATGCCCTGGCATCCACCCTTAAAGCTGACCTCAACGAGAGAGCCATCATTGCCAACAGGGAAAAAGGAGACCTCTTCATATCTATTCACTGTAACTCTGCCGGCCCTTCCCGCCACGTCGTCGGCTACAAAACCGTTATGGTGAGGAAAGGCAAACGTAAAGTAGCCACCAAGAAGCCTATATATACCACCTCCCCCAGTACCGCAGAAGGTACCGAAACATATGTATGGGCTACCGGTAAAAATACCGCTAAAACAGAATCCCTCAGGGAAAGCCCGGTAATCCTGCTGGATAATGCAGAAGGTGCTAATACTGTGATGGATATGTCTGATCCTGAAACCTTTATCTTACTAAATACATTACGTAATACCTACTTCGATCAGAGCCTCCGCCTCTCTACCCTGATAGAAGACGAGTTCACCCATGTAGGAAGAATCAGCCGTGGTGCAAGACAACGTGATGAAAAAGGCATCTGGGTGCTACAGGCAACTGCCATGCCCAGCGTGCTGGTAGAACTAGGCTTCATCAGCAACCCTGAAGAAGAAAAATACCTGAACTCAGAAGATGGTCAGCAGGAAGCTGCCACCTGTATATATAAAGCCATCCAACGCTATAAAGATGAACTGGGCCGTTACAGCAACCCGGAATCTACTGAACCTGCTACCATGCAGCCTACGCCCATCAGTTATAAGAAAGGCGCTGGCCGTCAGCCGGTTACAACATCCAAAGGCAAAACACTGATCGCTAAAAAGACTACTAAAGAAAAAGATAAACAGCTGGCTTCCAGGGTGAAACCATCAAAAACATCTTCAAAAGCGATCGCTGCAAAAAAAGTGGTTGTCAAACCTTCCTTTGCATATGATATCCAGTTGATGATTACAGATAAGAAGTACCATTCCGGCTCTTCTATCTTTAATAAGCTGTCGGGAAATATCAGGCAGGAGCAAATAACGATTAATCATAAACGGCTTAATAAGTATATCTGGGGAAGTTTCAGATCGGAACCAGAAGCCAATACTGCTTTGCGTAGAGCAAAGCAGCTTGGCTTCTGGAACGCCTTCCTTTTACCAAAAAAAAATGACACTCGATTAGCAAGCAGATAACATTAGCTATACACCACCCCACAGATTATAACCCCTATCCCCAGAAAAATCCCTTTTTTACTCATATATTGTCGGCTAAATACCAGGAATTGAAAACCCGGTATCAGATTTGACTATTTGTAATTCAAACCGGTAATTGATTGCCAACATCCTTTTTTGTTTATTTTTGCAAGAACGTATAACGTATTCTCATGCTTAAAGTATCTAATGAAACCAAAGTAGGCATTCTTACAGCGGTATCTATCGCATTGCTTTTTTTGGGTTTTAATCTTTTAAAGGGAAAGAGCCTTTTTTCAACCAGTAAGACTATTTACGCAGTATATACACAAGTAAACGGATTACAACCTTCCAACGGCGTACAGGTGAATGGCCTGGTAGTAGGGAATGTAGCTAATCTCGATGTGATGAATAAGAATGCAGGTAAAATACTTGTTACACTTAGGATCACTAAGAAAATAGATATCCCCCGTAACTCTGTAGCCCGTATTACCAGCGATTTATTAGGTAGTAAAACCGTTCAGATCGATTTTGGTAACGCTAATGATTATCTGAAAGATGGAGATACCGTATATGCGGCAGTAGATGGTTCTATTACCGATGCTCTTAAAGAACAGTTAAGCCCTCTGGTAAATAAACTGGAAGTTACATTAGGATCTGTGGACTCTGTTCTGCTGACCGTCAACTCCATTTTTGATCCCAACACCAAAGGTAACCTGCGTGAAGCTATCGCTAACCTGAACACTACCATGGGTAACTTCAGCAAAACATCGGCTTCCCTCAACAGGATGCTGGACCCAAAAACAGGCAGCGTATCAGCTACCATGAGTAACCTGGAGTCCTTTTCCGGTAATCTGAAGAATAATAATGAAAAGATAACAGGCATCCTTGCCAACGCAGAAAAAACCACTTCTGCCCTGGCTAACGGACAACTGGATAAAACACTCCTTGAGCTGCAGCAAATGGCTACACGCCTCAACGAAACACTGGGAAAACTGAACAGTACAGACGGTTCACTGGGATTATTAATGAACGACAAAAAGGTATATAACAACCTGCAATATTCACTGGGTAACCTGAATAAACTGCTGGAAGACCTTCGTGTGAATCCTAAACGTTACGTACACTTCTCGTTGTTTGGCAAAAAATCAAAAGCGCAGCCCTTACCATCAGATACCGCAAAGGCACAATGATTTTGAAGATACAGCAATTAGCAAAATACGGGCTTATCCTCACAGGGATCTGCCTGGGTGGATTCTTTCCCGCCATGGCTCAGGAGCCGGGTAATACTGATTCTACCAAGGTGATTCATATCATTCAGTCAGATAAACTGAATGTTATCACCAAAGACACCGTGCAGTTGAACCGCTTTATAGGGAATGCTATCTTTCGCCAGGGGAATACCCTTTTCTATTGCGATAGTGCTCTGATTAACAGGGCTTCCAACATACTGGATGCCTACGGTCATATACATATTAACCAGGCAGACAGTATCCATATCTACGGAGATTACCTTCATTATGAAGGAGATACGAAACTGGCTACCCTTCGCGATAACGCCCGGCTCACCGATGGAAAGATCACCATCTCCGGCCCGGAACTTAAATACGACATGAATGCCCGCATAGGTACTTATGAACAGGGCGGTAAGCTGGTGAATGGTAAAAGTGTACTCACCAGCCTCGAAGGATTCTATTACGCAGATACCAAAGACGTATACTTTAAGAAGAATGTGGTGATGATAGACCCGGAATATACCCTGTCTACCGATACCCTTCTTTATAATACAGAAACAAAAATAGCTACTATCGTAGCCCCTACTACTATCAACGATGGTAAAACCCTTATGTATGCCACCTCCGGTGAATACAATACGGAATCTGGTCAGGGTAACTTCGACAGCCGCCCTACCATCCAGGATAGTACCGCTACCATTACTGCCGACAGGATCATTATGGATAAACGCACCGGCTTCGCATATGCTACCGGTAACATGATCTATCGTGATACCGCGCAGAAAATGACCCTGCTCTCCAACTATGGTACCGTTAACCAGAAAGAGAAAACCATCCTGGCTACCCAGCATCCGCTGATGATCATGGAAAGGCAGAAAGATACATTGTACGTATCTGCTGATACCCTGTTCTCCGGTATTGTAAAAAGAGATACTAGCACAAAAAAGCCGGTTATTGTTACACCAATAGTAGATTCTACCCTAATAGGAATTTCTATACAGAAAGATTCTATCAGCATAGATTCTGCCGGTAAGCATAATGCATTTGCGTTAAAGCTTGATAGTGCCTTAAAACCTGCCGATAGCACAATAAAAACATTGGCAATAAAAACTGATAGTACGATAGCAAAAGATACGACCCGTAAAGCACGGGTATCCGCCACAGATAGCGCTCTGGCGGCCAAACCACTGGCACCGCTATCGGATACGGCTCAGCAAAAAGATACCACGGAACACCGTTATCTCATGGCCTGGCATAATGTCCGTATCTTCTCCGATTCACTTCAGGGAGTAGCAGATAGCTTGTATTATACTTCAAAAGATTCTATCTTTCGCTTCTATAAACAACCTGTATTATGGGCCACCGGTACACAACTTACCGGAGACACCATCTTCCTGTATATAAAAAATCAAACTGCTGATAAAATACTACTCGACCAGAACGGGCTGATAGTAAAAGAAGCAGGGAAAGAATTATATAACCAGATAAAAGGTAACCAGATAACCGGTTACTTCGCAGGGGAAACCCTCGACTGGATGCATGTGGATGGAAATGCAGAGAGTATATATTATATCAAGGATGATGATGGCGGCTTTATCAGTGTAAACAAAACACTCAGTGGTATCATCAACATCTACTTCAGGAATAGCGAGTTACATCATGTTACTTTCATCAAAGACCCTGAAGGAACGATGTACCCCTTTACCCAAAGACCTTTAGACCAGTTATTACTGGAAACTTTTCATTGGGAGATAAAACGCAGACCCAAAACAAAATACGAGTTAATGGGTTCTGTAAATACGGTCAAAGTAGCCCCTGAGAAAACAGAAGAAAAAGAAAACCAATAAATATGATTAGAAAATTCCTTTCGCCCATCTATCAGTTTTTATACGACAGCAGGGCGGTAGGGAGTATACTGATCCTCTGCACCATTGTAAGCCTGATACTGGCTAATTCGCCCTGGCAACAGGCTTACCTGTCATTCTGGGATACTTCCGTACATATCGGAGAACATCTCCCGCATTCCATACTACACTGGATCAATGACGGCTTAATGGTCCCCTTCTTCTTCCTGGTAGGAATGGAGATTAAAAGAGAGCTGACCACCGGCGAATTATCGTCCATCAAAAAATCCATGTTGCCCGTACTGGCAGCTATCGGAGGAATGGCCTGCCCTGCAGTCATCTTCCTGATATTCAACATCAATACACCTTATTCTCATGGCTGGGGAATACCCATGGCTACAGATATTGCTTTTTCCTTAGGTGTTCTGTCCTTATTAGGAAAAAGAATCCCCCTCACCCTAAAAATATTCCTCACCGCCCTCGCTATTATAGACGATCTCGGTGCCATACTTACTATCGCCGTTTTTTATACGGCCAGTCTGCATACCGGGTATTTGCTCATTGGTGCAGGTATCATGCTGCTGCTCATTGTGTTAAACCTCTGCAAGGTGCAAAAGCTGGTGTTTTACCTTATTCCAGGCGCAATATTATGGTACTGTATTTACAACTCCGGTATCCATGCCACTATCGCCGGTGTGTTGCTCGCAAGCTGTATCCCGCTGCCCCGTTTACCGATGCTCATCAGCCGCCTGCATGATCCTGTGAACTTTTTTATCATGCCCGTATTTGCGCTTTCAAATACCGCCATTATATTCCCTCCGGACATACTCAACGCTTTCAATAATACGATCAGCTACGGTATCCTGGCAGGACTGGTAATCGGTAAACCATTGGGAATCTTTGGGTTCTCTTATATAGCTACCAGGCTCAAACTGGCCGCACTGCCTGCTCATACCAACTGGTCACAGCTGCTGGGCGTGGGTATTATCGCTGGTATTGGCTTCACAATGTCTATCTTCATCTCCACCCTGGCATATCCGGAGCCAGCCCTGCAGATTACGGCTAAAATAGCTGTAATAGCGGCTTCCCTTCTGTCTGGTCTTACAGGATACTTTTATCTTGTAAGCAAAAAACAACAATAATTGGCACACTGGCACCGTTATTGCAGAGCATTTCAAACTAATATGAAAAAGACGCTGTTCATATCTATGCTCCTTGTACTGGGTCTCAATTATGCTAATGCACAATTAAAAGGTAATCCCCAGGTAGGTCTTCGTTTAGGGCTGCCTTTTGGTGCAACCGCACGTTACTTTTTCGACGATGCCAATGCAGTAGAAGCCATAGCCGGAGCATACGCACATACTTTTACCATCACCGGTTTATATGAAAGGCATTTCGACCTTTCCGCTTTAACAACAGAAGGATTTGGATGGTTTGTAGGGGGTGGAGCACATATGGGCAGCCGTAAAGAGAATGATAATGTGAAGTTCATTGCAGGTGTGGATGCTATCGGTGGAATAGATTATGTTTTTCCGGCAGATCTGAATTTACCGATAAATGTGAGTCTCGACTGGAAACCTGCCGTTCACTTCAATACATCATCTGATCTTGCAGATTTTGCCATATCAATAAGATATACTTTCGGACGTTAATCTTTTTTTAAAACCAGATAATATATGAAACAACTTGTGTTATTCTTTAGCCTGTTCGCAATGATTTCCATTCAGGCAAGTGCACAAAAAAGAAGCAGCTCTCTTGCTAATTATTCAACAGCACTGGGTGTAAGGGTAAATCCTTTCCTGGTAGGCTTTACTGTGAAGCATTTTATTGCAGGTCCACATGCCATTGAAGGCATCGTTTCTACCAATGTAAGCGAACAGCAAAACGTTACTTTTACCGGTTTGTACGAGTACCACTGGAATGTTTTCGGTAAGAAAGAATTCCTGATGTACGCAGGTGGTGGTGTGCACGTTGGTGCTTATGACCGCTTCGACTACTACCGTGATGATTACTACAGACATGGCGATGGTACTTATGTAACTGCTGGTCTGGATGGTATCTTCGGCGTGGAATATACTTTCAGAAAGATTCCCCTGGTATTAAGCGCTGACTTAAAACCATACGTTAACTTCAGCGGTGGTGTTCATCACTTCGGTGAAGAGATCGGTGGTATCTCTGCCAGGTATACCTTCAAATAATAAGACTTTATTTTATTTAAAGCCGGATTGCAAATTTTCATTTGTAGTCCGGCTTTTCTTATATTTAAGCAGGATGAAAATATTCACTGCTTTACAGATACGGGAAGCCGATGCTTATACAATCAGGCATACGCCTATAAGTAGCCTGGCACTCATGGAAAAAGCTGCGCTTGCCTGTACAGACTGGCTGGCAGAACAGCACTTTGTGAAATACCCTTTTGCTATATTCTGCGGTATGGGTAACAATGGCGGAGATGGTCTCGCTATCACCCGCATGCTGCGCAACATGGGCTGCGAAGCACATGCATACATCCTGCCTCATAGCCAGCAGGCTTCCGAAGATCATCAGGCTAACTACAAATCCTTACAACGTTACTACCCTGAAAGCCTGCATACGCTACAGGTATTCCCTGAACTGGCAAAAGATACCGTCATTATCGATGCTATTTTAGGCACAGGCTTAAGCAGGCCCGCTGAAGGATTGATAGCAGATATTATCAGTCGTATCAATAGCTGTTATGAACAACATACCATCATCGCTATTGATATCCCCTCCGGCCTGCTGGCAGATACTTCCAGTGTAAAGCAACCGGCAGTACAGGCGCATCATACCCTCAGCTTTGAAGTACCTAAACTGGCCTTCTTACTGCCCGAAAATGCTGTACGCATAGGCGAAGTACATATACTGTCTATCGGCTTACACCCGGATTACATCGCCAACACCCCTGCAAAGTTCAATATCATGGACGGGGCCATGATGCGGGATATCTACAAACCCCGCAAACCCTTTTCACATAAAGGCACCTTTGGACATGTACTGCTGATTGCCGGTAGTTATGGCAAGATGGGTGCCGCTATATTAAGCGCTAAATCCTGTCTGCAGGCAGGCGTGGGCTTACTCACCTGCCATATCCCCAGGTGCGGTTACGATATCATGCAGATATCCGTTCCTGCTGCTATGTGTATCACAGATGAACAATTCGATCACAGCTCCAGCTTCCCTTCCGAAGAAGACGCTAAAAAATATAAAACGATCGGTATAGGCCCTGGTCTTGGCACTGCTGCCGGTTCCATCTGGGCCCTGGACAAACTCCTGGACCATTACCAGCAGCCAATGGTGATAGATGCGGATGCCCTCAATCTATTATCAACCAACCCTAAAACATTGGCCAAAGTACCGGAGAACTCTATCCTTACCCCCCACCCCAAAGAGTTTGAACGCCTTTTTGGTAAAGCAGCTAATGATATAGAGAGATTGGAGCTGTTGTCTCAAAAGGCGGTCGAAAAGAAACTCTGTATCCTGTTAAAAGGCCGGTACACGGCAATGGCCAGTCCGGATGGCGAACTGTATTTCAATGCCACAGGCAACCCCGGTATGGCCACCGGAGGCAGCGGAGACGTCCTTACAGGTATCATTACCTCACTGGTGGCCCAAGGTTATTCTTCAAAAGAAGCCATGCTGCTCGGTGTATACATTCACGGTCTGGCCGGCGATTTCGCCGCAGCCGCACTATCACAGGAAGCCATGACAGCGGAAGACATCCCCGGTTACCTGGGCAGAACCTTTCTCACATTGCATAAAAATCAATAGATACCGTTTCCGATAAAAGTTTATATTTATAGAATTGTAAAAATTCCCGATATGACTATTGTTTATCTCGTTCCATGTTTTGGATTATTAGCGTTACTATTCACAGCGATCCGAAGTGCCTGGGTATCCCGTCAGGATGCAGGCAATGAAAAAATGCAGGAAATAGCCAGGTATATTGCCGAGGGCGCAATGGCTTTCCTGAAGGCAGAATACAAGATCCTCACTTATTTCGTTATCATCGCGGCTCTTTTGTTAGCCTACATGGGCGCTTCCCACAAGAATTCCGACTGGACCATCGCCCTGGCTTTCATTGTAGGTGCCGTATTTTCTGCCACAGCTGGTTTTATTGGAATGAAGATAGCCACTAAAGCAAACGTACGTACCGCACAGGCAGCACGCAGCAGCCTGGCCCAGGCCCTTAAGGTATCCTTCACAGGAGGATCTGTAATGGGAATGGGTGTAGCAGGACTGGCAGTACTCGGACTAGGTTCCCTGTTCATCCTGCTCAAAGCATATTTTGGTGCAGAAGCCAATACAGAGGAAATGATCAAGACGATTGAAGTCCTCACCGGCTTCTCCCTGGGTGCAGAAAGCATCGCTCTCTTCGCCCGCGTAGGTGGTGGTATCTATACCAAAGCCGCAGACGTAGGAGCCGACCTGGTAGGTAAAGTGGAAGCAGGCATCCCTGAGGATGATCCCCGTAACCCCGCTACCATTGCCGATAACGTAGGCGATAACGTAGGTGACGTAGCTGGTATGGGCGCCGATCTGTTCGGCTCTTATGTAGCTACCGTACTTGCTACCATGGTACTTGGCAGCGAAATTATTTCCCATGATAAATTCGGCGGACTCGCCCCTATCATATTACCAATGCTGATTGCCGGCATGGGTATCGTATTCTCCATCATTGCCACATTGTTCGTGCGCATCTCCGATACCGCAGGTCTCAGCACCAGCGTTGTACAGAGAGCCTTAAACATGGGTAACTGGGGTTCTATCGTACTCTCAGCTATCGCCAGTGCTACACTGGTATATTATATCATGCCCGCAGATGCTATCTACTTAAAACGCGATTTCATCGCCGGTACTGATCAGCTGAAAGACGGTGCAAAAGCCATTACACAAAACGGTGTGGTAGGAGCCATCTTCGTGGGCCTCGCAGTAGGAACACTGATGAGCATCATCACAGAGTACTACACTGCTATGGGTAAACGCCCGGTAATGTCCATCATCCGCCAGTCTTCCACAGGCCACGCTACTAACGTGATCGGCGGTCTGGCTGTAGGTATGGAATCCACATTTTTACCCATCCTGGTACTGGCTTCCGGTATCTACGGCTCCTTCTATTTCGCAGGCCTTTATGGTGTAGCGATAGCAGCAGCAGGTATGATGGCTACCACTGCCATGCAGCTGGCAATCGATGCTTTCGGCCCTATTGCGGATAACGCAGGTGGTATTGCAGAAATGAGCGAACTGCCTAAAGATGTACGTGAAAAAACAGATATCCTGGATGCCGTGGGTAACACCACCGCCGCTACCGGTAAAGGCTTTGCCATTGCCTCTGCGGCCCTTACCTCACTGGCGCTCTTCGCTGCCTTTGTAGGTGTTGCAGGCATCAGCGGTATCGATATTTATAAAGCTGATGTACTGGCAGGTTTATTTGTAGGTGGAATGATCCCCTTCATTTTCTCTTCCCTGGCCATCCGTGCAGTAGGTGAAGCGGCTATGAGTATGGTGGAAGAAGTACGCCGCCAGTTCAAAGAAATCCCGGGGATCATGGAAGGTACCGGTAAACCGGAATACGACAAATGTGTGGCGATCTCTACCCAGGCTTCTATTAAAAAAATGATGTTACCAGGTGCTATTGCTCTGCTATCGCCATTAATCATGGGCTTTATATTCGGCCCCGAAGTACTGGGCGGATTCCTGGCAGGTGCTACCGTGAGTGGTGTGCTGATGGGGATGTTCCAGAACAATGCCGGTGGTGCATGGGATAATGCCAAGAAGTCTTTTGAGAAAGGTGTTGATATCAACGGTGTTACTTACTACAAGAAATCAGAACCACATAAGGCTTCCGTTACAGGAGATACCGTAGGAGATCCTTTCAAAGATACTTCTGGTCCTTCTATGAACATCCTTATCAAACTGATGTCTATCGTATCCCTGGTAATCGCTCCTACCCTGGCGGAACTTTTCCATACTATTAAAGTAGAAGAAAAGCCTACCGTAAAAACAGAACAAGTAATTCAGGCTAAAGTAGTTGCATTAAAAAAATAAACTCTTTTGATAAAAAAAGGCTCCGTTGGATATACCAACGGGGCCTTTTTCGTTAACAATATCCACTACGGAATGTTTATTGTACTAGATCACACTAAAACAGATAAACATGAAGATTGCCATTATCGGAGCCTCCGGCTTCATAGGTTCAGCCATTTTGAAAGAAGCATTAGACAGGGGGCATAGCGTTACTGCGATAGTAAGACATGCCGAAAAGATCACCACTACTCATCCTCAGCTCATTATTAAAGAAGCAGATGTAGCGACTGCAGACGTTGCCAGTCTGGTAGCCGGTAATGAAGCAGTCATCAGCGCTTATAACGCATACGACTCAGCTACCTATGTAAAGGCTATACATGCTATCATCAACGGCATTAAAAAAGCCGGTATTAAACGATTCCTGGCGGTAAGCGGCGCCGGTAGCCTGGAAATAGAACCCGGCTTACAGGTACTGGATACCCCGGAATTCCCGGCAGAATGGAAAGGTGGTGCTTCTGCTACCCGAGATGCGTTTTATGTAATAAGAGAACAGAATGACCTGGACTGGACGGTATTAAGTCCGGCCATGATGATAGAACCAGGAGAACGTACCGGCAGATTCCGCTTAGGGAAAGACCAGGTAGTGGCAGATGAAAAAGGAGATAGTAAGATATCTACCGGTGACTACGCAGTAGCAATGATAGATGAACTGGAAAAACCAGCCCATATAAGAGAAAGATTCACTTTAGCATATTAATCAGGTATGCGGCCGGCAAGTCTGGCCGCTACCTCATTTTAACAGGGCTTACCCCGAACTTCTTCTTAAATGCAGTACTGAAATGCTGTATAGAGGAAAATCCGTACGTATCCGCGATATCAGTCAGAGAGACACTCTTCTCAAGCACTAATTTACGTGCATGTTCCATCCGGTGATCATTCAGATATCCATACACCGTATTATCAAATACCTGCTTAAAACCATTCTTCAGCTTAAATTCATTCAGCCCGGTCAATCTCGATAACTCCTGTAAAGAAGGGGGTTCCTGCATCCGCATTAACAGTATATCCCGCGCATGATAAATCTTCTCTTTATCCGTCTTTGAAACAGTACTGTGTAATTCTGTTCCTCTCTCATACTGCTCGCACTGCAAAGCCAGTAACTCCAGTACCTTAGACTGTAAATACAGCTTCTTCAACCCACCCCTGAATTCACACTTTTTCACATCATCCAGTATCGCCAGCATTCTTGTGGTAATCGGTTGATTACTGTTTTTATTCAGCATGATCGCCTTACCAACTGCCACTTTATTGGCCAAACCATCCAGTACACGCCCATTATTGGCAGCCAGGTCCAGGAAACGTTCAGTGGAAAAATTCAATGCCACCATCTCCATGTTATTCTGTTTGATCACAGAAGCATTCTCCGTCTCAAAAGGGTTGTAGATAAGATTATGCTCAAGGGAAGAAAAACGGCGTTTCCCGGCAGTTTCCATATCCGTATCAATCTGCCCGTGTATCAGGAACATCAGGGATACGGCATTGATGTTTTCTGTAGATTCTATATGCAGATTCTGATAGATCTGCGCACTGCCCATCGCAATATGATAGCCATCAAAAAACATCTCCCGGAAGCTGGCCTCCCCGAAATCACGTTCCAATTGCTGCGTTTCTTCTATCAGGGAAGGAGAACGTAGCTTGTCCATAGGGAAAAGATCATCTTCCCGGAACAATACCTCATGTGAGTCATTAGATATCTGAATGCCCATAATAATCCGTTAAATATAAATTTTAATCCTTCTCGTGTAACAGTTAACCGGACAAAGTGCTTCAAATTTGCACAAAAATATTCCCAAATATTTAATAATTTATTATGATTGGAATATTCAGGACGAATATTAACACCACACAGGATAAGATAAATGTACTGGAGGCTATCTCTGCTTCATTTAACGTTGCTACCTGTAGTATTGATATGGAAGATTGCGATAAAGTATTGAGAATTGTTGCCCAGACCCAACCTATAGAGGAAACTGCCGTTATAAAGTTAGTACAACATATGGGTTATCAATGTACTGTATTAGAATAGCCTTACATATCTGAAAAAATCTCTTCTCCCCTCATAGGGGTACTTCCCTTCGCTTACGTCATATATGCGTAAATAGGCCAACTATCTGCCAAATAACAACATTAAGATCCTTTTATGAAGACAAGGTTAATAATGCTGCTGTTTCCAGTCCTGCTATTATTGCAGGGACAGTATGCACAAGCTCAGCAACGGTACACTATAAGTGGTTATGTAAAAGACCAGCAGAATGGAGAAAGCCTCATCGGGATCTCCGTTTCCAAAGCAGGTACCGGATTGGGTACAGTTACAAATGAATTCGGTTTCTTCTCCCTCACCTTACCGGCAGGAGATCATGTACTGCAATTCTCTTATGTAGGATATACATCCATGAAATTGAATGTATCCCTCAAAAGCAATAAAACAATGGATATTAAGCTGGAGAAATCCAGCAGCCAGTTAAGTACTGTCACTGTAAAAGGTACCAAACAGGAAAAAGCAGTGAATACACTGAGTACCAGTCTTAACCGCCTGGATATTGCCCAGATGAAAAAGATGCCCACTTTCATGGGTGAAGTAGATGTACTCCGTTCTATCCAGACCTTACCCGGCGTAAACACGGTAGGTGAAGGCGCCAGTGGATTCAATGTACGTGGTGGTGCAGCAGATGAAAACCTCATCCTGCTGGACGATGCCCCTGTATATAACTCCACCCACATGCTTGGTTTCTTCTCCGTATTCAACCCTGATGCAGTGAAAAGCATCAACCTCATTAAAGGCGGTTTTCCGGCTGAATATGGCGGCCGTACTTCCTCTGTACTAGATATACGCATGAAGGACGGAAACAACCAGAATACGACCGTAAATGGCGGTATAGGCAATATCTTCAGCAGGTTATCTGTGGAAGGTCCTATCAAGAAAGATGAATCCTCTTTCATCATCGCTGCCCGCCGCTCTTACATAGATGTGATCATGAAACCTTTCCTGAAAGGAGACATGAAAGATACCAAGCTGAATTTCTATGATGTTACCGCTAAGGTGAACTTCAAACTGAATAAGAACAATACCCTGTTTGCCAGTGGTTACCTGGGCCGTGACGTATTCGGTTTCGGTACACAGGTAAATATGAACTGGGGAAATAAAACAGCTACTGTAAGATGGAATCACGTATTCACCAACAGATTGTTCCTGAACCTGACCACCTTCTATAGTAACTACGATTATACCCTGGACTTTAACAACAGCAGTAAGAAAGAAGCCGGAGAAAATACTCAGAAATACAAATGGACATCCAACATCATCAACTACGGTGTTAAACCTGCCTTCACTTACTATATCAATGCACACAACAGTATACATACGGGTGTATCGGGCATCTACTATACCTTTAAACCCGGTACTGGTACTGCTGTAGATGGCACGACCACCAGTGTAACGGATTTAACACAACAGCATGGCCTGGAAGCAGCTGCCTATATTGATCATGAGTGGAAACCTTCCACCAGGTTCGGCGTACAGTATGGATTAAGGTTCTCTTCTTATCAATACCTTGGTAAAGGTACTGCCTACTACTATAACGATACCACACCAGGCATCCGTAAAACACTGGCAGGCACCAAAGAATACGGCGCCAACGAAGTGATAAAAGCATACAACTACCTGGAACCAAGAATCACAGCACGTTACGCTTTATCAGACAATCACGCCATCAAAGCATCTTATGCCCGTACTACACAGTTCATGCATCAGTTGTCAAACACAGCCTCTCCTACTCCACTGGATATCTGGACGCCAAGTACCAACAACGTACAACCACAGGTGGCAGACCAGTACACCGTAGGGTATGTATACGATGCACCGTCTAATGTCTATGAAATCTCTGCCGAAGTATACTACAAAAACATGGAGCATCAGCTGGATTATATAGACAATGCTGATCTGCAACTGAACCAGCTGATAGAAGCAGACTTACTGCCTTCTCACAGCCGTTCATACGGACTGGAAGTAATGGCGAAAAAAGAAGTAGGCGCTACTACAGGATGGATCAGCTATACACTGTCCCGTACAGAACGTCAGACAAACGGTATCAGCCAGAACGAATGGTTCCTGAACCGCTACGACAGAACTCATAACCTTAACCTCGTATTAACACACGATTTCTCTCCAAGGAGGACACTGTCTGCCAACTGGGTATTCGCATCCGGTACACCTGCTACATTTGCGGATAGCCGCCTGGAATTCCAGGACTGGGATATTCCTTACAACAGCACCGATAAGCGTAACAATTACAGATTGCCTGCTTATCACCGCCTGGATCTATCCTACACCATCAAAGGCAAACAACTGCGCCGCTGGAAAGGAGAATGGGTATTCTCTCTGTATAATGTTTATGCACGCAGAAATGCTTATACCGTCTATTTCCAGCAGAATAAAGATGATCCTTCCAAGAAAGAAGCAGTACGTCTCTCTATCATAGGCTCTGTTATTCCAGGTATCACTTACAACTTCAAATTTTAACCGGTATTTACATGAAAAAATTACTGATAATAGCAATGATAATGGCAGGATTCAGCGCCTGCACAGACACGATAGATGTGAACGTAGCAAAAGGTACCTCTTATCCGGTACTGGATGCATGGATCACCAATGAACCGGGTTTACAGGTAATCAGACTCACACAGTCTGTCCCTTATACAGATCAGGCACCTGCTCCTGTTATCAAAGATGCCATCATTACACTCATCGATGAAACAGCCGGACAAACATATGCGTTCAACTTTAACGATTCTGCCTATACGTTTAACCCGGGTGATAATGCCACAGTTGGTGTAACCGGCCACGCATACAGATTACGTGTCGTATACAAAGGTGAAACATTCGAAGCGATAGATACTATTAAAAGAACAACACCTATCGATTCCATCACCTATAAGTACAAAACAAAAAGTGAAAATGCAGTGCCAAAAGATGGATACGAGGCTAAGTTCCATGCAGTAGATGTAAAGGGCGCAGTAGATTATTACTGGATCCGTTCTTACCGCAACAATGTATGGCATCGTGTAGCTGATACCTATTCTGTAGATGGTTATTTTGACCAGAGCGTACTGGATGGAGCTTCCTTCATACTTCCCATTCAGGAAGGTATTACAGATGAAGAACATCCTTACCAGCTGGGTGAAAAAATAATCGTAAAAATCCGCTCACTTACTTACCAGAGCCACTTCTTCCTTACACAGGTAGATGAACAGATCAATGCAGGCGGACTGTTTGCCAAAGTGCTGGAAAACGTAAAATGTAATGCAACAAATATCACTCCCGGCGGTAAACAAAAACTGCTTGGCTGGTTCGGTACTTCTGCTGTAAGCAGCAGCGAGAAAGTAATAGAATAGTTCTCTCCCCATATAACGCAGGCTGGAAAGTCTCTTTTTCCAGCCTGCTTCACAAAAAACAAAAAAAACAATTTATATGAAAAAAGCGCTGATGGCGCTGCTGATACTGATTACAGTACAGCAGGCCCGGGCACAGCATGCCCAGACATTATTCTCCAACAACGGTCTACACAAGACAAGAATTGCCGCATATGGTGTGCCTGCGGCTAAATTTACATCCATCGATGGTAAATTTGGAGTGCTGACAGGTGGTTACGGTGGTGTACTTTTAAATGGTAAATGGATGCTGGGAGCAGGCGCTTACTCGCTTGTCAATAATATAGCTCTCCCAGGTGTAAATGCGAACGGTACTACAGACTATCTGAATTTATGGTATACTGGCGCGGTAGTAGAATACATCCATAATTCGGACAAACTGATACACTGGACTGCCGGTACACTCATTGGTGGTGGCGGTGTTTCCAGAAGGGACAAACACAGATTCGATGACGACGGCGATCATAACAGTTATAACTATGATAGAAGCGGATTGTTTGTAGCAGAACCCTTTGCTAACCTCGAAATCAATATCATCAAAAACCTGCGTTTAGATATAGGAGCCTCTTACAGGTTAGTTAAAGGAACAAGTACCACAGCTATCACAGATAGTAAACTCAGCAATCCCTCAGTACACGTAGGCTTGAAAGCCGGTATCTTCTAGTCCTCAAACCATCAATATAACACTTGTGCCAGGCATAGCTGCCTCTTCAGACGGAACGATTTCCAACCGAAGGGCGGCATGCCTGTTTTAATTTATTTTCCATAAATATTTGGTGATTACGAAAAGTATCGTACATTTGATACGAAGATATTCGTACATCAATAATCATTGTAATTATGAGCACTGCCAAACAGACGAAACCGACGGAAAGCGAACTGGAAATATTAGGAATACTGTGGGATAAAGGTGCCAGCACAGTAAGAGAAGTACATGAGATATTAGAGAAGACGAAAGACGCAGGATATACTACTACCCTCAAGCTGATGCAGATCATGCATGAGAAGAACCTGCTAACAAGAGATACTACCAGTAAAACGCATATATATGAAGCTGCGATTTCACAGGAAAGCACACAGCAACAGTTACTCAATAAAATGATTGATACCGTGTTCAATGGATCTGCCTCACAACTGGTGCTGCAGGCATTAGGTAATCACCGTTCCTCGAAAGAAGAACTGGAGAAAATAAAGCAATACCTGAACGATATAGAAAATCAACAGAATAAGTAACCTGCTGCGCTGCGGCACATAAAACAAGACTATCATGACTGCGTCACTACCTTTCACTGCAGATCTGATCCAGGCTTTTGGATGGGCCCTGCTGCATTCTTTCTGGCAAGCGTTGCTTATATACGGCTGTTTACGGCTGGTACTGCTCCTGTGGCCACAGGCCAGTTCCGGTATCAAATACAATCTTTCTTTTCTTTCCCTCACAGGCATTTTCGGATGGTTCATCATCACCCTGTGGGAACAGTTGCAAACGGTCAAAAGGATCCACTTTGTTGCTGTACAAATGATAGATACAGGTATCCGCCCAACCGGGCTGGAACTGCCGGCTATCTATCACAGCCAGACCAGGCTGACAAGCCTTTTCCCTAACCTCGAATTCTTTTTTCCATTGCTTATGGTTATCTACATAACAGGGGTAGCTGTTATGACAATAAAGCTGACAATGGACCTGCTGCAACTGCGGCACATAAGAAGAAAGCAGGTATTGCCCATCGATTCCGTATGGCAACAACACCTCGATAAACTGTTGCTGCAGCTTCAGCTATCCAGGAAAGTAAAACTGCTGATTTCCGAACACATACAGGTGCCCGTTATGATCGGCTTTTTAAAGCCACTGATCATTCTGCCTGTCATCATGTTTAACAACCTGACAGCCGAGCAGCTGGAAGCAATTCTTCTGCACGAACTGGCTCACATAAAACGCAATGATTATCTACTGAATATCTTCCAGTCAATCGTAGAAACCATTCTGTTCTTTAATCCCTTTATATGGCTGATCTCTAAAAATATCCGCATCGAAAGGGAACACTGTTGTGACGATCTCGTAATAACAGGTAAAGTACATCCGTTGCATTATGCCAAAGCCCTGGTAGCATTAGAAGAATACCGGTTAACTGTCAATACCCTGGCAATGGCGGCTGCAAATAACAAACAACACTTATTTCACCGCATTAAACGCATCATGGAAATGAAAACTAAAAACATTAACTATACGCAAAAATTATTAGCTGTACTGATCATCGCCGTAGGCCTTGTATCCATTGCATGGCTGAACCCTACCAGCGCAATGACAGAGACCAAGAAAGATAAAAAAGAGGTAGCAATACCTGCAGCTATCGCTCCTGCCATCGTACCTGCTACCATACATCTTGCAACCTTTACAAAAGATACTGTTCCCGCCTCTAAAAGACAGGCAGAAAAACAACGCGCCGAGAAGACAAAAGCAGAACAGCTGGATATAGCAGAAAAGAGCATGGATGCTGCTAAAATTGGCATAGATGCTGCCCAGGAAGCAATGAAAAACATCGACTGGAACCAGATCAATGTAGAGGTTAACAATGCCATGAAAAATGTAAACTGGGACGAGATTAATCTGAATGTTCAGACAGCGTTGAAAAATATCGACTGGAACAAAATCAATGAAGATATTAAAGTAAGCGTGAATGCAGCACAGACATCAGTAGATCCTAAAATCATAGCCGAAAGTGTACGTATAGGAATGCAAAGTGCAAAAACTGCCATGGCTAACTTCTCATCTGAAGATGTAAAAAAACATGTAGCTGAAGCT
This sequence comes from Chitinophaga sp. YR573, assembly GCF_900110995.1. GTDB lineage: Bacteria > Bacteroidota > Bacteroidia > Chitinophagales > Chitinophagaceae > Chitinophaga. The sequence continues at coordinate 318,090 of NZ_FOJF01000001.1, forward strand.
ATGGAACAAGCCAAAAAAGGAATAGCGCAAGCCCAAATATCAATGACCCAGTCACAGCACACCCTGACACTAAACAAGAAAGAAATAGCAACAGCAAAGGATGCTCAGTCCAAATACAAGGTATTGATAAAGAAGATGTCCGAAGATAAACTGATTGATGCGGAAAAAGGATACATTATTGCAGTAAAAAACGGCGTACTGAGTATAAACGGTGAAGTACAACCTTCAGCTGTTAAGGACAAATACAACAAAGAACTGGGCGATGTGAAAGATCTGAGTATACAGGGCAAAGATGACAACCTGGTTATAAGCGAAAACGACTAATACCATCTAACCTTACAATTATACTTCGCTACTGCCGTTCATACAGCAGTAGCGTTTTTTTTTGCCCGTTCCCCCTTATCTTTAGACCCTAAACCTCAAAGTTGATATGAAAGCTTTTTTAGCTATCCTCGCGAGCTTCCTTATGATGGAAGTACAGGCACAGGACTTTACCGTTGTTAAAAGTAATGCAGCTACTCCGGTTAAAAACCAATGCCTGACCGGTACCTGCTGGTGTTTCTCTACCACTTCCATGATAGAATCGGAATCTCTGCGGAAAGGACAACCCTCCCTGGACCTCTCCGAGATGTTCACCGTACGTAATATCTACATAGAAAAGGCAAAGAACTACATTCACCGCCAGGGATTCGCCCGTTTTGATGAAGGTGGACTGGGCCATGATGTCCTCTACGCTGCTGCTCATTATGGCATCGTTCCTGAGAGCGTGTACAGTGGGCTTAAACCGGGGCAAACAGAGCATGACCATGGTGCACTGGTCGCTGCTATGAAAACTTACCTGGACAGCCTCCTGAAGGTTAAAAGACCCCTTCCCGACGACTGGCAGGTACACCTGGTTGCTATACTAGACCAGTACCTGGGCGCTCCTCCTGCTACTTTTACTTACAATGGCCATACTTATACGCCCCTTACCTTCGCCAAAGAAGTGGTAAAGTTCAATCCGGATGATTATGTGAACCTGACTTCCTTCACGGACCATCCCTTTTACAAACCCTTCATTGTAGAAGTACCGGACAACTTCTCCAATGGTACTTACCTCAATATTCCGCTCAACGAAATGATCTCTATTGCCAAAACAGCGCTGACCAAAGGGTACACTGTACTATGGGATGCAGATGTCTCTAACAGAGGCTGGCTGACAGGCAAAGGATATGCAGTATATCCTGCTGTTGATACCATCGGAAGAAGCAGCGCTTTTAATGCAGATGTGGAAGAAAAGCCATTCACAGCTGAAGGGCGTCAGAAATTATATGAGGAATTAATTACGGAAGATGATCACCTCATGCACATCACCGGTATCGGTAAAAGCAAACAGGGTAAAGATTTCTTTATTGTTAAGAACTCCTGGGGTACTAAGGCCGGTCCTTTTGATGGATATATGCATGTTTCTGTCCCCTATTTTGCTATCAACACTATTACTATCGTAGTACCTAAAGCTGCTTTGGATAAATCTTTCAGCAGCAAACTGGCTGCTAATTAAAGATAATCAGAACAGGTTGTCTCAAAAGTATTAGGAGACACTAAAAAGGCTCCGGTAGGAGCCCCGTGTTTGTAGAAAATATAATATCCTCTTTAATTGACTCCGTAGGAGTCCCCTTCTATTCACGAATTAGGGGACTCCTACGGAGTCTGTGTTTTGTTATTTAATGCGTTTTCTACAAACACGGGGCTCCTACCGGAGCCTATCATGTTTTGTTACAAAAAGATATCAGCAGTGACAAAAAGAGACTCCGTAAGTACTACCTTTTCAGGTATTACCTACGGAGTCTTTCTTTTAAAGTTATCCCTGCCTTATACACAGGTAGCTCCTGGCGAACCGGAGCTATTTAGATCAGCAGTGTTGGCGCTGTCTGATCCGGCTCCCACGGGAGCCACCTGTCTTATAGGATAATCATAGGGATGATCAATGGATAACTTTAAACCCTTCAAAGTTTTGTAGTTCTCCTGCTGTAACAGTGACGTCTGTCACGTTTGCTAAAGGCGGGCCTTCCCAACACCACGCAATGAATTGTTCCATTGCATGTGCTTCTCCTTCTGCCGCTATCCATACAGAGCCATCGGGTAAGTTCTTCACTTGCCCCCGGATACCTAAGTGGTCGGCGGTATTTTTTGCACTGGCCCTGAAAAAGACACCATGTACCCTTCCTTTAACAATAATGATTGAATGTAGTTGTCGCATATGCATGCCTTACATTTATGAAAGCACCAAAGCTACGAAACAGGTTAACTATTATCCGGGTTTTAATGAACGATTGAGGGAAACACAAACAATGAATGATACAGACCGGGTTCATAATATGACATAATTCAACAGTTTTATTCTGACCATTTATGACTTGATTATTATACTATAACTAAACAATGAATATTCTCTTATCATGCCATATTCCACATTCATCAGTACGTGGTTAATATGGATCAAACACAGGTAATCTATACTTCAACTATACCGCAGCGTCTTTTCTGATTATCCTATGCCGCATAATTAAACAGCGTCTTCTCTCTCTGTACCTCATGACCAAACACAAAATCCTTTACCACCTCATAATTGCCACCACCTTCTGGTTTCCTCAGTAATGTGAAACTCCTGCACTGAAAACTGCGTACAAATATCTGGTTATTGAAATGATCATATACCTTCTGAAATTCAGTAGTAGTGATCGCTCTTGCTAATGCTATATGAGGTTTATATGCTGTAGGCTTTATTTCAAACTCCTGCAAAATCTTCGTATGCAATTCAGCTATAGGCTTGGGATTAGCTACATTCACATAAATAGTACGCTTATCATCACCATGCTGAAAATGATCAAACCGGGAAGTATACAGCGTGAAATTAGATTGCTTCTTTGCAATACTGTCCAGCAGACTAATAAAATCATCCTGGTACTTCTCAGGAAATACAGAGCGGAACAGACTAATATGCGCCTGTGAAACCCTGCTGCTATTCAAACCCAGCTCCTGGGCGATTAATTGCTTCATGGCCTTCACATCATTGTTGATCTGAGTACCCGGAGTTACTACCAGCAGGTAATCATACAATGTTTCCTGCTCAAATGTTAAGTTGTTATTTGCTTGCATAACCAAATAAGTTTAAGACTTAAAGTGTATTGGTTATTTGAATATTGACATCACAAATATACATTACAATAATGACATTTACTAACTTTTTTAGTAATTTTTGCTAAATAATAACGCAAACGGGGCACTGCCCGCCATCGCGAACAGTGCCCCGCACTATATCTCAATATAATTAAGCCAGTTTATGAATGATAGCAGCAAAATCTGCAGCTACCAGAGACGCTCCACCGATCAGACCGCCATCTACATCAGGAGATGCAAACAGTTCTTCTGCATTGGAAGGTTTCGCACTGCCACCATAGAGGATGCTCACATGTAAAGCCGCTTCCCTGCCGTATTTCGCAGCTATCTGGGAACGGATAAAAGCATGCATGTCCTGCGCCTGTGCAGCACTTGCTGTTAAACCGGTGCCAATCGCCCAGATCGGCTCATAAGCGATCACCACATCCTTCAGTTGCTCTGCACTCAAATGATACAGGCTTTCTTCCAGTTGTTTGGCTACATAATCATTCTGCGTTTCTGCCTTCCTGATTTCCAGCGGCTCTCCGCAGCAGAAAATAGGCTTCAGGCCATTTGCCAGAGACAGATCAATTTTCTTAGCCAGGGCAGCATTGCTCTCCAGGAAATATTCCCTTCTTTCAGAATGGCCGATTATTACGTAATCAACTCCAACAGATTTCAGCATCTCTGCAGATACTTCACCTGTATAAGCGCCGGACTTCTCAGAAGCAACATTTTGCGCTGCCAGGTAAAAACCAGGATTGTTCTTTAACAATGACTTTGCCTTCACCAGGTAAGGAAAAGGAGTGGCTACCACTACTTCCTGACCGTCCTTCAGCTTCAGGCCAGCCTGCAAAATGTCATTGATCAACTGTTCGCCCTGAGCCAGTGTCAGGTTCATTTTCCAGTTTCCAGCTACAATTTTTTTTCTCATGTCTATCTAATTGAATAATTAATTACCGGTTGATTGATACACAGCTGTTAACAGCCGTTCTTCTGCTTCCCCCAATGTCTGCCCTTTAAACTGCATCCACACACCTGCATCCTTTATAGCTTCTGCTAACCTGTATTTCCCTTGTGCCCCCCAGGCAAATGAAGGCACAAACTTAGGCTGAAAATCGCCCCCAAAGATATTACTTGAAACACCGACTACGGTGCCTGTATTAAACATTGTTCCTATTCCACAACGACTGTAGTCTCCCATGATCAGACCACACTTACGTCCTGCCGGGAAAGCTTCGTTACGGGCCTCCAGCCATACTTTCACTATACTACCGTTGTTTTTCAGGTTAGAACAGGTGGTATTGCCTCCAAGGTTACACCATTCTCCCAGTACAGCGTCTCCCAGGTAGCCGTCATGGCCTTTATTGGAATAGCCAAACATGACTACATTCTTGATCTCTCCACCTCCTACACAACCGGGCCCCAATGAAGTGGCCCCGTAGATCTTAGTCCCCATTTTCAGTACACCTGCTTCTCCCAGTGCAAAAGGCCCTCTTATTAAACAACCTTCCATCACTTCTGCATTACGCCCTATGTAAATAGGCCCTGTACTGGCATTTAAGATACTATGGTTCACTATTGCTCCTGGTTCCAGGAAGATATGCTCCCGTCCGCTCACCTTGTTATTCTCCGGCAAAGGAGCAGATTCCCGGCCGGCAGTCAGCAGCTCAAAATCATCCCGAAGGGCCTGATCGTTCAGCAGCATGATATCCCAGGGATAATTAATCATGCTTACCGGATCTGTAAAAGCTATCCTGGATGTAACATCCGGTATTTCCGCCGCCACTACCTTCGCCAGCACCGTATTATCCTTATATAACTCCTGCCCTGTTTCCAGGGAAAGTATCGCTTTCACTAATGTTTTAGAGGGAAGTATATGCCCGTTGATCAGGACATTGACAGTATGTTGCGTTATCGGGTATTTCTCCTGTAAATGGGGAACAGTAAAATAACTGGTACCGGTACCCAGGAACAGATCCCATTTTTCGCGGATAGTAAGAATACCCACGCGGCAAGCCGCTACCGGTCTTGTGTGAGTAAAGGGGAATAACAAATCGCGTGCGGGTGTGTCGAATAGAATGTAATTCCGCTCCATAAAGGCTAAAAATAAAAAATCCCATCGAAAAAGTCGATGGGATTCTATTAATTATTTTGAAAGAGCCAGACTAGGCTTTCTTTGCGTAACGTTTGTTGAACTTGTCGATACGACCAGCTGTATCCAACAGAATGTTCTTACCAGTGTAGAACGGGTGAGAAGTGTTGGAGATTTCCAGCTTAATTACCGGGTACTCGTTACCATCTTCCCATTTCAGCATTTCCTTAGAACTGGCGGTAGAACGGCTTAAGAAAGCAGTACCGTTAGACATATCTTTGAATATTACAAATCTGTAATTTTCCGGATGGATTCCCTGTTTCATTTGAATTAATTTTCTTTAGTTATCATACGCTAACCTCACACCTGGTTCGGTCTCATACGAATATTATTATAATACAGGCTGCAAAGGTAATAATATTTTTCAATTTCAACACCCCTGCAACCGAAATATTTTTAACTCTTCATATTTACAAACTGGAAAGGTACACCCAGGTCCGCTTCCCTTACTTTCTGCATAACTTCCTGTAAATCATCGATTTTCTTACCAGTTACGCGCACAATGTCATCCATAATGGCGGCCTGTACCTTGGTACCGGAATCCTTTATCAGCTTCACTACCTTCTTGGCATCTTCCTGCTTAATACCATTCCGCACCGGGATCTCCTTTTTATATACCTTGCCACTCTGGTAAGGCTCCTTACTCAGATCATAGATATTTGCATCCAGCCCATGACGCATTGTCCGGCTGATCAGCACATCTATCACCTGGGTCAGCTTCATATCACTCTCCACCTCCACGTTTAAAGTAAGGTCCTTCTTATTCAACTCCATTTCTACATGGGAACCCTTAAAATCAAACCGGGTGGTGATTTCTTTCTTTACAGTATTTATAGCATTATCAAGTGTTTGTGTATCCACTTTGCTAACAATATCAAAGGACGGCATAATTGAAATTATTTAGGAACAGCAAATATACTTGAATAGCATGGAAACAAAAACCCCGGGAATATACCCGGGGTATGTTGGCGGATTGAAGTCCGCTAACACGAGGTCACTTACAAGCGACCAACAACTGATCTATTAATCCATTTTGGAAACTTTTGACATACCGGAAGATGACTGGCTGATAGACGCATTACCTTTGTAACGCACATTTCCCATACCAGACACACTTATATCCAGCTTTTTATCCGCAAATACGTTCAGCTTGCCACTACCCGAAACCTCTACTCTTACATTATCTGAATGCAGATCGAACGCTTCTATATCACCGGAACCGGAAATCCCATAATTGGTAGAAGGGATATTCCCTTTCAGGTTCACCTTGCTGGAACCGGAGATCCGTACATTCAGTGCATTGGAAGTAAGGTCCATATCTGCTACCGTACTGCCACTGAAAGAAAAAACTACCTTATCCCCTTTCAGACCACTTTTACTGTAAAAACCACCACTTCCGCTGGAATTCAACGCTTCCAGCTCCTCTACCGTCACATAAATATTGATTGTCTTCGAAGGCTTGATCTCATACCCTTTTTTAGTATTGATACGCAGTTCATTACCATCCACAGTAGTCTCGATATACTGTAACAGGTTATCATCCGCCTCTATCTGTATATCACGCTTACTGCCCTGCTGTATATATACATTGTAATTGCCGGAAGTACTGATACTCTTAAAAGCATTCTGTGCACGCACTTCCTGTTTGATAGTGCCGCTTCCTTTAATGCGTTCATTGCGGTCGCCTATAGTAAAAGAGCAAAGTACAAGCAAAGCGATCACTAACGGCCCATATAAGGACCGGCCAAAAAGTTGCGTTTTCATAATAAGAATTTTTTGATTGATGGATTTGTAGTTATAAAAATCAGCGGCTGCTTAAAGCGATATCGCTGTATACTCCCTGGATATTTATTGAGGGCGACTGCTCACCTCCATTACCTGAAGTAGCGCTGTATATAAGGTTTGAATTCTTCTTAATAGAATTTACGTTCTTTAATGACAGCTCACCTGTTTTAAGATCTCCGCTATTAAGCGTTGCCTTGAGCTGGAAACCGGTACTCTGTAAAAATCCCAGCTTTACATCCGCATAGGTAAGGTGCATATCCACTCCCTTAAATCCCGATGATACGTTTTTCACTTCCATATCGCCGTACACCAGGTTCGCATTGATTTCCGACTGTACATCTGTAATATGAAAATCGGTATAGGTACACTTCGTAGTAATAGATCCTACTTTAGCGATAGTATAGTCATCATAGTTACCTTTTGCTTCCATCTTTCCTACCCATCCCAGCACGTATTCACTGTAATTGGAACTGGTGCTGAGTGATCCAACAGACTCACTACGGATATTGGAATAATTCGCTTTTATGATTACCACATCTGCTTTTCCGATCTTCCCTTTCTGACAGTAATTCATATGCATTTCCAGCGGCCTCTGTGCTTCCTTGATATCATAATTACAGTAGTTCATCGAGATCACTGCAGGGAAAGAAAGTACATCTGTTATGACATCTCCGAAATTATTATCGATGATTAAACGTCCAAGATCTTCGGGTAAATACACCTCATAATCTATGTTCACATAATCTTTCGAATCCTTTTTACCGCTACCCCAGGAAAACCACTTGCTGCCTGAGCCTGAAGGGTTATACACTGTTTGCAGACTAACGGTATTACCACCTGAATTACTGGCAATATCTACCATGTCATTCGTTGCCTTCGCCTCATCTATCGTCTTACCAAAACCTGTAATCGTAATAGTCGCCTTGATTGTATTCTTAGACCAGCTATGAATAATTACCTTACCGTATTTATTGGAAATGTTCAACGAGGTGGCATTACTACTATTGAACTCCTTAACGATGACTCTTTTAAATTCACTGTCTCCTTTAGATCCAAACGCAAACACTGGAAGTAACAGCAGTAACAGTATTTTAAATTTCTCTTTCATAATTTGGTTGCTTTTGTGTAACGGGCTGCTTATCGTGCAGCTCGTCCAATATTTTATCCAGCAGGTCCATTTTCAACTGATAATAATGTATCATGGCTGCTTTTATACGTTCATTTCCGGGATTTTGTATTAACTCGGTTTCCAGCACCTGGTAAGTTTCATTACGCAGTTCCAGTTCTTTACGGGCGGAACTATCCAGTCCTACTACGGAAGAAGGATATGCTTTAATAGCTGTTAACCGTTGTTCTATCTGGGATGTATAATACATTTTAGCATCCTGCAACTCAGGCGATACATTTTCCAGGTGTTGCGCCTTTTTCATCTGCAGAAACTGGAAAATCATTACACTGTTCACTACCAGCACCAGTACGGCTGCAGCTTTCAGCCAGTGACGTCCCATCATGTGTACAAGCCCTTTCTTAGGGGGCGCCAACTCCTTTTCCAGTTGCGCCCAAATGCCCGGCCCCGGGCCCTGCTCCTCAAAATCAGGCCGGTGTTGACTGATAAAATCCTCAAAACTCTTTTCTGGCATCAGCGAATTACATTTTTTTGTTTAACGATCTGCCTCACTTTATCTTTTGCCCTCATGTACTGTGTTTTTACTGTAGACTCTGAAATATCCAGCATAGCGGCAATCTCCTTATGCGAATATTCTTCAAAGATATACAGGTTCAGTACTGTACGGTAGCCCTGCGGTAATACATGTATAGCTTCCTTAATCGCAGCCACTGTCCAGGCAAAACTATCTTCATCTACCGCTCCACGATCCTCTTCCACGTCTATATTGTCCACTTCTTCAAAATACACTTTCTTTTTACGCAACCTGGAAAGACAGTGGTTTACCACAATCCTCTTGATCCAGGATGTAACACTGCTGGCACTCTCCAGACGTTCAATGTTCTTGAATATCTGCATAAAAGCCTCCTGCAGCGTGTCTTCCGCATCTGCAACATTTCCTGTCATACGCAAACAGATATTGTACATAGCCGCTGAATAAGCGTTGTACAGTTCCCGAAATGCGCGTACATCTCCTTTTTTGCACCTGTCTACCAGGTGGTCTGTTATGGTTGTCTGGTTCAAGTTGTTGGCGAATGCTTGCATAATAAAGACATTATTTTGTGAAAAGGTTGCACTAGACAGGAAAAAAATTTCTTCCAAATCGTAACAAACGCTGATAACCAATCAATTGAGAGTTTAAAAAAGGACGCGATCTAACGAGAGATCACGTCCTATCCATCCTTATATGTACCTAAAACCTAGGTCGAACCTAATTATTACTCTTCACCCTGTTCTGCTCGTCTTCCAAACCTGTTTTACGGGATCTTGCTTCCTTAATACTGGTACTTCCAAAGCGGTAAGTGAAGTTCAGCCTCACCTGCTGGCTTTCCCATTTGCTTCTTACTGAGGTGTACCGGCCGGCATTCTCAAAAGTGCCACGGAATACCTGGTTGTTGAAAACGTCATTCACACTCAGTTTCAAAGAACCTTTCTTATGTAATACCTGTTTGGATACTCCAAAGTCCATCGCATACATTGGTTTCATCCTAAACAATCCTTCATCTGCTACCTGTGAGGACAGGTAAAAGAAACTTACCTCTGTAGAGATCCCGGCCGGCAGGGTGAAAGAATGCTGTGTACGGGCCATAAATCCACCACCCTTAACACTCACATTCTCACCGTTTACCACTGTCTGATACTTACTGTAATTACCGGACAAATAAGTGAAACTGCTCCACCATTTGGTAATCGGTACCGGGAAAGAAATGTTCATTGTAAAGTTGTCTGACTTGGCCACATTCAGGTATTTATATCTTAAAATAGAACTGTCACCAGTCACTGCGTCTTTCTCTGCTTCTATGATCTGTGTCATCAGGTCTTTTGTATGGGTATACCCGATAGAGGTAGTTAAAAAATCTTTGAAAGTATGTGTCAGTTCTATACCGTTGGCATATGAAGGACGCAGGTAAGGGTTACCGGATATAATAGTGTACCTGTCCAGGTAAAACTCAAACGGATTCAGATCTTCGTAGCTGGGGCGCTGTAACCTTCTGCTGTAAGACAAACCTAACTGATGGTCCTTCGATACTTTGTAACTTAAAAACACACTTGGGAACAGGTTAAAATAACTGGTATCTGTTTTACGGTTGATCGTTACAGAATTACCTTCTACCTGTGTAGCTTCTCCACGAAGTCCTACCTGTAAACTCAGCTTCTTAAACTGCTTGTGAAAATTGATATAACCTGCCTGCACATTTTCCTTATAAATGAACTGGTTAGAACGGTTCACATCATATACCCAGTTATCATTGCGTAAAGAATCGAAACGGGCATTGTTATCTGTCTTTACAAAAGAGAACTTTAATCCTGCTTCAAACTTAGCCTCATGTTTCAGCGGATTTACATAATCAATTTTGATCGTTTTAATATCTATGTTAGATGGCTGTAAACTGCGGGAAGTATCACCATGCATATAGTTCTTACCGGCGGCATCCCAGGTAGTAGAAAAGATATCACCCTTTTTGGTTTCCTTGTTCAGCGCATAATCCAGGTCAATGTTTAACTCTTTACCCATTGTATCCAGCACACCCTTGTAGTTAATGTTATATGCCCAACGGCTCCAGTTAGAACTGTTTTCTGAATTCGTTTTCAATGTTGAATCAACTGATTCCCTTCCACCAATCAGCGTAGTAGAAGCAACAGGTGAAGTTGAATGCCTGAAACCTGCATCTACCATCACTCCTATCGTGTGATTTTTACTGATAAAGTAATCCATACCTACCTTGGCGCCATGGTAGTTAGGTGTATTGGTGTTTTCGCTCTGCTGATCAAATATGGTGAACTTGCCGTCATCCGTACCGGTACGGTATAATCCAAGATGCTGTTCGTTTGTACGGTGGTTATAATTATAGGAGCCAAAGAGATTGAACTTTTCATTACGATGGTTCAGGTTCAGACTGGCATTGTATTTTGGTGTAAGTCCATAAGCACCACCCAGGCTCACATTCCCATTGGTACCTACCGTTTTGTTCTTTTTCAGTTTGATGTTAATGATCCCGGCGTTGCCAGCTGCATCATATTTGGCGGAAGGATTAGTTATCAGCTCTATCTGTTCGATATTGCTGCTTGGCATACTCTTCAGCAGCTGGGCAACGTCCTGGGAACTCATATTGGTCAACTTACCATCTATCATTATAACAACACCATTCTTTCCTTTCAGACTGATGTTATCATCTTTATCAATTGTTACACCGGGTGATTTTTCCAGTACTTCCATGGCAGAAGCACCTGCACCGATGATACTGTTTTCAACGTTTACCACCATTTTGTCGGCATGCTGCTCAACAAAAGGCTTTTTACCAGTCACATTCACCTCTTTCAGATTCTTCGCATCTGTACCAAGAGATAAAGTGGCTATTTTAACAGCAGTACTGCCGCTTACTTCGAAAACAGGGCTATAACCCTTTTTCAAACCTACATAAGCTGCAGCTACCAGGTATTTACCAGGTTTTATCTGCTCAAACTCATACTGACCGCTGATATCGGCAATAGCGCCTTTTACCAGGGAAGAGTCCTGTGCTTTTAATAAGGTGATAGTGGCAAATTCAACTGGTTTGTTACCAGCCTGCATTACCTGACCGGTAATTTTGACCGGAGGGGTTGTTTGTGCGAAGGTCTTACAGACCAGCATGCTAAGAGTAATAAATGTGGCAATAGATTTCATATAAGGAGGATTAAGATGTATATATAGTTATCAGTTGTTGTATTAGTATGTATAGTTCTTTTGTTTCTACAGTTCTCCCACTTCTACAGTTCCTTTCTTTCTAAACTACAGTGTAAAGATAGGTAGTGTGTATCGCATAGTACATGTTTTTACATAAACGGTTCCTTGATAGGGATGATTGGTAATTTTTAAGTTAAAGACGTTTATAAGCAGATTTGGTTACAAACTTTCGGGGGCTGGATCAGTTCATTTATACCCGGAACAGCTTCGGAACAGGATCAAAACAGGCCTATAATATGACTATATAAGGATCATCCTACGTTCATCCTACGTTAGTATCGTAGGATGAACGTAGGATGATCCTTATCAGAAGCTTACCAAATCCTTATTAGAATCTTACCAGGAGCTTATCAGACATAGAAAAGCCCCACAATTCATCATTGTGAGGCTATATAATAATGTATAGTTTAATTATACCCAGCTAATCTGTTCCAGTACCTGCGGCAACAGCACCTGTACCTTCTCAAAAAAGACCCTTTCCTCTTTCCTTATATGTTCTTCCAGGCTTCTGGCCAGCAGGTCCATCGCATCAATCATGTCCTTAGTATCTGTAAGAGCACTGTACATACGGGATATTAAAGAGTGTTCCTGAGTCAGTTCCTTAATAAGGGCATCAATTTCTTCGTTTTTTCCCAGGCATAACTCAAAAAGATATTCTTCTTTCTGAATATGTGGTACCATTACTTCCTGGAATACTTTTACTATATAAGCCAGCTTGGCATCTGTTTCCAGTGGAAAGCCTTCATAAGGAGCTGCATCCTTCTTCAGATAGCGGCATACAAATAGTAAACGTTGATGTTCCTGAGATAAGGGTACTAAAGTAGTATGGCGTTGCATGGTTAGGACCTCGTTTTAGCTGCATTAAACACTTTACGGCTATACCAGATCAATACGGCTCCGCCAATTACCAACAAAGTAGAGATGATTTCAGCCTGGGTAGGATGAAATCCGAAAATATCATATTTAGTGTTTACCCTGATCTTCTCTACAAAGAATCTTTCTGCACCATTCATCATCAGGTAGATACCGAATATTACACCCGGTACAGTAATCTTTTTACGGATACTCCATAATATAAAGAACAATATCAGGCAGGCAATGATCTCGTACAACGCTGTAGGATATACGGCTACCGGCAACACACTACAGTACTTGCCGGTACAATCTGCCATCTGCACACCTTCATTAATAACGTTATGAGGATAACCATAGGCAAAGAACCAGTCAGGCAAAAAGCTCAATGCACCCGGTTTTACAAAAGGTGCATGCGGAATATGTTCCAGACTGGCATACTGCCTGGTAAAGAACTGTTCACTGCCTTTTACAACTTCCTGGAACTTAGAGGGATCTACCTGTGTAACCTTACCAGTGGCATCAGTTACATAACTGCTGTTATAGATACCCCAGTCTCCGTCTCCTGAAAAATGACAGCCCATACGGCCAATACCGTAAGCCAGCATCAATGCAGGTCCGGAGCTATCTATCAAATGAAAAATATTGATCTGTTTTGATCTTGCATAACGGATGATCACCACAGCGGCTACAATCAGCCCACCGTAAAAGGTTAATCCGCTGAAAGAGGTCAATGCCCCGATAGGGTCCTGTACGAAGTCGTTCCAGTTCTCCAGGTTATGGAAAATCTTGGCACCTATCAAACCGGCTACTGCTGCCTGCACGGTAAAATCAGGTACACGCTGATGAGGCATCACCATGATAGTACGTACTTCCTGTTTGGGTAATTGCTGTTTTTTGGAGGACCTGTACTTAAAGAATCCGAATACGATTGCCAGTACAATACCACCCTGCCAGCTGCCTTTTGTAGATAATATAAAGGACTGGAAATCCTGGGAAGCTTCTTCCCAGTTAAATGCTACACCTAATATTTTGTATCCCAGTACAAAACCAAGCAACGTATGCAGAAGTATTTCCGTCATGCCTACCGGCTTACCTACTGTTATTTTCTCCTGTACACCATGCAACAATCCCATTTGCTCCTTCCTTTTCAACTCGCTTGATAAAACATAAGCTGCTGCCAGGAAAGCAATGGCTACAAAGAAGCCAAATGTCTGAAAGAGTTTGAAAAAAGGAAGATCAAGACCAAACAGGTCTTTAAATGCGTAATAAAGATTAGGATACATAGCCAAAAAAAATTGGTGATCTGAAATTTCCCTATGAACAAAGCCGAATTAGTCGAAAGGAAAATCAAACCACCAAAGTAAGTTGGAAAAATTACAAATTCCAAATGATATTTATACTTAACGTCAAATGCTTAATACAATAACGTATCTCACGTTCCTGTATTAAGCATTTTCCTATACGTCAGATATTAGCAGTACTGATCAAACGCATCTGCCAGATTAGCCGCGATCATCTGAGCCGGGCGACCTTCAATCATATGACGCTCAATAAAGTGTACTAGCTGTCCGTCTTTAAATAAAGCGATAGCCGGAGAAGACGGAGGGTAAGGTAACAGGTGTGAACGGATCTGCTGGATAGCAGCTAAGTCAAAACCTGCAAAACTGGTAGTCAGCCTGTCTGGTTTCTTTTCACTATGCGCAACTGCCAGTAATACTCCCGGACGGGCAGTACCTGCAGAGCAACCACATACAGAATTGATCATTACCAGAGTCGTTCCTTCCTTCTTTAATATCTCGTCAACCTTATCAGATGTCAGCAATTCTTCAAATCCGTTATCTGTTAACTCTGCCTTCATTGGCATTACAAGTTCTGCTGGATACATATTAATACAATTTTTTTGTTCTTAAGTTTCTACAAAGTTAATCAATCAGGGGATAAATAGAAAAACTTGAATGAATATGACTTTCTGTCAACAATTCAAATATAAAACTGACAAAAAGTCTATACGATTAACCTGTTTCATAGCAAAATAGCAGGTTTAATGGCATGGTATCCCGTTTGCTTAGTAGTAAGTGTCGATAAATTTTCAAAAACATTAAAAACTTATAATCATGACTTACGTAAAATTCAACAACGCTCCTGTAGTAAAATCATTTGGTGGCCTGGTAGAAGACATTATTAATGGCACCAACCTCAAAAATTTTATCAAGGATGATTTTAATACTGCTGATTTCTTCGGCGCTCATCCTCCGGTAAACATTCTTGAAACGAAAGAAGCGTATATCATTGACCTGTTAGTACCAGGATTAAACAAGGAAGACTTTAAGATCAGCCTGGACAACAAGGTGTTAACTGTTAGCGCTGAGAAAGAAAAAGAAGCAGAAACCAAGGATGAAAACCAGAAACAGATCCGTCGTGAGTTCAGTTTCCGCTCATTCAAACGTTCCTTTACCTTAAACGAACAGGTAGATGCTACTAAGATCCAGGCTAAATACGAGAATGGTATTTTGAAAGTGACTTTATCAAAGAAAGAGAATATACAAGATCCGGTGAAAGCCATCGTGGTAGAATAGGTTGTGACAGAGAAGTGCGGAACGGAAATGTGACAGCGACGTGAGGAGATAATGTGGTAAAGATGAGAGGATTGGAAAGGAGAAAGGGATGTGAGGAGAGCATGTGACAGAGACGCGAAGATTGGAATGTGAAGAGATGTGATACAGTTGTATATGTCCTTCCCGGGTAAAACCGGGAAGGATTTCTTGTTTATAGCCCTTTTCATAATTAATACAAACGTTTCCATAATTCACACAAACGTTGAACAAGTATCCTGTTTTTATAGAATAATTTGCCATATAACCATAAGGCCTATGCCGCATTTATTTAACAGGATGACATCATTGACTGTAAAAGTCCATACCGCTGCTGAAAATGCAGTGATAGGCAATGCTTTGCAGTCAATTACCGACAACCGGGCACACTGTAATTACAAGCTGATATTCGATTATATGTTCTTCCATATACTGCTTTTAATACCAGAATCCCTGATTTCCCTGTATAACCAAAATACCACGGATTTGCTTCTATCATCAGTTTTCATGATATGTTTGCTATCTGGCCTACTACTTCTTAAAAAGGGAGTATCCACTAAAACTGTTAGTATAGTGGCTACTTTAACTACGCTGCTCCTCCCGATGGCTTCGTCCTTTTTCAATAATCAGGAAACTTCGGCTCCATATATAATGATATGGCTGCTAAGTATCATGTTCTGCTTTATTACTACCAACCTGGTTACCACCCTCTTTATGGGTGTCCTGGTATGTGGTTACCTTTACCTGACCACCTGGTTAAGCATTCACCAGATCACATTATTCCCTTCCGCTGGTCATACGAGCAACATGATTGCCTATTCAGCACCACTGATGTCCGGATTATACATCCTGTTCCTCATAAGGGTACTGGGGGCACACTACCGTAACATCTTCATCTTTGAAGAGAAACTGAGCCTGCAGAAGCAGAAACAACACTCTTCCCTTCTTAATCAACATCTTACAAAACAATTCATTATACTGAAAGGACTCTCCCGTTCCGGTAAGTCCAAATACCTGGATGGTAACAAGGAACTGCTGGAAGCCTGTCTGGGTGAAATCGAAAAGCAATGCGAAAGTGCGATTGATTACCTGGATGCGGGAAGATTACCGGAGAACTAACAGGGTTCCCTACACGAGTGTGTGAGGGTAAATGGAATACTGTAGTTCCCCAATAGAAAAATTACAACTTTCGGGTATTTCTTAGTTGCCTGAGTCAAACTATCTTTGGGCTCTCAAATAAGCCAGTCTTATTGTCCCTATACCGCCAGACCTTTTTGAGTCTTATTTCCCTGTACGAAACGTCATTTATCCCTTTGTCTTATTTTCCTTTATGCTTTTGATGTAACCTATGCCATGGAATGGGCTCTTCTGTTATACGGGGGAGCCTTATTTTTTGCCCATAGGGCAAAAAATAACCTCGCGAGGAGTCGCGAGGTATTTAAGTGGATTACTAACCCATTTTTTTAATAACCCAAAATCTTTAACATGCTCTGGGCGGTCTGTTCCTTGGCATACAGCCAGTCTTTCAGTTGCCCATTCTTGTCATATCCTACAATTACGTGTTTCGGTGATGGGATCAGGCAGTGTTTAATACCGCCATAACCGCTCAGCTGGTCCTGGTAAGCACCTGTATGGAAGAATCCTATATACAGTGGCTCTTCATGTCCCTGCTGCTTGGGTAAAAACACCGCGTTGATATGTTCTTCTGATGTATAGAAGTCATACCCGTCACAGGTTAACCCACCCAGATGGACCTCCTGGTATTCCTGGTCCCATTTATTAATGGGCAACATCAGGAACTTCTCTCCGATGCCCCAGGTATCCGGTAAAGTAGTGATAAACGAACTGTCTATCATATACCAGATCTCTCTGTCGTTCTGCATCTTTTCTCCAACCACACTATATATTACCGCACCGCTTTCGCCTACGGTAAAGGAACCGAACTCTGTATAAATATCAGGTACCGGCACCTTGTTCTTCTTACACATGCTTTTGATGTTGGCTACAATCTCGTTTACGATATAATTGTAATCATAATCAAAACCAAGGGAGTGTTTAATAGGGAATCCACCACCAACATTTATACTATCCAGCTCCGGACAAATCTTCTTCAGCTGGCAGTAAAGGTTGATCACCCTGTTAAACTGGCTCCAATAATAGATATCATCTTTGATACCTTTATTCATAAAGAAGTGAAGCATTTTCAGCTCGAACTTCTCGTTGCCTTTGATCTTGTCCACATAAAACTCCAGTACATCACGGGAAGGAACGCCAAGACGGGAAGTATAAAAATCAAAGCTAGGTTCTTCTTCGGCTGCGATACGCAAACCGAGTTTTACCTTTTCTTTTGACCGGACAAACTTCTTATAGTCATCCAGTTCTTCCCTGTTATCCAGTACCGGAATTACATTCTTAAACCCACTGTTGATCAATTTTGCAATTGCGCGGGTGTAAGGTTTTGTCTTGTAACCGTTACAAATAACCTTCGTCTCTTTATTGATCTTCTTACGCTCATATAACTTATTGATAATATCAATGTCATATGCAAAGGATGTTTCAATATGAACACCATGTTTAAGCGTCTCCTCCATTATAAAGGAGAAGTGTGAACTCTTGGTACAATAGCAGTAATAATAATTGCCTTCGTACTTGTTCTTCTTAATTGCATCCTGGAACATCTTCTTGGCCTTATTTACCTGCATCCCGATCTTTGGGAGGTAAGTAAGCTTGAAAGGTGTGCCGTACTTGTCAATCAAAGCCTTGATATTCAAATCATTGAATTCAAGGTAGTTGTTCTTAACATCAAATCCTTCCTGCGGAAACTCAAAGGTTTGATTAACGAGATCTGTGTAGGTGCTGTTCATTTAAAACCCGGGAAAAATTTTAGGATTAGAAAAAGCAATCACAACCCTCGCTGGAAAACTCCTGGTTTACACACCTACGTCAGTTCGGAACCCAGCAAAATTGGTTGCAAAGCTAAATATTTTGTCCTATTGACGGGACAAAAATTTCTACTTTTTTTTAAACGGTTAGATATTAGCTTAAATTACTCCATATCAATACATTAAGGACTTTTACACATCGTTAATTTCTATAATTTAAGTAGCTCCAGACTGCGTCTTCCCTCACAGAAAATAAGGTCGAGGATACTCAGATTTGGCAGGAAACCCACTCTTTCCTGGAAAACCTGGGTATAAACAGGACCATTACCGGCTTCGGACGGGGACATAGTATCTCTTAAATCCGTAATCCCTGTTTCCGGGTCCTTATTATATGCATCTGTAAAAGCTACCGGGTGACTCAAACCAATCACATTATTTGCCCATTCGAAACATGCCATGTTCCAGTCGAGCAGAAACTCAGCAGGCTGTTCATATAATTTCCCCAATGACTCTTCATGATATTCGAACCAGGGAGAACGACGGTAAGCAGATACCAAAGTCTTCCAATGTTGTCCCTGCCATTTTTCTTCATTACTGATTCTCACATCCTTCATCACCGTCCGCTGGTTTTTTCCTCTTGCCAGGGGAACACTCAAAAGAATGCGTCCGTTTGGTCCGGCGATATAACAGCGATTACGAAAACTCAACTTCTGATAGTGTTCATATCTTTCTATCAATAATATATCAAGGTTGATTAAAGTTTTATAATAGGTAAGATTAGGAAAGTATTGAGATTCAATTAGTAATGTTGATTTTGTAGTATCAACTGCCATATCGTCTAAATTTAGTGGTTACTATGTAAATACCTGCGTTCTGAATGATTGTATCAGTTATGATTAATTACTTAACAATTAATTGTAAGTAATTGTAAAACAATTCATAGAACAATTAAAAAGATGCTATTCTCTTTAGCAATTCGTGTTATAAAGTAAAAAGATAAGCAGCCGCAAATTTACTAAACTATTTAGTACCTTTTTTGTTCATTTTCAATGGGTTTCTTACTTAAAGTAAAATGCTAAGCAGAGGGTATGTATCTCAGCAGTAATACACCAGACGTGGTTAAAACTTTCATAATTCCCCCATCCTCTTTTTGAGATCTATTTACTTTCATGTAGGTTTGAGAAAATATCACTTAGATCATTTGTCATGAAATATATCAGACTGAGCATTTTCATTTTGGCTATCTGGGGAATGGCCGCCTCCTGCGAAAAAGTGAAAGACCTCGAATTTGTGAGAGTAGCAGGATTTAAAGTAGGCAACCTCGGCTTTTCAAAAAGTATCGTTGAGATGACCTTGTCTTATTACAACCCCAACAATTTTAACCTGAAACTCAAAGATGCCAACTTTGATCTTTTCTTCGACGATACCCAGGTAGGTCATTCTGTTCAGGACACGATGATCTATATTCCGGCAAAAGACACTTTTTACTTCCCGGTAAAACTGGAGATCAATATGGAGAATGTGTTCAAAAATGCCCTTGGCGCTCTCATGAATAAAGAGGTAACCATTAAGGCAACGGGAAATTGTAAGGTGGGCAAAGGAGGGGTGTTTTTGCCTTTCCCTATAAAATGTGAGACGAAACAACCATTGAACTTCTTCTGATAAAAAGTATAAAATTCAAAGATTTTTATCTGACAGACATATATAAAAAAATCCCCCTGGTCTAGAATCAGGGGGATTTTTTTATTCAGCTCATTACCATTTTGGCTTCCGCACATTACCATAACCACCACCTGCAGGTCTGTCTTCAAAATGCAAATGTGGCCCGGTTACGTTACCCGTAGCTCCCACTTTTCCCAATTGCTGTCCGGCAGTTACCTTAGTACCTGTGCTTACAGAACGGGAGGATAAATGGCAGTAAACATAATCACGACCATTTGCACGCAGGCCGATCCAGTTACCATAAGCCCCTCCATTGGAGTTGGACCATACAATAGTGCCGGCCAGTACAGCAACCACCGGTTTGCCACTTGGGGCTGCATAATCATCTCCTGTATGGAATCCCGCAGCGTACCGGGGATCTTTCACACCATAAGGATAAGTGACTTTGTAACCAGGTACAGGGGAGGCAATTTTTGCCGCAGCAGCAACATCCAGTGCTGCAATTTCCTCAGTTGACTCGATTTTCTTTTCTGGCTCCTGTTTAGCAGCTAACTCAGTTTTTGAGCAGGATACCAGTGCAGTAAAACATACTGCCATTCCCAGGATGGGAATCATCTTGAATTGGGTGTTTTTCATCAATACACGTTTATGGTTAAAAAAAATCTTCTAAAATGACAAGGATGTCATGGAGATAGGTTTTCGCATGGTTAAAGCGGTTAATATGGTTATTCAATTGAGGGTATAAAAATATAGGTTAACCAAAAATAATAAATAACTATAATATAACAGATAAAAATATATGGCTAGATAAGCATAAAAAAAGTGTCCCGTGGCTACGGGACACTTTTACCTATTAAAGCGTTGATTAGTGCTTTTTCTTGTCTTCTCCACCGCCATCTTCCGGCTTCTTACAGCAGGTTGGTAACTTGGCATAAGACTCTTCGTTTGCCTTTATGTTATCAGCATCATACCCTGCATTTGCAATAGCTGTTTTCACATTCTCGATGTTGGTACGGTCGCTGAAAAACTTCACGGTAGTGATACCATGTTTGTAATCCACCTTGGAAGAAGCAACGCCCTCTTCTGTTAACAGATACCTTTCAATACGACTTTTACACTGTTCGCATTGCACAGTTGGGGTACTGATCTTTGCAGTTACCATAGTACCCTTTTTTGCCTGGGCCATAGTAACACCTACACCCACAAATAATAATACCATTACAAGTTTGATGATACGCATAACTTACTTTTTGTAATTCTAATATAATAAATACCTTTCAATTGATAATCTCCTTTATGAAGAACGGTTACACCGTCTGTAAATTCCATTTATCCGGAGCGCTTCTCCAGGCTTCCAGTGTAGCCAGCTCTGATTCAGAAACTACCCCTTTTTCTACTGCCAGTTCGATCAGTGCACTGTAATTGCTGAGTGAATAGAAAGTTACGCCCGCTGCTTCAAATGCTTTTACGGCTACATCAAATCCATAGTTAAAGATGGATACCATTCCCACTACTTCCCCACCTGCTGCCCTGATAGCTGCTACAGCTTCCAGGCTGCTCTTACCGGTAGAGATCAGATCTTCCACTACAACAACAGGCTGGCCTGGCTGTAATACCCCTTCAATCAGGTTTCCCATGCCATGCTCTTTTGCCTTTGCACGCACATAGATAAAAGGCAGCTTCAGCTGATCTGCCACCAGGGCACCCAAAGGAATACCACCCGTAGCCACCCCTGCAATCACTGCGGCATCCGGGAATGTTTCAAATACCACATTGCACAACTCAGACTTTACATAGTCACGCACATACGGGAATGACAATATCTTACGGTTATCGCAATAAATAGGCGATTTCCACCCGGAAGCCCAGGTAAAAGGTTCTGCCGGACGCAGCTTTACTGCCTGTATCTGAAGTAGCTTCTCTGCTATCTGTTTTTCGCTGATCTTACTCATAGAAGACAAAAGTACTTATTTCGGAATTATCTTTTATCCTCTGTAATTTTGCAGCATGCAAAAAGACTCAATAATATATCTTAACGAAAGGCCATTGATTATAGTGCCTACCCACCAGGCTATTCCCAATAAATATAAAGACGCCGTATTATATACCCTGCCGGATCAGCATACTGTAGAAAGTACCCTCCAGGCACTGGAAACCGGTAAACTGCCGGCCGCCATTTTCATCAATCCGGATACAGATGCCATGCTGGAAACAGTGAAGGGCTATTTTAATATATTAGTAGCTGCCGGTGGTTTAATCACCAACCAGGAAGAAGAGATATTGCTGATGTTCCGTCGTGGCAAATGGGACCTTCCCAAAGGAAAACAGGATGAAGGGGAAAACCTGGAAGCATGTGCCTTACGTGAAGTAGAAGAAGAAACTGGTTTACATAGCGTCACCCTGGAACATAAAATCACCGAAACCTTACATTTTTATACCTACAAGGAAAAGAAAATCCTGAAGCATACATACTGGTATAAAATGAAGTTTACCGGAACAGAGCTCACCATCCCGCAGATAGAAGAAGATATTGTTGATATTCAATGGGTAAAACCGGAACATCTGAGTAAGTACCTGAAATTCTCTTACCAGAATATTACTGATGTATTTGAGAAGGATGGATATCCTGTATAAATAACTGGTAACGGAGATACTGGTCTCCGTTATTCTTTTATATCTCTTATGGCTACTGTAAGCCGGCTGATACAAACCAGTTTGTTATGTTCATCGGAGATACGGATATCCCATACGTGGGTAGTAGATCCTATATGCAAGGGCCGGGCAATAGCATGTACATAACCGTCCTTCACTCCTTTTATGTGGTTGGCATTAATATCCAGGCCCACACAGATCTGTTTTGTGGTATCAATAATCAGCCATGAACCCACACTGCCTACTGTTTCTGCCAATGCAGCCGAAGCCCCGCCATGCAATAACCCATATGGCTGACGGGTAAGGTTATTTACCGGCATGATCATACGCAGGTAATCAGGTCCTATTTCCGTAAACTCCATACCCAGTGCTTCGGACATGGTATTTTTACGACCGTCATTGAGTTGGTCCAGGGAAACATTCAGCGAGTGCCAGATTGGTTTCATATTGTTGATTTGATGCTGTTTAACACTTTCTCTGGTAGTAACTGGGACGCATCCCCTCCGTAACGCAGCACATCCCGTACCAGTGAAGACGCAATAGTAGAATATTTTGGGGTACAACTTAAAAAAATTGTTTCAACCTTGCTATCCATCATGCGGTTCACGTCAGCAATCGCTTTCTCGTATTCAAAATCTGCAATACCCCGGATACCCCTTAATATAAAGCGGGCGTTGATCTGTTTGCAGAAGTTGATGGTGAGTCCTTCGTAGGTAACCACCTTTACTTTAGGCGTATGACTGTAAATATCTTTAATCCACTGGATGCGTTGCTCTATGGGGAACATAGGTGTTTTGGTAGAATTGGTACCAATGCCTACAACCAGTTCGTCGAATAAATCCAGTGCGCGGTCTATTACATCTGTGTGTCCCAGTGTAATAGGGTCAAATGTGCCGGGAAATAAACAAATACGTTCCATATTATTTCTTCAGTTCTTCCCTGTTGATGAAAATAGAAAAGATAGTTGAGCCATAGTTACGCTCACTGCGGTAATAAGAATGTTTCTTAAAATCCATGTTCCGGGTATGTTCTATAACGAACCATCCTTCCGGGGGTAACAGTTCCCGCTCAAAAACAAGCTGCGGTACTTTGTCCAGTGTTGGCATTCCGTAAGGCGGATCTGCAAAGATGAAGTCAAATTTCTCTGTACACTGTCCCAGGTAGCTGAACACATCCATTTTTTGCACCTTAATCCGGAAATCCATTTCGGCAGCAGTCTTTTTAATAAACTCTGCCATGTTTGCATCTTTCTCTACAGCGGTGATATCTGTAGCGCCTCTGGAAGCCAGTTCATAACTGATACTTCCGGTACCGGCGAAAAGGTCCAGTATTTTAAGAGAGGGAATATCAAGATTATTTTCGATGATATTGAATACTCCTTCTTTGGCAAGATCTGTAGTCGGGCGGGTATGCGGCATATTAGCCGGTGGCTGAAAGCGCAATCCTCCTTTATCTCCTGCTATTATACGCATAATGCGAGTGCATATAAATTGTTGAAATAATAAGCGGGGATCTCCTGCATTTTATTGATGTAGCCAAAACCGGGCAGGCGCTGCATCCATTCCACCTTGGGAATGAAACGGTGTAATTCTTCGTAGATCTGGGAATCTGCGGTAACAGCCCCTCCTACTTTTACCCTGGCGTATTGCTCATTTAACCCGGTTTGACGCAGGGCGTTGATCAGATGATATACTACATCCAGACCATTCTGACAGGCAATTTCCTGCTGCGACAGCAGTTGTCCCAGCTTATATACAGTGAGTGTAAACTTATGTTGCTGAATATCGATAAAGGCTACGCCGTTAATATCGCGGTAGTCGTTATCGAAAGAGTATGATTTCAGTAAGGCGGTGTTAACGTGTAATGTATTGTCGGTAGCAAATTCCTTACGCAGATAACCCAGCAGGTCTTTATCTACAGCGTAGATATTTACCATCTGCTGTTCCTGCATGATGTCTGCCAGGATAACTTCCTGTGTTTTTTCCGGGTAGATCAGTTCCAGGTAATCCTTTTTCAGAGAAGGATTGTAATGCTTTGCAGGCACGATAGTCGTATCTCCTCCGTCGAAAGCCAGGTATACTGCTTTGAAATGTGTAAATAACAGTTTGTCGGCATCAAATACCTGCTCTATCATCTCCAGTTCTGCCGTCGCTCCTTTCTGCGTCTGAAACCGGTAAGATTTCAGCGCCATGAACTTTTTGGCAACCGGATTATAGACTACGTAACTGAAAACTCCCTTCCCTGTAAGTACCAGTAACTGGCAGGTGGTAAGATCTGTTTCCAGTAAAGAAGCATCATCCACGGCAAAGGCAGGATGTATGTTATATGTAACAGACATTATTAATACATTAGATATGGCACAATAATAACTAAAAATAGTGACTTTGGGGCGAGTCCCTTGTTATTCCGGCCGTTACAGGGTATTTTACCTGTAAAGGAGTCGATTCTTATACCTGTTTGTCCCCCTATCCTTTACTCCAATCCTTCCAGCATCTTTTTACACTGGGATTTGAGATCAGTATCATCCTGATATATACTTCTCAGTGATACAGCTTTCTTCAGCACTTCTATTGTTTTATCCTGTTCGTCGTTCTCTTTATAGGCCCTGGCCAGTTCCAGGTAGTTCAATACGAAGGAAGGGTCCAGCTTGCGGCATTTCTCATAATTGCTGATAGCTGAGGTAAGAGAGCCATCCGGCAAACCACCGAACAACATTTTGGCTGCCGCCTTTTCAAAAGTATTGAGGTTGGCAACTTCATAGTTCCACTTCCCTAATACATGGTACGCTTTGGCATAATTGGGGTTGAACTTGATAGCCAGCTCCGCGTATTTCTTTACTTCCTTGGAGGCTGCTACTTTCTCTTTAGCGCCGGCAATCAAGGCTTTACGTCCCATTGCCACAGCCATTACATAGTTGGCATCTGCATTTTCAGGTGCCAGTTTAAGGGCTTGTTCTGCATATGCCTTTGCCTCATCGTAATTACGAACCTTCTCATCACTATCTTTCTGACGGTAGCCTTCGCGGGAACAAAGCTCACTGGCGCCAATAAGGGCAGCAAGGTTATCCGGTTGAATCTTGATAGCATCTTTGTAACGGGCAAGCGCAACGCCCTCATTCATCTGTTTTTCAAGTTGTTTGGCCTGTTCTACCAGTTCATCAGCTGTTTGCGCATATAAAACACTGGAAAATAACAGCAGATAAGCAAAGGCCAATACGTTTTTTAACATAGGATGGAGTTTCTATATATATTAAAAATACTAATTTAATACCAACAATGGTATACCGGCCATCACTAACTTTAGTAATTTTTTTCCAGTGACACCACTGAATTACGTACGGAAGCACCCATTGGAGGGTTCATTTTGCGTAAAGAAACATTGGATTTTTGTACTTCGGGGTATTTCAGTTTGATAGCATCTGTGATAGCATAGACCACTTGTTCAAGCAGCGGCTGGGGTATTGCCATGATCTGTTCTACAATGGTAAAGATGCCCTGATAGTTAACGGTTTCTCTGATACTGTCTATAGGCATAGTACCGGGAATCGTAACATATACATCGATAATGAAATCATTACCGATAATACGCTCTTCGGGATATAACCCGTGGAAAGCTCTGATGTGAACGTGTTCTAAACCGATTGTTAACATACTATTTTGATTTTTTTGTGATGGAGCGATGCTCCATCACAAAAAAATTGAAGGGGTTTTGCAGGGCGAAGCCCTCCAAAATCATTAATTATTATGTTCTTTGGCAGACAGGTAACGTTCTGCATCCAGGGCAGCCATACAGCCACTACCTGCGGCAGTTACTGCCTGACGATAGATCTTATCCTGTACGTCTCCACATGCAAACACACCTTCCAGGCTTGTACGGGAAGAACCTGGTACTGTTTTAATATAGCCCTGCTCATCCAGTTCCAGTACATCTTTAAAGATGTCTGAATTCGGCTGGTGACCAATAGCCACAAAGAAAGCACTTACCGGTATAGTTGTTTCTTCCTGTGTTTTGTTGTTCAGGAGTTTCACACCTTCTACCTTGTTCTCGCCCAATACTTCCAGGGTTTCTGAGTTCCAGTAAACCATGATATTGGAAGTCTTCATCACACGGTCCTGCATAATCATAGACGCACGCATTTCATGACGGCGAACCACCATATGCACGTTGTTACACATCTTGGACAGGTACAGTGCTTCTTCAGCAGCGGTATCTCCGGCACCAACGATCACTACGTCCTTACCACGGAAAAAGAATCCGTCGCACACGGCGCAGGCAGAAACGCCGCTACCATTCAAACGTTGTTCAGAAGGCAGTCCAAGCCATTTGGCAGAAGCACCTGTAGCGATGATCACTGCATCCGCAGTCATCACTTTGTTTTCGTCTATTGTTATTTTATATGGCTGACTGCTGAAGTCTACAGAAGTGGCAAGGCCAAAACGTATATCAGCACCCATACGGGTAGCCTGTTTTTCAAAATCCACCATCATTTCAGGTCCCTGTACTCCTTCAGGATATCCCGGATAATTTTCTACCTCTGTAGTAATGGTCAGTTGTCCACCCGGTTGTATTCCCTGGTAAAGCACCGGTTTCAGATTAGCCCTGGCTGCATAAATGGCAGCGGTATAACCTGCCGGTCCGGAACCTATGATCAATAAATGCACATGCTCCTGCTGTTGGTTAGTTTCCATACTTCCTATGTAATATTAATAAGGTATAAAAATTCATATAGCGCCTGCAAAAATACGCTTCCGCTATATATAAAAAACACCGGCCATAAAATTTACAGCCGGTGCATTTATAGACATAATAGATTTTAGATGTGGTAGACAAACCGTCAGATCAGACCACGTATGGATAACGTTTCAAACAGCTCTGTAGTTTGCTTCGTCCAGGACCTATTATCCCAGGTAAGATTTTAATGCTCCGCTGTAGCGGGCTTTCTGCAATCTCTTAATGGCGCGTTCTTTAATCTGACGGATTCTTTCCTTTGTCAGGTCATATTTCTGCCCAATTTGTTCGATCGTAGCACCGTTTTCACCATCCAGACCAAAATACGCATTCACTATTTCAGCTTCACGCGGACTGAGGGATTTCAGTACCCGGCGGATCTCTTCACGCAGTGAATCACGCATTACGTCGTCATCGGTAATATCACCACCTTCCAGTAAATCTCCCATGGCAACATCTTCTGCTTCGTGTACCGGAGCATCCAATGACATGTGACGGGTATTACTCTGAAAAATATTGTTGATCTCCGATTCAGACATTTCCAGGATTTCCGCTAACTCTTCAGTAGAAGGTTCTCTTTCATTTTCCTGCTCAAAAGCCATATAGGCTTTATTAGCCTTATTATAAGTGCCAATTTTATTCTGAGGCAAACGAACCAGACGGCCCTGTTCTGCTAAAGCCTGCAGTATAGATTGACGAATCCACCACACCGCATAAGAAATGAATTTGAAACCTTTGGTTTCATCGAAACGCTGCGCTGCTTTAATCAAACCTAAATTGCCCTCATTTATAAGGTCGCTGAGGCTGAGCCCCTGGTGCTGATATTGCTTTGCTACGGATACAACGAAACGGAGGTTACCTGTAGTTAAACGTTCAAGAGCCTTTTGGTCACCCATTTTAATGCGTTGCGCCAATACGGTCTCTTCTTCAGGGGTTAACAAAGGGATCTTTGAAATCTCCTGCAGGTATTTTTCTACCGCCTGCGAATCACGGTTAGTGATCTGGGTGGCAATTTTAAGTTGCCTCATATTGAAAGTTTATTAGTTTACTAAATTTAATAACGTTGGAAAGAATTATTTTGTTGAAAAACTTTTAATATTTATCTTACAAACTATTCCAACTCTCCAATATTATCGTTCTAACAAATTAGCCTGCAAAGATCGTGCTAATAGCCCATACTGCCAAATATCTTCACAAACCTTTTCATTCTAATAACAAAGTACTCTATATAAACGAAATTTTATAGCCCTTTATTAGGTTATTTGAATGCTTTAAATAAATTTTAACAATTGATAAGTAATCACATTCAAATTAATAACTTCACTAATTTATTGTTCAATACATTGCAAATTCTTCAAGGATGACGATCGACTTTAGGAGTGATACTTTTACCCGTCCTACCCCCGGTATGTTGCAGGCTATGGCCAATGCAGCCACCGGAGATGACGTATTCGGGGAAGATCCAAGCGTTAACAGACTGGAAGCCATGATGGCAGAATATTTTGGCAAAGAGGCAGCTTTATACTGCCCTTCCGGCACGATGAGCAACCAGATAGCCATTAAAGTACACACCCAGCCGGGTGATGAAGTGATCTGCAGCAGCCTTGCCCACGTGTATATTTACGAAGGTGGTGGCATTGCTTTTAATGCAGGCGCCCAGGTACGCGCCATCGAAGGCGAACGTGGTATGATCACCGCCGAACAGGTGGCAGCTGCCATCAATCCCGATGACGTACATAAAGCCAGCACCTCACTGGTATGCCTGGAAAATACTTCCAACCGTGGCGGTGGCTGTATGTATGACATCGAAGAAATTAAAAGGATCAAAACCGTTTGCCGGGATAATAATCTCAAATTACACCTGGATGGTGCAAGGCTCTTTAACGCACTGGTGGCGGGCGGAGAGAATCCAAAGATCTATGGGGAACTGTTTGACAGTATCTCTGTTTGCCTGAATAAAGGCATGGGTTGCCCTATGGGTTCCGTACTGTTAGGCAGTGCTGCTTATATCAAAGCTGCCCGCCGTATCCGTAAAAAACTGGGTGGCGGATTACGCCAGGCTGGCTTTATGGCAGCCACTGGCATTTATGCCATGGAACATCATATTGCCAGATTGGCAGAAGACCATTATCATGCTAAACAGATTGCCAAAGCCCTGCTGGAGAAGTCGTTCGTCGGACATATGCTGCCGGTAGAAACCAATATCCTCATCTTTGAGGTAGTGGACGACTGGAATCCTAAGTCCTTTGCTGATTACCTGAAAAAGCATGACATACTGGTGATGCCGATTTCAGAAAACCAGGTGAGGATAGTGACGCACCTGGATGTGACACCTGCCATGATAGAAAAAACATGTGCCGCTATTGCGGAGATGCAATAATGATATAAAGGTCAAAACCCCTCTGCGGCAATTGCTACAGAGGGGCTTTTTATTTTTGGGGTTAGATGCCTTTGGATGAAGTTATTTATCTACTTCATCAGGAATGTTCGGTTAATCTTTAACAGTACTAAACTAACGACTCCCCCTTTCGTACACAAGCGGGAATGCATTTCCGGTGTGCTTTCTTTAATATCCGGTAGCTTTGGCAGGAAAACTGTCGGTATCATCGGTTATTCTCTTATTTTTGCAGACTTATTTAAACAAGCATGGAACTCTCTAAAAATTATACACCTGCTGCTATTGAAGGCAAATGGTACCAGTATTGGATGGATAATGGCTATTTCCGTAGTAAACCGGACAATCGTCCTCCTTTTACCATTGTAATCCCTCCACCTAATGTTACGGGAGTACTGCACATGGGACATACCCTGAATGAAACCGTACAGGATATCCTGGTACGCCGCGCACGTATGACCGGCTTCAACGCCTGCTGGGTGCCGGGATCAGACCATGCTTCCATTGCTACAGAAGCCAAAGTAGTGAACATGCTCAAAACGGAAAAAGGAATTGAGAAATCCCAGCTTACCCGTGATGAGTTCCTTAAATATGCCTTTGAATGGAAAGATAAATACGGTGGTATTATCTATAACCAGATCAAGAAACTGGGATGTTCCTGCGACTGGGACCGTGTTACCTTCACCATGGATGATCATTACTATAAAGCCGTTATCAAGGTATTCAATGACCTCTATAATAAAGGTCTTATCTACCGCGGTGCAAGGATGATCAACTGGGACCCTAAAGCTAAAACTGCCCTGAGTGATGAAGAAGTACAGTACAAAGAAGTACAGGGTAAACTCTACTATGTAAAGTATGCCATCGCTGATTCTGAAGACCAGCTCACCGGTGATTACATCACCATCGCTACACAGCGTCCTGAAACCATTATGGGCGACAGCGCTATCTGCGTAAACCCTGATGATGAACGTTACCAGCACCTGGTTGGCCATTATGCCATCGTACCTCTGGTGAACCGCCGCATCCCTTTCATCTTTGATACTTACGTTGATAAAGAATTTGGTACCGGTGCACTGAAAGTAACGCCTGCACACGACATCAATGACTATAACCTGGGTCTGAAACACAACCTGGAAATAATAGATACACTGAACGATGATGGTACCCTCAGCACTGCTGCCGGTGTATTCATCGGTATGGACCGCTTCGCTGCCCGTAAGCAGGTGATCGCTACATTAAAAGAACAGGAACTCCTGGATAAAGAACAGGAATACACAACCCGTGTAGGTTACAGTGAACGTAACCCAACTACGGTAGTGGAACCCCGTATCAGTACACAGTGGTTCGTGAAGATGGCTGAACTCACCAAACCTGCGCTGGACGCAGTAGTAAATGGTGATGTAAATATACATCCCGGCGACCGCTTCCTGGCTACCTACAAGTACTGGATGGAAAATGTGAAGGACTGGTGTATCTCCCGTCAGCTGTGGTGGGGACAACGCATTCCTTCTTATTATGCACCGGATGGTACTTTCGAAGTAGCAGAAAGCATAGAAGAAGCAGTAGCTCAGTTTAAAGCGAAAGGTGTAATACTGGAAGCTGCCGATCTGCGCCAGGACGAAGATTGCCTGGATACCTGGTTCTCTTCCTGGTTATGGCCAATGGAAGTATTCAACGGTATTTCCCAGCCTGATAATGAAGAGATTAACTACTATTACCCAACATCCGTACTCGTTACAGGACAGGATATCATCTTCTTCTGGGTGGCGCGTATGATCATGGCAGGTGAGGAATACAAGAAAGTAAAACCTTTCAGCGATGTATACTTCACAGGTATGGTACGCGATAAGCTAGGCCGTAAGATGAGTAAACAGCTGAACAACTCTCCCGATCTGCTGGACCTCATAGAAAATTATGGAGCTGATGCCGTACGCTTCGGTATCATGATCTCCTCTCCTGCCGGTAATGACCTGCTGTTTGATGAGGCATCTCTGGAACAGGGCCGTTTCTTCTGTAACAAGATCTGGAACGCACTGAAACTGGTGAAGATGTGGGAAGAGCGTGGTACTATCGCCAACGCACCAGATGCTAATCATTTTGCGGTTGAGTGGTTTGAAAACAGACTGAATGAAGTACAGGCAGAGGTAGCAGAACTGTTCAAAGACTTTAAATTAAGCGAAGCGCTTAAAACTATATACAGCCTGGTATGGGATGATTTCTGCAGCTGGTACCTGGAATGGGTGAAGCCTGGTTTTGAACAGCCAATCGATGCGGTTATCTATCAGAAAACAGTGTATTTCTTTGAACAGCTGATGCAACTGCTGCATCCGTTCATGCCATTTGCTACGGAAGAGATCTATCAATTATTACAGGCACGTACTGCCGGTGATGACCTGATCGTGAAACAATTCACTACACCTGCTGCTACAAACGCAGACATCCTGTTACAGGGTGCATTGGCAAAAGAGGTAATCAGCAGCATTCGTGATGCACGTAACAAACATCAGCTGAAACCTAAAGATGCAATAAGTGTATACATTGATACTGTACAGGAAGAGGTGTTCAAACTGATTGAAGATACCCTATCCAAACAGGTGAATGCGAAATCCATTACCTACACTAAAACACCGGTAGCCGATTGTATTAACATCGTAGTACAGCAGGATAAGTTCTACCTGGAAACTGAAGTGGTACTGGACCCGGTTGCACAGAAAGAAGAATTACTGAAAGAACTGACCTATCAGCAGGGATTTTTAGTGTCTGTAGAGAAGAAGCTTGGTAACGAACGTTTTGTACAGAATGCCAAACCGGAAGTTGTTGAAGCTGAGCAGAAAAAGAAAGCGGATGCGGAGGCTAAAATAGCCGCCATTACGGAAAGTTTAAAATCACTATAATTTTCAGCATCGCCCGGACGTTAACTATTCCGGGCGATGTTTTTTATATCCCATTTGTACTATGCGGAAATATTATTTACTATCAGGGCTTTTTGTTGTTTTAGGCGCTATGCCGTTGTATGCACAATCCGGCAAGTCTAAAAAACCGGCCACAACTGCTGCTAAAACAACCTCTTTGCGGTTCCGCAGCACCTGGGGAATATTCCTCAGTGATACCCTGCCACGCCCGGAATTATTGAAACTACTGGACTCTGCACTGGTAGTAAGGGATGAAAAGAATAACAAATACCCTGTTGTTTCCTTCGACTTTACTTACGAGAAGAAGGAACCTTACCTGAATGACACTACCGGTAAACCCGGCATTTATACTGAATTTGTAGGAGATAGTTTTGATGGAGATAAGCTCCCCGCTTTCTGGGCTGCCCGTATTAAAGAGACATTGTCGAAAGGAGAAGTCCTCTATTTCGACAATATCACTGTACGTTATACCGGCGATAAATTATACCGGGTCCCAAAGCTGAAATTTAAAGTGAATTAGTAACTGAATAACTGTTGAAGTGGTATGATAAATTCTATACGCTGCTTCGCATTATCAGAAGGGTCCTGATCAAATAAGTGGCTGAAACGTACGCCGAAACTAAAGGGCAGTATGTTGCCAATCTTTGTATCAAAGAACATTTCTGCACCCGCAGAACTATATCTGTTATTGATCTTATCAATATAATCATACGCCCTGCTGTAATCATAGAACACATTTCCTCTTATTCTCATGATGTATAACATCTGTGCAAAGCCCCAGTCGGGATATGCAATAGGGAAATGATAGTTAGCCCCCAGCTTATAAACATGTGAATAGAAAGGTGTGTTATATCCCCTTGCATACACGAAGTTATCTGAGAAAGAATACCTGCGCATCGTATCCCTTTGCTGGTAAGCAGCATTTAACACAATACTGTGATTAGGAGAAAATCCCGGCAGGTAAAGATCCAGTCTGGCAAGAAACTGTTCTGAATATACACTGCTTAAAGAATGATTGTATTGTGCTACGAAATACTGACCAAAATGAGAGAAGATATTCTGCTGCCCTTTGATACGGAAATTGGTGAATACAAATGTATTACCCAGGTACTGTAAGTTAGGGTTGGTGAACTTGAAATTCCCGCGTGGGTATCTGTACAGGTTGTGGTAAGTAGATGTGAGTGACATCGTACGTCCATATAAACCGGAAGAAATATTCAGCGGAATAGTGATCCCTGCATGTACATCAGTTTCATCCCAGTATAAACGTCCTCTGCTACTGAATAAATCTGAGCGGTTGAATGTATAGGAAGCCCCTGCCTGTAAATATGGGAACCAGCCACCAAACAACATATTAGCACTTATAGCGGAGCTCCCTTCATTGCGGTTATATACATAACCGATGCTGGTGCTGGTAGTATTCAGGATGTTATTACCAATTAAAGAGAGGCTGTATGTAGGATCATAAAAAGCAGGGATCCAGCTATGGAACTTGAAGAACTGGAATGCCTGCGGATACTTCTTTACCGGGAAAAGATCATGTGGTGTTTTAGCGAGTATGCTGCCACCTTCCTGTAAATCCGGGCGTAGCCAGGCGCTGTGATAATTACGGCCGGTATCGATGGATTCCCATGACTGTGGCGTCTCATAGAGTTTATATCCTTTGCTGGTAAAGCCGGTATATGCTATTTCCTGTGTGGCAGGATCTATGGCAGCATGCAGTACACCGTTCGCGTTTTTAGTCACCTGATATACTTTCTTATCCGACTGCGTTACAGCGTATACATTATCTACATCTTTATAAGAAGCCGTGTAATAAATGGTATCATGTTGTACTTCGGGAATACCCAGTACTGTGTATTTGAAAGGCGTGAGCTGTTCTGTTTCTCCTGTTGTTACAGACTGGCGGATCATAGCCATTTGTCCCAGCTGATTACGAACATTACTGATGATGTATTGTTCATCCGAAGAGAACTTTGGATAAGTGTAATACCAGTTGTTTGGATTGGGTAAAGTCGTTTGTACTTTACCGGTTTCTCCGTCCAGCAGTTGTAAACTAAACTGTTGGGAAGGGAGTGTCAATACGGCTACGATACGTTTGCCGTCTGCGGTAATATCCGGAGAGAAATACCTTGTACCATGAGTGATGGTGGTGCTATGCCCTGTGGCTGTATTATACAGGCGGATGATGGAATAGTCTTTCCATGACCAGCGGGGATGGAAGCGGGCTTCTGTCCATATGATCCTGCCATTGCGGTAGCTGAAATAGTCGTCGAAGTTAACACCGGGGCGGGTAATGAGTTTTTGTTTACCGCTGCTGTCCAAGAGGAAAAACCCAGGGACTTTATTGTAAGCATCTTTGTAGACGAGCCATTCTCCGGGTTTTACGGCGTAAACGTATTTATAGTTGGTAACTGTTTTAGCTGTTGGTATTAACAGCTTTCCGGGAACGCTGTTTTCTTTGGCGTAATTGTTCCAGATGGGCTGGTATTCCTGTAGCATAGCCTCATAGAAGCCGGTGATATTTTTACCGGTACGTCTTTTCAGGCTTTGGGAGAAGGGGTAGAATAATCCTTTATAACGCACGGCATCTGTGGTAACGTCTTTCCAGAAGGTACGGCCATAATGTTCACGTCCGTAAACGCTCATCAGGTAGCCGAGGTTATAGTGATTGGGCATATAATCTACATAAGAACCGTTGCGGATTTTCATGTAGCTGTAGTTCTTTTTTTCTAATGAGAAGGCTCTGAACCCGTCGAAGAAAGATGGCAGTCGTCCTCTTCCCTGAGGGCTGAGGGCTGTTTCCATGGTAACGGCATCTCCTTCCCAGAACCAGTTAGGGACGGCTATGTTCGTAACAGCAGCCTGTCCCATTTCACCCAGTACATAGGAGGCTACTTTGGATACCCCCTGGCGGAAGTTACTGTTCTGCAGTACGTGGCGGTATTCATGTACGGCCAGTTGTTCTTCCCAGTTCAGTGATCCGAGGTCTGTTGATGATGGAGGTGGTGTAAGGTAAAATTCTGAGCGGAAAGGCCCCAGTTGCACATATCCGTTAGATTCCAGTGTCTGGTTCTGCAATACGATGTTTACTTTCTTTTGCAGGTCACCTATAGACGGGCGGGTGTATCTGTTGATGTATTGTACAAGGTTTGCCACCCGTTGTCCCTGTGCTTCCAGTCCTTTCGGAAAGATAATACGAACGGTATCAGTATTGATCTGGTTCCATTTCATAGATGGAGGGTTGCCACCAAACGTCTGTGCGAGTAAGGTTGCAGGGAATAGTACCAGGAGGAGACACGTTAAAGCTCTCATAACTTTGCTGTAGGTATAAACAAACAATATACGCAAATAATGCAGAACGCTTTATGCAAAACGATTAATTGCAGAAAGCGTTCTGCGTAAGCTCTGTATTTGTAGAAAACATAATAGGCTCCGTTAGGAGCCCCGTGTTTGTAGAAAATGTATAAATCAATTTAATTTGACTCCGTTAGGAGTCCCCTTCTAACTCGTAAATAGGGGACTCCTAACGGAGTCTATTGTGGAGAAGATAGATTGTTGCTACAAACACGGAGCTCCTAACGGAGCTTAATTAAAGATATCAGATCAGCACTCTGGAAGGCTAATAGGGATGTTAACGGCCAGGCCGCCATCGGAAGTTTCCTTGTATTTGCTGTTCATATCCAGTGCAGTTTCCCACATGGTTTTTACAACAGCATCCAGGGATACTTTGGCCAGTTCGGGGTTGCTTTGCAATGCCAGCTGGGAAGCTGTGATCGCTTTGATAGCCCCCATCGTATTACGTTCTATACAAGGTACCTGCACCAGGCCTCCAATAGGATCGCAGGTAAGGCCAAGGTGGTGCTCCATCGCAATTTCCGCTGCCATCAGCACCTGTCGCTGAGAGCCACCCAGGCATTCAGTAAGCGCCGCTGCTGCCATAGCAGAAGATACCCCGATTTCAGCCTGGCAACCGCCCATTGCTGCGGAGATAGTAGAGCGTTTCTTAAAGATGCTGCCTATTTCAGATGCCGTAAGCATAAACTGGATAATCTTGTCTTCGGAGTACCCATCGCAGAAGATGATGAAGTACTGTAATACTGCGGGGATCACACCGGCAGCACCATTGGTAGGTGCTGTTACCACACGTCCAAAGGACGCATTTTCTTCATTTACCGCCAGGGCAAAACAGCTCACCCAGTCCAGCGTATAGGCAAAGTGGTTACCACCCTGCCGGATAGCCGTTACCCAGGAGTCATAGTCTGAATAGGCAGTGCCTTTGATCAGTCTTTTGTTAAGCGCTGCCGCACGACGGGCAACTTTTAGTCCGCCCGGGAGTTCGCCTGCTGTATGAGAACCCCGGAAAGTGCATTCTTTCATCACTTTCCATATACTGAGAATACCATTTCTTGTTTCTTCTTCTGAACGCCAGGCATGCTCATTTTCCATTACCAGTTCGGAAATAGAGTAACCGGTTTTGATACAAAACTGTAACAGCTGACGAGCAGTATCTATCGGGAAAGGTAAATCCACCTGTGGGGTATTTCTCCCTTTCTCCTCTCCTTCTCTTACTACAAAACCACCACCAATAGAGTAATAGGTAACAGCCTGTTGTTCACCGTCCAGGAAAGTTACCAGGAAAGTAAGGGCATTGGGATGGAAGGGCAGGGATTCTTCGTAGAGGAAAGTAATATCTTCCAGAGGATCGAATGTAACCGGTTGGCTACCACCCAGTAACATGGTTTTATTACGGCGGATATTATCAGTTTTTTCGTTGATCTGGTTTACATCAAATGTAACAGGATCATCTCCGCAGAGACCAAGGAGAACAGCGATATCCGTACCATGTCCATGGCCGGTTTTGGCCAGCGATCCGTATAATAAAACGCTTACATGCTCTACAGTGGATAGTTGGCGTCCGTTCTGCTGTATTTCCTGCAGGAATTGGAGAGCTGCCCGCCACGGACCTAATGTGTGAGAACTGGAAGGACCTACTCCAATTTTAAAGATGTCGAATACCGAAATACATTCGTGTGCCACGTGGTTCGTAATTTGAACAAATTTAGTGTATTCCGGGTATGAAATGACAAATCCCGGTACTGTGTACCGGGATCTGACTATTATATTATTTTAGCTTACAACGGATTCTTCAGGTCTGTCATCTCAATATCAAATATCAGGATAGAATTTGCAGGTATGCCTGGTTGTGCCTGTCTGCCATATGCCCAGTAAGAAGGCAGATACAATGTTATTTTACCACCCTTGGTGATCTTTGTTAATCCAAACTGCCAGCCACCTATTAATCCACTATAAGTAAACGTGCGGGGAGTAGTACCTGTAGAATCAAATACGGTACTGTCTGCCATCAGGCGACCTGTATACAATACATTTACTGTTGTTCCAAAATACTTTACGCTGTCTACGCCGTTACCTGGTACTGTAACATTGTAGTAAATCCCTGTAGCAGTGTCCAGCGTAGCTACCAGGTGATGTGTATCGATATAGGCCTTAATAGTAGCCACATCCGCCTTCAGCTGTGGACTGGCATCATAGTCTTTATCCTTTTTACACGCTGCCAGTAATACGAGGAATAATCCGCTCAACAGTACTAATTTTCTCATGACTTTTTGATATAATAAATAATGAAGTTACTTATTTGAAATCTACTACTTCTATCTCACAAACGAGGATAGAATTGGCTGCAATAATATTGCCTACCGCTTCATCGCCGAAGGCAAGCGGGGAAGGAATGATTGTAAAGATCTTACCCCCTTTCCCTATTTTCTGTAATACTATCTGCCAGCCCACGATATGGTCTTTCAATTTGCGTCCGTCGAAGTTGGTACTACCAAAAGAAGCATCCAGCAGGCTATCCTGAATATTACTACGGGAATAAATGATGGTAGGAACGGAATTGAGGGTCATGTGAACAGAATCCCCTGGTTCCTGGATTTTGTAATACAGACCGCTGGAATCCTTTACCATATCGGTAAGGCCATGAGCTTCAATGTATGCCCGGATAATTACATCCTCTTTATAAAGCGTTTCCAGTGCATCCATCTCAGACGAATCTGATTTGGAACAACCTGACAAGAGCAGTAATAAGAGACAATAGCGTAAAATTACCTTCATGACAGTATAACGGCTAAAAAAGGGCAAAGTTACAGCTAAATAAATGGAAAAGGGAGAAAGGCAAATGCCGTTTCTCCCTTTTGGATATTTTTCAGAAGTACTGATATTAGTAGTCCATTCCCATACCGTGACCGCCTGGCATTGCAGGGGCAGAGGATTTAGGTTCTGGTCTGTCTGCTATCACACATTCAGTAGTCAACAGCATACCAGCGATGGAAGCTGCATTTTCCAGAGCGATACGGGTAACTTTAGTTGGGTCAATAACACCAGCTGCCAGTAAGTTTTCGTAAACTTCTGTGCGGGCATTGAAACCGTAGTCACCTTTACCTTCTTTCACTTTCTGAACAACGATAGAACCTTCGATACCTGCGTTAGCAGTGATCTGGCGAAGAGGTTCTTCGATAGCACGTTTAACGATAGTTACACCAGTCTGTTCGTCTTTGTTATCAACTACCAGGGTGTCCAGGCTAGCGATAGCGCGGATGTAAGCAACACCACCACCAGGAACGATACCTTCTTCAACAGCAGCACGTGTAGCGTGCAGTGCATCGTCTACGCGGTCTTTCTTTTCTTTCATTTCCACTTCTGTAGCAGCACCAACGTACAGTACAGCAACACCACCACTTAATTTAGCAAGACGTTCCTGCAGTTTTTCGCGGTCGTAGTCTGAAGTAGTTGATTCGATCTGAGACTTGATCTGGTTGATACGAGCCTGGATCGCTTCTTTTTCGCCTTTACCACCAACAACGGTAGTATTGTCTTTATCGATAGTTACGGATTCTGCACGACCGAGGTAGCTCAGGTCAGCATTTTC
This sequence comes from Chitinophaga sp. YR573, assembly GCF_900110995.1. Classification (GTDB taxonomy): domain Bacteria; phylum Bacteroidota; class Bacteroidia; order Chitinophagales; family Chitinophagaceae; genus Chitinophaga. Next base: position 357,683 of record NZ_FOJF01000001.1, read on the forward strand.
CAGTTTGTAACCTTGTTCTTCGCTGATAACGATACCACCTGTAAGAACAGCGATATCCTGCAGCATTTCTTTTCTTCTGTCGCCAAAGCCCGGAGCCTTCACAGCAGATACTTTCAACTGACCACGCAGTTTGTTTACCACCAGGGTAGCTAATGCTTCACCTTCCAGATCTTCAGCGATGATCAGCAGTTGATGACCATTCTGAACGATTTTTTCGAGGATGTGCAGGATATCCTTCAGGGTGCTGATCTTCTTATCGTAGATCAGGATGTAAGGATTCTGCAGCTCAGCGTGCATTTTTTCGCTGTTGGTGATGAAGTAAGGAGACAGGTAACCACGGTCGAACTGCATACCTTCTACTACTTCTACAGTAGTTTCGGTACCCTTAGCTTCTTCTACAGTGATAACACCATCTTTGGTTACTTTATCCATTGCTTCAGCGATCAGCTTACCAATAGTAGCATCGTTGTTAGCAGAGATAGCAGCAACCTGTTCGATTTTCTTGATATCGTTACCAACGCTTTCGGATTGTTTCTTCAGGTTTTCAACAACAACTTTAACAGCTTTGTCGATACCACGTTTCAGATCCATTGGGTTAGCACCGGCAGCTACGTTCTTCAGACCTTCGCTGATGATAGACTGAGCAAGAACGGTAGCAGTAGTAGTACCATCACCAGCAATATCTGCTGTTTTGGAAGCTACTTCTTTCACCATCTGGGCGCCCATGTTCTCAATAGGATCTTCCAGTTCTATTTCTTTAGCAACGCTCACACCATCCTTGGTTAAGGAAGGAGCGCCGAATTTCTTTTCAATTACTACGTTACGACCTTTAGGTCCCAGGGTTACCTTAACGGCATCAGCCAGGATATCTACGCCCTTCTTCATTTTGTTGCGGGCTTCGATATTGAAAAATATTTGTTTTGCCATAATAGCTTGCGATTTTAACGATTTTTAAGATTTCTTGGGTTCAGCCTGTTTAATTAAACAATTGCTAAAATGTCAGATTCACGCATGATTAAGTAATCATCTCCTTCGATACTGATCTCGGTACCGGAGTACTTGCCGTATAATACAGTATCGCCCACTTTAACAGTTACCGGTTCATCTTTTTTACCAGGACCTGCAGCAACTACAGTACCTCTCTGTGGTTTCTCTTTTGCAGTATCCGGGATGATGATACCACCAGCAGTTTTCTCTTCAGCAGCTGCGGGTTTCACGATCACCCTGTCAGCCAAGGGTTTAATACTTAAATCTTTTGCCATATAATTATACTTTTTAAAAAGGTAAGTTGAGTATTATGCACTGAGGCCCTCGATAATTGTGCCAAGGCACTTTTCGGGTCAAATTTTCAGTTATCAAATATAGCTTTCTTATGCTCACTGACAAAAATGCCATTTTTTCAGACAAAACCTGACACGATCATTTAATGGCTTGTTAAAACAATATGTACCGGCAGCGGAAAGTTTGGAGTTCAGTTTTTTTCCCTAGCTTTGCGGCCTCATACAGTTCTTGATTATAAGATGATTAGTAGAAGAAATATCCGGGTTAAGGTGATGCAAACCCTTTATGCCCTGGAAACGATGGAGCCAGGTACAATAAAGCCAGGTGCGGCAACCAGCCTGTTGAATGAGAAGCTGGACCAGACCAGTCAGATCTTTACTTATTTACTCTATTGCCTGACGCAGGTGGCTCAGTATGCTGAGACAGATTCCCAGGCAAGAGCATCCAAGCACCTCCCTTCTGCTGCAGATCTGCGGGTGAACACAAAAATCGCCGGCAACGAATTCATTTTTCAGATTATTAATGATAAAGGCTTCCAGGTAAACCTGGAGCAGTGGAAGCTCAAATTCCTGCCCGAGCCGGATATGTTGCGGAAACTGTACAACGAGCTGGCAGCATCTGATACCTACAAGACTTATATACAGGACCCTGCCCGTACTAAAGCTGCGGAAAAGGAAATCATCGAATTCCTGTATAAAGAGATCATGTCAAAAAGCGAATTGTTCTTACAGCATATGGAAGACAGCTTCCTGCACTGGGGTGACGATGAGGAGATGATGACCCTCCTGATTGCCAACTACATGCATAAGCCACACCTGTTCAACTTCCTGCAGCTTATCAGTAAGGAAAAGCTGGACTATGCAAAAGAACTGCTGCTGACAGTGCTTGATAAGAAAGACTACTGCCTGGAACTGATCAAGCCTAAATTACAGAACTGGGATCCGGAACGTATCGCTGCGGTAGATATGCTGCTGATGGAAATGGGTGTATGTGAATTCCTCTACTTCCCTACTATTCCTACTAAGGTGACAATCAATGAGTATATAGACCTGGCCAAGGCATACAGCACCCCTCAGAGCGGGCAGTTTGTAAATGGTATCCTGGATAATATACTAAAAGACCTTGATGCGTCTAACCAGATAAAGAAGGTTGACCGTACAAAAAAATAGTTATTTTTGAGGTTAATGCATCTAAATATGAAAAAGCTATTCTTTATACTTGCCTGCGGCAGCCTGTTTCTGGGCGCATGCGGCTCAAATAACGGCAAAGGCGGCGATCAACAGAGTGCTGCTACCGATACAACAAAAGGTACTGCGAAAATCTCCTTTGAAGAACCAGTTCATAACTTTGGGAATGTTACGCAGGGAGAGAAGGTGGAATATTCATTCAAATTCACCAATACCGGTGACAGAGACCTGCTGATTACGGATGCAAGTTCCAGCTGTGGCTGTACTGTACCTGACTGGCCTAAAGAGCCTGTAAGACCCGGAAAAAGCGCTTATATGAAAGTAGTATTCAACAGTGCCGGCAAAGAAGGCTTCACTGAAAAGGAAATTACGATCAAAGCGAATACTAATCCGCCGGTAGTACAGGGACCTAAAATACAATGTACTGTGATCAAGCAGTAAACATACAAAACAACAAATACAAACTAATACAATGTACATGAACAATCTGGGCGTTTTATTGATGCCGACTGCAGGTGCCGGCGGTGGTGGTTCCGCAATGTCTTTATTATTTTTCGGGGGTATGATAGTGGTAATGTGGTTATTTATGATCCGCCCTCAGACTAAAAAAGCAAAGCTGCAGAAAGATTTTATCAACAACCTTCGTGAAGGTGATAAAGTAGTTACTATTGCAGGTATTCACGGTAAGGTGAAAAAGATTTATGATAACAATACATTACAGATAGAAGTTAGTCCGGGTACTTTCTTTACCATGGAACGTTCTGCTATCAGTATGGAATATACTTCAGCTCAGCAGAAAGCAGCTGAAACAGCTACAAAATAATTGCAGTCTACAGATTGCGCATCCCAAATTCCCCTGCGGAGTTTGGGATTTTTTTTTGAATTTGCAGCCGTATGTTAAAAGTAGGTATCACAGGAGGTATTGGTTCGGGCAAGAGCACCGTCTCCCGGATCTTTGAATTACTGGGCATCCCGGTATATTATGCAGATACTGCTGCCAAAGAGATCATGCAAACAGATGAAGCCCTGAAAACAGCTGTAAAAGAGCATTTCGGAGCAGAGATCTATGGGCCGGACGGGAAACTGGACCGGGCAGCACTGGGCAAAATCGTGTTTAATGATAAAGACAAACTGGAACTGCTGAATTCCATCGTACACCCCGCTACCATCAGGCATAGCGACGAATGGGCCAACAGACAAACCAGTCCCTATGTGATCAAGGAAGCAGCCCTCCTGTATGAATCCGGTTCCTTTCAATACCTGGATAAAATTATCGGTGTGTTTGCACCGCAACCCATGCGTATAGAGCGTGTTATGAAACGAGACCATGTGACCCGTGAAGAAGTGCTGGCGCGTATCAACAAACAGATAGACGACAATATCAAGATGCGCCTGTGCGATTATGTGATCCATAACGATGAGCAGCAAATGGTTATACCCCAGGTGCTGGCTTTGCATCAACAATTAATATCAATCTATGGGTAAAACCATTAATTCCGGGAAGGCAGTACCGGTGTTACTTTTAGAGTTACAGACCAATCATCCTACCCCGGTAAAGATCAGTGCAGGATTACTGAAGGAAGATGCCGGCGGGCGTACCTGTCAGCGTATGCCACTGAATGATAAGAAATCATTGTCCATTTTTAGTACCCTGCCCCCTAATGTACAATACCTGCTGCAACCCTGCACACAGGAAGCCATGGTATATAAAGAGCTGCAACTGAAGGAAAAGTTTCGGGATAACCCGGTAAAGTCCCAGACACTACAGCAGTATATCCAGGAAGGCATGCAGCTTTACCTGTACAATACTTTGCAGCAACTGCGCTCCTTAACACCTGTACTGCCCTGGTATACCATGATCACAGATGATAGTATGCTGCTGAAACATACGCGTCCTGCTGTAGTGAATAACTTCCCTCCCCAGTTATCCTTTGATCTGGTAAGAACGGATACGGGTGTTTTGCGACTTACTGGTACCATGACAGTCAACGGGCAGGCCTATCCCCTCTCCGACTTTGAACACTATGGGTTTGTTTTACGCAGCCGTGGAGAATTATTTATCCTGCCACCGGCTACGACGGAGATCTTAGAGAAACTACCGGGCGGATTTATGGATATCCCCGCTGCTCAGGAAGGAGATGTTTTGCAGCACCTTATTGAGCCCCTGAGTGCAACGTATCCGGTGAATAAGAGTATACTGATGGACAAGGCTTTTGTGGAAGCAGAGCCTGTGTGTAATATATGGTTAAGTGAACTGAACAAAGCGTTTTTAGTGCTGACCCCACAGTGGCAATATGGCAACTTTACCTTAGACGCGGGTGGCCCACCGATTGTAATACGCACTGAAGGGAATACACAATATGAGATAAAAAGAGATATTGAAACCGAGAAGGAAGTAACCACCTTTATCCGTTCCCTGCATGCGCGGTTTGCACAACAACAAAACGGATACTTTTACCTGCCTTTTGCAGATGCAGAAAAGAGCCAGTGGTTAGTGAAATGCTACCGCAAACTCACAGACCGCAATATTGGTGTATACGGGATGGACCAGCTGCAACACTTCCGCTACAATACACATGTACCGGTAATGGATGTCCGCTGGCACGGGGATGATAAAGACTGGTTCGACCTTGAAATAAAAGTGCATTACGGGGATATCTCCGTTCCCCTTACAGACATACAGAAAGCATTACAGCATAAACAGCCTCACCTGTTATTAAAAGACGGTACTATCGGGGTGATCCCGGAAGAGTGGCTGCATAAGTACGACCTGCTGTGGAAACTGGGGCAGATCCAGAAGGATAAATTAAGGCTCTCCCGGCTGCATTTCACCATTGCGCAGGAGATGCTGGAAGCCCAGGATACACCTGTGGACACCATGACAAAACTGCAACAGCTGCAGGCACAGTCTTCTCAGCACTTCCCCATCCCTCCTGCTATTCAGGCACAACTGCGTAACTATCAGCAGGCCGGCTTTGAGTGGATGTGTTTACTGGATGCAATGCGCTGGGGCGGATGCCTGGCAGATGATATGGGTTTGGGTAAAACCTTACAGACCATTACTTTCTTACAACACCTTACAGAGAAATACCCTGGTGAAACACACCTGGTTATTTGTCCTACTTCATTGATTTATAACTGGGAGAGTGAATTACAGAAATTCGCTCCTGGTTTACGCTATACCGTGTATCATGGTGCAAACCGGCAGTATGATGCAGATCTCTGGCGCGAAAAACAACTGATCATTACCAGTTATGGTACTGTACGCAGTGATATTGAAACGTTTAGTACACATGTTTTTGGATATGTAGTACTGGATGAAAGCCAGGTGATAAAAAACCCTTCTTCCCAGACTACAAGGGCTTTACAGGACCTGCAAAGCCGTAACCGCCTGATACTGAGTGGTACTCCTATTCAGAATAATACGATGGACCTCTATGCGCAGATGAACTTTGCGAACCCGGGTCTGCTGGGGAACCAGGCCTTCTTCCGCTCTGAGTTTGCCCAGCCCATTGATAAATTTGCGGATGCTGAAAAGGCAGGTCAATTGCGCCGGCTGATCTATCCCTTTTTATTACGCCGGACCAAAGAACAAATTGCGAAAGATCTCCCGGATAAAACGGAGATCATTATGTGGTGTGAAATGGGCGATGAGCAACGCCAGGCGTATAACCGTATCCGCGATTTCTACAAAGAGAAACTCTTAAACCGTATTAAAGAAGACGGGATGGCTTCCAGCACGATTTATGTATTGGAAGGTCTGACGCGTTTACGCCAGGTGTGTAATGCTCCTCAGCTGATAGAGGCAGAAGCTTCTATTAAGAGTTCCGTAAAGCTGGATGAACTGATGCGGGAGATTACAGAGAATACAGGGGCACATAAAGTGCTGGTGTTTTCTCAGTTTACGGGAATGCTGCAATTGATTTCGCGGTCGATGGAAGCTGCGGGCCTGCCTTTCCTCTACCTGGATGGGGGAACGAAAGCGGAAAACCGTCAACAGTTGGTGAAGCAGTTCCAGGAGGATGAGAGCGTACGGGTATTCCTGATCAGCTTAAAGGCCGGAGGTGTGGGGCTTACGCTCACTGCAGCGGATTATGTATATCTTGTAGATCCCTGGTGGAATCCGGCCGCAGAGCAGCAGGCTATTGACCGTACACACCGTATAGGGCAACAGAACCCGGTTTTTGCTTATAAGATGATTTGTAAGGATAGTGTGGAAGAGAAGATCCTGGCTTTACAGCAGCGGAAAAAAATGATTGCGGATGATCTGATCAGTGAGGATACCGGTTTTGTGAAAAAGCTGACAGAGGAAGATGTGGCTTTCCTTTTCAGCTAAGTATTTTGGCCTCATTAAGTTATTTACGAAATTTGTATTATGTTATCGAGAACCATTCTTGCCTTTTTCCTTTTTGCATATACTGCTGCGTCAGCACAACCTCCGCAGCAACAAAAGCCTGAAGGGTTTAATATTCAGCGTGGTGTGAATCTCAATCACTGGTTATCCCAGACGGGGGGCCGCCGGGGTATTTCCCAATCAGAATATTTTACGGAAAAAGATATGGCCTTTATTGCGGAGAGTGGTTTCGATCATATCCGTATTCCTGTTGACGAAGCAGAACTCTGGGACTATAAAGATGAGAAGTTTAAGGATGCTTTTACCCTCTTGCATAAAACACTGGAATGGTGCAAACAATATCACCTGCGGGCTATCGTAGACCTGCATATCCTACGCAGCCATGATTTTAATGCGAAAGACCAGCCCCTCTGGGACCGCGATGCCTCCCAGGAACGTTTCCTGCAGGTATGGCGTGAGCTGAGTGCTGAGTTGAAGAAATACCCTGTCAGCCAGGTAGCTTACGAGCTGCTGAACGAACCGGTAGCTGACAGTGCCGAGCAATGGAACGATCTGCTGGCAAAAGGTATTCAGCTGATCCGTCAGCTGGAACCTAACCGTGTGATTATTGCGGGTAGTAATCAGTATGAGTCTTACAGCACTTTGCCCCAGTTAAAAATACCAACTGGAGAAAGGCGCGTTATCCTCAGCTTCCACTACTACAATCCGTTCTATTTCACACACTACCAGGCCAGCTGGACCCGCCACAAAGATTATAGCGGGCCTATTCATTACCCGGGAGCTACTATTACACCTTACGAACTGAATGAACAACCTGCTACTATACGAAATCTACTGGCAGGCAGTACACAGGAATACGATGAAGATGTAATAATGAACCAGATGGATATAGCAGTGAAAGCAGCAAAGAAGATGAAACTAAGCCTTTACTGCGGAGAGTTCGGATGTTTAAATACGGTTCCCCGAAAAGACAGATTGCGATGGTTCAGGGATATGAGGAATGCCTTTGAGAAGAACGGAATAGCCTGGACGTTATGGGATTATAAAGGGGCTTTCGGAATAGTAGATGATGAAGGGACCCCTGATAAGAAACTGATTAAGATATTGATGAAGGATTAAGCATATTTTTATGAAGGGAACCGGCGTCTATGACGTCGGTTTTTTATTTAAACCGGTAATATATTACCGATCAAGGCTGAATTGAGTAATTATTGAGGTTTCAGAGGGGGAAATCAGTAATATATTACCGATTAAAGGAATTATTGATTTTAATTCTTAGTATATTTGTTTAAATCAGTAATATATTACCGATGACAATTTTGGAAATAGGAGATGTAATGAGAAAAAGAAGGGAATCTCTGCATCTGAAACAAGAAGATCTTTCAGAGATGAGTGGAGTTGGTATTAAAACAATTCATCTTATTGAGAAAGGTGAGGGAAATCCTTCTTATGAAACCTTAATAAAACTGTTTACTATCCTTGGAATGGAGTTAATAGCGAAGATCAAAACAATCAACTGATGCAGAAAGGTGAAGTATATAGTAATGGTGTACTAGCCGGATATCTTGAAAAAAGAGCCCCCGATGATTATTATTTTATTTATGACGATAATTATTTAGCTGATACTTCTCTTCCTGCAGTAAGCCTGACATTACCCAAATCCAATAACCAGTACAGAAGTAATGTACTTTTTCCCTTCTTTGCCGGTCTTCTATCAGAAGGTATTAATAAAAGTATCCAATGTAGGTTACTGAGGATTGATGAAGACGATGATTTCACCCGTTTACTACGTACTGCATGTGAGGATACTATTGGTGCTATAACCGTAAAAGAAATAACTAATTAATACAATGTGCCCTGGATGTTATAAACCTGATCATGACACTTATTGTCCTAACTGCTGCAAATTATTATTTGATGGCAAGAAGGTAAGTCATATTTTATCTTTTGACACACCTGCGGATGACAACTTATCTATCTTTCAGGAAAAGACAAAAAGACTGTCTATTTCCGGAGTACAATTAAAATACTCTCTCAGACTGGAGGGTAATGAACTTGTATTAACAAATAAGGGTGGTCAGTATATATTAAAACCGATTCCGCCAGGTATACAAATTGCCGAAGCATCACAGGCTCCTGAAAATGAACACCTGACTATGCAGATTGCATCACGTGCCTTTCGCTTGGATACAGCCAGCAATGCGTTGATTTATTTTAAGGATGGGAGTCCTGCATACATAACACGCAGATTTGATGTTAAGGAAGATGGAAGCAAGTATCCTCAGGAAGATATGGCTCAACTTAGTGGCAGGAGCAAACAAACTGTAGGTGAGAATTTTAAATATGAAGGAACCTACGAAGAGATAGGTGGGTTGATCAGTAAATATGTAACGGCGACTATACCGGACCTTGAAAATCTCTTTAAGGTAGTTGTTTTTAATTATGTGATGTCGAACGGGGATGCACATCTTAAAAACTTCTCTCTCGTACAGGGGCCTATGGGTGATTATCACCTGTCAAGGGCGTATGATCTGATGAGTACAGTTTTACACATGCCCAATGAATCGGACACTGCACTGGATTTATATAAAGGTGATATGAATGTGGATAATGAGTTTTATGCTATTCATGGTTGCTATGGACAGCCTCATTTCAGGGAACTAGGTCGCAGATTAGGATTGATGCCTGTAAGAATAGAGCGTATATTGACAAACGTATTTGTTATTTCTGATGAGGTACGTTCAATGATCAGTGATTCATTCCTTAGTGAAAAGGCTAAAAAGAAGTACCTGGAGGCCTATAATAAGAAATTAAAAATGATGGGACTAACTAAAACCATCATTTTCCCCTATCAGGGTGATGAAAAGGATGTCTGCTTAACCTTTATACGAGGGGAAAATATTACAGGGCGATTCCAGTCAATGGATAAGTCGGGGGTTTTAGAAAAGGATAATAAATACCTGTTCATTGAAACAGACAAAATAGAACAGTATAAGAAAACGCATGATCCTCAACTATTGACACTTGTTGATGGAGATATGCTCGTTAATATAGAGCTACAATAATATAGCAGAACACTAATAAAAAAGCCCCGGGATAATCCCGGGGCTTTTCTGTATCAAACATTTTAAGATAGTCTTACTTTTTAGCGGTAGCAGGTTCAGACACAACTTTCGCAACGATAGCATCGCTTTCGTCAGAGAGCTTGTTCTTCCTGTCGAAGTCTACCAGTACTGGTGCTGCCACGAAGATGGAAGAGTAAGTACCGGTTACCACACCTATCAGCATTGCGAAGGCGAATCCGCGGGTTACTTCACCACCGAAGATGAACAGGATCAGGATGGTCAGGAACACTGTGAGGGAAGTCATTACGGTACGGCTTAAGGTAGCGTTGATGGCTTTGTTGATCACGAAGTCTCTGCTTTCACCCTTGAAAGTTCCGGTACGGAAGTATTCACGGATACGGTCGAATACGATCACGGTATCATTCATCGAGAACCCGATTACCGTTAGTATAGCCGCAATGAAGTGCTGGTCAACTTCCAGTGCAAATGGTACGATATCGCGGCAGTATGAGAATACAGCCAGGGTTACCATTACGTCATGCAACAGGGAGAAGATAGTACCAACAGAATATTGCCATTTGCTGAAACGGATCAGGATGTACAGGAAGATTACCACCAGGGATAATATGGTTGCTTTCACCGCACCCGCACGTAAGTCGTCCGAGATGGTTGGTGATACTGTCTGAGAAGCAATAACATAACGGTTGGAGAATACTTCGTAAGTAACTGAAGGATCATAGAACTTCTTTAGTCCCTGATACAGTTTCTCACTTACTTCCTTATCCACCGCCAGGCTCTGTTCATCAATCTTGTAGTTGGTAGTGATGTTGAGCTGGTTGGTGTTACCGATTGTTTTCACATACGGTTCAGAGCCGTATATTTTCTCCAGGTCAGCACGTACTTCTTCCGTTTTCATTGGCTGCTCGAAGCGGACAGTGTAGTTACGGCCACCGTCAAAGTCAACACCGTGACGGAAACCATGGAAGAAGGAAGATGCACCTAACAGGATCATAACAGTAGAGATCACGTATGCATACTTTCTTTTTCCTACGAAGTCGAAAGAAGCATGTTTGAAGATCCTACGGGAGATCGGAGTGAAGTATTCAAAGTGTCTTTTCTTGTTTGTCCAGTAGTCTGTTACGATACGGGAAACCATGATACCACAGAACAGGGACAACAGCAAACCGATGATCTGTGTGGTAGCAAAGCCCAGTACAGGACCAAGACCGAAGTAGAACAGGATACAGGCAGTTAACAGGGAAGTGATGTGACCATCCAGGATAGGCGCATATGACTTCTTGTAACCGTCTTCTACTGCCTGCTGGTAAGATTTACCGCGGGACAGTTCATCCTTTATACGTTCGAATATGATTACGTTCGTATCCACTGCCATACCGATAGTCAGTACCAGACCGGCGATACCAGGCATTGTCAGTGTTGCACCAAGCGATGCAAGGATACCGAAAGTGAACAGTAAGTTCAGGATCAGTGCGATGTTAGCTACCCATCCTGCGCTGTTGTAGTACACCAGCATCAGAACGAAGATAACAACGAAAGAGATCATGAATGATTTAGCACCAGCGGCGATAGATTCAGCACCGAGGGTTGGTCCAACAACCATTTCCTGGACAATTTTGGCAGGAGCCGGCATTTTACCGGATTTCAGGATGTTGGCAAGGTCTTTCGCTTCTTCCAGGGTAAAGGAACCCGTGATAGAGGAACGGCCACCGGCTATTTCATTTAATATAGATGGTGCGGAATAAACGATGCTATCCAGCACAACTGCTACGTAGTTAAAAGTAGAGCGGTCTTCAGGATTGGAAGGCGCCAGTTCCCCGGTCAGCTTTTTCCATTCCCTTGCACCAACGGCGTCCATCGTCATGCTGATTTCAGGGCTACCGTTCTGGTCAAAGTCCTGTCTTGCATCTACCACGCTTTCACCACCCACACGTGGAGTAGGGTTAGCAGGGTTTATTTTCAGTGCGAACACTTCCAGCGGACCGTGCTTGTCTTCTTTATTTTCAGGACCGTAAGCGAATACCAGGTCTTTAGGCAGGATGTTTCTTACAGCCGGTAATTGCAGGTACTGTTTGAAAGTAGCTGTATCCGACGGAGAGATCATACCTACAGTAGAACTTGGGATGATACGACCATCCTGTGTAATATAAGGATGCAGGATAGCAAACAGCGGATTAGCCGCAATTGCTTCTTTTTCCAGATCTGCCTTTGCTTTGGCAGAATCAACAGCATTCTTGGCTTTACCAGTGTCTTTAGACAGGTAAGACGCAAGGCTACCGGTTTTAGAAGTATCCGTTGCAGCTTTGGCAACAGCAGCGGTGCTATCTGTCTTAGTGGTATCTACTGCTTTTTTACCGCTGAGTGAGTTCTTTACAGCCTCATTCATAGGCTGCAGGACGTTGGTCACGAAATCCTGACCATTCCTGTACACTTCACGGAATTCGAGGTTTGCAGTTGCCTGCAGGTATCTTCTTACACGTTCAGGATTGTCAACACCGGCCAGCTCTACAGAGATGATACCTTTGTTTTCGTCCAGACTGATGTTTGGAGAAGCAACCCCGAACTTATCTATACGTTTCTGCAATACCAGGTAGGTATTTTTGATGGCAGCACTTGCCTCACGGCGAATGATGGTCAATACCTGCGAGTTACTGCTGTTGAAATTAATATCCTTCTGGTAAGCATTCGCGAAGATAGTAGCCAGACGACCCTCAGGCTGTACTTCTTCGTATGCTTGTCCGAACAATGTTACAAAATCAGACTGGCTGTTCTTTTTACGTTGAACTGCCAGTTCCAGCGCTTTGTTGAAAGCCGGATCTTTGGACTGTCCACTCAGAGAACGGATTACATCCTCCACACTAACATCCAGTACTACGTTCATACCACCCTGGAGATCAAGTCCGAGGTTCAGTTCTCTTTCCTTAGCCTTGGTATAGGAAACATACCATGGGAAACCCGCTATCTGTTTGTTGCTGGTGCTATCTAACAGTCTCTGCCTTCTGATTTTTATCAGTTCAGTCAGAGAATCCTGGTAAAAAGCCTGCAGCTCCTTATTGCCGGGATATTTCTGTTCGGCACTGGGAAATGCTCTACTGATGTCGTTCAAGGCTTGCGCATCTACTTTCTTCTCGTAGTTGCGAACCAAAAACGTGAAAGACAAATAATACACAGAGATAAGGATCAATGCACCGGCAAAAAATCTAACCAGTCCTTTAAGTTGCATATTGTTTCGGGTTTATAAAAAATTTTTAAGAGTTGCAAAGATAGAATTTAAATTGATATATTAAAGCCGTGCGAACATAGAAAAGAAAAAAGGTAGAGAATACTGATTATCAACACTTAATCTTACTTTTCTTTTTATAATTAATCCTTTAGTTATGCGTTTTTGCCATTTTTTTTGGTTGATTCTATTCCTTGCAGCCTGCAATACTAATAAATTTATGCAATCCACCAATTATCCTTCCGCAAACTCTTTTTTAGATACGCTTTTAAGAGCTCATTTACAGGAATTTACACCTATATATAATGAAGCTGCCAAATACCGGTTGCAGATCATCTATACCCGGATAGAAAGAGATGCTCAAAACCTCCCGCATTTCCATGATTATTCCTTCCGGGCGGATACTTCTGAGTACTTCTACCCTGCTTCTACAGTGAAACTACCTGCTGTTGCCCTGGCCCTGGAAAAACTCAATGACCTGCATATTGACAGAAATACACCTATGTTTACGGATAGTCTGGCTGGTATCACCCCGGCGGTAACAACAGATAGCTCGGCGGAGAACGGGCTGCCATCCGTAGCCCATTATATTAAAAAGATTCTGCTGGTGAGTGATAATGATGCTTTTAACAGGCTGTACGAGTTTATCGGGCAGGAGTCTTTTAACAAAAGCCTCCGGGCAAAGGGCTACCCCAATACGCAGATCCGGCACCGGGTGGGTTTGGGCGGCATATCAACAGAAGGTAACCGCCATACCAATGCTGTCTCCTTCCGCAAAGACGGGCAACTGGTATACCAGCAACCAGCCCTTTACAGCTCAATGGCTTTCTCCCCCCGGCACGACCAGATGGGCAGCGCTTATTACAATGATCAGCACACACTTGTGAATAGTCCGATGGATGCTTCTATGAAAAACAGGATACCGCTGGCAGACCTCCATCAGATGTTACGGAGCATAATTTTTCCGGAGTCTGTAACAAAAGCACAACGTTTCCGTTTAAAGGAAGGCGACTATCAATTTTTATATCATTGTATGTCAATGCAACCGGAAGAGTCTGTCTATCCTTCTTATGATACGGCAGCCTTTCCTCATAATTACGTGAAATTCCTGTTGTTTGGCCGGGAAAAGCAGCAAAACGAAGCAACCAATATCAGAATATTCAATAAACCTGGCTGGGCATATGGGTTCTTAACAGATGTAGCGTACATTGTTGATTTTGACAATAAGGTAGAATTTATGTTATCAGCCACTATGTATGTAAACGAGGATGGCATTCTCAGTGACGAACATTATCAGTTTGAAACAACGGGCGAACCCTTTATGAAAAGATTAGGTACAATTATTTACCAGTACGAACTACAACGCAAGAGAGAACATCTGCCGGATTTATCCCGGTTCAGAATGAGTTATAACAAATAATCAAACATCAAATACTAATTTAAAGAGAGCGTAATGGCAACAAAAACAAATCGTTTATGGGCAATAGCAGCCCTTGTGGTAATCGGAACCGGATTTACCGCGTGCTTGAAATCTGTTGATACAACCCCTTCCAGACCTGTAGCCGCATTTGCCGTTATTAATGGCATTGTGAGCAGTGTTGCTGTAGACTTTTATGATAATGGCTCTAAAGCTACAAGTGTTGTTTTAACGATGGGTTTCGCCGGTAGAAATTACCAGGCATATGGTGGTGTTCATAAGTTCGACTTTATGAAGACAACTACATCAACAGTATGGGCTACTTCCACACTGGTGTATGACTCACTGCAGTATTATACACTGGTAACTTACGGAGATTCATCTGCGGCCTATGTTAAACCGATCCATGATGATTTTACCGGCATATCTACCAGCAATGTAAATATCAGGTTTTTCAACTTAAGCCCTAATTCCGGTGCGGTAGATCTGTACGTATCAGATAAAAAAGTAGACAGTAACCTCACTTATGTGGGCAACAGCTCCGTAAGTACACTGTTTAAATCACTGTCCGGTATTTCCTCCGCCAGTACCATTAAGGTAACAGCGGCTGGTTCTACGACAGCCCTTGCTACATTAAATACTGCCATCCTGCAGGGTGGGTATGCATATACTCTTTTCCTGGCAGGACAGAAGGACAGCGTTGGTCCGCTGAAGCCTGTAGTAGGTTATGTACAGAGTCTTTATTAAGTTGTTTATCAAAATATAAGAGAAGGGATAACGGAGTATTTCGTTATCCCTTCTTCATTTTCTCCTATTTAGCTTTCTGCAAATCTTTACATTTCGATTCCAAATTTATTGTACGTTTGTCTCCAGTTAACCCAATAAAACTTTTATTATGACGAAGCAATTGGAATTAGCAGAAAGGCTGTCGAGGATATCCGAGCCGCAAACGATTAAAATGGCCAAATTAAGCCGTGAGCTGAAGGCCCAGGGGATAGACATCGTAGATCTGAGTATAGGAGAACCTGACTTTGATACTCCTGCGCACATCAGAGAGGCTGCCAAAAAAGCTATTGATGAAGGATTTACGCATTATACACCGGTGGCAGGTTATGCAGACCTGCGGCAGGCAGTGGTAAAGAAACTGCAGCGGGATAACGGCCTGGAATATACGCCTGAACAGATTATCGTATCTACGGGTGCGAAGCAGAGTATAGCGAACACCGTGTTAAGTGTGATCAACCCCGGCGATGAGGTGATCATCCCTACCCCCTACTGGGTAACTTATTCCGAATTAGTGAAACTCTGCCAGGGCGAAGTAGTATTTGTACCCTGCGGTATAGAAAATAAATATAAGATCACACCTGCACAGCTGGAGGCGGCTATTACGCCGAAGACAAAGCTGTTCATGTTCTCGTCTCCATGTAACCCTACGGGTTCTGTGTATTCCAAAGAAGAGTTGAAAGCACTGGCAGATGTATTTGCACGGTATCCGGGTATTTACATTATGGCAGATGAGATCTACGAGTATATTAACTATGTAGGTAAACATGAGAGCATTGCGCAGTTTGAAGGAATGCAGGAACGCACGATAATTATCAATGGTCTGAGTAAAGGTTTTGCCATGACCGGCTGGAGACTTGGCTATTTAGCTGCCCCTAAAGCTGTTTCCAAAGCTGCTGAAAATATACAGAGCCAGTTTACTTCTGCCACTTGTTCTATCACGCAAAGGGCAGCTGTTACTGCACTGACAGGTGATCTGAGTACTGCACATACCATGGTTGCGGAGTTCAGGGAAAGACGCAGACTGGTGTACGACCTTTTAAGGGTTATCCCGGGATTGAAGCTGATAGAGCCGGATGGGGCGTTTTATATGTTCCCGGATGTGAGTGCGTTCTTTGGAAAGTCTTTTGAGGGAGAGGTTATTAATAATGCAGATGATCTTTGCATGTATCTCCTGCACAAGGCGAATGTATCGCTGGTAACAGGTTCGGCGTTTGAACAACCCGATTGTATCAGGATGTCTTATGCGGCTTCAAGAGAAAAGCTGCAGGAAGGGATTAAGAGACTGGCAAAAGGATTAGGACAATTAGTGTAAACAGATATACTATCTATATAATAAAAAGCTCCGCCGGGAGCTTTTTTTATTTCTTTTAACATATGGCCCATAGCAGCATATTAATTGATTTATATATATTTGCACCTGTAAATAATAGAACTACATGACGCTTCCTGATTCTCAAACATTGCTTTACCTGGTATTGGCTATAGGTGTTTTATTTGTGCTGTATATGGCTGTAAAAGATTTATTCAAACCTAAAGAAGCTACTCCTGCTCCGGAAGCGGCACGCAGTACCGACAAATCTGTTCTTCCTTTCCAGTTACAGGCCTATGAGCGTCTGGTACTGCTGGTGGAACGTATTAACTTACAGAACCTGATCAGCCGGATATTTCAGCAGGGACTCACAGCTACAGATATGCAGATTGGCCTCATACAGACAATTAAAGCGGAGTTTGATCATAATGTTGCCCAGCAGATTTACGTCTCCCCTACAGCCTGGGAAGCGGTTAAAACACTAAAAGAACAAACGATTACTATCATCAACCAGGTGGCTAGTCAATTGCCGGAAAATGCAACTGCCATGGACCTGAATAAACAGATACTGGAAGTCTTTTTACAGGCTGAGAACTCTCCTTCTGAGCTGACTTCACAGATATTAAATGCAGAAGCAAAGAAATTATTCTGATTACTTTTTATTGATCATCATCACTCTCTTTGGTCTTATTACTTCGTACAATAAGTACCCTTTATTATTGAAGTGAATATACAGTGGAGGCGACTGAAACCAGGGTACTCCCGGTGTTTTTACGTGCGCCTGTATATGCAGATGCGGTTCTGTACTAAAGCCGGAATTACCTACGCAACCCAATGGCTGACCATAGGTAACAATATCGCCCTGCTTTACAATAACACTTCCTTTCTTCAAATGGGCAAGGAATACAAAACTGGAATCGGTTTCAATCAATACCTGATTGGTGTTCTGCGGTCCACGGCTCATATCGGGCGGGATATTATCCGGATTATCACCATAAGCCTTTACCACACGGCCATTACAGGGACTGTAAAGCGTATCGCCATAGATTTCATAGTCTTCCAGGCGCTTGCTGAAAATAGCATTGCCCCTGCTGCCATTAGGCTTTAGTTTTACGATATCCATCGCGTAAATAGCACCGCGCAGGCTGTAGTGAAACAGGTTGGTAGGTAAACCCTTGCCCCCCTGTAAAACAAAATAACGCCCTGTTCTGAGCGGGAAAGAAAGTTCTATGGTCTTTGCCTTACCGGTAGTACCGGTAAAATACAATACACTCAATGTAATCAGTACAGCGGAAACTATAAGATTGGCGCCGGTTTTCCAGGTCCGCGGTTTCCTGGCGGGTTTCTTTTTACGGAAGAACGCCGACAGTAGACAGATCAGAAAACAGATACCAAACGCGTATTTTGCATGTATAGTAAGGTACACCCAGGTACCATACAGGTAGATAAATACACCCAGTGAAAGGGCCAGCAGCATGCGGCTCCAGCTATCCCGCAAAAGGGTCCCACCGGCAATAAATAACTGGAAAAGGCTTAACAGGGCCAGGGCGAAAGTGAGCAATAACAATCCGTAAATGAACATGGCTTATCTAAAAAATCTTCTGCAAATTATCAATTATTTACCCGATACAGCTATAACGTAATAATTATGTAACATTGCTGCTACTTCATTATTCCACAAGCGTTAAATTATGGAAAATATTATCAAAACAGATGCCGGTATCACGATAGAGCCTGTATATACTCAGCCAGTTCCCATGAACGAGCTACCGGGGGAGTTTCCCTTTACCCGTGGTGTACATGCTTCCATGTATCGCGACAAGCTGTGGACGATGCGTCAGTATGCCGGTTTTAGTACGGCAGAGGCTTCTAATCAGCGGTATCATTATCTGTTGAGTCAGGGTGTAAGCGGACTGAGTGTGGCATTTGACCTGCCTACACAAATAGGCTACGATTCTGACCATGCGATGTCCGAAGGGGAAGTAGGAAAAGTAGGTGTGGCCATAGATTCCCTGGAAGATATGGAACGGTTATTCCAGGGAATTAACCTGGAAGAGATCACTACGTCCATGACCATCAATGCCACAGGATTTATATTACTGGCGCTTTATATCGCACTGGCAAAAAGGCAGGGGGCTGATCTGAAAAAGATTTCAGGGACAATACAGAATGATATCCTGAAAGAATATGCTGCCCGCGGGACTTTCATCTATCCCCCCAAACCTTCTATGCGGCTGATTACTGACATCTTTGATTATTGCAGCCGGGAAGTGCCTAAATGGAATACGATCTCCATATCCGGTTACCATATACGTGAAGCGGGTGCCAATGCCGTACAGGAGCTGGCCTTTACCCTTTCTAACGGAAAAGCCTATTTAATTGCTGCCCAGGAGAAAGGACTGGATATTAATGTATTTGCACGTCGTTTATCCTTCTTTTTCAATGCACATAACCATCTTTTTGAAGAGGTGGCAAAGTTCAGGGCTGCCCGACGTATGTGGGCACATATCACCCAATCTCTGGGGGCTACAGACCCTAAGGCACAGATGATGCGCTTCCATACACAAACAGGGGGCAGCACATTAACTGCCCAGCAACCGCATAACAATATCGTGAGAGTTGCGGTGCAGACACTGGCAGCCACGCTGGGCGGAACGCAGTCCCTTCATACCAACGGATATGACGAAGCATTATCCCTGCCTACAGAAGCAGCGGCGCGTATAGCCCTGCGTACGCAGCAGATTGTGGGGTATGAGAGTGGTGTTGCGGATACCGTAGACCCGTTGGCAGGATCTTATTATGTAGAAGCACTGACGAATGAAGTAGAAGGCAAGGCCTGGGAGCTGATTAACCGGATAGACGCAATGGGTGGGGCTGTAAGTGCCATTGAGCAGGGATTTGTACAGGATGAGATTGCAAGGAGTGCTTATCAATATCAGAAAGACGTGGAGAATGGCAAGAAGGTGATTGTGGGAGTGAATAAATTTGTGGTGCCGGAAGAAGTGGCTCCCGAGTTATTCAGGGTAGATGACAGTATCCGGCAGGTGCAGACAGAAAAATTACAATTGCTGAGGAACAGAAGAAATAACGAGATGGTACAGACTATTTTACAGCGACTGGAAAATGCAGCACATACCACGGAGAACCTGATGCCTATTGTGGTGGAAGCGGTAGAAAACTATTGTACACTGGGTGAGATTGCCGATACTTTACGTAAAGTATGGGGAGAACACAGGTAGAAAATATGACGAGTGTCATTTGAGAAAGTATCAGGTATATGTATGAACATTCTTGATAGTATTAAAATTCGTATTATTTTTAGGCCATGTCTTTTATCTACCATAACACTTGCCCGGTATGCGGGTCGTCCAATATACACAAGGTACTGACTGCGAAGGATTACACTGTATCCCTGGAATCTTTTGACATATTTCATTGCGGGCATTGCAGCGGGCGTTTTACACAGAATGTTCCTAATAACCAGGAAATAGGGCGTTATTATCAGTCGGCAGAATACATTTCGCATTCTGAAACACGTAAAGGATTAATAAACCGTTTATACCATAGCGTAAGGAAGATCACTTTACGTTCCAAACAAAACTGGGTGAAGGCCGGTACAGGTCTCAAGCAGGGTAATTTACTGGATATCGGATGTGGTACAGGCGCTTTCCTTCATTATATGAAGCTGGCAGGATGGGAAATTACAGGGCTGGAACCGGATGACAATGCACGTCATAATGCAAAGACATTGTATGGCATAGAACCTTTGCCATCTTCTGAATTATTCCGCTTACCGGCGCAACAATATGATGCCATTACCATGTGGCATGTACTGGAACATGTACATGGATTAAATGAATATTTACAACAGATCCGTGTTCTACTGAAACCGGAAGGTACTTTACTGATAGCAGTACCAAATTATACTTCTCCCGATGCGGAGCATTACGGCGCTTACTGGGCAGCTTATGATGTACCCCGTCATCTCTATCACTTCTCCCCTTCTTCTATGGAGCAGTTATTAAAACAACACAAAATCCGCATTGTTAAAAAACACCCCATGGTGTTTGATGGTTTTTATGTGAGTTTGCTGAGTGAGAAATACAAGACAGGACGCAGTCGTCTGATACCCGGATTCTTACATGGTTTAGCTTCTTACAGAAGAGGACTGAAAGATGTGGACAGATGTAGTTCTGTAGTGTATGAATGTAAAGCAGATTAAATGGGAATAGCCGATAGTCCGGAGACTATCGACCATTTGCTCATGCATCAGCCAATAAGGGATCTTATCTACTAATACAAATAGTTCAGTGCTACTATATCGTTGGAATTGAACGTACGGTTTCCACCGTTAGAGCATGCCAGCATGAATGAATTTGCAGCATTTGTTGCTGTAGATGGTGTACCAGGAATAAGGATAGCACCTATACCGGCAGAACCTTCGTTTGACGCAGAACCACCGCAGCTGATAGCACGGTTGTAATAATCTGTATGACGGAAGCCAAAGCAATGTCCTAATTCGTGTTGAATTACAGAACCTACATAGTTAACGTTAGGGTTGCTACCATAAGCCGCAGCATTCGTGTTCATCTGAATAGAGCTGTAAGGATTACCAGAGCTTGTAGGGAATCCTGAAGAGCCTAAAGTAATGTAACCACCGCTTGGGCCTTCATTAAAACCAGAGATAGTAATGTTTGCTGTACCGCTGGTAATACGCTGGAGCGTGATGCTCAGTCCCAGTGCATTATAACGTGAGATAGCCAGGTCTGTACCTGATACGAAAGCTGTACCCAGACTGCTTGCTACTCTGATAGTAATAGTACGTGGCAGACCTGTTACAAGGTTTGTAGTTCTGTACTGTTCAGCATCTACAACACGCAGCACCGGGCCGCTGAAGCCTTTGTTAAGATCTTCTTTGGAAAGGCGGATGTCACCTTCTACCAGGTAATCATCACCAAATGTGTGTACATCAGCAGTACTGAATCCGAGGCTGCTGATCTGGTTTAAAACTGCTTGTGGAATAGCCGCAGTTTGTTCGGGTGTTTTAGCTACTTTCTCTTTTTGGCAAGAATAAAAAGTAACGACAGAAATGCCTGCTACGAGGCAAAACAAGGCTGTGAATGTTTGTTTGCGCATTACATTTAGATTTGGGTTTCAAGAAATGAGGATATTATTAGCTGATAAGCTGAAAATAAATGCAGATACGCAGCGGCGATGCCGACGTATAGACATTATTCATCAGTAAATACAGCTAACGCTGACAGTTATTGCTCATGATTTTAATAGTGCTGTGTATGACGTACAGTAATAGTGCTAATACTGTGTCATTACAGGGTTTTCGGAAATTTATGTTTCAGGTTTAGTACTGGTTGGCCATACCAGGTTGTAAGATTTCTCTTCGGGTCAAATATTCGACGTTTAGATTTCAGTTGCTCAAATCAATATTACAACTTTCCCGGATACCAAAAAAAAAATTGTAGATTTAAAAGCAAAATATGTCAACCCAAAATCTTTATGAAAACAATCTTTGTTTTGTTCTCACTTTTATTATGGCAAAATATATCAGCAAGGCAAGTGCAGCCACCAGACAGCGTTGCACTAAGGTATGCAGCTGCTGATACCGCAGCACGTACGGGTAATTCACTGCGTTATTATCTGGTGAAATTCAGCGTAAATCCCGGTAATGCAGTGAGAAATTATGGCATCATAAAAACTCTGAGTCCGTTTCATTATATTTTAAACCGGGTTGATTTTGATACACTCTTACAACGTAAAGTTGTTTATAACTATCCTGCAAATAACAACTGGAAAGCGAGTGCGCAATTGTTACAACAACTGGTTATGTCTGATAGTCTTGTACTACTGGCCGGTGTACGTAATGTTTCCTTAAATTATTGCCGTGTAATATCTCAGTATGGTTCTGTATTACGTGTAAGTGTACAGAAAAAAGACTGGGATAATTTCATAACGCAACCGGATATACTTTTTTTAGATTGTATCCGAAAAGCACATACAGAAATACTGATCAACAATTCAGATCCTGCTGCAAATGCAGTAAACACTGCACAACAAAAATATCTTTCTGTAAGAGGTAAAAATATCACCGTATCATTAAAAGAAGATTTATTAGATACAACAGATATTGATTTTACAGGACGTTATATTCCATCTTCCTTCGCTGCTACGCAGCGCTCTTCTCATGCTACTATAATGGCTACGATGATTGGCGGTGCGGGAAATACAGGCACAAAGAGTTTAGGCGCTGCACCAGCCGTACTATTTACTTCTGCAGATTTTAATATAAGCCTGATGCCGGAAGATCCGGACTATTTTAAGCAATTTGATATCACTATACAAAACCACTCCTATGGTACAGGAATAGAAAATTATTATGGACTGGAAGCAGCAGCATATGATGAACAGGTGTATAACACTGATACACTGCTACACGTTTTTTCTTCGGGAAACATAGGTACGGCTACTGATTCCAGCGGCATTTACCAGGGCATCAACGGGTATGCAAATCTTTCCGGTACTTTTAAGCAGGCAAAAAATGTGCTTGTAGCAGGTGGCACTGATGATTCCTTACATGTTGTTTCATTAAGTTCACGGGGCCCTGCTTATGACGGACGGGTAAAGCCGGAGCTGGTAGCATTTGGCATTGATGGCACCTCTGGTGCGTCAGCAATCACCAGTGGTGTAGCCGCTCTTGTGCAGGATGCATATAAGCAGAAATATGGGGGTGCGCCTTCTGCGGCACTGGTAAAAGCATTACTGATTAACAGTGCCGTAAAGGTGGACCATATTCCTTTAAGTTATAAAAGCGGGTATGGTAGCTTACATGCACTGGATGCACTGAATACATTATCTGCAGCACAGTTTATAAAGGGCAGTGGTTCGCAGCAATTTACTGTTCATGTTCCGGCGGGGATGGAACAATTACATGTAACACTTTGCTGGAATGATCCGGTAGCGGCATTGAATGCGTCCAAAGCTTTAGTGAATGATCTTGATTTATCTGTCACAGATGCTGCCGGACAAACTTATGCACCATGGGTACTAAGTGCTGCCCCTTCCCCGGATTCACTGGGGGCAGCAGCAAAACGCGGGCGGGATAGTCTGAATAATATAGAGCAGGTAACTATTGATAATCCTGTAGCCGGGGATTTGCAGATTCATGTGCACAGCCCCGTTGCGGGACAGACTTTTTACGTAGTATATCAATGGACGCCCTCCCATCATTTTGAGTGGTTGAATCCCGGAGCCCATGAAGTATTATATGCGGGAGGAAACGCTCCTCTCCCCCTGCGCTGGCAAAGCAATATAACAGGCAAAGGCGACCTTTCTTACAGTATCGACAGTGGTATTACCTGGAATCCGTTAGTATCGTCTGTTGGGGCTGAAAACGGGCTTTATTACTGGGCAGTGCCTTCTCTGTTCAGTGCTGCGTTGTTAAAGTTTACGATGCCTGATACCTCATTCATCAGTGACACTTTTTTCCTTTCCCCCCGCCTTACCTTACAAACAGGATATGATTGCGGAGATAGCGCTTTCATTTACTGGTCTTCTGTTTCTGATGCTTCAGCTTACGAAGTATATCATCTGGGAGAACAGTACCTCAATCCTTATGCTTTACCTACAGACACTTTTCTTGCAGTAAGCGGAGGTTCTCCTTATTTCGCAGTTAGTCCTGTACATAAAGATGGATGGATCGGGTTAAAGAGTTACGGAACGAATTATACTGTACAGGGTACCGGATGTTATTTCAGAAATCTGCTGGCAGACCTGAATGCAGATGGGACTGTGACATTGTCGCTTAATCTGGGAACGGTCTATAAACTGCAGCATTTGTATTGGCAACGCTTAGCAGGCAGTGATTATGTTGATATCTCCGATCAGTTGATAACAGGAGTTGATTATACTTACCTGGATGAACATGCACCAAAAGGGTTGGTGTATTACAGGGTAAAACTGGTAACAGATGATGGGAAGATCATCTATTCAGATCCTGTACCTGTCTATTCATTGAATGATCAGCAGTATCTCTTCTTCCCTAATCCGGTGCATAGTACATTATCTGTACTGAGTAAAGAATTATATGGCATGCAATTGCAGATGTATGATATGAGCGGACGGTTGGTATTGAATAAATTATTGCAGGATCAGCTGGAGAGTTTGTGGATAGAAGATTTGCCGGCAGGAATATATACGGTCGTTTTGTTCAGGGACGGAAAGAAAATAACAGCAAAGAAGGTGGTTAAGCAATAGTTTGTTATAGGGGACTCCTAACGGAGTCGGGCTTGAGATATATGTAGATTTATCTACAAACACGGGACTCCTGACGGAGTCTATTATGGAGAGTAAAAGGATTTGTTACAGAATTCTTAAAGGAGTCTAAAAAGAAAGTCCCGGACGCTTGTCCGGGACTTCTGTATTTAGTGAATGTACTATTAAAGGTGGATAGCTTCTCCGTAAGCAACCTCGATCGCGTCTTTTACAGATTCGCTCATGGTTGGGTGCGGATGGATGGAGTCCAGTACTTCCTGATAAGTAGTTTCCAGTTTGCGGGCAGTCACTGTCTGAGCAATGATTTCCGTTACGTTGGCACCTATCATGTGTGTACCTAACCACTCGCCATATTTTGCATCGAAGATTACTTTGATGAAACCTTCTGTTGCACTTGCAGCAGATGCTTTTCCGGAAGCAGAGAATGGGAATTTACCCACTTTCACTTCGTAACCAGCTTCTTTAGCAGCCTTCTCTGTATAACCTACAGAAGCAATTTCAGGCGCACAGTACGTACAACCCGGAACGTTCATATAGTCGATTGGTTCTGGCTTGTGTGCATATTTCTTTTCGTTGTATGCAATTGCTTCTACGCAAATGATACCTTCTTTAGAGGCAACGTGAGCCAGTGCCTGACCAGGAACCATGTCACCGATAGCGTATACACCGGGAACGTTAGTCTGGTAGTATTTATCTACCAATACCTTTCCTTTATCAGTTTTGATACCTAATGCTTCGAGGCCCAGGTTTTCTATATTAGCAGCGATACCAACAGCGCTCAGTACAACATCTGCTTCCAGGGTGATTTCACCGGTAGCTGTTTTTACTTTTGCTTTAACACCTTCGCCATTTGCTTCTACGCTTTCTACAGAAGAATTCACCATTATTTCAATGCCTTTCTTCTTGTAGATCTTTTCCAGTTCTTTGGAGATATCTTCATCTTCAACAGGAACGATACGTGGGAGGAACTCAACGATCGTTACTTTAGTACCCAGGGTACTGTAGAAGTACGCGAATTCAACACCAATTGCACCGGAACCTACAACGATCATGGATTTAGGCTGCTTAGGCAATACCATTGCTTCGCGATAGCCAATTACCTTTTTACCGTCTATTTTCAGGTTAGGCAGTTCACGGGCACGGGCACCAGTAGCCAGGATAATGAATTTAGCTTCGTGTAAAGCTGCCTTACCATCCTTATCGGTTACTTCTACCTGTCCTTTGGATTTTACCTTACCGGAACCAAGCAGTACATCAATTTTGTTTTTCTTCATCAGGAACTGAACGCCCTTGCTCATCTTATCTGCAACACCACGGCTACGTTTAATAACCGCATCAAAATCGGCGCTACCTTCGCCAACGTTAATACCATAAGTTTTGGCATGTTGTATATATTCCAATACCTGCGCAGACTTCAATAATGCCTTTGTGGGAATACAACCCCAGTTCAAACAAATACCGCCCAGGCTCTCCCTTTCCACGATTGCCGTCTTAAATCCCAGCTGAGAAGCACGGATAGCAGCCACATATCCACCAGGGCCGCTGCCAATTACGATTACGTCGTATGCCATATTGCTTAATTTTAATTTAAACTTGCCAAAGGTAGTAAATAAAAAAAGCCCATCCAAACGGGTGGGCCTATCTTATATCTTATTAATATTTTTTATCTGAGGTCTACTACTTCCACACCAGGATACTTTTTAGCATCAAAGGTAAAGGTAGCGTCTGTCAGGTTAGTGTTTGGCGTGAAGCTGGTGATCTCGTATGTGTAGTGATTACCGTTCTTTTCGAACACTTTCATACGGGAAATGCTCTGGTTCTTCTTATCTACAGATACAATTACCTTGAAAATGTTCTTGGATTTGTCTGTAGGCGTCATTTCGATATTCTCCAGCACTTTACCTTTCTCGTTGGATTCACCATCGAGGCGGTAGAGATAGTCTTTATCGTAGAAGTTGGTGAACAGTTTAGCAGGCGTTAAAGCAGAGCTATTCTGATCTACATTGTTGATTGTTACTTCATTAGCATCCTTTGCGTATGTCCAGGATGTTTTGTTATCGCTGATGATTTCCTGTCCGTCCAGGTTTACTTTATACTTAGCACCTTTCAGGTATACAGTACCCTTCTTTGAGTCAGTAACACTGTTATTAGCCCCTTCAACCTTTAAAACGAAGTTGGCTACGACAGACTTTAACGTTGAAAATTTCTTGCTCACATTATCCAGGATTGATTTTGCTTTAGGATCATTTACTCCTAAAGATCTAGCCTGCGCCATGCCATTCATTACTACACTTCCAGTCAACATGGCCATTAATATAATTTTCTTCATCGCTTTGTAAGTTTTAGTTTACTAGTTGTTTTAAGACAAATGTTATGCCGATACGTTTTTACAATGTTAATATAAAGCCAATTAGCCCAGGCTATCGAGTATTTCCTCCAGTTCAGACTCTGATTTCACATGTACGTCCCTGGCTTTACTACCCATGTTGGGGCCTACAATACCTGCTGCTTCCAACTGGTCCATCAGGCGGCCTGCGCGGTTATAGCCCAGTTTCATACGGCGTTGCAGGAGTGAGGTAGATCCCTGCTGGTTCTGCACAATGATGCGGGCAGCCTCTTCAAAAAGGGTATCTCTGTCCTGCAGGCTGATCTCCTTCCCTTCCATATCCTTATCGTCCACATATTCCGGCAGCAGGAAGGCTTCCGGATATCCGCGCTGTTTTCCAATGAATTCTGCTACTCTTTCCACTTCCGGCGTATCTACGAATGCGCACTGCAAACGTACCAGTTCGCTGTTGAAGGACACCAGCATATCCCCCTGGCCTATCAGCTGTTCAGCACCGCCGATATCCAGGATGGTACGGGAGTCTATCTTGGAAGATACCTTGAACGCTATACGGGCCGGGAAGTTGGCCTTGATAGTACCTGTGATGATGTTTACAGACGGGCGCTGAGTGGCGATAATCAGATGGATACCAATAGCACGGGCCAGCTGGGCCAGACGGGCAATAGGCATTTCCACTTCTTTACCGGCTGTCATGATCAGATCCGCAAACTCATCTATTACCAGCACAATAAATGGCAGGTAACGATGTCCTTTTTCAGGATTCAGGCGACGCTGAGTAAACTTAGCATTGTATTCCCGGATGTTACGGGAACCTGCTTCCTTCAGCAGATCATAACGGATATCCATCTCTATACAGAGGGCATTGAGGGTGTGAATCACCTTTTTAATGTCTGTGATGATGGCATCTTCTTCTCCGGGCAACTTCGCCAGGAAGTGTTTCTCTATCAGTTTATACAATGATAACTCCACCTTTTTGGGATCTATCAGTACAAATTTGAGTTGAGAAGGGTGTTTTTTATATAATAATGATACTAATAAGGTGTTGATACCCACAGATTTACCCTGTCCTGTTGCTCCTGCCATGAGCAGATGGGGCATTTTGGCGAGGTCTGCGATAAAGTTCTCGTTATCAATCTTTTTTCCAATGGCTATTGGTAAATCCATGGTACTCTGCTGGAACTTTTCAGAAGCCAGCAGGTTTCTTAATGATACGATACTCTTCTTTACATTAGGTACCTCTATACCGATGGTACCTTTACCGGGAATAGGTGCAATGATACGGATACCTAAAGCTGACAGGCTAAGGGCGATATCATCTTCCAGGTTTTTAATCTTTGAAATACGTACACCGGCAGCGGGTACTATCTCGTAGAGTGTAACGGTAGGGCCTACTGTTGCACTTATTTTCTGGATAGAAATATCGTAGTTCTTCAGCGTATCTATAATCTGGTTCTTGTTTCTGTCCAGTTCAGAAGTATCCTGTACGATCTTTTCTGTACCGTGGTTGTCCAGCAATTCCAGAACGGGATATTTATAATCTCTCAGATCGAGGACAGGATCGTAAGGGTCCAGTTGTAATGGACCTGTAGCAGGTTGTTCATCCGGAGCAAGGTCATCTTCAGCTTCTTCTACAGGTGGTTTTAATTCAAAAACCACTTCGTTGGGCTGGTTATTCTTTCTGCGGGATGATGTTTGCTCTACCGTTTCTTCTATATAAAGTAATGGACCAGCTTCTTCCTCATCTTCCTCCTCCTCTTCTTCTATTACAGCTGCTGGCGGAATAACCGTGATATTTTTCACTACCAGCTGCATTTCAGGCTCTTCTTCTGTTTCATCTGTTGGCGGGATCACTACAACCCCATTACCTTTCAGGCCGTTTCTGCGTTTGTTATCAGCAACTACCGGAATTGCTGCTTCCTCATCCTCTTCATCTTCCTCAATGGCTACTTTTTTAGGTTTACGTTCCATCAGCCATTTGAAATCGAGGTTGTATTTCCAGATGATCCAGGCGAAGCCTGCTACCAGCAGTAATAATGCGGCTCCGGCTTTACCCAGGAATCCTGTGATCCATTTACTTACAGCATCGCCAAGTGCCCCTCCCCAGGGGAAGCCGGCCATACCGGTAACGAAAGCAGCGGCCGTGCTGATGAACAGCAGGCCAAACATGATATATTTTATGTTACGCCAGATGCGGAATACGCGACGGCCAACAATAAAATTCATTCCGAGTATAAAAAAGAGGTAACAGAAGAGATAGGAGGCGACACCGAATCCGCCATAAATGAACCAGTGAGACACAAAGGCTCCCAGGCGGCCCAGCAGATTTTCCACTTTCAGATCATCCATGAACAAAACGCTGGCAGCATAACGGAAAACTTTATCCTGATCATCTTCCCAGGTGAACAGATAAGAGGTGAAGGCAATAAAGCAATAGAGTGATAATAACAGCAATATCACACCCATTACCTTGTGGGTGCGCTCATCTTTTACCAGCTCCTTTACTTTTACCTCAGCTTCCTTCTCCTGTTTCAGTACATTGGGGTCATTACCACGAGGTTTCTTGCTTTCCGGTTTCTCAGTTTTCAGTTTATTCCTAGACATAATTATAGCGCTCCAAAATTAAGGCTGCCGGCTGACATATTAAGAATTTATTTTGGTGTTGCTACAAACGTATTTTAATATAATAATTGTATCCACCTGACCATAAACTCTAATACGGCAGGATTTATTGTTTCGTCCAGGGTGCCATATTCTTCTATTGTACAAGAGTTACAGCGTTGAAACTGGTGGTTAAGACCCGGGAAAGTACGCAATGTAACTGTTTCATTTCCACCTCTTAGCATACCGGCTTCAATGCCCTTCAGGTTTTGGGCGGCATTCACTTCCAGATCTTTTTCCCCGTTCATTGCCAGTACCGGGCATTTAATTTTTGCCAGATATATAGCCGGATCATACGCCAGCGAGCTTAAAACCTCCGGGCGGGTATCTGCTTTATAGCTGGTTTCGAGCATCCAGTCCTGTATCCTGTTTGTATCAGCCATTTGTTTATACACATTGGTAAGGCTGGCGAATGCTTTCTTTTTACGTATTACAGTATCTTTTTCGGTGACGAGAATATCCAGGTAGTCTTTGAAGGCTTTGTTATCCCCTGCTTTTTCGGTACGGCCATCCACTCCGGGTGCGGCCATTGTCATCAGGAAAGCGATTTTATTATCAGTAGAAGCTACTATCTGTCCTACGGCACCACCGAGGCTATAGCCCAGCATACCAATAGCATTACTGTCTACATCTTTACGCTGGCGTAAAAAGCTAACAGCTGCGCGTACATCTTCTGCGAAGTTGTAGATATCAGAAGAGTCGTAGTTACCGGTGCTGGTACCCATACCGCGGTCATCAAAACGAAGTACGGCCATGCCATGTTTAGCGAAATAATCCGCTATCACCGCAAATGGTTTGTGTCCCAGATGTTCTCCGTCCCTATCCTGCTGTCCTTCTCCGGAGATCATGATGATAGCGGGAAAGGTGCCTTTTATACCAGGTTTGGTGAAAGTACCGCTGAGCAGCACTTTATCTTTAGTATTAACGAATTTCACCTCTTCAATATCGTATGCAAAAGGAGGTTTCGGCTCCTGGGAGTGTTCAGTCGGTTCTGTTTCACGGCGTGAAAAGTTGAGTTCTGCCCGGTTACCGAGTTGTTCGAAATAACCTTCATACCGGCCGTTCCTGGAATTCCAGCCACCGGTATAAACAAGACCTATCTTTTTGATAGAGAACTTCAGGCTATCATCTGTAGCATATGCTTCGTCCATGTTGATAACGTCCTGGGTAACATCAGGGCTTTTCATCTGCCCTTTGAGCACATTGCCCTGGTAACTGAAGGTTACCTGCAGGCGTTGTTTATTACCCTGGGGAGTTCTGAAAAACCCGTACCAGTTGCCACTTGCATCGTGGAGTGACTGAGAAAATGAAGTGCCGGCCAGGGCGATACCCAGGCAGGTCATGACAATATATTTAAACATAATCTTATCCTTTCTTTAATACGGACAGCAGCAGGCAGACCCAACCTGCGATGAAGAACAGTCCTCCGATGGGAGTGACAATCCCTACTCCTCTTAAACCAACATTGCCGGTCATTTTCAGCAAAGTAAGTGCATACAAAGAGCCGGAGAACAATATAACACCTATGATAAAGCAGCGGCCGGCCCATTGCAGCAAAGAACCGGGGAACTGCGCATATAATATAGCGATAGCAAGCAGGGCGAATACATGGTAGAACTGGTAAGTGACGCCTGTCTGGAAGGTGCTTACCGTTTCCGGTGGCACGAGTTCTTTTAGCTTATGGGCACCAAAAGCGCCAAGAGTTACTGCCAGTCCGCCTAAAGCGGAAGCCCATACTAGAAATCCTTTATGCATTGTTATTGAGTCTTTGAGTGAACGTGTCTAACGTAATGGTATCTGATTCAGCTATTGTTATCTGTGCCTGTCCGTAAAATGATTCCCTTTCTGCCAGTTTCTTTTCTACGAAAGCAAGCAGTTCCTCATCTGGTAAGTCCTGGATGAGGGGGCGTTTAGACTTTTTACGTTTGAGTCTTTCTACGATTACCGGCAATTCGGGGTTAAGCCAGATGGTAGTACCTCTTGCATTCATGATATCCATGTTATCCTGGAAACAGGGTACTCCCCCGCCGCAGGAAATAACAAAGTTGTCTGATTCTGAGAGTTCTCTCAACCAGAAACCTTCTTTCGCACGGAAATAGTCTTCTCCTTTATTGGCAAAGATATCGCTGATAGACATAGATTCTGCCTCTACGATCACGTCATCGAGATCATAAAAAGGCAATTCGAGATGTTCTGCCAGTTGTTTTCCCCAGTAAGACTTGCCGGCGCCCATGAAACCAAGTAGAAAGATTTTCAAAGTATCTGATTTAAAAATGGATGATGATTAAGCTGTCCAAGTTAAACACAATTCGTTGTCCAGCAAATATTGCAAATATAACCGGGCATTTTTATCTGCTTTGTTAAAATTACAGGTAAGAAAGCCTTTGGGCTGAAAAGGAAAGGGTTCTATTGTCATATTCTCCTTAAAATCAACACTTCCCAGGCCATACCATTTGAATACGGCTTCTTTGGCGCTCCAGCAGATGGTTTTGTGTGCCAATGCGTTCCCGGGGTCTATAAACGCCTGTTCTTTTACGGACAGGAATTTATGGGAGACTTTCTCAATTTTAATCTTTATCTCTTCAATATCAATACCTACTGCCCCTTCCCTGCTTATGATCGCTGCCACATAATCCCCGCAATGGGAAATGGAGAAATGGTAGTCGTTCCCATGGACGTATGGTTTACGGCTTTCCATGATGCGGATATCCCCTATCGGGAAATCCGGGAATAGCTCCGTGAGCAGATACCGGCCTGCGAAATGCTGCAGGCGTTTGTGCGGATGATGGATAGCGGTGGAAATATTGACCTTCCCCGCAAAAAAATCTTCCTCTTCGGTTATCTTCCACACTCCCAACCGGCTGCCGGGATTCATTTGTATGGTACGTATTAATGGCATATCTTGCCAAATTAAAGCAAAAAGCAGGAGACTACCCAATGCTGATGCGTAATAACTATTAACGACTAATATGATCCTGTCAGACAAACGGATATTAGAGGAAATTGAGAAGGGAACGATTGTTATCGCTCCTTATGACCGGAAGTACCTCGGTACCAATTCTTACGATGTACATCTTGGAAAATACCTGGCTACCTATAAAGACAGGATTTTAGATGCGCGTGAACACAATGAGATTGAACATTTTGAGATCCCGGCAGAGGGTTATGTTCTCCATCCGGGCACACTTTATCTTGGCGTAACTGAGGAATACACCGAAACCCATGCACATGTACCTTTCCTGGAAGGGAAATCCAGCACCGGCCGTCTTGGAATTGATATCCATGCTACAGCGGGTAAAGGAGACGTTGGCTTCTGTAATACCTGGACACTGGAGATTTCCTGTGCCCAACCCGTGAGAATATATGCAGGAATGCCTATCGGACAGCTGATTTATTTTGTGGTGGAAGGGGAAGTGGAGACGATGTATAATCAGAAAGGGAATGCAAAGTATAATGGGAGGACGGTGAAGCCGGTGGAAAGTATGATGTGGAAAAACAAATTTTAGGCTGTCTTTAAGACGGCCTTTTTTTTGACTTTATCCTGCTGAGGGTTTCCTGGGAGATGTTAAGATAAGACGCTACTATTTTATTGGGAAGCCTTTGTACGATAATAGGATTTTCTTTCAGCAGGATACGGTATCGTTCTATAGCATCCATAGTAATAAAGCTCATGAGGCGGTTTGTGTTGGTAACGTAAGCATGTTCCAGATAGTGTCGGTAGAATTTATCCCAGAGAGGGATGGTATCCAGCAGGTGGTGGAAGTCGCGGCGGGAGATGTAAAGTAATTCTGTATTCTCCAGTGTCTGGATAAATTCCAGGGAAGGCTCCTGGCTGATGAAACTGACTAATGCCGTTGCAAAGTTGTTCTCAAAAGCCAGGTACCTGGTGATATCTTGTCCGTCTTCCTGTATGAAGAAAATACGCAGGCAACCTTTTACCACGAAAAACATACGCTGTCCGCCTAATAACTCATTTTTCTTTATTGTCAGTGGTTTGAAATAAGAAAGAATCAATTCCAGCTCTTTTTCAGTGGCCGGGATGTTATCCTGTATGTATTTAGTCAGCTGTTCATACATCTGCTGCAAAATTAATCTTTAGTCAGGATTCGTTCCGACAATTTTCTTGCATTAGGGATGATGATAAATGCGGCGGCATATGCTACGGGAAGCATCACGCTCCATGCTTTCAGGAATTTGATGAACCAGTCCTGTCCGAAGCCATAGTTGCGCATGAGTCCTACAAAAGCCATAATCAGTGTCATGGGAATTACTACGAATAAAGTGTTGACGTACTTGTAATGTTTCTTTTTCATTATGTTAATTTTATAATGCAAAAGTGGGCTGGATTTTATGGGATTTTTTGATGTATGTCAATATTTCCGGGATAGAAAAACAGGTAAAGCAGGATTGCTTTTGTGCAAAAAAAGGATATTTTTGTTTAGCGCGATAAATTCCTTTATATCTTCAAATAACCCTTTACCCATTGTATGAAAAATAACCGGGTAGAAAATACGCCCTCTACTACATCAAAGGCTGTCGCTAATACAATCAGCCCTATAGGAAACGGGGTTTCTATGCCCGCAGTACAACTTAAGTTATCACTTAAAGGGCAGGCTATCAATACATATGCTGGCAGCAAAGATGACATTTTTTTCAATCGTGAAGAGCTATCTGCTACAATAGATGAAATTGCAAAATCTCTGGGGCAGCCTGATGCCAGTACTATTATACCTATTATTGATAAGATGGGGGCTGATCATCTTACGCATGTATTCTCAGGCAAAGTTAGTGAGCAACAGGATGCGTTGGCCAGTTTCCTGGGCTACGCCCTTAACACCGGTGAAATACCTGCCAATTATGCTGACGTAAAAACATTTAAGCAACATATCAAGCCTGCGGAAAGCTATAAGTTGATTGGGGCGGTACGTTATGACCGGCCTGAGGGCCTTGCCAATGTAGATGAGCTTAGCCTGACCAAAAGCGCTGCTTCCGAAGAGGATTTCCTTGGTGGGTTTTATACACAGGTGCTAAACATTAAACAAACAGATCAACAGCCAGAAGTGGCTGATGAAGCAAAAAAAACAGATAAGGAGAGCATTGAGAAAGGAGTACGTATACGTGTACCTGGTAACTATAAGGGAAAGCCGGGTAGTCATGCCGCTGCTTTTGGACTGGGCGGAAAAATAGAAGGTACCGCCAAAAAACTGCGCTCTTATATCCGTTGGGACCCCGCCGTAAAAAATGAAGGTACCCATATGATTGCCGATCCGCTTGGCCCGGACCATCCCCTGGGATCTACTCCCGGCGGAGGTAAAACTTCGGAATGGAATAAAGCCAGGGTAAGAATGGAAGCGCTGTCCAGGAAGCAATCTGATTATGTTGCAGGCCACCTGTTAAACGAACAGCTGGGCGGCCCCGGAACAGATGTACGTAACCTGGCCCCCATTACCTCTGAAGCCAATGCCAATCATAAACAACATGTGGAAGCAGAGGTAAAGAAGATGGTGAATAAAGACCTTAAATGGATCTTTTACGAAGTAAAAACAGAAAGAAAACCGCTTGATAATACAAAAAAGAAGAATTACGATCCATCTGTTTGGGACGATGGCAATTATACCACCTCCTTTGACTGTAACTGGGGTGAATTGGACGAAGACGGGAACCGGTTGAAGAATAATAATCTGAAGCTCACCTTTACAGATCCTACCGCTATCACAAAAGCAGCAACCAATACCGCGGTGGGCCATAAAACTGTCACCCCCATTGCTGCAGGTAATGTGGCTAAGACCACCAAGGAACTGACACATGTAATATTAAATACTACCATCAAAACAAGGTCTTATCTTATTGCCGCTCAAACCCTGTTGCCGGAATACCAGAAGATGAAGGACAAGGTAGCAGAGCAGGAAAAAGAAGTAGGCCAGCAGAAGGTGGAATTGGGTGCGCTTTACAATGCCATAAGCCATTATAAGATTAATGTGGATGTATTAAGCGATAAGGAGGATGAAAAAATGGAAGCTGCTTACGACGAACTGGAAGGCGCCATACAGTCTGAAACTGATATGGATGCTATTTTTAATCAGGATATATCCCAGGTAGCGGCATATAGTACATTGAAAGCATTACACACAGGTATTATTAGCCTGGCCGTAAATACGGCGAAGGGAGATGCCATTAGTGCCATAAAAAATATAAAGAAGTCATTCGATCACACCCCCGGTGCACCCATACATCCTGCGTTGGAACAGCTGATCAATCTTATTGACCAAACCCGCCATCCTATAGAAGATGTGGTGGAAAAGCAATTGCATAAATTTGAACTAGAGCATGATAAAATGCTCGCCAAAAAATTATTAGCTGCGGATGAAGAGATTGAACAACGGAAAAAAGAACAGGAAGACCTGCAGGAAAAAAACCGGCAACTGGAAGAACAACATATTGTGTTGAATGAGAGACAAATTAATGATGCCCAACGGATCAACTCTTTGGAAGAGACCAATGCGGAACAACAGGAACAGTTACGCGCATCTGAACTGGAAATAGCAAAATTGAAAGCACAGTTGCTAACTAGTTCGCAGCAACAACAATTGCCATCTTATCATCCACCTCAGTCCACTTCCGGGTACATACCTCGCGGTAGCAGTAATGATCGCAGGCGTGAGCAACCGAGATTCCGGGAACGGGAATCCCAATCTTACCGTCCATCTCGGGACCTGCGCATACCTCGCGATAGCAGTGATGAAGAGAGGCGTGAGCAACCGAGATTCCGGGAACGGGAATCCCAATCTTACCGTCCATCTCAGAATCAGCACAGACCTCACGGTAGCAGTGATGATCGCAGGCGTGAGCAACCGAGATTCCGGGAATGGGAACCCCAACCTTATCGTCCATCTCAGAACCAGCACAGACCTCACGGTAGCAGTGATGATCGCAGGCGTGAGCAACCGAGATTCCAGGAACGGGAACCCGAACCTTATCGTCTACCTCAGAACCAGCACAGAGCTCATGGTAGCAGTCATGGCACCAAACGTGAGCGCCCGGTATTTCAGGGACCGCAACAATCATCTTCCCATCCTCAAAATGTAACACCTTCCAGGTTTGAGTACCATAAAAGAGCGAGAAAAGAGCCTTCCGGTAATATAAGCGAACAGCAACAATATCCATCAGAATCTGGCGGTTATGCTGATTTACCACCAGAGCTACAGCACCTACCTATAGCGTCAACGAGCTTCTCTTTCCAGCCACCAGAGGCATATGGTGGTTCACGACAATATCCACCGCCATTCAGTTTTAATATTAATTTTAATCCGCAACAGCCACCAGTTATTGATCCACAAGAGCAAAGAAGGGCAGTAGCAAATAGCATCTGGCAAGCTGCCTGCAACTTGTTCAACGAGACTTATAGGAATTACCCCGACCTTCAGCATGCGCTTTTCCGACTGAATGATCCCATGGCTAGATTTAGAGCATTCCCGAACGATACTGATTACGCTACTATATCAGAAATCTTTGTCCTGTTAAAAAATTGGCCCGCTCTGGAGGCCGTAGCCACTCAATGGGAGAAAGAATGGAACAATTTAAAAAGATAAAAAACAAAGCAACATCTCCCCAATCTTTTCCTCTTAAAATTAAATCCTTACAAATCAGATAGCACTTTTCATTTTATAGGTGTAATCTAATCTATGGACAGGATTTAAATCTGTTTAAATATATTATTTTGCATAAAATAAGCAAATAATTACATTTTTTCGGATTTATTATAAAAACTCCTACCTTTGAAATAAGAAAAGATCAGATCGATGTTACTTTCATTTGCTGTAACTAATTTCAGGTCGATACGCGAGCGCGTGGAACTGAATATGTTGAAGACCGGATTAAAAGGACTTAACTCTAATTACTTTGATATTTCTAATAAGAGACATTTACTGCGATCATCCGCGGTTTATGGGCCAAACGCCTCAGGGAAAAGTGTTTTTCTAAGGGCTATCAAAGTTCTGGCGCTTTTAGTAGATCGTTCATCAGGGTATAGGCCGGATCAGGCCCTGGAGCTCTATGAGCCACATAGATTGGAAAAAAGCTTTGCTTTAAGTCCTGTGGTTTTCGAGATTAGTTTTATCTCAAATGAGACCCAGTTTGACTATTCAATAAGCTTCAGCCACGAGCGAATAGAAACAGAAGAACTGTACTATTATCCTAATAACACCAGAACATTGCTTTATTCGAGATCTCCCGA
Source organism: Chitinophaga sp. YR573 (assembly GCF_900110995.1). GTDB lineage: Bacteria > Bacteroidota > Bacteroidia > Chitinophagales > Chitinophagaceae > Chitinophaga. The sequence continues at coordinate 395,844 of NZ_FOJF01000001.1, forward strand.
AAAGGAAATGAAATTTGGGGACTACTATAAAGGAGCAAAGAAAACACTTGAAAAGCTATTATTACCTAATCAGCTTTTTTTATCTAAAGCAGCAGAGAATAACGTAGAGGCTTTGATGGAACCATACCGGTTTATAACTCAAAAGATGATGGTTTATCCTTTCATCGAGGATTATCATGAATCAAGTTATGCCAGGTTATACGCAAGGCGCCTGGCGGAGGACAAAGAATCTGTTTTTTCGAAGAGATTTAATGCCTTAATCTGTGCTGTGGATACAGGAATTACTTCAGTATCTGCAGAGGAGGTTGATTGGAGTGAATTTAAATTCACTACTAGTCTGTCAGAAGAAGTTAAAAAGAGGTTTCAGGAAGATTATAAGTACAATATTACGACCAGACATACAGTATATGAGGGCGTCACTCGTGTCGAAGATGTTGTGTTTGATGTACGGGAGGAATCGTCTGGCACTAAAAGCCTTTTTGTAATTGGTGGTATTATCATTGAGGCACTGGAAACAGGAAGCGTTCTTATTGTTGATGAGTTTGAAAAAAGTCTTCACCCGATAATTACCCAATTCCTTATACAACTGTTCAACAATCCTTTACTTAATAAACGAAATGCACAATTGATATTTGCTACACATGATGTAACACAACTTTCTAATGACAATTTTCGCCGGGATCAGATATGGTTCACTGAAAAAAATGAATTTGGTGCAACTAACTTATTCAGGTGTTCTGATATAACCGGTTTACGTCTCGGAACACCGTTGGATAAATGGTATGCAACCGGTAGGCTTGGGGCTACGCCCATTATTAATGATGTGGATTTCTTAATAGAGATGCAATCAGATGAACAGGGCAAAAGTTAATAAACGAATTCTGATTTTATGTGAGGGGGTGACCGAATATCTTTATGCCAGGTCACTGCAAATGGAAGTTTCAATACTATGACATTTCCTGCTTATTTTTACAATATGCCATTACACATAAACATTGAAGATCTATTAAACGCCCGTTCTGTTGAATCGGAACGACTCGAATTTAAAGAGGGATGGAATCCGGATGCCATATACCGTTCAATTTGCGCTTTTGCGAATGATTTTGAAAATGTAGGTGGTGGCTATATCCTAATTGGCGTGGAAGAAGAAAACGGGATTGCCAAGCGACCCATTATGGGTTTAAGTGCCTCCAAGATTGCCTCTATTCAAAAAGAGATGATCGGCTATAATAACCTGATTAACCCAGTTTACCATCCTAAACTCTTTATTGAAACCGTGGATGGCCGGCAAATTTTAGTTATTTGGGTACCTGGTGGTTCTAACCGCCCTTATGAAGTGCCTGAACAAATTACGACCAAACAAAAAAGATATTCCTATTATGTTCGCAGGTATGCTAGTTCTGTTATTGCAGATATGGAAACTCAGCAAGAACTGATTAGTCTTGCCAACCAAATCCCCTTTGATGACCGCTCTAATCAATATGCCAGCATAGATGATATTTCAATGGTACTTGTTCAGGATCATTTGCGCCTGATAGGCAGTAAATTGATGGAAACTTCCGATCAATATACCAAAACGGAAATATTAGAACAGATGCTCCTTGTGGATGGCCCCCCGGAACACCGTTTTCCCCGGAATGTGGCATTGATGATGTTTAATGAACATCCGGAAAAATTCTTTCCAGCCACCTGGGTCGATGTCGTGTATTTCCCAAAGGGTGAAGGAGAATCGGAATTTGTTGAATACCCACGTATCACAGGCCCAGTACCTACTTTAATCAGAAAGACACTGGACCTATTAAAAACAAATTTTTTAAAAGAGAAAGTCATTAAGCAAGCTGATAAGGCAGAAGCAATACGTATTTGGAATTACCCCTATGCTGCATTGGAAGAAGCCGTGGCGAATGCATTATTTCATCGTGATTATCAATTGAGGGAACAGGTTGAAATCCGGATTTCACCAGAATCCATCGTGCTGCTTAATTATGGTGGCCCGGATCGCTCTATCCGTCAGGAAGATTTTATTAGTGGCAGGATAAGGCCACGTCGTTACCGCAATCGCCGTTTAGGGGATTTTTTAAAAGAACTCGATTTAACGGAAGGCCGTGCCACAGGTATTCCCACTATTAAACGTGTTTTGGAACGTAATGGTTCTCCTGAACCATCCTTTCGCACAGATGCTGAACGTACCTTTTTCGAAGTAGAAATATTCTGTCATCCTGCTCTTAAAAACGATGTTATTCTTGCAGATGATGCCCCAAAGGAAGTGGTAAGTAATAGAGATGGTAATAGAGATGGTAATAGAGATGGTAATAGAGATGTCATTTTGTTATCCCCCAAACAAAAGGAAATATTAAACTTTTGTAAGATTCCTCAAAGCCGGGTGGATATATTCGATCACCTTGGTATTTCGAACCAGCCTAAAAATTACCGCCTGCATATTTTACCACTAATACAAGCTGGTTATATCACTCTTACCGAACCTGATAAACTTTCTAGTAAATATCAAAAATATCAAACCAGCAATACGGCTCCCACTACCTGAAATTCTTGTAATAAAATCTATTTGCCGTCAGTAACACTTGTCATTTTAGGGGGAAAGTTAATAAACGAATTTTGATTTTATGTGAGTAGGTGACCGAATATCTTTGTGCCAATTCTATGCTTAATTGCAATAACCCCTTCTGCTTACAAATGAACCCAAATTTATTCAGCACTTAAACTTTTCACCGGGTTGGCGATTGCTGCCTTTATTGACTGGAAACTCACTGTAATCAAAGCAAGCAATAACGCCATCATACCAGGAATGATAAAAAGCCACCAGTTGATGGTCACCCTATCAGAAAAACCTTCAAGCCATTTGTGCATAGCCCACCATGCCACAGGCAGGGCGATAACGACAGCAAAAAACACGAGCTTTAAAAAGTCCCCTGACAGCATAATCGATACATCACTGACAGTTGCCCCTAAGACCTTGCGGATACTGATTTCCTTCTGTCTTTTCTGTGCAGTAAAGGTGGCAAGGCCAAACAGGCCCAGACAGGATATAAGAATAGCCAGGACAGCAAAATAGCGGGATAAAGCAGCTACACGCATCTCTGAAGCATACAATGCCTGGTAATCATCATCCATGAATGTAAAGTCAAACGTATAGCCGGGAAGAAATTCACTGTAGTATCTTTTAAGTCGTTCTATGGTATTTCTTTCCATTCCGGCTTTTATTCTCACCACGATATTTGGCCCATTGGGGTCAAACCTTAAAATGAGGGGTTCTATTGTATTATGGAGTGATCCATAATGAAAGTCTTTCACCACGCCGACAATCTGACTTCCACCATTGAGGTCTATGTTTTTACCTACCGGATTTTTAAGGTCCATCATTTTAACGGCGGCCTCATTTAATATAATTTTTGAATAGTCGTCATTATATATTTTTGAACAGGACCGGCCTTCTTTAAGTTTTATATCAAGGGTTGCAAGAAAGTCATAACCTACCACGGGCGATTGAAAGACGTAACTCTGGTCCGTTGCCTGCCCTCTCCAGGAAACACCAGACGTGGCAGGGATCTGGTCCAGGATATTACCGTACGTATTTGTTGCGCTTATAACGCCTGTTACATTTTTTAATCCCGCCATGAAGGCTTCGAACCTGCCATTTGACTTTCCTTCTCCTAATCCATTCCACTGGTTATACAATTCTCCTTTCCATTGGAAACACAGGATATTGTCTTTATTATATCCAAGGTTCTTTGTTTGAGAGTATTTAATTTGTTCATTGAGGATTAAAAATCCTATAATGAAAATGACAGATACGGCAAATTGAACTACCACCAACCCCTTGCGTACCCATAGCTCCCCAAAAGAAGTTCGGAGCTTCCCCTTTAACACGGTCACCGCGTTAAAACCTGAAAGATAAAATGCAGGATAGCAACCCGAAACAATTCCGGTGAATAAGGTAATGGCTACCGCAGGCAATATAAAACCGGCAACATTGACCAGTCCAATATGTTTGCCGGTAATCGCATTGAATTGAGGCAGGCACAAAACAATGAAAACAAACGCAATGGCTAATGATAAGAAAGCCATGAGAATGGATTCTGCAAGGAATTGGGCAATTAACGATTTACGGCTTACGCCTATCGCTTTTTTTACTCCTACTTCCTTCATTTTTCCGGAAGCCTGTGCAGTAGACAGATTCATAAAATTAATGCAGGCAATAAGCAATATGAAAAGGCCAATAATGGAAAACAGTCTTACATATGCGATCCTGCCACCTGCCGGTACCCCATTTTCATATTTGCCGTTGAGATATTTTGCAGAGTATTGCTGAATAAACAATGAAAAAATATCTAATCCGGGGTTCTTTGTTTTTAAGTAACCAGCGATCTTTTTATTAAACTGGTCAACATCTGTTCCCTTTCTTAAAATCAAATACGTTTGAGCGAGAGAGTTCGTCCAGTTCTGTGCCGACTGGTCATTTTTCAGTAACACCCCAATGTTGAGCACGAAATCAAAATGGCCCGTGGAGTTTGCAGGTGGGTCTTTGAAAATACCCGAAACCCGGAATATTCCATCAAAGAACGGGTATTTCCATTCCAGGGTTTTACCAATAACGTTGTCTGTAGTATTAAACAATTTTTTTGCCAGCGTCGCCGATATCACAATATTGTTTTCATCTGCCAGCACCTGGCCTTTATTTCCCTGGATAAGGTCATAGGAAAACACATTAAAAAAATCTTTACCGGCATTCCAACCCTGCGCCTGTATATGAGTGTTCCCGGATGACAGGATACCATCTTTGCTTTGCCAGTTGAAAAAATCATTAACGGATACCGCGGATTCCACTTCAGGCATTTCTTTCACTAGTGATTCCGCCAGAGGAACCGGCGTTATATCCATGGTCATAATACCCTGCGGAGTTTTAAGGTTACTTATCACCTGATAGAGCTGCCGGTCTTTTTTATGAAATTTATTAACACTTATCTCATCACTCACCCACAAACAAATCAATAAGACAGCAGCCAGGCCGGTTGAGAGCCCTATCAAATTAAGGATAGTAAATTGCCGGTCTCTCAGAAAACGTCGCCACGCTGTTTTTAGGTTGTTTCTGAACATACTATTTATTTTTAGATTAAGATGACTATATGTTACCTGTACAAGATCCTCTCCCGTATACAATTTCTTGTTCATCTAACATATTACATTAGTCAATCGCTTTTAATAAACGGTTGCAAAATAAAAATAAATAATACTGATAATTTACTGATGCCTGTAACGCATTGTAACATTGGGACAACTGGAAGGATTGTTGTCGTATCCAATTAAAAATGGGAATAATCATACCTGACTATTCCCATTTTAATCTGCGGAGGCAGTAATCCTGGTTTTGTTGCGAATATTTTTTACTTTTTTATGATAAGTAACAGCTTATCCAGTTTTTCCAGGGTTGCTATCATCCCTTGTTCCATGCCCATCTGGATAACCTGTTCCAAATCTGAAAGAGATTTATAGGTAACGATGAATTCTACCAAAGCGTTTTCATCCTTATCGGTAAAAGTTACAACCCATTCTGCACGGGGCAGGTCTTTATTTATTTCACCTTCTGCATTACTGAAAGCATCTAACGATGTGTAGTAGTCAATGGGTTTAATTTTCAGATACTCTGTATAACCCCAGTATTCTGTACCATTGGGTTCTACCATTGCATAATGCCAGTGACCTCCTTCGCGAAATTCCATTGATTTCGTCTTTGTAGCTAACGGAGCAGGCGCAAACCATTGGTCAAGCAATTCACTTTTGGTATAACAATCCCAAACCAGTTGCCGGTTAGCTAAAAACTCACGTCTGATTGTCAATGTATTTTTTTCCTTATCTGCAATGAAGTCGAACTGCAAACTGTGTTTCATTATTTATTCTTTTTGATAGTTGATAAAAGTTGATCGAGTTGTTGAAAGCGACTTTCCCAGATCTTCCTGAATTGTTCCATCCATTTGTCTATTTCTTTCATTTTGTCAATTTCAAGTTGATAATATATTTCCCGGCCCTGCTGTTCCTGTTTTACCAGTTCGCATTCAGTTAATATTCTCAGATGTTTTGAAATTGCCTGCCGTGTCGTATCAAAATGCTCGGCAATAGCATTAGGTGTCATTGCCTGTATTGCAATTAAAGCTATGATAGCCCTTCGTGTCGGGTCTGCAATGGCTTGAAAAATATCTCTTCTCATTGAAGTGCCATTTTGATTTGTTATTTCCTCACCATCGGCAGGTACTTTTCCCTATTATCAATAATTACCCAAAGAATAATTGCGGTCAATGTAAGTGCGATGGGCAAAGCTGATGGGGCCATACTGATACAGGTAAGTAGAATGCCCGTTAAAACAGGTAAAATAACAATAGCACCAAGCGCCCTCGTTCTGCTGGAGAACAATAACAAACCACCAAGAATTTCTATGATACCAACCAATGGCATGAGCCAGCCTATTTCCATAAATGCCATACCAACTTTCACCATTTTCTCAGGCATATCTTTAGGTACTGGCATATAGTGAAAGAATTTATCCAAACCTGCATTAATAAACATCAGGCCAGTCAGAAGGCATAAAACAAAAAGAATTTTACTTTTCATAATTATTTATTTAAATAAGAAACCGATCGGTTGCAATATACACGCAACTGATCGGTTTCGCAAATATTTTTCTGAAAAAATTTCAGGGAATCAAAATTGGATCGGAAAAAAGCGGATTCAGGTTATCCAATCGGGGAAGTTTAGCGCTGATTCAAAATCCTCTCCTTCACTAATTTCTGATCCAGGTAAAGTATACCTACAAATAAGACAGCACCTAAAACGATGATCCATTTGAATTTAGATAAGATCCCGACAAATTCATTACCTGCATTTGCATTCACAAACAGCAGCAACCCGTAAAAAGTGGCAAAGCCGAGAATAAGAAAGATAAACGCCGCACTATAGAACCGGATATCCTTTTTACGGTTGATCTGCGCCTGCAAACGGGCTTTCACCTTCGAAGCAAAACTATAGGATAACCCCTCATGCGGCTCCTCCTCCAGTTTTGCAATCAGCAGCTGGTACTGTTCAAGCGTTCGCTTCTCGTTGTCTGATAAGGAATCAGGTATCAGCTCTCCATCCAGTAAGGATTGTATCTCGTTATCGTTCATAATTGCTCTTTTTTAAGGTCCTTTTCAATTTTTTCCTTCAGTAATTTCCTTGCCCTGAAAAGATTACTCTTGACCGTCCCTTCCGGCGTACCTGTAATCTGTTCTATCTCTTTGCAGGAAAAGTCGTTTAAATGGTACATCGTTAAGGCCGTTCTATATGGCAGGGGCATTTGCCCTATCAGCAGATTAACGTACTCCGCCATATTCTTTTTATCTAAAAGATGCTCAGGCGTCTCATCATTAAAGTGGAAATCGTCCATACCCTCAGGATAAGCAGTTTGTCGCTTGTACTTTTTGGTATAGTTGATGGCAGTCAGATAGGCAATACGGGCAATCCAGGTGGCCAGTTTTGACTCAAATTTGAATGTAGACAGACTTTTATGTACTTTAATGAAAACTTCCTGGCATATGTCCTCTTTGTCCTGTATGTCGCTTACAAGACGGTTAATTACAAAGAATACCAGCTTTTCATACTCTTTTACCAAAAGCTCAAAAGCGCGGAAATCTCCCTTAATTATCCTGGATACAATCTCCTTTTCATCTAACATATTACATTAGTCAATTCGTTTTGATGAAAGGTTGCAAAATAAAAAAATAAATAATTGCAACCTTTTTGTCCCTTGTGCTGACTACTACATAAAATAGCTTGTTATGAAACAATTACTTCCTTTTATAATCACCATCTTGTTTTTCGGCATCATTGCCGTTGTAATCATTTCCCTATTCAACTACCGGTTAAAGAAAAGAATACTGGATGCTGGTCCTTTAGATGAAACCGCCCTTAAGTTCTTATCGCAACTTACAAGCTTAGGTTCCGAATCCTTAAAATGGGGTATCATACTGTTCTTTGCTGGTATAGGTCTGGTAGCAATGGAATACATTCCTTACAGCGCTGAAAACTCGCCCTTACCTTATGGTGTTGAAATGGTCTTTATAGCCCTTGGATTTATCACCTATTACTTAATGATACAAAAAAGAAAAGGCTAAACTCCTGGCAATTCTTTGATTCCCGATTTAAAAGTGCATCCCGCTCTTATCAGGATACCTATGTCTCAAATTTAATTCATTATTACCATGTGCAATAAATTTATAATACTGATTATCAGTATATTAATTAGCAATACCGTTCTGGCACAAACCGCTGATTCTGTACAGAATTTAAAAGAAGTGGCCATCATTGCCAACAAAACATTTATTCAACAAAAGTCGGATCGTATTATCTACAACTTACAGGCAGATCCTGAAAGTAAAGGCAACAGCGTTTTAGGGATGATGCGTAAAATCCCTTTTATCACTTTAGATGGTAGTGATAATATCCTTTTAAAAGGAAACGCCAGTTATAAGGTACTGATTAATGGCAAATCTTCCAGTATGGTGAATGGTAATTTAACTGCAATACTGAGAAGCATGCCGGCATCTACTATCCAGAAAATAGAAGTGATCACTATCCCTCCTGCTAAATATGATGCAGAAGGCCTTGCCGGGATCATTAATATCATTACCAATAAAAAGGTGAATGAAGGCTATAACGGTACTTTAAATGTGAACGAAGGCTTTCCTGCCGGCGGACCAGGTGCAGGTGGTTCTTTCACAGCTAAACTGGGTAAATTGGGCGTTTCTGCCTTTGGTGGAGTAAGTATATATAACTCCCCTCAGACCAGTTTTACCAATACCAGAACAGGTACTGATACCACAAATCTGCAACAGAACGGATTGGCCAAATCTAAAAATACAAATGGTTACTTTGGTACACAGCTGAGTTATGAAATTGATTCGCTGAACCTTCTCTCCGGACAATTTAATATCAATGGTACCCGCGCTAACGGCAACAGTAGTTTATCATCTGTTGCATCTTCACAACAATATGATTTGCTCAATCATAATACCAGTCATTCTTATGGTATTGATGCAGCTATTAATTACCAGCTTGGGTTTAAATCCTCTAAGAGCAGATTTCTGACCTTCTCTTATATGTATAGCACCAATCCGGGAGATCAGCAGGCTAATATCAACATATCAAATGCTCCTGATTATAACCAGCATGCACATCAAAGCTTTAAAGAGCATACCTTCCAGATGGACTTTGTCACTTCCGTAAAAGCACTGAATATAGAAGCGGGTGTGAAAGGTATTCTCAGAAGGAACTCCAGCGATTTTCAGTATAACTCCTTCAACAATGGAAAATTTGAATTGGTTACTGCGTTATCAGATTTATATACCAATACCCAGAATGTATTCAGTGCTTATAACTCCTATCAGTTATCATTAAAAAGTTGGAATATCACTGCGGGAGTAAGACTTGAGCAAACAGTAATAAAGGCTGATTTTATTTCTTCCGCTGCTGTTGCTGATCAGAACTATCTGAATGTGATTCCTTCCATTGCTGTAGGCAAAAACTTCAATGATCAAAGCAGTATTAACTTCGGATTTACACAGCGGATGAGAAGACCAGGTATCAACAGGCTAAACCCTTATGTAGATCGTTCTAATCCAAATATTGAATCAACAGGTAATCCTGGTCTACGTCCTGTTCTATTGAATGATATACAGGCAGGTTATAGCAGTAATAAGAAATTATCATTGAATATTGGTTTGGATTATTCCTTTATGAATAACCTGGATCTTAAGGTGGTTAATTTTGATGCTGTTACTAAGATTACCCGTACCTCTTATGCCAATGTTGGTAAGGCGAAGAGTTTAGGTAGTAATTTCAATATCAGTTATCCGCTGACTAAATGGTATAATGCTGGTTTGAATGGAAATGTGATGTACCTCTGGCTAAGTGATGGTATGGCTATCAGTAATAACCGCTGGATATATTCTCTTGCTTTATCAAATGCTTTTCAACTCAATAAAGGCTGGCGGATCAATGCGGATCTGAATGTAATCAGTCGCAGTCCGAATGGCTCGCAGGGGACTTCCAATGGCATGATCAGTACTGCATTTGGAGTCAATAAAGAACTGGTTAAAAACAAACTGTCTGTTGCCGGAAGTATTAAAAATCCTTTTACAAAATACAGGGATAATCAGAACCAGACTTTCGGCCCCAACTTTCAACAGTTTAGTACCAGCAGGGATTATTTCCGCTCTTTTAATATTAGCCTGAATTACAATTTTGGAGGGTTGAGAGATGGGATAAATAAAAGCAGAAGCGAGATAAGGAATGATGATTTGTCTAATTGATGCGTAAGAAAAGGGGTACATTTGTACTATGAATCAAAATATTCAACATAAGATAGATCAGTATAAGAAAGTTGCCCAGAGAAGTCAGGGTAGTAATCCAAAGCCTATGCAATCTAAATCTGTTCGTGTTGATGGCTTAGCACAGGTAATCCGTTCTCAAAAGGATGCTGAAAACTTTATGGCTGAACTTAAAAGTATTGTTAAACGAGCTCAATAAGTAATTGTATTTTCAATGACCCTTCCTGAAATAGTGATACAGATTATTAAAGAATAAAAGTAGAATAATTAAACAGTAGCAGGTTCATTCTTGCTACTGTTTTTTCGTTTATAAATTCTCATCTGAATGTTACTTTGGTTATGCATCTGTGTAAGTGTTAGCATGTGATTGGAGAAATCCAGCCTATTAATTTGAAGAAGGCCTCAAAATCCGATTTGAATTTAGCAAGATCAAAATCCTTGATCTGTTTAATTGTGCTGACCACATTTAACGAGTTTAAAACATCCTCCGGAAATATGGTGCGAATGTCCGGTGTCTCCGCATACTTTTCAAAATCCAGCCGTATTTGATAATCTAATACATTATTTTCCGGTTCACCAATATCGCCCTGACGTTTTTTCCCAACCCGTTCGTATTTAGCTTTTTTAGTTGGAAAAGCACTTTCAGAAATTTGGCTCATACAAAGCACACCGATATAGATCACCTCAATATCGCTACCGTAAGTCTTATCTGAAAAAAATTCAATAAACTCTTTGTTGATATCCATAACCCGGAATTTACCGGCGATATCAGCGGAAAAGTACTTTGCAAAATACACTTTCATAATTGGATTTAATTGGGGTAAACATGAAGATTAGGGATCAATGGTTATTTCTACTAATTGTTCTATTTTGACAAAATACAGAAGCAGTTAGTCATCAAGACCACTGCTTCTGTATACTTACCTAAATCCAACCTACTGATTTAAAGAAAGTCTCAAAATCCGATTTGAATTTAACAAGATCAAAATCTTTTATTTGCTTAATAGTACCAATTATATCCAATGAGTCTAAGACATCCTGAGGAAATATAGAGCGAATGTCCGTAATCTCCTTGTACTTGCTATAATCTAGTGTTAAACTATACGATAGAGCCTTATCTGGTGATTTTATAGGGCCATCATCGTTATTGACATGATACACTTTTCCTTTGAGGTCGTATTTAGGTTTCTTTTTAGGAAAAGCACTTTCAAATACAGGAGTAAGGCAACGAATCCCAATATAAATCACCTCGACATCACTACCGTAAATTTTGTCTGCAAAAAAAATATCCATGTTTTTTCCGATAGCCGTTACAATATCAAATTTATCAAGCATGTCATGTGATAGATTTTGCGTAAAATAGACTCTCATAGTTTCATTATTTATCTAAACATTTTATTTGCAGGTGGCAATTGGCCAGTCTGAAAATAGTATCCGTAAATTAAGAATTTCTCCATAGCTTTCAACTGTACCTGGTTTCCTGAAAATAGAGGTACAATACGAACACCTTCCTGTTGTAAGTATGCATCATCATACCTATTCTTCGGATCAGTTGTCTCTCCATATTTCCACACATCCCCCGCCTTTAACAGGACTTTCACGGGACTAGGAACAGGGCTGCCAGATACGTAAACATTGTACAAACCATCATGTGTTGCCAATAGCGCATACACAACACCACTCTTGCTCGACGTTTTAGAGTAAATCCTAGCCAGCTCCTGAAACATTTTCAGAGCTAGAGCAGGATCATATCCTACTAAGTGCTTAGAACCTTTGCCAAATAGTTGATCTAGCTCGTAACCAACAACTCCTCCGTTTGGAATGTATTGTAGTTTAGCATAAAAGTCGTTCCAGGCAGCCTTCCAGTCATCGGAACTTGGAAAATGATACAAACTCGTTGAAGCTGTCGCACCAGTTAAAATTTCACCTGCTAACAAATAATATAAAGCTGGAACGAAAGCTGTTTTATTTTTCCCTCTCCTTTTTCCGCCGTCGTTAAAATTCGCCCTGGCAGTTTCAATCTTTTGGAAAGCCTCTACTGCGTCGGCACCGTCATACGTAACCCCGCCATCGAAATAGTGAACGTCCATCCCGTTCGGATCAAGCAGACTAACCGGATTATTTATTGCATAATTGTATGGAGAGTAAGCGTCATACTTACCAGCCAATGGATCAGGTACATGCCATCTTCCAAGTTGGGGATCTTGCATCCTGGCTCCATAGTCGTACCATTCAATTCCACTGCCGTCTGCAAATTCTCCGCTTTGCAACTCTTTCCCGTTGTATTTTAATCTGTTTTCGGGATAGTTCAACCCCTTTAAGGCGTGGTTACTGATCCCCGCCATAGTAAGGCCGAATGGATAATAATGTGTTTCCTCGATAACAGGACCGCTGTTATGCGTGACTACCAGATTGTCAAAGAACACATCACTACCGCTCTCATTATTCGTATAAATATACAGAAATCCGGTCTTTTTGATCGTCATTCTTCCCACAGATAAGGGTTGCAAGACATTTGTGCTACCCTGTATCTGCCGAACACCACTATTTTCATTTACCAGGGCAAACTGGTCATCAAAGAGGGCGAAGTTAAGATATGCCTTGGGCTTAGTGGAAAGATTCTGTGTAGTATCTATCTGCTTTAAGCTGTTGAACACAGTTGTAGTAAGACCTGTATTAATGGCAGAACCAACGCCAAAGGCTCCGTGAACCCCGTCACTAATTCCCGAACCACTAAAGGCATTTAAAATGGCGGATATCATATCAGGAGGTGTCGTAACAGAGGTATTTGCTGCTGTGCTGATATAAACTCCTGTAGCATTGATCTGAACAGTATCACCTGCCATTACCCGGAGTACCAATGACGGCCCTATTTTCTGTCCACTGGTCGCATTTAATTTTGCCACGAAGGCATTAGGATTGGTGGTATTATCTGTAGGATATCCGGTGATACCAGATATGGCTGTCCGGGTATTATCGATATTGCTAAACAAAGCATTTTCATAAGCACTGGCTGCAGATTCCATGGTTGCAGCATAATAAGCGGTATCGCTTTTAGTAGCCAGTACTACCCTTACATTGCCCAGATGGTCTACATCAAAATAATCAAACCCATAATTGGGAGCTTGATTTGTCCTGTAAACAACCCTGATTCGTCCATCTTCATGCGGAATGACCTGTAATGAATCCTGCTCATATATCAGTCCGCTTATGTAATCTGTAGTGGTGGTCTTAACAGGTGTTTGAGTTGAATCCACCGTCGTTTTACGCAGCTTATTACCGGCTGCATCATAAGTGTAAGTAACCATACCCTTACCTGTAATCTTAATGCTTTGTGGCAGATTAAGGTAATTGTAAGCGATCAAACTAACTCCCTTATTTAAATCCTGGTTCAGATTACCATTTTCATCATAACTGTAGTCATCACCCGTATTGGCCCCATCTAAAAAATCTCCCAGTTTGGAAGATGCGGTGCTACTGGGATCAGATACGGACGACAATTTGTTGCTGGTTGCCGGATAGGTATAAGTCAGCTGGTCAATTGTAGCAATTGAATTACCAATCATTCCCTTTTGCGTCATAGTTTTGATGTTTCCATTCGCATCATAAGAAAGATTGCTTACGCTAAAATCTACCTTATCTTTTGTCCAGGCAGTACTTCCAGTATTCTGCTGGCTAAAATAAGCTGCAGTAATCCTGCTCGTTTTATCGTAGCTGTATCCATAGGCACGGGCAGTCCCGTCCGAAATGCTTTTCCATTTTGCCCCGGCTATGTTACCATTATAAGCTACACTATCAAAGCCATAGTCATAACTCAACTCTTCGCCAAAATAATTTGCAGAACTACCAGGTGTATTTACAAAATTTTTGTTTATTGATTTCAGCCAGCCACGAACGTTACGCTCATAGTTAAGGCTTTCCAACTGGGCTGTTGTACTGGTTGGCGCAAGCCTTTTTAGTTTCGGTTTTCCCAGTTCGTCGTAACTGTAAACTGCAATAGTTTTAAGCAGATTGGGATCATCATTCAACTGCTTTTTTAACGAGTCCATCCTACCCGCCGCATCATAGTGCATCATGGTGAGCAAAGTAATTTGAGGAGTAACGATACTTCTGAAATTCCTTATCCGCTCATAAGTACTGAGCACTTTTCCATTAAAGTTGTACAAACTTGTAGTTACTGTTTCCCCGCCAGAGGTATTCTGCGCTATAGATTGAATATTCCGGCCTTTGTCATTATAATACTGGGTCGTTGTCAGCCACTGATCGGTATCCAATATCCTTACCTTCATACCTGTAAGCATACCCTTTGTATTGGTCGTCGGGGTAGAAGGATTGGTTTCAGCATAGGGATTGCTTAGTGCAAGTGGTTTTCCTGCATCTCCACTTACATAGTCAAACTTACCGGCATAATTATAATCGTCATAAAAAGTATATGAAACAGGGATCAATCCACTGGGTACTATGTATGGATGAGGGTTTGTGGCATTGATTGTATCGGCTCCATTCGTTGCATTAGGATTGATCTGCGCAATAAAATTTGCACCTGTTCCAGAATCAAAATCCCCCTGAAAGGTAATCGAATTTGTAGCTTCATACAAGGAATCACCTGTAGGAGCTATCACAATCAGATCACCTGTACCTGCAAAGGTAAACGGAATCGACATGGTATTGGATGTCGCCGTATTCATCACACTCTGAAGATCTGCTCTGTTGGTAGTCATATAGCACAGGGCCGTCATAGTAGGACGATTCAAATCATCATAGAAATGAAACAACCATTGACCCTTTACTTTTAATGCACCATCCCGACTAAAAGCAACCCTGTCACGCACATCATATACATTCTCTGTAGAATCTGCCCCAGGCTCTTTTTTTACAATCACCCTGTTCAGCTCATCATGCCTGTATATAAAGCATAAATCACTGGTAACAGCAGAAGTGATTACCCAATTGTTTTTTATAGCGTCTGTCGCTTTAGGTGGTACGACAAAGCAAAACTGCCCTAGGTCGTTATAACAGTAATAGGTGCACAGCCAGCCTACATGCGCTGTTCCCGGTGTGGCAGATAACTGTTTTTTCTTTAGTACCAGTTGGTTTTCCTTGTCTTTGTATTCTATAGTTTGCATCCCCGCATTATCAATCGATACATTTTTGTGCAATTGCCCCGGAGCATATACCTTTCCACTACCACTTACCGGAACAACATTTCCGGCAGTGAAATACCAGATACGAACAGAATCAGAAACTTTGTTAAACAGGTATTGCAACTGCGAAGGATGATTACCCCCGGTTTTTGCCCAACTGTTTCCCGGTGAGTAACTTTTAAGTACCCTGTTTAGAGGAGATGGCTCAAAATCTGTCTGATCATAGTAAACACTGTCAGCCCCAATACCAGGAATCAGTGTACTATCCCGATAGAAAGCCCGTTGCCCACTCCATGGATCAATCTTAAGCTTACCATCACTGGTGTTTCCCGTTTTAGGAACATAAGGAAGATACTGAAACTGCTCCCGGCCATAAGCATCATACACAAACGGAGTTACCAAATCCCTACCCAGAGGACTAACTCTCCTGTTAATCGTTTGCAGCGGGCGGCCAAGTCCGTCAAAATATTGGGTTGATTCCTTCACCTCTGCCAATGTACGACTGGATGAAGAAACCACATTGGTATCTGTAGCAGGCATACTGGGTTCCCAGGTGCGTATCAAATTGATTGTAGTATCCGTATAAGCACCTGGCAAAGCTACAGGCACCGCCGCCGGGCGGCCTTGCCCATTGGGTACATTCTGAGCCTTTACTGTGCTACTTATCCCTAACCACAACAGCGCAAAGGTGATATATGCAGTAATTTTGTTCATAAAATAAGTTTCTGAGGTTAATAGGTAACAGGACTATTGTACTTGTAATCCATCTGTTTAAGGATTTTCCCATCTTTATCTTTGGTCAGTTTCAGACGGCCGAATCTATCATATTCGTAATAGACCGTTCTGCCAGAGGGATTAGTTATACTGGTCACACCAACACCTGGCTTATACGTATAGGTGGTCACCAATGCATTGGCAGATGCCAGCCCTATTCTTATTTTGTTCAGCTCAGCCCTAAGCTGTGTATCACTCGTGGGATTACGGAGTATGTTCATATTTGTTATAAAGGCCACAGCAGCAGCATAAGTACTTCCGGTGATCTCAGCTACAGGATAAAGATTATTATATCCCCATATATACACTCCGTTTACATCATTGACATTTCTTTGCTCACGGATGTTACCAGTACTATCATAAGTATTAAAAACAATATCCTGCACATAATTGACATCTCTTATAAGGTCGTTACTCTGAATATATGTTGGTGTAAAACCGGATAAAGGAGAACTTCTTTTCAGTTTATAGCTTCCTGCCATCACTACACCCTGAATATTTGTTTGGTACTGCACCTGTTTCCCATAAATCGTGGAAGTCACACCAGATCGCACCTGCTGTACGTACTGTTCAATCATTGGATTATGGATATTGCTATCCTGCATCATTTTCAAAGCCTGTAATGCTGATGATAACGTGCCAGTTGGAATGACATAATCTGTAGGATATTTATTGTATATCCAGTGATCATCACCTTTAGAAGTTACCCTATGAATGCGCGTCGGTAAATAGTGCTGTTTATTGTCGTAAGTATATTCTACAACATCAACCAATGAATCTGTACCGGAGTATTCTTTCACGGTAGCTGTCAGCGGCTCCACTGCATAACTATTATAATAATATTTCTTTCCAAGGAACCGTTCAACCGCTGCACCAAGGGCAAAATGTCCCTTCATTACATAACCTGCCTTCCAGCCTGTCAGGCTGCCTTTCAAATACGTTTCATAAGTGGTAGAGGTTTTTTCCAGCAATTTTCCGGTATTGTCATATATAGACCGGCTTTCTTCCATAGCATTAGCCGGATGGCTATTTGTCCATGGGGTAAAAGGATAGGTCATATAAGGGTTGGCATCACTTATAATTAAATATGAATACCGTGTACTGCCATTCTCATTGCTATTTCTTGTTGATTCCAGTACTTCCTTATACGTCAGACTGGAACCATGCGAAAAATCCATTTCATTGTTAGCTGACGAAGTTTTTATATTGGTATTACAGGAATACTCCCCAGTAGAAGACCCGTCACCAGAATGGTCCACTACCGGAGGACACATCGCAGTAAAACTGTACTTATAGTCAGGCTTATCAAACAGCCATCCGGTAGAGTGCAGACTATCATTTCCAAAACGATAGTAATAAGACTTGACCACATCATTTGCATGGTTAAGGCCATCATAAGAAGTGATTTTCTTCACCCGTAAACCACCACCCAGTGCTATCTTGGTATACCCGGTCACATTCTTATACTGAAGCGTGATCTTCGACTGTTCATAAGTATTAGTTGGCTCATCATGCGCACAATTCAGCATAATCCGGTATTGTCCCGAATCCAATTCTATGTAAGTCTGCCCGTTACCAACATCCCAGGTCTGAGAAGTTCCCAGTTTACGGATAATCAAACTGGCACTGTTACCACAACAAGATTGTATTGTTGCAGTACTGTTTACAAACTGGTGTGTATTTATACTAAAGGTCGCACTGTCACTAAGATAATTTGGATACTGAATTGTAGAAGAATAATATCCTGTCCTTATCTCTTTAGCTACACTGCCCGTACTATATAATGCATCATTTACACTATCAGTTGCTGAAACACGCGAGTAGGTATTATTTTCATACTCAAAAGTCGTATAGCCACCAGTGGGGAATTCTATTTTTTCCAGCATCCCGGTTTTGATAAAATCCGTATCCGGTTCCCGGTCGGCACCATCTACGCCATCCTCCGCAGGCAGCAAAGTTGTATTGTTCTTTCCGTTATAATAACCCCAATGGTCCTGCGCTTTAGATAGCAGATCGGGGAAACTATGAGCAGTATTATAGTTCAGCTTATACGTAGAAATAATGTTACCATATATATCACAGTTGTTCACCTGCTTCAATAAAAGACGACTACCGTTGGTATAGTCCATCGTAAATCTTTTTACAGGCGTAACCACACCAAACAATACTGAGGATTCTACTACAGAACTAAGTGCATAAAAAGTATCCTGCGCAGCATTGGACAAATCAGTCCTGATGAAACCATAATTAAAATCTATCCTGCCACCAGCGTAATCAATCCTTTTCACTTTAGTTTGATAGATCATCCTGCTGGTATTGCAGGTTTGATGTATAGGAAAATTCGCAGTAGGACATCCGATGAGCGGTTCAGACGGTCCTAACGATCCCAGACTAGTCTCACTTTCCGAAACAGACTGAATAGTCAGCAGCGGATCTGTCACATAAGTAAAATCAATAACCCGCTTACTCCTGGGCAGGATGATCTTAGTCAAATACCAGGTGTTCACTGTTGACATGTCACTATCATCGCAGCCCATTACCTCTGTCGTTTCAGGATTATTGAATACATACTGTGTACCATTCTCCGTTGTGATCACGAAATAGAAACCGCCCGAAACATTCACCCATTTTATTTTTATGTTTTTATAAGGCATCAGGTAAGCCTCATAACTCATACCCATCACAAATTTGCCGGTATATCCACAAAAGTTGTAAGTAAATTCATCCGGCTGTGTATCTGTAATACCCTCAGCGCTGTTCTTGAAACGAGTATAGGTAGAATCCACTGCATCAGTCTGATAGCCGGGGGGAATTTGATTACCGTTGCTAAACCCAATATAACCAGCTTCATCAGGCTTTCCTTTCACCACACGGGAGATCATGCCACCAGCATTCAGGCTAAAGCCTAAGCCCACATAAGTAGCAATATCATCAACGCGGATGCCCGAAGCATGGTAAGAGAGGTCAATACCCGTATTCAGTTCATCACCTACCGTTATATTAGTAAGTGGAATGGAGATTATTGGAAGTCCATTTGCAAAGTTCACCGGAATATCACCATACTTACCCAATGCTGTAGCGTTGGGCCCAGACGGAACTACCGTAAACTTTGTTGGGTTTAGCGCAGATTCTTGCGCATAGACGCTATTACTTAGTAGCAAGAAGCATAAAAGCCCATAACTTATTTTTTTCATTAGAATTCTTTTAGGTGTAGGGTTATTTTTTTGCTGTTTCCAGTTGTTCTATACGTTTCTCCTGCCTGATCAGGTAAAGTGTCAATTCTTCAACCTTTTGCAACAGTATTTTATTCATTTCGCCAAGATCCTGACCATTTTTTTCCACTTCTACAGCTGAAGGCACATCGGGCAAATGTTTATTAGCCAGCACATAATTTTCTACTTCCAGCAAAGGCATTAACTGATAATCCTGCTGGAATACAAAGTCTGCCCAACTGGTTTGCTTCACCTGTACTTTTCTGGCTCCTATTGTGCCTTCTACAGCCAGTTTATAAGAACCTGGTGATGTGGTACCAATACCCACATTACCTGTATTGATTACATTAATAACTCCTGTGGTCGCATTAAGTCCACCTATCCTTAGCATATTATCCCCTTCTGCGATATAGAACCGGCTGTCTACATTGGATTGAATAGAAATGGCTCCATCGTTATTATTAGGGCCATATACACTCAACTTAACAGGTGGTGATACCGTACCTACACCCACATTTCCGGTGCTATTCCAGATGCCGCCACCAGGCATAATCACATTACCTGTGAATTTGTTAACGTAAGGAATCTGGTAGCTGGCTGTTGCCGTACCAATGAGCAGTGAATCAACAGCACTCCATCCGGTAAACCAGGCAGCCTGTTCTCCATTACCTCCGGCAAATGCTCTGACATGAAATCGTTGGTAAAATATTTTGCTGTCGACAAAAATGGAGACCTTACCATTTTCATTCGCAAGTGTGATATTAGGAGTATGTGAGGCCGCAGTACTTACTCTGCTATTAATAAACGCACCGCCATAGATGTAATAAGTAAGTGTCAGATTCATAGGATCACCGGTAGAATAAGCATATCCTTCCAGGATAATAGTTACCATCTGTGAACTGTTGGTAAATGGTAGGTTCGTCTTAAGCTTTACACCGTTAACCGGTGTTGTGTTAGTGGAATAGTAGAATACATCATCATAATTCTGGGCTTTAACAAGCAGTGTTACGCATAACAGGGATAACACGAAAAGAACTGATTTCATGAATTAAAAATTTAAGGTTAAGGTTTATTGATTTTAGAAGTTATATCCAAGCCGGACTTTGATATTATCTGTTTTGGGTAATTGTCGTGGGGCTAAAAAATCATACAGCACCATGATATTTCCTTTCAATTTGGGATTAATCTGATATTTTTTGCTGAGTCCGAAGAGAGCGCTACCCTTCCAAATATTCAGGCTTTTTAGTTGGTTCAAACTAGTAAAAGTGGTTTGATAATTTTCTTCAAAACCACCATTAACAAAAAAAGTTCCGCGTATCTTCCAATCAAAAAATGAGCGTAAACCCAGCCCGGTATGGCTAAAACTGATATGTTCCCAGCCCTTTCCCAGCCCTAGTTTGTAAGCAATGCCCAGTCCTAAACTGCCATTCTTATGGAACTTATATGCAGCCTGTCCGGCAATGTCCGCATAGGTTGGGAAATACTTATTGGACTTCTGGAACTGTATATTCCCACCAAATTCCATCCGCTGTAATAAACTTTTAGTCTTTAGGGGATTAGGTTTAAAATCCGGCATATCTGCACTGTTATCCAGATCTGGAAACTTACTTTTCAATTCACTGAACTGTGATCTGGCCTGGTCCATTGCCTGACCGACGGCCTGCTGTGCAGAAGGACTGCTACCAACACGTTGCTGAATGAGCTGTTCCACCT
The DNA here is from genome assembly GCF_900110995.1 of Chitinophaga sp. YR573. Lineage (GTDB taxonomy): Bacteria > Bacteroidota > Bacteroidia > Chitinophagales > Chitinophagaceae > Chitinophaga. The sequence continues at coordinate 417,063 of NZ_FOJF01000001.1, forward strand.
GGGTACGGGTTTGCAATCCTTCCATGCTTTGTGCTACATTTCCAGATGCAATAAGGCCAAACAAACTTCCCAGTTGTGAATGTCTTTGAATAAAGTCGTTATAAGCAGGCATTTTCTTCAATAACGCTACTGCCTTTGCTTCTGCCTTCTTTCTATCTTTGAGCAGGGATTTGTATTCATTGACCTGTTGCCCATAATAATAGGCTTCCTTGTTCATCTTTTGCAGGTTCCTGGTAAACCCGGTATATTGTTTTAACTGTTCCTGCAACTGTTGTTTATGCTCACGGATATATACTTTGATATCATCAACCTGTTGTAGGCTCCCTCGCAGTTCCTGCAGGCTATTAGTGGCGCTTTTTAACTTCGCCTCAGAATTACCCAATAATTCTTTTGAACCATCTAAAAACTTCAGGGAATTCTCCAGCGTATCGAGGTCTGCGTTGCCTCCGATAGGTAAGGCAGTAGCTACTTTTCCCTTCAACCCAAATCGTAAGCTGTTTAACTTTGCAATAGAAGTAGTGAAGATGTTCTTTGCCGCAACAGAATCAATTTTGTTGAGTTTTGCCTGCATTCTATATTCTTGTTTGGCAAGACGTTTCAATACCTTATCGGTTCGGTTAGTAACCCGTGAGGCTACCCGATCTGACTTTTTCCTCACCTGTACCAGATACTTTTCAGGTAATTGGGTTACTTGCCGGGCAGTGCTGTCATGGGCTAAGGGTTGACCAGCAAAGGCAATACAAGGCCAGCTCATTGCTACAATGAGATAAAAAATACGATAATGCATGTAATGTGATTTATACGATATTGTCCCTTTGAAAACTAAATGACACTAAAATCTATAACCTTATAGAAATACCTGCGCACAGCAACGTAATTCCTAATACAACATGACAAGAGGATTTTGGGTAGATTAATTTTTGAATGATACAGGATTAATTCTACATGACAGCTAACTATTTAGATAAGGTATTTATCTTGATGTAAACTTAGAGGAAAGGTACGCCGCCTATCTGCGCAAGAAAAAATACCAGTAAATTGTTAGACCTAATATTTATTGTACTGTAAATGACATTTACAACCTGACACTTGCTGGCTTTGTGTTGTATAGGCAATGCAAGACCCGCTCAAGTTGAATTGTGTCGCTATATAGTACCAGGATATAATTTACTTCATATATAGGTGTTATAAAAGACTACTCATCAGAATAATTTAGGGTGTTATTTAAGCACAGATATAGATTTATATTCTACAATAGTAAAGGATTATTGGTTTTCGCGCAGTTAATACGAGGTTAATGTTTGGAATTGCCTTTAATGTAATCAATAAGCGTTCACTTTTAAGTTTTATTCACTACAAATAGGGATACCGTCTTTAATATCTCGTTTGATATCCGTTCCAAATGTTGTGGAGTTATTCCTTCCGTTACAGCAATATTATGTGCTGCAATCCAATCATGTGTCCTAACTACTCCATCACGATCTACTGCCTCTCCGTACTTCCCGTTCTCCCTGCAATGTGCATCCGTCTCACTTCTTCATTAATATCTGGGTATTTATATTTAATAAGGGCTAAGAGCTCGTTATAATTCAGTTTTGCAAGTGGAATTTGTAATTGCATATAGGCATATTTTTGTGAATATTAATAATGTTATATTCTTGGTAGTTAAGCTCACTTCATAAGATACTGATTCTTTATACGTCTCTTAAATTCCCAAGGGTCGTGTTCTTCAATGTTTTGCATTAATTTCCCTCTGCGTTGTCGCCTGTTCATGTTTGGATTAATAGCCTTTGTTTGATGTTTCAGTCTATGGAAGCGTATAATTTTGCTTGGGTAGTTCTTATCCATAAACTCGAACAATATCTCAAAAATGATATCCCCATTTATAAATACATAATCGTTTGTACCCCTCGCAACATTAAGAGCAATAATGGCATCTTGTAGTTGTTCTGTATCTAAATATACAGTATAAAAATTTGTGTAATCCTCAAGGAGCTCGTATTGATTTGAATCTTCTTTTGGCCCTATATAACCCCAAAATGGTGCTGGTCTAGATATTTCAATGCATTTGTAAAAATATGCACCTTTGCAGGTTGCTAAGGAAACAATCAATTGATTTTTTATTAGCATATTAATATTTCTGCACAACTCTCCCAACTCTTCCCAAGTTACAACCTCATTGCTGGTTAACTGCATACCTCTCTCCGATCCATGCATTTCAAAATGCAATATTGGAATAAGAACTCCTTTGGTTACAAGCTGTCTGATCTCCTGAAATAAAGAAAATAGTTTAGCCTTTGTTTCGACCGTAAAAAGCTGTGACTGCGTTCCATTTTTAATACATTTCCATCGGATAACATCATTATGGAGGTCTGTCCCCGTCTTTTTATCTCCTGGGCGCAACGATTCTATAACAAAGACTGCGTTATACAATAATTCATATGAAAACGAGCATTCATCTTCCATATATTTTTTATTTAATATCAAAGCCATGTAACTTAAGCCCCCTCCGCAAAATCGTGTTGCAAAAGCAACACTTAAACTCTCTTCCATATATCCCTCTGTATGGCCTAAGGGAGTTTTCATATCCGCTTATTTCATAAGCACTCGAAAATATGTGCACGGCGTTATAGCATATCGCAAATCGGATTTATCATAAGTAGAAATAAATACATCCTTCAATTAATCAATAGTAGGTAATTTACATCCAAGATTAACCTTCAGAACACTATCAAGCTTATTTTGATCAATCTGCTCTATTATGATATCGCTTACTATCATGTCAGACAGTGTCTTAAATTCTTAAGTTTCGTTACCCACACTATTCAGAATATATTTTTTAAGATTCGAGACAAGTAAAAAATATAATAGCTACTCTTTCTCTAAATCTATAATAAGGGTGGTAAAAATCTCTTTAAACTCTTTTGGGAGACCAGTTGCTGAGCAAAGATATTCTATAAGTCTCAAACTGAAAGTCGAAGTGAATTTATCTTTACTAATAATTTTTTTAGAATAATTATATTTTGTTGAATCCTTTGATAATAACAAAAAGGCTAATTCTTTAAGTAACAAGGCTACGTTTGAAAAAGAAAGTGGGTTGTCTAGCATCAACCTGACCAATTCAATAAACTTATCCCAGTTGGGTAGTTTCAGGTCTTCTGTTTTATCAGAACCTCCTGCGTATGTTTTTCTCAGGTCATTTAAGAACTCATAGTTTTCGATACCACCATATATTATTACCTTAAGGTCCTCATCGAGATCGCTTTTCGCCGAAGGAACTAAATATTGATTAAAAATTTGTATAAGTATATTATTTAAGGCTATTGCTACCAACGAAAAATGATTGAGTACAAGGCTTTGGTGCAATGTATTAGCTGGATTTAATTCTCCTTTTAGAGTTCTTAATAGGTAGATTGCAGACCTAAGCTGATACGTGCTATTTTGTTCGTTCCAAAAAAGCGTGTGCGAAAATTCAACAAATTTATTTAGTGGAGGATAGCGGTTTCCTATTTCAATAAATGCATCCCAGATATCAATTTCACTCATCGCGCTTCTCAGATCAGTGATATAATCAGCAGTTCCTTTAGAGTAAGTTGTAAAATCATCATCAGAAAGTAATTGAACTCCGAGAATGCTAGAAGTTAGCTGATGTTCTTTCTCAATTCCCTTTGATAATATAATAATACCTTTTTCAGAATTTAGATAAGCCATCAACCCCCTCATCCAAAGAGTTCGGGTAATTGGAGATTGATTTTTCAATGTTTTGCAATCTCCAAGAACAAGCCTAAAGTTGCCGGTAACATCTGTATATAATCCCAACACATCTACATCAGTAATTAATTTTTTCGTTTTGGAAATTCGTTGTTTGGATAGAATATCTACTTCAAGCTGAGGATACCAAAATTTCCTAATATAATATCCTAAAAGTTTTTCCTTTATCAATCTATCTTTCATCATAGTGATGTTCCTTTAATAAATAAATTTTCAAACTCTGCCTTAGATTCCTCGTTTAGTTCTATTGTCTCACGTCTTCTTAAGTCACTTGACGAAATAATTGATTCAATGTAGGTTTGATCTTTTTGTAATGCGATCCTAGCATCTTCATTTACTTCCATGCTCGTTAATTTACCTTCTTCGACGAGTTTTATTGCCAAATCTAAGGCTTTCATATTTTCTTCTGAATTAATAATGATGAACCTATAACGATCTCCAGTTGCTTTTTCAAGTCTTCCCAATTTCATGATCGCAAGTTGATGATATTGAGCATAGGTTTCACTTGTTGGGTGTAACCATCCATCACGTTTTAATGCTCTAAGGATTTTATCAGGCCATTTTATTGCAAAGGATTTTGACAACAGTTGCCCTTGTCTTACAGAAGATACTAACGCCATAGCTCTTTCATAAATTTCCCTGTTAACAGGGTTTAATTTTGAACTTCCGGGAGCTGGAGGGAACAAAAAATGATTTTTCCCAGAATGAGAAGTTGTTATAGAGGGAGGCTTGACTGCGCCATCTTGCGCAAGGCTTTTTAAAATAGAAAGATCCTCCTTTGTAATCGGATCCCCATTAATACTCATTGTTTTTTCTATGATGCTTAAAGGCCATCCTTGTGATTTAGATACGAGTTCCAGTATTTTTTTTATTTGAGTAGCTCCGGCCTTAGCAGTCATATCAGCAAAAACATCAGCATTTTCTGAAAAGAAGGTTGGGCTAATTAAAATATCCTTTCCTCTTGCTCTTTTTGATAATATGTAACCTCCTTGGAGACCGATTTGCAAACTCCTATCAACAATTTTCTTATCTGCGCCAGGAAGATAAATGTTGCTTTTCTCCGTTGGTGCATCTGAAAGTTTTGAAATAATTCGCAAGGCTAAATCTTCTTGTTCATTAAATTTATATACCGTCTCTGCATAATCACCAATTGATGTATAAATGTCATCAAAGTATGGAACACGTGGAATGACTTTTTTAATAGTAGTTCCTTCCGTGACGAGTTGAACAAATTCTATTTCTGCAAGATTAAAAATTATCTCCCTGAATGAACTAGGGGGAATAGCAAAGTAATGGCTCGCGGCAAGCCTCATAGTATTGTAATCAATAATGGGCAACCCTCTTATGTGTAAGGAAAGATTAACCATCATACCAATTTTGGGTATTAACTCAAACTCAGGAACTTCTTTTCCCTCAAGGGAAACTTGAATATCATGAGCTTTAGAGGCCTTTTCTACTCTTTTCATGGAACATGTTATTAGGGGTAATTTCTACAATATATAACGGAAATACGATTCTAAATGGCATGACATCCACAAAAGTACATATATAAATATATTTATTTTCTATAAATTTGATTATCAGAAAACAATAAGATTACAAGTAATATTTTAAGATTGAAAACTTTTAATTATATAACCCCAAGCACAGTAATGGATATTTCTTAAATACCAAAAAAATGAATAGTACGACACTTACCCTACCGCCAATATCCTGGCACAACCTGCATCTTTCATCGTGTTTACAATCTTGTTGCTGATAGGTGTACCCATTTCAAGTCCTACGGACAGTATAAACGTCCAGGAATCATCCCGTTTCTCTCCTCCTTCTAATTGTAATTCGATACGCTCTCCTGTGTAGTTTTCTCCTACTGGCTGCCACGCTGTATAAGCAGCTGGTGCAGTGTCAGTGTCTTTATTTGTATATGCAGGATAGTTGTAGTGCAGGTCTGTAATAGCCTGTAATGAGATCACAAACCGGAACAGCGGATATTGCCACGGGATGAACAGGTTTATTTCCGGTGTCAGGTTAGGTAACTGTACCCATGCACTGCCGGTTTCTCTTATGATCTCATATTTCAACGGAAGCCTTACTACGCCGTCAAAAGGGTTTTTCTGAGTAATGCGAAACCCTTCCAGCAGGTCCCTGTGTTTAGAAAACAGAATAGACCGCTGTCCCTTTACATTTTCAGTATCCTGCAATTGTATCACTTTACATAATTTCGAAAATTCAGCTGTGATGTTGTGATCTGCAAGATGTCTTACAAACAGCAATGCCCATCTGATTCTGCCAGCTGCTCTGCCGCAACCTTTCCACTCGAGATTATTCTCCCGTGTTCTTTCAAAACTTTTAGCTGTTTTGATTTTATTGCTGGATACTCCTTCAGAGATTCGGACAAAAGTACCATCTATATCTTTTCTTTTGTAGGCAGATAAACCTCCGATTTTTCCGGTGAAATCGATACCTCCTCTAAGTCGGGCCATATGTTATGTCGTGTATACTACAATTTAGTTAAAATCTGTTATTAAGACAAGTATAAGTCCCCTATAACTCCCCCTTAAATAAGGTGGGCTTACAGGGGACTTATAGGGGACTATGAGAGGGCTAGTATGGGGCTAATACTACCTGATGAGTCGCTTGAAATACCCTAAATATCAGGGTAAAACATCAATACTTCAAAAAAGGCACTACTACTTCTTCCGGTATCCCTGTCACCAGGCAAAAATCCTGCATCGTCACAAACTCCTGTGGTGCTTTGCCCAGTTGCTTTTTTATCTTTTTTAAGAGCCGCCGCGCAGCCTGGTTTTCTTTGCCGGTGATGTTCTCTACGTCTTTCGCATAAATTACTACTCTATGTATCATAATGTTCAATATTGATCAAAAGTGATTAAATGTGATAGGGATGATCAGCACATTTTTTTCGTGTCATCCTCAGGTGTATTATTGTAAAAGGTTACTGCAGGAACCGGGGTTTAAGTATAACGTACCTACGTAAACGTTATACACAAATTTACAAAATTTTAACCATGGCTAAACAATTAGGAATAACAAAATTAGAGGGTACCATAGGAGATATCACCTTCTATAAATCCCAGGATGGGATGATGGCCCGGCAAAAAACAACCGTCAGTGGTAATCGTTCAACAGATCCTGCGTTTGCCCGTGTAAGGGAAAATGCGCAGGAGTTTGGAAGGGCCGGTAAAGCAGGAAAGGTGCTAAGGGCAGCCTTTAGCAAATTCTTATCCAAAAGTGCAGATGGCAGAGTGATCAGCCGTTTAGTACAGGCTATTATGGACGTGCAGAAAACGGATATCACAAGTGCGCGTGGAGAACGTAATATCTGGAGTGGAGATGCCAGTCTGCTGAAGGGCTTTAACTTCAACATTAAAAGCCCGCTCAGTACTGTTTTATCAGAACAGTATACGACTGCGATCGACCGTGTAACGGGAGTGGCATCGGTTTCTATTCCGGCTTACATTCCGCAGGATGCTATTAACGCACCCGCAGGTACTACTCACTTCAAACTGATAAGCGCTGCCTCCGCAGTAGATTTCTTAAATGAAAGTTATCAGTCAGTATCTGCAAGCAGTGCAGAAATAGCTTATGGCACACAACAGGAAGCCCTGTTAACGCTCACGCATAACCTGCCGGCAAATAGTGCAGATCCACTATTTCTGGTGTTGGGAGTTGAATTTTATCAGGAGTTTAACGGTAGTTTATATCAGTTAAAGACAGGTAGTTTCAATGCCCTTACAATCATCGCTGTTGATGTAAATTAACAGCCGGGGGGATGTGTCATACATCCCCCTTCACTAAAATGGACAAAAGAAAAATTTGGTCAAAATATTATATAACATAAATTAGCTCCCATAAAAATTTACAAAAATGAAGATAGATTTTGCAAGGCCCTTAACAACCAGGACCGAAACCGTAATTTTTAATTGTAGAAAAGATAAGTATGTCGTCATCAGTTACCACTCTGACCAGTATTGTTTACCACCTTTGCAATGTAGAAGAAGATAACCTTAGAGACAAGAAACAATACGAAGCTCAGAAAGCCGCGCTCTTAGCGGAAATCCACACTATCAGGGAAGCCATTGTAATAAACGCCCTTTCTATTGTTAACCAACAGAAATACAAGCAGTTTATTGCGCATAAATATCGTACACTAACAGTACTTGAAAGTCTGTTAGAAGAGGCAATTTCTAAAAAAGAAAGCGAGTATTCTTTCACCACACAATTGATGAAGGAAGTTTTATCCCACACCGGAGTACTTAATTACTTCGTACAATACCATTTTTCGCCAACACTGGATAGCCAGCCAGCTCCCAGCCAGCACATTACAACTATTGAAAAAATAAAGCTGGATGTCACGGCAGGAGGAATTGCAGTTCTTACAAAAGCGCTTATGAAAGCAGCGCTGAATATCACCCCTAAAGTTCAGGATGAAATCGTATCCTATATAGTTACGCATTTCAATTCCAGAAGAACGGATGATCTGGCAATTACAACTTTTAAGAAAAACTATCGTAATCCTGAACCCGCAGCTATTGAGGATGCAATCGGGTTTCTTACAAGGATGATCGATCATCTTAGAAATTTATAACTTTTTTTCTCTTCAACTTATTGATAATCAACAGGGGTGCAAAGGGGTCAGACCCCTTTGCACCTGTTCTTGTATTCCTTATTTTTTTTGATTTGCATAAAAACATTCAAACTATGCAAACAAACATCCCCCTGACTCAAAAAGAGCAACAACAAGTAAGGAAATTTATTTCTCCTCTCAAAAAGACAAACCTGCCAAACCGTAGAATACTACGCCCGCAGAATTATCAGCAAACTCTTAGAAGAAAAAAAACTAAACGATGAATTACATTCTTCACATGCAAAATTTCTACTACCTCGTAGAAAGAGATAGGCGTCTGAAACCCTTGCACATTACGTTGTACATCGCACTGTTCAACACCTGGAACAAGTACCATTTTACGCCTGTATTCAGGATCTCGCGTGACTTACTCATGAACGGAAGTCGTATAGGCAACAAGAATACGTTTGCCAAAATGCTTAAACAACTGCATGAATTCGGTTACATCATCTATCAGCCGGAGTTGCACAAAGGGCATTACCCGAAAGTAACAGTCATCCGGTTAACTGATCATGAGATTGCAAAAAACCAGTTGGATCTTTTTCGGGAGAGTAGTACCAGTCCTGATACAGGGGGTAGTACTTCCACTGGTACAGGGGTAGTACCAGACGTGAAAAAGGTAGTACCAGATCTGCTCAAAACAGGTACCAATACTGGTACAGAAGCCGTACCAGAACTGGTACACTTAAAAAAACAATCTTATAAACAATGCAAAACAATTGAGTGTGAGACACACGCACAAAAGTATCCAACCATGCAGGAAGTTTTAAGCTGGTTTGATAAAGAACATGCAAACACAGAAACGGCGCTCGGCTTTTTTTACCACTATTCAGCCAACGGGTGGATGATGGGTAGGCAACCCATCAGAAAATGGCAGGCAGCGGCCTCAAAATGGCTTTTAACAACAAAAAACAAATTCGGTAATGAACGACAAAATCCTCTCCACACAAAAAATAACAAAAACTATTCAAACCCCCTATGACTATCATGCGATTTTACAACTCATAATAGCAAAGGGAAAAGAGCTGTTACATCCGGATTACAACATCGATGATATTGATCGGGCGCCAATCCTGAAACTGATCACCTACTTCCTTCAGGACGAAAACATGGCTGATCATCTGGGTATAGACCTGTACAAAGGGCTGATCATCAATGGACCTGTCGGATGCGGAAAGACGGCTATCATGCGCATCATGCGGACACTGGTAACACCTCATAACAGATTTCTCATCCGTTCCTGCAGAGAAGTCAGCCTGGAATTTATGAGAGAAGGTTATATGGTGATCAGTCGTTACAGCAAACAATGCTTTGATATCCACTCAAGTGCTCCTCGTCCCAGTTGTTTTGATGACCTGGGACTGGAATCAGACGTAAACTATTTCGGTAACAGCATGAACGTAATGGCAGACATTCTCTTCCATCGTTACGATCTGTTCATGGAAGCACACATGATTACTTATCTCACCACAAACATGGATGGGGAAGAACTGGAAAAACGTTACGGCAACCGGCTGCGCAGCCGGTTACGGCAAATGTGCAACCTGATCGCTTTTTCTCCTGACAGTAAAGACAAAAGAAAATGAAAACACATATTACCATCATTCTTTTACTCACATTTTTCACTTTTATAACACTAAGAACATGTTTTCACAAACAGGAATATATCAACGTTACGCAAGACAGTGCGGTATACTGGAAGGACAAATACAATACGGAACATATCAGCAAAATGGCCGGCAGCATACAAAAACCATCCGCTTTTTTAAACGCTGTAAAAAAGCAGGTGAAACAAGAGGATATCCGGGATATTACGACCGTCAGCTCCGCGACTACCGGGTTTATTTATCCTAAGGTAGACACCGTCTATCTGCCGGATTCTACCACCATATACAAATTTAGCTTTCATGACCAGTGGCTGAATCTTACCGGTGAAATAGGGAAAGAGTCTGTGATTAATTACCGGTTTACGGATTCGATTATCATCACTGCTTATCAGAAGCATAAAAAACCTTATGTAGATGCTTATAGTCTGAATCCAAATGTTCACTTAACAGGTATTACCGCGCTGAGGATGATAAACAGGCAACATTTTACAATCGGACCATACGCCGGTTACGGATGGAACGGAAAAGCGTTTACGCCTTCTGTAGGGATTTCATTACAATATTCATTTATAAAATTCTGATTATGCGAAACATAAAATACATCGTTATCCACTGTACGGCAACATCGCCTTTAACACCAGTTGCCGCTATACAGAACTATTGGAGAACACAGTTGCACTGGAAGAATCCGGGATACCACTATATTTTACCTATAGATGGGACGGTTCAGCGATTACTGGATGAGGAGTTGATTGCGAATGGTGTTAAGGGGTATAATGATGTGTGTATTCATGTTAGTTATATTGGTGGAGTTGATGAGGATAATAATCCTCGGGATACACGGACGCTTGAGCAAAAGACTGCCATGTATTATATGGTTTGTTTACTGAGAGAAAAGTATCCCGCGGCTGTTATTCAGGGGCACAGGGATTTTCCGAATGTACATAAGGCGTGTCCGTCGTTTAATGTGAAGGATTGGCTGAAGGAATTTATACCGTAATTATCAGAAGGGTATTATCATAAGAAAGGAATTATAACAGACTGGCTTTAGCTTAAAGAGAAGAAGCCGTCATAAATATAGACGGCTTCTTCCCCTTTTATTCAAAAGATGATTACTTCAGAGAATTAATCCACGCCGCTATTTTCAGGGCATCATTACGAGGCACCTGTGGCATTGGCGGCATTTCAGTAGCATAATCAGGCCAGTTCTGAGGCTTTGGATTTGCCAGCAGTTTCAGGATCTGTTCGTTAGTGTAATGGCGCTTAGCCACATCAGAATAGGCAGGGCCTATCTGACGCTTATTAGGAGCGTGACATGCCAGACAAGTATACTTCGCCAGTAAAGGCTTTACTTCTTCAAATTTAGGCACTTTAGCCACTGCTGATTTAGTAGTAGTAGTAGCAGTAGCAGGTGCAGCCTTTGCCTTAGAAGAATTGAACGTACTCGCTTTGCTTAATGGCAGTTTATCACCCTGCGGGATATGATGTAAAGTGTAGAATCCGGTAGGATGCACCAGTGAATAAGAATGGTCCTTTGCACGCACACCTTCCAGTGTGATATTATGCACATAATCCAGGCGTAAGCTGTCTACTATAATACGGGCTTTAAGACCGTCTTCAGAGACTTTAACACCTTTGACAGGGCAGGTAATATTGTTTACCGGAGGACTGCCATATACAGAGTGATACTTGTAAGTAAAACTCTCCACGGAATAAGAAGCCAGATCTTCTGCTGATTTCTTATCTACAGGTAAAGTGAATTCTATTTCGAAACCATCAGGCATTGCTTTGATTGTACGCATCTCAAACGGCATCTTCTCATTCCATACCAAACGCTGTAAACCTTCATTGGCATCTCCTGCAGAACCCCATCCCCTGTTGGTCTCCCCTACAAAAAGAGTAGAACCGTCTTTGGCCCAGGCCATCCTCAATACCCCCGACTGAAACCCAGCACGGAAATCAAAAGAAACACCCTGGTATTCACCATCCACTTTCTCCATCACCACACGCATGATCTTACTCTGACCCTGGTCACCAATTAAAATCTGTCCGCCGAAAGGACCAAAACTTCCTTCAGGGATCATGATCGCTTCCGAGTTGGAAACACCCTGTATACCATGTGGTAAAATAACTGCCGGTAAACGTAAAGAAGGGATCTTCTTTTTAACATCTGCCAGCGTTACGAACTTTTCATTTACGATGTTCTCCGGTTTGAGATAATGACCATCAGCACCTTTCTCACGACGATCCTTCACCAGTGAATGAAACTCCGCATCGGATAATTTCACCGGAGAATTTGGCTCCTGAGACCAGCGTAAACCTGCCGGATGACCAATAAAGTCACCTTTATCTATCTTCCAGAGACCACCGGAACCAACCCAGTCGCCCTGATTTTCAGTATAGAACAGTTCTCCGTTCAGCATACTGATACCACAGGGAGAACGGAAACCTGTTGCATAAGGCTCCATACGTCCATCTTCCCAGATATGCATCATCCATCCGCGCCATGGCACCTTGCTTTCACCACGCCACCATTCCTGATCGCCGAAAGCAACGTTGCCGGATACAAAGAAAGAACCATCCGGTGCAATCTTGGGACCGAAGCTATATTCATGATAATGACCAGAAAGCGGCCATGCGTAAACAGTTTCATAGACGTCTGCTTTACCGTCCATATTGGTATCTACCAGTTTGGTGAGTTCCCCGCGCTGTGCGCAGTAGAATGCACCATCTTTCCATACCAGTCCCAGGATCTCATGCAGACCAGAAGCGAATTTGCGGAAATAAGGTTTGCGGCTGGTGGGGTTTTCTACCACGTACACATCTCCGCGACGTGTAGAAATACCCAGATCACCATTAGGCAATACCGTTAGGCCACCTACTTCCAGCAGGGTACCTTCCGGAGAAGTCACTTTCATGATCTTAAAGAAGTCTTCTTCCTTAGGCGTTTCCTGGGCATGCAGTGTTGTTGCGGCAGCTGTAAGCAACAGCGAGTACAATAATGCCTTATAAATATTTTTCATTTGCAATAGTCAAAAGATTAGAAAAGGATGGAATAACTCAGTTTACTGCGTACCGGAATAATCAGCTCTTTCAGGCCATCAGCATCGCGGATGACAGGCTTTTCTCCACCGGCATCTTCCAGTTGCAGGTAATATGATTTTCCATCGATGATATACATATCCTTTGAAAGCGCTTCTATCGTACGGCCCTGTGCCAGCTTCGCATACAAACCATCTACCGGAGCAGCTACAGTGAGTTCGCGATGTACACCATGACCTTCTGATATTACACGTACCGCATCTGTAACTGCAGCGCCATACAGGAAGTATTTAAAAGTGGGACGGTCTTTATCATCCAGCACATATCCTTTAGGACGGTAACCTGTACCAGTGGTATCGGATAACCAGGCCGCTTCAGCAGAAGACAGCTTAGCCAGCGTAAAAGCAGGTGTACCCAGGTACTGCACCATACCACGAGGACGGGAGCATCCATTGCCCCTGTCGTGCCACATAGAAGTAGCATCCAGGAAACCACCACGCCATACCTGTACCAGCATCCCCCTGTCCATATCATAGGTGTAATGCACGTTTTCAGGGCTACCTACAGAAACAGCATGCACGATACGGGTGCCGGGAACATCCATAAAGCTGCGCAGAATGGTATTTACTGGCGCGTCTACCAGGATAGGATCTGTTTCATCACGACGGTTGGCATCTCTTTGTTTGCGGGGCTGATCTGCTTTAGTGATACTGATATTGCGGAAAGCAACAGCACCATGATCTCCCTGTAAACGTAAAGGCCCCAGCGCTTTTTCTTCACTGGCAGAACCACGGGTAGGTCCCAGCAGTTCTACGTCTTCGTGAATAGTAACGCCATTCAGTTCCACCAGCAGCATTCTTGCATTTTCTGTTTTGTGACCAGCGGCATCGAAGCGGGGCGCCTGAAAAGAAATTTTCATATGCTGCCAGAGACCGGGCGCACGGCTTACATTGTAACGGGGAGCATGTCCGTCGTATCCCTGCTGACCGGCAGGACGACTATCATCCCAGCGTTCGTAGATACCACCGTTATCACCGGATTTAGGGGTAGTAACGGACCAGCTGTCCAACAGCTGGATTTCGTATCTGCCTTGCAGATAAATACCGGAATTAGCGCCTGGCGCCATCATATAATCCAGTTCAATGTCTACGTCTCCGTATTCAGCATTTGAGAAGAGATCCTGACCAGGGTGTGTTTTATCCGGAACATTCAGCAATACACCTGTACCGGTGCCGGCTTGCAGCACATCGGGTTTTTCTAAATTTGCGATAGCATCACCTGCTATACTCCAGCTCTTTCCCGGATCATGAAATGAGGAAAGGTCCTGCAGAGGAACTGACTGGCCCGCAGCAGGATTGACAACAGCCATTCCCATGCCACAGAGGCACAGGAAGCCCATCAAAGACCGGCTTGCATGATTTTTCGATCTAAGTACCATAACGTTAAAATGAGTTAAGCCAAAAGAAAAAATGAAAAGTTGAGACCTTCTGACGAGTGCTAATATATAAATAGTTTATTGGCAACGCAAGAAATTGGTGCAGAAAAAAGGATGAACGGGAAAAACAATTTTAAATGGAATGTTAATACAGTCAAGGATTCCAGGGCGGAACACCTATAAGCAGTGCTATCTTTTTATATAACTTTTATAGAGGAAATCATCTGAGGCATCTACCAGTTGATAAGCATTTGGGACTTCATCACCCAGGCTGTGGAAAGTAACAAGACGTGTACCGGCGGGACGCATTTCCAATGCGCGTGACAGGTATTTTGAGTAATAGACATACAGGCTGGTGGAATATTCTATTTCATGGTCTATACGGTCTCCTTTATCAAGATTTTCAAAGAAGGAGTTATAGAAATAGAAACCATCATAATCGTCCAGATTCAGCTGTGTGAAGTTGCCATGAATAAAATGGGCGTTATTTACTTTGAGGGCATCCTGGGCGTCCAGGGCATAGTTATGGAGTTCCTGCCGTTGTTCCACCCCATAAAAGGTGGCCGCAGGGTAATATATAGCACCTACCAGGCAGAATTTACCTACACCACTACCGATATCCAGGATCTTCTTTTTCTCTCCCTGAGAAAGGAAATGTGCAGCTTTGCGGGCTACACTCATGGGCGTCCAGTGCCGCTTTGACAAAAGTTGTATCCTTTCGGGATACAACCAGTCAAATGCAGCATCAGTATTGTAGGGGTTTTGCGCTGTAGGATTTAACTTCTGCATGTGTAATTACAAAGCTACTACGGGCACTTTGATTAATTTCTGGTATTCTTCGGGCTGAAGAAGACCTTCCCTGTCCTGAAATTTAGAAGGGGTGATGAAAAATATCCACCCACGGTCCTGAGGACTTTCAAGAATCAAGTCCAGGTTATTGGTCAATCTGATGTTCGGTCCGAGAAACTTACACTTCACCGGAGCATTCACGGGGATGATTTCATCTCCTGAATAGAGGTTTGCTATCAAGGTCCCTTTTTCAATGGAGCCCTTGTTATTGAACCATTTAACACTATCAATCTTTTTTATTCCTGCTAATTTAAAGGCGGACAAGCCAATAAAACCAACAGTACCATTAAAATCGATCCACTCATGATCTTTGGTAAAATGAATGCGTGGTCTGGAAATAGTTGACATATTCATCCTGCAAAGGTAACCTTAGTATTGCAACTTAGCGCTGATATATATCACCTCCCCTTTTTATCAATTATTTATAATATGAGTTGAGCCAGGCTCTTCCTGACAAATAAGTAGGATTTTAGCCATAAATAGCCTTTCTGAGGTCAAATTTGGCCATTTTTGCGCCAATATGAGCAAAAACCTTTTTAGGAAAAGAGCGGTCCCATCCGGCATATTTCTCTTCAAAAAGGGAGTATAAGCAGCCAATCCGGGGAATCACAACTGTTGACGGGCATGTTCTTTGTTTATGTTACCTAAAACCTACAACATGAAATATATGAGATTTTTGCCCGTGTTACTGCTGCTGATATTGGGAGCCAGTTGTGTGCCGCCACGTAATGCTCCACGTCCGCCGCATCCGCCAAGGCCACCTCATGGTGTGCAGTTTAATCATGTGATTGAGCGGCCGGTAATGGTATAGATATTAAAAAGGCTGACGATTGTCAGCCTTTTCTTATTTCGTTTCCTGTTGGAGTTTTCTGATGATGGCATCCAGTTTTTTAGGATCGTGTACATATGGGGAAAGGTCGAACAGCGCAACTTTCCGGAAGTCTGTAGGATGGCTTTCACTTTGTAAAGAGATAGTACCTTCCTTTAGTAAACGTCCATCCTGTAGCAATGAAGGATCTGCATTTGAAACGTTACCCCCTCCTACCTGTGGTTTATTGTATACAAGTACGGTGTCTTTGAATACAATATGTTTGATAACGGAATCCCCGAGTACAAGTGCAGAAGCACGTACCCACTGGTCGCCATGATATGTTTTAGAGGTAGATGTAATGCAATGTTCTGTAATCAGTTTACCATCGATGACAACGTTTGTACCTGGTGTACAAAGGTTAGAGGTAGGCCTTTCATCTTTGCCATTACCACCCAGGAGCTGTTCTTCGAGAGAAATGGGGAAGTCCTGATCTTTGCCCATGCTGGCAGCTGTTTGCCCCTGTAACATTATACCATTATTGCGGATAGCCCATCCCGGACCACCCGGCACCTGTTCTCCCACAAAACGGTATTCTACCACTATCAGATAAGCAGAGAATTGTTTTCTGTAGAAGATATGCCCGTATTTTTCGTCGAAGTTTTTGTAGTGGTCATACCTTACTTTCAGCAGTCCGTTTTCTACACGGAAAGTATTTCCGAAGTTATCATTGAGGTCATGTCCTTTTATCTTGATATCCCAGTTTTTGAGATCTTTCCCGTTGAATAACTGAATCCAGCCTTTCTGTTTTTGCTGTGCCATGCCTGTCAGCGCTACCAGGAGGAGTCCACAGGTGAAGAGTTTTTTCATACGTCTGTATTTTTATGGCCTTTAAGATAGCGTTTGTATCTGAGATAGTTGGCATGTAATTGGGGACATTTTATAAATAAACATTGTTATGAGTACATACAGCAGTTTAAACGGACACGGCGAACCCCGCGCCACAGCTTTATATGAGAAATCCAATATCCTCAATGTGAGCAAACCGGGACGTATTGCCTCAATAGTAAGCGGAGCTATGTTAACCACTTCCGCCATCAGTAATGTTGATAAACATCCATTCCGCAGTTTGCTGCGCTTAATTACCGGCGGGTATTTACTCTACAGGGGTATTTCCGGTAATTGCCCTGTATCTGCGGCAGCATCCGGGAAACGACTGGGGGATGCTCATGCAAAGGCGCTCAATATCCGGAAGAAATTAATAGTAGATAAACCAAGAGCAGAAGTATATGCATTCTGGCGTCAGATAGATAATCTCCCTCTTTTTATGAAACATATCGCTTCTGTGGATGTATTGGATAGTTATCATTCCCATTGGGTAGTTACAGGCCCTGCGGGTATTGGTAAAGTGGAATGGGATGCTGAAGTAATTAAGGAAGAACCCGGTAGTTTAATCGGATGGCGTTCTGCTGCTGGTTCCGATATTGTAACTGCAGGCAGGGTAAATTTCAGTGATGTGCCTGGTGGTACAGCAATTGAAGTAAATATTACTTATCGTCCGCCGGCAAGATATGTGGGTAAAGGATTAGCCTGGTTACTGAACGGTGCTTTTGCAAGAATTGTTGAGAAAGATATCCTGAGCTTTAAACATTTTGTAGAAACAGGTGTAATCACTATTTAGTGTGGCCTAATTATTGGAAAACAGTACCAGATTATATTTGTATAACCTTAAAAACCATTTTTTATGAGTACGGCAAAATTATTATGCGGAGCATTGGCAGGGGTTGCTACAGGGTTAGTGCTGGGGATTCTCAATGCACCAGATAGTGGAGCAGAAACCAAGAAAAAGATTAAACGGTCCGCTCATCATTTTCAGGGCCGTATCAGCAGAATATTGGGGAAAGGTGTAGATGGATTAAGTGAGTTGAAATACATTTTCGAAAATGAAGCGACAGGCTTGAAAGATGATGCCCGCGAACGTATTATGACACTGATAAATGAGAGCATTGCACATTATAGCAAGTTCAAAAAAGAAGTAGCTGGTTAAATATTGATGGCAAAGCGACAATAAAAAAAAGAGGCAGTGATATGATCACCGCCTCTTTTTTTATGCTTATTTTTCCGCCAGTAAATCATCTACCAGCTTATTATATTCCTTTTTAAACTCTTCGTAGTGAGTACCTGTTCCAGGGCCATTAAAGCCAGTGTGTACTTCTCTTACAATTCCTTTTTTATCTATGAAGATAGTAGTAGGAAATCCTTTGATACCTGTTAACTGAGGTAATGATTTTTCTGTTTTTTGCGGATCTGAAGGCGTTACTCCGGTAATTAAAACAGGGTATGATACATCAAATCTTTTCAGGAATCCTTCCAATGCTTTTTTAGATTTTTCAAAGTCGGTAGTACGTTCATAAGATAATCCTATTACCTCTACTCCCCTGCTCTTATTTTGTTTGTACCAACTGGACAGAAATCCTGTTTCATCCATACAATTGGGGCACCAGGACCCCATCAGGGTAATTACCACTACTTTATTCTCAAAGCGTTTATCATGAATGCCCACTTTCTTTCCGGTAAGATCGGGGAAAGAGAAATCGAGGCGATTATTACCCGGTTTTACAGTAGCCAGTGTTCTTTCATCCGGTAAAGCGGCCTTATCATCTTTCTGAGCTGTCCAGCCTTCTCTGCCATCACCAATACCGGCATAGAACACCCCGTTTTCCAGGGTATTATTGTTTACCAGTGCGGTGAAGTAATAGGCATGAGAACCATCAAATGTAGAAAGTTTGAGGGTATCGCCGTCTACAATGCCTTCCAGAAAGCGGTAATCTCCGGTAGAAGTGAGGAAAGTCCCATAGACGGTGTTGCCTTTTTGTTTAAACTCTCCTACTGCAAAGGAAGAATCTTTGCCTGGTGAGACGAAATAGGTGGACCAGCGACCTGTTATATTGTTTTTAGCAGCCTCATGCTGCTTAAAGCGTTCTTTTATATTGTATACTGCGGAGAAAGGGATGCTGACATCATTATTTGCGAGATGGCGGGTCCATGTACCGGCAATTTCGCCATTGGGGCGAAATGCGGCTTTAAATTCGGAATCGAAGAAAGGCATTTTTATGAAGATCGAATCTCCTAATACTTTTACGTCGTCTACCAGGAGACGGTCGTGGGCATTTAAGATGTATATGATCTTTTTCTGCGCGCTGTCTTTTACTTCAAAATTAAAGATGATATCGGCTCCGTCTTTGCGGTGCAGGCGAGCCTGCCAGGTACCTTTTTCTAAATCCCATTTTTCAAGTTGCAAGCCGAAAGTGAGTGTTGGCACGGCTAATAATAAAAATAAAAATCTCTTTACCATATATCCTATTAGATCAGTAGGGTAAAGATAAGAAATACTTTTCAGACTGCTGTAGTGGTTTTAGGATGGATAGATTGAAGGGGGTTTTGCAGGGCTTCGCCCTGCACCCATCAGATTCTCGCCCCAAAAAGCATACTACCTATACGTACCATAGTACTCCCCTCTTCCAGGGCTATAGTATAGTCGCCGCTCATGCCAATAGAAAGTTCGTTGAAAGTATCCTGATCCGCAAAGAAACAGGCTTTAAGGCTTGTCTGAAGACTTTTGAGATGATTAAACTCTTTCCTTACCTGCTCCAGGTTATCTGTGTTGGTCGCCATGCCCATCAGGCCGGCAATACGGATATTAGGAAGATCTTGCTGCTGCTCACGCCATTGTTCCAGCAATTCTTCCAGTTCTTTTTCGCTGAGACCGAATTTAGTTTCCTCTTCAGCTATATGTACCTGTAACAGGCATTCGATAGTACGATTAAATTTAACAGCCTGTTTATTGATCTCTTCCAGCAGTTTCATGCTGTCTACCGCATGGATCATAGTAACAAAAGGGGCAATGTATTTTACCTTATTACTTTGCAGGTGCCCTATAAAATGCCATTGAATATCTGTCGGCAATAAGGCCTGTTTCTCCTGTAGTTCCTGTACGTAGTTTTCGCCAAAGATGCGCTGCCCAAGGTTATATAATGCCTGAATATCTGCCGCAGGCTTTATTTTACTTACCGCTACCAGCTTTGCATTATAAGGTTTAAGCTGTTCTTTGATCTTGTTATAAGCTGATAGATTGACTGACATAGTTCGACAAAAATAAAGGTTTTTAGGTGCAGGGCTTCGCCCTGCACCTAAAAACTTATTAGCTGAGGATAGCCCTGCTGATAACAATACGTTGTACCTCGCTGGTGCCTTCATAAATCTGCGTGATTTTAGCATCCCGCATCAGGCGTTCTACATGATATTCTTTCACATAGCCATAACCGCCATGTACCTGCACAGCTTCTGTAGTCACCCACATCGCTGTTTCAGAGGCAAAAACCTTTGCCATGGAGGCGCTCAATGTATAATCAGCATGATTATCTTTATCCAGCGCTGCTTTAAAGCAAAGCAGGCGCGCTGCTTCTATACGCGTAGCCATATCTGCCAGCTTAAACTGGATAGCCTGGTGCTGACTGATCTCCTTACCAAACGCTTTACGCTGTTTGGAGTATTTCAGCGCCAGTTCATAAGCGCCACTGGCAATACCCAGTGCCTGTGAAGCAATACCAATACGGCCACCTCCCAGGGTTTTCATCGCGAATTTGAATCCAAACCCATCTTCCCCTATCCTGTTCTTTTTAGGAACAATCACATCCTGGAACATGATGCTATGTGTATCACTGCCACGAATCCCCAGTTTGTTCTCTTTAGCGCCTATTGTAATACCGGGTGTGTTTTTCTCTATTATTAATACGTTGATACCTTTACTGCCTTTTTCGGGGTTAGTCTGGGCAATAACCAGGTATACACTGGCGCTGCTACCATTGGTAATCCAGTTTTTGGTACCATTTACGAGGTAATGGTCGCCTTTATCTTCTGCCAGGGTACGCTGGGAAGTAGCATCAGAACCTGCTTCCGGCTCACTAAGCAGGAAGGCGCCGGTCATCTGACCGGTAGCCAGAGGCACTAAGTATTGTTGTTTCTGTTCTTCAGAGCCAAAGGTTTCCAGGCCCCAGCAAACCAATGAATTATTTACACTCATGCATACTGAGGTAGAGGCATCTATCTTGGAAATCTCTTCCATGGCCAGTACATAAGAGATAGTATCCAGTCCGGCCCCACCGTATTTCGGATCAACCATCATCCCCAGAAATCCTAATTCCCCGAGTTTTTTGATCTGTTCTGCAGGATACTGTTGTTTTTCATCGCGTTCAATTACACCGGGTAATAGTTCGTTAACGGCGAAATCTCTTGCCGCTTTCTGGATCATGAGGTGTTCTTCAGTGAGTTGAAAGTCCATAAATTGTTTTTTGGTGCTGTGAAAGGACAGGAATGTGTTTTAACGTGTTTTTGTATACCAATCCTCTCAAATTAGCATTTCAGCCTCTACTAAAAAAATGCATCCCGTAAAATTGCACGTTATCCATCATTATCCTTGAAATATTAAAGATTATTTGAAGATACAGCATCCTTATTGCAATTGCTTTAGCGTTTATGCCTGGGGAGTATACGCCTTAACAGTCCGGTAACCAGGGTGTTCTGTTAAAATCCATTAGATTGCTGATTCAGGAAGAACAACCTTTTATGAAGAATATTAAGATCATTGAGGTAAAATCGGAAATAGGGGCAGGAACACGCGGCGCGAGCCTGGGTGTAGAAGCTATCAAAATTGCAGCGCTTGATTTTATGAGCAACTTTTTTGTGCATTTCCCTACAGAAACGATAGAAACAGAGAACAAACTACTGTTTGAACCTATTGAATCACCCTATGCCAAACGTATTAAAGGTACCCTTACCTTATACGAAAGAATCAGCAAAAGTGTAAGTGAAACGATCAAAGCGAACCTGTTCCCGGTTATTCTTTCCGGGGATCACAGCACGGCGGGCGCTACTATTGCAGGGCTAAAGATGGCCCGCCCACAGGCTAAAATAGGCGCTATCTGGATAGATGCACATGCCGATCTGCATACTCCTTTTACTACGCCTTCAGGGAACATGCATGGGATGCCGGTAGCGGTGTCTATTGCGGAAGATAACCTCGACTGTAAAGTGCATGATGTAGATGACCATACACTCAAAGCATGGGATGCACTTAAAAATATAGGTGGTATCGCTCCAAAAATATTACCGGAAGATATCGTGTTCATCTCCCTCAGAGATTATGAGAAAGAAGAAGAACACCTGATTAAGAAATACGGGATGAAGATCATTACTACCAGTGAGGTACGCCGTAAAGGACCAGAGCAGGTAGCCCGCTCCGTATTCCGTTACTTAAGTGATTGTGAGTATATCTATGTTTCTTTTGATGTAGATAGCCTGGATGCCTCTATCTCCAAAGGTACCGGTACCCCGGTAACCAATGGACTGAGAGAAAGAGAAGTGGAGGACCTGATCTCTAAATTCATGCAGCATCGTAAAATATGCTGTTTCGAAATTACAGAAGTAAATCCTACACTGGATAAAGAGAATCTGATGGCAGAAATCGCTTTTAATATCTTACAGAGAAGTGTAAACGTATTATTATTGAATTAATCAGGGATTACTGTTTTTCATTTTGATAAGATTCGCCACAAGCCCTGTCCATCCTGTCTGATGAGACGCGCCTATTCCTTTACCATTATCACCATGAAAATATTCATGAAATAATATCAGGTCTGCAAAGTGCGGATCTTTCTGATATTTTTCATTGTTACCGAATACCGGTCTTTTCCCGTTCTCATCTTTCAGGAATATTTTCAGTAAACGACCGGCCAGTTCTGTTCCCACTTCTTTTAGTGAAATAAATTTACCGGAACCGGTGGGGTATTCTATCTTGAAATCATCTGAATAAAAGAAGTGAAACTTACGCAGACTTTCAATGATGAGGAAGTTCATCTGTAACCAGATAGGGCCACGCCAGTTTGAGTTACCGCCATAAGTATAACTATCGCTTTCTCCGGGAGCATATTTAAGCGTCAGTTCAACACCCCTTTGGGTTATCTTATAGGGGTTATCCTGATATTCTTTTGATAAAGCTCTTATACCATAATCACTCAGGAATGCTGTTTCGTCTAACATACGACTGAGGATCCTTTTCATGCGATGTCCACGGAGTAAACTCAGTAAATGTTTATTCTCTTTTCCTTCTTCGTACCAGCGGGATACCAGCTTGGCCAGGTCGGGCCGGTGCCGTAAGAACCATGACATATGTTCTTCGAAGACAGGGTTCTCCTTTAATGTTTCTTTGGTGATGACTTCTACGGCGAAGAGCGGGATCAATCCCACCATACTCTTTATTTTCAGTTTCACGATACTATTGTCAGACATGCGTATCTGATCGTAGAAAAACTCATCTTCTTCATCCCATAGTCCGCTATCCCCCTCTCCCATACTGGCCATCGCACCTGCTATGTACATGAAGTGTTCGAGGAATTTCGTAGCCATACCGGTGTATGACTTATTGAAAGTAGCCAGTTCCAGAGCGATGTGCAGCATGTTCAATGCATATACCGCCATCCAGCTGGAAGCATCTGCCTGTTCTTCCCGCATACCATCCGGTAATGGTAAACCACGATCGAATATCCCTATGTTATCAAGCCCCAAGAAACCACCTTCAAAAATATTGCTGCCTGTGTTATCTTTTTTGTTCACCCACCAGGTGAAATTGATTATCAGTTTGTGGAAAAGCGTTTCCAGGAAAAAGTAATCCTTCTTCCCTTTGATACTGGCATCCAGTTTAAAGACGCGATATACTGCTCCTGCATGTACAGGTGGATTTACATCTCCGAATGCCCATTCATATGCAGGGAATCCACCGGAAGGATTCATATACCATTCTTCTGTAAGCAATAATAGTTGTTCTTTAGCGAAGTCAGGATCTATCAGGGCCAGGGTTACGCAGTGGAAAGCCAGGTCCCAGGCTGCATACCAGGGAAATTCCCATTTATCGGGAACGCTGATCACATCATCATTATACAATTGCTTCCAATTGCTGTTACGGCCTGTCAGGCGTTCTTTAGGTGGTGTGGGCATAGCAGGATCTCCTTCCAGCCATTGTTTTACCTTATAGCTATAGAATTGTTTATTCCATAGCATACCGGCGAGTGCCTGACGATGTATCAGTCTTTCGTCCTGATCTTTAATATCGGTTTGTAAATCATTATAGAAAATGTTTGCCTCCTTAATTCTCTGTTCGAAGATGGCATTGAAATCTGTTCCGAAATTATCTTTATCTGTCAGCCGCAGGGTAATGGTGTATTCGCCCTGTGCTGGTATGGTGATATCATAATCTATAGCGGCCTTCGTTCCTTCCTTTACAGGGTTGATGGTATTAGTGCCGTGAATGATATAATCATTGATCCCATCTTTTGGATAAGGGGTGTTGCTGGCAACATTGTACAGGCGAACATTGTTTGTTTCATTCTCACAAAACATTATTTTCCCATTACCTTGCTGATGCAGATATTGTACTGCCAGTCTTTCATCTTTCAGCTGTATGCTTTGCTGATTTATCTGCCACATGGCTGGTTTGTAATCGTGCCGGCCCCATACCCATGTATTTCTGAACCATAAAGTGGGGATTACATGCAGGCTGGCTGCTTCATTTGCCCTGTTATGGACCGTTATTTTTATCAGTATATCTTCTACATCTCCTTTAGCGTATTCCACGAATACATCGAAGTATTTATTTTCGTCGAATAGCCCTGTATCCAGTAATTCAAACTCTTCCTCATCCTTACTTCTCCTCGCATTTTCGTCTATTAACCGTTGATAGGGATATTCCTGCTGTGGATATTTATACAGCATTTTCATGTAGGAGTGTGTGGGGGTAGCGTCGATGTAGTAGTACAGTTCCTTTACATCTTCTCCATGATTGCCCTGTTCATTGGTAAGACCGAAATATCTTTCTTTCAGGATGGGGTCTTTTTTATTCCAGAGGGCTAATGAAAAACAGAGGTTTTGTTTATCATCTGATATGCCTGCGATACCATCTTCTCCCCAGCGCCAGGTTTTACTACGGGCCATATCGTGTGTGGTATAATCCCAGGAAGCCCCATTAGCGCTATAATCTTCTCTTACGGTCCCCCATTGTCTGTCACTTACATAAGAACCCCATTTTTTCCAGCCTGATTGTCCTAAACGTTCTTGTTCTGCGTTCATGTCCTGAGATTTATTTTATCTTGAAATAAGCAACGAGCCAGCCCACTACTTCGCTGTAGCTGCGGATCCCTTTCTCCTGTCTGTTAGCCTTGAGATACTGATCATAGATGATAGCGGTGTAGTCGTCTACACGGCTGCGATACTGATCATTGAAGACCCTCAGCTGATGCAGATCGGCTTTTACACCGGGAACTGCCCTTCGCCATAACTGACCAGCCAGGGTGGTATCTTCCCTGCCCAGTTGCCGGATGCTGTACATAAACATCTCAAAGTTAGCTGCATATCGGAAACGTTCATCGGGATAATTGTTAGCTACCAGATATCCGATAAAATTAGCCTCTTCCTCTGGTGCATAACCGACCTGATGAGCAACTTCATGACAGATAGTGAAAGGGTGCAGGAAACCCGGAGTGGTGATATTCACCTGGGCTTCGGCGGTGAAAGGGTTCAGATACCCCCCTACATTCATATAATTCAGCCAGGTACCATACAACGAAGGTTTGATACAAGGGTGTTTATAAGTGACACTGGGCCACTTAGGAGCTGCCAGTGTGTATGCTTCAATGGCTTTTTCAAATAATTTTGCGCTGTCCGGACCAGGGTGGGTAGCCTTTACGGAATCTCCCAGGGCTATTTTATGCTGGTTGAGCTGCACCAGTAAAGTATCTGTGAGACGGTATAACTGGTCTGTATTATAATCACTTACCTGCAGTTGCATATCTTCTTCCAGGGAGTCCCGGTCATAGTTATACCCCCATAGTACAAGAAAGGCCAGGTACAGGCCCAGTATGGCCTGGGTACCTCTTAACAACAAAAATAGCACGTTATACCATTTTGCTTTAAGGATATTATAACATAGTTTTAACAAATAAATACAAGCAGTTATAATCCAGGCGATATAAATTACGTCGCCGATGCTGAAAGGAACTTTCCCCAGTACCTGTCGAAACAACATACTTATTGAAACGTAAAACCTATGAAAGTAGAAACCAGCGAACCTCTGGCTGACTCCGAACAATACTTTAAGCAACAGTATACACGATACGGTGATCAATATACGTACTCCTGTATGCCTGATTTTTGTTTTTGTTTCCATACTAATCCGCGAGAAGATGACAGATGAGATTTTACTGGGCGAACTTGCAACAGCACTTACCTGTCAGTCGGGCGTGAAAATACAGATTAATTACGCAGAAAAAATACCTGGCGGAGATATTAACGAAACGTATAAGCTCTCTACGGGGGAAGGCTTATTCTTTTTGAAGCTGAACAGTTCCCGTAGTTATCCGGAAATGTTTGCCAGGGAGTTTAACGGGTTATCTGCATTGCGTGAGACGAATACCGTGTCGGTACCCAGACCTTTATATCACGGTACGGTAGGCGAAAAAGGTTTTCTGCTGACGGAGTTTATGGAGAAAGGGGGCGCTAATCCCGACTTCTGGGAGAATTTTGGCGCGAGCTTATCGAGAATGCACAGGAATAGCCAGCCTCATTTCGGTTTCCCCGAAACGAACTATATCGGAACCATGAAGCAGTATAACTCGCCTTACAGCAGTTGGTCTGTGTTTTATGCATTTAACCGTTTACAGCCACTGACAAGGGCAGCTTATGATAAACATCTGCTGGACAAGGACATGGTGGAGAAGATGGAGAAGTTGTGGCGGCATTTACCCAATATTTTCCCTGATGAACCGCCTGCATTGCTGCATGGGGATTTATGGTCGGGGAATTTCATGGTAGGCAGAGATGGGAAAGCCTGTATTTATGACCCTTCTGTGTATTACGGGAACAGGGAGATGGATCTGGCGATGGCCAGGTTGTTTGGAGGTTTCGATACCCGTTTTTATTATACTTATGAGGCGATGTTCCCGCTGGCACCTGAGTGGAAACAGCGGATAAGTGTATGTCAGCTCTACCCCCTGATGGTGCATCTGTTATTGTTCGGAGGTAATTATCATAATAATGTGAAGGAGATCCTGAATGCTTTTTAGTTAGCGCTACCGCTTTCCAGTTCTTTCATACGTTCGTATTCTTTTTCTATAATCGGATAGAATTTTTCAAGATCAAGGGAAATATTCCTGAATAGTGTATCCACATCTTCCAGAGGGGGGATGGTATTGTTATTCAGTGTATTCTCGAGTTGTTGCATGTTACTGCTGATCCAGGTAAGACCCACCATGGCAAAGTTCGGTTTCAGTTTATGTACCTGGAATTTCAGTTGTTCCCAATCCCTGTCAGTAACGAGTTTCTTGATTTTAATCATTTCATCCTTTACTGTTTTCAGAAATATTTCAAACAGGTCAGCAGCGTACGAAATGTTGTTCTCGTATAAAGTATTGAGATACTTTACGTCCAGTTCGTCATGAAATTCGAATCCGTCTATGTTTGTAGCTTCTTCCATTATTATTTCTGTTTCATCATCATTCAGATATTTATTAAGTACCTGTAACAGCTGGTCCGGTGTGTAGGGCTTTGTAAGGATATCTGTGATCCCTGCCTGACGGGCCTGTGTAAAGGTACTTTCCATGGCAAGTGCGGTGGTTGCAACCAAAGGCGTTGCCACATTTGGCTTATCCTCATCTTCCCTGATCTTTATGGCCAGTTCCAGGCCATTCAGTCCCGGTATACGAATATCCAGCAGTACGAGGTCGTATTGCCTGGAGTCCAGAAAATAAAGCGCATCAGGACCATTTGTAGCCAGCTGGTGATGGATGTTGTATTTCTCCAGCAGGCTGATGATGTATCTCAGATTCATGGGATTATCCTCTATGACAAGGACTTTAGCTCCTGAGAAGTTGGCTTTTCTGCTCTGACTACCGGCACCTGCCACCTGTGTGGCCGACTTCTTTGTATTAATGAAAGGCAGATTGAAAGAGAAGCAGGTACTGAAACCCGGAACATCGATCACCTGGATGGTACCCCCTTGTAATTCAACGAGTTGTTTGGAGATGGCGAGACCCAGGCCAGTGCCTCCGTATTTTTCTCTTATTTCCTGTTCGGCTTGTTTATAGCTGCGGAAGATGAGTTCTAACCTGTCTTTCCTGATCCCTATACCGGTATCACATACTTTGAACTGCACCCAGAGTTTGTCGTCCTGCCAGCTTTCCAGTGTCACTTTAATGGCAATTTCCCCTTCTCTGGTGAACTTCTCTGCATTACCTAACAAATTCATGAGGATTTGGTTCAGTAACATATCATCCCCTACCAGCAGGTTTTGCAGTTCCGTGTCTATAACAGCGGATATTTTAATGGGTCGCTGCCCCATTTTCAGTTCGAAGGTATGGCGTAGCGACTGTATAAGTTCTGTAAGATTGAATTCCCGCTGGTTCACCTGGAGTTCCCCTGCTTCTATGCGGGAGATGTCCAGGATATCTGATATCAGCCCCAGCAGGATACCCGAAGAATGTTTGAGGATATTGATATAATCCTGTTGTTCATCCCGCAGATCGGTTTCCCCCAGCAGGTGGGTCATACCTATAATAACATTCAGTGGGGTACGGATTTCGTGGCTCATGCTGGCCAGGAATTCCTTTTGGGCCCCCCTGGCCTCTTCAGCCTGGTTCCGGGCTTTTTCCAGGTTGGACTTCATCATTTTGTGCCTGGAGACATCTACTATCTGCCAGATACTACCGTTGAAGCGGCGTTTATCAAGCAGGGGGATATAACTTACCTCATATATACGGTTATCTGTAAGGACGAGTTCAAGGCCCTGGCAGGGTTTCTTCTTTTTACGAAGGTCTTCCATCCTGGTAATGAACTCTTCCGGGTGCAGCATCAGGGTGGCCATATGTGCCATCACTTCTTTAAAGGGTTGGCCTATGATAGCAGAAGCATCTGTATCAGCATCCCTCAGGAATACATTATTACACCAGATGAAGCGGTGAAGAGCATCAGTGAGCAGGATGCCAGCATTACTGTTTTGCAGGAAAAGGTTGATGGGCAATGAAAAAATAGCATGGTCCGCAACTGCGGAGTTGTTGGCTATGGTTTGCTTTTGTGTAACTTTGTTGGTTTGGGCTTTTGCCATTATTCATTTACCAGCTGGGGAAAGTACATAATTACTACATACAATATATAAATATACATATTGAGAATCAACAAAATTAGGAAATTTTTGCAATTGCGAATATTTAATTACCTTTGCATCCCTCTAAAAGTGAGGATTTTTTTATGAAACCACTCCGTGAATTTGAGATTGCCTTTGTGGGGCTAAAACCCGGAGAGCATACATTTCAGTACCAAATTACGGATAGTTTTTTTGAAAACTATGGTCCGCAGGATTTTACGAATTGTGAGGCTACGGTGAAGCTGTTATTGGAAAAGAATAACAATTTCTTCCTGCTCAAATTTGAGATCGGCGGTAAGGCAACTGTAAATTGTGATCGGTGCGGGCAACCATTTGTGTTACAATTGTGGGATGATTTCAACCAGGTAGTAAAGCTGGTTGACAATCCTGAGGAGATGATTGATGAGGAAGATGCAGATGTGGCGTATATCTCCAAGACGGAATCCCATTTAAATGTGGCCGAATGGATTTATGAGTTCATCAACCTGAGTATACCCATGCAGCGTATCCATCCGGATAACAGCGATGGGAAGAGCGGTTGTGACCCGAAAATACTGGAGATGCTGGAGAATATGAGTCAGCAATCCGGAGAAAAAGACAATCCAATCTGGAAAGATTTAGATAAGTTCCGTCAGAATTGATAATTTTGCGCTCCGTGAGGCTTGACATTGCCGTAAATGGCGGGCAAACAAACATTTAAACACAGACAATTAAAATTAAATAAAATGCCAAATCCGAAACGCAGACATTCTCAGCAAAGATCAGCAAAGAGAAGAACGCATTACAAGGCCTTCGCTGATACTTTAAGCACCGATAGCGCTACCGGCGAAGTGCACCTGAGACATCGCGCTCACTGGGTTGAGAACAAACTGTACTACAGAGGTAAAGTAGTATTGGAAAAACAAAGCAGCACTAAATAATTTTACTATTTTTACCCCCGACGCAAATCAGACAAATCTAAAGTTCATGAGAATCGGGCTCGATATGATGGGTGGCGACTTTGCACCCCTGGAAGCAGTAAAAGGAGTAAAAGTATTTTTAGAATCTGGTGCTACAGATGTACATCTGGTGCTTATTGGTGATGAAGTGGCTTTAGCCCCTTTATTAGCAGAAGCACAGTTAGACCAATCAAAATATTCAGTTGTTCATTCATCCCAGGTAATCGGGATGGATGAACATCCTACCAAAGCACTGAAGGAAAAACCTCAGTCTTCTATCAGTATTGGCTTCTATCTTTTGCAGAACGGCAAAATAGACGCCTTTATCAGCGCCGGTAACTCCGGAGCTATGATGGTTGGTACCGTTTACACCATTAAAGTAATTGAAGGTATACAACGTCCTACAATTTCCACTCTTGTTCCCCGGGACGGCAGTGGTTATGGAGTATTACTGGATGTTGGTATCAATGCGGACTGCAAACCTGAGAACCTGGTACAGTTTGCTGTATTAGGCGCTCTTTATTCCAAACATATCCTGAATAACGCTAATCCTACCGTAGGATTATTGAATATCGGAGAAGAGGAAGGTAAAGGTAATCTGTTGGCGCAGGCAACCTATCCGTTGCTGAAGGAACATCCACAGCTGAACTTTATTGGTAATGTGGAAGGACGGGATATTTTCACTAACAAAGCAGATGTAATTGTTTGTGAAGGTTTTACTGGTAATGTGGTGCTTAAAATGGCTGAGTCAATTCATGATATGGCGGTAAGACGTAATATCGATGACGAGTACATGCACATGTTTGACCATGAGACCTTTGGCGGTACTCCTGTACTGGGAGTTAATAAACCAGTGATCATTGGTCATGGTATAGCCAAATCAGTAGCCTTCAAAAACATGATCACACTGGCACAAAAAGTACATGAATCTAAACTTGTGGACAAGATCCGTGAGAGCTTAGTGAAATAATTACTTCCTATTAAAACCTAAAAGGTATTCGATACCGGTTGTTGAAAGACAGCCGGTATTTTTGTTTTATAACGGATTGAGTTTGAGATAAAGGAGATTGCCCAAAGCTCCTTCGGAGCTTTGGGGGAGTTATGAGAGGCCCTAACGAGCCTCTCACACCTGTTCTTTTATTAATGGGAGTTTGACGTAGAAAGTAGTCCCTACTGTCAATTGTGTTTCAAAACTGATTTCCCCATGCGCCTGCTCCACAATGTTTTTACACATAGCCAGGCCAAGGCCGGTACCGGAATTCTTTGTAGTAAAGTTAGGTACGAAGATTTTAGACTGGATCTCAGGAGGAATACCATCCCCGTTATCTGATACACTGATCACCACCCAGCCCTGCTCTACCTCATTCATACTAATATTCACCTCTCCTTCCCTGTCTTCCGGAATAGCCTGGATAGCGTTCTGCAACAGGTTGGTAAACAGCCTGTTCATCTGCGTCTTATCCGCAAATACATAAAAGGCATGCCCCGGTGGATTAAAGTGAATATTGCAGTTCTGATGGCTCTGGTAGAGGTCCTTCAGAGAATGCAGTACTTCATTTAAGAGCAATACCTCATCATTAGACTCATCAATCCTGGAGAAAGCAGAGAAATCTGATGCAATATTTGAAAGATGATCTATCTGTTCTACCAGCGTACGCGCCACATTATGAGACAGTTGCTTTACATTAGGTGCATCATTGTCAATAGCCCGCTGTAAATACTGGATACTCAGCTTCATCGGTGTAAGCGGATTCTTGATCTCATGGGCTACCTGCCGGGCCATTTCCCTCCAGGCTCCTTCCCGCTCACTCTTCGCCAGTCTGGCCGCACTCACTTCCAGTTTGCGCACCATCTTGTTATATTCCTTTACCAGGGCGCCTATCTCATCATCCTTAGACCATTCTATTTCATCATTCTGTTGTCCCAGACTCACATGCCGGAGTTTCTCCGTTACCAGGGAGAACGATTTGGTGATAGAATTAGTGATCAGCAAAGCCAGTAAACCAGCTATCAGGAAGATAAATGCATTAAAGTTAATCAGCGCTACCAGGAAATTGGAAATCTGCTGATTTAGTTCTGTCTGTGTAGCAAAGTAAGGAACGTTCAGATAAGCAAAGATTTCCCCGTTACTGCGCAAAGGAGCATAACCAGACAGATAGTTCATAGAACCGATCGTTTCCCGCTGAATCCACTGGATTTTCTGTTCCCTGTATAAATGCAGATAAGCATCAGGATTGATCTTCCTGGATAACAATCCCTTTTCGGTAATTAAAGGCTGGGTAGTAATCTGCAGATTACCATCCCGGTCATACACGTTGATATCCAAAGCACGGTCATCTGCAATTTCACTGATAGCCGAAGAAAGACTCGCCTGGAAAATAGGATCATAGAGATCATCCAGATCATCAAACATCCTTTGGGTGGAAAATACTTTCTCTACATCATGGGTTACTTCGTTAATAGTATGGCTTAATCTCTCCTTATTCTCTCTCTCTGAACGATCTATAAAAAATAATATCGTAGTAAGACCTAAAATGATAAAGGCAAATACGACAATAAAAATGATAGTACCGTGTACCTTTTTACGAATACTGATGTTAACCAGCGCTTTGAGATTCCCGATACGCATACGTGCTTTAACAAGCAGATCAAGCACCCGGTAGATAACAATGATCAGCAGGAAAAGACAAAACATGTAGGCAAAGAGGGTGATAAACTCCACAAAACTCCTGTTCTCCTTGACGACTATCACTACTTTATCCCTGGATGCTTTGTAGGTCATCTCTGAAAAACCGTTTACGGAGCGAATCGCTATCTCTTCTTTGGGTAAATCCGATGTATACAATTTTACCTCAAATGGATAATCATTATTGTTGATCACCAGTTGCCCCTTATCATATATAGCATATGAATACGGAACAGAAGATTCCTTTTCCGGATCATATATCTCTCCATCTACTAATAATTCCGGGTAAAGACGTTGTGTATTTACCACTGCCGGTGTTAACTCATACACCAGGTAACCGGATTTTATCCCATTACGATAGAAGTCTTTCCGGCCTATATAACTGAAGTCGTTGAAACCACGTTCATTATAATAAAGATCATTACCTATCAGTTCCGACTCCACCAGCATACGCCTGCTAAGAATAGAGAAACTACTGGTATCTCCCCCATAAATCGGCATTCCATTTTCATCGAATGCATAGAAAGTAACGTTAAAGCGCCCCAGATATCCTTTGAAATATTTTTGTTTGAGTTCATTTTCCAGCATAGCCCTGGGCATGTTGCTCACGTTGTTCTGCTGGAAGAATAATTGCAGCAGTTCATCATTCTCCATCTGTTTCGTCACATCCGTCAGCAGCATCTCCAGGTAAGGATCTTTCTGCTTCGATAACTCTATGGCCATCCTCTCACGCAATGAAATCTCCTTTTGATCATTATAATATACCAATACCGCTGAAGTGGTAATCGTTAATAAAAACAACCAGAAAAGAAAAGGTACCGTGGCCAAACTATTCTCAAAACGAACAGACAAAATATCAAGTAGTACAACGTATAATATCAGCCATACTACCAACACTACCGAGTAATAGATTTCCTGGTTGTGAATCCTGAATAACAACCATACAATCCCTACTACTGCTACGAAAATGTACTTGGTACGATGTCGGAAATTCGTCAGCTCGTTCAGCAGGTAGTTAATGATCTGTGAGAAAAACAGAAAACTAAAGGAGATAAATCCGAGGATGATAAATCCTATAATACTGTATTCATTCAGGCTGAAAAAGTTAGCTACATCGAAAGAGATCTTGGAGTCGATTACAAGACTCTGGATTAATTCCGAGAGGAATTGTCCGACGATATACATGAGTAAACTGGCCAGTATAATGACCAGTCTTTGCTGCCATAAGTTCTTTACTACCGGCGGTTTAATGGTTTTTACGTGTTCACGGAAAAACAGTAATAACCAGAATGTAAGTAATACGTTCAATAAGAGATCGCCCAATGAGCGGAAGATCTCATCTTTCGCATAAATGAGCGGAGTGAATATATTGAGTTCGCGTAAGTTAAAAGGGAATGGATATAAATAACTGAGAATACGGAAGAAGAAGATCACCCCAAACAGGAAAAGAAACCCGTAGAGCGGGTTCTTTTGCTTTGCGAGCATGGCCGCAAACAAGTTGATAAATATGAGTACACAGATACAACCTAATACACGTAAAATGACACTGAGGATGTTGGGCGGACCAGCATCCATTGTTCTGTCATAGTTCAGATAAAAGAGTATTAGGTTCTGGCCGTTTAAAACGGGAATACCTTTGGGGCGTAAATTAATAGAATATTCAGGCCCCAGCGCCGGTTTATCATAAAAGTGATCTACCAGGTAGTTGTTGCTGATACTGTATTCCATCATCACCGGGATGGCACCGATAAGGTATCTGTCGTGGCTATCCCTACTTCTTATCTTTTTACAGATCATCTCATAATACCCGTTCTTCAACTTTACGAAACGGGTACCAGGGACAAGAGGTGCCTGCTTCTCTTCCGGCTGTACTAGGTTGGTACTCCAGTATACAAGCCAGCGACCGGCAGAACTGCTATCGTATGCAAATACGTAGAAGTCCTGGTTGTCCAGGAGTTTTACCTCTTTTTCATTATATTTTCTTGCAAAAATATCATTGAGTAATACAGAATCTCCTGTAAGTTCTATGAATGATTGTTCCCGTTGACGGATACTTTTTTCCAGGCTGCGTTTTACTCCCTGCGGGGAAGAATAGTACGACCAGTAATTGCTGAAAAGAAAGGAAAAAGTAAATAACCAGGCAGCAATAATCAGCAGGTATCCATGCCGGATGAAGAAAAGTCTTATTTCTTTTATATCTAACAATTATTCAGTTTTTTTTGCTTCGTTCCAGAGTTCATCCATTTCCACCAGTGACATTTCATCCAGGGATTTCCCTTTTTCAGTAGCCATTTTTTCTATGTATTGAAAACGGCGGATGAATTTTTTATTGGTACGTTCCAGTGCATTTTCTGCATCGATGTGTAAGAAACGGGAATAGTTAATTAAAGAAAACAGCACATCTCCGAATTCAGCTTCTATATCTTTCTCTGTCCCTTTTTCTACCATCTCCTGTAATTCATCCATCTCTTCCTTTACTTTATCCCATACCTGCCGGCTATTCTCCCATTCAAATCCTACCTGTTTGGCTTTGCCCTGCAATCTCATGGCTTTTACTAATGCAGGAAGTGCTTTGGGTACTCCACTGAGAACAGAAGTTTTTCCTTCTTTTAATTTTATTTTCTCCCAGTTTTGTTTCACCTGTTCTTCGTTATCCACTTTTACATCTCCATAGATATGTGGATGCCTGGTGATCAGTTTTTCACAGACCCCGTTAATAACGTCTTCAATGGTGAACTGTTGTTGTTCCGTACCGATTTTTGAGTAGAAAACGATGTGAAGAAGCAGGTCGCCCAGTTCCTCTTTCATTGATTTCCAGTCTTCATCGGTGATGGCATCCACCAGTTCATATAATTCTTCAATTGTTTGTTGTCTGAGGGTATGGATGGTTTGTTTTTTGTCCCAGGGGCATTTTTCCCTTAAGTCATCCATAATATGTAACAATCTTTCAAAAGCCGCATTATTTTCCATTTGTCAAATATAAGGTCCAAAGCGGTAAGGCTGCATGTGAAGATGTTAATTTCTTTTTATGAACGGATAGGCCAATTTAGTTACATTTGCCGACTAATTTTCAATTCATGAATACCAAACACATTGCGCTTATTTCAGCGGAGCTGAACATCGCGGCGCGACAAGCGGAGAACACCATGAATTTGCTGGCGGAAGGGTCTACGGTCCCTTTTATCAGCCGCTACCGCAAGGAAGTGACAGGTAGCCTGGACGAGGTACAGATAGGGCGTATCGAGGATTTACAGAAACGATACAAAGAGGTGGATGAACGCAGGGCCTACATCATCAAAACTATTACGGAACAGAACAAAATGACCGATGAACTGCTGGAGAAACTGGAGCAATCCTGGGTGATAGCAGAACTGGAAGATTTGTATCTCCCATATAAGACCAAACGTAAAACCAGGGCGACTGTGGCCATTGAAAAGGGCCTGGAACCATTGGCGAAACTGATCTTTGAACAATCTGAGAATGCACCACAATCCGTTGCAGAACAATACCTTAACGAACAGGTAGCGTCTACAGAGGAAGCCCTGAAAGGTGCCCGTGATATCATGGCAGAGTGGATCAATGAAAATGCAGAGCTGCGTGATAAAATGCGTAAACTATTTACCCACACTTCCAAACTGACGTCCAAAGTGATAGAAGGTAAGGAAGAGGAAGGTAATAAGTATAAGGATTACTTCGACTTCAACGAAGAACTGCATACCATCCCTTCTCACCGTGTGATGGCCATTTTACGTGGGGAAGCTGAAGGTTTCCTGTACGGTACCATCAATCCGGAAGAGGAAGATGCAATGGATATCATGCACAGACAGTTTGTGACTGGCAACAACGCCAGCAGCGAACAGGTAACCAAGGCAATAGCCGATGCTTACAAACGATTGCTGCGCCCATCTCTGGAAAATGAGTTCAGGGCAGTAGCGAAAGAAAAGGCTGATGCTGAGGCGATTGACGTGTTTGCTGAGAACCTGCGTCAGTTGTTGTTAGCTGCGCCATTAGGGCCTAAGGGAGTTATTGCGGTGGATCCGGGTTACAGAACTGGTTGTAAAGTGGTAGCGCTTGATGATCAGGGGAATATGCTGGATAATGATGTGATTTATCCCCTGGAAAAAAATTACAAGAGAGATGATGCAGAAGCCTTATTGAGAAAATGGGCTCAAAAATATAACACCGAAGCCATTGCCGTAGGTAATGGTACAGCAGGCCGTGAAACGGAAGAGTTTGTGAAGAAAATTGATTTTGGCAAGAAGATCAATGTGTTTATGGTGAATGAAAGCGGCGCTTCCGTTTACTCTGCCTCTGAAGTTGCAAGGGAAGAGTTCCCTGAGTATGATGTTACCGTGCGTGGCGCTATTTCTATCGGTCGCAGGCTGATAGATCCCCTGGCTGAGCTGGTAAAGATAGATCCTAAAGCGATTGGCGTTGGTCAGTACCAGCATGATGTGAACCAGTCCAACCTGAAACAGAGCCTGGACAGAGTGGTGGTAAGCTGCGTGAATAACGTAGGTGTGAACCTGAATACAGCCTCTAAACACTTATTAGCGTATGTATCCGGCTTAGGTCCTTCCCTGGCGGAGAATATCGTGAAGTACAGGAAAGAGAATGGTGCGTTCAGCAACCGTATGCAGCTGAAAAAGGTGACCCGTCTGGGTGAGAAAGCGTTTGAACAGTGTGCGGGCTTCCTTCGCATTGAGAACGGAGATAACCCACTGGATAACTCAGCAGTGCATCCGGAACGTTATAAGCTGATAGAGTCAATGGCCAGCAAACAGGGAAGTTCCATACAGGACCTGATGGCAAAAGAAGATTTACGTAAGAAAATCAATCCGAAGGAATATGTGAGTGAGGAAGTAGGTTTGCTGACACTGGAAGATATTCTGAAAGAGCTGGATAAACCTAGTCGTGACCCCCGTGATGAGATTGCTATCTTTGAATATGCAGACGGTATTCGTACGATGGAAGACCTGAAAGTAGGTATGACATTGCCGGGTGTGGTGACAAACATTACCAATTTCGGTGCTTTTGTGGATGTGGGAGTGAAACAGGATGGTTTGGTGCATATCTCTCATCTGAGTAATAAGTTCATTACCAATCCCAACGAAGCGGTGAAATTGAACCAGAAAGTAACTGTGACAGTACTGGAAGTAGATCCTTCAAGAAAGAGAATTTCTTTATCTATGAAGGATAATGAGGCCCCTTCTGCTGGTC
The DNA here is from genome assembly GCF_900110995.1 of Chitinophaga sp. YR573. Taxonomy (GTDB): domain Bacteria; phylum Bacteroidota; class Bacteroidia; order Chitinophagales; family Chitinophagaceae; genus Chitinophaga. The sequence goes on from NZ_FOJF01000001.1 coordinate 455,310, forward strand.
CTCGCAGGGAGAATAATAGTAATAAGAAGCCTTCTTCTTCTAAACCTGCTGCTCCTGCGCCAATCAATGATTTCCAGGCGAAGCTGAACGAGTTGAGAAAGAAATTTAATTAAATAGTTTTTAGCAGGCCTGGTGGATATTCCACCAGGCTTTTTTCTTTTATCTCTTAATTAGCGGTAGCTTTGTTGCATTCTCATTCATACATGAATTATGACTACAGACGAATACGCATCACAGATCGTTGAGGAATTAAAGACAGCAGAGAATTATACAGAAGTAGAAGCTATTATTGAGAAGAATGACTTTATCATCGGGAGATGTTTAACTAAGCTCCAGAGTATTTTAGAGAACCTGTCCCCGCTGCTTTGCACCAGCACACAATGGAGTTGTTACCGGTATGCCATCATTTATCTCCGCAGGCAACCATTAATGGCCATATGAGTTACATATCCAGTTTATTGCTGAATAAATGCCCCCGATGCAGGAAGGGAGATCTGTTTAAGAACCAGAACCCTTATGTATTGAAGAAGGTATTTGATATGCATGATCATTGTCCCGTATGCGGACAAAAGACCGAGCTGGAAATAGGCTTCTGGTATGGAACGGGTTATGTGAGTTATGTGGTAGCGGTATTGTTTTCCCTGTTTAATTTAGCGTGGTACTGGCTCATTTTTGGCATTACATGGCGTGATGACAGTATTTATCACTGGCTGATAACAAATGGTATTCTGCTGGCGCTGATTATGCCCGGATTGATACGCTGGTCCAGGACCCTTTATCTTTCCTTTTTTGTAAGTTATGAACCTACACGGGTTAGTTAAGCGGGAACTTCAGTTTCCATCTTAAGAGTTTATCAGGATATACATTATCATTCTTTTCTGCATATAGTGTTACCACACCATTTACAGCTATGCCGATATAGATGATATCCCTGTTCATATCTACAGCCAGGGCAGCTTCATCTGTACCGCAGTAATGCCGCCGGCATCCCTGGTTATAAAGGATGGTACCTTCCACTTCTACTGGAGGGGTGACATCGAAGCGTTCTGTAAAAACGGGTTCATCTTTTCCCAGCAACCGGCTTATACGCGTTTTAAGCGGCTCTTTCCGGAGCATACCTGTCTCTAAAGCATATTTACCGTCATACTGTTCAAAGATCTGCCAGGAAGCCACCTGAAGTGGTTCTATGGTATCATTGACAGCAATCATGGTATCTGTTTCGGGTTGAATGGCTCCGCGTTTCTTTTCTTCTATTTTATTAGTTGTTTCCGGTTGTTTACATCCGATGATGCAAGCGGCCATCACATAAAAAGCAGTCAGTTGTCTATTAATCATTTTCCTTTAAATATGGGTGTCCTTTTTTCTACAAACGCCTGCATACCTTCTTTCTGATCATCAGAGGCAAATAGCAGGTAAAAGTTTTTACGTTCAAAATGCAAACCTTCCTCAAGGGAGCTATCAAAAGCTTTAAGTACAGATTCTTTGGCCATTTTAACGGCTAAAGGGCTTAATGCGGCAATTTCTTCTGCCAGCTTTACGGCTTCCTGCAGATACAGTTCTACAGGTACTACCCGGTTAATGAGACCTGCTTTCAATGCTTCTTCAGCGGTGATAGAGCGACCTGTAAGTACCATTTCCATAGCGAGGGCCTTCCCTACTGCCCTGGTAAGGCGTTGAGTCCCCCCTGCACCTGGCATAACGCCTATCTTAATTTCCGGTTGTCCGAAGCGGGCTGTTTCGCTGGCGATAATCATATCACATAACATGACCAGTTCACAACCACCGCCCAATGCAAAACCACTTACAGCTGCAATCAACGGCTTCTTTGTTTTCTTTATTGCATCCCAGGTACTGAACTGATCGGTATTAAACATATCCATGGCAGTTTTTCCGGCCATTTGTTTAATATCAGCCCCGGCAGCAAAGGCTTTGTCGTTGCCACTTATTACGATCACGCGTACACTGTCATCTGCATCCAGGACCTTCAAAGCCTCTTTCAATTCAGTCATGAGCTGCAGGTTCAGCGCATTGAGTTCTTTGGGTCTGTTTAGTTGTATTTGTGCCACAAAAGGGGCAATTTGCCGGTGTATGATAATATATTCTGGTTGCATATCCTAAGTTACGGGAATTTTTATGTTGGAATTTGCAAATATAAGTAGATAGGCTTACTAACAATCGCCTGACAATCAATATTGTATTTTTTGGATACAATATCTTTCTTGTATCTTCCGTTCATGAATCATTATTTTTGCATCTAATATGTATATGAGAAAACTTATTTTGCTGATAGCAGCAGCGCTGGGGCTGCAGGGGGTAGCGAATGCTCAGTTTTATTACCAGGATATTCATAATACTATACGTACGGAGGAAAATCTTGATGTACTAAAGCAGAATAAAATCGCTGTACAGTGGGTGGAGAGTTTGGATGCGAGTATGGAATCAGATGATGATTTCAGGTGTGAGCGGGAGATACTGATGAACTACAGGAAGATGAAATCGAAGGTGCAGTCGAGGTCAACGGGTTATTCCACCATGATGTCTTACTTCTCTGCGAAGGGCAATCTGACCAAAACAGTGGACAGTTCTCAGAATAGTACCACGGTGATCAATTACATCCGGGATTCGGCCTCAAAACTCACGGAAGTGTACCTGGTTTCCCAGGATCAGAAGAGCAAATATCAGTTTACTGAAACGCGGAGATATATTTACGATGCAGCGGGTCATATCATCAAAATGATTCACTTTCATAATGACCGTATTCAGGATTCTTCTATCGTCACCTTCACCTTAAATGAAAAGGGTCAGATTACAGAAGAGTTTGAATCCGGCAACAATGTACACAGCCAGCGTATTTACTATAAATACAACGACCAGGGGCTGCTTACGGATATTGTCCGCTACTCTCCTTCCCGTCAGAAGATGTTACCGGATTATATGTTCGATTACGATGCACAGAAGCGGGTTTCACAGATGACTACCGTGAACGGGCAATCGGCGAATTATACGATCTGGAAGTACACTTATACTGCACAGGGGCTGCCGGACAGAGAGGAATGTTATGGTAAAAAGAAGGAGTTGCTGGGGATGATCAAGTACAAATATTCGAAGTAGTTTTCAAAAAAAGGGGGTAGGAATTTTGTTTTTTCAAAACAATTCCTATCTTTGCAATCCCAACGAAAAAACAACGGTTCTTTTAGCGGGAAAGTTCTTACAAGATATGCGGAAGTAGCTCATTTGGTAGAGCACGACCTTGCCAAGGTCGGGGTGGCCGGTTCGAGCCCGGTCTTCCGCTCCAGATACAGATTTCCAAATTGCTTGCAGTTTGGATTTTTTGTTTCCAGGATACCCGGATGGTGGAATTGGTAGACACGCCGGACTTAAAATCCTGTTCTCCGCAAGGGGAGTGACGGTTCAACTCCGTTTCCGGGTACGAATTATGGGAAAGGCTTCCCAAAGAAATTAAAGGTCATTCGAAAGAATGGCCTTTTTTGTTTGTACCTCTTTATTATTTAAATCCTGTGGATATCTAGCCTAAATTTATGAAGCAATTGCAAATATTAACAGCAGATTTGTTAAGCGGGTATATCTCAGCGACATCGTCTGGGATATTGACAATTGCTTACAACGAGCTTTCCGATGCACCATTATCTACCAAAGAATTCAGCTTTTATAGATCTGTTGCTTCTGTATATTCCAGCAAAATAGAAGGTGCTACTATTGAGCTTGATTCCTATGTTAAGCATAAAAGATTCGGGATAGAATTTGAACCTGATTATACCCGGAAAATTGATGATCTCTATCTCGCATATGAATTTGCCCAAAATCAAATCCCCAATAAAGCAAACATTTCACAAGCACATACGATTCTGGCAAAACACATTGTAGCAAAAAACTGGCAGGGGAAATTCCGAAGTCAGAATATGTATGTTACAACCAATGATGGGCATATAGAATCTATAGCCACTTCTCCTTTTGAAGTAGCTACAGAAATTAATAAGTTTTATGCTGATCTTGAAATTTTATTGGCAACAGATCTGACTATACAGGAAACATTCTTTTTTGCCAGTTTGATCCATCTGGTATTTGTAAAAATACATCCCTGGAATGACGGCAATGGAAGAAGTGCGCGTTTATTGGAAAAATGGTTTCTGGCGCAAAAGTTAGGGCCGGCAGCATGGTTTATTCAATCAGAAAAATACTATTATATCAAACATCAGGAGTATTATAATCATATACGCCTGCTGGGAATTGAATATACTGAACTTGATTATACCAAAGCATTGCCTTTTTTATTGATGCTACCTCAGGCGTTGGTTATAAAGGAGGAGAATTAGTAAGGCTTCCTGAAGTATTAAACTGCTATCTTCTTTTCAATCACTGTTTTTAAAGTCGATCTCATAATCGAATCCTCGAGCTTGTAATTTCCTAAGCCATTTTTTATACAAATTATTACCAATTACAAGCTTGCCTTCCTTCATATAAAGTGTTTCACCAATAATAAAGGTTTGAAGATCGGCTTTGAATTCTTGTGGTAAATCATTTAAAAAGATGATGTCCTTTTTTGACAAGGTCCACAATGCACCTATTTTTCCAGATATTAAGGCAAGTTGATTCATAATTTGATCAGGAATTATACAACATAAATTCAGGGAATTCTGCCTAAACCAAATATTCCGCTAAGAATGATTTTATTATCTTTAGCATCCTATGTATAGAATGAAACTGTTTCTAACTGTAGCACTGCTTTTATCCCAACTCATCCCTTCATTTGCTCAAGATCCGGATGATTCTAATAATCCTATACCTGTTCCGGAACAACCCAAAACTAAGGTAATAAAACTGAATGCTAACATTACGGTTCATCATTTTGCAATGCCCGTCAAAGACATCCAGATGATTGCCATTTGCGGAGACAGCGTGAACTTAGGATACCTACCCTACAAAAGGAACTATTTTAAAAAGTCCATAGCTCTTCCTGATAAACCATTACAGGATTACCTGCAGGAATATGTAAACAAGCAATACGGCGATCAATACAAAAGCGATAATGGAAAGGATTTACTTTGTTTGATACAGTCTTTTCGGATAGCCGAAGGTGCTGTGGACAAGGCTTATGTTCATATCAAAGCCGTAGCCTTCCTCTCTGCCGATAATCAGCAATTTCAGCTTTCATGCCAGATAGATACAACTTTGGTATATGATAACAGACGTGATAGCCGTGCTCATAGTGAAAATATAGCCCAGGCAATTGACCTCTTAATGAAAGCCGCTGACAGACAAAATATTACTACTGCTTTTCACTCGAAAGATGAAATTCTCAATATAGCATGGAGAGGTTATAAGCAGCCAATCTATACTACCAGTCAATTTAATGACGGCATTTATACGAGTTACAAAGAGTTTTTAAAAAATGTACCCTCCGTTACAAACTTCACTTTAGGCGTTGAGTATGGTAAGATAGTTGCCTACCATATACATGATGATAGCACCTGTAATATCATTAATCAGCCCTGGGGTATGTGCTATCAGGGACAACTTTACCGTTATAACGTGAACTGGTTCATTCCCATGAAACGGCAAGGACTATCTTTCATGGTTACTGACCCTGAATTTAAATCCGACCAGGAGCTTAAAATTACCGGAGGTCAGGCTGCAGAATCAGTGGCTGCATTCCTACTATTCGGAATAGTTCAGCTACCAGGTTTCCATGTTCCTAGTGGTAATCTAATCGGCACATTACCTTTCCTTAATAATCAGATTGATCCTCCCATCGCCACTATGATCGATCCATTCACGGGAGAATTCATGTTTTAAACACTATAGCGTTTGCCAATAAGGCGGCATATGACCACATTTAATAAATCTCAAGGATTACCGTGTCTTTTTTATTAAAGAGGAAACTATCACCTGCTTTTTTGTGTAGTAATAATGCTGCAAGTGGCGCATAAGGTGAAAGAAAAAATATTGTCTGATCATCTATCTGCTGCTTACCCAGTCCGGCTGCAATAAAAAAAGAATGGTCTTGACATTTTACAAAGGCCCCTGTCTGAGCAGTGGTATAAATGGTATCTGTATTTACTTTCTGTAACTTGTCAAGCTCCTTGATATTTTCTGCCAGTTGCCGTGCATACATATCTTTTTCCAGGTGTCCCATCGCTCTTCCTGTTTCGTATTTATCACCTGCTGAACTTTTGCCTTCGCTATTAGCTGCCTCCTGTGCGTTAGCGATAGCCGATTTTGCCATCGTAATCCGTTCTGCTATCAGTTGCTCTCCAGTCCTTTTTAGACCGGTTTTAAAGGCAATCATTTCCTGGTGCGTCATAAATTGCTGATTGAATCAAGCTTGAAGATCGGGTCTGAATTCTTGTTGTAAATCATTTAAAAAGATGACATTCTTTTTTGATAAAGTCCACAATGCATCTATTTTTTCAGCTTTTGAAGCAAGCTGATTCATAATTTGAGCAGGAATTATACAACACAAATTTAAGAAATTCTGTATATCGGAAGTTAATAACTATTACTTCCAATGATTGCATATTATATTAATAATAATTGTCCTGTTCAGGGAACACAGTAAGATTGTTTTTCTTACGAATTTATTGTTTATCAAATATTCAGAGCCTGTGTCTTTCAATACAAACTCTTTCGTACTATCTAAAATGATCTATTCTCAAATTGTAGCTATGAATGTTCTTCGGTATATAAACATCTGTATAACAGCATAAATAAATTTGTCTTATCCAGTTTTGTTCATTAAATTTGATTGTTCATGAAACATGAATAATGCATAAAAATGAACAAAACAAAGGAACCTGAGCTATTAAGAGATACTATAGCAAATTTCGGTAAGCTGACAGGGGGAAAGATAAAACAAAAGCTTTCTCCTGATCCAATGGCAGATGCATATGTTGAAATCACCTTGGGTAATCAAACTTATGAATTTTTCATTGAGGCTAAAAATGAAATCCGCCAGACGCATATACCAACTATCATCCAACAATTTGGTCGCGAAAAAGACAAATGGTTGCTAGTTGCGAAGTATATTCCTGGTCCGCAAAAGGAAAGATTGAAAGCTGCCTCTATCAACTATCTTGAAGCGGCAGGTAATTGCTATATCAATGTTACGAATATATTTATTTACATAAACGATAAGGAGGTTACTCCCAGTAGGCAAACAGATATCGGCAAATTATGGAGCGCAACCGGACTAAAATTTTTGTCGGTAATGTTATCCCAAAAAATGCTATTAAAAGCACCTTACAGGGAAATTGCCCAGGCAGCAGGAATTGCTTTAGGTAACATAGGGCCAATGCTGGAAGAATTGAAGCAGAATGGTTATATCGAAAATATAGATAATTTCTCCCAATTACAAGACAGGGAAAAATTGATCAGACGCTGGACTGAATTATTTCACGTAGTATTAAGGCCCAAATTGATAAAAGGCAGATTTCGATTTTTGCGAGAACAGCAACAAAAGAATTGGAAAGAGCTATCTATTGATGGATTTTATTGGGGCGGAGAGCCGGGTGCAGATTTACTCGTAGATTATCTTGAGCCGCAAACGTTTACTATCTATACATCCAAGACAACCAATGAATTAGTAAAGCAACTAAAAATAGTTCCTGATCCAGGTGGCAATATAGAAATATATGAGCAATATTGGGATCAGTCCTTACTGATGAATTATAGTATTCCTGAAGGAACAGCTCCTCCACTAATTATTTATGCTGAACTTATGGCAGGCACTGATAGTCGCAGTTGGGAAACAGCTGATCGCATCAAAAATAATTATCTGTATGGAAAGTAACATTATACTGCCGGCTGTATTAGAGCTACTTGCAGCAGCAGAGAAAATATTTAAACAATTTGGTGTTGAGTTTTATCTGGTGGGTGCTCTGGCAAGGGATATTCATTTATCTGTGAATCCTACTTTTATGCCACAACGGAAAACCAAAGATGTAGATATTGCAATATTGATTTCTGATGAAGATCAATTTTATGCTATTAAAGAAGCAATGGTCAACGGTGGTGATTTTTCTGTTCATGAAACAGAAGCGATAAAGCTTATTTATAAACAGAGCATTGAAATAGATCTTTTACCATTTGGTGGTATCGAAAATGAGTTAAGAGAAACACTGCTGCACAAACCCAGATTATTTGTAATAGATGTACCTGGATTTATGGAAGCGTTTATCGATATTGAAGAATTCGAATTCGAGAATAATATTAAGTTAAAGGTGTGCTCACTGGAAGCAATTATTTTGCTTAAAATCATCGCAAATGATGATAATCCAAGACGTACAAAGGATATTACCGATATAGAGCATATCATTTCTGTCTATTTTGACCTTAATGATGAAAAAATCTATCAGGAGGAACTGGACGTGTTAGATCTTTATGACACAAATGACAATGACTATCTAAAGTTAGTAAGTGCGAGAATAATTGGTCGCTATATCGGCAATCTATTAACCAACTCGATTGCTCTGTATGAGCGCATAATATATATTCTTCGAAGAAAAACCTCAATCCCCTATCGTCATGCAATTCAGGAAGGAATGCTTGATTCAACTGGTATACTTATCAATTAAGATGGTATTATTTATTATAGATAAGGGTGACCAAAAGGTCATCTACGGAACCTGGCCACTAATGTTTTACGAAACCTAAGGACAATAAATGACCAGGCGGCGATTAATAGCGCAGCTATCATATGGTAACGTTTAAAGTGTTGGGGAAAGATTATTTATATGGTTACAACCAGGCGGCGTCCATCCGGGACATCTAAATTCCAAAGTTCAGCGATGTCCTCCATTTTAACGTTGATCGTCTCTACTTTGAGTTTTCCTTCAGCGGCTAATGCAAACATCTCAGGAAGTATTTCCTTAAATAGCAAACCAACCTGCTGCTTCGACCAGGCACCAAGCCCGGACCCGGTTAACTGAAGATTTACACTTCGTAGATTGGCAGCAGATAATTGGATAAGATCTCCGGTCATACTACCAACAGAAACATACCTGATCCTGTTTGTAAAAGAACCATCACCCTTTAAACACGCCAATATCATTTCCGCCGTATGTCCCCAGAGATAGTCAACAACAATATCAACCGGTGTCTGCGCATGAATCGCTGTAAGTTGTGCTTTGAATTGTTCATCATCCTGCAGCACAGAAACTATCTCATCTGCACCCAGCGTCAACAGATCATTCAGCGACTGCTGGTTTCTACCTGTAACAATGACCTTCTTTGCACCATAGTGTTTAGCTATTTGTACAGCTACACGCCCCGTAAAACCGGTAGCGCCATTGATCAGTACCACATCCCCCGGCTGAATATCCGCTTTAAACCGTAACCCCATTGCTGCACCAATAACCGCATTAGGCAGCGCAGCAGCCGCGGCATCATCCAGGCCATTAGGCAATTTGACTATCCTGTCCTTATGAATAGTCGCTTTTCCCGCCAGCATACCACTTACCCCCATTCCATATACCCTCGTCCCATCTTCAAGCAGGCAAACACCGTCGCCACCGATCACACTCCCACCCTCTCCGGGTGCATCGCTTGAATAATGTTTGCCATTAGCACGCCCTTTATCAAAGTGTTTAATAGCAACCGCTTTTACACTTACCAATACTTCATTGTCATTTTGTGCTATTGGCTCAGGGAAATCAACATACTGAGGCAATTCGCCTTTTTGATACATTACTGCTGCTTTCATTTCTTTTCTTTTTGTTAAAACAAAATTAGTTCAGGAAGCAGTACCGGAACGATAACATATGTTATCAAGTTCAGAAATGTGATTTACCTTTTGCCAGTTTGCTTTTAATACGGCTTAAATGCACGGTACTAACACCCAGGTAAGAGGCTATATAGTGTTGTGCCACCCGCTGTACAATATGCGGTCTTTCATTCAGCAATCTCTGATAACGTACTTCAGGTGTATCCCGTATAAAGGAAACAAATTCATTCATATAATGTATTTGTCGCCGGGCAAAAATCTGCAGGATCATTTGCATAAAGTCCGGCTCATGTCTTAACTCTTCCAGTAATTGGGTGACGTACTGTTTAGGGAGTAAATACACAACAGAGGGTTCCAGCGTTTCAATAGAAGAGAGACTCGGAGTATTATTAACGAAGCTATCCAGAGAAGTCAGCCCCTCATTTTCAAAAAAGAACTGTACAGTTTTATCGATTCCATTATTATTGAAAAACGCACGCACACAACCTTTCTCAATAAAGATATACTGCTGAGATACCTTCCCTTCTTCCAGCAAAATTGTTTTTGCAGGAACCTCCAGCCGTGTCTGAAATTCCAAATATTTATCCCAAAATGGATTTAACGTTGGAAATTGAGTTTTAAAATGAAAAAGCATATGCTAAGATAAAATAAAAAAGCCGCGTCAAAATAAATTGACGCGGCCCAGGCAGAATAATATTAAATACTGTTAGGAGGATAAGAGGCCACGCCTCCTAACACAAACGCTTTTTGCTGCTCTAAAGGAGTCGTTCCGCTTATTTCCGGAGGGCCAAACTTAACAGTAACAGATCCCTCTGTAGATTTATCATCCACACTTTGCACATTGTAGCTCATCTTTGCCGAACCTACGCTAAATAAACCAAGAACACTCATGTTTACGGATGCATTTACCTTCAGATCGGATACTATATGGCTGCTTTCTGCACCTGTGAAAGTCATTGTAATAGTAGGCTGCTGACTGATAGTAAAAGTTTTTAACCTTGAGAATATTTTCCCCGGGCCAAAAACATCGTCTATCTTATACTCAGAGCCCTGTAATGCAAACCCGGTTGCATCCTTGCCGGTTTTGGCTACTACATCCTGTAAAATATCTATAGCATACCAGCCTTGTGTATTATCAATTGACACTATAGATGGCGCAGCTGCGAAAAGCGTAACACCAGGATAGGTTATATTCACACTCACCGTAGAGCTGGACGATGTGTATCTGGATAAATCATAAGAGGCATTCGCGTTAACCGAAATCTTAAAAACATCCGCCACCGGCACACTGAAACTTGTTTGGCCCGATACTGCCAGCTGACTCGAATCTGAACTGAAATTGGAAAGTTTCATATCCACATCTACAGCATTTCCTGCTGTACGTAAACCTCCAATCAGTTGATTTACGGTTGGCAGTTTTGATGGTGTATAACCCACATAGAAACTCGTGTCTCCGGTTTGCATGCCACCATTGTCTGCAGTTGGGGTTGTTATATTTGCAATTGCAGCATTAAGATAAGCCATTGCCAGCGTGTATTTATTATGCAGTGCATAACTGAGAGCAGCCATACTCTTATAAGCTATAATAGCATTCCTTAAGCTATTTAGCGTATCAGGCAAATTGGATACACTTCCATACGTCTTCGTAAGCTGAGCAAAAATGTCCGCTAATTTTCCTCCTAAAGGCAGCGGATTGCTAAACTTACCACCTGCATTTGAAAACTCTTTGATAATAGAAGCAATTTGCGCACTTGCCTTAGTATCCTGATCGTTCATTGTTTGTTGATCCTTTTGCGAAAACACAAAGATAACTGACTGCAATAACCTGGCATAGTAACCAGAGAACCCACCGCCTGTTAATTCTAAGCCACCATTACTGGAAATGCTGAGCAATGTGTCAATATCCTGTAAAGTTGCTGCGTTATAATACGCGTTACTACCGTAGGTAATACCATAATTAAACCCGGAAGGATAACTTATCATTTCAAAATTGCCATCAAGCTGGGAACCCAACGACTTATTTACTTTACTTTCAAGACAACTGATAAATGATTGCTGTGCGGGTGTAATATCGGCATTGGATAATATATTCCCATTCGCCCTTACAAACGTATTACTTTTAATAATAGCCTGTGAAGTACATTCACTTAACTTGGGTACAGGTATTGATGGCTTCGAGTCTACCCAGGCCTGATATGCACTGTTAATAGCTTCTGCGCTTGTGCGGCTGACTACTGTCTGCGACCAGTCCCAGATAGGTGGTTTAGTGAGTGGGCGACGAATGTATACTTTGAAAGTTAACATGATTTTAAATTTTAATTGGGATACTTACCTACTCGGTTCAGGCTTTTCGGTATCGGCCTTTGTCAATTTACTTTTAAGCGCTTATATGTTTTGACACTTCAAAGTAACGACACAAGCAAGCGTTTTTTAAGCGCGTTATACCCCATTATATTAAACAGGTATTTTTACCTGCTTCTAAAATTTCACTTCGTAGATCCCATATTTAATGGCGAAGATGACCAATCCGGCAGTGTTTTTACAACCGGTTTTTGTTAACAGATTGGTGCGGTGTCCGTCAACGGTACGAGTGCTGATAAAAAGTTTTTCGGATATTTCTGCATTGGTAAGTTCATCACAAATCATTTTCAATATTACCATTTCACGTTCGGTAAGATTAATAGGAATACTGTTCATGTTTTTCAAACCCTGCTTGCGATATTTAGAGGCATTGCGCATAGCATTTAAGGTTTCTATATTAAAATGAAAGCCTATCTGGTAGGTATTATTGATGGTCGAAAATAACTCTGTTATTTCGCAATTTTTCTTAAGATATCCGCAGGCACCGGCCTCTATCATTTTACTCATATACCGCTCTTCTCCATGTACAGACAGAATGATAACTTTTATTGACGGATAGTTTCTCCGTAACACTGTATTGAGTTCTACTCCATTCATTTGAGGCATATTCATATCAACAAGAGCGATATCAGGTAATGTAACCATATCGGCTAATTGCTCCAGGAATATTTTTCCGTTTTCTGCCTGAGTCACCAGTGTATAATCAGGGTTAGATCTTAAAAGATTCACCAGGCCTTCACGAAAAAGATTTTGATCGTCAACAACAGCTATATTTATCATATTATTTATATTGATGAGGGTCCATAGTTATAAACATGGCAAATCCCATCCCCGGGGCCGTCTCTATAGTGTATCCGGCATTGATCATGTTTAACCTGCTTTCTATATTTTGCATACCCATCCCTTTTTTATTATTAATATTATTCGGATCATACCCACCTCCATCGTCTGTATAATGAATAGTGAGTAAACCATTATCCATAAAAATAGAGATGCCTGTCTTTTTTGCAGCCGCATGTTTAACAGTGTTTGATATCAGTTCCTGTAATACCCGTATTAAAGCCAGTGCAACGTTATAGGGCAATTGGTCAGATATGGTTTGGGCATGATTAATAATCGTTAGAAAAGAATCATTCCCATCGTTTATTATATCGCTCATTTCCTCCAATGCCCCCATAAAACCAAACAGTGTTAATGCCGGCGGTGATAAATTATGCGATATATTACGTACATCCTCTATGATTTTATCTATTAACTGAATGTAGTTTTCTATTTCATGTGGCCTAGTCGTATTAAGCCTGTTAGTAAGTATACGCAAGTTCGATAACGAACTTCCTACATCATCATGAAGGTTCTCCCCTATCCTCTTCCGTTCTTCTTCCTGCGATTGTAATACCACCCGCATCAGCTCTTTCTGATAGTTCATTTGAGCATCATGGATCTGTTGTTTGCTTTTCAGTAACTTATTCTGGTTATGAATAAATAACATCACAAAGGAAATCACCAGCAGCGAAACGCCGCCGGTGCATAAAATAATAAGCAGATATATATTTTCGCCTAATTTTTCCTCCATTTACTAAACCCTTTGGCAATTAAGAGATACATAATGAGTACTAACGTTGCATGAATATTCCACATTAAAGTATTGATAGCAAAATATCTTTTACTAATATGGCTGACCACTAAATTCGAAAACGAGAAAATGAATAATGCACCGGAAAAATATAACAGTATCCCTGTATTGATCCAGTTCAGCGGATTTATCGACCATTCCGTTCCTTCATCATTGGTCTGGGCAAAATAGGCCAGGCTGCATGCCATAATGATTAATGCTTCAACCGGCCTGGCATTGGTATTAAAATGGTAAATGCTCTGAAAAAATAAAAGATTAATGATGCAAAACAGCGGAAATATCACCATCACATATTTAACTACCCGTCTGGCTTTTTTATCTTTTAAAATGGAAAGATAAAAGTACCCAAGCACCAACAGTTCCAGGACAGTGAAAACATGAAGGACCGGTAAGTTGTTAATATGAAAATCGGCTAGTATAGAGGCCACTATGTTTGAACAGCCATCCATTAACAAATAATACCAGATTGTTTTTAAACTCTTACTGGCATATTTTATTTTGTACGTTGCTATGCCGATAGGAATTAAAACACTTGCAGGTACAATAATACCCGTGTATATAAGATTTGCAGAAAGCATCTTTATTTTTTATAACGCAGATAAGGATCGATATTATTAGTGTCGCTAAATAACGGGCTTGGCGTATTACACATAGTTGGGCAGGGCTGTGTAAAATCATATATAGTGGAGGTTACAACACTCTTAAGTATCTCCTCCATTGAAGCATTTTTATCAATATTCTGCGTAAGTATATCCTGATTCTGCGCATCTACCGGCACCAACATGCCACAGATCTGTAATGGAAATGCCGGATCGGGGATACTAAGGTAAAGTCTCACCGATTTGGCGTCAGGGTGTTGGCGTTTAAGCCAATCGATATCGCTCATATTGATATTAATGGCTCTGAAAATCAATTGTGGCGGGAGCAGTGGTGTTTCAGATCTGCTATCATCTGATGACAATTTTGAAACCTGATCCCTCCAGGTTGCAGCCCTTTTTATAGCTTCATCCAATGGTATTGTCGGTGGTGTGCCAGTAATTGCTTTATTCATGATACGGGAGTTGTGAGTTTAAAGTAAAAATTGTTATTGTATCGTACTGCTAAGGTTACCAAGAGAAGCCCGGAAACTATAAATTACCGCAAATTGAGGTGAACCGGTTTCACTTGAATTGCCGGTTTGGAATATTCCAAAAGCGGCTACCCAAAACAGGTATTCCACAAGCATCAAAGGGTCGGAGATCTCAACTTTCCCTGTCGGAACCCGTCCATAAGTTACGGATGGAGTATTACTGCTTGCCATTACCTCCGGCTGTAGTTTGGCAGCTATTTTAGCTGCCGGTGACAATGGCAAATTACGATCGGAAAAAAATGTAGTTAAATGATTAGTAAGACTTTTAAAATCATTGGGCGACGGAGCGTAGTTAAGTACTACCCCCAGATCATAATTTTCATCAGTTAGCGTAGATGCCGGAAAAATAGCATTATAAATATACCTGCTTTCTTTGTTGGCCGAGGTAAGTGCATCACTGATAGCTGTGCCAAGTAACGGAGACATACCTTCTGGTGGTGGTAATATGGGCACCAATACCGGCGTCCGTGGGTTCAATGCCAAAGTTATCAACTCAAGATCTGCAATAGCAGCGCTTTCGTCATTGATGGCAGATTGAGTTAACGTCAGGATCTCCTCCCAGGTTAACGAAATAATGGAGGCAAATTGTCCCATTAGAAGATCAGTTTAATTTGTAATTACCTACTCTGTTATGGCTTTTCGGTTTACGCCTTATTGATAGTCTAAATTATCAGGAAAAACCGGGGTGTTATAAAGCGGAAATACGCATTTTAGTAAACAGGTGTTTTTACCTGTTTTTCTTTCCTGTACTCACTTTGGCATTTATTTACTTATCGATGGGAAATTTCTATATGTATAGGAGTTTTAAAAGTTCCTGGGTTTATATGAAAATAAAGCTAAAATTCTACTAAAACAAAATTTATAACCAGGTACAGCAAATAGTATGTAATATTAAAATGCTACACAAAAGTATAAACTTCACATTTTTATCCTTATCTTAATTCTGTTAAGCCGATCAGACACATCAATAACCCATTCGTTATGAATTCACGCCGCGATTTTTTACAAAAAATTACTGCTTCTGCAATAGCACTCACCATACTCCCCCGCTATAGTATGGCAATCCCCGAACAACCTTACGACGGCCCGGTATTAAGAGTCGCCATTATGGGACTCGGAAGTTACGGCTCACGCGTAGCAGAAGCCATGCAATCCTGTAAGAAAGCAAAACTTGTGGGAGTAATAAGCGGTACGCCGTCAAAAATAAAGGACTGGCAAAGTAAATACAGTATACCTGAAAAGAATTGCTACAACTACAACAACTTTGATAAAATCAAAGACAATCCTGATATAGACGCCGTATATGTAATCACCCCTAACGCCCTGCATCATCCGCACGTCATCAGGGCCGCACAGGCGGGTAAACATGTCATCTGTGAAAAGCCAATGGCACTGAATGCAAAAGAAGGTCAGGAAATGATCAACGCATGTAAGAAGGCCAATGTGAAACTGCTGGTAGGTTATCGCATGCATTTTGAACCACATACCCTGGAGATTATCAGAATGAGAAAAGCAGGGGAATTTGGAAAGATCCTCTTCTTCCAGGGGCTTTGTGGATTCAGGATCGGCGACCCAAATCAATGGCGGTTAAACAAACAGCTGGCAGGTGGTGGCTCCATCATGGATATAGGCATTTATGCGCTCAATGGCGCCCGGTATATGATAGGTGAAGACCCTGTATGGGTAACTGCCCAGGAGACCAAAACAAACCCTCAGTTATTTAAACCAGGAGTAGATGAAACCATCCAGTTCCAGATGGGCTTTCCCGGTGGAGCTGTAGCCTCCTGCCTTTCCACTTATAACATGAATAACCTGGACAGATTTTTCCTGAATGGAGAAAAAGGATTTGCTGAATTACAACCCTCCACAGGTTACGGACCAATAAAAGGACGGACCAATAAAGGTGAACTGGACCAGCCTGTTGTAGTACATCAGACTTTACAAATGGAAGAGATGTCCGGTATCATACTGGAAGGTAAACAACCAGAAGTACCGGTAGACGGAGAAGAGGCACTGAAAGACCTGAAAGTAATAGATGCTATTTATGAAGCTGTTAAATCAGGAAATAAGGTACCTTTAAGGTTGATTTAAACATATACATATGGCAACCTTCTCTGTAAAAATCATTTCTACACAACAGGTCACTCATGATGTAAAATGCTTCCGTATAGAAAAACCGGAAGGTTATAAATATACTCCCGGACAGGCGACAGATGTATCTATCAATAAACCCGGATGGGAGAACGAAACCAGGCCTTTCACTTTTACCTCTTTAAACAGTGATGCCTACCTGGAATTTACTATCAAAAGATATAACAACGTGACCAATCAGTTACATCAACTGGTAACAGGAGATGAACTGATAATCCGTGATGTATGGGGAGCGATCGAATATAAAGGCCCCGGATATTTTATAGCAGGAGGTGCCGGTATCACACCATTTATTGCCATTCTCCGCGAATTATATCAGCAAAAAAAGTTAGATGGTAATAGCTTATTCTTCTCCAATAAAACAGCGGCAGATATCATCTATAAAGATGAATTAATCCATATGCTGGGAGAAAACGCCCGCTTCATTCTAACAAGAGAAGAAAACATTCATATTGATAAAGCCTTCTTGCTGGCAAAAATCCCCGACTTCAATAAACACTTCTATGTTTGCGGTCCGGATAAAATGATCCAGGATATAAATGCCACACTGGAAGGACTTGGCGTACAAGCGGAATCCCTCATATTTGAAAAATGACGGAGATCATGATTTAAAATAACCATCGTCATCATCTGTTTTTATACATCTGTTTATTTTTGGCTGAAAAGGCACGACAAATGGTAAATGGAAAACTCAGCGAATACGAATCCTGGAAGAAAAGTCTAAAAGCACTGGAAGATGAAAACATTCATTTCAAAACCCGGCTGGCACATATTTTAAAAACTGACCCTGATAAAGATCAGCTGGAAGTATTGGAATATTATCAGAACAGGTTTCTGAAAACTGATGAGCAGATCAGTTTGTTAAGGCATGAGATCAGGGAACAAGAGCACCTTCTTCAACCCACTAATGTGCTGCAACTCAGGAAAACTATAGATCTGCAAAAAAGACTGGAAGTAAAGATCATCGTCCTCCTGGAAAATGTAGAACATCTAAGGATATCATTCAATGATTACCTGTCTGAAAATTTTTCTTAATTACTATGGGACTTACAGGCAAACACTTTGAAGCAGAACCACCATTATCGGATATCGTAAAACACTTTTACGCTATCCGGACAACACCCGATTATCAGACTATAGGGCATCTTTCTCCTAATTATGAGATGATGTTAATCTTCAATTTCGGATCTCCTGTAAGGATTTCATTCGCTGCAGAGCCATTAAACAATAAACAGATAGAACATGTTGCATTATTAGGGCCACTAAGGAAAATGCTGAATTATGAGTTATTAAAAAACACAGATATCCTTACTGTTGTATTTAATCTCGATGGCTTTTACCGCTTATTTCAATTACCTGTGGACGAAATGGACAGTGAAAAGATTCATTACCCTGATGAAGCTATCTACCTTGAATTGTGGTCTATCTTAAAAAGAGCACCTGATAGAGTACAAATCCTCAGTGATTATATCCTTTCTTTTACCCATACATCTGACAACGCTTCCCTCCCATTGCTGGAAGGCGTCGGTTATTTTAATGACCCTTCCATCGAACCAGTTAAAGCCATTGCCGGAGATGCCAATTTATCTGAACGTACTATTCAATCGAGATTTAAAAAATATGTAGGATATTCACCTAAAGAGATGCTACGCTTTTTAAGATTCAAACAGGTGATTACCACTATTGAACAACATCCGGGAAATGAAATAGACTGGTTTGATCTGATCCATGATTTTGGATATCATGATCAAAGCCATCTTATCAAAGACTTCAACCATTTTTTAGGTATCAGTCCTCAAACCTTTATCAAAAAATTCTTTGGGAAAGAGTTTTGTACAACAAAGCCCGGTAAGAACTACTAATATACCTTGAACAGCTTCTGAATAGCTTCTGAACAGGCTTATCCTCCGTTTATCCTCCGTTAAAAGACGGAGGATAAACGGAGGATAAGCCTGTTTTGTTCCTGTTTCGTTCCTGTTCAGAGCCTGTTTAAGCCCTGTTTACGACTATATCTCTCCCAGCTAAAGCTAACAATTGCAGCTATTCCTAACAATACTATCATCCAGGGAGCATACTTCATTAATTGCTGCACTAAATCCGTAATAAAATTCGTCTTGTCTGATACCCGTTGAATAACCCATGCTAATGCTGCAATAGCTGCCCAAAAAGCCCCGATAATCCTTACATAAGGATAAGTACTTGTTCTGCTTAATAAAATCAACCAGGGGGCTGTAATTGCGATTACGAATAGCTGCATCAGCTCTATCCCGATATTAAATCCCAGAATACTTAATCCCATCCTGGTAGTATCAAGGTCCAGATTGGCCAGTGTGCTGGCAAAAGCCATCCCGTGAATCAATCCGAATCCCGCAGCTATATACCCCTCTTTACCCGAGAAAACAGGGCGTAAAGCATGAATAGCAGATACCAGGATAGAAAGGGCTATTAAGACCTCTACCGGTTGCCCTGGTAAGCGTAACCAGCCGGAAGCCCCTGCAAATAAAGTAATGGAATGACCAACAGTAAAAGCCGTTACTACTTTTAAAAGACGGATAATACTGTATTGAGTCCCTCCGAAAGCACCCCAGCGTTTCTCTTTTACCAGCAATGGGGCCGGTAATAATAACACCAGCAAAAACAACAGGTGATCTGTCCCTTCTGCAATATGCTGCATACCTAATGACACCATACTTTTAAAACCTCTCCACATACTTCCGCCCGACTGGTTAATATGCAATGGCAGGATAGTACCGGTAGGTATATCCAGGCGTATCACACCCACTTCTTCCGGCTGCTCACTGTAAACACCTTTTTCCCAGTCCTGACGAATAGCCACCAGCGCCTTATGTGTCACCAGCTGATGAATAATTACATCATAGTTCAGTGTAAAGTCTTTTGTGCTAACACCAACAGGCGCCTGTAACCAGAGACGTGCAGTTAATTCCTGATAAGGACCGCTGGCGCTTTGCTCTACAGGTTGCACCTTCAGATCGCGGACAGTCACTGTCCATGCACGCCCGTCAGCGCTCACTGCGTGAATATGGGCAAGAAGGTAAGCGCGGAGTTCTGGAGACAGCCGCGCCACCAACGTACCCGAATTTTGTGTCACATCATGTCCAAAGGCCAGTTGTAATTCGCTCAGTGGTAGCTGTAACTCGGCATTAATGCCATGTGTTTTTATATCCAGCATTACAAAGGAGTTCGGCATCGGATGCGCGAAAGCTCTGCAAGGAAATATTGTTAAAGCTAAAAGCAGCCACCGGATGGCAGTCCGGCGGCTGTAAAATATAAACCCTCTCATGCATCAAAATGTAAAGCTGTTACCGTAATCTCTTGTATGATCGCGCCAGATACTGTGATAATGTATCTGACTTGGATATACCACTCCTGTCTGACAAACAAATTCTATCCATACACTTGGTCCGTCTATGCGTACATAATCTGCATTAGTGGCCAGTGTAGCATTCCCTGAATAAGCAATGTAGGTAGAGCTTAACTCATTTTTATAAGTAGCCAGTAATGTAGCTGCTGTAGAATCATCCACATCTTCCACCCAGGGCTTCATAGCTGCCAGTACCAGCAATTGTTGCGCACTGGTTAATGAACTTACAGCCAACCCCTGTTTTGAAGAAGGGAATTGCCCATCCTCATTAGGTCCCAGTAATACATCACTAAATGTAGCAGAGAGTTTCGCGCTGGCCAATTGGCTGGTACTTAAAGAAGACAGCATCGCTAACATCCCGGCCTGTTCACCCGCAAGCGGTGCGTAAGTAGTGCCGCTCGTTACCCAGCTCTTAGGTTCAATCCCTTCAAACCTGGGAGTAGCACCTATCACCGCACCGGCTTTATAAGTAATATTTACCGCAAGGTGATGACCACCAAACTGCAACATCCAGGTGCCTGTTGTAGAAGGCGTTCCTAAAAAGGCAATAAAGTAAATACCTGATGAGTAAGTGGTACCGCCAGCTGTAGCATTTAATACATCATCCGCAGCCATAATCTGTTTAATCTCACTGTACCCTTCATCTGTTACGGTACCCGTAGCCGCAGCAACAACCGCCAGTGCAGCGGTCACCTGTGCAGTAGTAAGATTAGCCATCTGCAACCCATTCCGGCAGGAAGAGCCACAGGGGAGGTTAGACCATTTCACCGCATTTGTTTGTGAGAAATCCACCACTAAAGTAGAAAGCTGGGTGGAAGTCAATGTAGCCTCAAAAGCTTCGGCCAGACACACCACCTTAGCGGGTGTATTGGCAGCACTGCTGCAATCAGAGGTAGAGGTAGTTGTATCAGTTGTAGTAGTCGTGGTAGTGGTATCCGTACTATCCTTTTTGCTACATGCAAAAATCAGTAAAGTAGGAATACCAATAATTAACATTGTTCGCTTTTTCATAATATAGTTTTGTCCGATGGTAGGTAATGCTATACTGACAGAAACTATAAAACGAAGTTTAGTTTACAGGGGTGAACAGGCGATTTCTTGTGGTGAATGGGTTATGCCCCCTTGAAAAAATGGAAAAAGCTCTCTTCATAACTGCTGCCCAGCGGGATTTTCTGTCCGGCAACGGAAATAACCTTATTCCGTACATGCTCAATATGATTAAGAGAAACTATATAAGAACGATGTACCCTGATAAATACATCCGCTGGCAGAGAAGATAACAATGCCTTCATGGTCATCCTTATAATAACGGGTTTAATGTTCAGCACATGAATCTTCAGGTAATTATCATAGGCTTCTATGAAAAGAATATCTGTTAAAACAATTTTCACCAGTCCATAATCTATCCTCAGTACAAGGTCTTTAGGCTGTTCCAGCCGCAGGTATTTATCTGCTTTATCGATGGCCTGCTGAAAACGTTTAAAAGTAAAAGGCTTTAATAAATAATCTATTGCACTCAGGTTATAACTCTCTACAGCATACTCACTGTAAGCAGTTGTAAATATTACCATTATCTTCTGAGGAAGAGATTTATAAAAATCTATCCCTGAAAGAGCAGGCATATTGATATCAAGAAATAGGAGATCTACAGGAGATTGTTCCAGGTATTTTAAAGCATCCTCTGTTCCTGTAAATGTTCTTTCCAGCACAATCGTTTCCACTTTCTCACAAAATGTTTGTAATACATTTAATGCAGGAGGTTCATCATCCAAAGCAATTGCCCTGATCATTCGCGTATAGTTATGCTTATCAGTAATATAGGACTTTTTTATGGATAATTATTTCATTTAATACAATCATTCAATACATCAATCCTCCCATCTATCTTTTCCGTTATTGAAAGCCCTAATAACTTCGCTACTAAAGGATACACATGTATATTTTCAAATGTAGCAATCCTGTAATGTGATTTGAATGCCGGCCCCCATGCCATGAACACCGCATTCATATTGGTAAGATTATTATCATACCCATGATGCCCCGGATATCTCTTTTTAGTTTCCTCATTCACAAACATATATCCCGCCTCTGCCACCAGGATAATATCTCCTATCCGGTGATAAACATCTTCCAAACCATAATGCCATCTCAATGGCGTCTCATTCTTCAGATAAACGGTATAATGTGATGCATGCTGTTTCAACGAATCATACACAAATTTAACCCTCTTCTCATTATCTCCGTACAACATCATCTTTTCATTACCTCCCGCTGTGATCATATCCTTCACTACCGGGGCAACTATAATATTATGCAGGGTATCTACCGTGGTCATACCATGATCAGATACTACAATATAATTAACCGGTAAATGCAGCCTTGATACCGCAGCCATCATCTTTCCTATACTGGCATCCACAAACTGCACAGCATCTCTTGCACTATCTGAATCAGGGCCATACTTATGCCCCTGATGATCTACTTCCGGGAAATAAAAAGTAATCAGATGCGGACGTTTCTCTTCCGGTAAACTCAACCAGTTCACCACTGTTTGTATCCGCTGATCAATACCTGTTTTCTCCTGGTAATTAAAATAGTAAGTAGGATAAGTATGTTGTATCGCACTCTCAGAACCTACCCAGAAATAACTCGCACTCAGCATATGCTGCTGCTCCGCCAGTACCCATAAAGGAGTACCGCCATACCAGCTGCCATCTCCCACTTCTTTTTTATTGCTTACTTTATATTCCTGTTTACGTACACGATCATAAAAAGTATTATCTACAATGCCATGATGTGCAGGATATAAACCAGTAACGATAGCATAATGATTGGGAAAAGTTAAGGAAGGATAACAGGGCTGCATAGCAGTTGCCCGCACACCGGCATCAGATAATTCCAGTAAATTATGCGCGTTAAACTTCTCTGCATAATCATACCTGAATCCATCAATGGAAATCATGATTACATAAGACTGCCGTTGTTGGGAAACATCATTGATCCTACCTGCAACTATATTTTGTGCTGTATCCTGGGCAAAGGTGCAGTTGGCAAGGAGAGCAAAAACTGCTAATAAATATCTTTTCATGGGATAGCAAAAATAAGTCATCACCCAAAAAGATAAAATTAAATTACTATTAATATACCACTCCTACCCTCAGCGCCTTTAACCCGGTTAAGCCTTGTAAATCCTCCAGTACAAGCTCTTCGAGATCATTATGCAAAATGCCCTTCTCCTGTAAATAATGGATGAACGGCAAATAGTCGTGTATATCTGCTTTATCAAAATAAATCAGCACTATTTTATCCGGTTGAGTCAGCCGTTCTTCCGTATTCCGGACATGTACTTTATCAATCCGTTTTTTAATCATCTGGTAACGGATACTATACGCGCCTTCTACATCAAACTTTCTTTCATCTGCACGGAAACCGATATTGATCACATTATTATGCACAAAGATCAATTGCGTAGTTTGTAAAGGTGTAGGCATCTCCGGTAGTAATCCATGCGTGAGTTTTGCAATCGCTGCCATGGAAGACAACTGCCAGAGACGAAGATTTTTAAGATGGAACTGATCATAGGGTCTGTCTGGTGCAATAGACTGACCAATATAAATATCATACTCTATACCATCCGTCCTGAACTTCTCAAAGTAGCAGGGATAAGGTCGTTGCAGGGTCTCCTGCTGGGATTCAAAATATTCCGTTACTGCATTATTGATCATCTGCATCGACATTTCCAGTGCCTCCCTGTTGGTTTGCAAATTACGCTCAGACAGCAACAGGTATTTATCAATAATGGTGGTAGTATTTTTATCCTGTTTTGATAAATGAGTTAAGTAAGGAATAACATCTTCCTTCACAAAAATAGTGAGGTTGTTTTCATCAGCTGCATTCATTTGTTCCTGTCGCAGCATCTCCTTCCATTTTCCGCACTTATAGACTAACTCCTCCATCAGCGCAGAATGATCGAACTCCTGCAACACCGATAGTGTTTCCAATAATGTATTTAACAGGCCTTCAAGATCAGCAATGATGGCTTTATTCCTCTCTACAGTAGAATTTCGGATATCCACCGCGCCATACAATGGATATACATCATTAAAACAGATAGGCGCTCTTTTAGCAGGAAGGCCTTTCTTTTTGCTATACAGATAATTCCAGGCTGCTTCATTAAACTTCCACTGCACGGCTGTTTGTATAGAAGTGAACTGTTCCTTGATAATCGATTCTATCTCCCAGTTAAATTCATCGATGTATACCTGTGATAACTGTTCTACAGCTGAAATAGCAGGCTCCAGCAATGGTAAAATACCTTCGTTGAAAGTATGGCCTTCCCAGGTATGCACACATAATACGCCTACCAGTTTATGGTTATAAAATACCGGCATCAGCGCCAGTGATCTCACTCCCAGCTTACGGAAATACTCCAGGAAAATATGCTCCTGTTCTTCCGGTGCAGTGATATCTTCAGAGAAAAAGAAACGTGGGTTGGCAGTATATCCCTTTACCTGTCGCTGAAAATCTTCTATAGATAAACGGTCTTCTCCCCATACAGAAAAAAGCACACCTGTTCCACCTTTTACATAACCATATACCGGTTCATCATTCACTTTTACAAAAGGGAAGAGATCAAATTCAATGTTATTATTCTTGACTATTGTTTTCAGCGATAACATCACACTTTTATACCGCTCATCTTCATTACCGGGATTACTTTCCATCTGTACTTTCTGGATATTCTGTACGGCCATACGGGCAGTGACATCCGATATCATCATCGCGGTTATTCCCCTGAAAGTAAAGAGGTCCAGCGGCAGTATATCTTCCAGTATCTCATAGCCTGCGCCATCAGTCAGTCTCGTATATAATTTTTTGAAATCGATATCTGGCTTTTCTCCTTTTACAACCACATCTATAAAGTCCACATTCATCTGTACACCATAGTACTCATGCAGACCAGTAGCCATGTTCTTAAGACCATGAAATTGTCCGGTATTAAGAGGTACCTGGAAATTATATACTTTCTTGAGAATGAGTGAATATACCATCTGCAGATCTTCCCGGCGATGAGCTTCATCTGTCTTTGGAGTGATAGATATATCATGGTAGTCTTTCCTGGTCTCCATCAGGTCGTACAGCATGCTGGTACCGTAAAAAACAACCGGCTGCATGGGATGGCCAAGTCCCCAGGCCAGTTCATCCTCTGATGCCAATGGTGCGGAAAGGCAGAGGTATACCTGTTCAAGCAATACTTCATACTGATGGATTTCTTCCACCGGAATATCCTGGTCATATACGTTATGGCTGTCAAACAGCGACAGGGCATTTTCATACAATGTTGCTTTAACGGTCTGTTCTTCCTCTGCTCTTTTCCTCAGATAATCGATAAAAGGCCTGAAACAGATGGTAGAATTCGCGTGTAAATGCTCAACAACGCCTCCCGAAAGGTCAAGTATAATCTTCTTCATAATTCTTCGCAATACGGCCCTGAAATTAGTAAATTACCCATTATGAAACGTATTATCCTCTTTTGCCTTATTATAAGTCTGGTTATCACAGGCTTTTCACAATCTTATTTCCCTCCCCGGGGACAATGGCAGCACCGCTCCCCTGCCTCACTGGGCCTCGATTCTACTAAACTGGTGGCAGCTATTCAGTTTGCGAAAGACAACGAATCCAAAGCTGCCCGTAACCAGGAAATTGCCCAGGCCCTGAGCTTTGGCAAAGAACCCTACAGCGATGGCGTAGGTCCGTTCTCTGAACGCGGAGACCCTACCGGTATTATCATTTACAAAGGATATATAGTAGCAGAATGGGGAGACCCTTCGAGAATAGAGATGACGCATAGCGTTACCAAAAGTTTCCTCTCCACCGTCATAGGACTGGCAGTAGACCGCGGCCTTATCCGCAGCGTATATGATACCGTAGCGCCTTACGTCCCCCCTATAGAGGTATTCAATGCCGGCAACCCGGCTCCCGAACAACTGGGGCAGCCCACTTTACTCACCCCTTTCGCCAGCGCCCATAACCGCACGCTTACCTGGGATGTGATGCTGCGCCAGACCAGCGACTGGGAAGGTACATTGTGGGGGAAACCCGATTGGGCAGACAGGCCGGCTGGTAATGCCACTGAATGGATGACCCGCAAAAGGAATGCCCCCGGCAGTGTGTGGAAATACAACGATGTACGGGTGAATGCCCTGGCCCTGGCGGCAACAAGTGTATGGCGGCAGCCACTCCCCCAGGTACTCAAAACACTCATTATGGATTCCATCGGCGCCTCCAATACCTGGAGATGGTATGGCTACCGTAACTCCTGGATAGTACTGGACGGACAGCCAATACAGTCTGTCAGTGGTGGTGGTCACTGGGGAGGCGGGATGTTCATCAATGCTTATGATATGGGGCGTTTTGGCCTGCTCACACTGCATAAAGGCAATTGGAAAGGCAGGCAGCTGATCTCTGAAAAATGGGTAAAACAGGCGTTAACGCCTACCATTGCCAATACGGGTTATGGCTATATGAACTGGTTCCTGAATACAGATCGTAAATTACTGCCCGATGCTCCTGCCAATGCTTTTGTCCATATTGGCAACGGTACGAACTTTATTTATGTAGACCCACAACATGATCTTGTTGCAGTTGTTAGATGGATAGAGAATAGTGAGATGGATAAAATGGTTGCACATATCCTCGAAGCTGTTCAATAAGTTCCAAATAATCAGATAATCGGATCAAATTTTGATGCAATAAATGCAGCAGAAATAAACATCATGAAAACACAAGAACTGACGGACACAACAAAGGCCATGATGGCAGGCGATAAAGGCCTCCTGGCTATGGACGAAAGTATTGCTACCTGTAACAAACGTTTTGCGGAAGCCGGTATTCCGCAAACAGAAGAGTACAGGCGGGCCTATCGCGACCTGATCGTTAACACCCCTAACCTCGGGACAGCCATCAGCGGAGCCATTCTTAGTGATGAAACGATCCGGCAGCAGACGTTCTCCGGTATCCCCTTCGCTGAAGCCCTGAAGAACAATGGCATCGTCCCGGGAATAAAAGTAGATCTGGGTGCAGTACCCCTGGCGGGATTTCCCGGGGAGAAAGTCACCGAAGGACTGGATGGCTTACGTCAGCGTATGAGTGAGTACTACTCCATGGGTGCTAAATTTGCCAAATGGCGGGCGGTGATCATTATCAATGAACACATCCCTTCCGGAGGTTGCCTGGAAGCAAATATGCATGCGCTGGCACGGTATGCGGCTATCTGCCAGGAAACGGGCATAGTACCGATAGTGGAACCGGAAGTGCTGATGGATGGTTCTCATACATTGGAAAGATGCCGGAAAGTAACACAGGAAGGCCTGCTGATGCTTTTCACCGAGTTACATAATCAACGGGTAGATTTACATGGCATCATATTAAAGCCTAATATGATATTGCCGGGTAAGGATTCCCCCGTACAGGAAGATGATGAGACCATTGCACATACAACTATTAAATGTCTCTTGCGCTGTGTACCTGCTTCTGTACCCGGAGTAGCATTCCTTTCCGGAGGACAATCACCTCAACAGGCAACGGCACGTTTGAACACAATGCATAAACTCTACCCTTCTTTACCCTGGGCGCTTACCTTCTCTTACGCAAGAGCGGTTCAGCAACCAGCAATGGACCTCTGGGCTGGGAAACCAGAGAATGTAGCGGCTGCGCAGCAGGCGTTGTACCATAGGGCAAGCCTTAATAGCGCTGCCCGCAGAGGGAAGTGTACAGAAGGAATGGAAAAAATTTAAAGCTCCGTTAGGAGCTCCGTGTTTGTAGAAACAATCAATCTTCCCGATAATAGACTCCGTTAGGAGTCCCCTGTTAACTTGTTATAAATAGGGGACTCCTAACGGAGTCTACGTTTGTTGTTTAACATGTTTTCTACAAACACGGAGCTCCTAACGGAGCTTTAGTTATTCTTATTCCAGAGGTATATTTACCTCATACTCCGGTATAATTCTTACACTTTGCAAAGCGGCATTCAAAGCTTTCTTCTTTGCTTCTGTATCATCAAAATATACTCTCTCCGGGGATAATAAAGGAGTAATCTCTAATCTTAAGGATTGCCCTTCCAGATCTCCATATCTGTTTAAACCCAGTCTCCATCCTGATCCATTATTAAAATCATCAGACATCAATTCCTGATTATAATACAAGCGCGCCTTATCTCCTGTATAACGTAAATCGAGATAAGCATTCTTCGGATAATCAGCTGGTAATTCCAGTATGTAAGATGTTTCTGTATTCTTTACATCAACGGCATCTCCAAATACAGGCGCTTTCAGCCCTTCCGTCTTTTTCAAAAAACTGGGATAAGTATAAGCATCTTTCATCAACCAGGATTGATCTGTAACAAAAGAGACTTTATCTGCATTCAGATATTCTACATTTATCTCCGCAGCAAATGTTTTCTTACTACTATCAGCAGGAAAATCAAGCACAATAGTATTCTCCCCTTTCTGTACATAACCAGTAATATCCAGCTTATTTAAACCAGATAATAAAGGTTGATTAACCCAACGGTTATTCACCTGTACATTACATGCTCCGTAAATATTTAATGAAGCAGTTTTAATACCAGCAGGATTTCCCAAACTAAATTCTTTGATAAAAAAACGGTGATACAGATTATTCTTGGCAATAACAGACGTCTGCAACCATTTCGCGCCTTCTAAAGCCATTACAGGTCTAACACTAACACTTGCTTTCTGTGCGGGTAATGTATAATTCCGCTCTACAAAAAGACTATCATGTGAAAGTGCAGATACTTTAAAATGATTAACAGTATCGAAGATATGCAACTGATCATCCTTTATATATAAATCCGCATCAGACACAAAGAATCTCTTCTTCCCATTTTCATTAAAAAACCATGATTGTTTAGCTTCAGCGGCAGAGAGTACTATTATCCGCTGTTCTTTATCAGCCCCACGAACGGTAATCACACACTGCAATCCCGGTTTTAAATCCGATACAATAAATCGCCCATTCTTTTTAGTAACAGTCCCGGTAGTAGATTTCACTTCCACAGCATCAAAACAAAACTCAGGAGTTATATTCATATCCTGAATAAAAACCCAGTTGTTATCTATATGACATAACGGCTGCGCCGTAGCATACTTCAGCAATACATCTCCTACAGAAAAATTAAAAGGCCAGATAAAAATACTGCTATCAGGAATGATTACATCCGGAAAAGAGATCGTCTCATTTGCCAGTTTAACATTAACCCCCGCACTCTTTTTATCCAATACATTATGCCTGCAATAATTTACCTCAAACAGAAATCCTGCATTCTTATTTACTCTTACTGTATAATCCTGAGAAGAAGAAAACACCGGCACCATAGGCGCCAGCAAATCCCCAAACTCATTTAAAAAATAATGCAAGGTCTTCACCGTATGATAACAATCATTCAATTGCCCGGACTCCCGTATCGCTGCCTGAAAATCATAAGAACTAACAGGATTCGTATTCCAATACCCAGTCTCCGATTTATTCTCTTCCATAGATGTCAACAACCCATGAGGGTTAGTCCCACCCGCAAACATATAATACCCCGGTAAGTTACTCCCGGAGCCTATCTTTGCAGTAATGATTGCCAACCCATCCAAAGGGCCAATCTGCAAACGCCTATGCTCCGTATTCTCTATTCCCAACCCTACTTCACAAGTAAAATAAGGATAGGCGGAATAGTCGAAATAACTATCCTTCCCCTGCTTCACATCATTCCCTATATGCTCATTATCCCTCAAAGGCGTAAAACGGAAATTCACACAATTCGTATTCCTGTTTAAATGATCTCCCCAGGGTTCGTCAGGATATGCACCCCACAAAGGAATCACCTCATTAGCAGGTACAGACCCATTCTGCCATCCGGTAACCGTATACAACGGAACATCAATACCGTACTTAAGAGCAGTCTGTTTCAACCAGCGTATATGGTCTTCCCCATTACGGCCACGCCCATACTCATTCTCTAACTGAATTCCTATCACCGGCCCACCGTCTTTATACAACAAACCTTTCATCTGCCCTGCTACATGCGCATACCAATCTTCTGCATAATGCTGATATACCGGGTCATTGGACCTATCCTGGAAATAGTTTTTCAGCAACAGCCAGTCAGGTGTTCCTCCATTACGCACCTCCGCATGACACCACGGACCAATACGCGGATATACCCACATCCCATGCTGCTGACAAAGTTTAATAAATGCACGCAGGTCTTTATTACCATGAAAATCAAACTGCCCCTCAATCTCTTCATGATGCATCCACAACACATAACAGGCAACGATGTTAATACCATTCGCTTTCATCTTCAATATCACATCTTCCCACCGCTCACGGGGAACACGGGAGAAATGTACCTCTCCCATCACAGGGATAACCGGCTTCCCTCCCAGCGTCATGTATAAATTATTCACCCGCAATTCCTTACCGGCAGGCCCGGGATTACCCATCTGTAATTCTCCTGTACGAATAACAGGAGCAGGAACAACCGCATTAATATTTTGTGCAAAGCTGTTATAAGAAATTAACAGCAATAAAATAAGATATCTCATAAAGATTAATCGATAAAAAAAATCCCTTAAGCAATCAGAAGATTACTTAAGAGATCTCTTGTGTTAATGTATCAATACCCCTCTGTCTGTGTCAATTTACCACCACTTACATCCACTGCATACTGTGGTACAGGAAATAACGCGGCAGGACCATGCGCCAGCTTACCAACAGACTCCAATGCCAAAGGCCATTTATTATGCCTTACAAGGTCTATCTTACGCAAGCCTTCAAAATAAAAGTCCCAACCACGTTCGGCCAGTATCGCATCATCAAATGCCTGTGTAGAAGCCGTAGACGCAGCAGGTAAAGCGCCCAGTCCACCATGCTTCAAACGCACCTCATTCACATAACCCACCGCTTCCGCAGTAGGCCCGCTTTGCTGATTAATAGCCTCCGCCAACATCAGCAACACATCTGCATACCTCAGAATAGGAATATCATTCCCCTGCACATCACTACCCGGATTAGACTCATCAGGATATTTACGGATCACCGCTCCGCGCATATTAGACCGGTCGCGCAATGTGCCATCTTTAGCCGTATAAGAAGCTATTAATAACTGCCGTCTCTTATCCAACGGATCAAAGGAATCATAAAACTGCCAGGTAGCAGAAAACACGCCGGAAGGACTACCCCATCCACCATTCAGTTTCGTACTCTTATAATCACTCGGTAAACAATACAATGCAAGCGCATTAAAGTTACCACCACCTTCACCATTAGTAGGCGCAGCAGGATCACAATTCACCGCCCATATTGTCTCCGTATTACGTTCTGTAATTTCCCGGAACAGACTGGCATAATCTGTTACCAGACTATATCCTAAAGGAAGAATCTCACGCGCTGTTTGTTCCGCCATTGGCCAGTTCTTTTCATTGAGATATAAACGCGTTAATACGCCCAATGCAAGCCCCTTATTAAAACGTCCATATTCTGAAGGCGTCTGTTGAAGATTATCAGCAGCATAACGCAAATCACCGGCGATAGAACTCACAAAGCTCTCCCGGGAAGGGCGTGTAAGGTCTTTCTCCGCGGCTGTATTTATCAGCTTTGCATCAAGGATTACAGGCACCGGTCCGTACAAATGCAACAGGTAATACATCGTCCATCCACGCCCCATATGCGCCTGAGCCAGTAACAACTTCTTAGCAGAGGTATCGATATCCGCTTTCTCCAAATCAGCAATCACCTGTGTCATCGCAGTTACATAACGCACCTTTTCAAAATGACTCTGCTGATTCTGCGTTTTCATAAAAGTGAAATCCCCTTTACTGAAATACTCCCAGAAACCACCCCATTCCGCATACACATTCATCTCATCAGAAGGGAGATCGAACATAGCGTTATGCCCATACTCCGGACTGAAAAACATATTCTGATACACTACATCATTATACCCCCACTTGGAACCAAAGGGTTTATACGCCTGTAAAGTATACAGCTCAAAATCTGCTTCTGTTTTAGGGAAATTGGAAGGAGAAAGTACCCCCGTTAAAACAGGATCAAAATTCTTTTTGCATCCGGTTAAAATGAATACAAATATTATATAGATCAATATCTTTTTCATCATTAAATTATTTAGGATCAAAAACCTGCTTTTACACCAAAGGAGAAAGTCCGGATCATTGGATAAGGAGCCGGTCCACCTTTAATAGAAGCTGCCTGTAATTCCGGGTCTACTCCTTTAAAACCAGTAATAATAAATGCATTCTGTACATCTACATATACTTTCAGACTATGCACTACTTTAGTATTCACGGTATATCCCAATGTGATATTACGGCAACGCAGGAAATCCTTTTTCACTAAACGACTGTCTATACCAGCATCCAGTGCAATAGCCGTTTCATTATATGCAGCACCAGGTAAAGTACCTCCGGGATTACTTGTACTCCATGCCTGTTTGATACGTGTAGTACCGCTCTGGTTCAATGATAATAAATTCACAGGATCTCCCCACAGCGTAGTATAATCATATCCCCATGCGCCATACTGTCCATACAGGAATATCGCCAGATCAAAGTTCTTATACGTGAAATTATTACCCAACCCGATCACCGCTTTAGGAATAGCAGAATAACCCACTACATCATGATAATCCAGTATCTTATCTCCATTACGATCCACAAATATGGGAGAACCCGGCTTGGTAGCACCAGTAGGTTGCCATGCAGGAACAGCCGCATTTGCCTGCAAAATGCCATCCGTTTTATATACATAAATCACCTGTGAAGGATAAGTATTACCGGAAGGAGAACTGGCCACTAAATCATCCAGATGTTCATACTGTCTGACAGCATCATTAGGAAAACGTTCTACCCATCTATTTTCGAAATGAGTAACATTGAATGTACTGTTCCAGCTAAAATTCTTATGCTGAATATTTACCGTGTTTAAAGAAAACTCAAATCCTTTCCTGCGCTGATGACCACCATTGATAGGAGAAGTAGAGATCAGTGACAGCTGTGGAGTGGTAGCATTAATTAACAACCTTTCTTTATTCTCATTATACCAGTCGAATGAGCCGGAAATCCTGTCCTTGATAAAAGAGAAATCAAGTCCTATATCAAAAGTCTTTACAATAGGCCATTGTAATCCCGGATTAGTAAATGCTGTCTGCTTATAAGGGAAATAAATAGTAGCCCCATTATCAAAAGTAACTGCATTTGCATCCGGCCCATAAGAGCCATAAGCAGCGCTGCCAGGTCTGTCCCCTGTTGTACCATAACTAGCCCTTAACTTTAACAACTCCACAAAAGAGCCTTTATGAAAAAATGCTTCATTAGAGATTTTCCATCCAACAGAGATAGAAGGGAAGTTCTGATATTTATTATCCGGGAAGAATTTATCTGCACCATCCCTGCGTAAAGTCAATGCCACTACATACTTATCATAAAAATCAAAATTACTTCTGATAAAGAACGATCTTAATTTATTCACGCCTCTGTAAGAACCAATCGTCTTAGGTCCGGTCGCACTGGCAAGATTATCTAAATTGATAGGATCTAAGATATTGGAAGTCTCCACACTAAAACCGGTATAATCTTCCAGGTACTGACCAACACCTGTTACCGCATCAACTTTCAACACTTTCCCGAAAGATTTCTTAAACGATAACGTTGCTTCTTCTGTCTGGTTCTGACGACGGTTTTCTACCAGCGCGGCCCTTGATTTATATAACTGTCCGTAGTAAACACTCACAGGAATATAAAATCCACGATTGGAATACTCGCTATTATTACCATACAACACCTTGCCTGTCAGCACACCCGGAATGATAGTAATATCTGCGGATAAATTGGCCAGCATAGCCTGGTACAGCGTATTATCCTGTATATCAAAAAGAGATACCGGGTTACCTGTATTGGCAAAGATGGAATACTTACCGGTTGCATCACGTACTGGTACATACGAAGGATATGCCAGCGCTGCCTGCAAGGCATTAAATCCCTGCGTACCCGATCCGCCATTCTGCCATCCAGCCTGTGGATTCTGGTAATTATTACGGTTGGCATTTAATCCCGCATTGAACTGTATTACTTTATTCAGCTTAAAGGACATGTTCATCCTTCCTGCATATTTCACCAGACCGGATTCCTTTAATGTTCCCTGCTGATTGAAATAACTACCGGAGAAATAGTACGTCACTTTATCCGAACCGCCATTAATACTCAGCATATGATTATCCACACTACCACTCCTGAATACCTGATCCAGCCATTTAGTACCTACACCGGCCTTCGCTACCTGGTCATCAGAAAACTTGGCAGTATAGCCACTCAGGTCTGTAGCAACCGTTCCAAATGGCGCCATATTACGATCTGATAAGTATTTGTCTTTATTCAGCTCATTGAAGTATTGCATATAATCATGTGCATTCAATGGCTCTAAATAATGCATGTTACGCACATAGGAACGACTACCATCATACGTCACACTCATGCGCCCTGCCTTCCCTTTTTTAGTTGTAATCAACATTACACCATTGGAGGCAGATACACCATAAATTGCCGCACTGGCATCTTTCAGGAACTCTATTGATTCAATATCATTAGGGTTCAATCCCGCCAGCAAACCACGGTTTACACCCTGTAATTCAGTAGATACACCATTCGTTGGTTCCAATCCGCTGTTAGGATATACCACTCCATCTACAATGATTAACGGTGTTCCTTTACCACGGATAGAGATATCAATATTCCCACCCGGCTGAGAACTCTGCTGAGTTACCTGTAAACCCGCAGCACGACCAAACAACAAATCAGGAATAGAGTTATTCGCAGCAGTAGGGATCTTTTTAGGATCTACTTTAGATACGGCAGTAGTAATATTCTGACGGGTAGTGGTACCATATCCGATAACAATCACTTCCTGCAAACCGCTGGTCTCTATGGTAATACTAACGTTGATAATGGTACGCCCATTCACCGCTATTTCCTGTGTCTGGTAACCGATCAGTTTAAATACAAGTATCCCATTCAGGTCATCCACCTGCAAAGAGTAATTACCATTGGCGTCTGTAGTAGCACCCTTATTACTGTTCTTCAGCAACACGGTTACGCCAGGCATGGGTGTACCGGTAGAATCCGTCACCTTTCCCTGTATGGTACTTAGCGTCGTCCGCAGGCGGCTTAATACAATCATTCCGTTCACCAGCCGGTAACTGATACCCATTGGTGTTAGCAGGTTATCCAGTACGAGACTCAGCTTCCTGTTATGAAAGTTGGCAGATACTGTCTGATCCGTTTCTATTAATGTTTTGCTATATACAAATTTGACAGGCAATTGCTTTTCCAGCGTTCTCAACGCATGGTCCAGGCTCATATCTTTTACAGTAAGGTCCACAGCGCTGTCTAACACAGCCTGTGCTTTGGTGGTACCTGCTAAGGCCACTCCTGAAAAGACAAATGCAATAAAGAGTTGACTCAATGTGATCCTCATAACTTTACATAGGTCAATGGGAGGTTTCAAATTAATTTTCATAACTTTAATTGTTTCATTTTACGTGAAATATGACAACAGTTCCTCATCCCGGGTATTCCCGGGAAGTAATTGTAAAGCTTAGGCGTGCTGAACCCACACCTAGGCTTTTTTTAATGCTGATACTTTAAGATGATTTCATTGTTCGTTATTTCATACGTGACTTCAAGCGATTGTTCCATTATTTCGAGAATAGCTGCTAAGTTTTGTCCGGTGAAATCTGCTTTAAATAAGTAAGTACCCATCTTTTTATCTTCCAGGCGGATATGTGTATTAAACACTTTATTCAATGTATCCACCACCTCTTTTACAGGGACATTATCAAATGAAACGCTGTGCTGCTGCCAGATACCAGGCGCTGCTCCTTTTTCCTTCACCAGTGCTTTATCTGATAATGTGGCCTTTTGCTGTGGCAGTAAAATAATTTCCTCTTCAGCAGTGGCATGTACGGCTACTTTACCCGAAACAACAGACACTTCATTGCCATTAATATAGAAGCTGGTCCCCAATACCCTGGTAACGATAATACCGCTATACACGATAAAAGGATGCGCCGGATCTTTAGCGATCTCGAAAAACGCATCTCCCTCCAGGTGTACGTCCCTGGTTTCCCCCACAGCATAACTAAGCCTTGCCTTTGGATGCAGCCATACAATACTGCTATCCGGCAACACCTGTTTCATCAGCCCATGAGAAGCATTTCTATAAGCCACAAGCGGTGTCGATTTCGTGGGCGCTTTCATCCAGAAACGGATACCTATAAATAATAACAGAGAGGCCGCAATAGCAGCATATACCATCACCCTGTTCTTTCTTACAACAGGTACAGCCTTTATACACGCCTTTATCCGGCTATGCATCAATTGTTTAACAGCCTGCTGTTCTTCCGCTGTAAGGCCCGTTAAGGGGTCCGTATCGCCATCAAACGACTCATACCATGTATTGATAATGGCTTCTTCCTGCTGGGAACATTGTCCCTGCAGGTATTTATGGATCAATTCCGGTGGGATCTTGTTTTTCATGAACGTGTTTTAACTCCTGTCTATTAATATAGTCAGTCAGCTGAAATCTATCCCCTATCTTTCTAAAAAAATAATATCGTAGTGATGGTACGTAAGAGGCGTAAGGCTTTGGTAAGATGATTTTCTACGGTTTTCTCTGAGATATGCAGTATTTCGGCAATTTCTTTATGGGATTTATGCTGTTTTCTGCTAAGGTCAAATACAGCCCGGCATTTCATAGGCAGGTGTGATACTTCTTCTTCCAGGCGTACTGCCAGGTCTTTTGCAATAACGGCTTCCTCTATGGAGTAATCTGTTTGTATTTCCAGTGTATCCCGGTAGCGCCGGCGTACATCTTCCTTCATATGGTGATTCAGTACCTTATATTTAATAGCAGTAAACAGGTAAACAGCAGGCGTTCCCTGTATGTCCAGGTCTGATCTTTTCATCCACAGTTGTGTAAATAAGTCCTGTACGATCTCTTCGGCCGCTTCACGGGAGCCTACTCTTTTCCAGGCTGCGGAGAGCAATGAGGACCAGTAGCGGTTATATAATTCGTCAAATGCCGCTTCATTACCCTGCTTTAGCAGTGTAAACAGTTCAGAATCCGTAAGCACAGGCAATTTTTTCATACGTGGAGATATATTCGATGCCTAAATTCGTGTCAGTTCTACATTTCTAAGTTAACAGTAATCCTTAATACGTACAAATATTTCAAAATAAAAAGGTGCGCTGTTGAAAGCAGCACACCTTATAATAAAATTGTTTACAATCTATTTTGATGTTGAAACAACTGATCGTTGCAAGCGACTATATACATCATAATCTAATATAAACAGTTCGAATACATAAGCAGTTCCTGGCTTCAGATTCCCTATTGTATAAATACTATCCGGTAACTCAAGGCGAGTAAGCACTCCAACGCTGCTGTCCAGGGATGCAGCTTCCCTGTAGTATATTACAGGCCAAACTTCCTTGAATGGTTTGTTAGCAGTAACACTTATTTTAATACTCTCAGAAGTAGTATCAGAAAACTGCATGCTACCCCATGATGGATAATCAATACGGATTGGTGGATCTGTATCTTCTTCTTTTTTAGAACAGGAAAACAATGCCGCAGACAGCAGGAATAAGGTGAAAACTCTTTTCATAGGTGATATAGGTTATAATGACAGGCGCCAAAGATATTAATTTTTCTATATATCAAAGCCCGTCATAGATCTCCAATAAGCTATTCGACCTCCCCTCTTTATCAAATACAGCTTCCCAGGTATTCAAAGGCTCCCAGATGAAAGTCCCCAGCCCTTTATTCCCCGGTAAATGCGCTACCACCTCATTCACTTCCCTTTTACATTCAGAATATTCCACCAGGCAAAGGTCCTGTTGATACCGGGTAACCAAATCCGTCATATTGTTCTTTAGATCCTCCACAGAGCCATGCCATTGCGGGTAATAAGACAACCCTATCACATCAAACTTAAGCCCTCTTGCCTGCATATTATCCAGCCACCACCGGGATTCCGCATTCTGCCCTCCCAATGCCAGGTGCATCATAATCACAATATGGCTGTCTACGGCCTTTACAGCCCTCACACCAGCCGCAAGCAACCTGGCCAGAGTATCAGGGTGCCGAGAGTTACCATCGGGCCATAACAGCCCGTGATTGATCTCATTCCCTATCTGTACCATATCCGGCAGGGTACCCTGCTGTTTCAATGCCTCCAACACCTTAAAAGTGTAATTATACAAAACGGTATCCAGCTGATCTACGCTCAGATCTTCCCAGGCACAGGGCTTATACTGCTTCCCGGGATCAGCCCAGAAATCACTGTAATGAAAATCCAGCAGGAATTTCATCCCCGCCTTTTTCACCCTAAGCGCCATCTGTAAAGTATGAGAGAGATCACAGAAACCTTTAACCGGAGAATAACCATTTGCTTCCGCAGGGTTATTGAAGATCCTTAAACGGATATAATTAAACCCATGATCTTTTAAGATAGCAATCGCATCCTTTTCTTTCCCCTTATCATAGAAATGCATTCCCCTGGCTTCCAGCTCAGGTAAAAAGGAGATGTCAGCACCCAGGATATGCTGTGCCGAAACAGGCAGGGTAAACAATACGGCAAAAAACGTAATGAGTCTTTTCATAAAACGGGAACTTATACTGATATAGTCAGTTTATACAGGGCTATCCCCTATTTTTTTATACCTTTAACCAGACTATTCGATAATGCAGGATGATTTTTATAATGAACAGGAACTTCTCTTAAAAATAGCGGAAGGTGATCAGCAGGCATTCTCTATGCTGGTAGAACGCTATAAAAATAATATCTACACCACTTCCCTGCGGGTCATTCAGTCAGCCGAAATAGCAGAAGAAGTAGTACAGGACGTATTTATGGTACTATGGCAAAAGCGGGAATCCCTGCCTGCTATAGAAAACTTCCCCGGATACCTGTACGGTATTTCAAGAAGAACGATACTTTATGCGCTCAGGAACTTCCTGAAACAAAGAGAACGCCAAAAGAAAGGCCTGCTCCCGGAATTAATGCTGCACCAGGACGCCGCCCACAAACTGCTGGAAAAAGAATACGAAGGCATCCTGCAGAGAGCTATACAGCGCCTTCCTGCCCGGCAGCAACAGGTGTATTCCCTTATCCGCCAACAGGGACTATCCCGGCAGGAAACCGCTGCACAACTGGGTATCTCTCCCGAAACCGTAAAATCCAACCTGGAAGAAGCCACCCGTAAGGTCCGCGCTTACTGCCTCATTTTCCTTCAGGATATCCCCATCGTCCTCATCCTGCTCCATCAGAAAAATATTTTCTGACCGATCCCCCCAAAGCTTATTCTTCCTGCCACTATATAGTTATGTCTCAGGATCGTCTCCAATACCTATATCAGCAATGGCTGGCCAAATCTATCACAGCAACCGAAGAGGAAGAATTCTTTTCCCTGCTTGCTGAACCTGATAACCAGGCGCTCATCGAAATGTGGGTGGAAAAACAGCTGCTGCTTCCTAAAGAAGAAATCCCTTTATCTGCTGAAAAGACGCACCTGATCCTGCAGACCATCTTCCAGACTAATCGCGTACATGTCATTAAACGTACCCGCTGGTGGGCCGCTGCTGCCGTTTTGTTATTATTATCAACAGGCACCTATATATGGGTTAACAAATCTTCATCCACTCAAAATATAACTGTCCTGGCAAATGATGTGCCGCCAGGCAGTAACAAAGCCGTTCTTACACTGTCTGACGGTACTGCTGTAAAACTGGATAGTACCGGGAATAAAGTGATCAGTAAAGGTATACGTCAGACAGGTGCACAGCTGCAATACGATGCAGATCTAGCTATCAGCTATAATACACTCACTACCCCAAGAGGCGGACAATTCCAGCTGACCTTACCCGATGGTACAAAAGTATGGCTGAACGCAGCCTCTTCTATCCACTATCCTACTGCTTTTAACGGAAAAGAAAGAAGAGTGGAAATATCGGGAGAGGTTTATTTCGAAGTTGCTAAGAATGAAAAGATGCCTTTTTATGTAAAATCCGGCATCCAGGAAATTGAAGTGTTAGGCACTCATTTCAACATCAATGCATACACAGATGAAAATGCCATTAGTACTACTTTACTGGAAGGCAGCATCCGTGTCAATTATACCGGGCATACCAGTGTAATAGTAAAACCAGGACAACAAACACAACTAACAGACCATATAAAGGTCATTGATGATGCAGACATGGACCAGGCCATTGCATGGAAAAACGGCGTATTTGCCTTTAATCAGGCCGATATCCCTACCGTTATGCGCCAGTTATCCAGATGGTACAATGTAGAGGTGGAATATGCAGGTGCTATACCTAAACGTGCATTCACCGGAGAAATAGCCAGGGAACTGACACTGGCACAGGTATTAAAGGGACTTACAAAAACAAGGGTCAATTATAAAATAGAAGGGGGAAACAGGATTATCATCCTGCCATAATTGAAACCGGGCGAAAGATTGGCGTCCATTACCCGGTTTCTGTTTAAGTCAATTAACTGTTCATTATTCAACCAAACACTGCAAAAGTATGCAATTTAAAGCTCTTTGCAATCCAGCGACCTATGCCTATAGGTCTCAAAAGGGATTATCAACCAACAAGACATTAGCACATTCGCATTGGTGGCTAATTATTAAAAAACAACTGCTTATGCAGCTCAAACTTACCATCGTGTTCTTACTTGCCTTTGTATTGCAGGTAAGCGCAGATGCTTCAGGACAAACAGTGACTTATTCAGCTAAGTCTGTACCCTTGCCGGAAATATTTTCGGCCATCAAAAAACAAACAGGATGCACATTCTTTTATGATTTAGATGATCTGAAAGATGTAAAAAATGTATCTGTACAATTGAAACAGGTCCCTTTAAAAGAAGCGATGGAAATTGTACTGGCCAACCTACCCCTGAATTTTGAGATCCAGGGAAGGACTGTATTCGTGACCAAAGCAAAACCTGCAGAGAACATTCAACCGGAGGAGCTTATCAGAGGACATGTTACAAATGAAAACGGAGAGCCGGTACCTGGTGCTACCGTAGGTGTAAAAGGTATTGCATCCGGCGCGATCACCAATGCAAAAGGAGAGTTTGTTTTGCAGAATGTAGATCCTGCCACAGCAATATTGGTGATCACAGCCATCAATATAGAACGTTACGAGTTAAAACTAAACGGACGATCAGAAGTATCAGTAGTGGTTAAAACAAAAACCAGTCCGCTCGATGAAGTAATGGTGATCGGGTATGGTACCACTACACAAAGGACCTCTACCAGCAGTATCTCCAAGATAACATCCAAAGACATAGAAAAACAGCCTGTTACCAATCCGCTGCAGGCTTTATCAGGACGTATACCCGGACTACTCATCTCAGAAAACAGCGGTACTCCGGGGGCTGGCATTACGGTGCAGATCCGTGCAGCCAATTCCCTCACTACCGGTACAGCGCCTTTGTTCATTGTAGATGGTGTACCTTACTTATCAGAATCTGTATATACTGCCGGTGGTAATACCGTAGGCTATCTTAAACCCGCATTTGGGAATAGTCCGCTCAATGCTATCAATCCTTCCGACATTGAAAGTATTGATGTATTAAAAGATGCAGATGCTACCGCTATCTATGGCAGTCGTGGTGCAAACGGTGTGATCCTCATCACCACTAAAAAAGGTAAAGCAGGTAAAACAAAATTTGAGGTGAATGCAAGTACCGGTTTCAGCGATGTAGCTAACCTTCACCGGGTAAAAGAACTGACAATGCCTCAATATCTTGAGATGCGCAGAACAGCCTATCTCAATGCAGGCATGACACCAACAGTGGCGAATGCACCCGATCTGCTCCTCTGGGACACGACCAAAACAACGGATTTCCAGAAACTGCTGATTGGTGGTACTGCAAAGACGCATGATGCCTCCGCCTCCTTTTCCGGTGGCAATAACCAAACCACCTTCCTGCTGAGTGGCGCCTACCATGATGAAGGCGCTGTTGTACCGGGAGATAATGGCTATAACCGTGGCGCTATCCACTTAAACCTGGAACATAGTACACCGGATAAAAAGTTCACCGCTACTATTTCAGCTTCTTTTATTGTAGATAAAAACAGGAACATCGCCCAACTTGGAGCTGCCGGGGACCTTGCCCTGAATGCTTATAAAATGGCGCCCAATTTCCCTTTGTACGACAGCACCGGCAAGAATCTGTACTGGACAACCAATCAAAGCCTGAACTTTACTAATCCGCTGTCCTATCAAAACACGCAGTATACTTCGAAGAATAATAATCTCATTGGTAATATCCAGTTAAAATATACACCTGTAAAGGGACTTAATTTTAAGATCAGCACAGGATATAATAAACTGGATATGTCCTCTACAAACCTCTACTATAAAAAATCAATTAGTCCTTATTCCTCTACCTTACCTTCTGCACTTTTCATGGACAATTATACTGTATTATGGAACGTTGAACCACAGGTAGATTTTTCTCACCATATCAGTAAAGGATCATTGAACCTGCTGGCTGGAAGTACTTTACAGGGCAATAAGTATGTACAGCCTTATTATCTGGTGGCTACTAATTACTCCTCAGATGCTTTGTTAAATAATCCTTCTTCTGCCGGTACTATCAGTGTATATACTTCTAATTCTGAATATAAATACTCTTCTTTATTCGGACGCCTGAATTACAACTGGGCCAACAAATATATATTGAATGTAAATTACCGCTGGGACGCTTCTTCCAAGTTCGGGATCAATAACCGCTATGGTAGTTTCGCTTCCGTTGGTGGTGCATGGATCTTCTCTGAAGAAGAGCTTTTCAAAAACAAACTTCCCTGGCTTAGTTTCGGAAAATTACGAGGTAGTTACGGCAGCAGCGGGAATGACCAGATCAGTAATTATCAGTATTTAGATACCTATGCGACTACCTACTATGGTTATAATGGTGTATCAGGACTGCTCCCCAACAAACTCGCTAATCCAAACCTGAAATGGGAAGTGAACAAAAAACTGGAACTCGCCACAGAACTTGGCTTCTTTAAAGACAGGATCCTGATCACAGCCGCCTGGTTCCGCAACAGGACAGACAATCCACTTGTCACTTACCCAATATCCAATGTCACCGGTTTCTCCAGTTATTATGCTAACCTGAATGCTGTTGTACAACAACAAGGTCCGGAGTTTTCATTCACCACCGTGAACGTAAAAAGCAAAAACTTTAACTGGACTTCAACTTTTAACATCAGCTTCCCACAGAGTAAACTGGTATCCTTCCCTGGCATTGCCAGTACCGCTTATGCAAGTTCAATGATCGTTGGTGAATCAATGAGCGCTATTCATCTCTGGCATTATACAGGTATTGATCCTAACACCCATCTGCCAACTGTACTGGATGCTAATAAAGATGGTAGTACATCTTACTTTTCTACAGAACTGGCAGCATATGGCCAGGGAGATTATGTGACCGTGGGTAAAAGTGATCCTGATTTTTATGGAGGATTCAATAACAGTTTTGGTTATAAAGGTCTGCAACTGGACATCTTTGTACAGTTCGTAGGTAAAAAAATGGTACCGGGAATTGGTTCAGCTACCTACTCGGCAAACTCTCCCGGATATACAGTCCAGAATGGATATAGCGGCCTCTATGACCTCTTCAAGGCAACAAAAGGAACTATTGCCAATACCCGGTTCGACTATAGCGACGGTTCTCCTTATCTCAGCTATGCGGCCTATAGCAGATCAGACGCTATTATCAG
Source organism: Chitinophaga sp. YR573 (assembly GCF_900110995.1). Taxonomy (GTDB): domain Bacteria; phylum Bacteroidota; class Bacteroidia; order Chitinophagales; family Chitinophagaceae; genus Chitinophaga. Next base: position 499,593 of record NZ_FOJF01000001.1, read on the forward strand.
TAATGCAGCCTATGCAAGGCTCAAAAACATAGCGCTTTCTTATACACTGCCACAAAAATGGTTACAACGGATAAAGATGACCAACGCTACTATTTTTGTACGCGGACAAAACCTCTTCACTGTTACAAAATTCAATGGCTTTGATCCTGAAAGTCCTGCCAGTAATATCCCTCCACTCAGGACTATCACCACAGGTCTTAAATTCTCATTCTAAAAAGTACAATCATGACAAGCAATATATTTTTCCGCAGCTTACTCATATGTGTGATTGCCAGCAGCTGCAAGAAATTCACAGACGTAAATGCACCCAGCAGTCAACTGGTCACAGCAACCGTTTTCACCAGCGATGCGACACTCAAATCTGCAATTGCAGGTATGTACAGTGTTATCGCCTCAACAAATGCGGAGACGATGCAATATGAATTGTCAGTCCTGCCATCAACCTCTGCTGATGAAATAAGATATCTTACTTCCAATGTCAGCTATGACCCTTTCACCAACAATGCCCTGACCACTAATGATCCTATGACGCTTGATATGTGGACAGGTCTTTACAACACTAACTATTACGCCAATTCACTCATTGCAGGTATACAGGGCAGCAGTGGTGGATTATCCGATTCATTAAGCAGAGAAGCGATCGCTGAAGGCAAATTTATCCGGGCTTTCTGTCACTTCTACCTGGTAAACCTTTATGGAGATGTTCCTATTGCTACCACCACCAATGCAGCCGTTAATAATTCCTTATTCCGTTCTCCGGCAGACTCTGTGTATGCACAGATCATCAGGGACCTCAAAGATGCGCAGGCAGGTATGAAAGCAGACTATTCCTATGCAAACGGTGAACGTACCAGACCCAATAAGTATGCCGCTGCTGCATTGTTATCAAGGGCTTATTTGTATACCAACGACTGGGCAAATGCAGAAGCAATAGCCACTACACTGATTAACTACAGCAGCTTATACAAACTCACCGATATCAGTAAGACGTTCCTTAAAAACAATACAGAAGCCATCTGGCAAATGTCAAGCCCTGTATATAGTGGTTACACACTGGAAGGTCAATATTATAACTATGGGGCTTACTCTTCCAGTCCCAATTTTGTATTAACCAGCAGCCTGCTTGCGGCGTTTGAACCCGGCGATCTGCGCTTTACCAATTGGGTAAATACAGAAACCTATACAGATGATACAATCACCTATTATTATCCATATAAATACAAGCAGAGAACAACCAATACTTCCAGCGCTGGAGAATACTGGACACCCTTACGCCTGGGCGAACAGTATCTGATAAGAGCGGAAGCCCGGGCCAATCAGAAGAACCTGACAGGCGCTATTGAAGATATTAATGTCATCCGTACCCGTGCCGGTCTTGCCAACACCACTGCGGTTTCCCAGAGTGATGTGCTCACCGCTATTGAGCAGGAAAGACGTATTGAACTCTTCTGTGAATATGGCCATCGCTGGTATGACCTTAAAAGGACGAACAGGGCGGATGCCGTACTAAGCGTAGATAAATCCGGCTGGACCAGCCACGCTGCATTGTTCCCTATTCCACAACTGGAAAGGAATAATAATACTAATCTTTCACAGAATAATGGCTACTAATGAAAAGATATATAACAATAGCCTGTCTGTTTATTTTGCAGCAGGCAAGCGCGCAAAACACTTTTTCTATTACTGGTAAAACAGTCAATATAAAAGACAGTTCCAAAATATTTCTGACATATGCCATCAATGGAAAAATGATGACAGATAGTGCTTTCGTGGAGAATGGCAAATATACCTTTACAGGAAAACTGACCAGCATTCAACTCGTAAGACTAAGATCAGTACAACCGAAAGAAAACCTGAATCAACAGATAATCGATCATTACAATAGCTACACTTTATTTCTCGATACATCTCATGTAACACTTACATCTCAGGATGCGCTCAGTAATACAGTAACATCAGGCTCCAGCCTGCAACATGACTATGAGCTTTATTATAATAACATGATGTTGCTGTATAAGAAGATGGCGCCTAATAATATGCGCTACCAGGAACTACAAAAGACTATGCAAATAACAAAAATGCGGGAAGTCAGAGTAGTATTGGATTCACTGAAAAATGAAGAGGCGGCAATAGTGAGTCAGTATGTTAAAGCACATCCTGCATCACCTGTAGCCTTGTTCGCGGTACGTGAATACAACAGGAATTATTCAGCACCAGCTGCTGAAGTACAGACATTATATCAGCAGCTGGACACATCATTATACAGTATGGATATAGCAAAGGAATTGAGAGTACAGATGGATCTGAATAAAACGTTTGAGGTCGGTTCTACTGCAAAGAATTTCTCTATGTCTGATACAGCAGGAAAGAAATATCAGTTAAGCGACTTCAAAGGTAAATATGTACTCCTGGATTTCTGGGCAAGCTGGTGTAGTCCCTGCAGACAACAAATGCCATTTATCATCAGGGCGTTTAACTTATACAAAGACAAAAACTTCACTGTAGTGTGTGTATCCATAGATAATGCTGAAAAGGGATGGCGCAAAGCTATTATTGAAGATAAAACGGGGGTATTCACACAGCTGTCAGACCTGAAAGGATCAAAAAACGAAGCCGCGACATTATATGGTATTCATTTTATACCACAGAATTTCCTGATCGGTCCCAATGGTAATATTATAGCGAAGAACCTGCATGATATTGAATTGGAAGATAAACTAAAGGATATTCTTTAAAAGTTTATTTATCCCTATACTTTACTATGAAAGGCCGGAGATAATCTCCGGCCTTCAATATCCATAGTCAGTGCACATTGTCCTAAATATTTCATACCTGTTGAGAGTTATCATGCTGGTGTTTACGGTGCGCAGCACCCCAACTTGCTATTGATAGAACTAAACTCTCTAAAGTTTTACCATGTTTTGTTAATTCATATTCTACTGAAATGAGTTTTGTATTCAGCACTCTACGGGCGACTATTTCACTCTGTTGCAGCTCCTGTAATTCCTTGGACAATACTGTTGCTGAAATACCTTCCACACCTCTCTGCAAATCCATAAAATGTGTTTTCCCATTTTCTAATAGAAAAGTGACAATCTGCATCTTCCATTTGCCCGACAGTAGCTGCATCATTTCTTTTACAAGTGTTAAAGAAAGTAGTTCGCTACAATTATTATTGGTACGGATTTTTGTTTTTTTAGCCCCCACTGTGTCAATTGTTCTAATTGTTCAGTGGTCTTGCCTCTACAATTATAAAGTAGCCAGTACGTTCTTTTATTAGCCATTTCCCGTTTTGACACACATATTTGTCATCATATTTAACACTATAATCTGTAATAATATTCTTTCCCTCAGACTCTCTTATCATTTTGATTTGAGAAAAAGAAACACCTGTAGCAGTATCTCCATCTATTTTTACTGTATGTTGTCCATTCATTGTAAAATAAGTTTTTACCAGAGAAGCATGTCCGTTAAATTCCTTTTCCAGGTTCTCTGTTCCAGAGACATTTGCTGCTAAAAAGTCGTTCATATAAGCTTTATATAGAGCATCCCGTGTAAATAACCCCATTTGTTCTGATATCTTTTTTTCATCACCTAAATATGCATAAGTGTCTATTAAATTCCTTAATTCTTCCTGTGTTCTCAAAATTTCTACTGTCATAACTTTTTATTTATTGATGTTGATGTTCATTTTCGTAAGTCAAAATTAGGCTACATTTGCTTACAATTTGTTAGTTGTTACCTAAAGGTTAGTGACTAACAACTTAATACTAGAGTTATGAAAGAAGAAAACGAGATTCCAAAAGCAGATAAAGCGTTTACTGAAGAATGTACAACGGTTTTAGCAGCCGTAGGAGATGCTTTATATGCCATTGGGGGCAAATGGAAACTGATGATAATTATTGCTATGGCAAGAGGCAACAACAGATTTACCGAACTTCAAAGACAGGTTACGGGAATTTCTGCAAGGGTATTATCCAGCGAACTTAAAGAACTGGAGCTAAACGGCTTCATTGTAAAAAAAGTATCGGTTGGGTATCCGGTACTCATAGAGTATGAACTAGCCCCCTACAGCCACACGCTCGAAAAGGTTGTTGCAGCTTTAACTGAATGGGGTATTCAGCACCGACAGAAAATCAAAAGTGAACTGTCTTCAAATAGCTCTTCTCAGTCCGAATCTTAAACTTAAAAAGAAAATTGTTATCTGCTGTTCATAAATAGCCCATATAAACTCAGCATAATTATTTAAAAATGAGATAATTATAAAGGTTTTCAAGTTCGAGCCCCCCTTCATGTAAAGTAAGACACGTTTGGTTAGTTATTGTAACGAATACCACAATTACCACTAAGCTTCCCGTCATTATACTCGAAAAAGAAATGTAAATATATTTGCGCAACTCAAAAGTTGCATATATATTTGCAACCTGAGGGTTGCTCAATTAATAATCAAGCATGAAACAAGATATATTCCAGGCCATATCAGACCCAACACGCAGGGCTATTTTAACGTTAATCGCTATCCAGGCATTAACACCAAATGCAATGGCGGAAAAATTTGATATGACCCGCCAGGCGGTATCAAAACATATTAAAGTATTGCACGAATGCGAATTGATTAAACCTGAGCATAGCGGCAGGGAGATTTATTATCACTTTAATGCGAAAAAAATGCAGGAGTTTGACCATTGGTTAGCCCAATTCAGGCAAAACTGGGAAACTCAATTTAACCAACTTGACCAATTATTAACAACAATTAAAGAACAGAAATAATGAACAACGATCTGCTATTTGATTTTAACGTTGACAAAACCGCGAAAACGGTTTATATAACCAGGGAGTTTAATGCCGGGCAATCTTTAGTATGGGATGCCTTTACCAAAGCCGAACTACTGGACCAATGGGGGGCACCTGCACCTATGCGCGCCAAAACCAAGTATATGAATTTTGAAGTAGGCGGGCGGCGATTTTACGCGATGATAAGCCCCGACGGGCAGGAGCGTTGGGCGGTGCAGGAATTTACATCCATCACCCCGAAAACCAATTTTAAGATGTACAACGCGTTTGCAGATAAAGACGAAAATCGTGAACTGCCGGGTTCTGAATGGGATTACAATTTCAGTGAACAAAATGGCATAACCAAAGTAAACATTACCATTTTTAATGAATCGTTTGAGCGATTGGAGAAATTATTGGAGGGCTTCAAAATAGGCTTCACCATGACCTTAAAAAACCTGGAAGATCTGTTGGCCTCTTTATCGTAGAAATTATAAAAGGGAAATTTACAATCACATTTAAAAATAAAAATTATGAGAACAATTAACCCCTGGATCAACTTCAATGGAAATGCCGAAGAAGCATTCACTTTTTACAAATCAGTTTTTGGCGGTGAGTTCACAAAGATCATTCGCTTTAAGGACCTGGCAAGCGCTGAATTTCCGGTAGCGGAAAAGGAAGCAAATAAAATAATGACCATTGCCTTGCCACTTGGCAAACACAATGTGTTAATTGCCAATGACGTTCCAGAATTTATGGGACGGGTAAACGAAAGCGAGAACAGGTCGAAAATAGCAGTTAGTGCAGAAAGCCGTGAAGAAGCCGACAAAATATTTAACGGACTATCAGCAGGTGGAGACGTTGAAGGGCCTATTGGCGACAGCCCCTGGGGCACTTACGCCGGCATGTTCAGGGACAAATATGGTATTGAATGGATAGTGGAATTTGACCCAAATTATAACGGGTAAATTTAACCGAAGAAAAAAGCGTCCCCTTACATGGTGCTGAGTCCAATGTCATAAAGTTAAACCAACCATTTGCTCGTAAAGATTTAAAGGATCCATTTGCGATCCTTTAAACAAATCAACTTCGGCCTTTTAAACAAAACACTCAATTATAATCATACCGATCTTTGTTGCATCAAATCATTAATAAGATGACAACAAATTCAAATAGTGAAAAATTAGTGCTGGTAACCGGCGGATCGGGATTCATTGCGGTGCATTGTATGCTGCAATTATTAAAAGCAGGTTATCAGGTAAGAACTACCGTCAGGTCGCTGACACGCGAACCAGATGTACGGGCCATGCTGAAAGAAGGTGGCATAGAAGCCGGTGAGCGCTTATCATTTATAGCCGCAGAATTAGGTTCAGATACAAATTGGGTGGAAGCTGTCACTGGCTGTACCTATGTTCTACATGTCGCATCCCCAACTCCTTTAAACGAGTATAAGCACGAGGATGAAATGATTATACCTGCCCGTGAAGGCGTACTGCGGGTCTTAAGGGGCGCTCGTGATACGGGTGTAAAGCGTGTGGTGCTTACCTCTGCAGTGGGTGCAATAATTTACGGGCACAAACCTCAAACAATTCCTTTTACAGAAAAAGACTGGACGATCACAACCGGGGATGTACCGGCTTACCAAAAATCAAAAACGCTGGCAGAACGGGCAGCCTGGGATTTTATTAAAAAGGAAGGTGGTGAGCTGGAGCTTTCAGTAGTTAACCCTGTTGGTGTTTTAGGCCCTGTGCTTGGTTCGGATTATTCTCATTCCATTCACTTTCTTCAAAATATGATGGAAGGAAAAATGCCCGGCTGTCCAAAGGTAAACTCTTCATATGTCGATGTGCGCGATGTAGCCGATCTGCATTTACGGGCTATGACCGATCCGGCAGCGAAGGGACAACGCTTTATTGCCACGGCAGGCGAAAGTATCTGGATGGTGGAAGTCGCTAAAATACTAAAACAAAATATGGGCGCAATGGCAGAAAAGGTAAATGTTAAAGAATTACCGAACACGCTGGTTCGGATTGCGGCGTTGACAAACCCCTTGGCTAAAGCCATCATTCCGTTTTTGAGCAAAGTGATGAATACAACCAATGAAAAGGCAGTAAGCCTGCTGGGTTGGGCGCCCCGCTCTACATCGGAAGCGATAATGGCTACTGCCGAAAGCCTGATCCGTTTAGGGATCGTTAAATAGGATTATTTCAACTCCTGCATTCTAATATAGCTATGTCTTTAACATCATATCAAACTATACTAATGAACAATATTGATATTCGCCATTATCACGATAACGTTTATTAATTTTACTAATATGGATACATTGAAAGTTACCAGTGTACCGGAAATATTTATATCCTGCAAAAAAGAAGTACACTATAGCCGTGAGTTGGTACTACCGTATCCCGCGTTGGTCAGAGTGTTATCTGGTGAAGTAAGGATAGCTGCTGCCGACCGACAATACAATTTCTATGCGGGCGATACGGTGCTGTTCCCCCGAAATCAATTGGGCCGTATGAGTAAATTACCATTGGATGGAAATCCTTGTATTGCCGTATCAATCGTTTTCAGGCGGGATATTTTACAACGGTTTTATACCAATCATCCGATCGCTTCACAAACATATCACAATCCTGGATTAATAGAATTTGCCGATCATCCCCTGCTCGAAAGCTTGTTTAATTCACTCACGCCCTACTTTAAATTAGCGGACGCCTTACCGTCTGATCTTGCCGCTTTTAAAATAGAAGAAGCAATCAGGGTGTTGCGGGCTATTGATAATAACGCAGATCATATACTCGGTCAACTTGATGAACCCGGAAAGATTGATCTGATGGACTTTATGGAAAAGAATTTTATGTTTAACCTGCCTGCTGGTAAATTTGCTTATTTAACCGGAAGAAGTCTGACCACCTTTAAACGGGATTTTAAAAAGAGGTTTAACAACACACCGGAAAAGTGGCTTACCCAAAAGCGCCTGGAATTAGCGCACTACCTGATTTTCGAGCAAAAGAAAAAACCATCTGATGTATATTTTGACATAGGTTTTGAAAATCTTTCGCACTTCTCCTTTGCGTTTAAAAAGCAATTTGGTTATAATCCAACTGCGTCTTTCATTAAGTGATAAAATTCCTGTTCTTTCATTATCAGCAGGATTCTCTTAAGATTTATTCAAATCGATGTTGCCAATGGTATGAGGTGTTCGAGAGACCTTTATTTAATAAAATGGGGACTTGTACTGATACCAGCACAAGCCCCCTATTTTCCATCCCCCTTATTTCAATATAATTGTACTCACCGCACCAGCCTTCAATAAATACGGATACACCACTGTACCATCCTGTACAGAAAACAGACGATCCTCTTTACTTGTATTCAACACCACCAGTACCCTACTCCCATCCTTATTCAAAAACGCTGTATTAGCCAATCCTTTAATCAAAGAAGAATACACTCTTAAAGCACCCGGCCTCACAAACCTGCTGAAATGCCCCAGTGCATAATACTCTATATTCTTCGTCACAGTACCATTGGTAGACTGCACCGTTACCACTCCCCTGCACGTCATACAACCACGGTTTACCTTAGAAGCGGTATCAGCCTGGTTGGTAGTGGGGCCGTTATACTCATCCAGCGCCATATTCCATAACAACACATTCTTAGACCAGTTATTCACCGTACCTATCAGTAAATTCCCTACCATATATTGCAGGTTATCTGCAAAAGAAGGTGCCCAGCTGCCCCCGGAACATTCCGTAAAATAAAGCCCCTTTTCAGGATGTGCAGCATGTACCTGGCTCATAGCGCCGACTGCTCCTTCATAACAATGAAATGCAGCGCCTGTAGCATATTTAGCAACCGCCGTATCATCCAAAATAGAAATAGGATACTCCGGACTATTCCAGTTATGATCAAACAACATAATCTCCGGCTTCAATCCTTCACGTACCAGCATGGGCCCCAGATGATCCTTAATAAATACCGCCTGCTCTGATGCCGTCATTTTCATACTTGGATAAGACGCTTCATACTGCGGCTCATTCTGTACTGTCAATGCTGTTATCTTAATACCATTATCGCCAAACGTTTTCAGATACTTCACAAAATACCTTGCATACACATCATAAGCATCCGCTCTTAAAGAACCACCTTCCAGCTTATCACTTGTCTTCATCCATCCCGGCGGGCTCCAGGGCGTTCCCATAATATGTATCCCCGGATTAATCGCTACTACCTGTTTCAGCACAGGTAACAACATACTATCACGTCCTATACTGAAATGTAATAAAGAATCATCCCGTTTGCCCGGAGGCATGTCATCATAGCTATAAGGAGCCACCGAAAAATCGGAGGCCCCTATAGACATTCTGATATAATTGATTCCTATCCCTCTTTCTAAATCAAATAACTCAAACAGCAAGCTATCACGCTGATTTAAACTCATATACTGCTGCATTACATACGCAGAAGAACCTGTCATCGCTGCACCAAATCCTTCTATCTCCTGGTACTGTAAAGCCGTATCAATACGTATATTGATAACTGCCGTATCCTTAACTGCATTCACCGCCGGTTGTAAAGCCAATAACTGTTTAGCATCAGGCGTAGTCAGAAAAACATTCGCCTGCTTAGAAGTACAAGCTGCTAAAATAAAAGCCAGACTATAAATTCCCCACCTCATTAATACCCTTCGTTTTGCGTTAAATTAGGATTCTGGTCCATCTCACTCTGTGGTATAGGCCATAATAATTTCTCTGCTGTTAAATGATATCCAAGGTTCACACCTTTGCCATCTGTCACCGCTTCCATCACAGGAATAGCACGATCAGTACGTACCAGGTCATACCAGCGCTGCCCTTCAAAAGCCAGCTCCAGTCTGCGCTCATTCTCAATTGCCAGTCTCATGGTAGATTGATCTGTTACTGTCAATGCATTCAGTTTAGCACGTGTACGGATTTCTGTTATAATATCATTCGCTCCTGATACATCACTTTGCTCATTCAACGCTTCTGCCTTTAACAATAGTACATCCGCTAAACGGTACAGGATGATATTCTGAGAACCATCAGACTTACGCATCTTATAAAAGAAAGGAAAACTATCCAGTGATAAACGTGTATCACTCCATTTACCATTTACATCGGCGAAAGTGAGTGTAGATTTCATACGAACAGAATCATGCGCATTCTGATATGCTCTTACCATATCATTACTGGGGTTACAGAACTTCTTCCAGTCTGTACCATAGAACATAGATGTTCCCCAGTTACCACCTGTATCCCAGCTATCAAAATTCAATTCAAAAATAGACTCCGCAGAATTCTCATGCGCACCATCCCACAGTTGATCATACACAGGCAACAAGCTATACCCCAATGCAATCACCTTATCACAATACGACTGTACCGTAGGCCAGTCAACCGGTTTACGCGTTGCATATATTTTCGCCAGCAATGTATACACGGCTCCTTTCGTCACAAATCCTTTATTGGATGCAGTAGCAGGTACTGCGTCAGCTGCACTTTTTAAATCAGTGATGATCTGGTCGTATACGCTGTCTGCACTGGTACGTGCAGGATATAACAACGGATAAATCTCTGCCAGGTTGGAAGAAGTAATAGTAGGCAGCTCTGTTAATACCAGCGGTACAGCGCCTTGCAATCTCACCAGGTCAAAATAAGCACGCGCACGAATAAACTCTGCTTCTGCTACGATCTGTGCTTTACGACTATCTGTCAGTGCAGCATCTGTTACTTTAGGTACATTTACAATCACCGCATTACAGGATGCAATGTGATTATACAGATATCCCCAGTCGCGTTGCACCCATGCATTGGTAGAAAGTATACGGTATTCATCTATCTCAAAACCGGCAGAATTATCGGCACCTGCATACGCATTGTCCGACTGTGCATCACTGATATTGAAATAGTCGAGTACATAATACTCTGCTCCGCCATTACGGAAATAAGCATAACAACTGGATAACGCAGATTCCGCAGTAGCAGCATCTTTGATAAAAGCACCTGCTGTACCCTGTCCGCCAGTACCACTGGTACTATTGGAGATAGGCTTCAGGTCCAGTTCTTTATTACACGCACCCAAAACGAATGCGATCATTATAATGAGATAACTTGAATTTTTCATGACTGTGGCGTTTAGAATTGCAGATTTAAACCTACGATGAATGTTCTGGCAACAGGATAAGTACCATAGTCGATACCCAGTGTTACCCCATTATCAGCATTAGTAGAGAAAGCATTTACTTCCGGATCAAACCCTTTATACTTCGTAATAGTAAACAGGTTCTGTGCAGTAGCATATACCATCAGCTTATTCAGATGTAATCTTGAAATAGCGCTCTCCGGCAGCTTATAAGATAAGGTAGTACTCTTCATACGCAGGAATGAACCATTCTCTACAAAACGGGAAGATGTACGTGAATTCGTTACATCTCCGTTGCTTGCTTTCGGAATATCCGTTACCTGTCCTGGTGTTGTCCAGCGGCGTAATACTTCGGTCGACTGATTCTTACTGTCATACATTCCTTCTGTTTCCATACGGGAAGCATTAAACACTTTATTACCCTGTGATCCCTGTAACAGGAAAGACAATGACCAGTTTTTATAATCGATATTGTTATTCAAACCATAAGTAAACTTAGGCTGCGCACTACCAATAACGGTACGGTCCTGCGGTGTAACATTACCATCTCCGTTCACATCTTTATATTTGATACTCCCTGTCTGAGGATCCACGCCTTCTGATACATAACCATAAAAAGTACCTAATGCCAAACCTTTCTGCAGGATGATAATATTATCCCTGTTTTCTACACTGGCATAATAATACACCTGTGATAACTGCAGATCAGTAATCTTGTTACGGTTAAAAGCGATGTTGAAATCTGTGCTCCATCTCAAATCCTTCTTATCAACATTCACAGAAGATATTACAAACTCCAGCCCTTTATTTTCCAGGCTACCGGAATTACGGGTGATATAATCATATCCTGTTGCAGGAGGTAATGTTACGTTCAACAACAAATCAGAAGTCTTCTTAATGTACGCATCCGCAGTAAAACTTAAACGGGAATCAAACATACTCAAATCGATACCTATGTTCGTTTGTGTAGTGGTTTCCCATTTCAGATCAGGATTAGGAGCGATTTTAGAAGGATTGATAACCGGACCGGATAACGGACTGGTAGGCGTTTGACGGGTATAAGTATTCAAGCCATAAGACGCATAAGGGTCCAGTCCTTCCTGGTTACCATTCTGTCCCCAGCCTGCTCTTACTTTTAAATCACTGATCGCTTTCACATCCTTCAGGAAAGGCTCTGCAGAAATACGCCAGCCGGCAGATACAGAAGGGAAATATCCCCACTTATGTTTCTTATCTAATTTAGAAGAACCATCCGCACGGAAGTTTGCCGTCAACAGGTATTTACTGTCATAATTATACATCACACGACCCAGATATGACATCAGGAACCACTGCGACTCATACGTATCTCCTACTATCTGGTTCGCTGCATTCAGCGTTTTCACAGTAGCATCTGCCGGAAAATCACGACCCGTTAAATTAGATTCATTATACTTATTCTTCTGGGTAGTTACACCACCCAATGCAGAAATACTATGCTTGTTCCATTTCTTATCGTAGTTCAGTGTATTCTCCCACAGATAAGTAAAGCTGTTAGTCTTCTGTGAAGTAGCATATCCATGATCATTACGACCAGGAGTAGTCATAATGTAATCCAGGTAATAATCATACTTATGACTGAAATAATCCACCCCGAAATTACTTCTGAACTTCAGGGATTTAGTCAGGTTGATATCCGCAGAAGCATTACCTAACACCCTGTTATCACCTGTTCCCTGAGTAGGGCCTTCAATTGCTGCCATAGGATTATCCCAGCCTGCTTTGTAAGGATTCATCGTATAACGACGGTTACCATCAGCATCCGTTTCATAAATACCCATGATAGGCGGTGCATTTAATGCACCCAGAATAGCTGCATTACGCCCTGCATTATCATTGTCTTTTAAATCTTTCAAAGCCACATTAGAGTAGCTGATATTTGTTGAAACCTTCAGCCACTCTTTCAGCTGATTATCTAAATTCGTTCTGAATGAATAACGGTTGTACTGTGCCGGTTTCACCATCCCATCATCTTTGGTAACAGCACCGGAAACGAAATACTGCGACTTCTCACTTCCTCCGGACATAGACAACTGGTAATTCTGATTATGCCCTGTTTTGAACACTTCCTTTAACCAGTCGGTCGTTTCTGTAGGAGTGGTAGTAGCATAACCCAGATCGTTCATCAGATCATTATACTGTGTTGGATTCAGTACATCGATCTTTTTTGCCACATTTGATACCCCATAATACGTATTGAAATTGATCACCCCTGCACCTGATTTACCTCTTTTGGTGGTAATCAGCACTACCCCGTTAGATGCCCTGGCTCCATAAATGGCAGCGCTGGACGCATCCTTTAACACGGTAATATTCTCGATATCATTAGGATTTATATCCCTGGTATCGGAAGTAGGTACCCCGTCTATTACATACAATGGCTCATTACCTGCCTGTACAGAAGTAGCGCCACGCACCCTTACAGAGAAGGCTGCACCCGGTTTACCGCTGGGTTGTGTAACCTGTACCCCGGCAGCTTTACCTTGCAAGGCGGCAGCTGTCTGAATAATAGGTCTTTCCCCTATGTCTTTGGTACTTACACTTACTACAGCCGTGGTCACATCTTTCTTTTTCTGCGTACCATAACCGATTACCACTACTTCATTGAGGTCTGTTTTCGTATCGGCCAGCGTGATACTCAACTGTGTACGGCCATTTAATACAACATTCTGCCCTTCATAACCTACATAGGAAATCTCTAATGTACCTGTTGAAGGAGCTTCGATGGAGAAATTACCATCTGCCTGTGTGGTGGTACCTCTGTTGGTCCCTTTGATTTTTACGGAAACCCCGGGAAGTGAAGTACCCTGTTTGTCCTGAACGTGTCCTTTTACAGTAATGTCCTGTTGCGCCATCGCAAAGCTGCATAACATAAACAGGCATGCTGTCAGGAATGTCACCCTTTTTTTCATAATGTGTCAGTTCTTAATTGTGGATATAAGTTCAATAAGCATATATAGCATAGGAAGATTCTCTCATAACATGGACTTCTTTCACAACGATGAGATAAAGATAAGGGGATTTAGTATTCTAAAATAAAAAATATCTTCACAAATAATTGGTTTTTAATTACTTATGAAAAATATGATACGCTTGAATACCATAGAGGGATTAGTGAGAAAAGTACTGATAATGAAGGGCACGAGGAGGATTTTCTGTTAATTTGATAAGAGAGGCTGATACGCTTGAGTACCCTTCATTTATTTTCAGGGTTCCTTCCTCTCTCCGTCCTCTCTCCTTCCTGTCTCCGTCCTGTCTGAAGCATATTAACCGCGCACTTCGTCGTCTAAGACCAGCAAGCTCCAACCCTGACCATTTGCCTGCTTTAATTCCTTCTTCCTTTCATCCATCATCTTAATAATACGGGTAGCATAAGACCAGCAGGTACTTTGCCTGATTTCGAGGATATCAGACAGTTTATGGGAAGAAATCTTCCCTTTAGTAGAATATACGAGGAAAGTGAGATAAAACGCTTTATTAATAGGGATACGGATATTCTGATAGATAGTATATGCTGTTGCCGACTCCTCATACCCACATTTACTGCAACGCCTGCTAAAAGGCTGATGACCGGCATAATAATGCTCATTCCCACACTTCCGGCAATGAAATGTCCCGGTCCACTTTAAATCCGCCAGAAACTGTAAACAGCTTTCCTTATCAGGATAAATCTTGCTAAACTCCTCAAAATCAAGGGAAGTAGACAAGGCCCTGGCCCTGCTTACCTTCTCCACATTTGTCTGCAGCTGTATATTATCCTGCTCCAGCAACGCATTCATTCGGGAAATCTCCGCGGCCTGGCTTTCTAATAAGGAATTCGTCTCTGTGAGGATCTCATTCTGCTCCGCAATTACCTGGGCCTGCTCAGATAATTCCTTAGTCCTGGCCTTTACCTGTGCTTCCAGTTCCATATTCAGGTTATCCTTCAGCCTGGCATTCTCCGTCATCTGCCGGATCATCATCCGCCTGGCCTTATCCCTTTTCTTCTTCAATAACCGCACCTTATCCCCCACTGCAAAAGACAAAAAGAACATTTCCAGGATAAAACAGAAACTCAGACTATAATAACTCACAATCCCGAAGTTCAGCCAGCTATACCCAAGCATAATAAAAAACTTGAGCATAAAACCCACAAACAAAAAGCTATACCCTAATACAAAAAACCGGGCAGGTCTATAGCCCCTGGCCAACACATGAATCCCTGTATAAAAAGCAACCGCCAGCGGGATCACCTCTATAAACTTATAATTAAACCAGTAAGGGTTGATGAACAAACAGGCTAAAAAGAACAGGCAACGTGCTATTATCACCCCCATAATCAGGCGGTTCAGCACCGGCACCCTGAACTCCACATACAACAGGCTACGTGTAAACAACAACGCAAAAATGCTCATACTCAGCAATGGCCAGGCAAAAGCATACTGATTCCAGTCGGGAGAATTTGGCCATAACCACTGATAGGCAATACCATCCGTACACATCTCATACAACACCACACTCAGGTTATACAACACATAATACAGGTACTGACGCTGCCTCATGGCAATGAACATAATCAGGTTATAAAAGCTGAAAATGAAGATCATGCCATAAAAAATCCCAAACGTCATGTATTCAGACAACGCATAAGAAACAAAATGATCAAACGAACGCAGTACGATAATCACATCCGCTGTTTGTGCAGAGCGCAGCCGGAAATAATACACTTCCGTTCCTTCTTTACTGTTATCTACCGGTAACTCGAAATTCTTATGCCGGAACCAACGTTGGGAAAAAGGATAACGATCACCCAGCAATACCTGCCTGCCATCCGGCAGATAAGCGGTTATCTCATCAATCGTCTGGTCAAAAAATTCCAGCAGATAATAATTATGCGATGCTGTATCATACTTAATTTTGATCCTGTACCAATAAACAGAACCAAGATGACCATTCTG
Source organism: Chitinophaga sp. YR573 (assembly GCF_900110995.1). GTDB lineage: Bacteria > Bacteroidota > Bacteroidia > Chitinophagales > Chitinophagaceae > Chitinophaga. The sequence continues at coordinate 515,510 of NZ_FOJF01000001.1, forward strand.
CGGAGTACTGACAGCGCTGGGCTTAAAAGCAGCGTTTACAACCTGATCTAAACGTAACTTCCCTCCCGGATCTTCCAGATATTCAATTTCATCATAAGTAAATATATGCTGAGATAAACCTTTCTCAATAGGTACAGGCTGCTGGCCCCTGGTAGTGCTTCCCCCTAAAATCAATAATATAACTGCATACCAATAACGCATCAAAATATCTTGATCAGATTTGACAAAATCAAGCTAATTTACTTTAAAATTTCATCCATGAAGAGATTAGCTTTCATTCTCATTGTCCTTATAATTTCCACAGGCAAAATATTCGCACAAACTCCGGCAGCAGACAGGGTCCTCGGTAACTGGTTAAATGCTGAAAAAGATGCCAGGATTGAGATCTATAAAACAGGTAATAAATACTATGGAAAAATAATCTGGGGAAAGAACATTTTTAACCCCGACGGCTCTTCCAGAACAGACCGCAAAAACCCGGATGAAAAACTTAAATCCCGGTTACTCCTGAACCTCGTTATCCTTACAAATTTTACCTACGATGATGGTGAATGGAATGGCGGAAAAATCTACGATCCCAAAAGTGGTAAAACCTACAGTTGTTTCATGAAACTGGATGGAAGTAACCTGAAAATAAAAGGATATATAGGTATTACCTTACTTGGCAGAACTACCATCTGGACAAGGGGCTGATATTCCCGCTAATTATACGATATTTGCCGCCCTATTCAGAATTATTATGAAGGTTTGTATTGCCGAAAAACCAAGTGTGGCAAGGGATATTGCCGAAGTACTCGGTGCGAAGCAGCGCAAAGAGGGCTATTATGAAGGAAATGGTTATCAGGTAACCTGGACTTTCGGGCATTTCTGTACCCTGAAAGAACCACACGATTATTTTGATTACTGGAAATACTGGCGACTGGAAGATCTTCCCATGATCCCATCCAGCTTCGGTATCAAACTCATAGACAACTCCGGTGTACAAAAGCAATTCAAAATAATAGAAACCCTCGTTCAAAATTGTGATGAAGTCATCAACTGCGGGGATGCCGGGCAGGAAGGAGAACTCATCCAGCGATGGGTATTGTTAAAAGCCCAATGCGCTGTACCTATCAAACGCCTCTGGATCTCTTCCCTCACGGAACAGGCTATCCGCGAAGGTTTTAACAAACTGAAAGAAAGCGATCAATACAACAATTTATATGCTGCGGGCAGCGCACGCGCTATTGGCGACTGGCTCTTAGGCATGAATGCTACACGCCTGTTCACGAAGAAATTCGCCTCAGGAAAAGTAGTATTATCCATTGGCAGGGTACAAACACCTACCCTGGCCATGATCGTACAACGACAAAAAGAAATCAACGCTTTCGTTTCCGAAGAATACTGGGAATTAAAAACCATCTATCGCGAAACGGAATTCACCGCTACCATAGAACGTCTCCGCAACCTGGAGAAAGCCAATAAAGGGCTTGCCTACCTCAAAGAACATCCCTTTGAAGTCACCTCTTTCGAAAAGAAAGAAGGAAAAGAAGGGAATCCCCGCTTATTCGACTTAACCGCCTTACAGGTGGAAGCCAATAAGAAATATGGTTTTTCTGCGGATGATACCCTTAAATATGTGCAAAGCCTCTACGAAAAGAAACTGGTCACCTACCCCAGGGTAGATACCACTTATCTCTCGGAAGACTTACACCCTAAAATTGCCGGTATCATGCAGGACATGACGCCTTATAGCGCCTTAACTGCATCCATTTTAGCTAAACCCATCCCTAAGCTAAAATCAGTCTTCGATGATAAAAAAGTAACGGATCACCATGCTATTATTCCTACAGGCGTATACCCCGGTGGTATTGGTCTGGAAGAAAAACGTATCTACGACCTCGTTGCCCGTCGTTTCATCGCTGCCTTCTACCCGGAGTGTAAAATATCCAACACTACTGTTCTGGGTAAAGTAGGACAGGTAGAGTTTAAAGTAACCGGTAAACAGATCCTGGAACCAGGCTGGAAAGAAGTTTATGCCAATGATGTCAGTGCTAAAAAGGAAGGGGAAGAAGAAGAGAAAGTATTGCCATTATTTGTAGTGGGAGAAACTGGCCCGCATACCCCAAGGGTACATCAGGGTAAAACCACTCCGCCTAAAGCCTTTACAGAAGCTACTTTGCTAAGGGCAATGGAAACTGCCGGTAAACAGGTGGAAGATGAAGAAATGCGTGAGCTCCTCAAAGACAACGGCATAGGCAGACCATCTACCCGTGCTAACATCATTGAAACACTGTTCCGCAGAAAATATATAGAGAAACGCAAAAAGAACATCTTTGCGACTCAAACGGGCATGGACCTCATAGATACTATCCAGTCGGAACTCCTTAAAAGTCCGGAGCTAACGGGGATATGGGAACGTAAGTTACGCCTGATAGAGAAAGGCGAATATGCCATGGAAACCTTTAAACAGGAGTTAATACAAATGGTCGTAGATCTTACTATAGAAGTAAAGACCAATGCCCATAAAACAATCACAATAGCACCTGATCCGCCACCGGTGCCTGAGAAAGAAGAACCTAAGCCTAAAGAGCCGAAGAAAGCTATTGTCATTGAAGAACTCTCTTGTCCTAAATGTAAGGAGCAGCTCCTTAAAAAGGGCAATACTGCTTATGGCTGTGCTAATTTTAAAGTATGTGGTTTTAAAATCCCTTTCGAAATCCTGGGTAAAAAACTATCAGATAAACAAATAGTGGATCTCTTAAGCAAAGGAAAAACCGGTAAGATCAAAGGATTAAAAGTTCCTGGTAGTGATACAGAGAAGGAAGGTAAGCTGGTAATGACAGCAGATTTTAATATTGAGATGGAATAAGAAAATACTGATTTATTATCGTATTTTTAAAAATCTAATTTATACCTCATCCTATACTATCATTTAATGTACTCCAACCGACAAAGAAAACCAGCTCCTCCTGCTTTTAAAGCGGCAGCTGATGAACAGAGAAATGGAATTTCCAGACCGGCAGTACAGATGCAACCCGTTGTCCAAAGGGAAATCCTTACCGAGAAAGGACCAGGAGAAGGCGGTATGACAGTTAAAGAGAGAGAATCTTTCAGTGAATTTCTTAAATATAATAAAGTAGAGAATCCGCTGGCGTTTACGCCTGGAGACTATGCCTCTATGGAAGCCGCGTATGAAAGCCTGCGTCCTCTACAGACCAAATTAAGTGCTAAAATGAGGGCCGACAGAAGGGCTCCGGTTAAAGTCCAATTCAAAGAAATCTATACTAAACTACTTGCAGCTCTCAAAGCAGAATTAAAAGATGGTCACCCCTTATGGGACGATGCAGTTAACAGGGCTGTAGAACGGCATGATGCATTACCGGGGAATAATAATCAGGATCCTAAATACCAGGAAGTAGCACTTTTACAGTGGCCGGATATAGTGTCCCGGTATACAGCAATGCCCGATTCTTTCTGGAAAGCAGTAAGAAAATTAAAAAGGGAAAGGCATGGTGAGGCAAACCGTCCGGTGCCATTTAGTACACTATGCAATACTGTATATGCCGATATGCAGGCAAAGTTTGCACGTTGGAATGGAAGCACAACTACAAGAGGAGAATGGTATGGTAATACCGAGCCGGGAAGACCAGCCGGCGCAACTGACCTTAGTATAGACCTTGCGGTTGAACTGAGACGTAAAGTAAGTGCTGACTGGCGATACTCCAATAGCGACTCAGGTGCCATATCATTTAAGAGGGATAGACCTGACGCAGAAGGTAGCCCCTTTATCTATCACATGAAAGCTCCTTAGTAAAACTGATTTATTTCTGTACATAATAAAACTCCGCAGGAATTCCCTTATCAACAGGAACTCCTACGGAGTCAATTAATCTATTCAAAATTCTTATACCCGTCAAACGGATACGTCTCTCCTACTAATCTGTTAGTTCCGCCAGCTACCGCATCAGAAAAAGGTTCATGAGAAATCCTCTTCACAAACATCTTCTGATACTTCCAGTTAGCTACAGAACCTGCCCATCCGCCAGTTGGCCTCACTAACCAGGGCTTTACAGGGTCCGGCTGTGAAGGGAACCACAGTCCTACAGTCCATCTGCCTGGTACATCCGGTACAAAATGCGTATTCACCTGCACCTGCTGCCCGTCTACAAAAAACTCTACCCTGTTCGCATACCAGTCGAACCGGAACTCATGAAAAGCCCCATCCCACACATTCTTGCCGATGCTGGTCAACATCGCAAAGAACTCATCCTGGAAAGGATCTGTACCAAAAGTAAACCCATTACCAGCTCCCAGCTCACCCTTCCAGTTATTACACTTCATATTATCCTTGCGGGGCTGATAGATAAGTTGTACCTCATTATTGATCTTCGTCCAGCTGGATAACAGATTAGGAGCAGCTGCATTTGTCAGCTGCCAGGTACCATTCTTCGACGGATCAGGATCTTCCGCTACTGCTACCTTCTCACCTGCCCATACGATGTTATAATTAGGCGTGATCATCTCCGCAGTAGTCGCAAATACATACATCGAATTATGACTGGGCAATTCAATATCAATCTCATTATTCTCCACTACATAATACCCATCTCCAAAACTTCCCTGCCGGTGTAATCCCTGCGCCAGCAATTGCTCATACCTTGGGTCCTGTGGATACACCTCTCCGTAATGGAAAGTCCAGAAGGCAGGCGCCACACCAATATCCAGAGGTAACTTCGCCTCTACTATATAACGCCCGTAACCACAATACTCCTTAGAAGAAATAACCGCACCCACACGTTTTGTCCAGGGCTCTCCAAAAGCAGGGTCCTGCGGGATATCATGGATCTTTAAACTGCCATCCCGGTTATACCCCTGTAAGGTGCCATCATACAGATCACCATGCGCTTCAAACACCAGCGTGTTATCCTGTAAATACACATTCTCCGGAGATACACCGCCATTTGCACCTCCCCACGCTTTCGCCATACCAAAATACTGCTGCTGCAACAACGTAGCCGCATTCGTATCCGTAGCGAAATTAATAGCAAGCGTAGCGGCAGCTTTCGTCATCTCCAGTATCTCTATATTCACAGGAGCTGTCACACCAGAACTGTTCTCAATATAGAACTTACGCGCACCTACCGGCGCATCAGGTGGCACAGTACACACTATCCTGTCATTATTCAGTACTATCATATTCCTGCGCAGTATCCTGTACTTATCCTGGCTGTCAGCCGGGTTCTCCAATATCCCCACAGGATACGGCGGGTCCTGGTATTTACCTGCAATATTATTGTCCAGATCTACCGTTGTGTAATAAACATTCCGGAAGATACCCCCTGTGGCCACACTATTACTTACAGCCTCCCTGCCCACTAACAAAGCATCCGTTTCAGTGGTCACCGTATACACACCGGCAATACTAAAACTACCTGTAAACGTATTGAAATAGTTCAACCATAACTGAGATAACGCAATGTCAGATGCACGGAAAACAACCACCTTATTCCAGCTATCCGTATTAATAACATTCGTACTGATGATCTCTTCTGTTACATTGCCATTCTTCTGTCTCCAGTGTACTTTTTTCGTAGCCGCATCCACATAAATGTATACGCCATTCCCTGTAGTTGTCTCACAGGATAACAACGGCCACTCTCCCGTTGCAGGCAGGTCTGCCGATGCAACAAAGAAGTGTACACCAAGTCCATACCTGGACGAAAACAGCGGCAGATTCACTGAAGGCATTTCTATCTTATCAGTAGTCCCGGAAATCTTCATGCCAATGAGGTCATTCGCTTTCTGCCATACAGGTGTTCCTGTCAGCACAGCCGCTGTATAATTGCCGAACCAGTCTGCCAGTGTATTCTCCAGGGAATAATACGCACCCACCTTTGGCGGTAGTGTAGCATCCCTGAAACCACCACCCGGTGCAGCATAGATCAGCTCTGAATTATGATAATACTTCTTTGTGACAGCAGTAGTTGTTAACTCCTGCGGTGTATTAAAGACCATTTCAATCTGCCCACCGGCAGGATTATTATTACTTACCCGGAATACATAGCCCGTATTCTCATCCAGTCCTTTTATGGTAGGGGGATTAAAAATAGTACCATCAGATAATACCTGCAATCCATCCGTAATCACTGTGTAATTACTGTCTACTTGTTTTCTCACCGCAAGTGTCATTATCTGAGGCTCCGTAGCTGATTGCCCTGGTGCCCAGTTGATCTTTTTAAGTTCGATGTTCATTGTAATTTCTTTTTGGGGGGTACTGACTAAACAAAGTTTCCGATTTCAAGGCTCAGCATAACGCCAGGACTACTAACACCCGTCCCTTTGCTCATATACAAACGGAACCAGGCATCACTGGTATCATTAAATTTCTCATACAGCTCTCCCCCACCTGTAATAAAGGGGCATATCACCTGCATACCACTTACTGCGTCCGGGTATTGAAGATTTAGCTGCTGATCTGTTAAAGGGCTGAATACATCTTCCCTTACTACCTTCCTGGTCATAGCAGCCAATTCCTGCACCTGCTCAAACAAATCATTGTAGCTGTCCAGGTCTGCTTTACCATCAAATAAAATTCGTAGATTATCAACCATCAGGTCGAAAGCATCGTCTGTAGCGATACTCTCCTGTGTTACTTTTGAGGATCCCATTTTGGTGTTTTTTGGTTTAACGTGAAACAAAGCACATCTCTCAGGTCCCGAAACTAATCATTCACTTACTACACTATCTGCGTAGTGAGAAGTTACAAACAAAATTCTATTGTAAAGGTACAATCCACTTCGAATGTCTGTATGGTTCCCATTTTACAGCTGCAAGATCCGTATTCGGATCTATGAGGAACTGTGGTTTCCCTCCGTTTAAACTCACCTGGCTCATCACATAAATCCTTACATGCGGGAGCCCTTTTTTATTACATTCCTCTTTCAGTCTTTGTGCATATTGCCATATCATATCCGGCAATCCTACCAATGAATTGAGCGTAATATAATTCAGTCTGTTCTCCGGTTCATCTATCCAGGTCTTTCCGGAATCAGGATCTGTGATCCTGAAATATACCCATCCGGATTTATTACACAACATCATCCGCCAGCTCATACGGAATCCTTCTCCAGTCCAGTTAGGGTCTGTGCCGTATAACAGATAACGTACAGGTAATAACAACTGGATCAATAAATACGTCCCCATCACATACATCCCTATCTTACTTTTACCATCTACGACTGGCCGCCGCACACGGGTTTCAGGAAAGAAAAAGATCATAGCAGACAAAGACAGGAAAGGAAAGATACCTATGTTAAAAATAAATGCATTGAACAGATGAAAAACACATGCCATGCAGAAAGCAAAAATTCTTGTCCGCTTATACAATAACAATGGCGTAATCAGCAGATCGAATAATAAACCACTATAACAAAGGAATAGCTGTACACTTCTCTCCTGTAAAAAAGAATAATCCATTCCGGTCATCAGGTATTTCATATACCTGCCGCTAAGCCATTCCGCATTGATTTTATTGATAGCCGCAAAAGTATATACAATACCAAACTGAATAATAAACAACCAGCCTACCCATCTGGGACAAACATTACTTTTCTTCACATTCCCCACAGCAAAACGATGATGCGCAGGCATAAAACACATCAGTAAACAAACAAGGATCATCAGGTAATAATGATTGTTATAATCACATTTCTGCATCAGGTAGATAATCGTCCACATCACAGTAAACACAGCCATCACTATCCTGTAAAACGCACCTGTCATAATCATTATTCCCAACAGGCCCATGATAGAAAAATAGATATACATACCATTTCCTGGTAAAGGTTGTAACCATTCGAAACCGATAAAAGGAAAAGTAAATGCCGGGTTGATAAACAGCTCCGCAACTTTACCGGATATCATGTCATTTGTGCATTCCAGGAACAATAAAAATCCTAGCAGGATGCGGAAAACAATCAGCGGTCTGTTATCCACTGGTTCCCACAACCGGCTATTTAAACGGCTGGCATAAGTCATACAGCGGAAAATAATAGCTATCCCACATCATGCCCAACAATAATATAAGCATCGCGGATATTTGCCGACAGACAGCTTAATTTCCCTGACCAGTACCGTTTTTACATGAAAAAGGGCGTAAATTATTTGTAGATGATTTACGCCCTTTCGTCGCAATTTTGCAACAAATACAAAAAAGCCCCCCGGATAATATCCGGAGGGCACACGATAGCATAGGTTATGGATCTACTTCTTAAAATTGAATGCTCTTGTAACATTGAATCCGAAGAAGATATCTCCTTTGCCCCAGGTTCCCGTCGTCTTAGCAAGATAATAAGGTCCTACCATTCCGCTGGCATTGGTAAACACCAGCTGAAATACGTGTCCTCCCGTTTCAATATCTATTCCAAGAGATATGGAACTTTTTACGCTTGTAGTCACTACCTGATCAGGTAAAAGATAATTATATTCTGCTGTGATACTCATTCGTTTGGTGAACTTCATACGTCCACCTGCACTCACTGCAAAAACATCACTCTTATCCTGTGCTGTAGGCACCAGGTTAAAGTGCATCCATGCCGGCACCACTTCCAGTGATAAATTACGCGTAAACTTACGTGCAATAATTACCTGCGTGGTATAAGCGGTACGATAACGTGCATCCAGATAAGGCTTATCTGTATAACGCTGTGTATAGTTCGTTACCAGTCCATACAAACTCACAGATACAGGTATCTGGTGTGTTGTCTGCTGCAACAGTTTATACTTCAGTGAACCGTCAAAGGTCTTATCCTCAGAACTCCTGCCCAGACCTACAGCCAGCCTGTCCGTAATACCATAATCCAATCCAAAACGGATAGAGGCATTGTCCAGTCCAAACAATTCATACGCACCACCATTCAGTTTCCCGAAACGGTGCATAATCATAAACTGTAAACTCTGTTTACCCGGAGATTCTACCGTAGGTAAATTTACTATCTGCGTAGCTTTGAATGTACCCGTTACTACTTCATGCTTTTGCTGCGTGCTGAGTGAATCATCCAAAGACTGCAACAGGCTGTTATCCTGTGCCATTAACCGGTTACCCGCTACTAATAAAAGAAATAAGAATGCTGTTTTTTGCATAAAACAAACTATTTAGGTAAAAATTCAGCACTCACCTGTACAGGTATCTCTGCCGCAATTTTGTCTTTAACTAATGATGGTATCTTAATATTATAATCTGATGGCTTGATGCTGAAAGCAGATTTACCCACCAGCTTTCCCTGCTGCAGATTCAGTTCTGCAGGCATACTAACAGGTTTGGTAACTCCGTGCATGGTAAGCTTACCATCAATCTGCACTTTATACACACCAGGTGTTGTACCGATATTTCCTGTGATAGTACCCTCAAACTGTGCCTTTGGGAATTTATCACTCTCCACATAATTCTCGTTGAAATGGTCCTGCATCAGCTGTTTCTCAAAAAGAAAATTCTTTTGCAGTAATGTAAAGGCAATCGTTTTCTTCGAGGCATCAATGGCAGCAAAAACCTGACTGTTAACAGCCTTGATATCTTCCATTGGTGTCTTCGAATAGAAACTTATTTTGCCATTGCGCGTAATCCACGACTGTGCCTGCGCTGGTATGTATAACATACTGGCCAGTATGATTGAATATAATACTTTCATAAATTAGTTATTTTGTGTACCACGGTTAATCCAGTCCTTGATAATGTTGATATTACAATCAGACAATTTAGAGCCACCCTGCGGCATAGCAGGATAACCTGAAGCATGTGTAATAACACCAATCAGATTACCATTATCTACCTGTGCTTTCAGCTTGGCATAACTATCCAGTGCTACACCACCGGAAGCAGCTCCTGTAGTATGACAACCGTAACAGTAAGAAGAAATAATAGGCTGTACATTGGTTGCATATTTCATATTAACAGTGTCGCAGCTGCTACCACCAGTACCAGTTGTGTCCGCAGCAAGGTCGGCTTCATTACTTTTAGAACAGGATGATACCATCATCAGGTTACAGACAATGATTATTGCAGCTAATGTGAGGAGTACTTTCTTCATAATTTTAACGGTTTATTTGTTGACGATAGTTGCATCTATAATACTTACATCCATTAAGAACCCTGTACAACGGCCCTTCACATGTATCAGCGATCCCTTAGGCGGAGCAGCTACATCACCTACCATTGTGCAATTCACACCTCCTCCACTACCCTCGCCCGCCAATAACACAGACAGATCTTTTCCACTTTTCTGCACATCCAGCACAGTTCCTGTTATTTCAAGTACTTTATTCCCATACTGCGTATCCGCAGCCTGTTCATCCTTTGTATAAGCATCAAATAACTCTTTGGCAGATACCAGTTTATCCGCACTCATTTCAGCCGCAGTAGTTCTGGGCATATTGTACAGGTGATAACCTATGGCCATGGCTGTAAGGCACAGGATTACCCCTGCGAAAATGATGATCCTTTTTCGCATTATGTAATGTTTGATTTAAAAACTAAAAACGGATTGGTCTTGTAATACCAACGTTAAGGCCCACACTCGTTATTGGCAGATTACCAATTCCTACCCCACCAGCAGGTATATTCAGATATGGCTCTACACGCAATGTACCTACAGCACCTAAGCGATGCTCATAACCTACCCCTGCATGTATAATAGAAAACCAGTTACGGGTGGAGTTTCTATAGTCCCAGGTTTTCGTATCAACCCAATTGTTCACCTCATACTTATAAGCATAATTCTCCCTGTTCATGATATAAGAAGTAAGCCCCCCATTCACATACCAGTTGCTCTTCTCTTTTATACCAAAAACATATCTCACTGTAACAGGTATCTCAATCATATTACACCAACCATCTACATTGATAATCTTCGTATCTGATGGTATCGGTATCTTTTTTGTGCTGAAATGACTACCATCTGAATAATAATATTTCTTTTCAAGCAATACCCCTGTTTCAACGGCTACGCGCCTGGAGATCCTATACCCTACTACAATCCCTGCATTGTATCCTACCTTGCTTACATGCTGTAATTTCACTGTACTGATATCCGGACTGGCAACAATCCCTACATACAAACCTTTCTGCACCTTTACAGGAACATCCATTTTTTCAACCACAGGTGATGTAGTTATTACTGGTTTCTTTACAGGCTGCAATGCGGCAGATATACTCCATTCTCCTGCATTGGCAGAAGGCAATACGTGTATGCTTAAAGGTGGTACGATATCATTGTCGGCACCGGATAAAGTAATTCCGGTTGTATTGTTCACTGTTTTCTCTGAAATAGTTTTGTTTACGCTGTTATTATTATCACTGTTCGATGCAATAACGGGCCTGTAAATATTATTATTGTTGATTACCAGTTTTTTAATTTTAGTATTTACATCAGTTTCTGGTACGCTCTCAGTTACCGGAATATTATTATTACTATTTGCATCAGTTTTTGATACTTTTTTAGCAACAGGAACGCCTACATTATTTTTATTACTATTTACACTTGTTATACCAGTTTCACCATCTGTAAGCGGTAATAAATCTCCCGTTTCCAATGATGGAATACTAACTCCCAATACCAGCAATACCAGCATCGGTCTCCACCACCACCTCAGCAATTTGTTGAATGAGGAAGCAGGCTTCTTCTCAGAAGCAGAAGACTCAGACAACCTACGCATTACCGCATCCCAATCCTGTCCGTCAGTCTTTAGGGGATACTGCGAAGCTGCCTTACGAAATAATTCGTCCATATCGTCATCTAGAAGCTGCATACATCAAATTCCTGTGTATCATTACTTAATTTCTTCTTTAAATGTGCCCTTGCCTTTGCCAGGTTGGACTTGGATGCCCCTATACTGATACGAAGCTTATCCGCTATCTCCTGGTGGGAAAAGCCATCTATTACATACATGTTAAATGCGACCTGGTAAGAAGGGGGCAACTCCTTTATCAATACAATCAGCTCCTTATAATACAGCTTTTGTTCTGCCGATTCACCATCATAGGCTTCCTCCCATACGTAATCGGGAATCCCCCCTATCTCGGGAATCATGTTCTTTCTACGCAATTCATCAATCGCCGTATTCACCATTATCTTCCTTATCCAGCCCATGAGCATCTTTTCCGCATCCTCGGTTTCTTCATAACTAAACCGCTCAAAATGGCTGAATAACTTAACAAAACCATCATTTACGATGTCTGCCGACCTTTCGTACCTATAAATATACCTGAAAACGATCTTAAATGCATAGCCATAATAGCGCTCATACAGAAGCTTTTGGCATCTGGACTGCTTATTCTGGCACCCATCTATTATTGCTATCAGTTGTTCCAAATCAATTTAGTAATGGTCAAAATTTGTCGTTCTACAATAATAATACGTGAACAGAGGAGAATGGTTGCCTGGGATGAAAGATATTTTTAAAGAAAAGGGGGTCAAAAACAGTAACTTATTAATAATCAACAACATAAAATATATTTATTGAAAATAAAATCTCTTTTTTATAATGGTGTTTCGCACCATTATAAAAAAGAGAAGGGTTTTTGCAGGGCTTCGCCCTGCACCCAAATGAGTTTATTTCTGCTGAATCTGCAAACCGGTGAAGTCCCCGTCAGAACCATTACCCACCCATAAACCTACCTTCCCTGAGGTACGCTGGTTTAATTTGGTCACTGTTAAGCTAGGTTCCGTATTACGGTTCACATATACCATTACCTGTGGATACTCTACTACTATCTTTACATGAAACCAGTCATCAGGCCCCGGGGCCGGGTTAACCGCCTGCTCATATTTACCTGGATACTTATTCCTTAATACCTCCCAGGGGAAATCCGGATGGGATACATACTGTACAGCATGGCTTTTCTTCACCGCATCCTTAGACTGAAAATTAAAAGGCCGGAAATAAACAGCGTCCAGCACCTTTTGACTCTTCACATGAAAAGCCACTCCTAAAAAACTCTGCTGGGAAACATCCCTCCCCTTCAGATCAATCTCAATAATCCCATTGGAAAAATCCAGCCCCTCTATCCATGCTACACCATCCCCATTGGCTTCAGAAAGATGCACACAACTCCTGCCACCGGAATTCCTTGCCGTCAGCTCACGATTAAACACTTTAATCTTATCATTCTTTGCCAGCTCTTCCAGGTACAATCTCTTTACCTGACCGCTCACACTCACTGTAATAAAAAGCAAAGCTATAAGCGTAACTATTTTCATATTATGGTTTTTAAAAATCAAATACATGTTCAACATGGATATTCCCGGCATCAAGCTGTTTCAATAATTTGCTTAATCCGGTTACAGGCACCGCCAACGCCACCCGCTTCTGCGAAGGCTTAGACGCTATCACCTGTGTAAAGACAATCTGAGCACCTGCAAATGTTGCAGTATCTGCAGAAGGTACCAGCACAGTCAATAGAATCGCTGAATTATTCCCTGCCACTTCTTTAAAATTACAACCACTCTGAGCCAATATATCAGCAGCCCTGCTAAAGCCATCATACCTTGGTACATACACCAGTACAGCACTGTCCCCAAACGCTTTTGCCCCCTTTAACGAAACACATCTTGAATCCAGTACCACCCCTGTAGTCAGCAACGCTTCCTCATACACGGTCTTGGTACCCAGCCCTATCAGCTTACCATAAGCTGCCTTCACCAGCAACTCGGAAGTAAGAATGTACTTCCGCTCTATCTTCCTCAGAAAATGATCTCCGAAAAAAGAAGTACCCCATAACTCATGTAAACGACTGCCAAAATCAAAAGCATACCAGGGGGTATCCTTGATGAAATCAACATACTCCTGTGTAAACTTTGCATTGAACCTGTCCTCTTCTGTAATAACCTCATGGGTATCTGTTATCCGGCCTATCACCGTCTCATACCAGGCTTTAATGGAATACTCCACAGAAGCACTGCTCCCTATCACCCATATCATAAAATGATATCCCTTATTAACAGGAAAATTATCTTTGATCTGATCATTCACGATATGATAACTCTCCCAGATCTGTGCAGTATGACTCATAAAAGGAAAACTACTGGCAGTATACTGCTTAAAGTAATTCGCCTGTTCTTCCGGACTAAACACCAGATACCATTCCGGAAAAGTAAGGAAAGTCTGATCCGCCGGACGCACATCGTTCACAGGTGTTAACGGATGCTGATTTACAGTCAGCCATTCCTTTTTTATCACTAACCCTTTCCCGGCAGCAACAGTTGTAGGCATTCTCTTCTTAAAAAAGAAAATGCATGCTGCTATTACCACCGTACAAAGTGTCATTATCCTCAGTCGCTTCATAATTACAATTTTGTAAACGAAACCAACGTATTATCCGAAGGATCTCTCTCCTGTAAAATCCTGCTACCGGAATCTTTAAATCCATAAGAGCTGATGATCTTACTCCATTCATCTATAGATTTAAAAGATTTAAATTCTGATTGATCCGTCTCCCAGGTTACTTTCAATCCGAGATTAAACACAGTGTGTACCAGCGATACAAACGTTGCCATCTCAGGAGTCTTCACATCATGATCACGCATGATAAATAAGCCACCCTTGCGTAATACACGTTTAACAGATTGAATATACCCATCCAGTAAATCGTGCGGACAATGATGTAATCCAATATGACAGGTAACCAGGTCTACACTTTCATCAGGGATCTGAGTAGCACTGATAGGCTGGTAATCCAGTGGGAAAAATGTACCTATTTTTGCAATCTGTCCTCTCTCCATAATATCCGCCAGTGAATAATCTGTTACAATATCATTGGTCAGATAAACAGGCCCGCTCAGTGAAATATGTTTCCTCAGTTCACTGATATATCTGCCGGTAGAACCGATCTCCAGGTAACCATTTATCTTTGTCTTATCTCCCAGCAACTGCAATACCTGCCTGGCCATTTCCTTCTTCTGCTTCTTCAGTGCAGGTAAGGCATACGTCAGTTCAGACAGAAATGTTTTTATCTTAGGCAAACCAGCCTGCACTGTCTTATAAATCTCTTCATCATTACTCTTTTCTTTAGAAACAGTAGCAATCAGATGATGGAATTTATCTTCAGGATATAAATGAAAGATCACCTGTAAAAACCGGTAAAAATCATCACTCCATTTGGTATCTGAGTAAACAGCTTTGAATTCGGAATTCATATGGTTTATTTTTTTTGATAGTAAGTATCCCAAAGTATATTTCTGAATTTAAAACCGGGATCCAGTTTAGCTTTCAGGTCAAATAATTTCTTAGCATCAGGATAGGCAAGATGAAATTGCGCTGTAGTAGCATGTGCCTGATAAGGCAGATAATAAGCGCCGTTAAACGCGATAGCCGCATTAATCAGCTCCCTTGTCCATACCCCTACTTTCCCCTTCTCCACCTCATTCGTATACTGCTTATACCACACCACAAATGCAAATACTTCTTCCCTTGCCCAGGCCATCATAGACCCACTGTCAGCCGCTGCATGACGAACAGATACATTCAGCGTATTCACATTATGCCTGATAAAAATCTCCGCCATCAGATCAGAGAAAGCATCAAAATGACGTACAGGGATAAAGTATTCCTGCAACACATAAGTACTCTCTGCTCTGGATGCAGGCTCTAATTCAGCCACATCATACCCGGCTTCATAATTCCGCCAGTGAATCTTTTTACTGAGATATAAAATAGGATCGATAATATATTCCCTGCGCCACTTTCCGAATTTGCTTTTACTAAACGCACTGATAAAATATCTTTCAATAGGATAAGCAGCAGACAAAGGCATCAAACGGGTTTTCACTGTAGGCTTCTCCGTTGTTTTCATCCAGCTGACCGCTCTTGCATTTTTATAATAAGGCGGATAGAGATCACCGTTATGAAAAACAACATCTTTATTATCCCGTATATGCTCAATGAAGAAATCTTTATATTGACTCCTTCTCATTTTCTTAAACGCTCTTTTCACCGCTACATTCTCTTCCAGCTCCAGTTCAACAGTAGCTATCACAGCCACCGCATTATAACAACCCACACAGGCAAAGAACAACTCCGGTTTTTCTGTAGCAGAGGTTTTCACCAGTTGTCCATCAGCTAAAATTACTTCCAGGGATTTTACTGATAAGATCAATGCCCCTAATCCAATATACCTGCCATGACAATTCACACTCAATGATCCCCCCACCGTAAAATTGGCGTAGGTCTGCATGATCTTCACACTCAGGTTATGCGGATCTACATACTGCTGTATATCACACCAGCGTATCCCCGCCTCTACTTTAATGGTCTTGTCCTGTGCCGAAAATGCGATAATCCTGTTCAGCTTCCGCATATCTATATGCGTACAACCGGGACTGGCAGTTTGCCCTCCCATGCTAAACCGGCCACCGCCAATAGCAATAGCGCCGGAAGTATCTTTAATAATACTTCCCAGCTCCTCAATACTGGCTGGAATAACAACCTTTGCAACGGTGATGGGGTTGAGTTGGGTCACATCATTCACAATCGTCTCTACCTGCGGATTCTTAAAATAATCCGGGGCAGAACCAGGTACTACCCCATAACGGTTAGGCAGTACACTTCCTTTCTTAAAACCCAGTAAAAAGATAAGGATCAAAGGCCCGGCAACAGGGATCAGGATCAGCCATAACCAATGGCCGGATCTGTTGCTGTCATGTAATCTTTTGATGGCAGTTGCCAGTAAAGACCAGCCTAAAATGGGGTAAATGGCCCAGGTAGCGCTATAGCCTGCTACAAATTCAAGAAGGTTGAAAAGGATGTAAAACGACGTCCAGATGAATACAGATACAGTCCAGTAGGTCAGTCTGTTAATCCTCCCCCTTCCTGTAAAGAGTAAATAGCTTACAGGTAGTTTATTCTTAAATACCATTCAACAATAAAATATAGTTGAAGGTAATATTTCTTTTTTAATGAATCTGTTAAAATAAGTATACTAGTTGCTTAGATTGGTCTATTTTGATCAAAGAGTAATTTTTTTGTGATGGCGCTTCGCACCATCACAAAAAAATTAAAGGGGTTTTGCAGGGTTCCGCCCTGCACCCAAAAAATTCTTCCCTTTCACAATCAGTTTATACCCACTTCTCTTCACTGATATGGCACGCTGATAATCTTCGTTCGCTCTGTGTTTTTTTCCATAGGCAGCAAGTACCAGCTTTGCTGTTAATACACCTACTACTTTACCATCATCTACCACCGGTAAATAATCGGTATTATACTTATCCATCACGGCAATCGCTACACTCAGCTTACTGTCCGGATGCACATAGGCTTCCGGTACTCCTTCCACGCTAATCGTCTTATCCATGGCATCTTCTGCATTTATTCCCTGCAATACATCAGGTCCATATACATCCGGAGTAGCTACTCCACGCCTTTGTATCTTCTCCGTCATAATACTGCTCTTCATCAGAAAGAAAGAAACAAAATAAGAGGCTGTACAGGCACCCAGTAAAGGTAATAAGCCATGCGGCTGCATTGTCGTCTCAAAAGCAAATACGATGGCTGTTAACAAAGCCCTGGCAGCACCTGCAAACATAGCCGCCATACCTATCAATGCACAGGTAGGAAGGTTAATATCACTATGAGGAAAAAGGGTTAATACCAACATACCTAAACCTACACCTGTTGCTCCACCGATAGTCAGTAAGGGGGCCAGTGTACCACCCGAAGTACCACTACCTAAAGAAACAGACCAGGAAATAAACTTCAGCACACATAACCCTAACACTATCTGAAGAGATAAATTCCCACTCAGCAAAGAAGAAATATTACTGTACCCTACTCCTAATGTATAAGGCGCGAAATACCCGGTAACACCCACTGCTACAGCACCAATGGCCGGCCACCACATCCAGTGAAAAGGCAGATGCTCGAACAGGTCTTCAATAAAATAAATGCTTTTAGAAATAAACGCAGCTATCACACCAATAACCACTCCCAGCAAAACATACCACAACATAGCCTCTGAACCCGCAGCCGGAATAACCGGCATCGCAAAAACAGGGGCCGTACCAAACAATATAAAATGCATGGCGGTACCTGTCGCACAGGCCAGCGCCACCGGAATAATGGACCTTGGAGAAAACTCAAACAACAACAATTCTATCGCTAACAATACCGCTGCTATTGGTGTTCCAAAAATAGCCGCCATACCAGCCGTTGCCCCTGCGGTGAGCATAATCTTCCTTTCATTGGGCGTAATATGCATGATCTGCCCGGCCAGAGATCCCAATGCCCCACCTGTGGCGATAATAGGCCCTTCTGCACCAAACGGACCACCAGTCCCTATCGCAAAGGCGGCTGACAAAGGCTTCAGCCAGGTAATGATCGGCTTGATCTTACTGTCATTCGTCAACACCTGCTCCATCGCTTCCGGAATACCATGCCCGCGGATAGCTGCGGAACCCAGTCTGGCCATCACTCCTACTATCAAACCACCTATCACCGGTACTATAATCACAAATAACCCCAGCGTATTATGGACAGGACTCGCTTCCTCAAAAGAAAACTTCCCGTAAAAAGATAAATTAGTGATCAGGTTGATTAAAGCCACCAGTCCTTTGGCCACAAACCCGATCACAATCGCATTTACAATAGCCTGCAAACTCAAAAACAACACTCTTTTTGAAACAACCGGAGACGGTTCTATATTAATATCCAGCGACGGCGCAATTGGAACTGACATAAATAACTATTTTTCACAAAAGTATTACATAAACAATACTTTTCAGCAATAATTTTATAAATTTGTACTATTAAACATTGCACAAACAATATATGACGCATAGCCATGGCGATTGTTTTTTATGCCGGTACAGCCTGCCGGAGTGGTTTACCGCCATTAATACGAACGCTAAACTGCTGACCATCAAGAAAGGACAACTGATCTTTAAAGAAGGAGATCCTGTTACTGGTTTCTATTTCCTGCACACAGGTAAAGTAAAAGTGCATAAACAATGGGGAGCAGATAAAGATCTTATCGTAAAATTCGCCGCTGCAGGAGATGTACTCGGTCACAGGGCACTGGCTGCCAATCAGCACTATCCTGTTTCCGCCACTGCACTGGAAAATGTAACAGCCTGTTTCGTTACGCCGGAATTTCTCAGAACTACCTTAAAAGTAAATAACGAACTTACTTACCAGCTCATGCTCTATTATGCCAATGACTTACAGGAAGCAGAAAGAGGGATGCGTAATATGGTACACATGGATGTAAAAAGCCGCATAGCAGAAGCTATCCTTAAAATAGCAGCGATCTTCGGTTTAAATGATAAAGGTGAAATAAACAGCACCTTAACGCGCCAGGATATCGCTTCCTATGCGGGCACCACCTACGAAACACTCTTCAAATTAACCAATGAACTCATCACACAAAAGATCCTGGATGTTTCCGGAAAAAACATCAGGATCTTAGATGAAGAAAAGTTGAGAGGGTTAATAAAAAACGGATGATCTTATTCAGATTTCAAACTCCTTACGGGGTTAGCCAGCGCTGCTTTGATCGTCTGGAAACTAACAGTGATCAGTGTGATAGCAATAGCGCAGCATGCAGCCATCGCAAACACCCACCAGCTGATATTAATCCGGTAAGCAAAATCTTCTAACCAGCGGTTCATAATAAACCATGCCAGCGGAGAACCTATAATCAATGCAATACCTACGAGTTTTAAAAAGTCTTTGGATAATAACGTTACAATACCCGTGATAGATGAACCCAGTACTTTACGAATGCCTATTTCTTTAGTACGCTGCTCTGCCGCATAAGTTACCAGTCCGAATAATCCCAGGCAGGCAATCAGGATAGCAAAAAATGCAAAGGATAAAAACAGCTTACCTGTACGTTGTTCCGCATTATACAGGCGGTTAAAATCATCATCCAGGAAGGAATATATAAAAGGCTGACCAGCCATCTTATCCATTCCATGATAAGCCTTTTCAATCTGCGGAATAACAGAAGATATCTTATCAGCAGTAATCCTCAATGCCATACGGTCTCTTGTGTCCCTTAACGTAAACACTACCGGCGGGATCTTACTTCTCAAAGATCCTGCATTAAAATCCTTTACCACTCCTATCACATTCAATGCATTACCGCCATAATATAATACCTTATTTAAAGGATCTTTGGTAAAGCCCAGCAGACGGGCTGCCGTTTCATTAATGATAACCGTCTGCGAATCCGTAGACAGCTTCGGAGAAAAATTCCTCCCCTGCGCCAGCTCCATGCCCAGTGTTGGTATATAATCCGCATCTACATTCCATTGCGTTAAGCCTAACACCTGTCCTTCGCTCCGGGCTGCATCTTTGGAAAATATCCCGGTACTGAAACTGGTAGTAGTAGGCATAGATCCTGCCATCGTAACAGCTTCCACTCCGGGTATATGTGAAATCTCCTCTTTAAATGTCTGTGCATGAATCCACAAAGAGGCTGTATTTCCTAACACCAGTACCTGTTCTCTTTTATAACCCAGCTTTTTATTCCTGATATAATTCAACTGGCTATAAATCACCAGTGTACCTACTATCAGGATAACCGCTGTGGCAAACTGGAATACTACTAAACTATTTCTTAACCATCCTCCCTTAAAACCTGTAGCAATCTTTCCTTTTAATACCTTCACCGGTTCAAAGGAAGAGAGGAAAAATGCTGGATAACTGCCAGCCAGTAAGCCCACCACTATAGCCGTCAATACCAGGGATACCAACATCCAGTTCGCTGCAAAAATGTCTAGCATCAATTGCTTTCCGGATAATTCATTCAGAAAAGGCAATAAGACAGCAGCCATCAGAATGGCTAGTACCAATGCTATGAAACTCGTTAATACAGATTCTACAAGAAACTGTGAGATAAGGTTTGAACGTTGAGAACCCAATACTTTACGTACCCCTACTTCCTTAGACCTGCCGGCAGAACGGGCAGTAGAAAGGTTCATGAAATTAACACAGGCAATCAGTAATATGATGATGGCAATCACGATAAAACTATATACATACTGGATATTGCCGGAAGGCTCTACTTCACTGGTCAGCGTAGAGAATAAATGGATTTTTGTTACAGGGATCACATTATAACCAAAATGACCACCTTTCTTTTCTAAATCACTAATATTGCTACCTGTCATTTTCAGCAGCGACGGTTCCATGTATTTTTTTGTTACCTGCTTCAGATAGTTATTCAGCATAGCTTCATCTGTACCGGGCTTTGCCAGAATGTAAGTAGTAAAATTATCAGACATCCAGTTGGCATCCCGACTTTCATCATTACCTGCCATGGCCTTGATAAAACTCAGATGTACATGCGAACTGGCAGGCATATCTTTCATCACACCGGAAATCGTATAGGTATTGGTATTATCTACCAATAATGTTTTGCCTAAAGCATCAGTGGTATTAAAGTATTTTTTTGCCATACTTTCCGATATCACCATCGTATTAGCCAGCGTCAGTGCTGTTTTGGGATTACCGGTAATGAGTGGTAATGTGAATACATCAAACAGTGTGGAATCTGCAAAGGCAGCATTATGCTCTACCAGTGTCTGCTCTCCTTTCTTTACCAGCATATCCCCAAAATCTATCATACGCACGAAGTTCTCTACCTGCGGATAATCATTCACCAGCGTAGTGCCCAGTTGCGCCGGGGACACCCTTTCTTTAAAAGCGCTCCCGTTCACCAGGAAATCTGCATTCACCCGGTAAATGCGATCTGCTTTCTCATTATATTTATCATAACCCAGTTCATCCGTCACAAATAAAGTGATCAGTAAACAGATAGCTAACCCGATGGCAAGACCCAATATATTAATAGCAGAAAAAACCTTATTATTCCAAAGATTCCTGAAAGCGATCTTAAAGTAGTTTTTGAACATACGCCCTTAAATTAATAATTCCTGATTCCCCAAGAAAGTGCCAGTTTATATTGATTTAATTATCAGCACCTTATAATAAGGTGTAATATTGTAAATGTCCGCTTTTGATACGTCAGGTGTTCACTTTTGGAATTTTGTATTACTTTAAAAGGCAAATTAAAAAATCATCCTTTGCAACTGACAGAAGAACAAGTAATGGCACTGGCGCCTGACGATGCATCCCGCAAAGCAGGCAGGGAATTAAGCAGTCCTTCAAAATGGGTGACCAAAGGCGCCAACGAACAAGCTCTCTGGGGCGAATGCCAGGGTAGCGGCAGTAAACCTTACCGTACCCAGGTAGATCTGGCCGGAATGGCCTTTAAATGCAGTTGCCCCAGCCGCAAATTCCCCTGTAAACATGGTATCGGCTTACTGATACTCTTTGCCCGGAATGCCGCTGATTTTACTACTACCGAAGCGCCGGACTGGGTAAGTGAATGGATCTCCAAAAGAGAAACAAAAAATACAGCTACAGATAAAAAAACGCCTGTCAATGAAGCAGCTCAGGCCAAAAGGCAACACGCCCGTGAACAGAGTGTAGAAGACGGACTGTCCGAATTACTCCTCTGGATCAAAGACATCGTACGTAACGGCATTGTAGGCATCCCGGAAAAAGACAGTTCCTTTTTTACCGATATGGCCCGGCGTATGGTAGATGCCAAAGCACCCGGACTAGCCACTCTTGTTAAAAACGCAGGTAACCTCAGCTTTTACAAAGAAGGCTGGCAAAATGAGTTCACCGATCTGTTGGCACGCATGTACCTGCTGATTGCCGGTTATACGAATAAACCAGCTGCTTTAACAGACGATCTGCGCAGCAATATAGGATTTACCCAAAGTCAGGAAGAACTGCGGGAAAAGCCCGGTATTAAAGATACCTGGCTGGTGCTGAGCAAACAAACCGAAACAGAAGATTCGCTCACGGTAGAACGTAACTGGCTATACGGTACCGCTACTAAACAATATGCGCTCGTACTACAGTTCAGTGTTATGGCTCAGAGCATGGTGCTCAACTTCGCTCCGGGAATGTTGCTGGATGCAGAACTGGTATTCTACCCCTCTGCACAACCTTTACGTGCGCTCATCAAAAGTCAGTCGGCGGCCGCAGTCGTACCACCCATCTCCGGCCTTAGCGGCTGGCAACAGGTAGCCGAACTGGAAACCGCTTACAACAGTGCGCTGCCGTTCAGCTCACCCCGACCTTTCCTGCTGCAGCAAATCACACCCTTGCGATATGAAGGCCGCTGGTGGCTGTCTGATAGCAGCAACAGAGTCGTACAGGTAAAGGAAGACTTCCGCGAGATGTACAAACTACTGTCCATCAGCGGAGGCAACCCCCTGAACCTGGCCGTACTGGGCAACGAAAATTGTTATGAACCCCTGGGCATCTTAACAGAAACCCATTACATTTCCCTGTCAAACTAATTTTATGCAGTTCTGGGACAATATCATTCAAACCGCCATGCTGGGTACCAAAAGAAAACAGGTCACAGCAGACGAACTGCCGGGAGTACTGTCAAATGCTGTAACAGTGATTACCGGTAATACGAACATCGATAAAGAAGAACAATTCTTACAGATAGTCAGCCTGGCATTTAACTACCGTCAGAGCGGGGTGCAACCTTTACACAAAGAAGTGGTCATTCCGCAAGCTCCGGCAGAAGAAAAGCCTTACTGTGTGCCAAAGGCTTCCCAGGTATTAAAAGATATTCTGGATGAAGATGCTAACAGCTTACTTCAGCTCTGGCTGCAGTTATGCTCCCGCAAAGGGCAACTAATACTACCATACCTGTTGCCGGCTTTACTGGATAAAGCGACCCAGCAAAAGAAATTGCGTACGCTGGTAGAAGATTGTATGGGCAAACGCGGGGAATGGTTATGCACATTTAACGAGTCCTGGAACTTTACCGCTGCCGAAACAGAAGAAGACCACTGGTTAACCGGTAAACCGGAACAACGGAAAGAAGTACTGGAACAACTCCGTACTACCAACCCTGCCCTTGCCCGGCAATGGATCCAGGAAACCTGGGCACAGGAGAATGCCAACAGCAAAGCAGAATTGCTGAAAGCATTCAATGTAAATCCCGAAGCCAAAGATGTGGAATGGCTGGAAAGTATTATAACAGAGAAAAGCCAGAAAGTAAAAGACGAAACCCTGAACATACTTCGTCAGATCCCATCTTCTTCTATCATACAACACTACTGGCAATTAGTACAGGAATCTGTTAAATTGAAAAAAGAAAGTGCCTTCCTGGGATTAACTTCCAAAAACGTATTAACCATCCAGGTACCTGAAGGTATCAACGAAGTGGGCATAGAAAAAATCAGTAATCAGAAAGAGTTTACTGATGAAGAGTTTATTCTCTACCAGTTAGTAGGATATATTCCGCCACATTTCTGGGAAGAATACCTTCAATCCTCCCCGGCAGAGATCTTACAGTTGTTTGGCCGTCATAAAACATCCGCAAAGCTGATCCCTGCCATCGTAATAGCTACCGGAAGATTTAAAGACCTGACATGGGCGCCTTTATTTACTGCGGATAAAGAAAGGCATTACGTAAGCCTGTTGCCGTTATTATCTGACACAGAAAGAGATGCTTATCTGCTGAGTAATTTCGAGCAGATGATAGACATGGTGATTCCTTTCCTTACACAGGAGAATACCCGTGAATGGACACTACCTATTGCCAGGGCAGTCATTAAACATACTGCCGCCAACTCTTATCAGTATAACCGTAGCTTTTACAACCGGTATATTCATTTTATCCCGGTAGAGATAGCTGCAGAACTGGATAACTTTTTGCCAACAGAAGCATACCAGCAACATACCTGGCGTGCCAATGCAGACTATATCCGGAAATTGCTGCAATTAAAACAAAGAACCACACAATCCTTTTCATAAAACAAACAATATGTCCCAGGTTTTACGCGGTCATGCGGAACAGTTATACGCACAGGAATTGGAAGAGCTTAAAAAGCAGGATAGCAGTAAACTGCCTGCCAACTGGAAATTAACGCCACAGTCTGTGGTGACTTACCTTGTAGGTGGTAAGCTGAAAAACGGCTTTGAAGTAACACCCAAATACATCGGTAACCGGCGCTTAATGGAAATTGCAGTGGCTACCCTCACTACAGACAGGGCGCTGTTATTATACGGCTTACCTGGTACCGCCAAAAGCTGGGTGAGTGAACACCTGGCTGCTGCGATCAGTGGTGACAGTACCATGATCATACAGGGAACTGCCGGTACCAGTGAAGAGTCTATCCGTTATGGCTGGAACTATGCACGCTTACTGGCAGAAGGCCCCAGTGCCAATGCCGTAGTGGAAACGCCTGTAATGCGTGCCATGAAAGAAGGCAAGATCGTTCGTATCGAAGAGCTGACACGTATCGGTGCGGATGTACAGGATACACTCATCACTATTCTCTCCGAGAAAATGCTGCCTATCCCTGAACTCAATACAGAAGTACAGGCGGTGCGTGGCTTCAATGTGATCGCTACTGCCAACAACCGCGATAAAGGTGTGAACGATTTATCCAGCGCGTTGAAACGTCGTTTCAACACGGTTATTCTTCCTGTACCGGATAGTATAGATGAAGAGATTGATATTGTTCGCCGTCGTGTGGAGAGTTTTGAAAAGATCATGGAAGTTCCTGCCGAAGCACCTGCGTTAGGTGAGATCCGCCGTATTGTAACCATCATGCGCGAATTACGCAATGGGGTGACTACAGATGGCAAAACCAAACTGAAAGTTCCTTCCGGTACGCTCAGCACTGCTGAAGCAATATCCGTAGTGAACAGCGGACTTGCAATGGCAGGTTATTTCGGAGATGGCCGTTTAACAGCAGAAGACATGGCTGCAGGTATTATCGGTGCTGTGATAAAAGATCCTGTACAGGATAAAATTGTATGGATGGAATACCTGGAAACCGTAGTAAAAACAAGAGAGGACTGGAAAGATATTTACAGAGCCTGTAGAAATATGATGTAATGATTCATACACTAGGCATACGTCACCATGGGCCGGGCAGCGCCAGGAATGTAAAAGAATTCCTGGAAACCACAAGACCCGACATTGTGCTTGTGGAAGGTCCGCCGGAAGCAGATGCAATATTGCAATGGAGTAATAACACAGAGCTACAGCCACCTGTAGCTATTCTCTTATACCAGGTAGATAACCTGCATCATTCTGTCTTTTATCCTTTTGCTGCCTTCTCTCCCGAATGGCAGGCTATCCAGTATGCATATGAACATAATGTTCCGGTGCGCTTCATGGATATGCCGATGACACATGTGTTTGCATTAAGGAATATTGAGCGGGAGAAACCGGAAGAACCCTCTTTCAGAGCAGATCCTGTAAGCTGGCTGGCAAGGGCCGACGGGTACTCCGACACCGATAAATGGTGGGAAAAGATGTTCGAACAGCGTACTTCCAATGAACAGGTGTTCGAAGCAGTGAGTGAAGCAATTCACGCCGTTAGAGAATTAGCCCCCCCAGACAAAGACCCTAACGAACCTTTGAGAGAAGCCTGGATGAGAAAGATCATCCGCCAGGCGCAAAAGGAAATGTACACCGAAATAGCAGTGATCTGTGGTGCCTGGCATGTGCCGGCCCTCACGACCATGCCTTCCCAGAAAGAAGACAACGACCTGCTGAAAGGGCTCCCTAAAGTGAAAGTGGAATGTACCTGGATTCCCTGGACCTACGAACGCCTCAGCTTTTACAGCGGCTATGGCGCAGGTATTGAAAGCCCCGGCTGGTACGACCATCTCTGGGAATTTCCCCAGGACGATGGTACCCGCTGGATGGCCAAAGTAGCCCAGCTATTCCGCAGCAAAGACATGGATACTTCTGTAGCCCATATCATAGAAGCGGTGCGTCTGGCACAAAGCCTGGCTGCCCTGAGGGAACAGCCAAGGGCCGGACTGGAAGAACTCAATGAAGCTACGCTCAGTGTACTCTGCAACGGAGAATCAGTACTCATGCAACTGATCCACGATCAGTTGATAGTGGGCAATAAAATAGGCAGTGTTCCTTTTGATATTCCTAAGCCACCGTTACAATCAGATATAGAAAGATTACAGAAGAAATTGCGCCTGCCCGCTACGGCAGACTGGAAAGATTATGTTCTCGATCTAAGAAAGGAAAACGATCTGGAAAGGAGTATCTTTTTACATCGTTTACAATTACTGCAACTCCCCTGGGCAGAGAAAACAGATATCAGCGGCAAAGGGACCTTCAAAGAACAATGGCGCTTACAATGGGACCCGGCCTTTATCATAGAAATCATCGACAAAGGTGTATACGGCAACACGGTGGAAACAGCGGCGAATGCCTATGTAAAACACCTGGCTACCGACGCGGCCTCTCTACAAGTACTATGCGAGCTACTGGAGAACGCGTTACCAGCTGAATTACCACAGGCAGTAGAAACACTGATCCGGCAGGTAAGTAACCAGTCTGCTGCAACAGGAGATGTGATCCAGCTGATGGAAGTCATTCCGCCTTTAGTCACTATCAGTCGCTATGGCAACGTGCGTAAAACAGATGCTGCTCTGGTATCTGGTATTATAACAGGGATGATTACACGTATCTGTATCAGTCTGCCCGGTGCCTGCACCGGTATTGCAGATGAAGCAGCACAAAAACTGCTGCAGTTGTTCCTGCAAATGAACAACGCAGTGAACATCCTGCAGGAACCCGATATCACCACGCAATGGCAACAAACGCTGCATGTGATTGCCGCTGCGAATAATACCAGTCCTGTTATAGCCGGGTACAGCACCCGTTTACTCGCTGACTATAAACTATTCACCAGTGAACAACTGATACAGGCATTCTACAGCGCTATGTCAGCAGCGGTATCACCTGGTATTGCAGCAGCGTGGCTGGAAGGTTTCTTAAAAGGCAGTGGTACATTACTGCTGATAGATCCTGATCTGTGGCGCGTAGTGAACAACTGGGTACACCAGCTGCAGGAAGATGTTTTTATCCAGGTACTTCCTTTATTACGCCGCACATTCGCCAGTTTCACTGCTGCTGAAAGAAGAAAACTGGGAGAGAAAGTGAAACAGGGAGATAGCGGTACACAAACATCACAGACAGCATACGCCATTGCAGAAGAAAGAGGTGCCAAAGGCGTCCCTGTCATTATGCAGTTATTAGGTTATAACAACAACATTTAACATGGAAGAAGAACAAATCCGGAAGTGGAGATTAATATTAGGAGGAGAGCAGAATGATGGTACCGGGTTCAAACTCGGGAAAACAGACCTGCAAATGGATGGCGCATTATCCGCCCTCTACGACAGCGACCGCAGAGGCGGTCTGGGCCCTTCCTCTCCCAATGTCAGCCGCTGGCTGGGGGATATCCGTACCTTCTTCCCCAACACCGTAGTGCAGGTAATGCAGCAGGACGCCCTGCAACGCCTCAACCTCACCCAGATGCTCTTCGAAAAGGAGATGCTGGAACAGGTAGAAGCCGACGTGCACCTGGTAGCTACCCTGATGACCCTCAGCAGGGTCATCCCCGATAAAACAAAAGACACCGCCCGTAAGGTAGTGCGCAAAGTGGTAGACCAGCTGCTGGCCCGCCTCTCCCAGCCCATGCAACAGGCAGTATCCGGCAGCATCAACAGAAGCCTCCGCAATACCCGCCCAAGACATAACGAGATCAACTGGCATGTCACCATCCTCAAAAACCTGAAACACTACCAACCCGACTATAAAACCATCATCCCGGAAACAAGAATCGGGTATGGCCGCAAAAGGACCTCTTTAAAGGACGTTGTCCTCTGTATAGACCAAAGTGGTTCCATGGGAACTTCCGTGGTTTATTCGGGCATCTTTGGCAGCGTAATGGCCAGTATCCCGGCCGTCAATACAAAGATGATCGTCTTCGATACCAAAGTGGCAGACCTCACAGAAGAACTCACCGACCCGGTAGAACTGCTTTTCGGCGTTCAACTGGGCGGCGGTACCGATATCAACGCAGCCCTCACCTACTGCCAGCAGATCATCACCCGCCCCCTGGACACGGTAATGGTACTTATCACCGACCTCTTCGAGGGCGGTAACGAGCTGCAAATGCGCAAAAAAGCCACTGAACTGGCCGCTGCCGGTGTGCAGGTAGTCGTTCTCCTGGCCCTTAATGACGAAGGTGCTCCCTCCTACGATCACGATAATGCACAGTTTTTCACCAACTTAGGTATCCCTGTGTTCGCCTGTACGCCCGACCTCTTCCCCGATCTGATGACCGCAGCTTTAAGCAAACAGGACCTCAACGCATGGGCTGCCAAAGAGGACATTGTGCTGAAAAAATAAGGGTAGTATACTGTAGGATACTGGTATAATTAGCAACAATTTGCCAATTTCCCCTAATTTTGCCCCTTTATTATGAATACGACTACTCCCATATTGGATATTCCATCCACTATAAAATATTACCTGTCCCTCGACAAGAAAGTGGCACAGAGTTTTGGGATGGACAAGTACGACGAACTCCTGCATCCTGACAATTTCGCTCTCCTCAGCAATGAAGGCAGTGTGAAAAAAGGAATGCCTATCAAGACTGATCATTACGCTATTATACTCTGCATACGTGGTACCTGCTCTAAAACAGTAGGCGCTTTTACCTTTGATGTAACGCCTATGTCGCTGCACATCGTCTCTCCCAGGTATATCACTTCTTTTGAAAATGCCTCAGACGATCTGCTGTTATACATGGTGATGTTTAAAAAGGAATTCATTGCAGATAGCTTTATCAAGCAAAACGTACTCGATCCTTTGATGGATTTAAATCCTGCCTGTCCTCCTATCTATAAATTATCTCACGCTGAATTTGTAAAAATTAAGCAGCTGTATGAAAGTATGGATGAGGAATACCGGGATAGTAAACCTTTCCACCTGCAGCTGATCCGCTTAAAGCTGGTAGAGGTACTGTACGAAGTAAACCGTGCATTTGAACAATGCACAAACAGCAGTCCGCATCATCAGCTTTCCAGGCAGTATACTTTGTTTGTAGAATTCAGAAACTTAGTAGAAGAAAATTTCCTGGAGAAAAGAACGGTGCAGGAGTATGCGGATATGTTACATGTATCAGCTAAACATCTCAGTGAAGTAGTAAAACAGGAAACAGGAAAAAATGCATTGCAGATTATTCACGGAAGAATGTATCTGGAAGCACGTTTATTGTTAACCACTTCTTCACTAAGCGTAAAAGAAATTTCTGATCAGTTGAACTTCGATACCAGTTCTCACTTCAGCAGATTCTTCAAGAAATTTGCAGATGAAAATCCATCAGAATTTAAGAAACTGCCTTTTGCATCTTTGTCATAAAAATAGAAAGATCGCCTTTACTCAAGGCGATCTTTCCCGCTATACTCTATGACTCCCTGAAACAATTATAATCCAAATGCGTAAGCTACTCTGATCCCTATGAGATTGCTTGATTCCCCTCCGTCAACAAATTTGGAATTACCTTCAAACTTCACACCGGCATCCAGATAATTGCCTTTGCCTAGTGGAATTAAATACCCTATCTGTGGACTGTAAACAAAGGCTGCTGATTTGTTATTAAATGGAGTAGTGCTGTTCGTAATGAACGTTACACCTGCCTGTCCCTGTACATACAAATTGAGATTATTTACGGGGAAATACTTTAAACCAGCCTTAACGGGGATGAGTTGATAATCGTTTGCGCTGGTAGTATAATCAGCGAAAACGTTGTTATAACCGGCATTCAGATTTACGTACAATGTCTTCTTAATAATAGCAAGATCAGCCTGTACAGATCCTCCTAATGACCACTTATAATAATTGTTCCAGTTACCTACCGGAATTCCTGCTTCCGGTCCTGCACTTAAAATTAAACCCGGTCTTTCGTTCTTACTCTGTGCGTTAGCTCCTATTGCCAGTCCCATCACAAGGGTCAATGCGGCAATGCCTGTCATGATTGTCTTTTTCATCGTCTTTTGTTTTACTTATTTATCTATCGTTTTATATCCCAGCTGTGATAACACAAAGGTATAGCGATCAATAAGTTCTAACAATTCCAATACGACGGATAAAAAAACCAATTTTTCCTATTCTTATTAAAGAGCAATTTTTTTGTATGGTGCTTCGCACCATTACAAAAAAATTGAAGGGGTTTTGCAGGGCTTCGCCCTGCACCCAAAACTAATTTATTGCTCTACTAACTGAATATTTGCAAACAATGCTACTTCTTCTCCCAGCATAAATCCACCTGCTTCCATTACAGCATTATAACTAAGACCGAATTCCCAGCGGCTGATAGTACCTGTTACTTCAAAACCAATCTTTGTTTTGCCGTTAGGGTCTATAACGGTACCGCCGTATTCTGCCAGCAGTTCTACAGGTTTCGTGATACCTTTCATGGTAAGATTACCTGTAAGGCTATACTTATCGCCTTTTATTTTTCTGAAGTAAAGGGATTTGAAGTCGATATGCGGAAACTGTGCAGTGTCAAAAAAGTCGGCAGAACGCAGATGCGCATCCCTGAGTTCCTGGTTGGTATCAATACTGTTTACATCTACAGACATATGCACTTCTGCATCTTCAAGATGACTACGGTCTGTGGTTGCTCCTCCCTGGAAGTTGTTGAATGCACCGGTGATATTAGAGATCACCATGTGCTTGATTTTGAACTGTACATCAGAATGATCCGCGTCTATCTGCCATTTCCTTTTACTCATATAGTTTATTTTTAACAAATATAACTAACGTAATAAGCTGAGACAACCCCAATTAGTGGGATAAAAGGACCAATTTTCCGGGGCTTCGGAAAAATTGGTTTTCTATTCCGTTCTTTTGGTTTTCCTATATGCGTGAGCAGTACTAATTTTGCGTCGAACTAATTCTGTACAAATACAGTTTTAACAGTTGTAGGTTAAGTAATAGACGGAGATAATCATATCCCCGTCTTTTTTTGTGCCTTTTTTTCTACAAACCATCCTGATTCATCCCTTCCAGGATGTTACAATGATAAATGTAATCATGATAAGAACTGAACTCACTGGGATAGTTAAACCCATAAGGCCAGAAATGCTGACTGTCACCATGAATCTGCGCAGTAGAGTCGTTGGTGATCGTTCTCAGGATCTGGGTAGCCACCGGCCCTGTGTAAATACCACTGACGATCAATGTGTTCCACCATACACTGGAAGTACCAACACCTACAGTATGTGCTATTTCATGCAATGCAGTAGCTGCATTCATGTAATAGGTGTTAGAGCCGAACCGGATGGAACCATTGATGTTCCCATCGGCAGTAGCGACTGAAGGCACATAAGTAACAGTAATAGATTTAGTGAACGTAGTGTACTCGTTCATGTATTTTACCGCAGTATCCATAGCGGTGGTAATCAGGTTATACGCTGCTTGTTCTGTTGCCGTGGGGTTAGCAGATTTTACCAGCGTATAGGTTACATTTCCTGTGGCGGCGGCCACAACATCGTCTGCAGCAGCAACGGCGGTTGTTGTTACTTTGTCTTTTACAATAGCTTCATCTTTGGAGCAGCTGGCAATCATAACCGTCAGGGCTACGATCGCCGTCAGAAAACAGGGGGACTTTTTCATACTTACAGTTTAAGTGGGTTTACAATTTGGGTTTACTAAAAAATATATACTGGTTAATTTTGAGCTTAAATATGGTAGTGATTTATTCTGATCAAATAGTAATTTTTTGTGATGGCGCTTCGCACCATTACATTCGCCCTGCACCCAAAAATCAAACTATAATGTTAATGTTGCTGTCTGCAACCCATTCCCTTCTGCTTTAAAAGATACCGCTCCCTGCTTGTTATTCGCCCTGATAATCACCTGTGCTTTACCACCGAACAAACTACGTTGCCAGGCCTCAGCTACACATTGATCCGGTTCATGGCTGCTGGGATCTCCATTACCAACACCAATAATCACCGCTCCGGCTTCTGTTGAAAAATGGATCAGGTTAACCGCATCAGGTACTTCCCTGCCTTGTGCATCCACCGCACTTACATTCACCACTACTGCATCTTCATTATCTGCTGATAAAGTAGTTTTAGAAGGAGTTAAGATGATACGCGTTGCTTTACCAGTGGTCTCTACTTTAGATGTTATCTTCTTACCATTCTTGAAAGCCACCGCTTCCAGTGTACCTGGTTCATAATTCACTGTCCAGCGCAGATGACCATTACGCGGCATGTCTTTTTTACCAAGACTCTTCCCGTTCAGGAACAGCTCTACATTATCTGCATTTGTATTGATCCATACCAGCACCGGCTGTCCTTCTTTACCAGGCCAGTTCCAGTGAGGAGCTATGTGCAGGATATCTTTGTCAGTCCACCAGGCCTGATAGTAGTAATATACGTTCTTAGGGAAACCACACATATCCATAATCCCGAAGTGCGAGTTGATATTAGGCCAGTTGTACGGCGTAGGTTCACCACGGTAGTCGAAGCCTGTCCAGGCAAAGCCACCCATGAACCAGTCGCGTTTAGCAGCCAGCTGCCACCATTGTTCCGCAGTAGAAGCCCAGGAAGGATAGGTGCTATCGTAATCGGGTACATAAGCACGTACCGTATCTTTTACATAGATGCTCCTGGTAGTAACCGTACTGGCCACTTCCGTGCCTATTACAGGCTGATTAGGATGATCTTTATGATAACCATCCACACCATGCAGATTGTAATTAAAACCCCTTACAGGGATCACTTCATTCACACCATTGAAATCATTGCCCATATTGGCAGCATAGGTGCTGGTTCTGGAAGGGTCTAACTCCTGTTGCAGTAAGATCTGGTTCTGCGCAATACGTTTACCAATATCTGTACGCTGTGTGGCAAATTCTTCATTACCGATAGACCACATGAAAACACTGGGATGATTACGATCTCTCAGGATCAGCTGCCTGAACTGGTTTTCATATTCAGTACCGCTGTTTAATAAACGTGGTTCATCCAGTACCAGCATACCCAAACTATCACAGGCGTCAAGTAACTCTGGAGTAGGCGGGTTATGACTGGTACGGTAAGCATTGGCACCCATCTCCTTTAATAATCCTATCCGGTAATACTGTAACTGATCTGGTAAGGCAACACCAACACCTGCATGGTCCTGGTGACAACAAACACCCTTTACTTTTACCGGAAGGCCGTTTACGAACAAGCCTTTATCTTTATCAACTGTAATCGTTCTTACACCAAAACGCACCTCTACACTATCTACAATACGTCCTTCTGATTTTACAACAGCAATAGCCCTGTATAAATAAGGATTCTCCAACGACCATAATGTAGCCGCAGGAATATTCAGGTCCTGTTTAATTGTTTTGTTCTCATTAACAGCTAATGTAAACGGTACTTCTTTTCCCTGTGCGATCTTCTTACCGCTTCTGTCGGTAATCACTGTATACACACTGGTATTAGCAGGATGAATATTCTTATTCACCACTTTAGTTTCTATGGTCACAGTTTTGTTTGCAGCAGTATGTACATACACACCACCTTCAGTAGCCACATGTACATTATTGGTAGTATTCAGCCACACATGTCTGTAGATCCCTGCACCTTCATAAAACCAGCCTTCATACTGGGAAGCATCTGCACGTACCACCAGTACATTCGTTTTATTGAAACGGATAAAGTCTGTGATATCATAAGACGCACCATTATAACCGCTGAAATTACCACCTACATAATAGCCGTTGATCCAAACCTTACTATCACGATACACACCATCCAGCTGAATAACAAAACGGTTCCCGGAATCAGCACGGTTTATCTCAAATGATTTCCGGTACCATCCTATACTGTTCTCGGGAAACCGTCCACCAACAGGCTTGTAACCATGACCATCTATATCATCGTTCTTCACATATTGAAAAGGTAATCCTACAACCCAGTCGTGCGGTAACTGTACATCTTCCCAGTTTTTATCATCGAATTTAGTATCAGCGGGTGTGCCCCAGGAAGAACCCGATTTAGAGAGGATAGTCTCCAGGCTGTAGTTAAAATCTCTGGCAGCATCAGCAGCATGCCCGGGATGGAATTTCCAGTTTGTATCTAAATTGATATGTCTGCGCACAGGCTGTGCTATGACGATTATAGAAAAACAAGTAATTATTGCAGATAAAAAAAGTTTCTTGCTGATCATAACTTATGCGAAATGTATGATCAGCAAGATAACTATTAAATGTAAAAAAGACAATTTATCCGGATGCGAGTTAAAATAAGCGCAGATCGGGTTAAAATATAGTCAATAGTTTAATGTAACGCCTGCACCAAATCCCATATCACTATCATAGTGTGTGGAGAAAGAGAAATACTTCGTTACGATGTATCTGAATCCTGCCATGTATTCCTTGTCTGTATTGGCCATGAAATTGAAGCGCAGACGTTTGGTGAGTGGTACATCTTCGCGGCTCAACTGGAATCTTAATCTTCCATCAGTATCTACAGATGCATCGGCGATTACCAGCATGGGTAATGTATATTCTACCCCTGCATGGAAAGCGCTTCTGTAATTCTTTGTATTGATCTGTCCGAAAAGGTTTTTCTCCGGGGCCTGCATTCTTCTGTAACGGAAGTCCCAGCCTATGTATGGAAACAACCATTGCATTTTTCCGAAATATCTCCCCAGGTGACTTTCACTTTCATATCCATGCTCTGGTGTTAATCCTATACGCCACTCTGTTTGCAAACGATACCTGGTATTGGCGAAGACCAGTTCACCGTCGCTGCCATTGCTTTCCAGTCCTATTTTTGCAGAAGGGTGAATCTTCCGGTCATCAGCATAGATCTTCTTTATAGCCTTATCCGGATTAGGAATTTCCGGGTTAGCCGGAGAGTTTTCATAACTGAATATTCTACCCATTCCGCTCATCATATGATAGAGAATATGGCAATGGAAAAACCAGTCCCCGCTTTCTGTTGCAGCAAATTCCAGTGTATCCGTTTCCATGGGCATAATATCCAGTGTATTCTTCAGAGGAGAGTAATCTCCCTGTCCGTTTAATACTCTGAAGAAATGACCATGTAAATGCATGGGATGACGCATCATCGTTCCGTTGTAGAGAATGATCTTTACGTTCTCTCCTTTTTTGATAAGGATCTTATCTGATTCGGAAACGGTTTTGTTATTGATGCTCCATACATAACGGTTCATGTTACCCGTAAGATTGAAGTGCAGGATTTTCTCCGGACCAGCAGGCAGGTTTGTTTTTACGGGAGAGCGGAGCATACCGTAATTCAGCGTTACTATATCTCCGGATGATGACATCTTCATCCCCTTCATATCATCCATATCATGCTTCTCCTCACTCATCTCCGGATACATCACAGTATTCATATCCATCTGCTGATTACTCATCTGCATATCCATATCATTCATCTCCCCATTCATCTTCATCATATCATTCATCATCTTCATCCCTTCAAAATATTTCAAACGAGGCAGATGTTTTGCCGGCATCTCCATTCCACTGCCTAAGAACAAAGAAGCAGACCGGGTACGGTCTTCTGAGGTAGCCAGGAATTCATACTTCATATCTTCGGGGATAGTCACCACCACATCGTAAGTCTCTGCTACGCCTATGATCATTCTATCCACTTCCACGGGTTCTACATCCATTCCATCATTGGCCACCACAGTCATTTTTCCTCCTGCATAGTTCAACCAGAAATAGGTAGAAGAGCTGCCGTTCACAATCCTCAACCTTACTTTATCCCCTGCTTTAAACTGTGGTTGTTCATCCGTTTTTTTACCATTGGCCAGTAGCTGATCATAGTAAACATCACTTACGTCCATAGCCAGCATGCGCTTCCATTCATTGGTCAGTTTGGTCTTAAAATGACCTGCTTTAGCCGCTTCGCCGTAACTCTGTACACTATTCTTACGGATGGCAAACCAGTCGCTGGCGATGTGCAAACGACGGTCTACTTCATAAGGCTTGTCATTTGTCCAGTCGCTTAACAGTAGAGTATATTCCTTTTGTACGGGGGCATTCTTTTTACGTATTACAATGGCACCATACATACCACTTTGCTCCTGGAACATGGTATGTGAGTGATACCAGTACGTACCGCTCTGTACAATTGGGAAACGGTACAGATGTGTTTCCCCTGCTTTAACAGGAGCAGTAGTGAGATAAGATACCCCGTCATACCTGTTGGGTAATATCAGCCCATGCCAGTGTACAGATGTTTCCATGTGCATGTTGTTATGCACGTATACTTCCGCAGTATCTCCTTCTGTGAAATATAATACCGGCGCAGGGATAGATCCGTTAATAGCCATTGCCGGCCGGGGTTTCCCCGTATAATTTACTGTTGTGTCAGATATGTACAAATCATACCGTACTACTCCTTTAGATGGCGGGAAGTCAGGTTTCATCAGCCTGAGTTTATCATGTGCCATCTTCATCGGTCTTTCAGGCTGCGGCTTCGGCAAAGGATGTTGTGCAGATGCAGAAGAACAGACCAGCACTAAAGAACAAACCTGCATTAAAAGTAATTTCCTCATAATGTATCGCTTACTTTTCCACATGTCAGCATCTGTTTGCCATAATAAGGGTTCTTAATCGCAGCGTCTTTACTCAGCCAGTAGCTCTTTTTCATAGGGCAATACTGCTGGTATACTGGTTTATCAGACAATTTCACTGCTTTAGACAGTGCATACACATGATCCGAAAATTCCTTAAAAGCAGCCCTTTGTCCGGCCAGATCCCCGGCTTTGGCAATCAGATCAGCATCTGCAGACAATTTCTGCTGTAAAGGCTTAAAAGCGGCCTGTTCATCTGCCGTAAGGCTATTCACATCAACAGCGTTCACTGCTTTGGCAAATTCAGCGGCTTTGGCAGTTGCCGTAGCAGCATCACTGCTTACCAGGGCGTCCTTAATATCTAAATACAGATTTAACAGGGGAGATAAATGACCATCAGTACTTAACAAATGGCCTCTGGAAGAAAAAGAGGAAAACAATAATATTGTTGAAAGGATCAGACTTTTCATCATAAAAGATTGAATGTTTAAAGATAGCAATAAGAATAGCAGCTAATATCCTGCCGGATATTAGCCAAAACATGGGCTATCACATCAAATCTGAAAGGACTGAATAGATACACGTATGTCATCAGGCGGTATTTCCGGCCTTATTATACGGTATTGCAGCGGGTAACTGTTATAAACAGTCTGTAAAGAGGGAAGCGTAATGAATACCACCGGGGCATTCATCACCGTATTAAAATGCTGTTCCAGGCTTTTATCCAGCTGCTGGAATTTAAGCACGGAGTCATTACAGCAGCGCTGACTGGCCATTGCCTCATGCTTATGGCAGCAGTCGCGTGGGGTAAGGGCACAAGCCATCCCTACCAGTGTATTCAGGAAGAATACAACCAGTAAAAAATAAGCTTTTATGACCTTTTTACTCATCACACCCCAAAGATAAGGTTAAAGCCTCTTAAGGCATTTATATAATTATGAGCGGAATGTATATAATTTCTAAATTGTCAGATTAACACTTATATTTGAAAGGCTATTAAATCCAACGTTATGAAACTGCTGATTCTATCTATTTTTGCCTATACGGCATCCCATCAGACAGATACTACTATCCACTCAAACGGTAATCCTATCATCACGCATGAATATACCGCTGATCCGGCGGCAATGGTATACAATGGTACTGTGTACCTGTACACCGGCCACGATGAAGCTCCCGCCAGAAAGGAAACTTATATAATGCACAACTGGCTCTGTTTCTCCTCTACGGATATGGTCACCTGGACGGAACACCCTTCTCCCCTGCAAGTAAGTGAGTTTAAATGGGCAAAAGATGACGCATGGGCATCTCAGGTCATTTACCGCAATAAGAAGTTTTACTGGTACGCAGCTGTTGAACATGGTACCATTCATGGCAAAGCCATCGGTGTAGCTGTATCAGACAGCCCAACAGGGCCGTTTAAGGATGCCAGGGGTACTGCCCTTATCACAAACGATATGACCACCAACACAAAAATCAGCTGGGATGACATAGACCCTACTGTTTTTATTGATGATAATGGTCAGGCATACCTCTACTGGGGTAATACCATCTGTTACTACGCAAAGCTAAAAGAGAACATGACTGAACTGGATGGCCCCATCCACACCGTTCCTCTGAAGGATTTCACCGAAGCTCCCTGGATAAACAAACATAATGGCTGGTACTACCTCTCCTATGCCAGTCACTTTCCGGAAAAAACAGTTTACGCCATGAGCCGTAATATCGAAGGCCCCTGGGAATACAAAGGTATCCTGAATGAAGTGGCAGGTAACTCTAATACAAATCACCAGGCTATCATCGACTATAAAGGGAAATCTTATTTCATTTACCATAATGGCAGCATCCCCACAGAAGGTGGTAGCTTTCGCCGTTCCGTATGTATAGACTATCTGTATTATAATAAAGATGGCAGCATGAAAAGAGTGATCATGACCAGCGAAGGGGTGAAACCTGTCAGGTAAATCGTGCAGTTGCCTTTGGTAATCTTTATTACCTTTGATATATGAATATATTTTCATTGCCGGAAGATCTGAATACCAATGATAGTATTTCAATTTTCAGCTATCAATCCTCTTCCAATACTGAGAAAAGTAAGATTACACTCAATCAGAACGTCTTCAGTTTCTTAACAGAAGGCACTAAAAGTGTATACTATTCACAAAAGAATGTTCAAATAAATAATAAGGAGTTCTTATTACTTTCATCCGGTAATTGCCTGATGAGTGAAAGAACTACCCAAAACGGGATGTACAAAAGTGTGCTGCTCTTCTTCGATAACAGCGAGCTGGTTAACTTCTTCATGAAACACCCGGATATCTTTGATACTAACACAAAGAGATCTCTGGAAGAACCATTTATAGTATTCCAGACAGATGATTTCCTCCAAAACTTCATCGCTTCACTAAACCTGATGCTGGCCACTAACAAGCCAATCTCCATGGCAATGCGGGTACTAAAATTAGAGGAACTGATGTTGTACATGTGTGATAAGTACAGGGAGCAGATTATAAGTTTGCGTACATCCGTACTCGACAACCAGGAAGATCTTATTATCAGGAAAGCAGTAGAAGCTAATATCGGAAATTATATCACGATAGATGAACTGGCATTCCTCTGTAACATGAGCCTGTCTACCTTTAAGAGAAAGTTCTCTAAATTATACAGCACTTCTCCCAACAAATGGTTTTTACAAAAGAGGATGGAACTCGCAGCGGCCTTGTTACGCAACAGTAATGAAAAGCCCAGTGATATCTACCATAAAGTAGGATATGAAAATCATTCCAGCTTTACACATTCTTTCAAACAAATATTCGGACTCACTCCCAGTGAGTACCAGCAAAGAAATTGAACTTTTATCTGTAATTTTTGAACTGTTAGCCCTAACAGGAACTTTCCCTTACATACTACCTTTGGATCCTAAATAAAAAGGTAAAATGAAAAAGATCCTGTATCTCTTAGCGATTGTTACTATCTGTACAACAGCATCTGCACAAACATTTACATTGAAAAGTAATGATCTGGGCGGACAAATATCCAATAAGCAGTACGCCAATTTCATGGGTTACACCGGTGAAAACTTATCTCCCCAGTTATCGTGGGAAAATGCACCTGCCGGTACCCAGAGTTTCGCTATCACTATTTACGACAAGGATGCGCCTTCCGGTAGCGGTTTCTGGCATTGGGTAGTATACAACATCCCTGCAGACACCAAAGAAATACCAGCTGGCGCCGGTGATATTACTAAAAACCTATTACCAGCCGGAGCCATCCAGGGTAATACAGACATGGGCATACCTGGCTATGTAGGTGCTGCCCCTGTGCCCGGTCCTCCACACGAATACCTGGTAACAGTCTACGCACTGAAAAGCAAATTAACTTTAGATAAAAATGCTACTGCAGCATTTGTCGGGTTCAACATTTCAAGTATCCTGATTGCCAAAGCATCTATCGTTGCTTACGGACAAAAAAAATAATTTCACCAGGACAGCCGATAATTTAATGGGATTGGGTATTATTTTTCACCCAGTCCCTTTCCCATGCAAACCAGTCAGGCACTGCTGTATTGCCTTTCAGATAATCGAAATATAACTCCCAGCGTTTCTTATAAAACGTGAGCATTATCCCGCTCCATTCTTTGTATGCATAGTCATGCAGGTTATCTTCTTTGGGATCATTTTCTCCCCAGTAAGTAATCAGCATCATCGCGTTTAATAAGTGATGTTTTGCCTGTTGCTGATAGGTGCTTAAACGGTAATAGGGATGTGAATTTAACAACTGATTGGTAAGATCATGTAAATGCAAAAATGCTTTGGAAGATTTATCAAAAGCAGGCATGTCTTTGCTGTTATAAGCAGCAACAAAATCTGCGAATACTTTATCTGCCTGATTAGCCAGTACCTGTCTTTTAAAATTGACCAGGTCTATTTTATACGTTTCGCTATTAGAAAAAGAGCCTGCTGCCAATTCAAAACTTTTCACCGCATTTGCAAATACAGTCGTATCATATCCCTTTTTCAGATTTCCCCAGCTGGAAACAGATTTTATTTTTAAGGCAGGTCTTGCACATAAAATATTTTCAGGAGGCCCTTCCTGGTATCCTGGATTGCTATAGATAGTAGATAAGAATGACTGCCACGCACGGGCTATATCCGGGTTATATTTGCCATAACGGGCTGTGATATATCCGGCTATCCAGTCCGAAACTTTTACATGCTCTTTATGCCATCCCAGCTCTAATAATAATTCGTAAGTAACAGGGTTGTTATTAATTCCTTCCGGCATTATTCCTACGCCTTTCATATATTCAGAAGATTGAGACGCACGGTATACTTCATCCGCAAAGCGTTGCAGCTTGCCACTTAGTCCTGGTCTTTCGCCGAAGTTGGTGACAGTACACCAGATGAAAGGCGTATGCTCATAACTACCACGCGTTTCCCAGTTGTTAGTATTTTCACCGAATAACTCCTGTACGAGAATAGTGGATTTGTCAGTCTCTGCCAGTAACTCCTTACGTGGATTATCCTGCCAGCCCTGCAATACCCAGATAGCACCAGGGAAATATTGCTGCATAGCACGTTGAATAGCAGCACCTGCTTTACCTAAATCTACCCCATCAGTGATACCCCCTTCATGGAAAGGATCTCCTGAGAAAAAGTGAATGTCCTTGCCATAGATGTGTTGCGTTTCTTCATAGAAGATACCTGCTAAACGTGTGAAAGCGGTATCGGTAGGGTCCAGTATATCTGGTCTTACAAATGCTCCCCATTTGCTCTGATTAATGATATGCGCAGTGGTTTTGTTTTTCAGTGTACTGGGCACCATTCCATAGAATGCAGGCATCACAGGAGAGATACCTAACAGCTTCATACGTGCTATCATCTTTTTCACCAGCGCAGCACGGCTATCTATTTCTGACTGTGGCATTGGGCCGCCCCATCCCTGTATATTACCCATCAGCCACCAGGCGTTGTAAGCAGGACCGGTAATGTAATCACTGATTTCTTTATCAGTATAACCGATGCGTTTCAGTACATTCTGCCATACAGCTTCTTCACCATTCGCTACCAGCATTACATTCACACCATTTAATGCCATCCAGTCCAGTTCATGCTCCCAGTCTTTCCAGCTGTAAAAGCTCATGGTGTAATTGTAGGTGCAGTAGTTGAGTGCATAACGATATTCCGCAGAAGCATTTAATTTGATGGCTTCTTTTATTACAGGTAAAGGAGAGACAGCAGAAAGATTATCTCCCATGTGAGACATAGACCTGTGACAATAGTATTTCAGGTACCAGTTGAGACCAACAGCAGCTGAATTAGGACTATCTGCACTAATAACTAATTGCCCATTCTTTGTTTGTAATGAGAATGTAGAAGATTCGGACAAAGTTTCAAATACAACATGCTGTTTCAACCACGGTACCCTTCTCTCAACAATCCCTTTCACCCCACTAAAATCAGCAGCCAACAACTGCACCGGTAATAACAGTAAACAAAATATCCTGAACATGCTTTAATTATTGCGGCTGATGCGCCCCTTTGCTAATTTTATTATTAATAATCCGCGGATTCCCGTCTATATCTGTCGCTCCGTTTATATCAGCAGAAATCACTACCCCCGTATTGTTAGCCGGAGAAGCAGGCTGTATATGCAAATCTGTACTGCTTACCAGTAAAGGATCTACCCCATATACAGATGCAGCGTCATTAGCACTGGTAGTCTTCCATATGCTAAAATCCGTAATAGCAGGACCATTGGTACTGTTCCATATCCACTGCGGCGTACCCGTAGTAAAATAAAGGTTGTTGTCAATGATATTATTACTCCCGGAATTAGTATACTTATGGATAATGACATCTACCGGCCGGGCATAAATGATATTGTTCTTAATCACATTATTAAAGCATTGCTCTGTTAACCTGATCTCCCCTTCTATCTCTCCAAAAGCACCCAGTTCTTTATTATTAAAGTACAGGGTATTATTCACCACGTAACAATTATTGGTACCACCGGAAGTATAATTAAGATATCCCCCTAAATAAATCCCTGCCCGGAAACTATTGGACACAAAGTTATTACGAACAATACAATCATTGGTAGGAAAGGCATCATTCTCACTCACGATACCAATACCTCTGTCTACTTCATGCACTTTATTTCTTTCTATAATGATACTCCTGGCCCCGTCAATGTAAATACCAATAGCACCATGGCCTGTACCACCACCAATAGGTCCGGTAGTCATGTCTATGTTATACAGTTCATTATCACTGATCACACCATTTCTCGCATAGTTAAACGCGGGTGTAGGATTGGCGGAATAACCACCCGCAGCATCAATACCAATGTTCTCTGCATTGTAGATCTTGTTACCTTTTATTGTAAACCCATCTACATAACCGTTGATGGTTAAGTTCTCACTATACCCGGTGTTACAGTCATGGATCTCATTACCTTCTACCAGGATGTTTTTCATCGGGATAGTGGTATTACCTATGATCTCTATGCCATGTCCACTTCTTCCATCCGCAGGAGCGACATTA
The DNA here is from genome assembly GCF_900110995.1 of Chitinophaga sp. YR573. GTDB lineage: Bacteria > Bacteroidota > Bacteroidia > Chitinophagales > Chitinophagaceae > Chitinophaga. Next base: position 559,517 of record NZ_FOJF01000001.1, read on the forward strand.
TGTTCTATGTTGTAAATCCTGTTATTCCGGATAATAAGATTAGCGGAGCTTCCATTGGCTAATATCCCGTTGACATTTACCCAGGGAGTGCTGCTTTTGTAATTACAAACGTCGAAACCTTCGAAAGTAATGTAACTGGCATTGCTGATAGTTACCAGCGCTTCTTTGCCTGTAACAGACAATCCTGTGCCATCGATCACAGGTATCTCACCAGGATATGCCTTCAGGGTAATCACCTTCTCCAGCCGGCCGGATTTAGGAAAACTTACTTTCTCGTAATAAACCCCTTTCCTGACAAAAACAGTATCTCCTGCTATCGCTTTACTTAAAGCAGTGTTAATAGCCCTGAAAGGGGCATTTAAAGTGCCTGCATTGGCATCATTACCTGCAGGGGAAACATAATACTTGTGTGTGTCTTGAACAATATTGGCTGGTGATGTGCTGCCTTTACTACAGGCAGCCATCATCAGTACTATAAAAAATAAGTTCATATACTTCATGCTATTGTGATACTATTTTTCTAACGCGGTTATTGTTCTTATCCAATACATACACCACACCATTCTTATCCACTGCCACTCCTAACGGCGCACTAAAGGCGGCCGCTTCTCCAATGGCATCCGCATAACCTGCAGATCCACTACCAGCATAAGTACTTACTACCCAGCTGCCACCTGCAATAAAACGGATGCTCTGGTCAGCATTAGACGCGCTACCATCCCCTGCACCTGCTATGTAAATGTTAGAAGAGGCATCTATTGTCAGTCCAAACGGATTCGCAAACCGCGCATCCGTACCTGCACCATTTACATATCCCGGAGTTCCTGTCTGACCAGCAATCGTTGTCGCAGCCCAGGTGTTCTTCTCAAATCTTTTGATTACATGATCATCACCTATAGCGATGAAGAGGTTACCGTCTTTATCAAAGTGCATTCCCGCAGGCTTATTAAGTCCCTGTATCACCATTGTACTGCTGCCATCAGTATCCATCCTATACACATTACCCGAATTGGAAAAATTTGAATAATACACAAATCCTGTAGTAGGATCTACTGCTACACTCCAGGGTTCCTGACTCGCCCCTCCCATCACAACAGCTGTACCATCCGGCGCTATTTTCCTGATATTCCAGTTACCAGGATCTGTTATGTACAAATATCCCTGCGCATCAACAGCAATATCATAAGGCAAGCTGAACTGCGCAGCCAACCCCTGTCCATCTGCATTACCGGCAGCATTTGGATTACCTGCAAACGTGCTTACATTACCTGCAGTATCTATCTTCCTGATACAATGATTTCCCACGTCAGCGACATACACATTCAGATTATCATCCGCCGCAATCCCTTTACTCCGGTACCACGACTCCCCGTTAAAATTAAATATCGCGTCTGATCCCTGCCCATTGGAAAAACCAGCAGTACCATTACCAGCTAACGAAGTCACTTTACGTGTAAACACATAATTAAAGATATCCGCACTCACTGTACTGTCAGATCCCACCTTTACCACTATATTTCCAGCACCACATTTGGAAGGTATTACAGCCATCACCTGTGTAGCACTGGCACCAACAATAGCCAGTTTATGACCATTGATAGTGACACTGATAGCAGCCGTATCTGTAGAGAAATTACTCCCCGTAATTAATATAGATGTTCCTCCTCCACCCTGCTCCGGCGTGAAATGATCAACCGACATCGGAGACCCGGCACTATGCGTAAACCCATTATCCTTCTTACAAGCTGTAAAGAAGATCAAACAACCTGCTATGATATACCTGATCATAATGATTAATTGTGTTGTAAAAGAATTGATTACCATCCCGGATTCTGTACCAGCGCTCTGTCTCTCTCAATATCTCCCTGATCTATCGGGAACAGGTACATCTTGTTATCCCAGAAACGCTGCTGAAAAAGCGTTCTGTTATAGAATGCGGTAAAAGAAAATCCTAAGCCATTATCATTGGCGTTTACATTCATGCAATAGATAGCTCTGTTCTCCTGGTTCCCCAGCATCAACCTTCTGATCATGGTAAAATATCTGTCTCCTTCAAAACATAACTCTACTGATCTTTCTTTCAGGATATACTTTCTCATCAGGTCTTTATTTCCTACCGCTTCCGGATATACGGTTTCAATACCGGGCAATCCTGCTCTTGTTCTCACCATATTGAGATAAGTAACGATATCCCCATTACCAGGATCATATTCATTCAGCGCTTCAGCATAATCCAGTAAGATCTCCGCATAACGAAGCAGGATATAAGGCCCCTGGAAAGAGGAAACATCATTCCTGATATTATCATTAGGACTGATTCTCTTCAAAGCTAAATAACCAGTAATATTATTACTCCCGGCAGAACGCTGACCAGATTTACCATTGTAATAAAACTCAACCCTGCCCTGGCCATCAACATTCTCATCAGAAGAAAAATAATTCTTATCATCTACGGTAGGAGCCGGCAATACAGGGCGTGCATTATACTGTATATAAGCATAAAACCGTGGTTCTCTGTTGGCATACATGTTCCAGTCGTTCTTATGATGCTCCCAGCTGTTAGCACCGGCAGATGAAGCAAAACCTGTTTCTACATAATTGGAAGAAGGGTCATCAATAGTACGGCCATTGTTCATGTAAAACCCATCTACTAAATTCTGTGTAGCATCATACATATTATATCCACCCGAACCAGGAGAAGCACATTTCGTATATCCCCAGCGCCACCAGTTTACATTTGCAAAAATGATCTCGTTATTCCAGTTGGTTAAAAACAGATCCCTTACAGAGAGATAAGGGTTAAACGTAATCCCGCCATTATCCAGATTGGTAAACAGCTTATAGTTACCTGCATCAATCACTGCCTTCGCAGCAGCTGCGGCTACCTTCCATTTGTCTTCACTATAACTGGCAGGGGCCAACGCTGTACCATCTGCATTCTTAAAATTCGCAAAGTTGGCATTCCCGTTCCATAGCGGACTGGCAGCCAGTTGCGCTACCTTGGCCTTTATCGCTAAACAGGCACCTTTTGTAGGACGTCCGTTATTACTGGAAGAAGACCATACCGCCGGTAAGTTCAATGCTGCCTGATCCATCAACGCAGATACATGCGATACACAGGTATCAAAAGGAGTACGTGGATACTGGTTAAAATCCTCATCCTGGCTCAACAGCCCGTCTATTTTTACAAAAGGTCCATACTGTCTTAAAAGCAGCCAGTAATAATAACCGCGTAAAAAAAGATTCTCCCCTTTATATTGTTTCTTCAAATCATCACTTAACTGATTTGCGGGAACTTTATCAATATTCTGCTCAAACACATAAGATTTTCTGATAGCAGCATAATAATTCGCCCAGTTGTAAAAGTATCCGCTGGCAGCATTCCAGTTACCACTCACCATCTGCCGTACTCCTACCGTACCAATGGATACAGACGATTCATCGGAGCCTCCCATAGAAGCATAATCTCCCCCGTCTGTATTATATACATAACTATAAATATTATAGAGATAAGCCTCTGCATTTGCACGTGTTTGCCATATCTGGTCTTCTGTTAAAAGATTATCCGGCTTTTTATCAAGATACTTGCTACAGGAAGACAATACGACTAAAAGACACAATAAGTATTTCATATGATTATCTTTTTGTCTTGTTTAAAATTGAGCCCTCAGACCTACAGTCATTGTTTTGGCATAAGGATATTTCGCACCATTACCACCCAGTTCAGGGTCCCACAGCTTAAACTTGGAGAACGTCAGTAGATTGGTACCTGCTGCATATACTTCCAGATTGCTGATGCCCTTTCTCTTCATATCAGGCGTGATAAATGAATAACCAAGCGATACCTGTTTCAGTCGCATGAAACTACCGTCCTTCAACCACCAACTGCTGTTCACATAATTATTGTCTCCGCTGTTAGTGATTGTTAAACGTGGGTAATCCACATTCTGACTGGGGTTTTCTTTTGTCCATCTGCTGGTTGAGTTAGTCAGTACATTAGCAGGATACTGACCGATACCGGTGAATGGTACTACACCCACACCATTTGCAGCACCATCTGAAGACACAATATCAGCGCCATTTGCCATGATACCTACATCAGCTACTCCTGCAAAAACAGCGGAAAGAGAGATCTTTTTGTAGCCGAAATTAAATCCATAACCATAAGACCAGGTAGGGAAATACGACTTACCTAAGTAAGTCATATCGTTACTGTTTATCACACCATCTCCGTTCATATCTTCGTACTTGATATCTCCGGGGAATACGGTCCTTGTCTGCGTAGGACTTTTATCCACATCAGCCTGATCAACAAATAACCCTTTGCTTACATAACCCTTGTATTCACCAAAACGATGGCCTTCGGGTTGCTGATAAGCATAGAGATATTTGGGGTTATCCGCATAAACAATTTTATTCTTGGCATAGGTGATGTTACCAAACACACGCAGTGTGATATCTCTGCCTATACGCGTATCATACTCCAGACTGCCATCAATCCCCATGTTCTTCATCTCTCCCATATTGGCATAGATGTTTAATCCACTATAACCTGCAATAGAAGAAATAGACTGACGATTGATTAATATCGCTGTTCTTTTATCCCTGAAAGCATCTACTGTCAGACTTAATTTATTCCATAATCCTACTTCAAGACCTATATCGGTTTTAACAGATTTCTCCCATGTTAAATTCTGTGTACCGATAACAGTAGCAGATTTACCGCCATAAGCAACAGGAGAAGATCCGAAAGTAATCCCGCTTGCATCAGAGATATAAGTAAGATAGCCGAACCTGTCGCCACCCACATAACTTCCTATCTGGTCATTACCGGTAGTACCTACAGAACCTCTTATTTTAAGCAGACTTACCGTATGTGTTAACGGCGCAAAGAAGGCTTCTTTAGAGATCACCCAACCTGCAGATACGGCCGGGAAATATCCCCAGCGTTTCCCTTTCTCAAAGTTTTCTGATCCGGTAGCTCCTATGTTTAATTCTGCCAGGTATTTATCTTTAAAGGAATAAGTGACCCTGCCTGCCATACTTTGATTACGGTAAGGGATGGCTGTTTTCAAATCTCCGGCAGAACCTATTACCCTGTTACGCATAGTAGCTACTATTAACCCGCCGAAAGTATGATTCCCGAAAGCATGGTCATACGCAATATTGCCTTCCAGGTACATAATACGTTCTCCTGAGGAAGAAGTGCCATAGCCCAGGTAAGTGCTGCCGGTTCTGACACGTTCATATAGAAGATTTCCGGTAGCATCTCTTGAACCGGCATACCAGAGATCATTCAGTCCTGTTCTGCTGGTATTGAATTCGCCATAGGTATCAAAGGAAAATCTTCCCATCGCTGTTAATCCGGGAGTGATCATATCCAGTTTCTGGTTCAGTGTTAATACAGACTGCACAGAAGGTTTAAACTCTGTGCTGTACCCTGCATTCTGCACCAGGTTGAAAGGATTGGAACCACCATTATTCCTGGGACCTGCCCATAAATTACCTGGGTATTTAACCGGGAAGGAAATAGGATTTGTAGCATAGGCGGCGTACCAGATATTACCGGCAGAAGTACCCGGATACCGGCTATTCACCAGCATAGCAGCGATATTCATAGACAACACCGTTGTCTTCGTTACATTCAGATCAACATTCGTACGGAAATCATATCTTTTGAAATTAAGATTAGGATTATATCCGTCCAGATTTTTCACTTTATATTGTCCATCCTGGTTGTAAAAAGATGAGGATACATAATATCTCATGGATTCTCCCCCGCCGCTTACATTTATATTGGCGTTGGTCATGGGAGTAAGATCTTTATAGATAGTATTGATCCAGTTTACATCGGGGTAGAGATAAGGATCAAGACCACTGGCAGTTTTAGCGATTACCTCATCAGAGTAGGTAGCATCATTACCATCATTTGTTCTTGCCTCATTGTATAATTTCATATAGTTTACACCATTCAGCATCTTGGGTAATCTCGTTAAACCGTTCACCCCTGATTCCACTTTCGCAGAGATTTTAGGCTTTCCTGCCACCCCTCTTTTAGTGGTGATGATCAACACCCCATTAGCACCTTTGGCACCATATACAGCAGTAGCAGACGCATCTTTTAATAAAGAGATACTCTGTACATCTTCCGGATCTATATTATTAAAAGCACCACCATAAGTACTGTTCACATCATCGCGTTGTACACCATCTACAATGATCAGCGGAGAAGTACTACCGGTGAAGGTCCCAATACCACGGATGGTAAAATTAGGATTGTCATAACCTGGTTCACCACCACCGCTCTGCATGGAAATTACACCAGCTACTTTTCCCGCCAGTGCATTGGTCAGAGAACGTACAGGTGTTCTCATATCATCCATATTAACAGTAGACACGGAACCGGTAACCGTTACTTTCTTCTGACTACCAAATCCTACTACCACCACTTCATCGAGCTTATCTACTTTTGCACTTAAGGTTATCTTCAGTGTTTTCTGTTCCCGCACTTTTACTTCTTCCGGATTCATACCCATCATGGCTATCCTCAGAATATCATCGCTGGCAGCGGTGATAGAGAATACCCCCAGTTCATCTGTGATCACCCCTTTCGTTGTACCCTTAACTGATACCGTTACGCCGGGTAGCGGGTGTCCTTCCTCGTCCATTACCTGTCCTTTTACTATCCGGCCGTCCTGCTTTCCCTCTTTTACGGGTACGGTAGCAGCTTCTGGTGCTTTTTTATCAAGTACTATGCGGTTATTTTTCACCTCATAGCTGATGTTCCTGTCTTTGAACAGGAAGGTTAATACTTCCTGTAAGTGTACTTTGCTGAAGTTGACGTCAACTTTCTCTCCATCGTTTAATAACTGGTTGCTGTAAACAAGCGTGAAGCCTGTCTGCTTTTTAATTGACTGGAAAATCTGTAACAGGGAGATGTCGTGGCCTGTTACTGTAACCGTGGATTGAAGCGGAGTATCCTGCGCTTTTGCGATAAAGCCTAAGCCGAGCAGAAGGTATAGTATACCTCTTCGCATAGCCAGGTGGCAATGGCGTACACTTTTTCTCATTTTGGTTGATCATTTAAACGTTATACGATGGTGTAGCATTAAGCTATTAAAACTGCTTTTCAATATAACTACAACGTAACATGCAAAACGGGTGAATGCTTAAAATGATTTTTTTTCGGGAGAGAGATAAATTATTTAATGTACAGTTCATCACCAGATAACTGGTAAGTGATATGAGCTGTGGTTTGCAGATCGTTCAGGAAATCATTGAGTTTGTTCCTGTCCATCAGACCTGTAGTGGCTACGCCTGCAAATTTCTTTTCATCTAATATAATATGGATCCCGTAAAAGCGGGAGGCCAGCCCTACCAGTTCGGTTAAAGGCATGCTATGGAAGTAATAAACGCCATTCATCCAGGAGAGGACCTCTTCCTGGTCAAAGGGGTGGGTGGCGAATCCCCGGGCCGACCGGTAATCAGCTTTATAGCCGGGACGCAGGTCCTGACTCTCGCCATTGGCACTGCGGGCAATGACCCTGCCTTCAACCAGGGCGGTCTGTACATTGCCGGCTTCATAAGTATTGACATTAAAGGCTGTTCCCAGCACTTCTACCTTCGTAAGGGGTGTATGCACGATAAAAGGGTGATCAGCGTCTTTAGCGACCTTAAAATAGGCTTCTCCATCAATATATACGTCCCTGGATGAACCAGAGAAATGGAAAGGGAAGCGTAAACGGGTGGCAGCGTTCAGCCATACTTCGGTCCCATCGGACAAAACGAGCTTATAGTTCTTACCGGCGGGGACCAGCAGGGTATTTTGTACAGTATCTGCGGAAGTATACTTTAACGTGTTACCACTGGTACTCAAAGTAGTATTCCCAAGGGCGATAGTACCGGTAGTATCTAATGTAACGGATTGTCCGTTGCCGGTTAAGAGGCTTATCTGTGGTTTGCTGATCTTTTGCTGGGCTATCTGCGGTTTATTACTACTGCGTGGGAACAGGAAATAAGCTACTGCTATAAGTACAGCAGCAGCGGCCGCTACACTTTTCCAGGGGAACATCCGCTTTACGGGCTGCCGCTGTTTCAGCGCCTGTAAATCGGCCTGTGCATCTATCTTATTAAGGAATTCGTCTGTATTAAGGGAAATACTTTCTTTTTCCAGGGAAGACCATATTTCCCTGAAGGCGGCATCTTCTGCCAGCATTTTATGTACATAACTTTCCTCTGCTGCAGATAAGTCACCTGTCAGCTTTTGTATGTATAACCTTAAAGCCTGTTCATACTGATGTTCCAAGGTTAATGGTCTTTATTATTAAATGCGTGACGCAATACCTTCAATCCATTTTTGAGATGCGTTTTGAAGGAATTGATACTGATACCCATCTCATCTGCTGCTTCCTGGTACTTTTTGCCCTGCAAATATACCATTTGAATAGCTACTCTTTTTTGTCCGCCCATATCATTCAATGAGGCACGCAATTGTTTATAGTAATCAGGAATGGTATCTGTGTTAGTCGTGAAGGTATCTTCCTGCATATTCGAGAAGGTTTCCTGTTTTTCCAGGTATGCTTTCTGCTTCTTAATATAATTAAGACAGCGGTTCTTAACGGCTGTATGCAGGTATCCCTTTACATCTCCGTTAAAACCAAGATATAGTTTTTTATCCCATATGTCGAGGAAGAACGTTTGAACAATATCCTTTGCTTCCTGCTCATTGTGCAGAAACCAATATGCATTCAGACATAACAACTTGTAGTACTTCAAAAAGAAAGTATCATACGCGGATATATCTCCTGCCTTTAATCGCTCAACCAGTTCTGTATCTGGATTGTGATTCATGGAACAAGAATATCGTGATATATTATAATAAATTACAGGTACATCGGACCTTTGGTTGATTAGCTGCTTTGATTAATTTTGGCTTAGGTGAAATCAGTCCCCTATTGATTATCAAATTAATCATTAAAAATTAATTATTATAATTATTTTTTCAGGGACATTAAAATCTCATACGATTTACCCGGGAGGCAATACGATCCTGAAACAGGCAAATCGCCTGTTTCATAAATAAATTGGGGTTTTGAAAGATAGCAGGAATAGTGCTCCGTTATTTCCGGCGCGGCAGCTTAACAGTTGTATCCCGCACCAATGCCAGTGCGGGCGCGGAATCAGCGTTGCGTTGAAGATCACGGTCAATCCGTGTCTGCACCTGCGTATCCAGCCCTGTTGTTGTTTTGTTGTCTTTTTTCAGATAGGAAGCGGCAAACAGTACCACTCCTACGAATAACATGTGCAATAACGCTTCTTTCATAACTGCGTGTAGTACTTTAAAAAATTCTGCTCATAATTTGCTCCGATGATTACTTCTTCCCCGTTAATTGTGAGAATCCTGTTTTGTAACCCATCTATTTTACTAAGAGAAACAATGTACGATCGGTGTATACGTATAAAATGATTTGTAGGTAATTGTGCTAAGATATCATCCAGTGTAAGCCTGGTCGTTATAGGTTGTTGCCTTTTTAAATGAATCTTCAGGTAGTCATCCAATCCTTCGATAAAAAGAATATCCGATAATGCTATTTGTAACAGACTGTAACCGGAATGTACGACTAAATATCCTTCTAACCCAGTGTCCGCACTTTTCTGCAATAAATCGAACTGGTGTTTTGCCTTCATAGCCGCCTGTAAAAACCGGGGGTATTGAAACGGTTTTAGCAGATAATCAGCGGCTTTCATATTAAAACCTTCTACCGCATATTCGCTGTAAGCCGTTGTAAAAATTACCATCGCCTTCCTGGATAAAGACTGATAAAAGTCGATTCCCGAAATAGCCGGCATATGAATATCGAGAAACAGCAAATCTACTACATGTTTCTCCAGGTATTTAAGCGCTTCCGCTGTACTGGTAAATACCCGTTCCAGGCTAATCAGATCTGTTCTGCTACAATAACACTCAAGTACCTGTAATGCAGGTGGTTCATCATCTATTGCAATTGCCTTTATCATGTCAGATGCATTATTAAGTTCACTGAAAAATTAATATCATTGTCCACTATCTGTAATTCATGTCTGGAAGGATATAACAGCTGCAGGCGTTTTTTCGTATTCCCCACTCCTATCCCATCTCCATCCACAGGCGCTTTTGTCACCTTTTTATTAGCAACATATAAACTGAATATATTCTGTTTCAATTCTAGTTTAATCGTAATTACAGATGTCTTATCAGGATTTACCCCATACTTAAACGCGTTCTCTATAAAAGAGATGATAATCAGCGGAGCTATCATTTTATCTCCGGGAGCTACATCCACTTCATACATAATATCGACTGTCCTGCCCAGACGGGATTGTTGTAAAGCGATGTAATTATTGAGATAAGCCAGCTCCTTTCTCAGCAGCACTTCATGTTTATCTGCGTCTTTAATAATATACCGCATCAGCTCCGACAACTCAACGATGGCATCAGGCGCCCCATCGTCTTTAGCCAGGGCCAGGGAATAAATGCTATTCAGTGTATTGAATAAAAAGTGAGGATTGATCTGTGCTTTCAGATGGGAGAGTTCATCGTTATAACGGGCCGTTTCAGCCTGAAACCAGCGCTCTCTTACCCTCAGCAGGACTGAAGTGAGCATCACGATGATAAAGAGGAAAATATGATGCCGGATCTCCTGGGTGAAATGATTACCTCTTGGAGAGGGAGGCATCCCATCTACCAAACCAGTATGTATGGGCAGTGGGGGGCTGTTCCAGGGTATACGCCCTGTCAAAAGGGAAGGTAGTAAGCAGATGAGCAGCAATGCCGTAACAATGCAAAACGTATAGACGATGTATTTTTTCTTAAAATAAAATGCAGGGATGAACAGGTAATAGTTGAGATAAAAAACGGATAACATCAGGAAATTTCCTATAAAATCCCGGATGGTAGGACGTGACAGAAAGCCTATCTCTTCAGGTGGCCTTGGAGATAATAATAATGGTAATAAGAGGAACGCGATGCTCCCCAATACATGGTATCGTAAATATTTGCCCCCCTTTTTGAACATATGCCCCCGCAACTTCCGGCTTTTTCATTTTGAAAACAAACAAATGAGGCGAACAGTTCGTTTTTAGAGGCAAAACGCCGGACAATTACTTGTCCGGCTCATTAAATTCTGCAATCAGTAACTCCAGTTCCTGCATTCTCTTCCCAAATCTTTTATGCAGGTACCATACGTTCAAATAATAAAAGCATGTACCGGACAGCAGGATCGCACCCAGCAGCCAGTATAAAGGGATCTTCTGGCTGGCTATAAGAAATACAGTTAACATACCTGTAGCCCCTGTTGTAGAGATCCAGAGATATACCTGTAATGTCCATCTTGTCTTTTTATACAAAACTGTTACGTAATCCCTGATACCGGTCGCTTTTTGTAAAAAAGAAATCTGTAAGAGTCTTACAAACAAAAGCATACTGGCCATACAATATAACATCCCTGCTAAACATACCTGGGTATAAAGCTTTAGAAACTTAGCCAGTTTCGGAGTGTCAAAAAAGTATTTTGCGCCCCAGATATATATAAAGAAAACACCTATGCAAATAAGGCAAATCAGGATCTCTTTTCTAAATGAAGACAATAACCTGGATTTACTGGTAACCAAACGCGCATCAATCATGTCACTTACAGCTATTTCAGACAGGGGCTCATTTTCAAACCTGGCAGCAGCGCCTCTCAGCAGAGATTCAAAATCATTCTTCTGTTCCATTACTGTTGAATTTTAGCAGAGGTGATCAGATCTTTTTTCATTTTCTGTTTGATGCGGTTCAGCTTTACACCAACATTCCCTTCAGATTCCCCGGTAATTTCTGCGATTTCCCGGTAACTGATGCCTTCAATGTATAGCAGTATCAACGCCTTTTCTGCTTGTTTAAGGGACCGGATCATATCCCACAGCAGGCGTTCCTGTTCCGCACGTTCACTGTTATCATCTATATGTTGCATGGAAGCTACCACTTTGAAATGCTTATCCCTGGTGGCGGATTTACGGATATGCGTTAATGCGGTGTTAAGAGCTACCTGGTACATCCAGGTTGAGACTTTGCTCTGGAACTTAAACCGGGGAAAAGATAACCACAACTGTAACCAGATCTCCTGCAACAGGTCTTCTTTATCCTCTTTATACTCAGCATAGATATTGACAACTTTATAGATGATTCCCTGGTGTGGCATAGTGTGATCCAGAAATTCAGCTTTAGTCATTCTTCTCAAAATTAAAAGGGATGTTTTTCAGTGTATATCCTTTCTTTTCCAGTAATGCGATCACACCTGTTTTATCTCCCAGATGCATGGCACCCATGCAAAACAATACTGGCTCTTTACCCAGTAAAGGAGCGATCCTGTCTGCCATCACAACATTCCTTTTTACCAGCAGATACTCGTTAAAATTGGCATCTACCATCGCACCTTCGCTCAGGTCTTTCATTAAGTTTTCAATATCCTGTTTAGTATAGACGGCAGTCAGTTTGGCCAGACTTTCCTTTGGAGAAACATCTTTCAGAATGGCATCTTTTAACATTTGTACCTGTGCAGGAATGCTGATCGTATTCAGTGCGTCCATTTCCTCTTTCACGGTTTCCAATCCGCCTACTGAATCTTTCTTTGCGATAGCAGCCTTATACAGCTCCATATCTATAGACGGCGTTTTACCATCACCTCCTGCTATGATACTCCACAAAAGAATGGGTTTTATGGCATATGCCTTATCGCCCAGCATCTGCAATATGGGGGAAGAGGCCAGTAATGGTTTCAGCTTTGCCAGTGAAGGTGCATCCAGCAGTTTATCAATGAATTGTGTACTATCAGTGATGTACATAGCATTCATCATTTCAGCAGCATCAATATGACCAAAATCCAGTTCAAAGAATACCTTTTTTACTTTATCAAGAATGGCGAAAGGAGCGGCAGGTAAACGGTATACGGATGTATCGTACATATGAATAGTCCCATACAAATAGGCAGGATGCGTCATCCCTTTACCAGAGATCTCCCACAGGAGCCCTTTTTTCTGCTGGGCAAAGGAAGTAGCAAAACCAGTTATAATAAGAGCTATACAGATAACAATGGTTTTGAGACAGATATATGTTTTCATGTTGAAAGTGTTTATTCATTAGTATTCCTACCTGCCCGAAACTTACACTTATTTTAAGAATTTATTTTAAAAAGGCCAGCCTTATAAGATCAATGTCTTATATACCATTCCGTATATACTGCCGGTACTCTCTCCCTGCTAAAAGATGTAATTACAACAGATATAAGCCCTATATAAGCCCCCTCTAAATAAGGTCGGCTTGTATAGGGCTTGTAGAGGACTATGAGGGGGCTTATATAGGGCTTATACCCCTGGGAGAGTTGAATATCAATATCTTATGACTACCTATTACTATACACTTGCAATATACCAGACCTGTTTTTCAGCAAATTAAGTATATACAAAAAACAACATCATTCCTTTTAGGAACAAGATTTTAACAAAGAGAGAAGGAAAGGGGGCTAATAATTAATCACAGGAAGTGATTATTTTATAATCCTGGTAAGTTTTACCTGCACCGTATTCTGCATAGATAATGGCAGAAGTAGAAGTACCTGCGGGGATATACGTTTGTGTAAGACCAATATGTGTTTCGTATTGTGCACCATCGGTAGTTGTAATGAGAATCTTCATATTCACCAGTTTGGCTCCTTTACTCACATCATAATTTTTTGAAGAGGTATTCTTTACATCCAGTGCAACGAATATACTATGCGCACTCACATAGTCGATAAAATCGGTTTGCGTTAATGTAATGTTGTCTGCAAAACAAGATCCTGGTACCGGGGATGTATCATCCTTTTTACAGGCAATTAATAACGTGAGGGCAAATACGCTATACAGGATAAATCTTGCTGGCATTTCTGATTTTAAGTTTGGCAATCGACAATTAGTATTTTCGAATTACCTAATATTAAAAATTATGCCAATAATGGCCAGAACTGTTTAGTAGGTTGAGTATCAGCACTCACAAAATTATCAGGTTTTGGGGAAAGTGTTGTCTTTAATAGCTATCAGAAAGATATATTTAAATATCTTAAAGTATCCGGCTACGTTATATAACATTTGAATTGAATACGTATATCTACGCATGAAAATACGCGTTACTACTCTTTCCTGTTCTATGGATGCGTTGTAATTTGCACACTCAATGGACAGGGATTTCATTTTCACAGGTTTCACTTCCACAAGAGTGGAACCTGTAAAATGAAATATTTTAATCCTCTTTACTTCCGTCATCTGCCATTCTCACGATACGTGGCTGAAACTTCGCTACTATATCTACCAGATCTTTCTGTGCACCCATTACCATATTGATGTCTTTGTATGCCATTGGCGCTTCATCCAGTCCGGCCCCTATCAGCGTCACTTTATTTTCTTTCAGTATCGCAGACATCTCCTGTTTTGTGATGTTGTTGATAGCTTTAGTACGGCTCATCTGTCTACCCGCACCATGAGATGCCGAATTAATCGCATTTTCAAGCCCTTTTCCGCGCACTAAGAACCCCGGTGCTGTCATAGACCCCGGAATGATCCCCATCACCCCTTTTCCGGCCGGAGTAGCCCCTTTTCTATGTACGATCACCTCTTCTCCTCCCCATTTCTCTTTCCAGGCAAAATTATGGTGGTTTTCCACTTTTGCCAGCAGTGCTCCACCAATGGCTTTTGCCAGTTTCTGGTGGATGATATCATGACAGGCAGAAGCGTAATCCCCGGCCAGGTTCATGGCCAGCCAGTATTCCTGTCCGACTTCGGAGTTCATATCCAGGTAAGCCAGGTTCACAGCATGCTGTGGCAGTTTACAGATATCCTTTGCGATCCTTGTATAATGCCCGGCAATCTGCGCTCCCATACCACGTGAACCGGAATGTGTCAATAACGCTACATAACTTCCCTTATCGATATTTAACACTTCATCACGTTCAGAGAACTCCACTACCCCCCATTCCACAAAGTGGTTACCACCCCCGGAAGTACCGAGTTGTGAATAGGCTTTATCTTTCAGCTGACTGATGAACTGCGTCATATTGAATGTATCATTATCCAGTACTGCATGCTGGGCACGTTCATCCTTTAAATACCCATGACCTGCACCAAACTTTGTATGGGCGATCAGCTCACGTTTGTATTTATCATGGTTTTCATCGAAATGTGTTGCCGGAATATCGAAGATCGATAATGCCATACGACAACCGATATCTACACCTACACCATAAGGAATCACCGCGTTATGCGTAGCCAGTACCCCACCTATCGGTAAACCATATCCCTGATGTGCATCCGGCATTAAGGCACCGGCCTTTGAAACAGGTAATGCCATAGCAACTCCCATCTGCGTTTTTGCACCTTCATCAATATTATCAGCTCCATAGATGGCGAACTTCTCAGGCTGCTCTTTCAATACAATTATATCGGATACTTTTCTATCTTCCAGGATCATATCACGCAACTCATTCAGTTCACCATCGTACTCATCGTCCAGCACAGCCGTCAACATTGATAATACAACATCAACATCCATATCCTGCAATAACTGTTCTGCTACTGACAACGCCTTCCCCAATATCTTTCCTTCTGTGTATCCTGCAGACATTAAATCCTTTGCTGTTATTTTGTTCGTTTTCATGTTACAAATGTAATATCCATGTGCGCAGCTTTCCTGCGCAGATAAAAAAGATGATAAAGAATGTGATGCAGGTCACGTAATCAGCTTCTGAATATTTGCGTGCTTTGGCATATGAAAAAGCAAACAATTATTGTTACCGGAGCATCTTCCGGAATAGGCAAGGAAATAGCCAGATATTTTCTTCAACAGGGAGACAACGTTGTGATAAATGCTGCTACTCCGGATAAATTACTGCAGGCATTTAATGATCTGGGCGCAGGTGATAACCTGGCAATGCTGGCAGGGAATGTAAGTGATAAGAAAACAGGGGAGCAACTGGTATCGCTGGCGCTTGAAAGATTCGGTACTGTAGACGTGCTGGTCAATAACGCTGGTATCTTTGAAACAAAGCCATTCCTGGAAGTGGATAACGCTTATCTTGATCGTTTCTTAACTACCAACCTGAAGGGGACATTCTTTACTACACAGGCGGTTATTCCGCAAATGCTGAAACAGCATGATGGAGTGGTGATTAACATCGGTACGCCACTGGTAAACAAGGGCATTGGCGGTGTACCTGCTACTGCGCCTATTTCCAGTAAAGGAGCGATTCATGCGCTGACAATTCAGCTGGCTGCTGAATTCGGCAGGGATAATATCCGGGTGAATACAGTTGCCCCGGGGACAATACGCACGCCAATGCATGGAGATAGTGTGGATGATAGTGCCGGTTTACATTTAATCAACAGAGTGGGTGAAGCGGAAGAAGTGGCTAAGATGGTGTATACAGTAGCCAAGAGTAATTTTATCACCGGGGCTATTATCAATGTAGATGGTGGTATGGCCGCTGGCTATAATCTGAATTAAGTATTTTTTAAGCAGGAAAGCCACATTACTGTGGCTTTCTTTTAGTCTATTAATAATCCGGTTACTGCGGCAGTATTCCTTGCCCATTCGGCAGTATACATTTCATCTGCATCAGCAGTATCTGTTAATACCAGACCCTGTGCTTTCGCTTTGACCTGTAACAACTGTCCGATAGTTTGTTTACTGTTCAGACGTTGCAACATACCCTCCACTGTTTTTATATGCAGGTTTTTGGCCAACTGTCCGTCGAAAGGTATTTCCAGCCAGATGATTTCACGGGTAGCCAGTTCCAGTACGCCAAATACCAATCCTTTTGACAGGCCATTGACGATACGTACCTGGTGCTGTACACAGGAAGGATCATACGCTACTCCCGTCTTATTAGATACCTTCATTGGATACTTACTGTTCATCCATCCTACTGTCAGGTTCAGCGCAAGATCTCCGGCACTGTAGGCATTACAGGTGAATACTACATACTTAGCGTCCGCCTTTTGCAGGATGTCTAAATTCATGTCTATATATTCCGCAGTACCTATCTGTGAAGGTATTTCCCTGATATCACCGCTATGCCTACATCCGGTAGTATTTAAATTCCCGAAGTAACACATCTCTGCTGTAGTTTCATAAATGATCCTGCAGCTCAGGTCCATATCCAGGTGTTGTGCTTTTAATCCTGTTCCCCACTGCATAAACAAACGCACCGTATCTCCTTCTACCGGGAAACGTGTCCCCTGTAATGCCATAGGCATGTCCTGCACTGTTTCTGAACGGTCACCTATAGCCAATGGGATTTTAAACAATACAGGATCTATATACATAGATACATTTGTATTTTCTATAGCAGCAAAACGTTTAATCATCACCATTTCATACAGGTCCTTTACTGCCTTTACCATTACAGCCCGGTGCTCAGGACTGTATGCAGACAGTAACGGATTGGCAGGTATCGTTTTGCTGACACTTCCCAATGGTTTTACAACCCTGTCAGTTGCAGGATCGAAATAAATATCCGCATACATGCTTAATGTCAGGATCAGCCTTGCAGGCACCTTATCTATCACTTCTTTAAAAGCGGCTATCGTATCTACTTCACCAAACCACAGCATATTGGCAAACAATGAACGGGCAAATAAACCAGGACGCTGTTTTAACAGCTGAAATGTTTTCTCTGCATCCAGCCTTAAACGGTAATCGTTCACATCTCCCTGCCATACTGAATAAGTCTCATTATAGAAGTAATCCAGCAGCTCCTTCAGCTTAGTAAAACCAGGACGTTTACTATACTCTGCCAGACGTAGGGCGCGTATAAAGCGGACCCACATCGCACGTTTCGGATGCATGGATTCACACATCTGCTCAAGGCCCATGTCCATGTTATTCAGCCAGCGGGCTACCATTAAACATTGCTGACGGTCGTATTTCAGTTTCAGCAATGCTTTTGAGAAGATCCTCGCCACTACACTCATATCCTGTTCAGCATGTATATGCTGATGATTCTTTGACTTTCTTTTCAGGATAGTTTTAGGTTCAATCACCTGCAGGAAGCCCGTATGTTTGTACCACAGGTAACGTAATATGTCCGCGGGAGAAGTAAACAACACCTGTGCTTTAGCAGCCTGCTGCTGATCAATCAGTATATCAATTACCAGCATAGCGGTTTCCTTCATACCTACTGTTACGGCAGGAACGGGGAAGTTTTGCAGCAATATCTTCAAGCTATCTGTCTGAGAAGCATCCAGCGCTGTTTTAGAAGTTAACAGATCTTCCAGGAATGCCTGCGCATCCTTTATAGTCCAGAGGTCCAGTATCTTTAGTTTGCTACCCTGCCCTACATGTTCCAGCTCACCGAATACAAATGGTGTTCCACAGAAAGGACAACCGTTATAACGTTCCAGGGGGAACGTATTATCCGGGATAATATGCCCGCATGGTAAAGTAGTCGTTGTTTGCTTATATAAAGTAGTATCTGTTCCTTTAAATGCATTGGCAAATGCCGTCATGACATGATATCCATGAGATGCTGCTCCGGGCATATCCCAGTCTATTACCAGCGGTGTCCAGTTCTTATTCACACCTGTTACTTCGCGCAACGTCGCCAGCACTTCATCCTGCATGGCAGCTGAAGCTACATTTAATGCCTGCAAAAGCGCAGGTCCTGCACTATATCCCAGTTTTACCATGTTAGCTATTAATGCTGCAGTACTTGCAGACAATGGCTGGGTTTCCATCGTTTCTGCGATAAATATCGCCTGCTGCCGTAAACTAACTTTCAATAATCCGTTCATAATCATTTAATTTAATCAGGTAATTCGGATACTTTTTTCGTCAAAGAGTTTGAAGTAAGTACCAGTTGACCTTAATCAGTGAAGCAGGTTGGACTCGAACCAACGACCCCAGCATCCCTGGCATAGAAGTAAGTTTTAGTTGGCCTGAAGAGAAAATTCTAAAACTTTATTACCGTGCTCTAACCATCTGAGCTACTGCTTCTGACTATACAAAGATGCATACCATGTACGCACTCTTTCTGCGTAGTAAAAAAATATTATCTTTGAGCATGGAAATACTGCATCAGCACAAGCGATTTGAGAACATCAGTTATGAAGATAAAGTAGTGGAAGGCAGGGAGTTCTATGATTGCACTTTCTATAAATCTAACCTGAAAGGCTGTATTTTCCAGGAATGTATTTTTGAGAAATGTACTTTTGAGGATTGTGACCTCTCTCTTATTAATGTAAAACGAACCGCCCTTACCGGTATACAGGTAATTAATTCAAAGGCTATTGGTATTTTATGGTGCAATGCCAGTAATCCACTCTCCATTAGCTTTCATCACTCCCAGATAAGCTACTCCAACTTCTACGGTAAGAACCTGAAGAAAAGTCAGTTTGTTAAATGTGTGGCAGCGGACGTAGATTTCAGTGAATGTAATCTTAGTACTGCTAACTTTTCCGGTACTGATTTAAGAAATGCCCGGTTCTTCAATACGGATCTCACAGGCGCCAGTTTTGTTGACACAGAAAATTATTTTATAGATCCGAAGACCAATAAGATCAAGAATGCAAAATTCAATCTACCGGGGGCATTGTCTTTCCTGACTGCTCTTGATATTGTACTGGTAGATTGATAGAATGCTGTTAACGTTTCATGGCTACTATATTCTGAAATGCGAATATTTCAAAGTCCAGTATTTTATAAACCCCTAGTGGTAATAATCCATCTGGTAATAATCTATAGAAATCATATCCGGGCAGGATATCAATAATATCCTTGAAGAATGTTCTGGAAATCACATTCATCTCATTGAACTCTATCTGTATTACATTTACCAGTCCTCTTTTAATAGTATCCTTTGCTCCTTTTAATACATTCAGTTCATGCCCTTCTGTATCTATTTTCAGTAAAGCTATTTTATCTATTTTATTCTCTGTTACAAACTGGTCTAAGGATACCATGTCTATACTTATCTCTTCCACTTCACTGTTGCGTATATCTGAGATTACCTCTTTGTACATACTGGCATGTTCAGAGCCTCCATTACCTGCGTAGTCATAAATAACCGCAGTAGCAGACGCATCTCCTGCCCCACGCTTCACAGGTATGAAATGATGTGCAGAGGCTGCCTTTTCCAATTTTTTAAACGCAACAGGATGTGGTTCAAATGCAAAGATGGGCAATGTGATGTTGTTCTCCCGCAGCATAATAGCATAATTCCCCACGTTGGCCCCCACATCCAGGATTACCCCATCTTTAAAGAGATTATGTGCTTTCATATATTTGATGAAAGCCTTTTCCCCGCTTACATAATCATTTTCATAGTTGTGAATACCGATGCCTGTCATACTCAATTTATATAACAGCAGGTTTACACGATAGAGTGCCTTACGGGCAAACAGGAATACGTAGACCTTCTTTACAGTACTGGAGAGTGCATTCATATTTTATAATAATTCTGAGGTGTTAGAAGAAACATTATATACCGGCAGTCCTTTTATACATTCATAACGCGCGGGACCTGTCAGATGTGTGAGGTTACCTTTTTTATCCCTGCTTTCCCGGAAACGGGAAAGTACATATCCTTCTGCTGCGCTGAGGGCTTTTAAACTTCCCAGCCGGTCCTTTTTAACGAAGTAAGCATTATTGCCTATGGAATTGGAGCCAACGAAGGCATATCCTTTTTCATCCCCCAGCATACACAACGACTGTATAGAGGCGCCAAAATACAGGTTGCTGTGATGTGCCTGCTCCCTGACGAAATCCTTCTTATAAGGCACCGTAATAGCCCTTTCTGCCCCTAATACACTATTATATTCTATCACCACAATAACAGGCTGTACCACATCTATCGCTTTCCATATCCAGTAATCATTCCCATCTATATCTATAGATAACAATCCTATTTCCCCGCTGATCCCCTGAGAACTGATCAGTTCATTAATATTCTCAGCGGTGATAAAAGAGGTCACTACTTTTAATTCGTGCTGGTAATAGATGTCATCTGTCTTAATAAAGTCGGTGGCTTTTTTAGAACCGTCGATGATCAGTCCACACCAGTTATCATGCTTCAGCAGGAAACGGGTATTGGATTCTATATAATTCTCTACCCCGAATTCTATAAATGTCTTATCCTGTATATGTACTTTATTTATCAGATACTGGATGATGCCATCATCTCCTGCCTGTGAAAAAACTTTGAACTCAGCATCTGCCAGATTATTTATATGTGAGAGTTGTTTGTTTTGTCGTGCCAGTAATGTTCCCAGTAATAAGATATCCGTTTGTTGGGTTTTTCGCAGACTATACAGATAATGGTATAAGATATTGGTTAATTTCTTTATACTTTTCATCAAATTTTCACTTCGTTTTGAGGTTAAAAAATTTCTCCTCCCTTAAATACATAATAATATAATTATTGTTCATTTTTTAATTATTTATAACATATAAACTTCCGGATATCTCATCCAGACTGTGCAACAAGGCTTTTTTCCTTCAATTTTGTACAAATGACAATTTTGATTTAACTTGCCCTTGTCTGAGAATGTTATAATCAATTGAAACCTAAAATAACTCCATAATTTGTAGTGGCTAACCACCACTACAGGCTTTCCGTTGTTTATACGTACACCATTCCATGACACCGCTCTCATCAAGCCCAAAGTACTTTTTCAGCCTGGATGTTATACGTGCTATTGCGCCACTTATTGTTGTGCTGGCCCACTGGCAGTTTTTCTATTATACGAATGATTTTACCCTCGATTCCCCATTAGCAAAACTGCATTTGCCGCTGTATCCCTATCTCGCCATGTTATATGAGCTGTCACCTCTTGTGGTAGATCTCTTTTTCCTGTTATCCGGTTTTATTTTCTTCTGGTTTTACAGTGAAAAGATTGCCTCCAGGGAAACTTCATTCGGCAACTTCCTGTTATTCAGGTTTACCCGCCTGTATCCTGTTCACTTCATGACGTTGATGGTCCTTGTTGTTTTACAACCCATCATGTATTACATCAACGGGCATTATTTCATTGTTCATAACAACGATACCCCACATTTTCTCTTACACCTGTTTCTGATACAAACATGGGGATTTGAAAAAACACCTGCTTTAAACGGGTTTAACGGCCCTTCCTGGTCGGCCTCGGTAGAAGTGCTGCTATATCTGATATTCTTCCTTCTATGCTGGTTAAAACTGCATAAGAACATGCTGATTATTGTCGGCATAACACTGTCTGCACTGGTGGTGCAATATATGTATCCCATGATAGGACAAGGCATCTATTCATTTTTCCTGGGTGCCCTGGTATATCATATATACCACTGGGCCTCACAGAAAAGTTATCTGAAGATAATAACCAGAGTGATGATTGGCCTGACTATCCTGCTATGGATCTTCAGCATTTCTGAATATGCTTTTTCTTTTATGAGGAATGGAGCGATGATCTTATTACAAAAATTCTTTCCTGCAAATGAGGCAGCAACCAATACAAGATTGTTTGACATAATCAGGAATGTATTTATCCGTACCCTTATCAATCCGGGAACATTACTGATGATGGCCCTTGCAGAAACAACCTATGGAGGCCTGAATATAAAATGGATGATGACACTGGCAAATTCCAGTTTAGCCATGTACCTGCTCCATTTTCCATTAATGGTATTTTCCGTCATCGTGGTAGATTACTTTGGCATCAGCCGGAATATATTCCACTCACCATTTACCTTATTATCCTTCTATGCGGTATTAATCCCATCCAGTCTTATCATACACCATTATATAGAAGTACCTGTGCAGCAGATGCTACGGAAAAAAGGGAGCAAAAGAGCCCGGAAACCGGTGGCAGCAGCGGCCTGATATTAAACATTCAATTCCAATATATATTAAACATGATTCCTAAATTCCATCTTCTGTTATTCACCGCAAGCCTGTGCATATTAACAGGCTGCGTTAACACCAAAAAGCTAACGTACTTCAATGATATTGAAAAAGCGAATGGAAAAGCAATGGATAACAAGTTACTGTCGCTAAAGGTCCAGCCGGGTGATGTTCTCCAGATTACCATCACCACCATCGACAAAGACATCTCTATGATCCTGAACCCCGTCTCTGTAAGTGGTACATCGGCCGCTTCATCCAGTATGATAGACCAGGGTTACCTCGTAGACAGCACAGGATATGTGGGCCTCCCTATGGTCGGTAAAGTATATGTAAAAGGAAAAACAACGTCAGAGATCAATACGCTTGTTGCACTGGAACTGGACAAAACTATCCGCAACGCTTTCGTATCTACCCGTATCGCTAATTTCAGGGTATCTGTACTGGGAGATGTAGCCCGGCCTGGTTCTTTCAAAATACCCGCAGAAAGAGCTTCTATCCTGGATGCATTGAGTATGGCCGGTGATCTGAACAACACCGCTATCAGAGACGATATCATGATCATCAGGGAAACAGAGGGCGTTAAAGAATATGCCACCCTGGACCTGAACGACAGCAAAGCCCTGTCATCTCCTTATTACTATCTGAACAACAATGATGTTGTTTATGTAAAGCCCGGAAAGAAGAAGGCTTTTGCCAATTCCACCATTGTACCACTTTTACCGACAGTGATAAGTGCATTATCGCTTATCACTACCCTCATCATCGTTACCGTTAAATAGAGATGTAAGCATATGAATAAAAATACTGAGAGAAATACTAAAAGTACGATCATCGATATCAATGATCTTTTTAAGAAAATAGCCTTTCACTGGCCTTTATACTTAATTGTAATCGCGATTGCGGTGACTGGTGCCTTCTCATACCTCAGATATGCCAAACCAAGATATCTTTCCAGCGCTAAATTATATCTGAAAGATGATGAAAAGAAAGGTGGGGAAGAAATGGATATGCTCAAATCACTCTCCCTTTTTAACAACGGAAAGAACATTGAGAATGAAATGGAAGTACTGAAATCTCCTATCCTTGTGGGAAAAGTAATTCAGGATAATAATTTCAATATACGCTATTTCAGAAAAGGGACTGTAAGCAATGAAGAACTGTATGAACACAATCCGCTCAACATACACCTCCTCAGCGATAGTTCGCAAACCGGTAACTATACACTTGATGTGACACCCGAAAACGGATTGTTGAAAATAAAAAGTGTAGAAAACACATCTACCGTACCATTTACTATACATGCAGGAGAACCGTTTACCATACATAAAGACCGTTTCAGCATCTCTTACGATCCTGCTATTGCAGGACAGAATGTTGCATTCCGTATACGGATAGATTCTATTCCCCAACTGGCCTATCAGAAGATTGAAGATATAGGCACTGCACTGGTAAACAGGGATGCCACCGTAGTAGTGGTTACCTACGAAGACCGTGTACCTCAAAGAACTGCACACTTCCTCAATGCCTTACTGGATACCTACAATGAATATACGCTGGACGATAAAAACAGGGTTGCACTGAAAACAATCCGTTTCTTAACAGTACGTATAGATTCACTGAAAGATGAACTGGGTTTCCTGGAAAGACAGGAAGAAAGTTTTAAAGTAAAGAGAGGGATCACAGATATTGAAGGTAACTCCAAACTGGCACTGGAACAGGTAAAAGATGCAGATACCAAACTGAATGAAGCCAACATGCAGTTATCTGTATTTAACCAGATGGAAGATTATATCAATGCGCCGGGAACAGATCATCCGTTTGCTCCTGTACTGGGAAATGTAGACCAGTCGCTCACTGCCATGATCAACCGTTACGAAGAACTGTTAAACGAAAGGAAGAAATTATCGCTCTCCCTGCAGCCCGGTAGTATAATCGTACAGAACCTGGATGCACAGATTAACGATTCCAGGAACACCATCAAAAACTACCTGGCAGGATATAAACGTAATGCAAATGTGGCACAAACACAGATGCAGGATAAAGTGAACCAGATCCAGGCCAGGATCGCGAGCATCCCTTCCTATGAAAGGGATTACATCAATATCAAAAGACAACAGAGTGTAAAGGAAAATCTTTACCTGTACCTGCTGAAGAAGAAAGAAGAAGCCTCTGTTTCATACGCCAGTAATGTTACCGATAACAAAATCATTGCACCTGCTTTTGTACCCGACAAACCAGAGTCTCCAAAGAGAACACTGGTGTTTGTTGCCTTTATTATAGCAGGTCTTGTATTAGGTACGTTATATATCTACATCAAATACTTCCTGAATAACAAGGTGCTGAACAAGAACGAAATTGAACAGGCATTCGGC
Organism: Chitinophaga sp. YR573; assembly: GCF_900110995.1. Classification (GTDB taxonomy): domain Bacteria; phylum Bacteroidota; class Bacteroidia; order Chitinophagales; family Chitinophagaceae; genus Chitinophaga. The sequence goes on from NZ_FOJF01000001.1 coordinate 584,811, forward strand.
CTGCCCATCATGGCAGAAATATACCAGGAAGATGAAAAGAATAAAGAGATCTCCCTTCACAGCAGGTCTATTCTGCTGGAACAGATCTTCAACCTGCGTACTAATCTGCGCTTCTTATTAAGTGAGCATACATCCTCTACTACCATCCTCATCACGTCCAGTGTTTCGGGAGAAGGTAAAACCTTTATGACTGCACACCTTGGTAATTCACTGACCGTGAATAACAAGAAGGTTGTATTACTGGAACTGGATCTGCGTAAACCTAAATTATCACGACTGATGGGACAGGATAATCATACAGGTATTACCAACTTCATCGTGGAAAACAAAACCATCGATGAGATCATCAAACCTATACCTGGTTCAGAAAATCTGTTCCTGATTTCTTCCGGCCCCATTCCTCCCAACCCGGTAGAACTGATTGAAGGGAATAAGATGAAAGTACTGCTAACACAACTGAAAGAACGCTTTGATTATATCATCATAGATACAGCGCCTATAGGTATTGTATCTGATGCGAAGAGCCTGGCTCCCTTTATAGACTGTACCCTGTTTGTGGTCCGCTACAATTTCACACAGAAAACGAAACTGGTATCTGTTGCAGACAATGTAAAAGACGGTTTCTTCAAAAAGACAGGCGTCATCTTCAATGGTATTGAACAGGATTCTTTCTATCCATATTATTACTACGACCATTACACCTACACAGATAGCAGGAGAAAAGAAAAGATGTTTTTCTCATTCTTTAAAAAATTAAAACACAGGATTGCATAAAATATTTCAAACAAGCGGGTGGCTGCTGATAGATAAACTTGCGCGGCTTTTCTTCGGACTGATTACCATGGCGATGATAGCCAGGCATATTGGTCCGGAGGCCTTTGGCATATGGAACTTTGCCATTGCATTAACTACTATTGCAGGTGGACTGGCCATACTGGGCCTGGACAAACTGGTGGTGAAGGAACTGGTGTCTTTCCCGGACAAACAGGACACAATCCTCTCTACAGCTCTTGTTATGCGCATAGGCGCAGGTATTTTATCCTGCCTTATCTGCATCGCTGTCGTAGGCTTTACCAAAAGCTCCCTTTACCTGGTATGCACCGTTATTACCGGGTTCAATATTGTGTTACAGTCATTCGATGTATTCGATTGTCTCTATCAGGCCAATAACAAGGTACAGAAGGTGATCATTCCTAAAGTAGCTGTGTTTGTTCTTTTCTGCGCCATCAAACTGCTCTTCATTGTATTCAATGGTTCACTGCTCACGTTTGTATGGTTGTCTTTTATAGAACTGCTCATTACTTATATCATCATTCTCGTTTTTTATCTTAGTAAGAACCAGGTGAACTTCTTTGCTGCTTTCAGTAAAAAAGAAGCCAGCCGGTTGATAACCCACAGCTGGCCACTGATTTTCACAGGTGTTCTGGTATTGCTGTACATGAAATCTGATCAGTTATTGCTGGATATATTCGGCAACCCTGTACAACTGGGAGAATATGCTGCCGCCGCCAGGATATCCGAACTGTGGTATGCCATCCCAACTGTTATATCTACCGCATTATTACCCGGGTTGGTACAGAAAAAACAGGTAAACGTCCAGGCATACTGGGATACCATAGAGAAGTGGCTGCGTTTCTCCTTTTGGGCAAGTATCATCATAGCTACAAGCATGTCTTTTATGGCAGGGAAACTAACGACCATGCTGTATGGCGCAAAATATCCTCACTCAGGTACAATACTGCTTATTCATATATGGGCAAATATCCCCGTATTCCTCGCCATGGTCATCATGCAATACCAGATAGTGGAAGGAACATATAAAAGCAACCTGTATGCGACAGGAGCTGGTTTATTCGTCAACGTTATCATCAATATTTTATTAATACCCTCTATGGGAGGCGTAGGGGCTGCGATATCTACTGTAGCCTCTTACGTATCACTTTATATCACGGTTATATTGCTGGATAAAAGCGGCAGGATAGTCACCTTTACCCGTCAGATGCTGGACCCGTTTATGGCCCTGGCAGACCTGAAACAGGTATTGGGTTCATTTAAAATTTTCACAGGAAGTTTATCAACCTTAATCAGAGAAAAGCCGCTTACGAAATGACCAGTGTAAAAAAAATAGTAGCAGACATCGCTTCAAAACTAGTACCGCGGATACGGTACATGGTGCCTGCCTATAGCTCAGAAGGCGAAGACCTGATACTGAAAAGGATCTTCGATACGAAAACCAATGGCGTATATATCGATGTAGGTGCGCATCACCCCTTCCGGGTATCTAACACCTATCTCTTTTACAAGAAAAACTGGACAGGCATCAATATAGATCCCATGCCGGGATCTCAGGCCATGTTTAATAAATACAGGCCACTGGATATTAATCTTGAAATGGGTGTATCTGCTACAAAGCAGCATCTCACCTATTACATTTTTAATGAACCGGCTCTGAATACTTTTTCTACAGATAAAGTAGAAGAATATACGCAGGACCCACAGTACCGCATTATCAAAGAACAGAAAATAGAAACATGGCCACTGGCAGATATACTGGACCGTTACCTGCCTGCCGGTACAAACATCGACTTTCTGACCATTGATGCGGAAGGACTGGATATGGAAGTGCTACGGTCCAATAACTGGCAGAAATACCGGCCGGCTTATATACTGGTAGAGTCCAACCCCTTCCTGCTGGCGAATATGCAGAACACTGAAATAGGACAATATATGCAGGAAGCAGGATATGTCATTTTTGCCAAGACTTATTACACTTACATCTTTAAGAACATGAAAAGCCATGAGTAAATTATATGTACAATACGGATGTGGCCCTTACTCGGCCCCTAAAGGCTGGAAGAACTTTGATGCCTCTCCTACTCTGCGTATCCAGAAATTACCACTGATAGGTAATCTCGTACGCCACAGAATGCATGTCACCTTTCCCAAAGATGTATTACAGGGAGACATCCTGAAAGGATTACCAGGTGTTCCTGAAAACTCATGCGATGGTGTGTACTGTTCTCATGTGCTGGAACATTTGTCTTATGAAGACTGTCAGCTGGCTGTGAGCAATACCTTCCGCATCATGAAACCCGGTGGTTATTTCCGTTGTGTGGTACCAGACCTGGAAAGCGCTGCCAGGGAATATGTACAGGACCTCTCCAACCAGGACAGGGAAGCAAATACCAAATTCCTGGAAAAGACAATGCTGGGGAAAAAACAACGGCAACGCGGTATTAAAAGCCTGCTGTCTACTTCCCTCGGTAATCATGAACACCTCTATATGTGGGATACCTTATCTCTTACAAATATTCTGCAGGAAGCAGGCTTCAAAAAAGTAAGGACCTGTAAGTTTAATGACTGTCCTGATGAGATGTTCAGATTAGTAGAAGAATCTTCAAGGTTTGATAACGCAGTTGCACTGGAGGCTATTAAGTGATGAGATTACAGACACCCATATTATTCCTGGTATTTAACCGCCCTGATCAGGCATTGCTGGTCTTTGAAGAGATCCGCAAACAGCAGCCTGAAAGATTATTCATTGCAGCGGATGGCCCCAGGTCCCACAAACCCGGAGAGGCAGTCTTATGCAAAGAAACAAGGGAAGAAATATTAAAACGGATAGACTGGGACTGTGAAGTAAACACGTTGTTCCAGACACATAACCTGGGTTGCGGAAAGGCCGTAAGCAGTGCTGTCAATTGGTTCTTCAACAATGTGGAAGAAGGTATTATTCTGGAAGATGATTGCTTACCCGATCCCACTTTCTTTTCGTTTTGCACCAGCTTACTTGCGCATTACAGGACCAATGAAAAAGTCATGCACATCAGTGGTACTAATTACCAGATGGGCATCGAACGCGGAGATGGTTCCTATTACTTTTCCCATTACACACATATCTGGGGATGGGCCAGCTGGCGCAGGGCATGGAAGAAATATGATTTCTCCCTGGAGAGATATAAAGATGCATCCAAAGAAGGATTGAATACCCGGTTACGTGCTGACCTGGATGCTATTTATGGGAATGAAATTGATACCTGGGATATACAATGGTTTATGAGCGTATGGTTTAACAGGGGTTGGACTATCACCCCTAACACCAACCTTATCAGGAATATTGGTTATGGCAAACAGGCTACGCATACAAAATATGTACCTGCCTGGTTTAAGAGAATGCAATATGGAGATATGCCTGTAATCATACATCCTTCAGTTATTAAAATAGATGAAGACGCAGACCGATATGCTGCCAGTACACTGTTTAAAACAACTCACCTGCTAAGTAAAGTGAAAAAGCTGGTGAAGAGTGTATTGCCGCAGAAATTATATGAACTCATTGCCGGATAATATGGATAGCTCATACAGTATACTTTTTAGCAGTAGTCCATACGTGGAATTCTTCAGAGAAACAATGCCCTTGTTCTTTGCAGCCGTACTCTTATATCTTCACTACAAGAATAAGATTACTGCTCTTGAAACAATCATGTATGCTTTTGCCACGGAAGCATATACTATGTTAATGGTAGGTCCCACCTTTACAGCTACTTTTTTTGTGGGTGTATTTTTCATGGTGGACCAGGCACACCAGTTAGTGACAGGACGACTTCAAATCAGGCGCAAATACCTTTTGCTACTGGCATTACCACTGATATCGAATGTCGTGGTCTTCATGATTGTACAGTTTTATAAAGATCCGTTTTATTATCCTTTAGGTAAACAAGCTGCTTTTTATTTCAGGCCGGTATATTTTTACATAAAGACATACCTGCCCCTTTTTGCCCTTGCTTCCAAAATAGTACAGGAAAGAGAACAGCTCTCTTTTACACTCTTTTCTGATACAATGAAAAAGATTGCAGGGATCTCTTTCGTGATTGCGTCTATACAAATCGTTTGTCAGTATATATTCAGAAGCGTGACGCTGGGAGAAATGCTTGGGTTACAGAGCAGGTACATGCTGGAACAGGAAAGTTCCTTCGTTACACTGCGTGTGCAGGCCCTCTTTGCAGAGCCAAAAGTATTCAGTGCATTCCTTTCACTATGTATTCCGCTGTTTGTAAAAGACAGGCAGTACAGGATGACCATTATCACTATCATATTTGGTTTGCTCACTGCCTCACAAACATTCTGGATCAATATGCTGGCAGCACTATTAACATTCTGGGCCGTAGGTGGATTTCCTTCTGTACGTGTGAAAATATTCGGAACACTGGGCATCATCGTATGCCTGTTTATGGTAGTAAATACCTCTAAAAATTATTTCATCAAACTATATGCACAAAATCAGCACAATGCCATATACCAGTTAGTCTTTAAAAGATCCGTATACCGCTATGATAATGAAATATGGCAGAAAGACAACGTGATAATGGGTATGCCCCTGCAAAGGGATATGGAACTGCCCGTAGTGGATTTTCTGAGAGACCAGCCCTACCTGTTGGTCTCAGGATATGGGGCCGGCAACAGTACATTTATTCCTTCACAGTATTTTTTTGGACAAATGAATTACGAAAATCGTGTAAATGGTATCGGTGGACATAATCTCAATATGAGATGGTTTTATATCCTGGTAGAATTCGGGATGTTTTCCCTGTTCTGCTTCTTTTTCATCCTTACCCAAACCAAACCTGACATTACAAGATTCCAGAGCAGCTACCTGGCCTTTATATGGGTTTGTTTCTTTTTTAGCCAGATAGATCTTTTCCTGATTATTACAGCATTGCTGAGTGTATATGAAACCAAAGAGGACAGTTATGCAAATATTCCTGGATAACATAGTATTCACCATTCAGAAAGCAGGCGGTGTATCCGTTTACTGGTATGAATTATTGCAGGGTATCTGCAATACGGGAATACCTGTGAGTTTCCTGAATGCCGGACTTACATCCGATAATATTTTCGAGAAAAGTATACACTACGAGAATCATAACTGTATCCGTGAAAGCTGGATCCCTCATCAGTATCTGCGCTATCTGCCTATGCGGTATACATTACCACATGCATCTGTTTTTCATGGCGGATACCTGCGTGTATCTCCACAGAAGAATATCGTCAATATACTGACAGTGCATGATTTTGCACATGAAAGGAAACTAGCTACACGCTTTCCACGCGGACTTGCAAACAAACAACAAAAAGCCTATGGTATTAAAAAAGCAGATGGCATCATCTGTATCTCAGACAGTACAAAGAAAGAATTACTGCACTTTTATCCGGATACAGATCCTGATAAATTAAGGGTGGTACATCATGGTATTGCAGATACTTTTTACCCCGTGGATAAAAATACACAGGCGCTTCCTTTTGATATTACCACACCCTATATTCTGTATATAGGCGGACGCAGTCACTATAAGAATTTTGCTATTGCACTGGATGTGATGACACAATTACCATCGCATTACCAACTGGTAGTAACAGGAGGAGAACAATGGGGCCCCAAAGAATTAAGCAACATTCAGACAAAGATCCCGGGACGTTATCATATCCTTCAATCAGTGAGCCCATCATCATTGAACCTGTTGTACAATTATGCATGGTGCCTGCTCTACCCTTCTGCCTATGAAGGTTTTGGATTTCCACCAGGAGAAGCCATGAAAGCCGGCTGCCCGGTAGTAGCCACCAATGCAACGGCCGTGCCTGAGGTAGTAGGACAGGCAGGATTACTCACAGATGTAATTACAGCGGATGCTTTTACAGAGAAAATTCTACAACTGGAAAACGGGAATTACAGGCAACAGATAATTTGTGCCGGACTTATACAGGCGCAATTATTTACCTGGGAGAAGAGTGTACGGGAGACGATTCATTTTTACAAGGATTGCTGGAACAATAAATTTTTATCATGAACCTTATCTTCAAAGTAGCGGATGCCGCCAGAGTTTTTTTACAATCCGGCAGGGGACTTACTTCTTTTTTAAAAAAGGGCATTTCTATTGCCTCCACGCAGTTATTACATAACTGCAAACATTATATCCCCGAGATAAATACGATCCTGGACGTAGGCGCAAACCAGGGACAATTTGCTTTATCTGCCCGGTATTTTTATCCGCAGGCTGATATACATTCCTTTGAACCGGTGCCGGCCGTATACAGTATCCTGCGACATAATACACGAAAGGCAACCACCATCAACACCTACAATTTTGCGCTGGGAAGTACCAGCGGTTCACTGGAGTTTTTCAGTAATAATTATTCGCATGCCAGTTCTGCATTACCCGTATCATCCCTGCAGCAACAGATGATGCCGCAAACCTCCTCTGTGAATAAAATAAAAGTACCGGTGAAACGGATGGATGATCTGCTCATCAATATCCCTTTTATGTCTCCGGTATTATTAAAACTGGATGTACAGGGATTTGAAAAAGAAGTATTGAAAGGAGCGATGAACAGCCTTGTTAAAATTGATTACCTGCTTTTTGAAACCTCTTTTGTACAGATGTACGATGGAGAACCCCTGTTTGATGAGATGCATAATTTTGTGAAAGAACTTGGATTTGAATTTATAGCCCCCGTAGGATTTTTACAAACAAACGAATTACAGATATTACAAATGGACTTGTTGTACAAGCGAAAGAATAACTAATCATCCCTTTAGATCAGCAACATTTTCATCTTCATAGCCTTACCAATTAATTGTTAGAGTTATCTATTGATATCTTTTGTAAAGCTATTGCCATTATGAAACAGCAGATTAATAACCACCTGTCATTAAGGAAAATTCTCGATTATGTAGTGCTGACAACTGCATTTGTTTTAACCAGGCATTACATCGCAGGTAAGGGCGATATATTATTTTCGCAACTCAACCTGCTATTATTATTGTTCAGCGCGTTTTTATGGACGATAACGGGAAGTTCATTGCGTTTGTACGACAGCTACGATAAAGGAGGATCTTTTGCCTTCGAGTTCGTAGCTATCCTCAAAACAGTATTACTGCATGTATGTGTATTTACTTTTCTATTCTTCTATTTTATTAAATTTTACCCATATCCCCGAACCTTTACCCTCTTGTATGGCAGCTATCTGTTTGCGGGAATTCTTACATCAAAATATCTTGTAAAAAAACTGTTGCTTCGTTTACAACCTCATCATCATGATCCTAAAAATGTACTGATCATAGGGACAGGAGAAACAGGCATGAACTTTTATCATACCATCCATAACAACAATCAGTACGGATATAATTGTGTGGGCTTTGTAGATGACCAGACCAATAGCGTGATTAATGGCCAGTACCTGGGTAAGCTCTCTGAACTTACAAGTATACTGGAAACAAATGAGATAGATGATGTGGTGGTAGCTTTACCTGAAAGGTCGAAAGAACAAACACAGAAGGTCATTGACGTAAGTGAAAGGGCTGCTAAAAGGGTAAGGATTATTGCAGACTGTCATCAGTATTGCACACCTACTGTAAGTATGAATGTGTATGGCAATGTACCACTGGTAAATATACGTGCATGTCCGTTAGATGATACCGGTAATCAACGTATTAAACGTATGCTGGACATCTGCTTTTCACTGTTTATGTTTATTGTGTTTGGCTGGTTGTTTTTACTGATTGCAGCTGTTATCAAACTAACCTCTAAAGGTCCGGTATTATTTAAACAGGAAAGATGGGGACTGAAAAACAGGAAGATCACCTGTTATAAGTTCCGTTCTATGATAGTGCAGACAAGTGAAGTAGATAGTAACGGGCAATTTTTACAGGCAACAAAGAATGACAGTCGTGTTACACCTATTGGCCGTTTCCTGCGCAAAACAAACCTGGATGAATTACCTCAGTTCATCAATGTATTAAGAGGAGAAATGTCTTTTGTAGGACCAAGACCTCATGCTACTCCTTTACACTTTGAATCCAGGGAAACAGTGGACCATTATATGCTGCGGCAGATGGTGAAACCCGGTATTACAGGATGGGCACAGGTGAATGGCTGCCGGGGAGAAACCCGTCAGAACGGACAGATGAAAAAACGTGTGGACATGGACATCTGGTACATTGAGAACTACAGTTTCTGGTTAGACTGCCAGATCATTTTCCAGACAATGATGAACATGATTAAAGGAGATAAAAACGCTTACTGATAAAAGAATATGCCCCGACGATTATTGCTGATAGGAGTGAACTATGCACCTGAGCCTACAGGGATTGGTAAATACAGTGGAGAAATGATCAGATGGCTGGCTGATAACGGATATGAATGTACTGTCATTACAGCTTATCCTTATTATCCCCAGTGGAAAGTACAGGAACCATATGTTAAAAACAGGAATTGGTATAAGAAAGAAGTGGAAGGGAATATTACCGTTTATCGTTGTCCTCAATATATACCGGCAGATCCCTCCGGTAAGAAGCGGATTCTGATGGATTTTACTTTCCTGTTATCCACCTTCTTAAAATTGTTGCAGTTATTATTTGTAAAGAAATTCGATATAGTCATGACCGTAGTCCCCCCTTTCCATCTTGGATTACTGGGGGTACTCTATAAAAAGGTCCGTGGAGCAAAGCTGTTTTACCATATACAGGATTTACAGATTGAAGCCGCCAGGGATCTGGGTATGATACGCACTGATTTCCTTATCCGGCTGTTGTTTAAGACAGAGCGGTATATCATGAAACAGGCAGATGTGATCAGCAGTATTTCTGAGGGGATGATCCGTAAGATACAGCAGAAAACAGGACGGGATATTGTGCTGTTTCCCAACTGGGTGGATGTATCGCTGTTTTACCCCCTGGAGAACAGGGCCTCTCTGAAAACGGAGTATGGATTTAAGATGACGGATAAAGTGGTGCTGTATTCCGGTGCAATAGGTGAAAAGCAGGGACTGGAAGCTATCTTATATACAGCAGCGGGGCTGAAAGACATTCAGTTTTTAATCTGTGGCTCCGGGCCTTATAAAGAAAAGCTGATTGCGATGGCCAGGCAGCAGGGCCTGCAGAATGTGATCTTTTTCCCCTTGCAGCCGTTTGAGCGTTTTAATCATTTCCTGAATATGGCAGATGTTCACCTGGTGATCCAGAAAGCGAATGCGGGGGACCTGGTGATGCCATCAAAACTGACTACAATTATGGCGGTGGGCGGACTGGCATTGATTACCGCCAACAGCGATACCAGTCTGCATGAAGTAGTACGGGAACAGAATATAGGGATACTGGTAGCAGCAGAAGACCAGCTGGCGCTGAATGAAGGCATCTGTGCAGCGGTACATAACGAACCAGGGCATATTACCGGAAATGCCCGGGAATATGCCCTGAATTATCTTGCAATAGATAAAATTATGGTAAGGTTTGAGGCCTCCCTACGGTAACGTCATATTAATGCGTCCCACAGAACTGCCATTCGTAGAAGTAAAGGCCAGGTTACAGAAACTGACTGTAATCGAACTTCCATCTACAGATACATACACACTACCGGAATTGGGGGTCCATGCACCGGTGGTAGTTGTAGTAATGGTAGCTTTCGCATAACCGGTTGCCAGTGTACCACTGGATGGCTGTATGGTATACACACCTTCTGATGGGGGCTGTGTACCTGCAAATTCTACTACTACACCTGCGTTAGTGCTGACACCTTCTATCTTATAGGTGCTGCTGCTGGTAACGGTACCTTTTATAGTACGTAAAGACATATAGGTAACTCCATCCAGCTGGGCGGTATTACTATCCAGTCCGCAAGGGGCCCATGGACCAACTACCGTAATCCCTGTTACAGAGTCAGTATAAGTACAACCACCGGCAGTTTTGATTTCTACCACGTAGTACTTATTCTTACCCTTTGAAGGATGTATAATAGTTGGATTCTGCTGAGTGGAAGTAAATCCGTCAGAGCCTGTCCATCTATACGTATTACTCGGTTCCACACCGAAAATAGATAGCCTGAGTGTATCATTCTGACCTATTGGGGCATTTGATGATACAGTGGGGTTTACGATATCAGTACATCCTGAACTTTTACCGCCGCCGCAACCGGCAAGTAAACCCGTTAATAAAGTAAGAAATGCTAAGAGTGTAAATTTATGCTGCATCGTCTAGTATTCGTAAATTCTTAATTTTTTGTTCAATCCTCACCGGCAAACATTATTATGTAAGCGTCCACGGCCGCGGTAGCATATAAGATATCACACCCGCGGCAGGTGATAATATCTTCATGAAATGACAATCCTTAATACTCCCCGTTTCAGAAAAAACAGGATAGCACGTCTCTCTAAACGTGTAAATCATTCGCAATCTTGGCATAAAATCTAGGTATAGGCAATAAACACACTATAAATATAGCAAATAGTTTATTTATTATGATTTTTTACAATAAAATATCTTACTCGTAGTAGTACAACCTTCGTTTGATAAAAACGATTAATCAATTGTTGTATAGATAGTTACAGAATCAAATAAAAAATTAATTAACAATAAATTTCCTGCCGGAAGTACTCAAAAATGGAAGTAGAAATGTTTTTTTGGGGTAAAACTGACAGATAAAAAAACAGCCATAAGAATTTTCTTATGGCTGCTGAGTATTACGTACGTTTTGTATTATTTTATATTGATATATTGCTCGGGTACATTCCAACCATATACAGAAACAGCAGCGTTTCCACTTTTGCCTACCATATCACCGCTGATAGTCACGATCTTTTCTTCTCCGGGTAATACTGATACATAGTTATCATTATAGAATACGGGGAGGATACGCTTCTTTGTCTTGGCATCCACAAGAGATACGCGGTTAAAGAAGGCTACCGGTCCGTTCGCCGGGTTACTGATTTTCATAGCGATACTATCTGCACCTGCCTTGTGAGCAGTGATCTGCACCTTAGCCGCTTCCATCTTCTGCAAACCGGAGTAATTGCCCTTTGCATCCGGGAACCAGTACAGATTATCGGATATAACCTGTTGGTTCTTATCTCTTAATCTTACAGACAGGAACATTCCTTCTTTGCTGCCCAGTCCTTCTATTGCTGATTTCACAGACAGGTATTTCTGTACTGTTTTAGGGCTGATCTCTGTAAATACCTGGGTAATCAGGCTGTCTTTACCGGCCATATTATAGGCTTTCAGTTCCAGCATTACATCAGTATAATATTTAAAGGTGTTGTTTACTGAGTAGATAGTGCCATCTGTAGGGTTACACATAGCATGCAGGGGAGCACTACCGTTATGCAGACCATAGAGGCAGGCGTTAGGGTCCAGATAATAGTCATACATCTGTCCGCGCAGGGCTGTCCATGGGTTCTGGGTTTTCCAGATAATTACACCGGTGTACCAGTCCCACATATGAGCGCTGAAGCCTTCCATCAGGCCACGATACTGGTCGTAGTTTACCAGCTGCGCCTTGTTGGCGAAGTCCCTTACATCTTTTGGTTTGCCGTATGGGTCCAGGTGGTCGAAGTAAGGGATATACTTATGGTAATCCCATACAGAATCCACCCCATTAGGTGTATTCACAGGAGCTATCATGTTTTCTTTAGGCATAAAGCGTTCCAGTGATTCGTAATCACCTACCCCTACGGAACCTACTTCAGAGTTGAAGGGGAAAGTACGTTCGTTCCAGAAAACGGAGAGCGGCTGTATATTATAAGGACCATCGCCGTTACCACCCAGGGAGTTGTAAGACATGCTGTCCGTATTGGAATAATGGAAGAAGAAACGGGTACCGTCCAGTTTAGGGATGATGGAATCTCTCATGACGGACAGGATATCTTCCGGAGGAGTGATTTCATTACCGCCACACCAGAAGGCCAGTGATGCGTAGTTGCGTAACATCTTCACCTGATCTATTACGGAAGTAATGAACAGGCTGTGATCATCAGGATACTGACGTCTTGTCCACTGGTTTTCCTTTTTCATAGGATCTACCCAACGGCCGTTACAGTCGCCGGACATCCAGAAGTCCTGGAATACCAGCAGGCCATATTTATCGCAGGCTTCGTAGAACTCTGGTCTTTCTGTTAAGCTACCACCCCAGATGCGGATGAGGTTCAGGTTCATATCTCTGTGAAAGCGGATTTCCGCATCGTAACGTTCTTTGCTGAAGCGGAACATAGCATCTGAAGTGATCCAGTTACCACCTTTGATAAAGATTTTTTGCCCGTTTACGGCTACTTCGCGGCTGTTGGTATGCGTGTTCCAGTAGGTCTGGATTTCACGTACACCAAATTCCACGTCTTCGGTATCTTCTGCTTTAGTAGTATTGAAAGATAACTGCAGCTGGTATAAGTTCTGCGGACCATAACCTGCAGGCCACCACAGAGCTGGTTGTTTCAGTTCCAGGTCTGGCAGCTGTACTTCTACAGTAGCATGAGGGGCAATAGTTACTTTTTTGCTGATGGTGTTACCCGCCAGTTTATAACTAACTGTACCGGCAATGCTTTTAGCGGTAGCGTTTTCCAGTTCTGTAGAAACCAGGATGGTAGCAGGAGCCTGCACTTTTGTATCCGGCAGTCTTACGCCAGGGACTTTAGTCACGATATGCGGGTTTTTGATCCGCACAGCGCCTGTTTTTTCGATGGTCACTTTATCCCAGATACCGGTGTTACGGTCGCGCATAGGCTGAATCCAGTCCCAGCCGGCGGTGTATTGAGGGCCAACGTTTTTAGCGATGGTACCATCGCCGCCCTGTCCGCCATTGGGATCACCCAGGGTAGCAGAAGGATATACGATGACAGCCAGTCGGTTGTGACCGTCTTTAGCCAGCCATTGTGTAATGTTATAAGAGAAGCGCAGGTAAGTACCGAAGTGGGTGGTGGCATTTAAGCGGTGACCGTTCAGGAAGATATCACAGCCGTCGTTCACCCCTCTGAAATGCAGCCATACCTGGCCGTCTGCCGCGGGTGGTGCTTCTGTGAAGTCTTTTACGAACCAGTAGGTATAATGATCGCGTCCGATATGATAGATATCGGGTATGCGCATGTTGTTCATACCATAAAACGGATCAGGCACCAGCTTGTTGTTGAGCAGTGTAGTTAGCACCGTACCGGGTACGGTAGCAGGTAACCAGCCGGTGAGCTTGTAGGAAGGCACTGAGAGGGCCTCTCCTTTTACAGTGACACCGGAAATGTTGTTACATTCCCATCCGCTGTTCAGTTCATACTGACTTTGAGCAGCTAATTCTAAAAAAGGTAATAACAGGAAGAAAGTAATCTTCAGCATTCTCCGAACCATAGATACATAAAATTTATAGGCAGACCTGTTGCCTTGTTCACTGATGAGAGACAAAAGTATATGTTGAAAAGTCAAAATCAAAGATGGAGCGGTAAATTACATAAAAAAAGGGGTATAAGTGAATCGTCACTTATACCCCTTATCTGTATTTATATGATTTATGCGGGGTCTGATTCCACCAGCACTATCTTCACGAATATATCTTCGTTGGGAGGATTTACCTGGCTACCGTCTGCACCCTGTATATCTATTGAAATGGAGCCTACGGAATGTGTTACTTCCAGTGTAGTACCGTCCAATACATCCGGGATAGCTTCGTAGATTTTACCATCGAAAGAGAAGTATACGAGTACCCCGTTGGTCTGGTATACGCGGTCATCTATTTCAGGCATGTTGATCGTCACATAATAAGTGTGTTTAGTGTTGTCTATTTTCCATGCGCTGGCAGGAATCGTAGTGGTAATCGTACGGTTAGGTACTACTACCTGTTGAACTATTGTTTCTTTCTTACAGCTGGAAAATAATACGCCCATTAGCAACAGTGGCAGGAGCAGAAATGACTTCATAATGAGAACTTATTGAGAGTTATAGAATATAGTGTGATTCATGTTAAACATTCTATAAATATCAAAATGAATGCCATGATTATCCCGTGACCCGGAAGGCCGGGTTTGAATGGTTTAGTGGTTTTAACAGGTTATAGATGGTTAGATAAGTTTGTTTTATCAGAGAGTCAGTCTGTTTTATTTGTTGGATTTCTGATCGCTAAGACTTCTTTTAAAGCAGTTTGTGCCAGGGGTGGCTGGAACGGCAATGACGCCATGATTCTGCTGACTACGTCCAAGCCTCTGATGGTGAGCAGTACGTCCCGGATAGCAGTAACAGATAACGTATCCGCTGTTTTCATCGTATTCAGTAGTGCAGGTACCATCTCTCCGGTACCCAAAGCTCCTACTGCGTTGATAGCTGCTAACTTCACACGCGGGTCCTTATCGGAAAGAGAGTTTTTGATCAGGCGGGAGCCTGCGGTTTGTTTGCTGGCGCCTAACATAGTTATCACCCCTGCCTTCACCGCTCCTTCTGAAAGTTCTGCTTTACGCACCCACTGTTCTGCATTATCACCAGTGATGTTTCTGCCTGCCAGCTGGAAAGCAGCAGCACGGTATTGCGGTACAGTATCATCCACAGCACTCATCAGGATGAATATTGCATCCTTACTGCGGGTTTGTACGAGCAGTTCTAACGCTGCACTACGAACGTATGGCGAATGGCTTTTCTTCAGCAGCTTCTCCGAAGCCGCTACGGCTGGCCCTATGGGCCAGTTCAGTGCCAGTCTTTTTATATAGAGGATATAGGCAGCGACAGCTTGTGTGCTGTCAGTATTATAATGGCTCTTTTCTGCAGCAGCTGCCAGGATTGGCTCACTATCTTCATCACCTATATTAGCCAGCGCCAGTAACGCTGTTCTTTTTATCAGCGGATCTTTTGAGGCAGTAAACGCAGTGATTTCATCTAAAGCACCAAGGTAATGGACTTCCCCTATGGCTGCTATTAAACTGATCTGGTTATTACTCACAGCAGCTTTTTTTAATGCTGCCAGTAAAGCCACTTTAGCATCGGGACTGTTGATTTGTACCAAAGCTCTTGTGGCAGGATCACAGAGGCGTTTACTGTTTAAGTATACTTTAAGTGCAGGTACAGATTTGTTGTCTCCGCAGATTTGCAATAATGAGATAATGAAGGCTTTATTTTCCGGGTCTTTAACTATTGGTAATGCCTTGCAAAAGGCGCGGGAAACAATTTTACGTTCCTCTTCTTTATTTGCATCGGTAACTATATGTGCATAACCTGAAAGGGTATACTGTAAACTGGTATTGTCCCCCTGCCCTACCGGTTTTAACCCGGCTGTGAGCGTCAGAATTTTTGCTTCCAGACCAGTAGCAGGTAGTGTTTGCTGCGTTGTAGCTGGCAGTGTTTGCGCCTGTGCAAACAAACCGGTACAAGTCAATATGATCAGTAATATCTTTTTCATGTTTTAATATAAGTTCCAGGGTGCCCTCATTGGCGGGTCTATCAATTCATTCGCTCCATCATCATATAAGAATACCTGTTTTACAGGATCAAATTGCAGAGAGCGTCCCAGTTGTAAAGCTATTTTCGCCATGTTCACCAACGTACAGGAGCGATGCCCGTTCATTTCATTAAGAGCAAACTGTTTACGCAATTTTACAGCTTCTGTAAAATCTGTTACCTGTAGCAGCGGTTCCGGATAGATAGCCAGTTTCTTTTCCAGGTCAGGAATATCTGATTTAAACCCGGGGTAGAGCTTACCCAGCGGGCCTTCAATGTAAGCCGCTTTTTCATCAGTGCCTTCTCCATCTAATATAATCTGACAACCATCCTGATAAGTATAAGTAATCCTTCTCCAGGTACCTACTGCATCCGGATGCTGCTGCGGGGCGTCTATTTCCACAGAAACCGGACTGGTATTGTCTTTACCAAGAATGTATTGTACAGGATCGAGATAATGCTGACCCATATCCCCCAGTCCACCGCCATCATAATCCCAGTAACCCCGGAAGGTCTGGTGAACACGATGCGGATGATAAGGTTTATATGGAGCAGGTCCCAGCCAGCGGTCGTAATTAAGCTCCGCAGGCACCCGCATAACAGGCAGGTTGGTTTTGCCAACCCAGTTGAATTTCCAGTCGAACCCGGTGGTTTTACCTACGGTCACTTTTAACGGCCATCCCAATAACCCACTGTTTACCAGTTTCTTCACAGGTTTTACGGGTGTATTTAATCCATAGAAATTATCTTCGAAACGGAACCAGGTATTCAACCGGAAGATACGGCCATACTGTTGCACAGCTTCTATCACCCTTTTACCTTCGCCAATAGTGCGGGTCATGGGCTTTTCACACCAGATATCCTTGCCGGCAGCAGCGGCATGGGCCGAGATCAGGCCATGCCAGTGAGGCGGAGTAGCAATATGTACAATATCTACTTCCGGCAGCTGTATCACTTCCCGGTAATCATCAAAAGTTTTAACCCCGCCGGGTAGCATTTCCTTGGCCTGTTGCAAATGGCCACGGTCTACGTCGCAAATAGCCACTACACGGGTACCCCCGTAGGCGAAATGATTCCGGCCCATCTCTCCTGTTCCTATCACGGCCTTTGTCAGCTGATCGCTGGGAGCCAGGTATCCCCGGCCCAGTACATGCCTGGGCACGATGGTAAAGGCGGCGACCGCACCCACCGTATTCCTGATAAATGTGCGCCTGGAATGATTCTTTTTCTGCTCCATGGTTAGTCTGAAAAGTACAAGATATGAAAATCATTTCGCAAGTGTATACTGAAAGGATTTTGCAGTTTTTATTGGTATATTCGTTCTACGGACAACCAAAATAAGTTTGTTATGGACCTACCCTAACTAAGGACTACACGTTAACCGAAATATACCACGTAACCGTTAAAACACAACTATGCCATCAATACTGTTACCACAAATGGTAAAGATACCTGAGCAGTATCAACGTTATATCTACCCTTTTTCAAAGCCTATGCTGAGGACATCTCCTTCTTTTTCACGTATAGAACAGGTTACCACTATTCCGGGATGCCGCGTTTGCAGCATTGTTAATATTGCAGAAAAGGAAACGGAGATCAGTCATTATCACAAAAACAAGTCCATTACCTTACAGGTTACACTACAGGGAAGGATCAGTACAGGAACAAGTACCCTGGATAAAGGAGGGTATAACCTGATCAGGATCAATGCAGGACATCATAAACTATTGCTGGCCCCCGGTGTTAATGAGTTTATGCAGTTCGATATTTCTCCTGCCCTGTTACAGGAGTTGTTACCGGATTCTCCTTTTATTCATAAAAAAGGAAATGATCATCCGGCTGGTGTGTCTAACAGGAAGTTAATGAAGCTGATTGCCCAGATAAGG
Source organism: Chitinophaga sp. YR573 (assembly GCF_900110995.1). Classification (GTDB taxonomy): domain Bacteria; phylum Bacteroidota; class Bacteroidia; order Chitinophagales; family Chitinophagaceae; genus Chitinophaga. The sequence continues at coordinate 602,922 of NZ_FOJF01000001.1, forward strand.
CAAACGCCGGTAACCGATGGTATTCAGCAATTAAAGTTATATACACAGATTACAGAACTGATCATAACTGCCATCATCCCTTTACAAACGTCCCCTAAAAATATGATTATGAACAATCCCCATCATGAATTGATTACTAACATCCAAACCTATATCAACGATAATCTGCATAAGCCTATTTCTCTTTCCCAACTGGCGGGCATTTATTATATCAGTGAATCCAAGTTGAAACAGGACTTTAAAAAGTATCTTAATTCTTCAGTACAGGCTTATTTACAGGAACAAAGGATGCAAAAGGCATTAAAAATGTTACAACACTCAGATAATGATATTACTATGATCGCAACAGAGGTCGGCTATACGAATGTATCCAGTTTTAACCGGGAATTCCGGAAGCATTATGCCTGTTCTCCTAAGGAAGTAAGGATAGGATCGTGAATCGAACTACTTACTTTTTATCGTATATATACTCAGTACTCCTTATTGTTTCAACAAATTTATTTTTGTTTGTCAGCATAAAAAAATCTTGCTAAAATAAACATTTGTAATACTTTAGCACTCTGTATCGCTAAGGAGTCCTCACTATATTTACAAATCGTTAACAACTTATTATTTAAGTTAATTTGTTAAAAACATAATGTCTTTAGTAGTTTTGCCCCGTCTTAACAATAATATAAATTGATTTTAGAGGGTAGAACAGCATTAAACCGTAAATCGTAAAGGGGGTATTATAATGCGTCGTCATGCGAATACGAACGATCCGCAGGAAGGGTATCGGCCTGCAGATGATGAAGTTACGTACGAAAACATATTCAGGCAGTATGCAAAGGTCTTATGGGCCGAAGCATTCCGTCATTTGCAGGATCAGCAGGAAGCCAAAGATATAGTACAGGAATTATTGATAGAGATCTGGGAAAAACGCTCATTGAAGAATGTAGAATCAACAATATTGTCCTACCTGTTCCAATCTATTCGTTATAAATGCTACCGGTACATTAAAAACAAAAACGCGGAGGAACATAAGGCAGCAGCCTGGTCGTTCTTTCAGGAAGATTGTACAAAAACAGAAAGCAGCTTAGAGAACAGGGAGTTACAACAGAGTATAGCCGCAGCCATCAAGACATTACCCATACAATCGTCCAATATCTTTACGCAGGTTTTTATTGAAGGTAAAAAAAGAAAGGAAGTTGCAGCCAACATGGGTATCTCCGTAAATACTGTAAACGTGCATATTTACACTGCCTGTAAAAGATTAAAGGAAAAATTAAAAAAAATACAATAATCCACTAAATGGTTTTGATTCTTTTTGTCACTACTTATTGAAATGGATATTCAAAGAGATAGAATCTATCAGCTGTTAATGTTAAAACTTACTGATTCAATCACAGAATCTGAAGAGGGATACATTAACTCGTTGATAGAGAGTGAGCCCGAAGTATATGCGTTGTGGAAAGAGATCCAATCGGACTTTGCAACTGCTCAGGATAAAAGTGCATTACAGAAATTTGATACTGACAATATCATAGCAGAGGTAAAAACAGAAGTCCGCCGGTTGAAAAGAGGAAAACGTGTAGTGAGAATATTTATAGCAGTAGCAGGCATTGGGATAAGTACGTGTTTATTCCTTATCCTCAAAGACAACAAGGTTGGGAATTTAGCTGTAAAACACGATGTTACCAAGCAGATACAACTGCAACTGACAGGTGGAGAACAGATCAGTCTTTCTGAAGGAAACGGTGAGCAACTTGCTGAAAACGGCACGGTTATACTGAAGAGTACAAACAATACGTTTGTATATACAGCCAGGAAAGTAACCAATACCACGGCAACGATTGTAGTACCTGCGGGAAAAGACTATCATGTGAAACTGGAAGATGGTACAAAAGTGCACATGAACAGTGGCAGTAAACTACGGTTTCCTTTTAGCTTTTCCGGAGGAAAAAGGGAGATCACCATTATAGGAGAAGCCTTTATAGAAGTAGCAGGTAATGCAGCATTACCATTTATTGTACATACGCAGCATACAACGATACAGGTACTGGGCACATCCTTTAATGTAAACAGTTATGATTCAGGGAAAGTAACGGTGTCGCTGGTACAGGGAGCTGTTAAAGTAAATGAGGTGTTACTTAAACCGGGTTATGCCGCACATGTTAGTAGTAAGGGAACGGATATATATTCCTTTGATGAAGAAAGTGAGCTGGCCTGGCGGAATGATCAATATATATTCAGGCACAGTCAGTTAAAAGAGATTATGCCGGTGCTGGAAAGATGGTATGATGTGCAGATAGTATTTGATAGTCCTGCTGTAGCTGATAAAGTAGTTACAGGGCATATTATGAGATCGGACGACATCGCAACAGTACTGGATATGCTAAAGAAAATCTGCAACACAGATTATTATTATAAAGAGAATACTATACATATCAGATAGCAGCAATGATATAAAGAGATTTAATCTTCGTTTACGAACAATGCAAAATGAAATACCGGCGCTTTATTCCTTTAGTGCCGGTTTCTTTTTTTCTACACTGTCCGTATCACTGCTTAATAAGCAGGAGGACGTTTCCTTTTATTAGCATCATCATTCTCCAGCCTTTCATCAAGGTGTTCATCACTCTCTTCCCTATCCATCTCCTTTGCCGGTCTTTCTGTGCCTTCAAATGCACCGCCCGAACCAGTATGTACTATCTGCTCCTCCGAAGATTGATTTTCTGCTTTAGTATCGAAAAACATCTCTCTGTTATTTTATTGGTTTAGGTTCTACCTGACTGCCTTATAAATGGCTTTTCCCCAGAACTCACCCAGCGCAGCAGCTCCCTGCTTGTTGGGATGAAGGTAGAAAACGCCCTGCCAGCCTTCCTCTGCCTGTAAGTCGGTTTGGAAATGTTTTTTAAAGTACGAAAAAGCCTGTTTATCACCAACAGTTACTTGTCCGGGATAGATTTTTTTCAAGTTGCCAACCAGGGCATCGATCTGTGGGAAGTAGGTCTGTAGCCTGTCCAGCCCTGCCTGCAGGTAAATGGAGCTGTTATAGGTATTAGGGCTGTACCAGGTAGGGTAATGAAAGATGATCTTACACCTGGGATAGTCTGTAAGTAATTTACCAGCAATTGCTTCAAGATTCCTGCGGTAATCTTCAGGAGATACGGGAGAGCCATTAGGACCCTGTGTAGCACTGTCGTTGGTACCCAGGATAATAGAGAAAACCATCGTGGCCGTTTCATCGGACATAAACTTTCTGGCGGCAGCAGCTACTTTAGCATAATAGGTAGCGGTAGAAGGCAGGAAATCCACAGAGGTAGCGCCACTAACGCCCTGGTTTGAAATAGTTACCTTACCAATGCCTGACTGCTTTTCCATCCAGGCCCCGGCTATTACCGGTGGTGCCTGTGATTCCGGATCACTTAAAGTTGCACCGTGAGTGATACTGTTGCCAATAAAAACGATGTTGACGTTAGTGGCAATTTTCTGGGCCATCAGTGGGAACTGGCCAATAGAAAGCATAAACAGGAATAAACCTGCCAGTTGTAGTTGTACATAGGTCTTCATATTCTAGAACGGATTATTACCTTCTCCACTGGAAGTAGAAACAACTCCCCTTACCTGGTGTTGACTCCACCCACACTTTTCCTCCCTGTGTTTCTACCAGTAACTTCAGAATATTCAGGCCCACCCCTGTGCCCTTAGCATCTCCATTATCCACTTTTTCGAATAACCGGAAAATGCGCTCATTATCTTTCTCTTCAATACCGGGGCCGTTATCCTTTACGTAAAAATCATAGAAATCTTCATTTTCATTTGCTCCTATTACTATTTCAGCTCTCTCTTTATCGTTATACTTGATCGCATTTGTTATCAGGTTCTGGAATACCTGCAGCAGCTTTTGTTTGCTGGTATGGATAGTAGGGAACCCATCTCCTATCAGGATCTCTACATGAGGCGGAGGGAACAGCATCTTCATCAATTCTTTCAGCAATTCATTTACATCCACATCTTCCTCACGGGGATTGAACTGATGTTCCCGGCTATAATCCAGGATGGCCGTAATCATATCTGCCAGGCGGGAAGTAGCATCCACCGCCATATCCGCATATTCCAGCAGGAAGGGCGAATTCTTGATCTCCTCTTCTTCTTTCATCAGTAATAAAAGTCCGGTAATCCCTGAAAGAGGCGATTTCAGGTCATGTGCCACTACGTGCATAAAGCGTTCCAGCTGGCCATTCACCTGTTCTTTATCTTTTAATGCCTGTCTTAATTCGCTCTGATAAAAATACAATCGTTCAAATACATCTACTTTGGCACGTGTAACATTGATATCCAATGGCTTAGAAAGATAATCCACTCCCCCTTTCTCAAAACCTTTTAATACATAAGATTCATCTTTGTTGATCGCTGTTACGAAAATGATAGAGATATCCCTGGTTTTCGGATTGGCCTTTAACAGCCGCGCTACTTCAAAACCGTCCATATCAGGCATCTGCACATCCAGCATGATCAACCCTATATCCTCATTCTTTAATACCTGCTTTAAAGCCTCATTCCCTGAAGTAGCCTGTATAAAAGCCCTGTTTTCCGCTATCAGCATATGCTCCAGCGACAGGAGGTTTTCCATTCGGTCATCTACCAGGAGGATGGTAAATTTTTTAGTTATGCTCATCTTAATGGCTCATTAATTAATACTTACGATATAAATTCGACTTACGTTTCAAAAATTATAAATTTTATTATTTCTTCAATCGTTAAAACTTTTACATCTCTGCACAGGTCTATAGCAGACTGTGGCATTACCTCAAATGCAGCCGTATGAGGGTCCTGCACGATGCCGGTGCCTCCGGCAGCTATCACTTCACACAACCCCTCTGCACCGTCTTTATTGGCGCCACTGAGCAGGATGCACAACGCCCGGTTACCATACACATCTGCTACACTGCTGAATGTCATATCGATAGCAGGACGACTGTAATTGACCAGCTCTGAATAATCCAGCATGAATGTTTTATCGGCCTCTATCATCAGGTGGTAGTTTTGAGGAGCCAGGTAGAAATGATGATCTTTTACAGGCTCTTTATCTTCCGGTTCCCTGATATCTTTAGTGGCCGATAATAATCTTCCCATTTCACTTTCTACATTCCTGAGACGATGTAACACTATTACTACAGGCATACTCATATTGTCAGGAAGGGCATCCAGGAGCCCTGTTAATACAGATAAGCTTCCTGCAGACCCTCCTATTGTAATAATATCGTATGCCCCTTTCATTTACGACGGTATATTTTTTCCTGACCGTGTACTGTTTCGTATTGCTTATGGATGTCCGCAAACCGCATCGATTCCCTGATACCCATTGCCAGATATCCGCGGGGCGAAAGACTATCATGGAATAACTGCAGCACATGATTCTGCAGTTCCCTGTTGAAATATATAAAAACGTTCCTGCAACAGATCAGTTGAAATTCATTAAATACGGTATCTGTCACCAGGTTGTGCTGAAAGAAATTTATATGTTTTCTCAGCTCCTTTTTAATAAGTACATTATCATACCTGGCAGTATAATAGTTAGAAAAGTCTGCCAGTCCACCAGATTGTATATAATTATACGTATAATCTTTCATATTATCCAATGGGATAATGCCTGTTGCTGCCCTTTCCAGGTTCATCGGGTTCAGATCACTGGCGTATAACTTTGTTCTGCTTAACAGTCCGGCTTCCTGTAACAGAATGGCCATCGAAAAAACTTCTTCACCGGTAGAACAGCCTGCATGCCATATTTTTATATTTGGGTATGCCGCCAGTTTAGGCAACACTTCTTCTCTTAGCGTACGGTAGAACCGTGGGTCGCGGAACATTTCAGTTACATTCACTGTAATATACTGCACCATACGTGTAAATAGTTCACTGTCATTTACCAGCCGGTGCTTGAGATCAAAGACCGTAGAAATATTAGCCCTGCTCATAAAGCGCAGGATACGACGTTTCAGTGATGCCTGGACATAACCGGTAAAATCATAACCATATTGAAGCTTTACAATATTAATAATGTCCAGAAAATCTACCGCTGAAATATCTTCCTTCATAATTGCTTGTTATACCATCCACACACGCATCAGGGAAAGCAGTTTACTACTGTCTATTGGTTTTGCAATATAATCTGATGCCCCTGCGGCAATACATTTTTCACGATCTCCTGCCATAGCTTTTGCTGTTAAAGCAATGACCGGCAACTCACGAAAACGGCTGTTCATACGTATTTGCCGCATGGCCTCATAACCATCCATTTCCGGCATCATAATATCCATCAGTACAATACTTACATCCGGGTTTTCATCCAGTCTTGCCAGCGCTTCTTTCCCGTCAGCAGCTGTTACCACATCCATGCCATGTTCTGCCAGCAATGCGCTTAATGAAAATACATTCCTCATATCATCATCTGCCAGCAACACTTTCCTTCCGTCCAGTTTCTTTTCTGTTAAAGAGTAGTTTTCAGATTTGAATGAAGTGTTTGTTTCTTTCAGTTTATAGAGGAACAATTCCAGTTCATCCATCAGCCTGTCTGTAGAGAAAGTTGAATTACGCACAATGGCGGCCGCATCTCTTTTCAACAGTAATTCATCTGCTTCTGAAATATCATGGTCCAGGTATACGATGATAGGTTTGCTTTTATCTACCAGGTGTCTCAGACGGCCCAGCCTCACAATACCCGCTCTCATATCTGTGCTTACATCTAAAATGATACCATCATAATTTTTCTCTTTCAGTTCTGTTTCGGCTTCTTCAATGGTAGTAACGCGATGGTATTGTGTCTGCATCTGTCTTTCATCACTGAGTGACTGTAAAGAAGGGTGATGCAACAGTACCCCATCAGATACTACCAGTACTTTTTTAAACATGGCCTGTAACTGCTGACTGATACCTGAGAATACAGATTCCAGGTCTGCCATCTGCAAAGGCTTTTGTGTATAACCCTGTATCTTGTCCCTTACCTGTAATGAGATACCGCCGGCAGAAATCACATGTACGAGGATCTGTTTAAGCTCGTCGTTATTCTTTAATATCTTGAGAATGCTCATCCCATCTATCAGCGGCAGATTCATGTCCAGCAGGATAGCAGCGGGCAGGTATTTACGGGCAAAAAACAGACCGTCGTTACCATTTAATGCCACAATGGTTTTATATCCTTTCTCGCGGGCAAAGTCCCTTAAAATAGCGGCAAAGTTGATATCATCTTCTATGATGAGGATCAGCTTATCCTGTTTGGAAAACTGGTCACGATCGTCTTCCACCTTCTGATCTGTATCAGAGAATTGCTCCGGAATAATGGGTTCGGTGATTGTTTCTCTGGAAGGTGTTAGCGGTATACCTGTATGCATCACTATGGTGAATGTACTACCCTCTCCTTCGCTGCTTTCCAGCCGGATTTCCCCTCCCAGTCTTTTCATCAGTTCTTTACTGATAGACAGCCCAAGGCCGGTGCCGCCGTACTTGCGGTTGGTAGAACCATCTGCCTGCCGGAATGCCTCAAAGATGAGTTGTTTCTTATCCGAAGCGATACCGGTGCCGGTATCTGATACGGAAATATGCAGACCGTCCGCTTTTACTTCCCAGTGCAGTTTGATGGTCCCTTCCCTGGGTGTGAATTTGAATGCATTGGATAAGAGATTGCGAATCACCTGTTCCAGTCGTTGCCTGTCTGTAGGAATAGTTTCAGGTACACCTTTTGCGATCGACGTAATAAATTGTATTCTCTTTTCTTCGGCTACTACATGGAAGAGTTGTTCCAGATCCATCACGATCGACTTTACCGGTACTTCTTCAATATTCATCTCTACCTTACCCGCTTCTATCTTGGACAGGTCCAGGATATCATTGATCAGTTTGAGTAAATCTGAGCCGGATTTATGAATAACACCGGCATACTCTATTTGTTTATTGGTGAGGTTATAGTCTTTATTTTCTTCCAGCAGCTTGGCCAGGATCAATACACTGTTGAGTGGTGTACGTAATTCGTGAGACATGTTTGCCAGGAACTCTGACTTGTACTTACTGCTCTGCTCCAGCTCTTCCGCTTTCATGGAGAGCTGTTCACGGGTAAGTTCCAGTGCCGTGTTCTGTACTTTCATCTCATCATTTACCTGTCTCATTTCTTCTTCCTGTACCCTTAGCTCTTCTTCTGAAGCCTGTAATATTTCGGATTGACGGGTCAGTTCTTCGTTTGACTGCCGCAATTCTTCCTGCTGTGTTTCCAGCGTTTCCTTTTGTTCCTGCACCCGTTCCAGCAGGTCCATGATCCTGGTCCTGGCAGCGGCGGCTGTCAGCGCAACAGCGATCGCCGTAGATGTATTCCCTAATAGCTCCACCATCCCGGCAGGCGCTTCTCCAAATACGGCCAGCTCTATTACCCCTGTCAGTTCATTTTCCAGCCACAGGGGGATACAGATAATGGTACCTGGTAATGTATTGCCGGTAGCTGTTTCTATATGCCAGTAGGTAGTGGGTACATTTTTTATGATGCTCAGTTCTTTTTTTGTAGCTGCCTGACCTGTTATGCCTTCCCGTAAAGCATACTGCTGTTTTACCGAGTTTGGCAATGCAACACCGGCAGACAACCTTAACAGGTTCGTACCTTTATCAAAATTGTAAAAGGCAGCAGCAGGAATTTCCAGGTATCCTACCAGTGCGTGCAAACACCTTGCAGCCAGCAGATTGATGTCATGTTCTCCCTGCAAACTCTCATTAACCCTGCTTGCTCCTGTCAGTAACCAGTTATTCCTGTTGGCTGTATCATTGAGATTAACAACTTCATCGAACTTATCAGCTAATTCCTTTTGTGCTTTTACCCTGTTTCTGGCTTCCTGAAAAGACACGATCATCAGGGTAATGGCTATCAGCAAAATTAATACAGTGTTTGCAACGATTGCTGTAACGGCATGTTCTACATAAGTATCATTGTTTTGATTCCGGTTTACCAGCAGCGTCCGCTCTTCCGCAATAACGGTTGTAAGGCTGATATGCACAGAATCAAGGAATTTCCTTTCCGTGAGTGTTATATCCAATGCATGATTAAACAGGTAACTGGTATCCTTTCCGGCATATAATGCCTGCCAGAAGTTAAGAAGAGAGATCAGGTTATTCTCTACTCTTGTAGCTCTTAATGTCTGTGGCCGGTTATCTGCCACCAGCTTTTTAAGATCATATACTGCCGGCATGATCTTGGAATTCGACTGAAAATAAGGCTCCAGTAATTTTGGATGATGGGTACTCCTGTATGCAAGACCCGCAGATTCAATGTCATATACGTTACGGCTGATCCGTTGCGTGAGTGTAATGACCTCATAGGAATGCTCTACCAGTTTCGCCTGAGTTCTCTGATTATTGAAAGCGACAAATGAAATGATACTTCCGGCAAGTACCAGAAAAAGTGCCACTCCAAAACCTATGTATAAACGTTTTTTTAAAAGAATTCCCATATACGAACAGTTGACAATAAGCAGTAACAAATATAAGGTTTAAAATTGCTCGACTATCTGTTGTGTATCAACACTTAACGAAATCCTATCCGATTTATATGAACGTATATAAATACACGTAATATGGCTTTATATGGATTGTGAATGGTAACTTAGATGTAACAACAACTGTTATTAAACATAAGAGATGCATTGCTTGTAATAAATGATTTATAAAGATTTGTAATGTGATAATTTTCTGTATTTTTTCATTTTCAGTAAATCCCAATTGACTGATTTATAGTAAGTATATAGTTGAACCATTAGGACAATGAAAAATATAACTGCCTCACATGAGCACAATAATATTAAACCATATACCACCAATTAAAGCCAATTTATGAGTAAAATTCTGCTAGTAGAAGATGATGAAGTGATGCCAAAAATTGTGGAAAGAATCTTGCATAAAGAAGACTATCAGATTGAACATGTGACCAATGGGAAGGAAGCCTTCCAACGCCTGGAAGACACCAACTACAATTACGACCTGATTATTACTGATATTATGATGCCATATGCCAATGGCTTTGAAATACTGAGCAAAGTAAAAAACAGGAAAGAGGGTAAACCAATTCCGGTAATTATTGTTTCTAATGCAGGGAACGAGGCTATGATCCTTGAAGGATTTAAACTGGGAGCCGATGACTTCCTGAAAAAACCTGTTATTCCGGGAGAACTGCTCATCAGAGTAAAGAGATTACTGATGCAATATAACAAGTAATGGAATACACGGTTTCCTGCTTATTGACGACTAATTGACCAATCCTATTATGGAATTTAGCTTTTATGAATTCAGGTATGCTCCACTAAGCATACAGATAGCTTTCATATTTATTGTTGTTGCTATAACCTGCACCATCCTTGCCTACCTGTCTATACTCCGGGGAAGATACAAGGCTTACCGGCGCGAAAAGAAACTGGCCAGTCTGCACCCGGTAATCGATAATCTGCTGATGGAACACATTCTGCTGAATGACGAATTGTTCAGTGATACACCTGCCGAACAGGTACAGCTGCCAATAGAAGTGTTCCGTCTTCCTGTTTTTGAACACCGCTGGGCCCGTGAAGCACTGATCGACCGCCTGATCCATTACCGCAATAACGTACGTGGTTCCATGGGTGAGCAACTGCGTAATTTATATATTCAGCTGAACCTGGATAAAGATTCCCTGAAGAAAATGAAGTCCCATAAATGGGATAAAAAAGTACAGGCACTGGCTGAACTCACCAATATGAATATGTCTATAGCAGACGTAACCATTCTGCCACTGACCAACAGCAATAACCGTGAATTACGGGCTGCTGCCAGGCATGCGTATATCAAACTGAGTAAAAATGAACCCTTCAAATTCTTTGATGTCGTAACAGAACCACTGTTGCTGTGGGATCAGGTTGAACTGTTTAAAATCATTTCTACTACTGAGCATATCGCTATTCCCAACTTTGCACAGTGGATTACCTACTCTTCCAATAAAACGATCGTATCCTTTTGCCTGAAGCTGGTAGTACATTATAATCAGCTGAGCGCAGTACATGCAGTTGTAAAACTGCTGGACACAAAAGATCATTACCTGCGTGCTGATGCCATCAACTGCCTTGGCAAACTGAAAATAGAAGAGGTACAGGAGAAGCTGATCCATATGTATAACAGTCAGCCATTAAACTGCCGCCTGGAAATACTCAAGGCATTAGGCCGGATCAGCAGTGGTAAACATGTGGATTTCCTGAGACAGGAATTCCTGCACTCCACCGATTTTGAAGTACGCAAACATGCAGCTAAATCTCTGATCAGAAATGCCTGGGCTGCCAAGGGGCTGATACAGGAGTTGATAGATACAGCTACCCTGGAAAATAAACTGATCCTGAAACACTGCATGAATCCATTAATAAAATTTTAGTCGGGAGATGGAAAGTACTAGTATCTGGGATACCCTTGCAAGGATTTATGAAAACACGGTTTTCGTGTATGGATCAGTGTTGCTTGTTACTTATGCTTTGCTGGCAGTGTTCTCCATGATCTCTGTAAGAGCTTATGCCAAAAAAGATAACTTTAAGCAGGATGTAACACTGCTCGGCTCTCCCCTTGCACCAGGCATTACAGTACTGGCTCCTGCGTTCAATGAAGGAATGACCATCATCTCCAATGTACGTTCATTGCTAACGCTGAATTACCCAAAATTTGAAATCATCATTGTAAATGATGGCAGCACGGATAACAGCCTGGAACAGATGATCAATGAATTTGAGCTGATAAAGGTAGACTTTGCCTATAATGCCAAGATACAGACACAACCTGTAAGAGGGATCTATAAATCTACCAACCAGGCCTATGCTAAATTGATGATCATTGATAAAGTGAATGGGAAGAGTAAGGCTGATGCATCTAATGCAGCTATCAATGCTGCCGCATACAATTACTTTGTATGTACGGACGTGGATTGTATTCTTGATAAAAACACACTGCTGGAACTGATAAAACCAGTTATGCAGGAAGAGAATAAAAGAGTAATTGCTACAGGCGCTACACTACGTATTGCCAATTCCTGTGAATTTGATGAAGGTGTAATGACGCGTATGCGCCCACCAAAAGAATTGCTGGCCCGGTTCCAGGAAGTAGAATACATCAGGGCATTTGTGTTGGGAAAGATGGGCTGGAGCCTGCTGAACTGTGTCCCTAATGTATCCGGCGGATTAGGCCTATTTGATAAAGAAGTGGCCATCCGCAGCGGTGGATATGATCATAGCTCCTTTGGTGAAGATATGGAACTGATGACGAGAATGTGCCGTTATTCCTATGATAACAAGATCAATTACGCCATCCGTTATATTCCTAAAACATTATGCTGGACAGAAGCACCTGTAACTGTTAAAGTATTTAACCGTCAGCGTACCCGCTGGTCCAGAGGTCTGGCTCAGCTGATGACCGCTCACTTCAACATGTTCATGAACCCGCGCTACGGAAGAATGGGGCTGATCATCTTTCCTTATAATTTCTTCTTTGAATTACTGGCGCCGGTTATAGAGTTCACTGGTATCATCTACTATATTGTAATGACCTGCCTGGGACTTATTAACTGGCCTACTGCTATCATACTGTTACTCTTTGTATATACCTATTCCGTGATGATCACCACACTAGCCATATTGTGGGATCAGCTGACGTTCAGGTATTACAAAACAGGACGGGAAGTGGCTTATCTCTGCATGACTCCTTTCATGGAGTTTTTCTTATATCATCCTTTGATAGTCATATTTGCACTGAGAGGATATTTTTACTTCCTCACAGGTAAGAAAAGTACCTGGGGGAATATGCAGCGACGCGGATTCAAGACTGCTGCAGCAAAATAGAATAACAATATAAAGAACTGAGATATTGGAACTGTTTAAGAATTTTTATGAAGGCTTCGTATTCGTGTATGGCTGTACCATGCTGTTCATGTATGCGTTGCTGGCAGTACTGTCTCTGCGTGGGATTATTAAATTCCAGCGGAAGAACAGTTATGTGGACTATAACAAACTGTTACAGTCTCCGCTGGCACCAGGTATATCCATCATTGCCCCGGCATTCAATGAGGCTGTAACCATCATCTCCAATGTACGCTCACTGCTAACGTTAAACTACCCACGTTTTGAAGTGATCATTGTGAATGATGGGAGTACAGATGAAACGTTACAGAAGTTGATAGATGAGTTTGAACTGGTACAGGTGGATTTTGCCTATAACGAACGTATTAAATCTCAGCCGGTAAAAAGATTGTTCAAATCTACCAACAGTGCATACGACAAACTGGTAGTGATAGATAAAATAAATGGGAAGAGTAAGGCGGATGCATCTAACGCAGGGATTAATGCCGCAGCCCATGATTACTTCCTGTGTACGGACGTGGACTGTATCATTGAGAAAGATACATTGTTACGCATGATCAAGCCCTTCATGGATGAAGAGCATAAAAAGATCAAAGAAATAGGCGAACCCTGCCCGGAATGCGGTTACGTGCATATGGTAGAAGACAGTATACGTGTTATTGCCACAGGAGCTACCCTGCGTATTGCCAACTCCTGCGAAATTGATGAAGGCGTGATTACGCGTGTACGCCCTCCTGAAAAGTGGCTGCCACGTTTCCAGGAGATGGAATACCTGCGTGCATATGTATTGGGAAAAGTAGGCTGGAGCGTGATCAACTGCGTACCGAATGTGTCCGGTGGGTTAGGGTTGTTTGATAAGGAGATTGCGATTAAAGCCGGTGGGTACGATAGTAAATCCTTTGCAGAAGACATGGATATGGTGACACGCATGTGCACCTATATGATCGATAACAAACTGAAGTACGCCATCCGGTATATTCCTACTACACAGTGCTGGACAGAAGGGCCACCCAATATGAAGGTCTTCAGCCGTCAGCGTACCCGCTGGGGCCGCGGACTGGCCGAGATCATTACTATACACAGAAAAGTAATCTTCAATCCTCATTACAGAAAGTTAGGGCTGATTGTATTACCTTATAACCTGTTCTTTGAGTTCCTGGCCCCTATCATTGAATTTACAGGTATTCTCTATTATATCTATCTCATTATTACAGGTAATATCAACTGGCATTATGCGCTCATCTTATTGCTGTTCGTGTATCTGTATTCTATCATGATTACCACACTGGCAGTACTGTGGGACCAGAAGACCTATCAGTATTATAAAACCTGGAAGGAGGTGATAGGATTAGCATTAATGGCCTTTATAGAACCTTTTGTATATCATCCTCTCATTGTGTTCTTTGCCCTTCGTGGTTATTATTTCTTTATGATCGGTAAAAAACATAGCTGGGGAAATATGCAGCGCCAGGGATTTGGTAAAAAGAAACCTGCAAACATTTAAGTTAGTATGATGTCCGTTTTTAAATATATGCTTTTCGGTGCAGTGCTTTGTTTGTCGTTACAGACGCAGGCACAGCTATTCAAAAAAGAGAAGGATGCAGATGAGCTGTATAATGAAGCTGTACAGGAAACCAAACAGCAGCATTATCAGAAAGCGATACAGTTATCTCAACAGGCACTGGCAAAAAGATCCAATTTTACAGACCAGGAACTGCTGCTGGGCAGATTGTACCTGTTAACAGGTAATTATGAACTGGCCAGGAAATATGTAAAGAAAGTACTGGAAAAAGATCCTTTATACAAGGATGCTTACCTGTATGCTATCAATATTGAAATCAGTGATAAGAGATATGAAGAAGCGGAGTGTTATGTAGATGAAGCCCTTTATCATTTTGCGGGCGACAGAGACCTGATGCTGAAAAAACTGGCAGTATTGGATGTGGCACAGAATTTCTACCAGGGTGGAGTATATGCAAATGCTTTACTGGAAAAAAATTCAGGTGACACGACTGTTCAGAAAGCATATACCGGTCACTTCCTGCTGGCAGGACACTACTACCAGGCAAGAGGAAACAGTCTTCTTGCACAGCAGAACTATGAGAAGGCACTGATGCTGAATCCTGAGAACAGGGAAGCCAAGGATGCAATCACAGGCATGTATATCCGTAGTGGTAGTTATACAAGGGCTATTGAGCAGGTGAATGCAGAGCTGGCAGCTAATCCAGGTTCCTATGACCTGATGATGCGTAAACTGGGATTATTGCAGGATACTCATGATTATGCGGAAGCGCTGAACATGTTGCAGGTGATATTGAAACGTTATCCGAATGACGGGAAAGCGCGTGGCATGGAAACATCGCTGCGCATGGAAGCCGCTGCCTGGTATGCGAACGTAGACCCTTACCTGTTATACCAGGGGATATTAGAGAAGAACCCGGGTAACAGGGAAGCATTGGATAAGGTGATAGGTATGAGCATGTCCCGTGGGGCTTATCGTGAGGCGCTAGCCTGGATTAACAGGGGGCTGAAAACTTCTCCGAATGATCAGCGTTTGTTAGGATTAAAGATGGACGTACTGGAAAGCGACCGTAAGTTTACAGAAGCAGCCGCGCTGGCGGAAAAGCTGCGCCTTGGTAATTCTTCTGCAGATATGCGCAGTCATTTTACAGCGTTGAAAATAGCCAGTGGGCGTGATTATTTAGCACAGCAGCAATACGATCTTGCACTGGCAGAATTTGAGAAAGCCTTACAGGCTGATCCTTCTGATACCACTGCCCTGGATATGATGGCGAATACCTATATCAGTCAGAAAGATCCTGTACGTGCGTTGCAGGTACTGGATAAAGCAATCGCTTCTAACCCTGATAATGTGCGCTTCTTAATTAAGAAATCCAGTGTGCTGGCAGATATGGGGCAGTACGATGAGGCGGCGGAGATTGTGGAACAGCTGTTGAGTAAACACCCTTCAGATCAGAAGTTCTCTGCCGACCTTGTCGATTTGCGTCTGACTGCGGGCCGTATTCTTTTGAAATCAGAGGAGTATGATTTAGCGGCAGGGCAGTTCAGGGAAGTAATAGCGCAATCTCCCAATAACCTCGATGCGCTTAACTATCTGATTAATCTTGAGATGGCTGTCGGACAGCCAGACAGTGCCCTTCTCTATGCGGACCAGGCATTACAGTACTACCCGGATAATAAAGATCTGCTGCTGAAAAAAGCCAGTGTGCTGACGGAGATGAAACGGTATGATGAAGCAAATGTGATTACTTATCAGATGATGCAGCGTTATCCTTTTACGATCAAATACAGGACCGCTTATACAGAGGGACTGCTGGCATCGGGTAATGCTGCTATGAAGAATAATTCCCTGGACAGCGCACTGACAACTTTTAAACAGATACTGGCTATCAACAGGAAAGACTCTATGGCTTTGCTGTATACCATCAATACCCTGAATACCAAAAAAGAGTATGATAGCGCTTTATTATATTCCAACCAGGGGTTACGGTATTATCCAACCGATGAAATCTTCTTGCAGAAACGCGCTACAACGCTTGAATTTCTGAAGATGTATGGCCCGGCGGCAGTTACTGCGGACTCTGTTGTACTGGTCCATAATACGCCTGCAAATGCAGATTATGCGGATTACCTGCATAGTAAGATCATGAAAGACCAGTTTGGAATGTATTACCTGCATTCCAGTTATGATTATACAGAAGGCAAGTACAATATTGCGACGCTGGAATACCGTCACTTTATAAAGCGGGGTTCTTATGCTGCGAGGTTGAATTATGCGGGTCGTGCCCAGGGAACGGGATTACAGGGGGAAGCGGAATTGTATTATATCCACAATCCTAAGTTATACTCTTATGCACTGGCTACTTATTCCAATGAAGTGGCTTTTGCTAAAATGCGTCTTGCATACTCTATCTTCAAAACTTTCAAACATAATATTGAGGGTGAGTTAGGTATACGTTATCTGAATGCAGACAGTTCCACCAGTGTTTCCGGTGTGGCATCCATTGCTAAAACATGGAAAGACTTCTGGGTGAATTTCAGGGCTTATTATATCAGTCAGTCTCCAAAGTCTTATACTTCCTTTAATCTCACTACCCGCTATTATATGAACCGTCAGCAGGATTACCTGTCCTTTACAGCAGGACTGGGTACTTCTCCGGACGACAGAAGCAGGTTGATCCAGTTCCCGCAACTGGCAGGGTTATTGACCCGCAGTGTAGGTGCAGGTTATCAGAAAACGTTTAAATACCGTACTACAGTGGGGCTTTTTGGTACCTGGATCAATCAGAAGATCTCTACTTCTACTTACCAGAATCAATATGACATCTACATTATGCTTCAGCGTAAATTTTAAATATGTTCCGGATGATGCATTGTTTATTATTGTTCATGACCCTGCTTACGAATTGTCATTCTCCTTCAGGAGATCTCAATCTTGTAGTAAACGGGACTACCAGGTATGTGATTGTTTTACCTGAAGGTGCTTCCAAAACTGAAATCAATGCGGCTAATAAATTACAGGATTACCTGAAAAGACTCTCCGGCGCGTCTTTTAAAATCATTAATGAAACCGCACTTACTTTACAACCAGCTATATTCATTGGTAATACCGGGCATGCTGAAAAGTTCAATACCGGCAAGCTCAAAAATGAGAGTTTTTTCATTGCTACTGATAATCAGCATCTGTATATAAAAGGCGGTGGTGGTAAAGGTGTTTTATACGGTGTATATACTTTACTGGAAACGTATTTCGGTTGCAGAATGTATGCGGATGCACCTGCTCTTGTGCCTCACAGTACCAATCTTCATATTCAGCAACAGCTGATGGATAAACAGGAACCTGCTTTTATCTACAGGGAAACCTACTACCCTCCTGCTTTTGATAATGAATACCTGGAATGGCATAAGCTGCATCGTTTTGAAGACCTCTGGGGATTATGGGGGCATTCTTTCTTTAAACTGATTCCACCTAAAACATATTTTTCTACGCATCCCGAATATTATGCACTGGTGAACGGGCAGCGCCAGGCTACACAACTTTGCCTGAGTAATGAGCAGGTGTTTAATATCACCGTTGATTACTTCCGGAAGGCGATAGCGGATAATCCTGATGCGTTATACTGGTCTATTGCTGCTGAAGATGGTGGTGGATTTTGTACCTGTGACCAGTGTAGTAAAATCAATAAAGAAGAAGGTGGACCATCTGGTTCACTGATTCGTTTTGTGAACCGTGTGGCAGCGAAATTTCCTTCGCAATCTTTTACTACGTTAGCGTATCTGAATACCGCGAAACCACCCTTACATACAAAGCCTTCCGACAACGTGTATATTATGCTGAGTAGCATTGATGCTTACCGGCAGGACCCTTTAAGCACTACTCCGTCTGCTGCGGCTTTCAGAAAGAACCTGGAAGCCTGGGGCGCTATCACCGGAAATCTTTTCCTTTGGGATTATACTACACAGTTTACCAATTACCTGGCACCATTTCCTGATTATAATAATTTACAACCTAATCTGCAATATCTTCTTTCTAAAAAGGTGAAGGGGGTTTTCTCCCAGGGTAGCGGGGAGACATATGGTGATATGGAATTTTTCAATACTTATGTACAGGCGAAACTATTGTGGAACCCTGCGGCTGATATTACTACTGATTTTTTGGATGGGTATTACGGAAAGGCGGGTACGTTTATGGCTCAATATATGCAGGCATTAACTACAAATCTCCATAATACTAAAGCCCCCCTGGATATTTACGGTAATCCTGTGAATAATTTTAAGGATTATTTATCTGCTGAGGCAATCGATCAATACTCTTTGTTACTTGATAAAGCGGAGAAAGCAGTAGATGGAAATAAGACTTTATTAACACGGGTGTATAATGCGAGATTACCGCTTGAGTATACGGTATTGCAGCAGTCGCGTTTCTTTGGTGCTGAAAAGTATGGATATCTGATTCCTGAAAATGGTACCTATATAGTAAATCCGAGATGGCCTGTAAGGGTACAAAAGTTTGTAGCACAATGTAAGGATGCAGGGGTGAAAGAATTGTCGGAAGGCGGGCTTTCCCCGGATGCTTATCAGCAGGAATGGAATGTTATCTTCAGCCGTAAATGGATTAACAGCCTGGCGTTTCAGGCACCGGTGAAACTGGCAAATCCTTATTCAGAAGAGTATCCTGCCAAGAAAGAAAAGACGTTGACAGATGGCTTGCAGGGGGATAAAGATTTTAGTACTAACTGGTTATTTATCTATGGAAAAGATCTTGTAGCTACTATAGATTTAGGAAAGGTGAAAACTGTGAAAGAGGTGCAGATGAATTTCTTACAGGACCCAAGGCATTATATTTTTAATCCTTCTGATATTATAATTGAGACCTCTGATGATGGGGTGAATTTTAAATCAGTTTCTTCTCAGCAGGTGTCTGCTCTGGCCGGGGAGGATTATGATGTTAAGATCAATAACTTTCATTTTCAGCTACCGGGGGTGGGTACACGTTATATTCGTGTAACTGGCAAATGTTTGACGGATATGCCTTCATGGAGGGCCGCAGGGCCTGGGAAAAAGGCTTCGGTATGTTGTGATGAAGTGTTTGTGTTATAAAATACGTCTCAAAAGTATTAGCAGACAGGCAAAAGGCTCCGTTAGGAGCCCCGTGTTTGTAGCAAACACATTAAACAACAAAACACAGACTCCGTTAGGAGTCCCCTAAAAGCGAATATTAGGGGACTCCTAACGGAGTCTATTATGTAGAAGATAGATTTTTGCTACAAACACGGGGCTCCTAACGGAGCCTATTATGTTTTGTTACAAAATGTATTATTACTTCAGTTCAAGTACTACAACTGATTCTGCTGGTAATTCTACTACCAGCTTATCTCCTTGTTTCTTTGCTCCTGAGAAAGGTACGATATGTATCTTGTCAGGTTGTTCGAATGTATTAACGTCAGTGAATTTGGCAGATGTCAGGATTTGCCCTGTTACACCTTTCCATTGCACACCATCCAGACTGGTACTCACCGTGATCTTTTCTTTAGGATTGAGATTTACGAAAGAGATGTGCACTGCACCACTGGAATCGCGGGAAGCAGAGACATTTACAGCAGGAATCTCCTCATTGCCTGATTTATATGCAGGACTGTTGAGGGTGATGGGCAGGTAAGCCGCATCCTGGTGTACTTTATAAAGGTCGAATACGTGATAGGTAGGTGTAAGCAGTATCTTCTCCTTATTAGTAAGGATAAGGGCCTGCAGCACATTGATGGTTTGTGCCAGTTCCGCCATACGTACACGATCACTGTGATTATTGAAGATATTGAGTGTAGAACCTGCTATCAGTGCATCACGAAGGCTGTTTTGCTGATAAAGGAAACCAGGGTTTGTACCAGGCTCCACGTTAGTCCATACGCCCCATTCGTCCACTACCAGGGCTACTTTCTTTTTAGGATCGTATTTATCCATGATAGCAGCATGTTTGGTTACAACGGTATCCATCAGCAGACATTTCTTCATAGTAGTGAAGTATTGTTTTTCGTCGAAGCTGGTAGCTGAGCCTTTATCCTGCCAGGTCTGCGGAACGGTGTAATAATGAAGAGAAACTCCCCACATATCATTCACAGGCACTTGTTTCATGATGGTTTCTGTCCAGTTGAAATCAAAGTCGCTGGCACCGCTGGCGATCTTCTTTAGCGGAGCGCCCGGGTAATTGCGTGCGTAGGTAGCATAGCGACGATATTGATCTGCATAAAAAGCGGCAGTCATATTGCCACCGCATCCCCAGCTTTCGTTCCCTACACCCCAGAAGCTCACTTTAAAGGGTGCCGGATGGCCGTTTTGTGCGCGGATGGTACTTTGTGGGCTCACGCCATCAAAGTTCAGGTATTCCACCCATTTAGCCATTTCTTCTACAGTGCCACTGCCCACGTTGGCAGATACGTATGGTTCGCAATGCAGGAGTTCGCAGAGGTCCAGGAATTCATGCGTACCGAAGCTGTTATCTTCCGTTACGCCACCCCAGTTGGTGTTTACCATTTTAGGACGCTGATCACGTGGACCGATCCCATCGCGCCAGTGGTATTCATCTGCAAAGCAGCCACCTGGCCAGCGTAAATTCGGGATTTTTATTTTCTTTAAAGCTTCTACTATATCCAATCTGATTCTGTCTTTTTTAGGAACGTCCAGACTGGGAGCAACCCAAAAGCCATCATAGATACATCTGCCCAGATGTTCTGAGAACTGACCATAAATATGCCGGCTGATAGTATGATCTGATTTGCTCTGGATAACGAGGCTGGCAGTATTTTGTGCATGCACATTACATACAAATAGTAACAATAATAAGAAAGGAGACTTGCTTTTCATTTTTAATATTTAACGGTGAAGACGCGGAACAGTCGCTAAGATAGAAAAAATAACTGTCAATTATACAAGTAATTAAATGGGACAATTATTAAAAAAAATGTTGCTTTTATTTTGTGGATTCAAACAATATCTTACATTTGCAATCCCAATCGGGAAAAAAGATCTTTACAAACACACATGCGGAAGTAGCTCATTTGGTAGAGCACGACCTTGCCAAGGTCGGGGTGGCCGGTTCGAGCCCGGTCTTCCGCTCTTTTTAAAAGTCCTGATATTTTGCAATATCAGGACTTTTTTGTTTTAGGGAAGTACGGAAATCAACTATCCCAATAGGCCCAAAAACAAAAACCCCCTTAGCAAAGCCAAGGGGGTCTGAAAGAAATATCGCTGAATCGCTTATTTATACTTAGGATTGTACAGTGTGTTCTCAGGTACCACTACTTCTGGTTTACCCGCATAACGGTGTTTGTACAGGTTATAGCATCCACCCAATACAAAAGAAAGCAGGCAGATCACTGTTACATAAAAAAGGAAGCGGGAAGATGATACCCAGCTACCGGTAAAGTCGTTCTTGTTCTCAACAGTATTTTGTTCCATAGCTATATTATTTCGCATTGCAAACTTACATCATGTCAGATAATAATCAAAGGAAATAAAGTTATTTTTCCAGTGTGCGGAAAGTCTTTCTGTTCAGGAAATAATATCTCCAGATCATAATCCCATGAAAAACACCACTCAGCTCCAGTAATCTCTTCTCCGGAAGCGGATGTTTAGAGCGGTCGTAGGTACGGCGCCATTTCCAGTAATGCCGGTAAGCCCTGTATACGGCCCTCATATCTGCCGGTTTACCTGCTACCAGGCTCTTTACCGCTGCCAGTACATCCAGGAAGAAACGTTGGAACAATACGATCCATCTGTCTGCCGGGTGCAGGTTCTTCCAGAGCATCATCAGGTTATTCCTGAAGTTGAGGTACAGTTTACGGGGATTCCCCTGGGGTAAACTCCCCCCTCCTACATGATACACAGTAGATTCCGGGCAGTAGCAGATTCTGTAACCGGCCCTTTTCAGTCGCCAGCAGAGGTCAACCTCTTCCATATGTGCAAAGAAATCAGCATCAAAACCATGCATTTCATGAAAACAGGATGCACGGATGAACAAAGCGGCCCCGGTAGCCCAGAAAATATCCTGTTCATCATTATACTGCCCCTCATCCCCTTCTGTGGTATACAAAATCCTGCCACGGCAGAACGTATAACCGAGGATATCCATCCATCCTCCTGCTGCTCCGGCATATTCAAACTCTCCTTTATCATGGAAAGCACGCAGTTTCGGCTGACAGGCAGCAATGTGATGATCCCGCTGCATCTGTGCTACTACAGGCTCTATCCAGCCGGGTTCCACTTCCACGTCCTGGTTCAGCAACACGTAGATATCTGCCTTTACATGCTGTAAAGCAGCATTATATCCCCCGGCGAACCCATTATTTTCATTGTTGAGGATGATCTTTATCTGAGGATAATGAGTACGCACAAATGCCACGCTGTCGTCTGTAGAAGCATTATCTGCCACATACAGCTCCAGGTTCCTATAGGTAGACCTGCAGACAGATGGCAGGAATTGCTCCAGGAAACTACGTCCATTCCAGTTAAGAATAACAACCGCTACAGATGGCAATGCAGACAAAGCGTTCTCTTTATGCGTGAAATAATAAATTTTAGCGTTGCAAATATGCAACAAATTATAATCTTAATTTAGATGCTGATATGTTTAAAAAGTTTATAGGTTGGAAATTCGTATTGTTATCTACAGCAGTGATCATTGTTGTGGGCACTATATGGTATGTCAGCAGTCTTGCCAGCAAGATTGAACTGGAAGAGACTAAAAAGGTAGCTACCTGGGTGGCTGCCAACCGCGAATTACTGCAGGCCTCTGACGAAACTAATATCAACCTGGCGGCAGAAATCATCACAAACAATACTTCCATTCCCGTTATTATCACCAATAAAGAAGGCCACATCATAGATTCCAGGAACCTGGACAGTGTAAGTCTTGCCAATGATACCGACTATATACAGGAGCAGCTGGATATCTTCCGGAAGCAACACCCTCCTTTTGTAATGGAGATCGATGGGCGGACCAGACAGTATAACTTTATTTATTATGGCGACTCTTTAATTTTGAAGCAGGTACGGTACTACCCTTATATACAGCTGGTGGTAGTCGCCTTTTTTATATTCCTGGTACTCATAGCCCTTTCCAGTACTAACCGGGCCACTCAGAACCTGGTATGGGTGGGTATGGCCAAAGAGACGGCCCATCAGTTGGGAACCCCTCTCTCCTCTATAGAGGCATGGATAGAGTTGCTGAAAGAAAGCGAAGGCAATGAAATGGTGGCTACAGAACTGCGTAAAGATGTAGATCGTCTGAAACTGATCACCGAGCGTTTTTCTAAAATAGGCAGTGTGCCACAACTGGAAGAAAAAGATGTGATCCAGCAAGTGGAAGCGATGATGATATATATTAAGAAGAGGGCGCCGCAGAAAGTACTTTTTACCATGCATACCCAGGAGAATGAGATCCCTGCTATGATTTCCCCTTCCCTGTTCGACTGGGTAATAGAAAACCTGCTAAAGAACGCGCTGGATTCTATGGAAGGGAAAGGAGCGATTGATATTTATATAGAGAGTTACCCTGCACATATTATTATAGATATCATGGACACTGGTAAGGGTATTCCCAAGGGCAATTTCGAGAGAGTGTTTAAACCGGGGTTCAGTACTAAGAAGCGTGGCTGGGGATTGGGCCTATCCTTAGCCAAGCGGATTATAGAAGATTATCATAAAGGCCGGTTAATTGTGAAATCCTCGGAATTGAATAAGGGAACAACATTCAGGATATTGTTACGCAAATGAGTTGTTCCCTTATTTCATTCATTTATCGAATTTTCAGGCGGAAGCTGCCACTGATATTTATATTGTTGCTAGTCGTCCGCCCTATCATTTTAGCGGAAAATGTACCTGCTGCATATTTATCTACTCCACCATACTCCGTAAAAGTCATCTGATTCGTAGCATGACTAAGCATATCTTCATCATAACTTTCTTTTTCTGTACGAAGTGAAATATCACTGAGCTGAAATGTACCGGTAGTAGTACCATCTGCATAGGTATTAAACCATATCTTATTTGTACTCATGTTTACATTGTTTCTATTGTTCCAGTAAGAAAATCCTGTTAACGAATCGTTGGGTATTGCGGTGTAAGCTGTTCCGTCAACCGTAATATTAAAGTATTCTACAGTGGAAATAGCACAGGCAGCATATGTTCCCACATTGTATGTTCCTGCTGTTATATTAAATGTTGAAGGAGCACTTTCTTTGGATGCATCTTCATCCTGCACTGTAAGGCTTACTTCTGTGGGGCTCATATCACATCTGTCCATACTAAAAGTAAAGCTACCATTACTGATCTTTGCACTGTAATAATTATCCTCAAGAAAGATAAATGCATTACCCTTTGTAACAGGTGCTCCATTACAATTAACGGCCATCCCGGAGATAATAACGTTTCCGCCATAAGGAATTGAAACACCAAGTATTCCAAGATCTGCGTCCTGTGTAAACGGCCCTGCTTTTTTAATATACACTATATTACCACATTTGTTAGTTATTGTAATCTCCAGCGATTTACCGGCAGGAATATATCCGGATACTTTGCCTGTACTGTCCGTACGTCCATACGCATAATAATTTTCATTTTCTACCTTCATCCGCACTAACATATCGAACATTCGCTCTCCGTTTGTTCCTGTTACCACTGCCTGAAAGCTAACTTTGGGGTATGGTACATCGCAATTCCAATAGGAAAAATGAGTAACGGTAGCTATGTAGCTGGTATCTTTTTTTGTAGCGGTTCCTTCTTCCTTCCACAGACCATTTGTTTCATTGAATGACCATAATGGTATCGTTGCAGGAGCTGTGGCTCTTAGGGTTGCGGGAACAGGCATAGTTAGCGTAGCCGGTTTTGACAGCTGTAATTTAACGCCTGCGTCATCTGTCAGTTCTACAGCCATCATTCCGAAGGATTGTAAGCTTTTCTCCTGGCCGGTGGTGGTGATACCTCTTAAGTCTCCCGGCATTACCTGCGGCAATTCCGGCAGGATAGGATTTATGAAATGAGCGCTTACATTCACGTTACCTGTGTAAGCGACATTAGTGGCTGCAGTGACAATACTCCCCCCTGTAAAGGTGATAGAACCACCATTGGGTACAGTAACCGTTCCACCATTTGCGGCGGCAAATTTGCCGGCGATATTACTGGTAATTAGTTGCAGCTGTACAAAATTGAGGATGCCTTTATTGGCGACGAATGTCCTGAACCCGTTGAAGTAACCGGTTTTGGAGACTTTTACAACACTGGCGTGAATATCAACATCTATACTGTCTAAGCGAAAAATACCTCTGGCGTTTGTTCTGGTAGTGTGTTTGCCTATTACAACAGTAGCCCCTGCAACCGGTTGTTGGTTATCATCCAGTATTTTACCCTGGATACTTGTTTTGATGTATTCCGGTCTTAATATTGTCAGGATCTCTTTTGCATCTTTCTGGCAGGCAAAAAGAAGGATTGTGGTTATTAGAGTTAAATATGTGCGTTTCATTATATAGGATATATGATGGGTTAAGGCAAATGCTACCATATAAAGAAACTGTATTTTTGATATAAAAGGTTGGGGCAGCTGTATAAAAATTTCAAATTTTCAGGCGGGATAACATTCAGAGTATTACTACGTAAATAGGATACTGATATTAATATTGACAACTAAGGAGTTATTCACAGGAATGTGAATAATTTATTATACTACGTTCAAATAATATTAGTAATATTGCCCTGCTTTTTACTTACGCGCAAACTCCAGATTAGAAAGCAAACGCCGTAACCAACCGGGCGATCTGATTGATACGTAAGATCATTCTGATTGGACATACCAACTTTGAAATTTCGTGAATGTTATGATTTGCCTGCTTTAGCAGGGTATGTTATGTGATGTGTTAGCTAATCATTTAGTTAATGTAATATCATTCTTTCCCATTTTATTAACCTTAATGTTTGAGTAGAATGCAAGCAAAAAAGAGTAAAAAGAAGCGTGATGGAAAGGTGCGGGACAAAAAGATTAAACAGCAGCACTGTGATTTAAGATGGTATTTTCTTTTGCCAAAGGAGTGGGTGAAAGAAGTGAATACAAAGACTGGCAATTAAAGAATACTTAGCAGACCAATCTGTCATGATGTAGTAGTATTGTGAATTTTAAGTCTATTCACATCCGGTTAACAATTAAATGAATCCCTTAAAATGTCATTGAAGATTAGTTAGTCTTATTCAGATCATTCAGATGTAAAATGATATCTTCTTCTAATTCATCCAATATCTCCTGTATTGGGCGATCCGTAACTTTTGCTTCCAGTTTGGCGAATCTATGTAAAAGCGCTTTTATCATTGCACGTTCTCTGTTCAAGGGATCACCTGCGGTTGCAGGTTTTATACCTGTGCTTAGCTCTTTACTGAAGTGAGCTTTGAAGTCCTCTATATGTTTTTCTTTTACGGCAACACTCCCCCCCAGTAATCCGGAGAAGTAAGTTCTTGTAAGACCAAGGCGTTTTGCGATATCCTCGTTATTAATCTTATTACCTGATGCTTTCGCGTTTGTCTTTACAGATTTAACAAGGTGATTGTACTCTTCTATGAGTTTCATTAAATAAGAGGTTAAATCTTTATAGATTTTCAAAAACTACGATAATCATACATTTAAAATAATTTTGTACGAATATCATACATATATTTGCATTAAGAAACTACCACGCAAATATAGTAAAAAACAAGGCTGTTACATTAATGGATGTTCAGAGCCTCTTTAAACAAGATCATTAAGATAAATCACTAAAAGACGAAAATTATGAATTGGGACAATGTTAGATTTAGTAGCACTGATATGATTATGATATTGACGAATGTCATAATGATTACCTCATTCCTCCTTTTTATGAAAAATGATATACGTGCATTGTTAAACGAACAGCAACGTTTAGAATCTGTGCAGAATAAACAGGATGAAGGACAGAGGTCTTTCCAGGAGAAAAGTGAAAAAAGCGGGAATGATATGAATGTGCGGGTTATACTGCTGGAACAAAAAGTAATGAACCTGGAGAGTGAAAAAGCCAGGAAACGCTAGGGGAAAATCTTTTATGTTGCATTAAGAGAGATAATGTAACATGGCTTTTAAAAGTATTTATTTTTCAGAATTAAGATAGGGGTGTATTGATTTTGATATAAATATTTTGAGTAGTTTTGCCCTGCTTGTTATAGTTATAAAATAAACAGCTGCAATCGCAAATACTGAGAGTCTCATGAAGGACCTCTAGGGTCTTTAGAATCAGGTTCGTTCGTTGGATAAAACGTAAACAGGGGAAATACACTATCTGATTGGTGTCAATTAAAAGTTGGCGCACAGTATGTCATTTCTTAAAACTGATTCCAGTATGCAAAAAAAAGCTAGCAAAAGAAAAGCTAAACAACCTTTAAAAAGAGCATGTGAATTAGGTTGGTACTTTACTTTAGATGTTGTAAAACCAGTACCTGGAAAAGTTGACAAGAAGACTGATCAAAAAACTTCTTAGTGGGTTACGAGAAAACGTCATTTATTTTATTCAGATAATATTATTAATTTCACTTTGCCTTCTCTTACAAATATTTTCGGAGGGCACCTGCCGTAACCAACCGGGCAATTCAAGTAACGTGTAAGGTTGTTTGAATGTACATATCGCGTTTCCATTATTTACTTGAGGTATTCAATTAAGGCGTAGTGAATACTCCGCTTTTACATTTCGGACAAATGATTTTTCATTTGATTCGTTATGAGCTTCATTAATCGAAACAGTTATGAAAATGCAGGTAAAAAAAGTTAAGAA
This sequence comes from Chitinophaga sp. YR573, assembly GCF_900110995.1. Lineage (GTDB taxonomy): Bacteria > Bacteroidota > Bacteroidia > Chitinophagales > Chitinophagaceae > Chitinophaga. The sequence goes on from NZ_FOJF01000001.1 coordinate 631,132, forward strand.
AAACAAGAAAGTAAAAAGACAAAAGCAGCAAATTATCACAGACAAGGCTTCCCTGGTCTGGTATTTTACTCCTACACAAAAACAAGATTCCCCGATAAATCATTTAAATAATTACCCTGATCCATTGATAAGGTATTGAGCATTGATCTTGATGAAGATTGTAATGAAGATGTGGGTTAAGAGAATGGAGAAGGTGGCAAATTAATGGCTACTGATATTCTAACTGACTACTAAATTATTCTAATCATTTCTGATTATTCAACTCATTCATTATTGATCTGGCATCCTGCTCAAATTCCTGCAACACTGTTTCTATAGCTACACCTGTAGCTGCTGATTTTAATTTTGCCACTTCGTGTAATAACACTTTAATCAGTGCACGTTCTCTATTCAAGGAATCACCCGCTGGCGCAGGCTTTTCATCTGCACTTAACTCTTTACTAAAATGAGCTTTGAACACTTCAATGTGTTCTTCTTTCACAGCAAGACTACCCTTCAAGAGTTCAGTAAAATAAGACTTTGTAAAGCCAAGGCGTTTTGCAATCTCCTCACTCTTTATCTTATTACCTGATTCTTTCGCAGTTGCTTTTACAGATTTAACAAGGCGATTGTACTCTTCTTTGAGTTTCATTTAAGTTAGAGGTTAAATCTTATCAGATTTCTAATTGGTACGATTAAGTATGTGTCTGGCTGTGCTTAGTACGATTATCGTACATTATTTGCACATACAATGTAGTAAAGGCCACTATGACGCAAATATAATAAAATCAAAGCCGTTACACCAAGAGATGTTCGATTCTAATTTTATTATTATGATAATTCAAGTAGCTAATTTGATACTTACAAATAGATAGCCTGATTAGTTTAAACTCAGTGATAAATACAACGACTATATCAGTCGTTTTTTCTGAAAAGTGTGAAGTTGTATTGAATTAAAGGCTGTTTTCGAATATTATTCTACAAAATAATTGCAATAATGAGTAAACATACTTACAGCTATCCATATGGGTTAGATAAATATCAAAATGATAGCCATACGACGGTTGTAGACACAAAAAAACCTGCTCGATGAGCAGGTTTAATGTTTGCGTGCGGAAGAGGAGATTCGAACTCCCAAGCCCTTTCAGGCACTACCACCTCAAAGTAGCGCGTCTACCAATTTCGCCACCTCCGCAGCTTTGAAGCGGATGCAAAAATAGCTTGTTTTTGATAACGAACAAATTTAATTCACAGTTTCCTGTTAAAGGGGTGGTTTTAAATGGATTATCTTAAGCCATTAGTCAAAAATTCATATTTGAAAGAATATTTATTAATTCTATAAGTCTGTCTAATCAGCACATACAGCCTAACACAATTTATATTTTTCTATAATTTATAAATTGCATTATCTTTATTTTATGAACACTGATGCTGCAAAACAATATTCTAACCTGGTATTTGATCTTGGCGCCGTGCTGATAGATTGGAATCCCCGTTATCTATATAGCAAAATCTTCGCTACTGCGGCAGAAACAGACTTTTTCCTGGAGAATATCTGTACATCAGACTGGAATGAAGAACAGGATGCCGGCAGAAGTTTGCAGGATGCTACAGAATTGCTGATCAGTGAACATCCGGAATACGAAGCGCATATCCGTGCTTTTTACGGACGCTGGAAGGAAATGCTGGGTGGCCCCATAGAAGACACCGTAAATATCCTCAAAACCTTAAAAGAAAGCAATCGTTATAAATTGTATGCGCTCACGAACTGGTCTAATGAAACCTTTCCGCTGGCGTTACTGTTGTATCCTTTTTTGCAGTGGTTTGACGGTATTGTTGTATCCGGCAGGGAGAAAATGCGTAAGCCACAGGCAGAATTCTATGAACTGCTGTTAACCCGGTATAATATTGATGCACAAAACACCCTCTTTATAGATGATAATCAACGCAATATAGCAGGCGCCGCCGCCTGTGGAATAGAAGGCGTTCATTTCACCTCTCCTCTTCAATTAAAAGAAGTATTAGCCCAAAAATCCATTTTAAGCTGACTTTAACATTTCCACTGTAAACTTTAAGTAACATCGCTGTATCTAATGCGTTTAATGATCATGTCTTGTGGTTGTTAATCAGCAGTAACCCACGTATCCCCCTACCTTCCTGAAGCAGCTTAATATAAACCCGAGTATATGAAAAGAGTCATGTATTTAATGAGCGCAATGCTGGGACTGGCAGTGTCCATCAGCAGTTGCAGTAAGGACCCGCTGAAAAATATGACAGACGAGGAATCCAGAATTTATATCACGAATCGTGCAGACAGTGTCGATTTCACATCTTACAAAACTTTTAGTATTGCCGATTCTGTGGCGGTCATTAGCAACTCAGGTAAAAATGAGCGTGCACTGACAGATTATGATAAAAAACTGATAGCAGATGTGTCGGCAGCTATGGTGACAAGAGGGTATACACTGGTGGGTAAATCCGCCAAACCGGACCTGGCTGTGAACCTGACGCGTATCGATAATACCTATAGCGCAATTTATTATGATCCCGGCTACTGGAGCGGGATTGGCGGGTATTATGACCCGTTTTACTGGGGATACCCGGGATATGGGTACTACTGGCCCTCTTATTACCAGGTATATCAAAGAGAAAAAGCTGTTTCTATAGATCTCATAGATCTGAAGAATCCAAAGAACAACGAGCTGGTAGCGATATGGAATGCGATGCTACGGGGTTCCGGCGTATGGGATATAGCTAATGTAGACTCCATGGTGACAGCAGTTTTTGCACAGTCCACCTATCTTACAACTTCAAACTAATTACAGATGAAAAGCTTAAAGAACTGGATTTTGTTGATGATAGCCTGTGTGGGTATGCAAACTGCATTTGCCCAGGTGCGCTCTCCATTATCTTTAAACGTTGATTATTCTATTGCACAGCCTTTAGGATCTCTGAAAGATTACACCGATAAAACCAGCTTCCGCGGATGGACTGCCGGGTTACAATACCATCTGAATGACCGGCTGTCAGTAGGTCTCCGGTCGGGCTACCAGGAGTTTTTCCAGAAGCTGCCACGTGCTGTGTATCATATTGATGGTGGTGAAATATCTGCGGTACAGACGCGTACACTGCAGGTGGTACCAATACTGGCTACTGTCCAGTACCAGCTGGCGAAACCAGATGCTGCTGTAATCCCATATGTAGGACTCGCAGCTGGCGCAGCCAGTATGGAATACAATAAATTTTACGGAGAGTTTTCTGATAAGTACAACAACTGGCAATTTATGGCCTCTCCTGAAATTGGGATTAATATACCATTCGGCAAGGGTTCTCCGTTATTATTTAATGCGAGCGTACAGTACACGTATTCTCCTTATAAGATGCAAGAGATTACCAGTTATAATGTGGTACAGGCCAATGTGGGTCTGAGACTGCATATCAACTAAGAATTATACATATTCTATAAAACCAAAGTTGGGGCCTGCGTAAGCAGACCCCTTTTTTGTGGGTATTAACAAGCTTCCGAGAAGCTCTTGATAAATTATCTTAAGTATATAAATTCTATAGTAAAAGCATCTATAAAGTATATATAAAGCATCTCTCTGGAAGTATGGCTTATATATGCTTCATATATGCTTTGTATATGGATTATATATGGATTATATCTCTGATCACAAGCCTGTTAAGGGCTTTCAGCGACCTTTTATTGACATCGCAGCTATTCAGTTTCGAAGTAAATTCAATATCAGGGGTGTTTATATGGGTTTTGCCAATAATCTTTCAAAACCAGGGGAGAATTTTTCTTTGATTTTACCGTCTGAGTCTTTGTAAATAAAGTAGACTTCCAGTCCGTATTTCCGGATAAATTTCAGGGCTTTTTCTACGCCCATTAATATGAGGGCATTATCGAAACCATCTGCGGTCATTGCATTTTCTGCAATGACAGTTACACTGATGATGTTGCTGTGTAGTGCCTGTCCGCTGACAGGATCTATTGTATGGGCGAAGTGGACTCCTCCCTGTTCAAAAAAGCGGCGGTAGTTGCCGCTGGTGGTGATAGCTTTATCTTTCAGTTCGAAGACAGCTGGTTGTTCGGCGTCTGTTCTCTCTATTCCTACTGTCCAGGTTTTGTTGTGCTGGTTTACTCCTTTACTGCACAGTTCTCCACCTACATCTACCAGGTAATTTTTTATGTTACGTAGTTCTAAAAAATGAGCGAGTACATCTGAAGTATATCCCTGGGCAATCCCATCACAATCTATCTCTACACCGGATTGTTTTTTTATCAACCAGTTATTTTTAATCTGCAGATTTTTATACCCTACATGTTTTAAAATCTGTTTTAAAGTATCTGCAGATGGTACTGTTTGTACTGCCGGGCGATGTACGCCAAATCCCCATACATCTACCAATGGTTTTACGGTGATATCAAAAGCACCTGCTGTTGCTTTACTGATCCATAGAGATTTTTCTACTACAGCATGCATGTGTTCATCCATCTCTACCCTATCCCCTGCATTAAACTGGTTAATGAGAGAACCAGGCTGGTACAGAGATAAGGAATGGTCTATACTGACGAAAATGGAATCTATCGGATGTTGTAAAGAGGTGGTATCTGTGGAGAGATACTTTACGATGTAATAAGTACCCTGTGCTTTTCCTTCGAAAACCATCAGGTGTTGAGCAGTTGTGTTAATGGAAATAAACAGCAGGAAAATAAAAACCCTAATCATATCTTCTTGATAGATCTTTTCTAAAATCTTTAAATAGAGGTGATTTTTTTGTAATGGTACTTCGCACCATTACAAAATTTAATGAAAAGCGTCTAAACCGGTTATATCCTGCCCTGTAATAAGCAGATGAATTTCATGCGTGCCTTCATAGGTAATCACACTTTCCAGATTCATCATGTGGCGCATAATAGGGTATTCCCCGGTGATACCCATACCCCCCAGCATAGATCGTGCATCTCGGGCTATTTTAGTGGCAATTTCACAGGAATTACGCTTTGCCATGGATATCTGTGCAGGCGTAGCCTTTCCTTCATTTTTAAGTACTCCCAACCGCCAGTTCAGCAACTGTGCCTTTGTGATCTCTGTGATCATCTCTGCCAGCTTTTTCTGTGTTAACTGGAAACTACCGATAGGTTTACCGAACTGAATACGTTCTTTTGAATAACGCAAAGCTGCATCATAACAATCCATTGCCGCACCTACTACTCCCCAGGCAATACCATAGCGGGCAGATGAAAGACAACTTAACGGGCCTTTCAATCCTTTTACATTAGGGAGAATATTTGATTTGGGAACTTTTACGTTGTCGAATACCAGTTCGCCGGTAGCACTGGCCCGCAGGCTCCATTTACCTTTGGTTTCCGGAGTAGTAAATCCCTGCATACCTCTTTCCACAATGATACCACGGATAGTACCGGTTTCATCTTTGGCCCATACAACAGCCACCTGTGCAAAAGGTGCATTGGAGATCCACATTTTAGCGCCGTTGAGGATAACATGATCATCTCCGGCATCGCGGAAGTTGGTAATCATGCTGGAAGGATCAGAGCCGTAGTCTGGTTCTGTAAGGCCAAAACATCCCATCCATTCTCCACTTGCCAGTTTGGGCAGGAATTTACGTTTCTGCTCTTCGCTGCCGAAGGTAAAAATGGGATACATCACCAGCGATCCCTGTACAGAAGCAGTAGAACGGATACCGCTGTCACCTCTTTCCAGTTCCTGCATCATGAGTCCGTATGCGATATGGTCCATTCCACCCCCACCGTATTCCTGGGGGATAGTAGGCCCGAAACATCCCATCTCTCCCAAACCTTTAATGATCTGTTTGGGAAAAGTTGCCTGTTGACAAGCATCTTCAATAATGGGAGACACCTCTTTCTTCACCCATTGGCGCACGGTATCGCGCACTAAAAGGTGTTCCGGAGTGAGCAGATCATCTACCTGAAAATAATCGGGGGATTGAAACAAGTCTTTCAGCATGTGGAGAACGTTATGCTGTAATATACTAAATGTCGGCAAATGCAGCTTCCAGGTATTCCGCCATCTCCCTTTGTAATTCCTGGGCAGCTATACGGGCATCCTGAGCAAAGTCTTCTCCGTTACCGGCATAGATGATGGAACGACTGGCATTTACCAGCAGACCACAGTCTTTGTTCATAGCATTGGCAGAGATTTCCTGTAAGCTACCACCCTGAGCGCCAACACCTGGCACCAGGAAGAAGTGATCAGGCACCAGCTGACGGATATGTGCCAGCTGAGCAGGGTCATTGGTAGCACCGATGACAAACATCAGGTTATCCGGAGTTCCCCAGCTCATACCGGTTTTGAGTACCTTTTCATAAAGGTATTCGCCACCCATCTGCTGCATCTGGAAGTCACTGTTGCCTTCATTGGAAGTAAGGCCCAGCATAATAGTCCATTTTTCATGGAAGGAAAGGAAAGGCAGTACACTGTCGCGGCCCATATAGGGAGCAACAGTCACAGCATCGAACTTATATGTTTCGAAGAAGGTTTTAGCGTACTGGGTAGAGGTATTACCAATATCCCCGCGTTTAGCGTCTGCGATGGTGAATAAACCGGAAGGGATGTATTCAACGGTACGTTGCAGACTTTCCCATCCACGGATGCCCATACACTCATAAAAAGCGGTATTGATCTTATAAGACACACAAAGGTCTTTTGTAGCATCAATAATGGCTTTATTAAAAGCAAATATCGGATCTGGATAAGAAAGCAGGTGGCGGGGAATCTTATTTAAGTCTGTATCAAGCCCAACACAGAGATAAGATTGCTTTTCCTTTATCAGATTCACCAATTCCTGTCGGTTCATAAAGTATCAATTTGGGGCGCGAAGTTAAGCAATATTACTTGTCTTTGTCAGCCATAGGTGGCTTTTCGTTCATTTAAAGTTCCGGTATTTTATTTAATATACGAAAATCCGGTTGTTTTTTTTGATGATGCTTCGCACCCATCAAAAAAAACTAAAAAGGTATTGCAGAGCTTCGCCTTGTACCCAAAAATCAAACTGAGTCTTTTTGGATTTATAAAATATTGTTCCTAACTTTTACCATCCTCGTTTATGAAAAATAACATGAAAAACTACCTCAGATGGCCATTTTGCGCCATATTCTTCCTTGTTTTGCAATCGAATGCACAAACAAAGTTACCCATGCTTGGGATGACTACCTCTTACAAGAATGACAGTCTTTTATATGCTGAAGGGTTTACCTATATAGAAGAAACGGTCACCAGGATCTTATCGCCTGATATTCCGGAAGATACGTTCCGTTTGCGGTTACAGCAGATCCGCAAAATGCGCTGTAAACTGGAGAACTGTAACGGGTTCTTTCCCGGAACCATGAAGCTGGTTGGCCCGGCAGTAAATGAAAACCAGGTACTTACGTACGTGGATAAGGTGATGCAGCGGGCGAAGATTACCGGGATAAAGACAATTGTATTAGGAAGCGGGACGGCCCGGAATATCCCGGATGGGATTAATCATGATAGTGTGCGGGTACAATTTGTGAACCTATGCCGGAAAATGGCAGTGATAGCCGCCCGTTATGATTGTACCATTGCCATTGAGAACCTGAACACCACAGAGACCAACTTTGTGAATACCCTTGCCGAAGCCAATGATATCGTGAATGCTGTTCATCATCCTTATTTTAAGTTAACAGCAGATATCTATCATATGCTGAAGGAGCATGAGACCGCTGATAATATTGAAAAGGCCGGCAAAAACCTGGTGCATTGCCATATTGCTGAAAGAGAAAAGAGAACGGCTCCCGGCGTGGCCGGTGATGATTTCAGACCCTATATGCTGGCACTGCATCATATTGGCTTTACGGGGAAGATCAGCCTGGAATGCCGCTGGGATAATATGGAAAAACAGGGGAAACCTGCCCTGGAGTACTTACGCAATCAAATCATCTCATCTTATAAATAACACATAATGAAATCACGTCGTGAATTCCTCAAACAATCACTGCTCACCGGCGCTGGTGTTACTATCAGCGCAATGGGACTACCTGCCAGCAGTTATGCCCGCATCATGGGCGCTAACGACAGGGTTAATGTTGGTCTGGTTGGTTTCTCCGACCGCGCCCGCCAGGCATTACTCCCCTGCTTTTACAACAATAACAAAGAGCTGAACTTCGATATCATCGGGGTATCTGATATCTGGAAAAGGCGCAGAGAAGAAGGACAGGCTTTCCTGCAACAAAAGGCCGGTCATGATATCAAAGCCTATATCAATAATGACGAATTATACAAGAATAAAGACCTGGATGCTGTCATAGTGGCTACCGCCGATTTCCAGCATGCTTATCATACGATAGAAGCAGTGGGCAACCGCATGGATGTATACTGCGAGAAACCCTTTGCGGAAACAATGGACGATGCGCGTAAAGCGTTGAAAGCCGTGAAAGATTCCGGTAAGATATTCCAGGTGGGTACTCAACGCCGTAGCGGAGATAGTTATCATGCTGCCAATGACTTTATAAAGTCCGGGAAGTTTGGACCTATATCCATGGTAGAAATGACCTGGAACGTGAATCAGCCGGGACGTTGGCGCAGACCAGACCTGGTAAAGGAAATCCGTGAACAGGATACTGATTGGAAACGTTTCCTTGCTGGTCGTCCTGCTGACACATGGGATCCGCGTAAGTACCTGGAATTCCGTCTGTTCTGGCCTTATTCCTCTGGTATTTTTGGCCAGTGGATGACCCATCAGATCGATACGGTGCATTGGTTCAGCGGATTGAAACACCCACGTACAGCTGTAGCCAATGGTGGTATTTACCAGTGGAAAGACGGGCGTATCAATGCAGATACCATAACGGCGGTATTTGAATATGGCCCTGACAATGATCCTAAGAGCGGGTTCCAGGTAGCATATAGCTCCAGGTTCTCCAATTCTGCAGGTGGTACCAAGGAAATGTACTACTCTAATGGAGGAACTATTGATATTGATAAGAATAAGATCAGTCCTGCAGGTGGTTTAACAGAACGTGAAGCACAGGAAATGGGCATGCATGCGAATCTGTTACCTGAAATGACATTAGCTTCTACTGAAAGCAAAGTATCTACCGGTGCTAATACAGGCGGGGATGCTTTGACCAATGCACATATGAGGAACTGGATGCAGAGTGTGCGGGACCGAAAGCCTGCTAATGCTCCTATAGAAGCGGCATATTCCCACTCTATAGCGCTGATTATGGCGAATGCAGCTTATCGTACCGGGCAGAAAGCTACTTTTGATGAGGAAAGACAGGAAGTGATGGTAGGCGGGAAACCGTTTATCCTGTAAATAAAAAGAGAAAGGCCGTATCTGATGATACGGCCTCTTTATTTAAACAAATACTTCTACTATTTTCGTAGGCGCTACATTGGCATTCCTCATAGCAATACTACGTGCTGCATGACTTGCAAAACCAATAAAGGCCAGTTTAGTAGCATCATCTCCACTGATCATTGCCGGCACTCCATCATCTCCACCTTCGCGGATACTCTGTACCAGGGGAATTTGTCCTAGGAAAGGTATATCCAGCTGTTCTGCCAGGCGTTTACCACCATCTTTACCAAAGATGTAGTATTTATTATTAGGCAGCTCTGCCGGTGTGAAGTAAGACATGTTCTCTACCAGTCCGATGATAGGTACATTGATCTGAGAGCCGCTGAACATGGCAATACCTTTCTTGGCATCGGCCAATGCTACATCCTGTGGAGTAGTTACCATTACTGCTCCGGTTACAGGTACTGTCTGCACCAGTGTCAGGTGAATATCCCCGGTTCCGGGTGGCATATCTATTACCAGGTAATCCAGTTCTCCCCAGTTTACATCGGTGATAAACTGTTTGAGTGCGCTGCTAGCCATAGGGCCACGCCATACAACTGCCTGTCTTTCATCTATCAGCAAGCCGATAGACATCAGTTTGATACCGTGTTTTTCCAAAGGCACGATCATGCCTTTACCTTCCACGTTTACCATCTGAGGTCTTTCACCACGTACACCAAACATAATGGGAACGGAAGGACCATAGATATCAGCATCCATCAAACCTACCTTAGCACCGCCTTCAGCGAGAGCCAGGGCCAGGTTAGAGGCTACGGTAGATTTACCTACCCCACCTTTACCGGAAGCTACTACTATGATATTTTTCACCTGGGGCAATATGCCTTTGGCATCCTTACGGTTTGTGTTTACGTTGGCGGTCATGTTCACATGCACCACTGCTTCTTTACTTACCAGGTGGTGAATTGCATTCACACAGGCATTCCTGATCAGATCTTTCAGCGGACAGGCTGGCGTAGTCAGCACTACGGTAAATTTCACGTTATTGCCATCCACTTCAACATCCTTAACCATGTTAAGCGTTACCAGATCTTTACCCAGATCAGGCTCTTCCACATTGCTGAGGGCTTTATATATCTGCTCTATAGTGATCATAAATAGTTGTTAATTTTAATTCGAGACTGCAAAGTTAACCCAATTGAGAGTTAATTTGTCCCTCATGTCCATACTTTTTGTTGATGAGGTTTCCATTCATCATCTATATCGATCGTATGCGGCAGAATTTTCAACAAATCCTTTATCTTAGAGCCGGCATGCACAAGAAGATTACCTACATATTGTTATCATTTCTGTTTTTTCCGTTCCTGCTGAAAGCACAATTTGCTCAGTTTAAAGACAGTATCATACAAATTTCCGGTATAACCATGACTGCAGACAGTCTACGGGCCATTCCGGCAGTAAGCATCCTCGTAAGAGGACAGAACCGCGGTACCATCTCCAATACGCAGGGGGTGTTTTCTATCGTAGCGTTTAAAGGTGATACACTGACTTTCAGCGCGGTAGGTTTTAAACGGAAGGATTACAAGATTCCTGCATCTCTGCCCGGTAATAATTATTCGATGATCCAACTGATGATAGATGATACAACCTATCTGCCGGTGACCATCATCAAGCCCTACCCTACCAGGGAGGAATTTGATAAGGCTTTTGTGAGTTCGGATATCCCGGACGATGAATATGAAATAGCACGTCAGAATACACAACAGGCCCAATTACGCGCCCTTTCACGTTATACACCTCCGGATGCCCGTGAGGCCACCAATATGTACCTCAACAAACAGGCGCAGTCACTGTACTACGCAGGGCAACAGCCTCCCCAGAATATTCTGAACCCGCTGGCATGGGCACAATTCATACAGGCCTGGAAGCGGGGTGACTTCAAAAGCGGCAGTAACACGAAATACGGTTACGGTTATTAAAAATCAATACACCATATGCAACAAATTGCAGTTATCGGCGCTGGTACCATGGGAAATGGTATCGCCCACGTATTTGCACAAAACGGTTTTAAAGTAAACCTGGTAGATGTATCTGCCCCATCACTGGAGAAAGCGTTACAAACTATTGAAAAGAACCTCGACAGGCAACTGGCTAAAGAAAGCATTACCGCAGCGGTAAAAGACCAGACGCTTCAGAACATCACTACTTACACGGATTTATCTGCCGGTGTTAAAACAGCAGACCTGGTAGTGGAAGCAACCACAGAAAACATCGCGCTTAAATTAAAAATCTTCCAGGACCTGGATGCATATGCTCCTCCTGAGGCTATCTTAGCAACCAACACCTCTTCCATTTCCATTACACGTATCGCTGCTGCTACCAAACGTGCAGGTAAAGTGATAGGTATGCATTTCATGAATCCTGTACCAGTGATGAAACTGGTGGAGATCATCAATGGATATGCTACGGAGAAAACCGTTTCTCAAACAATTGTAACATTGTCTGAAAAGCTGGGAAAAGTACCATGTGTAGTGAATGATTATCCTGGCTTTATTGCGAATCGTATTTTAATGCCGATGATCAATGAAGCGATTTATTCTTTGTATGAAGGAGTAGCGAATGTAGCGGAGATTGATACGGTGATGAAACTGGGAATGGCACATCCGATGGGCCCTTTACAACTGGCCGATTTTATTGGACTGGATGTTTGTTTGTCTATATTGAATGTACTCCATGATGGTTTTGGGAATCCTAAGTATGCACCTTGCCCTTTATTAGTGAATATGGTAACAGCGGGATATCTGGGAGCTAAGAGCGGAGAAGGATTTTATAAGTATGAGAAGGGGAGTAAAGATCTGATAGTAAGTGAACGGTTTGTAAAATAATTATACCAGGGCTGATGAATATCAGCCCTTCTTTTTTACTTTGAAATACTATCCCCATATGAAAGGCTGAATTCTATTGTTATTTTTACACCCATGAGATATAAAACACCTGTGCTAAAGAAAGATCAGCCTGATGACTCCTATAAATTCCGGGCTCTGCCTGAACCAAGTGGAAAATATCCCTATCATTTATTGCTGAAAGATGTGATTCCTTCCATTAGCGACAGCAAAATCACATTCCATATGGTAGGCGATACAGGTAGCATACGCAGTCCGGATTTTCAGAAAAAAGTAGCAGGTGAAATGATCAGACAGTACCAGGAAGCAGGATCAAAGGAAGATCAGCCACAATTTCTCTATCACCTGGGAGATATAGTATACAATCATGGAGAAGCGACACAATACCAGCGGCAATTCTTTGATCCCTACAAATTATATCCGGGGCCAATATTCGCAATCCCAGGCAATCACGACAGTGATGTAAATCCGGATGCTGCCACTCCTTATAATACACTGGAACCATTCGTCACGGTGTTCTGTGATACCACGCCACATATAGTCGCTTTCAGTGGCGGATCAGAGAGAAAAAGCATGATACAGCCTAACGTATATTGGACACTCAAAACAACGTTAGCTAATATTATTGGTATGAGTAGTAATGTGCCAAAATTCGGCATTGTTACTGATGAACAAAAAGACTGGCTAAAAGAAGAACTGAAAGCCGCCAATGCTGAAAGACCCGGCAAAATACTGATCATCTGTATACATCATGCACCGTATACTGCTGACATCAACCATGGCTCCAGTATACCTATGATCACCTTACTGGAAAGTGTTTTTGAAGAAACAGGTATCAGACCCGATATCGTATTCAGCGGTCATGTACATAACTATCAGCATTTAATCAGACGATATCCTGAGGGACGTGCGATACATTATATTGTGGCCGGAGGCGGCGGATATGATGAACTACATCCGATAGCCTCTACTAATGACAACCGCTTCACCAATGATTATCCGGATTTTAACAATGTTGAACTACTCAGCTATTGTGATGATAAACACGGCTTCCTGAAAGTGACACTGGAAAGGACAGGCAAAGGATTGACACTGACAGGGAATTACTACGCGATTACACATAGTGATCTGAATAGCAGCGATTTTACAGCCAGGCTGGAAGATACATTTATACTGGAAAACCTGTAATGTTACTCTTATACCCTGGCAGTAGATACCGGTTGTATCTCCAGCCCGTGTATATCCTGTAATTTCAGCAAAGCCAGCTCCTGTACTGCTTTAGGTACGCCGATGTTCATGGAACAGAACAGTTGTAACTCCTGGGAGTAGATGGTGCAATTCTGTTGTTTTACAACCATCATTACCTCATTTAAAATCGTGTAATCAAAACTGAGATCGTATTTTACTTCTACGTTTTTTTGTACCGCAGGAATAAGTTGCAGTACCATTGCTGTAGACATTTTATAAGCGTTGATCAGTCCGGGCGCCCCTAATAATGTACCTCCGAAATAACGCACAACTACTACCAGCGTATCCGTCAGTTGTTTGCTGTCTATTTGCCCCAGGATGGGCTTGCCCGCCGTACCGGAAGGTTCACCGTCATCACTGGCGCGAAACTGTAATCCGTCTGTACCAAGACGGTAAGCGAAACAGTGATGTGTAGCTTTGGGGTGTTCCTTCTTCACTTCCTGCAGACATTCTTTTACCTGGTCCACTGTTTTCACCGGCCATGCATAAGCCAGGAATTTGCTGCCTTTATCTTTGAATTCTGCTTTTGCCGTTTTCTCTATAGTAAAATAAACTTCCATGTTCTTATTTTAGGGTGCAGGAGGTTGATAATTGATCAGTAACAGGTTGTTCTGTTTCAGATCGGTTTTAATCCGCACATATTTCTTTGTAGTACCTGCTGTGATTCTCATTACAGCGGTATTTGGGGGAATACTACCCAAATTGTCTGCCAGTAATAGCAAACGATTCTCTCCCGGTTCCAGTACAACAGATAACTGCTGTCTTTGTTTTAATACCGGGAAACCGGCGACTATCAACCGGTCATTGAGGCGGATGGAGACACTGTCTCCGTCTTCTGCCGCATCATCCCATAGTTCCAGTACTGCCTCCGGTGTTGTAACTGTCAGCTGGTCTACCAGACTGTTTTTACGTGAGGTTATACGCGGGTCCGGCTGCAATTTCTTCAACTCTGAAAGTGAAGGTACTGATACCATCGCCGGAGGCGATACTCTTGCAGGAGGTGACACAGGCACTGGCCCTGTTATTCGTGGAGGAGGAGATACAACAGGAACCGGTTTAAAAGGTGGTGGTGTCCTGTAAAACTGTGCTACCAGGAAAGTGGCGTATGCATTAGGCTTTTGTGAAAAATCGTAGGTGTAATAACCGCTGTCTGTCCTTGCCCTGAAAGCCCCAGTGTTAGGTGGGAGCCTGCCATAATTATCTGCAAAGAAAGTAAGTATGTTCATACCTGTATCCAGCGATATTGCGAGCACTTTATCTTCACTGCTGATAAACGCTCTGTCCAGCAGCAGGTTTCCGTTAAGTACTAATGATACAGTATCCTTATCAATTGCGTCCTCATCCCTTATCAGTATATTTAACATGGGATCTGATAAAGTGATTTTATCATAAATACCGAAGTAGATACTATCTTTTTCAGGATGTAAAATCCGGTTGGTATGCAGATGTACCCAGGGTGTATTGTTTATTTTTTTCAGGGCGATAGAATCCTGGTATAAGAAATTGCGTATCTCTACTTTGGTACTTTCATAGATTTCGTCATCATCATATAATCCCTTCATGAATAATCCGAAAGAGCTGATCCACATTCTTTTCAGGGATAGTACATTTTTATTGTAATCCAGTGTACCGTTGAGGTATAGCATCCAGGAGCCAAGTCTGAAAGGCTTTTCCTGTATGGGAAATTTATTCCTGCCTATGCCTAATTGCCCGTCATTCTTTTTAGCAAGCAGTAATTCATAAATACCAGAGAATTCACCGTATGATAGTTTTAGTTGTGCCGGGTATAGAGCATTACGCTCAGGCTTGCCTATCTGCAATTCTATCTGAATAGGAGCAGCCGTAGCGTATGGTTTATGTTCCATTCTCCAGGTGCCTGTCCATTTATCCGTCTGGGCTGTGGTTGTCAGCACACAGCATAATAATATCAGGGTTACTATAATTCTCATGATGTTTTCCTGTAGTACATAATCCGGTCTCCTTCCAGATCTGTTTCATTTGTGAGCAATGCGTTTTGTAGAACAGGAGCTGGCAGCCCGTCGGGGAACTGGGTTGTACCTATAATTATCCGGGCTTCATCCCATAATCCTGCTGAAATAAACTGTTGTAAAGTATTTGCACCACCTTCCACGAGTACACTTTGAATACTGCGTTCATGTAAGTGCTGCATTATCTGTGGTAATAGAGGCTGTTGAAAATCTACCTGTAGGGTTTCCTTTTGTTCGTCCTTCACTTCCGTGAAGAATAAAGTATTCCCCTTCCACAGATGATAATTACGGGGGATTTTCAAAGTACGGTCTATTACCAGCCGGATAGGATCTTTACCTGTCCATAGACGGTTATTCAGGCGGGGATTATCTGTGAGGGCAGTCGTTGTCCCTACCAGTATACTCATCTCCTCACTACGCCAGCGATGCACCAAACGATCACTAAAAGCATTTGATATCCTTACAGGCCTACCATCTGCCGGAGCGATAAAACCAGCAGGCGATTGCGCCCATTTTAATATAATATAAGGGCGTTTCTGCTCGTGAAAGGTGAAAAAGCGGCTGTTCAGTTCCCGGCATTCCCTTTCCAGTATCCCTGTGCGGACTTGTATACCTGCATTTTTTAATATCTCTATTCCTTTACCGGAGACTTTCGAGAACGTATCTACGCAACCTATGACTACCTCTTTTATCCCCTGAGCTACTATCAGATTCGCACAGGGAGGTGTTTTGCCATGATGGGCACAAGGTTCCAGGCTTACATAAATAGTAGAAGCCGGTATCAGTGGTTTATCTTCCTCTTTTACGGAGTTGACACAATTTACTTCTGCATGTGCAAAGCCATACTGGCGATGATACCCCTCTCCTATAATACGGCCCTTATACACCAGTACAGCACCTACCATGGGATTAGGCGCTACATGTCCTGCCCCCAGCTTTGCCAGCTGCAGGCAGCGTTGCATAAAAAATTCGTCGAAGGTGCTGTCCAATATTATACTTTTGTGTGCAAAAATATCGTTTCATCGGCGATTTTCCCCTGAACTTCAATTTTTTATGACATTACAAGCCGCATTTACACTGATCATCAATACACTGGGTCCTCTGCAAGGCAACAGGGAAGCGGCTAATATCGCTCATATAGTGATTGAACACATTACAGGAATGGGTAGGCTGGATAGGGTTATCCATAAGGATAAACTGCTCTCAGCTGTGGAGGAACAACAATTACAGCAGGCACTGGAAGCATTGCTTAAACACGAGCCTGTTCAGTACGTCACCGGTAAAGCCTGGTTTTATGGGCTGGAGTTTACAGTAAACAGTCATGTACTTATCCCCAGACCGGAAACAGAAGAACTGGTAGAATGGATTGTGAAGGATGTACAATCGCCAGTTAAAATACTGGATATAGGTACAGGTAGTGGAGCAATCCCCATTGCACTTAAAAAAGAACTCCCGGCTGCAACAGTATGGTCTGTAGATGTTAGTGCAGGAGCATTGGAAGTAGCTACTCAAAATTCCAGGGATTTAAAACTGGATGTTCATTTTGAACAAATAGATATATTAGATACTACAGCTACCCAGGCCTTGCCTATGTTTGATATAATAGTCAGTAATCCTCCTTATATCTGCGAAAGTGAACAGAAAGATATGGAAGAGCAGGTCATAGCCTATGAGCCAAAGATAGCCCTCTTTGTACCTGATAATGATGCTTTACTTTTCTACAGGCAGATAGGTTTGCTGGCTCAAAAAAAACTAACCACAGGTGGCTTGTTATACTTTGAAATAAATGAAGCTTTCGGGAAAGAAGTAGTAACATTATTAGAAGAACAGGGATTTAAAAATGTAACCTTAAAGCAGGACCTGTACGGGAAAGACAGAATGGTTAAAGGAGAAAATTGAGACATAAAAAAACCGACTACTGAGAGTCGGTTTTTATTTATACTAATTTCTTATCTGATCGAAATAATATCTTATCCTTTACTCTGCGGGTTCGCTGTCGCCAGCACCACCTTCGCCCCTATCTCCCTCGCCAGTTCCATGATCCTTACAATATCTTCTACCGGTACAGATTTTTCTGCATTGATAACAATAGTAGGATCTACATTTTCTTTAGATAAAACAGGAGCCAGCTTTTCTTTCAGACTTTCAAAAGGAACTTTATTAGTACCAATAAAGAACTCTCTTTTATCATTAATACTCACTACAACCGTCTGCTTAGACTTGGTATTGCTTTTCGCTTTGGGAAGCGTGAGTTTGATTACGTTTGGATTGGCCAGTGTAGATACAATCAGGAAGAACAACAACAGAATGAACAGGATGTCATTCAGTGCACCGCTGTTCATCTCCACGTGCCGTTTTAATTTTCTATTGCGTAAGTCCATATTTTATTACCTTGTCGGTTCTTGCAAAATATCAATAAACTCGGACGAAGCGCCTTCCATCTTATTGATCACTTTATCTATCTGTGCATTTAAAAAGCTGTAACCAATAAAGGCTACCAGACCAATGATCAGACCACTCGCAGAAGTGACCATCTTCACATAAATACCACCGGCAATTGTTCCCAGCGTGATATCGGATGTAAGAGAGATATTGTAGAAAGTCTGGATCATACCGGCAATAGTACCCAGGAAACCGAACATTGGAGCAATACCTGCTATGATAGACAGGATAACCAGGTTCTTTTCCATCTTGTATATTTCCAGCTTACCAACGTTCTCCATTGATTTTTCTATACTGTCGATAGGTTTGCCTATACGCTGTATACCTTTGTCTATCATACGGGCAATCGGACTGTTGGTGTTCTTTGACAAAGAACGCGCAGCCACAATGTTACCACTGGAAATGTGGTCCCTGATCATAGGCATAAAGTTATCTTCCAGCTTACCTGCCTTCGCAATAGTGAGATATCTTTCTACGAAAGCGAAAACAGCAATCACGGAAAGGATACCCAATGGTATCATTAACACCCCGCCCTTCATCAGCAGATCCCATAACCTGAGCGTCTGTTCCGGAGAAGCGATTTGACTTACCCCACCGGCTACTGTATCGGCCTTTGGCTGTAATAAAGAATCCTGTAATAATGTAACTAGTCCTAAGAGCATGAAAAAAATTTTAACCCTGCAAAAGTATTAAATTCAAATGCAATAAGAGGGAAGATACCAATAATATGGTAAACATTTAACGAATATCGCGCCAAAATATTATGAATGCTCTTCCCAAACCTGTGTCAGATACACGATTGTTTGTACAGCTTTCTGCATATCCTGGATGCTCACATACTCGTATTTACCATGCAACGCCATTTCCCCTGTGAATATATTCGGACAGGGTAATCCCATAAAAGAAAGGCGGGAACCATCTGTCCCTCCCCGGATGATCATCCGTAAAGGCGCTATACCGGCTCGTTTGATGGCCTCCTCGGCATAAGCCGTTACCTGCGGATGCAGGTCCAGCATCTCTCTCATATTGCGGTATTGCTCCGTAACCGTTAATGTGGCACTGGCCTGCGGATACTTCGCCATTACCGTTTCCATGATATTGCGCAGGAAGGCGGCATGTTCTTCCAGTTTGGAAGTGACAAAGTCGCGGAGAATGAAGTCTATCTCCGCCTGTTCTACGATACCATTCACTCTAACCGGGTGAATGAACCCCTGCCTGTCTTCCGTAGTTTCGGGAGATAAGCTGTCCTTAGGCAGGGCATCTATTATTTCAGCGGCTATTTTCACCGCACTTATTAATTTGTCTTTAGCAGTACCCGGGTGTACACTCACCCCCTTGATCACTATTTTAGCGCCGTCAGCAGAAAAGGATTCGTTTTCCAGAGAACCACGTTCCCCACCATCCATCGTATAACCAAACTGCGCTCCCAGCTTCTGCATGTCCAGCTTCTCCACACCACGACCCACTTCTTCGTCCGGGGTAAAGAGAATACGGATAGCTCCATGTTTAATCTCAGGATGATTGATCAGGAAATTAACAGCATCCATAATTTCAGCTACACCAGCCTTATCATCTGCTCCCAACAGGGTAGTACCGCTGGCAGTGATGATATCATCCCCTTTTCTCTCCTGTAAATACGTATGTACAGATGATTTTATTACAGTATCACCTTCAGGTAATATGATATCCCCACCGTCATAGTTATAATGAATAATAGGCTTTACATCTTTTCCACTGCAATCCGAAGAGGTGTCCATATGTGAGCAGAAACAGATAACAGGCACCTGCTTTTCTGTATTGGAAGGTAGTGTAGCATATACATATCCGTGTTCATCCAGGATAGCATCTGTGATGCCAATAGCCTGTAATTCGGCTACGAGTAAGCGTCCCAGGTCTTTCTGTTTTTCCGTGGATGGAAAGCTCTTGCTGAGCGGATCAGACTGCGTATCTATCTGAACATAACGCATAAAGCGTTCGGTCACCGTGTATTTATAATCGCTAAACATATTGCAAACGTACACAAATTGTAAATCAGACAGAAAATTTTACTGTTTATCAGCCTGTTTTCTGATTAAACAGAATATAATGCCTGATTAATTTATAAATTAAGAACAAAATACCAAATAATAAACATTTAACTATTTATTTGAACTATATATTTATGTTTGCAAAGAACATTAAACTAAAGAACCCATATATATGCAAACCAACGTTCTTGGATATCCGCGTATCGGTAGTAACCGTGAATTAAAGAAAGCGAACGAAGCCTTCTGGGCAGGTAAAATGTCTTTAGAAAGATTACAGCTCACTGCAAGAGAACTTCGCAGACAAAACTGGGAAACCTTGCAGGCTGCTGGTATAGACCTTATTCCCTCCAATGATTTCTCCCTGTATGACCAGGTACTGGATATGTGTCTGATGACCGGCACCGTGCCCGCCCGTTTTAAACCACTGATGGAAAGCCTGGCAAATGTTAGCAGTCCCGAGTTATACTTCGCCATGGCACGTGGTTATCAGAAAAATGGCTATGATGCCACCGCCATGGAAATGACCAAATGGTTCGATACCAATTATCATTACCTGGTACCGGAATTTGATGCGTCTCAAACATACAGGCTGCTATACAATAAATGCCTGGATGAATTTAAAGAAGCTTTATCCATTGGTATTCATACCAAGCCTGTATTAGTAGGCCCTGTCAGTTTTTTATTACTGGGTAAGATCAAAGATGAGCAACTACAAATGGCTGATCTGCTGGATAAACTACTACCGGTTTATATCGAAATATTAAAATCTTTGCAGCAGGCAGGCGCTACATGGGTACAGATAGATGAACCTACACTGGTGCTGGACCTTACACCTGTACAACAGTCACTTTTCCAGTATGCATACAATAAGATCAAAGCGGCTGTTCCGGAATTGAAGATCATACTGGCTACGTATTTTGGCGGATTACAGGATAATACCGCACTCACACTCAAATTACCCGTACAGGCATTACACATTGATCTGGTAAGAGCACCGGAACAACTGGACCATATCTTATCATTAATACCATCGGCAATGCAGTTGTCTATAGGTGTGGTGAACGGCCGTAATATCTGGAAGAATAATTATGATCAATCACTGGTATTGATTAAAAAAGCTATAACTGCCTTAGGAGAGGAACGTGTATTCCTGGCTACTTCCTGCTCTTTATTACACACCCCTTATGATCTTGAACTGGAAGAACTTCCTTTACAAAAGAACTGGATGGCCTTCGCTAAACAGAAAGTAAATGAGTTAAAAGAGCTGAAACAGATTATAGCAGGTGATACCTCTTTGTTAGCCATCAACCAGGCTGCGATAAAAGACAGAAGTACTTCCGCTATCATTCACAAACCTGCTGTAAAAGCACGTTTGGCAGCACTTACTGATGCAGACGACAAACGTAAAAGTACTTTTGACATCAGACAAAAAGTACAGGAAGTTGTATTACAACTCCCCCTATTCCCCACTACCACTATCGGCTCTTTTCCTCAGACAGAAGAGATCAGGAAATTAAGGGCTGATCTGAAAAAAGGAAAGATTAACCAGGATCAATATGATGGGGAGATCAGTAAAGCGATTACGGAGTCTGTAAGATGGCAGGAAGGACTTAAAATTGATGTACTCGTACATGGTGAATTTGAGCGCAATGATATGGTGGAATACTTCGGTGAACAACTGGAAGGATTTGTGTTTACAAAGAATGGCTGGGTACAGAGCTATGGTTCCCGCTGTGTGAAACCTCCCGTTATTTATGGCGATGTAGAACGCATTGCGCCTATGACCGTAAAATGGAGCAGCTATGCACAGTCTATCACCAATAAGCCTATGAAAGGGATGTTAACAGGCCCGGTTACCATCCTGCAATGGTCTTTTGTGCGTGATGATCAGCCAAGAGAAGATACCACTATGCAAATCGCACTGGCTATAAGAGATGAAGTAACGGATCTTGAAAAAGCAGGTATTAAAGTGATACAGGTAGATGAACCTGCTATACGGGAAGGTTTGCCTTTGCGGCATGCCGATTGGCAACAGTACCTCAACTGGGCTGTGAAAGCCTTCAGAATATCAGTCTCTTCAGTAACCGATGCTACACAGATTCACACGCACATGTGTTATTCTGAATTCAATGATATTATCAGCAATATTGCCGCAATGGATGCAGATGTGATTACGATAGAAACATCGCGTTCTCAGATGGAACTGCTGGAAGTATTCTCTGAGTTTAAATACCCTTACGAGATAGGCCCGGGAGTCTATGATATCCACTCTCCCCGTGTACCTACCGTACAGGAAATGACAGAATTATTAGAGAAAGCCGCACAGTTATTACCTGCCAGGAACATATGGGTAAATCCCGACTGCGGACTCAAAACCCGTAAGTGGCCGGAAACTGAACAGGCATTGCGGAACATGGTGGCTGCTGCTCAGAACATGCGTATAGCAATAAAAGCACATGCTTAAATAAGGGATAATGTATCAAAAGCAATACAAAACTGCTTTTGATACATTATCAATACTTGAAAAGTTAAAATCCTGCCAGAGATTATGTAGCTTTATAAGCGTAAACATTGTTTATGAAATGCATAATACTAGAGGATAACCCCCAGGATCTGGAATTAATACGATGGTATATTACGCAGGAAAGCAGTCTTGAACTGAAAGAATCATTTACTTCCGTTCCCGATGCACTTTCTTACATAAATGAATTTGAGCCCCCACTCCTCTTTATGGATATTGATATGCCGGTAATAAAAGGCATTGATCTTTATAAAAAACTACAATACCATCCTATCTGTGTTTTTGTAACAGCCCATAGTGAATATGCAATAGAAAGTTATGAAACACAGGCATTCGACTTCATTTTAAAACCCCTTACAGCCAATCGTTTTAACCGCTGTGTCAATCGCCTTAAAGAATATGAACAATTAAAAAAACGGGCTGATCTCTACGATACCTTATTCGAATCACAAAGCATAATGATTAAAGAGGGCTCCACTGTACACAGGGTACCATTAAATGATATTATTTATATTGAGGCACTGAACGACTATAGCAAGGTAGTTACTAAAACAAAGAACTATATTACACTCAGCAAACTGAAACACTTTTTAGAAAAATTACCCAAAAAAGATTTCATCAGGATTCACCGCAGTTATGCAGTCGCTAAACAATCAATTGAACTCATAAGCGGGAACGAATTAAAAATCGCAGGACAACAATTACCCATTGGTAAAACATTCCGTCTAAGCCTCAAAATGGAATTCACTTCTTAACATACCCCCAAATAAAAATCACATGAAATCTATCAAAATTAAATCACTTACTAAAAACAAACAGATCATTACAGACCTGGAAGATCCACTAAAGGAAGTTATCCAACAGGCTGAGGGTATTAAAAAAATCCCTTCTCCGCCGCCTCCACCTAAAGGACATTTACACGATATACTAAAAAACCTGAAGTTTAAAAACCAGTTTGATAAGTAGTATGAGCAGGATCATTCTAATCCTGTTTTTTTTATCAACAGGCTTTTGCAGCCTCGCTCAAAACAAATTTAAAAAGCTGGTATTCGCAGCTTATGATAGCAGTATGCATGGTCAATACCGTGCAGCCATCAATTTATTACATACAGCCGCTGCTTTAAAAGGGAAGGATACCGGTTATAATGAATCAATAAATCTATATTATGGCAACAATTACGAAGCTTTAAATAAAATTGATTCAAGTATCTATTATTACGGAGAAGCATTAAAATATTACGAAGGCACAAAAGATTATGCCTCCATGGCTTTTATCTATAACCATCTTGGTTCGGCAGAAATTAATTTCACAAAGAGATATGATAAAGCAATAGATTATTTCAAGAGACAGATCAATTATTCGCTGTTACAAAAAGACAGTAGTAACCTGTTTGATTGTTATAATAATATTGGCATTGCTTACAAGATCATCCACCAATATGATTCAGCACTTGCTTATTTTAATAAGGTATCTGCCAACAATTCTACTTACAACACTTCCAGGGACAGGGCACTGCTATTTACAGCAGATACATACTCTTTATTGAAGCAGTATGAACGGGCATTGAACTATTATAATAAAGCAATTGATATACTGCTATCTCTAAATGATAGCGCTTATCTGTTTATCGGTTATCTCAATAAGGGAGATTGCCTGATGAAACAGGACCGCTTTACAGAAAGCATGTCCAGTTTGAAGCAGGCGCAAAAATACATCAATGCTGCTGTTAGTGATAATGATACAAAAGTATTATATCATAATCTTGCTTATGTGTATAACAATACCGGCGATTATAAAAACGCTTTTTTCTATAAAAACCTTGAAGCTGTTTTAAAAGACAGTATCAACACTGCCGACATTGAACAGGCTGCAGCTGAAGCAGATGCCAAATTTGAGGTACGCAGGAACCATGACAGCCTGTTGATAAGCCGGCAAAACCTTACACTATCAAAAGATCAGTCCAGCGTAAGACAACGTAATTTTATCATCGTACTCATTATTGCCATAGCTATCAGCCTGCTGGCCTTCCTTGCTTTCAGGAACCTTGGCATTCGTAAAAGAGCGAATCAGAAACTGGAACTGGAAAAGCTGAAAGTGGAAACACTGGCAGCCGAACTGGAAGAAGCCAATCAAACAAAAGCAAAACTCTTCTCGATTATCAGTCATGATCTCCGCAGTCCTATCAGCTCATTATATGCGCTGTTTAAACTAAAGGAAATAAAAGCCGGTGAAGAGAGTGAGGAAAACGAGCAGGTAACCCAACTGCTGGATACCATGGAAGATCTGCTGATCTGGAGCAAGAGTCAGATGAACAAATTTACCCTTCAGCCAGTCATGTTACTGGTGCACGATGTTTATCAGGAACTGATCAGATTATACCATGATGTAGCTGAAGAAAGACATATCACTATTGTAGATAACACAACAACCGAAGTAAAAATCCGTACAGATGAAAATCTCCTGAAAACAATCTTACGCAATATAATCTCCAATGCAATTAATCACGCATTGCCACATTCTACCATCATAATGAATGCCGGTGCTACTGATAAAGGCATTATCTGTTCTATCATAAATGAGGCAGACAAAATTACGTTTGAACTGCTTGAACTCAAATTACTGCATGCATCTCCTGATAGTGGAAGCAACGGCCTGGGGCTCTTTCTTACAAAAGAATTTATACAGAAACTGCATGCTACTATTGATCTGACATATACCAACGGCCATATCACGCTACAGATCTATATCCCCTTTTTACCTGCTTAAATTCGTTTACAGATTATTTCATCACGTTTACAGAATAAAACAGGAAACGCCTGCTTTACGTTCCTACTTTCGATACCATAACAATTAATCACCCCAAAAAAAAAATGTTATGGCAGACGTAATGAAAGTACTTAATGATCTCAAGTACAAAGCTGTAGGCGTTGACCCCAACACCAAAAAAATGCCCGAAGGGTATTTTGTATCTTTTCGCCCCATTGGGTTACCGGTACCTGAAGAAGATTTTAAAAATCCCTGGACTCCTACCGGCTCCAACCTGAAACAGATCCTTGATTCGAAACCTAAAGCACCGGGAAGTGGTAATACTACGGGCCAGGACCCCACTACGGTAGCGTCAGTATCAGCCAGTAAACAACTGGATGATATGCAATTTATGAGCGCCAATATCGGAGCAAGTATGCAGGCATTTCTGCAAACCTTTATGCTCACCGATTCCAAGATTGTGATGGATTCTTCCTATCGCGTTGCACCAGGCACAAGCAAAGTCAATGATAGCTGGTTTGCTATCATCAATGGCGCCAATGGGATCGCCCCCGATCTGGAACTGAACGACGACATGAAAAAAGCCCTTGACAAAGCACATGCTACTTTAATGGACAGCAACGGCGATGCTACTATGCATTATGAAAAATACCTGCAATACCGCGATGGATACCAGACTGCCGTGCGCACCAGGGATAAACAGTATGCCAATGCGCTTTCTGATCCTATGAAATTACAAATGTGGCCGATACAGGGTAAAACCTACCAGGACGATGTGGATTTTGCATGGGACCAATGGCAATCTTTTGGTTTTAAACAGGAGATTGATGAAGCCATTGCAGTGTTAGCCAGTCAGGGTATAGATCCGGCCATATTACTAATCGCCAGGTCTAAACACAAATATGAAAACAGCCTGGTAAATATTCCTTCTGTAGGGAATATCCCTTATACCTTTATGAGCCCTTCCAAATGGTATTCTGCCACTGGCGCCGATGGATGGAACAGTTATTCTCAGTCCGATTTTCACTCAGAATCACATTTTGATACCCAAACCACTCATACTGATGCCGGTGGTGGTTTCAGCATAGGCTTCTTTTCTATTGGAGGAGGAGGTTCTTCCGATAAAACACAAACATCACTGAACATTCAGACAGAAGGACTGACCATCGAATTTGAGTATGCAGTGGCAGACATTCAACGTCCATGGCTGGATACTACCTTACTGAATCTCAATAACTGGTTCCTGGTGGGTGATTACCCTGCCAGCTGTATCTCTGATGGCACATTTAACCAGCAGTTCAAACTGAATAATCCAACTGAAATGTTATTCCTTCCTTCAGTTGTTACCAGCTTTATTCTCGCCAGGAATGTAGTGATCAAATGGAACAAAAAATCCAAAGATATTGAAACGTTAAATACGGCATCTTCCGGTGGAGGGTCCATAGGTTTTGGACCATTCTCTGTATGCGCTCATCACAGCGAATCTCACGCCAAAAGAGATTTTACGTTTGATGAGAATAGCCAGGGGATCTCTATTGAAGGCGTACAGGTGATTGGTTATGTATCTACCATCATGCCCGGATCTCCAAAGAAAAACGGCAAGGATTTTATGCAGAAGAAAAAAGAGGAACAGCCAAAGGCTGCACCAGCCACTACTCCTTCTGGCACACCAGCAACTCCTGCTGCTCAACCAGCGCCGGCACCTGTTAAGTAATCAGAAAATAAATTCCCCAAAACAACATTCAAAAGAAAGTATACTTTCTTTTGAATGTTGACTAATTCCTTATTATGGACATCAATAATCTCATGGAAAATGTGCGTGCATTTTTTTCCGGGCAATATAAAGGTGTAGAGAACTCCAATTCCTTTATCTCTTTCGAACCTCTCGGAAGTATGATAGATCCATCAGATTTTATGGATGATAACAACGCGTTATCGGATCTCAAGGCAATTGAACAACTTTCTATATTAGGTGACCGCCTTCCGCATATAGAAGAAGTTTTTATACCTGATACAGGCCGCCTGAGCAGCGCTTATGAAACACTCATCGAAAGCGCTGTTTTTTCAGGTGCGAAGATTATAGCAGAAGACAAATCCAGCTATATCGCCCGTTTTAGTGAAGAAAAATCAGAGGCCCTGTTAAAGCTGGACGAAGGGAGAAAAGCTTCTATCAACATGCCGGAAGGAAGTTATCTGCCTGTATACGGCTTCCCTAAAAAATGGTATGATATAAGCAGCCCTTTCTGGGTAAATAAAACTTTTTCCGCTACTGAAACACCGCCGCCGTCAACACCCGCCCCTCCCCCTGGCAAAAGGCCCTTTTTAGGATGGAGAACAAAACTGATGGTGGACCCTCAAACGTTGATCACACCAGATATCAGTGCCTCACCTGCCGTAACCCAGTCTGCTAAATTAAACATTCCATTGCGTGCACGGTTTCAGCGTGTTAACAGACCCCTTAACGTTGCTACCACTATCAGACCCATCGCATTGAATGCAACTGTAAATCCGGTAGCGGTTAAACCTTCAATGGAAATGCGAAACTTAAATCTTTTAAATAAGATAAATTTTTCTGACAGAATCCGTGTTACCCAACAGTTAGTAAAAGATGATACAGCCAATGTAGCACCTGTACATTCCAATGCTTTTTCTATGTCGTTTGATTACTGTCTGGTATACCTGGAAAGGCCATGGTTCAATACATCGCTATTTACTTTTTCAAATATGTGGTATAGCCTTTCATTACAGGAAAATTTCTTTTCCAATGGTATTAAAGATGAGAGTAACAACGGCATACTGAAGTGTATTCCAACAGCCATGATCCTGATAAAAAATTTAAAAATAACAGCTGCCTGGACAGACGATGATAAGGCTAATGCAAAAAACAGTATTAGTCTGGGAGTATTTAATCTGAACAACAGTGAATTTATCGACAATGCACTGATCACACCCGGTATGCAGATAATTGGCTGGATGTGCGAAGTATTACCCAAGCTACCGGCTCAGGGAGATCCAAACATTATATCATAACATTAAAATATTAACCCCATGAACGACATAACAACAAGGGTATTGGATGAACTCAATACCATACCCGGAACAACTGCAAGACCCGGACTTTCCAGAATAGAAGAATCAAAACCTTTTATATACGAATTCATACAAAGATATTTTGCAGAAGACTTTGACAAGGCAGCTGCCATGAACAACGATGAACTCTTTGCGTATCTGCAAACCCTGGATAAAAGGATACTGGATTTCAGTTTTGATACACAGGAAAAACCGGTTCGCTTTACCACTGTAGAAGATACCTCTGTTAATGAACAAACATTATTATTGACAGATAATCAAACACAGCCGGATTTTGAAACGATCATACTGGAAAGGGATGGAGATGTAGTTCCCAAATTAGTAGCGGTAAGCCTGCCAGCTTCATTAGACCTGTCTTCATTTACAGAAGGTGGAGGTCTTCCATTTCATGTTTTTTTCCATCCTACATTAGGGCAGAACATCGCATCCTATTATACTGCCGTTAATCAACCCGGAAGAGAATCTCTTAAAGATACAATTGACGGGAATTATTCACCTTATGGCTGGGACTTTTTATTCTTTATTATTCTGCGGAATTTATCTTATCAGGCCAATACAAATATCAATGCAAACAATGTTATCAACGAATGGGCAGGTAAAGGTCTGCTCTACCAGATAGCGAATGCAGAGAAAAACGTGATCAATATTATCCCTGTACTCGATCCGCAAAAAAATGGCGGCGATTTTGAAAAGCCGGATAGTCATTTGCAGATATTAAAAGAAGTACAACAGTTTTTGCTTAACCGGCTGGGAGACGTAAATGACAACCTGTTACCAGTAGGTAAGTGTGCAGTTTCAGCTTTCAGCAGCGGACATCTATGTAGTAATAATCTCCTGCAGGCTTCCGGGAACAACAACTTCAGCGAATTCTACGGAGATACCCTGCAGGAAGTATACATGTTTGATGCACCGGTACAAACTAACGACAACTGGGTACAACTTGCAAATGCCTGGGCACAGAAATATGGTGACGAGAAAGTAGTCAGGGCATATTCACAGTGGACTCCCACAAACGTGAACCTGTTACTGGCTAAAGGACAGGCGATCAGGAACAGTAAACTGGTCCTGAACAGTGATAATCCAAATCGCTCCTTTGCCCTGCTTGGACAGCCGTTTTTTAAAGATATTATCAGCAACTCCGACTGGCAGGCAATGCATCAGGCAATTCCTTCACTGATGCTGAATGATGCTTTATCAAGAAGTCAATTTTAACACTTAAAAAATAACAATCATGAAAATTACATTTTACAGATCTCCTGATGAACAAGAAGGAACAGATACGGATGTTAGCACTACAACTACCGCAGAAGATCCTTCATTCCTTATTCCAACCGAGAACACATGGGTGAGTGATGACGGTGGCACCACGCTCATTTCTGATCCTGTACAGGGAGTACCGTATGATTTCTGCATCACCATCGCCAACAATGGTAAAACCGATTCAGGCAGCTTTATGGTGAAATTTGTACTGAGTGGTGATCAGGACCCGGCCTTAGAACTGCCAACTGAAGAAATAGGCAGTCTGTCTCCTGGCGCCAGTATGCTGGCAGTAGTACATTATGGAGCTTTTGAAAACAAATTCGGGATCTTCCATGTTCAGGCAACAGTATATACAGCGGACGGAAACAAGGCGATCAGTACCGATCTCGGATTTGACTTTACAATTCATTCACTTTAAACAATTGTATCTTTAAAAAAGGGCTGTACTCAATGGTAGTGCCTCAGTTTGATTACATAATCTTCGTGGCAGATGTTATTGATCATAAATACACCTTATCTGACGTGAATATTAGGTGAAGTTAAATTGAAAAACAAATCCTGAGCCCATATTCCAAAGCTAAATCAGAGAACTAAACAGTCAGATGCAGTGTATTTATGATCAATAACATCTGCCAGTCTACGCTGTCATAATATTCAAACTGAGTTACTACCTACTCAAAAGTAATTTGAGTACGGCCTTTTTTTAAACTAATTTTGCTACATGGCTCATCATGAAACCGTAACATGTCCCCGCTGTAAAACAGCCTTTGAGTGCCGGGTTGGTTCTATACTCCAATGCCAGTGCCAGCAGGTGACATTAACGGAAGATGAGCGTGCTTTCATCAATGAAACATACAGAGAATGCCTGTGCGCGAACTGTCTCACAATAATGCAAAAAATATACAATAGTCATGGCATACGAAAAACAGATTGAAGACTCAGTTACCCGCATCTTTAAAGCAGTATTCCCAAACACAGTAAACCATTATGATACACTATTCGGTGGTACTGCTATGCAACTGATGGACGAAGCAGCATTTATTACTGCCACACGTTTCAGCCGTATGCGTATGGTCACAGTTTCCAGTGATCGTATAGATTTCAAGAAAGCAATACCGGGTGGTACTATTATTGAGCTCGTGGGAAAAGTAGTGCATGTAGGAAAAACAAGTCTGAAAGTAGAGGTAGATATTTTTGTGGAACAGATGTACAACACTCATCGGGAAAGAGCCATATCAGGCACCTTTACCTTTGTGGCAATTGATGATCAGAAAAGACCTACACAGATCGTATTATTACACGATTAAAAATAAAAAGGTCACGTACTACTACGTGACCTTTTCTATTGTGTAATGACTTACTTCTATTTGATCTCTACCAGTTCGATATCAAACACCAGCGCTTCACCAGCCAGCGGGTGATTAGCATCCAGGGTAATAAATTCACTGCCGATAGCTGCTACCTTTACAGGGAATACCTGTCCTTCAGGATTGCTCATCTGCAGATCCATACCAACTTCAGGATTCAGTTCAGCCGGGATGTTATCTTTTGGGAATTCCATGATCAGCTCAGCGTTTTTAGGGCCATATGCGTCATCTACAGGAATTTCGAGGGTTCTCTTATCGCCCACTTTCATATCGATCACACCATTGTCGAAGCCTTTAATAACCATACCTGCACCTACCTGGAACTCCAGCGGGTCCCTGCCTTCTGAAGAATCAAATGTAGTTCCATCGGTCAGGCGGCCATGATAATGTACACGTACCGTATCTCCGTTTTTAACTTGCATAATAATAAAGTATTAAGTGTTTACTGGATTAATACCTGCAAGGTAAGAAAATTTATATACCCACGAACCAGCCTTAGCATTGGTTATAGAGGTCTATTGTCTATGGACTATTTAAAGTAATTTTACGCCCATGTATAAAATCATCATTCCGTTATTTATATGGATGGCCTGCAGCTTTGCTGCCAGCAGCCAGGTTATTACCGGAGCCGACAGGACAAATGAATACCTTCCCCTGCTGAAAGGCAAAAGGGTAGCGTTGCTCGTCAACCAGACTGCGACCATAGGACATACACATCTTGTAGATTCTTTATTAAAACGGGGCATACATATTCAGAAAATATTCAGTCCGGAACATGGGTTCCGCGGGAAAGCGGATGCCGGAGAGAAAGTAGGTAACAGTAAAGATGCCCGCACCGGCCTTACGATTGTATCCTTATATGGTAAACACAGGAAGGCCGATGCAACAGATTTACAGGATGTAGATATCTTAGTGTTTGATATACAGGATGTAGGTACACGTTTCTATACTTATATCTCCTCTTTACAGGAATTAATGGAAGCCGCGGCAGAAAATAAAAAACCATTGATTGTACTGGACAGACCCAATCCTAACGGACATTATGTAGATGGGCCTATATTAGATACAACGTTCCGCTCTTTTGTAGGTATGCAACCGATTCCTATTGTACATGGTATGACCGTAGGGGAATATGCCTGTATGCTGAACGGGGAAAAAATGCTGAAGAATGGTGTACACTGCCAGCTGACAGTTATTCATTGCCAGCATTATGATCATCATACTTTCTACCTGCTGCCAATAAGCCCTTCCCCGAATCTGCCCAATATGGCCTCTATTTACCTGTACCCTTCTACCTGCTTATTTGAAGGTACGGCGCTGAGCCTGGGACGTGGAACCGACCTGCCATTCCAGGTATTCGGCTCTCCCCTGCTGCCAAAAGACCTCTTCTCTTTTACACCTCACAGCACTGAAGGCGCTAAAAACCCTCCCCTGAAGGATACTACCTGTTATGGGTATAATCTTACCGGAACACCAGAGCAGGTAAGGGCTGAAATGGATGGACGGGTGCAGTTGAAATGGCTGATACAGGCTTACAAACTATTCCCTGATAAAGAAAAATTCTTCATCCCTTATTTTAAGAAACTGGCAGGCAATGCTATTCTGCAGGAACAGATTAAAAAAGGGTTGAGTGAAGAAGAGATTCGTAAAAGCTGGGAACCAGGTCTGACAAAATTTAAAACTACCAGGAAGAAATATTTATTATATGCAGAATAACACCAGGATCATCTTTATGGGTACACCGGACTTCGCAGTGGCTTCACTGGATATACTGGTACAGAACGGATATAACGTAGTAGCAGTAATTACGGCTCCTGATAAACCTGCCGGACGTGGATTACAATTACATGAAAGCGCAGTGAAACAATATGCTGTCTCCAAAAATATTAAAGTATTACAACCGGAGAAGCTCAAGAACCCTGCCTTCCTGGAAGAACTGAAGGCATTACAGGCCGATTTACAGGTAGTGGTGGCCTTCCGTATGTTACCGGAGCTGGTATGGGATATGCCTCCTCTGGGCACCATCAACGTACATGCTTCTCTCCTGCCCAACTATCGTGGGGCTGCACCTATTAACTGGGCGATTATCAACGGAGAAAAAGAATCAGGTGTTACGACGTTTAAATTGCAGCATGAGATTGATACCGGTGACGTGTTATTCAGTCAGGCAGTGCAGATAAGAGATGATGAAACTGCCGGGGAATTGCATGATGAACTGATGCAGACAGGTGCGCAGTTGTTGCTGAAAACAGTACAGGCAATTGTTTCCGGAGATGTACATGAAAAACCTCAGGCACAGATGGATGCTGCCGATGTTAAACATGCGCCTAAGATTTTTAAAGAGAATTGCCAGATCAACTGGACCTTACCCGTTGATCAGGTTTATAATTTAGTAAGAGGATTAAGTCCTTATCCTACGGCCTGGTCTACGTTACAGGGTAAAGGCATTAAAATATTTAAGGCTGAGAAAGAACATGTTACGCCTAAAGTGGCTCCGGGGGAGTTTGTAACGGATAATAAAACGTATCTGAAAATTGCTGCTGCAGATGGTTATCTTTCCTTGTTGGAGATACAGTTAGAAGGGAAAAAGAAGATGGAAATAGAGGCTTTTTTAAGAGGATACAGAGTTACAAACTAAGTTTTAGTGATGGTGCAATGCACCATCACTAAAAATATGAAGGGGTTTTGCAGGGCTTCGCCCTGCACCCCAATAATTTAATTTTCGTAGTTCAGCTCTACATAGAACTTGGCATCACTTGTACCTAATGCTTCCAGCGCAGAATCACTCAGCTTAATGATCAACCCGGCATTCTGTTTGATCTGCGGAATAGATTCCAGCACCTTTGCATAAATGTATTTACCGTTCAGCGGATTCGTTACTTTGATGATAGTTCCTCTCTGGGCAGTATTATGCAGCGCATAATATTTACCCGCACCGGCATTACTCTTAAACCATCCACCAGGACCTTTCTCTGTAGTTACCTTACCATTGCTGGTCTGCTGAGCGTATATCTGCTCGAAAGAACCCGTAGCAGGCGCAGTTTTCACAGGCTCCGGCGCAGGTGTTGTTGCAGGAGGTGTAGCTACCGGTGTATCAGGTTTGGTAGTAACCGGTTCCGGCCTGGTAGGCTCTGGTTTAGTAACAACCGGTTCTGGTTTAGCAGGAACTGGTTCCGGTTTGGTAGCAGGCGGTGTACTTACCGGCGCTGTTGTCACTGGCGCAGAAGGCGTTGCTGCCGGAGCAGAAGGAGCTGGGATACCACCACCACTCTTCAGAAATCCAATAATTACATAACTGTCTTTCTTCAGGCCGTCTCCGGTCAGATTATTCCAGTGACGGATATTATCCAGCGGAACTTTATTATGATTCAGGCTTAAGCGATACAACGTTTCCTTCTCTTCCACCTTATGATAAACAGGCGTATTCCCTGTTACCGCATCTGCTTTCTGTGAGAAATTATTGTTATTCAAAGGAATTTTCACTGTTTGCCCCAGTTGTAACCCCTTATCAAATGAGATATTGTTTTCTGTGGCTATATCTTTAGGAGATATACTATATGACCTTCCCAGGCTGTAAAATGTTTCTCCTTTTTTTACCGTGTGCGTTAAATAGAGGTCGGGAGTAGTACCCTCAACCTGCAACATATCCTGTGCATTTGCTCCTGCCACACATAATACGAGTCCTACTACAATTGTCATGAACGTTTTTACCATACTACGCTGTTTGTACCTTTCGGGTAACGAAATTATAAAATTATTTAGGTTTTGAGGTTTATGTACTTCAAACTTCCTCGTATACGGAGTTCTTTAGGATAGTAATTATTAATGCGGTTGGATAAGACCCTGTCACTGCCAGAGTATATATCCTTATAACGCATTAGTGTCCAACCCTGGTATTGACTGCTACCTGCGGGTCTTCTTTTCTCAGGTAACGGTTTCCGCAAATATAAGGGCTGTTGCAATACCATTACATCAAACGTAAAAAAAGGACACGTAGCAACTGTTTACTTGTTGGCGACTACTGCATGTACACGCAAAAAAGCTGCCAAATCCGTCCCTGGCAAAGCTGCTGAAGTGTTTGTAAATGTTTCTGGTAAAAAATCCACCCCACTATTTTACGGGAAAATAACAAAATTAGTCGGGAATCATCGTCCTTCCCGGGGTTGAACATATCGGTATAAAAGGCTTACTGCTGGCTGTATCTGTGGGGATAACAGGTGTGTGCTCAGATCATCACAGCCCTGCTGTATATTACCGGTTCCATTATCGCAGGTGCTCTGATAATCGGCCTTTTACATGAGCCAGTTATTTTTCCACAGTGGAAAACATTTATCTGCCGGGAATACCCTTTGTATAAAAGATCTGATTTTCAGATTAACTATGCAATCCCTTTTGCAGCCTGTATAATAGCGGGAACAGCAACGCCTGTCACATAATTACCCACCAGCTGTATACCAGGATACTGCTGTTCAAAGGCTTTTATATGCTGACGAATTTGCGCATGTCCTACATTCAGTTGCGGAATGGCCTTCGGCCATTCACTAAAATGTTGTAATTCCGGGGGTGTTTGCAAACCCAGTAATGACATGAATTCAGTGATCACTGTCTGTTGCAGTTTCTCCCTGCCTGGGTCAGTAAATAATTTTTCCAGCCTTGCCCCACCAGTGAAAATAGTGAACAACGCTTTCCCTTCAGGAGTCCGGGAAGGGAAAATAGCAGAGTTGCAGATAGCTCCCAGGAAGTGTTTACCGGCTGCATGAGGCACCAGGAAACCAAATCCTGCGGGTACTTTGTCCAGCGCTTCTGCACCAAAACCCAGGTGCAGTACACCCATACGCGGATAGTGAATGTTATTGAGTGCTGTTGATAAGGAAATATCTAAAGAAGCAATGGCCACTCCGGTATTATAGGCAGGAGTCGTAAAGATCACCCTGTCTGCATTTAGCATGGCCGTATGGCCATTTTCATTGTATTGTACGATGTAATCCGTAGCGCCCTTCGTAATGCCTGTAACCGCACAATTAAAACGCACGGGACCAGTTAACAGTGAAAGCAGGCGTTCTGTCAATACCGCATTACCGCCTTTGAAAGCAACAATCTTCCTGCCGCCCATTGCTTTCATGTTCTTCATCAATCCGGCGGTTACGCTGCCATATTCCTGTTCCCAGCGGGGCAGCATAGGCAATGTTTCCTTTATAGAAAGGTTATCCGGGTTACCGGCATAAATACCGGATAATATAGGTTCAAATAAATACTCGTTTATTTCATTGCCGAAGCGGCGGTTCACAAAAGAAGACACAGACTCTTCATCATCTGTTTTGCGGGCTTTCCTGAACCTTTCAGTAAACAGGCGGAATTTAGCGCCCCCGCTGATATATGCAGAACGCAGTATTTTAAGGGGATGAGGAGATACTGCATGCAGTTGCCCGTCCCTCACCAGGAAACGGTTTTTGCTGGCAGCTGAAGCTTCCATCAATACATCCTTTAATCCCAGTTCTTCTATGAAGGCAATTGTTTCCGGTGTGGCACCTATGGAATTAGGGCCTGCGTCCAGCTCATAACCGTCTATATGCAGCGATTTAACGACTCCTCCGGCCTGTGGAGCAGACTCCATCAACTCGTAGGGAATCCCCTTTTTTTGCAGCTCATATGCGATCGTAAGCCCGGATAATCCGGCGCCGGCAATAATAACTGGTTGTGTCTTCACTGGTGGTAATTTATTTCTGTAATGCAGAAAGCCATTTCACTACTGCCTGCACCCACAAAGGATGTATATTCATACAGGGGATCATCGTAAAACTATCCCCACCACTTTCCAGGAAACTCTTCTTCCCTTCCATCGCAATCTCTTCCAGTGTTTCCAGACAATCAGCCACAAATGCAGGACATACGATCAGCAACTTCTTCACCCCTTCTTTAGGCAACTCTTCCAAACGTAATGCTGTATATGGTTTCAGCCATTCTTCACGTCCCAGACGCGACTGAAAAGACAACGCCCATTTCTCACGTGGTATACTCAGTTTCTCTGCTACCAGCTCTGATGTTTTGAACACCTGATGGCGATAACAGGTAGCATGTGCCGGAGAATCCACATGACAACAGTCATTCACCTGTAAACAATGTTTATGTGTAGGATCGGCCTTCTTCATATGCCTTTCAGGCAATCCATGATAACTGAACAGTAACTGATCATAATCCTGCTGCAGATAAGGACGCATGCTCTCTGCCATAGCATTGATGTAATCCGGTTCACTATAGAACGGCGGTACCATGGTAAGTTTAAACGTATATCCTTTCTTTTGATGAACAGTTTTCGCATGCTCTACCGCTGTCTCATAAGAAGACATCGCATAATGCGGATATAATGGCAACAGGATCACTTCCTTCAGTGCAGGATTATGCTTTAACAGATTTTCATAGGCAGACTCCTGAGAAGGATTCCCATATCGCATGGCTATTTCCACCGGCATAGATAAATCATTCTGCACAGCGTTCTGTAATTGTTTTGTCAGCACAACTAATGGAGAACCTTCTTTCCACCATATCTTTTTATAGGCTTCTGCAGAATTAGGCGCACGCTTGGGAACTATGATTCCCTTTATCAGTAATAAACGGAACAGATACGGATAATCAATCACCCGCTCATCCATTAAAAACTCGTTGAGATAACGTTTAACATCAGGTACAGCCGTAGAATCCGGCGAACCCAGGTTCATCAAAATGATTCCTATATCAGATTTAGCTTCCATTCCTTACTTTAAATTGCTGCAAATGTAACCAGTAAATTACGCTCCAAATGTCATACAATTGTTGAATTAAAGAATGTTGTTGTTTATAACCACTATCATTTCATTAACTGATAAAAGTCATTTTTCAGTAGTATCTGATACCAGCGGTAGAAATGACACACTAATGACCAGCTCTATGACATTCTTCACTTGTATGCAAGTACTTTTGCAAACGGAAGCTTATAAAATAAAATGCAGGGTAGTTATTCAAAAGATATAGCCCATTTTCATATCGTTGGTATCAACTATAAGAAAACAGATGCTGCTATAAGAGGATCGTTTGCTATTAATCAGTCACAATACCAGCACTTGCTGGAAGATGCGAAAGCTATACACATAGATGATGTGTTCGTGCTTTCCACCTGTAACAGAACTGAGATCTACGGCTTTGCCGAAGATCCTCAACAACTGGTAGAGTTGGTTTGCCGCGAAACAGATGGTGATTGCAATCTGTTCAGTCAGCTCTCATACATCAAATCAGGGGAAGAAGCCATCAGGCA
The DNA here is from genome assembly GCF_900110995.1 of Chitinophaga sp. YR573. GTDB lineage: Bacteria > Bacteroidota > Bacteroidia > Chitinophagales > Chitinophagaceae > Chitinophaga. Next base: position 669,321 of record NZ_FOJF01000001.1, read on the forward strand.
CCTTTACCAGGTAGGCACAGGACTGGATTCCCAGATCCTGGGCGACTATGAGATCATCGGCCAGATACGTACCGCTACAAGATTCGCCAAAGAAAATGGTTGCCTCGGTGGCTTCCAGGAAAGGCTGATCAATAGTGTGTTACAGGTATCAAAACTGATCAAGAACGAAACAAGTCTCAGTGCCGGCACCGTCTCCGTTGCCTTTGCCACCGTAAGATTACTGGAACATAAAGTACCGGATATCCTCAATAAAAAGATATTACTGGTAGGTGTTGGTAAAATTGGTCGTAATACCACCAAGAACATGATGGATTACCTGGGCGTGAAACAAATCACTCTCGTAAACCGTACCGCCACTGTAGCAGCAGAATTTGCAGGACAACATGGCCTTCGTTATGCGCCTTTTGAACAACTGGCAGAAGAGTTACAGGCCGCAGACATCATATTAGTGGCGTCCAATGCACCTGAACCCACCATATTACCTGCTCATTTCACCAATTCATCTTCTAAACTGATCATAGATCTCTCCATTCCATTCAACGTTGCTCCTGAAGTAAATGATCTGCCACATGTAGAGCTGATCAATGTGGATGAATTATCCAAGATTCAGGATGAAACGTTGCAGATGCGTTTGCAGGAAGTGCCTAAAGCACAGGCAATTATCGGAGAGCATATGACAGAGTTCCTTTACTGGTACAAGATGCGCAAACATGCCGTAGTGCTGAAAGCAGTAAAAGATAAACTACACGAAATCCACACAAAAGAAATACAACAACAAAAGAACGGGGCTCAATATAACCTGGAAGATGTGGAAGCAGTGTCTTCCCGTATCATTCAGAAAATGATCAACCTGATGGCCGGAAAAGTGCGCAAGGAAACAGATAAGAGCGATCAGTACATTGCGATGATCAACGATATTTTTGAGACAGGCGTTAACCAGGAATAAAACATGAACAAAGAGATAAGGATAGGTACCAGGGAAAGTCAGCTGGCCTTATGGCAGGCAAATAAGGTAAAAGACCTGCTGGAAGCACAGGGTTATACCACTGTGCTGGTGCCCATCAAAAGTGAAGGAGATATCGACCTGGTAACTCCGCTGTATGAAATAGGAGTACAGGGTATTTTCACCAAAAGCCTTGACATCGCCTTACTGAACGGCCGCATAGATATTGCCGTACATTCTCTCAAAGATGTTCCTACTCAATTACCGGAAGGTATCGTACAGGCTGCGGTGCTGGAAAGAGGTCCTGTAAAGGATTTACTGGTATATAAAAATGATCTTTCTTTTCTTGATAATACCATAGCAAATATTGCTACCAGCAGTGTAAGACGCAAAGCGCAATGGTTACGTAAATATCCTCAGCATCAGCTGCATAACCTGCGCGGGAATGTAAATACCCGTTTGCAGAAGTTAGCAGCAGAGAACTGGGATGGTGCCATCTTTGCTACTGCCGGACTGGAAAGAATCGGTGTACGCCCTGCAAATTCAATAGAATTAGACTGGATGCTGCCTGCTCCTGCACAAGGTGCAGTAGTAGTGGTATGCCGTGGAGAAGATGATTATTGCAGACAGGCATGCTCTCCGTTAAATGATTTAACAACTGCATTATGCACACGTATTGAAAGGGATTTTTTACGTACGCTCATGGGCGGATGTACCACTCCTATCAGTGCTTATGCTTTCATTGAAGATAATACCATTATTTTCTCCGGAGAATTATGCAGTCTTGACGGTACGGAACTCCTGTCCATACAGGAAGAGGCCAGCCTGGCACAGGCGGCCACAGTGGGTATCAGCGCAGCTGAGAAGATCCTGGCACAGGGCGGCGATAAAATCGTAGCACAGATAAGAAATGCAGGTTAGCATCTTAAGTACGAAAGAATTACCTCTGTCACTGCTCGCAGCAGCAGCAGAACAAGGTATGGATATTACAGTTGCTCAGTTCATTCACATACAGCCCGTTGCTGCTACATACAGCGTACCGGAAAACAGTGTAGTCATATTTACCAGCGCAAATGCAGTGAATAATGTACGGCTGATACATCCAGGCTGGCAGATCTTCTGCCTGGGTGGAGCCACACTGGAAGCCTTACTGGCAAGACGCCCGGATGCGCAGGTAACAGCTACTGCTTCCAATGCTGCAACACTGGCAACCCATATCATAGAACAGGGCAATATCAGCGATGTTGTTTTCTTCTGTGGTAATATACGCCGGAACGAGCTGCCCGACCTGTTACATCAACACCATATCAATGTACAGGAAATAGTTGTCTATGAAACGATAGAAGTGCCAGCGGTTACAACAAACATTTATGACGGCATTTTCTTTTTCAGTCCAAGTGGCGTAAGAAGTTATTTTACAGTGAACACATTACCTGCAAACACAGTCTGTTTTGCTATCGGTAATACCACTGCTGCCACATTAAAAGAATATACTACCAATAAAATTATTACCAATCCGGATGTACCTTCGGCAGCGCAGATGCTACAAACGGCTATATCTTATTTTAACAACATCAACTGATACAAATGAGTGCATTGAAGAATGACCTTTTGCTGAAAGCTTTACGCGGAGAAACAACAGAACGTACACCTGTATGGATGATGCGTCAGGCTGGCAGATACCTGCCTGATTACATTAAATTACGGGAAAAATATTCCTTCTTCGAACGTTGTATGAAACCCGAACTGGCTACCGAAATCACTGTGATGCCGGTATACCAGGTAGGTGTAGATGCAGCCATCATCTTTTCAGATATACTGGTTGTTCCACAGGCAATGGGGATGGAAGTGCAGCTGATAGAAAAAACAGGCCCGGTATTACCAGACCCTATCAAAAGTGCAGAAGACCTGAAACGCCTCGTAGTACCTGATGTAAAGGATACATTACACTATGTATTTGATGCACTGAGCCTGACGAAAAAAACACTGGATGGCGCTGTACCCCTGATCGGTTTTGCCGGCTCTCCATGGACACTGTTGTGTTATATGGTTCAGGGTAAAGGCTCTAAAACATTTGATGCTGCCAAAGCATTCTGTTATCAGCAACCTGCTGTAGCACATAAACTGTTACAGATGATCACAGATACCACCATTGCTTACCTGAAAGCACAGGTAGAAGCAGGGGCCGACTGTGTACAGCTATTTGATTCATGGGGAGGGTTATTAAGTCCGCAGGACTTTGAAACATTCTCCCTCTATTATATGCGGCAGATTGTTGCTGCTGTGAAAGATGCGGCTCCCGTAACCGTATTTGCCAAAGGTGCCTGGTTTGCACTGGAAGAAATGGCAGCAACAGGTGCTAACTGCCTGGGAATCGACTGGTGCATACAGCCTCAGCGTGCAAGACAGTTTGCCGGTAACGACGTTACTTTACAGGGTAACTTTGACCCAGCCAAATTACTGGCTCCTATCCCGGAAATTAAAAAAGCCGTGAAGGAAATGATGGCCGGTTTTGGTAACCATCGCTACATTGCTAACTTAGGTCACGGTATTCTGCCGAATGTGCCTGTAGATCATGCAAGAGCATTTGTGGATACTGTAAAGGAATATAAATGAGTATCAAAGAGAACTTTATAGCGCTGATACAGCGGTTACAGAACGAGATCTGTGCTGCATTGGAAGAAGTGGACGGGAAAGCGAAATTCCGTGAAGACCGCTGGGAACGCCCCGGTGGTGGTGGCGGTATTTCCCGCGTCATCGCAGATGGCGCTGTGATTGAAAAAGGTGGTGTAAATACATCTGTTGTACATGGACAATTGCCTGAACTGATGGCTAAACAGTTTGGTGTAACCGAAGCTCAGTTCATGGCCTGTGGCGTATCACTGGTCATCCATCCCATCAATCCTTTTGTACCTACTGTTCATGCTAACTTCCGTTACTTTGAACTGTATGATGAACAGGGTAATCTGAAAGACAGCTGGTTTGGTGGCGGAGCAGATCTCACCCCTTATTACCTGGATGAAAAAGATGGTATTCACTTTCATCAGACATTTAAAAATGCCTGCGATCCTTTCGGAAAAGAATTATATCCTCTCTATAAAAAACATTGCGACGAATACTTTGTAAACAAACATCGTAATAACGAAGCAAGAGGAATAGGTGGTATATTTTACGATTATCTGCGCCCGACAGCAGAACGTACTGCAGAAGATCTCTTCAACTTTGCTAAAGCAAACGGAGAAGCATTTATACACGCTTATCTGCCTATAGTAAATAAAACAAAAGATCTTCCTTATACAGCTGCTCAGAAAGACTGGCAGGAATACAGACGCGGACGTTATGTAGAATTTAACCTGATCCATGACAGAGGAACCTTGTTTGGTTTAAAGACGAACGGAAGGATAGAATCTATTTTAATGAGCCTGCCTCCGAGAGCCCGCTGGGAGTATGATTATCATACAGTACCCGGTAGCCCGGAAGCCAAACTGGAAGAATATCTCAAGCCCAGGGAATGGGCCGTATAACCATCATAAAATACAAATCATGATACGCAGAAACAGGATTTTGAGGACATCTCCGGCCATCCGTGCGATGGTAGCAGAGACCATACTAAGGCCCGGCGATTTTATCGCTCCCTTATTTATCGTTGAAGGAGAGAATGTGAAAGAAGAGATCAGTTCAATGCCAGGTTATTTCCGCCATTCGCTGGACCTCACCGTAAAAGAAGTGAAAGAACTGTGGAGCATGGGAATTAAGAGTGTACTGCTGTTTATCAAATGCGCGGATGAATTAAAAGATAATAAAGGAACGGAAGCAGTAAACCCTGATGGGTTAATGCAACGTGCCATTAAAGCCATAAAAAATGCCATTCCCGAGATGATAGTGATGACGGATGTGGCGCTGGACCCCTACTCTACCTACGGCCACGATGGTATTGTAGAAGGCACACAGATCGTGAATGATGTAACAGTAGAAGTACTATCGCGCATGAGCCTCAGCCATGCAGAAGCAGGAGCAGATTTTGTAGCACCCAGCGATATGATGGACGGCAGAATTTTATCTATCCGTAATACCCTTGAACAGAATAACTTTACCAACGTTGGCATTATGGCATACAGTGCCAAATATGCATCCTGCTTCTACGGGCCTTTCCGTGATGCACTGGATTCTGCACCTGGTTTCGGAGATAAGAAAACATACCAGATGGATTATGCGAATTCCCGCGAATCTATCAAGGAAACACTGATGGATATTGAGGAAGGAGCAGATATCGTGATGGTGAAACCAGCGCTGGCTTACCTGGATATTATCAGGATCATCAAAGATCGTGTAACAGTACCGGTAAGTGCTTATCATGTAAGTGGTGAGTATGCAATGGTGAAAGCAGCCGCTAAAATGGGATGGCTGGACGAAGATAAAGCGATCCTGGAAATCATGACCAGCATCAAACGTGCGGGTGCAGATCTGACAGCTACTTATTTTGCAAAAGATGCGGTGCGGTTATTGCAATCATAAAATACAATGAACACCATGTACAATCTGAGTAAAACATTATTTGAGAGGGCACAAAGAGTTATCCCGGGTGGCGTTAATTCACCGGTGCGTGCGTTTAAAGGTGTAGGCGGTACGCCCATTTTCATGAAGAGCGCCAAAGGTGCTTACCTGTATGATGTAGATGGCAACACCTACATAGATTACATCAATTCATGGGGTCCTATGATCCTGGGTCATGCATATGAACCAGTGGTGAAAAAGATTCAGGAATATGCCACCTACTCTACTTCTTTCGGCGCCCCTACGGAGCTGGAAACACAGATAGCAGAACTGATTGTGCGCATGGTGCCTAACATAGATCAGGTACGTATGGTGAATTCAGGAACGGAAGCCTGTATGTCTGCTTTAAGAGTAGCAAGAGGATTTACCGGCCGCAATAAATTCATCAAATTTGAAGGTAATTATCATGGTCATGCAGACGCATTTTTAGTGAGTGCAGGAAGTGGTGTGGCTACACTTGATATACAATCTGTTCCGGGTGTTACGCAAAGCGTTGCAGCAGACACCCTGACAGCCCCTTATAATAATTTACCGGCAGTAGAAAAACTGGTAGCAGAATTTCCAGACCAGATTGCAGCTATCATCGTAGAACCGGTAGCAGGTAACATGGGCTGTATCCTGCCACAGCCGGGCTTCCTGGAAGGCTTGCGTGCGGTATGTGATGCCAATAATATCCTGCTGATTTTTGATGAAGTAATGACAGGTTTCAGGTTGGCAAGAGGTGGTGCACAAGAACTGTTTAATATTAAAGCAGATTTGGTTACCTTTGGCAAGATTATTGGCGCAGGTATGCCGGTGGGCGCCTTTGCCGGACGCAGTGAAATTATGCAACATGTAGCACCTGTTGGTAAGATATACCAGGCAGGAACTTTGAGCGGCAATCCGATTGCCATGATAGCAGGATATACTTTACTAAAGACATTGGACGAAAACCCGGATATATACCGGCAGCTGGCGGAAAAAGGAGCTTATCTGTCAGGTGGAATACAATCCGCATTAAGTGCAGCAGGCATTGTTCATCAGGTAAATAACCTTGGGTCTATGTTGAGTGTTCATTTCGCAGAATATCCTATCATTAATTTTGATGCAGCATCCGGAGCCAACAATGAATTATTTAAACGCTTCTTTCATGCAATGCTGGAACGTGGTATTTATCTTCCGCCATCTGCTTTTGAAAGCTGGTTTATCAGTAACGCTTTAACAATCGAAGATATGGACAAGACAATAGCAGCTGTAAAAGATGCTATATCTGTCATCAAATAGTTAACAATTCAAATCCTGTGCAGAGTGGAGAAACGCCCCGGTCAAGTGCCGGGGCGTTTTATTTTTATTTCTTTGTATTTGAAAAGAGCCATTTCAATAACCCTGGTTCTGCAAAAACATTATCCCAGCTGTTATGTCCTACTCCGGGATATTCTGTATACTGCACATCCGCATGTAATGCTTTTAATGCTTTATAATAATCCTGAGAAAAAGTAACCGGTACTACAGGGTCTGCACCACCATGGAAAATCCATACAGGTATCTTTGCAAACTTTTTAGCACTTGCTGCATCCCCTGCTCCGCAGATAGGGAAACCTGCTGCCCATACTTTCGGATAACGGGCCAGCAAATCAAATGTTCCCATACCACCGAGAGACAATCCACCGATGTATACCTTTTTACTGTTTATTTTATGGGTACTTAACAGGCTGTCTACCAGCGACTTTACTAACTGTCCGGGAGTTGGCTGACGATCAGTCTCCAGGAATGCCAGTCCTGTTACTTTACCGTTGCTGTCCCTGTTCAGATGAAGAGGTGCCCATGTAGAATCCGAAGGGCATTGCGGGAAGATCACAAAAGCAGGATATTGACTGCGCAGGGAATCCTGCAGGAATAAACTCCCACCGTGTAATAACTGGGCAGCATTATCACTGCCTCTTTCTCCTGCACCATGCAGGAAAATTACCAGCGGATAAGACTTGTGGATATCATAATTGAGAGGAGCGAGCATACGGTAGCGCAGCGTATCTCCGTTATGAATATATGTTTCGTGGCTATAAGCACTGTAATCCTGTGCCTGTGCAAACAACTGCATACACAGAAAGATAAATAGGTAACAAAGCGTTTTCATCATGGAATGTTTTTCCCAAGATAATAATAACCTAGTACTTCAGTATGAAATGCTGTTTGATTTTCATGTCCGGACGGAAAAATACGAGTCCTATGAAAAACAGGTCTATGGTGAAGGTGACCCTTGGATGCTGTTGTATGGTATGCCAGGCTGCTTCCATATCCGGTGTCCAGTGAATATCATCAAAGATAAACAGGGACTCATTATGCGCTTTGCCCAGGCACTGTTCAAAATATTGTAATGTTGGTGCAGAACGATGATTACCATCGATATATACATAGTCCAGCCTGGGAACATCCTCTAATACGGTGGGTAATACCGTATCAAAGTTGCCTATATACTGTTTGATATTGTGTAACTGTAAAGCCTTGAAATTCTGCGCTGCACGGGCAGCAATGTTAGGACATCCTTCTATCGTGATCACTTTGGCAGTGGGATCGGCCTTAGCCATATAAGAGGTAGACATGCCCATAGAAGTACCCAGCTCAAGCAGGTATTCCGGTTCATAATATTTGATCAGCCTGTAAAAAAGCTGGCCGTACTTAGCAGGTTTGGCTGCGTTACGGGTAATATCTCTCACTTTCCGCTCTGTACCACTGTTTATCAGGGAACCAGCACCCAGGTCTGTTACCTGTAAGGTTTCATCACTTTTCAGCAGGGACTTGCGTACCTGTTCAATTTCCTTAAAGGCTGCCGGTTTCTTTTTATCGCGCAGAATCTCATCTACCAGTGTATATACAAAGGGAGAATGCACATCATGGCGGTTGCCGGCAGTAAAATAGTAATGCAGGTATTTCTTAGCTAATTCCCACTGTAAGCCCATAAGGGTTAATTATAGATTTTTGCTTTTATCAGTCCCCATTTATGTAAACGGTGCTGTAATGATACACGCAATACCCCTAATCCGTAAATACTGCTGCGTTTGAAGTTAATGCTGGAAGCTTCATCGAAATACTTGGTAGGGCAGGTTACCTCTCCTATCTCGTATCCTTTCATGAAAATCTGTGATAACATCTCATTATCAAAGATGAAGTCGTCACTGTTGGCCATGTAGTCGATATCCCTCAGTACTTCTCCGGAGAAAGCCCTGTAACCGGTGTGATATTCACTCAGTTTCTGCCCGATGAGGATATTCTGAGCCAGGGTGAGGAAACGGTTAAATACGTACTTATAACCCGGCATACCACCTTTTAAGGCGCCTTTGCCCAGAATCCTGGAACCCAGCACAACAGGGTATACTTCGTTGGCAATAATGGTGCTCATAGCCATGATCAGCTTGGGAGTATATTGATAATCAGGGTGTAACATGATTACAATATCAGCGCCCAGCTCTAATGCCTTGTTATAGCATGATTTCTGGTTCCCACCATACCCTTTGTTATTATCGTGACGGATAATATGCCTGATACCCAGCTGTTTACCAACATTTACCGTCTCGTCCTTACTGGCATCATCTACCAGTACCACGTCGTCCACGATATCCATTGGTATCTCCAGGTAAGTTTTTTCCAGTGTTAGAGCTGCGTTATATGCCGGCAATACCACCACTATCTTCTTATTATTTAACATGAAAGTGGATAATTTGGCTGCAAAGGTAATAAAGTAGTTGAAAGACTGACAATTTCAACTTATTATAAATTGTTATCTTTGCACCGGAAAGTTTTTTGGCACCATATTTTCTTAGCTTTTTGTTATTGAAATGCGTGCATAGCATGCAAAAAACACTTACAGGTCGAAACTGGGGGCTGTGTATTTACCAGCCTACCTAAGAAGTCGCACCCTACAGTGAATGAATTTGCACTTAAACCAGGCAACAACATGCATTTAAAATCTATGATGAGATATCTGACATTACTATTGATCTTCCTTACTGGTTTTCAACTGGCCAACGCACAGGAACCTACTAAAGTACAGGACCCTAACAACGAATTAAAGACTGTCATGCCTCAGGTGAGGGCCGCCGACACCACACTCAGGAGAATTGTTGATGAATTACAACGTATTACAGACAGCGACAAACAGAATTCCAATGCCATTCAGGGATTATTACAGGGTCGCGAAATTGACAATATCACTAAGTATGAACTGATCAGGAACAACATCGTATATGCCAGCGAAACATATTACCTGCTGAATAAAAAGATCATTGACCTGAAATCACGTACTACTACCAATAACCTCGACGTATTCATCACTTCCCTGAATAACCCGGAAAGTAAAGAACTGGGCTTTTCACTGAGCGATCGTATCGTGGAGCTGGTAGAAAAAGTAGTGTTAAAAGGTAAAGCTGATAAAGATGAGAAGAACGGTAAGATCGTAGAGTCTACCAAATCCATTATTGCCAGCCCTATCTTTCAGAGTTTCACTTCTTTAACGCCTCCTTTGGCTATTGCTAACTCTGTGATGAACTTCCTGCACAGTGTAAGTGTGAATAATAAAGAGATCAATCAGAAAACTTTAAAAGAGTTTGAGAAAGAGCTGAATAAATACGTAGTGTATTACAGTGCGTTGAACGATGCCAATCAGAAGTTTGAATATGGTTTGAATTTCAATAAAGATCAGCTGAATCTGTTACATGATAATCTGTATGATCATATCATGTTCACTGCCAGTGCATTGAAATACCAGTTACCTCAACGTGGTAATAAATCTATTGGTGAAACGCTGAACGATTTCTTCTTTGATTTCAAAAAGGAAAAAGTAGTGGTGTTTTTCAATGATCTTGAAACCAAATATACCAAGGGTAAAAAGATAGATTACGAAGCATTACTGCGTGAGAATCCAAATCTGAAAGAGGTGAATAACCAGCTGGAAGATCTGATCCTGCAAACCAAACGTTTCGAGAATCTTTATAATGAATATTTTACTTTACTGGATTCTTATTATGGTAAAGTAAACAGCTCATTGAAAATAGCACAGGATAACGGATTAGCTGATAAGAGTGTCATTGATGCCAAACAAGGTGAGTTCCGTAACCTGAAAGATGAAGCAGTGAAAGAAATACAGGCTTCTATCAACATAAAAGAACTGTATAACAATACGGATAAAATTAAATACAGATATAGGATTTTCTAGTCTGGCTTATATTATTATTGAACTCCGCAGGAAATCCCTGCGGAGTTTTTTATTTGATTAATTTTGTACCATGACCACAGTTCAATTGGAATACGTTGTTGCGGTTGATACGTATAGAAGTTTTGTCGTTGCAGCCGAAAAATGTTTTGTTACACAGCCTACGCTTAGTATGCAGATACAGAAGCTGGAAGATGAGCTGGGGATCAAGATATTTGACAGAAGTAAACTGCCTGTTGTACCTACAGAAATAGGCATCGCCGTAGTGGCACAGGGCCGTATCATACTCAAAGAGAGTGGCCGTATCAAAGAGATCATCGCAGGGCATAAAAAGGAAGTACAGGGTACTTTGCGTGTAGGGATCATTCCTACACTGGCTCCTTATTTACTGCCAAGGATCCTGACAGGTTTTATAAAAAAATATCCGAAGGTAAAACTGGAGATATGGGAACATCCTACAGAACAGATAGTGCAGCTGTTAAAACAGGAGCAACTCGATTGCGGGTTGTTAGCGACTCCCCTGCAGAATCCCAGCCTGGAAGAGCAACCCTTGTTTTATGAGTCTTTTGTAGTGTATGCTGCCAAGACCAACAGCCTGTTCGAGAAGAAGTATATTAAACCGGAAGATATTGACGTACGCGATGTATGGCTGCTGAATGAAGGACATTGTATGCGCAACCAGGTGCTGAATATCTGTAAAGACAGATTCACGATGGGTGAATATAAGAACCTGGAGTATAATACAGGTAGCGTAGAAACATTAAAAAGGATGGTTGACCTGAATGCAGGTTATACTATTCTGCCGGAATTGTCTTTGCAGGACATGTCAGCCCGCCAGATGAACATGGTGAGGTATTTCAAGGCCCCTGAGCCGGTTAGAGAGATTAGCCTGGTAACTCATAGGTTCTTTATTAAACAGGCGCTTATTGAGGCTTTTAAGAAGGAAATACTGGCACATGTACCGGATAAGATGAAGGTACAGAAGAACAGGAAGGTGGTAGATATACTGATGGAGAAATAAGTTTTAATTTTTTAGTGATGGCGCTTCACACCATCACTAAAAAATTCGCCCTGCACCCAAAAAGCTATTTTATCGGCTGATAATACTTCATCGCTTCCGGCATTACAGTCTGTAACTGCGCAATACGACGTTCATCACTGGGGTGAGTACTTGTCAGCTCAGGAGGTTTACTACCGGTGCTGGCACTCGCCATACGTTTCCAGAAAGGAATTGCTTCCTGTGGGTTGTAACCCGCCATTGCCATGAAGATAACACCCAGGTGATCTGCTTCCAGTTCATCCTTACGGGAGAAAGCCAGTAACCCCAGGCCACTACCTACACCAAACGACTGCAAGAAAGCATTCTGTGCAGTAGGATTACGGTTAAGCGCTACCTGTCCTGCTACCTGTATACCCTGAGATACCAGCTGCTGACTCATACGCTCGTTACCGTGACGTGCAATAGCATGTGCAATTTCATGCCCCATTACACAGGAAAGTGCGGTTTCATTCTGTGTTACAGGCAACAAACCTGTATATACCACTACTTTACCACCAGGCATACACCAGGCATTCACCTCTTTATTATCTACGAGATTAAACTCCCATTTATAATTAGCTACTTCAGCAGATAAGTTGTTCTGTGCCATATAACGGGTAACGGCAGCAGAAATACGCTGTCCTACCCTCTTTACCATCTCAGCATCTTTGCTGGTGGCAGAGGATACAGTTTTGTTGGTTGTTAAAAACGTCTGGTATTCCTGCAGTGCCATTGACTGCATAGTGCTTTCGGGGATCAGGTTTAACTGGCTGCGGCCGGTAATAGGCACGCGCGCACAAGCCATCATGAAAGCAAGACTACCGATTAAAAGTAATTTCTTTTGCATCTGAGAACGAATTTAGACAGGTCTTTTTGCTACAGTTAATAATACACTTTTGATTATTACGGATACAGGATCTGTAATAATCAAAAGTGGCGGAAAGTTAATATTTTAGTTCTTTAGAGCAATAGATATGCCAGAAAGGAAGTGCAGATTTTAGCCTCTTTTCTTAAACAGCGGTACTTTATTTTCATTACCACTTAAGAGGCGGGTAATGTTCTTCTGGTGAGTAAGCACCACCATCAGTGCAACAGCGATAGCAAATATGCGGTAAAATACTTCCGGCTCATTAAAGATGTATAGAATGAGGATAGGGAAGGCTATGCTGGCAATAATAGAACTCAGTGATACATACCTGGTCAGTGACAGGATCAGCAGGAATACGCCTACGCAGCAGATCGCTACCAGCGGCTGAATAGCCAGTACCAGACCAAATAATGTGGCGATACCTTTCCCGCCACGGAAATTTGCCCAGATCGGGAAAATGTGGCCAACTACAGCAGCCAGTCCCAGCCCTATCTGGAAATTAACCAGTTGTGTAAGATGATCAGGATTGTGATAGTAAGATAACAGGTAAGAAAGACGAACTGCCAATACACCTTTGATCATATCCACAATCATCACAAAGGTACCAGCTTTGGAACCTAACACACGGAAAGTGTTGGTAGCACCGGCATTGCCGCTGCCATATTCCCGGATGTCCATACCAAAAATACCTTTACTCACCCAAACCGCGGTTGGTGTGGATCCGATCAGATAAGCGCAAAAAAGCAATAATAATTCCAGCATCAAAATAAGTTAGGTTTTGCTAAGATAGTAAATTTAAGCGTCAAAGTTAAGATAATATTAAGATTTTAATTAACACAAAGATGGGATAATCAGGTACTTTCATATAACTTATTTCTAAACGCCCGGTTTATTATCTTGCTAATAACTTCATTGCCAGCCAGTTCTCTTTCTCTATTTGTTGGTCCAATACTAAAGCATGCTGTCTTGCGGCTTCCAATATGGCTTTTTCGTCTTCTTTCAGGATACCACTCAGCAGTAATACGCCACCGCTTACGAGTAAACGACGCATATCTCCCATAAATTCCAGTAAAATATTACGATTGATGTTCGCCAATACTACATTATAAGTATTTATAATGCTTTTAGGGGTATCAGAGCGCCATACTTTTACCGCCAGTGCTTTATTGGTGATAATGTTTTCTTTGGTATTTTCTACTGACCATTCATCTATATCAATGGCCTCGATTACAGAAGCGCCCATTTTGGATGCCAGGATAGCCAGGATACCGGTACCTGTTCCAAAGTCGAATACTCTTTTGCCCCTGAACTCAACATCCTTCATCAGTCGTATCATCGAAGAGGTAGTAGCATGATGCCCTGTACCAAAAGACATTTTAGGTGTAATGATGATCTCGTGTTGTGGCTGCGGATCAAAAGGAGGATGGAAGCCGGCACGGATACCACAGAAAGTATCTACATGCACAGGTTCGAAATTACTTTCCCAAACTGCATTCCAGTTTGTTTGTGCAATATTTTCCTTTGTATAGGAAATGCCATAGATCTTAGTCAGCCTTTCAACGGCAACTTCACTAAAATCATTCTCGGGGATATAGGCAACTAATTCGTTACCCCTCTCCTCAAAACCTTCAAATCCGTTCTCGGATAATTCGGCGATAAGGATATCCTTCAGCTCCGTGTTACAGGTAAGGGTGATTGATGTATGTGACATGATAATAAAGGTAAATCAAGATAGTCAGCTATTTATATAGCTTTCGATGTAGAGCATGTTATTGTAATGTTAATCATTTTATGACAACTGAGGCTCATTCGCATTAACATAACAAAAAATGAATATATTTGCAGAATTCTTAATGTAAACCATACTTAAATGAAGACCTTGATTTTATTTATTACAGGGCTTGCGCTATGCGTGGCCACCAAAGCTCAGGAGGTCATCAAGTTACGGCCTGATGATACCATGAAAGACTCTATTACCTACCAGACTCCTACCAGTATTCTGGTTATCAACAAAGTAGATTTACAGAACTATTTCCAGGTGCTGGATACTATGCTGCAGAACAACTGTTATAATAACAGAACGTTCCGTAACATACAGTTCAATCACTTAACACCGGCGGAAATGCAGGCGCATTTTCTGCAGGCAAAAGCGTACCTGGCAGATTCTTCGCACACAGAATTCAATTATAATACTGATAAATTCACAATGTTCTGGACACCCAATGAAGGGATCCTTCTCCCCTACATTGAAGAGCTGTTAACAACGCTTTTAACTGATGCAAGGATTAAGGTGATAGACAGGGCCAGTAAGGCTTCTGTACCTCAATATTCAATATTTTATGAAGATATTAACGGACAGCCGTTTAAGATATACAAACTGCCTACAGGTAAGATTTTCTTTAAGGAAAGCAATTTCTATATAGAACAATACGTGCAGACAAAAAGCTAGTTTACGGATTGCAACAATTAGTAGAAAAGAGGCCGTATCATTTTTGATATGGCCTCTGTTATTTTAGAAATCTGAATATTCTGCGGGGTGTAATAAAATCACATCTGAATGAGAAGTGTTATGAGCGTATTGCGGTTGTGGCAATAATGCTTTCCATGCAGGATCACTGCTGAAAGCTTTCCAGTGTTCTTCTCTTGAAGCGCGGTTCTCGAAAGTAGTCATGTACATGAGATTAGGCATGTGACTGCCGCTGAGTACATCTGCATAAAATACAGCGTTAAAACCAAGTCTTTTGAACAGCCCGATTTCATCTCCTTTGTTGAACATATCTACTTTGTTCTGATGCAGTTTTTCAGATGCACTTTCGTAACTGCGTAACTCGTATACTCTTTCACTTTTAGCGGATTTCAGTACCGGTACTTCCATTTTAATCATACCGGGAAATGCTTCCAGGATAATGGTTTCCAGGCGGGTATATACCGGCTGGTCCCAGGCGGCGTCTATATAGTCTTTACCTGCGGTAACGTAGCTGCTGTTTGTCAGTAACTGGTTAGGCAGTTTAAGCAGTTGTTCTGCTGAACGACCGGGTATGAATACGTATACACGGCGGTCTGCTGCTGTATCATTGTCTATAGGTTTGAAGACGCCTACTTTGCTGATACCGGCTTTATGAGCGGCTGGTAATAAAGCATCTTTCAGGTAAGTATCCAGTCGGGTTTCCTGGGCAGCATCCTTCAGATGATAAACGAGAATGCTATAGTATTCCTTTTGAGGGGGAAGCTGACCGGCCTGTGTGAAACCTGAAAATAACAGGGCCAGCATGATGAGGGTATGAGTTCTTTTCACGTGAAAATCGTTTTGCGAAATATATCATGAAAAAAGAAATTACCCGTGGTAAATATTAAGAATGGTAAAAAACAAACAGCCGTTCTGAAATATCAGAACGGCTGTTAAGTATATTAAATCAATTTGATTCTACTGTTCGTCGAAAGTAGGCTCGTCTGGTTCTGATTTGGGAGCCGGGCGTGGGCCACGGTCGTTCCTGTCACCACGGTCATAGCGGTCACCGCCTCTGTCGCCACCACGATCATTGTTGCGGAAGGGAGGACGTCCACCACGGTCGCCACCTCTGTCACCACCACGATCTCCTCTGTCACCACGGTCTCTGCGTTCGCCTCTGTCCTCACGGTCACCTTCAGGCCTTTCCACATAACCTTCCGGTTTTGGCATCAGCACACGACGGCTTAATTTGAACTTACCGGTTTTAGGATCAGTACCTACCAGTTTCACCTTTACTTTTTCGCCGTCTGTCAATACACCGTCCATAGTTTCCAGGCGTTTCCAGGATACTTCAGAGATGTGTAACAAACCTTGTTTACCAGGCAGGAACTCTACGAACGCACCATAAGGCATTACTGACTTAACGGTTGATTCGTATACTTCACCTACTACAGGTACAGCAACGATGCCTTTTATCCAGTCGAGGGCCTTCATCAGACCTTCTCTGTTTGCACAGAAAATACTTACTTCACCAGTTTCACCAACTTCTTCGATGTTGATGTTAGTACCGGTTTCGCGTTGAATTTCCTGAATAACTTTACCACCGGGTCCGATCACAGCGCCAATAAATTCGCGGTCGATGATCAGTTTCTCCATACGTGGAGCATGTGGTTTTGGTTCAGGGCGGGCAGCACCAATACAGCCATACATAGCTTCAATGATGTGCAGACGTCCCTGGCGGGCCTGGGATAATGCAGCGCGCATTACATCCATGCTCAAACCATCCACCTTGATATCCATCTGGATACCTACGATACCTTCGCGGGTACCTGTTACTTTAAAGTCCATGTCACCCAGGTGATCTTCATCTCCGAGGATATCTGTCAGTACAGCCCATTTTCCATCAGCAGCACGGGAGATAAGACCCATTGCCACACCGGAAACGTGTTTAGGCAAAGGAACACCCGCATCCATCAGTGCCAGTGAACCGGCACAAACAGTAGCCATAGAAGAGGAACCATTAGATTCCAGGATATCAGATACTACTCTTACAGTGTAAGCATAGTCACTACCCGGCATCATTTGCTTCAGAGAGCGCATTGCCAGGTTACCATGACCTACTTCACGACGGCCGGGGCCGCGCATCATTTTCACCTCTCCTGTAGAGAAAGGCGGGAAGTTATAATGCAGTATGAATTTGGAATACTTGGAAACAGCAGCGCTTTCAATCAGCAGCTCATCATCCGGAGTACCCAAAGTTACAGTCGTTAAAGATTGTGTTTCACCACGGGTGAACAGTGCAGAACCATGCGGAGAAGGCAGGATATCCACTTCCATGTTCAGCGGACGAACCTGGTCCAGGCTACGGCCATCCAGACGAACTTTATCGTCCAGGATCATGTTACGGATCACTTCTTTTTCCAGGTCATGGAAATATTTACCTACTAACGGAGCATCTTCCTCAGGTAATTCGCCCAGGGATTCTGTCAGTTCTGTACGTATAGCATCAAAAGCATCTCCACGTTCGTGTTTACCAACAGCAGATTTAGCTACTGTAAGGATACGGTCTGTAGAGAATGCAGCGATTTTAGCTTTCAGTTCTTCGTTCTCACGGGGTAATTCAAAAGCACGTTTCGCTTTACCACCAGCCAGCTTATGCAGTTCTTCCTGCGCTTTCACCTGTACTTTAATGGCTGCGTGAGCGATTTCGATTGCTTTGATTACATCTTCTTCACTGCACTCCTTACTTTCGCCTTCCACCATCATGATGTTCTTTTCGGTAGCGGCTATAATAAAGTCCATATCTGCTTTTTCCAGCAGGGTACGGTTAGGATTTACAACGAAGTTGCCATCTATGCGGGCAACTCTTACTTCGGAGATGATTTCCTGGATGGGCACGTCAGAAACTGCCAGTGCTGCAGAAGCAGCCAGGGCAGCCAGGGCATCCGGCATTACTTCTGCATCAGAAGAAATGAGGGAAACCAGTACCTGTACTTCACAGTAATAATCATCAGGGAACAGAGGGCGCAAAGCGCGGTCGATCAGACGAGATATTAAAACTTCGGAATCAGACAGTTTACCTTCGCGTTTAAAGAACGAACCCGGGATACGGCCTGCGGAAGCAAATTTTTCCTGGTAGTCAACAGTAAGTGGAAAGAATGATTGTCCTGGTTTGGGAGTTTTATTTGCAACAACAGTAGCCAGCAGGATACTATTGCCTAGACGTACCGTAACGGCACCATCTGCCTGGCGGGCTAACTTGCCAGTCTCAATGGTCACGATCCGGCCATCTCCTATATCGAAATTGACTGAAATAGGTGTCAGATTCATAAAAAGTGAGGATTAAATTGGTATACCTAAAAAAAAACTATTCCCAACCTAATAAGTTGGGAATAGCGCTATAAAAAAGTTCTTTGTTATTTTCTGAGACCTAACTTCTCGAGCAGGGCACGGTAGCCTGTGAGGTTAGTTTTAGACAGGTAAGAAAGCAAACGCTTCCTTTGGCCTACCATTTTCATTAAACCACGGTGTGTAGAAAAGTCCTTTTTGTTTGCTTTCAGGTGACTGGAAATGCTGTTGATACGCTCTGTCAGCAGTGCGATTTGCGCTTCTGAAGAACCTGTATTTTTCTCGCTTCCACCAAATTCTTTAAAAATATTGGCTTTCTTTTCAACAGTTAAGTAAGACATCTTTGATAAATAATAAAATGATAAAGGTTTATTTATTCGCTATTTTTCCGGAGGCAAAGGTAAATTAAAAATTACGAATTAACAATCATAAATAATAATTGGCTTCCGGAGCTTCCCCGGAAGAGTCCCCTTTGAATACGAATTGCTTATACAAAATTGATAGTTGCGTTGTCTGCCACCAGCCCGTTTTCCGTACGCAGCACGCGGGAAGGGAACTTTTGCAGCAGGATATAATCGTGTGTAGCCATCACTACAGCAGCACCTTCTTCCCGGCTGATCCTGAATAATAATTGCATAATTCCGTCTGAAGTTTCAGGATCCAGGTTACCTGTAGGCTCATCTGCCAGGATTAATTTAGGGGAATTCAGCATAGCCCGGGCAATATCCACGCGCTGTTGCTCCCCTCCGCTCAGTTCATATGGCATTTTAAAGCCTTTTGTTCCCAGTCCCACCTTTTCCAGTACATCATGGATCTTTTCCTCCATCTTCTTATTATCCTCCCAGCCGGTGGCTTTCAGGGCAAATTTCAGGTTGTCATGCACGGTCCTGTCTGTCAGCAGCTGGAAATCCTGGAAAACTACCCCCAGGTTACGGCGCAGGTAAGGCACCTTCTTCCAGTCCATCTTCTTCAGGTCAAATCCTACTACCTGTCCTGCACCCTCACGCAGGTAAAGGTCGCCGTACAGCGTTTTCAGCAGGCTGGACTTTCCCGTACCCGTTTTACCGATCAGGTACACAAATTCTCCCTTGTTCACAGTGATATTCACATCAGAAAGGATCAGGGAATTCCCCTGGTATATATTCACATTTGATAACTGTATAATCGGTTGCTCAGTCATATATCCTATGAAAATGGGTTTAGTAGTGAAACAAAAATAGCCAATTATAAATAATAACTGTAGGGGAAGTTTTTACCCGGTAAAGACTTCTGATATACTTCCGGGGGCTGGGCCAAAGGCCCAATAAGCTCCGTGTTTGTAGTAACGTCTTAGAAAGTACCTAAACATTCCTGTAAATTCTTTATAACTGTGAATAGACTACTATATAATCCCTATATAAGCCCTATCTATATAAGTACGGCTTATATACAGCTTACATAGGGGTTATATAGGGCTTATATACGGGTTATATACCCTAATGCACAGAATTTCAGTAGGTTAACACTACCCACTAATATTCTGATGCTTTTTCACTACTGATTATTAATACATAAAACATAATGAAAATTCAGTGTAGTATGGAATAACTTTAAACTAAAAATATAGTTTGAAAACTAAATAATTAGTTTTAACTTAGTTTCATACTTCTAAAACATACCAGATGAGTAGCGTCAAAGTATTAACTAAAGCAGAAGAACAGATCATGCAGGCCCTTTGGAAAACAGGCCCGGCATTCGTTAAAGAACTGATTGATGCCATGCCGGAACCCAAACCGCATTACAATACAGTATCCACGCTGGTAAAGATCCTGATCGAGAAAGGCTTTGTTGATTACAAAGCATATGGTAAATCTCACCAGTATTTTTCCCTTATCAGCAAAGACGATTACAGCCGGAATACCATGAAACATTTTGTGAAAGGTTATTTCGCCGGCTCCTTCAGCGAAATGGTATCCTTCTTTGTAAAAGAAAAAGATATCAGCGTGAATGAACTCGAACAATTACTGGATCAGATTAAAGATGCTAAAAACAAAATGCCATGATGTTACTTAGTATTTATTTTATCAAGATATTTATCTGTTCCGGCGTATTGTATGCCTATTATACGCTGGCATTGAGAGACAATCATTTTCATCAGTGGAACAGGTATTACCTGTTGCTGGTGCCTCTGTTATCACTGGTACTGCCTCTGCTTAAAATTCCAGTGTCATTATATCCTTCTGTAGATACCCCGGCACCACTGATTACCATGCAGGAATTTATTATTAATAATAAGCCTGTTGCTGACTTCTTTGTGACTCCGGGTCTGCTTATAGGTATCCTTTACGGACTGGTAGCAACCGGATTGCTACTCAGAATAGCATATAACTGCCGGCGCGTGTACCTGCTGCTTAAGAAGAGTCGTGTGAATAAACTTGCAGGCTATCAGCTGGTAGAAAATCAAGAGATAAAGTCTCCTTTTTCCTTCTTCAGGAACATATTCCTGCATGATGATTTTAATACAGACAGCAAAGAAGGACAACAGATTCTGCGTCATGAACTGGCGCATATAAATGGTCATCATACTACAGATAAACTGTTGATGGAAGTACTATGCGCTATGTGCTGGGTAAATCCTTTCTTTCACCTGTTTAAACGGGAACTGAGTATGGTGCATGAGTTTATAGCCGATAAAGCAGCGGCTGAAAAGGATGCTGCGGATTATGCAGAAACTATTCTGTATATGACCTTAGATAGTAAACTGCTGGTCACCGTTAACAATTTCACACACAAGCCGGTTAAACGGCGTATAAACATGCTTTTTAACACTCATAAAAACTACTCACTTATGAAGAAGATGATTGTCTTTCCGGTGCTGACCGCACTCGTTGTATTCATCAGCTGTCTGCAGAAAAACGATAGCGTTGCACAAACAACTGATAAAAAGGATACCACTGTATACACTTTCGTTGAGAAACCACCTACCTTTCCCGGCGGAGAAAAAGCCCTGATGGAGTACCTGTCGAAACAAATACATTATCCCAAAGAAGCTGTAAAGGAAAATGTAAATGCCACTGTGTTCGTAAACTTTGTAGTAGCCGCCGATGGTAGCATACAGCGTGTAAAAACAGTTGGTCCGACTAAAGGCTATGGCTTCGAAGATGAATCTATCCGGGTGGTAAAAGCTATGCCCAACTGGATACCTGGTACGCAGGAAGGAAAGCTTGTAGCTGTGGAATTTAACCTCCCTATAAGATATCAGGTAACGAAATAAAAGTACCCTTTTTTATCTCCTTATTGCTGGCTTAATTAGTTTATTGCCAGCCTGTTAACTCATACTCTCATTATTTATTTCACACTGTTTTACTACGGACTTGGATCCGAAGGGGCTTTGTGTAGGGTATACCAGAGGTATATAAGGGCTGTAGAGGAGGTTTACCAGGGTTATCTATAAGGGGCTGACTAAAAAGGGTCTAACAAAACTCCCTATTTGTAGCAAATTAAAAGAGGGCGTCAAAAATAAAAGACGCCCTCTTCATTCGGGTACCTGATGGAGATAATAATTACCAGAGCAATGCTGTATTCAGCTTGCCTTGTTTCTGCAAGTCCTCAAGGGAAATATCTGACTTCATCTGATTATCAGGTATGTTTTTAGAAGGGTCAGGAGATGTTTCCCCTGCCAGCGGAAAATAAAACTTCAGGTACCTGATTACATGTGTTGCGCTTGATGGATAGTATTCTCCCGGATAGCTGGTAATCATGAGATTATCAGTTATTTTTTTTCCATTCGAGAACAATAATACATTGGATTTCTTATCAAAATTTTCACTTGGTAAATAAACTATTCCATACTTATCAGGTTTAAGACGGTAGGCACTTGTCTTTATTTTCCTTGCTTCCATAATATGAATCCAGCCATGGTATTCAGGATTTATCTCTATTTCTACTTTTCCTCTACAGGATATTAAAAGAATAGCCAGTAAAGAAATTACAAATGTTTTTTTCATGATTAACAGATATTATTGTGGGTTTCCTGCGTTAAACCCTGTAAATCTAACCCAACTTTTATTAATATTTTTTTCGGCATAATCATTTTTAAAAGTCTGATAATTACTCATCAGATTAGCTTTCTGCTGACTTCCTAAAGCCGCTCCTATCGGGCTGGAAACATGGGTTTGCATAAATGATGCCTGCTGATAATCATAAATATACTCACTTTTAACGCCTGTTGGTGTATTATAGCTTACGGAAGCGCCAACACTGGGGAATGTTCCATGTGAGATACTTAATGTAAGTTTCCCCTCTCTACTTACATTGAATACTGCACTAACATTTACATCTACGACACTGCCAGCAATTGCTAATAAACCAGGTTTCTCCTTAGGATTCACTTCCGTATGCTGTTCAAATCCACCTACTCCAACACCAAATATGTTTTGCATTCTATTTACAGTATTTTCCTTTTCATCTACTGAGGCAGCTCCTTCAAGCGCGAGAAAAGGCAATGGATGTGTTACTCCTCCCGTTCTACGAAAATCCGACGTAAATCCTGTAAAGTTCCCATTATCATCATAGTTACCTTTTATACTATACATGTTCTCTAATTTATTACCAGGAAAACCATCACCTAATGGAATGTCATTAGGTGCTCTGATAGCACTCACCACTGTAAATGTAAGTTCCTGACCGATATTCGTATACTTAACACCATCAAATGTAGCCGCACTACCTAATTTCCCTTGATCGCTTTTCCAGATTATATTACCTGCTTTGTCTTTGAACCAATCTCTACCATCAGGATCCATCACTTCAACGGGATTATTTCCAACATAAGTATAAGGAGACCAGCCAAAATAAGATTCGGCATGAGAGTCCATTGATGTCCATCTGCCAATCTGCTGATCATACATCCTTGCACCATACTCATACCATCCTAATCCGCTTCCATCATTAAACTCCTTCTGCTGTAATTCCTTACCATTATATTTCACCCGGTTCTCTGAATAATTAGTTCCTTTCAGCGCATTATTGCTTATGCCCGCCATTGTTAAACCAAACGGATAATAATGGGTTTCTTCCAGTAAAGGACCACTTGCCAAAGCCACTGTTACGTTATCAAAGAATACATCCTGCTCAGTTTCATTACTTGTATAAACGTAGAGGAATCCGCTTTTGGCTGCAACCATTTGATCTGTACCCAACTCCTGCAACTCATCAGGAGTAGATTTCACTTGTCTTACACCACTGTTATTATCTACTAATTTAAACTGATCATCAAATAAAACAAAGTTTAAATAAGCCTTAGGTCTGTTATTATCAATACCCTCACGATTTTTATCTTTAAGATGCTGATAATCGTTATTGTAAAAGTTATTATTTAAAAGGGTACTATTATTTGCTGCTGCAGCATGCGAATTATCTACAGAACTACCGCCAAATGCCTGTATAAGACCCGCCACCATTTCTTCTGCCGGATGTTGTTTAGGATTGTTTTTCGGACCTGCAGACTTATAAAATGCACGTGCATGAATGTTTATCGTATCACCTGCCATTACACGCAATACCAATGATGGACCGATCTTATTGCCACCGGCTTTTGCATTCAGCTTAGCTACGAAGGCATTTTTGCCGGTATCCTGCGGATAACCTGATGGCGTTTCTGTTTTGGTTTCTTCAATATTACTGAACAATGCTGTTTCAGTTGCTGCAGCAGCCGTTTCCATGGTAGCGGAATACATAGAGAAGTCTGTCTGGTCTGTTAGCACCATCCGTACATCACCAAGATGATCCTTTTCAAAGTAATCATAACTATAAGTAACTGCCTGTCCGGTTTTATACACCGGGCGGATACGACCTTCTTCATGTCCGAATAGTTCTAAGCTATCCTGCCTGTAAACGAAGTCACTTGCATAGTTGGTAGTCGTAATCTTAGCCGGACTAACCGTATTATCCGTAACTGTCTTTTTTAATTTATTACCTGTTGCATCATACTGATAACTGATACTTCCTTTGCCTGTAATAACGATATTTGTAGGAAGATTTAAATGATTATAACTGATGCTGCTGATTCCTTTATTCTGATCTGTAAGCAGATTCCCATTACTGTCATAACTATAGTCATTCCCTGTTGTATTACTACCATCGTTAAAGTCACCGTTTTGTGCAGCTACAGTATTAACCGCATCTGTTACTGAAGATAATTTATTGGTACCAGGTAAATAACTATAATTCAGCTGATCTACAGGAGAAATACTTATGCCAATCATCCCCATTTGTTTTGTGGTAATGATATTGCCATTTGCATCATATGTAAGATTGCTCACAGAAAAGTCTTTCTGATCATTTGTCCAGGTTGCGTCACTAGTATTTTGTTGCGAAAAATCAGCTATTGTCAGCCGTTTCATTCTATCATAATTATATCCGTAGGCACGTGGAATACCATCTGACCTACTTTTCCATTTCGCACCTGCAATACCACCATTGTACTGTATCGTATTAAATCCATAATCATAACTTAGCTCCTGACCAAACCAGCTGGCAGTACTTCCTGCTGTATTGATAAATGTCCTGTTAATTCCTTTCAGCCAGCCACGAATATTATAAACATAACTTAAGGTGTCGATCTGTGAAGTGCCTGTTACTCCTAATTTCCTTAGTTTAAGCAAGCCAAGTTCATCATAAACATTTACTACAACAGTTCTGTCACTATTAATATCATCATTCAGCCGTTTTTTAATACTGATCAATCTTCCTGCAAAATCATAAGACGACATTGTCAACATACTGATCTGCGGCGTTACAACACTACGTGGATTTTTATGCACTAAATAACTACTAAGTGTTCTTCCGTTAAAATCGTACAGGTTTGTAAGTATATCCCTGCCACTCACACTATTATCGGCGATAGACTGAATTATACGTGCTTTATCATTATAATAGATAGTTGTAGTCAACCATTGATCCGTGTCAAGCACTCTTACCCTATTCCCCGTTACCATGCCATTAGTCAGGGTAGTAGGTACAGAAGGTAATGTTTCTGCATTAGGATTAGTACCTGCCTGTGGTTTTGTTATCTGTGAAGCATCATAACTTAAAACACCTGTGTAATTATAATTATCATAAAAGGTATAAGTAAGTGGTGTTAATGCACTGGCAGATATATTCGGTAAAGGATTAATAGCTGCTATAGTTGTACTTCCGTTCGTTGCAGCAGCATTTATATCTGCCGTAAACTCTGCACCGGTACCCGAATCAAATCCGGGCTGAAAGGTAATATTTTGTGTTGCGGTATAAGCACTGCTACCATCATAGTTAACCAATACCAGTTCAGCTGTAGCCGGAAATGTATATGAAATATTTTGTGACCCTGTTACAGCTGTATTCAAACTTGCTTGTAATGCAGTCTGTGTAGTATTGGTCTTATAGATAGCCGTCATTACAGGCCGGTTTAGTACATCATAAAAGGTCGTCATCCATTCCTGGGGAGATTTGGCTCTCTGCAAAGCATCTTGTGTAAAAACCAATCTGTCCCTTATATCATATACCATATATACAACGCCGGATCCCGGAACCTTTTTGGAAGTTATTCGCTTACGGGTATCGTACTCATACTGGAAACATAATTCATCCGCAACTGCGCTTACATTCCAGGAGAGCTGCATGCATCTTTCAACAGCCAGTGGCGGCATTACAAAGCATAAATTCCCAAGTACATCATACACATTATATGTACACAGCCAACCTATATGTGCAGTACCTGGCGCAGCTGATACCTGCGTCTTTTTCAGTACAATATTTCCATCCAGATCTCTATACTCTACGGTTTGATTCCCATTTTCATCAACAAAGGTATTCTTATATAATGTTCCGGACGGATAAGTAGCAGTACTGGCAGGTAAAGTTGTACTCAAATTCCAGATTCTCACAGAATCTGCGGTTGTATTTATCTGATATTTATTTTCCTGTGGATGATTTCCTCCTTCCAATGCCCAAGTATTTCCAGGAGTATACGTTTTAAGTATTCTGTTAAGAGGAGAGGATTCATATGCTGTCTGACTATAATAAATACTTTCACCTACAATACCGGGGTTTAAAATAATATTCTGATAAAAAGATTGCTGAGCGGCAAAGGGATTTGTTCTGAAAGCTCCGTTACTACTATCTGACATTGAAGTATAGGGAAGATATTTGTATTGCTCACGACCATAGGCATCGTATACCGTAGGTGCAACGATATCTTTTCCACTAAAACTTATTCCTTTGGATACTGTCTGCAATGGTCGCCCTAATCCATCAAGATATTGTGTGCTTACTTTTACATCAGCAACTGTTCTCTGCGGAGTAATCAAAGCGGCATTTGTAATAGGCACTGATGGCTCCGAAGTACGTACATAGTTAATAGCAGAGGTATTATAAGCGTCCGGCAACGTTCTTGCTACAGCTGTTATTTGTCCGCCGGATGTCGGTGTATTTTGCGCAGATGCAGTTATGGAAAGTATACAACACAAAATAAAAGTCAAATATGTATTGATAGATTTTTTCTTCATGAAAGGTTATTTAATAGATAATCAAATGGGCGGCATTCTTAATAGCCAACTTTATATTCATACATTTTGATGATATTACCATTTTGATCTTTAATTAAAGAAACGCGGCCAAAACTGTCGTATTCATAATAGATTGTTTTTCCTGTGGGATCTGTTTCGCTGGTCATACCTGTCAAAGGTTTATAGGTATAGGTCAGTACCAGTGCAGGGGTCCCTGCCAGTCCTGTGCGGATCTTCGCCAGTTCTGTACGAATCTGATCATCTGTGTAGTTCTTTGCGTTATCCAGTATGGTCTGATTAATAAATCCTTTTACAATAGCGTAGGTGCTGTTAAGTATTTTTGCAACAGGATATTGCGAATTATACCCCCACACATATACTTCCTTCACATCATTCGCTTTTTGTTGTTCCAGCAGGTTACCGGAAATGCTGTCATACAGTGTTGTTTCTATCTTCTTTTCCAGCGGATTACTCATAATAGCTGCATATACAGCAGATGGATATACCTTTCCTGAAAACAGCATAAAATTCTGTTGTATCGTTTGAAGCAGTGTCCCATTGTTGTATTCTTTGGTTTCTACCGGTTGACTGATCCTGTTGGCAGTTATAAGAGCTGACAGAGAGGTTTGCTGACCTGGTATAAGGTCTGTTATCTGACTTCCCTGATGAGCGTACAGCGCTTCCATTTTCCTTAATAAACCTTTGCTGTCTGTTTTGGATTCGCTGCTTCTGTAAAGATGTACAGGATCATAATTTATTGTGGTGGTAGTGGAAATATATTGTGATGGATCATCAGCATTGTAAAGAGTTTCTTTCACTGAACTCAGCTTATGAGAACCTCCATAAATGCTGTAGGTAATATGCTCAAATTTTGAAGTAATATTTGTGGGCTGACCATAAAGCACATCAGAACTGAGTGTACTGCCAGGATTGGCATTATAATATTTCAAAAATGTCTGTGATGCAGGAACAGTATCTGTATAAAAATCAGTAAAAGTATTCTCTGTTTTATTCAGAATATCATAATTCCCGTTATTGTATCTGTAATTGGCTACAGATGTGTTAGATATAATCTTCCAGTCTGTTCTGGGATCCACCTGTAACGGAGTGTTGGCAATCCAGGAATCATTTCTGGAGTCTATCGTATAATTATAGACTGTTTTTCCAAGCGTCTGATTGTTAACCGGATTCACTGTATACTCAGCTACTTGCTGGTATAACACGGCTGCACCGGAAGCAAAAGACATTTCAAGGAAAGGTTTTGAGTTGATGGTTGCTACCTTTTGAAGATGATTTCCTGACAGACCGTATTTAGTCGTATTTATATACTGTACAGAAATAAAATTCTGAGAATAGTTTTTATACTTTGTCCGGCCTACACCATCCTCATTGGTTCCATACTTGTATACTTTTATGATTGAATCCCTTTGGTCGCCGGTAGTATATTTGATCTGTTTTACACGAAAACCACCACCATATACAACTCTGGTAAGGTCATTGGAAGATTGATACTGATTATTTTCAAAATCAAATTCTGCATAACCTCCCGTAGGATAATAAAGCCTTTTAATAATTCCCGGTACCATATAGTGAGTAGAAGATGCATTACTTTCTTGGGTACTTCCAAATTCAACCCATCCCCCACCATTTTTTGGTGCGCCGTTAAGATTGGCATAATCGGTATTTTCCAGCAATGAATTCCATACAAAATGCCCTACCTGATAAAATAAATGGGGCATTATAAACACATTATTACCATTCGGATATCCCCAGAAATCAGTATTGAAATTACCATA
The DNA here is from genome assembly GCF_900110995.1 of Chitinophaga sp. YR573. GTDB lineage: Bacteria > Bacteroidota > Bacteroidia > Chitinophagales > Chitinophagaceae > Chitinophaga. Next base: position 698,028 of record NZ_FOJF01000001.1, read on the forward strand.
TACACCCACACATTCTTCATTTGTATTCTTAAGCGCGTAAGTCATTTTGTAAGTCATACCCGCAGCATTATCTGTTCCAGAAATCCTTACAGAATCCAATCCATAACGGGTATTAAGCCCCTCGTAATAGGGGAAAGGCTGCTCATTATTGGCGTGATGAAGCGCGTGTTGATACAGATATGCTTTTCTGATCAGGGTTTCTGAATTACCGGTTGCATAAAGTGAAACAGAAAGTAACTGTTTATTGGAATTTGTGTATACAAGTCCTACCCGGCCTCCTTTAAACCTTATTTCCGTTAACGGCATTTCATCTGTCAGTGCATCCGACATCACATCTGCTACGTGATCAGTTCCATAATCCAAATTGGCCCATGCAGCCTGTTCCCTAGTGCTCCCTGTGCCATAAACAAGCGCTATTTTATAGTCATCGTCAGATATTGCAGGCAGCGTCACATCAAATGGTGTATAACTACTGATAGACCCTTTTCTGACGCTTGTAGGACGCATTACCTGGGCTCCTGTTAATACAGTTCCCTGGCCACTGTTATAAACGTTGTGGTATATGTTCACTGGCTTATCCATTCCACCTACCGGATCGTAAGAGTCGAGGGTTTCATAAACCTGTGTCTGGATGTTATAGTATCCCATTATATAAGTCGTAGGAGAACCATAGATAAATCTTACTGTATCTGATTTGTCATATGGGATGATCTCTGTAATCTTCCAGGTAGCAGTTGAAGTAAAGGCTGTTGTTCCTGAAGCTTCTGTCATTGCATTAGTACCTGTCGAGTATTTACCGAATTTGTAAATGGTACCGTCATCATCGGTAATTACAAAACTATTATCATCAACGCGTACTATTTTAACGGCATCAGCAGTGATCTGGGTAAAGCCACCTTTCCGGTTATAAACGAACTGTCCACCTTTGCTTAACAGAGAGTAAAAGAAGTTATCTGGCTCTTCATCCTGTATGCCTGTAGCTATACTGTAATAGTAGTCATCAGAAGTTTGTCCGAATAATGTATTGGCAGGATAACCACTGGTTGCGCCATCAGGATTTCCCTTTACAGATCTTGTAATACCCAGATTGGGCGTCAGTGTCCAGCCCCATCCCGGGCCGGTTGCTAATTCAGATGGTCTGAGTTTCCCAATATGGTAACTTAGTTTAAAAGGGATCGTACCTGCTTTCGTAGGTACGTTAAATAAGGGAATCTCGATATCAGGCGCCCCGGACACATAATCGACGGGATAACTCTGATACATGGCTATCGAAGATGCTTCCGGAGAAGCAGAAACGATGCGACCTAAAGTTGTTTTTGCTGGTGTTATCTGCTGCGCAATAATAACATTTCCATAGCTAAGAATAAAAACCAGTAATAATACTAAATCCTTTCTCATGAGTCATTTAAAGGTGAGATGTATACAAAAATGTTTTATACTCCCCTTGCGGGAAGCACGTATAGTTGATTGGGTTGTACGTTTAGTTGTCGCTTACAGTTACGAACATACGAGTTGATTGAAATGTCTTGATTGGCAGAGTATAGGTATAATCTCTTAAAAGTATCTATACTTTATTGGATCCTTGCTAACACCTTTGTGTTATGTAAAGGTAAAGCCAGCATACGCAACCTATATACGCAGGGAAATAAAAAAGACAGGCTGTCTCAAAAATAAATAAAGGGTCTGAGAATCGTCTAAATGACTATAAGTCTCCATCAGGTACCCGAATAAAAAGAGGTTGTATCAAAAGTATGATACAACCTCTTTTTAATTTGCTACAAATAGGGAGTTTTGTTAGCCCCTTTTTATTTAATGATATATAAATTCTCCTTTTTCGCTTTTCACCGTCACCTGTTTCTTCTCAGCTGCTTCTACCCTTCCCACTATCTTTGCATCAATATTAAAACTCTGACTGATTTTAATAATCTCCGCTGCAATATTCTCAGGTACATACAACTCCATCCGGTGTCCCATATTAAACACCTGGTACATTTCCTTCCAGCCCGTACCTGATTGCTCCTGGATCAGGCTGAATAAAGGAGGAACAGGGAACAGGTTATCTTTGATCACATGCAGGTTATCTATAAAATGCAGCACTTTCGTCTGCGCTCCGCCACTGCAATGCACCAGTCCATGGATCCGGGAACGGTACGCTTCCAGTACTTTTTTAATCACCGGTGCATAAGTACGCGTAGGTGATAATACCAGCAAACCTGCATCTATAGCGCCAAAACCAGGTACTTCCACCTTATCTGTCAGGGATTTTTTACCACTGAATACCAGGTTAGCAGGAATACCGGGATCAAAACTCTCCGGAAACTTTGCCGCCACGCCTTTATTGAATACATCATGACGGGCAGAGGTAAGACCATTACTGCCCATACCGCCATTATAAGACTTTTCATAAGTAGCCTGCCCTGAAGAAGACAAACCCACAATTACATCACCTGCCTGAATAGTATGATTAGAGATCACCTCAGATTTCTTCATCCGGCAGGTAACCGTAGAATCCACGATGATAGTCCGCACCAGGTCACCCACATCAGCCGTTTCCCCACCGGTGGAATAAATACTGATACCATAACTGCGCAACTCTTCCAGGATCTCTTCCGTACCATTGATAATGGCAGCAATCACTTCTCCCGGAATCAGTTGTTTATTACGGCCAATAGTAGATGATAACAGGATATTCTCAGTAGCGCCCACACATAGCAGGTCGTCCAGGTTCATGATGATGGCATCCTGTGCGATACCTCTCCAAACGTCCAGATTACCGGTTTCTTTCCAGTAAGTGTAAGCCAGGGATGATTTTGTACCGGCACCGTCTGCATGCATAATATTGCACCATTCGTCCTGCCCGCCCAGTATATCGGGTACTATTTTACAAAATGCTTTCGGAAAAAGTCCTTTGTCGATATGCTTAATGGCATTATGTACATCCTCTTTTCCTGCCGAAACACCGCGCTGCGCGTAGATATTCTGATCCACTGAGTAATTTTAAAATGAATAATCAAGTGCAAAAGTAACAGATTAGTGGCTATTTTGGACGGGAAGCATGTAAACCCGGACTATTCTCACACGTAAATGTTGTATTTTGCATATGAATACAGATCGTTTTTAAGGCGTTTTATGCAGATACACAGGGACCTGACCCACTTGCCGGCTTTAAGGCGGGCAGTTATTACTATCGGAACTTTTGATGGTGTTCATACAGGACACCGTTATATTATACAGCAGTTACAGCAGGCAGCAGCAACATGTGAAGGCGAAACAGTGATCATAACTTTTGATCCGCATCCCAGGGAAGTACTGCAACCCGGTACCAATCCCGTACGCCTGCTCACTACCCTCGACGAAAAGATTGAACTGTTATCCAAACACGGCATAGACCATCTCGTCATTGTTCCCTTTACAATAGCATTCTCTGAACTTTCTGCCCAGGCCTACCTGGAAGATTTCCTCATAGAAAGGTTCAAACCACACACCATCATCATCGGCTATGACCACCGTTTCGGGCATAACCGGGAAGGCGGACTGGAACTGCTGGAGCTTGAACAAAGCCGTTATGGCTTTCAGCTGATAGAAATCCCCCAGCAGGTAGTACATGATCTCTCCGTGAGCTCTACCAAGATCCGTAAGAGTTTACAGGAAGGGAATATTCACCTGGCCAACGAATTACTGGGATATGATTATTTCCTGGAAGGTACCGTGGTGCATGGCGATAAAATGGGCCGTCAGCTGGGTTACCCTACAGCTAACATGCATTTGCCCGATCCGCGCAAGCTGATCCCGGCACATGGCATTTATGCTATCAGGGTACATCTGAAAAAACATAAGTTCCCTTTAAAAGGCGTTATGAGCATAGGCACCCGCCCTACTTTTGATGGTACCGACCTCCGGCTGGAAGCACATGTATTTGATTTCAGTGAAGACATTTACGATCAGCTGATCAGAGTGGAAATCATCAGCTACATCCGCAGCAGTCAGAAGTTCGACAATATAGAAGACCTGATTGTTCAGATGGATAAAGATAGTCTCATCGCCAGAGAAATGCTGGCTTAATACATCATCTTATATACCAGTTCCTTCATCAGCTCACCATCTTCTACCCCACTATCATTGATACCAATGCTGCGTAAGTTATAGGCATGCAGCAAAAGGATGGCCTTTTCAGACCCTTCTGCACCATATTGCTGGGCAGCCTTTATATAATCCTTTACAAAAAACGGATGTACGCCAAGGGCAGCGGCAATCTCTTTTTCACCCCCTTTTACGCCAAACACCATATTCATCTTGCTAAAGAAATTATACAAAGCAGGAAGTACCATTTGTATAGGACCTGCTTTAGGATTAGAGGAGAAATAATGGATGATACGCATTACTTTGGTGATATCCTTCTGACCTATAGCGTTTTGTAATTCAAATACATTGTATTCTTTACTGATACCTACATACTTCTCGATATCATTCTCATCTATCTTTTTACCTTCCGGCAGGTTTACCAGCAGTTTATCTATTTCATTGGCCATACGGGCCAGGTCATTTCCGATATGATCCACCAGCAGGATACCTGCTTTCTGGGAAATAGCCCTGCCTAATCCATGTACATAAGCTTCTACCCAGGCAGGTAACTGATTATCATACATCTTCTTGGTACTCAGTAAAACACCCCTGTCTTTAATAAGCTTGGCTATTTTGCTGCGCCCATCTATTTTACCCTGTTTATGGGCCACTACCAGGATGGTAGATTCCAGTGGTTTATCTATATAGGACTCCAGTTTAAGGATATCCTTCATGGCCTGGGCCTCTTTTATTATAACTACCTGTCTTTCAGCAAACATGGGATACCGGCGGCAGGCATTCACGACAGTACTCCAGTCGGTATCTTTCCCGTATAAAACGGTGAGGTTGAATCCTTTCTCGGATTCATCCAGTATATGTTCCTCCGCATAGTTACTTACCTGGTCTATAAAAAAGTCTTCTTCACCTTCCAACCAATACAGTGACCGGAACTTCTTTTGTTTCCATTCTTTTATAATATCCTGATAATCCATCCTTTATTACCTATTTAATATATACTATATCGTCTGGTTGCAGCAGGGGTACACCCTTAAAACGTGTTAATAACTGTGCAACGGCTATTACATCCTTCTGGCAATAACTGGAGATCCGCTCCAGGTCCCGCTCCTCCCAGTATACTTTTCCTACCATGCTACCGTCTATATCATCCTTGGGTGTTGGAATGTCCAGGACGGCGGTCAGCATTTTCAGTGAAGTATAGTTTTTAAAGTCTCCAAAACGCCATAAGTGCATGGTATCCAGCATGGGAAGTTCCCAGGGTTTGAAACCATGTACCTGTAAAGGCAGGGGCAAAGATAACTGATGAATAACAGACCTCTTGCAAATAAAAGGAATATCAAACTCCTTTATATTATGTCCGGCAAGCTGGAAACGGGGATATTTTATATGAAATTTATTTATCAATTCTAAAAAACTGTTTAATACAACCTTTTCATCGTCATCGCAGAAAGATTTTATACGTAATTGATAACGATTGTTTTCCACACTAAAGTAGCCTGCTGAAATGCACACTATTTTGCCGAATTCGGCATAGAGTCCGGCCCTGTCTGCATATGCTCCTTCCATGTCAGGCGATTCTGGCGCAGTTTTTGCAATTTTGTCCAGCCATAGTGCTTTCATCCTTTCCGGCAGGTGGTCGAAGGAGGAAACACCCGGAGTTGTTTCTATGTCCAGGAGTAAGAGTTGATCTAGCGATATATTTGGTAACACAGTTATTAACAGTTTATAATTTTTCTAAATTAAACAATTCTAACCTTTAACTTTGTATAGCAAGTTTTAACCATATAAGAATTTAACTATAAAAAACAAAACAACTATGACTGAGAACACTTTTAACAAGCCTGCTCCGGGATCTCCCGGATCTGAAAAACCAAGAAGCCGTAATGGTCTTATATATGGTATTCTGATCGCAGCACTGGCCGGTACATGGATCTATATGTTGTACGATAAGAACAAGACCACTGATACCATCGCTCAGCAGGGCATGCAGATAGATTCCATCTCTTCTTCCCGGGATGCATTACAGCAGGAATACAATGCTGCCAACGCACGTCTGGATGATTTGATTTCTCAGAACAGCCGCATGGATAGCCTTGTTAAAACAAAAGACAAGGAACTGGCTGATATGAAGTCCAGGATCCAGAGTATCCTGAGCAACAAGAATGCTACTCAGGCAGAACTGACTCAGGCCCGTAAGATGATTGAACAACTGAAGGGTAACATTGAAGGTTATACTCAGACCATCGAACGCCTGGAAGGTGAAAAGATCATCCTCACCGGTGAGCGCGATTACGCACGTAAAGAAAGGGATTCCCTGGGTGTACAGAAACAGAATCTGGATAAGAAAGTTAGCTTAGGTTCCGTACTGCACGCATCTAACATCCACTTACTGCCAATCAATGTGAAGAAGAATGGTAAGGAAGTAGAAACTACAAAGGCTAAACGTGCCGATATGATGCGTATTACCTTTGACCTGGACGAAAACAGGATTGCTGATACCGGCGATAAAGAACTGTATGTATCTATTTCTGCTCCGGATGGTTCTCCACTGGCTGTAGAAGCACTGGGTTCAGGCAGGTTCACACTGTCAGACGGTACTGAAAAATTATATACCGCCAAGAAAACTGTTAGCTATACTCAGGGTGAAAAACAAACCGTTAGTATGGACTGGAAACAGAATTCCGACTTTAAACCAGGTGATTACAGTGTTGAAATCTACCATGATGGTTATAAAATAGGATCAGGTAAAGTTACCCTGAAGAAAGGCGGATTGTTCTAGTAGTCTTGCCGGATCTCAGATCCACATCCCAGATTCTTTATCCCCGGCGGATCAGGAATCTGGGATTTTTTATGCCCGGGATGTTAGGAATCCTCATTATCTGCAACAATGAAATAGATAATAAAAATATCATTTTGTTAATGATTAGTTATTGTGAAAAACTCATATATAAAAATATATTTAATTAGTGTTTCTTTGCATGTAACTTTATTATACAGATCCTTGCATCTAAAAGTTCGTAGTTATGTGAATCGGGGCATGCATACGTTTGCATATATGTATTAAATTGACCCCCTTGCGCTTTTGAATGTTATTATCAGAGATAAAATACAGGAAGCAAATTATGCAGGAAAACTCTAAGCAGGTGTACGTCGTAGACGATGATGAAATATTTCATTTCATTCTGAAAAAGATGCTTGAACAACAGACGGAGCGTCTGGAAGTGACTTCTTTTCTTTGTGCTGAGGATGCTATAGAGCAATTGCAACATCTGCCATTGTGTTCACTTCCCTCCCTTATCATCCTCGATATGAATATGCAGCGAATGAACGGATGGGACTTTATTGATGCCTACCGGGACATCAAAGGCAGCCTGCAGCAACAGATCCCTATCATAATGTGCTCTTCCTCAATGGATATGAGGGATATGCAGAAGGTAAAACGTACACCCGAACTAATGGCTTACATTACCAAACCGCTGGATCCCGTTAAAGTGAAACAAATTACCGACTGCCTGGCATAAATGAAAAATGGCCAATTGCATTGCTGCAATTGACCATTTAGTATTTTGTTGTACTTATATTATTGTACCGGTACTCTCTCTCCGTACATTTCCTCTCTCAGGGCTTTCACTCTGTCATCAGCCAGGTATTCATCAAATGTGGTCAGCCTGTCTATCACCCCTTTCGGTGTAATTTCTATAATACGGTTAGCCACAGATTGCATAAAGGTATGGTCATGCGTTGTAAACAGCACCACTCCTTTAAAGTTGATCATACTTTCGTTGAATGACTGGATAGATTCCAGATCAAGGTGATTCGTAGGTTCATCCAGGATCACTACGTTAGGGTCCTGCAGCATCATGCGGCTGGTCATACAACGTACTTTCTCACCACCGCTCAGTACGCTGGTCTTCTTCATGATCTCTTCCCCACTGAACAGCATCTTACCCAGGAATCCACGCAGGAACGGCTCATCCACATCGGTTACATGTGGCGGAACGAACTGGCGTAACCAATCCATCAGGTTTACTGACTTATCCTCGAAGAATTTCGCATTATCGTTTGGCAGGAAAGCAGTGGTTACGGTAGTTCCCCACTCGTATTTACCACCATCAGCCTTTTGTTCACCATTGATGATTTCAAAGAAAGTGGACAGCGCCAGGTGATCTTTAGACAGGAAAGCGATCTTATCGCCTTTGTTCACGCTGAAGCTCACATTGCTGAACAGCTTCTCTCCATCTACTATCTTTTCCAGTTTCTCCACATTCAGGATCTGGTTACCTACTTCACGCTGCTGCTTGAAGATGATACCAGGATATTTACGGTTGGAAGGCTGGATATCTTCGATAACCAGTTTTTCCAGGGCTTTCTTACGGGAAGTAGCCTGCTTACTCTTGGAAGCATTGGCACTGAACCGGGCGATAAAGTCCAGCAGGTCTTTACGCTTATCTTCCATCTTCTTGTTCTTATCAGCTATCTGGCGGGCCATTAACTGGGAAGTTTCATACCAGAAGGTGTAGTTACCGGAGAAAATCTGGATTTTGGTACGGTCAACGTCTGCCACGTGCGTACAAACAGCATCCAGGAAGTGACGGTCATGGGATACAACTATTACGATGTTCTCATAATCTGCCAGGAAGTTTTCCAGCCAGCCGATGGTTTCCACATCAAGGTGGTTGGTAGGCTCATCCAGCAGCAGGATATCCGGGTTACCGAACAGGGCCTGTGCCAGCAGTACACGCACTTTCAAACTACCACTCAGATCTTTCATTAACAGCCCGTGCAACTCCTCACTTACGCCAAGGTCACCCAGCAGTACTCCGGCATCACTTTCGGCAGTATAACCGCCCATTTCGCCATATTCTGCCTCCAGTTCACCTGCACGCATCCCGTCTTCCTCTGTAAAGTCTTCCTTTGCGTATATAGCGTCCTTTTCATTGGCTATATCCCACAGTTTTTTATTACCCATCAGCACGGTATTCAATACCGTAACTTCATCAAATTCAAAGTGGTTCTGTTTCAGTACGCTCATACGCTCACCAGGGGTGATTTCCACACTGCCCTTGCTGGGCTCGATTTCTCCTGATAAGATTTTCATGAAGGTTGTCTTACCGGCTCCATTGGCTCCGATAACTCCATAACAATTGCCTTTGAAGAAATTGAGGTTAACTTCGTCAAACAATACCCTTTTTCCGAAAGAGAGCGATACGTTTTTAACACTGATCATGCTGGCTAAAGAAATTTAAGGCGCAAAGTTACGAAATGTTTACTAGTTTATAGATACCTGCCATATTCCTTATCTTTAACTTCTTGAATGTTCACAAAACCACACCCATGACAGATTACAACGAGATTTTTGAGAATAATAAGCGCTGGGTAGCCTCCAAAACAGCTACAGATGAGAAATTCTTTGAGAAATTAGCCCTGGAACAAAAACCGGATTACCTGTATATAGGCTGTAGCGACAGCCGGGTACCGACCAACGAGATCATGGGACTGGATGCCGGAGAAGTCTTCGTTCACCGGAATATCGCCAACCTGGTGAATAACATAGACCTGAACGTCATGTCTGTGATCAATTATGCGGTCCGCCACCTGCAGGTAAAACACATTATCGTATGCGGGCACTACAATTGCGGGGGTGTAAAAGCTGCCATGGAATCTGAAGACCTGGGCCTGCTGAACCCCTGGCTGCGTAATATCCGGGATGTTTACCGCCTGCATAAGGAAGAACTGGATGCCATCGAAGATGAGCACGCCCAGTACAACCGCCTGGTAGAACTGAATGTACAGGAACAATGCGTAAATGTGATCAAAACAGCTGCCGTACAGCAGTCTTACCTCGCCAACCACTTCCCTACCGTACACGGCTGGGTATATGATATTCATAACGGAGAATTAATAGACCTGAAGATAGATTTTGAAAAAGTCCTGCATGAAATACAGGAAATCTATGACCTGACAGGTACCGGGAGACTCATGAGGAAAAAAGGCAGCAAATGACGGGCCCGATTGGTATATTCGACTCCGGCTACGGGGGACTGACAGTTTTGAAAGAGATTATTGCGGAGCTTCCGCAGTATGATTACATCTATCTAGGTGATAATGCCCGTGCGCCTTATGGGAACCGGGGGTTTGAAACTATTCATGCCTACACACTGGAATGTGTACAGCATTTGTTTAAAATGGGCTGCCCATTGGTGGTCCTGGCCTGCAATACAGCCTCTGCCAAAGCCCTGCGTACTATTCAGCAGAAAGATCTGCCGCATATTGCGCCGGACAGACGCGTATTAGGCGTGATACGCCCTACTACCGAAATGGTAGGCACACTGACACAGACCGGAGAGGTGGGTATTCTGGCGACTCAGGGCACTGTTACCTCAGAATCTTACCCTATAGAAATCCGGAAATTCTTCCCGGAGGTAAAGGTGCATCAACTGGCTTGTCCTATGTGGGTACCATTGATTGAGAATAATGAAGCAGATAGTGATGGGGCAGACTATTTTGTAAAGAAGTATTTAGATCAGATATTGACTGATGCACCAAATATAGATACACTGGTATTAGCCTGCACACATTATCCTATTCTCACTAAAAAAATAAAACAGCATTTACCAGGTGGTATTACTTTATTGTCTCAGGGTAAAATAGTAGCTCATAGTCTGAAAGACTATTTACACCGCCATTCAGAAATGGAAACACGTTTAAGTAAAAACGGTGAGCAGAAATTTTATACCACTGATGATCCGCAGATATTTGAAAAGCTGACGAATATATTCTTCGGCGCTACAGTGAAGACGGAGAAATTAGATGTAGCTGTAGGAGCTAATTGCTGATTAAAACTTTTTTGTGATGGTGCTCCGCACCATCACAAAAAAAGTAAAGGGATTTTGCAGGGCTTCGCCCTGCACCCCAAAATAAAACTAGATTATTTGCCTTCCAATGTTATCAGAAATGCATACTGCATTGCTATCTCTTCCAAAGGTTTAAACCTTCCGGAAGCCCCGCCATGCCCCGCTTCCATATTGGTATGCAATAACAGTAAATGATGATCTGTTTTTACTTCACGTAACTTCGCTACCCACTTTGCAGGCTCCCAGTATTGCACCTGTGAATCATGCAAACCTGTTGTCACCAGCATATTCGGATAGGCCTGTGCAATGACGTTATCATAAGGAGAATATGATTTCATGTAATCATAATAATCTTTCTTCTTAGGATTACCCCACTCATCAAATTCCCCAGTCGTTAATGGGATACTTTCATCTAACATAGTAGTCACCACATCTACAAAAGGAACTGCTGCAATCACACCATTCCATAATGTAGGACGCATATTCACTACAGCACCCATCAGCAGGCCACCGGCACTACCACCCATCGCATATAAATGTGCACTGTCTGTATAATGCTGCGCTACAAGATAATCAGCACAATCAATAAAATCTGTAAAGGTGTTTTTCTTTTTAAACAGCTTACCATCCTCATACCACTGTCTTCCCATTTCCTCTCCACCCCTGATATGTGCAATAGCATAAGCAAATCCCCTGTCTAACAAACTAAGACGGTTAGAGCTGAAAGTAGGATCTATACTATGCCCGTAAGAACCGTATCCATAAAGCAATAAGGGCTTCTTACCATTCTTTTCGAAACCTTTTTTATACACAATAGATACCGGTACTTTCGCGCCATCCCTTGCAGTTACGTATATCCGTTCCGTTACGTAATTCTTCGGATCATAACCACCCAATACTTCCTGTCTTTTACGCAGTTCGCTCTGTTTTGTATCCATGTTATAATCGTAAGTGGATACAGGCGTAGTCATAGAAGTATAAGAGTAACGCAGCACCTTGGTATCAAATTCAGGATTGACAGAAGTAGCTGCTACATAAGCCGGTTCATCGAAATGAAGATAATGGTCTTCATGTGTGTGGGTATTGATCACACGCAGTTGTGTAAGACCTTTTGAACGTTCACTTAACACCATATGATCACGGAAAAGATCTAACCCTTCCAGTAATACATCTGCACGGTGAGGAATGACTTCTTTCCAGTTACTGCGTTCTGTTTTATCCAGCGGACATTGCATCAGCCGGAAGTTCACAGCATCCCAGTTGGTAACAATATAAAAATGATCATCCTGATGATCGATATTGTACAACATATCCTTCTGACGGGGCTGAAATACTTTAAACGCAGCAGTAGGTTTGGAAGCATCCAGAATACGGTATTCAGAAGATAAAGTACTGCCACTTTCTATCATGATATACTTCCCGGATTTACACCTGGAAACACCGATAGAATAAGTCTCATCCTTCTCTTCATACACCATCTGATCATCACTGGCTTTAGTACCGGCCAGATGTCTGAAGATTTTATTTTCACGTAAAGTACTCGTGTCTTTCGTTGTATAGAAGAACGTTTTATTATCACTGGCCCAGGCCACATTACCGGATGTTTCTGCAATCAGTTCCGGTAGTAATTCTCCCGTCTGCAGGTTCTTGATATGAATCACATATCTGCGGCGGCTCACGGTGTCTACACCATAAGCCAGCCATTGTCCATCCGGGCTCACGGTCATAGCGCCTACCTGGTAGTAACTATGTCCTTTGGCAAGATCATTTACATTGAGGATGATCTCTTCCGCCGCTTCTGTACTGCCTTTCTTACGACAATAGATAGGATATTCCTTTCCCTGCTCATAACGTGAATAATAGTAGTATCCTTCCTTCAGATAAGGCACACTCACATCAGTTTCCATGATGCGGCTTTTCATCTCCTCATATAACTTTGTACGCAACTTTGCGGATGACTGGGTCATCGTATCCAGGTAGGCATTTTCAGCCTTCAGATAAGCGATCACTTTAGGATCTTCCCTGTCATTCATCCAGTAGTAATTATCTATGCGGGTATCCCCGTTCACCGTTAATTCCTTCTTTACTTTCTCCGCCACAGGGGGCGTAATCGTTATTACTTCCTCTGACATAACTCGTTTTTTTTCCTTACAGGCAAACAGGCTCATGCCTGACAATATCATGCAAAATGCAGCGGATTTCCTCATAGGTGCTTATTAGTTAAGGTTACGAATGTACTACACTATCTTCATTTTAACAGGGTCCCAGTTGATTGCTTTTTTTCTGAAATAACTTTCATTGGTAAGTAATGCCGGTCCTGCTGCACGCAACCCGAAAGAAGCATCTTCCACAATGGGTTTCCCATTGCGCATCGCCTCAAAGAAATTAACAAAATGATCGTAGCGATCGTCATAACCATTAGGCGCTGCATAACTACTTTCAGATACCTGTGCCGGTTTACGCTGTTCCTCACTATACTTCTCTTTGTATTGCTTTACATACTCTTCCTGCATCGCCTTCGGGAAAGTATTGTAGGTATCCCAGCCACCATAACCGGGAGCAGCAGACAACTTATGTTTCTTGATCTTGAAATCATTCCAGCCCAGTTCCATCACACCATCCGTACCTATCAGGCGGGTAAATTCACCACCGCCACCACCATCTGCGAAATTCACCCGAAGCGTCATCTGAAATGCAGGATGCTCCTTTGTTGCAGGGTAATCGAAAATAGCGACCACTACATCCGGTACATCCCGGCCGTCTTTCCATTCTACCAGGTTACCACTGGCATACACGCGTTCCGGCCCCATAGAGCCGGTAATAAAATGTAAACCGGAGATCAAGTGTACGAACAGATCACCGGGAATGCCGGTGCCATAGGCCCGGTAGTTACGCCAGCGGAAAAAGCGGGTAGGATCAAAAGGCACTTTGGCCGTATCTTTTAAGAAAGTATCGAAATCGATGGTTTTAGGCGAAGCATCTGGTGGAATAGAATACTGCCACGCTCCCAGCGCATCATGACGGTCCATACGGGCCTCTACGATGTTCAGCTGCCCTATTTCACCTGCCTGGTAGCGTTTACGTGCTTCTGCCAGCATTACACTGCTTACGCGCTGGCTGCCTACCTGGAATACAGCTTTGGTTCGCTGCTGGGCTGCTATCACCTGATGTCCTTCTTCTATCTGCTGCACCATAGGTTTTTCGCAGTAGACAGCCTTTCCTTTTTCCATGGCGGCAATGGCAATCGTATCATGCCACAGGTCCGGGGTTGCGATAATCACGGCATCTATGTCTTTCCTGTTCAGCAGTTCGCGGTAATCGCGGGTAGTAAAGACCTTATCGCCATACACCTCTTTTACTTTTGTAAGATGGCCATCATAAAGGTCTGCTGCTGCTACGAATTCCACACCAGGTACTTTAATGGCGGTCTGTACATCGCCAAAGCCCATAATGCCCATACCTATACAGCCCAGGCGGATTTTATCTGTGGAAGAAGGTGGTTTGCCGGGTTGCAGGATATGAACCTGTTCTTTTCCTAAAGTGGCCAGTGAGCTGGCACCCAGCAAAGCTGCAGTACCGCCAAGATTGCGGATGAATTTTCTACGGGAATTATTTGTCATAACGTTATGGGTTGAGAACTGTGGGTTTTAATACAATATAAACACTTTAACGCAAAAAGAAGAACGCCCGATGCGGTTTGCATCAGGCGTTCTTCTTTCAATATATTGTGTTCAACAACTATTTCTCATATGTGAACCCTGCGGAGATAAACTCGCGGTTCAGACGTGCGATGTTGGTGAGGGAGATCTCTTTAGGACATTCCGCTTCGCATGCACCGGTATTGGTACAGCTACCGAACATTTCCTTGTCCATCTGTGCAATCATATTCAGTGCACGGCTCTTTCTTTCAGGCTGTCCCTGTGGCAGTAAAGCCAGCTGGGAAACCTTGGCAGATACGAACAGCATCGCTGATGAATTCTTACAGGCAGCTACGCAGGCTCCACAACCGATACAGGCAGCAGCAGCGAAAGCTTCGTCTGACTGATCCTTTGGTACCAGTATGCTGTTGGCATCCTGTGCATTACCGGTATTTACTGACACATAACCACCGGCTTCGATGATACGGTCAAAAGCACCTCTGTCTACAGTCAGGTCCTTTACTACCGGGAAAGATGCAGCTCTCCATGGTTCTACGGTAACGGTATCACCATCCTTGAAAGCACGCATATGCAGCTGACAGGTAGTAGTAGCAGCCCATGGACCATGAGCGCGACCATTGATGTGCATGGAACATGCACCGCAGATGCCCTCGCGGCAATCGTGATCAAATGCGATAGGCTCTTTGCCTTCATTGATCAGTTTCTCATTCAGCACATCAAACATTTCAAGGAAGGACATTTCTGATGAAATTCCCGAAACCGGATATGTTTCAAACTTTCCCTGAGCATCTGTATTTTTCTGCCTCCACACCTTGAGTGTGAGATTCATATTATAATGTTCCATAGTTGGACAATTATTGTAGTGAATAAACCGGTATCTTATTTATAACTGCGCTGTGTTGGCTTACATTCTTCAAACACCAGCTCTTCTTTATGCAGCTCGAACTGGCTTGGGCCTTTATATTCCCAGGCAGCTACATAGCTGAACTCATTATCATTACGTAATGCTTCTCCCTCATCTGTCTGAGACTCTTCGCGGAAGTGACCACCACAGGATTCGCGGCGGTTCAGTGCATCTACGCACATCAGCTCACCCAGTTCCAGGAAGTCAGCCACACGGCCAGCTTTTTCCAGTTCAGGATTAAATTCGTTGGCAGTTCCTGGTACACGCACATCTTTCCAGAATTCTGCACGCAGCTGCTGGATTTCCACGATGGCTTCTTTCAGACCTTTTTCGTTACGCGCCATACCGCACTTATCCCACATGATCTTACCCAATGCTTTATGGAAATGATCTACAGACTTGGTGCCTTTGATGTTCATCAGCTTGTCAATATCGGCCTGTACTGCCTTCTCTGCTTCCACAAATTCAGGTGAATCGGTAGGGATATCTTTCGTTTTGAGATCATCTGCCAGGTAATTACCCATAGTGTAAGGGATTACGAAGTAACCATCTGCCAGCCCCTGCATCAGTGCAGAAGCACCCAGGCGGTTAGCACCGTGATCAGAGAAGTTAGCTTCTCCCAGTGCATACAGACCGGTAACGGAGGTCATCAGCTCATAATCCACCCACAGGCCACCCATTGTATAGTGTACTGCAGGATAAATACGCATTGGTACCGCGTAAGGATCCTCACCGGTGATCTTTGCATACATATCGAAAAGGTTACCGTATTTCTCAGCTACCACTTCTTTACCCAGTTTCATGATCTCTTCATGGGATGCGTTGGAGATCTGTCTTTTGCTGACTTCAATCTTACCATAACGTTCCATGTTGAAAGCGAAATCCAGGTATACCGCCTGTTTAGAGCTACCTACACCATAACCGGCATCACATCTTTCTTTGGCAGCGCGGGAAGCCACGTCACGTGGTACCAGGTTACCAAAGGCAGGGTATCTTCTTTCCAGGTAATAATCCCTTTCGTTTTCAGGAATATCAGAAGGCTTACGATTGTCGTTTTGTTTTTTAGGTACCCATATACGACCATCATTACGCAGTGACTCAGACATCAGCGTCAGCTTAGACTGGTGATCACCGGAAACAGGGATACAGGTAGGATGGATCTGCGTATAGCAGGGGTTACCGAAGAAAGCACCTTTACGGGTAGCTTTCCAGGCAGCTGTTACGTTAGAACCCATCGCGTTGGTAGATAAGTAGAATACGTTACCGTAACCACCACTACATAATAATACAGCATTACCGGAATGACGTTCCAGCTTACCAGTGATGAGGTCACGCGCAATGATACCACGGGCCTTACCATCTATCTTAACGATGTCCAGCATCTCATGACGGCTGTACATTGTTACATTACCTAATGCAATCTGGCGTTCCAGTGCAGAGTAAGCGCCTAATAATAACTGCTGACCTGTCTGGCCTGCAGCATAAAACGTACGCTGTACCTGTGTACCACCAAAAGAGCGGTTACTGAGTAATCCGCCATATTCACGGGCAAAGGGAACACCCTGTGCCACACACTGGTCTATAATATTGCCACTTACCTCTGCCAGGCGATGCACATTGGCTTCGCGCGCACGGTAGTCGCCACCTTTTACAGTATCGTAGAACAAACGGAACACGGAGTCACCGTCGTTCTGGTAGTTTTTAGCAGCATTGATCCCTCCCTGTGCAGCAATACTATGCGCACGGCGGGGACTATCCTGAAAACAGAAAGCTTTTACTTTATAGCCTAATTCTGCAAGAGAAGCTGCCGCTGAAGCACCTGCCAAACCTGTACCCACAATGATTATTTCCATGTTGCGCTTGTTCGCCGGATTTACCAGCTTACAATGCCCCTTATAATCTTCCCACTTCGCTCCTAATGAACCTTTAGGAATTTTTGAGTCCAACATATATCCTTACTTTACTGAATTATTTGAAATAGATTACCACAGGAATAATAGCAAAGCCAACAGGGATAAGTATCCCGAACAGCCATATTCCTACAAAACTGATAAGACCATTGTACTTTACATGATTCAGACCAAATGTCTGGAAAGCACTCTTAAAACCATGGATCAGGTGAAAGGACAGGGCTATCATACCGATCACATACAGTACTACTATCCACAACTCTTTAAAAGCTACCTGTACAACAGTGTAGAGATCTTTCAAAGGCTCTTCTCCGCCGTAATTTTGTGTTGGAATCTCTCCAAAGTGGAATTTCCACCAGAAATCAGCCAGGTGAATAACAATGAAGATCAGCAGGATACTACCCATAATAGCCATCTGACGGCTAAACCAGGAAGATGTCTGATTACCGGGATTAACAGCATACTTTACAGGACGTGCAGCCCTGTTGCGGAAGGTAAGCTGTAATGCAATGAAAGCGTGGAGAAGGATCGCGATCTTAAGCCCCCAGGCGATAAGCTGGATAATCTCATTATGCCCCATGAAGGCAGCATATGCATTGAAAGCCTTACCACCATCGTTGTAAAGCAGTTGGAAATTACCAGCCAGATGTACAATTATAAAACTACAAAGGAACAGGCCGGTAGCACCCACTAATAATTTCTTACCGATAGAGGTATTAAAAAACTGTGACCACTTCATAACTAAAATTCTAAGCTTCCTAAAAGATGATATGATAATATTTCGAATATATCGGGCAAATTTAACGCAGGAAAAGTAAAAAGCAAATGATATTTCTCAGTTTTTCACCACATGTAACTACTCTAACCTTCTTATCATAAGGTTATCTACCAGATTATATAGGTGCTGGGGCTGGAAAGTACGCCATTTATCAACATCCAGCAGATTTACATAATTATCAATATGCGCCCTCTCAAATTCCTGCCGGGTATGTTCCGGCATGTTTAAACTGACAATCCACCCGCCTTCATCGCGGATATCATCCCACCACTCCTCATAATAACAATCATCAGAGGAGTGAAAGTTCATTACATTCTCGGTAATTAATATAAACTTATTGATACCACTTGCAGTCATTATATCTATGACATCCCTTTTCAGGGTCATGATATCATTCTCGATACAATCATTCCACTCTCCTAATAATTCGATAATGGCAAAATTGAACTGATAGTCTACAAACAGGATTTTACTATACAAGGTACGGGAGCCAAATTCATCCCACTGAGGATGGATATAATAATTATACACAGTATTGACATACTGAAACTCACTGTACTCTCTCCCAAAGAAAGGTGATTGCTCATCTTCCTCAGATGTATATAAATGACGCCAGTTATAAAATGGTTCTATATTATGCATGAAAATCATATTTATCCGGGAAATTGGCCTTCCGGGATGTATGTTTTCACAAATTTCAATATAAAAATCAAAAAATAGTAGTGTGGCGTTTCTGAAAAAATTCGTACCTATATATAAGCTTCAATTGCCTTCCTCACACTGCCTGCTTTCAGCAACATATTCTTCGCTTCTTCATAATCTGTCAGCGACAATTTCTCCATCAGCATCTTCACTCCCCTGTCTACCAGCTTATCATTGCTCAGCTGCATATTCACCATCTTATTATCCTCTACCCTTCCCAACTGTATCATCACTGCCGTAGAAATCATATTCAGCACCAGCTTCTGTGCAGTACCGCTTTTCATACGGGTGCTGCCGGTAATGAATTCAGGACCTACCACCACTTCTATCGGAAAATCAGCTTCGTCAGACAAAGGCGCTCCCGGGTTACAGCAGATGCTGCCCGTGATAATACCTTCCCTTCTGCATCTCTGCAAAGCCCCTATTACATATGGAGTGGTTCCACTGGCTGCAATACCTACTACCACATCTTTTTCAGTGATGTTACATTCCTGCAGATCTTTCCAGCCCTGCTCCCTGTCGTCTTCGGCAAATTCTACTGCCTTGCGGATAGCAGCATCGCCACCGGCAATCAGTCCTATTACCAGCCCATGAGGCACGCCGAAAGTAGGCGGGCATTCAGAGGCGTCCACAATGCCCAAACGGCCGCTGGTACCTGCTCCCAGGTAAAATAAACGGCCGCCGGCCAGCATTTTATCTGAAATGGCTGTTACCAGCTTTTCTATCTGAGGCAATACTTTTTCTATAGCCTCCGGTACAGTTTTATCTTCTTTGTTGATATTGCTCAGGACTTCCTGCACACTCATTTTCTCTAAATGACGGTAGTGTGAAGTTTCCTCGGTTACTCTCGTGAAAGACATCAGGTTTAAATTTGGATTTATTGATGATATGCGATCAACCCTTCCATGGGACTACGCAATATCTTGCCCAGCTGCAACTCGTATAGTTCACATAGTTCTTTCAATACATCCTGGAAATTCCAGGCTATGCTACCGGTAAAGTGCAGTGGGTGCGTCCAGCTCTCGCTGTATTTATAAATATGGTTAAAGAAAAATTCATTGAAGCTATCTTCCAGGATATTCTCGATCAGATAATGTCCCCTGTTCTCTGAAAGGAAAGGTGCAAAGCCTGCCAGGTAACGGTTCGCCATTGGCTTACGGTACACATTTTCCAGGATTTCGTCATTATTGGTATTGTACTGGGCGTCAAAACGGGCTCTCAGCTCTTCGTCGAACGACTTATACATATACAACTGCAACAGCTTTTTACCCAGATAAGCGCCACTGGCCTCATCTCCCAGGATAAAACCCAGTCCGGGGTTGTTCTTCACGATCTCTTTACCATCGTAATAACAGGAATTACCACCTGTACCCAGGATACTGGCTACACCGGGTTCTCTGCCGCACAATGCCCTGGCAGCAGCCATGAGATCGTGTTTTACATCCACAGCAGCCAATGGCCACACAGCTTTTAAAGCCGTTTGCATTATCAGTACGCTTTTAGGCTGCAGGCAGCCGGTACCGTAATAAAATATTTCGTCTATCTTAAGCTCCGGGGGTAATTGTGGCAGGAGTTCCTTTTCCAGGAGTTCCTGTATCTGCTTTGCATCCAGGAAATAGGGGCTTATTCCCAGTGTTTTATAGTGCCAGCTTTGATCGCCGGCCACCAAACTCCAATCAGCCTTACTGCCCCCGCTATCCGCTATAAGTTTAATTTTCATGACATATCTGTTGTAGGTGAGGTTTAACCTTTAATGTTTGGTTTTTGCCATTTGAAGATACGTTATTCAAACATCCAATGTCAAACTTCAATCCATAAACTTATTATACTATTTTTGCCACAAGTTAAACAAAACGGGATTACATATACAAATGCTGTCAAAATTAGCCGCAGGTTACTTATTGCAGGCTATTTTTCAATACTGATACTATGTTGAACAGGAAACTGAATGTTTTTTTACCTCTTTTATTTGCAATAGTGCTGGCGCTGGGTATGTACCTGGGACATCAGATGCCCGGATCCAACTCAGGAGCACAGACACTGCTGTTCAGCAGAGCTCCTCAGGGTCCCCTGCAGGAAGTGATGGACCTCCTCAAAGTGAAATACGTTGATACCTTACAGGTAGCTGATCTCCAACAGGAAGCCATCGAAGGCTTGTTAGGCCACCTGGACCCCCACTCCGTTTACATCCCGCCTTCCAATGTAGAAGAAGTGAATGAAGATCTGGATGGTGCTTTCCAGGGTATTGGTGTCGAATTCAATATTACCGCTGATACTGTAAACATAATATCTGTAATCGCTGGCGGTCCTTCAGAATCTGCCGGAGTGAAAACAGGCGATAAGATCATTAAAGTCAACGATTCCCTGGTAGCCGGTAATGGCATCACCGCAGATAAGATCCGCAAATTGTTACGCGGACCTAAAGAATCCAAAGTGGTGATCAGCATGTTGCGCCAGCAGAAAATACAGCAGATCCAGATTACCCGTGGCGTGATTCCTTTGTACAGCGTGGATGCCAGCTACATGATCACTCCCGAAATAGGTTATATCAAAATCAGCAAATTCGCAGGTACTACCTACCAGGAGTTTATAGAGGCGATGCGTAAACTGCAAAAGACCGGCATGACTAAACTCGTGATAGACCTGCGTCAGAATCCGGGTGGATATCTGGATGCGGCTACCCGTATTGCAGATGAACTGCTGGACGATAATAAACTGATCCTCTACACCAAAGGCAAAAGCTACCCACGTACAGACTACGACTGCGAAAAACCAGGTCTCTTTGAAAGAGGAGCATTGGCGATTCTTGCAGACGAAGGTTCTGCCAGTGCCAGTGAAATATTAGCAGGTGCGGTGCAGGACTGGGACCGCGGTACTATTATTGGTCGCCGTACCTTCGGAAAAGGACTGGTACAGGAACAATTTGACCTGAGTAATGGTGGTGCTTTACGCCTTACTGTAGCCCGTTACTATACGCCTTCCGGCAGAAGTATACAGAAGTCTTATGCAAATGGCCGTGAAGCATATGATGAAGACATCATGAATCGTTTCAATCATGGTGAGTTTGTAAACAAAGACAGTATCAAACAACTGGATACGGTACAATATAAAACAGCGAAAGGCCGAGTTGTTTATGGCGGCGGTGGTATCACTCCGGATGTATTTATACCTTTTGATACCAGCCGTTTCTCTAACGTAATTGCCAGCATGTATGCACGCAGTACTTTCAGCAACTTTGCTTATCAGTATTATAACTCACACAGAGATCAGTTCAAGGGATATAAAGATGCAGGTGTATTCAGCAAACAGTTTGAGCTGAACAACGATATCTATAATGCATATAAAAACTTTGCAGCAAAAGATAGCGTACGCGGTATTGAAACCATTAAACCACATGATGAAGTAGAAATCAGAACCCGTCTGAAAGCATTACTGGCACGTCAGATATGGAGTTATGAAGGTTTTTATGAATCGATGAATAAGGATGATGAAATGGTGAAGAAAGCCGTGGGAATTTTACAAACAGAGAAATAAGATATACTGATATAAGTAGAAAAAGGGTTGATCAATGATCAACCCTTTTTCTATTAGCATAAAAAAACCGCACCGTTTTCACGATGCGGCTTATAACTTGACAAAACAGATTAGTGTTTTGCTTCAGTAGCAGGTGCAGTAGTATCAGCTACAACAGCAGCTGTATCAGCAACAACAGCAGCAGTATCCACAGCTGGAGCAGCTACAGTGTCAACAGCAGGAGCAGTAGCAGTAGAGTCAGTAGTTGATTCTGAAGAACCACCGTTACAAGCTACAAAGAAGATACCAGCAGCAGCTGCTAAGAAGAATAATTTTTTCATGCTTTAATGTTTTAAAGAAGCGCAAAGGTATATAGATATTTTTAATTATGAAAGCCCTTAGCGCTGACAATATGGCAATATTTTTATTTTTTCCTGAAAAACAGCCTCACAGGCACACCTTCGAAGTCAAAATTCTCACGGATTTTATTTTCCAGGTAATTTTTATACGGTTGTTTTACATCATCTGGCAGATTACAGAAGAATGCAAATGCAGGTGTATGTGTAGGTAACTGCGTTACATACTTAATTTTAATTGCGATACCTCTTACTACCGGTGGATGGAATGCTTCAATTGCTTTCAGCATTACTTCATTCAGTTTAGAAGTAGCGATTCTGCGCTTCCTGTTTTCATATACACGCAGCCCTTCTTCAATAGCCCTGAATATGCGCTGTTTTTCGGTAACAGAGGTGAAAATGATAGGTACATTACTGAATGGGGCCAGGCGGCTTCTCAGTTCCTTTTCATAATCACGGGCAGTATTAGTACCCTTATCATCTATCAGGTCCCATTTATTCACCAGTACTACCAGGCCCTTTCCTTTACGGCCTGCCATACTGAAGATGTTAAGATCCTGTCCTGTAATACCTTGTGTGGCATCCAGCAGCAAGAGACATACATCTGCTTCATCCATTGCCTTAATGGCACGGATAACGGAATAAAACTCCAGGTCTTCATGTACTTTCGCTTTACGGCGGATACCCGCTGTATCTATCAGTATGAACTCTTTCTGGAATAATTTATAGTGGGTGTGAATGGTATCACGTGTAGTTCCGGGAATATCGGAAACGATGTTACGTTCCGCTCCTATCAGTGCATTCAGTAAAGATGATTTCCCTACGTTTGGCTGACCGATAATCGCAAATTTTGGTACTGCATCATCACCGGGTAATGCCTGTTCATCTTCAGGGATACCAGCAGCTACTTCATCAAGTAATTCACCAGTACCACTGCCGCTCATAGAGGAGATAAAGAATACTTTGTCGAAGCCCAGGCTGTAAAACTCTGTTGCTTCCAGCATGCGGTTGCTGTTATCTACTTTATTGATCACCAGGTAAACCGGTTTGGAAGAACGGCGTAATACATTTGCCATTTCCTGGTCCAGATCGGTAATACCGGTAGCCACATCACAAATGAAAAGCAGCAGATTGGATTCCTCCATGGCTGTCTGCACCTGCTTGCGTATTTCACGTTCAAATATTTCTTCACTTCTCGGCACAAATCCGCCGGTGTCTATTACGTTGAACGACTTCCCGTTCCAGTCAGCAATACCGTACTGCCGATCGCGTGTTACACCGCTAACATCATCCACAATTGCCTTACGCTGTTCCAGCAAACGGTTGAACAGGGTAGATTTACCCACATTAGGACGACCAACGATTGCTACTGTAAATCCTGACATAACATTTAAAAATTGCGAATGATCAATGACAGGCATTGATCATTGAAAATTGACTAATAACCGTATTCCTTTAAATAAATATCATTGTCGCGCCACTTGTTGCGAACTTTCACAAACAATTCAAGGAATACTTTCTGACCCACAAACTTTTCGATATCCTGGCGGGCTAAGGTGCCTATCTTTTTAATAGAAGACCCTTTATCACCAAGTATAATTGCTTTCTGTGTTTCTCTTGTAACGATAATTTCCGCTGTTATTTTGATCAGCGTTGTTTTCTCCTGATACTGTGTAACGGCTACGGCAGTATGGTAGGGAATTTCTTCATCAAAAAGATGGAAGATTTTCTCCCGTATCATCTCTGCAACAAAGAACCGTGTAGACTTATCAGTTAACGTATCATCCGGGTAAAACGCTTCGCTTTCCGGTAACAGACCTACTATGCGTTCGAGCAACGCTGGTATTCCGTCTTTCTTTAGTGCAGAAATAGCCACTACTTCGGCTTTACCCCATGCTTCACATTGCTTTATCACTTCATCCAGCGCTTCCTTTTTCAGAAGGTCTGCCTTGTTTACAACAAGGATACAGGTGGCTTTTAATCTTAATGAGCTAAACAATTCCAGGTTCTCTGCAACGTTGTCCCTCGCGTCCATCATCAGCATGGCGATATCTGCATCTTCCAGAGCAGATTTTACCGCACCCATCATCTTTTCGTGTAGCCTGTATTTGGGATCAATAATACCGGGTGTATCAGAAAATACGATCTGGTAATCTACTGTGGATACCACTCCGGTAATACGATGCCGCGTGGTTTGCACCTTTGGGGACACAATAGCCAGCTTCTCACCCACCAGAGCGTTCATCAGGGTGCTTTTGCCTGCATTAGCCTTACCAAAAATATTTACAAATCCTGCTTTGTGCATGTATTCTACCTTTTATAGCAATCCTCACAAATTTCCGGAACTTCCTGAAATAAAAAAAGCCGAATCACTTCGGCTCTTTTAGTGCTATGTTTTTGTAGCGAGGAGGGGATTCGAACCTCTGACCTTCGGGTTATGAGCCCGACGAGCTACCTCTGCTCTACCTCGCAATGAGGGTGCAAAGATAAGAGAAAAATAATCTCTACCAAATCTTTTTAAGAGAATTTAAATGCAGCCCCCGCTATCAGCCACCACAGCAGTTGTAGCGGGGTCTGCCAGTTTTAGAATGGAAGATCCTCTGCCTCAGAGGCGGTTTCATTTGTCACAGTCATGTCTTCCTGAAGACCAGAATCTCCATGTTTAGAGGATAAATCCTCACCATACTTTTGAGATTCGTCGTTCAGACTTCCCAATAATTCCAGTCTTGTTACGTACAGTTTTAATCTTGCCATAGGTTCTCCTGCCTTAGTAACATAAGATTCCACACCAGGTGTTCCTTCTAAGTACACCTGCTTACCTGTAGTAAGATAAGGAGCCACATTTAACTGTTTCCAGAAGGAACAGTCTACCCACGTAGTCTGTTCATGTTTCTCCCCCTGCTGATTTGTGAACCTGCGCGTGTGCGCAGCACTGAAACTCAATAATGGTGTGCCGTTTACTTCCTTCCGGACAGCATCATGCCCCAGATAACCAATGAACTGAAGTTTGATCATACTGATTAAATTGATAAATGGTTAACAATAAAAAGCGGAAGTTCGAACGGGGAGATATAGATGGATCAATAAATCCATTTGTATAGGGAAATTAAATAATTTTTTACACCCGCAAAAATATTTTCTCTTTTTAACAACAGCAGCTATACCTTTGCATTGGAAACCGGAGTTGCGTACGTTACGCAAATATTACTACTGCCGGCTTCACCTCGGGGTGCCTTACTATCAGGCTGAGATCAGACCCGTTGAACCTGACCAGGTAATGCTGATCAGGAAAGGTAAGCGAACAATCTCTTCCTTACCCGGAAAATAAATAAGCAACAAGCCGCCGGCTATAAGCATGTTTCATTGCTTACAGTCTGCCAATTGCTGCTGATAATTTGTAGCTATTAAATTACAATAGTCCATGAGACAACTTCTATGCTTATTGCTGCTATGCAGCACCGGGATGTTACACGCACAAACCACTCTTACCGGCACCGTTACAGATAAAAAAAGCGGCCATCCGCTGGAAGGCGTATCTGTTACCCTGCAGCCCAATAACACAGGCACACGCACCAATATCAACGGTCACTACCGCCTTATCATGCCCGCTAAAGGCTCCTATACATTACAAGCCAGCTACCTGGGATATAAAACTTTCAGCACTACCGTCAACAGCGATACTCATATAGATATTGTACTGGAAGAAACCGGGCTGTTCGTAAAACCCGTTGAAATCACCAGTTTACGCGCCGGTGAACACGCTCCCTTTACACAGTCTACTTTAACCGCAGAAGACATCAAAAAACAAAACCTCGGACAGGACCTCCCTATGCTGCTGAATCAGCAACCAGGTGTAGTTGTAAACTCAGATGCCGGTACAGGCATCGGTTACACCGGTATCCGCGTAAGAGGTTCTGATATCACCCGTATCAACGTTACCGCCAACGGTATCCCCGTTAATGACGCTGAATCACAAGGCACTTACTTCGTAGATATGCCCGACTTCGCCTCTTCCGTTAGCAGCATTCAACTGCAACGCGGCGTAGGTACTTCTACCAACGGCGCCGGTGCTTTCGGAGCTTCCTTAAACCTCAGTACCAACGATTTCCGCGATAAAGCCTACGGCGAAATCAGCAGCAGCTTCGGATCTTTCAACTCCTGGAAGAACACCGTAAGAGCAGGCTCCGGCTTGATTAACGGTCACTTTACCATAGATGCAAGACTCTCTAAAATATCCTCCGACGGATATATAGACCGTGCTTCTTCAGATCTGAAGTCCTTCTATACCTCAGCTGCTTATATTTCCAAAAACACCGCTATCAGATTTAATATCTTCTCCGGTACAGAAAAGACTTACCAGGCCTGGAACGGCGTGCCACAGGATTCCCTGAAAACACACCGTACCTATAACTCTGCCGGTCAGCGTTCAGACGGCACTTACTACAATAATGAAACGGATAACTATCAACAGGATAATTATCAGCTGTTCCTGAACCAGTCCCTCAGCAGCAAATTAAACTTCAACGTTGCACTGCATTACACCCGTGGTAAAGGTTACTACGAACAATACAGGGAACAGGATACATATGCAGCTTACGGTATAGCAGATCCTATTATCAACGGCGCACCAGTAACGAATACTGACCTCATACGCCAGCTGTGGCTCGACAATAACTTCTACGGTAGCATCTACTCCATCAACTACAAAGGAGATCGCCTCAACTGGAGTTTAGGTGGTGGCTGGAACCGCTATGAAGGTGGTCACTACGGTAAAATTATCTGGGCACAATATGCTATTGATAAAGACCATAAATACTACGACCTGGACGCTACAAAAAGAGATGTGAACGTATACTGGAAAGGAGAATACAAACTCACCAGCGCATTACGTTTATTTGCAGATCTGCAATACCGCAATGTGAAATACAACATCGATGGTTTTGAAGATAACCCTACTCTCATTCAACATAACAACTATAACTTCTTCAATCCTAAAGCAGGTATCACTTATTCATTAAATGATCAGCAGGAAGTATATGCTTCTTTCGCTATCGGCAATAAAGAACCTAACCGCGATGACTTCGAAGCCGCTTTACAACAAACACCTAAAGCAGAAACATTACGCGATGTAGAAGCTGGTTATACCTTGCATGGTAATAATGTAGTATTGTCTGCCAATGTATATTACATGGATTATAAAAACCAGTTGGTACAAACCGGTAAACTCAATAATGTAGGCGCATACACACGTACTAATATTCCTAAAAGCTACCGCACTGGTATAGAATTACAGGGCAGTACAAGATTAGGAAACATTTTTGTGCTGGGATTAAATGCTGCACTGAGCCAGAATAAAGTAAAAGACTTTACTACTTACATTGATAATTATGATACCGGCTTACAGGATACTGCTACTTATAAAAACAGTACCATCGCCTTCTCTCCTTCTTTTGTAGGTGGATATACATTAACAGCTAAACCTGTCAAACATTTAGAAATAAGTTTACTGGGGAAATATGTAAGCAGACAATACATGGACAACACAGGAGCGAAAGAACGTAGTCTGGATGGTTATTATACCAATGATCTCCGTTTCAATTATGTAGTACCTCAAAAGTTATTTAAAGAACTGGGATTATCTTTTATGCTTAATAACATCTTTGATAAAAAATATTCCCCTAACGGATATACCTATATGTATACTGAAAGTGGAAAATTAGTAAACAGTAATGGATACTATCCAATGGCAGGTACAAACTTCTTTGCAGGGATTAACATCTCCTTCTAAAAGAAAAAGGCCAGCTAAATCAGCTGGCCTTTTTTATAATTAACTTACTAATTTCTCTATCGCCTTATCCACTTTTTCAAAAGGGAAACCTGCTATCACCTCTTTCATCATCCTGCTCACTTCTTCATTCCCGGGATTTCCAATACTTCCTTCATGTGTATGTTTCACTTCTTTCCCCGGTGTAAAACTCCCGCGTTCAATATCTAATCCCACCTGCTTATAAGCCTCTCTGAAAGGTACACCAGACAACACTAAATCATTCACCACTTCCACACTAAACAAATACTGATACTTCGCATCATCCAGAATATTCTCTTTAATACGGATATTATCCAGCATAAGGCCAGCCATACGTAAACAATCTTTCAACGACTGAAACGCAGGGAACAAATTCTCTTTCAGCAACTGCAAATCCCTGTGATAACCACTTGGTAAATTAGTGATCATCATTGCAATCTCATTCGGCAAAGCCTGTAACTTATTACCATGAGAACGGATCAACTCCCATACATCAGGGTTCTTCTTATGCGGCATAATACTGGAACCGGTTGTCAGCTCATCAGGGAAAGTAATGAACCCAAAATTCTGGTTCATAAACAGACACGCATCCATAGCCATTTTAGCCAATGTAGCCCCAATACCCGCTAATCCGAATGCAACGATCTTCTCCGTTTTACCACGTCCCATCTGTGCATACACCACATTATAATTCAGATCATCAAAACCTAACAACTCCGTAGTCATAGTACGGTTAAGCGGAAAAGAAGAACCATACCCCGCAGCAGAACCCAGTGGGTTTTTATTCACTACTTTATACGCACTCTGTAATACCGTGAGATCATCTACCAGGCTCTCTGCATACGCACCAAACCACAATCCAAAAGAGGATGGCATAGCTATCTGCAGATGTGTATATCCCGGTAAAAGATGGTCTTTATATTCAGCGCTTTTCTTCTGTAATAATTCAAACAGCACATTCACTTCCTCCACCAGCACCTGTAATTCATGACGCAAAAACAGTTTCAGGTCCACTAAAACCTGGTCATTCCGGGAACGGCCACTATGGATCTTCTTACCCACTTCACCCAGGCGACGGGTAAGCAAAAGCTCCACCTGTGAATGAATATCCTCTACCCCTTCTTCCAGCTCAAAATCACCCGCAGCAATCTCTTTATAAATCTGTTTCAATTCGCGTTGCAAGATAACCAGTTCATCAGCAGTCAGCAGCCCAATGCTTTCCAGCATAGCAGTATGTGCCAGGGAACCCAGTACATCAAACGGCGCCAGGTAAGCATCCATCTCGCGGTCTTTTCCCACTGTGAACTTATCCACCTCAGCCAGCGCGGCTTTATCCTTTTGCCAAATTTTCATAATTATAAAATTTCTTCCAACAATTTAATATAACTGTCTATACCCTGACGAATTTCATCCAGGTAAATATATTCATCTGCTGTATGTGAACGGGCAGAATCACCTGGCCCCATTTTAATAGAAGTAGCTGGTATCAGTGCCTGATCTGAAGTAGTAGGTGAACCGTAACATGTTTTACCATGTTTGATACCACCCAGTACAAAAGGATGATCTAAAGGAATACCGGAAGGGCGCATACGCATAGAGCGTGGTTTCACTTCACATTGTACATGCTCCTGAATAATGGCTAATACCTGTTCTAAAGTGTATTGTTCCGTTACCCGCACATCCACCACAAAGGTACAATCTGCCGGTACTACGTTATGTGCTTTATTGGAAGTATTGATCACCGTTACGCTCATCTTTACCGGGCCTAATGTTTCAGACACCTTGGGATAACGGTAAGTACGGAACCATTCAATATCCGGCAATGCTTTGTACAATGCATTCTCTCCTTCATCACGTGCAGCATGACCCGCTTTACCATGCACCGTACAATCCAGTACCATCAGTCCTTTTTCTGCAATCGCCAGCTGAGTTTGTGTAGGTTCACCTACAATAGCAAACTCAATAGCCGGTAAAGAAGCAAGGATACTTTCTATACCATTTACACCACTGATCTCTTCTTCAGCAGTAGCTGTAAGAATGAGATTATATGCCAGGTCATTACGTTCGTAAAAATGCAGGAAAGTAGCGATGAGGCTTACCAGACATCCCCCGGCATCATTGCTGCCAAGGCCATACAGGCGGCCATCCACTACATCAGGAGAAAAAGGGTCACGGGTGTATTGCGGATTAGGCTTAACAGTATCGTGATGAGAATTGAAAAGGATTACGGGTTTGGCAGGATCAAAATACTTGTTCTTTGCCCATATATTATTTAAGTGCTGCTGGTACGGAATGTCTCTTTCTTTCAGGAAATTGCCAATCAGTTGTGCCGTACCCTGCTCCTCCTTGCTGATAGAAGGTGTAGCAATCAGCGACTGTAAAAGTTTTACTGCATCATCATACAATTGTTGGTTCCACATAGGTCAGCGTATTAAAGTACCCGCTACTGTATCAGAAGTATTACTCAGCACATCATCTGCATGTCCTATCAGCACTTCTTTTACCCCACTTTCAATAGCAGCAAAAGCGTTTTCCAGCTTAGGCAGAATCCCATCTGTCAATACCTTATCCTCCAGTAGCTCCTGGTATATTTGACGATCGATCAGGTTAATCACAGCATCATCATTGTTCGCATCATGCAGCACACCCTTCTTCTCAAAACAATAGATCAGTCTTACTTCATAATATTCCGATAAAGCTGTTGCCAGCGAAGAGGCAATAGTGTCTGCATTCGTGTTCAGCATCTGCCCTTTACCATCATGTGTAAGCGGAGCGAATACCGGTGTAAAGCCTGCTTCCAGCAATGCTTTCAGCGGTGCAGCCTGTACCTTGGAAACATCTCCCACAAATCCATAATCAATCTCTTTCACAGGACGTTTCACCGCCGGAATGATATTCGCATCTGCACCGGTTAACCCAATAGCATTACAGCCATTCGCCTGCAATTTGGCTACCAGTTGTTTGTTCACCAAACCACCATATACCATCGTCACTACATCAATAGTTTCCGCATCTGTAATACGGCGGCCATTCACATATTTAGATTCAATGCCCAGCTTATCTCCTATGCGGGTAGCTATCTTGCCACCACCATGGATCAATATCTTCTTGCCGGGAACTGCTGCAAATTTTCCAAGGAAACGTTGCAACAATTCCGGATTATCAATCACATTACCACCTACTTTAATAACAAAGATCATAAACTGCTTTTTAGGATCTCGCTCAACACTGCCTGTGCGGCCCATGTACGGTTACCTGCTTCTTTGATTACGATAGACTGTGGACCATCCAGCACTTCATCTGCTATCACCACATTCCTTCTTACCGGCAGACAGTGCATTACTTTCGCCTGATTAGTACCACGGAGTTTCTCGTTCGTCACCATCCAGTTACTGTCTGTACAAGTGATTTTACCATAATCTTCATAAGAAGACCAGTTCTTCACATATACAAAATCAGCTCCTTCCAATGCCTTATCCTGATCGTATTCTATCGGCGCACTACCGGTGAATTTTTTATCCAACTCATATCCTTTCGGATGTGTAATCACAAAATCAGCTTCTCCCCATGCATTCATCCACTCCGCAAAAGAGTTCGGCACTGCCTGTGGCAATGGCTTCACATGCGGGGCCCAGGTCATTACAACCTTGGGACGACGAGCCTGCTGCCACTCTTCTTTAATAGTGATAACATCTGTCAGGCTCTGCAAAGGATGCAGGGTAGCGCTTTCCAGGCTCACCACCGGAACGCCGGCATATTTAATAAACTGATTGATATATTTCTCTGTATAATCAGCTTCTTTATCTTTCAATCCGGGAAAAGTACGGATAGACAGGATATCAAAATACTGTCCCATAACAGCAGCTGCTTCCTTTACGTGTTCCGTTGTATTTCCGTTCATGATAGCGCCATCATTCATTTCCAGCTGCCAGCCTTCCTTGTCTATATTAAAGACCACAACTTCCATTCCCAGGTTTTTAGCAGCCACCTGCGTACTTAATCGTGTTCGCAGGCTTGGGTTCAGGAATATCATGCCCAGGGTTTTGTTTTCACCCAAAGTTTTGTCCTTGAAAGGTTGCTTTTTGTAGCCCAGTGCTGTCTCCACTAAACGCGGGACACTAGGTACATCATCTACGGAAATAAATTGTTTCATTGTGTATATAGCGCTGTAATGATGAATTTAATTGTTTTCCAGTTCCTTTTTGAATGCTGCCAGGAATTCATCTGCATGTTCCCTGGTGAGCGCCAGTGAAGGTAACAGGCGTATTACATTCGGCTTCGCTTCTCCGGTAAAGATCTTATGCTTGAACAGCAGTTCCTTTTTCACATGAGCCAGTGATTCCGGTAACTCAATACCTATCATCAGTCCTCTTCCTCTCACTTCCAGGATCTGCGGGAATTTCTTCAGCTCTTCGATCAGGTAAGCTCCTACTTCAGCCGCATTCTCTATCAGGTTATCTTTTTCAATCACTTCCAGTACTGCCAGTGCTGCTGCGCAAGCCAGGTGATTACCACCAAAGGTTGTGCCCAGTAAGCCGTAGGATGCCTGGATATGCGGCGCGATAATGATACCTCCGATAGGGAAACCGTTACCCATTCCCTTGGCCATAGTATAAATATCCGCATTTACATCTGCATAATCATGAGAAAAGAATCTGCCGCTTCTGCCATAACCGCACTGTACGCTGTCTGCAATGAATACCGCATTGTATTTATCACACAGCACCCTGATCTTTTGCAGGAAAGAGAAACTGGCTACCCTGATACCACCTACACCCTGTATCCCTTCTATAATCACAGAAGATACTTCGTTTTCTTCGAAAGCAGTTTGCAAGGCTGTTTCATCTTCCCATGGAAGAAATATTACATTATCGGTTTCATTTACCGGCGCTACGATTTTCGGATTGTCTGTCACCGCTACTGCCAGAGAAGTTCTGCCATGGAATGATTTCCTGAAAGCAATCACTTTCTTCTTGCCATTATGGAAAGAAGCCAGTTTTAATGCGTTCTCATTGGCTTCTGCACCGGAGTTACACAGGAATAACTGGTAATCTTCCTTACCGGAGATCTTACCCAGCTTTTCTGCTAACTGTTTCTGTAAAGGAATATGAATGGAATTGGAATAAAATCCTACTTTATGCAGCTGGTCTGTGAGACGTTTTACATAATGGGGGTGAGTATGACCGATAGAAATAACGGCATGACCACCATACAGATCTAAATATTTAACACCTTTATCGTCCCATACATTGGAACCCAGGGCTTTCTCTATAGTAATATCGTTAACGGGATATACGTCAAATAATTGCATTAGTTATTAAGTTGCGGGACCATCCGGAAGGGGTCCATATTGTGATGAAAGAGATACTTAAAATACGATCGACTTCAACTTAAGTCCTGCCGTTTCTTCCAGTCCGCACATGACGTTCATATTCTGCACCGCTTGTCCTGATGCACCTTTCAACAGGTTATCTTCTATAGAATGAATCACCAGTTTATTACCTGTTTTTTCCAGTTGGATCAGGCATTTATTGGTATTCACTACCTGCTTGAGGTCTATTTGTCTGTCGCTTACATGTGTGAACGGATGACCGGCATAATATGCTTTATACAGCTGCTGTGCTTCTTCCAGAGAAAGATCACTTTCCAGGTAGGATGTCACCCAGATTCCTCTGGCGAAATCCCCGCGTACCGGTACAAAGTTGATATCGGCGGCAAAAGAAGGCTGCAACAGCTGCAGGCTTCGTCGTATCTCTTTCAGATGCTGATGGGTGAGTACTTTATAAGTGGATACGTTATTGGCCCTCCATGTAAAATGGGAAGTAGATTGCAGGCTCTGACCGGCGCCGGTAGATCCGGTAATACCAGTTGTATGCACTTCTTTCAGCAATCCTGCTTTGGCCAGTGGTAATAATCCAAGTTGTATAGCTGTAGCAAAACAACCCGGATTGGCAATATTTTTAGCTGTAGCTATCTTTTCACGTTGCATCTCGGGCAATCCGTACACAAACTCCCGGCCGTTCACGCTCTCGCCCAGTCTGAAATCCTGACTCAGATCTATCACCTTTACAGATGCGTCGATCTCATTGGCTTCCAGGAATTTCTTTGCTTCCCCATGTCCAAGACAAAGGAAGAGAACATCTATCTCATTACTCAGCTCACCTGTAAAGGTCAGCTCTGTTTCCCCCAATAAATCTGCATGCACAGCATACAGGGGATTACCGACATTACTCCGGCTATGAACAAAAGAAATAATTACATCAGGATGATTCAATAAGATCCGGATCATCTCTCCGCCAGTATATCCTGCTCCACCGATGATCCCTGCCTTTATCTTTTTATCGTTTGCCATTTTATAGTCTATTTAGCGCTTTCAGATACCTGGTGCCAGATCATAGTCTGGTTACCGAATATCTTGCTGAAGCCTCTTACATCTTCACCACTCCAGCCGTTATTCATTTCCCCGTATTTACCAAATTTGCTGCTCATCAGATCATAAACAGACTCAATACCTGTTACCTGGAATCGATATGGCTGTAATGTTACAAACACATCACCGGTAACATGCTGCTGACTGTTCTGCAGATAAGCTTCAATGTCGCGCATTACCGGGTCCATAATCTGACCTTCATGCAGCCAGTTACCGTAGAACTGTGACAGCTGATCTTTCCAGCTTAACTGCCATTTTGTAAGTACGTGTTTTTCCAGCGCATGGTGTGCTTTGATGATCACCACAGGAGCGGCGGCTTCAAAACCTACACGGCCTTTAATACCGATGATGGTATCACCCACATGTATATCGCGGCCCAAAGCAAATGGTCCTGCCAATGTTTGTAAATACTGAATGGCTTCGGTAGGATGTGAAAACGTCTTATCATTTACACCGGTTAATTCACCTTTCTCGAAATGCAGTTTCACCTGTTCAGCATCCGTTCTGGATAACTGGGTAGGCCATGCTTCTTCCGGCAGGAAACCATTGGAGTTCAATGTTTCTTTACCACCTACAGATGTACCCCAGATACCTTTATTGATAGAGTATGCAGCTTTTTCGAAGTTCATCTGTACTCCTTTACCCTTGAGATAGGAAATCTCTTCTTCACGGCTCAGTTTCAGATCACGTATAGGAGTAATAATTTCAACACCAGGGATCATGATATGAAAGATCATATCAAAACGCACCTGGTCGTTACCCGCACCGGTACTGCCATGCGCAACCGCAGTAGCACCTACTTCCTTCACATGTTCGGCAATGGCAATTGCCTGGCTCATACGCTCAGCACTTACGCTCAGCGGATAAGTATTGTTTTTCAGTACGTTACCGAATACCAGGTACTTAATTACATTATCATAATAAGAGTGTACTGTATTTACAGCTTTATGGCTCTTTACTCCCAGGTTATAAGCGCGTTTTTCGATTTCCACCAGTTCTTCTTCTGTGAAACCGCCGGTATTTACAATCACAGAATGCACTTCATATCCTTTTTCTTCTGTCAGATATTTCACGCAGTATGATGTATCAAGACCACCACTAAAACCCAGTACTACTTTTTTCATTTATGATAATATTTTAAAATTAAAACAGGTTGAATAAGAAGAACTTCTTTCTGCTGGAAGAAGCAGCGCCACCGCCATTGGTCTTCAGCAGCACGTATCTTTTAAAACGGATCCATCTTTCGAACAGCTTAAAGTTTCCTTTAAAGGTCCTGTCCTTCTTTTTATGATGCATCTGTCCGTTGGCAGCTACCAGCATCTGAGGCTGTACGTCTGTCAGCAGGGTGATGGAAGAAGCTCTCATATTAGCGGCTTTCGCTTCAGCTTCTTTCGCTTTCTCAGCGGGATCGTACAACATAGCAGTACACAGGCAGTTCTTACGGCCTTTGCTGGTTAATACGTCGAAGTTCACGCAGCTTCTGCATCCTTTCCAGAATTCTTCGTCATCTGTCAGCTCTGAATAGGTAACCGGCTCATAACCAAGCTCTGAGTTAATCTTCATCACAGCAAGACCCGTAGTTAAACCGAAGATCTTGGCATCAGGATATTTCTGTCTGGATAATTCGAACACCCGCATTTTAATTGCCTTGGCTACACCATGTCCCCGGAAAGCCGGGTTTACGATAAGCCCGGAGTTTGCCACGAATTTCTCATGACCCCATGCCTCTATATAGCAGAAACCTACCCATTCGCCTTTGTCTGTTACCGCAATTACGGCCTTACCTTCTTCCATTTTCAACTGCACATATTCCGGAGAACGTTTGGCAATGCCTGTTCCACGTGCCTTGGCAGAAGATTCCATCTCGTCGGTGATGGTTTTACCGTAATGCTGATCGTCAGCGGTCGCAACCCTGACAATGATATTTGGATTTTCCAATTTTGTCAATTGAAAATGTAAATCAATAAATAAGTCTTGAAATCCATTGCTGGATAAAGTCACCATATGTGATAAGGGAGTATCACGGTGCGATAGCGTGCATTTTGTAAGCGGACACTATCAAATACGAGGTCGTCGGGAAAGGAATCTACAGACGTTGAAGGCAACAGAGTACACACCTTCCGTTAAGGAAGGATGATAAGCGGAAACGTTAGTATGATTTGAAAAGTTTTCCAACTTCTGTTCAACATTAAATTGTTAAAAACTGTCTTTAATTAAATTCAAACGCAAAGTTATAATATTATTTTTTTATAACGCTGAAAAAAATTAAGACGATACGTTAAATTATGATCATCTATTTGCAAATTATGGGCCAATTATTAATTATCATTCATTATCAACGACTTAAATATAACAGGCTCACTCCCAGCGCGACAGTAACCTTCAAATGAGTATCCCGCCTTCCATCAATTTTTGCAGAAATCATTATAAAAGAACAATCTAATTCTCTATTTTTAAACACCAGCTACTCATACACCACCAGCAATCACGTTATCGGCAGGAGTAAACCAAACAAAGCATGAAAAAGCAGCAATTACACCGGAGAAACTTTCTCAAAACCACCGTGGCCGCCAGCGTGGGACTTTCCCTGCTGAACACTCCGGCCCGGCTGTTCGCAAATGTCAAAAAAGAAAAGGTAAGAGTAGGCCTTATCGGGGTAGGCGCCCGTGGACAAGGTCATCTTAGCCTCTGTCTCCATCGGGATGATGTAGACGTTGTTGCCATCGCGGACCCCGACGTAAACTTCGCTATTCCTCAATGCCGCGAACTGATCACAAAGATCTACGGCGGCAAAAGAAAAGTAGCAGAGTATACCAATGGCCCCGAAGACTTTTACAACCTCCTGAAAAGAGACGACATCGATGCTGTCATCATTGCCACCCCCTGGGAATGGCATACCATCCAGGCCGTAGCCGCTATGAAAGCGGGCAAAACACCTGCCGTGGAAGTATGC
Source organism: Chitinophaga sp. YR573 (assembly GCF_900110995.1). Taxonomy (GTDB): domain Bacteria; phylum Bacteroidota; class Bacteroidia; order Chitinophagales; family Chitinophagaceae; genus Chitinophaga. The sequence continues at coordinate 735,973 of NZ_FOJF01000001.1, forward strand.
GGCGCATCCGATGTACAGGAATGCTGGAGCCTCGTCAACACCAGTGAAGACACAGGCATTCCCCTCTTTGGTATGGAAAATGTTTGTTACCGCCGGGATGTAATGGCAGTACTGAACATGGTCCGCCAGGGTTTATTCGGAGAAATCACCCACTTACAGGGTGGTTATCAGCACGATCTGCGTCCGGTTAAATTCAACAACGGTAAACAGATTTCGGGTGGTGGCGTGGAATTTGGCGACAAAGCCATCTCTGAAGCCAAATGGAGGACCAACCACAGCGTACACCGTAATGGTGACCTCTACCCTACTCATGGCCTGGGACCAGTTTCCAACATGATCAACATCAACAGGGGTAACCGCCTGCTGTCGCTTACTTCCGTAGCTACCAAAGCACGCGGATTACATAAATACATCGTTGAGAAAGGTGGTGCAGACCATCCAAACGCAAAAGTGGAGTTCAAACTGGGTGATATCGTCACTACACTGATCCGCACCAACAATGGTGAAACCATTATGCTGTCTCATGATACCAACTCTCCCCGTCCTTACTCATTAAATTTCCGTGTACAGGGAACTAATGGTCTTTGGATGGATGATAAAGCATCCGTTTATGTAGAAGGAAAAAGTCCTTATGATGAATGGGAAAAAGCAGGCGATGAAAAAACTGCCGGCAGCTACATGGAGAAATACGATCATCCGCTGTGGAAACGCTTCACCGCAAGCGCTGCAGGTGCAGGTCATGGAGGCATGGACTGGTATGTGATGAATTCATTTATTGAGAGTGTAAAACGAGGAGCGCCATATGCACTGGACGTATATGATCTTGCTACCTGGTACGCCATCACCCCGCTCAGTGAACAGTCTGTAGCCGAAGGCGGTAATGTACAGTACATTCCGGACTTTACACGCGGCCGCTGGATGAACAGGAAACCGATTTTCGCACTGGACGACCAGTACTAATACATAAAAAGGAAAGGCTTCCCGCTTGGGAAGCCTTTCCTTTTATAATGATATTCTTAAATTATCGTTGTCCTATTTTATGTCCTGCTACAGCATAAAACAGGATATAAATATAACAAGGCACCATGCAATAAAGGAATGCATGTGTGAAGTTTATTACATTTGACAGGGCGCCATAGATCTGTGGAATAACACCACCACCTACAATACCCATCACCAGTAATGCAGAACCGATCTTGGTAAAACGACCCAGTTTTGAAATAGCCAGGGGGAAAATAGCAGGCCACATCAGCGAATTAGCCAATCCCAGCAATGCAATAAAGGTAACTGCGGTATAACCTGTAGTTGAGAAAGCACCTATAGTGAAAATGATACCCAGTATAGCGCAAATCCGGAGACTCTTATCCTGGGAAAGATATTTTGGAATAGTAATAATACCTATTACATAACCTGCCAGCATAGCCACTAATGTAAATGAAGTAAAGTACCTGGTTTTATCAAGGCTCATACCAAGAGATTTACCATACAGCCCTATTACATCCCCTGCCATTACTTCAACACCCACATAAACAAAGATGCAGAATACACCTAACAACAGGTAAGGAAACTGGAAGATATTGGAACGTTGGGTGATGGTTGTTTTTTCATCAACCGGTTCGTCAGCAGCTTCTATTTCAGGAAGAGAGGAACGGTTGATCAGGAAAGCAATGATCACCAGTACGATAGCCAGTACCACATAAGGAATGATCACCCTTGAAGCAAGGCTATCCAGTAATACAGCTCTTTGAGCAACATCAGTAGCTTTTGCGATCTGATCTTCCAGGCCGGCTGCATTTTTCAATACAACAGCACCTATTACTAAAGGACTGATAACACCTGCAATTTTATTACAGATCCCCATGATACTGATGCGTTTTGCCGCACTTTCAATAGGTCCTATAATACTGGCGTAAGGATTGGAAGCTGTTTGCAGTAACGATAAACCACCTCCCTGTACAAAAAGGCCTGTCAGAAATAATGGAAAACTGCGGCTGTTAGCAGCAGGGATAAAGATCAGACAACCAGCCGCCATTATAACAAGACTGAGAGCCATACCACTTTTATAACCCGTTTTATTAATTACTAATGAGGATGGTAATGCAAGGAAAAAATAAGCCATGAAAAAAGCCAGCGTTACCAGTAATGCCTGAGAAATATTCAGCTCACACGCTATTTTCAGAAACTGGATCATCGTCCCGTTCACCCACGTTATAAAACCCATCAAAAAATAAAGGATGCCAAGAATACTCATGGACTGCACGAAACTAGCCTGTTTAGGCATGGCCAGTGACGATGACGCGGTGTTTGTCATACTGCTGCTTTAATGTTTTTTATAGATTTGATTGATACTTGCGAACATACTTAACAAAATCCGCATTTCATAATGATTAACGACCAACTAACACTTAATAATAGACAGATGCTAATTTTATATAGTAAATAGCTTAAAAAGTACACCTTTAGAATGCCATTTTAGGAATTAATCAAATTTCATTTGGTTTAGATAGAAATTTTACAACATATTAGCTAAAACGTTTTTGCATCAGAAAAATACTCAATAATTATTTGAAAATTTAGGAATTGTCGAAAAATAATTTATACATTTAACACGCAAAAATTACAGTAATTTAACACGTTTATGGCTCAACAAACAAAGCAAAGTACACATCCTTCTTTCTTTGTACTGATACTTGTATTTTTTTTCTGGGGATTTGTTGCTGCTTCCAACAGCATTTTTATTCCCTTCTGTAAGGCCCACTTTCAATTGAATCAGCTGGAATCCCAGCTGATCGACTTTTCATTCTATGGCGCTTACTTTATCGGCTCGTTATTGCTCTATCTCTTCTCAGCAATACGTGGCGTAGACATTTTAAACAAGATCGGCTACCAGAAAGGAATTATTTACGGCCTGCTCATTTCAGTTGTAGGCGCAATTGCGTTAATCGCAGCAGTGAATATCGGTAACGGCATGGCCAATACCACTTATGCCTTCTATCTTATTTTAGGTGCCTTCTTTATTGTAGCACTGGGCTTTTCCCTGCAGCAAACCGCGGCAAACCCTTTCGCCATCTTATTGGGAGATCCTGCAAAAGGTACACACCGCCTCAACCTGGCTGGTGGTATCAACTCTTTCGGTACAACTATCGGCCCGCTGGTAGTAAGTATCCTGCTTTTTGGCAGCGCCAAGAATGCTGATGCTGCTGCACACACAGACATCAGCAAGATCAACAGCCTTTATATACTGCTGATCGTACTGTTCCTCATCGCAGCAGTAATCTTCTGGTTCTCTAAAATGCCTAAAGAAACTTCCGACGAACCTTTCGAAACCTCTTCCAAAGCCAGTGGTGCCCTCACAGCTATATCAGCTATGTTCATCCTGATCCTGGTAGGTATCGGTCTGCACCAGGAACTGCCTTTCTTTATCACAGGTATTGTAGGTATCCTCGGTATCCTGTTCTATGCAAAGCTCACTTCACAGAAGAACGGCGAAGGCTGGGGCGCTATGAAGTATCCGCAGCTGGTGCTCGGCATGATCGCCATCTTTGTATACGTTGGTGTGGAAGTAACCATCGCCAGTAACATGGGCGCCCTGCTGAAACATCCCGGTTATCTTACACCATCAGGTTTGTCTGAATCAGAAATCGACCCTTACGTTTCCCTCTTCTGGGGAAGCATGATGGTGGGCCGCTGGACAGGCGCTATCACTGTATTCAACTTTTCAAAGAGGACCAACAAACTGCTCTCCGTTATAGTACCATTCGTGGCTTATGGTGTAGTATTAGGTGCAAACTCACTGAAAGGAACAGATGTAAGTGTATTATATCCTTATGCAGGTGTATTGGTTATCCAGATCATCGGTTTCTTTGCCGGTCAGGACAAACCAGCTAAAACATTAATGATCTTTGCGCTGTTAGGTATATTAGCAATGGTAATCGGTTTATTGTCTTCCGGTTCTGTTTCTATTTTTGCTTTTATCAGTGGAGGTTTATTCTGTTCTGTAATGTGGTCCTGCATTTTCGCATTATCCATTGCTGGTTTAGGAAAATATACCAGCCAGGGATCTTCTTTCCTTATTCTTATGATACTCGGTGGCTCTCTCATTCCTCCCGTACAGGGCGGTCTGGCAGATATTCCTTTCATAGGGATTCACCATTCTTATATAATACCGGTGGTATGCTTTGCATACCTGGCATTCTTCGCATTTAGAGTTAAAAACATATTAAAATCACAGGGCATTGATTATGAGTCAGCAATTAGCGGTGGGCATTGATATAGGAGGCACCAATACGAAGTTCGGCATAGTAGATCGCAGAGGTAACATTCTGTGTGATGGGCGTATGTTGACAAACCAGCATGAAGAAGTAGACGCTTTTCTGGACGAATTACACGGACATCTTTCCGTACTGATTGCCCAGGTAGGTGGTATAGAAAACATCAGAGGTATCGGCGTAGGCGCACCTAACGGTAATTTCTATACAGGTAACATTGAATATGCTCCTAACCTTCGCTGGAAAGGAGTAGTTCCCCTGGCAAAATTGCTGGAAGCTAAATTCGGCGTACCGGCTATTCTTACCAACGACGCCAATGCTGCTGCATTGGGTGAATTCATGTACGGCGCAGCAAGAAGCATGAGAGACTTTATTGTTATCACCCTGGGTACAGGCGTAGGTAGCGGTATCGTTGCGAATGGTCAGCTGATCTACGGACATGACGGTTTTGCAGGTGAACTGGGGCACTGTATCGTAATCCCTGGTGGCCGTCTGCACACCGGCACCGGCGCACACGGTTCCCTGGAAGCATACGCTTCCGCTACCGGTGTTACCAACACAGCATACGAATTCCTGGATGCCCGCCCTGATACCAAAAGTACCCTGCGCGATTACGCTAAGGAAGATATCAATTCCAAAGTAATATATGAAGCTGCCATGAAAGGCGATCCGCTGGCCATGGAAGTATATGAATTTACCGGTAAGATCCTGGGTGAAGCCCTGGCCAACTTCGTTATGTTCTCCAGTCCTGAAGCAATCGTACTGTTCGGTGGCCTTACAAAAGCCGGCGATCTGATCATGAAGCCAGTACGTGAACACATGGAAAAGAACCTGCTTCCGATCTTCCAGAATAAGGTAAAACTGGTCTTCTCCGAACTGCAGGAAAGCGATGCTGCCATCTTAGGCGCCAGCGCACTCGCATGGGAGATGAAAGACTAAAATCATAAATAAAAAAATTATGCAAGATCGCAGACATTTTTTAAAAGCAGCGGCACTGAGTGCCGCTGCTTTATCATTAGATGGCGTTAGCAAAGCTGCTCCATATGTAAAGCCCTCCAAAGCCAAACCAATGGTTCTCTCTACCTGGGACTTTGGCCGTGCTGCCAACCTTGCTGCCTGGGAAATCCTGAAGAACGGCGGCCGTGCATTAGATGCAGTGGAAGCAGGCGTGAAAGTGCCGGAAGCAGACCCTAACAACCATACCGTGGGTTACAGTGGTTACCCGGACCGTGACGGTCGTGTTACCCTGGATGCCTGTATTATGGATGAACTGGGTAACTGCGGCTCCGTAGCTGCCCTGGAACACATTACCCATGCTATCTCCGTAGCCCGGCTGGTAATGGAGAAAACACCCCATGTAATGCTGGTAGGTGATGGCGCTTTACAGTTCGCACTGTCTCAGGGATTCAAAAAAGAAAACCTGCTGACACCGGAATCTGAAAAGGCCTGGAAAGAATGGCTGAAAAAGTCTGAATACAAGCCCGTAATGAATATAGAAAACAGTTCCTACGGTGCAGAGAAGGAAACCACCTTTAACCCGCTTAAACTGCCGGGTAACGTCTACAACCATGATACGATCGGTATGGTGGCAATGGACGCAGAAGGTAACCTTTCCGGCGCCTGTACCACCAGTGGTATGGCGTTTAAATTACATGGCCGCGTAGGAGACTCCCCTATCATTGGTGCAGGATTATATGTAGATAATGAAATAGGCGCTGCTACCTCTACCGGTGTAGGTGAAGAAGTGATCCGCATTGTAGGCAGTCACCTCGTGGTAGAACTGATGCGTCAGGGCTACTCTCCTGAAAACGCCTGTAAAGAAGCAGTTACCCGTATCGTGAAAAAGAATCCTGCAAGAGCCAAAGGCTTACAGGTAGGTTTCCTGGCAGTGAATAAAAAAGGTCAACACGGTGCTTACTGCCTGCAGAAAGGCTTTAACTACGCCGTATTATCCAACGATTCCAACAACGTGCTGATAGACGGTAAAAGCTATTTCCCCGGATGATAACACTTGAAATATGCGCAAGCTCTGTTGCGTCCTGCATAGCGGCGCAACAGGGTGGCGCAAAACGTATAGAACTGTGTGATAACCTGCTGGAAGGCGGCACCACTCCCAGTTATGCAACGATCGCACTGGCCAGGGAAAAGGTGGATATAGACATCTACCCTATCATCCGCCCCCGCGGCGGTGACTTCCTGTATGACGACCTCGAATTTGCTATCATGCAGAAAGATATCGCCATGTGCAAACAACTGGGATGCAATGGTGTAGTGATCGGTTTGCTTACAGCAGATGGACAGGTAGATGTGGAAAGAACGACCATACTGGTAGAAGAGGCCTGGCCTATGGGCGTTACCTTTCACCGGGCCTTTGACATGACGGCAGACCCTTTACAGGCGCTGGAAGATGTCATCAGCACCGGCTGTGAACGCATCCTCACTTCCGGTCAGCGGAATACCGCTCCCGAAGGTACTGAGCTGCTGAAAACACTGGTAAATCTGGCGGAAGGACGTATCATCATTATGGCGGGATCCGGCGTAAGGGCAAACAACATTGAAATGTTGGTAAAGGAAACCGGCGCTACCGAATTTCACACCACCGCCAGGTCATATATAGAAAGTAAAATGGTCTATCGCAACCCCCATGTTAGTATGGGTGGTATCCCCGGCGTGCCGGAATATGGCATCTCATTAACACAGGCCGATGACGTAAAACTCATTCTCGAACTGGCCCAACAAGCAAAACGCTGAATATCAATTGATATTCAGCGTTTCGGCATCAAGCATTCATCTTCTATTTTCTACATCATCAAATGTCATTGTTGTTATAATCTCTTCACATCTCTACTATTATAAACGTCAATTAACACTCCCCGGTTTTAAATTTTCGTGAAGATTTTGTTAAACGTACCTTATACATTTATAGGAATTTCTGGTTTATTCTTAACCAAAGCATAAAGTTCTATTAGAATAGAGAGATTTTTTTTAATTTTCCGTTTCGTTTTTAAACCGCATCTAATTCAAAACACTAATCATGACGCTTAATCATCAGGAAATTGAACTGATTGACAGTTTCGAACAGATAGCCGTGGATATACATCCTACAGCTAAAGAGGGTTCCAGAGCAGTTGCGCAGGAAATAGCAGCACTAATTAAATCAAGACAAGCCACCAATCAGAAAGTGGTTTTAGGTCTTGCAACAGGCTCAACTCCCAAATACCTCTACGCAGAACTGATCCGGTTACACAAGGAAGAAGGGCTAAGCTTTAAAAACGTAGTTACCTTCAATCTGGATGAGTACTATCCCATCGAATCCGATGCGCTGCAAAGCTACAACCGGTTCATGAGGGAACAGTTACTGAGCCATATCGACATTCCTGAGGGTAACTATTTTATCCCGGATGGTACTGTGCCAAAGGAAAAAGTAAAAGAATACTGCGCAGATTACGAGCGCCGTGTGGAAGAAGCCGGTGGTATTGATATCCAGGTACTGGGCATCGGTACAAACGGACATATCGGGTTCAACGAGCCAGGCTCCAGCCTTAGCTCACATACCCGCCTGGTAACCCTGGACAACTCTACCAGGATGGCAAATGCATTCGAATTTGCCAATATGAGCCAGGTTCCCCGTCTCGCTATCACAATGGGTCTCAGCACTATCTTCAAGGCTAAACGCATCATTTTGCTGGCCTGGGGTACGCACAAAGCTAAGATCGTTCGCAAAGCAGTTGAAGGACATTCCACCGATCAGGTGCCTGCTTCTTTACTGCAACAACATCCCGACTGTAAATTTGTAATCGATGAGCAGGCGGCTGAAGAGCTGACCCGCTTTAAAGAACCATGGCTTACCGGAGATTGCGAATGGACGCCTAAAATGCGCCGTAAAGCAGTAACCAGCCTGGCGCTGAAACTGAATAAGCCCATCCTGATGCTTACAGACAGCGATTACAATGAAAATGGTTTAAACGACCTGATCGTTCAGTATGGCTCTGCCTACGAACTGAATATCGAGGAATTCAACGGCATCCGTGATACCATCACCGGCTGGCCCGGCGGTAAGCCAGGTGCACAGTTGCCCAGCCACCCGGAACGTTCCGAACCACAACATAAACGCGTTATCATCTTCTCTCCCCATCCTGATGATGATATCATCTCTATGGGTGGTACTTTCATACGCCTGCACGAACAGGGTCACGATGTACACGTTGCTTACCAGACTTCCGGTAATATCGCCGTTACAGACGAATTCCTGCTCCGCTTTATCGACTTCGCCGTAGGTTTCGAAGGTATGTTCGACATCGACCGCAGCAAAAGCTCTCAGATCCTGGAAGACGCTAAAGCCTTCCTGAGAGTGAAAAAGCCAAGTCAGAAAGATACTCCTGAGAACCGCGCTATTAAAGGGCTGATCCGTCGCGGTGAAGCTAAAGCTACCTGCCGTTACGTGGGTATTCCGGAGGAAAACATCCACTTCCAGAACCTGCCTTTCTATGAAACAGGACTGGTAGAAAAGAAGCCAATGAGCGACGCGGATGTTGATATCACCGTAGAACTCCTGCGTAAAGTGAAACCTCAGCAGATCTTCTGTGCCGGTGACCTCGCAGATCCGCATGGTACTCATAAAGTATGTCTGGACGTTATCTTCGCTGCACTCGAAAGACTGAAACACGAAGATTTCATGCAGGATTGCTGGGTATGGCTGTACAAAGGCGCATGGCAGGAATGGAACATCCATGAAATCGAAATGGCTGTACCAATGAGCCCCGATCAGGTATTACAGAAACGTCTCGGTATCTTCATTCACCAGTCACAGAAAGATGTTATCCCATTCCAGGGTACCGACATTCGTGAATTCTGGCAGAGAGCAGAAGACCGTAACGCTAATACCGCTCAGATGTACGACCACCTTGGATTACAGCAGTATGCTGCCATGGAGGCTTTCGTAAGATATCATTTCATTTAGCAGTACAATACTTACAAATAATGATACCGGAATGAGTACAATCATTCCGGTATTTTTTTTATCCGCTGAGTATGAATATGAGTACCCAAATATTGTAATCGAAATATTCGTTACATTTATAAATTATAAAGTTTCAACCAATATCGGATAGCACGTTAGTCAGTGTGTGATTGTCAAACCTCGAATTTCTTCATACTCATTTTTTAGTAAACCCATAAGTTTTATGAAAATGGTCACCGCCAGCAAAGCTGCGGCCTATCTCGCTCTGCTACGTGCAGTTGCTTCAAATCTTCCTCCAGATGAAAGGCGGTTTTATGACCCTTACGCTAAACTATTTCTCCCATCCCATCTGAAACTGGTAGAATGGCTGTCGAGGGTTACCTTTCTCAATCATATTATCTCCTGGTACATTGATCAACGCTGGACCGGCGCCCTTACTTCCTGTGTTGCCCGGAACAGGCTCATAGATGTAATGACCACCAATCTTGTCAGAGATGAAGGCTTCAACCAGATCATCATATTCGGTGCAGGATACGACTGCAGGGTACACAGACTTAAAATGAAAGAAAGGGTGATGTTTGTAGAGATAGATGATCCTGTTAAACAGGAAGCCAAACTGGCCATCCTGGAAAATTCTCCGCTTAAACCCGTTATACACGTGGATTCTATCTCGGTAGATTTTCATAAACAACGCCTGGAAGATGTACTGCCTGGTCTCTTCCATAACACACATTATAAAACCATGTTCATATGGGAAGGTGTTACCAATTATTTTACCGCTCCCATAGCAGATAAAATCTTCCAGTACTTTAAAACATTCCTGCCCGGTACTGTTATCATCTTTACCTACGTAGATGAAAAAGTATTATCTAATCCCGAACAGTTTGTAGGTGCTGCCAATGTTACCAAACTCCTTCGGAGTAATAACGAGTTCTGGAACTTCGGAATAGACCCAGCAAAAATCAGCGATTTCCTGGCAGGCTATAATATGAAATTAGAGTATGATCAAGGTGCCGATACCTATCGTGAGATATACTACGGAAAAGAACGGGCCGCTAAAATGAAAGGATATGAATATTACCGCGTAGCAATGGCCCGTGTTCAATGAGAATAGCAAATACGAATGATCATTCGTATTTTTATACCTATGGAAACATATGATATACTGATCATCGGAGCCGGACCAATAGGATTGGCATGTGGACTGGCAGCAAAAAAAGCAGGACTGAATTATCTCATCATTGAAAAAGGTTGCCTTACCAACTCTCTGTATAACTATCCGCTCTATATGACCTTCTTCTCTACTTCAGAAAAGCTGGAAATAGGAGGTGTCCCTTTTGTATCTATCAGCGCTAAACCCGTACGCCCGGAAGCCCTGGAATATTACAGGCGTGTGGCCGTTTCCAACCACCTGAATACACATCTTTTCGAAGCCGTGGAAACAGTAAAACAAACAAACGGATCATACACTGTCACCACAACAAAAACCTCTTACACCACAAAACATGTCATCATCGCCACCGGCTTCTATGACATTCCAAATATGCTGCATATCCCCGGCGAACATCTTCCTAAAGTAAATCATTATTACAAAGACCCTCACTTCTATGCCATGCAGAAAGTACTGGTAATAGGAGCGAATAATTCTTCTGTGGATGCTGCCCTGGAAACATATCGCAAAGGCGCAGATGTGACGATGGTGATCAGGGAAGAAGGGATTGGTAAACGTGTAAAATACTGGGTGAAACCAGATATAGAAAACAGGATCAGCGAAGGGAGTATCAAAGCCTACACACACTCCACTGTACAGGCTATCAGGGAACACGAAGTAGATATCCTTACACCGGATGGTATTGTTACCCTGCAGAATGATTTTGTACTGGCACTTACCGGTTATCAGCCTAACTTTAGCTTCCTCGAAAAAGCAGGGATAGAACTTTCTGACGATGGAAAGAAACAGCCCACCTACAACCCGGATACCATGGAAACAAACATGCCAGGCATATACCTGGCAGGAGTAGTTTGCGGTGGGATGAATACCCACATATGGTTTATTGAAAACTCAAGAGATCATGCAGATAAAATCATTGCACACATAAAGGCTACACGATATTAACCTCTCTTTCCAGGTCTACCCCGAATTTTGCATGTACACTGTCCAGCACCTGCTGCGATAAGCGGTAAATGTCCGCACCACTGGCATTCCCGTAATTCACCAGCACCAGGGCCTGTTTGGCATGTACTCCTGCATCTCCTTCACGGAAGCCTTTCCAGCCACACTGCTCTATCAGCCAGCCTGCTGCCAGTTTATAATGGCCACCCTCTACCGGATAGGCTACCATATGCGGGAACTCCGCTTTCAGCCGCTCATAGGTATCCCCGGCAATCGTGGGGTTCTTAAAGAAACTACCGGCATTGCCAATCTCTGCCGGGTTAGGCAGTTTGGAAGAACGGATATTGATGACGGCCTGACTGATAGCCTGAATAGATAATTCATGTACTTCCATCCTTTTCAGTTCCTCTTCAATAGCCCCGTATTTAATATTAAAATGAGGGTTTTTATTCAGCTTAAATGTAACGGACAATATCGCATACTGCCCTTTGTATTTCCTTTTAAACACACTCTCCCGGTAACCAAACTCACACGCTGCATTGTCGAACGTCTCTGTAGTAAAGCTCTGCAGGTTAAAAGCCTCTAATTCATAAAACGTATCCTTGATCTCTACCCCATATGCACCTATGTTCTGCATAGGACTGGCACCCACATTCCCCGGAATCAGCGACAGGTTTTCCAGGCCTGCACGGTCATGTTTGATACAGTCCATTACAAAGCCATGCCAGTTCTCCCCTGCCCCTGCTTTCACATATATATGCGCATCATCCTCTTTTACCACCGTAATCCCCTTTATTTCATTCTTCAGGATGATCCCGTCAAAGTCTTTCGTAAACAGCATATTACTGCCGCCACCCAGAATCATATGCGGTAATCCCTGCTGTTCCGGAGCAGACAAAATCTCTTGTAGTGCAGCCGCAGATGAAAATGAAGTAAAATAGCGGGTATGAGCAGTGATACCAAACGTATTATAGGGCCGGAGTAAAACATTTTCAGATATCAGCATATGATCGGACAAAACTTTAGTAAATTTATCAAACAAAGATAATAATAAAAGCATGCCGCTAACAGCTGTCGTATTAGGAGCCACTGGTCTTACAGGCAATAGCCTGGTAACACTGCTTTTGCATGACAACCGTTTCAGCAAAGTAAAAGTACTGCTGCGCTCACCATCACTCAAACAACGCCCGGGACTGGAAGCGGTTATCGTTGACTTTGACGATGAAGAGGGCCTTGCATCAGCACTGCATGGAGATGTATTATTCTGCTGTATAGGTACCACCATCGCAAAGGCCGGGAGTAAAGAGAGCTTCAGGAAAGTGGATTTTGAGATACCCGTTCGTTGCGCTACCATCGCCCATCGCCAAAATATGCAGCAGTTCCTGCTAGTCTCTGCTGTTGGAGCTAATCCTGCATCTATGAATTTCTATTTACGCACCAAAGGAGAAACAGAACAGGCGATAGAAAAGACCGGATTCTCTGCCTTACATATTTTCCGCCCTGCTGTATTGCTGGGTCCCCGGGAAGAATTCCGGCTGGGAGAATGGATAGGTAAATTCCTGACCCTCGTATTTTATTTCCTGTTGCAGGGCCGCTGGAGGAAATACCGCCCCATAAAAGCCGTGAATGTAGCGAAAGCGATGATCAACGCCGCCATCAATACACCTTCCGGCACACACGTTTATGAATCAGATGCCATTAAGGAGTTGGCAGGTAAATAATTTATGAGAATACCTATATGCACCTTGCTGTGCCTTCTATGCTGTACATTAGCCTTCTCACAGATAAACCAATATGTGGTTAATACCTGGGAGGCTCAGCCACAATTACATCGTCAGACAGATACTAGCTTACCCATTACCGTGCTTAAATATATTGTAGTCCGTGATTTCGCCCGTTCTACCGCAGATGGTTCTCATTACCGTACCATCTATAAACGGATGCATATTAACACCAAAGTGGCGGCAGACAATATTCCTCAGCTCTTCATACAACTGGAACCGTATGAAAGTATCAAAACTATCAACGCAAGAGTCATCTATCCCGATAATCATATAGTAGGCGTGCCTGTATCAAAAGTATACACCAGCGGCAAAGCAGAAACAATAAGAATATCACCGTTAAAACTGGTGCCGGGTTGTGAAGTGGAATATGATATGCTTGTACATGAAGTCACTACCCCCGCAGGCTTTGAATACATGCAAGGCGGTGAACCCTGTAATGAGGCTACTTTTATGTTGGTAGTACCGCCGGATATGCTGTTCCGTTCAAGAGGCAGCAATGGTTTCCCGGATGTAACGGATAGTATCGCATTCACAGGTGTACATTATTTTCGTGCAACGACACATCATGTACCAGCGCTCTTTCCGGGTGATCTTTTTTACTATAATACCTGGATACAACGCACCGAATTTTCTTTGCGGTCAACTGGCTGGCAACAACCTGCCAAAGACCAGTTCCTGGAATATGTGTATATGGAAAATCCTGCTTACAAAAGGCTGCAGAAAGAGGTCAGCAAATGGGATTTTCTGAAAAACAGGTTACCGTTACCAACACTTATCTATCAGGTAGAACAACAGATAAAATCACAATATAAACTGATCAATGATCCGGATAATTATGATTTGTCTGACATCGAAGAGATGTTAAAAACAAAAAACTGTAATGAAACAGGCATTATAAAACTGATGGAATCTGTATATTATCTGCTCGGAATTCATACGCAGATACTCTTTACATCCGCACATGAATCTGTTCCACTGGACAGTAGTATCGTGAATATAGAACTGGCCAGTAACGTACTCATTTACTTCCCGGAATTACGCCAGGCATTGGCGCCTGCTTATGCCGAAACACGCTTCCCTTTTTATCCTGCTGCATGGGCAAACCTGCTGGCCCTGCGTTGCCGCGATACACTGATAGATAAAAAAGCAGAAGTGCTGGTAGACTTTATTCGTACGCCGGTCATCGATTACACAAAGAATAATATCAGCCTGGAAGCAAACATAGATATCAATGCACTGGGTGTTTACGATATAAAACTCAAACAAACAGTAGGCGGATATCCCGGTATGGCGGTTAGAACCATCATAGGAAATACGCTCATCGCTGCCCTCGATGAGCAATACAATTCTATGCTGCCTACAGGTCCCATCAGGGTATCCGGCCTTACGCATAAAATGCAGAATGGTTACTGGGACCATCCTCCGGCTGATGCTCCCTTTATCCTGGAGTCTTCCTTTAAAACAGATTCTATCAATACAGGCATGCTGATAAACGGACTGGTACAACAATATCGGTCATCCATGCCACCATCGAACATACCCATTGAAATGTCCTACCCGTTTTACCAGGAATGCAGGATTTACATTACAGTACCTGAAGGGTATAAAATGGCGAATACTGCTGATTATAAAGTGGATATTCCTGGTACTTCCCTGGGATATAAAATCACATGTAAACAGGAAGATAATAAGATCACTATCTACTCGCTGAAATGGTTTAAGAAAGACAGTTATAATAACGAAGAAAAGAAAGTATTTGAGAAGATTCTGCAAGCAGATAATGAAATAAAAGACAAAAAACTGTATATCTCTAAAAACTAACTATACCGGATCTACGTCCGGTACTATCAGCACAGAACGGTACTGCTTTTCCGCCTGTAATTTAGTAAAATGCTCACGCAGCAACTGCTTGGTTTGTGCAATGACTTTCGTATCTCTGGGCAGCTTGATCAGCATCTCCTGCAGATAATAAGTACGCACACGTCCTACCAATGGTGCCGCCGGCCCCACCAGATTAGCACCTATATGCGGCCTTAACCAGTTACTGAGAATATGCGCGGCCTGTTCCACCACCTGCTGCTGCTTATGCTTCAGCGTAATCTTTAACAGCCGGTAAAAAGGAGGATAACCAAAGCGTTGCCGCTCCGCTATCTCAGAGGCATACATGCCCTTATAATCATGCGTAGTGACAAAATGTAATATCGGATGACGTGTATTACTCGCCTGTATAATCACCTTCCCCTGTCCGTCACGACGCCCCGCACGCCCTGCCACCTGTTCCATCAGCTGAAACGCCCGCTCATTCACCCTGAAATCAGGAAAACTCAGCAAACTATCCGCACTTAAAATCCCGATGAGGTTTACATTATCAAAGTCCAGTCCCTTCACCACCATCTGTGTACCCACCAGTATATCTATCCCCTGCTGTTCCAGCAGCTGAATCATCTTATTATGACTATCCTTATTTCGCACAGCATCCATGTCCATACGGGCAATACGAGCCTTGGGGAACACCTGTATCAGGTCGTCCTCAATCTTCTCTGTACCAAAGTTTTTAGGGATCAGTGTATTACTGCTTCCGCAGGCAGCACAGGTATGTACATAAGGATAACGCGTACCACAATAGTGGCACTGCAATTTATCCTGGTTACGGTGATATGTCAGTGATACATCACAGTTCTTACAATTAGGTATCCATCCACAGGTAGTACACATCAGGAAAGGCGCATAACCACGTCTGTTCTGGAACAGGATCACCTGTTTACTATCAGCCAGACTCACTCCGATAGCATTCCGAAGCTGAGGTGTAAAGTTCTCCTGCATCGTCTTCTCTGCCTGCTCCTTCTTCAGATCTATGATCTCTATAGCAGGCATCGCCACCCCGCCAAAACGTTCTGTTAACTCAACCAGGCCATACTTCCCCTGCTGCGCATTAAAATAAGATTCTAATGCAGGTGTGGCAGAACCTAACAGCACTTTAGCACCAAACAACCCGGCATAATAAATCGCTGAATCCCGCGCATGATAACGCGGAGCAGGGTCCTGCTGTTTAAAAGATGCATCATGTTCTTCATCAAGAATAATAAGTCCTAAATCACGGAATGGTAACAACAGGCTGGAACGTGCGCCCAGTACTATCTGTAACTCGCCGGTCTTCACTTTATTCCAGATCTCCACACGTTCATTATTACTGAACCGGGAATGATAAATGCCTATTTTCTTACCGAAATGTTTTTGCAGACGCCGTATGATCTGTGCTGTTAATGCTATCTCCGGCAACAGGTACAACACCTGTTTACCGCTGTTCACATGCTCCTCTATCAGCTTCATGTACAGCTGCGTTTTACCGCTGGAAGTAACCCCATGCAGTAACGTTACCTGTTTACTTTCAAAGCAGTGGTGCAGCTCTGCTAAAGCCTTCTCCTGGGCAGGACTCAGCACAAAATCCACCTGCGCATCAGATTTCCCACCACCCGGTACACGGTCTACCGTCCTCTTCTCTATCCACACTACATTTTTATCTACCAGTCCTTTCAGCTGTGCAGCCGAAGCACCTGATTTCTTCAGTAACTCACTCTGCAACACACTACCCTGCGTCTTTAACAGATGCAGGTATGCCAGCAGTAATTCCATCTGCTTGGGAGCTTTCCCCAACTCGTTGAATAACCCAGCCAACTGTTCTTCAGCTGCATAGTGTTCATGCAGCTGCACATAGTTCTCCTTCTTCTCTTTATAGACCTCTTTCAGCTCTTCATATACCAGCAATACATTCTTCTCTATCAGCTTTTTTATCACGGAGTACACATCAGATTTATCGAGGATCAGCTGTACTTCCTCTATGCGTAATTCCTTGCGTATATGTAATGCTTCTGCTATCAGGTATTCACTGTCATCCAACCCGGTGAAATCATCCCCGAAAGCATCATTGAACAACAGTAACGTTTCGCTCGACAATTTAAGGTGGGCAGGTAAAGCGGCATTCAGCACTTCCCCTTCTGTACACATGTAATAAGACGCCAGCCATTGCCACAGTAAAATCTGGTTGGGGTATACGACCGGGTCTTTATCCAGTACATCCAGCAGGGGTTTGGTTTTGTATTCCAGCGGCGCCATTCCATGCACTGCTTTTACAATACCGGTATATTTCTTTTGCTTGCCCAGTTGTACGGCAACACGGCTTCCCACCTGCACGGCATCTTCCATTTCGGGAGGTACCGAGTAGGTGTAATTCTTTGGCAAAGCCAGTGGCAGTATAACATCAGCAAATTTCATTATTTCCAGCTTATCAGTTCTTTCTCCATAATATCAAACACCTGTTGCTTCAACGCCGGTAAATCATCCATTCCCAACCCTTTTACAGGTACAGGAGGCAGGTATACTATCCTGCAACGGCCCGGATTGATCTTGAAAAATCCGGAATGTGGTAAACGGGTACCATTATCCAGATATAATACCGGTTGAATAGGTGTCTGTGTTTCTATCGCTATCCGGAAAGCCCCGTTATGAAAGGGTTGTAAAGGTTTGTCAGTTTCGTTGGTAGTCCCTTCGGGAAATATCAGGATAGACACTCCTTCCTTCAGGGTATTCATCATTTCACGTACACTACGGGAACGTGCCTTGGCATTTGATCTGTCTACCAGCACTACAGAGTTCTTATAAATAAACCCGAATAATGGCACCTTCTTCAGTTCTATCTTCCCCAGGGGACGAAATGGCAAACGCATTACCCCCACAGCAAGCGCCGCATCCAGGTAGGAACGGTGATTCACCACATAGATACAGGGTTCGTTATTCTTTTCACATTTGTAGATCCTTTTCACCCGCATGCCCACCAGCGGGAACCAGGAATTTGACCAGAACCAGAGAAAGTAGAAGATGATATTTCCACCTTTTATCCTGCCAAAGAGAGAGGCCAGGAAAATAGGCGGAAGAATAAGCAACATGATGCCTAAGAATAAGATAGAAGCGTATATAGCGTATACGAATTGTAATGGTTTCAGCAGTAACTTCATAAATAACGACAGTAGCAAACCTGAAAATTACTGCAAGTGACCGTAAATACCTAATAAGTGCTAATTACAGTTGCAACTCCATTCCTTATCGAGGTCGATACAGGTAACTACCTTTGTGTTACCATCACAGGGCGCAAAAACAATACGAAGATGTTGCCCCTCTTCGGAATAACCTTCCAGGGCAAATGTTGGGCAGGGCTGGTCACGGGGATTGGACTTCTCCGTGTTGATACGGCCATCTGCAAGAATTTCGCTCACTTCTGCCTCGGTAATATGACGGCATTCCATCCGGCAACGGGCATGAACGGTATATTCCAGCCGGGCATGACGATTCAGTACAGCAGGATCATTCGCCGTGCTACGCGGACTATGACCTGTTTTTGTGTATGGTGGTGTTACTGGCCGTGGTCCCTTCCACCACTGCTGGCGCCAGGCCATGAATAATAGTAAAGCCAGTAATATGACAGGTATGTACTTACCCTTTGATTTCATAGTGGTTACTCAGATATAACACGTTAGTATTGCTCAAGCGACGGCAATCTATGTAATTTTGCCAATATAAGCGGTATTAAATTACCATATAAAGGCACATTGCAAAAAGATGTAACTTTGCCGACTTTATGACAACAGGTAAAACAGTAGCATTTCATACCCTCGGCTGCAAGCTGAACTTTTCAGAAACCTCCTCTATCAGCAGGTTACTGGAACAGGATGGTTTTGTGAAAACAGATTTTGACGGACAGGCCGATGTATATGTAATCAACACCTGCTCTGTTACAGACAATGCCGACAAAGAATGCCGGCATCTGGTACGCCGTATCCAGCGCCGTGCACCGGAAAGTATGGTGGTGATCACCGGCTGTTATGCACAGCTGAAACCAAAGGAGATTGCCGAAATTGAAGGAGTAGACCTCGTACTGGGCGCTGCGGAAAAGTTCAACATCGTTGAACACCTCAAAACCCTCACCAAAGGAGACAGCACTAAAATTTGCTCTTGCGACATCGAAGACGTTAATACCTTCCATGCATCTTACTCCATGAACGATCGTACCCGCACCTTCCTCAAAGTACAGGACGGCTGCGATTATACCTGCTCCTTCTGCACCATCCCCATGGCCCGCGGTAAAAGCCGTAGTGATAGTGTTGCCAATGTAATACAGCACGCTAAAGACCTGGCAGCTACCGGAGTCAAAGAAATCGTATTAACCGGTGTCAACCTGGGCGATTTCGGAAAAGGATTTGAAGGCGGTAAAAAGAGAGAAGAGAGCTTTTATGAACTGATCCAGGAACTGGATAAAGTAGAAGGCATAGAACGTTACAGGATCTCTTCTATCGAACCAAATCTTTTAACGAATGAGATCATTGAATTCGTAGCTAACAGCCGCAAATTCATGCCTCATTTTCATATTCCCCTGCAAAGCGGCAGTAATGATATCCTCGGATTAATGCGCCGCCGTTATCGCCGTGAATTATATGCAGAGAAAGTAGCATTGATCCGCCAGTTCATGCCGCATTGCAGCATAGGTGTAGATGTGATCGTGGGCTTCCCTTCTGAATCAGAAGAACACTTCCGCGAAACGTACGACTTCCTGCATGCGCTCGATGTATCGTACCTGCACGTATTCACTTACTCAGAACGTCCGAACACAGGCGCAATAGATATAAAACCAATCGTACCTGTTCACGTCCGCAACGAACGCAACAAAATGCTGCGCAACCTGAGCCTTAAAAAGCTACAGTATTTCACAGAACAACACATAGGGCAAACCCGTAAAGTATTGTTTGAAATACAAGGTAAAGATGGGATGATGGAAGGTTACACAGATAACTATATCAAGATTACCACTCCCTTCCGCCAGGAATGGGTCAACAGTATTGTTGAGTGGGATTTAAGATAAAAATCAAACATATCAGGAGATACTAAAAAGGCCCCGCCAGAAACTCCACTTCTTACAACAAAACACAATAGGCTCCGTTAGGAGCCCCGTGTTTGTAGCACAAACATAATAAACAACAAAAATTGACTCCGTTAGGAGTCCCCTAAAAATCGGATATAGGGGACTCCTAACGGAGTCTGGTTTGATGTTATAATCAATTTCTACAAACACGGGGCTCCTAACGGAGCCTATTGTGTTGTATAAGGTATTTACTGCAAACACGCCGCTCCTAATGGAGCTTTACAACAAAAAAAAAGGACAAGTGCAGTATTACCTGACTTGTCCTTTTTACTGTGGGAGCTACTGGATTCGAACCAGTGACCCTCTGCTTGTAAGGCAGATGCTCTGAACCAGCTGAGCTAAGCTCCCTTGAAAAAACCAATAACGTAAAAAGAGTGGGAGCTACTGGATTCGAACCAGTGACCCTCTGCTTGTAAGGCAGATGCTCTGAACCAGCTGAGCTAAGCTCCCTTTTTACATTTTCATCAAACCGTTTGTCTGATGGGATTGCAAAGGTAAAAACTATTTTTATTCCACCAAATTTTTTTCAGAAAATCCCTGACCGATTTCTTTACATCGCCTGCTATAAAGCATCCTGCCCGAATAAATTTTAAAACGATCCGGCTTCTGACTTTGGTATTATTGCCTGCACCCACTTAGCAATTCCGGTTCTACCGGATAACCCAGATCTTTTGCTTTTACAAAGTCATAACACTGCCCGCCTGCATCCAGCATTCTTTTGACTCGCCCACGCAGGTAATAAGCAAAGTCCAGGTCTGGATAAATATCGATCGACTTACTACAATCAGCCAGCGCAGCAAAGAGGTCTTCATCACTAATCTTCAATGTTACTTTAAGCGGCAATATCCAGCTTACATTAAATGTATTAACATTTCCGCTGAAAGATTTGGCCTTGAGCTTTAGCTTACTGGAAAGATTTATTCTTGCAATTGCCCTGTTTACATAAGCCGGCGCAAAGGCACTGTTTAACTGAATACACCTGTTAAAATCATCTATTGCCGCCTGATACTTTCCAAGCGCAAGGAATATATCTCCCCGGGTATTATAATACGCTTCTATTTTATCAGTTCCAGACTTAATCCCTTCGTTAATGGATGTCAATGCTGCATCATACTGCCCTAATGCAAATTTCGCTTCAGCAATGCCAAGCTGTATAGTCGCCAGGAATCCATTAATATAACTTTCTGATTCTGGTTGTGAAATATGCTTCAGTTCCCGGATCACATTTCCTTTATTTTGCATAGATGCATTATAATCCAGCACGGCAGCTGAATAATCCTTTAATACAAAATGGGCGTTTCCCCGGAAAGACAACAGCATCGCATTGTCCGGAAACTTATTAATACCCACACTATAAATATCTATCGCCCTTTTAAATTGCTGCAGATTATAGAAAGCGGTTCCCCGCTGGTAATAATAGCTGGGGTTTGTTGCATCACAATAAAAGCCAATCGCATGCTCCAGTTCGCCCCTCAGCGTATCACCGGCAGGCAGTAGTGCATAACATGCCTGCATGTCTGAACACGCACCATCCATGTCTTCAATAGCATGTCTTTCTAATGAACGGTTATAGTAAGGAAGATGATCCTGGGGATTAAGCCGGATGGCTTTTGTATAGTCTTCGATGGCTTTTTCATGTTCGTTTATTGCCGCGTATACAGTACCCCTGAAGCTATATAAGACCTGTTGATTACTGTCAAGTCGAATGGCCGTATTAACATCTGCCAGCGCTTCCTTTATTTTCTGACTATTATAATAAATCATCGCCCGCTGATAATATGGAAAATAACTACCAGGAGCCAGTTGTACAGACCTGTTCATATCTGCAATAGCCAGTGCAAAAGCGCCCTGTTTGAAATGATAATTGCCTCTTTGAACATAATAACCAGCGTTCTCAAAGTCAAGAGCAACAGCTTTATCATAGTCCGATAATGCACCTGAATTATCACCTGTCGATTCCTTCAGGTGTGCCCTGTTTGAATAAGACATCGGGTTTGCAGGATCGATCCCTATAGCCTTATCAAAATATGCAAGTGCTTTTGCAGGCTCCTTTTGCAACTCATACACCAGCGCAATATTCACAAGGCATCGAACACATTTCGGATTTAATGTCAGTACTTCCTGGTAATATTTTCTGCCAAGATCATGCTGATTGTCTTTAATGTATAAATAGCCAAGTCTGCGCAGGATGTTTTCATTCCGGGGATTTGCTTTTAGTTCTTTCTTAAAGTAGGCAATGAGCTTCCCGGTTTCGCCTCTCCGGGTAAGAGAATCAGTAATACGATCATATTTATCCGTAGTCTGCCCGGCTGCATACAGCGTTAAAATAGTCAATATGCATGTTACCCAACATCTCATCTATTCACTGTCTTTATTCCCTTTGAAGATACGTCTCACTGCTTTACTTAATTTATTCAGATTCGCTAATTGTTCCTGTATAGGAGCCAGTGTAAGATCTTCCGGTTGTAATCCCGCTTCCACATAATCAATCTCCGTTTGCTCAGGATACAACAGTATCACATTGTTATCATGGAAGTGCTTGTTTAACCGTGCAGACATCCCTTCAAAATAAGGCTTGTAGGAGATCGTACCCTTACGCGCAGAAATCACTACGATCAGGTCATTTCCCGTGATCTCACGCGAAAGTATCAGCAACTCCTCTATCTCATCAAACTGCTTGAAAATAACATCTACACTTTGTTTGGTTTGTAACAGCTTTGCTTCTATTACCGCCTGCGTTTTATGATGACAACATATCAGCAACCTCGCTCCTACCTGTTTACTCAGCAGGATGATCTTTTGCAGGTAATGTGAAAACCCGATCTCATACTCCGCATTCTTAGGCATTACCAGCACCAGCTTCCTCGTTGCATTCAGCGGATAATTAAAGTCACATACATACACCGTTTCCCATACACTATGCAACACATTATCCAACGTAGTACCAAAGATAGAACCGAATAAACGGTCGGTAGTGCTGGTCTTATCAGTACGCCCCAGTATCACATCTGTAATCATCAGCTCCTTTGCAGCACGGGCAATACCATCAGATACATTCAGGTCTATACGTGTTACCACCTGCACATTACTCTCGGTAGCAGCAGCATGCTCCACAGCTTTCTCCATGATCCTGTTCGTCAATGGGATCTTCTCTTTCGCTTCCTCATCATCCTGCACAACTGCCAGCGGATAAATAGGAGTAGCCGAATCCGGATCTTTCAGCATCACGGCAAAGTCCAGCATCGCCTCAATACGGTCGGCTCCCGAAATAGGTATCAGGATACGCTCCTGTGTATCTTCTGCTGTGGGTTTACGCTCTGCTTCCACAATGGCCAGTTTACGGCCCGCGCTCTCTGTTACGAACGAACTTACCAGGCAGGTGACCAGTATCAATACCACAGTGCCATTCAACACACCTTCATCAATGATCCCCATATTAAACCCTATCAGTATCACCGCAATAGTAGCGGCAGCATGTGCACTGCTCAATCCGAATATTACATTCCGTTGTACAGGCGTATATTTAAAAGAGATCTGTGTAAAGTAAGCCGCCAGCCATTTACTGGCAATAGCCATAACAGTGAGAGAGCCTGCTACCAGCAATGCTTCCGGACCTTTCAGCAATACCCGCAGATCAACCAGCATGCCTACACTGATTAAGAAAAACGGAATGAATAATGCATTACCGGTAAACTGTATCCTGTTCATTAAAGGAGAAGTATGCGGGATCAGCTGATTCAATGCCAGCCCGGCCAGAAAAGCTCCTATGATTCCTTCTACTCCTGCCAGTTCTGCCAGGAAGGCTGCAAGAAATACCAGCGCCAGCACAAAAATAAAATGTGATGTTTTATCGTCCTTTATCTTCTTAAAAAACCAGCGCCCTATCATGGGAAATATCCACAGGATAATACTCGCAAACACTATCAGTGAAACACTCAGCCTTATCCAGAAATCCGTGTTAAGATTGCCCGCTGCAGCGCCTGTAATAACAGCCAGTATTACCAGTACCGCAGTATCCGTAATGATGGTACCTCCCACCGCAACGGTGACCGCTTCATTTTTGGTAATACCCAGTCTGCTGGCCAGCGGATAGGCCACCAGCGTATGTGTGGCAAACATACTGGAGACCAGCAACGTAGCCATAAAATTGAAATGCAGCAGGTAGGTACATACAAAATATCCGAGTATCAGCGGGATGAAAAAAGTAAAGGCACCGAACACCATACTCCGGTTGCGGTTCTTCCTGAATTCGGTCATATCCAGTTCCAGACCTGCCAGGAACATTATATATAATAATCCTGCTTTTCCAAAAAGATCTATACTCCCTTTTTCAATGATCTTAAATCCGTGATCTCCTATAAACATACCTGCCAGTATCAATCCGATAATACTGGGGATCCGGAATTTACGTAAAATGATGGGAGCTAAAAGAATGATAAATAATACCAGTGAGAAGATCGGCACAGGGTCTTTCAGCGGTAAGCTGATGTCTATTAATAACTTAATTCCATTCAATACACTCATAAGCTTGATTCTAGCAATTACAATAATAATGAATATCAGCCAATGCTTATAGAATATGTTAATTAAATGATTATCAAAACTATACTCTGGTGTTTTTGTTAAAACTTTCCTATTTAATTTAACGATTATTAACTGTAATTTTGTGTAAAGTTTTTACCTGATATGAGCCAGCGGAAGCAAACAGGCACGCAAACTAAGGAATGGGAAGATGTATTGGTAGCCGAAGATGAACAATTCCCGTTCAGTCTGATCGTTTGGAACGATGAAGTCAACACCTTTGACTGGGTTATCCAGTCACTAATGGAAGTATGCAGCCATACGCAGGAACAAGCCGAGCAATGTGCTCTTATTATTCATCACAATGGGAAATACGCTGTAAAACAAGGCGAGTTCACCAAATTACGCCCCCTGTGCGACGCGTTACTGGACAGAGGTATCAGCGCTACTCTTGAAGAAGCCATCGCCCACTGATGCCCGTTTCCCGCATTACTGCAAAATTAATGTTTCCACCCGTTGAGTCGGCAGAACCAGATGGACTGCTGGCTTATGGTGGCGATCTTTCTCCTGAAAGATTATTGCTTGCTTACCGTGAAGGAATCTTCCCCTGGTATAATGAGCCGCCTGTACTATGGTGGAGCCCGGATCCCCGCTTTGTATTATTTCCCAATGAATTGCAGATAGCTACCAGCATGAAGCAGGTGCTGAAAAAAGACCTGTTCACCATCACCTTCAACCAGGATTTTCCCGGTGTTATTGCCGGTTGCAAAGAAGCTCCCCGCCCCGGACAGGATGGTACCTGGATTACAAATGAAGTGGAAGCCGCCTATACCAAACTACATAAAGACGGTTGGGCACACTCCGTAGAATGCTGGATGGATGGCAAACTCGCCGGTGGATTTTATGGTATCCAACTGGGGAAATGCTTTTTTGGAGAATCTATGTTTGCAAGAGTCAGCAACGCCTCAAAAGCGGCTTTTATCACGTTTGTACAACGTGCTGCAAAAGAAGGGATTGAAATTATTGATTGCCAGGTATATACAGATCACCTGGCTTCTTTCGGAGCAAGATTTATTACAAGAACAGACTTTATCGATATTATTAAGAAACACCAGTTTTAACTACCCTGCTTCCACTCTCCTCCCACTCTCCGTCCACTCTCCTTCCTGTCTCCGTCCTGTCTGAAGCATATTAACCGCGCACTTTCCCTACTTCTTCTTAAAATTACCCTCAAAGAAACATTTCACTCCCCTGTAAGCACCACATCCCCCTATCTCTTTAATACTCAAATGTCCCGTCGAAAACTGGAAGGCAATACCACAATCTGAATCCTTATCCTTGTACTCTCCCTTGTTAGTACCTGTAAAATGACCTGTACCTGATAACTCTCCTTTACAACCACTTTCTTTGGCGAAAGAGATAAAGAACTGGAACGACTTCACATCCTTACCATCCCTGACAGACACAATACTCAGCTCACCAGCTTCATAATCACCTGATAATTTATGCTTACGGGGTAAAGTATCAATGGGATTGAAGATCTGTCCTGCAACAGCATCCCCGCTGGAATTTGTCATCACCAGCATAGCCTTGCCATCTGCTGCCACATCATAAAACTCTTCTTTAGTGGCTGTACGCCCCTGCCCCAGCTGCTGCTCTTCTGTTATCTTAACAGCCCGCTTGTTATCTATAGAAAAATACTTTGTACTGTTTCCGTTATCAACCAGCTTCCCTACCTGTAACCGGTTCAGGTAATGTCCCTTTTTGTCTGTCACACACAGGTAAGCCATCCGGGCAGTTTTACCCGTTGCCTTCACCACAAAATAATTGATCTTATCCCCTTCCAGGTAAGCCAGCGGAAAATACTGCACGGCACTGCCTGCAGGAAAATCCTTTGCGGATAATGTATCCGTCAGGAATTGCTTCATCAGTTCCGGTTCAATGGAAAGAGAATCAATCTCTTCCGCTTTCAGGGAATCAAGTGTCAGCTTATAAGGCAATTGGGTAGTGGTGAATAAATCACGGAAGTCCTCAAATGTAAATTCATCCCCTGCTACCTTTTTATGTTTCGACTTACAGGCACCCAGTAAGCAGATGGCCAATAGCGCTAACACGATCTTATTCATGCGTATTTGCTTGTTTATTATGGCCGAAAAGTTAAAGAAAAAATTGATATGAAGTATAAAAAATGTAAAGATGGTTACCAGCATCCTCTGTCAAACTTGCTAATTCGCCTATTATTATTTAGATTTACCTAAATATTATTTTAAGAGTTATGAACTTGTCTGTTTCAGAAGAGAATTATATAAAGTCGATATACAAGCTGGAAGAAGGACAGGATTCCGTTACGACAAATGCGCTTGCCTACGAACTGGATACAAAACCAGCTTCAGTAACGGATATGGCTAAAAAGCTGAAAGAAAAAAAGCTCATTGCATATGAAAAATATCAGGGCATCAACCTCACTCCGGAAGGCAGAAAAGCAGCCCTGCAAATTGTACGCAGGCACCGCCTCTGGGAGTGTTTCCTGGTAGAAAAACTGGCCTTCAGCTGGGAAGAAGTACATGAACTGGCAGAAGAACTGGAACATGTACGTAGTGAAAAACTCACCAACCGCCTCAGCGAATTTCTTGGAAATCCGGCAATTGACCCCCACGGCGATCCTATTCCCGATGCACAGGGCAAAATGGGTAAACCCCGTACACTAACCTCTTTACATAAATCCCAGGCTAAACGACTGGAAGTCATGGCCGTATCAGATAAATCTGCCGCTCTCCTGGAATTCCTTACCGCCAAAGGTATCCGGCTGGGTACACAACTGGATGTGATAGAACGTTACGCATTCGACAACTCAATTGAAATCAAAATCCGTAATCAACCCGCCTTCACGATCAGTGAACAGGTGTCAAAGAATATAATGGTTAAAGCAATATGAATCATCAGCACACATCTCTTGGCGACGTTCATCAAAGTGTAGATATGACCAACTCCGGCGGGGCCCGCTGGAGGAAACTCCTGGCTTTCTTTGGACCGGCATACCTCGTCAGCGTGGGATACATGGACCCGGGCAACTGGGCTACCGATCTGGCAGGTGGCAGCCAGTACGGCTACAAACTATTATGGGTACTGCTAATGAGTAACCTGATGGCCCTCCTGTTACAAAGCCTCAGCGCACGCCTGGGTATTGTAAGAGGCCGCGACCTTGCACAGGCCAACCGTGAAACCTACCCCCCTCTCGTCAACTTCATTCTCTATATCCTGGCAGAAGTAGCCATCGCAGCTACGGACCTCGCAGAGGTGCTGGGTATGGCTATTGGTATACAGTTACTGACCGACTTACCCCTGGTCTGGGGCGTAAGCATTACCGTTTTCGATACCTTTCTTTTGTTAGTATTACAACGCTACGGTATCCGGAAAATGGAAGCCTTTATTATCGCGTTAGTGGCTATTGTGGGCATCTCTTTCCTTATAGAGCTGATCATGGCTAAACCGGCCCTGAATGAGGTCGTAGTAGGCTTTATCCCCTCTATTCCGGATAATGTGGCGCTCTACATTGCCATTGGTATCATAGGGGCTACCGTTATGCCTCACAATCTTTATTTGCATTCAGCATTAGTGCAGACACGTAAAATAAAGCGCGATGATGCAGGTATTAAACAGGCGCTCAAACTCAACTTCATTGATAGCGCTGTTGCCCTCAACCTGGCATTTTTTGTCAACGCGGCCATCCTCATCCTTGCAGCCTCTGTTTTCTTCAAAGCCGGCCATACCGACATTGCGGAAATACAGGATGCACATAAACTGATGGAAGGTCTGTTAGGCAGTAAACTGGCTCCCATGTTGTTTGCAATTGCGTTGATCGCTGCCGGACAAAGCTCCACCGTGACAGGCACACTTGCCGGACAGATCGTCATGGAAGGTTACCTCAGCCTGCGTATCAACCCCTGGCTGCGCCGGCTCATCACACGCCTGCTGGCTATCATCCCGGCATTACTGGTCATCATCATCGCTGGCCCGGAGAAAGTAGGAAACCTGCTGGTATTCAGTCAGGTGTTATTAAGTATGCAACTCGGCTTTGCTGTAATTCCTCTCATCCATTTCGTAAGTGATAAAAAAACGATGGGTAAGTTCACCATTAAACCAATAGTGAAAATAACCGCCTGGATCATTACCATTGTACTGGTATACCTCAATGGCCGCATGGTATATACCGAAGCTGCAAAGTATGTAGCCGGTAACAGCAATATACTGGTAGACATTGTTATCATCCTTGCAGGACTTGGTTTCATCACCCTCCTGGTGATCACGGTTGTTTATCCGCTGATGAGCCGTTATCAGCAAAAAGCATCTGCAGAGATCCATCATACCCACGAAATCGCACTGGGAAACTTACAGATCCCTGTGTATAACTATATCGCTATGGCCTTGGATTTCAGTAAGGATGATGAAAAGATCATCTCTAATGCACTGGCTCACGGTAACCCACAAACGGAATATCTCTTAATACATATAGTAGAAAGCGCATCTGCCAAATACCTGGGTCGTGAATCAGACGATTTTGAAACAAGGAAGGACCAGGAACAGATGGAAAAATATATCTCCTTACTCCACTCCAGGAATATCCGTGCAAAAGGATTACTGGGCTACAGGCACAGGGCAAAAGAAATTGTTCGTCTTGTAAAAGAAGAGAAAGCTGATTTCCTTGTATTAGGTGGCCACGGCCACACCGGTATCAAAGATTGGATCTATGGTGAAACTGCCAACCAGGTAAGACATCAGGTAAGGATCCCCGTACTGATAGTGCAATAAAAAAGAAAGCACCTGCCAAACGACAGGTGCTTTTCTTCTATGAAAAAAGCAAAATTTACTATAGTCCTAACGCAGATTTTAATCTTGGGTACCCTGTTTTACTCACCGGTATTTTAGCACCGGAACGTAATATCGCCAGGTGGTTTTCCTTCTCATAAGGCTCTATACGCGTTACCTGGTTTACGTTCAGCATATAAGATCTGTGCACACGGGAAAACTGTTGTGCATCCAGTGTCTGATCAAAAAATGCCATTGTTTTATTCTTCAGGAAAGACCCTTCGGAAGTAATGATTTTCACATAATCGTCCGCAGCTTCCAGGTAATGAATATCCACCACAGGAATAATCTTGATCTTCCCGTTTATCTTCACCACAATACGGTTATTCTGCAAAGGAGAGCTGGCTGCTGTTTCCAGCAAAGCAGTTGTTTCCACAGGTGTATCAGCAGCACGGCGGTCCAGCCATTTCTGTAATGCCTTATCAAAACGTTCCTTAGAAAAAGGCTTTAATAAATAATCCACTGCATTCACTTCAAATGCACGTATGGCATGTTCTTCAAAAGCAGTAGTAAATATAATAGCAGGCAATGCTTCTACCAGTTCCAGCATCTCAAAGCCGGTGATCTTTGGCATCTGCACATCCAGGAATACAATATCCGGCTGATGTTGCTGTATCGCTTTTAATCCTTCAAACCCATCATTACACTCCTGTAAAAGCGCTACCTGTGTAAATGATTGCAGGTATTCTTTTACAATTTCCCTTGCCAGTGGTTCATCATCAATTATTATCGCTTTTATCATATAGTTGTGGCACTTTAATGAGTGTAGTATAAATGTTTTCTTTTGCTGTGGTCTCCAGCAGATCATGTCGGGCAAACAGCAGGTATAAACGCCTGCGTATGGATGTAAGACCGAATCCTGTTCCTGTCTGAGGTTGCTGCAGATCTGAATCGAATGGGTTCTGTACCTGTACATACAGTAACTCATCCTGTACCCATGCTTCTATTGTAATCGTGATCGCATCTGTTGTATCATATAAGCCGTACTTAATCGCATTTTCCACTACCGGTTGTAATAACATCGGGGGTATTTTCAGATCAGCTGTAGCATCCGTAGCAGTAACGTTAGTGCTTAAACGATGTCCGAATCTTACCTTTTCAATATCCAGGTACCATTGCAGGTATTGCAGTTCATCAGGTAATGCAATCCAGTCCTGGTCCTCTCTTTTCAATGTTCCTCTCAGAAAATCACTCAGCTTCAGCACCATCTCACGGGCCTGTTGCGGGCGCAGCATGATCAGGGCATTAATAGAGTTAAGACTGTTAAACAGGAAATGTGGTTGCAGCTGTTGTCTTAGTTTATATAACTCTGCTTCACGGGCCAGTCTTTCTGCTGTGTCCTTACGCAACAGCTCTTCCCGCTGTGCTTCCATATCATGCCACCACAGGCTCCTGAAGGCTACAAAACAGATCACCAGCCAACCTATTACAAAACGCGCCGGTAAAGCCTCATGTGCCCACTCTAAATATGCCTGTTCTCCCGGGAAATAGCACCGCATCATACTGGTACTGATAAACAACCACAAAGCAGTCTGAGCAACCGTGTAAGTCAGCAGAAAAGTATACTTCCCCCTTGCAGGTCTGTAATACGCCAGACCAAAACTGGTTGCTCTTGCAGAGAGTGCAAGTAATATAATATGCACTGCACTGTCCGTCCAGGCCAGGCCATTACCCAGTTTGTACCAGTATAACAGGACAGCTGCATGTACCACCAGAAAAACATAAGCTGTTCCTATGAACGTCCGGCGAAAAAGCTTGTCAGTGAGTAATTGTTTGGCCAATGAATATTAGATTAAGAGTCAATATCGTTTAGTTAGCTCCGTTAGGAGCTCCGTGTTTGTAGTAAAATATTCTTATCCTCTTTAATTGACTCCGTAGGAGTCCCCTAATGTTCGGGATTCAGGGGACTCCTACGGAGTCTCTGTTTTGTTGTTTTAATGTGTTTACTACAAACACGGGGCTCCTAACGGAGCCTATTATGTTTTGCACTTAAGAATGAATATCAATATACTCCTGTCCTCTCAGACTGGCTGCTTTTACCTGCAACCAGGAGATATAAGCATCTGCATCACTGGGCTCTTCTATACGTGAATACAGCTCCATTCCATCTCCCAGCATTTCCAGTGTATTCATTTCCGGTACATTGATAAAGCGCCACTGCACCAGTTCCTGCCGTTGGTTATTAAACGAATACTGGCCCTGTATACCTATCTCGCAAGCTCTCTTCCAGGCTTCTTCTTTATCAGATGCACTGATCAGGCGCAGTTGTTCATCGAACTGTGGAGTATGATCGCCATTTCCACAAATGATCTGGTAAACTATTTTGGTCACAAACCATTGCATATAAATAAGATTAATCGGGTTAATTATAACTTTTGATTTCTACTCCACCGAATACACAGGTGCCTGTAATGACAAGGACCTTGTCGGGGTTATTAGACATCATCTCTACCGGGCGTTTATCCTCAACACCACCAAAGACGGTATCCATTTTTACTTTTACGTTCCAGTTGGAAGGCACTACAATTTCCACACCACCAAAAACACAGTTGGCCTCTATTTGAATGGTGCCGTTAAAATCCGCCTGGGTCAGGTTGATATCAGTACCACCGAAAACGGCCGTAGCTGTTCCTCCTTTAAATTCTTTGGAAACCACTACCCTGTTTACTCCACTGAACACAGCCGTAACATCTACGAAGTCATCAGATACGGAATTATAGGAAAATGCGTGGTACTTGTCGTCTTTACGCATAGTGTCATCTTTATGCATAGTGTCATCATGGAAGGAAGTGGAATGATCATGCCAATGTCTTCTGTTCCCCTGCTTTCTGAATATCAGGAGAATACCTATGAGGATCAGGCAGCCTGGCCATATAAAGCGGGATATATCAAAAGGCCAACCATAAATATCTCTTGCCAGGAAAACACTACCAATCAGCATCATTATTATACCTGCATTGTTTTTGAACTCACTGCTAAGCCATATAATGGCGCCTATCCCTATCACCAGCACTTCCCAGGAACCTATCCAATCCGGAATATCAAGAGCCAGACTTCTTAATAAAAAGAATGCTCCAACTATCAAAAAAATGAATCCCTTTCCGATTGAGGACCTTGAGTTTTTTCTAATATCTTTCTTGCTCATTTGTATGTTTCATTTACGATACAATATTAGCAAGACCACACTGCCCGGAAAAGGGTATTTAGGCTAAAAAAGGGAGTGTTCCGGTAAACAGCAGGAAAAAGCCGGTAAAAGTATTTAATGGAGGATACCCTTGAGCGTATCGGCCAGCTTATGGGCCCAGAAGGCCATTTCTTTGCCGGAATAATGCAGCCCGTCACTGGCTACCAGACTGGGGTCACTGGCTGCATTGAGGGTACCGGGGGTAATATCAATATAATGGACTTTCATTTTCTTCGCGATCTTCCTGTTGGCATTATTATAAGCATTGATCTTTTCAGAGATCTCCTGCCTGTCTTTGCCTTCAGCATAGGGAACTACGCTCCAGTCGGGGATAGACAACACCACTACCCTGTCGGAATGCCCGCCTGCAAATGTAATGGCCTGTTCCAGCAGTAAGGTGAACGCCGGCTTGTAAAACTCTACCGCCCTCCCCCTGTACTGGTCATTCACCCCTATCAGCAGGGTGACCACATCATAGGTAGTACCTGTAATACCGGCTTCCTGTATCCCGGTGCTTAATTCGTCGGTAGTCCAACCGGTACGGGCCACTATCACGGGATCAGCGACAGCTACCCCTTCGTCTCTCAGTAGTTTTGCGGCCTGCACCGGGTAACGGTCAGATTCGGGCACACTTTGCCCTATAGTATAGCTATCACCCAATGCCAGGTAAGTAAATCCTGTGTCTTTGCTCAAATTTGTACCGGCGGTCATAGGAACCTCATTATTTTTATAACCAAAGAATATAGAGCAAATTAAGATTAATCTGAACATAGGAAAAAGTTTTTGCGGCGCAACAACTACCCACTTGGACTAATAATACGTACCTTTGCGCTCGATTATACTATAATTAATTACGAAATACGTAACGAAACTGTTTTTTATGCCGGCAGAAAAAATATCAATGACCAATGGCCATTTACAGGTGCCAAACCATCCCATTATTCCTTTTATAGAAGGCGATGGCATAGGACCTGATATCTGGCGGGCCAGTGTGCGTGTATTTGACGCCGCTGTGGAAAAAGCCTATGGTGGTAAAAGAAAGATAGAATGGAAAGAAGTGCTTGCTGGCGAAAAAGCCTTCCAGCAGACTGGTGAATGGTTGCCTAAAGCTACCCTGGATGCCTTTAAGGAATACCTGGTATCTATCAAAGGCCCCCTGTCTACCCCCGTTGGTGGCGGTATCCGCTCACTGAACGTGGCTATGCGCCAGGAACTGGACCTCTACGCCTGTATCCGTCCCGTACGCTGGTTTAACAAAGTGCCTTCCCCGGTGAAACACCCGGAAAAGGTAGACATGGTCATCTTCCGTGAAAACACAGAAGATATCTATGCCGGTATCGAATATATGTATGGTACTCCGGAAGCTACCAAACTGCTCAATTTCCTGCAAAATGAAATGGGCGTAACTAAGATCCGCTTCCCGGAAACCTCTTCCCTGGGTATCAAACCAGTATCCAAAGAAGGTTCTGAAAGACTGATCCGTGCCGCTATCAAGTACGCTCTGGAACAGAAACTGCCTTCCGTTACACTCGTTCACAAGGGTAATATCATGAAATTCACCGAAGGTGGATTTAAAACATGGGGTTACGAACTGGCGCTGCGCGAATACGGCGAACAGGTCTACACCTGGGAACAGTGGGAAGCTACAAAAAAAGCAAAAGGTGAAGACGAAGCCAACAAAGAAATGAATGTGGCCATCGCTCACAAAAAACTCATCATAAAGGATGTAATTGCGGATAACTTCCTGCAACAGATCCTGCTGGCGCCACAGGACTACTCCGTAGTGGCTACCCTTAACCTGAACGGTGACTACATCTCCGATGCACTCGCTGCTGCCGTAGGCGGTATCGGTATCGCTCCTGGTGCCAACGTCAACTACTCTACAGGTTATGCTGTATTTGAAGCTACACACGGTACTGCTCCGCGCTTCGCCAACACAGATACCATGAACCCAAGCTCCGTTATCCTCAGTGGTGTAATGATGCTGGAATACATGGGCTGGAAAGAAGCCGCAGACATTATCGTACATGGCCTCAGTACTGCCATCGCACGCAAACGCGTTACCATCGACTTCTATAAGCTCATGGACGACGCTACCCTGGTTAAAACCAGCGAGTTTGCAGATGAAGTGATCAAACACCTCTAAACTATTCAACACCAAAAGGCTGAATGCATGTTAAAATGCGTTCAGCTTTTTGCGTCTTATATTGTAAATTGTGACCCATTTTGTATATTTCACGTTTACAAGCAAGCATTTGTAACTAATTAAAACTCAAACCTGAAAATGGCTGCAAAAATTAAAGTCGCTAAACCGGTTGTAGAACTGGACGGAGATGAGATGACAAGGATCATCTGGAAATTCATTAAGGATAAACTGATACTTCCTTACCTGGAAGTGGATATCAAATACTATGACCTGGGTATGGAACATCGTGATGCGACCAATGACCAGGTTACAATAGACGCCGCTAATGCTATCAGAGAAGTAGGTGTTGGTATCAAATGCGCAACCATCACTCCGGATGAAGAACGCGTAAAGGAATTCAAACTGAAACAGATGTGGAAGTCACCAAACGGTACTATCCGTAACATCCTCGACGGTACCGTATTCCGCGAACCTATCTTAATGGACAATGTACCACGCCTGGTGCCTAACTGGACTGCCCCTATCTGTATCGGCCGTCATGCATTTGGTGATCAGTACCGTGCTACCGACTTCGTTACAAAAGGTAAAGGTAAACTCACTATCAAATTTGAAAGCGAAAGCGGAGAAGTAATAGAACACGAAGTATATAACTTCAAAGGTGATGGCGTTGCTTTGGCAATGTACAATACAGACGAATCTATCATCGGTTTTGCACGCGCCTGCTTTAACCAGGCACTGCTGAAGAAATGGCCTTTGTACCTGAGTACCAAGAACACCATTCTGAAGAAATATGATGGTCGTTTCAAAGATATTTTCGAAGATATCTATCAGAAAGAATTCAAAGCCGAATTCCAGAAAGCCGGTATTACCTACGAACATCGCCTGATCGATGACATGGTTGCCAGCGCTCTGAAATGGAACGGTAACTTCGTATGGGCTTGTAAGAACTACGATGGCGACGTACAATCAGATACAGTAGCACAGGGCTTCGGTTCTCTGGGTCTCATGACTTCTACCCTGGTTACACCAGATGGTAAAACCATGGAAGCAGAAGCTGCTCACGGTACTGTTACCCGTCACTACCGCGATCACCAGGCTGGTAAACCAACTTCTACCAACCCTATCGCGTCTATCTTCGCATGGACCCGTGGACTGGAATTCCGTGGCCGTCTGGATAACAACCAGGAGCTGATCGATTTCTGCCAGGCATTGGAACAGGTATGTATCGAAGTCGTAGAAAGCGGCAAAATGACAAAAGATTTAGCTGTATGTATCCATGGTAACAAAGTTGAACATGGAAAACATTATCTTTACACTGAAGAGTTCCTGACAGAACTGGACAATGCTTTAAAGGTAAAGCTGAACAAATAAGACCACGATTGCAATACTGATATGAACAAAAATGTCCCGGACTTCCGGGACATTTTTTATTTAATTTATTTTTTTGAGAAGGTGCTTCACACCATCTCAAAAAAATCAAGGGGTTTTGCAGGGCTTCGCCCTGCACCCATTTATAATCTCATTAATTTTCTCATTACTTTATCCTCTCCGTAAATATCTTCGTGAAACACGATCTGCCCGTTCTTACCCTCTGCTGTGAAATACCTTAAAAAGATAGGTACCGGACGTTGTATATCCACGGTCTTCTTCTCTCCCCTGCTCAGCCACGCACGTACACTATCTCTTGGATGTCTTGCATCCTGCTTTATAAGGTACATTGCTAAACTGTCCCATTGCTGTATCCTCACACAACCATGGCTCATCGCCCTGTAGGTATTCCGGAACAACCCGTGATTATTCGTATCATGCAGGTACACACTATACTTATTATAGAAGTTAAACTTCATGATCCCCAGGGAATTCTCCATCCCGTCCATCTGCCTTAACACATAAGGGAAGTAATTCTTACTCATCCTGTTCCAGTTAACACTATCCGGGTTCACCGCATTCCCATCCCTGTCTATCACTTCCATATTCTTCTTGGTCAGATATCCATGGTCTTTCTTAATAGCCGGCAGCATCTCCTTAATAGTAATACTGAACGGAACTCTCCAGAAAGGGAACATCACAAAGTTCGTCATACGGGAGTTCAGCAACGGCGTACGTGTACGCGGCGCTCCTACAATCACACGCGATTCCAGCACCACTCGTCCGCTATCCCACAACTCCATCCTGTAGCCCGGTACATTCACCATAATGAACCGTGGTGGCAAAGTATCCGGCAGCTTACGCCAGCGATCCATATTCACCGCCCCCTGTATCATCCAGTCGCGAAACGGACGATTCAGCACCTGCACCGTTTTCTTCCCGGCAAGACCATCCTCATACATATTAAACTCCTTCTGAAAAGCAAGAATGCCTTTCTTCAGTAACGAAGTATCAGTGCCATGCCCTCCGGAAGTATCCAGGTGATGCGTTTGTACAAGACGGTTAATTAACAGCTGCCTGAAAGCAATCGTATCCGTATAACTGACAGGTAGTGTATCCCATCGCAGCGGTGCATACTTTCTCTCAAATGCCCGCATGGCTATTTTCAGCTGCGCATACCCGGGATGCTGAGGTTCCAGTTGCCGCAATACCTTCCCTACATTGTTCTCCTGCAGAGAAGTACGTAACAGGCTGGTCAGCAAAGTATCTGTAAATACGGAATCTTTCCTGATAGTAATACTGTCACGTGGGGCTATTCCATAATGCAGATCAGAAGCCATCTTCATAAAAGCGTCTGTCATCATTATATCCAGCTGTGCCAGTAAAGCAGCATCCTTTTTCGCCGTTTCATCCGTTCTGAAAAGCTGGAAAGCTGCATTCAATGCAAGGAAATGATAATCGGCAGGCTGTAGTCCTTCCTGTTCCGCATTCAGAATACAGTTGAACAGGGTATCTGCTGAAGGGTTCAATACCCCACTGGATGACCATCCCGGTGCATTACTGGTTTGCTGATAGTAATATTGCAAAGCAGACGAACGTAATACCGGAATCTTATCCTCCATCTTACCTTCATTGTCTGCAATATAGCTTAAGCGCTCTGCGATATTTTCCGGTATAACTTCCTGTAATTCTGCTACATTCTTCACTAATTCTTTTTCCCGGAGTAACTTTTTCCTGTGACAAGCGAACAATGCAAATAAAACCGCTATGTATAGCAGATTGCCCCTTTTATAATTATACTTCATTGGCGATAAAAAACAATTCCCCAAAGATAAGGATTCGCCTTTACTTGCAACAGTTCTTCTTAACAAAAAGGGATTGGATAAACCTTAATACGGTCACGACTACCTTTTTCATCTCTTCTTCTTTACAACATTAAAAATATTATGCTCAAACCTTATCATAAAAGTATTGAACACATTCCTCGGCATATTTCCAAACAATTGCGTCCTGTAAGACAGGTCCAGACGGGTAACACTATTGAAAATGAACTGAATAGCCGGAGCAATATCCACATAATGATTGCGGCTCACAGCATCCGTATTCGACTTTCCCAGCAACTCCACATACAGATTCAGATTCGTTTGCTCAAAACTGCGATATGTGCGTGGTAATAATAAATACCCGGCAGACAGACTGTAATTTACTGCATTTGCAGACATATCATCCGGCAGCTGGTCCTTTGTATTGTTCATGTACCTGTTGTAACCCAGTGAACCGGAAACAGCCAGTTTATGAATCAACTGTGTAGCGATCACACCAGTCGCCACTCCGGATGTTCCCCCATCCAGGTCCATCTCTGCATTATGATAACTTTCCGGATAATAAGGATTGTTAATTAACGCACCCTTCACATAAGCGGCCATACGAAAATGTGAATGCAAACCATCTTTTGAGAAAAATCTATACTTCGCGTAGATACTTCCGCCTTCCGGTTCTATAGAAGCCTGCATCTGGTTAGAGGCATATGCGGCCACATGTACCATCAGTCTTTTAGAAACACCCCACATCAGCTCCGGCTCAAAACGCATTCCGGTAATCCCTTCATGCTCCATCTTAAAAAACCGGCTACTCATCCTGATGCCCAGGGAATTAGCCGGCATATTACTTGCCGGCTCTGTAGATACATATAATTCCTGCGCTCCTGCGTACAAAGACAACAGCAGCGGTACAAACAATAAAACTCTTTTCATAATAATCAGATAGTTACGTGATAAATCCGGTGAGAGGTCGCATTCGCTTCCATCTTACAGCAATTTGCCATTACGCCTGTCTGATAACAGGGCATAGTCGTTTGCGTACTGAACTTCTTAAACTGTTTGGCAGATACGAAGTCCTTGTCTATCACAGTAATATCCTTGTCGCCCGATAAAACCTGGTTCTTAGCATTGATAAAATGAAAAGTGCTGCCGGCATAATTGATATGCGTATCATTTTGAACAGATACCTTATCAAAACTGGCGGTCAATACCAGTTTGGCTACAGAGAACCCGGCATCGTCTACCTTCTGTTTTATCTGATCGATATCAACAGGTACACCTGGTTTAAAGGAAAGGAGAAAAGTAGTGCTGTTAAGATCTGTATCGATCTTGTCTACAAAAGGAAGTGTCTTCAGCGCTTCCAGCGTTGCCCTGGAACACATGGCACAGGTTAATCCTGCTGCCTGAAGGGATGCTTTTTTAATCTGGGAAAATGCAGAGAAGTGCAGGCCGGTGGCCAGTAATATAATAACAGTTAATTTCTTCATGATCTGATGAATTAAATAATGTAAAAGATTGATTACAAAAGATGTAATTCAAATCAGATCAGATAAGTGCAGTATTGAATATAAAGGGGATGATCTCCGGAAGGCGGAGCATGATCGCGATAAACTATAAATGGAGTAGAAATATTAACAGCGGGAACCGGTAAAATGATCACCGGTAAGCTAAGATCTTTGGAAGCAGGAACAATGCTTTGCTGTACTTTAACGGTCTCGTGCTGTACAGTTACCTTGCAGAACTTGTACTCGTCATGACAACATTTGCCGGCCTTACCGCATTTGCCGCAAACATCAGAAGATTCTTTAAAATTCACCTCTGCCAGCTTGCCCATACAGTAGTGGGCATGCACTGTAAACCCGCTGGTCATAGCGGTATACAGGATGGCAATTATTATAGTGGTAAATTTCTTCATTTGTTACAGGATACAAATTTACAACATTGTATCCTATCAAAACTAACTTCTTTCGGTCTCTTCAATTTTATCCGCCAGTGCCATCAATAAAGAGGTACTCACAGCATTCGTCATTTCTGCCCGTACATGACCGTCAATATCATGCTCAAAGTATACGGCTGTTCCGTCTACATTTGCCCTAAATCTCTGAGTATGACCGCTTAGTGGTATTACATCATATCTGTTCGCGTTATACAATACTGTGAAGGCCTTCATATGTTTATGCTTTATACCAAACTTAAACAAATGCCACGCCAAATGACAGCAGTTACAACATAAAAGTTAGTTAATAAACCACCAACGGATACCCAGTCTGAAAGAGAAATTATTGTAAGGGTAGAGTGGTGCTGCAAAGTTGTTTTTTGAGAAGAAAGTATTCAGGTTTTCTCCCCTTATAAAAGCAGAAAAAGATTTAATTCTGAAATGCACAAAAGCAGCCAGATCAGGGAAAGAATACTGTACCTTCTGGGTAGTCTGATACACAAACTGACCTGTTACAGGAGAGTAATCATCCGCATAATAAGTCGTATTATATTTAGCTTCAATACCAATCATTAAATTCAGATTATTAAACAACCTGTTTTCATAGGAAAGCCTGTGCCTGGTCCATAAAGTAGGAATATTGATACGTCCATCCCCATGTACCTGCTGGAAAGCAAAATCCGCATACCAGTTATAATGCCCGGCCCGGAAATGTTTGCTCACAATTACCTGCAACAGGTTAAATACAGCAGGCGCCTGCGCACTCTGGTAATAATCCTTGAAGTAGGTATAATTGCCTATGATGAAGTAGTTCACCGCTAAATTATACTTCAGCTTTTTGTTATCTGCCGCAAACTGTAACTGGGTGATGTTTTCTTTTGCTAAAGTACTGTTGTACCAGCTATCATAAGTACTGCTGAAATACTTGTATACATACGATGGCTCCCGGTTCACATTACTGAAAGACAAATGAATATTACCCAGTGTTTCATTCAGATAACGGCTCAGCATTCCGCTCACATTATAATCCCCTATATTCTGTCCT
Organism: Chitinophaga sp. YR573; assembly: GCF_900110995.1. Taxonomy (GTDB): domain Bacteria; phylum Bacteroidota; class Bacteroidia; order Chitinophagales; family Chitinophagaceae; genus Chitinophaga. The sequence goes on from NZ_FOJF01000001.1 coordinate 776,954, forward strand.
GCTACATAAAACTCTCCTTTCGCAGAAAAATCCCATAACTTATTACGGGTCTTATTCCGGTATTCCCCATGTACAGCAAAATTGTTAAAATTGATCTTGGAGTCCAGGAATGTACCGCTGATATTATCATACCGCGCCCCCACATTAATAAAATGCGCCAGGTTACCCCTTATCGGGAACTGGATCAGGGAGAAATCATTGGATAAAATACGCCAGTTATGACGGGCAGCCACAGTATCCCCGTTAAAAGCCCAGCCATAATGTTTGGTATAGAAAGTAGTATCCGGCTGACCATCCGTAAACCGGTAGTCGTCATTGGAATATTTAAACGTATACTGCACACGGAACAGCGGATCAAACTTGTAATAGTCTGTCGTATCATTCACATGAATGGTATCCCCCTTGCCCCAGTCGTATGACTGCATCAGTAAAAACCCCGACCGGCCATAAGCTGTCTTCACCGGGATGGTAGTACTGAAAAGACTGGATGTAGTGGTAGCGTCGTTACCCAGGTTCACGTCCAGCGTCTGACGCTGGCTGTACTTGGGATTCGTAAGGTCTTCCTCCCGCTTGATACCACCATTCTCCCCGTTCTGGTCCTTATTATAGAAATAACTTAAAGTAGCATTATAGCGCTGGTTCTTACTGATAAACCGGGAAGTTAACCTGTAGATATCATGAGCGGCTGTCTGCGAACGGAAATATCCCGGTGCATAGATCTTCTGATACTCGAACCCGAAGTTAAAACGGTCAGTACGGTTTTGTGTATGCATCAACCCCAGCTGCTGCTCCTTCTGGCTACCTACCATGTACAGCATCTCTGTATAGGGACGGTTGGAATTATAAATCCGGGCATTCTCATGAGAGAACCCATAGGCATCAAAGCTGTGAAAACCAGCATCGAAACCAGACTGCATCCTTGGCGCAAAAGTAATACTGCGTGCAGGAGACCCGTTATTACCCAGGAAAACATAGTTAGCAGGTAAGCGAAGGAAACTGCCATTAAAGTCCGCAATAGAAGAGTCTATCCTGAAATCAGTAGGCTCCCCCAGGTGGCGGTAAGTAATGGTTATTGTATCCACATCATGCGTGTGCTTGGTTGTGTCCTTGGTCATCTTGGAGGACCCACTTCCGCCACTGCCAAAACTATTCAGGCGGCTGCTGATCTGCGCATGTAGCTGTTGAACACCAAACAACAAACAACATATTAAAATAAATGACCTCATCCTTTGATATATTTCCTGCTTCTTTTCTTCTTATTATAAAAGGTAGTGACTCACCTCACACCCAAAATCAAACTGAGTCACAATATCATAAAACACTGATCAATTCCCTGAAAATAAGTGTTAATTTTGGTTCAGCAGCGTTTGCTGCCTCCAATACCTCTTCATGGGTGATAACATTCTCCTCCTCTCTTATACCAATGTCTGTGATCACGCTCATCGCAAATACCTGTAAACCACTGTGTATACCCACAATTACTTCCGGCACGGTACTCATTCCCACGGCGTCTCCACCTATCGTATGCATATACTTATACTCCGATCTGGTCTCAAAGGTTGGGCCTTGTACGCCCACATAGACGCCTGTATGTACTTTAATATTGTTGGCCGCTGCAATTTCTTTTGCTTTGACGATCAGTGCTTTGGAATAAGGCTCACTCATATCCGGGAACCTAGGCCCCAGTTCAGCTATGTTAGCGCCCCTTAACGGATGTTCCGGTTGCAGGTTAATATGGTCCCGGATAATCATCAGGTCACCTACCTGGAATGCGGCATTCATACCACCAGCCGCATTGGATAACAGCAATGTATGCACTCCCAGGGCCTTCATCACGCGCACAGGAAAGGTCACCTGCAGCATGGAATAGCCTTCATAGTAATGGAATCTGCCTGCCATGGCTACCACGGGGCGTCCATTCATTTTCCCCAGTATCAGCCTTCCCTTATGTCCTTCTACAGAAGCAACCGGGAAATGCGGGATCTCCTCATAAGGGATTTCTATACTGTCTTTAATCTCACTGGCCAGATTTCCTAATCCACTGCCCAGTATAATACCAACCTGTGGCGTTTCAGACCACAATTTCTTAATATGGTCTGCAGCAGCAGCTATTTGTCGTAACAGATCACTCATTATTATGTCCTTTAGTCAGGTTGCGCAAAGTTATTTTTAATTCACAAAACACTGCTGTTTTATATTTAAATCATAATGACCTATTTTAGCGCAAATTTTTATCAGATGAACTTACATGAATACCAGGCTAAAGAACTGTTGAAGAAATATAACGTACCGGTACAGGAAGGGATTCCGGTAGAAACTCCGGAAGCAGCAGCAGAAGCTTACAAGCAATTGAAAGTACAATATGGTAATGAATATGCAGTGGTGAAAGCGCAGATACATGCGGGCGGACGTGGAAAAGGTACCATTCGTGGAAAAGATCAGAGAGGTGTCGCTGTTGGTAAGAATGCAGAAGATGTTAAAACAATTGCCGGAAATATCCTGGGTGGTGTCCTGGTTACTATCCAGACCGGAGAAGCCGGTAAACTGGTGAACAAGGTACTGGTTGCACAGGATGTATACTACCCTGGAGCTAATCCCGTTAAAGAATTATACCTGTCTATCCTGCTGGATCGTGCAAAAGGTGTGAACGTGATCATGTACTCTACCGAAGGTGGTATGGACATTGAGGAAGTTGCACACAAAACTCCTGAGAAGATCTTCAAGGAGCATGTACAGCCTAATACTACCCTGCAGCCCTTCCAGGCCAGGAAAATCGCTTTTAACTTCGGTTTAAGTGGTGAAGCATTCAAAAACATGGTGAAGTTCGTAACTAACCTGTACAATGCTTATGTAGGATTAGATGCAGGTATGCTGGAAATCAATCCTTTATTCAAAACCAGCGATGAGAAGATCATTGCGGTTGACTGTAAACTGAGCCTGGATGATAACGCGTTAATGCGTCATCCCGACCTCGAAGCTATGCGTGACATCACCGAAGAAGATCCTACAGAAGTAGAAGCAGGTAAATACAACCTGAACTTCGTAAAACTGGACGGTAACGTAGGTTGTATGGTAAACGGTGCTGGTCTGGCTATGGCTACCATGGACATGATTAAACTGAGCGGCGGTGAACCGGCTAACTTCCTGGACGTAGGAGGTAGCGCAAACGCACAGACAGTGGAAGCAGGCTTCCGTATCATCCTGAAAGATCCTAAGGTGAAGGCTATCCTCATCAATATCTTTGGTGGTATCGTTCGTTGCGACCGTGTTGCCCAGGGTGTTATCGATGCTTACAAATCCATCGGAAACATTACTGTTCCTATCATCGTTCGTCTGCAGGGTACCAACGCAGAAGAAGCTCAGAAACTGATCAGCGAAAGCGGCCTGAAAGTACAGTCTGCCATCCTGCTCAGCGAAGCTGCTGCACTGGTAAACAAAGCGGTAAATGCTTAATTAGATTTTTATAGATAGATAGAGCCCCGGACGTTGTCCGGGGCTTTTTATTTGGGTGCAGGGCTTCGCCCTGCAAAACCCCTTTATTTTTTTGTGATGGTGCGAAGCACCACCACAAAAAAATTGTTCTTTGATCAAAATAAATCAACCCCGATTTATCCGTCACTTTTTTCAGCCCTTCGGTCACTTTTTCAACTTTTCTCAGGGGAAAAACCTACCTTCATAATCCATCCTTATTATGCACCTGCGGCCCGCGGGAGTTACTTTTTTTTTCTTATTTTAAATGTATTCTGAAAATGAAGCGCATCGGCGATTTCTTCCTTTTTTGTTCAGGAGCTCATATACCTATGCTTCGGCGTGCACCATCGGAAACCAATAAATACGGCGGTATTGGCGCCACTATTTTTTTTACAGGATTACTGGCCGCCCTCTCAGGCGGCTATGCACTATGGACGGTATTCGGGCAGATATGGGCTGCTGTTTTATTCGCTCTCGTCTGGGGACTTATGATCTTTAACTTAGACCGCTACATCGTTTCCGGTATGAAAAAGCGGGACGGTTTCGGGAAAGAATTAGCACTGGCAATGCCACGTATAGTTCTGGCAGTATTGATCGCCATCGTCATTTCTAAACCATTGGAACTACAGGTCTTCAACAAAGAAATTCAGCAGGAACTGATTACCATGGAACAGCAGGTCTTCAAAACACAGGAAGACAAAGCTAAAGAACGTTATCAGCAACGTATCAACGAGTTAAACGCTGATATCGCCTTACTCAACAATGGTATCCAGCAACAAGCCATTAAAAGGGATACCCTGCTGCGCATCGCCCAGCAGGAAGCAGATGGTACAGGTGGCTCCCGTAAACAAAATCTGGGGCCTATCTACAAGGTTAAAAAGGCTGATGCTGACAGTGCCGCTGCCCAGTTACTCACCATCAGCAATCAGAACGGAACGCTCATCAGACAAAAACAACAGGAACTCCATTCCATAGATTCCACCTTCAAAAGCACCGTCCAACAGATGGACCGCAGCCATATAGACGGACTGGCTTCACGCATAGACGCTTTAGGTCACCTCACAGACCGCAGCGAACCCGTAAGATGGGCTAACTGGTTCATCACCCTGCTGTTCATCACAATAGAGACAGCTCCTGTATTTGTAAAGCTCATCTCTCCACGCGGGCCATACGATGACCTGCTGGACGTACATGAACACAGCTTTAAAATATACAAGAGGGAACGTATTGAGAAAATGGAAAGGGCTTATGAAGAGAGAATGGTGATCGGCCGTCCGGCCACGAATGTTTAAAAATATATTTTGGGTGCAGGGCTTCGCCCTGCAAAACCCTTTCAGTTTTTTTATGATGGTGCGAAGCACCATCATAAAAAAACAACCTTATGCTGCCACAACTTCTACCTCATACACAGGGCTAAACAGATAAATCTTCTTTGTAGCTACTTCCTCACACCTGTACCGTTTACGGATCTTCTCTCCTTTCCTGAAAATCCTTCCGTCCTTAGTGCGGAAAAGCTGATGCAAGGGCAACTGCTCCACCAGGTAATGATTCTCCTTTTGCAGGTCATACTTTTTCAGTACCCGCATCAGGTCATCATCTGCACAGGAACTCGCCGCAGGATTGTGAATACTCTGCCTTACAGCAGCTTCCACATCATGCGGTAAAAAGCCTTTGCCTACAAACTGTTTAAGAATTGCCGAGAACTGTAATTTCCATTCCTTCCCATGAGAAGCCACTGTATTGCCGAAATGCATATAAGTAGTGAGATGTGAAATCTCGTGCAGAAGAGTAATAAGGAAAGCATACCTGTTAAGGTTGCCGTTAATGCTGATACGGTGTCCGCCTTTCCGGTCCGGATGGCGATAATCTCCCAGTATACTCTGCCGCTCACGTGTAACGGTAAGATGTACCTTGTATTCTGTAAGGTAAGCCATCACCTGCTCAAAAGTTCCATCTGGCAGGTATCCGGACAATGCATGTAAAGGTGCCTCCTGCTTCACTACCGGTTCAACTTTTTTTCTTTGTCACCCGCTGAAGGCTTAACGTTTCAACTACCGTATAAGCCACATATAAAAACATCAGTATAAAAATGGTAACCCTGCTGGTATTCGCCCGGTTGATGATCACATACACAGCAATACCTACCACGCACAACATCAGTTTACTGAGCGTAGAACCATATACCATTCGCACAAAGGCGTTATTATTGGAAGATTGAAGCCCCTTCCGATTCATATAATAAGACAAACCTGTGATAAGGGCTAAAGCCAGGTTGCCAATAAGCAGCACATTATGATGAGCCCCTGTTTCCAGCAACCGGGCCTTCAGGAATATAAGAGTACCGTTAATTAAGATAAAAAGGCCGATTAAGGCAATGTAAAACCTGTCAGTCATTCCTGCTCGTGTCTTTGATGATTTGCCACAAAATTAGGGTTAATGCCAGTAAAGAAAAAATGATCATGAAAACAGGAAATTTCCAACCTGTTAACTTGTCAAGTTTATAACCGGCAAATACTCCCAATCCTAATGCGGCCATCATCTGAAAAGCCAGGCCTGCATAGCGTAGAAGCTGATTAGGCTTCTTCGGTTGCTTGTGCTGTGATTGTGGATCTTCCATTTCTTTCTTTCAGACTATCAGAAGCTGCTGCAGCATCCTCAGGCTCCATATAACAACGGCCATTGAATTTTGCAGAAGGCTCCATCTCAAAATGAGCGGTGTAAACGTCTCCCTTTACAAGCGCACTTGCCTTCAGGAAAAGCAAATCTTCCACTTTAATGATACCAGTCACTTTACCCAGGATATCAGCACTGTGACATACCAGGTCGCCGGTGATCTCTCCTTCTGGTCCTACTACGATTTTCGCCTTTGTAGATACCAGGCCATTTACTTGTCCGTCAATGCGAATGTCCCCTTCGCATACGATGTCTCCCTGAATAGATGTACCACTACCAATGATGTTTACATTAGAAGTAGGCATTACTGATTTGCCTTCATTTCTGGCATTGCGATTGTTGTTGCTAAACATAGGATTTAGGTTTTTCAGCGTTAGTGTTTACAAGATAGTATTAATAGTTTACATATTATTAAAGATTGGCTATCACTTCTTTCCCGAAGTTGTCCACATCCCCATAACGGTAAATTGTCCCTTTTATTGAATAGTTATTAATAAGTACTGTTATCTACTTTAGGTATCTGAATAGTCGTTGTATCTAATTTGCTCGTCGAAAAATCCCCGTCTATTACCTGTTTTATATTGTTTAAATACTGATCACGTGCATTAATAGCAGTCTCCAGCGAATCCGTCCGCATCTTCAGCCGGATAAATTCCCGTCGCTGCTTCAGGTCACCATACCCCGGAATATAATACCGTAACGGCGTAAACACCACTGTTGCCACAGTAATTGTTACCAGCAACACAAAAAGAGTGCTCAATGCTACGTACACACTCATACGGGACAATTTGAAAGATGTTACCTCTTCGTAGGTGTTATCATTCATAATCACCAGGCGGTACCTGTTGCCGATCTGACCTATACTTCTACCTTTGCTATCGCGCTTTTTAGCCATATCTGCTATAAAACTTAAAAAAGATTTCTGATTATCAACTGGCTAAAGTTAAACATTTATATTATTTCGTATTTAAAAAATTAGACGATGCATTCTTCCCCCTTCCCTGCCCCTCAAAAAATTTATCCTATCTTTAAAAATAAATTATCAACATATAAGTTATATAGGTAAGCCTATACACCCTGGCATCCATGAATCATAACAGATCTGTTTTTACACATATATCATACATCTGCCTGGTTAGTCTTTTTTTGTGCTGTACAGTCATTACCAGTGTTAATGCCCAGAAGCGGGATACAACCGGTACCAACCGGCCACGTGATAATAGCAAATTTCCTCAGCAGCGGACCATGCAAAAGCCGCTGGTTACTCCTGCGCCAGTCAAAGTAGACGACCGCAGGCCACCCTCTGAAAAAATGCTGGAAAAGAAATGGACCATCAAACGACGGATAGTCCAGAATATCCTTGCCCGCTATAATTACTACTACCACGCCAATAAGAAATTACACGATATCAGTCATACGGTAAGCCGCCAGGGTATTGATAACTACAATTACCTGCTGCCCTTCTACCCTTACAGCCTGCAAAGCCTTGGCCTCAGCAAAGGTGACCTGGACTCCGTAATAGAAAAGGCTTCCATCAATATCCAGATTCGCGATCCCCGCAGTAAATGGATAGACGATAGCTACCTCGTGATAGGCGAAGCCTACTTCTACCAGGGTGAATGGGACAAAGCCAACAGGACCTTCCAGTTCATCAACACCACTTACGCGCCTAAAAAGAAAGACGATTATAAAGCAGTGGTAGGCTCCAGTCAGAACGACCAGCTATCCATCGCTTCCCGCGAAAAACGCAAAGGCATTATCGGCTTCTTCAAACATACCTACGCCCGTAATGACGCTTTCATATGGAGAGCGAAAACATTACTGGAACAAAAGGAATTCGATGAAGCCCGTTCCATGCTCAACATCCTGGAACATGATCCCTTCTTCCCGAAAAGACTGAACGGGCAACTCGCTGAGGTACAGGCCTATACCCTCTACAAACAGGAACGTTTCGCTGAAGCGATCGCTCCCATGCAGATAGCCCTGAAAAAGAAAACCAACCGTGATGAAAGGGCCCGTATGTCCTATATCCTCGGTCAGATCTATACCAACTACAACAAGCCGGACTCCGCCCTGCTGATGTTCAAAAAAGTGATCGCTGCCAAACCGGACCCCATGATGGAATTCCAGGCACGCATACAGATCGCTAAACTGAACGTATCAATTCCCGGCGGATCTCTTGATAAAAGCCTGGCCGTGCTACAGAAAATGGCAAAGAAAGAAAAGTACCTTCCTTTCAGAGATGCTATTTACTATACCATGGCTAACCTGGTGCTTCCCAAAGACCCTGATGCGGCAATGGGCTACCTGCACCAGTCCTTAAAAGCAGAAAGCAACAACACCCTTCAGAAGGCACTGACCTACAAAGCCATTGCCGATATCTATTATGGACAACGCCAGTACCGTTTTGCCAAAAACTTCTACGACAGCACCGCTTCCATAATGCCAAAAGAATTCCTGGACACTGCCGTAGTGAATACCCGCAAACGTGTATTGACAGACGTTGTAATACGCGTAGAAGCCATCCAGCATGAGGATAGCCTGCAAAGAATTGCGGCTATGCCGGAATCCGACAGAAACATATTCCTGGAAAAACTGGCTGCCAACATCCGCAAAGCCGCAGAAGAAAAAGCAAAACAGGATAAACTGAACGCGGCTAACAATACCGATCAGGGGCTGGCCAACAATCCTTTTTCAAACAATAATAACAACAACCTGGGGCCTAAGAAAGATGATGCGGGCGACTGGTACTTCTATAACACTACCAGCAAAACATCCGGTTACTCGGAGTTTAAAAAACGCTGGGGAAACCGTACCCTTTCAGATAACTGGCGTAGAAGTCAGAACAGCGTTGCCAACATTAATCAGGGTACTCAACCCGAAGACGACGAAGGCAATCCTTTAGGTGCAGCCGGTAAAGGCAAAACCAAAACAGTTCCTGCCGACAGCGCCACCGCTAAAACTCTGGCTGCCGGTCTTCCGCTTACCCCGGACGATCTGCTCAAATCCAATATCATTATCGAAGATGCCCTGTTTGACCTCGGTAAACTCTACCACGACAAGCTCGATAACGCGGTCCTTGGCATCGAAACATACGATACGCTCTTACAACGATACCCACGCCATCCGCGCAAACCGGAAGTCATGTACTCGCTGTACCTATGGAATAACCAGCTGAACCACACTGCATTAGCCAATAGCTATCGCGAAGGTGTAGTGAACCAGTACGGGGATTCCAAGTTCGCCAGCATGATCAAATACGGTGGCTTACAGGATGCCAACAAGGCTAAAAAGAAAGAAATTTCCGCTGCATATGGAGATATGTACATGGCTTACCTCGACTGTAACTACATGGGGGCCCTGGCAATCAAGAAGGCGGCAGACACCACCTTCGGACTCAATTTCATGCAGCCGAAATTCGACCTGCTGGAAGCCATGATCCTCATGAAGATAGATACCTGCGAGTTCGGACGCCAGGCCATCACCGATGTACTGCACAAATACCAGCAGGATGAAGCCATCCATGCAAAAGCACAGTCATTACTCGATGCGCTGAACGACAGACCAGCACTGGTTGTATATCTCTCCATGCTGGAAGTGGACAAAAAGAAAGGCAGCCAGGATACACTGGATGAAAACGTTTCTATGCGCTACCCATGGCAAAATCCGCAGCCAGCTTTCGATTCCCTGAAACTGAAAACGGCTACCGCAGATTCTCTGAAACTCGTCAACAATAATCTCAAGATCGCTCCGCTGCCTCCGCCGCTGAAACCGGTCACGCTTTATAAACTCAATACTGCCAACCCTCATTTCGTGGTACTCTCCTTCAACCGTGTATCTAAAGCACTCACAGAAGAAGCGCTGAATCAGTATACCCGTTACAATGCGGAGAAACATGCAGGTGAAAATGTGCAGGTGGCCAGCTTTGTGCTCACGCCAACAGAAGTGATGATCATCTTCCGCCTGTTCACCAATGAGGATAAAGCGCTTGACTATTTTGATGATATCAGAACATCAGCAGACAAGATAGCGCCGAAGATCAGACCTTCCGACTACAGCTTATTTATTATATCCAGGGACAATTTCATACAGTTAAACAGCACAAAGGACCTCGACGGGTATAAAAAGTTCTTTAACGACAACTATATCACGCAATAATGAGGCAAAAACATATTAACGGATTTAATCAAATTAATATGGCTTTTAACATTAATTGAAGGAATTCACCGGGATTTTTTTAATATTTTTGCCCGGCTGTTACACTGTATATGGGCAATAAGGCCCGTAAATTGCTATAATCTGGAAAGCCAATTCAAAGGTAAGTATGAAAAAATCTGTTAAAATATTGTGGATCACGGTGTTGGGGGTGATGGGGATATTCATTTTAATGTTATTACTGATCAATTTCCGCATTATTGGCAACATGCCATCCATGGAAACCCTGGAAAATCCAAGGGCTGCCCTGGCATCAGAAGTGATTGCGGAAGATGGGACCATCCTTGGTAAATACTACCAGGTAGACAGGTCCAGTTCTGACTACAATGAGATTTCAAAGAATGTGATCAATGCCCTCATCGCTACAGAAGATGTGCGGTTCTACGATCACTCCGGTATAGATCCTTATGGTACCATGGCCATTCCTTTTTACCTGGCCATCGGTAAAAAAAGAGGTTCCAGTACTATTACCCAGCAGCTGGCCCTGAACCTTCAGGCAGATAATAACGGAACACTGCGTGCTTCCAATATTATTAAAAGAGGCTTCCAGAAAATGCAGGAATGGCTCATCGCCATCAAGCTGGAACGCAACTTCACCAAACAGGAAATCGTTACGCTCTACTTAAATACAGTGCCTTTCGGTGATAACGTATACGGTATCGAAAATGGTGCAAGGACCTTCTTCAGCAAAGATGCCGGTCATCTTTCCATAGAAGAAGCAGCTACCCTCATCGCTATGCTGAAGGGTACCAATTTGTACAATCCCCGTCGTAATCCTGTAATAGCCCGCGATCGCCGTAATACGGTGATAGAGCTGATGCAGAAGAACAACTTTATTACGGAAGCAGAAGCCAATGCAGCTAAAAGCAATCCTATTGTACTGAGATATAATAAGATAGATCATAATAAAGGATTAGCGCCTTACTTCAGGGAAGTATTACGTGATGAACTCAAAGCCTGGTGTAAAGACCACAGAAAGGCAGATGGCGCAGAATACAACCTGTACCGCGATGGTCTGAAAATATATACTACCATCAATCCCCGCATGCAGATGTATGCAGAGGAAGCTGTTGATCATCACTTAAAAGATCTGCAGAAAATATTTTCCCAGCAGTCTAATATCAAATCCGGCAGTGTGTGGAAGAACTGGCAACAGTATATCGACCGCTACATGAAGGAATCAGACCGTTATAAGGCGATGAAAGATGATGAGATTTCTGATGAAGAAATTACCAAAGCTTTCAACACTCCTACCAAAATGAAGGTATTCTCCTGGAGAAGTTATACTGAGCCAGACCTGAACGAGATTGATACTGTGATGACGCCTATCGACTCCATCAAATACATGCGTGCCATCTTACAGGCGGGCTTTATGGCTATGAACCCTGAAAGCGGTGAAGTGAAAGCATGGGTAGGCGGACCGGATTTCCGTTATTTCAAGAATGACCACGTCATGAAAACAAGACGTCAGGTAGGTTCCACCTTTAAACCATTCCTGTACTGCTTTGCGATTATGAATGGGATGTCGCCAAATACTGTACTGCCAAATGAACCGGTTACTTTCCCCAAAGAACACTGGACACTTACCCATAACTCAGAAGGTGGTGTAGGTGGTAGTATTACCATGGCAGGTGCACTGGCCCAGTCCCTGAACCTGGTATCTGCTTACCTCATCAAGCAGTTAGGCGCAAGAGCTGTAGCCGATTTTGCAAAGAATAAAATAGGTTTCACCAGCGATATTCCTCCCTACCCTTCTATCTGTTTGGGTACACCGGAAATATCCCTGTATGAAATGTTACGGGCATATACCATGTTCCCTGCAAGGGGTATCATCTCCAAACCAATTTATATTATCCGCATAGAAGACAGGAACGGTAATATCCTGCAAACATTCGCTCCGGAAAAGAAAGAAGTGATCAATGAGACGGAGTCTTACACTATGGTCAAAATGATGCAGGGCGTAACTGGCCCGCACGGTACAGCAGCCCGTCTGCGTTTCCGTTACAACATCACAGGTGAAGTAGCAGGTAAAACCGGTACTACCAATGATAATACTGATGGTTGGTTCCTGGGTTATACACCACAACTGCTGGCAGGTGCCTGGGTGGGTTGCGAAAACAACTTCCTGCACTTTGCTACTACAGGAAACGGTCAGGGTGCCGCCACAGGCTTACCTATCTGGGCTTATTTCTTCCAGAAAGTATATGCGGATAAATCATTGAAGATTGATGAAAAAGCCTCCTTTGCCATCCCTGCTTCTATAGAAAACGGGTATGCACCTTTCCAGGATAATATTCCACCGGCTGCAGAAGCCACCGATCAGGGTAATGGCAGTGCAGATGAATATTATGATGTGAATAAACTGGAAGAAGAGGCTAATAAAGAGATGAAAGAAAAGGAGAAAGAAAAAGCACCGGCACAACCGGCACAAACTCCCAAAGCAGTCCTTCCTCCTAAGAAAGATAATTAAGCATTTTATAACAAAACACAATAGGCTCCGTTAGGAGCCCCGTGTTTGTAGAAAACATAATAAACAACAAAAACTGACTCCGTTAGGAGTCCCCTAAAATCGGATATAGGGGACTCCTAACGGAGTCTGGTTTGATGTTATAATCAATTGCTACAAACACGGGGCTCCTAACGGAGCCTTTTTAGTATCTACTGATAGGATATCTCTTTTATTTTACTTTTTCTCTTCTCCTACATAATGTAACGAATCATATTTCATTGCATTCGCTACCAGTTTTATCCCCAGCTGTAATACCAGCGCTTCTTCCTTCGGTTCTAATTTATCAGCATCATCTGTAGGCTTATGATAATCATCATGTGGGCCTGTATGCAGGAATATTACCGGTATTCCGCTCATATAAAAGTTATGGTGATCAGATGCGCCTTTACTGCCACCGTCTGTGAAATAATGAATCCCCGGCTGCTGCACATCCTTGAACACGGCAGGCCATTCCTGCGCAGAAGCATAACCGCCAATACCCAATCCCCTCGTATCATTATAACGTCCTATCATATCCATATTCAGCATCAGGTGAACACTGCTCAGCGGAATAGTAGGATGATCTACAAAATATTTAGATCCCATCAGGCCCGGCTCTTCAGCCCCCATCGCAATAAACAGGAAGTTAAAAGGTTCTTTCTCCCCGTTTTGGCTGTAATAACGGATATATTCCAGCAAACCGGCTACGCCTGAAGCATTATCATCAGCTCCGTTATGGATCACGTTAAGGGGGTATTTACCGTCATACAGCGTAGCTAAACCCAGGTGATCATAATGTGCGCCTATAATGATAGTACGGGCAGCACCATTATCTAAAAACCCGATTACATTACGACTGGGCACATTCTTATGTGAGTTCTTATCAAAAGTAAAGTCCTGATAATAACTGCCATTATTGCCCGGCTTAAGTCCCAGCTTCTTAAACTGCCTGGCCACATACTTACTGGCCTTCATGCCACCTTTTTCATTGGATCCCCTGCCTTTCAGTTTCTCAGAGGCCAGGTAGTTCACCGTATGCTGAATGCGGCTGGGAGAAGGAATGTAATCCTGTGCATAGGTGGATAAATACAAAGTGCTGGCTGTTGCCAGTAACAACAATTGTTTCATGTTTACGATTGAGACCAGTAAATAAAGAAGGCTCCCATTGTGGGAGCCTTCTTTCAAATATAATAAAATTAAGTTACTTCTTTTTCGGTTGTACACCCTGCTGCCTTTGCTGCATCTCTTCCAGCTTTTCCTGCCATTTGGATTTGCTCTTAGGCTTCTTCTTGTTCTCCTGGATCTGTGCATGGATCTTGTCGTGGTTGATGATAAATTTCTGTATCACCCACTGTAACACGATACTGATTACGTTAGACAGGAAGTAGTAGAATGTAAGAGCCGAAGCCAGACGGTTAAATATACCCAACAGCATTACCGGGAAAACGTAAGGCATGTATTTCATTACCGGGTTGCTCTGATCGGCCATACCACGGTTATTGAAAGCCAGCATCAAACTGGTAGCGGTCATCAGCAATGTGAAAAGACTCACGTGATCACCATAGAAAGGAATGGTAAACGGCAGATGGAAGATAGAATCGTAGGTCGAAAGGTCTTTCGCCCACAGGAAACTCTCCTGGCGCAACTCAATAGAGGACGGGAAGAAGCTGTACATCGCTACCAGGATAGGTAACTGCATTACAGCAGGTAAACAGCCTCCGAGAGGGTTTACACCGGCACTCTTAAAGAGTTTCATCTGGTCCATACCAAAAGCCTGCTGATCATCACCATGTTTAGCACGCAGTGCATCAATTTCAGGCTTTAATACCTTCATTTTAGCAGATGATACATAACTCTGGTAAGTGAACGGCGCTATCAGTAAGCGTATAAATAAGGTGAGCAGGATGATGATAACACCATAATTGTGAATAAATCCACTCAGGAAGTTAAACACAGGGATGATCACCCATTTGTTCACATACTTTACGAAAGCGAAAATACCGGAACCCAGCGGGATGATATTTTCCAGCCCTATATCAAAAGATTTTAATGTCTTATAATGGTTAGGACCGTAATATATTTCTATCGGGAACTTGAAATCATGTGCACGGGTGTAAGGGATAGACAGGGTGGTGAAAGTCTGTCCAACGATATTACCGCTTTCAGGCACTTTGGTATTGATATCAGCTCCTGCGAAGTTGTTATCTTTTTTGGAGATGAAGGTAGTGTTGAAGAACTGTTGTTTCACACTCACCCACTGCAGTTTGTTCTCCAGTTGCTGATGACTGGTACGCTGTAAGGTGAAATAATCGTGTTTACCTTCACCGGACTCATAATGTACCTGGTTGTTCAGGCGTTCATTCTGCATATCCAGTTCCTGTCTGTCATTCTGGGCATCCCATTGCAGGGCCAGTGTTTTCTGGGAAGCAGGCAGCACGTTTTCAAGTCCAACAGCATGAATGTCAAAGTCAACCGCATAACCATCCTGTTTCAGTGTATACACATATTCCAGGAACTGTTCAGGATTAGAGGTAGAGAGGCGGTAAGTAACTGCCTGACTGCCATCTGCCAGTTTCTGCACTGTACCACCGGTAAAGAACAGGTCTGCCGTATTTAATAAGGTATTGTTATTGGCAGGTAACTGCATGGAAATACGGTTGAAAGAACCGTCTACCAGCAATAAAGGAGCGCCATCAAAGGTTTTGAATTTTTTCAGCTGAACAGTAGCTGGCTGTCCGCCCTGGTTGGTAAAAGTGATTTTTACCACGTCATTTTCCAGTACAGCAGTTTGAGCAGTACCTTTTGCTGCATTAGCAAAAGCACCATATTCACCTGCCAAACGGGTGGAATCCTGAGTACCGACCGGGCCGGTAGCAGCATAACCTGTTGTATCTGTGGGTACTTTGGGCTTGTTAATGTTCGCGATGGAATCCTGACGGGCTTTCTCTTTCCGTGCTTCTACCTGTTGACCTTGGTTATAGAAGATATATCCCACCAGTAATACTCCCAGCAAGACGAAGCCAATGACCGAGTTTCTGTCCATGAAATTCTAATTGAAATTTAGGCTGCAAAGGTATGTAAAAGCCGCAAGCTTTTAGCTGTAAGCGACAAGTATCATCCCAATATTCTGTTAAGTTAATATTGAATTGTTACTCGCAGTGTGCAACTAATAGCTTGCGGCTACTCATTATTAATTATTGGTGGGCGATTTTCTCTTCCGCCAGTTTAGCATTGTTTGTCTTAATTTCTGCATATTCCTTAGCGGCAGCAATGAAATGAACGAACAACGGAGCCGGTCTGTCCACGGTACTCTTCAGTTCCGGGTGAAACTGGCATCCCACAAAGAAAGGATGATCAGGCAGTTCTACCATTTCTACCAGGCCACTTTCCGGGTTCTTACCGGAAGCTACCATACCTGCTTTCTCGAAATCTTCCAGGAACATACTGTTGAATTCGTAGCGGTGACGGTGGCGTTCAGTGATGCTGGTACCTTCATAAATAGAAGCAGCCCTGGAGCCTGGCACCAGTTCGCAGGCATAAGAGCCTAAACGCATGGTACCGCCTTTGGCCGTAATTTTCTTCTGTTCTTCCATCAATCCTATTACCGCATGAGGGGTATCAGGGTTCATTTCAGTAGAGTGTGCATCCTTCCATCCTATTACGTTACGTGCATATTCCACTACGCTCATCTGCATTCCCAGGCAAATACCAAAGAAAGGCAGGTTGTTTTCACGCGCATACTGGATAGCCGTTATTTTTCCTTCTATACCACGATGACCAAAACCGGGAGCCACCAGCAAACCATCCAGGTTGCGGAGCTTCTCAGATACATTCTCAGATGTAAGAAACTCAGAATGAATATTTTGTACTACTACTTTACACTCATTCATGGCTCCTGCATGGATAAATGACTCCAGGATAGATTTGTAGGCATCCTGCAGCTCCACATATTTACCAATGAGACCGATAGTCACTTTGGATTTAGGGTACTTCAGTTTGTCCAGGAATCCTTTCCATTTGGTCATATCCGGTTCCTTCTCAATAGGGATATGCAGTTTCTTCATCACAATGACATCCAGCTTTTCGCGCAGCATTTCCAGCGGCACTTCATAGATGGTACTCATGTCTGTAGCTTCTATCACAGCATCTACCGTTACATTACAGAACAGTGCAATTTTCTTCTTCAGATCATTGTACATAGGTTCTTCTGTGCGGCAAACGATCACGTCCGGATGAACGCCGTTCTCACTCATCATTTTCACAGAGTGCTGTGTTGGCTTGGTTTTCAGCTCTTTAGCTGCACGCAGGTAAGGAATCAGGGTCAGGTGTACCACCAGACAATCCTGTTCTTCCAGTTCCCATTGTAACTGACGAACCGCCTCTATATAAGGCAGTGATTCGATATCACCTACTGTTCCACCTAATTCAGTGATCACGATATCGAAATTACCATCTTTACCCAGCAGCAGGATCCTGCGCTTGATTTCATCTGTAATATGCGGAACTACCTGCACAGTCTTACCGAGGTAAGCCCCTTCACGTTCCTTGTTAATTACAGTCTGGTAAATACGACCGGTAGTCACATTATTAGCCTGGGATGTAGGTGTATTAAGGAAACGCTCATAGTGCCCCAGATCGAGGTCAGTTTCAGCGCCATCTTCGGTTACATAACACTCTCCGTGTTCATAAGGGTTTAATGTCCCCGGGTCCACATTAATGTATGGATCAAACTTCTGAATAGTTACTCTAAAACCGCGCAACTGCAATAATTTTGCCAGCGAAGCAGCTATAATTCCTTTACCCAACGAGGATGTAACACCTCCCGTAACGAAGATATATTTTGCCATAAGATCTAATTCTGTAGAATACTTGACCTAAAGAGGAAGTGCCGGACGACATAAATGGTGTAACCAGTCAAGTAAAAACTAACTTCCGAAGGTCAGGCAAAGTTACAAAAATTTGCTACCCGCCCAAAAGGCTTTTTAAGATTATATATTTATCACATATATAAAGAAATAACATAAAAATATTTAACCTCTTATTTAGGGCTTATAAATTTATCGTGAGGGGTTCCACATTTTATTTATTACCGATAGCATCAAACTTCTTACTAATTTTGCCGGCGAACAAACAATAACATGACTATAACGCCCAAGCGCACGCAGGACTCAGTTATCCAGATGACGGAACTGGTACTGCCCAATGATACCAACACTTTTGGCAACCTGATGGGCGGCCGTTTAATGTACTGGATGGACATAGCCGCAGCGCTGGCTTCCATGAAACATTGCAGTGCGCCGGTAGTAACGGCATCTGTAGACAACATTTCTTTCGAGAATCCCATTAAGCTGGGTAACGTAGTACATATTGAAGCGAAAGTGAGCAGGGCATTTACTACTTCAATGGAAGTACATCTGCGGGTATGGGGTGAAGATCCTGTACAGCAATATCGTTATAAGTCAAATGAGGCGTTCATGACTTTCGTAGCCCTGGACCCTAATGGCAAATCCCGGATAGTACCTCCCATTGTTCCTGATACAGAAGATGAGAAGAATTTATATGACGGTGCTTTACGCCGCCGTCAGCTTCGCCTGATCCTCAGTGGTAAAATGAAGCCGGAAGATGCGGAAGAACTGAAAGCATTATTTGCATAAAAGGCTTACTGATGTGTGAAAGGACATCTTTCACACATCAGGATATCCCCTCCCACTCTTTATAAAACCTTTCCAGGAACTGCTCCATAAACAAATGTCTTTCTTCAGCCAGCTTTCTGCCGGTAGCAGTATTCATCCTGTCCTTCAGCAATAACAACTTCTCATAAAAATGATTGATCGTAGGGGCCGTACTATTTTTGTACTGTTCTTTAGTCATCTGTAAATCAGGTGCAATCCCCGGATCATAAATGGCCCTGTTCTTAAAACCGCCATAGTTGAAGGTGCGGGCAATACCGATAGCCCCCAGTGCATCCAGGCGGTCTGCATCCTGTACCACCCCCAGTTCCGGAGAGTAAAATTTACCTGCCTGCTGTCCGCCTTTAAAAGAAATATGTTCAATGATATCAGTCACATGTTGTATCACATCAGCCGGTACCTGGATAGATTCCATGAACTGCCGTGCTTTCGCCGGCCCAACACTTTCATCTCCTCCATGAAATTTGGCGTCTGCAATATCATGCAGCAGGGCGCCCAGTTCAACCACCAGCATATTCACATCTTCCTCTGCAGCAATGTGTTTAGCCAGTTGCCATACCCTGTAAATATGCCACCAGTCATGCCCGCCTTCGGCGCCTGCCAGTTCTTTTTTAACGAATGCTTCTGTTTGGGAAAGGATCATGGGGCAAATATACAGCTACGAAGAACGAAGAAAAAGAGAAACGGTTAAGGAAGCATAGCCTGCAATGAACCGTTTCCCTTCCCTGAATTCTGGCAGCATGCAATATTACAGGGGATCTGCTTCACTAGATTTTCTTCGTTTTTCTCTTTGTATTAATCGATAGATTAGTTTGGTGCAGCTAAATGATGGTTGATAAAATGAAATAGTGAATAGTCGAAATACAATTCAGATTTTGGTTGATAAACGATCTTAATAATACCTAAGCGAGGCCCCTTTCAGGCCTCTGGCACAAGGTATTAACTTCAGGGAAGCGGGAACTATCTTTGTAATTGGCGCGGCATAAGGCGGGGATATGATAACTATCCGAAACTGCGAGGTCAAGAACTTTGCTGGCCTTTTGCCGACCCTAGCACCGGAAGTTCCCCGCCTGTAACCGCTACTTACTTTATCTTCGGGCATATACTTGCTATATGCCTCAATATTTTAGAGAGCAGAGCCAGCTATTATCTGCTGATCATAGGTTGACACTGCTCCTTTGGATGGTTTTATGATTGTTTGTAATGGACTTGTTTTAATATTGGATTTCATGATAGTAACCGAATTAATATAGGGCGATTTCTTAATGACCATCCTACTGAACCTGTTTTTCGAAACATTGCGCATAACAAGAGACTAATGACACATTAAAAATAAATATATTTGAACTATTAATCTGAAAATCTCTATCAAAACCACTTATACTTTCTAATATTTACATAAAAATAACAACCATTGTTGAATTTTCACATACATCGATGCTAATTTATAAATATATTTTTATTAATCATGTAATAAAAATAAAGAATTAAGCATAAAAAGAAAGATAGTTTTATCCTGAGAAGGCTAAAAAACTATCTATTTGTAATAAAAAATGCAGAATTGTTCCGTTGGTGGGTGGAAAATTGGGCTATTTGCAGTAAAAAATGGAATATATTGATATTTTATAATCTTTAATCTCTCTTTACCAGTACCTCAGTTATCTGGTTCAATTGTTTCACCTTTTCACTAAAATCACCTTTCAGTCTTTCCCGTATCATCTGTAACTTATCCAGCACCTCATTAATAGAGCCTGGTATAGCTTCCTGTAATACTTCTTTTAAACGCTTCGCAATGGTAGGAGATTTACCATTGGTAGAAATAGCTATTTTGAGATTGCCCTTCTGTACTACTGAACCTAAATAAAAATCACATAACTCCGGCGTATCAGCCACATTGATCAGTACCCGGCTGCCCTTCGCCTTTTCCCAGATATAGCCGTTCAGTTCCTTATCATTAGTGGCGGCAATGGCCAGGTCTTTACCCAGCATATCCCCACAGGAGAAAGGTTTTTGAACTAATGTCACATTGGGAGCGGTTTTGGCCAGCGTTACCAGTTCCGGCAGGAACCAGGTTGCCACTACTGTAACATTGGCGTCCAGGCAGTTGCTGAGGATAGCACTTACTTTTTCATGCCCGATATTACCCCCGCCAACTACCAGCACCTGCAGATGGTGTACCTTGAAAAATACCGGAAACAGATTATTCTCTTCCATATGGGTACATTTATAACAAAAAGTTACTCAATATCAGCAGATAAAAGCATCCCACTTTCAGGGGGTAGTGAGTGATTTTTATGTGATGGTGCTTCGCACCATCACATAAAAATTGAAGGGATTTTGCCCTGCACCCAAAAACTTATACGGCTATTTTAAATTCGGCAGCCAGCTTCTCCTTCACAGACTGAAACGCTTCATGGAAACGCACCACCTCTCCCACAACAATGATAGCGGGATTGCGGAGGTCTCCCCTGCTGGCGATCGCTGCCAGTTCTCCCACAGTACCTACACCCACTTTCTGGTTAGGTAATGTACCATTCTGGATAATGGCAGCAGGGGTATTACCTTTTCCCTGCGCGATATATGCGGAAGATATCTCTTCCAGCTTACTCATTCCCATTAATATCACAACCGTCGTTTTCACCTGGATAGCATGGTCCAGGTCTCTTGCCAGGTTGCCGTTCTGCGTGGTACCGGTCAGTACCCAGAATCCCTCACTCACATTACGCGCTGTCACTGGAATCCCGTTAAAAGCCGGTACCGATATCGCACTGCTGATACCGGGAATTACTTCTGTATCTATATTAAACTGCTGGGCAAAAGACAGTTCTTCCTGCCCACGGCCAAACACAAAAGAATCTCCTCCTTTCAGGCGTACCACATTGCCATAGGTCAATGCGTACTTCACAATCATGCGATTAATCTCATCCTGAGAGTACACATGCATACCGGCACGTTTACCAACAAAACGCTTTAAGCAGTTGCTTGGTGCATGCTCCAGCAGTTCATTGTTAGACAGTGCGTCGTACAGAATTACCCTGGCCTGTTGTATGGCTTTCAGCCCTTTTACAGTGATCAGCTCAGGATCACCAGGACCTGCGCCTACCAGTGTTAATTTTGGATGTATATTTTGCATAATGTACTCTTTTAAAGATTAAGACGCAGACACTTCAGCGCTTGGCTGCTGCCTGAGGGCGTGTGCCTGCTGATAAAAGTCTGCTGCCTGTTTGTGATATGCTTTCGCAAAACTTTCTGAAGGTTCGTGCTGATTGATTTGTAACACCAGCTCTTTAAAACCTCCGTCGATTGGCCATTTGCCAGTTTCTACGAAATATTTGTCAAAGTCATTGATGATGCCGGTCTGTGTATTACAGCTTACGCCTTCTCCTAACAGTAATGCCTTCGCTGTTTGTACAAAAGTAGAGTAAGAATGATAGATACTGTCTGCGAACTGATTGCTTTCCAAAGCTACAACAGATGACTGCAGCTTTTCTTCCCCTTCAAATAACAGGGTAGCTACCAGGTCTATTACCACGCTTGCGCACTCACCTACACCGATAGCAGTAGCGAACTTGTCGCCCTGTCCCCAGTCGATGAAATCATCGTTCTGCAGGGTAGTCAGGTCTGTCAGTGGTTTCAGCAGGTCGTAGAAGTATCTCTCTCCCTGACGGTCGTAGTAATCATTATACTTTTCGCTTTCCTGTCCATTGGCTTCATAGTCATTCAGCAGGGAGCGCAGTACATCCGGGCCACGTTTACTTGGCACCTTGATCACTTTGTCCGCTACACGGCCAATACCATCACCTACAATACCACCACCCAGCAATACCTGCAGGGCTGGTAATACTTTACCACCACTCTTCACGGAACTGCCATGGAAGCCAATAGAGGCAATACCATGCTGACCGCAGGAGTTCATACAACCACTTATCTTGATCTTAATATCTTTATTATATACCAGGTCAGGGAACTCTTCCTGAATCACCAGTTCCAGTGCAGTAGCAATACCAGTGCTGCTGGAAATAGCCAGGTTACAGGTATCAGTACCAGGACAGGCAGTGATATCGGCGATACTGTCAAAGCCGGGTTCAGCAAAACCTGCTGTTTCCAGTACACTGAACACATAAGGCAGGTGAGCAGGTAATATGTATTTCAACAGTAAACCCTGGTTGGCTGTTACACGTACATCGTTGCCGATGGCTGGTCTCAGTGCTTCAATGATCTGACGGGAAATAACGGAACTGATGTTACCCAGTGGTACACGCACATAAGCGGCATAATAATCTGCCTGCTTCTGACGGAAAGCATTGGTAGCCTTCCATGTTTCGTATTTCTTTGGATCTTTAATAGTGTAAGACGGTAATACTGCATCTGCTGCAGGTAATGCCGGTTCTTCCCACACATCAGCGTCTACATGGAAAGTCTTCACTTTGTTGGCAAGGCGTTCTTCCTCTACCAGTCTGGTGAATTCTTCAAACCCGATTTTCTGGATCAGGAACTTCATACGTGCTTTATGACGGCTGGCTCTTTCACCATTTCTGTCAAACACACGCAACACAGTTTCTATGTATGGGATCAGCTGATCTGCTTCCAGGAATTCGTAAGCAACGTGAGCCAGGTAAGGCTGTGCGCCAAGGCCACCACCTATCATCACTTTAAAGCCACGTACCTGCTGTCCGTTGATTTCACGGATCTTAGGTATTACACCTATATCGTGCATGAAAGCCCATGCTGTATCTGCATCGCTGCTGGAGAAAGACATCTTGAACTTACGGCCCATGTCCTGGCATACAGGGTTACGCAGGAAATAGCGGAACGCTGCATCAGCATAAGGTGTAATGTCAAATGGTTCAGCAGGATCTATACCCGCTTTATCAGAAGCGGTAATATTCCTTACGGTGTTACCGCAGGCTTCACGTATGGTAATATCGTCAAGATCTAATTTGGCCCACAGTTCGGGTGTCCTTTCCAGGCTCACGAAGTGGATCTGAATGTCCTGACGGGTGGTCAGATGCAGGTTACCGGTAGAATATTCGTCAGAAACGTCAGACATACGTTTCCACTGCTCCAGTGTCATTTTACCGTAGGGCAGTTTAATGCGTATCATTTGAACTCCCGGTTGTCTCTGTCCGTAAATACCTCTTGCGAGACGCAGACTACGGAATTTCTCTTCCGGTATCTGTCCTTCACGGAATAATCGGATCTTTTTCTCCAGTTCTATTATGTCCTTCTCTACAACCGGATTTTCCAGTTCTGTTCTGAAGCTTTGCATATCAATTATTTTCTTGGGTGGTGGTAAATTATCTTCCTTATTAAGCCTATATAAAGCACAAAGCCCCCGTAAGAACGGAGGCTTTGTATATCTTGTTTGATTTTTGATTGATCATCAGTTGGTATACATCTACGCCTCCGCTCTTACCTTTGCGGTACAGCAACGGCACTCTAAACGCTCTATCATCAGATTACTATCCATATTTCCCATCGTTTTTGTAGACTATAACAAAGTTATAAATCTAAGTGAGATTTCCAAAGGAAATTTTCATAAAAAAAGGGGGTGAATATTAGAATTTATTTAAAAGTCTGGGGGATGCTTCCCGGATTTTTCTATTGTCATTGGAATGATAATGTAACTTTGCCGCGCAAAACAAACGAAAAGAGCACATGATCAATACGGTGATTTTTGATATGGATGGATTGTTGATTGACTCCGAACCCCTGTGGGGACAAGCGATGCGGGAAGTGTTCGCTACGGTTGGAGTGGAATTGTCAATGGAACAGGCTAGTCATACTACCGGCTTACGCACGGCAGAAGTGGTGGATTACTGGCATAATTTCTTCAAATGGGAAGGAAAAGGTTCAGAGCAGGTGACTTCAGAGATTATTGACAGCGTTACTGCCAAAATCGTGGCAGAAGGTGAGATGATGGAAGGGCTGGAATACATTCTCGATTATTTCGAACAGAAGAAATTCAAAATAGGACTGGCTTCCTCCTCTCCTATGCGGCTGATCCTGGCTGCGGTGAATCATTTCGGTATCAAAGACCGTTTCCAGGTAATCTCTTCAGCAGAGTTTGAATCACATGGCAAGCCGCATCCGGCTGTTTACCTGTCCTGCGCTAAGGAACTGGGTAGCAGGCCCCTGCAATGTATCGCTTTCGAGGATTCCGTTACCGGCATGACAGCCGCCAAAGCTGCCCGTATGAAGGTAGTGGTGGTGCCGGAGCCGCACAACCGCAGTAACAAACGTTATGCCCTGGCAGATGTACAATTAAGCTCTTTAACCGAGTTTAACGACGGGATTTTAGCTAAACTATAAAAATATCAACATATCATAAAACCCGGGCCGGGGTAAGTTTAAACTTACTCCGGCCCGGGTTTTTATATATCAGTATACGATGGGTTAAGTGGTACAAAGGCTTCCCTGCTCTTACCTTACCGGGTTCTAACATATCTTTATCCGGCTTCTGATAAATCCTCTTAAATTTATTTATTGCATTAATAAACCAATTATGAGGTATATATAAAGCATACTTCTAGAAATATGTCTTATATATGCTTCATATATGGCTTATATATGGGTTATATATGGATTATATCTCTGATCACAAGCCTGTTAAGGCTTTTCAGGGACTCTTCTGAAATAGGCCATCGGTGATGGACATATGGATCCTTCTCTCTTTAATTATCTATAAATCAATTATCTATACAAAAAAGCTCCGTCAGGAGCCCCATGTTTGTAACAAACACGGGGCTCCTGACGGAGCCTCATAAAATCTATGGATATGATAAAAAACAACAGGGGCCGTTCCTTTCGAAACAGCCCCTGTATTATTTCAACCTAAAAAAGTTATTACGCTTTTTTCTCTTCTTCACCACCTTCAGACTGCTTCAGTTTCTCTCTCAGTTCAGCTAAAGCACCCAGATCACCTAAAGTAGCTTTTTCTACTTTACTCTGAATGGTTTTAACTGCTTTGCGAGTGTTATCAGCATCTGCTCTCTTTTCTTTCGCAACTACAGCTTTCTCTTCGTTCTTCACTTGTTCCCAAACTCTTGTATGAGAAACCAGGATACGTTTTTCGCTACGATCGAATTCAATGATCATGAATTCTTTCACATCTTCAACGCTGATGGCTTTATCATCTTCAGTGCGCAGGTGACGGGCAGGAGCGTAAGCTTCCAGACCATATTGTAACTGAACGGTAGCACCCTTGTCATCTTTCTTCACTACAGTACCTTCATGGATAGAACCAATCGGGAAGATAGTTTCAAAAGTGTTCCATGGATCTTCTTCAATTTGTTTGTGGCCCAGGCTCAGTTTACGGTTATCCTTGTCAATACCTAAGATAACTACTTCGATTTCGCTACCTACTTTAGTGTACTCACTTGGGTGATTGAAACGTTTGATCCAGCTCAGGTCAGAGATATGGATCATACCACCGATACCAGTTTCCAGCTCAACGAATACGCCATAAGGAGTAATGTTCTTCACAATACCTTTGTGACGGCTTTCCAGCGGGAATTTAGTTTCGATAGTAGCCCAAGGATCTTCTGTCAGTTGCTTGATAGACAGGCTCATTTTACGCTCGTCTTTGCTCAGGGTAACTACCACTGCTTCGTACTCTTCTCCTAATTTGAAGAATTCCTTAGCATTGATTGGTGTAGAAGCCCAGGAGATTTCAGATACGTGTACCAGTCCTTCTACACCAGGCAGAATTTCCAGGAATGCACCATAATCTTCAATGTTCACTACTTTACCTTTCACGCGCGCACCTTCTGTGATGTTAGCTGGTAAGGTATCCCAAGGATGGGGAGTGAGTTGTTTGTAACCAAGGCTGATACGTTTTTTCTCGTCGTCGAAGTCCAGTACAACCACATTGATCTTCTGATCCATCTGCAGTACTTCGCTTGGGTGAGAAATACGACCCCAGCTGATGTCGGTGATGTACAGCAAGCCGTCCAGACCACCCAGATCGATGAATGCACCGAAGTCTGTGATATTTTTGATAGTACCTTCCAATACCTGGCCTTTTTCCAGTTTGGAGATAATATCCACTCTTTGTTGTTCGATATCGCTTTCGATGAGCGCTTTGTGGGAAACAACTGCATTTCTGATGGCTTCGTTAACCTTAACCACTTTGAATTCCATTGTTTTACCAACAAACTGATCGTAATCAGTAACAGGTTTAACGTCGATCTGTGAACCTGGTAAGAATGTTTCCATACCATAAACGTCCACGATCAGGCCGCCCTTAGTTTTGCTGGTAACAGTACCAGTAACAACTTCGCCTGTTTTGTACACTTCAACGATTTTTTCCCATGCACGCTGTTGACGAGCTTGTTTACGGCTCAGGTGCAGGTTACCATCCCTGTCTTCTTTTTCTACAACCAGTACTTCTACTTCATCTCCTACTTTCAGGCCCTGCAGATCGCGGAACTCATTCAGAGAGATAAGACCATCTGATTTGAAACCAATGTTGATCACAACGTCCGTTTTGGTTAAACCAACCACGGTACCAGTGAGCAAACCGTTTTCTTCGATCACTTTGAAAGTGCTGTCGTAAGTCTGGTCATACTTAACTTTCTCTTCCTGGCTATAAGAAGATACGTTACGTTTGTCCACGCTCCAGTCAAAATCATCGTGAGCGGTCTGTACTGCAACAGGTGCATTTTTTGTCGCTGTTTCTGCCTGGGCACTAACTGCCACCGGAGCCTGCTGTTCAGCGTTTTGTTCGTTAATAATGTTGTTTTCTTCCAAAATTTTGTTATTACTTTTTGATAAAATATCCCCCGGAGATTAAGCCGGAAGTTTTAATTGGACGGCAAAGATACTGAATAATCATAAAAAAACCACCAAAATCCTGGTCGTCGCCGCTTGTAAAAATGTAGGCTAAATAGGTTTAGGAATGCAGATTTTGTACTAATTTTCAAGTATGAACGGAACGTCTTTCAGATCTGATATTCGCTACTGGCTGAGACAAGGAAACACAATTAACCATTTACTTTTCTGGAACATTGTTGTTTTCCTCCTGCTGGGAGTAGTGCATGTTGCGGGATGGATATCTCCCGCTGCGGGTTTTATACCCACCTTTTTATATGAGCAGCTGTCCCTGCATTCGGCATTACCTGCTTTTATTGTGAAACCCTGGGGGTTATTTACTTATATGTTCACCCATGTTGCCATCTTTCACATCTTCTTCAACATGTTGAACCTCTATTGGTTCGGTAACCTCTTCCGGTCATTCCTCGGTAATCACCGTGTACTGCCCCTCTATCTGCTGGGCGGTATCACAGGCGGACTGGTATTCCTCTTAGTCTACAATCTAGCTTACCCCAGCCTCGATGGTACCCTCATAGGTGCTTCTGCGTCTGTAATATGTTTACTGGTGGCCTGCGCTACCAAGATCCCCAATTACGAGATAGGCTTACTCTTCCTGGGTTCCATCCGCTTAAAGTGGCTGGCTCTGGCCATTGTAGTACTGGATGCTATTGCCATCCCTGATGGTAACACCGGCGGTATCGCTGCTCACCTGGGTGGTGCATTGATGGGTTTTGTATACGTGAAGCTCCTGGACAATGGTACCGATATCTGTCAGCCTTTAATATGGCTGTTCAACAGACGGGTACGTGTAGAAGCTACCGGCAAGCGTAAACGCATGTTCAAACCCAAGAAATCCCCGCTGAAAGTGGTGAAGAACGGACCGGAAGAAAACAGGCAGCTTCGCCTGGACCAGCTCCTGGACAAAATCAACGACAAAGGCTTCGAAAGCCTGAGCCCTGATGAAAAAGCCTGGTTAAAGAGAATGAGCCAGGAATAACTGGCCATCAAAATATGTAACTTCGCCTTCAGATGAAAACATTCAACGTCCCTGTTATATATCGCAGTCCGCTGATCACGGCTATCAAGAACAGCCGCAAGCAACTGGACCGCATGAAGAAGGATTTTACACCTACCGTGCTGGATTTCGGCCCGCTTAAAGTATTACTGGCCCGTCACTTCGGCTTCTGCTTCGGTGTGGAAAATGCTATAGAAATAGCTTTCAGGACCTTAGACGAGAACCCGGATAAAAGGATCTTCCTCCTCAGTGAAATGATTCACAATCCGCACGTCAATAACGACCTGCTGGCAAGAGGTGTACAGTTCATTATGGACACAGCTGGCAAACAGCTGGTCCCCTGGGAATCACTCAACCCGGATGATATCGTGATCATCCCCGCCTTCGGTACCACACTGGAAATAGAAGCAAAACTAACCTCACTGGGCATTGCCCCCCTTCAATATAATACCACCTGCCCTTTCGTGGAAAGGGTATGGAACAAGGCAGAACAGATCGGACAACAATCCTACACCGTCATTGTCCACGGTAAACCTGGTCATGAAGAAACCAGGGCTACCTTCTCCCATAGTACCAGCAGTACACCCACTATAGTGGTAAAAGACATGGCAGAAGCTACACTACTGGCTACATTCATCACAGGAGAAAAACCGGCAGCAGCGTTCTACGAACTCTTCAAAGGACAATATTCCCCCGGGTTTGACGTGGCAAAAGACTTACAACGTGTAGGTGTGGTAAACCAGACGACCATGCTGGCGACAGAAACCCAGGCCATTGCAGATTACATCCGCAATGTAATGATGGACCGCTACGCATTAACTGCCGCCACCGCAGGTGAACGTTTCGCAGATGCAAGAGATACCCTCTGCTATGCTACTAACGACAATCAGAGCGCTGTAACCGGCCTGCTTCAGGAAGAGGCAGACCTGGCCATTGTAGTAGGTGGTTATAACAGCTCCAACACTTCTCACCTGGTAGAACTCTGTGAAGAGAAGCTGCCTACCTTTTTCATCTCCTCAGATGAGAAGCTTGTATCTGCTGATGAAATAGAACACTGGGATTTTCACCACAAACAGGAATTACACAGCTTTACCTTTCTGCCTAAAAAAGAACAGGTAACTATTATGCTCACAAGCGGGGCTTCCTGCCCGGATGCATTAGTAGAAGCAGTTATACGGAAACTACTCTCCTTCTACGGACTGGAACATAAAATTGAAGAATTAGCGGCGAAATTCAAGTAGTCATAAAACACAAAAGACACCACGTGGTGTCTTTTGTCTTTGGGGCTAATCAATGCTAGTAATGCAGAGAAAAAAATTTATATATTGTAATAAGGTAGAATCTGATCCAAAAGTACTTTTTACCTTTTCAGCCAACAACCAACAATTATTATCTGGTGGTCAATTTCCTGTAAGTGGCATAAAACACATTAAATCTGGTTAGAACTGCATGGCCTTTTTCAGGAAATCTGCCTTACGTCTTCTCGAAACTTCTACCTGCGTTCCATCACTCATGAGTGCAAACCCACCTTCTCCCTGTATATAAGATTGCATCTGCTGAAGGTTAATAAGATGAGAGTTATGTACACGGAAAAAATCCACATCTGTAAGCAATTCTTCAAACTCTTTTAACGGACGGGATACCATCAGGTTTTTCTTATCCGTAAAAAATATCCGGGTATAGTTACCCGTAGATTCACACCGTACAATATTCTGTACGGGCATAAATACCAATCCGTTAATAGTAGGCAGTGCAATCTTCTTATGTGTCTGATGCAGCGTTTTCATGTTCTGCAGGAATACTTCAATAGGAGAATGCTGTGCTTCACTGGCCGGCCCGTTACGCCTGCTGGTACATTTCTGAATAGCATCCTGCAGCTCTTTTACACTAAAAGGTTTCAACAGGTAATCCAGTGCATTGAACTTGATCGCTTTTAAAGCATACTGTTCATAAGCAGTAGTGAATATCACGTCGAAATTGATCTTATCAAACAGTTTCAATAATTCAAAACCATTCTGATGAGGCATTTCAACATCCAGGAATACTACATCCGGCTGTAATTCGGAGATCATATCCCTTGCGTCTTTTACACTGTTCACGCTTCCTACCACAGTTACTTCCGGGCATTTCTTTTGCAGCATTGTATGAAGGGCTTCAATACAGTGCTGCTCGTCATCAACGATGATGGCTCTTATTTCGCTCATGCTCTTAATGTGTATTAAAAAATAAATTCTACCGGTAAGACGAGTCTGACCTCTGTGCCGGTGGCTGTTCCGGCTTCGTCTTCCAGGTCTGTAATGTTTACGTTTGCTTCTTTTGTATTATTGATCTTTCTGATCAGATCTATCCTGCCTTCCGTTACCTTCATGCCCATCGAACGGTGCGTTTGTCCCTTTTTTTCTTTTATTTCTACAGCTTTCTTCCTTCCTATTCCATTATCTGTAACAATGCAGGTCAATACACGTCCTTTCAGCGATACGTTTATTTCCAGTAGTCCTTTACCTGATTTATGTACCAGCCCATGCCATATAGCGTTTTCAACATAGGGTTGTATAATCATGGGCGGGATCATTGCCTCTTCTTCATTAATCTCTTCTGATACAGTGATCTCGTAATCAAAAATATTATTACAACGTAATTTTTCAAGATCAAGATACAAACGTAACGATTCCAGCTCTTTATTCAGAGAAATAAAGGTGTACTGCGTATTATCCAGAATCATACGCATTAACCGGGAGAATTTGGTAAGGTAGTCTGATGCCTCTTCCTGGTTATTGCTCCAGATAAAACGATGTATGGAACTGAGTGAGTTAAATATAAAATGTGGGTTCATCTGCGCACGTAATGAGCGCAGTTCCAGTTGTAAGGTACGTTTCTTGGTTTCCAGGTCTCTGTGGCGGATATAAAAGAAGCCACCTACTGTAAGCATCAATAAAAATCCTGCTAAGGAAATGATATATACGACATTACGTTTGGTACGCAGTTCACCCAGTTGTTTATCATGCTCCAGTAGTTTGATCTGGTTGTCTTTCCGGTCTACTTCATAAATGGCTTGTGTCTGCGCCAATGCCTGGGCAGAGGTTTCATCCAGCAGACTGTCTTTGTACAATAACGACTTATCCATTGCTTCCAGAGACTTTTCAAACTCTCCGTTGGCCTTATAATCTGCTGCCAATGCTTTATAGGCATCTTTCAGCATCAGTTTAAACCGCCATAACTGACTCAGATTAATAGAGGCCTGGATATTTTTACGTGCTTCCTCATGTTTACCCTGCAGGCTCCATAACTTCCCAATGCTCAGGTAACTTTCTGCCTCATGCACTTTATCATCCACTTTACTATTCACTGCCAGCGCTTTATGCAGGTATTCCAATGCACTGGCATAGTCTTTCTTTTCCTTATAGGCATCTCCCAGTGCATTATAACAGATGGCCAGGCCCATACTGTTATTCAGTACCTGATTAACGGCCAGTGACTTCTTATAATATTCTATGGCCAGGTCCAGTTTACCCAGTCCCTGGTAGGCATACCCTATATTTCCAAGGTTGATAGCTGCACCCAGACTATTCTTATTCTCACGTTCCAGCAGTAAGGCCTTATTGAAATGGGCAATGGCATCATCATACTTTTCGGAAGACAGCTGAATATTGCCTATACTGTTGATAGCCACACAGATATTACGCACATCATTGACCTTTTCCGCCAGTTGTAATGCACGGAAATGGTATCCGAATGCCTTCTCCAGCTTTTCCTGCCGCCGGTAATCCACCCCTGTATTATTCAGGGCAATGGCCAGCATCAGGTCGTCTTTGGCCTCTTCGGCATATTTAACGGCCTTTTCATGATATTCTGAAGCCAGGATATATTCTGATTTATTTCTTTTGGAGATGCCCAGTTCATTGTACACACTGAACAGGCCACGGAAATACCGGAGATGCTGGGAAGTAGCGATTGCTTCCTGGAAGAAGGGGTTTTCTGCTTTATGTTTATCAAAGTAATGGCTCATGGCCTTTCCTTTGTCTATCAGCCAGTTTACCTTGTTGGTATCACCGGGCAATAGTCTGGCAGAATCCAGTGTATGGAAAACAAGGATAGAATCCTGTCCGTATATGTCCCCTTTTGTTAACGAGAGCAGGATAAGTAATAAGTAACAGCCTTTAAGCATGCATCAGCAAGGTATAAGCACAAGTTAGTTAAAAAAGCGAAAGGGCGAAAGAATTCGCCCCTTCTTCCTATTAACCGAATACACCTACTGAAAATATGGACAAGTACAGGCGAACCCGCCTTACCCACATTAAGTTTAAATATTACTAGCCACAACGCTATATATTAAGTGTCGAATGTTCTTACGGTTAATAGCAGGTCTCCGGATACAGCTATGATAAGACCTCAAAGATCCTAACAAGACGTCTCTTGACCACTTCTGGAAATATATATGATGATTTTGAAAGTGCTTATAGGCAGTATTCAAAAAAATACGGTAACAATAAAATGCAGGAAATTCTGG
Source organism: Chitinophaga sp. YR573 (assembly GCF_900110995.1). Classification (GTDB taxonomy): domain Bacteria; phylum Bacteroidota; class Bacteroidia; order Chitinophagales; family Chitinophagaceae; genus Chitinophaga. Next base: position 809,827 of record NZ_FOJF01000001.1, read on the forward strand.
AGGATGTGGAAAATTATCAGGGTTTCTCACCCGCAATAAAACCGGGAGTGAGACAAATTTAATAAAGGTTTCTCTAATATTAAAATAAAATCAAAAAGATTGTTCTATTATCGGGCCTTTTTTTAGTTAAGATTGCACCATTATCGCATCCTCAACCCATTGCATCACTAATCTGAGTTGTTCGTCCGGGTTTAACTGACTGTTATCCAATATAATAGCATCTTCTGCCTTGCGGAGTGGGCTAATCTCTCTATTGGTATCGATATAATCGCGTAATTCCAGATTCTCTTTTATCTCGTGCAGGGTGATGTTTTTGTTCTTAGCGTACAGTTCTTTGAATCTGCGTTCCACACGGATGGCAGTATCTGCCGTCATGAATATTTTCAGTTCTGCATGTGGGAATACGGTGGTCCCGATATCACGTCCGTCCATCACGATACCACGCTGCTCTCCCATCTGCTGTTGCTGTGCCACGGCAAATTCCCGTACTTCTTTCACGGCTGCCACTTCACTTACCTTTTCGGCTACCAGCATTTCGCGGATCATATTCTCTACATTCTCTCCGTTCAGGTTCATTTCCGATGAGTTGGTGATCGGGTTATACACAAACTCCAGGGAAATATTATCCAGGGCTTCGTTCACCTCATCCGTATTGTTCCAGTCCACACGGTTCTGTATGAAATACAGCGTGATAGCACGATACATGGCTCCGCTGTCTATATACACATAGTCCAGTTCTCCTGCCAGTTGTTTGGCCAGTGTGCTTTTCCCACAGGAAGAGTAACCATCTATTGTGATAATAACTTTTTTCAAAACCAGGTAATTAAATGAACAAGGGTAAGAATTGACGGTGTAAAGTTAAAGGAAAAATGGAAAAATCAGCAACTATACGGTTAGGAATTATGTTAAAGTGGGTAGTGACTCAGTTTGAATGTTATTTGCCAGATGTTGTTGGGCATAAATACACTGCATCTGACTGTTTAGCTCTCTGATTTAGCTTTGGAATATGGGTTCAGGATTTGTTTTCAATTTAACTTCACCTGATATTCACGTCAGATAAGGTGTATTTATGCCCAATAACATCTGGCGCGAAGATTACGTAATCAAACTGAGGCACTACCTTAAAGTGGATTAGCTGTTGATATGATATACCAGTAAGTACCGTCCGATTGTACTGTAGCGCTTTCACCATTGGTGAGGTTAAAACCGGTGTTACTGTCATCCCCGTCAAAACTGCTTCCACTGGCATTTACAACTACATCCGAAGCGCCTTTGGCCAGTTTTATGATAAATATTCTGCCTGTGCGGCCGGTGGCCGCTGGTAGCGTAATGTTAACTGCTCCACTGGTTCCACTTCTTATCACAGTATAATCATCATCCGTGACGCTGCTGGCATCTGTTACTACCCTTATGGGGAGTGTTTGTGTGGCAGCCCCCAATCTTTTTTTCCATACTTTCCCCTGGTCTACCAACAATACTGTGTCTTTTGTATCATCCACCTGAATATGCGGTAAGTACAGATCCTGTGCAATAGTAGTCCCTGTTGCACTTCCGATAGAAACCGATGTACCATATATTTCAGTAACATCTCCACTGATCAGCTGTATAGGCTGAGATGTGTTCGTAATAATATTCACAGCGCCGGTGGTGGATGTCATCCCGTTATTGAGGATAAAAGAACCATTGGCAATCACTGCGCTGTTGAATACTTTGCTGCCTGCGAATGTCTGGGCACCCGTACTCATAAACCCGTTTGTGGTAGCGGTAGCGTTGGGAATATTGAGTGTATGATTACCTGCTGTGGAAGTAATTCCGTAGGTGCCTGCCACGTTAGTAGTTTTTAACAACTGTGTGGAGACGGTTTGCCCGTTGAGGGATGTGATGGTATTTCCTTCCGGTAACAGTTTTACCCATGCGTTATTGGCATGTACATACAGGCTTTTATTTGGTATAAAGTAGATGATCATCCCATCAGGTGAATTTTTAAGTGTGGTCAGTGTCGTGTCTGAAATCCTGGGTAATAATAATCCCTGCGATTTGCTGTCCAGCTCAAGTAAAGCTGACTTTTGTATAGCACCAGGATTATCCCCTAGTTTCAACTGGGCATGCGTAAGCGTGGATATAAACAGTAACAGGATGAATACTGTATACAGTTTCAGTTGTACTTTCATAGGTCAGGTCTCTTAGGTATAGGTATAGTATATAACTCGGCTCGTTATAAAGTTAACAGGAAAAGGGGGGAATTGGGGAGAGAGAAATGGAGAATAGAGGGCTTGTACTCAAATTAATAAAAAAACATCTATGTTTTTAACATTTTCAGGGTGGGAAAGCGTTTTCAGGAGTAATGAGATTGTAAGAAATTGAATAAAAAACCAACTCCGGAAAAATCCTTATAATCATTTTATAAGGACTTTTCCGGAGTAAATTAAGCTGAATATATTGGCAATAAATACGTCGTTTCTTGCGGAGTTTTTTTTGATAAACTTTTATATACCTCCTATGATATACCAAACAGAACCATCTGATTGAATAGTATAAGCTTTTCCTGCAGTGGTAGCTGTAGTGAATGTAGCTGCCCCGTCTATATTAGTACCACCTCCATTTATGGTAACCGCTCCTGTTGCACTCACACGCTTTATCACAAATATCCTTCCTGCACGAGTGGTAGCAGCAGGCAAAGTTATAGTTGCAGCACCGGAATTTGTTTTAACTACCGTATAGTCATCATCAGTTACAGTATAACTTGCCGTTATAGTTGTTATAGCCATTGATATTCCTCCAACTATGCTAAGCTTAGCTACCGGTGTACTGGTACCAATTCCTACATATCCTCCATTCTGCAGGAACAACCTGTAATCTGCCACATTTGATTCTACGAAATTCAACCCTGTACCCAACAGATTCCAGTGCCACTTCATAGTACCAGTAGAGTCCTGGAAGGCCAGTACATCAACACCATTGGCTTTTATCACAACCGGATGACCATTAAAGGCAGTTGCTCCGTTAAAGAGAGAGACAGTTTTAGCTGCGTAAAGACCTGTTCCTTTTGTACCACGGAAGAGTTCATTATTATTATACTTCAGTACCATTGGCTGATCAACAGTAGTACCTAAGAAACTGGCAGCAGTTGTATTACTGTTACCTGTAAACAACCAGTTAGAAGCACTTGTTTCAGCTTCAGGTCCCCAGGTGCTACTGGTCGCATCCCATCTCAATATATAGTTATCAGTAGGAGCAACACTAGATACCCTTCTACCCTGCAACGCACTGGCATTCCAGATAGCCAGTGAGCTATCTGCATAGAGTGTACCCGCAGTCGTTAGTTTTATTGAATTATCCAGTGTCACTTCCTGTGCTACTCCTGAACTGGCTGTATATCTTCCTAATAATTTCTGTGTGGTCACATTCTGGATCTTGGCATAAGTAACCCCCTGATCAGGAATATCCGCCGTTACCATTGCACGGAAAGTTGGTGTACCAGCGGCACCGTTAGGTGCTGCAAAGAGCGTATTGGCAGTCTGTGATGCCAATGTTGTAGCAATAGTACCGTTAGCGGTAAGCGGTGAACCTGTAACAGTAAAGATGGAAGGCATTGTTAAACCTACAGAAGTTAAACCATCATCCACCGCAGGCGCCCATGTAGAACCATTCCATTTTAATCCCTGCCCACTTGTTGGTGCAGTAGGCGATAATGATCTTCCTAAAAGTTTACTTGCATTCCAGATAGCTAAAGAACTATCTGCATACAAGATCCCGGCTGTTGTTAATTTTATGGAATTATCCAGGGATACTTCCTGTACACTGCCTGTACTCGCTGTATATCTTCCTAATAATTTCTGTGTGGTTACGTCCTGTATTTTAGCATACGTCACTGCTTTTGCAGCAATTGTATTCGAACTGCTTGCACCGGTAACATCTCCTGCTAAAGTAACAGATGGTGCTGCATAAGTAAGACTTGTACCATTGCTTGTCAGCACGGTTCCTGACGCACCAACTGCACTTAATGCCGTACCACCCTGTGCGATAGGTACAATACCAGTAATATTAGTGAAAGGTAATGAAGGAATATCCGCTGCTGCCAATGCTCTAAATGAAGGCGTACCTGCTGCCCCATTAGGCGCTGCAAATACAGTATTGGCAGTCTGTGATGCTAATGTTGTTGCAATAGTACCGTTAGCTGTTAATGGTGAATTGGTAACAGTAAAGATGGAAGGCATTGTTAAACCTACAGATGTTAAAGTACCTGAGTTATCATCCGCAGCAGGCGCCCATGTACTACCATTCCATTTCAATATCTGTCCGGAAGTTGGTGCGGTGGGTGATAATGATCTTCCTAACAATTTACTTGCATTCCAGATAGCTAAAGAACTATCTGCATACAAGATCCCTGCTGTTGTTAATTTCAAAGAATTATCCAGGGATACTTCCTGCACGCTACCTGTACTAGCTGTATATCTTCCTAATATTTTCTGTGTAGTTACGTCCTGTATTTTAGCATACGTCACTGCTTTTGCAGCAATTGTATTCGCTCCACTTGCACCGGTAACATCTCCCGCTAAAATAACAGATGGTGCTACATAAGAAAGATTCGTTCCATCACTTGTCAGCACAGTTCCTGCTGCACCTACAGTAGTCAATCCTGTTCCACCCTGTGTAGTTGGTACAGTACCAGTGATATTACTGAAAGGCAATGCTGGAATATCTGCTGCGGCCAATGCACGGAAAGCAGGCGTACCTGCTGCGCCGTTAGGTGCTGCAAATACGGTATTCGCTGTTTGCGATTGCAGTGTTGCTGCTATAGTACCATTTGCTGTTAACGGTGAATTTGTAACAGTAAAAATAGATGGCAATGTTAAACCTATGGAAGACAAACTTCCGGTATTATCATCTGCCGCAGGCGCCCATGTAGCACCATTCCATTTTAATATTTGTCCGCTTGTTGGTGCTGTAGGAGACAATGATCTTCCTAACAACTTACTCGCATTCCAGATAGCTAAAGAACTATCTGCATACAAGATCCCTGCTGTAGTTAATTTCAAAGAATTATCCAGGGATACTTCCTGCACATTGCCTGAACCCGCTGTATATCTTCCTAATATTGTCTGTGTAGTTACATCCTGTATTTTAGCATATGTCACTGCTTTTGCAGCAATTGTATTCGAACTGCTTGCACCGGTAACATCTCCTGCTAAAGTAACAGATGGTGCTGCATAAGTAAGACTTGTGCCATTACTTGTCAGCACAGTTCCTGCTGCACCTACAGCATTTAATGCTGTACCACCCTGTGCGATAGGTACAATACCCGTGATCTTGGTGAAAGGTAATGAAGGAAGATCTGCTGCTACCAATGCCCTGAATGAAGGTGTACCTGCGGCTCCGTTAGGTGCAGCAAATACAGTATTAGCTGTTTGTGATGTCAGGGTTGCTGCAATAGTACCATTAGCTGTAAGCGGTGAACCCGTAACCGTAAAAAGAGAAGGTAGTGTTAACCCTACAGAGGTGAGACCATCATCTGCAGCAGGCGCCCATGTAGTGCCATTCCATTTTAATGCTTGTCCGGTAGTTGCACCTGCCTGTGCCATTTTGGCCCCGGTTACCGCACCTGCCGCTATGACAGGGCTGGGATATGTTCCTGTAAGATCACCACTGGCAGCACCTGTTGGAGGTAAGCCGGTCAGCTGTTTCTTCCACACTTTACCATTGTCAATCAGCAACACACTATCTTTTGTATTATCTATTGCAAGACCAGTCAGGTAGAAGTCCTGATTAGCTGTTACAATTCCATTGAATGTTTTTGCACCGGCAAAACTCTGCGAGCCCATACCCATAAAACCGCTGTAAGTATTAGTGGCATCCGGCAGATTTATAAAGTGATTACCTGCTGTAGTAGTAATGGATACTGGTGCAGCATTACTGGTAGTGGTAATCGTTTGTACAGGAACAGTAGATCCGTTCATGGACGTAATCGCCTGCCCTTCCGGAATCAGTTTTTGCCAGGCACCGTTTGCACGGATACATAAACTGTTGTTCAGGGTAAGGAAAATGATCATCCCATCAGGTGATGCTTTGATAGTCGCCAGCGTCGTATCTGAAATACGTGGCAATAACAAACCCTGAGATTTACTTTCCAGTTCAAGCAAAGCAGATTTTTGAATAGTACTGGGATTATCTCCCAGCTTTAACTGTTGTGCATGCAATACTGTAGATGACGAGAATAAAAACAATGCAATTAATCGAACGTAACATTTTGTCTTCATAAATATAACTTGGTTAGCTAGGACGGCATAAATACAAACTGAAGAAGAGTACAGGTGGCAAGGCCTATGCTCTTCTTCAGCTTATTAAATGTCCCTTTCTAATTTTTTAAAAATTGTCATCATAGATATCAATGGTCTATTACAATTACTTTACATACATATGCCTGTTTCTTGGAATCCTTATACGTTAATACCAGGAAGTAAGTGCCTGCCGGCATATCTGTTATCTGTACTTGTCCGCTCTTCACAACTACCTGTGAACGCACTACCTGTCCCCATGTATCGATCATCTGTAATACCAATGGTACCTTGATACCCTTAATATCTACCTTAAACTGACCAAAGTTCGGGTTCGGATAAACAACTACTTTTATCAGTGGTGGTACTTCTCTTACATCTGTGTACAGGTATTTGCCTGATATAGAAACTACCTTAATGCGATAGTAAGTCCATCCATCATAGCTGTTAGGATCTTCATAGAAATAATCCAGACGGGTAGTACTGTTTCCTCCCGGCGCTTTTGTTGGTACGGTAGCAATTTTCGTGAATGACGTTTCATTATCATACATCCGCTCTATCTCAAATACTGCATTGTTGGTTTCGCGGGATGTAGTCCATACCAGGTCTGCCAGTGACTCACTTACGCGATAAGCATTAAAGTGTATGATATCAGCAGGCAGATAATAAGCGATGGAAGCAAACTTGGTCAGATATGCATTCATACCCAGGTCGGCAAAGGTACGGGCGTGCATAGTAGCACCGGCGAGTGTCCCCTGGGAAACAAGTGTACCTGGCCCCATATTATCATTCACACCTGTACGTCTTTCCCAGTTACTACTTATAAACTGACTGATATAACTGCTGTCCCTGTTGGTCACATAATCCACTCCTTCCTCTGTATCCATATGCTGCAGGGTCACTGTAACAGCACCCTGACCAGGGTTTTCCTGCCCTACATTCCATGTTTTATATACTACGCTGTCATTAATGGTATAACCGGATACCGCGTACTGATAAACACTGTCAAATACTCTTGCTTTAAAATCATCTGCGGTACCACCATATACAACACCTGCGGGAGCATAGTTGGTAGCAGTAGTCCCTACAGGAAATACGACAGGTCCTGCTGAAGTTGTTAATTTCGAGCGGTATAAAAATCCTCCTGAAGTACCGGTACCAGTAACTACAAAACGGGTCTGGTTATAACCGGTAATGTTACCCGGGTTATTTTGCCCTACTACCAGGTTCCATCCGTTCAGGAAAATATTACCATTGGTGAATTTGAGGGTGTCCCTTACTTTCAGGTCATTGAGATCTGCCAGCAGTATACCATTCGGGTTGCTTACTTCCAGGTTGGGAAAACTGGCGCCTGATTTGGATGCCACGTTATAACCACCGGCAACGGTTTGCTGACCGGTAATACCGGCAAAGCGGAAGGTACCACCGATACCGTCCACACCTGTAGCACTTTCATCTTTCAGTAAAGCAGTGAATCCATTGGTCCACTGTTTACCCATAAAATATAGAATGGAAGCAGGATTTGAGCCTAATAGTCCGTCGTTGGAAACGTCACCAAAAAATGCTACATTACCATAACTCCATACGTTCCCGCCAGCAGGAATATAAGCCGCCTGCTGAGCGAAAGTATTCGTGAAAAAAATAAGGAAACATAATAAGAGTATATTTCTTTTCATGTAATTATTATGTTTTAACCATATTAAAGTCATTGTTTGTTATGCTAACATTATTGATTTATTGCCGTTACGATCCACTTGGTGTCTGTCGAAGAATAAATCAATGAGATAGTACCAGCTCCATTCGTATTCACATTTCCTCCATTCATTGTAAGGATCTGGTTAGCACTACTGCTACCTGCATTCAGGTTCCCCAGTGTCATGTTATTATTCACAGTGTTATACAGGGTGATCATCTGACCATCTAATCCTGCTGTAATACCTGTAATAGTGAATGAAGAAGTAGGGCCAGTGATCCTTATAAAAGAAGCATTGGCCGGTAGCGCCAGATTATTAACGGTAGTAGTAGCAGCGGCAAAAGCCAGTGGTGATGTTGCAACTGTTAATGTTGTAAATGCACCTGACGCCTTTGTAGTAGCTCCTACTGTTACACCATCCAGTGCCGTAGTCTGTTTCACATCACCTGTTGCATTTATTACCAATGGATTACCTGTACCACTGCCTGACAGGTTAGTGATACGTATTGCATCATTGTTGGCATTTACGTGTAACCTTTTTACAGGCGTAGCGCCTGCCAGTCCTATACCAAAGCTGCCATCGGTAGCAACTCTTGCAACTTCTGTATTGTTAGTTCTGATGACAAACGGCTGTGCGTCTGTTGTTCCTATAAAGTTGGTTGCCGGAGCAGTACCTGCATTACCTGTCAACGACCATCCACTGCCTGTTGCTGCTGCAGGTGCCCATGAAGAGCCATTATAGGTCAGTACCTGTCCGCTTGTTGGTGCGGTGGATGATACAGTAACCCCTTGTAATTGATTCGCATTCCAGATAGCGCTTGAAGCATTCGCATCCAGTACATTGCTGCTTAAGGTTAAGGTAGTACCTAAACCAATAGTTGCAACATCCCCGCTACTGTTATTTCTTCCTACTAACCTGTCTGAAGTACCTACGCTACCTGAAAAATTAAAAGTACCGTTTACCATCAGATTTCTTGTAGGTGCAGTACCATTCATATTAATACCGGCATTACCATTCTGTAACCTCATGATTTCAGTGAATACAGGGCCGATATAATTATAACTTTTGAATACGATAGGCTCATCTCCATCATCTCCGATAATAAATTCAAAGCCTCCGCCATTGTTTGTACCGGTAGCACCAAACTCAAAATAGTCTGTACCGGCAGAAGGTCCTTTCATTCTGAAATTACCATCTGAGGTAGTCCACATTTTAGGTTTATAGAAATTCACTGTTGCCGGTACTTCGAATTGCATGGCAGAACGTATATATGTTACTTTCTCGTCCGGATCGGTATAATCAGTATAACCCTGTACAAGACCTAACGTTTGTCTGCGTGCGAATTCCAGGTAAGATAAGTTATTGGATTTGATGACCATTGCCTTGTCATCTGTGTTTCCAAGAAATGCAGTACCTGCATTACCTGTATTACCAGTGAGCAACCAGTTATTGGCAGCAGGATTACTAGTCACGATCACATCTCCGCTGGCATTCAAAGCCAATACATTCGTAAGCGGTGATTGCAACGTTGCTGCCCCCATTCCCGTAAGACGTAACCCGGATAAACCGGAAGCGGCAACTGTACCACCTACTTCCAACGTTCTGTTTGGAGTGTTGGTACCAAGCCCTAAACGGTTATTGGTATTATCCCAGAAGAAATTGGCATTATTCTGAGATACTAACCCACTGGCCCCTGTGAATAAAACAGAACCCGTAGTCAGTGATGGCAGACTTAACGTACCATTTAAAGTTGTATTACCAGTTACCCCAAGTGTTGAGCCCAGTGTAGTAGCACCTGCAGTATTAAATGTACCGCCTACACCACCATTGCCACTAATATTAAAATTCGCCGTTTGTGTACCTGAACTGATATTCTGAATATAATTCGTTGAGCCGGAAGGGATGTCCGCAGCAGCAAGGGTAGTTCCTGATGTTACACGACCTTTGGCATCTGTTGTTACTTTAGTATAAGTACCTGCTGTACCTGCATTTGCCAGTGTTGTGGCTATGCTCGTAGTACCGCTACCTGTCACATCACCGGTTAATGTGATAGTCTGGTTGGCAGTAAGGTAAGAAGGTGTAAAGAATTCATATGCAGTAGCACCCGGATTTACGCGTACTAACTGTCCCGCAGTACCGATTGTTCCTATTCCTGTACCACCTCTTGCGATTGGTAAAATACCTGAAGTGATTTTGGAAACATCCAGAGTAGGAATATCCAAAGGATCTAATGCTCTGAAAGCAGGTATTCCGTTTGCAGCAACAGGTGCAGCAAATACAGTATTTAAGGTTTGCGAAGCTAATGCACCTGTTAAAGTGCCGGATGATGTAACCGGACTGTTACTCACAGTAAAAATAGATGGCAATGCCAATCCTACAGAAGTAACGGAACCGGCTGTACTACTCCTGGGTAACCATGTGCTGGTAGCATTATCCCAGGCAAGCACATCGTTATTAGCAGGAGCATTGGTGGATATATTACGTCCCTGGAGCTGCGAAGCGTTCCAGAGAGCAGAAGTATTTAAAGCTGAAATAACGCCTGCACCAGATAAGTTAATACCGGTACCTGCGCTGAATGCTGATCTGGCCCTCGTATCTGTATAATAGAGGTTCACAGATTCAGAAATATCGTTGGTGGTTAAGCTAACAACAGGACCTGTTTGTCCGTTTACGGATGTAATGCTATTGGTTTCGTCTATCAGTTTTCTCCAGATACCATTCTTCCTTATATACAATAATTTATCAGTTACAGAATAGATAAGCATGCCATCAGGGGCTGTGCTTAAAGGCGCTACAGAATAATTGCTGATACGGGGTAATAATAATCCCTGCTTATCACTGTTCAGATCTAATAAAGCAGATTTCACAACTACATTAGGAGTTGTGCCCAGCGTTAATTGCTGAGCCAGTACAAATCGGGTTAACAATAAAAACAGGCACAAGAGTGCTATACTGTATTTCATTGTTCTCATAGATAATAATAATTGGGTTCTAGAAACATTTGCTACAATAAGATTAACAGGAGTGGTATAATACCACTCCTGTTAATGAATCAATTATTATTTCTTGACAATATACCAGGCAGTACCATCTGTCTGAACAGTAATGAATGTCCAGTCATTGTAGATCATGTAAGTAGTGCCACCTTCAATGTTAGCACCACCAGCAGATACAATAGTGATCGGATTATCTATATCTCCGGTACCTATTTTCTTAATAGTGTAAATACGGCCTACATTACCTGTACCTGCAGTTGAAGAAGGAGCAGGCAAAGTTACTGTGAATCCACCACCTGTAGCATTCGCCAGGATAGTATTATCAGCATCTGTGATAGTATATGCAGCAGTTACCGGTTTGATAGACATTGCTACAGAACCTGTTACCTGGAAAGTAGATGAGCTGGTATCTGTTGCACCTACAGCCACTTTAGAAGCAAAAGCTTTGCTACCTCCAAAAGTCTGTGCAGTTGTAGTTACCAAACCACGCTGAGCTGCGGTATGAGTAGCATCTAAAGCACTCGCATCAGGAATATTGAAAGTAACTGTCTTGGCAGTACCATCAGCAACGATATTGAAATCGGTACCGGTAGTTCCACCCTGGAATTCAACACTTGTACCACTTGTAGAAGCAGTTGCACCACCAGTAGTGATGAACTGTACAGCAGTACTCAGTGCATCCAGATTAAACGCTTTCTTTTCAACAGTATTAGTTGCTGTATTCTTAACCAGCAGGTCATAAGAAGCAGCGGTAGGAGTAGCAGCAACTGAACCTAAAGTAACAGCACCACCTAAAGTAGAAGCGCCAACTACATTTAACGTACTGTTAAGGGTAGTAGCACCTGTTACCCCTAATGTACTACCAACAGTAGTAGCACCGGTTAAGGTAGAAGTACCGGCAACACTCAGGTTATTTGCTAAAGTAGCAGCACCAGTTACACCTAATGTACCACCTACAGTAGTATTACCGGTTACATCCAGTGTACTGTTAAGGGTAGTAGCACCAGTTACACCCAAAGTACCACCAACAGCAACAGCACCGGTAAAGGTCTTGTCGCCACCGAAGGTTTGTGCAGTGGTGGTAACGATACCAGCCAATGTTGCGCTGGCAGCTACTAATTCCAGTTTATAACTTGCAGTAGCGGCATTGTATGTGATCTGACCACCTCTGTTTTCCTGACCAGCAGTAATAGTGGTGATGAAATCTGCGATGGTAAAGTTATTACCGGCAGCCAGTGACTGTAATTTATCCCAGTCAGCTTTTGTTATGAAACCATATGGAGCGGTTGAAGACGCAGCCATAATAGGTGTGTTAATAGTGATCGCTTTTGTTGTTGCATCTTCCGTTACGTTCATGGTGGCAAAAGCAGAATCAGCTTTTACGGCAACATTACTTAACAGGGAATTAAAAGCGGTGATAGGTAATGTTCTTTTAGAAACAGTACCGGTAGTAGGATCGATCACCATTACATCAAATAAGGTGGCGCTTGCGGCAACCTGTTTTAACTGTACGGTACCATCTGTCTGGATACTGATACCTTCCGTAGCGTTAGAACGGAGAGACAACGGCATTGCGTCGGTAGTTCCAACGTAATTAGCGGCTGTAGTACCGGTATTACCAAGAAGGCTCCAGCTGGTTACAGCATCAGCAGCGCTGGAAATCTTTACCCAGGCACCTGCTTTACGCATGTATACCCCTTCAGTAGCTGTGACACCACTGGCGAGATAAACGATCATACCATCTACGATATCGGTTCCGATAGCCGCATTAATGGCTGTAAAATCTGGTAGCCTTGGTAATAACAGACCCTGCTTGGTAGTTTCCAGATCCAGGATGGCTGATTTTTTAATTACAGAAGGATTGGTACCTATTTTCATCTGGGCATTAGCCGCAGCTGCAACCAGAGAAATAGCTCCGGCCATAATGAGTGTGCGCGAGACATTGCGTATAACTGCTTTCATAGTATAGGGATAGATAGATTTAATTGTTAATTGATTATATAATGTTTAACCGTTTATTAAAAAGTTATATTAAAAAGCGCCGGTTAAAAAAGTAGTGGATGTATATCGTTCACGTATTGTCATTGTCCACGAATCTGAACTATCTGATTATAATTGTATTGTACAAATGTATAATATTATTAAACTTCATAAAATGACATCAATGTATCATTTTGGGAATCAATACATTTGTATATATATCTGATTATCATTGATTATTAGTTATAATGCAAAAAAAGGGGGATAAGGGGGAGATTAAAACAATGCCTTTTTTCATTGTAAATGATGGAGTTATGTAATATACTCCCTGAATACATCTAACACGTTAGTGCTATAATATGAATTGTAAATGACTTGTTAACTGGTATTTTAGTACTTACAGATGTTAAAATAATACCATTATTGAGATTTTAAGTAGAATTGAATAACACGTTTGTAGAAATAGTACTACAAGGGATAATGGGTATTTTGTTTATAAATGAGGGAAAGTCATCTTTCCGGAAAAATCTTATAGTTGAATGTGGAGAAGGTAGATCTATAAATATATGTTAAAATTAAAATCTATCTAAAACAACTGTAAATCATAACACCTAAGTGGTAGCAAAAGGGCAAAAAAAATCCCGGGACAATGCCCGGGACTCTTTCAAAAACAATCTTATTAAATAAATTTAAGCACTTCCTCTCCCATTGCTGCTGTACCTAGTACTTTGTCAGCAGGTGTTTGAGAATTGGCGATATCTCTTGTCCGGAAGCCTGCTTTTAACACTTTATCTACCGCACTAATAACCATTTCTGATTCGGCCTTCATATTAAAGGAGATGTCCAGCAACAGAGCAGCAGATAAGATGGAAGCTAACGGATTAGCCACTCCCATACCTGTAATGTCATGAGCTGAGCCATGAATAGGTTCATATACGCCAGTACCATCGCCTATTGAAGCGGAGGCCAGCATGCCCATAGAACCTGCTATCTGTGATGCTTCGTCTGTGAGAATGTCACCAAACAAATTTGCTGTAACGACCACATCAAAACGACGCGGATCTTTTATCAGCAACATAGCCGTAGCATCAACAAACTGGTGTTCTACTTCAACATCAGGATATTCTAAAGCTACTTTCTGTACTACTTCTCTCCACAACCTCGATGTTTCAATTACATTTGCTTTATCTACAGAACATAATTTCTTTCTTCTGGTCCTGGCAGCGTCAAATGCCTTACGGGCAATACGCTCTACCTCATAACGGCTGTATTCCGCAATATCATAGGCGGTATCTCCATTATTCTTCCTTCCTTTTTCACCAAAATAAATATCCCCGGTCAGCTCACGGAAAAACAAAATATCAGCTCCTTTTAAGATCTCCGGTTTAATACTGGAAGCTTCCAGCAATTCATCAAACAATTTGATAGGACGAAGATTAGCATACAATCCCAATTCCTTGCGCATTTTCAGCAAACCCTGTTCCGGTCTTACTTTAGCTGAAGGATCGTTATCGTATTTCGGATGGCCTACAGCGCCAAATAATACCGCATCAGAGTTCCGCATCTTCTCAAGCGATTCATCCGGTAAAGGGTTTCCTGTAGCCTCAATAGCCACATGACCAATCAATGCTTCATCGTAAGTAAATGTATGTCCAAATTTTACAGCGATTTTGTCTAAAACTTTTTTACCAACTGCTGTTACTTCCTGTCCTATTCCATCACCTGGAACAATTAAAATATGCTTGGTTGCCATAGTTTATATTAAATTGAGCATTTTTTGTGTTGCTTTTATTGCTGATACTGTCTGATCACTATCAAGCCCTCTTGTCTTGAATTCTTTATTACTATAGCTCCAGGTAATAATTGTTTCACATAAAGCATCAGTTTTACCACCTGGTGGTATACGAACAGCATAATCTGTTAATGTGGGTAATTCCTGCTTCTTCTTCTTATACACTTTCTTCAGTGCATTCATAAAAGCATCATATTGCCCGTCACCTTGTGCATGTTCTTCAAACAGTTCACCATCAATCACAATTTCCAGCGTTGCAGAAGGTCTGAGCCTGCTTGCATGAGTAAGCACATAGTTCTCTATCCTCACTTTATTCTCAATCGTGTTACTGTCCAATATATCGGAAATGATATAAGGAAGATCTGCCTGCGTAACTACTTCCTTCCTGTCTCCCAGTTCAATGATACGCTGCGTTACTTTTTTGAGGTCCGGTTCGGAGAGCAGTATGCCCAACTGCTGCAAATTGTTTTCGATATTGGCTTTACCGCTTGTTTTACCTAAAGCATATTCACGCTTGCGACCAAAACGCTCCGGCATCAGGTCGCTGAAGTACAATTTATTCTTTTTGTCGCCATCAGCATGAATACCGGCTGTTTGTGTAAACACATTCTCCCCTACTACCGGTTTATTAACCGGGATACGGAAACCTGAAAAGGTTTCTACCAGTTTACTTACAGTGTATAATGATTTTTCCGCCACTGAAGTTTTTACAGAAGGCATAAAATCATTCAATACGGCAATCGCACTGGCTAAAGGTGCATTACCAGCCCTTTCACCCATCCCATTAATAGTAAGATGGATCCCATGTGCACCCGCTTTTACTCCTTCCAGCACATTCGCGGTACCCAGATCATAATCATTATGTGCATGAAAATCGAAATGAATACCCGGATAGCGCTGCACAATTTCTGAAATATATGTATACACTTCAGAAGGAATCAATACACCTAAAGTATCCGGTAACATGATCCTTTTTACAGGCAGATGCTGTAAAAAATCCAGGTATTGAAAAACATATGCTTTAGAGTCGCGCATACCATTACTCCAGTCCTCCAGATACACATTACACTCCAATCCCTTCTTCTTTGCGAGTGCAATAACAGCAGCTACCTCCTCAAAATGCTGTTCAGGTTTTTTCTTTAACTGGTGTGTTAAATGATTAAGGGAACCTTTCGTCAGCAGGTTCATTACTTTGGCTCCTGCTTTCTGCATCCATTGTACAGAAACATCACCATCAACAAACGTCAGTACTTCTATCTTATTTAAAAAGCCGTTTGCCTTTGCCCATTTGGTAATAGCTTTTACAGCAGCAAATTCTCCCTCAGACACACGGGCTGACGCAATTTCGATCCTGTCCACTTTTACTTCGGTTAATAAAAGCTGGGCAATGGTCAATTTTTCAATCGGAGAGAAAGAAACACCGCTGGTTTGTTCACCATCACGGAGTGTGGTATCCATTACCTCAATATAACGCTGGCTAACTGACATAGTAGTTCTGAACTGTTTTTTTAATACATGCTTTTTTCAGCAAACAACTGAATTTCGCTTTTCATGGCCTGCAGATAATCAATATCATCATAGCCATTCGTCATGTTATGCTTTTTATAAGTATTGATATCAAATGATTCACTTTCCCCTGTTGTGAGGATGGTAATCTTCTGCTCAGGAAGGTTCACTTCAAGTTCTGCTGCAGGATTTGCTTCAATAGCCGTAAATATCTTGTCTAAAAATACAGCGCTTACCTGTACGGGTAATATGCCGATGTTCAGAGAATTGTTCTTAAAGATATCAGCGAAAAAACTAGATACCACACAACGGAAGCCATAATCATATATAGCCCATGCCGCATGCTCACGGCTGCTGCCGCTTCCAAAGTTTCTGCCGCCTACCAGTATTTTGCCTGAATAAATAGGATTATTCAATACAAAATCTCTTTTCTGTGATCCATCTGTGTTATAGCGCCAGTCGCGAAAAAGATTATCGCCAAACCCTGTACGCTCAGTTGCTTTTAAAAAACGGGCGGGAATGATCTGATCAGTGTCCACATTTTCAATCGGCATAGGAACCGCTGAACTTTTTAATACTGTGAATTTATCGTAAGCCATTTTTTATAATTTTTTGTTTCAATACTATTCAGCCATTAATGCTCTCGGATCTGTTACAACACCGGTTACGGCTGCTGCTGCTGCCACCAGAGGACTTGCCAGCATTGTTCTTGCTCCTGGTCCCTGTCTTCCTTCAAAATTCCTGTTGCTGGTACTCACTGCATATTTACCTGCAGGAATTTTATCATCATTCATTGCCAGACAGGCCGAACATCCTGGCTGACGTAGCTGGAATCCTGCTTCAGTCAATATATCCAATATCCCTTCGTCTTTAATTTGTTGTTCAACTATATGAGAACCGGGTACTATCCATGCAGTAATATGTTCTGCTTTTTTACGGCCTTTTACGATAGATGCAAATGCACGGAAATCTTCAATACGTCCATTGGTACAGCTACCAATAAATACATAATCCACCTTTTTCCCAATCATTCCATCTTCTTCATGAAAGCCCATATATTCAAGTGACTTTTCATAACTGGCTTTACTACCACCGGCTTCCGCAGCAGCAGGGATATGCCTGGTGATGCCCATACCCATACCCGGATTGGTACCGTAGGTGATCATAGGCTCTATATCTGCCGCATCAAAATTATATTCAAGGTCAAAACCTGCACCTTCATCAGTTTTCAATGTTTTCCAGTAGGCAAGCGCTGTATCCCAGGCAGCTTCTTTTGGAGCTTTTTCCCTGCCTTTGATATAAGCAAAAGTAGTTTCATCAGGTGCGATCATACCACCACGGGCACCCATTTCAATACTCATATTGCAAACAGTCATACGGCCTTCCATACTCATGTTCTCAAATACATCTCCGGCAAATTCAACAAAATAACCGGTAGCACCCGCCGCAGTCAATTTAGCAATGATATAGAGTACCACATCTTTAGGAACAATGCCTTTACCCAGCTTACCATTTACTTTTATGCGCATTTTCTTTGGCTTGGGCTGCATGATACATTGTGAAGAAAGTACCATTTCCACTTCGGAAGTACCAATACCAAATGCAATAGCTCCAAATGCACCATGAGTAGACGTATGTGAATCCCCACAAACAATGGTCATACCTGGAAGTGTAATCCCGTTTTCGGGGCCTACCACATGTACAATACCATTCTTTGGATTACCCAACCCCCAATGCGAAATACCATATTTTGCCGAATTGGTTTCCAATGCTTTCAGCTGATTGGCAGAAAGTGCATCCTGCACAGGCAAATGCTGATTGATGGTAGGTGTATTATGATCGGCTGTAGCGAATGTCTTTCCGGAGAACATTACTTTAAGTCCCCGACTTTCCAAACCCAGGAATGCTACCGGGCTGGTTACCTCATGGATAAAATGCCGGTCTATAAAAAGTACATCAGGGCCATCTTCAATTTTCCTGACCACGTGGGAATCCCATACTTTGTCAAATAATGTAGTTGGTATCTGGCTCATTTGTCATAATTTAAAAGTGAGTGTAAAATTCTTAAAATATATCCAGATAATCACCATTTTATCTGAATTATTTCTAATAATAACTTAGATCCCTTACAAATCCAGGCCACAGGAACTGCAAAAAAGCTCCATAATCATAAAATTTATTTTATAACTAATTTATAAACAGCAGAATATTAACACTAAAGTGCTACAGTTTGGGCCAAAAAAAATCCCGGGACAGTGCCCGGGACTCTTTCAAAAACAATTTTTATCAACTATGGCTTACTGTTTATGCTTCTTTCTGATCAGAGATCGTGTTCTTTTCTTCTGAATTCTTCAGAGTGAAAATCAGTTTCTGATTTTCCTTGTCGAGGTCAGCGATCAGAATATCTCCGTTGTGAATATTCATATTCAGTATCTCTTCTGCCAAAGGATCTTCCAGGTATTTCTGGATGGCTCTGTGCAGCGGACGTGCGCCGAATTGCTGGTCGTATCCTTTCTCTGCGAGGAAGCCTTTCGCTTCTTCTGTCAGTTCCAGGCTGAAGCCCAGGTTTTCGAGGCGTTTCAGCACGCTCTTCATGGTGATATCTATGATAGTGTAGATATGTTCCTTGGAGAGGGAGTTGAATATGATCACATCATCTATACGGTTCAGGAACTCAGGAGAGAAGGTACGTTTCAGTGCTTTTTCAATCACTGATTTAGTATTCTCGTCTTCATTGCCTGATTTAGCGGCAGTTGTGAAACCAACACCTGCTCCGAAGTCTTTCAACTGACGGGCTCCGATGTTAGAGGTCATGATAATCAGTGTATTTTTGAAATCCACTTTACGGCCAAGACCATCTGTGAGGATACCATCGTCCAGCACCTGCAACAGGATATTGTAGATATCCGGATGTGCTTTCTCGATTTCATCCAGCAGGATCACGGAGTAAGGTTTACGGCGAACTTTTTCAGTCAGCTGACCACCTTCTTCATATCCTACATAACCCGGAGGCGCTCCGATCAGACGGCTCAGGGAGAATTTCTCCATGTATTCCGTCATATCGATACGGATCAGTGCATCTTCGGAATCGAACATGTAGCGTGCCAGCGATTTAGCCAGCTCGGTTTTACCCACGCCTGTTGGTCCGAGGAATATGAAAGTACCGATTGGTTTCTTAGGATCTTTCAATCCTACACGGTTACGCTGTATTGCTTTGGTTACTTTGCTGATAGCATCATCCTGTCCTACAACAGCGCCTTTCAGGTCTTCACCCATGCGACGCAGTTTCTCAGTTTCGGCCTGTACCATCCTTTTAACAGGGATACCGGTCATCATGCTCACTACTTCAGCAATTGCTTCTTCATCAATCGGGTAGCGTTTGTGCTTCACTTCTTCTTCCCACACTGCTTTTGCACGTTCCAGGTCTTCACCCAGTTTCTTTTCAGTGTCGCGCAGAGCTGCTGCTTCTTCGAAACGCTGGCTCTTTACTACTTTATTTTTTTCCTGCTTGATATCTTCGATCTGTTTTTCCAGGTCGAGGATGTTGGTAGGAACGTTGATGTTCTTTAAATGTACACGGGCACCTACTTCATCCAGTACGTCTATCGCCTTGTCGGGCAGTAAACGGTCTGTCATGTAGCGATCGCTCAGTTTCACACAGGCATCGATTGCATCCTGAGAGTAGCTTACGTTATGATACTCTTCATAACGGGGCTTGATGTTATTGAGGATCTGAATGGTTTCATCTACGGTTGGAGGTTCTACCATTACTTTCTGGAAACGACGGTCTAAAGCACCATCTTTCTCGATGTACATGCGGTATTCGTCCAAAGTAGAAGCACCGATGCATTGCAGTTCTCCGCGAGCAAGTGCCGGTTTGAAGATGTTGGAAGCATCCAGCGAGCCGGAAGCACCACCAGCACCAACAATCGTGTGGATCTCATCAATGAACAATATCACATCCCGGTTCTTCTCCAGTTCATTCATGATAGCCTTCATCCTTTCCTCAAACTGACCGCGGTACTTGGTACCAGCCACCAGTGCTGCCAGGTCGAGACTCACCACGCGCTTGTCAAAAAGCACACGGGATACCTTACGCTGCACAATGCGCAGTGCCAGGCCCTCTACGATAGCGGTTTTACCCACTCCCGGTTCCCCGATAAGGATTGGATTATTCTTTTTACGGCGGGATAATATCTGCGATACACGCTCAATTTCCTGCTCGCGACCCACGATCGGATCTAAGCTGCCACTCTCGGCCAGCTTGGTAATATCCCTGCCGAAATTATCCAGCACGGGAGTTTTAGACTTTGTATTAGTTTGTTTGGCTTTCGAGGCAAAACTCTTGCGTTCATCTTCAAATTCTTCCTCTCCAGGATCATCAAACTCTGCTTTGGGATCAGCAGATTTTACAAAGCCCAGTTCGTTTTTAAAAGTGTCGTAATCCACGTCAAACTGTTGTAAGATTTGTGTACAAACGTTTTCTTTATTCTTGAGGATAGAAAGCATTAAATGCTCTGTCTCTACAGTAGGGCTTTTCAGCGCCTTTGCTTCTAGTACGGTCACCCGTATAACCTTTTCTGCCTGCCTTGTAAGCGGGAGACTATTGATATTGGCGATGTTTTTTCCTGTCTTGTCTTTGACGGCCAATTCAACCTCCTTACGCAGTTCATAAAGGTCTACATTTAAAGCCTGCAGAATTTTAACAGCTGTCCCTTCCCCTTCTCTTATAATGCCGAGCAGCAGGTGTTCTGTGCCGATGAAATCATTCCCTAAGCGAAGAGCTTCCTCCCTGCTGAACGAAATAATTTCCTTTACTTGCGGTGAAAAATTCTGGTCCATTGTGAGAATATTAAATTATTAAAACCCTTACGGGGACTTGCTTATACAATATTAGCAAATAATTTTGATTTACCTTTACCCTAACACTTTAATAGTATAGGAGAGAGTGAAGTAAGAAGAAGGCTGTTTTTTGGCAGGATTCCAGATTACTTATTTACTAATTTATAAAACAAAATCTTGCTAATGAAATTCAAAATTGATACCAAAGAAAAAATAGTGGTAATAAGTCCGGAAATTAATGAGTTGAATGCTAATTTGGCAGCCCCCTTTATCACCGGCATCTCCGAATTACCTGAATTGGAAGGACGTAACCTTATACTGGACATGGCATTGGTGGAAAAGGCCGACGATACTGGGATTCAAGCCATATTAACAGTCTATCACCAGCAGTATGACAGCGCCCTCTCCTGCGCGTTAACTGGTCTTAACAGTGCTTTAACACTTCTCATCAAACAAGCAGACGAAACCGTGTATAACCTTGCTCCTACTATGGCTGAAGCAATTGACCTGGTGATGATGGAAGACCTTGAAAGAGAGTTACTGCAGGACGAAGAATAATTTCTCTGTGTATCAATCTGATGCCAAATGTTATTCCGAAATATGGATTTATGTTCCATTTTACGGAAAATGATTTCTAATTATTTATTTTCGGGCATGTTTGCGGTAACCATCTTAGGTAATAATTCAGCTATCCCCACGTTAGACAGACATCCGACGGCACAGATAGTTACATGTAATGATCAGTTGCTGCTCGTAGACTGTGGTGAAGGCACCCAGCTGCAAATGGCCCGTTACAAAATCAAAAGAAGCCGGTTAAGGTATATCTTCATCAGTCATCTGCATGGAGATCACTACTTTGGACTGATAGGACTCCTAAACAGTCTTAGCCTCTTAGGCAGAACAGAGACTTTAACTGTATTTGCTCCTCCCGAACTGGAAACTATTCTCCTTCTCCAGCTTGAATGCTCCGGTACTACTCTTCAGTTTCAATTACAATTTGTTCCCTTAACAGCAGAGAACCATGGTGTTATCCTGGAAGATAAGGAATTGCGCGTCAGCTCCTTCCCTACCAGACACCGTATTCCCTGTTATGGTTTCATCTTCGAACTACAGAAACGTAAGCGCAAGATTATCCCGGAACAAGCCAGGGCATATGAAATACCTGCGGCTTACTTCTCCAAACTGCAGGAAGGCGCTGATTACCAGCGTAAAGACGGACTACTGGTGAAAAACGACTGGGTAACATTCCCGCCTTTACCAGGCAAAAGGTATGTGTACTGTGCGGATACCATGTATACAGAGGAACTCCTGCCCTATGCAGAAAAGGCAGATCTCCTTTACCATGAAACAACTTATCTCCATAATCTGGCTGAAAGAGCAGCTGAACGTTATCACAGCACCAGCGTGCAGGCAGCTACCCTTGCGTTGAACGCGGAGGCTAAACGACTGATAATCGGGCATTTCTCTTCCAAGTATTCCGATCTGGCACCTTTCCTGGAAGAAAGCCGTCCTGTATTTGAGAATACAGACCTCGCCGAGGAAGGAGTTACTTATCTTATTTAATTTGATTTTTTGGGTGCAGGGCTTCGCCCTGCAAAAACCCCTTTAATTGTTTTGTGATGGTGCAAAGCACCATCACAAAACAATTGTTGTAAATATGTATAAAAAAATCCCCGTCTACAAGACGGGGATTGATATTTTAAGAGGCAAATGCCCCACTTATTTGTAATTCTTAGAAAAAGCGCTGATCCGGCTCTTTAAGCCATCACTCACCGGTACTACCGGTAAACGGAACACGTTTTCGCCAATTCCGGCATCATGTAAGAAGGCTTTCACCCCGGCAGGGTTATTCTCTTCAAACATCAGATCAAACGCTTCCTGAAGCTTATAATGCAATTTACGGGCTAATGGCATATCGTTCCCCAGGGCAGCTTTAATCATACCAGATACATCTTTGGCAAAATAGTTCGCTGCTACTGAGATCAGACCATCCATACCGGCAGCTACCTGCGGCATAGCCAGTGCATCATCCCCGCTTATTACCAGGAAGTCTTTCGGCTTGTCTTTGATGATCTGCATACACTGCACCATATCCCCGCTGGCTTCCTTCATAGCTACGATGTTCGGAACTTCGTGAGCCAGTCTGAGCGTGGTCTGGGCACTCATATTACGGCCCGTACGGCCGGGAACGTTATACAGGATGATTGGCTTCGGAGAGGCAGCAGCAATCGCTTTGTAATGCTGGAAGATCCCTTCCTGACTAGGCTTGCTGTAATAAGGCGCAACGCTCAGGACCGCTATCGCCTGATCCAGGGGACAGGTTTCCAGTCGCTTCACCACATCACGGGTGTTATAATCACCAATGCCTACCACTACAGGAACACGCTTGCTTACTTTTTCGAATGTGAATTTCATCAGGTCCAGCTTCTCATCTGCGCTGAGAGTGGGTGTTTCTCCGGTGGTACCCAGGGGCACTACATAGTCTACCCCACCGGTAATCACATGATCAATCAATCTTTCAAAAGCATTCCAGTCGATGCTTTCATCCTTTTTAAAGGGCGTAACCAGCGCAACGCCGGTGCCTCTTAATTGTTCCATATCTTATTAAATTCCAGATAACAAATTCCAAATTACCTCTTTCCGTCTCCCCAAGAAGCTGCAAAGATGATAATTTGAAATGTGATGTTGCAAATATTTTTAGCGCTCGTCGTAAAAACCCATGCGGCTGAACTTGTCGATCCTTTGCTCAATGCGGGTTTCAGGATCAATCTTTCGTAATTCTGCCAGCGTATCCTTAATGGTCTGCTTCAGAATAACCGCCATTTCATCCGGATTCACATGAGCACCGCCCAGTGGTTCCTTGATTACGCCATCTACAAGACCAAAACGGCTCATATGATCAGAAGTAAGCTTCAGCTCTTCAGCAGCCTTTTCCTTGAAATTCCAGCTGCGCCACAGGATAGTAGAGCAGTTTTCCGGAGAAATCACGGTGTACCAGCTGTTTTCCAGCATCAGGATCCTGTCGCCGATACCAATACCCAGTGCACCACCGGAAGCTCCTTCTCCTATGATAATGCAGATAACAGGCACCCGCAGCTTCACCATTTCGAAGATATTACGGGCAATAGCTTCACCCTGACCGCGTTCTTCTGCTTCCAGCCCCGGATAAGCGCCGGGAGTATCTATCAGCGTAACGATAGGCTTATTGAACTTCTCTGCCAGCTTCATGAGACGCAGGGCCTTACGGTAACCTTCAGGATTGGCCATTCCGAAATTACGGATCTGGCGCATTTTGGTATTAATACCTTTCTGCTGACCAATAAACATCACTGTTTCGCCATCCAGTTCGGCAAATCCGCCTACCATGGCCTTATCATCCTTTACGTTCCTGTCGCCATGCAACTCAACGAAATTGGTACACATCTTCTCGATATATGCGAGGGTATATGGCCTTTCCGGATGTCTGCTTAACAGTACGCGCTGATAACTGGAGAGGTGGTCATACACATCTTTCCGGGTATTTACTATCTTTTGTTCATACTCCCTAACAGTTGCGGTTACATCCACACCTGACTTCTCCCCGTTTTCTTTCAGTTTTTCCAACTGATCGTACAGGTCCGCAATAGGTTTCTCAAAATCCAGGAATTGCATATTTTAGTATAAATTGGTTAAAGAACGATGTAAAGATAAAGCTGTAAAAACTTTTTTTAAAAAGATTTGTAAAATTGATTCGTCTTTTCCTATCTTTGCAATCCCAAAACGGGAAGGATCAGTAGTTCAGTTGGTTAGAATGCCGCCCTGTCACGGCGGAGGTCGCGGGTTCGAGTCCCGTCTGGTCCGCAAGCTTTAAAGCCTCTAAGTCGAAAGATTTGGAGGCTTTTCTCATTTTAGCCACATTTGAATATCGCTTTTCTAAAGCATATTGCAACAAAGGCAAACATTTTATTCATTTTTAGGGTTCGGGGTTCATGCGTTTTCTTGTTATAATAGATTCCTTCCGGAAATATCCTGGATTGTAATCTTTGTTTTTCTGCATAATTACTGGAAGCCCACATTGACGCAGGTTCTGTGACACGAATAATAGCTAGTTCAATGTATTTTTCGAGGTTTGGGGTGTCAATAATGGTTGGTTGTAAGTGTTCTGGCAATTCTGGTTTTTCCCGGCTGAACTTGATCCCAAATTTCTCGTATATGTCAGCACGTACTTTTTCATTTCGCAGCCATTGCTTCAACTTCTAATTTCCACTTAGGATCAAGCAATTGGCAACAAATAACTGTTGATGCAGGTTGATTATTTCCCAAATATTTAATTCTTAATTGAACATTAGCTTCGTCATACGATGGGTCAGCCAAATAGGTTCTGATGGAAACAAGGTTTTGGTAATCCATTCCAGCAGCTTGCAGAATTGTGCCAATGTATTCCCATATAATTTCCCCTTGTTCTTCAAATGTATCTGGCATGCTTTGTCCATTTGGCAGATAACCATTCAGTCCACTAATTATAAGTAAACTGGAATTACCTTTGACTTCTATTGCATGACTATAACAGCGGTAAGGAGGAAACAGGCTCGCTGGATTATGTCTGATAGTTGGCATTTTTTATTTTAAATATAAGATAAAGTAGTGTTTCCGTTTTCTCTTTCTTTCCGGTAGTAGATATAATAGTAAGCAATTAGCTATAGTGGTCAAATGAAAGTAAGGGAGAACAGTAAAGTAATTAATAAGACGGTTCACATTGCTGTTGGACTTCGCAGGGATGGCCTTAAAGAAGTACTGGGAATGTGGCTGGGTAAGAATGAATCTGCAGCTTACTGGATGAGCGTTCTGACAGACATGAAGGCCAGGGGCCTGGAAGATATTTTGATCACCGCAACAGACAATCTCAATGGTTTCACCCAGACAATCCGTTCTATATTTCCGGATTCTGCTACCCAGATTTGTGTTGTTCACCAAATCCGCAACAGCTGCCGGTATGTAGTATGGAAGGACAAAAAGGAATTTACAACCGATTTAAAGGATATTTATACAGCTCCCACCAGACAGGCTGCTCTGGCAGGGCTTGATTCCCTTTATAGAAAAAGGATAGTATTTGAAATAATCAACTACTTTTCAACAGCTGGTAAAATAGTTTATACATTAAGTGAGATGTTAATCTCAGTGGAATTATTCCATCTCCTTCACCTGTAACTCTTCAACAGATCGTTTCTCAGATGAAAAATTGATACCAATCGCTATTTTCTTTCTAACATCTAATTGATAAGAACGCAAATAACCCTTCTCAAAAATCTGCTGAAGCGCGTTCTCCGCTGTGCCATTCAATTTAAGTTCTATAGCAAAAATATATTGATCGGTAAATACCAGTATATCACATCTGCCGGTAGCACTATGTACTTCGCTTCGTACATCAAGACCTAAGCGCTTAAAAGAGAGATGCACAATGATATGAAAGATAGATTCGCTTTCTGCCCGCCAATGATCATAGGGAATGGTAGATAATATTACATCCAACGCTTTGATTAGTTGAGGCATATTATTGTTTTTTAATGCCTTTCCCAAATCAGTGGTAACCGCAACAGAATTACTGGCTGGATATACATCTCTATACGCACTCAGTAACGCGTCATTCAAGCTATCTTCTACTTCTTTATTTGGATATCCCAGTTCATATAATTCGGTATCGGCGTCATATCCTTTAATTGTTAGATATCCAGTCTGAAACAAAATCGGAACTGTTGAAAAGTGTTCTATATTTAAATTGCCCAGCGCAATTTCGTCTATATGGATATTTTCAATTTCAAATTCTCCGCTTTCTTTCATGTGTTTTACCAGCCAGGTGGGCGTACCCGTTTGAAACCAGTAATTCCTGAAATCACGGCCATCCATGTATTTCAATACGGAAAATGGATTATATACCCGTTCCGCATCTTCATGCCAGGCATATCCGTTATACCAAAACTTAAGTTTACTTAATAAATCCGGTTGAAGTGGTTGTCTTTCGGTGATCTCTTCTGCAAAGTTAGTTTCCAGTTCCTGTTGGGTAATACCTGCTATAGTTGCATAGTTACGATGTATAGTAATGTCATTCAGGTTATTCAGATCAGAAAAAATACTCACCTTGGTGAACCTGCTTACGCCAGTAATCAACAGCAAGCGAATATATTCATCAGCATCTTTTAGTACAGAATAAAAGCTCTTAAACACTGATCGATTCTCCTCCACTTTCTCTAAATCTTCCAGGTAGTCCGTAATCGGCTTATCATATTCATCAATCAGGATCACAACCCTTCCATTGGCAGAAGCCTTACGGATTAGTTCTTCAAACCTACCTTTTAAATGAGTTGCTTCCAGTTCCAGGCCCAGCTCTTTTGCCAAAACACCCATTTCCATATTCAGCGCCTCATATAATCCAAATTGCTGATAATCAATCCTGCTTAATCGTAAATGTATCACGGGATGTATTTGTTCCCAATTCCATTGATCGTGGATCCAAAGGCCTTCAAATAGCTTTTTATTACCCTTAAAAATCTCCTTAATGGTTGATAACAACAGGGATTTACCAAAACGTCTGGGGCGGCTCAGGAAATAATAGTTACCGGATTCTATTAGGTTATAGATTAGTTGGGTTTTATCAATATATAAAAAACCCCCATTCCTTATATTCCCGAAATCCTGTAAGCCTATTGGATACTTCCTCATACAAACAAAGATAAAATAAAATCCATCACAAACACCTCGTTATACCCTGAAATCCAGCGCAACAAAGGACTGGACCTTATCTTTAGGTTTTCTACCAAACCCTTTTGCCGACAGATAATGCCATTCAGGATACAACCAAGCTACCATGAATTACCCATTTTAAACACATTTACAATAATTAAATATATTACGTTTAGACATAACCCTTATTCATCCTACCTCGAACTTTTAGCATGCTATATTCACTCATTTCGACCTAAACACCCCCTAAATCAGCCCAATCCTGCATAATTTGGTTCGAGGTTACGATACCTGGGGCCGCAAGCTTTAAAGCCTCTAAGTCGAAAGATTTGGAGGCTTTTTTAATTCAAATTATTTTGTTACCCCATCTGTACCACAGCGTTGATCACAAATACCATAGGGCAATAGTATTTCTTCCTCTATGCTTTTACGACTAATCTTGTATCTTCAGATATTATTAATTAATTACTTGCCTATATTTATGAAGCGAAATCTCATTGCGTTTTCTTTAGTGCTATTTGCTGCTTGTCATACCGGTAATGGTACGGGGGCTAAATCAGATAAGACCTTTGTCCCATCGGTGCCAGACTCTATTGCAGCAGCCCCTGTTGTTCAACAGCCGGTCAATTATAGCGATCACACCAACGAAGAAGTAAACGCCCGGTTTCCCTGGATGCGCGATACCATTCTAAGTTACATTTCCCTATCCATAAACGAGCTGGTGAAAGACTATGTTAAAGACAGCTCCATTGTTTTTATTTATGACCGCTTTGAGAATACCGACACAACTGGTTATGTTATCGTACAATTAGGTGCAGACATAAATAACGGAGATGGAGTAATATTCAGTACTGCGCAATGGTTGAATATCGATACGTTGACAAGGCAAATATATGAGTACGACGTTGCCGCTGATACTATTCGCCATTGGGTTAGGCCATAAACTCAAACGCCTCTGGTTTAGTGTACCCATGTTCGTTCTGCCTCAATTAATGTCCAGTTACCATTGATCTTTTTAAGATATGCATAACCTCCGGAGGATACAACGTGGTAATTCACCACTGCATTTTCAAGGTTCTTATCAAATGTAATAGAAGTTACATAGGGAGGAGAATATAGTTCCCAATTACCATTCCAGACTTTAAAATAATTTTCCAGAAAGGCATAACGTTTATCTCTTTCTTCTTGTGTAGCAGCTATATTTTTAGCACCTGGTTTAGTATGATTATTCCTAAGAAAAGCCCTTAGTAAAGCAGCATATTGTTCCGTAAGTGTGACAGTCTTCGGCGTACTAAAACTCACTTGCGGCCGGAATTTTGTTATAGTAGTATATATTGGGGGAGTGGGCCATTCAAAATGGAATCTCTTTAGAATAAATCTAGCATCCGCTTTATATGCCCTAATTGCACTATCGGTTGTAATATTCAGACGCTTTGCGAGTCTTCCTAAATTTACCTGTATAAGAGTATCTTTATTAAGTACATCTACTACTCCAAAATTAATATTATCCTGTAGTAAAAGATATTTTGCCCCTGCATAATGGAAACTCTGTCCCCATTCATAACTGCCAATCCCTTCAGTTTTAAGAGGAGTATAAAATTCCTGAAAAACCTGGTAAATATTTCGAACGGTGTCATTCATAGTTTTAATATCTGCACTTGAAAGAGAAGTGTTCTTTTTCCAGGTATCAAAAAAATGTTCCATTTTTCCCGGAGAATTTGAGCGATATGCCTTTAAGAGCAATTTGTCCCTTTTCTGGCAAAATGAAAAAAGCGCAACCATAAGGGCTAAGCACAATAGTAGAAATTGTTTCATAGAGAGGTTTCATAGCAGAATTTTCTAATTTACATAATTTATTCTTTACACGGATGAAATTTATAATGTAATAATTAGCAGTATTGTTCAATATTTTCAACTAATTACATGGAGGAATCTCAAGACAGTCTGCATATAAAAAGCTTCAAGTTAATGACTTGAAGTCTTTTTAATTTTATATACTTATTGGTTATCAATCTACAATATGTTCGAATGCCCCTGGTTTGAAACTAAGAATATGCTTTGTTAATTGAGCATACTAATTGCTGCTAAAACTTAGGCTCATTTTCGTTCGTTTCATTGTTGTCAGGTATTACTGCATTTAGGATTGTTCACTTTCATTGGGAATGCATTGTTTTTAAAGATCTGAATAAATTAGTTACTGCTCTTTTCCATGTTATTAATGAAAGAAACGCAGGTGAACTACATTAAACTTCTGAGTAGTTCTTCCAGCTTTAATTCACCGGCTACAGTTTGCACGCCATTTTCCATAGCTTTCTTCATAATCTCCGCCGTTCCGGGAGAAAATACCAGCGTTGCCCAACCATCATTTTCAGCTTTAAAACCTTCTGCATTTCTTACCGGGGCTAAAACTTTTTTCGTCGTTTTTATTACATCTTCCGGTAAGTCGCCAATGTGCTGTGCCAGCTGGTCTACGAACGTATCGATTTCAGTATCCGGCAAAGCGCGATTGATCCAGCCATATTGCTCTGCAGTAGCGGCATCGAATAAATCAGCTCCTAATATAATTTCCAACACACGACCACGTGTCATTTTTGAAGATAGGTATTGTGTCGCGCCGCCTCCAGGTATAATACCCATCAGCGCTTCACATTGCGCCAGCTTCCCTTTTTCTAAAGAGGCGAAGCACATATCAGCAGCTGCAATAAATTCAGCCCCACCGCCACGGGCAATGCCTTTCAATTTTACGATCGTCAATTGAGGTTGTTCTCTGAGCATTTCGCCAACGGCCTGAAATATGTTTAATCCATCCGGTGCTGCCTTTCCCAATTCGTCTAATATATCCTGTTCTTCAAGAATATTTATATCCACGTGGGCGATAAAAAAATCAGGATTTGCACTATCAAATACGATGACTTTAACGTCATTGTTATTGGATAATTCCCCGAGTAGTTGCCGTAACGCTTTTATCAGAGAGGCGCTGAGTACATTAACAGGTGCATTATCGAAGGTGATATTGGCCACTCCGTTTTCGATGTTGAGGTGCAATAATTTGTTATGTTTAGTCACTATCATTTTACTAAAAAGTTTGAGAATTAATCTTTAATTTTATTACAATATTTAACAAAAGTAATAGCTGCATTGACTGATCTTAAAAATGCTATAGTAAACCATAGCACATGACAATGGAAGAAAATAAGGGGAGACAGTACATTTGTACGATAAAGAACCAACAGGAAATTAAGTATGGGCAAGATGCCTTATATGTTTTGAGTGGCAAATGGCGTATGTCTGTAGTCTTAGCGTTATATAATGGTCTTTGTCGATATCGGGAGATTGCCCAAAGTATCCCGGGAATTACGTTTGCCATGCTGTCAAAAGAGTTGCAAGTAATGCAACTGAACAACCTGATACTAAGAATTGAAGATCCCGATTTCCCCAAAAACGTAGAGTATAGGCTTACAGACTATTGTGAGTCTTTGTATCCAATTATGGAAAGTTTGATAAACTGGGGGAAACAACATCGAAAAGTGATCAGTTCTTAACTTGTCAGTAGCAATTATTTTCACTAATGAATTCCTGAATTTCAGATAAATCATTCTCATACCGGTTCGAACTTCGTCTCCTACAGCCCGCAAGCTTTAAAAGCCTTCAAGTCGAAAGATTTGAAGGCTTTTAAATTTTTGTATATTTCAGTATTGATTATATCCCTCTGGCTTTTCAAGAATATTTATTCCCATATGGGCGATGAAATCAGTTCTTAACTAAACTCATTCATTGGTTTCAATTGCCTGCAACACCGTATGTAACGACACTGCATCATAAAACGTCGGTGCTTTACGAGTACCATTCTTTATATCCCCGGCTATCAATTCATACATTCTCGCTACATTCTCCGCTACCGGATTTTCTGGAGGGGGATTTAATAATTTCAATGCCTTATCCTCACGTCCGGCACCATAAATAGAAAGCTGTGCTAATTGCCCATGTCCAATATTACCAGTTACCTGTATATCTCCTTCAGAACCATTAATCTCCCAAAGGAAATTAGTGCCTTTGGACATTCCACCACGATAATGAATGGAAATAGCTGCACCACTTTTCAAGGTGCCCATTACCATGATTTGATCTTCGGCCGTTTTAGGTTTTACTTCTCCGGTATCATTTAATTTAACAGTTGAATAATTACTGGTCATGCGTGAAGTGAGTTGATCAAAACCACCGACAACTTTGATCAAACCTGCCAATGTATGCGCCAGTGGAATTGTCAGCAAAGTAGCGCCGTTATTCTTATCATACATGTAATAGACATCTCTGAGGGTTTCATCCCGCCATTGACCACCTGAGCCGATTAATGTGGTAGATAACACTTTGCCAACAAAACCGTTATTAATGAGTTCCTGCAGATAAACTACCTGCGGAGAAACCACCATCTGTGTTCCCACAACGGCAACTACACCTTTGTCGGCTGCTAGTGCAGCCAGTTGTTTTACTTCTTTTAATCCATTACCCAGTGGATGTTCACAATATACATGCTTGCCTGCTGCTAATACATCGCGTACCAGCTCATAATGATAGGGAACTTTGACGGTCACTACTACAAGGTCTATTTCATCCGAATGTATTAACGCCTGTACATTTTCAAATGCATACGGAATTTGCAATGCATTGGCTGTGCGCTGTGCACTTGCATGCGTAGAATTCGCCACACCTTTGATCTCAAAATCATCTGTCAACGTTTTTAATGCCGGCAGATGTGATCTCGATGCCCAATGACTATCTGGATTTAATCCTATAAATCCAATCCGAATTTTTTCCTTGTTCATTGTAATAATGTTTAAATTTATATTGCAATGTTAATGCTGAACAAGGAAAATACAGGACAGACAATTTTGTAAGTATGGCTATAAAAGAGAACTCAACAAATAATATCAATCGTCAATTTCTTACAGAATGTAATTTGACGTATGCCTTTCAATTGATGGGTGGCAGATGGAAGCTTCCTATTTTGATGCATGTGCATAAAGGAATAAAACGATTTGGTGAATTAAAAAAAAGTATTCCTAACATTACAGAGAGGATGCTTACACTTCAATTGAAAGAATTAGAAAAAGATGGATTGGTTAGTAAAGCAGAATTGGAGTACATGTTAACGTCTCTTGGAAGGGAATTGATTCCCGTTTGTATTGAATTACATAAATGGGGAGGCAGACATAAACTGGTCTTTCATGGTAAAACAACTGCTTTAGAGCCCCGGTTTTAATCCTTTAAAATTGTTTCAAACAATTCATGCAACTTTTTAGCGCTTTAGCTTAATTCAATATCCATCTGTTGCAACAGACCATCATTAATCACATATATATGCTTTACTTTTCCTTTAAATAAAATGTTACCCTCTAAATCCTTTACCAGTTGGTCAACTTCAACTTCTAAAGTCCCATTTTCTCTTTCACGGAAACCAACCGGCGTTACATTCGGGTCAATCTCTTTCCATTGTTTTTCCCAATAAGCTTTAACTTCATCATGCCCGTTAGCATGGTCACCTTCCCAAGCCCTTGCCCATTTAACTTCCGGATGCATGACCTGGAGTATCGCGTCAATGTCCCTGGCATTAAAAGCAGCATAAGCATTTTTAATTAGAGCTTGATTTTCAAACATTTGTTCTTCATTCATGATATTCTGATTTACTTATTAATCCGTATCCCCTAACACCTCGTCTACCATACCGTGTTCTTTAGCTTCTTGTCCTGTCATCCAATAGTCGCGGTCAGATGCTTTATGAACCCAGTCATAGGTCTGACCGCTATGTTTGGAGATGATTTTATACAGATCCTGCCTTACCTTTATTACTTGTTGCGCGGTAATTTCGATATCTGCAGAAACGCCCTGCACTCCGCCCGAAGGCTGGTGAATCATCACACGCGAATGCCGTAGCACGGCACGCTTTCCTGCTTTGCCCGCGCAAAGTAAAACAGCACTCATAGAAAAGGCCATACCAATACAAATGGTACCCACGTCAGGGGTGATCAATTGCATGGTATCATAAATACCCATGCCCGAATAGACATCACCACCAGGGGAATTGATATAAAGCTGGATATCCTTTTTAGCATCTACTGATTGCAGAAAAAGTAATTGCGCCTGAATTATATTTGCCATCCTGTCTGCAACAGGTTCGCCTAAAAAAATGATCCGATCCATCATCAGGCGGGAAAAAACATCCATCTGTGCTACATTAAGTTGCCGTTCCTCTGTAATGTAAGGCGTCATGTTTTGGGGGATAGATATTGTACTATTTAGGTACCTATCCACATGCTGGCTACCTATGCGGTGATGTTTAACAGCATATTTTCTAAATTCTTTACGACCTGTGTCCATGTTTTATTGCTATTTAAAGAGGTTAGCGATGCGCTGCATATAGCCCAGGTATTGTGGAGCAGCAGCTAATTTTTCTTGTACAGCGACAATCTCGTCCTTTATCTTTTGGCGGCCATATTGTCTGATAATCTCATGAGCGCTTTGTTGATGCTTTATTTCGTTTATCAAATCGTTATTCAATAATACGTTCGCCTCAAACAAAACCGCATCACCAGGGGCCATGCACCCCAAAAGATAATCGTCGATAGCTTTGATGTTATTCAATGAAGTCCGCATAGTTCAATGAGTTTTGTTTAATTGTCTCCCTGACTTTCTCCAGGCATTTATATTTTGCTACCGTTGCCGAATGTTTGCCTGAGTAGCCAAACATCACAGCAACATTATCTACCGGCAAATGATCATAATAATAAGCTTTAAGCAATTCCAGGCATTTCTTACCTGCAATTTCAAGGTAATGCAGTATTTTCTCTGTGACCAGTTGTTCATCAGGTACAACTTCGATATCCTGATCATTTAAGGGCTGGTTCCTGCTGCTTGCTTTATAACGCTGCAACCATAGCCTTTTAGCAATACCTACCAAATAGGCTTTCTCATTTACAATGATTTCAGCCTGTGTAGACGCAGCTTTTTCGTAATATATAACGAGCGTATCCTGAAAAATATCCTGTGCTTCTTCAAGGCTGCCCCCCATCCTCGCTACGTAACGCGCAACGATGGGAAACACCTTTTTGTAAATTGCCATAAAAAAAGCTTCACGCTGTTTAACCGTTGATAAACTATGATTATTCATTGCTATCATGAGTGTTTATAACTATGTGTATTATATGCATGAAATATCACCCGTAAATTACAAATATTTAAAAAGTGCGTGGTACCTGTAATGAAGGTCACGTAGGGATAGGAGTAAAGCTGCCAATAGCCTCCCTGTAACCATACAAAACCTTTAGGAAAGGATGCCTGCCAAATATTAGAATAATCTGAAGGCTATACCTGGCCTCCATTTTCTTACAGGCATTTTGTTTATCTTCGTTACAATTCTATGTATATGAAAGTAGTTATCCTCATGCTGGCAATGTTTTTTGCCATTACAGCCCGGTCACAAAATACCCTCAATCATTACAAGTACGTGTTAGTACCTGAACGATTTGGTATATTTAAACAGGATGATCAATATGGAATTAATACGCTTACCAAATCCCTGCTGGAAAGCGTAGGGTTCACGAGCCTCATGACTACCGACGTGTTGCCCGCTGAGATTATCAATAATAAATGTAGTGCGCTAAACGTGGAACTTGTAGAGAAACGAAAATTTCTATCCACTAGTTTAACCCTGTTGCTAAAAGATTGTCAGGGCAATATTGTCTATAAAAGTGAGGAAGGAATAAGCAGGGAGAAAGAGTGGAATACAGTTTATAGAGATGCATTAAGAAAGGCATTTGTATCTCTGTCAGCGGCACAATATAAATACGATAGCAGCGGGACCATGCAGGCTACACAACCGGCTCCCGGCGCTTCACCCGCAACAGTTGCTGCTACGCCCGCTACAATCGCTGACAATAAGGATGTCTTATATGCACAGGCGAATGCTAATGGCTACCAACTGATTGACACCTCCCCTAAGAAAGTAATGACCTTACTAAAAACTTCACAACCTGATAATTTCATTGCGGACAATGGTGTTGAAAAAGGTATTGTGTTTAGAAAAAACGGGGAATGGTTTTTTGAATACTACAAGGATGACAAACTTGTTTCACAGAAACTTACTATTAAATTCTGACAGGCTTCTTTTGGTTCCAGGTTATGATACCTCGGGCCGCAAGCCTTAATGCCTTCAAGTCGAAAGATTTGAAGGCTTTTTTGCGTTTGAAGGATTTTAAGCGCTGATCCCCTAATTTCTTATAATCATCGGTTAATTTCTACAAGTAAAACCCAGGCATCTAAAACGGCTTTTGTAAATGATAAAACAATAGCAGGCACTAACCAATAAAGTCCGACTTCGCCAATGAATAAAATACAAAATCCTCCAATGACATATGGAATAATTGCGAGTTGGTCGATAAATAAATAAAAAAGAGACTGCCGTTTGTATTCCTTTGGCACTTGCTTGTGTATTTTGAAATCAGTTCTTGTTACAATGCCCCAAACAATAAATCCAAGAATAGTAATTTCGTAACCAATACAGGTTAATGTTTTTTGTGGCACAAGCAAAAGCACTGAAAATATCAAAATAGATAGCAATAGCGTTAGAGAGACAGATGCCCTCATTGGCAGTCTCGGGTTTGATAATATTTTTGTCAAACTAATGGAAATGCCAACAAAAAGTAGTCCTGTCAAAGCCGCTGCAGAACCCGCAACTGCTACATAAAAATTATTCCATTCCTGCATATGTTGTAAGTATAATTTTGTTTGTATAAGGCGAAACAACTTTAAAGGCCTATCGGTTTGCCGGTTAAAATCTACGGATTATGGCCGTACAGCAAACACTGTACGGCTATAAATTTATTTTTCAAATGTTGATTAGAACATCCATTTCCATCTTATTCTGCTAGCGGGTCTTGTCCCAATAACTTTGTTCCCATTTCGGCTGAGTGACGAACAACATTAAAGCCATATTCCGTCATTTCCTTTTCATAGTCTGCCAAAGAATTGACTAACGCTTTTTTTCCTAAGGCTACTTCAATAAGCGCCTTTCCAAGAAGCACTGCATCCTTTAGGGCTACATTGGCACCTCTTCCCAAACTGGGTGTCATGTTATGAATGGCATCTCCCAAAAGAGTAACATTATGATGTGGCTTTAAATCAAAAGGAATACTGGAATTCATTTCAATATAAAAAAAAGAACCTTTTTCACCAGCTGCAGGAACAGATGATGCTTCGCTTGGCCAGTCACTTAAAAGTTCAACTGCCATTTGTTGTAACTCATCGCTTGTTTTCCTTCTTACTTCTGTATCATCAGAACCAAAAAATTCTTTACGCCCCGAAATAATACATCCTACATAATCGTGTTGTTCGCTTAATGTGTTATCAAGACCTAAACTTTGAGCTGCAGATTCCGGACGTACCGGAAAAATGATTGGTCCTACACCCAAAATCAATTTACGGGCATCTGAGACTGCAGTGAAAACATCTGCAATACATAGTTGTGGTAATACCTTTCTCGCATCCTCTAATTTAATACGTCCATAGATAGCCCTGGCACCGGAGTCCATAATTCTTGCTTCAGGAGCTCTTTGTTTCCTTACGACAGAGCCTGCTCCGTCTGCACCAATCAGTAAATCTCCTTTTATAATTCTTCCATCTTCAAAAAATGCGGTTACTCCTTTCTCATCTGCCTCATAATGGTCTAATTTAGCTCCATAATGGCAGATATCATCTAATCCAATCAGTAATATTTCCCTTAATGTGGCTCTATTTACATTGAGGTGTTTGGCAACTCCCGTCTCAATATGGTGTTCTGTCTTACTGTATTCATCGATGGGAAATCGTCTCTTCAGTTTTAACGCTGTATCCAAAATTGTTGTATATGCTAATGGATTTGTTGATGTTAGTTCAAACAATTCAAATAGTTTTTCAGGTAATGATTCCTGAATAGCTAAAATACCATCTGCATCAAGATGAAGACGATAACCCTGACGCCTGTCAGAAGCATTTGCATCCCGTTCAAAAACCTGAACATTTATTCCATTTTTCTTCAACATTTGTGCAAGACATAATCCTCCAATACCTGCACCAATAATTATTATCGTCATTTTATTCTGTGCTAATTTTTTGTAAAAAATAGAATTTACCGCTAAGATTAAGCGATACAACTTTCGTGATTGGTAGAATAATTATGGAGGAATTTTCTGTCGAAGAATGATAAAGGCATATAAAGGCATAACATGATCTTTTAGATTATGATAGCCGTTTATGCCCGCAAAAAGATTTGCTAAAACATCGTTACGGAAGACGTAGAATTATCTATATATAGATAATTCAATATGCGCAAATATAGCTTTTTTTGAACAAAATGTCGCGTAAATTATTTTTTCATTAGTGGTTATCATATACAATTACCCATGGGAATAACCTCTTATCGCAATACTAACTCTGATATATAAACATGCTGCCTGCATGATGAATACCACCTTTTATGAAGAAGATATCTGGTAGATTTTCCATGCATAGAAAACATTTCCACTTAGGTCATTCTTTTCA
Source organism: Chitinophaga sp. YR573 (assembly GCF_900110995.1). GTDB lineage: Bacteria > Bacteroidota > Bacteroidia > Chitinophagales > Chitinophagaceae > Chitinophaga. Next base: position 848,201 of record NZ_FOJF01000001.1, read on the forward strand.
TAAATTCTTGTTCGTAACTGCTGCCCAATGCGATCTCTTCATTATTTGTTAGCGTAATTAGTTTGTTGCGGCAATAAGATACATGTTTTAATGAAACGATATAAGACCTATGTACCCGAATGAATTGTTGAACAGGTAACTTTTCGACTAAGCCTTTCATGGTGAGTCTTACTACAATGGGTTGTTTATTAGTTAAATGAATTTTCAGATAGTTATCCAATCCCTCAATAAATATTATATCCGTATAAAAGACCTTCATCAAACCATAATCCGATCGTACCGTTAGGTACAGCTCTCCGGCTTGCGATGCAACTTTGCGCATGCTATATAAATCAAGAGCCTTTTTGATAGCCTGGTTGAATCTTTTGCGTGTATAGGGTTTCACCAGGTAGTCAATAGCATTTATAACATAACTTTCCACAGCATACTCTGTATAGGATGTTGTAAAAATGACCATAATATCCTGTGATATCCTTTTATAAAAATCGATCCCACTAACAGTGGGCATATTAATGTCTAATAAAATAAGATCAACGGAATTGTTATTGATGTATGACAATGCTCTATCTGTACTGGTAAAAACCTTTTCTAAGGATACATCAGGATTTGTTGAACAGAAGGCTTTTATGATGTTTAAAGCCGGAGGTTCGTCATCTAATGCTATTGCTCTGATCATACCAATTCAATTGATAAATTAGCAGTATAATATTTCGATTCATTTTCAATCTGCAGGGAATGCTTTAATGGGTAAATTAGCTGTAGGCGTTCCCTGGTATTGTCTATACCAATTCCGCTAGATGTAATAGTGGATATTCTGGAAACCTTTTTGTTGCGCACAACTAAATTCAGGCACCTGTTTATGACCGTAATTTCAATATTAATACTACATTCTTCGTCTGGATTGACCCCATATTTAAAAGCATTTTCTATAAGGCTAATAAGTAATAATGGAGCAATATTTAATCCGTCTGCATCTTCAGTAAGAACGTGAAAGTTTACCGCTACAGTATTACCTAATCTTGCACGTTGTAATTCTATATAGTTATCCAGGTAGCTTAATTCTTTGGCTAATGGTATTTTCCCGTCTTTTGCTTCTTTAATGATATACCGCATCAATTCAGATAAATGCACAATTGAATCTGCTGCAGCATCATCTTTGTCCACAACAAGGGAATAAATACTGTTTAAAGTATTGAATAGAAAATGTGGGTTAATCTGCCCTTTCAAACTGGCTAACTCTGCCTGTTGACGCTGGGATTCTGCCTCATACCATCGTGCTCTGGTTCTGAGTGAAAGTGAAAATGTAACAACAGCTATAAAAAGAAAAACATGATGTTTAATTTCTTCAAAAAATGGAATGACAGGGTGGCCGTGGGCTGGGAAAGGCAGATTCTGATGTGAGGAAAAAGGGTTTCTGCCTGTCATTAAAGAAGGTAATAGAACAATACAGCAAAAGGCGAAAATGGAGATTGAAAAATAGAGCAGATATTTCCTTGTAAAGTAAAACTTAGGTATTATCAGATAGTAATGTAAATAAAAAAAGATAAGCATTAATGCGTTGGCACTATAATCACGCAATATCGGCCTGGAAAATAGATGAAAGGCCTCTTCAGGCGGCCTGGAAGGAAGCCAGATTGGCTGACTTAAAAATAGTAAGCAGCCTGTAATTTGCAATATTATTTTCTGTAGATGCGATAATTTCATGCCACCAGTACTTAAAACTCAATATTAAGAAATCATATTTATGATGCAAGTTTTTTACGCGAAATAACATAACTGATTAGTGATAATACTCCCAAAGCAACTACTGCCATCGCCATATACCTGGTACTTTGCCCTATTCCGGCAGTTACTACGTTCTGGTAGCCGGTAACCCGTTCAATGATCCATCCCATAGCTGCTATGGCCGAAAGCACCGCCCCTGCCACCCTTACAGAAGGATATAACGGTGTCTGGCTAAGAAGGATCAGCCAGGGAATGATCGCGACAATTACAGCCAGCTGCATCACTTCAATGCCGATGTTAAAACCCAAAATGCTTAAAGCCATAGGTCCTGCTCCTAAATGAAGATTAGCAAGTACCGACGCGAAAGCCAAACCGTGGATCAAGCCGAACCCACAGGCCACAAATACCTCTTTCCCCGGGAAAACAGGACGGATGGCATGTACGGCTGAGACAAGTATCGAGATCGCAATGAGCACCTCTACCGGTTGAGTGGGTAAGCGTACCCAATTCATTGCACCAATCAGAAGCGTAATCGAATGCCCTATTGTAAAGGCGGTCACTATTTTCAACACTCTGATCACGCAATACCTGACTCCTCCAAAACGTCCCCATCGGCCTTGGTGTACCAGCAACATCGCCGGCATCAGCAGCACCAGAAGAAAAAGAAGATGGTCGGTACCTTCTTTAATATGCTGTGTCCCAAGAAAAAACATGCTTTTGAATCCCGTCCACCAATCGCCTTTTTCAAGATTAATCTGCAGAGGATAGATGACATTGTCTTTCATATCCCAATGGATCACCCCTGCTTCTACCGGCGTTCCGGAAGCTTTACCAGTTTCCCAGTCGTTGCGGATAGAAACAAATGCGGCGTGATTGATGACCTGATGCATGATAACATCATAGTCCAGCGTGAATTTCCGGGTACTTACGCCAGATGGTGGCAGCATCAGCAGGTGAACGTTTAACTCCCAATAAGGTGGGCCGCTGGCCGCCTGCTCACCTTTTGCGACCGTCATATCTCCGATATCAACGATCCATGGATGTTCTTTGTCCACAAAAGGGTGAATGTGTGCCCGGAGGTATTCCTTTAATTGTGGCCCCAGTCTGGCGACGAGCGTTTCAGGGTCTTTGGTGACCGGCTGACCAAAGGCTAATTCCAGCTCACTCAGTGGAAGCTGGAGTTCCAGTCCTACCCTGTCCGGACTAACATCCATCAATATGATCGTTGTCGGTGTCTGATGGGCGAAGCTGCCATGAGAATGCAAAATGAATGCGATAGATAAAAACAGCCACCGTCCTATTGTCCGGCGGCTGTTAGTGTCAAAAAATGGAATCATATTATTCTGTTATAAACCGATATAGTCTCTTGAATGATCGCGGAACACACTGTGATAATGGATCTGGCTTGGATATACAACCCCTGTCTGGCATATAAATTCAATCCATACGCTAGGTCCGTCGATGCGAACATAATCCGTATTGGTGGTAAAGAAGGAGCTGGCATTACCGGAAGTTCCGCTGGTATTACTCGCATAACAAACATAAGTATTGGCCAACTCATTGGTATAAATGGTGGTAAACGCGGCAGCAGAAGTGGCATCCAGATCATTTATCCATGGCACCATTGCCGCAAGTACCTTCGCCTGAGCAGCCGTGCTGAGTGTGCTTACCTGTATACCTTGTTTGGTTGTAGGAAAAGTATTGGTGGTGCTTCCGGGAACCATCGTCACATCCGAAAATGTACCTGAAATTTTCGCGCTGCTTAGTTCAGCAGAGGTAAAAGATGCCAGCATATTGGCCATAACAGATTGCTCGGATGCTAATGGAGTGATTACTGCTCCACCCGCTGTGGTCCAGCTTTTTGGCTCGACTCCCTGATGTGAAGGCGTAATACTGATTGTAGCACCGGCATTGTATGTAATATTACCTGCATAATGGTGACCTCCAAACTGTAGCATCCATTTGCCGGTTGTACTCGGCGTACCCAAAAAGCAGATAACATATTGCCCTTTACTATAACCGCTACTGCTACTTACCACACCTAAAAGGGAATCTGTTTCATTTATTTTATAAAACTCGTCGTACCCATCATCAGTAGTTGTGCCGGTCGCAGCCTGTATAACGGCCAATGCGGCAGCAAGCTGAGTGGCCGACAGACTGCTGAATGCAATGCCATCACGGCAGCTAAGCCCACACGGAAGATTGCTCCATAATTTGGCATTTGACAAACTAAGTGTTTGCACGACTTGTGCTTGTTGGGTGGTGGATAAAGTAGCTAAAAAGGCGTTAGCCAGACATACTACTTTCTCTACGCCCGTTACGGAAGAACAATCAGTTGTCGCAGTTCCGACAGTTACTGAGAAGGAACAGGACTGACCTCCAAATGTAATTGCAAAGCTAGCGGTCCCTGACGAAGTGGGGGTACCGGTAACATTATAAGTAATGTTTCCGGTGGCACTGGATAAAGTACCTGCAGCCAGGGTAGCAGTCAGGCCGGTAACTCCAGTGGAGGAAATCCCGCTGCCTGCGGAATAGCTTGCGCCGTTACCTCCTGTGTATGGCACTGTAGCGGTGCCACTGTAGACAGTATTGGCTACTGCTGCACTTGAAATAACAGCGGAGCTACATGTTAGTGCAGTAACAGTAGCGCTAGTTGTAGGATTTTCCGTAGAACTTTTCTTACAGGCAAAGAATAAACCTGTACTTATAAAAAGTACTACAAAGGAAATGATGATTTTCATTCTCATGTTCACATAATTTAATATAGGTAACAAACTTCAGTGGTTTCTCGTTGAAGTAATGTTCTTTGGGGTAAAACAGCGAAATGTTGGGGTTAATTGCACATACTATATTCGCTCATATAGGACTAAACACCCAATCTTGCATAATTTGGAAGTTGTCCATTGCTCCGGAAGCTGCAACACAAATACTTAGTATTGTCTCTATAAATAATTGTTTTATGGATATTCAGGTTTTGATTATAGTACAAACTGTGGGCATTTTCTGCATTACCGTACCTTTTTGAAATATATTTGCATAACAGGATCATAATATAACTCTTATGAAAATACTCGTTATTGAAGATGAAGAACGCGTAGCACAACTGATCAAACGGGGATTGGAAGAGCAATTTTATGAGGTAACTGTTGCTTATGATGGTGAATTAGGTAAAAAACTGGCATTAAAAAACAGTTTTGACCTGATCATAACTGACATTATACTCCCCAAAGTGAATGGACTGGATCTGTGCAAAGAGATCAGAAACGTATTACCGGATACCCCCATTATTATGCTTACCGCATTAGGGACCACCGATGACAAAGTAGAAGGGTTTGATGCAGGGGCAGATGATTATTTAGTAAAACCATTTGACTTAAGAGAATTACATGTACGCATCCGCGCTTTATTAAAACGCAATAATGGGAAAAGCAATTCACAGGGCTTTATATTAAAATATGCAGACCTTGAATTAAACATACACACCAAAATTGTAAAACGGAGCAACAAAGAAATTTCTCTAACACCGAAAGAATTAAAATTGTTAGAATACATGATGCAAAACCCGGAAAGGGTTTTGTCAAGAACAGAAATTGCAGAAAAGGTTTGGGAAACTACATTCGACACAGGGACCAACTTTATCGATGTATACATTAATTACCTGCGTAAGAAAATAGACAAGGATTTTGATGTTAAACTCATTCACACCAAACCGGGTCTTGGTTTCATCTTTAAACAGGACTGACAATGCAAATTAAAACAAGGCTTACCCTATTGTTTACTTCGTTGGTTGCGGCATTATTACTGGCGTTTGCATTAACTGTTTATTTCACTTCATCTGAGACCAGGGAAGATGAATATTTTAAAAGATTGAAACAACAGGCAGCTACAAAAGCTAATCTTTTATTTGATACAAAGGTTGCCCCAACAGTCTTACAACTCATCTATAAAAATGCACCCAATGCTTTATTTCAGGAAGAAGTAGCCATTTACGATACTGCTTTTCATCTATTGTACCATGATGCAGTGGAAATAGATAAGGTGAAAGAAACACAGCATATGATAGACCATATCATTGCACACAAAGAAATTCAATTTTACCTTGAAGATGTACAGGTAGTCGGTTTCCTATATGAACACAACGGGTTACATTATGTAATTACAGCAGCTGCAAAAGACGAGTACGGACTTACCAAACTTGCCAACCTTCGCAACACTATTATCATTGCCTTCCTTTTCTCTATAGTTATTATATTCTTTGTTGGGCAATTCCTGGCAAAAAAGGCATTACAACCCGTTTCATCACTGGTGCAAAAAGTAAAAAGGATCACCGTTACCAATCTTGATTTAAGAGTGGAAGAAGGTAACCGGAAAGATGAAATCGCGGCACTTGCCATCACTTTTAACGAGATGCTCAACAGACTTGAAAGCTCTTTTGATGCACAAAAGCATTTCGTTTCCAATATTTCCCATGAATTAAGAACACCGCTTACCGCAATGCTGGCAGAAATGCAGCTTACAATACAAAAAGAAAGAAGCAATACAGAATATCAACAGTCGATAGAGCATATCATTTCTGATATTCAGAAATTAATCCGACTTTCCAATAGTCTGCTGGATTTAGCAAAAGCCAGTTACGATCAGACAGAAATTTCATTTAGAGAAGTAAGACCGGATGAAATTTTATTAGATGCCCGAAATGATGTGCTTCGCAATCAGCCAGACTATAAAGTAAATATCATTTTTGAAAAAGAAACTGAAAATGATGATTTCATTTCAATAAATGGCAATGAATATCTGTTAAAAGTAGCCTTTATAAACTTAATAGAAAACGGTTGTAAATTTTCTAACAACAAACAAAGTATAATTTCCATTTCTTACAATGACAAACAAATTATCCTGAGTTTTTCAGATAATGGTATTGGAATCAGTAATGAGGAATTACAACATATTTTCACTCCTTTTTACAGAGGGACAAACAAAAAATTTGCAGAAGGTAATGGTATTGGGCTATTCCTCACCCAAAAAATCATTTCATTACATAATGGCAATCTTTCTGTTCTATCCAAAGAAAACGAAGGCACAACCTTTACCCTTACATTGCCTCATATCTGATATTCATTTCTCTAATGATTTTCTAATAACATTCTAAAGCAATTCTAACAGCCCCTTCCATGGGGCTGTTTTAGTTTTGCGGGGCAAACTCTCATTAAACAGATGCTCAATTAGAAAATGAAAAGAGAAATATTATTGTTCAGTGGAATGCTCCTGATCAACTACTCCTGCCATAGCCCTCAGGCTGAAACAGAAAAAAGTAATTATATCCTTCAGTGCGATACCATCATTATTCCGGCAAATTCAAACCTGCAAAACAAACTTACAACAACAACTGTTCAAAGTGAGCCCTATCGTTTGCAAATGCTGACCACCGGTACGGTAAAAGCCATCCCAACCCAATATGCAGAAATTGCGCCTCCCTTTCAGGGACGGGTAACAAAATCATATTTACGGTTGGGCATGAAAACCACAGCTGAAACACCGCTGTTCGAAATAAGCTCGCCAGATTTTATTGCAGCACAAAAGATTTTCTTCCAGGAGAAATCACAGATGCAACAGGCAGAAAAAACGCTGAAGCGCCAGCAGGATTTAATTGCCAATGGCGTAGGTACACAAAAGGATCTGGAAGAAGCGCAGACAGCTTACGACATAGAAAAGAAAGAGTATGAAAATGCTGTAATAGGTATTAAAATATTCAAAGCAGATCCCGATAAACTTTCATTAGGACAGGCATTAGTGGTTCATTCACCTATTGCAGGTGAGGTGATTGAAAACAAAGTAGTATTAGGTCAGTTCATAAAAGATGATGCAGCCAGTGTTGCCACTGTTGCAGAATTATCTAAGATCTGGATTGTTGGACAGGTAAAAGAAAAAGACATCCGCTTTGTCCATGAATTAGATGAATGCAATATTGAAATTGCGGCTCTACCCGAAGAACATATCCAGGGAAAAGTATATCATGTAAAGGAGATTGTCAATGAAGATACACGTAGCGTAGAGGTGTTGATAGCTGCTAATAATACCAATCATACGCTCAAACCCGGCATGTACGTAACCGTAAATTTCATTGTTGCACCCGTTAATGCTATTCTTATTCCATCAAAAGCTTTGTTGCAGATGAATGATGCCAGTTTCGTTTTCGTCGAAACTGCTGCGGGGAAATATGTAAAACGCAAAGTGGAAACAGCCGGTACACAAGGCGAAAGAATAGTTATTCAATCAGGATTAAACAATGGAGATAAGATTGTTTCAGAAGGTAGTTTTTATCTCCTGGATGCAAAATAAAGTAAATCGTTCATGAAGAAATTAATATTCACAGCAATAGAAAAACGTTGGCTTTTTGTTGCATTATTTGTACTCCTGGCCTGTTTCGGTTATTATTCATGGAAACAACTATCTGTTGAAGCCTATCCGGATATTGCAGATGTTACTTCACAAGTAGTAACACAGGTGCCGGGGCTCGCAGCAGAAGAGGTAGAACAACAAATAACCATTCCAGTAGAAAGGGCTCTAAATGGTATGCCCGGTATGCACGTAATGCGCAGTAAAAGCACGTTCGGGCTGTCTATCATTACTATTGTGTTTGAAGATGGTATTGAAGATTATTGGGCAAGACAACGCATCACAGAAAGACTGAACGATGTGGATCTGCCTTATAACGCGAAACCAGGGTTAGACCCGCTTACCTCACCCATTGGTGAAATTTATCGTTATATCATAGAGAGCAAAGGCCATGATCTCAGAGAAATCACAGACCTGCAGAACTGGAAGATTATTCCCCGCATTAAGCAGGTACCGGGTGTAGCCGACGTTACCAACTTTGGTGGTATTACAACTCAATACCAGATAGAACTGGACCCAAGAAAATTAGAACAATATAAATTGTCCCTCACCGATGTACAAACTGCCATCAATAACAACAATACCAATTCAGGAGGCAGTGTATTAACAAGAGGTGATCTGGGTTATGTGGTACGTGGCATTGGCCTTGTAAAAACGCTGGAAGGCTTAGGAAAGGTAGTGGTGAAATCAGTAAATGGAGTTCCCATATTCCTGAATGATGTAGGAACTTTAAAATACGGAAACCTGGAACGCAAAGGTATCTTAGGTTATACCGACAGAAAGGTAAATTACAGCGAAGGTGATGAAGGCATTGTATTATTATTAAAAGGTCAGAACCCATCCAAAGTACTGGAAGGTATCCATACTGCTGTTGAGGACCTTAATAAAAACATCTTACCTGAAGGTGTAAGCATCCGGCCGTATATAGACAGAACCAACCTGGTTGACACCACCCTGCATACAGTATCGCATACGCTACTGGAAGGAATGAGTCTGGTAATTATTGTGCTGATCGTTTTTCTCGGTAACTGGCGTGGGGCATTAATTGTGGCCATCACCATTCCATTAGCGTTATTGATCGCATTCATCCTGATGCACTTTACAAATATTCCGGCAAACCTGCTTTCGCTTGGTGCTATCGACTTTGGGATTATAGTGGATGGTGCCATTGTAATGATGGAAACCATTTTGAAAAAGAGAGAGGAAAGTCCTACGGAAGAATTGCAGGAAACCACCATAGGGCAAAGGGCACTGGCAGTAGCCAAACCCATCTTGTTCTCCACCGTTATCATCATTACTGCTTACCTGCCCCTGTTCTCTTTTGAAAGGGTAGAAAAGAAACTGTTTACCCCAATGGCTTTTACTGTTGGTTTTGCATTGTTGGGTGCATTGGCGGTTGCATTGCTATTAATACCAGGATTGGCTTATGCGGTCTACCGGAAGCCACGCAAATTATTCCATAATAAATGGCTGGAAAAATTAACCAAAGCCTATTTTGAAGGTGGTAAAAAAGTAATGAAGACTCCCCAACGGGTATTCATCCCTTTGGTACTTGTTTTAATCAGTGCAGTTATTCTTTCCATCACCGTAGGTAAAGATTTTTTACCCCCTTTGGATGAAGGTTCTATTTGGTTGCAGGTGCAACTGCCTCCCGGTGTATCATTACAGAAATCGAAAGAAATGAGTGATACGTTACGGCAACATACCATGAAGTATAGCGAAGTAACCTATATGATGGTGCAGGCAGGGCGTAACGATGATGGTACAGATCCATGGACAGCCTCACACTTTGAATGCAGCATTGGCATCAAGCCTTATAGTGAGTGGAAGAACGGGAGGACAAAAGCCGACCTGATTAACGACCTGGCCAAAGAATATGCAACCATGCCGGGGTACAGTGTTGGGTTCAGTCAGCCTATGATCGATGGTGTAATGGATAAAATTGCAGGCGCACACAGCGAACTGGTGGTAAAAATATATGGGGATGATTTTAAAGAAACACGCCAGATTGCTGAAAACGTCATGACCACCATTAAAAGCATTAAAGGTGCTGTAGATGTAGCCATCGACCAGGAACCCCCATTGCCTCAATTGCAGATCTCTGTTGACAGAGACGCAGTGGCCCGCTATGGACTGAATGTAACAGATGTGGCAGAACTGATTGAAGTAGCTATTGGCGGGAAAGCTATATCCCAGGTATTTGTTGGCAATAAAGTGTATGACGTTATCTGTCGCTATAATGAAGAAAGCCGTAATACACCTGAGAAAATTTCCAACCTGATGCTCACTTCACAAACAGGAGCAAAAATTCCTTTGTCGCAAATTGCAACGGTAAAAACTGCTACCGGGGAAAGCACCATTACAAGGGAATTAAACAAAAGGCATTTGACCGTGAAACTCAATTTACGTGGCAATGATCTGACAGCTTTTTTAAAGGAAGCACAGAGCAAAATTGAACGTACCGTAAAGTACGATCATGAAAAATACAATATCAAATGGGGCGGGCAATTTGAAAATCAGAACAGGGCTTATGCAAAGCTGATGATAATTGTTCCACTGGCACTGGCCATCATGTTTTTATTGCTTTATGGTGCATTCGGTAAATTCCGCCAGGCAGGGCTGATCTTATCCATTGTGCCACTGGCATTGTTCGGGGGGATGCTGGCATTGAACATCAGAGGCATGACATTGAATGTTTCTTCAGCAGTGGGTTTCATTGCATTGTTTGGTGTAGCCATACAAAATGGTGTGATATTGATTTCGCATATAAACGACCTGCGAAAACAAGGCTACGATTTACTTAAAGCTGTTGTGGAAGGGGCTGAAGACCGTTTCCGTCCTGTATTAATGACCGCCACCGTTGCAGCATTGGGTTTGTTACCCGCATCCCTGGCAACGGGCATCGGTTCTGATGTACAAAGACCACTGGCAACCGTGATCGTATATGGTCTTTTTGTGGCAACCGCCATTACACTATTTGTTTTACCGGCCTTATACTATATGATGGAAAATAAATGGGGGAAGGACGATTATAAACAAGCTTCATCATCTAATGAATAAATAAGTTCATGCAAAAATATATTTTATCAATGTGGATAATCCTGTGCATCTGCATGACAGCACATGCACAATTGGATACGGGTTTCGTGCAAACAAAACTATCACTCACCCAATATTTAAGTTTGGTGGGCAGGCAAAACCTCAGTTATGCAGCACAGCAATACAATGTCAATATTGCGGAAGCTGGTATTGAATCTGCCAAAGTTTTTCCTGATCCTCAATTAACTTTTGGGGCTTATGATAATCAACAATCAAGTAAACATCTGGGGCAGGGCTATAATGCTGGTATTGGTACCACTTTAGAATTAGGAGGTAAACGCAAGTCAAGAATTGATCTTGCACAAAGCCAGGTGTTATTAAGCAAAGCCCTGCTACAGGATTATTTCCGCAACCTTCAGGCAGATGCCTCCATTGCATATTTTAATGCTTTGCAGCAATATAATCTGTTAGAGGTACAGCAAAATTCTTATGCCACCATGGCACAACTGGCTGATGCAGATGCTATCCGTTTTAAGTTAGGTGCTATTACAGAGGTGGATGCAAGGCAATCAAAATTAGAAGCAGGTAGTTTATTGAACAGCCTTTATCAAAACGAAGCCGATTGGAAAACTGCTTTAGTGCAACTAAGCATTAATACAGGCAAAGCACAGTCCGATACATTACTTACTCCCATATCGGATTCAGATAACCTGGAAAGGGATTTTGCATTGGGTACTTTAATTATCAATGCACAGAATAACAGGGCTGATGTTGTGGCAGCAATCAATAATAAAACTGTTGCCGATAAAAATTTACAGTTGATCAGAGCCAACAGGAAAATTGATCTGGGCATTTCAGCGGGTGTACAATATAGTGGTGAAGCTACTAATGACATAGCCCCTACCCCAGCCTACAGAAGCATCAATGCGGGCATTTCCATTCCTTTAAAGTTCTCCAACAGGTATAAAGGTGAGATGAAAGCTGCGCAATATTCCATCAGGCAATCAGCAGTTCAATATGACCAGGTATTATTGCAAATTCAGACAGAAGTAACACAATCCTACTTCAATTATAAAGCAGCACAAAAACAGGTATCACAATTTAAAAGTGGTTTGCTCACTGAAGCGCAAAAAGTATTAACAGGCAAAATATACAGTTATAAACGTGGAGAAACTTCTTTACTGGAAGTATTAAATGCCCAACGTACTTACAACGACGTGCAACAAAACTATTATCAATCATTATTTAATTATGCCGCTGCATTGGTAAATCTGGAACGTTCAGCAGGTATTTGGGATATACAATAAGACTTATCAAGCTTTAAAGCCTTCAAATCTTTCGGTTTGAAGGCTTTTTTATTTAAATAAAATCCTTTTCAATTATTCGTATTTTTAATATCGATGGGAAAGCACCTGATTATATTTTTCACCTCATATTCACAATCTTTAAATACCTCTTACGATGAAATATGTATATTTCCTTCTTTTGGTTGTTTTCTATACTCCTCTTGTCTGGGGACAGAGTACTGAGAAACAACCCACTGTCACTGTGAAAGGAGAAGTAACACATCCTTTAAATCTTGGCCTGGCAGACCTGGCCAATATGAGAAGAGTGGAGGTTCGTTCTGCGGACCGGGATGGTAAAGAACATCTTTTTTCCGGTGTTCCGTTATCAGATATTCTACGGCAGGCAGGTGTTACCCTTGGAGCTGAACTTCGTGGGGAGAACATGGCAAAATATCTGTTGGTAAAGTCTGGTGATGGTTATAAAGTATTATTCTCTCTCCCTGAACTGGATTCAACATTCACCAATCGCGTAATCATTCTTGCAGACAAGATGGATGGAAATCCTTTACCTGCAAATAAAGGACCATTCCGGGTAATAGTACCGGGTGAAAAGAAACCAGCCCGTTGGATATGGGAAGTAACTACAATGATTGTACAATTTGCTAAAGAATAGGAATTATTTATTCTTATTCATTCCGGAAATGGCTTCGGCAAGAAAGCGTTGAAAAGATGTATTAAGATCATTGAATAATTGTATAGCTTTTTCTCCTTCTTTAGTAAGGACAGCGCCTCCGCCTCCCTTTCCTCCTCTTTCGAGAATAACCAAGGGGTTAGCGGTCCTTTTATTCATTTGATCTACAAAATCCCATGCTTGTCTGTAAGAGATTTTCATTTCCGTAGCGGCTTTTTTCAAAGAGCCCAGCTCATTAATCTTTTGCAGTAGTTCAATTCTTCCATAACCGAGAAATGGCCCTTCCTCTGTCTCAATCCAAATGCGACCATTTGCAATAAGTTTCATTGTAATTTTATGCATTTATTTCATGACAAAGGTATATTATTAGGCGGTTACAACTAAATGGTATTCAAACAAACCTTGCTGCAAATACGTTTACCAGGTAAATTTGTGGCTATTAAATAATAGGAAAATGGATTTTGCAGATTACTTACTATACTTTCAGTCCGTATTAAATGGTGAACTTACCATCCATCCATACGAAAATCCGGCGTATGTAAATTATACCAGGCTCAATTGGGCGAGGCAACAGCGCTGGCTTAAAGTAGGAGAATTAAATAATGAACTGGCAGAATTAATTAAAAGTATTAAATCCGGACAGCAGTGGATTATGATTACCGAACCCTGGTGTGGGGATGCTGCACATATCCTGCCGTTTATTTACAAGCTTATCCAGCCAAATCCACTCATCAGACTGGACCTTCAGCTTCGTGATGCTCCACCATTCCTGATAGAACATTATCTCACCGGCCCAAAACAAACCAGGTCTATTCCCAAACTAATCATCAGAAACGACGATGGTGAGGATCTGCTGGTGTGGGGACCCAGACCACTGGCCTGTCAGCAGCTTTTCTATCGCCTCAGGGAAGAACAGGTAGATGAGGAGGAAACGAAGCTACAGCTACAAAACTGGTACAATCAGGATAAAGGAAAAAGTTTTCAGCAGGAACTGCTGACCGCACTCACTCTCATCTCCGGTTAAAACATAAGTATACAAGGTAAATAATAGACAAAGCCTTCAAAGATTTGAAGGCTTTGTCTATTATACGGAAAATTAAACCAGATTAGTCAGGCCATATTACACCTTTCTGATCCTCACTTGTCCAGGGCGGCCCTTGTACCCGCGTACCCGGATGAGCTGCCAGACAGAGTTTAATCCACTGGTTACCTTCCTCATGATTACCTACCTTCCTGGAGCTGCAATAAGTAGTACGGTCCTCATCCTTATATAACTGGTAGGCCGGATAACTTACATTGCCTACCCCGGCCTCATCGTCTAATACAGGAACCCCGGCAGTATACGAAGGAGCATCGTCTTCATTTACATTTTCCAGTAAACATCTTACAGTTACAATACCATTTCCCTGCGCCAGCTCCCATTCATTAGGTGTTAGACTCGCAAGCGTCCATACATTTGTTCCGGCTGTGTAGGTCAGGTCTGCATGCCCAAAACTATTGTTTGTATTAACAGCGATCCTGAATGTGTAGGTATTAGTCATGTTGACGTTTCCGCTATTTACGAAATCGGGTTGCAAAGTAAATGAAGGACCATTAAAGATCGCCCAATCCTGTGCAGACTGAGATCTGTTAGCACATCTTAAATTAAAAACCGGCATAATTATTAAGTTTTAAATTTGTTAATTAATTCAGGCCCATTTGATCGTATATAACTCAGCCAGATTTTTGGGCCTGGTTTCTTTCCCCCCAACAGGCTTTGTATTGGAGGTAGCTTGTGCATTAAGTGTAACAGCAGCAGTTTCTTTTCCTCCCAGTATGGAGTTATTCATGGAAAAGCTTAACTGATGATCGTGTGTAAGAAATTCATCAATCTCCACAGTTCCCACATTGTCTCCTTTCACAGTTCCTCCCAGCGGAGTTCTCCATGGAGCATCCGGATCAGTACCTGCACCGTGGTCCCATGCCCTGCTGAAATAACCCCGCATATCGGGAAGCATGGACCGCTTGTTGATACCTGTTCCGAATCTGCCATTGATCACACTGCTCAATCGTGTATAATCAGCACCCAGTTCTTCAGACTTGTTACAAAGAGAGAGTTCTTCAGCGGGAGGATTATCAGTAGAAATATATTGCCTCCTTTCCCCTATGATCCCCTGGACAACACAGGGAAGCGTTTTAAGGGCGATGTTACCTGCATTAGCACATACATTTGCAATGGCAATCGTAACAAACGGAGCTTTACTTTCAACAGATAATAAAATGGAAGTGGATTTGGAGTTTATGACCAGCTGAACATCTATTTCAAAATCCCCGATGCCTTTCTTTGTTACAGTACTCGCATCAATCCCGTCAGAGAGTGTTACACTTACATCGCTCACAGTGGAGATACTCAGTTTAATCTTCGCCGTGATTTTCTTTCCGTACAACATCTGCTGCCATCTTGGAAACTCGTGAAGCGCCTGACTGAAACGCATCAGGCTATTATCTTCACTTTTGAAAATGATACACCTGTTAGTTGCAGGATCAAAACCAATCTTTCCATTTCTGCCGGGATCATCATACAACCACCCATCCGGTGTTTTGTAATCAATGTTATTCCCATTGATTACCTTATTGCTGTAATACCTGAAATCACTGTTATACACAAGATTCTGCTGCTGCATCGCAAATAGTAACTCTTCGATGAAAGTTTCCATTTTCTTTGTGTTTAACCGGGAGGTGATAAATCACCCCCCGGTAATTTAAATGCAGTGGGATTATAAAGAGGCTTCCAGATAAGCGAAGTCTGTTGCAAGACTTCTTTGGGTAGCAGAAGCAGAAGGCAGGAACTTTCCTGATGCACTGTCATAACTTACTGAAATTTCAGTAGTATCACCACCAAATTTCAACATGGTCATTGGAGATGTAACGGTAGTTACTACTGTGTTACTGACAACCTGGGACTGGAGCCAGATATAAACAATAGTGAAAGGAGTCATCACTGCAGTGCTGGCTAATAAAACCGGTGCTGCGGAAAGCGCGTTCCCCAGAATATCGATTCCATTTATGTTCGCATCCTGGAACAGGCCAACTGTCATATAATCCTTTGCAGCATATTTATTCTGGAGCGTGAATGAAGATGGAGTACCGCCACTGGCCGGACCTGAAATTACAGCGGATGGTTCCAGTGTATATAATTTGTTCATGGCAGCTCCTACAGGAACGCTGGATAACTGAGACAGTACAGCGCCATTTGTAACGGATGATGTAGAAGCATAAATGCCATATTCTTCTCCCCATGACAACCTGTTTGACTGCATAGGTTTGAATACCTGCCAGGCTACATTTGGGCTTGATCCGCCAGTAGGTTTTGCAACAACAACATTGGTACCGGTAGCATACAGAATATCCAGTTGTCTGTCTGTAAATGCTGTTTTTAAAATATAAGTACTCATTTCTTTGGGATTTGTTTATTTATACCTACTCTGTTCAGGCTTTTCGGTATCCGCCTTTTTATTTTGTGTCAGTTTAGGAGCTCCGCCGACTTACAATTCAAAAGTAGATACCTGCACTTGAAACGCCTATTTCAGCGTATTTCACCCGGGTGATATGGTTGAGGAGTCATCCATAAAGGATTCATTGCTGAGTAGGTAAGTATTTTATCTGTAAGACCTGCTGTAACAGGTATCTCATATAACCGCCCGGAGCCAAACCGGGGCCTGAATGCCCTGAGACCAGGTGCAAAGACTTTAATAACGGGTAGTCCAATATCAGGACGGGTACAGTCTACTATAATTGTATCGATACCCAGCCTGGCCAATCTTGTTATTCCTTCAGTACACATTTCTGAAACCACTGGTGGTCTGGTGAAATCATATGACTCAAATTGAATCACCTTTGCATTTGCAGATGGATACAGATAATCTGTGTTTAAACCGGCAGGTGGTATTACAGGTTTCATCAGCGCACGTATTTGTATCAGTTCTGTGAGAGATCTGATGATCGCTGTACGGGGATCAAAGTGGCAGCCATACCCGACCAGGAAGCCTCCTTCGAAATAGCCTGCAGCGGCTACTACCGGTGTAACAGTATCAATGGTTAAATCCAGGAAGTGTACAGACCATCCGGCAGCAGTTAGCTGCTGTAATGCAGTATGAAACCAACCATGTTCTCCCATGATATCAATATTGAAAGCGGGTCGTTTCAAACCATTAAACCACCATATAGCTGTTGCATCACGTTCTATCAGTTCCAGTACCCCCTGTAAAATCGCTTCTTCCCTGGTATTTCCGGCTGAAAGCCCATTGGATTCAAATATGGCCACCCGGTTATTTTCAGGCCAGGGAAGCCCATACAAAACCGCTTCTGCGGGTATATACCGCCTCTCCTGATCTCTCAGCGACCAGGCAGGCAACCAGTTCATAACCTGTCCATCGGTTAGTGGTAAGGGGACTGGTCCCAGGGCATGTGTAGCATCAGGTTGTAATAATTGTGTTGCATGAAAATGCTGAATGGCATGCGGAGCAATTGCATATGGGTCTAACTCTTCCAAAGAAGCCTTAAAAACAGGTTCGTCTCCCCGGTATCTCGCACTCCTTCTTTCAATAGACTCGCACAAAGCACTCACCTTAGATGCAAGTGCAGAATATCCTTTCCCAAATGCACTTTTGTAAAATTCATTCGCTTCCGGTTTATCCTTCACAGGTGTATCAGGATATACGGCCCCATGTGCATGCATGGATGTTTCGCCGGCAATAGCACGCAGCTCTGATAAAACACCTGCAACAGGATTAATATGATGCTTCATCTTTTCCCATGTAGCAGCCGGCATTACCGTACGATAACCCGGTGCATTAGCATACCCCGTATCACAAATAGAAAATGGCTCATACATCTGCCGGGTTACCAGCAGCGGGTCACCGCAAACAACACATTCAGGACGCCGCTTCAACAAATGAACCACTGCCTTGCCCAGTGTATCAACAGCTATCATTTTATCTCCGGAAGAGCCATAAGAGGCTACTAGATCAACAATACCTGCATTTACACTGGTCACAAGAGAAACCGGGACATACAAGGGCATTGGAACTGCATTCTTTGTATGTCCCACAATCCAGTTCAATACACTTCTGTTTTGTTTCACCCGCCAACTCAAACACGCCAGGCATAAACCTGATCTACGGGAAAAGAATGGTCCGGCAAAAGTGTGCCCTGCACCATATACTACCGGCAGCCATATCTCATCCCGCAACAACGCATCCTGATAAGCCCGTTCCGCATCAACATCATCCAGATCTGAATGACATGATATAATAAAATCAGAAGGCAGAACGGGTAGCGGAATCTCTTCTCTCAGCAAATATTTCCCTCTGATAAAATCAGCACCTCGGATAATATATCCCTGCCTGGAAAGTGTAGTGATAGCATGCAACACATGTGGCAATACAAACTCCTTTTTAAAAAACTCAATTAACTCAGTATCAGAGAATGCCCTTGTACTCAGCAATTGCAATATGCTGGTATATAATATCCCCTCTACCCGGTATATACCCAGATACCCGATTACAAACCCCCATGTATTATCGATACCTGCATAACTCAGCTCTGGTGAAAGCATGTATATCTCATCCACATCAGGAATTTACAAACAGATAAAAATCTTCCGGTACTAATTCCATTAGCTTACAAACTTTAGTAAGCATCTTTTCATACATGATTACTTCGACTTCTGCCGGTTCCATTCCCGGAACACCACCGTTCTCGATAAACGTCTGTGGAGTTATCGCCGTTCTCAGTGGCAATAAAGGTGGATACAAAAAAGCAGGTTGCTGTGCATCCAGTGTGGACATCTGCAGAATCTGGTCAAACGTAGTTGTCTGCGCATCAAGTATCTCCGGTGTTGTCTGAAGACTTACAGAAACCAGTGCGCGCCCATCTCCCTGTATTCCCTGATTATAGATACCAGCAACAACGCTTCCTTCAAAACCTGGTTGATCAAACGAAGAAGGAATCATATATGAAGCGCTGTAAATAAACGCACCAAACTGAGGACCTGTGGATAAGAACCGGAGCCATGTTTTGAAATCACCGGGAATGAGACCCAGTGCCGGCTCCACCACCGGATAAATACAGATACCTGACAGACCTACATCGGCCGGATTCACCAATGCCCAGAGCTCTATTGTAATGTTAGGATTATCCGGATCTGCAAAGGTATATAACCAGCCAAACAGTGTGCTATGTGAGGCGTCATTATAGATCTTAAGAAATTGATCCTGTGTGGAGTTATTAATTAATCTGGAAAGCATAATAATAGTATTAACAACACATACAGCAACAAAATATATTATCAGGTACTGTAAAAGAATTAAGATAAGCCAGTTCATTTTTAAGATTCCCGGGCGCCGGAACAAGTGGTACTTTCAATACAGTCTTCTGTGAGGGTGGCGTATCAAAAACAGAAACCGGGAATGCCGGAAATGAAGAAAAGTCCCTGTCATACACTTCCTTAAAATGAATTTCTATGTGTTCCGGTACAACAAAATCACAAAACTCCTTTAATGTTTTTGCGGGCGCAGATAATAGTTTTTCTTTAAATTCCGGATGTTCCCAGGTTCTGGCCAATACTTTATAATATGCCGACAGCCATTGGTTTGAGACAAAATTTGTTGCCATTTTGAGGTAATTGAATTGTTATAAAATATTATTCTCCGTTTTTACAATGAGTGCAGTTATACTGTTTTGAATCAACACAGCATGTTGTTCATATGCTATTTCCTCCGCAGTATTTAAATATTTAAAGGCGGTGTCATATTCCTGTTTCACAAGACATACAGTACCAAGCAGACGATAGATTTCTGCGGAATAAAGTGCGCCATCAGAATTTCCCAGATAAGATAAACAGTTAAGCAGTCTGCCCGTTGCTGATTCATAATACCCTGCTTCGATTTCCATTCCGGCAATAATGGTATGCCAGAAACTGCGCATAGATTGTATACCGCTGGCCGTTTCTTCTTCCAACGCTTTCATAGCGCCTGCAAGATCATCTAATGACCAGGCATGAAGAATAGCCGCATAATGGCCAAACATATTGAGATCTGTTTGTTCATTCAGTTGCAAAAGCGCCGCACTGAATTTTTCCACCTCGGCTTTATTCCCTAAATAGAAATACACACAACTGAGGCCCAGGTACATGGATGCACTTGTATGCGGGTGATTCAGACGTGCTGCTTTTTCTGTAATCCGTTTTTCCAGCAGCGGAACTTCTTTTTCTCTTCCAAGAAATACATACATACTTGCTAATGTTCCTGCACCCAACACTTCCTGATCCAGACCAAATTCATAAGCAAGATGATCATCGTGTACCGGATCATACAGCGCGAGCGCTTCTTCCAGTATGGCCGCACCCTCAACAAATTTTGCATCATTAAACAGCTGTAATCCCAGAAAAACAGAAGATACAATAATGAACTTTCTATTATTAAGTCCGGCTGCCTGCTGATATAATTGCCGCGCAATCTGAGTTGCCATCTTCCAGTCGCCCCGCATAGCGTAATAAGTACTGTAAAGGAACATGCTGGGAAAGAAGCTTTCCTGCACATCCATATCATTTTGCAGTTTGTGCATGATATCAAGTTGCCGGAGAACAGCATCAGACCCAAAACTTTCCACCACAATCAGATTGGAAAGCAGCAATTGCCTGATAGAAAATTCTGTATTATTCCGCTCTGATGTTTCCGGCAATTCATATACCCACTTCAATGCCTGTTGACATAAAGCCATACACTCCCTGTTTGCGGAAGTCTTTACCAGTAAATTCATTCCTTTCAACAGCCAGTCAACAGCAGATGCTGTTCTATCTGCACCATGCAAATGCCAGGCAAGCCTTTCAGCCTCATAAGCATTTACAGGTGTATTGTCGTTTATCAATACTTCTGCAATTCGCCCATGTACCTGTATCCGGGCGACAGTAACCTGACTGCTATATGTAACCTCACAAAACAAAGCATGCCGGAACACATACACCAAACCTTTCTCCGTTCTTAGCGGGTAGATGATATCCGCATTGACTAATTCTTCAAGATCAGCCTGCACACTTTCTTCCTCTCTTACAGAGATCTGCATTAAAAGCTGATATTGAAATTCGCGCCCTATTGTAGCCGCCAGTTGAGCGGTCTCTTTAGCAAGCACCATATCATCCAGTCTTGCATTCAACAACTCCCTTAATGTAGCGGGTACAGGTAATTGCAGATTATTATCAGTAAGTGTATAAACATCGTTCTCTAACACCAGGCGGCCTTTAGTCATCAGCATCATGGTCAGCTCCTCAATAAAAAACGGAATACCATCTGTATGATTAACAATATATCCAAGTGATTGCTGCCCGATTGTTTTATTCCCAAGCAATTCTTCAATTATCCCTTTGGACATTACTTTATCCAGCGGTTCCAGCTGTATAAGAGAAAAAGAATGATCTGTCCATTCCGGTATGAATTCCGGTCTGGCTGAGAACAGAAATAGAAAATTATTTTTATCCGTACCTGTTATCATCTCAGACAACAATTCTCTGCTACTCGGGTCCAGCCAGTGTAAATCTTCTATGATCAGTACATATTTTCTGGCCTCCGCTATTTTCACAATACATTTCTTCAATGCATTGAACAGGATTGTTTTTTGCTCAAACGGACTGGCCTGCGAAGCGGGGTATTGCTCAGTAAAAGGTATATCAAGCCATGAAAGCAAAACAGGCAACGCACTATTTACTTCACATCCTGCCCCGGAAAGCATCTGTTCTAATAATGATACAGAGTTTTCAGTACTGGTATGCAAACCATAGTATTGCCTGATGATTTCAAGAAGAGGCTGCAATGCTATATTTCTATATTCCGGAAGACAACGGAGTTCTATAAGTGCATTCGTTTTAATGGCTTTTTTCGTCTCATACAACAATTTGGATTTGCCAATTCCAGCCTCCCCTCTTACCAGTATCACCTGTCCATTAACACTGTCCACTTTTTCATAATGCCGGATAATCGTTGCTAATACCTCATCTCTTCCATGCATTTTTCTGTTAACAGCCGCAGATTTCAATTGAGAGAATGCCTCAACAGAGCGCTCCCTTAATATGTGAAATGTCTCCATTTCATATAGCATATCAGGGAACTGCATATTCTTGTATTTTTCGAATTCCACATATGGCTCTAACAATTGCCTGGCGGCATCAGTAATCAATATGCGTTGGGAAAAAGTATGAGACAATAAGTTTAAAGCGATATTCGCCGTAATACCATCCGGCACCTTATGTTGTCTGGAAATAATCATTCCGGAATGGATCGCCAAACGGATATCCAGGTAAATCCTCAGTTGTTTATAGAACCGCGTACTACGTTGCTGTATACGTGCAAGAATTTCCAGTGCGGTTCTGCTGGCGAGCCTTGCATCGCTATCACTGTTATGCGGATATCCGAAATAAATCATGATATGATCAGCAAAAATCCCTTTTACATATCCACCGAAACGTAATGCAATATCAGTACAGGTAGTAATCTGATCCCGCTGTATTTCTTCCAGCGTTTCTTCATCTGTTCCCGCATCTTCTGTTACCTGAATATTTACTTTTATACAAAGGACAGTAATTTGTCTTTTTTCTCTTCTTTCATAATTCCAGGCTAATGCATTATCCATCGTATCATTTCCGGAGAACCCGGGATGATTATCTTCAGATTTATTTACTGCCAGTGTAGTAAAATCTATATGATTATAATCATGGAATAATATGTGTGCATCAGCTATCCTTGTTGTTACTTTTTTATCCAGTACACGGAGTAACAAATCCTGTAGCGGATGTCCCAGCATAAACGAAGGAATAGCAATAACAGTGTTACTGAGCTGCTGATAATAAATATCAGCAACAGATTTTCCACGGATAGCAGGCTTACCGGTGATACATTCTATCAGTAAAAGCCCCCAGGCATAGAGATCTGATCTGGTGGTAGGCGGCTCTCCTCTCAATTGTTCAGGTGCAGCATAAGCAGGCGTACCTGCTGTTTCATGGTTAAGGATCGCATCCTGTATAAAAGCCCCGATCCCGAAATCCAGTATTTTCACATATGCCCTGGTGCCTGTCTTCGTTACCATAATGTTCTCCGGCTTCAGATCCCGGTGTACAATGCCTTTATCATGTGCACATGATAATGCATCCAGTACCTGTCCCATTAACTCCTTTGCATCATGAATACGCATAGCGCCTTCCTGCAGGAGTAGTTTCTTAAGCGTAACACCTGATATATATTCAAAAACGACAAACGGAATATCGTCTGATGTATAACCTTTATCTAACAGCTTTACGATGTATGGATGGCTGATTTCAGCGCAGATCTGCACTTCACGTTCAAACCTGGCAATCTGTTGTTTACCTTTCAGGAGATCACATTTCAGCATCTTAATGGCCACATACTGGTTGGTAGTGATCTGTATCGCTTTGTATACCTGGCCGAAAGTTCCTTCGCCAAGTATTTCAAGGATCCGGTAGTTATTTAAATGAGGGAATTCAGGCATCATAAAACAGTACTTATTTAACAGTCTATTCAGGCAAAATAGCCCCAAGATTATGTTCTCCTTTTTTAATACAAAAGAAAGGATGTCCTAAACGTATTTCTCCTGCACGTCTTTCAATCACATTAGAAAATGCATATCCAAAAGACACCGTTTCAGCCAATTGTTTCCTCAACCGGAAAATCTGTAAATTCAAAAAATACATATCTATCTCCTTTCTCATTTCCCTGGATAAATCTTTTACCAGGCTGCTTACCTGCACCCATCCCTGTTCCTCGGGAGTGATACCGGGTAACTGATCTGTCAGGCGACAACGGCTAAGCGCCAGCAACATATAATTATGTGAACGGCTTCCCAGGTCTATTATTTGTTCATCTGACACCACCAGTTGTAACCTGATATGTTCTTCATCCTGGCTCAGTTGAAAGAGAAAATAAGCATGGTTTACAATTTTCCCAAGGTCTAATGTTTCTTCTATGTCTCCATTGGATACAAATTCCCATTCGTCGTCCTGGAATACGATCTTGCTGCCATGAGACAAACAGGAAGAGTCTCCTCCTTTTTCAAAGACCCAGCCTTTTTCAGGTAAATAATAAATGGCGGCTTCATGCTGATCCTGGTTATTCAGTGCTGTTACAGGCGATAGCTTAATCACTTCATCTTTTCTTCTGAGAGATTTCAAATAGGGGCCGGGCGGCTCCAGGTCCAGAATTTCCCATCGCGTACTTTCATCGCTGCCGAATTGTATGACATGTTTTTTTATCAGTTTCCGGGTAGACTGACGAACAAGTTCCCCATCTATTAATGTACCATTCCTGCTATGATCTCTTAGATACCAGCCGTCCCTGGCCCAGAATACAGAAGAATGGGACTGGGATATATCGACCTGAGGCAAATGGGTATTTGCAATAACCGGATTTCTTCCAAATACATAATGAGGGGTAAGAATAACCAGTTCCTTAGTTACCGAATTAACGATACTTGCCATTTATAGTATTGAATTAAGAAAATGCCTTCTTTTTATAATGAGTTTTAAAAAAGTGCCGGAAAATAGCGGGTAGATTACAAATCTAGAATATCCTGATTAAGAATCAGTTAATAGCTTGTTAAGGCCTTTAATAAAGTATGGAAAAATAAAACGTATGGACCAGAGGAAATGAGGATGAATTTATATATGACTATATTTTATTTATATAAAGACTATGAGTAAAATACAGTAATTTCATGCTTATCTTTCAAGCCTGCTACTGCATTATGCTCTAACTATATTTATTCTATTCTGTCTGACGGGTTTTAATAAAATTAAAACTATGGAAAAGATTATAATAGTAGGTGGCGGCTTTGCCGGTTTGAATGTTGCCCGGCAACTATTCAAAAACAAAAATTACGAGGTTACATTGGTGGATAAGAATAATTACAATTATTTCACTCCATTACTGTATCAGGTGGCAACCGGTTTTCTGGACCCTTCCAGTATCAGTTATCCTTTCAGGAAACTCTTCCGTAATAAAGGAATTAAATTCAGATTGGCAGAAGTGATAAAAGTAGATCCTGCTAGACAAACCCTTTATTTAAATGATGGGGAGCTAACCTACGATCACCTGGTATTTGCTGCTGGTGCTAAAACAAATTTCTTCGGGAATGAAGGCATTCGTGAGAAAGCCATTTCCCTGAAAGGAATTGATGATGCACTGTATATGCGCAATGAACTGATCAAAACAATGGAAAAAGCTGCCATTGAAAAGGATCCTGCCGAACGAAAAAAGTTTATGACCATTGTGATTACCGGTGGTGGCCCCACAGGTGTTGAAGTGGCAGGTATGCTGGCAGAAATGAGAAAACATATCCTGGAGAAGGATTACCCGGAATTAAAAAGGGCGGAAGGAGAAATCTATATTGTAGATGGACATCCTTTTCTGCTGGCTCCCATGAGCGATAAAACGCATGAGGGAACCTATAAAGCACTTACGCAGTTAAGGGTGCGTATAAAATTAAGTACTCATGTAGAGAGCTTTGAGAACGATCAGATAAAATTTTCTGATGGAGAAGTCATTGAAGCCAAAACACTGATCTGGGCAGCAGGTATCACCGCCCATACATTCGAAGGTATTCCTGTTGGCAGTCTGGGTGCTGGAAAACGGATGATCACAGATGTATACAACCAGGTAAAAGGCCTCCGGAAT
Organism: Chitinophaga sp. YR573; assembly: GCF_900110995.1. GTDB lineage: Bacteria > Bacteroidota > Bacteroidia > Chitinophagales > Chitinophagaceae > Chitinophaga. Next base: position 874,054 of record NZ_FOJF01000001.1, read on the forward strand.
ATCTACGCCATCGGTGATATCAGCATACAGGAAACAGATCCTGTATATCCCCAGGGACATCCACAAGTAGCGCAGGTAGCTATTCAGCAGGGATACAGACTGGCAAAGAACCTGTTAGCAATGGCAAAAAACAAACCACTGAAACCATTTAAGTATTTTGACAGAGGTGATATGGCCATTGTAGGACGCCATCACGCAGTGGCCGATCTGTTCAAACACAAAGTACATCTAAATGGGTTCTTAGGACTTATGAGCTGGCTGTTTATTCACCTGATATCTCTTGTAAATTATAATAACAAGATTAAGACTTTTTATCACTGGGCAGTAGCCTACACAACAAAAGACCAGGCACTAAGAATGATTTTCAGAGCCGGGAACCGCGGAAGTTAAAGAAGCTGATTTAATTCACCCGCTTTAATAACTCACTGTTATAAATACTTACCGGTGAGATAACATTTTCATCAAGAGGGATATGGTCTCCATATCTCTCTTTCATTTTTTGTTTTACCGCTTCACTGCTCAGATCAAAATTTCTCAGTTTTTCCAACTGACCTATTTCCAATCCTGTTGCTTCTTTATATACTTTCCAGACTAACTCAGAACAATAGATATTATCGTCTGACCAGTCAAAATAAATATCATAGTGTTTCCCCGCAAAACGGTTCTCCACCTGCTTCATTTTTTCCAATACCGCAGGCGTCAATATCTGTTCCCTGTTTTTCAACCGCCTGATTTCAAACTTGCCTCCTTCTCCCCTGGCTATCCATTTACTCAAAGGCGTTAGTTTAACAGGTTCTACCGCTTCAAAAACAAATAACTCATTGCCCTTTTTATACACGATGCCGCAATGACTGTATTTTGAATGCGTAGCCAACTGGATCGCTTTACTTTGCCCCGACAATGATGTCTGGAAAATAATATCACCATCCTTTATTTTATGATGGCTCATCCTGTTAACAGCATATCCTGCTATACCTACAAGCAATAAAAAAACAATGACCAGTTTTGTTTTCAATATTTTATCTTTTTAAGCACATCACACATCACCTCTATTTCCTCTTCCGTATTATAATAATGCACAGAAGCTCTTACAACATTACTCAGCTGATTTTTATTCATGTATATCAGCGTTGACTTAGCCAGACCAACAGAAACATTAATATTATTTTCCGCCAGTTTGCCTTTTACAGCACCACTTTCTGTTCCGTGTAAGGAGAAGGTCACTATCCCACATTGCTGATCTCCGGTATCATGCACCGTTATCCCTTCAATCTCTCTCAGCTTAAGACGCATTATATCAGCTAAATATTGTACACGCTGCCAGATTCTGTCTATACCAATGTTAAGCGCATATTCAATTGCTTTCCCCATACCAAGTGTCACTGCGCGATTCTTCTCATATAATTCAAAACGCCGGGCATCATCCCTTAATTTATAATCATCCTCACTTACCCACTCTATGCTGTGTCCATCCATAAATAATGGTTTCACTTTATCCTGGATCGCTTTCCTTATAAATAAAAACCCGGTACCCCGTGGCGCCCGCATATACTTGCGCCCTGTTACAGATAACATATCACAATCAATTTCCTTTACATCTATAGGCACCTGCCCGGCACTCTGACAAGCATCTACCAGATAAAGGATATTGTTTTTACGGGCAATCTTACCTATTTCAACAATCGGCATCATACCACCCGTTGTAGAAGCGATATGTGTGATAGCGATTAATTTCGTTTGTGCTGAAATTGCTTCTTCCAATGCTTTTAATGAGAAATTCCCCTGTGCATCATTCGGTATCACCTTAAAGACAATGCCATGCGTTTTCTGCGCATATAAAAATCCTATCAGGTTAGTTACATACTCCATCTCTGAAGTAATCACCTCATCGCCCTTTTTAAAATCAATCCCGTTAAATAATATGCCCCATCCAACACTCGCATTTTCTACAATAGCTACTTCACTCACATCAGCATTGATCAGCTGAGCGATCAGGGTATACGTATTTTCTAATGCATCTCTGTACTTATATTCTGCTTCATATCCACCCAATAAGGCTTCATCTTTCAGGTATTCAATTACTGTGTCAACAACTATATCCGGGTTCAGGGAAGAACCTGCGTTATTAAAGTGGATTTTTTCGGCTGTTCCTTTAGTTTCAGCCCTGAATTGCTGTATTTCCTGTGGGTTCAATGCTGTAGTTTCCATACAGCAAAGTAAAACCATATATCTATATTAAAACAGATGCACAATTGTTTATTTTGACCAGATCAGATTGGGGTGGATAAGCCACTATAATACATTTTTAGCATCATTAATAATTTTATATTATTTTCAGACCTGTAGCATGCCAACCATGAAGTGTATAATTGCCGGAATCCTGCTTATTTTAAGTATTCAGCTTCACGCCCATAACCGACCTTACTGTGATTCTATCATAAAAAAAGGTGTAGTATCTATGCTGGATAAAAAATATGCCACAGCATTACTACTGCTGACAGATGCCCAGCATATGGCTACCGAAAACCACTGGCAAAAGCAATTATTCCTCTCTACCAATAATATCGGCCTCACCTACTATTTCATGCTGGACTACGGAGAAGCGCTGCGCAATTTCCTCAATGCCTATAACATTGCCATGACGGAAAAAGATGCTACGCTGGAGATGACAGTACTCAACAACATCGCTATCCTCTATTCCAAAGAAAAGAATTTCGATAAGGCCACAGAATACTTCCAGAAAGCTTATAAAATAGCAAAAGACAAAAACGACCAGATCCGCATCGGTAACTATGCATCCAACCTCGGTATTGTAAACAATGAGATGCACCAGCTGGGAAAAGCCCGCGTTTACCTCAAAGAGGCCTTCCCTTATTTGAGGAATGATCCGCAAAGGTTATTGGGCGCTCAGCTAACCTATGCGCAAAACCAGTTCCTGGAAGAGAATACCAGCGAAGCCGGTCAGCTGGCTACGCGATTACTGAAAATAGCCAGGGACTCTTCCTATAAAGACGAGCAGATCGCCCTTTATACCTTACTGGCAGCTATCAGGCTAAAGGAAAACAACCTGGAACAGGCCCTCTTCTACGCCGGGGAAGTACTGAACAGAAATCCCAACCTGGAAGAAAAGATAGAGATCTACCAGACCTTATCGGATATCCACTTTAAAAATCATTCTTATGCCCTTGCTCTCGCAAACAAGGATTCTGTTCTCCGTTTTCGCGACTCCATCAATACCATCAAAAACGGACAGCAGTTTGAGAACAGCAAGCTGAAATTTGAATTACTCAATTCCAGGCACGACCTCTCCCTGAATGAGGCTAAATTGTTCAGCCAGCGAAGGGTACTATACCTGATCATCGCCTTTATCGTTGTGATTATCTCCTTTTTCATCTGGTTAATGCGGGCAAAAGGGATGATTGCAGAGAGGAGCAGGAAGATCATCACCCTGGAATTTGAAAATGAAAAGAGCCAGAAGCTGTTACTGGAAGAACAGTTGAAAGAAAAAGAAACGGCTGCCTTACTGGAACAGGAAAGACTAAAAAATGAGATTGAGATCCGTAACCGGAAACTATCCGCCAAAGCATTATTCCTTTCCGGAAGGAATGAGTTGATAGACGAAATCATGACCGCCCTGTCCAAAGTCCCGGATATTTCCAGAGATAGTATCCTGCTCAAACATATCTCAGAATTAAAAAGTTATGTCCGTACCGATTCCGAATGGGAAGATTTCAGTACGCATTTCCAGGAAGTGAACCAGGGATTTCTGAATGCCCTCCGTCAAAATCATCCGAACCTTACTTCCAACGACGTCCGCTTCCTCTCTTATATCTACATGAACTTAAATGCGAAGGAAATCGCGGCCCTTTTGAACATCACTCCTGAAGGCTGCAGGAAACGTAAAGAACGTATTACGAAAAAGATGCAACTACCTGAAAACAGCTCCCTTTTTGAATATTTATCTGGGTTGTAGGCTAAATGTCACACTTTGTCACGCCCTGTTACAGCGATTCCTGGAGGAAGTAGGGTATTTTCACCGGGCAACCCAATCAACCCAAATATGAGAAAAATTATACTTCTAAGCATGCTGCTGGGCATGTTCGTTGCTGCCAGCGCCCAACTTTCTTTTGAGGCTTCCAGTGAATACGGCAAGTTATGGGACATCACCTACGACCAAACCATTTCAGGTAAATTATATGCCCGCTCCGGTGCAAATCATATCATGGTATCTACAGATAATGGCAGCTCCTGGCAGATTTTCTTTTCCTTTCCAAGCAGTATAACCGCTATCTCACAACTAAAATTATTACCCGGTGGTAAGGCACTCTCCTTCGTAGTCAGCTATAGCCAATCTGACGAAGTAAACGGGTTATATATCCTGGACCTTGCCACTCAATCCATCCGGCAGCATTTTGTAATGCCTAACCTGGATGTGCATCCCTGGGTGACATCCTACAGTATCTATGACTCAGCGGCAACCATAGTACTATTGAATACCGGTTATTCGCTGGGTTTCAATCCTTATACAAAGGTGTATTATACCAAAGACGCCGGCAAGAAGTGGAAAGAGGTCTATTACAGCGATAGTTACAGTACAGTTCAGATCCTGAATACCGCCATCGCGCCGGATGATCCTGCCAAACTGATATTGATGAGGGGATTGGGCTCCCAGGGCGTGAACGGTGGCCTGTTCATCTCTACCAACGAAGGTAAAAACTGGACCTGGAGACTGGGAGGTTCCGCTTTTTGCCCAATCGCCTTTAACCCTCAGCGTCCTAAGGAGTTTTTCGTTGGCAGTTTTGTCAACTTTGGTATGGCACCGGAAACATTATACCGTACCCTCGACGGTGGAACAACCTTCTCGAAAGTCCCCATCACCTGGAACGATCAGATCCTCAACCATATTACTCTCATCCAGTATGCCCCTTCTGATACCACTACCATGTGGATGCTGGAAGAGAACGAAATACTAAAAAGCAGCAATGGTGGCAGTACCTGGACGTCTACCTCTTTTGAACCTAATTCTACCGTTTTCACCGGCGGTATCTCGATCGCCATTAACCCTCAAAATAACCATCAGTTATTCATTACTTCCGATGCCTGGCCCCAGTATTCAACTGATGGGGGAAAAACGCTTATACAGCTTAAAAACCCCTTTTATGTGACAGATAAAGTGACGCTGGGAGATTATCCCCATACAAGTCAGTTGTATTATTGCAGTCAGGGTGGTTACATCATAAAAGACCTTTCTACCCGCAAAACACAGGCTTTCAATATACAACCTCCTTACATGGTGAACGTACGGGGCCTTACAGCAATAGCAGATACCACTGTGCAGGGGCGTTTATTCCTGTTTAAAGGCGGAGACGACTTTGGCAATTCTGCCCGGTTAATGTACAGTGATAACTATGGGACCACCCTTCACAATCTCCCTACAGAGGATTTTGCTACTTATCTGAAACTGGTAAAAAAAGATCCGGACAATAATTCCCGCTACTGGGTTTCCTATTCTTTTAATGAGGCATATTCTACGCTTTATACACTGGATATCAGTGATCCTGATAACCCGGTTGCAACACCGGTAACACCTCCCGGCAGTGGTGTTATTAACGCAGCCTACATAGCACCGGGTAACAATGGTAATACCGTTTATATTTCAGCAGGAGCCAAAGTATATCTTTCTGAGGATGGTGGTCTTACCTGGACAACCCAAAGTCAGGGACTGGATAATTTAACGGATGGATATGATAATATCTGGGATATGAATGTGAATCCCTATAACCCTCAGATGATGGCCATTGCTACGACACAGGGGATTTTCCAGTCAGAAGACGGTGGTAAAAACTGGACATTAACCTTTGCTGCCAATGACCTTAAGAAAGTATCTTTTTCGAATGCAACAGAAGGGCATATCATGGCGGCGTCTTATACATCCCTGTTGGGTGACAGCCGGCTGGTATTCAGTACAAATGCCGGGGTAAAATGGTTTTCCGTACCTGCCGGCAGCATGGGTTACCTGCAATGCAGTTCTTCTATAGATTTCAAATTCTATTCAGATCATGCTGATATCTACTTTGCTACTTCCGATCTTGGAGTAGTAAAGTATCAGCTGAATAACCTGCTTTCTCCACAACTGCTGCATCTGACTGCTTTCACAGGTACACTTACCAGGGGTAATGCACTGTTGTCATGGAATACCGTAGATGAACAGGAATTATCTGATTATCAGTTGGAACGTAGTACCAATAACCGTGATTTTCAGCTTATTAATACACAGAAGGCCAGCGGCAATGATGGTTTCTTTACGTACAATTATGAAGACCGTGAATTTTCCGGACTGGCAGCTACCTACCGTAATGTTTATTACCGGTTAAAAATCACTGGTACGGATAAGAGTTTTGCTTATTCTGATACTGTGAAGCTCTCTGCCACTGATATGTATATCTATCCTGTTCCAGCTGCTGATGTCATTAACCTACATGTACAGGGCGTTACCGAACCGGCTAAATACAGGGTATTACTGGTGGATGCCAGCGGCAGACAGTATAGTATACAGTCGTATAATATCCCAACCGGATCTACGACTATCAGTATGCCTATCACCCGATTGATAAGTGGTATGTATATCATGCTGGTAGAAACCCGTTCCGGGGAGGTAAAGAAGTTTAAGTTCCTCAAGCTATGACCCTATACCAATGGCCAATTATGACGTGGCGCCCCTTCCGGGGCGCTTTTTTTATGCATTACAGCCCCTCAACAAAATAGATTGCTAAAAGCTCTATGGTGGCTCACTCTATCATCATTCCTTCATCACTCCTTCATCACTCCTATATCATTCTACTAGCATTCCTATATCCAAACGATATAGGAATGACGTAAGAGTGCCGAAGGAATGAGGGTTCCATGATGAAGGGATATAGGATTTGTGTCGAATCCAAGAGCTGAAAAGGTCAAGGACACAAGGTATTTTGAGACTTTTGTCTCAGGTAGGCTTTTCGCTTCCGGCATAAGCATAAAGAATACTATTTATCACTTTCCCAATCTTCCGGAAAGAGGTAAAGGAATATTTTTTTTGATTCAGAAAATTTGTATAACCTTTGTATAGTAATAACAATCAAATGGACACTGATTCATTTATTCCTACAAAGTTTTTTTACCATCCCTTTACCATCTTTAACACTTCTCCTCCAAAGATCTAGTTAAACTACCTATACAACTCTTTGTACATGATTGTACAGGGACGGATACCTTTTACTTCAACAAAATACATATGGAATCAACTGTTTTAATCAAGTGGCTGATAATCATCGGCCTGCCCCTTCTATGCCTTGTTCTTTACCGTGTTATCCTCCGTACTTTCTTCGGCGTTATTATTGTTCCGGAAGATAAAATCGGACTTGTCACCAAGAAGTTCGTATTAGTAGGTAACCAGTCGTTACCTGAAGGCCGTATCATCGCTACTGATGGTCAGGCTGGTTTCCAGGCGCAGACACTTGCTCCTGGTGTTTATTTCGGGAAATGGTTCTGGCAGTACGATGTTACTTTCCAGGCGTTCACCATCATCCCCACCGGTAAAATTGGTCTTGTACTGGCGAAAGATGGTACAGAGCTGCAACAGGGCGCTGTATTGGCCCGTCGTGTAGATTGCGATGCATTCCAGAATGCAGAAGCATTCCTGCGCAATGGCGGACAAAAAGGACGTCAGACAGCGATTATGACGCCAGGTTCTTATCGTATCAACACCTTCATTTTTGAAGTGGAAATAACTGATATGATCAACGTACCTGATAATGCCGTGGGTATTGTTACCACGATGGAAGGTAAAGCCATCGAAAGCGGACAGATTGCCGGTAAGATGATCCCCAACCATAACAACTACCAGGATACAGATACCTTCCTTGCCGCTGGTGGTTACAAAGGTTTACAGGAACAGGTGATCCTCTCCGGATCTTACTTCTTAAATCCCTGGTTTGCGAAAGTGGAAATGCTGAAGATGACAGAGATCCCCATCAGCCATGTAGGTGTTGTGATCTCTTATGTGGGTAGTGACGGCGAAGACCTGAGTGGTGTTGAATTCAAACATGGTAACATCGTTGGTAAAAACCATAAAGGTGTGTGGGCAGAACCACTGGGGCCAGGTAAATATCCTATCAACCCTTATATCATGAAGGTAGAATATGTGCCTACCACCAACCTGGTATTAAACTGGGCAGCATCACGCAGTGAAGCGCATCAGCTGGATAAGAACCTTTCTACTATTACGGTACGTAGTAAAGACGGTTTTACCTTTAACCTGGATGTGGCACAGATCATTCATATTCCTGCCATAGAAGCGCCTAAAGTAATTGCCCGTTTCGGTAATATGGGCAACCTTGTAACACAGGTACTGGAACCTACCATCGGTAACTATTTCCGTAACTCCGCACAGGATTCTGATGTCATCGACTTCCTGAAAAGCCGTAAAGAAAGACAGGAATCTGCGAGAAGTCATATTGGTACCGTACTGGAACAATACAACGTATTTGGTGTGGATACACTGATCGGTGATATCGTTCCTCCTGAAAGCCTGATGAAAACACTCACAGACCGTAAGATTGCGGAAGAACAGAAAGTGACCTACGAAACGCAGATGCGTGCGCAGGAAACAAGACAGGCGCTTGAAAAAGAAACAGCAATCGCAGAAATTCAGAAAGAGATCGTAAAGGCAGATCAGGGCGTATTGATTGCAGAAAGGATTGCGGATGCTACTGTGAAGAAAGCCACTGGTGATGCCAACAGTATGCGTTTACAGGCCAATGCGGAAGCCGATAGGATGAAGCTGATGGCAAGTGGTGAAGCGGAGAAAGTACGCCTGTTAGCGATTGCTGAAGCAGAACGTACAGAGCTGACTGCGAAAGCGGATGCTGAGAAAATCATGTTAACTGGTAATGCAGAAGCAGGAAAGATACTGGCTATCGGTAAATCCAGCGCGGAATCTTATAAACTGGCAGTGGAAGCAATGGGTGGAAATAACTTCACTCAGCTGAAAGTGATGGAAGCGATTGGTGCACAGCATATCAAGATCATGCCTGATGTACTGATCAGTGGTGGAGATGGTGCTAATGGACCTATCAGCGGTTTATTAGGATTAAAACTGCTGGAAGAATTAGGGAATAAAAAGACTAATGAGCCAAAAGGTGATAATCTTTAATGCTACAAAAAGCTGCCTCAGATTGAGGCAGCTTTTCTTCTTTATGGTAACTTCTGTTGTATAAATAACACTTAACACCGGGAATGTAAGAAAAGGTTGTCAAAAGGATTAAAATCTTTGGAAAAGAATATTAGTTTTTATTTAACAGTCTGAATTTTCGGGATGCATTTTTACTTACTATCTTAACTACGTATTTCATTACCCCTTAAATATTCCCTTTGTCAATCAATTAAACCCTTTTTTAATTAACCTTTAATTTTAACATTGTTCGATTATGAAGAAGATCTTTACATTCTTGTTATGCCTATGTGCATACATGATTCCCACGACCTATGCTCAGGTCACAAGTACTATTAGTTACACGTCGGCCCCATTGAACCCTGGTAGCTGTAATGTTTTTAATACTGCCACACCGGCTACTATAGGAGGCTTCGTCCACTATCCTGTTAGTGGTGGTGTTGGTTATGATGGGTCAGGAGGTATCCTGTTATCAACATTATGGTCTTCAAGCACTAGTAATCAACTAGGTACTGCGTTTGCGATAGCATATCCTTTTAAAAAAGGCCATACTTATACTGTAACGGTAACAGCGTCTTCCAATGCACTTGCAGGATCTTCCTCACAGCCGATGTATGCAAGTTTTTATGCCGCATTACCGGATGCTAACCAGACGAACCCTACTCCCTGTGGCGGTGTTGCTTATGCCAACTACTCAATAGTACAAAGTGCTAATGCATTTAATGTACCCTCCGGAGGTTCTGCGGGGGCGTATAGTTTTACTGCCTACACCCCTACTGCGGATATGAATATCGTTACTATTCTGGCTGGCCCCAGTGTAGGAAGTACAGTAATCAATAAAGTAAAGATCACGAAGATCTCCATTACTGATAATGTGGTGCTTAATATGGTTTCTACCGCTCTTGTTACTAAGGTATGTGGTACTGCACTTTCCCAGAATGTAGGTGTTTCGATTCCTGTAGTAGACGGTATAACAGCATATCATTTTAATGTAGGTGCCAATAGTGGCTGGTTATACAATGGTAGTCCTGCTCCTGCTACTATTACTACTCCTTCAAGTGCTATTACATTAACAGCAGATGCATGTGGTGGAGCAGCTATTACAAACGTATCTGCATCTGTTGATGTAGCAGGACATAATTATGCAGCCGGGGGTGTTGTACCTGTTGCAAATGTTAACCCTACTCCCTCTATATCAGGAGGAGTGTCAACTATTTGTACAAGTTCTACTTTCACTGTTAATGCTCCATGCAGCAGCACAGTCACCTGGTCAGCTTCTTCAGGAATTGCTACACTAACGCCATCCGGTGCGTCGGTACTTGTTACAAGAGTAACCAATGGTTCGCTCACGCTTACAGCGACTCTTTCAGGCGGATGTTTCAGTACTCCGGTTGCAGCAGTCAAAACATTGAATATTGGAGTTGGACCGTATCCGACACTGACAAATATCTCACTGGTACCATATCCTTACTATGGAATTTCTGCCTACGCCAACTCTACCACTCCAGGTCCGTACTACTGGTATGTGGATGGTGTTTTGAAAAAAACTACCGCTACAGGCAGTTCAGATGCAATCGCTGTAGGTAATTGTGGTACACAACACCGCCTCCAGGTAAAAGTTATAAACGACTGCGGAGAGGCATGGTCAGATCCGTATTACTGGACAAACACCTGCACAATGAGAATAGCTGATCCCAGTCTTACCGCTACACCAGACAGCATACTAAGAAGCCAGCCGGAACCTGAGTCAGACAAAACGATTGATGTGACTCTTGCTCCAAACCCTTCTTCCAATAATGTGATTGTTAGCATCAATCCCGGTAAAACAAGCTCAACTCTTTCTTTCATTAAAGCAATCAGGATTCTGGATATATCAGGTAAAACACAAAAAACATTCAGTTATCCAAACAGTAGTCAGAGTAAAGTAACAATAGATGTGAGTGAATTCAAATCCGGTATTTACCTCATAAACGTATTTGACGGACACAATAATTATATCAAAAAACTGGTTATCCAGTAAGTCTGTACCTAATAGTTCAGACGGATAAAATTAAACGGCTTGAGAGTGGTAAAATACTACTCTCAAGCCGTTTAATTTTATGCTATAGTTCTTATATGTTTTTATATCTTAATTCCGACAGAGAAATGACACCCCTTAGGGAACTTCCAGTCTATATAAATACAGATATGTATAGCATCATCTGCAAAAGAAGGGTCCTTCTCATTCGGTTATCGTCTCCTACTTTTTAGGATAAACGGGGTTTATCCCTGCTGCTTTCAATTTTTTGATCACACCTTCTGCCAGTTGCCGACCCTGTGTCACACCATTCTCAATAGCATCACGGTAATGGATGCCACCATACAGGCGGGAAATGGCAGCTTCCTGTGAAGCCTGATTAAAAGAGGTAAATGACCGTGCATGAATTTCGAACATCTCTTCGGTATTATCTGTAAATGAGAAGTTATCTCCCAGCATATAGGTTAATACAGTTGATTCCGCCGTAGACGCAATACTATGTCCGCTCACATACTCAGGAAACGGTGGTGTTTGCAGCAGTGGCTTCCATTTAGTATCAATATTCTTCTGAATAAATGCTTCAGGACGGACACGGTTAGTTGAAAATTTTGTATCCCAGCAGGCGATAAAGGCATCCATCATCGTAGTAGCAGAAATAGCATGTAAGATGATAGTATGATCAAAATCAATATCTGCTTTTCGTGCGACGATACCTGTTATATTCATCCAGTGACCACCCGGAGTGATCTTCTTAAAACCAATAGCCATATGACCATAAGTAGTTATTGCAAAAGGATTACAATCCCAGTAAGAAGCGATATTCAGATGTTCCTGATTATCTTTCAGCTCCAGACCGGCATGATAAACTTCCATGTTTAACTTATAAAAAGCGCTGCTGGTATCTTTGCTGAATGGTGTAGGCGGTAAAGCCGGATACTGATTACAGGAATCAATGATCATGGGCCTGATAGTACGCCAGTGTGGCTCTACTGCATCCATATAGGCAGGCGGAGTAGGGTACCAGTATGCCTCTCCTTTCAATGGTGTGTAACGTAAACGGGTACTTAATTTTCCATAACCATCCCCTTTAGACCATTTCACAATCTGCGCAGCTACTTCTGTAGCTGCAGCTACAGAATGCTTAATGATACTATCAGGTACTTTATCTTTCTTAAATAACTGTATCAGTTTTTCTTCGTCCTGTTGCAGCATGAAACCGGAAGGCAGCAATTGTTTACCAGCTTCCAGGATAGCATATACTGCGGCAACATGATAATCATACGTACCTACTGTATCACTGATAGTAATAACAGGGTATGATTTAATGAATCCTTTGGGAGAAGGAATGTCTTTATTATGCATCGCTACTATCTGGTAAGCAGCCAGGGTGGCATAACTATAAAAGCGGGTAGCTGCTGGTGGGTTGACTACATCATGCATCATCACCATCGTTAATGAAAAAACAGCAGGCTGAATATAATCAACGATACCCCGGTTGTCTTTTTGCTGTGCGTATCCAAACTGACATAATAATAATATTCCTATGATAAGTCTCTTCATGGTTTATTGTTCTTTATAGAGTGAGATACCTTCATTATTAACACCTACGATCACATACTTTTTATCACCGATTGTCATAGCTGTGGCAGACTTCACATCGCCCTTAACAGAAAGGCCCGCATCCGGCTGATCTACATAACTGAAATCCCCTTTTCCATCACCTTTGAGCAGACAACCATAACCGGCGTCTATGCTTCCCAGCTTCAGCCTGTTATCACTGTGGTTACCGAACAATAAGAGATCTACTTTACCATCGTGGTCAAAATCCCCAGTCACTATTTTTGATACTACAGAGAACTGTGCCTGTAATGGTAACGCGTCCGGAATAAATTTTCCGTTTTTATACAACAGGCATATTGTTCTTGTTTCGTTGACAGTCAGCTTACCTGCTTTTGCAAGATCATCCGGAGGAATAATTTCCTTCATGGTGGCATTCGAGTAATTCTTATAAGTACTGAATTTCCGGCGCATAGGATAAATCTGGTCATTCAGTTCATCCCGGCTAACAAAAGGATAACTCACACCCTGTACATAAAAATTCAAAAATGGATCTATAGAACCGTTCTTATCGAAATCTGCATAGTATAATTCAGCAGGTTCTTTTGCAGAAACATGGATCTGTGTATTATTACCGAGGTTACCTGCGATGATATCATCATGACCATCCCCATCCACATCTGCCAGTGACAAACTGAACCAGAAACCGCCCAGGGGCTGATCAAAGTATTCCGCTGTTTTATCTGTAAACCCGGTAGCCTTGTTAGCAAATACCATGATAGGCATAAACTCTCCACAGATCACCAGGTCTTTTCTGCCATCTTTATCAATATCTGACCATTGTGCATCGGTAATCATACCTGCTTTCGCAAAAGGCACATCTGCGATCGTAAACTGTCCCTTGCCGTTATTCACCAGCAGGTAAGAAACCGGCGCTACAGGATACATACCAGGGATTACACGGCCACCTACGAACAGGTCTATATCACCATCGTTATCAAAGTCACAGGGGCGAACACAGGATTTACTATTGGCACTTACATCGGGCAAAGATTGCTTCGTACGGTAGAAGTTCCCCTTTCCGTCATTGAGGTACAACTGGTCCTGTAATAAAGGTGTATTAGCATCTATAATACCATATCCACCCATAGCCAGATAGAGATCAGGGAAGCCATCCCCATTCGCATCAAAGAAAACAGCATCAGCTACCAGTGTCTCTGTTTCATCTTCCAGTGTCACGTTATTGTTGACAGCAAAACTACCATCCTTCTGTTGCAGGTAAATCTTTCCGGGTTTCTCTGCATCTCCGCTGATAAAGAGATCTTCCAGTCCATCCTTGTTCACATCTGCTTTCGCTACTATAGGCCCTACTTTGGAATACATAAACATCATCAGTAACTGACGTTTAAAATCGTTCCTTCCGTTATCGGTGTGCTTATAATCTATGATGCCATTTGTTTTGCTAAAGATGCCTTTGGGAGAAGGTGCAACAGCAAAAGTAGCATCAGGTGCATAATCTACTTTCAGCAATTCGTTGGCAGCAACGCCCTTCATATGCTGCACTTTATTATCCGGCCATACGATGCGGATAGAATCTATGGTAGTAGCATTCCCCAGCCCAAATAATAACTGAGTAGATACTGCGGAGAGATAACCTCTGTTGGGGTTTACTTCCTGAAATTGTGACAACCCGTTCGAATACACATATACTTTAGCACCGATAGCATTGGTATTGGCGCCGTTCCCTTTTAGTTTAAAAGAGATATAAGAAGTATGGTTATTTTCCCGGCTCATATTCTGGTATATAGACGCTTCGTCATCGATATTATTCACTATGAGGTCCAGGTCTCCGTCGTTATCCAGATCTGCATATACGGCACCACTGGAAATACCGGATTTATCCATGCCCCAGTCTGCCTGCATATTAGAGAAGGTGAGGTCATGTTTGTTTTTGAAGATGTACTTTTTAAGAGAAGTAGAAGGCATGGAACTAACCAGGTCCATCAGCTTCACAGGTTCACGTTCCAGGGCTTTTTTTACTTTATAGTCGCCCCAGTATTTAAGGAAGTCTTTGTTGGTATAATCGCGGAGATAACCATTTGTAATGAATACATCTTTAAAGCCATCGTTATCAAAATCTGCTATCAGCGGACACCAGCTCCAGTCGGTATTAGATAGCCCCGCCATCTGCCCTATTTCGCTGAATGTACCATCTCCATTATTCAGTTGCAACATATTGCGCATGTACTGTTTGTGGAGATCCTGTGACTGCATCAGTTCAAATGTTTCATAGCTCTCCTGTAATTGCAGGAGTTTCTGGCGTTGGTTATCTTCCGGTAACATATCCAGGGTCAGGATATCCGGTAAGCCATCGTTGTTGAAGTCCGCTATATCTACTCCCATTGAAAACTGGGCAAGGTGCCGGAAGCAGCTTTTGGAATCTTCTTTAAAAGTACCATCATGATTATTGATATAACAATAATCAGGTTCGTTATAATCATTGGTTACATAGATATCCTGCCAGCCATCCTGGTTCACATCTGCTATAGCCACGCCTAGTCCAAAGGTGAGTGGGTTTTGTATGATGCCAGCCTTCTGGGATACCTCTGTAAAATGATTGCCATCATTTCTGTATAATTTGTTGCCAGCCAGGGAATCTGTTTCATTTTTTAACTGCGCAAAATCTATGTTATCGATTTTCTTCACGTTATGATTCAGCAGGAACATGTCCAGATCCCCATCATTGTCGTAATCAAAGAACACCGCATTAGTGCTGTATCCGGGATCATCCAACCCATATGCTGCTGCTTTCTCTTCAAACTGTGAGTTGCCTTTGTTGATGAACAACTGGTTTCTGCGCAGTTCATCACTGAATTTGCCGGAGTAACATACATAGATATCAAGGAGGCCATCCCCATTCACATCTGCCATTGTTACGCCTGTTTTCCAACCGCCTTGTTTGCCTCCAATGCCTTTGCCGGCCTCTTTGGTAATATCTTTAAATTTCATGTTGCCCGTATTGAGATATAATTTATTGGGCGTCATGTTAGCGGTGAAATAGAGGTCCTGCAGGCCATCATTATTGATATCGCCTACAGCAACCCCACCCCCGTTATAGAAATATTCGTAAGCCAGTACATTGAGTTTTTCAGTCTCATTTAAATTGTTACTGAACTTTACATTTGTTGTTTTGGAGGGGAGTAACTGAAAAAGCGTTTGTGCTGTAATGATATTGGGAAAAATAAACAGCAGCAAAATAAGTAATCGTGTTGTGGTAGTGGAACAATTCATTGAAGGAAGTTTTTTTAGAAACGCACTACAAAAGGGAAGGTAAAAAGGTAAAAGTTAATGCAGCAACTGCCACATTAACTTTTACACGTGTTCAATAGTCAAAAAAGTACTCTCTAATTAGTTATTGTGCATCCCACCATATTCTGGAAGTCCAGGTGTCACCACCTTGTAAACGACCTACAGCAGCAGCGTAATTGGTTCCGTTCAATGAAACTTCGCCTACCGGATAAGGCTGTCTTCTTGGAATAGTACCACCAGAGAAGTTACCTGGATAAACAACCGGAGTTAACGCAGGATAGCCTGATCTCTTCCAGTTGAAGTAACTCTGAATGTAATTAAACTCCAAACCGGTAGTAGCCCAGTATTGTTCGTTGATCTGTTTCAGAGAAGCAGCTGTTGTTGTTACATTCAGGGGATGTGCAGCTGCATAAGTAGTAGCTGTAGCCGATGAGATAGTAAGATCTGAGCTTATTTCTGCCAGTGAAGTTAATGCAGCAATAACACCATTTGCGTAGTGAGTTGCAGCAGTTCCTGTAACGGTCCATCCTCTTGCCGCAGCTTCTGCCAGCATCAGTTCAGTTTCTGCGTAGTTTAATACGAAGATAGGAGCTGCGTTGTTGGAATATACGGAGAATCTTGGACGGGAGTATTTGCCTGCCTTACTGGTACTGCTCGCACCAGGATAGTTAGGTTCGTTACTGATATCTGTAGTACCCCCCTTAAAGTCATAACCGTTAGGCATACCAATTTGTACAGCAGCACCAATTGTACCCGGACCAGGACTGCCATTTGCTTCTCCATCCAGCGGTACTTCCGCACAAACACCTAATCTTGGGTCAGCATTTGCTTTCAGATAATCAATGAGAGTTTTGCTCCATCTTGTCTGGAAGATATCTGTGTTATAGTCGTGGTTCTGTGCATTTGTGTGGTTGGTGCTTATTTCTGTTTTTACCAGCGCATCATCAGCAGTGCTTGCGAATGTTCCACCAGCAGCTGCTTTTTCAGCCCATGTTTTTGCAGTAGCTGCATCAACTTTGGTTAAACGCATAGCAACACGTAACATCAGTGAATAAGCAAACTTTTTCCATTTTGCTACATCACCACTATAGAATACATCTCCTGTTGCGAGTACTTTAGAAGCATCCAGCATGCCAATAGCTGTTTCCAGATCGGACAGCATAGAGTTGTATACGTCCTGTTGTTTATCATACACAGGACGGGTGATACCTGTTTTACCCTGGAATGCCTGGGAATAAGGAATATCTCCGTATGTGTCTGTAGTTTCCTGCATGATCACTACTTTCATAATCATTGCAACAGCAGTAATGTTTGCTTTAGCCGGATCTCCACTTGTTAAGGAGATAGCTTCGGCTACAAGGTTACCTGCTCCTGTAGAATATTTATCAGTAGAACCGTAGTTCACATTCCAGATACGTGACTGGTAGTCAGGAGTAGAACCGGATGATACATATTTATCACCGTTGGTTTGGTAATCTGACTGCAGAGAGGATGTGGAAGACAATGTCTGTGACCACATACTGGAGAACATGAACAAGGCATAACCCTTTGATGCGAATGCAAACTGACCACTGGTGATGAGATAGTTCGGATCAAAATTAGAGGCACCAGTCTGAGTAGGGTCCGTGTTAATTCCGTTGAAGTCTTTGGTACATCCTACCTGTAGCATGGCAGAAAGGATACCTATATATATGAATACTTTTTTCATATCCTTACTTATTTTAATTTAATGTTAACATTAATACCGTAGGTCCTGGTAGAAGGAACGCCAGTACCTTCGATACCTGCATAACCAATCAGTGTAGAGAATCCGGATTCAGGATCAATGTTATTAGTTTTCTTCATAATTGTCCACAGGTTACGACCTACCAGGGATACCGTAGCAGAGCGGATCAGCGGAAGGCTGGAGAAATATTTCTCAGGAACTGTGTAACCAAATGTTATCTGGCGTAGTTTAATATAATCTCCGTCCTGTACACTGGTACCGGTAATACCCTGAGATACTTGTTTGTAGTAATCCTTTGGTGCCACAACCTTGGTGCTTGCTGTACCATCGGCGAGAACACCTTTAGTCACGCCGTTTGTTTCTCTACCTTCGAGGGTTGATTTGTTCAGACCACGGAAAATAGTGTATCCTTCAGTAGCAGACAGGATCTTGTTACCATAGTTGTAATCGATCAGGAAGGAAAGGTTGAATGATTTGTAGTTAAAGTTGTTATTCAAACCACCATATAATGTTGGTAATACGCTACCAAAGTTTTTCAATGCACTCTTCACAGGTAACCCACTGGTATCAACTATCATCTCACCTTTGGCAGTGTAGGTGTAATCATATGCCTGGATCTGAGGACCTGCTAAACCTTTTACGAAAGCAGTAGTAGCAGAACCCGGAGCAAAACGATAAGTACCGTTAGTGATACTTAAGCCATTATCATCAGTTTCCAGGATCTTATTCGTCACAGAAGTCAAATTGAATGAAACATTCCATGAGAAGTCCTTAGACTGGATAGGAGTACCGGTAATTTCTAACTCCAGACCTCTGTTCTGGGTAGAACCGGTTGGTACATATCCATTATCATAACCTGTTGCAAGACTGAATTTGGTTTTCATGATCTCTTTCTTAGTCTTACGATCGAAGTAAGCAACGTCGAAGCCTAAGCGGTTATCAAAGAATTTCAAATTAAGCCCTAACTCAATTTCTGACACTCTGAAAGGTTTCAGCAGACCACTTGGTAAACTGTTGTTGAATTTACCATTTGGTACACCATTGTTAGTTCCTTCCAGTGCATAGTATACAGAAGTCAGGTAAGGAAGTATTGGTTCTCCACTGGTCTGTGCATATGATGCACGGAACTTACCATATGTCATATTTTTGACGTGTACTAATTCGGAGAACACGAAGCTACCAGACACAGATGGTGTGAATATTTTCACCTGACTGTTAGGAATACCAACCCCTGCGAGTGTAGAGAATACATCATATCTCCCTGTAGTATTTAAAGTCAGGTAATTTTTGTAGCTCAGATCCACTGTATAGTAACCAGAATGAGATTCTTTCTTTGTATAAACATAATCTCTGTTAAAGTTATACACGTTTTTAGGTGTGTAGAAACCGTCAATGATGAATGGGCCACCACCGATAGTTACGAGGTCTGTACCATTTTTCAGGATATTAGCACCTACTATAACATCCAGATTGATGGCTTCTGTCAGCTTCTTGTTTGCACCAAGGAAGAAGTCACCATTTAACTGGTAGTTCTGACCGGTTTTCATGGTGATGCTACCAGAGTGACCAGGGAAAGATGAAGTTGCCAGAGAGTAATCCAAACCGGAAGGCTCAACTGTGAGTACACGGTCATTAGAAAGGTCATAACCTAAACGCCCCTGCGTATATAACCAGCTGGTAAGCTGATAACGCGCAGTAACGGCGGAGATTAAACGTTTTCTACCGATGTTGTTGATATATTTACTTGTTACGAAATATGGATTTGTAACATAGTTATCATCACTGAATACAACTTCATGACCATTCAGCGGGTTGAAGCCCGGAGCCAGGATCCTTTCGTCGATATTCGGAGCAAGGAACAAACCGTTGTTTGCGTTGTTTGGACCATCGCTCAACTGTGGTTTATTCTGCTGGTATTCATCAACGTAGTTTACCAGTACTTTAATATCCAGTCTCTCTCCTATCTTCTGATCTGCATTTAAGTTAACAGTCTTTCTGTTCAGTTCACTGTTTGGAACAATAGACTGACCATTCAGGCTGGATGCTGATAAACGGAAAGAACTCTTTTCAGTACCACCTCCAATAGCGATGGTATTAGTCAGAGAAGGAGCCGTTCTATAGAAGTTTTTGATATTATTCTTAAATGGAGAATAAGCATAAGTTTTACCATCATACTGAGTGAAGGAAGAACCGTCCATTTTACCACCAAAAGCAAACCTTGCAGAACCCTGCGCATCAGCTGCGTTATTTGGTTTGGTGCCGATTACCCCCTGGCCATAAACGTACTGGTAGTCGGTATAGTTGATGGCCTTATCATTGGTATAGTTCATGTTATACTCAACAGTGTACTGACCTTTCTTACCAGATTTAGTAGTAATCTGAATGACGCCATTTGCAGCTCTTGCACCATATAATGCAGATGCAGCCTGACCTTTCAGAACAGTCATGCTTTCGATATCATCCGGATTAATGTTAGCAATACCATCACCGGCATCAGCACCACCCCACTCACTTGCAGCACCACGTTGTGTGTTATCCATCGGAATACCATTAATAACGAATAATGGCGCACCACCGGAGTTCATACTAGGCATACCCCTTAACAGGATACGTGCAGAAGAACCAGGTCCTCCGTTGGAACCGTGTACATTCAAACCTGCTACGCGTCCACCCAAAGAGAGTGCTACGTTACTTTCCCTGGCTTGTGTCATTACACTACCATCTACTTTAGATACAGAGTAACCAACTTTACCTGCATCTTTCGTAATACCCAATGCCGTTACCACCAACTCACCCAACTGAGTGGTAGATTCGTCCATCAACAGATCGAGTGAAGATTGATCGGCAGTAACCTGCATCGTTTTAGTACCATATCCTACAAGTGAAAGCTGCAATGTAAAAGCGCCCAAAGGGGCATTTAATGTAAAAGAACCATCACCACCTGAAACTGTGGCAGTATTCTTCTCCTTAGCAAGAACAGTTACACCTGGAAGTGGTGACCCTGATTTTGCATCTTTGATAGTTCCTTTCAACTGTCTTGTTTGAGCAAATGCTACTGAAGACAGTAACAGCGCAATAACCAGCAAACGAAGTTGTCTCATTATCGATTTAGTTTTTGGTTTGAAAATAAACGAGCGCATAGCACTCTCTCTAAGTCACGGGCAAAGGGCTCCGCTTTGATTCTACAGTTCATCATTGTTTCTGTTTTCTGTTTTATTGTATTAAATGAGCAATACAGTATCATCCCGCCTTTCAGGCAGGAATTTGGTTGAGCGTTCTGAAGAAGATTATTTAATTAAGTAGAGCTATTTTTTCATTGTTTCTGTTTTATAATGTTTAATAAGCAATACAAGTCCTGCTCGCCTTTTTAAGGCAAGAATTGGTTGATCATCCAGAAGATGATTATTTAATTTAGTGTGCTATTTTTTTCATTGTTCAACTGTTATAACACACACGAATTATCACTAAGTTCAAAAACCAGGTACGAGCTATCAGCCCGTTATATTTATCTGAATAAATTTTTAAAAATGAAGTGTATTTCTATTACGTGATTAAAAGATTATTGGTTACTTCCTGAAAATTCAATAGTTCAGTAGATCCACAATGACAAGCGCCATTACAATGCCCCACACACCAGTACTATTCCTAAAAAATGAAGTGTTTTTCTGTTACGTGACTATAAGATTAATAAGTTACTTCCTAATAAAGATTCAATAGTTCAATAAATTCAATGACATGTTTTCCTGAGATATACGTTTAACACAACAAGCTCTATTCTGCTTTCTTAAATACGTTCACTGTTATTCTAACACAAAGTACTAAATTTTAACATTTTGTACAATAGCCAAGAAGTGGTACATAGATATAACCTATTAATAGGTTAAACAAATACTATTTTAACAACTACTGGCAGTATATACGCTTTATCTCACTTTTCTTTGTATTCTCCTTATCAAGTAACTTAATCAACCAAAAAAAGCTTGTGAAATAAAGGTTAAATTTTTAGTCTATTGCAAGTTAATATTATTAAATATTTATCCCACCCATATTAGTAATAAATATGTTATTAATTCTTATATTGTTGAAGACCCTTTTTTGCTAAACCCTTTAACCCAATATTATATAAACGAATAAATCCCTCCTATGGTTCTTCAATAACGCTCATTTATTCACCCTCATAAATAACCCGTAACAATGGCCAAACATGCATTCACCCTATGCTGTAGCTTCATGCTGCTCATCTGTCAGCTCCACGTATCTGCACAATCAGGTACCGGTCTGCTCGCTACCTATTACAATGGAATGGATTTTCAAACTAAAGTAGCTTCCCGTACGGATGCCACCGTTAATTTCTCCTGGGGTACCGGTTCTCCCCTGTCCGGAGTAAATGCAGACAGCTTTAGTGCCCGCTGGGAAGGACAGATCCAACCCCTTTACAATGAAACCTATACCTTCTACATTACCTCAGATAATGGCAGAAGAATATGGATCAATGATCAACTGGTAGTAGATAAATGGGTCAATGACTGGGATATTACCTATTCCGGACAAATAGCCCTTAAAGCCAACCAGAAATACGATATCCGCATCGAATACTTTGAGGCTTACGGCGGCGCCAATATTAAGTTTGAATGGTCCAGCCCCTCCCAGGTAAAACAGGTTGTACCTGCTTCTCAATTGTATTTCTCTACCACCTATGGCTCCGGATTGAGCGTTGATTACTACAACGGACTCAATTTTGAAAACAAAGTATTATCCCGTACAGACGCTGCCGTTAATTTCGACTGGGGGTATGGCTCTCCTGGTGATGGGGTCCATGTTGATACCTTCAGCGCCCGCTGGACCGGCTACATCCTGCCTCGCTATACAGAGAACTATACTTTATATATTACTTCGGATAACGGACGGCGTATCTGGATCAATAACGTGTTAGTAGTAGATAAATGGCTCAATGATTTCAACGTTACTTATAGCGGTCAGATTACACTCAACGCCAACCAGCTATACGAAATCAAAGTAGAATACTTCGATGACTACGGTGGCGCCAATATTAAACTGGAATGGGCCAGCGCCTCTCAGGCCAGGGAAATACTTCCCCAGAGCCAGCTGTTCCCGCAGAATGTAACAACTCCCTGGCAGATGAAACAGGCTAAACTGATGACGAACTACGCCTCACAGGTAAGCCCAACGAATGCCCTGCCAGAATATCCAAGACCACAACTCCAACGCCCCGACTGGCTTAACCTAAACGGCGTATGGCAATACAAGAAAGGTACAGCGGGAGAAGCCCTGCCTACCAGCAACCTACCGCTTAGTATTCTCGTTCCTTACCCTGTTGAATCGGCCCTTTCCGGTGTAATGGAACATAGCAACCGTCTGTGGTATAAAAGGAAATTCACCCTGCCTGCCAGTTGGAGCGGTAAAAAGATCATGCTCAACTTTGGAGCAGTCGATTGGGAAACAGAAGTTTTTGTGAACAACCAGAGCGTAGGCACTCACCAGGGCGGTTATGATGCCTTCTCTTTCAATATTACTCCTTACCTGAACCCCAGTGGCACGCAAACGATTACCGTAAGGGTATACGACCCTACAGATGAAGCGGCAAACGGATACCAGCCTATAGGGAAACAAACCGTTACGCCGGGCGGGATCTTCTATACCCCTACCAGCGGCATATGGCAAACCGTATGGCTGGAGCCGGTGAACAACACGGCCACTATCTCCGATATCAAAATCACACCGGATGTAGATGCCAGTCAGCTGAAACTAACCGTAAACGTGAGTGGCAATACCAGTGGCCTTACTGTCACGGCTACTGCTAAAAACGGTGCTGTTGTTACCGGAATGGTTATCGGCAACGCCAATACTGCTCTTACTATTAACATTCCAGCTGCGCATTTATGGTCCCCTACCGATCCTTTCCTCTATGATTTGGCTATTACGCTGAACAGCGGCACCACCGTCCTCGATAGCGTGAATAGCTATTTCGGGATGCGTAAAGTAAGTATGGGATCATCAGACGGGTTTAATAAAATCTTCCTGAATAACCAGCCTTTATTCTTAAAAGGTCCGCTGGACCAGGGCTTCTGGCCAGACGGGATCTATACCGCTCCTACAGATGAAGCGCTGAAAAACGATCTGCTGAATACAAAGAACCTGGGCTTTAACATGACCCGCAAACATATTAAAGTGGAACCTGCCCGCTGGTTCTACTGGGCAGATAAGCTGGGTATAATGGTATTGCAGGATATGCCTTCTTTAAGGGCCTTTGTCGATCCTTCTGATGCCGGTAAACTAATCTTTAAGAATGAGCTGACCCAGTTGATCAATAAGTGTTACAACTACCCTTCTATCTGCATGTGGATTGTATTTAATGAAGGATGGGGCCAGCATGATACAGAAACCCTAACTCAGTATGCCATCGGTTTAGACCCCAGCCGGCTTGTAAATGCGGCCAGTGGCTGGAACCATTATAATGTGGGACATATATGGGATACACACGCTTATCCCAATCCCGGTTATGAAGCAAATGCTTCTAAAATAGTGATATGCGGAGAGTACGGCGGTGTTGGACTCACCATACCCGGCCATACTTATACCACTAATGAATTCTATTATTTTCGTGCCTATAGCGGTGAAGAAGTATTGTATGAGTTTAAAAAGTATGCCTATTATCTGAGCGATTTTGAGAAAACACATGGTATGTCTGCATCTGTTTACACAGAGCTGGCAGATCAGGAAGGTGAAATCAACGGGTTTTATACTTATGACAGAAAAGTCTTAAAAGTAGATCAGCAGCTGATGGCGGCCGCTAATGCTATACCGGGTTCTAAACCAACGTATACCACTATACTTCCTGTTTCACAATCCTGGAAATATACCACCACTGCCCCTGCCAGTAACTGGTATGCAGAAACGTATAGTGATGCAGCATGGTCTACCGGCACTGCTCCTTTTGGTACACTTGCCCCTTATGGTACATCCTGGACCAGCAACGATATCTGGCTCAGAAAGACTTTCAACCCGGGCAATCTTACTGCTGCACAGGTAAAAAAACTGGTGTTTAAGATGTTCCATGACGAGGAAACGGAAGTTTATATCAATGGTATTTATGCCGGCAAAACCCGGCAGTTTGTAACTGAATATGTACACGTCCCGCTCTTTGATGCGGCGTTAAATGCCATTCGCCCTAATGCGAATAACGTGATTGCGGTACATTGTAATCAGACAACCGGCGGACAGAAAATAGATGTGGGGATGGATTTAGTGGGAACACTAACGTTGGCGACTGTTGCCGTGAAAAATCCTTTAGTAAATGAAACATTTGTATTGTATCCGAATCCTGTGGATAAACAATTACATATCCAGTCGTCCAAACCTGTAACAGGTGGTATTATCAGGATCTTTGATATGGCCGGCCGGCAGGTGATGATGCTGAAAGCGTCTTCACAGACGATAGATGTGTCAAAGTTGCCTTCAGGGGTATATACATTGCAGTTTATGCAGGGAGATAAAAATGTGACGAGGGAATTTGTGAAATAAAAAGAAATGGCTCAGTTAATGCTGAGCCATTTCTTTATTTTAGTTTATCTGCTTTTACACCTTCTTTTGTAATCTTCACCGGGATAATAAACCCGTTCTCATCAAAATGCATTTCATCTATACATACTACCCTGTTATTAGCAGCCGTCTCTGTTAAAGGCCGTCTGTGATAAACAATATACCAGCGGTCTGTACCCGGTACATTAATTACAGAATGATGTCCTGCGCCGGTTGCCACAGCTGTATCCTGCTGTAAAATCTTACCTATCCTCTTAAAAGGACCGGCAGGAGAATCGGCGATAGCATAAGCCACAGAATAATCCGGGCCACCCCATCCCCCTTCAGACCACATAAAATAATATTTACCATTCCTGATAAACATAAAAGGGCCTTCTACATATCCGGACGGTGTAATCTCATTAAAAACAGTATCTACCGTTTTAAAATCAGTACTCAGTTTTGCAATGTTGCAATGCTGCCAGCCACCGTAAATGATATAATACTGTCCGTCTTTATCATGAAATACAAACTGATCTATCGGTTGTGCCCCATTGTGGAACTTATCTATCAATGGTTTACCAAGGTAGTCTTTATAAGGACCAGCCGGACTATCTGCCACTGCTACACCAATCCCACCTTTAGCATCATTATTCTGGATATCATTTGCTGCAAAGAAGAAATAGTACTTACCTTCCTTTTCCACAATAGCAGGCGCCCACATAGCCCTGTTAGCCCATTTCACAGCAGCCGTATCCAGGATATGGTCGTGTTTGGTCCAGTTTACCAGGTCGCGGGAGGAGAAGGCATCAAAAAATACCTGTTTTTCATATCTGTCTGAAAAAGTAGGATAAATCCAGTATTGCTTACCGAAAATAGCGGCCTCCGGATCGGCATACCATCCCTGGACAATAGGGTTGCCGGACCTCTTTTTCTGCTGTGCATCAGCAGAATGACATAAAGCAATTAACAACAGGAGCGTTAGCGCCTTGCTCATAATATTTCCAGTTTAAGCTTGCAAGATAGTAATAGCAGTTTTCTTTTCCCAACACCGTCTGTCATTACAAATTCGGGCAGTATTGAAATTTGTGCTTAATTTTAATATAGCATTCAAAAATAAGGACTATTGCCAGAGGAGCGGGAATTGATGAAGCAGATCGCCAGGGGAGACGAATCTGCGTATACACTTGTCTTCAATAAATACAGCAAACAGGTGTTTGATGTGGCTATGCTTTACGTAAAAGACACCCTTACTGCACGTGAAATAGTACAGGAAGTCTTTCTTAAAGTATGGCTGAAGAGAGAAACTATGCCCTCTATCAACAATTTCGAAGACTACCTCTTTATCCTCACCAGGAACCATATATACGATTCCTTTAAAAAACAGGCCGTACGCAGCAAAGCCTATGATTACCTGTTCCATCACCAGCCTACCGCTGTGGATGATGCCGATTACCGTGTTCAGGACCATCAATATGAAAACCTGCTGGATAAGGCTGTTTCCCATCTGCCCCCCGAACGTAAAAAGGTGTATGTAGCCCGGAAAGAGGGTTTCAGCAATGAAGAGATCTCCCATCACCTTAATATTTCTATCCATACTGTGAAAAAACAGATGCAACTAGCTATGTCCTCTGTGCGCACTTTTATCAAACAGCGTCTTTCTTAAAAAATATTTTCTGCCCCGATACTCCTTTTGATTTTACCGCTCGTCTTTACTCCGTATCTACCGCTGCCAAATGTATTGTTTATGACAACGTCAGAAATAAAGCTATTACTTGAAAAGTATAAGAATAACGAGATCAGTGAGGAGGAATGCCTTCGCCTGCTGCGGGAAGTAGGGGACGATGAGCATGCAGAAGCTATTAAAGCAGATATACTGGCTGCTTTACATAGTGAAGTACCGGATGCAGGCTGGAATGAAGAAGGGATGTTAATGTCCATCTTCCAGGCGGATAAACCGCGTAGCAGGAAAAGAGGTTACATCGCCCTTGCAGCCATGCTGGCAGGCGGGATGATCATAGTGGGCATCTATACTTTACCGGAAAAGAAACCTGTAGTTACAGCCAAAGTTGAACACCATGCTTTAACTCCCGGAGCTACAAAGGCTATGCTCACCCTCGCCGATGGGACCGTTGTGCCTTTAGACAGCGCCAGTACAGGCACCCTTGCCCAACAGGGTAATACACAGGTGATGAATGCCAATGGCCATCTTAGTTATAAGGCGCAGGGCAATACATCTGCAGTGATGTATAACAAAGTGATGACGCCTCATGGTGGCCAGTACCAGCTTACACTGGCAGATGGTAGCCGGGTATGGCTCAACGCCGCCAGCAGTATCCGCTTCCCTACAGCCTTTACCGGCAAGGAAAGACTGGTAGAGGTTACTGGTGAAGTGTACTTTGAAATTGCGAAGCAGGCCAGTCAGCCCTTTAGTGTGCGGGTGAATGATATAGATGTAAAAGTACTGGGTACCAGCTTTAATATCATGGCGTACAATGATGAACAGGCTGTGAAGACCACCCTGGTAGAAGGTGCTGTGCAACTGACGCACAACGGTCAGAGCAGTGTACTTAAACCGGGATTACAGGCCAGCCTGTCGGCACAGGACAAACAATTTGTGATTACACCGGCAGATCTGGAACAAACCCTGGCCTGGAAAGAGGGGAAATTCCGTTTCAGGAACACCAATATCAAAGCCATCATGCGGCAGTTATCGCGCTGGTATGATATGGATGTGAGTTACCAGGGAGATGTTTCTGATATAGACCTGACGGGTGTGATCTCCAGGAGGGAAGACGCAGACAAACTACTGAAAGCATTGGAAACCACACAAAGGGTACATTTTGAAGTAAAGGGTAATAAGATTACAGTAATACCACATTAACAATTAAAAATTTCCAGTTATGACCACGTAAGAAATAAATCCACGGCCTGGAAAAAACCGGACCCCGACTGCAATCAGGGCCCGGCAAAAGATGGCTCCAATTTCCTTAACGTTTGAAAATCGATTATTAAGCCAACAACACAAAAGTATGGAACTACGCGTTACATGCAAATCCCCTGAAAGGAGTGGATTTGTACACAGTAAACTATTGATGGTTATGAAATTAACTGCCATTCTCACACTGGTACTCTCATTAAACCTGAGCGCCAGATCTTTTTCTCAAACAGTTACCATTACAGGTAAGAACCTCTCCCTCTATCAGGTGTTCAATACCATCAGTAAACAAACAGGATACGAGTTTGTTTACGATGAAAAACTCCTGCAGGGTACCGGTACTATCAGCCTCGATGTAAAAAGCGCTGCCTTACAGGAAGTACTGGACAAATGTCTGAAGAACAAGCCCCTCGCCTATTCTATTGTAGACAAAATAATCGTGATCAGCCCCAGGGCTGCAAAAAAGGAAGTAGTCGCGGTACAGCCTACTGCCCCTATACAGGGGAAGGTGACAGATGCTGCCGGTCGTCCGCTGGCGAATGTAAGTGTGCAGGTAAAAGGGACTACCCGTGGTGCTTTGACAGATGATCAGGGTAATTTCACCTTACAGGCAGAAAGCACCGATATACTGGTGTTCAGCTACCTGGGATTTGAAACTAAAGAAGTACCCATAGGCAGTAATACTACTCTGTCTGTTGCACTAACCGAATCCAATAAACAACTGGGTACAGTGGTAGTAACCGCACTGGGTATTAAACGTTCAGAGAAATCCATCACTTATGCTACCCAACAGGTGAGCGGTGTGGAACTCACCAAAGCAAAAGACCCTAACCTGATCAATACCCTGAATGGTAAAGTGGCAGGTATGACCATCTCTTCCAGTTCTTCCGGTGTGGGAGGTTCTGCTAAAGTGATTTTACGTGGTAATAAATCAGGATTAGGCAGCAACCAGGCTTTGTACGTGATAGATGGTGTGCCGATGAACAATACGCTCAGCACTCAGCCTAACAGTGCTTATGGTGGTAGTGGTGCTTACGATGGCGGAGATCCTATCTCCAACATGAACCCGGAAGATATCGAAAGCATCTCTGTATTAAAAGGTGCTTCTGCAGCAGCATTGTATGGTAGTCAGGGTGCAAACGGTGTCATCCTCATCACTACGAAAAGTGGTAAAGCCGGTCATACGCAGATCAATTTCTCTTCCAGCCTTACCCTTAACCAGGTGGCTTACAAACCTTCTTTCCAGAACAGTTACGGACAAACGGGTACTGGTAAAACACAAAGCTGGGGAGCTAAGATTTCCGGGGCACAGGATAACCTGTCTTCTTTCTTCCAGACAGGCTCAACCCTTACCAACTCTATCAGCCTGGCTGGTGGTACAGATAAAATGCAAACGTATTTTTCTTATGCCAACACCTCTGCCAAAGGCATTGAACCAAAGAATAAACTGGGCAGGAACAACCTTAGCTTCAAAGAAACCGGACATTTCCTGAATGATAAATTAACGGCTGAAGCGGATGTAAACTATGTGACGCAGACGATTGATAATACACCGCTTACCGGTCTGTACTTTAATCCCTTAACAGGATTGTACCTATTCCCGCGCGGA
The DNA here is from genome assembly GCF_900110995.1 of Chitinophaga sp. YR573. Lineage (GTDB taxonomy): Bacteria > Bacteroidota > Bacteroidia > Chitinophagales > Chitinophagaceae > Chitinophaga. The sequence goes on from NZ_FOJF01000001.1 coordinate 903,957, forward strand.
CTGGATTTGCAGCAGTATAAAAATAATTATGAGGTGGCAGATCCTGCCCGCAATTATCTGAAAGTACAGAACTGGCCTTTCAATGAAGACGTTCAGCAGAACCCATGGTGGATCGTAAACCGTAATCCTAACTCCTTAAACAGGAACCGCCTGCTGATGAATGCCAGCCTGAAATATGAAGTATCTCCGTGGTTAAGCATTCAGGCAAGAGGAAGTATAGACAGGATCAATGATGTGTACGAGCAGAAAATATATGCCGGTACCATCGCTACCCTCTCTCCTGCCAATGGTGTATATGTGTATAGTAACACTACTACCAATCAGCAGTATGGTGATTTATTAGCCAACTTCAATATCCCGGTAAATAAAGATATCAGGGTTACCGGTGTTTTAGGTGGTAGTATCCGCGATGTGAAAACAGGTGGCGAGAAATTCAATTCTGGTCAGGATGGACTTTACTACGCTAATATCTTTACCATCCAGAACTTCAAAAATATCAATGCTGCCAATTCAGGCACCTTACAGGAAAATCATAGCCAGTTCCAGTCGGTGTTTGGTAGTGCAAACATTTCGTATAAAGAATGGGCATTCCTCGACCTGACTGCCCGTAATGACTGGTCATCCAACCTGGCATATACGCCTACCAAGTCATACTTCTACCCTTCTGCCGGTCTTAATGTCATCCTGAGTCAGTTAGCCCATCTGCCTTCAGCTATCAGTTTTGCCAAAGTACGTGGTTCTTATGCACAGGTGGGTAACTCACCATTGGCTTACCAGACCTTCCCTGCACAGAATACTATTGGCGCAGGTGGTGGAATCATAGGTAATAACGTAGCGCCTTTCACAGATCTGAAACCTGAGAAAACAGTGTCTATCGAATTTGGTACAGAATGGCGTTTCTTCGAGAACCGTCTGAGTGCAGATATTACCTACTATAAAACCAATACCAAAAACCAGACATTGCAGATTGCTGCCAGCAATGCATCTTTCTATGACTCTTACTACATCAACGCAGGTAATATCCAGAACCAGGGTATTGAAGCTATCATCAAATATGATGTGCTGAAAGACGGTAAACTGAAATGGAATACCGGTATTAACTATGCGATGAATGATAATAAGATCCTGGAACTGGCACCTGGTATCAACAGCTTTACAATAAGCGGTGCATCAGGTTCTAACTATGCTTCCAAATTTTCAGTAGGTGGATCTTACGGTGATATTTATGGTACCGTATTACAACATGATGCACAGGGCCGTGTGAAGATAGATGCCAATGGCAATCCTCTCAAACAGGGGGGAGACTTCGTATATCTCGGTAATGCCAACACGAAATGGCAACTGGGATGGAATAACAACCTGGCCTATAAAGATTTCACCCTGTCATTACTCATAGATGGCAAATTTGGTGGTAAAGTAATGTCTGTCACCCAATCCATGATGGACCAGTACGGTGTTTCCAAAGTAACCGGTGATGCCCGTAATGCAGGTGGTGTAAAAGTAAATGGTGTAGATCCTAACGGTAATGCAGTAAGCACTGTAGATGCGCAGAAATGGTATACCACTATCGGCGGACGTGAAGCTGCTTCCAGTGAATACATGTACAGCGCTACCACGGTACGTTTACGTGAGGTAGCACTGGGTTATACCATACCTGTGAAGAACACTTTTGTGAAAGCATTAAAGCTGTCCCTTGCAGGACGTAACCTGTTTTACTTCTCCAAGAAAGCGCCATTTGATCCTGAGCTGACGATGTCTACAGCGAATGGACTTTCCGGTGTTGACATCTTTATGCCACCGGCTACGCGCAGTTATGGATTGACACTGAATGCTACTTTTTAATTTGCTAAAACGAGAAAAATGAAACGCTATTATATATCTCTTTGTGCATTAGGACTTGCTTTGCTGCTGGGTGCCTGTACAAAAAACTTTGAACGATACAACACGGATAATACTGGTCTTTCCAATGGTCAGCTGGGTGCTGATTTTAACGATCTGGGGGCTTATCTTAAAACTGCGGAAATGTCTATCATCAACTTCTCCGGCGGTGGTGATCCCAACTCTTACCAGTTACAACAAAATCTGAATGCTGACTGCTTTTCAGGTTATATGATGTCTCCTACTCCTTTTAACGGTGGGTTGAATAACCTGAATTATTTCCTTGTAAACGGATGGAACGGGGAACCTTTTAAAGTAGGTTATCTCAATATTATGTCCCCTATCCGTAAGTTGCGGAACAATGGTGTAAATAAGAATTTCCCTGCGGTATGGGCAGTGGCACAGATCGTACAGGTGGCTGGGATGAGCCGCCTTACAGACATCTATGGCCCTATTCCTTACAGCCAGGCTGGTAGTTCTAAAACTAATGTAGCGTATGACAGTCAGCAGGATGTTTACAACCGTTTCTTCCTGGAACTGGATTCTGCTACTACTAATCTTCGTACTTATCTCAGCGGGGCAGATACTCTCCCTTTCAATTTTTCCAACTTTGATCTTGTTTACAGTGGGAATTTCACTAAGTGGCTACAGTTCGCCAACTCATTACGTTTGCGTTTAGCCATGCATATTATTAAAGCAGATCCTACTACAGCTAAAGCACAGGCAGAGAAAGCGCTTGATCCCGCTAATGGTGGTGTGATTACTTCTAATGATGCTAATATGACGGTTAAAATGGTTGGTGCAGGTCTTACCAATCCGCTGGTATTTATAGCACAGAACTGGGCTGATACCAGAGCAGGTGCTTCTATTGTATCTTATATGACAGGGTATAATGATCCCCGTACCAGTAAATATTTTGACAAATCTACAGATGATGCTTTTCCTGCTCAATATGTAGGTATCCGTATTGGTAGTATTACCGGATCTAATTCCAAAGATGATTATGTAGGTTACTCCAGCATCAATTATAAAGATGGAAGTCCTTCTTTTTCGCTGACTACTCCTGTACAGATCATGACAGCAGCAGAAGTATATTTCTTACGTGCAGAAGTTGCGGTGCGCAACTGGTCGAATGCAGGTGGTACAGCACAAACACTGTATGAACAGGGTATTAATACCTCAATGACCCAGTGGGGTGCTGCTGTTGGAAATTATGTAAGCGATACTGCAGGTAAACCTGCTGCTTATAAAGATCCAAAGAATACAGCGAATAATATCAATGCACTTTCTGATATCAGGATTCAATGGGATGATGCGGCTGATACCGATCATAAAATGGAGCGTATCATTACGCAGAAATGGATTGCTATGTTCCCCGAAGGACAGGAAGCCTGGACAGAATATCGCCGTACTGGTTATCCTAAACTGTTCCCTGTTGTAAACAATAACAGTGGTGGTACTATCAGTACAGATGTACAGATCAGACGTTTACCATTCCCGCAGAATGAGTATAATACGAATCCAACTGAAGTGAATAAAGCGATCCAGTTACTGGGTGGTGCAGATAATGGAGGAACGAGACTGTGGTGGGATAAACAATAGTTTATATTGTAAAGAAAAAGCCTTCAGGGATCATCCTGAAGGCTTTTTTTATTCTACTACTAACGTAGCTATCGAATGCGGTAAACTAACGGTAGGCGCTGCCTTACCTTTAATCCACAATTGATAAGGTATTTCTTTATCTGTAAGATTTAATACAACAACAGCCAGCTTTCCATCTTTATTCAGAAAAGCAGTGGTCTGTAGCTGAGTTCTATTTGATGAACTGATCACACGTTTTGCACCGGGACGAATAAACTTAGAAAAATGCCCCAGGTAATAATAAGCATTCGTATAAATTAACTCCCCGGTTTTAGTATCTGCATGCACAGGTGCAAAACAGAAGTTACCTACGTGATTAGGACCACCGGTTTCATCCAGTAAAATATTCCAGTCAGTCCATGCAACAGTACCGCTATTAAAGTCATTCACCATAGAATAACCATATCTCTCTCCTATAAACCATTCATTGATACGTTCACGTTTAAAAGATTCTATGCAACCTTCTGTAAATAACAGGTTCATACCAGGAAAAGATTCTTTTACCTTCTGTACATTCCCGAACTGCATATCACTGCCGGTCCAGGTTTCGTACCAGTGATAACCAATCCCCCATACATATTTAGCAGCCGCAGGATCTTCTAGAATAGTACTCGCACGCTGGTATACCAGGTCCCTGTTATGGTCCCAGGCAATGAGTTTCTTACTGCTCATCCCCTGCTTCTGCAAAGTAGGTCCAAGATACCCTTTGATAAAATCCCGTTCTTCTTCCGCAGTATAAATACAGGACTCCCATTTCTGTTTAGCCATCGGTTCATTCTGCACAGACAAACCCCACACCGGAATACCCAGCGCTTCATACGTACGGATAAACTTCACGAAAAAGTTAGCCCAGGTCTGGTAGTATTCAGGCAGCAGTTTACCACCCTGTAATACGTTGTTATTGTCTTTCATCCAGGAAGGAGGACTCCATGGACTCACAAACAGCGTTAACTTCCCACCGGCAGCTGCAATAGCAGCTTTGATGAAAGGGATACGGTATTGCTGATCGTGTTGTACACTGAAAGTCTTTAACAGGCTGTCATGCTCTGCCACATAACTGTAAGTATCACTGGAGAAGTCACAGCTCTGGATATTGGTCCTTGCCAGCGTATATCCAATACCTTTTACCGGGTTATAATAAGCCTGTAATAATTCCTGTTGCTTGTCCTTTGGTAATTTGGCAAAGGTCTCTGCAGAAGCATCTGTCAGCGCGCCACCAATACCCGTTAAGGTCTGAAAACTTTTAGCAGGATCTACAAAGATGCAGACCTCAGTTTCCATGGGTTGTTTAGAGGGTTTGAAATGCAGTTTACCCGTTTCGGTGAGTCTTAATTTGGTATTCTCTGCAGTTGTAAAAACGGTGATGGTCGTATCTGCTACATTCATGCTTTTAGCAGCATAAGAAGCGAGCAACAAACCAATTAAAACAATCTTTTTCATAATAATTACCAGATATATGTGCCTACGGCACCATTATTCAGTGTAGTGGTTACTATCTTACCGTTAGACTGGATATTAAACGTTTGCGGAGCAGCCGCGCTGTTTAATACGATCAGTACTCTTTTTCCGTCTGGTGTTTTGAAAGCTACGTTTTCCAGCTGACTGGTAAACTCCGATCCAATCCTTACAGAACCAGGACGAACAAATTTAGCTGCATGCGCAATGATGTAATAAGAAACATTGCGGGAAACACTACCGGTGATTGTCAATGCACCCAGACAGGTACTACAGCCACCATCTGTATGTGGTTTGTAAGATGGGTCAGCAGCAAGGTTCCATTCTAATACATTTCTGCTCCAGTTACGGGTTGCTCCTATGATCAGTGTGCTTACATGCCATTTAAGATCGCTGGCAAAGTCGCCGGGGCCACCTACCCATTGCTCTGTAAAATACACATTCTTGTCAGGAAATGCATTATGGATCTGTGTTAAGGCACTGATATCACCACCATACAAATGGAAAGCGGAGCCATCCACAAAAGGATAAGCAGCGGCATCACCCAACACAGCAGCAGGGTAATCCGGACGATCTGCATTATGATCATAAGCGATGATCTTTGTGCTGATACCTGCTGCGTTAAAGGCAGGTCCCAGGTTGTTTTTAATGAAGCTGGCCTGTTCAGCAGCCTGCATCACCATGCTGGGGTTATTACCACCATGTAAAGGCTCATTCTGCGGAGTGATGGCATCTATCGTAATACCTTCTGCCTTCATCGCCTGTATGTACTTTACAAAGTATTGTGCATAAGCTGCGTAATATTCCGGTTTCAGGCTACCACCCACAAAACTCCCCCCTGTTTTCATCCATACCGGAGCAGACCAGGGAGAGCCTAAGATTTTAATATTGGGTGCCAGAGCAATGATCTTTTTCAGTACCGGTATAAGATCTGCTTTTTCTTTATCAATACTAAACTGTTGCAGTGTAGTATCGGAAGCCACATCATCATACGTAAATGTTGTTGCACTCATATCGGAAGCTCCGATACTGATCCGCAGATAACTCACCCCAATGAATGTACTGTCTGCCAGGAAAAGCTCTTTCAGCAAAGCATCCTGCACAGCAGGTGCCAGCGCATTTATTAAAGAAGCACTGCCACCGGTGAGCGTATATCCGAAACCATCTATAGACTGATACGTTTTCGTTTCATCTACTTTTATGGTAGGAAAGATGTTTATGGTGTCTTTAAATATCAGGCTGACTGTCTGTTTTTTTAATAATACTGATTTGTCGGGATTGGTTAACCAGAACGCTACATCAGAAGCTTTTACCGGTGGGTCTATGGGTATAACAGGTTCATTACCGCCACCTTTAGAACTGCATGCTACAAACAGGGTTGCTATGCAGGCGATTAATTTGTTGCTCATTTGTTAATCATTTTATAGACTCTTACATAATCTATCTGCATAGCGGTAGGGAAAATCGTATCATCCACACCGTTAGCACCACCCCAGTCTCCTCCTACAGCTACATTCAGCAACAGATGAAATCTTTTATCAAAAGGCCATACTGTATATCCTTTGCCTTCATTGGCAAACTGGAAAATCAACTGATCGTCTATATATCCGCGCAGGGCATAAGGCGTCCAGTCCATCCGGTATAAATGGAATGCAGTTGTGGCGTTTACTATCTTCTTTGTACTTGTTTTCTGCGTATTGATTTTGAAGTAATATGCTTCAGTGTGAGAGCTGATATGGATTACATCCTGATCATATCCTACATGCTCCATGATATCCACCTCACCAGACTTTGGCCAGTCTCCATATGCCCAGTCTGTAGGCAGCATCCAGATAGCCGGCCAGGTACCTCTGCCTGCAGGTAATTTTGCCTTTACCTCTATACGGCCATAGAGGAAATCTCCTTTGTTCGTTGTTACTAATCTTGCTGAAGTATAATTTTTTCCTTCTTTCGCCTCTTTTTTAGCAGTAATGGTTAATAAGCCATTCGCTACTCCTGCATTATCTATGCTATTGGTATAATATTCCAGCTCATTATTTCCCCAGCCACTACCACCTATATCATAGCCCCATTTTGTACTGTCGGGTAAACCTGTATAGTCAAATTCATCGGTCCATACAGGTGTTGATTCAAAGGTCCAGCCCTTATCTACAGGCCCCTGTGGCGCTACTGTATCAGTACCGGCAGCTCCTTTGCCTGAACAGGATACCATTATGCTCAATCCCAGCAACAGAAATAATACTCTCATCTTAAATCTTTTATAAGCAGACTCAAAAAACTCCGCAGAAGCTATGTGTTCTACAAACACGTAACTCCTACGGAGCCTCTAAAGTTTGCATAGGTTATAAAAACTATTGTTCTTCCATGAACTTCACATTATCCAGGGTAATACCTGTTCCCAGGTTACCACCGGCACTACCCGCTTTGATCACCATGTAAACCGTGGTATCGCTGCCAGCGAATACCATCGTACCGCCTTTCCCTTTACCATCACCATCACAACCTATCTCTGCCAGGTTACCATCAAATGGCACCAACCCGCAACCAGACCAGGTATTCAAAGCAATGTATTTGGTTACACCGGTACCGGAGTAATCAGATCCCTGTGCAGGTGCCTTTGTACCGAAATATACTTCAAACCAGGTATTGGTAGCACCAGTACCTTTTACATCACCGGAAAAAGTGTATTCCCTTCCCGGGATTACCTTTAATTTCTGGTAGATAGCACCGTTAGAATCACCTGTATTACCAAACTGCATCACACCATTTGTAACCTGGATAGATGTTTGCGTACCGCCTGTATTTAACAATGTCCAGTATTGTTCGCTACCCGCTTCCATATCACCACCTTTCAGGATATCAGCCACAGGAGCATCTGCGGTAACGGTTACATTCTGAGAAGTAGTGGCATAACCACCATCTGTAAATACGGTAAACTGAATAGGATATTCACCTTGTTTTGCGAAACTCAGTGTATCCGTTTCACGTACGGCTACTCTTGTATCACGATAGTTCCAGCGCCATAAAAATCCGCCGTTAGTTGTGCTTTTTACAATCATCTTATAAGGCTTACCTTCCATCGGCGTCACAGTAAAAGAAGCCGTAGGTAAAGGGCCCAGTTGTTTGGATGAAGACTCCGGTGAACAAGATGATATGATTACAGCTATTGCAATGAAGCAAATATTTTTCATTCTGAATGCGTTAATTGTTAAAGACATTATTTAGTTCCACCCCATTCCTTGCTCTGTTCCAGCTTGGTATTTTCAAGCTCTAATAATGGAATAGGCAGAATTTCATTTTTACCGGCAACGAATCCTTTAGCAGCCAGTACGGTTGCTGCTCTTCCGGTACGTACCAGATCGAACCAGCGATGTCCTTCACCAGCCAGTTCCAGGCGTCTTTCATTGAAGATGTTATCATCTGTAGCCAGTTCCGGTGCCAGTTTAACACGTGCCCTTACTGCATTCAGTAATTGATAGGAACGGGTGCCGGGTGCTCCGCTTTCTCCACCTTTTACGAGGGCTTCAGCTTCCATCAGGTAAGTATCTGCCAGGCGTATTTCATAAAGATTCTGCGGATAGTTGAGCTCTTTAGTACCACCACCTGTAGTTGTGTTAGCGGCATGTCCTGCAAATTTTGCCAGGAAATAACCGGTATTTTTATACCCTTCTTCATATGAAGCGATACCATTTGCCTTCAGGCTGTCCAGGTTGAGAACGGTCGCATTATAACGGGGATCAAAATGAATGGCATTAAACAGGGAAGGTGTTACCACCAGGAAGCTCCATCCGGATACCAGATCAGGCGCAGAAGGTTTTAAAATCTTGTATCCTCTTGGGCCTGTCATGATGTTCAGCACATTACCTTCTGTACAGGATACACAATCCCAGGTACCGGCAGAGGTAGAGGTGAATGCTACTTCCAGGATAGATTCACTATTGAATTTGCTGGCATTATCAGATCTCCACAGATTAGGGAAGCTATCCAGTAATTTATAACCGTATTGTGCATTTGTTTGTCCGGGTGTTGCTCCATTTACCAATGCCAGTTCAGCTGCTGCTTCGGAATATTTCTTTTCGTATAAATATACCTTACCCAGCAAAGCATGTACAGCGCCTTTTGTAGCACGGCCGCCTTCGGTAGCTATGGGTACCTGATCAGGCAGATTGGTTTCTGCAATGGCATCTTTCAGGTCTGTTTCTATCTGGGCATATACTTCTTCAGGTGTTGCCTGTAAGACATTGTACATATCAGAGGTAGAAATAGTGGTCGTAGTCAGCGGTATATTTTTAAACAAACGTACCAGATCGAAGTAAAAGAAAGCACGGAGGAATTTAGCTTCTGCTACAAATCTCTTCTTCAGATTTTCGTCCATAGGTACATCGGGCAGTTTCTGCAGCAATACGTTGGCACGGAAGATACCTGAATATCCTTTTGACCATAAATCGCCCTGTGGACCAACATCCGGTGTTAATGTATAATTGGAGAATACCTGGAAAGCGGTAACATCACTTTGTCCGCCACCACCTGCCAGATGATCATCTGAACCGGCATCCATAGCCCCTACTTTTGTTACATAACCATTACTCTGCCATCCCAGCACATCATATACTGCTACCAGGCCATTAAAGGCTTCAGTAGCATTCTTGTAATAGTTTGTTTCGAGGTCTGTACCTTTTGGTTTTACCTCAAGGAATTTATCACTGCAACCACCTGCAAGCTGTAAGCCTATAGCAAGGGCTATTATATAAATATGTTTTCTCTTCATTTTAATCAGCTTTAAATTGTTAGAAACTGGCATTTACACCCAACATGAAAGAACGTGCCTGAGGATAGATCCCTTTATCAATACTAAATACACCACCACCTATTTCAGGATCATAACCGGTGTATTTGGTTAATGTCAGCAGGTTTTCACTCATCAGGTATACGCGGAATCTATCTACTCCTACTTTCTTTGTGAGACTGTTTGAGATGGTATATCCCAGTTGTAAAGATTTGATTCTGCAATAGCTGCCATCTTCCAGGTAAAAATCAGAAGGGTTGGTGAAGTTTCTGTTTTTATCATCAATGGTTAACCTTGGATAATCGTTGCTGGAACCTGGTCCTGTCCAGCGTCCCAGAGCTTTTGTCTGCCAGTTGGCATTCTGGATGTCCAGACGGCGTAAGCCCTGGAATATTTTATTACCGGCAGCACCCTGTATGAATACTACCACATCAAATCCTTTGTATCCTGCATTGGCAGTAAAACCGTATGTCCAGCTTGGAGTTGGATTACCAATGAACTGACGGTCTGTTTCTGTGATCTGGCCATCTCCATTTGCATCTTCCCAACGAAAATCACCAGGTACTGCATTAGGCTGAATCTTCTGACCTGCTTTATTTGTATAATTATCTATCTCTGCCTGTGTCTGGAAAATACCCTGGGTCTTCCATCCATAGAAGCTGTTCAGCGGCTGATTCAAAGCTGTACGGGTAATAGGATAACTGGTTGACTGGAAGGTTTGTCCACCTGAAAGGTAGCTCACCCCTCTACCTAAATTTGTTACTTTATTCTTCAGGTAAGAAACGTTACCATTCAGGGATAATGTTACATCACCCAAAGTTTTATGATATCCCAGTTCCAGTTCCACACCGGTATTATCCATATTGGCTACGTTGGCAGCAGGATTGGAAATAGCGCCTACATAAGCAGGGATACGTGGGTTCTGCAGGATGTCTTTAGTTGTTTTCTTAAACCAGTCGAAAGCAAGGGTGAAGTCGTGATAAACAGTAGCTTCAAAACCGATGTTGGTCTGACTGGTAGATTCCCATTTCAGGTCCGGATTGGAAGGTGCATTAGGGCTGTATCCAATCAGGTAACTACCGGAGTTGCCGAAAGCATAGTTTCTGCCGCTGCCTATGGTTGACAAATAAGCGAAATCACCGATGTTATCATTACCTACCACACCATATCCACCACGGAGTTTCAGGAAACTCACGATGTCTGTCTGCGGGAAGAATTTCTCACGGGAAGCCACCCAACCCATGGAGAAGGAAGGGAACACACCGTATTTATTATTGGCACCGAAGCGGGAAGAACCATCACGGCGAACAATACCTTCAAACAGGTACTTCTCATCATAGTTATAATCGATACGACCGAACAGGGAAGAAATCCTGTGGTCTGCACCTTCACTGCCATCAGATACACGTTTGTCGGATGCCACTTTAAAGTTAAGGGAAGCATCATCGAAGTTATCTGCCGGAACATCATTGAAGGTAACACTGATAGCCTTGGTACGGTTATCCATATACGCTCCCTGTCCTAACAGCAAAGTGAAATTGTGTTTCTGGAATCCTTTTGTATAGGAAATGATATTTTCCAGGTTCCAGTTATAACCCTGGTTCGTACTACGGTTAAAAGAAGTACGGGAAGAGATCGTAGATGAATTAAGGTAAGAGATGGGAGTATATGATTCACTACCCCAGAAGGCGATCTTGGAACCAATGGTAGAACGCAGTTTTAATCCTTTGACAGGTGCTATTTCAAGGTAAGCATTACCTACGATGTTGTGCGACCAGCTATAGTTGCCCAGGCGGGTAGAGATATATGCCAGGGGATTGGTGATCTCCTGTCCTACTGCACTGGAAATACCGTAAGGATTACCATTTGCATCCCTGCGAATACCTACATTGTTATAAGGAGCCGCAGCAGCAACAGCAGGATCCGTTACAACTACCGGAGTAATAGGATCGAGGTTGATAGCAGAACTTAAAGGACCACCAAATTCACTGTTGGTATTACCTACACCTAATGCCTTATCATAAGCGTATCCTACATTCTCACCGAAAGTAGCCCATTGGGATAATTTGTGAGTAGAGTTCAGACGCAGATTTACTCTTTGATATTTAGAGATATCAGTAGCAACGATACCATCCTGTTTCAGGTAACCGAAAGAGCTGTAGAAGGTAGATTTATCATTACCTCCGCTTACGCTTACTTCATGGTTCTGCCTCATGGCACTGTTGTTGAAGATTTGCGCCTGCCAGTCGGTCCCCTTACCATACGACTTTGGATCTGCATAAACGATACCACCACCGCCGGCAACAGAAGCTTCATTCCTCAGTGTAGCGTATTGTGTGGCATCCAGCAGTTTCAGTTTGCGGGCAGGTTCGGAAGTACCGTAGTAACCGTTATAGCTTACGGTTAATTTACCGGCTTTACCTTTTTTGGTAGTTACCAGGATCACACCGGCAGCAGCACGTGCTCCGTAGATAGCCTGGGAAGCAGCATCTTTCAGTACTTCTATAGATTCGATATCGTATTGGTTCAGGTAACCGATACCGCCATTGTCAACCACCACACCATCTATCACCCATAAAGGATCATTATTATTAAAGGTGGTAATACCTCTTACTCTTACAGAAGAACCGGAACCTGGCTGGCCGGAGCTGGAAGCAATGGTCACACCGGAAGTACGGCCCTGTAATGCCTGTTCCAGGCGGGTAACAGGCTGGCTTTCCAGGTCAGAGGCCTTTACGCTGGAGATAGCGCCGGTCACTACACTTTTCTTTTGTACGCCATAACCTACCACAACGGTTTCTGTTAAGGCAGTCTGGGAGATTTCTAATTTAATGTTGATGGTACGGTCATTTACAACACGGGTTACTGTGGTATACCCTACTGCGCTGAATACCAGTTCAACACCGGTACCAGCTACTTTGATGCTGTATTTACCGGCACCATCAGTAACTGTACCAGTAACACCACCTTTTATACGCACGGTAGCGCCGGGTAATGGCCCTCCACCTTCGTCCGTGATACGGCCGGTAATTGTGATAGTAGTATCAGCAGCGGCTATCCTGTCATCCGGCAGGCGCTGTACAATGATCCTTGTACCGTCTATAGAATAAGATAAAGGCAAATTTGAAAGACAAAGGTCCAGCACCTGCTTCACACTCGCATTTTTCACATCTATAGTTACGGGACGGGCGCCAGCCAGTAAGGTTTCATCATATATGATTGAAACTCCGGCCTGACGGGATACTTCCCTGAGAATCTTTCTGATAGGTACTTTTTTCTCAGAGATAGAGATTTGCTGTGATACTCCTTTTGCGCTGATTTGCAAGCAAACTACAAGCAACAAAAAGGTTGTCAGTTTCATAACGTGGACAATTTTGGTTGATAAGCTCTTCCGGTAACAGGAAGTCCTACCACTAAAGTTTAAATACATACTTTTGTAGTGTTTGGGAATTAGAAGATCAATAATTCTAACGGGTTGTGGGTTTTCAGTATGACCAAGCTATTATGCCGGAAGTGTTGCAAGCGCTTCCGGTTTTTTGTGGGCACACTGCTCCTTTAATTTGTATCAGTTGTTCTTAGCATAACGTTTAACTTTTTATTAATTAATATCCCTGCCCCCGCTGTACGTGGATCCAGCGTAGTACAGATTTTATTTCACAATAAGTTTTCTTCCAGACAATAAGAATTTAGGTCCGTTTGCTTCCAGCATATGCAGAATATCGGAGAGCGGAAGGCTTCTGCTGATACGCCCCCCAAAAAGCCGGTTATCTGCGGCCTGGTTATAATTGACATCGATATCGTACCATCTTGAAAGCTGACGCATAATATCCGACAGTGGTGCATTATCAAACTCAAAGAAGCCTGTTTTCCAGGCAATTACCTGGTCTACATCCGCAGGATGCACTGTTATAGTTCCTGTAACAGGGTCTAACACTGCCTGCTGACCAGGCTGTAAGCGATGATTATTTACACTTACTGCTCCTTCTACAAGCGTGGTATTTACGCTTTTCTCATCGGTATAGGCCATGATGTCAAAGCTGGTACCCAGTACCTGCACCTCCATATTATTTACCTTCACAAAGAAGGGTTGTCTGGCATTTTTAGCCACTTCAAAGTACCCCTGCCCCTGTATTTCCACCCTGCGCTGTGGCCCATTAAAAGCGGTAGGGTATTTAAGGCTGGAGGCTGCATTTAACCATACATGGCTGCCATCTGGTAACACGATGTTAAACTGACCGCCTCTGGGGACCGTCAGCGTGTTATATACTACTGCATCTTCGTTGCTCTGGGCAGCATATTGCAGCTGACCATTCTTCTGCCTTACAACCGTTTTACCCTGTGTAATCACCTTGTTACCGGCGCTATCCAGCGTAACCACATCTCCATTGGCCAGGGTGAGTATAGCTTTATTGGTACCCGGAGCCACATCCTTAGATGTATTTAATGCAAGAGGAGTGATTTCAGGGGAAGTAGTGGTTCGTAAAAAGTAAATCCCCCCTATCAGGAGAACCACCGCGGCAGCAGCGACCCAGCGCCAGCGGTTGATTTTGACGATTTTATGATGGGTGATTTCTTCCAGCAGGCGTTTTTCAATCCTGTCACTCAGTTCCGCCGGTATTTCATGGCGGTTGTTCATGGCCTGTTCAAATTCACGCTGCATGGTAAGCAGCAGGGAACGATGGGAGGAAGAGGTCTGCAGCCAGGCGTATAACTCTTCAGTTTCAGCCATACTACATTGACCATCAAGGTACTTTTGTAATAATTTTTCGTAATGCTCCGTGGATTGAGACATAAGTAACAAGTATCTGTATATATAATATCCGGAAATGAGGAGATAGGGTACCTTCTTCTTTAAAAAAACTTTCTGACCAGGTAAACGGCCAGGAGGATATCGCCGTAACGGTGTACATAATCGTATATAAAACGCATACTCAGGACCATGTGTTTTTTGATGGCATTACGGGAAACGCCCAGGATTTCGGCAGCTTCCTCATAACTTTTCCCTTCCTGGCGGCAGAGTGTAAATACTTTAAGACGTTGGGGAGGCATACGTGTAAGCGCTTCATGAAAGAGGCGGTCATATTCTTTTGCTCTCACCAGTTGTTCAGGGTGAGTGTCGGCAGGCTCATCGAGCTGACTAAACAGTTGTTCTCTCAGTACCTGATCGGTAGCGAGTTTATCGATTGTTTTAATAACATGATTACGGGCAATGCGGTACAGGTATCCTGTAAAAGACAGTTCAGGGTTGATACGGTCCCTTATCTCCCATACTTTCAGGAACACGTCATGAACAAGATCTTCTGCGAGGGAAGGGATCTTGCAAAACCGTAACAGATACACATAAAGCGAAGAGTGATAATGCCGGTAAATAGTTGTGAATGCAGACTCATCCCCCTGCTTCATCCTTAACAACACCTCTTCCTCCAACGGCATATGATCCATATCAATTGAACATTTAAGCGACCCCAGAGCTGTAAAACTAAAGAAAATGTCCCTTACAGCTGCTTTTTCCCATAACTACGTGTATTATAAATGTACAGTTTTGACCTTGTCAATTACAATTTTTTACGTGCTCTTTTACAAGTAAATAAATTTATTTGCGTGATTGGAATATTTATCCAATATTTGCAATCCCAAAACGGGAAGGATCAGTAGTTCAGTTGGTTAGAATGCCGCCCTGTCACGGCGGAGGTCGCGAGTTCGAGTCTCGTCTGGTCCGCAAGCTTTAAAGCCTTCAAGTCGAAAGATTTGAAGGCTTTTCTCATTTTAGCCATATTTGAATATCGCTTTGTTATGTATCTTTTTTCTGTTCCTGGGTATTATTGCATCCAGATTATAAAATTCCAATTCACGCTTTATCCTCCTTCTTCCTGAACTGTTTCCAAAATGGAAATTGTTGAATCCGTTTTAGGCAGTTATTTATTTAGAGAATGATTTGATTATTGACTTAATCAGTTACCGGTACCTAATTGGATTTTAAAGAATTTATGGTTTTACCTGAAAGAATAAGCGCTGAGCTATCTGCCACTGAAAGATCACTTTGGTCGGTATATAAATGGCCCATATCCAGAAGGGTTACCCCCTTTAACCTCGCTGTTATTTTTTTTGCATGCATGATCGGGGAACCTTTCAGATCGGGGTTCATTTCAAACACCACTTGAGTTGAGTCATTTTGGGTAACATCAAGTTGATCAAAACTATGAATATTGCTCTCTACCTCTAATCGTGACTTTCCTGATAAACAAACTGTAAGCGATTTTTGCCGAAACTCATCTAATTCAAGATTCGTATCATGCCCTTCAATTGATAACAGTTCAGGGGCAGCAACACGCACCAGGATGTTATTTTGCATCCATGACTTTTCAATAAGATTATCATATTTATTAAGAAACTTGATATGTAAAGTATCCCCATTTATATAGGCTTTCACACTATCTTTCTGATAACCACCCCAATAATCCAGCACTCTTACTGAAGAGTTTTTATTTTGCTCAAAAACGATATTAGTCACATTTCCACCATCAACTTTTAAATGCTTAAAAGGGTGTTCCAATATCTTATTGTAATTCCAATATAAATCGGATTTATCCCGTTGGTCATATTGCCTTTTGAAAAGCAGGTTGGAGGCAAACAAGCTAGTCACGAAAAGCGCCAGCATGGTAATGAGTATTATAGTACTTAGTTTCATTTTATTTATCCTTATAATTTTGGTTAATATATTCTTCAAATCTTCTGTTAACTTCTTCCGACCCTATTTTAAGTAAATGCATATTTCTAAACATTAATGGAAGTTCATTTTCCAAAAACAATTCTCTCCGGTAGGCAAGAACACGTTGCATACCCTCCTCTTCAAGAAAGTATCCCACTCCTCTGCGGTTAGTTATAATTTGCTTTTGCTGCAAAAAATCATAAGTACGCTGTATGGTATTAGGTGTTACTTCCATGTAAATAGCCAGGTCCCTTATGCTTAGTATTTTATTTCCGGTCTGCCAATTTCCCAGCAGTATCTGTTCACATACATATTCCACTATTTGCAGATAAATCGCTTGTTTGTCTCTGAATTCCATTTACATTTCCTTTTCTTTCAACCTGATTAAGGCCGTTAACCATAATGTTCCGGGGATCACATAACTTATCAAAAAGCTGATTGCCGAACTCACACCTTCGGGCAGATCTACAATTCCAATCGCAGAACCTACCTTTAAAAATATACTTTTAAAAGGGGTAGCCATGTCGATATGGTTAAAAAACAGGCCAGCGATCAGAAGATTGGCAAAGTAAGTGAATATAACCAGCGTACAAACCAACAGAGCCACTTTGATATAACTGACCTTATTAAAATACAGTGAACCTAATAACATAGCTCCTGAAATATTAAAGAAAATGATGAATATGTTCTTAGCTATTTCATTATTAAATCCAAATACTTCAACTGAATGATATAAATTTTGATAATTGGGTCCATTAGGATCAAGTCCCTGATGGTAGTTATTTACAAAAAACACATCCACTAATCTGAAAAAACCAAGATATATTGCGGCATAAATAACTCCTGAAATCAACACGGCACAAAGCCATTTCTCCAAATGTGACGCAGGTAGCATTAAAAAGGATGTACCACTTGAATTGGATGAAAAATAGCCCAATGCTGAAGACGACATGAAACTCCCGCCAACAAGAAAACCAAAAACAAAGGCGCTGACCTGGGCCTTGGCGATGCCAGCCATCGATTGTACAATTGCATAGGTAAGTAAAGTAATGACAAGTGTCACTAACATCAATCCAAGCATTAGTGCGGGGCGTTCAAGTACTGATTTTTTGAACACCCAACCAAACCGTTTTATATTAAATGTATCGTTCATTTTATTTAGTGTTACTGGTGAAAATTTCTTTTGCCAATTGTGGCTTTGAGGTAACGCCATTAAATAAGTTCTCCAAATTGATCCGGGTATCTTCACCCGAAGTATTTTCTCTCACCAGAGACACTCCTTTCAGATGCTTCTCCACATACAAGATCCTATTATCATTTGGCGGAGTACTAACCGTTTCAAAGATTAGCTTTTCAGTAATCGAATCAACAGATTCGTTTAAAAGCAATTGGCCATCATCGACAATGATCACCTGATCAATTAAGTTTTCGAGATCACGGGTTTGATGCGTCGAGATGATAATAATGCGGTCATCTGTCATTACTGATGCGATCAATTGCCTGAATTGCGCTTTCGACGGAATGTCCAGGCCATTGGTAGGCTCATCCATTAATAAAATCTGTGTGTTGCAGGCTAACGCAAAGGCAATACTGAATTTTTTTTGCTGACCAAATGACAACGCACTGAGCTTTGCGGGAACGGAAACCGCCAGCTCTTTTAGAAAAGTGTTTAATTCATCCACGTTAAAATTGGGATAGAACACCGAAAATAAATCTAAATATTTCCTGAGGGTTAGCGGCGGAAGTGTAACATCTTCTGAAATAAAATATACAGTATTCAGGAACGATGGTTTTCTCCTTTGGGGAATACTACCGTTAACTATTACCTTCCCTTTTTTGGGAAATAATGTTCCGGAGATGTTCTTCAGGAGCGTAGATTTCCCTGCGCCGTTTTTGCCCAACAGACCATATATGTTTCCCCCTTTTATATTGAGCGAAAGGTCGCTGTAGAGCAATTTTTTGTTGCTATAACCAAATGATAAATTTGAAATCTTAATCATGTAGTGTAGTAGTTAAGTATTACACTACAATAGTAAATGTTTATTTTATTATCTACAAGAGGTTTTCAAAATATATTTGCTCATTCCTTATAAACTACTGAATTTCAATACAATAATTAATTAATTGGTTTAAAACGGGTCAGCTGCCCCGGATATTTGTTGTAAACTGTTAGCTGGGAAATGTCTGCGAATCGCCTTGCAAGGCATACTCTAACCGACTGATACAGGTCAAAAATGGGCATAAGCACCAGGCAGCCGTTTGGAAAAACATTGTGAAATGCTAAACGATATCATTGCAGTATAAGGTTTTGCCTTTAACAATCCTGCATAATTTGGTTCGAGGTTACGATACCTGGGGCCGCAAGCTTTAAAGCCTTCAAGTCGAAAGACCTGAAGGCTTTAATTAGAAATTTTATTAATAAAGAGCCTAATTTCCGTTCTTAACTTCTTCAACGTAAGCAGGAATTAATCCATGTGCATCCTTATGCGTGTTAATAATAGCCGTAGAATCAGGGGCCTGAGATAAACACATGACAGTTCCTCGTTTCTCATCAACCCAATAGTTAATAAAATTTACACCATATTTATCCTGTACTGCAAGATCTTTTTTGTGGGCAGCGGCTACATCTTTTGCTGTAACATTTCCTGCGCCTAAATTATGAACATCAAGAAAAAAATGGTTGCCGGATTTTAACAATGCCTGCTGACCGGATTCTACCATGTAGGTTTGAGCAGGCAGTAAACCATGTGCATCAGCATGCGTTTTTGTAATAGCGGCAGAATCAGGAGCTGTAGATAAGCAGTAAACGTCCCCCTTCGCTTCATCCACCCAATAGGAGAGAAAATTTACACCAAACTTTTTCTGTATGGCCAGATCCTTCTCATGTGCTTTGGCAACATCCTCCAATTTAACATTACCGGCTCCAAGATGATGTACATCTATGTAAAGGTGATTCGATTGAGCAGATGCAAACAGGCTGCAAAAAAATAATGGGGCTACAATAAAATTTATTTTCATGATAATGATATTTTGATAGGCAAAAAAACACATTATCCACGTTAAGGATATAGGTATAATTCCCTATTTTAAAATATCAAGTCTTATTGCTTCCTGCACCGCTTTGGCCCTTGATTTCGCATCAAGTTTAAATAGTATAGAAGATATATGATGGTCGACTGTTTTAGCAGATATAAAAAGTGTGTCAGCAATTTCTCTATTGGTTAACCCTTTGTTTAATAATACCAATACATCCAGCTCCCGATCGGTCAACTGACAGGGATTTGATTGAGTTGTCTTCCTGATGCCACGCGGAATATATCTGATACCAGACTTTTTCATTTCGTACTTCATCTTTTCATATACGGCCTTAGCATCAAGTGCCTGTATGATTTTGAGGGCGTTTTTTTTACTGTCTTCATCTCCTTCGAATAATATCATCGCCTGTAAGTAAGTAGCACCGGATTTCTCCCATAAATTCGCTGCATAGGGGTTGTTTATCTGGTATCCCTCATGAATTTCAGGTAAGGCCACCTGCTGCTTTCTCGCTTTGTGCATCCACAAAGCAAATTCAGCATTTTCAACTTCAAAAATGGATGACTTCACCTGATCCAGTTCCTCTTTTGAGAGAATCACCTCACCGGTTATCCATTCATATTCCAGCAAAGCGATTACAGTAGGAAGGATCCATTGCAACTGTGTTGTTTCGAATGCCTTTTTCTTAGCTTCTATAAGCAGCGAAAGTGAATCAGGCTTACCTTTCCGCATACTTATTTTAGCTACTATCAAAAGAGAAGTTATGGCAAAAGAAGCTGGCTGAATATCGTTTTTCAGGAGGTTATTGGCAATCATCAGGGCATAATCCCAGTCTGCAGTTTCGAGATGCATTAAAGCCTTCCAGGAAAGCATATTTGACCTCCATAAATCCAGATCTCTTTTTTCGCAATAAGCTATGCCTGTCTCCAGTATTTCCCTGGTAAAAGCGTAATCCTTCATTTTAATTCCCGTGCTGGCAAGATTTGAATAGGCACGGGCAGCATGTTCATGAAAAGAGTTCTTCAATGCAATGTCCAGGCTTTTCTGCAAAAGTTCCCATCCATGCTGATGTGAGGATTTTATGAATACCTCTACAGATCCTACATTGTTGAGCGCATGCGAAAGGGTTTCTTCATCATGTAGTTCCTCTGCGATCGCAATGGCTTTTTTCCCCCAGAATATACACTCAGCGTGTTGGTCCAACATCATTTTCAGATGGGACATATTACTGAACGACATCGCTTTTGAAGTAGAGGAAGGAAGGTCCTGAAGCAGTTCAACAGATGCCTGTGAAAAAGACTCTGCATTCTTTCTGTTACCGGCAAGCCACCAAAGACGTGATAAGAATCGCAGACAATTACCGGATTTTTCCTGATGATCCTTCAATAGTACGAAGGCTTTTTCCGTGTATTTGATTGCCTCATGTATTTGATTGGTCAAATAACATTCATAGGCATAATTTTCAAAAAACTGAATGAGGGTATCTGTATCTTTCCCCTGATAATATGTTAAAGTGGTAAGATACAGTCTGGCAGCTTCTGTATGTGCGCCAACAGAAGCTGCCTGGCGCGCTGCGACAGGAGCATAATGCACTACTAACGTATCATTATCTGCATATTGGGCATGATGAATGATTCGTTCAATTTCGCCGTTTTGTTCAAATATTTGCAGGAAGATAGTAAGAACTTTCTGGTTCAGATTTGTCCGTAGTAGCGGAGGAAGAGTCGATTCTATTGTTCGTCTATATAATTCATGCTTAAAAACAATCCGTCTGTCGCGGATGATAAGAATTTTCTTTTCAAGACAAAATTTGAGCGCCTCTTCATACAAGGGTTCCATCTCCTTCAGGTACCTTATTTCAAAGCCCGCAGGGAATATAGATAACACCTCCCATAAGTGCCTGGTGTGATCTTCCAATCCATTATAAACAAACAAAATGGAATCCATAATGTTATCAGGTACTCCCCCACTATAGCTGGCCAGAATTTCGGACACATAAAAGGGATTACCACCGGAAACACTATATACATCTTCTCCGCTATATCCTTTCTCCCGGGATAACTTTTCGACAGCCTGCCGGGAAAATGGTAATAGTTGGATTCTCGTATAGATTTGAGGACTTAACTGCCCAAGAACATTCCGCAGTGGATGCCTTGAATGAACCTCATCATCCCGGTAGGTAAGAATGAAGAGACACTGAAGTTGAGATATTCTCCTGCTCAGAAACTTTATGAAATCAAGCGTTGCTTCATCTGCCCAGTGAATATCTTCAAAAATGAGTACTGTAGGAAATTTCGGCTCCTGTAGTAGCTGTAATACACTGAAAAATAGAGTAGTGCGATCTTCTATATTCCCATTAAATGCCGCAATATCTCCGCTGAGCTGCAAAAGGATATCATATAGTGGAGCAAGAGGTCTTGGAGTAAAGAGTGCATCACAAGTACCCTGATAAACCTTATATTTTAGTTTTATTTCATTACAAAAAGCCTTTACCAGTGAAGTTTTTCCAATCCCGGGTTCGCCTGTTACAAGGATGCAATGGCCTTCGCCATTGTTCACATTTTTAAATTTCGATTGAATCAACGCTAAGAACCCGGTTCTCTCGATAAGTTCCATAGTAGTGGATGTTGGGGTTACACAAAAATAGGGAAAACCTCTTATACAGTATAGGGGATTTTACGCTTGTTTTGCAAATCAAGTATAACCCGCAATTATGTTAAAAAACAAACGGATTGAATCAATAGATCTTTTAAGAGGTACCGTAATGATCATAATGGCCCTGGACCATGTTCGTGATTATTTCCACCACGATGCATTTCTCTACAGTCCTACAGATCTTTCCCAAACAAATGTATGGCTGTTTTTTACAAGATTTATAACGCACTATTGTGCACCGGTTTTTGTTTTCCTTGCAGGAATTTCTGCTTATTTATATGGTGCAAAAAGAACTAAAAAAGAATTATCTGTATATCTCTTTACAAGAGGATTATGGCTGGTTTTTGTAGAGTTGTTTATTATCTCATTAGGGCTAACATTCAATCCATCCTATCCAATATTCAATCTGCAGGTAATCTGGGCAATTGGTATCAGTATGATAGTATTGTCAGGAATGATCCATTTACAACAGTATATTATTTTAGCAGTGGCCGTATTACTCATTTTTACACATAACCTGCTGGATGGTATCCATGTCCACGGAAATGAATTACAGGCATTTTTATGGTCTTTCCTCCATGAACCTGCTATGTTTATTTCAGGTCCCTTTTCTTTTCACATTCATTATCCTGTATTGCCATGGATTGGTATTATGGCGCTTGGATATTATTTTGGAAGCATCTACCTTTTGGCATCCAGAAGTAAAATATTATTGATAACAGGAGCGGGAGCTATCCTGTTATTTATTGTTTTACGATTGGGTAATATTTATGGAGATGCTGCACATTGGGAGGTTCAGAAATATGCCTTTTTATCTTTTTTAAATGTAACAAAATACCCACCATCTCTTTTGTATACACTTATAACGCTCGGACCAGCAATGATACTGTTATCACTAGCAGAAAGACCTCTCAATTCTTTAACCCGAAAGATTGCTGTCTTTGGAAGGGTTCCTTTTTTTTATTACGTAATACATCTTTACCTGATCCACTTTTTTGCATTAATTGCCGCACGAATACAAGGTTACGCATGGTCAGATATGATACTTACAGGGAGGATCAACAGTACGATCGGGTTAAAGGGTTATGGCTTTAACCTGTTTATTGTATACCTTGTCTGGATCGGTTTGATTTTTCTACTTTATCCATTTTGCAAATGGTTTGATAAATACAAAAGAGATAATCAGTCTGATTATCGGTGGCTGCAATATTTATAAATTATTAAAGTAAGGTTTTACCCTCAAAAAAAACTGTCCGAACTGTAAGTTCCAAAGCGAGAGTAGAAGTTTAAATCCTGGCTTCTAGTCGATTTTCTTGTTGTACCAACCTCGAACTTTTCGCATATTATATTCGCTCATTTCGGACTAAATGCCTCCAAATCAATCCAATCCTGCATAATTTGATTCGAGGTTACGATACCTGGGGCCGCAAACTTTAAAGCCTTCAAGTCGAAAGATTTGGAGGCTTTTTTGTTTTCGGAATAAAAAAAGTGCTCTACTTTAATAGGATCAAGTTGAATACTTGAGGGATTGTCATTAAGCTGTAGTTTAATAAACCTAAAAAGAAAGAAGTTTACATCTCTTACTCCGAAAGTCTTATTATTATGGCAAAATCGGTCAACTGTTGCCATACAAACATCTTCTAGTTTCTGTTGCTCAGATCCCTATGCGCTAAACTATTTTATCTTTCATTTACATTTTCAAATCCATCAGATAGGTAAATTTCAACGCACAAGTTTATTTCTTATGCAGATGATGACGGAACAACCATTCAGGCAGGATATTGGTAGTATACAAATCGCTGAATATTTCGTGTTGTAACTTGTCTATCTCCCAAAAGGTCAGTTGCTTTTTATTCAATTGATGGTATAATAAGGAATCGCTAGCAAAAGGATTTTCCAGATCGGCATTACCATGTATGATCCACAATGGCACTTTACCCAATGCGGCCGTATGGCCGAAGTCAGGGATACCAGATATCGCCACTGCTGCTGCAAATAAGCCAGGTACACACCCAATGGTGTTGATCACGCTGGAACCTCCCATAGAAAAGCCAAGCACGTAAATGCTGCTTTCATCTATTGGCAATATTTTTTTGAGAGAATCTACCAAGCGTATGGCATCCGGTAATGTAGCCGATGGTACAGATTCCGGTACGCCGCTACGAGCTTGTATATAGTTGGATGTACGTTCGGGAAATTGCGGGGCCACTATATAAGCCGGAAAGGCAGCCAGTATCTGCGGCTGCGCCCAGTATTTTACAAGCACGTTCAGTTGTTTGAGATTATCCATTCCTATACCTCCCGAGCTGTGGAGTATCAATACTAACGGATAACGTTTCCCCTTCACCGTTGTAGCGGGTGACAGAAGTCGATAGGGAATACCTTTGAAGTTGCCGGTGGTAAAAGCATCAGCATTGATGTTGTTAATGTCGGCTTTACGTTGTTGAGCGGTTTGCCGATCTGCCGGGACGGGGAGTTTGTAATATCCGGGATGTTGGGCTATTGCGCATAAGGTGAAACTGATAAAACTGGTGAGGAGGAGAAAAGCTTTCATGTGTGAGATCTTCCTGCTAAAGCTAAGGAAATTAATCTCCTTTTTTAAATAATATCCAGAAAGCTATTAATTATCGAGTAATAAAAATTGAGTTGCTTTGGGAACAAGATTAAACTCCAGGATAAAGTTGAAAAATATTCAAATTCCTTAATAAGGAATTCTTCAACAGATCTTTTATCGGAAGACGAACTTTTATCATACTATAATTTCTTTTATCAGCTTGTTTATTTCTTTTACTTTCATAACTATGATGTGAGGCTGTTTTCAAATAATGCTTGTTGCATGCTCTATTTCCCCACAAATTCCTCAAATCCACCTTTAAATACTGTTTCCAGCCAAAATCGGAAATCGTCAGTTGACCCGATTTGATAAGTCTCATTATTACTTTTAATAATTAAAGAGTTACCAGCCTGAATAGTTTGCCATACCTCATTTAATTCATTAATACAATATTTCGCAGGAGTTGCCGTATCATACCAGCCTGATGCCAAAAAGAGTTTATAAATTGCTCCATTGGGATAATAAATAGAGTGGGTAGTTTCCATATGTATAATTAAATCAGAAAGATATAAAATTTATAAATTCAATGTCATTTAGTTAGGCTCCATGGCAATGCTTTGATACTTAAAGTACCATCAGATAACCCAACTGAAGTAACCGTAAGCTTAATATCACCCGTACGCTGCGTACTTCTAATTACGACTAATGCACGTCCGTGCCACGCTCTACGTGTATTACCTGTATATGGATCAGTATCTTTAATATCAGCATTATCTACTCCTGCAATAATACCAGGTCCATCTATTTTGAATTGAAAACGAGCAGCGGCATTGGGTTGAAATATACCATTCTGGTCCGTTACTTCGACCGTAACGAAAATCAGGTCTTGTCCATTTGCTAATATTTCTTTCCGATCAGCAGTTAGTTTTATTTGTTCGGCAATGCCGGCAGTTTGTAAAATGGTCGATTCAATTTCTTTATCATTTTCCACACCAACAGCCCTAAGTAAGCCTGGTGAATAAGGAACAGAAAATGTTGCCTTAAACTGTTGATCGCCGGTAGTTGCCTGTTCGTCAATAAGTTTGTTGTTGAGGTAAAGCCGGACTTTCGGATATTTTGAATATACTTCAACCTGAACATTCTTTCCTTCAAATCCAGGCCATGTCCAGCTTTCCCAGGTAGGCCATACCGACCACCAGGTTTCCTTGATTTCAATTGGCTCCGGAGCCGGTTCCCGGACAGCCATATAGAGTTTTTCGCCGTTATTATATAACATGCTCCTATAATGTGATATAGGTTTTCTCCATCCTATCAAATCTATATCTCCACAATAAGCACCATGCCAGGGAAAAAAATCATGTTCCCAATGCTGACCGGGAGTGTCCCCTGAGTAATACCAGCGACCTATAGACGATTCTCCTAAATAATCCATTGCTGTCCAAACAAAATCCCCAACAACATACTTGTTATCCTCTACCAGTTTCCAATTTGTAAAAGCATCTCTCGGATAGGATTCAGTTTGAATAATTATACGTGAAGGAACTCTTTGATGGTCAGCGGGAGCACTATACAAGTGATAATTATAACCAGCTACATCGTGTACATCCATTAGTGAATCAAACGCTGCCCAATTCTTACCATTTTCAACAATGGCTGATGTGATGGGACGGGAAAGATCTATTTTCCTGATAGCATCTGCAAGCATTGTAGCAGTTTTTATTGCTTCAGGTTCACCTCTCTCTGGTATCTCATTTCCGATACTCCACATAATAACCGAAGGATGATTACGATCGCGCACAACCATTGATTCCAAATCGCGCCTCCACCACTTATCAAAATACAAGGAATAGTCATTTTTGTTTTTCCCTGTTCTCCAACAATCAAATGCTTCGTCCATCACTAACAAACCTGATTTATCACAGGCGTTTAAAAAAGCTTCAGAGGGAGGATTGTGAGAAGTTCTTACAGCATTGAACCCGGCAGCCTTAAGTAACTCAACCTTGCGTTCCTCAGCGCGGTCAAAAGCAGCAGCACCTAAACACCCATTATCATGATGCACACAGCCACCGTTTACTTTCACTGTTTTGCCATTAAGCTGAAAACCATTTTCGGAACTAAATTTTATGGAGCGGATACCAAAATCTGATTTAATATCATCAACTACTTTTTTATCCTTTAATACCTGTACCTGAGCCTGATATAAACTGGGAGTTTCAGGTGACCAAAGTAAAGGGTTTAATACATGTATGCTTTGGGTAATCTCTTTTTCACTGTTAGCGGGTAGTTCAACCTTAATTTGATCATTTCCTTTTTTAGAATTTTTATTCCAAAGAAGGGTTCTAAGTACAATACTTTGATTTATAGATGTTTCATTTTTTACCAGTGTTTTTACCTGGACGGTGGCATTTTTTGCAGTAACATCGGGAGTTGAAATTGCAATTCCCCACTGTGCCACATGCACAGGATCTGTAACCATCATCCAAACATGGCGATAGATACCGGAGCCACTATACCACCGGCTGTTTACCTGTTGAGAATTGTCTACCCTTACTGATATCACATTTTCTTTACCAAACTCCAGATAAGGTGAAAGATTATAACTAAACGAAGTATAGCCATACGGATAAATGCCAAGCGATTTTCCATTAATAAAAACTTCGGAGTTCATATATACACCCTCGAAATAAATAGAAATGTGTTCGCCTTTCCATTCCCCGGGAACCCGAAAAGTTTTCCGGTACCATCCTATACCGGCAGGAAAATATCCACCTGCACCTCCGGTTGGATTTTTGGGATTTATCCTCCCTTCAATACTCCAATCGTGTGGTAAGTCGAGGTTTCGCCAATCTTTATCATTGAAGTCTTTTGTTTTAGCTTCAGGTATATCGCCTGAAAAAAACTTCCAGCTATAATCAAATAATTGTTTCCGTTCAATACCACCGGGTTGTGCATAACATAATGACTGGTAAAAAAAAGTTACAGCCAATACAACTACTATCCTTACTATCGTTTTCATGCGTTACTATCCTTGTAAATTTTATTTGGTGATCACATCTACTTCTGCATATCCGGCATCATTATTACCATTCACCTCACGCACTGCACGAAGTCTTACATAACGGGCCTTTACCGGTATAAAGCTTCTCGTTTGCCATAATGGATTGTTTTTTATATTTGGAAATTCTCCTTCATCTACCAATTTCCACTCCGTATTATCCTGCGAAACAAAGAATTGATATTTTGCTATTGCTCCGGTGGTTTTGCCCTGGTCTGGCAGATATCTGAAACCGCAAAGTTTTTGCTCACTTCCCAAATCGAGTAGCAGATCAATGGGCATTTTTTTGTCATTGCTTTGATGCCATGCAGTAAATGGGTTTCCATCCAGGATCAGGTTTGCCTTTTCATCATTTAGTCCGGCAATTTTCCAGTTCTTTCGGGGAATATCAAATTTTTCCCGGGACACAGGACTGCTTTTACCTGTAGCTGGTTCGTAAGCAATAGCACCTATCTCCAATTTCCCTTCTGATTGAAAGGGACCTGTGTATTTTTTTGATTTTGAAGTAGGCTGCCTGCTGTCTAAAGTGTAGTAAACGACCGACTCAATATCCGCTGGAGTTATAGTTATTTCACCAGCCTGATTTCTGATAATGGAAGGCGCAGCAAGAATCTGCGGTGCATTATAAATTCCGATATTGGAAATTACCGGGCAGCTTTTCGAACCGGTAATATTAAAACGAACTTGCGTCGCCTTTACTGCTGAAAAACGGATGATTCGCTTATATCCGATTGTTGTTGCTTTTGCCAGCTGTTTCCAGTTTCCATCAACAAGGGCCTCCACGGAGAAGGCTTTCACGCGTTGTCCCAACCGGATATATTCCTGGACCAGGAAACGATTGAACGTGGTTGGTTTACCAAGATCTATAGTTAACGACGCGTTAGTCACATCATCATCAGTTGCCCAATAAGTATCCTCATTATTATCAACAGACATACCTGGTCCAAACCGTTTATCATTCCCTCGAACATTAGAGGCTTTCACCTTCATATTTGTGGCAAGATTTACGGCAAATGCTTCCTTTACGGCTTTGGCAAATTCAAGCGCTGCTTTTTCATCATTTGGATGGATCAGCCCATTTGGCATAACCGGAAAATTAAGCAGTAATGTGCCGTTCCGTCCTATGGAATTATAGTAAGTTTCCATTAATTGCGGCACTGTTTTTACCTGGCTATCTTCATGTGGATGATAGAACCATTCTGGTCTGATGGAAGTATTTACTTCGGCTGGCACCCAGGAATCCCCGTTTTCCAGGCCATAATGCAACATATTCCATTCAACCTCACCTTTGGCATTTAGTAAACTCCAGTTCGTTTCACCTACTAAACCACCTTCGGTACCTACCCAGCGCAGGTCTCCCCTATCGCCACCATCGTTCCATATTACACAATCAGGTTGTAGCCTGCGGATCAGCTTATATGTATTCTTCCAGTCGTAGTAGGTAGTCCGGTCAATGGTGCGGGTTTCATTAGCGCCACCATAATATCCTGAACCACCATTAGCGCCATCAAACCACACTTCGAAAATAGGTCCGTAGTTGGTGAGCAGTTCTGTAAGCTGATTCCTGAAATAGGTGATATACTCAGGCTTTCCATAATCCGGGTGATTTCTATCCCAGGGCGACAAGTATATACCTAATTTTAAACCGTATTCTTTACAGGCATCCGCCATTTCCCGGACCACATCTCCTTTGCCATTTTTCCAGGGAGCATTTTTTACAGAATACTCCGTGTATTTAGAAGGCCATAGACAAAAACCGCAGTGATGTTTTACCGTAAGTATTATTCCTTTCATACCTGCTTCTTTGCATATACGGGCCCACTGACGGCAATCCAGTTTTAACGGATTAAATAATTTTACATCTTCATTGCCAAATCCCCACGACTGATCTGTATAAGTATTTAAGGAATAATGGAGAAAAGCATAATATTTCATTTCCTGCCACCTCATTTGATTTTCCGTTGGCACCGGGCCAAATGGTTCGGGAGCCTTTGTCTGAGCATAGTTAATACTAACTGAACACAGGAAGAAAGCGATGCCACACAGCAAATACCTTATCGTACGAATGAGCATATTGTTAATATTATTTTGATCTAATTTGTCTTAACAACTTTAAACGTTTTTAACCAGTTTGCTGCTTCTATCCGAACTATATACGTTCCTGCTTTTAGGGAAGCCCCCATTGACATTAAGCTTGAAATTGAGGTAAGTTTAGCAGCTTCAACCTGTTTACCCATAATGTCAAATATAATAATGCGTTTTACCTCACCTGGTTTATCAATCGTTACATTGAATGTTGACGAAAAGGGATTGGGATATACTACCACCTGATTGTGGGTTGCCCCTTCTGTTTCCACTGATGATAAAGTATCTGTGACTGTTGATTTCCCTCCCGGTGCAACAGACGCTATTGTCCATTGTTGGTTATAACTTGTGCTTTCTGACCATTGACCCGCATCGGAACCGTTAGTAATCTTGCCCAAACCATCGAGATATAATCCGGTAGCGCGGTTCTTTAGTTTCACATAGCTTCCGGAGGTTTCCCGTTGCCATTGTTGGTTATTACTGTTACTATTACCCGATTGGCCAGTTACAGCACCGTTGGTCGTTTTGCCCATGCCATCAAGATATAGACCAGAAACGCGGTTTTTCAATTTTACATAATTACCGGTTGTTTCAATGGACCATTGCTGTGCATCACTGCCACTGTAACTCCATTGTCCTGCATTGGATCCATCGGAGTACCTGTACATACCATCTACCAACAATCCGGTAGCACGGTTAGTGAGACTAACGTAAGTCGCAGCAGTTACGGCTTTAACCAGCAGAATTGCTGTTGTAGAAAGAGCCGGTACAGTTATGGTGAGTGAATTTGAATTTACCGCCACTGTATTTTGTTTCAGTGCATTTTGTGTGTGCGATACAAAAGTTTCCTGTGCCGGCAAAGATGACAACTGCAATGTTTGGTAATTTCCATCAGCAACTGTGAAATTGTTTAGATTGATGGTAACAGTGCGGGAAGTAGTCATGTCACGGTTTACCAACATCACCGTTAAAGAGTCGGCATTTTCATTTACTGAGGAGTAAGCTGATACCGTGTTTTCGAGTGAAGAAGTACTTGAAACACTATATTTTTTTGCATTCCTGCTAAAGAGGTGCAATGTTTCCCACATGCCGATAGACCAGTTCCATGGAGAAAAGAATTCTACGCCATTGTTTGCAAATGTACCAAGATGCGAAGCATATATAACAGATTCAAGGCTTGGGTTGCTGCTTGACATGGTACCCCATTCACTTACACCACATGTTATGCCATGATTGGCACCAAAATGTTCAGTTAACCAGCCGTCGATACGCTTGAAAATATATTGTTTTGTAAGTGAGGCATCCCATCCGCCGGTACTTGTTCTAATACCGTTTGAACCCGGATAATCATACGTCGTATCATAATAAATCCGGTGTCCCTGCAGCGCCGCAGCATCATCATTATTATACCAGGGATAGTTATGAATATCTACTACGTCTACCAGCTTAATACCGGTTGCCTTATACTCATCTCCAAGGCGTTTTATAAAATACTCAATCCAGGAATAATACCTGCCGTTTATGTATATACTTTCATTTGACCATTTGTACCATTGCCATTCTGAGGTTGCAACAGGTCCACAGAGCTTGATGCCAGGATATAAAGCTTTCGCTTTCTTCGCCAATTCTATGTAATGATCCATAAAGACAGAGGCCGATATTTGCGTTGGCATAGCATAATCATGTGTGCCACTCCATATATCTACTTCATTATCCATATTCCAGTACAAGAATTGATTTTGGTTTAGCCCTATACCATTGGCTCCAAACCAATGATTAAGAATTCCCACAGCAGAATCGGAAGGCCATGGCTGCGTAAACAAATTAATATTACCTTCAACCAATGCCTTACCGGAAGGGTCTTGAGTATTGGGTACGCCACCACCGGCTAAATTTTGACCAACCCCAGACCAATACTGGGATTGATTGAAAGACCAATCATCAAAGTTGTTATTGGTATTGGATGCAACTCTACCCAGTAATTGAAAGGCAAACATCCCCTGCATACCAGGATAGTTGGCCGCAATGTTTTGTGCGTATGCATCCCAATCAGTACCATAAACATTATTATACCAGTCGGGATGGACCGTAATTTTTTTACGCCAGTTATAACCTGTTGCGTTATTACCACCGTTCATACGGGAGAAACGTAAACCTGCATCCTTGTAAAATTGTGCAGACTTCTCAAAGGATTGGTTCCGGCCATATATGTATGGAGAAATCAACCGTTTGTTTTGAATTGAATTAATTGAAATAGTAACGTTTTGTGCAACGGCCGTACAAAGTATGATTTGGCACAACAAAAGCAAAATAGGTTTTCTACTCATTGGGTTTGGTTTTAAGGGAGTTTAATAACAGATATGATTACAGTTTAATAATATTCAAAAAGAAAACATCGT
This sequence comes from Chitinophaga sp. YR573, assembly GCF_900110995.1. Lineage (GTDB taxonomy): Bacteria > Bacteroidota > Bacteroidia > Chitinophagales > Chitinophagaceae > Chitinophaga. The sequence continues at coordinate 936,207 of NZ_FOJF01000001.1, forward strand.
TCTCACGAATCTCCAGCTCTTTTGTAAAAGGGACTCCGGCTTTTACAGTAATAATCTCCCTGGAAAGCGGTGAGCCGTCGTTTTGTTTTTTAATCTGCTCTACCTGCTGTTTTGTAAGTTGTGCCGGTTTTCCCATGGAGAGATAAGTAGAATACACATCGTTGCAACGGTAACCTACTTTATAGATTTCAACTGCATAGATACCATCGGGTACGTTTGCAATATTGACCTTCAATTTTCCTTTCGATTTTGAAGGAAGATCACGGATATAATATTGCTGATTATGCACAGAATCTCCTGGATGAGTATTAGTAAAATCCCAGGCCAGTGCCTGAATATTTCCTGTGGAATCCCTACAGATCCATGAAGTGGAATCATTATTTACCAATTCAATATTTCCCAGCCTGTTCATAAACTGATATGCATAGAATACAGGTTTGTTAATCCCCTGCGTATTCAGCATACCGAAGCCTCCGTGAAACGGTGTAAAACGGGGTCCGGGCTCTTCGAAAATGTCAGTAAAGACCCAATATGACATTGAGTTGGCAGCCTTGCCCACCTGCTTTAATTTTTGCAAAACATATGCAGCTTCGTGATAGCTGTCGTGGATAGGATCCGCCGGTGTATAGGAGGCGCTCCATTCAGTGTAATGAAGTTCCAGATCAGGCATAGAGGAGCTGGCAATTTCCTTCCGCGATTGAAGCACATCACCGCTGACGCTCATGGGATTTTTATCAAGTACGGTACCTGAGTTGCCAAATTCATCGAGATACCCTTGCTTTACGCCATAGGCATGGGTACTTATAAAATCTACAGGCACATTATTTTTATCGCAGTATGCAATCATTTCGGGTTCCCAGGCAGCTCCGGCTGTTCCCGGCCCTCCAACGCGATAAGATGAATTAACGCTTTTAATAGCCTTAGCGCTATAGTTGTATAATTTGAAGTAGTCTTCCTGCGTTCCTGTCCAGAAACCATCCAGATTAGGCTCGTTCCAAACTTCGAAATACCAGGTTTTTACTTCATCGGCGCCGTAACGTTCTGTAAAATGCCGGGTAAGATCCCGCACCAATGCGGCCCATTTTTCGTAATCCTTTGGTGGAGTTACGTTGCCCCGCCACCAGAAGATTGTTTTGGAACCGCTGGCCAATGCCGAGGGCATAAAACCCAGCTCAACAAAGGGTTTTACATCAATGCTTTGTAAAAAATCGAATAGAACATCAATGTACATATAGTTGTACATCGGGTTACCCTTACTGTCCTCTGTATATACAGCCATGTCGTCTGTCAAAAGACCGTGCATACGGATATATTTGAAACCGCATTCTTTTTTTACATATGCAAGCTGCTGTTGCCAATCTGCCCGAAGTCCTTCGTTGGCACGGCCTGCGCCGACACACTCATTGAACATAGTGTTCAGCTTTCCTGCTGTTTTGTTGAAATCAACGTTGATAACCCGTTCCTGAATGGTTGGCTTCTTCTGTTTTGCCGTTTGAGCAACCAGTGTTCCTGAAATGGATAAAGGCAGCATTAGAAATAAAATTCTTTTCATCTTAAAGTATATTTACCTTTCTTATAATTATTCGCTCCAGACCGATACAGCACCGGGTTTTAATATTTTTTCACCCACAATAATATTGGCGGTTTCAGGCATGTTCATGGTATAATTATCCGAGGAATAATTTACGGCCACATAAAAACCATCCCGCCAGTAAACAAATACGCCAGGGGGATAATTTTCAGTGGTAACACCTGCTCCTGTATAAATTCCTTTCAGTATGTCTGTTTCCAGTTTAGCATCATCTGTATCCACACCGATATAGGTAACAGTGCCTTTACCAACCTTATGTTTCACTACCGCTGCTTTTCCGCTATAAAACTGGTTATCAAATACAGCGAGTGTTTCCGTGTTTTTATCAGGCGCCAGTAAATCGGCCCAGTTATTCCAGCTGTAATGGGTGGATCCCATAAGGATATCTCCTTTGGCGTTACCTGAAAGCATATCGGTTGCTTTTACCTGTGCACCTATTAGCCCGGATATAGGAGCGGCACATTCAGCTTCCCAGAAGTGTCCCATGCGATCTTTAGTGGCTGTACGGCAGGTAATAATCAGGTGCCCTCCATTTGCGGCATATTCCCTCCATTTTTTTACCAAAGCACTATCAACCATTTCGTATGCAGGAATAATCACAAATTTGTATTTCGACAAATCAGCAGTTTCCGGTATCAAATCCACGGGGGCGCCAAATGACTTTGCTATTTCCAGGAATTTAATCGGGTAATTCCAGGTATCCCATTGCCAGGTCTGTTTTTGCCGGTCAATAGTCCAGTAATTTTCCAGGTTCCAAAGAATTGCCGTTGACCGCGTAGCCAATTTTTCAGGCATTGAAGCACCAGGTTTGTATAGCTTCCGCAATTCCTTTATTTCTTTCATGAATTGTATATATTCCTCGCCACCTGGTGAAGGACTTACACCATCTGTTTGTATTACGCCGGCATGGTATTGCTCAGCACTATAATTGATCTGACGGAACCGGTAGGAACAGGCAAGCTTTCCGCCAGCTGCAAAAGTGTGGTACAGCCACATTCGTACCGTACCTGGTAAAAGCAATGGGTTATAACTACCCCAGTTTACCGGGCCGGGCTGAATTTCCATTACACCGGATACACCCCCAACCGATTTATAATATTCGGCAGCGAACAGGATAACGCTGCTATTTCCCAACCTGAATCCGAGGTCACCGATATTATTGCTGCCTCCATTCGGATAAGCTGTATAGGTAGCCAAATCAAGGTGTTTTGTCCGCCGCGGATCAGCACCTGTGGAAACTGCTGTATAATTGGTCGTCACAAACTGGTCCGTCGAAATGTGACGTCGTAATGTTGCTGCCTGAAAATCGAGAAATTCTGCCTGGGCATCTGCCGAGTATCTTTTAAAATCAAGCAAAGCATGAGGGTTATTGCCCCACCAACCTACCAGGGTGGTATTGGGGATGATAACCTGATCAAAATCATTATACCACTGGCTCCAGAAGGCAGTTCCCCAGGCAGTATTTAAAGCATCTATTGTTTTGTATTTGTCCTTTAGCCACTGCCTGAATGCCTCCTGCGAAGAAGGGCTATAATCAGGTTTGGCATCAGGCTCATTATCGAGTTGCCAACCTATTACATTCTTATTCTGACCGTAACGTCTGGCCATTTCAGTTAGCACTAATTCTACAAACTTGCGATAAGCAGGATTAACGATTGACCCTAATCCACGTGTGCCGTGCTCACCACGGATGTAATGACCGTCCATCACAAAAGTTTCAGGATAATTCGCCCTCATCCAGGCCGGCGTGGTTGCAGAAGGAGTACACATCAGCACTTTCAAGTTGTATTTAGTGCAGAGGCCTATCACCTTATCAAGCCATGCAAACTCAAATTTCCCTTCTTCGGGCTCCATTTTAAACCAGGCAAATTCGGCCAGATGTACAAACTCATAGCCCATACCGGCAATTCTTTTTATATCCCGCTCCCATTGGTTTTCGTTCCAATGCTCAGGATAATAATAGATGCCGGTCGTAATAAGATTTTTCTCAGGAAAGAAGTGACTGGCTACCTGCGAAGTTGCATTCTGCGCATTGACTATACCTGCCATCATGATGCCAGTGAAACCGAGTACTAATCGCCTTACTATTTTTTTCATTACGTGAATTTCTATTTCAATATATTTAATAGCAACAATGCCTGTTTTCGGGTAAGAGATGTATAAGGGACTCAGTAAAACTTCATCCCTTATACATACAAAGGCTATTTATTTTCCTCCTTCATTGATAGCATCAATAGAGCGTTTATCAAGCACCGCATTAGTTCGCCTGTCCAATGCACCACCAGTATCCCAGTAAAAGGGTTTAATACCATTGGCAATTGCCTGTTTGGTTATATAAGTCAACCAATAATCCACAGAAGCGTTGTGAGTGTCCAGATCTTTGGGAACATTCTTACTGCCACCTCGTCTATAGGTTCCGTATTCACCCATTATGACAGGAATTTGTTTATCTGCGAATTTGGTTTTCATCTTGCCAAAGGAAGTATTTACATCACTTTCTTCTCCCCAGGTAGAATTGCGATCAGGTTCAATGGTAGAATGATGTCCCGTACCCCAGTAATAAAACATTTTACCCCAGGACGCATCGCCATCCATTAAACAGAATTGGTATGGAGAATAATAATGCACTTCAACCATCATACGATCTTTGATCGCATCTGTAGGAAGAGTATTCATCAGATTACTGGTTTTATCAATATCCGTTGCCGGCCCCTGAACCACAAGCACCCTGTAGCTGTTACGTCCACCGGTAGACCGGACTGCGTTGATGAAGGTTTGATGATAACTGATGAGTATTCCCATTTGCTCCGCATTTTCAACTGGCGGTTCATTGGCGCTTGCAAACATCAGATGCTCATCAAAATCACGCATAGTGGTAGCAATTTGTTCCCAGAATGCTTTTTGTTTGGCATTGACTGAATCTTGTTTTGCCTTGTTAATATTGTTGTCCAGCCAGCCACCGTCCCAGTGAATATTGAGTAAAACATACATATCGTTATTGACACAATATTGAACCACCTGTTTTACCCGGTTGAGCCAGGCATCCTGAATCTTGGCAGTAGTTTTGTCGGAAAACTGGTTCCATGCACAGGGCAGGCGGATAGCAGTAAATCCCTGCTGTTTTACAGCTTGTATATAACTTTCAGTAATCAAGGGATTTCCCCAGGCGGTTTCTCCACCAATAGCTTCCAGAGTATTTCCAATGTTCCAGCCCAGTTTAAATTTAGCAGCCAACTGCACTGCAGTACTTTCCATACCGGTTGGATCTGCCTGGGCAGGTGATATATTATAGCCTGGATATAAGCCGCTGGCTTGTGTTATGTTAATCCTGCGGATCTGGCTATTTCCCGCGTTAACCTCCAACACCGTGGATCTGGGAGCACCTGTAGTATTGGCAACAGTAGTTAACCGGATGGAATCACTGCTGCTCTTTCCGGTGGAGGGGCTTACCTGCAACCAGGAAGAAGCCGGATTACTGATAGTCCATTCTACGTTACTGGTGATTGTTACATTGGAAGCACCTCCTTCTGCCTGAAAAGCAATTTCAGATAAAGAGACTGACAATTCAGGTGTAATTCCACTCTTTTTACTACAGTATGCAAACAGTACAACGGAAATAATAAGTCCGGTAAGTCCACACCAACTTTTGGTTTTCATGTTCATGTTCATCTATTTGGTTAAAAATATTCTACTACTTAATCTTCACTACCCTGATATTATCAATAGCGGCTTGTAAACCAGATGCCGAAGGAGAGGCAGAAAAGTTCTTGGTCTGGATATTTACAGCTCCGTTGCCCGAGCTACCCAGCAAAGTGGTCAGACTTGCAGCTGCCGTACCTTTACCGTCATTAGCCCTGAACGTTGATAATGGAATGGTTACTGTATGCCAACCCTTTGTGGTAAAGGGAGTAACAGTGGCATTGGCACCTTGCCACGGTTCATAGCGGGCCATATAATCAAACGCATAACCTTTTACTACATAAATAGAGGTGCCACTCCAGGCGTCAGGAACATTGATCTCAAACTTAAAGGCGTATTGATCAATAGGAAGGCTTAAACTGTCAACAGGGACCCACTGTACGTCGTTGGTATTGATACTCCGTTGTGAATTCCACCAGTTACCATCACCGGCAGGCAGAATATCATTGCTTAATACCGCATAATAGCCCCTGTTACCTGGAAAATTAACACTGCTGTTATCAGTGTTGGTACCCCAACTGAAAGTATTTATATTATCAAAATCACAGAGAACGCCGGTCGTGGAATCATTTACATTAAAGGCGGTAGAAGCTGTGCCGGATTTTGTGGTGATCACTACAGGTCCGCTTTGTGAAAGCGCCGGCAGTACAAATCCGATGGACGTACCATCAGCGGCTGTAGCATAATTGGTAATTGGCGCACCGGCAAAAGTTAGTTCGTTTATAAAAAATAAATTAAGCCCATTGATATAAACGGAATCGCCCTCGTTGGCATTTTCGTTGGAAATGCTGCTAATAGTAGGCGGCGGAGCCACAATGCCGAATGTAAAAGTGGTAGTCCCCTGCCTGGTAATATAGCGGATGGTGTTCAGGCTTTCTGCAGGCACCGATGGAAATGGTATCACGGCGGGTACCAATACAGTAGCACTGGTATCTGAAAACATTACACTGTTGATAGTAGCGGGTACGCCGTTGAAGGAGATCTGTACGGCATCCTTTAAATTATGTCCGATAAGCACCACCCATTGACCGGTAGTGATAGAATTAACAAGCGTATCAGCAGGTGAGGCTGCATAATTTCTAACGTTTGTTATGACAGGAGCTCTTTCAGTTACCTCCTTCTTACAAGCTGATTGCATCAGGGCAAAGACAGCAGTAAGAACAAAAAATATTATTTTATTCACGGTATAATAGTTTTAGTATTTTTTAATAATAAGATACCGGAGGTTCCAGCAGTTTAGGGTTGGCCGTAACCTCAGAAGAAGGTATTGGAAAAGTGAAACTTTGAATGGTTGCAGGCGTAACAATGCCATATGGATCTGCAGGTGTTAAAACACCATTCGGAAGGGTAAATGTTACACGCCTTTCCCCGTTTAATTTGCTGATTGCCTTGACTGGGTTATAATAAGATAATCTAACCAGGTCTATCCAATATTGTCCCTCTCCTGCCAGTTCAATTCTTCTCTCATTAATCAGAGTATCAATATCTATCATACTGGCAGGAGCAATCCCGGCTCTTGCTCGAACTTTATTAAAGTAAAGAAGCGCCTCACCGTCTGCACTTGAGCCATTGTTACCAAGTATTGATTCAGCGTAAATGAGATAAACATCCGCCAGTCTTAATAAAGCATTATGCTCCGTAGAGGAAGTCAGGGTCATAGTTGGCGCATTATTATCCTTGTTTGTGCCGATAATATGCTTCTTCAATCCACAATCGCCTGTAAATTTATACCCTCCGCCTGCTGCATTCAACTCCGGGTAATAATCCCCATTAATCATAAAAGTAGCCTTGCGCCTCAGGGAATCCGTTGTAGTATAAAGTTGGTACATATCTATAGTTGGGCGAATACTAAACCAGCCGGCCTGACCATTGGCAGATATTTCTGTACCACCCGGAGAATAGATCTGCAGCATATTTCCTTCCAGCCAACCTCCACCCGGGGCCCACTGCAATGCAAACAATGACTCGGGATTATCGTTAAACTGGGTTTTAAAGATGTCGGCATAATTAGCTACCAGCGCCAGGCCACTGTTCTTACACACATTACCAGCGTATTTTTTTGCACTATCCAGGTAAGCCTGGTCTCTGGTGCCTCCATCATGATTTAATCCGGCTGCTGTCAGATAAACCTTACTTAACATGCCTTGTGCCGACCAGGTAGTTACCCTTCCTGCGGCATCAGCAGTTGGAAGATTTCCGGCAGCAAAAATCAGGTCATTAATCGCGAATTTATATACGTCCTCCGTTTTTATACGGTTAACCAATGGAGATACAATCAGTTTACTGTTATCTTCAATAATAGGTACAGCACCCCATAACAGCGCCAGATTATAATATGCAAATCCACGTATAAAGCGGGCTTCAGCGATAGCAGCATTTTTATCTATATCAGGGATGGAAGCCGGCGCCTTTTGCATGATGGCATTAATAGTAACATTACAGTGTGTAATGATATTATACATCCCTTTCCAGTTGGAAATCATGATCCCGTTTAAGCCGGTAACGGTAAAAGTATTAAGTTGCACAGCATCTCCCCAGTAACCAACCGCCATATTTCCACTCAGTACTTCGCCAACAGGTAAATAACAATTGTAGTTCCAGTCTCCCCAGGGTGTACCAGCATACAATGCAGCTGTTGCCAACCTGAGATCATTAGGAGTTTGATAAAAATTATCAGCACTTATCTGTGACAGGGGTGGACGATCCAGAAAGCTTTTGGAGCATCCTGTCATAACGATCGTAATTAACAGGAAGACAATTATTTTATCCAATATTGATCTCATAACTATTTATATTAAACAGATGAATATTTTATTTGGTCAGTTTAATGTTCGCACCAACGGTAAATACACGTGGCTGCGGATAATAACCGCCGTCAACACCAGCAGACAACGGATCCCATGATCCGATCTCAGGGTCCATTCCCTTATAGTTTGTAATGATGAATGCATTTGAAACATTGAAATAAACCCGCAGATATTTTATGTTGGCTTTAGCAATTAGTTTTTCGGGGAGAGTATATCCTAAAGAAATATTCTTACATCTCAAAAAACTTGCATTTTCTACGAACTTGTCAGAATTCCTGTTATTATCATTGGTATTATCATTTCTAATTCCGGGTATCCTTGTTTCCGGATTAGTCACCTTTATATTATTAATATCAGTGGCACTCCCTGCCGGGTCAATCAGGGTTAGTTTCGCATAGTCCATTAATGACCTGAGATAACCAAAACTGGTACCTGGGTATTCTCCATTTACGCGAAGCTGGTTAAAGACTTTATTGCCGATGTTTGCAGCGAAGAATATATTCAAATCAACATTCTTGTAGGAGAAGGTATTATTGAAACCAATCTGGTATTTAGGTATGGGGGAACCGAGAAACGTTTGATCACGTTCATTAATAACGCCATCACCATTTAAATCTTTGAACTTCAGATCACCATACCAGATGCTTCCACCGGCAGCCCCTACTGGTAATGGCACGCCATTTTTAGTCGGTAACGCGTGGGTCTCCAAATCTTTTTTCGTTGCAAACACGCCCCCGTCAATAACATATCCGTAAAACTCCCCGATAGACCTGCCCACTACAGTTTTGCTGTACTGCCTGTCCAGTGAAGCTCCATCTGTATTCAGCTTAAGCACTTCATTAATATTGCGGGAAACTGTCACATCAGTTTTCCAGCTAAAATTTTTTGCTTTAATATTGATTGAACTGATTCTAAAATCAAAGCCCTTGTTATTAACACTACCTACATTGACATATGGGGCATCCAGCGCACCTGGCGAATAACCAATTGCCGTTCCGGAATACATCGGTAAAGGGATCTGCAAGACGAGTCCATCAGTCCTGCGATTATAAAAATCAACGGAGAAATTTATTCTCCAGTTAAAAAGCGCCCCATCCAGCCCTATGTTTGCATATTTTGTTTTCTCCCATTGCACATAAGGGTTTCCCACATTCTGCGTAAGCTGTGCTATGCCCGTTAACCCGGTAGCCACAGTAGCCAGTGTAGAGGTATAGGCATAATCCCTGATATTCTGATTATTCGTTAAACCATAGCCCAGGCGCAGCTTTAATTCATTAATATCTTTTGCAGACTGCAGAAATTTTTCATTATTCAATTTCCACGCAAATGCTCCTGAGTAGGTAGTTACCCAGCGATTTTCAGAGGCAAACTTTGAAGAACCGTCTGCCCGCACATTGGCGGTAAACAGATACTTGTCATTGATGCTAAAATTAATACGGCCAAAATACGATTCCTGGGCGCTTTGTCCTTTACTACCCGAATTAGTGGCGGTAGTAGGATCACCACTACTGATTACCTGCACATTATTAGAAGGGAAATTTGTTCTGCCCGCAGAAGCAGCTTCACTGGTATTTAGTTGCGCTTCATGCCCCAGTAAAGCATTTAGATTGTATTTATCTTTAAACAGATGTGAATAGGTAAGGAAGTTCCTTATAGTTGTAGATAAACTTTGCGAAGAACTATAGGACGCACTGTTATTATTGTTTTTTACAAGACCAAATGTATAGGAAGGATTAAACCGGTCTTCTGTTGCCATTGAAAAGCTTGCTGTCGCTTCATTCCGGAGGGTCAGATCTTTGGTAAAAGCAATTTCTGCATATAGATTACCAAAAAGCTGGTTTCTTTTTGCCTCGTCTTTATTAATAAGGGCTATCGCATATGGATTTACGGTGCTATTAACCCATCCATTCGGGTTATAGGCCCCTCCCCAGCTTCCATCCTCATTTTTCACGGCTATATCCGGCGTCTGACTTAATGCTGTATTAATTACATTTGAGCTTGACGAATTCACATTTTCTTTTATGGTAACAAGTTGCAGGCTGGTACCGATCTTTAACCAATTGGTCGTTTTATTGTCAAGATTGAGTCTTAATGAAATTCTGCGGAATTTAGACCCAAGGGCTATACCTTCCTGGTTGAAATAGGAGGCTGACAGCAAATATTGTGTTTTTACATCCCCTCCGTTAATGGTCAATGTATGGTTGTACATCGGTGCATTTCTAAAAAGCTCTTTTTGCCAGTTAGTACCCTCGCCCAGATACTTTGGATTTGCAAATTCCGGCCGGGTATCAAATCCCCATCCTAACCCTGTATTCCTTTCATTTATAAAAGTTGCATATTCCCTTAAATTCATCACAGGCAGCTTTTTAGGTATTTGCTGGTAGCCTGTATACATATCATAAGAAATGCTTGGCGGAGCGACCTGTCCTCTCTTGGTTGTTATTACTATTACGCCATTTGTTGCCTGTGAACCATAAATTGCCGTTGCAGATGCGTCTTTCAATACATCAATGGACTCAATTTCAGAAGGATTGATACCAGCCAATGGATTGACGCCTGTACCCAATGAGGCCGTACTACCAATAATGATCCCATCTATTACGTACATAGGCGAACCTCCTCCAAAAGAAGACAAGCCACGGATCTGTATAGATACAGCTCCGCCTGGTTGACCTGATATTTGTTGAGCTACTAAGCCGGCAACCTTTCCCTGCAAAGCCTGGTCAAAGGTTACAGGTTGCGTTTTACGGATCTCATCACCGGAAACAGAAGATATTGCACCGGTAACGTCTGGCCGTTTTACTTTGCCGTAACCAATTACCACCACATCGTCCAACTGTGAAATATTCTCAGTCATTTCTACTACAAGGGAAGTAGTTTTAGCAACAACTTCTTTTCTCTGGTAACCTATCATTGTAATTACCAATACGCTTCCGGTGGAAGCATCGATCGTAAACTTTCCCGCCTCATCACTAATAGAGAAGCGACTAGTGCCTTTTAAGGTAACAGTTGCGCCGGGGACCGGGGTAGAATTACTTTTATTGATGATTCTACCACTTATCTTTATTGTTTGCGCAGAGAGGCTTATGCTGGAAAGGAATCCCCAAAGGATACCCAATAGCGGTAATATCTGCAGGCAAATCTTTTTGGTTGATTTCATTTTTTAGAGTTTAACGTCTGTAGGTAATTATCCTCAGGAGGCATTTTCAGCGAGGATGATATTTCATAAGGCTGGAATATTTGTAAAAAGAACCTGGCAATCTATTAGTGCCAATTCTTTTCAACAGCTTTCATTGTTCTTATGAGCTAATGTCTAAATGTGGTTTGTGACGACTTCAGGTTTACCTGTTTTAGGTGACCAACAAAGCAGAGGGCGGTTAGGATCTGCTATATAAGCAGAAAGACTAGCTAATAGGTCGCCAAACGAGGCATAGGCCAGCAAGTACAGCAGCAGCAATTCTAGTTTCATATACGTGGATTATATACTCGTAAAGCTATTGCTATGTTGCCAGAAACCGGGGTGTCATATGATTCAAACTGGGGGGATGAATGTTACAAATAACTGAATATCAATGGTAATATTTCGATAGGCGGGTCATTAACGGATACTCTTAGGGTCATTGGGGTTGTTCAGCAGATAACTGGTGTTGAGTCTGTTCTTTTTATCGATCAGCGTTACTGGTTCCTACCCAGATCAAACCATTATTATCCTGAACAACCCGGCTTACCAGTTCTGAAAACCGTCAGGATCTTTTAGGATTGCAATTAGGCGATCTATACGATCGCCCCTTCAATTTTTAATACAAATGCCTCTTTGCACGGAGGTTGTTGAGGTAACTGCACCTTTAGTCCTTCGGATGTTTGTTGAAAATTCAGCTTGTCATTTCCCAGCATGCTTACCTGGCTTATCTTTCCCATCTGATCATTTGCAGCCAATGTCTTAACTAAAGCAACTTTATCTGCCGGCCACCCCAGCATTATTGCATAAAGTGTTTTGCCCCTGGTCGTAAAACGAATATCTTCCGCTTCAAATGGTTTACCCTTCCCCTCATTAAAGCCCTGTGCGCTTAAAGCCACGACAGATTGTATGGCTGGTCCCTCTCCAAATGTTTTCCAGGGACGTGTGCTGTAAATTGCTTCGCTGTTGATCTGCATCCATGCGGCCACCTGTTCCACTACAGTGCGTTCTTCACTGTCGATAGTGCCATCACCACGTACTGGAACGTTAAGTAAAAGATTACCATTTTTACTTACCACATCGGCCAGAGTGTGTATTACTGTTTTGGCACTCTTATAGCCTTTGTTATCAAACAGGCGGCGATCGTAATGCCAGCCACCGATACAGGTATCAGTTTGCCATGGCAGGGGTTCTATCTGGTTACTTTGTCCCCGCTCAATATCCCAGACCATGCATTTGCGTTGCTGTTCGTTTAACATTTTTCCAAATAGGGCAGCCTGTACTTTTCCATGTTTTTTTACGCTGGCGTTATAGAAGTGAGCTGCTATTTTCAGCCCTGCATCACTTACCTGCAAAAGCGGTAACACATTGTCATCAAAATAAATGAGCTCAGGACCATATTTATTGATCAGCTCAAGGGTCCGGTTTAAAAAACTATCACAGTAGGATTTGTCAGGTACATTTGCGCCATTACCCCAATCCCAATACCCACCCATACTACCATCATTAAGACTGTCCTTACTCAAATCGTGGTTTTGGGCATACAATTCCTGCGGATCATAACCATTCCACCACTTATTGCTGCCATCACCTTTAGTCAGTTTGCCATCATAAGGGACACCCGCATAAGGGCCGCTTTTGTCTGAACGCTGGGCAACCTCATACCAGGTCCAGGCATGGGAGGCATGAACAGTGACACCAAAGGGCAGGCTTTGTTCCTTGGCTGCTTTTGCCCAACCACCAATGATATCTTTTTTAGGTCCTAGTTTAGTAGAATTCCAGTTGTGATATTTACTGGGGAATAGATCAAAATTATCGTGATGATTGGCCATGGCCATAAAATATTTGGCACCGGCTTTTTTGTATAAGGCAACCAGTTCTTCCGGGTTCCAGTTCTCTGCCTTCCATTCATTTATTACATCCTTAAAACCAAATTTTGAAGGGTGTCCATATTTTTGTAAGTGATATTTATACTGGTCGCTACCTTCCTGATACATGCCACGAGCGTACCAGTCACCATGTTCTGGCTGGCATTGCGGTCCCCAATGGGCCCAGATCCCAAACTTTGCATCACGGAACCAGTCTGGTACCTGATATTGCCCCAGCGAATCCCAGGTGGGCTGAAATGGACCGGATTCCATACGTGGAATCGGCAGAGATTTCAACAAACTACGTGCATAAAGATTAGATAGATATAAGGATGACAGCCCCGTAGCTAAACCTTTTATCAGCATTCTTCTTTTCATGGAATTTACTTTTATTAAATACTTATAATGGCGACTAATAGTTTAAATCAAACTTACTTCGAAATACTTACCAAACATTTGGCTTAATAGGACTTTTCTTTATACAAAACCGACTATTTGTTTATTATTGCTGTGGCGAAAAAGTGGAAGCTGCTTTCCAGACAGCTAATTCAATTGATATTGCTAATTAATTGCACAGCATGATTAAAAGAGCGCTAAAACATACATTCACGTTATTAAACGTTGACCATGTAAAGCTGGACTCCAGATGGAATTACAAAAACGTGATTAGCCCATATTTCAGGCTATACTATATTGACGGCGGAGAGGGAGAAATCTGGGATGTTTCAGCTAAAATCAGACTTGAGCCCGGTTTTCTGTATATTATACCAAGCTTCACATTATGTAGCCTTGTATGCTCCAACCATCTTAGTCAGTATTTCGTCCAGTTTTTTGAGGAATCGTCGGATGGCATTTCTCTATTCGAAAATAACAGATCCATTCTTAAGGTAAAAGCGACTGAAATTGATATACTGAATTTTGCACGTTTACTGGAAATAAACCTGGGCAGGGGTATTAATCGTTCTGACAATCCGAGGATATATGAAAAAAATATATTCTATAGAGAGTATCAGGATCTTAATAACCTGCAAAGCATGTCAACATTCACGGAAACACATGGTATTCTCTTACAATTGGTCTCACGCTTTTTGACACAAGAGACATTTAAATATAAGGAAGGAGGTCATGTACCGGTTAAAATCCTAAATGCCATCAGTTATATTCAATTAAATCTAAGCCGCGATTTATCGGTAACCTATCTGGCGAAAAGAGCGAACCTTCATACAGATTATTTTTCACGACTCTTTCATCAACACACCGGAGAAAGACCTGTAAAATACATACATGAAAAAAGAATCGAAAGAGCCCAATACCTGATTGTAACAACACAAATGACCTTTTCCGAAATTGCCACACAAACAGGTTTTGAAAATGTATTTTACTTCTCTAAAATTTTTAAAAAAACTACAGGAATGTCTCCGGGGAACTATAAAAAACAAATGAATATGGTTAGCTTTTAAATGGCTGGTAATCTGTATCTGACTTTTCTTTAACTTATACATAAAGATTAACCAACATGAAGACAAACACAATAGATCCTGAAGCTATATACAAAGCCATTTTTGATGTAGTGCGCAGCATACCCAAAGGCCGGGTTAGCAGTTATGGTGCGATAGCTAAGGCCGTAGGACTGAAGTCGGGGGCAAGAATGGTTGGTCGGGCTATGAGTCTCACGATGGGCGTGAAACCCGCTGTACCCGTCCAAAGGGTAGTAAACAGTACAGGGGTCCTGAGCGGGGACAACGGGCAACGGCAAAAAAAACTGGAAGCAGAAGGCATAACCGTAAATACCGGCAGAATAGTAAACTTCAAAAAAATATTCTGGGACCCGATGAAAGAATTGTGATTTGTGGTCGAAATACTTGTTAAGTTTTCGGTTGTGTGCCGAAACGGGTAAGTCTATCTTTGAAAAAAAGAAATAATAATGCTGACTAAAGAAATGATGTACAAAGCAATTATCGAAAAAGACATCAGTTTCGAAGGAACATTCATAACAGCAGTTAAAACCACTGGAATATTTTGTAGGCCCACCTGTACTGCACGGAAGCCTAAAGCAGAAAATGTAGAATTCTTTAAAACGACCAGCGAAGCCATATTGAAAGGATACAGACCTTGTAAAGTTTGTAACCCACTGGAAAAAATAGGAGAAACCCCTGATTCTATTAAAGAGATTTTAAACGCATTAAATGCGGATCCATCATTAAAATTTAAGGACTGGGATTTAATTCAAAAAGGTATTGAACCGAGTGCTATAAGAAGATGGTTTTTAAAAAATCATGGTATTACATTTCATGCTTATCAACGGATGTTTCGTATTAATGCGGCCTTTAAAAAAATACAAGAAGGAGAAGCGGTTACGGCTGTTGCTTTTGGTGCAGGCTATGAATCCTTAAGTGGCTTTGGAGACTCTTTTAAATCTGTTTTTGGCGTATCTCCTTCAAATAGTAAAGACAAACAGGTTATAAACATTACCCGGCTTGAAACTCCGTTGGGAACGATGTTTGCCTGTGCTGTTGAGCAAGGCATCTGTCTTTTAGAATTTACAGACCGAAAAATGCTGGAAACAGAATTGAAAACACTGGCAAAAAGATTAAATGCCAATATTATTCTGGGAGCTAACAGGCATTTTGATTTATTAAAGCAAGAGCTTGACGAATATTTTGAAGGAAAGAGAAAACAGTTTACGGTACCATTGTTTACCCCGGGAACAGCATTCCAACAATTAGTATGGAAAACCTTACAAACAATCCCATACGGAGCAACACATTCTTATAAACAACAATCAATAGCTATTAATAATCCCGAAGCAGTTCGTGCTGTTGCCAACGCCAATGGAATGAATCGGATTTCGATCATTATTCCGTGCCATCGCGTAATTGGCGAAGATGGAAAGCTAATGGGTTATGGAGGTGGATTATTTAGGAAAAAGTGGTTACTCGACATGGAAAAATCAAATTGCTGATTTTCTTCCGTATGCTGTATTTAATGTCAACATTCGTTAAACAGGATTCAATTGAAATACATACTGCATAATCTTTAGTTCGCAGGTTTTACTTTTTATTCATGATCTGATTTCTATGTTCATTACCCCATGTCGCCAATTCTTTGACAACTGAATTTAGTGTTTGCCCATACGCTGTTATTTCATAATTGAAACTTACAGGTCTCTTAGCTATAAGTTCTTTTTTAACCAATCCGTTTATTTCAAGATCCTGCAATTCTTTTGACAACATTTTCGACCCAATTCCTTCTATGATCATTTGAAGATCCACGAATCTTTTGGGACCAAAGGTCAATGCGGCTATAATGCGGATCTTCCATTTACCACTCAGGATATCCATTGTATCATTGATCCCTTTCATTTGCTTCATGCAATCAGTATACACAGGTGTAGGTGTACATATGTCTTTTTCCATTTTATAACATGTTGATTACCTGTTAAAGTATACTTCCCAAAAGGGAAGTTTCATTTTTTGTAAAATTACTCCATTTACTTTTAGCAGTATAAAGTTGAAAAAATGAATTTAAATCTAAATGGCAAAGTAGCAATTGTTACTGGTGCTTCAAAAGGTATAGGAGCTGGCATTGCAAAGCAGCTCGCTAAAGAAGGTGTAAAAGTTGTAGTCAACTATGCTTCCGGTGAGTCAGACGCAGATAAAGTAGTAGGCGAAATTCTTTCTGAAGGAGGAATTGCCCTGGCTATAAAGGCGGATGTCACCAGCGCTTCAGACGTTAAACGGCTTTTTGAAAAAGCCCACGGCACATTCGGCAGAATCGATATCCTCGTCAATAATGCGGGCATTTTTAAGTTTGGCCCTATCGAATCTGTAACAGAGGATGTATTCAAAAACCAGTTTAATATTAATGTGTGGGGGCCGGTATTAACAACACAGGAGGCGTTGAAATATTTCCCCGCAACCGGTGGCAACATCGTTAACATCAGCTCTTCTGCAAGTCAGAATCCCACGGCCAATGGAAGTATATATGCTGCTACAAAAGCCGCTCTCGATGCGATGACTGTCGCACTCTCCAGAGAACTGGCAATACGTAACATCCGCGTGAATACGATAGCTCCAGGGCCAACAGTAACTGAAGGTGTGAAGGAAATGGGGGTATTAGGTACGGATGCTGAACAATATATGATTAATGCGACGCCGATGGGTAGACTTGGTCAGCCCGATGATATCGCATCTGTTGTAGTATTTATTGTTTCCGACGCGGCAGGATGGGTAACAGGTGACAGGATTAAGGCTTCGGGAGGGCTTCAATAATAATATACACACTGTAGCCCGCAAATCAAATGGGAATAATCAAGCATGATTATTCCCATTTTTTTGTTTGGATGCAGGCAAAAACCTGTCAGCCATTGAAGTATTTATTGGCTTTTTAACTACTTCTTCCTGTCGGGTTAAATATATATTTTGTTATTTAACAGCTTTTAGTCGAAACCCTATTTCAACCTCTTTGCTGATCATCCAGTTTTCCGGACTACCTTCAGTTTTGTAATTAATGCCCCACACTGTTCTGTCAATCACAAATTTTGCACTTGCAGTAACATCATTCTCACTAACAGCAATCTGCGCCGGAAAAGTAATGTTCAGGGTACTATCTTTCAATGTCAGATTACCACTTATAAGATGAGTAGCGCCTGGTATGAGGCTTTTTCCCTTTGCACTGTCATAAGGTGCTACGCCGGTGATAACGAATTTAGCGTTAGGATATTTGGCTACATTAAAGAAGTCAGGGCTTTTCAGGTGGCCATCAAGCTCAGTTGATTTTTTATCTTTCTCTGTAACAGAGGCCGGATCTGTGACAAGTGTATTCATATTCACTTCGAAACTTCCGCCAGTAAGTACACCATTTTCAACATTAAGACTTCCACCAGCTACCTTAATGTCTCCGAAACGTGGTGCGAATCCACCTTTGTGAGTAGCACGCCACTGAACAGATGTGGCTGTTGTGTCAATGGTATAGGCGCTACCAGTGGTTGCTGCAGCTTCTTTTTTCTCTTCAGTTTTTGCATGATCCTGTGAAGGACCACCACATGCTGCCAATGTCAGGAGTAAAATAAAGGGTGATAATGTTTGTTTCATCTTATTGTTTTTTAATATTTTATTTAATAAAATAATTAATGATGCTAACCCGAATCTAGGTTATTTATTCAGAAAAGAATGCGTAAGCCCAATAATATAAGAAGCCGGAATAAAAATATTCCGGCTATTACCTAAACCTACAATTGTTACACTGTTAGTGGTAACGATAAAGTTTTTTTTCTCTTAACATCAATATGACAAGACAGCACAATACTGTTAAAACTGGTAGCTGATACCAGTCTGGAAAATAAATGAGTTCTGCTGGTAAGAAACGTTTGAGATCCGGTCATTCAATTTACCGAATCCATTGAAGGATACTTTCTGATCCATATTGAATGTCTCCAGCCGCTGCATAAATGTATGGCCGGCTACGAGATTCAGCTTCCATCTGTTGCCCATTTTCAGGTCATAAATGAGCCCGGCACTACTCTGCCGCAAATGCAGGTACTGCTCTTTCCCTTCTTCATTCAAACGGTACATACTTCCACCGATGCTAAGCGTAACACCCAGGGATTGAGCTTGTGATAACTTATACTTTAATGAGGCCCTCGCCGGCAAGAGTGCAGTAAAGTTCAATTTTTTGCTAATTGTCCAATCAACATCAGGTAATGGCAACAAATATTGGCCGGCATAGTTGCTGACATAAGTAACAGTAACTCCGTATTTGAATGATTTGTTTTGATGGAACCCGATCCTTACACCGGCCGTGTAAAGAAAATCCTCTTCTTTGATGCTTCGTTTAAAATCAGAACCTACTGATACAATGCCGATCAGCGAGATACTGGTAGCGCGGGATAATGAATAACTGAACAGTAAAGGAACACCGAGAGAATGGAAATTGGTGCTGCCTATATTCTTTTCATTTGAAAGCAACAATCCCTGGTAGCGTATACCCGTTCTGACATAAACCGGATGCGGAGAAGAAAAATTTTTATAAACAGGTATACCGATATCTGCTGTAGGTAATTGCATTGTGAATGTGTGACCATCAACTGTTATAGGCGCCACCTGGTCAGTGATAGTAATACCACCCAACCGTGGCGATGTTGTAATTAATTTTGAACGTGCACTGCTATCAGTATTTTGGGAATAACCAAGTACTGGCAATAACAGGCAGATAAGAAGTATACTCCTCAGTTGCAAAGGATATTTTACAGAAGTGATCAGATTAGCATGCATATATTAAATTTTACTTTGTTATCAGCATGCTAAATTATCACAGCTTGTAAAGCATTATGGAAGCACGGCAATGAACAGAGCAAATCTGCATTTAAGATGGCTGAAACCAGTCACGAACTGTACGGGGAAGAAAGGAGTAGATCAGGATTCCAGCCAGCGGAGAAAATTCTGTACCTTTAAACGGCTGATAATGATTACTTCAGGTGTTTGGCAAATGGTATCGACCAATAACCTCCTGTTGAAATGATGTTCCACACCACGAATAATATCCCGGTTAATAATAAATTGCCTGTTAGCCCGGAAAAATTGCTGCTGATTCAGCATATTTTCCATCTGGTCTATGCTGTATTGAACAGGATATTCCTTTTTATCAAATGTGCGAAGTATAACTGCTCCATTTGAAACATGAACAAAACACAGGTCTGCTACCTTGACAGGTATTATTTTCTCCCTGTAATAAACCAGTATAGACTGCTTATAACTGCTTTCGATTTGCTGAAAGGCATTATTAAGGTTGTTAGAATATGAAGCTGAGGAATAATGTTCTTTTATACGTTGATATTTTTTAAGACTTCGCTCCAGCATCATTTCCTCTACTGGCTTTAAAAGGTAGTCAACGCTATTGGATTCAAACGCATGGATGGCGTATTGGTCATATGCTGTACAAAAAATCACCGGTGCACCGATTGCTATTTCTCTGAAAATATCAAAGCATAACCCGTCACCCAACTGTATGTCAGAAAAAATGAGATCCGGAGCCGGGTTTTCCCGGAACCATTTAACTGCAGATCCTACAGAGGATAAAACAGCTTCAATAACAATATCTTTGTCAAGGCTGCCCAGCATCATTTGAAGTTCTTTTGCAGTCTTGGGCTCATCTTCAATGATAATAACTTTCATGACTGATTAGTGGTAAATTGACAGTGAAGGTATCCGCTGTTTTAATAATTTCTATGTCTTTCCTGAAAAGTAACTGATAACGTTCGGAGATATTCTGAAGCCCTAATTTAGTGCTTTCTTCCGGTGTTTTCCTGGGCAATAAGGAATTCTTTACCACCAGTTTTGCATTATCCTGAATACTGATCTCCATCTGTAAAGGATGCTCAATAGAAACACTATTGTGTTTTATGGCATTTTCCATCAAAAGCTGAAGGGATAAAGGAGGAATTACATAGTTGTAATAAGCCTCCGGTACATGAATAGTAACATCCAGCGCACTTTCGAAGCGCTGATGAAGTATATAAAGATAAGACCGGACAAATGAAAGTTCTTCTTCCAGAGAAGTCACATCCCTTTCATTAACATTCAACAGGTAGCGGTATACATGTGACAATTGAACCACAAATTTTTTCGTATCCGGATCGGTGGCAATTGTTTTTAAGATACTAAAGGAATTGAACAAAAAATGAGGGCTGATTTGCTGCTGCAAAGAAAGTAACTGGGCCCGAAGCTGTAACTGTCTGAAATGCTCATTTTCCAGTTGTGTTTTCTGCAAAATGTTATTTGTATAGATAAAATTAAAAAAGTTATAACATATCATGACGAGAAACAACGACGTAATCAGACGCCTGAGGAAGTCTGTGAACGTTGGTTCAAATACTGATGAATCCGACATATGAGAATTGCTGGGTACCAACAATGCACAGCAATAGTTAAGCAGCAGAGCTATGATGATGCCGGCAATAATACTTATCGCCGATCTCGCGTTCCTGAGAGATCCCGGTAAATCAACCTGCTTAAAATAAGCCTGGACTATCCAGGATGGAAAAACATTTAAAACGATCAATACGGCAAGCGTTAGAAAGTTCCTGATATTTAATCCATTGGTTTCACTTAATCTTACGTAGGAGTAACCAACGATCAAGGTCCCCAACATAAGAAAACACCATTTCAACTGGTATGCATACTTCATCTGCAAGTTTAACGGTTACGTTTGATCAAGTAACACTGACAATCTGAAATGTACAAAATCATTGCTCAGCTGTACAATTCTCTCTGGCAAATGGAAGAATGCCAGCAGGAAAGTTACTAAAAATCAATCATTTGGTTGATATACTCTTATACTTGCCATCGATTAAGTATTTTTATTGAAATGCTTTTCATACTTTGTATTTGAGGTGGTTGATTCACTAAAATGCACAGTATTAACTATTACATTATTTCCAATCTTTATTCATGAAATACATATACCCCTTAATTTTTCTGATTCTTTTCAAAACAACACTTTCTGCACAAACCAATAATCATATAGAGACATCAGATATCCCATTGTTCTGGCATGTTTATGACAAGGTTATTCGCATGAAAGATTCTATTGAGGCAGTAAGGATCATTCAGGAAGAATATATTAACAAGGGGTCAGCAGGTCTTTCAGCCATTAAAAAATTTAATGTTTTTGAAAGCAAGGATCTATACCATACCATTAAAACACAGCAATTATATCTTAATTCAATAAGACAAGCCACCATTGATATTAAGAATCAATATGCCGGTTACCAGGCAATATTTGATAATTTTAAAAAAACATATCCATTATATTCATACCCTAAAGTCTTTTGTACAATAGGGAATATGTTAGTAGGAGGTTTTAACAGTGATGACTCAAACGTAATTGTTGGTGTTGAACTTGCAGCAGGAACCAAATCAGCAAAAACAGATTCCCTTAATGATTATTTAAAAGTGTTTACTAAAGCAAATCCTGGCATTCGTTATCTTTTAACACACGAGATAGTACATACTCAACAAACACATGGCTATCAGCAAAACATGAATTTGACCGGGATTTGTATTATGGAAGGCTCTGCTGATTTTATAGCGGACCTGTTACTCAAAAGAAAAAATTCGATGCCATACTCACTATATGGACGCAAGTATAATAACGTGATCAAACGCTCATTTATCAGGGACAAGCTTGAAAGTGATCAATCTATCTTAAATAATTGGATTTATAATGCAGCTTTATATGTTTCAGGGCAAATAAAAACCAGGCCAGATCTGGGTTATTACATAGGATACAAAATTTGTGAAAGCTATTATAATAAGGCTAAAAATAAAAATCAGGCAATCGCCGACATTCTACAGATCAATTATGATGATAAGAATTCAGTAATGCTGTTTTACAATAATAGCGGTTATGAATAAGATGTCATTTGCGGCATAGTTTCCTAGTCCCAATTCATCTTGCTAAAAAAGATTTATTTATTTATATTTGAAATAGGTTGAATACATCATATTCTTAACCCAAGCGAACAATCTATTAATCAACAACCTGTATTGAAACCCATCTTCCACCATCATTCTAAATCATGTAAACATGAAAAACAGACTAGTTTTTATTGGTATTGCAGTAACAGCAGTTGTTCTCTTTGTATCAGGAACTTCCCAGGGAAGTGCTTGTGCAGATGATCACCATGGACTGCGTGGAAAATGCAGAATCACGCTTGTTAACGGCGTGTACCACTATGATTGCGTATCCGCAATTGACCCGGAAATTACTGATTGTACTTATTATGTAGAGTAGATTAATAAACAGGGCAAATGCCCTGTTTATCATTACAACCAAGATCCATTGCTTATGCCAGAAAGAGTACTATTATTGTTGATAACAATAATCTGTTTCAGTAATTGCCATAATAGAACAGCTCCTCCTTATTCAAACTGCACAACTACCCGGGATACTGCCTCTTCCCTGATTATAACACAAGGTGACACATTAAACCTCTACCTGGATAGTCTGATGGTAATGGGTATATCGACGCCTGTTGATTATCATGAAAAAGATAACAAATTATATACGTTTGATAATTATAATAATCGCTTACTGGAATATCCCCTCAGTATTACAAAAGAAATAATACATCCGGGAAATATTCACAGGATCAAGATTAAAAACAAGATCTCTTATTTCAGGTATCTGTCTCCGGATAGTCTGATACTGTATTCCTATAAAGGCGCAGAACTCTTGTATTATGATATCACCAGTGATCAGATCAGCAAAAAGCTGACGTTTATAAATAAGGTAACCGGTAATCATTCAGCTCCTCCATATGCGAATGCAGCATCACCTGTCCTTTTCAATAACAACACTATCATTGGCTTTGGCTTCCTGATAGGAGAAAGCGACAATGAAAATCCTGTTGGCCGTACTATCTGTTCTGTCATTCATCTTCCTGAAGGGAATGTTCGCAACAGGATACCCTATTCACATGTGTACTGGTCTCATAACTGGGGAGGATCGCATATGCGGGCCCCCTATACAACCTATAATGAGCAAACAAAAAACATCCTTCTAAGTCTTCCGGCAGATCATAATATTCAGGCAATTGATACGAACTGGCAGGTAAAGGAAATATCCGCAGCTACCAGGAAAAATATCTGTATTACTTCAATGGAGTTGTCAAAGAATAATAAAAAGGTATCAGATGCGGAGTATACGCTACAATACTTTGTCAACACCCCCTCCTATCGAAATATTATCTATGATAAGTATCACGACCGGTATTACAGAATATTGGAATTACCCCCAGCAGAACAGCGGCAAATGGCTGACAAAGAAAGCAGTCTGATCGCCTTTGATAAAGACTTTAAATATCTTGGAGAAGCATCTCTCCCTAAAGCACTGGCATTAGATAATTTTTTCATTACTGCTAACGGAGTATATTTTCTAAATGCACATAATAAAGATCAAAACATCGCTCAGTATGTACAATGTAAGATTGAACTATAGCTTACTTTTCTTACTTATTTTTAGTGCCTGCTCAGAAGAGCATGCATCTCTACATAAAAGCATTCATTCATTAGACGCTGAGATGTTTTCTACAGGGATTTATGTAATCATTCCTAATCAGGGTTGCGAAGGATGTATCAGTCAGGCGGAAGCTTTTGTAAAAAAGAATATAACCAGGGACAATATCAGATATGTATTTACAAGAATACAATCCACTAAATTATTGAAGATAAAATTAGGGAATGATATTATGAGCAGCAGAAAAATACTGCTCGATACAGCAAATATTATTGAGTATCCTGATAAAAAGAATGATATATACCCGATGATCATAACTGTCTCTGATCATAAAATTTCCAGAATTACTTATCAAAGTCCTACCACCGGAGGACTCACAGAGTTATTAGAGGATAAATAGACTGTAAACCTATAGTAGTATAGGACACGTTAAGGGAGTGTTCGGGGAGTCTCTATAGGTAGATCACCCTTTGAGTGCGTTCAGGTAGCAGTTAAAAAGACGTTAGGCAGGTTTATACCTGACTAACACCCAACTAACCCCTGTTAACCACCTGTTGAACTCCCGCTTAACCTATATGACTCCCCGAACATGCTCTAAAAACCGATTAACAAAAGAGAGTCTACTTCAATTTTCAGCAACTAGAAAACAAGACCATAACCTTTTTTCAAAGTATTAAATTCCACCTTTCCCCGGTAGCATCCTATATATTGACGCAATTCACCCTGTAAATTGGCGTGTTTAGCACCCATAATATTAATTGTTTAGGTGTAAGTTTGCCCCTGCCATTAAGTTGTTCTATTCCCAACTATAGGGGCAATAAACTTTATACTATGCAAACATCTAAGAAGTCCGCTATGGGCTTTATATTTATTACTTTATTGATTGACGTTATGGGCTGGGGATTGATTATCCCTGTAATGGCGGATCTGATCGCCCAGTTGAAAGGTATACCAGTTAACCAGGCCAGTACTTATGGCGCCCTGTTATTATCCGTATTTGCTATTACACAGTTTTTATTTTCACCGGTAATCGGCAACCTGAGCGATAGGTTTGGCCGCCGCCCTATACTACTGTCTTCCCTGTTAGGCTTTGGTATCGATTATATCATCCTGGCACTGGCCCCCACTTATGGATGGCTGTTCGTAGGACGTATTATAGCCGGCATTACAGGCGCCAGCTTTACCACTGCTACCGCCTATATTGCTGATATCAGCACAGATGAAACATCTAAGGCTAAGAATTTCGGTATGATTGGCGCGGCCTTCGGCCTCGGCTTTGTACTGGGACCCGCTCTTGGGGCATTACTGGCCACCTGGGGCATCAGAGCGCCCTTTTATGCAGCAGCAGCACTTTGCCTGCTCAACTGCTTATACGGCTACTTTTTGCTGCCAGAATCCTTAAGCAAAGAAAACCGCCGGGCTTTCGACTGGAAACGTGCCAACCCATTCGGCTCTCTGAAATTCTTAACCCAACATCGTGAAATAGGCGGACTCGCAGCCAGCTTCTTCCTCATCTATCTTGGCAGCCAGGCAGTACAGGGCAACTGGAATTTCTTTACCATTTACCGCTTTAACTGGAGCGAGAAAATGGTGGGTATTTCCCTGGCAGTAGTAGGCGTGCTGGTAGGCGCTGTTCAGGCAGGATTAACAAGAGTGATCAACCCGAAAATAGGGAATGAAAAGAGTATATACCTAGGCCTCTCGTTATATACAATGGGACTGGTACTGTTTGCCTTTGCTACCCAGGGCTGGATGATGTTCGCCTTTCTGATCCCTTATTGTCTGGGAGGTATCTGCGGACCTTCCCTGCAATCTGTGATATCAGGTCATGTACCACCCAATCAGCAGGGAGAACTGCAGGGAGCTCTCACAAGCCTCATGAGCCTTACTACCATCATCGGCCCACTGATCATGAATAGCACATTCAGCTACTTTACCACAGATAAAGCGCCGTTTTATTTTCCCGGAATACACTTCCTCATTGGAGCCGTATGTATGCTGTCAAGTGTCATTATCGCCTACAAAGTATTGAGCAGGGAAAAGAAAGAACACCCTGAATTAGTAGGCGTAATTGCCGGGAAAACTACTCCTATGCATTAATCACGTTTGAAATATTTCATCAATATATTAGTCAGCTTGTACCCTTTGCATCAGTAAGGGGTACAAGCTGACTAATTATAAACAAGCAGTAGTGAAAAAGAATTTATTAATCAAACAGTCAGCCGAACAAATCATTCATCGTGTAAAACAATTACAACCGGATAGCAAATCCGTATGGGGGAAAATGAATGCTGCCGAAATGTTGCTGCATTGCAATCTTTGTAATGAACAGATATTTAAAGGAGGTGCTATCACAAAAAAAACTACCCTCAAACAATATCTGTTACGTTTACTGGCACTATATATCGCACCCAATTTCAAAAAAGGAATTAATGGGGACCCGGCAAATGAAACTATTGGAATAATAGCTGATGCCAATTTTGAACAGCAAAGAGCATCATTTATACAATTGATAGATCGCTTTCCGGGACATCAAGCAGCATTGGTCCTGCCTCATATTGCCTTTGGGAATATCTCAACAAAACAATGGGGCATTGCGGCTTATAAACATATGGACCATCATCTAAGACAGTTTGGCGTGTGATTTCTTTCTAAACTCCGAAGGACTCATTCCCTTATACTTTCTGAACGCCCTGTTCAAATGACTCTCATCTGTAAAACCAAGCTCAGTAGATATTTCATTGATGCGCATATCAGTATGTAATAAACGCGTCTCAATTAACCGGATTTTATAATTGGAGATATATTGCTGCAGGGTCTCCCCTGTTTGCTTTTTAAAATAACGACCCAGATAGGTAAGTGAAATCCTGAAATGTTTACTGAGCTGTTCCGATCTCAATTTATCCGGTTCTAATATATGCTGCTGTATATAATGGAGAATATCCAGCACCACTTCCCCTGTACTCTCCTTTACATTTTTTGGTAGCTTCAGCGCAATATTCCTGGCCACAATAATGATAATAGTGTTTACAATCTGCTGAATGATTTTGTTATGATATAACTGCTGATGGGTATCTTCTTTAATAATATTACCTATCAATGACGCTATCATCGGCTTATCTGCCTTGTTCTTTAAGATACAACCCGGCCGGTGACTGGCATTCTGTAAAATGAACTCCATCCGCTGCACCCAGTCATGGTCTTTGTCCGACCTGGGCCTTATATAAATATCATTGAATTTTAAAAAGAAGAAATGCGTAAGCGTATCTATTTTAAAGGCATAACTATCTTCAGGCGTAATTAAAAACAAATTACCCTTCCTGTAATTAAAACTGTTGTTATTAGTATACTGTATCCCCGTTCCTTCAATCACATATATCAGGTTAAAAAAATTATTCCTAAAAATGGTCTTCGGGAAGGTCTGTAATTCTTTATACTCAATTTCAAAAGGCTGATATAAATTTCCTTTGATCATGAAGGTAAATTACAACTTTAGTGTAGAAATGTACAGGTAAGCTACATTATCCTGTTATAACTTTACAGTATAAAATCAGAAATATGAAAAATATCCTTTTTATGCTGCTTACCACCCTGGGAGCAACGATAACCTTTGCCCAGAAACCCTCTCTGCAACAACAAATGGTTGGAACATGGAAATTAATCTCTGTTGATAATATATATCCGGACAGCAGCCGGGTACATCCCTATGGAGATAACCCCAGTGGCATGCTTGTATTTGATAAAAAGGGTAATTATGCAATACAGATCCTAAGAACAACAAGACCCCAGATAAAATCCGGTGATAAAAATACCTGCACTCCGGAAGAATACCTCGCTTTGGTACAAGGCAGTAATTCACACTTTGGAAAATACACCGTAGATGAACCAAATAAGACCATCACATTTAAAATTGAAAAGGCATTTTTCCCCAACTGGGAAGGCACCGAACAAAAACGTAGTTACATTTATACAGGCAATGAAATCAGGTATGTAGTTACGCATACCACACAAGGCGGAAAGGCAGTAATTGCTGAAGTAGCCTGGAAAAGGGACTTATCAAACGACATTTCGTTCCAGGCACAATAAAAGACTATATATATTTGTATCTTCAGAGAAGATAACCCATTACCAATGCGTAAAAATATCTTCATTACTCTGTTATTCTTCGTAGCAAGTCTCTATGCCAACGCACAAAGACG
The DNA here is from genome assembly GCF_900110995.1 of Chitinophaga sp. YR573. GTDB lineage: Bacteria > Bacteroidota > Bacteroidia > Chitinophagales > Chitinophagaceae > Chitinophaga. The sequence continues at coordinate 964,565 of NZ_FOJF01000001.1, forward strand.
TAGAAGCAGCTTAATAGATTCAGCTGTTAGTCGTGCAGCAGCGATTTTCATGAGTGATACTACGAGGCAGGCGCTTTCCATAGGCATATATAACCATGGGAATTTATACACGTATCATTTCGGTAAAACAATAAAACCTGATGATGAAAGCCTCTACGAGATAGGTTCTATTACGAAAACAATGACCGGCACCCTACTCGCTAATGCGGTTGTAGAGAAGAAGATAAAGCTGGATGATGATATCCGTAAATACATGGATGGGAATTATCCAAATCTGGAATACCAAGGACAACCTATCCGCATTTCACAATTGCTGAATCACAGCTCAGGTCTTCCTAATAATCTTCCTCCTGAACCAGTACCCGGTAAGGAATACACACGCAAACAATTCTATGAAGATCTGCATCTTGTTAAACTGGATACGGTACCTGGCATCAAATTAAGCTATTCCAATTCGGCAGCTCAGTTACTCAGTTATATTTTAGAGCGAGTATATCATAAAACCTATGATCAGCTTTTAGCCCGGTATATTACTACCCCATTATATATGGAGAACACAGGTATACATGTTTCCAGACACTTAATGAAAGGTTACGATAAAGACGGAAATGTAATGCCTTATAACACCAGCGGAGCAGCAGGCGCTATTCGCTCTACCATTCCTGATATGCTAAAATATATAGGTTATGAAATGGACGAAAAGAATCCTGTTGTAGCGTTAACGCATGCTCCCACCTGGGGAGATATACAATATTATGCAATGGGGCTTAACTGGCAGATGGCACATAGGGCTGGCAATGAAAGAAGTATTTTTCAAAGCGGCGGTACCAGGGGTTTCAGCAGCAGCCTTACATTTTACCCTGAACTTCATACAGGTATTGTATTACTTACAAACGAAGCAGACAGAACCGCCCAGGATAAATTAAGTGAGGCAGCACAACAGATCTTTATCCTGTTAAATCATTAAGCCATTTTCAAAATTTCCTTTCTGTCAGGAACAATCATGAAAGAAAGACCCTTTATAATTAGCCCATCTGTAAAATACACAGGTGGGCTAATTATTTAAATTATTACCCCCAGGCAACCCTTTCCCCACGTTCTCCGTATTAAGGTATTGATACAACAATAACGTGCTTTAAATAAATCTTAAAAAATGAAATATCAATTTAAAATTGCGGCATTTGTCGCGATGTGTTTTACTATGTCTGTACTTTCGAGCTGTTCAAAGGATGATAATCCATCAAATCCTACTTCCAAAGGAACAACTGTAAAGCTGGCCACCACCACTAAATTCGGTAGCGTTATGACAGACAGTCTCGGAAACAGCCTGTACTTCTTTTCACTGGATGCAAATGGTACATCCGGTTGTACAGGAGGTTGCCTTGCTGCATGGCCCATATTCTATAAAGAACATCTTACTATCGACACTTCATTGAAAGCTGCTGACTTCGGAGTAATTACCCGTGCTGATGGTTCAAAACAAACTACCTATAAAGGATGGCCCCTGTATTATTATGCAGGTGATGTAAAAGCAGGAGATATTAATGGAGATGGTGCTAATAATATCTGGTTCATAGCTAAACCAGATTATACTGTAATGCTCGCTAATCAGCAGTTAACAGGTAATGATGGTGTGCAGTATAACAGTCAGCTGCAACCCGGGCAGGAAGTAACACAGTACATTACAGATGCTTATGGCAGAACATTGTATGCATTCGCTCATGATCATAACAATACCAATGTTTATACAAAAGCAGACTTTAGTAATAATGCCACATGGCCTATTTACGAAGTAGATAGTATTAAATATATTCCGTCCATACTGGACAAAGCATCGTTCGTAAAAATCAATGTTTTCGGAAAATCACAGATCACTTATAAAGGATGGCCTTTATATTATTTCGGCCCTGATGCACAAACAAGGGGTAATACAAAAGGTGTAAGCGTACCAACACCTGGTGTATGGCCATATGTAAACCTGAACACAGCGGCTGCGCCTATACAATAAACAGTGAACAGTGAATATTGCCCGCCTGTACTATTGACAGGTGGGCAATATTTCAATCATCAGTATAATAGCATTGTTCGATAACGCCTCCAGTTCCACTTCTTCGATCTCTGATAAACCCAGGCTATCCCCTGCATTCAGCAAGCGATACTGCACTTCAAATACCCCCTCTATTACAAAAGCAAACATACTGTTTCCGGGATCTGAAAGCTTATACACTGCCTCTTCCCTGCCACCGAACTTTCCGATCATTACACCCTTACATAATTCAAGGAGCTGATTTTTTTCTGCATCCAAATCAAAATCAATCAACCTTGATGAGGTTGTGCCTTTAATCCATATCTGCAAAAACTTAATCAGCTCCGATTCATAAGGATTGGTTAATGAAAAAGAGGTACCGGCCTTCATACTCAACAACTGTATTTGTCCGGCTGTGATAATATCATTATTACAGGAAAGTGCACCCACCACAGGAATTAAAATAATATCCGAATCTTCTTCCACACTCATCGTGAGGCTATGCCCTCCTGCAAGCGTATCTTCATTTAAAACATACAAAGCGCCAAACGGCGTTTTATGCTCATTATAATATCTTCCGAAATTAAAGGTGTTGTAACTCCTGAACCACGGCAGTTCATTCAAACCACGTTCTGCTGCCAGGAATATTTTTCCTTTGGATTGAGGTACCATGATTATTTAATTTCCTTTAATGAATAGATGCTCAGGAAAGGCTGCATCGCAAACTGTTCGGTCAGTATTTCACCATTAACAGGTGTTGTATCAAGAGCAACCAGTAACTGGTTGCCTATGGTATCATACCATGTAAGCGGCTCTGACATGAAGTTGACAGCTACCTGATGTTTGCTCTTATCCTTAATATCTGAATTGATGATTTCAAACTTGTAATTTGAAAAGGGCAGAAAAAGCTTCCCCGAATTATTCAGGATATCCGGCACTTTCCTGTTCAGTTGTTTCAAATATCCAACGACAGAGCCACTTACCAGGAAATGTAATTTATCTGCATTTGGTACATAGGTGATCAGCTCACCAAATGTGGAGTATTTCTTCTCCTGGTTATATAGCTGTGCCTGCATTAAGAACTCAGTATAGGAGTCATTGAATACCAGTTTCTCCCAGGCGGACTGGGAGCTGGCATCAATGATCTTCCTATACAATAAGCGTATTACTCTCATCAGGCGCTCACATAAATAGTATGAGTAAGTACATAACCCGCAGATACACTGCCTGTAACAGTAGACAATTCAGTCGTCAGTGAATCACTGAAAACCATGTCGGCTGTATTGGCCGTATCCTGTGTGCCATGCGCTTTATAATCGGTTGCAGTTGTGTACACTGTATTACAAACATCTGTAGGGAAAGCGATCTGTGTTACCAGCAGAGAGGTACCCGCAGAATTGTAAATATGTGCATGGATATGCGGTGCCCTTGGAGAATACCAGCCCGGGAATATACTGGTAAAAGTAACCAGTCCGTTCGAATCCGTGGTCTGTCTTCCGCGCAGGAAATGCGATGCTGTATAGTCTACAGTAGCATATCCACCACCCGGAGTATCTGTATATTCTGAGTAATATCCCACTGCCGTACAATGCCAGATATCCACCAGTGCACCGGAAAGTGCCGCACAACTGTTGTTTGTGTTTTTAATTGTGATTTTAATGGTCAAGGGCACTCCTGACTGTCCGTCAACAATATTACTTCTTACATAAGAAGAAGGAGTGATGGTAGGATAAGGACCTGCCGTTTCAGAAGAAGTAGCTGTGCAGGAGCCGGAACTGGAGCTTCCGGTGGAAGTACTATCAGTTGTCGTGGTGGTAGTGGCAGCAGTTGTATCATGGTCCTTACCGCAGGAACCTGCCAGTGGTGCAATTGCAGCAAGTCCTAAAGCTGCCAGTCCGCTTTTCAAAAAATGTTTTCTTTCCATTGTTCGCCGTTTTTAAAGATGAGTGGTCGTGGTATATAAATTAACCGTACTATAAATATATCGTCAGAAACAGACCTTTATTGTATTTAAGCGGTAAATGTCCTTTTTGTTGCGGTGAATATTCTTTTTTACCGGTAATACGGTTTTTTTGCGGCCGGAGGGTAAACGTATTTAAATTTGAATTATATTCGGTAGGTAAACCCGATCCTCTGGAATCTATCAATCTCTCTCCCGGCGATTTCACCCTCAAGATAGATGCATGAGTCAACCCAAATCTGTAACAAATGAAAAAGCTATCAATTTTATTAGCCTGTGGAATTATCTTTATTACATCGTGTTCCAAACCAGACAACAATTCATCTGAAAAACCTGTAACGGGCAACACGACTACCGCTGCAAAAGAGAGACATTGCGGCACTATGGAAGTATTAAATGAGCAACTAAAAAGTGATCCAACCCTGGCATCCCGGATGGCGGCAATAGAAGCCAATACAAACCGGATCATGGAAAACAAATCCCTTTACCGTCTTCTGCCAGATGGTAGTATTATGATCCCTGTTGTTGTAAATGTGTTGTATAAAACCACCGCACAGAACATTTCAGCGGCACAGATACAATCACAGATCGACGTATTAAACAATGATTATAACGGACTTAACTCAGAATTCAGCACTGTACCTGCCCTGTTTTCATCTGTAAAAGCAAGTGTAGGGGTGCATTTTGTACTTAAGTCAGTAGTACGCAAATCTACAACTGTAACCACCTGGTCTACCAATGATGCCATGAAGAAAAGCACTTCCGGTGGTATCAATCCAACTACACCAGACTCAGTGTTAAACCTTTGGGTGGTAGGTGCTATGAGCGGTGGTGTAATCGGTTATGCACAATTCCCAGGTGGCGCCAGCGCTACCGATGGAGTGGTGATTGCATACGACTGCTTCGGTAATACCGGTACTGCAACAGCTCCATTTGGACTGGGCAGAACGGCTACACACGAAATAGGCCACTACCTGAACCTCCGGCATATCTGGGGTGATGCTACCTGCGGTAATGACCTGGTAGGTGATACCCCACTGCATAATGCCGCTAACTATGGTTGCCCTTCTTACCCGCATTACAGTACGTGTACAGGTACTCCGGTGGAAATGACCATGAACTACATGGATTATACTGATGATGCATGTATGTATATGTTTACAGCCGGACAAAAAACCAGGATGCTGGCTACCTTTGTTTCCGGCGGCGGCCGTTATGGCTTTGCACATTAAATAAAAACTCCGGGAGAGAGTTTTATTTGTATTTTTCAGGCATGAAAACAAGGGGATGTTTACTAACTGTAATGATCGTATTTATTGGATGTCAGCTACATGCACAAACGATCTTATCTAAGACAGAAACAGTGGCAATTTTCACAGATAGTATTAAAGCTAAAAATGGCATTAAATCCCCCATCCGCAGGGCTTACACTTACAACGATAAAACAGGAAAATACTACCTGGCATTGTCAGAAAGTATTGATTCAATAGCAGCCGATAACGATACGTTACATTATACCATTAAAGGGACCTGCTTGCAGGAAACACCCGAAGGACTTGTAAAAAAATGGGAACTGAATGATCATAAAAGACCAGACATGGATGAAGAATCTTCCATCTGGTTCTGGACAAAGCTCTGTGAAGTAAAAGATCTTGATGGAGACGGTATCGTAGAGCCTCTTATTGTATATGGTAGCGCAGGATTAAATGGTACCGATGATGGAAGAATAAAAATACTGCTTTATTACAAGGGACAAAAAACAGCTATCAGACATCAGAATTCAGTGTTGGACGACGGAAGGATTACTGATATAGATGCGGCCTTTTATACCTTACCTCTCCCCATACAACAACATATCAGGAAACTAATGAAAACCCTTGCAGATAAAAACTTCGCTATTTTCGCTACAAACTACGAAGCGAAAATGAATAAAAAAGCCATACATATAGAATAACTACTCTTTATTTATACTGATAAAAAATACCGGTATCAAAAGGTGTCCATACACAGGCTTTTTGTCCACAGCTTTTCAGCCCGTTATTGGCCCAGGTATTACAGGTATAAAATAAATTATAGTGACCCTTTGCTTCGTAGAAAGCATCGTTCTTACCGTAGTTGGCATTCGTTACGATATGTATAAATTCCCCTTTCTCGTTTGTATCAAAGCGCTTTTGTATAAATGCAATCAGCCGTTGATATTGTTCATTGCTGATATTGATCTTCACACAATTCTTTCCTTCATGCATCTGTTTGTAAAAAGTAGCATGAATAGCAGAAGTGCTTAAAGCAAAAGCCGCTTTAAAAGCAGTACTGAATTTCAGATCTGCCCATGTAGGCGTTTCCAGGTAAAAACCCTTATCTCCCCAGCCAAAAGCAATAAACTGAGCCAATGTATCCTTACCGGTTGTATTCTCAAAAGAAACACTTTTGCTCCAGTCTATATATTCATTCCTTAAAGGTAGTACCAGGTCGGTATGCACCCCATTCGTAAGAATATAGATGGCAATATCATTGTTTGTTGCATCTTCTTTTGAAACACTAAGTCTGGATAAAATAAAAGCAGAGAGTAAATAAACGCCCACAAAGAGCACAAGGGCCAGTACAGAAATGCCACTAATCTTCAGTATCTTCTTCAATTGATGTGTTATAGTTATTATAAAAATACCTAATTATGTTTTAATTTCAGGAAAATTTATCACTCATGATCAGTAAGCCACAACCCGGCGAATATGTAGACTACCAGGGAGCATACATTAACATGGTAGGTAATATGCCTGTGCTGGATGTATTGACAGCCTCAAAGTCAAACACACATGCACTGCTATACAGCATCCCTTTAGAGAAGGAAGAATATGCTTATGCAGAAGGTAAATGGACCGTTAAAGAGGTTGTGAACCATATGATAGATACAGAGAGAATCCTAGCATACCGTCTCTTAGCTTTTGCCCGTGGTGAAAAACAGGGATTACCCGGATTTGAACAGGACGACTACGCACAGCAGTCCTTTGCCAACGAACGCCTGCTCCACGACCTGGCCGACGAATTCAGGGCCGTACGTGAATCCTCTCTGTACCTTATACGTAACCTTAATGAAAAGCAGCTGGCTAATATCGGCACGTCTAATAACCACCCGCTTTCAGCAAGAGCATTGGTATATATGATAGCAGGACATGAACTGTATCATCTCAAACTCCTGAAAGAAAGATATTTATAACTTAAAAAAGATCTGCTTCTTATATAACCAGTAGCACAGGTACCATTCCAGGAATAAGGTAACCAGCGCTGATAATATTTTTATTGGTATAAAGATCGCTACCACTCCGTTTACCCATTGTGCGCCTACCGTTTCAAAAAACAGGTACAGGAATATAGCGTTCATTCCTACCACTACAGCTATCCAGGTATACCTGCTGTGTTCCTTTACATCTATCCACCAGTACAGCGCTGCCAGGATCAGTAATACCCATCCCGCAGAGGCGAGTACAAAACCTGCGGTACTGATACGTTTGATAATGGGCGAGATATTACTGATATCTGCACCAAAACCAAGTGCCAGTGCAATCACTCCTGCTATTAACAGCACCACTGTTTTCTTATTGCCACTATTGGCAGTCATTAAGAATTTACCTGCCGTCATACCCCATATTGTATGGGCGGCAGTAGGAATAATATTGATCGCGACCCAGCCATCAGGATTGATCTTTCCCATCAGCAGCGTATCCATATAGGCACCAAAATTATGGTACTCTACAAAGGGTTGGTCATATCCCGGCATTAATACTGTTCTGTATAATACATCACTCAGAATAATTAATAATAGCCCTGTTACAATCTGGAAAGTAATAGAGCGGTCTATAATCAGATAAGCAATGATAGCGGTAACAGACAACTGTGTTAACACATTCCAGAGTTCCCATACCATCTTACCGGAATAGATACAATGTAAACCGGTGCCGAATAAGAATAGTTTGATACTTCTTATCAGAATATGTTTAAAGTTCTGCTTCCAGGTAATGCCTTTCTTTCTTTTGCTCTCAAAAGAGATATACATGGCCGTTCCTGCCATGAACATAAAGGCTGGCTGTACAAGGTCCCAGAAACGTAATCCGTGCCAGGGATGGTGGAAGAACTGATTAATGAGCATGTTATTGTCCAGATGTCTCAGGGATTCATATACCAGGCAGCTTTCTCCTGCCAGCAGGATCATAATCACACCACGCATTACATCTAAGGACAATAAACGTTTGTTACTATTGAACGGTGATTGCATAGTTCAGTTTATTATAACCTGTTGTTTCTTCCCACACATTATCATTAGCCAGTCGTATACTATACAGCGGTTTGGTATTTAAAGATGTGTATTTATCCGGTAAGTTCAGCAGCAGGTCGTAAGTACCTGCAGGTGGCAGGGCAAATGACTGCTGTAAAGTAATAGCTCCTGTTAACCACTTACGCACTTCTGTGTTAAACGTATAGGTATATACCTGTTTGGTTGCCGTATTGCGCAATAACAGCTGTACAGGTCTTGGATTATATGGCGCTGCATAACCGGCATTTTGCAGGTGTATCAATACGGAAAGGGAATCGGCCTGCTGGAAAGAAGCATCCTTTAATACCAGCCGGTAACCCAGTTTACGTTTGATATTATCAAGGCATCCACCGGTTTGCCAGTCGTTGTTTACAGCAGGATTATAATCAGCATTCAGGAAGCTGTAATGCATATCACCGAATTCCTGTTCTGCGTGTCCGGCAGGTTCACAATCATTCTGCGGACTATATTCATCACTACAGGTCTCCCCTCCCACTACTACATATTTGCTGTCCATGCTGTAATAATTACGGAAGGCGGTAGTAGCTTCTTTAGGAGCAGAGGAAGAGTTACCATAGTCGGCATAAGTACCATAGTCATTGGCACTGGCCAGGAAGCAGTCGTTATGAAATCCTATCCTTGCCTTATCAGTACCCAGCGCAGCTTCGTTCTGTGTTAAAGCAGCAGAAGATGCGGGAGCATTCACGCCATACACAAAACGTTGTTTGATCTGCGGATAACGTACCTGCACCATCCTGTCCACAGGCAGGGCATCCAGCATGGCTCTCAACACGTCTGCCCTGTCAGTCCAGTTATTATCATACAACTGGCCTTGTCCGTTGGAAGAAGCATCGCCGAAGTAATCGGTGTAATAGTTCTCACCCCAGGTGCCGATGAAACCCAGTTGTACGCAGGCGATGACATCTGCATTAGCCTGTAATACGGGTTTCAACTGGCTGATATGATTCAGCACAATACTTTTAGGGGCATCTCCGTATGGAGTGCAGATAAACTCCTCTGAACAGCTACCTGCCGTTGCAGTAACAGTATAAGTAAAACGGGGTATCAGTTTAAAACCTGCTGCACGGGCGGTAGCACAGTCTTTGGTTATATTAGTAAGGAAAGCAGCAGGCAAGGCTTTGCCGGTATATCCATCCAGGATAAAATACCTGAACACCAATGTGCTGAGGACACTATAAACAGTGCCGGAAACGCTTTGCCCTGCGCGGAAACCCGCCAGCGTTTGCGCATCCAGTGGGTCATAATTAGCTACCGTTGTTTCGGAGTATCTGTAGAAGCCACGTTCCGGATTGGGAAAGTCCGTAGTACTTTCAGTATAGGTAACTTTTACGGCGCTCAGCTGTTTGGCAGAAGTATTATTATCACTACTGCTGTTTTTTCCACAGCTCATCATTACCAGCGCGGACATTAACATTAACAAGGGTCTCATAGGTTTAATTTTAAAACAGGAGACTCCTGCATGAAGTCTCCTGTTTATATTACTATTCAAAGTTAACTAAAATAGATGGTTGGTTCGCATTTGGCATGTTTCCCAATGTGGCAGACCAGTCGCTCTTCGTAGTCTGTATACCTACCCTGAAAGCTTTGGTAGCTGCCAGTCCTTTTATCTTTGAACGGACTAACCTCATTTCAAATTTCAGCGTAGTGCCATCCTGCACTACCGTACCTACAGTATAGAATTCAGCAACACCTGTAGCTGTGAAAGTAAACGCATTCTGTTCGCCGTAATGATTGTATACATCAAACCAGTTTGCCAATATCCCACCTTCCAGTAACACATCATATCCGCCATCAGGAAATGTACCTGTCAGTAATCCGGTAGTAGCATCATTATCAGTATCCAGATAAAAATCGAAGATATCCCCACTGCTCTTATTTGCAGTCATCTCGAAATAAAAATAAATATAGTTCGCATCGTAATCGATCTTCATCTCCTTAAAATAAGTTTCACCAGCACCAGAAAGCGTTTCAGAGGTAGTTACATCATCCCAGTCTGCCAACGTATTATCATCCAGTTTTACCGGCGATGATTTAGCTATATACACTACAGTAGAAGCTTCTGTTACACGCCCTCCTTTGGTAGTAGCATACAGCGTAGGCACATACTTTCCTTTACCGGGATAAGTATGTACAGGACTGGCTTCCGTAGAGGTAGTACTATCCCCGAAATCCCATTTATAAGACACGGCACCTGTGGTGGTGTTCGTGAATGTTACATCATATCCTTCGATGCTTACCGCATAAAAGACATCCGCTTCCGGTGTATCGTTATCTTTTTTACAGGCAACTAATACAGTTACCAGTAAGAAGAAAGAAAATATATGTTTGAGTTGCATAATTGTACTGCATTAAAAGATGAATAAATAACCAATCAGGGATTCTGTTGACATAACTTGTTAGTCTGCACTTCATCTATCGGAATAAAATAGATGATCCTGTTGTTATCCCAGTTAACGATCTCATTCGCATAGTTAGCAGGCTGCGTACTCAGGTCTATATCAGATTCCTTTAATCCGGGCAGATGATAACCCCAGTAAGTACGGTTCATCGCCAGTTTATTGCGGTATACATCAGCAGAACGGTGTCCTTCAAATGCCAGCTCAAGACGTCTTTCTTTCAACACAGTTTCCAGTACTGTCTTACCTGCCGGTGCAGTTCCTTTGTACAGGTAATCTTCCAGTCCGCGGTTCTTACGGATCATATCCACATCATTCAGTGCGGCTGTTGCGTTATTTGCTTTCGCTTCTGCCTCTGCTTTATTCAGGTACATTTCAGACAAGCGGAACATGATGGGCGAACTGAGCGTAGGCTTGCCATCCTGGAAAGAGAACTTAGTGATATAATACATCTCTATCCCGTTCTTCTTTTGAATATTGCCATCTGCATCTTTCGATGGTACAATATAAGACCAGCGCAGATCTTCTGTATGTTCAGACATGGTATCTCTCAGTGAAGCAGAAGCAAATTCTTCTCCCCAACCGGAGTTACCATCAGAATAGATCATAGAAGCGATAGAACCGTTCTTACCATAATCATCTACCTCCGTAAAAGCTACACACAGAATTGTCTCCGTACTGGTTGTTGCATTGGCAAACATGGCAGGATAATTAGCAGCGGTTGCAATACTGAACTTTCCTGAGTTAATTACTTTATCTGAGTAGTAAATAGTACTGTCGTTATCTCCTTTATACAGGAACGCCCTGGATAACAAAGCCCAGGCAGCTTCCTGAGTAGCATACTGTACCCCGCGTGATGCTGTCATCAGTGCGGCTCCTTTCTCTGCATCTGCAATAACAGAAGCATATACTTCTGAGACGGTGGACCTTGCTTTATCTGAAGGATCGCTGGTGGAGGTACGTAATATAACACCACTGGCAGAAGGGTCCTGTGTATAAGGCCTTGCATAAAAACGTGCCAGGTTAAAATGACAGAAAGCACGCAGGAAATAACACTCCCCTATCAGTTGCTGTATATTGGCATCAGGATTACTGATGTTTTGTGCAGCTTCAATCACGGTATTCACGTCATTGATAATCTTATAAGAGATGTACCAGAAATAACGGCTATTGGTCTGTGTAGGCGTATGATTCAATGTGAAACTATAATACAGCGGATCAGTCGTACTTTGTCCGCATACAATATCATCACTGGCAAAATCACTCATCTGGAAGTACTGACGCAGATACATATTGTTACCGTCCGTGGCACCATTAAACTCTACATGATCTTTAAACAGGGCATAGGCACCATTCAGTGCATTCTTCAGCCCCTGTGTTGTATTTGTTAAAGTACCGGTAGTTAATGAATCGCTCGGCGTCACATCCTTTAAACAGCTGGTAATAAGCAGCGGTAAAGCTAGTATGATGAAAAATCTTGTTCTCATGGTCTGATCGTTTTAACTAAAACCTGATGTTGATGTTAAACAGAAACTGGCGGTTGTTCGGATATTTGAAATCCGATACACCGGGCAATATATAGTCACCGCCAGTGATCGTTGTACTGGGGTCCTGTCCCAGGAATTTCGTGAACGTGTATACGTTGTCCGCTGTGAGAGCGAACGTAACACCATCCATATGCCAGTGACTGATCAACGTTTTAGGCAGTGCATACGATAATGTGATGTTGCGGATAGACAGAAAACTACCATCCTTTAAATAACGGCTGGATGTTTCAGTAGAGTTGGCAGCATTCTGTGGACTAGGCTCTGTTGCTACATCTCCGGGCTTGGTCCATATCGAATATCCCTTTGGCAATACGATCTGGTTGTAGTATGGTTCATTACCATCGTTCATCACAAAACGTAATGTATTACTGAACACCTTATTGCCTGATAAGAAATAACCATTCACACTCAGGGAGATATTTTTATACGTCCACGCTGAATTAAATCCACCCTGGAACTTTGGCAAGGCAGATCCTACTTCCTGGTTGGTCGCTTTTGAATAGTCAGAAGTGGCTTCCCTGGAGGTTACTTTACCATCTGCATCCTTATTCACTATTTCCCACTGTGGTGCGCCTGTTTGTGTATTTACGCCCAGCCATTTAGGCATATAGAATTCATACAGGTTACCGCCATTGCGATAGATCTGTGAAATACTCCATGTTGATTGCGTACGGATGATATCCGAGGGTAACTGCCGCAGCTTATTGCTGTTAAAACTGATATTGAAATCTGTAGTCCACTCAAAATCTTTCCTTTTGATATTCACCGTATTGATACCCAGCTCTATCCCATTATTGATCACCTGACCCACATTTCCCCAACGCTGTTCAAACCCTACAGATAATGGCTGAGGCACCTGTAACAGTAATTTTTTTGTTACGTTATTATAAGCATCCACTGTAAAATTGATCCTGTTTTTTAACACAGTGAGATCAATACCCACATTGGTCTGCTGCTTGCTTTCCCAGGTAAGATCAGGACTAGGTAACTGTAAAGGAGTAGCCGCCGTTCCACCGTTGTACTGGCCATTCAGTGAATACAATCCCAGATAACGGGAAGACCCTATATCCTGTGTACCGGTTACACCATAACTGGCTCTCAGCTTCAGCATATTGATGAATTGATTATCCTGCAGGAAACCTTCATTACTTACCAGCCAGGCTGCTGATACAGCAGGGAAAGAACCATACCTGTGACTGGAAGGAAACGCTGTAGAACCATCCACACGGTAAGACCCTGTAAGGAAATATGTTTCCTTATAACCATAACTCACCTGGGAAATAAATGACTGGATAATAGCAGCATCCGTAGAGCCAAATACCAGTTTATTATTGGATGCTACATTCAGCACTGATAACCCTTCCGGTAACCCTTTACCGGACCCTCCCAATACTTCTGTTTTGCTGTTTTCTATGGCGATACCAGCTAAACCGCTGATACTATGATCTCCTTTTTTGAAATTAAACTTTAACAGGTCGTTGGAGATAATACCATAAGATAATGTACTCAACTCATTCAGGTAACCAGTACCGTTGTACTGCCCTGCTACTACCGGAGAATAATAATCTTTAGACTTGTTATAACTTACAGCGGCACGGTTGCTGCTGGAAAATGATAACCAGTCGGTGATTTTCACATTCAGTCCCAGATCATAGTTCATATCAAAATTCTTGTACGGGTGATTGGAATTCTGAATGGTATGAATAGGGTTTATTTTATCCCTGGACCACCACTTGAAAGTGGAATTCCCATCTACATATACAGGCTGACCTTTACTATCATAAGGATTATCCCATGGCAGATTCAGGTACGCATTATATACATCTTCATAGTTATAACTCTTTCCTGAAGATCCACTGAGGTTGATATTGTTGGTAACACTCACATTCTTTGAAAAATGATAGGTAGAGTTCGCACGCAGATTCACCCGCTGGTAACCTGTATTCATGAAAGTACCTTTCTCATTATAATAAGAAATACCGGTATAATATTCGTTCTTCTCGGTACTTCCACTGGCAGACAGATATATATTCTGCATAGGAGCTGTCTGGAACATGGTAGTAAGCCAGTTGTTATTCTGGTTCTGCAATGCTTTTGGACGCTCGCTGTAAAACTTCAGGATATCTATCTTGTAGGAGTTATTGGTAGTACCGGGAATATAATCGCGGTAATATTCTTTCTGACGGTCGTACAACTGGCTGCCGTTCATCATCTTCATCTTACCAAAATCAGGTGTACGGAAACCGGTGGTTACCTTTGCTTCAAAGCGGGTCTTGCCCAGCTTTGCTTTTTTAGTAGTAACGATGATCACCCCGGCATTCGCCTGGGAACCATACATAGCGGTAGCACCTGCATCTTTCAGCACGGTTACACTTTCCACATCATTAGGATCGTAATTGCCACCGATGATACCATCTACCACAAACAGCGGACTTTGTGAAGCGTTCACAGAAGAAACCCCACGCAGCCTGATCTCTGAAGTAGTACCCGGTACACCCGAGCTGTTCACTACCTGCAAACCGGCTACCTTTCCCTGTAACATGGAACCCACATCATTGGTGGTCACATCTTTCAGTTTATCAGCAGAGACCACACTTACGGCGCTGGTCAGCTCACTCTTCTTTTTATCACTATACCCCACTACTACCACTTCGTTAAACTTGCGGGTATCTTCTTCCAGTGATATACTGATATTATCTCTTGCAGCCATCTCTCTTGTAGCATAGCCGATATTACTGATCACCAGCACAGCTTTACTATCCAGGCCACGCAATATAAAATTACCCTGCGCATCTGTCTGTGTACCCTTATGTGTACCTTTTACGATTACAGTAGCCCCGGGTAAGGGTGTACCACTGGCGGTATTCACCTTTCCGCTGATAGTAATGAGTGTATCGGCCGGAGCTGTTACAGCTACTGCCGGTTTAATAACAAAGTTATTCCCTTCATGAGAATACATCACCCGCTGGTTCTTTAAGCAGAGGTCCAGCACTTCCTGTACACTGGCATTTTTTACATTTAAGGTAACAGGGCTGGTGTTGGACAATGCCTTTTCTGAATACACAATAGACACTCCTGTTTGTGTAATAATCTCTGCAAACACCTGTTGCAGTGGAACATCTTTCACAGCTAAAGTAACCTTCTGGGAATAACCCGCCGCACATACATGCAGACAGGTGACTAACAGAACAAATGCGGTCAATTTCATAACCAGGCAAATTTTGGTTGTTAGCCCGCGCACACGACGGGCCATTACATTACAATCGAAATGCATACTTTTGTAGTGTTTGGTAGTACTAAAATGGTCTTACAGCGATTATTAAAGGATACCAGATAAATAGCCGGAGGTGTTGCGAGCATCTCCGGTTTTATACAAGTCCTTTTTCCCCCCTGATAGAATTGTCTGATTGAATTGCCGGTGCTTACCGGACAGCTGCTTAAATTCTGGTTTAATTAATTTCTACTGATTTTGATCTTCTACTACCTTTATGGCAGAACTATTACTTTTCTTCCTTCTATTCTGAAATGATTATAGCCATTGCCTTCTAACAGGTCCAATACGCCGGAAAGGTTCAGGTTTCTGCCTATTCCACCGCCATAAAGTTCCTCACTGGGTTTGGCAGCATATACGATGTCTACATCATACCAGCGTGCTACTTCCCTGAGGATAGCGGGCAATGCCATATTATTAAAAACAAAAAGACCGTTTTTCCAGGCTGTTACTTTTTTAAGGTCGGCAGTCCTTACCGTGATCCCATGACGCTGGTTATCCAGTACCGCCTGCTGACCCGGCTGTAACAGTTGCAGTGCAGATCCTTCCTTTACCCGTACACTACCTGCCAATAACGTGGTGTTCACCGTAGTTTCATCCGGGTAGGCCATTACGTCAAAGTCGGTACCCAGTACCTGCACTTCCATATTGCCAACCATCACCCGGAACGGTTGTAATGCATTTTTTGCTACTTCGAAATACCCCTGTCCTTCCAGCTCCACGATTCGCTGTTCCCCGGTAAATGTGGTTGGATACCGGAGTGTGGATGCTGAGTTTAACCAGACTTTCGTACCATCTGGTAATACTAATTTGAACTGCCCTCCTCTGGGCGTAGTTAACTTATTATAATGTACACCAGCCCCGTCTCCCTGGGCGGCATACAGTAATTGTCCATTCTGTTTGCGGATAGTGGTATGTCCCTGGCTGATCACCTGGTTGCCGGCACTGTCCAGTGTTACTGTAGAACCGTCTGACAGGGTCAGGACGGCCTTATTCACCCCGGGCGCAATATCCGTTTCCTGCACGGCAACAATCCCCTTCTCAGGGGCCTTACGCTGCAGGAAGAAATAAGCACTGCCGGCCAGTAATAATACGATGGCTGCCGCTGCCATCCGCCGTAATGAAAAAATCCCTGCACGGGCAGCGGGTGCCGGTGCAAGGATCTGGGCATATATTTCGTTGAAATCTAAATCCGGTGCGGTATGATCTGCCTGATAAAGCTCTTCCATGAAGTATTGTAACACTTCGCGATTGCGTTCATCTCCTATGTAGCTGAATAATTCCTCCAGTTCCTCACGGGTGCAGGATTTATTTACATAACGATCCAGGAGATCTTGTATTCTTGACGGATAATCAGGCATATTAGTATAAAGACGAAGACCACTGCCAATAGGACCGTCAAAAAACAATATTTTTTTTAAACTAGGGTTTCAGCCACTTATTGATAGTATTTTGACTGGTTTCCAACACGATTTTATACATTTCAGCAGGTAACTGCTGTACATCTACCAGGGCATGTCCGGTTTTCACCGGTACCTCCGCCAGTAATTTGTATGCATCTTTTCCCCCGGTCTTAAATTCGTTGGTGGTAGTCACCCATATTTTCACTTTCCCGGTATCCTGCAAAGGCTGCCATTTGATATCAATATTCCCCTGGATATAATTCACCACAGCATTGGCCACCGCCACTTTACCTATTAAAGGTACCCCATCTACTTCACGGGCAGTGTTTACAGGAATAGTCACATTCAGGAACCTTGCCATGGTAGGCATAATATCCACGATAGCCGGTTCATAATACCGGGCATAATTGTTCAGGTCTTTGTAATTGGTCACCATCCAGGTACCACGCTGCCTGGCTGATTGTCCTCCATGATCTCTGCCGGTCTTTTCATCACGGCCATGATCTGTGGTGATGACAATCATCCAGTCCTCAGCAAAGTTCTTCTGACGATAGGTAATAGCATCCCAGAGTTTGCCCATCTGCTTGTCCATCATCTTCACCGCAGTATAAAACTCCGGACTGTCACCATGCATATGCCCCATATCATCTGTATACTCCAGGTACACCCAGGAAAGATCTGCCGCATTGTTCAGCATACCTGTCACCGCTTCCGACACTACCTTCTCATCAATAGCATGCATAAAGTTCCGCTCCTTATCATGTTTGAAATGAACCGTGTCCAGTTCATAGCCGTCTGCATGAAAATTCACATAAGCATCCCCTGCCAGTTTGGTACGGTTATCCTCCCAGCTGGAATAGATAGCCGTTCTTTTAGCCGGATACTGTTCTTTAAACAGCCTGAAAATATTGAAGTAATTATAGTTAGGCGCTGTGATATCGTTATCGGGTACATTGTGTTTGTTCACCCATACACCTGTCAGCAGACTGTTATACCCTACTGCTGAAATAGTGGGCGTCTGAGAGTAGGTATCTTTATCACCTCCTACATGCATGCGGGTATAGTTCCCTGCCGCCTTAATCTTATCTATATTAGGCGTAGCTAATTTCTCGATCACATCTGCAGGTATCCCGTCTGCAATAACAAATACCACCTTTTTAGTTCTCTGTGCGGATAAAGAACCCGCTATTAAAAGACATCCGGCAAATACAATAAATCGCTTCATACATTCAGATTAAAAAGCTCCCTGTCTAAACAGGGAGCCAATATACAAGATAATTATTATTCAGCTTTTAACAACCACATCAATGCATTGATATCATCCCCGGAGCTATACTGACGGGAGATAGCATTATTTACATTCTGCGGGTTATTCTGTAGCTCTGTTTCCGGGTACATCCAGCGTACAGGGATCTTTTTGTTGTTCAGTACACCAGCGCCAGACACATCAAATACCGGCATACCTGTACGGCGCTGCTCATAAAACATCTGCCATCCGCCGCTCAGGAAAGAAGAGAGATATTTTTGTGTCATCACCGTTTGCAGGCTGTTGGTAACAGGATAAGGATTTAAGGTAAGATAAGCATCAATGGCAGTCTGGCTGATTCCATAAAACTGCATGGATGCTGTTACACCTTTGTTATAATAGTCAGCAGCATTACCACCTATCCAGCCACGGATCACTCCTTCGGCAAGGATGAACTGCAACTCAGGATATCCCAGCGCCACACTTGGCTCATTCACCGGGTTATTGAAATACCGGGCCTTGATTTTAGACGCTTCTCCGGCTACTACGCGATCATTATTTTCACTGATAGGTGCACTTCCTTTTACACCACCATAGGCACTGAAATCATTATCCGGTAATGAAGAATACTTAGGCGCTTTCTCTGCAAAGGTGAATAACCTCGGGTCCTTTAATCCTTTCAGCAAATCGATGAAAGTTTCTTCCATATAATAAGCCGTTTGCAGATCATTATCATTGTAATGTGTGTAACGGTTACCCTGCAGATCATAAAACGTCAGTTGCCCGGCATCACCGTTTCCTGTCATCAAAGGATAAGTCTCAGGATTGTTAACGATATTGGCAAATTTTGCTTTTATGTTCAGTGTTGTATTACTTTCCTTTAATGATAAACTCATTAATACACGCAGGGAAAGGGAATTGATCAGTTGTTTCCATTTGATCATTTTGCCACCGAATACAATATCCCCCTGTACTGAAGTAGTACTGGCAGTAATAGCTGAATTGGCATCATCCAGGTCTTTCAGGATAGCAATGAAGATATCTTCCTGTTTATCGTATACAGGTGTAGAAACATCTCCGTCTCCTTTCAGTGCTTCTGTGTATGGAACATCCCCGAAAGTATTGGTTAGTTGCAGGAAGTACCATGCCTTAAAGAACTTTACCAGGGGAAGATATTCGGGCTTACCCAAACGATTCGCTTCCTGTTCCATTTTCACTACCTGGCGCAGGTTGGAATAAGCATTAAAGCTTGCTCTTGTCCATCCATAGTACTGTTCATTGGAAACAGAGTTGGTAAATACCATTTGTCTGGTTGCCAGTGCTGCGCTCAGATCTAATACAGCAAATGCATTCTGTTCAACAGTATTCAGCAACAGATCTGGTGTAGCTGTGGTGGATTTATTTGGATCTGTCTGAAAATCTTCGAATTTCTTACAGCCGGCTGCCATTATCAGCAGCAGGGTTGCTACAGTATATATCTTTCTCATGATTAGAATTTAAGATTAACATTGAATCCCATACTTCTGGTAGAAGGTGTCTGTAGATTATCTACACCTGCATCCGGATCAACGTTGGGCATTTTAGAAAACAGTAACAGATTTCTGCCAACTGCTGATACATCTGCACTATGGAAAAAGGTACCTTTCAGCCATTTACCGGGCACTCTCCAGGTAAGTGTTACTTCTCTTAACTTCAGGAAAGTCTGTGAAAAATAGTTGTAGTTGTTGTTAGCTCCATTGCTGGTATTGGTCATGTAATCAATGTAGTTAACCGCCTGAGTGTTGGTTGCGAAGGTGCGTGTATCACTGGTGATATCACCGTTTGCATCATAGGTAGCTGCGCCACCTGTTACCACTACTCCCTTGCCTACATAAGTAGATTTTCCTGCATTGGCATCATCCCTGAATGCATTCACTGTACCAGGATTGGTACCACCCCACCACATTTTCTGATTGGTAGTTGAATAAATCATACCACCTATACGTCCATCTACTAAAAAGCGTAAACTGAAATTCTTATAGCTGAAGCTGTTCTCTATACCATAGATCCAGTCAGGGTCCTGGTTACCAACAAAACGCTGGAAGTTATCCGCCAAAGGGAATCCGTTTGTATTATAAATCACATTACCGGAAGGATCTTTCTGGTAAACGCTGGTAAAGATGCGGTCTGTTCTGTCACCGACTTTCAGGTAATTGAGACGGGTACCTCCTCCTGAAATCTCTTTCAGATAACGGCGGTAAGTACTTAGGTTTACCATTACATCCCATCTGAAATCACCCTTGCGGACAGGATTTGCATTGGCTACGATTTCTATACCTCTGCGCTGGTATACGTTTCCGTTTTCCAGGCGACTGGCATATCCGCTACCCAGAGAAACGGGTATAGATACAATGTTGTTATAGTCTTTTGTCTGGAAGTAAGTAAACTCAACACCCAGTCTGTTACCAAAGAATTTGGTATCTACCCCTGCTTCCCAACTGTCTGATGTTTGCGGACGCAGAGAAGTATTATAAATCACATCTCCATAAGTGAGTGAAGGTGTATTATTCCAGATAGTTCCTTTGCTGTACGATGGCAGGTAACTATAGGTATAATCATTGTCGTTCAGTGTACCACTGGATACTCTTGATAATGATCCTCTTGCTTTCAGGAAAGAAAACCAGTCTGGTAATTTCACCAGCTGAGAGATCACTACAGCACCTGTTAAGGAAGGATAGAAGAAACTATTATTGGTAACAGGCAAAGTAGAGATCTTGTCATTACGCCCTGTTACAGAGAAGTATAATGCGTTATACAACTCAACATCCACCAATCCATAGAAACTTCTTGTTCTGCGTTCTTCTATTGCATTGGTAGCTAATACAGGACTGGCAGAATTGCTCAGGTTATAAAAACCGGGAATGGTTAAGCCATCTGTATTGCTGGTGCCATATTTAAAATTACGATAGTAGTTGGAACCACCTACCTGTGCACGGACCTTAAACTTGCTGCTGAATGTATGGTTATAGTCAACCATCAGATCAGATACAATATCAAAGTAATTACCTGTTGATACTGTATACTGTCCTCTTGATTTACTACCATAACCGATATAACTCTTAGGCTCGTTATAATTACGGTTAAGGCCGTACTCATTAATACCGTTACGGAACTTAGCGCTAAAAGAAGGACTGAACTGGTAATTCAAATCCACTGATCCGAAGGTATTATCCTTATTATAACCACGCAGATATTCATATGCCTGGAAATAAGGGTTGTTATAATAAGAGGTATTATAATGTCTCTGCTGTACACCTTCTTTCCCTGGTACCCAGTAATTACGCAGATCACGTACATCAATATCCGGCCCTGTCCAAAGGATCAGGTTATACAGGTAGTTGGTAGGTCCATACCCTGTTTCAGGGAAGTTATGTGTATACTCTTTGTTATAGCTGATCCTCGCATTAATGCTGAATGCATCGCTGAGGTTGTAGTTACCTGCCATGTTGAAAGATGTATTCTTCAGGTCAGTATTAGGAACAATACCCTGCTGATAAATATGTGAAGCAGATGCTCTGAAACTTCCTTTATCACCAGACTTGGTAAAGCTGATATTATTACTGGAGATAACACCTGTACGGAAGAAGTTCTTCACATTGTTTTTCCCTCTTGATAAAAAAGGCAATGGTACCAGTTTTCCTGTGGTAGGATCAACAGGACTATTAAACTGTGGTGTTTCAAAGTATCCGCTGGGAGTAGTAGGATCTTTCTGATCCAGCTTAGGGCCCCAGATCCAACCGGAACCTTCCGGACCACTACCGGAACCGTCTATATAAGTATACTGACCTTTAAATCCATTACCATAAGAGCTCTGTACTTTAGGTATACGGATAAAGCTGGTCTGGAACTGTGTAGATGAATTAAACTCTACACTCAGGTCTTTTGAACCACCTCTTTTAGTGGTGATCATAATAGCACCATTCTGTCCTATAGAACCATACAGGGCAGAAGCAGAAGCTCCTTTCAGTACGGTCATGCTTTCCACATCATCTGCATTGATCTTATAAAGATCTGCTGACTGATCAGGAATACCATCAATAACGATCAATGGTTTTCTGCCACGTAAGGAGATCTCAGGGTCCTGGAAAAGGTCTGTGGTATTGCGGATGGTCAAACCAGCCACCTTACCTGTTAAAGAACTGATTACATTTGATTCACGGGCTTTTACAAGGTCTGCACCTTTTACTTCCTGTGCAGCATAACCCAGTTTTGCTTTTTCTTTCTTGATACCTAAAGCGGTTACTACTACTTCAGATAATTTCTTTTCATCATCCAGCAGGGTTATCTGGAAGTTAGCCGTATTACTAACTGCTATCTGTTGTTGTATATAACCTGTAAAGGAGATGGTGAGTATATCACCTTCCTGTACTTTTATCTGGAAATCACCATTATCATTGGTGATAGTACCTCTCTTAGTCCCTTTTACCATGATAGATACACCCGGTAATGGTTGCTTCTTTGCATCCGTTATTTTTCCTGAGATAGTTTTTTCTTCAGGAGCTTCTGCGGGTTGTGCCACAGCTGCGCGAATGATAATATTATTGTCCAGGCATTTGTAATTAAAGGTAGCCTGTGTAGCCAGTAGCTGTAATACTTTTTCTAAAGTGGCATTGGGTGCATTTACATTTACTCTTCTGCTCATAAGGCCCGACTGGTCCATACAAACAATAGAATAATGTGTTTGTTTTTCTATTATTTCAAACACTTCTTCCAGAGGTTTATTCTGTACAGAAAGTGAACAGGGTACCTTTTGAAGATCTATTCTTGCAGGAGCTGCAAAACCCTGCAGGAATACATGGCAGAACAGGATACATAGCAGTATCTTGCCATGTTTAGGCATTAAATTCTTGTAAAAAAGAAACATATATAGGTGTTTAGCGTGAACGAGTCCTGGTTAATTTTATTTTTTTCCTGAGATATAAACAGTTTTTCCTTTGATAGTATAATCAAGGTTATCTGATGCTTTAATTACATCCAGCACATAGGTCAGTGACTTATTACTAAACTTTGCAAACAGCCTGTAGTTGGCAGTTTCAGGATCAGAGAAAATAATCTTTACATCATACATCTTCTCAATCTTAGCTGCTGCTGATGCAAAACTTTCATTCCTGAATACGAGTAACGCAGACGCCCATCCGGTTACATCATCTACATCATATGCCTGCTCATAATAATGGCCATCTTTATAACGCAGCTGACGACCTGGTGTTAACGTATAGGCTTTTTCATCTACAGTTACCTGTACTTTACCATCTACCAGCGATACAGCCGTATCAGAAACATTAAATCGTGTACCCAGTACATTTACAGATAGCTTACCGGCGCGTACAGAAAAAGGATGATGTGCATTTTTATTTACTTCAAAGAAGGCTTCTCCTTTAAGTATAATTTCTCTGCCTGATTGCTTAGCATAACGGATCGTACTTTTTGGAGCAAGATGCACCAGTGTACCATCCGGTAAACGCAGGTGTAATACCTGTCCAGCCAGACTCCTCTGCTCTATATAACTATTACCTGGTCTGTAAAACAACAACGCACAGGAGATTACCATCACCGCTATCATAGCAGCTGCAGCTATATATCTTACCCTTCTCCTGGAAGCAGCTATCTTATATTTAACGTTCTTTAATCCGGCAGTAATTATTTCATTATCCTGCACTTTATCTGTTGTCCATATTTCCTGCAACACAGAAAAAGTCTCCCTGTTTTCTGCTGATTGCTGTAACCAGTCTGTTAAAAAAGCCTCTTCTTCAGTAGTAGTTTCCGCATTAAAATACCGTGCGATCAATAAATAAATGTCCTGCTGTTCCAATCAATTCGTTGTTTAATAGCAGTAAGACGTATTTCAGGTGAAGGATCGTGACAAGAAAAATGGAGTTAACAGTTTGGTAATATTGGAAAGGATTCGCTTAACTATTTGGTAACACAGCATACGATGCCTTCAGTGATTTCATCGCACGGAACATATGTGTTTTTACAGAGTTTACGGATATATTCAGCAATCCTGCAATCTCTTCATAACTGAATCCTTCATAGCGGTTCAGCTGAAATACCAGTCTCATTTGAGGGGGAAGCTGGCTGATGAGAGATTGAATACGATGTGTTACGTCTTTGTACATCAGCAGATGGTCCGGTTGCTGGTAACCCGCAGCAGCAGTATCATTCTCTTCGGGGATATGGAAGATAATTTTGCGTTTACGGAAATAATCGAATACCCTGTTTTTAACAGCAGTATATAAATAAGCGCTTAATGTATTGGTGATAGTGATCTGTTTGCGGTTATTCCACAAGGTGCAGAACATCTCTGCAACAATATCTTCTGCTTCATCAGTTGGATAGGGTATTAAGACCTTCGCAAAGTTCAGCAGCCCTTCATAATATCTTTTGAAGATAGTATCAAAGGCATCTTCACTGCCGGAGATGAATAATTGCAGGTATTTGTCTTCATCAAAAAGATCCTGGGCCATTACAGCACGAAACTAAATAATAGGCCCCGTTTTGAATGTTAGCTTTTCATTAAGGATGTTACTACGAATAATACACCAAGAGGTCCGGCGTATTGTGCAAGAAATTGCCGGATATAACGAAGTGTTTCTACCTGTACATTCTTCACCCTGCTTTTGGAAAGGCGTAGTTGCTGTGCAATGGCTTCATGGGTCATTCCTTCCTGGCGACTTAATCTGAAAATAGTCTGCTGTTGTTCAGTCAGTTGCGCAAAAGCCTTATTGATCAGTTGCTGGCTTTCCCGGGCGTCCAGTTGTTGCTCGATACCATCTGCAGGAGCGCTGATATTTGCCCATACACGGTCCATCAGTTTTTGTTGCTGGGCTATTTTGCGCAGGTGGTCCAGCGTTTTATTCCTGGCTATCATGAAGATATAATTGCCGATATGGTCTATGGAGGGTAGTTGTTCCCGGCTGGTCCAGAGCTTTAAAAAGGTTTCCTGTAAGATATCCTCTGCATCTACGGCAGAATGGGTAAGGTGATACACAAATGCAGATACCGTCCTGCTATGCCGGTCATATAGCTCCCGGAAGGCTGTTTCATCCCCTTCCCTTAGCTTTTGTAACAATTCGGTATCGGTAGTTGACTGCATGAGTTTTCTCCTCAGATCTCTCCTTTAGCTGCTTTTTGGTGAGTATTCTGCTAAAAATACAAAAAAAAGGCTCCCTTAGGGAGCCCTTTTATATAAATATGATCGGGGATTATCTTTTAATAAGCCGTTTCATCAGCACCTATATCCACCCGGCTATTCTGTATACGGGTTTGTTTGTCGATATCAAACTCCTGGTATCCAAGTACAAAGGCAGGGTCTCCGGTATTAATACAGGCAGAACCGCTGGCCAAATGCAGGTTAGGTGTTGTACTGCTTACAAATGAAGGAATGCCATAAGTAGAGTGAGCATCCAGGCCTGTCGCAGTTTTAAAATCAGCAAGTGAGCCATATCCGGTTCCGGTAATACCACCCCAGTCGAAAGCAACATTGGTAGCAACACCTGAAACAGAATAATACCGGTTGTAATCCATAGACAGATTAGTAGTAGTATAACCAGATAATGCAATTACCTCTAAATTATTAGCATTCCCGGATTGTATGATATTGTTCTTAATACTTAAATAATCTGTATTCTGAATATGGATTTCGCCTCCCCATCCATTTTGGGTATAATTCTTAAAGAAAGTATTATTCGTAATAGATGAATAGGTTACTTTACTGTTCGCCGCATTGGCACCAACATAAATGCCCGCATCAATATTATTATAGATAAAATTGTCGCGGATATTAATACCGTTTGCAACAAATCCATTGTTCTCACAACCAACACTTACCCCTACACCGTTCTGATAAATAGTATTCCCTTCTACATTCACATACTGTGCACCATCCACATAAATACCTGCACTAACAGCCGCCAGGGATACGCATTTATACACAATATTATATTTCACATTTCCATTGCGTGCATAGTTCACGCTGGCAGGTGCACCTGTCCAGGAATAATGACCAGCTATATCTATTCCGATATTCCTTACGTTGTGAATAATATTGCTTTCAATCAGGAAGTTTTCAATATTACCATTCAGTGTCATAGATTCACTATAACCTGTATTACAACTATATATCTGGTTACTACCGATATAGATCTTATTGTAGGAAGAATCCAGAGAACCAACAACTACAAATGGATTTGCATTTTGTGTAGAAGTAGGGATAGCGGTAGAATCGGTGGTATAACCTACGTTATAAATTTTGCAGGAAGTTACCTGTACATCTGTACCAGCACCACTGATATAAATACCGGATGCGTTCAGACGGATGTTATTGGCAATGCTGATGTTGTTGAT
The DNA here is from genome assembly GCF_900110995.1 of Chitinophaga sp. YR573. Classification (GTDB taxonomy): domain Bacteria; phylum Bacteroidota; class Bacteroidia; order Chitinophagales; family Chitinophagaceae; genus Chitinophaga. Next base: position 991,129 of record NZ_FOJF01000001.1, read on the forward strand.
GCGGATATGACTTTTGCTGGCCACTGTGATCATCGCATTTGCTGTGCTGCTGGTGGTAGTGCTGCCATCAAGAATTACAGTACCTCCGGCATAATTGGTTAATGTAATCGGCGATGTAGAATCTGCACCGGAGTTGGGCCATGTAAGCCTTTCTCCATAAGTACCTGCAGCTACATAAATGGTACTGCCTGCACCATTTGTGGTCTTATTGAGGGCTGCCTGGATGGTTTTTAGTGCTGTAGATGAAGAGGTACCTGCATTCGCATCATTCCCTGTAGGGCTTACATAATAATTGGTGATAGTCAATGTGGTAACGGCCAATGCATCTTTGTTGGTAAGCTTGGTTACATTTTCTTTATTACAGGCCGTGGCCGCAATAATCAGCAGGCATGCTGCAATGGTGTTTTTCATAGCAAAACTACATTTAAAGGTGAGTGGGTTTGGGTATTTTCATAGTAAAGACGAACACGCGGGCAGGTAGGACCGCGGAAAACTGATTTTTTTCTAATAATAAAAAAAGCCGCCCCGTATAAAGGAGCGGCTTACTATAATAAGGACTTGATACCTATCTCTTATCTACATTATACTTTGGCATCACCAGGTACCGTACAATGGTATGTGCTGTGAGAGACAGTAACAATACCACACCGATGATCATCAGTTGTTTGCCCGGTGTATCAAATACATCCAGGATCCCTGATACCTGTTTCCCTGCATACAGTGAAGCCAGTAAAAAAAGAAGGCCTCCACAGATCCAGAGTGTAATGTGAGAATACAGATATCGCGTTTTCTGATATCCGTTTTTCCCAAATGAAGTAAACAGCAATACTACGTGTGCTAAAAAAAAGACCAACGCCAGAATAGCAAGGGAGTTAAATGCGGTCATAACAATCGATTTAAGTTGTGGTTCTAATGATTATCTAATATAATATAGTGGAATTCTATTATTATAAAGATAATTTTTTCCTTTAAAACGAGAAAAAAATATCATTTGGCGACTTAGTTTGATTTTTTTGGATGGAGCTTCGCACCATCACAAAAAAATTGAAGGGGTTTTGCAGGGCTTCGCCCTGCGCCCAAAATCAAACTGAGTCACTACTATCATTTGCCCCACTCCTTGAATTAATGGTCATGTGGCGCATCCCCATGAGGAGCGCCTTCCGGCCCACCCACTGGCAGCTTCTTTGGTTCCGCTTCTCCGTTGTGACAAGTATAACAGGAGATTGTCATAATAGACTGACCACTCTCATCTTTACCTGATTTGAAGAACTTCTTATTGATCTTATTGGTCATCCTCATCATCTCCCTGGTGGTTTCCTTCTCTTCCTTCTCATCACTGGCAAAATCCATCTTCTGCGGATTATCCTTAGACTTTGCATGGCAGAAGTCGCACTTCACACCTAGTGCCTTGTTATAGAAGTGCATGTTTTTCATCAGTTCTTCATGACTGATATTCTTAGGTAATACCTTAAGATTCTTGGCCTTTTCTTCTTGTGGGGGTAAGGCAAGGGAACACAGCATCGCCGCCACTACCAGTGACAACGGTACAGCAAGTGACTTTTTAAATTGCATGGACCATGGATTTTGTAATAAATAATAAGCTCCTCAGATTATTATTGAAACTTACAAAAAGAACCCCAGATATCAATCCTTATTTTATATAAACGGCAGATTAAACATGCAAACAGCCCGCTCCGGATAGTTGTAAAACAGGAACAGGCTGTCGCTCAGTTGTAGGTATAAATAACTTTCAACCGTTAATATAGTGCTTTTAAACATTTCATCACCATACATTCTTTGGGCAGGAGTCATCATACTTGTTTCCAATAATAAAACCAAGAATGATCTCATGTGTGCCTTTCCCGTAGGTAGCCAGTGCAGTAGTGGAGTTGTCGTAAGAATATCCGATATTAAACTTGTTTGAAATATTTACGCCCATCATCCCGGCAAAGCTGTCTTTATGCCGGTAAGTGGCCCCTACCCATATCAGGTCCCTGTATTGCAGCTTGGTATTTACATCTACCTGCACCGGCAATGGATTGATATATTTCACCATTACGGATGGGATCAGGTTAAAATCATCTGTAAGCAGGAAACGGTAGCCACCTGTAAAGAACAGATGTGGCACCGTCTTTCCTGTTTCTGCAGTTACTGCATGATTGGAAAAGTTAAGACGAGATGGTACAATCTGCTGTGCAGATACTCCCACAAAATAATCTGCTGAATAGAGGTACAAGCCAGCCGTCATATCAAACTTCGTTGTATTGACGATACCGCTTGAATAAACAACAGGATCAATGGTCGTATTCTCAAAATCCAGTCCCGAACTCTTCAGACTGAAACGGCTGATACCTGCGCCAAAACCTGCGGATAAACTGGTACGGGGCGTGAGTCCTATATGATACGCATAGGTACCATACACACTCAGGTTGCTTAAAGGCCCTGTTACATCATTGATGACCTGCAAACCTACTCCATGATGAGGTTCTGCGGCCGTATAGTCTTCCCAGTAACGATGCCCCCTGGGGTTCTCTCCTGGTACTGCAAAAGAAGTAGCGGTAGTGCGATAGTCCTTTTTGCCGATAGGCCCCTGTATGGTGAAATAAGTGGTAACCGGTGAACCACTCAGTCCCGTCCACTGGTGCCGGTGGCTGACCTTAATATCCCAGTAATTCTCTATACCGGAAAGGGCAGGATTGATGATATACTGGTTAAGGATATATTGTGTGTAATGCGGCTTCTGCTGCGCATAAGAACCGGCAGCAAAAAAAACGCCCGCACACAGGATTATTACTTTCTTCATCGTCTGTATTTTTATCGCAAAATCACTACCCAACCGGTAGGATTTTTTCCGAAACCAGTTTTGAGATCTATCACATAATAATAAGTACCTACCGGTAATGGCTTGCCATCATAGGTACCGGTCCATTCGTTGGGGTATCCCCTGCTTTTGAATACCAGTTGCCCATACCGGTTAAATACAGAAAGATCTGCATCGGGATAAGTATCCAGCTTTTGTATTCTCCAGGTATCATTGATTCCATCATTATTGGGAGAGAATGCATTGGGAATGATGATCTTCTTATACACCCTGATAAACACTTTATCAGATGCGGTCCCGCATCCATCTCCGGATACTACCGTCAACGTATAAGTGGTATCACTGTCTGGTGTTACAATGGGATCTAAAATAGTAGCGTCTGTGATATTATATACTGGTGTCCAGGAGTATGTAACATCTGTACCTCCTGCTATACCGGCTAACTGTGCAGGGTCTCCTTCAAAGATCCGCTGATCCGGGCCTGCATCAGCTGTAGGTTTTTTCCATACAAATACTGATACCTCATCGTATGCTTTACATTGCCCGTTACTGACTGTCAATAAATAAGTAGTGGTATCAGTAGGAGAAGCAACTGGTGATGCGATAGAAGAATCGGATAAACTGGAAGCCGGAGACCATAAATAGGTACTGCCTCCACTGCCCTGTAAAGTAACGGTACTACCTTCGCAGATATTTACATCACTGCCGGCATCTGCAACAGGTGCAGGATTTACATCCACTACCGTAGAATCTGTATTACTACAACCCAGTGCCGTCGTCAGTGTTACGTAATATGTTCCATTGCCTGCTGATGTAATACCATTGATCACAGGATTCTGGGAGGTACTGGTAAACCCGTTGGGGCCTGTCCAGCTGTAGGTAGCTCCGGTGGAAGAACTTAATTGCAGGGTATCCCCTTCGCAGGTAGGATTGTTGCTGCTGGCTGCAGGGTCCGGATTGTCATCTACTGTGATGGTGATGACATTAGAGGCAACACGGCAGGCAGAAGAGCCGATGTTTGCAGTCTGTGCGGCTGCCATCCTGTACAGGTAAGTACCGGGGGCTGTAGGCAAACGTGTATACGTAGTACTGGTTGCACCGGCGATGTCCGTCCAGGTAGTGCCTGAATCTGTACTCACCTGCCACTGATACGCGGGACTGGTATACCCGCTGGATACTGTGCCTGTGAGGGTGAAAACCGTTGCATCGCCTTTACACACTTCTGCAGAAGTTCCACCACTGCTAATTACGGCGCTTACACTGGGTCCGCAGGGACGGAACGTGATATCATCCAGCGCCAGGTCGTTGGCTGGTGCGCCACCCGGACTGCTATTACTCATTTTGATGATCACATCTGATGTACCGGCCGGAGTGGTAAAGTAAAACCCAAACTGCCGCCATACAGGACCACTGCTGGTCCTCGCAATACTACCAGTGGTATAGGACTGAATAACAGTGCTGCCATCTGACGATAAGATAGAGAAAGTAATATTGGGAGGATTATTATCTGAAGACCGTAACAGGTTCACTACCCAGGCGGCAAATTCATATGTTGTATTGGGACATAATCCGGATACTGATTTCTGATAGAAATAATCCGTTACAGAGGTACTGGCATTTACCACCATCATATAACCACCTGTATTCCCCGTATGGTCTGTGGTAGACCACCAGACATTCCCTGCCCCCGCAGTAGTGTTTTCAACGGTATAAGATCCATCATAAGGGAAGCTCTGTGCCACATAAGAGTAAGTAGTGATACCACTGCCTAATGCGCCGGCAAAAGTAGCTGTACCAGCGCCAAAGTCTAAGCTCACAACAGGATCCCCCAGACTGCCTGTACATAACTGTGCCTTTGAGGTATATGAGATACACATGAACAACATAAGCAGGCAATAGCCTTTAATGGTCCAATAGTTGGGCAATTTCATTGTTTCGATTGATTATAACAGGTATAGTGTGCTCGCGTATGCTCTTAGTGGGGAATAGAGGTTGAGTGGTAGAACAAAAATATCCTAATAGGGTTAATAGGGCAAAATAATATGCGAACGGGAATTATTTATAGACGAATGGTAATAAAAAAGAGTTGTACCGGCAAACCGGCACAACTCTTTTTCAAATAAACCTTCTTTATATATTAATACGCAGGATCAACCGGGGTATTAGTATTACCATTACGTTCAACAAACGGGAAAGGGAAATAAGTGCGTTTGCGCTCCGCTACAGGGCGTTCAAATCTGCGCTCATCTTCCAGTGCCAGCCCTCCCATAAATAACTCAATACGACGGTGTTTGTAGATCTGTAAAAGCAGGTCCGCTTCTGTAGTAACCACTACTCCGGGTAATGCAGCACCTACACCATAAGGATCAGAAGCTGCTGTTTTAGTAACTACCTTATTTAACTCTATCAGACCATTCGTTACATCATGCATACGGGCATAACACTCTGCTTTGATAAGTGTGATCTCTCCGGGCAGGAATACTGGTATAGCCTGTGTGGTAGAAGTATAAAAACCTTTAATTCTAAAACGCGGACTGGTACCGATGTTTACATAAAACGGCTCACGTTTGTCTGCTGCATCAGGTTGTAATCCTACCGGTAAGCTCATTGCTGAATCTACTACCTGGTAAATATTATTGGTAGCAGCTACCAGTGTAAAAATAGGGTTAGTAGTAAGACTGTTATAATTAAAAGTAGAAGTTGTTGTAAGTGTTACACTGTTTGCTGCATCTAGTGCAGTTGCATAATCACCTGCAAACAATGCATATCGCGCTTTCAGTGCATACAGTGTATTTACAATATCAATACCTGCCGGTACATTCTTTGTAAAACTGGTACTAATCGCATTCGCAGACACGGTAGCTAATGCATTATTCAGAATACCTACAGCTTTTGTATATGCTGCCTGACTGGTAATAAATGTAGTGTTCGTACCAATTGTATCCGGCACATGATCCCAGAACATCGCCATATCACCAATAGCCAGTGCCTTGAAAATAGATGTATAAGCAATAACACCGCTGGCATAAGTTTTATCAGTCACTACCGCATTCGTATTATTTAATACGTTGTTGGCATCATAGATAATCTTGTTGGCATAAGTCCACATGCCTGTCACTATTGCATTGGTATTCTGCACATTCACGCCACCCAGTCCCAACTGATTTTCATCCGTATTACCCGCATTCACTACATACGTTTCTCCGGTCAGCAAACTGCTTGCGGTAATAGTAGTGTAAACAAGACTGGTCCTGTTTGCAGAATACAGATTCTGTAAACCTACAGCAACATCCGTCAATGCATTAGGTGAACTGAATGCCTTATCAGAAGAAGGCCCGGAAGGATCGGTGTAATCCTTTTTACAGGAAGTAACAGAGAACAACAGCAATGCCGCCATTATCGAACTGTTATATTTATTGATATACCTTTTCATAAATTTCTTTTTGATAGTTTAGAATTTGGCACGAAGAGCCACATTGAATGTTCTTGGAGCAGGTACCGTACCGAAATCAATACCACGAAGAACTGTACTCTGTCCCGCTGCATTCACCTCAGGGTCATATCCTTTGTAATTATCCCATGAATAAAGGTTTCTACCGCCTACACTTACAGTAAGATCACTGATGCTTTTTATCTTACCGATATTATAGCTTAATGATACTTCTCTCAGTTTTACAAAAGAACCATCATCTATTCTCCATTCCTGTATACCATATACACCGGCAATGTAACCACGTGGAATCTGTCCCCTGTCTTCCTGTTCTGCTACTTTTCCATTATCAACACCTTGTCTTGTTCTGAAGTCTGCATTAAATACACTTACATCCTGCACCGCATCCAGCTGTGTATGTAAACTGAACTTTTTATAGTTAAAGTCATTCGTTAAACTACCAGTCCATCCTGGATTAGGATCACCGATTTTCTTCTGCAGGGAAGAACCTGTAGGTAATCCATTTGCATCACGTCCAACAGTATAACTTAAAGAACTGTTTTGTTTACCCAGTTCTGTTAACGGAATACCTGCTGCGTTCTTCACTTCATTACCATTTGCATCACGCGCAAAGAAAGTACCATAGAAGAACCCTATTGGCTGACCAGCTGCAATAGCTACAGGAGCACCACTGTTAGTAGAATACAACACAAATGATTGTCCTATGCTGAGTGCTTTATTTCTGTTACGGTTAAAAATAGTGGTCAGCTCCCAGCTGAAATCTTTTGTTTTAACAGGGGTGATACCCAGCACCACTTCAATACCTTTATTGGAAAGAGAACCTACGTTATCCAAACGGGTGGTGAAACCCTGTGTAGGCGCAATAGCGCTGCTGATTAAAAGGTTCTCTACCTTCTTGGTATAATAGTTCACTGATAAGTTGATCCTGTTATCCCAGAAAGCCATATCAGTACCAAATTCCAGTTCCTTTTGTTTCTCTGGTTTTACTTCCGGATTGGTATAGGTAGTAGGTGACAGGAAAGAGGCACTACCTACAAAAGCGCTTGCACTGTAGGTATTGTATCTGTTATAAGCAGGGATACCGGTAAGGTTACCTGATTCTCCATAAGCAGCACGCAGTTTAAACAGGTTCCACCAGTTGGCCACACCTAATTTCTTCCAGTAATCAGTACCAGATACTACATAACTACCACTTAATTTGGTATATACCTGGTTTCTTTCATGAGGGCCGAATACAGAAGATCCATCCACGCGTAAGGCACCTGTAATAAAGAACTGATCACGGTATTTAAAGTTCTGTTGAATGAACTCACCTGAGATAGATAACTCTGTGCGCTGATCTGCACCGGTAATAGGTGTAGCTGCCCCACTTACTACCTGTACAAAAGGAGGTAATCCACGGCCTTGTTGTAAAGAATAGTGCGTTTTCTGATACTGCAGGGAGTAACCCAGTTGTGTAACAGAGGTTAATGACTCACTGATCTTCGCGTTATAAGTAGCATTCAGGTCATGGTTGATCAGGAAAGAATTATTATTACCTGTACTTGCATAACCATTCTGGGTAGGATCAAGCGTAGTACCACCACCAAAGAAACCTAAGCTCACATTATAAGCATAAGGAGGAATGAAAGTAGTACCATCCTGACTGTAATTATCTATACCCATGTGATAGTCTACTGTCAGGTTTTTTGTTGGAGTCAGTTTGATACCTGCACCTGCAATGATCCTGCTGGTTTGCTGACGCTGTTTGATGTCTTCAATAACTGAAACAGGATTCACACGTCCGCGTTCGCCTACTGCCAGCAGATTGCCCAATGCATCACGTTTCTGGATATCATAATAGTTACCAATGATGGTTACAGCATTCGTAGGAGAATAGAAGGTATTACCATCCGGTTTCTCGTTAGACTTGCTATACACATAGTTCATGGTAGCATTAAAGCTGATCCATTTATTTAATTCCTGGTCCAGGTTTAAACGGAAACTGTAACGGTTAAAATCTGTATTCTTTACAATACCCTGATTATATAAATAACCGGCAGAAGCGTAATACCTTGTTTTATTCTGACCACCCACAACAGATATATTATTATCAGAACCAACACCGGTACGGAAAATATAATCCTGATAATCGTAACGGTTTACGGCTGTTGTATTAGTAATGGTAGGAGTCAGTATCGTTTGTGTAGATACATCAGGAGTACCACCAAATTTGGTAGGAGCCTCATTTACATCCAGTTTTTTACGCAGTGAGTTTACATTAAAGCTGGTAGAGAAACTTACTACAGGAGCACCACCTTTACCTTTTTTGGTGAAGATCTGCACCACACCTGCATTCGCCCTGGAACCATAGATAGCAGCTGCTGCCGCACCATTCAGTACTTCAATACTTTCTATATCTGCGGGATTGATGTCCACCATACGGTTCTGTCCTACAGAACCAACAGAATTACCACCATTATAACTTGCATCTGCATTTGTAACACGGGTAGTAGAGTTATCAATGATAACTCCGTCTACGATATACAATGGATCTGTAGAACCACCAATCGTACTGATACCACGTAATTTTACAGAGATCCCACCGGCAGGATCACCTGAGTTCTGTGTTACCTGCGCACCCGCAGTTTTACCCTGCAAAGCTGCCAGCACGTTACCCGTAGCCCCTTTCGTCAGCTCATCCGCTTTCACTGTGCTGATGTAAGTACCCAGTTGTTTACGTGTTGTTCCTGCCGAAGTACCGGTGATGACTACCTCATCCAGTTTAGATACAGATGTACCTAAAACAGTATTTATAGTATAACTACTGGCACTTGTAATAGTCAGTGAACTTTCTTTTGCAGAAAAGCCGATACCGGAATATACGACCGTATAATTACCCGGCTTCAGATCTGCAGTCAGCACATAATTACCATCTGCATTTGTCTGCGTACCAAATTTGGTATTTTTAACGGCAACGGTTATACCTGGTATTGGCGCACCTGTTTCATCAGTTACTTTACCTGATAGTTTAACCTGAGCAAAGGCCGCAGCTGTTAAACTATGCATAACAAGCAAAAGTAACAGATACCTGCACCTGACGCGCCGGAATAATTGATACATTCTCATAACTAAATTTTAAATAATTGAAGTTGATAAATGATGGCAGTATACTTCCTGAGCTCTGATTGGCCGGTATACACCTATACTCTAAATAGTCCCTTTACGAATTATTAATTATTACTGCTGTTTGGCTGATGGCAATTACACACTCCAAAGTCCTGCGGGGACTCTACTCCCGCACGATGACGCTGAAAATTATATAGGCTAATCCTTTATAGTATTTGTATTCCCTTTTTCTTGTACGGTTGTAACTTCTTAGAATTGGGTGGTAATTCGGTGATTAAAATATCTATCTCATTCACATCACAAATCTTTAATTGTTCAGAAGCATCAATCTTTTCTGAGATAGATAACACGACAACTTTCTTGGAAGTGCTGATCATAGCGCGTTTCACCTGCACTACATCCCAGTCGTTATCTGTTAATCCATCTTCTGCATCTATGGCATTATTGCCCAGAAAACAAAGATCAGCCTTGATCATTTTTATCCTGGAGATAGCTTCTCCACCTACTGTTATTTTAGAACCTTTAGAGAGTTTGTCTCCTATTACGATTACTTCTATATTCGGATGATTCGCATATTCAAAAGCTGCCGGTAAACTTACCGTGATAAATGTAGCCTGCAATTCCTTTGGCAGGATACGGGCCAGTTCAACGATAGTAGTTCCTCCCGTGGTTAGTACGAACATCCCGTCCTGTATGAGTTGTACAGCCTTTAACGCAATTGTTTTTTTATCCTCCACTGCATATACATCCCTGGATGTAATGCCCAGATGAAATGAGTTTGATAACGCCCCTCCATGTACCTTTATAATCTTTCCATCCTGTGCCAGCTCCGCAAGGTCACGCCTGATAGTATCTTCAGACACCTGTATCTGTTCACTCAGATGAGAGGACAACACTTTATTATGCAGGTTTACCTGATGTAATATGTATGCGTGGCGTTCCTCCTTTAGCATCTGATTTTGGTTGAATCTAATTGAAAATTGAATTTCGGCAAATAAACGCAGAAAACAAAATATAAAACCGCATTTTCTTGCTGTTTTTAGCAGATTTATGCGGAAATGAAACCGGTCTATGCCGGGAATGATATTTTTCCCATTGTAACCGCCGGCATACCTGGCTTTCCAAAATCTATCCCCTCTCCTGCTACCGCTTCATTCGCCAGTATGGCAAATAATACTGCTTCTTTTGCATCTCCTTCTATTCCTATCTCTCCTGTACTGCGGATTCGTAGACGTGGCATCTGTTGCTTTATCAAACTTATCAATAAAGGATTATGTGCACCACCACCGCTTACATACACTGCATAATCCTTCTCTTTATCCAGTACACTTAATAACGCATCTGTAATAGTATCTGCACTAAAATACGTTAAAGTTGCCATGACATCATAAGAAGAAAGATCCTTTGTATTACTGCGTTCCTGCGCTTTCTCTACATACTCTTTATTGAATAACTCAGGGCCTGTTGTTCTTGGAAAAGGCTCTTTGAAAAAAGGATGATCTTTTAATGCTGCCAACAACGGTTCACTCACTTTACCCTGTAAAGCAAACAAAGCGTCTTTATCAAACTCCTCCCTGAAATAAATACGTGCAAAAGCATCCAACAAAGTATTACCCGGACCGGTATCCGTTACATACACCGCAGAAGCATCTAATGTAGCAGGTAAAAAGGTGAAGTTCGAAATACCGCCCATATTCAGCATGATCCTGTCTTCTCCCTGTTTGGAGAAAATGCAGTAGTCGCCGTATAAAGCCAATGGTGCACCTTCTCCACCGGCAGCAATATGTTTCTGCCTGAAATCACTAAGGGTGATGATACCTGTATCTACAGCGATATGGTCTCCGTCTCCGATTTGTAAAGTAGCATTAAAGAAAAACTGCCGCTGATGTAAGCTTTTAGGACTGTGATAGACTGTTTGCCCGTGAGAGGCTATCAGGTCTACGTCCTGCGGGTTTATGTTCCATCTCTTTAAAGCTTCCAGGATATAAGCAGCATGCACCTTTGCCAGCCAGGGATTCAATAAACACAGTTGTTCAAAGCTGATCATCTCCTTTGCAAATATCTTGCGGATTTCGTCTTTTACCATAACAGGGTAAGAGAAGGTATGGAAATGCTCCAGTGTTACTTTGGTATCCATCCCACTGCCACTTATGGCACATAGGGCCACATCCAATCCATCCAGCGATGTACCGGACATTAAGCCGATAATACGCCTTACAGGTTTATTGGAAATATCGAAGAGTTTATGCAGGTTTTTATTCATGACTTTCCACTTTCAATAGCTGATCGAATACTTCCCTTTTCTGCAATCAGTTGTTTCGCAGTTTCTTCATCTACGGCTAATTCCGTCATCACCATCTTCACCGCCCGGCTGATTAGTTTTTTATTACTCAGCTGCATATCCACCATCTTATTCCCTTTCACATGTCCCAGCTGTATCATCACTGTAGTAGAAATCATATTCAGGATCAGCTTCTGTGCAGTACCTGCTTTCATACGCGTACTACCGGTCAGGAACTCCGCGCCTACTTCTGCTTCTACAGGATATTCCACTGCAGCAGCCAGCGGACTGCCTGTATTACAGGTTACACATCCGGTAAGGATCCCCTGCTTACGCAATGTTGTTACGCCCCCAATCACATAAGGAGTAGTACCCGATGCCGCAATACCTATCACGGTATCTTTATCTGTGATTGAAAACTGCGCCAGATCTTTTACTGCCTGCTCCGCATCATCTTCTGCAAACTCCACTGCTTTACGGATGGCGGTATCACCACCTGCAATAATGCCCACTACCAGCTCATGTGGTACACCAAACGTTGGTGGACATTCAGATGCATCCAGGATACCCAGTCTGCCACTGGTTCCGGCGCCTATATAAAAAAGACGGCCACCCTGTTTCATGCGTTTAACAATGGCAGTTACCAGCGGCTCTACCTGGGGAATGGCTTTTGCAACAGCCAGCGGAACAGTCATGTCCTCGCTGTTAATACCTTCCAGTATGGCCGTCACACTCATTTGCTCCAGGTTGTTAAAACGGGAAGACATTTCTGTAGTCAGCATATCATTAAGATTATAGTAGTTTTTTTTCTGCCGGTTTTGAAAACAGTAATAACCCGATAAACATCAGTAAACCGTTTATTACCAGTAATTCCAATCCTATTTTATAATCACCCAGCACTTTCGCCTGGTAGGTATCCAGGAAAAGACAGATCAGCGGTGCAGCCACAGCCAGCACTGGTACTACGGCATCATTCACCCTGCGGCGGGTAAGGATCCCGAAAGAGAACAATCCCAGCAAAGGGCCATAAGTATAACTGGCCACCACCAGGATTACATTGATCATACTGGCACTGTTAATATATTTAAACAGCAGCACGAACAGCAAAAAGATAAAAGATACAACCAGGTGTACCCTTTGCCGGGTCTTTTTCTGCTGCACTTCTGTAAGGTTGCCACGTTGGCGTATATCCAGGATATCTATACAAAAAGAAGATGTTAATGCGGTGATAGCACCATCTGCACTTGGGAACAATGCGGAGATCAGTGCAATGATAAAGATGATGGACATATAAGCAGGCATATGCTCCAGCGCCAGCACAGGGAAGATCTTATCCCCTACGGCAGATACATGCAGGAAGTCGGCATACAGGTATAATAACCCACCCAGGAAAAGGAATAACATGATGACTCCCAGTAATACAAATGCCAGGGTTACCACATTTTTCTGCGCGCCTTTCAGCGTTTTCACAGAGATGTTCTTCTGCATCATTTCCTGGTCCATACCCGTCATGGTAATCGTGATGAACATCCCGCCTAAAATCTGTTTTAAGAAGAAAGATTTATCATCCGGATTGGTGAAAAAGATCTGCGTCATATGCTTGTTGGTCATAGCTGTAAAACTATCACCCAGACTAAGATTCATGGTATGCAGGATATAGATTACACAGATAACGAGTCCCAGCAGCATACAGCTGGTTTGCATAGTATCTGTATATACGATAGTCTTTACACCACCTTCAAAAGTGTATAATAATATCATGATGAGGATGACCAGTGTAGTAACCCAGAACGGGACATTAAACTGATTCATGATCGCCTCCTGTAAGATGTTTACCACCAGGTACAAACGGGCCGTAGCCCCCAGCGTTCTTGATAATATAAAGAATGATGCGCCTGTTTTATAAGAGGCTTTTCCGAAACGGTTGCTTAAATAATTATAGATAGAGGTGAGATGCAGCTTATAATATAAAGGCAGCAATACATAAGCAATCACCAGGTATCCCAGGAAATAGCCGATCATTACCTGAAAATATGCGAAGGCTGCGGTGGCCACTCCACCCGGTACACTTACAAAGGTGACACCACTTAATGAAGTTCCTACCATCCCAAATGCTACCAGCATCCAGTTACTGTTACGGTTGCCAATAAAGAAAGATTCATTACTGGAATTACGACCGGTATACCATGCTACCAGCAACAGAACAGCAAAATAAATGATAACAATAGAAAACAGGAGGATTGGTGACATACTAGCTATTTGGTTGTTACAGTTATTAAAAACTGCATAAAAACGCACATTCTCTCTTAAATGTAAATACAAAAACGCAGAAAAACTAAAAATATATGCAGAAAGCCGAAGAAAATCTTATTTTAGTATTGCTGCATATTCCACTAATTACAATCTTAAGTATGAAAACACTGCTCTTATGCTTGTTGTTTACTTTTATTAATATTACTGCATTTGCCGACTGGATCCGCATTAACCAGATGGGCTATACTCCTGCTGGCAGTAAGGTAGCGGTATGGTGCAGCAAAGAACAAGATACATTAAAATATTTTGAGCTGATAGATGCGCGTACGCATAAAGTAGTGTATCATCATATGGCAGGTGCTGCCTTTGGCGCATATGGGCCATTCCGGCAAACTTACCGGCTGGACTTTTCCGCATTTCGCCAACCGGGACGGTATTACCTGCAAACAAGGATAATAAATGCAGCAGACACTATGGTTACTGCCGGTCTTAAGTCGTCGGCCATAGCTATGGGCATAACGGCATCCCCTGTGTTTACTATCAGCGATACAGTATATAAAGGTGCTGCGGATTTCTGTCTTCGCTATATGCGCCAGCAAAGAAGTGGATTCAATCCTTTTCTGAAAGATTCCTGCCATACGCATGACGGCTTTCCGGTTTATGGTCCGGATAGCGTTTTTGTGCCGGTTTCAGGTGGATGGCACGATGCCTCCGACTATTTACAATATGTCACTACCTCTGCCAATGCAACCTGGCACCTCTTAGCAGCTTATCGTGATTTCCCAGGCGTTTTTACGGATAGTTTACAGGCAAATGGTCTCTCAGGCTACAACGGGATCGCAGATGTGCTGGATGAGGCTAAATGGGGCCTAGACTGGCTGATGAAAATGTACCCTGCTGATGACAGGATGTATAACCAGATCGGAGATGACCGGGACCATCAGGGTATGCGAATCCCTAAACAGGATACCAACTTTTACAATCACGGACTGGAACGCCCGGTTTATTTCTGCACCGGTGAACCACAGGGTTTATTGAAATATAAAAACAGGAGTACCGGCGTTGCTTCTACTGCGGGGAAATTCAGCAGCTCCTTTGCGATGGGTTATCGTTTATTATCCCCCTTACAACCTGCTTATGCAGATTCTCTGTTACATAAAGCCCATGCGGCATATCAACTGGGAATAGCGAAACCGGGTGTTTGTCAGACAGCTCCGGGAAGATCTCCTTATTTCTATGAAGAAGATAATTATACAGATGATATGGAACTGGCCGCAGCGGAGCTGGCCGGTACATTCGATGCACTCACCTTTGCCAGACAGGAGCCTATTACTCCCTGGCTGGGTAAAGACACCGCAAAACATTATCAATGGTATCCTTTTATCAATGCAGGCCACTATGAACTGGCCAAACAACTAAAAGGACATAACAGGGATACCATTATCCAATACTACAAATCAGGTATTGAAAAAGTCTGGAACAAAGCAGAACACAACGGTTTCTACAGAGGTATCCCTTACATCTGGTGCAGCAACAACCTCACAGTAGCTTTCGCTATTCAATGTTACTGGTACCGCCAATTAAGCGGTGACCAGACCTACATCCAACTAGAACAAGCCTGTTTCGACTGGATCTTCGGCTGTAATCCCTGGGGCACAGGTATGGTATACGGATTACCTGCCAACGGCGATACACCCTCAGATCCCCACTCTTCCTTATCACATTTAAAACATTATCCACTGGATGGCGGACTAGTAGACGGCCCTGTTTACACCAATATCTTCAAAAATCTCATAGGTATAAAACTGGAAGATGCTGATGAATATGCCGACTTCCAAAGCGATCTCGCCGTATATCACGATGACTTCGGAGACTACAGCACCAATGAGCCAACCATGGATGGTACGGCTGTAATGATTTACTTATTAGCCGCTAAAGAAGCAGAAGGAAAAACAATTACACAGGGAGCTATTACAAGAACAGACAGCTCTAAAAAAGAAATAGCATTAGTATTCACAGCAGATGAATTCGGAGACGGATTACCAATCATCTCTCAAACATTACAACAACAAAAAGTAAAAGCCTCTTTCTTTTTCACTGGAAGATTTTATAATACAAAAGCATATCAACTCCCTGTTAAAGCCCTGTATAAAGCCGGTCATTACCTCGGCCCTCATTCAGATAAACACCTGTTGTACTGCGACTGGCAAAACCGTGATAGCCTCTTAGTCACACAACAGGAATTTGAAACAGACATGTCTCAGAATTTATCTAAAATGAAAAAAATAGGTATAGATACAACGGCTGTTAAATACTACATCCCTCCATACGAATGGTGGAACAACGCCATCGCAACATGGTCTTATAAAATAGGATTACAGTTAGTAAACTTCACTCCCGGCACCGGCAGCAACGCAGATTACACTTATCCCGGCATGCCTAATTACAAAAGCAGTAAAGAGATTTACAACGAAATAATGAAGTTTGATAAAAACAGAAAAGGGAATTTAAACGGGGTGATATTACTTATACATGCCGGTACTGATCCAAGAAGAACAGATAAGTTTTACAACAAACTCAACCAGCTGATCAGCGAATTAAAAAAAGAAGGATATCAGTTTAAAAAGATAAATGAGCTGATAAGGAACTAATTCCTTACCTGCCCATCTCCTCTTATAAACCATTTCTCTGTTACCAGTTTTTCTAATGCAAACGGCCCACGTGCATGTAATTTCTGTGTAGAGATACCTATCTCCGCACCTAATCCAAACACCCCACCATCTGTAAAACGTGTAGAGGCATTGATGTATACTGCTGCTGCATCTACTTCATTCAAAAAACGCTCACTGATAGCCGCATCCGCAGACACAATCGCCTCAGAATGTTTGGAAGAATATTCCTGTATATGCTGCAAGGCCTCATCTGCCCCGGACACTACTTTCACAGAACATTTGAAATCCAAAAACTCACGACCGAAATCTTCAGGAGCCGCATGTTCCAGTAAAGGATAATCCAGTTTTTTCAGGATATCATATGCTGTTTCATCAGCAAAGATTTCCACATCATATGCTTTCAGGGAAGGTGCTAATAACGATAACAATGCTCCTGCTACTTCTTTATCCACCAACACAGTATCCAGTGAATTACATACAGAAGGACGGGAGACCTTTGCATTGGTAACAATAGCACTGGCCTTATTTAAATCTGCCGTTTTCTCTACATAAGTATGACAAACACCAGCCCCCGTTTCTATTACAGGCACACGGGAATTAGCGCGTACATATTCTATCAGTTGCTGTGATCCCCGGGGAATAATGATATCAATGTATTTCACCGCAGTAAGCATATCACCTATCAGTGCACGGTCTACCGGTAATAACTGTACGGCGTTTACATCTACATTAAACTCCTTCAATACATCCTGTATCAGGCTTACCAATATTGTATTGGTAAAAAAGGCATCTGATCCACCACGCAATACACATACGTTACCAGAGCGGATACATAACGCTGCCACATCTAAAGTAACATTAGGTCTTGATTCATAAATCACACCTACTACTCCCAGCGGAACAGTACGTTTCTGCACATGTAACCCATTATCTAATGTTCTTTCCAGTAAAACCTGGTTGGCAGGATCAGGTAACAACGCTATCTCATTCAGGCTATCTGCCAGTTGTTTGATACGACTCTCATTCAGCACCAGGCGATCCATTTTCGGGTCCTGCGCAGACATCTTCTCAATGTCTTTCTTGTTCTCTGCCACTATAGCAGCCGTATTCGCCACTACATGCACCGCCAGCCGTTGCAG
Organism: Chitinophaga sp. YR573; assembly: GCF_900110995.1. Taxonomy (GTDB): domain Bacteria; phylum Bacteroidota; class Bacteroidia; order Chitinophagales; family Chitinophagaceae; genus Chitinophaga. Next base: position 1,008,854 of record NZ_FOJF01000001.1, read on the forward strand.
CAACTGCTGCTTCTGCTGATCAGGCAATCCCTTTACAGAACGGGTGGCTGCCTGTGCCTGCTCCAATAAACCTTGTATAGATTCCATGTTACTTTTTCTTACTACAACAATACAATATCATCGGCATGTGCAATCTCTAAATTCTGCACTTTCCCATCTTCAGTTAAAATCTCTGAAGATACTTTTGCCCGTGCCACGGCAATCACATTATGCTCCTCATCTACTATTTCAAATACCTCTCCGCATTCAAATTTTTCCAGCACTGTCAACACACCTACTGCCAGCAAGCTACGCCTTTTCTGCAAAGCAGTAAGAGCGCCTTCATCTACCAGTACCCGGCCGGTTACCAGGCTGCCACTGGCCAGCCATTTCTTTCGGGCGGGCATGCTGCACTCCTGCGGTAAACACAGGGTACCTGTTTTCTCTTCTATTGCGTTGATAATACCATCAGGTGTATGAATACCAAAGATCACCACTTTAATGCCCATGCGGGTAGCCAAACGGGCAAAGGTGAGTTTAGACACCATCCCACCCAAACCAAGACTGGATTTCTTTGTATCTGCCAGTGATAAGATGCTTTCATCAATCTGCTCTATCAGCGGTACTACCTTGCCTTCTTTATCCAATACCCCACCTACAGAAGTACTGAACAGCAATATAGAAGCACCAAATCCAACAGCTATCAGGGTAGCCAGTTCGTCGTTATCGGAGAATTTCAGCTCCAGATCACTAACTACGTCATTTTCATTGGCTACCGGGATTACACCGCTTTCCCACAACTCTTCATATGTTTTCTTTAACTGCAGGAACTGCGCACGGTTGCTGAAGTGCCTGCGTTCGCACAAACTTTGTGCAATCGCGATATCGTAAGGGGCAAAATACCGTGCGTATTTACTCAGCAGCAAGGGGTTACCAATAGCTGCGGCGGCTTTACGCTCGCTGATAGTGCCATTATAGTGTTTCAGGTATTTCTTACCGGCGGCTACCGCTCCCGAAGATACCAGTACAATATTGTATTCCTGCTGCAAATCCGCTGCCTGCCTGGCTATAGATGCCAGTATCGTTTCATCCAGCTCACCATTTTCATGTGTAATAGATGCCGTCCCAAATTTTATAACTACAATCGGTTTGTTCACTGCTCACTGAATTTGCTGCCAAAATATTGAAAAAGCATCGATTTTTTATGAAAAACACTATATAATAATCAATAAGAATGCAATATTTTTAGTAGCAATTAAAATACAGCACGAATCGTATGGTAATTTTAAATATCAGAACAGCAGTAATTGTAGTTACTACCTCTTTATTAAGCCTTGTTGTAAAGGCACAGGAATATACCTGGTGGAATCCTGCCACCAACAGCTTCCCGGTTATAGAAGGACAGGCATGGCCCAAAGAAGTTGGCTTGCCATATGACCGCCTCCCGGCACGTGCAGAGAAAACCGTACAAACAAACGTCTGGAACATCTCCCATCAGACTGCGGGACTGTCTATCCGCTTTAGAACTCCTGCAAAAGAGATCATCATCCGGTATACCGTATCCGGCAAATTCGAAATGTCACATATGCCGGCTACCGGTGTCAGCGGGGTTGACCTCTACGCCATAGACGCTAACGGGGCCTGGAAATGGGCTTCCGGCAGGTATAACTTCGGAGATACCGTCACCTATAAATTCTCCAACCTCAGTGATGAAGCCCGGGAATACCGGCTTTACCTTCCCTTGTACAACAATGTAAAATGGATGGAAATAGGCGTACCGGGTAATACAGCGGTAGTTCCCCTGCAAACACGCAAGGAGAAACCTATCGTGGTATATGGTACTTCCATTGCACAGGGTGCCTGCGCCTCCCGCCCCGGCCTTGCCTGGACTAACCTCCTCGACAGGCAAATGGACAGGCAGGTGATCAATCTCGGTTTCTCCGGCAACGGCAAGCTGGAACCACCGGTAACCGCACTTGTATCTGAAATTGATGCAAAAGTGTATGTGCTGGATTGCCTGCCCAATATCAGCGAACTGCCACCTGCGGAAATACAGGAACGCATTATTACGGCGGTTCATACACTCCGTAAGAAAAGAACTGCGCCTATATTACTGGTAGCACATTCCGCTGCATCGCTGCAATCACTCAATGGCAATGCGAATCATGCTATTGCCAATAAGGCTTTACTGGATGCTTATGAAAAACTGCAATCAGAAGGCGCTAAAGAAGTGTACGTTTTAAACGCGTCGCAGATCAACTTCGATCTGTCTGCTACCGTAGATGGTGTTCATCCTGGTGATGCCGGTATGCTGGAATATGCCAAAGCGTATGAAACCAGTTTGCGTACCATTTTACACGAACCTACCGGCACTATCAACACCACCATCCCCTGCCGCCAGTACCGTGAATTACACCGTTATGACTGGGATGCACGTCACAATGAACTCTTAACTATGAACGCTGCCAAAGCGCCTAAGACTGTGCTGATGGGCAACTCTATCACTCACTTCTGGGGAGGATTGCCCGCAGCTCCTATCGCAAGAGGCGCTGATTCATGGAAAGAAGTGATGGACCCTGTTGGTGCCAGGAACTTCGGCTTTGGATGGGACAGGGTTGAAAATGTGTTATGGCGTGTGTATCATGATGAATTGGATGGGTACAACGCCAATAAGGTATATATCGCCATCGGCACTAATAACCTGGATATGAATACAGATGAAGAGATTATCACAGGACTAAGAGCTTTAGTAAAAGCTATCCGGCAGCGGCAGCCAAAAGCAGGCATATTACTCAGTGGTATACTGCCCCGCCTGAACATGGAGAAAAGAATAGTGAGTATTAACCAGGGCATTATGCAGATGGCTGGAGAAGAACAAGTGCAGTTCATTAACCCGGGAACTGTATTGTTAAAACCTGATGCTACCATAGATGCCACTTTGTTTACAGACGGCTTACATCCCAACGAAACAGGATATAACAAGCTGGCTCATTTTCTACAACCTTATCTACAATAAGGGAACGGTCCAAAAGTGTCTAACCTTGTAGCAAATTAAAAGCTCCGTTAGGAGCTCCGTGTTTGTAGCAAAAAATGATCTTCTCTATAATAGACTCCGTAGGAGTCCCCTAAGTCGCGAATAGAAGGGGACTCCTACGGAGTCTGAGTCTGTTGTTTAATCTGTTTTCTACAAACACGGGGCTCCTACCGGAGCCTATTTAAAATCCATTTAAACTCTTTTACCCAACGGTGACACTGGAAACCACATCGGGCCTATATCTCACTAAATTTCGTTTATTTTTGACCATCACAAAATCCGAACGCTTAAAATCATTTTAGACAATGGGTGTACGTTTCGCTTACCACCTTTCACTCTTTACCTGTATTGCATTATACGCACAACAACCCTTACATGCACAGGAGAAAAACCTCGTGCCCTATGTAAAGCCTATCATCGGTACAGAAAAAATGGGACATACCTATCCCGGCGCTACCGTGCCCTTCGGCATGGTGCAACTGAGTCCTGAAACCGATACCATTCCCTACGAAGAGAATGGACACTATAACCCGGACGTATACAAATACTGCGCAGGTTATCAGTATGCAGATAAAACCATCACCGGCTTCAGTCATACCCACTTAAGCGGTACCGGTCACTCTGATCTGGGAGATTTCCTGATCATGCCCACCACTGGTAAACTGCAGTTAAACCCGGGCACTGCTACTCATCCTGAAAGCGGTTACCGCTCTACCTTCTCTCACGATAACGAAGTGGCAGAAGCAGATTACTACAAAGTAAAACTCGATAAGTACAATATCACCGCTGAGTTAACAACCAGCAACCGTGTAGGTTTCCACCAGTATACATTTGCAGAAGCTACAGACCAGGCACATATCGTACTGGACCTGATGGCAGGCATCTACAACTATGGTAACAAAGACGTGTGGACATTCGTAAGAGTAGAAAACGATACACTGATCACCGGTTATCGCCAGACTAACGGCTGGGCACGTACGCGTGTGGAGTACTTCGCAATGTCTTTCTCCAAACCATTCTATCAGTATGGTCATCAGACCTATGCCAACGATGTATACAGAGGTTTCTGGCGCAAGTTTGATATCAGTCATAACTTCCCGGAAATGGCAGGCCGCCAGGTCCGCGCCTGGTTCGACTTTAAAGCCAGTGCAGGAGAAAAGATCAAGATCAAATTTGCACTCTCTCCTGTAAGCACAGAAGGTGCATTGAACAACCTGCGTACTGAAATACCAGGATGGGATTTTGAAAAAGTGAAAGCGGATGGTCAGGCACAATGGAACAAAGAACTGAACAAGATCAATGCTCAACTGAACAGTGAAGATGAAATGGTAAATTTCTACACTGCCATGTATCACGCATTCATCAGTCCTACTACCTATATGGACGCAGACGGCAGCTACCGCGGCCTGGACCAGAACAACCATAAAGCAGAAGGATTCACCAACTATACCACTTTCTCCCTCTGGGATACTTACCGTGCATTACATCCGCTGTTCAACATCATACAGCCTAAACGTAATGCAGATATGATCCAGTCGATGGTAGCACATTACAACCAGAGCGTACAGCATATGCTGCCGGTATGGTCACATTACGCTAATGAAAACTGGTGTATGATTGGCTACCACAGCGTATCTGTTATTGCAGATGCAGTAGTGAAAGGGAACGCTCCGTTTGATGCAGATAAAGCGCTGGAAGCCTGTGTAACCACTGCCCGTCACCGTAGTTATGACGGACTGGGTTATTACATAGACAAGGGTTATGTGCCGGAAGATAAAAGCGGTGCATCCGTTTCCAAAACACTGGAATATGCATATGACGACTGGTGTATCGCACAAATGGCTAAGAAGCTGAACAGACAGGATATTTACGATGAGTTCATCAAACGTTCAAAGAACTACAGCAACGTATATGATGCAGCCAGTGGATATATGCGTCCCCGTTTGGATAACGGTACTTTCCGTGCAGAGTTTGATCCGCTGAAAACAGACAACCAGGGCTTCATTGAGGGCAATGCATGGAACTACAGTTTGTATGTACCACAGTATCCTGCCGAAATGATTGAACTGCGTGGTGGTAAAAAGAGTTTCTCCAAACACCTGGATTCACTGTTCACCATGCACCTGCCGGATGAATTCTTCGCGGAAACAGAAGACATCACCCGCGATGGTATCATCGGTAATTATGTACACGGTAACGAGCCATCTCACCATGCTGCTTATCTGTACAACTGGACCGGCGAACCATGGAAAACACAGGAAAGAGTACGTATGATACTGAAGAAGATGTACCGTCCATCCTCAGATGGATTAGGTGGTAACGATGACTGTGGCCAGATGAGCGCCTGGTATATCTTCACTTCCCTGGGCTTCTATCCTGTTTGTCCGGGTTCTGATCAGTACATCCTGGGTAGCCCTGCTGTAAAGGAAGCCACCTTAACACTGGAAAATGGGAAAACCTTTACCATAGAGGCTCCCGGACAAAGTGACAAGAACGTATATGTACAGAAAGTAACGCTGAATGGCCAGCCTGTAACCACCAATTCCATCACACATGCAGATATCATGAATGGCGGAAAACTGGTTTTCTATATGGGGGCCAAGCCAAAAAAATAAATAAAAAATAAGTCACTCAGAAGGTCAGCAGCGAATGGTTCATCCCATTTGTTGCTGACCTTCTGAGTTTTATGTGTACATTTATATATACTAACGTGTATATATGAAACCCACACCGCAACAGCACAGTTTCAGGTTTAACCACCTGGGCATTGGTGATATACAGCTGGGCAAAAGACCGGAATCACTCTCCGGCATGTTACCTTTTGATCACTTCATAGGTAAGCATACCTTCGACGTCTTCCCTGCCACTTCCCTTTACCACGTATTTGACGGCGATCTGAAATGCACCATAGAAAGCCGGGACACAGGTTTAGAGCTGCGTCATCTCTTTGCATCTACGAACGGAGAAGGCTTTATCAACCGCATTTTCCTTTATCCCAGGGAAGTGAATAAACACCTTGCCAGCAGGCTTAGTCAGCTTTACGGAGAGCCCAAAATCTGCAAGACCACTGTTGCAGGAAAGCTGGTAGGAACCCAAAGCCTCTGGGTTACAGACGGCGAAACAGAAGTCTCTCTCTTCAGTCCTGTATACGACACTACCATCAACACTGTCATCTCTTTCCGCTTCTTTTACGACGTTCCTGCACTGAAAGATTACCTCATTGCTGTGAGTATATAGCAAAGAAAAGGCCTGCTAAAAAGCAGGCCAGTTATGGTACTTTGGGGGGGACAATACAATTATAGGGTTTTCAAAGGGTACAATATTTTAAATCAGCATTCAGGCTTATTGCCTGCATCAATATTATTAAAAATATAGTTGCTGTAGTGCGATGAGAAAAGTAAACGGACCGGTTAAACGTAAACGACAATATCCAAGTTGCAACATCAGAATTGAGCTAAAACGCTCAAACCCCCTGTTCCTCATGGAAATAGCAGCATTTCAACATGTAAATAATTGATAATTAATCCTCAAATCACAGGTAAGCAGGTGGAAAAAACCGGCAATAAATCAAGAGGAAATGTAGTTGTATGCGATAACAAACTGCGTGAATCACGGTATGTATTACCCCGGTATTTCACGGTGGATTTTAATCGCTCATTATAAAACACACGTGCGGGTATCATTATTCCGCCCAGGCTTGTCAGAAAATAGGATATCCTTCACAGAAAATCAATTTATACCGGTAAAATACGGCAAAATAGCACCGTTATTTACGCAGAAATTTATTCATATTTACATGAATATTTATCAGGAAAGACCGGTTTTTGCATTAAATAAAATTATATATGACCTGATTAGCCAGTAATTATAAATTTCTCATGTTTGTAATGTTATGATTATTAATAACTTAGGGTAATTTATGTCCTTACATTAGATGTAGTTTTAAATTGTTAATGAGATCTACAAACCTAAATCAATATCTTATGTCTGCCATTATCATGAAAGCCGGTCAGTTCGTAAACAATAAGCATGTTACAATGCTGCGCAATAACTACCAGGAAAACAGATGGAAAGCCAACTCTGAACGTCTGGGCAAAATGGATTCCCTGAGCATATGGTACAGCCTTGAAGAACTGAAGCAATACATAGAAACGGCTGAAGCAGCTGGTGCAGATGGGATAAGGCTCTATTTTGGTGTATATCCTTCTTCTCTCCCTGAAAATATACTGCTGGAAGGCAGACAAACAGTCGTTTTTGTTGCTACCCAGCAGAAAACAAGCGAAACCGGTAAAACCGAAAATAAAGATCTGTATGTTTCCACACCTAAAGGACCTGAGGTCATAGCCTTCAATTGGGCGTTACCCTGCCCTCCCGGCTGTATAGGCCAGGGGACAACAACACAACAACAAATCGTTCAAAAAGAAGCTATCACTATATAAGTATTTGCCCCATTTATATAAATGTCATCTCATACTGCCGGATACATATCCGGCAGTTTCTTTTTGAACAAAAATAATTTAACCCCTAGTTTTCTTAATTTGCCATCCACTATAAATATCCTTGTGTCAGTGTTAAATAGTTGTTTTCAATATTCACCGTCCTGTGTAAGCCTGCATGTCCTTGCTCTCGCACATAATCCACTGTACAGGTTGCCTTTACATGTGGTCATTTATATACTTTGCCTTATCATTGCCCTGTTTTCCAGGATAAAAAACCAGCGGCCTCATTACTTCAACTCTTTCATCCTGTACATATTACTGACGATTACTATTGAGGTCATTGCCTGGTGGTACAGTCTGCACCGGAAAAACAACCTGATCTTCTATAATTTTTACACCATCATCAACTTTACCTATCTTATATACCTGATGAGATCCTTCCTGCAAAACAGAAAGGTTATGTCCATCCTTACCTGGGTGGCTATTGTATATCCTGTCTTTGCGTCGGCAAACATGATATTCTTTCAGGGATTACACACTTTTAATACTTATTCTTTTATATGTGGCTGCACACTAACAGTTATAGCCAGCATTGCTTACTTCTATGAACGTATTAAACACTCCGGGCCTCAAAGTCTTTTACATGATCCAACATTCTGGATATCAACAGGCATACTATTCTATAATACCTGCAGTCTGCCAATGAACGGAATTCTGAATGTTATTGCCAACGTGCCTTTATATGTCTATAAGATTATTTATTCTGTTAATGTTGTGATGAATATTATTCTATATTTATTGTTCAGCATTTCGTTTGTATGCAATCTAATTTTCAGGAAGTCTTCATAGTTATTTTCACATCCATCTTCCTGCTTGTTCTACTGGTAGGCTTCATCATAATTATGCTGATACTCAACCAGAAAAGCAGACAGGCACAAACCCAGGAGTTACATCTGATGAAAGAACGTTACGAACAGGAATTACTGAAATCCCAGCTCGAGATACAGGAAAACGTGTTTGGACATCTTTCTCAGGAGATTCATGATAACATCGGGCAGTCGCTCACCTTCGTGGCATTGTCCCTGTTAACAGTACCCGTGGATAATAACAGTGAAGCACAGGAATACATTGAGGAAAGCAGGAAGGCCCTGCAAAAGGCTATTACTGAATTAAGAGATCTGTCCCGCAGTCTGCATACCGACCGCGTTACGGAAGTTGGATTGGCCAATTCTATCGAATTCGAACTCGAAAGACTGAAAAGAACCAATTTATACGAAACTTCTGTTAATTTTGTTGATATCCGGAACCTGCTTGACCATCAGACAGAGATCATTCTCTTTCGTATTGTACAGGAAATGCTGAACAACATTGTTAAACATGCCCGCGCAAGCAAAGTAGAGGTTAGCCTGTCTCATAATGCCGACATCATCGTACTGGAAATAACAGATAATGGCATTGGGTTTGATCCCGAAGCATTATTTGCAGAACAGGAAAATCAAAAAGGTTTAGGACTAAGAAACATTCGTAAAAGAGCCTCTCTGATAGGTGGCACTTTCCATATCCATAGTGTAAAAAATAGTGGTACTGCTATCAGGATCACTATTCCAGTAAACAAACAGTCATTCCATGAGCATAACGAGGAAATCGAAATATAGTGTGGCCATTGCCGACGACCATGTACTGGTAAGAAAAGCACTCAGCAGGCTGATTAATACCTTCCCTGATTACTTCATTTTGTTCGAAGCCAGCAACGGAGAAGAAGTAGTAAAGATCATTAATAACCGTGAACTACAGTTACCGGATATCCTTATTCTGGACGTGAATATGCCCGGTATGAACGGATATGAAACCGCTACCTGGATCAATAACCACTTCCCTCAGATCAAAGTACTGGCCCTGTCTATGCTGAATGATGAATCTGTGATCATCAAGATGCTCAAGTCCGGCGCTAAAGGCTACATCATGAAAAATGTGGAACCGGATGATTTGCAGGAAGCATTTGATTCTATTATCAAAAAAGACTTCTATCTCCCTGATTATATCTCCGGTAAAGTGATTTCCGGCTTGCAGAAGGACGTATTATCATTAAATGAGAAGATAGAGCTGACGGCTAAAGAAAAGACGTTTTTACAGTATCTCTGTACGGAATTATCTTATAAAGAGATCGCCCAGAAGATGTTTGTAAGCCCACGTACTATTGATGATTACAAAAGCAGCCTTTGTGATAAACTGAAGGTAAAAACGAGAGTTGGGCTGGTGATTTTTGGAATCAGATATGGGTTGATAGATATCAATACTGATTGATAATAAATAGCGCTACAGCGCATGGTCTTTAAAGACGGTCTTTCCTTTCCAGGCTCTCTGAGCTGTCCATTCCTCCGGCTTTCCCGCCCAGAAAGCATGTTCCGGAGGTAACCCAAGGGCCAGAAACCCGGTAGTGCATAGATATAAGCTACCGGTTGCTGTATATACATCTGCGATCTCCGGCTGATAACCACAGAACCCAAGTTGCAGCCAGCCTTTGTTATCAAAGGTGCCTTTTGTTTCAAAGATGTTTTTCATCACTGCTGTTAAGGCACAACGTACCTGTGCCGGGGACAATCCTTCTGGTAGCTGCTCATGTAATGCCAGCTGTACCAGCGGCTGGAAAGCCGCATTCCTGTATACCATAGACCTTCCTACTACCGGGAACGTCCCTTCGGGGGAAATCAGCCTTTCCTGGATAACACCATAACGCTGCATTCTTATAATAGCAGTATCGTATTCTTTCTTATTGATTTTCCCTTTATCTGATAATACTTTCAGTATATCAGTTAACATGGGATGGATAACAAAAGCGTTGTAATAATCGAAATGGAAATCCGGGCCATCGCCATACATTCCATCTCCTTTATACCATTCTGCATGTTTCTTAATGGCATAGTCTACACGCATGGCATCCCATTCTTCTCCGAATAATAATAAAGCGGCTTCTATGATAGCAGAGAATAATAACCAGTTGTTATAACCGGGAGTAATGCTACGCAGGCTTTTAAAACTACTGATGACCTGTTGTTTTACAGTTGCCGGCAGCGGCGCCCATAATTGCTTTGGCGCGCGGATAAAGGCATGGGCTAAGAAAGCCCCATCTACTAATGGCTGCCCGTCGTATTTACCCGTAAAGTTCATGTAATCCGGGCCATCCGGGTTTACTGCCTGTGCGGTTGCTTCCAGGGCGTATGTTGTTAAGGTGATCCTCATACTGCCTTCCATTGTATTATCTGCACCCAGTTCTAACCAGGGCGCAATACCTGCCATTGTGCGGCCGAAGGCTTCTAAGTAAGTCACCTTTTCTACCGGCTTGTTATAACCCGGTGCTGTCACCAGCGGCATCACCTGTTTTAACTGCCCCTTGCTGAGGTTCAGTAAAACAGGTGTTGCTATACGGTTTAATAAGTTTGCCCAGTAGGTTCTGTCAGTGTTTACAGGATCTTTATCTATCAGAGAATCTTTTTCTTTATCTGCGATAAAAACACTTTCCCCTGTTTTTACAACACCGGCCATACCTACTAATGGAATCGCTTTTATAAAATTACGTCTCTGCATTATTTAGCCCATTGTTTGTATCGTAACAATGCTTCTACAAAATAATAATCTGCATAAGTAAGGGGTACATCTACCTCCGACTTATGAGGTAAAGAACCTACACTATGCTTCAGAATAAAGTCATTATTCTCACCCGGTTTAGCCAGGTAATCAGGGCTGCACAAACTCTCTAACATCTTCTCTCCTGCATTCCAGTAACGGGTAGAAGCAGTCCCTTTTACATAACGGCTTAACTCCAGTAATGCAGAAGCAGCCACAGCGCCCGCAGAAGCATCTCTTGGTGTTGGATCTGGCGAGTCAACGTTCATTGTTACTTTCGGCGCATCATAATCCCAGATAGGGATCAGATCTTTAGGCATCCTTGGATTATTTAAGATAAAATCAGCAATATGCTGCGCCTGATCAAGATATCTTTTGTCTTTAGTTTCACGATACATCATGGTATAACCATATAATCCCCATGCCTGTCCTCTTGACCATGCAGAACTATCCGCCGCTCCCTGATGCGTTTGTCTTTTTATCACTGCACCGGTAGTAGAATCATACGCTACCACATGATAAGAACTGTAATTTTCACGGAAATGGTGCAGCATAGTTGTATTCGCATGCGTACGCGCAATATGCGCAAAAGAGGTATCATGCGTAACCCTGCTGGCCCAGGTAAGCAGTTCCAGGTTCATCATATTATCAATGATCACAGGATACTCCCAGGCACCATGGTCCCATGATTTAATACAACCTACTTTAGGATTAAAACGGGTAGAAAGAGAACGCGCACTGGTCAATAACACTTCTTTATAAGCAGGATTATTAGTGAGACGATATGCATTACCAAAACTGCAATACATCATAAAGCCAAGGTCATGTGTATGCTTGTTATTCTTTTCTTTTTCTACAAGGGAATCACGTTTAATAGCTTCCTTTTTTAAAGTATTGTCTTTTGTGTATTCATATAAATACCATAAAGTACCGGGATAAAAACCAGCTGTCCACCAATCAGACTTCGCAGTCACCAGCTTACCTGTCATGTTATTGGTAGAACGGGGTAACACTGTATCTGGTAAATGCTGCATCATCAGCTTATACTGACCGGCAGCAAAATTAAGTGTCTTATCTGCCAGGGTTATCATCTGTTTTTTACGCGCAGGAGTCTGGGCAATTACCTGCATCACAAAAAGCAACACAAGTAATGTGAAACTGAGTTTTTTCATCCGTGTATTTTTTAAATTATTACTTCTTCTTTCCGCGGGTTTTCACTACAGGACCTTCCGTAGAAGCGCGGGTAATTAATTCAATGGGAATAATCTCTTCGTTATACTTCTGTACAGGCTTAGACTGCTGTAACAATTCCAGCAGGGCCGCCGCTACCTTCTCTCCCATCAGTGCAGGGCACTGGTCCACAGAAGTAATAGAAGGCGTAATGATCTCCGCACGCGGGTCGTTGGAATAACCCGCTATTTTAATATCCTCCGGCACACGCAGTTTTATCTTTCTGCAATACTCCAGGATAGTAATGGCAGTAGTATCGTTGGCAGCGAAAACACCATCCGGGTAAGGCTGCTGCGCGAATATTTTCTCGCAGGTCTGTAAGGCATTTTCGCGGGTTAGTTCATGATAAAAGATACGCGATTTCTTAAAAGGTATCTTATGCTGCTGCAAGGCACTTTTATACCCTGCTACTCTTTCTACGTAGAGGTTACAGGTAAGCGGCCCGGAAATATGTACAATATCTTTACAGCCTCTTTCTATCAGGTGATTGGTAACAGTGAGACCACCCAGGTAATCATCTCCCTTAATCACTTTCACTTTATAATCCTTAGGCACACGATCGAAAAATACCAGGGGAATATTGTTCTCATTGAATACATCAAAATGAGAGAAGTCGGTAGTATATAAAGTGGTAGATACCGCCAGTGCATCCACACGTGCGGAATACAGGGTATCTGCCAGGGCTATTTCCTGTTCCAGGGAATCATTGGATTGACAGATCAGCAGGTTATACCCATGCTCCTGCAATTTGTTCTGAATAACTGTACTGATAGTAGCAGGAAAGAACATAGAGATACGAGGTACTACCAGGCCAATGGTCTTGCTTTTATTATTGCGCAAACCGGCAGCCATGGTATTAGGACGATACCCCATTTTACGGGCCATCTTCTTTACCTTTTCTTTTGTCTTTGCACTGATGTTGGGATGATCATGCAATGCCCGGGAAACGGTAGATACGGAAAGTTCTAACTCTTCCGCAATATCGACAATTGTCTTTTCTGTTCTTTTGCTCATATATCAGTATTCAGGTGGAGTTTTATCGTCCCATCCATCCCCCGTCTACTGTTAAAATGGTACCATGTACATAGTCCGATGCTTTGGATGCCAGGAATACGGCCGGACCTTTAAAATCCTCCGGATTACCCCAGCGTCCTGCCGGTATGCGGTCCAGTATAGCAGCACTTCTTTTTTCATCTGCACGTAATGCAGCCGTATTATCCGTAGCAATATAACCGGGCGCAATGGCATTCACATTGATGCCTTTGCCTGCCCATTCATTGGCGAATGCTTTTACCAGTGAACCAACGGCTCCTTTGCTTGCGGCATAACCAGGTACATTAATCCCCCCCTGGAATGTAAGTAACGATGCCGTAAAGATAATCTTTCCACTGCCATGAGAAAGCATCTGTTTACCTATTTCACGGGTGAGTATAAAAGGACTATTCAGATTGATATCCAATACTTCATCCCAGTATTCATCCGGATGTTCGGCTGCGGGCTTTCTCAGAATAGTACCTGCATTGTTTACCAGTATATCTATCACAGGAAATTGTCCTGTTACTTCTCTGATAAAATTATATAAAACGGTACGGTCTCCAAAGTCGGCCTGGTAGGCATGAAATTTCCTGCCCAGTGCTGTTACCGCCTTTTCTATCTCACTGCCTTCTTTTTCCAGAGTAGCTGAAACACCGATGATATCCGCCCCTGCTTCTGCCAGTGCCAATGCCATACCAAAGCCGATACCTCTTTTACAACCTGTTACCAGCGCTGTTTTTCCCGTAAGATCAAATGATTGTAATACCATGATTGATAAGTTTATCGCAGGTCAGGAATTGCACATACATCCATATCTCCATAATCCAGGTTCTCACCGGCCATACCCCATATAAAGGTATAGTTGCTGGTACCGGCGCCTGAGTGTACAGACCATGGCGGAGAAATAACTGCCTGCTCGTTCTGCATCCAGATATGCCTTGTTTCCTGTGGCTGCCCCCAGAAATGACATACGGACTGCCCCTGTGGTACTTCAAAATAGAAGTATACTTCCATGCGCCTGTCGTGCGTATGTGCCGGCATGGTGTTCCATACACTGCCTGTTTTCAGCTCTGTCATACCCATCTGCAACTGGCAGGTAGGCAGTACCGTGCTTACTATCAGCTTATTGATGGTGCGGTGATTGGATGTTTCCATGGCGCCTAAAGTAACTACCTCAGCGTCTTTGCGGGTAACATGACGGGTAGGGAATTCTTTATGTGCAGGTGTTGAGTTCAGGTAAAACTTAGCAGGAGAACCGGCATCTTTACTGCTGAACAGCACTTCCTGTTTACCTCTTCCTACATACAATGCTTCTTTATAAGCTATCTCAAATGCTTCTCCGTCTACGGTCACAGTGCCTGCACCACCCACGTTAATGATGCCCAGTTCACGCCTTTCCAGGAAGTATACTGCCTTTAACTGATCCGGCGCTTCCAGCTTTACAGGCCCGGCCACAGGCATGATACCACCGGTAATGAAGCGGTCGTAATGACTGTATACCAGTCTTACATTATCCTTTTCAAACAGTTTATCTATTAAGAGTTCATTCCTTGTTTCTTCTGTATTCCAACGCTGCACAGCGGCTGGACTGGAGGCATACCTCGTTTCTGCGGTCATAATCTCGACATATTAATTTTAGAAATGATGAAGGTATTCTTCATAACGGGATGGAAAGATATAATATAATGCCGAAAATTGCAAACGTTTGCACTATAAATACAGCAAGGGCAAAAAAGATAGGACAGTATAGGACACTGGCCTGTTTTAATGTTAAATTTTCCGCTAAACGGATTTAGCAAAGAAGTGAAGTCAAAATCTTATCATGGATTAAGATTTTAGTATTAACAGGGGGTTGTCTTATTTCATACTTTAGCCACCATGAATACGTTTCTACAAATACATCCCGACGACAATGTTCTGGTGGCCTTGCAAGACCTGCAAAGCGGCACTGAAATCGGGTTTAATGGTTCCACGATTAAACTGCTGAAAAACGTCCCTGCCAAACATAAATTTATGATCACCGACGTACAGGCCGGTGACCCTATCACCATGTACGGTGTACTGGTGGGTAAAGCCAATGAGCCTGTTCATAGAGGAGAAGTGATCACTATATCCAATATCAAACACGATGCGAATGCTTTCCACGAAAAAGAAGGCAATATAGAATGGCAGAAGCCTGACGTAAGCAAATGGGAAACCCGCACCTTCAATGGCTTCCATCGTAAAGACGGACAGGTTGGTACCCGTAATTACTGGCTGGTAATTCCGCTGGTATTCTGCGAGAACCGCAATGTGAGCGTGATTAAAACCGCTTTTGAAAGAGGTCTGGGCTTCGCTCCTACTGAAGTATACAACGAGCAGGTGCAGGACCTTGTGTCCTTATATAAAGAAGGCAATGTAGCTGCTATTAAGGAATACAAGGCAGAAGCAGTGGCTGCTTCCGCCAAACGTAACACGGTATTCTCTAATATAGATGGTATCAAATTCCTTACCCACGAAGGTGGCTGCGGTGGTACCCGCCAGGATGCAGATGCGCTATGCGCCCTGTTGGCAGGTTATATCCATCATCCTAATGTGGCAGGCGCTACTATCCTCAGTCTGGGTTGCCAGCATGCACAGGTATCTATCCTGCAGGCATCCCTGCAAAGACTGAACCCTGCATTCGACAAACCTTTACTGGTATTCGAACAGCAGAAGAGCGCTTCTGAATTTGCTATGCTGTCTGATGCGATTAAAGAAACTTTCCTGGCACTGATAGAAGCGGATAAAGTAAACCGCCAGCCGGCTCCTTTATCCAAACTGGTAATCGGACTGGAATGTGGTGGTTCTGATGGCTTCTCCGGTATTTCAGCTAACCCTGCTGTTGGTCATACTTCTGATCTGCTGGTAGCGTTGGGTGGTACTTCTATCTTATCAGAATTCCCTGAACTCTGCGGTGTAGAGCAGGAACTGATCAACCGTTGCGTAGAAAAAGATACTTCGGATAAATTCATCCGCATCATGCGTGCGTATGAAAGTCAGGCAGAATCTGTAGGCTCCGGTTTTTATATGAACCCTTCTCCGGGTAACATTAAAGACGGTCTGATCACAGATGCGATCAAATCCGCGGGTGCTGCTAAAAAAGGTGGTATCTCCCCTGTTACTGATGTACTGGACTATACGGAATATGTGAAGAAACCAGGATTGAACCTGCTGTGTACACCTGGTAACGATGTGGAATCTACCTCTGCGGAAGTCGGCTCCGGCGCTAATATTGTACTGTTCACAACGGGATTAGGTACGCCTACCGGCAATCCTATTGCCCCTGTAGTGAAACTGGCTACCAATACCAAACTGGCACAACGTATGCCTGATATCATTGATATCAATACCGGTACTATCATCAGCGGAGAGAAAAGTATTGAAGAGATGGGTGAAGAGATTATGGAGTTCGTGATCAAGACTGCCAATGGTGAAGTACATACCAAAGCTGAACTTTTAAACCAGGACGATTTCATTCCGTGGAAACGAGGTGTAAGTCTTTAATACAGTTTTAATTTTTTAGTGATGGTGTGAATGCACCATCACTAAAAAATTAAAGGGGTTTTGCAGGGCAAAGCCCTGCACCCAAAAATCAAACCTTAGATGTCTACTCTTTCCATCTTTGGCGCAAACAGGTGCATCATACCCCATGCAATGAGATAAGCGCAACCGCAGATAATAAATAGAATGTTGTAACCCGCGCCGATATTTCCTAATAATTTATAATGATCCAGTAACCAGCCTACTACCAGAGGAAACAAACTTCCGCCTATAGAACCTGCCATGCCACCAATACCTACTACGGAACTTACCGCATACTTGGGGAACATGTCAGATACTGTTGTAAAGATATTAGCCGACCATGCCTGGTGAGCGGCTGCAGCCAGACCGATAATAGTCACTACTACCCAGATATTCCCGGTTTGCTTTACAAAGATCACCGGTACTATACACACCGCAAATAACAACATGGAAGCTTTACGGGCCCTGAATACCGGCCATTGCCTCGATTTGATCAGCCAGGAAGATAAGTACCCGCCACCAATACTACCAATGGTACTGGCGGTATAAATGATGATCAGCTGTATGTTAGGTTTTGTAAAATCGAGGTGGAATGTAGTAGAGAAATAAGAAGGTAACCAGAAGAGGAAGAACCACCAGATAGGATCTGTGAGTAGTTTCCCGAATACAAAGGCCCAGGTCTGACGGATAGCTAATAATTGCATCCAGCCGATACGTGGTTTTTCCTGAGTAATATCCCTCACTTCATCATGATCACTATGGATATAATCAAATTCTTCTGTGGTAAGCATTTTATGCCGGGCAGGAATTTCGTACATGAATATCCAGAAGATGAGCCATATAAAACCAAGCACGCCAGTCCATATAAACGCCTGTTGCCAGCCATAAGTACCTGCCAGCCAGGGTACTACTATCGGCGCCACTACGGCCCCAATATTAGCCCCGGAATTAAAAATACCGGTAGCCAGCGCACGTTCCTTTTTAGGGAACCATTCTGCTACTGATTTAATGGCTACAGGAAAGTTGCCGGATTCACCCAGGCCCAGTAATACGCGGGCCATACCAAAGCCGATGGTAGATTTTGCCAGGGCATGTGCCATAGCAGCTACGCTCCATACAATGATGGAAAGAATGTAGCCCATTTTGGTGCCGATCTTATCTACCAGACGGCCGAACAGTAATAACCCGATTGCGTAGGAAGCGGAAAATGCGGTAACGATGTGGCCATAATCAACTTCTGTCCAGTTGAAATCCTTTTCCAACATAGGTTTCAGGAGTCCGATCACCTGCCTGTCTATATAGTTGATAGTAGTTGCAAAGAATAGGAGGGCACAAATGCGCCAACGATATCTGCCAATTGTAGTGGTATCCATGCCTTTCATTTTGGAATTTATAAAGTATAGTCAATTTACAACTCTGCAACCAATAATGCAAACGTTTGCATTTATTAATGTTTTTCTTTATTTCTTGATAGCTTTTGCAATATCCACTGCTTTGGACAACTGAGCTTTCAGTCCGGTCCAGTCTTTCTTCTCTATCAGGTCTTTTTTTAATAACCCTGATCCCATCCCAACACATACTACGCCTGCATCGAACCAGGTTTGCATACTTTCTTTAGTTGCATCTACCCCACCTGTTGGCATAAACTTCATATCAGGGAAAAGGGGCTTGATGGCAGTCACGAAACCGGGACCCAATACATTACCGGGGAACAATTTAGCAAATGTGGCACCCGTTTTCTCCGCAGTGGCTATTTCAGAAGGCGTCATACAACCTGGTATCCAGGCAATAACTTCCTTTTTACAGGCATCTGCGATAGAGGCATCGGTGATAGGGCTTACGATAAAATCGGCACCCATACCGGCAAACAACTTTGCATCCTCCGCGCTTTTAATGGTGCCTATACCCAGGAACAGATCCGGCATAGCGGCCAGTTTCTTATCGCGCATATAAGCGAAATTGCGGCGTGCATGCTCTCCCCTGTTGGTAAATTCAAATACACGGATCCCTGCCTCATAACAGGCTTTCATCACTTCATAACATACCTCTTCTTCTTCGTGATAAAATACAGGTATGAGCTTACTATTTTCAAATGCAGCAATGATCTCTGCGGTTGCTGGTGCCATATCTATATTAGTTTTTGAATGTCTGCTTTAGCTGTTAAATTAAAATCTCCTTTCAGGAATAACTTGGACCAGGCGGCGGCAGCGGCAAATGAAATGGTTTGCTGTGCGTTCATCCCTTCCAGTTGTGCATGGATCAATCCTGCCATGAAACAATCTCCGCTTCCTACTCTGTCTACTACTGCATTTGTTTCATACTGTTTTGATACCACGTCTCCTTTTTCATCATGCCAGGTTGCGTAATATAAGTTATGCGTAGGCGCGTTTGAAAAGCGGAATGTAAAAGCTACTTTTTTACAACGTGGATATTTCTCTCTTATTTCTTTCGCTACTTTATTGGCTTCCTCCAAATATACTTCCTTTGTTTCTGCCGTTAATGCAGCCGTATTTAAAGTGGTATTCAGCATTTGGTTAGATGCCCAGATATTGCCCATGATCACATCACAGTACTGCGCCAGTTCAGGCATTACGGCAATGGGTTGTTTTCCGTATTGCCATAGTTTACTGCGATAATTGAGATCTGTGGAGATGATCAGTCCTTTTCTTGTAGCGGCTTCCAGCACTTCTTTGCAGATGATAGCTGCGTCTTCATTCAGTGCGGGTGTGAGTGCGCTCCAGTGGAACCATTCTGCATCACCCAGCAGGCTGTCCCAGTCTACGGTACCAGGTTGCAGCTGACTGAAGGAAGAATACTTTCTGTCGTACACTACACCGGCGTTTTTCAGGTCTTTCCCCTGTTCCAGGTAGTAGATACCAATACGGTCTCCGCCTTTCAGCATACGGTCTGTTTCTACGCCTATTTCTTCCAGCTGTTGCAGTACCTGCGTTGCAATACCATTCTCAGGCACCCGGCTGATATAGGTAACAGGCGTACCCCAGTTAGCCAGTGCAGCAGCTACATTTGCTTCTGCACCGCCTACATATATTGCAGCGTTGTGCTGCGCGAACTCCGGCGACAACCGAAGCAGAATTTCTCCGAATGAAATAACTTTAACTGGCTTCATTATCCTCAAACTTAAAATATGTTTTCGCGTTATTGTAGCAAATATCCTGCACCATCTTTCCAAGCCACTTAATATCTCCCGGCAGTTCTCCGTTCTCCACATCATTGCCGATGAGGTTACACAAAATACGCCGAAAATATTCATGGCGGGAATACGACAGAAAACTTCTTGAATCAGTGAGCATACCTACGAATCTGCTCAGCAGTCCCATATTGCTTAAGGTATTCATTTGCTTTTCCATACCATCTTTCTGGTCCAGGAACCACCATCCGGAGCCAAACTGCATTTTACCGGGTACTGTACCGTCCTGGAAGTTACCAACCATGGTTGCAAATACCTCGTTATAAGCAGGATTTAAATTATATACTACTGTCTTGGCCAGTTTACCCTTTTTGTCCAATCCATCTAAAAATGAAGACATGGCCTGTGCTACCTGCCAGTCGCCGATAGAATCTACACCGGCATCTGCACCTACGGATTGTAATAAACGGCTATTGTTATTGCGGATAGCGCCTACATGGAACTGCTGTACCCAGTTGCGTTCATGGTTCCACTCGCAGATAAAATGCAAAGTACCTGATTTGAATTCTTCCGCTTCAGCTGTAGTGACGGTTTGCCCTGCACGCAGTTTAACGTAGATCTTTTCCAGTGATGCAGCAGTAAACGGACTACCGTAAAAAGTGCTGATACCATGATCTGATAAACGGCCACCTGCAGCATGGAAATAATCATGTCTGCTACGCAGTGCTTCCAGTAATTTGCTGTAAGTAGTAGCCTCTATACCAGCCGCTATGCCTAGTTTTTCTACATATGCATTAAATGCAGGTACATCTTCTACCGCCAGGACTTTATCCGGCCGGAAAGTAGGTAATACCTTTACATTAAAAGCCGACTGCTGAATATTTTTATGGTGTTCCAGTGTATCGCAGGGATCATCTGTGGTGCATAATGCATGCACTTTAAAATGTGTTAAAAGCGATTGCGCTTTCCATTGAGACAACTGCTCATTACACTGATTGTATATAGATGAAGCACTGTCTGCATCCAGCAATTGCTTTATGCCAAAGGGGTTAAGCAACTCCATATGCGTCCAGTGGTATAAAGGATTGCGCATGGTATAAGGCACAGTAGCCGCCCAGTGTTTGAATTTGGTAAGATCATCGGTATCGCCGGTGATATATTTTTCATCCACACCATTGGCCCGCATGGCCCTCCATTTGTAATGGTCGCCTTTCAGCCACATAGCAGTAAGACTTTCAAACTGTCTGTTGCCTGCTATTTCATCCGGTGATAAGTGATTATGATAATCGATGATAGGCATCTCTTTGGCATAATCGTGGAATAGTTGTTTGGCTGTTTCTGTACGTAACAGGAAATCAGCACACAGGAATTGCTTCATAATCTATTGTTCAGTTAATCTAAATCCGTTCCTAAGCCATTTTGCAGGATCTCCTGCAAATGCGTTACTACGGACCCACGGAAATTAGGAATAGTGCTCAGGTCTATCTCCCATAAGCGTTTATCTTCACAAACCTGTTTCACCATTAGTGCTACATTTTCATTTTTCCAGTGATCAGCAAAAATAGCGGCGTTATCATCTGTGATAGTATAATATTCTGTTCCGCGCAAACCGTAATATACCCCGTTCTCTTCTTTTGCAGGACGCAGGAAAAGTAGCATAGCAGCAAAGCCCAGTGCCATATGCTGAGGCACAATATGTTCCTGTTTAAAATAACGGTAAATGGTACGCACATTCCGGGCGTTCATTTTGGAACTCTGCTGGAAGGTGATGCTGATCAGTTTATGCGCGATGTAAGGGTTGGCAAACCTGTCCAGTACATCTTCTGCAAAGGCAGGTGCCTGCGGACAGGAGTCCTTTATAGTCGGTACAATTTCTTCCATGATCACTGTTCTGAAGAATGTGCGCATGTATGTATTACTCATGCTTTCATACACGGTGTTTAGTCCGCTGAGGAAACACAGGGGTACTGATATCGTATGACTACCATTCAAAATACGCAGTTTCTGTTCTCTGTAAGGAGTGATATCCGGTGTGATGAGCATGCGGGTATCAGCCTGGCAGAAAGACAATGTATTAGAGGTTGTTTCATTTCCCTCAATAGCCCATAACAGGTAAGGCTCTGCATCTATCCATAACTGATCTTTGTATCCTGCTTCTTCCTCCAGCGTCGCTAATTCTTTGGGTTTACCGGGAACGATACGGTCTACCAGGGAGTTGCAGAACTGGTTATTGGCAGTGATCCAGTTGATGAAGGCTTCGGGCAGTTCGTTATAAGCGGCCAGTTTTAAGATGATCTCCTGTAATAAGCTGCCATTATTGACCACCAGTTCTGTAGGTACGATGACGAAACCGCTGTGTGAGGCCCCTTTAAAATGGGTGTAGCGCTCATAAAGGACGGCCAGCAGTTTACCGGGGTAAGAAGCGGGTACGCCTTTGTCTATTTTCTCCGCAACATATTGAATACCAACCTCTGTTGTATTGGAAATGATGATTTGCAAGTCGGGTTGATGCACCGACTTCAACACTTCCTTCCATTCTGCATTCGATTGCAAAACACGACTAACAGAAGCGTTGATTACCCGTTGATTCACCAACTCTCCCTGGGCTACTCCTTTGATACTGGTAGTATAGAGGTTATCCTGGGAAGAGAAATCAGTAGTAGGCCCGTCTGTAGATTTTACAATGACGATCCTTCCTTCAAAGATGCCTTCTTTGTTGGCTTTATCTACCAGGTAATCTACAAGTCCGCGCAGTAATACACCTGTCCCAAACTGTAAGATCTTTTCAGGATAGCTGAAATAACGCTCCGTAATGCCAAAACCCGGGTGCTTCAATACATGAGCCTTATTTAGTACAGGTAACATGTTATCCATTTTATTTATTCAGAGAATTTTGATCAATAAATATATAACTCCGGAAGAACTTTAAGTATAAATTTTTTACCCTTTTCTTCCATTACGCTTTTACTTATATTCTAATTCCTTGTTAATCAGTAGTAAAAAAGCACCAGAATGTAAATAGGTAGTGATAACCTACTGATATTCTGCCCATTAGGGTATATAACCCGTATATAAGCCCTATATAACCCCTATGTAACAGGTATATAAGCCGTACTTATATAGATAGGGCTTATATAGGAGTTAAACCAGGTTCATAAACCCCTTAAAGGTTAGTTTCGGTACTTTTAAGCAGGTAGCTAGGTCCCACGTTCGTAACACCCCCCATTTGGCGATTTTTCAGTAATTTTGCCGTCTTAATAATATGCAACGATGAGCAGACATGGCAAAGTACTGGTAGCGATGAGCGGCGGTATAGATAGTACGGTAACAGCGCTGATGTTGAATGAACAAGGGTATGAAGTGGTGGGTATCACCATGAAAACCTGGGATTATGCGTCAGCTGGTTCCAGTAAAAAAGAGACGGGATGCTGTAACCTGGACTCCTTTAACGACGCACGTGCGGCAGCTGTTCACCACGGCTTCTCACACTTCGTGCTGGATATAAGAGATGAATTCGGGGATTTTGTAATTGAGAACTTTGTAGATGAATATATAGCAGGACGTACACCTAATCCCTGTGTACTGTGTAACACACACATTAAATGGCGGGCGCTTATGAAAAGAGCGGACGCACTGGATTGCGCATTCATTGCCACCGGCCACTACGCACAGATCAGGGAAGAAAACGACCGCTTTGTATTAAGCAAAGGCATCGATGAACTGAAAGACCAGAGTTATGTTCTCTGGGGTTTACAACAGGATGTATTAAAACGCACCATGCTTCCCCTGGGTGGATACCGTAAACCGGCTATCCGCCAGATGGCAGAAGATTTCGGATATCCTGAACTGGCCAAGAAAGCAGAAAGCTATGAAATATGCTTTGTGCCGGATAACGACTACCGCGGGTTTTTAAAACGTCGGGTAGACGGACTGGAAGAACGTGTAAATGGTGGTAATTTCGTACTGCGTGACGGCACGATCGTAGGTCATCACAAGGGTTACCCTTTTTATACTATCGGGCAGCGTAAAGGGCTCGAAATTGCCCTGGGCAGACCGATGTTCGTTACTGAAATCATTCCTGAAACCAATACCGTGGTTTTAGGTAACGAGAGTGAACTGGACAGAAGCGAAATGTTCGTAGGCGGGATTAACATGATCAAATACGATCATATCCCTGAAGGCATGGAAGCGTTAACTAAAATACGTTATAAGAGTACTCCTTCTCTGAGCAACTTATATAACGAAGATGGTAAAGTGAAAGTGAATTTCTACGAACAGGTGAAAGGTATTGCACCCGGACAGTCTGCTGTGTTTTATGAAGGAGATGATGTGATTGCCGGCGGAATTATCCAGAGAGCTGGGATTAAATAAATTTATTTCAATAGAACTTTTAAAAAATGGTCTGCTGTTGCGGACCATTTTTTTTGAATAAATTTAATCATGAATAAAAAGAACTTGTCAGCTTCACAACGGGAAGAACTGTTCAAAACATTAAAAGCCCGTTTTGAGAAAAACATGAACCGCCATAAAGGTCTTGAATGGGCTAAAGTACAGGCAAGGCTGGAAGCTAATACTGAAAAGATCTGGTCGCTCAATGTAATGGAAAGCACTGGTGGTGAACCGGATGTGGTTGGTCATGATAAAAAGACAGGCGAATACATTTTTTATGATTGTTCAGCAGAGACTCCTAAGGAGCGCAGAAGTATTTGTTACGACCATGAAGCGCTGGAGTCCAGGAAAGAACATAAACCGGAAGATAGCGCCATTAACATGGCAGATGATATGGGCATTGAGCTTTTAACGGAAGAACAATACCGGGAATTGCAGCAGCTTGGAGAGTTTGATACGAAAACATCGAGCTGGGTGAAAACACCTGCTGATATCAGAGCGCTTGGCGGCGCCCTGTTTGTTGATCGCCGTTATGGCAAGGTCTTCGTGTATCATAACGGTGCGTCCTCTTACTATAACGTCAGAGGGTTCCGTGGCTCGTTAAGGATCTAGGGGTTATTCGAATACCATGTGTCGTGCGATGAATGGTAACAGACGTGTGTAAAACCGTCCATCATCAGCCCAGTTCTTGTTCCATGGATTGCCACGATATTCTTCAGCATCATGCTCGATCCCTAAATCATCAAGATCACGGGTAAATACGCGGGCAGAGAAAATATGGTCGTAGTTTCCATCATACCGGGCCCAGTCGAACGCAATACCGCGCAACTTTTTGAGATTGGCTGCAGACTCCCCTATTGCTCCTTCCAGCAGAAATCCTTTCTTGGCTTTTAACATGTTTTCTACGTTTACTTTCACTTCCCCGTTTTCCAGATCCATGAAAAAATCGCAGTAAAGAGGAGGACGTGAAGGATTAGGAAGAAAAGCCTGACTGACGGCAATGAAGATACTTGTGCGGACATCTTTTTGAACATCGCCGAGATCAGTAAGTGATTTAGCTTGTATGATTTTTTTCCAATCGATCCCAAGTTCTGTCCAGGGAAGGTAGCCCATGCCTGTCGCTACCGGATGCATAGCATATACAACGCTGAAGATCTCCGGGTGGGTCATGGCCAGTGTCAATGCACCACGCCCCCCCATGAAATCACCGACTACCGCGCGACTTTCACTATGCCGGATAGTACGGAATTTGCTGTCAATAAAGGGGACCAGCTCCTGTGTGGTGAAATCGATCCAGCGACCACTGACAGGAGAATTTCCATAGAGACTTCCCACCGCAGACGTCGAATAATCGGCTACTACAAAAATCACTTCTTTTATTACGCCTGCTGTAAATGCGCGTTCGAGCAACCTGATGGCTGGTGTACCTTCAATGATCGTTTCAGCACTCCCCGACATACTATGGCAATAATATACCACCGGATAAGATTTACCTGATGTCGCATATCCCGGCGGCAGATAAATCATAACATGCCTGGTTTCATTCAGTCCCACGAGATTTTCATGAAGAATCTTCGAAACCAGCTTTTCAGAGATCACAGTGCCGTGTGCGGGTACAGCAGGAGTTTGGGCTGTTACTACTGTCGAAATTAAGAGGCAGATGAAAAGGTATATTTGAGTTGGTTTCATGACATAGTTTTCTAAATGGAAACTACATCGTTACCTGTAAAATTCAAAACATATATGACCAAGTGCAGTATCCAATATACGTATGACTCTTTTTAACAGTCTTCTCTCCATTTTTATTCTTTTCATCAAACAGACCAGATATGAATATTAAAATTTTATCATGTTATATGAAGTAAGCTTTTTTATTATTATATTACAAAAAGCCTTTAATAAATATTATATAATTTTTATTTACATATTACAACAATCTGAACAATGTGATTCTTACATGGCCAACGCAACCTTTGACTTAAATAATTTACACGAAGACCAGGCCCTGATAACACAAATAAAATCAGGAAATTATGACGCGTTCACTCATCTCTACAATAAATATGTCCGGCAGTTAACACAATATGGACTTAAGTTCAATGTTGATCTGCCGGTTATACAGGATTGCCTGCATGATGTATTTGTATGGTTATGGACAAACCGGTATAAGTTAACCATTCACCACTCTATCAAAAGTTATCTTTTCAAATCTGTCCGTACCTCCATTCTCCACACAATTGAGAAGAAAAATAAATTAAGACCGTTACACCCGGAAGAGGGAAATGAATACAGTTTTGAACTGGAACTATCGCCGGAAACCCTCATGCTTCAGAATGAAGACAGGAAGCAAACCAGAGAACAGATCGAAAGTCTGCTGCATAAACTCACCGCTAAACAAAAAGAAGTTATTTACCTGCGCTATTATGAAGGACTAAACTTTGAAGACATTGCCCAAAACATGAATCTTTCTGTGAAAGCATCTTACAAATTAATGGGACGGGCTATTACCACCCTCCGCGAAAACATGCCTGGTTCCCGGGTACTGCTTCTTGTATTACTTCATCTCCACTAAAGGAATTCTCTAAATAAAAAAAGTTTTAAACCCATGGGGTAATTTCCGGGGCTTCCTCCTCTTGTATCTGATCCGCTGGTAATAATGGGTTGATGCAGGCCTGCAAACCATTACAATATATACTTGCGGTTAAAAAGGTAAATACTCTTAACCAGAATCTATCTAAATTCTAAATCGTATGAATAAGTTCATTCATGCCATCATTGTGATGGCTATACTGCTGCATGTCTGCACGTCTGCAATTTCGCAGAGCATATTAAAAGGAACTGTAAAAAATGAAAAAGGTGAACTGCTGGAAAATGTATCTGTAACCATCACCGGACAAAAAGGCGGAACCTCTACAAATGCCGGCGGAGCTTATCAACTGTCACTCCCTGCCGGTGCCTACAAAATTTCCTTCACCAGTATAGGCTACACCCCTTCTTCTGTTCCTGTTGTAATAGAACATACAGACATAACAAAGGATATTATCCTGAACACTGCTGCGGTTGACTTAAGCGAAATAATAGTAGCTGTAGGTAGCCGTGCCTCACAACGAACATCCACCAGCTCACTGCTTCCTGTTGACAATATCAGTGCATCGGAACTACAGACCACCGGTCAGTTATCATTTGATAAAGCATTACAATTAAGGGTACCTTCTTTTAATACTGTTAACACGCCGGTGAATGATGCATCTTCTTTACTGGACCCTTATGAGATCAGGAACATGGGACCCAGCCGCACTTTGATACTGGTTAATGGTAAGCGTAAGAACCCCAGTGCACTGGTATATATTCAAACATCGCCGGGACGTGGTGAAACAGGCGCTGATCTTGCAGCCATTCCTACAGATGCCATCAAACGAGTAGAGATCCTGCGCGATGGCGCCTCCGCTCAATATGGCTCTGATGCCATTGCCGGTGTTATGAACATTATTCTGAAAGATAAGTTCGAGTACACCAACTTTAAAATAGCCAGCGGTATTACCCATAAAGGTGATGGATTTTCACTGTCAACAAGTCTTAACAGCGGCGCCAATATTGGCCGTAAAGGTTTCATCAATTATACCATTAATTTTCAAAGAGAGAATAAAACCAATCGCCCCGGTAAAGTAGATGCAGAGCAGGATAACAAAGATCTGAGCGATGGGTCCGAAGCAAGTCTTGCGAATGTAAAGGCTTTCCTGGCACGTTTTCCGGATGCAAAGAATATCAATGGCACACCCACCAGTACTGCTGCTAAATTCCTGGTGAACACCGGCCTTCCCATAAATGACTATACTACCTTTTATGCCAATGCGGCCTATATATACAAGAAGGTGCAAAGCTATGCCAATTACCGTACGCCTTACTGGAAACAGGATTATGGATTGCTGCATGCTGCCGGAACTGAATACCTGGGCTATGGACCTACCTTCCAGGGCGATCTGAATGATTACAATGCCACAGTTGGATTTAAAACAGAAAAAGACGGATGGACACATGATATCAGCTTTACTACCGGAGGTAACAAACAGTTATATACAGTAGATAATACCGTGAATCATTCTTTAGGGGCAAATAGTCCTATCTCTTTCAAACCCGGTGGTTTTTCTTTTAACCAGATGGTAGGAAATATTGATATTACCAAAGCGGTGGGTGATAAACTGTCTGTAGGTTTTGGTAGTGAGTTCCGGAGTGAGAATTTCCAGATCATTGCAGGGGATACTGCCTCCTACTCCGGTGAGGGTGCTAACTCTTTTCCGGGTATCAGTCAGCCCAATGCGCTGAAAGCAAACCGTTTTAATATGGGCGGATACTTAGACGTGAGCTATGATCTTACTCATTCCCTGCTTTTCAACGGTACTGTCAGAGAGGAATATTACAGCGATTTTGGTAGCGCCTTTGTATGGAAGATAAGCGGAAGAGCCAAATTAGCGGATGATATGGTTACCCTGCGTTCATCCATATCCACAGGCTTCCGTGCACCAAGTCTGCACCAGATAAACCTGCAGATTGCACAGCAAAGTTTTGTTCCGGGCCAGGGCATCCAGACAAAAGGTATTGTAAATAACCACAGCCCCCAGGCACATTTGCTGGGAGTACCCGCTCTGAAACCGGAGAAATCCGTAAACTTTACAGCAGGTTTGGGCTTCAAACCATCAAGGAACTTCAGCCTTACTATTGATTATTACAATATTGATGTTAAAGACAGGATCATCCTGAGTTCTAACATTACCCACACTGCCAGCGGAACTGCAGCGCTGGACACTGTATTGACCAACAATGGTATTGTAGGCGTTAGCTTCTTCACCAATGGTATCCGTACAAAAACACAGGGAATTGATGTGGTGGCCACTTATAAGAATCTGCTGATCGGCACCTCCGGCAGACTTACCCTTAACTTTGCAGGTAACTATACCATCTCCAATAAACTGGATGGTGCCCCTACAGATCCAAAGCTCATTAGCGATGCGGGGCAGTCGACCTTTGACTATATACAGGAAGCGCTGCTTTTAACCAGCAGGCCAAAATACAAAGCTATATTGGGCGGTGACCTGGATATCAGCAAATGGAGCTTCAGTTTGAATAATACATTATACGGACCTGCTACTTTCCGCAATGACGGGCTGAATGAGAACCTGAAACTGGTTTTCAAAACCAAAGTGCTGACGGACATTAATATAGGCTACCGCTTCGGTAACCGGGTAAGTGCTTCTATAGCAGTAAACAATATCCTGAATATCACACCGGAATATCAGTTGAAAGCATTAAACAGTGACGGACAGGCCGTTTTAAACGATCCTGTACAGTTGAAAAGCAATATCAATGCTATCACTTTTAATGGCCGGTATAGCATGGTTACCTACGATGCTTCCCACTTCAGCCAACTGGGTACTACCTTCCTGGCTACATTGAATTTTAGATTGTAAAAGTGGTTGACCTGTGCAGTTGGGGGGCGGTAATATCGCAAATGCCGCCCCCTTTTAATATTTTTACGAGTATGATAGTTTATACGACATCAAAAACGGACAAAGACCTGTTACAGATCCTGGAACTGCAGAAAAATAATCTGCCGGCCGGTTTAACAAGTGAACAGATTGCAGCAGAGGGTTTTGTAACAGTTTCCCATAGTTTTGGGGATCTGCAAAAAATGAACAGTATTGAAGAAAGTATCATTGCTAAAGATGATGACCGCGTTATAGCCTATTTACTGGCAATGACGGAAAAGTCGAAGTTGGATATACCTATACTGATTCCTATGTTCGATGCCTTTGACAACATAACATTTCGTAATAAAAAAATATCTGATTATCAGTATATCGTTGTCGGCCAGGTCTGTGTTGCAGCAGGATACCGAGGGAAAGGCATTCTGGACAGCTGTTATGCTGAATATAAAAAACACTTTGAAAATAAGTATGACTTTGCCATAACAGAGATCTCAAACCGGAATCAGCGTTCCCTGAATGCTCATAAACGGATCGGGTTTAATACCATTTACGAGTACCAGGCTCCTGATGGTGAAACCTGGAGTATTGTAATATGGGACTGGAAAGTGTAAACGCAATGTTATTAGCCAGAATGGAGTAATTTTTTGTATTTTTCTCCTAACAATGGACCTGTAATGAAAAATGCTATGGACAAGTACCGGCTTTATCAAACCGAAGATTTTATTCAGGATGAATCGTTTATCAACTGGGTACTGAACCCGGAAGAAGCGAGCAACAAATCATGGGCCGCCTGGGTAAAATCCAATCCACATAAAAAAGAAACAGTCCAGAAAGCAATAGATATTATCCGTTCTTTTGATTTTAAACAGGAACCGGTAGCGGAAAACTTTTATACTGATCTCAAGCAAAGCATTGATCAGACAATTGGTTATAAAAACCAGGAGAGTTCCAAAGTGGCTACCTTATTCCCAAAATGGCTGAGCGTAGCTGCCGTTGTTACCGGTATACTATTGGGTGGTGCGCTGGTATACTATTTCATGAAACCTTCTTATACAGTCATTGCTACTCCTTATGCAGCAACTAAAACGATATGGCTGCCTGATAGTTCTGAAGTTGTGCTGAATGCCCATTCAAAGATCAGGTACCTCAGCAGCTGGCAGGAGCATAAAAGAGAAGTATGGATAAGCGGTGAGGCATTTTTCAAAGTAAGACATATCGCTACTACCGGGGAAACACAGCACTTCAAAGTATATACAGCCAATGCGGAAATTGAAGTACTTGGAACCGAATTCAATGTGAAAAGTAATGATAGTACTACAGGCGTAATGCTTCAGAAAGGGAAAGTAAAATTCAGTGTTCCGGCGCTGAAGCAGCAAACGATTATGCAACCTGACGATTACTGCCAGTTTGATGCATCACTTGGAAAAATTATTATCAGCCCTATAGACCCTGAGTTGTATACATCATGGATGAAACACAAATACAGGTTTGAAAAAACACCAGCCAGGGAAGTATGCCAAACCCTTACAGCCTATTTTGGTTATAGTTTCATTTTCCGGCGCAAGGACCTGTCAGAACAGCACATTTCCGGAACATTGGAGTTACAAAATGAACAATTGCTGCTGAACACTCTTTCTGAGTTGCTGAATGCTTCTATCACCAAAAACGGACGGGATATTATTATAGAGTAAGTCACCTTTTTAGCAAGAAACTGTTATGAGCATATGATCCTACGCATGCTAAGGGTATGGTTTATTGTGATAAGCCTGTTGACCTGTGCAGTAAATACACTGCAGGGACAGGACTTTGTGCAATTGGGTAATAACCAGGATGATAAAGTTCCGCTGAAAAACGTACTGACAGCATTCGAAAAAAAATACAATATCAATATCCTGTACAGAGAAAATATTGTTCAGAATAAAATGGTAGCAGCCATCAAAACGGACAGCTACAATACTGATACAGCGCTCTATAACCTGCTTACCCCTCTTGGGCTGACATTCAAAAAAATTACGGCCACTCAGATCATCATTTCAGAAACATCCGGCTTAAAAACAGGAGGCTCCGGCTACATTAATGACCAGCCAAACCTGCTAAGAGGAACTGTAAGAAATGAAAAAGGCGAGCCGATGCCAAATGCATCTGTGATCATTATGGGCATCCCTAAAGGAACTGTTACAGATGCCTATGGAAATTACCGGCTATTACTTGGTAGCGGGACTCATAAAATTCTCTTCAGCAGTGTTGGATATAACAGTCACTCAACTACTGTTAAAATTGAAAATGCAGATATAAGAAGAGATATAATGCTCAGCAATGCTGTGGCGGACCTGAGCGGGGTAGTCGTAACTGTAGGCAGCCGTGCATCACAACGAACGTTTACCAATACGCCACTTCCTGTTGATAACATCAATGCTGCTGAGTTGCAGACCACCGGTCAGTTATCATTTGATAAAGCGTTGCAGTTGCGGGCCCCTTCTTTTAATACCATTAACATGCCTGTACATGATGCCACGTCTTTGTCGGACCCCTATGAGATAAGGAACATGGGCCCCAGCCGTACACTGATATTGATAAACGGAAAACGAAAGAATGCCGGTTCGCTGGTGTATATACAGACCTCACCGGGACGCGGTGAAACAGAAACCGATCTCTCCGCCATTCCTACCGACGCCATTAAACGGGTAGAGATCTTACGCGACGGCGCCTCTGCCCAATATGGATCGGATGCTATTGCAGGTGTCATGAATATCATTCTTAAAGACCGGTTCGAATACACAAATTTTAAAATAGCCAGCGGCATTACACATAAAGGCGATGGTTTTTCGCTGTCAACCAGTCTTAACAGCGGCGCCAATATCGGGACCAAAGGATTTATCAATTACACGATTAATTTCCAGAAGGAAAATAAAACAAACCGTCCCGGCATAGTAGATGCAGAACAGGATAACAAAGATCTCGGCGATGGTACTGCTGCGGGTCTTGCTCAGGTAAAAGCATACCTCGCACGTTTCCCGGATGCCAATAATATCAACGGAACACCCATCAACAGGTCTGCAAAATTCCTTGTCAACGCCGGTATTCCTTTAAAAGACAACACCACCTTTTATGCCAATGC
The DNA here is from genome assembly GCF_900110995.1 of Chitinophaga sp. YR573. Lineage (GTDB taxonomy): Bacteria > Bacteroidota > Bacteroidia > Chitinophagales > Chitinophagaceae > Chitinophaga. Next base: position 1,041,876 of record NZ_FOJF01000001.1, read on the forward strand.
GGCTTACGTGTATAAAAAAATCCAAAGCTTTGCCAATTACAGAACCCCTTACTGGAAACAGGACCCCTATAATTTATTACATGCTGCCGGCACTGAGTATCTCGGTTTTGGGCCCACGTTTGCAGGAGATCTCAATGACTATAATGCTACCCTTGGCTTAAAAAGTGAGGTAGGCAGCTGGAATACTGATATCAGCCTTACTATTGGAGGAAACAGACAGTTGTATTCAGTGAACAATACCTGGAACCCTTCACTGGAAGCACAAAGCCCCGTTTCATTCAAGCCTGGTGGTTATGCTTTTAATCATGTAGTAGGAAATATTGATATTACAAGAGCGGTCAGTGACAGGTTATCTATTGGTTTTGGATATGAATTCCGTAATGAGCGCTTCCGGATTATTGAAGGAGACACTGCCTCTTCTTCCGGCATTGGTCCTATTTCTTTTTTCGGCATCAGTGCAGCTAATGCTATTAAAGCGTATCGCTTTAATATTGGCGGCTACCTTGATGTAAGCTATGATCTTTCAAAGTCGGTACTGATCAATGCTACAGCAAGACAGGAATATTACAATGATTTTGGCAGTGCCTTTGTGTGGAAGGTGAGTGGGAGAACTAAACTGATGGGTGATAAACTAACCCTGCGTTCGTCTGTATCCACCGGCTTCCGTGCACCAGGCCTGCACCAGGTAAACCTGCAGATTGCACAACAGATTTTTGTTCCGGGACATGGCATCCAGACACAAGGAGTAATAAGCAATAAAAGTGTGCAGGCCCATTTACTGGAAGTCCCCAGCCTGAAACCGGAGCGATCGCTCAACTTTACTGCAGGATTTGGTCTGAGACCTTCAAAGGACTTTAGCCTTACACTGGATTATTACAATATTGATATCAAAGACAGGATCATCCTGAGTTCCAACATAGGGCATACTTCCCGCGGTAGTACGCAACTGGATGAAGTGTTAACGGCCAATGGCATTGTTGGTGTCAGTTTTTTTACTAATGGTATAAGGACTAACACACAGGGCATTGACCTGGTGGCTAATTACAGGAACATACAGATAAATCCGGGTAGCTGGTTAACGGTTAATCTTGCAGGTAATTATACTATTTCAAACAGGCTGCTTGGTATGGTCTCAAACCCAAAACTGATCGCAAATGCAGGGCAGGCTGTTTTTGACTATACACAGGAAGCATTGCTGTTAACGAGCAGACCAAAATATAAAGCCATATTGGGTACTGATCTTACACTAAACAGGTGGGGCTTTTTCCTGAACAATTCACTATTTGGCCCTGCTACTTTCCGCAGCGAAGGATTGAACAGGAATATAAAACTGGTTTTTAACAGCAAAGTGGTGACGGACATCCATATAAGTTACCAGTTCAACCGCCGGCTGGGTGTATCACTGGCCGTAAACAACATTTTGAATATCCTTCCTGAGTATAAGCTGAAAGCATTAAATACCGAGGGCCAGGCTGTTTTAAATGATGCGGCTCTTGTTAAAAGGAATATCAATGCTATTACCTTTAATGGCCGGTATGGTATTGTTACTTATGATGGCTCACATTTCAGCCAGTTAGGTACTACCTTCCTCGCTACATTGAATTTTAAGTTGTAGCTTTTATCAGCCTCACGGCAAACATACTGTCAGCCTTCTCATCATAACCTTTTATCACCCCTCCCTCCTCCTTTTTCAAGCCTGTCTTTTCTTCTATGTATTGTACTACCTCTTCATTCTCTTTCTTAAAAACAGAGCAGGTGATGTAGATCAATGATCCTCCGGGTTTTAACAACTGTACTACATTCTCTGCTATACGTTTTTGTAAATCCTGGTAAGTAGCTATACTCTCTTCATCAAAATAATACAGGTTCTCCGGAGAACGGCCCCAGGTACCGGAACCGGTACAGGGTGCATCCAGTATGATCTGATCGAATTTCCTGGTAGCTACAGGGGAATTGGTGACAGGGGATGTGAGATCCAGTATAACATCCTCATAACTGCGGATATTAGCCTCTTTAAAGCGCTGATGCAGGTTTTGGAGTATAGAGGACCGTACGTCACTAACGAGCAGTTTTACGCCCGGTTCCTTGTCCATTAACATGATAGATTTCCCGCCGCTTGCTGCACAGCAATCCCACCATGTTTCTCCTGCTTTTGCATGGAACAGATCTCCCACTTTCTGTGAAGAAAGGTCCTGGATCTCATACCAGCTTTTATCAGTGATAATAGTATCTATTTTGGTACTGTTGAGTAACGCAATACTCTCATTGCTGACAGCTGTGAATGTGATGTTTGCTGCTTCCAGCAGTTTTATGATAGCAGCTTGTTTTTTATTCCTTGTGCGGATAAAAAGATAAGGCTGTGTGAAGAAAGAATAAGCAAATTTAGTCGCATCAATATCTTCTGAAAGAAGAGATAATAAGGGAAAGATATCTTTTACATCTCCATCAAATGAAAGTATAGATAACTTCTCTGCCAGTGACAGGATTATCTTTTCATTCCATTCAGGACGGAAAAACTGCAATAGTTCATTGTTCTCAGATTCACATAGAAAAGTACCCTTTAATATTCTCTCCGGCACAGCTCTTTCATCTTTCCACAGGTGCCCTAAGCGGTAGTAATGATACACCAGCTGCGATACCCAGCGACGATCACGGCTGCCCATATAAGGACGCTGTTTAAAGAACCCTTTCAGGAAATGGTGCAGGGGCACTTCTCCGTCATAAACGAGTATGATTTCTTCTGCAGTAGATAAGTAATTTTCCCAGCGGGTCATACTAATAAGTTATAATAAAGAGGGGACTCCTAACGGAGTCTGTGTTTTGTTGTATTGTACGTTTGCTACAAACACGAGGCTCCTAACGGAGCCAAATTTGCTGACTAAATATTTGCTACAAACGCGAATCGAATGGAGCCAAAAATTCTTATCTGAAAATCTTCGCAGCATTAAAGCTCCGTTAGGAGCTTCGTGTTTGTAGCAAATATCTTTAAAAACAAAACACAGACTCCGTAGGAGTCCCCTGATATTAGCCGTTTAGGGGACTCCTACGGAGTCAAATAGAATATTATGTTTTACTACAAACACGAAGCTCCTAACGGAGCTTTAATGCAGTTAAAAACTTTTATAATTTCAATAATGCTTTCATTGGGTCCTTACCGAACAACAGTTGTTCAGGATTTTCCAGCATTTCTTTTACACGTACCAGGAAGCTTACGGATTCACGACCATCGATAATACGGTGATCATAACTCAGCGCTACGTACATCATAGGACGGATCACTACCTGTCCGTTCACCGCCATAGGACGCTCCTGGATCTTGTGCATACCCAGGATAGCAGACTGCGGGATGTTGATGATAGGAGTACTGAGCAGGGAACCAAACACACCACCATTGGTGATAGTGAAAGTACCGCCGGTCATTTCTTCCATTTTGAGTTTGTTGTCGCGGGCTTTGGTAGCCAGTTCAACCACCTTCTTCTCGATACCAGCCATATCCAGGCTTTCTGCATTACGTATTACCGGTACTACCAGTCCTTTCGGAGCAGATACGGCAATAGAGATATCACAGAAATCGTGGTACACCAGTTCTTCACCATCTATGTAAGCATTCACGGAAGGGAATTCCTGTAAACCAAAGCAACAAGCCTTGGTAAAGAAGCTCATAAAGCCCAGGTTCACTTCGTGTTGTTTCTTGAATACTTCTTTGTATTTAGCACGCAGCTCCATGATGGCAGTCATGTCTACCTCATTGAAGGTAGTGAGCATAGCCGTTGTATTCTTGGCTTCCACCAGGCGGCGGGAAACAGTCTTACGCAGGTTGCTCATTTTCTCACGACGCTCTGTACGGCCAAACAATTCCTGACCGATAGCCACACCCGGGTTCTGCAATGCTGCAAATACATCATCTTTCAGGATCTTGCCATGAGCACCGGTACCTTTAATAGAGGATGGATCTACGTGTTTGTCGGCAATAACGGCCGCCGCTACAGGGGTAGCTTTGATATCGTTAGGGATAGCCGTAACCGGTGCCTGCTGTACCTGTGGAGCTGCTTCCGCTTTAGGGGCAGCCACTGCCGCAGCAGGTTGTGCTTTACCCGCAGGACGGGCAGCACTGGTATCTATTTTACAGGCGATATCGCCTACTTTTAATACGTCTCCTTCTTTGGCAAGGGTTTCTAACACACCTGCTTCTTCTGCATTCAGTTCGAAGGTGGCCTTTTCAGATTCCAGTTCACAGATCACTTCATCACGCTCTACGTAGTCGCCATTGTTCTTGATCCATTTGATCAAAGTTACTTCACTGATAGACTCTCCCACAGTAGGCACCTTCATCTCTATCGTTCCTTTGTTAGGAGCAGGAGCAGCGGCTGGTGCAGGTGCTGCAACGGGAGCTGCGGCTGGCTGAGCGGCCGGCGCCGGTGTACTGCCTGCAGGAGCTGCAGCGTCAGTGTCAATACTACAAGCCACATCGCCTACTTTCAAAGTAGCGCCTTCAGGGGCTGCAATTCTCAGGATACCCGCCTTCTCTGCATTCAGTTCAAAGGTGGCTTTTTCAGATTCCAGTTCACAGATCACTTCATCCTGCTGCACATAATCTCCGTCTTTCTTCAACCACTTTGCAATTGTTACCTCGCTTATAGATTCTCCTACCGTAGGAACTTTGATTTCGATAGCCATATTTCTAATTTCTGTGATTCTTTAAATGTTAAAAGCTGTTTCAATGATCTCCAGCTGCTCACGTCCGTGAACCTTCGCATACCCTGTAGCCGTAGCTGCACTTGGATTACGGCTGATTACACCATAATTGATCTGCTTTAAGTTCATCTGAAGGTAAGACGCTGCTCCCATATTTAACGGTTCTTCCTGTACCCAGAACCAGGTGGCAGCTTTATATTTCTGATTCAGCGCTTCCAGTTGTTGTACCGGTAAAGGATATAACTGTTCCAGCCTCACGATCGCCACATCTTTCCTGTTATCCTTCTGTTGTTTCTCGCTCAGGTCAAAATACATCTTACCAGTACATAACAATACTTTCTTCACTTTTGATGCATCCTCTACAAATTCATCATCCAGTACTTCTTTAAATCCGCCTTCTGTGAAAGCAGATAAAGGAGAGTAAGAACCCACATGACGTAAGTTAGCTTTTGGTGCAAAGTTTACCAGCGGTTTGCGGAACTGCCAGGTTAACTGGCGGCGCAATGCGTGGAAGAAGTTGGCAGAAGTAGTGATATTGGTAACAATGATATTCATTTCAGCACATGCCTGTAAGAATCTTTCAGGACGGGCATTGGAGTGGTCTGGTCCGCCCCCTTCATATCCATGTGGCAATAACATTACCAGTCCGTTTTGTGTACCCCATTTCTGTTCTGCACTGGTCACGTACTGGTCTATTACTGTTTGTGCACCGTTGGCAAAGTCGCCGTATTGTGCTTCCCACAACACCAGGGTGTTGGGATTGGCCATTGCGTAGCCGTATTCAAAACCCAGTACTGCAAACTCACTCAGCAAAGAGTTGTAGATGCGGAACTGGCCTTGTTTTTCCTGTAAGTTGCCTAACCTGTTATAGGTAGCATTTGTATTTTCATCGAACAGGATAGCGTGACGGTGAGAGAAAGTACCTCTCTTCACGTCTTCCCCGCTCATACGAACGTCTTTACCTTCCGTGAGTAAAGTAGCATAAGCCAGGAGTTCGCCGGTAGCCCAGTCGATCTTGCCTTCTGCTTCAAATACCTTGATCTTTTCCTGGAGCAGTTTCTCTACTTTACGTAAAGGCACGAATTCCTTTGGCCATTGGGTGAGGGCGCCAAACAGGCGTTTGATATCCTCTTCCTTTACGGCAGTAACAGGGGATTTCTCGAAATCTTCGGATTTAGATTTACGCAGGGAAGCCCACCATTCTTCCGGTTTCTGGTAAGTATAAGGAAGCGGGTGCTGCCTTACCTCGTCCAGTCGTTCCTGGAGATCTGCCCAGAAACTCTTCTCCATTTCCTTGGCCATTTCCTGTGCAGCGGTTTCACCGTTGTTCAGCAGGTACTGGGTGTATACTTCCCTTGGATTAGGATGTTTATCTATCAGTGCATACAGGCTTGGCTGGGTGAACTTAGGTTCATCACCTTCGTTATGGCCATGTCTGCGGTAGCACAGTAAGTCGATGAATATATCTGAATTGAACTCCTGACGGTAGCGGGTAGCTATCTCAGCCACTTTCACCACTGCTTCTGCATCATCTCCATTTACATGGAATACAGGAGCCTGTACGGTAGAAGCAATAGAAGTACAGTAGTCGGAAGAACGGGCATCATCGAAGTCAGTGGTAAAGCCTATCTGGTTGTTGATCACCAGGTGCATGGTACCACCGGTATAGTAACCTTTGAGGGCAGACATCTGTAACAGTTCGTAGATCACACCCTGACCGGCAACCGCGGCATCACCGTGGATGAGGATAGGCAGGATCTTATCGTAATCGCTGTTGTAGATAACGTCTGCCTTGCTGCGGGCGTAACCGGTAACCAGGGGATCTACCACTTCCAGGTGGGAAGGGTTGGGGATCAGCTGGAGGTTCACCTTGTTACCTTCAGGGGTTTCTACGATGGAGTGGAAGCCCAGGTGGTATTTAACGTCTCCGCTACCCATGGTAAGGTCTGGTACGGCATGGCCTTCAAATTCATTGAAGATCTGCTCATACGTTTTACCAAGGATATTTGCCAATACGCTCAGACGGCCGCGGTGAGCCATACCGATAACAGCTTCCTGAACGCCTTTGATGGCAGCGGTACTGATGATAGCATCCAGGGCCGGGATGGTGTTTTCACCACCTTCCAGTCCGAATCTTTTCTGACCGATATATTTAGTGTGGAGGAATCTTTCGAACATAACACCCTGGTTCAGTTTCAGCAGGATGCGCTTACGTTGTTCCAGGCTCAGTGGTTTCTGGAAAGTGGTTTCCATTTCACGTTGCAGCCATTCCACCTTTTTAGCGTCGTTAATATAGGTGAATTCGAGTCCTACAGGACCGGCATACACTGTTTTAACACGGTTTACGATGTTTTCCAGGCTGGTCTTTCCAAGACCCAGGACCTGACCGGCATAAAATTCGGTTTTGAGGTCGGCCTCGGATAAACCATAAAAAGAGATATCCAGGTTGGCTTGTCTGTCCTTCCTTTCGCGGATAGGATTGGTTTTGGAGATCAGGTGGCCCTTTTTACGGTAAGCCTGTATCAACCGGTAAACATTCAGCTCCTTTGTTAACTGATCACTGCTCACTGGTAGCCCAGCTCCGGCTGCTGCCGGTGCCCCTGCCTTTCCATTAACGTTATTTACCGCAAAGTCAAACCCTTCAAAAAACTTGCCCCATTCAGGGTCTACTGCACCAGGGTCTTTACGGTAATCCTGGTATAAAGATTCAATGTAGGCAGGATGTGAGTTGGTAACAAATGAGAAGTCCTTCATTTACAACATATTTTGCTAAAGCTTCGATTCAAATTGCTATTCTAATGAATGGCCCCACAATATAATATATGGGATTGCAAATATCGTTCGTTTTTTGATAAAGGAGAAGAGGAAAAAAGGATTTCATAGGTTGAATTTGTTAATATATGTTTAGTTGATTGTTAGCAATACACTTAAAGGGGTTTTTGTGTACATTTGTGCTTTAGGCAAAACGGGATTATTTCGGAATTTTTTGTTTTCTAAGAAAGTAATAGTTACCTTTGCCGTCCGAAACTTGAAATTACAAAAATGGCAAACCATAAAGCAACGAAAAAAGACGTCCGTCAAAGCAACAAACGGAATGAGCGTAACCGTTACCACGGTAAAACTACCCGTAACGCGATCCGTGATCTGAAGAAATTGACTGAGAAGGCGGCTGCTGACGAGAAGTTGACTGACGTGATCTCTATGATTGACAAGTTGGCTAAACGCAATATCATTCACAAGAATAAAGCAGCCAACCTGAAAAGCAAACTCACTAAGAAAGTGAATGCTATCGCTTAAGCAGCTTTTGAATTAAAATATTTGATGCAATTGCTCTTCCTGTAACTGGGAAGGGCTTTTTGTTTTACCCATGTTAACACGGGTTCCTATGGAGAGCCCGGTTATGAGATTACAATATGCCAAAATCTTAGTCGCCGATCATTTCTTTGTTTTATCTATATCATTTTCCTCTATGAAACAGCTTATAAAGATTGCATTGTTGGTTTTGCTATGCTCCCCCGCTATTGCACAAGACCTTACCACCCGGTATGAGCGGACTCAGGGGAAAGAAACAGTTACCTATGATGAATGTATCGCCTACTATCGCGTTTTAGTAAAAAAGTTCCCGCAGATACATATGATGGAGATCGGGAATACTGATAGTGGTTACCCGCTTAATCTCGTTGTTTATTCTCCTTCCAAAGATTTTAATTTCGCCAGCCTCCGCAGTAAAAATAAACGGATCATCCTCATCAATAACGGGATTCACCCTGGTGAACCTGATGGAATTGATGCCAGTATGATGCTGCTCCGGGATCTTGCGCTTGGGAAAAAGAAGTTACCGGATAATGTGGTACTGGCTGTTGTCCCTCTCTATAATATCGGCGGGGCATTAAACCGCAGCACAGATTTCAGGGTAGATCAGAATGGCCCGGATGCTTTTGGCTCCCGGGGAAATGCAAGAAATCTTGATCTAAACAGGGATTTTATCAAGGCTGATTCCAGGAATGCAAGAGCTCTCCAGCAGATTTATCAGATGACAGACCCGGATGTATTTATTGATAACCACGTGAGCAATGGGGCTGATTATCAGCATATAATGACTTTATTAGCTACTGAATATACCAAACTGGGCGGATCTATGGGTGCTTTTATGCATTCCACATTCGAGCCAGGGTTGTATAAACTGATGAAGACAAAAGGGTATGATGTTGTTCCTTATGTAGAGTTTGAAGGAGAAACACCTGAAAACGGCTGGATGACATTTGATGACAGTCCCCGGTTTTCCAGTGGGTATACTACCCTCTTCCATACTTTTGGATTTGTGCCTGAAACACATATGCTGAAAGCATATCCTTTACGGGTACAGGCTACTTATGCGCTGATGGAATCTTTTATACAGTTTGTAAGTGAACATAGTGAAGAGATTAAAACGTTACGTGCACAAACTAAAGAACAGGTGAAAACACAGGCTACTTTTCCTTTAGCCTGGAACATAGATACAACGCGTTACAGCTATCTGACTTTTTCAGGGTTTGAAGCAGAACATCATACCAGCGCTGTTTCCGGTTTACCCCGTTTGTATTATAACCGGTCAAGACCTTATACCCGTCAGGTAAAGTTTTATAATTACATGATTCCGGGGAATTTTGTACAGAAGCCCAGTGCTTACATCATCCCGCAGGGATGGTGGACAGTACTCGATATCCTTAAAAATAATAAGGTAATAATGCAGCCGCTGGCGCATGATACTACCATCTTAGTAGAGACTTATCATATAGCAGATTTCAAAACGGCGCTTCGACCTTATGAAGGACATTATTTACATAATAGTGTACAGGTGAATACCAGCAATGATAGTATCCATTTTAGAAAAGGAGATTATTATATTCCTTTGAACCAGGTAGCGAACAGATATTTAATAGAGACTTTAGAACCTACCGGTGGAGATTCTTTCTTTGCCTGGAATTTCTTTGATGCGATATTAGGTAGAAAAGAAGGGTATTCTGCTTATGTATTTGAAGATGTTGCAGCCGAGTATTTATCTTCTCATCCTTCTTTACAACAACAGTTAAAAGATAAGAGAGCAAGTGATAGCACATTTGCTAAAAGTGCAGATGCACAGCTAAGATTTGTATATGAACATTCTGTTTATGCAGAACCAGGATATCTGAGATATCCGGTGTTCAGAGTAAAATAACTACAGATCCCTGCCTCGCAGGGATTTTGTTTTTATATACCCTTTAACAACATGAACACATGTTGCTCTCCGAAGAAGTTATTGTAGATGAGAATATTGCGCAGCTTCGCTGGTGGCTGTTGCAGCATAGGGAACCACTGTGCCGGTAACTGTTGTGTTTTCAGCAACTGCGCTCCCAGCCATAAGGCAAAAGCACCTGCTGTATCATATTCCCCGCAAAGGTGTTTGAATGGTAATTGTGGGATGCCGGATAACTGCTGATCTACTACCTGGTAGTATTGATCGTAATTAGTATCTGCATTACGGCCGGTCAGTACCATATCTATTTCCTCATGGGAAATAAATGTTTGTAAAGAAGCCGCCAGTTTTTCCGGACTCGGTTTGTATAACATTTTCAATCCCGCCAACTCTGCGTAAGTATTAGTGGTGGGTGAAGGACCTAATATAAAAAACGCAGCACCTTCTCCTGAAATAGTTCCAGGGGAGAAATGCTTGTATAAAGTATCGTTAGAAATATGCTCAGACTTCCACTGCCCTATCCGGCTTTTAATATAAAAATGCTCTGCCGTAATTTCTTCAAAAGCACCCGCTAAAACATTGGCCGTTCCCTCATGTAATAACAACATACTATCCAGCAACGCATTCTCAAAAGAGAATCCACGATGTACAAAGGTGTTGTTATACTGGGTACACTTCTGCTGTAGGGCTATCAGACCATTCACAGCATTATAAGTAGATTGTATAAAAGGAGTAGGATTGAGTGCAGTCTCCTTATAATCACGGATCTCCTTGATAAATTTCTCCGTATCCTGTAAGCTGCCTTTACCTGTACCGGTAACAATAGCCCCAGGTGTTTCAATACCACTATCCTGTAAACAACGCAGCGCGGTAGTCAGCCCCATTTTTAGAATGCGGCTCATACGGCGAAGACTATTGCCGGGAATAAAAGCTTTATAATCAGGTTCTACACAGGAGAGCATATTGCCGTTGCTGATCACCATAGGCTGCACAGAAAGATCTCCCTCAAACGTATGCTGAGGAGAGATTGCCGCCATTCCTTGTATGTAATACTTACCCTTCATATTTACTGATCACCAGAGAGGCATTATTACCCCCGAAACCGAATGAATTTGAAATAACATGATGTACAGGATATCCTTCCTTCAACTGTGTTTCCGGAGTGATATACAACTCCTCCATCCCTTCTGTAAAATTGAGATTAGGAAACACTAACTGATGCTGAATAGCCAGTACAGAATAAATAGCTTCTATCGCTCCTGCCGCAGCCAGTGTATGCCCTGTGAAAGGCTTGGTACTGCTGAACGGCGGAACCTTAGTGCCAAACAAACGCTGCAATGCTTTGCCCTCAGACACATCATTGCTGAGTGTGGCCGTGCCATGTACATTCACATATTGCACATCTGCAATAGTATGTCCGCTCATCGCCAGCGCATCCCGCATAGCAGCAAAAGCGCCATCCCCTTCAGGAGATGGTGAAGTGGGGTGAAAAGCCTCGTTGGTATTCGCATACCCGCTCAGCTCTGCTATCACTTTACTATTATTTTCTCTTACTAAAGATTCACTTTCCAGCACCAGATAAGCAGCGCCTTCTCCGAGATTCAACCCGTTACGTTGCTGATCAAAAGGCCGGCAGGGCCGCTTGTCTATATTCTTGAGTGAGTTAAAACCATTTAGCGTAAACCGCGTGAGCGCTTCCGTTCCTCCGCAGATAACCCTGCGAGTAAGGCCCGCCTTGATAAGACGGGCACCATACATCAGTGCATTGGCGGAAGAAGAACAGGCTGTACTGATAGTAGCAATATGTTCTGTAAAACCTACTGTATCAGCAATACGCTGTGTACAGTCTGCACAATCAAGCGTATCAATAAATTTGAGGAAGTCGCCCGTTTTCTCCGGGTCTACGATATCGAAATAAACGTTTTCGGTATCGCACATACCACCAACAGTAGATGCATTGATAAAGCCGGTAGGCTCCTGCTGCACGTCGGTGATACCTGCCTGTGCCAGTGCTTCACGCACGGCGATCAGCCCCAGTAAAGTGGTACGGGTATAACCGTCAATACCGGCTACACCAGCCATTTCACTTAGCTGTTGAGTAGTATATTTTACTTCCGCTACCGGGAGTATCGTTTTGTAAATAGTATCAAGATGACTGGTAAATCCCAGTCCACTCTGTTGTGAGCACAGGCTGTGAAGGTTCCCTGCTACATCATCACCAATGGCGGTAATCATCCCCACTCCTGTTATAAACACACGTTCCGCCATACCTCGTTATTCTTATGCAGGTTGTTTAGATTTGATAAATTCTGCCATGGATTGTACTGACTGCAATATCTTGCGGCCTTCACGGGGATCTTCCACTTTAATCTGGTAAGATCTTTCCAGCAATACCATTAATTCCAGGGAATCAATACTATCCAGACCAAGACCTTCTCCAAACAATGGCGCATCGTCTTTAATGTCTTCCGGACGGGTATCCTGGAGATTCAAAGCTTCGATGATCTGTTCTTTCAGTTTCTGTTTTAATTCTTCCATATGTATGTTGTAGGTTTATACTCCCCTTTGCTTATTCCAGAAAGCAAGACCTGCCCTTTTATGCCAAACGGCCATAAAAATACAGTTTTACCTTCAATAGTCAATATCAGCTGATCCTTCTTTTCTCTATCCCTGCTGCTATACACAGCATCACAACAGCACATACCACCAGCTTACTTACATCTGTGAGGATATGTTGTACCCCCATATCACGCAGATAGATATTATTAATAGCATCCAGTCCCCAGCTTAACGGCGACAAATGCCCTATGTGTTGCATTGTTGGCGGCATGATCTCCAATGGTATCCAGATACCACCAATGGCAGACAGGATGACGATGGAGATAGCCCCGAAATTCAATGCCTGGTTGGGTGTTTTGAATAAAGTACCTACCAGTATGCCGTATGCCGTGGCAGCCAGTCCTATGCAGGTCGCGACAATCAATGTAGCCACATGACTATGTCCCAGCACCAGTTTGGGTAAGCCCATCATCGGTAACAGATAGATGCCCACCAGGATCATCAGGTAAAACTGTACCACACAAACACCTACAAAGAACAACATCTTACCCGCCAGTATAGCCAGATAAGAACCAGGTATCAGTTTCATTCTCAGCAGACTACCATCTTCTCTTTCACGAATCATATTCCCTCCAATCGGTATCACTATAAAGAACATCGCGAAAATGCTCCATGCCGGTACATTATGCTGCACAGAGTTAGAGATCACATCCGGCTGTTTTGATTCACCGGCAAACTGCTCTTTCAATCCTACTGCCTTTAACTGTATCTGCATGGTATCCGTTTCCGGAACGTCCTTTCTCTTCAACTGTTGTTTGATGCGGTCCATCAGCAAATCTGTTTCCACCTGCGTAAGGAAATTATCCAGTGCCTGATGAATAGCGCTCTTGAACGCCTTCTTGGCTGCAGGATCAAAATAGACCGTTACATGTAATGAATCTGTACGCGCACTTACCGGTAGCGCAATCGACATGCCCATTCTGTGGGAAATGTCGTTCACAATTTTGTTCGCATTGCTTACAATAGCGCCGGTAGCCCCCTGCGGGATGATGATACAAATTTTGTAGTCGCCGGCATTCACCATTTCTCTGGCCGCCTGTTCTGTAACAGGATGGCCTTTCACAGAATCCACAATGTTGAACTGTCCGCTGGATTGCAATCCTTCCTGTATATATCTTCCTAAACGTCCATGATCATTATCTACAGTAAGAATATCAAACTTTACTTCCTGGTAGTCCCTGAACGGTGCATCTTCTATCTGTGCCATCACGGTGATCAGCACCAGCGGCATTGCAAACAGCAGGATAATCCCTGTTCTGTCGCGCAATAACAACAGCCATTCTTTCTTTATGGTAGCCAGTAATCTTAACATGAATATTTTATAATTAGTCCCTCACCGCATGACCGGTATAATGCAAAAACACATCTTCCAGGTTGCCGCAATTGCTGTGTTTAGCAATCAATGCATCCGGAGTTCCCTGTACAATCAACCGGCCCTCATCGATGATGGCTACCTCACTGCAGATGGTCTGGGCTTCTTCCAGTAAATGCGATGTGTATACAATGCTCACACCCTGCTTGTTGTATTCCCGCAGGAATTGCAGGATCATACTGCGCGACTGCACATCCACACCGGCAGTAGGCTCATCCAGGATCAGCAATTGTGGCTGATGCAGAATGGCTGCTATAATATTTGTACGGCGTTTCATTCCCCCGGAAAAGCGGTGTACTTCTTTGTTACCGTTCTTTTCCAGTCCGAATACCTGTAAGTATTCATCTATGCGGGAACGCAGTCCTTTTCCTTTTAATCCGTAGAGGTTACCGAAATAAACGAGGTTTTCTATAGCGGTCAGTTCAGGGAACAAAGCGATCTGCTGCGGCACTATGCCTACCAGTCGTTTAATCTCTTCCCGGTGAGCGGCATCCTGTGGCAGATCAAATATTTTCACCTGCCCGCTGCCCGCTTTTACCAGTCCGCATAAAATAGAGATCGTTGTCGTTTTCCCTGCACCGTTAGGACCTAACAATCCTACAATAGCATTCTTCTGAAAGCTGAAGGACAGTCCTCTGAGTGAAGGTTCCAACGCACCTTTGTATGTTTTATGCAGGTCCTGCACCGCGATGCTCGTCATTCGTTATAATTTTACTTTGGACAGGCGTTTGAACACCAGTTCTTCTTCCGCTGCACATTGCATCAGCATTTCACTCAGTTCTCCATAAGACACGTTATTCACGGCCCTGTTCTTGCACACCCTGCCGGCGTTGAAGGCAAAGTTGCGCCAGAGGTCTCCCACACGGGTAAGATCCTGTGATAATACACCCAGTTCATCCTTCTTCAGCAGGTTAGCAGCTTCCTGTAAGAAAGCAGCATACATGAAACGGAAACCAGCTCCACCGGTACCTATTTCTTCCTGCATCCTGATGATATTTCCCAGGTACAGTACGGCTTTGCGTTCTCCTACTTTTTCAGGATAATGCTTTAAACGTTTAGCCAGGTAGCGGATACCACTAACGCCAAACATAGGCAGGCGCAGTTTCAGCATATAATGACAAGACTGATCGATCCCTTGTTTAATAGGCTTCTGTAAGGATACCTGTTCGGGAACGCTCAGCGCATAATACATTTTGCCTTTAGGAGCCGGAAAGCCTTTTGCAAAGCGGGCTTCTGCCAGACTTTTGGGGTCTATTTCTGTAGTGTGGTCCATTACAGGATCACTGATCTGGTAGTTGTCCCCGTTCTTACCAAATGCCAGAATATTATGAGCATTGAAATGAAAACGGTAAGCAGCAGGTAAGTAAGGCAGGTAGTACACGCTGGATAACATGCCTACCGGTGTACCTTGTTCCAGTACACGGTCCAGTTCCAGCATTGCTTTTTCCGGTGTAGAAAAATTCTGCGACTGCATTTTGACACCCATGCGTTTACATACACGCTGGAAAATAGCGCCCGGCCATATGCGGTAGGTAGTACCCGGAACACCATTTACTTTAATAAAAGGTAAATGCCCGAAGAAGATACCCGCACCAATACCGAAGGCCATTGGTTCGCTGATATGTAAGCCGTAATGACGGAAAATGTTTGAAATAACTCCGCTTTCGCAATGCGCAGTTTGCACATGACTGAACTCTATATCGCTCATAATTGCTATTCCTTAATATGCTTTAATTCATCAACAGTGATCTTAAACGCAGCAGCATAACGCTGCAAGGTGCGTTCGCTCAAATTCTTAAATACAGCAGGTTTCATATGCCGTTTCACCTGCCACTGGAATTTGCTGACATAACTGGCCAGTAGTGCCAGGTCCATAATGTTCTTTTCCATGTAGTAACTGATGGGACTTATTTCGCCAGACAGTACCTGTTGCCGGGCCTTTTCCACACGGGCATGTACCTCTTCCCAGGCCTGTTGCATAGCCACATTTTCGGGTTCCCAGCCTACGCTGGTTACAGGTACATACTTTCCCTCATCGTCTGTAGCATAAAATAACTGCTTGAAGGTGCCTCCAAGCATTTTATTTCCATCCTGGGGAACTTCCTCTTTTTTCATGGGTTTTGTTGTCTTTAAGTGATCTGCATCTTCACAAAAGCCAAATTTACATTAAAATAAAAGGAGCCGTGTAATAACACCAAGCTCCTTTATATAAGTTACAGGTTGCTCATTAAACAACCGTGAGGTGTGCGTAAGCATAAGTGAAACGGGCGCTTTCAGGGACCATCATCACAATGGTTTGTCCTTTTTTCAGCATTCCTGTATTCATCATTTCTTCCAGCATAAAATAAGGAGAAGCCGTACCTACGTTACCTACTTTCACCAGGTTGGTAAACCATTTTTCCTGTGGGATAGGAACGCCCAGACGGGTAATCTCTTCATCTATTTTGGAACGGAAAAATTCGGATGACAGATGAGGCAGGAAATAATCCAGCTTATCAATATCTATATTATAACGCTCTACCAGTTCTTTCCACATTTTAGCACCGGATGGAACAATGTTATTGCCCAGTAAACGGGTATCCTGTTTGAAAGCGAATACACTTTGTTTCACCCATTCATCCGGTTTCATTACGGACCAGCCGGTAACGGAACCATCTTCATTCTTCACAGAACCTGCATACATACAGGTTTCCAGCTCATGTGCATAAGATGCGATCTCTACCCAGTCTACACGCAGTGATAATCCGTCTTCATTAGGTTTATCCTGGAATAAGGCAGCGCAGGCACCGTCGGACAGCATCCAGCGCAGGAAATCTTTTTCAAAAGCGATGATAGGATTTTCTTCCAGCAGTTTCAGGTTTTCTGTTTCAGGTTCGAACTTGTTTGCCTGCATCCAGCTGGACAATTTTTCGGAACCTGTACTTACACCATTATTAGAGTTACCACATTTGATGGACATCCAGGCATATTTAAATGCCTGCATACCAGCTGCACAGGCGCCGGTAGCTGAAATCAGTTCTACAGGCTGGCATTTGAGCAGGCCATGTACCATTACAGCATGGTTAGGTAATAACTGATCGGGAGAGGTAGTACCGCAAGCCAGCAATTGCAGCTTGCTGATAGGAAATTTATCGTCGAAAAGGCCTTTCACTGCCAGGGCTGTCATATCAGCATTGGTATGGGTGGAGTTACCTTCTTTATCTAATGAGTAATAGCGGGTTTTAATTTTATTATTTCCCAGAATCCTCACACGCGCACGCGAAGGCTTTCCATTCACCATTCCCAGTATGCTTTCCATGTCATCATTCCCGACTGGCTCGTTTGGCAAAAATTTAGAGAGCCTTGTAATATAAACTTCCTTCATTTGAATTAGGTTCCTATTTTTTTGTTGTTATTTTGATGCCCGACACCCTCCCGGGTTGACTGGCGTTGTCCCTTCCCCCTTTTCTAGTGCTATTTTAGCGTAAAACTGCATACAAACGGCCGTAAATATAAAATACTATACGGATATAACCGTAAATAGCAGATAATACTTCCCCCTCAATATTGGCTAATTACATGATCACCTGTGAAAATTAACGCAGATCTATACCTTTAAAGTACTCAACGTCTTCCTGCAGTTTGGTTTTCCTGAAGGTCAGCTTTATGATCGAAGATACCTTATCAATGGGCGTAAGGACAAAGATACCAGCTAATAATAATAAACGGTACATGGTTAAACGGCCCTTTCTTTCGGGTGCGCCCGGCCCGCCTTTAGCACTTATAAATTTAGACCAGAAGCCAAAAGCACTGATCCCTCTTTGTTCAAGTAATATCAGGTTAGGTTTTAATTCAACGGCTTTCAGTTCCATCAGTTCAGGATGCAGGGCATCCCACTGTTTGCTGTCCAGGGCTTTCTGCAATGGTGCGGCAAAACGGGAAGAGGCAATAATATCTTTTTCCTGTACGCCGGCTGCGGGCAACCATTTAGTAGCTTCTTTCTGCCCTTTGAACTGCCAGCGTAATACAGTGAGCAACGCTATCAGGTTAGGAGAAGTATCTACCAGTACAATATTGCCTACCAGTTTGGCACCTGCCTGCTGCAGATAACCTTTTACTTTTTCCTGTGCATTCAGCCACATGTTACGGCATCCCATTAATGTAACTACCGGTTTATCTTTCAGTAAACGTTTAGCAGTTTCATTTTGCAGGAATGCAGCTGTTGGTTGTGACGGAGACAGAAACCAGGGCTGATAGGCCAGTATAACAAGATCAAAATGTTCGTCCGGATTAACCTTCAACGGTTCTATTGCACGTGGCCTTCCCAATACAGTTTCGGGCATGGTATCAAAAAACACTTGCTTATCCCATGGGAATGTAAATGGCTGTACCGGTTTAATCTCCTCATACACAATAGTAGCCTTGTCTTGTAAAGGTCCTACCACATTATCGATGATTCTTTTCAGTTGCCCGGTCTGCGTATAATATACTACCAGGATCTTAGGTCGTTCAGTCATACAAGGAATAGGAGTTGAACAATTGTTGTTGTAAACATACAAAAAACAACTGTAGAGTAAAGATATTTTTTTGTTATATGATGCCGGTACGGAGGTGTGATGGTGGCGGGAAGTAGTTCTTGTGCCTTAGCCAGGTACTGCTGCAATCCTCTGCATTTGTTTACAACAGTACCGTGGCCAAAGGACTTAATGTTTTCCTTTAAGAACTACAAAGATGCCTCTTGTATGATTAACCAAATGTTAAATACAACTTAAAGTTTCACACCCCGTATGCATATATTTTCCAGCTGTACCAGCCTGCTACCGTCAGCAGCAAGCTTTTCAGGCTCTATTGCTGTGATCACTTCTGCTACACTAAAATTATTTTCCTCCAGCAATTTTGTAGCCGTTTCAATATCATACAATGTAAAACCACTATCGGTAAATGGCAGCAACTGCATGGTAGCTTTAGAGCGGATAGCCAGTATCAGCTCTCCTTCCGGTTTTAATACGCGGTGAATTTCTTTGAGTGTGACAGCGGGCTGATCCCAGAAGTACAATACGTTTATTCCAAATACTTTGTTGAACCTTTCATCTTCTACCGGCATTTTCTCTGCTGCTGCGCAATGAAAAGTAATGCCTTCATTTTCGCGGCGTGCTTCTTCCACCATTACATCAGATAAATCTATGCCGGTGTAATAAATGGAAGGTTCTTTTTCTATCAGTTCTCTTACAAAATGACCATTTCCCATTCCTATTTCCAGAATGGCATCTTCCTTTTTCATCTGCAGGAAGTTCCATGTCATTTCGTATATCAGGCGGTTAGACTTATTCATCTGCACCCCCATTTTCACACCATCCTCCCCTTCCGGCTGTCGTAACTGACGCGCCACTTCTGTCATGTCCATGTTAACCTTTTTTGTGCACGTCACCAGAGCCGGTCTTGCTGGAAGTCACCTGTGGGTTACCGTAATAATTCACGTCTCCTGAACCGGTGGTATTAGCTTCCAGCTTTGCGCTGACGTTGATGTCCGCATCGCCGCTGCCAGTAAGGCTTACTGTTGCGTTCTCTGCTTTTAGTCCTTTTGCTCTGAAATCTCCACTGCCGGTACCATCATATTCTATATCCCTGGTTTCTCCGGTAACGGTAATATCACCGGAACCGGTGATGTCTGCCTTTACTTCCGGGGTATGAATATTTCCTTTGATTTCACCGCTGCCGGTTACACTTAAAGTTATAGACTCCTCATTATCAATGGTATTTACCAGATGGATACTACCGGAGCTGGTCAGATTCAACTCGGTGATATTGGGTGCTGTCAGTTTTACCTTGATAGGATGAGACGTACTATAGGAGGTATTGTCCTTTTGCCTGATAGTCAATTCACCTCCATCCTCCTCAATGATAATATAAGGGATGATATTGTCATCAGCCTCTATCACCAGGGCGGTTTCCGGCCCCTGGGTCACGTATACGTCTACAGAGGAGTGCACTGATATCTTTTTATAACTACCTACGTTTTTGGTCACTGTAGTGACGTGCCCACTACCTTTTATACGTCTTCCTTCACAGGAAAACAGCGTCAAGGTTAACAGGATCAACGATGTACAATAAATTAAATGCTTCATTAGATAATGTTTATGGGTCTTTAAAATGGCGGATAACGGCTCGAAAATACAAAACTGATTGACATTGCCATACATAGTCATCATATTATTAAATTTCAGGGTGTGTAAGACTATTCTTATTTTCAGACTTGGGATTTGATATTAGGCCTTTATCTTTGCACCACCATGACAGAAAAGATACTAATCCTCGATTTTGGCTCCCAGTATACGCAATTGATTGCCCGTAGCATCAGGGAGCTGAATATTTATTGTGAAATCAAACCTTGTCTTCAACCGGTACAATGGGATGATACGATTAAAGGCATTATTTTATCAGGTAGCCCGTTCTCTGTGAATGATGCACAGGCCCCTTCGGTAGATATTGCAGCCATGGCGGCTAAAGTTCCGGTACTGGGGGTTTGCTATGGCGCCCAGCTGATGGCTAAAAATTTTGGCGGAGAAGTAGCTAAAAGCACTATCCGTGAATATGGCCGTGCTTTCATGGAGCATGACAACAGGGAAGAAAAGTTATTATACGATATCTCTGCCCGCAGCCAGGTATGGATGAGCCATTCTGATTCTATCGTGAAACTGCCGGCTGGTTTTGAAGTGATCGCCACTACAGATACCATCCCCGTAGCAGCCTTCAAGGCAGATAATATAGCTGCACATCCGTTGCTGGGTCTGCAATTCCATCCTGAAGTAACACATTCGCTGGAAGGTAAACTGCTGTTACGCAACTTCCTGGTACATATCTGCGGTTGCAAACAGGACTGGACCCCTGCTGCTTTTGTACAGGAGACTATAGAAAAGATCAAGAACCAGGTAGGTGATAAGAAAGTGGTGATGGCCCTGAGTGGTGGCGTAGATTCTACCGTAGCGGCAGAGCTGATCCACAAAGCGATAGGTAAAAACCTCTACTGCGTATTTGTGGATAACGGACTGCTCCGTAAAGATGAATATGTAACTGTACTGGACTCATATAAACATATGGGACTGAACGTAAAGGGAGTAAATGCACAGGACCTCTTTTACGGTGAACTGAAAGGTGTGAGCGACCCTGAAACAAAACGTAAAATCATTGGCCGCCTCTTCATTGAGGTATTCCAGCAGGAATCTACCCAGTTACAGGATATTTCTTTCCTGGGACAGGGGACTATCTATCCTGATGTAATTGAGTCTGTTTCTGTAAATGGTCCGTCAGTGACTATTAAATCTCACCACAACGTAGGTGGATTACCGGAAAAGATGAAGATGGGACTGGTAGAACCATTACGTTTCCTTTTTAAAGATGAAGTAAGACGTGTAGGCCGTGAGATAGGTATCAGTGAAATATTCCTGGGCCGTCATCCGTTCCCGGGCCCTGGTCTGGCTATCCGTATTTTGGGTGATATCACTCCGGATAAAGTAGCCATGCTGCAGGAAGCAGACGCCATATATATAGACGGACTGCGTGATGCAGGACTCTACGATAAAGTATGGCAGGCAGGTACTATCCTCCTTCCTGTACAGAGTGTGGGTGTAATGGGTGATGAAAGGACCTATGAATTTACCATTGCATTACGTGCGGTAACTTCTACAGATGGAATGACTGCCGACTGGGCACATCTTCCTTATGAATTCCTGGCAAAAATGTCCAACGATATTATAAACAGAGTGAAAGGTATTAACAGGGTGGTGTACGACATCAGTTCCAAACCGCCTGCTACTATCGAGTGGGAATAGTTTTTGATATTACAAAGGAAGCTCCGGACGGGGCTTTCTTTGTATAATGTTTGTTGGGAATGATTTTTGTAATTTAATGATCGCTATGAGTAAATCCAAAATATGCAGCCATCTTATTGCTGCATGCACGCTGGCTGTTTTGTTGTCTGCCTGTTCCGTCTCTAAAAAGACCAGCAAAACAACAAACATGCCGCCGCCAACTGTATCGAAACCTGTTCAGGAAGTAAAGAAAGACAACGGTAAAAAAGAAGACAAAGCAGCTCCGTTTAATGTGCCTGCTTTTGGACGTGAAGTAAAAAAAGTCGCCTACAACATTGCACTCTTTTCTCCACTGTATCTTGATTCCGTATTTTCCAATACTACCGAAATACCCGGACGTACACTGCCTCGTTACGTGTTACCCGGCCTTGACTTTTACGAAGGCGTACAGCTGGCGCTTGACAGTCTGCAAATGCAGGGTGTTAAACTGAATGTTGTAGTGTACGACAGCAAAGCAAGACAAAATAATCCCCAGACATTATTACATAATAAAGCACTGGATAGTACAGACCTGATCATTGCAGCGGTAGGTACTCCGGAGCTGAAAGAACTGAGCGATGTAGCCAGGGAAAAACAGATTAACCTGGTATCTGCTACCTATCCGAACGATGGTGGTATTAACAGTAATCCTTTCCTGCTCATTACCAACAGTCTGCTGAAAACGCATGGCGAAGCTTTACAGCAGTACTTACAGGATGCTTTTGCCACTAAGAATATTCTGATACTCTCACGTAATACTGCCCTGGAAAAACATCTGGTAGCTGATTTCAAAGCAGACTATGAGAAGACCACCAGTGCAAAGAAATCCCGTCTGCGGGAAGTTGTCTGGAGTGATGCAACTACTGATGCTGAGCTGAGTCAGTATTTAATTGCAGACCGTCCAAATCTTTGTATTGTAACATCACTGGATGAAACCAGCGCTAAAGATATCATGCGTAAACTGAGCGTACAGATGGCCACTTATCCTATCCAGGTATTTGGTATGCCTACATGGGATGTTATGAAGTTTAAAGAGCCTGAGTTTAAGGGAATGCAGATCTATTATACCTCTCCTTATTTCAATGATAAAACCGATGCGTATAGCCGTTATATCACTGATTATTTTAAGAGAGTGTATAAGTCGCGCCCTTCTGATATGGCATTCAAAGGCTTTGAGCTGACATGGTATTTTGTAAAACAGTTATCAGATAAAGGTGTTTATTTTAATGGCAGTATCAATGATCCTTCCAAGAGAGTATTCAGCAATTTTAATTACCAGCCCGTTTATCTAAAGGAAGGTGAAACTACTCCTGATTACTTCGAGAATAAGAATATTTATATTATTCAGAAGGGAGATAGCAGTGATGTTAAGATGAATATGCAGAATTAATGATCTTAATTATATGTTGGAAAGAGGGGCTTAGGTCCCTCTTTTTTTTTGCGCATTTATTTAAATCCTCTTAAAACTGCACAATTCTCCTCAGTAATTAGTATATTGTACTTATTTTTGCTTTATTATTGGAACATTATTCTATACTCTTATGAACCTGGGAAATAATAAAAAGGAAAGTACTACTGAGAACATCACGTTGGATGAGAAGGACATCGCTATCCTGCAACTGCTGGAAGAAGATGCTAAAATGACTATCCGTGACCTGGCAGCACGCCTTAACCTGAGTGCTACTCCTGTTTATGAACGCATCCGTAAAATGGAACAGGCAGGTGTGATCCGTCAGTATGCCGCGATCATAGACCCCAGCAAGATTGACAAAGCCCTTACTGTACTCTGTTATATTTCCCTGAAGGAACATGGTAAAAAAGCAGGTGGAAAGTTCATCAAAGAAATCATTGCTTTTCCTGAAGTAATGGAATGTCTGAATATCTCCGGAGAGTTTGATTTCATGCTGAAAGTGCAGGTAAAAGACATGTATGCCTATCACGAATTTAACGTGAACAAACTGGGCGAACTGGATAATATCCGCCACATGGAAAGTGTGTTTGTGATGTCAGTAATTAAAGCTACCCATAGAGTAGTGTATTAGATTAATTGTATGAATCGTAAGTATTTCCTGTCTGCGTTGGCTGTTACCGGATTAACATACCCTTCTTTCTCGCAAGTGCCTGCAATGGCAGCGCGCATAGGTATTCCCCAGGCAGCACCCCTTGTCCCCCCTTATCTCCAACCTGGTGATATTATAGGTATCACTGCCCCTGCTGGTCATATTACGCTGGAAGAAATTACACCGGCTATCCGCATCATGGAAAGCTGGGGTTTTAAAATACATGTAGGCAGTACGGTGAATAAACGTGACTTTTCTTTTGGTGGTACAGATGCTGAAAGACAACAGGATTTACAGGCTATGCTGGATGATCCTTCCATTAAAGCGATTATGTGTGCAAGAGGTGGTTATGGCAGTGCGCGTATTATTGATCAACTTAACTTTTTCAACTTTGCACAACATCCTAAATGGGTGATTGGATTTAGTGATATCACCGTGTTGCATTGTCATATCAACCGTCTCTATGGCATCGCTACTTTACATTCTAAAATGTGCAACAGTTTCCCGGATGATTTCAGCAAAGCAGAACCCATTGTACAGGAAACGATTTTATCTATCAAACAGGCCCTTACCGGGCAGCGGATGTTATATTCTTTGCCCGCAGATACACACAACCGTATTGGTACTGCCAGCGGTATTTTAATAGGCGGTAATCTTTCTATGATACAAAGTATCGCCGCTACTAATTCAGAGCCGGATACCATTGGTAAAATACTGTTCCTGGAAGAAGTGGGTGAGTATATGTACACCCTGGACCGTATGTTAAACAACCTGCAAAGATCTCACAAACTTGATAACCTCGCAGGGCTGATTATTGGTGGATTTAACCGTTTAAAACCCGATGATCCCGGAGAAGAATTCGGAAGGACAGTCGTAGATATTGTGATGGAAAAAGTAAAGGATTTTAAATATCCTGTTTGCTTTAATTTCCCTGTAGGGCATCAGAAGAATAACTATGCACTGAAGTGTGGCATCATGCATAAACTGGATGTGCAAAAAGATAATGTTATATTAAGTGAGTTAAGAGGGTAACATTATCTTTTTATTTACTTTTATATGCCAACGGTAAACCTATATCCTATGAAGAAAACACTCCTGTTTGTTTCTTTAATCATTCTTGCAGCCTGTACCAAAGAAGATAATATCACCATCAGTGATGGCACTTATGAAAGCAATGGTACTATTCTCGTAACCCCTGCAATCCTGTATACGAAAGATGGTAGTATTACTGATGTTAAAATCATCAGTGATTATCTGCAAAGGAAATCTCTGAATGGTATTTTTACGCTGAAATCAGGTAATGATACAACATCTGATAATGTATCCTTTGTTTTTAAAGGAACTACAGTTAGCAGAACAGATACAAGAACTCAATATGATGTAGTGTATAAGGAAGCGGGTTTTGCATTAATTGTAGAACAGGATACAGCATGGGCATCAGGCATTAATATGACTGAACTGAATTGCCAGAATGTTGCACTGAAGATCAGACAGAATGTTGCGCCACGTAATTGTTTATATACTGCTGTTGGACAATACTGTGGTTTTAAGCAGCAATTCCCCATCGTTAAAAACGGTAGCTCTCTGAATCTGCCTGTTATAAACTTTCATTTTACACAGACTTCTTCCTGCGAATACCGGGAACCCAATGCCTTAGACTTTTTCAATACAGATATACTGAGTGAATTACAGGCTACTGATACCCTGCTGGTACAGACAAGTACAATACCTTTATACAAAAAATAATAGCCCCCGTTGCTCGCTGATTTTTCATAATTTCATATACTGATGAAAAATAAAGCGCGCGGATGGCAAGTGATAACAGAATGGCTGGCTGCTCATGACAGGCAGCCCTTTGTGTTCCAGGAAGAAGCCTGGGAACATTATATTCAGGGTCGGTCGGGCCTGGTGAATGCGCCTACCGGTTATGGTAAAACATTCTCTCTTTTCCTGGGTTCAGTGATCGACTGGATCAATCAACACCCTAAAGACTACAAACAAAAAACTAAGAATGGCCTGCAAATGTTATGGATCACCCCGCTGAGGGCACTGGCCAAAGACATTGCACGTGCGATGATTGAAGTATTAGAGGAACTCGATATGCCCTGGCAGGTGGGTATACGCAGTGGCGATACACCTGTGTCTACCCGGCAACAGCAGAAAAAGCAGATGCCGGAGATATTGATTATCACACCGGAAAGCCTGCACTTATTACTGGGACAGAAAGACTATCCCAAAGTATTTACAACACTGACCACCGTAGTAGCTGATGAATGGCATGAACTGCTGGGCAGCAAACGTGGTGTAATGGTAGAACTTGGCCTCAGCAGGCTTCGGGGACTGGCTAAAGACCGAGCGCCATTACGGGTATGGGGCATCTCAGCGACTATCGGAAACCTGGAAGAAGCCCTGGATGTATTGCTGGGCAAACCGGATCCTACAGCTGTGATTGTGCGTGCAAAACTTGATAAGCAGATCGAACTGCAAAGCATACTGCCGGATGAGATTGAGAAGTACCCCTGGGCAGGACATTTAGGCACCAAACTACTACCTAAAGCACTGCCTATTATTCTCAACAGCAAGACTACCCTCATCTTCACCAATGTACGTTCTCAAACAGAAATCTGGTACCACGAAATATTACGGCAATGCCCTGAACTGGCTGGCGCTATCGCCCTGCATCACGGCTCTATTGATATGGAACTGCGTGTGTGGGTGGAAGATGCCCTGCATGAAGGTATTCTCAAAGCAGTAGTATGTACTTCCAGTCTGGATTTAGGCGTGGACTTCCGCCCGGTGGATACCGTAATACAGGTGGGCAGTCCTAAAGGCGTTGCCCGTTTTCTGCAACGTGCAGGCCGTAGCGGTCATCAACCGGGGGCTGTAAGCAAGATATGGTTCCTGCCTACGCATAGCCTGGAGCTGGTGGAAGCAGCGGCGTTGAAGGCTGCCATGAAAGAACAGCTGGTAGAGAGCCGTATGCCGGTGCTGCTGGCGTTTGATGTGCTGGTGCAATACCTGATGACACTGGGTATTTCTGATGGCTTTCATGCGGCTGAAATATGGGAAGAAATCACCAGCACTTTTTGCTTTCGTGATATGACGGAAGATGAATGGCAATGGACCCTCTCCTTTCTTACTACAGGTGGAGAAGCGTTGTATAGCTATGATGAGTTTAAAAAACTGGAAAGAGAAGATGACTTTTATATTTGCCGGAGTCGCCAGTTAGCCTTGCGGCATCGCCTGCATATAGGGACGATTGTGAGTGATGCCATGCTGAAAGTAAGGTTCATAAGCGGTGGGTTTATTGGTGTGATAGAAGAAGGATTTATTGCGCGGTTACAACCCGGAGATGCGTTTAGTTTAGCAGGGCATACGCTTGAGTTTGTGATGATCAAGGATATGACGGCGCTGGTGCGTAAATCTAAAGCCAGGCGGGCGATTATCCCCAGCTGGATGGGCGGGCGATTACCCTTGTCTGCTAATTTAGGGAGTGTGCTTCGTCGTACGTTTAGTGAGGCGATGTCCGGGAATACTACAGAGCCTGAGTTGAAGATTCTACAGCCGTTATTTAACCTGCAGGAGAACCTTTCTCATGTGCCTAAAGATGATGAACTGCTGGTAGAGAAGATCAATACACAGGATGGGTATCATCTTTTTGTATATCCTTTTGAAGGACGACTGGTACATGAAGTAATGGCTACCTTGCTGGCTTACAGGATCAGTAAACGTCAGCCTATTACTTTTTCTATTGCGATGAATGATTATGGGTTTGAGTTACTTTCTGATCAGGAAATACCAGTAACAGATGAAGATGTGCATGAGCTTTTTTCTCTGGAGAACCTGAGTACGGATTTGCAAACCAGTGTGAATGCTACAGAGATGGCAAGGCGCAAATTCCGGGATATTGCTGTGATTGCGGGACTAATTTTCCAGGGTTATCCCGGTAAGCATAAAGCCAACCGGCATTTACAATCATCTGCATCTTTACTGTTTAATGTTTTCCGGGATTATGATCCGCAGAATCTCTTACTGCGACAGGCATTTAATGAGGCTTTCTTTTACCAGATGGAAGAAGCCCGTTTGCGGGAAAGCCTGGAGCGGATTTACAATAATAAGATTATCATTACAGAACCTGCGCAACTGACTCCTTTCTGCTTTCCTATTAAAGTGGATAGTTTAAGGGAAAGTCTTACCAGTGAGAAACTGGCGGACAGGATCAAAAAAATGCGGCCACAGTTTTAATATATGGAAGATGTGATTTATAATTTCCAGGAACAGACCTGGCATTTATCCGCCCACCGGGCCATCTTTTGGCGGGAGGAACAGGCGTTGATTGTATCAGATCTTCATCTTGGTAAATCTACTCATTTCAGAAAAGCAGGGATTCCTGTTCCGGCTAATATTGGTCAGGATGATCTTTATCGTTTGCAATTGCTGATTACTGCGTATAATCCTGTACAGGTGATTATTGTCGGAGATATGTTTCATAGCAGTGAGAATAATGATGTGCCTTATTTTAAATTGTGGCGTCAGCAGTTTGCGCATATTAGTTTTAAACTGGTGAAAGGGAATCATGATATTTTAGGCGCGCATCTTTATGAGACGATGAATGTAGAAGTGTATGATACGCTTTCCATCAAAGAAATACATTTTGTACATGAGCCTTGTGATAGTTCGGATGGGTATACTTTTTCTGGTCATTTGCATCCGGGGTTTGCGGTAGCTGGTCCTGGAAAGCAGCGGTTACGGCTGCCATGTTTTTACTTTGGCAGGAACTGTAGTATTCTTCCTGCTTTCGGGAAGTTTACCGGTCTTGCTATGTTAGAACCGGAAGAAGGTGAAGCGGTGTTTGTGATTGCTGAAAACACTGTTTTAAAAGTGAATTAATTTTATGTTGATAGCCTACGATCCTATATATGCACATCCTTTACCGGAAGGTCATCGTTTCCCGATGGTGAAATATGAACTGATACCAGCACAGTTGTTACGCGAAGGAATTATCACGGAGAATCAGATTCTGAAGCCCGCTCCGCTGGAAGAAGATATTATTCTGCAAACACATACACTTCATTACTGGCGTCAGTTACAACAACAAACATTATCAGATAAAGAACAAAGACGGATAGGCTTACCACAATCTCCTGCATTAACATTACGAGAGATAACTATTTCCCGTGGTACTATTGATTGTGCATTACATGCTCTGGAACATGGCGTAGCATTAAATGTAGCTGGTGGTACACATCATGCTTTTGCAGACAGAGGTGAAGGCTTCTGCCTGCTAAATGACTTTGCCATTGCTTCTAATTATCTCCTATCTCAGCATCATGTAAAAAAAGTACTGATCATAGATTTAGATGTACACCAGGGAAATGGTACAGCAGCTCTTTTTATGGGTAATGATCATGTGTATACTTTTAGTATGCATGGTGCACATAACTATCCTTTTCATAAAGAAGTTTCTGACTGGGATGTACCTCTCCCCGATGGAATGAACGACAATGATTATCTGAGAACTTTACAGGATTGTCTGCCTGTATTGATTAATAAAGTAAAACCTGATTTTGTATTTTATCTCTCCGGAGTAGATATCCTGGAAACAGACCGGTATGGGAAACTAAAAGTCTCTGCACAGGGTTGTTTACTAAGAGATGAACTGGTATTTACTACGTTGAAGAAACATGGTATACCTTGTGCAGTGGCGATGGGTGGCGGATATTCTACCCAGATAAAAGACATTGTAAATGCGCATTGTAATACATTTAAAGCAGCGGGTGAGATATTTTAAATCAATGGAATAAAACTGGACGGAGCAATACTCCGGTATTGTTAGTATATATTTGTCAGGAATAAATTATCTTTTTATCTATGAAAAAAGCATTCATTGCAGGGTTAATCCTTGTCTTTACATCCCATATCCAGGCACAGACATTTACAACTACCGGACGTACTATGATCAACAATGCGGTAGACGATGGCAGTAATGCATTACAGGTGAATGGCACATCCATTATGAATGGTTATTTGAGAATCAGAAGTACAAATGGCCAAAATCCTATAATAGGAGGCAGAAACCCTTTATATCTTGATGCACGCAATTACACTAATAATTCCAGTAATATTGTCTTTACAAAAACTGATAGTAGCATTGCTGAAATAGGTACGGATGTATTTGCAAACGGGGGAAAAGACCTTTACATGATTGCGGGTAGTGGCAATGCGAACATTTTCATGATGCCATTTTCCGGCAATGGCAATGTAGGCATCGGTACTACAACACCTCAGTCCAAGCTGGCTGTTGCCGGGACTATTACAGCACAAAGGGTAAAAGTTACTTCTACCGGCTGGCCTGACTTTGTATTTCACCGGGATTATAAATTACCTTCTCTGCAGGAAACAGCTGCTTATATAAACAGTCATCAACATTTACCGGGTATTCCTTCGGCTGAAGAAGTAGAAAAAGACGGGCAGGATGTGGGAGAGATGAATAAGTTATTGTTGCAAAAGATAGAAGAGCTGACTTTACATCTTATTAAGTTAGAAGAAGAAGTTAATACACTGAAAGCGGGCAAATAGATTACCGCTCACACTCTTTTCAGTTTGTAAGGATATACCTTGCCTGATGCCCACTGCGCCACATACAGATTATGGTCACGGTCTACGCACACATCGTGCGGGTGCACAAATATTTTATCGGTCTGCGACATAGGCTGTAGTTGCCCGTTCACGTATGTCGGTTTACTGCCGCCAATATTGCTTACCACTTTGTTATGCTTGTCCAATATAGTCACAAATCCGCTGCCTTCTTTATTCATATCCGGAGACCGGAGTACTGCAGCATACAGGTAATCGCCCTGTACTACGGGACGGCACACGCATGCACCGGGCAGGTGGATGATTTCAAGCAATTTTCCTTCCGGGGTAAAGCGTTTAAAGCAATTACGTGTCCGGTCGGTTACCAGTAGCGAGCCGTCCTTACAGCGTGGATCAAATAAGATACCATGTGCATTGTCAAGGTGTTCATCACCGTTGCCGCGGCCACCGAAGTAGTTCAGCAACTGGCCCTTGCTATTGTATTGTAAAATGTATTGCTCGCCATAGCCGTCTGCAATGAAAATGTCTCCATTCGGAGCAATGGTTGTTTCGGTGGGCACAAATTTTTCAGGTTGAGTATACAGCCTGCTATCGACCGGTGCATCGATGGTCAGCAGTATTTCCCCTGTTAATGTGGTTTTATACACCTGGTGTTTCACCGTATCTGTTATATACAGGAATTCAGTACCGTTTTCATCATGCAGGGTCAGACCGTGTGCACCCGGAAATGCGTGGCCCCAGGCATCGAGCACCTGTCCTTTAGTATCATAAATCAGTACATTGTTTTTCGTTTCATTTGTGAGCAGGAAAATGCGCCCTTTCTTATCCTGCACCATCTCATGACAGTCGTTCACGGGATATTGCTGTGGGCTACATTTACTCCAGCTGGTGTCCAACGTATAACGTACGTCATTGTGGCCGTAAACCGGGCCTTCACTCCGGGCAAACAGGTTATTCGTCAGACATAAACCTCCAAGCGACAGGGAAGTATCACGAATAAATTGTCTGCGGGAAGTAGCTGTTTTAGCAGGTTGTTGGTTACTGTTCTGTTTCATATAAGGTGGTTACCGGGGCAGTGGGCTGCTCCTGTTTTAACGATTCCAGATAGGCTCGTTTTACGACAACGGCCGTTTTGTGTGCGCCAGTATGGCTCCAGCCGGGAGGCATAAAAATGTAGCGGATCTTATTCAGGATACCGGGGGCTCTCCATACATCCAGCGCCAGGTAATAAAACTCGCCAAAGTAGATGTCAAAAAAATTACGGTTGTTCACATCACGCGATACACCGTATTCAATGGACACATTGGCGTCTTCGTATTGAAAAGTTCCAAATACCCTATCCCAAATGTTCAGCAGGTTACAGAAATTGGTATCCATATACAATGGATTCTTT
The DNA here is from genome assembly GCF_900110995.1 of Chitinophaga sp. YR573. Taxonomy (GTDB): domain Bacteria; phylum Bacteroidota; class Bacteroidia; order Chitinophagales; family Chitinophagaceae; genus Chitinophaga. The sequence goes on from NZ_FOJF01000001.1 coordinate 1,073,653, forward strand.
GCATGATGCACACGATGATGTGAGGGTGTTAATATCCATTTGTTTAAAAAACCCAGGCGCCCGTCCCTGATGATGTTTTCCCCCACATGAATAAAGCCACCCCAGGTGCCATCGATGAACATAATGAAAAACAACAGCGGTGGATTTACACCCGCCAGTGTACAAACCGTAGTACGGATCACATCGGCATAAGCGCCTTCCAGGAAGAAGTGGGCATAGCTAACGGAAAGATTCATGCTTTGGGGCATGTGATGCGTGGCATGCAGACACCAGAACAAACGCACCGTATGGCCCCAGTAATGATAAAGAAAATGGCCCAGCTCCCAGATAATATAGCCATAAATTAGCCAGTACCACGTGAATGAGGTTTTGAATAGCGCATACTTTTCAAACACCCCGATACAAACCGCTACCGCTGCAATGGAAAGGAAACGACCGATGGTCCGGTTTATTACAAAGATAATAAAGGGCATACGGTAGTCTTCTATCTTAAATCGCCTGTATGTAACGGCACGTATAATTTCAATTACCAGCAGGAGAGGAAGTATTGGGGAAACGGCGCCCAGTAAGCCGTTTAAAGTAAGCAGCACTTTATAGTTACCTGTCTGGTATATATCCAGCAGGGACCGCAGTCCCATGAATCCTATCAGTTCATCATACAGCGTGTGAAGCAATCCCATACGCAAATATTTAGTGTTATTAAGCTACTAAATAATTAGGACTAGCTTCCGTTTGATGCCGGCTTTTAATGGATCTTTACAATAAAATGAAAAAAAACAAACATAGTCTGCATACATAGTTGCCTGTATGTTTGTATAGTATGTATGGTTAGAGGCCGTACTGATAATAAGTTTTCGAGCCTGTCAGATTCAATCGTAGCTATTCCAATATTGTGATTATGTTAGCATTTTAATAAAAAAGGATGCTTATCTTTATTAACATGAAACGGACAATCCTTTTTGCCGCTATTTTAATGTTGAGTATGGCTGTAAAGGCACAGACAGCTTCATCTTTTGGAGCTATGAATGGCACGCAATCCGCCTTCAAACACCCTCAAAACGATAGCAACAATATCCAAAGGAAATGGTTTGTCACAAAATATGCTGGCGTTTCCACTGGCTTTGTAGCATTTAAAGGAGGGAGTGGTTCCTTCTTGTCGGTACCTTTGACATTGCAGATTAACCGTCAATTGACCAATAACCTGTATGCCTTCGCAGGTGTATCGGTGGCACCTTATATTTTTCATTACAACAGCATGCCTTATCAACCTGCGATTAACAAGAACAATAACTTAATGCAGACTAACAACCTTAGCGCTTATTCGGATGCGAAAATAGGCGTAATGTATATCAACAATGAAAGAACGTTCTCCATTTCCGGTAGTATTGGTGTAAGCAGAGGCGGCTACAATAGCTATTCTCCCTTTTACACCCCGGTTTATTCTGCATTACCCATTACACATTAATGTTTCTGTGCCTTTAAAAGTTTAACCCAGATCTCATACCCCTTCTCATTTAGATGAAGTCCATCAGGTTTAGCATACCTTATATCTAAATCTCCATTCTTATCTCTTAGAATGTTCTGAAAAACATCATTTATTTCTATCTCAATAGAAAGTTTTTATTAGCTATAGTTCGATGCCTCTACTTCTATATAATTATCCGGGGTATAAGTAACTCTCGCGAAATTTTTTGTAACTAGTTCTGTCTCTATTACTTTGCCACTTTGAAATTTTAATATTTTATGTCGCCAAATCTCATTTTTTCTATAAAAAAGGGAATCAATTTTTAAAAACTGGTGTTCTCTTTCTTCGATATGATAAGCATAATCAAGTTCTTTGTTAATCCTTAATTCTCCCTCCAGACATTTATCGGAGAACCAAAGATTAATTTGAAAGGTACATGCAGTATTATTAGTAAATTGATAATCTCTGTAATTATAAAATACTGTTGCACCGCTACCAAATGGTAAAACTCTTCCGTCATCAGGAAATGGATCAAATGAATGATGATATCGTTCTGTTACTGTCAATGGGCTATGGATAACTAACCAATGTATGAGATTCGATATTTGACAAATACCACCTCCAATTCCCGCTCTTGCTTCACCGAATGTTAATTCCATTCCTAATAAATACCCTTTTCGTTTTGTTGGTCGTCCTACAAGTTTACAAAACGAAAAAGTCTCTCCCGGCCTTATTTCTACACCATTTATTTTACTGGCTGCAATTTTAAGATTCGTAACCTTATTAATTTGCAACTGTTCATTATTCTCTCCTAGTTTTTTAAGCAAAACAGATTGATGTTTCTTGATTCGATATTCCAGTTCATCAGTTGATCTGAATGATGCATACTTTTTATTGTCAATATGCCATGTCAATTGTCTTTTGACGCGTTTGGTCCAAACAGAAATGAAATAAAATAAAGGATGTCGCTGGCTAAGTAATTTTTTAGATTTATTCTTCAATTTTAAATGATTTGCCTGCTTCTGTAGCAGATATTTTACTCTTGTAAATCATATAGTTTTGACAAACATACTGAGATTTTATTCTTTTATTGTTTAGTAAGTTTCCACTAGAGATGGGTGCCGGTTTTACGCCGGTAGTATTCGAAACTAGCCTCAGTTGCGTTTGACAAGATGCATAATATTGCCCAATAATTCTTGTGCTGCTTCGATCTCCTCTTTCTTAATTGAAATGCTCTCAATGTTAAACCCTACAGGAATATTCTTAGCATTGGCATAGTTAAGAATCTCAGTGGCTATATTAGTTGATGTATTTATAGATGCCTCCAGAATATCTTTGGAATGTTTCAAATCATTGTATAACCATTTGGGAACCTGAATCCCCAGCCACTCCATGAACTGCAATGTTTTGAATGATCCACAAGGAGCTAATGTGAAAATGACAGGAGCAACATTATTGCCTGTTTCCAGTGAATGGTAGTAATAATCTGACAGTAAATCTTTAGTATCATTCAAATTGTAAACACATTGAGACACAAAGAAATTACAACCATTATCCATCTTATTAAAAAGCCTGATGTGCTCATCTCCTTTCTTACTATGCCTCTCCGGGATAGTTACCCCGCCCAACAATAGTTTATTGGCAAACTCTTTTTTTATATTATAAGCATCAAATAAAGAAAAGTTCGTTGCTTCGATCTGCTGGTGAGAAGAGGCACCAACAAACACGACATATTCCAGATTTTCATTTCTGATTAACCAGTTTTGAAAATCCGTTTTTGTCAGGTTGGCGATACTTTTATATACGATTTTGGGAATGTTTAATTCAGATAAGAATTCTTTACCATAATGCTCAGGAGCAATCGTAGGTATAAATGAAAATGTTCTTTCCTTTTCTGTTCTTAATGATTCATCCTGGATATCATATAATATCAGTCCATCAATGTCGAGATATTTCAGCCGCTCAATCTGATTATTGGCAATAGTTAAAACTTTGTTTTCCTCAGTATTAATTTTAGGAGGTGTTAGGCTGTAAAAAACTAATCCTGTCTTTGCTTCTATGATTTTATCCCTTAGTGTTGTTTTTGTATACATTTTACCAAAATTTCAGATAATTGCTCTGCATTAGCTCAAAAGTAAAGAAAATATTAATATTTTTCAGATCTGATAATTTTGCTAATTAGGCATAGAGGGGTATATATCGCTACGTAGTATTGGGGAATTGTAGCTGATTTTTTCATGAAATTGTTGGGGCAAAAGAATTGATCCTTGAGAAGCAGGCCCGTAACGGGCTCAGAAGAGAGGAAAAAGAAAGGTCGGAGAATTCTCCGACCTTTTTGTTTTATGATCAGCCAGCAGCCGATTGTATTTTACTAATTGGAAATTCAAGTTTACAAATTTTTCCGGGAGAATGCCCTGCTAAGGATTTAACTTATTCCCCGCGTTTATCACTGCCTCATTCACCGCTTTCACCCTTTCAATATCCATTTTCTCTACAGCCCTGTCATAAGTCAGTATACCATTCACCTCATGTTCAACATCCGTCGTCTGCGTGTACACGGCAATACTTAAACCCTGATATCGCATCAACTGCTCCACCTGATCCATCAGAAGTACATACTTGTCAGTTAGTCTATCTCTGGTCGCCTCATAAGCATAAGCATTATTCTCTACCGGCCACATATGTCCCCGTACAAACAAACCGACGCCACCAAATTCACCAAGTGATGCAACGCGTTTGCCGTCAGGTTTTGAAGCACCATCCGGTCCAACATAAATATGCGTATCTACAAAGTCCCCATTTCCAGGATCTCCAGCTGCCTTTTGATAACCAGGATTATTATTAAATCCTGAATTGCCATTTACCAGTCTTGACGGATCGAGCTTTTTCACCCAGTCAGTCATCTCTTTTACATCAAAAGCGCCCCAATTCTCATTGAATGGCACCCAGGTAATGATAGAAGGGGAATTATAAAGATCATCGATCATGGCATGTAATTCCTTTCGGAAAACGCTTCTTACCTTTGCAGTGTCTTCGTGCTGATACCAGATAGCCGGCATATCCTGCCATATCAACAGACCAAGTTTATCCGCCCAATAATAGAAGCGTTTGGGCTCAGTCTTCATGTGTTTTCTGATTAAATTGAAACCCGCTTTTTTGGTAAATTCGATGTCGTATTTTAAAGCCTCCTCTGTAGGTGCTGTGAGAATACCATCAGGCCAATATCCCTGATCGAGTAATCCAACCTGCATCACAAACTTATTATTCAACAGCGGTCTTATCACCCCGTTCACGTTACCAAGTTTAATATCACGCATACCAAAATAGCTCTTGATCTCATCAGTGAGATTCCCTTTGTTATCGGTCAGGACGATGGTAAGATCATACAGAAATGGGCTATCTGGCGACCATACCTTGGGATCCTTTATCGGAATATATAATTTCGTTCCGGAGCGTCCTGAGATCTCAGACACCATTTTCTTTCCATCAAATGCAGTAGCCTGCACCAGTGCTGCATCAGCATCTACAAATACTTCAAGTCTGTTGTTTACCAGATCAGGTAGTAGCCGGATGTTTTTAATGTAATGTTCACTTACCGGCTCCAGCCATACACTTTGCCAGATGCCTGAAGTAAAAGTATAATCTCCCCGCGGACCATTCTTACCGGAGGGTGTCCTGCCATCATTTGTATCATGCGCCGCAACGACGATCGTATTGGTACCTGCTTTTAGAAATTTTGTGATATTTATATGAAAAGAACTATAACCACCGGAATGTGATCCTGCTTTTTCTCCATTGACAAATAAGGTTGCATCATAATCAACCGCATCGAAATTTATAATGATCTGTTTGCGATTCCAGGCAGAAGGAATTTCAAATGTCCGGCTGTACCACATATTTATCTCCTGATTACGCTCAATGCCTGAAAGGACTGACTCCGGACAGTAAGGAACCAGTATTTTTTCGGTTTTATCACTAAAATTCACCGGCTTAACGGGGGATAAAGCGCTGGCAACGTGTTTACCGCCAATATAATCCCATTTCCCATTTAAACTCATCCATTCCTTGCGTTCCAACTGAGGACGAGGGTATTCCGGAAAAGGAGCTGTTGATTCCATTGCAGCCTTTGTCCATTGGGTAGGTAGTTTCAGTTGCTGCGCTAAAGAAGTTTTAACAAAGACAGCATGGAACAGTATAGGTCCCAAAAAAAGCAGACATTTTTTTGTTGTCATTAGAATATATTGGTAAAGGTTACACTTGAAACAAAATACATTTTTTTCTTCAATATCAAGATACTCCTACTACGCTGTCACGGAACGGCCCGGATATCATCATTCTGCTTGTCAGCCCTTCTGGATCTACAAATACGGTGATACCACCTTCAAAGGGGAGTAAAGCAATTTCATAGATGGGTTTATCATTTTACGTTTTAATAGCCATAAGTTAAGTCGCGCTTTTAATATATGGAAGAATAGTGTCTCTAATCAATAAGACACATTAACAGGTACTCAGATTCTAAGAAGTATTGTTAAGAAAAGGGATCGAACAGGTATTGATAAGGTTCATCCTACGTTCATCCTACGTTGCGAACGTAGGATGAACGTAGGATGAACCTTATCAATACCTGTTCGATTCTACTTTACATAGGGTCTTATTATAATCTGTGAAGGTGTATCATACTGCTCACGGATCATTTGAAGCCATCTTCAAAAGCAATTGAGGCGATTTAATTACCTTAAACAAAAAAACCGGCTCCGTAAGAGGTTCCTTCACAGGATACTTCTTACGGAGTCGGTTTGAATGCGATATTATATTACGAACTTAATTCTTAATCCGCTTCTTCAGCAAACTTACCTGATCCTGTAAATGGCTAACCATATCTGCCAGGTGGTTTACGCTAAGGCGGCTTTGCTGCCCTGATTTGCTGATTACAGCATCTGACTGCCAGAGTTCCAGCACCTCGTCCATACCCACCGCATAAGGCTCAAATTGGGGGTTATCGGAGACCAGGGTGATCTTTCCCTTAGTACGGTTACTCTTGAGGATACGTTTGTACACAATCCCTTCACGGGTAGTCACCACCACATACGCTTCGTTATTGCGGATCTCTTCCCATCCATCTACCTTGTGACAAACAATCACAGAACCTGATGGTGTAGGTAACATAGAGTCTCCGGCTATTTCAAAAGCACGGTAACTACCTGCACCCATCATCGGTAAGGTAAATGTGTTCAGTTCTTCAATGAACTCATCATCATTATATCCCGCCAGATAACCCGCAGCTGCTTTTACCGGTACAAACTCTATCTGCTGCCTGTCATTAGACATTTTCAGCTGACGGCGCTTTTCCAGGAAATTCTCCTTCTGAGATCCCACATCACGACGTAATAAGTCGTCAATGGATACACGGAACATATCACTTACCAGTTCCAGTACTTCCGTACGTGGCTCTGCACGCTCTTCTTCATAAGCTCCAAGCAGGGAACGTTTGATCCCTAATTTATCAGCAAACTCTTGCTGAGTCCATCCTTTCTGCTTACGCAGGAACTTCAAATTGCGGCACACTACTGACATAATCTAAATAATTTAGTACATTACTAACAAAATTAGCATATAATTTTGGTAATAACCAAATATATTCCGGTTGGGTGACTTATTTTTGCGCGGTAAATCCAACTCAATATTTATGCATAACACTTTGTTACTTATTCACTCGCTGTTAAGATGGGCTATTTTGCTGGCCGGCATCTGGGCCGTTCTTCGTGCTTTTATGGGCGTTAGCGGTAAAACACCTTTTACAGGCGCTGATAAAAAAGCAGGTCTTTTCTATATGATCTTCTTTGATCTGCAGTTACTGGTTGGCCTGGTGCTTTACTTCGTAACCAGTCCCGTAGTACAAACGGCATTGCAGAATATGAAATTTGCGATGAAAGATAGTGTACTCCGCTTTTATGCTGTAGAACATATTACAATGGCAGTGATTGCTTTTGTACTGGTGCATATTGGCTATTCCAAAGTGAAAAAAGCATCTACTGATGCAAAGAAACACAAAACTGCTCTCATATTTTTCGGCATCGCGCTGATCCTGGTATTCCTGCTTATTCCATGGCCGTTCCGCGTTGCAGGTGGAGGCAGAGGCTGGCTGTAATAACGAACTAAAGCGGGTGTATACTTTGAGTATACACCCGCTTTTATTCACCCCTTATCCGTATTAAACAACCGGTAAGAGTAGATATAAGGCAATGCGGCCAGTATTGCCCCTAAAAATATCAGCAGGAACACTCCCGTTACCACCGGCATGAAGAACCCCGCGATAATGGTCACAAACCCTGCACAGATCCACAACGTACCCGCCATCTGATGCGTTTGCCGCCAGATATCAGTACTCTTTAACGTCCACGTCGTTCTCACCCCCACAAAATAATTAGGCTGTAACCTTCTCAGATAAAATCCTATCCCTGTTATTAAAACGCCTACCCCGGAAAATACCCATCTCTCCATTACAAACGGCCGGCCCTGACTAACCATAAAAATGATCACACCAGTAAATACGGCCAGATAAATATGGATCAGGAAACGAATCCGGTAATACTTAGCCTGCAATACGTTCAGCGGTTCGCTACTGAGCGTAGGCTCTTCCACATGAGGCATATAACGGAAGAGAAAATATAACACCAGATTGGTAAGGAAAAGGAAAATCATCAATAACAGGAAGTCACTCTTGAGACCTACCCGTTCAGGAACACCTTTGATGCTGAAATTTGTAGGGATGATATCAGGCAGTGATGGCCATATAATACCCAGGTAAACCATGGGTAAAAGTAATAACAACAATAACAGCAACTCTTGGCCAATATCAGGCTTTTTCATGGAAAAGTGTTTTTGTGTAAGAAGATCGATCAAATACTATACCCGCATCTATACCCTATTGTTCTAATCAGATTGTTATTGTTTAGTTATAGTACTAATATTTTTAGTTATTGCTAATAATATTAGTAGTTTTGATAAAAAGAGCCACATCCGGTTACTTAAGAAAGAACCATTTGAATCGCTTAATCTTCTTCCCTGACAAATCGGGTGATGGCCATATTTTGATTATGATCACTTTACAACACAGGTCCATCGCCCATTTCGATATGGATAGCTTCTTTGTGTCTGTAGAATGCAGGGAAGATAACAGTCTGAAAGGGAAACCACTACTTGTAGGCGGCCTGGGAGACCGTGCAGTAGTAGCTGCCTGCAGCTATGAAGCCCGCCGATACGGCATCCACTCTGCCATGCCCATGAAAACGGCGCTTAAACTATGCCCGCATGCACTGATACGCAAAGGGGATATGGAACTATACAGCAACCTCTCCCGGGAGATTACTGATATTATCGCGGAAAAGGCTCCTCTGTATGAGAAGTCATCCATCGATGAATTTTACCTGGACCTTACCGGCATGGATAAGTTCTTCGGTTCCATGAAATGGACTGTAGAATTACGACAGCATATCATCCGTAAAATGAAACTCCCCGTTTCATTCGGACTGGCATCCAATAAAATGATTTCCAAAGTGGCTACCAACGAAGCCAAGCCTAACGGGCAGAAGGAAATCATTTTCGGTGATGAGAAATCATTCCTGGCGCCTATGCCTGTAGAGAAATTACCCATGGTGGGAAAAGAGACCGCCGGACAACTAAGACGACGTGGTGTGGAAACAGTAAAAACACTGAGTGAAATACCCGTAGCACTGCTGGAAGCATGGCTGGGGAAAAACGGGATCTCATTATGGAATAAGGCAAATGGGATCGATGAATCTCCGGTAGTACCCTTTCATGAACAAAAATCTATCTCTACAGAAAGTACCTTTTCTACAGATACAATAGACATGCAGTTCATTCATGCTGAACTCGTACGTATGACGGAAAAGATTGCCTTCGAATTACGACAACAGGATAAACTGACCGGTTGTGTGACTGTAAAAATCCGTTACTCCGATTTCGAAACGGTTACAAAACAAATGACCATCGCCTATACAGGATCAGATCACGTACTCCTGGCCAAAGTAAAAGAACTGTTCAATAAACTATATGACAGACGGTTGCTGATTCGCCTGATAGGCGTACGTTTCAGTCACCTGGTGCAGGGAAATTACCAGATCAGCATTTTCGATGATACACAGGAAATGATTGCACTTTATCAGGCTATAGATCATATTAAAAACCGCTTCGGATGGCAATACCTGATGAAAGGGACCAATGCTGCGCCGCCAGGTAAATCACGTAAAAAAGAAACTCCTCCTGTAACGCCTTTTCCCAGAAAAACAAGATAAATATGTATCTGAACTGCAAATCATTTTTCAGCTTGCGGTATGGTACCATCAGTACTGATAACCTAGTAAAACATGCCCGTGAAAACGGCATCACTTCTCTGGCACTTACCAATATCAATATCACTTCCGATACCTGGAACTTCGTAAAAGAATGCCGGAATAATGCTATTAAACCTATCATAGGATTAGAGTGCCGCAATGAACATGATTTCAAATACATCCTCCTGGCACGTGATATGAACGGCTGGTTTCATATCAACCGTTTCTTATCAGAACATCTGCATAGAAAAGACCCTTTCCCCGATCGTGCTCCTTTCTTCCCCGGAACATTCGTTATTTATGCCTGGGGATGTATCCCTTTACCAGAGCTGGCGGAGAATGAACTGGCAGGTATACGGCCAAGAGAGATCAATAAATTGTTTCGCGTAGATACATTAACGCATAAAGATAAACTGGTGATCTTACAACCTGTTACTTTTCAGGATGAAGCACATTATCAGTTACACCGGGTATTACGTGCTATAGATCAGAATATCCTCATTACTCAGTTATCTGATCATACTACTGCAAAACCGGATGAATGCCTGATTACTCCGGGAGAATTATTTGATAAGTATGAACAGTATCCTCATATTATTGCTAATACATTAAGAGTAATAGATGCCTGTGAAATAGATTTTGATTTCAAAGTACCACGTAATAAAAAATACTTCTTAAACAGTGAAGCAGAAGACCAGGCGAAATTACGTGAGCTGGCTTATGAAGGCATGCTGAAACGTTACGGCCCTGATAATGATGAGGCAAAGGAACGTATTGAAAAGGAATTAAAAGTAGTACAGCAGCAACACTTTAACGGTTACTTCCTCATCACCTGGGATATCATACGATTTGCACAGGAAAAAGGATTTTTCTATGTAGGTCGTGGCAGTGGAGCCAACTCCATCCTGGCTTATTGCCTGGAGATTACAGACGTAGATCCTATCGAACTAAAACTTTATTTTGAAAGATTCTTAAATCCATACCGCAGCTCTCCTCCCGATTTTGATATAGACTTTTCCTGGCGCGACAGAGATGAAATTATCGACTACGTATTTAAGACGTACGGTGATGAACATACAGCATTATTAGGTACAGTGACCACCTTTCAGGAGAATGCGACTATCCGTGAATTAGGGAAAGTATATGGTTTACCCAAACATGAAATAGATAAGATACTGGATACCCCTTTTGCCATTGATCTGAAAGGAGATAATGTGCAGGCGCAGATTTTACAGTTCAGCCAGTTAATGGCCGGAAAGAAGGCATTCCCAAATCACCTGAGTATTCACGCTGGTGGGATACTGATCAGTGAAGATCCTATTCATCAGCATTGCGCTACTCATATGCCACCCAAAGGATTCAGCACTGCACAACTGGATATGCATCAGGCAGAGGCCATCGGGTTATTTAAATTTGATATTTTAAGTCAGCGCGGACTGGGACATATACGCGATGCTATTGGTATCATCAAAGAGAATCATGGAGCAGATATAGATATCCATGATGTAAAATCTTTTATGCGCGATCCGCTCATTAAAAAACAATTAAGCACGGTTAATACCATTGGTTGTTTCTATATAGAATCTCCTGCCATGCGTCAGCTGTTACTGAAACTGCAATGTGAGGATTACCTGACACTGGTAGCTGCCAGTTCTGTGATACGCCCTGGTGTAGCACAATCCGGCATGATGCGGCAGTATGTACACAACTTCCGTAATCAGGATAAAGTAGTCTATTTGCATCCCATCATCAAAGATGTATTGTATGAAACATTTGGGATCATGGTATACCAGGAAGATGTGATCAAGATCGTACATGAATATGCAGATATGGACCTTGCAGATGCAGATATCCTGCGCAGAGCAATGGCAGGGAAATACCGGGGACAGGGGGATTTTCAGAAGATAGAAGATCAGTTCTTCGGTAACTGCACAAGACTGAATCGTCCACCGGAAGTAACGAAAGAATTATGGCGGCAGATCGCCAGCTTTTCAGGCTTTTCCTTCTCTAAAGCACACTCCGCCAGTTTTGCGGTGGAGAGCTATCAGAGCCTCTTTTTAAAAACATATTATCCCGCAGAATTCATGGTAGCGGTGATCAATAACTTCGGTGGTTTTTATAACCGGGAATTATATTTTCGTGAACTGCAAAAAACAGGAGTATCCATACAAGCACCCTGTATGAATAACAGTGATTACTATACGAGAATAACAGGAAAAACGGTGTATACAGGTTTCATTCATATAGAAGGGCTGGAACAAAAATGGGTAGAAGATGTACTGCAGGAACGTGCTACCTATGGCTTGTATAAAAGCCTGGAAGACTTCACCACACGTATAGCTCCTCCTCCTGAACAACTGGATATACTCATCAGGATTGGTGCTTTTGGTTTTGATACCTATACCAAAAAAGAATTGCTGTGGAAAAGCAGTCTGCTGCTTAGGAGCAAGGTACCTGATCATATACAGCCACTCTTTGTGGAACAACTGCCCGACTGCCAGTTACCTATGCTTTCTTATTACGAACATGAAAATGCTTTTGATGAAATTGCGTTACTGGGATTTCCTTTGTGTTCTCCTTTCAGCCTGCTGCATCATGAGCAAAACCATTATATCCCTGCAAGGGATTTTAAACGGTATAAAAACGAAACAATTTCCACGCTTGGTTACTTAGTATGCACAAAAGGTATTCATACCGCTAAAGGCATTCCTATGAGCTTTGGTACTTTTCTGGATGCAAATGGAGATTTTATTGATACGGTACATTTCCCGGATATACTCAGAACATATCCTTTTCAGAAAGGCGGGTTTTATATACTGCAGGGGAAGGTAACAGAAGAATATGATGTGTATACGATAGAGGTGAGTTATATGCGGAAGATCGGATACTTTGAGGATAATTGAAAAAGGATGGCTTATCGCCATCCTTTTTCAATAGTATTATTCAAGATCAAACAATCCTTTATTCAGGAGTTGTAATGTTTTGATTTTATGTTGTCCGCCTATCAGGATAGAAATGTTATGACGGCTGCCACCATAAGAGATCATCCTTAAAGGCACTTCATTCAGTGCATCAAATACTCTTTTCAGGATAGATGGTGTAGCTGCTACTTCATTACCTACAATCGATACGATGGTCTGGTGATGATCCAATTCTACTGTACCAAACGGCTGCAGTTCTTTTAGCAGCTGATCCAGGTGCAGGGTACTTTCTATCGTCAGGGAAACAGCTACTTCAGAAGTAGTGATCATATCGATAGGAGTACGGTATTTTTCAAACACTTCGAAGATCTTACGCAGGAAACCATATGCCAGCAGCATACGACTGGATTTGATTTTGATAGCGATGATACCATCTTTTGCTGCGATTGCTTTTACTCCATCTCCGTTAGGTAATTCGGTAATGATAGTACCTCTTGCTTCGGGCTGCATAGTGTTCAGCAATTTAACCGGAATGTTAAAATGCTGTGCAGGCCATATAGAAGCAGGATGTAAGATTTTAGCGCCGAAGTAAGCCAGTTCCGCCGCTTCATCAAAAGACAACTGCTCGATAGGGAAGGTTTTGTTCACTACCCTTGGATCGTTATTGTGCATGCCATCGATATCTGTCCAGATCTGTATTTCGCTGGCCTGTATGGCAGCGCCGATCAGGGAAGCAGAATAATCGCTGCCACCACGTTTCAGGTTATCTACTTCACCTCTTGCATTACGGCAGATGTATCCCTGTGTAATGAAGATGGTCTGGCCGGGATGCTTTTCCAGCATAGTACCCAGTCTGATCTTAATACGGGGAATTTCCGGCTCTTCAAACTCGTCTATACTCATGAAGTCGAGCGCAGGGATCAGCACAGCTGCAACACCGGCTTCTTCCAGGTATACGCTGAATAACTTAGTGGATAATAACTCACCCTGTGCCAGGATATCCTTATTAAGCGCCTCGTTGAAAGAGATCTTAAGAATGATGTTCAGGAACTCAAAATGTTCATCTACAACAGCGTTGGCCTTAGCACGGAAAGCTGCCTGTTTCACCAGTGCTTCACAGAATGTTCTGTAATGTGCTTCCAGCTTGTCTATCCGTTCCTTGGCCTGTTCCTTTTTCCCTTCAGACAATGATTGTCCAATCTCTACCAATGAGTTGGTAGTGCCGGACAATGCAGACAACACCACTATTTTCGGGGAATTGTCGGCAGTCACCAGTTCGGCTACGGCATGCATTCTTTCAGGTTTACCTACAGAAGTGCCGCCAAATTTTAAGATCTTCATTTGCTGTTGTATTGTTATATGTTTACTGGCTAAAAAGCCGCAAGTTCGGTGTTTAACCTTATTTTAAAAATTCAATTTAAATTTTCCGGCTACTTCCTGCAGGTCTTTTACCACTGCATCCACCAATGGAATGCCTGCTTCTCTCCGCTCCTTTTCCATTTCCCGCTCCGGATCTCCCGGGATCAGCACCTTTTCTCCGGCTACCGGGGTAGCGTTCCTGAAACGGGTAATCCAGTTGTCCATATGAGATTTAAACTCATCTGCCGGCCGGAATGCGTCAATGCGCATAGCGCCCAGGAAATGTCCGAGGCCCTGCCCTACAGGGTCTGGTGCCAGGGGTAAAAAGCTCACGAACGGAGGTGCCCAGGGGCCATAGTTGGCGCCTGAGAGAACAGCCGAGAATATATCTACGATGGAACCCAGGCAATATCCCTTATGACTTCCATGGTCACGGTCGCCACCAAGGGGCAGCAAGGCGCCACCATCTTTCAGTTCGTGTGGATTGGTACTTGATTGTCCATCTTTATCCTGTATCCAGCCGGTGGGAGCTTCCTCATGCTTGCGCTGCAGGATCTCCAGCTTGCCGTTGGCAGCGGTAGTAGTGGCAAAGTCAGCCACAAAGGGCGGCTGCTCATTGGCAGGGATGGCTACTGCAATAGGGTTGGTACCCAGCATACGCTCTGTAGCAAAAGTAGGTGCTACCAGCGGGCTGGCATTGGTCATAGCCATACCTATCATGTCCTTTTCAAGGGCCATCATGGCATGCTGCCCCGCAATACCGAAGTGATTGGAATTCTTTACGCTTACCCAGCCGGTGCCTACAGCGGTGGCCTTCTGAATGGCGATGGCCATGGCAAAAGGCGCTACTACCAGCCCCAGACCGCTATCGCCGTCTACAACTGCCGTGCTGGGCGTTTCGTGTACAATACGGATATTGGGCTTTGTATTGATACGTCCGGCCTCCCATAGCCGCACGTAACCGGTTAACCGGGCTACTCCGTGGGAATCGATGCCTCTAAGGTCGGCTGACAATAATACTTCGCTGGCCGTATCCGCATCTGCGGAAGAACAACCCATACGCACAAAGACTTCCCTGGTAAAATCACGCAGGTGTTGATAGGAAACTATATGACTCATGATCCGATTATACGATTATGCCTGTGCTGTTGGTCCGCCAAAGTTCATGGGCAGGTTTACCGGTTCCTGGTCCTGGATAGCCCCATGTACAGACTCATACTTCTTGATATTATCCACCATGGCTCTCATGAAGCGTTTGGCATGCTGTGGCGTCAGTATAATACGGGACTTCACCTTTGCCTTTGGCAAACCGGGCATCACATTAACAAAATCTACTACAAACTCCGCGTTGGAATGTGTAATGATAGCCAGATTGGCATATATACCTTCTGCTATTTCTTCACTTAACTCAATATTAAGCTGGCTCTGTTCTTCCTGCTGATTTTCCATATTATTTTGCTTTTGCGGTACAAATGTAAAAAAGAGACCTCAATATGAAAGGTCTCTTTTTATAAGTATTGTATTATGTTCCCCTTAAATTACTGTGCATCCCACCATACCCTGCGTGTGAGCGTGGTATTGGCCGGAGTATTTTTATTATAACGGACCTCACTGCTGGGATAATATACAGAACGGGGCAGCGCTCCGTTCAATGCATTGTTAGCAGGGGCCGTTAATGCGGGATAGCCCGTCCTGCGCCAGTCTGTCCAGGTTTCCGGATCCAGGAACAAAGCAATGTATTTCTGTACTATAATATCCTTTAAAGTAACAGTAGCGGCCGATTTCATCACCGTGGCCAGGTAAGTGGTGCTGCCTACAGTCCTTTCCAGGTTTGCCCTTATAGCTTCATTGTAGGATGCAGCTGCGGTTGTTTTATCGCTGTTCCTGAATGCCACTTCTGCCTCAATGAACTTCAGTTCTTCATAAGACATGAAATATACAGGAGAATTGGCGGAACCATATAAAGTACCCAACAGGGTGCTGTCGGAAGTATCGAAATAAACGCTGTACCGGGGATCTTCGTTAGTATACAACAGGTCGTTCAGATACCCGTCGAATGTAATATCCGCACGCTGGTCATTGAACTGGAACCAGGGTGCCTGAGTGGTAGCGGCGCTGCTTCCCACAAACTTCACAAATGCACCTTCCCCGTCAGCAAATCCGTCAGCGATCTGTGCCTTTGCTTTTGCCAGCGCAGTAGCATCGACCTTCACCACATGCAGATAGAATTTGGCCTTCAGTGAATGCGCAAATTTGAGCCACATATCCAGGTCTCCGTCAAATAAAAGGTCATCCGAGCTGCTGGGCTGGAAAGCACTGCCATCATCTGTAGACAGTTCGGTAATGGCCTGATCCAGTAAGCTCTGCAAAGTATCGTAGATCTGTTGCTGGGTGTTATATGTTGGCTGGGAGTTGTTTAACCCCTGAAATGCGTCTGTATAAGGAACATCTCCCCAGTAATCTGTAACCACTCCCAGGTCATTGGCCATCAGGATTTTACCCAATGCTGCATAATGTAACTGTCCTTTGCTGACAGCTATTTTTATGAGGGTATCTACATTGGTCATAATAGCGCCGTAAAAACCGGCATACCACATATTATCCACATCATCCGGTGTGAGTATATAACTGTTATAACTGGCTGACTGATTAGCGGCACCTGTAACCTGTTGCATAAAGATGGAAGCAAAACGGGAGGCATCCCCACCCCATGTGTAAGCGCTCGATAGAATAACCCCTGGCAATATAGCAGATGGTGTAGGCGCTTTTAACTGGGAAGGATCGTCATTAATACCACTATAAAAGTATGCTTTCTTACAACCCTGCGAAACGAGCAACAGGATCAATATTGGTAGTATATATTTTGTAGTACGTAACATGTCTTACTTTTTTACTGTTTAGAATTTAAACTTCAGGTTCAATCCATAACTGGAAGTGCCGGGCATATTAAAATAATCAATGCCCTGCGCATTGGTAGCCCCTGTAAGACTGGTTTCCGGATCTATCCCTTTGTAGGGAGACCATAACAGGATATTACGGGCAAACAAACTGGCAGATATCGTTTTAATGAATTTTCCCTTATCAAATTTTGAAAGGTTAAAATCATAAGCAAGACTTACTTCACGTAGTTTAATATAAGAAGCATCATCTATAAATGTTTCTGTCTGTGCGCCAAAGCCGCCACCATTACCCTGGTACCAGGCCTGATCAAGAGGCACTGCTGTTGTATTGGCTGCTCCTGCTCCAGGTTTCTCTGCAGCGCCATCATTATGTACAATCTCGCCGGCATCATTCAGATGCCCCAATACACCCTGGAAAAGATTGTTACTACCACGATTTAATGTATAGGCAGAAGTACCTATTGCCATTAAAGAACCACGGGTACCATTCCACATGTCACCCTTGTGTTTCCAATCGAACAATGTATACAGTGACAATCCCTTATAAGTGAAAGTATTACCAAATCCCAGCAGGAACTTAGGGTTTGGATCACCCACCTGTGTCTGTTCCGTTGAGACTACAGGATAACCAAAATCTCCGCTCTGATCGCTAATCACGATGCGGCCCTGGCTATCCCTCAACCATCCATAAGCATAGATGATCCCTGCAGCCTTACCCGGCAGATGTGAAATTGTAGTACCGGTAAAACCATTTACAGTGATCTGGTTGATACCTGGCGCCAGTTTAAGCACCTTGCTCCTGTTCATGCTGTAGTTAACTATCATATCCCAGGAGAAAATCTTTCCTACGATTGGTTTTGCAGTAAATGACATTTCAAACCCCTTGTTCCGGATAGAACCTGCATTGAGCGTAACATACTGGAATCCGGCAGATGCTGCTATCGGAGAACGTACCAGCAGGTCTGTACCTTTGGAATAATAATACGTTGCATCCACTCCCAACCTGTTCTGTAAGAACTGTAACTGTAAACCAACTTCGTATGAAACTGTTTTCTCTGGCTTCAGATTTGGATTACCTAACACATTATTTAAACTGAAACTACCCTTGCCGTCATACGGGAAAGTGACACCGGTAGTATATCCGTCAGGATAAGTAGTAGGTGTAAAGAAAGAACGGATATTGAAAGGCCCGGGGTCCTTACCTACCTGGGCCGCTGATAAACGCAACTTACCCATACTTAACACATCTCCACCCTTTAAACCTTCCAGCTCAGTAAACACAAATCCGAGACTGGCAGAAGGATAAAAGAATGAATTGGTTTTTTTAGGTAAAGTGGAAGACCAGTCATTACGTCCTGTTATTTCCAGGAACAGCATTGACATGAAGTCCAGGTTAATATCAAAATAACCGGAAGCTCTTCTGTATGGAGTGACGAAATTATACGACTTCTGTGCGGTTGCATTACTGATATTATCATAACCGGGAGAGGTTAATCCATCTCCCTGCACATATAATTCATCCAGTTTACGGGAGTAATAGTTATTACCCACCTTTGCATCCAGACGGAAATTTTTAGAGAGCTGTTTGCTGTAGGTAAGAATCAGATCAGAGTTCACACTTTTATATGTGTACCTGTCATCAAACACTCTACCACCAGAATAAGCACCAGACTGTATTTCATAATACTGGTGACGGTTATCACTATAGATATCCGTTCCTATGCGGTAAGTAAGGGAAAAGTCCTGCGAAATACCCCAGTCCATCTGCACATTCCCGATAATACGGTTCACTGTTGTAGTGTAGGGGTTCTGGTTAATTGTCCAGTAAGGATTATCATAAATACCATTGCGGTAAGACCTTTGTAATCCATTGGAGAATAAATAAGTTCTGGGATTATCCGCTTTTAGTCCGCCATTGGAATTGTCAAAATTGATAGGTGTTCTCGTTAATCCCAGCATGATACCGGAAAGGTTACTACCATTCTGAGGCATATTGCCACCGGATGTAGTAAAGTTAACATTGCTGGATACTTTCACTTTTTCAGACACTTTCAACTGTCCTGCAAATGCTACAGAACTGCGTTGCAGGCTTTGTGTAGGTACAATAGAGTTCTGATAAAGATGCGATACGGACATCCTATAGGTGGCTACATCCGAACCTCCGGTAAAAGAAAGGGAATTATTATAAGTAGTTCCTGTCCTCCAGAAGTCTTTTGTATTATCATAAGGATGGAAGGGCATTTTAGCGGAAGGATCAGACCGTCCTACTACATCGCCATGCTGATCATATTCATTTGGTATACCTGTCCAGGACAGTGTATCTGCTTTTGGGCCCCAGGAATAACGGTTGGTTGATGAAAACGGCGCCAGTATTCCACCTGAGCCTCTGGCATATACCATCTGTATCTTAGGCAACCTGTTTACCACATCAAATGAAACACCGGTACTGAATTCTACCTGTATCCTGCCGGATTTCCCTTTTTTAGTGGTAATGATAATAGCACCGTTAGCAGCATCAATACCATAAAGAGCCGCAGCTGCCGGTCCCTTCAATACAGAAATACTCTCTATATCATCCGGGTTGATATCTGCGCCACGGTTCGTATTGGTAGCGCCCTGCAATACATTATTAGTACCATCAGACGGGTCTCCTGAATAATTCTGTGAGTTATCAATTGGGATACCATCAATCACAAACAGCGGCTGGTTATTGCCTGTAAGTGAATTGGTACCTCTTAATTTAACATAGGTAGCCGCCCCTGGTGTACCACCGGAACCTACTACCTGTAATCCGGCCACTTTACCGGACAATGCTCTTAAAGCATCGCCCTGACTGGCCTTCACCAGATCATCTCCCTTTACATCCTGTACAGCATATCCCAACGCTTTTTTCTCACGCCGGATACCCAACCCCGTTACGATTACTTCCTGCAGGTTGGTATTATCCTGTGCAAGTGTCACATTCAGCGTAGAATTATCTCCTACCGTAATTTCCTTAACGGAAAAACCTATACTTCTGATTTGTAAAACAGCATTATTACCATCCACTATTAAGTGGAAGGTCCCATTCGAACCAGCGGTAGTACCCCTGTTGGTACCCTTGATTTGTATGGTAGCAAACGGTATTGGCGCACCATCGTTACTGGTCACCTTTCCGGTGACTTCACGTTGCTGGGCAGAAATGTTGAGCGTAAGAAGAAAAAATGAAAACAGGATTAGTAGTTGTTTAAGCATAACGGTTCTGGAATTTATGCAAATGATTAAATGCAACTTGTAGTCAGTATGATAAAAGCCATTTATAAGAATCTTATATACGTTTTACTAGCACGATTCCGGTTGTATTGTCCTATTTGGGTCGGGTCTGATAGGATTAACAAAAAAAACTACGAAGGGTTCTATATTGGGAAAGATATTTTGGAAAAATGATACTTCAACTGCATTTTCCCACTACAAAATTAAGCCATTTAGGTGTACCAATAACAAAAAAAGGCCCCGGCAAATGCCGGGGCCTTCTAACAATTATAGTCCTGTTTAGTTTAGAATTTATCCCAGAATAACTTGGTAGTTACTTTATCTCCGCCTATTGCAGCAGCTGCTGCATCATATTGCGTTTTATTCAGGTTCTGTTCGCTGACAGGATATGTCAGTCTTACAGGAATATTGCTGTATGAAATATCTGCCGGAGCATTTAAGATAGGATAATCCAGTCTTCTCCATTCCAGCCAGGCATCATAGCCCCTGTTATATAAGGCGATATATTTCTGCATGCCTATTTTTGACTGCCAGGTACCGGTCAATGTAGCGTAATCTACAGTTGGCTGAGCAATATAGGTAGCTGCATCTGCTGCAGAACCTCCCCAGTAAGTAATAGAAGCTGCAATACCTTTATTATAGTGCTCAGCAGCTGTACCTGTTACAGCAAATCCGCCGCGGGCAACTGCTTCTGCCAGTGCAAATTCCACTTCTGCGTAGTCTATGAGTATTGCTTCAAAATTGGCAGCGGTGATCTTTGCACTTACATGTGAGTAACTGGAATAAACATTACCGGAGCCATATACACCACCAATATACGCACCTGATCCTGTTGCGGTATAATAGAAAGGACGTCTTGGGTCATTGGTAGCGTTCATTGGATCTACCAGTGTGGTAGGTATCACATAGTCTTTACGTTTGCTCTTTACCAGGTCTACCCAGATAGGGTTTGTATTTGGTTCAGAACTCAGGTATTCTAATATAGCATTGTCTGCATTAGAGGTAAAAACGTTTGTTGCCGCATCATTTACTACTTCTACAGCTTTTGCATTGTCTATATCAGCAATCACCAGACCCATTTTTAATCTCATGGCGTTGGCTAACTTAATCCAGGAAGCCACATTACCCTGGTATATGAGGTCGGCAGTACCGAAACTACCCTGTGAAACATCCAGTGCAGCAACGTCTGCTTTCAGACGGTCCAGCAACGCATAGTATACCGTTTTCTGATCATCAAACTTAGGGTCCAGCTTGTTGATATCCATTGTTTCGGTATAAGGGATATTACCATAGCAGGTTACCAGTATAAAATTGGTATATGCTTCTGTGATATCGATGATAGCCAGTTTATTCTTTTTAATGATAGCATCAGCTGGCAGTAAAGCAGAATCAGCTTTGATAAGTGCTTTACCAGCAGAGAGATCTTTTAACACATCTCTGTATAATGCCTGCCAGAAAGCCTGCGGAATGTTACGGGTACCCAGGTCATAACGGCTCTCGTCTATATATGTAACCTGCGCCTGATATTGTGCCAGCAACCTGAATACGTTCAGGTTTACGCTGTTGGACGTCAGGTTATCGTAGAGATTTTTTTCTGCGGAAGAGAACAGCATCTCTCCGGGAACAACGACTGCCTTTTTAGGATCGTCATTCAGACTGCTAAGTTTTGTACAGGAAGTAGCAAAAACAAGCATTGATGATATAATTACAAATATCTTTTTCATGTCGAATATTTTCTTAACTGATAATTAGAACCTGAACCTTAAGTTGGCACCGAAAGTGCGGTAAGTAGGATACACACCACTCTGATACCCCTGGATATTACCTGCGCTGAGGTTTTCTTCAGGGTCAGCCATTGGTAAGTTTTTATGAATGATCCAGAGGTTACGACCTAACAGGCTCACATCAATTCCTTTAAATGCTTTGATATGGCTTATCAGGCTTACAGGCAAAGAATAAGTAAGAGATACTTCACGTAATTTTATAAAGCTGGCATCATAAACGAATGCTTTAGCGGGATAACCATTTACACCTAAACCACGGGTACCACTTACACGAACTCTCTGGGTATTTACTTTTCCATCAGGAGTTACACCATCGAAAACGATACCACCACCATCTTCAACTGCGTCCCGGATAGATTTACCTTTGTCGTTCAGTCTTACGCTTTCAGCGTAGATACCGGTAGACTGGCCATAATACTGATCGAGAGAGAATACATCTCCACCGTGTTTCATATCTACCAGGAATGCTAAAGACAGATCCTTATACCTTAAGGTATTGGTAATACCACCTATCCAGTCTGGAGTGTAGTTACCGATTACATTGTTGGCAGAACCGGTTTTCTGATAGTAACCAGGACTGTCTCCATCTGCATCATACACTACTTTTTTACCGGTTGTTTTGTCATATATGAAGTCTGTACCACGGATTACACCATATGCATCATTTTTAGCATGCCCAATGGTGATACCACCCTGTAAGGTGAAAGAACCAAGTTGGATAAAGTCTACACCTGAAGGCAGGTCCAGTACTTTACTCTTGTTCTTAGACCAGTTTACACCAACAACCCAGGAGAAGTCGCGTGTTTTTACTGGTGTTACATTCAGGCTTACTTCCACCCCTTTATTGCTGATGGTACCTGCATTTATATAAATCTGATCATAACCGGTAGCCCTTGAAACAGGTAAACGCAGGATCTGATCAATACTTTTTGAAGTGTAGTAAGTAACGTCTATGCTAACACGGTTCTGGAAGAAGGATGCTTCCACACCTGTTTCAAAACTCTTTGTCTGTTCTGGTTTCAGGTGAGCATTTGCTTTAGTAGCCGGTACAGAGAACAGCGGAACGCTACCGAAACCACTTGGTTTATCGTAAGCGTCAATCAACGCCTGTGCAGGCGCACTGTTACCTACCTGTGCGTAGTTCACACGTAATTTACCGTAAGATAACCATGGTGCTTTTACTACTTCAGAGAATACGAAACCGAGTGATGCGGATGGATAGTAGTATGCATTATTTCCTTTAGGTAAAGTGGAAGACTGATCACGACGACCGGTCAGATCCAGGAATAACATTTTCTTATATCCTAATCCAACGCTGGCAAAAATACCATTCACCTGCATAGCACTATCTGCTTCAACTGGTGCCTGAATAGGGTTTACAGAGTTAGATAAAGAGTATAATTTAGGAACTACCAGTCCACCGTTCGTTTCTTCGCGCACATATTTTACGCGGGTATTACGAACGTTACCACCTACGAGGCCGGTAAACTTGAAGTTGTTGTTAATTTCCTTATCAACATTCAGTAACAGGTCATAGTTATATTCACCGAACGTACCGTCATATCTTGAATAGGAAGAGGTATTCTTACTACCAACTGCATTTCTTTCTTCCTGAGACTGCGTATAAGTATCCATACTCACTCTACCCAGTAAATTCAGCCAGTTAGTGATTTTATAGTTCAATGCAACATTTCCGAAATAACGAACACGATTATCTTTCTCGTAGTTTTCGTATCTCATGAAATACATGTTATCTGTGTAGATAGGAACCGGGTTGTCCGGGTCCTGCAGGTTCCAGCTTTTATTTAGTTTTGTTCTCTCGTAATCTTCCTGCTGTTGTTTCATGTCTACGTTCATCTCCCACCACTGGCGGAAGCCCTGCATAGGGTTGTATTCATCATAACCGGTACCATAACGGCCTTTACCATCTACCTTAGACATATTCACGGCAGCGCTGGCAGTTAATTTGCTGGTTAAGTTGTAAGAAGCTCCGAAGTTCAGCATGTCCTTTGCCAGCTTGGCATTAGGAAGCATACCGTTCTCAATGGTTTTGGTATAACCGAGTTTAAAGTAACCCTGATCTCCACCACCATCGATAGTAACACTGGTATTAGAAGCGGTTGTATTTTTGAAGAAGTAAGATGGATCGTGCTGTGCAGCAACCCATGGACTTGCTTTTTTATATTGAGGAGAGGTTGGATCGAATGAACGGTAGTTGTATACCATCAGGTTTGGATCGAATTTAGCACCGAAAGAAGCATCTTCTGACATTGGTACAACCAGGTCTTTCTGACCGTCACCGTTGACATCCCTGTAAAGGAAATAACCATCCGGAGATTCGTATGTATAATCGTCCTTATCGTAATAACCAGCACCGTATTGTTTCTGATATTTAGGGAAGGTACTCTTATCCATAGTACCTATTGTACCACCAATATTGACAGTTACACCCAATCCTTTTCTGCCTTTTTTGGTGGTGATCATGATCACACCATTTGCAGCACGGGAACCATACAATGCAGCAGCAGCGGCACCTTTCAGTACGTTGATAGATTGTACGTCATCAGGGTTAATATCTGCCGCAGCATTACCATAGTCAAAACCACCACGGCCTGAAGCCTGATCAGAGGTGTTGGTAGTAGAGTTGTCGATAGGTACTCCATCTACAACAAACAATGCCTGGTTTGAGTTTTGAAAAGATTTATTACCACGCAGTACGATGTTGGTAGAACCACCCATTGTACTGTTTCTGCGTACTTCCAGACCTGCAACTTTACCTGATAAAGAGTTTACAACGTTAGGATCACGGGTCCTGTTCAGCTCTTCTGCACTTACTGTTTGTGCTGAGTAAGCCAGTTCATTCTTTTTCCTGGTAATACCCAATGCAGTCACTACTACTTCCTGAAGGTTTTTGTCTTCTTCTTTCAGTTTTATGGTGATAGCGTTGTTACTTCCAAGGGTAATCTCCTGTGAGGCAAAACCTACACTTCTGATGAGGATAACAGGATCACTTCCTGTTACTGTCAGTTTAAAACTTCCCTGCTGATCTGTTGTTGTCCCTGTTGTTGTCCCTTTAAGTTGTACTGTTGCGAAGGGTAAAGGAGATCCGTCTGCGCCGGTAACCTTACCCGTAATCTGACGCTGTTGAGCATACGCCAGAGTTACGCTCACCATAAGCATAGTGAGAAAGAGTAACGCTCTTTTCATAAAACGATTTAGATTTAGTTGACAATAAAAATTTTAAATGAGTTACGCTCTTGCCGCAATAGCCAACCAACAGCCATTACAGCAAAAGCCTCATAAGCTTAAACCACAGTTTTTATACTAATAACTTTTTTGCTAAAAAAACCATCCGGGGTGAAGGCGGCAAGAACCTGGATGGCTGTGTGTGGCACAGTACATAACTCATTCCCTGCTATGAGATGCATAGAACAGAACCGCTGTAAAAAGGTTGACAAAAGGTTAATCACAGCACAGCAGGAAAAAGAGATGTTGGCCTCTTTCATATTACGATTTAGATTTTGGTTGAGAAGCACAATTTATAGATTTTTTTTTCTCCCTGCCAAGAATATTTTAACTTTTTTTTAGGAGAAGATAAATTTTAAATATGTAATAATATTATTCACAATATTATAAGTACAAAAAAAGTGCTCGTTTTTTAATGTTATTTGTCTATTCTATCTTTAGAATAACTGTTGCATCTGAAATGTGAGTCCATTTTTATTACTCTGTTCTGATGCAAAGGCTGAGTAGATAGTCTGCTGAAACCGCACCCATAGCAAGAATCGGGGCATCAGACGCCATCGTGTACATAGTTGGTACTGGTATCCTCTGCCATATAGTTGTGATAACATATACTCATATAAGATCCCGGATGTTATTACATACATGGTTGTTGCTGTACCTCCCGTGACGAATGTTATATATCTTCCGGAAAATGTAAATGGTGTTTTTTCGGGTTGGTAAGCAGCGTCGAGGAATAATAAAAAGCCTTGTTGATTAGAGTTGAGCGGATTGGAGATATTGGGGGTGAAGTTTTTCGTTGCTTTGTTTACTTCTATCCTGCTCTTTATAATTAACCCTTCTTTTAGTTGCATACTTATCTGGCATCGCCAGCTTTGTTTTTCTTCCGGTACTGCCCATTTTATAAAGTTGTCATCGTCTTCTTTTTGCTGTTTAGCAGAATAGCTATAACGGATAAATGCTTCTGTGTGTTTGTCCGGTGTGTAAGTGAGAGATAGTAATACTTCTTTTCCATTACCGGGTGCATTCATGCTGTATGATAACCAGGGAAAACTGAATACATCTGCATAGCCGTTTACTATTAAATACGGCGTAATTTTTAATGAGATAGCGGTATATAGTCCGCGTTCATTTACAGCTTTATAATACTCTCCGAATGCATTGTTATACATAGATTGGTAGGCCCTGTTATAATTGCGGTATAGTATACTGATGTCTGCATTTTTTGCTACACTGGCAAGGATTCCGTGTACCATTCCTGTTTTGCCGTTATCACTCATGGCTATTTCCCCGAAGAAATGTATGTTCTTCCAGGTAGCGGCGTAGTCTATGCTGGCGTTGGTTAATTGTGTTCCATTAAATGCAAAAAGATTGTAGGGTTTATTGTCTTTTTGTAGTGGAATGGTGTAGTGATGACTGATGATATTTATACCAGTATGCCAGTTTTGTTTTACAATGGAGAGATTACCTCCTGTTGTAAATTGCTGTATTGCATTTCTTTTTTGTTTCTCTGTTTCTGTACGATGGTAACCACTGCTGTAGAGCGATGCCAGTAATGTATCTATTGTTCCATCTAATTGTCTTAATGAAATAAACGTTGTTCCTTCCCAATTGCCTTTTTGCAGCGTAATACCAGCTCCTCTGAAGAAATAAAATTCTCCTGCGGAGGCGTAGGGACGTAATAAATCAGCTTCTCTTTTTATCTGCATTACAGCAGGGCCTTTACCCAGTGCCAGTGTTTGCCAGTTGATGAGACCCTGGCCCATGTTTACGGTAAAATCTCCCAGTGCTAATGCTTTGATGTGTTTGTAGTTTTTTACAAACAGGTGTGCGCTGTTGAAGTCGAATAGTTTTTCTCCTGCATCTTTTTCTGTTAGTATTCCCCAGCTTATGTAATCAGGGAAATTATAGCGGTAGCGGAGTAATAGTTTATCGGGGTTGTTGTAGCGGAATAAAATTGCATGATCCCCTTTATGCGTATAGTCTTTAAAAGTATAGTGTGGTTGCAGATCTTCTCCTACCTGTACATAGGGCAGTAAACTACGGATAAGTGCGGCATCAAAACCGGGTATTGCCTGCAATTCATAGATGCTTAACAGCTTACCTAATAGCTGGCGGTATAACATGAAATTAGTGATCTGTAAAGGTGTCAATAAGCCCAGTGATTGTAAGGCTGCGGCATCTGCTGTATTTAAAGAAATCTTATGACGTGTGTAACTGTTTAGTAGTTGCAGCTGTGCATCATCGTCTGGTATTTCCATGTGGTTCTCCAGCTGATTTTCTGCTGTTGCAGTTAATTCCTGCGCGTGTATATACTGGCTATATAACAGCAACAGTATTAAGCCTTTTTTAATTGCCATATAATGGATGTATTGGGTGTGAAGCCTAGTTGTGGATGATGAGAAGCGGAGAAGAAAATACGCATTCTGTTTAGTGTAAAACTGGCGGCAGCATTGGTTGGAGATGTGCCCAGTTGCAGTGATAACTGTGGAATGATACGGTATTCACACATGACTTTAGCAACAGGTGATACATCATTTTCCTGTACTACAGCAGTGCTGATCAGGAAGTTTTCGGAGACTTCGTAGCCGATGCCTGCTGTGTAGATAACAGATAATGGTTCATCTCCCAGTTTTCTGTTGGCAGGGTTGAACAGGTGTAACCCTGCGTGTAGTTGTGGTGTGATATGTAACAGGCATCCCAGTTCGAAGGTAACAGTGTTTGTACTGCCGTATTGCCGGATAGTGTTGGAGAGATAATCTATCTGCATACCTATGCTTAGTTTATTACCTAATTGTCTGCCATAGGCTATGCCTAGCTGTTGCTGACGGTAAGCACTGTATCCTGCCTGCTGAATGTTGAATGCAAAGGCTCCTGGTGGCACAGGTAATGTCACTACTGCGGTATATAAACTGAGTGCCTTTAACATGAATCTTCTTTCGGCATTTATACCGGCGGATGGTACTGTAATGTAAGCCAGTGCAGCCTGGTTTTGCATAGCCGTAAATACCTGCTGAAAATGGCGGCTGTATGTACCTGGGTATTGTTGCTTTTCTGCGGAAAGCCATAAATTTTGTGCGTACGAAAACACACTGCACGTTGTGCAAACAATGGAAACAAACATCTTTTTCAAAACAACCAGTATTGGTTAACAAACAAAAAAAACTCCTCACCGGGAAGTGAGGAGGCAATATTAGGAAATTATTTTAATATCGATTAAAAAAGTCCGTGCAACTGAGAATCTATACGGGAGATAATCTCTCCTAAATCTTCATCGCTTTCAGGAAATTTATTCTTATCGATGTCGATAATGAGTAAAGGTCCTTCTGTATATTTCTCTATCCAGTTGTTATAATATTCATTCAGTCTTTTCAGGTAATCCAGACGGATATTCTCTTCGTATTCCCTTCCTCTTTTCTGGATCTGTGCTACCAGGGTTGGTACAGAAGCACGCAGATATATCAGCAGGTCCGGTGGTTTTACCATCGACTTTAATGTCTCAAAGAAGTTGAAATAGTTATCGAAATCCCTTTTGGTCATCAATCCCATTTCGTACAGGTTAGGTGCGAAAATGTGTGCATCCTCGTAGATCGTCCTGTCCTGTATAACAATATCCTTTCCGTTCTGGATTTCCAGCAGTTGTTTTAAACGGCCATGAAGGAAATATACCTGCAGGTTAAAAGACCAGCGGGGCATATCTTCATAGAAGTCATTCAGATAGGGATTATGCTCTACATCTTCAAACTGGGGAGTCCATTTGTAATGCTTTGATAACAGTTCAGTAAGGGTGGTTTTCCCCGCACCAATATTACCGGCTATCGCGATATGTTTAATCTTATTTAGTTTTGCCATGACATTATCAGGGTCGTTAATCGTTCTTTTCGGCGGGGCCGGTTGTGGTAATAAGCAGTTGACTACAATCCCATAATTTACATAAATTATTTGATTATCAATCTAAAAACCTGTTACAGTATAAATTCAATAGTTAATTAATAGTAATTAATACCGATGAGTTTTCTGGCTTCATGCAAAGTCTGTGCCGCACTTTCTCTTGCTTTCTCTGCTCCTGCTTTCATTATACGGTTTAAATAAGCATGATCCTCCTGAAGCTCAAGGGCTTTCTCACGTATAGGCGCTATAAAACGCACCATATCTTCACCCAATTGTTTTTTCATATCACCGAAACGGATACCCTGACCATGATACTGATCTTCAAAAAACTTAATAGCATCCGGGGTAGATACCTGCTGCATTAACAGGAACAGGTTCTGCACGGATTCCGGCATGGGAGTTCCTTCCACAGCAATACCACTATCTGACTTTGCTTTCTTTATTTTATTGAGGATCAGTTCATCACTGTCAGAAAGATACAATGTAGCCATCTGATTTTCGCTTTTACTCATCTTGCCGTTACCATCCAGACTGGGGATTTTTACCAGGTCATCTCCGAAGTTAAAAGGTACAGGTTCCGGGAAAAGGTAACCATAACGGTTGTTGAAGCGCTGGGCATAATTGCGGGCCATTTCCAGGTGTTGCTCCTGGTCTTTGCCTACAGGCACCTTCACGCCGCGGTGAATAAGTATATCTGCACTCATCAGCACGGGGTAAGTGAGTAAACCAGCGTTCACGTTTTCCGGTTGCAGGCGTACCTTATCTTTGAAGGTAGGCACCTTTTCCAGCTCCCCTTTGTATGCCAGCATATTGAGTAACAGATACAATTCTGCTATTTCAGGCACGTCACTCTGTACATATAATGCCACCTTCTCAGGGTCTAAGCCGGAGGCTATATTTTCTGCCAGTACGCGGAACACGTTGGCTCTAAGGTCTTTCGGATCGGGGTGGGTAGTCAGCGAATGCCAGTCAGCCACAAAAAAATAGCAGTTAAAAGTTTCCTGCATCTTAATGTAGTTGCGGATAGCGCCAAAATAATTGCCGAGGTGTAAATATCCGGTAGAGCGAATACCGCTTACCACTATCTCTTTTGATGTTGCCATAATGGGGTGCAAATTAATAAATTCCTGCATGTTCATCTACCTTCATCATCTTTTGACTCTGGACTATTTAAGCTAACTTTAACGCGAGCTATAATAAATATCACCTATATTTTATTATCTTTTCATCTAATTTGAATTATGGAAGTGAATGAGAAGCTGGTACAGCAACTGGCAGACCTGGCAAGACTGGAATTCAGCGAACAGGAAACAACGGAGATAAAAGGCGATCTGCAACGTATGATCACCTTTGTAGAAAAACTGAATGAGCTGGATACCACTAACGTGAAACCATTATTACACATGACCGCAGACGGCAATGCACTCCGTGCAGATAAGGTAGTGCCCTCCGTAACCCGGGAAGAGGGGTTGAAAAACGCTCCTGCTGCGAGTGACCAATATTTCAAAGTTCCTAAAGTTATTAAGAAGTAACCTGTAATCTATCAATCTTATGCACCCACAGGCTGTCATCCATCTGGAAGCAATCCGTAAAAGTTACTTTATCGGCAAAAATGAGTTGCCCGTTCTGAAAGGTATCAACATGGACATTTTAAAAAATGAATATGTTGCACTGATGGGGCCTTCCGGTTCCGGTAAGTCTACCCTCATGAACATGCTGGGTTGCCTGGATACCCCTACCAATGGCAGGTATATCCTGAGCGGCCACGATGTAAGTACCATGAAAGATGATGAACTGGCAAGGGTGCGTAACCAGGAGATCGGGTTCGTTTTCCAGCAGTTTAACCTGATGCCCCGTCTGAGCGCATTGGAAAATGTAGCTGTTCCCCTTATTTATGCGGGAGTGAATAAGAAAGACAGGGAAGATAAAGCCCGGGCTATGCTGGAAAAAGTAGGACTGGGAGATCGTTATAAACACAAACCGAATGAATTATCGGGTGGACAATGCCAGCGTGTGGCTATTGCCCGTGCCCTGGTCAACGACCCTTCGCTGATCCTGGCTGATGAGCCTACCGGTAACCTGGATACCAAGACTTCTATAGAGATCATGGAAATCTTCGGTAAGATCCATGCTTCCGGTAATACGGTGGTACTGGTGACACACGAAGAAGATATAGCCGACCATGCACGCCGCGTTATCCGTTTGCGTGATGGATTGATTGAATCAGATAAACTGAATGCACATCATGCCGTAATGGTATAAAGCTGCTTCCCAATGTCATTTAAGATTTACACCAAAACAGGGGATAAAGGTAAAACCGCATTGATCGGTGGCACCAAAGTATCCAAAAGTAATCTGCGCATAGAATCCTATGGCACTGTAGATGAATTAAACTCCTATATAGGGCTTGTAAGTGATTATCTGACTGATACTCCTACTATTAACTTTCTGAGGGAAATACAGGACCGCCTGTTCACTATAGGGTCATCCCTGGCATGTGATCCTGAGAAGGAAACCAAAATGCGTATCCCGGACCTGCATGCAGGTGATGTTACTGTACTGGAAAACAGTATGGACCAGATGAATGAGGTATTACCGGAAATGAAGTCTTTCCTGCTGCCGGGTGGTCATGTGGCAGTATCTACCTGCCATATTGCCCGCTGTGTATGCCGCCGGGCGGAGCGTCTTTGTGTGGGCCTGCAGGAGCAGGACCAGTTTATAGACCCGCTGGTATTACAATATATGAACCGCCTGAGCGACTATCTCTTTGTGTTGTCCCGTTGGATAGGACACCAGTTGCAGGTAGCGGAGATCCCCTGGAAACCACGTATCTAACTGATAATCTTCGCCGTCAGTTCTTCCGAAATTATTTTGCCATCCCGCATTACCAGCTGCCTGTCGCTTAATGGCGCCAGTTCTTCGTTATGGGTAACGATGATGAAGGTTTGCTTAAACTTATCCCTCAGTTCTATGAACAGCTGATGTAATTCCCGGGCGTTTTTTGAATCCAGGTTACCGGTAGGTTCGTCGGCCATGATGATGTCCGGAGCATTGATTAATGCCCTTGCCACGGCTACCCGTTGTTGTTCTCCACCTGATAACTGGTTGGGTTTATGTTCTATCCTGTCTGCCAAACCGAGTGTTTCCAGCAAAAAGGCAGCCCTTTCCCTGACAGCCGCTTTCTTCGATCCGGCAATAAAACCGGGAATACAAACGTTTTCCAGGGCAGAAAACTCGGGTAAAAGGTGGTGAAACTGGAAAATAAAGCCCATATGACGGTTCCTGAAATCAGCCAGTGCGTTCCCTTTAAGGGCTCCCAGATTCACATCACGAAGCCATACTTCGCCCGATGATGGCGTATCCAGGGTGCCAAGGATATGTAATAAGGTACTCTTTCCGGCACCGGAAGAACCAACGATAGTAACGATTTCCCCTTTACCTACTGTAATGTCTACACCTTTCAGTACGTGTAAATTGGAATAATTTTTGGTAAGATTGCGTGCGGTTAGCATACTCAAAGAAAAGTAATTAACCGATAAAATAGTAATAGTTGTTTATTTCAAATTAAATAATACTTTTGCGGAAATTTCAGAAAGTAAAAATTTCGATAACATGTACTGGACATTAGAATTAGCTTCATACCTGGAGGACGCTCCTTGGCCAGCTACGAAGGACGAATTAATAGATTACGCCATCCGCTCCGGTGCGCCAATTGAAGTGATTGAGAACTTACAGGAACTGGAAGATGAAGGGGAAATTTACGAGGGCATAGAAGATATTTGGTCAGATTACCCGTCGCAGGACGACTTCTTCTTTAATGAGGATGAATACTAGATCAGACTATTTTCCATTGTAGCCTCAGCAATTCGCCTATGCTTAAAAAATTTAGCCGCTCCTTTTAATAAAAAGGAACGGCTTTTTTTGTGGCATATCGTCCAGATTATGGAATCAGGTTCCATAAAACACTAACTCCGTTAGAAGGTTGCCCTCTAACGGAGTCAGAAATAATATTACTACAAATTTATTTTTCCATCTGATTGATCACATCTGCCGTAACACCGGTAGCTGAGAAACCGCCATCATGGAACAGGTTCTGCATTGTTACCATCTTTGTAAGGTCAGAGAACAGGGTTACGCAATAATCTGCGCACTGGTCTGCGGTTGCATTGCCTAAAGGACTCATTTTCTCTGCGTAAGTGATAAAGCCATCGAAGCCTTTTACACCACCACCTGCGGTAGTCCTGGTTGGGGACTGAGAGATCGTATTCACACGTACCTTGTTCTTCATACCATAGTGGTAACCAAAGCTGCGGGCGATAGACTCCAGCATGGATTTGGCATCTGCCATTTCGCTGTAGTCAGGGAATACACGCTGTGCTGCAATGTAAGTAAGTGCTACTACTGATGCCCATTCATTCAGTGCATCCAGCTGGTAAGCAGTCTGCAATACGCGGTGAAGGGACATAGCGGAGATATCCATTGTCTTGTGAGAGAAGTCATAGTCCAGTTCGGTGTAAGACTTTCCTTTACGCATATTGATACTCATTCCTACAGAATGAAGCACAAAATCAATCTTGCCGCCAAAATGCTCCATGGATTTAGTGAAAAGATTTTTCAGATCATCCATATTAGTAACATCAGCAGGTATTACAGGTGCTTTACACTGTTCTGACAGCTTATTGATCTCTCCCATACGTAAAGCAATAGGAGCATTGGTAAGTACTATCTCTGCGCCTTCTTCAACACAATGTAATGCGATTTTCCAGGCGATAGACTTTTCGTCCAACGCGCCGAATATGATACCTTTCTTTCCTTTTAATAAGTTATGAGCCATTGGGTTCAATAATTAATTTTGGCAAAAATAGTTGTTATAGTTGAAAAAAAAAGATTAATTGAATAGCGGTCATTTTACCAGCTCTCTTGCATTCTCCAGCGCTGCTGCTGTAGGCTTCTCACCACTCAGCATCTGTGCGATATGGTTGATACGCTCTTCCCTGCTCAGGACCCTAACGTTGGTGGTTACCTTACCGTCTTTGCTATCCTTGTACACAAAGTAATGAGCATCTGCCTTACCGGCTATCTGTGGCTGGTGCGTAATACAGATTACCTGGTGCCTGCGGGCCATCGCCTGCATGATGATACTCACCTGGCGGGCTGCTTCTCCGGAGATACCGGTATCGATCTCATCGAAGATCATGGTTGGCAGTGCTACCGATTGTGCTACCAGGGATTTGATACTGAGCATCAATCTGCTTAACTCACCACCGGATGCTACCTTGCGGATAGGGCCAAAGTTGCCGCTCTTATTGGCATCGAACAGGAATTCTATTGTGTCCTGACCGTAAGGGTTCAGGCCCCCCTGTATGATAGATGCCTTTAATTGTGCATTGGGCATACCTATCTGTGCCAGCAGACCATTTACGTCTTTTTCGAATGGTATGGCAGCTTTTGCACGGGCAGCCGTGATCACTACTGCCTGCTTCTGGAGCGATTCACGCAGGGTTTCCTGCTCTTTTTCCAGCTGCGCCAGCTGTTCGTCCATATTGAGTGCCCCTTCTACCTTTATGGAGAGGTCTTCTTTTATCGCTAACAGTTCGGCGGTGGATTGTACACCATGCTTTTTAAGCAGCTTGTATCCTGTGGAGATGCGCTCGTTCACTACTTCTATACGGGCACCGTCAAACTGTACCTGGTCGTTTACCTGTTCAATTTCTGCCGTGATATCCTGTAATTCCAGGTAGGCTGACTGAAGTCTTGCGGCAATGGCCGGCGCTTCCTTATGGAAAGCGGAAAGCCCCTGTACAGAGGTCTGGATCTGCCTTAACTGGGATAAGATAGGCTGCTCATCTTCCTTTAACTGGAAATAAGCGCGGGTGAGGGTAGTTCTGATCTCTTCCGCATGACTCAATATCTTCAGCTCTGCATCCAGTTCTTCTATTTCGTTGGGTGCAAAGGCAGCATCGCTCAGTTCATCCAGCAGGAATTTATTATAGTCCAGCTCTTTGTTAGCGTTATTACGTTGGTCCTGTAGTTGTTTAAGCTGTTTCTGTACCTGCACATAGCGTGAGAACAACTGGGAATATTGCTGATGCAGGGCTGGCTGATTCACCAGTGCATCCAGCACTTCTCTCTGGAAATCTGATTTCTCCAGGTCCAGTGTATCAAACTGCTGATGAAGATCTACCAGGTGCTGGCTTAATTCTCCCAGCTGGGAAAGAGTTACCGGCGTATCATTAATGAATGCACGTGATTTCCCGGCGGTACTGATTTCCCGGCGGATGATCAGCTGGTCTTCCAGGTCCAGCTCATATTGCTGGAAAAAGCCGGCCACCTGTGTCTTCTTCACTTTAAACGCCCCTTCTATTACACACTTTGACTGTTTATCATATAACACCCCCGGATCTGCACGCTCTCCCAATATCAATGACAATGCCCCCAGCAGGATAGATTTACCTGCTCCTGTTTCCCCTGTAATTACATTCAGGTTACCTGAGAAGTCTACTTCCAGGTGATCGATGATAGCGTAATTCTTAATCGTTAGTTTTTGTAGCATAAGGAGTATTGGAAATACGAATATATGACTTCGGATTATCCCGCAAATTAATACATGCAGCACGAACTGTATCTGCGTATTGACAACTCAGCTTCCATTTACCCGTTGAATACCGGCTTTGGCCCGCTGATCAAGTGAATTTTTGTAATCGTGTTCTTTCATATCCAGGCATGCCTGGTAACATTCAATGGCTTTTGCCTTCTCTTTACGTTTTTCATAAATATACCCCATTTGCAGGGAAGCTCTTGCCGCAAAATATTCAGGCCGGCCGGAGCCGGTTTTGACAGTTACCTGGTACATAATGATAGCGTTATCATCCATGCCTGTTTCGTCATAGATACGACCCAGCCTGTAAGCGTATTCCAGTTTATCTTCCATACGCTCGAAATCTGCTGCTTTTTTAGCCTGTAACAGTTTCAGCGCATCTGTAAAGAATCCGCCGTCACTTAACAGGCGCGCTCTCAGCAATAAAGGATTTGGCCATTTGCCGCTCTTTGCATCCTTCAATGCCTGTTTATCTGCATCTGTTTCCGTGTTCCCCCTGGTGAGGATCATGTTCCGGTATTTATTGGCAGCGTCCATATTTCCATGCAGGAAATAATACCAGCTTAAGCGCTGCAAACATTCCTTCACATAAAACCTGCCTTTGAATTTATCCAGGAATCTCTGCAGATAGATATTAGCATCTTCATCCTGCCTGGATAGTTTCATCTCTCCCATTAAATAATTACAGTAAGGGATATCTTCGTATTGCACGCTGTCATTCCTCTCTGTCAATATTTTAATGCCCATGGCAGCCTTCTGGTTATTCATGGAGATATTGGCGATCATCAACGCAAACAGGTAGTTATTCTTTGTATCTAACTGATGCTGCTGAACAAATCCCCATACATCTTCCGGTTTGTTTTCTATGTATAGTTTCAGATAACAGAAGTAATAATAGGCTTCCGGTTTAAATAATACAGCCACATCGGAGTTACTGTCTATCGCCTGCTGCACCTGTTGCATGCCTTGTTTGAGACCGCCTTTCAATCCCAGGATATTCGAGATCCAGCGGTAGCCTTCAGGGATGGTACCGAATACTGTTTGCATGGCGCCTGCCAGCATGTTGTTAGGCATAAACTGTGGAAACCTTTTCTGGTTATCCTTCAGCATGATATATGCTTTACGGATTTCCCATACGGCATCCCATTTTTCACTGAATTTCACTCTTATCATTCCCCACTGGAAGCGGATAGCTGCCTGTGTGTAGAGGTAATACGGAGAGTTGGTAGGGCCATCTTCCATCATGGCAAGGCGTTTTGCCCGCTGATCTTTGCGCTGGGCGTACAGGGCAGCATCTTCATTAAAGAATAATGTAAAAAAGTCAGCGTAATTATCGAGGAAGTAAGGGATCAGGTTATCCGGATGCTCTTTTTTCTCCTGTTCCAGTAAAACGGTTCCGGCAGCAATGCGCAGCTGCATGATAGCTGCATATGCTTGCTGGCAGCGCGGGTTAAAGTCGTAGACTTTTTGCCGGCCGGTCACTGAAAAAGAGAAAGTCAATAATAATCCCAGCAGAAATAGTGTACGCATATCAATTTTAGATTCCGGGCCTAACCACCAAATTCCAAACCAAACTTTCCGCTGACCCATCTGCTGAATATAAAAGTCCCGGGTATTCGCCCGGGACTCTATACATTATACAATAAATTAAGCTTAGTGAGATCAGATGGTTACGGTAGCATCCAGATCGTTGTCCACCAGAACACGTCCGCAATGTTCGCAAACGATGATCTTTTTACGCTGGCGTATTTCAGCCTGCCGTTGTGGCGGGATAGCATTGAAACAACCACCGCAGGAGTCACGGGCAACAGTTACCACGGCCAGACCATTACGGTAATTTTTGCGGATCTTTTCATAAGCACCCAGTAAACGTGCCTCTACCTTTGTACGGGCTTCGTCACTCTGTTTACGGAAAGCTTTTTCTTCCTTGTCAGTTTCAGCAATGATCTTTTCCAGTTCACCTTTCTTATGTTTCAGGTTAGATTCCTTTTCTGCAATCGCTTTTTTAGCAGATTCCAGTAAACGGCTCTTATCCTTTACTTCTTCATTTGCGTCCTTGATATGCTTCTCTGCCAGTTTGATTTCCAGGGATTGCATTTCAATTTCCTTGGTGATAGCTTCAAACTCGCGATTGTTCTTCACGTTGTCCTGCTGCTTCTCATATTTCTTCATCAGGGCTTCTGACTCTTTAATTGCCGCCTTTTTATTGGTGACAAAGTCCTGAATACCACGGATTTCATCTTCCACATGGGCAAGACGCGTATTCAACCCTTCGATCTCGTCTTCGAGATCTTTTACTTCCATTGGCAACTCCCCTTTCAGCACCTGGATTTCATCCAGCCTGGAGTCCATCTTCTGTAGCCTAAGTACAGACGCCAATTTTTCTTCTACGGAGTATTCTTTTACAGTAGCCATGTATTTATAAATAATTTACCGGGTTTGTACGAATTGTAGATTTAAGAGGCGCAAAATTACGGAATTTCTCAGTCAATATATGATAAAATAATTCAACCGTGAACTGCTCGCTCTCAAAATGGCCTACATCCGCTATAACTATTTGATTATCAGCATCAAAAAACTCGTGATATTTAAAGTCGGCAGAAATATAAGCATCTGCTCCTGCTGCCATCGCCTTTTTTAAGAGGTAACTGCCCGCTCCGCCACACAAAGCTACCTTTTGGATAGGCTTCCCCCTTAAAGGAGTGTACCGGACGCAGCCGGTGTGGAACTGTTCCTTTACCAGCTGCAGAAAGGCCAGCTCGTCCATGGGTTGAGGCAGATTGCCTATCAGCCCGGAACCGACTTCTTTATTTACATTCCCGAGTTTTACCACATCATAAGCCACCTCTTCGTAGGGATGGCTTTCCAGTAATGCCTGGATCACACGCGATTCCAAATATAGGGGAAAAATCACTTCCAGCTTTGTTTCGGGTTCAAGATGACGTTGCCCTACCTGACCAATATAGGGTTGTGCGCCTTCTTCCGCTTTATAAGTACCGGTACCGGTAACATTGAAGCTGGCTTCACTATAATTACCGATATGGCCGGCTCCGGCGGTGAATAAAGCATTCAGTACCTGTTCTGCCTGGGCATGGGGCACAAAAGTGTAGAGTTTACCCAGCAGTTCCCGTTTGGGGTCCAACACCCTGCAATCTGTGAGTTGCAGCTTGCTGGCCATTATATCACTCACCCCATTACGTACGTTATCCAGGTTGGTATGTGCGGCGTAAACTGCAATATCGTTTTTGATAGCTTTGATAGCTACCCTCTCTACATAGTTACTGCCATTGATCTTTTTCAGTCCGCCGAAAACAATGGGATGATGAGCCACCACCAGATTGCAGCCTTTCTCTATGGCTTCTTCTATTACGGCCTCGGTAGCATCCAGTGTTAATAATACACCGGTCACTTCCCAACCGGCATTGCCGAACAGCAAACCGGCATTATCATAGCTCTCCTGATACTGGAGTGGCGCAAAGGCGGCAATAGCGTTCGTGATATCCCTGATCTTCATAATTGACAAATATGAAAGGTTTTATTTAATTTTAAAAATCAGTGTTTGTTAACAATCAAATTCAGTAGAATGCCCATATCTAAAAAGCTAATCTCTTTAGCGGAAGAAGAAATTATTAGTAAAATCTATTTTATCAGAGGTAAAAAAGTACTGATTGACAGAGACCTGGCAGCCTTATATGGTGTGGAAACACGTGTGCTGAACCAGGCAGTCAGGCGAAATATTAAACGGTTCCCGGCAGATTTCATGTTCCAGTTAACACCCGCTGAATTGCAAAATTGGAGATCACAAGGTGTGATATCCAATTCTGATAAGATGGGGCTTCGTAAGCCACCAATGGCATTTACAGAGGAAGGAGTAGCCATGCTTTCAAGTGTATTAAACACCGAAACTGCAATAGCTGTGAACATTCAGATCATACGTATTTTCAGTCGTATGCGGGAAGCCTTTTTAACGCAAAAAGATATTTTGCTGAAGCTGGAACAGCTGGAAAAAAAGGTAGAAGACCGTGACGCAGATATACAAACCATTTTTGCGGCATTAAAAGAACTGGTTCACAAACCTCAGCCAGTAAGAGCACTCATTGGTTTTAAACAACAGGAAGAATAACTTTACCTTTGCCAAAAATCAATAGCATGGTACTTGCCAAATCCACCGCGGAACTTTACGACCAATACAAAGCCAAAATGCAGCAGATAGCTGATGTTCGCAATGCTATAGCCGTATTGGGCTGGGACCAGGAGACTTATCTTCCTGAGAAAAGCGCTAACTTCCGCGGTCAGCAAATTACCACGCTCAGTTCCATTGCCCATGAAATGTTTACAGAAGAACCGCTGGGACATTTGTTACAGGAATTACATTCCAGAGGGGATGTAGACCCTGTATCTGCAAAGAATATCAGTCTTTCACTGGAAGACTATGAGAAGAATAAAAAGTACCCGGCCAGCTTTGTGGCAGAGATGTCACAGACTACCAATGAGTGTTATCATGCGTGGATCAAAGCACGTAAATCAGGTACTTATGCAGACTTTGAGCCTGTGCTGGCGAAGATGGTCGCTTTAAAAAGACAGGAAACTGCCTTACTGGGTTTTGAAGGACATTGCTACAATGCTTTGCTGAATGAATACGAAAAAGGCGCCACCACTACCATGCTGGACGCTGTATTCACAGATGTCAAGACCGCCCTCACGCCACTGCTACGCCAGATAGAACAAAAGCCACAGGTGAATAAAGACTTCCTTCACCTGCATTACGACCGTAACCGCCAGTGGGAATTTGGTATCAACCTGCTGAAAGCGATGGGTTATGATATGAAAGCAGGACGGCAGGATATTTCCGAGCATCCGTTTACCACCAGCTTCAACCCGCAGGATGTACGCGTAACCACCCGCATTGATGAGAATGACTTCGGCAATATGACCTGGAGCTGTATTCATGAAGGTGGTCATGCCCTCTATGAGCAGGGACTGGATATCAATGCATATGGTTTACCTACCGGCGAAGCTGCCAGTTTAGGCATCCATGAATCACAGTCACGCTTATGGGAAAACAACGTAGGACGCAGCCTTTCTTTCTGGCAGTTTCACTATGGTCCTTTGCAACAGGCATTCCCGGAAAACCTTCAATCCGTTAATTTACAGGACTTCTATAAAGCTATTAACCAGGTAAGGCCATCCCTTATCAGAACTGAGGCAGATGAACTCACCTACCATTTCCACGTGATGATCCGGTATGAAATTGAAAAGGGATTATTAGATGGTACTTACAGCACAAAAGACCTTAAAGAGGTATGGAACCGTTATTACAATGATTATCTGCATGTTACCGTCCCCAATGATGTAGAAGGCGTACTACAGGACATTCACTGGTCGCATGGCAGTTTTGGCTACTTCCCTACTTATTCTCTTGGCAGTTTTTATGCCGCACAATTTTTTGCAGCAGCAGAACAGCAGATTCCGGGTATAGAAACAGATATTATAAAAGGAAATTATACAAAGTTATTAACGTGGCTGCGTGAGAAAATCCATCATTTCGGGCGCTTTTATACCTCAAATGAGTTATGTGAAAAAGTAACAGGTAAACCATTGGATTTCAAATATTTCCTTGATTACGCAACTAAAAAATACGGGGACATCTACACGTTATAATTTCTCATAACATATTGATATACTTATATCTATACAGTTATCCGAAAGCCAATAGTTTGGAATAACTTTTGTGTGATTTTGGATCCTGACGCGAACTATTGCCAAATTGATTACGTTTACTTAATCACCATATCGATAATAATCAAGCTTAATATATTATATTTATTTTTTTATCATTTTTTTTCAACCTATGCTATTTGTCTGTGACCTGACATTTAGCCATATCGGAGAATGAGACACCAACAT
Organism: Chitinophaga sp. YR573; assembly: GCF_900110995.1. Classification (GTDB taxonomy): domain Bacteria; phylum Bacteroidota; class Bacteroidia; order Chitinophagales; family Chitinophagaceae; genus Chitinophaga. The sequence continues at coordinate 1,115,327 of NZ_FOJF01000001.1, forward strand.
CACCTACGCCGCCACCTATTAACCGGGCATGCCATGTTATGCCTTCTTGGATTTTTGTTCTTTACAAGCACAAAAGCTCAAGCTCAGAATGTTACCGATTTTACAGCCGACAACTGGACCGGCTGTGGAACTGCTTATGTGCAGTTCATGAACAAATCTACTCCTACGGGAGGAACTGCCTCCTGGGACTTTGGAGACGGAGGGGCTAAATCCACGCTGTGGAATGCCACCCGCTCTTTTAGTAAACCCGGTGTGTACGTAGTAACCCTGACTGTTAAATTCCCTAATGGGCAAACAGGAACAGCCAGCCACACGGTTAATGTCTACAACAAGCCAACCGTAAAATTTACTACCACCCCTCTGGATGGATGTACTCCCCTGAATGTAACTTTTACGGACCAGTCGAGCGCAGGAGATGGTACCATTTCCAGCATCAACTGGGACTTTGGGGATGGTAACGGTGCTACAGGGCCAACGGCCTCGTACACCTACAACCAGGGTATGGATATAATAGCCAGCTCGATTGTCACCAACAGCTTCGGTTGTACAAACAGTGCTGATCAGGCAATAAAAGTGAAAGCTACCCCCCAGGTAGCTTTTACCAGTAATAACCAGGGAGGATGTAAAACTCCGGTGACCGTCAACTTCACCAACAATACTACGCTGAACACTACCACTTCTGTAGCTGTTACCTATGCATGGGATTTTGGAGATGGCAGTACCAGTGCGGATCAGAACCCTACCCACGTGTATACTACAACAGGGAAATTTACGGTTAAACTAACTGCTACTACAGCTGATGGATGTACACAAACACTCTCTCAGGCTGATTATATACAGATCGCTACCATGCAGGCAGATTTTACCATACAGGAGAAAATCTGTAGCGGCGCTAATCTGCATTTCACTAATACCACAAAACCAGATCCTTCTTCTGCGACCTGGACATTCCCTGATGGTGATGTACAAACTACCATCAATGCAGTAAAATCATTTCCTGCTGCCGGGGATTACGTGATTGTGATGAATGCTAATACAGTAGATGGTTGCCAGGCTACTGTTACAAGAACAATTCATGTTACCGATCCTCCAACAGCCAGTTTCACCATATTACCCGCAACTGCCTGTACCGTACCAGTGAATGCTACATTTAATCCTGTTACAACAGGAGCCACCGCATGGCAATGGGATTTTGCAGATGGAGGTACCTCTACTTTACAAAACCCTGCTCACAAATACACGGCAGAAGGTACATATCCTGTAGTGCTGGTAGCAACCAATGCAGCAGGATGTACTGCTACAGCAAGGGATACCATCACCATTCAGAAACCAATATTAACTATTACCGGCCCAACAGCTGGTTGTGTGCCATTGGATGCTACTTATACTCCTGTTATCGCAAGTGCAGATCCTGTTGTTAAATACGACTGGGATTTTGGAGATGGCGGAACTGCAACGACCAAAATACCTACACATACATTTACCACCCAGGGTAACTATACCGTAAAACTGACTATCACCACGCTGGGAGGATGTACACAAACTGCTACCCTGGCTGTGAGAGTAGGTGTGCCTGTAATTGTGGATTTTACCGTTGATAAAACCAGTGGATGTCAGCCTACTGTCTTCAACTTTACCAATAAATCAGTACCTGCCGGAGACGAATGGACCTGGCTGTTTGAAGAGAACAACGGCGCTGTGGGTGGCTCTGCACTGGAGAATCCACCGTATGTATTTGCTACTACCGGTAAACATGATGTAACACTGATTGTTACCAATAATGGGTGTACACAGCAACTCACAAAAACAGACTACATTGAAATCTTCCCGCCGGCAGCTAATTTTATTGTAATGGCGCCGGATTGTGCGAACATCTTACAACGTGTTTTCGTAGATCAATCTGATTTCGGCAGCAGCACCACTAAAAAATGGTTATGGGATTTTGGGGATGGCACTACTTCTACTTTGCAATCTCCTTCTCATACTTACGCAGCAGGTGGCGTGTACACAGTAGTATTAACCGCTGATAACGGAAGCTGTCAATCCAAATTCTCTACGACAGTAAATATTATTACAGATAAACCGGTGATCTATCCCAGCAAAACGGTGATCTGCCGTGGTGATACTATTAGCTTTGCCATGGACCCGGTACAGACTAACAACTTTAAAAGTTTTGTATGGAGCTGGGGAGATGGCAGTAGTACACCTGTAGCAGGTAATTCAAAAACAACAAATATTTATACTGTACCGGGTGTTTATACAGTAAACCTGACGCTCACAGATATTTATAATTGTCTGCATGTTTCAGATAATGCTACTATTACTGTGAATGGTTCTGTTGCGGGTTACACAATCAATCCAAGACAGTGTAAAGATGAGCCGATCTCCTTTACAGATATTTCTACTACCCGCGCCGGTAATACGATCGTTTCATGGGTATGGGATTTCGGAGATGGCAGTGCGCCGGTTACCATGACTACCACACCTGTGAACGTTACGCATACTTATAGTGTTATCAATGATTATCCTGTAAAACTGACGGTAACTGATAACACAGGATGTACTGATACTTATACTGATGTTGTTCATATTGCCAACATCGTAGCCGCCTTTGGCGCCAACGATTCTATCGCTTGTCTGAAAGCGCCATTCCAGTTTACGAATTCTTCTACAACAGATCCGCTGACTTACGCATGGACATTTGGCGATGGCGGAACAAGCACTGACAAAGAACCTTTACATACTTATAATACACCTGGAGTATACAGCATTACACTGGATATTGTGGGCAGCACCGGTTGTACTTCTCATGCAGAGATCAAGGATTTCCTGCGTGTACCTAACCCGATAGCTGACTTCTCAGTTCCTGCTGTAGCAGCAGATGTTTGTCCGCCGGTAAAAATCCAGCTGACCAACAACTCTACTGATTATGTACGTTCTGTATGGACATTCGGAGATGGTAGTACATCTACAGAAGATGATCCGTTGCATAACTATATAAGACCCGGTACTTTCCCGGTTAGCTTAACTGTTTATTCTGCCGGTGATTGCGCAAGTGATCCTGCCGGTCCGAAAAATATAACGATTGCGGGTCCTGATGGTACATTCAGCGTTACACCAGAAACAGGTTGCTGGCCACTGACGACTACCATGACAGCTGTATCTCCGAATACACAGACATATATCTGGGATTTTGGAGATGGATATTCCGTTACAACCACTACTCCTACTTCTCCTGCTTATACATATCCTCAGGAAGGTATTTACTTCCCGGTAGTATTACTGGAAGATAACAGGGGATGTAAAGTAGCAGCGGTAGGTAATCCTAAAATAGTAGCCGATAAGATTCAGGCAGACTTCAGTACAGATGTGAGCCAGGCATGTGATGGCGGTATTGTTTTATTCACAGACAAAACCACTGGTGTATCTGTGGATATGGGATCATCTCCTTCTTTTGCATGGGATTTTGGCATCCCCTCCCGTCCGGATAATCTGGGTACCGGCCCTACTCCCACTTTCGATTATCCAACACCAGGCACTTATACTGTAAAACTTACCAGCACCAGCGTGTATGGTTGTGTGGACGATACCACTATGGATATTGTGATAGAGCCTAAACCAGCGGCGGAGATAATAGCTGTTGATCCTATTTGTACAGGAACAACGGTACAACTCCAGGGACGTGATAACAAGAACCTGCCTGGTACCAAATGGGTATGGACGGTTGCAGGTAAAGATTATAATGTAACAACTCCTCCTCCTATTGTCTTTAATAATGCGGGTAGTCAACCGGTACAACTGGTGATTACAAGCGCCAGCGGAGTATGTAGCAGTACAGATAACAAAACGGTAGACGTATCAGCATTCCCGGCGCTGAAGCCCACACCTGCTACTGCCAATATCTGTTTAGGAACCGGGGTGCAATTGCTGGCTAATTCAGATGCTGATGCCACCATCACCTGGACAGACTATAAGATCTCAGATATACATAGTGCAAGTCCGACGGTGACTCCTGAAACAGATACTATTTATCATGTTACAGCGGTAAATGCTACTGGTTGTACAAGTAATGCAGATGTAACAATTAAAGTTTCACAGCCATTCACATTAACAGTAAGTGATGTGGAGATTTGTGAAGGAAAATCAGCACAGTTACAGGCATCGGGAGCTGCCCATTACAGCTGGTCTCCGGTAACGGGACTGAATGATGCCACAGCATCCAACCCGATTGCTAATCCTACAGTTACTACTACTTACCAGGTAACAGGTACCGGCAACGATAATTGTTTTACAGATACAAAGGATGTAGTGGTAACGGTGCGTACGTCACCGGTTGTTAATGCAGGAGAAGATGTGGAACTGCCGGTAGGATCTTCTATACAGATAGCAGCAACGGCTAGTGCTGATGTAACCAAATACGAATGGTTCCCACCAAGCTGGCTGAGTTGCATTGACTGCCTTACACCAACTGCGACTCCAAAACAAACCACTACTTACCGTTTAACAGCTACTAACCAGTATGGCTGTATTGCTTCGGATGAGATCAATATTAAGATGGTGTGCGAATCTGGTGTAGTATTCCTGCCGAATACATTCACACCTAACGGAGATGGACAAAACGACATTTTTTATATCAGGGGTAAGGGTATTAATACGGTGAAGTCTTTCAGAATTTATAACCGCTGGGGGCAGCTGATATTTGAAAGATCCAATTTCAATATAGAAGATCCGGCTTTCGGATGGGACGGAAAAGCCAAAGGGGTACTGGTAAATCCTGATGTATTTATTTATGTGGCAGAATTGGTTTGTGATACCAATGAGCCATTCACACTCAAAGGAAACGTAATGCTGTTGAGATAGCATTATCATTTAAACATTGCCGCCATGAGAATGATTTGTAGAAAACTGTTATTGGCACTTAGCATCTGCAGCGTAGAGCAATTAGCAGCACAGGATATTCACCTGTCGCAGTTTGATGCGACGCCTATTTTGCGCAACCCGGCACTGATAGGTATTTTTAACGGTGACTATCGCGTACAGGCCGTTTACCGGAATCAGTGGAACAGTGTGACGATCCCGTATCAGACGGGAGCATTGAGTGCGGAACTGAAATTCCCGGTGGGAAAGAGTGAAGATTTTGTGACCACAGGTATCCAGTTTACATACGACAGGGCAGGTACTGCCAAACTGCAATCGGTGCAGGTATTACCGGCTATTAACTATCATAAATCTCTTAGTCAGAACAGGAACATGTTCCTTTCCCTGGGTTTTACCGGGGGTGTTGTGCAGCGTCAGTTTGATGCTACCAAGTTAACGTTCAACAACCAGTACATGAACGGGCGTTATGATGGCACACTGGCAACCGGAGAGGAAGGCCGCCTGGCATTACGTGGGTATACTTACCTGGATGCAGGCGTAGGTATGAGTTTTAACAGTACGATTGGAGAAGATGTTAACTATTTCATAGGAGCAGCTCTTTATCATTTTAACAGACCTAAAGTATCTTTTTTCAAGGATAACAGTATTACAATGGACCGGAAGATCACTTTTAATGCGGGGATTACGATCCCGGTAGATGAAAGGGTAAAGGTCATCGGGCAGTATAACGAGTTGCATATGGGCAGTTATTCTGAGTACATTGGCGGTGCGCTGGTGGGTTACAGCCTGCTGAACCAGGGGCTGGAAAGTACTCATGCTATATATGGAGGAGTATTTATGCGCTGGAATGACGCGATCATACCTTCTTTTCGCATAGATATGGATACTTATGAATTAGGGTTGAGTTATGATGCCAATATCTCCAAACTCAAGACGGCGAGTCAGACTTTTGGCGGATTTGAGTTATCACTGGTATTCAAAGGTTTCCTGAACAGCCGGAACAGTACATTAGAAAGCGTACATTGTCCGCGATTTTAAACCTTTTACATAATTAACCATCTAAAAAAACAGATATGAGCGTAACAATTGGCAGTAAGGCACCGGCATTTTCGCTGGTAAATACAGAAAAACAGAAAGTTTCTCTGGAAGATTTTAAGGGACAGAACCTGGTGATCCTGTTTTTCCCGATGGCATTTACAAGTGTCTGCACCGCAGAACTTTGCAGCGTACGGGATAACATTTCAACGTATAATGGTTTAAATACGGCAGTAGTTGGTATTTCAGTAGATTCTCCATTTACCCTGGGTAAGTTTAAGGAAGATCAGAAGCTGAATTTCCCTTTATTGTCTGATTTTAACAAGGAAGCGTCCCAGGCTTATGGTGCTTTTTATGAAAATTTTGTTTTAGACCTGAAAGGAGTATCCAAAAGGGCTGCTTTTATCGTAGATAAAGAAGGGATTATCAGATATGCCCAGGTTTTGGAGAGCGCTGGCGATCAACCTGATTTTGAAGCTGTTAAGAATACCTTAGCTGGCTTATAATAAAACCAGGTTCAAAAGCGTTAAAATTTGTACAAAACTAGTGGCATGCCATTCTATTTGGCCTGCCATTTGTTATTTTTACTATAGATATTCAGAAAGAAAAATCCGTTATATTTGAAAAAATCTTTATCTTTATAATATGTGGAAAACCTTTACATTATTGCTAACATGCTTTATTTGTCTGATGACCTTCCAGGGGAAGGCACAGAGTAATAAACTCCCATTCACTGATGGTGGTAATAAAATCGTAAAGTTATATCCCAACCCTGCTACCAGCAGAATCAATTTTGAATTGCAACATGCTAATAACGACGAGATTTATGATCTTATTGTATTCAACTTTTTAGGAAAGCGGGTTGATCAGATAAAGAACGTGAGTTCACGTACTACAGTAGAACTGGATAATTATTATAGTGGTATATATATTTTTCAGCTACGTGACAGACAAGGTACTCTGATAGAGTCCGGCAAATTCAACGTGGTCAAGTAGTTTTATACTTCTTCTCTTAACATAACTAAACAGGGCGAATGATTATCATTCGCCCTGTTCTTTTTTACTGTACTTCTACTATTAAGAACTTCAGATAAGTGGTATTTTCAATATTCCACATGATAGGATGATCCTGGGCCTGGGTCTGGAAAGTGACCTGACGCAGTTTCTTTTTGGCATCTTTTGCCGCCATATCAATGATTTCCAGGAACATAGACGGTGGTACCAGGTTGGTACAGGAGGCTGTTACCAGGAACCCGCCCGGTTTCAGCAGCTTCATCCCTCTCAGGTTGATCTCTTTATAACCAGTGATGGCTTTATTGATGTTTTCCCTGCTTTTGGTAAAGGCTGGTGGATCGAGGATCACTACATCAAACTTCTTTTCTTCCTTTGTCCACTGTTTCAGTACGTCGAAGGCGTTTACTGCCTGGAATTTACAGATGTCATCCAGTTTATTCAGCTGGGCGTTGCGACGGGCAGTGTTTACAGCATGCTCGGAGATATCCAGCCCCATTACACTTTTAGCACCATAATAACCTGCGTGGCAGGAGAAAGTACCGGTGTAACAGAATGCTTCCAGCACGTCTGCTCCTTTTACTATATTTTTTATCTCACGGCGGTTATCCTGCTGATCCAGGAAATAGCCTGTTTTCTGGCCATTTTCTATATCTACATGAAATTGCAGGCCGTTTTCCTTGATGATAATGTTGGTATCAAACGGAGCAGTGAGGAAACCTTTCTGCTGAGGCATACCTTCCAGTTCCCGAACGGGTACATCGTTACGCTCATAGATCCCTTTTGGAGAGAAGATCTTTTGCAGGGCATCCACGATGGCGCCTTTCCAGCGGTCCATCCCTAATGCCAGGGTTTGTATAACGAAGTAATCATTGAATTTATCCACTACCAGGGCGGGCATTTCATCTGCTTCCCCGAATACCAGGCGGCAGTTTTCCACATAGCCCAGTTGCTGGCGGTATTTCCAGGCTTTCAGCAGGCGGCGGTAAAAGAACTGCTCATCGATGGTTTCGTCTTTATCCCGGGTAAGCAGGCGCACCAGGATCTGTGACTGTGGATTGATATATCCCCTGCCTACAAAGAAGCCCTGATGAGTAAAAACATCTACGATATCTCCTGCATTTACATCACCGTCAATCTGCCCTACTTCATTTCCAAAGATCCAGGGATGGCCCTGCAGCACGCGGTTTTGTATCTTTTTCTTTAAAAAAACTTTAGTCATTATCAATGTTTCGAGGCCGCAAAGGTAAGAAAAGCTCCTCTCTGTTCCTTAGATTTGTGTCAATTTGTCTTTAAAGGGTTGGTTGGCAGGCTAATTGACTATGTGACAACATTACATCATGATAGAAAACGATATTAATATGCAGACAAACGGACAGGACACCGAAAATGGTAAAGACATGCCGAATATAAATGCTGATGAGAACATGGCCGGCACCAATCACCTGAACGATGCCTTGGCTGATGAAAGTGCGCAGGAAAAAACACAACAGGAGCTTGATGAGATGAGGGATAAATATCTTCGCCTGATAGCAGAATTCGATAATTATAAGAAACGCACTGCCAAAGAACGTGTAGAATTAATGCAAACGGCCAATAAGGAAGTAATTGTTTCCTTACTGGACGTACTGGACGATAGCGAAAGAGCAACCAAACAACTGGAAACCGCCGCAGATCTCAATGCCGTAAAAGATGGTGTCATGCTGGTTTTCAATAAGTTAAAATCAACCCTGCAAAACAAAGGCCTTAAACCTATGGAAAGTTTGCACACAGACTTTAACCCTGACCTCCACGAAGCCATTACTGAAATACCTGCTCCTTCCAAGGACTTACAGGGCAAGGTAGTGGACGACATGCAGAAAGGTTATTATCTTAATGACAAATTGATCCGTCACGCAAGGGTGATAGTGGGGAAATAAGTGACTTTCTGACAGAAATGTTTTTCATTAACCACGCCGGCATTATTGCCGGCTTTAGTGTGATATATGTCTACCAAAAGAGATTATTACGAAATACTGGCCGTTGCCAAGACTGCATCCCAGGATGAAATTAAGAAGGCCTACCGTAAGGTAGCTATGCAATACCATCCCGACAGAAATCCTGATAATAAGGAAGCGGAAGAAAAATTCAAAGAGGCTGCTGAAGCCTATGAAGTTTTAAGTGATGCCGATAAACGGGCACAATATGACCGTTTCGGTCATGCTGGTGTGAACGGTAACCGCGGTGGCGGCGGATACGGTGGCGGTAACATGAACATGGATGATATCTTCTCGAACTTCGGAGACATCTTCGGGGATGATATTTTCGGTAGCTTCTTCGGTGGAAACCGCGGTGGCGGTGGTGGAGGCGGCAGACGTGCCAGGGGAACCCGTGGTTCCAACCTGCGTATCAAGATCCGTCTTACCTATGAGGAGATTGCAAAAGGTGCCAACAAGAAGATCAAAGTTAAAAAATATGTACCCTGTCAGCATTGTGGCGGACTGGGGGCTAAAGATAAAAACGCATTCCAGAATTGTGGTACATGCGGTGGTTCCGGCCAGGTAAGAAAGGTTACCCAGACTTTCCTCGGACAGATGCAGACCGTTACTACCTGCCCAACCTGTCATGGTGAAGGCCAGACCATTACCAGCAAGTGCGGACACTGTAAAGGTGAAGGCCGTATGTATGGTGAGGAAATGGTGAACATAGACATTCCGGCAGGGGTGCAGGAAGGCATGCAACTGAGCCTTAGTGGTAAAGGTAATGCTGGTGAAAGAGGCGGCGCTCCCGGAGATCTGCTTATTCTGATAGAAGAAGAGCCACATCCGGAGTTACAGCGTGACGGGCTGAATGTTGCCTATGACCTGTACATATCCTTCTCGGATGCGGTATTCGGTACGCAGGTGGAAGTGCCTACTATCGATGGCAAGGCGAAAATCAAGATCCCACCTGGAACACAGAGCGGCAAGATTTTCCGTCTAAAAGGAAAAGGGTTCCCTTCTGTTAACTCTTATGAGAAAGGTGATCAGTTGATACATGTGAATGTATGGACACCACAGCAGGTAAGTGCAGAAGAAAAGGCTTTCCTGGAGAAAGCGCAGTCTTCTGAGAACTTCAAGCCTAATCCCGAGAAGTCAGAGAAAGGATTCTTTGAGAAAGTAAGGGATATTTTCAGCTGATGATCTATTTACTGATTAATATATTAAACCGGCTCTTCTGAGAGTCGGTTTTTTTATATTTGATTTTTTGTGAGGGAGCTTCGCACCCTCACAAAAAATTGAAGAGGTTTTGCAGGGCTTCGCCCTGCACCCAAAAATCAAACACATGTTCGATCCTTCCAAACTACAAATGCTAGAGAACCGGCTGGTAAAGGTGTTTAAGCATCTCCGGAAAGCTGCCCGTCGTCAGAATATTACCTGTTACCGGGTGTATGATGATGATATCAATGAGTTTCCATTCAGTGTTGAGCTGTATGAAGATCATGTATATGTGGCGGAGTACCAGCGTCCGCATGGGATGGATGAAGATGCACATGAGGATTGGCTGGATAACAGCCTGCTGGTGATCTCTAAAGTGCTGGAAGTTGCGCCTGAGAAGATATGGGTGAAACAACGGCAGCGGAAGGCCAGCCGGCAGGACCAGTACGAAAAGCTGTCTTTTGAGAGTCATGAGATGGTAGCGCATGAGTCCGGGCTTTCTTTTAAAGTGAATCTTTCTGATTATTTAGATACCGGCTTATTTCTTGATCACCGTATTACAAGAGGAATGGTACGTGATGAAGCTGCCGGGAAAAAGGTGCTGAACCTCTTTTGTTATACAGGGTCTTTTTCTGTGTATGCAGCGGCTGGCGGAGCTTCACAGGTCGTATCTGTAGATCTTTCCAAAACCTATCTTGCCTGGGCGGAAGAGAATATGAAACTGAATGGGTTTGATGCCGGGAAACACCCTTTTGTACATGCTGATGTGTTACAGTATTTAGATACGTTACCTGAAGATGAGTTTGATCTGGTAGTACTGGACCCTCCTACTTTCTCCAATAGCAAACGAATGAAAGAGTTCCTGGATATTCAGCGGGACCATGTGAGTATCCTGAATAAAGTACTGCGTGCTACCAAACCAGGAGGAACGGTTTATTTCAGTAATAATTACAGGCGGTTCGCGCTGGAGGCTGATCAGGTGAATGCTGCTACTATTAAGGATATAACAGCACAAACAATGCCTTTTGATTTTCAGCAGAAGCTGATCAGGAAATGTTATAAGATTACTAAGTAATTAATCTTCCAGATGCCCTGATTTCTTCATCTCTTTTACCAGCTTCAGGAATTCTTTTCTATAGTCTCCGGGGTCATCTCCCAAAGATCTTTTAGCAATATCCTGCACCATTTTACTGTTGCCATTACCTTTGTAGGCAGACTTCCGCAGTAACATGCCCAACAGGGCTACAGCACTTGAAAAGCGGAAGTCGGAACTGGCATCTGTGAAAGAGATGAGCTTACCAGGGACTTCATAATTGACGGTATGTGATACCGTATCTACTTCTTTGTAGTGCAGGGTAATCTCCGCCAGCTGGCCTTCTGTAATAGTTTGGTCAGTACCTGCTTTTGGAACAATGTCCGTACCGGGCTGTGGTATGACCTCATAGATAGCTACAGCACAGTGACCAGGACCTATAATTCCTCCGCAGATCTTATCTCCGGATGTTGCTTCATCTTTTATTACTTTATTCTCATATCCTATCAGCCGGTAAGCTTTTACGCGGGTGGGGTTGAATGTTACATCTGCTCTTACATCCTTGGCGACTGTAAACAAAGTGCTGCCAAATTCCCTGGCGAAGATTTTACTGGCTTCTTCCAGGTTGTCTATATAGGCGAAGTTCCCGTTCCCTTTACTGGACAAAGTTTCCAGTTTTGAGTCTTTATAGTCTTTCATCCCAAAGCCAAGGCAGGTTAATAAGACACCGGTTTCCTTTTTTCCGAGGATTAGTTGCTCCATGTCCTGATCGCTGGTTTGCCCAACGTTAAAGTCGCCATCTGTGGCCATGATAACGCGGTTGTTACCGCCCTGTATGAAGTTCTCTCCTGCTATCTGGTAAGCCAGTTTAATCGCGGCTTCTCCGGCAGTGGCACCGCCAGCGCTGAGATAGTCAATGGCGTTCAGGATTTTTTCTTTCTGATTGCCGGGGGTGCTGGGCAGTACTACACCAGGCGTACCGGCGTAGGCAACAATTGCCACGTGGTCGTTTTTCCGCAGATTGTTGACCAGTATGCGGAAGGCAGCCTGTAAGAGTGGCAGCTTGTTAGGCGTACCCATGGAGCCGGAAGCATCTATGAGGAATACAAGGTTGCTGGGTGGAAGGCTGTCTATGTTTACAGCAGCGCTGCGTACTGCTATCTGTAGTAACTGGTGAGCTGGTTCCCAGGGGCAGCTGGCGTAGCTGCTGTAGATAGCCAGTTTTTCTCCGGGAGGCGGTAATGGGTAGTGGTACTGGAAATAGTTCACCATCTCTTCTATGCGCACGGCATCTACGGGGATGCGTTCTTTTAGTCTTACGAAACGGCGGATATTGCTGTAGGCAGCTCTGTCTACATCTACGGCGAAGGCGGAAGTAGTTTTGTTAGCTGTCTGGATAAACTTATTCTCGTAGAGGATACCATAAGTTTCATCGAAGAAAGCACGGATACCCATTCCTGAGTTACCGTAGTTGGGATTGGAGCTGTTGGAAGAACGTTCTCTTGCGATGGCTTTAGCTTTGGAGATGGGATCCTCTGTACCATCCTGTACGTCCATGTCTACGAGCATACGGTCATAACTTCCTACTGCCACCTGTTTGGGGCGATATTTATTGTGCCTGAATAACAATACAGCATCCCTGGAGGGTACCGGAATACGGAATAACCCGTATTGATTGGTTGTTACTTTAGCCGTGTCATTGATCACTTCGACAGTTACTCCTGGTAAGGGGTTGTGGGAGATACTATCTTCAACAGCACCGGTTATCCAGATTTTTTGTGCAATTGCAGGTACAAGGAATATTAAGCTGACGAGCAGCAAAAAAAGCCTTTGCATTCGTTATATCATATACGCGTTGTATAAATATAACAAAAAAAGATTAGTTATTTTTAATAAGTGGCGGAGAGTGAGGGGATTGGGTTTTGCAGGGCTTCGCCCTGCACCCAAAATCAAATTATTCCACCAATTGGTAAATCTCTGGTAAGTTACGTCCCAGGCCATCATAATCCAGGCCGTATCCCAGCAGGAATTTGTTAGGGACTGAGAAGCCCAGGTAATCGATGGGTATTTTGTATTGCAGTGCTTCAGGTTTGGTGAGCAGAGCTGCGATTACGAGCTTTTTAGGCTGCTGGTGTTCCAGCTGCGGTAAAAACTGGCTGAGTGTTTTACCGGTGTCTACGATATCTTCCAGTATCACTACTGTGCGGCCATAGAGGTCTTCGTCCAGACCTATAGAGGTCACTACGTTACCGGTGGATTTAGTGCCTTTGTAGGAAACTAGTTTGATGAAAGAGATCTCTGCTTCTATCGTGAGATATTTGAAAACATCTGCGGCGAACATGAAAGAGCCGTTCAGGATAGCGATGAATAATGGGCGTTCGCCCTGTAAGTCTTTGCTGATTTCAGCAGCTAATTCCCTGATACGCTGTTGCAGATCAACAGCGTTTATGTAAGGTTGAAATTTCTTGTCGTGTACCTGTATAACAGACATGTGATCTGGTTTACTGTTTTATATTCCTGTTAAAGCTGTTGTTACATTTTTCCTACTAAAAGGCGCTGCCCTATTTTGATATCGAAGGCTTCGATGTGGTTCCACTCCTGCAGCTGTGCGATACTTACATTGTATTGCTTCGCAATACCGTATAATGTTTCTTTAGGCTGTACTTCGTGGTAAACGGGGCCTGAACCGGTTTTTGCAGGAGCAGGGGTATTATTTACCACAGGTGGTTTTACAACAGGAGCTACCGGAGCCGGGTTGTTATTTACGACAGGAGCCGCAGGTGTTACCGGTGGTGCAGGTGCTGTATTGCCTCCCGCAGGCTTCACATCCGCTACTTTCTTCAGGTCATCCATCATACCCGCAGGCAGGTTATTCTGTGCAGGAGCAGGTGTTGCGGCCTGTTGTGCGGCTTGTTGCTGCGCGGCTGCCTGCTGGGCAGCTTCCATCTGATCTTTCACATCCTTTACGATCGCTTTGGGAGAAAGGTCTCCTACAGTAGGATCTTCTTTAGGCGCCTGTTTGGCAAGGCGTGGTGTACTGCTGGCATATCCGCCAAGGGCGAGTTTCTCACCGGCTGCAGGTTCCTGGCCTTCGTCCATCCTGTTGCGGCGACGCAGCCAGCGTAACTGGATACCTTCTGCCTGTGCAATATCGTACATCGTTTCACCCTGCTTTACGATATGATAATCATCTTTACCCTGTTTGCTCTTCTTCTGTAAGTAGATGAACATATCTTTCGGCAACGGGCTATCATCTGCTAAATCATTATACTTAACAAGGTTTCGGAGCTTTATATCTTTATCATTGGCTACCTGTATCAGTGCAGTACCAGCGGGCAGATACATGACCTTACGGCCATTGATTTCGAATACCCCTTTAGGAATATTGGCAGCAGTAGCAGAAGAAGAGGCAGATGGCGTTGCAGCAGTGGCCCTGCCAGGCTGATGATCGCGGTTCTCGGCATCTTTCTCTGCACGGCTATCTTCAAATGTACCGGCTTTGGTGACACCTTCTCCCTGTAATGTATATTTCTGTAAGTTATAATCTTCAATGATCTTGATCAGTTGCTGAGGGTAGGTTTTGCTGGTAGCATAACCGGCCTGTTTAAGGCCATAGGCCCAGGATTTATAATCCTCTGACTGGAACTGGAACAGGAATGCATAACGCGGATTGGCTTTCAGGAATACAGAGTGATCGCGATAAGATTCTGCCGCATTATTGTATTTACGGAAACATTCCTGACGGGCATCATCATCATAATTAACCGTAGCGCCCGTCCAGTTGTTCTTACATTTTATACCGAAGTGATTGTTGGAGTTCTGCACCAGCCAGCCATTGCCGGACTGTGTTTCCAGCACTCCCTGTGCCAGCGTAATGGAGGCCGGTATTCCGTTTGCCTTCATCTCATTAATAGCTACGTCCTTGTACATAGCTATATACTGCTCCGTACTCATGGTCTGAGCTTTCAGCAATGGCATGCAGCCAATAAGAAAACTAACCACTAAAAAGCATCTCTTTAGTCGCATGTATGTGAATTTAATGGGGATCAGCCAAGTTTTCTGATCATCAGGAGTCCGTCCCTGATCGTTAATAATAATTGTTCCGCTCTATCATCTGCGGCTACTTTTTCGCAGAAGCGGACCATTGCTTTGGCATTGTTACTCTGCTGTGAATTTTCCAGCAATGTTTCCCCGTGATACAATACATTATCTGCCAGTATAAATCCGCCAGGGCGTATTTTACTCCACACAAGATCATAATACTGTTCATAGCCTGCTTTATCAGCATCGATGAACACCAGGTCAAACACCTCATCCAGCTCAGTGATAATGCCTGCGGCTTTACCAATGTGCATTTTTATTTTGTGTGATAGTCCGGCTTCTTCGAAATAGCGCTGGCACATATCTTCCCGTTCTTCATTGATATCTATCGTATGCAGGACACCATTTTCTGTGAGGCCCTGCGCCAGGCAGATAGCAGAATACCCGGTGTATGTACCCAGCTCCAGGATACGTGATGGGCGCAGCATATGGCTTACCATGCTCAGGTACTGACCCTGCAGATGGCCGCTTAACATATGCGGTTGCTCTATCTTTAAATACGTTTCACGGTTCAAACGCTGTAGCAGCCCGCTTTCCGGACTGGTATACTTTTCCGCGTATGCTTCTACCGCAACTGGTATTAGTTCCATGGGCTAAATTTGTGCAAACCTACGAATATTCCTCAACGCATAACGCAGGTTTCATATTGCGCAGGTGAGTCATCAGAAATTAGGCCGTAACTTATTGGTGGTATAAAATACCCTGAAATATTCTACTACTTCATCCGCAGTATCGAACAGTTTTAACAGCCCAAGATCTTCGGGAGAGATGTTACTCTCTTTCTCCATCATAGTACTGCGAATCCAGTCCAGCAGCCCGCTCCAGTACTCCTTACCTACCAGTACCATGGGCGTTTCCGTCATCTTCTTGGTTTGTATCAGTGTGGCTACTTCAAAGAATTCATCCATTGTTCCAAACCCTCCGGGCATCATAATAAAGCCCTGGGAATATTTGGTGAACATTACTTTTCTTATGAAGAAATAGTCGAAGTTGAGGTTTTTGTCGTAGTCTACGTACCGGTTGGGGTATTGCTCGTGAGGCAGGGTGATGTTCACACCTACAGATTTCCCCTTTGCTTCCTGTGCGCCCCTGTTGGCCGCTTCCATTACTCCGGGGCCACCGCCGGTGATGATACCGAATCCCTCATCCGACAGTCTGCGGGCGATTTCCTGCGCCAGCTCGTAATACTTGTTTCCCTGTTTGGTACGTGCGGAACCGAATACCGATATGCAGGGTCCCATTTTGGCAAGGGCTTCAAAACCATCTACAAATTCTGCCATGATCTTAAAGATCTGCCAGCTTGAATGTGCTTTGGTCTCGGTCCAGTCTCTTTCCTTCAGATGCTTTAAACGATCATTCATTGCCGAAAGTTATTTGTTCGCTAAAATAATGAAAAGAAGCAGGTAACTCAAAAGAAACCTGCTTAACATTTAACACGTTATGAACATGCAACTGCCGTTGCCGGACAGCCGCATAATTTTAATCCATAGCATAACGTAACTTCAAAATATAGTTTTGAGAAATGTAAGCAGGGGCTTTCATTTAACGTGGATTATCATTGATTGCTCATGTGGCCATTGTAATATACAAAAAAAAAGACTCCTTACGGAGTCTCCTGTCGATAAGAATTTATAGAATTTTATATACCTAAGCTGGCGCCTATCCTTAATATTAGTCCATTCTGGTAAGGAGATCTGCTATCCTGCAATACATCGTATAATGCCATAATACTGAAAGATGCACGACCACCTACCGGTTGTGAATAACCGCCACCCATCAGCAGACTTGGTACACCGTAATGATCATTAACGACAGTCTTGGGATTGTAGTAAGTGCTTTTCAGGCTTACCGCATTATACTCAGGTTGTATATGAATGAACAGAAAATCGAGTGGGTATACACGGCCCCATACGCCTCCTCCAAAGATCGTATACTGGTTACGTTGAATGGTAGTACCACCGGCATCACGGAAGCGTTCTGAACCATATTGTGCATTGATGTTAATACCGGCAGCAAATAACTGCGAAATACGGTAACCGATTAATGGAGAGATATTGATATTAGTATAATCTCCGAATGCTAATCCAAGTGATCCTCCAATGATAAGACGGGACGGATCGATTTTTTTCTTACTGCTTGTAGTGGTGGTGGTATCTCCTGTTTTGTAATACTGTGCCTCCGCTAAATGTACTGCTGATACCAGTAAAAAACATAACAATAAACGTTTCATACTTCTCCTTTTAAAATGGTTTTATTTCTTCTTTAATGCACGTTGTTAAAATGAAGGACACAACGCAGCTCTCTTCGCATTGGAGAAACTGCGGTTAGGATAAATCCCTGTGTATACGATGCCTATTTCATAAGCACCACGGCGGTTATTAGCCTGTGCCAGTGATGATGTGGTGACATCATAACTGAACATCAGTTTTACATTTGATAACTGGTAACCTACCAGAAATACTGCGGCATCATGCATGCGGTAATAAAGACCACCGTATAACTGTTTATCGCCGTCTCCGGAAAGATTGTAAGCAGCATTACCACCAAATACTGTCTCAGTGGAATTGGCCTGTCTTGAGTAATATGCAGAAGGATTCAGGATCACTTTATCACTTACTTTCAGACTTGCATTCAGAAAAACAATACCGCGACGCGATATCTGGTTATCATCTGCATAAAATGTTTCTCTTGGTTTGTTGATATGCTGTACCGACACACCGGCATTGATATAAATATTTTCCGTAGGGAAATACGCATAGTTCATCCCTACCTGCATATCGAAATAACTGACCTTCGTCTGGTCGAAAGGTTCTGCCGTAGGCACCTGCGCATCAAAGAACTTTCCATTCCACTGATCACCAAATGTGAGCTTGGTAACATCTACCCTTTTACTGGCAGAACCCACATTAAAACCTAGTGATAACAAACTGCTTTGTCCCAGTAACTGATGATAGGCTACAGAGCCATATACCTTGGTGGAAGTAAGATTACCCGTACCCGCCACATCACGCAGGATTACCCCTCCAACACCTACCCAGCCATATTCCAGCCTGTCGCGGAACAACTGGAAATCTCCAAATGCGGACATCGTTTTATAAGGCACAGGAATGCTGGCCCACTGATCGCGGTAGTTGATACCGACCCGGTAATTACCATCCGGGATAAATCCTGTGTTAGCAGGATTGGTAGTAAGCGGCGAGTTGAAGTACTGCGAGAAATGCAGATCCTGGGCGCTGCCCTGCAATACTGCGATGAGCAGCATTGAACAACCGGCTATGTATTTTACAATCTGCTTCATGTCCGTCATCTTAACAAGGTTACACTTCCATTCTTTGTAGCTGTAGTGCCGTCACTAAACTCTACGTTGATTACATAGGCATATGCATCCATAGGCTGAAGGGCTCCGTTGGAGACACCATTCCATCCTATAGCAGGATCATTTGATTCAAACATCAGCCGACCCCAACGATTAAATATTTTTATACTAAACTTGGCGATACCAAAGCCTTTCACCACGAATACATCGTTCACACCATCCCTGTTGGGTGAGAAAGCAGAAGGAATATCGAACAATGGTATTACGATGGCACTTACCTGTTTGTGTACCGTATCCGTACATCCGGTGCGGTTAGTAGCAATCAGGTATACATCGTATACGCCTGTTTTATTATACTGGTAAACAGGATTGGTTTCGTGAGATCCGTTACCGTCGCCAAATTCCCAGATGTAGCTGACTGCATCAGCAGAAGACTGGTTCTGGAAAGTTATTGGCGTATTCTCTATCGGCTTAGTTGGTGAATAACTGAAGTCGGCCGTTGGCGGCGGGAATACATTGATCACCTCTGTGACACTATCTATTTTGTTACAGGTATTATTATCTGTTACAACCAGACTAACCGTATAAGTGTTCGCATTCATGTAAACATGCGTAGGACTTACATCTGTAGAGGTACTGCCATCACCAAAATCCCATGCAAAGGTTTCTCCGCCTTTACTGGTATTATCAAATGTAATAGTGGCAGGCACACAGGAGCTGTCCGGTGCTGTAAATGAAGCAACCACATTGGCGGCTACACGTAAGGTAACCGTATCTGTTTCCGGTGCGTTACAATAATTGCTGTCCACCAGCGTCAGTGTGGCATTGTATACCCCTTCCACCGCATATTGATGCGCATATGGGAAGTTAGCAGGGCCCACTGTTACAGGTGTTGTATTATCACCAAAATCAAGTACAAATGAATTGGACTGATAAGGTTTTGGCGGTGTACTGGTGAGATCAAATAAGTAACTCAGCGCCTGGCAGGGTGGCTGTCTGGCAGCTGTCAGATTAAATATCGCTTCATCTGTACGGATGCGCAGCAACAGCCTGGAAGTATCACAACCATTACAACTGGAAGGGTCACATTTTATCAGTGTCACTGTGTAATTACCCGAAGCACTGTATGTATGCTGAATTGTATCGTTGGTGCCGGATACAATAGGAGAACCGTCTCCGAAATTCCATGTCCAGGTTACTGCAGGTGTTCCTGTAGTATCTACAAAAGTGATAGTGGCAGGTACACAGTAATTCGTTTTACGGTCTTCTGTTTTGATACCTGCTTTTACACCATCCAGGTTAAACGCAATCTTCAGACAGCCCAGGTTACAGTCTTTAGGCATGGTAGTAGAATACGCACCCGGCGTAGTCGGGTAACGGGGCCTGAACTCGGAGTTACCACTTGGACACCATGCACAGATTGCCTGGTATATTACACCGTTACGGTCGAAACGACTGGTACCACCATCCACATGTTCGTAGGTACCGTTACCACCAAAGTAACTGGCGAACAGTACATCCGTAGCATCTCGCTGTAATACGAAAAAGTAGAAGTCCTGGCTATCCGTTGTACTCTGTAAAGCATTCTTTACACGTAAACCGGCCGTATTGGAATTAGAATAATGTAAAGCAGTATTGATACCACCACCCCATCCGGATACATATACATTCTCGCAACGGTCCACCAGGAAGGCTACCGGAGAGATACTTGGAGTGGAGGCTACCTTACCGAAAGTAGTGGAATATACAAATGCAGACAGATCCGGTTGCAACTTGGCAATGAACTGTTTGGAATTGTCATTGTAAAAAGTAGCGGTGCCTGTAGGCTGTACAATTGGCCATGAACCTTCCGTAGTACCCATGATATAAACAAAACCTTTGGAATCCATCTGGATACCATATACCTGGTCTGCCGCAGCACTGCCGGCCCCCATGTAAGTACTCTGCAATAACGTTGTACCATCTGTAGAAAGATGAGCCACAAAACCATCACAAACACCTCCGCGGTAACTGTTGTATATCGGACTACCTTTTATGGGGAAGTTGTTACTGGCAGTACCTCCTGCCACATACAAGCTGTTCATGCCATCCAAAGCCAGCACATAAGCTGCATCTTCTTTGCTGCCACCAATATAACTGGCCCATATCAGGTTATTACAGGTAGGATCTATTTTCATCACCACACCATCCTGTGAACCACCGAAAGTAGGCTGGAAAACACCTGCTGTTACCGGGAAGCTGGCGGAACGTGTACAACTGGCCACATAGATACTACCAGCACCATCGATGACTACTTCACTGCGGGCATCATCCCCATAGTTACGCAGTAATACAGAAGTACCTGTTTTACGGTCTTCGTTGATATTTACTGCATCATCATCCGGACTGGCAATAATCAGGGAGCCGACAATACCGGTACCTGTCGCATTCAGTTTAGTGATGGCGATATCCCAGCGGCCTCTCGTACCTACAGTATTAGTAACCGGATAATTAGTTGAAGTTGTTCTTCCTGAGATTACCAACTGACCTGCACCATCTACGAACAGGCTATGCGGCTGTTCTGCACCGTTACCACCTACATAGGTAGCGTAGAGTAAACTACGTCCGTTGGAAGAGAATTTACTGATACCGATATCAAAACTACCACCTTGGTAAGTAGTTTGTAAAGCACCGGTAGTGGTAGGATAACCGACATCAAAGACGATACCACCTCCATAGAGGCAGCCTTGTCCGTCATACGTAGCGGTAAAGCCCCAGTTATCTGCTTTGGAACCTGATACGGTGGAGAAGATATAAGAAGGATCTATGACCAGTGGATAGGCGTCGTTGTATGTACCAGACACCTTAAAGTGCAGTTTATTACCACTTAACGCATAAGAAACCTTTACGGATACACGTTGATTATCAATATACTGATAAGCAAAAGGCATTTGTTCTGTAATTGTACCTACAGAAGTAGTGATAACCAGTTGCTCTTTTTTGATCTCCATTTTATCTACACCTGTGTACTGCAGCAGGATCTGGGAAGGATCTGCACCTGGTTGCACGATGAGATCATACTTCAATACAGATGCTTCTGAATACACCTGCATATCTATACCAGGATATAATGATTTGTAATTAACAAGCTGATAAGATTTTACGTTAGAGGCCCATTTGGATTTATCATTTCCGATAAGATAATTGGCATAACTCTCTGCCGCTTTATCAGGTATTACCTGCGGATTGGCAGCTGCGTTCAGGAATGTTACTTCATACGCATGCCCTTTTACATTCGGCATTACGCCCGGTTCCGGTGCGGCTGCAGAAGCGGCAGTAGTAGTGACAGTGCTGGCAGCTTTAAAGGAAGAACCTCCTGACGGATCGAGGTGAATGATGGTATCGCCAAGACCTGCGTGACCATGTACTCTTTCTGTCAGCTTTTCAAAGTCGGCTTTATCCTGCAGAACAAATACAAAACCGGTACGCTTTAAAAAAGCGGCACCGCCTCCCATATCTGTCTTGTATAAAAAATCACCGCTCCACTGCCCTTTATTCTCTGTGAATTGCAAAGGCGTATTATCATAAAACTTTTGTGTTTGCGCCTGTGCCACAGCCTGTTCGCTGGTAAACAGCGAAAAAACGAAAGCTAAACAGCCTATAGGGAAAGTAAAATTCAACGGAATAGATTTAATTTATGTTCTGGAAAACAAGTTATTATTACTTATAAACGCAGATGATGGTACAATTGTTACCGCAATAACAGCGCCAACCTTAGCATTATTTATGATTTATAGTCCCTGTAACCGATCACCTGATTTTTAGATGCTGAAATCAGGCTGGAGTTTAAAGTTTACGCTTTTATTATACCAGTTAACGGGGGTGGATTATATAATAAACGTAAAAAGAGGTTAGGAAATTTTACTCCACTGAGATTTTCCCAGCTGTGCAGCCAAAAATTGTTGTAAAGGCTGATTTTCCGGCATAGTAAGATCAGGATCTTCCTGTAAAATTTTCTCTGCGCTGGCTCTGGCAGCTTCCAGGATGGCCCTGTCGGCCACAATATCCGCCAGTTTCAGATCAAGTAACCCACTCTGGCGGGTACCTTCGATATCTCCCGGACCACGTAACTCCATGTCCTTTTCTGAAATCAGGAAACCGTCGTTGGTTTGCACCATTACCTGTATACGTTCCTTACCATCATGACCCAGTTTGTTGCCTGTCATGAGGATACAGTAAGACTGCTCCGCCCCTCTTCCTACCCTACCCCTCAGCTGGTGCAGCTGGGAAAGGCCAAAACGTTCGGTACTTTCAATCACCATCACGGAAGCATTGGGTACGTTTACGCCTACCTCTATCACGGTAGTAGCCACCATAATCTGGGTATCGCCGGTTACAAAACGATGCATGTTGGCTTCTTTCATGGCTACGGGCTGGCGTCCATGTACCATACTGATATAGAACCTCGGTTCGGGGAAGAAAGCTTTCACTTCTTCGTATCCCTTCATCAGGTTTTCGTAGTCCAGGGTTTCCGATTCTTCAATTAACGGGTATACGATATATGCCTGCCGGCCTTTCTGAATTTCTTCTTTGATGAAGTCCATTACCTGGGGGCGTTGGAATTCAGTACGATGTACGGTGGTAATCGGTTTACGGCCGGGTGGCAGTTCATCGATTACGGAAACATCCAGGTCTCCGTAGACGGTCATGGCCAGGGTTCGCGGGATAGGCGTAGCCGTCATTACCAGAATGTGTGGAGGCATGACGTTTTTTTGCCACAGACGGGCACGCTGCGCCACACCAAAACGATGTTGTTCGTCCACAATTGCCATTCCCAGGTTACGGAATTCCACCTGGTTTTCCAACAGGGCATGTGTACCTATCAGCAGGTGAATTTCTCCGGATGCAACGTCTTTGAGGATCTGTTTACGTGCTTTTCCTTTCACGTTACCGGTGAGCAATGCCACTTTCACCGGCATTTTCTCCAATAGCTCTGAAATGCTTTTATAATGCTGCTGTGATAATATTTCCGTGGGAGCCATGAGACAGGCCTGGAAGCCATTGTCTACTGCCAGCAGCATGGTTAACAATGCTACCATTGTTTTACCGCTACCCACATCTCCCTGTATCAGGCGGTTCATCTGTCGGCCTGTTACGGTATCCTGCCGGATCTCTTTCAGTACGCGCTTTTGCGCACCAGTGAGTGTAAAGGGCAGGTGTTCGTTATAGAAAGTATTGAAGGCATCACCTACAAGGTTGAAGATGAACCCATGGGACGACTGTTGTCTTCTTATTTTAAGGCGGCAGATCCTGATCTGCGCCAGGAACAGTTCTTCGAATTTCAGACGGCGCCTGGCCTGCTGTGCATCTTCTTCTCCCGCAGGAAGATGGATTTTGAAGAAAGCCTTTGAGCGGTCCATCAGCCGGTATTGCTCTAATACCGGTTTAGGGATGTTTTCCTGGATCTCATTCGGAGACATCTGTTCCAGCAGATTTTTGGAGAGTTTACCGATTGCCTTGGCGGTGAGGCCACGGGCCTTCAGCTTTTCCGTGGTATAGTACACCGGCTCCAGGAACTGTTTACCGGTTACTACATCTCCCGTAAGCAGCTCCATTTCCGGATGGGACATCTGCAGGTAACCATTAAACAGGGAGAGCTTGCCAAACACGAGGTAGGCCACATTCAGCTGTAATGATTTCTCCATCCACTGCCAACCCTGGAACCAGATTAACGACATCTCCCCTGTTTCATCCCTGAGGGTAGCCACGAGCCTTTTAGCACGGTTCTCCCCTACCACTTCCAGCCGGGTGATCCTTCCTCTTATCTGTACATAATCCATCTGCGCATGCAGGCTGATGATCTTTTCCACTTTGGTACGGTCTACGTACCTGAATGGAAAATAATCGAGCAGATCTCTGAAAGTATGCAGGTTGATTTCTTTACGCAACAGTTCTCCTTTCTGCGGGCCTACACCTTTCAGGTACTCTATCGGATTGGATAATATGGAAGTGACGGTTGTGATGATTGTATTATTCGGGTACAAAAATAAAAGGTAAATAGCATATGCCATTTACCTTTCTATAATTTGATTGTATATCAGTTATTCTGCTTCTACTTTTCCTTCTATGAACTGTTTCATCCATTCTGTAGTAACGGATTTTGGTCTTTCGAGAGAGAAACCTAGTGCACGGTCCCAACAGAGAGAAGCCAGTACACCCAGTGCGCGGGAAACGCCAAACAGTACGGTGTAGAATTCGTATTCTACCATTCCGTAATGTACCAGCAAGGCACCGGAATGTGCATCTACGTTAGGCCATGGGTTCTTTACTTTACCCAGATCTTCTAAGATTGGTGGTACTGTTTCGTATACCAGCCAAACGATGTTCACGAGTTCATCG
Source organism: Chitinophaga sp. YR573 (assembly GCF_900110995.1). Lineage (GTDB taxonomy): Bacteria > Bacteroidota > Bacteroidia > Chitinophagales > Chitinophagaceae > Chitinophaga. The sequence goes on from NZ_FOJF01000001.1 coordinate 1,140,255, forward strand.
TCTGCGAGGTGTTTCTTTGCAAACTCCATCTGAGCGGTAAAGCGTGGATCTGTTTTGCGCAGTACGGCATGACCATAACCTGGTACTACCTTACCTTCTGCCAGTGTTTTCTTTACGTAATCAGTGATCTGTTCTTTGGTAGGGATACCGCCGCCCAGTTCTTCGCGCATGCTAAGGATCCACTTGATTACTTCCTGGTTAGCCAGACCATGCAGCGGACCTGCAAGGCCATTCATACCGGCAGCGAATGACAAGTAAGCATCACTGAGGGCAGAACCTACCAGGTGAGTGGTGTGCGCACTCACGTTACCACCTTCATGGTCTGCGTGGATGGTCATGTACAGGCGCATCAGCTCTCTGAAACCTTCGTCTGAGTAACCCAGCATGTGAGCAAAGTTACCAGCCCAGTCCAGCAGGCCGTTAGGCTGAATATGATTACCACCTTTGTATTTACGGCGATAGATATATGCGGCTATACGTGGCAGACGGGCAATGAGGTCCATTGCATCGTCGTACATATAACTCCAGTAGTCTTTTTTATTGATACCTTCTCCATAGGCTTTTGCAAAAGCAGATTCTGTTTGCATGGCCATCACCCCTACTGTGAACATCGTCATTGGGTGAGTGGTTACAGGCAGTGCTTCAATAGCATCAAAAACGTGGTTGGGTACATGTGAACGGCGGCCCCACTGGCTGGATAAATGCTGAACATCTGCTTCTGTAGGTAATTCACCTATCAGCATCAGGTAAAATAATCCTTCCGGCAGTGGTTCTGCACCATTTGGCGCCTTTGGCATTTTTTCACGTAACTCAGGAATGGAGTAACCACGGAAACGGATCCCTTCATTGGCATCCAGTAATGATGTTTCTGTAACCAAACCTGTAATGCCGCGCATTCCCTGGTAAACCTGTGCAAGCGTAACGTCTTCTATCTTCCTGGTGCCATGGTTCTTCACGAGGTCTTTTACTTCAGCGTTGAGCTCATCGGCCTTTACCTTGAATTTTTCTTTTATATACCCCATTTTAAACTGTTGATTTGGTAATAATAACAAAAAATCGATCGATTGTCAAAAGTAATGATTTGTTAATGAACTTAACAGTTCCCGATCATATGAAGGAAGGAATGTACAGTCTGATAAAATCATAAGCAATTGGCTATCAATTTACTAAAAGATATGTTTATTGCGTAAGCAATGTATTAAAGAAATGTGAATTTTTATTTAGGCGCTCTGAAATACAACCAGAGGGCTAAGATCCCGAACATCACATTAGGAATCCAGACTGCCAGCAGCGGGTTCAGCGAGGCCTTAATAGAAAACACCGTGGAAAACTGTAAAAAGATGATATAACTGGCGCTGATCACAATTCCTACTGCCAGGTGTAACCCACTTCCTCCCCTTACTTTCTTGGATGCGATAATGGCACCAATGAGGGTGAGGATGACTACAGCGGCAGCGGAAGAGGTACGGCGATAGCGTTCTACGTACAATACATTGAGACCTTCGGCCCCTTTTAATTCTTCCCTATGGATATATTTGTTGAGTTCCGGCGTGGTCATGGACTGCTCTTTATTCTTCTCTTCCTTCATTTCTTCCGGCCGGAGAGGAATCTTGATAGCTGTATCCGGGCTGTTCACCCAATGTTCTTTTAGTCCGTTGATGGTACGGATAGTCACAGAGCTGAGTTTCCATTTTCCTGCTACCGAATCCCAGGAGATACGGTCGGCTTTCATTTTCAGGTCCATCTGCTGACCGCGGATATCTTCCAGTAAAAAGTTTCCTCCACTTTTATAGTTAGGATCGTAGGAACCGAAAGTTACATAGGTGAAACTGTCTATACGCATGGTTTTGTCGTACAGGTTCTCCTGTGCCTTTTTCCTGTCTACATATACATTTTCGAATTTGTTCCTTACACGGTTAGCGGTGGGTACAGTCCAGCGGTTACCGGCCCATAATAATCCTCCGAATAAAAAGGCACCTACCCAGTAAGGACGTAAGAAACGGCGGAAGCTGACACCACTACATAAAATGGCTACGATTTCTGTACGGTAAGCCATTTTAGAGGTGAAGAAGATCACTGATATAAAGATGAACAGGGGGAATAACAGGGCAGCTATATATGGGATAAAACCAAAGTAATAGTCTACCACTATCCTGTAAAAGGACAGGTTACTGTTCATGAAGTCATCAATCTTTTCGGTTATATCTATCACGATAGAGATAACCAACAGGATTGACAGCGAATAAATGAAGGTACTTATGAACTTGCGTAATATATACCAGTCGATCTTAGTCATAATATATAGGCAAAATAATAAATAATATGAAAGGGCGGCCCCGAAATGCTATAAAGAACAAGCTATTAGCAATTCTATAACATTTGCCTACAGCCTTGTTTTCAGCTGAGGCACCATTTTTTCCTTCCATGGTGCGAAAGTACCTGCCAGGATCTGTTTTCTTGCTTCTTTCACCAGTTCCAGGTAAAAAGCCAGGTTATGGATGCTGGCCAGTTGCATGCCCAGGATTTCCCCGGCAGCAAACAGGTGTCGCAGATAGGCTTTTGAGTACTGGCGGCTGGCGAAGCAGTCAGTACTTTCTGCTATCGGGGTAAAGTCCGTAGCAAATTTCTTATTCTTGATGTTGATAACGCCTTCCCAGGTGAACAGCATACCGTTACGACCATTACGAGTAGGCATTACACAGTCGAACATATCTACCCCCAATGCAATGTTTTCCAGGATGTTCCAGGGGTTACCCACTCCCATTAGGTAGCGGGGTTTATGTGCCGGCAGGATATCGCATACCAAGCCACACATTTCGTACATATCTTCTTCCGGTTCACCTACGCTAAGGCCACCGATAGCATTACCGGCGCATTCGCGGGCAGCAATTTCTGTGGCAGAGATGGTACGGAGATCTTTATAGGTACTGCCCTGCACGATGGGGAACAGGGTTTGTTCGTGTCCATAGGCCGGTTCCGTTTGGGCCATGCGTTTGATACAACGGTCTAACCAGCGGTGGGTCAGCTCCATTGATTTTCTTGCATAGCGGTATTCGGAAGGGTAAGGCGGGCATTCATCAAAGGCCATAATGATATCGGCCCCGATGGTACGCTGGATATCCATCACATTTTCCGGTGTGAAAAGGTGACGGGAGCCATCTATATGCGACTGGAACATGCAGCCTTCTTCCTTGATTTTACGATTGGCAGCCAGGGAAAATACCTGGTAACCACCGCTATCGGTTAAAAGGGGACGGTCCCAGCCATTGAATTTATGTAATCCACCCGCTTTGGAGAGTACTTCCAGACCGGGTCTGAGGTATAAATGATAGGTATTACCCAGTATAATCTGTGCATTGATGTCTGTACGCAACTGTTCCTGCGTTACAGCCTTTACGCTGCCCACTGTACCTACCGGCATAAAAATAGGGGTTTCGATAACGCCATGGCCGGTAGTGATCACTCCTGCACGCGCTTTGCTGCCGCTGTCTGTTGTCTTCAGTTCAAAAATCATCTCTTTACAAGTTCGGTAGTGCTTTCTGATTGGGTGAAAATGAAACACTGCCCAGTTTTCAGGGGGCAAAAATAAGGGAAAAGAAGGGGAATGCTGAATAGCAGTTACAACCTGCAATCAGTAATACAACGTTTTGTGCATAATCTTTTTTTTCCACAGACACATACAGATAATCAAAATCGTATATATTTGCTATGCTATGTTGTATAACTTGGGCTTAATAGCCTTTTACTGTTTTGCTACTATTGCAGGCTTACAGATACTGTATTACCTGATATTTTTCTCCCGGGTAGCCTTTTATCGCCGTACCTTCGATAATGACCACGAACCGGAGCAGAAATGCTCTGTTATCATTTGTGCAAAAGATGAAGAAATGAACCTGCAGCGGAATCTCCCTTCCGTATTGCAACAACGGTTCCATGGTGTTAAAGATCCTGCCTATGAGGTGATAGTAGTCAATGATAACTCGGAAGACGATTCCAAATATTACCTGCGCTCTATAGAACCCGGCTACCCTCATTACCGGCATATTGAGATCATGCAACCTGCTAAATTCATTCCTGGTAAGAAATATCCGCTGTCTATGGGGATACGGGGCGCCAATTATGAAAACCTGGTGCTGACAGATGCTGACTGCAAGCCTTCCAGTACTTACTGGCTGTCTTTTATGAGCCAGGGTTTTGCTGATGGTAAAGAGATTGTACTGGGATACAGTCCTTATATAAAGAAACCGGGCCTGCTGAATAAGGTGATCCGTTATGAGACTTACTTCAGCGCTTTACAATATCTTTCTTTTGCCCTTAGTGGTGTTACCTATATGGGTGTTGGCCGTAACCTGGCTTACAAACGCGAGTTGTTCTTCCGTTTGAAAGGGTTTACTGCCCATCACCACCTGGCATCCGGCGATGATGATCTTTTTGTGAATGCCGCTGCTACCAGTAAGAATGTGGGTGTGGTGATTGACAAAAAGGCGTTCACCTATTCGGAGCCTAAGACCAGCTGGCGCAGCTGGTTCCTGCAGAAAACAAGGCATATGTCTACCGGTAAGCATTATCGTTTCAGTCATAAGTTCCTGCTGGGCCTGTTCTCCATGAGTCACTTCTTATTTTACCCGCTGTTTATTGCCGCTATGTTTTACCATCCTTTATGGATGTATACACTCGGCATTTTCGGGTTTAAATTCCTGTTGCAATCTGTGATCACTTTCCTGGCTATGCGTAAGCTGGATGAGTCTGACCTGTTCAAGTTCAGCTGGTTTATGGACCTGTTTATGTTATTGTATTATCTTATCTTCACGCCCGCTTTATTGTTCAAATCAAAGAACAAGTGGTAAATATAGATGGAGATAGTACTTAAATACTTTTCGGATTTTACAGAGAAACAACTGCAGCAATTACAGGCATTAGGTGAGCTGTATAAGGAATGGAATGAGAAGATTAATGTGATATCCCGCAAGGATATTGATGCCCTGTACGAAAAGCATGTATTACATTCACTTAGTATAGCTGCAATAGCAGATTTTCCCGCCCGCACCCAGATCCTTGATTTAGGTACGGGCGGTGGCTTTCCCGGCATACCCCTCGCTATCTTCTTCCCGGAAGTAAAGTTTCACCTGGTAGATTCTATTGGTAAAAAGATTAAAGTGGTACAGGGAGTGGCAGAAGCCATTGGTTTACAGAACGTCACCACCGCACATACCCGGGCGGAAGAGATCAAAGACCGCAAATTCGACCTGGTAGTATCCAGGGCAGTAGCACCCCTTAAAGATTTATGGTTCTGGAGCAAACCCCTGCTTAAAACAGCTCCGGCCCATGAACAGCAACCCGGATTAATCTGCCTGAAGGGCGGAGATCTGACCCAGGAAATAGCTGATAGTACAGTAAGACCCAGGATCACCAATATATATAAGCTGTTCCCGGAAGAATTTTTCCAGGAAAAACATATCGTGGTAGTAAATAAATAATTGATTTTCAGCCCTTATACAGAAATAGCCTAAAAAATCCCACAAAAACTTCGTAAACTGTAAAATATCAGGTTTGTTTTTTCGTCTCCATAACTAAGATGAAAGAAATGCTCCTAAATAAAACACCACTGGCTATGGCTGCAGAACAAAACGAGCGCATACAGCAAACGGTGCAGCAGGAGCGTAAGCGCTTACTTAACTTCATCAAAAAAAGGGTTAATAACGTAGCGGACGCGGAAGATATTTTACAGGATGTGCTCTACCAGTTCACAGAATATTCAAGGGTAGGCAGCCATATAGATTCCATTACCGCCTGGTTATTTACTGTTACCCGCAACAAAATTACCGACTGGTTCCGTAAAAAGAGGGAAACTACCTTCAGCGATCATACCCGTGAATACGAGGGGGAAGAGACGATGTTCCTGACTGAAATTATTGCAGACCCCTCTGCACAAAGTGATGCACCCATGACCCGCAAAATCATGGCAGAAGCTATCATGGAAGCTATAGAGGAATTGCCCGAAGATCAGCGGTATGTTTTTCTCCAGCACGAGATAGAAGGGAAATCTTTCAAAGAAATGTCTGCCGAAACCGGCGTATCCGTTAATACCTTATTGTCGAGAAAGCGATATGCAGTGCTGTATTTACGGGAACGGCTGGCAGAACTATACCAGGAACTTTTAAAAAATTAAAAACATTAAGATATGTATAGGAGAACAAAGATTTTTCATGTATTTAAGTTCCTGCTGCTGGGAGTTATCTTCCTTACAGCATTGGGCTTTGGGGTAAGAGAGTTATGGAACTGCCTGATACCTGACCTTTTTCACGGACCTGTAATCACCTTCTGGCAGGCACTGGGCCTTTGCCTTCTTGGCAAACTCCTGTTTGGCTGGCATGGCGGTGGTCATAAATTCGGGCCACGAGGGCCGGAAGCATGGCGCCAAAGGCTGAAGGACCGTATGCAACATATGACCCCGGAAGAAAAGGAAAAGATGCGCGAACGTTTTAAACGCTGCACAGGTGGCAGATTTGGCCGCTGGAACGACTGGAATGAAGAAGAAAAAGATGATACTCAAACCAAACAGGAAACTAATATCTAACTGTTATGCTCTCTGCTGCAATTAACCATTCAACATTTTATGCTATGATAGGGATATTCAAAACCAATATAGCGACTCTTGAAGACAGGCAAAACATTATCCATGCTATCCGTAACAGGTTTGAAGTAGGCCAGTGCCATGTAGACCTGGAAGATTGTGATAAAGTACTGAGGATTACGGAAATGAAAGTGGAAGAAAATGCTGTGATCAATTTTGTACAGCAGCAGGGGTTTGACTGTGAGATATTGGATTAACAGGATCAAAACAGATTCTGATCGGCTTATGAACAGGCTCTGATCAGCTTATGAAGAGGTTCATCCTCCGTTTATCCTCCGTTCGTGAACGGAGGATAAACGGAGGATGAACCTCTTTTGTTCCTGTTTTGTTCCTGTTTTATTACTCTTCAAAGACTATTTACTCAGTTCTAATTTATTGTTACTCCTGTTTATATCTGCCATCCTCAGACTTGGATCTATTTCCAGGGTTTTGATCTCACTCATAGGCAGGTCTACTTCCACTTCATAAGTAGGGCTCGTCCAGGCCCAGTAATCATGTATTACACGCGGCGTATTATCTTCTGCCGGTTTTGACCCATACATCAGCGATAAAGGTATATAATGCATCACCTTTTTACCATCTTTTGCAGTTACCAGCAGATCAATGGGCATAGGCATACGTTCTACACAACGCAGTCTTACGATTGTTTTGCCATTGTTTTCATATACACTGTCTATTCCATAATCGATATGTTTGGTGGTGTATACCAGGTATTGTTTGTACCAGTCCAGCTGTAATCCGCTCTGCATTTCCATCTCTCTTACAAAATCATTCGGATTAGGGTGTTTGAAGCGCCAGTTGCGGTAGTACCGTAACAGTCCTTTATCACGGTTTTCCGTACCGATGATATAACCCAGCTGTTCCAGGAATACGGCTCCTTTGGCGTAGGCAGTTAAGCTGTATCCGTAGTTGGTATTATAATGATCGGAATGGGTACTCATAGGTTCTTCGTAGCCGCTGTTCACGAGGGCAAAGTAACCACCGTAAGCGCCTGACTGGGCAGAAGTATGGGTAGAATCCAGTGTATGGAACATGATGTTGTTTTCAGCGAACGTGGTAAACCCTTCGTCCATCCATGGGTAGAGGCTTTCGTTGGTGGCCAGCATTCCCTGGTACCAGGTATGCATCCATTCATGTGCAGCCAGGCCGTATAAGCCTTCCAGCTTGCCGTTACCCATGATTAAAGTAGCCATCGGGTATTCCATACCGCCGTCTCCGCCCTGTATAAAAGAGTAGCTCTTATAAGGGTAAGGGCCGTAATGGGATTTTATGAAGGCGTACATACGGGGAACCATCTTCGCAAACTCCGGCCAGGTGTTCTTTGTGATATCATTTTCTATGTAGAAGAAGTGGGCTCTGAAACCGTCTACTTCCTGAGTGATATGTTTATAGTCGGGATCTGCGGCCCATACAAAGTCGTGGACGTTTGGCGCATTGAAGTGCCAGGTGAGCTTCTCCCCTTTCGGACGGACAACACGGGTACCGGGCATTTCATAGCCATAACCTATCTGGTTGGGGTTTTGCAGATAACCGGTAGCAGCTATTACGAATTTTTTATCGATCGCAATTTTAACGTCATAGTCTCCCCATACGCCATAGAATTCACGGGCGATATAAGGGGTTGGATGCCATCCTTCATAGTCATATTCACACATTTTAGGGTACCACTGTGCCATGGAGTAATCCACTCCTTCGGAGTTATTACGGCCACTGCGGCGGATCTGTACGGGTACCTGGGCTTCAAACTCCATATCAAACACGGTAGTGCTGTGTGGAGGGATGGGCTTTTTCAATGGTACTTCCAGTATGGTACCTATTACATTGTATGTCTGGGTTACGCCATCCTGTTTTAAGGACAGGATTTTCTGGTAGCCGATCTGGTCTGGTTGCAGTTTTGAGATACGATCAGTGACACGGCCATCCCAATCATGTTTCTCATTACCGTTTTTATCTTTGTACAGCACTATTTTTCCCAGCTCGCGGCTGCGGACGTCCATCATGCTGCCTGGCTGGAAGGCGTTCCAGTATAAATGGTAGAATACTTTATACAGTGTATCAGGGGAATTATTGATATACTCCAATTTCTGTTTACCGCTGAAACGATTGGTAGTTACATCCATGTTGATATCCATGGAGTACTTCACTCTTTGCTGCCAGCGGTCTGATTGTGCCTGTGTGCCCTGCCAGCCAGTGGTCAACAGTGTTACCAACAGGCATTTTACGACTGTCAATTTCTTCATTCAGAATATTCGTTTTATGATTAATTACCTTTAAGATACTCCTTCTACGATCAATACAATCTCTCCTTTGACACCTTTTTCTTTAAAGTAGTCATGTACTTCCTGTAAGGTGCCTCTTTTGTTCTCTTCGAACATTTTAGTGAGTTCCCTGCTGACACAGCAGTTCCTTTCTGCCCCAAAGTAACCGATCATGTCTTCCAGTGTTCGTACCAGCCGGTGGGGAGATTCGTAAAATACCAGTGTGCGCTCGTCTGTAGCCAGTTGCGTAAACAAGGTATGACGGCCTTTTTTAAGAGGAGGAAAGCCTTCGAAGGAGAAGCGGTTCATGGGAATGCCGCTGTTTACAAGGGCAGGCACAAAGGCAGTAGCACCTGGCAGGCATTCTACCGGCACTCCGCCACGCACACATTCACGAACCAGCAGGAAACCCGGATCGGAGATGCCTGGTGTACCGGCATCGGTGATAAGGGCCATAACCTTGCCTGACTGCATCTGTTCTAACAGGTGCTGTACAATTTTGTGTTCGTTATGCTGATGGTAGGGAGTGATGGGTTTGTTGATATTATAGTGCCTTAACAGCACTCCGGATGTGCGGGTATCTTCCGCCAGCACCAGTGCTGCTTCTTCCAGCACCTTCACCGCACGGTATGTGATATCGGCGAGATTACCTATGGGAGATGGAACGAGATATAGCTTCGACATGATGGATATTTAGCAACAGCCGCAAGCTACAAGCTACGTAGAAGCTATAAGATGACAAGCTACAAGATGCAATACACCTTGTAGCTTGTAGCTTGCAGCTTATTGAATGTGTACTTCAAAAGACTCCATTACCTGGTTTGCCAGTAATTTCTGACAGGCGTCAGACGCCAGTTTTTCTGCTTCCTCTTTGGTAGCAGCATCTATCTGCAGGGTAATGTGTTTACCTATTCTTACGTCTTGTACATGGCTGATGCCCAGGTTTTTTAAACCACTCATAACCGCCTTGCCCTGCGGGTCCAGTAATTCTTTCAGCGGCATCACATTGATATGTGCAGTAAACGTCATTTCCTAAAAATTTTGACGCAAACCTAATACTTTAATCCCAAAAAACAAGTCATTTTCCGGTGTTCCCCGTTGCAGGACGTGCTATTACGGACAGTAAAACATAACAAATAAACACCACCGGCACAGCAGCAAATCTGAGTAAAGGAGCACCGGCTATAGCCAGTATGATCAAAGCCACACGGGGCCAGTTCTCTGACATCGAGAGCGTTTTGAACTTAAGGCTCAGCATGGGTATTTCTGCTACCATCAGGTAACACAATACCAGGATGACCGTGTACAATACCCAGAGATTCTGGAGCATGGGCGCCAGGTTAAAGGGATTGTACAGGATGATGAGCGGGAAGGAAGCTACCAGCAGTCCTACTGCCGGAGTAGGCATGCCTATAAAGTTTTCAGACTGTCTTGTATCCAGGTTGAACTTTGCCAGGCGGTAGGCTGCAAAGCAGGGTATTAATAATGCGGGAGCCAGGTTAATGTACGATACATCGAATACATCAGGCATGCGCATGTATGCACTGCGTAACAGGCGGAAGAAAATCATTCCCGGTACGAGGCCGAAGGTGATCAGATCTGCCAGGGAATCCAGTTCTTTCCCGAAGGGGGATTGCAACTTCAGTAAACGCGCGACCAATCCATCCAGAAAGTCGAACAAACTTGCCAGTACTACCAATGCAGAGGCCCAGTAAACTGGTTCCGGATTGGTAATCGTATATTCTACCCCATTGAATTCCGCGATGTATTGCGGAGCATGCAGGATGAAGATAATGGCCAGTGAGCCACAAAACAGGTTGCCGAGCGTAAGGATATTTGGAAGTTGTTTCATTCTACTTTTATATGCAAACAGATTGTTGGCTTTGCTATCGGACGAAATTAATATTATAATTCCTTGTTATAAGCAGTCGGTTCCAATTATAATGGAACTTTAATCAGCCTTTAATATTAAGTAAATATATATACTATTTCTTCATCAGAGCTTCAATCTCGTCAGCAGTAATGGGAATATTTTTCATCAGGTCGATATTGCCTTTGGCAGTTATCCAGATGTTATTCTCTATACGAACGCCCATTTGCTCTTCTTCGATATAAATACCGGGTTCTATGGTCATTACAGAATCTTCAGGAATGGGTTGGAAGAAGGATGGTCCCAGGTCATGTACACCTACACCCAGGTGGTGAGAAATACCATGGTAGAGGTATTTGCGGTATGCAGGGGTTTCGGGATCCTGATTTTTAATATCTGCTTCGGTAATCAGTCCCAGTTTTACGAACTCCTTCCCTGCTTCAATGCCTACCATTTCGTGGTATTTAGCGATGGTGATACCTGGTTTGAGGATGGACCTGCAATAGTTGTGCAGATGCAGACAGGCATCATATACCTGGCGCTGACGGGCAGAGAATTTGCCGTTTACGGGTACGGTGCGGGTAAGGTCGGCATTGTAACCACCATAAGCGGCACCAAAGTCCATCAGTACCAGTTCTCCGTCTTTACATTCCAGGTTATTGGTTACGTAGTGCAGGGTACGGGCACGGTCACCACTGGCGATGATAGAGGTATATGCCTCTCCGTCTGAGCGGTTGCGGAGAAATTCGTGTACGATTTCCGCCTGGATTTCATGTTCCCATACGCCTGGACGGATGAAGGTCAATAAGCGGCGGAAAGCTTTTTCTGTGATATCCATGGCCACCTGCATGATCTTTATTTCTTCCTGTGTTTTAACGGCACGGAGTTTCTTTAAGATCACGGCTGCACGCAGGTAAGTGTGCAGGGGGTAGCGGGCACGCAGCTCTTCTGCATAACGGTAATCCCTTACCGGTACGAGGCTGGCTTTGCGGTTATTTTCGTTTGAGTTCAGGTAAATGTTAGTGGCTTCGTGAATCCATTGCTGTAACATGGCATCCAGTGCATCCAGCCATACTACGGTAGCAATACCGGAAACAGCCAGGGCTTCATCTTTGCGCAGGCGATGTCCGTCCCACTTTTCTTTCAGCTCGTTAGGGCGAACCAATACCAGTACTTCGCGGTATTTAGGGTCTGGATTATCAGGGTATAAAATTACCATCGTATCTTCCTGTTCTACACCTGTAAGCCAATAGAGGTCTGCATTCTGCTGGAATTTATAGAGTGCGTCGCCGTTCGTAGGCAGTTCATCATTGGAATTGATGATAGCGATAGAGTGAGGCTGCATTTCTGCAATAAAGCGCTGACGGTTCTTAATGAAAGTCTGAGAGTCTAAGGGCAAATTTTTCATGTGCATGTTTTACGGTGGTGTCTTATATAAATGCGCGTCAAACCTACTGAAATTTCGCAATAAAGTACGCGGTTAATACTTCATCCATGCTTCAGAGAGGAAGGAGACAGGAAGGAGATAGGACGGAGACAGGGAGGAGGCCCCTGTCCGGGGTTATTTATTAAGTGTATTTATACCCTTTTATTCCTTGCCGTTTTCCATAGCTCAGGCAGGCGCATTTTAGAAATATACTAAACAAACAACCATTTAGCATCGTGAAATTCTAAATTTATGTTAATCCGGGGCTAATAATTTGAAAATATCAAAAAAGCACTAGATTTGCTTTTACACACCAAAACAATCTTACTATGCAAGCTAGCAGCGTAAGGGATTTCGTTGCCGACCTTTCAGCATTAGGTATCAGGCAGCCAGCTAATGTATACTATCAACTGGAACCTTCCGTGTTAGTATCCCAAACTTTATCACGCAGACAAGGGGCACTCACCAGCAGTGGTGCCCTATCTGTGAATACTGGTAAATTTACAGGCCGTTCTCCCAAAGACAAGTTTATTGTAAAGGATAATCTGACAGCAGATACTGTGAACTGGAATGATTTTAACATCCCTGTTTCTACAGCAACTTTTGACAATCTTTATCAGAAAATCACCGGATACTTTTCCGGGAAGGATGTTTGGATGAGGGATTGTTATGCCTGTGCAGCCCCCGCTTACCGGATCAACATCCAGGTGATTACCGAAACACCCTGGGCCAATCTCTTTGCCTATAATATGTTCCTGCGTCCTGTAGAGGAAGAACTGGAATATATGCATCCGGAATGGACTGTTATACAGGCTCCGGGGTTCCTGGCAGATCCTGCTGTGGATGGCACCCGCCAGCCGAACTTTGCGATGGTGAGCTTTACCCGCAAAACCATCATCATTGGAGGCACCGCTTATACCGGGGAGATCAAGAAAGGCATTTTCACCATTCTTAATTATCTACTGCCACATGAGCATGGCGTATTGAGCATGCACTGCTCTGCCAACCAGGGAAAAGACGGCGATACGGCTATTTTCTTTGGACTTAGCGGAACGGGAAAAACCACGCTGAGTGCAGATCCGCAGCGTAAGCTGATTGGAGATGATGAGCATGGCTGGGCTGCAGACAACGTCTTTAATTTTGAAGGAGGCTGTTATGCGAAATGTATAGACCTGAGTGAAGAAAAGGAACCTCAGATTTATCATGCGGTACGTGAAGGCGCTTTGCTGGAGAACATTACCTGCCATCCGAATACTACGGTGGTGAACTATGCGGATAAATGTATTACAGAAAATACACGGGTATCTTATCCCCTGTATTATATAGATAATGCAATGATCCCTTCTGTAGGACATATTCCACAGAATATCTTCTTCCTTACATGTGATGCATATGGCATATTACCACCTATCTCTAAATTAACACCGGAACAGGCTATGTACCAGTTTATTTCTGGTTATACGGCCAGGGTAGCTGGTACAGAAGCAGGTGTTACAGAGCCCAGCGCTACTTTCAGTACCTGTTTTGGCGCTCCTTTCCTGCCATTGCATCCTGTGCAGTATGCCCGGATGCTGGGAGAGAAACTGCATAGCAATAAAGTGCAGGTATGGCTGGTGAATACCGGCTGGACAGGCGGGGCTTATGGTATTGGACAGCGTATCAAACTGGGTTATACCCGGGCTATGGTAGCGGCGGCTCTGAATGGAGATCTGGAAAAAATGTCTTATAAATACGATACCGTATTTGGTTTTGCTATCCCGGAAGCATGTCCCGGAGTACCCGAGAACATCCTGGACCCACGCAATACATGGGAGAATAAAGAAGCATATGATGTACAGTCAAGGGAACTGGCGGCCCGGTTTGTGCAAAACTTTAAAAAGTATGCTTCTATTGCCGATCATGAAATTTTATCTGCATCTCCAAATATTTAGTCTATATTGGGGTTCAATTCCTGCCTTTAAAATTTCCACTACTATTACAAGTTCTATCCTATACAGGTTTTGCCTGTAGCAAAACAAGTGACCTTATTCATATTTGAAAGCAGGAAACTTGTTTTGCAGAACTTGCACTCTCCCATTTTACAATTTTTACTGTACCTTTGCGCATGCAAATTTTAGACGGTAAACTTGTTTCAGCGGCTATCAAGGCCCAATTAGCAGATAAGGTAACTGAATTGAAGGCGATGGGCCAGAAGGTGCCTCATCTGGCAGCTATACTGGTTGGCGACAGCGCCGCCAGTGAAACGTATGTGGCTTCCAAGGTGAAATCCTGTGCCGAAATCGGATACCATTCCACGCTATTGCGTTTTGATGCTCAGATTTCTGAAAAACATCTGCTGGATAACATTATCATGTTGAATGAAAATCCGGAAATAGATGGCATCCTCGTACAACTTCCTTTACCTAAACATATTAACGAAGAACTGGTGATCAATACCATTGATCCCAGTAAAGACGTAGATGGCTTTCATCCGGTAAACGTGGGAAAAATGGTAAGCGGACTGCCTACTTTTATTCCTGCTACTCCTTATGGTATTATGCTGATGCTGGAACATTACAAGGTTCCAACCAAAGGCAAACATGCTGTAGTAATAGGACGCAGTCATATTGTAGGTACACCGATGAGCATACTCCTGAGCCGTAACAGCTACCCTGGTAACTGTACGGTTACATTGTGTCACTCACAAACGCCTAACCTCACAGAGATGTGCAAACAGGCAGATATCATTGTGGCTGCGATCGGCCGCCCTGAATTTGTGACAGCGGAGATGGTGAAAGAAGGAGCGGTGATCATTGACGTAGGTATCAACCGTATACCAGATGCGAGCAAAAAGAGTGGTTTCAGGCTGGTAGGTGATGTGAATTTTAATGATGTGGCTGATAAATGCAGCTATATCACTCCGGTACCGGGTGGTGTTGGTCCTATGACCATTGCAGCGTTGCTGAAGAACACCTACCACGCTTCTATCGGACAAAAGGTAAATTTAAATTAATGACGGCATCAGTAACATATCTTTCAGGCACTCTCCAACTGCCGGTAATGGAACGCTTTTACACCATACAGGGTGAAGGCTACCATCAGGGCAGAGCTGCGTATTTTATACGCCTGGGGGGGTGTGATGTTGGTTGTCACTGGTGTGATGTAAAAGATAGCTGGGATGCATCCAAACATCCTTTGTTATCGGTAAATGATTTAGCACGTGATGCGGCCGAAAATCCCGGCCGCATTGCGGTGATTACCGGCGGAGAGCCGTTAATGCATGATCTGGATGCGCTGACTGAAGCATTGCATCAGGAAGGATTCCATACACATATTGAAACATCCGGTTCCTCTCCGCTGAGTGGGCACTGGGACTGGATAACTTTATCTCCCAAAAAATTCAAAGCCCCTTTGCCGGAAATATGTACCCTGGCAAACGAGCTGAAAGTAGTTATTTTCAATAAGTCGGACTTTGCATGGGCAGAGAAATATGCTGCCCTGGCGAACTCTCACTGCAAGCTCTACCTTCAGCCGGAATGGGATAAAGCAGCGGAGATCACTCCGCTCATTATAGATTACATTAAAGCGAACCCGCAGTGGCAGCTTTCCTTACAGATTCACAAGTATATACACGTCCCTTAATACTCATTTAACATCTTACATTTGCAGATTTTTTCATATATTGTCCGGCGATGACAATAGTATGTTATGAATAAAGCCCTCTTACTCCTGATCTGTCTTGTGATGTGTGCCAGTTTGCATGCCCAGGTAGTGACATATGAAACTGCGAAGAAAAAAGCCCAGAAAAGTTTTGATGAAGCACAAATGGCTGTCCGGGAATACAAGATGGAAGATGCGATTTCACTCTTGCAGGATGCGATTAAAATTGAACCTGGATTTACAGATGCTTATGGACAGATGGTGATCACCTCTGTTGAAATGCGAAAATATAAGGAAGCCATCAATAGCTATGAAGTATTGGTACGTTTGGATAGCGCTTCTACCAGACCTGCTATGCTGGCCTATTGTAAGGCATTGTCCGGCGTAGGTCGTTTTAAAGAAGCGCTGGAACTGGTGAACGCCTATATCGCTACTAATAAAGTAAAAAGTGCCAAGGCGGAAGCGTTGAAGCTGAATTTAGATTTCGCTGTAAATACCGCTCAGCAGGCTGTTCCCTTTCAACCGCATAATATGGGAGACAGCATCAACACTAAAGATCCTGAATACTTTCCTTCTCTTACAATCGATAACAGAACACTCATTTTTACCAGGCGCGTGAATGGCACAAATGAGGATTTTTATGTGTCTGAAAAAGATGATAGTGCTAAATGGGGACCGGCAGTGAGTCTGGGCCAGCCTGTGAATTCATCTTCTTTTAATGAGGGGGCGCAGAATATTTCCCAGGATGGGAAAATGCTGGTATTTACCGGTTGTGATTTCCCTGGTGGCAGAGGTAGTTGTGATATCTATTACACAATAAAAACACAGGAAGGCTTGTGGGTAGACCCAATTAATATGGGAGCGCCGATAAACAGCCGTGACTGGGAATCTCAACCCTGCTTATCTCCTGATAAACAAACACTCTATTTTGCTAAAGAGACCCAGGATGCCGGGTCTGATATTTTCATGAGTCAGTTGCAGCCGAATGGTAAATGGGGCGTACCGGAAAGGTTAGGCCCCAACATTAATACCAAAGGCAGAGAAACAACTCCTTTTATTCATGCGGATAACCAGACTTTATACTTTGCTTCCAATGGTTTGCAGGGGTATGGTGGCATGGATATATTTTACTCGCGCCGTCAGGCAGATGGTAGCTGGGGACCAGCAACCAATCTTGGTTATCCTATCAATACAATTGATGAGGAAGCCAGTCTGGTAGTAGCTTCTGATGGTAAGACTGCCTACTATGCTTCTAATCGTGCAGATAGCAGAGGCGAACTGGATATTTACAGCTTTGAGTTGTATCCGGCTGCACGACCATTGAGGACGTTGTATGTGAGAGGTTTTGTGCATGATGCGAAAAATATCAACCGTCGTCTAATTGCGAATATAGAACTGACGGATGTGTCTACAGGCTTTAATATTGCTAATATTAAGAGTGATGAATATGGTAATTACCTGGTGACATTACCGGTAGGAAAAGATTATGCTTTCAATGTGAATAAGAAAGGATTTTTGTTCTATTCTGATAACTTTTCTTTGAAGAATGCAGGGGATCAGGATTCTTCTTATGAGAAGAATATTCCTTTGCAGACGATTGATACAGCGGCGGTGTTAGTATTGCATAATATCTTCTTTGATAGCAAGCAGTATGTGCTGAAACCAGAGTCTTTCCCTGAGCTGGATAGAGTGGTTGCTTTGATGAAAGATAACCCTATGATGACAACAGAAGTAGGTGGGCATACGGATGATGTGGGTAGTGATTATGATAATATGCAGTTGTCCGAGCATCGTGCGAAGGCGGTGGTGCACTATATGGTGAGTAAGGGAATTGAAGAGTGGAGATTGCAGCCGAAAGGTTATGGAGAGACGAAGCCGGTGGCACCTAATACTACAGAGGCGGGAAAAGCGGAGAACAGGAGAACAGAGTTTAAGATTTTGTGTTTTACTTATTAAGATGCTGATAAAGATTTTTATAAAAGGAATGGCCCGCGACTGCGGGCCATTCCTTTTATAGCGATATACTTTCTCTAATAATCTTTCAGTTTGCTTTTTAATATTGAATCCATTTCTGGTGTGCTTCTTTTGTAGTTGTACTGGAACATTGCGGGTAACCAATCTCCATACATGGGGTTGGGTAATACTATAAAGCGGTTACCGAAATCAGCAGCTGATTGTTTTGTTACCTGTTCTCTTTGATCTGAAGGCAGCTTATCAAATATCACTGCGAAATCGCTGAGATTATCTCCCATTAATAATGCAATATCATGTGTTTCTGCTACCTGTTGTCTGCGGCTTTCTTTGCCTGAGGTAGTCGTTTTTAATAACAGGTGTGCATTGTCTGCATCCGGGAAATGCCAGTGCTGCAGGTTCTTTAAGGTAACCTCACGTTCTGTTTCTGCACGGTTGGTAATGTAATATATATGCACTCCTTTTGATGCTGCGAATTGTAAAAAAGACAATGCACCAGGGACTGTATCTGCAGCAGCTTTTGCCGTCCATTCAAACCATGTTTTATCTGAGTATGATTGTCCGTGTAAGGAAGTATGTACTGTGTAAGGGCTGTTATCTAAAATGGTTTCGTCAATATCTGTTACGATTGCCAGCGGCTTTTCATGTGCCTGTTGAAGGCGCTCATTCAGGCGTAATTTAGCGATGTTGTATGCCTGAAAACAGAGCGCTTTATATTCAGCAGACTGTTGTTGCCATAAGGCTGCAAATGCAGGCCCGTAAGGGACTAATGCAGTTTGCGGAACAGGAGCTTCTACTGCTTTGCTGGTTTGCGGAACAGTTGGTTTTACTGTTTTGCAGCTTAGTGTGGGAAGAAGGAGAGCGGATGTTAAAAAAAAGGTGAACTTTTGCATGGAAGACCAGTGGGAAAGTGATAAATTTGGAATGTTGACCACAAAAGTAAGGAATATGCAAGATGAGTTACGCCACCAAATTGCCCTCACCCAAATTTCACAGATAGGAGACGTTATCGCAAAGAAACTGCTTAGCTGTTTCGGTACTGCCAGCGCTATCTTTTCAGCCGGCAAACGGGAACTTGCATGCATTGAAGATGTAGGCAGCAACAGGGCGCTGGCTATAAAATCATTTAATGATTTTAAGAAAGTAGATAAAGAGATCGCTTTTATAGAGAAGTATCATATTCAGCCTGTCTTTTATACAGATCCCGGTTATCCGCAACGATTGCAACAGTGTTATGACAGCCCAATAATGCTGTATTTTAAAGGCACCGCCAATCTGAATGCATCCAGGATTGTAAATGTGATTGGCACCCGTGCGCCAGGAGAATATGGGAAACAGATGTGTGCCAGATTAGTAGCAGCACTGGCGCCTTATAATGTAACAGTTGTAAGCGGGATGGCATATGGCATAGATATTATCGCGCATAGAACTGCTGTTGAAAATAATATACCTACACTTGGCGTAATGGCCCACGGGCTGGACCGTATTTACCCGGCTATACATAAATCCACCGCTATGCAAATGGTTCACAATGGCGGGCTGATTACAGAATTTATCAGTGAAACAAATCCGGATAAACAGAACTTCCCCAGAAGAAACAGGATAGTAGCAGGGATGGCAGATGCCACCATCGTAATAGAGAGTGGTGCTAAAGGCGGTTCATTGATTACTGCTGATATTGCCAATAGCTATAACAGGGATGTAATGGCCCTTCCGGGGCGTGTAGGCGATCCTAATGCTGCGGGCTGTAATGATCTGATTAAAGCAAATAAGGCTATGCTGATTACCGGTGCCAGTGATATACTGGATATGATGGGATGGGAGCAGGTGGTAAAGCCCCGCCCCAACCCTCAAAAAGCGCTTTTTGTTGAGTTAAGTGAGGAAGAACGGCGCATTATGGCGTTGTTTGCCGGGCAGGAAGAGAAACATATAGATGAGATCTGCCGGCAGATACCCCTTCCGGGTAGCCAGATAAACAGCCTGGTGATGCAGATGGAAATGCAGCATATATTGAAGAGCCTACCAGGTCAAAAATACCAATTGGTATAAAGTTAGGCGGCATTGTGCTTTTTTTATCGTACATTTGCGTGCAATTATTTAATAACTGACAAATAGTTGCAACATGCC
The DNA here is from genome assembly GCF_900110995.1 of Chitinophaga sp. YR573. Lineage (GTDB taxonomy): Bacteria > Bacteroidota > Bacteroidia > Chitinophagales > Chitinophagaceae > Chitinophaga. Next base: position 1,160,180 of record NZ_FOJF01000001.1, read on the forward strand.
TGCCGGAAAATCAAAACCGAAATTTGTTGAAGAAGGACTCACCTTTGACGACGTGCTGCTGGTTCCAGCCTACTCTGAAGTATTGCCCAGAGATGTAAATCTTACAACGCAACTTACTAAAAACTTACGCATAAATCTGCCGATGGTATCTGCTGCGATGGATACTGTTACCGAAGCTGAACTGGCCATTTCACTGGCCCGCCAGGGAGGTATTGGTATTCTGCATAAGAACATGAGCATTGAAAAACAGGCAGAACAGGTGAGAAAGGTGAAACGCAGTGAGAGCGGCATGATCATCGATCCCATTACCCTGCGTGCCAATGCGACCATCGCTGAAGCCCTGAGGCTGATGAAAGAGAACAAGATAGGCGGTATTCCCATCGTTGACGAAAAAGACAAACTGGTGGGCATCCTTACTAATCGTGATCTCCGTTTTGAAAAGGACCACAAACGCCTGGTACACGAGGTTATGACCTCTGAAAACCTGGTAGTAGCGCCTGAAGGGACTGACCTCAAGAAAGCAGAAAAGATCTTACAACAGAATAAGATAGAAAAACTGCCCGTTGTAAACAAACACGGCAAACTGGCAGGACTGATCACATACAGGGATATCCTTCAGCTCACCAGCTACCCGAATGCTGTTAAAGATGCATTTGGCCGTTTACTGGTAGGTGCTGCCTTAGGAATCACTCCTGATGTAATAGAAAGGGCACAGGCACTTATTAACGTAGGTGTGGACGTGGTTTGCCTGGATAGCTCTCACGGGCATTCCATTGCAGTACTGAACACCCTGAAGAAGCTGAAAAAGACCTTCCCTAAATTACAGGTGATAGCAGGTAACGTAGCCACTGCCGAAGGTGCTCTTGCACTGGCAGAAGCAGGTGCAGATGCGGTGAAAGTAGGCGTAGGACCAGGTTCTATCTGTACTACCCGCGTTGTTACCGGTGCCGGTTTCCCTCAATTATCTGCTGTACTGAATGCAGCTGAAGCATTGAAGAAATCAGGTGTACCCGTTATTGCTGATGGTGGGATCCGTTATACCGGTGATATGGTGAAAGCACTGGCAGCAGGCGCTTCCGCTATCATGGCAGGTTCTATCTTTGCTGGTGTGGAAGAAAGCCCCGGAGAAACTATCATCTACGAAGGACGTAAATTCAAGTCTTACCGTGGTATGGGTTCCCTGGAAGCAATGATGGAAGGTAGTAAAGACCGTTATTTCCAGGAAGAAGATGATATCAAGAAACTGGTGCCTGAAGGTATCGTAGGCCGTGTTCCTTACAAAGGCATGCTGGCAGAAGTAATCCAGCAGTTTGTTGGTGGGTTGCGTGCAGGTATGGGGCTTACCGGTTCTAAAGATATTACTACCCTGCAGAGTGCACAGTTTATCAAAATATCTCCGGCTACTGTGAAGGAAAACCACCCCCATGATGTGGTGATTACCAAAGAAGCGCCGAATTATAGCAGATAATTATAATTAATTATAAATTAATAAGGCCTCTTGTCTATGACAAGGGGCTTTGTTATTTAAGGGGTTATATATGACAGGCTGTGTTCGCTATGTGGATGGGATATGGAGTATTGGTTGTGAAGTGTTATTTTTGAATGAAGGGGTTTTGCAGGGCTTCGCCCTGCACCCAAAAAACAGACTCAAATAGAAATGGCAAAAAGAAGTACGCAAAGATGGGTTCCGGTATTATTAAGTCTTAGTGGGGCGGCGTTACTATGGGCAGCATGGCCCACCTCTCCCCTTACCTTTCTTATTTTTATCGCATTTATTCCCCTGCTGCGCCTTGCAGATACAGTGGAATCCACCGGGAAGTATTACGGCTATATTTATCTTTCTTTATTTATCTGGAATGTAGGCACTACCTGGTGGGTGGGTAATACGACCGTACCTATCAGCGGACTGGCAGCCAATCTTATTAATACTACCGTGATGAGCGTACCCCTGCTGGGATACTATCGTTCACGCAAACGACTAGGCACAACAGCAGGATACTTTGCACTCATCGTATATTGGATCACGTTTGAATATGTGCATCTGAACTGGGAATTCAGCTGGCCCTGGTTAAGCCTGGGTAATGCTTTTGCCATGTATCCTTCCTGGATACAGTGGTATGAATATACCGGTGCAAGCGGTGGTACATTATGGGTGCTCCTGTGTAATATTTCCATTTATCATACCTGGCAGTTGCGGGACTGGAAAACAGCCTGGAAACCGGCCGCTATCATTATCATTCCATTACTCTTAAGTTCCCTTATACAATATACTTTCAAAACACCGGAAGGACCTTCTAAAGAGGTAGTCATCGTTCAGCCGAATATTGATCCTTACGATAAATTTGCAGAGAGTTATGCAGCAGCAGCCAGGCAACTGGATAAATTATTAGAACTCTCAAAGCAAAAAACAGATAGCCAGACGGCATATATCATCTGGCCTGAAACAGCGCTGTTCACCAATGGCGTCTGGGAAAATAACCTGGCTACTGAAGGTGGTACACAAAGCATTCATTATTTTTTACAGCAATATCCCAAAGCAGCGATCATCAGCGGAGCCATTACCCTTAAACGTTACGATAAACTGGATGAAATGCCCTATACGGCACGCATCATGGATGAAAATTCTTCTTATGATGTATTTAATTCAGCGGTACAGATAGATACTTCCGGTATTGTACAGGTGTATCATAAGTATGAGCTGGTGCCGGGTGTGGAAATGATCCCTTATGCCCGTTATATGTTCTTCATGAAATACCTGGCATTGGATATGGGTGGAATTACGGGTGGTTATGGCCGTACAGCGGGTGAAAATGTACTGACAAGTACAGACAAACGTATTAAAGTATCTCCTGCTATCTGTTATGAATCTGTGTATGGAGAATATGTGGCAGAGCATGTACGTATGGGAGCTAATCTCCTCTTCATTATTACTAATGATGGGTGGTGGGGAAATACAGAAGGTCACAGGCAACATCTGCAATATGCACGTTTACGCGCAATAGAAACAAGACGCTGGATAGCCCGCAGCGCGAACACCGGTATTTCCTGTATCATAGACCCCATGGGAAGGGTTCAGCAACCCCTGCCCTACTGGAAAGAAGGAGTTATTAAAGGAAATGTAACACCCGGTTACATTTTGACGTTCTATGTAAAATATGGTGATCTTATTTCAAAGGCTGCATCAGCTTTTTGTATATTGCTGATCATATATAGTTTCTACCTGCGGTTCAGGCAGAAGAAGATATCATAACCCGTTAGGATAGTAAATGATTGATTGCGGTTTACGCATATATATAATCTGAGTTACATTATTCGTTACTTGTCAGATGCCTGTCAGCTATCTGACAAGTTAATCGCGTTTTAAATAAATAATTTATAATGCAGACTAAACTTTCTGCCGGAAATAGTACTCTAAACAAAGTAAAAGAGCCCGCTGTCGTATTGATTCATGGATTTGCAGAGAACAACCAGATATGGGAACAACAGCAGGCTTACCTAAGCGAACAATTCTACGTGATAGCTCCGGACTTACCCGGCAGTGGGCAAACACCGCTTACTGAGCCACTTAGCATTGAGAGTATGGCCGATTTTGTTCATTCTATTTTACTGGCGGACGGAATTGAAAGCGCAGTGATTATCGGCCATTCTATGGGAGGTTATGTAGCGCTGGCACTGGCAGAAAAATATCCGGCGATGGTAAAAGGACTGGGATTGTTCCACTCTACTGCAGCTCCTGATAGTGAAGAGAAAAAAGAAGGTCGTCTTAAATCTATCAATATTATAAGACAATACGGAGGAGAAGCGTTTATAAGACAAGCATTGCCGAATATGTTCAGTCCTGTTTATAAACAGCAACATCCCGAACAGGTAGATGCCTATGTGACAATGGGAATGCAATGTCCGCAGGCATCACTGATAACATATTATCACGCTATGATCAACCGTCCTGATCGTACGGCTGTATTATCATCCCTGCAGGTACCTGTGTTGTTTGTAATAGGGAAAGATGATACGGCAGTTCCGCTGAAAGGTGTATTACCACAGGTATCAATGCCCTATACCAGCAGTATACATATATTCCCGGAGACAGGACATATGGGTATGTGGGAAGTACCTGAAGCCAGCAATGGCCTGTTACAGGAGTTTATTCTTTTTTGCCAACAATACTGATAGTGAAACGAACCCTCATACTGCTTTTTATCCTTTCCTGCGGACTCATATCCCGGGCTTCCCATATTATTGGGGGCGAGATGTCATATAAATATATCAGCGCTACCAGTACAGGTGTGACCTACCAGGTAACGCTGAAGCTATTCCGTGTATGTACGCATGCAGATAATTTAGCAGAATTACCGGCTTCGGTATATTTCGGGGTTTTCAGTAAAACAGATGGCAGTCAGCCATCAGGATTTCCTGTGCTGGTGGCACGTACCAGTAAAGAAGAAAAGACATTGGCACAGGTAGATCCCTGTATAGTAAATCCTCCAACAGTATGTTTCCAGATAGGTATTTATATTACAACGATCACAGTACCTGTTAACACAGCAGGATATACGGTATCCTTCCAGAGTTGCTGCAGGGATAACTCTATGGCAAATATAATTGATACACACAGAGCCGATGACCAGGATAATTATCCGGGTAATGGTGCGTCTTATTTTACAGAATTGCCAGGAACTAATCCTACAGGTAATTCCAGTCCTGTATTTGCAAAAGATGAAGCAGTACTGGTGTGTGCAGGTAAGAAATTTACTTATGATTTTTCTGCTACAGATATAGATGGTGATAGCCTCGCTTACGTATTCTGCGAAGCATATGGCGGTGGACAGGTAACAAAGAGCAATGATAAAGAAGCTACTCCACCTGCAGCTGTGGCTCCTCCTTATACTTCCGTTCCTTATAAAAGCCCTTATACCGGTGGAGGTCCACTGGGAACAGGCGCATACATAGATCCTAAAACAGGCGTTATTTCGGGTATTGCTCCGCCGGCAGGTAAATATGTAGTAACCGTATGTGTGTATGAATACAAGAATGGAGTCTTATTTGGTATTCATCGTAAAGATTTTCACATGAACGTTACTACCTGTGTGAAAGAAGTGGTAGCGGCGATGCCTGATAAATACAATGACTGCTCCGGTTATACGATTACTTTCCTCAATAACAGTACAGAGGGTAAAACGTACGACTGGAACTTTGGAGATGGTTCTACGCTTACTACTACAAGCACAGATCCTATTCAACATACTTATGCTGCTCAGGGTTTGTATACCGTGAAATTATATGTTGATAGTTTAAGTAATTGCGGAGACAGTGCTACAGCGCTTGCGTATGTATACCCGCTGTTAAACCCGGATGTCAACATCAGTGGATTCTGCAGTAATACTATTACTTCTTTCGGGAATAACTCTACTACGTCCGGACAGAGTGATGCGATTACCTATTATCGTTGGGACTTTGGCGTTAGTACCGCCAGTGATGATACCTCTTTATTAAAAAGCCCTCAGTATAAATACCCGGGACCGGGTAATTATCAGGTAGTACTCTTACTGAGAACAGCCAGGGGATGTGAGAAATATGACACAAGTAATATCATTGTGTATAATAATCCTCCTCTCTATACTACCGGTGATACGTTGTTGTGCATACGTAACTCATTGTCGCTTTTTGCAGAAAGTAATGTAGATGGGAATGTGGTAAATGGTTCTTATGCATGGACACCCAATTATAATATTACAGGCGCCAATACAGCCACTCCGGTGGTTACACCAAAGGTGGATACCACTTATACTGTTACGTTTACTGATGCCACCGGTTGTACAAACACAAAAAGTGTAGCTGTTGATGTAAGAGATAAACTGATCGTAACAACGAGTGCTGACAGTACTATCTGTACGGGAGATGAAGTACACCTGCATGCTACTGTAGACGGTGAATATCCGCTTACATGGTATAACGTGGACAACAATACACAGGTAGGCGATAGCGCAGATTTGTATATTACACCAACTCCTCCTACCACTACATATAGCGTAATAGGAGAATTGGGCGATTGCAGTGGCGGTGATACGGTGCAGCTTACGCTGGTAGATCCTCCTGTTGCTAATGCAGGAACTGATAGTACGATCTGTTACGGAGACCAGATACTGTTACAGGCATCGGGCGGTACTTATTATCAATGGTCCCCCACCTTTACATTACTGACGCCACAACAATCCAGTACAATTGCCAGACCAACAGATACCACGATGTACATCGTTACTGTTACAGATACAAAGGGTTGTCCAAAAGCAGTAACGGATACTGTATGGGTATCTGTAGTGCCTAAAGTACCGGCATTTGCAGGCAATGATACCATTGCTATACTCAATCAGCCATTCCAGTTGCATGCCAGCGGAGGAGTGTCTTATGTATGGACTCCTGTAGATGGCCTGGATGACCCCACTGTTTATAATCCTATCACTATTATCAATCACGATATTACGTATACGGTTACAGCCTATACGATAGAAGGATGCTCTGGCAAGGATGATATTCGTGTACGCTTCATTGCCGGCCCTGATATCTATATCCCTACCGGCTTTACTCCTAATGGCGATGGTACGAATGACATCTTCCGTCCTTTGCCTGTAGGTATTTTGCAGCTTGAGTTTTTCCGGGTATACGACCGCTGGGGAAAACTGATGTACAGCACCTATGAATATATGAAGGGATGGGATGGAAACTACAATGGAGAGCCTGCTGCTATTGGTACTTATGTATGGGTTGTACAGGGAAAAAATATCAATAATGATACTGTTTTACGTAAAGGAACTGTTACGCTTTTGAGGTAAGTAATGATTACCAAACGGCTGTATATACTGTTTTAATTGATGTTGCGGGGGTATTTTTTTTTCAGTAAATTCCTATAGGAAATTACCATTCCCATTACTGTACCCCGTCAATGCGCAAATCTTTCATTCTGGCCCTTTGCTGCATTTTAATCCACGTTACTGCAGCTGGTTACCATATTATTGGCGGCGAGATTTACTATGAGTATGTGGGAATAACTCCGGAAGGCAATAAATACGTATACGTTATCACATTAAAGCTATATCGTAATGCAGACTTTACCTGCGGGGATATTCAGGGTTGCCTGGACCACTTTGAGAACCCGGTACCTATAAACATTTATAATTCCAGGGGAGAACGGGTGCAAAATGCTATCCTCTTATATATCAAAGAAACAAAGCCCCTGCGCGATACACTAAAGAATCCCTGTCTTGCTCCACGCACCCAAAACCTGGAAGTAGTTTTTTATCGTGATACGATTGCACTGGCCCCTATCAGGGGTGGTTATTACATTACTTATCAGCGTTGCTGCCGCGGGCAAAAACTGGCTAACATATACGATTCTGAACATGAAGGTTCTACGTTTTATACGATGATCCCCGGTATAGAAAACCGCCCTACCAATAAGAGTGTACACTTTGATAAAGATGCGGCTATTGTCATCTGCGCCAATCTTCCTTTTAAATATGATTATGCTGCTTATGATGCCGATGGAGACAGTCTTACCTATAACCTCTGCGATGCCCTTACCGGTGGTACTACCCGCAATGAAGTAGCATCTGCTGATCCTCCTCCTTATAATACTACCGTAAGTTATATTTCTCCTTATTCAGGCAGTAATCCTATGGGTGGCTCTCCGCAGATAGGTATCGATGAGAACGGGCTACTGTATGGTACCCCTACCAAAGAAGGGCAGTTTGTAGTATCTGTATGTGTGAGTGAATACGACCGTAAAAGTAAAATGCTGATAGGCACCCATCATAAGGATATCCTGCTTACTGTATTTAATTGTACTACCAATATCAAAGCTGGTTTTCCTTCTCTGTTACAAAACTGTGTGGCAGATGCTGACCTCAGTGTACTGATTCCCAATTCCAGTAATGCGGGTTTTACCTCTGCTTATTACTGGAGCTTCAGCGATGGTACAGATACGATCACCTATGACAGAACAGTATTCAGGCATCAGTTTCCCGATACCGGGATGTATAAAGTAAAACTGGTGGTGAACCCCGGCCTGACATGTACGGACAGTACCACCGGTACTATCAGCAATTATCCCGGGTTATCAGCAGATTTTAGTACTACCGGCTTTTGTAAAGGGAGTCTGATACAGTTTGATGATCACTCTTCCTATACCTATGGAAAGATAACAGAACGGCGCTGGGATATGGGACTGGAAGATGATAGTATATTGAACCGTGCCTATGGTACACATGTAGACTTTACTTATGATAAAGGCGGGTTATATACCGTAGCGTTAACATTGTATACTGACCATGACTGTATGACCACCCTTACCAAAGATGTGAGGATCTATGAAGTACGGCCTTTTGCCGGCAACGATACCATCATTGCCAAGGGACAGCAATTCCAGTTACATGCCACAGGTGGGGATTTTTACAACTGGTACCCCCCGGAAGGATTAAGTAATACCGGCCTCCCAGACCCGATGGTCAGCTGGAACCAGGATATTACCTATACACTGAGGGTATCTGATGTGCAGGGATGTGAGGGGTATGACTCTATCCATATCAAGTATTATACTGGTCCGGATATTTATGTACCATCAGCTTTCAGTCCTAACGGAGACGGGCAGAACGATCATTTCCGCTTTATCCCTGTGGGTATCACCGAATATAATTTCTTCCGCATCTTTAACCGCTGGGGACAGCTGATCTATTCTTCCACTGATTTCCGTACCGGCTGGGACGGTACTATCAAAGGCGCTCCTGCCCCTATAGACACCTATATCTGGATCCTGGAAGGAAAAGATTTCACCGGTAAAACTATTTTACGCAAAGGCACTGTAACTTTGGTGAAGTAAATATTCATTAAATGGCTATAGTTCTGATTACAGGCGCAACATCCGGGTTCGGTGAAGCATGTGCGAAAAAGTTTGCTGCTAACGGTTATGACCTCATTATTACCGGACGTCGTACGGAAAGATTACAACTCCTTCAGCAACAACTTGAACAACAACATCATATCAAAGTATTGCCCCTCTGTTTTGATGTAAGGGATGAGAAAGCGGTAACAGCCACACTCAATGCCATACCGGAACAATGGAAGGCAGTGGATATACTGATCAATAATGCCGGCCTGGCAATGGGCTCCAGCAGTATTGACCAGGGCGAGTTCTCTGACTGGGATACCATGATAGATACCAATGTAAAAGGGTTACTGTATGTATCCCGCACCGTGATCCCCTGGCTGAAGGCACAGGGTAAGGGACATATCATTAACCTGGGCTCTACCGCTGCCAAACAGGCATATGCCAACGGGAATGTCTATTGTGCTACCAAAGCCGCGGTTGATTCTCTTTCCCAGGCTATGCGTATAGACCTGCTGCCTTATCGTATTAAGGTAACTGCAGTACATCCCGGAGCCGCACAAACGGAGTTTGCAGTGGTTCGTTTTAAGGGAGATGCGGAAAAAGCGGATAATGTTTATAAGGGCTTTACTCCTTTAAAAGGGGAAGATATAGCAGACACAATTTATTATTGTGCTACCCTGCCGGCACACGTTTGCATTAACGATCTGGTGATCACCTGTTTACAACAAGCCAACGCTTATTACTTCCAGAAAGAATAAAAAAATGTTAAAATACCACATAGATGTTATGTTATAGTTGATATAATTAACATATATTTGGATTGGTGATTTACATGTGGAAAATTGACGGATGATGCAGTTATTTTTATTGAAAACCATATTATCCAGGGGGAAAATGAATGCCGACTAACTAACGTAATGATTCATGCTAACTATCTATCCTAAAACCGATAATCCTAATCCCTATGCTTACATTTGCAACACTGTATTTGTTGCGCCTTTACTATCCCAAGTGGAAAGCAGAATGGCGCTTCTACGCTGACAAATCCAAAAAGAATAACTACGGTCGCTGGGCTACCCGCCAGGAATGGGCCGGAGCTTTTAGTTACTAAGCAAAGAAGAAATCAAAGTCCCAGGCAAAGCCCGGGACTTTTTTTATTTTAATCTGTATACTACTTCTTCCAACTCTCCTACCTTCTTCGTATAAGCTACCAATACCCTGTGGTCATCCATCGCTTTTATTACAGGGAATGTACTGTATGTTGAATCTGAAGTGAGTAAGCCTGTTTCCAGCACGTCTCCTGCTGTGTTCCTTTTCTGGAAACCAATACGATAGTTAAAGTTATTACCCACTTTTACCGGCTCATCCCATACCATCATCACACTTTTATCTCCCAATGCTGTTATCTGCGGATGTTTTGCCATAGGGGTTGTACTTACGGGCTCCTTTTGCGTATATGTTTTACCATTATCCAGAGATCTGCAATAGAACACGCCTTGTCCCCCACCCATAGTAAACCAGGCAAAATGCATGGCTGTACTGTTCCTTACCATAGCCGGGCCTGTATGCGGGCAACCACGCACTACCCAATTATCGGCACTGATGCGGTTATGTGTGCTGAAAGAAGTACCTCCATCTGTAGATACCATATGTACCATGTCGCGGATAGAATCGTTGATGATATCCCGGAAAGCAATATGGATATCTCCTTTTGTATCTGTATACAGGGCTGTACGGCAACACTGACAAACAGTTTCTGCTAACGGCTTTTCTTTTTTAAATCCATCATGACCATCTGTTACTGCATAATACAAAGTAGAGCCTTCGTCATTTGTATGTTTACGGTTGTCCAGCCATATCGCTGCGGCTTCTCCATTGGGCAGTATTGTCATATCAAAATAACGCTGGTCATAACTGCCGGTATCAGCCACCAGCGACTGTGGCACCAACCATGTTTTACCACCGTTAAGAGAACGGGTGTAAAACACCCGTCCTGCATATTTATTACGTGCATCATTCTGCTCTACGCCATACATCGCTATCACCTCTCCATTGGGCTTAAATACTATCTTAGGCATATTCTCTGCATGCGGTAACACACCTGTGGATGTAGTTACCGGCAGCGGTGCAGAGAAGGTGTCGTTTACAGATACTGCATAATACAACATGCCTGTTTCAGCACCCTTTTCTGTTTCTATCCAGCTGATGACTGTTTTTCCATCTGCCGTTCCCGTTATATGTGCACACGATGCATCTTTACCTTTATTGGAAAGTATATGTTCTGAGACATCCTGTTGTTTGCAGGCTGCTATCAACATCAGTGATAATATCCATCCTCTCATCTTTATCCTTTTTTACCTGTAAATGTATATGCCAGGCCAATATTAAAAGTGCGTTTAGGACCTGGTCTGTAAGTAGTGCCGTAAGCTGTTTTCTCTGATGTAGTTGAATAGATAATGTCCCCGATATTGCGGCAGTTTACCCAGCATTCAATATTTCTCCAGGCATATCCTGTGCGTGCATTCAGCAGGTTATATCCTTTGTAATATTGTGTATTCTGCGGGTCCATATAATAACGGCTGATATGTTGCCATTCACCACTTAAACGGAAGCCTTTTAGTTTCCATGTAAGTTCTGTATTGGTGATTACTTTAGGTGCACCGCTCATCTCATTACCATCATATACGGTTCCTTTTTCTATGTATTTATTGAAGAAGTGTTCCGCATAAGTACCACTGCTGCGAATCCATAAAGAATGTAAAATAGCATACCGTACATTCCATTCTATCCCTCTGTGTGTAGTACGTCCGGTATTACGGTTTTCATAAGAACCATCATCCAGTTTTACACTGATGATTTCATTGGTGCCTTTCATTTCGTATACACTTACATCTGCATACCCTTTATCATTTGCAAAACCAAACCATCCTCCGGCTTCATAGTTGCGATAAGTAGCAGGTTTTAATACGGGCACTTTTACACCATCGTATAATTCCGAGATGTTAGGTGGTGCAAATCCAACGCTGTAATTGGCATATAAACCACGGCTTCTGCCAAAGTCATATGTAAGACCCAGCTTGGGTGTAAGCGCATTGAAATTATTACGGTCGTCTGGTGCACCGGTGTATGCAGATGGAGGAAGATGATTATCAAAATTATAATCCATCCTGTCGTAACGTACTGCTGCTAACAGTTTTAATCCCTGTACCAGTTCCATATCCAGTTGTGCATAAGCAGCTGTATTTAACAAGCCTACATTATAGTCTGTTAATACGGAATCCGTTTTAGCATAACCGGTAAAATAGCCTGCTGCATTTTTAGTAACATCAATGTAATTAGCAAGGTAAGTAGCAGGGCTGTAATCTGCACTGACACCCGCTATCAGCGATGCATTCTTCCAGGCGAACTGTTTCTTATGCTGTATTATCAATCCATAACTGTTAAAGCTGTCATCATTGATTTCACCGGCAGCTTTTAACGGATTTGTTGCTGAATTTTTGAGTGCATAAAATGGATTTTGTCCGATGCTGTTATGCCTGAAGAAGCCGGTAACAGTGGTATGATTCGTATTATCCCAGGTATGTTCCAGCGTACTTCTGTAGCGTAATGCATTTACTTTACGATAAGAGAAGGTTTGAAAATTGCGATAATCTTTGTTGTAAAAATGTGTACTGTCTAAACCGCCTACCTGGTCTGTATAATAATCCACCAGTGTTGCGGCGTTGATCCATTTATTACGTTCGTTGATCTGGTAATCTGCGCGTAGTGTTAATGCCAGTTTATGAAAATCGCTGTGGTCCATGTAACCGTTGCGCTGATCAGCATAATATCCACCGATGGTAATACCTACTTTATTAAAGGTGTTGGATACATTGAAGTCGGTACGTTTGTAACCACGGTCGCTGGCTTCTGCCTGTACTTTTACGGTAGGTTGTAAAGATGGAGCAGCAGTGATGAAATTAACGGCGCCACCTACTGCTTCACTACCATATAAAGAAGATGCTGGTCCTCTTATCACTTCAATTGTTCTCAATGCAGCCATGTTTATTTCTATCAGTGCATTGTGGTTAAAGTCGCCGATAGTACGGATCGGAATACCATCTTCCATATACAGGAACAAACTCTTATAACCAATGGGCTGACGGATAGCCATGGTATGCTGTTCATTACCCAGGTCTACCATGTATACACCACTTACCTTATTCAGCAATTGTTCCAGTGAGGTAGCTTTTGTATCTCTCATTTCCTGAGTGGAAATGGAGCTGATAGCTACCGGCGCATCCGTACGGTTTTGCCTGTCGCGACTGGATGTTACAATGATCTCATTAAGGCTGGCCGCTTTCGGTGTTAATGAAATAATGAATGGCCGTTGTAATGTAAGTTTTCTTGACTGGTAACCGATGAAAGAAACCAGTACGGAATCTTCTGTTTTACCTGCTGGTAATATAAAATGTCCGCGTGCGTCTGTGCTGCTGCCTTTTGACTGGTGCAGTAACTGAACGTTTACGCCTGGTAATACTTCTCCTGTCTGCGCATCGATTACGCTTCCATTTATTTGCGCGCGCGATTGCATGAACAGGAGTATGCCTGTTATAATTAATATAAGTCTCTTCATGTTGATAGATCAGTTGTTGATAGTCGTGAGTGCACTCGCCGATATAGTTATCAGCGAATGAACATTATTCATCTGTATATCAACTAAGCTTGTGGGGGGCGAAAGAAAGAGAAGGAAGGATTGTGCAGCGCAGGGTCCTGGTAAAAAGCGGTTACCAGTGTAAAAGGAGCTAAAGGCTCGAAGTTAAAGGTGATGAGGTCATCTATGAAGACTACCTGTTCCTTTGCTGAGGTACTGTTACGCTCCTGTTGCTGATCTTTTTCCAGTTGCTTCCTGAGGTGACATTTACCATTACAGTGCATTTCAGGTTTATCCCTGTTTTCGCACAGTACGTTCGCAACGTAGCTGAAATTGATTTTGTATTCCAGCATAATCACGAACTGGTTGAAGTTTTGCAACAACAACCCGGTCAGGACGGATATGAGGAAAAAATATTTCACGGCGTAAAGTTAGGGAAGATCAATTAATTAGAAATGATAATTATCAGTAGACTCTTTTAGGGCAAAAAAATAGAGATGATGCTTCGCATCATCTCTATTTTTTTGAAGGGAGTTTTGCAGGGCTTCGCCCTGCACCCAGTATTATTGTGCTAACATAAATCGTAGTGTGAGTCCTCCCCTTGTATTCGTAATCGGGTAAGCTGTGGAGATAACCGGTATCGTCTGCCTTCGGTCATAGAAGAAGCGAAGGTTGAGGCGGTTATTGACCACATAATCTATCGATGGTGAGATACCTATTACTTTCTGTCCGCTGGTAGGGATTACCAGGTCAGCATCCAGTCTGTTGTTTACGGTCTTATCATCACGGAAGCTCATATCCAGTCTGAAGTTCATATCGTTCTGCACCTTCTTGCCATCTTTAGGTGGCCCCAGGAAGGCGAATTTAACGTTACGTAAGCGGTAGCTACCACCGATGGTGATTTCACTGGAGCGTAATTCCGTCAGCTGGTAATCGATCAGACTAAGACTGAGGGAACGGCTCTTTTTGAATTCTACCCTTAAATTCAAGCTGTTGGTAAGCGTTACATCTACCCCCAGCAACGGCGCAAACTGCTCTGTCATGGTGATGTTCGGCAACATGAAGTATGGAACATAGTTACCGGATACTGTATCAACGAAGCCAGGGTAACCAGCCAGCCGGGGATCTTCGTACAACAGGTTGGTATTGTAAGAACTCATGCTCAGTGAACCTACATAAGCATGTGTTAAAGAGACATTGGTAAAGATACTTTTGAATGGTTCCAGTTTGGTAAGGCCATTATAAGTAATACGCCAGTTGGGTCTTGGTAAGTAGTTACTGAAAGGATTACTACGAACGCTGGTAGCACCACCATTTTTCAGCAGGCCTATCTTCTCAGGATCTTTACCGGTGTAGGCAGCCAGGAAGGCAGGAACCAGTACATCCTGTGCATAACGGCCATAACCATAACGGTAGTTCGGATCTTTAGGATCATTAATAGGAACTGCCGGATCCTGGTTATAAGGGTTTAATGCACCAAGGCGGGAAGAGATCGTCTGACGGTAACGCTGGAAATCCGAGAAGGTTTTCGTGGTCCCTGTTTCTGAATCTATTTTTCCGAAGATGGTTTTTACTGCCAGGTAAGAGATTTCAAATCCACCGGCATCGTATGGACTAAGATGTTCAAAGCCGTCATCGCTGAGGTTCTTGAACAACTCTGTATGTGTTTTAGTAAATGACTTGGTAACATTCAGATCTATACGCAGGTCTGTTGCCGGCTCCAGTTGTGCCTGGATTTGCAGACGCTGTGTAAACTGCTGTTGATACTGGACGTTAAATAATGTATCTGGTGTGATCAATCCTCTCTTTGCAAAATTATCCAACCAGGCTTTATCCGGCTGTTTACCTGCAACGAATGGAATACCCGGTGCCATGCTTGCCCAGTTCATACCCAGTATTTTGGTACTGTCTATATAACCCGGCAATCTTGTACCCCCGTTTTCGGAGTAGTCCACATTAATACGCTTGATAGACAACAACGGTTTCAGCACAGCTTTCAGGATAGGAGAAATCTCCGGGGTAGTTTCCTGTTTGGCAGGTTGCTTGCCTGGCGGTTGTTTGTTGCCATTCATGCCCTGTTGATTCTGTTGCTGGTTAGGTTTATTCTTATTACCGGAGTTGTTGATCGCTCTTAAGAACTTAGAACGGTTGTACAGGTCAGAGAACTTAAACTCTGCCATGATCGTTTTCTGCTGGGTATTTTCTATGGCATTACCAAGATATTGAGCCAGCAGGGAAGCCCCTGTCCAACGATATTCCGCAGAGTAACCCAGTGCTATATTCGTCCAGCTTAACAGCGGGAATTTCGAAGTAGGCAGTGTGTAGGTTGCGTTCAGCGTATGGAAATAGTTGGTGGTCCTGCCCAGTTTGAAGAAGTTACTCCAGAGGGAATCTTTCTTCGCTTTTGTATTCAATCTTCCGGCTGGTTCATCGATACGGGCATTGTTTACCGCATTGAAATCTATGCTCAGGCTGCGGGTAAGATCCCATTTAAGGCCGTAGTAACGATCGAAAGTAAAGTACTTATTATAGGTTTCCGGCAGTTTAAAAGTACCGTCCCCTCCCACGTTCCTGATGCGGGTAGCACCAAACTGGCGGGTAACGTCTGCCCTGAAACTGATGAGAGAAGGAACATAGTTCACGTTGAAATCGCGGATCAGGTCCAGCCAGTGCGTTTTGGTTTTGAACAGTTTCTTGAACGGCTGATAGAACTTACTCTGGCCGCTGAAATTGTATCCCAGTCCACCGCGATGTTTGGTGAGTACGTCGTTTTCTATAATAGGGCTATGCGTTAGTGTTTGTGAATATGAATAGCTGATGTCGAAGTTTTCGATATCCCAGAGGTGGCTCTTTTTACGGTTCAGGTTCAGCTTACGTACGTTGGTAAAGTTCAGACTCTTGATAGAGGTGAAGTCCTCTGCCGCTCTTCTGATGGAATCCCTTTCGTAAGCGCTTCTTGCCATTCTCAGCTTATCCTTCAGTTTAATATCCATGTCGTAAGGGTCGTATTCCGGACGACTTACTGCCTGGGAGTACCCGGCGTATACAGGGATGCTAAGGCTTGCTTTCTTAGGTAACAGTTTACCCAGGTCCAGGTTAGCAGCAGCATCGTATTGCAGGTAGTTATCGCGGAAGCGTTCATTTACGCGCTGGTCCAGGTTACCGAATCCGGCGGTGTGCATATTACCGGAGACGCTAACTGTACCCAGGTCTGCCAGTTGTACATCCACACGTCCCAAGCCGGCGTAACCACCTTTCTCATCCAGCCCGGACAGGCGTAGTTCATTGAACCAAACCTCACCACATTTTGGCAGTCCGTCATTTTTAGGATTGGTGATACCGAGTAACATAGTCCTCACATCTCCGAGGTTAGGGTTACCTATCACACTTATATAACCACCATTCGCATTCTGTTCGGTGTAAGGTTTTAAAGGAGAGCAGGTATCACACTGGTTACGGCGTTGTTTCAGCTGGGTAAGCGTTGAAAGGTCCAGGTCTACGTTATTGGCATCCGGCCAGATTACCTGGTTGTTATTGCTGCCCCAGGGAGTCACTTTCAAGGGTACCTGATATTCGTAATAGTTCTCAACGAAGTCGCTACCCATACGGATCACTGCACGCAGTTCACCATCTTTCAGGGAGTTTGCATCGTTCATAGCCTCTGCGTGCAAATCTAATTGCAGTCTTTTGTACTGGCGGAGGTCCATGTTCAGATTTTTGGAAACACCACGGGTATCACCATCTTTCAGGTCACATACCTGTAAGGACATGGACTGTTCATTCAGCTGCAGGGTGGTATTGTTGGTGCTTACTGTATTCTGACGCACTACTCCCGGAGGCAATACATATGGTATAGGCTTGCGGGAGGAGTTCTCTTCTATGTTTACAGCGGAAGTATTAAAGGAAGTAGCATCATCGTTTGGAACAGGATCGCCTGCCTGTAATTTATAATCATACTGGCGCCACTGGTTACGTACCAGTTGCAGTTTAGCGAAACGAACGACTACAGAATCTTCGAAACCGGTCAGGAACATACGCATGAAGCGGATGGATTTGAAATCCGGAATGCTACCTATTTTTTTGTCGAAGCCATTCACCGGTACTTTGAACTGGTACCAGTTTTCGGTAGTCTTGGTACCGTTGGCCAGGGTAACATCTGCAACGATCTTGTCCACGATGAAGTTGGTACCCACCACCATGTTTGGTTTCAGGTTCACGCGGTACTGGAAGTATTCTTCTGTTTCGTTGAGGGTGTTATCCCTGTTCAGGTCTTCTGATTCCGGAATATTTGTGGCAGCGGTAGAATAAGCAGCATTGGTAGAAACCGGGGAGTTACCTTCCGGATTGCTGTATTTCTTATAACGCTGCAGAATAGGTGTATTGGCGTAATCGCGGTAATGTTTGTAATCGTCATTAGACGGGTCGGCCTGTGCTTCTCTATAGATTTGAGATCCTATTCCAAAGTTAGCCGCCAGTCTGTCCAGGTAGCTTTTACGGAATACCGCTTCATCATTATCCTGTAAACCATCATAACCAATGTCCTGGTACTTGCGGATTTCAGGGTCATTATCAAAAGCCTGGGTAATCTGCTGCTGGAACTTAGGTGTGCGGCCCCAGATGGAAGTATCTACTTTAGCCAGGTCGGTAATGGGATTTGGCATCCCGTTCTCGAAGAACTTTTTGGAATCTTTCAGGATATCTTCAGAAACGTTACCAAGGTTGAAATAGAGCTGACCACCGTTACTGTTAGGTTCTTTGATGAAAGGGTCCTGGATCCAGAATTCGATAAACTCTACGTTTTGTGTTTCAAAGTCACTGTTATCGATGGAGCGCATAATACCTGCCCATTTCTTTTTAGGCGAACGCAGTTTACCGTTTGCATCTATACTATCTGCACCAGCCGTATAGTTATAAGGACCTCTTTCTGTTGGATAATAAGCAAGGTCCAATGTACTCAGCTGGCTTTGTCCGAAATCGGTAGAGCGGTTGGCAAATACTTCTGTCTGGTATACCAGGCGTACACGGGGATCTGACTGATCATCCTTAGTGATACCTGCCGGCAAACCTCCGGAACTGGGGATCTGTAAGGTAGGTTCAATAATATACCAGGCCAGTTTAGCCCTGTTTGTACCATAAGTAAGCTGATCATTGGCATTCGCTTCCGGGAACATAATGACACCGGTACTGTCAGATGCATCTTTTGGTGTAGACGCCAATGCCCAGCTGGTAGCCGGGAATTTGAGGTCGTACCCACTCTGTGACCCTTCAAAATCATCAATATAAATCTGTCCCTGGTTACTACCGGATGCATTTACCAGCTTACTGTGGCCTGGGAACAACTTCGCCACCTCACCGGTGAACATGATATTTGAAGGAGTGGTACTCTTATAGTTAGGTAATTTATTCAGAAACCGGGTAAGCCCTTTCCACTGAGAGTTATAGTTTACGTCGAAACCTACTACGGTATTCTTGATAGGATCTTCCCCATAGTTCACTTTCTGGTAGTAAGGACGTTCACTCATCCTGGCGATGGTAGACCCTATGCTTAACTTATCATTCACCACATAATCCAGGCGGGTACCAAAGTAATTTCTTACCTGTGTACCGAAGGCCGCATTGTTTTCAAACTGTACATTGATAGCCTGACCGGAGTTCAGGATACCGGAATTGATGATTTTGATACGTCCCAGGTTATAATCTATCACAAAATCCACATTCTCACGGAGTTGCTGACCACCTGCCGTTACCGTTACGGAACCGGGGGGTATGTTATAACCTCCCAGCTGAATTTCTGAGGAGTTACTGGATTTATAGGAACCTTTGATAATGTATCTGTTCAATTGCGGGAACTGCTGTGCCACTACTTTGATGGAGTCGTACAACACTCTGAAAAGGTATTGCTTCTCAAGGGTTGCATCTCCTTCAAAAGCTTTTTGCACTCCACCGGCGAATGGTTCCAGCTGAGGGAACATGAGACGGCCGGTTTGAGAATTGATCGTATAACCTTCCACATAGTCAAATACCCCATCCGGTTGTGGGTCATTCTGGTTATTCAGACGGTCCAGGTTCAGGATGGTAATCAACGGTGCCCCTGCCCACTGACCTTTGGCATCCGGCAGATAACGTTTATCACTGGGTGCACGTGTTTCTGTACCCGGATCTTTATAGTATACATCCATTTTAAAGTCGGCCCGGTTAATCTGATATGCTCCTGTAGAGTAGATGTTCTTCATCATCAGGTCCCAGATAGGCAGATTAGGACGGGCAGAAGTAGCTTTCAGCAATTTCAGGAAGAGGATCTTCTGATTGGCGCTGTTAGTCTGGTCGGGTGGTACATCCTGTGAGAACTCCCCCACATTGTATACACGTCCGTTATAAGTATATTGATATGCAACAGCCAGTACCTCATCGGCCTGTAACTGCTGATTAAGGGAGATAAAGCCTAATTGCCTGTTGACGGTATACTCTGAGGAGTCCAGTTTACGGGCAAATGTTTTTTCATAGTCCTGTACACCCTGAAACCCGTTAGCCTGTAACTGGCTTACAACGGTACCTGTATAACGACTGGCAGGACTGGCAGCCATGGTAGCATACAGATTATTAAGACCGTTGGCCGGCAGGTGAGAGTTTGATAACGGGGTTACGTTAGGGCTATACGGATTGTACTCCCCAAGGTCCATCAAACCCACGATATCTCTTGTATTGGTAGTAGCACCTGTTTTGTTGGTCACCCATACCTCTATGCGGTTGATATATGCCAGGGAACGGATCACCGGCAGGTTGCTCATGGAGTAATTAAAGGTATCCCGGAAGAACTGCGCCAGTAAGAAGTGGCGGTTATCTTCATATTCATCTGCTTTTATGGAGTAGTCCTGTACCTGGCTACCACCTTTAACGAGCAGGTTTTGTTTCTGTGATTTCTGATTGGACAGTACGCTGGTCACTGTTAAACGGCCAAACTGTAGCTGGGTTTTGATACCAAACAGGGATTGTACACCCGAAATGAGTGAACTGCGTAAAGGGAAACTCACGTTTCCCGCTTCTATCTTTTTAATGATTTCGTCGTCGTAACCGGTATATTCCAGTTTTACCTGGTTTTCAAAGTCGAAGGTAGATTGTGTATTATAGTTGGTGATCAGTTTCAGTTTGTCCCCGATTTTACCGGTTACGTTCATATTGATATTCATATCGAACGCAAAGCCGCCGGTTTTACGGGCCTGTTCTGTCAGTACCGGGTTCTTGATGTTCTGGCCTTCGTAGCCGAAGGTTAGTTCCAGGCTACCTTGTGGCTTGATATCCACTTTGTTACCACCAAAGATCCTGTCGAATAGTTTACTTCCCTTGTAGAGTTCTGGTCCATCACTTTTCTGGTTCAGGGAGCCGAGTGTGCTGGCTCTTTTCTGCCAGTAGTCCTGTTCACTTTTCTGGGATTGCAGTTTGTAAAATTCGTCGAAACTCAGGTAGGTAGGATTGCGGTAGTAGTGGTCTCCTATTTTCTCTGTGACTGTATATTCTTTGGTAATCGGGTCGTAATCAACTGTTTTTGAGATACCGGCAGGATCTTTCAGATCCATTTTATTTTGTACAGGATCTGTGATACTGGTACCATAGCGGTCTTTGATGGGATATTTCAAAGTATCCTTCTTTACAACGGTATCTTTAGCCGTGGTATCAGTATTCAGTTTTGGTTGCCAATTGGTACGATCATTGTTGGTATAACCCGAACGATTTCTTGCTGCAGTGTCAACAATAAAAAAAGATGCAACTCCTATTACTGCTATAGCACCGAAATATGTCTTTCTTGACAAGAGAAATAGGTTTTTATAGAGGTCAGGGTAAATGTTTAAAGACCTTTCAGGGATTTTTTAATCAGCCCTTCCAGATCTTCCAATAGTGGTTCTGCTTTAAGTACTTTGGAAATAGCCTGTTCTGCTACATTTCGTGCAATTCCCAGTGTGACTAATGCATTTAACGCATCTTCCTGCATTGTATTGTTTGACGTAACAGATATTTGATATCCAATATCCTTTTGTTTCTTAAACTTGTCCTTTAGTTCCAGTATAAGGCGTTTAGCCGTTTTAGCCCCTATTCCCTTAATGCTTTCCAGCATCTTTTCATTTTCCATTGTAATGGCCCGCTGGATATCTTCCGGTTGTAAAGAAGACAACATCATACGGGCGGTATTGGCGCCAATTCCGGATACCCCCATGAGTAACAGGAACATACTACGTTCTGCTTCGTCAAAAAAGCCATACAGGGTATGAGCATCTTCCTTTATATGGAGGTAAGCCAGCAATTTGCAGCTTTCCAGCGCCTGTATGCGAGAATAGGTATTGAGACTGATCTGCACTTCATATCCCACGCCCTGCACATCAAGATGTACCATGGCAGGGGATTTATAGGACAGTTTTCCATTGAGGTAAGCAATCATACAGATATAAAATGTTTGGCAAACCTAGTAAAAATTTAGCAAGAAGGAGGCAGGAACTACCCCCCTCTTTATTTCTTATCCTACGATTTCCAAATTCTTATGTATTTTTACGCCCTCGTTTAAAACATCTATATTTCTAATATGACTAAAATAACGGCCGCTATTACGGCGGTAGGTGGCTATGTACCCGACTACGTGCTTTCTAACAAAGAACTGGAAAAACTGGTTGATACTACAGACGAATGGATTATTACCCGTACAGGGATAAGTGAAAGGAGAATATTGAAAGGCGATAAGATGGGAACCTCTGAGCTATGTGTACCCGTTGCGCTGGAAATATGCCGCAAAAGAGGGATTAGCCCGGAAGAAATAGACCTGCTGATAGTAGCTACTGTTACACCAGACATGGTATTTCCCGCAACAGCTAACATTGTAACTGATAAGATAGGCGCTAAAAATGCCTTTGGATTTGATATAGCCGCCGCCTGTTCAGGTTTCCTCTATGCCCTGGACACCGGTGCAAGATTCATAGAAAGTGGCCGTTATAAGAAGGTAATGGTAATAGGAGCCGATAAAATGAGTTCCATTATTGATTACACCGACCGTACTACCTGTATCATTTTCGGAGATGGTGGTGCCGGCGTACTGCTGGAACCTAACGAAGAAGGATATGGCGTAATAGACAGCATCCTGAAAAGCGATGGTCATGGCCGTGAGTACCTTCACATGAAAGCGGGCGGTTCTGCACAGCCAGCTACCCTTGAAACTATTGCCAACAGGGAACACTATGTGTACCAGGAAGGTAAAATGGTATTCAAATATGCAGTAGGTAATATGTCTGAAGCTGCTCATGACATTATGAAGCGTAACAACCTGACTTCTGAGGATATTGCATGGCTGGTACCTCACCAGGCCAACAAACGTATCATTGATGCTACGGCACACCGGATGGGACTGCCAGAAGAAAAAGTGATGATGAACATCCAACGCTATGGTAACACCACTGCGGGCACACTTCCTCTTTGCCTGTGGGACTACGAAAAACAGCTTAAAAAAGGTGATAACCTGGTATTGGCCGCATTTGGTGGTGGGTTTACCTGGGGAGCCAGTTATCTGAAGTGGGCATACGATAGTAAGTAATTATAGTTATTTTTTTGTGGTGGTGCTTCGCACCATCACAAAAAAATTTGAAGGAGTTTTGCAGGGCTTCTCCCTGCACCCAAATCTTTAGTTAAAAGACGGCAGTGTATATACCAACTGTAACTGTGTTTCTGTTTTCTCTGCCCATATCTGCCCTCCCATCTTATCCATAAAGTCTTTACAGATCACCATTGTGATCCCTTCCTGATGTACAAATAAATGGGCCGCCATCTCTGCTGTAACCTCCGGAGCCGTAGAAGTGAGCGTTACCTTCACCTGGTGGGCTTCCTTTACAGCCATGATACCAATTGTATGATTATCAGGCGAGAATGAAGCTGCATAATATAAGAGGCTACGGTTCACAAACTGTAACATTTCCGATTCTCCTGCCAGCAGGATATCATCGGCTATATTCAGTCCGACTGAGATTTGCCTGGTTATCAGCGCCGGCGCCATACCCTGCAGGATCTCTTCGAAAAAGGGTAGCAGGGGGCAAGCCATAGGGCTGTAAACAAACCCGGATAACTGGGACTTTATCCATCTTAATATGTTATCGAAAACAACCAGGGTATTGCGGGAAGAAACATCTACCTGATCTATCAATTCCTGTAATACTTCTTTGCCAGCATTATTCCGGAACATCACGGCCACCTTTATAATGTTGTTGAGCGGCTCTCTGAAATCATTGGCAATGATAGCAATCAGTTTATTCTTAAAATCATCATTGATCTGTAGTTGTTTGTTCTTTTCTGAAATGGCGGTGTTCATATCTGCCATGAGCAATTCCTGCTGCCGCAGGTTACGGTAAGAGCGGTAACGGGTGAAAGTAAATCCTCCCAATAACAACAATACGCCTGATAAAAGCCCGATCAGTATCTGCCGGTGTTCCTTTTTCATGTTGGTTTTTGCGATCTTCTCCTTTTGTACTTTGTTGCTCAATTGCCATTCCGTTAATGCCTGTTCCTTGAGAAAGTAATCCAGGTGATTTACCTGTATATTATTATTCATTTCCTGCCGGCGGCGAACTAATTCGTACAGCTCTTTTCCATAGGTTGCTGTTTTAGCTGCGTCTTTTTTATTTGCGTAGTAGTGGTATAAACTGGTTATGGCAGGTAAGATCAGGTCTGTATACCCTGCCTGTTCCGCCAACGCGAAGATCTTTTCTTTATAGGGTATTATATCTGTATTATGTCCGTTTTTAGTGTAGGTTTCAATATGCTCCAACATATCAATTCCAACGAAAATTAACCCTTCACTAATAGCCTGATCGGCCAGTTGATTGATCCTTTTCACAGCTCTGTCAGCTTCTCCCCTCTTCATCCATTCATCAGCCTCAATTGCTTCTATGTAGTAATGATTCCTGCTTCCCGGATATTTAGCCAGGATCTCCTTTGCTTTTTGAATGGCCCACAACACTGAATCCTGCCGGAGGCTATCTCCGCCAAAATG
This sequence comes from Chitinophaga sp. YR573, assembly GCF_900110995.1. GTDB lineage: Bacteria > Bacteroidota > Bacteroidia > Chitinophagales > Chitinophagaceae > Chitinophaga. The sequence continues at coordinate 1,184,714 of NZ_FOJF01000001.1, forward strand.
GATAGCGTAATTGATCAGTACTAATCCGTAGATTGAATCATTGGGCAGGTGTTTGCCCATGTTCATGGCCTGTTGCAGGAATATTTCTGCGATAGGGTCACTCCCTTCATAGTTATAATATACACTACTGTTCATCAGCACCTGGCATACGTTCGCAGAATCACCTAACTGGCGGTATAGTAACAAGGCTTTATAGTCGTATTCAATAGCCTGTTTCATGTTGGCTTTCAGTGCATAAAAGATGCTGAGGTTATTGAGGCCATCGGCCATGCCTTTTTTGTATTTCAGGCGGGTAGCTATATCACGGGCTTGTACGGAGAACAGGAAACAACTGTCTGCATTGCTCAGGTGATACTGCATACCTAACTGGTTCAATACATTTACATAACCAATACTGTCTTTTTTTGTAGCAAGGGTTTGCTTTAGTTCATGAATTACCTTGTTCTGCGCAGAGAGTGAACCGGCGAACATCAATAACAGGATCAATATGTAATGGAATATTCTCACGGTATCTGATGTTTTATCACCGGCAAGGTGTATGAAAATGTACATCCCTTATCCCGGTTATTAACTGCCTGTATCGTTCCGTTCATCTTATCCATAAAATCTTTACAGATAATCAATGCAAGACCAGCACCACCGTTGCTCCTGGGGGTATCCTGGTATTCGAATATACGCGCCAGGACTTCTGGCTGTATGCCTTTTCCTTCATCTTTAAAACATACTGTGAGTGCTCCGTTTTGCCTCGTTGCAAAAATGTGAATAGTGCCTGAGGCAAGACTAAACTTTACAGCGTTGTGCAACAAGTTACGGTGTACAAACTGTAACATTTCCCTGTCTGCCAGCAAAAGAATTTCTTCCGGCAACTGCATGTTTATTTGCAAAGATTTTTCTTCACAACCGTCTTTCAATGCCTCTAATGCTTCTCTGATCATGGTTGCAGGGCGACATGGTACAGGTGTATATACGAATCCACTTAACTGGGAATTTATCCAACGCAAAATATTATCAAATACATGTAGTGTATGTTCTGAATTACTTTCCAGTCTTTTGAATAATTTTGCTGCATCATCAAATGTCAGCAACTCATCTTTTAACAGGGAAGTGATATCTGTAATGTGGATCAGTGGCCCGCGAAAGTCGTGAGCAATGAGGCTTATCAGTTTATTTTTAAAATCATCATGCGTACGCAGCAGTATATTTTTATCACTGATCTCGCGGTTCTTTTCTCCCAGGTGTTTTGCATTTTTTCCTGAACGACGGTGAGAACGGTTTACTTCTATCAGCAATAAAACAGTTAACAGGAGTAATATGATGAGAGTGATGATAATGATATATCTGTCGCGGCTTGCAGTTGTTTTTCTTTCCAGCAGTTGCTGCTGATAATCGTGCTGCAGTTGCAGTTCTCTTAACTGTTTTTTCTGCATATAGTAATCTACATAATCCAGTTCTCCTTGTGTTTTGCTCTTATCCTGTTTTTCCATGATTTCTGCTATCACACTGCTGTAATGTGTGAGAGAATCTGCCGGTCCATGTTCTTCATAATAGGAGTAGAGGTCCAGTGCCTCTGCCAATATTGACTCACGGTATCCTGTCATCATCGCAATGTTCACCATGACCTGCCGATAATAATGAAGGGAATCGGCCTGATGCTGTAAACTTTTATATTCCGCCATTTGCGAAAGCCCGTATATAGCATGATAAGCAGATCCTCTGCGCAAAGCTTCTGCTGTAATTGCAGACAACTGAGCTATTGCTTTAGCGGTATCTCCCTTGTCCAGTAACTCATCTGCTTCCAGCATACCGGTCTGCAAGACCATACCTACATCCCCGTATTTATCAGCCAGCCTGCGGGCAGCACGCAATGCATTTATAGCGTCATTAGCATGTACACTATCGAAGCGGTATATAAAGTAGTATGCGGTAAGTACAGGGAAATAGAGGCGGTCCTTGCGTATATGGCGACTAATATCTATGGACTTTTTTATGTAGGGTAAAGCCTCCTGATGTTTACCTTCAAACTGGTAGTAAATACCTATATCCATATTCAACAGACACATACCGGCACTATCCCCCAATGCTTCATAGGTTCTCAATGCATCCTGGTAAAAGCGGAAAGAGAGGTAACCGTTCTCCCGGTAACCATAATAAGTACCCAGTGTGCGGTAAGCCTGCGCCTCTCCTTTTTTGTACCCGCTCTCACGGGCGGCATTCCTGGCGGCAGACAGGTAAAAGAAACAGGTATCCAGCTGACGATACAGATATTGTGATGCGAGCTTATTCAGGCTATCAACTTTTTGCTGCGCAGAAAGGTCTGGATACCGGGTAAAGCACCCGAAAAAAATTATTAAGCAAAATAATAGTGTGGTCTTTTTGATGCTAAAGTATTTGAAGTTAAATCTCAAAAACAAATCCTCTTCTTTTTAACTCTTCATACTGTTGCTTATCAAAACGATAAAGATATGCCCCCTTCTTGGAAGTGGTTTTATCCTTCTCCTCCAGTTTTTCCAGTATGTTCATTGATAGGATCTTCTTCCTGAAGTTACGTTTATCCAGTTCATGCTGATAAATCTCTTCGTACAGGCTGCGCAGCTGGGAAAGAGTGAACTTTTCCGGTAGTAACTCAAAGCCAATGGGATGAAAATGAGCATTTTCACGCAGTTTTTTAAGTGCATCGGCAATCATTTGCCGGTGGTCAAAAATCAGTTCCGGTATCTGGTGTAATTCCAGCCAGTGGGCTGCATATTGTTGTGCAAGGAAGTGATCATGTTCTGTGATACGGATCAATGCATAATAAGCCATGGAAATAACCCTTGCACCTGTATCACGTCTTACATTACCATAGCAGGCCAGTTGTTCCATGTAGATATTCTCCAGACCGGTCGTTTGTCTCAACACCCTGCCGGCAGCTTCATCAACGCTTTCTTCATTTTGTAAAAAGCCTCCCATCAATGACCATTCTCCCTGCATAGGATCTACTTTCCGCTGCATGATCAATAGTTTCAGCTTACCATTTTCAAAACCCAGAATTATACAATCTACTGCTACCAGGTGCTGAGGGACATTTGCATAAAATGATTGTGCACTCATTGAAATATTATTGTCTGCGTCGTTACAGTTTCCTGTTCTTCGCGAATTCACTGTAATCCGTAACGGGAATCTTGTTAATACCGGCCTGTCGCAACATAGTTACCAGCTGCCCCCGATGATAAGTGGCATGATTAAACACCTGCATCAGTATTTCTATAACGGTTGATTTGCCATATTGTTTCCGTGTATCATAATAAGCCACCACATGTTCCAGCTTCAGCGGGGTTGCTTTTTTCACCCATTCCAGGAACGATTGTGATTGCTCCTGCCATAAGCGGCAGGCTTCCTGGAAAGATCCATCAAAGCCGTCTGTAGGTTTTACAGCCTGCTCTGCAAGATGCAACCGCTGATACCAGAGACTTTCCACATCCCACATATGATAGGCGGTTTTGCGCAAACTACCAAAGCTACTGCCTGTTTCATGATCCAGTTGAGATTCCGGTAACTTCTTTAATACTTCTATCATCTTACCGTTTGCCCAAATATTATAAGCTGTGTAACTAAGCAGGATATCCTTCATGGATATTAGTTTTGTTTACTACCTTCAACAAAATACCAAAAATTACTCACATACAAATAATCAAAAGAATATGTCGGCTGTTACCATCAGGGATGTACGAAGAGAAGACTGTCCCCGGTTACTGGAACTTATACAGGAACTGGCGGAATTTGAAAAGGCTCCAGAGGCGGTTACTGTAACCCTGGAACACTTTACCAACGCCGGTTTTGGCGAAAAGCCGGTATGGAAAGCATTTGCTGCTGTTAATACAGAAGGAACCATTATCGGCTTTGCACTTTATTATATCCGTTATTCTACCTGGAAGGGCAGCCGCATGTACCTGGAAGACATTATAGTAAGTGAAGACTATAGAGGCAAAGGGATTGGCAGCCAGCTATTTGACAAGCTGATCGAAGAGGCCCGTGAAAAAGAATTAGGCGGGATAGCCTGGCAGGTGCTTGAATGGAATGAACCTGCTATCAATTTCTATAAGAAATACGGTGCTACATTCGACCCGGAATGGTGGAATGCAAGTATTACGGTATAAAGAAAGGCTCCAATATGGAGCCTTTTCTATTATTAGCTTATTCCGTTTACTACGGCATCTTTCTGAATCTTACCGATAAGGCCCTGTAATACCTTTCCGGGACCTGCTTCTGTAAAGCTGGTAGCGCCATCGGCCACCATAGCCTGTACAGACTGAGTCCATCTTACAGCACCTGTTAACTGATCAATCAGGTTTTGTTTGATAGCAGTTGGTTCGCTTACGGCCTTTGCTACTACGTTCTGGTATACCGGGCAGGAGGGTGTACTGAAAGTAGTCTGTTCAATAGCTGCTTTCAGTTCTTCCTTTGCAGGAGCCATCAGGGGGCTGTGGAAAGCACCGCCTACAGGCAATACCAGGGCTCTTTTAGCACCCGCTGCTTTCATCCTTTCGCAAGCTATTTCTATTCCCTTTATTGTTCCCGAAATTACGAGCTGACCAGGACAGTTATAGTTAGCGGCAACCACTATTTCCCCTGTCTCCTCACTCACTGCGGCACAGATCTCTTCTACCTTAGCATCTTCCAGTCCCAGTACAGCAGCCATCGTAGAAGGCTGTTTTTCACAGGCTTTCTGCATAGCTGTAGCCCTGATAAATACCAGGCGCAATGCATCTTCAAAGGTAAGTGTCCCATTCGCTACCAGCGCTGAAAACTCTCCCAGGGAATGACCTGCCACCATATCCGGTTTAGCAGCGGGTTCTGCACATAAAAAGGCGATTACGCTGTGCAGGAACACAGCTGGCTGAGTCACCTTTGTCTGCTTCAGATCTTCCTCAGTACCGGTAAACAGGATATCTGAGATACGAAAGCCAAGGATTTCATTGGCCTTTTCAAACAGTTCTTTTGCTTTGGGATTGCTGTCATACAGGTTCTTTCCCATTCCGGTAAACTGGGCACCCTGACCCGGGAAAACGTAAGCGTGTTTCATCTGGATTGATTTACGGTTGCCAACCAGACATATGCATTAATGTTTCTACATATATCTTCGTGATTGGATTGCAAATATTCATACTCTTTGTGATATATCAAAATAAAAAACCCGACGCTGTCAATAACAGCACCGGGTCTAAAGTTCTGAATATCTTAAATTTTACTTGCCGATCAGGTTAGCGCTGATCAACCGTAAAAATTCGCTTCTTGTAGTGTTATCCTGGAATTGTCCGGAAAACGCGGAGGTGGTAGTCGTAGAATTCTGTTTCTGTACCCCACGCATCATCATACACAGGTGCTGTGCTTCTATCACCACTGCTACACCTTCCGGCTGCAGAGTTTCCTGTATGGCATCCAGGATCTGATGCGTTAAACGCTCCTGTACCTGTAACCTGCGGGAAAACACGTCTACCACACGGGCCAGCTTGCTGAGACCTGTGATATAGCCATTAGGAATATAGGCAATATGAGCTTTACCAAAGAAAGGCAGCATATGATGCTCGCACATGGAATACAGCTCTATATCTTTTACAATCACCATTTCACTGTATGATTCAGTGAATTTCGCTCCTTCCAGTATCGCCTTTGCATCCTGCTGATAACCTACCGTCATGTACTGCATGGCTTTGGCCATACGTTCCGGCGTCTTCAATAACCCTTCCCTTTCAGGATCCTCTCCCAGTAAATGTATAGCGTTTTTGTAATTCTCGATAAGCCCGGAAGTTACCTTCTCATCATATGATTCTGTCTTACTATATGCCATCTCGATTATTAAACTTAATTAACAAATCCTTACTTACTATTACCAAAATACTCCACATAAATGCGTGGAGTCTCATATAACTTGATACAATGTAAATGCACGCCAGCAGGCAGATGCGGCGTTAACTGCTCCCAGATGCCAATAGCCAGATTTTCTGCAGAAGTAAACTTACCCGCCATGAAATCCACATCCATATTCAGATTCCGGTGGTCTATCTTTTCTGTTACCTGGTCTTTGATTATCACACCCAATGTTTTAGCATTGAACACAAAGCCGGTTTCAGGATCAGGATCTCCTTTTACTGTTACGTGTAGCTCATAATTATGGCCATGCCAGTTCTCATTAGCACACTTGCCAAACACCTCTTCGTTCTTTTCCTTGCTCCAGGCAGGATTGGACAACTTATGCGCGGCATTGAAATTCTCCACACGCGTTAAATAGATCATTATTACCCTTTGATTTTCCGCAAAAGTACGACAATTAGACCAATAGTCCTTTGTACACTATCCCCCCCCTTACTAATCAAAAACCCCTAAATTTGCACCATGAAAATACTGGTTACGGCCGCCACTCCTTTTGAAATACAACCGTTTCTGGACCACCTGGCCAAACAAAACTATCCTGATTGTCAGATAACTACGCTCATCGGTGGCATTGGCATGATGCATACCGCCTTCCAACTGGGACGACAACTCACAAAACTGCGCCCGGATATAGCGATCCAGGCTGGTATTGCAGGCTGTTTTGACCATTCCTGGGAAATGGGCAAGGTGGTGATCATTGATAAAGAACAGCTCGGTGATCTGGGTGTGGAAGACGATCATGCCTTTAAAGACCTGTTTGACATACAGTTATGGCAACCTGATATGCCTCCTTTTACCAATAAACAACTGGTTAATCCCCTTGATAATCTTCCTTTTATACCGGAATTACCCAGGGCATCGGGTGTTACCATTAATACCGTAAGCGGCAGCGAACGTACCCGTAACCTGCTGGTAGACAAATATGCACCGGAAGTAGAGAGTATGGAAGGCGCCGCCTTTCATTATGCCTGTTTACTGGAGAAAATTCCTTTTTTACAGCTCCGCAGCATTTCCAACTATGTAGAAGTAAGGGATAAAAGCAAATGGAACATTCCACTTGCCATCAGAACATTGAATGAATCATTGATTAAATATATTGAACAATGGAACTAACACTGGGTTTTTCACCATGTCCTAACGACACATTCATCTTCGATGCCATGGTGAACAAAAAGATTGATACGAAAGGCTTAACATTCAAGACTCAGCTCGAAGATGTGGAAACACTGAACAAGCTGGCGATGCAGGGAAAACTGGCTGTTACCAAACTGAGTTTTGGTGTATATGCGAAAGTAAAAGACCAGTACGAATTACTGAACAGCGGCAGCGCATTGGGAAGAGGTTGCGGACCATTACTGATTGCCAGGGAACATATTCCTGAAGAGAAAATCAAGGATTGCAAAATTGCGATTCCCGGAGAAAACACTACCGCGAATCTGCTGTTCTCTATTGCATATCCTGAAGCAAAAAACAAAGAGATCCTGGTATTCTCTGATATTGAAAATGCAGTACTGGACGGACGTGTGGATGCTGGTGTGATCATTCATGAAAACAGGTTCACGTATCAGTTAAAAGGGCTGGTAAAGATTATTGATCTGGGTGAATACTGGGAAAATACTACAGGCAGTCCTATACCTCTTGGAGGGATATTTATACGCAAAGATATTCCTGATCATATCAAACAGGAAGTTGATCAGCTGATTCACGACAGCTTACAATATTCCTATCAGCACTATCCTTCTCTTTCTTCTTATGTGACTGAACATGCACAGGAAATGGATGAAAAGGTGATGCGCCAGCATATAGATCTGTATGTAAATGATTTCAGTCTTGGACTGGGTGAAGCTGGTAAAGCAGCGGTAGACAGGCTGATGGCGGTTAACAGATAATATTAATAAAGAGGCTGTTTATAACAGCCTCTTTATCCCAATGCTTTTTTATATACTTCCAGTACTCGCTTACGTGCATCTTCATGCACAACGATTGGTTTTACATATGTCAGCTCTTCAAATTCAGGTACCCAGGTTTTTATATACTTTAAATCCTTGTCGAACTTTTGTGTTTGTAATGCAGGGTTAAATACCCGGAAATAAGGTGCTGCATCACAGCCACAACCTGCTGCCCATTGCCAGTTTCCATTGTTTGCAGACAAATCATAATCCAGTAATTTCTTAGCAAAATAAGCCTCTCCCCAGCGCCAGTCTATCAACAGATGTTTCGTTAAAAAGCTGGCGGTAATCATTCGTACACGGTTATGCATAAAACCTGTTGTATTCAGTTCTCTCATGCCTGCATCTACAATCGGGTATCCTGTTTCTCCATCACACCAGCGTTTGAATTCTGTTTCATTATTACGCCATTTGATGTTGTCATACTCCTTACGGAACGACTGATTCACTACATGCGGGAAATGCCATAAGATCATCTGAAAGAAATCTCTCCATATCAATTCACCCAGGAATGTATCGTTCAGATGTGTTGCTCTTTCTGCCAGTTCGCGTACACTTATTGTCCCGAAACGCAGATGCAATCCAAGATGGGAAGTGCCTGGCAGATCCGGGAAGTCACGTGTCTGATCGTATTTTTCTATCAGGCTATCCTTTACTTTTATTGTGGGAAAATGCCGTTCACCAGCCTGGAAGCCGAGTGTACGCAATGCCGGAATCTTTTTAATTTTTTGCTTATAAAAGTTGCCGAAATACTTTTCTGTAGCATAAGGACGCAGATAAAAATCGTTTAATAAGTCCTTCCATTTTTTACTGTAGGGAGTAAAGATTGTATAGGGTTCTCCATTATCTTTCAATACTTCGTTACGGTCAAATATCACCTGATCTTTATACTGATGGAAAGAGATATTCTTTGCTTTCAGCATTTTAGCGATAGTGGCATCCCTCTTTGTAGCGTAAGGTTCATAGTCGATATTGGCGAATACCTCCTTTACATCATACTCTTTTATATAATACTGAAAAGCTTCTGTGGGAGTACCGTAAAATACGTCCATTGTACTTCCCAGCCGGGCCAGTTGTCCCTGTAGTTCTTCCAGTGTATCATGGATAAATGTAACCCTGCGGTCATGTTTATCTTCAAGATCATTAAGAATATAGGAATCAAATACGAATACCGGCACTACAGGGTTGCCGGACTTTAAAGCATGGTATAGCGCGGCCTGATCAAGCAGACGCAGATCACGGCGCAACCAGCATAAATTTACTGTTGCAGGCATAAAGTGGGTAGTTTTGCAGTTCTCGGTTACACGTACACAATCAGCAGCAAGATAAGTCGGAAAAAATTAAAATAGTGGTACTAAAAGAATGCCACTGCGGCGCGTTTTCAGTCTTTATCAGTAGTTGTTTTACAATATTCCTTCGTGCAATAATTCGTGGATAATTACTGCCGAAGCATTGCCGTAACTACTGTCGCGAAACATTCCTACCCAGCGGATACCGGTGATGGCATTAGTGAGGAATATTTCATCTGCATTTTCGAGGTCTTCTATTGTGAGTGGTTTTTCTATAATGCGGAAAGGAAGGTCCATTTTCATGAGGTGTTTACGCATTACACCACAAACACCTCCTTCAGACAACGGTGGCGTTATAAGCTGTTTGTGATGTACAATGAACAGGTTGGCGGTTGTTGTATCGGCAATACGTCCATAAGGGTTCAGCAGAATAGCTTCGTTAATACGATGCTGCTTCGCATACATGGCTGCCATTACATAAGGCAGGCAATTATTTGATTTGATAGAAGAAAATTTATCGCAACTTATTTTTGCATCGGGGAAGACATCTATTTCCAGTCCTGCATCATTCAGCTCCAGGACTTTTTTGTCCAGGTCCCAGCTTTGAATAATGAAATAAGGCGTATTATTAACCGGATCATATAAGCCGCCATCTGCACGGAAAATAGTCAATCTTACCCTGGCCAGCTGATCATGGTTATTCCTGGTACATAAGTCCATTACCAGTTTTGTAAAATATGCTTTTGTAAAGTGTAAAGGAGGCGCAAAATGCAGGAGGTGCAGGCTGGCCATTAGCCGTTCGAAATGAAGATCTGCGAGCAATACTTCACCCTGGTACACCCTCATGGTTTCAAAGCAACCATCTCCATAACGAAAAGAGCGGTTATCGGCCGTTAAAATGGTGTCTGAGGCCGGCACGAATTTCCCATTGTAACATAAATACCCTGGTTGCACATCGAACACTTTAACTGTGAAAAGGACTGTTAAGTTACGGAAAATTAATGGGTTAAAAACAGGTGGCGGTCATCCCGGTAAGAGTCCAGGACAACCGCCTTTTTTTACATAGGACAGGGGTCCTTCCCAGGCCATAGCCGGAGATGAACACTTGTCCTTATAAATTATTTTTTTGCTGCGTACAATTGTCCAAACCTGAAACCGATAAATACATCAGTCTGTTTGGATTTTGTTAGGTTGTTATAATTTAGAGGAAGGAAGAAACCGTATTTACAACCTTCATAACGTGGTATTACTGAAAACACTGAATAATACTGCCCATTGTAAGGTTTGTTGGCCCCATTGGCCAATGCTATCTTAACATAAAACTTATTATGCAAATGATAATCTACATCAATATGTGAAGTTGATGGCAAACTTACTGAATATTTAATGGATACAGTTTTGGTCATAGACACAGATTAAGGATAAATAGGACAGCAAAAGAACAAAACTATTATACAATATATATTTTTACAATATAAAATCCTATAATAATCCATTATACTTTTTGTCTCTTTGATTTAAAAGATAGGCAGACACACTGTGTAGTGTCGCTAACGTGCTGTAAGACAATTCATTTGTTCACTGACAATCTGGATGCATGTGCATCATTAATAATTTTGCTCTGGCTTCTTGTTCACTTAGATATAAATGCTCTCTAACTAATGCTCCGATAATAATAGAATAATTCCTAACAGCTCTTGACAGGACAAAGATGCTTTATTTGTAGCTTAATACAATAGCCACTTATGGGTATTGCTAATTTCAGGAAGAATACTTATAGGTGTAACAAAGACACTTCAATAAAGTTGCATTTCGGGTATCTCCCCTTCGACTATCAGTCGCCCGGCAGTTTTAGCTATAATCTCTTCCACGCTTACACCTGGTGCACGTTCCAATAACCGGAACCCCTCTGGTGTGATGTCTAGTACTGCCAGTTCAGTTACTACCTTTTTTACACAACCAACCCCTGTAAGAGGCAGGCTACATACAGGTAATAATTTACTTTCCCCTTTAGGATTTGTATGCATCATGGCTACAATGATATTCCTGGCAGCAGCTACCAGGTCCATTGCTCCACCCATTCCTTTTACCATTTTCCCGGGGATCTTCCAGTTAGCAATATCTCCTGCATCAGAAACTTCCATTGCTCCTAATACAGTCAGATCCACCTTTCCTGCCCTTATCATTCCAAAGCTTTCTGCCGAATCAAAATAACAACCACCCGGCAATAATGTAACTGTTTCCTTGCCTGCGTTAATAAGATCAGCATCTATCTCATCTTCTGCCGGATAAGGTCCCATACCTAACAGCCCGTTCTCCGACTGCAGCATAATGGAGATACCCTGTGGTATAAAATTAGCTACCAGCGTAGGAATGCCTATGCCTAAGTTTACATACATACCGTCACGCAGTTCCTGCGCTATTCTTTTAGCTATACTATATTTATCTAAAGACATATTGATTCTGAGGTTTAAGGTTGGGAACCGTTAATTCATTTTCACCGTTTTCCGTTCAATACGTTTTTCATAATCACTGCCCTGGAATATGCGGTGTACATAGATACCAGGAACGTGTATATTATCGGGGTCCAGTTCTCCGGGTTGTACCAGGTGTTCTACTTCTGCAATGGTGATGTTACCGGCTTTTGCCATTGAAGTACTAAAGTTGCGGGTCGTTTTACGGAAAACAAGGTTACCCATTGTATCTCCCTTCCAGGCCTTCACCATAGTAAAATCGGCATGCAGTGCCAGTTCCATCAGGTAATGCTTTCCATCGAATACACGTGATTCCTTTCCTTCAGCGATCTCTGTACCATAACCTGCAGGTGTAAAGAAGGCGGGGATGCCCATGCCTGCCATCTGTATACGGGTGGCCAGCGTACCCTGGGGGATCAGTTCCACTTCCAGTTCACCGGAAAGCAGTTGCCTTTCAAATTCAGCATTCTCCCCTACATAAGAAGACATCATCTTTTTGATCTGTCTTGTCTGCAGCAATAGCCCCAGGCCAAAATTATCAATACCAGCGTTATTGGAGATGCAGGTTAACTGCTGTATACCTTTGCGTACTAACGCAGATATACAGTTTTCCGGAATTCCGCAAAGGCCAAATCCACCCAGCATTAGTGTGGCCCCATCCCGGATGTCATGCAATGCCTCATCGGCATTTGCTACAACTTTGTTCATGTTTTGGTGTTTTGTGCAGAGAGCTTATCGTTTGAGTTCCACCCTCTTATTTTTCTTAACAAATGGAATAATAGTATCGCGTACGACTGAAATTAGCACATTCTTACCAAATGGCAAAGGTGTCTGCGGATTGTTGATATACTCCTTTATCAGCGTGCCATTCTCTACTGCATCCTTCTCTGCAGTAACTACATCTTTCATCATGTCATATACCTCTCTAAACCTGTCAGGATGACTTTCATAAAAGTCATAGCTTTTCCTGAACTGTTTTACAGTCAGTTTATGCAGCTGTAATATCTGGGTATAATATATTTTCACTTTGTCCTGGCGCACAGAATCCGGCAGCGGCATACCATGATCACCGCTTTCACTACTGTATACATCAGCCAGATTCATATCTATCAGCACATCCCTCATTTCTTCCTTGGAAAGGACACCCTCAGGAACCCTGTCGGCCTGTCCACAGGCAATAGTAAACAGCAAAAGAAAAACGATAACGATCCTATACATAAAATATTTTCCTCTTAATACAGTACAAAGCTATTTCATCTGCTGGTATTTTGCAGCATTGGTTACGTCCATTTGTGCAAGTAACTGGGCTGCACGGGATTTTTCCTGTGGGGGAGCTTTGGAAAATATCTTTTGCAGTTCGTCCGATTTGGAAGTAAAGAAGGTCGCCATCAGCATAGAGTTAGGGATATCCTGATATACTGCATATAACATGTTCAGGCAGTTCATGACCGCACCTCGTCCTTTTGTCATATCATCATACATCACATCCAGTCCCTGCCTGTGGTATTGATACATCACATCATGAAAACGGCTGAATTTTACATTCAGCAGGTTATCCTGCAACCAGTAGCGGTTACGGTTACCTTCAAAAGGTTTCCATCCTGCTATATCCTTACCATCCGGTGCATTACTTACAATGTTCAATGCCTTTTTGAAAAACGCATCACCACCACGGGGAGAAAAAGAGTCGTTATCCAGTCCCAGGATGATGTAGGCATAATAAGCCAGGGTAGCCGTTAAATTAGATGCCAGCGGATCATTCCCTACTACACGGTTATCACTGAATTCCAGTGGCTGGAATTCAACATAACGGAATACGATGTTATTATCCTGCATGTTGAGCAGACTGCTTACATATCCGGAATTAAATACCGGACGTGTGGCCTGTATGGTGAGTGTAGCTTTGTATTGGTTACCACCCATATCACCTGTGATGTTGAGCAGGAAATTACATTCTATCCGTTCAGCAGGTGTATATACATCATCAGACCAGCGACGGCCATTCATAAACTCCTTGATAGAATTTTGCAGGGTGGTGAACATCTTCTTATCAGAACCGCTTATCTGGTTACTGTTAACGGTAACATTTACACGCAGTTCCTGTGCCTGTATTGACACAGCAGTAAACAGTATTATCAGTAATAAGAAGCCCGTCTTCAATTGTAGATTATTTACCATTATACAGATTTTCATACGTTCCGGCTTTGGAGAATGTCTGTTATTGCAGTAACAATATCCTTTGCCACTTCCTGTTTGGATTTCAGGGGCAGGTCTTTTGCTACACCGTTACGGTCAAACAGGGTTACTTTGTTGGTATCATAGTTAAACCCGGCACCCGGATCATTCAGGGAATTCATCACTATCAGGTCCAGGTTCTTTTCACGTAACTTCTTTAACGCATACTCCTTCTCATTATTCGTTTCCAGTGAAAACCCTACCAGCACCTGCCCTGCGGGACGGTCGGTTCCCAGCGTACGCAGGATATCCTGTGTTTTCTCCAGTTCCAGTGTCAGCTCATCTCCTGCTCCCTTTTTGATCTTCTTATCTTCCACAAACTTAGGGCGATAATCAGCAACTGCTGCGGCCATTACTACCACATCAGATGTGTAAAAATGTGCTTTGCTGCTGTTCAGCATATCCGCAGCTGTTACCACCCTGATGGTGTTTACAGTGGAAGATAAGTGAGTAGGTCCCAGTACTAATGTTACCTCTGCACCAGCAGCTGCCAGCGCTTCTGCAATGGCAATACCCATCTTCCCACTGGAATGATTGCTTATATAACGTACAGGGTCGAGTGGTTCTTGTGTAGGACCAGCAGTAACCAGGGCTTTTTTCCCGGTTAATGGTTTTTTATCTTCAAAATGAGTGTGCAGGTAGGTGACGATATCTGCCGGTTCAGCCATACGGCCCTCTCCAAACAGTCCGCTGGCCAGTTCTCCTTTCTCTACCGGCAGTTGTTTATGCCCGTAAGACAGGAGTTTTTCAATATTATGGCGGGTAGCTGTGTGATGCCACATATCTTCATCCATAGCCGGCGCAAAAAGCACAGGACAGGTAGCAGAGAGATAAGTAGCCAGTAACAGGTTATCACAGAAGCCATTAGCCATTTTGGCAATGGTGTTGGCAGAAGCGGGAGCTATCAGCATTACATCTGCCCAGCGCCCCAGCATAACATGGTTATTCCAGCTCTGGTTATCGCTGATGGTGACAGGTACTTCGTGTTTTGATAAGGTAGCCAGTGTAAGAGGCGTAATAAAATCACAGGCGGCCGGGGTCATAATCACTTTCACATCAGCACCTTCTTTTACCAACAGCCGGACAATGGTAGCCGCTTTGTAAGCTGCAATACTGCCTGATACGCCGAGTAAGATCTTTTTTCCTTGAAGCATATAAATAAAATGGCGGCAGAATGTTATTTCTGCCGCCATGAAGTTAGATATTTTTCAGTCATTACTTAACTATACAGGTCGTCATCATTTCTTCTGAAATAGATCTTGTCTTCCAGAAATTCCTGTGTAGCCTGGATAGCAGGATTAGCCATTCTTTCGTAGAAACGGGAAATCTCTATCTGCTCCTTGTTCTCATGCACTTCTTCCAGGTTATCTGTATGGCTGGCAAATTCTTCCAGTTTGGAGTGCAGCTCTTCCTTTACAGATATGTTGATCTGATTGGCGCGTTTGGCTATTACGGCAATAGATTCATACAGGTTACCAGTTTTGCTCTTAATCTCGGTAGTACTTTTGGTTTCCACCATCGGATTAATACTACTGGTCAGGCCTCTTTTTATTTTGCTCATTCTCCAGGGAATTATATTGTTTATTAATTGATGTTGTCTAAGCTTGATCTTTTATGCTCGGGCTTGGTATAAGACTCGAGTATTTTGATATTGCTTTGTGCTAAGTTATAGTATTTTTCGGCATCAGGCTTCAAATGACTATCCGGATAGTGTTCTGCAAAGTCCAGGTATTCGGTTAAAACGTCATCGTAGCGTTCTTTCTGCTTATCCATGATACTATGTTCAGCATATTTGAAGTAAGCCTTGATAGCCATGTATTTATAATCATCACTCTTATCAGAATCCGGGTAGTTACGCATCAGGCTTTTGAATGAAATAGCAGCTGATTTGTAATATCCCAGGTTATAATAGAGTTCTGCACTGTTGAATTCTTTCTTTTCCAGTTTTTTACGGCATAATTCGATCACCAGGTTAGCTTCAGCTACTTTATCGGAAGTAGGGTAGTTATTGATGAAGGTCTGCAGGGCAGCAATTGCCTTTTGTGTATTTGTCTGGTCCAGGGGTATTTTAGGAGATTGCTTGTAGTAGCAATAAGCCTGCATATAGTCCATTTCAGTGGCGCGTGGGCTGTTCGGGAAGTTATCCAGGTAGTTCTTAAAATAGAAACCAGCCTGTACATAGTCCTTTAACTTATAGGAGCAGTAGCAATACTTATAATATATAGGTTCATACTTTTCAGTACCCTTATATACCTGAAACAGCGATTCGTATAATCCCTGAGCTGAAGTCCACTTCTTTTTTTCGTAAAGTTTGTCGGCATAAGCAAGCTTGGCCTCATAGTCCTTACTTTTTTCAATTCTACGCAGCTCCACATTACAGGAAGAAGCTATAACTACTAATAAAAGACTGATGTATATGAGAATTTTCCGCATAAATGTGGGCAAAGTTAAGAATTAAATGTAAATGTAAGATAGGGAAGGAATTGAAGCTGTTAAAATTTTGCAAAAGCCGGATACCCCACTTTTTACCACAATGGGTTAAAAATGATCTTTCCGGAGTCTTTTATGGTATACTGGTATAGTTAATCTATACGCTAACCGCGCACTTTTTGTCTTTAAGTGCGGGAATGTACCCGATGAACATGACGGAGAATGAACCACATAGCAGTTTATAAACAAATTAACTACTGTTTTGAACAATTTATCCACATTTGCATTCACACTATCCACATTGAGCCATGAAAAAAGGTGCTATAACTCACTCCTACAGGCATAAAGGTGCTGTGGAAAAAATATATATTCCAATTACTCGTTAGAGAGTGGGAAAAAGTGTTATTTTGTGTTAGGAAATGGAATTTAAGGACTTTCTCCCCCAAGTATGACAGGTTTTCTGGGTGAATACGAGGCTACGCTAGACGCAAAGGGGCGCTTTTTACTACCTGCTGGATTTAAAAAACAGCTTGCAGAAAGCGCCGGAGACCAGTATGTCATCAACCGGGGGTTCGAAAAATGTTTGTCTTTATATCCCATGAGTGAATGGCAGCCAATTTTTGAGAAGATCAGCAAGCTGAACGACTTTGACCCGAAAGTTAGGGAATTCCGCCGCTATTTCCTCAATGGTGCAACCATTGTTGAACTGGACAGTGCAGGAAGATTATTATTACCAAAAGGCCTGATGTCGTATGCCAACCTTGAAAAAGACATTGTACTGGCAGCGGCTTCAAATAAAATAGAGATCTGGGATAAAATAAAATACCAGGAGTTCTTTGAAAATTTTTCACCAGGATCGTTTAGTGATCTTGCTCAGCAGGTAATGGGAGGTGGAGATAACAACATTTCGATTTAAGAGTATGGGAGAACCTTCACAATATCACCTGCCCGTATTACTGCAGGAAGTGATCACGCAGCTACAGATCCGCCCGGATGGGGTGTATGTAGATGCCACTTTTGGCGGAGGCGGCCATTCCAGGGCAATACTGGAACAGCTGAATGAAAACGGGCAGCTCATCGTGTTTGACCAGGATGAAGATGCGTATAACAACCGGATAGATGACCCCAGGGTCACCTTTGTACAACACAACTTCCGGCATATGCAGCGTTTTCTGAAACTCTATAAAACAGCTCCTGTAGATGGTATACTGGCTGATCTGGGGGTATCCTCCTGGCAGTTTGATACCGCCGAAAGAGGATTCAGCACCCGGTTTGAAGGTGCACTGGATATGAGAATGGACCAGCGGGCTACCCTTACGGCCGCCCAATTGCTGCAAACCTATTCAGAACACCAGCTTCATCTGATGTTCCAGGATTACGGAGAAGTCACAAACGCAAAGACCCTGGCAAAAACAATTGTACAGCAACGCAAGGCCCGGCCCATGCGCACCATCAATGAGTTTAAATCAGTAATACAACCTATAGTAAAAGGAAATCCGCAGAAATACCTGGCGCAGGTGTTCCAGGCACTCCGGATAGCAGTGAATGATGAACTGGGAGCATTGAAAGATTTACTGGTACAGTCTGCCGAAATATTAAAACCCGGAGGCAAACTGGCGATGATCACTTTCCACTCTCTGGAAGACAGGCTGGTGAAGAATTTTATGAAGACAGGGCAATTTGAGATACAGGATGATCAGTATTCATTCGAAACTCCTGCCAAACTGTTCAGACTAATTACCAAAAAACCGGTAACTGCCAGCGAGGAAGAACTGAAACGTAATACAAGGTCCCGGAGTGCGAAACTGAGGGTAGCCGAAAAGATATAAGACAGATTATGAATCCGCTATGCCAATGTGCTTGTTATGCGACAGGTACATTGGCTTATTAGCTAAATAAAAGACCGTGTTGCAGGAAGAGAATATACCAGATGAAGTTATGCCGGAGGAGCCGGAACATAAAAGGGAATGGCGTCTGCGCATCAATTACAGGGCCATCACACAAAACATGCCCTTCATATTGTTCCTGGCAGTACTGGCGCTGATATATATCGCCAACAGCCATCTGGCGGAGAAAAAAGTTCGTCGCATTAATAAACTGGGCAGGGAAATAAAAGAACTGAAGTGGGAATATCTGAATGTGAAGAGTGAACTGATGTTCCGCAGCAAAATGAGTGAAGTGAGCAAAGCTGTAGAACCACTGGGACTGAAAGAACTCAGTATACCACCCCAAAAGATAGAACTACAAAAAACA
Organism: Chitinophaga sp. YR573; assembly: GCF_900110995.1. Taxonomy (GTDB): domain Bacteria; phylum Bacteroidota; class Bacteroidia; order Chitinophagales; family Chitinophagaceae; genus Chitinophaga. The sequence goes on from NZ_FOJF01000001.1 coordinate 1,203,254, forward strand.
GAATAACAGATAGTGGAAGTAAAGAAGGACATATTGTGGAGAGTGTATCTATGCTTTATCGGCATGGGGCTGTTTGCTGTGGCAATACTGGTGAAAGTGTTCTTTGTTCAGAACGTGCAGGGCAACTACTGGCGTAGCATGGCCGACAGTCTGCATACACGTTATGTATCCCTCGACGCTGACCGTGGTACTATTTATTCTGAAGAAGGCAGGATGCTCTCAACCTCTATCCCCTACTTTGATGTACGGGTAGATTTTGCGGCTGATAACCTTCGCGACAAAAACGGAAAAGTATTCAAGGACAATGTAGACTCATTGTCCATTTATCTTTCCCGCCTGTTCAATGATCGCACACCGGAAGAATATAAACAGTTATTACGGGAAGGCTTCAAAAGCAAAGACCGTTATTTTCTTTTAAAGCGTGATATACAGTTTGATCAGTTTCAGCAACTCCGCAACTTTCCCATGTTCCGCCTGGGTAAGAACAAAGGAGGACTGATAGCTGAAACAAAGAATAAACGTATCAATCCTTTTAAACTGTTGGCAAACCGCACAATAGGATTGTCAAGGGAAAATGCACAGAATGTAGGGCTTGAAAGGACTTACGACGCTTACCTGAAAGGGGTAACCGGTAAAAGATTAATGCGCCGCATAGCAGGTGGCACCTATATACCGGTAGAAGGTTATGATATAGAACCGGAAAACGGCAGGGATGTTATCACTACCATTGATGTGAATATGCAGGATATCGTTGAAACAGCCCTCATGAACATGGTGGTGAGCAACGAAGCAGAATATGGTACCTGCATCCTGATGGAAGTGAAGACCGGTAAGATAAAAGCCATCGCCAACCTTGGCAGACAACCGGACGGCAGCTATTTTGAAGATATGAACCATGCACTGCGGGTAACAGAACCGGGGTCCACCTTCAAACTGGCCACCATCATATCTGTACTGGACGATAAATATGCCACCATGGATGATATGGTCAACCTGCATGAAGGCGAATGGCAGATAGGCAAAAGAACAGTATTCGATTCGGAACCACATCCAGGACAAACAAACGTGACTATCAAACATGCGTTTGAACTGAGTTCCAATGTGGGAATGGCAAAACTGGCTTACCAGTATTACTATAGAAAGCCGAATGACTTCGTTGCTCATCTGAAAAAATTAAAGCTGGATCAGCCTACGGGTATAGATCTCGTAGGTGAAGGAGCACCAGTCATAAAATCTACCGCTTCTAAAACATGGAGCGCAACCAGTTTACCCTGGATGGCCTTTGGTTATGAAGTATTGATTAGTCCGTTACAAACCTGCATGCTGTATAACGCAGTAGCAAACAACGGAAAAATGATGAAGCCTTACCTGGTGAACTCCATTGTGGAATATGGCAAACCGGTAAAAGAATTTGAGCCTACTGTTGTAATGGATAGCATTTGTTCAAAGAGTACTTTGAAACAGGTAAAACAGATGCTGGAAGGTGTAGTAATGAACGGAACGGCTAAAGGGTTATGGACACGCTATTACAAATTTGCCGCTAAAACCGGTACGGCCCTGGTAGCCAATGGCAACCGGGGTTATGCAGATAAGATATACCAGTCATCATTTGCAGGATATTTTCCAGCCAATGATCCGCAGTTCACCTGCGTAGTTGTGATCAAAAACAAAGCACATGCAGCTAAGTTTTATGGCGCAGCAGTAGCAGGACCGGTATTCCGTGAAGTAGCAGACAAGCTGTTTGCGATAGCAGTAGAAAAACAACTGCCTATTAAAGCCGGTCTGCAAATGGATACACTGATGGCCTTCAAGAACGGACAGGGGCATGAGTGGAAAGAAATACTGAACACATTGAATATCCCTATGCAGGGCAATGTGAATAACAACAGTTGGGTTAGTGCCAAAGTAGATGATAAGAAAATTGCTTTCGCACAGGTGGCACAAAATAAAGGCGCTGTACCCAATGTAACAGGAATGGGATTAAAAGATGCGCTGTACCTGCTAGAAAATGCAGGTTTGCGTGTGGTTATAAAAGGTGCCGGTAAGGTAAGGAATCAATCTATACCTGGCGGTACTCAGTTATCAAGAGATCAAACAATCGTCATAGAACTTAGTTAAGAAATGAGGACACTGAGTGACATATTATACAACGTGAACATCCAGGCGGTGCATGGTAGTACAGATATTACTGTGAACGCTCTAAGCATAGACTCCCGCGCCATTGGTGAGGGAGATGCATTTATTGCTATCAGGGGTGTACATGCTGATGGTCATCTCTTTATTGATAAAGCATTACAACTAGGCGCCACAGTCATTATCTGTGAAGAACTACCGGCGCAATTGTCTGCAACTGTATGTTATATACAGGTGGTAAACAGCGCTATTGCAGCTGGTACCATTGCAGGTAACTTTTATAACAACCCGTCACAGAAGCTGCAACTCGTAGGTGTTACAGGTACCAATGGTAAAACTACCATCGCTACTCTCCTGTTCAAATTGTTCAGCGAACTGGGATACCATTGCGGATTGCTGTCTACTGTGCAGAATCAGATTGGTGAGAAGATTGTTCCGGCCACACATACTACTCCGGATGCCATTCATCTGAATGGATTACTGGCGGATATGGTAGCGGAAGGATGCGAATATGTGTTCATGGAAGTAAGCTCTCATGCGATACACCAGCAACGTATTGCCGGGCTGAAGTTCGCAGGTGGCATCTTCAGTAACATTACACATGATCACCTCGATTACCATAAAACGTTCGATGAATATATAAAGGTGAAGAAAGCCTTTTTTGATGGACTTCCCAATACAGCATTTGCACTCACTAACCTGGATGATAAAAGAGGTAGTGTGATGTTACAGAATACAAAGGCGAAGAAAACAACTTACAGCCTGCGTACTGTAGCTGATTTCAAGGGAAAAATCCTTGAGAACAATCTTACCGGGCTGATTATGGTGGTGAATGAGAAGGAAGTACACTTCCGCCTTATCGGAGAGTTCAATGCTTATAACCTGCTGGCAGTATATGGTGCAGCCATTATGCTGGGTCAGGAAAAAGATGCCGTATTACAGGCACTCAGTGGTTTGTCCGGTGCAGAAGGACGCTTCGACTATATCCTGTCTGCAGAGCAGAAAATCATTGGGATTGTTGACTATGCACATACACCGGATGCTTTACTGAATGTCCTGGCTACTATCAAGAACCTGCGTAAAGGTATTGAACAGGTCATTACAGTAGTAGGCTGCGGGGGCGACCGTGATACAGCAAAACGCCCTGTCATGGCAGAAGTAGCAGCAGAACGCAGCGATAAAGTGATACTCACTTCTGATAATCCACGCTCGGAAGATCCGGCAGAGATTATCCGTCAGATGGAAGCAGGTGTACCTGTACATCTTAAAAAAAGAGTATTGTCTATCGCAGACAGAAAAGAAGCTATTAAAACTGCCTGTAGCCTGGCGAACCCGGAAGATATCATCCTGGTTGCAGGTAAAGGACATGAAAAATACCAGGATATCAATGGGGTAAAACATCCTTTTGATGACAAACAGGTATTACGTGAGATGCTGGAACTGATGGGGAAATAACGAGATCTAAAACAACAAACAGTCACGTGGACTGTCGATTCGAGACTAACTAACGATATGCTATATTACTTATTCAACTATTTGAAAACTTTGAATTTCAGCGGAAGCGGAATGTTTCAATTCATTACGTTCCGTATTACCATGGCACTTTTGTTGTCACTGGTTATATCCTTATTGTTGGGTAAGAGCATTGTAAGATTCCTGCAACGTAAACAGATTGGTGAAACCATCCGTGATCTGGGACTGGCAGGTGAGAATACAAAAAGAGGAACTCCTACTATGGGGGGGCTTATCATATTGTCTGCGATTGTAATTCCTACTCTCCTTTTTGCACAGGTAAAAACAGTTTACATATGGCTGATGCTGTTATGTACTGTATGGCTGGGCCTTATCGGTTTCGTGGACGATTACATCAAGGTATTTAAAAAGAATAAAGAAGGTTTAGCGGGTAAATTCAAAGTACTCGGACAAATCGGCCTGGGTATTATTATCGGGGGCACTTTATACTTTAATGAGAATGTAGTTATCTCCCGCGAAATAATAGGTGCAAAGAAACTGGCTCCTTATGAGAGAATGATAAGCAGCAGTGAAAGGGTCACCAAAGAGGGTCACCGTTTCGCAGATGTAAAAACACCCATCACTACCATTCCATTCGTAAAGAACCATGAGTTCAACTATGCAAAACTCATTTCCTGGATGGGACCTGGTGCGGAAAAATACACTTACATCCTATATATATTCATCGTTATCATTATCATCACGGCAGTATCCAACGGGGCAAACCTTACGGACGGACTGGATGGACTGGCAACGGGAGTCTCGGCGGTGATCGGGGTGTGTCTTGGAGTATTTGCTTATGTATCGGGTAACATACAGTTTGCGGAGTACCTGAATATCATGTACATACCCAACCTGGGAGAGCTGTCTATTTTCATTGCCGCCTTCGTAGGGGCATGTGTAGGCTTCCTCTGGTACAATGCCTACCCGGCGCAGGTATTTATGGGAGATACGGGCAGTCTTGCACTGGGTGGCATCATTGCTTCCCTGGCCATTATTGTACGTAAAGAATTGCTGATACCTATTTTCTGCGGGGTATTCCTTGTAGAAAATCTGAGCGTGGTATTACAGGTCTCTTATTTTAAATACACAAAGAAGAAGTATGGAGAAGGAAGACGCATTTTCAAAATGTCTCCGCTTCATCATCATTATCAGAAACTGGGATATCACGAAAGTAAGATTGCTGTAAGGTTCTGGATCGTAACGATCATGTGTGCAGTAGTAGCAATCGCAACATTAAAAATGAGATAAGACTATGCAGAAAAAGCTCATCATACTCGGAGCCGGTGAAAGTGGTATTGGTGCTGCCATATTAGGTAAGCAGCAAGGGTATGATGTATTCGTATCTGACGGTGGCGCTATAAAAGATATCTACAGGCAGGAACTGGCAGTAAATCATATTCCTTTCGAAGAAGGACATCATTCCTGGGATATCATCCTGGGAGCAGATGAAATTGTGAAAAGCCCGGGTATTCCTGAAAAGAGTGAACTGATGAAGAAAGTGAGGGAGAAACAGGTTCCTGTTATTTCAGAAATAGAACTGGCATACCGTTTCAGCAAGGATAAAAAGATCATTGCTATTACGGGAAGTAATGGTAAAAGCACCACTACCGCACTGACGTTTCACATTTTTGAAACGGCAGGACTCAATGCCGCCATGGTAGGCAACATTGGACTTAGTTATGCCCGGCAGGTAGCTACTGCCCCGGCAGATTATTATGTAGTGGAAATAAGCAGTTTTCAACTGGACGATATAAAAGAGTTTAAACCTAACGTAGCCATTTTATTAAACATAACACCAGATCACCTGGATCGTTACGATTACAAAATGGAGAACTACGTGGCATCAAAATTCCGCATAGCGATGAATCAGGGGCCTGAAGATTACTTTGTGTATTGCAAGGACGATCCTGAAATCATCAGACATTTAGAAAAACAAACAATTTACTCAACAACAATACCCTTTACTATCATGGAACCATTAAAGCAAGGAGGATTTATGGCAAACGAACAAGTGAACATCCAGGTAAATGACGAGCCGGTGATCGTATCAATGTATGATCTTGCTCTTAAAGGCAAACATAATTTATATAACTCAATGGCAGCGGGTATTGCAGGACGCACCATGGACATCAGAAAAGAGAAGATACGCGAAAGCCTTACTTCCTTTAAGAGCCTGGAGCATCGCATGGAGCATGTAGCCTCTGTGCGTGGGATTGATTTCATCAATGATAGTAAAGCCACAAACGTAAACTCTCTGTGGTTTGCGCTTGAAAGTATGGAAACACCAGTGGTCCTTATCATGGGTGGAGTAGATAAAGGCAATGACTACAGTGCTATCAGGGAACTGGTGAAAGAAAAAGTAAAGGCGATTGTTTGTCTGGGTGTTGACAATGCTCCTATCAGGGAAGCATTATCAAACGATACCCCGCTGATGATAGACACACGCAACATGAAAGATGCCGTACAGGCAGCTTTTCAACATGCGGCTAAAGGAGATGTGGTATTGCTCTCCCCTGCCTGCGCCAGCTTTGATCTCTTCAAAAATTATGAAGACAGAGGCAAGCAGTTCAAGGAAGCAGTAAGGGAGCTGTAACAATTAAAACAGATAAAATGGACGGTATACTTCAAAGGACTAAGGGCGATAAAGTGATATGGACCATTGTGGTCTTCCTGTCACTTGTGAGCCTGTTGGCTGTTTACAGCGCAACAGGATCACTGGCGTACCGTGAGCAGGGAGGTCATACTGAGTATTACCTGTTTAAACAATTGAGTGTGCTGGTAATGGGATTGCTGATCATCTATTTTGCCCACCGTGTAAATTATACAGTTTACTCACGTGCGGCACAGATAGGGTTTATCATCTCCATTCCTCTTCTGATATATACATTGGCGTTTGGATCCAATCTTAATGAAGCAAGCCGGTGGATCCGGCTTCCGGTGATTAATCTGACGTTCCAGACATCCGATGTGGCCAAGCTGGCCATCTTTATGTATGTAAGCAGACAGCTGTCCAAACGGCAACATGTGATCACTGATTTTAAGAAAGGCTTTCTGCCTATTATTATTCCGGTGGGCATCGTTTGTGTACTGATCATGCCGGCTAACATGTCTACTGCATTACTGCTGGGCGCCAGTTGTATGCTATTGTGCTTTATAGGCAGAGTACCTATTAAGTTCCTTTTAGCTATGATAGGTGCAGGTGTAGGATTGATCCTGTTGATGTTTGCCATTGCATGGATAACAGGAATAAAGATGCGTACAGAGACATGGTTAAAAAGGATTGAACATTTTACAAACAATGAAGATTCCGAAATACCCTACCAGGTGCAACAGGCAAACATTGCAATAGCAGGTGGAGGGTTGCTGGGTAAAGGCCCGGGTAACAGTACACAAAGAAATTTTCTTCCTCACGCATATAGTGATTATATATATGCAACTATTATAGAGGAGTATGGTATCTTTGGCGCCTTTTTGATATTGATGGCCTATATGTTGTTACTGTTGAGGAGTATACGCATATTTCGTCAATGCCCATACGCATTTGGTGCTTTTCTGGCAGTAGGCCTGAGCGTTACACTTGTGATACAGGCACTTACGAATATGGCAGTGAATGTAGGGCTATTCCCAGTTACAGGGGTTACACTACCACTGGTTAGTATGGGAGGGTCCTCGGTAATATTTACCAGTTTTGCCATCGGTATTATCTTAAGTGTATCACGAAATGTGGATGAACTGGAAGGCAAACGTATTGAACAGGAAAGGATTGCGAAAGTGATGGAACAAAATATGCAAGTAGTTTAAAATTAAAAAATGATGCAACGCAAAATTATCATAGCAGGCGGCGGTACAGGAGGACATATCTTCCCGGCTATTGCTATTGCCAATGCGTTGAAAAAGATAGATGCCAATACAGAGATCCTTTTTATAGGTGCCAAGGGCAAGATGGAGATGGAGAAAGTGCCGCAGGCCGGTTACCAGATAGAAGGATTGGAAATAGCTGGTTTTAACCGCAGCAATATGTTGAAGAACCTTTTGCTGCCGTTCAAAATATTAAAAAGCCTGGGGCAGGCTCGCCGTATTATCGATCGCTTTCAACCACATGCTGTGGTAGGCGTTGGTGGTTACGCAAGTTTCCCCATGTTGCGGAAAGCACAACGTAAAGGCATTCCAACATTGATACAGGAGCAAAACTCTTTTGCCGGAAAAGCCAATATGATGTTGGGAAAGAAAGCAAAGAAGATCTGCGTTGCTTATGATGGTATGGAAAAATTCTTTCCGGCAGACAAGCTGGTGCTAACCGGGAACCCTGTTCGCGGGAACATTACTCAGTCGGCTGTTACAAAGGAAGAAGCATTACAGCATTTTGGTCTGCAATCAGGTAAAACTACTGTATTTGCAGTAGGTGGCAGCCTGGGGGCAAAAGCAATCAATGAAGCATTACATCCTTTGCTGTCGACCTTTGTTGAAAAAGATATTCAACTGATATGGCAAACAGGCAAACCATATTTTGATACTGCCAAAGCAGCAGCATCTGCGTATAGTTCGCATGTAAAGGTGTTTGACTTTATTAACCTGATGGACTTTGCATATAAGGCCGCAGACGTGGTAATATCCCGTGCAGGTGCGCTGGCCATTGCTGAATTATGTGTAGTGAAAAAGCCGGTGATATTTGTGCCCTACCCTTTTGCTGCTGAAGATCATCAGACCTTCAACGCACAAAGCCTGGTAGTAAAGAACGCTGCACTGATCATCAAAAATGATGATGCAGCCGCACAGTTAGGTAATACTTTATTCAGCCTTGTGCAAAACAAAGCATTGCTGGAAAAACTGGAGCAGAATATCGGTAAGCTGGGAAACAGTAATGCTGATATGGTAATTGCAAAACAGGTAATGACATTAATCGGATAAATAATAAAATGGATCTGAATAACATACAACGTGTATACTTCGTCGGCATCGGCGGCATTGGCATGAGCGCCATTGCACGGTTCTTTAATGAAAAGGGCGTGCATGTGAGCGGTTATGACCGTACCGAAACAGGGCTTACCCGCCAGCTGACAAAAGAAGGTATGCAGATCCATTATACGGAAGATGTAACGCTGATAGACAAGGATGTGCAACTGGTCGTCTATACACCAGCCATTCCGTCTATACATGAGGAATTGAAATGGTATAAGGCAAACAATTATGAGGTAGTAAAACGCAGTGATGTACTGCAGGAAATTACCCGCGAAGTATTTGCCATTACAGTAGGTGGTACACATGGTAAAACAACTACTTCTACCCTTATTGCACATATATTAAGGGATAGCGGTTATGGTTGTAATGCCTTCCTTGGTGGTATCAGTGCTAACTACAATCAGAACTTCTGGAGCAGCGACAGAAATGTAGCTGTGATCGAAGCAGATGAATACGATCGTTCCTTCCTGAAACTGCATCCGGATATTGCTGTATTAACAGCTATGGATGCAGACCATCTGGATATTTACGGTACAGCAGAAGAAGTGCAGGATGCATTTGTACAATACTCTGCCAACATAAAACCAAATGGCACACTGGTAGCCAGACTGGGATTACAACGTGCAGCTGACCTGAAAGGTGATAACAAATTATGGTACCACCTGCAGGACAACAAAGCAGATGTATATGCCGCCAATATTAAAATAAACGACGGTGGATACAGGTTTGATGTAATAACAAAAGACTGGACACTGCGTGATATACATTTACCAATCGGGGGTACGCACAATATTGAAAATACAGTAGCGGCGGTGGCAGTTGCTCACCTGCTGGGTATTGAAGATGATAAAATAAAAGCAGCTACCGCTGATTTTAAAGGTATCAGACGCAGGTTCGAATACCTTATCAGAAACGATTACCAGGTGTATATAGACGACTATGCGCATCATCCGGAAGAATTACGTGCGCTCATCAGCAGCGCCCGTGAATTGTTTCCTGATAAAAAGTGTACCGTCATATTTCAGCCGCACCTGTACACACGTACACGCGACTTTGCAGATGGCTTCGCAGAAAGTCTTTCACTGGCAGATGAAGTATTACTTTTGCCGATTTATCCGGCCAGAGAATTACCGATCGAAGGTGTGAGCAGTGAAATGATAGCAGAGAAGATTACAAAAGTACCGGTGCAGGTAATAGAAAAAGAAAATGTGCAGGACTGGATTAAATCTCATAATGCACCCCTGTTTATTACAGCAGGCGCAGGAGATATCGATCAGTTCAGAGAACCGGTGCAGGAGATCCTGAATGGAGAAAGAATTATTAAAGAAGAAAATTAAACAATGCAACCCAAAACCAAAAAAGCATTAAAACGGATAGGCACAACACTGCTGTGGATGGCAGTGATGTGTGGTTTCGTGGTATTGCTTATGGCGGCGGTGCAGGATAAAGAAACCAGCAAATGTAAAGGCATAGTTGTAAAACTGGTAGGTGATGAAAGCAACTTCTTTATAGAAGAAAAAGATATTAAAGCGCTGATAGCATACGACAAGGTATTAAACCCTGTGGGAAAGTCTATCAGCAACATCAACATTGCCAACCTGGAAAAGATCATATCACGTGATCCCTGGGTAAAGAATGCTGAGATATTCATCGATAACCAGCGCAAACTGAATATCAAAGTAACACAACGGGAACCGGTAGCACGTGTGTTTACCCTATCTGGCAGCAGCTTTTACTTTGATAAGGATGGAGACCGCATACCGGTATCTACCCGTTATGCAGCCAGGGTACCGGTGTTCACGGACTTCCCTACAGATGCAACTAAACTGCAAAAGGCAGACAGCACACTTGCAGCACAGGTGATAGAGATGGGCAGCTTTATTATGGCAGATCCATTCTGGTTAGCGCAGGTTGACCAGGTGCTGATCACACCACAACGCGAATTTGAACTGACACCAAAATTAGGCGATCATGTAATTGCATTTGGTGACGGTACTGATATAGAAAAGAAATTCAGCAAACTGTTGGCGTTTTATAAAGAAGGATTGAGTAAAGTGGGCTGGAATAATTATTCACGCATAGACGTTGCTTATGAGAACGAAGTAGTATGTACACGCAGAGATGCTGCAGAACAGCCTAAACCGCTGACAGCTGCAGACAGTGCAATGCTTGCGGCAGCGCATGACAGCACTGAGCATGTACAAACACACGCGAAAGAAGTAAAGCAACCGGAAACAACAAAGGCAAAGACGAAGGTGGTAACACCCAAACCTGCGCCAGCAAAACCGAAAGTACAAAAGGAAAAGGTACCCCATACGAAGGAACCGAAAGCTGTGTATAAGCCGGTGAAGAGATCTGTTAACACAACAAAAAACAATAGAACGCCATGAATCAGGAAGCTCCCATCATTGTAGGTCTCGATATTGGAACTACAAAGATTGCTGCCATTGCAGGAAGAAAGAATGAATACGGGAAATTGGAAATCCTGGGATTCGGTAAAGCCCCATCTTTTGGTGTTCAGCACGGCATGGTGCTGAATATCGACCAAACCATCAAGGCCATACGTCAGGCCCTGGAGAACTGCTATGCGTCCAATCCTAACCTGGAGATAAATGAAGTATACGTAGGTATCGCAGGACATCATATTAAGAGTTTGCAGACACGCGGCGACATTGTTCGTAGCGATACTGACGCAGAAATTTCTCAAAAAGATATTGATCAGCTGATCAATGACCAATATAAAACAGTGATACCCGCCAGTGATCAGATCATTGACGTGATACCACAACAGTATATCGTGGATAGCCTGCAGAACATCACCTATCCTATCGGGATGTCTGGCGTGAAAGTGGGTGCTAACTTCCACATCATTACGGGTGATAAAAACGCTATCCGTAACATTAACCGTAGTGTGGAGAAATCCGGACTTAAAATACATGATCTGGTATTGCAGCCACTGGCGTCTGCAGCTGCCGTTATGTGTGATATGGACTTTGAAGCAGGAGTAGCTATTGTGGATATAGGAGGCGGTACTACCGACCTGGCTGTTTTCTATGAAGGTATCCTGAAACATACAGCAGTGATTCCTTACGGTGGTGAGAACATTACCAACGATATCAAAAACGGCCTGGGTGTATTAAAAACACAGGCAGAACAGATGAAGGTACAGTTCGGATACGCACTGGCTGATGAGGCTAAAAACAATGCCTACATCACAATACCCGGTCTGCGTGGTCAGAGTCCGAAAGAGATCTCTGTAAAGAACCTGGCACATATCATACAGGCACGTATGAGTGAGATCATGGACTTTGTAGTGTATCATCTGAAACAGATAGGTATGGACAATAAAATGCTGAATGGCGGCATTATCCTTACCGGTGGAGGATCACAACTGAAACACCTGATACAGTTAACAGAATATACTACAGGTGTAAGCGCACGTATAGGTTATCCGAACGAGCATCTTGCCAATGGTCATATTGATGAACTTACAAGACCAATGTATGCAACATGCGTAGGTCTCATTCTCAAAGGTTACAATGATTATGAGAACGATCGCAGAGCATTAGAAGAAAACTATGTTAAAATAAATACGAGTTACCTCGCCAAAGAACAGGCTGCAAATGCAACTGTTCAGCAGGAAAGTGATTGGGAACAAGAGCCTACCGTTGAACAGGCACAGGAAAAGAGAGTAAGAGAAAGGAACGCTTCTCTAAAAACATTCCTGGACAGGATGAAAACGAAGATCATAGATATGTTCACGGAAGAAGAGGATGCAAAGCTTTAACAGGTTTTTTATAGTATGTGGCTTAATTGTTGCAGCTTCAAACGGTTTTAAAATCAGGAATTAATACGCGAATAATTAATAACATAAGATAGACCATAGGATAAGTTGTTGTGGGCATTATTAATTATAACTAACTAACCCATAAAAGAATTAGAGTCATGATACATTTTGATCTTCCTAAAGAAAAATCCTCCATCATTAAGGTGATAGGCATTGGTGGTGGAGGAAGCAATGCGGTGAACCACATGTTCAACCAGGGCATTGAGGGTGTGAATTTTATCATCTGCAATACCGATGCACAGGCTATTGCTAACAGTCCTGTGCCCAACAAAATTCAGCTGGGACCGCATTTAACGCAGGGACTAGGTGCAGGTGCTAATCCGCGCATAGGAGAACAGGCGACGGAAGAGTCCTTTGAAGAAATCAAAAAGATACTGGAGGTAAATACAAAGATGGCCTTCATTACGGCAGGCATGGGCGGTGGTACCGGTACCGGTGGCGCTCCTATCATTGCTAAAATATGCAAGGAACTCGGCATTTTAACTGTGGGTATTGTTACCACTCCTTTCTCTTACGAAGGTAAAAAAAGGATGGCACAGGCAGATGAAGGTGTGAACAGGTTGAAAGACTATGTTGATACTTTACTGATCATCTCCAATGATAAACTGCGTCAGAGATTTGGTGACCTGAAATCCAGGGCAGCCTTTGAAAAAGCAGATAACGTACTTGCTACAGCGGCTAAATGTATTACAGATGTGATCAACTCTACCGGTCAGATCAACGTAGACTTTGCCGACGTATGTACCGTTATGCGTAATGGTGGTGTGGCTATACTTGGTTCTGCTGTTGCAGAAGGCGAAGGCCGTGCGCAGAGAGCTATCGAAGAAGCACTGACATCTCCGTTGCTGAATGATAACGACATCCGTGGCGCTAAATGGATCCTTATCAACATCTCATCTGCTGAAGGCGACTTTGAGCATACACTGGATGAAATGGATTCTATACAGGCTTACGTACAAAGCCAGGCCGGTGAGGATTGCGACGTTATCCTGGGTATTGGTTATGATCAGACACTTGACCGCAATCTTGGTGTAACCATTATTGCAACAGGTTTTGAACAAAGACCTATCCAGCAGGTAAGACTTGCACAGGATGCTGTGGAAGAACAACCTAAGATCGTAATGGAACTGGGTCGCGATGGTGATGAAAAAAAAATGAGTCAAAAGCCTAACCTCACGGTAGAGCCTACAGACCATATGGCACCACGACTGGTAGAACCGGTTGTGACACAGCCCGTTACCTCTTATACTCCACCACAACCGGAGAGGTTGAACTATACACTCAATATTGAGCCGGTATCCGCTCCTCCGTCTTCTCAATCTGCTGGTGGCATTAACGTGATTCAGCCAAATCAATATGACAGGCCTTCACACATCTTCATAGAACCAGGCAGTACGCCTCCTTCTGCAGATGATGCAGCAGCCATGAAGATGGTATTCCATGAAGAAGACCAGCAGGTACCTGATGCATCTGCCGATCATCATCCTCAGCTGCATTACTTTGATGAGCAGATGGAAGAACAGAAAAGAAAGCAGGCTGAAAGAGTTGCAAAACTGCGTAGCATCAGCTTTAATGTGAAAGGCATAGACAATGCAACTGAATTGGAAAACGTTCCGGCTTATATCCGTCGCAATATCGATCTCGATAATGGCTCGGGTTCTGCGGAAAATTTTTACTCTAACTATACTGTAACCGATAGTCATAATAACCAGGCAGAAATCAATACGATTAATACCTTTTTAGACGGGAAAAAACCCGATTGATCTATTCGATGTTTGATTGTTTTTTAGTTGTGTTAAAAAAAAGTCCTCCGGTTCCCCGGAGGACTTTTTTTTATTATCCTATAGTTCTCCTCTGTTTATCCCTGAAATCACCTTCTCTTTAAAACTACTGCTTATCGGAATACTAATATTCTTCAGCCACAACTGAGTGGGTTCTATGGAAGTGACTTTTGCTTTATTTACGGCAAAGCTTTTATGTGTTCTTACAAACATTCCACGTGGTAATTCCCTGATTATTTCCTTTAGTGTACTTCTGCTTAAAATGGATCTGTTTACAAAATATAGTTTAACGTAATTGCCCGCAGATTCAAGATACAGGATATCCTGTGCATCTATCTTGTGTATAGTATTTCCCTCTTTTACTAATAATTCCGTACTGACAAGTTGAGCATACCTGCTTAAAAACTTATTACATGCAGCTGCGAATCTTTTATAACCTATAGGTTTTAAAAGATAATCCACTACATCCAGGTCAAAGCCCTGCACAGCATAATCAGTATGGGCAGTAGTAAAAATAATCGCATATTTATCCTTTAAAGAGTGAGCGATGTCTACACCGGAAACTTCTTTTAAATGAATATCCAGGAATATAAGCCTGATATCATTCACTTCTAAAAATGAATACATATCAGCGGCATTGGTAAAACAGGCTGCCAGTTCAATTCCTTTAAATTCCTGGAAGTGGTTCTTTATAACTTCCAGAGCAAGAGGTTCGTCATCTATAGCTACTGCCTTAATCATTGGCTAAATCTATTACCAGCGAAACAATATACTTGTTGTTATGCCATTCATTCTTCAGTGCAAATCTTCCGGGATAAAACAGGTTCAGTCGTGCCCGCGTATTCTTCAGTCCTATCCCTGAACCCTTGCCTGTTGCAGCCTGAATATCATTCTCAACATGCAGTGATAATTGTCTGGCTTTAACACGAAGATCGATTCTTACTTTAGATGGTTTATTTGTTGCCAGCCCATACTTAAACGCATTCTCAATAAACGGCAGTAAAAGCATTGCATAGATCTTGCAATTATTGGCATCAATGCTTACATCATATTCTAATACGTGATCGGCAAGCAAACGTGTTCTGTGAAGATTTACATAATTTGTTATAAAATCGAATTCCTGTATGATATCTCTTTTCTTATCATTATCATCAATAGAATATCTTAACAGATCCGAAAACATCTCGATGAGATGAGATGTTTTCCTTGCTTCTTCCTGCAAAGAAGTACTGTAAATACTATTAAGTGTGTTGAACAGGAAATGAGGATGTATCTGTGCCTGCATCGCTTTTACCCGGGCTTCTGCCAGTTCTTTTTCCATCTCAGCCCTGATTGTTCGCTGACGGATTTGTGCGATGAGTAAAGCATATACAAACGTTGCAGGATACACAATGAGAAACTGCTGTATCATGCCACTGCCGGTATCATCGTATATCAGGTAATCTGTTATAAAAAATACAATAGATAATAAAAACGAAAACAACAGGTACTGTCTCCATTTCTTTCTGTTGGCATATTTACTGAAGATAAAATCATAATGTACATGAATAATTGTAGCAAACAATAGTGTAAAAGCGATCGTATCACTGGATAAATAATCAGGGTAAGGAAGTGTAAACTTTCTTGTTATAACACAAAAGGAGATTATATAACCAGTGTAAATAAGTCCGGTAATGGTTAACAGTTTCTTCAAATGATAAGTCAGCAAGGCTAATGATTTTAATAGATAACAACTCTATCCCTGCAAAATTGTGTGTTCGTATGATAAGATAACTCTTTATGTGACCACCCATCCCCTTTTTGTGATAAAATCATCCATAAGAATCCTAAAGAAATCATGGAAGCAATGCGTGATGAAAGAATGGGGAAATTCGTTTTTTATATGGACTAAAAAATTAGCAGGCAGGCTATAAAGCCAGCCTGCTTTATTATCAGAATTCATTTAATCCCGCCTGTGCCTTTTGCACCATATCAGCGGCAGATTGCGTTTTCAGCGCATCCAGTTGGAAAGATGACAACAATGTTTCCAGTTGCTGCAGCTTTGCAGTATTATTCTCTTTTGTAAATTTCTCCCGCAGTAAGCGTATTTTCTCATAATCCTGTATACCTTCTCTCAGACGTTCAAAACGGATAGACGATCTCATACCGGGATATACAAAATAGGTGTCTCCGGCAGACCAGCTGCGGAAGCGGGAATCATGCAGCGGATCTTTCACCCAACTGTTATATGCCCAGCGCAGGTAACCATCAAAACCTTTCATTGCTGCGTACCAGCTTAACCAGGTGGCTTCAGCAGGTGGGGAAAATGTAAAGGTATTGGGATGTCCTTCATGGCAATAAGTATAATAAGTGGTGATGTCCCCACGCTTTTTTCTTTCAGCCAGTACTTCCGCAGGCATCACTTCTGCAGAAGCGATACAGAGGTCCACCAGGCCACTTTCTATTTCAGCATGATAACTACCCGCCAGTGATACTTTGAAGTCTTTATCAACGCTCTTTATAAGCGCAATGGTCCATTTCATATCTTCCATTGTACGCTCGTCCATCGCGATAGTAGTAATACTGAACCAGCCCTTTGCTTTAAGATGTTTTACAAAATCGGTGAGCATAGGACGCCAGTGAGCATCATACCCGGCGGAACCAGGTTTGGCGACAATAAAGGTATCCTTCCCTATTGCTGCATCATAATACCAGAACTTAAGGTTCCAGGGGATCATGCTATAACAGTTCACTTCCTTACGGATTCCCAGGTCCAGCATAAACTGCACCCACTTGTCAAAGATGGTATAGTCATAAGACCATTTGCCATTGGACTGCCTGGTCCATTTGATCATGCTGCCATAAATATCTTCCGTTTGCCCATTCCAGGGATCATATATCAGTGTAGTGGTAATCACCTTTTGGCCTGCATCAGCCAGCATTTTCATGTAAGGCTTCATTGCGGCAAAATGCGCAGGACTCCAGTCTTTTACTTTGTGCATCCGGCTGATGGCATACGGGCTTTGCCATAAATCCAGGTGATACTGCCATTTAGATGCCGGAGGCAGGGTATACGCTGATACCTGCACCTGGTAAGGCAGGGTTACTGTCCCTACCTTCACCACGCCATGATAAATACCCTCAGGAGTAGCAGCGGGTACTTTTATACTTAGCCACACCGGCTGTGTAGTATTGGCTGCTATATCCTGTTTCTTTACAATGTCTATGGCATCTTCTACCAGGGATGAATCGTAATCGGTTGTCTTCCGGTAACCGCAACCCGTGCCGTCCTTATTCAGCCCATCCGTCATTACATAACGTACAAAACTGGCTGTAGCAGGAATTGCATGCCCTTTACCATCCTGTAATGGCTGCACATTTACAGTGACGCCATTCAGAGGCTTTGTGGTCCATATCAGCAATTGTGTATGTACCTGCTCTCCTTTCCAGGCTTTTGTCTTCCATTCAGACTGTAGGCCTGCATCCGGGGGGCTGCCCTTCTTATAGCGGATATCTGCACTGGCAAAACTGACATGTAAGCCGGTAACGGCTTCCCAGGAAACCGGGGGTGCGGGATCAGGTAGATCCCGGTAAGGCAAATTTACCTGTTGCGCATAGGATGCACAGGTTAGGGCCATTGGTATGGTGGCCCAATAAAGTTTACTGAACATAAAGTGGTTTTGGTTTTAGCTGCTTTTCGACAGATAAAATACAAACAATAGCGGGAAAAGTGAAGTAAAAAAAAGCAGACGGTAAACCGTCTGCTTTTTTAAGAATGTATAATCCGCTTTAGCTGTAGATTGGTGACCGGTGCCACCACCAAAGGATATTTTTCAATTGTCACATAACTGGAGTCCAGACCGAAGCCTCTTTCTTCTGAAAGACTGATCTTTTTCAGGAAGAAGTACATCCTCATAACCAGGCGCTCATACAGCGGAAGGTCATTATCATGGGAAAGGAATTTTTCCATTACAATAAACTGGAAGTCGCCTACCACATTGTTCTTGCTCAATGATTCGTAACGACTGGTGATATTCACTTCCTTATTACGCACCATATCTTCCACCACCATGCGGAACATCAGATTAATACGCTGTTCCACTTTAAATCCTAACCTGAACTCTACGCGAATCACTTCATTAGGAATGATCGTCTGCACAGAATATTCACTGAGATAAGGTTCATCTACCACATCCACATGCACAAACCAGTAGATATCCGCCCTTTTAGGCTTCTTATTCAATATGGAGTAAATGATCTTATGTTCAATTTCTTTCGGGTTATCCGCACTGCTCATGTATACAAGGTGAGTAGCATACTTGGGGATAGTAGTATCGTTACTCAGTTCCTGCATGATAGGCAGATGATCTTCCAGACGCACGAATTCCACATACCTGTTTTTGATCTTACGGGATTTAAACCATACAATCATAATCAGGAAGAGGATGCCTGCAACTATTACAGTTACATAACCACCATGCATGAATTTCACCAGATTGGCAAAAAGGAAGGAAAACTCAATAGTAAAATAGATAATGAGGTAGATGAGGATCAGACTTAGCCGCACCCGTCGTGTATATAGATAGAACGCGAACAGGCAGGATGTCATCAGCATACAGATCGTTATGGACAAACCATAGGCCGCCTCCATCGCACTGGATTCTTTGAAGATCAGTACTATTGCCACACATCCAACAAAGAGCATGGTGTTAATACCGGGAATATATAACTGCCCACGCATTTCTGTGGGGTAATTGATTTTTAATTTAGGCCACAAGTTCAGCCGCATTGCCTCGGAGATCAGTGTAAAAGATCCTGAGATCAATGCCTGACTGGCGATGATAGATGCCAGTGTAGCGATGAGTACCCCAAAGATGACAAACCATTCAGGCATAATAGTAAAGAATGGGTTCTGATCTTTAGGGATGATCTGACCACGTTGCGTCAATAACCATGCACCCTGTCCCAGATAATTAAGGATCAGGCAGGTTTTTACAAATATCCAGGAAACCCGGATATTACCTTTTCCGCAATGCCCCAGATCGGAGTAAAGGGCTTCTGCCCCGGTAGTACAGAGGAATACCGCTCCCAGTATCATGAATCCGCGTGGATAGGTGGTCAGTAACTCAATAGCATAATGCGGACTGAACGCCTTTAATATAGAGAGATCATCAGCAAGATGCGACATACCCAGTATACCAAGCATTGAAAACCACACTACCATGATAGGCCCAAACAGTTTTCCGATGGATACAGTACCAAACTGCTGTACAACAAAAAGTCCTGTTATAATGGTGAGTACGATCTTAACAATCGTCCACTGACTAAGGTCCTTAAATACTTCGAGTGTACGTAACCCCTCAATAGCAGAGGTTACCGTAATAGGTGGGGTGATGATACCATCCGCCAGCAGGGCAGCACCGCCGATCATACCAAATATTACGGCCCATTTGGCATGCCTTCTTACCAGGGCATATAATGAAAAAATCCCGCCCTCGCCCTTGTTATCGGCACGGAGTGTCAGGATCACGTATTTGATAGTTGTCTGTAAAGTCAACGTCCAGATGATACAGGAGATACCACCTATAATAAGCAGATCGCTTACGGGGTTATTACCTACTATAGCTTTGAAAACGTATAACGGAGAGGTTCCAATATCACCGTAAATAATACCTAGTGCTACTACTAAGCCGGCCAGGCTTACCCTGTTAATGTCTTCTTTTCTCACAAGTATGCAATTGATTAAAAAAGCGTCCAAAGGTAAGTCGAAATGTGGATATCTACAAATGAGTATTTGAACGGGTATCCCCCCAATGTGAAAACCCCGTCCTGACAATAAGCCAGGACGGGGTTTATATCTTCACTAGTGAAACACTTAGTTAGCAGGAGCTAAATCTACAGTGCTAGACTCACCAGGAGTGTTTTGTTTGATGAAGCGACCGCGATCGATACCTTGCTTGTCAGCCAGGTAATCAATAACTGCGTCTACTCTTCTGCTGCTCAGATCAACACCACCTTTCTTACCCTTAGCACCAGCGTGACCGGTAACCAGGATGTTACAAGATGGGCTAGTTCTCAGCGTGTTAGCTACGCTAGACAGAATTGCTTCGTTTTCTGCAGAAACTTTAGTAGAGTTACCTTTGAAAGAAGCACTTGGCAGAACCAAGGTATTGCAATCAGTCTTAACAACTCTGTCTTTGCAACATTCAGGATCTGGGCATTTACCAACACCATCAGCATCAACTGGCTGGCAATAAGTAGGCGTGATCAGCTGTTTGTCTTTGAAGTCAGGAACACCATCACCATCAGTATCTTTAGCAACACCGTGTACATCTACAGGAGCACCTGCTGGAGTATTAGGCTCACGATCGAATTGATCAGTTACGCCATCACCATCAGCATCAGGCAATACCGGAGTAGGCAGCTTCATGTGACGAGGAGCGCTCAGTTCGTTGTAAGCGTAGTTCAGAGGGTTTATCCACCATAATGGCTCAACGCGTTTAGCTGGATTACCAAGGTTGAAGTTCAGACGAATGCTTGTGTAGCTGAATGCATCTTTGTGGTTGCTAAATGGAGCAGAGTAACCGTCCAGATAGTCATCAAAGTACAGTGTGTATTTTTCTTCAACACCAATGTTGAAACGTTTAGACACTCTGAATGCAACACCAGTACCGAAGTCAGCACCGTGACGCAGTAATTGGTTGTCGCTTTTACGACCGATGCTAGCTCTGTTACCCTGTGAAGGAGCGTTAGATTCGTAGCTATCACCATAACCAAGAGCTTTCAGCTGGCTATGGATGTCTTTACGACTAGCTGTGAAATCAATACCAGAGTAATTATAAGCGGCATTGCTGCTATTCAACGCATCAACGTCAACATCGATCAGACCGAGGCTGTAACCACCGAATACATACCAGTTTACTTTAGGCTGAGCCTTGTAGAACAGGATGTTGCTCAGGGAAGCAATCAGGTCGAAAGACAACTGGTGAGTAGCTGTTTTGTAGTTAGGAACAATCATACCGCCGTTCGCAGCAGCTGTAGCAGCCCATGCACTACTATTGTTCGTAATAACTGGTCTTAATCTGTAGTCCATACCCTTATCGAAAGAACCAGTGTATTCAGCTCTTACAGAAAAAGTGTGACCAAGTGATTTTCTCAGAGAGATACCGCCACCAAATCCTGGTCTAGCAGGAATGGTACCGTTGATCACATGCAATCCACCATGGAAACCTAATTCCCACATATCGCGAGGTTTCGCAGGGAAATCATACTGGTGGTTGGAGAAGTTGTTCTGTTGGGCCTGTCTTGAAGCTGGAACTTTGGTTGAATCCAGGGCGTCATAAACAGGGGTAACTTGTGCAAAACTGGTAGACGCCGCTAAGAGCATAGCGCCGCCCAGTAATAAGTACTTTTTGCTTGCCATAATTGTTTTCTATTTAAAAACTGTTAAAAATTTACTAATAACCCGTTTTTTTACCCAGCAAAGGTAAAATTCTCAAACGATAATTCAAATTTTTGTTGCAATATTATTTTCATTGATAACTACTTAACTATTAGCGCTTAGTCAAAACAAATGCCATACCTTAATTTGGTTTGGTATATAACGAATAAGCATATTTGTTATAACTAAAACAAAGTAATGTTAAAGTTATGTTACTCCCTTATATACAAATTAGGGGCCAAATTGTTAAATTTTAACTTTAAAAGCATAGCTTAGCAATCTTTTTAGTACACCTATGGACGAAATTAAACACCTGATCAGTAAGGAATTACGAGATTTTGAAAGCAAATTTGCAGACTCTGTAAAAAGTCATGTCCCCCTGTTGGACAGGATCATGCATTACATCGTTAAACGCAAAGGAAAGCAGATCAGGCCCATGTTTGTACTCCTTTCCGCAAAACTCTTCAGTAACGACATACAGGAAGGTACCTACAGAGCAGCCGCACTTGTAGAACTTCTTCATACAGCCACTCTCGTTCATGATGATGTTGTGGATGATGCCAATGAAAGACGCGGATTTTTCTCTATCAACGCTTTGTGGAAAAATAAGATCGCAGTTCTCGTAGGAGATTATTTATTATCTAAAGGATTGTTATTGTCTCTTAATAATAATGATTTCAGATCCTTACAGATACTCTCCGAAGCCGTAAAGGAAATGAGCGAAGGTGAATTACTACAGATAGAGAAAACCCGCAAGCTTAATATTAAAGAAGACATCTACTTCGAAATCATTCGCCGTAAAACAGCATCCCTGCTGGCTTCTGCCTGTGCAGCAGGCGCATGGAGTACCACTGCAGATGAGGAAATCACAGAAAAGATGCGCCTCTTTGGAGAAAAGGTGGGAGTCGCCTTCCAGATCAAAGACGACCTCTTCGACTATGGCTCCGACAAAATAGGCAAACCTACCGGTATAGATATCCGGGAAAAGAAACTCACACTACCTCTTATTTATACTCTCGAACACGCCACTACTGAAATCAGACGCCGTATTATCAACATTGTGAAGAATCACAACACAGATAAAGAACGTGTAGCTGAAGTCATAGAACTGGTGAAAACCTCTGGTGGCATTGAATATACCAGAGATAAAATGTTCGAATACAGGGACGAAGCCCTTGCAATCCTCCACAGTCTTCCCGAAAATGACATCCGGGCCGGGTTAGAAACTCTCGTTAGATATACAACAGACCGTACTTTTTAAAATATAAAACCTATCTTCCGACAAAAGAGACAATTTAACCTTCTTTAGATACTACAACTAATACGCCTTGATGCAAAAACGCTGGACAGTAAGATCTTATCAACCTAAACAGGAAGCATTGCTACAGTCCTTACTGCGCATACACCCCCTGTTATGCAGGTTACTGGTACAGCGGGGAATGCATACGTATGAGGAATCCCGGTTATTTTTTCGCCCTACCCTGGCCGATCTTCACGATCCCTGGTTAATGAAAGACATGGACAAAGCGGTTTCCCGCATTGAACATGCCTTTTTCATGAAAGAAAAAATACTGGTATTCGGAGATTATGATGTGGACGGTACCACTGCCGTGGCTACTGTATATGATTTTCTACACGCCTTATATGATAATATAGAATTTTATATCCCTCACCGTTACCGCGAAGGATACGGTATATCCACACAGGGTATAGAATATGCCCGTGATAATGATGTAAAACTTGTGATAGCACTGGATTGCGGGATTAAAGCCGTGGAACAGATCACCTGGGCAAAAGAGCATGGGATTGATTTTGTAATATGTGATCACCACCTGCCGGATGCCATACTACCTCCGGCTGTAGCGATATTAAACCCTAAACAGTACGACTGTCCCTATCCATATAAAGAACTGAGTGGCTGTGGTATTGGCTATAAGCTGATCTCCGCTTTTGCACAGAAACAGAATGTACCGGAACAAAGCGTTCACCGTTATCTCGACCTTGTAGCAACCAGCATTGCAGCGGATATCGTTCCTATGACAGGAGAAAACAGAGTGCTGGCTTTTCATGGACTTAAAAAGGTAAATGAATCCCCCCTTCCCGGTATACAGGCACTGATACAGCTGAGTGGTCTGAAAGAACAACTCACCATCTCTAACCTGGTATTCGTAATTGCACCACGTGTAAACGCTGCCGGTAGAATGGATGATGCCCGTAAAGCCGTTAACCTTTTCGTAGAAACAGATATGGAAAAGGCGATGGAGATCGCGAAAGTGTTACACGCTGATAACTTCGACCGTAAAGAAGTAGACAGCACTATCACCAAAGAAGCAGTTGCCATTATAGAAAATGATTTAGAATTACAGGGCCGTAAATCAACAGTACTCTATAAACCAGACTGGCATAAAGGTGTGGTGGGGATTGTTGCTTCCCGTCTTATAGATAAACATTATTACAGACCTACTATCATTCTGACACTCAGCAATGATAAAGTTGCGGGCTCCGCCCGCTCTGTGACCGGGTTTAACGTATACGAAGCTATCCATAAATGCAAAGATCTTCTTGAAAACTATGGAGGTCACTTTTATGCGGCAGGCATGACACTAAAGCCTGAAAATGTTCCTGCTTTTCAGGAACGATTTGAGCAGGTAGTTGCCGAAAGCATAGACCCAGAGCTACTGAAGCCGGAAATAGTGATCGATACAGAGATCACATTACACGATATTACACCCAAGTTTTTTAGAATACTCCAGCAATTTGAACCACTGGGACCAGATAATCTCCGGCCTGTTTTCCTTGTAAGAAATGTAATGGACAGCGGGTATTCCCGCCTGGTAAAAGATGAACACATAAAATTCTCTGTAAAACAGGGAAGGTCATCTATCTCTCATACAGGTATCGGATTCTACATGTCCGAAAAATTCCCCATTGTATCCACTCATCAGCCATTTGATATGGTTTTTACTATTGATGAAATTGAATGGAATGGTAAAATGAATCTGCAGTTAAAAGTAATCGATATCAGAAGTTCGAAACCCTAAGATTGTAGAGCTATTATCACAATTTGCTTATCATTCACCACTTTGGGTAATCTCACTTTCTCACATAAAAAAATCCCGTCCGGGTTATAGACCTCGGACGGGATTTATATTTATACGTTTATTTATTTAGTTCCTTTTCTCACCTTCCATTAATTCCACACTTCTGTTCACGAAGGCGGTAAGATCAGCACCTGTCAACAGGTTTTGTGATAACAACGCCAGGTCGGCCAGGTTACGCACTTTCTTCTGTTGTCTGTCTTCATCACCTTCATTCAGGATCTGCAAATAAATCGGATGATTTGCGTTTACTGTCATATTAATCTCATCAGGCATGCTGGCATACCAGCTCATTCCACTACCACCGGCTGCTGCCATATCTTTCATACGACGCATTAATTCCGGACGGGTTACAATTACCGGCTGCGCTTCAGCACTCAGACCTTTGAGTTCTACTTTAACATGCTGCTGTGGCAGGTGACCAAACAACTCTTTCAGTTTTGCTTCCTGGTCCTGTGACAACACGCTGTCTGCTTTTTCATTCTGATCAATCAGGTTATCAGTGATATCTGCATCCACACGGGTAAAGGATACTTTTTCCCATTTGGATTCCATCGTGTTGATAAACGCGGCATCTACCAGCGTATCCATCTTCACAATTTTATATCCTCTGTTTTTAGCAGCCTGTATATAGCTATCCTGTTGAATAGGATTAGTTGCATACAGGATTATCAGATTACCATCTTTATTAGTTTGTAAGGCGGTAGCTTCCTGTTTGTATTCCTCCAGTGTGTAATATTTGCTGGCATCCACATCCTGCATGATCAGGAACTTGTTCCCTTTTTCCTGGAACTTATCGTCTGTCATCATACCATATTTGGCAAACAAACCGATAGATTCCCATTTTTCTTCAAAACCAGGACGGTCGTTACGGAATATTTCATCCAGCTTATCCCCTACTTTCTTTGTAATATAAGCACTGATCTTTTTCACATTGGGATCTCCCTGCAGGTAACTTCTGCTAACATTCAGTGGAATATCCGGACTGTCAATAACACCATGCAGTAACATCAGGAATTCAGGAACGATATCTTTTACTTCATCAGTTACAAATACCTGGTTGGAATAAAGACTGATCTTATCCTTCTGTATTTCGTAGCTCTTATTGATTTTGGGGAAGTAAAGAATACCTGTAAGACTGAAAGGATAATCTACATTCAGATGAATCCAGAACAGTGGTGGTTCTGAGAAAGGATATAATTCCTTGTAGAAGTTCTGGTAATCTTCTGTAGTTAATTCACTTGGCTTTTTAGTCCAGGCGGGATTTGTATTGTTAATCTGTTTGTCGCCAAACTTCACAGGTACCGGCAGGAACTTACAGAACTTTTCAAGGATGGTTTGTATGCGATGCTCATCCAGGAACTCCTCACTTTCTTCATTAATATGCATCACGATGTCAGTACCGCGATCTTCTTTAGTAGTTTCTTCCAGCGTATATTCCGGACTGCCATCACATTCCCAGCGTACAGCAGCAGCACCTTCCTTATGAGATTTGGTAATGATTTCCACTTCATTGCTCACCATGAAGGAAGAATAGAACCCTAAGCCAAAATGGCCGATTATATTCGTTCCGTCACCCTGACCTTTATATTTAGTCAGGAACTCTTCTGCACCTGAAAAAGCTACCTGGTTAATGTATTTATCAACTTCTTCCGCTGTCATACCAACACCACAGTCGGAGATAGTCAGCGTTTTTTTCTCTATATCCAGTTTTACAGTTATTTCCAGGGCGCCCAGTTCGCCTTTGAATTCGCCAACACTGGCAAGGGTTTTCAGCTTTTGGGTCGCATCAACTGCATTACTCACCAGCTCGCGGATAAAGATCTCATGATCCGAATAGAGGAATTTTTTGATAATGGGGAAAATGTTCTCTGTTTGAACACGTATTGCGCCTTTCTGCATGGGTGTCAATTTTTAAAGAAGGGGTTCCAAAGGACATGCCAGCAGACGGATAGCTGACAAACTGTCCGCCTTATCTTAACAAATAATTCATGTACAGACATTTAGAACTCTAACACAAATGTTGTAGTTTTAATTACCATTAGCTTGAACATACCTAATATATAGTTATTACCCACCCCTGATAAACTAAACTGTCGTTTTACATGAAGAAAACTCTACTCTCGTTTCTTGTGGTTATCGGTTTTACACACGCCTATGCGCAAACACAACCGTCTCCACAGCCGTTGCCTTACCAACAAACATTTGATGCACTGCCCTCCACTTCTACCACCTACCCGGATGGATGGCAGGGATGGACACTTACGGGTTCCCCTTCTGCCGCTTTTAATACCGCCACTCCGTCAGCAGATAAAGCGCTGGCTACCGGTACTGCTTCCAGCACTACCAATGGTGTATATAATTACAACGGTAAACTGGGTTTCCTGAACAGTGGCAGTGTAGACAACTCCCTGGTACTGGCTATCAACACCAGCGGACAGGTAAACATCTCTTTTCAATATGATGTGATGACACTGCGCAATCCCTATGATGGCACCAGTAATACCCGCATCAATGAGGTGATCCTGCAATACCGCATTGGCAGTACCGGCAGTTTTACCAACATTACCGGTACGGAATATCAGAATACCACGACCACGCAGACTACTTCCGGAGTGACCACTCCCCTGGACCCTGCTACTAAAACACTGGTATTACCTGCTGACTGTAACAACCAGTCATTGGTGCAGCTCCGCTGGGTAAACCGGCAGATAAGCGGTGCTGGCTCACGTCCTTCCTTTGCCATAGACAATATAACAGCAGGAGGCAGCGGCGCGGATACCACACCACCTGCCATCGCAGCACTGCTGCCGGCAAATGGCGCTACTGACGTAGCACCGACTACACTGCCTGTCATTACCTTTACAGAAAACATACAGGCAGGCAGCGGACAGCTCATCCTCCATGATGTTACTACAGGTACACAACAGGCATTCCCTGTAAGCAGCCTTACCATCAGTAACGCAGCCCTTACTTTAACAGCAGCCCTTCACCCTCTGCAGACCTACTTTATTACATTGGACAGCGCTGCCATACTGGACCTGAGCGGTAATGTCTTTGCAGGCATTACAGACAGTACAACATGGCGGTTCAGCACCGGTGCTCAACAACTCATTTTTGACTTCAATAACTGTACTTCCGGCACCGGTACCCTCAGCGGTTTCACCCAATATAGTCTGAGCGGCGCTCAGGTATGGGATTGTACCACATTCGGACAAAACAGCACCAATGGTGTACAGATAAACGGCTATAGTGGTGGACCTGTTGAAAATGAAGACTGGCTGATATCTCCGGCATTTGACCTCACTAGCTTCGATTATCCGTTGCTGGGTTTTGCCAGCCGCACTGCCTTCGCCGGTCCTACCCTGCAACTGCTGGTATCTACCAACTACAGCGGAACAGGCAATCCTCACAATGCCACCTGGACGGCTATTAACGGGCGCTTCCCCCAGTTGCTGTCTGATGTATGGAAGACATCTGACAGTATAAATTTAGCCGCCTTTAAGCAGGCCAGCGTGTATGTAGCGTTTGTATACACTGCTTCCCCTACGCTTAATGCCGCCCGCTGGACAATAGACGATGTACATATCGGCAACAGTGTTACCGCACCGCTGCCTACAATTGATAAAAGCCCAGCCAGCATAGACTTCGACTATATACCTTCCGGACAACAATCAGCTCCTCAGTCGTTTACCTTCCAGGGCAACGATTTCACTGGTAACCTGACAATCACTGCTTCCGCAGGGTTCCTCCTGGCCAAAGACAGCAGCGGTTCTTATAGTCCGTCACTGACTTATACAGCTGCACAGGCAGACAGCCTGCAAACAGCCTGGGTGAAGTTCCTTCCTACCACCGCCAACCAGGCTTACAGTGGTAGTATCAGCTTCTCAGGAATCAGCACTCCTGATATTACCCTTTCCGGTACATCCCTGCG
Source organism: Chitinophaga sp. YR573 (assembly GCF_900110995.1). Lineage (GTDB taxonomy): Bacteria > Bacteroidota > Bacteroidia > Chitinophagales > Chitinophagaceae > Chitinophaga. The sequence goes on from NZ_FOJF01000001.1 coordinate 1,231,941, forward strand.
TTCGCTGAAAGTGGTGAACTGGAACATAGAATGGTTTGGCAGTCCGGCACAGAACCCGGCCAATGATAGCCTGCAACAGGCCAATGTGACCACTATCCTTAAAAAGCTGGATGCAGATATCTTTGCACTGGCAGAAGTAGTGGATACAGCCCGTTTCAGAACAGTGGTGAGCCAGTTGAACGGATATAGTTACATACTTTCTGACTTTGGCTCTTATGCAGACAGCATCACTGACCCGGATTATATCTCTGCCCAGAAACTGGCCTTTGTATATAAAACATCCATTGTCAGCAGCATTCGCTCTTATGGCGTATTAAGAAAAGGCGGTAGCAGTAACGCCTACTATAATTGGTCATCCGGCCGCTTCCCCTTCTTCATGGAAGCAAAAGCAAAGCTGAACGGTGACAGTGCCCGGATCAATTTTATACTGATCCATGCAAAAGCCAATACAGGCACCACCGCGGACAAGATCGCTTCCTGGCAGCGCCGGAAAGATGGCAACCTGGAATTAAAGGATTCCCTGGATGCACAGTACCCATCCAGCAACTTTGCGATCCTGGGCGATTTCAATGATGCACTGGATAAAACCATCACAACGGAAAGAGCGCCGGACACTACGACCTCTTATATAGACTTCATGAATGACACCATTCATTATAAACCACTTACGCTGCCGCTCGCCCTGGCCGGACAACAATCCACCACCTCTTTTAATACGGTGATAGATAATGTACTGGCCTCAGACGAACTGGCAATAGCTTATGTACCAGGCTCTGCCCGTGTACGTAAAGAAGTGGAAAAACTGGTAAGCAGTTACGGTACCACTACTACAGACCACTACCCTGTACAAACCAGTTACAACCTGCATACCCTGGCGAATCCGTTGCCTGTTAATAACTTCACCGCTGTTGAAGACTCAGGTAATGTGAAAATCAGCTGGCAGACACCATACGAGATCAATGCTGCCTATTTTGTGGTGGAACGCTCCCGTAACATGCGCAACTTTGACGCAATAGATACGGTTGCCGCACACGGTACCGTTAATCTGCCCAGCAATTACCTCACTTATGATACCCGTCCATGGCTGGGGTTATCTTTTTACCGGCTCAGAATAGTTGGGAAAGATGGTACAGTTACTTACAGTGATACACAAAGAGTTGTAGTGACACTCAGGGATATCTGGAAAAAACTTTTCTGGTGTATCTTTGGTCACCAGCTGCAGATATGGCTGGATATGGAAAAATATGGACCGGCTCAGCTGCAACTAATTGACATACAAGGTCATATCAGGTACCAGTCTCAGATTATGGTCAATAAAGGCAGAAACTTTAAAACATTGGATATCAATAATTTACCGACTGGCGTATACTTCCTTCGCGTACAAAGCCTGGAAGGCTCTCAGGTAAGCAAGATTTTAGTAAACCACTAAGTCTTTTTTGAAAACCAAACAGAAATAGGCCGTTTCCATCCCGGGAACGGCCTTTTATTTGCTCGTCTCCACATTTTGAGTATCTTTGCACTCCAAATTTTTTTATTAACAATTTTCTAAAATCAGGGAAATTATGAACTACGAATTGATGGTGATCTTTACCCCTGTGCTTTCTGAGGAAGACTACAAAGTCGCCCAAAAGAAATTCGCCGATATCATTAAAGATAATGGTGGCGAAGTTACGCACGAAAATCCCTGGGGATTAAGATCACTGGCGTACCCTATTCAGAAAAAGACTACAGGTATGTATCTTGTTCTGGAATACACTGCGCCATCCGACCTCAATGAGAAGCTGAAAATTCAGCTCAACCGCGACGAAAATGTATTACGTCACATGGTTACCGCACTTGACAAATACGCTGTTATCTACAATAACCGCAAAAGGCATGGCGCGAACACTGATTCTAAAACCGTAGAAGCTTAAAATTATGGCAGTAAAACAAGAAATTAAGTACTTAACGGCCGTAAAAACCGAGAAACGTCAGAAGAAATACTGCCGTTTTAAGAAAATGGGCATCCGGTATGTGGATTACAAAGACGGAGAATTCCTGAAGAAATTCCTGAACGACCAAGGTAAAATGTTACCTCGCCGTATCACAGGTAACTCTCTGAAATTCCAGCGCAAAGTAGCCCAGGCTATTAAAAAAGCCCGTCAACTGGCTTTGTTGCCTTACGTTACTGACCTTTTAAAGTAAACCTCAGCGAATCCTGATGTAAATCGGGGAGTAAAAGGTGCTTAAAACCGACTAACAATGCAAGTAATCTTAATACAAGACGTAGATAACCTGGGCCAGAAGAATGAACTGGCTGCCGTGAGAAACGGTTATGCCAGAAACTTTCTGATTCCGCAGAAATTTGCGGTAGAAGCCAGTCCTTCCAACATGAAGCAGCTGCAGGAACGCCTGAAGGTGCAGAAAGCTAAGGAAGAGAAAATGTTGGCTGAAATCGCCAAAGTGGTGGAAGTGCTGAAAGCAGGCCCTGTTAAAATTGGCGCTAAAACCGGTACATCCGGTAAGATATTCGGTAGCGTAACCGGCGTGCAGATTGCACGTGCTATTAAAGAGCAAAAAGGTTATGAAATCGACCGTCGCCGCATCCACATCCTGGATGATGTAAAAGAATTAGGTACATACAAAGCGAGACTGGATTTCGGTAAAGGCAATGAAGCCGAACTGGAATTTGAAGTAGTAGCTGAGTAAAACTCAAATATCTTTAGTTTAAAAGATCCCGGGCTCCATCCCGGGATTTTTTTGTTCCCCCCATGCCCACTATCTTTGTTCCGTCATATGAAAAAACACCTACTGCTCCTACTGCTGACAATATCCATCTCTGCCTGCCATCAGAAAACGGCCGGCAATACCACCATCGATTCTACAGCAATACCCAAGGCTCAACCGGCCCCTATTGCAACAGACACATTCCAGATGGGGAATAAAAACTTCCTTGTATATGATATAGATCCCGCTGAATCTCCCTTTACTGAAGAACCGCCAGTAGATTCTGATAGTGCAGAACTTACTCTCCTCCATCATGATATAAACGGGCATATAAAGCGGCTCGGTGATTCATTAATCATTACACTGGAAAATGGGCGCCATATAGTACTGGCCAGTAATATACATCCCGAACATGATGATAGCTATACGGAATATACCTATACCGGTTATCTCTCCGATATAAAACAATACGGCATATTCGCTACTTATTACGAATCAATAGATTTCTTACTGGTAGATCAATCCACGGGTGTAACTACCCATACATGGGGCGCCCCTATTATCTCTCCGGATAAAAAATACTTCCTGTGCTCTTCTTACGATCTGGAAGCCGATTTAACTGCCAATGGTTTTCAATTATACTCTTACCAGAACGGTACGATCACACCTATAGGAGAAATAGCGCTCGACAACTGGGGTCCTGGCCAGGTAAAATGGATTGATAACAATACATTCGTTGCTGAGCATATCAGTCTGGATTCTACGATGAATAAGGTGATTAAACCAGTTAAAATAGTGATGCAGTAATTAAATGGGGTAAATAAAGTAACTTCCTGATAAAGTCTTTTGTATGAAAACTATGTGGATCTCCGCCCTGATCTTATGCATTTTTGCATTTATTGCCCCTGCACAACAGAGTTTTGCACAGGCGCCAATGCAGAATATTGAGGGAAATGTCAATGCCATAGTGAGTAAACTCAATACCGCACTGACATTAACAGATGTACAAAAAACGAAGTTATCTGAAGCGATAACCGCATTTCTCAACCAGCGGTCCCTTATTCTCCCGCTGGCCGGCAGCAATCCCAAAACTTATGATACAAAGCTGAATAGCATGCATAACGGGTTTTACAGGAAGCTGAAAAGTATTTTAACTGCAGATCAGTATGCCAAATTCCAGACATTGAAACCGGCTGATAATGACACTACTAATGTATTGTCCCAATTGTATTATTAAGCCCAGGCCTTTCTTAAAAACCGCAGCCAGTTACCATACATGACATTCTCAACATCGGTATCAGTGTATCCCCTTTTCTTTAAAAGATCAGGGATCTTCTGCAGGTCTGCGATAGTCTCCAGGTCATAAGGACATTGCTCTTTCCCAAAAGCCCCATCCAGATCTGAACCAATCCCTACGTGCAAGGTATTGCCTGCTAACTGGCAGATATGATCCATGTGATTGATTACCACATCCAAAGATGCTCCCATCGCTTTCGGCTCTGATACACCCCTTACCCAATCAGGTACCATCATCCAGGCATCCATCGCGCCACCTATCACAGCCCCCCGGCCAACCAGTTCCTTTATCATATCATCAGAGAACTGACGGTTATGATTCACCAGCGCCCGGCAATTATTATGACTGGCCCATACTGGTCCGTTAAAATGTTTCAGTGCTTCCCAGAAGCTATCATCACATAAATGAGTAGCATCCAGGATAATGTTGAGGCGTTCCATTTCCTTTAACAGGGCATGACCACGCTCTCCCATAAAACCGGTAGCATCCGTACCCTGTGCATAACGGCCAGGCCCGTAATGCGCAGGCCCTACTGCCCGCAAACCATTGTTATACGCCCTTTCCAGATAGCTAACGTTCACGATAGAATCAGCACCTTCCAGGCTCAGGATATAACCAATAGGTTTGTTGGTATTAGGTGTTCCGTCATTCCATAATGCCAGGTGTTTTTCCAGAGATGCCAGGTCGGTGACAGGTGTAATCTCCCCTGCCTCTTCCATGGTCTTATACCAGGTAAGCTGTCCCTGCGTCTGCGCCCAGGCCTGCTCAGGAGAGAACCAGCCTGGTAAAGGATTATCCGGAGCTACATACCGCGCGATTTGCGTTCCTACTACCAGCCCGATGTTACCTTTGCGTAACTCAGGGAAGGATACCACACCTTTGGCCCTGTCTGGCTTATCACTCATTCCCACTTCACGCTTCCTGATATCATTTACAGGCAACCGCAGATCGCGGTTCCATTCCATTGCATTCATACTAAGATCCAGGTGCGCATCTATAGCAAACATGTTATTATTTTTAGATCATGATCTTCCTGTCTCTTGCCACAACTTTCCATTGTGCAATGCAGGTATTGTTTTCTATTACATTTGCCCGTTCGTATAAAGCAACAGTAGGGCAGATATGATAAGGTACCCCATAGAAAACGGTACCTACCTGGTATAACGATGTATCAGCCACTTTCACTACCAGATGTTCTTCACTTTGCGATACAATTTCCACACCCGGTATATTCAGAAAATGTACACGTGGCTGCGGATTTTCAGCCGCTATAGATTTATGTCCCAGATCCAGGCACAAACGTTCCTGATCTATGACAGAGATCACTCTTGTTATTATCAATGCTGCATATTCAAAACCCTGCTCAGGTATATGCTGACGATATCCCCAGTCCCAGAAGATAAACGTACCGGGACTACATTCCACACCGGAACGTGCCGCATGAAAAAGATAGGTAGGCGTTCCTCCTGCTATGATTAAAGGGGCAGGTGAGCCGCTGTCAGTAATAGCCTGGGCTAATACCTGCACAGGAGCAAATGCGGCATCAGATTTTTCCTTGCGCACAACAGCATCTTCATCATGCAGGTGGCCATCATATGCATGCAATCCCAGGGGATGGATACCGGGTAGATGCTCCAATTCCTGGTATAATGCCAGGGCTGCTTCTCCGGGAACAATGCCTGTACGGTTCATACCTACATTCAGGTCCAGGTACACCGGCATCACCAGTTCTGCTGTTGCAAAACAGGCTGCAATAGCAATAGCAGCGGTACTGTTATCTGTTAAACAGGAGAATTTAGTATCCGGATATTGTTGTACAATATCCAGGAGCCTGCTTACTTTAGGCCCTACCGGCTGGTAAGCCAGTAATACATCAGTTGCACCCGCAATACCCAGCATTTCTGCTTCGGCAATAGTGGCACATTTGAACTTATGAATTCCCTCTTCCATCAACAGCTGTGCAGCCTCTGTCATTTTACTGGTCTTTACATGAGGACGTAATCGCTTTACATCATTTACTGTCGCTTTCAGCGCCAGGATATTGTCGCGCATACGTTCTGTGTAAACCAGTAACGCCGGAGAGTCTACGGTATTGATGTTATGAACTTCGTACCAATGCATAATTGTCAGATTAATATAACTCGAACAACGCTTCTACTTCAACCGGTATATTATCAGGCAATGAACCCATACCTACTGCGCTACGCACACCGATACCATTCTCTTCTCCCCATATTTTAGCAAACAGTTCACTGCAACCATTTATTACATAAGGATGGCGGCCAAAGTCAGGCGTACAATTTACCATACCCAATACTTTGATCACTCTTTTGATCTTATCAAGACTGCCAATGTTGGCAACAATCGTAGACAACATCGTCAATCCTACCTGACGCGCAGCCAGTTTACCCTGCTCAATATCCATCTCGCTACCGATACGACCAATAATCAGGCTCTTATCATCCTGTACCGGACCATGGCCTGATAAATAAAGATATTTACCGTCTACCAGACATGGTTTATATACACCCAGTGGAGTTGGTGCAGGTGGTAATGACAATCCTAATGCTTTAAAATTTTCTGTAGCTGACATATAATTCCCTGTTTTATAGACTAAAGATATAATTATACAAATAAACTAAGTAGCAGACAACCACCCAGCCCAACCACAGATACAATTGTTTCCATCACTGTCCAGGTTTTAAATGTATCCTTTACTGATAAATTGAAATACTCCTTGAACATCCAGAAACCTCCGTCATTCACGTGGGAGAACATCAAACTTCCTGCGCCAGTTGCCAATACCATCAGGGAAGGATTGATAGAGGAACCTGCTACAATAGGCGCTATAATACCGGCAGTTGTTAACCCTGCTACCGTAGCAGAACCTACACTTACACGAATCAGCGCAGCAATACTCCACGCCAGTAACAACGGATTCATATGCATATCCCGCAAGCTGGATGCTATTACATCACTCACTTTACTGTCCAGCAGCATCTGCGTCAGTGCGCCGGAACCACCGATGATCAGGATGATCACAGATACATCCCTGATAGCTTCATCCAGTAAACCCATTACTTTTTTTACAGGCGTACCTCTGCGTAATCCCAATATGTAGATACCATTAAATACAGCCAGCAACATCACGATTACAGGATCCCCCAGCCAGGTGGCGATTTTGAAGCAGATACTATCAGGTGCTACCACCAGTTTCAGTAAAGCAGTACCTGCCAGCAAAATCACCGGCAGTAAGGCTGCCAGGATACTATTCAACATGGAAGGCAATTGCTCTTCCGGTAATGCTGCTATGTTAAAAAGCGGTGCAGGTTCCTGCGTATATTTCTTTAGAAAGCGACTGAATACCGGCCCTGCAAGTACAATGGAAGGGATGGCCACCACCATACCCAGTAATAATGTGGTACCCATATTTGCACCAAAGGTACCAACCAATGCAGTGGGAGAAGGATGCGGTGGCAGATAACCATGCGTAACGGACAAAGATGCCAGCATGGGAATACCAAGATATACAGCAGGTAGTTTTGTACGGGCAGCCACCGTAAAAATAAGCGGCACCATCAACACAAAACCAATATTATAGAACAAAGGAATGCCTACGATAAATCCCGTCAGCATCAGTGACCACTGCACATATTTACGGCCAAACACATGCATCAGTCCATTGGCAATGCGTTGTGCAGCTCCGCTCTCCGCAACCAGCTTACCAAGCATGCTACCAAACACAATAATGATCACCAGTGATCCCAGTGTTTTACCAATACCAGTCTGTACAGACTGCGTAATATCTGTAATCTTCATTCCCAGCGCCAGGCCCATGAACAGGCACACAACCAGGAAGGCGATAAACGTATTTAGCCGGAGATAAGCAACGAGGAATACCAACAACAAAATTGAAAGCAGAACAACTAATATAGCCATGTATAAGTATTAAGTGTTGGCAACTGTTTTTTTATTCATAACGTAATGCAACAATAGGATCAAGACGGGAGGCTTTAATGGCAGGATAAATACCTGAAACTAACCCCACCGCAGCACAGGTAATGATGCCAAGGAATATCCACAACCAGGGCACTATAAAACTGGTATTTAATAATACAGACACAAGATTTCCTACCAGCATTCCCAGGAATACACCCAGCGTTCCTCCTAACGTACTGATAATAATAGCCTCATATACAAACTGCCGGCGAATAGTAAAGCGGGTAGCTCCCAGCGCTTTATTAACTCCAATTTCACGTGTACGTTCGGCTACAGAAACCAACATGATATTCATCAATCCGATAGCTGAACCCAACAGGGTAATAACCCCAATCGCACCGGCCGCAAATGTCACTTTGCTCAAGCTACTGAACAGCATTTCTGCAATACTGTCACTTTTACTGATATAGAAATTATCGGCTTCATTCAGATGCAGGTGACGGACGATCCTCAGCAGACCAGTCGCCTCGCCCACAGCAGCATCCATCCTGGTAACATCTTTCACAGAAACACCTATGTTGTAAGACATATTCGGCCTGTTAAAGATCCTGCGTGTATTATTCACCGTAGTAATCACCACATTATCTGCACTCATAAATCCACCGCTTCCCTTAACTGCCAGCAAGCCTACTACACGATAACGCACATTCCCTACCCGTATACTACTGTTGATAATATTTTTCCGGTTATTGCCAAACAGCTTTTTAGCCACATCATCCCCTATGATGACCACATTACGTCCCGACTGTACATCCAGATCATTCAGATTACGTCCTTCCTTCAGTCCGTAACTGGACAATTCCAGGTAATTCTCATCCCCTCCTATCATACGTACATTGGGATTCGTCTTTTTCTCTCCCCTGTATACGGTAGCCGAAGTGGTAGCCACTGTGGAAAGGCTTACCGCTGCCGGGAAAGTATACCGCTCTTTAAAGTCCCTGGCTTCTACATAGGTAATAGGAATATTACTGTTGGAGGTCTTCACTTTTACTTTCTTATTCCCTTTGGTGGCCCCCTCATCTCCACCCATACGGATCCTTAAAGCCCTGCTTTGTATGGAAAAGCTGTTAGCTCCCATATTGGCAAAGCTGCTGTAAATACTGCCTTTCATACTGTCAATAGCAGTTAATATGCCCACCAGGGCCATAATACCAAAAGCTATAATAGCAATGGTAAGCCCTGCGCGCAAACGGTTTGCACTAACAGAGCGGTATGCGAGGGAAAAGATGTCTCGGGATTGCATGATTTAAAGTTAATAAAAAGTTTTTTTCCGCTACTTTTATTACATAAAAGGCCCAACAACCATAAAGGAGATTGCAAAAAGGCTCAATCTGGCTAAATCTACAGTCTCAAGAGCGCTGCACGACCACCCAAGCATTGGGCTGAGAACCCGCATGCAGGTACAGGCGCTGGCCAAAGAACTGCATTACGAGCCTAACCAGACCGCTATCTTCTTCCAGCAGAAAAAGACCTTCACCATTGGTATTGTATTGCCAGAGCTGTCAGAAGCATTCTTTTCTGCTGCCATCAGCGGCATAGAGGATACAGCAAACAAACACAATTACATGGTCCTCCTGGGGCAATCCCATGATGATGAATCCCGGGAAAAGAAGATAGTGGAAATCATGAAAAATCACCGGGTAGACGGGCTCCTGGTATCGATCACCAAGAATACGGCGGATTATTCCCACTTTGAGATGTTGAAGCATTATGATATCCCGGTAGTATTCTTCGACCGTATCCCCAATCTTACTGATATCCATTACGTTGCCTGTAATATGCAGTCAGGCACACTACAGGCGGTCTCTTTATTACTTGAACAGGGACACCGGGTAATAGGAATGATCAACGGTCCGGAAAAGCTGATTGCCAGTCAGCAGCGCACCAGTGGTTACCAACAGGCCCTGCAAAAACGCCGGTTAAAATTCGACGCCAGCCTGGTCGTATCCTCAGATCTCACCAAAGAAGGTACCCGTGTTGCCATGCAGCAATTGCTGGCGCATAAAAGAAAGGTTACAGCCGTTGTTGCCTTCAATGACTATGTATCCCAGGATGCCGTGCAATATGCACTGGAACAACACCTGGAGATCAACAAAGATATCACCTTTGTCAGCTACGCCAACCTTCCCCTCAGTAGTTACATGGCTTACCCTCCCATCGCCTCTGTGGAACAATATCCCTATCAGCAGGGGCAGAAAGCCACAGAAATATTACTGGAATTACTGGCAGCACCAGACAAAACAGATACTTTCCACAAGATTACCCTCGACTCCCGCCTAGTCCTCGCACCAGGCAGATAAAATTTACGCAACCGTTTGTGTTTACTTTCTATCAATCTTCTTCATAAGTTTGAGATATCAGTAATCATTTCAACCAAAAACATGCAGGCTACGATACTAGCAGCTTACGGATTAGTGGAAGATGAATGTGATATTCAGCCTTTCGGAAGTGGCCTTATCAATACCACGTGGAAAGTAACGTGCGAAGACCGCTCTTATATCTTACAACGTATCAATCATCAGGTATTTAAAAAACCTGCACTCATAGCACAGAATATTCAAAATATAGGAAGACACTTTAGTCTTCATCATCCTGACTATTTCTTTGTAGAGCCAGTACAAACGCTGGACAACAAAGGGTTGGTAATTACGGAAAATGGCGAGTATTTCCGCTTACAGCCCTTTGTTTCAGACTCTGTGAGTTATGATGTGGTGATGAGTGAGGATCTGGCTTTTGAAGCTGCCCGGCAGTTTGGGAAATTCACCCGCCTGTTATCAGAAATAGATATTAATACGATACAGGTGACTTTACCGGATTTCCATAACCTTACCCTGCGGTATGAACAGTTTGAACAGGCCGTAAAAAATGGTAATCCTGAGAGGATAAAAGAATCCACAGCTCTGATCCAGGCCATACGCCGGTATCAGTTCATCACGGCTACTTTTGAAACGCTCAAGCAGCATCCCGGTTTTAAAACACGGGTAATGCATCATGATACCAAGATAAATAACGTACTGTTTGATAAAGGTAGTAATGGTCTTTGCGTGATTGATCTGGACACTGTGATGCCCGGTTATTTCATCAGTGATTTTGGAGATATGATGCGTACGTATCTGTCGCCGGCTAATGAAGAAGAAGCAGATTTCAGTAAGATAGAAGCAAGAGAAACATATTTCAAAGCAATAGTAGACGGATACCTGGGAGAGCTGAAAGAAGAGTTAAGTCATGAAGAGATCAGACATATGATTTATGCAGGCCAGTTCATGGTATACATGCAGTGTATCCGCTTCTTAACAGATTACCTGAATAATGATGCCTATTACGGCGCAAAATACGAAAAACATAACCTGGTAAGAGCAGGAAATCAGCTCACGTTATTGGATAGAATCACAGAAAAAGAAGCAGAATTTTTTCAAGCGGTCGCCATGCACGGCAGCTCTGTTGCATGATAATCTTACAGCGACCGTGTCGTTTGAAAAGCAGCAGCACCACCAAAGAACAAAACCGGCCATGTGGCCGGTTTTGTCGTTTTATAACAATCAGATTATAATCAGATAAACTGTAATAATAATCCAGGGAATACACCCAGGATAATCACGATGGCAGCAGTCAGCACCAGCATGAATTTAAATCCACCGGTAATCTCTGATGTCTGCGGTTCACCCTGTTTAAAGAACATAGCAATGATCACCCTGAAATAATAGTATACACTGATAGCAGCACAAAGCACCGCAACAATCACCAGCCAAAGCAGGTTACCCTGTTGTACGGCTGCTGTCAGTACAAAGTATTTGGCAAAGAACCCTGCAGTAAGCGGGATACCTGCCAGTGAAAACAGGAATATAGTAGTGGTAACAGCCAGCAGCGGTTGTGTACGCGCCAGGCCATTGAAACCATCAAAAGTGTAATCTTTTAATTTGATCAGTACTGCAAACACACCAATCGTAGCTACGCTGTAAGCAGCAGCATACAGAATGATACCTTTTGTAGCCATGTCATTCAGTGCAATAACAGACAGCAGCATAAAACCTGCCTGTGCGATACTGGAATAAGCCAGCATACGTTTTACACTCTGCTGGAACACAGCGGTGAAGTTACCAATGATCAGTGTTACAGCTGTGATAATAGACAACAGTAACTGCCAGTGTGCGCTGAGGGCCCCGCCTGCAAATGCGATATGGAAGATGCGGATAAAAGCGATGAAACCACCTGCTTTTACTACAGTTGCCATAAAGGATGTGAATACGGAAGGAGAACCATCATATACATCCGGTGTCCAGAAATGGAATGGAGCAGCCGATACTTTGAAGGATAATGCAAAAGCCAGCAGAATGATACCACAAAGTGCCAGTGGGCTTACTTCTCCTTCTCCCAATCCAAGTTCGCTGATATTAAATGTACCTGTAGCACCATAGATGAGTGTAATACCCATCAGCAGGATACCGGTAGAGAAAGAACCCATCAGGAAGTACTTCAGGGAAGCCTCATTACTTTTCGGATTCTTCTTATTGCTGCCCGCCAGTATATACTGCGGAATAGACATGATCTCTATTGCCAGGAAAAGCATTAATAAACTGCTGAAAGAAGCCGCCAGTGTAATACCGGAAAGGATAAAAAAGATCAGCGCAAAATAGTCGGAAACATGTTCTCCCACTTTTTCAAACGCGCTACCAGATAACATGAAGTACAACAAAGTAGCACCAAATGCTACAGCGTTAAACAATATGCTGAAGTTACTGATAGTGATCATACCATATACGGTGCGGCTGCCTGCTGCAATGGTAGATAATTCTGCCAGGTTAGCGCCGAACGTAATGAGCAACGCGGCTATGGCAATAAACTTAATGTGCTGCTTATTGCGAACAAATAAACCCGCAAACATCATTACAACACCCGATAAAGCAGTAAATATTAATGCATTCATATTCCTGTGTTACGAAAACAACTTTTTAATAAACCTTATTAACCAATTCCGTAGTGCTGCTTACCAGATCCAGCATAGGTTTGGGATACACTCCCAATGCAATGATGAGTACTACTATTACACTTAATACCAGTACTTCATTTCCCTTCAGATCTGTAGTAGTTTCTGTAAGCTGATTGCTCTGCCCGAAAATTACTTTCTGCACCATGTTGAGCGTATATACTGCTGCCAGGATAATACCGAGTCCGGCTACAGCCATAAACCAGGGATTAAACTGGAATAAGCCACTGAACATCAGGAACTCCCCAATAAAACCATTGGTAAGTGGTAAACCGATATTTGCAAGACTGATGATTACTAAGAAGATAGCCATACGGGGAGCATATTGTGCAATACCACCCAGATCGTTCAGGTTCTTTACCTTCAGACGGTCCTGGATGATTTCAACAATGATCCACAACCCGATAATGTTGATACCGTGATTGAATAACTGGATCAGCACACCCTGTAAACTCTGTTCGTTATTGGCAAAAATAGCCGCACTCATTAAACCGATATGCGCAATAGAAGAATAAGCGATCAGGCGTTTGAAATCAGATTGAACGATAGCAATACAGGATGCATACACAATACCGATGATAGACAGTACGATCGCAGCATCTGACCACATATCAGCGCCTTTCGGCAATACCGGCAACAGCCAGCGCATCACACCAAACAATCCCATCTTCACCATGATACCGGAAAGTACCATTGTAACAGGAGTGGGTGATTGTTCGTATGTATCCGGCTGCCAGGTATGGAATGGGAATATCGGCATCTTGATCGCAAAAGCGGCAAAGAATAACCAGAATAACCACGACTGTGTATGTGCATCAATATTACCGGCTGTGAAGCTGGCGTAACTGAAAGATTTATCCGGTGATTGCAGGTAGATGTAAATAATACCTACCAGCATCAGCAGGGAACCTGTAAAGGTATATACAAAGAACTTGAATGTAACAGGAATACGTTTTTCGCCGCCCCAGAGAGAGCAGAGGAAATATACCGGGATCAGTGCCAGTTCCCAGAAAACGTAGAACAGCATAGCATCATAAGCGGTAAATACACCTGTAAGACCCGCCTGCGAAAGCAGCATCAGGCCATAAAAGCTATTGGAACGCTCGTAATTCCGGCCATAAATAACAACAAAAATCAACAGGAAAGAGATGGCTGTGAGTAAACAAAGCATCATGCCCATCCCATCCAGACCTACACTAAACCGGGCTCCCAGCTGAGGTATCCAGCTGGCAGAAAACTGTACGCTTTCCGGAGCTGTCCGATACTGGAATAAGGCGCCAACTGTTACTGCCAGCGAAGCCACAGATGCTATCAGCGCCAGCGTTTTAGGCCCCGACCCCTTCAGACCAAACGTGACCAGGCCCGCAACCAGAGGAATTAATATGAGTAATACTGTCAACATAATTTATCTTACGCTTAGATCCTTTTATTTCAATAAAAACCCGATCACAAATAATACAACCATCCCTATCACCATGGCAAAGATGTAGAAACCAACCTGTCCGCTCTGTAATAAACGTACCTGCTGGCTGCCCCAATATACACTGCGGCCTACGCCATTTATCAACCGGTCTATTCCTGATTTTTCAATCGCCTCTTCAAAGAAACGGCTCAGTCCCATCAGGGGTTTTACAATGATAGCATCGTATATCTCATCCACATACCATTTGTTTTCCAGCACTTTGGCAAAACCGGTACGTTGTACTCCGGTATCTTCATAGTTACGGAACCAGCTACGGGCGAGGAAGATGGTAATGATTACCAGTACGGAACTTAATCCCATCAGTAACCATTCAGTATTATGTTCCAGATGATGCACTTCTGCAAATGGTGCAGAAGGTGCAAATACAGGAGCTAAGTATTCTGCCAGTAAATTCTTTGCACCAAATACTTCCGGTAATCCAACATATCCGGCGAATACGGCCAGAATAGCCAGTACGATCAGCGGGAAAGTTATTGCACCCGGACTTTCATGCAGGTGATGTTCCTGTTCATGCGTTCCACGGAATTTACCCTGGAAGGTCATGTAGTATAAACGGAACATATAAAAAGCAGTCATCAGCGCGGTGAGTAAACCAACCACATACATGATCTTATTTACTTCAAAAGTGCTGGACAAAATTTCATCTTTGGAGAAGAATCCTGATAAACCCGGTACACCAGCAATCGCTAAGCAACCGATCAGGAAAGTAATGTTAGTGACAGGCATGTATTTTTTCAGACCACCCATCTTGCGGATATCCTGTTCTCCACCCATTGCATGGATCACAGAACCGGAACCCAGGAACAATAATGCTTTGAAGAATGCATGCGTCATTACGTGAAACACAGCGGTAGTGTAAGCCCCTACACCCAGCGCCAGGAACATATATCCCAGCTGACTTACTGTAGAATAAGCCAGTACTTTCTTGATATCATCCTGTTTTAAGGCAATAGAAGCGGCAAGTACTGCTGTAACCAGACCAATCACTGCAACAACAGTTTGTATGCATGGAGCCAGTGTATAAAGGATGTTACTACGGGCAATCATATAGATACCGGCTGTTACCATCGTAGCAGCATGAATCAGCGCAGATACAGGTGTTGGACCCGCCATCGCATCCGGCAACCAGGTATATAAAGGCAGCTGTGCAGATTTACCCATCGCACCTACAAAGAGCAGGATAGCGATAACAGGAATCACAGCGCTATGTGCACCCAGGGCTGCTGCCTTTTCAAATACTTCAGGGAAAGTAACACTACCAAAGTTTACGATCATCATAAAAATACCCAGCAGGAAACCGAGGTCACCGATACGGTTCATGATGAATGCTTTCTTGGCAGCATTGTTATAATTAGTGTTTTTATACCAGAAGCCGATCAGCAGGTAAGAACAAAGTCCTACGCCTTCCCAGCCAATGAACATCATTACATAGTTAGCACCGAGTACTAATATAAGCATGGAGAAGATGAACAGGTTGAGATATGCAAAGTAACGTGCAAACCCTTCGCTGGTTTCATCATGCATGTATGAAGTAGAGTAAATATGGATCAGCGTACCAACGCCGGTAATAATCAGGAGGAACAAAGCGCTCAGCTGGTCTACCTGGAATGCAAAAGGTATATGCAGACTGCCTGCTGAAATAAAATCGAACAGATTCACCACCTGGGCCTGGAATCCCGGCTGCTTTACTTCAAGGAAGATAAGCAGACTTATAACAAAGGCCGCCAGTACAGCCCCGCTTCCTACAATACCCGACAGAGATTTGGAGAGGTATCTTCTTCCCAATCCATTCACCAGGAAACCTAATAATGGTAAAAATGGTACCAGCCAAACGAGATTAATCATTTATACAATCTGATTTACGACGATTACAAGTTACAGTTACAATTAGCGATGCACAATGCTGCTAATTCTTCAGTCTGTTCATTATATTAATATCCACTGAATGGGAATTCCTGTACACCATCACAATGATGGCCAGTCCTACCGCCACTTCCGCAGCAGCTACCACCATGATAAAGAATACAAAGATCTGCGCGGAACCAGCATCCACACGACCGGCATCTGCCCACATTTTAGAGAAGGCAACCATCAGCAGGTTCACGGCATTCAGCATCAGCTCCACACACATGAATATAATGATGGCATTCCTGCGCATCAACACACCCATAACACCTATACAGAACAGTGCAATGCTTAAGAAAATGTAATATTGAACAGGCATCTTATTTTGATTGTAAATTTCTGATGATAGAATTAGTTCTCTTTCTTTCCGATTACGACTGCACCTACCATGGCACTCAGGAACAGGATGCTACTCACTTCAAAAGGAACAACATACTGATTGAATAATGTTTTACCAAGATTGGATATCAGTCCTATATCATTGGAACCTGGTAACAAAGCAGGCATACTTGCCTCACGAAGAGCAGCCAGTAACACTACCAGAAAAGCACCACCGCTGATAGCGCCGGCATACTTCAGCCAGTTACGTTTCTGAGGTTCTATCTCAGCATTCAGGTTCATCAGCATGATCACAAAGAGGAACAATACCATGATAGCTCCTGCGTATACAATAATATGCACCACTGCCAGGAACTGTGCATTCAGCATGATGTAATGCCCGGCGATGGTAAAGAAGGTTACTATAAGACAAAGAACGCTGGTTACGGGATTCTTGCTAAGTACTACCCCCAGGGCAGATACAAGCGAGATAACTGAAAGGACCCCGAAAATTATTTGTTGTAAACTCATTCCCATTGCTATAATTGACTAGTAAGTTTTACTTTTTATGCTTTCTTCTTTTCACCAGGCATAGGGATCAGCAGATCCTCTTTACCATAGATAAAGCTCTCACGCTTGTAGTTAGAAGGTGCAAATGTTTCTGTAAGATAAATAGCGTCTTTAGGACAAGCCTCTTCACAAAAGCCACAGAAAATGCAACGCAGCATATTGATTTCATAACGGGCTGCATATTTCTCTTCACGATACAGGTGTTCTTCTCCTGGTTTCCTTTCAGCACCTTCCATTGTAATAGCCTCTGCAGGGCAGGATACGGCACACAAACCGCAGGCAGTACAATTTTCACGTCCTTCCTCATCCCGGTTTAATACGTGCAGACCACGGAATACCGGGCTGAATTCACGTTTTTGTTCCGGGTAGCTCACTACTTCTTTCTTCTGGAAGATATGTTTGAAAGTGATGGCCATCCCTTTAGCAATAGCCGGCAGATACATTCTCTCCACGAAAGTCATCGGCCTGCGGTCTACTGGTTTTGCCCTGTTAGTTAATGCTTGCATATAATGCGGTTATTTAAAAGTCTTTAATCAATGTCCCTGTTTCCATAAAATAGCAGCTCCTGTGAGCAGCATATTTGCCAGTGCCAGGGGAATCATCATGTTCCATCCCAAACGCATCAGCTGATCATAACGGAACCTTGGAATGGTCCAGCGTACCCACATGAAGAAGAAAATGAAACAAATGGTTTTACCGAATAATACTACGGTACCGAGTATTGTGAGCAGGTTGTGATCCAGTCCAAGGCTATCCATATACGGGAAGGAATAACCACCGAAGTATAAACTGGCCATTACTGCAGAACTGATGAACATGTTGATGTATTCAGCAAACAGGTAGAAGCCCAGCTTCATGGAAGAATATTCCAGGTGATAACCACCATTCAATTCATTCTCTGCCTCTGGTAAGTCAAACGGTGAACGGTTACATTCTGCAAAAGAACATATCAGGAATAAGATAAAGCCAAGTGGCTGATAAACAACGTTCCAGAAACCATGGCGTTGCTGTTCTACAATCTCTTTCACACTCAGGGTACCAGTCAGCATTACCAGGGCAATCAACGACAGCCCCATTGCCAGTTCATAGGAAATGATCTGGGAAGCAGCACGTACTGATGCCAGCAGGGAATATTTATTATTGGAAGCCCATCCACCCAGCATGATACCATATACACCAAGGCTCACTACGCCAAAAATGTATAACATACCAATGTTGATGTCTGCTATCTGCAATGAAACAGTATGCCCTGCAATGATAAGGGTATCACCCCATGGAATCACAGCGCTGGTCATACACGCCACCATCATAGCAAGGGAAGGCCCTAATATAAACAGGAAGCGGTTAGAGGTTCCGGGAATAATCTCTTCTTTAAAGAACAGTTTACCACCATCTGCCAGTGGTTGTAATAAACCTATCCATCCGGCCCTGTTGGGACCCAGACGGTCCTGCATAATAGCAGCTACCTTTCTTTCACCCCAGGTAGAATACATGGCTACTACCAGTGAGATTACCAGCACTCCTGATATCAGGAGGATCTTTTCAAGAATAAGCACCCAGTCTATTGTCATCGTTTAAATATTGCTCGTTAATTTTTAAAATCATCAGAGTGCGCAGGGCCCTCTATTTTAGAAAGGTCTATTTCCGGGCGGTTCACCTGGCTTATACTGTGAATGTCCATCAGCAGTTTAGGCTGACGTCCGTCCAGTACATCAGGTAATGCATCATGTGGTTTCACCACACCTACATACTGACCCTGAGAAATAACACTGTGACGATCGATATTACGCGGGCCTTCCACGATCCAGTCTTTCGTCTCTTTCTTATCAAAACGGCAGGTATCGCAAATGAACTCTTCCACTTCACCGTATTTGTCCTTACGGGCAGTTACACGGAACACTTCATCACCACGCAGCCACAGTACTGTTTTACCACAGCATTTGTCGCAATCGCGGTGAGCATCTACCGGTTTCAGGAACCATACGCGGTTTTTGAAACGGAAGGTTTTATCAGTGAGTGCGCCTACAGGGCAAACATCTATCACATTACCAATGAACTCGTTATCCAGTGATTTATGGATATAAGTACTGATTTCAGACACTTCACCACGACCAAGAATACCGTGTTCGCGTTTTTCTGTCAGCTGATCTGCTGTATACACACAACGGTAGCAGAGGATGCAGCGTGTCATGTGCAGTTGTATCTTATCGCCGATATCTATCTTTTCAAACGTACGGCGTTTAAATTCGTAGCGGGTACCGTCAGCGCCATGTTCGTAACCTAAGTCCTGAAGGCTGCACTCTCCTGCCTGATCGCACACAGGGCAATCCAGCGGATGGTTCAGCAACAGGAATTCCACTACGCCTTTACGTGCATCCAGCACTTCCGGAGAGGTGATGTTGGCTACTTCCATACCATCCATTACAGTAGTACGGCAGCTGGCCACCAGTTTAGGCATAGGGCGGGGATCTGCTTCAGACCCCTTGCTTACTTTTACCAGGCAGGTACGGCATTTACCACCACTTCCCTGCAGCTTGGAATAGTAACACATTGCAGGTGGCACGATATCTCCTCCTATCTTGCGGGCGGCATTCAAAATAGTAGTGCCCGGCTCCACTTCCACAGGGATACCATCAATCTTAACCTTAAAAAGTTTCTTTTCTTCAGCCATTTTGCTTCGCTTAAACTTTTATTATCGATTCTTATACTGTAGCAGGAGCTGCAATTTCCAGCGGATCTGCATAATGAGCCAATCCGAAGTTGCGCACCTGGCTCTCCTCCGGATTCAGCACATGCCATTCAAATTCATCGCGGAAATGACGGATAGCAGCAGCTACCGGCCAGGCAGCAGCATCTCCCAGCGGGCAGATGGTGTTACCTTCTATTTTGCGTTGAATATCCCACAGCAGGTCTATATCACTCATTTTACCCTTACCCTTCTCAATGTTCTTCAGCACTCTTTCCATCCAGCCGGTACCTTCACGGCAGGGACTACATTGTCCGCAGCTTTCGTGATGATAGAAGCGGGCGAAAGTAAGGGTGTTCTTTACAATGCACTGGTCTTCGTCCAGTACAATGAATCCACCGGAACCCATCATGGTACCGGTAGCAAAACCCCCGTCGGACAGGCTTTCGTAAGTCATCATACGGGTTTCTCCTTTTGCTGTTTTCAGCAGCAGGTTAGCCGGTACGATAGGTACGGAAGATCCACCCGGGATACATGCCTTCAGGCGTTTGCCATTAGCTATACCGCCACAATATTCTTCAGAATAAATAAACTCTTCTACTGAAATGTTCATTTCAATCTCATAAACCCCTGGTTTGTTAATATTACCACAGGCAGAGATCAGTTTGGTACCGGTAGATTTACCTGTACCGTATTTAGCGTATTCTTCACCACCAATGCGCATGATAGGCACAATGGCAGCCAGTGTTTCCACATTGTTCACCACGGTAGGGCAATCCCACAGACCTTTGATAGCCGGGAATGGTGGTTTGATACGTGGATTACCGCGTTTACCTTCCAGTGATTCTATCAGGGCAGTTTCTTCACCACAGATATAAGCACCGGCACCACGCTGTACATATATTTCAAGATCAAAACCGGTTCCCTTGATATTCTTACCCAGCCAGCCATTCTTCTTTGCATCAGCAATGGCTTCTTCCAGGATATCAGGGATCCAGGCATATTCACCACGGATATAGATATAACAGCTATTAGCGCCCAGTGTATAACTGGAGATCAGTAAACCTTCTATCAGGAGATGCGGGAGGAACTCCATCAGGTAACGGTCTTTGAACGTACCTGGTTCAGATTCATCCGCATTGCACACCAGGTAGCGGGGCACGCCTTCCGGTTTTGCAATAAAGCTCCATTTCATACCGGTAGGGAAACCAGCACCACCACGACCTCTCAGGCCGCTCTTCTTCACTTCATCCAGCACCAGTTCAGGAGTCATTTTCAATGCCTTTTCAGCAGATTCATATCCTCCGTTGGCCCGGTACACATCGTAGTACCGGATATTTTCTATATGAGCCTTGTCCAAAAGTAGTTTGCGTCCCATCTTACTTTTATTAATTAGCGTTTACCCTGCATTCGTTAATGATCTCATCTACTCTCTCAGGAGTGAGGTGTTCACGGAAGTGTTTACCCAGCTGCATCATTGGTGCGTAACCGCAGGCGCCCAGGCATTCCACTGTTTTAAGGGTGAAGAGTCCGTCTTTGGTGGTTTCACCCACGCCGATGTCCAGCTTCTTTTTGATATAGTCTACGATATTATCTGAGCCACGCAGCATGCAGGGACCTGTATGACATACTTCAAATACATATTTGCCTACAGGCTTCATGTTAAACATGGAGTAAAAGGTTGCCACCTCATACACTTCGATTGGCGTTATCTGTAACAGGGATGCCACGTAATCCATGGTTTCTGCACTCAGCCATCCGCCAAACTCTTCCTGTGCCAGGTGTAATACCGGCAGCAAAGCGCTCTTCTGCTTCCCTTGCGGGTAGCGGGCAATGATCTCTTTTACTTTATTCAGTTTCGCTTCAGAAAACATAACTATGAGAGAAAAAATTAAAAATTAAGCATCCAGTTCACCTGCAATCAGGTTCAGGCTACTCATACAGATTATTGCATCACTCAACATGGCCCCTTTTACCAGTTCGGCATACGCCTGGTAATATATAAAGCAGGGACGGCGGAAGTGCAGCCTGTAAGGGCTACGGCCACCATCACTGATTAAATAATAGCCAAGTTCTCCATTAGCACCTTCTACCGGGTTGTATAATTCACCAGGCAGTATATCAGATTCACCCATGATTATCTTAAAGTGATAAATGAGCGCTTCCATTTTTGTATATACATCGCTTTTTTCCGGCAGGTAGTAAGCAGGTACATCTGCATGCCATACATCAGACGGCAGTGTTTTCATCTTATCCAGTGCCTGGCGGATAATGCTGAGGCTCTCCCACATTTCGGCGTTACGCACCAGGAAACGGTCGTAGCAGTCGCCGGTGGTACCTACAGGAATGGTGAATTCAAAATCCTCGTAAGAGCTGTACGGCTGCGCTACGCGCACATCGTAATCCACACCTGCAGCACGCAGGTTAGGACCCGTAAAGCCGTAGTTCAACGCTCTTTCGGCGCTGATAGCACCTACACCCTGTGTTCTTTCCATGAAGATGCGGTTGCGGGTCATGAGTGATTCGAACTCTTTCAATGCAACCGGGAATTCTTTCAGGAACTTTTCTAATTTCTCAAATACAGCCGGTGTGAAGTTTCTTTCAAAACCACCTACACGACCAATATTAGTAGTCAGACGTGATCCGCATATTTCCTCATACACCTCATAGGCCACTTCACGGTGCTTCATCAGGTAGAGGAAGCCGGTAAAGGCGCCGGTGTCTACACCTACCACACCATTACAGATCAGGTGGTCCGTAATACGTGCCAGTTCCATGATCACCACACGCATGTAGTCTACCCGCTTAGGTGTTTTCACGCCCAGCAGCTTTTCTACGGTCAGGTGCCATCCCATATTATTGATAGGGGACGAACAGTAGTTCAGACGGTCTGTTAAAGGAGTAATCTGGTAGTAGGGACGGCGTTCCGCTATTTTCTCAAATGCCCTGTGAATGTATCCTACTGTAGATTCTGAACTCACAATACGTTCTCCATCTATTTCCAGGATATTCTGGAATACACCATGCGTAGCAGGGTGAGTAGGACCCAGGTTAAGGGTTTGCGTTTGCCTTTCTATTGAGCCTTCCGGCAGTGTTATATGTTGCTGCTCTGACATGTTCAACGAATAATTTATTAAATGCCAATATGCCCGCCGCGGCCGAACATTTCATCGTCTTTATCTACACGGGATTGATCTTCCAGTGGGAATTCCTTACGCATAGGGAAATAAGTCATTTCGTCCACGTTCAGGATTCTTTTCAGGTTAGGATGTCCTACAAACTCTACCCCAAAGAAATCATATGTTTCTCTTTCCATCCAGTTGGCAGATTCATAGAGTTTGGTAGCCGTAAACACCTTCGGATCTTCCACGCTGGTGTAAACCTTCAGACGAAGTCTTACCCTTTCCCTGAAATTATAAAGGTGATAAACTACAGCGAGTTCCTCTCCTTTCCTTTCCGGATAGTGTACAGCAGTCAGGTCCGTTAAAAAACGAAATTGCAGTTCCTCATCATCGTACAGGAACTGCATTACTTTCAGGTTCAGGTCTTTAGGTGCTGCAAATGATAGCGTCCCAAAGGATTCTTCTACCTGGGAGATGGACTCCCCAAACTTTTCTGCCAATCTTTGCTTTATATAGTCGCTTGTCAAAGACATTACGATTTCAGATTTTCGATTTTTAAGGGATACTTAGGTTACTGGATTCCGTAAGAGTTCAGCAGGTCCTTATACTTTTCAGAATTGCGGCGGCGCATACTTTCCTGGCCTATCAGGTCCTGGATACGCATAAAGCCATCAATGATAGCTTCCGGGCGCGGAGGACATCCTGGTACATATACATCTACCGGAATCACCTGGTCTATCCCCTGCAATACAGAGTAAGTATCGAAGATACCACCACTGCTGGCACAGGCGCCTACAGCAATTACCCAACGGGGCTCTGCCATTTGCAGGTATACCTGGCGTAATACAGGCCCCATTTTCTTGGAAATGGTACCCATCACCATCAACAGATCACACTGCCTTGGCGTAAAAGCCATTCTTTCCGCACCAAAACGCGCCAGATCATAAGTAGAAGCCATTGTTGCCATAAATTCAATCCCACAGCAGGAAGTTGCAAAAGGCAACGGCCATATAGAGTTTTTACGGGCAAGACCTATCACTTTATCGAAAGAGGTAGCAAAAAAACCTTCTCCGGAATACCCCTCAGGTATTTCCACAGACTTCACTTTTTCGTTATACTGAACCGGACGAGACATACCATTTCAGATTTAAAGATTTCAGAATCAGATTTGACTTACAAATTGTTGTATTAGTCTTCCCATTTTAACGCACCTTTCTTCAGGATGTAGACAAAACCACCCAGGAAGAATGCAACAAAGAGCAACATGGCCATAAAGCCATCCCAGCCAAGCTCTCTGAAATTGACGGCATAAGGATAGAAAAAGATCACTTCCACATCGAACAGAACGAACAAAATGGCGGTAAGGAAATACTTAATGGCTACAGGCTGGCGTGCGTTCCCTTTCTGCTCGATACCGCTTTCAAAGGTAACAAGTTTGTCGCTCGTTTTACGTTTTGGGCCTAAAAAGTGTGTTGCGAACATAGTAATGCCCACAAAGCCGAGGGCTGCAATTAGCTGTAATACTATAGGAAAATAGCTAATAGGAGTAGTCGCCGACAATAATATTGTGTCTGTAAACATAAGCTTCCCTGATAAGATGAACATTTCTCCGAATGCGCAAAAATAGGCTAACTATACCAAATATCAAATCTATGAGTGATTAAAATATTATCTTTTTTTGCCAACCGGAAATAAAAAAACCCCGACAGTTGCCGGGGTTTCCATATAAAGAACACTTTATTTTATTTTTTATTGCCTGAAGCTGCTGGCTTAGCGGATTTGGACCTGTTTGCCAGGTTTTCCTGTATCGCCTTAACAGTAGCATTGTTAGGATCAAGACTTACCACCTTGTCCATCCAGGTCTTCATATTGTTAACATCATCTTTGTTATAGTAGTAAATCATCAGGTACTGATAAGCAAACATCAGCAAAGCTGGCTTGTTTACTTTCTCTTCACCCTTGATTTCAAAGAAATGCTGGAAGTGAGGTAAAGCCAGACCTAACTTAGCGTCCGCATCCTTAGCCATGTTTGCACGGCCTCTCCAGTAAGTACCTAATGCTTCCTGAGTAGGATATTTAGCTACGAAAGCACCAAAGGTAGAATCCGCCATATCGTACTCACGGGCATATATTTCCCAGGTACCCTTGAAGAACTGATCCTGGATTTTACCAGTGTTCTGTTCGTCGGAAAAGTCTGTTACCAGTCTGCCATACCATTCAGCAGCACGTTTGAAATCGCGGATACCTTTGAATGATTCAGCTACACTTCTGTATTTTTCAACATCCTTGGCGGTATCAGATAAAGCATATTTTTCCAGGTATAAAGATGCCAGAGAGTCATTGATAACAGCCTGGGCAGAATCTTTGGTTTTAGCCTGGTAGATAGCGCTTAACAATTTGTAATCGTTAGGCTGCAGTTTGCTTTCCCCTACGCTTTTTACATAACTTTCAATGATTTGTTTACCGGTAGCGGTATCACCTTTCTGCAGATAAGCATCTGTCAGCAACAGGGTGAATTTATCTTTATAACCTTCTGTAGCAGTTGGCAATACAGCCTTAGCCTTAGCGATAGCTGCATCATAGTCTTTCTTGTAGAAAGAGATAGCAGCCAGGTTATATTCATTTTCCAGTTTACCTGCGCCTTCACCTACGATAGCCATATAGCTTTCGAGATATTTAGATGCATTTTCCAGGGAAAACTGTGCTTTGGTTTTAGTAATGTAAAACTGGTACAGTTCGTAGAAAGCAGGTGCATACTGAGGGTCCATGTTGGTAGCTTTGGTGAAATCGTTCACCGCATCCTGCAACAATTTGGCATTATAGTTTACCAGACCTTCTTTCATTACTGCTTCTGCCCTGTTTGGTTCCAGTTCCAGTGCCTTATCATAGGTTGTAATGGCTTTACCACCATTTTCACCACCCAGCTGACGGTAAGCGTCACCCAGTTCGATATAGTCAACAGCCTTAGGCGTGTATACTTCTTTCTTTTTACGGCCTTCGTTATTCAGCAATTTCTCCATTACGCTGAGTGCGTAACCGCGGTCACCACCTTTAATATCCGCACTTGCATCAGCAATTGCACGGGCAACATCTCCATCACGGCCTTGTGTAGCAGCGCTGGCAGCTTCAAATTTTTGTTTGGCAGCAGCAGCATCCCCTTTCAGCAGGTCCAGGCGGCCTAAACCTACCTGTAACAAAGAAGAAGTAGGAACTGCCTGTAATCCTTTCTGGAAAACAGCAGCAGCACCAGCCTGATCATTCATTCCCAGAAGAGCAATCCCCTGGTAGTAATATGCTTTATCTTCAGTAGGTTTAGCAGTAATTACCTTGTCAAAATCTTGTTTGGCTGTTTCATACTTACCATAATACAGGTCTTTCAATCCATCATCTACGGATTGGGCCATTGCGCCGTTTGAGGCGACACATAACATGGCTACGATTAAACTTTTCCGTCTGGTCATGAGCACTCCGGTTTTAAAATTTTAGTTGTGTTAGTTTTTTCAATCCTTACTTTAAATTAGCCTCCCTGAAAACAATGTTCAACCTCGCAGGGAACAATCTGAATTTCCCAATTAATGTCTGTCCTTCATAACTTCCCAGGAAGGTGGCAAAGCCTGATCCCAATCCGGAGTAAGGTTCTTTTAAACAAAAGAAGAATCCTCTCTTCAGTGGGTACGATCCCAGAGCGATATATGCCTGATATGGTTTTACAAATTCCGAACCATAATCTGCACGCACCTTCACTACGTTCACCTTACTGTTAAATTCTATAGAGGTAGAGTCGTTTGGATCAGAGATCCAGCTCACCCCTATTACTCCCAGTGCATTTGGCATTTTAGCCACATAATCAACCACTTCGGGATTAGTTTTTGCAGCCATTACACTGGCCGGCAATGGTTTTCCCTGATTGATTGAGTCGCGGATAAATCTTACAGTACTCGAATTCTGATTGTCAAAAACAATCTGCCATTTCTTTTCTGTTTCGCTACCGTCCATAATTTTACGTAACTGGTCCATAGTGAGGATAGAGTCCGGATTACTCTTATTAGTAATCAGCGCTACCCCGTCCCATGCCAGTAACATACTTTGCGGCGTTATTTTCAGTTCCTGAAAGAACCCTTTCTCCTTCTCATTGAAGTCCCGCGTTACAATTACCAGGCGGGCACTATCTGCCAGCAGGTCCTTAAAGCAATCAGCTTCAGGTTTGTATTCCGCAATAATGTGGGCCTTCGGATATAATGATTCAAATACTTTTATCTCTGATGTTAAAAGTGGCTTATAGGTTTCGTCTACACTGATACGGATAGTTCCGGACGTTGGCGTGTCCCTTTCCGCTTCTGATTTCGACTCTCCGCATGATGCCAGCATAGTTGCGGTTGCTAACAGTGCGATATAAGCCTTGTTCCATTTAATTAACCTGGTAAACATAGCTCTTCGGTTAGTCCTTGTTAAAAAATGTATTCTTTACTCCTCTATATACACGGAAAAGGCCATAAGCAATCAGCACCCCTCCCAAAACATTTAAAATGGTTTGCGATACTTCAAAGTGTCCCATATTGAACCTTTGAGCAAAGCATGCATACAGTCCAAAGAGTATAAAAAATATACCTCTTAATAATTCTCCCAGCGGCCGGTAATCTATTCCTTTCCGCCTGTTTTCCGTTCTTTCGTGTTCCATCTGCATTGTTGCGAATTACAAGTATACAAAAAAAAATTTCTAAACAAATACCTGTTCTTTTAGAAGAATATCAAAAAAAACAGGGCACTTATGTAAACATAATCCCCTAAATCCGCTACTACAGCAGATTTCATAACCGTCACCCTCACACATATTAATCAAATCAATCTACAGATTATTATCCACTAACTTGTTAAAGGCATGTTAAATACTATAATTCCGTCCTCCGCATTACAGGTATATACGCATAAAGTGAAGGTATAGTATCACTATATAGATGCAAAAAGTAAAATTTTCCATAAAGTACCGGGGTGGCGAATCTCCCTAAAATCCTGTAGGTTTGCGCAAATTATGAAGGTTTTAATGGTATGCCTCGGCAATATTTGCCGCTCGCCGCTGGCAGAAGGTATTTTAAGGCACCTGGCCCCTGACTGGGAAATAGATTCCGCCGGTACAGGCAGCTGGCATGTGGGAGATCCTCCGGACAGGCGGTCTGTTGCGGTGGCACGCCGCCATGGTATTGACATTTCTGATTTGAGAGGCAGACAATTCCAGACTTCTGATTATGACGAGTTTGACCGCATTTACGTAATGGATGTGGATAACTACCGCGATGTAATACGTAAAGCACGTACCGATGCAGATAAAGCCAAAGTACAGCTGCTGCTTGATAACCAGCAATCTGTACCCGACCCCTGGTACGATGATGCACTCTTTGAACCAGTGTATAATATGATCTACAAAGCCTGCGAAAAAATAATTAATAATACTGAACGATAATGATAAAACCCAGTATACCAAAAGGTACCCGCGATTTCAGTCCTGTTGTGGTAAGAAAACGGCAATATATTTTCCAGACGATCCGTGAAACGTTCGAACTGTTTGGATTCCAGCCACTGGAAACTCCTTCCATGGAAAACCTGGATACGCTTACAGGAAAATATGGTGAGGAAGGTGATAAACTGATCTTCAAAATACTGGATAACGGAGATATATTCGGCCGCTCACAACAAGCTAAAGATAGCCGTGAACTGGGCATTTTATTATGTGAGAAAGCATTACGCTACGACCTCACTATTCCTTTTGCACGTTATGTGGTAATGAACCAGAATGAACTGGCATTACCTTTTAAACGTTACCAGATGCAACCAGTATGGCGTGCGGATAAGCCTCAGAAAGGCCGTTACCGCGAGTTCTATCAGTGTGATGCAGATGTGGTAGGAAGTAATTCCCTCTTAAACGAAATAGAATTACTACTGATATACGACCGCGTATTTACTAAACTGGGAATGAATGGTTATGAAGTACGTATCAATAACCGTAAGATCCTTAGTGGATTAGCAGAAGTAATCGGCCAGCCATCTTTATTAACAGATATCACCATTGCTATCGATAAACTGGATAAAATAGGTATCGAAAAAGTAAAGGTAGAATTACAGGAACGTGGTCTTTCCGACACCGAAATTATTACCATTGAGAGCTTCCTGAAAATTGACGGCAGTAATGAGGAGAAATTACAACAGCTTGGTGTATTATTACAGCAATCTGCCACAGGTCTTAAAGGCATTGAAGAAATTTCTTATGTCCTGCATACCCAACCTGCTGCATTCAAAACAACACCCATCCTGGACGTAACACTTGCCCGCGGTCTGAACTACTACACAGGTATGATCGTGGAAGTAAAAGCGCCTGCTACCGTTAAAATGGGCAGCATCGGCGGCGGTGGTCGTTACGATGATCTCACCGGCTTATTCGGATTACCAGGCCTTTCCGGCGTAGGTATTTCCTTCGGTGTAGACAGAATCTACGATGTGCTGGAAGAACTACAATTATTCCCTGCTACTGCACAACAAAGTACCCAGGTATTATTCTTCAACCTCGACGCCAATACATCTGCTACTGCATTCAATATGCTGATGCAACTGCGCGAAAGAGGCATTGCATCTGAATTATTCCACGAACCCGCCAAGATGGATAAACAAATGAAATACGCTAATAAACGCGGTATTCCATACGTGATCATCATGGGAGAAAGTGAAATACAGGAAGGTATGCTGAGTGTAAAGAATATGATAACAGGAGAACAGACAAAGATTAAAAAAGAGGAGTTAACAACATATTCATTCTGACAAAAAAGCCGCAGCTAATCACTGCGGCTTTTTCATTTATACTTATACTTCTTTTCAAACATTTCTACTGCCAAAGAAATATCCTTCAAATCCTCAGTTTCCTTTTTAGTAAGTTGGCAGATGTTGTTAATCATAAATACACTGCATCTGACTGTTTAGTTCTCTGATTTAGCTTTGGAATATGGGCTCAGCATTTGTTTTTCAATTTAACTTCACCTAATATTCACGTCAGATAAGGTGTATTTATCGATCAACAACATCTCGCGCGAAGATTATGTAATCAAACTGATGCACTACCGCAGATGGGAACATACTTCTAAGAGCCTAAACTCTCTTGTAAACTCTTTATAACAGTGAGTAAACTACTATATAACAGGTATATAAGCCCTATCTATATAGGTACGGCTTATATACCTGTTATATAGGGGTTATATACCTGAACGCACAGAGTATCAGTAGGTTATCAGTAGTAACTAATATCTCGATGCTTTTTTAATACTGATTATCAATACATTAAAATATAAGGGAAATTATTATAGCTGGGAATAGTAATGATTAATATAAAAAGGGGGGCTAAAAAAGCCCCCCTCTAATATTTAAAATTTAAAAAGTCTTATTTCTTAAACGCATCCAATCCGCATTTAAGCCATGCAGCATATGCTTTCGCATCCGGAGTATAACCTACAGGTCTTGTCAGCAATTTCTCATCAGGACTTATCAGCACATAAAATGGTTGAGAGTTATTCACGAAGTTCTCAGTCTGCATAGTTGCATACTTATCCCCTATCGTTTTAATCTCTTTCTTATGGCCTGTATTAGTGGTGAACAGGAACTGCTCACTCTCAGGTAATAATTTGCGGTCATCCACATACAATGAAACCAGAATGTAATCCTTCTGAATCAGCACTTTCACTTCATCCTTAGGCCATACATTCTCTTCCATCTTACGGCAGTTTACACATGCCCAGCCAGTGAAGTCTAACAGAACAGGTTTGTTCAGTTCTTTTGCCAGTTTTAACGCTTTATCATAATCATTAACCACATCCGCTTCCACACCTTTTCCTTTAGCCGCAGCCTCACCATAAATGCTATAGCTAAGCGGTGGAGGGAATCCACTGATTAAGGCACGGTTAGCATATTTAGTATTGGTAACTCCAGGTATCAGGTAAATAGTAAATGCCAGGAAAATCAACGCCAGGATCAAACGGGGACGACTCACCTTTTTCAAAGGAGCATCATGCGGGAAACGGATCTTACCTAACAGGTATAATACAATCAGGAAACCTACTATGATCCAGATACCAAAGAATACTTCTCTTTTTAAGATGCCCCAATGTTTCACCAGGTCTGCATTAGACAGGAACTTGATAGCCATAGCTATCTCCAGGAAACCTAATACAACCTTTACAGAGGTCAGCCAGCTACCGGATTTAGGCAATGAATTTAACCAGCCCGGGAACATCGCAAACAATGCAAACGGTAATGCCAGTGCAAATCCAAAACCTGCCATACCTACTGTCAGCTGAATAGCTCCACCATCCGTAGAAAGTGAACCTGCCAGCAGGGAACCAAGAATAGGTCCTGTGCAGGAGAAAGATACCAACGCTAATGTCAATGCCATGAAGAAGATACCAATAGTACCGCCTACGCTGGTTTTAGCATCTACTTTGCTGGCAAGACTACTAGGCATTGTTATTTCAAAATAACCAAAGAAGGAAATGGCAAATACAATGAAAATAACAAAGAATGCCAGGTTCAGCCAGATGTTGGTAGAAATGTTATTGAGGATTTCCGGATTCAGGGAATCCAGGAAATGGAAAGGTAAACTCAGTAATACGTAGATAAGGAAAATGAAGAAGCCGTACGTAACAGCATGCATGATACCTTTCTTCTTGTCCTGGGATTTCTTGGTGAAGAATGATACCGTCAAAGGAATCATCGGGAATACACAAGGCGTAAGTAAAGCAATGAACCCACCCAGCATACCAAGAACAAACAGTCCCCACAAACTTTTCTTACCACCTTCATGTCCTACGCCTCCACAATCATTGATGGGATGTTCCAGGTCTATAGAAGTACGTTTGAGCGACTTCTCTGCATCAGCAGATGCTGCCTGTAAACCCGCAGCAACATTCACCAGGTTACCCGCAGCATCTACATTGAATTTAAACTTCACTTCTTCCGGACCTGCTACTTCTTCTCCTTTCAACGCCATATAATTCACGGCACCTTCCAGTTTCTTTACCGGACCATTTAATTTAACGGCTACCAGTAGTGATACTTTGTCCTCGAAGTATTTAATTTCCAGGTTATCAAATAAAGCTTCTTTTTGTTTTTTCAGACTACCCTCTTCTGTAATACCTGTAATGGAAGCAGCGCTATCCAATACTACACGTGTGTTTGGATCATCGTCCTTCATTGTAGTGGAAAACAATTTCCAACCCTTTTCCACTGTACCGTTCAGATGCAGCAGATATTCATTCGTTCCTTTTTTCTCTGCGGTATATTCCCATTTAGCGACAACCGGAGCAGCAGTATCCTGTGCTTTAGCCCCGAAGGTTGCGGCGATAAGTATAATAAACGTAAGCAACTGCTTCATATATATAATAGGCTTTAGAGACTTTGTATTCTTCTAAACAATAAACGAGTTCTCTTGGAGAACTCGTTTATTGTTTAGAAGAACGTTATAATAGATTATTTTCCTCCGACACTGATAGCAAAATCAACTTCTTTAGGTGGCAGACACTGGTGATCATCACATGTCATGAATTCTACCGTACCTTTTACCTTTGTAGCTGCCTTACCTTTTACAGTCACTTTCTGTATAAAGTCTACTTCGCCTTCATAATATTTCAGTTCAGAATCAAAGTTCTTGTCAAATGCCTTGTGCAGTTTACCCACTTCTTCAATTTTACCGGTAGGTACAACTAAAGGGTTTTTACTGAGTTTGAAAGAAGTTGGTACCGGCCCCTCACCTGCTACCTGTGCATAAAGATGCCAGCCACCATCAATATTGGCTGTCATGTGCAATTCATACGTAGTGGCATTAATCTTCTTGGAAGTAAAGCTCCACTTCACCGGGTTCTCTATTTGCGCACTCGCCAATACTGGCAGAGCAAGCAATAAGAATGCTGTCAATACTTTTTTCATACTGGTTTTTTTAACTGGTTGGTTGATTGATTATTGGTGTAATGATCTTATCAGTTATTGTTGTTGATCAGGCTCTGGAAAATCAGCTGACCATCTGTATTTCCCAATACAGAACTGGTAGCTCTTTCCGGATGTGGCATCATACCAAATACATTACGCGTACTGTTACAGATTCCTGCAATGTTACGCATAGCTCCATTTGGATTGGCAGCATCTACTACATTACCGAACTCATCGCAATAACGGAAAAGGATCTGATTGTTGGCAAACAACCCTTCCAGTGTGGCTTCGTCAGCATAATAACGGCCTTCACCATGTGCTACCGGAATCATCAACGGACGACCGGTTACATCTTTGGTCATGGCAGCTACGGTATTTTCACTCTTCAGGAAGATATTCTTGCATACAAACTGCTGGTTGCCATTCTGTAACAGCGCTCCTGGCAGTAAACCAGCTTCGCAGAGGATCTGGAAACCATTGCAGATACCAATCACACGACCACCTTTATTGGCGAACTCTATTACACTCTGCATCATCGGACTGAAACGTGCAATCGCACCACAGCGCAGATAATCACCATAAGAGAACCCACCCGGCAGTACAATGCAATCTTCTTTGCTGAACTTACTCAGGTCTTTGTCCTTATGCCATAACTCTATTACTTCCTGACCAAGGTCATTACGTAATGAATCTATCATATCATGGTCACAGTTAGAGCCCGGGAAGGTGACAACGCCAAATTTCATACCTAATTAATTGAATTTTATGATCTAAAATATTAATTCCAGCTTCAATCCGGTAAAATAACGGTTTAAACCATTGTACGAAATTACCGGAAAAGCTACAAAATTACTGCGCCGTCCGCACATTTCAATGGCCGTTCATCCGGTTTTAACAAATGCTACAAGTGATTACCGGCTGAAATACTGCATTATGATTACATATGCCAGTGTAATAAAGTGGATAATGTTGGCTACAGTGTTGTTCCTGATAGACCAATACACATTGGCTACGAACAAAGAAAGTGGCAATATTGCCATTAACCAGTATAAAGGAGAAAAATGTACATTGAAGAAAGGCACTACCATCGCTACAAACACATATACAATCAGCACACTCCAGATCTTCCTGCCCTGAATCAGCATCTTTTTGATGCTAGTCTGCAATAACAGCCAGCCCAGCACAAAGAAGAAGATACTCACCACCAGGGCTCCCCAAACCTTATAATCGGCTATTACCGGGAAATTGATACCCATGCGGGGAATCCTTGTAAACAGGCTCCATTGATCAGTGAGATAGAGGTAAGTACCCAGCAGGTACAACGGGCATATCAGCCCCAGTACAGCAATAATCCACTCTGCCAGCCTGAAAGGCCGCATAATAAGCAGACTCAATAACAGCAGCAGGCAGAAAACCACAGAAGGGAAGTAGAACAGTCCACATACCCCCAGTGCAAAACCTATATTAAACACCACATCCCTGGCGGATGTACGTGTGTACAACAATGTAATACTTGAAAATACCCATAACATCACCAGGTTTACCAGCAAAGCAGGAGAAAACACATTCCATCCTTCCAGCAGGGAAGTAAAGAGCATGTAACTCATAGCCGGTAAATAGGTAGCCTTGGCAAAAAGCCGCTGGTGGTTAACGATCTTGGTAACGAGTAATGCCTGTAACAGCAGTAACAGTATGGCAAGACTGGTAAACAGATAAGGGCTGTTCCCTATCGCCCGCTGTATCCATTTCACCAAAAGGTCATATAATAACCCTTCAGAACCGTCTGCCACAAAGGTGGACGGGTGCAGCAGGTAATAGAACTTTACCAGTAACGTATATATTAACAACAGCAAAACCGTCAGTGGGTTGCCGGAGCGGAAAAATTTTACCACAATCTGTTATCTCTTTTTCAACTTTTGAAAGCGTTCCAAAGGTATTTTAAAGCAGGAGAAAATCAAAATATTATGATAATCATGTATAAATTGATGATTATCCCTTGTTAAGCATCCTTTTCCTGATCCTGCTTAAAGATGGTCCCTGGATACCCAGGTAAGAGGCTATATGATAGAGTGGTATTGTATTAAAGATGTTTGGATGCACCTCTAATAACTCCACATATCGCTGCTCCGGGGTTTTAAATAAAAAATCCTCAGTATGGCTCATTACCAGGTTGAAAGCGATCTCTGCTACGTATCGGCCAAACCTTTCCCACTGATGCGACTGCTCATATAATTCCTGTAAATGATTTATATGAATGTATAAAATGGTGGAATCAACCATACTCTCTGTGTAATAATTACAGGGAGTCTGATTGATAAAGCTCTTATAGGCAGAAACAATCTGGTGATCGGTATAAAACAACATATTCTTCTCCTCTCCGGTTGCTTCATTCATATAGTAAGTACGGAAAATACCATTGATCACAAACCCAAGATGCTTACAGACATTCTTATACTCGTTGTAATATTCTCCCTTCTTATATTGCTTTACCTGCCAGAATGGAAGTGATAAAGCAAATTCCTTTTCATCCATCCCGGTCAGTTTCTGTAAAGCCTTTTCCACCAGCTTGATCTCACTCATACTATTGATGTTTAAAATTCCAGGCATTCAGGATGCTATCTGCCTGCCCGCGGGTAATCGGGTAAGGCTTTTCATGTGTCAGCCGGCTACTGAACGAATAGTTCCATGTTGTATCAGTAAAACGGTAGCTGATTGTCAGTTCTTCTTTATCCGGCGCAGGTTTCAGGATAAAGTCATTTTCATATTTTATCCTGTCATTTTCCACACCCACTACTTTCATTTCTCTATGTACAACACTGCTATCAGCAGTTGGAGGAAGCCATACCTTCGTCTCCTTCTCTCCCTGCTCTGTTGTCCAGTTATCAGGTAATGGCAGAATACCAAGGCGTGTTCTTTCTTTATTAAATTTTACGCCAAAAGAATCAGCAGTAGGGAAAATTGTATACCACATTGTCTTGCCAAAACAGATTCCTATAAACAAAACCACTAACACTCCCAGTTGAATAATATCCTTTTTATGCTTCATATCTACAATAAAAACCGCTTTCAATTATAAGGGAAAATATGACTTTTTAATGAGCAAATTAAAAAAGCCGTCACGACCAGGTGACGGCTTTTAAGCACAGGGAAAAATTCACATGTCACTTAACAGTGTATAATCCGTTGAACAGTAGTTTAAATGTACCATGAGATTGTCCCCGGAAAGTGATCTCAGGACCAAAAGCATACAATGTGCCCTTTCCTACCGGCGCCACAAATGCAGCTACCCCATCCTTCAGGTAAGCCTGTCCCCAGGCCCAGCCACTGCGTAAAGGTTTATCGGTAGTAAACCAGGCAAGTGGTTTTATGCCTTTTTCCGCCGCTGTAGCATCCAGTTTAAATACCGGGCTGTTGTCGAAGTTAATATCACCGATAGCAGGCATTCCCCATGCAGCTGTCTGCGTGCTGTCGAATGCTACCTGCAGGATACTGCCGGGAACAAAATATTTTGTACCAGGCAGAGGCTTCTCTGTTCCTGGTTCTACCAGGGCATTATGCACCGGTAAACCCAGGTGATAGGCAAGATTGGTACTGGTACCGATGGTGATAATAGTCCCTCCTGCTTCCAGGAATTCTTTCAGCTTGGGAACAGAGGTATCTTTTGAGATCTTGCCCAGCATATGCCGGTATTCTTCAGGAATTTCTTCCGGTGCAGGTGGTTTTAAGGAAAAGCCATAACGGTTAGGCTCCTCTCCTTTTACAGGAGGAATAGCACGGGTTACAAAAATGATGGCATCATATTTCTTTCTCAGATCACCGGAATCTATATCCTGTGGATAAATAACAGTTATTGGGAAATGATATTGTTCCATTATCCAGCGAATCCATCCCGATGGAATAGAGCCGCCGTAATTATCCCAGAGGGCAATGCGCATAGAAGAGATAACCGCCAGCCCTTTGGGCTTTTTACTAACGCCAACAGGTTTTACGCCCAACGTTGCTGTTACCTGCTGTAATTGCGCTGTTGCCTGACCAGGAATATAAAAAGTACCTGCGGGATAATCTGCTGTTCCATTTGTCAGTCTGTATACTTTTACTCCTGCTTTCAGCAGATCATTCACGGCAATGAATGAGTTGTTTGCATGCGCGCTTAACAGGTAACCGTTAGCCGCCGTAATAGTAGTCTTAGACGTCTGCTGTAATTCACCATAAGGAAGGCGCTGAAAAGGGCCGTCAAAGGCATCCAGCAACCTGTCATACTGGACACCCATCTGGAAAGCCAGCGTCCATCCTGCAGCATCATAAGGACGAATAGGAGGACCACCAGGATACTGAAAATCATTAGGATGGTCCTGTGGTTCGAACATGTCCAGTACATGCGGACGGAAAGCCTGCGCTGTTTTAACAATATAGGAACCGGCAGGATAATGTTTACCTGCCACAGTAAATGAATCAGTAGCCTTATACACACCAATGCCTGCTTTGATCAGTGCATTGATAAACTTCACCGCTGTTGCAAAATCCGGCTGATCAGCAGAAATAATATAACCACGGGGGTCTCTTAAAGCAGGATTTTTATATACAGCATCATAATAAGACATGGGGATGTTGCTGCCTCTTTTCATCCAGCCATAAGGATCACTGCCATCGTCTTTAGTCGTATCGTTTTTATCTTTTTTATACGCAGCCGTAATAGCATCTGCACGTTTGGGAGAAAGGGTCCAGGAATCCTTATTGCCTTTATCTATCCCATTCTTTCCCATCTTATAAATGTTATACAACACTTCATCACGCTGACGCGCTGCATAATCCAGTACGGAATAATTCAGGGATACAGAATAATCAATAGATCTTCTGAAATGCCAGTCATCCTGCGGTGTTACCGGGTTAGGCGTAGCTCCGTTAGGGATCAGTCGGGATGGTACAACAGGAATTTTTTCAGGAGTAGGATTACCGATGATTTCTGTGAGTAACCCTATCATATTGTGATATTGTGTAGTAGTACGTAAACCACCATTATACCAGGTAGAAAAACTGGAGCCGTTCAAACGGGTATAACCCGGCTTGTCTTCTACATTGAGACGGTTATACATAGCTGCGCCCAATGCATCAATACCGGTAATCATTAAAGGATCAAAAACATAATTAAAAGGATCGCGGTAAGGAGGTCCTGCCAATACAGAACCTTCCGGACCACGCTGGTGATGATTATACATGATCTGTGGCATCCACTCCAGGAAAAGTTGTTTTCCCATGTTGCTGCTTTCCTTCATGTTCATGATGTAGAAGTCGCGGTTATTATCATGACCGATATACTTTTCATACAATACCGGTAATTGCTCTGTAGATCTTTTTAACGTATCTGCATTACGCATATACCAGTTGGTGGTAAGCTCCTGTCCATCCGGGTTAGCATGCGTCATCAGGATAACTACATTATCCAGGATCTGCATTGTTTCAGGGTCTTTGCGGCTCACCAACTGCCAGGCTGTTTCTATCAGCTGATGTATGCCTACTACCTCTGTTGCATGTAATCCCCCATCTATCCACACAATCGCTTTGCCTTGCGCAGCAAGGGCATGTGCCTGTTGATCTGTAAGCCCTTCTGCTCTCGCTAACTGCTGGGAGATTTTTTTATATTGATCTAAATGTTTGAGGTTTTCAGGAGAAGATACGATTAACATATATTGATGCCGGCCTTCTTCTGTTAAGCCGATATCTACCAGTTTTACCCTGTCTGAGGTTGCTGCCAGTTTTTCAAAATAAGCGGCTGTCTGAGTGTAAGTCGCCAGTTTATAATCATCTCCGATATTAAAACCAAAATGTTCTTTGGGAGAAGGCACTGTTTGCGCTACAGCTACAGAAGTATATAGCAGAACGATCCATAAAATATTTTTCATACAATGGGTTATTTTTTACGGTAATCTAAAGCTGGTGCGCGGTTGCCCAACATAGCCTCATATTTGAAATCAGGCCCCTGTCTTTGTTTTAATTCCTGTTTGGCTGCTGTTAAACTTGCAGGACTGTTAAAAAGATCATAGGCAGTAAGCGCTAATGTCTTTGCAGCGATCATCATCCCCTTTGCTCCAATAGTGCTACCCGCAGCGGCTACATTTTGCCAGCTATGCCCTCCGGAACCAGGCACAAAGGTGGCAGTGGATAAACCCGCGGTAGGCGCAACCCAGCTCACATCTGCTACATCTGAGGAGCCGATCCCACCTTCTTTCACCATCTTATATGGTTGTACGGTAGCAGTAGCATTGTCGAGATCAGGCAGATGTGTTTTGTCTATGAATGTAGACTGGATTTTCTTCGCAAACTCCCTTTCACTGGCTGTATAAGTAAACCCTCCAACGGTATGCAGATTTTGGTCCATCAGCTTCGATAAAGTTTCATTCGGCAGCATATTGTATACACCTCC
This sequence comes from Chitinophaga sp. YR573, assembly GCF_900110995.1. Classification (GTDB taxonomy): domain Bacteria; phylum Bacteroidota; class Bacteroidia; order Chitinophagales; family Chitinophagaceae; genus Chitinophaga. Next base: position 1,271,389 of record NZ_FOJF01000001.1, read on the forward strand.
AATCACTTCATAATCCATACGTGTACCAGTTCCCATAGCAGCTCCTTCCGCGGCTTTCACCATCCTCTCCCATATATCTTTCACTACCTGCATATCCGGATGACGCACATAATAATACACTTCTGCAAATGCAGGTACTACATTCGGTGCATCTCCACCTTTAGTGATCACATAATGGATACGGGTTTCCTGAGGTACATGCTCGCGCATCATATTTACCATATAGTCCATCGCTTCTACTGCATCGAGTGCAGAGCGCCCTTTCTCCGGTGCACCTGCAGCATGTGAAGCCACCCCATAAAATCTGAACTTTGCATTTTTGTTAGCTAACCACGGATATATAGCGGCAGAGTTGTCATTGCCGGGATGCCAGTGCAACACAGCGCTTACATCATTAAACAGTCCCGATCTTACCATGTATACTTTACCGGAACCACCTTCTTCAGCAGGACAACCATACAAACGGATCGTTCCTTTTGCACCGGATTTCTTCAACCATTCTTTTACACTGATAGCTGCTGCTACAGAGGCGGTACCAAACAGGTTATGACCACAGCCATGTCCTGCGCCTCCATCTATAATCGCTTTTTGTTCCGGGTCTTCTGTCTGTGATAAACCTGGTAAGGCATCATATTCAGCCAGAATACCAATCACTGGTTCTCCGCTGCCATAGCTGGCCATGAAAGCGGTAGGGATGCCGGCAATGCCTGCTTTTACAGTAAAGCCCTGCTGTTGCAAAGTGGCTTGTAACAGCGCAGAACTTTTTTGTTCCTGATAACCTACCTCCGCAAATCCCCAGATCTTTTTTGCGATAGTATCGTATTCGGATGTATGCTGATCCAGATAAGATATCAGCGCTGCTTTATCTTTGTTCTGTGCCATAGTCATTGACGAAAGGCAGCAGAGTATTGGAAGGATGAACTGTCTCATTTGTACAATTGATTAAATAACAATTTAAAAGTACTGTGTGACTGACCTCTGAAAGTGATCTCCGGACCAAAGGCATAAAGCTTGCCGGCACCTACAGATACAGAGAATGCGGCAACACCATCTTTCAGATATTTTTGTCCCCATGCCCAGCCACTATGCAGTGGTGTGCCGGTAGAAAACCACATCAGTTGTTTTATGTTACTGCCGGGTAATATTTTGAATACCGGGCTACGTTCGAAATAAACATCATTCTTCGCATGCATACCCCAGTTCTCTGCGGCGGTGGTATCAAGATCTGCTGTTAACAGACTACCGGGAATGTAATACTTAGCACCTGCTAATGGCTTCAGTTCTCCTTTGCTGTTCTTTTCCACTAAAGCATTCTCAACAGGTAATTTCAGATGATAGGCAAGATTAGTGCTGGTGCCAATAGTAAATATCTGCCCGCCTGCTTCCAGGAAAGTTTTTAACTGAGGGATAGAAGTATCTGCACTGATTCTTCCCAGCCATGGCTTAAATTCAGCTGTCAGCTCTTCCGGCTTAGGCAGTTTGCCAAACCAGTAATCAGACTTCTTAGGTTTCCCTGTATCAGGAATAGCTCCCGTTACAAAGATGATCATATCATATTTCTTACGTAATGCACCTGCATCAATCTCCTGTGAATATATTGTTTTATAATCATAGTGATATTGTTCCATTAACCAGCTTACCCATCCGGCAGGAATAGAACCACCATAAGTATTCCAGATAGCAATTCTCATAGGAGATACTGCTTTCATTTCTTTAGAACTACCAGTAGCTGTATTAACTGTGATACCTAATTCCGCTACAGACTTTGTCAATGATTCCTGTGCTTTGGAAGAAGCTGGGATATAAAAATCTCCATTGGGTAAACGATAAACTTTTGCACCTGCTTTTAGCAGATCATTCACTGCAATGAATGAATTATTCACGGCAGGGCTTAATAAATAACCTGTTTTGGAAATAGCAAAAGTATGCGCAGGTGGAGATTCTATCTGCCCGTAAGGTAACTGTGTAAACGGTCCGCCTACACTATCCAGCACACGGTCAAACTTCACACCCATCTGAAACGCCAGTGTCCATCCTGCTGCATCGTATGGCCGCACTGGCGGTCCGCCCACATACTGGAAATCATTCGGATGGTCCTGCGGTTCAAACATATCTATTACATGCGGACGAAATGCCTGTGCTGTTTTAACTACATAAGAACCGGCCGGATAAGTCTTCCCTGCTACGGTGAAAGCTGCTGTTGCTTTTTGTATCGTTATACCGGCACGACTTAATGCATTGATGAATTTAACAGCAGTTGGAAAATCCTGCTGATCAGCAGGAATAATATATGCACGTGCATCTCTGTATGCAGGGTTCTTCAAAATAGCGGTATAATACTTTGCGGCAATTGTATCTTCTTTACCTAAAGTATATTCCTCTGCAGATTCTTTAACAGTATCTTTCTTACCAGATGCCAGTAATGAATCCTTCTTATCTTTTTTATAAGCCGTCTGTATAGAATCTATATATCGCGGATAAAAAGTCCAGTGATCTGCCTCTCCACGGGCAATTGCATTCTTGCCCATTCTGTAAATGTTATATAACAATTCACTACGGTAACGTGATGCATAATCCAGCACCGCATAATTCAACGATACAGAATAATCTATCGACTGACGGAAATGCCATTCCTGCGGTGCAACGGGATTCGGTGTTGCACCATTAGGGATCAGCCTTTCAGGCACCAGTGGTACCGTCTCAGGAGTAGGTCCGCCAATGATCTCTGTTAGCAAACCTATCATATTATGGAAGTAAGGCGCTGTACGCAAACCACCATTCCACCAGGTAGAAAACTGTGATCCTGCACGCTGGGTATATCCCGGTTTACCTTCTGCATTCAGGCGGTTATTCATTGCTGCACCCACAGCATCAATACTGGTTACAATCAATGGATCAAATACATGATTAAAAGGATCGCGATATGGAGGGCCAGCTAATACGGAACCATTAGGTCCCCGCTGATGATGGTTATACATGATCTGCGGAATCCACTCAACATATAACTGCCGGCTGATATTCTGAGACTCTTTCATATTCATCATATAGAAGTCCCTGTTATTATCATGCCCTACATACTTCTCATACAAACGCGGAATATTCATCGCACGTTTTTTTGGATCCGCTGTCCGCATATACCAGTTAGTCACCAGCTCCTGTCCATCAGGATTTGCATGTGCAAACAGAATGATATCATTTTTAAGGATCTCCATTGTTTCAGGATCTGTACGGCTTACCAGCTGCCACATTGTTTCTATCAGCTGATGTGTACCCACTACCTCTGTGGCATGTAAACCACCATCTATCCATATAACAGATTTGCCTTCAGCAGCCAGACTCTTCGCCTGTTCATCCGTTAACCCGGTGGCATGTGCCAGTTGCTGAGAGATGGCTTTATACTTTTCCAGTTGCTTCATATTCTCCGGAGAAGATACGATCAGCATATACTGATGACGCCCTTCTTCTGTCATACCAATATCTACCAGTTTTGCCCGGTCTGATGTTGCCAGCTTTTTAAAATAGGCTTCCGTTTGCGTATAGGTAGCCAGCTGATAATCGTCGCCGATATTAAAACCAAAATGTTCTTTAGGAGATGGAATTGTCTGGGCCTGCGCTGTCACTATAGAAAGCAACAGGGCTAACATACTATAGATTTTCTTTTTCATAAGACAGAAATATTATTTTGCGATACCTGCTTCAGCCAATAAGATAAGTAATGCCTGCTGTATTGCCAAAGCACCATTATCATTTACCCACCATTCCTGTAATGCATGAGGATTACCACCACTACCACCACAACCAATAGTCATGGCAGGAATACCTTTGGAAATAGGAATATTCGAATTAGTAGAACCTGCTGTCAGTTTGGGCGTTCCGCCTTTGAGCTGTATAACAGCCATCATACGCTGTATGATCGGCAAAGTAGAATCAAGACTTCCTGATGGACGGTCTCCTATCAGTTTTACTGTCACCGTCAGATCTGATCCGCTATGTTTCATTTTATTTTCTTCTGTCAACGCTCTTCTCACCGCCCGCTGTAACAAAGTATCCATACCGGCTACCCGTTCAGGGCTTTCAGAACGCATATCCACTTCCATCCATGATTCGAAAGGAATAGAGTTGACAGAAGTGCCACCGCCTATTACGCCTACGTTGTAGGTAACACGTACACCCGGTACCAGTGACAATGAATCAGCTGCTGTAGACCAGTAATGAATAGCACGGCCTAAAGCATTATGAGGATTCGCAAAACCAAAATTATAGGAAGAATGACCACCGGTACCATTGAAGCTAATCCGGTAACGGTGAGACCCTAACGCTCTGTGCGTAATACCCTGGCTCTCCCATCCGTCAATAGCAATATAACTATCTATTTTCCCTGGTCCTTTTTCACTGAACAAATTCTTCACACCCCTCAGATCACCCTGCCCTTCTTCACCAACGGTGCCGATAAACAATACATCTGCATCCGTTTCTATCCCCGTTTTCTCCAACGTTTTAACTACAGTAAGCACAACAGACAATGCTCTTGTATCATCCAGCACACCGGGTGCATACAGGGTATCTCCTTTGTGTATGATCTTTGTATCAGTACCTTCAGGGAACACAGTATCCATATGTCCTTCCAGTATTACTGTTTTCTTCCCACCTTTTCCTTTACGCAGGCCGATCACATTACCCACATTATCGATCCATACAGAATCCACACCGGCTTCTTTCAGCATAGCCGCAAACTGTGTTGCCCGTACGGACTCTTTGTAAGGAGGTGCCGGAATTTCAGTGAGCAAGATATGATTACTCAATGTTTGCGGTTCAAAGTCGATAATAGTTTGCAGTGCTTTTTTTACTGCCGGCTTATCTGCAATAGTTTTAATCTCGGCTGTGTACTTTGTGGCAGGCTTGTCCTGGGCACGAATGCCCAGGCCCGCCATTATCAGAGCGAATGAAAGTGAAACCTTTTTCATAATATTTGTTTTCGAACTGGAACTATTGATTTTTAAACCGTACACCTACCCTGCAATCACCAGGCTCTCCACGTGCCTCATCACAAATGTTATTATAGAAACTTACAATCCTGCTGCCATCACCTAAGTTGAGAATAAATTTAAAGAGGAAATAATCATTCACCTTTACTGTACTAAGGTCAACATTATTGATAGTAGCCAGCTGTGCCGCAGTAAAGGAAAAAGTCTTGGGAAAAGTAGTTACTGTTTCATACAACAGTTCACCGGATCCCACAATACTTGGCAAAGGAAATTGTGCAATATTGGGGTATTGATTTCCCGGAGATGAAATAACTAACGGATAAGCAGGTACGCTTGATTCCGCTTTATTATAAGTAGTATATACCTCTATAGAAGTAACCGTTGCTTTATCAAACCCTGCCCAATCGAGTGTAAAAGCAAACTCCTGACTGGCCACATCCGGTCCTTTCAGATTAAAGAATGCTACTTTACCGGCCTGTCTTGTAGGCAGCGCTGTTTTGGTAGTATCTACCGTTACTACAGGAACAGCCGTATACTGATAATCTTCCCACTCATAATGTGCCTTCTTACAACCAAATAATACTATGATGACAACTAACAGATATTTCATAATCAGTATTTTAATTTATTTGTCCCAAAAAACAGGTGTGATCTGCTGTGCAATCTGCAATGCACTTACATCGTCTCCTAAACTGGTATTTGCAGATAATTCTGTCTGAGAATAATACAGGCGTAAAGGGAAAGTAGTGAGCGGAGATAATGGCGTACGTAATACCGGTAATGCTGTTCTGCGATAATCATTATATGATTCCATTCCATTACCATAAGTGGCAATGTACTTCTGAGTCATTACCATATTCAGTTTGCCGGCATCATCCGCTGCATCATATGATACCAGTAGTTTATCCTTAAACGCAGTGATCGTTGACGCCGATAATGCTACGCCACCATTCGCAGCGCCAAATGCACTCACACTGCTTAAATTAGCCACCACTCCATCACTGAAATTCTGCCTGGCATCATCACCGGTAGCCAGCGTAAGTGCTGCTTCTGCCCGGATGAACTTCACCATTGCATTGGTGATAAAAGGAATGATACCCGCACCGGTTCCATCAGTAGTAGCGACTACCTTTAAGGTAGAAGTAGCGCCGGTATTTGTAAGGAATACATTGGTAACAGGCAGGTTATTGATAGGAGCATTGTCATACAATCCACCTGCAGGATACACACCAAACGTAGAACGCCTGTTTAAATCTGCAGGAGCGGCTGTACCATCACCAGGATTACGTCCATAATAACCATTGCTGTTAGTAGAATTATTTAACCCTGCTGTTGCATTCTGACGATAGATGAAATAACGTAAGCGCGGATCATCATTATTGAATAAGAGATCGATGAATGCCTGACACATGTAAAAAGTCTTGGCCGACTGATACTCTATTCTATGCCATGGATGCCTGTTATTAGGATTCTGCGCACTACCGAATTTAAAAGTGTAATCAGTGGCATTACTGTTAATCAAAGTAGTGGGATCACTGATCAATGCTTTAATAGCCGTAGCAGAACGGGTAGGATCTACCAGCCTGATTTGATTATACAATTTCAGTTTCAGCGAATTGCCCATACTGATCCACGATGTTTTAGCACCTCCATAAATCATATCCGCTGTAGCAGGTACCAGTGTGGAAGTAGTCACCTTACTGGCATTCACCAGCGCAGAGTCTATCAGCACCAGCACACTTTCATAGATAGGTGTGCCTTTGTCAAATGCAGGACTTACCGATTCCTGTCCCTTCTCTGCTTCAGAATAAGGAATATCTCCCCACATATCTACCATCAAGCTCACCAGGTAAGCCTTTTCCAGTCTGGCGACGGCTACATAACCCCAGTCGCCCTGTGCAGAACCGCTATTGATAATAGATTCCAGGTCATTTAACGTCTGACTGTAAAACCCATTCCAGGAATCATCAAAGCTGGTTCCCTGTTGCTGATACCGGCTAAGGTCTGCAGAGAAAACAGCCTGTTGCATGAAAGTGGAAGTACCACTATTTATCAGGTACATATTCGCAGCCATGGATACCTGTGTAGAAGGCAACAGCAAAGAACGCTGTGCAGTAGTAGGATTATTAGGGTCGGTGTTGATATCTACAAACTTCTTACACCCACCGGCCACTAAGGAAATAATTAATATCGTTATGTATGTATATCTCATAATAATTATTTAGAAAGAACACCTTAAATTGACACCAAATCTTTTGGTAGTAGGTACTGCCAGGTTATCATATCCCTGTGAGTTACCAACACCCAGTGAACTAACTTCAGGATCGAAATTGGTATACTTCGGAAAGTTGGGTGCATTATACCAGAGGTTACGTCCGGAAAGAGAAATAGTAGCAGAACCAAACGGTGTTTTCCCTAACAGGCTTTTAGGTAAGTCATAGGCCAGAGAAATCTCACGCAGTCTGAAAACAGTGGCATCAAATATAGACCCTTCATTTAATCCACCAGGGCCAATGCCTGAGTTAAAGAAGAGATCCTCATAAGACATTGCTACATTATTTTTGATCTTCTTTCCATCAGCACCACGTAATGCTGTCAGTGTTTTCGCATCTCCCAGTACACCTGCTGAAACTGTCTGGAACTCACGATTCTCTGTATCTCTCGTCACACCACGGGATAACATCTGCCCTACTGTATTAGAATACATCTGTCCACCCTGTTTCCAGTCGAACAGTATGTTCAGCGACAAGCTTCTGAATTTGAACGTATTCGTCAATCCTACCATAAAATCCGGATTAGGATTACCAATAGCTTTTAAAGCACCGGACACAAGTGGCTTACCACTGCTGGGGTCTATCAGTACATTCCCTTCATCATCACGGGCATAAGCAGTTCCCTGAATCAATCCATAAGGCTGCCCTACGATATGTACACTACTTGTACCACTGGTACCACCATAGCTGAATTTCTCATAGCCTCCCAGGTTTTTGATCATATTCCTGTTACGGGTGAAGTTGGTGTTGATATCCCAGTTAAACCCGTTGTTGGTCTGGATAGGTGAAAGGTTCAGTCCTATCTCTATCCCTTTGTTGGTAGCTTCTCCCAGGTTCAGGATCTGTGTGGTATAACCGGAAGAAGGTGCTGCTGTTACTTCAAAGATCTGTGAGGTACTACGTTTGCTGTAATAAGTGAAATCGATACCGATGCGGTTATTAAAGAACTGCAATTCTGTTCCCAGTTCCAGCTCTGTAATGAACTCAGGTTTTAAGTTCGCATTAGTTAGTAAGTTCGACTGCGTAACGATGTTGTAGGTACTTCCATTTGCAGGTGTAAAAGGTAAGCCCACATTGGAAGGAGTAGTAGAGCCTCCAAGAATGGCATTGATCTGGTAGAAGCCTGCTGTCTGATAAGGAGAGGCTTCATTACCTACCTTTGTATAACCTGCTCTTACCTTACCAAAGTTCAATACACTTTTAGGCAGATGTAAAGCTTCTGTAAATACTAATGATCCATTCACACCACCGTAGAAATAACTCCTGTTGTTGGCCGGTAAGGTAGAAGAAATATCATTCCTTCCTACCAGGTTCAACGAGGCGAAGTTTTTATAATCAAGGGTGATATCTGTAAAGAAAGCATAATAACGTTGCTTCAGTAAATTCCTGTTATTGGTCAGTTGTACACCGGTAACAGAACTGGTATTATTCATATCATGCAGATCAGCTACAATGATATTATCTCCGTAAAATGCTTTGCGGTCTGTGAAGCGTTGGTTCACGTTGTTACCAAGGATAGCACGGATAGATAAATCAGGACGTATAGCATGTGTGGCAGTTAATAACAAGGTGTTATCCAGTTCCTGACGGTAAATATTATCTGTAGTAATACTACCATTGGAATAAGAAGCAGAACCTTTTCCGCGAACACTCATACGCCTGTCAGTATACGCATTAAACCCAATAGTGTTCTGTATATTCAGCCAGGGTAAAGGATCAAACCCGAGTATCAGGTTACCATAATAACGGTCCACATCACTGGTGTTCGGGCTATGTTTAACAGACCAGTAAGGATTATCTACACCGGTGTAATCATATACGTTACTACCATCAATTGGATTCTCGTAAGGGTAGTTGGTTAAGTCATAACTGGTAGGTACATACATCAGTGTAGACATAATAGAACCTGTCAGCCCGCCTACAGGTGGGGTTTTCTGCCGGGTAGTTACATAGTTGATGGAACCGCTGGCATAAAACTTATTCTCCAGACGGATATTACCGCCTATATTCACTGAAGTACGTTTGATTTCATTTTCAGGTACAACACCTTTATTCACGGTATTAGAAAATCCTGCATTGAAATTACCTTTCTCACTACCGGAAGAAATAGACAATGCATTTTCATACACACTACCTGTTCTGAAAAAATTCTTCGCATTCTCTTTTGCATAAGACCTGTAAGGCACCTGTATCGGTGTCACTCCATCTGCCTGATAAAACTGTGGGAATACAGCAGAACTGAATTGCCTTGTTAACTGATGGGGTATAGTAGACCTTGTAGGTAACATACTCGGTACTCCTTCAAATGGTTGTCCCCAGGAAGCATATACACCCTGACGATAATCATTATTTGTACCCTGACCATACTTAGTCTGATAATCCGGCAAGCCTGCTACATTTTCAATCGCATACGAAGTATTGTAAGTGATCTCTGTACCCTTCCTGCTTTTTTTCTTACCTGCCTTGGTAGTAATAATGATAGCCCCGTTTGCTGCTCTGGAACCATACAATGCAGCCGCAGCAGCTCCTTTGAGGACTGTCATACTCTGGATATTGTTAGGGTCCAGGTCAAATGCACGGTTGGTTACACCGGCGCCACCTACTGTAGCAGAGCCTACATTTGCAAAGCTGGAGTTATCGAAAGGCACCCCATCTACTACAAACAGGGGCTGGTTATTTCCATTTAAAGAAGAGTTACCACGGATAGTGATATTGGTGCCACCACCGGCTACTCCACCGGCAGATTGTATATTCACACCAGCTACTTTTCCCGTTAATGCACGTACCGGATCGGGTTCTGATTTCTGTGCCAGTTTATCAGAATTAACCGTACTAACGGAATAGCCCAAACTGTTTTTCTGACGCGCGATACCTGCCGCAGTAACTACGATATCATGCAATTGTTTTACCGCAGCTTCCAGTTTAATAGTACCGGCATTCGCTGCTTTTATTTCTGTAACATGATAACCCACTGCGGTAATCATCAGTGTGGCATCCTGTTTTACTTTTAGTACAAAAGAGCCGTCTCCTGCGGAAGTAACACCATTTGATGTTCCCTTTTCCACGATAGTACATCCGGGAAAAGGTTCTCCGGTTTCGCTCACTATTTTTCCTCTGACAATCGTATCAGCAGCGGGAGCCGCCATAACCGGTTTATCTTTTAATATGATGAAACCATCGTTCACTACGAAATTGATATCTAACTTTCCTAATAACTTATCCAGTACTTTGCCAAGCTCTTCGCCATCTGCATTAGCAGATACTTTTTTGTCCATGGCAATACGGTTGGAACTGTAAACAAACTTTACGTCTGCTTTATCTTTGATCTGGTTTAATACCAGTTTCAGGCTTACATCATCCGCCTGCAGGGAGATTTTTTTGCTGAGGATACCTTGTGAATAAGCGCCACTGACGCAGGAAATAGCGGATAATAGCAACACTATCATACTTCCTGTTGCTCTCTTCATGAATTTGGTGATACAGGCATTTGTCTTTACATTTATGTTCATAGACCTATTTACTTTGTTAGATTTCTGGTTGAATGAGACAAAGGAATTCCATTACCACGCTGTCACGTGGTTATTACATGGGCTATAATTCTTAGCAGGGGGCTGTCACCTCCTGCTTTTAAATGTTATGTAGTTTCTGTTTACGCATAGGCTTACTCTATTTTAGTTTTTTGGTTGAAGCAAAATATTCTGTCCTTTAATTTGTACTTCCAGGTTGAGCGCCTGGCTAATCATTTCCATTGTTTTTTGTAAAGACTGGTCGGTCATGTCCGCAGTAATTAAATTGTTGGCAATAGCGGAATCCTTTAGCTGAATGTCTACGTCAAATTTTTGTTCTATTCTGTGAATTACATCACGCATGCCTGCGTCGTTAAATGCCATGTCGTACTCTGTTCCTTTTGTCAGCTCATGTGTAGCTGTACCTTTTGCTTTTGTTATGATAGCCTGTGGCTCTGAATAAATGGCATTCTCATTAGCTGAAAGCAGGATCTCTTTTGATTGTCCTGTGGTAAGGGAAATCTTCCCGGTTAGTACAGATACCGCTGTTTCGCGGCCATTATTACGAATATTAAAACTGGTGCCCAGTACTTTTGTAGTCAATGTTCCGCAATAGATCATGAAAGGGTGTGCCGCATCTTTTGTCACTTCAAATAAAGCTTCTCCTTCCAGGGTTACGGTACGATTACCATTTCCGAATGTTACGGGAAAGATGAGTTTACTGTTACCTTTCAGCCATACTATAGAACCATCTGATAAGATCTGTTTTCTGATACCACCAGTTGTTCCTGCGATGGCTATATTTCTGTGCGGAGCAATCGTATTCAACAGACTTGCCCTGAATAAATACCCGGTTATGAAAATCACTAAAACAGATGCAGCAATCTTTAAGTAGCTGAAACTCCTACGGTTTATCCGCGCTGTTAAACGACCGTACATTGCCTTTTTGGCTTCGGTCAGTTCCTGTGAGGACAGTCTGTTAAATGCATCTTTATCTTCCAGAGTGTCCAGCCATTCTTCTACCTGCTCCACTTCCTGTTCGCTGAGCTGTCCTTTTAAATATCTGTCGATTAAAGAATCAAAATTTTGGTTGTTCATCAGCTTCTCAAACTTGCTATATAAGATAAGTAAACTGATAAAGGGCATACACCTACTCTACCCTAAAAAATATTTTAAAAGAACCAGAAATATTCACTGAAAGCCAGCCTAAGCTGACGCAGTGCCTTCGTCAGGTGGTTTTCTACTGTTTTATGGGAGATATTCAGGGTTTCGGCTATATCATGGATAGACCGGTGCTCATTACGGCTCATTCTGAAAACCTGCTGGCATTTTTCGGGTAAGCGGGCTACTTCTTTTTCTACTGCATTGGCCAGGTCGGATAATTCAATATGCTCCTGGTTAGAGTTATCTGTCATTTTAAACAGGGAAATCTGGCTGGCATAGGTTTTCCTTACCTTATCGGCTTTGATATAATTGAATACCTGGTATTTTACGGCGGTAAACAAATAAGCAGAGAGAGAATGAGTGAGGGAGAGTTCTGCACGCCTTGTCCATAGGGAAAAGAATACTTCCTGGATGATTTCCTCGGCGGCTTCCTTCGTTTTCAGACGGTTATATACAAAAGCGTATAATCTGGACCAGTAATCGTTGTAAATACATTCGTAAGCATCCCTGTCACCTTTTATTAATAAGGCAATAAGTTCAGCTTCACTATATGTATTTAGTTTTTTAATAATATAGTCCTTTTTAGTCTTTTGGGTTGGTTGATCATATAAAAAAACAAAAAATAATCAAAAAATCATAGCTAATTTATGATAAAATGAGAATTAGTCCAGAATAGTTTGATAATTCCTAGACCACCTAATAAAAAAGGCTCCTCAAAGGGAGCCTTTTTATATCAAAAGTTATCTTCTTTAGAAATCTACTTTAGCAAAACAGATGTAATTCTTGTACACGCATGGTATCAATATGGAACGCCCGCTTATTTGTTTGCCATATCTTGGCATCCAGACAAAACCCTTATCCAGGTTCCGTAAAGTAGGTTTACGGTTACTTTGTCCGTCTGGTTCCACTCCAACGTCTGTCATGATGTAATTACGCCTGTCCAGCTCATTATACAGGAAACGCAGCTCACTGCCGATGTTTACCATCATATAAGAGAGGTACAGGTCTTCCCCGTCATCATACTGATCTTTATGTATAAAGTTGCTCCACAGCAGGTTACCTTCATCATCCAGGGAAAGGATGGCTACGTTGTCGTAATGATAACGGTTTGCCTGGTTATTGTTGTTATTGTTATACCAGGGGTTGTAGTACCAGGGAGAATACGGGGAATAATAGTAGGGAGTATACATGCCATAAGGCGCTCCATACATATAGTTCCAACGGTTCCAGGGCTGGTAACGCGAAGTTGTATAAAAAGATTCCGCAGTGACGATGAACCCACCATTTTTGGTATTGATGATACGTCTGATGAAATAATCATTAAACGCAGCATTGGTAGAGGATTCCCCTTTTGCATTGCCTTTCAGCTCCGGAGAAAAAGGTACTTCTTTTTCGTACAGCGGCTGATTTTGTGCGTAGTCGTATTTACTAACGTATAAACCTTCTACGTTACCACGCTTCTGTTTATAATAAAAAGCAGTGACAAGTACCTTGTGGTTGCTGTTGTCCACTTTCATCTTCACTTCATCCAGCAGTTGTGTTTTCAGTTGCAGTACTACCTGTTCAAAAGAATCTACCGCGGCGCGTTTGATAACCAGGGCTCCACTGATGATATAATCCCTGTTGCTGGTACGTTCCAGTTTATTAAACAGCAGGTCACCGTTGTTAGTGAGGTTAAAATTGCTAAGGAAAGACTTCTTTGTTTCCATGGGCAATGATACCCGGCTATTGTTGATAAGATGGAAGGCACTGTCGTACAGGAAGGTGTAGAACACGTTATCATTCTCTTTATCCTGGTTGATCTTGTACACCAGGATCTTACTCTTGTCTTCCGAGAATTCTACAGAGTATACTTTATTTTCTTTTGTGTAATTGCCGATACGGGTAGAATCCACCATGGTAGGAGCGTCGTTGAACTTACCTTCTCCGTTCATGGTAGCACAAAAGCTGTATACCGCATCCTTACGCTGGAACTGGTATAACATATATATCTTATCTGCATAAGACACGAAATCAACGCTGATCAGCTTCCTGGGCAGGAAGTCGAGCTTCACGCGTTCTTTCAGCTGCATGGTATTATCGTACACAGATACTGCATAATCTCCCCTGTCGCTTTTGTAAACAAGGATATTGCCGGATACTTTACCGAGAATTTCGAATTCTGTGCTTTTATAGTCATCTTTTTCAGGATCGGTGTAGCTTACCTTCTGTGCGATGGCAGCTCCGCTCCATAAAACCAGTAAAGCATAGAGATATAGAATACGCATTGCTGTATATTTTAAAAAATGTAGTTAAGGATATATTATGATATAAACGGTAAACGGCTGTTATTCATTGTGAAAGCCGTTAATTAACGTGGAGGGTCTTTCTATCTCCATTTTGTTACCAAACCTACACGAAAATTTGCTTACTGCAAAAACCAGTGTAAATAAAAGATTGGTGCGATCTTGGCTGTATTTCATTCATCATTTAATTGTGTACTTTTAGTTTATTTCTTACAAAACGCATTTTTCATACCTCCATGGATACGGTATTAATAACCGGCGGTACCGGATTGGTAGGCCGGGCGCTTTCCCGACTACTTACTGAAGTTGGCTACAGGGTGATTATCCTGAGCCGCCACAAAGGCATTGCTCCGGACAATGCGCTTATCAGCTATGCGCAATGGGATGTATCCCGGCAAACGATAGATGTGGAAGCCCTTCAACAGGCTGATTATATTGTACACCTGGCGGGTGCCAACGTTGCTGACAAGCGATGGACTGCCTCCCGTAAGAAAGAGATTGTGAACAGCCGCGTGCAGAGTTCCGCCTTATTATACGACACCCTGGAGAGATACCCCAATAAAGTAAGAAAAGTCATCAGCGCTTCTGCTACCGGTTACTACGGAGAAGACCAGGGCCGGGCTTTTGTGGAAACAGATACCCCTGCAACCGATTTCCTGGGGACTGCCTGTGTGGCCTGGGAAGAAAGTGTGCTGAAGATGAAACAGCTGGGAAAGAAGATCGTGATCCTGCGTACCGGCATTACACTCAGTAAGGAAGGTGGCGCCCTCAAAGAATTCTATAAACCACTGAAGTTCGGTTTTGCCACTATTCTGGGTAACGGTGAACAATATATCAGCTGGATCCATATCCATGACCTGGTAAGACTTTATTTAAGTGGCATCGTTAACCACGAACTGGAAGGTATTTTTAATGCGGTAGCGCCTAATCCTGTACAGCATAAAGAGCTTGTAATGACCATGGCACAAGTGGCTAAGGGTAAGAGCTTCATTTCCTTACATGTGCCTTCTTTTGCCTTAAAAATAGGGCTTGGAGAGATGAGTATAGAAGTGTTGAAGAGCTGTAACGTTTCCTCAGCTAAAATCCAGCAAACAGGATTTGTATTTTCCTATCCGACTATCAAAGCAGCAATGGAGAAAATCTTTGCTCCAAAGCAAGACTAAGGCTATTCAAGAATTTTTTTCATGGAGGCTGCTTTCAGCAGGCACTCTTCCCATTCTTTTTCCGGATCTGCATAATAGGTAATAGCGGAACCGGTTGGGAAGGACAGATACCTGTTTCCCTCATTATACAGGATACTCCTGATTACTACATTAAAATCGAAATCCCCCTCCGGGGTGATATAGCCTAATGCACCGGAAAACAATCCCCGGCGGCTTTTTTCATACTCTTCTATTAGTTGTAATACTCTGAGCTTAGGGGCCCCTGTCATAGATCCCATCGGAAACGCCTGCCGGATGATCTCCGTAAAAGGTAACCCTGGTTCAGGGATAGCCGTTACCGTAGAAATCATATGATGTACGTGCGCAAAAGAATAAATACCGAACAACTCTGTTACTTTCACTGTTCCCGGAGAAGCTGTATGTGACAGGTCATTGCGTACAAGGTCTACCACCATTACATTTTCTGCTCTTTCCTTGCTGTTTTGCAGCAACGCCTGCTTGTTAAATGCATCTGCTGCTTCATCTTCTTCCCGTCTGATAGTGCCTTTAATGGGCTGGGAAATCACCAGAGGGCCTTTTTTCTGCATGAAACGCTCTGGACTGCTACATACCAGGTATTTATCATTTACGCGGTAATAAGCCGCAAATGGGGCCGGAGAAAGTTTATTCAGTCGTTGAAACAATGTTAAGGGATTCACCACTACATCCGTTATATAATTCTCCCGGCAGAAATTCACTTCATAACAATCTCCTCTGAGAATATGCCTTTGCAAGGCCTTTACAGATTCCAGATAGGCTTCTTTATCCAGATAAGCAGAGGCATCAGGAGAAGAATGATGAGTTATCTGAGGCACCGGCATAGCTAAGCATTGATTATAAATCAATGTAGCGCCTGTATGGTCTAAATCCCAGCCACCAATCTTCACACAGCCCTGTTCCAGCTGCATAATAAAGCGTGGCCTGAAAAAGAACAGGTCAGGAAAATTGATATGATCAGGATGTAAAGACTGAAGAGTGTGAAACGTTTCGTTTTTGAGGTCATATCCCAGATGCCCGAAAAGCCAGTCTGGTTGTTTATCATAGTACTGCTGCAATGCAGAGAAGGCATTGCCGGCATTGCAAGACAGTGTATCCAGCGCGTCAGCGGCAAGGATGGCTTCGTTTTGGTGGTATATTGAAGCGTAATTGTTATTGTCCAAAAAACAACAAATGTTGAACGTGTTACCCAAGTTCAACATTTGTTGTTTAAATAGCGTTGGATCATTAACCGGAAAATCGTGAAATATCCTGATAATGCGTGCATTTAATGCTTAAAAATCATCGTCGTCATCGTCAAAACCGCCACGGTCATTGAACAGGCCCATATCTTTGAACTCATCATCAATGCTCAGGTCATCGTCATCATCATCCGCACCCTTCTTACCCGGGCGACCGCGTTTGTTCTTAGGCTTAGGCATATCAAACTCCTCAAAGTCAGGATCATAGTCCTCGGAGTCTTCTCCCTTTTCCCAATTATCATCGTCTTCGTCCTCTACTCCATCTCCATCTTCTTCATCCAGATCGTCGTCATCTTTCCGTTTTGATTTAGAGGCCGGCTTATCTGATTTTTTTGAAGCAGCAGACTTACGGGGAGTTTCCTCCTCATCCAGCTCATCATCGTCCTCCTCATCCTCGTCCTTCTTGGGCTTACTTGCAGCTTTGGGCGTGGCTTTAGTAGTCTTTGGAGAACTCGTCTTTTTTGTCTCTTTTTCGTTATCAGATTTTGATTTCATAATAGGTTCACTTAAGTCTTTAGCGTATTTCTTTGACGTAAAGTTTTAACAGTTTTTTGTATTAGCCAAATTTTTTTTGCCGATTTTTTGTCGTATTTTTTTGCAATTTACTGGTGCAGTATCTGATCCCGCCCTGGTCCATTGGATACATATTTCACAGGCACTTCAAGATAGTTTTCCACAGCCTTCACAAAAGCTTTCATCTCTGCCGGTAACTCACTGAACTGCTTGCTCTTAGCCGCTGTTTCATCGTTCCAGCCTTTGTATTTCTCCCAGATGGGTTTCACCTCAGCATCATTCAACTGGAAAGGCATCGCTTTCGTTTGCTTTCCGTTTATTTCATATGCTGTACATGCATATACCTCATCAAAGGCATCCAGTACATCACTTTTTGTCATTACCAGCTGTGTTACACCGCTCAGCATACACGTATATTGCAAAGCAACCAGGTCAATCCATCCGCAACGGCGTGGACGGCCTGTAGTAGCACCAAATTCATTTCCTTCAGCACGCAGCTTTTCACCGGTAGCATCATGCAGTTCTGTAGGGAATGGTCCGCTACCTACACGGGTACAATATGCTTTTGTTACGCCAATCACCTCTTTGATCCACTGCGGAGCAATACCTAAACCGGTACATACACCTGCAGAGATGGTATTGGAGGATGTTACGAACGGATAAGTACCAAAGTCAACATCCAGCATACTTCCCTGTGCGCCTTCTGCCAGTACTTTTTGTCCGGCTTTCAGCTTCTCGTTCAGGAAGTATTCTCCGTTCACGATATTCATCTCTTTAAGATACGTAACTCCATCGAAAAATTCAGCTTCCCAGTCAGCAATATCTTTAGCTATTTCATTTCTTACCTCAGCAGAGAAGTCATATCCTGCCAGCAGGTGCTCATGTTTGTGCTTTAGGTTCTGGTAACGGTCTTTAAAGTCTTTACGCAGCAAATCCCCTACTCTCAGTCCGTTACGACCTGTTTTATCCATATAGGCAGGACCGATACCTTTCAGGGTAGAGCCGATCTTCTCGGTGCCCTTAGACAGTTCGGAGGCCTTGTCCAGCGCACGGTGCGTTGGTACAATGAGATGTGTTCTTTCAGCAATGTAGAGATTCTTTTTCAGATCCACACCCAGGGCAGTGATCTTATCGCATTCCTTTTTGAAAGTAACAGGGTCCAGTACCACACCATTCCCAATCAGGTTGGTAGTGTTACTATGGAATACACCGGATGGAATGGTATGTAATACTACCTTTTCACCCTCAACGTATAAAGTGTGCCCTGCATTAGGTCCGCCCTGGAAACGAGCAATGACATCATATTTACCTGCAAAGTAATCCACAATCTTTCCCTTGCCTTCGTCGCCCCACTGCAGGCCCAGCAAAACATCTACCATAGGTGTGTTGTTATTGATTTTTAAAAAGAAGTGGCAAAATTACGGGTAAAAAGGAAGAAAGCAAGCGAGTTTGAAAGATTGGCTAATCAATTGAAAGAATATATAATGATAAAAGGCCCCTTAACGGAGCCTTTTACAAATATGTGAAGGTGCTTTTTACTCGTCTTCCAGCCTGCTAACAGACTGTATACCATCCAGTTTCTTCAAACGCTCGAACAACTCATCCAGCTCCTCCTTGTCGTGCACAAACACCTTGATAAGCCCTTCAAACAGCCCTTCCTTGGACTCGATCGTTAAACCGGCAATATTTACCTTCAGTTCTCCTGAAATAACATTGGTAATCTTATGAATAACCCCCACATCGTCCATACCTATAATCCGCAACCCTGTAAGGAATGATATCTCCCTGTTCTTCACCCACTTGGTCTTTACTACCCTATGCCCGTAATTAGCCAGTAATTGCGCTGCATTCGGACAATTGGTACGATGTATCTTCAACCCTTCACTGGCAGTAATAAACCCAAATACATCATCTCCGGGAATCGGACGGCAGCAATTAGCCAGTTTATAGGCAATCTTGTCTGAACTTTCTCCAAAGATGATCAGCTCCGCATCTTTCTTGGATGGCAGCTGGTGTTTGATATGGTCCTCAGAGATATGCTCCGGTTGTTTTACGACTACCGGTCTTGGCGCTTCCAGCTTATCTCCCAGTACATTGAACTGTTTTAATTCTTTCAGGTCAATGTTCTTGATGGCAATCTGGTAGTAGAGGTCCAGCGGGGACGGTTGTTTATAAAACTGTACCAGCTCATTAATATTATACTGACTGGCATTAATCTTCAGATGATCCAGCTTACGCTCCAGCACATCCTTCCCGTCCATGGCGATGGTACGCTTTTCTTCTTTCAGCGCATCTTTGATCTTGGACTTGGCTTTGGCTGTTAATACTGAATTCAGCCAGTCTTCTGTAGGCTTCTGCTTATTGGAAGTAATGATCTCCACCTGATCTCCGCTGCGCAGCTTATGGCTCAGTGGTACCAGCTTATAGTTCACCTTAGCGCCTATACACTTGTTCCCTACCGCACTATGGATCGCATAGGCAAAGTCCAGCGCTGTAGAGCCTACGGGCAGTATCTTAAGGTCTCCCTTAGGCGTATACACATAAATCTCTTCCGTAAACAGATTACTCTTGAAATCGGCCAGGAAGTCCAGTGTATTGGAATCCGGGTTATTCAGGATTTCCCTTATCTGAGTAAACCACTGATCGAATTTGGATTCTGTATTTGTATTCTGATTACTGCCTTCTTTATAGCGCCAGTGAGCAGCCAGCCCTTTCTCCGCATAATCGTTCATGCGTTTGGTACGGATCTGCACTTCCACCCATTTACCCTGTGGTCCCATCACGGTTACGTGCAAAGCCTCATAACCATTGGATTTAGGATTACTGAGCCAGTCGCGGGTCCTTTCCGGACTGGGGTGGTAAAAGTCTGTGATGATGGAATATACCTTCCAGCAATCCGACTTTTCCTTATCTACCGGTGTATCTAAAATTATACGGATGGCAAAAAGATCGTATACCTCTTCAAAGGTGACGCCCTTCTTCTTTATTTTATTCCAGATAGAGTGTATGGATTTGGGTCTGCCGAATATTTCGAAAGTCAGGCCCTCTTCCTGTAAAACCTCTTTGATAGGTTTGATAAATTCGTTGATATAGCGGGTACGCTCACGTTTTGTCTCTTTGAGGCGTTTGGCAATATCCCGGTAGGTTTGCTGCTCGGTATATTTCATGGCCAGATCTTCCAGCTCGGACTTGATATTATACAAGCCCAGGCGGTGAGCCAGTGGCGCATAGATAAATACTGTTTCAGAGGCTATTTTCAGCTGTTTTTCCCGGTTCATGCTGTCCAGGGTACGCATGTTATGCAACCTGTCGGCCAGCTTGATGAGTATTACACGCGGGTCATCTGCCAGCGTAAGGAGTATTTTCTTGAAATTCTCTGCCTGAGCAGTACTGGTACTGGAATCTATAACGGTAGAGATTTTGGTGAGGCCATCCACTATATGGGATATCTCAGCACCTAAAGCCCTTTCTATATCTTCCAGGGTTACTTCGGTATCTTCTACTGTATCGTGCAGGAGTGCACAAATAGCGGAACGTACACCCAAACCTATCTCATCTACGCAGATCTGCGCTACCGCAAGAGGATGTAAGATGTAAGGTTCACCTGATTTACGCCGCATTTCCTTGTGCGCATCGGCTGCCATTTCAAAGGCAGTGCGCACCAGTTCGCGGTCTCCTTTTTTTAAGCGTGGTTTAAGAGCGCGTAATAAGGCACGGTAATGTCGAACTATCTCTTTCTTTTCCTGTTCCTCGTCCAGGCTATATTTTTGAACGGCCACTGTTTCCATTGCCTTAAAGTTACGATTTTATTGCATAGGAAATACGGGCGTTAGCCTTACTTAGGGGAACCCAGCCGGCACTTCTGTAATACTTCCCAGGAAGTACCCGAATGCCTGAAAATGTAGAGGTTATTCACACGAAAGGTTGCTTCAAAAGGTTTGTTGTGGTATTCTTCCCAGGCGGCTTCCAGTTCCCTGTTCTTCAGATCATTTAAAGCCACCGAGATATGTGGATTGTATCCATAACGTGCTAGCATAGTGCTGAATCCAAATTCCTTTCTCAGAAAAGCTATCAGTCTGGTATGCAGTCCTTGCAGGGCTGGGTCTTTTTCCACATGGATATAGAGCACCCGTCTGTTTTTCAGGTGAATAGCGCCAAATCCGTCCAGGTGAATATCAAAAGGGGATTGAGCAGCGGCAAAGTCTGCCAGTTCCGCGCATAATGCATTCTCCATCACCGGATTAGCTGTAAAAGGCGCCTGCAGGGTGATATGCGGTAATACGCGTAAGGCCTGGCGGGCATCGTAGTTGTCTGCGAATTCCTGTTTAAGGCGTATGATCTCCTTGCCTACTTCTGCATTGGGAAGTAAGGCAATAAAGTAGATCTTTTGCTCCTCTTCCTTTGGGCTGGCCCTGGGACGGAAACGTTGTTTAGGATGGGGATCACGCGCTGGGTAATGTGGCTTTCCCGGCTGGTTATTTCGAAAAAAGTTCATTTTGAACAATTAGGGGTTGAACATGAAATATGGGGGTAATTAAAGTAAGCACTGCTGTTGTTAGTTATTGCCGATTGTCGTCTCTTGGAGTTGTTGTCTCTTCCGGTATATTTAATCTTATTCCGATATTATGTAATGTTTCTAATTCGATGCCTGCCTCCAGTTTAAAATGTTTTCTCAGGCGGGTGATAAATACATCCATACTTCTGCTGGAAAAGAAGCTGCTGTTGCCCCATACTTTCAGGAGTATTTCATCCCGCTTCACCAGCTTGTTACTGTTCTCCACCAGGTATTTCAACACCTTCGCTTCTTTTTTGGTCAGTGATGCGAATACTTCTTCACTATCGTCCCTCGTCAGTTCTTTTTCTTCATAATTGAATCTCACATGACCAATTTTATAAATGCCATCGCAGGGTATGTCTTTCGGCAAGGTCCTTTTCAGGAATACTTTTACACGCATCACCAGTTCCTTGATACTGAACGGTTTAACCAGGTAATCATCCCCACCGATCCTGAATCCGTTCAGGCGGTCTTCATCCAATCCTTTGGATGAAACAAAGATGATAGGTACCATACCATTCCTTTTACGTATCTCCTGTGCCAGTGTGAAACCATCTTTTTTGGGCATCATGATATCCAGTATGCACAAATCAAAATCATCCCGCTGAAACTTCTTCCACGCAATTTCGCCGTCCATACAGTGCGTTACTGTGTAACCCGCCGTTTCCAGCTGTTTTTTAATGATATTCCCATAATAGTAGTCATCTTCTGCCAGGAGAATTTGCACATTACTTTCCATGCAATAAAGTTTATCCGGTTCAATTTCAGTTAACAAAACAGACACTCACTATGATAGCATTGCAATATTGCCGAATAAAGCGATGTACTTTAGTTAATAAGAAGTTATTGATTTTAGATTTTCGCTTTACAGGGTGCTAAAGATCAGAATGACATTGTAACAGTATCTATCATATTCGTAGGTTCCCAGTTTATGGTTTTATATACAACAAAAAAAAAGGCTGCCTGTTCAAAGGCAACCCATTTTTTTTCGACAGTCGGTTCATTGTTCACTGTCATTCACTGTTAAACGCTATTCTACCGCGGGGATCTGTATAGCTACCGCACATTTCCAGTCTTTCTTCTGCAATGCCGCAGGAATACTGATCTGTGTGCCATCCCCAATAACTTTCCATGATAATTTATCTTTTGCGCCCAGCATACTCAGCTTAGCTCCCTTTGCAGGTTTCAGACCACTGAAAGAAATAGTGGCAGGCAGTTTTTCTCCCTTATCCAGCAAATAGATCGCATATACATTTCCGTTCTTTTTACGGGTAAAACATACTTTACCATCTTTATACGGAGCAACAGCTTTTGTTGCATAGATAGCATCTCCATTCACATTCATCCATTCACCGATGGCTGTCATGGTAGTATAGGCTTCATCGTGCAGTTGTCCATCTGGTCCCGGACCTACATTCAACAGGTAGTTACCACCTTTTGCTACTATATCTATCAGGTTGTGAATGATCTTCTCTACAGGTTTATAAGTATCGTTCGGTACATATGACCACGAGTTCGCCATTGTCATACAGGTTTCCCATGGATAATCCAGTGGTTTGGCAGGGATCTGCTGTTCCGGTGTACGGTAGTTCTCGAAAGGACCATGTACATCACGGTCTACCACGATCAGTCCTGGCTGGTGTTTACGTGCCATAGCAGCAATGCCGGCCATGTCAATATCTTCATCCTGTTTGAGTGGTCTGCCATCTGTTTCTGCGGCAGTAATATCTGCTGCTTTCTTTTCAGACTGCTTACGTGGGCGAACCCATCCACCATCCAGCCACAGGATATCTATCTTACCGTAATCACTCATCAGTTCTTCTATCTGGTTGTAAGTATATTCTTTATACTTTTTCCAGCGATCAGGATATTTAGTGATATCATAATTCACATGCCTGTCTTTAGGCGGGAAATAATCCCACCAGTAATTCTGGCAGTGCCAGTCTGGTTTTGAGAAATAAGCGCCGGCATGTAAGCCTTCCTTACGGAATGCTTCAAATACTTCTTTAGCGATATTGGAACGGGGATCTTTACTGAAAGGACAATCCGGTGCTGTTACGCGGTAGTCTGTCTGTTTAGTATCAAACATACAAAACCCGTCATGGTGTTTCGTAGTGAATACTACGTACTGCATACCTGCGCCCTTAGCAGCTTTCGCCCATTTCTCAGGATTGAATTTAGTAGGATTGAACTGAGACTTTAATGCCTCATATTTTTTCACATACTCGAAGTAAGGAATGCCATAAGGCTGGCGCTGTGTCCACCCTTCATCTTCAGGGCAAATACTCCAGGATTCCACTATACCCAGTTCTGAGTAAGTACCCCAGTGGATCAGCATCCCGAATTTCCAGTCGCTCCATTCATCCAGTTTCTGCAATACGGCCTTGTCCGTCTCAGGGATGTAAGGAGGCATTTTCTCCTGTGCGCTGGCCGTGGAAAATGCCATTATCGCACCACTTAATAACATTAGTAGTTTTCGCATGATTAATTTTTAAAATGTATCTAATAGTTTAGTTTCAGTTGATGGAGGTGTCTACAAAGTAATGCACATTATCACTCAGGAACTTATTGTCCTTTACCTGTTTCGTGTATAATATTACCTTTCCGCAGTTATCTTTGTACCATGAAAAGTATGTGGCAGCAATTTCTGCGTTATCTGTATATAGGGAAGAAGGACCCAAATGCACCAAAATCACGGTACGTATCCATGATGCATGGGATGAACAGGATATCTATTATCGTGTTCCTGATTGCTATCATTATCATGTGTATACGCTTATTTACGAAGCGGCACTGATAATCACTTCTGCGGCACGGCGGCTGGCATTCTTTTCGCCCAGTTTTGTCCAGAGGGCTGTATAATCTGCCTGTAACCGCACACGCGTAGCCTCATCCTTCAGCAATAATGTGAGTTCCTTCAGCAAATTTTCTTCGGTCAGATCGTCCTGGATCAGTTCATGCACCACCAGTTTATCCATGATCAGGTTTACCAGGGAGATATATTTTACTTTGATCAGTCGTTTAGCTAAAAAGTAGGAGATCGCACTCCCTTTGTAACACACTACTTCCGGCACACCAAATAACGCGGTTTCAAGTGTGGCTGTACCGGAGGTGACCAGCGCCGCTTTTGCCTGGCGCAATAAGGGGTATGTTTTTCCTTTAACGGTACAAACGTTCGTATGTGCTCCTGTGAGCCCCTGCATGAAATCATCATCCAGACTGGGGGCCTGTGCTACTACAAACTGGTATTCCGGGAAATGTTTTGCCATCGTGAGCATAATAGGCAGCTTCACACTTACTTCCTGGCGACGGCTACCCGGCAATATAGCAATCACCGGCTTGTCAGAGAAAGGCAATACCTTTTCTTCTTTTGCTTCTTTTATCACTTCTATCAGCGGGTGACCTACATACTCTACTTCATAATCCCACTTTTTGTAAAAGTCCTGCTCAAAAGGCAGGATGCACAACATCTTATCCACACTCTTTTTAATCTTCTTTACCCGGTTTTCTTTCCAGGCCCATACCTGCGGAGAGATATAGAAGATGATTTTATAACCGAGTGGTTTTGCCCATTCGGCGATACGCAGGTTGAAGCCTGCATAATCTATCAGTACAAGTACATCGGGTTGATATGCCTGTATATCCTTCTTACAGAATTCCAGGTTACGAAGTACGGTGCGCAGGTTCATCACTACCTCGATAAAGCCCATAAAGGCCAGATCTTTGTAATGTTTCGCCAGGGTACCACCGGCCTGTTGCATCAGATCTCCTCCCCAGCAACGAATGTCTGCGGAGGGGTCCTGTCGTTTTAATTGTTTGATAAGATTGCTGCCATGGAGGTCGCCGGAAGCTTCCCCCGCTATGATGTAATACTTCATTTTTTCACATTAAACCCGCAGCAAATATAGTTAACCATGTAATAGCTTAAGTAATATGATAGTGATCGCATATAACATGGTAACAAGGAAGATCCCTTTAGCAGTCAGATCTTTTCTTTGCCGGGTATAGATATAAAACACAGCGCCATTGAACAGCAAACAGATACTGATTATTTTGGGGAGCATTTGCCGGTTGCTGAGCAGAATCTGTACAAATTCACTCAGTCCGCGGTGATAGGGCATATATACTGCCAGGAGGTAGTAAATAAAAAACGTAACAAATGGTGTCAGCAAACCTAACACGATACCTAATCCTAGATGATCCTTCTTTAACATATTGTAGTTTTGAGCCGTCAGAACGTCCATTCGGCCTCTAATTGTTTTTTCAGCTTATAATCTGTAAGATCAAACTGCACAGGTACCAGTGATGCATAGTTGTTGGCTAATGCCCACACATCCGTATCTTCTCCTTTGTCTCTGTTTACAAACTCTCCTGTGAGCCAGTAATATTTCTTCCCACGTGGATCTCTGCGTTCATCAAAGGCTTCTACCCATTTGGCATCTGCCTGACGGGAAACCCTAATGCCTTTAAACTCATCTTCTGCGGCCATCGGGATATTCACATTAAATAACGTCCCTACGGGTAATGGAGTTTCCAGCATCTTCTTCGCTATCGTAAACGCTACTTTCTTTGATAAAACAAAATCCTGTTCATAGCTGTAATCCAGACTGGAAAACCCTACAGAAGGTACTCCTTCTATAGCTGCTTCCATCGCGGCAGACATTGTACCGGAATAGATCACATTGATAGAATGATTGGCGCCATGATTGATGCCGCTTACACAGATGTCCGGCAGGCGGTGTAATATCCTGGCACGGGCCAGTTTTACGCAATCTACCGGTGTTCCGGAACATTGCCAGGCTTCTATCCCTTCAAAAATAGTTACAGGCTCTAATCTTAATGGTGTTCCAATAGTAATGGCATGCCCCTGCCCCGACTGTGGACTATCCGGTGCTACTACCACCACTCTGCCCAGGGGGCTCACTGCTTCTATCAGCGCACGGATACCCGGAGCTGTTACACCATCATCATTAGTTACCAGTATGATCTTTTCCTCTGCCACGTTGTACAAATTTAATATGTATTGAATATATTACGTTGATAAAGAATGTTAAATTAATTTAATAGACCTAAATATCGGCTTTCAGTAATCTTCTGAATATCAGCCACAATGCTACTGCAATATATCCTAATAACGCAATCAGGTACACCATATTGTCGTATTGTTGTACACCCGGCAACATCTTACCTATTAGCGGAAAGGGTAACAGTTCATCTGCGGTTTGCAGGGGCAGCAGGCCTCCCACACTTCCCCAGAAGCGCTTAAGCGTTACCACCAGCAACTGTTCAAAGATCATCACATAACCTAAATATAATACGATGGCAAGCCCGGCCCTTTTTACCAGTATACCTGTCAGCAAAGCCAGGCACAATGATAATAATACCTGCAGAAAATAATATCCCAGGTAATAAAAACCTTCCATATTAAATGCAGATGTACCATAAAAGAACCCGAAAAACAGGGCGGTTAATACAGATACTACAAATGCAGTCACCGATAATGCCAGTACCCAGAACAGTTTGGAATACACGAATTCCTTTCTGTCCCAGCCGTCAATGACGTTCTGCCTATGGGTTTTAAAGGTGAATTCGTTTGTCACCAGTGTAAGCAGCAATAAAGCAAAAATAGCAGAGGTATATGAGTTTACATTGGCTACAGACTGCCATACCAGCGGGAAATCGTAGGCCGAAGTACCCAGCAGGGTTTGTACCTGTTTAGGGATACGGCTGGTAATATCCTGTACCAGAAGATTAGAGGCCGGGATAATGACTACCGCCAATCCCAGTAAAATCCAGAAAGTACGATAGGTCTTTACTTTCAGCCATTCTATTTTAATGATTTGTAACATAGGGATTGTTAGTTATTGGTTAACTCCAGGAATGCTGTTTCCAGACTCTTTCTTCTCACCTGTAAATGACTCAGCCAGATACCCTGCTGTGAACACCAGTTGTTCAGCCCCGCAGGATCTACCGCTTCTTTAAAGATCACCTGCAGCAGCCCTTCCGGTGTGGCAGATAATTGTACAAAAGCCGGATGTTTTTCAATAACCGCTTTCAGCGCTTTATTATCCGCACTGCCTACCTCCAGGAAATCATCCCTGGTAATTACTGCATTCACAGGCCCGGACAACAGCAGTTTCCCTTTTCTGAGGATAGCTACATGCGTACATACCTTTTCCACTTCATCCAGCAGATGACTGGCCATGATGATCGTCTTACCGGCTTGTGCCAGTTGTTTCACCAGGATTCTCACTTCTGATATACCTACAGGATCCAGTCCATTGGAAGGTTCATCTAAAATCAGCACATCAGGGTCTCCCAATAAAGCAGATGCAATGGCCAGCCTTTGCTTCATCCCTAATGAATAGGTCTTAAAAGCAGAATGCTGACGGGCAGTTAACCCGGCCAGTTCCAGTACTCTCGGAATATCTTTTTCGCTTTTTTGTTTGATACCTGCTACTACCTGCAAATTCCTGTAGGCAGAGAGGTAATGATAGAAGTTAGGCGTTTCCAGCAGTGTACCGATGTTGCGGCGCTGCTTTGCGGAAGGATGCTGGTCGAATAAGGTAAAAGAACCCTCGTCGGCACTGAGTACGTCGGTGACAATACTCAGCAGGGTAGTTTTTCCGCTACCATTGGGGCCAAGTATACCGAATACGCTACCGGGGGGAACATCGAAAGACACCTGTGAAAGCGCCTGTACAGGACCATACTTCTTGGAGATGTTCTGCAGGGAAAGGATAGGCATATTTGGGTGTTTTATACAGGGGGACAAAATATGAAATAAAATGATCCTTATTAGCTTTTATTGCTGTCAGATTATATGATAGCACTATTACGCTATCAGATATTTGTATTTTGTCCCCCCTATTATTAATTTCTTATTGGCTTCCCTGTTTTCAATACACTTTGCAGTCGCTCTAATGTTTTACGCTCTCCTGCCAGGCTAAGGAAAGCTTCTCTTTCAAGATCCAACAGATACTGCTCACTTACAATCGTAGATTCTGACAAATCCCCGCCACACATTACATAGGCTAATTTACCTGCAATCTTTGCATCATGATCTGAAATATAATTAGCAAAGCGCATACTGTGAACGCCTGTCAGCAGCATTCCCAGGCCGGTACGGCCCAGCACTTTAATATCTTTTCTTTCTACCGGACGGCTATACCCTTCATCGGCCATCTGCAACACACTGCGTTTGGCATCTGCGATCTGCCTGCTCAGGTTCATGGTAATTTCATCATGACCTTTACGCAGAATACCCAGTTCATAAGCTTCGTGTGCCGAAGTACTTACTTTCGCCATCGCTACTGTCATAAAGCGATCTTTCAACGGCTCTTCTTCTATACGACCTTCCTTGAATTCATCACTGGCACGTACTGCCATTTCTTTGGTACCACCACCACCGGGAATCAATCCAACTCCTAACTCCACTAAACCTATATAAGATTCAGCTGCTGCCTGTACTTTATCTGCATGTAAACACATTTCACAACCACCACCCAATGTCAGTGCATGAGGCGCTACGATTGTTGGTATAGCAGAATAACGTAAACGCATAGTTGTTTTCTGGAATAAACGTACGGCCATATCCAGCTCGTCGAATTCCTGTTCTGCGGCCAGCATGAAGATCATACCTACATTGGCACCGGCAGAGAAGTTAGCGCCATCATTCGCTAATATCAATCCACGGAAATCTTTTTCCGCACGATCAATTGCTTTATTCACACCTTCCAGTACCTCACCGCCAATCGTATTCATTTTAGTTTTCCAGTCGAGGGAAACGATGCCATCACCTAAGTCGTACAGGTTACAGGCACTGTTCTTCCACACTATATTTCCGGAAAGGTTTTCCAGTATGATAAATGTATCAGCACCAGGCAACAGTTTGTAAGCCTGACTGGCAATATCATAATAGAACTTCTTACCGTTATCAATTTTGTAGAAACTTTTGATACCCTTGGCCAGCATATCTTTCACCCATGTAGCTACGGTACGTCCTTTTTCTTCCAGCAGTTTCACGCTGGCTTCTACTCCTAAAAGGTCCCATATTTCGAAAGGACCCATTTCCCATCCGAAACCTGCTTTCATGGCATCATCTACTTTGTAGATATCATCTGCAATTTCAGGGATACGGTGAGAGATATATGAAAACAGGTAGGAGTTGAATTGCTGATAGAATAATCCTGCTTTATCGGTAGCTGCAGACAGCATCTTCATACGCTGTTTCAGGTCTTCTACCGGCTTCGCAGCTTCTATACTGGCAAACTTGGATTTCTGACGGGGGCCATATTCCATCGTTTGCAAATTCAGTGTAAGGATTTCCTTACCACCTTCCCCTTTGGTCTTTTTATAAAACCCTTGTCCTGTTTTATCACCCAGCCATTTGTTCTCTACTATTTTCTGCAGGAAAGGAGGGATGACAAAGATCTCTTTTGCTTCATCGGCAGGGCAGTTTTCTGCTACTCCATTTGCTACTTTCACCAGCGTATCAATACCCACTACATCGGCAGTACGGAAAGTAGCCGATTTAGGATGACCTATTACCGGTCCGGTGAGTGCATCCACTTCATCTATATTCAGGCCCATTTCCTGCATGATATGGAAGATAACCATGATAGAGAACACCCCTACCCTGTTGGCGATGAACGCAGGCGTATCTTTGCAGAGTACAGTTGTTTTACCGAGGTAAAGATCACCGTAGTGCATCAGGAAATCCACAATTTCCTTATCTGTATGCGGAGTGGGAATAATTTCTAATAAACGCAGGTAACGTGGAGGGTTGAAGAAGTGTGTACCGCAGAAATGTTTCCGGAAATCTTCACTCCGGCCTTCGGTCATAAGATGAATAGGAATGCCGGAAGTATTTGAAGTGATGAGTGTACCGGGTTTGCGGTATTTCTCTACCTCATCGAACACTGTTTTCTTTACAGCCAGGTTCTCTACTACAACTTCTATGATCCAGTCATATCCGCCTATTTCTTTCATATCATCCGTAAAGTTGCCTGTGCGGATGTATTTGATCACATCTTTTGTGTAAACCGGGGATGGGTTAGCCTTCAGCGTGGACTGTAAGGCATCATTTACAATGCGGTTCTTAACGGCTTTGCTGTCCAGCGACAGGCCCTTTTTAGTTTCCGCTTCATTTAATTCTTTAGGGGCTATATCCAGCAACAACACCTGTACTCCTATCCCTGCAAAATGGGCTGCAATACGGGAACCCATTACTCCTGAACCTAAAACGGCCACCTTATTGATGTGTCTTTTCATAGAAAGTCTTAATTAATCGAGAAATGAATTTAGCATTTTTTGCGGGACTTATAGAGTTTTTAGAACATGGTAGGAATGTTCCATATGCGGCGAATAATGACTATATTCACCGCATAAATGCGGCGAATATGTATATCTATGAGCTAAACAGATGGCCTGAATTTACCTGGGATTACGAAAAACTGGCAACAAAACTGGCTGAAGTAAGATACCGGCAGGGTAAAATACTTGGGCAGATGAATGCTGTCGGGTTTAATCTGAAGGAAGAAGCTATCCTGCAAACGCTCACGCTGGATGTATTGAAATCAAGTGAGATTGAGGGTGATATATTGAATCCTGAACAGGTTCGTTCTTCTATTGCCAAACGTCTTGGAATTGATATTGGTGGCCTGATACCAGCAGATCGTCATGTTGAGGGAGTTGTTGAAATGATGCTGGATGCTACTCAAAAATATGATGCGGCTTTAACAGAAGATCGTCTTTATGGATGGCATCATTCCATGTTCCCTGCTGGGTATCAGATAACAACAGGTGCCTGGAGAAATGGTCCTATGCAGGTTGTTTCAGGAATGATAGGGAACGAAAAGATACATTTTGAAGCACCTGATGTACATCAGATACCTAAGAAAATGTCTGCTTTTTTAAACTGGTTTAATGATAAACAGGAAATAGATCCTGTTATAAAAGCCGGTATTGCCCATTTATGGTTTGTAACCATCCATCCTTTTGAAGATGGAAATGGCAGGATCACACGTGCCATTACAGATATGCAGTTAGCCCATGCAGATCAGACTGCACAAAGGTTTTACAGTATGTCTGCCCAGATACAGAAAGAACGAACTGAGTATTATAACATATTGGAGAGTACACAAAAAGGATCTCTTGATATAACAGGTTGGTTAAAATGGTTTCTGGATTGCCTTCACAGGTCCATGGACAGCACTGATCAGATTCTTGGGAAGATTATGACAAGGACTGAGTTCTGGGAAAAACATCAGGAAACTCAATTTAACGTCAGACAACTAAAAATGGTGAATGTATTACTGGATGATTTCTTCGGGAATCTCAATGTATCTAAGTGGGCTAAAATGAACAATTGCTCTACTGATACAGCATTAAGAGACATCAATGATTTAGTCAATAAAAATATTTTGATAAAAGCTGATGGAGGAGGAAGAAATACATCCTATAAATTAAAAGATGTGAATGATAATACCTGAAACGACATAGCCAAATGGGGAGAGGTTTTAAACAGCTATACAAGACAAGTAAAAATGGTGACCCACAAATTAATAGTAAAGCGCCCTTCTGGGAGTACGTTATCCAACGCGAATACCAACAGAGTTTATTTTTATTTTATTTTATTTACAAAACAATAAAAATCAATCTCTTGAGTTTTTATTTTATTTACAAATAATGTAAATATTTACAAAATCTGTTAATTATTTTGTATCTTTGATAAAAGAAAGTAGAAAAATGTATGTTGAAGATAAACAGACTGGTGAGAAGTTTGATGTGGAAATTGGGAGAGTCGAACTGAAAGAATTCGCTGGCTTAAAAAAAAGTCAAAGATTTTATTTTGATTGGAGCAAATACAAAGGTGAAGAAGTGTATAAGCTTTATATTAATGGGGCTAAAGAAGTTTTGGGGCTAATGCGAGTAATTGATCGTCCAGAGCCCGGTCATGATTATTTGGAAATTGATGTCCTTGAGATCAGTAAAGAAAATCAGGGCAAAGAGAAGGGGTTAGGACGAATTGGTGGCTGTCTGCTTGGCTTTGCTGCATTATTATCAGATGAATATGGCCATGAAGGTTTTTTAGCTTTAGTTGCTAAGAATAAGAAAGCCTCCCTTTTTCACAAAAAATATGGCTTTCAATATATTGGAAGTATAGCCGTGCTAGGCGAAAGAATGATGTCTGATACACGCAATTCAATTGAATTAGTTAAAGAATATATGGATAAAACAATTTCAGATGAAACCAGATAAATTAAAGGGGGGAAAGTCTTGGATAGATGAAGATATTTCCTTTCAATCACCAATCATGACTCCTGCTCAGCAGATAGAGAATTTATCTGCATTCGGTAACTATCGCCAAAAAGCTAAGGAAAAAATATCAGAAGATGATAAATTGAGGTTACGCTTTTTACGTTTGAAATTTCAAATGAATAAATTTTTGACTGCTAAGCACTCAGATTATCAGTTCAGCTTTTTTCTAGATTTTTATATGAAATGTTTGGAATTACGTGGAAAAACTTTTGCGGAAGAAATAAGCATTAAACCATCTGAACTTAGTCAGATTCTCCATAATCGGCGTGATCCGAACGAAAAAATTATGATGCGATTAGAAATTCATTCTAATTATAATTTCCCTGCTCCTCTTTGGTATCAAGTATTAGCCAAACAAAAAGCTTTAGAATTAAAGAATGATGGAAAACTTCGAAAGCAAGAAGAAGCAAATGTTCACCCGAAAGTAGAAGTCGTAATTTAGACATTGAATAAAATTTAAGCTCTCGCTAACTACAAATGCTCTTCATAATCTCCTTTATCCGATTTAGTTAAGGCTGGTAGATAATTGGTTCTGAATTTGAATTGATACAATACGATGTTTAAAACGTATAGCGATTTTATCTTAGCTAAGAACAGACAGAATCTTCAAGTCCCCTTTTTCATCTTATTTTAAACGTATAAGTTTAAATTTGTGCAATTTTTTAAACTTATACGTTTAAAAAACTACTCTATAGAATACAAAACCCTTCCAAAGCGTACGCCTCAGAAGGGTTATGAAAATAGAATATTATACGTTATTACCTTACCTCACTACCGGCATCCACCGCCGCATCCGGGTTCACGAATACCAGCTTACCCGCTGCATTCTCCGCCATCAGGATCATTCCCTGGCTTTCAATACCTCTCATTTTGCGGGGAGCCAGGTTAGCTACCAGTGTTACCTGTTTGCCTATTACTTCTTCAGGTGTGAAATGCAGTGCTATACCGGAAACTACGGTACGTTTTTCCGTACCTATATCTACCAGTAATTTCAGCAGTTTATCCGCTTTAGCTACTTTCTCTGCTTCAAGGATAGTACCTACCCGCAGATCCAGTTTTGCGAAATCATCAAACTCAATTGTTGCCTTCGGTTCGGCTTCTACCTTTTCTGCAACGGGTGTAGCAGCAGCTTTTTGTTCTTCCATAGCTTTAATACGTCTGGCATGTAACTGCTCTATCTGAGAGTTTACCTGCTCATCTTCTACTTTTTTGAATAATAGTTCAGGCGCACGCAGTGAATACCCTACACTTACCAGTTTCAGACTACCTGCATTTTCCCAGTCCAGTATACGATCTACCACTTTCAGCATGTGGCAGATCTTTTTAGCCGTGAACGGCATGAAAGGATTCGCAAAAATGGCCAGATTAGCTGTTAACTGCAGTGAAAGGTGCAGACAGTTATCAATCTGTTTCTGGTTGACAGCCTGCAATTCCGGTGTTTTAGCTAAGTTCCATGGTTCATTTTCCTGCAGGTATTTATTCCCTGCACGGGCCACATCAATCATCTCTGCCAATGCTTCACGGAAACGATAGTTTTCTATAGAGTTCTCTATTTTAGCTTTCTTTTCCTGCAATGTGGCGATTAAAGCTTCATCCCTTTCATTCTTCAGCTCCGTATGAAAAGGAGGTACTTTACCACCACACAACTTATGCATCATCACCATAGCGCGATTCACAAAGTTGCCGAAGATACCTGCTAATTCACTGTTATTACGGGTCTGGAAATCTTTCCAGCTAAAGTCGTTATCCTTTGTTTCCGGAGCTGTACTGCATAATACATAACGCAATACATCCTGCTGATCCGGGAAATCTTTTACATAATCGTCTACCCATACAGCCCAGTTACGGGAAGTAGAGATCTTCTCTCCTTCCAGGTTCAGGAACTCGTTGGCAGGAACGTTTTCGGGCAGTACGAAATTACCGTGTGCCTTCAACATAGCCGGGAAGATGATACAATGGAACACGATATTATCCTTACCGATAAAATGCACCAGCTTGGTATCGTCCTTGCACCAATAATCAGCCCAGTCTGGTGTCAGTTCTTTGGTGGCTGAGATGTACCCGATAGGAGCATCAAACCATACATACAACACTTTACCTTCCGCATCAGGCAGAGGCACTTTGATACCCCAGTTGCTGTCGCGGGTCATGGCCCTGCTTTGCAGACCGCTATCCAACCAGCTTTTACACTGTCCATATACGTTGTTTTTCCATTCCTTATGGCCATCCAGTAACCATTCTTTTAAGAAAGGTTCATAGTTCTGCAAAGGCATGTACCAGTGTTTGGTCAGCTTTTTAACCAGGGGAGCATCACTGAGCGTAGAACGCGGGTTGATCAGTTCTTCCGGACTCAGGGAAGAGCCACAGCGTTCACACTGGTCTCCATATGCATTGGGATTGCCACAATTAGGGCAGGTACCAACGATATAACGGTCAGCCAGGAACATATCCTTTACCGTATCGTAATATTGTTCTGACTCATGTTCCTCAAACAGGCCATCATCATACATCTTCTTAAAAAAGGCTGCTGCTGTTTCATGATGTACGGGATTGGTTGTGCGGGAGAAGATATCAAAAGAGATACCCATATCTGCAAAACTATCGGAGATGATCTTATGATATTTATCTACTACATCCTGAGGCGTCACATTTTCCTTCATTGCCTTGATCAGGATAGGAACCCCATGTTCATCCGTACCGCCGATGAACTTTACATCCTCTTTTTTAGCACGCAGGTAGCGTACATAGATGTCGGCAGGTAAATAGCAACCCGCCAGATGACCGATGTGAACCGGTCCATTGGCGTAAGGCAGTGCCGCCGTTATTAGATATCTGTTAAATTTTGCCATGTTCGCTTAAAGAATACTTAAATAATCGAAATTCTGTTTTGTGCTTTTGGAAGAGCCGAAAGTATTTATCAACTTAGCCCTGTCGGGTATTAATCGACAAAGGTAACTTAAAGCATAGAAGAATGAAAATTCCACCATATCTCAAAAAAGGAGACCTGATAGGGATCACCTGCAGCAGCAGTAAAATGGAGCTGCAGGCGGCAGAATATGCCGCAGGCATATTCAACTCCTGGGGATTCCGTGTACACCTGGGCATTACGGTAGGTACCAGTTTCTATAATTTCTCCGCCCCGGATGAACTGCGGCTGGAAGAACTGCAGGATATGCTGGATGATACCGAAATGAAAGCCATCGTGTTTGGACGGGGAGGTTATGGAATGGTCTGTATCCTTGATCAGCTTGATTTCACCAGGTTTAAGAAACATCCCAAATGGCTCTGCGGATACAGTGATGTGACCACCTTACACACCCATATACAGTCATTATACGGCATTCCTACCATACATTCCATGATGTGCAGCGGGATTACCCCGGAAACTGTTGGCAATGAATATGTAGATAGTCTGAAACAGGCGCTGAAAGGTAAAGCGGCAAAGTACAACTGCGCCCCTCACGAATTAAACCGTACCGGTAAAGCCAGTGGCATACTGCTGGGTGGCAATTTATCCTTATTGGCCAACCTCTCAGGTACCAGTTCACAGCCCAACACCAGGGGTAAAATATTATTACTGGAAGATATCGGGGAATACCGGTATAACATAGACCGTATGATGTATAACCTGAAAAGGGCCGGCTGGCTGGATAAACTGGCCGGATTAGTCGTAGGTGCCTTTACAGACAGTAAAGAAACCAACACTCCTTTCGGGCAAACAGAATACGAGATTATCCGGGATATCGTGAAAGAATATAAATACCCCGTCTGCTTTGGCTTCCCTTCCGGACATACGCCTGAAAACTATACACTGAAGTTAGGCATGGAACATGAGCTGACAGTCACCGAAAAACAATCAAAGTTATTGCAGCGCATTGTCTAATGCCTGGTGATAACGGGTATATTTATGCAGGTCATTATGATCAGCGCCATCAATGGCAATGAACTTATCTCCGGGCTTAAATAACGCTTCCAGTTTTTTACCGGAAGAGATAGGCACGGTATGATCATCTGTACCATGAATAATCGTTACAGGGGCCGTTACTTTCTTCAGATATTCATTGGTAGGGAATTTATATTGCAGCATCAGGCTGTAAGGATAAATCGGTGCAAACCGGTTAGCCATATCCGTCATACTGTAATAAGGAGCTTCTAAAACCAGTCTCCTGCAGTCCCTTATGCTGGCCAGTTGTGCGGCTACACCGGACCCTAAAGAACGGCCATAAATGATAATGTTGTCAGGTGAAAAACGCTGACGCGCCATCTCATACATATGCAATGCATTGGCATAAATCTCAGATTCCACTAATGGACCTGTACTCTTTCCGAAGGAAGGGTAATCCATCATCAGCACATCATACCCATGATTGATGAAATCAGGCATTTTTGAGGCATATTTAGAGATATTCCTGGCATTACCATGGAAGTAAATGACGATGCCTTTAGGGGCCTTTGCTTTGAATAATACAGCACTCAGGATCTCATCTTTTTTCACCGGAATTTTTATTTCTTCAAAAGGAACATCAAACTGGAATTTGTAGTCTGCCGCCAATGCATCAGGATGAAAAATCAGTTTCTTCTGCAGCAGGTATAAAGCAGCACCAGGTACCAGGTAAATCACCAGTATCCAGAAAAGTACAGGGCGTATTTTTTTACGGTACATTCAGTTTGTTTTAAGTTAGTCTTCGATATCAGGAACGATATCAAGCCCGTATTCTTCTGCTGTCAGCAATCCTCTTTCCAGTGTATCTGCAATCACAGCGGCATTGGAATAAATGGTATGCGACTGATAGGCATTATGCAGATAATTCATGCTGTACAACCTGTTGGCAAGGCCATCCGGCACACCTGCAATATATTTCAGGATCTCATTCACCATCATCATACCCGTAGCACCATGCGTAACCCCAATGATACCTGCATCAAAGTTGCGGTACTCATCTGTCAGCTCTAAAGAGCAACGGTAAGAAGCCGCCGCATCCCCACTGGCTGGAGCGATATTATACCCTGCCCACCAGGATACCCAGTTATGCACTTCCCCTATTACAAAGGGTTTGCCCTGAGCCATACAGGCATCGTTAATCACCAGATGTGTAGCTACATTCTGGGAACAGTCTATCACAAAATCCATTCCTTCCAGTAACTGCAATATATTCTGCGGTTTCACCTGTAACAACAGGGGATAATGTTTTGTAAAAGGATTACTTGCCCATAAACGGCTGGCCGCCATTTTAGCTTTATGTTTACGCAGGTCCTGTACCTGGAAGATAGGCTGACGATGCATATCCTCATCATTGATCACACCATAATCAGCAATGCCGATCACCCCCACACCACTACTGCTCAGGTACTGAATGACAGGGCATCCCAATCCGCCCGCACCTACTACCAATATCCTTGTATCCTTCAGCTTTTCCTGCATGGCAACACCCATACCCGGAACAGCTATCGCATGTTTAAAATGCTGTAGTTCCTTTTCACTTAACGCCATAAGTTGATCTGTTTTTATTCCTGTGGAAACTCCATTGTAAATTTACTACCCTTCCCCGGTGTACTCTCTACTTTTATCTTACCCTTATGTGCATCAACAATTGCTTTTACATAACTCAATCCTAAACCAAATCCTTTCACGTTATGTACATTACCTGTATGTGCGCGGTAAAACTTTTCAAAGATACGGGAAATCGTATCGCGGCTCATCCCGATGCCGTTATCTGTAATCGTAATGACTAAACTCTTTTTTGTATTGTAGGTAGAGATCATTACTTCAAGGTTGTCTTTTGAATATTTGATCGCATTATCCAGCAGGTTAAAGATTACGTTGGAGAAATGCACATCATCTGCCTGTATGATAGGATTGATAGCATCTAACCGTACTTCTGCACGACCATTCTTCGCTGTTAACTGTAACTGAATATTATCTATCGTATGCTGAATCACTTCATGTGCATCTGTTACCTGCAGATTTAATGAGATCTCATTTTTCTCCAGCAGTGCAGATTGCAGAATGCTTTCTACCTGCTTGTTCATACGTTTATTTTCTTCTTTGATGATACCGGAGAAGTACTGGATTTTCTCTTTGTTGTTCATCACCTTTTCATTACCGATTGCATCAATAGCCAGTGAAATAGTAGCCAGTGGTGTTTTCAGTTCATGCGTCATGTTATTGATAAAGTCAGATTTGATCTCGGAGATTTTCTTCTGATTTAACATGGTGCGGATGGTAAGGATAAACGCTGTGATAATAACCGCAGTAAACAACAGCCCGATACCCATCATTCTGCCCAGTGACAGCAACAACAACAGATTATTTTTAGGCTGGATAATGTACAGGGTTTCTGTCTCCCCTGTCAGGTTTTCGAAAGTAGACAACAGGGGGATATAATGGATATTATAACCGGCGCTGTCGTAATTGGCTTTGGTAACCATTCTACGAAGACCTTCTGATTGCATTTTCACCCCGTTATTATCGAAATCTCCTTTGCCTATAATGGCAAATTCGAAGGTTGTATCCAGGTGTTCTTTACGTAAGCTGCTGTATATCAGCTTCTGTACTTCATCTGTAGTAAAGCGGTCACTGATGTTCACATTAAAGAACCCGTTAGCCAGCTCATATTTATCAATAGCCAGTCCTTTCTCCGTAGGCCGGATAGTAGTGCCATTCACTTTAAACCGCATAGGAGGTCCCTGGCGGGCTATCAGCTGTTCCCTTACGGTATTAAAGCTGTTGTTGGTCTTTTCCTCCATCTGCTCCCGGCGGACCAGCGAGGCATTATATAGCCAGTTTGCCTGGATATAAATGACCCCAAGCAGGGATAGTGTAATTAACACCACAATCACGGGAAATACTTTCTTCAGTGGTACCATGCTACATTAAATGTAAAACGCACAAGATACTTACAATCATTGAGGCTGCCATCGTAAAAATTGTTAAAAATTAATATTTGCTATAGCAACGTTAATACAAAATTAATACGCTGGAACCTTTTACTGTATTGAGTTTAACAATAAAGCATCACTTTAACGTAATTTTAACTGGGTAATTACACTTGTAATTGATCTTCTTTATGTACATTTGCCTTATCAAACTGGTATCAAATTTGATGTACAGGTTGATAACAAACAAGCAAATTTTTAAATTTCTACATACATCGAAATGGACTTGACTCCATAAGCGATTTAGATTTTGGTTGATAAAATGGTAAGGAGGCTTTCTAGCCTCCTTTATTATTTGGTATACCCCCCACCAAATTTTAAGGTTTCTATAGCAACAAATACTATTCTACTTGCGCTCAATTAGTTAAATTTGATTTAGTGATAAAATTGATTGTGTATGGTTTCATTATCGCCTGGTACATTACTGATAGCAGATCCCTTTCTGAAAGATCCGAATTTCGCACGCACAGTTGTATTGCTTTGTGAACATCAGGATACAAAAGGTAGCTTTGGCTTTGTTCTCAATAAATTATTTGATCAGCAATTGAATGACCTGGTACCAGAAATACTGGTAAACACTATCCCTGTGTTTTATGGCGGCCCCGTACAAATAGATACCATTCATTTTATTCACCAGCAACCTGAATTGATCAAAGGTGGTTTTGAAATCATTAAAGGCGTTTACTGGGGAGGAGAATTTGATACAGTAGTATCATTAATCAATAGTGGAAAACTGGACCTTACAAAGATCAAATTCTTCATCGGTTATAGCGGATGGAGTAGCGGACAGCTTGAAAATGAGATGAATGATAAATCCTGGATCACCTCTACAAGCGACATTTCTATCATATTTGAAGAAGAAGAACAAAACATCTGGAAACAGGCTTTAAAGAATTTGGGGAGCAACTTTGCCATCATGGCCAATTTCCCGATAGACCCGCTCCTGAATTAGTATCGTATATACTCCACCGTACCTGAAACATGGCCTTACTAACAGGCTGTGGAAAAAAAAGAAAAAAAAAATTTACAGCCTACACTTTGAGGTCCAATGACTAACGTCATCGCCTGCGCATTCTTGTCCAAAACAGTCGTGACACAAGAGGATATTTAAAAAAAATCGAATATCTTGCCTATGCAATAGAATCACTGAATACGCACAATCCATTGTTATAACCCTGTATATCAGACATATGAGGATCTAGAGAGAAAACTATTTAACCGAATATATATACCTATGAAGGGCAAATCTGATTTCAGATTTTGCAATCCTTCCTGGACTAAGACTTTTTAACAACTAAAATATAAATAGCTGCAGCCCTTTCTATGGGGGTTATGGCTGTGCTTTGAGGTACATAAGACATTCATTTTCATAGGAACGGGCCCAATTGCGGCTGCAGAATTTTATTATTCTGTGCAGCGTGGGTCTGATTTGTAAGACGCCTTAGCCGGTAATCCTACTGCGCTTTGGCCATTAATAATTAGATTGGAATAGTTAGGACAAAACGAAGGCCGGGTAATCATACCCGGCCTGTTATTTTATGCTAAAAATGTAAGCTGAAAACTATTGCGCAACGGCACCTTCTACAAGCACTGTAGCTTTATTCCTCAACACTTCAACAAACCCGCCTTCTATTGTATAGAATTCGTTGCTTGTTTTATCTTTCAACACTTTCATCTTGCCTTTTCCCAGGGCAGCGATTAATGGTGCATGCTTGTCCAGCACTTCGAAAGAACCGTCTATACCAGGCAATTGTACGCCGTACACTTCGCCGGAATAAATTTTTCTTTCAGGTGTTAATACCTCTAATAACA
The DNA here is from genome assembly GCF_900110995.1 of Chitinophaga sp. YR573. Classification (GTDB taxonomy): domain Bacteria; phylum Bacteroidota; class Bacteroidia; order Chitinophagales; family Chitinophagaceae; genus Chitinophaga. Next base: position 1,313,180 of record NZ_FOJF01000001.1, read on the forward strand.
TACAATTAGTTTTTAGCTGATTCAAGCAGTTTCTTACCTTTTTCTATTGCCGCTTCGATATTACCTACAAGGTTAAACGCAGCTTCAGGATACTCATCTACTTCACCATCCATGATCATGTTAAATCCTTTGATAGTTTCTTCGATAGGTACCAGTACACCTTTCAGACCGGTGAACTGTTCTGCTACGTGGAATGGCTGTGATAAGAAACGTTGTACACGACGTGCGCGCGATACCGTTAACTTATCTTCATCACTTAATTCATCCATACCAAGAATTGCAATGATATCCTGTAACTCCTTGTAACGTTGTAAAATCATTTTCACTCTCTGTGCACAGTTGTAATGTGCTTCACCCACGATAGAAGGGCTAAGGATACGTGAAGTAGATTCCAGCGGGCTCACAGCAGGATAGATACCAAGATCGGAGATCTTACGATCCAGTACGGTGGTAGCATCCAGGTGAGCAAATGTTGTAGCCGGAGCAGGGTCAGTCAAGTCATCCGCAGGTACATAAACCGCCTGTACGGAAGTGATTGAACCATTTTTAGTTGAAGTGATACGTTCCTGCATCAGACCCATTTCTGTAGCCAGTGTTGGCTGATAACCCACCGCTGAAGGCATACGGCCTAACAGTGCGGATACTTCAGAACCTGCCTGTGTGAAACGGAAGATGTTATCTACGAAGAAAAGGATATCACGACCACTACCTGCAGAACCATCACCATCACGGAAATATTCCGCCATAGTAAGACCGGATAATGCCACACGTGCACGGGCACCTGGTGGCTCGTTCATTTGTCCGAATACGAAAGTTGCCTGAGATTTCTTCAGTTCTTCCATATTTACAGCGCTGAGGTCCCAACCACCATGTTCCATGGATTCGTTGAATTTCTCACCATATTTTACGATACCTGCTTCGATCATTTCACGCATCAGATCGTTCCCTTCACGGGTACGCTCTCCAACACCTGCGAATACAGATAAACCTTCATATCCTTTTGCGATATTGTTGATCAGCTCCTGGATCAGTACGGTTTTACCCACACCAGCACCACCAAACAAACCAATCTTACCACCTTTTGCGTATGGTTCGATCAGGTCAATTACCTTGATACCTGTAAACAATACTTCTGTATCTGTTGCCAGATCTTCGAATTTTGGCGGTTTACGGTGGATAGAATAACCATTGGTGGTATCGATATCACCCAGACCGTCGATCGCCTCTCCTACCACGTTGAACAAACGTCCTTTAATATGATCGCCTACCGGCATTTTAATTGGAGTACCCTTGTCTGTTACAGCCATTCCCCTAACGAAACCGTCTGTAGAGTCCATTGCTACGCAACGAACACTGTCTTCTCCAAGGTGCTGTTGCACTTCAAGTACTACTTTCTGACCATTTTCGCGGGTAATTTCCAGTGCGTTGTAGATTTCGGGCAACTGTCCATCGAAGTGGACGTCCACCACTGCACCGATAATTTGCTTGATCTTACCTGTGTTAGGCATATTTTAAAGAGGTTTATAAATGCTAAAATGAGCGATTTGTTAAATTTGCGCAAAGGTAACTGTTAATAGGGGAAATTCAAAATAAGCGCAAAGAATCGCCTGCGGTATTTGCTCTTCTGCAAAGAACCGCCACCAGAGAGATGTATCGCACAAAGGTGGTTGAAAGGATATTTCAAATATACAAAATAAATAATACCATACCTATCCCCCTTCTCAAATTAGCTTTCTTTAAAATAAAAGGTTTTGTTAAAATACACTCCCTCTTTTTGGTTAAATCCGCCACTGTAGCTGTTTTAAATGATCAGGCACAATAATTGTTTTATTTAGTGCAAGCTAACATCTGACACCGTTCCATCACAAAGAGATGCGCCAAGCCAGCCTTAAAGCCTATAGTATTCACAATTAAAACTGACAGTCTTCAACAAGCTTAGTACAACTGTACAAACTCCGGGACAATTAAACAACATAGCAACTACTACCTTAAAACAAACGACAATGAAAAACATAAGAAATTATATCACTTTCACCATCATAGCAGCATCCTTCAGTGCATTGCCAGGAATCACTTCCTGCGTGACCGCAAGGGCGCCGCAACAGGGTTACCAGCAGGTATCTGACGACGGCGGGTTCTATTCCGCACTGAGTCCTTACGGTAACTGGATAGATTACGGTAGCTACGGCGAAGTATGGCAACCTAATGCAGGCCCGGACTTTCAGCCCTATTCTACTGCGGGTCACTGGGTATATACCGACTATGGCTGGACATGGGTGTCTGACTACGACTGGGGATGGGCTCCGTTCCACTACGGCCGCTGGACATTTGATAACAGCTACGGCTGGTTATGGATCCCAGGCTCCGAATGGGGTCCTGCATGGGTGAGCTGGAGAAATAATGATGATTATTACGGATGGGCGCCTCTTGGCCCCGGTATGACCATCGGCATGAGCTATAACTTACCGGTTACCTACTGGTCATTTGTACCTTGCCGGTACATCACCAACCCATACGTGAACCGTTATTATGTAGACCGTGGCAGCCGTGTGAACATCTATCATAATACAACTATCATTAATAACACTACTATCATCAATAACCGCACTTACTATCGCGGTCCTGCTACCAGGGATGTGGAACGTTTTACCAATGCTCCTGTACGTCCTTTACGTGTTACCAATGACAGCCGTCCGGGCAGATCCAGTGTGGGAAGTAATCAGGTAAGGTTCTATCGTCCTCAGGAAGCGGGCCTTCGCCAGCCTTCACGTGGTAATAACTTTACCAACGGGGATAACCGTCCTAATAATGGTTCTGACAGGCCTAATACACCTGGCAGGGTGAGTCAGCCTAATAATAATCCTAATCCTGGTATGAACAGGCCTACACCTGGGAATAATAACGGACAACCTAATAATTATTTACCCGGAAGAGTAAATACACCTGGTAATAATCAGCCAGTTACGAACCCGGTACCGAATAATCCAAGTCGTCCTGTTACAAACCCGGCGCCTAACAATAATAACAACAACTTCCCTGGTCGTACACAGCCGGTGAACAATAATAACAACCCTGGCCGTATTGTTACGCCAGATAACAATAACAACAATTTCCCCGGTCGTAATCAACCGGTGAATAACAACAACAATAACAACCCTGGCCGTACTGTTACGCCAGATAACAATAACAACAATTTCCCTGGCCGTACACAGCCATCGAATAATAACAATCCCGGACGTATACAACCGGCGAATAACGATAACAATAACAGGCCACAGCCTATTACACAGCCAAGGGTAATGCCTTCACAGCCGAGCAGGCCAGCACAACAGCCGCAGCAAATGCAGCCACAGCGTGTACAGCCGCAAGAGCAGCCCCGCCCTGTTCAACAGGCACAGCCTCGTACTCAACCGGCTCCGCAACCACAACGTGTACAGGAACAACCTGCACGTTCTCAGCCAGCCGCAACACAGCCCCGCGAGGGACGTGACAGGAACTAAGGTTACCATCGACTCTCATATATACATTTCAAAAGGCGCGTCCCTCGTGGGAGCGCCTTTTTTGTGCTTACAAGATCCATATTGGTATTGATTTCCATTGAAATCCTATATCCCTTCATCACAGAAAGCTCATTCCTTCGGCATTCTTTCATCATTCCTATATCGTTTGGATATAGGAATGCCGGTAGAATGATATAGGAGTGATATAGGTGTGATGAAGGAATGATGATAGAATGAGCCATCAGAAAGCCTTCAGCTCCCTGTTCAGAACACATTCATCCAGTTTTAAGGCTTATAACACCTTAAATACCATAGACTTCTCTGTAAATTTCAATGCTGATCCCTGAGAAAGTATCTTCTTCGGCAGACATACCGGTTTGCATTAATAACATCTCTAAAGGAGCCCCTCCGGCGAGGTAAGAAGGTTGCCGGTAGATATATGGGTAAGATTGAAAGCCCAGGCTTTCGTAAAACCTGATACGCCTTTCGGCATCTGTAGAATGAGGTGGCTCTACTTCTAATACTATCCTGGGGTATTGGGCCTGCAATAAGGTCATCACCTTACTGCCTATACCGCCACCCCGCTGGCTGGTATCAATGGCAAAATGTTCTATAAAGATAAAATCTGTTAAGACCCAGCAAAAGACAAAGCCGGCAAAGATATCATCGTTCTTTACTATCTGTAACTGTAAAGCACCAGCTTCCAGCAGCTCCTGCTGGGCAGATAAATTACGCCTTTCCTCTATAGGGAAAGATAACTCATAGAGTGATGCTATTTCGGAAGGAATAACCTGTAAAGTACTGATAGTGATCATGTAAGCTCAAAGGTAAAACAACTATTAAGATGTATACATGATCAGAATTATTAAGAAGACTAACACCTAATTCTGTACACACATATAAGGATCATCATTTCCTGCCGGAGCCGGCTTATTAACCGCCCAGCAAAAGTTCATTGGCTGACTGGTAATACTTACCAGCGTAATCTCCACTTTCTGCCCCTTCCTGCTATCCGCAGCACTCACTGACTGTATCCCTTTAGCCGGTACATTATTGACCGTATATTGCTCCGTTTTAAACACTTCTCCATTCCCCCTCAGGTACTGCACAGAAACCACCACATTATCCAGCGGATACTCTGTCTGATTCCTTACAATCACCTTTAAATCCTTAATCCCCCCAAGCAAACGGGTATGATAATCACTTGTACTCACTGTAATAAACTGTTTCCAGTTCTTACGGAAATACGTACGCCTCTCCACAAAGGTCCCCTGCTGCGCTACTTCGGTACGCTCCTGTACCTCATGGCGGCTTTCTATCTGCTGGGAAGTCCTGCTGCTAAGATCCAGAGATTCCTGTAGCTGACGGTTCTCATTCAACAGACGCTCATTCTGAGACAGCACCTGCTTAATGCGTTTCTGCTCCCTGGAATAACTCATCACCAGGAAAATAACAAGGAAAATGATCACAATAGAATACCCTATATGTCGCTTCATATCAGCGAGATAGAAAAAATAATGCCAGAAGCTACTTTGTACGCTCTACAAAGTCATACTTAATTTTGTCCTTTCTCTCAAAATCATACAAAGTGAGCAAACGCACCGTATAATAAGCATTCCAGAAAGCACGCAGGGCATCAATATAATTCTGACTCGCCTGATCTTTTTCCTGCTGCGCAAGGTTCAGATCTGTAATAGAGATCTTCCCTATAAAATACCGCTGTTTGGTAATCTCATACCGCTGCGCCGCAATCGTATCCGCCTTGGCAGCACTGGCAAATAATTTCTGCTGGATATTGAACTGCTGTGTCTGTAAATAAATCTCCTGCTCAAAACTACGCTCCTGCTGCTGCACATCTATCTCCACCAACTCCTGGTTGGCTTTCGCCTGCCGGATCTTATTACGCGCCTTGCCCCAGTCTACAATAGGAATAGCCACCCCCACAGATAATAACTGGTTCTGCTGCAAAGTATTACCACTATACGCCTGCTTAAAGGTATTCCCCTGCCTGGCCTGACCAAAATTCGCAGACAGATTCAGCTCATACCCGTTATTTCCTTTTGCCTCCGCCACCTGTTGTGCAGCCTGTAAACGCTGCAAACGGAAAGATAATACCGCCTGACGATTATCCATGGCTTCCCGCTGCGCAGAATCAACTGAAATCTGTAAAGTAGGTACGTTCGAAGGTGGTGCAACATCCACCGCACTGTTCTTAGGCATATTCAGAAACTGCGTCAAACCACGATAGGCAATCTCTTTATTCAGCGTAGCCTGCTCCAGACTATTACGTGCATTCAACAAGTTCAACTCTATCTGTAATAACTCATTTTCTGCTATCTTCCCCAGCTCATATCTCCCTTTAGAGATTTTATACAACGTATCTGTATTCGCCACATTCTGCAACAGGATTTTCTCCCGTTGCTGGGCTGCTAATGCATCAAAGAAATAACCATTCGCCTGTAATGCTGCACGCTCTAAATCTTCTATATATTGCTTCTTCGATCCTTCAAACAACAACGGTTGAATTTTCTTATCCCAGCGATAAGGATTATACAGGATCATAGGCTGAGAATAATTCACAGAAAACGGGACAGATAAATAACTGATATCTCTGCTGGGATCATATACATCATTCCGCTGTAAGTTAGTAGCCAGCGATAACTGACCACCGGTAAACGGTACGATCTGATCTGCTGATAACCCTGCAAAACTATAGGAATAAGAACTACGGCTAAAAGCATATGTACCATCCGGCTGTTGTATACTTTGCGTACTACCCAGGAAACTGCTGCTGTTATTGGCCGTCAGCTTCAGCTGCGGACGACGGCCTGCTGCATAATAACGATAAGCATACAGACTGTTCAACGCATTACTGCGTGCTTTGTAATAAGAAGGTGAATTCTTTTGTGCCTGCTGCACCACATCATTTAATGATAATGTCTGTTGCGCAAACGTAGTAGAGCAAACAAGCAAAAGAGGCAATAATATTTTAGTCATGGCGTAAGCATTCAATAGGATTCTTTTGAGCCGCCTTGCGGGCGGGAGAAATACCAAATATCAGTCCTACAGCTGATGCCAGCAGGAAAGATAAAACGATAGAGATACCGGAGATCAGTGTATGAATATCCGCCAGCTTATCTACCAGGTAAGCGCCGGACACTCCCAGCAATACACCGATGATACCACCCGAAAGACTGATCAGTACCGCTTCAAAAAGGAACTGCATCACGATATCACTTTTCTGTGCGCCCAATGCCATACGGATACCTATTTCACGTGTACGCTCCAGTACAGAAGCCAGCATGATGTTCATGATCCCAATACCCCCTACCAGCAATGAAATACCGGCAATCGCACTTAACACAATATTGAATACATCTTTTGTTTTCTGTTGTTGTTTCAGCAGTTGTTCCGGAATAGTGATCTCAAAATCCAGTACATCATTATGCCTTCGACGCAGCATACGACTTACGATAGCCGCAGATGCAGACAAAGCATCTGTTTCTGCTACCTGTATCACTAGCTGGTCCAGCTGATGAAAAATGATATTGGAAGAAGGCCCCTGTTCCTGGAAACCGTCATCGGGTGTACCCAGATAAAGAGAAGGGTTTTTAAACCTTACAAGAGAGGTTTGTATAGGAATATAAATATCCAGATTATAATCACGGATACCGAGGTTTTCTTTAGTGGCATTACTGATCATTTTCTCTTCAGTAACGCCTATAATTTTCAACCACTGATCACCACACTTAATCGTTTTACCTAAAGGATCTTCGGAAATGAAAAACTTACGTTTTACATCACTGCCAATGATACAGACTGCATCACCGGATTGCTGCTCCCGTTCATTAAATATAATACCGGCACCCAGTTTGATATTGTTGATACCAAAGAAAGCAGGTTGGATGCCGACTACTTTCAGCTTACTGCTTTTACTGCCGTAAATAATGTTTTGTTCTGAGATCATCTCCGGACTGATAGCAGATACGGTAGGTAACATTCTACGAATGCTTTCTGCATCAGCCAGACTTAGTCCTTTGGAAAAACGGTTCTTACTCCCTTCTTCTTTTTTGGCAGATGATGATTGCTGCTGTTGTGGTTCATCTTTTTTCTCCTGTGATTTAGGTTTGATCACAATATTATTTACCCCCACCAGTTTCATCTGGTTCATGATTTCTTCCTTTGCACCTTTACCAATAGCCAGCATGGCTATTACAGCAGATACACCGAAAATAATCCCGAGGGCAGTCAGAAAAGAACGCAGTCTGTTGGCCCCAAGAGAATCCAGGGCGATGTACAGATTGTTGAAATTACGGTCTAACATGTTCGGAGATTATTTTAACATCGTTATTTTCCTGTCTTTCTCCTTTTCAGGTAAAGACAGATACACTACATCTCCTTCTGCCAATCCTTTTTCAACAATTACTTCCTCATCATTTGACTTACCCAGTTTCACTTCCTGTTTGTCGATACCGTTCCCTTTTTTCAGGTACACGAAACTTGTCTTGCCTTCAGCAAAAACAGCTTCTAACGGGATGATCAGTTTATTGGGTATTTCATTGATCAAGATGTTATTGGAAGTAGTCATACCCGGTTTGAGGATAGAATCAACTTTATTTAGTTTGATATTCACCTCAAATACTTTAGCGGTAGCACCCGGACGGGTTTCACCTATGTTCGCCACTGTTTTCACTACCCCTTCCATCTTTACTTCCGGAAAGGCATCCAGTCCCATCGTCACTTTCTGGTCTTTATGTATTTTGCTGATATCAACTTCGTTGATAAATACTTTTGATAACATAGAGGAGAGGTCTGGTAACATGGCTACACGGGGGTCCCAGGAGCGGACCACAGAGCCGGATTTTTTCTTACCACCACTGGCCCAGTCATTAATATATACCAGTAGTCCGTTCGTAGGTGCTTTGATCACAAAGCGGTTTCTCAGGTCTTCCAGTTTACCAATAGCCGTATGCAGGACTTCTACATCCCGGTTAGCCGCATATATTTTGCTGGCAGCCTGCTGTTGCTTGATTTTGTAGTTCTCCTTCATCTGCACCAGGTCGCGCTGTGATTTCTCCAGGTCTATTTCTGCCTGGCGGATAGTAGCCGGTGGTTCGTATTTACTCAGGTCCAGCGCCAGCTTTTTCTGTTCCATCTGAAATTGCAGGTTGGCCATCTGATCACGTGCATCTCTGAGAGTGAGTGCGGTATCCAAAGATGTTTGTACGATAGTGGAGTTCCCTTTCTCCAATGCCAGCTGCATATCCCCTATCTTTTTATTCACAATGGCAGGATCTAGGGTAGCAATGTACTCCCCTTGTTTTACATGGGAACCTTCCGCCGCCATGTCCTGGATCTTAATCTCCTCATAAATCTGGTTGGATTGCAGATCAGCAGGCGCGGAGATATACACGGTATTTTCTGCCTGCAATTCCCCGGAGTTATTCACTACGTCACGGAAACTGCCTTTGCGCACTTTGGCGGAGATACTGCTATCTGTCGTTTTATTGACCAGGAAAAAATAAAGTATTATAGCAATAGGAATCACAAGGGCTAACCAGAGCCACCTTCTGTTTTTGAACATAACGGTATAATGGATTTATGGATATCAGGTTGAGTACAGTAACGACATAAAAGTATACGTCTATTTGAAAAATAAATGTTAAAACATTGGACAAACATTATTTTTACATTTATAAATGAGCCTATGGAACTGGTAATCGTTAATAATGAACAGACAGCAAAACAGTTTCTGGAAGTGCATGTTACTATCAACAAGCAGTTTCCGGGATGGATACGTCCTCTGGATAGGGATATAAAAATGGTTTTTGATCCTGAGAAAAATAAAGCATTCCGTAACGGAGAGGTCATCCGCTGGTTGCTGAAAAATGAAAAAGGAGAACTGATAGGGCGTATAGCCGCCTTTGTGAATAAAAAATATAAAACCAAAGGAGATGAGCAACCAACCGGTGGTGTGGGCTTCTTTGATTGTATCAATGACCAGACTGCTGCCAACTTCCTGCTGGATGCGGCCAAAGCATGGCTGGAAGAAAGAGGTATGGGCGCCATGGATGGTCCTATTAACTTCGGGGAGCGTGACCGCTGGTGGGGATTACTGGTAGAAGGTTTTTACGAACCGCTCTATTGCATGAACTATAATCCTCCTTATTATCAGCAATTATTTGAAACATATGGTTTCCAGGTATTCTTTCACCAGATCTGTTATGCTACCCGGGTAGACCATAACCTGCAGCCTAAATTTATCGAGCGGCATGCAAAGCTGGCCCAGGACCCTGGTTATGTAGCTAAATACATCGATAAGAAACACCTGGCAAAATATGCAGAAGACTTCTGCACCGTTTATAACAAAGCCTGGTCTAAACATGGTGGTGGTAAAGACATGACCAAACAGCAGGCTTACCTGATCTTTAAGACCATGGCTCCGGCAATGGATGAAAGGATCGTGTGGTTCCTGTATTATAATGATGAACCGATAGGCTGCTGGCTGAATCTTCCTGAACTCAACCAGTTCTTTAAACATATGAACGGGAAGTTCGGGCTGTTACAGAAATTACAGTTCCTCTGGCTGAAGAAGATAGGTGCTTCCAAGAAATTTGTAGGGATTGTATTTGGTGTGGTACCGGAGTTTCAGGGGAAAGGAGCAGATACTTTCATGATTGTGGAAGGAGCAAAGATCATTCAGCATAAACTGCCTTATACAGAGTATGAGATGCAGTGGATAGGAGATTTTAATCCTAAGATGATGAATATTGCGGAAAACCTGGGAACAAAGCGCAGCCGTAAACTAACTACTTACAGGTTCCTTTTTGACAGAACGAAAGAGTTTAAGAGACATCCGATATTAGGTTAAAATAAAAGCCGGTTTCTGTAGAAGCCGGCTTTTATTTTTTAACAGATTCTATCACCTGTTCGTTATTACGGGGCAGATGCCGGATGATCACATTATAAATATCTCTTTCTCTGAAAGGTTTTAGCAGGTAATCGTCAAAGCCTACTTCCAGGAACGCATCATTATCCGGCAGGGTAGTATCTGCCGTTAAAGCCAGTACTGGAACATTTGCTTTCAGAGAATCTTTATCAGTCCTGATTCTTTTCACTACTTCTATACCACTCATACGGGGCATCTGCAAATCCAGCAGCACCATGTCGTAATTGTTTGCACAAAACAGGTCATAAGCAGCTTTACCGTCAACGGCCTTATCAAACCGGCATTTCCAGCGGGTGAGTATCTTTTCTATCAGTACCAGGTTCATTTCCTGATCGTCTGCCACCAGCACATACCGGCCCTCCATAAAGTCGCCCGTCATCTCTTCCACCTCACGTTGTGTAATCAGTATCGTTTGCCTTGCAGGCACCACCCTGTAATGAATGTTACAGGATACCGTACTGCCGGCACCTTCAATGCTGCTGATATGGATATTCCCGTTATGTAGCTCCAGCAGACCTTTGGTAATGGCCAGCCCCAGTCCGGCCCCATTCACAGCAGCAACATAAGGCACCCGTCTCCGGGAAAAATGTTCGAATATAAAAGGAAGTGTTGTAGCAGGAATCCCTCTGCCGGTATCATTCACCACGATGCTGACAGCAGCTTTCTCATCCAGCGTCTTATCTACCTGCATTCTGAGGCTAACAATGCCACTGTCTGTATAACGGATAGCATTCTCACCCAGGTTAGTAAGGATCTGTTTCAGCCGGGCTTCATCCCCTGTTATCTGTATCTGCCGGTTACCTTCATAAATGGCATTCAGTTCCAGTTGTTTGCGGGAAGCCTGCATCCGCAGTATAGTAGTAACGACGGTAAAAGTATGATAGAGGGAAAAAGGCTGTTGTTCCAGTTGTAGTTCGTTCTTCTCCAGCTTACTGAGGTCCTGCACGTTATTCACCATCTTCATCAGCATATTCCCTGCATTCTCAACGGTTTTGAGTAGTTCCCGCTGATCTTTTTCCAGGGAGCTGTGCGACAGTTGTTCCGCGAAGCCAACGATAGCATTCAACGGGGTACGTATTTCCTGGTTAATATTGGTAAGAATGTCTACGCGTGACTGTAATTGCTGAGCGATTATTTCATCTTTCTGCAACAATGTTTTCTTCATCCTCCTGATACGCAGCAATGCCAGTAACAGCAATGAGAACAAACACAGTACTACTATGCCTAAAGCCACCTGCACCTGGGCTAACATTAATGTGATTATTTTAATAACAATCAACTGAAACATTACAAGCATTTGAAGTTAAAAAAACATTAGTGCTCCTTATCAAGCATAACAAACGTACTAAAGCTGGTGGATGATTGATGAAGTTTGTTGATTATCAAAATGATAACTACAACTAAATTATACAAAACTGATGAGATAGAAAACTTTTTACCCTTTTGTTATAGTCAATTTACAGATACATCCCTGCTAAAATAGAATTATATTTAACCTCTTTTTGTTTCTGTTCGATGCAAACCAGATAATAACTATGTCCAACGTGTATCCTGCCGGTGCCAACCCAGCAGAGGAGTCCTATATACAAACGACTGCTTTTTTAAGAAAGCAGATGATTAAAATGGTGATAGGTGTGTTGCTGTTTTTTATGGCTTACTGTGTATTACTATCGCTTGCGGTTATACTGGCTGCAGGTTGTATTGCAGGAGGCGTATTAATGATTATCCGCATGCCTGATTATGCCCGTCATATCGCAATACCAGTAGGTATTGCCATGATGATCCTGGGTATAATGCTGGTGATATTCCTGGTAAAGTTCCTGTTCAGCAGGCAAAAACCTGCCAACCCTTACCGGATGGAAATTTTTGCAGAAGAGCATCCCGGATTATTTGCATTCATTCACCAGCTGGCGCTTGAAACAAAAACCCGGTTTCCTAAACGGGTATTCCTTGTACCGGACGTAAATGCAGGTGTTTTCTATAATTCCAGCTTTTTGAGCATGTTCTGGCCTTCCGGTAAAAACCTGGAGATAGGTATGGGACTGGTAAACAGTTTGAATATCAGCGAGTTCAGGATGGCCCTGGCACACGAATTCGGTCATTTTACCCAGCGTAGCATGGCCGTAGGCAGTTATGTATACTCTCTCAACAAAGTGGCCCATAATATATTATATGAAAACGACAACTGGAATACAGCCATCACGCGCTGGTCGGGCTTCGGGCTGTTGAATATCTTCTTTTCCAGGGTTACGGTGTATTTAGCCAATGGGATCCAGTACCTGCTGCGTAAAATGTATACGTTGCTGAACCGCCAGTATATGAAGCTGCGCAGGGAAATGGAATTTCATGCAGATGCTGTGGCATTGTCTGTATGCGGTACACAAACCGCTGTATCCACCATGCGCAGAACGGAAATGAGCATTTTCTGTTTTGCGAACTGTTTGCAGCAACTGCCTGAACTGGCAGAAGATCAGCTGAAGTTCTTCAATATCTATGAAGCACATCTGGCTATGATTCGCCATTATGCTATCCGGAACAATGTGCCATTGGATGAAGACCAGTTTCCGGTGATTACGGACGACTACTTCAGGACTATCTTAACCAGCCAGATAAAGTTAGGTGACCAGTGGGCTACTCACCCTACCCGGGAAGAGAGGGAACGCAGGTACCTGGCAGCAGACATCCCCTCCCAGACTGTTCATGGCAGCGCCTGGTCGCTGTTCAATAATGCGGAACAACTACAGGAAGCTATGTCTGCCCTTATTTATGAGCTGGAAGTTCCGGATTCCGGGTTATGCGATTTATATACTGTTGATGAGTTCATTTCAGACATGGAAACAAAACAGGTGATCTTTGCACTGCCCCGGAATTTTCATGAATACTATGATAACAGGCCCTTTCCAACTATCAGCAATCCGGTAAGACTGCCGGATGACGTAATGGACAAGCTCTCATTTTATGCATTGTATAATCCTGAGAACAGTCAGCGTATACGTCGTTACTTTATGAACCGGCAGGATGCGGAAACCCTGCAGGCGATAGCAGATGGTGATATCAAAGTGAAGTTTTTTGAATTTCAGGGAATACAATATCCTGTGTCACAAGTCCGGACACAACTGCCTGGTTTACAGAAAGCAATTGAGCTGGATGGTGAATGGTTGAGGGAAAACGATCAGTTGGCCTTTTGTTATCATTATACCTGGGCCAATGATAAAGCTCCCCGGCTGCTGGAGCAGTATAATTTAGTACATCTCTATGAAGACCAGGCAACCTGGCTAAGTAATATTGCGGCGAAGATCATGGAAAGCATTACTTATATTTTTGGTTCCGGTGGTATCAGTGTTAAAAAGTCGCTCCCCTATTTTGACCAGTTAAGAGCCGCCAGCAAGGAATTACAGGGTTTCCTGGGTCAATATTCCAATGATAATCTTATTGCTGCCCACTGGGAGCCTGTGTTAGATGAGCAGATCGGTCACTTTTTATCTTACGATTATGTTTATCTGCTGGAAAATGAACCGGTAAATATAGAAATACAGCATGTACATGCCATCATTTCCGGGGTACTGGAACATTTTAATAACAGTGTTCTGCTGATGAAAAAGGAGTTACTGGAGATGATGCTGCCAACCTCTCCATAGTTTTTGGGCTATCGCCTATGGACAATTTTCTGTACTTTCGGCCTTGCGAATGAAGAAGACATATGGAGAATTTTATAGTTTCTGCCCGTAAATACCGCCCACAGAATTTTTCTACCGTAGTAGGACAAGCACATATTACCACCACCCTCAAGAATGCTATCCGCAATAACCAGCTGGCACATGCCTTTTTGTTTTGCGGTCCGAGAGGGGTAGGTAAAACCACCTGTGCGCGTATATTGGCCAAAACCATTAATTGTGAGAACCTTCAGCCTGATGGGGAAGCCTGTAATCAGTGTCATTCCTGTACATCATTCAATGAAGGCAGTTCTTTTAATATTCACGAGCTGGATGCGGCGTCTAACAACTCTGTAGATGATATCCGTACCCTGGTGGAGCAGGTACGTTTTGCTCCGCAGGCAGGCAAGTACAAAATCTATATTATAGATGAGGTACATATGCTCAGTTCTTCCGCTTTTAACGCGTTCCTGAAAACGCTGGAAGAACCGCCTCCTTACGCCATCTTTATCCTGGCGACCACAGAAAAGCATAAGATCCTGCCAACTATCCTCAGTCGTTGTCAGATCTTTGATTTTAAACGTATTACTATTCAGGATACGGTAGATCACCTGCTGGAGATCTGTCAGAAAGAAAATATTGAAGCCGAAACAGACGCCCTGCACCTGGTAGCCCAGAAAACAGACGGCTGTATGCGTGACTCCCTGAGTACACTGGATAAGATCGTCAGCTTTACAGGCGGACATCTTACCTATTCCAATACACTGGAACACCTGAACATCCTCGACTATGATTACTTCTTTAAAGTAATGGAAGCTGTGATGGTACAGGATGTAGCTACTGCCCTGCTGATCTTTGACGAAATTCTGCAAAAAGGATTTGAAGGAGATAATTTCCTGAATGGCTGGGCAGAATTTCTGCGTAACCTGCTGATGTGCAAGGAAGAAAAGGTGATGCACCTGGTAGAAGTATCAGGTAATCTGAAAGACCGCTACCGGCAGATGTCTGGCAAGGTGAGTCCTTCTTACCTGATCACAGCTCTGCACCTGCTGAACGAAACGGAGATCAACTACCGCATGGCGCGTAATAAACGCCTGCATGTGGAGATGGCGCTGATAAAACTGTGTTACCTGCAACAGGCAGTAACTTTAGTGAGTGATGAGCAGACCGGTGAGGTAGTAAAAAAAAAATTAGTAGCTGATGGGGCAGTGCCCCAGCGCCTGAGAGCTCCTTTTGCGACATTAGCGCCAAAGGCAACTGCCGGACAACCAGCTACTTCAGCGTCTATTGCTGCTAATGAAGCGAGGCTGACGATAGAGACGCCGGAACCGGTGAAGACGGTGCCTACTACTCCAGTAGTTAATACTACTAATACTGGTGTACCTCAGCCTAAAACAGGCGGACTTACTTCTATGAAGGAAGCGCTGGCAGCAAATGGCACGATACCTGTGGCTACTTCTACCAAGCCCACTACCCCGCAACCTAAAATGACCGGCCTCGCCGCCATGAAGGAAGCACTGGCAGCAAAACAACAGACTGGCCCGGTAAAACAAGCAATCCCTATCACATTAGGCGCTTTACACGTTTACTGGGAAGAATTCATCGATCGCTTCCGGCAGGCTAACAAAATGACAGTTGTGAGCAATCTTCAGTTAGCAGCTATTACACTGCCTGCTCCTGAAGAAATAGCGATTACCAGCCGTAATATTGTGCAGTTCCGTTTTATGGAAGAAGAAAAGCTGGCTATTTCAGCCTTTTTCAAAGACAAATTCCATAACCTGGGCATTGTGCTGACCCTGCTGCTGGATGAAACTCAGCAAGCCGTGGATATAGGCCCTGCCCCACTTTCCAGCCGGGAACAATTTCAAAAGATGACGGAAAGTTACCCGCTGATAAAAGAGCTGAAGGACAGACTTAATCTTGAACTTGATTTTTAATAAGGATACCGGAAGGACATCTTCCGCAATCCGACTTTTACAATTCGCATTTCTTTTGTAGGTTTGAGCAAAATTTGGAAAAAGACTATGGCAGAAGTTATCAGAATGCCCCTTTTGAGTGACACAATGACTGAAGGGGTGATCGCGGAATGGCATAAAAAGGTAGGAGATACCGTAAAAGCAGACGATGTAATTGCTGAGGTGGAAACTGATAAGGCCACCATGGAAGTAATGGGATATGTTGAGGGTACACTTTTATATATCGGTGTGGAGAAAGGTAAGGCTGCTAAAGTAAATGGAATAATAGCTATTGTAGGTAAGCCAGGTGAGGACTATAAGTCTTTGCTGGAAGGCGGTAATAATAATGCACCGGCAGCTGCTGCTCCTGCAAAGGAAGAAGCTAAGCCTGCTGCAGCTGCACCTGTTGCAGATAATGGCGCAGCAGCGGAAGCGCTGAAAAACGCTACCGTTATCCGTATGCCATTGCTGAGTGATACGATGACAGAAGGTAAGATCATTGCCTGGAACAAGAAAGTGGGTGATACCGTGAAGAGTGATGATGTGCTGGCAGAAGTAGAAACCGATAAGGCGACTATGGAAGTGATCGGTTATGCAGACGGTGAATTGCTGTATGTAGGTGTGAAAGAAGGAGATGCAGCCAAAGTAAATGGTATCATCGCTATCGTAGGTAAAAAAGGAACAAATATAGATGCTATACTGGCTGCTGAAGGCAAACCTGCAGCTCCGGCAGCGAAAGCAGAAGAAAAGCAGGCTACTCCGGTAGCATCTGCAGCCCCTACTGCTACTCCTGAAGCATCTTCTTCAGATAACGGCCGTATCAAAGCCTCTCCTCTTGCCAAGAAACTGGCAGAAGAAAAGGGTATCGATATCAAACAGGTAACCGGTTCCGGCGACAGCGGCAGGATCATCAAGAAAGACGTTGACAATTATGTACCAGCAGCAGCGCCTGCACAGCAGCCTGCCAAGGCAGCCGGAGCGCCAGCAGCGAAAGCAGCAGCATTCGTGCCAGCCGGACAGGAAGGCTTTACTGATATTCCGCTGACACAGATGCGTAAGGTAATTGCCAAACGCCTCAGCGAAAGCAAATTCTCGGCACCTCACTTCTACCTGAAAATAGATGTGAACATGGAGAAAGCCATGGAAGCCCGTAAATCAATCAATGAAATCTCTCCGGTTAAAATCTCCTTCAATGATATGGTGATCAAAGCATCTGCTTTGGCACTGCGTCAGCATCCTGCTGTTAACAGCAGCTGGTATGGTGATTTCATCCGTCAGAACCATCATATTCATATCGGTTCCGCTGTAGCTATCGAAGAAGGTCTGATCGTTCCGGTTGTTCGTTTTGCAGATCAGA
Source organism: Chitinophaga sp. YR573 (assembly GCF_900110995.1). GTDB lineage: Bacteria > Bacteroidota > Bacteroidia > Chitinophagales > Chitinophagaceae > Chitinophaga. Next base: position 1,330,594 of record NZ_FOJF01000001.1, read on the forward strand.
AAACCCTGAGCCAGATTGCTGGTGAAGCAAAAGACCTGTATGATAAAGCGAAGAACAAGAAACTGCAACCACAGGATTTCTCCGGTAATACCTTTACCGTTTCCAACCTGGGTATGTTAGGTATCGACGAATTCACCGCTATCATCAATCCTCCGGATTCTGCAATCCTGGCGGTAGGTAATATCAAGGAAACTGTCATCTCTGAAAAGGGTCAGTTCAAAGCAGTGAACATCATGAAGTTAACCCTCAGCTGTGACCACCGTAGCGTGGACGGAGCAGTAGGCGCACGCTTCCTGGCTACACTGAAAGGTTACCTGGAGAACCCGGTAACTATGCTGGTATAGTCTTTAAACTATCTTATCATTATAATAACAGGCATTTCGTTTTAAACGGAATGCCTGTTTTGTTTATAGGATGTTATTGCACCTTGAGTATTTGGGATTTGCCATATAATTATTTAAATTTAGGTAGCCCCATAATAATACCACATATGGAAATTCCTAAGAATGCATTAAACTGGTTCGAAATCCCTGTACATGATTTTGACAGGGCAAGGAAATTCTACAGCCAAATTTTTGATTATGAAATGCCTGAAAGTAACACAGGTTACAAACGAATGGGCTTCTTCCTTTATGATCATCAGAACGGCGGCGCAGGCGGCGCTATCGTACAGGGAGTAGAATACCTCCCCAGCCAGCGTGGCACATTAATATACCTGCACGCCGGCAATGACCTTATCACTGTACTAAACCGTGTAGAAGATGCAGGAGGTAAAATAGAACTCGGCAAGCGCCCCGTATCCGAAGAACAGGAACTTGGCTACTTCGCTATCATCTATGATACAGACAACAACAGGGTCGCCCTCCACTCTATGCATTAAGCATACTTTCAAATACTTTTGAAAGTTCAGTAACTATGTATATCTTTGTGTCATGAAGTTAACAGAGGCAAAGGCACAATTTATTCAAACCTGGGGTTCCCTGGGTGCTCAGTGGGGTATTAACCGCACAATGGCCCAGATCCACGCGTTGCTAATGATTATGCCCGATCCTTTAAGTGCAGAGGATATTATGGCGGAACTCAATATCTCCCGCGGTAATACCAATATGAACGTGCGGGAACTGATCAACTGGGGACTGGTAGAAAGAGTGCTGATTCCCGGTGAACGGAAAGAATACTTCAGCGCAGAGAAAGATATCTGGAAAGTTGCCACCGACATCGCCCGTGAAAGAAAACGTCGGGAACTGGACCCTATCATCAAAACACTCAACCAGTTACAGGAAGTAGAAGGCGATACCAAAGACAAACATGTCAAAGCCTTTAAAGACTCTATCCAGAATATCAACAAATTCGCTCATCAGACAGAGAAAACGATCAGCACCTTCATTAAATCTGAAGAAAGCTGGTTCTACTCTACCCTGCTGAAGCTATTCAAATAGCTTTTTTTTGCCTATATATTTCAGTATTTATTGAAAGTTCTGAATCATATACAACAGGCGCTCGAAAATATCATAGCCCAGCTGCCAAGGAGGCGGTATCAGCTTCTTTAGCGTTTCTGGTTTAATGTTTGTGTTTTAAGATTGAAGGATGCGGGGCCGGCACTTGTCGGCCCTGCTTAATTTAAAACAAAGATTATGAGCGATAAGAAACTAACGGTGGTATTGGGTGCCTCTCCTAACCCGAACAGGTATAGTTACCTGGCAGTAAACCGGTTGGTAGCCAAAGGACATCCCGTACTGGCTATCGGTAAAAAAGACGGACAAATAGGCGATACTCCCATCACAAAAGATCATCCTCTTCCCGAAAATGTAGATACGGTAACGTTGTATATGAATCCCGGATTACAGAAGGAATACTACGATTATATCTTCCGGCTGCATCCCAAAAGAATCATCTTCAACCCCGGTACAGAGAATGATGAACTGGCAGAACAGGCAGAAAGTAAAGGGATAGAGCCCGTGGAAGCATGTACGCTGGTGATGCTGAGCACCGGACAATACTAGTTATCTGAATATTTTGTATATTCGGATATACCAGATTCATAAGACGGGCATTACTATCAGACAGGCATTAATGTAACTGCGGAGCCTATTCACTCTAATCATATATACAATGATGAAATGGAGAAGATTCAACGGCGAACCAATTCATTTGCCCATTAAGGAAGAAGTGCGTGAAGCCATTATCCGGGAAACCGGTAAGGGTTTTCACCTGAAAGTATGTATTGGCACAGACTCACAGGTAAAAGGTGCTGACACGGAATTTGCTACAGTGATCGTTTTTCTGCGCGAGGGACATGGAGGTTTCATGTTCATTCACAATGAAAAAACCAAAGATGTTTATTCCATTAAAGAGCGTATGCTCATTGAAGTGGCCAAAAGCATTGAGATCGCTTACGAACTCTGTGACATGTTCACCGACTACGATGTAGACATGGAAGTACATGCAGACATTAACACCAATCCTCAGTTTAAAAGTAACCTGGCTTTACGCGAAGCAATGGGTTATATACTGGGAATGGGATTCGCCTTTAAAGCCAAACCGGATGCATTTGCCAGCAGCTGCTGTGCAGATAAGATGGTGAACTAAAAGGCTGTTAACCTTACTATTACCCCCCTTTTTGGACGTGCTTTGCACATCCATAGGAATTTATCCCCCTTAACTTTCCTCTTTTTGCAGTATTTGTAACATTAAAAAGGCCATCCCCGTTTTAACGACAAATCCACTTCATGTATATCCGTATCTGTACCGTATTACTGTTTCTGCTCTGCTCAGCTTCTCAATGTAAAAAGGAAAATATAAAAACGCTGCGCGATAAATTAAAGGGTAGCTGGAAACTGGAATACTATACAGGAGGATTTACAGGAAGGGGCTCCAAACTCGCTCCGGGAAGGCTCTCCATTACAAAATTTGATAAAGTTATAGAATGGAAATATGAGCATGATACTATGGTTTCATCACTTCCATACACTGTTGTAATGTACAATAACCAACCCTGTGTCAGGATAAAAGATCAGCAGCAGACCATCAATTATTCCGTTGCTATCAGCCATGATACACTCTTCATGCAACAGATGGATGGTGCAGATATGTTTGGAGAAGTATATACCCGTTATTAGGCTATCGCCCTGAACTGCATATTCATTTCATCAATAAAAGTCAGGATCTTATCCCTTCCCATTTTCTTTTCAGTACTGGTAACGTAGTTGGCAGGCAAAAACTCCCAGGTTTCCTTTAACTTATTGAGGAAGGCTTTTACATTACGGCTCACATTCAGCTGTGTGCTCTTATCTGCTTTGGTAAATACCAGGCTGAAAGGAACACGCCACTCACCCAGTTGGTTAACAAAGTCCAGGTCTAATTGCTGAGGTGTATGACGGCTGTCTATCAATACAAATACGTTCACGAGGTTCTCACGTTTACGCAGATAATCTTCTATCATCCTCTCCCATTTCTTACGCTGTGCCTGGCTTACTTTGGCAAAGCCATAACCAGGTAAATCGACGATATACCAGTCCTTATTGATCACAAAGTGATTGATTAACTGTGTTTTACCCGGAGTACCGGATGTTTTGGCCAGCTTCTCGTGGTTGGTCAGCATATTTATCAGAGACGATTTTCCCACATTGGAACGGCCTATAAAGGCATATTCCGGCAGCGTAGCCGGCGGGCACTTGTCATATTCCACATTGCTGATAAGATATTCTGCTGATTTAATAATCATATTCTTGCTTATAGTTCGCGGTCCCGGGACCGCCGAATGTTTTAAAATACAAAAGTACTTCTTATCCCCCTCACATTATCATATTTACACCCTAACTTTGCGGGCTATGTCAGATAAGAAGATAGTGCCATTTGCTACGTCAAATTTAAGCAAGAAGGAACAAATAGCGGAAATGTTCAATGACATTGCTTACCGCTACGACTTTTTGAACCATTTTATGTCCATGGGGATAGATATCCAGTGGCGTAAAAAAGCATTGAGGAAATTAAAAGATCTGCAGCCAAAAAAGATGCTGGATGTGGCAACCGGGACCGGGGATTTTGCCATTATGGCTCATAAAATGCTGCAACCCAATAGTGTTACGGGTATAGACATCTCCGAAGGGATGCTCTCCCATGGCCGCGAAAAGATCAATAAGCTGGGCCTCTCCGATAAAATAACCCTTGAATTGGGGGACAGCGAAACAATAAGTTTTCCCGACCAGACGTTTGATGCCATAACGGTGGCGTTTGGCGTGAGGAACTTTGAACACCTGGAAAAAGGACTGTCAGAAATGTTACGTGTACTGAAGCCGGGGGGTAAATTAGTGATACTGGAATTTTCTAATCCCACTGTTTTTCCCATTAAACAATTATATAATTTGTATTTTCGCTATATTACACCTCTGATAGGGAAATGGATTGCACGAAGCGAAGCAGCATATAGTTATCTGCCGGCATCAGTAAAAGCATTCCCACAGGGTAAAGAAATGTGTAATATTTTAACTAATACCGGTTTCCAAGCAGTAACATGCAAAAAACTTACATTCGGCATCAGCTCTATTTATTGCGCATCCCGCTAGTACTATTCATCATCCTATGGAATTCAGGTGGTGCGAAAGCACAATACCAGATGAATATGGAAGAACACGATGCCAAACCCTATTATTTTGGTATTACCCTCGCCGGGAATAACTCCAACTTTAAGTTGTTTCATGATGATATCTTCCTGAAACAGGATTCTATCGTAGTGGCAGAACCATTAAAAACCTTTGGATTTAACCTGGGTCTGCTGGGCAACGTACGTCTGAGTGAGTTTTTTGACCTTCGTCTCAATCCTCAGCTGTTATTTGCGTCCAAAAACCTCTTCTATAAAGAGAACTATCCATACCGGGAAACAACCAAAAACATTGAGTCCATCCTCATCAGTTTTCCTATACAGATAAAGTTTAAGTCGGACCGTATCGGTAACATGCGTGTATACACCATTGCCGGTCTGAAGTACGACTATGACCTTGCTTCCAATGCCAGGGCCCGCCGTGCGGAAGAACTCGTTAAGATCAGAGCAGGCGATTATGGTTATGAACTGGGAGCAGGCTTCGAGTTCTATTTCCCCAGCTTTATCTTCTCTCCCGAATTCAAAATCAGTAATGGTTTGGGTAATGTACATGTGAAAGACCCCAACCTGCGCTACTCTAATGTCATCGATAAACTGCAATCCCGCATGCTCGTGTTTTCTATACACCTGGAAGGATAGTATAAACGACAGTTTATTATCTTTGCGGCTATGCAGAACTACTTAATCCGTAATATATCCGTGGTAAATGAAGGACAAACCACGGTACAGGACGTATACATCAGGAACGACCGCATTGAAAAGATAGCTCCTCAGCTACAGGTCACAGAACAATACACCGAAATTAACGGGGAAGGTAAACACCTGCTGCCGGGCGTCATAGACGACCAGGTACATTTCCGCGAGCCGGGTCTTACCCATAAAGCCAACATCTATACGGAAGCCCGTGCAGCCGTAGCCGGTGGTACTACCAGTTTTATGGAAATGCCTAATACAAACCCTGCTGCCCTCACCCAGCAATTACTGGAAGATAAATATGTCATCGCTTCCCAGCATTCATTAGCCAACTACTCCTTCTTTATGGGTGTGGCCAATGATAATACTGAAGAAGTACTGAGAACAAATGAAAAGAAAGACCGCATCTGTGGTGTAAAGATCTTTATGGGATCTTCCACCGGTAATATGCTGGTAGACAATTTCATTACACTGGAACGCATTTTCTCCGGCAGTGAGCTGCTCATCGCTACCCACTGTGAAGAAGAGAAGATTATCAAGGCCAATATGGAGAAATACAAACAGGAAGTAGGGGCTGATAATCTTACCGTGGCCTATCACCCGCTGATCCGTAATGAAGAAGCCTGTTTCGAATCATCCCTGGTAGCTATCCAGTTTGCCAAGAAACATAACTCGCGCCTGCACATCCTGCATATCTCCACAGAAAAGGAATTGCAACTGTTCAGCAATATGCTTCCCTTAGCAGAGAAACGTATTACCGCAGAAGTATGTGTACATCACCTTTACTTCACCGCAGACGATTATGCCCGTTATGGCAACCTCATAAAATGTAATCCTGCCATCAAAGCAGAACATAACAAACACGGCCTCTGGAAGGGACTGCTGGATGACCGTCTGGACATCATTGCTACCGACCATGCCCCGCATACCTGGGAAGAAAAACAGCAGCCTTATTTACAGGCGCCGTCTGGTGTTCCTTTGGTGCAGCATAGTCTGCTGATGATGCTGGAACATGTAGCACTGGGTAATATCTCTATAGAAAAAACAGTAGAGAAAATGAGCCATGCTCCTGCTATCTGCTTCCAGATCAAAGACAGGGGATATCTCAGGGAAGGCTATTTTGCTGATTGTGTGATTGTAGATCTCCAACAGGCTACTATGGTAGATAAAAGCAATGTGCACTACAAATGCGGATGGTCGCCTTTTGAAGAACATACATTCCCTGCTGCTGTTACACATACTTTTGTAAATGGCCATCTGGCCTATGAGAACGGTACCTTCCATGAATCGGTGAAAGGGCAGCGTTTGCTGTTCAACCGTTAATTATGGAAACTGCGGTTTTCTACATCTATATCAAAATAAAATATACCTGTGCATGGAATTGGATAAAACGACCTACTATGATCTCTCTATCTTTAACCGTGAAGAAGAGTTCTCGCTTTTTCATAAGCTGGACTTTACCACTACCACGGGTGGGAGAGATTATTTGAGGCAACTGTATGGTACGCCTCTTCGCGACATCCCATCTATTCAGAACAGGCAGCAGGCTTTGCAATATATACTCGAACAGGAAGATAGCTGGCCGGTGGAAATCACCAACGGTACTATCGTGGTGATGGAGAATTACCTGGAAGCACAGATTGCGCCTATCAGTAATCCTGAAGGCATTTCTTTAATGGTAAGTGCTGTACTTACCCGCACAATGTATGCGCCTGATTATGGCTTTATCCAGTTTTCCTTTACACAGTTACTGCATCTCCTGAAAGGTTTCCGCGGACTGGTTCGCGGATTTAATACAGATCAGACACCGAAGGTGTTAAAGCACTTGCTAGACAGGGCACATCACCTGTTATATCAGAAAGAATTCAACGACATCATTGCTGCTGATGAACAGGGTACTATCTCCTTTGTGCAGATCCTCCGTTATGATCATTATATCCGTAAAAAACATCGTAAAACGATTTCCGAGTTACTGGATATCTATCGTAAACTGGATGCCTTTTATGCCATGGCGAAAGCTGTGCGGCACTTCAATTTACAGTTCCCTGTTTTTGATGATCAGCCTAAACCTTTTATTGAATTAGAAAGACTGTATCATATTATTTTACCCAAACCAGTATCCTATGATATCGCGTTAAAACCACAATCTCATTTTCTGTTTTTGACAGGCGCGAATATGGCGGGTAAAACGACCTTTATTAAAGCGGTTGGTGTGGCAGTATTCCTTGCTCATATAGGCATGGGGGTACCGGCTCAAAGTATGCGTCTCAGTTTTTTTAACGGTATCTTCAGTAATATCTCTGTTACAGATAATATCTTTAAGGGAGAGAGTTATTTTTATAACGAAGTACAGCGTATCAAGAATACGATTGTTAAGATAACTGATAACAGAAAATGGCTGGTGCTGATAGATGAAATGTTCAAAGGCACTAATGTGGAAGATGCCCGGAACTGTTCTCTGGCGGTGATTAACGGGTTATTACAGAGTACCAGTTGCCTGTTTATCTTATCCACACATTTGTATGAAATTGCAGATGAATTAGAGAAAGCTCCTAATATCCGGTTTAAATATTTTGAATCAGAAGTGATAGATGATAATCTTTATTTTACTTACCAGTTGAAAGATGGTATTGCAAAAGAGAAGATTGGCTATTTGATATTGAAGAGAGAAAAAGTTTTAGATCTTTTGAAAGAGATCAAATAACTTAGTAGGATAATTTTCATCCATGATTGTTAAAACCTTTGGCAGCGCCGTTCAGGGCGTAGAAGCCATTTCCATTGTCATTGAAATAAATGTAGCACCTAAAGGCACTAAGTTCTATATCGTCGGGTTACCTGACAATGCTGTTAAAGAAAGTGAACGGCGTATAGAATCTGCTATTACTAATTTAGGTTACCGTTTCCCCCGCTTCAGAACTGTCGTGAATATGGCTCCGGCAGATATCCGCAAAGCCGGTTCTGCTTATGATCTTCCCATTGCCCTTTGTTTAATTGCCGCTTCAGGGCAAATTAATGGCGAGCAGTTACAGCATTATACTATCATGGGTGAATTATCTCTTGATGGAACTATCCTGCCCGTACGTGGTGCTTTGCCTATGGCCATACAAGCCAGGCAGGAAGGTTTTAAAGGACTTATATTACCAGCGCAGAACGCCCGCGAAGCTGCTATGGTGAATAACCTGAACGTATATGGCGTTACACATCTTCGCGAAGTGATCACCTTCTTCCAGGAACCGGGTACTTTACAACCCATACAAGTGAATACACGCGAGGAATTCTTCTCAACCCAGCATCATTTTGATATAGACTTCAACGATGTAAAAGGGCAGTATACCATCAAACGTGCGATGGAAATATCTGCTGCAGGTGGGCATAATGCTTTATTAATAGGCCCTCCCGGCGCAGGTAAAACGATGCTGGCCAAAAGACTTTGTACTATATTACCTCCCTTAAGTTTACAGGAAGCGCTGGAAACGACTAAGATCCATTCGGTGGCGGGTAAATTACCTGTGCATGCTTCTTTAATTACACAACGGCCTTTCCGTTCTCCACACCATACTATCAGTGATACAGCATTGGTAGGTGGTGGAACGATTCCCCAGCCAGGAGAAATATCCCTCGCACACAATGGTGTATTATTCTTGGACGAACTCCCGGAGTTCCGCCGTAAAGCATTAGAAGTAATGCGGCAACCTATTGAAGAACGTAAAGTCACCATTTCCAGGGCTAAAATGTCTGTAGACTTCCCCGCAGGCTTTATGCTTATAGCTTCTATGAACCCCTGCCCTTGTGGCTATTTTAACCATCCTGAGAAGGAATGTACCTGTCCACCGGGCATGGTACAACGTTATCTAAACAAAGTCTCCGGACCTTTAATGGATAGAATAGATTTGCAGATAGAAGTAACACCGGTACCGGTAAATTCCCTCTTAGAACACACTACAGGAGAATCCAGTGAAGTCATCCGCCAAAGGGTAATTGAAGCAAGGGAAATACAGATACAAAGATTTGTAGCGCATACGGGTATCCATTGCAATGCACAGATGAGTACAAAATTGATGAATATATATTGCAAACTGGATACTCCCTCAGGGACCTTATTACGAAACGCTATGAATAAGCTGAAACTATCCGCCAGAGCTTACGATAGGATATTAAAAGTAAGCCGTACTATAGCGGATTTAGCTGCCGAAGAAAATATACAGCCTATGCATATTGCGGAGGCTATACAATACAGGAGTTTAGACAGGGAGAATTGGTGGGGATAGTTGATTACCACGCAGTTGAATAACTATCAGAAACATTCAACAAAAAGCAGATAAAAAATTAAGTATTTTCATGTCATTCACAGATTAATAATAGCAACATGAAGTATCTAATCCTATTTTGTTTTACACTATTAATAACAAATTGCGATGCACAGACAAGTCCTGTAAATGTGGCAAAGGAATACCTTTCTGCTATTGACAACTTTGATCATGTTAAGGCAAAAAAATTGCTTATCCTGAATGACAACAACCTTAAATCATTACAAAATATTAAAAAAGCTTCGGACAGTATGACACCATCTGAAAGAGCTAAATACGTCAATAACAAAAAGATTTATCATTTTACAGAAGAAAAGGTTTCAGCTGAAACAGCCAAAATTATTGCAACCAACAACCAGGGGGCTTTTAATGTTGCCATAGTGTTTAACCTGAAAAAGGTTGGAAATAAATGGTTGATTAATGATTATACAAGCGGTTTTTAATACCTGCCTGTGCAGGTATTAAAAACCGCATCCTATAAAATAGTAGGTTTCTCTTTATGAGCCATGTATGTTATCGATTGGAGGGTAATACCCCCACAACAACTGGCGATTCCTCATACTCTTTGTCTATTGCCTTTCTTACTATAAAACGGTAGCAATCTTCCGGTTTTGTGGCCCATAAGGCTGTCTCATTTAATTGATTATCAATAAGTTTTCGCCACTTCTCAAAGGCTCCTTGCTTTTTGCTAATTATAACGTCTTCGGCGTAAGCACTATTCATTTGCTGCCGCCCTGCTTTGGCATCTTTTATAACAGTTGAATACATAAGAAGTGAAACTCCATATCCTTTCATTGAATCCTGGTACCTGGACAATTGTTGTCTCGCCCACCTGGCCCAGGTCTCAGCAATGTCAAAATAAACCTGCTGTATCGCTATCTCCATTGTATCATTTGTAATAGCATAAGATGCTGTTTTGTCAAAAGCAGGTGCGACATATACTTTTTCTAATTTCCGCCCCCGATCTTTCTTTTTTTTGGGGACATCTAGAATTGACCATAATCCAATGTAAGCTTCCGACTGTAACCCAACTTTTTTGTACAATTCTGTATACTTTCCACCAACCGTGTCTCCTCTAAAATCATTATAAGTCAATGTGATACCAGGCTGCCAAAAAATATAGGCACTGTCATGAGTTGGGTAATTAACCTGAGCAAAAGAGTTTAAGCTTACAATTAATAAAATAAAAGTAATAGTCAACTTAATCATATTATTTAAATTTAGGTATATCGATTTAATCTTATTTCCTAACTGAAATTACCGTTTGTAACAGGACAGAAGTCATTACAAAAAGTAACCCAACATAAAACGATAGATTCAATTCCTTACTCTCATTAAAGAATATAAAAGCCAATATAATTGCATATACAGGTTCAAGATTAAAACTCAGATTCACTGTAAAAGCGGATATGCGTTTTAAAGATTCGGCAAACAAAATGTAAAGACCCACAGTACAAAAAGAAGCTAACAAAATCAGGTATCCTGTATCTTTCAGACCTGGAACTATGCTTGTTACAGGAAAGAAATGAAGATATACAGGAAGTAAAATGCCCAGACCAACTGTCCCTCCCGTCATTTGATAATAATTGATTAGTCTACTGTCATATGTTCTAACCAGTCTCTCATTATATATAGTGTACAGCGCAGCAAAAGCTGAAGATATTACGCCCAGACCTATACCTAACTGATATGACGAATCAAAATGGAAAATTAAACCTATACCCAGCAATGTAATCACACTCAACAACAATTCGGTTAAATTAAACCTGCGCCGATTTATCAGGGGGCCAAAAATGGCAGTGAAAAAACTGGTTAAACAATAACAGACTACTCCCACCGAGATGTTCGAATACTTGATACTGGCATAGAAAAACACCCAATGAACAGTAATGAACATCCCAATTTTCGCAATATCAAATTTCTCTTTGAATTTGATATTTGTCGTTACTCTGAATAGTTTTAATATAATCAATAAGATAACAGCGGAGAAAAATACCCTGTACCAGACTAAGAGCCCTTCGTTGAGAGATATGAGCTTACCAAATACACCGGTAAAACCAGCAAGAATTACTGCAATGTGTAAGACCAAATATGATTTTTTCATATAGAATTATCTGCCCGTTCTTAAGAACAAGAAATTAAAGATTAATAAATAAACCGGCTTGTTGCTACAGTCAAAATGACGATAAACAAGGTGTGCTAATTATTAAACTCTGGGCGGGGGAAGACAACTCGTTCTGTTCATATCTGTAATTTGAGACCAAAATAGTAAAAACATTACCTTTAAAGAAAAAAAATGGAAAACAGAGGGCTGCTTTTTATCCCGGATATAAGTGGCTTTACACGCTTCATTAACGAAATTGAGCTTGAACATAGCCAGCATATCATTCAGCAGTTACTGGAGGTATTGATTAATGCCAATCAGACAGGGCTCGAAGTATCTGAAATAGAAGGGGACGCTATCCTCTTTTATAAATTCGGAACACCGCTGGAGCTGGATACATTGTACAGGCAGGTGGAAAGAATGTTTTGTGAATTTCACCGTCATCTGAATGCCTATGACCAGCGCAAGATCTGTCAATGCAGAGCCTGTGTAGCGGCTATTAACCTCAGCCTCAAAGTGATTACCCATTACGGTGAGTTTACTACCTATCAGGTAAAGAATTTCAGCAAACTGATCGGCAAAGACGTCATCGTGGCTCATCAACTGTTGAAAAATGATATAGAACAACATGAATACTGGCTGGTTACAGATGATTTCTTTAATGATACACAACCAGTGGACCTGACACAATGGATGAAGTGGAATACCAGTGCCAAACAAACAGAAAATGGTAACGTGCTGTTTCACTATACTCATTTAAATGAGCTGAAAAAACAGATTCCCCCAGAACCGGATCCACAAATAGAACTTTCTGATAAAGTAAAGGTGATTTCCGTGTCAAAGGAATACAACGTTGATATCAAAACACTCTGTTTTACCGTGGTGCATTTTGAATTCCGTCATCAGTGGCAGGTGGGTGTGAAAGCTGTAGATGAGGTGGAACATTTCCTCCCAGGTGTTGGCAGCCGTCACCGGCATGTATTGGAAAATGGAGAGGAAGTGCTGATGTATACCAGTAGCTTTTCATATAATCCCGAAGAGAAGATCCTGTTCAGTGAAACGGATGAGAAACGCAAAAGAGCTACTTACTATACGATTGAAAAAACCGGTGATCGTAAGTCCAGACTAAGGATGGATTTTTACCTGCATAAAAACCTTGTAAGGCAAATGCTCTTTAATCTAAGGGAGAAAAAGAAAATGGAATTGAATTTACATCAGTCATTGGAGAACCTGGAACCGGTAGTAATGCAGATGATATTACCACTGGAATTTTAATGCAACAACAGGAAGGCCCGTATACTACTGAGTATAATACCCGGGAACACCCCTAACCAACACAACAAACCTGCCATGATCACTAATGTGATATAAGTGGAGATATGAAAAAATGGATGTATTGTTTTGGGCATAGTCTCAGTGGACACTTTTGAAGAAAACAGGGTAATAATGATACGCAGATAATAATATAAACCAATCACGCTGGTCAATACAAGAACGATCAGCGGTAACCACACAGATTGCTGTACACCGGCAGAAAGTATAAAGAACTTCGCGAGAAAACCGGCAGTCAATGGGATGCCTGCCAGTGAAAACAATGCAATAGCCAGTATAGTGGCCACAATGGGTTGTTTCCAGATCAGTCCTTCATATATATCGAGACTTTCCGCCTCCCGCTGCCTGGAAGAAAGCAGTATGATCACCCCAAAGGCTGTTAATAATGTAATAGCATAAGCGACCAGGTAAAAAATGGCGGCTTCTGTTCCTGCTTCATTACCAGGCAGAAATGCCACCAGTAAGTAACCGAAATGTGCAATGGAAGAATAGGCCAGCAGACGCTTAAGATTTTGCTGCTGTAGTGCCAGAATATTTCCTGCTATCATGGAAGCAATGGAAATGACAGAAAAAATAGTGATCGCCAGTGGATAATTTTGCAGATGAATGATCTGTGAAAAACGGAGCAGTACTGCAAATGTCCCGATCTTTGAAATGGTGGCAATAAAGGCTGTAACAGGGGAAGGAGAACCCTGATAAACGTCTGCTGCCCAGAGATGGAATGGTACAAGGGCCAGTTTAAAACCAATCGCTACGATGATCATACCTAGCCCCATAAGAAATAATGGAGAGGAGCCAGCCGGCCCTAACGCAGCAGCAATGCCCGCAAATTTCATGCTGCCTGTTTCCATATAGATAAGTGCCATTCCAAAAAGGAGAAAGGCTGATGAAATGGCTGCCAGTATAAGGTACTTCATTCCTGCTTCCACCGCATTATTACGGTTTCGCAGGTAAGCGATCAAGGCATATAAACTTACACTTAATAATTCCAGTCCAATGAACAGTGAGATGAAATGCTGACTGATAGTAAGTATGGCTGCCCCCAGGGTTGCCAGGAATAAAAGGATATAATATTCTTTGGGATTCTCTTCCCGTTCTTCAAAATAGATGTATGAAAACAAGCCTATCACCAATACACAGAAAATGATGAGACCTGTGAATAAAGCAGCCTGACCATCCACAATAAAAAGCGGTGCTATCTCCTTCGGCAATGTATCTTTTACATACCATGTTGCGAAAACCACCATGCACATCATCAGGAATCCAACTACCTGGATAACAGTATGACTCAGTCTGAAAGCAATCAGTAGTATCACAATGACAGATGCCATTGCTAACACAATAAAAGGAAGCAGTGCTAAAAGTTGCAGTTCACTCATGGATTGAAGGATGAATAGTAGATAAATGACGCACCGTATCTATTACAGGCTGCGGAAATAACCCAAGTACCAGAATACTGATGCTTAGCGCGGCCATAATGATAAATTCTCTGGCACTGATATCTTTTACAGGTTCTGTAACAGTGCGTTGCCCCATGAATACTTTCTGCAGCATTCGCAAAGAATACAAGGCAGAAAGAATTAGCCCAAGCGTGGCAATCACACTGAAGACAGGGTTAGCCGCAAATGCCCCCAACAGGATAAAGAATTCCGCAATGAAGTTACCCAATGCAGGAAGTCCGGCGGAAGCCATTGTAAACAGAATAGCCACTCCACCCAGTGCCGGCATGGAAGTCCATAAGCCGCCCATCTTTGTAATATCCCTCGTATGCAGTCTTTCTTTCAGCATACCAGCCATCACGAACAATGCTCCGGTACTGATACCATGTGTAAGGATCTGCATCACTACTCCCTGCATCGCTATATTACTGAAAGAGAAAATACCCACCAGCACGAAACCCATATGACTCACGGAAGTATATGCGATCAGACGTTTCAGGTCCGTTTGTGAAAAAGCCAGTAAAGCGCCATAGATAATGCCTGTAACACCAAGGAAGATCATCCATGGGGCAATCGAAACGGATGCTTCAGGAAAGAAAGGCAATACGAAACGGATTATCCCATAAGCCCCTGTCTTCAATAATAAACCCGCCAGTAAAAGACTACCCGCAGTAGGCGCTTCACTATGCGCATCCGGCAACCAGTTATGAAAAGGTACTACCGGTAGTTTAATGGCAAATGCAAAGAGGAATCCAAACATGATCCATTTTGCTGTAGCGCCCTCTGTTACTGTATGTAGCAGACTGAAATAATCGAAGGTATAGTTGCCTGTCTGCTGCCCGTGAATGAAATACAGGGCCAGTATAGCTAATAACATCAGCAGACTGCCTACCTGTGTAAAGATGAAAAATTTATATGCGGCATAACGGCGACGCGCATCCCCCCATATGACGATCAGGAAAAACATAGGGATAAGCATGATCTCCCAGCAGAAATAGAACAGGAAGAGGTCCATCGCTATAAACACTCCACTGATACCCGCCAGTGACCATAACAGACAGAAAAAATAGAAGCCTGTTTTTTCGCGGATCTCGTTCCACGAACAGAGTACGGCTAAGATGCCAAGGAAAAAAGTCAGCAGCAATAATAAATGGCTGAATCCATCCAGGGCCACATGGAAACCGATGCCCACTGCCGGTATCCAGCTCACCTGGTAATTGATGAACCAGGATGTATTATCCGGAAATGCCTGGTAGACACGGAACAGCCAGCATGCAATTAACATATCCGCGATAACAGTAAGCAAGGCTATCCATTTTGCCAGTAAGGGTAGTCTTTGCGCTGTCAGCCAGCATAATATGCCACCAGTAAGTAATATGCATATCATCCAGATCAGTATCATAGCAATAATTGTAAGGTGATGATAAAGAGGATACCAATCAATACACCAGCAACATACCACCTTAAAGAGCCATTCTGGAAGAAGGAGAAACCTTTATTGAGCTGCAGGTGAATATCAGCGATGCCTGTATATAGTTTGTCTGTTACATCAGATTTATTAATACGGGTGATGAACAGGAAAGGTTTTACCAGTAAAGTATCATACAGCTGGTCAAATTTCCATCCGTTCAACAGGAAATTTCGTAGCGCCTGTATGTTTTCCGATTGCTTCCACAATGTCATCTGCTCACTTTGCCTGTAGTATAACGAATAGCCGGTATAAATACCGAATAGAGACACAATTACTGCAATCAACTGAAATACTATTTCCTCCGGCAGATGGGTTTTCAGTTGAGTGGCTGGTAATACCTGTTGCACCTGTTCGGAAAAAAGAGAGATATGCAAAAGGTTATGCGGCCATTCTATCCAGCCACCTGCTATTGAAAAGAAGGCCAGGATAACCAGCGGGACGGTCATTAGACCTGAGGGAAGATGACCGGGGGTTGTCTTCATCTCACCCCAGAATACAACCAGTATCAGTCTTGTGGAATAAAATGCCGTGATAAAAGCACCCATCAGTGCTAATGCCCAAAGTGCGGGATGTCCGCCAGCAGCGCTCCATGCATACCAGAGGATCTGATCTTTACTAAAGAACCCTGCGGTGACTAATGGCAATGCTGCCAATGCAGCCGCACCAATTGTAAAGGTGTAGTAGATGACCGGCATTTGCTTCCTCAGACCGCCCATTTTAAAGATGTTATGTTCGTGGTGTAGTGTTTCAATAACAGCGCCGGCAGCAAGGAATAATAATGCTTTAAAGAATGCATGGGTAAAAAAATGAAAGATAGCGGCACTCCAGGCTCCTACGCCCATGGCCAGGAACATATACCCGATCTGACTGATAGTAGAATAAGCCAGTACTCTTTTTATATCGGTCTGCACCATGGCACTACAACCTGCCATGAAGAGTGTAACCGCCCCGATTACTGCCGTGACATGCATCGCCAGCGGGGAAAGTTCAAAGATCGTATGCATCCTTGAAATGAGATAAACACCCGCCGTTACCATCGTTGCTGCATGGATCAAAGCACTCACCGGGGATGGACCCGCCATCGCATCCGGTAACCAGGTCTGGAGGGGAAGCTGTGCCGATTTACCAATACCCCCCGACAGTAACAATAATGCTATGAGCGTAATGGTAGCGGAACCGCTGCTAAAATGTTGTGTTGACTGTATGAGTATATCCGGGATATACAATGTTCCCAGTTCCTTAAAAATAAGAAAGAGTCCAATGATCATAGCAGTGTCTCCAATACGGGTGATCACAAAGGCTTTATTCGCGGCCCTGTAATTGGCCGGTGTTTCATACCAGAACCCGATAAGGAGATAACTGCATAATCCTACTCCTTCCCAACCCAGGTACAACAATACCAGGTTATCCGCCATCACCAATAACAGCATGGCACAAACGAAGAGATTCATGCTGGCGAAAAATCGTGCATAATCCCGGTCATCACGCATGAACGCAATAGAATAAATATGGATCAGCGCTCCTATGAAAGTAATGATGGAAATAAAAATAAGTGATAGTGCATCTATGCGCAGACTTATATCTGCCGACAAATGCCCTGTAAGGAACCAATGCCATACCAACTGGGTATATACTGTACCTGGAGGTGATTGCAGGAAACGGACGCCTAACAGGATAGTGATAAGTGCAGACACACAAACACTGCCGGCTCCTATCCCCGCAATGACATTACGGGACAAATATTTCCCTGCCAGTGATAACACCAGGAAGCCGATGAGGGGCAGTGCAGGTATCAGATACAGGTATTGTTGCATATAAAACTTAATCTTTTAATTCCTTTAGTTGTTCAATATCCAATGTCTTATGCTGATGATGAATCTGTAGTACCAGTGCCAGCGCTACAGAGACTTCTGCGGCTGCCATAGCAAGGATGAACAGGTACATGATCTGTCCGTCCGGTTGCTGCCATCTGGCTCCGGCAACTACAAAGGCAAGCCCCGCAGCATTGAGCATGATCTCAATGGAAAGCAGCATGAAGATGATATTCTTCCTGATCAATACACCCGCCAGTCCCAGTACGAACAGGATGGCAGCAACTATTAAGACCGTATGTGCGTGAATAGGTAACATCGTTTTATGATTGAAGGAACCTGTGCAGGTTCTTTTTCTTATGTTTACCAATATGTGCAGCCCCTACAATGCCTGTCATCATCAGAAATCCCACCAATTCCACAGCAATAACATATTCTCCGTACAGCGACATCGACACCTGCCGTGGAGTCACTACGGCGGATGACAGACTTGCTGATTGCGGTTGTAACAACAATATGATCATCTCTCCCAGTAATAACAGTGTCAGTAAAGACGGGCCAATCCAGACCTTCAGTTGTAACCATTCTTTCTCCTGCAATGCGGTTTGCTTACCGAGGTTAATCATCATTGTTACAAAGAGGAACAGCACCATGATAGCACCGGCATAAATGATCACTTGCAGTGCGGCTGCGAAAGGAGCTCCCAGCGAGAGAAATATAACAGCAATGGCCAAAAAAGAAACGACGAGATATAATAATGCATGCACCGGACTATACCGGGTGATCACCATAATAGTGGCGAGAATCGCAATGAGTGATGATATGTAAAAAAGAAGGGGCATGTTCTTATTTATTTCAGGGTAATAAACTTTTTATATCCACCGGTTCTTCTTCATTGCTTCCCTTTCCTTTTGCTTTCACACCTGCATCCATACCGGCCACATTGTAAAAGTTGTAACCAGGATATTTACCCTGACTGTCAATGAGCAGGTCTTCTTTTTCATACACGAGGTCCTGGCGTTTATACTCTCCCATTTCAAAGTCCGGAATAAGCTGGATGGCGTAAGTCGGACACGCTTCTTCACAGTATCCGCAAAAGATGCAACGGGAAAAATTAATGCGGAAGAATGCCGGATACCGGCGGCCATCTTCATCTTCTGTAGCCTGCAATGCTATACAATCCACAGGACATGCAGCAGCACACAGGTAACAGCCCACACACCGCTCACCTCCATCCGGATCTTTTGTCAGCACAATACGCCCACGCCAGCGTGCTGCCAGTGGTGCTCTTTCTTCCGGATATTCGATAGTGACCTTTTTATGAAAGATGTGGATGAAGACCAACCACATTGTACGCAGGTGACTTATCATGATGATGTTTTTATTTTTTTTAAGATCTGATCCAAAGTGCAATGGCACCGGTTACCAACAGGTTTACCAATACCAATGGCAACAATATTTTCCATCCATATCCTAACAACTGATCATACCGCGGACGAGGCAGTGAAGCCCTCAACAGGATGAAAAGTGCGATAAATGCAAATGTCTTCAGGAAGAACCATACTACCGGCGGCAGAAATCCGGGGCCCAGCCAGCCACCGAAAAACATGGTAACCGTCATTGCTGATATCAGTGAAATACCGAGGTACTCCCCTATGAAGAACATCCCGAATTTCATCCCGGAATATTCTGCATGGAAGCCTGCGATCAATTCACTTTCGGCTTCCGGTATATCAAAAGGGAGGCGATGGGTTTCTGCAACTCCTGCGATAAAGAAAATAATAAAGCCGACAGGCTGCGTAACAACAAACCAAACGTGTTGCTGTGCTTCTACAATAGCTGTCAGATTAAAAGACTTACTCAACATTACCACACCCATCACGGAAAGTCCCATAAACACTTCGTATGCTATCATCTGTGAGGCACCACGTAAGGCGCCAAGCAGGGAATATTTGTTATTGGATGCCCAACCTCCCAGTACAATGCTATAAGCACCCAATGATGACATGGCAAGAAAAAATAACAGCCCGACATTCAGATCTGCCACTACAATGCCAGGTGCGAAAGGGATGACTGCAAGGCCCATCAATACACTGGCTACCACTATGGCAGGTGCCAGGACAAATACCTGTTTGTCTGCGAATGGTGGGATCCAGTCTTCTTTAAAGAAAAGTTTGAGCGTATCAGCCAGCACAATAAAGAGTCCGAGCGGACCTGCACGGTTAGGTCCCAGCCTGTCCTGCCAAAGGGCCAGCAGTCTGCGTTCTACCCAGATAAGACCAGCAGCAATATTCAGGAATACAAAGAGTACGCCTAAAACGATCCATATGTGTTGCATGACTGTCATACTATTTCTGTTGAGATGTTTACCCATGATCCCCAGCTCAACGCGTCCATACCTCTTAATCCGGCCGGTAGCAGTACAATGCCATCCGGTAATGATTCCTGTATAGAAAGTGGGAATGTGTATGTTTTACCATCCGTTTTAACGGAAACCATATCCCCGTCTTTTACATGGCTCCTTTCCGCATCCTGTTTTGACAACGATATATAAGGTCCGGAAGAAAGCGATGCAATTCCCGCTGTGTATACACTCAGTTCTCCTGATCCGAAGAGGTGGTACTGCGGCAGCAGCATCCATCTATCCGGACGGGGCACAAATGCTTCCGGTACATCCCGGTAGAAAGTGGGGAGCGTGGTTGTCTGTTCAAACAAACGGATGCCCGGATCTCCACCTTTTAACATACCGCCGACTTCCTGCTGGTACTTGTTTACTGACTGACCAGAGTTCCATCCCGGCGACCAGAAGAAGGGGATCAAAGGAGCAGGAGGTAATCCCCTGTATCCTTCCATTGTATAGGACAGAGAGGAGTCATCATCCTGCAGCGGTTTGGGCTCGCTTACGGCCATATTTGCCGTAATAGCAGTACGACCACTATACCGGTGTGATTCCCTGGGAATACGGGCCCCGTGAATGCGAAAGTTGTGAGGTGGTGCTACCTTGTTGATACCGGCAAATTGCGGGAACCTGTTTTCCAATGCCAGTAGTAAGTCGTCTGGATGTCTTTCATGCCCATTGCCGGCAGTTGTTTGTAATGCCTTGATATCCGATAGCCATTTAAAGCTTTCCCTGATCACCTTATTGGCCGGCATAAATACCTGGCTGCTGCGCTGTGCACGGGCTTCGTTATTCACGAAAGTACCATCCGCTTCGGCGAAAGTAGCCGCCGGAATCAGGACATGCGCCCTTTCTGTAGTACGGTTATGTAATGTATCGAGTACGATGATATTTTTACACCTGCTAAAGAAAGCATCTGCTTCGATGGCAGGGATACAGCGATAGAGATCATTTTCCAGGATAATAGCAGTAGTGTTTGTTGTCTGCTGTACATGGGCAGCCGCTTTATCAAAAGAAGGTGCACGCATCATAGCCAGTCCCAGACTATTGCATTCCGGCAGTACGAAGGCCAGTCCTCCATTCAACGCCGCTGCAATGTCAAACGCGGCCCTGATCAGGGCATTGCTCCAGCAGGAAGTACCGGTAATGATCACAGGGTGTTTGGCTTGCTGTAAAGCTTTACTGATGATTGTTGCCTGGGTGTTAATCATTTCCCCCGCATCAGGAACTTCAGGCAGGGATGGGTTGAGGATATGAGCTATCGCAAAGCCCAGCCTTGCCAGATCATCTGGTGCTGCCCGCATGGAGGTGGCTGCTATTTCATCAAGTTGCGAAGGCAGTACCGTCATATTTGCCAGAAATCCTTTGGTCTCCTGCACCAGTTCTTTAATGGCCATATCATGCCAGGAAGGAAGCGGGATCTGTTCTGTTGTATGATTTGCGGCGGTCTTCATCACTGACTGACGCACTGCCAGCGCCATAACAGATGCCGTATTCCAGATGTCTTCACCCAATATCAGTACTGCATCCGCCTGTTCTATTTCCTTCAGGGAAGGCGTGTGGATAGCGCCGGATTGCAGAACGTCCACTATTTTTTGTTCAACATATGCCAGGTCATCCGGTATGCCCTGGTAGAAGTTTTCTTTACCTACCAGTTCAAGGAGGGCATAGTTGCTTTCCAGAGAAGCCCTTGGCGAGCCAATACCTATCAGGGTATGTCCGGACACCAGTTTGCCCACATGTTGTATCAGTTTATCATGGGTTGTTGCTTCTATAGTTTGATTGCGGATAAGTGGTTGTGTGATCCGGTTTTCACTATTGACAAATTCATATCCGAAACGTCCTTTATCACACAGGAAATAACCGTTCACCTCACCATTATACCGGTTTACAATATTACGCAGTTGACCATAACGTTCACCGGCAATTACATTACAGCCAAGGCTACAATGCTGACAAACAGAAGGCGCATTGGTGAGGTCCCATTTCCGGGTATAATGTTCTTTTAATGTTTTATCTGTAAAGACCCCGGTAGGGCATACTTCTGCAAGATTCCCGCTATAGGGGCTTTGTAATATCCCTTCTTTTTCCCTGCCGAAATAAACATGATTATGTGCGGAGAAAACATTGAGATCCTTCCCTCCTGCATAATCCTTGTAAAAACGTACACAGCGGTAACACTGTATACAACGGTTCATTTCATGATTGATCAGGGGACCGAGGTATTGATTGGTATAGGTCCGTTTTTTAAACTCGTAACGCCGGTAATTATGGCCTGTCATCACAGTCATATCCTGCAGATGGCAGGAACCTCCTTCATCGCATACCGGGCAATCATGGGGATGATTGGTCATCAGCCATTCTACCACCTGTGAGCGGAAGGCTTTGGCTGTTTCATCGTTTATAGATACACGTAATCCGTCTTTCACACCTTCCATACAACTCATCACGATCCGTCCACGTGTATCTTCTTCGTCTTTAAATACTTTTACGGCACACTGGCGACAGGCGCCGATGCTGCCCATGGCAGGATGCCAGCAGAAGTATGGGAGATCAAGGCCCAGACTCAGACAGGCTTCCAACAGGTTTTTACCTGTTTTTACATCGAAGGGTTTATTATCAATATAAATTGTAGGCATGGTGAATATTGTTAGTCATACGGACATTTTTTATGGTCTATATGTTTTTCGAAATCATCACGGAAATATTTTAAGGCACTCTGTAATGGTTCCATCGCACCGGGTGCCAGTGCGCAGAAAGTATTACCTGGTCCCAGTAATTGTGTATGCATCTGCAGTAGTTCAAGATCTTCTTTCCGGCCTTCACCTTTTTCCATGGCCAGGAGGATCTTTTCTACCCAGGGTAACCCTTCACGGCAGGGAGTACACCATCCGCAACTTTCCTGTGCAAAGAAATGCTGCAGGTTATGTACAAAACCAACAGGACAGGTGCCATCATCCATTACGATCATTGTTCCGGTACCTAAACGACTGCCTGCTGCTGCAACAGATTTGTAATCCAGTTTGATGTCCAGATGCTGTACCGTCAGAAAGTCTGTGGATGCTCCGCCCGGTAATACCCCTTTTAACTGAAAGCCGCTTTTCATACCTCCTGCGTGTTCTTCTATCAGTTCGCGCATAGTAATGCCCATGGGCAGTTCCCAGGCACCCGGTTTTTTCACTTTACCACTCACACCATATAGTTTTGTACCACCGTCTTCACTATAACTCAAACCCTTAAACCAATCGGCTCCATTGTTTACGATATGTGGGATACAACAAAGTGTTTCTACATTATTCACGATAGTAGGCTTGCCAAATAATCCACTGACTTGCGGGAAAGGAGGCTTGGCCCTGGGGGTAGCACGTTTGCCTTCCAGCGCATTCAGTAAAGCAGTTTCTTCTCCACACATATAGCGGCCTACTCCGGTATGGAGGTGCATATCCAGGTGAAACCCGCTTCCCAGGATATCTTTGCCAAGGTATCCGGCATCATATGCTTCCTGAATACTTTTACGCAATAGTGCTGCCGCTTCATGATAAGCCCAGCGTAAGAATACATAAGCGATGTCTGCCTGGATAGCGTAGGCGGCCAGAATCATTCCTTCTATCAGTTGATGTGGATTGCCTTCCAGTAACACCCTGTCTTTGAAAGTGCCTGGCTCCATTTCGTCTGCATTTGCAATCAGGTATTTAGGATGAGGTGCCTCATCTCCCATTGGAACGAGACTCCATTTTATACCAGTGTTAAAGCCAGCTCCACCACGTCCTTTCAGATTACTGTCCTGTACCAGCTTTTGCAGGGCAGCCGGAGACATCCCGCTACATGCTTTGCGTAAGGCAATATATCCACCTGCTTTTTCGTATTCCTTCAGATTGAGTGGCGGACGATCGGGGTAAATATTACTGGTAAGCGGACGTTCCATTTATTATGCGTATTTTTTTAAAATGTCATCCAGCAGCGCCGGTTCTATATCTCTGTATAAATCTTTATCTATCATTAAAGCAGGAGCGTGATCACAACAACCGAGACATACATTTGGGAGCAATGTAAAACGGTTATCATCAGTTGTCTGGCCCATACGTATATGCAGTTTTTCTTCCAGCGCCTTATGTAACAGCCGGTATCCCATTACATAACAGGAGATACTGTCGCACAGGAGAATGATATGTCTGCCTACCGGTTTACGGAAGATGAGATTATAGAAGGTAGCCACGCTATCTACTTCTGCAGGACTTATTTCCAGATAGGCAGCAATTTCTTCAACGCTTTCATCACTGATCCAACCACGGTGTTGTTGCACAATTTTCAATGCTTCAATCACCGATGCTTTTCTATAGGGCACCAGTTCTATTTCGTGATCTATTGCTTTTTTTTCTATTGCTGTAAGCATAAAATTTTATTTCACTATCTATCTATATCTGCCAGTACATAATCCACGCTTCCGAGGATGGAAAGCAGGTCTGCCACTGTATAACCTTTACTGATATACGGTACCATCTGCATGTGTGCAAATGAGGGGGTGCGTATACGTGTGCGATATGATGAAGTATTACCATCACTGGTCAGGTAATAGCTGTTTGCTCCTTTAGTAGCTTCTATGCAACTCATGGCTTCTCCCGGGGGGATAACTGGCCCCCAGCTTACGTTCAGGAAGTGGGTGATGAGGGTTTCTATATCCTGCATAGTATGTTTTTTAATGGGAGGAGTGGTTAAGGGATGGTCTGCCTTGTAACTCCCTTCGGGCATATTATTCAGACATTGCTCTATGATCCGCAGGCTCTGCCTCATTTCCTCTACTCTCACAACAGAGCGGTCGTAGCAGTCGCCATGCTGTGCAATGGGAATATCGAAATCAAACATTTCATAACCGGAGTAAGGACGTTTTTTGCGGAAGTCCCATTCGAAACCACAGGCTCTCAGTCCGGGGCCTGTTATGCCCCATTCAATGGCTTCTTCCAGGGTATAGATACCAATGCCTTTGGTACGGGCCTTTATCAGACTGTTGCGCAATACCATATTATTGTATTGCTTCAGCTGCTTCGGAAAATTGTCTACAAATTCACGTACAAGTCTATCCCATCCTGTGGGCAGGTCCTGGGCTACTCCGCCAATGCGGAACCAGTTGGGGTGCATGCGGTCGCCACAGATGGCTTCAATGATATCGAATATTTTTTCTCTTTCGGTAAACATATAAAAGACGGGGGATAGTTGCCCGAGATCCTGTGCAAATGTTCCAAACCAAACGAGGTGACTGTTAATACGGAATAATTCACATAACATGACCCTGATCACTTTGACTCTTTCAGGCACTTTTATGCCTGCCATTTCTTCTACTGCCAGCAGGTAGGCGAGATTATTCATCACGCCACCGAGATAGTCTACACGGTCCGTATAAGGGATGTAGGTATGCCAGCTCTGGCGTTCTCCCATTTTTTCTGCTCCGCGGTGATGAAAGCCTATTTCCGGTATCGCATCAACTATCTCTTCTCCATCCAGTTGCAGGATGATACGCAGTACCCCATGGGTACCGGGGTGTTGAGGCCCGATGTTCAGAAACATAAAATCGGAGTCCTCATTATATGATTGTAATCCCCATTCTTCCGGTTTGAAGCGCAGGGCTTCCTGTTCAATGTCTTGTTTTTCATCCCAGAGGCGAAATGGTCCCATTTCTGTTGCTCTTGCCGGATGTTCTTTGCGGAGTGGGTGACCTTCCCAGGTAAGGGGCATCAGGATACGTTGTAAGTGGGGATGGCCTTCGAAGCGGATACCAAACATGTCATATACTTCACGTTCGTACCAGTTGGCATTTTTAAAAATGGCGGTGATGGAAGGTATAGCGGGATATTCGCCAACCAATGCTACTTTGAGCCGTATGAAAGTATTTTGCTTAAATGATAACAGGTGATAAACAACGGAAAAGTCGGCAACGGGTAACTGCTCTTTTCCGGCCCGGTCCCGTTCGTCTATGCCACATAGATCGTACAGGAATGGAAAGGAGTTTGATTTCAGATATTGAATAACAGACACAATAATATCCTTACTGGTCCATAGTGTAAGTACCCCGTCGGCAGTTATCTGCTGTTGAAAAGCGTTGGGGCCGAATTGTTGTATTAAATAAGGGGGAATATGATCAACAGTCTGCATATCTATACCAATTTTATATTTCGTCGATTCCTCTGAAAGAGGTCATCTTTGTCCGCTCTTCACGTTTTTTCTCTTTCATTGAAAGCATGTCTGGTTTTATTACCCCCTGTTCACCAATAGCCCAGCTAAGCGGACGGGCTTCTTTACCCACCGCATCTGCCAGGAGCATCAATCCCTGCATAAAGGCGTCTGGTCTGGGAGGGCAGCCCGGCACATATACATCTACCGGCAGGAATTTATCCACTCCCTGTACCACACTATATATATCATACATACCTCCGCTGTTGGCACAGCTACCCATAGAAATAACCCAGCGGGGTTCCATCATCTGTTCATGAAGCCGTTTGATGATAGGTACCATTTTAATAAAGACGGTCCCTGCGATGACCATCACATCAGCTTCCCTTGGTGTACCACGGATCACTTCCGCACCAAATCTTGCTACATCATATTTGCTGGTGATACTGGTAGCCATTTCTACAAAGCAACAACTCAAGCCAAAATGGAATGGCCACATAGAATTTTTGCGTCCCCATGCCAGCAGGTCTTGTACAGTAGTCAGCATAATACTTCTGCTGACGGCATCCTCCATGCTACCGGTGCCCGAGATATGGCCGGACTGATCGCCTGTTTTACTTAGCCACCATTTCATTTTGCTGTTGTTTTAGTTTGTGAGCTTTTAATATCTTTTTTGCATCTGCGCCTATGTCGAGTGCTCCAATGCTCCATTCATAGATCAGCACAACTACCAGCTGTGCGATGAACAGGCCGGCACCAATGTAACCGGGCCATCCCAGGTCATATAAACCCAGCGCCCAAAGCATAATGAAAACAGCTTCGACATCGAAGATGACAAATAACATGGCAACCAGATAGAATTGTGTAGAGAAGCGAATACGTGCGCTCCCTGTCTGCTCTATACCGCCCTCGTAAGGTTTACCGGTAGCACGGTCGTTGTGTCGTTGTCCTAATATATAGGATAACGCAAGGATGGCAGCTATCAATACCACTACCAGGCTTGTATAGAGCAAAAGGGGCCACAGGGGAATACTTAGTATTTCGTTTCCCATAACGTAAATTTTTTTTCCTGAAGAGGAATACTGATGTGTATTCTACTCTTTAATAAAAAAGAAAGATGGTGTTAAATCCAGGGCTACTAGCTAACGATGTAATGTTCGAGATTCTGAATAATGAAGTCTTTGTTACTGATGACATATTTGAGAATGTCACCGATGGAGATAAGGCCAATCAAATCATTGTTTTCAATAACGGGGAGATGGCGGATGAACTTATTCGTCATCAATTGCATGCAATACTCAATCTTTGTATCAGGAGTAACGAATACCGGTCTGTCAGTCATAATGTCCCTGACTAATGTTTCTTTAGAAGAACGTCCTTTGAGGACAACTTTGCGTGCGTAATCCCGTTCAGTGAATATACCTATCAGTTTTCCACCTTCGTCCACTACTACAAGTGCGCCTAGATTCTTTTCTTCAAGTACTTCCAGTGCTTCGTACACACAGCATGTGATGCAGATTGTGTACACCATATTTCCTTTTATTTGCAGGATATCTCTTACAGTATCCATAATACAAATATTTAAGGAGATTAATACACTATTAAGTTAGGCTTTTTTTAACTAAAAAACAGAAATTGCCATTTTTAATTTAGACAACTCTCCTGCCCCTTTTCCACTAAAATTGCCTGTAGTCTTTTGGCAGCATCCCGGTGATATTCCTGAAGGTTTTGGTAAAGTGGCTTTGGTCGGTAAAGCCACATTCGTAAGCTATTTCCGTAAGGCTGTATTTCTTATTTCTGATTAATGGAAGGGATTTTTCAATTTTGATCCTCCTTATATATTCTCCTAATGTGCAGTTGAAGTATCTTGAAAAGTATTTTGAAATATTTACCGGATGAATCTGCACTTCTTCAGACAGCTCACTAAGGCTAAACGGGGTATTCCATTTCTCGTGCAGGTATTCCTTTAGTAATGATGACCAGTGATTGTTCTTTTCAGGTTTCTGCTTCACCGCATCCTGCTGGCAGAGCAGTACACATAATTGTTCTATTGAGAGTCCGGAATTGGTATCATTCAATAAATACTCTTTTAAAACCTTTATTACCAATACCTTTTTTAAATGCTCATCATAATATGACCAGTAATTATCCGCTGCAGAATATTTCAATTTATTCTTAGTGAAAAATCCGGGTTGTAATTCAAGGTTAAAAATCCTTGTATTTTCTTTGTAGTCAGTGTTTTTATGCAACATACATGGGTTATAGAACAACGAGTCCCCTTCTGTCTGGTAGGCCGTATTGTATTCACCCACTTCAATACTTCCACCATTGAGTATATGTGAAAAGTGCGGGTTCTCATGGTAATGCCATACGGATGAGATTCCCTTAGCATATTCATTCTCACTGGCTATGATGTCTCCAAAATGTAACTCCTTCTTGGCAGGACCTACATAACGACCATTTGAAAAGCACTCTGCGTTTTTTGAGTCATCAGTTATCATCATATGTAAAAATAATAAATAAGCTAATCCTGTACAATTTTAAACCTTAAAGTCCATCTAATTTTACAGCATGCAAAATATGAATCTCAAATGTTTCATGCTGATGGCAAGCAGCCTTTTCATTACACAAAGCAGCATTGCACAGCAAAAAAAACTTCAACAGTTATTTGAAAATTACTACCGGGAATCTCTACAACTCCAGCCACTGGATGCTACTTTTTTAGGATACCATGAATATGATGATCAACTGGCCAATGATATTTCAGCACCATATATTGCTGAGGTTTCCCGGTTTGATGAGAAATATCTGAAATTGTTGTCCTCTTTTGATAAAGAGCAACTAACACCTGCTGACCGTATTTCCGTCGATGTTTTAAAGAAAATATTATCGAGAGATCTGGAAAGCAGAAAACTCCACCTGGAGTATCTTCCTTTAAATCATTTCAATTCCATTCCATTATTTATTGGTCAGTTAGGTTCGGGAAGTTCGGCCCAGCCATTTAAGACCGTGCAGGATTATCGTAACTGGATAAGACGTATTGCCGCTTTTAAAATATGGGCAGCCACCGCCATTCTTAATATGAAAAAAGGCGCCTCGGCTGGGACCGTTCTACCCAAAGTACTGGTAATGAAAATCATTCCGCAGATGGAAGCGCTTGGAAAAGATGATTCCCTGAATGTATTTTATACTCCGCTGAAAACACTGCCAGCTGAATTTAAACAAGAGATTAGCGATGAACTGGGAAAAGCTATCCGTGAACAATTATTGCCCGCTTACCAACAGCTGGCGGATTATCTTAAAAATGAATACCTGGCAAAAGCGACAGATTCCTCAGGTTTATCAGGCATCGTGGGAGGAGCAGCAATGTACAGATACTATGTAAAGTACTACACTACAACTGATTCCAGTCCGGAAGAGATATACCAAAAAGGATTGGATGAGGTTTCTCGTATCAGGGCAAAGATGGAACTGATTAAAACCCGGACAGGCTTTTCCGGTACACTTAATGAGTTCTTCACATTTCTGAAATCAGATCCTCAGTTCATGCCTTTTAAAACTCCTGAACAGGTATTGCAGGCCTACCGGGACGTATACGCGAAAATAAAGCCACATTTGCCGGAGCTGTTCAGCATTTTCCCCAAGGCAGATTTCGAGATCAGAAGAGTAGAGTCTTTCCGGGAAGCAGGCCAGAACGGGCCTTCTTATACACTTGGCTCAATAGATGGTAAGAGGCCCGGTGTCTTTTATGTGCCGGTACCGGATGCAACGAAAATCAATACTGTAAGCTCTGCCATGGAAGCTACTTTTATTCATGAGGCAGTACCAGGGCACCATTTCCAGATATCCCTACAGCAGGAAAATAATGCACTGCCTACTTTCAGAAGAAGTATTTCTTTTAATGCATTTACGGAAGGCTGGGCGCTGTATATAGAATCTTTAGGAAGCAGACTGGGTTGTTATACAGATCCTTACCAGGAAATGGCGGCGCTTAACAATGAAATGATGCGGGCAATCAGGCTGGTTACTGATGTTGGTCTTCATACCGGTAAGATGACACGCGAACAAAGTATCGCTTATATCATGGCAAATCTGTCTACCAGTGAGGCAGATGCCACCAGTGCTACCGAAAGATATATGGCGATGCCCGGGCAGGCACTTTCCTATAAGACCGGAGAACTGGAGATTTTACGCCTGCGGGCAATGTGTGAAAAACGACTGGGGAAGAAATTCAGTATCATTAAATTTCATGATGCATTACTGGCTCAGGGAGATATGCCAATGACTGTACTTGAAAACTATATCAACGACTGGTGTTCCAGACAGTAACCTATATATGGCCTCCGCATATTGCGGAGGCCATATATAATAATATTATACCGCCACTTCTTCTCTCTTATACTCTTCTGTTAATTTCTTTTGTAAATCTCCCGGAACGGGCGCGTATTCAGCAAATACAGCTTTGATCTTTGCTTTCCCCTGGGTAACATTACGCAATGCTGCATAGAGCTTGTCCAATTCAGCTTGTGGTGTACGGGCGCGGATCACCTGGTAACCATTCAGCGTATCCATCCCCGTAATAATGCTACGCCGGGTTTGTAACTCACCCATAATATCTCCCATCATACTGTCCGGTGCAGTCGTTTCTACATCAAAAACGGGTTCCAGAAGCTGAGGATCTGCCTGGTGAAAAGCATCTTTGAATGCCATCATACCTGCTATTTTGAAAGAGATATCATTACTGTCTACAGGATGCATTTTGCCATCATACACGCTTACGCGTATATCACGTACATAGGAACCTGTCAGGGGGCCTTCCTGCATCTTTTCCATGATCCCCTTTAAAATAGAAGGCAGGAAACGGTTATCAATCACTCCGCCGACAATACAATTGTTGAACACGAGTTTACCACCCCAGGCCAGGTCTATCGAATCCGTATCCCTTACAGGGAACTCTTTTAGTGTAGGCATCCCATCATAATAAGGCTCTATCTTCATATACACTTCTCCAAACTGCCCTGCCCCACCCGACTGCTTCTTATGCCGGTAATTAGACATGGCAGACTGACGGATAGTTTCCCGGTAAGGAATCTTGGCCGGAAGAAACTCGACAGGCATTTTATAGATATGTTCCAGTCGCCAGCGGATTAATGAAAGGTGTAATTCACCCTGTGCATGCAGAATAACCTGTTTCAGTTCTTTGTTGTATTCTATTTCCAGTGTAGGGTCTTCCATGTGAATCTCTGCCAGTACCTCTCCCAGTTTCTCATCATCTGCCTTATTAATTACCTCTATCGCTACCCGTACTTTAGGTAACGGGAAGTCTATAGGAGCCACCTGTTTACCGGATTGCTTATCACTTAAAGTATGATTTGTTAAAGTATTCTTCAGTTTAAGCGTACACCCTATATCCCCCGATCGCAACAATTCCACCGGGTTACGGTTTCGCCCATCAGCAATGAACAACTGGTTCAGACGTTCGGAAGTATTCCCTTTCTCATTATAGAGTTCTACGCCTGGTTTTATCTCACCGGCAATCACTTTAAAGAAGGATAATCTGCCTATATGAGGTTCCAGCAGGGTCTTAAAAACAAACAACACCGGAGAAGCAGCAGGATCGCAAGGGATAGGTTTCCCCTCCTCGCTCTGTTCCGGTGGCATTTCCACTGCCGCAGGGGCAACGTTGTCTATGAACCCCATCAGGCGGCCGCTACCCATATTATTTATAGCAGACAGGCAGAACACGGGGAATACCTGGTGTTTCAGCATCCCTATCTTCAATCCCTCTCTCAGTTCATCCTCATCCAGATTCCCTTTTTCAAAATACTGTTCCATCAGGGTATCATCATTTTCCGCTGCCTTTTCCACCAGTTCATTATGCAGGCGTTCAGCCGTTTCCTTTTCACTATCAGGGATAGGTAGTTTCTCGGGTTTTCCTCCGTTTTCAGGGAAACGGTATAAAGTCATTTTAAGCAGGTCTATCACGCTGTTAAAACCAACACCCTGGTTAACAGGATATTGCATGATGGTAACGGCAGAGCCGAATACCCGTTTGGCATCATCCACAGTAGCCGTAAAGTTGGCAAATTCAGCATCCAGCTGATTGACAATCAATATAGTAGGTTTCCGGTATTTATCTACATAATCCCATATCAGCTCTGTTCCTACTTCCACCCCATGCTGGGCGTTCAGCAGTAAAAGAGCGGTATCGCATACACGGATGGAAGCAATGACTTCACCGATGAAGTCTTCCAGTCCGGGTGTGTCAATAATATTGATCTTGTAATTACGCCATTCAGTGTGCAGGCAGGTAGCATACACGGAGCTACCTCTTTCGTGTTCAATATCGTGGTAATCAGATACGGTATTTCGTTCTTCAACCGTACCGCGGCGTGGAATAATGCCGGCTTCAAATAACATGGTTTCGCACAGGGTAGTTTTGCCGCTCTTGGCGGCACCTAACAGTACGATGTTCCTGATGTGTTTTTCATCGTAGGCCTTCATAATGAAAAGATTAAGAGATGAGCGCAGATAATTTTGGGAAACGTGGAAATTGCCGTTTTGGTGAACTTTGCCGGTGCGAAATAGCTGTGTGACCTGTTCTTCCTATTAAGTTACTGTATTTTTCTGAGTACAACTATCATAATAATATGTTGCAACATCAACTTAATGTACCTTTGCAACCTAGACCATATTCAAGCATGAAATTGTTTTTGCATTATTTAAAGAGTTATAAGTGGTTGATCGTGCTGGCGCTGTTTTTAGCCTCCATTAACCAGGTATTTTCCTTATTGGACCCATATATCTTCGGCAAGATCATAGATATGTTTGCCTCGCATCCGCATACTGATGCAAAGGCATTACCGCGTAGTCAGTCGGGTTATATTAATGGTGTGTTGTGGTTATTGCTGGCGTCCATCAGTGTGGCCATGATTTCCCGTATTGCCAAAGCTTTTCAGGACTACTTTGTGAATGTGATCATTCAGAAGTTTGGGGCCAGGGTGTATACGGATGGGTTACGTCACTCATTAAGGCTGCCTTACCAGCAGTTTGAGGATCAGCGAAGCGGCGAAACACTGGCCGTTCTGCAGAAAGTAAGGGTGGATTGTGAGAAGTTCATCACTTCTTTTGTGAATGTACTGTTTGTGGCCCTGGTAGGGGTAGTATTCGTGATGGTATACGCTTTCCGGGTACACTGGAGCCTGGTATTTGTATACTTCGGCGGATGTCTGCTACTGGGCTGGCTCATGAATGTACTAAGCCGCAAAATCAAAACCATTCAGAAGACTATCGTAAAGGAAACTACCATGCTGGCAGGAGCTACTACAGAATCGCTCCGTAATATAGAGCTGGTAAAAAGCCTTGGATTGACCAACCAGGAGATCCGCAGGCTCAACTCTACCACCATCCGTATTCTGATGCTGGAACTGAAAAAGGTACGCAGCATCCGTAGTATCAGCTTTGTACAGGGAACTTTTGTGAACTTCCTGCGCCAGGTGATCCTCTTCATGTTGTTGTTCCTGATTTACAAGGACACCGTAACGGTAGGACAGCTCTTTACCTTACAGTTATATTCCTTCTTTATTTTTGGCCCGTTACAGGAACTGGGAAATATTATCCTCTCCTACCGGGAAGCACAGGTATCCCTGTTGAATTTTGAAGGCATACTGAACACTCCGGTAGAAGAAATGCCGGCAAATCCTGTTACAATAAATCAGATCGATACATTGTCATTTGAGAATGTAGGTTTTCAACATCTGACCGCCTCTACCAAAGCACTGGACCATATCTCCTTTAAGGTAAGGACCGGTGAAACAATTGCCTTTGTAGGTCCATCCGGTTCCGGTAAAACTACCCTGGTAAAACTGCTGGTAGGTTTATACAACCCACCTGAAGGAAGTATTAAGTATAACGGGATAGAAAGCACGAAAATAGATATCGAAGAGTTACGTTACCAGATAGGTTTTGTAACACAGGATACACAGTTGTTCTCCGGTACTATTAAAGAGAACCTGTTATTCGTGAATCCCCGTGCTACAGATGATGAAATCCTGCATGCCATGAGGCAGGCCAGCTGTGACACCCTGCTTGCCAGGGCAGATCATGGACTTGATTCTGTAATAGGTGAAGGCGGAATGAAGATTTCCGGTGGAGAGAAACAACGTTTATCCATTGCACGTGCATTGCTCCGTCACCCGCGTTTGCTGGTATTTGACGAGGCCACTTCCGCACTGGATTCTATCACAGAACAGGCTATCACCACCACTGTACAGGAAATTACTTCTACCCGTGAGCATATTACCGTGATGATCGCACACAGGTTATCTACTATTATGCATGCCGACAGGATTTATGTACTGGAAAAAGGACGCATCATAGAAACCGGTACACATGCAAACCTGCTGACAGAGAAAGGATTGTATTACGCTATGTGGAGACAGCAAATAGGAGAAAGAGAAGTACAACATTAACGAAGAGGAAAACCCCGGTTTTCCTCTTTATCTTTGCAGCATGAGTAAAAAGCGACCGAATTATCTCCTCAGCCTGTTAGGTATGAAATGTCCACGTTGCCGTAAAGGCCACATGTACAAAGACAAAAACCCTTTTCACTGGCGCTTATCCCAAATTTTCGATATGCCTGAACGTTGCCCTGTCTGCGCTCAGAAATTCGAACTGGAACAAGGTTTCTGGTTCGGTACCGGTTATGTGAGTTATGCATTAAGTGTAGCCCTCTCTGTAGCTACCCTTGTTGCTTATTGGGTATTGATCGGCATCTCCTGGCAGGATAACAGCATCTTTATATGGCTGGGAATAAACGGTGCATTACTGGTAGTTTTACAGCCATGGCTCATGCGTGTCAGCAGGGTTATCTACCTGTACTTCTTTGTTTATTATGATGAGAGTACGGAAGACCTTCCTGAAAAATAATCATTGCACGACTTTTGTGATACTCATCCCAAAAGATCTATCATGCAACCATCACATCTATTGTACATCCTGTCTGTAGTATTGTTAAGCAGTTGCGTATCTGCCTCACAGGAAAACAAGGCAGACACTTCAGCCATTAAGGATATAGGCGCAGATACCGCGTCTATGATCCCCACTTCAGATACTTTGAGGCCACAGGTGGGGCATTATCCCCCCGAATGTTATAAAGCTATTACTGATATCGTTCTCAGTTCCAACTTTGAATCTGATGGTACTAAAAAGGAAAATATCAAAGTGAGGATAGATCGTCAGGAAAAAAGTAAACTGTTTATACAACTCTTTTCCAATGAGAAAGATCATGAATCTACTATAGGATGGTTAAGGCTGGATAAGGCGAATGAGAAACTGGAAGATATTACGATAGATCCGGACAAACCAACCCTGCTTACTTACGATAAAACACTGATCAGCGCTTTAAGACAACATTGTCCATAAAAAAAGGGAGGCTTTTGATGAAAGCCTCCCTTTTTATTATTATTTGAAATCAATTGGTATAGTCACTTTCACACTGTAGTTCCTCCCCATATTAAATACGCCAAATCGACCCGTTACATCATTTTCAGGCCCATATTTCAAACGACTTAAATGATTCTGATAGGCAACATCTGTGATGTTGTTAGCTGCCAGATGTAATGAGAATAATACCTTGTTATTCTTATTCACAAAATCAGTTCCCAACCCTGCATTAAACAATGTATAACCAGGTGTAGCTGTCTCTGTCTGATAGGCAGAGAAAACATCGTTTTGTGCAAACGTCATGTCCATTCCAACACTGATATATGCATTCTGCATCACTCCACCTACTTTTTTAAACCTTCCCTTTAATTCTGATAACCAGCGGCCAGCAGGAATGTTAGGTAAATACTTCGTAGAATCAGTGCCATTAGGGATTACACCCCTTACATAGGAAACTGTGTTCTCGAAATGTAACCAATCGATCGGATGAGGATGAATATCCACTGTAAATTCTCCACCGTATAAATTGGCGGTAGTCTGCTGATATTTAAAAGCGCTGTATCCTTCATCATTATCTACAGCAGGAATAGAATCGCTACCTGCTGCATTGAATAATTTACGACTGAAGATAAAGTTGGTAATATGATTGTAGAATACGCTGGCAGCAAATGATACATGCTCAGAACTAAAATCAATACCGGCATCTCCCTGTGTACTTACTTCAGGTTTCAAATCGTTATTCCCGTATTCATATTTGATGGTGCCTTCATGTACACCATTAGCCGCCAGTTCTGAAATATTAGGAGCCCTGAAACCACGCGCTGCGTTTAATTTTAATGTTACCATATCACTGGCAGCGTAGCTGATACCAACACTTCCGGAGATGTTTGAGAAGTTCTTATCGAAAGCGGTGAATTTGGTGTCACCACCTGTAGTCACAGGTTTGCCATCAGCATCTAAAGAAAGTCCTTTTACATTCATGGAACGGTTATCAAACCTTAATCCACCACTTAATGTCAGCTTGTTGAAAGTTTTACTGGTAACGGCAAAAACACCTGCATCAAATAAATCATACCCGGGAATCAGGAATTCCTTACTGGAAGAAATATCGTTATGCTGCTGCATACCATTTACACCAACAGTTGTTTGCCAGCCTTTCATTTCCGGCAAATAATATTTCAGTGCGTAGTTGAATGTATTCAGTTTAAGATATAAGCCTGCTTCATCCGGAGCGAGTACATCTTCAAATTCCTGGCGACGGTTTAACTGGTAGCCCAATGTTAACCCTAAGCGTCCTCCGTTATTCAGGTAAATATTATTGTCCCAGACAATCTTCTGATGATTGATTTGCTGGCGGGGTAAACCCAGGCTGTATGATTTAAAATCGCTGTTGGTAGCTACTGCTTCATCTTCTGTACCATTGTTATTGATAGGTTTGAGGAACTGACCTGCGGCATTACGTTCTCCTTCTACAATACCTAAGTGTTGATTAAAAGAGGTAAAGCTTAAAGTGGATGAACCCCAGCTTTTGTTGAGACCTATAGCAGCGCCAAAGTTGGTGTTATTAAAACCGGAACCATATACATAACCATCATATTTATTCTGGTAGTCGTGTGCCCATTTCTGTGTACCGTACAAACTCCAGTTAAAGCCATTATGATTACCGGCAATATCAGCATGATAAGCTATCTGACCGTTATTGGAAAGATAGTTGGCGGCCACATTTCCTTTGATATGCCCTTCCGGTACCGGGCCGGGAGGAACAATGTTTACCACACCTGCAATAGCATCAGATCCATATACTAAAGAAGCGGGGCCTTTCAGTACTTCTACTTTGCTTACATTGTAATCATCTATCTCGATACCATGTTCATCACCCCATTGCTGTCCTTCCTGTCTTACATCATTACTTACCACTACAACACGGTTGTAACCAAGTCCGCGGATGAAAGGTTTGGAGATAGCAGGGCCAGTAGTCAGCTGACTAACACCCGGTAATTTTGCAATAGCATCTATGATATTGGTAGAGATATTTGCATCCAGGTAATCCCTTCTTACGATACTTACGGGCGTAGGCGTTTCTTTAAGTGTAGTAGCGAGGTTCACACCGGTGATCACTACTTCGTTCTTTTCTATCAGTGTTTCTGACAGGGAAATATCCAGTTTGGTATCGCCGCTGATGAGTGTTGATTGTGTAAAAGCAGCATACCCTATGTAATGTACTTCTACCAGGTATCTTCCTTTAGGCAGATTTTTAATGGAGTAATGCCCCTGTGCATCTGCAGAAGCACCTACGTGCAGGTCCGGCAGATATATGGTGGCCCCGGGTAAAGCAGCTTTGGATGATTTATCAGTGATGTTTCCGCTTAATGAATTATCGGCATCATTGGCAAATGCAGATGAGAGTATCAAAACAGCGATGGCGCTGAATATAGAAACACGTAAATAGTGCATAATAATTTCTTAATTATTCAATAATGATTTGTGAGAGTAGTATGTATGGGCTTATGCTACCGGGGGTGCACGAAGGGATAATGCCCTGAAGGGGGTGTACCTGATAACAGGCATGTATGGGGAAGCGTAATTCCAGATGATATTTTGTATCAGTGCATGATAGAAAGCAGTTACGTGTACATACGGTTCTGGTTCTATCTGCAGGAATGCGCAGTGTTGGTGCTTAACGGAAAATGCGGGGCCATCATGTGATACGGGGATATCTTTTGTATCGTGATGGTCCAGGAACTGGTGAATAAACTCCCTGGGGATAGTATTAAATGTAAATACACCCAAGAGCGTTATCGCTAATATTTTATATAGAAACTGTTTCTTCACCTGCGAAAGCAAAGATAAATGAATTTGCAACACCGTTTAAAAAAAGATGCTCCTGGTTGAACCAGGAGCATCTTTTTTATTTCACTTTCAGCATTGTTCTTACCTGTTGGTAAGGCCCGTTCTGAAGTCGGGCATAATATGTTCCGGTGGCCAGTTGTCTGGCATCAAAA
This sequence comes from Chitinophaga sp. YR573, assembly GCF_900110995.1. Taxonomy (GTDB): domain Bacteria; phylum Bacteroidota; class Bacteroidia; order Chitinophagales; family Chitinophagaceae; genus Chitinophaga. Next base: position 1,369,360 of record NZ_FOJF01000001.1, read on the forward strand.
GAAGTGGTGTACTCCCCTACTGCCAGTACCTTATTTACCGGTACGCCTATCAGGCGGCCCATGGTATCAAAGATCTGGATCATGGTATGACCGCCTTTGGACTTATATTTTAATGTGGTAGTATCCACAAAAGGATTCGGGTAATTGGTGATGAGGTGTGTGCTGCCATTGTTGACATCATCGATAGCCGTGATGGTACCGCAGGCGATACCGCTTATGATTGGCAGTCGCTGATAATCCTTTAGCAGGATGGTCTGCAGGGTGGTGTTATCCACGCAGAACCATTGTTCCAGCAGGGACGCGTATACAGAACGGAAGTCGTACTGCATTGGCATGTTATCATTCACGGAAGTAGCATCCGGGATGGTAGGAGAAGCACCCAGTACACCTTGCAGTACATAATCCCCGAAGAGGATCATTGGAGCAGCAGCACCGTGGTCTGTACCCATACTACCATTGGATTTGGTACGACGGCCAAACTCTGAGAAGGTCATACCTGCCACGCGGCGGGATACTTTCAGGTTGGTAAGGTCGTCCATGAATGCTTTGATGGAAGTTGACAGTCGGCCCAGCAGTTCTGCGTGGTAACCGGTGGTATTATCTCCACCCTGAGTCTGACTTGCATGCGTATCAAAATAGCCAAGACTTACCATATAGAGGCGGGTTTTGAGTCCACCGGCGATAAGGCGTGCTACTATTTTAAGTTGTTCTGCCAGACCGTTATCAGGATAAGGGCTTTGAGAAGTTACTTTAGCCGCAGCTGCTTTGATAGAATCTGCAAACTTGTTAGTCTGACGGGCGATGGTACGGATATATTCCAGTTCTAAACCGGCATGGGTGTTGGGAACGGGGTCCTGTACACCATCAATCAGATTGTAGAAGTCCGTAGCACTGGTGATGGCGATACCCATGTTGGCATTGGTACCGTTGAAGGCTGGCGATACGATAGAACCTATCTGAATAGCCAAAGGATCAGTATCCTTATCGTTCGGATAGTTATCCGGGAAATCAGGATATTCTGTAGACAGATAACGTCCTGCCCAGCCGGTAGTTAATACCTGGTTCTGATCGGAACCGGTTAACCAGATATCGGTAGCGCGGAAGTGGGAGTAATCCGGAGAAGGGTATCCTACACTTTGTACGATACATACTTTTCCATCATCGTATAATTCCTGGATCCCTTTTAATGCAGGATGCAGGCCGGTTTTAATATTATTAACGAGTGGCAGCACCTTGCCTTCCGCGATGGCAATGTTGGGGCGTGCAGCCTGGTATTTACCATATATGTCCAGTGGCACCACCATGTTAAGGCCGTCATTACCACCTGCCAACTGGATCATAACCAGTACGTGGTCATTATCTGTGGCAGAAGCTTCCAGCGCAGCCAGAAGCGAAGATGATGAGCCAAAAGCTTTTACGGCAAACCCATTTATAAAAGTGGGTAGTACGGTGGCTGGCGCGGTATATTTAAGAAAGTCTCTGCGTTTCATAGTAATAGGTTAGGTCTTTCTAAGATCAGGCTAATTGATATTCAGACAGGTCCATCAGGTACTTGTAGAGCGATTGTAAACGGCTTTCTACTACCTGACGCGTAGCGGCATCACCGGGATTTGCTTTGTAGGCATTCCAGGCGTCAGTCCAGTAGTAATCACTATCCGGATTTTGTCCGCTGAGCAGCAAGGTATTTTTTAAGAAGGCACGTGTAGCATCAGATACTTCGATACGGTACATCAGATCCAGTGAATCATTTACGAGTGTAACAGGATTTGAAGGATCGGATAATTTATCTGCGAAGGTCAGTACATCTATTTTCAGATTGGCAAAACCACCAGTGCTGATGAGCATATCGCTCAGCATATTACGTTTAGGCAGTGTATCGGTATTGATCCACAGCTCATGGTATTGAGGTTCCTGGTAGTAAGCATCCCAACCGGCCACCAGTGGAGGCTGACCTATGTCCTGCAACATATTCTTCATAGTATCGCGCATGGTATCCCAGGCGGTGTATGCGTCCATGTAAGCAGTAGGGAATTGTACATCAAATTCGCGACACATTCCTATGGTGAAGTCTACCGGACTTTTAATCAGGCAGGCCATGTTTAACGGATCGTAGAAATGTTCGCTTTTGAATAATGCTCTGAGTACCGGAGTGATATCATAGTTGTTGGCAACGAAGATCGCAGCCAATGGGGTGATTACGTTCGTTTCAACGGCATCATCTATCAGGTAGTATACAAAGAAGCGGTATATTTTCCGCACGATGTGTTTAGCCACTTCGTTAGCGGAGAAGATAATAGCTAACAGATCATCGAGTTCTGTAGCACCATCTTGTCCTGTTTTTCCTGATACTTTTTTATTGAGATAGAAATCAGAGAATTCTTTGTTGGTGATGTCGTGCTGAGTGGTTTCAAAGTAGCTGGTCATAGTAACCGGGTCTACTCTGAAGCCGGTCAGGACGCGGGCGGCGGCTCTTACATCTTCTTCGGTGTAATGAGAATCCGGGCCTTTACCTACGGTAAACAGTTCCTGTAATTCGCGGCCGTAGTTTTCGTCTGCGGCTTCTTTACCATTGAGGTTACCGTTGAGGTAGATCAGCATGGCGGGGGCCAGTGTAACTTCTTTCACGAGTGTTTTGAAGTTACCGAGGGCGTTTGCGCGCAGCATATTATTGTACCTGTATACGAGGCGGGCATCCAGTACTTTATCGGTTTCGATAGAGAAGTGGTTAGCCCAGAAGAGCATCATTTTTTCCTGGATGCTGCGTCCCTGAGAGAGCATGATGCTAACCCACCATGCCTGGTAGGTAGGGCGGCGCATTTTGTCCAGGTCGAGATCGTCTGTTGCTACAGGAGGAGGTGTTGAGTTTACCCAGGTAGCGCCGGGGGCGATACCGGTAACATCGTCGCCGTAGGTATTTAACGGAGAGGTAGCTATAGTGCTGGTGGTAGTGATGAGGGCTTCAACTGCAGCGTCCATACCTAGTCCTTTGGCCCATGCAATATCTGCGGGGGTGGCTCCGAACATGGTACGTTTGAGCAGGTGTACGACCTGAGCGGTATCGAAAGCTCCTGTGTAGGCGGTGGTACCGGAATCTGTACGAGCGCCGGTGGTAGTCGCTTTCACTGTTTGCCTGCTTTCAGGAGAAAGCGTAAGGAATTGTCTGCGATCCATAAAAATGATATGGTTATATAATTATAGGGATGAATTCTGGATTGATATAGGCTTTTGCACAGGGTCCCCTAAAGTTTTTACGATAGCAAATTAGTAAAAAGTTTAATTCATTGGGATTATTTTATTTGTAATTCGTTGAGTTTGGCCGGAATCCGGTGATTATCAGCGTTATTGATATCATGATAAAGGATTTTGATATCAAGATCATTATCCTCAGTATATCTTTCCTAAATTAATTAACTACGTATCATTCTGATAATGCTTTTATCATTTTAAGACTGATATATTCACCATAACACACTATTTATCAATTTATAACATAGTTAACTTTATTTGCGAATTATATTCAAATACAGTTATTTTTGCAGAGAAATATTATGGTAATCAGATTGAATATCTCATTATTACGTTTTATCATAATATGACATAAAGATAAATAAATCCCCTAAATATATGGTTACTCCGTTATTAATGGTTCGTGAACTATTAGGTGTAAGTGTAATGAGAATGTATAAATATCTGAAGATACCTGCGTCTACTTATATCGCTTATGAAAGCAATCAATACAATCTCAGTGCATCCTTCCTTCAACTGTACAAGGAGAAATTAGGCGTTAACCTTCCTGCCTCTATCAGGAAAAATAAGATCTGTTATGATAACTTTTCTAAGATGCAGCAGGCGCTAAAAGACCCGGCATTACATTATAATATCCCCGTGTATATGTATAACACTATACAAGATGTCATTTATGGGGAGTATTATGTTCAGCCTGCGTTTAAGATCGTTTATGCCGGAGAGGAAGTGAAATCTATTTGCCTGCGCGTGGGAGACGGGTTTATTATTTGTAAAGCTACTTCTAAGGTGGTAGCTGATAAAGAGTACCTGGTAGTGACGAAAGATGGTAAAGATTTGTTTACAACAGATCCGTTATTGCTTGAGGATGAGGTTTATAGAATGTATGCGATTAGTAAAAAGCTGACAGAGGAAGAAGTGTTTGATAAGAGTGTTGGGTATAGTTATAACAGGCAGGTGGCTTTTGCCTATTAGCTTCAACCTCTTTCATTTAGGAGTTGCTTAGCAGCAACTGTTTCCTGATTATATGCTGGTTAACAGAGAGGTATTTTTTTATAAGAGTCGTTTAGCTGCTATCTGCTAAACGACTCTCTATCATTAAAATCTTTCAATAACACCTGCAATACCCTGGCCACCACCTACGCATGCTGTTACAATACCGTATTTCTTATTCAGGCGTTTCAGATCACCTAAAATCTGTACAGTAAGTTTAGCTCCGGTACATCCTAAAGGATGCCCCAGTGCAATAGCTCCGCCGTTAATATTTACGATATCAGGATTAATCCCTAGTTCTCTTATCACAGCTATTGACTGAGAAGCAAAAGCCTCATTCAGCTCTACCAAATCTATATCATTCAATGTCTTACCTACCTGCTGCAATACCTTAGGAATAGCAGCCACAGGTCCTATGCCCATAATACGCGGGTGAACACCTGCAGAAGCGCAGCCTACCAACCTGCCTATTGGCTGAAGACCCAGTTCCTTCATCATCGTCTCGCTCATTACTACCACGAAGGCAGCGCCGTCGGATGTCTGAGATGAGTTACCTGCGGTAACACTGCCGCCGGCAGCAAACACCGGTTTCAGTTTAGCAAGGGCTTCTGAGGAAGTATCTGCACGCGGACCTTCATCAGTATCAACAACATAGGTGCGTTGTTGTTTTTTCCCTTTCTCATCTACATACACTTCGTCCACTGAGATAGGCAGTATACCTTCCTTGAAATACCCATTTTGAATGGCATTTAAGGCCTTCTGATGAGATCTGAAGGAGAATGTATCCTGGTCCTCTCTTGAGACGTTATATTCACGGGCAACAGCTTCTGCTGTCAATCCCATGCCGAGGTAATACTCAGGTGTAGTGGTAGCGACTTTATAATTAGGAACGGTTTTCCAACCGGCTACCGGTACTAGGCTCATGCTTTCGGTACCACCGGCAACGATACAATGCGCCATGCCAGACTGAATCTTAGCAGTGGCAATAGCAATTGTTTCCAGCCCGGAAGCACAATACCGGTTTACGGTCATGCCAGGAACTTCTATTCCCAAAGCTCTTACGGATATCATGCGCCCTATCTGCAAACCCTGTTCTGCTTCGGGGACGGCATTACCTACAATGAGGTCATCCACCCGTTTCGGATCGAGTTGCGGGACACTTTTCAATAATCCTGTAATTACTTCTACGGCCAGATCATCAGGCCGGGAAAAGCGGAATCCGCCACGCTTGGCCTTGCCCACGGCGGTTCTATACCCGGCTACTATGTAAGCTGTTTCCATTCTTAAGACTCCTTTTCCGGGCATTTCGCCCGATTTTTTTTATTTAAGTTAAAGAAGTTTTGCGAATTATAAAACAAGGTGTTAGATTTGCAGCCCGTTCAACGGTAAAACGATGACTCCTTAGCTCAGCTGGTTAGAGCTACTGACTCTTAATCAGTAGGTCCAGGGTTCGAGTCCCTGAGGGGTCACACTAAGATCATCAAACAGTATCAAAGCCGCATAAATCACATGATTTACGCGGCTTTTCTGTTTTTAAGCTACAATGTTGATCTAATTCAAACCACTCCAAATGGTTACAAAAAAGGTTACATCAAAAATCTCTACTTTAATGTAACCTTTTTTCTCTTAGATGCTTTACTACACCGCATTTACAAAGGATAAACCAAATTAAATTACAATGAAAGTAAGTGAGGAGCTTCCTATTTCATTTTGGCTAAGGAAATTCGAAACTAAAATAGCTAACAAGAAGTTTATAATGAAAATACCATCCGGGGAAACCCAGATAACGGATTTTCACTATGCTGCCACGTAAACCAGAAAAATTTGACCGTAAAGCAGAAGTCGTTACTAGTAAATCAACGGAGATTACTGAATCTAACAACTACATCCTTATATCGTTAGAATTTAAATACCTGTATCCAATTTCTCAGTATTGAACAGGTTTCGTATATTTAGTAATCAGCTATATAATATATCCACGTTTTGTCATAAAGAATTGAATTTACATCATTAAATGTGCTAAAGCGAATTCTCGAATATCTCATATATTCCTTCAGAATAGTGAAAGATAGGGATATACTGATTCTTCCAGATTTTAACCACGTATTAAAAACCCCATAATTCATAATTAATTATCCCAATTTAAAAAGATGTCATGAGTAGCACAAAATTTCAAATGTTTCAGGTGAGAATTACTCCTAAAATAGATTCTGAAATAACGAGTTTTCAAAACATGTTAGACAACATGCCTGATCCAAGGGTTGTAATGAGAAAAGATGGTGATGATTTTGACCTAATTGATGGGGTTAATAAAAGGAGGATTATTTATTATGGAACTTTTTGTTTAGTTCAAAATAGCGATTTGCCCCCACGCGCTAAACTTGGAGAAAGGCCTAAAGACTTGGAGCTAGATGAAGGTGAAGGATTAGGACATTATACGTCTTTCTTTTTTGATTCTACTAACGACATAATTTTGATTCAATATAATAGAAATGGGATTACAGCGTCCGGAATTGCAAAGTATTTCAAAAGAAATTTCAGAACAGAAATAAGGAAAATTGAGTTCAATGTGGTAATTAACCCTTCTGAAATAGAACGATTGCGAAGAATGGGAGAAGTGAGAAGCTTAGAGTTGTCAGTTGCTAGCGTAAGGGGTGGAGGTATTTTAGCAAATGACGGTGTTAGTAGATCTGTGGGTGAACTAAGAAGTATCGCAGATAAAACGAATGCAGATAGCATTTCAATAAAATTGACTATGGGCCATACCCCGGGTACGCTTAGAAGAAACCGTATTGCAGCAATATTTGGGAATTTATTAAGAGCAGACACTCACGGAGACATTAAAAAAATGGAGATTACTGGCAAAGAATCAGACGAAGGTGCTTTAGAGACAATTGACTTTATTACTAATAAAGTAATTGTTGAAGTAACTCTTCCTCGTTCACGGCATTTTACTTTGGCTACAATCGAAAGAATTATCAGAGATGGAATTGCAAATTATAATGAAATAAAGCCCGAAATAGACACTGCATATAAAGTAAGACGAAATTCGGATTTAGATGAGTAATAATAAATATACTTGGCGATATCTGATAGAGCGGTTTTATCCAGTTATCCTATCTGGACTGGCTATCATTTCATTTATAATATGCAGGCACAGGTTTGTTGCTATAGATAAAATGGTTGATCAAATGTGTGACAATGGAATCTCTCTTTCTGTAACATTAGCGGGATTCTTCTTAACAATCCTTACTTTGATAAAAAGTATTACAACCAGAAGAATGACCTTTGTAGTAGATGGAGGTGGTTTACCTTTGTTATTAATGTATCTTAAACATGCTATTCAATTCAATATAACTTTGTTATTGGCGTCATTCATTATAAAGTACGTTGAACATAGAGCTTCTCAGATGATGTATATCAAGGGGATTAATATTGTGGATAACGCCTATGTATTTCTATTTATCCTTACCATTTTTATAAGTATTCGCTTTACTCAATTGTTCGTATCCCTACTTGCCGACCCTCCCCAAAATAGTATCCAGGATGATCAACAAGTAGACTCAGAACAAGAGGATGAATAGAATTATTAAATTCCCTAACCGCTTTTATAACCAACACTATATGATATAACCGGTTGGTAAAACTTACAGATAGTTATAATCTAAATTGGGATTGACGGCTAACAACCAACCCCAATTTTTTAGGGATTAATTCTTTTCCATTACATTAAAGGGTACTTCAAACGAGTAATGAATGCTGTCTGAGGTTAATTTTTTAACTTCAAGAAGTTTAACCTTCATATGGGTTGTTTGCTCCAACTTCTCTTTATCCTCAATCACATGTGCAATCTGTGCATCTGTAAAATATTCCAATTCCCCCTGTAGTGCAATACTATCGGTTAATCCTTTGATGAGATCATTTTTTTTCATACATAACGTTTGAGGATTGTGGGCAAAGATCGTTCCTAAGGGTAACGACTGCCAATAGGACAGTAAAATGATTCATTTCCAATTATTTATTATGTATTTATTTTGTTAGGTTCCAATCCTAACAACTCCCATTAGCAATTAGTACTTATTATCTACCCCCGTACAAATCAATTTTCCGGTTTTAATGAATAATATGCGCATTCTGTTAAAGGAGGTCATAAATGGAGTTTAAAACGTTATTTACGAGCAACTAAAATGAATTGTCTAAACCGGCTATAGAGTCTATATTATTAGAATGAAAATCATCTGGATGTATCTCACGATTCTCCCACGCATTGAATACAAGAGATATAAAGTCTTTAGGTACGGTAATAGTTGTATCCTTTTCAGTAAAGTAGTAAAACATCCGCTCTGAAGTCTATACCACCGAGATTAAAGAATAAATAAAAGTTCTATCAGGGTATGTTTGACAGGGCTTTTTATTTTATGATAACTCTTCTTTTGATAGTTTAGTCATACTCGAGGTCTACCTTACCTTTTATTTCCATAACTTATTATCCAAGCAAGAAATTTAAAAAATCTCTTAAAATTTACCAGGCTGTTAACTAAAAATTAACTAGTCACAAATAATAAATTATGATCTTGAGGCGCGTATTAATTAATGTTTAGAAAACTTCGCTAGTAGAGTTATTTAGCGTTATTGAAGTTGCTACAAAGACTACGCATATTTCGTATAAGCTATATTTAGGTTCCTGTAAATTTCCTTTTATAAAAATACCTTTTTTTAAGTAATTAAAAACTTCATTTATGATTGATTCTGAGGAGTTGAAGTCATCCTACCCTGAAAAGTATAAGCAATATGACGAGTTAGGCAAATTACTGGTACAAGCAATTAGCAAAATACTTCAGGACGAAAATATTAAAGTTCATGCAATTTATCATCGGGCAAAAGATCTTGATAGCTTAATTGGAAAAATTGCGTCGAAGGATAATAAATATTCTACCCTTGAAGAAATTACCGACCTGAGTGGTTTGCGAGTTATTACCTATTTGGAAAGTGACGTTGAAAAAGTCGAAAAAATATTAAGAACACATTTAATAATTGATGAAAGTAACTCTGTAGATAAGCGTAGAAAAGAAGCTAATGAATTTGGCTATAAGTCATTGCATCTTGTTTCTACATTGCAAGAGAATTGGCTAAGCAATCCTATTTATAAGTCATGCAGAGGATTAAAATCAGAAATACAAATTAGGTCTATTTTACAACATGCCTGGGCCGAAATTGAACATGACTTAGGATACAAAAGTACCGAACCTGTTCCCTACGATTTAAAAAGAGGTTTCAATAGACTGGCCGCTGGACTAGAAAGTGCTGATATAGAATTTGATCGACTGGTAAAGTTGAAGGAAGAGTATAAGAAGAAAATTAATTATGAATTGACAACGACCACAACAACAAAACCGCCTACGAAACTTAAGATACCTATTGACTCTTTATCATTATCTGTCCTAATTGACGAAAACCCAGCAATCCAAGAAGCTCAACAGATATTGACGCAGGAATTTGGAATAAAACTTATTGGTACAATAGACCTTAGGTACACTATAAGTAAACTTAAATATCTTGGAATTGAAGATATTCAAATATTAAATGACCTATTAATTCAGAAAAAAGAACCTCTGAAAAATTTCACGAGATTACTGTATAAAAGAAGAGGAGATAAGAGACAATTTCTTTTAAAACAGTCCCCACTAGATTATTTCCTCCACTATTTAGCCTCTGCACGTGATCGTCAATACCTTGATGAATATATAACATATGGCTCGGAAGGCAACAATGGTAAAGTCAAAGAAGTCACTGATTTTATAAAGTTGCACAATGATGCTGACAACGGTTTGGAGGTTTAATATAAATCAGTAAGGTCCTGATTATTCGCATCTTTTTTTGTTTATGTCTATTTAAGCCTGACATTTTTATATCCAGCTGACAGAAAACGTGAATAATGAAGGCTTTTTGTGTTCGATGATCTTTCCTAATTTTATGTATTATCTTGTTAATCTCCTATAATCGATATTACTTTATAATAAATGACAACAAACAACATCATCAAACTGCTTTCCGAATTCGTTCCATTTGAGGTAACCGATCCTGAGAATGATAATGAGTCTTTTCTATACGAAGCTATGGATTCTTTAAAAGATAATCCGGACTATGAAAATGCTATAGAATCTATATTCCTGTTAATGGAGAAATGGCCCCATGCTGATTTTGGCACTCCTGGTCCTTTGGTTCATACTCTTGAGAAATTTAGGGGGAAGTACGAGAGATACTTATTCGAATCTTTAAATAGAAAACCTATCCCTCTGACAGTTTGGATGCTAAATAGGATGATTAATGGAGAGAATGATGAAAAGGCTAAAAGCGATTTAATTTATGTTATGCAATCTCTTGTAGGAAATCCCACTGTAGATAATGAAACGAAAAAGGTTCTTCAAAGCTTTATTAAATTTCAAAGTTGATTTGTGTTAACCCTAATTTGGTACGCAGTGCGTACCAAATCTATCAGGAGAATTACATCGGATGAGACAGTTTCATCAATTTTCTCCAATTCGGGACGCAATGCGTCCCGAATTCACCCGAATACATTAAGATATAATTTAATGATAGATAATCCAACAGCTAAACAATATTATAGCACCTTTACTGGGTAAAGGTAGAACAACCATTACGCAGGATATTCGACATATCTTTGAAGAAAGCGAACTGGAAGAAATTCAGTCTGTCGGAAAATCCGACAGACTACTGACGGGAAAAGCTACGATACAATTGCGTGTAAACTCTGAGGCATGTTGCCCCACTTTACGGTGATTATTCGAATACAGGTAAACTAATTAATTTATTGATCATGATTCCCCTATAAAATCAGTACCTGCCGACTGCCATTATGGACATTTAGCTATATCAATTCTTCTGGTTTATTGTATAGGTCCTTTTGTCCGTACCTACGCCGGAAATTTTAAGAGATTTCCAATTTCCAGGTAATGAGCTCTGGATTTGTACAATTCCTTTAGCCGAAATTTCCAATCCTCCGAAGCCCATCAGTACGCTTTGCAGGACACCTCCTGCACCTGTTGCAAAATAGGGATTTGTGCCTCCTTTAGTTTCTGCGATTACCCTGAATGGTGGATTTAAATTAGGTTCATAGGCTTCTTTAAAAAATGAATAGGCTTTATTTGGGTTGCCTGTTCTGGCATAAAGAAGTGCAAAAATAGCGTGAGTCATTGCTGGCGTTCCTTCTGCAGGTATTCTGGTTTCATAGTAAGCCAGGTCTTTTTCAATTTGATCTTTAGCCGTTATTATGTTTAAAGGGTAAGCAAGTAAATTAACATCTGCCTGCTTAATTCCCTCACCATTATAAGATGCATGTTCCTTTGTTACACCATCATCAAATTTCAAAATCGGAATATTCTTTTCAACCAGTTCCCAATCTTTATTTAGAGGGATCCCTAAAATTAATGCAGCTAAATTTGCATTATGCAGGTTTACTTTTGCCGCTGCATTTGTGTAAGCATTATTATCTACATTTTCTGCCCATTCATCTGCGGCTACAACATTTTTAATATCATACTGATTTAATCCGTTTCTTTCCACTCTACTTGCCCAAAAATCGGCTGTTTGAGATAAAATCGGCCAACCTTTTTCTCTAAGCCAGGTTTTATCTTGTGTAACACAATAGTAGTTCCAGGCAGCTAATGCAACATCTGCTGAGATATGGTGTTCAAATGGTCCACTCAGCGCCCATACAGGCGTTTCTTCGACCCCTGTATCTGCACTTTCCCAAGGATACATTGCACCTTTATAACCATGAGAAAAAGCATTTTTCTCAGCTTGTTCCAGTCGCTCAAAACGATATTCGATTAAAGATTTTGCAATTTCGGGATGAAGGACCAGTAATGCAGGGAACATCCAGATATCAGTATCCCAAAATATATGACCATTATAACCTAAACCTGATAATCCCATTGGTGAAAGCGAATAAGAAGTGCCTGATCTTGAAAAAGATGTTAAATGATATAACATGCTATGTACATCTTGTTGAGCCTGCGGATCACCATCTATTGTAATATCCGATTCCCAAATTTCATCCCAGGCGGCATTATGAAATTTAATTAACCTGTCTCTTCCTTCGAGCTTCGCAAAAATGGTCATCCTTTCTGCTTCATTGAGCGGATCGGCATGCTGTGCAGAGCTAATTGTACTCCCAATAACCGAGTAGGTATAACTTTCTCCAGCCTTTAAAGTTTTATTAAATTTCATTAAATGACTATTATTATCCCACATTTCATGGATAATCTTAGGTTCATTTCCGTGTTGCTCTGCAAACAGAAAACTGTTTGATGCACAGAGCTGTAGCTTTCCTGTAGGGCTTTTTGCCGTAGAAGTAAGTAAGCTCAGGGTTACATGTGGTCTGTCAATTTCATTATAATAATTTTGAACGTCACGTAAAGCTTCAGGAGTTTCCATCACACTGGCCGCAGTTATTCTTAGATCTTCTTTTGCCGTTATTGTTACATCCATTAATACTGAAAAAGGAAGATGTCTCAATGCATAATAGGTATATTTTACAGTTGCTTTTTTGCCGTATAGGAGTTGCGTTGTAAATGAAGCATGATGCATATCCAGCTCCTGTTGCAGTTGTTGTGTATTTCGCTCATCAAGCCGCATACCATCAATTTCAAGATACATATTAAGCAGGTTAAAGCCATTTAAGAAGTTACTTACACGGCCGCGCCCGTAAGTATCATAAGCACCGGCTAAAACCACGTTTTTAACTTTAAACGGTTGGGGCGACGATACGATACCAATAATACCATTTGCCACAGTTACTCCATAATAGTTATTGGGATCTATTTTTTCAGCCTTAATCTTCCATGGATCCTGAGCATTGGAATGTACCGTGAAACAAATAATCAGGAGAAAAAGTAATCCTATTTTCATACTAATCGTTTTTCTGATATTAAGGTAAAGTAAGCCAGAAATTTGACTCCCCCAAAAGCCACCGAACGGTCCTTTTAATTGTGTTCCCATATTGTTGTTCTTAAATTTTACCAATAATTGTGCTACGTGGGTTAAATCAAGGTTAACTGTAGTTAATTGATACAAAGTGGAGGTGTTTTTCAACAATTGGTAAGGGCTCTTGCCTTCCTTCTGTCCATGTTGCGAAATTAAGACCAATACGTGTAACTTATCTGCACAGATCCAATATTTAACAGAATTTTTAATCTGTGTAGTGACTGTTCGGAGTAAGTTGTATAAGTCTCTATAGATAGATCGCCCTTTGATCGCCCTTTGGTCGGGGTTTGATCGGCTGAAGCCGACCAGACCCCGACCAAAGGGCGATCAAAGGGCGACCAAACCCCGGTCAAGTCTACAACACTCCCCGAACACTTCCCGAACATTCTCACAACCCAATTAACAAAAGAGGGGATACTTCAATTCTCAACAACCAGAAAACAAGATTATGAAACCTGTAAACTAAAAAGAAGTATTAACTCAGCAAAACTGTTCACTCATGAACAGTTTTGCTGAGTTAATACCGCTCACATTCGCAGCTACCACGATTCTTTAAATCAATAAGAACAAAACATTTCAGTATGCGATGATAGAATAATAGATCCAATCGGAAATGTTTGCCACGAATACGATATTGCCTGGCAATAAAAGGAAAACCTTTTTCCCAATTCAAGTAAAAAGTGTTGCAGGTTATTAATCAACTTTTCTTCCAGTTCGCTTTCCAGATATTGATGCTGTTCTGGTATATTTAAAAATTCCAGCACAAACGGATCTTTAATTAAATCTTCAAGGTGCTGTATTTCGTGACCTTCATTTACCAGTTTTAGCACTCCTTCTTTATCTGTACTTAGGGCAAGTCTGTGGAACAACATGCTTTTCATTTGTCTCTTTAGTTCCCGTACACTCCATTTGTCCCTTTCAGCTTGTTTGGCATAAAAACCTATTTCCTGTTCATTCTCCGTTTTTAATATCTCTACATAATGGCTCCATGTCAGTTGTCCAGACAGCGTCTGGATAATTGGGAATTTTATATAAAGTATGAGTCAGGTCCCTGGAAAGCCGATCAAATAACTGGCTTCGATATTCGCTTTTATTATTTATATTCAGGCTTTCCTACTAAAATTAGAAATACCGTTGAATAGAGAAATAACATTTCCTGAGAACCTATCCGATTTTCTTTACTGGGTAAAAGAAACAACAGAATCATACTGGAGCAAAGTACCGCATGATAAGCTAATTCATGGGGCAAAATGGCTGCCACTCACAGATCAGCAGATCGATGAACTGGAGCTAAAGTATACTATAAAATTTGGCGTTGAACACAGGACGTTTCTGAGAATATTGCACACCATAGATAAGCATTATGAAGAGGAGGAAGAGGAATTTATAAGTGAAGAAGAAGGAAAATATGAAGAGTCTGAAGAAGAAAGGAAGAGAAGAGTGTTTGTGACTCCGCCATACCGTCCTTCTTTCTTTTATAATTGGATAACAGAAAAGGAATGGATCGAAAGCAGACTTGCGTGGATAGATGACTTCTATGTCAGTAACATTTTAGGGCTCAGTAAGTCCTGGTTACGTTCATGGGGTCCGCGTCCGGAATCCGATGAAGAAAAAGTTCGGATATTCAGAGAGTGGTATCAAAAAGCTCCTTGTTTATTACCTATTACTGCACATACATTCCTGATGGATGATGGTGGGCATGGTCTGAGGCCTGTCTTGTCTGTTTACGGTTTTGATACGATTATCATGGCATGGAGTCTCCGTCATTTTTTGATGAGGGAATTTGATACAGAACTCGGCCTTACAGAGATATATTATGATGATAAAGAAGATTATCCGCAGGGATATATAGATCTTGTAAAAGGTATTCCTGAGTTGGATGCGCTGCAGACAATCAGATTGGACGATACAGATATTCCTTATTGGAAGGAGGTACTAACCTATTATCACTATCCAAATCATAATTGCTGGCAGGGATTCTGGGTGCCGTGGAGCAAGCCCAAATTATAAATTTCTGTAAAACTTGATGATAATGTTACTGGTACCGTTAACAGACTCAACAAACAAACTCACAGAAACTACGTGCTTCAAATTCAATGTTTGAAGCTTTTTGATTTTGGGTAAATTTGTATAGTAGACTAATTATCAATCATTAGGTTGATTCGAGGTTCTTTAGGTTAAACTAAACCAGCAATAATTTAACCGTTCCTAAGCAAGCTACATTCGATGCCGGGCTTTCGCTTTATCTCAATTGCAAATTCTTATGCTGCGATTAACAACCTATATGAAGACAATATCATAGTAAGTTTTGAAAACGTTATTTTTATAAAAACTGTAATAATGGAAAAAGATGCTCCAAAAAATCCTGCTTCTTTATTAGCCGCCGCATTGCAAAACCGGAAAAAACAAGATCAAGATGTAGTTATTCCGGATGAATGTGGCGATACATTGTGGGACAAAGTCCTGGAACAGGAAGAAAAGAAAGAAACAGATACTGCTTCCGATGTCAAAGAAAATAACGACTAAAATATGGCAAAGAATTTCGCTTCGTTAGCATTTACTGCTGCCGTTAAAGAAATGCAGGAGAAACTGGGTAGCAGGAAAAGCTACGCTAGACTTGAAAAAGAAACCTACGTAGATGGATTGACTCAGCATGAAATAGACTTTATTGCTGACAGAGATAGCTTTTACATGGCAACCATTGGAGAAAATGGATATCCATATATACAACATCGTGGCGGTCCTAAAGGGTTTGTAAAAGTGCTGGATACAAAAAAAATCGGTTTTATAGATTTCAGGGGAAACATGCAATATATTTCCGTAGGGAATATTCAAACCAATAATAATGTCTCACTTATTATGGTTGATTATCCTTCCAGAGCCAGGTTGAAAATCCTGGGAAAAGTAACCATCGTAGAATTGAAAGATGATCCTGCCCTTTATCAACTGCTTGATTTACCGGACTATGCATTTAAGCCGGAGCGCATGATAACATTAGATATAGAAGCATACGACTGGAATTGCCCTCAACATATCACTCCAAGATATACCATAGAAGAAATTGAAGACGCATTTGCAACACAGGTAAATCAAATAACAGAAATGGAGAATGAAATAGAAAAATTAAAAGCCACTTTACATAAACATGGAATAAAACCTTAATTATCAAAATTTCTATCTTCGATAGGTATGCAAGATTATTATAAACTACATGCTGATGCGCTTCACTACTTCAAAAATGAAGCACGAAAAGCCTTTGCAGCTATCTGTAGCAGCTTCGGTTTACAGGAAGAAAATGTTATCCTGACAGATACAGATAATTTATTTCAGGTAACGTTTTCGAATAGTAAAATCCGGATCGTAGTGACAGGTATTAACTGGGGCATGAATACAGATATTCATTTGGGGGTTAATACCAATGGTAATTACTTATATAGCATTCTGCAACTGATAAAAGAACGAAAACCTGAAAGACCCATTACCGGCAATCAGATTGATCAACTCTTCGGATATGCTCATTACCTGATGACCTATGCTACGGATATTCTACAAGGCGAAACCGCTTTTTTCAATCAGCAGGAAGCATTGATAAAACAAGAGAAAGAAAATGCATGGAAAGCCATGCAGGCCGAATCAACCAGAAAACTTGCTGAAGGTTATTTGAAAATTGATTCCCCCTTTGGAGAACAGATCTGGCGAAAAAACCGTCCGTTGTTATCAACATATAGCAGTATTAAAGATAAATTCCCACATAGCTTTGAAGTAGTATTGAATGAAGAAGTTTTATTAAGCGGGCAATATGAAGCTATCATTACCAATTGGAAAATAGAATTGAATGAGATCGTTATGAAAGATGAAGTAATTTGTGAGATAAGTACTGACAAAGTTTCGGTTGAAATTTTTGCCCCCCAGACAGGTCAGCTTGTATGGTTACTGGAAGAAGGTATTCCATTTAAATTCCCAACCTGCATCGCGTTACTTGATCCACAATCCAGCTATTAAATTCTGTGAACATGATGAATCATTTGAGTTTATTCGGGACGAGGTAACTGCTATCCGATTCAGCATCGTACGAATACGAACAGAAACTGTTCACTCATGAACAGTTTTGCTGGCATAATACCGCCTACATTGGCTGCTACCGTGATTCTTTAAGACAGGCATAGTCATTGTTGTTTACAAGCTCACCCAGGCATAAATCCAATAAATATGAAAAAAACTTTTCTTTTACTGCTCTCTCTCTGGTCCCTGCATTCGTTTGGACAGGAACAAACCAGCTTCAATCCTGAAACATGGAAGGCTCCATACTATTTGCCTGTCGAAGGATGGCAAATTGAACGTTTCGCGATGCCGATTGACTTTGCACCCGCTATTCCTTATAAAGGCGTAGAAGATATCCGTTTTGCTCTGGGCTGGGGCGAATCTGGTAATCAGGAATACTGGTCTTATTCCTTTTTATGGTATATAGAAGGAGCACAGAAGATCAATGCTGAAATCATTGATAAAAATTTAAATGCCTATTACGATGGCTTGATCGGCCGGAACATTGAAAAACGGAACATTCCCGCGAGTATGATCACCAAAACAGATACCCGGATAAAGAAACTTGAAAAGCCACAGGGCAGCGATGCAGCCACCTACTCTGGTACTGTCAGCATGCTTGATTATATGGCTAAAAAACCGATGGTGCTAAATTGTATAGTACACGTTATCAAATGTCCGGGAATGACTAATACAATCGTTTTCCATCAGCTTTCACCACAACCTTTCACTAATCCGGTTTGGACAAAACTGAAAGAACTAAGAGAGAGTTTTAATTGTAATAAGCTGTAAAATGAGAATAAATAATATCGGAACTGGGACACGCATTATCCTGCAAGCTTTACCGATTGAAGTTTAATATGCCCTTTCCTGGTGATTTTAAAAAGGTAAATAATGTTAAATTCACCTCCATCCTGGTCTTCATCTTCCTTATGACCGTAGACAGGTTGTGAGGCAAGATTTAATGTCAATGTACTTTCAGACCTGTCTAATGTTACATACATCATATAGCTATTTGAGGCGAGGCTGTCTTCAAATGTTCTGGTCTCATAGCGGGCTTCTTTATAGAGTGTATCTGTCTTGATCTTTAAGAGGCAGTTAATGAAACTTTTTGGAAACAACCTGTTGAAATATTTGTAAAAGTCCCCTTCGGTGAAGGGCTTTACATTACTTCCCAGTTTGTTGGTAAGCGGCTCATTGAAGTCGTATGCCAGGTACCATATTTCGTTATTGTCATCTATGAATGGAAAGTCCATAAATGATTTTGCTTTCGCTATGTCATTTTGATAAACCGCATCCCTGAACTGCCGGAAATTGTAAACCCAATAGGTCGTATCCTTTTGGGTGAATGAAGGAGCTGGTATATCCTGTTGTGTTTGTGCGAAAGCAGTTATACAACATATCAAAGGGAAAAAGGCCAACAGAGGTTTAATCAGGGACATTGCAGCGTATTTTATGTATTTATGCACTAAGGCCTAAAACTACAAAAAAACAATCGTAAACATGATAAATCAGTTGATCGTCTAAGTCGGTTAAATCCGCTTTCCAAAGGTCTTTTCATCAAAAACCATTGTTCTTTTATTTTTCAGGTTCGTAAATAAGTTGTACAACTCCAGATTTGAACACATTGGTTTTGATTAAATTCAATTTTATACGTTCTTTTAAGTTATCAAACAACGGCTTTCCACCTCCTAAAGCTATTGGGTGTACCGATATTCTATATTGATCAATAAGACCCAAATTGATAAAAGTCTTGATAAGGCTTGCTCCACCATAAAGCCAAATATCTTTTCCTTCCTGTTCTTTAATTTCAACTACTTTATTAGCTATGTCAGAACTTATGAAAGTAGCTTTTTCATCTTGTCTATTCTGGCTGGAAAAAACAACTTTATTCTTCGAATGTACTCCCTGCCATATCATTTGTTCCATCGGGCTGGCATTTGCTTCTGGTTGAAAATTCCCCCAGGCGTCATAACTCACCCTGCCGTAAAATATCGTGTCTATACCTGATATAAAATCATCCAGATTCATATCATCGTCCATAATGCACCAATCAATTTCTCCATTTGGTCCTTCAATAAATCCGTCCAGGGTTACTGCTAAATCTAAAATTACTTTTCTCATTAAATAACTTGTTACTTTATTTTTTCGCTTGTCATTTTCTACAAACCCAGGCCTCGCACCTCCCAGGAAGCATTCATCAGAACTTTATCTGTGACTGTCATATCCATCCTTTTTTAGTACTCTTAATTGATTCTTTCATGATGGGTTACTAACGGCTATTCTACTAAAATAACAATTATCTGTATGATGGCGCGTATCAAAATGCGCTTTTTTCATTTAAGCTATCTCCAAACTAGAAACTTTTCTATAAATCCTGATTAAAACTTAGGGTAAACTTGTCTTACCATAAGCTTTATATATCTCCTAAACCTTCGTAAACAAAACCCTTCATTAAACGATAATTGATAACCATATGAATAAACCAATTGGAATAGAAAAAGACATTGCAGTAGTAGGAATGTCTTCATTGTTCGCAAAAGCAAAAAACCTTGACGAATACTGGCAAAACATTGTTGAAGAAATAAATTGCATTACGGAAGTCCCGGAAAATCGTTGGAAAATAAGCGATTATTACTCTTCCAATCCAACCGATCCCGACAAGAGCTACAGTAAAGTTGGCGGGTTTATTCCGGATATAAATTTCAACCCTATGGAATTTGGGCTGCCCCCAAATATCTTAGAGCTTACTGATTCATCACAACTATTGTCGCTTGTAGTAGCCAAAGCCGCGTTGGAAGATGCAGGCTATTGGCAAAACGAAAAGTTTAATAAAGAAGTACGCCAACGCACCGGAGTTGTTTTAGGTGTTGGGGGTGGACAAAAGCTACTGGGTACGCTTATTTCAAGATTACAATACCCTATTTGGGAAAAGACCTTAAGAGCTTACGGAATTCCCGAAAAAGATCTGACAGTAGTAATTGAGCATATTAAATCGGCATTTGTAAAATGGGAAGAAAACTCATTTCCAGGTCTGCTTGGTAATGTTATAGCTGGCAGAATTACAAACCGTTTTGATCTTGGCGGCACCAATTGTGTGGTTGATGCAGCTTGTGCAACATCCCTTTCTGCCATTAAAATGGCTGTTATGGAATTGCAACTGGGGCATGTGGATATGATTATTACAGGCGGAGTAGATACCGATACCTCGCCCGTAATGTACCTTTCATTCAGCAAAACGCCGGCTTTCTCAAAAGAGAATCAGATAAGACCATTTGATGATAAATCGGATGGGATAGTCATCGGTGAAGGGATAGGATTAGTAGTGTTAAAACGCCTTTCAGATGCTGTACGTGATGGAGATAAAATCTATTCTGTAATAAAAGGTATCGGAAGTTCCAGTGATGGAAAAAATAAAAGCATTTATGCCCCCCAATCATCAGGGCAATCGCTGGCTTTAAAGCGTACTTACGAACAGGCTGGTTATTCAATGAATACCATAGGATTGATTGAATGCCACGGAACCGGCACTCCTACCGGCGATCCCTCAGAGTTTGATTCGCTGAAAATAGAGATGGCCCACCAACCAAGCGAAAAACAAAGTATCGCACTCAGCAGCGTTAAATCGCAAATAGGGCATACAAAATCAACGGCAGGAGCTGCCGGATTTATAAAAGCTTCTCTGGCTTTATACAATAAGATATTGCCCGGTACTATCAACGTAACAATGCCGAACCGTAAGTTTGATATTGAGAATACGCCATTTTATATCAATACCTTTACACGCCCATGGATAAACCCTCTGCATACACCACGCAGAGCTTCTGTAAGCGCATTTGGTTTTGGTGGCACTAATTTTCATGTTACACTTGAGGAATACCAATCCGAACATACTAAGCCATACCGTTCTTATACTTCTTCTTATGCAGTGGTATTAACGGCTGATACAAAAAACGAATTAATACATAACGCCGGCCAATTGCTTGAGCAGTTGAATGCCCCTAACGCAAACGAAATATTAGCCGATATTTCGGACAATGCTTTAAAGATCAAATTAAAAGGAGATCAACCTAAACTGGGTTTTGTAGCAGTGGATGTTCAGGAAGCAATTTCTACACTATCAGCAGCAATACAATATATCAGCAGTACAGCAAAACCTCTTTTTGAACATCCTAAAGGATTTTATTATTCCGAAGACGATTTGGTAAAAGGAGGAAAAACTGCTGCACTCTTCTCCGGACAGGGATCTCAGTATGTAAATATGTCAAATGATATGACTTGTTTCTTCCCTCCTTTCAGAGAAGTATTGGGTAAGCTGGACGAATTATTTGTTAAAAGCGGGGAAAAAGCACTTTCAAAAGTTGTATATCCAATACCTGCATTTAACGAAGAAACCAAAGCTCAACAGAAACAGGAACTTACGCAAACTCAATATGCACAACCAGCGATAGGAGCAATCAGCATGGCATATTACAAATTGCTTAAGCAGTCAGGCTTTTCGCCGGATATGGTTGCAGGCCACAGTTTTGGTGAGCTTACAGCCCTTTGGGCTTCCGGAGCCTTAACTGAAGAAGACTATCTCTTACTGGCCAAAGAAAGAGGCCGCTTTATGGGCACTAATACAAGTGAAGAGCGTGGCGCTATGTTGGCCGTTAGTGCAGAGCTGAAACGCGTAAAGGAAATCATTACCAACTTCGAAAAACTTGTTGTTGCCAACATTAATTCGGATAACCAGATTGTACTTGGGGGGGATACTAAAGAAATAGAAACAGCATTGGCCGAATTTCAGCGGTTGGGAATTTCGGCCGTTAAACTACCCGTTTCAGCAGCTTTTCATACTTCATTTGTTGAACATGCCGCAGGATCATTTTCTGCAATAGTTGCCAAAACCAAATTCAAAGCTCCCGAAACTCCGGTATACAGCAACACGAGCGCCGCTAAATACACTGAAACGGTTGAGGCTATTAAAGCAACATTATCTTCACATATCCTGAAACCTGTTTTGTTTAAAGACGAAATAGAACAAATGTATAAGGATAATGCAAGGGTATTTGTTGAATTTGGACCTAAAGGAATATTAACCAATCTTGTAAAGAAGATATTAAACGGCAGAGAATTCATTGCCATTGCTATAAATCCATCGGAAGAAAAAGGCAGCGAATACCAGTTTAAGGATGCAGTCATTAAAATGAAAATAGCAGGGTTGCCTGTTACTGAGCCGGACGTATTTAAAATACCGGCGCAAAAAAATATCGTTGCCGACAAGCTAAATGTTGTATTAAGCTCCGCTAATTATCAAAGCGAGGCTACAATTAAATATTATAATGAAGGCCTTGAGAAAGTAAAAAAATTAAAGGCTGCTGCAGAAACAGAATATACTCCGGAAATAGCAAACAGTCAACAACCAGTAAAAGCTGCGGCTGTAAGTATCGGAGATACCGGACCAGAGACAAATGCATTTTACAGTGATATTTTCCTAAAACAATTAGAAGGTTTTAAAGCCATTTCTCAATTGATGGCAGAGCAGGTAAAACTGCTGGAGTCATTGCATCCAAAATATGCAATAACCGATAAACACATAGAAAGTAAACCCAAGCTGCTTATTCCGGAGCAACAGCCCCCTGCATCTTCAACAACAATATCAGTAACACCTAATGAGCTCATAAATTCCCTGATGAATGTTGTTAGTGATAAAACAGGTTACCCGACGGAGATGCTTGAACTCAGCATGGATATGGAAGCAGACTTAGGCATTGATTCTATAAAACGTGTGGAGATTTTCGGTGCCATGCAACAGGCCTTCCCAACTGTAACAGGAGCAAATCTTAAGGAAATGGCAGCGCTAAAAACGCTGGGACAAATTGCAGATTACCTGGAGACCAAAATGGGTATGACTTCCATCGTAACTCCAACTCCTGCACCGGCGACAGCAACACAAACAACAACTGTTACATCCGGAGCTGATTTAAATACTGTAGTACAATCACTATTACAAGTTGTTAGTGATAAAACAGGTTATCCAATAGAGATGCTTGAATTAAGCATGGACATGGAAGCTGACCTGGGAATTGATTCCATAAAACGCGTGGAGATTTTCGGTGCTATGCAGCAGGCCTTCCCGACCATAATAGGAGCAAATCTTAAGGAAATGGCAGCGCTAAAAACGCTGGGACAAATTGCAGATTACCTGGAGACCAAAATGGGTATAGCCTCCGTCGCAGCACCTGCATCGGCGACACCAACCGTTATATCCGGAGCTGATATAAATACCCTCATACAATCACTATTACAAGTTGTTAGTGATAAAACAGGTTATCCAACAGAGATGCTTGAATTAAGCATGGATATGGAAGCAGATTTAGGCATTGATTCCATAAAACGCGTGGAGATTTTCGGTGCCATGCAGCAGGCCTTCCCTACTATGACAGGAGCAAATCTTAAGGAAATGGCAGCGTTAAAAACGCTGGGGCAAATTGCGGATTACCTGGAGGCAAAGTCGAATGGAACAGTCCGGGAAAACTCTTTTAGTTCAGAAGTAAAAAAATCAGCACCCGAAAAAAAAATTCTAACTGATTATAAGGTTAAACGTTCTGAGCCCCGCCTGAAATTTCTTCCTAGACCTGATAAACTGGTAATTGAGTGGAGTAAAAACGATACGGTCATCATAACTGATAATGGTTCAAAGCTCTTGACAGATTTGGTTGATAACCTTTTAAACCTGTCTGTAAATGTTATATTACTTCATTTACCCGAAAGCCTTGGGAAAAAAGTACCTGATACAAAACCAGGAAAAGCCACCCATGTATCTTTAAGCAGTGTTTCTGATGAGGCAATAAAACAAGCTTTTGACGAAACTGCTCAAAAGTATAACACTATCACAGGTGTTATCTGCACTTTTGAAAACCATGATGCTTCATCACTTAATACCATAATAAACGACCAGCTGTATTTAAAAGCGGCATTTTTTATTGCCAAACATTTTAAGCTCCGGTTAAACAAACAGGATATTACCGGGGCCAGGCCATTTTTTATTTCGGTATCGCAAATAGACGGTTATCTTGGATTTAATAATAATTCCAACCTTTCGTTGATACAGGGAGGTAACTGCGGTCTGATAAAAACTATTGGCCTGGAATGGCCGGATGTTTTCTGCAGAAGTATAGATATACGGCCCGGCATGGATACACAGGTGGCAGCTTCATTAATTATGGGCGAGTTACTCGACCCCAATATGGAAACAAAAGAAGTAGCACTTACAGAAAACACAAGAAACACAATTGTTGCAGAAGAGATTGCCCCTGATCCCGATTCCCTGCATCATTTAACGGTTACTTCCGGGGATGTATTTTTGGTTACCGGAGGAGGCAGAGGCATAACAAGTACCTGTATCAATAAGCTGGGACAATATTGCAAGCCTAAATTTATATTGTTGGGCAGATCATCCGTAAATCTCCCTGAACCAGCCTGGGCAAAAGGAGAAACCGATGAGAAAGAGCTTAAAAAGAAAATTGCCGGACAGTTGAAGAATGAGGGAAAAAACCCTACCCCTGCCGAAGTTCAGAAAATTTTTCAGCAGATTATTTCAAAACGGGAAATAGAACAAACACTTGCGGAACTTAAGGCAAATGGATCTGAAGCAATTTATTTCCAGGCAGATGTGCGTGATAAAAAACAACTTGAGCAAATAGTAAAAGAGACCCGTTTGAAAATGGGCGAAATAACGGGTATCATTCATGGTGCAGGCGTACTTGCTGATAAACTTATTGAACAAAAATCAGAAGAGGATTTTGAACAGGTATTTTCTGTTAAGGTAGGGGGCTTGTTGTCTGTACTGGAAGTATTACCTCCGGAAAAGTTGAAATTTCTGTTGCTGTTTTCTTCTGTTGCAGGATTTTACGGAAATCAGGGACAGGCCGATTATGCTTTATCGAACGAAATATTAAACAAACTGGCATTATATATTGCTGCACGTTACAGGCAATGCAAAACGGTTTCGTATAATTGGGGGCCATGGGATGCGGGAATGGTGAGCCCCGAGTTAAAAAGGTCGTTTGAAGAAAGGAATGTTTCTATCATTCCACCTGATTATGGTGCACAACTTTTTGTCTCGGAGTTAAGCAGTACTTATACAGGAAATACGCTGGTTATTGTTGGAAGTCCTCTTCCATTACCTCCAACGCAAATAAAGCCCCGACTCAGGAAATATACGATTGAAAGAAAATTAAAATTAGAAGACAATCCTTTCCTCAACGATCATGTAATATCCGGAAATGCTGTATTGCCAGCCCTTAATGCCATTGGTATGATAATAGATGGTACCAGGCAATTTTATCCGGGATTAAAAGTTGCTGCGGTTGAAGATTCACGTGTGTTAAAAGGAATTGTGTTTGACGACAAATTCAGCGAAAATTTTGCGCTTGAATTAACAGAATTAGAAAAGGACAACGATGAGGTTTTGTTTGAAGGAACGCTATATAGTCAGACTAAAACGGGGAAAAAGCTAATGCACTATAAAACCCGAGTGTTGCTCTCCAGATATTTAAAGCCATCAACGGTTATTCCTGTTGAAAATATTGATAAACCCGGGATGATTAAGGGCGAAGTTTTATATGAAAACGGCACCTTGTTTCATGGGCCTTCATTTAAGGGTATTACAGAAGTCTTGAAAATAGACAATAACGAACTCATTGTAAAATGCCTTATAAAGCCTGTAAACGAGGAGATCCAGGGGCAGTTCCCGGTATCGGATACCAATGCCTTTATAATGGATGTAAAATTCCAGGGGATGGTGGTATGGGCAAAGCACCTTTTTAATTCAGCCAGTTTACCTGTTAAAGTTATTAAATGTGAGTTCTTTAAACCGCTGCAATTTAATACCGAATACTTTGTGATGTATAAAATACGCAGTGCCAACGGTGTAATAATGAGCGCGGATATTTGTAGCTGCGATAAAGATGGAAATATATGTGTAGTCCTGATTGGAGCCGAAATAGTTTTAAGCAAAGAGTTGAATGAGGCATTCGCTAACAAAAAATATACTGTGGCTTTATGAAAGAGAAAATAGCAATTATAGGCCTTTCTGCCTTGTTTCCGGAAAACAAGAACGCAGAAGAATTTTGGGAGTGTATTTTAAACAATCAAAGCCTTACCTCTACACCTACCGAAAAAGAGTTCAGAAAAGACACTGATTATTTTTATCATCCCGAAAACAATACAAATGACAAAAGCTATTGCTTAAACGGAGCCTTCTTAAGAGATTTTAAATTTAATCCGGAAGGATTTAAAATTGATAAGGATGCATTAACATATCTCGATGAAACATATCAGTGGGCACTTTCTACAAGCCGTGATGCACTGGAAAAAGCAGGCTATTGGAACAAATCCCAACTCGAAAGCTGTGGTTTAATTGTAGGAAACCTTTGCTTACCTACCAGGGCATCCCGTTCTATACTAAATGAACTGTATACCGACATTTCAGAAAACGCCATAAAAAGCATTTACAATGTTGATTCTTTTTCATTACCACGCATTAATGAACCTCATTTGTGGAGTTTTTATAATGCCTTTTCCGCTGAAAATCTTTCGGCGCTTACATCAAAAGCTTTAGGACTGGGAAGAAGGCATTTTGCGATGGATGCAGCCTGCTCATCTTCATTACATGCCATCGAAATAGCATCCCATTATCTTAATACCCGCAAAGCTGACATGATGCTTGCCGGAGCTATAAGCTCCGCCGACCCTCTATTTATAAACATCGGGTTTTCGCATTTTAATGCATTTCCTTCTCAGGGGAAAAAATCAAAACCGTTTGACAAAAGCTCGTCAGGATTAATCCCCGGGGAAGGTGCAAGTTTTGTGCTCTTAAAACGTTACGAAGACGCACTCAGAGACGGCGACGAAATATTATCGGTTATATATAGCACAGGACTATCTAACGACGGTTCAGGCAAGTTTATATTAAGTCCTAATAAAAAAGGGCAAATAACATGTTTTGAAAGAGCCTACAGCCATGTAAATATTTCACCAAAAGATATTTCCTACATCGAATGCCATGGAACAGGTACTTCCGTTGGAGATACAACCGAGATGGAATCCATTAAAGAGTTTTTTGGAGAAGCATCCTCACCATATCTGGGAACGGTTAAATCCAATACCGGGCATTTGCTTACGGCTGGCGGCATGGCCGGCTTAGTGAAAGTAATCAACAGCTTAAATAACGATATAATTCCTGCAACTATTGGAATTGAAAGTCCGGTGGATTTAAAAGAAAAAATAGTAACCCGGAATATTACCTGGCCAAAGGAAAGCCCCCGTTTAGCAGCGATCAATTCCTTTGGCTTTGGAGGAGCAAATGCTCATTTAATTCTTGGCGCCGGATCAACAGCAAATGAGATTAAGCTTTTTCAAAAATCGCACCCTGTTGGCCGTATTGCCATTACAGGTATGGATGTTTGTTTGGGAGAAATCACATCGCTGCAGCAACTTAACGAAATAGTTACTACCAATAAAATTGTAAAAAAACGGCTGCCTCAAAACCGCTGGTACGGCATTGAAGAAATGCAGGAATTGCTGCTGCGGTTTAATTTAAAAGAAGTTCCCGAAGGAAATTTTGTAGATGCTTTTGATTTTGACATACTGCGTTATAAAATACCTCCACGCGAAGCGTCTAAAATAGTTACACAACAACTTTTATTACTAAAAACTGCCGACAAAGCCATACAGCAATCAGGTCTGCAAAAAGGAGATAACATAGGTGTTATAATTGCTATGCAGCCAGAACAGGCTTTGCACAAATATACTGGCCGTCTGGATTTAAACTGGCAATTTAATGAGGCGTCGGAAAACCAGCATGTATCAAAACAGCAGTTGATTAACGTACAAAAAAACATCAAGGATTTTATTAATGATATTGTTCTTGAAGAACCTTCGGTTAGTATTCATACAGGGATTGTCGGTAGTATTATGGCTTCCCGTGTTGCAGCCTTATGGGATTTTACCGGGCCGGCATTTACCGTTTCGTGCGGAGAAGATTCATTTACCAAAGTGCTGGATATAGCCAAATTGATGATAGAGGCCGGAACCTGCGACGGAGTAGTTGTTGGGGCAGTTGACCTTGCCGGAGGTTATGAGCATCTTTTGTTACGCAATAAGTTTGAATCAACAGATTACCCTGTTGGAGAAGGCGCCGCAGCTTTTGTTTTGCAAAATGAAAATATGGTTGAATCGCCGGAAAAAAGGGTGTTTGGATACCTTAATGATGTTGTAATAGAAGAAAATAAAAAAGAAATTAAACGTTTTAAGGACGTTTCATATCTCGAATTCTCTGGAAGTTCCATATATAACAATGATTTTGTAAAAAATATTATAAAAGACCTTAAACCCTTAGACTCAGGAAGTGTAACTCCCAATGTAGGGTATACTTATGCTGTTTCTGTTGCTGCCAGTTTTGCAAAAGCTTTGATACAGCTGAAAACTCATTCTGTAAATGCAAAGGATCAGGTAATTATTGCTTCATTAAACAGACATTCAGCAACTACCGGGCTTATCTCTGTTTCTGCCGGAAAGGCTCCCGTTTCCTTAGAAGGAAATAAGCTTTCAGGGAACAAAGCGGCTTCATTGACAAAAATTGTAAACGGAGGGGTTCGGTTTGCTGATTATTTTTCAGGCATAAACGCCAACTCTAAAACGTATCAGGAGGTTTACTCGTTTGAAGAAGCCCTCGCCGGAAAATTACCTGTGCACAGAAAGAATAATGAAGATGTTATCTGGAATGAAAAAGATCTGCTGAATTTTGCAGGTGGCAGTATCTCTAAAGTATTTGGAGAGAATTATACAATAATTGATTCCTATAAGCGAAAGGTGCGTTTGCCATTGCCTCCTTATTTACTGGTGAGCAGGGTAACCAGGATAAATGCAAAAACCGGCGAATTCAAGCCATCCACCATGACCACTGAATATGACATTCCTTATAATGCATGGTATTCTGTGGATGGTCAGATTCCCTGGGCTGTTTCGGTTGAATCCGGTCAATGCGACTTAATGCTGATAAGTTATTTAGGTATCGATTTTGAAAACAAAGGTGAAAGGGTTTACAGACTGCTTGACTGCACACTCACTTTCCTGGACGAGCTACCTAAAGAAGGGGATACCTTAAGATACGACATCTCTATAAATTCATATGTAAGAAATGGCGGTAACCTGTTATTCTTTTTCAGCTACAACTGCTATGTAGGTGAAAAGATGGTCCTGAAGATGACCAATGGCAGCGCCGGTTTTTTTAGTGATGAAGAACTGGAACAGGGACAAGGTGTTGTTAAAACCAAAATAGAGTTGGAGCTCCGCAGCAATATTAAAAAAAGAAGATTTGTTCCAATAAAAAACACTTCTAAAACTGCTTTCACCAGGCAGGATTTGCTACACCTTGTAAATGGCAGACCAGAACTGTGTTTTGGCAAATCATATCACCACCAGTGGAGAAACCCTTCATTACGACTTCCGTCAGAACATTTATTAATGCTCGACAGGGTAACGGCAGTCGATCCTGAAGGTGGTCCATGGGGCCTGGGACTAATAACCGCAGAAAAAGACCTTCATCCCAATGACTGGTATTTCCTTTGTCACTTTAAGGACGATGAAGTACTGGCCGGTTCATTACAGGCTGAAGGGGGAGGACAACTTTTGCAGTTTTTTATGCTCTACCTGGGTATGCACGGATTGGTTAAAGATGCACGTTTTCAGCCAATAGAAGGCTTATCTCAAAAAGTACGTTGCAGAAGACAGGTAACACCTGAAAACACCAAACTAACGTACCGTATGGAGATCAAAGAAATAAGTTTAACTCCTGATCTACACGTAATATCAGATGTGGAAATATTGACAGAAGACGGGCTTGTTGCAGTTCATTTCGAAAACCTGGGATTACGGTTAAAAGAAAAAAATAATTCACATCTGATTACGGCGAAAAATACCAACGATGCAATACCCCTGCTTAATGAAGAACAAATTGCCAATTTTGCGTTAGGGTCTCCGGTGGCTGTTTTTGGTAGTGAGTTCGAAGCATTTGAAAACAGGGCACTTTCGCGTTCTCCAAATACTGATTTACAGTTTATCTCAAGAATAATGTCGGTTAGTGGGCAACGACATCATTTCAACAACAAGCCTTCTATCGTTTGCGAATACGATGTCCCTATAGCCCCATGGTATTATAATGAAAACATACCCTATTCTGTTTTAATGGAAATGGCCTTACAACCATGTGGTGGGCTAACAGCATATTTAGGAAGTGCATTTATTTATCCCGAAAATGATATGTTCTTCAGAAATCTTGATGGAGAAGGTACTTTGAGCGAAATGATGGATTTACGGGGAAAAACCATTACCAATAAAGCTGTACTTACCAGCCATACGGCCTATGAAGGCAACATTATACAAAATTTCACCTTCGAAATGATATATGATGCTAAGACGTTTTATAGAGGTACTGCTACATTCGGCTGGTTCCCGAAATCAAGCCTGGTAAATCAGGTTGGGCTGGACCGGGGTGAAGAAATACCGGCATGGTTCCAAACAACGCCCCAAACGGCAGATATCCTGCATATTGATTTAGCCTCGGAAGTTGGATTACAATTGTTCAGGATACAGAACGGCAAAAAACATTTCCGCTTAGCTACCCGGCAACTGAATTTCCTCGATAAATTAACCTACGTAAAAAATGGTGGAAAACACAGCAGAGGCTATATATATGGTTTTAAAGATATTGACCCGGCCGATTGGTTTTACAATTGCCACTTTTATCAGGATCCGGTAATGCCCGGCTCTTTGGGTGCTGAAGCCATGATACAGGCAATGCAGGCTTTTTCTATACTCGAAAATTTAGGCAAAAAATATGCTAACCCTTGTTTTAAACAGTTGGAAAACCATCAAACAATATGGAAATACAGAGGGCAAATTGTGCCGGATAATAAATGCATGAGCCTTGAAATTCATATTACTTCCATAACAGATAATAACAATCATACTATTGTTATTGGAGAAGGAAGCTTGTGGAAAGAAAATATAAGGATTTACGAAATAAAAAACCTGGCATTTGCTATTACAGAAGCAAATTAAAAGCTGTTTCTAACTATTCCAATCATTCCATTTTATGGAAATGCTCACATAAATTTTTGACTGACTAAAATATTATTGCAAAATGAAGGAGTTTCTTTCTACATCCAATGCAGCGATTTTTAATATAAAACAGGCCTATCACGTTTTTTCAGATAACAACAATCAAATACATTTTGAAGAAGTATCAGAAGAAATAAAAATAACACCCAACAGACCTCAATCAGATTATTGCGGAAAACTTCCTGCAATAAGTCCTGAAAATATAGGCGACAAAACATTCAGGGAACGCTATAATGTTAAATACGCTTACATGACTGGAGCTATGGCTAACGGAATAGCCTCAGAAAGAATGGTAATTGAGTTGGGGAAAAATGATATACTAAGTTCATTTGGGGCTGCAGGTCTTGTTCCTTCCCTGCTGGAAGCAGCAATAATAAAAATTAAACTGGCACTTGGAAATAAAACTTTTGCCTGTAATCTGATACATAGCCCAAGTGAAGAAGCCCTGGAAATAAACGGAGTAAAGCTGTTTTTAAAATACAAGATAAAGGTGGTTGAAGCTTCTGCTTATATGGATTTAACTCCGTATATCGTTTGGTATAAAGTTGCTGGTCTGTCGGAAGAAAATGGAATTATAAAATCTGAAAATAAGGTAATAGCCAAAGTATCAAGGTTGGAAGTTGCCAGAAAGTTTATGCAGCCACCACCTGCTGCAATGCTGGAGAAACTGGTTGAAGAAAAAAAAATAACACCCAGGCAGGCACAACTTGCAGCCAGTATCTCAGTTGCTGATGATATAACCGTGGAGGCTGATTCCGGAGGCCATACAGATAATCGCCCGCTGGTTTGTATCCTGCCAGCCATCATTGCACTCCGCGATGAAATTACCTTGCAACATGATTACAAACATAAAATTCATATTGGAGCAGCCGGCGGAATAGGTACACCAACTGCTGCTTACGCTGCATTTTCGATGGGAGCTTCATTTATAGTAACGGGATCTGTAAATCAGGCATGCATAGAGTCAGGGTCTTCCGACATTGTAAGAAAACTTTTAGCGCAGGCAGAAATGACGGATGTGATAATGGCTCCTGCGGCGGATATGTTTGAAATGGGGGTTAAACTCCAGGTTTTAAAAAGAGGAACTATGTTTTCCGGAAGAGCACAAAAGTTGTATGAATTATACAGGTCGTATAACTTAATTGACGCTATACCTAAAGAAGAAAAAGAAAAGATTGAGAAGCAACTCTTCAGACGTTCACTTGAAGAAGTATGGGATGATACTAAAGACTTTTTCAGAGAAAGAAATATGGATTTATTAAACTCTGCCGAGGCAGACCCGAAGATTAAAATGGCGCTGATATTCCGATGGTATTTGGGTTTGTCCTCCCGATGGGCAAATAGCGGAGAAAAAGGCAGGGAACTGGATTATCAAATATGGTGCGGGCCATCAATGGGTGCATTTAATGCATGGGTTAAGGGAACAGATCTGGAGAAAACTGAAAACAGGAAAGTGGTGAGAGTTGCAGAAGAAATAATGAAAGGAGCTTGTTATTATTATAGGGAAAACATCCTGAAATCCCTGACTAATTAACATTCTAAAAACACCAATGACAAAGCAGGATTAAAGTAACCACACTAATTTTGTACTCATTATGCCTAAAATATTAAAATATTACAAGCATCTTTTTCCGATCAAAGTTCGTTTTTCTGATTTGGATATTGTTGGTCATTTAAATAATTCCAAATATCAGACATATCTGGAGGAATCCCGGATTGCATACTTCCAGGATGTCTTTAATCAGGATAAAACCAGTCTTAATTTCAATTCGGTGCTTTCAAGAATTACCATTGACTTTATCAAACCAATAGAATTTGGGGATGACATAACTATTTATTCACGTTTATTTAATGTTGATGCACGCAGTTTTGAAGTACATAATCTGTTTGTACGAAGGGAAAAGGACAAAACAGAAATTGTTGCTAAAGCTCATTCATTAATGGCCGCATTTGATTTTCACTCTAAAATGCCAACAACATATCCTGAGGAATATTGTGAGATTGTAAGATCATTTGAGGAGACAGGAGAAATCCCGTCATCAGGTGATAGTTTTCCTTAAATTGATTTATACGGGAGCAGTATTTCCTGAAGTATGTTGTTGATTGCCTCCGCGCGGTTGATTACAAGCATGTGGCCTCCTTTATGAATAACATGCGTAGGTTTTGCATACTTAACGGGAAATACTTCATCCCGCGTACCATGAATATGATTAAGCGGTGAAGGCAATACATCATTAGTCCATGAAAGAACCGCATTCATCCCCCATTTGATGAATCGGCTATCCCCTTCCCAAATGACACGCCGCATTAGCCTTTTATTTGCCCAGGATTTCATGAAAATATAATGCTTTAGTGTAGCAGTTATCTTAAACAAGCCAGCCGGAATATGGCGTTGTAAATTCATTTTCCTGGCAACTCTATAATACGGGGGTAATTGGCTGCTAACCGGAACGCTACTTATAATAATGGTACAAACCGGGGAAAATTGTTTTGCAATCTCAACAGCCACAATTCCTCCAAGTGATAAACCTATCAGAATAAATGGCTTATCTGAATAATATGGAGTAAATAAGCGAATAGCATATTCTGACAGCGATTCCTTTTCTCCCGGAGCAATCCATTCTATATATTCGGGATCGAACCCCGGAGGTAATTCAATATAGGAGAATAACCTTTTATCTGCTCCAATTCCACTAATAAAATAGGCTTTCATAGGCGAATTTGTGTATAGTTTTCTTTCTCACTCTTTCTCCGCTAACTCCAATATGTCAAATGATAAAAAAATCCATTTGAACGAGTAAGATTCAGATGTAAGGTATATAAAATTATTCCGCTAACTTAATGGGTTTAAATAAAGGATGGCTGACAACTCCGACATCAAAAAAAGATTGCGTATTTTCAAATAAAAAAATGATGTTCCGCCCCCTCCTTCTCCTGACTATAACCTTGCTATGTGCCACTTCCGCATCCGCACAATCCGCGCCCGTGGAAGACGTCTCTAAAAGCATGCTCAACTGGACGCAACACCTCAATACGAACCTGGATAAATACTTCACACGCGAAAAAGGAGACGAACTTATCCGCAATCTGGAAGCTTTTAAAGGAGCACTCACCCTTTATATGAAGACAAGGAAAAACCTCTCCGATAGTATCTTCCGGAAAAACATCGCTCCCGGGAACAAAGACCCGAAAAACCTGGAACTACTGAAGACACAGATGGGAGAAATTATCCGGCAGATGCGCAATGTTACGGACCTTACGAATAATGAGTTACGGGCAGAAGGAGATCGCCTGAACGATCAGATCTATAACGTGCTCAACGGAGAGGGAACCCAGTTCCTGTCCTACCTTGAAGCTTTCCTGGCCGGTCTGGAAGTGACTAAGAAGGATATGGCTCTTGATAATGGCATGCCATATGATCGCCTGCAGCAATCTATCAACTTCCTTGCTTCCACGCAGGAAAAGATTCGCAGTAAGATGAAATAGATCAGTGCTGCACAACCATTTTAACGCTAACCGTTTTATAAGCAGTAACCAGTCTCACTATATAAATCCCATTGGGCAAATTCGTGACATCCAGTGTATGCGTCAATAGGGTATTAGCAGTAGTATTGCTGTTTGTTATGTTTCTCATTACCACTCCTTTCATATTGAGTATTTCAAGAACATAGTTACCTTTTTGGGGAAACATATATTGTATAATTGCCTGATTGGCTATAGGATTTGGTGTTACCCGCAACATTGGTTTGACATTTACCTTAGCAACCATTGTAACTGAATCCATGATGCCGTTAATATAATGCTCCAGGTTCGTGTATCCATCCGTATTTAGTATTTTACCATCAGCAGCATTAGCAGGGTTAAGGCCATTCGCCAGCTCCCATTGATCAGGCATACCGTCTCTGTCAGTATCTGTAGGTGCAACTCCTCCGGATACATTGCCGGGGCCGCCTGTAGGTAACAGATTCTCATTTGTAAAGGTGTTGATAGTAACCCCCTCTGTCCCCAGCGAGCTTAATTCATTGATCATAAACTGATCTACTTCATCGCGATGGGGATAGCTGGCGCCAACCTGTTGTAATACCGTCTGATAGGCAAGGTCAGTAGTTAACACATTGCCGCTATCAGGAATCAGAGGATAGGCATATGGAGTGCTTTGCCAGTTGATAGCTCTGTCGCCGGTACCATAATCATCCTGCACGAGTAACGAACCGTTTAACGAACCATCTCTGGAGCTGTCATAATAATTTCCTGAAGCAAAAGCTCCGAAATTGATATTACCTCTGGTAAAAGGAGCTGTATTATCATTCACTGCGGGACCAGCAATAAAGTAGTTGTTAATGATATTAGCCTCCGAAGTACCCTGAGAGTCTCCCAGAATATAAGCACCGCCATTTCCCCAATTGTAAATAACATTATTTACAAACTCATTTTTCCCTTTCACTTTCGGATTACGTGTTTTATTGTCGATATACAGATTGCAGTATAACGAAACACCACCATTGGTCTGGATCAGACCACCACAGGAATGGCTCCAGAGTCCCTGTCCCATAATGGAATGCTGGATGGTAATATTGGCGGGCTCCAGACCTTTATTGTCCCAGCTGATGGAAAAGTTCTCATCTCTCCCCCATGATACAGATACATGGTCGAAGATCATATTGGCGCCATTAGCTACGCCGAGTGCATCTTTACCACTATCTCCACCCACACCCATCCTTACCCGCAGATAGCGGCAAATGGAGTTGCTGGCAGCAGAATAAGAAACGCCATTACCATATATTACGATGCCATCACCCGGTGCAGTTTGCCCTGCAATGGTGATGTTCGGAGATACCACCACCCGTGAGCTGATATGGATAATACCGCCTACTTCAAACACTACAATACGGTTAGGCTGACTTACTGCATCCCGGAAGGAGCCCGAACCGCTATCATTCAGGTTGGTGACTATATAAACATCACCAGCTCTGCCACCGGAGGCATAACGGCCAAATCCTTCAGCACCCGGGAATGCACGTGTTTGGGCATAAGCAGAGAAAGGGAGAAAAGCAAGCATTGTTGCACAGATAAGGGTTTTCATAGTAAACGTGGGTTACATATTATACAATGCTATAAATATATCATCTTCTGATGCAGTACACATAGCAATGGAAATTCAGAGGAGGCACTGCTTTTATATAGACTAAAAAATGTATATATTTATTCCCGTAATATATATATATGAGCATTAAAAAACTATTCAGCCTTTGCCTGTTATTGACTTCCCTTACATCTTACAGCCAGGTTACAACGTTTAAGGATAGCCGCTGGTTTGACTATAAAACAAACACCAGTTCAATGTACAGGAAGCCTGTCAATCAGCCTGCCGAAGTGTTGGTTTCAGCAGATTCCATTATTGCAAATCTTGGTACCAAGACATACCGTTATAAAGTGAAGAGCGTGACTGAGCTTCGTAAAGACTTTGCAACAAAGTACATCGTTGATTTCAATGGAGTAGAAAAGGCTATTGGAATCACCCGGATCAACGAGTCCAGCGTTGGTGGCCCGGACCGCACCGTAGCAATGATCAATGGATATGGTGAATGGTATATGTTCACTCCTCTCACCAACATCACACCAATTGGATATATATTTCCGGGAGAACCGAAAATCAATATTTCGGAAGAAAGAGAAAAAATAGCAGGTTACTACGAATTTATGACGCTGTCCTTTGCCAGTAAAAGAGATATAAATAAAGACGGAGTAACATCAACCAGTTATGCTGAAGAATTAAACAGCTGTCAACAGGATATCCTGATTGACCTTGGAGATGACAATAAAGGATCATGGGCACAAGGTACCCGTACAAAAGACTGCAAAAAAGAGGAACAGTCATTTACATGGAGATTAGAGGAAGTTGCCATAAAAGGTAAACGTACATTGATGCTGTTTTTTGATGCCGGCCTTGATTCCAAAGAATTTGTAGTGAAGGAATTAACAAAAAGCAGACTGGTAATAACCGGAGATTTCAGGTTGGGTTCGGAAGATAGTACCGTGCCAGGCTCAATGGAACTTTCAAAAAAGAAAAAGAAAAAATAATTAATCTATGAGGGGACTACTTTATTCGCTATTCCTTTTTGCGACACTATCTACATATGCGCAAAACCGAAAATTTCCCTATTCCGACGGCAGCAAATGGGGACTTACCAATGAAAACAAAGAAGTATTGATCGCACCGAAATATGATACTGCCTTCTGGATCTACGAGGGCATGGCCGTTGTGCGGAAAGACAAGCTGTATGGTGCCATCACTGCAGATGGGAAGCCATTACTCCCCTGCCGTTATGAAGCGCTCAGCCTTCTTACAAAGGAGACGGGGATGGCCAAACTGGGAGGCAAATACCGGCTGGTTAATTTAAGTACCGGCAAGCTGTCAACTGTGTTGTTTGATAAACTGCTGAATTACAGGTACAATGATCCCCGTATACTGCTGGTTACCGAAGGCGGTAAATGGTACTTTTTGAACATAGCGACCGGCCGTTTTATTAACCCCAAAGGGTATGACGAGGCTGGGTTCGTAACAGGGGACCATTATCAGGGCATGGTAAAGAAGGGCGAACTATATGGTGTGATCGATCTCAAAACCGGATCTGTAATAGCGCCCATAAAATACGACAACCTTGTTTATAAGAATGACGGAGAGATCGAAGCTATTGCCGGCGACACCATTATCAATTATACAGCTGATGGTAAAGCACGACTAGTAAGTAGTACAGGGCTAACCGCTACAGAACATGTGTCTTCATTCGTAGAACAACCACCTATTTTTGAGGACGACTATTTCTCCCCCGGTGTAGACCTGTATGTATACAAAACAGGTGATAAGACCTGGAAAGCGGCTTATGAATACCGTACACGGGAGAATGTACCGGGAGAACAACTTCCCCCTTCCTATGAACTGAACGGCTACGATTCTGTGGCAAAGTTCTACTACAGTCCATCCAGCAATCCCAAAGCTTTGCTTAAAGTGGGGAAATATGGAAAGTTCGGCCTGGTAACGCTTGAAAACAGTCAGGTACTGCCATGCGTATACGATGACATAGAAAACAACGGCGACTTCTACAAAACCATACAGGATAAACTGGAAGGGGTGATCTCGACCGATCTCAAGCAGCTACGCCCTCCTGTGCTTAAACACATTTTCGAGGGAGATTCCCAGATAAACGCATGGTATATAGAAATGCCGGATGGCAAACAGGGATTTATGGATATGAAAAACGGAAAGATTTTTATACCGGGTGTTAAAGACTAATTTATTCTTAGGAGAGGAAGTCAATCTTCCTCTCCTAAAACTTTCAACTTTTTCTCAAAACAAACACTGTTTTCCACATTTTCATATTGCCCGTAATTAGGTATTATTTTGTAATTACTTTTTTTATAAAGCGCTATTGCTTCCGGTTGTTTTTTCCCTGTTTCCAGCACACACTTACTATACTTTAATTCTACTGCCCATTTCTCCAATTCCTTTAAAACAGTTGAAGCAACTCCCTGCCCTCTTTTATTTACTGATACATACATCCGCTTAACTTCCATTGCATCATTTGAATAATCTTTTATCGCCCCGCAACCAACAGCTATATCATCATCATATGCAACAACTACATACTTTAATGCATCAATTTTGTTGAATTGCGCATAAAATGAATGTTCTTCTCCATCACGGATTTTTAAATCCGCATCAAGTGCTGTTACAAGCTGCTGAAAGTCTTTATTGTCCGAAGTAGTTCGTATACATTTAATCATTGGGAGAGTTGTTTATAAAGGATAAAACAAAAATAAAAATTAGTTCCATGAAGAAGATGTAGAAATCAATGCTTTGCAGAAACTCTTTTCGCACAGGTATTATATTTATATCAAATATCAACCTGATTACGTTTAATAAATGAAAGTTATTAAATGAAACTTAATAACAACTAAAATGGAATAACCCAATTCTCTAAATCATTGTTATGAAGACCTTTTCTATGAACCCTATGCCTTCGGTTTTCCGATCCCTATTGCCTCTACTGTTATTAAGTGTATTGCTGTATTCCCTGCCAGCTAACAGCCAGGTCATTAACCCTCGTACACTCCCCCAGGATGACGGTATTGGAGATCCTTACATCCTTAGGTTCAGAGGCAAATACTATTTATACTGTAGCTCAGGCGGTTACGGTGTTAAATGCTGGAGTACCTGGAACCTTGCTGACTGGAACTATGAGGGGCTATGTGTACCCGTGACTGAGACCACCATCAACGCAGCCTATGCTCCCGAAGTCATTTACAGGAATGGTACATTTTATATGTATACATCTCCGGGTGGCAATGGTCACTACATTCTGTCTTCAGCCAGTCCTACCGGGCCATTCTCCGTACAAACAGGTAACCTCGGCCACAGTATCGACGGTTCTGTATTTACAGACGATAATGCACAAATGTACTTTACCTATGCAGGTGGTGGCGGAATAGATGCAGCTACTATGTCCGGTCCCTTGTCCATCAGCACAGGAAGTACGTTAACCGGTACATCGCTCAACGGCTGGACAGAAGGCCCCACCATTTTTAAACGCAATGGCGTTTATTACATTACCTATACCGGAAACCATGTTCAAAGCAAGGGATACCGGGTTAACTATTCCACTGCAGCAACAGCATTAGGCAGTTATAGTCCAGGCGCTAACAACCCCCTTTTGCTCAGTTCAGAGGGCAGTTTCTTTGGTCTGGGCCATAGCAGCTCTTTTATTGGTCCTGACCTGGATACCTGGTACATGACCTATCATAACCTGACAGCTGTCTACAACAGAAAACTTAATATCGATCCTATGGGCTTTAATGGGGACAGGTTACTTGTATATGGCCCCACAAACTGGACTCAGCCCGCTCCTTTATTACCCACTTTTTATGACCGCTTTGACCGGGCAACTATCGGCAGCAACTGGACAAATGTCAATGGTGGTGTTTGGGGTATGTACAACCAGGAATTGATGTGGCAGGATACCAGAACAACGACACAATGGTACCGTCAGATTACAACGGCTATCTCTGCCGCTAACTATACGGCAGAATTTAACATGAAGGAAATGGAGAGAGGAGGAGATGCAGCCCGCTTTGGAGCTGTGTTTTCCTATATCGACGAAAATACTTTTGGCTCAGCATTGATTAGCAGTTTCAGTAATACACTCGAAACAGATATTAAAGTAAACGGTGCATCTATAGGCGTAAATTCCATTCCGCTGCCTGCCGGATGGGATTACCTGAAATGGCATGTAATACGGGTGGAAAAAGAAGGAACCACCTTCAAAATCTATGTAGATGGTATGCTGAAATCTACCCGTACTGCCAACATTACTGCAGGTGGTAAAATCGGTGTAACTACCTATAATGATCATGCTGATTTTGGATACACTGCTTTCAGCAACAGAGTAAATGGAAGCGGAGTATTTAGTTTTTATAAACCTATCCCCGGCACCATCCCGGCAGTCCATTACAATGAAGGTGGTGAAGGTGTCGGATATCATGATCTTACAGGCGGAAACGCCGGCGGTAAATACCGGTCAGAGAATGTGGATATACGAGATACCGAAGAAGGTGGAGAGAATATTGGCTGGAATCAAACCGGTGAATGGTATCAGTACAATGTAAATGTACAATCAACAGGCCCATATCATCTTGGCCTGAGATATGCCACTACTTACACTTCCTGTAAAGTACGTATTTACTGCGATGGGGCAGATGTTTCCGGCATCGTTTCTATACCTACAACAACAAACTGGTCTGTATGGCGTACAGCTGTCTTAAAGAACTTAAATCTTCCTGCTGGTAATCACACCATTCGTTTAGAGACTGTAGAGGGTGAATTTGACTTCTCCACACTGAAATTTGAATCGGGTACTACTACTGCTCCCGGTGGTTCAGATAACTTCGATTCCGGCAGCTTCTCAGGTTTATGGAATTATAGCAACGGAGATTTCTCCATCTCATCTGGCAGAGCCACTATTAATGGTTTGGGCAAAAAAGCAATGGGAGATGTCGGCTGGACAGATTATACTGTAGAAGCTGATGTGCTATGTCCTTCAGGTGGAAACGGAGGACTGATCTTTCGTGTGCGTAACCCGGCCGCAGGGGAATTGGGCATCTCTAATGTTGTTAGTTCTGATTACTTACAGGGTTATTATGCAGGTATTGAAACAGGTGGTATTGTATTCGGTAAACAGAACTACAACTGGACCACCCTTTCCTACAAGACACAAGCGCTTACTGCCGGACAGTCATATAAACTCAGAGCTGTACTGAACGGTGCTAATATAAAGATCTATCTGAATGACATGACCACGCCAGTCATCGACTATACAGATCCTGCTCCGTTCATAAGTGGTAAAGCTGGTATTCGCGTGCATTCCGCTAACATGTCCTTTGATAATTTCCTGATCTCAGCAAGTGCAACAGCAACGGCAACTTCCCTGGTGCCTGTTAATTGCAGAATTACTCCATTGGATAAATGATAACCTGGAATTTTCTATCATCGGAAAAGTATCATTCCGAAAGATTGTAAAAAAGATA
The DNA here is from genome assembly GCF_900110995.1 of Chitinophaga sp. YR573. Classification (GTDB taxonomy): domain Bacteria; phylum Bacteroidota; class Bacteroidia; order Chitinophagales; family Chitinophagaceae; genus Chitinophaga. The sequence goes on from NZ_FOJF01000001.1 coordinate 1,411,393, forward strand.
ACCGGGAGCGGATCATATGCCCCCGGTTATCCTATCAGATTAAAGAGATTCAATTTTCGATATCCCGGATGAGAAATTCTTTAGATCGTCTGATCATCTATAGTTGCAACAGGGGCATTCGTCTTTACAGACGCAATACCATTATCCCTACCGGCACTAGCCGCATACATTTGACTCGTCCCGATAACCTGTCCGTTTGTAGCTTTCAGGTTAAAATAAAATTTGTCATTAGTGGATGTCTTCTTTTCATACCGTTCTTCATGTGGCGCATTGCTTTTTACAGAATCAATACCGTTCATACAGCCGGGCTTAGCTGAATAACCTTCACTGGTAAGAATCGTTTCCCCATTACCAGCATTGAGCTTAAAACGGTATTCTCCGTTTGCGCTTTTTGTAACAATGAATTTACTCATAATACAGTGTTTTTTAATGTATGCTAACTACAACAATATTGCCGACAATTGGTTCGAATACCAAAAGGTTCACTAATGAACATTTATTGTATCAAAACCGGACAGTTTCGTTAATTAGATTTAAACTAAATTACTGATTTACAATTATATATAAATCCGGTATTTCTTTTGGGATATCACTGCATCATGTTTAGAAATTACTTCAAAATCGCATGGCGTAATCTTTGGATAAACAAGGGCCTTTCGTTTATCAATATCTTCGGGTTGGCTATAGGTATGGCTTTCACCATGCTTATCGGCCTATGGATCCAGTATGAAACAAGTTTTGACTTATTTCATAAAAACGGGGATCGTATAGCGCTGGTGAGAAAGCATACGCTGTTTAATAATAACAGGAATACCCAGGAATCTACTCCACTTCCTTTGTATGACGAACTGAAAAACAACTACCCCGAAGTAAAAAGAGCCACGAGACTTACCTGGAATAGCAACTACAGCCTGGTAATTGGTAATAACAAATTCAACAAAAAGGGAAGATATGTTGACCCTGATTTTCTGGAGATGTTTTCATTCCCTTTCATAAAAGGTAACGCGGCAACAGCCTTAACAGATCCCAATTCCATCGTACTCACGGAATCACTGGCAACCACTTTATTCGGTACAGAGAACCCAATCGGGAAAATAATAAAAATAGATAACCTGTATAATGTTCGGGTTACTGCCCTGATAAAAGATGTTCCTAAAAACTCAACATTAGATTTTGAATTTTTAGCTCCCTATCAATCTATAATAGCACATTCTGATTGGATAAGAAATAACAAAACGGATTGGAGTAATAATTTTTTGATGACTATGGTGGAGCTACAACCAGGAGCTTCCATGGAAAACCTCTCAAAAAAGATAGGCCCCCTTTCCGAACAAAAAGATAATCGTCTCAAAAATCAAATACTGTTCCTGCAGCCTCTAAGCCAATGGCATTTGTACAATGATTATAAAGACTGGATAAATGTAGGAGGCAAAATAGAATATGTGAGGCTATTCTTCATCGTAGGCATTTTTGTATTGCTTATTGCATGTATTAATTTTATGAATCTTTCGACCGCTCATTCTGAAAAACGGTCAAAGGAAATAGGCGTACGGAAAGCCATAGGTTCACTGCGTATACAGCTTATTGCCCAGTTTTTAACTGAGTCTATGCTGACGACTTTTCTCGCCTTTCTGCTATCCATAGGAATAATACAACTGTTATTGCCGCTTTTAAAAGACCTGGGATTTGAAAATATCAGGTTCGATTTCAGCAATATTTATTTGCTGGTCTTCGTATTCCTTGTTTGTATTCTCACTGGACTTATAGCGGGTAGTTATCCTGCATTATACCTCTCTTCATTTTTACCTGTCAGGACATTAAAAGGTATATTCAGACAAGGCAAAAGTGCCGCTACTTTTCGTAAAGTATTGGTCGTTTCCCAGTTTGTCATTTCTATTGGGTTAATCATCTGTACCGTCATTGTTTTTCAACAGATCAATCATGCAAAAAACCGTTCTATTGGTTATAATCCGGATAATCTGATTTCTATTACTGCCAGCGATGACCTTATTAAAAACTATGCTGCATTAAAACAGGATCTTCTAAATAGTGGTTACTTTGAGTCGGTAACAAAATCCTCACAACCTATGACCCGGATTTACAACCGCTGGAGTGATTTCTCATGGGAAGGAAAGGACCCTAACGCAGATATTGCATTGGATGCAATAATGGCCGACTGGGATTTTGAAAAAACAGTAGGTTTAAAATTTAAGCAGGGACGTCCTTTTTCAATAGATTACAGAACCGATTCAAATGCTGTCATCCTGAATGAAGAGGCTTTAAAAATTATTGGTTACAAAGATCCTATTGGAAAAACAATAAGATCCGGCTCAAGAGTAGTAACAATTGTTGGAATAGTAGAGAATGTATTGATAGATGATCCATTCAAACCTGTTTATCCTTTGGCTATCCTTTTCAATGGTCATGTTGCTAACAACATTTTCCTACGCTTAAAATCAACTTCCGATCTGAAAAAAGCTTTATCCGCCATTCAACCGGTTTTTGACCAATACAATCCTGCTTTTCCATTTGAATACAGCTTTGTAGATGACGAATTTGCCAACAAGTTCACTATGGAAAATCAGGTGAGTAAATTAGCCGGCATTTTTGCAGGTCTATCCATTTTCATTTCCTGTTTGGGGTTATTTGGTCTTGCAATATTTATGGCTGAGCGCAGGACCAAAGAAATAGGCATCCGTAAAATATTGGGCGCATCAACTGCCAGCATCTGGGCCTTGCTCTCCAAAGAGTTTGTATGGCTGGTGCTGTCCGGTTCCCTGATAGCTTCTCCTCTCGCCTTCTGGTTAATGAAAAACTGGTTGCAAAAATATGAATACCGCGTTGATATCAATTGGTGGATCTTTGCCGCTGCAGGGATACTTGCAATTGTTATTGCCCTGCTAACAGTAAGTACACAGGCTATTAAAGCGGCAGTCAGGAACCCCGTAAAAAGTTTAAGAACGGAGTAACTATTTTTACATGATGATAAAATAAAGTAGTGATTTTTCACCCCCCTCTATAAAAATATAATTTATTCTTTTTATCTTGTTATCTATCAGCCATTTAGGCTTATCACAGGAAAACTGATCAGCTAATCAACTGGCTTACATGGAGTTACAGAGTGAACAAGAACTGCTTTTGCGGATAGCAGAAGGGGATGAGATTGCATTCCGGGAACTTTATTTCCGTTATGATACTATGTTGTTCACTTTCCTGTTAAAGCTTACCCGCTCAGATGTTGTAGCAGAAGAATTACTCCAGGAAACCTTTCTCCAATTATGGCTACATCGTGATAACCTGCCCAACATTAAGTTTCCGCGGGCCTATATCCATCGTATAGCCGCTAACCTCTCCCATCGCTGGCTAAAGCAGCATTTATTGCATCGTAAGGTTTTAGCGGAGCGTGAACAGGAAGACTTCGTAATAAATGACATTGAGGACAGCCTGGTCTGGAAAGATATGTCCATATTAATTGCCCGGATCATTGCCAAAATGCCGGAGCAACGACGGAAGATCTACCAGCTGCACCGTGACAGCGGGTTGTCATCCGGCGAAATAGCAACGATCATGGGTATTTCAGCCAGCACAGTCCGGAATACCATTGTGGCTGCCGTCAGGTATATCCGTGAACAGCTCCTGGAAGCCGGTTATATGCTATTATTGATCTCCATCTTTCTCCGTTAAAAAAAAATTTCGTGTACCAATAGACAGCCGGACTCTTTTTTCGCTCTTATATACTGTAGGGGCATTATAACTACTATTATGAACAACGAGCACCTGAAATATTTACTTGATCAGTGGTTGGAGAAGAAAAGCACCGCGGCAGAAGAAAATGAGCTGGCCGCTTATCTGGAACAACACCCCGATAATGAGGTGCTGCCCGAATTATTACAACACTTTTTAGATAATACAGCACCTGATAATGTGCCGTCCCTAAAAGACCGGGAAAGGAGGCTCTCTGCTATTTTGCAGATGGACAAAACAGCGAACAGTGAACAATCAATTATTCGCCCTATGACTCCCACTCCCCTCCGCGTTACTTTCCTGCGGAGGTGGGGTTGGATTGCAGCTTCCGTACTGCTTTTACTGGCTACAGGCACTTTTGTACTAAGGTCGTTAAACACCAGCCACCCTGCCCAGCCACCACAGGACATAACACCTGGTGGCAATAAGGCCATTCTGACCCTGGGCGACGGTTCTACAGTTACGCTGGACAGCGCCAACCGGTTGATCCGGCAGGGAATACGGCAAACCGGCGGACAACTGGTATACGATGCGCAAAGCACTGCCATCAGCTATAATACATTGACCACACCGCGGGGGGGACAATTCCAGGTGCGGCTGCCTGATGGCACTATGGTATGGCTGAATGCGGCTTCCAGCCTGCGTTATCCGACCACCTTTACAGGCGGGGAGAGAAGGGTGGAGATCAGCGGAGAGGCTTATTTCGAAGTAGTAAAAGACCCACGTCAGCCTTTTAAGGTAAAGATCGGGGAACAGGGGGAAGTGGAAGTGTTAGGTACACATTTCAATGTAGATGCTTACCCGGATGAAAGCAGCATCAATACCACCCTTCTGGAAGGCGCTGTACGCGTAAATAATAAGGTAGTACTGAAACCCGGCCAGCAGGCACAGGCAGCTAACAACAGCATTAAAACCATCAACAACGCCAACATAGCTAAAGTAATGGCCTGGAAGAACGGGCTATTCAATTTTGAGGATGCCAGCTTACGGGAAGTGATGCAGCAACTGGCGCGCTGGTACGACTTGCAGATCGTATATGAACAAAATGTACCGGATATGTATTTCGAAGGGGAAATGAGCAGGGACATGAATTTATCACAGGTACTGGACGGCCTGCAGAAAACAGGTGTACGGTTCAGGATTGAAGCCGGGAAACGGCTGGTAGTATTAAAACAATAATAGAGGATCAACCATTAAAAAAGAAGCCGGAGGTGCTTGGACCCACTTCCGGCTGTATTGTCAGGCAGATCTTTATTGAGCAATGTGAATGTCAATTAATTAATCAACCAAACTACTGCAATTTATGCAAAAATTCGATGTTTTGCTTTTGCCGCGCCCGTGGCGGCGTGGCTGTGTCAACCAAATACTGCGTGTCATGCGAGTAACTGCTTTTTTCCTGTTCGTGTGTTTTACGCATGTTTCAGCCAGTGTCTTTTCTCAGACGATTACCTTATCGGGCAGGGAAATCCCCTTAAAGAAGGTATTTGCAGAGATCAAGGAGCAAACCGGTTATGTGTTTTTTTATAACAAAGGCGCGCTGGATAATACACAGCCCGTTTCTTTTTCCGTACGCAATATGCCTTTGAAAGATCTCCTGGATATTCTGTTAAAAGATCAGCCACTTACTTATACTATCTCACCAAAAACCGTTTTCATCTCACGTAAGCCCCTTTTCATTGTGCCAATAGCACTGGCAGATACCATTCACGATGTGAATGGAGTAGTACTCAATGAAAACGGTCAGCCCCTTCAAAATGCCACCATCAGGATCATTGGCCGGAACAAATCCGCTGCTGCCAATGAAAATGGCGTGTTTACACTCCCGGCCCTGGCAAATGGGAAATACAGGATAGAGGTCTCTTTTGTAGGATATGAAAAATACATCACCAACATTGATGTAACAGGCAATACAGTGAAAGTAACTGCCGTGCTGAAACAGGCGCAAAGCAAGCTGGACGAAGTGCAGGTGATAGCATATGGTACTACCATCCAACGCTTCAATACAGGCGGTTTAAGCACCGTAAAAAGCGCAGACATAGAGAAGCAGCCTGTTACCAATATACTGGCCGCTTTACAGGGCCGCATGCCCGGTGTGCTGGTTACCAGTGCCAGTGGTATTCCCGGTTCCGGCATCACCATGCAGATAAGGGGCAATAACTCTATTTCCGCGCTTTCCAACCCGCTGTACATCATAGACGGTATTCCCATCCCTGCTACTTCCATCAGCAATGTTACCACCGCTGCCGGTGCTATAAGCCCACTGAATGGCATCAATCCGCTGGATGTGGAAAGCGTTACCGTTTTAAAAGATGCTGATGCTACCGCCATTTATGGTTCCCGCGGATCTAACGGTGTAGTATTGATCACCACGAAAAAAGGAAAGGCAGGCAAAACAAAGTTTGATGTAAATGTATATTCCGGCGCCAGCGTTACTACACGGCTGCCGAAATTCATGGATACGCAGGAATATATTGCTATCCGGAAAAAAGCCTTTGTGGCCGATAATATCACACCCACTACAAGCAATGCACAGGACCTTCTGTTATGGGACCAGAACGCTTATACCAATTTCCCGAAGCTGATATTGGGTAATACCGCTCCCATGACCAATGTAAAAACTTCCTTATCCGGAGGCAATGAAAACACCCGCTATCTGCTCAGTACCGGTTATCATCATGAAGGAGCTGTCATTTACGGAGATAATTATTATAACAGAGTAGACGGTCATATCAATCTTGATCATAACTCTACAGATAAACGATTCAATGTAAATACATCCGTTACCTACACGAATGATAATAATAAAACACTGGCATCGGACCCTTACCTGGCTATTTATGCACCACCAAATTTCCCGCATTACGACCCTACCGGCAAACTCTATTGGGTAACGACCAATACAACGGCGCCACTTACAAACCCCTGGTCTTACCTGAATAAAGTAGGTAAGACAGCGACAGATAACTTTATAACAAATGCTTCATTGAGATATGCCCTCACACCAGAATTGATTGCCAGGGTGAATATGGGATACACCAAGATGCATATGAGACAGCAGGTGGTAGCTCCCACTACTGCTTTCAATCCGCTGTCTTTCTCTTCCACTAAAAGCTCCGCCACTTTTGGTAACAGCAGTGTGCAAACCTATATTGTAGAACCTCAGTTGGATTATACCAGGAAGATCAGTAAAGGGGTACTGAATGCAATGGCCGGTGGTACTGTACAGTCAAGCTCTTCCCAGAGTAATTCCATCACAGGGATCAATTTTACCAGCGATGACCTGATAGAAAGTATTACCGCTGCGGGTACTATTACGAGTACAACGCTTACCAGCTCACAGTATAAATATATCTCCGGATTTGGAAGGATGAATTTCCGCTGGGAGGATAAATATATCCTCAATGCTTCATTCAGAAGGGATGGCTCTTCACGTTTTGGTCCCGGTAAACGGTTTGGTAATTTCTGGTCAGCAGGTGGCGCCTGGATCTTCTCCGGAGAGAAGATGGTGGAACAACTGGCCCCGATCTTAAGTTTTGGTAAGCTGAGAGGTAGTTATGGTATTAGTGGTAATGACCAGATCAATGATTACAGATACCTTGAAACATACACCAGCAATCAACAGGCTTATAATGGTAACCTGGGTTTATATGCCAACAATATTGCTAATCCGCTATATCGCTGGGAAACCAATAAGAAGTTGGAACTGGCGCTGGAATTAGGCTTCCTGAAAGACCGTATCTTATTTACATCCACCTTTTACCGCAGCCGTTCGGACAATCAACTGGTACAGACCCCTCTGCCGGCACAAAGCGGATTTCCTTATTATCAGGCCAATATGCCTGCGCTGGTACAAAACACCAGCTGGGAATTTGAGCTGAGTACGACTAACGTTTCTACCAAAAACTTCCGCTGGCAGACCACTTTCAATATTACCATTCCGAAAAATGCGCTGGTGAAATTCCCTGGTCTGGCTTCATCAGCCTATGCATCCTATTATACAGTGGGACAGTCCTTAAATCTGTTCAGGGGTTATCATTATACAGGTATTTCAGATTCAACCGGTATACCTCAGTTTGAAGACCGTAACAAAGATGGCAGCCTCACTTCCTCTAACGATTATGTGAACATAGGCTCTTTAGATCCTAAGTTTTATGGAGGGATGGGCAATACTTTCAGCTATAAAAACTTCAGCCTCGACCTGTTTCTGCAATTCGCCAAACAAGATGGTTTTAATGCTTTGAGGGCATATTACTTTCCGGTAGGTTACAAGGTGAATCTACCCACTTTCCTGACTGAAGATTACTGGACACCCACCAATCCAGGTGCCAGTCGTCCCGGGTTAACTACCAGCGCTTCTTCGCCGATAGGGTCAGCATATCTGAACAGGTTGTATGCATCCAATGCTGCTTATTCGGATGCCTCCTATATCAGGCTGAAAACGCTGTCTTTTTCCTATCAGCTGCCCGTTAAGCTGATACAAAAAATAAGAGCGCAAAATATCCTCATCTATGTGCAGGGACAAAACCTGTTCACAATAAGTCCGTATAAAGGACTTGATCCGGAAGTAAAGAATGCAACACCTGTATTGAAGACATTGACAGCCGGTCTTAAACTAACTTTTTAAAGCAAAGCTTATGCAAAATATTAAACGTATCATATTGATGATGGCCGCGCTGTATACACTGAGCGGTTGCCGAAAATATCTTGAAATAGATCAGCCAAAAGATCAGATTACATCCGAAGCTGTTTTTGACAATGCCACCAATACCCTGGCAGCTGTAAACGGTCTCTATACCTATGCTTTAAAACCCGCTAACTTTCTTACTTACCAGGGAGATTTCCTGATGGGCATTAATGCAGATGAATTCACATATGGCCTTGACAACTATGATGGCTTTATGAATAACAGCATACCGGCTGCTAATAATGATCTGGAGAATATCTGGACAATATTCTACCAGGTGATTTACCAGGCGAATGGTATTATAGAAAAAGTACCAGGTAGTCCTGTATCAGACAGCTTAAAAGCTATATATATCTCTGAAGCAAAAATCTTCAGGGCCTTTTGCCATCTTTATCTGACCTCTTATTTCGGCGATGTACCGCTGATCAAAACAACGGATGTAACAGTTACCGCCAGGATGGCCCGTACTCCCAAAGCTACTGTGCTGGAAGCTATAGCCACAGACCTGAGAGAAGCCGAAGCGGTATTGCCTGTTGGTTCAGTAAGAAACGGACGGTTTAATAAATGGATGGCTACCGCACTATTGGCCAGGGTATATCTGTACCAGCAGCAATGGGCGAATGCAGAAGCCAAAGCCAGTGTTTTAATCAACTCATCAGATTTTACACTGGAGCCGGACCTGAACAAGGTTTTTCTAAGAGGCAGCAAAGAAGCCATCTGGCAGATCAATACTGCCGGTGGTGCTTACGATAACTATACCATCTTTGCCGGCATAAATGTACCCACTGCCAATTCTTCTTTATTAACCATGTCGCAGATGCGTCCGGAACTGTACAATGCATTTGAAACAGGTGATGCCCGCCTGACAACATGGGTTGGCACCGCTACTCTTTCAGGCACCACCTTTAACTATGATTATAAGTATAAAGCTACCAGCACTCCTACCAGTTCTGCCGCAATAGAGGATTATATGCTGCTTCGGCTGGCGGAGCAATACCTGATCAGGGCAGAAGCAAGGGCGCAACAGGAGAACCTGCAGGGTGCTGTAGATGATATCAATGCCATCAGGGCAAGGGCAGGACTTACAGGGATCGGTGTCACCACTAAAAATGACGTGTTGCTGGCCATAGAACAGGAACGCCGGGTAGAGTTGTTTGGGGAAGGCTATGGTCACCGCTGGATCGATCTGGTACGTACCGGGCGTGTGAATGCGGTAATGACTGCTGAAAAACCCGATACATGGAAAAGCACGTCTGAGCTGCTACCTATTCCGGCTACGGAGCTGGCCAATAATCCTGCACTCACACCAAATCCTTCCAATTATTGATCATATGAATAAGATACTAGCTTGTATAATCACAATATTACCAGCGTTTGCAACAGCACAACAATTTACTGTCAAAGGAGAGATAGCGCAACCAGCAAAAGTTTATCTTTTCTATAGATCAGGAGATAACTTTGTCCGTGATTCCGTACTGACTGAAAAAGGGGAATTCAGTTTTAGCGGGAACATAGAGGAACCGGTGCTGGGTACTGTATATATCAAAGAGCAGGGCATGAATGAGATCCCTGATGATCACCTGTTTCACTTTTATGTGGAGCCTGGCGTGATCACTATAAAAAGTCTTGATTCTGTTAAGAATATCCGGATCAGCGGTACGCCCCTGAATACGGACCTTAATGACCTGCGAGCGGTATTAAAGCCTGTTAACAATAAAATAGCCACACCCGATGAAGAAGGCAACAGGACAGTTTTGTATCAGCAACGTGATGATGTCTTTGAGCAATTCATTAAAACACATCCTGGCAGTCTTGTAAGCTTTGATGCCCTGAAAGAATACGCAGGTGTGTTACCTGATCCGGTACGCGTACTACCTGTTTATGATTATTTGTCCGACACATTAAAGGCCCAAAAATCAGTAGCGGCTTATTATCAGCTGCTACTGAATATTAAAAAAACGGCTGTTGGGGAGATGGCCCCTGATTTCACTGAAGCAGATACATCCGGTAATAATGTGTCACTCCATGATTTTAAGGGCAAGTATGTACTGCTCGATTTCTGGGCAAGCTGGTGTAAACCCTGCAGGCATGAAAACCCTGTTGTTGTGAGTGCCTTTAACAAATACAAGGACCAGAATTTTACTGTTATCAGCGTTTCGCTGGATGCACCGGACGCCAAAGCCAAATGGCTAAAAGCCATCCACGATGATGGACTGGGTGGCTGGACACATTTATCAGACCTGAACTTTTGGGGGAATGTTGTGGCCAGATTATATGCGATACAAAGCATCCCACAGAATTTCCTGCTGGATAAAGAAGGGAGGATCATTGCAAAAAACCTTCGGGGAAAGGATCTTGATATTAAACTACATGAAATACTGAGCAGCAGTAATTAGTGATAATTTTTAACGAATGGGATTTTCTGGTTTACAACCGGGAAATCCCATTTTTCTTTTACGGAGATGATCATTGATCCCGGATTATTGTCCTGTTGTCAAAATATACAGCATAGATATTGGAAGAACTGTAATTTCACATTCAATAAAATACTGCTATGCAAACCTCCCGTACAAATTACCTCGATCATATTAAAGTAGTCCTTACCATCCTCGTCATCCTTCACCATGCCTGCGTTTGTTATGGTGCACCCGGAGGATGGTATTTCAAACAACCTACCAGCATTGAAGGTGCATTGATTGCAATGACGGTTTTCGTGTCAACGAATCAGTCTTTCTTCATGGGGTTCTTCTTTTTACTATCTGCTTATTTCACAGAACCTTCTTTACAACGAAAAGGAACGAAGAAATTTATACAGGACAGGTTAATAAGATTCGGAATACCACTTGTATTTTATTCCCTGCTGTTATCACCATTCATGAGTTTTCTCGTGTATCATCAGCATCATCCCATCAGTTATCTGCAATACCTGCAAGGCTATGATAACTGGATAGAATTTGGTGTGTTATGGTTTGTTGCAGCGCTTTTAGTATTTACGTTTTTGTTTATAGCATTGAGAAATGTAAAAACAGGTGATAGTTCGTTACCGGGAACAAAACGGATATTGTTATTTGCAGTGGTCCTTGGCTTAATCAGTTTCCTTGTAAGATTAGTATTTCCGGTAGGCTGGGTATTACATCCTGTAGGTTTTCAGTTCGGGCATTTCCCTCAGTATATTGCATTGTTTACCATCGGTATTATAGCAAGGCGTAATAACTGGGCCGAACAATTACAGTATAATACTGCAAAGAATTTCAGACGGATCGCCTGGTTGATGGTCATTATAGGTTTCCCTACTATGTTCGTCCTCAGAATTATCTCACACAGCCCCATTGAGAATTTTTCAGGTGGATGGAATATGCTTTCCTTTATGTACAGTATCTGGGAACAGGTAACCGGGGTTTCTATTATCATTGCTATGACGGGCATCTTCAAATACAAATGGAATGGCCCTTCTACCCTGTTATCAAGAGAAGCATTTGCTATTTATATCTTTCATCCACTGCCTTTAGTTGTGTTATCATTACTGCTGGCTAACTGGCATGTAGATTCCTCATTGAAATTGCTGATTGTGGCGCCACTGGGTGTTATAAGTGCTATCTTGCTGGGTAAGATACTGGTGAAAATTCCAGGAGTTAATAAGATCATTTAATTATTAGATTTGTACCCATGTTTAAAAAAAGTATAATCCTGATAGCTATTATATTGTTTGCCGGTCATTTCGCAAATGCTCAAACGATATCAGCGCCTAAAGATCCACATCCGGAATGGTCTGCCCCTTATCAGCCATTCCGGATAGCCGGTAATCTGTATTATGTTGGCACCTATGATCTGGCCTGTTATCTGATCACCACATCGGCAGGGAATATCCTTATTAATACAGGGCTTGCTGCTTCAGTTGATATGATCAATAAAAACATTAAAACTTTAGGCTTCAATCCTGCTGATATCCGTATACTATTGACTACACAGGCACATAACGACCATATAAGCGGAATGGCTACTATTCAGCGCCTTACCGGTGCCAAAATGATGGTTGACAGAGGAGATTCATCGGTGGTGGCAGATGGTGGAAGGTCTGATTACGCCCTTAGTAATTATTATGAACCTGTTAAGATCGACCGGCTACTGAATAACGGAGATACTATAAAACTGGGAGAGGCACGATTGGTAATGCTTCATCATCCTGGTCATACAAAAGGCTCCTGTAGTTTTCTGTTTGATGTGAAGGATGAGCAAAGATCTTATCGTGTATTGATAGCTAACATGCCCACCATTGTTACAGAGAAAAAGTTTTCGGAAATACCTGCATACCCTGAAATTGCCAGCGATTATGCATATACCCTGCGTGAAATGAAGAAATTAACCTTCGATATATGGCTGGCTTCCCATTCCAGCCAGTTCGGACTTCATACAAAACATAAACCCGGCGACAAATACAATCCTGCTGCGTTTATGGATAAAGCCGGGTATGATTCCTTACTGAATGATTTACAACTTGATTTTTCCAATAAAGTAAAGGAGAAATAGGCTGTAATATTCTTTTGATGAGAGAAATAATTTTACATTTACATATTGAAAAGGGTTCATATTCATACATATGAAATATAAATAATCTGAATTCAATTCCATTGTAAATGCGAAATCCCACTAGAAGAAATAGAAATATCGGGACCTCGAAACAAGGTTATGGGAAAAACAATAAACTTACTATTCCCTCCCCCTGTCTTGTTGCCAAAAGCTTCCATGAGCGTCTGGACAATTATGAAAAAGCAGAGAAGGTTATAAATGGTCATGCATTCACTTTTATAATTGAAGGAACGCGGTCTTCAAGTCAGCATGCCTGTTCAGTGAAGGATGTTGAAAACATGATCAAACATATCCCTCCTGCTGATTATGGACTTGTAAAATTCATAGTATTCAGACAGCCTAAAAGAAAAGAAGAAATTATATCTCCGGTTTGGGGAAGAGCAATATACTCTTATGAGTTTGAAAATGACTTTTATCCTGCAATTATTCTCGAAGCTGCAGACTATAGTAAAAATATCCGTTGGGAGAAAAATCTTTCAATTGAAGCGCAAGCCGAGTTAGAACGTTTGAAGGCAGATGGCCACCCATTCATAGCTGATAAACGATGTTATATTACAAGACTCGAAATTAATAATGTCAGGAACACTCAGCTGTACCGAACATTATTACATGAATTCGGACATCATGTACATTATTCAGAAGTCGTTGAACAGCCCAGGAAGGAAGACGAAGAGTTTGAAGAATGGGAAAAACGTTGGGACTTGTACTTAAAAATTCCTAAGACTGTTAAAGAATATCGTGCACACAGATACGCAGATCTTTTGTTAGCGAAATTGAAAGAACAAAATCTTGTTCCCTTCGAAAGAATTGACTGAATTATAGAAAGGATAAGGAATTACCAGCCGGTATATGTGATGTTTTAATCTGTGGGAATTTCTCTTTAAGCCATTGCGCCATAAATACAGATCCGGGTTCTTCACTGGCAATATGCCCCAACACCACTAATGATAATTGCTGTCCTTTGGCGCGGGCATCCCTCACATATTCCGCGGTTTCCCATTCGGATATTTCTCCACACACCAGTACATCTGGTTTCATGGTACTGATCTTTTTAATTTGTGTTGTGCCACCAGCAGCACCAGGCAATAACAGGATCTTTTTACACAATTGATCCAGGTTTCCAATATAACGTACTGTCTGAATATGCAATTTTGATTTCAGGTGACTGATCATTGCTTTAAGCGTAATAGCAGGTAAATTATAAATCACCTGATTCTCTTCCTGATATTTTTTCCATTCCAGCTGATCTGCCACTCCTTCCATTACACCATCCAGCTTTGCGCTGTGAATGTAATCATGATTACGCCATACGGCAATATTATGCTGCTTTAGCAAATCTGCTTTATAACGATATACCTCATCATTCTCCAGCCATTGGGTTTCATCCCGGTGATTATAAAAAGTAGGTTCATGAGCAATGATAAAGTTTGCTCCCAGCGCAATGGTTTTTCTGATCACTTCTATAGTAGCAAACATCGTTGTTACAATACCGGTTACTACAATATCCCTATTACCGGCCTTTAACGTATCTACCGTGTCTGTTCCCATTTCATGAGACACCTCTTTCTTAAACAGATCCATGACCTCCCCCACAGTAACAGGCGTTCTCAGAAAGCCGGAGGCAAAACTTACCAATGGAGATGATAATATGACTGCGGACCCAACCCCTTTTGTAATATTGGTGATGAATTTCCGTCTGTTAACTTCATTTTGCATAACGATGTATTTACCTGTATTCATAAATATAAGTATAATCTTATTTATTATCAGGATAGATGATATCCCGGATATTATATCTTTATAATAAGTTTTAAAACCCATAAACACGCTATGAGTATAAGTATTCCTTTTCAAACAATCGATTGGTCTGAAATCCCCAAAACAGTACATGCAGGTGAAACGGGCACAGCTTACTGGCAAACACTTCAATTTCCGGGGTTAAGAATCCGGATAGTGGAATATTCACCGGGGTATATTGCCGACCATTGGTGCAAGAAAGGGCATATCGTACATTGTTTAGAGGGGGAATTCATAAGTGAATTACAAAATGGCGAAAGCGCCATCCTGGCCAAGGGAATGACCTACGTTGTTTCGGATGAACTGAGTTCTCACCGCTCTGTATCTGCAAATGGAGTAAAACTGATGATCATTGACGGGGATTTCCTGAAGGCGTAATCCTGTTCATTATATTCATTATTGCCTTATAACGAACAAAAATGTTCGCTGGTTTGTAAGAAATGGCAAAATTCAAAATACCATGAAGAACAAACCAAGCCTTTTAACTGCCTTTATTACCCTATTTGTCATAACAATTGTTGCATATAATTGCGGCAATAACCCTCCCCCCAAAGGCCACGGCCCCGAAATTGATTCTGTTCTAACAGAGGACTACGGTGCATTCCAAAACCACCGGGATTCTGTACCATCAAAAGAGCAATATCCTGATTCTCTTTTTGTACTCAGTCACGATTATCCAGCAAGTGTTACTCCTGTTGTAAATCCTCCCTGGCAGCAGGCATTAAATGGTCAGCCTATTTCTGCATCAAATGTATTTGCTTACATGGATTCATTAAAAAGCTATGTGGCCCCGAATGTATTGCCTTTTTTCACTAACAATAAAGGATGGACTGCTGCTAAATATGGCTGGTTCCAGGAACCCTGGCTGGGATCACAAAGAGAAGCCATACTGGGAACTTACTTAGGCAACGGAAATCCGGCTAATATGTTTAAAACGTTGAAAGAAGATGAAGCCGGATATGCCCTGGTTTTATATGATTCAACAGCAGGTTACACTGTAGGGCAGATCTGGGGAAAAACAGGACAAAAAGTGAACCTGTTGAATGATGCGGCACAGTTCACAGAAGGCAGTGTTATCGTAAAATTTGCCTTTTCAAATGTTAATGCTCCATACTGGCCCGTACTGAAAGACGCACAAACCTTTTATGTGTATGATACCATCCCTACAATGGAGAATCCGAAAAGAGGCTATCAGATGCGTAAAGTCAGTTTTTTCCAGATGGACGTTATTGTAAAGGATAGTAAAACATCTCCGAAAACCGGATGGGTATACTCCACTTTTGTATATGACATGGATGCTCCGGGTAATATGTGGGATAAAATGGTTCCATTAGGCGCCATGTGGGGTAATGATCCGGACGTTAACAGCACCCTTCATCCGGATCAAAAACTGTATGAAACAGTAATTAATGCCCAGGCACCGGCATATAGTAAAGAAACATTAGGTTGGGGAGGAAGATTAAGCGGACCAAATGATGGTGCTGTAGCGCAGGTAGCTTATGATATTGTTACAAAACAGCCGTATAAAAACCTGGCTTTATCTTCCTGTATGAGTTGCCATAGCCCTG
Organism: Chitinophaga sp. YR573; assembly: GCF_900110995.1. Taxonomy (GTDB): domain Bacteria; phylum Bacteroidota; class Bacteroidia; order Chitinophagales; family Chitinophagaceae; genus Chitinophaga. The sequence goes on from NZ_FOJF01000001.1 coordinate 1,427,773, forward strand.
CACAGGATACATTTAAATCATTCCTGTTACCGGCTCCATTCCCAACATCAGACAGCTTAATTGTGTTTACTCCTGGTAGTCCGGAATGGAAGTTATGGTTTAGGGATAATGCTGGTAATGTACCTTTCGATGCAGGACAGGTAGGAATGGATTATGATATGGTAATGGCATTTAAATCTGTAGGTGCTTATGAACAGGCAAAGGCACCACCAACAGCAGCACCAAACGTACTACTCAGAAACTTAGAGGCAGTGAGAAAATTCAGACGGCATAATACCAGAAGCAAATTCTGGCATTAAAGAAGCAGGATAAAAATATTTGGCTATTCAGGCTGTCAAAAGTAACTAATACGCCCTCGATATGTTTACGGCAAAACATAATAGGCTCCGTTAGGAGCCCCGTGTTTGTAGCAAACGTATTAATCAATTCAATTTGACTCCGTTAGGAGTCCCCTACTAACTCATATATAGGGGACTCCTAACGGAGTCTGTGTTTGTTATGTATTATGTTTTGCTACAAACACGGGGCTCCTAACGGAGCCTTTTTAGTATCTACAAATACTTTTGATAGCCTGATTTTCTATTCCTGAGATAACTTCTTTTTCATATATTTATTAAATGACTTTATCTCAGTTAAAACAGGATATAATTGACAGATGGTTATCTGCTTATGATGAAGAAAATATACTGCCCCAGGCTGTAAAAACGGTCTATGCTCCAACTATCAGATTTGAATTAGGAGATTATAACAAAGATCAATTTGATGAATTAAGGATCCTTTCAACAGAAAGACTTCCTGGATATAATTTCATTTATGGACTGGATCAATTCAACAGACCCTGTTATTTTGAATACCAGCGCCAGGATAAAGTGTCTAAAAAAGGCTATTATACTTATACAGACTCACTAATCGAATATATAGAGTATGATGTTACAACAGCCTCCCCTTCCTGCATTCAGCGTATTATATATAAAGGGGATGAAAAAATCAGTTTCCAGTCAATAAGGATCAATGGAACAATAGATCCTGAATTACATGGAACAACCAAAACTGAGATCATGAATAATCTACTCAAAAATGAATATTCTCTTTTTTGCTGTTTTGAATTATATCATTACACAGATAACAGGATCAGCACTGCTGACTGTTTGTACATCGCTCCGGCATCAGGTGAATATCAATTACAGAAGAAATATAATTATAATGACGCCGGAGAACTGGATGAAATACTGGATACTTCCAGCGACAACAGTGTACTATACAGTTATGTAAAAACACCCACTAATATTACCTTACAGCAGTTGTCTGATCAGGTTTCCCAGCTAATAGCTACAGAAATTATAGCCACACTGAAAACGGTGGAGATGACAACACCAATGGGGATATTAGAAATTGATTTCCAGTCAATCGGTACTTTCAGTCCGGTGATAGGTATTTTTTCTCAGCAACAACAGGAGGATATTGAGAAGCTACAAGGTGAAGACAGAGTAACAGAACTGTTTTATTTTGATAACGAACGAACGCTGGTGGAAGGCCGGTCATTTGAACGCTTACTCTGGGCTTTTATGAACGAAGTAAATATATTGGAAGATTATGATCTGGCGATTGCCATGGCCAGAAAAACAGCGTGGATACTGAATAATAATAAATTGAATAATGAGATTCCCATTACAAAAAATTTCATGGCTTATTCCACTGACTGGGATGTGGAAGCTAAAGACTTTACCATTGTCTTAAAAGACTGCGGATTACCGGAAGAGGAAATTAACAAATGGAAAGATTAAAATAAAGAAAGAATACCAAATAAATAAGAAGGTGTGTTCTAGTAAGACATTAAAAGGCTCCGTCAGGAGCCCCGTGTTTGTAGAAAACATGTTAACCAACAAAATGCAGACTCCGTAGGAGTCCCCTAATTAGCGAATATCAGGGGACTCCTACGGAGTCAATTGAAGAGAATATAAACATTTGCTACAAACACGGGGCTCCTGACGGAGCCTATTATGTTTTGCGAAATGCATTATGTTTTACAGTAAACATATTGAAGGTGTATCAGTTATTTTAGATACACCCCCATGCTCCATTTTAATCGGAGGCCTTCTCCAGTACAAACACAAACGACTTCCCTTCATCAAAATATTTAGCAGCCATCTCTTTTATCTTTTCCGGTGTTACCTGCTTCAGCACATCATTATAATGCAATAACCCTGTAATATCTTCCCCTTCCCTGTTTTCATAAACGATCCTGTCCAGCCAGAAGCCATTATCTTTCAGCTTCAGTTCTATTGTCCGTTGTTGTTCAGCAATGAACTTTTCGACATTCTCTTTTGAAGGACCACTTTCTTTTATCTTCCTTAATTCATCTTTTACAGCGGCTACCAGTTTTTCTCTTTGCTGAGGAGAAGTAGTGAAACTAATATTCAGAGAATAGCGATTCACAGGATATTTATAAGTAGCAGGCGTTACACTAACAGTATATACACCTCCCTCTTCCTCTCTCAGTCTTTCCAGCAATCTTATATGAAGGCATTCTGATAAAGCATCCATCAACAGGTTCTCCTGCTGAGAATAATTGTATTGTCCTACATATGCCATTGCAACAGTTGCCTTGTCTTCTTTTCCCTTTTTGATAACCGCTGAGAAGCCTTTATCAGGAGGATACAACCCCAGGTCCCGTGCCGTTTCCTTACGTCCGTTCGCAGGCAGGACTGACAGGTATTTAAGCAGCAATGGCTCCATTTCTTCTACTGTAAAGCTGCCTACAATAGTAAATACAAAATCGGAAGCATCTGCAAAACGCTCTTTATAGATCGCTAATGCTCTATCTGCATTGATAGTATTTATTCTTTCTACTGTAGCTGCCGTTTTACGGATATTGTTCCCATATAATAAAGTGTTGACAGTATCAATAAAAACATTGGCAGGATTACTACGCCTGGTCACCACATTAGAACGTGCCTGTGCAATGCTGGCATTAAAAAAGTCCGGATCCAAACGGGGACTTGTAAAGTAAGCATAGATCAGTTCAAAAGCCTGTGGCAGATCCTCTTTCCCACTTACACCACTGATACCTTCATACCTTTCTGATATATAAGGAGCGATCTGCACATTTTTACCCGACAGATAATTTCTCAGCTGTACAGCATTATAAGTTCCTAATCCACTGGAACGCACAAGCGCCGTTGCATTACTGGCTGATTCATAATCAGCATCTGAATAAAGTGATGTACCACCCGGACTATATGCATATAGCTGTATCTCGTTATTCTTAAATGTTGTTGGCTTAAGTACAACAGTTACACCATTACTTAATACCAGCGTTGTAGTACCCAGCTGCTGGTCCTCCGTTTTCTTAATAATGCGACCAGCGGCCGGCAACTGCGCTGTTAAAGCCCCCTTGCCCAGATCTTCCTTGTAAGCAGCGACCTCCCCGTTTTGCACTGCGGAAATCCATGACAATACGGTTGTTTCAGATGGAAGTTGCGAAGAAGATGACACAACAAAAATATCCCGGTTGGTATCACGCTGATATTCCCTGATAACATTATTGATCTCTTCCAATTTGATAGCAGGTACTATACGTGCTGCGGCATTGTGATAATATTCAATGCCCGGCGCAGGTGATTTACCCAGGAAATAATTGAGGTACTGGTCTGCATAGGATTGAGATTTCTTTTTATTTTTCTCCAGGTAAAGGGCATCCATACCTTTCAGATAACTCTCCGTGGTCCTCTTCAGTTCTGCATCAGTAAAACCAAAACGTTTTACTTTTTCCATTTCTGTGTATACAGCTTTTACACCTCTTTCAATCTCTCCGGGTTTCAAAGTAATATTCACTGTAAATGCGTCCAGACAACCATACAAATCTTCAAACCCATTACCTGCATTGATATAAGCAGGATCAGCCACACGTACGGCCTCAGCCAGTCTTGCATTCATCATGCGACTGTAAAAGCTATGGATCAGTTCCTTGCGGTAATCATCCTCTGTACGTACTTCCTGAACCGGGAACTTATGCAATACCCGCAGGTATGTACTCGTCATCTCGTTATCAGTAATAGCAAGGAAATGATTTTCTCCTTTCAGCGGGACCGTATATTGTTCACGTTTACGGATCTTTGCCGGACTTTTCAGATCAGAGAACAAACGCTTAATCTCTCTTTCCATTTTTGCTTCATCAATATCTCCCACAATGATGAGCGCCTGTAAATCCGGACGATACCAGTCTTCGTAAAACGTCCTGATTTCTTTATAGCTGAAATGATTCAGTACTTCATCTGTTCCGATAGGTACACGTTCTGCATAACGGGAATGATTCAGTATCAAAGGCATCGTCTGATCCTGAATACGTTGCTCTACCCCTGTTCTCAAACGCTTTTCTTCCAGGATGACTCCCCTTTCTTTATCGATCTCAGTACCTTCCAGTAATGCTCCTTTTGCCCAGTCACGCATGATCTGTAATCCCTTCCCCAGCAATAAGCTATCGTCTGATGGCAGCGGCAGCTGGAAGATAGTCTCATCAAAAGTTGTATAGGCATTCAGGTCTGCACCGAAACGCACACCTGACTTCTGCAGATAATTTACCAGTTCGTTTTTAGGGAAATGAGTGGTGCCATTGAAATTCATGTGTTCCATGAAATGTGCCAGCCCACGCTGATTATCCGTTTCCAGTATTGAACCGACTTTATTGGCAAGATACATTACCACACGTCCTGAAGGCTCTGTATTCCTCTTAATGTAATATTGCATGCCATTGGCCAGTTTGCCCGTTTTTACTCCGGGGTCCAACGCAATCAACTTCTGTTTATCCTGCCCCAAAGCCACATGTGCGCATAACAGCAAAGTGGCCGACAGGTATCTTTTAAGCATCTTCATATTTTATCTTCTTTTCCTTCTTAAAAGCATAATTGCAACAGCGATTACTGTTATACCAGGCAGCACCACTAACAGGAACCACGTCATCATAGAAACACCATTGGCATTTGTCAGAATTGCATTATCGGTAGAAGGTTCCCTGTATGTATCAACAGGAAAATCATCAAACGAAAACCATCTGAATAACTCCATCATAAAAGTAAAATTACCTGTCTGAATATTGCTTCTCAGTAATTCTGCATTGCTCATAAAATCAGCATCTCCGGATACCAGGATCCTCTGTTCTTTCTTATTTATATTTCTGGTAAGCCCTATCACTACCGGGAATGCACCCTTCTCATCATGTAAGACATCGCTGAATTCTACTGAACGCAGACTATCATCTATCTGGGCAGTTCTGCGGATTGAATTAAGCGTATTGGCAACAATGAGAGGCGTTACTTTAAATGCATTCGAAGAATCCCATGAAAGTGTTGCTACACCTGGAAAAACCATTCCTGCCATAAGACGCGGAGATGGTCTGGCACCCAGCAATTGCATTCCTTCCGGAGTAAGTGGTGCATGGAACAGGGATGGCGCAAAATCCTCACTTTTCTGTAGTATCACACCAGCATCCAGTTTCACGCCTATCAGGTCGAGTAAAGGCTTGATGATATCCCTGCGCTTTGGTTCTCCGGCAATAAGCAGATTACCTCCTGCATCGAGATAATTTTTTATCTTATTCATTTCTACAGATGAATAAGGAGTACCGGGATCAGCGATTACTAATACTGCTACATCAGCGGGAAGATCTGCATCCTCAAGAGATAACTCATCCACATCAAATCCCTGATTTACCAAAGAACTACGGAAAGTAATTTCTGTAGTAGGCAATTTTATATCATTGTCACCCATTCTACGTATACTCCTTTCATTATGACCTTTCAGGAATATAGCTTTGGGTGGTATTACAGCCAGGCGTTTCAACGCAGCAGCAAACTCTTTCTCACTGGGTTGACGCATGATATCATCATACATCCGGAGATAAGCAGTTTTATTACCGTATTGTAAAATACGCACCACTCTATTCTGCTCACTGCTCAGGTCGATTATTTTACGGATCTCCGCAGGAGAGAGGAAATCTTTGAAATCCAGCTTCATGGAAGCCGTCATTTTGCGGGCTACTTCTTTTACGGGTAATCCTTTATTACGCATGAACAATTCAACATTGTTAAACGCAGTATCGTAATAGTAAACATACTTCACATCTATATCATGCTTAAAACGGAAATATTGGTCATACCGGGCTAAGTCTGTATTCCTGGAAGACGGCAATCCGGAATAATAGTTCTGGTCCAGTAAGTTTACATAAGTAGTCACCGTCAGCGGATCTTTCAGCTTACGCACGATCTCCTGCGTATTTGGGGTGAGTGTACGTCTTTTGTTGGCCGTCATATCTTTGTAAACGGTCAGCTGAGGACGGGCAGTAATATATCCGGTCAGCAGTGCCAGGGCGATAAGGGCGGTATAACGCGCCGATTTCAATGCCGGAGATTTAGACTCTCTGTCACCTTTAAGTTTCAGAATTGTAAGCCCAACAAACATGCAGATAACGATAACGAAATAGAACACATCTTTGCTGGTGATGAGCCCCTCTATAAACTCATCCACCCTTCCGGATATTGACAGAAAATAAGTAAGGTCCCTTACAAAATCAATGTCCTGCCATAAATTGCCTACATAATTCAAACCCGCCAGTAAAGCCAGTGTACTGATAGCCGCCACTACCTGGTAAGTGGTGAGTGAAGACATAAACAGACCAATAGCCGAATAAGCGCAAATCTGCAAAAACAGTCCGATGATACCGGAACTAATAAAAGACAGGTCCGCATCTTTAATAATAACTCCTGCGATGATTTCCAGCAGTACCAGGCAAAGCATCAGTAACACGCAATACGCTACCATTGCCAGGTATTTCCCCCACACCACAGCGCTCACTTTTACAGGAGAAGAATATACAAGTTTGATAGAGCCACTACCAGTTTCCCGGCTGATCAGCCCCATCGTCAATAAAGGGATATACAAATACAGGTACTCCTTCATTTTTGTGAATACACCAACATACCCGGAAAAAAGAGTCCCTGTCATGCCGGAAGAACCCATTCCCATTTGCTGGGAGCGTTCCATCCGTTCTATCAGATGACTGAATTCCCAGCCGGATTGTATCATAAATATGACCAGCACCACCCAGGCAACAGGAGAGTAAAACAGATTGCTGAGTTCTAACCGGGCTATTCTGAAAGCAATTTTCATCTTAAAAAATTTATTTAATCTTATTCAATGTCGTTCAGTTAAGCTCCGTTAGGAGCTTCGTGTTTGTAGAAAATATTTATATCCTCTTTAATTGACTCCGTAGGAGTCCCCTAACTCGCGAATAATAGGGGACTCCTACGGAGTCTGTGTTTATTGTTTAATGTGTTGCTACAAACACGGGGCTCCTAACGGAGCCTATTATGTTTTGTTACAAAAAATGGAGCTTAACTAAACTACATTGTAATCTTATTGGATAATCGTGCAAATATTTCTTCCAGAGAACTTCTTTCCAGATGGATCTCCTGCATCTTCCAGCCCCTGTTTACGCTGTATTCGATCATCTTTTCAGCGATGTCCGGAGAGGAATTAAAACTAACCCTGATCTTGGTGCTGGTCAGTACTTTCACCTGCGTAACCCCTTCAATAGCCAGCAATTCAGCTTCTGCCGGTGGATTTTTCAGATACAATACCATAGAGTCCGGCTCGATATAATTGTTGAAATCATCTACAGTTCCACTAAAAACAACTACTCCCTGTTCTATCATTTTGATAGTATCACAGGTTGCCTGTACTTCTGAAAGAATATGGGAAGAGAAGATAACAGAGCGGTCCTCTCCTATTTCTTTAATGAGACTTCTCACCTCTGTGATCTGGTTAGGATCAAGGCCATTCGTAGGCTCATCCAGTACTACCAGTTTAGGTTTGTGAATGATGGCCTGCGCTATCCCCACTCTCTGCTTGTATCCACCAGAGAGGTTCTTGAGCAGCCTGTTACTGAAATGGGCAACACCACATCTCTCTTTCGCTTCTTCCATAGACGAGCGGATCTTATTCTTAGGAATAAGTCGCATATAGGCACAGTGACGTAAATACTCATCTACTGTAAGGTCCAGGTATAATGGTGCATTCTGAGGCAGGAACCCAATCAGTTTTTTAGCTTCCAATGGTCGTGTGCGCAGATCAATGCCATCTATCAATACATTTCCCTGCGTTTGATTTAACACACCGCATAAAATGTTCATAGTGGTAGATTTGCCGGCTCCATTGGAACCCAGAAAACCAGTAATCCCCTTTTGCCTGATATCCAGGTTGATATCCTTTATAGCCCAGGCCTTACTGTACCTGTGCGAAAGGTTCTCAATTTTTACAATACTTGTATTCATAAACAGATTAATTCAAACAGGTTCTCTGGCATCACATAATAATGTGTTGCAGTAAATGAAAGGAATACCCGGAATACAAATGAATGTATTCCGGGTACCAGAACTACTGGTAGTCAGGATTTTGTATCAGGTTAGGATTGGCGTTAATAGCAGTTTGTGGCAGCGGGAAATAAGCCGCACGTGATTGCCATGTTGGTTTAAGCGCACCCAGCACAGTATTGATCCTGCCGGTTCTCCGAAGGTCGAACCAGCGATGGCCATTTTCACAGAAGAATTCATGTCTGTTCTCTTCTTCTATTTCCAGTGCAATAGCAGCAGCATCTGTGGATGTACTCGCATCTACTCCGGCACGTACACGTACCACATTCATATCGTCACGTCCTTCCACTGCACGCTGTAATTGTACCCTTGCTTCCGCACGGATCAGGTATTGTTCTGCCAGTCGGAGAACAGTAGGTGCTTCCATACGTCCGGTACCGTTAGCATTGGTAGTCACCTTGAATTTATAGGGTTGATTATTGATTGTACCCAGATAGGTAGTATCTCGTACCCATTTTGTACGTCGTACATCATTTGCCGCAAAGCTGTTGAGAAGATCAGACCGCAGTGAATACTGGGTATAGGTACTGGCAAAGCTCAGGCCTTCATAAGTATAACCGGTTATTGCCGAAAGGTATGAACCAAACTGTAAAATGGCTTCGCTGTTAGCTCTTACAAAGATATCACCGATAGTAGCTGTGCTTTTCATTACGAACAATGAACCACTGCCATCTATCACTTTAGAGGCTTCCTGCTCTGCAAGGCTCCATTGTCCGGTATACAGGTATACTCTTGCCAGCAATGCACTGGCTGCCCATTTGGTAATGACCGTCCTTGTACCGGCCACAGATGAATAATTGTCGGGCAATACATCACGGGCCTGTGTCAGGTCTGTAATGATCTGACTGTATATTTTGCTGGCAGAGTCTTTAGGTGCCAGTGCAGTCTGACTTACATCTGTTGTTAAGATCAGGGGTACATCTTTATACAGATTTACCAGGTAGAAATAACAGAGGCCACGCATAAATTTTGCGTTTGCAGTCATCTGAATTTTCAGTGAATCAGAAAGAGCTGTACTGGTTTCTACTCCTGCCAGCAGACTGTTAAACCTGTAAATACCGGCATACAGATCTACCCACATTGAATTGATGTTGTTGACTGCACTAGTGCTGGACAACGGCAGATAAGTATTCTTCTCTAATTCCTCATAGTTGGTGTTAGCTATAAATTGCATGTCATCAGCTGCCAGCGAAGTATTTGTTGTAAGATATAATGACATCGTCAGAGAGCCGGTGGTACTGCTCATAGCTCCGGATAATGCGGCCAGCGCTGTCTGTTTTGAACTGAACACCAATGAGCTGGACATCTCTGTAACAGGAGCAGGGATTTCTATCAGCTTTTCACAGCCAGTCAAACCTGCTATGAGTAATATATTGATAAGTGCTATTCGTCTCATTAGAAAGAAATTTTTAAGCCAGCAGATAAGGTACGTAACGGAGGCAGGGACATTCCCTGCGACTCAGGATCAAATCCTTTATACGAAGTGATCGTAAAAAGATTTTGTCCCTGTATATACAGCTTCGCTGCATTCATTTTCATTTTCAGTGCTATCTGAGCAGGCAGATCGTATGAGAAAGCAACGCTTTTCAGACGAATGAATGATGCATCCACCATCATGGCATCAGAGCTGAAATAGTTGCCTACGCTGCTGTTATAACCAGACAGTACATGACGTTCATCCGCAGGGCCATCAGCCAGGTATTTAGCCAGTGATGATTTAGATACATTGTAGATATATCCCGGAGGATATGAACCAGAGGCCAGCAGGTCTCTGCCGGTTTGTTTTACGAACTGGAGCATCACGTCCAGTGAAAAATGTTTGTAGGTAAATGAGTTACTAAAGCCACCAAAATATTTCGGGAAGCTGGTACCATAAAAGTACCGGTCACCCAGTTTTTTATCATATAACCCGTAAGAAATGGTCCCGCTCTTATCCAGATCCACTACTTTAGGCAGACCGGTGGTACTGTCATAACCTCCATATTTGTAAACATAGATGCTGGAAATAGGGTTACCTACAACATAGCTCGTGTAGTAAGAACTCTTTTCGATATTTGGGAAGGATTTCAGCTTGTTACGGTTCATCGAAACGTTCAGGTTGCTGGTCCAGGTAAAGTTCTTATGTATAATGTTGATAGTGTTCAATGTAAATTCCCAGCCGCTGTTCTGCACCTTAGCCGGCAGATTTGCCTGGTAGCTGCTGAAACCTGCCTGAGAGCTGATGGTATAGCTGATCAGCTGATTACCCGTATTATTGTTATAGTAAGAAGGTGTGAACCGTATCCTGTTCTTTAAGAATCCAAGTTCCAGCGCTATCTCCTGCTTTATCGTCTGTTCCCATTTGTAGTTACTGTTAGCGATACGTGAAGGAACCAATCCCGTAGAACCATTATAGTTATAGGAGGTAGATGAATAAGTATCCAGATAACCATAGTTACCGATGTTATCACTTCCGGTAACTCCATAGCTGCCACGCAGTTTTCCGCTGCTTAACCATTTCTGTTGACCGGCCATGAAAGGTTCATCAGTGAAGATCCATGCAGCACCGATGGAACCGAAGTTACCAAAGCGGTTGCTGGGCCCGAACCTGGAAGAACCATCCCTTCTGAAAATACCATTCAGTACATAGCGGTCTTTGTAAGTGTAGTTCAATCTTGCCAGTATGGAGGCGAACTTATAATCTGCAGAGCTGGACCTTGTTGAAACCGTTGCTGCTGATCCCAGATTTTCCAGGAATTCATCAGAAATAAAGTCCGATGCCAATGTATAATAAGGCTGTCTGGATTTCCTGTATTGCCAGGAGCCACCAACAAGCGCAGATATTGTACCCAGACCTACACCTCTCACATAACTCACCTGCGGTTCTACTATATAGTTGTTGGTATAACTGTAAGCAAATATGGCCCTTGAAGTATTAGTAGCCACTGACATATCCTGTGAAGCACGAGGGATCAACTGTGCCTGATCCATGTCTGCGCGGCCAAATCCTCCCATGATCTTAAATTCAAGCCCTGTAACAGGTCTGTAACGAATATTCAGATTGCTGTTCAGATTGGATGTTTTGTTACGGTTGGTACGCATCATAACAGCTATCGGGTTCTGCACCAGAAAACCGTTCCAATACAGACTTCCATCAGGGTTATATAAAGGATAGTTTGGGGAAGTCTGATATGCGCGGGCAGTCAGGTCTTCTACAGACAACCTGTTGTTATCAGCGCTATACATCGCTGAAAAGTTGATACCCAGTTTCTGGTCTGCTGTGTTGTGATTCAAACTGAAATTGGCTGATCCTCTTTTGTAGGATTTATCCAGGAAGTATACAGTTGTTTCATTATGATAGGTACCACTGATCAGGAAGTTTGTTCTCAGATCTCCACCTGATACACTTGCATTGACATCTGTGGATTTAGCTGTATTTCCTATCAGCAGTTTCTGAAAATCGGTATAAGCGTTCTGGTCCCAGAGTACCAGGTCCGGCGCATTGGTAGCCGTTTGTGTGGCACCGGTATTTTTGAAGCCCAGTTTGCGTATCGCCAGGTATTCCTGTGTATTCAGTTCCGGTACTGTTTTAGGGATATGCGAAGCTCCTGTGTTCACGTTCAGGTCAAACCTGGTTTTTCCCGGTTTGCCTTTTTTTGTGGTGATCAGTATCACACCATTAGCACCACGTGAGCCGTAGATCGCGGTAGCATCCCCGTCTTTCAGTACTTCGATACGTTCAATGTCTGCCGGACTGATACTGTTTAGCGGACTGGTAGAACCATTGGCGCCAATAATTTCAGTACCTGTCTGTAAATTGATAGCTTCAGACAGGAATGGTACTCCATCTACTATATAAAGCGGTGTAGAGGTTCTCAGCATGGAATTGATCCCTCTTACCTGTACATTAAAGCTGGAACCAGGGAAACCATTGTTCTGCACAATACTTAAACCGGGAACACGCCCCTGGAGCGCCTGCAATACATTCGTAACCGGCTGTTTTTCGATCGTTTTAGCATCCACACTGGACACACTACCGGTAGACAGGCGCTGGCTCTCTGTATAATATCCTTTGTTGACTATTACCTCTGACAGGTTGCTCACAACCGGCACCATGGTAATAGCAATATTAAAGTTCTCACCTTTGAAGACTTTCAGTGAAGCATTCTGTTGCCTGCTCTTAACAATGGCAGCAGTCAATCCTTCACCTGTGCTTTGAATCACTATTTCAACGGGCATATATCCCACTATAGATAATTGTACGATATCTCCCTGGACAATGTCACTCAGTGTAAATGTTCCCTTCTGAGAGGTGATAGTACCTGTATTGGTTCGTTTCAGCTTAATGGATACACCAGCCAGTAACTCTCCGGAAGTACTTCTTACAGTACCGGTGATCTCTCCCGGAGGTGGTAATGATGGGGGTTGAACAGCTGTTTTCTGCTGTGACAGGTAAATAGTTTTCCCTTCAATAATATATGATACGGGAAGATCTGCCAGCACAACATCCAGGAAGGATGTCAGTGACATATCCTTTACAGATACAGACACCGGTTTGGCATTCGTCAGTACATCCTGGTTATAGAATACCATGTACCCTGTTTGCTCTTCGATAGCACCAAAGACCTTCTTCAGGGAAAGGTTTTTTCCTGAAAGTGTTACATTTTGAGAAAAACCGGCAGCCTGAACATTCAAAAAAGCTACGGTCAGCAAGATCACTGTTAATTTCATTGCCCGATATAAATTTGAATAGGGACCTGTTCTGTCCTTTGGTCTTTGTAGCAGGTGCACGAAGATCCCGGACCAATCAGCATTTTTTTGCATAAATTGCATTGTTTGGTTGTTAAAATGAGTGTTGCAGCGAATTTTGACTAATACCATACGCCACCGAAAGTGTTCCACCACTTTCGGTTTTGTTTTTATGGTTGGTTTTTGATTTCAGATTACCAGGTAAGTATCATTGGCATTCCCGGTTTTGATTGATAACTATTATTTATAGACCACTAATTTTCGTCCCTGTTCAATTCTATAATGTACGCCGGTGGCCTGAAGACCTCTTAATAAACCGGCAAGATTCACATCCCTGCTTATTTTCCCGCCGAAACGGGTATCCGGTACTCCTGGTTCGTATACTACTTCAATATCATACCATCTGGACAGTTCACGCATCACTTCCTGTAAAGTGGCGCCATCAAAATAAAATGCACCGTTTTTCCAGGCCAGTACCTGTTCTGTATCAGCAGACACTACTTTGATGTTTCCCTGTTCCCCTATCTGCGCTGTATATCCGGGCCTTAGTATCGTGCTTTGCCCCTTTGCTACTACTTTTACGGCTCCGTTTACGAGCGTTGTATTCAAATATGGTTCTTCGGTGTATGCCTTTATATTAAAATCTGTACCTAATACGGCTATTTCTGCTCTGCCCGGAACATTCACGAAAAAGGGCTTCTGTTCATCTTTCTTTACTTCAAAATAGACCTCACCGCTGATATCCACCCTTCTATCCTTCCCTGTAAAGGCAGTAGGATAACGAATAGAGCTTTGTGCATTCAGCCATACCTGAGAGCCATCCGGTAACACCAGGTGGAATTGCCGGCCTCTGGGTGTTGTCATTGAATTATATACAATGGTATTGGCACTTCCATTGTTCTCATATAACAGCTTACCATTCAAAAGAACGGCCTTTACTCCCTGCTGATTTGCCACCTCACCATTCCGGAGGCTATCGAGTACCACTGTAGAGCCATCTCCAAGCGTCAGTATGGCTCCCTGGGTACCTGGGGCTATATCTGCCAGCTGTACTGCTTTTTCAGGTTTCAGTTGGGTCTGTTGTTTCCAGAACCATACACCACCCAGCAGCATTAAAATGACAGCTGCAGCAGCCCACCAGAAGCGAAGCCGTTTAACTGGCCTTTCTTTCCCTGCTATCTTCTGTTGAACCCTGTCCCAGTTATCATTATATGAAATACTATTATAATACTGAAGATCCGATACCGGCCACTGACCAGACACGATCTCATCATACACAACCTTGTTCTGTGGAGTCGCAGCCAGCCACTCATTAAGGGCCTGCTGCTCGTCGGAGTTTAATACGGCTCCTGACCAGCATTTATATAAAATACGAACTAATAAAGGAGAGATTTCAGAAGTTGGTTGCATATATGTATTAAAACGATCAAGGCAGGAAAGCGCAACAGAAATTTTAAATTATTTTTTCAGGATAGCCAGAAGGAGTAATACAACTTCCAATAACTGTTTATCATTCAATAGTTTACGTAATTGAAACAATGCCCTTGATTTTTCCATCCGGACATGGGCTTCCGACAAAGAAAGCAGCTCCGCTATCTCGGAAGTTTTCTTTTCTTCTAAGAAACTCCATTCCAGGATCTGACGGGAACGTTCCGGAAGATTGTTCAGTTCCCCGAGGATAATCTGTAATAATTCGGTTTGCAGCAGACGGGCATCAACAGCAATATCCGGTGTAGTACCGGTAGATATAAGCACATCTTCTGCTTTGTTTACCACATTACGGTGTTTCAGTAAATCATAGCAGTGATTGCGTACAGCAATATATAAGAATGATTTTATAGCATTGAAATGGGAGAATTGCTGTCTGCGTTCCCATAAGCTCGCAAATGCAGTACTGACGATATCTTCGGCCTCTTCTTTCTGGCCTATCAGCTTATGGGCAAAGTAACAAAGGGGGCGTAACTGTTCATTAAATATTATACGGAATGCAGCATCATCACCCTGCGAAAAGCGTGATATGATATTCGGATCATTATAAAGCTGATTAGTATCTGAAATGCCGTTATTGGCCAACCCCTTGCGTTTGAGCCAAATTTAATCAAAAACATTTATAAGTAAAAGGTAACTTCTGTGTGAGAATTAAATAGCTTTCTCCATTTCTATCAGTTCCAATGGCTCTTTAGGATTACCAGCATTAGTCGGAAAGGGTACCAATTTACCCGACCTGATAAATCCGCGGCGTTCATACCAGTTAATCAGTTCAGTCCTCACACTGATTACTGTGATAGTGATCGCAGTACAATGATGTTGTTTCGCAAAATTTTCTCCTTCTTCCAATAAAATTCTGCCTACTCCCTTATTCTGAACAGAAGGTGATACACTTAACATACCCAGATACAGTTTGGCCCCTTTAGTTTCAAGGTATACTGAACCAATTATTTTATTTGTCTCATCTGTTAACTTAAGGATCGTTACATCTTTGTTATCCAGATACTTTATGATCATTTGTTCATTCGCTCTTGTTCCTTCAACAAGATGACCTTCAGATGTCCATCCTTCATTTGAATCCCCTCCTTTATATGCGCTGTTAATTAAGTCAGTCAATTCAGGGATATCAGTCAGGGTAACTTTTTCTATCCTCATTAGTATGGCTATAGTTTTAGATGAATGCTAAGTTAAGAAGTAATTAATTACACGATTAAAGAAATTAAACCATTCACCTGTATCTGTTTCAGGAAATATTCATCATGAGATACTACCACTAGCGTTCCCTTATATTGGTTAATGGCAGCTGTCAGGATTTCTATGTTTTGAATATCCAGGTTGTTTGTAGGCTCATCCAACACAATGATATCCGGAGCCTGATTACTGATCGTTAAGCAACAAAGTATCAATCGCATTTTCTCTCCACCGCTAAGGGTTTCACATAGCTTATCCCAATACTCTTTTGTAAACAGGAACCGGTTCAGGCGAATCTTGATTTCATGTTCCTGTAACGCACCGGAATTAAACTGTTGCGCCTGTTCGTAAACGCTGCGTGTATTATCAATTAATGAATAGTCCTGGTCGATATAAACGGCTTTAACAACAGCTCTTTCAATAGTTCCTGATCGGGGTTGAAGTTCGCCCAGCATCATTTTAATCAGTGTTGTTTTACCTGAACCATTCAATCCTTTAACAACAATACGTTCCCCACTCCTGATCTGAAAATCCAGCCCCTGTTTCCAGAGTAACTGATCATTATATCCAACATTCACGTCCTTTGCGGTGACTAGTATTTTCCCATTATGAAGAGCGGAATTATCAAAATCCATCTTCATCTTATCCATATCCGGTAGCTCTTTCCTTAATTGATTCAGCTCGTCAGCAATAGAAGTTACTTTTTCATCATGAACTCCTTTCAAACGGGAAGTACTTTTCTCCGCATTGTTTCTGAGTGTATTCATTGAAATAGTAGGAAGTCCTGCCTTTTCCTGTTTCTTCTTTCCGCGGGCATCCAGTTTTTGTTGTCGTTCCAAAGATTCTTTTTCAGTTTCTTTTGCTTTACGCAATGCTTTTTCTTTGCTCTTCAGGTCCTGATTCAAAGTCTCACTTTCAATTATTTTCTGTTCTGCATAGAAATCATAATTACCACCATAGATGGTGATACCACGTTTACTGAGTTCATAAACAGTATTCAAAAGATTCAGCAATGTTCTGTCGTGACTCACTACTACTAAAGTATTTGTAGTTGAGTTTATATAATCATACAGCATGTTTCTGCTGAATGTATCTAAATGATTACTTGGTTCATCCAATAAAACTATATCAGGTTGATGTATATGGATTCCCGCAAGAAAAACTTTCGTTTTCTGACCACCACTAAGGGTTGCCATTTGTTGGGTCAGGTCTGATTCATTTAGTTTCCAATGGGCAAAGGCTTCTTTACAACGTTCTTCAATCGCCCAGTCATCATCCAGTAATGTCAGGTTTTCATCTGTTACATTACCATCCAGAATTTCCTTTAATGCAGTTAGTTTATCTGCAATCTGAAGGGCCTGAGCAACACTGTAATCATTAAACTGACCGAAAATCTGTGGTATGTAATAAGGCTTTGAATCCGTTTTCACAAGTCCGTGTGAAGGATGTAAGTTTCCTGTTAATATTTTTAGAAGGGTAGATTTCCCTGCACCATTATTGCCTATTAATGCAATTTTATCTTGTTTGTTAATGCTGAGATTAATATCAGTAAACAGTAAATCCCTGTTGGGATGCAGGTAGGTGATACCTTGAAGAATAAGCATAACTTCTTTCTTTGAAGAGTGAATAATTACGGAGCCCGCTGTGCCGGCCCTGTTTATTTTCCTGAAAGAAATTATATCTTACATTGAAGAATGTGTATTTGGTTTACGGTTGCAAAAGTAAGAAATTTTCCCACGCAACAAAATTCATTGATTCCCGGAGATAATTAACTCATTAAAAATCAAACCCTCTTATGATCAGAAGAAGTCCCTTCCTGTTATTATTTTTATCCTGCTGTACCTTCCTGAATAGCTATTGTCAGCAAAAAACTTTCTTTACCTCTGACAGTGTTGCCCTTTATCTGAGAATATCCGGAAAAGGAACGCCTTGTATTTATATACATGGGGGACCCGGCGCATGGAGTAAAACATTTGAAGCCATGGGAGGCAGTGAACTGGAGAAGAATCTGACCATGTATTATTATGATCAGCGGGGATGTGGACGATCTCAGGATGCACACAACGGCGATTATAGTATGGACAGGATGATAGAAGATATTGAAAACATCCGCTCTATTACCGGATCTGATAAAGTTTACCTGATGGCCCATTCGTTTGGTGGTATTCTGGCATTTAAATATGCGCAGAAATATAAGGATCATGTGAAAGGACTTATCATGCTGGATGTTACATTGAGTTTGAAAAATTCATTAATCACACAGATCCATTATATAAGTACATTGATTGGTAAAAATCTACCTGTCAATGATACTGCATTCATGTCTTCTTTTATGGCTGCCAGAAAGGAAATTGCAGCGCAGAAACTTGACTATAAAATGTTATCAGAGAATAAAAGTACTGTTGAAAAACTGGATAGCATTGATAAAACAAACCCTGGTGATTTTGGATTTGCAAAAGTAGCATTCAGTATACCAGCATATAGTGCTGATTACACGAAAGAAACAGCAAGCCTACAAGTACCTGTACTCGTTATTTCAGGATTAAAGGACCATGCGGTAGGGCCGGATCATTATAAACTATTTCATTTCCCCAAACAGCAGACTGTGTTGATAGATGGCGGACATGTATTGTATTATGAGAAGAATGATAAATTTGTACATGCGGTGAGTGCATTTGTAAAGTAGATATAAATCAACCTCTTAAATGTATGTTAAATGTCAGTTTTTATAGCGTAGTCATCAAAACTTCTTCCTGTTAAAACAGTCATATTATTGAATCGTTTTAATACAGGATCATGAAAAAGAGCATTAAATTATTCGCGATCATCTTAATGATGAATGTAGGTTTTACTAAAGCCTATTCACAAGTTAGTGTAGGCATTGGCCTGTCTGTACACATTGCACCTCCACCTTTGCCGGTCTATACACAACCTGAATGCCCGGTCGATGGTTATTTATGGACTCCTGGTTATTGGGCCTATGGTGTTGATGGCTATTATTGGGTACCTGGCGTTTGGGTAGCTCCACCACAACCCGGATTATTATGGACACCTGGCTATTGGGGGTACGAAGGTGGTGTATACGCTTTTCATAATGGTTATTGGGCGCATCACATCGGATTTTATGGCGGCGTCAACTATGGCGGCGGTTATATAGGTACAGGATTTTACGGCGGCGAATGGCGTGGCGGAACCTTTAGGTACAACACCGCTGTTGTAAATGTTAACCGCACTGTTGTTCATAATACCTATATAAATAATACCGTTATTAACCGTACAACTGTTGTGAACCGCACCAGTTTTAATGGCCCTGGTGGCATAAACGTGCGGCCTCGTCCGGAAGAACGTGTAGCGATGAATGAGCATCACATTCAGCCTACTGCGGACCAACGATCACATGAGCAGGTCGCTCACAGAGAATATACATCGGTAAATCATGGGCGCCCGGCTATCACAGCCATGAACAGAGCTAGTAACAGCCATGCCAATGTAAACGGAATGCCTCATGGAGGATTGAGTAATCATGCTAGTCCAGCAATGGCTCAGCACCAGCAAAATCATATGCAATACCCACAGGCACGAATGCACCCTTTAATGGCACAGCATCAGGCATATCCACGAATGCAGTCCCCTCAGGGTCGAAGGGCAATGGGAGGCAACGGTCAGCATCACGAACGGCGTATATAAAAGATCTATAAAGATTTTCTAAAACTATCAACAGTGTTAATACCTTTAAAGACATAAAGAGGGTGTCAAATCTTTTTGACACCCTCTTATTATTACTCTTTCCCTATGGAATCAATTATATCTTCTGCAGAATCAGATTTCGGATTCGGACCATATTCATTCGATCCTTCAACACCATCCTGAAACAACAGCACAAAAACATAAAACGGAATGATCTGCCACCAACCGCTTTTACCTACATCATGGCATCTTTTAGCTCCCTGAGCATACAGCAACCAGAGCATAGGTATTAACAGGATAAGAAATATAATGCCGAATATACCTGCAGAGGCGCCCCCTGATGCCATCGCTGATGGTAAAACATTGAGGATAATTACAAAGATTGCATAAATAATCACAGAAATGCCGTATTCGGTCCTTCTGATACGTCCCTCAAACGAAAAAGGTGTTTTAAACATGTAGATTGATTTTAAATGAAATAGAAGATATTTTGGGTATAGGTTGTCCCTGTCACATACATGACAAACTAAAGTAATATATTTTCATTGAAATAACCTAAGTCTTTTATAAAATTTATCTATTTTTGTAATGATCAATACAAAATACATGAGAGGCAGACCAACCATATACGACGATAAGGATGTTTTGGAGAAAGCACAGAAAGTCTTTTGGACTAAAGGCTTTACAGCCACCTCTTTAGAAGATATTCTCAGCGCCATGGGGATTGGTAGCGGTAGCTTTTACAACGCCTTTAAAGGCGGGAAAAAGGAACTATTCAGAAAGGCAATCCTCCAACGCAGGGAAGCATTTAACCAGTTTAAAGAAGAACTGAATAAGAGCAATGCTCCCATAGACCTGATCAAAGACTTTTTCCGTAGTATCTCAAAAGACGACAGGCAAACCCATTTGCAAGGTTGCATCATCGTTAACACCGTTGTAGAAATGGCATCTCTTGATGAAGACCTCGAAAAAGAAGCTGTAACGATCTTAATGGAAGTAGAGCAGATGTTTACTGCCGCCATTGAGAAAGCACAGAAAAAAGGGACATTAAAAAACCAGACAGACCCGGTAGTTTTAGGCCGTTACCTGATTACATTCTGGGGTGGTTTAAATGTTTTAAGACGTATGTATCCAGATCACAAACAGCTCATTAAACAGATTGACATGCAGCTGGAAATCATCAGCTAATTTTTTTATCCAATTTTGTAGTAATCAACACAAAAATAAAAAACTCTTATGGATTTACAATTGAGAGCAAAGACTGCCTTTGTTAGCGGATCAACACAGGGTATTGGCTTTGCTATTGCCAGACTATTACTTATTGAAGGTGCAAAAGTTATCATCAATGGAAGAACACAGGAAAGAATAGATCTTGCTGTAGAAAAACTAAAGCAGGAAATACCAGCAGCGGAAATTTCAGGAATAGTGGCAGATTTCGCCAATGTGGAAGAGGTAAATAAGTTATTAGCGGAACTCCCTGATATCGATATTTTAATAAACAACGTAGGCATATTTGATCTCAAACCATTCACGGATATCCCCGATGAAGAATGGACAAGATTCTTTGAGATAAATGTATTAAGCGGTATCCGGCTGTCCAGGTCTTTATTGCCTAAAATGCTGGCAAATAACCAGGGGAGAATAATTTTCATCAGCAGTGAATCCGGTATCAATATCCCCGAACACATGATCCATTATGGTATGACTAAAACTGCTATGCTGTCTATCAGTCGTGGTCTTGCGCAGCTTACTAAAAACACAGCAGTTACCGTAAATACTATCTTAGGCGGGCCAACCTACTCCGAAGGTGTAGCGGGTGCAGTTGAGCAAATTTCAGCAGCACAGAAACAGCCTGTTGAACAGGTGAAAAAGGACCTGATGACAGCGTTAAATCCCACTTCATTATTACAACGCTTTATTGATCCTGCTGAAATTGCTACGCTGGCAGTATATCTTTCCAGTCCGCTGTCAATAGCTACCAATGGTGCTGCGCTTCGCGCAGATGGGGGTGTTCTCAATACTATTATATAAGTATACGCAACAAAACATAAAAGGCTCCGTTAGGAGCCCCGTGTTTGTAGAAAACAAATAAAACAACAAACACAGACTCCGTTAGGAGTCCCCTAAATTTGCTGGTATCAGGGGACTCCTAACGGAGTCTATTATGTAGAAGATAAATTATTGCTACAAACACGGGGCTCCTAACGGAGCCTTTTAGTGTCTACAAATACTTTTGAGACAGCCTGGTTTTCATTCGGATACCTGATGGAGATGGATAGTCGTTTAAGCGATCCTCAGGCCCTATTTTTATTTTTGATACATCCTCTGGTTATCTTATTTCTCTATCTGCTTCTTCAATATTTCTAAAGTAACATTCCAGTAAAAAGCTAAATGTCTGTATATTTCTTCTGTAGGAAAATTACTCAACGTTAGCGTAAGGATTGTCTGGTTTTCTATTGGCGATAATATAAATTCAATGATGGAATAATTCTCCGGATCATCTGAAAGTTTTGACAATGAACTTAGATGATTGTACTGCAATTTCGTTCCCTGCTCAAATGCTAAAACAGTCCCGTTAGTCTCAAAATCTATCCCATGCAAATCACCACGAATAATTATCGGGCTTCCGGCTTTCCAGTCTGTAATGATCTCTAGTTCTGTTTCGAACATCCATTTCCTCATTAGTACCGGATTGGTCAATGTTTCCCATACTTCGGAGGCTGAAGCCTGAATAGTAACGGCTTTCTTAAATATTTCGCTGGATTGCATTTACAAATCTATGTTAGAAGGGTTTTCTGCAAAGAAAAATGTGCGCCTATACTTACACTATAATTTCAGCACTAAGGCATTCATTACAGGAGAAAGGCGGAAAACGGATCCGTTCTGAGGTACAGAAAATGAGCCTTTCTCTGCGGATAAAACATAATCCATTCCTTCAAATTGTGCATCCAGTTGTTTTGATCCTATCTTTTTAAAAGGCAGTTTAGCATTCCCGGCCGTATCCAGTTCCAGATACCAGTTAATAGTTTTATTACCCGCTATCGTAATTTTAATCTGCTGTTCACCCAGCTCCATTTCAAGTGTTCCATCAAACGATTCCAGAGGCCAGGAGATATGCAATTTCCCAGGTGTTGCATCACTAATAACCGGGTTTTTACCTTTGAGTAATATTGTCTGTCCGTTTTTAGTCGCCTTAAACCGTAATCCTGCGAGTTTATTTTGAACACTCCACAGATATCCGTCAACAATAGGCAATGTAAAGAAACTACACTCATTGGAAGTAGCAGGCTGGGTTTCATACACAGAGGGGAATTTCTCATCAAAAAGATGAATATCCCTGAATCTTAAAGTGCTGTCTTCCCATAAAAGATTCGCTCTGTAAAACCGGCTGTTAAACCATACTGTTTCACGATTACTACCTGGTAAATCATTATTGATTGTAACAGCAGTAGCAGGCGTAACTTTATAATGACTCCGGAACCACTCTCCTGATTCCGCTAATGTCTCCACCTTTATCTTTTTCTCATCTCTCAGTTTTTCAATCAATGGAAATTGTATGCCTAATCCTTTTGACATCGCATCCCAGGTGAAGGAATTTTCCTGTCCTGCCTGCGTATAGGCAAAATCCATGGATGCCCCTTCCACTAACTCCCTGAAAAACCAGTTTATCCAGGTAGAGTCTCCGCCGGCATGAGGATATACCGGTTCCAGTGTTATAACACCCTGCCTTACCGACCCAAGCTGATCATCATATTGGCGAACGGGATCACTTCCCAACATTCTGAAAATAGGCACAGGAATCTGTTCCGTTTCATGTTGAGCAGGCATATATGAATTGATCTTACTGGGATAATATGCCTGGTTCCAGTAACCACCCCACAAAGTATATCCATCTGTTCCATATTGATCCTTACAGTTACAGGATGCTACTATACCATATTTCTCATACATATACCTTAATGTATGCGCATCAATAAACCAGGAGCCTACTGACTTAGGATAATATCCAAAGATCTTTTTAAAATCTGCCATGTAAACATCTACCAGTTGCTCCCTTTCTTTAGGTGTATACCCGGTAGAGAAACCTATATTAGCATGCCAGTCCCAGGGATAAGCGCCTCTCCATTTAAGTCCTGCTTTTTCCACGAGTGGTTGCGGAATTTCCCACCATCCACCTATTTCAAAAGAATCCCGGGAAAGGCCCTTTAACAGCTTTTGATAACGGGGATCAATGAGGGCATCATACTGTAACAGGAAAGTTCCGCCGAGATGATATTTCTTCATCATCACAACCTGACTCACTACTGTCTGGTATAAAACATCTTCCGTAATATTCTTATCACGTGGCTCTAATAATCTTATAAAATTGACGATATTGACTATCCTTGGATGGTTATTGGGTGCATCTTTGAATGAACACAACAGACTGGATAAAATGATTGTAAGACCAATCCATTTGATTTTAAGCATAAAAAGGGCTTTATTAGATACCATAAATATATTCAAATATATCTATTGAACTTTTTCATATTAGCAGTGTTACTTTCCATGTATGACAAAATCATCTCTATTAATACTCCACGGTGCCATTGGGGCCTCTTCTCAGCTAAAAGCTATTGCAGAAAAACTATCTGTACACTATGAAGTACATCTTTTCGATTTCCCCGGTCATGGCGGAAAAGAACTGCCAGACAAACCGTTTTCCATACAGCTTTTTTCAGCTGCAGTGTTGAGTTATATACAGGAGAATAACCTACAGCAGTTAACTATTTTCGGTTATAGTATGGGAGGATATGTGGCCATGTATCTTGCTAAGTATAACCCGGAGTTTATCAACAGGATCATTACTCTTGGTACCAAATTTCATTGGGACGAAGCAACTGCCTCAAAAGAAATCAAAATGCTGGATGCTGCTGCCATCGTTGCCAAAGTACCGGCATTTGCGGCTACCCTTGAAAAAATGCATGCACCCAATAACTGGAAAGATGTCCTGCAACGGACAGCAGATATGCTGATAGAAATGGGCAGAGATAATCCCCTTAAACCGGAAGATTACAAAGAAATAAAGATCCCCTCTTTGATCATGCTGGGCGATAGGGATAAGATGGTTACGCTGGAAGAAACGGTGACTATATATAAAACCCTTCCTGACGCACAGATGGCAATGTTACCCGGTACACCTCACCCCGTGGAACAGGTGGATCCTGGATTAGTCAGTTATTTTATCATAAAATGAAGTGACAGCTTCCTGTCCGGTGTAATTGGGGCCTGCCTCATCACTGGCGCCTTTGTAATAAACGTCAAAATGTATGTTCCTGGGTCCGGTACATTTGAGGATTCTTGTTCGCGGGTTATATTCTATCCCTTTATTTTTGAAGATCGTTTTTAGATAGTTCTCTGTTTTACACCCGGAGATCTCGATATTATTCAGATCAAGATTAGCTATAAAAATCCCTTCCGGATTTAATGAATCGAAAGCGAGTTGAAGTACTTTTAGCTTATCTCCTACATAATGAATGCCGTGTACACAGGTGATTAAATCATACTTATCTTCTGACGACCAGTCAACAACTGATTTAACTTCAAAATCAAGGCATTTAACAGCTGGTGGTATATTCAGGAAAGTATCTATCAGGTCAAATCCTTTTAGTATCGCATGATCCTGCAAGTTCATTTCTGAGAGGTACGTAGCAGCCTGGATAAGTGCTTTTCCCTGTCCGCAACATAAGTCGAGCCACTTGACCTGACCATATTTCTCAATATATGTTTTAAGAAAAACTTCGGGTTTAAATTTGAATTCCTGTTCGTAACTGTTTATTCCGCTGGCATTACGCTCGCGATTCATTTTTGAATTTGCAACGATTGAAGACCAGATCAATTCTGATTCGGAAAGTAGCTTCATCTGAGTCCTTACTTTACAATCTGGCCAACACCCGTTAGTGGTTCGTTCTTTTCAACATCTTCTGATGTTTTCTTCAGCAAATTCCACCAACCGGCAAAACCTGGATCTTCATCAGGTTTTTCATTGGTTAATCCAACCATGTCTTTCCAGGCTTTACAATACAGGATAAATTTACTGAGGATATGTAAACGGGAATCGAGAGAAGTAGTGGCTGCGAAATGTAATCTGATCCCCTTTTCCTTTGATATTGAAAGAATGACCTGTTCTCCCCCTTTTGTAACAAAAGCGTATGCCTGAAGGTCTTCCGGCAGATCCGTTCTGAACATCCCCTTCTCTATCACCCCTAATGTATCCAATAGATTGGCGGCGATATAACTCCAGTAGTCTTTTGTAATACTATAGACCTGCGTCCATTTTTCGGTGACAGGTGAACCTGTAAATGTAGCATCCTCATCAGAGGGAAACCACATGGCATATTCAACATCTTTTAAACTGTCCCACTCTATCAGGTTCAGGTCCTGCTGAAACTCAACAATACACCTGGCAAGCGTTTTACCTCCTGGTTGATTACTAATTTCCAGGACCTGTTTGCTGAAAATCTTTTTGAAAAAGCTCATTATGTAGGTATAAAAGCGTTAGTAGTATAAATATAAGAAATATTCTATAAGTTTTATACTATTAACTAAGCTGATTTAATGGATCAGGCTCAATACCTTCTTTATATCAAGATCTGTTTTATTCACAATATCTGCTGCACTATACACCACTGTATAATCCGGCATCACACCATGCCCGAATACCGGATGTTTGGCCACCGAAACAAAACGCATCCAGGGGAATTCCACAACAACCCCGGTATTAGGTAATGTTAAATGCTGAATAGTACCTCCGCTGCAACCATCTTCTCCCCCGGCAGTTTCCCTTCCGATAAAGGTGGCGCTTTTACATTGCGCTTTAATGGCTGTAGCCGAATGTGCCCCTGCGGAAAAAGTAGCACCATCAATTAAAACGAATAGCTTCCCATTAAAATGATCTATGCTGTCAATGGCGATAATATTAAGCAAATCTCCTAAAATGGGCTTAAAGTTTATATGATAATAATTGCCTTCCTTATCACCAGGACTAAACCCTTCATTAAAACTGGCTGTCCGGGAAGTATCAAAATACTTCTCAAAATGGTTTATTGCAGGATTCGGTATCCTTGACTTTATATCGCTGATAATATGAAAGGCCGAATCCGCCAGGTAAGACAATAACTTAGCTGCTATCCTGATATCACCACCTGTATTATGCCGCAGATCAACGATCAGGGTTTTAATCCCTTTTGTATGTATCTGCTTAAATACGTCTTTAAATACAATCGTATCATTATACTGATAACTCTTCACTTCAATCCATGCAGTAGATGAGTTCTTTAAGAATCGAAGTGGTAAATCAGCGGCCTCAATCCAGCTTGTATCATTATCAGCCTGTGTTACAGATGATGTACTATTATCAGAACTATCAATCTGAATATTTTTCAAACTACCATCCTTTGTACGAATGCTGATATGATAAGGGGGCGCCCAGTGATAATACTTATTACAGACATCTTCAAACCCATCATATTCACTTAGAAATAATTCTTTAAAAGTTTCATTATACCCATCTCCTGCATACAAATCATATCCGTGATTAATGATCTCTGCAACAGGAGTATTATTCATACTTACTATTTCATCACCGGTATTAAGCTCTTTTGTCTGATGGGTAGTAACCCAGGCATGATGGTCCCGTACCAACACTTCAAAAGGCAAATGAGGCTCTTTCGTATTTTTATACCCGGCAGAATGCCTGAACTGTGTATGCCCGCAACGCAGATGACTCAGCAAAGGATAAACATGACTGATAAAATCAGTTTCGGACATAGGTTTATTGATAGACCTGGCCGTCTCCTCATACACTTTCTGTAAACTATCCACAGGTGTATACATACCATAAGCCGGATGCATTTCCTTAATAGACTTCCAGAGGATAGAAAGATCCTCCTGCATGCTTTTTACGGATAAAGTAGTTTCTGCCGGTTGATGACAGCCAACAACAATAATAGCTGCCAGTAAATAAAAGATGGTTCTCATTAAGAGTAAAATACAAAAAGTATTTACTAAAAAGAATAAATTGGAGCTATGATGCTTCGCCTTTACTTATATTGTTTTATACTATTGACGGCAAACAGGACATTCGCGCAAGAACCCCGTATTCCTGTACATGACCCTGTAATGGCTAAACAAGGCGATACCTGGTACCTGTTCTGTACCGGCCAGGGTATCAGCTCCTGGTCCTCAAAAGATCTGAAAAGCTGGAAAAAGGGAAACCCTATATTTAACACCCCACCCCAATGGGCCTTAACAGCTGTCCCCGGGTTCAAAGGACATATATGGGCTCCCGATATCAGCTACTATAACGGCCTATATTATTTATATTATTCAGTATCTGCTTTTGGTAAGAACACATCGTGTATAGGTCTTGCTACCAACAAAACATTAAATCCTGAGGATACTGCCAATTATAAATGGACGGATCATGGAAAGATTATCCAGTCCTTTCCCGGAAAAACAAACTGGAATGCAATAGATCCTAATCTGATTACGGATAAAAAAGGACATCCCTTTCTTGTTTTCGGTTCATTCTGGGATGGGATAAAAATTATACAGCTGAAAACAGACAGGATGAGTATTGCAGAAAGCACTGATAACCTTCCTACTATCGCAAGCAGAAATAAAGCAGGAGATAATGCTATTGAAGCCCCCTTCATCTTTAAAAAAGGAGATTATTATTACCTGTTTACTTCTATTGATTACTGCTGTAAAGGCGTGAACAGCACTTACAAAATGATGATAGGACGTTCAAAAAATGTAAAGGGGCCTTATCTTGATAAGAAGGGCGTAGATATGGCTCATGGAGGAGGTTCTATACTTTTACAGGGAGATAAGAACTGGTACGGTGTAGGACATAGTGCTACCTATACATTTGATAACATAGATTACCTCATTTTCCACGGTTACGATGCTACTGATAATGGTAAATCAAAATTGATAATAGATACCCTTGAATGGGAGAAGGGCTGGCCTTTAATAAAATAAGCCCTTTTCTGTCATAACAAAGTCATTTACCCGAAAAAATTCCCGATTGCGCAAACTGTTCCCTTTTCGTCACGTCAACTTTGCATTTCTATTAACAAAATTATAATGACGAAAAGACTTCTACTCTTAATCACTTTAGTATTTTCTATTACAACGGTATTTGCCCAGAACAGTGTCAAAGGGACAGTAACTACAAGCGATGGTAATCCAGCTGTGAATGTCACAATAAGAATAGAAAACTCTAAATGGGGTGATATCACTAACGAGAAAGGTGAATACACTATCAAATATGTAAAACCAGGTAACTGGGTATTAAAAGTATCTGCAGTAGCTGCAGCCTCTCAGGAGAAAGCTATCTCCATAGCAGAAGGACAAAACCTGCAGGTCGATTTTATACTGAAAGAAAATTCTGCACAGTTACAGGAAGTAATTGTATCACAGAAAAATGTAAAGAAAGAAACCAAATCGGTTGCCAGGATACCTCTTAAAGATCTTGAAAACCCACAGGTATATAGTTCTGTCTCCGCAGAGATCTTAAAGCAACAGGTGATTACCAGTTATGATGATGCCATGAGAAATGTTCCGGGCATTACCCGCACATGGGAATCTACAGGAAGGGCCGGCGATGGTGCTTCTTATTTCGCATTAAGAGGTTTTGATGCACAACCTACTATGTACAATGGTTTACCCGGTATCACCAGCGGTAACCTTGACCCTTCAAACATAGAGGAGATCCAGGTGATCAAAGGCCCTTCAGGGACCTTATTCGGGGGTAGCTTTTACAGCTATGGTGGTATTATCAATACCATCACAAAAAAGCCTCATTATAACAGTACAGAGGGTGAGATAGCCTACAACTTCGGAAGTTTTGGCCTGAACAGAGTGACTGCAGATATTAACACGCCCCTCAGTAAAACAGAGAAGATCGCATTACGTATCAATACAGCCTATCATTCTGAAAACAGTTTCCAGGATGCAGGATTTAAGAAATCATTTTTCATTGCACCAACACTGGCCTATGAAGTGAACGACAGGCTTTCATTTAATGTTATGGTAGAAATACTGCAGGAAGAAAGAGCCGTTCCCCCTGTATTCTTTAATTCAGACAGGTTTAGTCCGTTGGATTTTAAAACGATCAAAGAACTCAATCTCAATAATAATCTATCCTTTACCAGTAATGACCTGACGATAAAAAATCCAAGGTATAATTTACAGGGACAGATGTTATACAAGATATCCGATCAATGGACTTCCCAAACCGTTATTTCCCGTGGAACGGTGAAGTCAGACGGTATTTATACTTATATATGGGATGATGTATCAGGAGATAATTATTTCAGTCAATATTTCCATAACGAACAACAAACAATCAATACTACAGATATTCAGCAAAACTTCAATGGCGATTTCAAAATAGGTAAAATAAGAAACCGCGTGTTGATAGGGCTGGATTTCTTCAACAGGAATGTGATTGATAATGGCTCAGGCTGGGGTTTTGGCAGAAGTGTAACACCACAGGGTGATGTAAATTATGTAGATCCTTTTTCCGGAGATACCCTGGCACCCGTATATTTAACAAAGGCCTCTGTAAATAATCTGTTAGCCGGTACAGGTGTAAGCAACAGTAATGTTACCAACAGCTCCTATAGTATCTACGCTTCTGATGTGGTAAATATTACACGCAGACTGATGGCAATGGTTAGTTTAAGAGCAGATTATTTTGATTCTAAAGGAGAAAAAAGTGCATCTGATGATCAATTCCACCAGGTAGCATTATCTCCTAAATTCGGACTTGTTTATCAGCCCGTCCTGGATAAAGTATCTGTCTTTGCCAACTACATGAACGGATTTATTAATGTAGCACCAAGACAGATAGCAGATGCAGATGGTACCAATCCACGCTTAAAATCATTTAAACCTGAACATGCAAATCAGCTTGAGTTTGGTGTAAAAACTAATTTATTTTCAGATAAATTACAGGCTACCCTCTCTGTGTATGATATCAAAGTAGCAGACAGAGTAGTGGGTGTTGTCGGTAATGTAAATGATTATACGCAGGGTGGAAAAGTAAGGAGTAAAGGTTTTGAACTGGATATGAATGCACACCCCCTGCCTAACTTAAATCTGATTGCAGGTTATAGTCACAATGACATAAAAAATATAGAAGGAGTTGAAGGCGATTTCTATACAGAACCAGGTAGAGCTCCGGGTGGACAAGGCCCGCAGGATCTCGCCAACTTATGGGCAACGTATAAATTTACCACAGGAAAGATAAAGAACTTTGGTTTGGGCATAGGCGGAAACTATGCCGGTAAATACAAAGTGATCGATAACAGTGCTACCGGTGTTTTCTATCTGCCCAGTTACACGCTTATCAATGGAAGTGTATTCTATAATTCAGGTAAGTGCAGAATTACATTTAATGTAAATAACATTAACAACGCTGTATACTATATCGGATACTGGTCTGTGAATCCTCAAAAGCCAAGAAATTTTGCCGCAAGTTTTGCGTATAAGTTTTAAACTTTAATACATGATAAAGGCGCGATAATCGCGCCTTTATCATGTATACTTACTTTGCAGTAATGATCATCCCCTCTCCGGGAACCCATTTATCATATTCCATGTATTTAGCTACCTGTTTAGCTGCAGCCTCTCCCCTGATCTTAGCTACCAGGTGCAAAGCCCCATCAATGCCAGCCGATATCCCTGCCGTTGTTATTACTTTGCCATTATCTACAAACCGTACATCAGACAATACGTTGGCCTTGGGCACGTCCTTCTTTAAGTTTTCTATACTCTCATGAAAAGTAGTGACTGTTAAACCATCCAGGAAACCTGCTTTACCTAAAATAAAAGCACCTGTACAAACAGAAAAATAGTAGGATAGATTAGCCTGCTTCTTCAACCAGCTGATTACTTCCGGATCATTAGAGGCAGTACCTGCATTACCGCCAAAAAAGGCAATGATATCAGCTGCCGGAGCATCTGCTATACTGTAATCAGGTGTAATTTTAAGAATCCCCTGAGAGATAATCTGGTTCTTTGTTTTAGATACAATGGCTATATCAAATCCGGCATAGCTAAAAACCTCTAGCGGCCCCGCAAAATCCAATACTTCTACTCCATCCTGCAGATAGAATAATACTTTCATTCTTTTGGCAATAACACTTTCCTCTACAAGGTCCATTTTACAATGAGGACATTTACCGGGTGCGGTAAATACTATCTTATCACAATCATTGCCGCAGGGAGGGCAATAGTATTTAGTGCCTTGTGCCATCAGGTTTAATGTCATGGTGATGAAAAGAAATACGGTGCAGATGATTTTATTCATTTTCTTTTGATGTAAAGCTACTGTTAATACATTATGACAAAAAGGACAAGTATGTGCAGAATAAGGACATTATTTCTTCATTAACCGCCTGAGTTGATTCGTGCTTCTTAAGCCGCATTGATTCGCAGCAGCATGTAATGTTTGTCCTTCTTTTACCAGTTGTGCGGCTCGCGCTGCGCGTAATTTATCAAGATAAGCGCCAATCGTTAAATTGGTAGTCTTCTTAAAAAGCCTTGTCAGATTACGTGGGCTCATATTCACCTCATTGGCTAATAGTTCGATGCTCAGCTTTTCCTGTAAGGACCGCATCAAACGGTCCTGCACACAATGTATACGGTGTTCCAGGTGATTACGATATTGAGTAAATACACTTAGCTGAGGATCATCCTGCGTACGACGGAAATAGATCACGACTTCCTTGGCCACCTGGGCAGCCATATGTGCTCCCCATAACTGTTCAACAATATGTAATGCCAGGTCTATACCGGCAGATACCCCGGCACTTGTATAAAGATGATCTTCCTGTACAAATAAACGGTTTACCTGCAACCGGGCTTTGGGATACCGCTGGCTAAAACGTTCTGTGTATTTCCAGTGAGTAGTGCAGTTACGCCCATCCAGCAGCCCCGCTTCCGCCAATAAAAAAGCGCCGGTACATACGGAACAGACAATGATACCTTTTTCATATTGTTTTACCAGCCATTGCTGAAATGCATGAGAAGACTGTAAGAAAACATCATCTAACAATAATAAAGCATCCAATCCGGGCACAAACACAATATCCCCTTCGTTTAAATCCAACTGATCAAAAGGGACCAAATGTGCAAAAGACAACATGGCACTGCTGGTCCCATCAGACTCACCAGCAAAAATACTGCTGAAAAGTAATTTCACGGAAGCACCATAACAGGCCGCCTCATAGAATATATGAGCAGGACCCGTAATATCCAGTAAATGTACATTGGGAGGCAACATGAATACTGCCTGTCTGATTGATTCCATAATCCGGGTATTAAACTATACTTTTAATCTCTTCAATTAAAGATATAAAGATCGAATAAAAGAGAACATCAACAGATGGAAACAGGGTATACACAGAATAAATGGTATCTATGGGGAAATAAGCGCGTTATTTCGCTTATGAGGAGGATTTTGTTGATATGTATTAACTTAACTTTAACGTTACTGGCATACTCTCAGGTGAAGATTACGGGCACTGTAGTCTCAGAAGCCGATGGCAAACCATTAGGGTTTGCTAATGTATTTATCAACAATACAATGAAAGGGGCCACTACTGCTGAAAACGGTACTTTCACTATTAAAGATGTAGCCGCCGGTAAATATCAGCTCATCGCTTCTTATGTTGGGT
The DNA here is from genome assembly GCF_900110995.1 of Chitinophaga sp. YR573. GTDB lineage: Bacteria > Bacteroidota > Bacteroidia > Chitinophagales > Chitinophagaceae > Chitinophaga. Next base: position 1,461,023 of record NZ_FOJF01000001.1, read on the forward strand.
ATGAAACGATCTCTAATGATGTGGAAGTGATCAATGATAATATCAGCATCAAAATCACGATGAAACCTAAGGCGACTGTCTTAAAAGCATTCGAAGTAAAACGGGATCCTAACAGAGAAGCATATATTAAGAAGTTCAAAGAAACATTCATTGGGAAAAGCCTCAATTCCAAACTCTGTAAACTAATGAATGATGAAATCCTGGATATAGGATATAATAAAACGGATGATGCATTAGAAGCAACCACCGATGATTATCTCATCATAGAAAACAAAGCGCTGGGATACCGGGTAAGATTTCTGCTGAAACAATATACGAACTCAGAGAAACACAACTTCATTTCTTACTACGGATACGCGTTTTACGAAAACCTGCCCACTAAAAAGAAAGCACAGAAAAAGCTATGGATGGAGAACCGGGATAAAGCCTACAAAGGTTCCTCTCTGCACTTCTTCCGTACGCTGATCCAGGGAGATACACAAGAGGAAGGATTTACGATGAATGAGATTATCAGGAAGAAAAGAGTAACAGGATATATAAAGGACTCTACTGCATCTGAGGCGAAGATCATGCTAAGCAGAGATGCTTATGCAGAAGATGATACTTACGCCAACTATAGAATGCCCACACAATTGAAACCGTCAGAGTTAATCAGTCAGTCGGATTCTATACCCGAAAAATACATCCTGCACTTCGATCATTTTCTGCTGGTAACTTATACCAAAGAAGAGGAAGAAGCAGGATATGCAAAATTACAGGGCAGAAGACCCCGCTACCAGGAATCAATGATACGGTTTCAAAAACCCTATTGTATTTTCAGTAAAGAAGGATTGTGCGAAGATCCTATGGCAATGATTTTTAGCGGATACTGGGGATGGGAAAAAATAGCGGAACTGGTACCATATGATTATAAATCAAATTAGGCTAGCCTACAGTAATAAATGTACCATTGGTATGTAATAAAGGAAATTACCTATATTTAGCTCCATATGTTATTTGAATTTGTCGCCAATTATGATTTTAACTTTCTAAGCAGCTTTGCAGAGAAGTTTAATATTCCTTTTGATGGGGAAAAACTCATAATCCCTGGTTCTTTAGGAGAAGGCAGCATCCGGAAAATTGACCTGGGACCGGAATTTAAACTACTCCTGCATCAATATACATTTAAAGAAGAGTTTGTACTTAAATGTATAGCGCCTGCTGATAATCATGACATCATTACCATTCTCTTTCATTGTAATGAAGATCTGGCTAAATTATCCATTGACGGCCATGCACAAATTCAGTTTTCTAAAAATACGGATGCCGCCGTACAGATCACTTCCAGCATACTTGACTCGGAAACCCGTTTCCCTGCTAACAAAGAAATCAACTTTACTGTAGTCGGTATCAGGGCATCACTCCTGAGTTCCCTGTTAAGTACCGGTAAGCCGAATAACGTGATACAAATGGTAACAAGCGGTTCCCCTGAATTCCTGTTTTATGAAAGTCTGAGTCAGGACATGGGAAAGTTATTACATCAGTTAGCCGATACGAAAGAAGAAATCAATTTAAGCACCTTTTATTATAAGATCCGGGTACAGGAGTTACTATACCTGTTATTTGAAAAGCTGTTAAAGCGGCAACAACAACCTGTTCACAAAGCAGATATAGAAAAGTTATTCGTTGTAAGAGCAGCCGTATTATCAGACCTTAGCAATCCTCCCCGTTTAGAAGACCTTGCCAGGATGGCCGGCATGAGTGAAACTAAAATGCGTGATTTATTCAAACAAGTATTTGGAAACAGTATTTACAACTATTTCCAGAAAGCGAGAATGGAAGAAGCTGCATTTAAATTAAAACAGGCAGGCTATTCTGTTTCTGAAGTCGGCTATCAGCTTGGTTTTTCTAACCTGAGCCATTTCAGCCGCTTATTTGAAAAACATATTGGCGTAAAACCTAAAAAATACGCTTCCGGCAAATAGGACTATTTTTCAGTTAATCCAGGCTATTTTCTCCTTATACATTGTTGGAGATTTGTATCATAAAATTAAAAATTATGAACAAGATACTTGCCCCATACGCAAAACTCGGACTCAAGAATCACCTGGTAATGGCTCCTATGACACGTAGCAGAGCTACCGACAACATTCCTAATGAATTAATGGCCGAATATTATGGTCAACGCACAGGCGCAGGACTTATTATAACAGAAGGTACCGCCCCTGCTGCGGAAGGATTAGGTTATCCACGCATTCCAGGTGTCTTCTCTCAGGAACAGATCAATGGCTGGAAAAAAATAACATCCGCAGTGCATAGAGGCAACAGCAAAATCTTCGTACAGTTGATGCATACAGGGCGAATAGGCCATAAAGACAACCTGCCTGAAGGAGTGGAACTGGTAGGCCCTTCTGCTATGAAAGCCGCAGGGCAGATCTTTACAGATACTAAAGGGATGCAGGACCATTCCACACCCGTAGCCTTAACAACCGCAGGTGTAAAGGAAGTGATCAAACAACATATCACCGCTGCTAAAAACGCTATTGAAGCAGGTTTTGATGGTATAGAACTGCATGGCGCCAATGGCTACCTGATAGAACAGTTCTTAAATCCTAATGTCAATAACCGTACTGATGAATATGGCGGCAGTATAGAGAAACGTGCTGTCATAGCGATTGAAATGGCAAAAGGTGTTGCAGCTGCTATTGGTAAAGATAAAGTAGGTATCCGCTTTTCTCCGTTTAATACATTGGGAGATTTACAAGTTTATGCAGAAGAGGATGTACACCAGACTTATATTTATCTGGCACAGGAAATGGATAAAATAGGCATCGCCTACATCCACATTGGCGTATCTGCAAAGATTCCTCAAAAAACACTTGATGGAATACGTGTTGCATTTAAAGGCACTATTATACTTTGTAATGGCCTTACTCCTGCCACGGCAGAACAAACCTTAAACAATGGCTTCGCTGATCTGATTGCCTTTGGAAGGGCTTTTCTCGCCAACCCTGATCTGGACAAACGTATTGCAGATAATGCCGCATTAAATACACCGGATTTTGCAACAGCTTATACTCCAGGGGCAAATGGTTATACAGATTATCCGGTATTATGAATAATAGACTACATTCGTAACAGTACTTTAAAAGCTTATGGACGGCTTCTGAACAGATTTATCTTACGCTTATCCTTCGCTTAAAAGCGAAGGATAAGCGTAAGATAAATCTGTTCAGAAGCCGTTTAAGACCTGTTCTATCAGAATAAATACACTCATTATGCCAAGAGATTACATGTTAGATATGGTGGAAGAATTTGGCCGAACGCTGAGGGCTGTCCTGGACCTGAAGAACGAAAATCCGGTAAAAGCACTGGAGATTATCGCTACCGTTTTTCACGGAACAAAGTTCAGGGACAAAGTGTTCTTTGATAGTCTGAGTGCAGATCAACTGGGAAAGTTTATAGAAGATAACAATATAGATTACAGATCACTGGACCTGTTTATAGATCTTCTTTTAGAAGAGATAGATATCATTGCAGATAAAAAGCTTTTAATATCTAAAGTTGATTTCCTCATTCAATACACCTATCAGAAGGAAAGAGAACACAAGATATTTTCACTTAAACGCAACCAGCAGCAGGAAAGATTAAAGCCCCTTTTACAACGGTAAGCCAATATATTAAAATACTCTCTATGTTGTTTTTTTGTTAAATCTGGTTGAAAAAATTAAGTATCTTGTATATGTTGTTACGATTGACCACCTGTAGTTCAAGTGTCGCCATTAATCACCAATTATATAAAGATGCATCAACCAAATCTGAATCTAAACAAGATAGTCTTGTGTTTTCTGGTCTATTGCTTCCTTTTCGCAAAAACCCAGGCCCAGGTAACGACTGCCACCCTTAGCGGTATTGTAAAAAATCAGGCAGGACAAGCACTTCCGGGAGCTACAGTGAGAGTAGCCTTTAACGATGCCGGTATTAATAAAGGATTGGTTACCAAGTCTGATGGTAGCTTCCTGGTACCCAACCTTCGCGTAGGTGGCCCTTATACCGTTACCGTTTCTTTCACCGGCTTCGCCACACTCACCGCCTCCGACGTATACCTCAACCTGGGGCAAAATACCGCCCTGGACCTGCGCCTGAATGAAGCAGCTGGTAAGCTCAATGAGGTAGTTATCAGCGGACGCTCTACCATTTTTAATGACCAGCGCACCGGCGCCTCTACCAATATCAGTGCTACTCAAATCCGGCAACTACCCACTATTTCCCGCTCTGCGGATGATTACCTTCGTCTGACGCCCTCGGCTTCCCCTACCTATAACGGGATCTCCTTTGCAGGCAGAAACGGGCAGTATAACAACTTCTCCCTGGATGGAGCGGTATTCAACAACCCATTCGGACTGGATGCCCCTACTCCCGGCGGACAAACAAACGCTCAACCTATTTCCCTGGACGCTATTGACCAGATCCAGATTAACATCGCTCCTTATGATGTAACTCAGTCTGGCTTTACCGGTGCAGGTATAAACACCGTTACCAAAAGTGGTAGCAACAAATTCTCCGGAACAGTATATGCCTTCTATCGCAATGATGCCATTTCCGGGAATAAAGTAGATGGCCAGAAACTCACCGTACCCACCCTCGATCATTTCCAGGGGGGATTTTCATTAGGGGGCGCCATCAAAAAGAATAAACTGTTCTACTTCGTCAACTTCGAATCAGAACAACGGAAAGACGGGGCCAGCGCTTATGTAGCCAGGAACAGTTCCAATGCAGGGGATGTAACTACTTCCCGCGTTCTCCAGTCTGACCTGGACGCTGTAAGCAAAGTGCTGCTGGATGAATACGGTTATGTAACCGGCCCTTATCAGAATTATGAACTCAAACGCAGCAACTATAAATGGTTGGGTAAACTAGACTGGATCATCAGTGATAAACATACCCTCTCCTTCACGTATAACGGGCTGGATGCCAAACAGGATAAACCAGCGCATCCCAATGCTATTAACCGTCGCGGACCGGATGCCATTACCCTGCAATTCAGGAATTCCGGTTATCAAATGGTGAATAAACTCAATTCATTCGGACTGGAACTCAAATCCAACTTCAATAGCACCTATTCAAATAAGCTAAGGGCAGTATATACCTCTTTCAGAGATAAGCGTAATCCTTTCTCTACCCCTTTCCCGGTGCTTAATATCACTAAATACAATACACCTTATATAGTAGCCGGTTACGAACCGTTCTCCATTAATAACGTACTGAACCAGGACGCTTTGCAGTTAACAGATAACTTCAATATCGTGCTGCCTAAACATACACTCACCATAGGTGCTTCCTATGAACAATTCAAATTCGGTAACTCCTTTAACCTTACCGGCTTCGGATTTGATGTGTTTACTCCTGTAGATATCAATACCTTCCTCACCAATGCAGCGGCCGGTTCTTACAGTGCTACTGTGGCCTATGATAAAAACCGTGCGGCGGCAGACCAGTGGACCTGGTATTACCTCACTGTTGGTCAGGCTTCGGCATATGCACAGGACGAATGGACCCCTGCCAGCAACTTTAAACTGACTTATGGGGTTCGCTTTGATAAAGCACTCTATTACCCGGGCAAAGCCAGTTATAAAAGCCCTAACGTAAATGCAGATGGTACCTTCGCCGGTACTTATGTAACAGGCTCTCCTACCGTTCCCAATTCAGATAACCTAACGTTATACGATGAAAACGGAAACTCTGTAAAGAACGGCCCCGGACAAACAATAGACAATACCCGTATGCCCAGCGGCAAGATCCTCGTATCTCCCCGTTTAGGTTTTAACTGGGATATAAATGGAGATAAAACAGTGCAACTGAGAGGTGGTACCGGTTTATTTACCGGCCGTTTCCCTTTCGTATGGCTGGGTAATGCTATCGGTAATCCTTTCACCGGTTATTACAACGTAACAGCACATAACTTCAAATGGCCTCAGATATGGCGTTCAAATATCGGTCTGGATTACAAACTGCCAACAGGGACCATCTTAACAGCAGATGTGGCTTATTCCAAAGATGTAAACTCAATGATGGTGCGTGATTACGGATTAGGTACCCCTACCGGTGTATTGAATTCCGGTACCGGTGATAACCGTAGCGTATACCTGGCAGGCGATAAAGGCAACACATCCACCTATGTGTTCACTAACACAAAAACAGGCTATTCATTCAACACCTCTTTCCAGGCCCAGCAAACATTTAAAAAAGGTTACTTCCTGATGCTGGGATATAACTATCTCATTGCTAAAGATGCCAGTTCTATCTCCGCAGAAATTTCAGGGGATGCTTTCGACCGTAACCCTGTAATTGGCAATGCCAATAAAGCAGTGGAATCTACTTCCCTGTATGGTAATACCCACCGCATTGTACTGGCAGGTATCAAGAAATTTGAATATGGCAGTGGTAAATACGCTACTACCATCTCCTTTTTCAGCAACTGGACCAGCGGCAACCGCTTCTCTTATATATATGGCGGAGACCTGAATAATGATGGTTCTGCTGCAAATGACCTGATGTATGTACCTACCAAGGCAGAAATCGGCCAGATGAACTTCGCCACTTTAACAGATGTGGAAGGAAATGTAAAGGATGCAGCAGCACAGGGTGCAGCACTGGAAGCCTTCATTGGACAGGATAAATACCTGAGCAAACACCGCGGACAGTATACTGGCAAATATGCAGGGGTAACCCCATGGTTTAGTCAACTGGACCTTCGCATCCTGCAGGACTTCAAATTCAAAAGCAGTGGTAATACCATACAGGTAAGCCTGGATGTGGTGAACCTGGGTAACCTGATCAGCAGCAAATGGGGATTACGTAAGTATGCCAGTACTACCGGTTACTACCAGCCCCTTACTTATGCAGGTAAAGACGGCACAGGCAAAACCATCTACCAGTTCGACCCTTCTCAGAAAAATACATTCACGACCAGCCCGGACCTGCCATCCAGATGGCAACTCCAGCTGGGATTACGATATATTTTCTAGTTGTAGAAAAGCCGCCAAAACCTGGCGGCTTTTTTATTAGCTTTACATGATCGACCAAAATGGAATGCATCAGCTAGAAAATGAGAAGGAGTTGCTTCAACGCATAGCCGGCTCCAGCCAGGAAGCGTTTAAAATATTGCATGATCACTATGCCAGACATGTGTATGGACTGGCACTCCGTTTAATGAAATCGCCTGAACTAGCACAGGACCTTACCCAGGAAATCTTCGTAAGGGTATGGGTAAAACGGGAACTACTCTCTGATATTCAGCAATTCAGACCATGGCTGAACACCATCTCCAGGAATATGGCGCTGGACTACCTGCGTAAAAAGGTAGCTGCCCCTTCCAATGAGGAGTATATGGTCAACTTCTTCAGCGACCTCACTCCTTCTGCAGAAGAAAATCTTGCATTGAAACAACTGGAAGGCGCTATCAGACAGGCAGTAGACCAGCTATCACCACAATTAAAAACAGCATTCACGCTCAGCCGTTTCCAGGGACTCACCCATATGGAAATAGCACAACGCATGAATATTTCACCTATTACTTCTAAAAGTCACCTTGTTCGGGCACTGGCAATTATTCGTAAATACCTGGAAGAGCATTATCCAGACATCGCATTGGTAGTCATTTTATACCTGACGCCATTTTTTTTTAATTAGGATGCATTACCCCCCCTTTTATATTTCGTCTTATGAGTATGTACATTTCTGACGAGGATTTTAAGATCTTGTTTCAAAAGTATATCGATGATACGATGACGCCGGAAGAATTCCGGCAGTGGCGTATTATGCTATTGGATGAAGCCAATACAGCCCGGCTGGATGAGATGCTTGCATCAATGGCAGCAGTGGACCAGTCGGAATACGGAAAGGATGCCTTCATCTATGGGCCACAAAAGGTACGCAGCATGCGCGTCTGGTGGGCAGCGGCGGCAGTTTTGCTGGTTGTTACAGGTATCGGTATTATTTTAAAGCAACGTCCTGTTTCTCATCCGCAACTGGCAGAGAAATACGATGTAGCCCCCGGCAGCAAAAAAGCTGTACTGAAACTGGCAGACGGATCAGTGATTACACTGGATAGCGCGTCAAAAAAGCAAATACAACAGGGGATACAACAGGTACACGGACAATTAAACTATGCCGGTACAGACGACATAGGTATGAATATACTTACCACTCCGCGCGGTGGACAGTTCCAGGTAGTATTACCTGACGGGACCAGGGTATGGCTGAACGCAGCCTCTTCCCTCACCTATCCTACTGCATTTAAAGGTGATGTAAGACTGGTAGAAGTAAGCGGGGAAGCCTATTTTGAAGTAGCAAAAGACGAGAGAAAACCATTCAGGTTAAAGATTAATAAGCAGGACAATTACATAGACGTATTAGGGACGCATTTTAATGTAAATGCATATACTGATGAAAATGCCATCCGGTCTACCTTGCTGGAAGGGCGTATTAAATTCAATACCATATTACTATCTCCCGGCCAGCAGGGCATTTTACAGGACGGAACAGTACGCGTACTGAACACGGTAGATACAAGTGCTGTAATGGCCTGGCGCAACGGGATTTTCAATTTTGAAGGACAACATCTGAAAGAAGTGATGCGTCAGCTGTCCAGATGGTATGACATCGATGTAGTATATGAACAGGATGTGCCTGATGTTGTTTTCGGAGGTAAGATCTTACGTAATATAAGTCTTACACAATTACTCAAGATCCTGGAAGATGCAGATATTCATTTCAGACTTGACAAAGGGGGAAAATTAATTATACAGCCAAAATAGAGAACCAACCATCATTAAAAAAACGAAAACCGGAAGTGGTTCGAAGCACTTCCGGCTATTAGTTCGGACTCAAATTAAATTTCAACTACGAGAATTTTATTATCAACCAAACCAAACGCAATTTATGCAAAAAAATGCTTACTGTGGCCACCTGCCCTGGTGGAGGCATCGTTACATTACCAAAATCTTGTTCGTAATGAGGCTCACTTTTCTACTGCTGACCGTTACTTTTTTAAGTGTGCATGCGTCCGGCGTTTCGCAAAGTATTACACTTTCAGGTAAAGAATTATCTCTTAAAAAGATCTTTGCTGCTATTGAACAGCAAACCGGTTATGTCGTTTTCTACAACAGCGAATTATTGAAAGAAGGAAAGCCTGTTACCGTACAGGCCGAGAACATGCCATTATCCGAATTCCTGGATGCCATGTTCAAAGATCAGCCGCTGATGTATAAGATTACGGATAAGGTGATCGCACTCTCGGCAAAACCTATCCTCGTTTACTACAGCCCGAAGATCCAGACAGAAGTAAGCGGCAAAGTATTGAATGCCGTAAACAATGAACCCATTGCCTCTGCTACCATAAAAATAAAAGGACAAGGTACCGGCGTGATTTCTGATGCCGGTGGTAATTTCAGATTGAACGTCACTCCGGGAAATGTACTCATCATCACGTCTTTACAATATGAAACTCAGGAGATAAAAATCATCCCTAATCAACCTTTCCTTACCATCATGATGCATCCATCTGTGACCAAACTGGATGAAACAGTGGTAACCGCATTTGGTATAGAAAAGAGTTCCAAAGAAATAGGATATAGTGTGGCTAAAGTGAGTGGTGAAGATATTAACCGTGCCAACTCCGGGAACCTGCTGACGGGTCTTGCAGGTAAAGTATCCGGCTTAAACATCGCTACTCAGAGCGCTGACATGAATCCACAGATGCGGGTCCTGATCCGTGGGATCCGCTCTTTTGGAGCTTCCAGTAATAATCAGCCACTGTTTATCCTCAATGGCACACCGCTTTCATTTGGTTCTGACCAGGCTTCTGCCAGTCTGATTATGGACTTTATCAATAACATCAATCCTGCTGATATAGAAAACGTAACCGTATTGAAAGGAGCGAATGGTACCGCCTTATACGGACCGGAAGGTGTGAATGGGGTCATCATCATCACGACTAAAAAAGGGCAGAAAGGAAAACCTGTTATCAATTTCCGCAACAGCATCAGCTTCCAGCGCCTTGACTTCCGCAATGATAAAAGCAAACAACGCAGGTTTGGTACAGGTACCGGGCTCACAGATGCCAATGGTAACGGTGTATTCAGCGCCACAGACGTAAACGGATGGGGACCAGCTTATGACGGCAAAATGGTACCTATAGGAAGAGCAGATGAAAATGGAGATTTTCAGCAGGTTACTTATTCCGATAAGAAAGATGCCAGACGTTTTTTCCATGTAGCCCGTACTATACAGAATAATCTCTCCGTATCACAATCAGATGCTAACTCTGATTTCTATTTAGGCTTAAATGAAGTAAACCAGACTGGCCTGGTCCCCGGTGATAAACAGGATGCTACCAATATCTTTTTCAGTGGTGGCAGAAGGATGGGAAAATTCAGTGTTCAGATCAATCTGAATTACTCCCGCACCAGTGCTGTAAAAGGACCAACATTTGATAATATTCTCAGTACACCTACCTATATTCCTTTACTGAGCTATAAAGATTATAATAATAATGAATGGGCTGATAATAATCACTACTGGTCGGATAATGATGTAATGAGTCCTTACCAGAGAGCTGATATTTATAGGAAAAGGTCCACTGATAATGCAATAGTAGCCGGACTTGTACTAACAGCAAAACCTTTCCCATGGTTAACAATAACGGACAAGCCCAGTGTAGTATATGACGGTATTTATCAAAAAGCGACAACCGCACCCGTTAACTTTTCAGACTTTGCTAAATTATATGGGGGATCAAACCGTTACAGGGATCAACTGGCAAGCCTGCAGGAACAAACCCGTACTAACAATACATTGAATAACGACCTGTTGATAACAGCGCTGAACCATGCTGGTAACTTCAACTTCCGTACAACTATCGGAAGCTCTGTAAAAGAGAATTACTACAAGTTGCTGTCAGGTTCCGGTAATCCAATTGTTCCTGTATACAACCTCAGTTTCTCACGTGATATACCATATGGTAGTGAAGAATCTTTGCTCACCCGTAATTATTCTTTCTTCGGTACTTCAGGTATCGGGTATAAAGACAGGGTGTTCCTGGAACTGATGGCACGCAACGACTGGGATTCCAAACGTGCAAGAGTTGGCCGTGGAAAGGACCTCTATATCGGCGGTAATACATCCGTGATATTAAACGAAGTGATCCCTTCCCTGAAACAATACAGATGGTTAACACGTCTGCAGGTACGTGCAGCAGTGAATACTACGGCGAACATGAATATCGAACCGTATCAGTCAGAACGTACATTATCACTGGCATATAGCAACAGCTTCCCTTATCCTGGTACAACAGATCAGGGAGTACTTAGTTATATGTACATAGATGGCAATCCCAATCCTTCCCTTAAACCGGAAAAGATCCTCAGTCAGGAGTATGGAGCCTCTGTTAGTTTATGGAAAAACCGCGCTTCACTGGATTTTACTTATTACACACAGCGCAATAACGGGGTGATCATGAAAGTGAAAATTCCATGGTTAAGCGGTGGTAGTACAATAGACAACCTGGGTATAATGAAAAACTATGGATGGGAAGCAGATTTGAAATTCGCGCCCATCATCCAGACAAAAAGCGGATTTGTATTCAGTGCTGATATAAGACTGGCAATGAATGATAATAAGGTAATATCTATCAGTGATGCTTACGATGGTGTATTCCCGCTGAAAACAGCCTACTATGGCAGTAACTATGGTATTGTTGCCCGTACAGGACAGCGTGCCTTTGAATACCAGATATACGACTTTAAAAGAGATCCGAATGGAAGAGTGGTTGTGAATAAAACAACCGGTATGCCCGACACAGATATGGATAAGGAAATGTATGCGGGCAGAACACTTCCTAAATACACCGGTGGTATGAATCTCAACTTTTCATATAAAGGATTTTCACTGGCAGTACTCGGGGAATTTAATACCGGTGCTATGCATTATTCAGAACTTGGCCAGTACGATATTATGCAGGGTATGAGTGTATATACAACCTACAACGACCGTAAGCCTTTTATCTTCCCTAATTCTTCGTATGATGATGGTACAGGTAAATACGTTCCTAATACAGATGTATATACGAAAAATGCAAATCAGGAATTATACAGTCACTATACAAACTCTTCTGTCAACTATCTTACTAAAGCAAACTTCTTTAAAATAAGAGAGGTAGTGATCGGTTATGAACGTTTCTTTAAAACTAAAACGATCAAGAAGATTAACCTGAGTATATACGGCAGGAATGTATTCAATTTCTATTCAAAAGATAATATCTATGGTGATCCGCAGTTGATTAAAGGGCCTGGTGACAGAGGTTACAGAACTATTCCGGATAACCTTACAGGTTCTGCCGGCGGCGTTTCTACCGTTCCCGGTGTTGCACAATATGGTTTTATCACTACAGTGAGTTTCTAAATAATAATCCTACTACGATGTTTAAAAGATATAAAATTATAGCCATCATCCTTTGCTTTTTTGCAGCAACAAGTTGCAAAAAAGGCTGGATCGATATCAATTATAATCCGCTTCAGCTGACTGAAACGAATGCTACACCAGACCTCATGTTACCAAATATGCTGATCAACAGTATGTCGGTAGTGAATGATGATATGATATCACAATGGATGGGGTACTGGGCTTATGCAGAATATCCTGCAGGACAGCCTTACCTGACTTATTATATGATGGATAATACTCAGTTTGGCAACTCTACTCCGGATGTAACGATCTTTCTCTTTGAAAAAAATGCACAGCAACACAGTCAGCCTTATTATTCAGGTATTGCCAAAGTGTTAAAAGCATTACAATGGAGCCGTGCAGTAGACAACAACAACAATATGCCCTATCAGGATGCGGGCAATATAGCAATCAGGAAACCACGTTATGATAATGGTCAGTTCATTTATGAAGACCTGATGAAACAGCTGGACTCTGCCATCATACTTATTCACGATGCCCAACAGGATAAAGCACTTCACATAAGTGTAGCAGATATCATGTTCCATGGTAACAAAGACAAGTGGTACAGATTTATCAACACACTGAAATTACGTATGCTCATGCACCAGGCATGCAGAGCAGACAGAGAGACTTATATCAAAGCAGAACTGGCCAAAATCATGGCACAGGGTTCAGGCTTTCTGACCAGTGGAGAAGATGCTGACATGAACCCGGGATACACTGTAGATAAACCATCAAAATATTACGCAAAATATTCTGCGTATGATGTTTACCCCCGTTTTGGTGTTGGCATAGGTAGCTCATTTGTTAGCAACTGGGAAATTGCATCTGCAAACGTAACAGCCATGAACATGCTGAAAGAAAACAATGACCCGCGTCTTGGATTCTTTTATGGCCCCGCACGTGTACCATTGCCTTCAGGTGCTGCCGAACCGTTTACCCAGCCTGGTGATCAGCAATACAGAGGTAATGAATACGGACTGCCTGTCGATGAAGCAATATATCCTTATCAGCGTACTGAATACGTATCTCAGGCAGGTGGGGTAAGAACTTACCGCACCGCTGTTTCTCCTGTATCTACCGGTCTTGTAAAAGGATATGATATGGACTGCTGGATCATGACCAGCATCGAAAGCCTTTTCCTGCAGGCTGAAGCCATCCAGAGAGGCTGGATGACAGGAGATCCTGAAACTGCTTATAAGAACGCTGTGAGAGAATCTTTCCGCTGGTTAAATGTGGGCGGTAACAGTACTAATCTGGCATTATCTGACGCTGCTTTTGACAACTGGTATACATCCGAAGTAACTAACGCAAAGGTTAACTGGGCTGCTGCTACAGATAAATATAAACTCCTGATGTATCAGAAATATATGGCCTTTAATGGTATCGAACCATTTGAAGCATGGGTAGACTATCGTCGTAATGGAGCATTCCCGGCAATTCCATTGTCTTATGATCCGGGCAGAGTGGGTAACACAATGCCGGTAAGAGCTCCTTATCCTGTGCAGGAATTAGTACAGAATAAAGAGAATCTATTGGCACAGGGAACAATAGACATATTTACCAGTAAGATCTGGTGGATGCCATAATCATCTTTCAAAACAACTATTTATTATGATAAAATTTTGTTGCAGCATAGCAACATTGGCGATGCTATTGTCTGGTGTAGCCAATGCACAGGTAATTCCACTGGACCCTGAGGTCACAGTGGGCAAATTGCCAAACGGATTCACCTACTATATCAGGAAGAATAATACTCCCGAACAAAGAGCCGTCATGTACCTCGTGAATAAGGTAGGTTCTATACTGGAAACGGATGAACAGCGGGGGTTAGCACACTTCCTGGAACATATGGCGTTTAATGGTACCGCCCATTATCCAAAGAATGAACTGGTAGATTATTTACAAAAGGCAGGTGTGCGCTTCGGCGCAGATCTCAATGCCTACACAGGTTTTGATGAAACAGTATTTCAATTACCGGTATCTACTGAAGATAAAACCGTTTTCCGCAATGCCATACAGGTAATGCGCGACTGGGCACAAAGCGTTACCCTTAGCGATGAGGAAATAGATAATGAAAGAGGAGTTATCCTGGAAGAGAAACGTCAGAGGTTAGGCGCTTCTCAACGTATACAGGCCAAGACAATGCCGTTGGCTGTGAATCAGTCTTTATACGCAGACCGTTTGCCTATAGGCACAGAAGAAGTGCTCCGCAACTTTAAACATGAACAGCTGCGTGAATTCTACCATGACTGGTACCGTCCGGATCAGCAGGCATTGATCATTGTAGGAGATGTAAATGTACAGCAGGTGGAAAAAACAATTAAGTCCATGTTCTCCGATCTTCGTGTACCCGCCCATCCACGGGAGAGGAAACATGTGACTATTCCGCTTACCGGCAAAAATCAGTTCCTTACGCTCACCGATCCTGAGCTGGTGACCACACGTTTTCAGGTAACCATGAAACGCCCCGCTCTGGAAATGAAAACCAGGGAGCAGTTCAGCGAAAGCCTGATAAGAACATTGTTCAATGTGATGATCAGTAACCGTCTTAATGAGCAGGCACAGTTAGCGGCTGCGCCTTTCTTAAGCGCAGGGGGCAGTGTGGGTCAGATGATGGCCAATCTGGATGCTTTCAGCGGTCAGGTGGTCTTAAAACCAGCGCAAACCGAGAAAGGCATCAAAGCCTATTGGACAGAACTGGTACGTGTACAGCAATACGGTTTTACAGAAACAGAGTTACAAAGAGCGAAAATCAGCTTCATGAGTAGTATGGAGCTGAATTACAAAGAGCGTGAAAAAACACCTTCCGAATCTTATGTACGGGAATATGTGGAGCATTTCCTGCACGAAACAGGTAGCCCGGGAGTGGCCTACGAATATGCATTGTACAAGTCTGTAACGGATACATTAACTGTAAAAGGCATTCCTCAATATTTCAGTGATATTAACCGTGATATCGTCATTACAACAAACGATAAACAGAAAGACTCATTACCTTCAGAAGCTACTGTTGCTACCTGGTTAAAAGAAGTGGAGGCTGCACCGTTAACCGCTTATGTAGATAAAACAATTAACAGAACAGCCTTACTGGACAAAGCACCGGTACCAGGTACTATTACCAGCACAACTTTTATAAAAGAACTGAGCATAACAGATCTCGTGTTAAGCAATGGCATGAGGGTATTACTGAAACCCACTACATTCAAGAAAGACCAGGTTTCATTTCAGGGATTCAGTCCGGGTGGATTATCACTGGTAAGCGATGCTGATTTTTATGCAGGCAGTATTGCATCTTCGCTGGCTTCTGCCAGTGGGGTAGCTGATATGTCTCAGCAGGAATTACGCAAAATGCTGACAGGTAAAAACATTTCTGTCGTGCCTTTTATAGGAGAACTATCTGAAGGTATTTCTGGTGGAGCTTCTACAGAAGATCTGGAAACTGCACTGCAAATGGTATACCTGTATTTTACCAGTCCGCGTAAAGATCCTGTAGTATTTAATAACATGATAGAACAGGCTCGTTTGTCCTATTCATCTAATAATAATTCTCCCAGGAAAATATATGGAGATACACTCTCTGCTGTATTAGGCAATTATCATTTCCGTAAAGTACAAATGCCGCTGGAACAGCTGAATGCATTAGATGCAGATCAGGCCATGGCCATTTATAAAAGCAGATTCAGTGACGCCAGCAATTTCACTTTTACCTTTGTAGGTAATTTTGATACGGCTACCATTAAACCACTGTTAGAAAAGTATCTGGGGGCATTACCTTCACTGTATAAAAAAGAAACATTCAAAGATTTACAGCTTGATTATCCACAGGGAAGAATATCCCGTAAAGTAGTAGCAGGTAAAGAACCACAGGCTATTGTATCACTGGCATTTAGCGGAACGTTTAAATACGACATGGCAACATCCGACCAGATGAAAGCCCTGGCAGGTGTATTAACCATACGGCTTACAGAGCGTTTACGCGAACAGGAAGCAGGTGTATATAATGTGAACGTAAATGCCAGCACACGTAAACTTCCTTCCGGAGAATACATCTTCATGATCAATTTCATCTGTGATCCCCGTAATGTTGAATCATTGATTCTTAGTGTTAACAGCGAGATCATGAAATTGAAAACAGAAGGGCCTGTGGAAGATGATATCACAAAATATAAAGCAGGATATAAATCCGGTATTGAAAGAGCTTTAAAAGACAATGGTTTCTGGTTAAGCTATATTTCATCTTCTCTGATGAACCAGGAAGATTTACAATTACCGGATATAAAAGACAGACAACAGAAAATCACCGTAGAAAGTTTACAACAGACTGCTGTGAAATACTTAAACAACTCGAATTATATCCGGGTGATTCAAATACCAGTCAATTGAAAATAATATTCCTCTTACTGATAACTTTTTCCTGTGCTGCATATGCACAGGAAAAAGTTTCAGATACCGTCCATCTCAAGAGTATTGAAGTAAAAGCATCCAAAGCGCCTTTTTCAATACGTCATGATACCCTTGTATTTGATGCTACATTATTTAAGTTGTCTCCCAATGCAGTAGTAAGTGATCTTTTAAAAAAATTACCAGGAGTGGTGATAGATAAAGATGGTAATATTACCGTGAACGGTAAAACCGTTAACAAGATCCAGGTAGATGGGAGGAATTTCTTTGGAGATAATAAAGATGCTACCACTAAATACCTTCCTGCCGATATCATAGATAAAGTAGAAGTAGCTCCAACAAAGACTATCGCACAACAACGTTCTTTATCAGTGAAGCCTCCTTCCGAAGATGTGACCATCAACCTTACCTTAAAGAAAAATAAGAATACCGGTATAATAGCAAATATGACTGCAGGTGCTGGTACCCGCGACAGATACAATGTAGACGGGATGATCAACTCTTTTCAACAACCTACCCGGATCAGCGTAATGGGAGCTGTATCAAATGTGGATGGCGGATCCGGAGCCAGGGTGATAATGGCTGGCCCGGGTTCAGGCGGTGGAGGTGGAGGACTATCCACAAGACAAACAGGAAGTATTAATTTAAATATGGGCCGTTCTTCTGATCTTAGTTATAGCTATAACGGAATAACAAACACCAGTGAACAGCAGACATCACGTCTTAATCTGATACCGGGTAACAGCTTTACTAACAATAGCAATAACAGGACTCAAAACCGTTCCGATCAGCATCAGTTATATGCAGGTATTACCTATGAAAAAGACACGCTTACTGTATGGAATTTCAGGCCATCATTTGGTATAGGGAAAATAAACAATGCTACTACCATTAATGAAATATCAACTACTGCGGATGGTAAAGTCCTGAATACATTATCCTCTCAGATGGATACGCATGGTAATAACCTGAACATAGGCAGTGATCTCTCATTCAATAAAACAAGTCGCAATAAAAAAGTTAATCTCAATACATCCTGGCGGTTTGGGTTAAATAATAAAGACGAGGATCAACATAATTTTAGTGTGATCAGTCAGCATGATTCAAGTAATCAATATGTACACGTACGCGAAAATAATCTCAATAATAACTTTACTTTTAATTTATCTGCTGATATAGGAAAAGGCTTTGTAGCAGCATTGGATTATACATTGGATGCGGTATATAATGATCAGCTCAGAGATGTAAGGAATGATAGTACATTATCCGGGAGTAGTAAGAGTTATAGTTTTGCTCATGCCCCGTCTCTTCAATTTGCCTGGAAAAATGATCGTATGAGCATTGCGCTCAATTCAGGTATGCGCTTTACACAACAGCAAAACCGTTTAAAAGATTCTGTTATTAATATTCATCAGCAGCAGTTCTCTCCTAATCTTCAGTTTAATTATAATTTCAGTAAGAGTGGTCATTTGTTTGCCGGTTATTCAGTTTCTTCTTCCGCTCCTTCTGCAGAACAGTTATCATCAGTAGAAGATAATTCCAATCCTTTATTTATAAAGAAAGGTAATCCCGGACTTAAAAGTTCTTTTACGCAAAACATCTTTACCAATGTATTTTATTATAACCCTGTCAATGCGATCAGTTTAAATGCAATGGGTAATGCTTCCTTCTTTCGTAACCAGATTGTGAGCGACCAGTATTATGATTCTATTGGAAGACAAACCAGTACTTATCAGAATGTGAGTGGCGCCTGGATGTTTAATGTGAGTGGTAATTTCAGTATACGGAAACAGTTAAATAACTGGACTATCAGCACTAATATAGGTATTGGTGAAGGAAGAACTAATAACATAGGATTTGTGTTAAGGCAAAAAAACGTTTCTGTAGAATGGAAGAGCAGGGCAAATATCTACTGCTCTATAGATTTCAAAAAGCTGTTTACATTATCTCCTTCTTATAATATAGAATTGAATAAAACCAATTA
The DNA here is from genome assembly GCF_900110995.1 of Chitinophaga sp. YR573. Lineage (GTDB taxonomy): Bacteria > Bacteroidota > Bacteroidia > Chitinophagales > Chitinophagaceae > Chitinophaga. Next base: position 1,479,897 of record NZ_FOJF01000001.1, read on the forward strand.
TTCCCTGCCAGGTATTGACGACATTACTTATACCGCTAAATCTGTTCGTTTGGACTGGTTATTAACGCCTGTGAAAAGAGTAGAGATCTCTGGAGATATGAATTACACTAATAATTCCCGTCTTCCTGAGGTTTTTATCTGTAATAGTGCAGCTGCCTGTAAATTCCTTAAAAAAGAACAGTTGGTACTGAAGTTCAGTGTAAACGATATTTTCAATAATAACAGGAACATCTCACGTACTGCAACGACCACCTATATAGAAACAAAACAGGTGAATGCGTTGCAGCGTTATATGATGATCAGTTTACAGTTCTTCTTTGGGCAGATGTCTGGAGGAAGAGGAGTTGTTAGTCAGGCAATAGCACTTTAATCTGCCAATGATGCTTTAACAGGTCCTTGCAACACATATCCTTTACTGCCTCCTTTATATACATACCGTTCTTCAGCTATGAATTTACCTTGTTTCTTTCCCTTTATCAATGCAGTTACTTCTGCCGGCAAACTTTCTACATCTGTAGACCTGTACGTTCCTTTTATAGTAATGACGATATCCCGGAAAAACTTCTTATCACTGGGCGGGACGCTATATTCTCCCGTCCAGACAGATCCTTCTTCTTCGCCTCCTTCCGTACGTTCAATACCATAAGCAGCCAGCACCTGCTGATAAGCGCCATTAGCACCTGCAATCAGGAAAAACGCCCCATCAAACGGGCCACCACCTCCCCCATTACTATGTTTTAACATAAATGCGTACTGGTCCTGCCCTATTAATAAAGCCGTCGGCTTAGGACATTGTGAGAACGCGCCGTAAGCCCCAACAGCTGGCTGAAAGAATTTCAGCACCCATTTATCTTTTATCAACACAAACTTCGCTAATCCCAGCAACCCACCGGTAAAGCGGGATGTTTGCGCACCATCGGCATCAAATACTGAATGATTAAAACTAATGACTTTATATCTTGTACCGGAAGAGTCGCTATAACTCATAATATTGATCAGACGTGTAGCTACTCCATCTTCAAACGGAAAAGCAGAATTACTGTCTTCGTTTACATCTGTATAAGGTTTTGCTACACAGTTCTTGCATTCCCAGTTAATCATATCATTGATATACTTACCATCTGACAGATTCGCATATTTCCCCGGGAAGAGTTTCAACAATGCTTTGGTAGCATCAAAAGGGTCCGGCATTTCAAGCGTACGATTCTGCGAAAGAATAGTATCGCTAACGTTTTTCATTTTTAAGTCATCCTGTGCAAAGCACACTGTAGCAAGGAAAAGAGGCAGTAAGAGGCAGGTATATTTCATTTATTCGAACAATTCTGAATATGAAAGTAGTGAATTTTAGATATTATTCACTTACAACAATACCTTTCTTAAAAACCAGCAGCTTTATAAGTGCTCTTAACTGAAATTAGCCGATATCTTCTCCAGGTACTCCTCAATAGGCACTGAATTCCTCAACGCCATTAAATTATTCCCCATCTGCCCAATTACTGTACGGAATTGATTACTCTTTCCTGTTGCCAGATCAGCAATCACATTCACAATAACCATCGGATCATCCCTGAGACTCTCATCAGTACTTCCCATAAGCGCCTTTAACTTACCCGTAAGCTCATCATAGGCCGTTATTGCAGTGTTTTTATTCCAGGTAATATTATCTCCAAAGTTATTTCCGGTAGAACCGCCCTGCTCTATCAATCTAAGAGAGATATTCAGCGGTTTTAACTCATAATAAAGCCCTTCTGTTAATCCTTCCAGCGCAAATTTGGACATATTATACAATGATCCCAGCGGTACAGCCGTGGTAACACCCATAAACGAGCTGATATTAATAAACATACCACCACCATTCTCCCTGAAATGGGGTAAAAACGCACGGATAACATTAATAGGTCCACGTGTATTCACAGCAAACTGCCAGTCGATATCAGCCTCTTTCGCCAGCTCTAAAGCCCCGTAAGTGCCCATTCCGGCATTGTTTACCACTACATCTATGCGACCAAAGGTGTTTATTGCTTCGGAAACGGCGTTTTTTGTCTGTTCCACATCGGTAACATCCTGCTTAATTATTTTAATGTTATCATACTTCGTGAGTTCTGTTTCTTTTTCCGGAGTACGCATGGTAGCTGCTACATTCCAGCCCTGTTCTGCAAAATATTTGGCAGTCAGTTTCCCCAGGCCACTGCTTGTGCCCGTTATAAAAATTACTTTTGACATGATTTTTGTTTTAAGACAGCACAAAGGTATAGAGAGAATGGTATAACTTTGTAACCAGTATAACAGAGTATACCAGTTATGATTAGAAATCAGCAAGAAGAAGTACAGGCGTTACAGGATACCATTTACGTGATAGGAGGTAAATGGAGATTACCCATTATCAATTCCATCTGTAATGGTAACAAGCGTTTCCGAGAGATAGAAAGGAGTATTCCGGGTATTACCACCAGGATGCTCTCCCGGGAACTGAAGGATCTTGAGATGAATAAACTCATCACCAGAACAGTGTATGACGAAACGCCTGTTCTGGTAGAATATGAATCTACCGATTACTGTAAATCATTTGGCCCCGTTATCCTTGCAATGATTGCATGGGGTAAGGAACATAAGAAAAAAATCACTCAGAAATCATGATCAACAGGAAAGAGATCTTCGGATATGAACCCGCCAGCCAGTATACTACTTCCGTCGCTTATTTCTCTATGGAATTCGCAATAGACCAAGCCCTGAAAATTTATAGCGGAGGACTTGGATTCCTCGCTGGTTCACACCTGCGCAGCGCATATGAGTTAAAACAAAACATGGTAGGCATTGGTATGCTCTGGAAGTTTGGATACTACGATCAGGGCAGAGATACCAACGCCCAGATGAAACCGGTGTTCGTACAAAAAGATTATTCTTTCTTACAGGATACAGGTATTATCTTCCAGATAAGCATTCACGATTCACCTGTACACATTAAAGTATACCTGTTACGCCCGGAAACATTCAACTCCGCTCCCCTCTTCTTATTAAGCACTGATATTCCGGAGAACGATTACCTCGCCCGTACTATCACGCACAGGCTATACGATCCTAACGAAGCTACCCGTATTGCACAAAGTATTGTACTGGGTACAGGCGGCGCTACATTACTGGACCTGTTATCCATGACACCAGATGTATACCACATGAATGAAGGACATTCTGTTTCACTGAACTTCTACCTGTATGCTAAACACAAAAGCCTGGAAGAAGTAAAGAAGAGAGTGATCTTTACCACACATACACCCGAAATGGCAGGCAACGAAGAACACGACTTCGGACTGTTAAAAGGCATGTCCTTCTTCTATCACATGCAGGATCATGAAGTAAAACACTTGCTGGGCATAGATGGAGATCGCTTCAACTATACACTGGCAGCGCTTAAATTCTCACGCAAGGCGAATGGCGTATCTAAAATACATGGAGAGGTTGCAAGAAAAATGTGGGGCAATAACCCTGGCGTTTGTGAGATCACTTCTATCACCAACGCACAGAATAAGACTTACTGGAAAGATGAGGTACTGGATAATGCTATTACGGCTAATGATGATGAAGGTATCACAGTAAGAAAAAAAGAACTGAAGAAACAACTGTTCAAAGTTGTAGCGGATCAATGCGGAAAACTGTTTAGTGAAAATGTACTCACCATCGTATGGGCCAGGCGTTTTGCCGGTTATAAACGTGCAGACCTCATTATGCAGGACTGGAACCGCTTCATCAGTTTAATGAGCAACACCGTATATCCTATCCAGATCATCTGGGCGGGAAAACCTTATCCGGAAGATACCAGCGGGAACGATCTCTTTAACCAGATCATCACAAAGGCAGCTCCGCTTCCCAATTGCGCAGTTCTGACAGGTTATGAACTGAGTCTTTCAGCCTTACTTAAAAAAGGCTCTGATGTATGGTTAAACAATCCTCAGATGTACAGGGAAGCCTCCGGCACCAGCGGTATGACCGCCGCCATGAATGGCAGTATTAATTTCTCTATCCCTGACGGATGGGTACCTGAATTTGCGAAAGACAAAGTAAACTGCTTCATTATACAACCGGAAAATGAAAATAGTCAGCTCATGGATACGCTGGAAAAAGTAATTCTTCCCATGTATTACAAAGATCAGCAGCAATGGCTGAAAATCCTCAAAAAAGCAGCCACTGATGTAGTACCTGCTTTCGAATCAGCAAGGATGGCGAAAGAATATTATGAGATAATGTATAAATTTTAGTGGTTTTCCATGGTTTGCCCAGTCTGACGTTTTGGGTATTCCCTTTACAATAGGCGTTTACATCGTTTTCTTGCAAAAGTAAAGGCTACCTTTTGAAATTATAAAGGTTGCCTTTGTTTTTACAAAACATGAATACAGTCATCCTTTTTGGGGGAAACCTTTGGAGTGAAAAATCGGCAGAATGCGAATTGTAATGACAACAAAAAAGCCCATCTGTCTATGGGCTTGAAATTGTATACTAGAAAAGCTTAAGGGGTGTTACCAGGAAAAAAATCATACAATTCATGTGTGGGCAAAATTGGCAAAATAAATTTGTCGAGCAGTGTTCCTAAGCAACGATTATATATAATTCCTCTTGCCGTAGAATAGCTTATATTAGCTAATGGTACCAAAGCGTCTGCTTGAATAAAGGTTTGGCCTTCAGACCTATAAGTCCAATTTTCTAAATCTTGGACCTTATATAAAAAATCAATATTGTAGTGTCCATTAAGAACTGATTCACCCTCTTCTTTGTTTGAGGATTCAATATTACACCAAAAAGTCACCTTGACTAGCTTATGATCTGTATTTATCGCACCTTCAAAGCCATAACTAATTTCCAATGATTTAATATCCACATGAATATTAGAAATCATTCTATTCTCTAGTGATGCTTTGGTGATTTTTATATCATCCAACGATACATTTTCTATATTGAATATTCTGTCGCTCATGCTCCAATTTCAGTTTGTAACCCTTTTTTCCCTTTTAGATTATCATTATCGATCTTAACGGATACAAAAACTTCTGCCATTTGGCCTTGCTCATTCACCTCAATATGTTTAACCTCTTTATGACGTGCCACAGTTACCTTTTCATAGTTTATGTGACAATCAGAATTAGTTATTACTCCAATAATATCTGCCTCAAATGCAATAGATAGTTTGGCAATTGTGGATATAGTAAAATTCTGAACTCCAGAAAACCATTTTGAGACAATAGCTTCACTTACTCCCATCTTCTCAGCAAGGCGCTTTTGTTTACCATCAAATTTGAGTTCTAGTAACTCATGTAAACGGTCCTGAATGTCAAGAGCAAGCCTAATCTCTTCACGAGATTCGAGGGAAGCTTCTTTTATAATCTTTTTAAAATTTTCCAATTTCATAAATCTAATTCTAGGTCTTCTAACTCTGAATTGTTTAAGTTCAAACCTTGTATTTCTATCTCTTTATAAATCAAACGGGCGATCTTTAAAGCCCGGCTAAAATGTACACTTACATTGGGACAATCTTCTGGCTTAAGTTTAGTCTTTATCCCACCATTCATTAATATTACCACAGATTGAGAAAGCCAAATACAATAAAGCCTCACTCCGAAATCTTCGTTATTTTCTTGTTTGATACTTGCAGATACCACTGGCATATATTCTGCCGGTCCTTCATTATTGAAATAGTATTTTTTCGCCCCTCTATGGGACATTTCATCAATAGCTAGATATAATAATTCAAGTTCTTTTTCATGACTAGAGAAATCCTTTTCATCAAATAGCTCAAATTCTGTCAATTCAGAATTTCCTAATTTGACAGTATAAAATGAAACCTTTCCATTGGATAAATCCTCTATTAACTGAAATAGAACTCTCAAAATTACTTAACTTCTAGGTTAAGAACAAAGATACTATCATATTGTTTACAGAAAAAATAAATGCGAAGCTCATAATTTTTTTCTTTGAGGGAAAGTGGTGACAATCTGGTGTATTTGTGACACCGATTTTATAATTACCTAATAACCAATCACAAGCATTAGTTCCCTTATTGCTATATGACAATTATTCGACCAAGGCTAAATGATTTTCACAATATCCCTGGAATTTCACTTGATCCAAAGAAATAGTTCAAAATGTTAAGTCGGGGCAAGCGGACAGGTTTTGAACTTATTGAAATTCATTTAAAAAAACCAAACCGTAGATGATCTGTAAGAGTTGAATGTATTGATATTAATACATGTATATCATTTGTAGTAGTGCGTTTTATACAAGTGTTGAATACAAGTTTGACATTTGCTGTTCATCTTATAACAATGAAGTCTTAAGTAAGAATATAAATATCGAAGATGAGCTTGATCAAGCCCGTCAACAACCAGGACTTTTATAAATTAAATCAATAAGCAGATGGGCCTATGCAAGCAACACTCGTATTGACAAAAGCGGATCATCACCTAATCTAATCAACAAAAAGCAAATTATGCTAACAATAAAAGAAATGGAGGAACGTCTCGGATTTACTCCAGGGCCAACACTTGTTGAATTGGCAAAAAGAGCTTATGAAACGGCCTCAGACTTACCCTCTCATGCGTTTGCCAAACTTTGGTTTATACTTCCCTGGCTTGATGCAAAATATGATGGTTATAATACTTGTTTTGGTGGCAGCGGCACGCCAAAAAACGTGATGGCTTTTGCTTTTACGGGTGGAGATCTGGTTCATTTTGGCTTTCTTACTGCACCTGACCTTGAAAACGAAGAATCTCCTATTGTGTGCATTGACCCTGGTGATCGCGCTCAAATTGTAGCGCCCAACCTGCGTACGTTTCTCGGATTATTGAGTATTGCTTTTGGTGAAGTCATGGGAAGGCATACAAATGAACATTGGTTTTCCTTTCGCCAAAAATGGTATGGTAATGAGCCAGATCATCTGCAGGAAATGGAACGCTTATCTCAGATCATTTTAACTATTCCAGGTGTTACCCGCCCGAGCGATCCTGAGCGCATCGTTAAAATGACAACTGATATTACATTTGAACTGTCCTGGGATTGACAGGTAGTGGCCACTTTAATTTAAGGGACTGACAAAGTAAACGAAGTGTTATGCGAATCCCACAATTGAACAGCATTTCAGAAAGTGATAAAAATAAACAAGGCATCTGCCAGCTAGCGGATGCCTTGTTTATTTTAGTAGCGAGGAGGGGATTCGAACCTCTGACCTTCGGGTTATGAGCCCGACGAGCTACCTCTGCTCTACCTCGCAATAAGGGCGCGAAGGTAAGCGAAAGATTTAATATTCAAAATTTATTTTTTGCGGAAGTATTTAATCTGCTCTAATCTCACGATCGCCTGCTCTTCATTAAACTCATCTTTACTCAACTGTTCCATCCATCTGTAATTACCAAATCTCAGTTGTCGTATATGCGGTCCCTTGTTGAGTAAATTAAATTCATTACAACTATCACACTGAATAATATCCCAGCATAAATCAGGAATCTCCTCTCCCCTCTCCAGGATAAAAGTATCCAATGCCGTTTTACAATTACTGCATTCCTGAGACAATGTTTCTATCACTTTCCTGGGACGCTTAAACAGCGTACTAATCTTTATCAGCGTACCTAATATAATACCGTACATCCAACTGTTAAGCGCATATTTAAGATCCACATCAACAATCGTAGAGAGCTTGTGAAAAGTATCAGCAATAAACTCTCTTTCTTCTGTATCGTATTCCGACCTATCGAATGCGGATAAATGCTGAGACAATAATGACTTCAGCTGCCTGGAAGAAGCATCGTTCTCAACGGCTGTTATTAAAGCATCCAGGGTATCATTAAACTGCATATCCAGTTGCAGACAGCATTCTGCTCCTGAAGGACTCAGCCCTCTCTTTTCCCATTCCGGGGCAGAGAATTTATCTTTCTGTCGAAGCGCGGATAGTCTATTTATCGTATGTAATTTTTCCATCTGATGAGTAAATATAAATTTTCTTAATCATGATTAAGATTTTTTCCTCCGCTTCCATAGAACTTTGTTTAAAATTCAATGATATGGACACCAGAATGAAACTAAACGAAGTAATCCCAGATGGCTATAAAGCCTTATATCCATTAGAAGCTTTTCTCTCCAAAAGCGAATTAACAGGCACCCATAAAGACCTGATTAAAATAAGAGCATCGCAGATCAATGGATGTGCTTTCTGTATCGATATGCATACCAAAGAGGCCCGTAAAGCAGGCGAAACAGAACAACGCATTTATGCACTCAACGCATGGCGAGAAACACCCTTCTTTACAGAAGAAGAACGAGCTATACTGGCATTAGCAGAAGAAACCACACTCATACAACATCATGTAGCGAGTGAAACATATAATAAAGCAATTGAACTGTTAGGCGAAAAATATACCGCACTGGTGATTATGGCCACCATTTCAATCAATGCATGGAACAGGATCGGTATCAGCACACATATGATGCCCCCACTGAATTAAAACGAAAAGCTGGCCCTTAAACGGCCAGCTTTTTACTACTGAGTAGAGTAATAATAAAATAACCCGGATATACTAATAAATGATTGTGAACCCATTACACAGAAAATCGCTACCACCCATATAATAATTATTGATATTAAATAATAATATCACTTGTTGAAGTGTTATATATTTGTCTGGTTTTGTCCGCAGCTATGGGTTAGCTGAATCGAACCGATTTTTATTGAAACCCGTGAACTTATGAAGAGAAAAACCAGCCTGGTGCCATTGAACCATTTCAATTGTGCCCGATTTATTGATCTAACAAATGTCAGACTGAGTTTTCTCTCACTGTTGGTATTCAGCTGTTTAACTATTATCCATCAGGCCAGTGATGCCCAGAAAATTAGTCGTATCGACCAGTCATTTGTCAAAGATCTTGAAGATACGATCCCCCTCATGCTCGTAAACCTTGCTTCAGTCAACATCCGGTGCAGTGAATCAAAGGACGGGCAGATAATTATGTCCGTAAGCGGGGGCCAACCTCCCTACACCTACAGTATTCCCGGGTATATTGAACAGTCGGACAGTGTCATAAAACACCTGGAAGCAGCTAAGTACAATTGCCGGATTACAGATAGCAACGGAGATTATGTAGAAGGGATCATTACCGTAAAAAAGGAATGGCGCTATTGTTCCATATTTGTCCCTTCAGCATTTAGCCCTAACGGAGATGGATTGAATGATGTATTCCGGGTAAAGATACAGGACGATATCTCCGAATTTCATATGCTGATATACGATCGGTGGGGACATCTCGTATTTGAAAGCCATGACCCTACCAAAGGATGGGACGGTACACAAGGCAGTTTACAGGCGCCTGCCAACACTTACCTCTGGGCAGTGACCTACCTGGATAACAAAAAGCAAGACACGAAACAACAGGGCGTTTTAACCCTGGTAAGATAAATCAGTACCGGCGATTTATGCAGCACCGCCGGTACCGTCATTAATTACTGATTATCAACAGTAGCTTCTACAACTGACTGCACACTTGTTGGTAATGCAGACAAAATATCATAACCAGTAGCCGTTTCTATAGCATCTACTGAAGTACGATAAGTTTTCCAGTCACTATTCGTTGTATTAATGTTAGGGGTGTTCACCGCTATTACACGGGTAGAGGTAGTTATACGGGCTAAATCGCCATTACCATTCGGAATCACCACTACTACTTTCCAGATATGAGCCGGTACTGTTACATGCCCGCCGTCAATAGTATTGGCAGAGCCACTGGAGCCTGTGCCACCTGTACCATAACTTCCCATCACAACATATACCTCATTACCGGCAGATACCAGTGTTCTTACATAATTTTCCATATTCGCCCAGGTTTGCTGATTATTCACCGGCGCCTGCGGAATCATGTTATCCATCAGGAAAGTAGAACTGTTAGCAGTCACAGAAGCAGTACGGTCGCCGGACGGGCAATTATGCCCCCTGTCGAATCCTGAACCGGAATAAGAAGTAGCTCCTACTTCATACCAGCCGGAAGGCAATGTAACATCTGCACGGAAATCATCCTGACGGTCAGTACTGCCAATATCAGAAGAATTAATGTGCCAGCTAACCCAGTTAGGAGTACCACGTGTACTGTTGTAAGAAGAAGTGTAGTACGTTTTGTCCATCAGATAATTAGTAATGAGTACAACAGAAGTGGTTGCATTGCTGGGGTTCCCCATCAGCAGGTTACTGTTATCACCTGTTGTACCGCCACCACCACCGCCGGTGCCGGTACCTGTGGTAACCGTGATATCATCAATGTTGATCCTGTTGGTACCACCGCTGATCTTACGGATGGATAAACGATAACTGCCGGTTACAGCTACTGTAAAAGTAGCGGTTGACAGAGAAGTAGCAGATGAAGTAACCGTACTACCAACCTGGGTATACGAAGACCCGCTGTTAGTAGAGATCCATAACTGCCAGGTACTGCTGCCATCACTACCAAATACACCATGAGAAATGGTGATAGTAGTAGCACCGCCGGTAGCATCAAAGTTCATGTTGAGTGTACCGGTGTTACGGATTCTGGCAGATTGAGTGCCGTTCTTAAGGTCTGTAGAGAGATTGCCGATTAACGCGTCGTCCAGTGTCCAGCTACCGCTGCCGAGGGTTACGCTGGCAGAAGCATAGGCCGTTTTAGTGCCGGACTCGAAGGTTTCAGATAAAGTGGTTGTTAATTCTGAAGTGGCTTTCCTTGTTATTTGCTCATTAACAGGGGGGGTGATGGCCTCTTTTTTACACGATGCAAAAATGGCTGCTGCACACAGCGCTAATAGGATTTTTTTAGTGGGTCTCATTATAGATGGGTTTTATGAACCCCAATTTATGAAGTATACCTGCAGTGAGTACTCAAGGAAAGAATAATTATTGTAAAGTTAAAATTGGACTTAAATTGCCGCATATGCTTCGCCCCATAGATAACTACTTCTTAGAGAAAGATGAGCCAATAAAAGGCTGCTTACTGTTTTTAAGAGATTATATCCTTAAACAGGATGTACATCTTGCAGAAACATGGAAATACGGTATGCCAATTTACTGTTATAAGGGAAAGATGTGCTGTTACCTCTGGGTACATAAGAAATTCAAACAACCTTATCTGGGGATAGTGGAAGGAAAAAGGATTCATCATCCTGATCTCCTTTCAGAAAAAAGGGCAAAAATGAAAATACTGTTGCTTGATCCTTCCAAAGACCTGCCCATCGCAACTATTAATGAAATACTAGCGGAAGTACTTGCGCCTTACCGGAATGATTAAATATCTCTTCCAGCTGTTATGATGAATATGTTTCTGATACACCATAAAAGCAAAGACTATCAGGATACCGGCAATACCTTCCCCGAACACCACCATATTTACACCCATGTAATGCGCCAGAAAACCTATCAGTAAACTACCTATAGGTAATATACCCTGGTAAGCCATAATGTAATAACTCAATGCTCTTGCACGCATTTCTGAAGACGCATGCATCTGTATGTAAGTATTAATGGCAGAGTTCTGCACCATCAGCCCAATACCTGTAACAGCAGTAGATACCAACGCCAGGAATAAAGTAGAGGATATGGATAACGCTATCAGTGAAACAGCGAAAATAGTTCCTGAAATAATCGTAAGCGTATTCAGATCTTTACCCGGTCTGAGCATTGCCATATACACAGCGCCAATCAATGCACCAAAACCGGCAGCACTTTCAAACCAGCTGAAAGTAGTAGCATCTCCATGAAAAACATCCTTGGCAAATACAGGCAGCATCGTTGTGAAAGGTATCACCATTAAACTGGATGCTCCTAATACCAGTATCAGGGAAAGTAAATCAGGAGATTCTTTCAGATAATCATATCCTTTGCGCAGATCTATCCAGATATTCTCTTCAGATTTTGCCACCACGCTGATATTCAGCTTCATCATCATCAGACAGCATATTACAGCGATAAAACTTAAGAAGTTAATCAGGAAACAAACGTCTTCTCCAAAAGAACTCAATATAATCCCGGCCAAAGCAGGGCCTACCAGCCGGGCTGCATTAAAAACAGATGAATTAAGGGCAATAGCGTTAGGAAGATCATCATGATCATCTACCAGGTCTACCATTAACGACTGCCTGGCTGTTGTATCAAAAGCACTGATTACCCCCTGTATAAGGCTGAGAATAGCAATCAGGGTAATATCATAGAGGTTCAGCCATACCATGGCCGCCAACGCTCCTGCCTGTACCATCAGCGCTATCTGGGTAATCTTAACCACCCGGAATTTGTTATGCCTGTCTATAAAACTACCGGCAAAAGGAGCCAATACAAGAGAGGGAATTAAACTAAGAAAGGTCACTAAGCCAAGTAATAAAGCGGATCCTGTAAGCCGGTACACCAACCAGCTGATAGCAACTCTTTGCATCCAGGTGCCGATAAGAGAGATGGATTGTCCTATGAAGTGTAAGCGAAAGTTATAATGTTTAAGTGAACGAAAGATTGACATTGCATTAAAGTAAATTAGTAAAGTAACTTTACAAAATTAAGACTTTTGCACTTAATAGACAGGGAGAAAATTAACTTGAATAGTTAAATAAATGTAAAGTAACTTTGCTAATATTGTCTAAATCTATTATGTCCACAAATACTTATGAGGTAGCAGCCTCGCTACGAAGCACTGTCACTCGCCTTATCCGGCAGCTACGAAAGCAAAACATCTTATCAGACTTTTCCAATGCAGAACTCCTTACCATGGGCCTGCTGGACCAGCATGGTAAACTGCTGCCTTCAGAACTGGCCGAAATGGAAAGGATCTCTGCCCAGGCTATCTCCCAGATTGTGAACCGACTGGCAGAAGCTGGTTGTGTAGACCGCGTTCCCGATGAAACAGACCGCCGAAAACTGGTTATCTCCCTCACAGAAAAAGGTACACAACACCTGTACGAAACCCGGCGTATAAAAGAAGAATGGCTGGTAAAAGCCATGGATCACCTGTTCTCTGCCGAGGAACTGGTATTAATAGAAGCATTCCTCCCCCTTTTACAAAGATTAGCAGAATATAACGGTTAATATATCCTTATTTAATTATATTTGTCTACAGGCCAGATCTTTATACTGGTCGTTCCTAACTACGTGATGGACAGTTATTCCTATTAGAAAAACGATTATACCCTTATCTATGAAAAAATGGTGGTTATTGGTCATGGCGGGCTATGTAATGAACACTACCCATGCCCAGATACTGACGAGAGTAGCAGATAGTATCAGGATAAAAAATGGCATCCCCGAAATGAGTTACGCTATCATTGGTCCTACCAGTATCCTCGAACTACATACAAGCGGCCACCACAGGATAGATGATCCCAATACAAGAACACAGTCCAATATCCGCGACTACTTCCATCTTGGCTCCAACACAAAAGCCATCACTTCTTTTATAGCAGCCATCCTTGTAGAAGAAAAAAAGATTAACTGGGATACCCGTTTCTTCGACATCTTCCCTACCTGGTTATCCATGTCCAATCAGGCTTACGAAGATATCACCCTGCAAAATCTGCTATCTCATCAGGCAGGCATTCCTGCTTATACAGAAGGATCAGAATTTGCCATCCTTCCTGTTTTTGAAGGAGAAAAAGAACAGCAGAGAAAAGAGTTCGCACAGCATATTCTCAGGAGCAACCCTTTGGGCCCTATAGGGTCATACCACTATTCCAATGCAGATTATACACTCGCGGCCAGTATGCTGGAAAAAGTAAGTGGAAAATCATGGGAAGCACTGGTAACAGACATCATCGGAGATCAGTTAGGCATGCAATTCAAATTCGGATGGCCTAATTCAAATCATGATACCACACAACCATACGGGCACTGGATAGAAGATAACAGGATCAAAGCATTAACTCCTGATAATCCTTATAAAATAAGCTTCATCCAACCAGGTGCAGACCTTAGTATGCCCGTAACAGATTATGCCAAATTTATACAGCTGCACCTGAACGGATTATTAGGACAGGATAATGAGCTGAAATCAGACACCTATAAGTTCCTTCACTTTGGTATTAAAGATTACTCCATGGGATGGAGTAATGGACTGATAGGAGAAAAAACAGTATCCTTTCACACAGGTTCTGCAGGTACTTTTTTCACCTACGCACTGATAGACAGTACAGAGAAAAGAGCCTATGTAATTATGATGAACTGCGCACATCCACTGGCTAAACAGGCAGCTACTGCTTTCATGAATATCATGATGAAAACAAAGCTGACAGACTAAATAAGAAAAGCCTTCCAAGACATTGCTCAGAAGGCTTCATTGTAAATTACTTTGTAACAGTTCTCTTACTTGATTGCCTGCAATAAATTGCAGAATTCAAGCTTTTCATCAGACGTTAAGAAAACATTGGCTATTGTTTCATTGATCAAATCGCTGGTAAGCGAAAACTCATCGTACAGATCATGTTGCTCAACTCCATACTTCTTTGCTGTAGAAAAACGTACAGCAACCAGGATGTCTTTTGAAGGCACTTTCTTCTCAACTAACAGTGGTCTGATAGAATATAACATTTCATTGTTAGCTGTTTCTATCTTCTTACGATAGTCTGTTTTATCCCGCTTTGTAAAAAAATAACTGGTCAGGAGAAAAACAATCAAAGAAAATAACAATCCAATAATAGCTGTTAAAAAAGTGTTGTCTTGTAAGTGTATCATAGGTATAAGTAAAAACGCAATTGTTCTTCTAATATATTCAAGATATAAACAATATATGTACAAATGAGTTTCCGGAAATCTATATTTCAGGGCGATTATATATAATAATAATATGATTGTGTGCTAACTATATGTATATCAATACTCCGCAAAATGATGTTACAACTATTATTTCGGCACAAATATTTACAGATGTGAGTATTGATACTGCATGACTTTATGCCAAAAAGCCTGCTGTACGTTACTACAGCAGGCTTTGCATGAAGAAAAGTCAGCACTCTTTATTGTTTATAATCTACAACAATCATTACAGGAAAGTGATCAGAAGGTTCGCGGGCAGTATATTTTTCTGTAGCTACTGCTTTATTACGGTAGGTATCTGTTAATATGCCATATTTCTCTACCTTAAACTGATTGGTTAAAAAGATATGATCTATACGGCCATCTGTTTTACCGTTCGCGTTGAAGGAGTTAAATGTACCATTTGTAGCGTATCTGAAAGCAGTTGTTTCATATGCATCTTTCAATAAACCGGAGTTATTGATCAATGCATAAGATTCATTATGCTGATCTACGTTAAAGTCGCCGGTTAAAATAGTAGGTATATCCCCTGCCATTGCCTTTACTTTTGCTAATACCAGCTTAGCGCTTTCAGCACGGGCTTTTACGCCTACATGGTCCATATGCAGATTAAAGAAATAAAATGTAAATCCCGTTTTAATCTCCTGAAATTTACCCCAAGAACAGATCCTTGGCAACACTGCATCCCAGCCTTTATTAGGCCTGTCTGTAATAGCAGATAACCAGAAATTCCCGTTCTCCAGCAGCTTAAACTTTTCAGTATTGTAAAAGATAGCAGAATGTTCACCTGCGTCTTTTCCATCATCACGCCCCACACCTATATATGTAAATCCGGGTAAGCTGCCTTTGATATCTTCCAGCATATTTTGCAGTCCTTCCTGTGTTCCAAAAATATCAAACCCATGAAAACGGACCATACCCGCAATTACCGGATAACGTTCTTTCCAGCCATTGCCTTCTTTTTCATCATCCTTATTATCATAGCGCATATTGTAAGTACCCACGGTAAATTGCTGCGCCTCTGCAGTATATACCAGTAAAGCAAAACAAGCCATCAGAAACATCCATCTTTTCATGTAATAATCATTTATGTGTAAGTATAAGAAAATACAGGCGGAGCAGCAATAACTTTTCCGTTATCATTTTTTTAAATCCTACTGACATACTGTTGTCACTTGCCCTTAGTTTCTTTGCTGTATACAAAAACATACCACCATGGATATCATCAAATCATTGTTAGCAGAACTTGAACAGGAAGCAGACACTACCCGTAAAATGCTTTCCCGTATCCCCAACGACAAATACGACTGGCAACCTCATCCCAAAAGCATGACCATCATGCAGCTATCCAATCATATTGCAGAACTCCCGGGTTGGGTAAGTATGGCGCTCACTACAGAAGAACTTGATTTCTCAAAAATGGATTATAAACCCGCAGGTATTAAGGATACCAGCGCTGTACTCGAATTATTCGAAAAATCCCTCGCTGAAGGAAAAGCCGAACTGGAAAAAGCGGCCATCTCACAACTGGACGAACCCTGGGTATTACGTAATGGCGACTTCATCATCAGCGAATCCACAAAGGGTGAAACCATCCGTATGGCCTACTGCCAGACAGTGCATCACAGGGCACAGCTAGGCGTTTTCCTGAGACTTCTGGACGTTCCCATTCCCGGAAGTTATGGACCTAGCGCAGATGAAGACAGCTCTGTCTATCAGGCATAACCTCATACATAATTACCAGGACTGACTCATAAGTCAGTCCTGAACTTTATCAGCAGGTTAAGATATCTTTGTATTACCTGCATGCCATGGAAAATGAAGAAAATAACAAACAACGTAAAATCATCCATATTGATATGGATGCGTTCTACGCATCCGTTGAGCAGCGCGATAATCCTGAATACCGTGGTAAAGCCATCGTAGTAGGTGGATCTCCTGAAGGCAGAGGCGGTGTTGTGGCTACCGCCAGTTATGAAGCGCGCAAATTCGGTATCCGGTCTGCCATGCCATCAAAACGCGCACAGCAGCTCTGTCCGGACGTTATCTTTATCCGCCCACGCTTCGATGCCTACAAAGAATCTTCCCGTAAAATCCGTGAAATATTCAGTCGCTATACAGACCTCATAGAACCCCTCTCATTAGATGAGGCATTCCTGGATGTTACCGAAGATAAACAACAGATAGGCTCCGCCATTGAAATTGCCCGGCTCATTAAACAAGCTATCAAAGAAGAACTGCAGTTAACCGCATCCGCCGGTGTCTCTATTAATAAATTCGTCGCTAAAATAGCCTCCGATCTCAATAAACCGGACGGACTTACATTCATCGGCCCTTCTTCTATAGAAGAGTTTATGGAAAAATTACCGGTAGAGAAATTCTTTGGCGTAGGAAGAGTAACAGCAGATAAAATGAAAAAGATGGGGCTGCATACAGGTGCCGATCTGAAAAAACTCTCCGAAAATGATTTACGCCAGCACTTCGGAAAAGCAGGTGGATTTTATTATAAGATAGTAAGAGGGATTGATAACCGTGAGGTACAACCCCACCGCGAAACCAAATCCCTGGGTGCAGAAGATACCTTTGCCTATGATCTCACAACGATAGAAGAGATGAATCCTGAGTTAGACAAAATTGCAAAAACGGTACATGAACGTTTACAGAAATATGGATTAAAAGGCAGAACGATCACACTTAAAATAAAATACAGCGACTTCCGGCAGATTACCCGTAACCAGTCTTTCCCCTACCCTGTTAACGCTCTTGATATTATTACAGAAACTGCAAAACAATTACTGGTAGCTACTTACCCGGAAGATAAAAAGATCCGTTTACTGGGGATCTCTCTATCTAATTTTAATGAAATAATACCGACGGAGAAACCCAATAACCAGCTATCATTATTTGACGAATAAATTTTAGAATAAGTGCTGTATAACGCGAACGGTTACATGTAACTGACCGGTATGCCGCATCGTATGTTCTGCTGCATGAAAAAGCAGCCCTATCAGGGTTGTTGGCAGTTGTTTACGGCCTACTGTTCTTGCAGCTGTCAGATTACTTTCGTCAATATTTTTTAGTTGATCAACAAATGTCTGCAGTCTTGTATCAAATGCAGTTAACAATGAGATCAGATCTCCGGCAGGTTTTCCTTCTGCAGATAAATATGCCAGCTGTGCTTCAGATAAAGCCTGCCCGGCAGCATACGTATACATGCGGTCCAGTACACCGGTAATATGTTGCAGGTGAAAACCTACAGCAGCTACACCAGCAGGTTGCTGCCACAGCAATTCATCAGGAAAGCCTGAGACTAATGCATGTATTTCTTCCTGTGCCTGTAATAAAGCATGTGCAACTGGTTGTAATAAAGCGGGGACATCAGCAACGGGGCCCCGCATCCATACTTCTGGCATATTTACATCTTTTTTAATTTCAACACTACGTGTTTAATATTCTGCCTGTTATAAGTATAAGTAATATGCAGCAGTCCGTCTTTTGTCTGTATAACGGCCGGATAACTGAACTCCCCTTTAGGTTGTTTTTCCAGTTCATATACATCATGCCAGTTCTCTCCGTCTTTAGAAACAGCTACACGTAATTCATTACGTCCATCAGACCAGTCGGCTCCCATTTTCGCAGGGTTATAAATTAATACCTGCAACCCGCTTTTGGTAGTAACAGCATCAATCCCTGAATTAGGATTCATGATAGTCTGCCTGGTTAATGGAGACCAGGTTTCCCCGTTATCATCAGAGAATGTCTGTACAATTACGTTCTGCCGGCTCCTGCACAACAGTTGCAGGCGACCACCCGGATGGAACAATGCAGAAGGCTGGATCACGCCAAAGGTATCGCAGTTAATGGGAATACTTCTCCAGTTATGTCCGGTACTGTCTGACAGTTCCACATGTATATGCCATTGTTTTTCGTCTTTGCTTTCGGTACTGGAAGGATGTAAAATGGTACCATTGGCCAGCTGCACCGGCTTATTCTTGATAGGGCCTAAGATCCCTTCGGGTAATTTCTCTTCTTTAGACCAGGTACGGCCTTTGTCGGTACTGTATTTCATCAGTCCCCACCATTCTCTGGGATTGGGGCCTACTTTATAGAACAGTAGCAGTTTATGCGCCCTGGTGGTAATCAGTACCGGGTTCCAGGCAGCATAGCGGGTTTTCTCATCTACTATCCCTGTAGCCGCTATAACCGGGGCAGACCATTTCCCTTTTGCAAACACAGAAGTATAGATACATACATCCGGGGCGCTTTCACGGCTGCCCCCAAACCAGGAGGCCAGCAGTTGCCCGCCGGGCAGTTCTGTAATAGTAGACGCATGTGCCGCGGGTACAGGCGGGTGCTGCATCAGAAATTCCTCTTTTACCAGATCAACTTGTGCGTAGGAGACCAGGGAACTCCCTACCAGCATGCATGACAATAATACGTTCTTCATAATCAATAAATAGACAAGGCCACAAAGATAACAATGTCTTGCATTGTTATCTTTGTGGCCTTGTTCCCATCTAAATTATAAATCCTGCCTTATAGCCTTTAATCACCTTATCAAGGCTGTGGTACGTCCCAGAATATTTTAGCGTCACGGGTATCTTTTGCCTGAACATCTTTATAACTGGTGTTATAAGCAGTTT
This sequence comes from Chitinophaga sp. YR573, assembly GCF_900110995.1. GTDB lineage: Bacteria > Bacteroidota > Bacteroidia > Chitinophagales > Chitinophagaceae > Chitinophaga. The sequence continues at coordinate 1,499,323 of NZ_FOJF01000001.1, forward strand.
CGCTAAGAGGATACCTGAAACGGGTTGGAGCATTTTCAAACCCTGCCAATGTAGAAACAAACACTCTCGGGAATTTTGGATAATCCGTTCTTCTTGTCTCAGACCATGCCTGAGTAGCCTGCAGGATATTAAAGTGGAGCCACTTCTGTACCCATATCTTCTCCAGTTTCTCCTGGGAAGTGCCGGTGTAAGCAATCGTTGGCTGAGCCATAAAAGCATCAACCGTCGCGGTAGAAGGTTGATTCAATGCCTCATATTTATTTGAATTCGTAGAGTATAAATAGTACATGAATGCAATTGCCTGACGAACACCTAATTCATAGTACTGAGCAGCGGTTAATGATCCTGGTCCGGTAATACCCCAGCGTTCTACTGCTTCTGCTTTCAGGAAGTTTACTTCAGCAGCACTCATCATGATACCCGGTAACTTAGAGTTAAAACGGAAGGTAGTAGAATCATAGGTAGAAAAATAGGATAAACTGTCTAACTGGGTAGAACTACCCCAATCACCTGGCATAGCCCTGTATGTTTTATTTGGAACAAAAACATTGTTTATTATTCTTCCATATTTATCAAACATTAAAGGTATCCTTGGATCATTTGCAGGTGCCATTGCAACATTCAGCATATAATCAGGTGCTGCCATTGGTGTCTGCAAATCATTGAATGCGCTAGACAGGTTATCTGTATATACAGTAGGCTGCATAATCATTACATCGGTATTAGTTGGACTGTAATTATCTCCAACGTTATTACCATCTATCAGCGGATACTGGAGTGGAGTAGCAAACATCTCCTGTACAGCAGATTTTGCAGTGGCTTCATCCACAAATGAGGTACGCATCAGTAAACGTAATCTCAGTGAATTAGCATATCTCCGCCATTTATCAAGACTGCCATGCAAAGCAAAATCCTGCACAGAGAAAGAAGCTGCAGCATTTGTATTCAGGGAAGTACCTGCAAAGTAGTCCGCACAATCCTTCAGGCCATTTATGATAGTATCATACAATGCTTTCTGGTCCTGGAATGCTGCATTAGAGATAGTATTGGAAACGTCCAGAGATCCTGCTTCAGTATAAGGAATGTCTCCAAACAAATCTATCATCTGTGAAGTCTGGTCCAGCAGCAACGTTTTCGCAGCTACTGTAAATACCTGCACATTTAAACGGGAGTCTATAGGCGTTTCCATATATAAACGCATAATAGTGCGGTACTCTGCCATAGGGCCAGAACCGGAGTTTACATCTCCCTGGTTATTGGTAAAGTTATTCGGAACGTAGTAGTCATTCCAGCGCTGTCCCTGGTAACTCAGGTTACCCTGATATACCTTAATATCATTAACAGGAGTACTCACCCCACTGTAAACTCCTGTATGTACAAAAGCTATTGTACGTATATCCCAGTACTGTGGACGCACCCTGTTATTATCCATCATACCGGAAAATAACTTCTCGATAGAAGGATTGGTGGTTTTGTCAGGGTCGTTATATTTATCTGCCAGTTGGCTTTTTGAACACCCGGCCAGAGCAACTGCCAGCATCATAAAGCAACTTATATTTCTTAATGTCTTTTTCATAAATAACTGTTTGTGCCGATCAATTTTAAAAATTAGAAACTTGCATTCACACTAAAACCAAAGCTACGTGTAGCGCCGGATGAACCTTGGTCAATACCCTGTTTGAACCAGCTGCCACCCAAAGGAGCTTCCGGATCAAGGTTCTTCATTGTTCTGTAAACATACAGCAGGTTCCTTCCGATCAGAGAAACACGAAGGTTCTGGAAATGCAGTTTGTTGGCAAATGTTTTAGAAACATTGTAGCCCAACACAAGTTCTCTCAGTTTTATATAATTGTTCTTGTAAAGGAAAGCGGTCGGATCACCATTATCACTTGCGTCATAAGTGTTCAGATAGTATTCAGCAGCCTGAATGATCTTGTCATTCTTGGTACCATCTGATTTCACACCATCAGCAATTACACCATCATGATATACTGGTCCGTTTGGAGAAGGACTGTTATGACTTGGGAGTCTTACAGAAGTTCCACTCGCATCTACATAATAAGGCAGACCACCGTTAGCTTCGTCTCTGTACTTCATTGTGCTCGTGTACATACCTGCACTTGTTGCATATTTCTGTGGAGGAGAAACGATCATACCACCAAAACGGTAATCCAGCATGAAATCTATAAACAGGTTCCTGTAAGAAACAGTATTGGAGAACCCGCCGACAACCTTAGGCAATATATTACCTGCTTTGATATACTTGCTCTTATCTACCTGCCTTACACCATCAGAGCTGATTATATCGTTTCCTTTAGCATCCTGCAGATGAGGATAGATATAAATGTTACCGATAGGCTGGCCTTTTTCAGCTACAACCATTGCTGATTGAGAATCGAAACCGGCAAACAGGATACGGTTTACTCCTGGTGCCAGTTCTTCTACAGAAGAAGTATTCATAGCAAAGTTCAGACGTGTATTCCATTTAACTTTACGGGATACCGGGGTAGCAGTGAAAGCAACCTCAAGCCCCTTACTATGTAAACGGCCCACGTTCGTGATCCTGGTATTTGCACCGTTACTTGCGGCAACATCCAAACGCATTAACAGGTCAGTTACGACGCTGTTATAATAAGAAACATCCACTCCAATTGCACTGTTAAACATCTTTGTTTCAAATCCAAACTCGGTTTCTGTCTTTCTTTCAGATTTCAGATTTTCATTACCATAACCACTCTGTGAAATCAGTACAGGTACAGAACCTGTAGTAGTTGGCAGAGGTCTTTGTGTATAAGTTACGTTAGACTCGAATGGAGGAGGAGCATTACCCACCAAACCATAAGAAGCACGCACCTTACCATAGTTAATGAACCTTGGCAGATGGAAAGCTTCTGTAAATACAAAGCTCGCATTCGCTGAAGGGTAGAAATAACCATTGTTAGCAGGAGGTAATGTAGAAGAATACTCCTGACGGGCAGTTGCTTCAAGGAATAAGAAATCCTTGTAGCCTAAGTTCATAATACCCAGGTAAGCATATTTCAACAAACCACTACGTTTTTCAGAGGTTGTTTGTGTTTGGTAAGAGTTATTGATACTGAACCAGTTTGCAGTAACCAAACCACCAGTAGTACTTGAAGACTGATCACTGAAGTTTTCTTTACGTCCCTGGTAACCACCACTAACAGAGTAAGTAAAGTTTTTAACAGGATCACTCGCATAAGTTAATAATATATCACCATATACAATGCTGTAACGTCCTTTCACAACACCGTAACGACCAGTACTTTGTGTAGTATTGAACGCTACAGGATATTCATTGTATTCTTTAGCTTCTGTATTCATACTGGTGAAGTCATTACCAACCCTGGTACGGAACTTCAGACCTTTAGCAACATCAATATTAAGGGTCACACTGGACAACAAACGGTCCTGTGCTTCCGTCTCAGTATTACGTAACTGTTTCCAGAGAAAGTTAAGCAGTTCTGGTCTCACATTATAAGACAGTGCTTCATCAGGATTCAGCTGTGTATTGTTGTAAGGCACCCACTTGTACCCCTGGGAAGTTTTGTATTTATCAAATACTACCGCCATATCTTCTGCCCTGCTATAAAAACCATCGAACGCGTCAAAAATACGACCCATAACCATAGGCCTGTTTGTAATGGTTGTATTCACATAACCACCCACAACATCCAGGCTGATCTTACTGTGTAATTTGATCGTACTGTTCAGGTTAAATGTATTACGTTTCTGGCCACCACCAATCTGTACACCTTTGTAATCACTACGGGTATAAGAGAAACGGTAATTCGCCTTCTCGTTCATATTCGAAAGGGATACATTCAAATTTGAATTGTATCCCTTCTGGAACATTTGTTTATAGTTATCAGGCTGTGGTGAATAAGGATGCATTGAGCCATCCCACCAAGGAACCATCTGACCATCCATTTTCGGGCCAAACTGGCCATAAGAACGGAAATAAGGGCGAACGGTGCCATCAGTTCCAACAGGTATCCAACCATCTGCCCTTGCACCATTTGCAACGTTACTTCCTCTGTCATAACCCGGGCCATAAACATTCTGGTACTGGGGAGCGAAAGCAATCCTTTCCGCAGTAGCTGAGTAGTTTACGTCAACGCCAAGTCCTCTTCCTTTAACACCTTTCTTAGTAGTGATTACAACAACCCCACTGGATGCATCTGATCCGTATAAAGCCGTTGCACTGGCTCCTTTCAATACCGTCAGATTTTCAATATCTGTAGGGTTAATATCCAGGATACCATTACCACGAATACGGGAATCAGACCAGTAGTCGCCTGTGTTACCACCAGCACCGCCTGTCTCATTATTATTCCTGATCTGTACACCATCCACTACATACAGTGGCTGTGTATTATAGTTCAAAGAGTTAACACCACGAATCTGAATATTCACAGCACTGGTAGCACCACCGGGAGCGGTGGTGATCTTAACACCAGCTGCCTTACCATATAAGGCAGAGGCAAAGTTGGTGTTACCAGAAGCGTTAATCTGTTCAGATGTGATAGTACTAACTGCATATCCGAGTGCTTTTTGCTCTCTTTTAATACCCAGCGCCGTTACAACGATCTCATTCATCATCTTCTCATTCGGCTGCATGGTAACATTCAATGTAGTTTTACCGGCAACAGGAATTTCCTGTGTTTTAAAACCTACATATGATATGATCAGCACTGCATCATCAGGAACATTGATAGTGAACGCACCGTTTTCATCGGTAGTTACACCTTCAGAAGTTCCTTTGATCTTTACTGAAGCACCAATCAGTGTTTCACCCGTCTGGTCCAGCACCTTACCTGTTATTTTAACAGAGCTCAGTCTTGCACCTTTTGGCATGATCACGATCAGGTTATTAGCCAGCTCCTGGTAAGTATACCCGGAATTGTCCAGGATCATATCCATCACCGTAGAAATCTGTGCATCTTTTACAGAAATATCCAGTTTATTGTTACTTGGAATATTCCTGTTGCTGAACATAAAACGGTAATCGCTCTGGCTTTCTATTACAGAGAGTACCTGTTTAAATTCTGCGGAACGGAGATTTAATGTGATTTTGGTTTCAGAGGAAACATTAGCACTAACAGACAGGCTCATACAAAGAATGAACCCGAAAGTCAATTTCATAATTAGCAATGGCTTTAGGAGCCCGTAAGGGATCTTTACGCCCTTAGGGCGTAGGATAAAATTCATAACTTAGATGTTAAAGGTGATTAAACTATTTCTGGTATAAGGCATCTTTTCTCGGTGATTATTACGGTAACCCCCGTGCTGTCAGTAGTCGCATTTTTCTCCCATAGACAAAATTTTAAACGTTAATACTTTGTTTCTGGTGAAATGAATAGGCGAATACATAGGAATACATAGGCATCGTCATAGGATCTTCATCTCACCTTTCACGATTGAATTATGAAAGGATATTTTTTACTGATTAATTACGTTCTCTTCCGTCTTAGTATATAACTATCGTCGAATCTTCTATTCTGTAATTGAAATTCTCGGTCATGTGCAGCGCATGTAATGCTTCTGCAATGGTTTCGCCCTCCAGGATACCTGTAAATCTTAACTGCCTGGAACCTGTTTTACTGAAGCGAATGCTGATATTGTACCACCGTTCCATCCTCTTTGCCAGACTCTCAAAATCTTCGTCCTGGAACACCAGTTTGTTTTGCAGCCACGATGTTTCCATGATCATCGTATCACGCTGCTGGAAATAAGTCAGGGTAGTTAATGCCGGATATATATTTTTAACTGCAACCGATCTGGTTTTGGTTGAATCATGACTCGCAGCATTATGAATAACTAACTTTTGGGATGGCTTCAGCAAAATCCTTTCAGAAGGATTGCTTGGTACTGTCACCTCTATGGATCCCCTTAGCAGCGTAGCTTCTGTAGACGCTTCATCAGGATATGATTTTATATTAAATGCTGTCCCCAATACTTTCACATTCATGTTCGCCGTATGAATAATAAACGGCTTGTTTGCATCCGAATGCACATCAAAGAATGCCTCTCCCGTTAAATATACCTCACGGCTCTTCTCCGGAAAATTAGCAGCATATTCCAGCTTACTGTCCGCATTCAATGTAACCCTGGTGCCATCCTCCATGATAAAAGTTGATTTCTCTCCCTTTACTGTAGATTTGGCCACCAATGTATTTCTATGGCTATAGAAATACCCGCCTGCAGTAATCAATAGTGCCACTGTTGCCGCAACTCCTGTGATCCAGCCCAACCTTCTTATATTGCGAACCGGCTGCATAAGCGGCTTCATTTCTGAAATACCCGCTTCCTTTTCCAGCTCATTGATACGTGATTGCACATTCTCAAATAACTGCCTGCCATCAATATAATCATGATGATTCTGGGCCCAGTACATGCGGAACAGCTCATACTGTCGTGCGGAGACAGTATCCTCACTCATGATATGTTGCAGTTCCTGGTCTTCTTGCGGTGAAATATCACCTGCCAGGTCCTTAATAACAATTTCAAAAAAACGTTCGCTCATTGTCCGATGGAATAACCCTTTGTATATAGGACAACTTTTAAGAGGCGTTATGCGTACAAGCTTTAAAAAAAATTTTAACATATACATCGGCAACCTAATTACTCATAAATATTATTAATATAAGCAATGTGGTAATTATATTGTCTGGAGCCTTGTTCCCGGCCTTTGTCAGATAGGGATCCATGGCTTTCGTCATCTTTTTCATGGCACGTAACATCTGAGTATGTACTGTGCGGTGGGAAATACCCAAAATTTCACCTACTTCCTTGTATTTCATGCCGTTCTCTTTCACCAGGCGGAAAATAATACCGCACTGTTTCGGTAAGGACGCAATGGCCTGATCCATTTGGAAAAACAACTCCTTTTTCTCCAGTTCCATTTCCGGAGAACTGCTATTTATAAGCTGTGACCCTCCCGGATGATCGTCAATATTGACGATTTGCATGCTGGAAAAGCGCTTATTATAGTTCAGAGCGTGGTTCTTAACTGCAATAAAAAGATATGTTTCAGGCTTCAGAACTTCCTTCATCTGTGCCCTGTCCATCCAGCATTTCACAAATACATCAGATACAATCTCCTCTGCAACTTGTTGATAATGAACGTACAGTGTGCAAAACTTGATGAGTCTGGGGTTTAATTCATGGAATAAAACCTCAAATGATTTAGAGTCGCTATCAACTGTGATGCGCTCCCATAGATCATTTATATTAACCTCTTTTTGCATTCTAAATTTTCATTATATTTCAGAGGGCAATGTAATAAAAGTATATGTCAAATAAAAATAATAAATGTTTCTGGATTAATTATTTATAATATATATTATCTACGTTAATCAAGGCAAAAAGGATATATAAACCGATAAAAAAAGGAGAAAGGACGACCTGTTGAAATTCAACAAATCGTCCTTTCTCCTTTTTTATTTCTATTTACTTTTCTAATTATCTCCTTTCATACTCATTCTCCATCGTCATGATATCCCTGTCAAAAAGATACAAACCACTCTTATCATCCCCTATCAACTCCAGCTTATCATTACACTCACGGGCCAGTCTCTCTTCCTCAATCTGCTCATTTACATACCATTGCAGAAAATTATGGGTGGCATAATCCTTCTCCTGCAAAGACATGTCCACCAACTCATTAATCCCCTCACTCACCTTTACCTCATGCGCAAACAATTCCTCAAAAGCCTGTTTTAAAGACACAAACGTCAAAACAGGTTGTTTTAAAGCAGGTACTATGGCAAAACCTCCCCTTTCATTTATATAATGGATCAGTTTCAACATATGCATCCTTTCCTCATCACTATGTTTGAAGAAAAATTTCGTAACTCCTTTTAAACCAGGTTGAATATCCGCCCAACTACCCATTGCCAGGTAAGCCTGAGACGATTGCGCTTCCATGACCACCTGTACGTTTAAAGCTTCTTGCATTCTTTGTGATAACATAATGTTGCGTTTTAGGTTGTAAAGATGTGAATACTATAAATTTACGAAATCTTTCCGGCTGGGATTAAACACATCTATCAATACCCCTGCTTCCAGGCAAACTACCCCATGTACCAGGTCCGACGGTACATAAAATGCATCCCCGGCCCGCAGTATTTTCTTCTGCCCGTCAATTTCCACTTCAAAAACACCACTTTCCACATGGGAGATCTGGGTATGATAATGGTGATGCAACGTTCCTACCGCTCCCTGCTCAAAATCTACCTTTACCAGCATCAACTGATCATTATGCGCCATTACCTTACGCCGGATTCCCGGATCAGGGAATTCCCAGCTGATGTCCTTATCCTCTATAAATACTTTTTCCATACAGATGTGATTTAAAAAAGCCGCTTCCCAAAGGAAACGGCTTTTTATATAAAGTGAATATAGTATTAGTTTCTTAGTTAGGCAACAACTCCGCCAGTTTTTTGTCCAGCGCTTCTCCTCTCAGGTTCTTGGCTACTATCTTACCCTGTGGGTCCAGCAGGAAGTTCTGCGGAACAGATCTTATGCCATATAACTTGGCTACTGCATTATCCCAGAACTTCAGGTCAGAAACATGCGTCCAGGTAAGGCCGTCCTTGTTAATGGCTTTCAGCCAGGCATCATGACCAGTAGGCTGATCCAGGGACACACTCAATATAGTAAACGGCTTAGCCTTATACTTATTAAACGCAGCCACTACATTCGGGTTTTCTGCACGGCAGGGACCACACCAGGAAGCCCAGAAATCCACCAATACATATTTACCCCTGAAGTCTGTCAGGTTCACTGGTTTACCGATTGTATCATTCTGGGTAAAAGCAGGCGCTTCTACACCAATCTCAGTTTTCTTCCAGTTACTCAGCAAAGTGGCATATTCCTTTCCATTTTTACTGCTCCTTACATCAGCAGACAACTTATTAAAAATAGAATCCAGCTGTTTCAGATTATCCGGTACTCCACCACCATAACGCTGTAAAGCATCCAGGCTGATTAAAGACTTAGGATTTGCTTTGATAAATGCCAGGTATATCACTTTCTCGTCAGCAAAGATAGCCTCACTCTTTTCGTCCAGGCTTTTCTGGAAGGCCTCAGACTGGCGAACTTCCTCCGTTGCTCCATAATATTCTGCACTCAGGGCCTTATTCCTGGCAGTGATAGGCTCCAGTTGCTTAGACAGGCGCTGATTATCCTCATTGATAAGAGAGCCGCTGAATTTGGCTTTCTGCAGGGAATCAGGACTGTTCAATACAATAGTACCCTTGTCTATATAAAAGTACATTGCATCACGCTGTCTTGGATCAATTCCTGGTAACGGATGCTTTAAGATCAGCATCGCATTGGAAGGGCCTTCTACCTTTCCTTTAATTTCAAATGCTCCATCCTTCAGTTCAGAAGAATCCTGTATCTGTGTACCGCCATCACGGTACATCAGGTATATCTTAGCAGGTGCGTTCAGACTACCAATCTTTCCTTTCAGTACAAAATCACCTTTCTGGGCAAACAGTACTGCCGGGGAAAGCAGCATAGTAAATAATAATGTTTTGGTCATGTTGGTTTTGATTTTACGTTGTGCCTAAAAATAGGATTTTTAAATGAAGTGGGATTGCCACTCATAAAGGCCCTCTCACCATTCATCCCCCTACTCTATACCCAGGTCTTTCTGGATCTCCTCAAGAGACCGCCCCTTTGTTTCCGGCATTATCTTCCAGATAAAGAGCAGTTGCAGCAACATCATACCACTGTAAAACACAAAAGAGTAAAATCCGCCATGTGCACTACCCTCAACGATTACAGGGAATGTCCAGGAAATAATGGCCGCCATGATCCAATGGGTAAAACTACCCAGCGAACCTCCCTGGGAACGTACCGAATTAGGGAATATTTCCGAGATAAACACCCATATTACTGCTCCCTGAGAGAAGGCAAAGAAGGCGATGAAACCAATCAGGTAAATCAGCACATTACTGTTAGCACTATGTGCATCCCTGAATGCATAAGCTGTTAGCGCCAGGAATACGATCATCCCTACAGAACCTATGAGCATCAGTGTTTTACGGCCAAATTTATCAATCACCGTCATCGCCAGCAGCGTAAACAGTAAATTGGCAGCGCCTATATATACCGGTTGCAGGTAAGCAGCGCTTTTATCAAAACCGGCCATTTCAAAAATGCGGGGAGCATAATAGAGAATAGCATTAATACCAGACAACTGGTTGAACATCGCCAGCAACACCGCATACAATACCGGCTTGGCATATCTTTTCTGAAACAGCGATTCCTGGTGGCTCTTCACCGACTCACGGATAGCACGTACGGCTCCGGGCACATCTATCTCCTGCAATTTATGCATCACAGGTATTGCTTCTTCTTCCCTGTTATTCAAAATCAGCCAGCGCGGACTTTCAGGAATGGTACGCAGTAAGATCCAGAACAGCCCGGCAGGGATCACCATCACTCCCAGCATCCAGCGCCAGGCATCATCACCCAGTCCGGCAAACAGGAAGTTAGTGAGGTAAGCAATGAAAATACCACCTACAATATTCAGCTGGAATGAACCAGCCAGCCTTCCGCGCAAATGTGCCGGTGCTATTTCAGAGATATACATAGGTCCTACTACAGAAGATGCTCCTACTGCAATACCTCCGGTAAAACGGAAAAATACAAACAGCAGCCAGGTGGAAATAGAGGCACAACCTATAGCAGATAACAGGTAAATAACAGCAATAGTGAGCAGTACTTTTTTACGGCCATAAATCCTGGCAGGAGTACCTACTATCAATGATCCCAGTACAGTGCCTATCAGGCTGGAGGCAACTGTAAAGCCATGCCAGAAAGAACTCAGCGACCATAACTTTTCTATTATTTTATCCGCTCCGGATATGACAGCGGTTTCAAAACCGAATAAGAAACCACCGATGGCAGCGATTAATGCTATTCTAACTGGGTAAGAGAACATGTTTGATTAATTGTTGAGTGTTCGTGGATATTTACTACGTGGACTAATCGACGAAAAAAGTAAACATAAAAAACTACATATGCAATAACTGGTTATATTTTCGCTCCTGCACACACAAAGAAAGCCGGTCTTCACAGACCGGCTTCAAAAAACATGTGAGCAGCAAATAACAACTAAAGATCCGGATAGAAATCAAGCACATAACCTTCCTGGTTAGAATAAATCCCCATCATTACACCCTTAATAGTTGGACTCGGCGTTTGTCCGATAGGAATACCGGCAGTATATGAACCATTACTTCCACTAAAAGTAAAAGGACCATACGAGCTACCATTCTTCGAAAAGTTAATATAAGCAGGGACATTACCACTACCAGAAATTGTGTAAGCGTAACCTGCCTGGGTGCCTGTAACAGGCCATGCGGGAACAGTTCTGGAAACTTTCACTGCTTTCTTAGCAGGAGGCTTTACAACAGTAAAACCGGACATTGAGAAAAACGTGCATGCTAACAATGCAAAGGCAAATAATGGCTTCATGAGTCTGGGTTGGGTTGGGTTTAAAAGAATATATCCCCATTAAGTTATGCTTTTAATCTATACCATTCTAGCTTTTTTTTGTTTTTTCACCAATAAATAATGATCATTGATTATCAATACTTATTGTGTTTTACAATAAAATAAGGCGAAGTATCCATTAGATAACTTCGCCTTATTAGAGATCTAATTAAACGAAGAAATACCATAAAAATCTACAGAATAACCTATCTGGCTGGCATAAATACCCATCCTTACATAAGAGATTCTTAACAAGGTGTTCATACCACTTGCTTCAAACAAAGTAGAGCTGCCACTAACTGAACTAAAGTAATAATTACCGTAGCTGGTACTTCCCTGATAAAAATAAATGTAAGAAGGCGTATTACCACTTCCGTAAATGGCATAACTTACTACACCTACGGAGCTGGCAGTAGTACCTGTAACAGGCCATGCGGGAACAGTTCTGGAAACTTTTGTTTCTTTTTTAACAGGAAAATTTACAACTGTAAAACCGGACATTGAGAAAAACATGCATACTAACAATGCAGAGAAGAATGGTTTCATGAGGAAGTGTGTTGGGTTAAAAATTGATATCGTATCCAAGGTATGTTTTATAACTATCTCTCGTTAGTCCATAGTAGTTATCCATAAAAAAAGGTTGGCCTTTTTAAGACCAACCCTTATAACACATCAAACATTAATTATTTAGACAACTCTGCAAATTCTTCTTCTGATAATTCAATCCTCGCTGACTGTAAATTTTCTTCCAGATGATCAATTGATTTAGTACCCGGAATCAGCAATATATTGGCAGAACGTTGCAATAACCACGCTAATGCAATCTGCGACGTAGTAGCGCCATGTTTAGCCGCAATTTTGTCGATCTTTTCTGCTAATTTATCAGGCCCTGAAGCCAACGGAAACCAGGGAATAAATGCGATATTACGTTTAGCCGTATAATCCAGTATTTCTTCCCATTGCCTGTTACCCAGGTTGTATAAATTCTGTACAGAAACAATCGGCACCACTTTTTCTGCACGCTCTATCTGTTCAATATTTACCTCTGATAAACCTACATACCTGATCTTACCAGCCTTCACTGCTTCTACTACAGGTCCCAGTGTTTCTTCTACAGGCACTTTAGGATCAAACCGGTGTAATTGCCACAGATCAATCGTCTCTACTTTTAAACGCTGTAAACTACCTTCTATATTCTCCCGGATATAATCAGGATGGCCATTAGGTACCCACTGGTTTGGACCGGGACGGTTAAACCCGCCCTTTGTAGCAATCACGAGGCCCTTTTTATATGGATACAACGCATCCGCTATCAGGGACTCATTTAATTTTGGCCCATAGGCTTCTGCTGTATCAATGAAATTCACTCCGGATGCTACCGCACTTTGCAATACTTTTTTCGCATTTTCCCGGTCTGCTGCTTCTCCAAACACTCCCGTTCCGGTTAACTGCATAGCGCCATAACCAAGACGATTGATTTCCAACTGACCACCTAGTTTGTAAGTCAGTGATTGTTTAGTTTCCATCTTTATTTATTTAAGCAATGAATTTAAATGACTTTTCAGTCTACATTGCCGCATTATACATGCCAACTTTTCTAAAGCAGTGCCTGTAATTCCTTATCACTAACTGTGAAAATCGTTCCATGGCGGATTCCCTCCGGCAAACTGATTTTATCCGACACATCGGTCCATTTCTGCCTGTCAGACGACAGAATGGCACCATAATGATGGTCCATATACCGGTCGAAATAGATGAGCCAGTCCTTCCCCAGCTGTAATGCAGTAGGTCCCTCTGCCCAGTAATTACCGGTAATAGGAATGCCAGCTTTACTGTAAGGACCTGTAAGTTCGTCACTGTATGCCAGACGTAGGTTCTTCTTCACCGGTTCTACCGTCTCATCCTTCATCACCATCATGTATTGCTTACCCACTTTCATAATGGTAGCATCTATCACATTAAATCCGGGTTCATACAGCAACTTCGCAGGAGAATATGTTTTGAAGTCTTTTGTGGTTACATAATACAGGCGATGATTATAACTGCTTTCCTTCCCGGATAAAGTCTCCGGATATTTACCCGTGATCGTCGTGGCCCAGTAAATCATATATGTGCCGGTTTTCTGATCAAACGTGATCTCCGGTGCCCAGCAATTCCTGGCGCCGGCTTCCTTTTCCATTACAGGCACATACTCCTGCTGCGACCAGTGAATCAGATCTTTGGAACTGGCATACCCTATAGCTCTGTCATTCCAGCTCACCGTCCACACCATATGAAACAACCCATCCCCACCCCTGATAATACAGGGATCGCGCATCAGCTTATCCTTACTCACCACAGGCGTCAGAAACGACTGATCATTCTTCAAAGCAGCCCATTTATATCCATCCTTACTATATGCAAGATGCAGCCCATCTTCCCCATTCCCTTTGAAATAAGCAAACACATAAACATTTTGTGCCGTACAGGAAATTATAGTGATCAGTGTCACAAGCACACTTAAAAAACTTCTTCTCATATCGCTAAGTTACTTTATTACAAAAGTATATTCTTTCCCTTTTTGTCCAGCCACATCATATAAAAATGTTTCCGGTAATTTAAACGGTTGCACCTTCGCGGCATCCACGATCAATGGCTGTGTTACCACAGGTGTCTGGTAGAAAGAGTTAGTATTATCCCCTGCAGCTGCTTTCAACGCAGCCCCCTTCAATTCATTAGGTACACGTAAGCGGCAGTTGCCATCTAAATTAGCCCTGATCACTACTTTCACTACCTTTCCCTCTTTCCATTCAAGATCTGTAATTTCAAAACCACCTCTTGCCCTTAGCCCTTTAATACTACCGGTTTTCCATGCTGCCGGTAAAGCCGGCAATAACTGTATGGCGCCATCATAACTCTGCATCAGCATCTCCGTAATCCCTGATGTACATCCAAAGTTTCCATCTATCTGGAATGGTGCATGTGCATCAAACAGGTTGGTGTAAGTACCTCCGCCACCTTTGGTGCCTACAGGGCTCAGCTGATTGGTAATTAATTTTAGCGCATGTTCCCCATTCAGCAAACGTGCCCACCAGTTTACCTTCCAGCCCATACTCCAGCCTGTAGAGATATCTCCGCGCTGTAATAAAGTGGTGTTGGCGGCGCTGTATAATGCAGGGGTACGGTAAGGAGAAATCTGTGAAGAAGGGAATAATCCATACAGATGAGAAATATGCCGGTGGTGATCTTCCGGATCATCCAGGTCCTGCATCCACTCCTGCAACTGCCCATACTTTCCTACCTGCATTGGCGGCAGCCTTTTACGGATGGCCTTCATTGTATCCATCAATGCAACATCTTTTTGTAACACAGTAGCCGCATTAATAGCAGCGGACAGCATATCAAACACAATCTGATTATCCATTGTTGTACCGGCATCAAAGGAAACACCCTTCCTGAAAGCAGGAGCATTCTCCGGAGAAGTACCGGGATTTATAACCAGCCATTTATGCACAGGCTCTTCCTGCAGATCATCTACAAAAAACAGGGCAGCTCCTTTAATAGCAGGATATACTTCTTCTAAATATTTCTTATCTCCGTTATACAGGTATCTCTCCCATAAATGCTGACTCAGCCAGGCGCCTCCCATACTCCATATACCATGAAAAACCTTATCTACCGGTCCTGTAATACGCCAGAGATCTGTGTTATGATGTGCCACCCATCCCCGCGCTCCGTATACGGTACGGGCTGTACCCTGCCCCGTAACAGATAACTCTTTCACCATTTGTATCAATGGCTCATGCATCTCCGGCAGGTTATCTTTTTCCGCCGGCCAGTAATTCATTTCTGTATTAATATTGATCGTGTATTTACTGTCCCAGGGTGGTTTTATTTCTGCGTTCCAGATCCCCTGCAGATTAGCTGGCTGCCCTCCTGGCTGAGAACAAGAGATCAGCAGATAACGGCCATACTGAAAATAAAGCGATACAAACTGTGGATCATTTACATCCGCAAACTTCTTCAATCGTTCATCAGTAGGCGCTGCTGCGGCTTCAGACGTACCCAGATCTATTTTTACACGATTAAAATAATGCTGATATGCGTTGATATGTTCCTGCAATAATTGCGGATATGTTTTCTTCAATGCAATAGCGAGATAAGATGATGACCTTATTGCTTCATCGGCACTGATATCTTTATAGTTTACATAGTTGGATGCGATAGAGATATAGATCAGCGCAGTAGTGGCCTTGCTGACAGTAACAGAGGTATCAGTGGTAGTTACGTTTCCTCCTGTATTGACAATTTTTGCAATTCCCTGAAACCGTACTTTTCCTTCTACGCCTTCATGGCTGGCCGTTGTGCCATGCAGCACCAGTTCATTAATTTTTGCGCTGACAGCAGCATTTGTTTGGGGGGTAGATAAAAACGCCGTAAAAGATAACGCTCCCGGCTTGCTGCTACTCAGTTTTACAATGATGGTTTGTGCAGGTACAGATGCAAATACTTCTCTCTTATAATGCACCCCGTTTACCGTATAGGTAGTAGTAGCTACTGCCTTTTCAATATCCAGTTCCCTGTAGTAATCAGCATATTTCTCATGCCCGGGGAAAGTCAGGTTCAAACTCCCTACCGGCTGGAATATCTGTCCGTTGGAAGTACGGCTTTGTACTTTCTCCGTGGCCAGGTCCTGGGCCTCTTTCTGTTTACCCGCAAAGATCAGTTTTCTTATCTCCGGTAAAGCTGCCAGCGCATCCGGGTTATCATTACGGTTAGGGCTCCCCGTCCATACACTGGATTCATTCAGTTGTATACATTCCTGTGCAGGATTACCGTATACCATGGCTCCGAGGCGACCATTACCTATTGGTAAAGCTGCTGTCCACGTATTACCGGCAGGCTGCCGGTACCATAACTTCAAGGGTTGTTGTGCAAATGTTTTCAGTGTGAGCAGGCTCACAAGCAGAAGGGTTAATCTTTTCATAACTGGAATCGTTGCTTATAAAATAACTACGCTACCTGTCGGGCAGACAGGTAGTCATATCATAGTTCCACTCTTATTTACCTGGCTCAGGTATCAATTATCGTCGCCCGGTTCTGATACTTTATTTCACTTCCTCTATCAATACTACATCCCATGATCTCAATGTCATCCCCACTTGTAATATCCCTGTTGTACTGGCCAGGATCTGTCCTTCTTTCACGGCCATTGCCATCTGTTGTAATGTCTGTGCCTGATCTTTTGCAGGAGATTCCGGACTACCTGCATCTTTAAAAGCTTTCAATGCATTTCCGTTATCACGGTCCAGGATCTCCACATTAAAACGTGCATCAGGATGTGTACCGCTGAGCTTAAAGTTAAAAGCCCTGTCCTCACCTACACTAAAAAGTGCTTCTGCCGCACCCATCGGAACGCTCTTTATTGCAGCCGGTAAATTATATAAAATGGCGCATAGCCTTTTAGACTCCTTATGTCTTGTAACAACAATACCATCTTTATTATACAACAATTCATCCCCCATTGCATGCAACATGCGGTAAGCATGGAAAGACGGCTTGGGAATATTAAAGTTGTTTACCAGTCCCACTCCACCATGAAAAGCATCACCTGCGCCTGTTTCATCATACCCGTCGGAGAATGAGGTATAAGCCAGGGAATCCACTAATCCTATACTATCTGCATTTACTTTCACAATGTATGCCGCTACGGGTAATCCATCATGCATAGCATCATGGACGGATGCACTGGAATTCCATTCCGTACAATGGATCTCTGCCTGTGGGAAAGGACTCTTACGCACTACTCCATTCAACCATAAGAGGTCTTTGGAAGTAGCATCCAGTTCTCTTGGCTGACCCGCATTTGCAGGATAAGGATGTGTGGACACAAAGTCTACCGGCAGTTTCTCAGTGGCACAATATGCCAGGAACTCCTCTATCCATACTCCTTTACCATCTGCGCCAAAACTGCCTGTAGCAGGGCCTCCTACGCGCAAACGCGGAGAAACTGCTTTCAGTGCAGTCGCTGATGCTTTATATAATTCAAAGTATTGCTGTTTGGTACCATCCCAGAAAGCACGTTGATCGGGTTCATTCCACACTTCAAAATACCAGGTGCTTACTTCTTCTATTCCGAATTTTTCTATTATATGTTTGGCAAAATTGGTAACCAGATCTGTCCATTTCACAAAGTCTGCCGGTGGCGTAACATGTGCTTTCCACCACAATTGTGAAGATTGCCCACTACTGATATCTTTTGGAAAGAAACTGAGTTCCACAAATGGTTTTACACCCGATTTCAGCATCTTATCATACACCTCATCCACATACTGCCAGTTATATACCGTAGTTCCGTTGTTATTTTTTATGACAAACATATCATCATGGAATATTCCATGCAAACGTGCATACTCAAATCCACAATGTTTTTTACTGAATTGTAACTGTTCCAGCCAGTTCGCCCTAAGTCCCTCACTTGCACGCCCTGCCCCTATTGTTTTGGTCCATAAATTAGTAAATCCTTTCCCTGGTCCCTTTCCATCAATAACAAGCGGTGTGTCCTCCCAAAATGCACCTGCTTTCGTAATCCCAGGCAACAACGCACTACCTGCCGCTGTAACTATCGCCTGTTTTAGAAAATTTCTTCTTTCCATATATAGGGTTCGTTTAATAGTATAGTTAGTATAGAGTGCTCCATCCCCTTTTCGTTTTCATAGTTGGCGTGGACATAATGGCTGATTATATAATACCACAACATGCGAAAAATGTATTACAATGTACGCCTTTTTATGAAACATGCAAACGTTTGCGCAAGTCATTGATAATTACTAATATATGACAAAAATTTGCTACGGTTCCTAAATTACTTAATCTATTCAATAAAATCAACATATTTATTCATCTATTTTAAAAATAGTTTCCAAATCCCTTATTTAAGGGGGGCATGCGATTTGTATTATCCCTGTTAAAGACCTACAATGGAAAAGCGAATACTTGGCATCATCCTCAGTTTATTAGGCGTGGCAGGCCTTATCATGTCAGCAGTCAACTTCATGAACACCACCGGCGGAGCCCGGAGTGTGAAGTCAATTATCATCTTTGCCATACTTGGGGCAGTATTCTTCTTTGCCGGCATTGGACTGATCAGGAACACAGCAGACAAACCGTCCTGACAACCGATAATGGTGTAGTTTTTGCGCACATTGCGGCATGAAGATCTTCTGGAACTACATGCATCCCCACCGCTGGCTGATACTATTATCGCTATTGCTGGCAGGGATGGGACAGATAATGACGATGATAGATCCGATGATCTTTGGGAAAATCATCGATGACTATGCCCTGCATCCGAACGGCCGTCCGGAAAATGAACTGGTGAAAGGAGTGTCCTTCTGGCTGGCCGTAGCGATAGGCGTTGCCATGGTCGCAAGGCTGGCCAGGTCCTTACAGGATTTCGTCATGCGCAAAATTGTTCAGCGTTTCGGTATGCAGGTATTTAATGACGGCCTCAAACAAACCTTACGCCTCTCCTTCCAGGAATTTGAAGAACAACGTAGCGGCGAAACAGTGGCCCTCCTGCAAAAAGTACGGACGGACACCGAACGCTTTATCAACTCCTTTATTAATATCCTTTTCTCTTCCGCCGTTGGCATCGGTTTCCTCATCTGGTACGCCATCAATAAACACTGGGCATTGGTGCCGGTATTCTTTTTTGGCGTAGTGGTACTGGGCACCCTCACAGGGATGCTGAGCAGAAAAATGAAAAAGATCCAGCGGGCCATTAATAAAGAAACCCTCAAAATGTCGGGCTCTATTACAGAATCGCTGAGGAATATAGAGCTGGTAAAGAGTCTGGGCCTCACCTTCCCTGAAATACGCCGCCTGCGCACATTTACAAAAAATATTTATGACCTGGAGATGAAAAAGGTGAAACAGGTACGTACCCTTTCCTTTTTACAGGGTACTACCCTCAACCTGCTCCGACAATCCATCCTTTTCATCCTCTTATGGCTCATCTTCCATAAAGTACTAAGCACCGGAGAACTGATCACCATGCAGTTTATCTCCACCACCATTTTTAGCCCCCTGCAGGAGTTGGGTAGTATTATCCTCTTTTACCGGGAAGCGGAAGGCTCCCTGCTGCTATTCGACCAGCTAATGCATAAACCGGTAGAAGAACGGCCTGTAAGTCCTACAGAACTGGGTACCCTGGACCGTATCCGGTTTTCCAACATCGTATTCCGGCACCAGACGGCTACCCAAAATGCACTGGATGGCATCAGCTTCAACGCAGGCATGGGGGATACAGTGGCCTTTGTTGGCCCTTCAGGCTCCGGGAAGTCCACACTGGTAAAACTGCTGCTGGGCTTATACCAGCCAGTCTCCGGTGAAATCTATTTCAATGATGTTTCTTCCAGTGAAATCCGTTATAACCAGCTGCGGCGGCAGATAGGATTCGTCTCCCAGGATACCCAGCTCTTTGCAGGCACTATCAAAGACAACCTGCTGTTCGTAAAAGCAGATGCTACTGATGCTGAAATGCTGGAAGCCCTGGATAAAGCCTCCTGTACCCAGTTACTGGCCCGCTCTCCTCATGGATTAAATACCCTGCTGGGAGAAGGCGGAGAAAAATTATCAGGGGGAGAAAAACAACGTATCTCCATTGCCCGGGCGCTCATCCGCCACCCCAGGCTGCTTATTTTCGACGAAGCTACATCTGCACTGGATTCCCTTACAGAAGAAGCCATTACCGATACAGTACGCAGCATCTCCGCCCGCCGTGAACAGATCAATATCCTCATCGCCCACCGCCTGTCTACTATCATGCATGCAGATACCATCTATGTGCTGGAAAAAGGGAAGGTAGTGGAAACCGGTACCCATGAAGAACTCCTGATAATAAAGGGGTTATATTATGCCATGTGGAGACAACAGATAGGCGAAAGGCGCAATATATCAGCAAACTGATTATTTTTGTGCGATGCCAACTATTCGTAAACGCCATATTCTGGGGATCATCCTCCTATTGTCATGCCAGTTATTGAAAGCACAGTCCATTCTGATAGATTCCCTGAAAGACGTACTCGCACGGAAGGAAACGACCGTAGAGAACCGTATCATGGCCACCGCACTATTGGCAAGGATCACTAGCGACAAGGACCTTAAAACAGCCATAGGATTGGATCAACAGGCACTTGTCATGAGCAGCACCATCAAAGATCCCAAATACCGCTCCTTTATATATGGCTGTCTGATACAGCTCTATGAGCTCAACGACAGCACACAACTGGCCCGCAAAGCAGCAGACAGCGCCATCTGGTATGCGGATAAATCCGGTAATAACGCCACCAAAGGATTTGCCTTGTATCGCAAAGGATGGTTACAGGCGATGGAAGAACAGCCCGACAGCGCCATGAAAAACCTGTTAGAAGCACTTCGTTACCTGGATGGACAAAAAGCATATAATTACGAATGCGGTACCTATTATTTTATTGCGGGCATTTATGCCGACTGGAATAATCCGGAGAATGAATTAAAATACGCACGCCTCTGTTTACAGAAAGGACTACAGGCACAAACACCAGACGAGATCTGTATTGGATATCAGTCGCTGGGCAGTTACTTCCTCATACAATACCGTAAACAATCTAAAAGCATACAACTCGACTCCGCATTATATTATAACAGGCAGGCGCTCAGAATAGGCCTGCAACAACATGAACGCTTTGCTATCAGTAGTACACTGGCATTGGTAGCATTGAATACCGCTAATATTTATGCAGAGTTTTATCCCGATAAAAAAGACAGCGCCATCAAATATGTCAACACAGCCCTTTCATTGGCAAAGGAAACAACACAACAGGAAATTGTTGCCAGTTGTTACGGCATGTTAAGCGATTATTCCATGGTCGCTGGTAATTATAATCAGGCAGAACTCTTACTCCATATGAGTTTAATAGCCATAGAAAGATTCCCTTCCGCCAGTATTACCAAAGCCCGTATCATGCAGGCGCTGTCAAAAGTAGCAGAGAAAAAAGGAGATAAAGCCCAGGCTTTAGAGTATTATAAACAATACATTGATTTTTATAAAACGGCTTTTGATGCACAACAGCAGGCCACTGCAAAAAAATTAGAAGCACAATATGAATCTGAGAAAAAAGAAAAAGAACTGGCGCTTTTACAACAACGTGCCATCTTTAACAAACAACTGAACTTCTTTTACATTTGCCTGGCAGCGGCCGCCCTGCTGGCATTAATCTTTCTCTTCCTTGCCTATCATTTCCG
The DNA here is from genome assembly GCF_900110995.1 of Chitinophaga sp. YR573. Classification (GTDB taxonomy): domain Bacteria; phylum Bacteroidota; class Bacteroidia; order Chitinophagales; family Chitinophagaceae; genus Chitinophaga. The sequence goes on from NZ_FOJF01000001.1 coordinate 1,521,118, forward strand.
CCTGAGAGCTTCTTTACAACAATCATTATTAAATGAAACAAAGGCCCGGCAACTGGAACTGCAATTGCAACTACAGGCAGAAGCAACAGCAAGATTAGAAGCGGAACAACAACTCTTGCAGGAAAGACAGGAGCACCTGCAGAATGAACTGCTGGCAGGCGCCTTACAGGTAGAAGAAAAGAATGAATTATTACAGACGCTGCAAAAGAAAATCACTACCCATAACAGTGCTGATCCGGTATTAAGACAAATGGACCGCATCATTACGGATAGCCGTAAAATGGATGAAGACTTTGAATCTGCAAAATCAGACCTTGCAGATATACATCCCGAGTTTATCACACGCCTGCAGGAAAAAGCAGCAGAAAGCCTTACCCGCCTCGATCTTAAATACTGTGCCTATATCAGGATGGGATTATCCAATAAAGAAATTGCAAGCAGACTGGCAGTAGAAGCTAAAAGTATCCGCATGGCACGTTATCGTTTAAAGCAAAAACTAAACTTACAGAAGGAAGAAAGCCTGGATACATTCCTCAGCACAATTGTGTAGCCACATTCATCTAAATCATTATACATCTTATTCATCCCCCGCCTGGGGGCATGATTTTTGGGCCTTCCATAGCAAACAAAATCATTGTTTTATGGAAATGAGGCAAATCAAGCTGAATATCCCGGATACACAAAAGCCCAGGGTAGTTATTATCGGTGCAGGCTTTGGCGGCCTGAATACCGCAACCGGCTTATCAGATGAGAAATTCCAGGTAGTATTGTTTGATAAACATAACTATCATACATTTCAACCCCTGCTCTACCAGGTAGCATCTGCGGGCCTTCAGGCTGATTCTATTGCCGGTCCTCTCCGCAATCTTTTCCATAAAAGAAAAGACTTTCATTTCCGCATGCTGAAAGTAAGGGCGCAAAAACGAAAAGGATAAGAATAAAAAACGAAAAGGATAACTTTCAACGGTAATTGAAAGTGGCAATCCCTCCTTATAAGGTTGCAGCTGCATACTCACAAAAGATATTAACCGCATTAGGCGGTATCTGATCTAATTCATGATATCTTTCAGCCATCGCAATACCACTTGATACATTATAATAAATCAATTTAAAAGGCCCTTGAGGGCAATCAGGGCAATCTTTAAGGACTAGTGTGAACATATCAATAGCCCTGTCCGAATTAACAAAATCAATGCTATATAATATATTATTAAACGGGCCGATAAGTTCAATTCGTGCGTTTTTCTTTTTGTAGGACGGTATCTTAATAGATTTGGAGTTTTTGAAAATCAATTTCAGCAGTTGCATTTGTTTTGGAATTTAGTACTTCTAATATATGCATATTAGAAGTACTAAAAAAGCCGCTCAATAATTTGAGCGGCTTTTGCATTGGGGTAAGAGAATAGTCAATTTAAAAAAACAGGAAGGTAAATAAGCACAATTACGGCAAGTAGGCAAAATGCAATTGCAAAACCGACCGCAACACCGAACCAGAACCAGCCTTTTTTATTGATAAACCTGGCAGGAACAACAACGCAATCAGGGAACATACTACGTGCAAAGCGCAAAGCCTCTGTTTCGGTTTGTATTTTTGTAGCAAAGTCATCGTTCCACGTTTTACCTTGTTCGTCAATAATTGTTAGTTTGAAAATCTTTTCATTCATATAAAGCAGTTTAAGCTGGTAAATTGAATAATTCTGATGATTTATAATTACGGGAAACCGTAATTATATGCAATATATGCCTGTTAAACGCAGGAAAAACCCGGTGAAGGAGGGGGAATTTCCCCCTTTTTTAGCTTTACTGAATAACTTGATAATTGAATATGTAAGTCCCCGCATTGAGGCTTAATGAGCCTTGCGTAGCGATTTGAAAACTAGATGTTGTTGTTAGCTTGATATAAGTTCCTGAAAGCAACGCAGCGGTTGCATTAGCAACACTGTATATAGGAATAGGAGCAGAACTAAACGCTGTGTTAAAATTCAGCTGGAAAAATTCAGCATTGGTAGGCAATGAAGAGGTAGACGTTACGATTAAAGTAATAACCCCTGCAAGGTCTGATCCTGACACCGAAACAGTACCAATAACATTACTACCTACCACCACTGTCGGTATGCCAGAGCCGCCTATAATATGGATTAATTTAGCATTCCCATTCACATGTAATCTTTCCGTAGGGACAATCGTTCCTAATCCAGTATTGTTAACACTATCAAGGTATATACCAGGAGAGCCAGCATTTGCTAGAGAAAGGGCATAATTTCCCGGAAGTACGGATGTTTTGATCGTACTTGACCTTGACCCAGTAATGCGATAAGACCCGACTTCCGTTTGCCCTGGGACTATAGATATTTGTGCATTCGTATCATTCGTTAAACTACGTACTGCCTGGAATAAATAGGCAAGCGAATCGAATGTAATGCCATACAAATTATTGCGGCCCGTTAATAGACGATTTCCGGTCAGAAAACTACTGGTTGAATATATACTAAGTGATGAAACACCTATTTGGCTTAAAACCCATGTTTTCGAGGGGTAAGAGATCCATACGTTAGTACCTCTCACATTAAGGGTGCTATCTCCTGAATTAAAGCAAATGTATCCTACTGTATCTACTCCACCATTAAGGCTTGGAGCCGTTGAGAATCGTGGAATAATACATATCCTATCCATCCATAACGACCGATCCTGCACGATATTCCTACCGTCTGTCCGACGCGGTACATTTGTATTCACAACTTGAGCATGAGCATCAAAAAAAGAGAGTATTATGATTATCGAAAGTAATGCGCGCATATCAATAAATGTTAAAATAATTGTTCTGATTAATCTTCAATTGTGATACTTCTCCCGAAGAAAGATTCTTGTTAAAGAAAATCAACTCAGAGAAATAACAATCCGTCGCACCACCACCGTTATTACCGTAGCCCGAAACCTGCATAGGAAAGGATGCAGCTGATGCGCTTACCCCATTTGTCAATGTATTATTATTCACCACTGATGCGTTGTTAATATATACAGATAGCCGGTTTGCAGCTGTTGCATTAGTATTATCAAATCCAACTGTGAGCATGAATGTACTACCTAGGGTCACTGCATTTTGAATTGTAGAGGATGAGGTAAAGGAAGACCCTACACCCCTTTGTACCTGTACTATTATCGCATTCGTATTACTAGAAGCTGACCGGTTATCGTATTTGGCATATATGCCTATAGTGGTTGATGTCCCCTGGTTATTGCCAAACAACCCGTCAAAAGTTGTTGAGTTTGCACTACCAACTTTGCTAACAACCGACGCTGTACCAACCGAATTATGTAAATAATTAAAATTACTTTGACTGCTGGGTATCGTAGCCTTAATGGCAGTAGTAGGGAAGTACAGTGAATACCTACCGTTTGCATCAACATTTAATGACGGCTGTGCCGTAAGTGTTGTTTGATTCCAATCTAATGCGTTTCCAGATTGATCGTACCATTTTTCAACGTAACCGGTGGCAGAACCTAAAAACAGCTTTAAGCGAATCGTATCAAGACGATCTCCATTGAAATAAATATCTCTTGTAGCTCCTGTTGTACCATTTCTAACACGGACTACAGGCCCTGAATAACGCGCTAATAATCGTCTGAAAGAATATATAGCAGTATACCCTGAGATCGAATCCAGCGTATATTTATATTCTTTTTTCACAAGCGGGATGAAAGATTGTACAATTAATCTACCAGTGTTTGAAATATGAACAGATAATGTAAACCCCCCACCTGGAAGAAGGGTAAATTCAGAGTTTTTTAAAAATCTATTATATTCGTCGCTCCAAATGATTAGGCTGCGATTGTATAGCAAACTATCATTGTATACTGTACCCCCTGTTGTCAATTTCGTACTATCAAGATCAAGTATGATATTCTCTGTAAGTTTTGAATACTGTGTCCCATCATTTATTTCAGCAACACCATAGGAATTATTATATCGTAATTTCCCCGCTTCACCGGTGCCGAAACTGCTATCACGAGGAATAACAATCCCATTATCATACAGTTTATATGCATTCGCATAACTGTTGTCTATTCGTAATAACGGCGCGCCATTAACCTTGTTGAAGTTACTATCTCCCAACTGAATGTACCAATGTGCAAGCCCTCCATTCACATATCTTTGTATACGGCTAAGATATCCGAAAGCAGGGTTATTAGTGATGATATTATTTATCGGAGAAAAAGAAGTAGTAGTATTGAAATAGTTTTGCAAAGCCCACATTCCCGCACTATCAGGAACATCCTTATTAAACAATTCAAGCAGCCGCGTATCTGTGCTAGTTATTTTCTTACGGCCTGTAATTACATTAAGAAAATAATCCGTTTGCTTATAGACAAATGGTAGCTGCATGTTCTTCGTTACCAAATTGTAGTTACTGGAAGTGGGGTATGTAATTGAATAAGCAATGATCATCTTATTCTTTGCGCTATCCACAAAAACTGTTGGTTCGTTTACTAAATTTCCTGATTCTGCCTGATCAACTTTTAATATTTTCGCCCAGTTCTTACCCTCATCCGATGAAGCAAATAACTGTATAACCCGTCGAGCCGTCGTCGAAGTAGGATTACCATAGTCTACGTCCGTACCTGCTCCCAATAACATTTTCAGGGCCGGAAAATATCGTATAGTAGATAATGCGTTCTGCGATTCTATGCCCGTATTCGCCGGGGTGGTATTCCATGTTGCCCCATCATCAGTAGATTTGACAGAATATATATACCCTCGCGTCGTTCTAAAATAGCACGTAATACTATTGTCAGGCAATTGATATACCCCCGGCTCTGTAACGTTCCAGGGGCCATTATCTATAGTTGCATTTGAGAGCGTGTCCCATGTTTCACCATCATCGTCCGACCGGAAGAACTTACCGAAGTAAATAGATGATGTAGATGGCCCATTACCCGCAACAAGAACAGGATAAGGCAGTAACAATCTCCCCGTATTCGTCTTAATAATTCGATCAAATGCAATAGGTTTATAAGAACTGTCCGAATGCATAAGTGCGGGAACTGACCATGTTGCACCGTCGTCTGTGCTAACGCTTTTATACAACCAGCTCTTAGTAATCGGAAATATGTTTTTCGAAAATATAAGAATGATGTTACCGTTGTTTTGACGGTAAAAGGAAGGCATTAAACACTTATTCGCCGAACTTCCTCCGCCTGGAATCGTGTCAAATAACAGCCTGTTGTTTAGCCATGTATCACCACCATCATTCGAATTAGCTAACCAGATTGTTGCAGTAGATGCATCACTAGCAGAGCCTCCGTAATGATTGTACGCGGCCAAATAACTGCCATCGTTCAACTTTACAATAGCCGCTCCGTCATTTCTCAGGTTATCCGTATTATTTGCTGAATCGATAACCGCTGCACCTTCGGTTGTAAATGAGTAAACAGGGTTACGTACTAAACCCATAAACCCTTGCGGATTGGTCGATAAGAATTTGTCGGACGAATTTGTGAGTGAAGACAATTTCACAGTGTCCGGAAACTGATACCCATTTCTGATTCGGGTAGGTAATTGTCCGTAACAGAACTCAGAAAATAAAATTAACCCTAATATTAGTTTTGCAATTCTCATTGTATGTTATTTTAGTACGCGATCATCCAATTACTGCCATCCGATATGTAACTATTCGGGGGTATTCCTGTAATCGTTATGTTATTTCCCAATACACCCGGTGATGTCTCAATCTGTCCAAGAGGCGTGAATAAAGTAAGTGTCTGTGCTCCGGTTTTTGTACGAACAAAAATCCGCCGGCCTTTTACAAGGGTTGGCCTGGGAAGTGTTATAGTCGCGCCGGTTGCATCTACTATTACAAAAGAAGCCGTAATATCCAGCGTAAAATCAGCCATTACAGTAACTGCATTTTCATAGTACACGTCAGCCGAAAGGCCGTTGTCCGTCCTAATATTAACAGTATCATGCGTATTAACCTCAATTGTATACCGTGCCGTATCCTTGACACCTGATCCTTTGAATATGCCATACAACCACTTTCCATTGTGATATCGTGTACTAACAGGACTTCCACCCGCTCCATTCGTACCGAAGGCTATATCATTAGAATCTGCTGCAAAAAAACGTAATGACCCATAAGGGTTGTACATTACGATCGCATTGTTTTTTCTGGATGACAAACCCATATATCCGCGCGGGTTACCATTTTCATCGAACCATTGTAACGTACCATTTGTTGTGTCGCTACCTCTCTGAATCCTTATAGAAGCGGACGGAGAACCAAAATTAAAAGGCTCCTTAAACCACCCAACGCCCTGTATCCGAAAATCATATTGATCAAAAAGAGAGAATTGATTTCTGATATAATTTGTATCGCTTTGCCCTTTTGTATAATAATCAAAGGATGATATCCAATGACCGTTGAGCCACATACTATCTCTTACTGTAACGCGAGAAAAATTACCCGTCTGAGAATACCCAACCATCGCAATTATCACTAATAATGTAGTTGTTATAATCCGCTTCATCTGATATAAAATTTTATGGTGGTTTCTGAATCAATGCCGGTAAAATAAATGTGCCGGTCTACACTTGCATAAGCATCTATGTATATAATAGCTGCTTCTCCCCCTGGGAATATAACGCCCGGTTGAATATCATCCTCTCCAATTAAATTACCTATACTCAATGTGATATCAGTCGTAGGGATTACTACTATCTTTTCAAGCAATCTACCAGCAATGATGACATAATCTGCATTAGTAGCATACGTCTGACTGTCTGGTGTAAGCAGGGGAGGCCATTGGCTTTCTTTCAGAATGCCATCTACGAGATCCGCCTTGTTTGCAATATCCTCAACAAGTTGATCAATCGTACTACCGGGCGGTAATGCATTAATTATTTCTAATAAATCCGGGTCAAGGTCAGCAGCCCCTATCTTTTCACTCTTATGTCTGAATGAATCAATCCAATCCCAAAACTGTGACTGTACTGGTTTTGCTAGTGTAATAAACCACCCTTTTAGTGTATTCCTTGGTTGAATTGCCATAAGTGATGGTTTAAATTGTTTCTATATAAGCTACTATTTCGAATGGTTGTCTGTTGTCAAATGGATCTCCTTCACCGGTTGTACCTACGGCTGAATGGAGTGAATTGCGACCACTACCAGAAGGACTGTTCGAACTGGCTACATAATTCGTACCTCCAAGAGCGTCGGTTGATTCGGGGGTATCCCACGGATGCGTATGCGGCGCAAGATTTCCCACCGTAAGCACGGTCGTATTAAACCCGCCTATCGTTCCCATCACCCTATATCCTGCATCATATAAATTAACAGCTCCGTTAGCTCCAAACCAGTACCCAACAGGTGCACGTCCGCGCATTGACGATGATAGCTTAAATCCCAACCATTCCCACTTTCCAATGCCCGTTACGGCATCAAATCGATCACTTAACACCCTGGACATTATAATCTCTCCTGATTGATGATTGAATCGACGCATCACATCTTTGTAACGCTGGCTTGTATAAGGGTCAAATTTGACATATAATCCCGTAACGGGGATATCAGTCGACCATACACCTAATTCGTTCAAATAAGCCGGAAAAGCCCCATTGTATGCAGGAGAAATAACGACGTTGCCAGAAAACATTATTATACCCGCACTTACCTCCATGTCAGCACCTACCACATTGCTAACAATGCAGCCATCCAGGATAACAGCATCCTCGAAATTAATAATGCTCTTAAGCACCGTTTGAATTGTGTTTAAGCTGCTATTAATTGACGCGCCTTTAAATGGAAAAGGTTTGAGTTCTGCAAAAGCAAAGCCACCTAATACACCTACCACATTACCGAATTTTGCGCGACGGGTACTATATACGGATCGTTGCTGTGCATCATCGAACTGTTCACTTTCTGCAATATTTTCTATGATTATGTAAGGAGCTTTTAGACCCCCTAAAAATGGTAGGGCTTCTCCGTTATATGTTATCCATCCTGCTGATGTGTTAGCACCCTGATCAACGACCCCTGACAATATAATCTTATCACCTATGGCAGATATAACCGCATCGATTGGCAAACTGTAAGCTGTTTGCAAAAAATCAAGTGTATCCTCATATATATACAACCCACCCGCTTGTGAAAAATCAATCTTCTTATTCATGCGTCTTAATTTTGAAGGTTTTAGAAGCCAATTTGTACCCGTTCACAAATGCCGTCATTTCTGCCATGTCGAATGTTATTAGTACTGGTACGTTTACAATAAAATCAGCACTGAATATGGAAGTTTCGGCCTTTGTGTAAAGAATTACTGGTATTCCTTCGCTCTTCTTAAACAACTTAACAGGCTTGTTTTCCGACTTTAAAAAAAGAGGTAGTGCATTCATCTCCACTCCATCAGTGATGTATATTCTACGCTCAACTACATCATATCTGTCATTCAACGCGCGTTCTAAATGCACGACCTGCGAGGTAATACCAAGTCGATATATCGCATTCGCACGATAATAAATTAAGCGAGTGTGTAAATCATTGATCGGTGATACTAATGCATTAAGACCCGCCATTTGTTCAGGCTGTCGTAACGCAGGAGGTAATAACCATTTCACCATACGCCCCCAATCAACTATGTATATGTTGTTATTAACTGCCACTTTGCGGTATATAAGTGATTTGTAAATCTGTATCGTCGTAAATTCTTAAATATCCTGCATCGGGATTATATAGCACATTGACGCTTTCATAATCACGGTTTCCATATTTAGTTTGTGCTCCCAAAATTGTTGGGATTCTCACCCCCTCAACGGCCTGTACTGCATCTACATGGCTGGCTAAAATGTATAACCCATTAAATTGTGTAGTAGCTAGATTTTTAATGTACTCCCGAATGGCATTCCCTACCGGATCACTGTCAGTACCGTCTAACCGGGCACCTTGCGCGTCCAGGATGAGGGGATCATAACGTATTTCCCATGACATCTTTAGGTAATCCGCTGGGAGGCTTTCAACAATTAATTTTACACCCGCATCTTTCACCCTGTTAAGATATTCGCTTGCTCCTGAAAGTTGTGGGGTGGTCAATGCGGCTAAATCATCCCCATTATCCGTTGCTAACTTGATTCGAAGGGACACCCGACCATACGCATTTTCCTGCTCAACTACAGCGGAATAAGTAACTATTTGAGAAGCCGCAACGTCTGCATCGCTGATACCTGTATTATCGTACTCTGTACCCTCAAAGGATAACGCATACCCATGCTGGTATAATTTCGCCTTTTGCGCATACCACTGTAAACGATGCGGTTTTAATGTTTTGATGATTGCATCAACATCACTACGGGTTGTATCAAAAAGGCTTTCCAATACAAATGATTCCGAAGCAAAAATATGCGTCATCAAACGGCGGATATCGGTAACACTCCATACAGCCGGATCAATTACTATTCCGATTGCCGCCATTTCGGAAACGAGCATTGTATTAATACTATCTTGAATAACCTTTATACTTCTGGCCATTATTAGCTTACTTTAAAATTTAAACCAATGTTCCAATATCCAATACCTTCAAGGCTTACCGCTTCCTGTAAGCGACCGTCTGTAGCTACTTCATTTTTAAGTGTAGCGAACGAATTTTTTACATCAATTACAGCCCCATATAGCAGGTTAACCCCTGCGAGTGCATCATCCGTAGGGGAAATATTATTGAGGCTTGCAACCTGCATAATACCCTCTACAGACCCTGTATATTGCACCGCAAAGTCAATCAGTGTTTGATGACGCTTTATAACTGGCATCGATTTCTATATTTTCTGCTGTTAAAGAAATAGAGGAAACTATCATTCCGTCTTTTTCAAATTCGCGTTTGATGCTTGATAGCATATCATTATTATCCTCTGCTTTCAGATATAACCCAATACCCACACAAGCAGCTAGATTCTCCTTAAAATCTCCTTTCTGACATACAAGTAACAGTTGCTGATGTTGCAAGGTACTTTCACCTAAAGCTATCCCAGTGCTCCACGGCAAATCCATATTTTCATTTAAGATAAAATCCTGCATAACTATTCAATTTGTCCGGTTGTTTGTCCTAAAACAGGATAAGGCCCCGCTGTTAATCCTGCACCATTCACCAACACCACACCATTTGCTATAAAGTGATTAATAATAACAGTTGATACATCAATCCAAAACTGTTGTCTCGCTGCTTCTATATCTTCAATCTCAACGTTATTCGTTGCAGTAGCAGCGGCATAAATATCTTGTCCTAAAATAGTTGCATCAAGAGCCATTTCTTAAAATATTTTTTGCTTTTATTAATGCTTGCTGTAGCTTAATACGATCAGGGTTGTTTCCTTGAATTACTACTATCTGCATGACGGCTTCTATAATCAATTCAAACACATCTCGTAGCGTATCAGTACCTTTTTGTATCAAAAAACCACTATCATTATGACTGTACCGGGTTGTTCCAATGATCTCAACAACCTCTGTAATCTCATGTACCGAAATCACTACAAATTCATCACTGCCATCAAGTCTACCAACTATAACTTTACTATCGACCTTAGGTATCAGTAATATTTTATCCCCATCTTTTACAATGCTTTTCAACCGGCAATCATCTACTGTTCCCCCTTCTGGAAATTCAATTGATATAGTATCATCTGCATTGATAGCCGTCACCGTTGCAATCGTCATCGTATGAGGTGTCAACCCTCGAACAAACTTCTGTAATTGCGCCTTTGCCTGTTCTGTTGTATTCATAACTTAATACCAATTTGAACAATCCGCCTTGCCCCCCTTACTCCATATGTAACCTCGATAGATACTATTAAGTATGTCCCGCTACGTTCCTGGTACTTGAGATCTTCAATAGCTGCTCTATAACCAGGTAGACAATACGGCTGTAAAAAAGCAGTGATTTTACCCTCATAGCCGGAATAACTAAGTGTACTTAACATCTCCTTTGCCATCTTACCCAAAGTCTCTTTATCGGTCACCACATGCGTTTTAATCACCTTTGTCTCTCCATCTGACCCAGCCTCCCCGACAATTTTTACCGTTTTGTTTTTAGCCTTACCCACAGTAAAGAATTCGCTTTCCGCTTCCGCCATCTGTGTGCCGCCTGTTTTCTCAAGGCCCAGGAAGCGAACCGTTACATTTTGATTTTTCGCCTGTCTTAACTTCATGTTATCATCCTTCACCACATTCCACCCTAAACGATACTTAACATCAGGGGTAGTATTCTTCCTCGTAATAACATCTGTTAATACTAAACCGGCAAACAATATATTTCCTCTGAAATAAGCCTGTATCGTATTATGACTAATCTTTTTAATCAACTCTAATACCTCCGTTCCACTATGCTGTTGAAGAACCAATTTATCCAGGATAAAAGAGGGGATATGTTCTTCATCCAAAACAATATCCGTACCCTGGACCAAATACCTTAAAACATCGATCAATTCCGTCCTTACAAACGTTCTTTGATATGTCTTGTTCCTTAACTGATAACTATATCCTTCCGCCTCTATTTCAAGCGGATCAGTAAAATTTATTCTATTGATAAACCCTTCAAATTCTGGTTTCAACGTACCATTATACCCCAATTCAATAGAGACTTTATCCCCTTCTGTAAATTGCTTTGCCGTCTCCACGCTTTCCGTTATTACCTGACCAGCACGTATTATGCGGGCCGTAATAGGCAATTTAATAACAGCACGATCTACGTACTCATACAGGCTCTTATTGATCTTTACCTCTACCGGTTTGACCTTCTTAAATAGCCCTATTGTTATATTTGAATTGAGCACGAACATTAATCAATTATTAAGTCGAAAATCATATCACTTTCAACTGATATTTCAAAAGCCTTTGCATGCTCTATACCTTGCATGTCCGGGAATTTCACATCCCGGATAATTACCTTTTCATCAAATTCTCCGCTCAAAACGATCGCACTTAAAGCACACTTAAGTGTAATTGATTTGTTCTTCTTAAAGATATTATGGAGGTCAATAATTTCTTGCTCCGGGAAATCATTCAACTCATTGACGAATATGCCTTTTATGTTAAAAACATAATCGTCAATGTTAATCAACTCATGTACTGAACCACCCCTTTCAGGCATGGAGGTACTGACATATGTTTTTTTCCAGTTCATAGACATTACAGCGAAAGGAATAAAATATCCATCCAACCAAACCGGTAGAAAAAATTCACGCCCTAAGTTATCACTGCCATAAAATGGCTGTCCCAATAGACTGTTTTCAGTCCTTGCAAGAGCGGACGGTATAACAGGTTTTTGCGTAGGAGCTTCATACCCAAAGGCCCGTTTGAAAATTTCTTTGATATTAAAGTGCGCCATTTGTATCGCCGTTAAATGAGTGTAAAACTCTTACAAGAGATTCGCGAATGATAGATTCCATTTCTCTGCCAGCATCTTGATTACTCATCACATGCAATTCCAGGTGTTCAATTTGTTTTTGTATGTTAATGATAACAGATCGTTGTCCGCCCTGGCTAATCTTCTTTGCCTTTCCATCAGTAAAGAACTCACCGTCATCACCTCCCATACCATCGCCACCAGTGCTATTATCTGTTATAGCTCCTTTAGCTGGCTTCCCATGCTTAACGGGCGTAGTCTTCCCGAAATCAAAAGCCTTATTGTATACATCAGTTGCAATTTTTATTTGTTTTTGCATTTGAGATACGTCCGGTTGCAACGTCTCAATTGTTTTGTTTGCCGTCTTATTCGCTCCTGTAAGTGCTTTCATTCTATCCAACAACACTTGCTCTTCTGTTGTTTTAACGGAGGTACTGACAGGAGATATACCGGAACCATTCTGAGAATGCAGAACAACTGTCGTTCCCTTACCACTACGAATCTTATCTTTCAGGTACTTTTCAACAGCTACTTGTTTTTGTCCTAACGATAAATCATTCCTGGTAGCAATGTCGGGGTTCGCTTGTACAAGCAATGATATGATATCAGACACTGTTTCGCCGCTGGTTTCCCGGGCTTTATTAAGTTTTATTATTTTATCTGCTCCTGCTAATTCAATTGTAGAAGCGATTCTCTTTTGATTAAGCGCAACAATAACTTTATTTATATTGTCAGCCAGCTTACCATATTCAATTGCCTCTGCATTAATACCTTTTGTCAAGTTTGGATTAATGTCAGACAATTGCTTCATTAACTCCAACCTCCTTGCCTGAGAGGTATTGGTGTTGGTTAATTCTGTCTGTAATTTTCGTATCGTAAGTATTTGCTGGTTGACCTGATCACCAACTGATTTCCCATTTTGTAACGCCTTCATAAACGCGGAGGCCATATCCAAGAGGGAATTTGTCAACGGTAAAAAAGATTGACCAACCTGTATTTGAAATGCCGCATAATGCCCTTTTAAGAGCTGTAATTTACCGGCCGTCGTCGCGGCAATGGTATCCATCATCCCGTAAAACTTTCCACCCGCAGACGTAGCAACTTCAAAAGCTTTGGCTATTGCGGCGGAAGTTATTTGCCCTTTGGACATCATTTCCCTTAACTGACCAACAGTGACGGCATGCTTTAGCCCGAACTGTTTCCAATGTTCTGATATAACACTCAAAGGGTTAAACCCTGCGTTAACATATTGTAACAAGTCCTGCCCCATTAATTTGCCGGCCGCTCTCGTTTGTGCAAATGCAAGTGTTAGAGAGGACATCCGATCAACGTTACCCATTGAGATATCCCCAATCATTTTGAGGTCTTTAATAACCTCTCTATCCCCAACGCCGAACCCCATCAATGTCTGTGCATTCTGATACACAGACGTCCCCATTATTGTGTTTTGCTTAAGGTCTAATAACTTACTTGATAGAGCCTGTCCTCTGATCGCGCTACCTGCAAGAACTTCATAGGATTTGTTCTTGACTTGAAATTCCATTGCAGCAGAGATACTGCTTGTAGCAAATGCCAATGCGGCCCCAACGGTTACAATCCCGGCAATTTTTCCTTTTATGTCAGACCATATACCACCACCACTACTACCCATATTATTTATTCTGTCAATCTCCCTTTGTAGATTCTTAGCTTCGCGGGTTGCGGCCTTAAAATCAGACTCTAAACGGGTTGTAGCTCTTGTCCTATTAACAGCTGCGAGTCTTGCACTCAATTCACTCAGGGACGCGGAGAATTGACGACTACTACCATTCGCTCTACTCATATTATTTTGAATCTGAGTAGCCGTTGCATTACTTACCTGAGCAGCATTACGCATTTCAGGAGTAAGCATATTCTTTAGTCGAAGAATGAATTCTAATGCGTTTCCCATATCCTGTTTAAATTAAAAGACCGATCACTGAGTAAAGATGATCGGTCTTTTTTCCTCAGTTCTTATACGTGCAAGGATTGCGATTTCTTCCGCCCAATCGTTGTCAGATAATTTCCTGAGTTGTTTTTCTGTAAAGCCCATATAATACATCAATAGGCGGTCATGATATTTAATAAAATTGTCCGGGGTCATTTCTCCGCTGGCTTCTTCTATATTTCGGATAAGATCCCCTTTTTTTTAGCCATCAGTTCTTCTACAAATTCAATCAGTCCAAAATAATACCCGTTCACTTTTCGGATATCTTCATCCCCACCAAGCCAGATTCCATTGATTACGGTTTCGTTGAATTTAGTGGTATCCCTCTCCATTTTCTTCACAGCAAGTCCGTAGATATCTCTATCTACAGGGCGGAGATAACAGATTTTGTCCTCAATAACATAGGTGAATATTTTATCAATCTTGTGTTTGGCCTTCCAGGTATCAATCACGTCCTGCGTTACTTGACCACTCAGTGTAAGATTGTTTGCAATTGTGGTGGGTGTGTCCATTTTATTATATGTTTTAGAATGAAATGAATGATAATAAAAGTGTTTGAAAAAAAAGAGCGTTATACCTTAACCTTCCGCAAGAATAAGAACGGCAATGAGATTTCCTTAAACTTATCACCTTGCTTCATGCCGTCCTCCGCTTCTGTGAATTCAAGATGTACCAACGTGTCTGTACTTAATGCAAGTGCCTCAGGCTTGAGGTAGACACATGTTATTGTTATAAACTTGCCTGGAACATCTATAAGATCTTCAAACCCCGCAGCAACAGCGGCCGCATCGAGTATATCATAATCACTTTTTAATAGCATCAGCGTCCCGTCATAATTCTTATTTCCGCGCTGTATACCTTTCCCATCTGCACCCTGGCCAAACAACACCTCTTTCTCCTGCTTTTTCTTATAAACCAATCCCCGCAGACCGGTAAGCTCAACGCCCAATATCGAAACGTGAACGTCTGCATATTCATACTCGCGTGAATCAAAACCCATTGTTGTAAATTAAAAAGGTTAAAAAATTAAGCGGTGGTGAATCCCTGATATACACTGATATAATCAAGAGATCCCTTAGGACGGTATTGCACAAAAATGTATACGCCTCCTGTTTGCAGGATATTGAAATTAGGGTTGCTAATACCATTCGCTGCATACAACGCCGCATACTTATCAGCAGCGGGATTTACTAAGGCTATAACTGCTGCACTGCCATTAGGGTTGAGGCTTAGTTGCGACCTGATTTCATTATCGATATTCTGCACAATAGAATCAGACAACGCCTTCTCTACAATTACCGATAGACGACCACCTGAATCAACATTCACGTCATTTTTCACCTGCGTATAATACGTAGCTTTAATGATCCTGGTGATGTTGTCGGAGATGCGTCCGTAACGAAGATTGTTATAATCGTCGGTAGGAGCTGTCAGCGTAGAATCATATGTGATTACATAGCCGCTGTCAACCTCATTCTTTTCAATCGTGATATACCTCTTATTGAAGAGTGTATCCAGGTCAACGCTGGACATGTCATCTACCTTGATTGCCCCGATTTTCACTACCGCCGTTTCAGATATGTTAAGCGAACCGTCAAGTATACGGCCTGCATTCTGTTGCGGTTCAATACCTGCCTCACGCCCCATCACCAACATAGTAGCAAATTGCGTAAAGCCGTCAATATTCGCTGTAACGATACTAATATTGCGATCAGAGGCGGCTACATAGTCTTTTGCGGTATTAGTATCAACAAAACCAAAGCCGTCTACAAACGCCCGGAATGGTTTATCCTTTGCTAACCAGGCATTGCACAACGTTTGCGCGGCAACTACCGCATTATGCACATCCACATCGAACCCGTTTGTAATAACCGGCTCGTAGTCCTCCGCTGGAAATTTGATGAATGACAACAGCCGTATATCACCGTTCCCTGCATTCAGCACCTTGTCTGCATTAACAGCGGTAGCCGCTGTTGCCAATAAGGTGGCTTGCGCAAGGCACATTACATACAGCTTCGTACCTTCCGGTGCTTCCGCAAAGTAATAGTCTGTAATCGCCTGTAAAGCCTCTTCATTACCAACCTGTCCTAATGCCGCTGTTGCTTGCAGGATCGTGTTCACGACAAAAGGAACACCGAAGCCCGCAACAGGTGCAACAGGTGATGATATGATTACAGCAGACGTGCCGAAAACAGAAGGAGCTTTTAAGTTCAGCCCCCCGTTCATAAGATTAATAGTCAAGCCAGGACGTCCCATTTTCTTGTGCTTTATTTACTTGTAAAAAAGATTGATTAACGCGGCTACTTTTTAGCAGCAGCTTTTTTAGCGGCAGCAGCTTTTTCAGCAGCTTCCTTTTCAGCAGCTTCTTTAGCAGCAGCTTTTTTAGCGGCAGCAGCTTTTTCAGCAGCTTCCTTTTCAGCAGCTTCTTTAGCAGCAGCTTTTTTAGCAGCAGCTTCCTTTTCAGCAGCTTCCTTTTCAGCAGCTTCTTTTTCAGCAGCTTTTTCAGCAGCTTCCTTTTCAGCAGCAGCTTTTTCGTCCGTATCAATAAAGTCCTGTACCGTAGCGTAAGCAATCCATTCAGACCGCTTTACCTCTTCGATTTCATCTTCCGTTCCCAGGAAACGACCATGATTTGTAGCATTGTTCTTTTCGAAAAACACCTGTTCGTCGGTTGTAATGAAAAGCAATGCAGATTTCGGATAGTTTGGAAAATATTGGCCAGCAATGGCCATGAGCATTTCTTTATGCATAAATAAGTTTTTAGTGTAGTTGAATGAATCCTTTGATAGTGGTGATGGATCGATGCCTGATACAGACCTCATAGCCTTCTCTGCTACCATCATCATTTGTATTACCTTCTACCGTCTCTATCAACCCTCTCGAAATAGATTTTACCAGTCCGGTGTGACCGGTTCCCTTGCCAGTATCCATAATGAATATATCACCAGGAGAAACGGACGAGGAACGATTAACCAGTTTGCGAAGTGTATTTTCGTTCCACTGCCTTAACACACCGCCTGTTTTTATCAATGGATTTTTAATATCCAATTGCAATGCGGCTTGCGACGCGCACCAATACACAAAAGCCATGCACCAGGAATAACCGGGCTTTAGTCCTACACTCGCTAAGTACATGTTAACTTTTTCACCGGAATTGCTACCCTTTGGTTGCTCCTGTACACCCACCTGAGTGAGAGCAATCCGCAGGGTAGCAGCGGCAAGGGTTTCCGGTATAGTGGTTGATGCGTTCATTATTTCTCAGCTGAGTATTTTGCCTGGACAAAAAGATCATACACATGTTGTGCTTTCTTCTCATCATCCAGTGTACGAGCCAGTATACTAGCCAGTTTCGCTAACAATGCTTCCTGTAATTCAGGGTTGCGTTTCTTTATTTCCGCAACAAAGCATTTTAAGCGATCTTCCAGGGTAATAGCACCCTTGCATTCGCTCACGATGTTAAGACCGTTGATGGCAACACCAAGGCCATATACCAACTTTGCGCGGACAAATTCATCCACATCTGATGGAATGATCGCTGTTAAGATTTCCGCAACAGGGCTGGAAAGAATGGCTTTAAGTGATGTTGTCACCTTCAATGCTGTATCTACATTTGCTTCGATATAGCTATCAAATTGCCGCAACAGAGCTTTAATTTTTTTACGCAGTTTATCGCAAAACATAATTTATCGTTTTAGAGGTTTCTTTTTCCCTTCCATTCGTTCCGTATCTTGACCATGTTGTACAAAATGGATGTACCACCGGATACTACAGCGATGATGAAGAGTATACGAGACTGTGTGAGCTCCTGAAACCAAGCTGCTCCAAGTGTCAGAAAACACATTGTCCAACTGGCTCCGTCACTGTGGGGATTATTCATTTAACCCTGTTTAAGCGTTACTTAAATGCCGCTTAATAACGGAAGTACTCATCTGCACGCCGCAACAACGCGGCGGTTATAGTAGCGGCCATTGAACCTGAACCGGTAAATACCGCGCGGTAACTATTGTAATTTGTAGCTGTAAACGTCCACACCTTTGTATTGGTCGTCACATTCGTTAATGTAAGTGTATCGGTCACTGAGAGCCAGTTAACGCCATCAACGGTAGCCTGTATATATGCACTACCTGCAACCGTACCACTTACCTTTAATGCGGCTACCTGGATAGTTTTCAGACCCGAACCAATACCGTTGAAAGAAAGGTTTACTGTCGCGGCGTTAGTGAGTGTACTGGATAGCAAAAGCCGTTCGCTTTTCGGAGCTTGTGCATAACTATTGATCGAGATGGCCATAGTGGCGCAAAGAGCTATTAAAATCGTTTTCATTTTGCTGATTGAGTGAATGAGTAATGAAAGGGACGAAAGCCCTCAGAACAGGCGGAAAACTATGGAGCAGGTGTACCCTGTACCAGGTTGTAAATACCTAAGCCATCGGTACGACGTACGCGACCACCAGCCATTACCAATGTACTGGTAACACCTCCGTAATACAGCGCATCATCTGCGTTCTGATATACTTTTGTATCCCCGATCGCAAAAGCAGCACTGTTTTTCTGCCATGCCAATGACCCTAAATTGTCAGTTGCACCAAGGGCAGAACCCAGGGCCTTAATAGCGTCTGCATTATCGGAAGCCAGGACAGCACTACGGGTAAGGATATCAAATCCGTGAATACGTCCAACCACTCCATTCGCGGCATCGACATATTTAGAAAAATCGCGTTGTGAGTTTTCGGACAACGTGTCGTAAAAGAACTCATACATGTTATCATCCACCAGACATTGACGATTGTCTTTCGGCACGTTGTCCATGTTCATCCTGATCATCAGTTTTGCGAGATCCTTATGATGAAATCCAAGACGGTTACCTACCTGTCCTGTTACAGGAGCAACAGTAGCGGCGGTTAGGCCACCGGTAGTCTTGACAACAGGAGCATTTGCGCCCCACTTCAATAGCATATCATCCGCCACTGTTTCATTAAGAACGCTCATATGATCCCCCATAACACTATCCTGTTTAGAATACGAAAGGTGAATAGCGTCAATGTTTGGAATGTGCGTAGGATCGGTAGAATATTCATCCAGGGAATAGTTGACATCTCCATCTGTACGACGAACAGAAACAGCAGGAAATACATTTCTATTCTTTTGTACGGCGGGTTTGGCTCCTGGCTGTGGAATATGAACAATACGACCTAGCATAACGTATTGACTATCGTCGTAAGCTCTTTTAAGGAACTGATTATCCTTCCAAAAACGTTCAATAATGTATGCCGCCCATTGTTCCAAAATCACCCCTTGGAGTACGCCGGTTGGCATAGGAAGAAACGAAACAGCGAAGGAAAGGCAACCAGCAACAATTAACACTGTAATAAAGTCGCATTGAAACGACATTGAAACGCCCGCGGAAATTGCTACAAGTAACAGCAGAGAATAAAATATTTTTGGTACTGATTTCATGATAACCTATTTGTGATTGAAAAAGATTGATTTTAGATGGTGAGACCCGAACAGGTAGGCTTATTTCCCTTTGTACTCTATCCCGAATGCGTCTTTGTATTTTACTTTGAAATGATCTGCTGACAGGTCTTTCAGCCTTTCAAGTTTGCCGGATAAATACAACTCATGACCGGATAACTTCAAGAGTTCAGGCAGTTCCACAGAATTGTCGTTATTCTTTTGATCCAACTGGCTTTCAATACTGGCATAAGGGGTTTTCCCATCAATCACAGATTTCGTAGTTTCGAAATCAGCCGTTGCTAATTTGATGTACGATTCGCGTTCACCAGCAATCAGCTTTTTTGCAGTGATCCCACCATCTACCAGCTCTTCAACTTTCTTTTTATCAGCTGCTAGTTTCAGGTCAGACAGTTGCTTTTTAAGGGAGTCGTTCTCTGTTACCAGATTAGAGCCAGTACCCGCCAA
The DNA here is from genome assembly GCF_900110995.1 of Chitinophaga sp. YR573. Lineage (GTDB taxonomy): Bacteria > Bacteroidota > Bacteroidia > Chitinophagales > Chitinophagaceae > Chitinophaga. The sequence continues at coordinate 1,541,392 of NZ_FOJF01000001.1, forward strand.
TGTCAAAACAGATGCAAGTTTTTCAGCAACCTCACTTTCAGTTGCAGTTTCTTTCAGGCCCAATTTCAGGGCAACAATTTTTGTATCCATTTCAGAATTATTTTTAATTGGTAAAAGCGTGCGTAAGTGTTCCAGGACTTGCGGCGCGGCGGATGAATCCACGCTACTCAGTTTGAGTAATTTCCCCGCAGCATTTCGGATGGCGAGTGAATTGCGGCAACCGGGTATGTCAACAATGGAGATTTCACGTATTTTAAATTGTGTAATCGTTGGGCCGATTTGTCCAGGTATCATAAGCGTTTCATCTTCACTACAGGATACTGGATCTACCCAGGCGGAACAGGCGTTTATGTACCCCTTCTTTACCTTACCCTCTACCTTTTTTGCAAAGGTGTCATCGTCGTCAAAGTCAGGTTTAGCTAATAGCTTACCGCCATTAGTCCTGATATCATACCATTTTCCAATAGGTAACATTGGGTGTTCATCCGTTGCACTGGTAAGATCTCCTGCACGTAAGTGCTGATACAACATAACTGGATTCGCTTTAAACTCATCCAACTCAGCACCTGTCATTAGGCATCTGCAACCATAATCAACGACGCTTTCATCAAGTATTACGAAATCCAGATCTAACTTTCCCATTCGCTTTTTTTGTGTTTGAGACTTCAAATTTGCATTTCCCGTAAACCCTTACCAAACGAGGGTTTCGTCACACATTAGTATATGCTGTGCCCCTGTACATTAATTGCCGTGTCATTGTTTTTTGACTTGAAATCCTACGCCTATAAAATGAAATTCGTGTCATGAATAAAGCCACTACAAAACCGACAAAAGCGGAAGTAGACCGCAAAAGGAAACTAGCGTATACGTTGTTTGTGGAGAATGGGTTCGAGCAAAAAGTCATTGCGGAGGTCACTGGTATCAGTGAACAAAGTATCAGCAAATGGAAAACAGCGGGAAATTGGATTGACGATAAGAACGAGGCGCGTATGGGGTTTGAGCAACAACGGCGGCGGTTGCGCAATATGATCAGTACACAATTAACCTTGATAGAGAAGAGAAAGCCCCCTTTTAACGTGCCAGATAGTAAGGAAGGTGATACATTATCTAAACTTGCAGATGCCGCAAGGAAGCTGCAAACAGAGCTTTCCTTCGCTCACAAAGCTGATGCGGGTAAACTCTTTGTCAATTTCATTCAGACCGTTCATGGTCAGGAAAAGGCTATACAGATCGTAGACCTGTGGCATGAATTCCTAATGTCAACAACTTAACTTATGGCAAACGATAAGCATGCGCAAATTGATTGGGAACGATATAGACAAGGCGTACGAAAAAGCACACCGGTTGATCTGAATGAATCTCTTGAAGAAAAGAAAAAGAGGGTTGCTTATTTAGAAGCGCACCCGAAGGAGTGGAAAAAATTTTATTTCCCAAAATACTTTAAGTATCCTTCCCCTGAATTTCACACCACTGCTTCAAACAGGCTCATAGATGCCTTTTTACGGTTCAAACACTGGTACGAAACACGTCATTGGGCTAGAGGGTTGTCTAAGACCACAACGGCCCTTTTTGATATCCTATTCCTTGTTTTAACAGGAAAATTAAAGTTTATAGTATATACCAGCTCAACGTATGATGCAGCCTTATTGTTTCTTACGAAGTATCAATGTCAGTTAGATAGTAACGACCGCTTAATTAACGATTACGGAAAACAAAAACTAGAAGGTAGTTGGACAGAAGGAGATTTTACTACCCGGAATGGTGTTCGTTTTCTGGCATTAGGTGCGGGGCAATCACCCAGGGGCAAAAGCAACGAAGAAATCAGACCGGATTGTATTGTTGTGGATGATTTTGACACGGATCAGGAATGTAGAAACGCGGATATTATTAAGCAAAAATGGGATTGGTTTGAAACAGCATTATTACCTACTGTTGATATCTCAGAACCTTATTTAATCCTTTGGTTAGGAAATATTATTGCAGAGGATTGCTGTGTAGTTCGGGCGGGTAAGATATCAGACCATTGCGAAACGATTAATATTCGTGATGAGGAAGGAGTATCCGTGTGGCTTGAAAAGAACTCAGAAGAGGATATTGACTATATCCTTAGTAAAATGAGTTGGGATGCCGGACAGAAAGAATACTTCAACAATCCTATCCGAATGGGGCAAGTATTCGAATCTATGCGGTATGGGAAATGTCCGCCGTTATCAACGCTTCCTTTCGTCGTTATATATGCTGATCCTGCAACCTCCAATAAAGACAAACCTACCCAAAAAGCAAAGCTACAACAGAGTTGTAAAGCCGTTATAATCGTCGGTTCAAAGGACGCTGTAACGTTCTATGGATACAAAGCATATGTAAACGTTGTAAATAATAGTCGCTTCATTGACTGGTTATATTCAGCTAACAAATATGTAGGAACTCAAACGCAAGCCTACACTAGCATAGAGAATAATAGTTTGCAAAATCCATTCTATGAACAAGTGCTAAAGCCGCTGATTGTCGAGAAGGCAAAAGAACATGGCGGTATCATTTCCGTTAGCGGAGATGACAGAGTTAAACCAGATAAGTTTTTCCGCATAGAAGGAACCCTCGAACCTCTTAATCGGGACGGGCATCTTATTCTAAATGAAGATGAAAAGGAAGATCCGGGTATGAAAACATTAGAGGCGCAATTTAAAAGCGTTAGCCCTAACAGTAAGACGATGGACGGCCCCGATGGATTTGAAGGTGCCGTCGCGATAATTAAAAAGAAGTTTTCCGAATGGATCCCTGAACAGATGAAATTAGGAAAGCGACTAAAAAACACTAAAAGATATTGATTATGTTTTTAGAACTCAGTGAATTATCAACACACGCTTACAAAGAAGTGATGGACGAAATAAGCAGGGATGATGATACTATCCCGGAAGACGCTATAAACGCTGCTATAGAAGAGGCGAGAGGCTACTTAACTGCTTATGATGTTGATGCGATTTTTTCAGCAACCGGTGATAATCGAAATCCCGTTTTATTGCTGTACATAAAAGATATAGCTATCTGGCATTTCATCAACCTTGCTAACGTTGCAATAGAAATGGAATTACGCTCAGATCGTTATGACAAAGCCATTAAATGGTTAGAAAAAGTACAGTCGGGTAAAACGAATCCTAGTCTCCCTTTACCTGCACCGCCTGTAGGTGATAACAATTTTATTAAATGGGGTGGTAATCAAAGAAGAGGTAGTCATTACTAAAACAATCTGCAATGTCTGAAACAAAAGTAACTAAAACACCGGGTAGCGCGGAAGAGGGTTTAATTATTCAGAATCTTATAATACGTCCTGTGGTTCGCAGCACACAGGATATTACCACCTGGACAAATGCGATTAAAAACGCAGAGGCCCTGAATCCTATTCGTGTTCCATTATATGATTTATACGAATCCCTCTTATTAGATGGTACATTAAAGAGACTGATTGCTAAACGCATATTAGGTGTCACTAAAACCAGACTTCTTTTCTTAGACAAGTCCGGTAAAGAGGATGAGGTAATGAAAGCTCTGATCAGTAAAAAGGCTTTCAGGGACTTAAGAAAGGAGCGGTTAAAGCAGATTATGTGGGGGATAACAGTTGTTGAGCTGTCCAGAAAAGCAACCGGAGAGCTAAAGGTTTTTTCTGTGCCACGAAAGCATATTAAACCTAAAATTGGTAAAATTGTATGGGAACAATACGGGCAGGATGGGATTGATTACAGAACCTCTCCGTTCGATAAGTATACCTGTGAATTTGGGGAATCAGATGATTTAGGTTTGTTAATGAGTGCCGCGCAATACGTAATTTATAAACGCGGTGCCTTTGGTGACTGGTCACAATATGCCGAAATTTTTGGAATGCCTTTCCGCGAGGCCCGGTATGACGGTTATAACGCCGCGGTTCGTGCGCAACTTGAACAAGCCCTTGATGCTGCTGGTAGTGCCTCGTATGCAATCTTACCCAAAGACGTAGAATTCAAACTACACGAAAGCACTAACACGGCTAATAGCAGCGAATTATACGATTCGCTTAGAAGGGCCTGTAATGAGGAACTTTGCATCCTCATACTAGGCCAAACGGAAACTACTACTAGTAGTAAAAGCAGCGGGTATGCACAATCTCAGACACATGCAGGTGTTGAGGAAGCGTTGAATCTTGATGACAGAGAAGAAGAGTTAGCCGATCTGAATGAAACAGTATTGCCTATTCTTGCAAATTTAGGATACCCTGTCCTGGGTGGCAAGTTTGTACATGAGGAAGTAACTGAACAGGTTCCAAAAAAAGATAAGGTAGATATCGTAGTTAAACTAAAGACGGTAGTAAAACTGCCAATGAGCGATGATTATCTGTATGAGGAATTTAATATTCCGAAGCCCGATAACTATGATGAATTGAAGGCTAAAATCGAAGCCTCAACAACGCCTGACCCAACACCACCGCCCACGGCCCCAAGCCCTGGGAAACAGCCTAAAAAGGCAGATAAAAAGAATCCTAAGATAAAGCTGTCCGCATGGCATCAAATGCGCTTAAGGCTGGCAGATTTTTTCGACCTAGCCCCCAACAGCTGATTTCAGCTATTAGGGGGCTTCCAGGAATTAGTCATATGCAGTTATGCGCGGAATTAGACCCGCTTTATGGCGGCTGCTGTGATGATCATAGTTTCAAGTTAGCCGCACCGACAGACGAGCCTTTCATAGAGAAATTTGCGGACGACCTGGCGCGAATGGTGGAAAGCATCTGGATTGAAAAGGGGATGCCTGAAAGTATAGATCCAGTCATCACAAAAGCGTACGCGGATACCATCTATAAGGCTGTTCAGGAGGGCTTCGGTAATACCTTATCTTCCATCGCTTATGATACCCCGGATTATGAAATGCTACTTTCTTTGCAGCGTGATGTATACCAGTTTTCAGCAGCAAAGAATTACCAGCAGCTCAAAGCACTCACAGAAGCATTAGTCGGGGAAGATGGCCAGTTGCGAAGTAAGAGAGAATTCAGGCAGGCGGCTTTTGAAATCAATGATACGCATATCGGGCGTTACCTGGATGTGGAGCGCGAGCATGCAATAGGAAGCGCACAAATGGCCTCAAATTGGGTAAATATCCAGGCTAATAAGGATGTACTGCCAATCCTTGAATTCGACGCCATTTTGGACGGTAGAACTACATATAACTGTCGGTCACTGAATGGTGTCAGGAAACCGGTTGGTGATCAATTTTGGCTATATAATTATCCACCTTTACATTGGCGATGTAGATCATTAGTTAGACAGTATGCAGCTTCGCGGGGTATTACTCCTGACCAGGACATTGTTTATCCCGACACCCCTGAAATGTTTAAGACAAATTGCGCGGCACAAGGCGTTATTTTCCCTCCGAAACATCCTTATTATATTGGGCTACCAGACAGTGTAAGGAAGGACGGTTTAAATCTGATTGAAAATGAGTAATGGATTTGAATTAGACGAAAAAGCGGCACATTTTGAAAGGGTCTTAATGTATGCTCCTGGTATGTTGGCGAATGATGCGCTTAACTTTTTTTTAGACAGATTTCGAAATCAAAACTGGATAAGTAATTCGGTGGAGCCCTGGGTAAAAAGGAAGAACCCTACAAAATGGGGCCCCGTCAAAAACAACAACCGTAGTTTACTAGTTCTTCGGGCACGTCTTAAACGCAGTTTGCGCGTCATTAGAAGCGGTAATATGGAAGCGGTAATCGGTACGGATGTACCCTACGCAAGGGCACATAATGAGGGCATGAGGCTAGGTCTAATTCAGAAAGTACACGCTTTCGATAGACGTGTGAATAAAACAGGAATCGTAAGTAAGAAAACGCTTAAAACACGCTCAAACATTAAGTTTGGTAAGATTGCAGGTGGAAAAACTACGGTTAAGGCCCATACGCGACGTGTTAACATGAACATTTCCAAACGCCAATTTATGGGAGATAGTCCCTACTTAGCAAAGCAGCTGTCAAACAAATTACAGGCTGAATTAATGAAAGGAGTTCGTTAAAACTTACATGTTATGTTATTATCACCAAACGCAAATTTATTCGAAAGTCTCATCCAGCGCATAGAAATCGAGGTTCCAGAAATCCGCTATATTGACCAGGATCTCGGACAGTTGGAAAATTACGACAAACGGCCCGCTGTAGCCTTTCCCTGCATGCTGATTGATATCGACGAATTTAAATATTCAGATGTTGCAGGGAGTAATCATCAAATCGGGGAAGGGTTAATACAGTTCCGATTAGGTTTAGTGCAGTATTCGAACAGTAATAACATTGCTCCTACCAATGTTCGGGCAAACGCTCTACGGTATTACGAATTGGAAAATAAGGTGTATGTCGCATTACATAGTTGGGCACCAGTAGGTTTTAGCAGATTGTCGCGAAGGGTGAATGTAACAGAGAAAAGAGATGATGATATCAGAGTTAGATTAAGTAAGTACTATATCAGCTATACGGATACTTCCGCAGCCCCTGTAAGAACTACCGTGCCACGCCCTGGTATTATTAACCTGATTTAGTTCCAGGTCATTGACGGGTATCTATCACGCAGGTATTTGAGTGACGGTTTAGTAGTAAGGAAGTGCCTAGTAATATCACGGTTCTTTGCTAAGATATCAATGATAGTACGTTCTGATAAGAAGAATTCATTTTCCAGCCTTGTAAGTGCAGATTGATATTGAAGTGCAGAAATTTTCACAAGGTAGTAGTAACGACAGATCAGTAATTCGTTTCTTTTAAGGATGAGGGCTTCCGAACGTCCTTTCCTTTCAGCTGGTGAAGGAATTGTCTGAACGTCGTTTTCGAAAAGGGAGATAAATATCGAACGGTGGCCGCGCATCATATTAGCGCAATATTACTACTAGCTTACAGTTATGCAAAAAAAAGATATAAACAAAAAAGCCCGGATATAATATCCGGGCTTTTAATTTGATGCTTTTCAGATTATACTTTTTTTATGTATGACAGATATGGCCCCTTTTCAAATTGCGTTAACAGTTTCGGTAGTTCCTTGTAAGTATATGCGTCAAGCTCTTTTTTAAGATATGAGTATCTTGAACACCAGTTATTCAGTACTGACATATCGATTTTACCGTCTGGTTGTTTCCAGCCTAATTCATGCGCCATTGCGATGATCTTATTTTTCATCTTTGCGGCCGCTTTAAAATTAGTGTCCGCTTCGTTCTTTTTAGAATCCAGGTAAGTAATCAGTTCAAGGGCTTCACTATCCTTTAGGTATGCGCAACTATCAGTACGACCCGCAGAAAAGCTGCTTACTATTTCCGATTTATGAGCCTTTAGGCTTGTTTCTTTGAACAGGATATGAATTTTTGCGAGATATGATTTGTGAGGCATGTTTATAATTTTTTCCAATCATTGAGATATTCTTTTGCTTTTAACCAGGAAGCGGCAATTTTAGGTTTGTACCAGCCTGAATTGCGCTCACAATACTTCCTGTAATCCTGTGCTGCCTTCCAGGCTAACACCTGATTCGTCTTACTCATCCTATCCCATATTTCAGGCAGTATGTGCATATTGCGGGCATACGGGTATTCCCGCTTAAAGTCCTCAAGAGTAACACTGAATTCAGCCTCAATACATACTAATACAGGGAATGCCTGGAACTGTAATTCCAGGGAATTGATATTTACAGGGATAACCGTTTTTACCAACTGCACCATTCCAGCAGGTGAAACACTCGTGCCGCGAAAATCAAAGAATACCAAGCACCCCTCTTCATTATATACAATCTCCCCGGAACCGGTAAACTTTTCAGATGAAATATAAAAGCGTCTCATACTTTAAGTGTTTAAAAATGTAACAATTTCATCACCGAAACCGCTGGCATCATCCTCACCGATTAATTCATCGTTAAGTACGCGGTTCAATAGCACTTTAGCTTCATTCAATCGCTGTTCTACTGCTATTAGGTTTTGTGCCTGATCATGCCATGCCTGCTTGAGCTCAGCGATCTCTCCGTCCTTTAATCCGCATTGATTGCATTCCATATTTATTGTTATTATATGGTTAGAAAAATACCTTTCCTGACAAATACAACGGTATCATTAGCATTTATTATGATATCGCTATCACCAGCAGGGAAATGTCCGATCCTTTCATCAGCACCACGTCGGAACTCATCTATGATATTATTAGTCATATGAAATATGTCACCCGGCTTTAAGTCCTTATACAAACATTGTTCACCTTGTAGTGGTTGGGTATGCCTCATGAATACTACAGATGTCGAAGATTTCTTTAGGTCATCATACTTGTTAGTGAATACCCCATTCAGACCCGGTAAGTTGATACTGGTATGATTTCGGGTACTTCCCGTGACTTCCCAAATATCAACGCGCTTTGGAAAATGGAAACGATCACCGTTTCTCAATGCTCCCAGGGTTGTTACTGTATTTCGTTCCATAATAATTTGAATTTATAGTTAATGGGCGGAATGCCTAATAAACCAGTCGATACTGATACCTGTTACTGAGAGGCTTGTTAGAATACTAAGAAATGCCTCCTTTACCTTTAAATTATCAGGCACGAAGTCGTATAGTCTTTTTATGTCTGTAAAGGAACAATCCGACGTAGCTGCTATTTCCGTTAGCTCTTCTTCCGTAAGAGGTTTATCTTTTTTCATAGCGATTAGTTTGTCAATGTGCGCTGCAATTAATGCAGCAGCGATTGTAAAACGCTCTATCTCAGTTTTAGATATTACTTTTTCAGTAAACCAATTCCCCCAATCAATTGGCAATGAAAACAAGACAGGATTTATAGCGTGCAATGCTCCTTGCAATAACTCCTCACCAGAATATGCGGCCTTATCTTTTGACACAGTATAGCCATGTTTTTCAATCTGTTCTTCCCTTTCAGCGGTAATTAATTCAATTGCTGTTCTCATAATTTAAAAGAGTTTTAGTTGTTTAGCGGTTTTTTCTAATAACCGTGAATAATGAAAGCTACCTACTGATGTTATAATGAATGGAAAATCAAACCGGACAAATTCACAGGTAACCTTTATTTGCTCCCAGCCTGTTACTGTGTAATTGTCCCCCGTTCTAACCATTATTATCTGATCCCCTGGCTGTAATCCTAAAATCATTTCATCCATCCATGAGTACTTTTCTAATAGCCAGGATACCGATTCTAACACTGAAATCCAGTACTCCGCTTTCATTCTGATTCCTTTCTTTCGTCGTTTAAGAACTCAATAATTGCTGCCTTCGTTTGGAACCACGACGTATACTCTTTAATGGCATGGGTAAGCAGCTCTTTTGCACGGTTAAGCCTATAGTATATTCTTTGTGGGTCGCTAAATACTCTATAGGGGAGTTCTGTAAAAACAGGAGCGGCATCAGGATATATAACCCTACCTAATGGGTGTTCCTCCCATGCCTTTCTGAATTCATCAAGTTGTACAGGCGTGGGGTCATTGGGATTAACAGAGGCTGGTAGCCACTCTGATTGAACCGCTTCTATCTCCTTTTGATACAGCGCGATTTCATCGTTATTAAGTGGAGAGGGATTGTTTTTCCCACAGGTATGTTCGAAAGCTATACGGGATTTTACTCCATTCCGATTTGCATTACATGCAGGACAGACATTTATTCTACTCATTGTAATATGTTTTAATTGATTAACGTTGATTTTTATCTATCATCCGTATTGCCCAACAACAGGCAATTATAACAGCAAGGCACAACGCGTGCTCCATAAATGAACCGGCCATATTTGTTAGAGTTTTTTTGTTAACATTGTTTTGTACTTTTTTGCCCAATACTTTTTTGCACCATCCTCCCATATAACAAAGTTTTGTACTCCACCGTAGCGGCTGGTAACGAAAGCGATATACCCCTCCACTCGCACTTTAATACCTGCGTCATATTGTATATCCTGCGCCGTGCCGCCTTTTGGCATTTTACCCAATGCGTGAGAAATAAAAATGAAGGTCTTTTTCGGAAAAGTCTCTTTAAGTATCTTGTACTGATCGAATGTTATCTTCCAATATTGGAGACTATCAATGACGATAAATTGAGGGCTTTTCTTCTTCTTTAATTTAACCATCAGTGCCTCAAACGTCATTTCATAATCAGCGAATTCAATTTTCCCGGTATGCTTATCAACGTCCAGGTGGCGGAATATTAGGTTTTGAAAAGATTTTTCGTGCCCTTCTTCCAGGCTTATATGTAACACTTTACCGTATTCCATCAGGGCTAATAATAACTCTATTAGAAAGTTACTTTTTCCATTCCCCGACTTCCCCCAAATGATTGCGATAAAGGCCGCTGTAAGCTCTCCAAAAGCCGCTTTTATGTTATCAGGGATTCCCTCTAATAGCTTATACCGTTTCTGGTGAAGTTGTTTGAGTCCTAGAATTCTGGCCATGTTTTATCTATTATTTCTATGCGCGATGATGATATTGAACATTACCATAAAATGATTATATGCTTCATCAGGAGGCCAGCAACGGGTAAAATCATCAGATAGGTCGACCTTACTGGAAAGTCGCTTCAATGGTTTGAAATTCCCTTTCTGAAATGCTTCATGCTCTAATTCAAGTGCTAACATATCAGCCCGTTTTATGGCATCGTGAATATGAGGCCCATACCTAAGTCCAAAACGTGTACGAATAGCCTGTTCAAAACCACCTTCAAGATTCCCGTAAACCGCTCCCAACATAACTTTAAGAGGCTTTATCACATCTCCTAAATATGCTTCGCTACCATCATGTAAAAGACCTTCCAGCATTATAGCGGTAGCCAGGAGAGAAGCCACTAAGCAGGAATGCTGCGCTACACTGTAGAATTTTCTAACATGCCCGCCAAACCTGCATATTTTAGAAAGCGCGGCGGCAATATCTTCTATTAGGATCATCTCCGCAGTAGGGTATTGTATACTGATTTTCGTTCCACTGGTGGTGTTAAAAAGGCCATCATGCACGTTATGTACGGGATGAAAACTATCTTTCTTTGACATTTTAAGTGGTTTTTAAGTGATCAAAAGGGGCAAAACCCCCCGGTTTATATCGCTGCTTAGGGTATCTTCTACCCCCTTTAACCCGTTTTTTCCGGGTTCTTTCTGGTTGCATATCCCTGTAGATTTCAGTATATCCCATCCACATTATCCGTAGGATAGCAGCCCCGGACAGGAACGAAAGGGCAATAGTTTGCGGGTCGCGGTAGTTGAGTACCGCGAGAGCGTCTAAAATCATATGTTCTGTATTTATAGTGGTGAAGAACTGAGTTTGTAAACGGCCCTTCCTGGTTGCCCGAAGGGCCGTTTTGTTTTACTTCTGTCTGTCGTCATTCCATCAACCAGACCTCTTTTCATGTATGCCCTGTGGGCGGTATATAATAATATGCCTCTACGGCCAGTGTTCTTTAGATTATCCAGTGCTAGAAAGCACCGGAATTTTTTACTAACATAAACTCCAAAAAAACAACTTAAAAAGAGCTGAAATCCAGCGCAATAGCTTCATACTCCTGGTGCTCATTACGCAGGTATACCCGGAAATATTTCTTAAGGAACGTTCTACAAATGCTTTCGTCAAGCAGCTCCATTGCTTTGTGATAGCGTTCATCTGGAATACGCTTTGCATGCGTTTTTAAGCTCATTACACGTTTTGTATCGAGTTTACCGGTAGTGGTCTGAAATGCCCCTAGGATGATGCCTTCAAGATATGCGTGCGACTTACTAACACCATCCCGTACGACCTCTAACAGCAGGTTCTTACACTGTTCGATAAGGATTGTATCAAACTCAATACGATCCCCGATCGATACTTCTATTTTGATCGATCCATCGAAGTTGTACCATGTGTGATTGCCCTTTGTGCCGCGTTCTATCTGCTTTTCCGTTAAGGTCATCTCAAAGACTTCCATACACATCTGATCAATCTTTTCCCGGAAGGCACATAACGAGTTATTCAGTTTCAGAGCTTCCGTGGCAAGAGTAAAAGAAAACTTTTCTTTCTGCTTTTCCTGAGCAGTAACGCGGTTGTACGGAACCGGTATACCGGTACGGTCTATCCAGGTTGTACTTTTTGCAGATTGCTGTTTAATCTCCATTATATAAAATTTAAAGGTTTACGGTTTGGGTTGCCTGATCTATCACACCAATCAGCCTGTTCACTAATGCACTGGTGATAATGTCCCCCATCGGAACACCCGTCCAATACTCCTGAAACGCCATCGCTTCGGGGATCGGTACAGAAATATGGTATACGTGCTGGTACATAATAGCCTTTTGGCTAAGTCGGTAGTAAAGGTGCTGCATAAGACAGATTAACAGTTTACTGTCTACCCCTGATGTACCAGCAGGCTGTATTACTAAGGACATCATTTGTATCAATGCTGGCATTTCATGCCCTTTTACTACTAGCTTAATAACAGGATATTTCATCTTATTGCTTTTATGTGTGCTGGTAATGCTTCGATGAAAGATTCAACGACAGGTGTTATTATAGAATCATTCACATCTAAAAGATCCTTCATACGCTTAACCCCATTGACGACAGTAGTATGATCTACTCCCACTTTACCGCCAATTCGCAACGTACTCCAAGCGGTATATTTCCTCATTAACAAAAAGTATAAATGCCTTGCTGATACAATGAACCGCTTCCGACAGGGGCTTGCAATCTGAGGCCAGTTAACTTTAAATGCTTCATAGATATGCGCCAATATCAAATTTTCAACTTCGCTTTCCGGCATTGCCTTTGTTTCAGATGCAGGGAGAATTATTATTGATACGCGCGTTCTATTGAACTGATAGAACTTTCTTTCAATTCGACGACACATAACTTCAACCGCTACTCTCGTAGCTCCCGGTAATTGCTCTATCATACAACAGGTTTTAAAGCATCATCAATTACACGCCCTATCATTTCAGCGTAGCTCTGTTCCAGGATTACGCGACCTATATATAAGGACGATACTAAAGATTGTGCGTTGTGCATATCAATGTATTTGCTCCTTATAACAGACAGCGGCCATTGAGGCCGGGATAAAAACTCAAAAGGCAAAGCCATTTCACGGAGATACCATTGATTTCTCCACCACGCCCAATATATTCTGGAACAGATCAACTGATCCGCCCCGTAAGGATCGTCCGGTATATAATATTGTAGGAACTCTATACCGGTGTTATACTGAAATTCAGCATACTCCAACTCAGACCACTTTAAAAGATCGCAAATACGCCCCTTTAAGGCATTTGCTTTGTCCTTGTAAGTGTTTGTACTACTGATCTGCGATTGTTCCATTTTAAGCGCGTTTAAGCGGTTATTAAGCACGTTTCTTGTACATCTCCTTAGCCAACTGTCTGAGGTAGGCACGATCTATACGGGAAATATCCCCTTCATACTCATTAAATAGTCTGTGTACCTCTTCCGCATCGGTGATGTTGTTTGCCTCACAGATAGCGCGTACCTCTTCCAGATCGGTTTTAACCAGATCGATGAACTTGCGACCAATGCGGCGGTATATCTCACTGTAGCCGGGTAATTGACGGCGAAGGCCGTTGTTGATGCGCTTCTTAATAGCGTCTGTTGAAGTCCACACTATGCCACAAAGCCCGTTTAACTCGTTATAGAAGGTGATGAAGAACAGCAGTACCGGATCAGGGAGCTTATCTATCTCGTCGAGAATGATCAGAGGTTTGTCCTGCTTACGCAGGGCCGAAACGATCGTTTTCATCATTTCGTAGACGTTCATGCCCATTGCAGATATACCCATCGCAGTCAGCAACTCAATAAGGAAATACTTTTTATTCCAATAAGAGGCACATTCCAGGTAGTACACATTCTTACCCTGCATATTATCACGATACCACTTTCCGCCGAAAGACTTACCGTAACCAGCCCCCCCAGTAATCGCAAACGTAGCTCCATGCTCCTTTGCCAGATCAAAGTACAAGACAAGCGTACTGAAAGCCATCGTTTCAACCAGCTTGCTTTGACGGCTATCCCAACCCACCTGCTTACCCACATTGCGCCACATGTCCGCGCTGATAGATTCCCATTTACCGTTTTTTATACTGATAACGGTAGCCTCAGACACACCCTTTAGGGTTGCCACGGCCTTCGCCTGACTATCGAACTTTGTAACGTAGTTCAATAGGTGCTGCTGGATTTGTTGTTTTTGAGCGGTTGTCATACCTTTAATATGTTAGTTGTTATTGAATAGCCCTGAACCGTTGTCGCGGTCGGGGCTTTTTTATAGATTATCGTTAATATAGCAGGTGAACCGGGTATACACATCCTCTGAAATCTGTATCTCCTGAAACCCATGTTGTTTACCGCAATACATTTCAGCCCTATATTTAATACTGTGAGTTCCTATAGGAGTAGAATGAACATATCCTAACTTCACGTAAAACATAGGTGTTTCATCCTCTTTAGGATGTGTGACAGATACTATCAAATGACCGTGTTGCGCCTGATATCCTGCAAGTGCTTCCAGAAACAGTAACGGCGCGTTGTTATCTGTAGGAATAGCCAATACAAGGCTACCTTGAGTATTAATCATGTAGGCTTTTGTCATATTACATTTGATCTAAAGGATTATAACTATCTCTGTCTACTATCGTAGGATGGTAAGCCAACTCCGCTGCCTGTTTGAGTTCTTTTACCATTGCACCGCCCTGTAGCATGTTTTCAGGATCTACATTATTCTTACGGAGAATTGCTTTACGCTTTTCCGCAGCTGCTGCAACCTTTTCGTTATCATCCATCTTCTCAGCCAGGATAGCATTCAGCAGGCGGCGGTCACCCGGCTGGTAGTCAGCCATTGCGCGAGGCTGTAACCGTTGTGCAGTAGCTGTGAACCGCAGGCTGGCAAAGTCAGTCACTAATACCCTGGACATATCGTAAGGGTCATATATAATAGATACAGGCTTCCCGACATTCGTTAAGTACAGTGCAGGAGGAACGGTGAATCCGTACTGAACACCCTGAATTTGAGGCTCAACCCCGCCGTTAGTGATCTTGATTTGCTTACCATTGCGGGGGCGGTGTTGCACGCCAAAATAGAGCAAGAATTGTTCGTCGGTAATGGTCTTTTTACGGCTTTCAGCTGTTGCCGCAAAGGCTTCCAACCATTCATCCTGCTTTGATTTACCGTTTTTACCAGTCTCTAAGCGGAGACGGTGAAAGAAGTTTTCAACCTGTACGCGGCCCTCGTCCAGGGTCGGACGATTCTTCTTACTTAGTTCCAATTCTTCAATATTCACCCCGCGATTCTTTGCGGTGAGGTTATTACCTGTGTAGTTATTTGCGCCTGCTTTAAGGGCGTTTTCCCATATTGCAGAGCTAAAGAATTGTTCCAGGTAGCCGCGCTTTTTGCTACCCACCGGTGTAGGGTAGTAGTTCGCAAACGCGCTATAGAATGGTTGCAGTTCTGATAAGGCCCACCGGTCGGTTTTGACCTCATGCGGTACGTACCAGTTACCGGTAAGCTCCCTAATGTGATACATTGCGTTCAGATATGCGGCCCTTACCAGTTCAGTTGTGATGTTCTCCGCATAAGCATAACCCAGGACGTAATCATTATAGCTATCAGTGACTACGATGGCTTTGTACTTGTGATAGTACTTGTGTTGCGTCTTATCCTCTATATCAAGGAACAGGAGATCCAGGAAATTATCATCGCTTTCCACCATTAAGAGGGGTGCTGTCGGACGGAACCCCTTTACCTGAACACTATACTTATCGTAATAAGCCGCACGACCTTGACGGGCTGCAATGATCAGATATTCCAGTTTCCGCCGCCAGATACCCACTGTTGCAGAGGTAATTGTCTCATGTTGATTAGCTATAGCCCATTCGTTGTACTTCATGCCGATGTACACATCATCATACTGATTAGGATTACTCAGGAGTTCAAGTAGCAGGCTCTCTGTAACCTCATCATCGATCTTTGCAGCATTCTTGTTACCGAACCGCCAATCGACTAAGCTACCGTAACCGGTTGCCTCGTAATCGCGTCGCTTTGCCAGCAGTTTAGCATAGTTGGTAGGCAGGTCAACACCGTCTGTCTTGAACATCTCCATAACGTGTATATAGAACTGATCAATAGACAGGTTCAGTTGCTTTTTGATCTCCTTTTTATCGGAGTTAGCCTTTACCAGCATGTTAAGCCAGCTTGCAGCAGTCGTATATTTCTTTACATGCTCAACCGGAAGGCTCTTATTATCGCCGTACCGGTGCGCAAGGAAGAAGCGTTCCGCCTCCTGGTCACGAGTAACCATCTTGCGAATTGGCTCCTTAGCGATATACTCATGAGGGTTACCGAAACGGGCCTTGACAAGCTCCTTATAAGCGTCTTTGAGCTTTTCGTAACCGATGAGCACCCGCCGCTTATCAGCAGGATCATTGATCATATGCCAACTGCTACTATTCCTTTCTTTAGCTTTCCATAATGTGTTTTCAGACACTCCACAGATAACTAATTCGGAAAATTCCAGGTATAATATATTATCAATGAGTTTCAAGGCTGATAGTTAGTTTTTACGATTTAACAGAGAACGGATACCAGGAATAACGATCAGGGGAAGGATTTTGAAAATGAATACCAGGACGAAAATGCTACCCAGGACGATTGAAGGAATTGTTTGAATGTGCATAGTTTTGGTTTTATGTTAGTTGAAAGGAACTGCGTTTTTCACGGCTGCAAGGAGTAGGTTAGTTGACTGATAGACGGCTAAATAATCGCTCAAAATCGGCTCATTATCCCTTTCCCCAGCGAGTACCATGTAAACATACCTTGTAGAGACCCCATGTTTATCCGCGATCTCACTTACTATAAAGGCTTTTCTATTATCTCTTTTACTCATAATCAGGCAGAGTTTTGGTACTTTTGTCTTGTTCCTTACAAGGGAACATTGTAAAAATACCAAATTATTCGACAATAACAAATTATTCGACAATATAATTCTATCTAGATGAACTTTTTTGCTCAGAATATTCAATTATTAAGAAAAGAAAAAGGATTGACACAGGATCAAATGACCGCTGCTATTGGGGTTAAGCGAAATACGTGGTCTAATTATGAAACTAAGGTATCTGAGCCTGATATAGAGAAGATTATTGCTATTTCTAATTATTTCGACATTGCGATTGATGATTTAATGACTAAAGACCTTACTGAACATGTACAGGAAACAGCTCTAAAGGGGTATTCCCAAAAAGTCGACAAAAGTACAGCTAAAAGTACAGGTAGTTGTACAGATACTAACCTTAAGATCTCTGAAATCCCCATTTCCCAACTGCTTGAGACCAAAGACCAGCTCATACGTTCATTACAAGCTACAATTGATGCGCAGAACTCACTTATACTCATTCATAATCAACAAATTATGACGATTTTGGAAGAAAATGCGCGGCTAAAAAGAGCTATACCAGATATCAGTGAAGACATGGAAAGTAATACCAGGGGTGGCAGTCAGGCAAAAACAGCTTAGCCTGCTCCCAAACGGGCAGTAGTGGCTAGGTTACAGTCTTGTAGTAGGCAAAATCTAATGTTGGATAGGTCTTTTAAGGTTATTTGAGCACAGGTTTGCTAAAGTTCAAGCTGGATTCAACTGGATTAAAGTAATTAAATTGTTTCGTTTTTTATAACCCGGAAGGTGAAATCTCTTCAAATCCTCTACAGTCGTGCACTTTTAGCACTTTATACATTTACTTATACTTATCCTTATGGAATTAACCCCCCTAAAAGTATTGTCCGTAGACACTGCGACTAATACCATTAATACCAGCGCAGGGGAATTAAAATATGATTACCTCATCATCGCCGGTGGCGCCAAAACAAATTATTTCGGCAATGAGAATATGAAGAAATTTGCTTCTTCATTAAAAAGTATACCGGATGCACTGAACCTCCGCAGTCAGCTCATGCAGCTGTTTGAATGGGCCAGCCTGAATGCAAATCCGGCAATAGAAGATCATCTCCTCAATATCGTTTTGATAGGTGCAGGCCCCACTGGTGTGGAGATGTCAGGCGCCTTATCAGAACTCAAAAAATATATTCTTCATAAAGACTATCCGCGGCTGGACTTCAATAAAATGCGTATTTACCTGCTGGAAGGACTGGACAGGGTACTACCGCCCATGTCTCCCAAAGCCAGCGCCAGGGCACAAAAAGACCTTGAAAAGATGGGAGTGAACATCCGCTTAAAAACAATGGTACAGGATTATGACGGAGAAACAGTGACCATCAAAGACGGGGAACCTATCAAATCATTTTGTGTGATCTGGTCCGCCGGTGTAACCGGAGAAACAATGCCCGGATTGCCTGCAGAATGGGCTGAACGTGGACGTTTGTTAACAGACCTTAATTGCCGTATCATTGGCAGTAACAATATTTTTGCCATAGGAGATATTGCCATGATGAAATTGGATAAATATCCCAAAGGACATCCCGGTGTGGCACAACCTGCCATACAAATGGGGAAATATATAGCCAAAAACCTCTGGGCATTACATCACAATGAACCCGTAAAACCATTTAAATATTTTGATAAAGGATCACTGGCCACCATTGGCCGGGGTAAGGCCGTAGCAGACCTTCCGGGGAATATTATGATCGGAGGCAGGATAGCATGGTATATCTGGCTCTTTGTACATATCAGCTTCCTCGCTACCTTCCGCAATAAAGTACTGGTAATGACCAACTGGATCTGGAACCTTTTCACATACGATAAAGGAAACAGGCTGATCATAAGACCTTATATCCGCAAGGGAGATGAAAAAGCAAAAGCAGTATATGCGGAGAACGAGGTCGGCAGTTAATCTTATTAACGAATTGTTTAACCAGTTATTAACCTTATTACGTAAGCAATCGTATAATTTGCTGCTGTATAAGAAGTAGCTACCGCAGCTTTTTATGGATTTGTTTTCATAACGTGGAAGTATATAACGATTGCTTATCCAGGCAGTCGTTTTTTTTGTGCATGCCTTATAAAACGTACCTTTGTTGCAGTACGTGAATACAAATCCATACATAACATTATCGCAATTAACAGCGGCTATCCAGGGCACTATCAAAAATGCCTTCTCCGGAAAATCTTTCTGGGTAGTAGCAGATATTACCGGCCACTCTTATTATCCGGCCAAAGGATTTCACTTCTTTGACCTGGTAGAAAAAGATCCGCATACGCATCAGTTAACAGCTAAAATCCAGGCCAACGCCTGGAGCCAGGGAACCCTGCGCATCAAAGAATTTGAACGTGCTACCGGCCAGCGCTTCGGGAACGACCTGCACGTACTGATAAGAGTAGCTGTAGAATACCATCCCCTCTACGGATTAAAATTATCATTACAGGATATTGATACCAGCTTCACAAAAGGGCAACTGGAACAACAGAAACAGGCTACCCTGCTGCGTCTCGTAACAGAATGCGGAGATATTGTCCGCAAAACAGCAGACGGCTATCACACCCGTAACAAGTCCTTACAACTACGATCCGTTATTCAGCGCATCGCTGTGATAACCTCTTCTTCTGCTGCAGGTTTTGGAGACTTTAAAAAATCTCTGAAAGATAACATCCATGGATATACTTTTTACATGGATAATTATTTCACTACCGTACAGGGAGAAGCAAATGTAGCCCAGGTATGCGCTCAACTGGACGCTATCAGAGCATCCGGTAAAACATACGATACGGTAGTCATTATCCGCGGTGGCGGCGCCCAGACAGACCTGCTCTTATTTGAAAAATTCGAGATAGGAAAAGCAGTAGCAGGTTTTCCCATTCCCATTATAGCAGGTATTGGTCATGAGATCAATGAAACCATTACAGACCTGATGGCGCATACTTCTGTAAAAACGCCTACCATGGCAGCGGAAATGATCATCACCCATAACCGCTCTTTTGAAGATGCCCTGCTCAAAGAGCAACGCAATATCATCATTCGCATGCAGCAGATGGTATCAGGCCGGCAACAGCAGTTAACGTCCCTGCATGGACATATTGTAAACCGCTCCCGCGACTTACTCTCCGTCTACAAAGAAGGGCTCAGCCAGTGCCGGCAAAGCATCCCGCAATCCGCCAGGCACCTGCTGTTAAAACAGCGTTCGGGCATGGCACAGCTTTCGGGACAGCTACTGGCAAAACCCGGACAGGTAACCGCCAGCCGCCTACAGGAATTGATACATATTCGTCAGAATATACAGGCGTTTGCCCGCAAACTGCTCCAGCAGCAACAGCAGGAGTTACAGCACCATGCTACTGTGATAAGGATATTAAGCCCTGCGGCCTTACTGAAAAAAGGCTTTGCCATGGTATATCACAACGGACAGGTAGTTACAGGGGCTTCGTCACTTGAAACAGGAGACACAATCACGGTACGGCTGGCAGATGCCGCCATACATGCTACAATCACATCAAAAACGATCATCGATGGAAACGAGTCTGACATATGAAGCAGCCTATAAAGAATTACAGGAAATAGCCAGGGAAATAGAAACAGAATCAGTATCTGTGGATGTACTGGCCGCCAGAGTAAAACGGGCCTCTGAACTGATTACTTTTTGCCAGGCAAGACTAAGAGCTACAGAAGCAGAAGTAGAAAATATTATCCAGCAGATGGAGCATAAAACTATCTGATTTTATTATGATGGAGCTTCGCTCCTACCATAAAAAATTGAAGAGGTTTTGCAGGGCTTTGCCCTGCACCCAATTTTTCCCTCCCGAAACCCCACATTTTTTTAAGCCGCCAGCGCCACATTCCCCATGTCGCGTCAACACCCAACTTGCTATAAATCAAACATTTCTATCTCATTCTTGTTTATACTTATACTATCAGCCCATCATGAAGTTTAATATTTAAATTAAAAACTGGTTAAAATCATGCTGGCATATTCTCTTGCTAATCAGCATTGTTAACCTTTGTGTTGGAAATTTAATAAAACCGCGGACAAACAGCATCTCATGAAGCGAACGATCCTCCTGGCTGTAACAACATTGATACTCACCTGTATGCGATATGTTGCTACCGCCCAAACAACCTACACGCTGGCGGCGGCAATAGATACTGCCAGAGTAAGCAGTCCGGTGCTAAAAGCGCAATACATGAATATTGACGCATCACAGGCAGATGTTATCACTGCCAAACTGCGGCCTAATCCCAATCTGAACAATCAAACCATGCAACTGGTGAGTTCCGATCGGTTTGCCCCCGGCACCCGGTGGTCCTCTAAAGACAACCGGCAGGTATGGTACCAGGTAACCAAACCAATCCAGTGGCCCAACCAACGAAAATACAAGATTGAAACAGCCAATAAGAACGTGACCCTCGCCAATAATGTCTACCAGGAAAATGTAAGGAACCTTTCCCTGCAGGTAGGTAATAGCTGGATCACATGCTGGGTGTTAAAAAAGCGACTGGCATTACTTAACGATAGCAGAGGCAATCTGGATACCCTTGTAAAAATCAATGAGCTACGATATAAAAACCAGGTAATCACACAAACGGACCTCTCCAGGACCCGCGTATTACTGGACCAGTACAACCTGCAACTGAGTGTATTCATGCAGGACTATCAAAACGAATTACAAAACCTACAACTGCTCACTGGTACTACGGATAGCGTAGACATTGACACCAGCAGTGTGGTTCAGTCTATAGAACCTACTGCGACCCTGGACAGCCTCATTACGCTGACCATGGAAAACCGTACAGACGTGGTCCTGGCAAAAAGCAATATTGATGAACGCAGCAGCAACATCAAATTCCAACAGGCCATGGCTGTACCTCAACCTCAGCTGGGAGTAATCTATAACCCGCAAAACTCGGTGCCTTACATCGGCTTCTACGGGGCAATAGACCTCCCTTTCTTTAACCGCAATCAGGGAGAGATCAAAAAAGCACATATACAGGAACAACAGGCCGAACAGGAATTATCCGCTACCCGCCGTCAGGTAATGACAGATGTAGCTACTTCCTACAAAACCTACCAGCTGCAAAAACAGAATCTCAAAAAGTATGAAGGTATCCTGCAACAATCACAGCAGATCCTGGACAACGTGAAGTATGCCTACCTGCGTGGTGGTACTACCATCATCGACTTCCTGGATGCCCAGCGCAATTGGTACGATACCCGCCTGCTGTATTATGATGCACTGCAGTCATACTACCAGAGTTATGTACAATTATTATTCGCCACCGGCCTTATAAATCAACTATAATATGCAACGCTATTTTTTAATCGCTACCCTCCTGCTGGCGGGATGTGGCACTAAGGAACACAAAGCTACTGTAACAGATGACCCGGGTCCTTCTATTACAAATAACGGGCAGGTCATCACCTTCGCGGATACCGCCTCTGCCAACAGCTTCATCACAGAACCGGTAGGCGACTCTACCCTCAGCGGTACTTTACACGCACCGGGAAAAGTAGCAGCTACTATATTACGCTCTTCTGAAGGCGGACAAAACATCGTATTATTCGATAACCCCGACCTGGAAAGTGATTACTCCCAGTTAGTACAACATAAAGTAAACATCAATCATATCCAGGAAGTCAATATCAAACAACGTAAAATAGAACTGGACCGTACACAGGACCTGTACGATCACGGTGCTGCAAGCGGAAAAGATATCCTGGAAGCGAAGTCTAATCTCTCCATAGAACAGACTAACCTGGCCAACGAAAAAACACAGCTGATAGAACATGAATCCGACCTTAAAGCAGCGGGCTTCGATCCTGAAGTGCTCCGTGCTACTGCTCCCGGTAATGCCTATGTCATCTGTGATATCCCGGAAAACCAGCTGAGTAATGTCAGCAAAGGCTCTCCCTGCACCATCACTATATCTTCTTTCCCTAACACACCCTTTACCGGTCGTGTGGAAGGCATTGCCGATGTGATAGACAACATTACCCGTATGGTAAAAATCCGTATCCGCCTGGCTACTCCCAACAGCGATATCCGCGCAGGTATGTTTGCCATGGTCACCTTCGATGTAAAAGGCGATAGTAAAAACATCAACGTAAACAGGGATGCCCTGCTTACTTCAGATGGACAGAACTATGTGTTTGTAAAAACATCCCCCACCGCTTTTACGAGGCGTGAAGTACGCACCGGTCAGCAGATCGGCGATCGCATCGCTGTATACAGCGGCCTGCAGAATGGAGATAATGTAGTGGTGAGAGGTGTGATGCAATTGAAAGGTTTAAGCTTCGGATATTAAAATCTACAACATGTTACAAGCACAGATATTTATAGATAAAGATGAAGTATTCGGATCACAACCCTTATATGAATTCATTGTACAGTTTTTACTTAAACATAAGGTAGCAGGGGCTACCGCCTTCCGTGGACAAATAGGCTTTGGTGAACATCACCAGGTAAAACGCCCGGATAGCCTGTTCAGTTTCGATGAACCGCCTATGCTCATCATCTTCATTGATGAAGAGGAAAAGGTGCTGCACGTATTAAAAGAACTGCGTAAGCGGGTAAGCAGCGGGTTCATAGTGACCAGTAAAGTAGAACGATTTTAGATTTTGATTGAAACACACACGCAATGATTCGCAACCTATTAATATTCTCTTTAAAGAACAGGTGGGTAGTTATACTGATGGGGCTTGGCCTGATGGGCATAGGCTACTGGTGTTTTACCATGCTGAAAATAGAAGCCTATCCGGATATTGCAGATACCAATGTGATCATTGTAGCGCAATATCCCGGCCGTGCTGCTGAAGAGGTAGAACAACAGGTGACCATCCCCATTGAAAGGGCTTTGCAGAACACCCCCAATGTACTGGACCGCAGAAGTCGCACCATCTTCGGCCTCAGCGTGGTACAGCTTACCTTCACCGATGGTACGGACGATTACTTCGCCCGTCAGCAGGTGAATGAACGACTCGCTACCGCAGAACTGCCGGATGGCGTTGCGCCTGAACTGGCGCCACTCACTACCGCCGTAGGGGAAATCCTGCGTTACGTAGTAGAAGCACCGCCAAACTATACGCCTACAGAAATCAGAGACCTGCAGGACTGGGTCATCAAACCTTATCTCTTACAGGTGCCGGGTATTGCAGATATCACCACCTTCGGCGGTCCACTCAAACAATTTCATATCCTCACTGCTCCTGATAAACTGCGTAAATACAGTTTAACAATACAGGATGTAATAGACGCTGTACAGAAGAATAACCAGAACACCGGTGGTAATATCATCAACCGCGGTGAGCAGGGCTTTGCTGTACGCGGACTTGGCGCAGTAAAAACAGAACAGGATATCCAGAACATCGTGCTGAAAGCTGCCAACGGCATGCCCATATACCTGCGCGATGTGGCTACTGTGGAAGTAGCGCCGCCACCGCCCAGCGGTGTAATGGGCTACACCATCAACGAGACCAAAACGAACTCTAATAACGGTGTGGAAGGGATCATCCTGCTGAGGCGTTACGAAAACCCCAGTGAGGTACTCAAAATCCTGAAAGAAAGAGTGAAAGACCTGGAACGCGACGAACTGCCTAAAGGCGTGCATCTCCGCACTCTTTATGACCGTAGCTTCCTGATAGACCACTCCCTGGAAACTGTGGGGCATACCCTGCTGGAAGGGGTGTCTATCGTAGTGATCATTCTCATCTTCTTCCTGGGTAGCTTACGCAGTGCGCTGGTAGTGGCACTAACCATTCCATTCTCGCTGCTGTTCGCCTTCATACTCATGCGTCTCACTGGTATTCCGGCTAACCTGTTATCTCTCGGCGCCATCGACTTTGGGATCATTGTAGACGGTGCCTGCGTAATGGCAGAGCATCTGATACGAACGTACCGGACGGCACCGCCGGAAGAGAAGAAGCGGGGCATCATCGCCCTCACGCTTCGCTCTTCACAGGAAGTAGGCCGTGAAATATTCTTCTCCGTTACCATCATCATCCTGGCCTACATGCCCATCCTGCTGATGACACGTGTAGAAGGAAAGCTGTTCTCTCCAATGGCCCTTACCCTGGCATTCGCAGTAATCGGTTCTATGCTGGCTGCTCTGACATTAATTCCGGTGCTGATCTCCTTCGCCTTTAAGAAGGCGTTCAACAATACCGACAAACCCATGAAAGAGCACCGTAACGTCGTGCTTGACTTCCTGGGCAGGTTATACGGCAAGGTGCTGGGAGGTACGCTTAAACGGCCTAAAATGACCGTTGTTGTGGGCTTCGGTGTAGTCATCATGCTGGTATTGTTCGGCGCTAAGCTGGGGACGGAATTCCTGCCGGAACTGGATGAAGGCTCTATTTTCCTCCGTGGTAACTTCCCGGCGGGTATTACCATCCAGGAAAACGCGCGTTACTCTCCGCTCATCAGGCAGGTAATCGCCAAATATCCGCAGATCTCCTTTGTCATCACACAGGCAGGACGTAATGACGATGGTACGGACCCGTTCCCGGCCAACCGTAATGAAATCCTCGTTGGGTTAAAAGAATATAAACTCTGGAGTGATACCATCTCTAAAAAGACACTCGTTACCAATATCCGTCACGACCTTGAAAAGGCGATGCCATCCGTGAAGTTCTCTTCCGGCCAGCCTATCATCGACCAGGTAATGGAAATCGTGACAGGCAGTGCGGCGGATCTTGCTATTTCCATTGTAGGTGATGATCTCACCATGATGCGGGCGAAAGCTGATACCATCTCCGACATTGTAAAACACATGCAGGGCTCCGAATCCGTGAACATAGAACAGGAAGGCCCGCAGGAGCAGATAGCCATCAACATCAACCGGGAAAACGCTGCCCGTTATGGCATCAACGTGGCAGACATCCAGGCGATGATTGAAGCTGCCATAGGAGGTAAAACCATCTCTACTCTTTACGATGGCACCAAACGTTACGACCTGGTCATCCGTTATCTGCCCGGCGAACGTAATACGATCGAATCTGTAAAAAATCTCCAGGTCCCTTCTGCTACCGGCGCACTCATCCCCATGAATGAGCTGGCGGATATCTCCTATGTACGCGGACAAACAAACATCTACCGTTATAACAGCAAACGCATGGTGACTGTCCGCACAAACATCCGTGGTCGTGACCAGGGCGGTTTCGTTGCAGAAGTAAACGATAAGATCAATGCACAGCTGCATATCCCTAAAGGATATTCCATTGTGTATGGCGGTCAGTATGAGAACCTGCAACGTGCGGGCAAACAGCTATCCATGACAATACCACTTACAATTGTTATGGTTTTCCTGGTACTTTTCATCCTATTCCGTAACATGCCTCAAACCCTCGTTACGATTAGTTGTATCTTGTTTGCACTGGCAGGTGGTATCGTTGCATTGCTCATCAGGGGATATCATTTTAACGTATCGGCAGGTGTAGGTTTTGTGAGCATATTCGGGATATCGGTAATGGCAGGAGTACTGCTTGTCTCGGCTATTAACAGGGTCAGGGCAAGACCAGACCTCTCTCTACAGCAGAGCATCTTCCTGGGTGCCAAAGAACAGCTGAGCGCCATCCTCTCCATCCTGATCGTAGCCATCGCTGGTCTGATACCGGCAGCAACTTCCTCAGGTATTGGTTCGGACGTACAGAGGCCACTGGCAACCGTTATCATCGGTGGTTTAACCAGCACACTGGTCTTCGCACCGTTATTGATACCGGCATTGTACTGGTGGGTAGAAAGAAACAGGTCTGTGAAACATGCTGTTAAAGATGAAGAAGA
Source organism: Chitinophaga sp. YR573 (assembly GCF_900110995.1). Lineage (GTDB taxonomy): Bacteria > Bacteroidota > Bacteroidia > Chitinophagales > Chitinophagaceae > Chitinophaga. The sequence goes on from NZ_FOJF01000001.1 coordinate 1,568,084, forward strand.
AATAGAATAGGGAACAATACAACAGGGTAAGCCGTCTCAAATGCATTTTTGGGGCGGCTTTTTTATATGTTTACATAATTGATATACAGTCTGATAAGAGTGATCCTACGTTCATCCTACGTTCGGAACGTAGGATGAACGTAGGATGAGCGAATCTCTGCACTATCTACAATAGTCTCCTGTTAATCATCGCCAGCAACTGCGGACGGCAGGAACTACTAACCGGTAACTTCATATTACCAATCAGTACATGATTATCTACTATCTTCTCTAAATGCTGAATATTGATAATATAAGAATTATGTATCCTGATAAAATTCTCCGGTAACTGCTCTTCCAGATCTTTCATCCTTTTATACGCCAGTACTTTCCCATCAGGTAAAACAATGTTCACATATTCCTTCAGTGCCTCAATAAATAAAATATCAATGTATGCTATTTTAATAATCTGCTTCCCCGATTTGATAAAAATATAATCAGGTAAATGCTCAACAGGCGCAACAGGTGTAACCGCCGGAAAAGATAACACCGCCTTATTGATCGCCTGTACAAAACGTTTAAATGTAATGGGCTTTAACAGATAATCTATCGCATTATATTCATATCCTTCCAGTGCATAATTAGCAAAGGCAGTCGTAAATATGATCCGTTGTTCTTTGCTTAAAAAAGTAGCCAGTTCCATCCCCGACAATCCCGGCATCTGTATATCCAGGAACAATAAATCAGCCTGATCTGATTGCAGAAATGTCAGCGCTTCAAAAGCATCATAACACTTTTGCTTTAATACCAGTCGTGGTACTTTGCGGATATGATCTTCCAGCAATTGTACCGCATTCGGTTCATCATCTACTATAAGACAGGTAATATTATTCACAATGGAATATTTAAATGAGCATAGAATAAAGCATCTTTCTCACTTGTTTCAAAGATATAACGACTCCCATACAACAACTGCAATCTTGAAGTAAGGTTCATGATCCCGCTACCACTTTTCAGTTCTGATCTGTAAATTCTGTTAGAGATAACAGCATCCAGCGATTCCTCACTAATAGTAATAATTGCCACCAGGAAATTATTTTCATATCTTTTATCAATCCCATGCTTAAACACATTCTCTATCAGAGGAATTAACAACATCGGTGGTATCAGTAAGCTATCCGGTTCTCCATGAATATCAAACTGTACCTGTAAAGGATGACGCATCCGTAATTTCTCCAGATGAATATAATCATAGATAAAATTAATCTCCGTAGTTAACGGTATCAGGTCTTTTGTCCCTTCATCCACAAAATACCGCATGATATTAGACAACCTTTCCAGCAACACGGCAGTATCCGGAGATTCCCGTTGTGCTACAAAGTAAATATTATTCAGTGTATTGAATAAAAAGTGTGGTTGTACCTGCGACTTCAACAGCTTCAGCTCTGCTTCTGCCGTTCTTTTTTGTAATAGCTGTTGTTGCTCCCGTACACGGAAATATTCAATAGACAGATGAAATGCAATACTGAAAATGAAGATCAGGATACTGGAAAGAAAATAGGACAGATAATACATCACGTAATAACTGGTATCCTTAGTAGGCATAGGCTTCCCCTTTGAAAAGAACTGAAGGTACAGGGCATTCTGTAATTGCAGCCTGCCAATAGTCACCACTATCAGAAAAAGTATGATCAATAATATATAAGCAGTTCGTTTCTCTTTTTTATACAAACGGGGAATAAGCCACATCGCATTACCATAAATAACGATGGCATAAAACAACGTAGTTATAATAGCATAGGTAGCTGCTTCTGCGAAAGAATCATTCTGTAGATATATCCCAAAGAGCAACAGCAATACAAAAGACCACACGATCCATTGTACTTTGGGAAAAGAGATATGAGAGCTGATAGAAATCATATCTTCAAATATACTGGTTATCAACGCCTCCTTCACAGCATTTTAAATACTTATCCTCTTTTTTTCAATGGTTGAGATCTTGAACATTCTCCCCTGAATATTTAAAACTTACCACTATACATAGAAATCAATTGTTTATAGAAGATAACAATTGCAATTTCATTTCATAAAACAGACACTTATGAACAGAACTATTGCCCGCATCCTGATCCTGTTTTGCGTCATGCTCCGGTTTTCATTCTACCCATTGTTATATGCACAATCAATTCTCAGACCCGGCGACAAAACAATCAACTATGCCCTGCTGAAATCATGCTCTAACACATATAAAGGCATTATTTACGATTCTCTTGGAAAGACAGTCATGGAGATAATGATTATAGACGTGATTACCATAGACACCGTAAAAGGATTACTGACCAGGTCACAACACCAATACTTTCCCGGTGATTTTGAAAGATATGACTCTACCATTGCCGACCTGAAAACATTATCTCCCGTCCGTATGCGCATGGTCACTAATCCTCCCGTTATGCAAATGGACCTTGCGTTCAAAGATCTTGCTGTACATGCAGTTGTACACAAGAACAATACCTATATAGATACTACCCACAAAATAGAAGCAGGTTATTTTGATTCCAATCTGTTTCAATACTTCTTAGGATTTTTACCTTATAAAGAAGGTTTCTCTGCAGCAATAAACCTCTACACCTATGAAAAGGGTGGAGTAGATCCGCACAATGTAGCATACATGGGAGAAGATATTTTACCCGGCAGCACCCGCTATTCTCATATAGTAAAAACCACCCGCGAAAGCGACAATAAGAAAGTCACCGAGTATAGCTGGTATGATTCATTAACCGGCATCTTAGTGCACTTTGTGATGCCTTTCAGAAACGGATTATTTGTGATGAATAAAATATAAGCCCGCCCATTCCAGAACCAGTCAATATAAAAAGCGATCAGGGGTACCTCTGATCGCTTTTACCTTATTCCCCCCTGATCATTTTATTTATCAAAATAGTTGAATATTTCACCGAACTTACTTAATTTCGAATAAAAACCTCCAAATAACATATGTTGATAGAATTTAAAATATCGAACTACAGGTCTATTGGAGAAGAACAGATACTAAGCCTGGTTCCGGCAGCTAAACAAAGAGACTTTCCCAGTAACATACTGGAAAAGGGGAAAAACCAGGCCCTAAATGCAGTAGCACTATATGGTGCTAATGGAAGTGGTAAGAGCAATTTGCTTAGGGCAATGGGTTTGCTGGATAAACTACTACATCATTCTGCAAGAGCTTCATCCACTACAAAATTGCCTTATGATCCATTTTTATTAAAGAAAGGATGGAATGAAAAACCGACTTCCTTTGAAATCACTTTCATTCTAAATGACTTTCGTTACCGGTATGGATTAGAATTTAATCAAATGGCCATTGTTGCTGAATGGTTATTCCGAAAAGGACAAGGCAGGGAAGTAAGTTTGTTTCAAAGAAAAGATGATGTAATTGATACTTCTTCTGGTTTTCAGGGATCCACTAAAGTAATTGAAGCGGCCATTGAAGCTACCAGGGATAATGCACTGTTTCTTTCTACCTGCGATATGCTGAACGTTGATGAAGCAAAGCAGATATTTCAATGGTTCAGATATTTTAACATGGTTGATGGTCTTCAAACAGATGATGAAGAAATTCAAACTGTAGAATTATGGCAAAACTCAGAATATCAATCTAAAATAAAAGATTACTTCTGTAATCTGAATTTATCAATTGTTGATCTCGAAATTACCACTAAAACATTTGATGCAGAAAAAGAAATGTTTACAATATGGACCAGGCATAACATGTATGATGACAATGATAATAAAACGAAAGAATTATTGACATGGAAACTGGAAGAAAGAGAATCTGCCGGAACAAAAAAAGCATTTCATTTGAGCGGCCCCATACTATGGGCATTGGTTAATGGAGGAACTTTGATCATTGATGAAATTGAGGCAAAAGTCCATCCACTTATGACATTAAATACTATCAATCTCTTCCTCGACAATAAAACAAATCCTAATAAAGCCCAGATAATTTTCGCTACTCACGATACAAATCTGCTGTCCTATTGTAATCTTAGAAGAGATCAGATTTATTTTTCCGAGAAGAATAATTGGGAATCTACTGAGATCTATTCGCTTTCTGATTTTGTGTATGTAGTTAAAAACGATCCTGCCATTAAAGGTGAAAAAGAGCGTCCGGATACGGATAAAGAAAAAAGATATTTTGAAGGAAGATATGGGGCTGTCCCGGCATTTAAAAACTTCCGATTTCTAAACATTCCGGAGCATGGCGAGGAAAGGTAAACTTGGGCAGAAAGAAAATAAATAATCCTTAGATGCATGAATGAACTATTTCATTCACGCATCTAAGGAATACTTACAACTGAGTTGAATCTGAAATATCCTTCCACTGTTCCAGCTGCTCTACCATTGTATTCAGTTTACCGGAAGCACGTGTATAAGCATCACTACCTAAAAACAGTAATACCGGCGGTTCTGGCATTAATGAGAGCTTAATAATTGCTTCAGCAGCCTTTACAGGGTCACCAATCTGCTTGCCATCCATCTCCAGGTACCTGGCATGTGATGCCCTGACATCCACGTAGTCATCAATCCTGTTCTCAGAGAGTGCCAGTGACTCCTGCGAAAGGAATTGCGTACGGAAAGCACCGGGAGCAATAGCCGTTACTTTAATACCTAACGACTTCACATCCTGTGCCATCACATCAGATAATGCAATCACCGCATTCTTCGCCGCAGCATACACCGCCCATCCAACAGCACCGGCTATAGCTGCAACAGATGCAATGTTCATGATATGCCCGGAACGCTGCGCACGCAGATAAGGCATCGCCTTCTGCATGACAGTGATAGTGGCAAATACATTCACATCAAAGCTGTCTGCAACCTCTTTACGGCTTAACTCTTCCACAGCGCCACCAATACCATAACCCGCATTGTTCACCACCACATCGATGCTCCCAAATTTCTCATGCGTGGCCTTCATGGAAGCAGCTACAGATGCATCATTACCAAGATCAACTTCCAGGGGAAGGAAATTTTCTGCTGTACCCACCGCCTGAGCCAGAGAAGAAATGTTCCGGGAAGTAGCAGCTACCCGGTATCCTTCAGATAGCAGTTTCTTAACCAGGGCAAGCCCCAATCCTTTGGAGGCCCCGGTAACGTACCAAACTTGTTTGTTATTCATATAGCAAAGGTAGATAGCCGGGATATACAGGCAGCTGTATTTATCAAACTAATAAATGTAAAAATCAAACAAAAAAGGCCGTATCATTACTGATACAGCCCTGCACCCTAAAATCTATTTAACTTACTCCGTAATCATCTCACACTTAATCTTTGCCTTTTCTTCCACCTTCTTGGCAATCTCAATTCCGCCTTCCTGCACCGTGCAAACAGAGAAATTCTCATCCTCTACCTTAGCCACTGCTATTTTGCCCAGCGTCTTCTTACGCGTCATCTTCTTGCCGTCAACAGTCAGTTCTGTGAGTTCATAGACCCGGAACTCGTCCAGTTCCTTCACACCCAGCAGGCTGCCCGCTACAATTAACACCTTAGCTGCACCACCATTGCTGTTCTTCTCCTCTATCTCCGCAATAGACACTGTCACCTTAAAGTTGTCTTTAATAAACCTTTCAATCTGGGGTTTAAGATCTTTCAGGGCGTCTTCAAAAGCAATCTTCCCTCTGCCATTACCAATAAAAGTACTGGTGGCAACCACTTCGGCCCTTGCCACATCTATCACACTCATGGTAAAGGATATTTCCGCCACATTGGCCGTAGTAACCCCTATAACAGGAATATTCGTTTGTTTGATCTCCACCGCCGCTCTGGCTACATTGCCGGTGATAACATACTGAGCCCCTGTAGCTTTCGCCTGTTCCAGCAACTGCGGGTCCACCGTTTCTGTCGTTTGCAGGGAATCAGCCTTCACCTGGGCCATCTTATCCTTCTCTATCAGGGTAAGCCGCTTATTGCGGGAAAATACGTCGGCAACCGTTTCCTGTACGGAAACTACGTTATTACTATTTTGAGAAGCACCGCTTCTAAAAGGGGCGATACCTATTACAGTTTTGCTTTGTCCGAAAGCAGCAGTAGAAACAGCAATGCTAATAAATACTGAGAGCATTCTCCTTATCATAATCCGGTATTGTTTAAAGTGGCATATAAAATAATGCGCAAAATTAAGGAAAATTACCCTGCTACCTGTTCCTGTTTTACAGGTAATATAATCGTAAATGTGGCCCCTTCCTTTTCACGGCTATGTGCTGTAATCAGTCCGTTGTGTTTATCTACGATCTTGCGGGTAACTGCCAGACCAATGCCCGTGCCCTCAAATTTGTCCTTCGTATGTAAACGTTGGAACAGCACAAATATTTTATCAAGATATTTCTCATCGAAGCCAATACCGTTGTCAGAGATCGTTATACAGAGGTAAGGACCGGTTAAATCAGCCGGACTATCAAAACGTTTGTATTGAATACGGGTAGCCGAGATGCTGATCATCGGCTGTATATCTTTACGGGAGAATTTAAATGCATTACTGAGGAGATTCTGAAAAACCTGTCTTAGCTGCCCTGGCACTGCTTCTATCACCGGCAATGGACTCACAGTTACAATCGCGTTTTTCTCCTGGATAAGAATTTCAAGATCTGATAAGATCTCTTTAATAATTATTTCCAGGTTCACCGGCTCAAAGAAATTTACCTGCGATAAGCGGGAGAACTTTAACAAATCATTAATGAGATTGGTCATACGGGAAGATGAACCGATGATACGGTCCAGGTAATCTATCGCCTTTTCTTCCATGTTCTCCTGGTACCGCTCCCTGAGCATATTACCGAACAGATGGATCTTCCGCAGTGGCTCTTTCAGGTCATGAGAAGCTACAAATGCATATTGCTGCAACTCCGTATTACTGGATTCCAGCTCCTGGTTAGCCTTACGCAGGCGGTCTTCCGTATCTTTCTTCTCGGTAAGATCATTACAGGTGATCACTATACCATCCTGTGTTCTAACGGCTGTCAGTTCAAACCAGGCATCCCTGCCATCCAGCTCCGTTTTAAATTCCGTATGTAGCATACGGCCCTTTGCCACTACCTGTTCATATTTATCAAATAATCCATCCTGTGTTAATTGTGGCAAAGATAACATGGACACCTGCTTCTGTTTCATAACATCCCTGCCCAGCAACCGCTCTGCTGCTTTATTAGCTGTCAGCAACCTGAAGTCACCGGGAACCGCTTTAAAAGCCATGATCATACTGGTACTGGCATTAAATACGCCTTTCAGCAGCATATCCAGCTCCTTAATAGCCGTAATATCCACAAAGGTGATCACCACGCCATCTGTCTGTTTATCCTGACGGATATAAGGCATGATCTTCATCAGGTGCATGTTGCCATTACTCAGCATCCGTTCCTTTTCCACCGTATGTTTATTCGTGATCACCCCATTGATATCATCAACAAGGCTATCCTGTTGAATATTGGTAGAAATATGATTAATAGGACGACCAATATCCGTAGGAATAAGATTGATCATATTTACTGCTGCAGGATTGAATTTGCGGATACGTAACCTGGCATCCACGAAGATCTGCCCGATATCCGTACTCCGGAAATAGTTGTCTATATCATCATTCAGCTCTATCAGCTCTTTTATTTTCAGCTGATGTTCCGTATTCAGCGTATGCAGCTCTTCATTGAGAGATTGCAGTTCTTCATTGCTGGACTGTAACTCTTCATTGGCAGATAATAATTCTTCATTGCTGGACTGCATCTCTTCATTGGAAGTTTCCAGTCCTTCAATAGCCATCTGCAGATTCGTTCTGGTTTCCCCCAGTTCGGCTTCCAGCAATAAAATATGATCATTCACGCCAATAGTATGGGGCACGTAATGATCCGATGCAATGATCCTTTCCGGTTCCTCACCAAACACGATCAGCGTAAACTGCGGCCCTGGTTTCACCAGCATATTCACTACCCGCGCTCCATCTTTGGTATTCAGCTTCACCCCTTTTACCGGCACCTTCTGTTCTGTTTTCCAGGCCTGGCGTAATGCCATATTCAATACCATGGAAAGATCCACAGGGATCATTTTTAACAGGTTCAGGTTTAATTTCTTTTCAGGGAGAGATAAGTATTTTTTATAGTTACCGATTGCTTCACGGATCTCGTAATTCTTATCTATATATACCGCGGCATAACCATAATCATCCGCCATTACTTCCCTGAATTCTTCCAGCAGTTCTGTAGCTATCCGTTTCTCAGGAAGGCCATTAGCCCTCATTTCACGCGCCTGCCGGATATACTCCAGGGGGCTTGACAGGTTCTCTGGCGCAGCAGACTTTACACTATTGTTCTTTCTGTAAATCTTCCACTTGGGACTGATCTCTTCCAGCCCTCCACGAATAACAGCAGCAGATTCACTGGGGCCAAGAAATAAATACCCTCCCGCATTCATGGCAAAATGAAGGGATGTTAATACCTGACGTTGTAATACATTATCAAAATAAATGAGCATGTTACGGCAGGTAACAAGATCATTTTTTATAAATGGAGGATCTTTCAGAATATTATGACGGGCAAATACGATCTGTTTGCGTAAACGCGGCACGATCTGGTATTTGTTATCTTCCTTAATGAAATATTTTTTAAGTATTTCCGGCTCCATCTCTTTCATCACACTGCCAGGATAACAACCTTTGGACGCGAATTCGATTGCATTACTGTCAATATCAGTGGCAAATACTTTTATATCCAGCCATTTATTCCTTTTCTGAAGCGCCTGGTCCAGCATGATAGCAATAGAATATACTTCTTCACCGGTACTACAGGCAGTGACCCATATTTTGAGGATAGCCCCTTCTTCCTTACTCTCTAACAATTTACCAAGCACCTGGTCCTTCAGCACTTCAAACGCCGCTTTATCCCTGAAAAAACGGGTCACCCCTATCAGGAAATCCTGTGCCAGCAACTTATTCTCTTCCTGATTTTCCTGCAATAATTGCAGGTAATCTTCCAGGCTTTTTATATTGAGCTGAGCCATGCGCTTTGCAATGCGCCTGGTGATAGTAGGAGATTTATAATGATTGAAATCCTGACCGCTGTTTTCTTTTACCAGCTGGAATACCTGAGGTAACAATGCTTCATCTATCTTTCCATTAAATACCTGTGCAGGCATATCCTGGATGTAGTTATAGATTTCCCCGGGCATGAACTCCGGCGCCAATACATAATCTATATTTTCTGAATTGATGGCGCTTCTGGGCATGCCATCAAACTTGGCCGATTCGGGGTCCTGTACCATTACCATCCCACCGGCTTTCTTAATAGCCCCTGCACCACGGGTACCATCCGTACCTGTACCGGACAGGATAATACAGATAGCATAACGGCCTTTATCTTTAGCCAAAGAAAATAAGAAGGTATCTATGGCAGTATTAGGCGCTTTCTCTACAGGCTTTTGCTGCAACTGCAGGCGGCCCTGATCTACAATGATTTCTTTATTATTGGGAATTACATATACGCAATCATTCTCTATCAGCATGTCTTTCTCCACTTCCCTTACCTTCATATTCGTATGCTTGGATACAAGCTCCACCAACAGGCTTTTATAATCAGGGGATAGGTGCTGTATGATCACGAAAGAGAGATTGCCGTATTCCGGCATATTATCAAAAAATTCATGAATCGCTTCCAATCCCCCGGCCGAGGCCCCAATAGCTACTATGTAATTCACTTTCTTCATTAATGGTTTCTTAACCTAAACCATTTTCATACCAAAATATGAGTATCTGTACTCATTCCTTATTTAACATCTGATGCCCATGATTTGAATGTCAGGAAGGTATCAGCGGCAGACTGTATCAGTCTTGCTTTTTGAACATCTGTACCATTGTACCCGTCCAGATAATGTGCGAAACTGTCCCACATGACCTGTGTGTTAGTCCCGTAACTTTCAAAGAAAGTGAGTGCTTTGGAAACATCGGGAACATTATGTGTAAGGATCTGGCTGATCTCCTGTCCGCCCGGGGTAGATACTTCCAACACATATAAAGCCCCCAGGGCCTGCCCGGCATCTGTTATTTCAGGAATATCCGTACATAAAGGAGGTGGCTCTACAGGAGATCCGTTTATAACGCCCATATCCTGCAACAACAGGGGTGCCTTACGCCGCTGTTCAAAGCCTCCGGGGAAACTGGTATCCAGGTGTGCAGCAATATGCTGTTCTAACGGGTAGTAGTATCCGTAAAACAATTGTAGAAGACTAATATATGCAGCTGGGGTATTGGTTTGCTTTATTTTGGGAATAAGGATCTGCTCCAGTTCCTGGTGCAGGGTCTCCGTACGCTCCCTTAAATACTTGATCATCATCTTAATTATAATTTTTCAGACTGATGATTAAAATTACGGCGAATAAATGTCCTGATCGTGTGGAATAATCTCTACGGCAGTTGCACCACTGTGAACCAGTAGGCATGCAGCATGTGGGTGAATGCGACTAAATCTGAGAAATTAGCGGGTTTAATAGAATAACTGTTCACACCCAGTTCGTAACATTTGGAGATATCCTTTGCCTCAGTAGATGTAGTAAGGATAATAATGGGCAACCTTTTAAAATTAATATGCTCTTTGATTTCACGTAATGCCTCACGGCCATCTTTGCGGGGCATATTAAGATCCAGCAGGATAATACTGGGAAAGGGGTATTTTTCTTCATCCGCATATTTGCCGTGCCTGTTCAGATAATGCATCAGCTCTTCTCCGTTCTCGACAAAATGCAATTCTGCTTCAGCACCGCTTTCTTCAAATGCAACCTTGATCAGCTCTCTGTCATCAGCATCATCATCAGCCACAAGTATACATTTCCGGGTAGGTTGCACCTTTCTGATCATCCAATTTCTAAATTTAACGGCTAAAATTACTTAAATAAAGTTGCATAACGGTGGAATTGTGCCTTCGCAGTCCCGGGATTTATATCCCGGGACTACTTTGAAGGACTTGCACTTTTAAGAATTATATTGTTGAAGTCAAAAATCAGGGGTAACAAGCATTTGCTAAAGGAAGCTACGCAAAAGTACCCCCTGTGACTCCAAAAAGCAGATCGGATCGGGAAAAATCATTGCGCAAACGGGAATTATCAACGGAATTTCACCCTGTTCTCTATCGTTCCATTGAAAGACGACGGTCCCATGTGTACCAGTGGTGTTACGACGCTGCCAGTACGACCTCCCGGATTTCCACTGATATAAGACAGTGCGGAAGCCAGGCTGGTTTCTGCAGGATCTCCGAAATCATGTGTCACATCATCAGCAGCCACATAATCCGGTGTCATACCATGAAAATAATCCCCTTCTCCACTGGCATTCTGCATAGAAAAACTAGACATATACACCGTGTATTCATCTATCTTAATCCCAAAGAAACCTACCGGTTTTCCATAGGTCTGTTGCCCTACCAGTTTCACCGGTAAATAAGGTTTCAGGCTGTTGATGGTCAGTTCACTGGCTGAGGCCGTATTACCTGTTACAATAAATACCACCTGTTTTACGGTCTGTAAACTACCCTGTTTGGCAAACTTATAAGTATTATTAGCTACAGAATAATCTACATCTGCGTAGGTCGCAATATGTCCATTGTACATCTGCGTATTACCATTTGCATCCAGGTATATCTGCTGTTGCAGGATAGGCGCCTGTCCGTTCTGTAATAAGGTATTGAAATATTCTATGTACATCGTTTTCCCGTTCAGTGAAGATGGAGCCACCAGGTTCACCAGCTCTTCTGCTGCCGAGGTATATCCCCCTCCGTTGTACCGGAGGTCTATTACCAGTGCAGTTACACCAGCAGTTGCAAACGACGCAAACACCTGTGTGAGGGCAGTATTAAAACTGGTAGGAGTAGAAAACCGGCTTACCGCTACATACCCTACTTTCTGTGTACCGGCGGTCAGTACTGCCTGTTTAAACACCGGATTAGTAGTATATGCATTTTGCGTCAGCGTGATAGTACTGGTACTACCACTGTTCTTCTTCACACTCAGCGTAACAGTTGATCCTTCAAGTGCTGCATTGACAAAAGAAGATGAACCGGAAGAAATAGTAGTGCCGTTTATACTCAGTATACGGTCACCTCTTACCAGCCCCGCCTGATCTGCCGGAGATGCCGGGTTTACATAGCGGACACGGATATCAGTATCCGCCGCTGCAGTAAGTGCAATACCAAAGTCATTACCTTTATCAGCCAGGGAGACTGTCGCTTTTCTTCCTCCTGCAGTAGCATTCCCTTCTTCCATAAAGGAATATTTTGGAACACCCGGATAACCGGAATACTCATAAGGACTACCCGTAGTAGGGTTAATTTTATATTGAGTGATCAGGAATAATTCCTTTTTATAGTTACTTAACACATCACCACCTGTTGCATACTGGCGGGGATTGAAAGTAGTATAATCCGGTAACGCATCATACCAGAGGTAAACTTCTTTAGCATACAGGTAAAGGGAATCAAGGGTCAGTTGTTCGCGGGTACCTTCAGCTGGAGATACAGGTGTAGCCGGCTTATTATCCTTTTTGCAGGATAAGGCAAGAAGCACAATCAGTATGAGGGAGGCATAAGTTTTCACCGGAAATATTTTATAGACAAAATTAAGAATATATGAATATACAAAAACCCCGGTAAATACCGGGGCTTCTGATGTGGTTAACCGTATAATAATCTCAGGTAGCTGATAGCTATTAACTAAATTTCTTTGTACCGGAAGTGTAAATATGGATAGTTGCTGGGAGTTTTGTAAGCATTCGGTGTACGGTTGCTGTACAGGTCCTGCAATTCTATGATAAAGGTACGACCACCTGCTGTAGTTGCCCTTACCGTCAGAAACTTACCATGTTCAATTACCGGCAATGCTTCATGCCTTACAATGTTATAATTATACCATCCTGCTACCACAGTATAGTTAACAGTATCAATACTGTTTAATCCAATCTTTTTAGTAGCGATGCTTGTCCAGGTAGGAGATACTAATCCTGTAGCGATAGAATCAAAAGAGGTACGGGCAAATGAAAGTGTATAAGCTGTATACACGCTCACATCTGCATTCGCTGTACCACTAAAAACCAGGTCTGCATTCACAGAATCAGTACCATCATTGGACCTCAGACTGTAGTAATACTTTGAATTCGCAATGTGCGGAGGATTGCCGGTATTATTAACAGTCCCCTGCAGGAAATTCTTAACAGTATAAATCTCGTTGGTTGAACTTCTGAACAACTTTCCAAAGGTATTGGCATAAGTAAAAGCTGCAGAATCTCCGGGATTGCTGATAACAACTGCTACTTCATTACCCGGACGCAAACCTGCATTATTCTCTTTCTGACAGGCAACAGCCAATACAGCCAGCACACCTGCTGCCATACCCAGAATTATACGGTTGGTTTTTGTACTTTTACCTGCAGTTGCAGGGGTGGCATTTAAATTTTTCATTTTTCTGTTTTTAAAATGTTAGGATTTTTAGGTGTCCTTCTGTAATCATTTACAGGACCGGACAATGCAACTGTCCGGTCTTTTATAATAACATCAGGCTACCCGTTCATATTTAGGTTAACGTCTATTCTGTAACGGTGAAACTTTGCGGGATATCTGTATAGCTGTCATATCCATCCGTACCCACATAGGAAATCTGCAATTTACTATACACGCCTAACGGATAAGTATCCGGTATACGAACAGTTACGCCACTGGCAGTACGGCTTACTATTTCCAGATTATAATACGTGAACTCCGGTGCATAACGTGCCCTTATAAATGTAAGCTCAGGCAGAAACTTCCCGGGGAATGTATGCGTATCCCCACGTTTCAATGTAAATGCAGCCGTTAAAATTAATTCCGGTACACCAGGGGCAACATACACGAAATACCGGCTGCTGGTAATACTGCGTATCCCGCTGTTGATCTTTATTTTGTACCAGCCAGTATCTACTCCTTCTTCAGGAATACCCGCCTGTAACCAGTTGGCATAACCACCATATCCCAATCCGTTTATAGACAAACGTGTTGTTATACCTGTTTTAGATACCAGGTAGATACTGGTCTTTGCAGTATCTGTAATCACATTGTACAGATTACCTAAATCAAGTGTGCCACCAAGAGATGACAACACATCCGCATTCTCATTCAACAATATATCTGCCTGGTTAATGTTAAGATGTAATACATACTTTACTACACTCCCGCTCTCTGAGGTAACAGTATAGGTAACACTGTCTTTCAGCGCAATCTTCTGCCCGGATGCAGGTGATACCGTTGCATTTTCGGATACGCTGATAACAGGTGAAACAGAATCTGGTAACACTTCGGATGAAGGCCAGTAAAGAATAATTTTCCCGTTATTAATCGCCCCTTCCAAATGATCGTTTACTGTAAAAGATGTCATCTCATTATAAGGGTAAGGAGCATTGACCTTCTCCTTTTTACAGGCGCTGATGAATAGGATGAACGCTACTATTATTGTATAATTGAATCGCATTTTTCTGGTTGAATTTAGTTAACAGGGTATAATATCTGAATGGTCTTTTCTAACAGAAACGCTCTGCTGTAATTCACCACTTTTACCTTATAAGTACCTTCGGGAATTGTTGCAGCATAAGGCATATAAACAGAGAAAGAACCATCAACACCGTTGCTGGTATTAAAATCCGTAGTGCCTACCGGTTTATATTCTTTTCCGTCTGTTCCAATAAATACTACCTGCGGTTTTACTGTTAAACTACTATTGACAATAAAATTCTTTCCACTGATCGTATACGTCATTGGCCTGTCATATGGATAAGTATCAGACACGCTGCTGGTCGTCCAGCTGTCTTCTGTTATTTCATTAACAGACAATGCAGGCTGCTGCGTTTCCACTATCAGCTTATAAGATGCCACACTACCATCTTTAGCCGTCACTTTGTATTGCACGTTCTCTGCAAAGAATAAGCTATCCAATCCTGTAATCAGTGAATTACTACCAGGAGTAACACTCGCGCCATCAGACACTTTAATTTCTGCCTGTAATGAAGTGAGATAATAGTAATAAGGTACATATGCAGTAATGGTTTTATCAGCATCATTAATCACTCCATAGATAGGATCTCCCGATACATTCGTTACCTTATATTCCAATACACGATTGGTAGCAAGAGCAGGTGGATTGATGGTTTCTGTTTTTGTACAGGCAACTGCCATTAGCAGTAACACTACTAATTTGATCTTCATTTTATATCCAGATTTTTGGTGCCGTCTTTTTGTATGGCATATTTAAATGTAATAAAGCCCGGTTTATAAGAACGGGTAGGGATTACAGGAGCATCTTTATAAATACTATAGATGATCACCTTTGCATAATTCCCTTTCGCTGTTCTTACTACCAGTGTACGTGGCATATTGTAACACACATGTGTAACAGAATCATAAGGCTGATCAGGGAACTGCTGACCATAAAAATCATAGAAAGCCCAGCCATCTCCACTACCACTGAAGTGATCCAGTCCAATTGATTCATTCGTTTTAAACAGCTCTTCATTCACTGTTTTCACCAGGGAAAAGGCGGAATCAAATAACTTACGTGATGGGATCATGGTAAAGGGTTTTCCTTCTCCATTGTAATAAGTAGCATCTATACCACTGTTCATCTCCATATAAATCCCTCCTTTACCGGGGCCTCCATATCCAGGTGAATACTGCGCCTTCCCGTTATTCGCATAAATACTGCTGTTATAAGTGCCGGTAAAGGCAAGGTCCCAGTTGGATGTCTGTGCCTGCGACGCAGGAATCACTTTCTGATCTTCCAGGCTGTAATAAAATGCTTTGGCTGCATTAGAAGAATTAGCGGCCGTATCTGCGGCAACGTTATATAGCATAAATACACCTGTATTAATCGTAGTGGTATCTACAGGTGTTACCTTTTCCGGTTCCGCATCGGAACTTTTTGAGCATGCGGCGGCCAGCATGGCCAGGGCCACGCATAAAATGCTGATCTTTTTCATATAATCTACTTAAGGTGTCTTCAGATTTCTACTACCATCTTCCTGTACAAAATACCTGAATGTGAAATAAGGCGCCGGCCAGTAAAGATCAGTTACAGCAGGAGGGTTTCCCTGATATACATTGATCAGCTCAAGCTTGGCATATTTACCTTCTGCTGTACGTAAAACAAAAGTCCGGTTCCTGATAGGTATAGCCAGATGGGTACTAAGCGAATAAAAATACCAGCCTGTATTATAAGCCTGAGGATAACCATCCCATCCTACAAAGTTCAGGTTACTCTCTGTATCAGGAGCCACCGTTACAGCCGAATAAGGAGAATCTATAGCGATGATCGTTCCTTTACCAGGACCTCCAAAACCAGGGCCGGCCACACTGCCGTTATTCACGTATACCAGCGCATTGTAGACTTCCGTAAAAGCAAGGTCCCAACTATTACTTTTCCTGTTGGCAGCAGAGCTGTCCCATGATTGCAACTTAGTGCCCAGCTTAAAATAAAACGTTTTAAAAGGACGTCTCTCCTTCCCTTCCACGCCATCTGCTACAGATGCTTCCGTATCTCCTGCCAGGTCTTTGATCACCGTGCTAATGCCATCTTCGTAATTTGTTTTGGCTATATTGTTATCTTCCTTTTTACAGGAAGACAACAACAGTATAAGGGCCATCATTCGGATATACATAGTTATTTTTTAAAGAACCGCCATTTTATTCCGGCCATCAGAATGCGCCCCGGTTGTCCGGGCATCAGCATATCCGTATAGTCCATCAGGTTATCGGCAGTGAGTTGTACAGATAAATGTTTATTACATAATTTCTTTTCCAGAGATGCATACAGTAAACAGTTGCCATCAATGAACGTATCATACTTATCTAAAAACCGGTTATTATTGGCATCATCATAACCGGAACGGCCACGATAATTAGCCCTGAAAGTGGCACTGATACCCCATGGTGTATATTCGTAAAAGATGCGCAGGTTCCCCATATGCCGCGACCTGTTTTCCAGTCCTATATAATCACTAACAACAGCTGCACGTGTTTCTCCTGTATTACTGTTACGTATTTTATTATAAGGGTACTGACCATTCTTAATTGAATCCATAATACCCCTGTCCTTTGCATACAGCAACTGGTAACCTATGGAGATATCCAGCCCGGGCAACGGGCTTACAGCTACACCAGCTTCCAGTCCTGCAGTATAAGACCTGTCAAGATTTACATAAGAATATACCGGTTGAAAATTAGTACGTGTGGCTATTTGCACCGTATTGATAAAGTTGCGCAGGTTATTATAAAAACCATTCACATCCAATCTTATTGTTTTTACCGGTTGATAAGAAACACCCACATTATAAGAAAGAGAAGTCTCTGGTTGCAGATTAGCATTGATATCTTTTGCAACAGGTCTTATTTCACTGATCAATCCTGCGGCCTGCATCTCCGCCAGTTTACCGGATACTTCTTCTACTCCCAGTACAGTGTATCCGGCCTGCGGATTAGTAAACACCTGATAACGCTTTTTGAAATCAGGTGTTTTATAACCGGTACCTGCAGCCGCTTTAAAAGTAAGTTGAGGGAGTGGACTATAACTGATGCCTATACTGGGGTTTATCCTTCCCCCGTAAAAATCATGATGATCATATCTTAATCCTGCACGGGTGCTGAAATGAGTATCAGGTTTCCAGTCGCCCTGTAAATAGGCATACTCACTGCGCATGTTACTTCCGCTGCGAAACTCCGTATCATCCATTACTTCCAGATTAGCCCCAGCTCCGCCTATAAAAGAAAGCTGGTTAGAAAACAGGAACATCACCTGCTCTTCCAGGCGATGGAAATATTGTGTAAAGTCATTTTCTTTGAGAGACACCTGTTTGCCGGTATTCACATCCTGCCCCGAACTATAGCGTGTCAGGTAATACTGACTATTCAGCCTCCATCCTTTTTTAAAAGATGTTTGCAGTACCGCAGCAGCATTCACATCACTTTCATGTAATACATCGCGGGTACTGTTCTGCACCTGCCCGGAACTATATACAGATTCATTCACAGAGTTACGTAGTGCCCATCTCCCCGAAAGGTTCAGCATATTTTTATCACTGAAGCGATAACGCATACGCCCCTGTAAGCTATAACTATCATATGGCGGTGCCGTAGCTCCTTTACTCAGGTATGAATTAACATTATACCCATCCGTATGATAAAAGTTACCCGAAAGCGAAGCGGATGCTTTCCCTTGTGCAAAAGGTGTTTCACCTTCCAGCGTAACATCCTGCGTATTCTGAGAGCCATATCTCACAATGGCCTGCCCCTGTGCATTCGTTACATGCTGACGCGTAATAATATTCACCACTCCACCCAAAGCCTCACTCCCAAACAGGCTGGAAGAAGCGCCTTTCACAATCTCAATACGTTCTATATCCGATACAGTGATCCTCGACAGATCGAAGTTACCGGCGTTACGCCCTATCATTGGTTGCCCGTCAATCAGTATCAATATATAATCGGAACTAAAGCCCTGCATCTGCATACCGATAGCGCGGGAACCTGCAGCCACATCATTCACAATTGCAATTCCCGTTTGCTCACGCATTACTTCATCCAGGCGACGGCTCCCCATCATGTCCAGCGTTTTCCGGCTGATGACAGTAACAGGCATAGCGGCTTTGCTTGTGAGTGTTTCCAGGCGTACTGCCCTTACCTCTACCCCATGCAAATGATGACTGCTATCCGATTGGGCCAGTACAATATGGGAACTGAAACATAAAATAATAAACGTGTACCTGCTAATTCGCATTTTGGTTTATAGGTTCTATTGCATGATGATCCGGTAATGGGTTATTACCAGTATGGGGCGGAGTAGTTTTGTAAAATTATAACAACGGGCTGACAGCCTCATGACGAAACGGGAAAACAATTTACGCAATAAGGAAAAAATAGGAGTACTATTTATTCTTGTATTAGTAAATTAGAAGCAACTAAAAGGCTAACGGAACTAAACGAAATTTGTAGCAAAACATAATAGGCTCCTTTAGGAGCCCCGTGTTTGTAGCAAACACGTTAAACAACAAAACACAGACTCCGTAGGAGTCCCCTGATATTTGTAATTTAGGGGACTCCTACGGAGTCATTAAAGAGGATATTAATGTTTGCTACAAACACGGAGCTCCTAACGGAGCTTTTTAGCGACTTAGGATAATTACATTATCAGCTCGCTGCTTTCACCAATTTATATTCCACTACAGGATAACCTCTGCTGCCACCATCATTTAATCCCATACTAATAAACTTCAGTTTATAGTAATTACCTGCCGGATCTTTTACCACAAAGAAATAGTTGTATAATATCCCTACAGTTGTACCGCTGGTAACTCTCCATTTACTACCAATGGCATCACGGGTAGATGCAAAAGTTAATGCAGACAAATCTGATGCTGCAAAATTACTATAGCTCACAGTCGCAGAATCTACTCTTGCTGCCTGTACGCCGGCCAAGTTATTGATCACTACAAAGTCTGAGAAGAAATAAGGGAAGGTGGCAGTATAATACGCTGCATAAGACCATGCAAAATCCCACTCCGCTTTTTTAGGTTCTACTGATACATTGGCTCCGCTTTCCATAGAGAAGAAAACAAAGTTATACTCAGAAGCCTTTGCAATTGTAGCTGTTTTGATGGTAGTCTCTGTCAGTTTAGCATATTGTAAAGTATACCCGTTGCTGCTACGTGTAACACGAATCTTATACCAGGTACTTGAATCTGTAGCGCTGGCAGTTTCTGGTTTTATCAGATAAACTTTATTATCTGCATCAGTCGCAGATACTGCGGCTATCACCGTTTTAGTGATATCTCCGAATACATCATCTATCATAGATAACGTACCTGCACCCTGACCAATAGCCAGACTAACACCCACTGCATCGGCACTGCCTACCTGCGTAATATCTGTTTTAGTTGTAGCAACGGCACTCATAGAAGTAAATCCATTCAGGATAACACGGTAATCAGAGCCACTGTAAAAACCTAATGACCAGCTGGTGCGCACAACATCGGTTTGTTTATCTGTACTCATATCTGCATATGCCGTATTAGGTGCGCCGGTGCCACCGCCGCCCTGCAACGTCAGCTGAGATCCATCAGAAGGTGGGATCACTACAGTAGTATCATCATCATTGTTAGAACACGCACTAAATATACCCGCGATAGAAAGTACAAGGAAAAGTCTGCTTAATTTCATTTTATATTATTTATTCCAGTTAAAACTCAATCCAAGAAAATAAGAGCGGCCATAAAACATTGGTAACAAACTACCTTCACTATGAGCCTGGCCACTATTCAATGTGGTATTCTTTACATTCGTCGTATTAAGCAGGTTACGTGCACCTGCATTAACCGTTATGTATTTTGTTATCTTTTTAGTCGCCGTCAGCTCTGCATTATGAAATGCAGAAGTATTGGCCAGATGGATAGAAGTAGAGCCATCTGTATTGGTTACCTGTTCATATGCAGGTCTTACACCATTATATTTATAAGACAGATTTAACGTAGCGCCAATCCGTGTAAACTTATAAGTGATATTACTATTCACTTCCGGTGTCCATACAAACTCAGGAGATGAAACACTCTTATCTTCTGCAAAAGCATTATACCTGCCTATATAAGAGAACCCCAGTCCAGCCTGTATTTTCTTCCAGTTCAACGTACCACTTAACGTACCGCCAGTTGTTTTAAACTTGCTGATGTTCACATAAGTAGCCGTATCCGAATTAGTCGGATAAGCAATATCAATGCGGTTATTAAACTGATTATAGAAGCCGGTACCCGTCACACCTATGCGTATATTACTTTTCTGCATAACCTGCCATGAAACAGAACCTGTAAAGCTATTGGAGTACTCTGCTTTTAAATCAGGATTCCCTTTAATGGAATGACTGGCATCAAAGAAATGAAAGTATAATTCACGTAATGCAGGCGCCCTGAAACCACGCGCATAAGACAAACGGAGATCTACATTTTTAGACAAAGAAAACTTTGTATTGATAGAAGGTATTACCGGTGGAGCATCATACAGCGAGTTCTTATTTAACCTTACACCCGGACGAATATTAATACCTTCAGTTGGTTTTATTTCTGAAGAGAGAAATACAGAATAATCATTGATAACCGGTGTGCCTTCTATACGTTCTCCTGTAGAAGCATCTCTTTTAAATTCAATACCAGGTTGAAATGATAACACCGGTGTGAGCGTATACTGTGCCGTTCCGCGAAAGAACAATGTATTAAAAGTAGAAACATCCTGTGTTCCTGCATCTGTAGATAATACTTCCGCGCCTGTATCAAAAGATTTTATAGTAGTACGTGTACGACGCTGATATTGTTGATAAGAAGCTGTTCCGTTTACACTCAGATCTTTATTCAGCTCCCATACCGCCTGTGCCTGATGCGTATATCTTTCAGTAAAATAATGCTGATCCGTTGCCTTCCCGTTACCATAATTCACATCACCTTTACTGATCAGATCCTCATTCAGATAATCAAGCCTGTACCATATTTTAAAGTGCTGATTGCCATATCCAAAAGTCCCGTACGTCATAAGCTGATCCTTCGGCTTCCAGGCTTTTTTACGACCGGTAAGCGTATCCGCCCATCCCCCGAAATCATTACGGGAAACACCGGCGCCGGCAAAGAATCCCTTATGTCCCCAGTTAAGACCAACACTCTCATTGTGTTGTCCTTTTCCTTTAAACGCAGCATATTCTTTACCTACTGATTCTTCCTGTACCCTTGCGTATACAGAAAGCGTATTATTGTTATTTTTCTTAGTAATAATATTTATCACTCCGGCCAATGCATCTGTTCCATATACAACAGACATAGGACCTTCTACTATTTCAATACGCTCTATTGTATTTACATCTATCTGCGTAAGACTCTGACGTGTACTTCCTCTGTCTACCAGCGGCACACCGTCCAGCAGCACCTTTACACTGGCTCCGGACATTCCCATTAACTCCACATCGGTTTCTCCCAAAGTGGCGTCATTGGCAAAACGTACACCCAGCTCATAGTCCAGCACTCCAAGAATGCTGGTAGCACCCCGCTGCTGAATATATTCACGGGTGATAGTCCTCACCTGGTAAACAGAATTTTTTAACGACTGTGGTTTGTATTGTCCTGTTACCACAACATCATTTAACAACACAGAATCCATCTTCTGCGCATCTGCACGGCTGTAAAGTGCAACAGCAAAGAATAGCACAATAGCTTGTAGCTTCATAAGTAGGTATAATGCATGCGCATACATCACCGCTACGCTTGTAAAAGCATGGCAGCAAAGGCTGGCATAGCCTGTGGCAATAATGATATTTCTGTATTATGCTAACTGTTTCGGAGTTAACAGCTGCTACACAACACAGGTTTTAGCGGAGTAAATTGTACATGCAAAGAAAGCATGTTATCAGCAATTGGCTTTATCTGATCAGGAAAATGATTTACGCAAAAGGGAAAAGTTATTTAATCAGCTCATAGACTTCCTTCATCAGGAAAGATTCGTCCATCGCGGCTTTAAGGTCCTCCAATTGCCCGCGGGTAAAGGTAAAGCTGATATCTCTGCAGGGAGCATGTACGATAACACGTTCCTCTCCATCCGGGAATAACAGGCAGCAGTCGTGAAATTCCTGTCTGTTCAGGATATATCTGAACTCTTCAAAATCTTCCGGTGTAAAATTCAGCATCAGATTGTTATGCCATATATACATCGTTTGACAATGAGTACAATGACTGATATGCGCTTCATTTTTAATACACAATGTTCTTATCGCACACATAAAATTTGTTTTTTGATAACCTTCTACGCAAGCCGTCAGCAATACTACTGACGGTTTTTGGTGACAGGTTTCATGGATAGTGAATATTTTTTTGGGGACAGCAAACAATGCATGTCTCTATATCAAATGTACCGGGAATAAATATTCCGCAATGAGCGAATCAGGAAAACGATTTTTCTATCTGGGAAAAATAAAAAGGGGAATCATCTCTTACAGAAATGATCCCCCTTTATTATTGATCAGCTTAGCTATTTAACAAAACGTTTCACAAACTGTTGTCCATTATGTATAATCACCAGATTATACACACCGGAAGGCAGATGTGATACATCTATACTACCTGCATTGCTGCGGGTAAGCATCACTACTTTACCTGACATATCCACGATCTGTATTTTAGCATCTGCCAGATCAAAAGGAGCTTTGATCCTTAACACATCATGTACAGGATTTGGATATAATGTAAGTGCAGTCGTAGTTTTTGCAGGAGCTACTGCTACCCTTGCCGCACTGGCAACCGGTGTAATCCTTATCCAGTTGATATTCCAGCCACCGCTTTGCGCATATACTCCCAGATTATAAGTACCTGCTGTAACAGTTACATTATGAGAGATCGTGGTAAAGGACTGCCAGTTACCTGTAGAAGGAATATCCAGGTATCCGAGAATAGTAGTGCCTGCATTTAAGTCGAGAGACAACCTGCCTCCACCACTTAAGCTGGAGACACGGTATTCCACCTTATAAGTGCCCGTAGTTGGGAAATAAATGCTGTTGTATGCCATCCAGTCACCCGTATCAATAGCGCCCACATTCTGGCCTCCATCAGTATCTGTGGTAGTTTCCGTAATAATGCCGGACATACTGCTGTAATTCTCTGCCTGTATCAGTGTACCTGTTGCTCCAACAGGGGCAATGATCAGCGAAGAGATACTGTCATTCCAGGCACCACCTATCCAGGCGCTGTTACTGGTTACAACCATACTGCCACCTGTGAAGTTATCATTCTTGTAGAAAGTAACCTGGTAACCCGCAGGAATAGTATAAGAAGTGATATCATTATCCTTAATGCCTTTTGCTACCAGCGCTGCAGTATTATAACTACCAGCTGGCAGGCTCCATGCTGAGCCACCATAGTTGATATCTTTATAGAAGAAGGCCTGGTCCAGTGTAGCTGCTGTTTCCATTAACATCACACCACTCAATTGTGTGGCATAATCTGTTGTAGTGGGAGGAACTGTCCAGTTAGGCCCTACCAGGTATGAACTGCTGATACCACTTGTTCTCAGCTTCTCTGCATTAAACCGGATGGCTTCATTATATCGCGCTTTTGTATCCGCAGGAATATTCCCTTGTCTTGCCAGCAGGGCAAAATAACGGACAAAGATCCCGTTGAATAATCCGCCGTCACCCATACCGGTGGCACCCAGGAAGAACATCCCGTTGGTGATCCTGGATGTCATTACATACTCTGCGCTTTTCACCGCGTCATTCAGGTAGGTAACATCACCGGTTACTTCGTATAATTCCAGACCAGCGCCTATATAAGTGCCTACGTTATAGGAAAATACAGCTGCACCGAGAGCGCCGGTGGCGGGATTGTAGTTATCCCATACTGCACCGGTAGTTGGATCTACCAGATGAGCCTTTACAAAAGCGTAAATATCTTTACACCTTTGCAGATCGGCTGCGACTCCGGTCATTTTGTACATGCGTACCCCCATAATAACAGCAGGCGTATTGGCGCAGGTATTCTTACAATTCGGGCAACCCTTGTTCCAGTCAAGCGCTCCGTTCGAATACCCGGTCTGAATATCTGCCCATAGCTGATTCGCTACAGCCAGATAATCTGCATCACCGGTAGCCTGATAGGAACGTATAGTGGCAATCCCCATCCACTCCATATCATCATAAAAATAATTGATATACGTGTTTCCGTTAAAACTTTTAGTGCCAAGCAATAGATTCTTCATACGGGTTTTATAGATATCCTGCCGGGTACGCAGGTATCCGTCTAATAATACATCGATGCCATGAGCGCACCACCAGTAATTAGATGTTGGAACGCCAAATGTGTTATAGGTACTGGTCTGTAAATTGTCGGCTACCGGGCCGTAAACATTGAGTTGGCCGACACTGCGCAATTGTAATAGCAGCATCAGCATGGTTAATTGAATGAGGGATTTCATGGTGTTTGGGTTTTATAATTGATAAAAAATAACGTGAAAGGCTAACAGACCTACCAAATGTACTATCTGTAGGGCAATAGAAAAATTATTAAAAAAATCTTTCCCAGGCATCAATGTTTAACCTTTTTCAGATGTCTTTATGGTAGGCATATGAAAAAATGGCCATTTTAACAGGAAGCCTGCAATAACCTAAAAACCAATTTTTATGAGAAAAACGATTGCCGCAAGCATACTTACCTGTTCAGTAACCGCTTTAGTAAGCTTAACCAGCTGTACTAAAGACAACAATAAAATAGATCAAAAACCCACCCCGCTCACAGAAGCCGTAGTAAATGTATCAGCCACAGGGATCTGCGACTACGACCAGACCGATGCTCCCATCCTGGCCCAGGGTTATAAAAAAGTATTCGGAGAAGAATTCGCTACATCAGACCTCAGCAAATGGCAGGTATGGAATAGCGGTGCCTATAATAACGAGTTACAACTCTACAAACCGGCCAACGTTACTATCGTAGATGGTAAACTGGTACTGACTGCTAAAAAAGAAACCGTAAGAGGAGCTACAGATCCTGACAATTCTACTCAGAAGACGTTTAAATACACTTCCGGCAGACTTGAAAGCAACACCTATTTCTCTGCAAATACAACTACCCCTAAAGTACGCTTCTCTGCACGTATCAAACTGGCAGCTGGTTACGGTATGTGGCCTGCTTTCTGGACATATGGTGATGACTGGCCTACCAATGGTGAAATAGATATCCTCGAATCACAGGGCCAATACCCTAAAGTATACACTACCGATTACTGGTATGGTGCTACATCCGGAGAACCGGAAGAAATCACTGCTAAAGATGGTGCAGTTATTACCTCTACTGTTGATTTGACTACCTGCTATCACGTATACGAATCTATCTGGCAGAAAGATACCCTGCAGTTCTTACTGGATGGTAAAATAGTAAACACTAAATACACCGGCGATGCTACCGGCGGTGGTGGATTCATCAAAAGCATGTTCGGTAAACTGCAACGCATAGCGCTGAACGCTGCTGTAGGTGGAGATAACTTCGAGAACCTCGATACTTCCAAGATACAGGTAGGTACTACTTATATCGACTGGGTAAGAGTATATACTAAATAATTAAAGTCGCTTTAATAGTTCATGTTAAGGTTAAGGTAGACGAAGGCCCGTTTGAGGAAACGGGCCTTTAATTTTTATCTACATAATAGGCTCCGTTAGGAGCCCCGTGTTTGTAGCAAACGTTTTTATCCTCTACAATAGACTCCGTGAGGAGTCCCCTAAAAGCGAATATTAGGGGACTCCTAACGGAGTCTGTGCTTTGTTGTTTAATTTGTACACTACAAACACGAGGCTCCTAACGGAGCCTATTAGGTTTTGTTATAATTTCTTTGTCAACGTGCGCCAGTCTTCCAGTTCAGGAGATCCTGGTTTACGCTTTCCAAAAAACTGTACGATCATTTCTCCTGCTGCATCAAACACTTCTACAGAAGTAACGACTCCATCCACAGAAGGTTTTTCTACTACCCAGCATTGTGCGATAGCATCTGTTTTTAAATGCAGATTGAAATCAGGGTCCATCACATTAATCCAGGAAGGGATTTCCAGGATCTTATTTACCGGCCCGGTATGAATTTCAATATTGCCGGGATTACCTACAAACACCATAATCTCTAATCCGCTTGCAGCAGCATCTTCCAGAATTGCTTTCACACAATCATTGGCTACACGACGGGCAAACTTACCCGCAGCAATTTCCAACGCGTGTACACGGGATACTTTATACTTCATCAGCATAGGGAAGAAGTCGTGTGTATCCTGTAATGATGACCAGTCCTGCAGGAAAGCAGTTGCATCCACATCCTGTGTATATACAGCAGGTGCAGCAGCAGGGCTAACAGTAATATTACCCGGTTGTTCCGCAGCAGCAAAATCTTTCCCCAGTAAATCCCATGCAGTAACATCCGTAAGATCTGTAGGGTATATTTTGATCACAGCATTCCCCTGTGCATCAAATATCTGCCATGATTTTTTAAATCCTGTAGCTTCATCATCATTCACCGCAAAGCCAAACTTCCAGCGGGAGAAAAACATACGCAGGTCAATATCTTTACCCAATACAGTACCTACATGTTTATTTTCAGTATTGATTATTTCAAAGATCCCTTTGCGTTCTATCACACAATTTTCATTGCGTGTAAGTACCATCACTTTTCCCAGTTCTTTCATACGCTGTATAAAAGCAGGAAATTCATTTCTCAGATGCTGCACAGCAGCACCTGTACAGGCAGCCACCAGTTCTCCTTCACTCGCCTTTAGCTGAGTCGCCGCATCACGTATCCTTGTTTTAGGGTTTTGTTCCCGGAAAGCGATCCATTGTTCTTTTAATGTTGGCGTTGCAGTTGCGTTCATGTTTACAATTCGTTTATTGCCATAACGGCTGGTGATTGAAATAACCCGGCGGCAGCGGCGGAAACTACCAGCGGATAGTTACAGTGCGGGTGTTGCAGAACTGCAACATCCACACCAAAACAATGTTTTATGTGTTGTGGTGTAAAAACTTCTTCTACACTACCAGTCGCGTACAAGCTCCCGTCTTTCAGTAAAAAAAGACGCTGGGCATATGCAGCTGCCAGTTGAAAATCATGTAATACGGCTATTACCAGTACCCCCTGTGCAGCCAGCGTAGTAGCCAGTTGCAGGGCTAACTGCTGATGAAGGATGTCCATTCCTGTCACCGGTTCATCCAGTAATAACATCTTTTTCCCTGCGTAGTTTACAGCGTATATGTCCGGCTCTTCCAGCAGTTGTGCCAGCACCCGCGCCATTTGTACGCGTTGCTTCTGCCCTCCTGATAAAGTAGGGTAAGTACGGTCTTTTAAGTTGTATACCTGCATCGTCTTTAATGCGCAGGTGATAATTTCTTTATCCAGTACAGATAAATGTGAGCCATAAACAAAACGCCCCATGCTCACTACATCTATTACCGGGAAAGGCTGATTTAAATTGAACTGCTGGGAAAGTACAGCACGCTTCCTTGCCTGTTCAGCTATCGGCATATTTCTCAATTCATTACCTGCTATGTTTACACTCCCGCGGTAATGCTCATACTCTCCCGCTATTACTTTCAACAGGGAAGACTTACCAGCACCATTCGCCCCCATGATCACACAAAGCTCTCCTGCCCCGGCTTCCAGTGAAACCTTGTTCAGGATGCCGGCTTTACCCAACATGAGTGATATATCCTTTACACGCAGCATTATGCAATGATTGTTTTCTTCTCTTTAATAATCAGCCATATAAAAAAAGGTGCTCCAATGATAGCAGTAATAATCCCTACCGGTAATTCTGCCGGCGCTACAATAGTACGACACAATAAATCTGCAACACTCAATAACACCGCCCCTGCTAATGCAGCGCCTGGTACCAGTATCCGGTAATCCGGTCCGGTGAACTGCCGCACAATATGCGGTACTATCAAACCGATAAACCCAATGATCCCGGCCACTGCCACACCCGCTGCTACAGCCATCGTTGCCAGTACGATCAGTTGTGTTTTAAGACGCGGTACCTTCACTCCGCTATGCATCGCTTCCCTTTCTCCCAGTGATAATAAGTTTAATGCAGGTGCCAGTCGTGGTAATAATATCAGTGGTATAACGATGAAAGGCAACACACCCAGCACAGTTTGCCAGCTGGCACCACCAAGACTTCCCAGCGACCAGAAAGTAATACTACGCAGCTGTTCATTATTTGCCAGATATGTCATCAGTCCTGTTACAGACTCACACAACGCTCTTACAGCAATTCCTGCCAGCAGCATCGTAGATACAACCGCCTGCCCGCCGGTACGTGCCACACGGAAAATAAACAGTGTAGTAATAACAGCGCCTCCGAATGCAGCCAGATTTAACGCATAGAAATTCAAAGCAGGCACACTATGAAAGATGGGCAAAGCATTTTGTATAATGATCATGACCACCGCAGCCATAGATGCACCAGAGCTGATACCTATCAGGCCCGGATCGGCAAGGGGATTACGAAAAAGCCCCTGAAAAGCGGCTCCTGCTACTCCCAGTCCTGCGCCTATTAATACGCCCAGTATTACCCTTGGCAAACGTATCATCCATAATACCCCCGACATATTCTCTTCATATGCCACCGGCAGATGAATTCCCGTACGTTCCAGTAATATGGCCAGTACCTGTAAGGGCGACATATGCATAGCACCTGTACC
Organism: Chitinophaga sp. YR573; assembly: GCF_900110995.1. Taxonomy (GTDB): domain Bacteria; phylum Bacteroidota; class Bacteroidia; order Chitinophagales; family Chitinophagaceae; genus Chitinophaga. Next base: position 1,597,347 of record NZ_FOJF01000001.1, read on the forward strand.
CGTAGCTATCAGGATTACTAATATGAGTAGTATCGTTAAAAAGGAAATGCTCAGACTTTTAATCACGCTGCTACCTTCAGTTTTTCAGATAATTCCTTTACAGCCTGTATTACTCTCGGACCAAAGCCCGTCAGCAACTGTCCATCCATCACTATTACCTTTTTCTGTTTACCGGCATTCGTTTGTGGGATGCCCTGTACTTTCAGCAGCCCATCTACTCCACCCATACTTTTCAGTCCGTCATCAAACATCAGGATCACATCAGGATTAGCTGTTACCAGCGCTTCCGGCGTCAACGGCTTAAAATCATTAAACCCGGTAGCCGCATTCTTTGCGCCTGCCAGCCCTATGATTTTATCCAGTGGGGTTTCTTTACCCGCCACCATCATAGTACCGGCTCCTCGGGCGTATATAAATAATACCTTTTTATCCAAAGTAGCAATATGCAGCTCTTTCTGTTCCTTATCCAGTTGTTTGCACAAGGCAACACCTTTGGCAGGGACCTGCAAAGCAGCAGCAATCTCAGTAATTAGTTTTTTTGTGCCTTCTACAGAAAATTCCTGTTTTAACAGGACGGTCTTTACACCTACATTTTTAAACTGATCAATGACAGTTGGCTGAATGAAATTATCTGTTGCCAGAATAAGGTCCGGATGCAAGGCCAGTACCGGCTCAGCAGAGATATTACGGTTATGCCCTACTTTAGGTACCTGCTGCATGGAAGCGGGATAAGTACTGGTAACATCCACACCTACCAGTGTTTTTTCAAATCCAAGCGCACAAACAATTTCTGTTACAGCCCCATTGAGGGATACGATACGTTTCTGTGCATGTACATTCAAAGACAGCAAAGAAAATAATATAATCAGATAACGGTTCATTATTAATATAGTGTTGATAGATGAGAAAATTAATGGCTGACCTTACCCGGGGTTAGGGCCAGCCATCGGCTCACCGGAAGCATTTTTACTCCGCCATGCTCCGGCAAGTATCTTGATAAATGTATTTCAGACACTAAAAGGCCATAAAGTGCTGCATTGGCACAATAGCATTCCCTTACGGAACTTTATGACATTCCGGTGTTATTACTTGTCGTAAATAAATGGATCAGCAATCTCGTAAAGGCATGCGGATCATACCTTACGAAGGACTGACAGGTGTGGCGGAGTAGTTGAGTAATGCAAAGCTACGTCATAGAAATGTAATCTATTTATCAATTCGGGAAAATTTCATGACAATCTTTACGCAAAAGGAAATATAAATATAGGCAGAGGTTAAACCAAACTCTCTCAATGGTTGTTAATTCATAAATGCTTTACCTGATCATCTGAAAAAACACTGCCCATGGACTGGGATGAATTACTGAACCCGCTATCGCCTTATTACCAGGATGCGATGTGCGAACAACAAAGATTGGTCAACCTGCAGGATGGGTTGATCACTGCTACAAAAAGACTGATATCTTCTATCTATCCTCAGATCTATCATCTGGAATCGGCGGGATATACGGAACTGGACACAACTATTATTGCGGAGTGTGTGAAATTGTCATGTAAACTGAATGAAATTATAGCGAAATATTATGTAGAAGAGTAGGCTTGTCATTCCACCTTAAACGACAGCACTCTTGCATTTACACCAGCTACAATGCCATAGCCATTCTGCACATTAGAGTAGATATTAACAGGATCAAAAGTTACATCGGGATTACCTTCATCTTGCCGTTGGGTATATGTGGCCAGGAGATATTTATATGCACCTTCAGTCAAGCCCCTCACCTCTAAAACAATATGTGAGGTTGTTAATTGCTTTTGTGTCTGCATTACAAATGAAGTCTCCTTTCCATTAATCCGCTCATCAGAAACGATAATCTCACTATAGTAATTATTGCCTATTATATCGACAAAGTTATTTTCAAACCCAGGGTCCAGACGGCATCTCAGGGTATCAGTCCTGTTAATGACCAGCGCTCCGTTCACACTGTCTGCATTAAAAAAGCGGATGCTGTAATAATTTGTTTCAGCCGGATTATCACTCAAGATAAAACGCAGCCGGCTGATACTCCGCTGTGCACGTGCATCTTTAATTACCGGACGCGCCGGTGTACTGTCTGCCGCACTTACGGAAGCCAGCCCCTTGTATTCCACCCCAATACTATACTGTTTTCCTTCCTGCGCTACACCTGCCGATACATAATAACCATAACCATTAATGACCTGCCGCTGAGGCGTAGGTAACGCTATCCCATTTTCATACAGTGTTATTGTAGCATTGCTCAGTTCAGGAAATTGCAGGTTACCATACTCCCGTACTTCCTTACTCTGTGTTACCCGTATATAAATAAGACTATCCGGTTGAATCAGACTGTTCAATACAATCTTATCTCCATCATAAGGAATATAAATTTTAGATTCTTTTTGGCATGCAGTAAAAATCAATACTAACAAGATGGAATACACGAAACGCATAACTTTAAAATTTTATCGCGTAAGTAACACTTGGTAAAATAGGAAGGATACTCACCTCTGCGAGATAACGTTCCTGTTTAACCCTGTCCGTTACAACAGTATAATAAAAAGGATTCGGTTGATTATAGGCATTATATAAACTGAATGTCCAGCTCCTCACCCATAACTTTTTCTTCTTTGTATAAGTAGCACTCAGGTCCAGCCGGTGCTGATCCCTGCCGCGGAACTCATTCCGCTTACCCATATGGTCCAGGATCGGCGCATAGGGAGATGCATCCCAGGGAGACGAACCATTCACCCCTTCATAACTGGCAGTAGGTAAAGTCAGTGGTAACCCTGATGTATATTCCCAACTGGCAGATACTTCCCAGCGTTTACCCAGTTGTCTTGTAATCACTACTTCCACATCATGCCTGCGATCATATTTATAAGGAAATGCCTGTCCGTCATTCACATTGGCAAATTGCCTGTCAGACCATGCCAGTGTATATCCTATCCATCCTTTCAGCTTTCCTTTTTTCTTTTCCAGCAATACTTCTCCACCATAACTACGGCCTGTCCCTACCGCTACCTGCTCATCCCATTTCTTCCCTGATGTATTAAACAGGGAAGTATTGTCTTTATATTCTATCACATTATCCATCGTCTTGTAATACGCTTCTACAGAATATGAAAACATATTATTACTGCTTGTTTTGCAGATACCAACAGCTGTCTGTTTAGAAAACATGGGCTTCACCTTGCTGGTAGATGGCACCCATAAATCCGTTGGCAAACTGGTAACGCTGTTCGTTAACAGGTGCAGGTACTGGTTCATATGCGTATAGGACATCTTCACTGTCCAGCGACGTGGCAGCTGGTAACGGATACCCAGTCTTGGCTGCACAGAATTATACCACATTTTATCTACTACAAAACCAGAAACATGTAATCCTGCATTTACCTGTAGCGAAGAAGTAATATTCCATTCATCTTCTGCATACAACAGCATTTCTTTTCCCCTTGTTGCTTCATCATTATAAGAAGTATCCAAAGGCGTTTGTGTACCTGAATAATTTTCTAAAATAGATTCTCCGGGATTAAAAGTATGTGCGATCCTCCCCAATCCAAATTTCACCGTATGCGCAGGATTCGGTCTGTATTCAAAGTCCAGCTTAACAACAGCATCCTTTATCCTTGAATAATATTTCCCATAAAGATGAATAGCATCACTACTATTATCAGCAGCATAATCATAAGTATAAGAAGTAGAAAAAGTATACTGGGAATAATTCACCGTAGCATTGGCAAACAAACGTGGATTAAAGATATGATTCCAGCGCAACGTACCAGTTGTATTGCCCCAGTCGAAATGCGTAAGGGTATTATCTGCATTATCATTTCTTTTCATAGAAAACTTATCCTCTCCCTTATATACACTAATATAAATCCGGTCTCTAGCGGAGAAAATATGATTGAGCTTCACATTCGCATCATAAAAATAAATGTTGACATCATTTTTTCTCTGGTCATCATCATCATCTTTAACATAGGAATTATTCAACAGGAGATCTGTATACGAACGGCGGGCAGAGACAACAAAAGATGTTTTATCTTTTTTGATAGGCCCTTCTACCATTGCTTTGGCTGCAATCAGCCCTATTGCCGCTTCTCCGTGTACATGCTGCATATCTCCGTCCTTAGTTGAGATATCTACTACAGAGGACAATCGTCCACCATAACGTGCAGGAAAAGCGCCCTTATAAAAATCTGCACTCTTTACGATATCAGGATTAAACACAGAAAAAATACCAAGAAGATGAGAAGTATTAAAGACAGGTGTTCCATCCAGCAGGATAAGATTCTGATCAGGGCTGCCACCTCTTACATTCAATGCCCCGCCACCTTCAATACCACCGGATACTCCGGGCAGTGCAGCAATCGTGCGCATCACATCTGCTTCTCCCAATAAACGGGGCATAGACTTTATATCAGACACCGGCACATTAATCCTGCTCATCTGCATTTGCCCGGGTTGCCTGTCCAGTTGCGTTTCTGTAATAACTACTTCCTGTAAACTATTCAGGGGTTGTAAAGAGACAATGACCTGCTTCTTATTTAAACCTGTTACCGGTAACCGGAAAGAACCATACCCTATGTATGTTATCTGTAAGCTACAGGTATCCTTCGGCAATGTAAGACTGAAAAATCCATATTGATTAGTGGTCGTTCCTACCCGCTGTACAGGCGAGTAAACCGTAGCCCCTATTAACCGCTCACCGGTACGTACATCCTCTACATATCCGCTGACTGTACGTTGCGGGTCTTTTTTCACGGTTAATACGATCTGCCCGCCTATGCGTGCAAAGTAAATATCAAAAGGAGAGAAGATCTCATCCAGCAAATCCCTGAGCGGCTTGTCCTGTGCTGTCACGGTTACTTTGCGCGACAGGTTTACAATATCCCTGCTATATGAAAAATGAATTCCATACTGCTGTTCAAGCAATTCACATACAACCTGTAAAGGCTGTTCATGTATGGCGACAGTTACCTTTGTGTGCCAGTCCCACGCAAACACCTGCCCAGGAATGCCTATCAGCAGCATCCACAGCAGTACTTTTCCCATCATAGACGACTGTTTATTCTTCATGCTTCTTCAACTCAATACCTGAGGCATGCTGTATAATTGTTGTATTGGTCATAAATGTAATGGCCGACAGTACATTTTCTACCGGTTCCCCGGTAAAAGTAGCTGTAACCGGTAAACCCAGTAACACACTATCCACAGTTACTTCTTTATTATATACTACAGCGATCGTTTGTAATACTTCACTCAGTGGCGTGTCAGCAAACACCAGCTCTTTCTTTTCCGCATTCATCACATGTCCTGCTACTTTAGCAGATTGCCCTGCCTGATGCTCCAGCAACATTCCTGTGGATAATACCACGCTATCCCTGTTATCCTTCACCATCACCCTGCCGCTGTTCACATGCACACGTAAAAACCCCTTATCTGTACAGTCTATAGTAAATTTTGTTCCCAGCACTTTTACTTCCCGCTCTCCCAGTTTCACAATAAACGGATGAACAGCGTCCGGCGTTACATCAAATACTGCTTTACCCGTTAATTTTACCAGGCGCTGCCTGTTGCCAAAACCAGGTAATACCTCTAACTGCGCCAGGCTATCCAGTTCTATGGTAGAGCCATCCTTCAGTTGTGCCATTACCGGCCCGGTAAACGTCTCTGACCTGTTACTCCTTCCAGCTATCCACCATAAGCCGGCTCCTGCTGCCAGCACGAATATGGCGGCGGCCATCCACCAGGTATTGCGCTTTGGCTCTATCTGGAGGCGCTCTTCTATCGGGTTAGTTTCTTCCATCCAGCTGTTTCCTTCCATTTTAGCACTCAACCGCTGCCAGGCGATTTCTGCAGCTACTGCATCTTCCTTGTACGGGATCTGCCTCAGTACCTTTTCCAGGGCCGCCAGGAGTTGTGGATGCCGAGAGTCCGTCTGTAGCCATTCTTCCACCCACAGGCGCTCTTCCGCATCCGCTTCGGAAAGCACATATTTGCACAGCAGGGTATATAATGCTTCTTCAGAATAGAGCATAGTCAAGTCAGTGTGGTTTAAACGATATATATCTGACGCGGGTGGAAGGAAGATTCCCCTACGGGGATAAAAATTTACATTAACCGCGTACTTTGCCTACCCTTTTAAAACAGCAGCACACTATTCAAATACTCCCTTAACTCCTTATGCAGGATCTTTAACGCCTTCCCCATCTGGTTCTCCACCGTTTTCACAGAGATATTCATCACTTCAGCTATTTCGGAATACTTCAGCTGCTGTTGCCGGCTTAACACAAACACTTCCCGGCAACGTTCCGGCAGTAGGTCTAATGCCTGCTGATATAACCGTTCCAGCTCCCACACAGGAGATTGGACGGACAAATCCGCAAAACGGAAAGTCCCGGCAACATTCTCCTTTTCCAGACGTACCGTCTCCTTCCGCCAGTTACTAATGGCCGTATTACGGATAGCAGCAAAAAGATAGGATTTGGTCCCCCCTGTAATCTCAATGGTCGCACGTTTCTCCCATAACCGCAGGAATACCTGCTGAATTACCTCTTCGGCGTTATGTGCATCACCGGTATAATGCAGGGCAAAAGCCAGGCAATGGGCATGATGTTCTTTAAAGATGGCTTCTAATGTGTGGCGGTCGAGCATGGTAACAGTTACAAAAATAATACTCCGGCGTAAAGATCAATGCGATTACAAATATTATATTTGTGCCCGCATGTACAACCTTCTCAGAAACTTATTATTCCGTTTCCCGCCGGAAAATATTCATTACCAGGTAATGAAAGGCCTGCAAGTTCTGCACAGCCTGCCTATGGGACGAAAACTGGTACACACATATTGTATGCCTGCACGTAAAGACCTGGAAAAAACACTCTGGGGACTTACATTCAAAAATCCGGTAGGACTGGCAGCGGGTTTCGATAAAGACGCTAAATATACAGATGAACTGGCCAGTCTGGGATTCGGCTTTGTGGAAATAGGTACTGTAACACCTGTGGCTCAACCAGGTAACGATCAGCCCCGCTTATTCCGTCTTCCGGCAGATAAGGCGCTCATCAACCGTATGGGCTTTAATAACGGTGGAGCCGTAGCCGCAGCTAAACGCCTGCAGAAACGTCGCTCAGATATCATCATAGGTGGTAACATCGGCAAGAACAAGATTACACCTAATGAGGAAGCCATCAGCGATTATGAGAAATGTTTCCATGCCTTATTTGATGTGGTAGATTATTTCGTAGTAAATGTCAGCTCTCCCAATACGCCCAATCTCCGCGCATTACAGGAAAAAGAACCGCTGAAACAATTGCTGCATCATCTGCAAACATTAAACTCCCTTAAAACCAAGCCTAAACCTATCCTGCTGAAGATTGCTCCTGATTTAACGGACAGCCAGCTGGATGATATCATAGAAATTATACAGGAAACTAAACTGGCAGGTATCGTTGCTACCAATACGACTATCAGCCGGGAAGGATTACAAACACCTGAGAACGAAGTAACCGCTATCGGTGCCGGTGGATTAAGCGGACTGCCTGTAAAGGAAAGGGCAACACAAGTGATTAAATACATCCATCAGCATACTAACGGGAACATCCCTATCATTGCTGTAGGAGGGATTTTTACTGCTGCTGATGCACAGGAGAAGTTAGATGCAGGAGCCTCCCTGGTACAGGTATACACAGGATTTGTATATGAAGGTCCTACTATCGTAAAGAAAATCTGCACAGGACTTAAATAACATTCACCGCATTCATCATAGTACAGGCTACTACCCCGGCTGTTTCCGTACGCAGCCGGGTATTACCCAGGGACACAGGCTTGAAACCAAGCCCCAGTGCTGCCTTTATCTCCTCCGGCGTAAAATCGCCTTCTGGCCCTATCAGCATCAGACTATCTTTCCCTGCCTGCATGGCCTGCCACAAATGCGCCTTCTCTTCGGGTAAACAATGCGCGATAAACAACTGATCCGCCCCCGGTTGCTGTATCAGCTTATCAAAAGAAACCGGCGCTGCCAGCTCCGGTAAATAATACTGCTGCGATTGCAGCATAGCTGATACCAATATATTCTCAAAACGGTCTGCTCTGAATTTTTCCTTCTCCGTACGCTGACTCACCAACGGCAACACCATTTGCACCCCTATCTCCGTTGCCTTTTCAAGGAACCACTCTATCCGGGAAGTATTCTTGGTAAAAGAAATCGCTATCCTCACAGGACTGGCAACCGGCGGCATCAACGTATATAAGGTAATCTTCAGCACACATTTCTTCCTGTTATCGTCTGTAATCACAGCCGTATAACGCCCCCCACGGCCATCTGTCAGCAACACTTCATCCCCGGCAGTATGCCGTAACACCATGATACAATACTTGGAAGTAGGTTCATCCATTGTATAACTATCTGCCTGCGGAGAAATATCTTTTGCGTAAAACATATCTTTAAATTGCTGCAAAATTATCATTTTCAAGAATAGCCTTCCTGGTCTTATGCTGGAATCTGAAAAACAACAGGATAGAAGCAGTCAACAACCCTAATAACAATCCCCACCAGATCCCCTGTACACCAAAGTTTAAATAGATGCCCAGGAAATACCCGACAGGCAACCCAAGTACCCAGTAAGCCAGGAAAGTAATAATAGTAGGCATCTTCACATCACCCAAACCACGAAGAATCCCCAGCCCCAATACCTGTGTACCATCAAATAACTGGAAGAATGCAGCAATGATAATCAGGTGCGCCGCCAGTTCCACTACAGCCACATCGCTGATATAGATCAAAGGCAGCAGCCGGCAGAATACCATAAATATCAGCGCAGTGGTACTCATCATGATCAATACCATATGATAACTGGCAATGGCAGACATACGCAGCTCCCTGAACTGCCTGGCCCCGAAATAGTTCCCGCTCTTAATACCAGCAGCCGCAGAAATCCCACTGGCCATCATATATGTAATGGAAGCCAGGTTGATAGCTATCTGGTGTGCAGCCTGTTCTCTCGCCCCTATCCATCCTGCCATAACAATAGCACCACTAAAAGCACTGATCTCAAAAATATATTGCAAGGCCACCGGCGCACCAATCCCTAAGATCTTCTTAATAGCGGCACCAGATAAATGCCAATGTCCAAACTGATGAATATACTTTTTAAAACGGTTGCCCTTTAATACATACCAGGCCATGGCTACTCCCATCAAAAGCCTGTCGGCAAACGTTGCGATCCCTACCCCAACGACACCTAAATGAAATCCATATACCAGCGTAATCCCTATCACGATATTGATCACATTGCCTATAATACTGATATTCATTGCCTGACGTGTAAATCCCAGCCCTTCAGCAAACTGCTTAAAGCTAAGGAACACCATCAACGGAAAAAACGAAGCCCCCAGGAATTGCAGGAAAGGACGCGCCTGTTCCTGTACATCCGGTTCCTGATGTAGTAAGTGCAGATAATTACTACCGATAATAATAACAGTAGATAATATCAGTCCTAAAATTAAATTGATAAACAGACTATGCCGCAGCAGAGAGCCGCAGGCTTCAATATTACCACGTCCATGTTCCTGTGCAATCAGCGGTGTAAGTCCGTAAGACATACCAATCCCCATTACCATAAATACAGAAAACAAGCTACTGCCCAATGCTACAGCAGCCAGCGGAACGCCGCCGGTATGGCCAATGATAATGGTATCTGAGAGGGCAACCATCGTATGTCCCAGCTGGGATATCACTACGGGATAAGCTAAACGGAAATTATCTCTGTAAAACTGTTGATACTTCTTCCACATAAAATATAAAGGGTGTCCCGTTATAAGCGAGACACCCTGTTACCTTTTAAAAATATTATTTAAAAAGGAGCGTCTTCTTCAAACTCCATATCGTTCATCTTGGAACCTTTCTGGATAAAGAACTTAGCTTCATTATTACCTCCATCACCAGGACTTGGGAATCCTGCATAAGAGTTACCGCTGGTGCTGGCCGGGTTCTCCAGGCTACCATCGTCTTCAAAACGCTGGAACTCCAGTACCGCACGTAGCTTGATAGTATCCAGCTGACCATTACGGTGTTTCGCTATACGCACGTGGGTCTCACCTTTATTGGATTCTCCCATCTCATTTGTATTGATCTCATAATACTCAGGACGGTACAGGAACAATACCATGTCCGCATCCTGCTCAATAGCACCGGATTCACGAAGGTCACTCAACTGTGGCATCTTGTTACCGTCTTTACGTTTTTCCACGTCACGACTCAACTGAGACAGCGCGATAATGGGTACTCCCAATTCCTTCGCCATCCCTTTCAGATCCCTGGAGATCTTACTGATTTCCTGCTCACGGTTACTACCCTTACCATCAGAAGAACCACTCATCAGCTGCAGGTAATCGATGATGATCAACCCTACACCATGATTATGTACCAGCCTTCTTGCCTTTGCACGTAACTCAAAGATATTCAGTGCCGGTGTATCATCTATAAAGATAGGCGCCTTTGCCAGACGTTCGATACCATGGGTCATCAGCTTCTTCATCTCATACTCTTCCAGCTTACCACGGGATATCTTTTCCAGCTTTATCTCAGATTCCGCGGACAGGATACGTTGAACGATCTGTCCGGATGACATTTCTAAGGAGAACAATGCAGCACCTTTAGGGAAACGGGGATGCAAAGCAGCATTCCTGGCGAGGTTCAGCGCGAACGCCGTCTTACCCACCGCAGGACGTGCAGCCAGGATGATCAAATCCGTTGATTGCCAGCCATAAGTTACCTTGTCCAGTGAAGGGAAACCGGAAGGGACCCCGGTAATATCATCTCCCCTGTTACGAAGGTCCTCGATCCTCTTCATGGTATTTACCAGGATCTTATCGATACTATCGTAGTTCTTACGAAGGTGATTATTGGTTACTTCAAAAAGTTTGCTTTCTGCGGAATCCAGCAGGTCGAATACATCCGCAGTATCCTCATAAGATTCACTGAGGATTTCGCCGGAGATACGGATCAGCTCACGCTGGATGAATTTCTGAAGGATAATACGGGCATGTGCCGCGATATTGGCAGAAGACACCACCATATTGGTGAGTCTCGTTATATAATAAGGTCCTCCCACCATTTCAAGTTCACCCAGTGATTTGAGTTCCTCTACTACAGTAAGAATATCTATAGGCATAGATTTACCGGCCAGCTTGGTCATTGCCGAATAAATCTTCTGGTGTGCCTCTACGTAAAAGCACTCCCCTTTCAATATTTCAATAACAGAATCGAATGCGCCTTTCTCAAGCATGATTGCACCCAGTACCGCTTCTTCCATTTCTTTAGCCTGCGGCGGTATCTTGCCGTACATCATAGATGAAATGTCAACGGACGGCTTGCGGCGCACATTGCGGTCTTTCTTTAGATTCAGATCCATTTATATAATTAATGCCTATTAAAAAAGTTGTGAAATAATATGGGCTATTCCTTAGTTTCTACAATTTTATTGTACCAGTTTCATTGTGATGTCCTTGCCAAATTGTAAACTTTTTAGGGCCGAAAAACTAAGGTAACCGCAATTTCCCACTTATTAAAGATTGATTCCTGATATAGTTTATAAGACCACTTTCACATGTTATCCACCCGCAAAATGTCAGTTATCCACTGACTGGAGGATACTTATTCACTAAATCGATTTCCAATCCCCAGACAAAGGTCAGCATATTCACAAACTTTGTGTAAAAAGATTTTCCACATAACATTTGGCGAAGACGGATGTGCTCTTTTTGTGCATTATGCAATCTCCTTTTTACCCTTTGTCCTTATTTATTAACTTTACGCCACTTATAAACTTACAAATGACTATTTCGTACAATTGGCTGTGTGACTATTTGCCGGTAAAACCATCACCGGAGGAACTATCTGTTATCCTGACGCGTATAGGTCTGGAAGTGGAAAGCCTGGAACAATTTGAATCCGTTAAAGGTAGCCTGGAAGGGCTTATCATAGGGGAAGTGCTGACCACCGCACAACATCCCAATGCAGACAAACTGAAGCTGACAACGGTCAATACCGGCAACGGAGAGCCCCTCAATATCGTGTGTGGAGCCCCCAATGTAGCCGTAGGACAGAAAGTAGTAGTTGCCCCTATCGGCGTCACTATCTACCCCGCCAGCGGTGAACCCCTCACCATGAAAAAGGCCAAAATCCGTGGCGAAGAGAGCCATGGTATGATTTGCGCCGAAGATGAGATCGGTTTGGGCGGAAGTCATGCCGGCATATTAGTATTGGATCCTTCTTTAATACCAGGTACACCCGCCAGGGAAATCTTTCACCCTGTTCAGGACTGGATCTTCGAAATAGGCTTAACGCCTAACCGCATGGATGCCATGAGCCACCTCGGTGTGGTGAAAGACGTATGTGCTTACCTGAATAACGCAGATAACACACTGCAATACAAGGCTTTAGTACCAGCTATCACTCCTTTGCCCCAGGCAAAAGAAGCCTTCCCGATCACCGTGACCATAGAAAATACAGATGCCTGTGTTCGTTATGCAGGTATTACCATTTCAGGGGTAACGATCAAACCTTCTCCCGACTGGCTGAAAAACAAACTGTTAGCTATAGGTGTAAGACCTATCAACAATATAGTAGACATTACCAATTTCATCCTGCATGAAACAGGGCAGCCCCTGCATGCTTTTGATGCCAATGCTATCAAAGGCAGGAAGATCATTGTAAAGAACCTTCCGCAGAACACTCCTTTTGTAACACTGGATGAAAAGGAAAGGAAACTGGATGCAGCAGATCTTGTTATCTGTAACGGCGATGGAGAACCAATGGCCCTTGCAGGTGTATTCGGTGGCCTTCACTCCGGCGTAACCGATACTACTAAGAACATCTTCCTGGAAAGCGCCTGTTTCAGTCCGGCCAGTATCCGCCCTACCTCTTTCAGGCATGGCCTGCGTACCGACGCAGCTGCCCGCTTCGAAAAAGGTGTGGACGTGTCCGGTACTGTATACGTACTGGAACGTGCAGCGGCACTGATCTGCGAACTGGCAGGCGGTGAGGCTGCTTCTGCTATCACAGACGTATATCCTCATCCAAAGGCACAGGCAGAAGTAGAAACCACCTGGGCTTACATCAAAAAGCTGAGTGGTAAATACTATCCTGCGGATAAGGTAGAACGTATCTTAACCAGCCTGGGCTTCACCTTCCTGCTCAAAACACCTGAAAAGTTCAGAGTAGCAGTGCCTTACAGCAAACCGGATATCAGTATAGCTCCTGATATCGTGGAAGAAATCATGCGTATAGACGGCCTGGATAATATTGAAATCCCTTCACAGGTAACGATCACACCAGCTGCCGCCGCAAGACCAGACAAAGAGAAAGTCCGTGAAAAAGCAGCTAACTATCTTGCTGCTAACGGTTTCAACGAAATATTCACCAACTCTATCACCAACAGTAAGTACTTCTCCCCTGAAGTACTGGCCAATACGGTGAAAATGATTAACAGCCTCAGTGCCGACCTGGACGTCATGCGCCCTTCCATGCTGGAAACCGGCCTGGAAAGCGTGGCCCATAACCTTAACAGGCGGAACGACAACCTGTTATTCTTCGAATTCGGCAATACATATGCTTCTTACGAGAAGAACGTGTATGAGGAAACGCCTCACTTATGCCTGTATTTAACCGGACAGAAAACTGTGGAAAGCTGGCTGCATAAAGCACAACCGGTCGACTTCTACTTCCTGAAAGGATATGTACAGAACCTGTTGCAGTTGCTCGGTATCACCGGCCTGCAATGGAAAGAACCTGAAACTAATGGCCTGTGGCAGATAACCGTCCGTAATAAGACAGTTGTGACCCTTGGTTCCATCTCTTCCGGTAAACTTAAACAGTTCGATATCAAACAACCAGTGTGGTTTGCTGACTTCAACTGGACGAATGTGTTGGGATTGCTGCAAAAAAGCAATAACTTCTACAAAGAAATACCAAAGTTCCCGGCCGTACGTCGCGACCTGGCACTGATTCTCGACAGGAAAATACAGTTCGTAGCAGTAGAGGCTGCCGCTAAAACGGTAAAATCGCCACTTTTGCAACAACTGAACCTGTTTGATGTTTTTGAAAGTGAGAAGCTTGGCGCAGATAAAAAATCATATGCAGTGAGCTTTACATTCCAGGACGCACAAAAGACCCTTACGGATAAGGAGATCGATAGCGTGATGGAAAAGCTGGTAAAAGCATTTGAAGGACAGCTAAATGCTGAAATAAGGAAATAATTATTATGGCTTTAGAGCAATACATACAACGCATTGAGGATAAACTGCAATTGCTGGTAAGGAAATTACAACAGGTGCAGGGAGAAAATGTATTGCTGAGAGAGCAGATCCGATTAAATGAAGAAGAACTGAGTGCGCAGAACGATGCCATTGCCCACCTGTCTAATAAACTGCAAATGACCAAGATTGCAGGGAATACACAGGGGGCTCCATCAAATAAAGAAGATGATGATGAGTTTAAGAAGGAGATGCGGACAAGGATCAATGACTATATCCGGGAAATTGACCGCTGCATCGCCTTACTGAACAGCTAGTAAAGCCGCCTACAACCAAGAACAACATGATGGAAAATCTCATCCCTATTAATATTATAGTGGCCGACCGGTCCTACCGTATTAAGATTAAACCGGAGGAAGAGGAAGCGGTGCGTCGCACCATGAAGGAAGTCAACGAGAAGATCGTGGAGTTCAAAACCGCTTATGCGGGTAAAGACCTCCAGGATTATATCGCGATGGCCCTCATTATGTACGCCACTCATCCTGTTACCAGCGGAGGAAAGGAGCAGGCCGGAATGGCGCCCTTCCTTCAGGAAAAATTACAACACCTGGAAACATTGCTGGACGAACACCTGAAATAATCTGCTTCTCAGCGCATTATCTCATCATTTCGCACATCTTTTTGTATTTTCGCGAATCAAGTTCTAACCCTCTACCTTTTCCACGGAACGGGAATGTGGCCAGGAATGCAACATAAATCAAGTTTAAATTTTTTGTATGGATTCTACTTTAATAACGACAATAGCCGCAGTGGCGGCTTTGATCATAGGCATTTTGTTAGGTAAGGTGATTTTTGCCAAAAGCACACAGCAAAAGATAACGGATGCAGAATTACAAGCCCAGAAAATAATAGCAGAAGGACAGATGACCGCCGAAAACCTGAAGAAAGACAGGTTACTCGAAGCAAAAGAGAAATTTCTTCATCTGAAGAGTGAACACGAGAAAGAGACCATGCAGCGCAACCAGAAGCTGGCCGATGCAGAAAACAGGATCAAACAGAAAGAGCAGGGCGTAACACTGAAGACAGAGAGCCTGCAGAAACAAATGCAGGAGAATGAGGCGATTAAGGAGAATCTGACCCGCCAGATGGAATTAGTAGCTGTGAAGCGTACAGAACTGGAAAAACACCAGGAAGAACATATCCGCCGCCTTGAAAAAGTAGCGGCCCTCACTGCAGACGAAGCTCGTAACCAGTTAATTGAAAGCCTGAAAGATGAAGCCCGTAACCAGGCAATGTCTCATATCCAGGAGATTATCGAAGATGCGAAGCTGAAAGCAAACAAAGAAGCCAAAAAGATCATTATACAGTCTATCCAGCGTACAGCGGCAGAACATACCATCGAAAATGCCATCACTGTATTTAACCTGGAAAGCGATGAAATCAAAGGCCAGATCATTGGTCGTGAAGGTCGTAACATCCGCGCTATTGAAGCGGCTACCGGTGTTGACCTGATTGTTGACGATACCCCTGAAGCAATTGTACTCTCCTCTTTCGATCCATTACGTCGTGAAATTGCACGTTTATCCCTGCAGCGTCTGGTACAGGATGGCCGTATCCACCCTGCACGTATCGAAGAAGTTGTAGAAAAAACGAAGAAGCAACTGGAAGAACAGGTAATGGACATCGGTGAGCGTACTGTGATTGAACTGGGTATCCATGGCCTTCATAAAGAACTGGTTCGCCTGGTAGGTAAGATGCGTTTCCGCTCTTCTTATGGTCAGAACCTCTTAATGCACTCTAAAGAAACTGCGAACCTTTGCGGTGTGATGGCTGCTGAACTGGGCCTCAACCCTAAATTAGCAAAACGTGCAGGTCTGCTGCATGACATCGGTAAAGTACCGGACGAAGAAACAGAACTGAGCCATGCACTGTTAGGTGCCAAACTGGCTGAGAAATATGGTGAACATGCTGCGGTGGTAAATGCCATCGGTGCTCACCACGATGAAATGGAAATGCAATATGTGATCTCTCCGATTATACAAGCCTGTGATGCCATCAGTGGTGCGCGTCCCGGTGCCCGTCGTGAAATCATGCAGAGCTACTTACAGCGTATCAAAGACCTTGAAAACCTGGCACTTGCACATGATGGTGTGGAGAAAGCATATGCTATCCAGGCGGGTCGTGAGCTGCGTGTGATCGTAGAAAGTGATAAGGTGACCGATGCTGATGCAGATCGCCTCTCTTTCGAGATTGCCACTAAAATTCAGACAGAAATGCAATACCCTGGTCAGATTAAAGTAACCGTTATACGTGAAAAACGTGCGGTGAACGTGGCAAGGTAAAAGCATCATGATAGTTAAAAAGGCGTCTTATTTGAATAGGACGCCTTTTTTTTATACTTTTTGAGTCTAAAAAACTCCAGATTATGAAGAAACTCATTTTAATTTCATTTATAGCCCTGTTTGCTTCTACTACCTTTGCCCAGTCTTTATTTAATGGTAAAGACCTGGCCGGATGGAAAATTTATGGTACCGAGAAATGGTATGCTGAGAATGGTACACTCGTATGTGAAAGCGGTCCTGATAAAGAATACGGATACCTTGGTACCGACAAAGAATACAAGAACTTCGAGCTTACCGTAGAATTCAAACAGGAAGCCAATGGTAACAGCGGTGTATTCTTCCACTCTTCCATAGAAGGTACTAAAATTGCCGGATGGCAGGCGGAAGTAGCTCCTCCCGGACAACATACCGGTGGTATCTATGAATCTTACGGACGTGGATGGCTGATCCAGCCTGCGGCAGAGAAAGAACAGTATTTGAAAATGGGAGAATGGAATACGATGAAAGTGAGAGTAGAGGGAGATGATGTAACCACCTGGCTGAATGGTCATGAAATGATTACACTGAAAGATGCGAAGATTGGAGAGAAAACAGGACAGATCGCTTTGCAGATCCATGCTGGTGGAGGCATTAAAGTACGCTGGAGAAATATTAAGATTAAACAACTTAAATAGTGACTTAGTTTGAATGTGATTCCCAGATGTTATTGCTTATAAATACACTGCATCTGACTGTTTAGTTCTCTGATTTAGCTTTGGTTAAATAAAGATCAATAGTGACTCAGTTTGAATGTGATTCCCAGATGTTATTGCTTATAAATACACTGCATCTGACTGTTTAGTTCTCTGATTTAGCTTTGGAATATGGGTGCAGGATTTGTTTTTCAATTTAACTTCACCTAATATTCACGTCAGATAAGGTGTATTTATAAGCAATAACATCTGCGCGAAGATTATGTAATCAAACTTAGTCACTACCTAAAAATCTCAAATGTCTATATAAGTAGTTTCAATGATCAGAGATAAACATTATACAACTTAAATAAAGATGCATAAACTGGAAGCACAGATTAACACTGCTGTCAATTACTTACGGGGATTCAACTACCATCAGGCCAGGGTGGGTATTGTACTGGGAACAGGTTTAGGTCAGCTGACCCATCACATACAAATAGAAAAGAGTATTCCTTATAATGAGATCCCTCATTTTCCGCTGAGTACTGTGGAATCTCATAAAGGCCAGCTGATCTATGGCAAAATTGGAGATACGCCAGTTATTGCTATGCAGGGTAGGTTTCATTATTATGAAGGCTATACCATGCAGGAGATCACTTTCCCGGTACGTGTAATGAAAGCATTAGGTATTCAGCAACTGTTGTTAAGCAATGCTGCCGGAGGTATGAATCCGGCCTTTAAAAAAGGCGATATGGTATTGCTGGATGATCATATCAACCTGCAGCCGGAGAACCCGCTGCGCGGGCTTAATTCATCTTTTTTTGGCACCCGTTTCCCGGATATGAGCCAGCCTTATGATAAGCACCTTGGCAACCTGTTACAAACTTCAGCTGCAGAGAAAGGCTTAACCTTACACACAGGTGTATACGTATCTGTAATGGGACCTAATCTGGAGACAAGAGCTGAATATCGCTTCTTAAGGCTTATCGGGGCTGATATGGTGGGGATGAGTACTGTACCTGAAGTGATAGTAGCGAATCAGTTACAGTTGCCCTGTGCGGCTATATCAGTGATTACTGATGAATGTGATCCTGATAACCTGAAAGCTGTCTCTTTGGAAGAGATCATTGCAGTAGCAGGTACTGCTGATAAAAAACTGAGTGAGCTGTTTGTTTCAGTGATTAAAAACTTATAGTCATAAAAAAACTCCTGACGGTTAATCGTCAGGAGTTTTAAGTTATTTTTCTTTTTCGTCGTCCTCTTCGTCCTCTTCACTATCATCGTCCTCTGTATCATCTTCATCACTGTCCTCATCATCCTCATCTCCTTCTTCTTCATCGTCATCTTCTTCATCACTATCATCCTCTTCTTCACTGTCGTCGTCTTCTTCGTCCTCGTCCTCATCATCACTTTCTTCATCATCTTCTTCCTCTTCGTCGCTTTCCTCATCTTCAGCATCAACACTTGCAACAACAACTTCTGGTATTTCTTCAGCAACTATCTCCTCCTCAACTATATCCTCTTCAACTAGCTCTTCCTCAATATCAACAATCGCTTCAGGAGCTTCTATAACATCGTCAGAAATAGCATCTTCCTCCGCAACAGGTTCATCATCAACATCTTCATCCTCAACACTTACATGTTCAATCCCCCCGGGTACATCAATATCCAGTCTCTCCAAAGTCTCATCACTTACAACACCAGCTATCACAGCAGATAACTGTTCTCCATCCGGTAACTCTATCTGTTCTACCAATTCTCCCGTCTCAGAAACAATCATATTCAACGGTTCATCAATGGTATTACCATTCGCATCAAGATCAAGCATCAATGTAGGAGCCACATCCTCTTCAAACACTTCTTTCAGCTTAGGAAGGTCCTTAGGAGAATTCAATCCAAAGTAATCCATAAACGCTTTGGAAGTACCATATATCAAAGGTTTCCCGGGTAACTGTTCGCTACGACCGGTAATAACGATCAACTCCTTCTCCAGCAACTTCTGGATAGAATAATCAGTAGCCACACCACGGATATGTTCTATTTCCCCTTTGGAGATAGGTTGTTTATAAGCAATAATCGCCAGGGTTTCCAGCGCAGCAGTAGAAAGACGTTTCAGGAACTTCTCTCCGTTCAGCTGAGCCACTGTCTGGTAATAATCCTTTTTGGTCAGGAACTGATATCCCCCCCCACTCTCTCTTACTTCAAAAGCGTAAAACTCAGAAGAATATTTCTCCCTTACAGCTTCCAGTGCAGTTTCCACCTGGTCTAAAGTAGCCCTGTCTTCCAGGAAGGCCATTGCATTATTTAGTAAGTCAGTAATTTCCAGCGTAGGCAGTGGTCTGTCTGCTGCAAATATCAACGATTCAACATGCGGTATTATCTGTGAGATCTCCATTGTCCGGTTTTCAATTTGCAGGAAATATCCGGCCTGCATCCTTTAAAGAAAAAAGTCAAAGGCCGAAAATACAGCCTTTGACTCTTAGAAAGAAATCAAAATATTTTGATGTTAATTTGATGTGTATAACTTACTTGGATCAACCATTCAAAGCAGCTGCACCACTCACAATCTCAGTGAGTTCTGTAGTAATTGCTGCCTGACGTGCACGGTTGTAACTGATCTTGTAATTGCGTAACAATTCGTTCGCATTCTCAGTTGCCTTATCCATTGCAGTCATACGCGCACCATGTTCGGAAGCACTTGCATCCAGCATCGCCTTATATAACTGAGTGTTCAGGATCTTTGGCATTAATTCAGCGATGAGTGTTTGCTTCTCAGGTTCAAAGATGAAATCTGCACGGGTTTCTTTCTGTCCTGCCGGTGTTTCCACTTTGGCGATAGGAAGGAACTGTTCAGATACAAAACGCTGGGTAGCAGCATTTTTGAACTCGCTGTATATGATTTCAACTGCATCGTAGTCACCTTTGGTGAAACCTTCCATGGCTACTGCTGCAGCTTCCTTAACATTTTCAAAATCAAGGCGACTGAACAGATTCCAGTAAGCTTCGTTTTGTTTGTAACCGCTCTTGCTAAAATGTTCCCAGCCTTTTTTACCGATAGGCAGTATCTCTACCTGTCCTTTAGCAAACTGTTCTGCGTATTTCTCGCGGATCACCTGTTTTGCCAGCTTAATTACATTGGAATTGTAAGCACCGCATAATCCCCTGTCGGAAGTGATCGCGATGATCAGTACCTTCTCTACCGGGCGTTGGGCAGCCAGTGCAAGTTCAATACTACCTTCGCTGTTAGAAACGATATTCTGTAACATTTCCTGCAGTTTCACGGCGTAAGGACGCATGAGCTGGATAGCATCCTGGGCACGACGCAGCTTTGCAGCACTTACCATTTTCATAGCTTTAGTGATCTGCAGATTGGACTGAGTAGACTTTATACGGTTGCGAACTTCTTTAAGCTGACCGGACATAATGTTTTATGTATTACTTTATTTTATACGACAATAAAGCCACCAGGGCCTTTTGAATTTGGCTGCAAAGGTAAAGAATTTCTTTTTAAGTAAGAACCAATACTCACTTATTCTCTTCAGTCCGGAGTGTCTGTATTGTTCCCGGAACAGATTCCGTCCAGGATTCATTACCCTCTTTATCTACATAACCTACTCTGCTATTGAGCTGTATCAGGGCACGGCCTTCTGAGAAGATAAAGGCATTATCGTACTTCAGGGGAATGACTAAATGGTTCATTTTATCAATGAACCCATATTTTTTCCCTGTACTTACAGGGGCCAGCCCGTCGTTAAAGTCGCGGGCATTATCATAAGTAACAGGTATTACCAGGTCTCCTTTTGTATTAATATAACCAAATTTCTTATTGAGACGAACCCAGGCCAAGCCATCCTTAAAGACCCCTATTTTCTCATAAACCGTCATCACTACAGTCCCCTTATTCAAATCTGCCCGGCCACATTTGCCATCCATATATACAATGGTACTTCCGTTAGACACAATCCCTACCACATCATAAATCGGCTTCAGTACAGCCTTCCCTTTCTGGTTAACTACTCCATATTTATCATTAAGCTGCACAGTGGCAAACCCTTCTTTGACCCTTACCACTTCATCATATAGAGGGGGAACAAACTCTCTTCCACTGGTATCCATCGCTCCTTTCTTCCCTTTCAGCCCTATTCCGGGATACAACGGGTCTTTAACCCATACAGTATCATATTTCACAGCAGACACATGCCCATTCTCAAAAGCATACCCAAACTTATGCTTCAGCCGTACCACCGCATATCCGTTCTGGAAACTACCCACAGAGTCATACTTAGCAGGAATTACCACCTTCCCCGCAGCATTACTAAAGCCGAATTTCCCGTCCTTTTCAACTTTTACCAACTGAGCATTGGTAACAGTCACCACAAAAAGCAGGCAGATGGATAATAAATAAGTCTTTTTCATAGGAAGCTGATTATTATACCAAAAATAGCAAAAAAGCGCTATAGTTCGATCTTTGTTCCCAGTACTTTCAGGAAAGCAGCTATCCATTGAGGATGGGCTGGCCAGGCGGGTGCTGTTACCAGGTTACCATCTGTAACTGCTTCATACACATTCACTGCTTCAAAATGCCCTCCGGCAATGGTTACTTCCGGTCCTACAGCAGGATAAGCTGTCAGTTTTTTCCCTCTTACTACGTCTGCGGCGGTCAGGATCTGTATACCATGACAAACAGCTGCAATTGGTTTATTGGCAGTTGCAAAGTGCTTCACAATCTCAATCACCTTTGCATTTAAACGCAGGTACTCCGGGGCTCTCCCTCCTGCAATCATCAGTGCATCATAAGAAGTTGCATGTACATCCGCAAAAGAGGCATTTAAAACAAAATAATGCCCCCGCTTTTCGCTATATGTCTGATCGCCTTCAAAATCGTGAATGGCCGTGATTATTTTATCACCTGCTACTTTTTCCGGACAAACAGCATGTACAACATGTCCTACCATCTGCAGCATCTGAAATGGGACCATTGTTTCATAATCTTCCGCGTAATCGCCTGTGAGAAAGAGAATTTTCTTCTGTGCCATGGGGTAATATGTTTTTGGAGTGAGTATTAAAGTTACAGATTTTAGGAGTGGGTTTGTAAATAAAAGAGCCTGTATCCGGGGATACAGGCTCTTTTATTTGATTTTCTGATGGAGTAAATGAGGGATAAGGATAATCTATTAATTAATAACCGTCGTTCTGTAAGAACTCGTTACTTGTTCTGTCGATCTGATCTTGTGGAATAGGGCGTAATACATGCTTAGCCTCTATGTTGGGACCACCCTGTGGATTATGTAAGCGCACACGCTCCAGGAGCTTGTGAGTACGTACCAGGTCGAACCATTGCTGTTGTTCGCCAACCAGTTCACGTCCACGCTCGTCGAGGATAAAGTCGATATTGAGCTGGGCTTCGGAAATCTTCATCGCATCGCGGTAAGAAGTCGTTTCTGAAGCTGTAGAACCGGTTCTTGCTGCACGCATACGTAAGGTATTCATGTAACCAATAGCAGTAGTCTTGTCGTTGGTCATCAGGTAAGCCTCTGCTGCTATCAGATAGTCTTCTGCAAGACGGTAAGCAATAAAAGGTCTTACACCCGAAGCCTGGTTATCCGGACGCAGCGCATCTGCGAACTTGTTTAAAGAAGGATAGAGTTTCTCTGTGTAATTACGCGGAGGCACCAGCATATACTTCTTACTGGCGATAAGCGCATCCGGCACATCGTAACCAGGCATATATACAGAAGTATCTCCTGTTTTCAGATTAGCAGTAGGATTATTCGCATACCATACAGAAGTAAAGAACTTCTCATAACGCACATCATTCACCCTGTCACTATAAAGCGTATCCAGCAGAAATTTAGTAGGACGGAAACGCTTCCAGGGCGTACCATTAGCCAGGTCACGCTTCATACCCGCCAACACATCATACTGCATCAGGAAAAACCGGCAGGCATTATTATCACCGGAGTTGTACAGCGCATCAGTAGTATATTGCACCGCCCATATCGTTTCAAAGTTATTCTCTTTTCCCTGTGCCCACACCTGCCCAACATCAGGCAATAACTGAAAACCATACTGAGAAATAACACGCGTAGAATAAACAGCCGCACTATCATAATCCCCGGTAACCGCTACTTCAGAAGAAGCCCTGGTAAGGAATACACGGGCCAGCAAATGCTCTGCTGCAGGTTTAGTAGCACGCCCCCAGTCAGACTGTGTAACCGGTAAGTTCTGCGCAGCATAACGAAGGTCTGCAATCACCGCATTATAAACAGCATCCACAGGATCACGATGAGACTCTGTAACGATCTGTTTGTTTTCCTTCAGCTGCAATGGTACTTTACCAAACATCTGTACTAACAGGAAGTAATAATTCGCACGGCAAAAACGAGCCTGTGCAATACCAATATGTTTCACGGTACTATCTAAACCAGGAACAAGATCAGCCCTGTCAGACACTGCATTGCAGGTATTGATCGACTGATAAAAATTATTCCAGATATCTCTGAGATGTATATAACGCGCATCTAACTGTGACGTATACTGGTTCGCGAATTTGAAATCACCATCAGAACCATTCGTATAAGTATCCGTACCAAATACAGATACCGTCATACCACGCTCTGTACTGTAAAAACTACGCAGACCAGCATAACCGCCAGTCACAGCGCTCTGGAAACCAGCAGGCGTATTATAGAAATCATCTGTTACAGAAGATACCACCTTTTCGTCCAGCATTTTATTACAACCGCTACCCACACATAAGCAAAATAGCAGGCTCCAAAATATATTTTTCATCGTCTTTTTTTTAATGGTTAAAAAGTAGCATTGATACCAAACTGCAGCATCCATGTAGCAGGAGCATCCACCGCTATCGTATTCACATCTTCCGGATCAATACCTTTATATTTCTGGCGATAAGGTGCCAGTATCAGCGGTTGCTTTACATCTACAGAAAAACGCAATGCATCCATCTTCCAGCGGTCCATGATACGCTTAGGCATTGAATAGCCTAAAGTAATATTGCGGATCTTGAAATAAGAACCATCAAAATAACTCAACGTATTATAGTTGTTAGGGCGTTCCTGGTTAGAATTAGGACGAGGGAAATCGTTGGTTGGATTCGAAGGCGTAAAGTAATGTATGTCCAGATTATTATAACGTCCCTGCAGCGTATTAAAAGTAGAATAGAAATCACTCTTGATCATACCTCCGAAACGCGCAAATGCTACTACAGACAGATCAATATTTTTATAAGTAAAACGCTGTGTCATACCACCAGACCAATTGGGTTGAGGAGTACCCAGGATACTTCTGTCTTTATCATCGAGCTTTTTATCGTTGTTTAAATCTGCCAGCCTGATCTCTCCCATATGTTGTTTATATACCTGTGCTTCGGCTTCTGTTTGCCAGATACCTACCTTTTTGTAATCATAGTATACATAAGTAGGCGAACCAACAAACCAGCCATTACCCACATCTTGTTTTTTTCCTTCACCCAACGCCAGGATCTTTTCACTATTCTTAAACGCGTTCACATCCATCGTCCAGCTAAAGTCTTTCGCTTCAACGATCACAGCGGAGAGGCCAATCTCAATACCTTTATTCTGTGTAACACCGGTGTTTTCCAGTACATAGTCGAACCCGTTACTGTACGGCAGGAAGCGTTGTAACAGCAGGTCCGTTGTCTTTTGTTTATAAACATCTACAGTACCTGTAAGTCTTCCTTTCAACACACTGAAATCTATCCCGATATTGGTAGAGGCAGTTGTTTCCCAGGTGAGATTAGGGTTACGTATCAAGATAGGATTGAAGCCCATAGAACCTTTATTGCCAAAGGAATAAGGCGCACGGCCCAGCAATCCCTGTGTAGCATATGGAGGGATACCGGTGTTACCGATTCTGCCATAACTACCACGCAGCTTCAGGTTATCTACAAATTTCACGTTCTTCATAAACTGTTCGTTGGTGATGTTCCAGCCCAACGCTACAGAAGGGAAATACCCCCATTTATGTCCCGGTGCAAAACGGGAAGAACCATCCGACCTTAATGTTAAAGTGATGAGATAACGATCGTCATATCCATAGTTCAGACGCCCCATGTAAGAGAGGATGGTCCAGGTACCTAACTGGCTGCCGATGGCAGTCACATTTGCCGCCTGGCCCAGGTTATAATACTGCTGCCACTCTACAGGAATACCTCTTACAGAAGCGCTGGAGGTATCTTCACGCTGGCGTTGTACGCTGTACAACCCGGTTATATTGAGGGAATGTTTTTTATTGAATACTTTGCTGTAAGTCGCTACATTCTCTACCGTATAAGCCCATATGAACTGGTTAGATTTCTGGGCGGTAGCATCACCACCACCTATCAGTAAGTTCGTATTATTCTTACCCTGGAAAAGCCCGTTGTTGTTGGTCATGATATCTCCACCAAGGTTTAAACGGTATTTCAAACCTTCAGCGATGGTCACTTCACCATACAGACTATTAAACAATCTCAGGTGACTGAGATTTTCCACACGATTACCGGGAACATAATCCAGCAATGGGTTTGGCTGCTGATTATCGCCGGTAGGATAGGTGATCAGTTTACCTGTAGAGTCGTAAGGTGTGCCGATAGGCAACATCTTCAAACCAGCATCCATCCCGTTGTAGGTAGCTCCTTTCCGCATGCTGTAGGTAGCAAGTGTAGAAGCACCTACATGAATGCGGCTGCCTATCTGCTGGTCTACAGCTACATGCAGGTTATATCTTTCATAGCTCTGTAATTTTAAAACACCCTGGTCTTTAAAATAACCACCACTGATGGCATACTTTGTTTTTTCAGTACCACCGCTTACGCCCAGTGAATGGCGGGTTTGCCAGCCCGGACTGATCAATAAACTCTGCCAGTCGGTGTTCACTCCTTTTTTGATATTCGCCAGTTCTGTAGTGTTGAAGATCTTGGCATCGGAAGCAGTTGGGTTGCTGTCGTCATATATACCGGAGGTGCGATAAGCTTCGCGTTTCATTCCGATGTACTGCTGACTGTCCATCATATCGGTACGGCCCAGGTTATGTACAGAACCATAGACACCATTGTAGGTAACTACAGGTTTGCCGTTTTTACCTTTACGGGTAGAAACCAGCACCACACCATTTGCACCACGGGAACCATAGATAGCGGTAGCCGACGCATCTTTAAGGATATCCATGGAAGCAATATCCTGAGGATTAATATCATTGAGGTTACCGGCAAAAGGTATCCCGTCCACTACATACAGCGGATCATTACCCGCAGATAAGGAACGTGTACCCCTTACTCTCACCCGGGGCTCATCACCAGGTTTGTTACTGTTGTTGATGACCTCTATACCGGGAGTTCTTCCCTGCAGGGCCTGTTGTGCATTGGTAACAGGCACTTCCATAATGGATTTGCTGCTGATAGAGGAAATGGCGCCGGTGACATCCTTTTTCTTTTGTTGTCCATATCCGACTACCACTACTTCATCCAGTTTTTTCTGGTCTGCGGATAGTTGAATATTGATTTCACCCCGGCCATTGACAGGCACTTCCTGTGATAGAAAACCAATAAAAGAAACAATCAGTACGCTGTTACGGTCCGCGTCCAGTTTGTAATTACCCCAGGTATCCGAGGCAGTCCCTGTTTTTTGTCCTTTTACCGCAATACTGGCTCCGATAACCGGTGTACCATCAGTAGCTGTGACTTTCCCCTTAATTGTCATTGATGATTGAGCCCGGATGAGTGTACCGGACACAAGCAGGCATAGAAGCATGGCACCCGCCCTTAATAACGTGTTTTTCATTCGTGAAATTTTTTTTCGTAACGGAAATACTCCTACCCCTTTGATTTTAAAGCTACATCCCAAGGTTTTATCACAATATTCAGGGTAGGAAACGATACAAGTTAAGTAGATTCGTCATAAATTGCAAACGATTGCATAAATTAGAAAAAAGAAATAATACCGTTCATCATATATATATGCAATCGTTTGAATAAATTGATACCATTTTTTATTTTTAGAAAGTAACTTAGTTCTATTGTTATGAAAAACACGTTATTAGCATGCGGGTCCATGCTCATTTGCAGCCTTACAATGGCACAGAAATGGCAACCCCTTTTTAATGGAAAAAACTTAGATGGCTGGAAGGAAGTAAACGGAAAAGCCCTCTATGAAGCGAAGAACAATGAAATAGTAGGAACCTCCGTACCTGAAAGTCCTAACTCTTTCCTCGCTACAACAAAGGATTATGGAGATTTTATCCTGGAACTGGAGCTGAAACTGGATGCTGAAATGAACTATGGCATACAGTTCCGCAGTGAAAGCACACCGGATTATAATAATGGCCGGGTACACGGGTACCAGATGGAAGTAGATCCCAGCGACCGTGCCTGGAGTGGAGGTGTATATGACGAGGCCCGCCGTGGCTGGTTGTATCCGCTGGAACTGAACCCTGCGGCTAAGACTGCTTTCAAAAAAGCAGACTGGAACAAGTACCGGATCGAGTGCAGAGGCTCTGAAATCCGTACCTGGGTAAATGGCGTAGCCTGTGCCCATCTGATAGATGATATGACCCCGAAAGGTTTTATCGCCCTGCAGGTGCATCAGATCTACAAACCGGAAGATAAAGGGAAGTCTATTCACTGGCGTAATATCAGGATCATAGAAAATCCATCTGCCAGTCAATATTCTCCATATGATAAAATCTATGTGGTGAACGATATTCCGAATAATGTATCTCCCCAGGAAAGCAAGAACGGCTTCCAGCTGTTATGGGACGGTAAAACGACCACCGGATGGAGACGCGTAAACTCCGATAAGTTCCCGAACAAAGGCTGGGCTATCGAAAACGGAGAACTCACTATCCACCAGTCTGATGGCAATGAGGAAGGTTCCGGCGGCGATATCGTTACTGATAAACAGTATGGTGCCTTTGAACTGGAGTTCGACTTTAAACTCACAGAAGGCGCTAACAGCGGGGTGAAGTATATTGTAAAAGAGGATTATGATACGAAAGGGAAGTCTGCAATAGGACTGGAATACCAGGTACTGGACGATGAACGTCATCCGGATGCCAAGCTGGGCAGAGATGGGGACAGGACCCTGTCATCTTTGTATGACCTGATAGCCAGAAAAGATAACAAGGTGGCTATCAAGAAGATAGGAGAATGGAATAAGGGCCGGATTGTTGTATATCCTAATAATCATGTGGAACATTGGCTCAATGGATTCAAAATGGTAGAGTACGAAAGAGGCTCAAAAGAATTTAAAGATCTGGTAGAGATCAGTAAATACAAAAATTGGAATAACTTCGGGCTTTGGCCAGAAGGACACATTTTACTGCAAGACCATGGTAATACTGTATCATTCCGTAGCATTAAGATCAAAAATTTAAGATAGGTTAACAATTTAACTTTATATAATAAATTAACTTAGAGCCGGTAAAGGGAGTCCCCCTGACAAAACAGGGTGAGTGTCAACGTTTATGTGAGAATCGGGCCTTTTACAGCATCACCGGGCTATTGCCCCCCTAAAGAGTTTTCATTGTTCACTGTTCTATATAAAACATTCCGATTCTTCGGAGTGTTTTTTTATTTTTAGCAAGTCGTAGTTCTGTTAATACGACCTTAATTTATCAATCCATTATCATGAGTGTAACTAAAAACCGCCTTCTCTTACTGGCGTTTACCCTTTCGTTTGCTGCCTGTACCAACATGGCCAAACAAAGCGGGAATGGTACAGATTCACTGCATCACATCGTTCAGCATTACTATGATGAAAAGATGCTCCTGTTTCCGCTGGATGCCACAGTGAACGGGGAACATCAATACGATGGCCTTATGCAGATCGACATCAGTGAACATTTCCGGCAGCGGCTGGATAGTTTCTATACCCGCTACCAGCAATCTTTACAAGGGATTGATACCGCATCCTTAGCGCCGAACGACCTTATCAGCTACCTGATGCTGTTGCGGGAAGTGTCTGTTGGTAAAGAAGGCCTCCGCTTTCCGGATAACCTGATGCCCTTTCAGCAGTTCTGGGGTATGACGCTCACTTTGCCTCAGCTGGGGTCTGGTACAGGTGCACAGCCGTTTAAGAACAAAGATGATTATGAAAAGTTCATACATCGTATGAAAACCTTCGCCGAATGGACAGACACCGCCATCGTAAATATGCGCAAAGGCATGGCTACAGGTTATGTATTGCCAAAGACACTGGTGGTAAAGATGATCCCGCAAATGGCGGACTTGTCTAAAAAAGATACCGGCAATGTGTTCTACTCACCGCTGAAAACATTACCAACTGACCTGGACAGCAATGCCCGTGTGCAACTGAAGGACGAATACACAGCGACCATAGAGCAATACGTATTGCCTTCTTACGCTAAACTGAAACAGTTCCTGCAAACTGAATACCTTGCCAAAGCACGTACCAGTAGCGGACTTGATAGCCTGCCTAACGGTAAGGAATGGTATGCTTACCTGATCAGATCCTGGACAACCACCTCTCTTACCCCGGATGAAATCTTTGCTATTGGCGAAAAAGAAGTAGCCCGTATCAGGGGAGAAATGGAAACCGTGAAAACCAGTACCGGTTTTAAAGGCGACCTGCCCGCTTTCTTCAACTTCCTGCGTACCGATAAACAGTTCAAGATCTTTAGCACACCTGGTCAGGTCCTGGACTCCTTCAGGGCTATAAAGGACAAGATAATGCCTAAGGTAGAGCAGATGTATGGGCATCTGCCCAAGACAGGCTTTGAGGTAAGACAAACAGAAGCCTTCCGCGCTGCTTCAGCCAGCGCTGAATATATGCAGGGTAGTGCAGACGGCACCCGTCCGGGTGTTTTCTATGTACCCATCCTCAACCCAAAAGAGTTTGGTTATACCGGTATGGAGTGTTTATTCTTACACGAGGCCATTCCCGGTCATCACTTCCAGATCTCTATACAACAGGAAAACGATTCCCTGCCTAAATTCCGCCGGTTTAACTGGATAGGCGCCTATGGTGAAGGGTATGCGTTGTACTGTGAGAGCCTAGGCAAGGAACTGGGCTTATACACCAATCCTTACATGTACGTTGGTCGCCTGGGCGATGAAATTCACAGGGCGATCCGCCTGGTAGTGGATGTTGGTCTGCACAGCAAAGGATGGACCCGTGAACAGGCTATTAAATACATGCTGGATAATGAGCCGACAAGCGAGCAGGAAGCTACCGCTGAGATCGAGCGTTATATGGCAATACCCGCACAGGCGCTTTCCTATAAAATAGGGGAAATGAAAATCCGCGAATTGCGGAATAAATACGCTCAACAACTGGGGAGTAAATTCAACATCAAAGATTTCCATGATGAGTTACTGAGTGACGGATGTGTGCCATTAAGTGTACTAGAAGAGAAAATGGCGAGGAGATTTAAATGATAAACCGATTTAGGAGGCCAGTGGAAAAGTGACTTTTGTCAGCTCTTCCACTGGCCTCTACTATTAACGGTATTTAACAATTAAATACGCATGCTTTTTGATAAAAGATACTTAAATTTATAGTGGAACTAAATATTTCAGGGAACTCTAGGGTTAAGTCGCCATATCAAAAATCTTAGCCATATAACGATGCTTTTATACATTCCACTATGCACGTAATTTTTTAACATCAAAAGCTGCCAGTATTATGTTTGACATGACCCTTAATTACTGCCTTGCATTTCCTGCTGTTTCAATGCAGGAAAAGTGGGATGATGATCTCCGCTTCTTTGTAGGAGAAAAATTATTCTGCATGGTGTCTAAAACACCTCCACACCAGGTGTCTATCAAATGCCGTCTGGAAGATTTCCACCGTCTTATTTCACAGCCAGGGATTGTTCCGGCACCTTATCTTGCACGTTATCACTGGATCCAGATAAAACAACTGGAAACATTACCAGTGATTGAATTGCAGTCATTATTACAGCATGCCTACGACCTGGTAGTAAGTACACTGCCTCCGGAAGAACAGGCACAGATCTTAAAAGAACGGGTGTGACCACACATCTCCTGTTAATTGTAAAACTGTAACTCAGAACGCCTGGCAGCGTTAGGCATCCTATTGATTACCCCCAGATTGTGTAGATAATATCATAGATCCCAAACACTACCAACGTACAGGCAAAAATCTTCTCCAATAAAGGTGATTTCATTTTGATGGCTGTCTTAGCTCCCAGGTAAGAAGATGGGATAGCTGTAAGCGATAGCAGTAATGCTATATTCCAGTCTATATGGCCCAGATACCAGTGTGTGAGCGCGCCTGGTACCGATAATAAGGCAGATAATACGATAGAACAGGCCAGCGCCTGTTTGATTGGCATACCGAGCCTCTTAATGAAGAAAGAGCTGAATAATACGCCCCCTGCGTTTGCTAACAACCCGGATAATAAGCCGATACCTAATGCAGCACCTATCAGTAAGCCGTTGTTAAATTCTGTTTTACAAACAACTTCATTTTCCTTGTGGTCTTTTTTAAGGAAGGATATCAGCAATGTTCCTCCAATAGAAACAATGAATACTGCGGTGAGGATCATTAATGTCTTCCCCGGCAGGTATTTACTGAAATAAGCCCCGGCCACAGTGGCGGGTATGCCAAACAATGCGCCCATAATAATAACGCGCTTGTTGAATAACTTTTCTTTGCTGTATACGGTTGTTGCAGAAATAGTACTGGTGATGGCTGCCGGCAGTGGAGATGCCAGTGCAAAGAATGGATTTACTCCGGCAAATATCTGCAAGGCTGGCGTACTTACGGCGCTTCCACCTTTCCCCAGAAGTCCGGATAAATATCCTACTATAAGGCCGATAAAAAGAATGGCAAGGTAATTCGTATTTTCTAGTAATCCGATCATAATAGAGTAAGTACGCTTGGTGTAATAGCGATACTCAGGTGGTTGGTTTTATTGCAGGCATTATCAGGATTTGCCGGCAAAACGTTGAAATTACAGGTATCCCTCTCAGAGGACAGTTCAAAAGTACTGTGTTAGCAGTGGGTAGACAAAAATGAGGGGATCACTTAAAGTTATGGAAGATAACCTGTGGTTATAGATTGTACAGGCGGGCGTAAGAGGCTCCTATAGCCTACTAAGCCTAGTAAATCTATGTTTTGAATGTTTTAAAATAAGAAGATATACTATTGATAATTGTTATGGGTTCGGACAGCGTTTAGAGGTTTTAGTTAGAGATTATAACGCTATTTTGTTAATGCATCCCATATCACATGATACACATCCGTTGCCTGGATCTCTGTACCTGCCTGCGGCTTATTCGTAATCATCAGCGGCTGATAAGCAGGGTTCTCTTCCAAACGCCCGTGAGAGCCCTTAATAAGCGTAGCATCCAGTGGAATAACGTTCATCAGGTAACGGAAGCCCAACTTCTTCTTTAACAGCTTAAAGCCCGCTTTCATCTTAATCAGCGGATCTGCCGGGTTCATAAACATCTCAACAGGATCATAACCAGGTTTACGATGAATCTCTACAAGACGGGCAAAATCAGGCGCTTTCGCATCGTCCATCCAGTAGTAATAAGTGAACCAGCTATCCGCATCCGCTACAAGAATTAATTCACCACTACGGGAATGATGCATATTATGCTTACGCTTGCCTTCACGGTCAAGCACCAACTGCACACCAGGCGTATTCTCAACAATAGTACGCACCTTTTTATAACTCGCGGGGTCATTCACATACACATGTGCTATCTGATGATCTGCTACTGCAAATGCTTTGGAAGCGCCAGGATCAAGAATTTCCAACCCCCTCTCCTCACGCACGGCAATCAATCCATGTTCACGGAAAATACGGTTTAAGTGAACAGGACGATTCACATTAGTAATACCATATTCAGACAATAAAATCACTTCACAATCTTTCTTCTCATAGAACTCTACCAGTTGTTTACACACCCCATCAATCTCATGCAATTCTTTACTGATCTTCGTAAAATCCTGTCCGAATTTTTGTAAACAATAATCCAGATGAGGAAGATATATCAATGTTAAAGTAGGATCATACAAATCATCGGTAAGCATAGACGCATCCGCAATCCACTGTGTAGAGCGGATACTGGCGCCCGGGCCCCAGAACTGGAATAACGGGAACGTACCCAGTTCTTTCTGCAGATGATCACGCAAAGAAACAGGATGCGAATAGCAGTCCGGCATTTTACGCCCATCTGATAAATATTGAGGACGTGGTGTTACAGAGAAGTCCGCAGAGGAATACATATTGTACCACCAGAACATTTTAGAACAGGTAAAAGAAGGATCCAGTTTGCGGGCCTTTTCCCATATTTTAGCGCTTTCTACCAGTTTATCAGACTGCTTCCAGAACTTTATTTCACAGTCGGCACGATCGTACCAGCCATTACCTACAATACCATGTTCTGCAGGCCATTGCCCCGTGATATAAGTACTTTGTACAGCGGTGGTTACAGCGGGTACCATTGGTTTAACAGTAGTAAGATGATTCCGCTTAACATACTGCTGTAAAAAAGGAGTATGCATTCCTATGAGGGAGGAGGAAAGTCCTACCACATCAATAACAACTGTTTTTTTCATGTAGTGATGCTGTTAGAAAAACTGTGATCAAAGCTATAATTCCCTCTTCAAAATTCCAACTGTTGTAATACCCATTCCATCTCCCGGGAAACTGACTGGTCCATCGGTAATTTAAGATCAGCGGGTAATACATCCCAGGTGTATGTTTCGATTTCCAGGTGCGGTGTAAAAGGTTGTTTTACCTGCAACTGCAGTACTTCTCTGATGTCTGTTTGTGTAGAAGATAAGAGGCCGTACTGGTCGATAAATACCGGAACATGAAAATGGGAACGCCATTCTTTCACAGCAACATTATCTGCATCTGAAATTGCCTGCGGCAGATCAGGATAATGCAGATAACCGGTAGCTGTACGGGCAATTACCTGGTGTAAATAAGTAGGTTCATTAAATGTACGGAAGGCATCAACAATAGCCTCACGTTCTATATTGCCTTCCGGCAGTATCGCTTTGAGCGCTGCGCTGATCTGCAGCTTACCTATACGAAGACCATACTGGCGCATGGTGTCCAGCACTGCTGCCGGAGATTCATATACTAAGGCAAAATGACAAACATCATAACATAGCTGGATATGTGCTTTTACTTTTTCCGCGGCTTCTTCTTCCGTAAAACCGAATTTATCTACCAGCATGGGAATAGCAGCAGGCAGTAAGTAGTCGAAGAACCAACGGATATATTCTGCTGAATTCTCCAGCATCCCATCTGGTTCCGGCTCTACATCCAGGTGCATGAAAGGCCCGCCACTACGGTGAATACCTACCAGTTGCTGCACTACCTGTAACATGTTCAGTGTAGCATTTTCCATGATGGCATCTCGTTCCGTTTCACAGCGCACATGCCATAACTTATATGAAAGAGGGGAAGTAGAGATACCACCTTCCACGCCATCCGGCAACAAAGCTGCCAGGATACGGAACAGCCGCATCGTATATGCAACTCTTTCAGGAGTGGTCCAGTCGGGAGTA
Source organism: Chitinophaga sp. YR573 (assembly GCF_900110995.1). Lineage (GTDB taxonomy): Bacteria > Bacteroidota > Bacteroidia > Chitinophagales > Chitinophagaceae > Chitinophaga. The sequence goes on from NZ_FOJF01000001.1 coordinate 1,632,180, forward strand.
TGTACCTCGTCTTTTACTACTGTATGATGGAAACCTCCGTAAGGAAATCCGTTCATGGTGAATACGTAGCAATCATGCTCTTTCAGCCATGCCTTGAAGGCATTCAACGTGGGTTCCTTGCTTAATTCCAGGCTGGCAGTATTAGATAAGCGCAGCCCTATGCCAAAAGGTTTTTCCGGCGATACCCTGGCTTTTATCGCAGGGATAAACTGTTGCAGCTGTTCAAAATGTGCGGCCCAGTTTTCTCCGGGATGTATGTTGGTGCAATAGGTCAGATGGCTGTTAGCTATTTGCATATCTGCTTTTTATGTTTTCAACGGCCTGATTCAGCAGGGCCACATCCATTTCATGTACTTCTGCTCCCTGTCCGATAGCTTTAAGCAGACAGATAGTGAGACGGCCTCCCAGGTGTTCCCGGAATTCCTGTAAGCCTTTGATAACAGCAGAAGGCATACCGTCCTGCATTTCCAGCAGGGGATGGTATACAGGCAGTTGCAATAACTCTAACAGGCGAATAATACGCGCGGCGGCAGTAGTATCCAGCATGCCTAACAAAGAGGCGTAAACGCTGTCTACAGCCATCCCTATAGATACCGCTTCTCCATGACGCAGGGTGAAATTGGTAAGCTGTTCCAGCTTGTGCGCACTCCAGTGGCCAAAGTCTAAAGGACGGGAAGAGCCGCTTTCAAACGGATCTCCGGCGCCGCCGATATGTTGCATATGCAGTTCTGCACAGCGGTATACCAGCGTTTCCATAGCAGGCAGATTGCCTTCTGCCAGTGGCTGGGCATTCATTTCCAGCCATTCGAAGAAAGAAGCGTCTTTAATGAGCGCTACTTTCACCGCTTCTGCAATACCGGAACGCCAGTCTTCTATATCCAGTGTAGTAAGGAAATGGGAATCGTTGAATACTGCAGCGGGTGGTGCAAACGTACCCAGGAAGTTCTTCTTTCCTTTGTAGTTGATACCATTCTTCACTCCTACTCCGGAATCGTTTTGCGACAATACGGTAGTGGGTATACGGATATGACGTACCCCTCTGTGGGATACCGCTGCTGCATATCCTACCAAATCCAGTACGGCACCACCGCCAATAGCAAGTACAAAGGAATGTCTGTCGATACCATATTGATCGATGGTATCTACCAGTTTATAAAAAAGGTCTTCGTCGTTTTTAACGGATTCTCCGCCGGGGATAATCACCACCGGGGCAGCCAGCTGATAGCCGCTGATAATAGCGCAATATGTTCCTATCTGTTCCTGAAGACCAGGATGTTTGCTGATTACACCTTCATCTGCTATTACCAGTAGTTTTTTAGTATAACCGGGAGCAGCCTGACTGGTTAAAAAATCTCTCAGATATGGGTTAGTAAGTGCAAAAAGATGTTGGGTAAAAAACACTCCGTAGGAGTAATTTACACTAAAAGATTGTTGAATTTGTTGCATGATGGTTGATTCATATGACCTGGAAAAACTGGACCTGTATCCTGTAAAATACAAAATTATTGCTACAACGTGGGCTTCCTGCTTATTGCGTACCTGATTACGTAATGGCAAAAGCTTTAGACAGCAATATAGAAAAGGGCAGCAATATCAGTACCAGCATTGCATGTGGCAGGGAAGAAAAAGCGGCTACCCAGGCGGCATTCATCACAATCAGGGCGATAATCCCCCCTTTCACGGCTTTCCCGATATTAGGCCCTGACGGGTCCTTCATAGCGGTAAACAGCGGATAATTGATCATAAATGCGAATAATATGATAAAAGGGATTGCTTCCCAGATATGGCCGTTTATAATTGCCAGCACCAGCATGGTACAGTAAACGATGGCATAACAGACTGCTGTAAAGCGCAGGGTACGTGTATTCCCCCCATGCACCTCACCCCTGCTGATAGTTGTAACAGCGGCGATGTAAAGCACCGGGATCAATCCCATCCACCAGTAACTGATCAATGCAGGTACAACAATACTGATCCCCATTAACAGGTTCAGCCCCCGGCATAAACCCATGTTTACAGGTCCCCAGGACTGATGTTTACCCCATTTATTATAGAAAAGGGCGGAAGCTGTGATGCCAAGCGCCAGGAAACCGGTGAGGCGGCCTACGGTAAAAGCGGCCAGGATCCCTACCAGTAACAGGTAGCTACCCAGTACAATTGCCTGTGTGCCGGAAATGAGCCCGCTGGGGATAGGGCGTTCGGGACGTTCTATTTTATCCAGCTTTGCATCCATTACATCATTCAATACTACTCCACCACCATAAAGCCCCATAGTAGCCAGGCAAAGGCATATTACAGGCAACAGGTGATCAAGGTAATTTGCGACCGCCAATCCCAGGAAACCGGAAATTGCAATCCCTGCCAGTATGTCTGCTATTGCAGTCAGTATATTGGCGGGTCGCATTAAACGTAAGTATCCTAACAATTTGCTAATTATATAATTCACCGGGCATACGGGTTTTCTACATTTACGACCTACGGGTAATGCACAGTGATACCAATCCCATTGGAATCATCGGCAATGTGCATAGGTTGTAAGTCGTAATTGCTGTTATTTGATAATATTAGACAGATTATCCCGTCTTGGTTGCTGACCACCTCTCAGCACGGTACTTCCGTTAAACTTCAGACTTTGATCTATTTCTTTTACCGCTTCAAAATCTGACTCATTGATCTGACCACTTTGTGCGAAGGCAGATATAGCATTGCGGAAAGTTACCAAATGAATGTCATTCAAGTCAATACCACTTTCGTGCATGAGAGCAGCCGTTTTAGGCACCGCCAGGGGATCACTGATGCCCCAGTCGGCAGCAGAATTGATCATAATCCGCTCGCTTCCATATTGCTTTACTACTTCTACCATTCTTTCGTTACCCATTTTGGTAAATGGATAAATGGTAAATGCGGCCCAGAAACCACGGTCTAATACTTCCTGTACGGTTTCTTCATTGTTATGGTCTACGATCACCATACGAGGGTCCAGCCCATGTTCCATGGCAATGTCCATACTTCGCTGGGTACCTTTCTTTTTATCGCGGTGTGGTGTATGGATCTGTACGGGCAAACCTGCTTCCTTAGCCAGTTCCAGCTGTGCACGGTAATATTTTTCTTCAGCGGGTGTCTGATCATCGAAGCCTATTTCACCGATACCAACTACGCCCTCTTTATAGATGAAGAGCGGCAGTATTTCCATCACTGCTTCCGCCAGTTTTTCGTTATTGGCTTCTTTTGAATTGAGACCTATCGTAGTATAATGTTTGATACCGAATTGTGAAGCGCGGAACCGTTCCCAGCCTATCAGACTGTTGAAGTAATCCCTGAAGGTATCTATACCTGTACGTGGCTGTCCCAGCCAGAATGAAGGTTCTATAATAGCCGCAATACCTGCGTCAGCCATAGCCTGGTAGTCGTCGGTAGTACGCGATGTCATATGTATATGCGGATCGAAGAACCGCATACCTTTAATTCTTTCCAGGAAAGCTGGATTAACGGTAAGTGGCTGTAAATTTTTTTCTGTTAACTCATGACTACAACACATGTCAATTCAATTTTACGATTCTATTATATACATTGAAGGTGTGATACACGTTTATGCTATACGGGCAGCAACGGAATCCCAGCTTAATGTTGATATTTCTTCCTTTACTAATTCAAGTGCAGGAGCATATGTACTGGAAGCACAGGCCAGTGTGGCCGCATCTCTTTCTACGCTATTCTCTGAATGCCAGACTCTTACTATATCCGGAAAAGAGACCTCATCTATGAACGGGCCTATTAAACGCCATAACAGGGGATTTACAGTACGGCCTGCTGCCCAGCGTTCGTGTGCGTAATCCCGTAGTGTATCTGCTAATTTCCTGTTTGCGCGTTTATCCAGTCCTGTGATGAGGTGTACCGGTTTATCTGTAAAGATCGCTTTCATCACCAGCTGGTTCCAGGCAGGCTCTTCCAGATACGCCGCCGGGTAAGGATTATGCAACATGATAGCTTCCAGTACCGGGCCAATATTGGAGCGGATACCTTCTGCTGTACGCAGTCTCCACTCTTCCGGCCAGGCCAGTAATGGCAATGCGCCGTACAGGGCTATCTGCTCATTCATGTCTGCGGCCCCAAAGAGGCCTTCTATAGTTTGTACATACTGGTCTTTACTTTCTGTGGGAAGTTGCAACAGCCACCACATACGTGCGAGCCTGTCTAACGTATAACCATGTATGAAAAATTCCGGTATTGTCGTATCAGGAATGATATTTTTTCCGGTAAACCGCGGTATAGCGGTAAATGTGCCATAGAAGCGCTGGGTAGCATTTGTTTCTTCCAGTTTACTTTTTTGCTGTTGCAGCCATTCCTGTACCTGTTGATTACTATTGTGTTGTATGATAGAATATAGTAATGTGCTTATCTTATTCTTTTCATCGTGGTATAAAGCGTCCATCTCACTACTGATTATTTCCGGGCTAAAGTTAGCAGAATATGGTTTAAACAAATACTAAACTGTTACAGAAGGTGTGTACAATAAAAGAGAGGCACAATGTGCCTCTCCTTCCGCCATTCTAAAACCTGATTAGTTCAATCAGGAGTATTATAATAAAACAACATATCCTTTACAGGTATATCGCTTTGGAATTCATTAATTACTCAGGAAAAACAATAGCTAAATGGGTTACGCGCCGGTTAGCAGCATAGATTTTGCCTGTTGTTCTACTGCAAGATAGGAATTTATTTGTTACAACTGTGATCCCTTACGTTAAATCCTATTAGCGAACAATACTATGTTTAAAAATAGTATTATTTTTCAATAAAATAATGGGCTGACTGATATTCCAGTCGGACTTAAAATTATCCTGTATGATGAACCCCCGGGAGTAATTCCCCAGTACAATATCCGGAGATCCGTCCCCATCAAAATCTCCTGCATCCATACAGATCCATCGTCCTTCTTTTGCCAGGTTTTTAATTGCTTTTGGGGTGAATTGTAAATCTTTTGTTTGCTCAAACCAGATGAATTTCTCTGCCGGCTGATGTTGTAAATCTGCGAAGAATGCGATGGTGGCAATGTCCAAATCCCCGTCATTGTCAAAATCTGCTGCAATGGCTTTTGTGCAGCCGTTTATGGGGTAGAAATATTTTTGCTTGTATTTGAAATCCCCCTCATTTAAGTAGATATATACGCCGTGATAAGGTTTGAGTGTCATGGAATAATCTGCGTTATCACCGGCGGTATACAAAATATCCGGTTTCCCATCTTTATTCCAGTCTACTACCTGGAAACTGGTAGAGCCATACACCGGTGGGAAACGTAGTAAATTCTTCGACTGGAAGCCGCCTTTGTGGTCATTCAAAAATAGCCAGATGCCTTCATCTGCATAGGCGAACAGGGCCATGATATCCGGCCAGCCATCGTTATTAAAATCCCCTGTCACAGCATGGATAGCACCCGGGACTTCCCACACGGAGCGTTTATCATACTCCCCGTCTGCTTTTTGTTGCAAAATATATAACCCACCATAGTTATGGCCAAATCCGCAGACCAGGTAATCCATCTTCCCATCCTTATTGAAATCAGTAGCCAGGCTTTGCACCGGACGGGGCAATCCTAATCCTATTGTCTGTACCTGTTCATTCTCCTTTGCCCCCGGAGCAAATTTCCATAATGTTCCTTTGGGAGCATCTACTGCCCTCAGATTACCAATACAGGTAAGCAACACAGTATCATTGGCTATCCAGTTCATATCCACTGCCGCAGATTCCAGTTTCATACCCAGGGTAGGGTTCAATTGTTGATCCCATGTCCACATAGCAGCGGCTTCATCTCTGGAAGAATAAATTTTCCCATCGTGAATAGAAACCATGGTAGTAGTGGCGGTTGTTGATTTATATTCCAGCCACACGGGTAATTTTATACTAAATGTGCTGCTATCTTCCTGTAAAGGTTTATTTACAGATGATAATTTATCAGGAGCTAAATCTTTATAATATGCTACTATCTCTGTCCATTCTTCAAAATTCACGGCCCCTTTTTGAGCAGCAGGATAATACTGGTCACCATGCCATACTCCAATGCCCACTTTGGGGGCCATTGCAGGCAGTACGTGCTTTGTCCAGGTATCTTTATCCAGCAATGCCGGAGACACCGGTAAATGGCAGCTACCGCAGTATTTAGTGGCAAGTTCTTTTCCCTTTTCGTGAGGCTCACGGGGATTACAGGCGATGAGGAAAATCAGAGAAAAAAAGAGTAGTGATTTCAAAATATAGCAGTTAGAAATGCTTTAGTGGAATCTTAGGTTATTGGGGAAACAAACTTAACGATATCATCCTATTCAAGGCCCTGCAACAAATCTTTCGCAGGTATCTTTTTCACGTTACCTTCTTTATCACTTATGACAAGATCTTCATTATTAGCAGCACTGGTTTCCACCAGCTTCTTCCTGGCCTTTTTTATGCCCTGTAAGATCTTTTCAAATCGTTCGTCGGTATATACTTTTTTATCTTCCATCATACTCACTTTGACTTAAAATCGTTACCCAAATATCGTTATTTATTATCATTTTTTCAAGGTTCTCCTTTTTCCTGGCAATTACCTCTACAGCATTCCTGTTATCGACTACGTACCAGCTATCGCAAACAGGAATATATAAATTTATCAGGTTGTGGATACCCCTGTAATATCTTCGTTTGATTATATCAGCAGGAATATTATGTCCGCCCCTTTTAACTCTTTGAGCTACCCGTTCTTCTGCAAGTTTTGGAGAATCCAGCCAAAAATAAAGTAACGTTATCTTATACCCATGTTCCTTTGCTTTCTTAATAAATGACACATAACTCCTGGTCGATAAAGTTGTTTCAAATGCAAAGTCCACCCCTTCTCCCATCAAATGATCAATCCTTTGCAACATCAACCTTCCGGCTTCCAATGCTACACTTTCAGGATTAAAAGGAGACAACCCCGCAGCAATACCATCGGCATTCACAAACTCCTGACAATTGAGCATCTCCGGTAATACCGTATAACTGGCAGTTGTTTTACCGGCCCCATTGCATCCCGCTATGATATATAAATCAGGCATGCTATAAATATAACGAGGAATGACGAATTACAAACGAAATCGTTCGCAATCCGTCATCCGGTATTCATCACTCAACCAAATCTTTAGTACCCGGCATTTTGCTCAAGGGTCTTTGCTCCGTTTTTGTAGCTAAGATCTATTTGCCTTTGCGGAATAGGATAATGCTCATTGCGGTTTGCAACAAACTTAGCCCCTGCCAGGTCTGTAGTTATTTGAGATTCATAACTGAAATAAGTTGTCAACGCAGCGTTGGCAGTACCCCAGCGTACAATATCGAAGTAACGTTGTCCTTCCATTGCCAGTTCCAGCTTACGCTCAAAACGGATCGCCTTCAGCGCGTAATCTTTGCCCTGTGCAACAAAATCGCCTGCAGGATAAGGATTCACTATGTAGTTAGCTGCTGGTGTGGAAGAGAAACCTCCCATCGGAGTAGCATCATTGATATATTTGTACACCTTTGTCTGAGCATTACCTGCACGTACCCTCACCTGGTTTACATAAGCTTCTGCTTTGTCCAAGCTACCCGACGCAGCTCCTGCTTCTGCTTCCGCAGCCAGTAACAGTACATCCGCATAACGGATCAGATTAATATTGATAGCAGATCCCGGTGCCCAGGAGTTTGCATCTTTGTACTTATCCTGGTTATACTGCCAGTACACATTTTTCTTAGGTGCATAAGGTCCTGCATAAGCCTGATCACGTACCCACGCACGACCAGGATGATTACCCCAGTCGAGATAAGGAATACCACGACGACCAACTGTCCAGTCGAGACGTGGGTCTACCGGATCAGTATCAGGAGTAAATGCATCTGTAGATAATATACCCATATCATTCTTCACTGCATGACTATTATAATCATCCAGGTAAGGTAAACCAGCAGCAGTAGTACGGTAAGAATTTACCAGCTCCTGTGTAGGCTGATAAAAACCGCAACAGCCAAACGGACTATTATAAGGGAAGTTCAGCATCTCTCCCTGATTAGCATTCGAGATAGATCCTGTTCCGTCATTCGCTACCATCTGGATAGCAAATACAGATTCAGATTTATTCTTTGTATCAGAATCAAAGTTGTCTTCAAAACGAGGCGTTAATGCATATGGGAGACCATTAGAAGTCACACCAGATACGGTAATCTGATCAAACAACACTTTAGCTTCTGCATACTTCGCTTCGAATACATATGTTTTAGCCAGGTAACACATCGCTGCCCATTTGTTCGCACGGCCTACCTGTGATTGTGTTGCAGGTAAACTGTCTGATGCAAACTGGAACTCCGCTTCAATCTTTGGCCAGATGTCAACATTGTTGGGTTGTTTGTAATCAACAATCATTGTTTCATCTACCCAGGGCACTTTACCGAACATCTTTTTCAGTTCGAAATAATAATGTCCGCGCAGGAAACGTGCTTCTGCTCTTACTTCCGTTTTTTCTGCGGAAGTCATCCCAACAGCATTTGGTAATAATGACAGGATATTGTTTATACGAACAATACCATCAAACAATACTTTCCATTTTGTGTTGAAAAAACCATTGCTGGCGTCAAACTGACCGGTAGCAATCTGACTTACAGGAGGCTGGTCAGTGGCATCACTACCTTTGTGTGCGTCACCTCCCGCTACACTACCGTAAATCCAGTTACTCGGTGCCGCTTCCCATGGATTACCACCACCGATAGCTGCAACGCCATCCTGCTGACCATCCAGTGCCGCATAAGCACCAATCAGTAATGCATTGATACCATCCTTGCTGGAAACATCTCCTGATGTTAATGTACCCAGGGGCGCACGTTCCAGGAAACTTTTACTACATGCGTCCAGCAACAAACCTGCGGCGATTACTGAGACGATGAATATGTATTTAGATCTTATGAGTTTCATTGTAAAAAGTTTTAAACATTCATCAGAAAGCAACGTTTACACCTACCAGGAACTGACGCTGATTTGGATAAACCCCTTCATCCAGACCAAAGTTGGTAGTACCACCTGTAATTTCAGGATCTATACCAGTGTATTTAGTAATGGTAAACACATTAGCAGCCTGTACATAAATGCGGAATTTTTCAATGCCGACACGCTTTAATGAAGCAGGAGAAAGTGTATAACCCAGCATCATATTCTTTGCCCTGAGATAAGAACCATTTTCTACCAGGAATGAGTTAGGTACTGTGTTTGAACTGAATGTACCATCGTTTTCCTGGATAGGCGCTTTCGCATTCATATGATCCGGTCTCCATGAATCATATAAAGCTGTTTTACTTTTTGCACCAGCGAAAGAAGGATAGAAGTCTGTCCACCAGCGTACCTGATTCCAGATTTCATTACCATGTACACCATAGAAGAATACAGTGAAGTCGAAGTTCTTATAATCCAGTTCAAGGTTTAATCCATAACTGAAATCAGGATTAGGGTTACCTAAGAAAGTACGGTCAGCTTCAGTGATGATACCATCACCATTTGTATCTGCATAACGGAAACGGCCTACACCAAGTTGTGTCTGATACACTGCATTTGGATTGTTAGTCGCTTTCTGTGCCTGAATATTCAGCTGATTTACTTCATCAGCACTGTTAAAGAACCCAGCTACTTTATATCCGTAGAAGCTGGAAATAGGTTGTCCAACTGCATTACGGATAATGAAGCTACCATTAAAACGACGTGATTCCTGGTCGAAATAAGGAGCATCAGAAGAGATACTTTCGATCTTATTCTTATAAGTAGTGAAAGTTGCATTGGCTTTCAACGTCAGGTCTTTACCAATGTTAATACCTGTTGCGAAAACAGAGAGGTCTATACCATGGTTCTGCATTTCTGCAATGTTCACAGTAGGAGGCTCCTGTCTCCCGGCTGTAGCAGAGATCTCTGGTTTGTACAGCAGATCTTTTACTTTCTTCTTGTAATAATCTGCACTGATTTCCAGTTTGCCTTTGAACAGCGTTGCATCAATACCTATGTTAGAATTGATGTTGCTTTCCCACTTGGCATTAGGGTTACCAATATGTGTTTTCAGGAAACCTGAAGTAAGTGTACCTGGCGTACCAGTGATATCATAAAAAGAGGAACCTTTATTCAGACCGTATTGTGTAAATGCATTGGATGCTTCCACATTCAGCTGATTACCCATTACACCATATCCTCCCCTGATCTTTAAATCGGAGATCCAGGAAATATCTTTCATGAAGTTTTCCTGAGAGATACGCCATCCACCGCTGACAGCCGGGAACCAGCCATAACGGAAGTTAGAACTGAACTTACTGGAACCATCTCTACGTATAACAGCGCCTAATAAGTAGCGGTCGTGGAAGCTATAATCCAAACGACCGAAAACAGAAAACAATCCATCAGAATATCTGCCACTACCACTGGTTACTGTACCGGTACCGGTAGATAAACCTGTGAAGTTAGGATCGAAAATAAAATACCCCTGTGTAGTACCTGTAACTGTACGGCCCCTGTTATCAAATGCTTCTGTACCTGCTACGACTTTAATATCATGCAGGTTGTTAAAATTCTGGTGGTAAGAGAGTGTGTTGGTCCATGTCCAGTTAAATCCTGAACTGGCTCCTTCTGTATAAGAGTTTACTTTATTGTTCTCTGAGTTTTCGTATTCAGGATAAATGAACGAATGTGTGGAAGCAGAGAATATTTCACCACCGAAACTTGTACGGAAAGTGAAGTGTTTCAGGATGTCTGCTTCTCCGTATACATTACCGAATAAACGGTTGCCAAGGCCCCTGTTATTACGTGTACGGTCCTGTATAGCTACCGGGTTACGTGCGTTCCCTAACTGTGCACCATTGGACGAAAATGAACCTGCAAAGTTGCCTTTGATATCATGTACGGGAATGATGGATTGTTCACGGAATGCCATACCGATCGCACTACCTTCCACCAGGTCAGTAATCTGTGGATTATCGATCACAGAGAACTCCATATTTTCTCCTATGCGCACATTTTTACTTACATTAAAATGGCTGTTGGAGCGGATAGAATAACGTTTCAGGTAAGTGTTCAGTAAAGTACCCTGCTGATTGTAATAATAGAAAGACAGATAATAAGCGCCCTGGTCATTTCCACCACTTACAGATACGTTATGACTGGTAATAGGAGCTGGTTTGAAGATTTCATGGAACCAGTCAGTACCGCCTTTATTTGCTCTTGTAATACGGTAAAATCCATCAAGGTCTGATGCATTTTTATAGTTTGGATCTACATTATACAAATCCGGGCTCACACCAGGATCTCCTTCATGTAAACCACCTGGCGCGATATAATCAGGTAATACGGGAGTAGCGCCACTACCATACAATCCATCATTATAAACAACATTGGGATTTGTATTTTTCAATGCCATCCATTTGAGATCTGCGGCTTCCTGTGGATTCAGGAGATGCCATACATTACCGCTTTTTGGACGCTGGGTACCATAATAAGCATCATAAGTTACCCTTACTTTTCCTTTCCCTACCTTACCTGCTTTGGTAGTAACGATGATCACACCATTAGCAGCTCTTGCACCATAGATAGAAGCGGAACCTGCATCTTTCAGAACCTGCATGGTCTCAACATCATAAGGGTTAAGGTCTACAATATTTTGTGTTGGTACTCCATCTATTACATACAGCGGAGTATTGTTACCAAAGGTGTTCACACCACGGATGCGCACCTGAGGTTCTTTACCTGGCTGACCAGATCCCAGTACCGTAATACCGGATACCTGACCCTGTAACTGGTTGCTTACCTGTGCGGTGGGTTGTCTGCTGATCTGATCTACATTTACAACAGATACCGCTCCTGTAAGGTCTTTTTTACGTTGTGTAGCGTAACCTGTTACGACTACTTCATCCAGTGATCCTACTTTTTCACTTAGTATTACTGTCACCTGGGATGCATCTCCCAGTTGTACTTCTTTTTGTGCGTAACCTACAAATGAAAATATAAGTGTTTCTCCTTTTTTAGCCTGGAGAGAAAAGGCTCCACCGGGATCTGTGGCGGTTCCCCTGTTGGAATTTTTGACAGCGACAGTCACCCCAGGCAGGGGGTTCCCTGTTTTTTCGTCCGTGACTTTGCCCGAAAATTTTGTCTGGGCTAATGCGCTGCCGGCAATAAATAACAACAGCCAGCACCACGCAACCGTGCGGTAGACGTGCTTGTTCATAACGTGAATCGTTTTTTTGGTTAAATAAATGGCATCTTCTTGCCTGTTTCAGCCGGAGCGGCGGATACAGGCACAGCAAACAGTACCGGGTTAAATCCTGATCAGGGTCTTAACTGGGTTAAAAAAAATATAGTTCCAAGCTATTAGGCTAATTAATGCAATTTCAATGCATTATACACTTCCGGGCTATCATATAAAATTTGGAATTCTACTACACACAGCATTTTTTCATACGTGTTGACATCAAAATTTTAAGAGTTCATGGAATTTAGATTTCGGTTATTCAAATGAGTTAAAAAGTCAACTGTTAACAGGGCGTTAAGGTAACACATTCGTTTAATTAATACAAGACTTGGGATAATTTTTTATCACAATTGGATGGAAGAGTATCATTATTGAGTAATAACGCAATTTTTTTATGATTGGGTAATGCCTCCACTTGAATGTTATAACAGCATAGATTACCAGATGTTATTGATTAAATACACTGCATCTGACTGTTTAGTTCTCTGATTTAGCTTTGGAATATAGGTGCAGGATTTGTTTTCCAATTTAACTTCACCTAATATTCACGTCAGATAAGGTGTATTTAATCAATAACATCTGGTACGAAGATTATGTAATCAAACCGGGTTAATTTAAAGTTTGTCTGTGATTGTCTTTACAGCTCCTCCTCTTTCCAGCTCATTATGCTCCTGCCACTGGCTTTGCTGCTGCGCTACCAGCTTCTCCGTTTGCCAGGCCATGAACTTAGCTTCCAGTCTTTCAATACAAAGTTTCTTATTCTGTAACTGAGAACGACTGTCCATCGCCATCACCTGTATACCCGAAGGGAGATGAATACCCCTTACTGCTGTTTCTACCTTGTTGACGTTTTGTCCACCCGGACCAGAAGCCCTGCAAGTTTCAAACTTTACGTCATTGATATTCCACTGCAACTGTTTCTTTACATCAAAAACAGCTACACCTACAAACCAGTTCTTACGCTTGTGATATTTACGGTAAGGACTTTGTGCAATCCACTGAACAGTACCTTCCCATTCTTTTATAAAAGGATCTAACTGTTTTCCACTTGCCAACAATGTAGCAGATAATAAAGTCCCGTTTATATCTCCCTTTTTATTTTCCAGTACAGTTATTTCTATACCGGCATTTTTTGCTTCTCTGAGCATTAATTCAGTCACACGGGCAACCACCCTGCAGCATTCTACAGGGCCTCTGCCCGATGTGATCTGTATGATTACCTTGTCCATGATTTACTCTTTATTCATTCTTACAATACGGGGCAAAAAGCGCCCTTCTACAGCAATCAGCTCCTGCTGAGCAGCGATTACCTTTTCAATGTCCTTATATGCCAGCGGGTTCTCTTCCACGCTACCACCAATGAGCGTTACTCCGGCATCAGACAACATCTTCTTTAATCCGGACGCTGTCATGTTCTCTCTTGCTCTTTTACGGCTCATCGCCCTGCCAGCACCATGCGAAGCAGAGAACAACGCATTATCTACTCCTTTACCTTTTACCAGGTAAGCGGCGGTAGTCATGCTACCCGGGATAATCCCCCATTCCCCGGCATGTGCCGGTGTGGCCCCTTTGCGGTGAATAATCACTTTTCTACCATCAGTCAGTGTATCTTCCCACGCAAAGTTGTGATGGTTCTCTACTGTTACCAGGCTTTGTAAACCCAGTGCTTTCAGCAGGTTGGCATGAATCCTCTCATGACAGGCTTTGGCATAATCTCCCGCCAGGTTCATACTGATCCAGTACTCCTGACCAGCTTCGCTGTTTAAATCCAGCCACGCAAGCTGCTGCGCTTCGCGGGGCAGTTTGCAGGTGTCCATCGCAATTTTAGTATAATGCTGCGCGATGTTTGCACCTAGTCCACGGCTACCGGAATGCGAGAGTAATGCGAGATAATCTTTAGCCGGAAGCCCTAATGAATTATCTGCTGCCAATGTGATCATCCCAAATTCTACAAAGTGATTGCCACTACCGGAAGAACCCAGCTGACGCAAAGCTTTTGCCTGTAGCTTTTTCAACAACTCCGTAGATTGAAAAGCAGCACTATCTATTACCGCATGTTCCTGTGGAAATTCCAGCGCACCTTCATTACCGAAGTGTGTAAACTCTTTCATCGCCACTTTTATCTGATGAGAATAACGTTTCAGAAAACTCTCTCCTTCATCAAGAATAGATAATGCCATACGACAACCGATATCTACACCTACTGCATATGGAACTACTGCATTATCAGTCGCTAATACGCCACCAATAGGTAATCCATAACCGGTGTGTGCATCCGGCATTAAAGCCCCCTGCACAGTAATTGGCAGAGACATTGCCAGCTCCATTTGCTTTTTAGCGGAGTGTTCTATTTCTTTTGCACCATAGATCTTTAATTGTCCTGTTTGTTGTAACAGGCCAAAAGACTGGAAGTTGCAGACTTCTTCTTTATCAATAAAATTCTCAGCAATGACCCCTACTATTTCATCTGCTGCATATGCTGCAGGATTATTTTTGATGTTAGTTAAAAGGGTAATTAACTGCTCTTTTGTATGATGCTTAAAATGTTTGGATATAATATTAATGACGAGGCTTCTTGCCCTGTCATTGGTGTAACCGATTTTACTCAGTTCCTTTGTTTTTATGCTGCCCATGTGGGTACGGATAAATATTATTGTAAATGATTTTTTTGCAATAAAATCCCCTTACAAACAATCCATGTTTATATTAACGCACAAGGCTGACCCTGATAGACATAGCAATTGAAGGCATTGATCAAAATCAATACAGATGCTTATTCCAGATGATTATATTGGAAATTGTTGCCTGTTTAGGCAGTGGGCGAAAGGGGCGATATGTGAATACGTTCTGTCATGATTCCTTTAATTTTAGAAGTGATAAATAAGGAATGCGGATGCAAAGATATATCTTTTATCAATATCTTCGCTTATCTCCGATAAAATCTCTTTATGAAAATATTTAACATCTTTTTCGTTGTTGTGTTTATCATTTTTGCAGGACTGCAATACAATGATCCTGATCCATATGTATGGATGCCCATTTACTTATATGGTGCATTATTTTGTTTCCTGGCTGCCAGGAAACGTTTTTACAGGAAGGCATATCTGTTAGGGGTTTTTATCTACCTCATATACGCCGCTTATCTCTTCTTTGATAAAACAGGAGTACTAGACTGGGCCATAGAACATCATGGTGAGAATATCGCAGGAACAATGAAAGCATCCACACCATGGATAGAAGAAACCAGAGAATTCTTCGGATTATTTATTGTGATAGCCGTATTAATGACGAACTATTTTTACGCAGGAAGATTCGCTAAGAAATAAATGTTTATAAATAAAAAAAGCCACGGCACATAATGCCGTGGCTTTTTTATTATGTAATAAATTACTTTGTCTGTAACTGGAACGCTCCGATACCCAGCGCTGTTTTTTCATTTGCATCAGCAGCTTTAATACGGAAGTAGAGTGAATGATTCTGACTGTCAGTAACAGGAGTAGTGATGGAAATGAAAGCGTTGTTAGGCACTTTCGGTTTCGCACCAGGACCAATTGTTACTTCACCCAGTTTAGTACCATCCATCTTATCCAGGAAAGCTTCCACCACATAACCGTATTGTAATGCTTCCTGAGAGAAATAGATGACATTGATACCCGCAACAGAAGTGAGATCCATGTTTTTGTAAAGCACCCATCCATTGGCAGTAGGGATCAGCAACTTCATACCTTCTGTTTCGTAAGAAGATACACCATCAGATTTATCAGATTCAGTAGCCGGTAATTTTGGATTACGCAACATGATCGCATCATTACCTGTAATAGGACGGATACCAGGACCACCTTTATCGGTATAGCTGGCCATGATATATAATACGCCATTATCCTTTTCAGGATTGTTGTTAGTAGCATCTACAGTACCTACCAAAGGAAGAGATACCTGCTTCTTAGCAGTTGAACCAAGAGACATTACATACTCTACCAACTGATGCGCTTCTCCCTGTGTTAAAACAGGATGCGCAGCCATCGCTGTTTCTCCCCATACACCACCGCCACCTTTGATGATCTTGTTGGCGAGGTAATCAGGCGCACCAGCATCATCTTTGTATTTATCCGCTACCTGTTTGAAAGAAGGCCCGATAGATTTTTCATCCACCTTATGACAGGTTTTGCAATCACCGGATTCTACCATGTTCTTACCGGCAATAACGCCCGTAATAATCTGATGCCCCTGCTGAGGAATAGCTGCTTTATCACTTCCTTCCATATATTCTGCGTGGATGAAGATATTATTTACATCTATCTTTTTATTCACAGTAGAACCATCTTCTTTATCGTTAACGGATACACTATAGAAGATCAGTTTACCAGGGAAATAGAACATTTTATTTCCGGTGATATCCACCTTTACCTCAGGCGTTTCATTACCGGCATATAACTCAATTCCTTTACTACGCGTAACCACTCCTTTACTATCTTTTACTTCTACAGCTACCGCATATTCTCCGGCAGTAGTGAAAGTATATTCTATTTCAGGCTCGGTCGTTTCTTTCTTATTACCATTACCCAGGTACCAGAGATACGTCAGTTTATCTCCATCAGGATCTTTAGATCCTTTAGCACTCAGTTTTACTTTAAATGGTAACCCTCCGGACAATTTACTGGCTTCTATGTTCGCAACAGGGGCACGGTTACCACCATTGTAGTCAATACGGGCAAGACCAGCATCCTTATTCTTACTAAACCATCCATTACCATATTCCAACACGTAAATGCGGCCATCTGGTCCCATTTCCATATCTATGATAGCATTGAATTTGGTATTAGGCATGAAAGGCTCCATCTTGGAGAAGTTATAATCCTTATCGAATGTAACCGCTTTGATCCATCCACGTACCCAATCGTAAATGAAGAACTTATTGTTATAGTAATCCGGTAAACGGGTCTCTTTTGGATAAAGCTCATTGTAGTATACCGGACCAGCCATCGCATTACGTCCACCACTGCCTACAGATGGAAAATCCGGAGACTTCGCGTATGGATACCAGATGAAGGCTGGTTGTGCAGGAGGCAGCTCTTTAATACCTGTATTATTACGTGAGTTGTTTACTGGTTTGGCAGGATCAAATGCAGCGCCGCTTTCACCTGTCTCGTAATTGTATAAACGATATGGGTAGTTGTTACCTACGAACATCGGATATCCGAAGTTACCTGCTTTCTTTGCCTGGTTGATTTCATCATAACCACGTGGGCCACGGTTAGGATCATCATTGTTAGCATCAGGTCCTACTTCACCCCAATAGGCAAAACCATTTTTACGATCTATGGAAATACGGTAAGGGTTACGTGTACCCATCGCAAATATTTCAGGTCTGGTATTAGGTGTTCCTGGTTTAAACAGGTTGCCTTCCGGAATAGAATAAGTACCATCCGCGGCCACTTTAATACGCAGGATCTTACCACGCAGATCATTACTGTTAGCTGAAGTACGACGACCATCATATTGCAGATGACCAGGACGATCATCTAATGGGGCATAACTGTTGGTCACATATTTCTGTCCGGGTTCATCGAACGGTGTACTGTTATCTCCTGTAGAAAGATATAATAATCCACCAGGGCCAAAGGCTATAGAACCACCGGTATGACAACAGATATTACGTTGTGAATATAGTTGCAGGATTATTTTTTCTGATGATGAATCTATTATGTTATTCTCAAATTTAAAACGGGACAACCTGTTTACAGATGTATCTGCCGGAGAATAATAAATATATACGTAATGGTTAGAACTAAAGTCGGGATCAGCACATATTCCAAGTACCCCTTCTTCTGCATTTACGTTAGGTGTTTCTGTTTTGTAGTATGCACGTAAGAAACCTGCCTGAGATAATTTCTTAGTAGATTGATTATAATACATGATCTCACCACGACGCTGCGTTATCAGGATATTTAAATCAGGTAATACAGTCATTTCAGTAGGTTCGAAGAACTCGCCGGATACTAATACGTTTTTGGTAAAACGATCTTCAGCAGGTACACGCAGTGTAGTCGCCTTACTGAAATCCAGCGTCTCATTACCACCTATCGCATATTTGATACCACCAAGGATATGTTTGAGATAATTTGGTTCTGAATAAGATTCATCGGTATGACCTAACTCTGTATAGAAAGCACGACCACCATCAAAATCATGGTACCAGCTGATAGGATGATCAGCACCGTTTTTACCACCTTCATAAGTTTTCTCATCTACAGTGATCAGTACATGTGTATTCTTGCTGATCTTTTTAAAATTGTACCACTCGTCGGAATGTTCCCATTTTTCAGGTAATCCAACGGTAGCAGGGAATGTTTTATCCTTTACTGTCAGCGTGGCTTTATGAACACCGGCAGGATGATTATCAAAGTAAGCACCGGCCAGTTCTCCGTACCATCCCCAGTCGTATTCAGTATCTGTAGCGGAGTGAATCCCTACATAACCACCGCCCGACTGTATATATCTTTCAAAATCTGCTTCCTGGTAATTATCCAGTATATCTCCTGTGGTATTCAGGAAAATGACAGCAGCATATTTTTGCAGCGTATCTTCATTGAAGTTGGCAGCATTCTCTGTAGTATCTACATCAAAACCATTTTCCTGTCCCAGTTTCTGAAGGGCTTTGATGCCGGCAGGGATGGAAGCGTGGCGGAAGCCCGCGGTTTTGGTAAATACCAGTACCCGGGGATTTCCCGGACGGATTTTCTTCTGACAGCTTGTTAGTACTGTTCCAAGTACTAACAGTAATGTGATAAATAGGTACCTGATTTGCATGATAGTCTATAATTGGGTCTATGATTTCTTCTTAATGTTCATTGCGTAACGGAGCCCTCCTAATACATGTTGCAGGTATATGGGGTCTGCATAGGATTCTTTTGTATGTCCCAGTTCCGTGTAGAATGCACGTCCACCTTCAAAATCGTGGTACCAGCACATGGGGTGATTATCTCCATTCTTACCACCTTCATAAGAATGTTCATCTATTTTGATGAGTACATGTACATCGGGGTTAAGATCTTTGAAGTTATACCATTCATCCCAGCGTACCCATGTTTCACCTAAATGACGGGTAGCATCGTTATCTCTGTCTACTATTTGCAGGGTAGCGTTTTGTTGTTTCGGATGACTGGTAAACCAGGCGCCGGCCAGTTTATTGTACCATGGCCAGTCGTACTCAGTATCCGTTGCAGCATGAATACCCATATATCCACCACCGTTATGAATATAAGTTTCCATAGCAGTTTGTTCTTCCTCATTCAATACATTACCTGTAGTGTTAAGGAAGAGGATAGCGGCATATCTTTTCAGGTTCTTGTTATTAAATACGCTGGCATCTTCTGTGGTATCTACCTCGAAACCGTTTTCCTGTCCGAGTTTGATCATAGCCAGTTTACCTGCAGGAATGCAGTCGTGGCGAAAACCTGCTGTTTTGGAAAACACCAGTAACCGGGGTTTTGCTTTTGCCTGTATACGTATGAGCGGCAAAACTGCCAGCATTATTATAAATGCTGGCAGTAGTAGTTTTTTTACGTGGTTCTTATTCATGATATTTTATTATAGTACGCGGATCTTGATATCACGGTACCAAACCTGGTCGCCATGATCCTGTAAAGCGATATGCCCTTTTGCATATTCACCAAAACCTTTCCAGTTTTTGAATTTACTGTTAGCCAGGAGTTCTTTCCACTCGGCACTACCTACAGTTGTTTCTACGGTTTTAGTACCATTGAGCCAGAAAGTAAGATGACCATCTTTCTTTAAGATCCTTGCTTTGTTCCACTCTCCCACTGGTTTAGCAGCATTGCTAACAGACTTCTTCAGATCATACAGATCACCGGAATTGTGTTTAGTGATTTTACCGTCCGGATGTTTGGCATCATCCAGTACCTGCATTTCAGGACCAGTTAAATAGGTAGCGCCAAATTTAGGATCTTCATGAACACTAAAGATGATACCACTATTACCACCTTCGGATATTTTCCATTCGAGTTGCAGATCGTAGTTTTCATATTCATCATTGGTAACGAGGTCACCACCTTCTGCACCGTTTTTCTTTGCTGCTTCGTCTGTAGTAAGCGCACCATCAACTACCTGCCAGGAAGCAGTTGCCTCACTTTTCAGGTAAGTATGCCAGCCGGCTTTATCTGTACCATCGAATAATAATTTCCAGCCTGCTTTTTTCTCTTTGTCAGTAAGGGTATTTACTTTCTGTGCAGACGTGGATAATGTGATCAGGCTGAGCGCCAGAACGGGAACTATATTCTTCATAATGAGTTTTTTAAGTTGGACCTGAGTAAAAAAAGAGGTTGATCAAAAATGATTGATCAACCTTCGTGGATAATGATTTATTTCAAAGACAGAATGTATTTCACCATTTCTTTCGCATCGTCTTTTGGTAAGTCCGGATGAGGAAGCATTGCTACTTCACCCCAATGACCACTACCACCAGAAATGATCTTGTCTACCAGCATATCGATGTTAGCATCGGTAGCTTCATATTTCGCTGCTACTTCTTTGTAACCAGGACCCACCAGTTTCATATCTACTTTATGGCAGGTTTTACAGTCTTTCTGCTCTATCAGTGCTGCACCTTTAGAAGCGGCTGCCTCAGCGGCACCTGCTTTAACCATAGAGTTGTCTGCCGGAGCTTCACTGGCAGCTTCTTCTTTTTTCTCAGTGTTTTGACCTCCGCCACAGGCTGCCAGGAAAACAGCGCTTAGTACAAAAGGCGCCAAAAAACGCATTCTCATTTTCAATTCATTTATATGTTCCAAAATTCAGATTTGACCCGTAAAATAATTATTATGACGAATAATGATGGATGAATATGATATCCGGTAATTACAGTCCCAGTATTTTCTTATTCATAGCATCATCTGCTGCCCCTCCGGCAAAGTCATCGAATGCCTTTTCGGTTACGCGGATAATATGATCTTTGATGAACGGTGCACCTTCCCTGGCGCCATCTTCCGGATGTTTGATGCAACATTCCCATTCTAAAACGGCCCAACCGGCATAATCGTACTGGGTGAGTTTACTGAAAACAGACTTGAAATCTACCTGTCCGTCGCCAAGAGAGCGGAATCTTCCCGGGCGGTCTATCCATCCCTGGTAACCTCCGTATACGCCGGAACGGCCGGTAGGATTGAATTCTGCATCCTTTACATGGAACATCTTTATTTTCTCATGATAGATATCGATGTATTCCAGGTAGTTGAGGCATTGGAGTACGAAGTGGCTTGGATCGTACAACAGGCAGGCACGGTTGTGATTGCCGGTAGCTTCGAGGAAGCGTTCGTAAGAAATACCATCGTGCAGGTCTTCACCCGGATGAATTTCGTAGCAGAGGTCTACTCCGTTTGCGTCGAATTCGTTTAATATAGGTAACCAGCGGGCCGCCAGCTCTTTAAATCCTGCTTCCACCAGGCCCTGCGGGCGTTGTGGCCATGGATATACGGTATGCCACATTAAAGCACCGCTGAAGGTAGCATGTGCATTTAATCCCAGGTTCTTACTGGCTTTAGCCGCGTATTTCAATTGGTTAACAGCCCATTCTGTTCTTGCTTTTGGATTGCCTCTTACTTCCGGCGCTGCAAATACATCGAACAATTCACTGTAAGCAGGGTTTACTGCTACCAGTTGTCCCTGCAGGTGCGTAGACAGTTCGGTGATTTCGAGTCCGGCAGCATTGACGATGCCTTTGATCTCATCAGCGTAGGTTTTGCTTTCCGCTGCCTTTTTAAGGTCGAGTATGTTTGGATCTGAAGTAGGGATCTGTACGCCTTCGAAGCCCAGGCTTGCCGCCCATTTACAGATACCTTCCAGTGTATTGAAAGGAGCTTTATCTCCGAGGAATTGTGCCAGGAATATTCCGGGGCCTTTAATCGTTCTCATTAGATTTCAAATTTTGTCCATTTCTGCTCACTTTGTCCCGATCTCACCACGTTATCAATAAATGCCATTCCGCGTACGCCTTCTGCCACACTTGGGAAATCCAGTGCTTCTGCGGAAGGGGTGGTACCGCTGAGCTTTGCCTGTAAAGTGAGGGCAAAGTTGCGATAGAGGTTGCCAAATGCTTCCAGGTAACCTTCCGGGTGTCCACCAGGAGTTCTGGTGTTCTGGGTAGCAAAGGAACTCTGGTATCCACCATAGTTATTACCTGCGCGGTATACCTGGGTAGGTTTATCCAGCCATTTTACCAGCAGGGTGTTTGGCTCCATCTGAGACCATTCCAGGCCACCGTTTTCACCGTATACCCTTATTTTCAATGCGTTTTCTTCACCGGCAGCTACCTGAGAGGCCATTAATACCCCGGTAGCGCCATTATCAAAACGCAGCAGTACAGCCCCATCATCATCCAGACCACGACCTGGTACTACGATGTTGAGATCGGCACATAACTGGTCAATTTTTGTACCACTGATATATTCGGCGAGGTTAGCAGCATGTGTACCGATATCTCCCATACAACCACTTTTACCGGAGCGTTTAGGATCTGTTCTCCAGGCCGCGCCTGCATTGTCTTTTTCGGTAGGCTTGCTTAACCAGCCTTGTGGATATTCCACGTACACTTTGCGGATTTTTCCGAATACGCCCTCTTTTACCATCTGACGGGCCTGTTTCACAAGTGGATAGCCGGTATAAGTATGAGTGAGGAGTAATGTAAGACCTGTTTCTTCTACTTTCGCTTTCAGCAGTTTAGCTTCTTCGAGGGTGAAGGTGATAGGTTTTTCCACCACTACGTTAAAGCCTTTATCGAGTGCCATCATAGCAGGTTCGAAGTGGGCGAAGTTGGGGGTTACAATGGTAATAAAGTCCAGTTTTTCGGCTGCGGGTAAAGTGGCTTCTTTCTCCAGCATGGTCTTATAGTCTGTATAAGTGCGGCTTGGATCCAGGAACAGTATCTTTCCTGATTCTATGGCCACTTCCGGGTTTACGCTGAGAGCGCCGGCTTTGAGTTCTACAAGTCCGTCCATGTTGGCTGCAATGCGATGAATTGCACCGATGAAGGCATCTTTTCCGCCTCCGATCATTCCCATTCTTAACTTACGGTTCATATTCTTTATTTCTTATTGAGTTTAAACGTTATGGGCTAATACTACTTTAGGCTTATTCCGGAATCTAATATATAAAAAAGTAAAGGCAACAATCAATATAATAGGTAAAATAGCTACAGTTGTGAGAGTATCTCTGCCTGCCTGTAATTCCGCCAATGCCTGATCAGCGCCCTGTGTAATTGCTTTTTGTTTATTGGCATCAAACCAGTTTCCCATAAAAGGTAATATAACGGCAACAGACAGCATCCCTGCGCCACCCATGATATTCAATCCTAATGCACCGGTCTGTGGCATATATTCTGAGACAAAACCCAGCATCGTTGGCCAGAAATAACATACACCTATAGCAAATACACCGGCAGCAGCAAAAGTTTCATAACCGGAAGCCCTGCTTAACCAGAACAGACCTAATGCCGCAAAGATGGAAGAAAATAACAGCATTCCTACCGGGTTCAGGCGATGTACGACTGGTCCTGCAAATAATCTGCCTATGGCCATGATGCCGTTAATGAACGCAAATATAAGGATAGCAGAAACCCCTACCTGTCCCAGTAATGCACTGATCCATTGTCCTGTACCCAGTTCAGTTGAAGCGGTCAGGAACATACAGAGTACCATAAAGAGGAAAAATGGCCCTACACAGGCTTTCAACATCCCGCTATAGCTGATACCTGAAGCGGCACGTTCTGTCTGAGGGAAACGTAAGGAGAAGAATAACCCGCCATATAATAAGGTAGGCACCAACAGTACACACATCAGGGAGACCCAGCTCATATGCAGTTGTTCTATCATAAAATAGGCGATGAGCGCCCCTATTACATTACCACCGGGGAACCACATGTGAAAGCGGTTCAGCATTTTTGTTTTCTGTGTGCTGAAAAGTGTAGCCACCAGTGGGTTACAAGTAGCTTCAACGCTACCATTGGCAATGCCTATGAGTAAAGTACCGGCAAAAAGCGACCAGAAATTCCAGGCCATGATTGTCATAATAACCCCTGCGATATGCCCGAAGAAGGCAATGTAGATGATCTTTTTCATCCCTAACAGGTCAATAAGCGGGCCGCCTACAATCTGGGCTAATGTGAAACCCCAGAATGCTGTACCGGCAATAAAGCCCAGTTGTTCTCCATTCAGGTTAAAATCATTGCCCCATATTTTTACGATCTCTGCCCTGATAGCAAAGGTCATAGCGGTAACGATTAAAGCAAGGCAACTGGTAAAAAAGAGTTTTCCAGGTTGAATAGTATTGTTTTTCATAACGGTAGTGGAATTATTTAAGGATTTATTCAATTAAATGTAAAAAAACTCCATGGATATTTTTTAAGCGATTTTAATAACTAATAATAGTAGTCAATGCTTTTTAATACATTTTGTACAATTATTCAGATGATAAATACAATAACTTTATTAGGAAATTAGAAGAATAAGGGAATAGAGGAGAAGGAGTTAGGTAAAAAAGAAAGAGCCGGATAAGACTACCTGGCTCTTGTTTACTATCCTATGAAAACCCTAATCCTGTAAAGATAGTGTGTTGTAACAACTATAGTTGTTAAGCAGTCGTTAATATTTAAAACTTTTTTTATCTGGGTTAATCATGATTAATTTTTTTTCTACATAACTTTTTTGCTTCTTTGCACACGTTTCTTATAAGAAAATTGTCATTATGTCAGAACATCTTCTATCCGTAATCATTCCGGCATTTAACGAATCGAGATACATTTACAATATCCTGGAACGAGTAACGGCAGTACAGTTGATAGAAAATGTGCAGAAGGAACTGGTGGTAGTTGATGACCATTCGACTGACAATACGGGGGAAGAAGTGGCCCGTTTTATGGCCGGTTATCCTCATGTGAAACTGCAATATGTACGTCATGAAGTGAACCAGGGGAAGGGTGCTGCACTGCGGACAGGCATTCAAAAAGCCAGCGGGGAGTACCTGATTATCCAGGATGCCGACCTGGAATATGACCCGGCAGAGTTTAACCGCCTGTTAAAACCGATGCTGAAGGGAGTGGCGGATGTTGTATTTGGCAGTCGTTTTATGGGGAATGGCCCTCACAGGATACTGTTCTTCTGGCATACAATCGGTAATAAGTTCCTTACTTCCCTGTCTAATGCGTTGACGAATCTGAACCTGACAGACATGGAAACCTGTTATAAGTTGTTCCGCAGTCATATTATTAAACAGGTGGATTTAAAGGAGAACCGGTTTGGATTCGAACCGGAAGTGACAGCTAAAATAAGCCGTATCCCTAAAATTAGGATTTATGAAGTAGGGATTGCCTATTACGGGCGTACCTATGAAGAAGGCAAGAAAATCAATTATAAAGATGGTTTCCGGGCCATTTACTGTATCCTGAAATATAACCTTTTTGCAAGGCAGAAAACGCCTATTAGTATAGAAAAATAAACTCACTTTATGCTGTTCCTGTTCGTTAAATTCCTGTATATCATTATACTGTCTTTTGTGTATGGGCATACTATTCAGCGATTGCTGGGGCAGCAGTCTTCTTCATTTTCTCTAACTGCGCTAACGGGGTTGTTCGGGATTTCTGTGATCTCGGCCTACCTTTCTTTATTTATGCCGCTGGGCACCCTGGCCCAGGGGATCATACTCCTTTTAGGCGTTGCAGGGGCTGTGTTTTACAGAAAGAGTCTATCCTTTCCCCGTGAATTTTCCTGGGTGTTTATTATAGCGATAGTATATGTGGTGTATTTATCGGCCCAGCAGTCGTTTACTTATGATGAGGGGTTATATTATGCCCAGTTCATCAAATGGATGCAACATTATAAGGTAGTACCGGGGCTGGCTAACTTACATGTAAGGTTTGGATTAAACTCTCACTGGCACGTGTTAGCTGCCGTCTTTAACTTTTCCTGGATAACCGGTGGGACGGATAATCATATTAACGGGGTGCTTTATTTGCTGGTGATGTTGTACCTGTTACCCTCTTTTACCTCTGACAATGAAGATCTTCCTTTTATTAAGTTTTTGAAACTTGGACTGCTGGTATTGATAAATATGCCGCAGGTTTGCGTATATAATATAATTGCTCCCGCCGCGGATTTAGCGGTGTTTTACCTGGGTTGTCTGATTGTGGTCGTATGGCTGGAAAACAACCCTAAAGAAACTGTGTTTTTATTACTGGCCCCCTTGTTTTTGGTAACAGTAAAAGTATCTGCGATACCAGTCCTGCTGATAAGTCTGTTTTTGTTTATAAAAGGTCATAAACGATTCGCTCTTGTGGGTATGGGTGTATTAATCTTTACGCCCTGGGTGATAAGAAACATTATTCTTACAGGCTACCCATTATTCCCCATGGAATTACCGGATGTTTTCCACACCGGCTGGAGTGTACCACTCTCCGTTATACATGCTACAAGACAGGATATTACCGCATTTGCATTTTATCGTTCCGCCGATATTGCACGTTTGATGAATGATTCTTTATTGCAGCGTTTTAGCACCTGGTTTATTCATAGTGTACGGGTGTATGATAAGTTGTTATTGCTGATTGCGCTGATCTCTCCTGTTGTAGTATTTTTCAAACGGAAATCCTTGCCGAAGAATTTCTTACCGGTATATATATTCCTGATTGCAGGAACTATTTTCTGGCTGGTACAAGCGCCTGATCCCCGTTTTGCATACGGCTATTTAGCGCCGTTATTCGTCATTACATTTGCGCTTTGTTTTTCCTCTTTGCTGAATATACGTCTTCTGGTAGCCATGTGTTTGTCTGGCGTGTTAATGTTTCAGGCAGCGACATTAGTATTATACCAACGTTTACATAATACGTTCGCAGCAGAGAAGATAATACAGGATGTACCTTCTCAAACATTGCTTACACCAGCACCTTACACGCTGCAACCCGTAGAAAAGCATGAAACACCTTTTCAGTTGTATATTCCATTGAATACAGAATTATGCTGGGATACACCCCTGCCCTGTGCAGATCATATGCCTAAAGGCGTGAAGATGAGAGGGCCGGGTTTAGGAGATGGATTTGTATTTATCCCTTCTTTTTCCCAACAGTAATAACCGATAGTCCCATCTTATTCATTATAAGGCGGTCTGCAACGCGGAAAAGGGGAACCAGTTTATTATAGAAAGATAACTGCCCTGCGGGTAATTCTTTCTTTCGTAAAATCGTTCCTGACACAAACCATCCTAAAATGCCTGCAAGGTTAAAATACCAGCTATTTATGATCTCAAATTTTTCTGCAAGGAAGAGGTTTCTTAAAGAGGTGCGGGTATATCGCCGGAAGTGTTCCAGTTCCTTGTCAAATCCGTTATATAACATCTGGTAGGCAGGAACAAGTATGATCAGATGACCTCCGGGAGCAAGTAATTTATTACAATTGGCTATCGCACAGCCATCATCTGCGATATGTTCTACCACATTCAGTGCAAATACAGTATTAAACTTCCCGATTAAAGAGGCGTACTTACTTTCAAAATCGGATGCGGAAAGGTCTATCTGGAATACGTCACGGATCAAAGGTTCATGGTCAAATTTCTGTTGAAGTAATCTGCAATAATGATCACTGTAATCACTTACATACAATGGCACATTGTTTTTTACAAAACAACCGGATATATTACCTATTCCACTTCCAATCTCTAGGATCTGTTCTTTCAAATAAGGTTGAATAGATTCAAACATCCAGTCATTCAGCCGGTCAGCGGCACTAAGATTGTCCAGGGTAGATAATCCTACCTCATCAATTGTTGATCTGGTCATTTTTAATTTTTTGAATTTTGTAATAACGTGAAGTGAGCCTGTCTTAATTTTCCACAACGCTTTTTGCTACCTTTTTTTTCAATATGCTACGTGTAAGGATCCCATATTTTATGATGCAATAGATTGTTCTTACACCGTCTTTCCAGTTGATCTTTTTACCTTCTGCATAGGTCCTTCCATAATACGAAATACCTACTTCGTATATTCTTATCCGGGGTATCCTGGATATCTTTGCAGTCACTTCAGGTTCAAATCCAAAGCGTTTTTCCCGCAGTGATATCTGGCGGATAGTATCTGTTTTGAATACTTTGTAACCGGTTTCCATATCAGAGAGATTCAGATTGGAAAACATATTGGACAGGAAAGTCAATACCTTATTACCGATGGTATGCCAGAAGAACAGTATCCTGTGAGGGCCATTCCCCATAAAACGGGAACCATACACAACATCCGCAAAGCCATGTACAATAGGTTTCAGCAGTGTATTATATTCATACGGATCATACTCAAGATCTGCATCCTGAATAAGCAGATATTCGCCTGTGGCATGTCTTATTCCGGCATGAATAGCGGCTCCTTTACCACTATTGACGGGGAGTTTAAAATATTTAATAGTAAGATCAGGATGATTGGAACAATAATCAGCTATCGCCTGTTCTGTATCATCTTTAGAGCAATCATTTACAATAATTACTTCTTTTTCGATGTTGTGTATCAATCTCACATGACGGATCTTATCCAGAATGAACGAGATCGTTTTCTCCTCGTTATATGCCGGAATAATGATCGATAATTTTCTTATTTCTCCCCTGGCATCAGCCTGAAGCCCGGTTGTAACATCAATATCGTGGGCAATTTCATACATATGAAAAGTTTTCTAGAAGGAAATAGGATATCTCTAATGGTAAATGCTATATAAACGAGACAGAATAACAGGTGATATAAATACAGTACAATACTTATATAACAGAAATCAAATATAATATAAATAATGTAAATGATGCTGAAATATAACACTGGAGCGACATCTTGATAAGTTTCGCATTAAAATCTGTGTTTTCAATCTCCTCTTCATGTAAACCAAAAAAGTGCTTAAAGCAGGTCTGAAACTGGCGTTGGTACTGGCATTCTGCCATCATTCCTTCATCGCTCCTATATCACTCCTATATCATTCTACCGGCATTCCTATATCCAAACGATATAGCTATGACGAAAGAATGCTGAAGGAATGAGCTTTCTATGATGAAGGGATATAGGATTTCAATGAAGATCAGTGCCTGTGCAGGTCCTGTCAGCAAATAATTTTGATGTTTTAATACTTCCGGTATACAGCAAATAATCTAAATACCTGGTTATCAGAATAATTGAAAGAAGACAACTTAAAAGCAGAGAATATTGGAACTGATATCATATTGCATTCACTATGTGCAAATAATTCCTAATTTTACAGGCCTCGCAAGAACCGGAGATAATCTGACACCTTGTCACCGGAGCTTTCCAAGCATAATTTTTGGATAAGTGTGGGCTACCGTACAACTGAGAACAACTATTTTAACAATCATTCGTAATAAATTAGACATGTTAGGTTTTTTAACAAAACTTTTTGGCGGGCATAAATCGGAGAAGGATATTAAGACGATCCTGCCCGTTGTAAAGCAGATCAATGACGCGTTTGAAAAACTGCAATCCCTGCCTGTAGACCAACTGCGTAACAAAACACAGGAGTTCCGTCAACGTATAAGTGCTCATCTGGCCAAGATAGACAGTACTATTGCAGAAAGGCAGCTGGCTGCTGAAAATGCAGAGGATGTCACTGAAAAGGATGTTGTTTACCAGGAAATTGATAAGCTGAAGAAAGACCGCGACAAACAACTGGAAGAAGTACTGGAAGAACTGTTACCAGAGGCTTTCGCCGTGGTAAAAGAAACCGCCCGCCGCTTCACCCAGAACACTACTATCACAGCTACCGCTACTGAACTGGACCGCCAACTGGCAGTTAAAAGGGATTATGTCACTATCCAGGGTGACAATGTGACGTGGAAAAATACCTGGTCGGCAGCTGGCAGTCCTGTCACCTGGAACATGATTCATTACGATGTACAGTTAATAGGCGGTATCGTACTCCACCAGGGTAAGATTTCCGAAATGGCTACAGGTGAAGGTAAAACACTGGTATCCACTCTCCCCGCTTACCTCAATGCACTGGCAGGACAAGGCGTTCACATCGTTACCGTGAATGATTACCTGGCCCGTCGTGACTCTGAGTGGAACGGTCCTATTTTCGAATTCCTCGACGTAACAGTTGATTGTATAGATAAGCATCAACCTAATACTCCGGAACGCCGCAATGCTTACCTCGCCGGTATCACTTATGGTACCAATAACGAATTTGGTTTCGATTACCTGCGTGATAACATGGTGCATACACCGGATGAAATGGTACAGCGTAAACACCACTACGCCATGGTGGATGAGGTGGATAGCGTACTGATCGATGATGCACGTACGCCGTTAATCATCTCCGGTCCTATCCCTCGTGGAGAAGAACAGGAGTTCCATGCGTTGAAACCACGTGTACAACGCCTGATGGATGCACAGAAAAAAGCGACTCAACAATATTTGCTGGAAGCAAAGAAACTGATAGCAGAAGGTAAAGACGATGCGAAAACCGGTGGTCTTGCCCTGATGCGTGCATGGCGCGGTTTACCTAAAAACAGTGCGCTGATCAAGTATCTGAGCGAACCAGGTATCAAAGTATTACTGCAGAAAGCAGAAAACTACTACCTGGCAGATCAGCAACGCGAAATGCCTAAAGTAGACGAAGAACTCTACTTCAGCATTGACGAAAAAAATAACAGCGTAGATCTTACTGAAAAAGGTCTTCACCTGATTACCCAGTCCGGCGAAGATCCAAACTTCTTCATCATGCCGGATGTTGGTTCCGAGATCGCTGAGATCGAGAAACTGGAACTGACAGCTGATGAGAAACTTCACCGTAAAGATACCCTGCTGCAGGACTTTGCCCTGAAATCCGACCGTATCCACTCCGTACAGCAATTGCTGAAAGCATATACCCTGTTCGATATCGACGTGGAATATGTGGTGATGGACGGTAAAGTGAAAATAGTAGATGAACAGACTGGTCGTATCCTGGATGGCCGCCGTTATTCCGACGGTTTACACCAGGCGATAGAAGCAAAGGAAAACGTGAAAGTGGAGGCTGCTACCCAGACCTTCGCCACCGTTACCCTCCAGAACTACTTCCGTATGTATCACAAACTGGCCGGTATGACCGGTACAGCTACTACCGAAGCTGGTGAGTTCTGGGAAATATACAAGCTGGACGTGGTAACCATTCCAACCAACCTGCCTATTACCCGTAAAGACTCCGAAGACCTGGTTTACAAGACCAAACGTGATAAATATAAAGCCGTTATCGAAGAAGTGAAACAGTTACAGGCTGCCGGAAGGCCAGTCCTGGTAGGTACTACCTCTGTGGAAGTATCCGAACTGTTAAGTAAGATGCTCACCTTCGAGAAGGTCCCTCACAATGTACTGAACGCAAAACAACATGCCCGTGAAGCACAGATCGTTGCTGAAGCAGGTTTGGCTGGTGCTATCACTATCGCTACCAACATGGCGGGTCGTGGTACGGATATCAAGCTGGGTGCTGGTGTAAAAGAAGCAGGTGGTTTAGCGATCATTGGTACGGAACGTCATGAAAGCCGTCGTGTTGACAGGCAGTTACGTGGTCGTGCCGGTCGTCAGGGTGATCCGGGAACTTCGCAGTTCTTTGTGTCTCTGGAAGATGATCTGATGCGTATGTTCGGTTCTGACCGTATAGCTGGTCTGATGGACCGTATGGGTTATAAGGAAGGAGAAGTGATTCAGCACAGCATGATCACCCGTTCTATTGAAAGAGCACAGAAGAAGGTAGAAGAGAACAACTTCGGTATACGTAAGCGTTTGCTGGAGTATGATGATGTGATGAACAAGCAGCGTACTGTTATCTATGCTAAACGTAACCACGCTTTGTTTGGCGAACGTCTTGCAATAGATATCGACAATGCTTTCTATGATGTGGCTTTAAGTATTATTACCGGTCACAGGGAAACAGGAGATATTGATGCATTTAAATTAGATGTGATCATGAACTTCGCAATAGATACTGATATTACCCGCGATGAGCTGGTGAAAGCAGATATCAACAACCTGGCATCACGTCTCTATCATCAGACAAAAGATAATTACGTACGTAAAACGCAGGAACTGGCGGATAATACCCTGCCTGTCATCCAGCAGATACATAAAGACCAGGGCCATCAGATAGAGAATATCTCTATTCCGTTTACAGATGGTAAGAAAGGCATGGACGTTCTTGCTAACCTGCAGAAAGTAGTAGATAGCAAAGGCTTTGAAACCGTGAATGCCCTGGAACGCAGTATTACCCTTACACTGATAGATGAGTCCTGGAAAGAGCATCTGCGTGCGATGGATGACCTGAAACAATCTGTACAGGGTGCGGTGTACGAACAGAAGGATCCTTTATTGATCTATAAGTTTGAAGCATTCAACCTGTTCAAACAAATGGATGGTGATACCAGCCGTGAAATCGTTTCATTCCTTAGCAAATGCGGTATCCGCACTCAGGATGACAGCCGTCAGCAGCAACAGGCACCGGTACAGATCCGTGAAGGCCGTGAGGCAAAGACCGATATGAGCCGGATGCGTGCTTCTCACCAGGAGTTTGAGGGGGCGGTACCTGCTGCAGCTACAGATGTACAGGATTACGCTACCAACGCTGAGCCTGTGAAACAGGATCCCATAAGAAATAC
Organism: Chitinophaga sp. YR573; assembly: GCF_900110995.1. Lineage (GTDB taxonomy): Bacteria > Bacteroidota > Bacteroidia > Chitinophagales > Chitinophagaceae > Chitinophaga. The sequence goes on from NZ_FOJF01000001.1 coordinate 1,665,098, forward strand.
TGGTCCTAAGGTAGGTCGTAATGATCCTTGTCCTTGTGGAAGTGGTAAGAAGTACAAACAATGTCACGGTAAGGATTTCTAAATCCTGCTATTATAAAATTATAACCAGCCTCAAAAGTTTTGAGGCTGGTTTTTTATTTATACCTGCCAAGGTAGAGGGCAATAAAATTGAAGGGGATTTTGCAGGGCTTCGCCCTGCACCCAATAATCAAACTGATTTACTTATACCTGCCAAATTCCAGCGCCCAGTAATCATGTGTTTCAGCAGCCCCCATCTCTCTGTATAATGTATCCATCATCGCCTTACAATGCTCTTCACTGTTCTGCCAGGCCATCATAACGGCATTAATAGTATTGTATCCCATCGCCAGATTCTCTCCCACATAATTCCCTTTATAACCGGCTTCTGCCGCTCTTTGAATGGGAGAACTACCATCTGGTGCAATGTGTGAGAAATAATTATGTGTATACATGTCAGCGACATGCCCCTGTGCAGCAATGGCCAGCGTATCATTCCATACAAGCGGAGGAACAGGAGGCATTAGCGTAGTACCGCAGGTACAACCGGTTTGTCTTAACTGGTTCACGGCATTCAGCAATTGTACCGGAGAAGGATCAGGCATCTCTTCTTTCTTACAGGCGGCGCATAACAGATATATGGCGACTATCACCTGTATATATTTTTGCGTGGAGGGTAACATAGTATCCCGAAAGTAACATTTCATTCCTGATATATTTTACTCATGCAACATTATCATCCCTAAATAAAAACAATTGCAGACTATGCCCATCAATAAAAGAAGATAATTTACTACCCATAAGCATGAGCATTCCACATACATGAAAACCGTTGCCCTTATTGATACAGTAATGCTTATTACCAATTATTTATTTCAGTTAAACCCACGTTTCTTTATGAAAAAATTAAGTGCATTTATTATCCTGGCCCTCATTTTCACTGCCTGTAAAAAAGAAGCAGTAGAGAAAAAAGATGCAGCAGTAGCTGCGAACTGGTCATCAACCGACAAATGGGCAACCTGGTCTAATGGCGGTTACACAATAGCAAACGATGTTTGGGGAAGCGGTGCCGGAGCACAGACTATCTGGGCCAACTCCTACAGTAACTGGGGTGTATGGGCAGATCATCCCAACACATCCGGTGTAAAGTCCTACCCTCACAGCGCCAGGTATGTAGGCAAAACTCTCAGTACAATCAACAGCTGCACCAGCAGTTTCAACGTAACACCTCCTGGTAGTGGCTCCTTCTCCAGCGCCTACGATATCTGGGATTCAAATTATGCATATGAAGTAATGTTGTGGATGAACAAAAGAGGCAGTGTAGGTCCCATTTCATATAATTATGATGCCAATGGAGCCGTACCTGTAAATACCAACCTGAGTCTGGGTGGACATACCTGGAATGTATACAGAGGATCCAATGGCAGCAACCAGGTATTCTCCTTTATAAGGACCAGCAATACCAATTCAGGTACTGTAGATATTAAAGCGATCCTTAACTGGATCAAAAACCAGGGCTGGTATGGAAATATCACACTGGGCGATGTACAGTTCGGCTTTGAAATCACGTCTTCCAGCGGAGGACTGAATTTCGTTAGCAACAGTTACTCCGTTTCCTTTAACTAACGCATTTCCTGCTTATCAATAGGGGCTTTATCCGGGGCCGGTTACTGACCGGCCCCTTTTATTTAATCAGGATATATTACTTTCGTACCTGAAATCTGTCATAAATGCTGCTTAATAGATATATAGACCATACGGTGCTGAAACCGACGACTACCCTGGATAACATCCGTCAACTGTGCATGGAAGCAGTGGAATATGATTTTGCAGCAGTGTGCATCCCACCCCCTTTTGTGAAGCTGGCTAAAACATTTGTAGGTAATACCAATACAAAAGTAGCCACTGTTACAGGGTTCCCTTTCGGATATTCTGCCATAGAAGCTAAAGTAGCCGAAACCGTACTCGCTATTATCGATGAAGCAGACGAGCTGGATATGGTCGCTAACCTGTTAGCTATACGAAACGGCGACTGGGAATATGTGGAAAAAGAGATCGCTACCATGATGCCTATCATCAGGAATAAAGGGAAAGTGATCAAAGTGATTATAGAAAGTGGCATATTATTGGAAGAAGAGATCATCAGATGCTGCCAGCTATACGCTAAATACCAGGTAGACTTTGTAAAAACATCTACCGGATACGCAGAGAAAGGCGCCACCGTTGCAGCCGTAAAGCTGATGCGGGCAAACCTGCCGGCAAATATTCAGATAAAAGCATCAGGGGGGATTCGTACCTTTGAGTTTGCTAAAGAACTGATAGATGCCGGTGCAACAAGATTAGGATGCAGTGGAAGCGTGGAAATCATGAAGGCATCTGTTTAACCTTATGACAATGAAACAGTTAATATTACTATTCTCAGGATTACTGATCGGCGGTATGGCCGTTGCCCAGGACAATGCCCTTGCTGCCAACACAGATGGCGGCGTTAAAGTAGTGAAGGACAGCCGCCTGGATCTGCTCATCAAAAAACAGATCTACATTAATACCCTGGCTATCCGTAACCAGCCAGGATTCAGGGTACAGCTCATTTCTACCAATAAAAGGAATGAAGCCAATGACATCAAAGCTAAAGTGATGCAGCTCTATCCTGATTACCGGACTTACCTGGAATATCAACCCCCTTATTTCAAAGTACGTATCGGCGACTTCAAATCCCGCGATGAAGCCACTGATTTCCGTGAGAAATTATCTACCAACTTCCCGGGTGCGATCTTCGTAGTGCCGGCAGTTATTAATCTGTCTCCGGAGAAAGAAGCAGGAAATGAAGAAACCAATTAAGAAAACGGGAAATGAAGCATCGAATTAAGGAACTGGCAAAGCAGTATGCACCGGAATTTATAGCCATCAGACATCATCTTCATTCTCATCCGGAACTCTCCTTCCAGGAATTTGAAACTTCATTGTTCATCCAGCAGAAACTGGATGAATTTGGCGTTCGTTACACTTCCGGGATTGCAGGCACAGGGATCGTAGCTATTATCGAAGGGAAGAACCCCTCTTCCAAAACGATCGCGCTACGGGCAGATATGGATGCATTACCTATTACAGAAATCAACGACGTTCCCTATAAATCACAGAATACAGGCGTTATGCACGCCTGCGGACACGACGTACACACTACCTGCATACTCGGCGCTACCCGCATTCTGCAGGAACTGAGCGGTGAATTTGAGGGTACTATTAAAGTGTTGTTTCAACCAGGGGAAGAGAAACACCCCGGTGGAGCCAGCCTCATGATAAAAGACGGAGCGCTGGAAAATCCACGTCCCGATGCCATACTGGGTATGCACGTGCAACCTACTATGGAAGCCGGTAAACTGGGCTTCCGGGAAGGTAAGTATATGGCCAGCGCGGATGAAATATATATTACGATCAAAGGAAAAGGCGGACACGCAGCACTTCCTCATCTGACAGTAGATACTATATTAGTGGCTTCTCACCTGGTGGTGAGTCTGCAACAGGTGATCAGCAGGAATAATAATCCCTTCTCTCCTTCTGTACTAAGTATCTGTGCTTTTAACGGCGGAAACAGTACAAACGTAATCCCCAGTGAAGTGAAACTGATGGGTACCTTCAGGGCTATGGATGAAACATGGCGCTTTAAAGCACATGATATCATTAAAAAACAAGCCACTGAACTGGCCCATGCCATGGGCGCTGAAATTGATATTGAGATCCTGGTAGGTTATCCCTGCCTGTATAACAATGAAGCAGTTACCGCAGAAGCCCGTGGACTGGCAGAAGAATATCTTGGAATAGATAAGGTAGAAGATACAGAAGTAAGAATGGGAGCAGAAGATTTTGCTTTTTATTCCCAGATAGTACCAGCCTGTTTTTTCAGATTAGGAACAGGGAATATAGCCAGAGGAATTACTTCCGGCGTACATACCCCAACGTTTGATGTAGATGAAAATGCGATTGAAGTAGGGATAGGTACTATGGCTTATCTGGCTACACAATTTTAAATTATAACAGGGAAGGCCGGGTGAATACCCGGCCTTATCTCATTAGCTCTTTTATATAATTATTTAATTTTTTTCAGTACATCCAGCGAAGCATCTCTCATCTCCAGTACTTTAAGACTGTCTACCCTAATATCTGTATACTGATACCGTACATCAAAAGATCTGAATTCGCCGTTTTTACCAAGTTCTAATCTGAAGGAATCAATACCATTATCACTTCCTCTTCCATTTCCCATCATTGATAATTTTGATTCTTTTCCTCCGTCTATATTCAGCTTACTGATTTTCACAGAATTTAAATCAACTGTACAGCTGTCTCCCATATGAATATCTAACTGAGGTATATCAAAATTGCTTACCATTACGCCGCATCCCTGCGACAACCAGATAGCATTGATAGCAGGCAAAGCCAACATCGTACTACCTCCATCTTTATGCATATCAAAAAACAGTGTATCGTTTTTCTGTGAATAAGTAAACTGACCGGCAGTATCACCTCTTAAAATTAATGTTGGCTTATCTGAAGTTGTTATCTGAAGCTGATGGGACACACCTGTCAGACGCAATACTTTAACCGGCTGTAATGCTATACCAGCAAGTCTCTCACTTATATGCAAGTCATTATCCCCACTCCTTCCCTTTTTAAAATTAGCCCATAAAACAATATCGGAAAACAGCATCAGTAACACAAGTAGTGCTACAAATGAAAGTAATAATTTGTTAGCTGTTCGCATATCTTAACTATTTGAAATTAGATTTTTTATATTTCTCGTAGTGCGGTTTCAATTCATCCAGTTCCATATCCAGTAAATAGATATTACGGAAGAATTGTGGCAACTCGTTTGCAAGGAAGCGTTCTTTTTTAAGCTGTATTATTTTCTTACCAGCGTTCTCCGAAACAAAATAACCGATGCCCCTTTTATTATAAATGATATCGTATTGCTGCAAATATTCGCAGGTACGCATCACCGTGTTTGGGTTTACTTCCAGCTGCACGGCCAGTTCGCGGACAGAAGGAATACGATCGTCCGGCTTCCACTTATCCAGCAGGATCTGTTCGCAGAGGTGATCTGCGATCTGCAGGTATATCGCTTGTGACTCTTTAAATTCCATGATCGGTAATTTATATTTCTTTGTCTCTCAATTTAAAATAAGCCACTGTCCATAGTGCTGGCGGAACAAAATATTCGAAAAAATACAGCAGTGGTTTCCATGCTTTTTTAGGCAATTCCAGCATCACAAAGTTCATAGAGTATTGAGCTGTATGCGCTTCCATGTTATGAGGCAGTAAAATATTTACACCAATAAAAGGGAATTGCTCTTTCCAGTCTCTCATGTATTCATGGAAGAAGATCTGCGCAAATATTGCATTAATGAGGTACATGCCGGTTAAGAATATAAAGAAACATAACACTGTTTTTATGAGACTATATTTTTGAAAATATACAGTGCCCAGCAGGAACATAGCTTGTGCAACAAACCAGATAAAGTAGTTTATGTACCAGTTGTCAGCCTCTCTGTTGTACGCGAGATCGTTTACAAGAGGAGTACCATTGCGTAACGAGATAATGCCTTCTCCTGCTTTTACTGCAAGGAAAAATGCGACGTGATATATGGCGAGAAAGCCAATCGTAGTAATTAATAATGTGGTGAGAAATTTCTCCAGGTGAGAAGCTGGTAATAATAAGTAATCTATCCCCCTTGATTTATTTCCCAGTTCACTAAACGATTTACTGGTAAATATCAATCCGGCCACGTATAAGCCTATCAAAAAGGCTGGTATCAGGTCGGTGTATGTGTGGATACTCGGCTCTGCGAATACTGCGAATAACAGGGCGAATAATAATAATCCTGTTAATACAATTAAGGACATGAGATAAAGTCGGTAATTATCAACCAGGTGCTTTTTGAAGTAGGCGCCAAAGCGGCTTGCGCTGAGTATATTATTTACTTGCATTTAGTTGAATATTTTAGAGATCCTTTCAGGTTGTTCCAGTACAGCATTAAACAGCATTTCCATATCAATACGACTTTGTTCTTTATCCGTATTTTCTGTTACTACGGCATGACCCCTCAATGAGCTGTTGGCATATAGTACGCCACTTGCATCTTCTACGTTGCTGACAGTTTTAAAGCTGAGCTTATCGCTTACAGCACCTACATCCTGACGAAAAACAATCTTATGATCATCGATGATCACGATATTATCTATCAGATTGTCGAGATCACGTACCTGGTGAGTAGAAATGACGATACACTTTTCATCGCTCACAGCGGCAGCAATGACCTTACGGAACTGGCTTTTGGAAGGGATGTCCAAACCATTGGTAGGTTCATCCATGATAAGCGCTTTGGTATTGGTAGCCAGGGCAAAGCTGATCAGGACTTTCTTCTTCTGTCCATAGGACATTTCTGTTAAGCGCTGATCTGTAGGGATTTGAAACTCTTCCAGGTATTCCCGGAAGGATTTGTTGCTGAAGTCGGGGTAAAAGGGGGCATAGGCTTTTACGTAGTTGTTGATCTGTACCTGTGGCAAATAAAACTCTTCCGGCACCATAAACAGGTTACGCAGAAAATCCGGCTGACGGTAACGGGCCTCATACCCCATCACCTTACAAACGCCGCCCTGTGGGAATAATAGTCCGGCCATTTGTTTTAGCAGGCTGGATTTGCCTGCTCCGTTTTTTCCTAATAGTCCGTAGATATAGCCCGCCTCCAGGTTCAGGTTCAAGCCTTCAAACAAGGGCTTGTTTTTCCTGTAACTGAAAGAAAGATTTTGGATGGATATCATAGTAAGTGATTTAGTGTACTACACATCTAGTACACTGTAAATGTACAGGCTAATTTTTGATATTTCCTAATGATGGGGGAAAATTATTTTTCAGGATAGGCAAACCCGGCTGTAGACGCATTTCTACATATTAAACCTTTTTAAAACATTATATTTGCAATGTGGTTTAAATTAAATATCCTCCTATGAAAGGTACCCTATCCGCCTTGCTTGGTTTAAGCCTCTTATTATCAGTAGTTAATGCCTCAGCACAGTTCGTAAAAACGAAAGATATAGAGAAGATGAAGAAGCGTACCAGCTTCATTGTGGTGAAAGAACGGCCGGATAAAAAGATCATAAAACTGCTGAGTCAAAAAGCTCCTGGTCAGGTAGCTGAATATAAGCAAGCCATTAAGCAATTGAACCGGGACTTCCCGGAAGTAGTAAAGCAATACTGGGCGTTGAACGGCGCTATTACAGTAGAACAGAAAACAGAAAAAGAGGTGTCGCGGTTACGCACACGTAATAACAGGAATTACATTGTTTTCGACTGTCAGTCGATGAAAGTAAAACCAGGCAGTAAGGTGAAAAAGTCTAAATATGCAAGGACTTACACCTCTTCCCTTGCCTGGAAAATTGATGATAAAGACCTGAGCGTTCCCGTCATTAACATGTACTTCATTGAGAATGACGTATCCTACCCTTTTTACATCCAGAATATGTCCGACCGGTTCCCGGATTATACCGATCTGGCAGTGGGCTTGCGACTGGCCACTTACGTATTTACCGAGCAACTAGGCGGAATATCCGAACGCAGTATGCAGTCGGAAATAAAACATAATGCGGTGTATCTGAAAGATAAAACATTGATTCTCTGCAAGAACTGGTTGGATGATGATTTTGCAGAGGGAACAGCGCAAGCCGATTACCCTTATCCCATCCGTTTTGTGAGTAAGGAAGAACTGGATGAGATCTTTAAGAAAGATGCCTTTGGAAACAGTGCGATAGCTTATGTGCCTTCCGGGGTATTTTCTACGTTTGATACGAATTATCCAAGTATGGAAGTGAATGTGCCGGTAGTGCTGGACCCTGTGAACGGAATGCCGTTATGCCATACTGATATCAGTGATGAGATGTTTCAGGCATGGGGCTTTTCTTTGATTCCTCAGATGGGAAAATCAATGGTTGGATTTAAAAAGATCAGAAACCAGGATATTAAGAATTTTGCTAAGGCAATGAAAGAGTAGCCAGCTTTTTTATCGTTGCTTCAAACTCTTCCCATATTTCTGCTACGATTGCAGCGGCGGGTTTGATCTCATGAATGGTTGCACACACCTGCCCTATTTCCAGTTCCCCTTCTTCGAGCTGTCCTTCAAACATGCCCGTCTTAGCCCTTGCGCGGCCCAATAACGCTAGCAGGGCTTCTTTATCAGCCCCATTATCTTCTGCCGCTTTTACTGTTTCAAAAAACGGATTCTTTAATAACCGTACCGGGGTAAGTTTCTTCATAGCCAAAAAGGTATCTCCTTCTTTAGCGTCTACAACGGCCTGTTTGAAAAGAGGATGTGAAGATGCTTCCGGACTGGCTACAAAACGACTGCCTATCTGTACGCCTGTAGCACCCAATGCAAAAGCAGCTGCCATCGCCTTTCCGGAGCCTATCCCCCCTGCTGCGATCACAGGAATGCTCACCTGTTCGCAGACTGCGGGAATGAGTACCATCGTAGTGGTTTCTTCTCTTCCATTGTGCCCTCCTGCTTCAAAACCTTCTGCTACTACAGCATCTACACCGGCGGCCTCGCTTTTTTTAGCGAAAGCGGCGCTCGATACAACATGTACCACCTTAATACCGGCGGCTTTCAACGTAGGCGTCCATGTTTTGGGATTACCGGCAGAAGTAAATACGATCGGTACTTCTTCTTTGATAATGATATCGATGAGTTGTTCTATACCCGGGTAAAGCAGCGGGATATTAACCCCAAACGGACGTGTAGTCGCCAGTTTGCATTTGCGGATATGCTCCTGTAACACATCAGGGTACATACTACCGGCACCAATGATACCTAGTCCGCCTGCATTACTGACAGCACTGGCCAAACGCCATCCGCTGGCCCAGATCATACCAGCCTGAATGATAGGGTATTGAATGTGGAATAGTGCTGTAACGGGATTCATTTCAATATTTTGTTCAACCAAGATCTATCTCTGTATTATCCCCTATATTCAAACTCTGACTAAGCCCCCGTATATTGGCATCACTACCGATAAGAGAAGACTTCAATACTACTTCATATAAGTTACTGAAAGAGCCAATGATGGAATCTTTGACGATAGAATAGTTGATGACCGTATTGTCTCCAATGGCCACATTAGGACCGATAATAGAGTTCTTGATATTACATCCTTCCCCTATACTCACCGGCGGAATGATAATCGTGTTTTCGTAAGGCAATACAGGCGCTGTGGCCAGTTTGTATTTACTCAACAAGATAGCGTTGGTTTCCAGCAGGGTATCCTTACGTCCACAATCGAACCAGTTGCTTACCTTAAACGGTTTGAACACTACCCCATGTTCTATCATACATTGCAGGGCATCTGTCAGCTGAAATTCATCGTGAGATTTACGATGTTCCAGCATATTCTTCTCCAGGCAATCGTATAACTGTTCGGTTTCTTTTATCTTATATACACCTACCAGTGCAAGGTTCGACTTAGGGATCTGTGGTTTCTCCACTACTTTGCAGATGCTGCCGGTATCGTCCAGTTCTGCTACCCCGAAATTACGCGGATCATCTACTTTCTTGAGTCCCAGCTGGGAAACAGGAGAATGGATGAGATCCTTGAAATTCCCTTCACAGATAGTATCCCCTAATACGATCAGCATTTCATCATCCTTTACCACATGTCTTGTCAGTAAAATAGCATGCCCTGTTCCTTCGCGGCTGCTCTGCTGCACGAAATGACAGGTAAGGTGCGGATATTTTTTCAGTATATAATCCTGGATCTTCTCGCCCAGGTAACCTACCACGAACACAAACTCCGAGATGCCGGCTTCTACCAGCTGATCAACTATTATACTGAGTATGGTTTTTCCCGCCAGGGGGATTAGTGCTTTAGGCTGTGTATATGTATGCGGTCGTAGCTTGGTGCCAGCACCGGCTACTGGTATAATGGCCTTCATGTACGCAGTTAATTAGATTTGATGTTACTGAGGGCGTGAAGGTAGTATAAATTTTAAAAAATCCATAGCTGTGGGTATTACAGACAGTTTAAACCATTGATAATATAGAGATCAATAGTATATATAACTATGTCATGCAATTTAAATAGGAAAAATATCTACGGACTATCTATTATTGGCTATGCACTATTCACAAATTCGATTACCTTTGCAGCAAATTTTCAACATACAATGCAAAGAGATCAGCAAATATTTAATATCATCGGCCAGGAACTGGAGCGTCAGCGTCATGGCATAGAATTGATCGCATCGGAAAACTTTACCAGTCTGCAGGTTATTCAGGCTATGGGAACCGTTTTGACCAATAAATATGCAGAAGGCTATCCCGGACGTAGATATTATGGTGGCTGTGAAATTGTGGACCTGAGCGAACAGTTGGCAATTGACAGAGCAAAACAGATTTTTGGCGCTGAATACGCAAACGTACAGCCTCACTCCGGTGCACAGGCTAATGCGGCAGTAATGCTGGCGATATTGAAAGCAGGTGATAAGATCCTTGGACTGGACCTGAGCATGGGCGGACACCTGACACATGGTTCTCCTGTAAACTTTTCCGGTAAACTTTATCAGCCGTTCTCCTACGGTGTGAACAGAGAGACTGGTCTTGTTGAGTATGATAAAATGGAAGAAATCGCACTGCGCGAGAAACCACAGTTAATTGTTTGTGGTGCTTCTGCTTACAGCCGCGACTGGGATTACAAACGTATCCGTGAGATCGCTGACCAGGTTGGCGCATTTGTAATGGCGGATATCGCTCATCCTGCAGGTCTGATTGCAAAAGGTTTATTGAACTCTCCTTTTGAACATTGTCATTTCGTTACTACTACTACACATAAAACATTACGTGGACCTCGTGGTGGTATGATCCTGTTAGGCAAAGACTTCGAAAATCCATTCGGTCTTAAGACGCCAAAAGGAGAAATCCGCATGATGAGTTCTCTGCTGGATATGGCTGTATTCCCTGGTATTCAGGGTGGTCCGCTGGAACATGTGATTGCTGCCAAAGCAGTTTCTTTCTTTGAGATCCTGACAGATGAATACGGAGATTATGCTAAACAGATGATCAAAAATGCACAGGCTATGTCTAAAGCATTTGTAGAGAAAGGGTATGAAATCGTATCCGGTGGTACAGATAATCACCTGATGCTGATAGATCTGCGTAACAAGAATATCTCTGGTAAGAAAGCTGAACAGGTATTAGTGAAAGCAGATATTACTGTTAACAAGAACATGGTTCCTTTTGATGATAAATCTGCATTCGTTACTTCCGGTATTCGTGTGGGCGTTCCTGCTATTACCAGTCGTGGTATGACAGAACAGCACATGGGACAGGTTGTTTCCTGGATAGACGAGTTGCTGATGGATGCTGATAATGAAGCAAAGATTACTTCTGTCAGAGGTGCGGTGAACGACTTTATGAAACAGTTCGTGTTGTATCCTGAATTATAATTAAAACAGCTTTTATAAAAAGGGAGTGTATCAGCTATTTTTGATACACTCCCTTTTGTTTACAGCAAAACATAATAGGCTCCGTTAGGAGCCACGTGTTTATAGCAACAATCTATCTTCTACATAATAGACTCCGTTAGGAGTCCCCTTCTATTAGCAAATTTAGGGGACTCCTAACGGAGTCTGTGTTTTGTTGTTTAATGTGTTTCCTACAAACACGAGGCTCCTAACGGAGCCTATTATGTTTTATTTTAGTTCTTCTTGCCGATCCATTTAATGGCTTCTTTCCACGTAATCTTCTTTCCATACATCAGTATACCTGTACGGTATATTTTCCCCGCCATCCAGGTCATACCCAGGAAACCAACTATCAGCAACACCATGGATAATGCCAGGTGCCAGTAAGGAACGGTACCAGGTACTCCATAAGGTAATCTTGCCATCATCACCATAGGTGATGTAAATGGAATGATACTTCCCCAGAAAGCCAACTGGCTATCCGGATTCTGTACAGTAGAGATCATTATCATCAACCCTATAATAATGGGTAAAGTGATGGGAAATGTCAATGATTGTGCATCTGTTGGATCCTCATTTACCAGACTGCCTACTGCGGCAAATAAGGCAGAATAAAACAGGTATCCTCCCAGGAAATAAAATATAAAACAGGAAATGATGAGCGTCCAGTTAACACTGCCGATTACATAACGGATTTTTTCTATAGCGTCTATTGCAGCGGCATTACCACCACTCTGCATAACCCCACCACCCTGTGTTGCAGCATGTAATGTTTCTGCTGAAAAGAACAGGGGTAAGATGAGTTGTAAGGATAAGATCAGTACTACCCATATCAGGAATTGTAATAATCCTACTCCTGCGATACCAATGATCTTCCCCATCATCAGTTGAAATGGTTTTACACTGGAGATCATTACTTCTGCAATACGACTTACCTTTTCTTCCATCACACCACGCATCACCGCCATTCCAAAGAACATGAGAATAATGTAAATGATAAATCCACTGGCATAACCTACACCATAAGCCACGGCGGAGTTACCTTTTTTACCATCAGCCCCGGATTTAAAATCAATACTGATATCTGATTTTGCAGCAAAGAGTTTTTCCCTGTCGATACCGGCGTTTTCCAGTCGTTTTTCCTCTATGATATCATTTACATGTTTTGTGATGTTGCTTTCCACCCCAATACCTGGCTGCCCGCTGCTATAGTAAGTTATACCGGAAGGCCGTTTTATATCCAGGTCAGGGATGTACAGTAAACCGGAGTAACCGTATTGTTCGTACCTGAAGGTATCTACTTTTATATTCGTCAGGTATTTATAATAAGTGCCTTTACTATCAGGAAAACGGCCAAGAAACAGATGGCTGTCATCTACCACTGCGATGCGTTTATCTTCACTGCCACTGGTAGCAATTAATATAGGTATGACGAGCAGTCCGGCAAAGAAAACGGGTATTAATAAAGTCACTACCAGGAAACTGCGTTTGCGTACACGTGTTAAGAATTCTCTTTTTATTATGAGCAGGATCTTATTCATAAAATTAGTTTAGTGGTTGTTCCATCTCCTGTACTTTGTTGATAAATACTTCGTTGATAGAGGGCAGAATTTCCTGGAAATAAGTGATGGGGATATCATGTTTAATAAAGTGCATGAGGATGTCGTTGGTGGTACTTCCTTCGCTTAGTTTTACCGTGTATGCATGATCTTCCTGCTTGATGATACTGAAGTGCCAGGTAGCCATCTGAGCGAAGTTAGGCATGGTACCAACACCTATACGGAACAGGTGTTGTTTGAAGTCGTGTCTGATTTGTTTCACTTCTCCATCCAGTATCTTCTTTCCTTTATTTACCAGTATGATCCTGTCACAGATTTCTTCTACCTGTTCCATACGGTGGGTAGAGAAAATGATGGTGGTGCCACTTTTACTGAGGTCGAATATTTCCTGCTTGATAAGATTGGCATTAATAGGGTCCAGGCCGGAGAAGGGTTCATCCAGGATCAGCAGGGAAGGATTGTGGATGATAGTAGAAATGAACTGCACTTTCTGTTGCATCCCTTTACTGAGTTCTTCCACTTTCTTGTTATACCATGTATTGATATCCAGCTTATCAAACCAGTATTTAATCTTCTCCTTTGCTTCTTTTTCCCGCATGCCTTTCAGCTGTGCGAGGTAGAGGGTTTGCTCCCCTACTTTCATCTTTTTATAGAGCCCTCTTTCTTCCGGCATATAGCCGATGGACTGTATATCCCGTTCAGGATCAAAGGGTTTATTGTTGAATAATATCTGACCATGGTCCGGGTAAAAGATACCGGTGATCATCCGCAGTAGCGTGGTTTTGCCCGCGCCGTTAGGTCCCAGCAATCCGAAGATGCTACCACGGGGGATAACAAAACTGATATCGTCTACAGCCTTATGCGTAGCATAGTCTTTTCTCAGGTTTTTGACTTCGATGAGGTTCATAAACTAAAAGTAAGTTTTTATTTGCTTACTAGTAGTTGCCTGTATTACTTAAGTATTTTATCTACTTCATCTGCGTAAGCAGCACCTATACTTACCGGCACAGCACCGATATATAAATTGTTTTTGTCTGCTTTCTCTATTTTATTATTAGCGACAATGAAAGAGCGGTGTACACGTGTAAACTGGGATGGAGGTAACAGGGCTAATGCTTCCTGCATGGATAAACGGGAAAGAAGTCGCCGGTCTTTCATTACAAAACTGATGTAATTACCGGCGCTTTCCAGGTAAAGTATTTCATCCAGCGGGAGTTTGAATTGTTCATACCCGCTTTTTATCATGATATAAGTAGGCGCATCTTTCATGGAGCTTTTGGCTATCATCTCCAGTAACGACTTTGCCTTATTGCAGGCTTTTGAAAACCGCTCTGAGGAGAACGGTTTTAATAAGTAGTCGATAGCATCCAGTTCAAAGCTTTGTACCGCATGTTCAGAATAGGCCGTGGTGAAGATGACCAATGGCGAACCAGGCAGGGCAGTCATGAGTTCCAGTCCGGATATATCCGGCATTTTTATATCCAGGAATACCAGCTCTGTTTTATTATCTTTCAAATATGACAGTGCTTCATAAGGATCGGTGAAATAACCTTTCACGTCCAGGAAAGGAACCTGTTCCGCATGTGTGCTGATGACAGACAAAGCCACCTGTTCATCATCAATGGCGATAGCATTTATTTTCATCCTATTTGTATAGTGAGATGTACAAAAAATTCTGTGCCTGTTTCACGGATGCTGAGGTCATGTTTGCCTGGATATAATAATGCCAGTCGTTGTCTTACATTATTCAAACCGATACCCATGCTATCGTATTCTACATCGCTGCTCCTGATGGCGTGTACGGTATTAAATACATCAAAATAAATCTTATCTGCAGTACAGGATAATGATACTGAGATACGGGATTTATTACGCTGACTTATTCCATATTTAAATGCATTTTCTACAAAAGGAATCAATAACATAGGAGCTATCTCATGATCACATAATGTTTCATTGATAGTCACATCTATGAGAATATCCGGAGATCCCTGTGTACGTAACCGTTGCAGTGCTATGTAATTTTGTAAGTACGCGATTTCTTTATCCAATGGAATATGTTCCATTACATTGTCGTGCAGCATGAAACGCATCATGTCTCCCAGCTTCTGAATACCTTCTCCCGTAGCGCTTGCTTTTTCCTGTAAGGCAGTACCATATAATGTATTGAGGGCATTGAATAAGAAGTGCGGATTAATCTGCCAGCGGAGAAAATCAAGCCCTGCTTCTGAATGATCCAATGCAGTCTTTAATCCACGGACTTCAATTTTTCTGTTGTGCCGGGCCTGGTAGATCCACCAGGAAACAGGTATTACAATAGCTGCTTCGAAAGCATATACTGCCGGCACAATTGCAAAGATTGCTGCTTTTATCTCGGGTATTACCATTAGTATAAACGCCCCCAGGATAAATGCTGTGAGGGAGACGAGCCCTATTTCCCGGATTAATTCACGTTTGTTTTTATGTTGTTCAAAGTTTGGAAAAACCCGGTACTGACAAACAAAGTAAATGAAGAAATAATACAGGGTGATAAGGAAGAGTATTACTACACCTCTGATTTCGCCTCTGGCTCCCGCACCCAATACCGGGAATGCTACCAATATCGCCAGCATTATTATTACTTCTGTTTTTATTTCTTTGAACCATGGTTTGCTGATTACTTTGCGATACAGCTGATCAAAGAACAGATAGCGGGCGGCGTAATACAATATATATATAGTGGCGTAAAATATGGTGATGATGAAGGCTTGTTTTACGCAATGTGTATATACTCCCTTTACAGTTTTGTATACCCCGAAAAGATAACCGTAGTACCAGGTATCGGAGATCATAATAGTAAGGAATACTACGCCACACGTAATTCCGGAAAAAAGTATTCCAAGAAAAAAGCGTCTTTGCTCCAGGTATACAGGGACTATAAATCCATGAATGAATACAAAGGCAGCATATACAACTGTGATATAAGCGAGTAATGGTAACAGATAATGTTTATAATAATCAAACACCTGATGGTAGTGATCGAATTTATATCCAAACTCATGTTGCAGGTCGAATACATTCGATGTTACACTTCGGGAGAGTAGTGTAAATATGATGAGCAGATAGATGCCTGTGGCGGCAGCAAGTTCTGTTTTTGTGAATTTGTTCATAAGGATAAACTTTCAGCAATGATAATTATCCCTTGCACACTTTTTTAATATATGTGACTAAAGCATAATTATCGGGTGTAAAAACCTATAATCATCTCTGCTACGCGTTCTCCATCCATGGCAGCGGATACAATCCCACCAGCATAACCGGCTCCTTCCCCACAGGGATACAGACCATTGATTTGCGGATGCATGAGTGTATCATCATTACGAGGAATACGTACAGGAGAGGAAGTGCGGGATTCTGTGGCTACGACTACAGCATCTTCTGTATAATATCCTCTCATCTTATTTCCAAATGCTTTGAAAGCCTTTGCCAGCCTGTTATGTACGCTTGCTGGCAAAACCTCACGCAGGTTAGCACTGTTGAGGCCGGGTAAATAAGAGCAGGGTGGTAAGGAAGAAGATACTTTATTGTTTACGAAATCAGTCATTCGCTGAGCGGGCGCAACAAACAATCCGCCGCCTGCATGAAAGGAATCCTGTTCTACCATTTGCTGATAGTACATGGCAGATAAGGGCCCTTTATCTGCAAAGGGAATAAAATCTGATTCATCTACGGTCACCACCATGCCGGAATTTGCGTAGGGGTTATCACGTTTTGAAGGAGACCAGCCATTCACTACCAATTCTCCGGGATCTGTTGCAGCAGGAGCGATGATACCACCGGGGCACATACAGAATGAAAATACACCGCGGCCATCTATCTGTTCAACGAGACTGTAACTGGCTGGTGGTAATAATTCATTGCGGATAGGGTTATGATATTGTGCACTATCTATTAATTGTTGCGGATGTTCTATTCTTACACCTAAAGCAAATGGCTTTGCATGTATTAATATGTCCTTTTGTGCTAATAGCCTGAAGATATCTCTGGCTGAGTGGCCTGTAGCCAGAATAATCTGAGGGGAAGAATATGTTTGTCCGGTAGTTGTTTGCACTCCGGTAACCTGATTGTTTTTTATCAGAATATCTGATACTTTTTGCTCAAAGTGAACTTCTCCTCCGCTGTTTTCAATCTGTTCGCGCATGGCGATGATGATATGCGGAAGTTTGTTGGTGCCGATGTGAGGATGAGCATCGTACATTATTTTTTCTGTGGCGCCGAAATGAACAAAAATGCTGAGGATACGGTTAATGTCTCCTCTTTTATTAGAACGGGTATATAATTTCCCATCTGAGTAAGTACCAGCCCCACCTTCCCCAAAGCAATAGTTTGAATCGGGATGTACGATACCTGTTTTATTTAAGGCAGCGAGATCACGGCGACGGGCACGTACATCTTTCCCTCTTTCGAGTACGATTGGTTTGATACCGGATTCTATCAGTCGCAAAGCAGCGAATAAGCCCGCGGGGCCAGCACCTATAACGATAGCAGCAGGAGCATTGGCAGGGAGAGAATCATATACAGGTATGATCCTTTCGCGTTCAACGAAGGGTTCATCTATAAATACTTTTACAGTGAGCATGAAGTACACTTGCCTGGAACGTGCGTCGATAGAGCGTTTTAGCAGGTGGAAGCCAGTGATGGCTGATGGTTTTATACCTAATGCAGCAGCTGCCTGTGTGAGAATAGTATTATCAGATGCAGCCTGTGAAGGCAGGAGCTTGAGAGAGATTTGTTGTATCATACTGACGGTTAGGTATTTATCCTAAAACATTGTAAAGATAGAAAACGGGTACATGGTTTTATCCATGTACCCGCCAATATATTTTGTTAATGAGTTGTTATTTAGAACGGCAAATCATCAGCCTGTGAGCTGCTACCGCCAGAGGAAACTTCCTGTGAGGTATTGTAGTTAGGTTGCGCGTCTGTGGTTGGGCCACCAGCAACAACAGACTCCATGCGCCATGCGTCCAGGTTGGTGATGTAGTTAACACGACCGTCTTTTTCCCAACGTGTACCTTTAATGTTAAAGTAAACCTTCACTGTCTCGCCTTCGTTGAAACGGTCTACGATAGCTGTTCTATCCTGTACCGCCTGGAACTTGATAAAGTTGTTGATAACACGGCCATTGATATCATCAGACTTTTCGATAACGAACTCCCGTGTCTTAAAGGTTTCGCTACGTTGCATCGTATTATACTTCACGATCAGCTTTCCGGTTATTTCAAAACTCATATAAAAAATTTTAACTGTTCTAGAGGGTCAAAGATAGGTTTTTTAAAAGAAGTGCAGCGCAATAAAATTTAAAACAATTAGTTATCAGTAGAGTAACAAAATTACAGGCGCGTATATAATAAATTTGCATGGTATTTGCATACCTAAAGCACATTTTTTTAAGTGCAATTACTAACATAGTTTTGCACCCCCTCGGGGAATTATTAACATAAGGGGATAACCATGAAAGGTGGTTTTTAAGTGTACAATATTATTTTATCTGTAAGTATACATATCTATGGCAAAGGAGTTAATGCCGATTGGAAAAGGCCTGTATATCAAAGCAGTGTGGCAGTATATTACATCATATCAAATTGATAACAAAAAGAGCGTGATAACAATGGATAAAAGAGTAAAAATTACAGTCGGCGAACTGTAATACGAGAATCAGAAACAAGGGGAGATAAATTTTTTTTTTCAACATTTTCTACAGATATTCGTCGTCCTGTCTGAAAATCTCTCAACTCCCCACGTTGAAAGATTTAAAATTCGAGAAACATCCTTAATTCAAGAACAACATAATTTTTAAAATCTCAATGAATAAAACTTGCGACCAAGTTTGGGAAAGGTGTCTTAATATAATTAGGGATATTGTGGAATGGCAGCCATTTAAAACCTGGTTTGAACCTATTAAGCCAATCCAACTTGAAAACAATGTTTTAACCATTCAGGTCCCCAGTCAGTTCTTTTACGAATATCTTGAAGAGCACTACGTAGGATTGTTGGGTAAAACAATTAAAAGGGAACTGGGAAAAGAAGCCCGGTTAGAGTATCGTATAGTGGTGGAGAACGGTACTCCTCATCAGCATCCGAAAACGGTAAATATGCCTACGCAGTTTACCAAATCGAAGAAAGATAGTGACGTTGACTTTCCGTTAACCATACAGAACCCGGTAAAGAACCCGTTCGTTATACCCGGAATCAAACGTGTACAGATCGATTCTCAGCTGAACCCACACTATACATTCGAATCTTATATCGAAGGTGACTGTAACCGTGTTGCACGCAGGGCCGGTAAAACCGTTTCTGAAAAACCCGGAGGCACTTCCTTTAATCCTTTAGTTATATACGGTAGTGTAGGTTTAGGTAAAACTCACCTTGCACAAGCCATCGGTAATGAAGTGAAACGTGTACATCCCACTAAAGCAGTGTTGTATGTAAGCGCTGAAAAATTCATTAACCAGTTTATAGATCATTCCAAGAATAGTATCATTAATGACTTCATTCACTTTTACCAGCTGATTGATGTATTAATTGTAGATGATATACAATTTTTTGCCCGTGCAGAAAAAACACAGGATGCATTCTTTGCCATCTTCAATCACCTGCATCAATCCGGTAAACAGCTTATATTAACTTCCGACAAACCTCCAAAAGATCTGGATGGCTTACAGGAAAGATTACTGAGCCGCTTCCGCTGGGGCCTGAGTGCAGACATGCAGATGCCCGACTTCGAAACACGCATGGAGATTTTAGAAATGAAAATGCGTAACGATGGGTTGGAAATGCCGAAAGAAGTAGTAAAATATGTTGCCTATAATATTCAGAGCAATGTACGTGAACTGGAAGGCGCTCTGATCTCCTTACTGGCTCAGTCTTCTCTTAACAGAAAAGAAATTGACCTGGAACTGGCTAAACGTGTCCTGAAATCTTTTGTAAAAACCTCTTCCAAAGAAATTACAATCGAAAGTATTCAGAAGATGGTATGCGAATACTTTGATGTGCCTTATGATAAACTGTTACAGAAGACACGTAAGCGTGAAATTGTGCAGGCCAGGCAGATTACCATGTATCTTGCTAAATCTTTTACTAAAAATTCTCTTAAAACCATCGGGGAACATTTTGGCGGCCGTGACCATACTACCGTGATCCACTCCTGCCAAACTGTAAAAGATCTGATGGACACTGATAATACATTCCGAGATAGCGTCATTGAACTGCAACAGAAAGTGCAACTGGCAGCCATGTAAATTATCCCCCATATAACATTCTTAAAAAGTCCTGGTAATGTTACCAGGACTTTTTTAATTTGCTACTACTTTATTATATTGTGCTTAACAATTTCATAATTGAATTGTAGAGGAAGCTTCAGTAACAACCAATAACTTTGTGGCACAATAGCTTTATGCCAACAGAATGTCAACATAAATTGTGGAATTCCATCCGGCAGGGTAATGAAAAGGCCTTTCGCCAGTTATTCGAAGAATACTGGGAAGACCTGTTTTCCTATGCCTGTAAAATAACCCGGAATCATTCTACTGCACAGGATATTGTACAGGGACTGTTTATTCATTTATGGGAAAAACACAGCGCCCTTCCTGAAGTGAACGCGGTATTACCCTATTTGCATAGTGCGCTAAAAAACAGGCTTCTGAATGCGCTGCGGGACGAAAACCTTTACCAGCGTCATGTAGACCTCTTCAAAGAAACAAATAAAGAAAACGACCATTCCATAGTAGAACACCTGCAATTCAAAGAAACTGAACAACAACTGTTGCACTCCATTAACCAATTACCAGGTAAGATGAAAGACGTCTTTTATCTTAACCGGATAGAAAACCTCTCCGTTGCAGAGATTGCCCTTCGTCAGGGAACTTCCCCACAAACAATACGCAACCAGCTCAATACAGCCTTACAACGCATCAAATCTTTATGGATCGTTGAAATATTGATCGTACTCTGGTTATTATAATTACCTCATTGCATACAGGATTAAATAATAACAAGCTCAGTTTGTTACCGAATTGTTAACAGCCTCTACCCGATAGTTATTCCCCTTTTTGCAAGTGTCTTATAATAAACCAGCTCAAGTTTGGACAAAGGGACATTATTATTATTACTTAAAAAATTCAGACAGGGCAACTGTACGGCAGCTGAAAGACAGCTTTTATACAAATGGCTGGATGCCCTGGAACAGGATAGTGCAGACCATATGGCACTATCAGATACTGAGAAGCAGGCTATCAAACAGGAAATGTTACAACAATTATTTCCTGTTACGAAAAACCGGATGCGGATGCATTTCATCAGGGCGGCAGCTGTAGTATTGCCATTTGCTATTGCCGGTTATTTTATCTGGCAATACCAGCAGCATGTTAGTAAACAATATGCAACAAACAGCTCCTGGCGCACTGTACAGAATACCGGGAAACGGCTGCTCCCCATCACATTACCAGACAATTCCACCGTATTACTGGGACGATACAGTACTATTCAATTCCCGGAACGTTTTTCCGGTACCGAAAGACCTGTGAAAATGCTGGAAGGAAAAGCCTTCTTTGAAACCGTTACTGATCAAAAGCATCCTTTTATAGTAGAAGATATATCCGGTACACGTACCACCGTACTGGGAACGTCCTTTACTGTGGAAAGTAACCGTACCCTGCAGATTTCCAGGGTAGCAGTCGCTACCGGTAAAGTAAAAGTGCAGGGGAAAAACAATACCTCTACCATATTATTACCTGCACAAAGGCTGATGCTTCATGGCAATGTATTAGTACAGGATAGCATCAGTACCGATGATTTGATGGCCTGGACAAGAGAAGAGATCGTATTACGTAATGCAACATTAAAAGAACTACTGCTCATTATAAAGAATCAATACGGTATCACCGCCACCACCTCCCTGAATGTGAACCAGGGAAATTACACTATTCGCTTTCCAGCAACTATGGCGCTACCGGAAGTACTGGACATTATTCAAAAAATCAGTTACAAACCAAAAATTCATTTCATTATGCACAAGGATCAGCTGAGTATTTACTAAAAAATTCAATCACAATTAGGATCTATCCAACTATCACGGATTAAAACACCCGGACTGACATTGTCATGCCTTTACCTTAACAAAAACTGATATGCAAAAGGACAAACGATTATTCTCTACACGCATCAAAACCGCATTCACAGCGGGGATGGCGTTGCTGCTACTGGCTACAGGAGCTTTCGCCCTGCCAACAACGGCACAGGCGCTGCACAAAATGCTGCAAAAATTCCAGGTACAACAGGGTAGCCTCTCTGCTGCACTTAAAAAATTAGAATCTACAGCGCAGATCAATCTGGCATATGATGAAGATGCACTGAAAAAGATTCAGGTACACGCTAATACTTATCAACGTAAGGCTGTTGTCGATATTTTACAGGACCTGTTAAGTCAGTCATCCTTAAAATATGAAGAACGATATAACACTGTTCTTATCTATGACAGCACAACAATAAATAGCTCTTCTTCCTTTCAGAAACCAGCTGAAAAAATCGCCCTTACCGGTCTTATCTCGGATAAGAATGGCCCATTGATCGGTGTAACAGTACTGGTAAAAGGTACTACCAACGGTACCGGCACAGATGGCAGCGGACAGTTTAAACTCAATGTAGACAACAGTGGTGGTGTCGTACTGGTAATAAGTATGATAGGATATAAAACACAGGAGATCGCTGTAGGCAGCCAACGCAGTTTTCAGATAGTGATGGTAGAGAACAGCCTGAACCTGAATCAGCTGGTAGTAGTAGGTTATGGTACACAGCGTAAAGCAACCGTATCCGGTGCTGTAGCGGATGTACAGTTAGATAAACTGAACTCCCGTTCATTGAATGATATGGCAGAAGCCTTACAGGGAAAAGCGCCTGGCGTAATTGTACAGAACAATGGTGGAGATCCAACCTCTACTCCTAAGGTATATATCCGTGGTATGGGTGGTATCAATGGGGAAGATCCATTGTACGTAGTTGATGGAGCTATCTATACAGGTGGTCCTATCAACCCGAATGATATTGAATCCATGAACGTGCTGAAAGATGCATCTGCAGCTATTTATGGTGCAAGGGCTTCCGGTGGTGTGGTATTGGTCACTACTAAAAAAGGTAAGTCTGGTATCGCTACAGTTTCACTGGATGCAAAAACAGGATGGCAGTATGCAGCTAAAAAGCTGGATGTATTAACAGCCAAAGAATTTGCTGACGTAGAAAACATCGCCTACGATGCTGCCGGCCTTCCCCGCGCTGCTGCATTTAATGCTACTATTTATCCGGATGGTCAGATTACCCGTACCGACTGGCAGGATGAAATATTCCGTACCGGTAAAATCCAGGATTATAATGTGGGTGTAAAAGGTGGTACAGATAAAAACAGGTATTACATGGGCTTTGGATACCGTAAGAATGATGGTATCCTGCTTAATACAGGTGCTGAACGTTATTCCTTCCGCATGAATTCTGATGCAACAATAAAACCATGGTTAAAAATAGGAGAAAATCTCTCTTATACTTATACCAATGGTAATGGTGCAAATACTACCAGTCCATATACCGGCGCTATCTTCACCGCACTTGGTTATCCACGCAATATCACTCCTTATACGGCTGATGGTTCATTCAGTGGAATGCCATTAGCTTATGCGGGTTCTTATGGAGACCTTGCAAATCCTGTTGCAATATTGACAAGACTTGATGACCACACTCCGGTGAGTAACATCAATCTCAATCCTTATGCAGAAATACATATTACAAAAGACCTGCTATTCCGATCTAATTACGTAATCACCAAATCATTCAGTGACCAGAAAACATTTACGACCCGTGCGTTGGAAATAGGGAAGATCAATTCGACCAATTCACTGTATGAACAGATCAACAACTTTACAGACTTCCTGTCTGAACAAACGTTGACCTACTCCAAACAGTTTGGTGATCACAATGTGAATGCGGTGGCAGGTTATAGTTATCAGCATCATGATGGTACCTACCTTATTGCCAGCGCCAGTTCATTTAATGATGAAAGGGATGCATACCGTTATTTTGACAATGCTACTTCATGGGTTAAACCTTCCAGTGGCAGAGACCAGAACGCATTGGAATCTTTCCTTGCCCGTGTGAACTACGACTACAAAAGCAAATACCTGCTGACCTTACTGGGTCGTCGTGATGGTAGTTCCCGTGTATCTGTACAAAACCGTTACCAGAACTATTATTCAGTGTCTGGTGGATGGGTATTAACAGAAGAATCATTCCTGCAGAATAATGATCTGCTCAGCTTCCTGAAATTACGCGCCAGCTATGGTCTGTTAGGAAACCTGGGTAGTCTTCCTTCAAACGCGATCAACGTTCCGCTGAAATCTATCAGTATCTATACTGGTGCTAATGGAACACAGTCAACCGGTCTTGCTGAAGATGCATTATCCAATCCTAATCTGAAATGGGCAGAATCCAAACAGGTGAACTTTGGTACAGACATCGCGTTGTTAAAAAACAGCCTTTCTGTAACAGCTGATTATTTTGTCAAAACAACAGATAAAATGATCCTTCAGGTCGCTCCTCCAAGTACTGCCGGTGTAAGCACAGGTATGTATAAGAACATGGGGAAAGCTCGTGATAACGGTATTGAATTAGGTATCAACTATAATGGCAAAGCAGGTAAAGACCTTACTTATAATGTAGGAGCTACACTGACTAAAGTAAATAACAAACTATTATCCCTGGATAACGGGCTGAATGAAGTTGTAAGCACTTCCGCTGTAAACATTCGCGGTTCACTTAATCCACTCGTTACCCGTGTTGGTAATTCCATCTATGCATATAGCCTGATCAAAACCGCAGGGATCTTCCAGACACAGGCAGAAGTAGATAACTACAAGAGTAAGGATGGTACTGTGATCCAGCCAAACGCTAAACCAGGCGACCGTAAATTTGTGGATTATGATGGTAATGGTACCATCAACAACGGCGACAGACAGATAATAGGCAGTCCTTATCCTGGCTTTACTTATGGATTCAGCCTGAACCTGAATTACAAAGGTTTTGACCTGAACGTATTTGCACAGGGCGTACATGGTAACAAACTGTTCAATGCACTGAAGTATACCAACATGAACCCAAGTATTGGTACAAACTTTAACATGCTGAAGGGAATCCTGAATGCCTGGACCCCGACCAATACAAATACTGATGTAACAAGGATCATCTCTACAGATGCCAATGGCAACTACGGAAATGCCTCCGACTGGTATATTGAAGACGGTTCTTACATGCGTATCAAGAACGTTACACTGGGATATACTTTACCTGCTAATCTTACCAACCTCGCTCATATTGGTGCTGTTCGCCTGTATGTAACCGCTAACAACCTGTTCACATTTACCAAATATAAAGGATATGATCCTGAAGTTGGGATGGACCAGTTAGGTATAGATGCAGGACGCTATCCTCAGGCAAAAAGCGTATTGATGGGACTGAATGTTAATTTCTAATTAAGCACAAACGCCGACGACAATGAAAAGAATCATAAAGAATATAACGCTTGCACTGACAGGTATTTCCCTGCTTGCAGCCTGTAATAAAAAGCTGGAGATAACCCCTGAAGGAGCTCCTACCAGTGGTAATTTCTGGCAGACAGAAGGTGATGCCGTTTCCGGTTCAAATGCCATGTACGATCAGTTTGACAATGAAGACTTCTACGGACGTGGTTACTGGTGGTTCATTAATGCCAGTGATGATATGGTGACAGGACGTGTAAAAGCGCAAGGTGATAATATCAAAAACTTCAACAGCAGTTTCATTGGTGGTGCTTACACTGAAACCCAGTGGAAAATGCGTTACATCGTTATTAAACGTGCTAACGATGTGATCCTTCATGTACCATCCATTAATATGGATGAAGCGCTGAAAAACCGTATCCTTGGGGAAGCATATTTCTTAAGCGGATTAATGTACTTCGAACTGGCATACACCTATGGAGATGCCCGCGCAGGTGTTCCTATCATCAACCGCGACAGCATTGTAGGTGATAAACCTATTCCCCGTTCTGCGAATGTGAATCTTGTGTATGAATATGTAGAAAGTGAGCTGAAAAAAGCAGCTACATTACTCCCTTATTTTGACACATACAGCACAGATGAATACGGCAAACCTCACAAAACTGCGGCCTATGCATTCCTGAGCAAAATGTTCCTGTACAAAAAGGATTATGCAAATGCTGCAAAATATGCAGACTCTGTTATCCTGAGTGGCAAACATCAGCTGCTGGATAATTTCGCAGATGTATTTACCATCGCCAACAACTGGACAGGCGAATATATCTGGTCTGTTTATTCTAATGTAAAAGGCGCCAGCGGATGGGGTAGTATCTTACCCGGTGTGATGCTCGAAAACAAAGGATGGGGTGCATACAATGGCTGGGGATATTATATGCCTACCAAAGAATTATATGATGCCTATGAGTTTGGTGATATAAGAAGAGAAGCTACTATCCTGAAACCAGGAGACTTATTCACGTTCTTCGGCAGTCAGATGGCTTATTCCTCTACCAATAGCTTATCAGGCTATCAGTTCCGCAAGTACATGGAGCCATTCTCCTATGCCGGCGGTATTCACCTTAGCCCTAACGGAGACCACCCTACTACAGACCTGAACCTTCCTTTGATCCGTTACGCAGAAGTGATCCTGATCAAAGCAGAAGCAAAGCTGATGCAGGGACAGAATGCAGATGCGGAAATCAATATGATCAGACATCGTGCTGGTCTGGCTGATACCACCAATGCAGATATGAATGAGCTGAAGATACAGCGTCGTTGCGAATTAGCGGGTGAGTGGGCTAACCGTCACTTTGACCTGGTTCGCTGGGGTGATGCACAGGCGGCTTATGCTCAACCACTGCATGGTGCTACCGGTAGTGTTGTATGGCCTGCACGTACTTTCAATCCTGCTATTCACAATGTATGGCCGGTACCTCAAACTGAAGTAACCAGCAGTAACGGCGTGGTTACACAGAACGCGGGCTGGTAAAAATAAAAGGATGCTGACGCTCCTGGTTGGCGGTTTTTCATTCCGTTCAGCCAGGAGCGTTCTTTTTTATACTAATTTTACTTACTCTAAAGGAGTATGCCAATTAAAAACTCATGATGATCAAAAACAGCTTTTTTTCTCTCGCTCTGCTAACCATCTCATCCCTGGGCATGGCTCAGGAAAGGTCCTACACGCCAAAGAATGCACATGCACATAATGACTATGAACATCCTATTCCATTCTTAACTGCTTACTATCGTAACTTTGGTTCTATAGAAGCAGATGTATATGAAAGAAACGGACAACTACTTGTTGCTCATGAAGAGAAAGATATAGTCCCTGATCGTTCCCTGGAAGCCTTGTATCTGCAACCATTAAAAAAGGTTATTCAGAAAAACGGTGGTACTGCGTATAAGAATAGCCGTGATACCTTACAGCTGCTGATAGATTTTAAAACTGTTGGTATTCCTACTATAAAAGCATTGATAGCTATCCTGGATAAATATCCGGAGATCAGTAAAAACCCTACTGTAATGGTGGTGATCAGTGGAGATCAACCGGCACCGGCGTTATGGTCACAATACCCTGCTTATATTCATTTTGATGGTAAACGCAGTCTGCGGTATACACTGGTACAGGCGTTACGTATTCCTTTGTACAGTGAGGATATTAAAGCATTTACTACCTGGAATGGCAAAGGGATTATTGTGAAAGCTGAAAAGGACCATATTCAGCATTGGATAGATAGTGTACATACTGCCGGTAAAAAAATACGCATCTGGGGTGCTGCTGATAATGTGAATACCTGGAAGACACAGATGAATATGGGGGCTGATTATATCGGCACTGATAAAGTAGAAATGTTATCTGACTTTTTAACTAACCGTGCAAGCCACGAGTATAACGGAACAACTGCTCCTCATGCTATCTATAAAGCCCGTTATGTGAATAACGATAGTATGGGTACGGTGAACAATGTAATCCTGCTGATTGGTGATGGTATGGGGCTTACACAGATCTATTCCGGTTTTACCGGTAATCGTGGTGCGCTGAACCTGTTGCAGATGATCAATATCGGTTTCTCTAAAACCTATTCTTCTGATAGTTATATTACTGATTCTGCTGCTGGCGGAACGGCGATGGCTACCGGTCATAAGACGAACAACCGTTACATCGGAGTAGATGCTACCGGTATGCGTTTACCGGCCATTCCAGATATACTGGCGCCCTTCGGAGTGAAGAATGGACTAATCAGTTGCGGAGATATCACAGATGCTACTCCTGCGGCTTTTTATGGCCATGCAAATGATAGGAGTGAAGAAGATTCTATTGCGAAAGACTTCTTAAGCAGTCCTGTTGACATTATGATTGGTGGTGGTGCTACACACTTCAACTATCGCCTTGATCAGCTGAAAGAAAGAGGATACGGATTCAGCACTCATTTCGATGATCTGGATACTATTCAGTCTAAGAAATGGCTGATGCTGACACCGACAGCTGAATTGTCCATGTTAAAAGGAAGAGGGGATTTCTTAACCCGTTCATTACAGAAAACAATGAAGACACTTGGCAACAAGTTCTTTATTATGGCAGAAGGTGCGCAGATAGATTATGGCGGTCATGCAAATAACCTGTCTTATGTAGTAACGGAGATGATGGACTTTGACGAGGCGATTGGTGCCGCGATGCAATTTGCAGACGAAGATGGCCATACACTGGTGATCGTTACCGCAGACCATGAAACCGGTGGATTGAGCCTGTTAGACGGGAATATCAGCAAAGGGCAGGTTGATGGCAATTTCAGTTCCAATGACCATAGTGCGGTGATGGTTCCTGTATTTGCTTATGGTCCTCACTCGCTGGAGTTCAGAGGTGTGTATGAGAATACGGAGATTTTTGAAAAGATTATCAGGTTGTTGAAGAGGTAGTTACCTCTTCAACCAACCGGTGATACTCATTCTCGGTTTGTTGGTGACCAGCACTTCATGTTCCAGTTCACTACTTTTAAAGAATACGCTTTTCCCTCCGGTAGGATCTATCTTATATTCTATCCCATCATGAGAAATAGATAATTGTCCCCCATCCCCTTCTATCCAGTTCTCATTGAGATAGATAATCATTGAATACTGACGGCTTTCATTATTGCGGAACTGATCCAGGTGTTTCTTATAGAAACTACCTGTTTCATACAACGCATAATGAAATTCATATCCTGTGATACCTGTGTAACAACTACTGTTCAGGTATTCCACAAAACTGTCCATCAGATCGAAAAATGCATTTTCGTATTGATCTTCATGTTTTCTGTCCAGCCAGTAAATCACATCACTTCTCACCAGTTTATTTTGTACAGCTATACTATCATTCCCGGTTCCGGCAGCCTGCATATGTTTGTTGTCATACAGGGTATTTAGGTTATTGACCAGGTGAGCTGACAATTGCTTACTTAAAAAATTACTGGTGATTCCTATTTTAGTTTCTATGAAACTGTTGATGAGTACATCAAAGATCTCTTGCAAAAAGGATGGATTACATTTGACAGAATCGTCAGCAGGGTGGCAAGGTAGGCTTAATAAGCGAGAAGCTGACTTTTGTCATATGTCATCATTCTATGATCTGTACCTTTGTTCAAATTCTTATCTATGACACATGCTGAAATTCTGAAGAAAGTGGAGTGGAAAGATTTGAAAAGCCTTTCTGTTAAAGAAATGCTGATTGAGAATAACCTCACCATTCCATGGGTGCTCACTTCATGGGTATTGGCCTACTTTGGTTATTATATCCTTGCCCTTCCTTTTTCTGCCTTCTTTTTCTTAACAGGTTTACGACAGGTACATAATGGTTTTCATAATTCATTAGGGACTAACAGGTTCCTTACCTGGTTTTCACTGTATTCCAACAGTATATTGATGATGGCTTCTATTCATGCGGTGAAGTTCAATCATATCAGGCATCATAAATATTGCCTGTCTGAGGAGGATTATGAGGGTAAATCTGCCGGTATGAGCTGGTACGGAGCTATCTTTTATGGCCCCGTTCATATGTTTCTTATTCATAAAATCACTCTGCAACTGGGCAATAAGAAGTATGTAAAGAATGTGTTACTGGAGCTGGCCTCTATTGCCATCTTTACCTTCCTGTTTTTTTATTTCAACGTTGCTTTCCTGATTTACCACATTATTGTAATGGTGATCGGGGAGTTCCTGATGGCATTTTTTGCTGTATGGACAGTGCATCATGATACAGAAGAGCATCCGGAACTTGCCAGAACGCAAAGAGGAGGCTGGAAGAATAAGATCACTTTTAGTATGTTTTATCACCAGGAACACCACCTGTTCCCTGCAGTACCGACTATCAAGCTTCCCCAGCTGGCTAAAAGGATAGATGATGTGTTACCTGAGCTAAAGAAGAAAACAACATTTTAATAAAAAGGGGACTCCTGCCCTCTTTAAACAGATTATTGGTGATTTAACAAATATATCATAGATTAGATATAGTTTGTTAGTGAGATTCTTATCCCTGCTTTAAACCAATAACCACGATAATGGCCACTGTTATTAGTCCCTATCCATCTGCTGCTACGCGCGCCCGTATAAAAGACGCTGTCCGTAATTACAAGCACCTCCGACTGCAACAGGATATCCAATACAATGAATATATAGAGATGCTCAGATCCCTGCATAAAGACAGTCCCGAGCTGATAAACTGGAATGATGTAAAGAAAACACCACCGCCTCTGGAAGAAGCAGCGGAGAATAAGAAAGAAAAACAGGCCAGACAACGGCTGTTATCCTACTCTCCTTCCTTTTTTGATAAACTCTTTAATAAGAAAGAGAAGAGAATAAGGCAACTGACATCAGCCCTGGAACAGGCTATCATCTTTGACAAAGCAGATTATGAACAATACCTGCAGGATTATCAATCAGCAGTCTCTGACTGGCAACGGCTGCAAAAGATAGCTGAAGGCGTGTTGGCGAAGAATCCCGATGCATATAAAGAAGCGATCGCATACTTCGAGCCGTTCAATGAGATCAAAGAATCAGGTGCTGCTATCATTTTGAACTTTGAGCCTGCTTATATTACTATCAATCTTACTGTAAATGCAACAGGTACTATTCCTGCATATAATCTTATACAAACATCCAGAGGCAAGTTAACGAAGAAGGAAATGCCGTTATCAAAGTTCAATGAACTATACCAGGATTATGTATGCAGTTGCATATTGAGATTGGCCCGCGAAACATATGCCTATCTGCCAGTTGACCTCATATACATTCATGTAATTTCACAGGATGTAACCATTGTGTCTGTAGCTATCCCATTGAATGTGCTGAACAGGCTCAGATTTGAGTCTGTTGACCCTGCGGATAGCATGCGGAATTTTACGCATCATATGAAGTTTAGTAAATCAGGAGGATTTAGCGCGGTAGAGCCTGTTAAAACCCTTTCGTTGTAAGAATCTCCTTATTTTTTCGAGTGATGTCCTAACATTTAATATGTAAATCCTTTTTATCTTAGTATATACAAATTATATATCCGAGGAATCAGATAATATGTAATACTCATAATAGCCAACGGCCAGATATGTCAACAGGTAGAGTCAATAACCAAAATTATATATCCTAAATAAAGATCAAACAGCCGCTTATACATTTCAAAATCATCAGGTCAAATAACGGTCGAAACTTAATACTTCATTTAAAATTGTATAAACATGACCCTCCCATTGTCTATTACTACTCAATCAGGAGAGCCTATATTGTTTTCGGAAGGTTTGCCACACACGTTTCCAGGTTATAATATACTGGAAGGAGCTTCATCATGGCATGTTGAAATTGAAAAATTTGGTTTACTACTCTATCAACAAATTAATTTATATGGATGTACTGCATGGATCAACCAGTTCTTTATCTCCAAACCTGTTGAGTTTCATGTTTCCGGTAAGATAGATGATCTGCTGCTGCATTATACTATAAAAGGTAAAATGCAGTATGTTATAGATAACGAAGAGAAAGATACAGATGAGTCCCAGTTGAATTTTATGATCCCTCAGAGCTTGTATAATATTATGCGGTTTAAAGAACCTGGTATATACATGGCTATTAGTGTACAGGTCCATCATCCTCTACTGCAGGAATATAAAGATAGCTTCCCTATTGTGCAAATACTCCTGGATAAGATAACAACCGGAAAAACAGTCTCCCTGAGACAAAGGGTTGTAGCCAATGAACGCCTGCGTAACATTGTATCTGATATTACAGATCGTCAGCTACCTAAAACTGTAGGAAAAAAGTATAGCGAACAAAAAATCAACGAATTTATTATTGAATCATTAGATATGCTTTCCAGATACCTGAAAGATGAACATGGCCTTACTGTATTGGATCATAAGCGAGGCAATAAAACAGAGATATATCTGTTGAATCATTTGCGTCATCCTACTCCTCCCACATTGAAGCAGTTGGCTAAATATGCTGGTACTAATGAAAAAAAACTGGAAGAAATATTCAGGTGCCGACATGGCACGACGGTGTATGATTATTTCCAGAATGCACGGATGGATCTTGTTTACCGGAAGTTAACGGAAACGGATATTCCATTGCAGGATATTTCGGTGCTGTTTGGATATACTGATTACTCTAGTTTTTCGTATGCTGTGAAGAGGAGATTTTCGTTTGGCCCGAAGGAGTTGAGGAATAAAAATTTTATTTAAAGAGTCTCTTATATTTATTACAACGTTATAAAATTCCGGTCCTGGTTTTCTAGCCGGGACATTGTTTCTATGTATAACGTCAGATATCAGAGAGTATCATTAACGGTACCTTTTCGGGATACAGATACCGGAGCAGAAAATGAATAATTCCGCTATTGCCAATGATCAGATCGGCATATGGGGCGTGTGCATCATTTTGGATCCAGTATGTTTTTTCTTCATTGCCTGCGTTGGTATGCAGGAATATTCCTGCAATCCAGTCTGCACGATGACGCCAATTATTATTTTTAAATACCCTGTAAGCTTCCAGGTATATTTCCCCTAAACCAGCTAACCCATTATTAAATGTATAGTTATTAGTAGTTATACGGGAAGGTATTGATAATAACATTTTCTCTGCATAGTTTTTGAACCTTACATCCTCCGTTACCTCAAAAGCTTTGATAAACGTTAATGCAACACCTGCAATACCATTCAAAGCAATAGAAGTAGCTTTATATTTTTCCTCCAGCCATTCCAGGGATTTCTCTACTCTTTTTAAAAGGTCAAGGTTCTGGGTTAACTGATAACATTCCAATAAAAACCATGTAATACCAGCATTCCCTTTTTCAAAAACCGGGAGTTTCTTATCAGATAACCATGTCCCATTTCGATTTTGTAATTCTAATACCGTGAGAATTACAGCTGATAAGCGCTCGTTTACAAAATTCAGGTCCAGGTAACGAAGACATCGTAATAATGCAATGCCATATCCGGCAATCCCATTTTCTACATCTATCCCTTCAGGAAGGTCGTGCAACAAGTTTTTAAGATAAGTAATGTGTTCCTTATTGTTTTCGATAAGACCTGCATCTAAGGCTGCTGTCAACGCAACAGCTATACCCGTTTTATCATTAAATAAGCCTGCAGGAGCCTCTAATGCAAAATCCAGGTAACGCTCA
Organism: Chitinophaga sp. YR573; assembly: GCF_900110995.1. Classification (GTDB taxonomy): domain Bacteria; phylum Bacteroidota; class Bacteroidia; order Chitinophagales; family Chitinophagaceae; genus Chitinophaga. The sequence goes on from NZ_FOJF01000001.1 coordinate 1,698,920, forward strand.
CACAGGAATGTCCAATTTGCCTGTAATATGCTATTATGGGTATCTATGGGCATCCCGGCCTTTTCAACCCGGCTCAGTAAATAAAGGATTCCTCCAATCCCTTTATATAACCCAACAAATACGTTACGGTCCTGACGAAAAGAATAAATCTGTGAGGTCCAGTAACCCTCCTGATCTACTACTTCAGGTGCATATAATCCCGAAACAGCACGTTCTACCAATCGTTTTATTACTCCTTTGTTTATTATTGGCATAAATTCTATATCCGGCTGTTTCCTGTATTCTGATAATACCTCCGTTATTTCCGGAATAGATGGACGCCTTTCCGGATTATAATCCAGACATCTGATAATAAGGTCTGTCAGCTCCTTGTTACCGATAAAGTAAAACAAATTATTATACAGGTTTTCTCCGGTGAATTTCTGAGGCTCCAAGCGGATTATTGCCGTCAGGATAAGCGCACCAAGGCTATAAATATCCTGCCTGAAATCAGGAATAGCATGTGTTTTTTGTTCCGGAGACATATACCCGGGTGTTCCTCCATCAAAAGGGGAATCTGACTTTGACACATCATAGGCCAGTTCAATATCCAATACGTGTAGTTTCCCCTTTTTGTCAACCATGAAGTTAGTGGTGCTGATATCCCGATGCACGTATCCTTCCTGGTGCATAATACCTATCAGGTTTGTAATTTCAAGCAGATAACTGATTACGGTCCGCCTCTTTTCTTCCGGTAGTTCCACCCAGTTATGGAACATAAATTGTTCATCTAAAAACTGATGGAAAGTAATCCCATTGATATACTCCATCACCAGATAAGTATTCCCATTTTCTATGAAGTAATCAATCAGATATGGCAATGGTATTTTATCTCCCAGCAAGAGGAGTAATTGTTGCTGCCATAATAGTCTGTCCCCTATATCACGACCGATATTATCTGAAAACATGCCCGATCTTCCTTCTTTAATTAAACATTGCTGAGAATTCAATAATCCCTTTTTGAATTTTCCCCGCATCACTCTTCCCTTGGGCAATACTTCTATCTCTTTTTCTAAATAGTACTTATTATTCAGGATCTTTCCGGATGTAGGTAGCTGCCAATTGGCAATATTTTTAAACGGCCAGTGAATCTTCTCCGGTAAACGGTATGGGATCGTATATTTATCTTCTACCGGCGTTCCACTATCATCATAAAAATATTCTCCATTTGGCCGGACTATCGGAATGAACGGGCCATACCGGACGTGTACAATTCCATTCAGGTAAGCAGAACTGGGTACAATCGTCCCTTTATATGTTTCAGTAAGAGAAATCAGTTCTGTGGCAAGAGATTCAATGTCAGACTGATTATCCGGATAAATACAAATTACCTTTCCCAATCGTTCATACCCAAAAGACCCTTCTTTCAAATGATAATGCATCTCGCGGTTAAAGGGTATTTTAAATGCGATATTCCTGGATGAGAGATAAGGAACCAGTTTCTCTAATAAAGGAGATAAATGAGGCAAAGAAACGGGGATATAAAACATCCACCCAAGCATATCTACTATTTCTCCAACCTGTAAATAATATTCCGATAATTTATAATTAATATTAAACGGCTGTAAGAAAATCGTATAATCTATGTTCTCAGGAAAGAGGATAACTGTATTTACTAACGCAGAATGGTTTTTAAGTTGCATAGTTAAATAATTCAAAATTAATTAACCCCCATGAAGAAATAATTAATAGGATCCTTAAAAAATTTGGAAAGTAGTGGTTATTTTTTATTTATAGGACAATTTTGTAAATTACATGAACCAATAACAACTCTTTTATTATAGTTCTATGATTAAATGCCGGCTAACCTAAAATCCTCCTTATGTTAGTTTATGAAGGCTATAGTGATCATGATTTGTTCTTTCTGCTGCAATCCGGTAATGAGAATGCATTCAATGCTATATTTGACCGCTACCATAAACGTTTATTTATAGAAGCATTTGCCATCCTTGGAAATGAAAAAGATGCCAGGAATATTATGCAGGAAGCATTTATCTTATTATGGAGTAAAAAAGAAAAGCTGGATATAAGTAATTGTCTGAAAGCTTATCTTTCAAAGGTAATAAGGAATAAATCTATTGATCTGATCCGTAAAAAAAACCGCACCCATCATAATTTATGGAGTGAAAATAAAGAGTTGGCACAACAGATCAATATTGCCGTTGGGAGTCGCAGCATATGGAGATTTTTCTTTCTTAAGAATATACAATCCTTTAGGAACCGGATTCACCGGGGGCTTAAATCATTACGTAAAAAGCTAAAGCATAGTTAATTCTCATAAAAAGTCAGTTAAGCATTTCCGCTATAGTGCGGAGGCAAAGCCTCCCGGTTTTCTCCCTGATGTCCTAACATTAATTACGTAAATACTTAGTACTTTACATTATACGAGTTAGATGTGTGATTGCACAAATAAATGACCCATTGCCCGATACGTTAACAAGTATAGCGAGGAACCCATTTTCACTATACTAAATTAATAGCTCCTGGTAACTTATGTAATTCCCCATTCCATCAGGAACGATTTGTTATTCCATTGCATACAGTTCATGTTTAGCATAAAAAGGATATTTTTTTCCCTATCTCTTTTGTTTAGTCTGTATGATGCATCGGGCCAAACCACTAACCCTATCCTCTTAAAGGAAGTAATTGTAAAAGGTAAATACCCGCCGATAGTTATAAAAGAAGATACACTTGAGTATAGGGCAGATGAGTATCACCTGATGAGGAATAGTTCGGCAGAGGACCTTTTAAGACGTTTGCCGGGCATAGAAATCGATATGGATGGGAATATCACCTTTATGGGAAAGAGGATCCGTAAGGTGCGGATTAATGGCAAAGATGTGTTTATAAATGATATTAAAAGTCTGACTCGCCTGTTCCCTGCAGACATGATTGAAAAAATACAACTGATAGATGATTATGGTATTATGGCCCGGGTTATCGGCAGAAAAACAGGAGAGCCGGAACAGGTTATCAATATACAAACGGTTATGAATAAAATACTTCAAGGGAAAGGAATTGCCGGTGCGGGTAATAATGGCAGATATAATGCGGCCGTAATGGCCAATTATTTTAATGATCAGCAACAGTTATTAATAAATGGGACCAGTAATAATATAAATACCCTAACGGGGAATAACACCAATACTAATGGCAACATTAATTATCAACATACAATAAGTAAAGCATTATCTGTAAATTCCGGTATATCCTCCGGGCATACTACCAATGAGCTGCTGTCTCACAGTTTTATTAATAATATAACGTCCGAAGGTCTCCTTCATGTAGATAATAGCAGCAATAACAATAGTAATAATAACAACCATAGTTTTACCGGTGAAGCAAATTATATTCCGAACCCCACGACGTTCATCAACGTTATGATAAATACTACACTGAATAATACTGCCAGTGGCAGTCAGTTTACCGCAATACAAAGTGGTCTTCAACGTAAAGATCAGCTAACCGTCAATAATATCAGCAGCCACGAGCCAACATGGTCTGGCAATTTATCAGCTTCTCACCGCTTTAACAAATCAGGCAGGATTGTATCGTTTAACTTTTCCGTTATTAAAATTAATAATGACAATAAACAGAATAGCTATGACAGCCTACGATATTACAATAATGATACCGCTATAGGTGATTCTCTATTACACCAGTCTTTATATAAAAAGAATCACAATCTTATAACCAAACCGGAAATATCTTTTGTACAACCATTAAATACGGTTTCCAGTCTTGAGCTAAAATATGGTGTTACTTCTACCATAATAAAGAACGAACAGGAAATACAATGGGGTGAAAAATATATTGATTCTCTCAGTAGTAAATACAAGTATACCAGGCTACAACATCAGGTATCGTTCAACTACCAGAGAAAAAAGGGCAAGTTCGATTATACATTAGGCGCGTTATTTCAACCATCCATTCTCCAGACGGGGATAACACGTACACAGCGTATAGCACCCCTGGTACCGATTGTTAATATGCAATATAAATTACCAAAATCAGCCATCACATTTATTTATTCAGGCGAGAGCATCTTCCCTAGCTACCAGCAATTACAATCTGTACCAGACCTTAGCAACAACCAGTTCCCTATTATAGGCAATCCGGATTTACAGTCATCACTTACTCACTCAATCCTATTGAGCTATCGTGCAGTAAAAACGAGTACGCTACTGCTACTCTTTGCAGCCAGTTATACAAAGGATAAAATTGTAACGAATAGCTTGTTGGTAAAGGATAGTTTCAATACCGTAAAGCAGGAAACACATTTCTTGAATACCAATGGTGATTATTTTTTCCGTTTCCTTTATAGTTGGTCCAGACGATTTAATAACGGGAAATACAATCTATTATTCAATGGGAATAATACTTACAACAATAGTATATTATATATGAATAATGTACGAAGAACGACACATAACCTGGCAAGTACGCTGTCCGCGAAAGCCTCTATTACTCGGGATTGGCTTGAAATAACCGGAGTAGTGAATTATACCTACAACCGGAATGTGTACATCCTTTCGGAGAATAATATTACTAATCTTGGCACATGGGTATTCGGTTTAAATGGCAAAGTCAATTTCGCCAAAACACTTATACTGGCAGCAGATGTAAGTAAACAAATGAATACCGGATATGCTATTGGAACGAACCCCTTACTATTAAATGCTTCCATTGAAAAACTACTTTTTAAAAATAAATTAACGGTTCGCCTCCAAGGCAGTAACCTGTTAAATGAAGCCGCGCTGTTATCACAATCTATTTCAGGCAATGCGATTACCCAAAAGCAGGATAATCTGGCAGAACGATATTTTATACTAACTATCCAATATGATCTAAGGAAAACATTTAAAAAATAAATTCTATGCAGGTAAATTTCATCCGGGATAATAAATATATTTCTCTAGCCCTTATCACTATGATATTACAGTTTATATTGCTTAAATTTTTCTTTCCTTTCCCGAGCTTTACATATGATTCTTATCATTATCTAGAAAATGCAGATACAAATACCTATTCAAATATATGGCCGGTTGGATATTCCAATTTTTTACGATTTATCAGTGCATTTACACATTCAGATGTTATATTGATCTTTTGTCAATGGCTCTTTTATCATATTGCTGCCCTATATTTCTTTTTTACTATTATTAATTTAACATCCTGTAGCAGATGGGTAAAATATGGCATATTTTGCTTCCTGTTTCTAAACCCTATATTCCTGTATTTAAGCAATTTCATTTTAAGCGATCTTTTTTTTATCAGTTTGAGTTTAATATGGATATCACAACTTTTCAGAATAATATACCATCCAACAACGAAGATTTTGTTGTGGCATGCAGCAGTACTCCTGTTCATAATTACAGTTAGATATCAGGCAATATTTTATCCTCTCATTAGCCTGACTGTTTTCACTTATTGTCACTTATCCCACAAAAAAAAGATGATTGGATGGCTGATGATTGTGCTATTTACAAGTGGCCTTATTTTGCTTACAGTCCATCAAAATGGGAGAACATTAGGGGTTAACCAGCTGTCGGCTTTTGGTGATTGGCAATTAACCAATAATGCGATGCTTATGTATGAGAAAATACCGGAAAAAGAACGAAAGTCTGATAGCGTACCAAAAAAATTTGCAGCGCTACACAAAGTCGTTACACATTATATTGACACGTTACAACTTTTATCCGTACGGCACGATGGGTTAAATGGGTATTACTCAAATGACTATTATTCCCCTCTGCATTTATATGGAAGAACCCTGAACAAAACAAACTATTATCTTTCTTCCAAGCAAATGGTTGCTTTGGCCCCTCTGTACAGAGAGTATGGATTATATCTTATAAAAAAATACCCAACTGATTATTTGCATTATTATGTAAAGCCTAATCTCTCTTATTATTTATTACCTCCGGATGATATCTTACGTTTTTATAATAATGGTCAGGATACTATACAACCGCTTGCCAAAAAATGGTTCTCATATAAAACTAATAAAGTAAGTACTTACCTAAAAAGAAAAGATTATGAACCTTTTCGTATTTCAACTATACTGGTACCTGTAACTACTATGGTTTTTTTAGTAGCTAATTTTTTCTATTTCATAAGCGGGGCATATAAAATGGAGACCAAACAATTTCATATGGTCTTATCATTTATGTACTTATACTGGATTCTCAATCTGTTTTTCAGTGTGTTAGCGGCCCCTATCATATTCAGATATCAGCTATTCAATATGATCTTATGTTTCAGCTTTTCAATATTATTAGCCGGCTCCCTGTTAAAAAAGGATAATTCTACCAGTTAGTTATGGTATTGCTCCTGATGTATCGGGCTCAAGGCCGGTATCAATCCCTTTTTTTGAAGCCGGTATTCCTTTTGTCATCCATCTTGCAGGAGGAGCTCCTTTTAGATAATGATTAAAAAACTGTGTAAGGCGGATCGTATAATCTGTTGCATCTTTAAGAAAGAAAATTCCATGTCCATCATCATCATATTGTAACATCCAGGCCTTTTTCCCAAGACGACGCAGCGCAGTAAAAAGCTCTATTCCCTGAGAAAAAGGCACATTACTATCTTTTTTATTATGCATGATCAACAGAGGGGTTGTGACATTGTTTATGTCAAAAATGGGAGAATTGCTGATGTATGATGTTGGCTGATCCCATAATGTGGCTTTCATCCGGAATTGTCTTACTTCGTAGAGTGGTTGCCTGCTTTGGCCTGACTGAAACAGATCTCCATAATCGCTTATGAGATCCGAGGGGCCAGCCGAAGACATTGCAGCTGCAAACAGGTGAGTATGGGTTATAATATAATTGGTTTCATATCCGCCCCAGCTGTGCCCCTGTAATCCCATCCTTGTGGTATCCACCCAGGGGAACTTACTTAAATATCCGGCAGCTGACATTACAGCGTCAAAAGCACTTGGACCAGGACTACCTGTTTTATAATAAATATCAGGGATAAATACCAGATAGCCCTGACTTACAGCCAAAGGAATATTAAGAGGACCATAAACGCCTGTAAAGGATGGAACACGGTATTTATTTAACTCATCTGACATTCTTTCATAGAAATGAAAAATAACAGGGTATTGTTTAGCAGCGTCAAAATTTTCGGGTTTATATAATAACCCTTGTACTGGCCGGTTATCCGGCCCCACCCAATTGAGTAGTTCCACATTCAACCAGTTATATGCTTTTTCAGGGTAGATATTACTTAGTGGGGTAAAAGTCTTGAAATCAATAGTTAAAAAACAATTGGAGGATTCTGTAGCGCTCTCTCGTTTTACCAGGTATATTGCACTATTCCGGGCTTTAATGGAGGATAACTCGCAAAGGAAATTGTTACCTGGTAAGTCATAATAATAGGGGCCCATCGTCAATCGTACCGGATCCCCCCGTTGGCTGACTTTTTTTTTGTAAAAGCCACTTTCTTTAGTTTGCCGGTTGAATGCCATTAATATCAGTTCTTCATTCAATGCAATTGTTTTACCAGTATAATTATCAGCGAGGCGAAGAATTATATTATGCCGCCGGCCATAACCATTGGTGAGGTTAACAGGGTGCAGCTTCCCGGAAGGATCGAGTCTCCATATATCATACTGATCATAAACCAGGACCGCTGCATCATTTTCCAGCCAGGCTACGACCTCAAATCCACGGGGTCTTTGATCCATGTATAAATCGAATGTACTATCAATTAAAGGAACAGAGATAGCGGCAGTAATATTACGACTTTCACCTGTTGCCAATTCATAGCTATAAAGGTCATTTCCGGTAGTGTCCATATCTACCAGGTATTTTCCTCCCGTTGATTCCGAGAAAACTGACATCCGGATATTTGTCGGTTTCCTTTCTCCATTATTTACAGACATGATATAATAAGAAGGTTTTACTGATGAATTCCAATGGTCTTCTTCAATATTACCTTTACTATGACTAATCCATGCTATATCATCTGTTCTTATTAGCACCACTTCATCTTCCTGTTCCAACCGGATTATCTGATGATCCTTCAATCGTATTACAGCCGCAAAGCTTCTGGGCCATAACTCTTCTACTAATTGCTGTGACTGTAAGCGGGGATCTTTATAACTCCATACATCCACTTTTACAGCATCTGGCCGAGGACCCTGAGGGATGTTTTCTTTCAGGCTAAAAAACAGTTTACTTCCATCCTTGCTGAAGGCAGATATTCCATCTACCTGTCCATTTATCAATGCAACAGCTTTACCTGTTTCTGTCTGATAATACCACAATGTATCTCCTATAGTGAAGGCAATTTGCGTTCCACAGGGATCCTGTACAAGATTACCAGGTTTCACCCCATTATAGATTATGGCTTTATTTCCTGTGAGCAGGTCGATTCTTTCCAGATTTTCAGCTCTTTGTAATAGCAGGATATTACCATCATCACTTAACTCGTAAGTTACAGCTCCTGTAAAAACATGTTGTTTTCCAGTTAGCAGATTACGAATAACCAAATCTTTTTCGGATAAATAAGCGATGATTTGTTTTTGTTTAAAAAGCCTGTAAGCCTTTACATAAGGAACATATTCTGTTGTAGAATCAACTAGTGAAACTATTCCCAGGCTATCTGACTTATTCAGAAAGAGAACGATTGTCCCATTTGCCTCAATCATTTCAGAAGATAATATTCCCGGTAGTGTTGTTTGCTGATTAGTATGAGTAGATCGAATTACTAAAGTCCCACTTCCTTTTAACTGGTAACGGATTGTATACATAATGTACTTGCCATCGCCAGAGAGAGCCACCCTTTTTATCAGCGGCCAATTATTCAATATACCTGTATCAAGTGTTTTCTTTTGGCAGAAACAGCTGTTCACATATAACAGCATCAGGAGGAAGATATATTTCATAAATGCGTATAAAAAATAACATCAACGGACTGTTTAATGCCTGTTGATGTTACCTTATTAATTGCTTGCAGCTACGCGACGTAATAGTGTACATGCTGTAGTATTGGGTTTAGATGTACAACGGAGAACGACTCCCATCGTATTCGTTGTATAGGTCCCTATGCAAAGTGCATCTTTGGGAGCGGTTATACTGGTGCAGAAAAGGGCTTCACTTTGTTTGTATATTTTAAATGCAATTACACCGCCAATAACAACAAGTACGCTGAAAATTATCAATAGCGTTTTTGCATATTTCATAGTGAAGAGGCTTAGTGTTTTATATTATCTTCATTTACATATTCATTATAACACGTAAATGTATAGTACATACCGTACTATTGACATCAGTTGTACAATTCATTACTACACCTGAGGGGCTTTGACTATATAATGGGTTGCAGGGAGTTGTTAATGGGAGTGTATTACACCAAAGAGTCCCATTCATCCGGACTGAATTATATGCCACTGCACCAGTGACAAATGCAACCATGCACAAAATGGTCAACATAATTTTTCTTGTTTTCATAATAAAGGGGCCTTTTAATTCAAAAAGCTAAACTTTAGATTGTTACTGTCTACCTTTAGCGGTCTACCCACAGAAGGTTGCAGACATTTACCGCCTGTGGAGAATCTATAAATCCTTTAGCTGAAGCTTCCTTTTCTATCAAAACTAATGCGTGTCATCGAAAAAAGGGTTAAGAGATGACAGAGAGATATTGGAGATAGGAGAAATATTTAGGTATTACGAATAAAAAAGGCGAATGAAGTACATTCGCCTTTTTTATTTTATTTTCTTTTATTCTTAAATTCTGATCCCTGCTTCCAGCCGGGGAATTTACTTTCACTTCCCAGTGTCACTCCCACATCAAACAGTAAACGAACATCTTCCACCATTCCGGAGAATTCCCAGGTGCTGTCCAGCTGATCTGCAGGTGAGTGATAACGTTCGCGGCCATAATTGGTGGCATGAGTGGGTGCCCAGGCAGTATCATGGAAAACAGAGATATTACCACTGCCAGGATACAATGCAGGTACACCTACTTTGGCAAAGTTGAAATGATCTGAACGGAAAAACCAGCCATTAGAAGGGTTTGTTTCCGGTACAACAATACGCCCTTGCTTCTTAGCTGCTACAGCAGCGTAATCGTCCATGTCAGACTGACCCAGACCAATAATAGTAATATCCTTTGTACGTCCGAAGAAGTTCAGCACATCCATATTGATATCCACTACGGTAGAATCCAGTGGATACACCGGATGTGAAGCATAGTATTCTGAGCCTAATAAGCCCTGTTCTTCGCCTGTAAGTGCAATGAACAGTATAGAGCGGCGGGGGCGCTGTTTCAGCTTGCTAAAGCCGGTTGCAAGCTGTAATAAAGCAGCAGAACCAGAAGCATTGTCGGCCGCTCCGTTATAAATAGAATCTCCTTTAATGGCCTCTCCTACACCCAGGTGATCCCAGTGTGCTGAATAGATGATGTACTCATTTTTAAGGTCGGTACCCGGCCATTTGGCTATTACGTTATGAGAAGTGGATTTTTTAATTTTATTGGTGATGACCATTGATGTTGTCACGTTTAATGGTACCGCTTTAAAGCCACGTTTCTTTGCCTCATTCATTAAAGAGTCTGATACTCCTGCCAGTTTGAACAACTTCTGTGCGGATTCCCTGGAAATCCAGCCTTCCATTGCAGCGCGTGACATATTATCATTAGGCGTTTGTAAATCCAGGCGTGGTTTGGACCAGCCACTACGGACTACAGACCAGCCGTAACTGGCGGGTCCCATGTCATGAATAATAATGATACCAGTGGCTCCCTGACGGGCTGCTTCTTCAAATTTATATGTCCAGCGGCCATAGTAGGTCATGGTTTTGCCTTTGAAAAGTGCTGCATCATAGAAACCGGGATCATTGACCATTACGATTACTGTTTTGCCTTTTACATCCAGCCCTTCGTAATCGTTCCAATTGTATTCAGGGGCTACGATACCGAAGCCGGCAAATACCACCTCAGAATTACTGATGGTCACTTTTTCCTGTACTCTGCGGGTAGCTATTACATATTCATCCAGATAAGGTAAACTAAGACTACCGTTTTTGCCTTTGAACACTAACGGGCCATCGGGTTTGGAAGTCAATTCTACCATAGGCACTTCCTGGAAGTAACTGTTGCCATTACCTGGCTCCAGCCCTATTTCCTTAAAGCGTTGTTCCATATAATTGATAGCCTTCTCTTCACCAATGGTGAATGGCTTACGGCCCTGGAATTCGTCAGAGGCCAGTTTGCCGATGTCTTTTACAAATCCGGCGGAGTCTATAGCTTTAATGGCAGTAGAGTCGTTGTTGGCATCATTGCCACCAGTACCGTTACAGGCAGCTAAGGCTGCGAGGCACATGACAAGGTATAATGATTTCATTGAGAGATAGTTTGGACTAAGATAAAGCTAAATGTTTAATCTGCTTAGTAGGATAGGCTCAGTTTGAATGTTATGACTGTGTAGATTGCCAGATGTTATTGATAAATACACTGCATCTGACTGTTTAGTTCTCTGATTTAGCTTTGGAATATGGGTGCAGGATTTGTTTTTCAATTTAACTTCACCTAATATTCACGTCAGATAAGGTCTATTTATCAATAACATCTGGCACGAAGATTATGTAATCATACTGAGGCACTACCTGGTTAGATATTATCTGACGTAGTCAAAGTGCGCGGTTAATATGCTTCAGGTATGAAGGAGACATGACGCAGACATGAAGGAGCTATGCATCAGGTATGCATTAGCTCTTATTATACAGTAGCTTCTGCTACTATCTTCTTGTCTGTTTTAGCTTTCTTCTTCCCCTTATTCAACCATACCAGCAAGCCTGTCACCGGTAAACTTGCACAGATCAGGCTAATGATAAAGGCCAGGATCTTTCCGGCTATTCCGCCGATAGCGCCTACATGAATATCGTAGTTCATATTGCTCAGCTTCTCTCCTGCATTCCGGTCTTTAGCTGTAATACGACCCAGCATTTTACCGGAATGTTTATCAAACTGAAAATCATCCCGGTTATAGTAAGTCTCCTTGCTATAATAACCTGACATATATAAAGGAGCCGTTGCATCCGGAGCCACCGCACTGGCGCTGAAACGTTGTGCATCCGGCATTTCCTTTAGCAACCAGGCGTATGCGATGTCCATTCCGTTAGTGGAAGCGACATGTAAGGTATCTGATTTGAAGTCTGCGTGTTGAGGAGGAGTAGTTGTACGGGCTGCCACTACATATACGGCAGCTTCAAACCATCTAAAGGCCCATACCATGCCGGTGAAGGCTATTACTAATGCGAGTAACATACTGTAGAACCCAAGTACGTTATGCAGATCATAATTAACCCGTTTGAACTTCGCAGACCATTTGATCTTAAAGCTCTGCTCCCTGCTGGCTTTTGTCCATTTTTTAGGCCACCAGAGGATTAGTCCGGTAATGAGCAAGATCACAAAGATGAGGGTACTCCAGCCTACAATCCCTTCTCCTACAGGGCCATTTAATAATAAACTCCAGTGGATATATTTTACAACAACAAAGAAGTCGTGTTTATAATCGTGGATGCCGGTGATGGCTCCTGTATAAGGATTTACAAATACACTTCCATAATAATCTACGGAACCGAACCAGGTAATAGCCTTTTCATTACCAGCCTTATATACCATAAATTCCCAGGCCCTGTCGGGTTCCCTGTAGAAGGTCATATAATTGATGCTCTTGTCTTTACCAATGGCAGCCTGTGCTTTTTCCTGCAATACACTTGGCGGGAGTACCGGAGTAGATTGAGGGGTTACAAAAAGCAGATCCTTGTAGATCATCTCAGAAATCTCTTTCTGGAATACGAATAAACATCCGGTAATACTAACTATAAGGACTATCAGTCCGGATGCAAGTCCGAGCCAGAGATGTAACCAGGCATTTAATCTTTTCAGCCAGGATTTGCCTTTTTTTCCTGGTGGCTGATTCTGCTTCCTCATTCATTACAATTTGAATCCACGCTTCCCTTGTGGTTTCACAAACAAGTAATTGATAATAAAGCAATTACCAAAATACGCATAGGTTTGAGCTGGCAAATGTCTGCTTTTGTCCAAAAACAAACCAGACGAATCAGGAAAATTATTTACGCAAAACGAAATAATCAATATTGTTAAAATGCTCCTAAAAGTCAACTAATCAGTGATATGGCAATGGTACTGCAGTACTTCTATTTAATTTGGTATACAGATGACCCTACCATTGTCAATTACAACCCTCAATGGGCATGCTATACTTTTCGCGCCCGGTTTGCCCCTCGCCTTCACCAGCTTCCTGCTGCAAGGCGCTACACCATATTATGCGCACGGTGATAGCTTTGGCCATCTTATTTATCAGCAGATCACCAGTGAAAGATATACCGCCTGGGTAAGTCATTATATCATTACGAATCCCGCTGATTTCAGGGTTACTGCCAATGTAAGCGATCTGCTGATGCATTATACGGTGAATGGTACCATGTACTATTTGCTTGAAGATAAGGAAAGTGTCACCAGCGATAATCAGTTGAATATTGTGATTGCAGATAATCTGCATCATGTAATAAGGTTTAAGTCGCCGGGAATTTATATCGCGGTCAACGTACATCTTCCTATTGCTGAACTGGAAGAATATACCAACAGTTTTCCTGTTGTGAGTCCCTTCCTCGAAAAAATAGAGAATGGTGACGCTGTTACATTACTGGAACAAAGTATGGTTGCTCCTGAACGCCTGCGGAATATTATCAACGATATTATGGAACGCCAGCTTCCCAGTATCGCCAGTGAAAAATACAGAGAACAAAAGACAGGAGAACTCATTATTGAATCACTCGATATGCTTTCACGTTACCTCACAGACAATAATGGCCTCAATGCGGCCGATCACGAAAAAGGAGAACGCACAGAGATACATCTGCTGCAACATCTGCAGGCATCTTCTCCTCCTACATTAAAACAACTGGCCAAATTTGCCGGTACAAATGAAAAGAAACTGGAAGATATTTTCCGGTACAGGCATGGACTGACAGTATATGACTTCTTCCAGAATGCCAGGATGAAAATCATTTACCGGAAACTAACTGAAACATATACTCCTTTACAGGACCTGGCAGAAGAATTCGGATACACGGATTATTCCAGCTTCTCCTATGCGGTAAAGAAACGATTTTCATCCAGTCCAAGAGAATTGAGAAAAAAAAGCAAATTAGTATGAAAAGATATTCTCTGTCTCCAAAGTTTTTTCTCTTAACCCTAGGTGATTTTAATCGTCTGTAATCGAACTTTAAAGCGCGACTATAAAAAACATTTAATGGTATATTGAGGAAAAATAACGTCCTGATTTTCTAATCGGGACATCATTTTTATAACCCATGAAGCACCTGATCTTTGTTCTCCTGCTCATTCCCATTTATACAAAGGCAAATACCATTACTTCCGGCTGGCGCATGCAGCCAATACCAGTGCAAACCCGCTGGGCTAAACAGGTAGACCCGGGCAATGTACTGCCCGAATATCCCCGTCCGCAAATGGTACGTAACAACTGGCAAAACCTGAACGGACTATGGAAATATGCTGTTACAGACTGGGATGCACCTCTTCCTGCGGTGTTTGATGGTGAAATACTTGTACCCTTTCCCATTGAATCTGCTTTGTCCGGAGTCAAACAAGCTTTTTACCCTATGCAACGGTTATGGTATAAACGGAGCATCACAAAACCTGATACGAAGAATGGTCAGCGCGTACTGTTACATTTTGGCGCGGTAGACTGGAAAGCGACTGTTTATCTGAACGGAAAACTCATTGGTTCACATCTGGGCGGTTATCAGCATTTCTCTTTTGATATTACCGCATCATTGAAGGATGGTGAAAATGAGCTGGTGGTAAGTGTGTTCGATCCTACTAATATTGGCAGTAATCCTCATGGCAAACAAACATTACGTCCCAGGAATATTCTCTATACTGCCTGTAGTGGCATATGGCAGACCGTGTGGATGGAAACAGTACCGTCTACCTATATCAGTACATTGTATATGACACCCGATATTGATGCCAACTGTTTAGAGCTGTATGTATTCACCGCAGGAACTTCAAAAGATTATACCGTAGAAGCGGTAGCTACTACTTCCAACAATACTGTTTCTACTATTACCGGTGCCCCGGGAGCTTTACTGGAATTACCGGTAGAGAACCCTCATTTATGGAGCCCCGATGATCCTTTTTTATATAATCTCTCTGTAAGATTATTATATAAAGGTAAGGTGGTCGATACCGTGTACAGCTATTTTGGTATGCGGAAAATCTCAGTAAAAAATGAAAGATTATATCTTAATAATAAATACCTGTTTCATCTGGGAGTGCTGGACCAGGGCTACTGGCCGGAAGGCTTATATACAGCGCCAACAGACAGCGCTATGATATTTGATATACAAACGATCAAAGACATGGGATTTAATACTATCCGGAAACATGTGAAAGTAGAACCTGATCGCTGGTATTATTATGCAGATAAATTAGGTGTATTGGTATGGCAGGATATGATTACCTGCGCCAGTTATTCTGCTTTTTCAGCAGCTGAATTTGAATCGGAGAATGAGGATAATATATTGCAGTTGCATAACTTTCCATCTATTGTAATGTGGGTACTTTTTAATGAGGGATGGGGAAGATATGATCAGAAAAGACTGACTGAATATGTAAAAGAAGTGGATCCTTCCCGACTGGTGAACGGGCATTCAGGGGCGAATCTTGATGAAGATGGCCCTCCTTTATTAAAGGATATGTGGATCAGCAGTGATATTACAGATATACATCGTTATCCGGGGCCGGGGCTGGCACCTACTTTACCCGGTAAGGCCAGTGTACTGGGAGAATGGGGTGGTGTACGCGTCATCACTCCCGGTCATCAGTGGAATGCTTCCAAAGGCTGGGGATACCTGGATGTTCCGGCAACGGAGTTTGCCAGTCAGTATGCATATATGATCCGTAAGTTATGCCGTTATCAAAAAGACGGACTCTCAGGGTCTATCTATACCCAACCTTATGATGTTGAATCCGAGGAGAACGGGTTAATGACTTACGACCGGAAAGTGATGAAAATTCCTGTGGCAGTATTAAAAAAGATCAATGCATCAGTTGTCGAGGTTATTCAATAGATCGCGGGTAGGCACCTTCCCAGAAAACGTTTCCTGCAATTTCTTATCTCCGTTATACAGTGCCATGAAAGGAACTCCTCTTACTTTAAAAGAATCAATAAAGAAATTTTTATAATCCAGATTCATAGTAATGTTAGGATATTTATCCAGCTTAAACTCTTTGATATAGTCTTTTACTTCTGAATAGGGAGAGTTGGTCACCATATAAATATGGGTATCTTTAAATTTATTGATGTCTTTAATGATATCTTCCAACTGCGAACGACAGTAAGGACAATAAGTAGCAAAATAAAAGAATACTGCCGGCTTTCCGGTAGGAATATTCTCTGTACTTAAATAGGTAGTACTGTCACTGAGCAACAAACTAAACGCTGGCATTTTAGTACCCACCCGTTCTCCGGTTGTAGTACGTTCTTTAGCAAAACAGCCAGACAAACCAATCATTAATATCAATACGGTTAACAACTTCATACTGGGGAAATTTACGTCTGTAAAATTAGACCTACTACACATGGCAGCACTTAGGAGATAGCGAATTATTTATTCGCTATCTCCTAACAATTATATTCCGTCTTTAGGCTACTTTATCTTACCCAAAATATAGCCATGAAAATCTTACTCTGTTGCCTGTTACCCCTGATAGTTTCTGCACATTTTGGTGCAGTGAACTGGCAAACTACCGTCGTGGCCGATACTGCCAACCCGGATAATCAATATGCCGCATTGCTGGCGCAATATAAACAGGGTAAAAAAGATCCTGCATTCATCCGTAGCCTGGCACAGATGGCGGTAAGGGTGAATGATAAAGAGAATGCTTCAAGGCTCAGTGGAGAGTTTATTAAAACGGTACCTGATCTCTATACCCCTGCAAATCTTCAATTCATCAGTCAGTTTACCAACAGTGTAATCGACCCGGGATTCCAGTTCTTTCTTAAGAACAGGACGCGGATTGATGCCGTATTAGGACAAAATCAGGCGGAACTAAAGGTGATGAGCATTATTTTCCAGGACGAGATCATGCCTTTCATCGCCAGTCAGGATAATACCCCCAACTGGACCATGTTCGAAAAACATATTATCACGTTATACGGCGATCCGGGGGAGGAAATCTATCTGAAAGCCAGGGCTTTATATAGCCTGAATAATAACGACTGGAATAATTTTTCCGCAGCCATTGATCCTTATATTATGAAGTATGGCGAAAAGGTATCTCCCAATGTGCTGAATCTTTTCGGGGTATTTATGAGTGCAAATGCGGAGCGACTCTATAAGCTGGGAAAGACAAAGGAAGCCATTGAATGGGAAGAGAAAGCACTGGTGCTGGTCGTTGAAAAAAATAAACCGGCCATAAAAGTTGCACTGGAAGAAATGAAAACAGAAAAATAAGTGTGTGGATGTTACTTTTTTAAAGGTAGTGCAACTTTAAGTCCACACACTTATTTTATCCCAGGTAAGTGACATTATAAGACACAACTTTTTTATCCTCCTGATGTTTCCCCCAAAACTTCCTGTCATCCTATCCCGGGTTCGCCCGGGATAAGGTTTACATTTTCTTCTTTGGCAACAAAACTCTCCTTAATCACATATCCCAGCAATAATCCACCAAAAGCAAGTGTAATAATGAACGGGAATGCCTGATAGCGTAATACAATAGGTGAGGCTACCACACTAAATACCAGGTTGGAGATCCATACCAGCAGCATAACCAGCAAGACTTTTTTGTAATAAGGGCTCACTCTTGCAAAACCACCCAGGAGCAGGAAACATATAAAGCTCATAAAGAAAACAATATTGATTACGGCCAGTATAGGCGGGAAAGCCGCTGTCAGGAGGATCTTTCTGTCTTTCGACAAAGAGGTCACTTTGGGTGTTTTATAACCAAACCAAACAACCGCCATCTGGTCTACCGAATCTTTCCCCATATTATCTATATCCAGGAATTCAACAGCAGGGGAATAATAGTTTATCAGGTTGGGCCACAGGTAATAACGGGCAAAATCAGCAGGATATTGGCGGATCAGCCAGAAACCATAGTTCCCGTATAATGGCGCTACACTTGACCATCTTTTCAGATTGGCTGTAGTACTGTCTTTCTTATATTTTTGTGCCATGTACATTTTCAACGGCGCCTTCTCATCCCACAGGTAATAGATCCCCAGTCTATCATCCGGTCGTTGTTTCACATGCCGCAGGGAGTCCATATGTTTGATCGTGATCCCGTGTAATTTTTTGAATTGAGCGGGAACAGGTTTCGTAGAATCAGGAGGAACATGCGCATACATGAACAGCGCATTACTGCCCATCTGCCAGCCGCCGAAAGCTGAGAATTGTGCTACACCCGTTTTTTCCTGATACATCCAGGTAGTATAAATTACAAACCAGGAGACTGGCAGCAGGATAATACCCAACGCGGTGAATTTTAGTTTAACGGTTCCCTTTGTCAGTATAATAACAAATATGCTGATAAAAGGATAATACAGCGCATTATAGCGGACAGAAAATACAAAGCCCAATACCAGCGCATGCAGGATTACCATACGTAAATTCGGCTGGTACAGGATCCAGAGTAAGCTGGTCAACCATAACACACTTAAAGTTGCAAACAAAGCATCACTGGAAACGAAGTTGCTGATATAAAACCATAGTGGGTTTAATACCATGAAAGCAAACAGGATTCTCATCACCCATTTACCGGGTTGTACCAAATAACGTATCGTGAACAGAAAAAACAGCATGCTTGCCTGTAGCAATAAATACTGGACCAGGGCCATTGCTGTATCAGAACGGTTAAATACACTGATAAAACGCAGGAACTTTGAATATCCTACCGGCCACATACTAATATTGACATTGTTAAATGCGGCATCCAGGTAGGAATAGGAATCCGGCAGGAAATTGGGGAACGGGTATAGTTTTTTGAATACAAAAAAGATGATTAAGGCAGCAGTAACTGACAATAACAGGGAGATACGATTCTCCCTGTTATGCCATATATATTGCCCGAATTCACGGGGTAGTAAGGGTTGTTTAATTGTCATAGTTCACCTGTTTGGTTGTTTTATCCTTAAAGGAAGACCGAACCTGACTCACCGGTATTGCTGCAGGTGTGTCGGTTGCGGTCTTCTCTTCATGGTATTCCTGTTCTGTATTAATTGCCCATATATTCTCTTTGGAGGTGATACCTGCAATGATATTATCTACGGCTACCATTGCAGTCAACATGGAATGGTCTGCATTATTATATTTGTGCATTCCATTACGGCCCACCAGGAAGAGGTTCTCCAGTGTATCTGTATAAGCCCTCACTTTATCAAAATGTGCATAAGCACCAAAATAAGCAGGATATGTTTTTTCTACTCTTAATACGGTACTGTCCAACACATTTTCTGCGGTGGCCAGTCCTATTTTCTCCAATTCCTTTATCGCCAGTGCTGAAATATCAGCATCAGGTAATTTCCAGAAAGCATCTGTTTCATTACAGAAAAACTCCATTCCTACCCATATGGTATCCGGATCATTAACCATATAAGGGCTCCAATTGTTGAAGAGTTGTAATCTTCCTACTGTCACTTCTTTTTCCTGTATATAGATCCAGGTATCCTCCAGTTTCAGCGATTTCCATTCACCGGTATGTTTATCCTGGTATGAAAGACGTTTGAGCAGGATGCCGACGGTAATGAAATCCCGGTACTGCAATCCGGCGGCGATTTCCTTTACCCGGGGAGGAACGGGGCCTGCTATCCCGGCTATCAGCTCTTTCACAGGCATAGTGCTGAAGAAGTAATCCGCTTCCAGCGGCAGGGCTTTCCCTGTTTCCTGGTTAATGGCAATCACTTCAGTTACCCTGTTATATCCGGTGTAAATATATTTTACGCTATGGTGCATATGAATAATACCCCCCATTTCCTGCACCTGGCGGGCCACCTCTTCCCATAATTGCCCCGGTCCGAACTTAGGGTACAGGAACTGCTCAATAAGGCTTGTTTCGGTATCTTTCTGGGCAATATCCCCTGTTACTTTTTTCTTGGCCTTTGTGGCTTCTTTAATGGCATGCTGGAGTGCTTTGCGGATACTTACCCCTTTAATGCGCTGAGCACCCCATTCTGCGGGGATCTCCCGGCAGGGAACGCCCCATACCTTTTCGGTATAGTCTCTGAAAAAAAGCTCATATAATGTTTTCCCAAACCGGTTGATCATAAAATCTTCCAGGTTGTTTTCCGGTTTTCTTGGAAATAACTGTGCTTTCAGGTAGGAAAACAGGATGGCAATCGTCCTTCCGACGCCTAGTTTACGGAGGGTTTCTATTGATAAGGTGATGGGATAGGTAAAGAATTTGCGCAGGAAGTAAATCCTGGATAAGCGTTTGCGCACCAGCATTACTTTATCGGGATCTCCGGCAACAGTACCATTCGCATTCACTTCCCTGGACTTATTCTGATATTTAATAGTAAAGGAAGATCCCGCTTCCTGTTGTGGGGGCATAATATTCATCCACCAGTTCATCACTCTGTCCGACTTGGAAAAGAACCGGTGACCGCCGATATCCATACGATTGCCTTTATAATTGATAGTTTTGGAGATGCCGCCTATATCATCACTTTTTTCCAGAATGACAGGCAGAATATCAGTGCGTTTTAACATCTCGTAGGCAGCAGTTAAGCCTGCAGGGCCAGCACCAATAATGATGGCTTTTTTCCTTATAGTATCCATATTGTGGGTCTTATGCTTTGGGTAACATGGCTTTCAGCATATTTTGATTTTGAGGCACGGTTCTTTATGCTGATATAATATATATTCGAAGGTAAAAATGCTGGCAGTATTCTACTTAGGAGACAGGGAATAATTTCCGGATATCGCGGAAAAAACGTTCATCCTTCCACAGATGTGATAATATTGCATCATTGCTACCTAATTTACATTTAAATCATATCGACCCTACCATGCCTCTACCATTGTCAATCAAAACCCAAAATGGAAATCCTGTGCATTTTACACCCAATCTGCCAGCAATATTTTCAGACCAGGAGATCCACGGTGCAAAATCTTATCATGCACACAATAAAAGTTACGGATATCTCATATATCAACAGGTAGCCAGTAATGGTTATACTGCCTGGATGAACCACTTTATTATTACCAGTCCGGCTGAATTTGTGGTAACAGCTAATGTAGACGACCTCCTGCTGCATCATACTATCAAAGGCAAAATGTCTTATCTGATAGATCAGCAGGAAGTAGAAACAGAGGAACATCAGATGAACCTGCTGGTTGCTAACCGACTTTGTAATATCATCCGCTTTAATCTACCTGGCGTCTATACAGCTCTTACCGTACATATCCCCCTTAGCAAACTGGAAGAATTCAACGACAGTTTTCCGGTTGTGCAGCGTTTCCTGGAAAAGGTTAATGCCGGGAATGCTGTAATGCTGCTTGAACAAAACATGATAACACATACCCGTATACGTAATATTGTACAGGATATAACAGAACGCCGGTTGCTAAGTTCCGCCGGGGAAAAATACCGTGTACAGAAAACAGGCGAACTGGTCATAGAATCACTGGATATGTTATCCCGCTATATGATCGATAAAGATGGGCTTACTCCTGCCGACCATGAAAAGGGTAAAAGAACAGAAGTGTTTCTGCTGACCCATTTGCAGCAAGCTTGTCCTCCTACGTTAAAACAACTGTCTGCCTTTGCTGGTGTCAATGAGAAAAAACTGGAACATATTTTTAGGAGCCGGCATAAAGTAACTATATACGACTTCTTTCAGAATGCCCGTATGAATATCATTTATCAAAAACTCACGGAAACAACAATGCCATTGCAGGATATTGCAGAGGATTTTGGGTATACGGATTATTCCAGTTTTTCATATGCGGTAAAAAAAAGATTCTCATTTGGCCCGCGGGAATTAAGGAAGAGGCTAATTGATTTATTATCGAAAGCATTCATGGTCTTTCAGTTCTTTATTGCAATTCTTTAAAGAATTGCTGGTATGAAGGTTTAAATTTAGAAGAATATTTAATGGCAAATGAAAGAATCCCGGTTAAAGAGCCGGGATTCTTTTATTCATTATATTACATTCTTCGCCAGCTGCACGGGCCAATCAACAATATTAACAAAGTTGGCTTTTTCATACAGCCAACCGAGGCGACTTTCTTTGCAGTACAATACCTACTACTGCCAACACTAAAAAAAAGATATTAAATGCCAATTGCTGGTGCCATGACAAAAACTCTGGAACAACGAGACCAGCGGGTTGCCGTTTACTCAAAGTGAGTATACCAACAACATACCCTGTAAGCGATATCATCAACGCCAATGCGCCATATAATCCTCTTAACCGCCAGGCAGGAACCAGCAATAAAGCGAATACTATAATTTCTGATACCGGTAAAAACCATGCTATAAGTGGGGCTATAGGTTTCAACACCGGGTAAAGGCCTATTTGTCCTTTAAAAAAATTATACTCCATCAGTTTACCAACAGCAGCATATAAAAATAATAAGGCAAATAATATTGAAATGATTTCAATGATAATGGATTTTTTCATGGCGAGATATTCTGTGGATTAACATGATGTAATAATTCAAAGATAATGTCATGGTTCCCTAAAAAAGTTAGGAGATAAGAAAAAAAGTTACCACATCCATATGAATTCCACACACAAAGAGGCCTTCCTCTAAAATGATGTTACGTTTGATCTGTATATGCAATTGACAGGTACTAAAATTATAAGAATGATAAGAAAATTGATTGTAGCTCTTATTGCCTGCCTGTTCATCATATCTACCTTAACCGCTCAGGATAAAGGAATTAAATTTGAACAGGGGCTTAGCTGGCAGCAGGTGAAAGAAAAAGCTAAAGCAGAAAATAAATATATTTTCCTGGATTGTTATGCTACCTGGTGTGGGCCCTGTAAAGCTATGGATAGTGGCATCTACCCATCAGAAAACGTAGCTGCTGTCACGAATGACAAATTTATTGCAGTAAAAGTACAATTTGACAAGAGTCGGAAGGACAGCAAAGAGATACAAGCCTGGTATGAGGATGCACATAATATCCAGAAGGAATATAAAATAACTGGGTTGCCTTCCTTTTTATTCTTTTCCCCGGATGGAAAAATAGTACATCGGGACATGGGTTATAAAGACGAGCCCGTTTTTATAACACTTCTAACTGATGCGCTTAATCCTTCCAGGCAATATTATACTTTACTGGCAAACTACCGGCAAGGTAAAAAGGATTATACTACAATGCAGGAGTTAGCTGTTGCAGTAAATGACTTTGGAGACAAGGAGTTTTCCCATATAATAGCAGCGGATTATAAGAAAAACTATTTAGACAAATTAGCTACTGTCCAGTTGCTTAATAAGGAACATATTGATTTCATCAATAAATATCCTGATCTGCTTCACTCAAAAGATAAGTTCTTCCAGTTATTTTATCATCAGGCAGAGCAGGTTGATAAAATCTGTAATCATCAGGGACTATCAGACGGGTTGGTTAAATCCGTTATTACAAAAGAAGAAATAGAAAAGAAATTATGGCAGGGCAATAAACCTGTCACTAAAAACCCCGATTGGCAGAAAATGAGTGCAGCCATTGACAAAAAATACAATCATAGTTATACTAAAAGTGTTGTTCCTGATGCTCAAATTAGCTTTTACAGACGTATAGAAGACTGGCCGAGATACGTAAAACTCAAAGACCATAAAATGGAGCAGCAAACTGTTATTGATGCCGGTGATTTAAATGGGGATGCCTGGGATATCTTTTTGCATTGTAATGATAAAAGCATATTATCTAAAGCGCTTACCTGGAGTGACAAGTCTTTACAATTAGCTATGTCTACTGAAGGAAACGAGTATGCAATCATGCAAGCTTATGATACTAATGCCAACCTGCTATACAAATTAGGAAGAGTAGAAGAAGCCCTTGCTACAGAGCAAAAGGCAATTGCAACGGGAATTAGCCTGGCGCAAAAAAATGGTGTAAATAAAGGGTATTTCTTTGATGAATTTAATGCAACATTAGCAAAGATGAAAAAGGGAGAACCTACCTGGAGTACAAATTGAAGTCTATATTTAAATATCCGGCTATGGGTTTAAGGTAAACCCATAGCCGGAAAAAATTATGGTTTCGCTCTATCTACAGCACCCTGGAA
This sequence comes from Chitinophaga sp. YR573, assembly GCF_900110995.1. Lineage (GTDB taxonomy): Bacteria > Bacteroidota > Bacteroidia > Chitinophagales > Chitinophagaceae > Chitinophaga. Next base: position 1,723,263 of record NZ_FOJF01000001.1, read on the forward strand.
CATATTGCGTTCCTGCTCGGATATATTGCTTCCATATTTACTTAAATAATTCGTAGCCACCGGTGCATAAGCTGCCCAATCCTGTTTATTATAATAGTAAATAGCCTTAGCCCTCAAATAAATTTCATCGCCCGGAGTACCATAACCTGCTACCTTCGTTTCAATAGCTTTCCAGTCCACATTATTATTCCCCTGCATTAAAGGATTTATTTCCCCGTTAAAGATCATGTTCATTAAACTCACAGTGAGCTGACGATCTCCCAGCACTTTTCTGAAATCTGTCTGATTGGCATTCATAAGAGCAAATCCCGGATCTGTTGTGCTTTTGGTAAACTGAGCAATAAATCTGATTTGCTCCTCTGTTAAAGGGGCTTTCAGTGTTGCGATATAATCATTACCCACCATTGCTCCTCCGGGTTTGTCACTCACGAATATGGACATTTCTGCAAGAGCATGCAGAAACGCAGGCTCTCTCTTACCATTCATGTACTCCTGAAATAACCCGCTGTATTTCATCCCGGGATCAGACATATCAGCTATTTTAGCTGTTACCACCGGTATAGTACCGATATTATGTACCAGAGGTGCATGGATCTTTCTCAATTCTTCAAAAGGGATTTTGATAACCTCTCTGTCATAGGTGATCAAACCATTCTCCTCTCCTTCCACATCAAAAGGTTCTGTATAGATAGAACCGCTTAAGCCCTCTGCTTCCAGTAATTTCAGGTGTTGGTTCATAATCGCATATTTCCCCTGTAACTGTGAAGGTAAAACCTGGATATAACCCCAACCTTTCAGTGCCGTCCACTGGTGGCCTGGAATTGACACACCAATACCCCCAAATTCGCCCAGCACCCTTGCTTTACCAGCTTGTGCAGGAGAAATCATAGGATCAGGATAAGAATGTACGTCTGTCATATCACTGCTTACCCAGTTCTCTTTCCCTGTTTTGCTTTCCTGACCGTTGATAAATATATATTCTCCGGAATGACCATTCACAATCCTGGAAGGGTCAGTGGATTTAACCCATTCCGTCATACGTTTCTGATCATAAGATCCCCATTGCTCATTAAACAATACCCAGGTAGTAATACTTGGATAGTTATGCAGTTGCTCCAGGTTCTCTTTACTTTCTTTCTCAAACTCCGCTTTGGCTCCTTCCGGCATACCATGTGGAGCATTTACCATATCCTGCCATATCAGCATCCCTATTTTATCTGCATGATAATACCAGCGGGCAGGTTCTATTTTAATATGTTTCCTTATCGTATTAAAGCCCATTGCTTTGCTTGCTTCGATATCAAACTTCAGGGCTTCATCAGTAGGCGCAGTCATTAAACCCTCGGGCCAGAATCCCTGGTCGAGATTACCCAGGTTATAAGTATACTTATTATTTAAGAAGATACGTTCCTGTCCTTTTTCATCTTTCTGAATGGCAATTTTACGCATCCCGAAATAACTGGCCACTTCATCTACCACTTTTCCGCCTTTCATTATTTTCACTGAAAGGTCATACAGGAATGGATTATCCGGTGACCATAATTTTGCATTCTTTACTGGCAATGCAATATTTACACCAGCCTTCCCCTTTATCTTGCTTACTTCTTTTCCTGCTTCACTTGCCACAAGCTCTACGCTACTACCGGCAGGTGCGTTTACGGTGATATTCATCACTCCCTTATCAATATCCGGTGTCATTTTCAAACCGGCAATAGAGACAGCAGGTACTGTTTCCAGCCAAACCGTCTGCCAGATACCACTACTGGGAGTGTAGTAAATATTCTGTGGATTTAATACCTGTTTACCGTGAGGATTACTCCCCTCATCTGTAGGATCATATACGCGTACAACCAGTTCGTTGTCACCATCCTTTAAGGCATCAGTTATATCAATAGAGAAACTTTGATAACCACCAGTATGGCCTCCAACTTCCTTTCCATTTATGAACACGGTAGATTGCCAGTCAACTGCACCAAAATTCAACAATACATGTTTGTTACCTTTCGTATCAGGCCTGGTAAGCGTACGCTTATACCACAATAACTGAGAGGGTAATAAACTTTTCTTGACGCCGGATAATGCCGATTCCAGTGGGAAGGGCACCAATATCTGTCCTTCATATTGAGAAGGCATAGTTGCATCCTTTTCAGTAATAGTATACTGCCACAATCCATTCAGGTTTTCCCATTGTGTACGTACCATCTGGGGACGGGGATATTCCGGATGTACATTTTCCGGACTTACATCTTTAGCCCATCGGGTTTGTATACCTACCGGCTGCATTTTCCATGTTGTGCCACTTTGGGCATAAAGGAATCCAACGGATAAACAACAAGTAATAAAAACGGCCAGCGTTTTCTTAAATAACTTCATGCTGAAATATGTTTGGTGTTTTGTTTAAAGAATGAAGGTATCTCAACGAGGTAAATAGTTGCGCAACCGGTTCGGATTAACATAATTTTAACTTTATCCCTCTTCAATTCATTCTCATTAACGTTGTATTAACTGAATTAAAAATCCCATTTTTTAAATTGCATACAAGATACCTGTCTTAAACCATGTATCATCATTATGAACTATAATGAACGAGAATTATTTGCCAGGATAAAACAGGATGACCAAACTGCTTTTACCGTCATTTATAATCATTACCAGCCGATGCTTCACCTGGAAGCATATCACAAAATACTACAACAACAGGAAGCTGAAGATATCGTACAGGAGGTATTTGCTTCGTTATGGAAACGAAGAGCTGACATCGACATTAATACGTCGCTTAAAGGGTTCTTATATAAGGCTGTACATTTTCAATTTACCACCAGGATAAGAAAAAAACAATCCAATAAAAAATTTCTTGCCGCTACCCCATTTCCAGTGACAGACGAAACAGGTTATCAATCACTGGAAAAAAAGGAATTAAACCACCAGCTGCAAATGGCGATCAACAATCTTTCTTCCGATACCTGCCGGAAAGTATTGAAACTGACTTACCTGCAGCAAAAAAGCCACAAGGAAACTGCAGCAGAATTAAATGTGCAGCTCCATACAGTAAAAAGCCAGGCCAGCCGGGGGATAAAACATCTTACCAGAATGAACCGGCGCCATAGAGTGCTTTCACATTGTTGACTGCATCTGCGAAAGTAGGTTATTGGTTAAATATCCCTTTAAAGACCATTCATTGCCTGAGCTTGCTTATATATTCTATATACCGGCAGTACAACTGGTAGCCAGTTTCAGACAACATTTCTACATCAGCATAAAAACGTTTACGCATATGTTAAAAATGATGACGCCCTATGATCTGATACTTCAGATGAAATGGACAAGTTCGTTATAGAATATTATGAAGATCAATATCCTATTTGCTAAGTGATAGTGATGTTGCAGTCTCTCTCCTTACATTGCATCCATTGATGTAATTGTAGCTAACTTCTATGCGATTACCATTGTCCATTAAAACCCAATCAGGGCAACCACTGATATTTAGAGATGGCTTTCCTGAAGCCTTTTCAGATTACAAACTACATGGTGCACATGCTTATCATGCATCATACGATAATGATGGTTTCATCCTGTATCAGCAGATTGCCAATGACAGGTTCACTACCTGGATCAGCCACTATGTAATTACCAGGCCAACTGCATTCATGGTTAAGGCTGCTGTTAATGACCTGCTCCTGCATTATACTATACAGGGCAATATGTTCTATGTGCTGGACCGTCAGGAATTCCTGACTACTAATCATCAGATGAACATCATAATATGCGAGCGGCTCAATCACCTCATCCGTTTCAAAACGCCAGGGCTATATGTGGCACTTAATATACATATCCCTTTTACTGAACTGGAAGAGTTGAACGATAGTTTCCCGGAGGCGCAACGCTTCATAGAGCAAACCACATCCGGCAATTCAGTGGCCTTGTTTGATCAAAGCATTATAGTAAATGAGCGGCTACGTAACATTGTACAAGATATAACCGATCGTCAGCTGATAAATACAGCCAGGGAAAAATATCACCTGCAGAAAACTATAGAACTGATCATTGAATCGCTGGATATGCTCTCCCAAAATCTGGCAAAGAATAGTGGTCTTGGTTTATCAGATAATGAAAGAGCAGAGAAAACCGAAGCCCTTTTATTAGCTCATTTACAAAGCCCCACTCCTCCTACATTAAAACAACTGGCCAGATACGCGGGTACCAATGAGAAAAAACTGGAAATGATATTCAAGACTAAACATCAGGTGACTATATACGACTACTTCCTGAATGCACGCATGCAAGTCATTTACAGAAAGCTAACAGAAACGGATATTCCTCTGCAGGATCTGGCTGCAAGTTTTGGATATACAGATTATTCCAGTTTTTCCTTTGCAGTTAAGAGACGGTTTGGGTTGGGGCCTAAAGATCTGAGAAAAAAGAAGATGTGGTAAATAGCTATATATATGAGATACTTTCTTCTATTCGTATTTTTCTCTCTTTACGCTACCTGCAGCCTTGCACAGAAACCACCTATAGATACCAGTGTCTTCGATAAATGGCCTTCAGTAGGTACTCCTGCTATAAGTAATAATGGTCACTATGTAGTATATACGATCAATAATCAACCTACGGGAAATTCCACCTTGGTCATACAGGCAACCCGGACTAAATGGAAAATGGAAATACCGGGAGTCGTATCTGGAGCAATCACACAAGACAGCAGGAAGGCCCTCTTTATCAAACCTGGGGATAGTCTCTGTATACTCACACTGGATAGTGTTTTCACTGAGTATATTCCTCATGTTTATTCTTTCAGGCTTTTTAAGCAAGGTGACAATGAGTGCCTGATTTACCAGTTGAACAATCCGGCGAAAGAACTGGTAATACAGGACCTGGGAACTGGCAACAAAAACACTTTCACAGCAATAGTCAATTATTGGTTAAGTGATAATGGTAATACCCTACTTCTGCAATCGGAGTCAATGAATGATAATATTATCACGTACTGGGTAGACCTACCTGGCGGGAAGATGATCTCAATCGGGCAGGGCGCAAACGCTGGTGGCTTTGTTTTTGACAAAAGCGGTACCCAACTGGCGTTTACCAAAGACGAAAAAGTCAATAACCAATCTGCCATTTCTTTATGGTATTATAAACAGGGAACTGACAAAGCTGTTCAGCTGGCTGATAACCAATCAGCAGGTATAGACAATGGTTTACGCTTAGATAATATTGAGCGTTTCAGTAATGACGGCAGCAGATTATTTTTCAACTTAAAAGAGAGAGATTATCCCATACTCTCACCAGATGCCGTTAAAGTAGATATCTGGAGCTATAAAGATCCAAAATTGCAATCACAACAATTATCCGAAGTAGATCCTCATCAGTGGAGAGGAGGACCGCGTAGCTATTCTGCAGTCATAGGCATTCAGGAGCATCACATTATCCGGTTACAACAAGAGAATGAGACTATCCTTTTCTTTAGGGAAGAATCGGATGATGTTGCATTCATCAGCAATAGTAAAGGAGATTATAATGAAAAACATTGGAATCCGGCTGCTCAACCCTTTTATTATATTATATCTACCAGGAATGGGAAAAGAAAAGAGATAAAACTGAACGCTGAAAGTTTCCCGGCAGATATATCGCCGGGAGGGAAATATTTAATTGCTACAGATACGATTGGAAGAGATTATTTCAGTTATGAGCTTGGAACCGATGTGATACGCAATATTACCCGGACGCTTCCTATTCCATTCGTTGATAATGAATATGAAGAAGTGGTCTCAAAATCGAGGGGCATGTGCGTAACTGCTACCTGGCTGGATAATGATGCAGGATTTTTGCTTTATGACAAATATGATATATGGCTGGTAGATCCCTTAGGTCATGTACCTCCTGTCAACCTGACAAATGGCTATGGCCGCCAGCATAATATTGTTTTTCGTCTGGCAAAAGATTATCAACATACACCTCTCTCTGGTAAAGAACAACTCGTTCTGAGTGCTTTTAACAGAAATACCAAAGACAATGGTTTTTACAGCAAAGTACTGAATCAAAAAGGAGATCCAGTACTATTAACAATGGGTGCTTATGTATACGATGTACATTTGGGGCCAATTTCATTTATATCCACGTTTCCTCCCCTGAAAGCCCGGGATACAGCGCTTTACCTGGTACGTCGCGAAAGTGCCAGCCAATCACCTAATTACTTTACTACAACTGATTTTAAAACCTTTCCCCAATTAAGTGCTGTTTATCCTGAAGCAAACTACAATTGGCTAAGGTCTGAACTAATGATATGGAAAACACCGGATAATCGTTTAGTACAGGGAGTACTGTATAAACCGGAAAATTTTGATCCGGGGAAAAAGTATCCTGTCATTTTTCATTACTATGAGCGTCTGTCAGATCGCTTAAACCTATATGAAAAACCTGAGGCTGCTGGTGGTTGGTTAAATATTCCATGGTTTGTCAGCAATGACTATTTAGTTTTTACACCTGATATTCATTATACAATTGGAGAGCCTGGAAAAAACGCCTACAATTCCGTGATTTCTGCTGCAAAATACCTTGCGAGGTTACCATATATAAATACTACAAAAATGGGCATCCAGGGACACAGTTTTGGGGGCTATGAAACTAACTACCTCATTACCCATACCAATAAGTTTGCTGCTGCTTGTTCATCATCAGGGTTCTGTGATTTAATCAGTGCTTATGGATCTGTTATGTCTAATGGAGGAGCCCCGTTTTTTAGTAGTTGGGCTGAAACCGGCCATGGTCGTATCGGAGCTACGTTATGGCAAAGGCCGGGTTTATATATAAAAAACTCTCCTATTTTCCAGACAGATAAAGTGACTACACCACTGTTAATGATGAATAATAAGGATGACGGTATAGTTCCTTTTGCCCAGGGCGTGGAATTTTTCACGGCATTACGTCGTCTCAATAAAAAAGTATGGCTGTTGCAGTATGATGGAGAAAAGCATTCGCTATTTGATAACAATGCCACCAAGGATTACACGATTAGGATTACACAGTTTTTTGATTATTACCTCAAAGGGCACGAAGCTCCGAAATGGATGACTGAAGGCATATCAACCAGGCTGAAAGGAATAAAGACAGGCCTCGGGCGTGATACGTCAGGAAAAAAACCTTAAAAACAGAACTCAATCTCTTTAATAGGTTGCCTATTAAAGAGATTGGGTAAATAGACGAACAACACTACATGCATTATTAATCAAGGGAACGGGATTATTCTTGCAAGAGGACAGGGCCCTGGGAGAGGAATAGGACTTGCAGAAACTATAAAGCCCCCTATAGTAGTAATAGCATCATTAAACATGGGAATAACGCATTGGTTTTGTGGGTTATTGATGTATATTACACCCCCAAATCTATTTGCTTTAACAGCCAATGCTCCACTAGCTACTGTAAAAATGACGATCGCTATCAATATTATTTTTGCCTTTTTCATAATAGGGTGCTTTTTAAATTCAAAAAGCTAAACTTAATTTGATGAAAATTCATTTATCCTCTTTTACGATTTTTAGCCTATGACTATCCATAAACGCGCAGATCTCCTTTCTGTATATTATTTCAAAAGTAAACCCACTTTCTTGAAACCCTCTTAGGAGGTAACATAAGTGATTTGGGAGAAGGTTTAAACTAAACAACATTTAATCTATTTTTTGCTCGTTTGTTTCTCCTCTGTAAAAGCCTGCTTCCATACATATTCTATCAGTAGTACTGCAAATGACATAAATACCAATACTGGTAGCATCTGGAATCGCAATGCTATTTGAGAGGCAAATACGCTGAACCCAAAGTTCACCAGCCATAAACCGAATACTAATAATAATCCACTAGAGAGCAACTTCTGGCGCTTGAATCCCTTCAACATCGCAAATCCTACCAGACCAAACAAGAAGACTACATTTAGTATCCCTACCAGTACAGGATAAAAACCTAACACTGTTACTTTCGGGTTCTTGAAATGCGTGTTCACTTTTGCATTCTTGAGACCAAACCAAATCTGTCCCATCGGACGTATGCTATCTTTTCCCATATTATAAGTATCCAAAAATTCTACCGGTGGCGCATAATATTTCATGAAATTAGGTAACAAATAGAATAAGGCAAATGTTGCAGGATATTGTTTGATCAGGTAAGCACCATAATCAGCATACAAAGGTCCCACAGTAGCCCATTTTTTTAGCGAACTAGCAGTAGAATCATTTTTAAACTGCTGATTCATGTAGATCTGAAGTGGAGATTTAGGGTCCCACATATACCAGGTATTAGCAATAAGCATTTCTTGTGGATGAGCATATATATTCCTGGTAGTATCAAAATAGGTTCGTACCGTATGATCCAGTTGCTTAAAATCTGGAGGTAAATTAGGAAGTTTTTTATCCTGCAAAAAACGGTAAACGTACAATGCATTATTTGCCATCTGCCATCCGGAGAAGGGAGAGAACTGCCGGATGCCGGTCAGTTTATTATACTGATTACTGGTATGATACATAAAACCGGCTATTAGCAGGATACTCGCGACAATACCTCCTATCTTCATTCTTAACGGTTGCCGGCTCAATAAAAAAGCAATGGCTCCTACAATTGGATAAAATAAGGCGTTGTATCGTACCGTAAATGCCAATAAAATAATTACTGCGTGTATGATGATTAATCTGGGGGTAGGCCGATGAAGAATCCACAATAGTAAAGTGAACCAAATGAGGCTCAATCCCAAGAATAATGCATCACTTGTCACATAATTACTCATATACAGAAATGCCGGGTTAAACACCATACAACAGAACAATATTGCAAATGCTACTTTCCCAGGTTTGTACAACCACGCTAATGTGAAAATAAAAAATAAGGAACTGCCCTGTAATAACAAGTATTGAAATCCAACCAGAGCAATGTCTGATTTTGTGAATGCACTAAAAATGCGTAGGAATTTGGAATAGCCGATCGGATAGGTATTTATGTTTAAGTTATGAAATGCTGTTTCAAGATATACATAAGAGTCTCCATCAACAAAACCAGGCGTAAAATACAAATATTTAAATACGATAAACTGCAGCAATACAACGATACCCGCTATCCATAACATAGTCTTATTCCAATTTACACATAATATAAAATCTTTAAAAGAATGCTGTGCAGTCTTAGGCTTTCCTTCTTCTGTAACGTTCTCTTCATTGTATTCCTGTTCTGTATTAATGGCCCAGATATTTTCTTTAGAAGCAATACCTGCTACAATATTATCTACTGCTACCATAGCTGTTAACATACTATGATCTGCATTGTTATATTTGTGCATACCATTACGCCCAATAAGGAATAAATTTGCCAATTGATCCGTATATGCGCGTATAATATCAAAATGTTCGTATGCGCCAAAATAGGCAGGATAAGTTTTTTCCATGCGTAACACAGTACTGTCTAGTACATTTTCTACTGTAGCCAAACCTATCTTTTCCAGTTCCTGTATCGCCAACTCAACAATACGAGCATCTGACTGCTTCCAGAAATCATCCGTTTCATTACAGAAGAACTCCATCCCTACCCAAACCGTATCAGGGTCTTTTACCATGTAAGGGCTCCAATTATTGAACAATTGCAGCCGTCCTACTTTTACATCTTTCTCCTGTATATATATCCAAGTATCCTGTAACCGTAATGGCTTCCATTCCCCACTTTGCTTGTCCTGGAATGACAAACGCTGCAGTAAAATACCCACTGTTATGAAATCCCTATATTGTAAACCGTTTGCTATCTCTTGTACATTCTCAGGAATCACCCCAATTATTCCCGCTATTAGTTCCTTCACCGGCATCGTACTAAAAAAATAATCTCCGGCCAGCTGTAATTCCTCTCCCGTCTCTCTATTAACTACTGTAATAGCAGTTACAATGTTACCAGAGGTATGAATATGCTTTACATCATGGTGCAGCTGTATAATTCCTCCCATTCCCTGTACCTGTCTGGCTACCTCTTCCCATAACTGCCCTGGGCCAAATTTAGGATACAGAAATTGTTCTATCAAACTGGTTTCCGTATCCTTCTGTGTTATGTCACTAGTATTTTTCTTTTTTGTCACTTCCTGTATGGCATGTTGAATTGCCTTTTTAATACTTACTCCTTTTATACGTTGTGCTCCCCACTCTGCCGATATTTCATTACAGGGTACGCCCCATACTTTTTCTGTATAATCCCGAAAAAACAGCTCATACAATGTTTTCCCAAAGCGATTAATCATAAAATCCTCCAAACTTTTCTCTCGTCTGCGGGGGAATAACTGTGCCTTCAGGTAGGAAAAAAGAATTGTAATTGTTCTTGCAATACCCAACTTATGTAAGGTTTCAATAGACAAAGTAATAGGATAAGTAAAAAATCTGCGCAAGAAATAAATTCTTGATAAACGTTTCCGTACTAACATCACTTTATCAGGATCAGTAATCTGTTCCTCATTGGACAACTCACTTGTATTTATATTCTTGGATTTATTCTGATATTTAATAGTAAAAGGTTGTCTTTCTCCTTGTTGTAAAGGCAAGATATTCAACCACCAGTGCATTACGCGGTCACTTTTGGAAAAGAAACGGTGACCACCAATATCCATGCGGTTTCCTTTGTAATTTATGGTTTTAGAAATACCTCCAACATCCCCACTTTTTTCCACTATTATAGGAATAATATCTGTGCGTTTCAATAACTCATAGGCAGCAGTTAGTCCGGCCGGGCCTGCACCTATAATAATGGCTTTTTTATTTGTTGCGTCCATATTATTGTAATATTGGTTTGGGTATAACAGGGTTTATTATTACAGAGTACAAATTAAGATCTCACATCTGGTTAATAATTCTAAAGTATAAATATAAAATGCACATAGAAGATCAGGAAAATACTGTTATTATCCCTTCATTTATCTATGATGGCTCTAATAGTATCAACAGTCAATGGACCAATATTAGCCAGTTTAATTTTTTTGTTCCTATCACAGACTACCACCAGTGGATAACCAGAAAATTTGAAATTATTGAATGAATTATCATATGTTTGCCCCAGCATAATATTATCATATTTATTTAACTGGTATTTTTCCTCATATACCTTAGTGTCATGAAAGTAAGCAACACTTAACATAAATAACCGGACATCTTTCAGCATATAAATATGGGAGAGGATATTCCGGGTTAACGTATCGCAATAAGGACAGTTTGGGCCAAAAAAGATCAATAGTATTGGCCTTCCTGTAGGAATTTTTCCAATATCAAATTTTGTAGTTGTATCCTTAAGAAGGATACTAAAAGCTGGCAAAACCGTTGAATCCTTTAACGACTGCCTAGCAGGGAATTCTATGTTATTGCAGCTAATTATACTGCCAGATAAAAAACTCAACGCAATAATGGCGCTAATGATAATGGATTTCTTATTCTTTGTATTCATATTATGGTATTGCTACAGGTATAACAGGGACTATCTTATAAGAGTACAATTTTTCACATTCAAAGTTAACAAGCCTAAAATAGAAACATCATTAAAAAATCCACATAGGATGCAAAGAAAAGAAATTGGGACATAGAGAAAAAACTGTTTCTCACTATCTTCTGGATACTACAGTATAATAACAAGACGTACTTTGTAGTATTTATTACATGCCTTATTTTGTAAACAACCCCAATAGTTCTTTGTATATTGTTTCAAACCATATCTACTTAATAAGGAAACTCAACACATCTCATTAAATTAATGTTTTATATCCTAGAATGAACAATACCCCAAAAAGCTGGTTAATAATAAAGACGGTCATTTACATGAAACCAATCAGGTAGTAGTCTCCTTTATTTATTACTCCATTCCTAATTTCCATAAACGAGGAAGTTGAAGTAACCATTTTTTATAGCCATAACTGTTTCTATTTATAAAATCCAGCGTCAAACGGTGCTCCAATTCTATATCAGGAAAGCGATATTTATGCCAGCCAGATCAGCGAAAGCAAATAGATATGTCATCAAGTACCTTTTCGAGGCACCAAAGTACTATGATAGAGTAGGGTTAGTTCCTTCCGTAGGAGTCTTAACAGCCATGATCATTTTGACAGAGATAAGAAATATCAATCAGTTGAAAAGTACAGATCGTTTATTATATTCTCCTCTCTAATATTGCCACTTATTTCCTAATTCATTCTCCATAGGATGCAGTTATTTTTGTGCTATAAATAATCCACCTGTTAATCTATAAGGTTGGTCTGTAGCTATATTAAAAAATGAAAATAAATTACTATCTTCTGATCCAATAAATTGATAGTGGTACGAAGGCATTTATTTACTATACAGTTTCTACCAATTACTATTGACTATTATAAATAAAGAAGTTGCGTAACAATATTGGCAATATGCCAATAAGGTATTGCCAATGATAAACAGAGACGCCGAAAACCAGTAGAAGCGATTGGGCATATTTGTTATACCCATTTTTTTAAAATCAAAATCACGAAAAATGCAAAAATTATTTTAACAGCAATCATTCCATTTGTTGTAGCGGGAAGTACATTAGCATTTAAGGCCCAAAGATTCACTCCTCTTCAGGTTCTAACTAGGATAGGCCCAGTAATGACATTTATTATTAATGGACCTATATATACTACGACAGTTCCATTATGTACTACAACGGATCTTGGGTTCAGTATTGAAGGAAACTTGCTTCGTGCATTTTCTGCTACAACTACAGCACTAACAGGAAAATCTTCAATTGGGCTCACTATTACTACTACTACTTGGTTAGAAATAGTATGCACTCCAACTATCACAATTGTAACATTATTTGTTTAACAAAAGGAGTAAGAAAAAAAATTATTTTTTATATCGGAGCTGGTTCAAGCACAAAGCTCAGCGCCATTTTATGTTTTCCGCTCCCAAATATCTCCTCTTTTCTCCTAATTCTTTTCCCATTGGTTGCTGTTATTTTTGTACTATAAAAATGATCTACTTATTAATCTATTAGGATGACCTGCAGCTATGTTAAAAATGAAAAATAAATTACCATCTTCAGAACAGGATAAATTGATATCAATACGCAAATATTCATTTACTTACTATACTATTTCTGCCAGTCGTGATTGACTATTATAAAGGAATAAAGACGTTGTGTAACAATGTCGGCAATATACTAAATGAGATGTTACCAACGATAAATGGGAAAGCCGAAAACCATTATAAAAGAGTAGGCATATCTGTTATAATTTTCTTTTAAAAAACAAAATCATGAAAAATGCAAAAATTATTTTAACAGCAATCGCTCTATTTGCTGTAGTGGGAGGAGCATTAGCATTTAAGGCTCAAAAGTTCACTCCTCTTCCGGTTTTTACTAGGATAGGCCCAATAATAACATCTACTACCATTAATGGAATTGTATACACTACAACAATTCCATTGTGTACTACAACGGATCTTTGGTTCAGTGTTGACGGAGATCTGCTCCCTGTTTTTTCAACTACGACGGCAGTACTAACAGGAAAATCTCCAATTGGACTTACAACTACATGGCAAGAATTAGTATGTACTCCAACTACGACACTGGTAACACTGTTTATCTAGCAACAGGTCTAAGACAAATGTTCTCTATTTTTCATCTCGGGCTGGTTTAAAAGCAGGGACCAGCCCCATTTTATATTTCCCCCTATCTCAAATATTTCCTCTTATCTCCTAATTTGTTTTCCATAGGTCACTGCTATTTTTGTACTATAAATAATCTACTTGTTAATCTATTAGGATGACCTGCAGCTATGTTAAAAAATCAATTCCCGTCTTCTGACCCGGATAAATTGATAGCAGTACGCAGACGTTTATTTACTTACCATAATGTTTCTGCCAATTACTATTGGTTATTATAAATAAAGAAGTTGCGCAACAATGTTGGCAATATGCCAATTAAGGTATTGCCAACGATAAATGGGGAAGCCGAAAACCAGTAGAAACGAGTAGGCATATTTGTTATAAATCTTTTTTAAAAGAACAAGATTATGAAAAATGCAAAAATTATTTTAACAGCAATCGCTCTATTTGCTGTAGTGGGAGGAGCATTAGCATTTAAGGCCCAAAGGTTCACTCCTCTTCAAGCTTTTACCAGGATAGGCCCAATAATAACATCTACTACCATTAATGGAGTTGTGTACACTACAACAGTTCCATTGTGTACTACAACCGCTCTTTGGTTTAGTCTTGAAGGAGACTTGTTTCCTGCTTTTACAACTACAACAGAAGTACTAACAGGGAAATCTCCAATTGGACTTACAACTACATGGCAAGAATTAGTATGTACTCCAACTACCACAATTGTAACATTGCTTATTTAGTAAAAGAGGCAAGACAGTAGTAGGTGAAGGAAACCTATTACTGTATTGCATAAATTAAAGTACGCTACAAGGAGATAATCTCTGCGTAGCTATTAAATGAAGAGACTACTTATCTGCGTGGTAGCAGGTAAGTAGTCTCTTTAAAAAGTTAAAAGAGAAATAATTGAACTGATATTGTTCAGACTATATAATCTGGGTATACATAATGGACATCAATGGGAACACCGAATACCATAAGAGATAAATAAGATAAATTTATTCACCTCTAGTTTAACAATAGTTCGGTAATTTTTTTCACAGCTTCGTTTTGCAAAACGAATGTAGATAAATAAAGGTTTGAGAAATTAACCTTTTAAAAAGAAAAAAGCATTAGAGAAAGTATGTTTAGTACTGATCTCCATGCATTGGGCGAGGTGAAAGACCTTGTTATTATAAGTTTACAGGAATTGTCAAAACTCAGTTCTAATTTATGTTATCATTATTTGAAGTATAGTTAAGCTTATTGGTATGATACACGATATTAAATCTGGGTAGATTTGATAATTATTGTGAGAAAAGTATCCGATTCCATATGGAAGGGGGATTTCATTTTCCCCAGATTCAATAGCCAAATTATAAAACATCATTGTGGTAAAGACCTTGTCGTGACCTTCGACCCCATTTATCTTCTTAGATGAGGCAAGTAAACCCCTGACTTAGGTTGTTGGTGGAGCAGTGTTAGTAACTATGCTTTAAAAGGATTGGAGATTGGTCGTTTAACTATAATAGATGCATTAGCAGAAAGTGCTATATCGCAGACTTAAGCTCAAAGCAGGGGGAACTCCTTTAAAAAATAAAAAAACCAAAGCTTTTCCCTATAAAAGGACACAAAGTTTTTATACCAGGTTTACCCGGATAATACGGGTTAAAAGGTTAAAAATAGTAACCAGTATTAATCTAGATTGGGCAAGGGAAGTTATTTATCTTATTATTATCCAGGTCTTGAACATAAATTTAAATAAGTTTCACGCTCAGGGATTTTTTTTGATGAATGGTCTTTGGAATGGATTATTATTCATCTGGATTCAATACAAACTAAGCAGAATAATTTTTTGTAACCCAAATAAAAAACAAGATCATGAAAAATGCAAAAATTATCTTAACAGCAATCGCCCTATTTGCTCTAGTAGGAGGAGCACTAGCATTTAAGGCCCAAAAGTTCACTCCTCTTCCGGCTTTTACCAAGATAGGACCCGTAGTAACATCTACAATTATTAATGGCGTTCTATACACTACAACAGTTCCATTATGCACTACAACGAGCCTCTGGTTTAGTGTGGAAGGAGACTTGTTTGCTGTTTTTTCAACCACGACAGAAATACTAACGGGAAAAACTCCACATGGAATTACGACTACATGGGAAGAATTAGTGTGTACTCCAACTACCACACTTGTAGTCCCATTGCTTTAATAACATTTGTAAGACAATAGTAGGTGAAAGAAACCTACTACTGTATTGCATAAATTGAAGTACGCTATAAGGAGATAATTGCGGCATAGCTATTAGATGGAGAGACTACTTATCTGCTTGATAGTAGAAAGTAGTCTCCTTTAAAAGTTAAATAAGGAATAATTGAACCTGTATTAATCGGATTATATAATCTTAGTCATAAGGGGCATCAATGGAAACTCCGAATCCCATAGGAAATGAATAAAATAGAGAAATGGAATTGCAATTACCTCTGTGATAGACAAAAAGAAAATCCTGATATGAAAAGGTCATAACGTAAACTTAAGCTTATCGTAAGGAAAAATTCCTATGGAATTATTACCTATAAAAGGATATAAAGCTTTTATAACCGGTTTATCTGGATAACGAAGTTGCTTACATTTGTACAACAATGACTGCAAAAAAGACAAAAGGACGCAAAGAAAGTATGATTTTGTCTTTAAAAAAGAAGCTTCGATGATGTTAGCATCTGGATACCCTGTACAAGAAATAAGCAAATCGCTGGGTATCGGGGAAAACTTGGTCTATCGGTGGAAAAATGATAATAACGCCGAAAAGGATAATAATAGCGAAAACAGCGCTTCTACACAATCTGATCTGTTCGTTGAAAATGAACAGATGAAGGCTGAATTGCGATGTACAGAACAGGAAAGAAATATTTTAAAAAAGTCGCGAGAATTAGTAAAGATCAATACTGCGATAGATAAGTTGAAGATGAAGTATCTTCTCCAGCGCCAATGAGAAGTATTGATTGTTAGTCACAATTGCTATTATGACTAGAAAAATAAGAAAACGTCTCAGTTCAATTCTGCAAGCCAATCAATGGAAGATAAGGTAATGTTTGTTTTTAAGGTAAATAAGCGTCGTTATGGCACCCAAAGGATTCTTGCTGAGTTAGAAGAACATCAGGGAATCAAAGCAAGTCCTTATAAGATCAAGAAGGCCTTGATCAGAATGGATTAAAAGCTATTCAGCTCAGATATTTCGTACATAAAACAACCAATAGCCTCGCATCCTACACCCTAAGTCCTAATCTGCTGAAGAAATAGGGATTTCCATCGAGCATTAATACAACATAGTAGGTGATATTATTTACATCCCTATAAGCAGATGGAACATCCCACTATTTGTTTTTATAGATGGATTTATATTCGCACAATGGAGAGGTAAGCCAGCCATATTTGATACAACAGATGAGGCGAGAATAATACAAAAAACAGGAGGTTATACCGACTGTCCCCAACAGTGCATCCATAAAGGAGGACTTGGAGAAGATTCTCTGATAAAAGAATTACGAAATGGATTATTATTTATCAGAATTCGACACAAATTATGTAAAATAATTTTTTATACCCCGAGTAAAAATAAGATCATGAAAAATGCAAAAATTATTCTAACAGCAATCGCTGTATTTGCTGTAGTGGGAGGTATATTAGCATTTAAGGTTCAAAGGTTCTCTCCTTTTCAGGCTTTTACTAGTGTAGGCTCAATAATAACATCTACTACCATTAATGGCGTTGTATACACTACAATAGTTCCTCTATGTACTACAACAGCTCTCTGGTTCACTTATGATGGAGGCTTCTTGTCTGTTGTTTCTTCAACTACAATAAAAGTACTAACAGGAAAATCTCCAATTGGACTTACAACTACGTGGCAAGAATTAGCATGTACTCCAACTACCACACTTGTATCATTGCTTCTTTAACAAAAGATACAATAATAGGTAAAAAAACCTATTAGTATATTGCATAAACTGAATTATAACACAAGGAGATAATTACTTGTGCCTATTAAACGGAGAGACTAAATAGTAACCAGCAGAAACAGCATGGCAAATAAATAAACATCTGCGTACTGCTATCAATTTATCCGAGGCAGAAGATAACAATTGATCTTTCATTTCTTCAACCTTGCAGCAAGTCATCCTAATAGATTAACAAGTAGATTATTTATAATTCAAAAATAACAGCAACCAATGGGAAAAAGTTAGGAGATAAGAGGGAATATTGGAGAGTAAAAATAAAACGGGGCTGGCTTTTCAATATAGTCTTATGTTAAAAAAGAATATGGCTTTGAGATGACATGTAACTTTAATTACAAAATCTCAAAGCCATAAATCACAAAGCACTTAAAGTAAGTGCCTATTAATAGCCAGCATCAATTTTCCCTCTTGTGCTATCCTGTTCAAGACCCGATCGTAATCCTTTGAATTTTGCAGGGATCCCCCCAGTCATCCATGTTGGGGGCGGTTCATTTTTCAGATAGTGGCCAAAGAACTGTTGCGTGCGAATCGTAAAATCAAGTATGCAGTCAGGGTCAGTAAGTGAATGTCCTTGTCCATCATATTGCAGCATCCATACAGGTTTTTTAAGTCGTCGCAAGGCCGTGAACAGTTCCACTGCCTGTGTAAAAGGGACTGCTCCATCATCTTTATTGTGCATGATGAGCAAGGGGGTATTTACTTTGTCAACCTTAAATATTGGAGAATTTTCGACGTAAAGATCTGGTCGATCCCAAGGTGTGGCCCGCAGGTTGATTTGGCTTGTTTCGTAAAAAAATGCGAAGCTTTGTTCTCCAAATCCAAGCCCTCCATAATGGCTTATCATATCAGATGGGCCAGCCCCTTCCTGCGCAGCAGCAAATAATGTTGTATGCGTAATCAGATAATTGGTTTCATATCCCCCAAAGCTATGTCCTTGTAGTCCCATTTTGTTGGCATCTACCCAGGGAAATGTGCTTATATATTTAGCAGCAGATACTACTGCATCAACCGCTCCTTGCCCAGTGTGTCCCGGTAGATAATAAATGTCTGGTATAAATATGAGGTAACCGTTACTGACATACCAAGGAATGTTTAATTCTTCTTTAGACAAGCCTGGTTTTCGGAACATATATAGTTCATGACTGCGTTTTTCATAGTAATGAAATATGATTGGATATTTTTTTCCAGGATCAAAGTTCTCTGGTTTGTAAAGGATGCCATCAGCGATACGTCCGTCAGGCATTTTCCAGTGATGCAACTCCGTCGTCACCCAGTTATAGTCCTTCTGTGGTTGAATATTTGAAAGGATAATAAATGACTTAAAGTCTCTGGTGGCTAAAAGATTAGGAGCTTGTGTAGCGCTCATGCGCTGCACGAGATATACAGGGGCATTTTTTGCTCTAATGGGAGGAGGTAGGCTCGGAGCAATGAATATCCTCGGGAAATAAAATAGGTAAGGCTCCATATTACCTAACACTGGGGAGGACTTCTTTTGCAGTTGTATTTTCCAGAACCCATTATACTTATTGTTTCTATCGAATGCTGCGAGCAATAAGGTATCTGTAGAATGTATTGGATTGAAACTGTTTTTAGTAGCAATTATACGGAATATAATATTGTGACTCTTACCATAACCTGCTGTGATATTCTGTGGTGTTTTTCTCCCAAAGGGGTCTATCAACCAAATGTCATAACGGTCATAAATAAGTAGGGCACTGTCATCGATTAACCATCCAGCGATACCGAAGTTATAGCCAAGGGCTACTAATGCATGATGTTCATCATTATACCAAGCTACATTGATGGCTTGTGTAATGTTACGGGTGATACCCGTGGATATCTCATAACTGAAATAGTTTTTTAATGCAGAATCGTACCAGATGACAAAATGTTCACTGGGCGAAAGGTCAGGTGGAGGCGAGAAAGTAGAAGAGTGTGGGATAACGGTTTTATGACTACCATCGCGAGTAGATTTGAGGAGGTATGATGTTACATCATCTTTGTTCCAATAGGATTCATTATTATTAATGATGTTGCGAATCAGTACATATCGACTCCCTCTATTGCCACCGGTAGTGAGAACCAATGCGGTATCCATACTTTCCAGTTGTATAATGGAACCGGTAGTCGTTGATGTTACCGCAGCATAAGTTCGATAGGATAATCGGGAAATATTCTCGAGTTGTTGAGCTTGCAGGTACTCGTCTCTATAATTCCAAATATTTACTTTTGGGGTTATCACGGTACTGTCAGGTTGTATGATGGGAAGGATCTTATCTTCTGCAAGTTTAAAGAAAATGTGCTCCCCATCAGTACTGAAACGAAGTGTTTCATTTGCGATTGTTAATCTTGGACCTAGATCTGAAGCATGATTAGTAACAAGACAGGTTGCGCTGTCCATTCCTGATTGATAGTAACGCAGGGAATAGCCTTGCTCGTATGGGGTGAAAAAGGCGAGCCTTGTGCCAGTGTCATCAAAGGTGATATTACTTGGAGGAGAATCATGCAAAATTACTTTCTCATTACAACTAGGCAGGGATACCCATAGCAGGGAGGTGTCAGTTAGTATCAACAACACATTTCCCTGTGTATTAAAACGGGCCTCAGTTGCACCCGAATAACATTTTTCTCTACCAGAAATAAGGTCTTTAAGTATGATGTCTTCATGCAAATTATAGGCAAGCCATCGTCCATTACCATTTTCGGGTACTACAAAGCCCCTTCCATCTTTGATATATTGTATAGCGTTTGCTCCAGTATGAAAGATCCCCATACCTTCAGAGGTACTTAATATCAAATGCCTACTATCTTCTGTGAACACTGCATTGCCTCCATCAGAGAATTCCTCTTTATATTTTCCATCTGTAGTGCAAATAACCAACATGTTCTTTGTTTTTTCAGAGCCATATTCGTACCATGCATATTTCCCATCATTACTAATGTTATAGTTACGAAGTGCAACCCATGTTTTGTAGGTATCATTATCTATGAGTTTCTTTTGTGCTATAATGCTGACACCGCAACAGCAGAACATGCAGGTGAATAAAAATTCTTTCATCATATTATAATTACAAAAGTTTGATTGAAGAATAACAATAATTGCAAGGGTACATGCGCATGAGATGTAAAATATTACATGCCTAAGGAATGTTACCTTGGAAATAGCTGCCAAAAATTAGGAGAGTGGGATATTTCCACCATCGGTACAAAAGGGATAACCATTCTCCCGATTATATAATTCTGCTGAATAATTCATTAATTCCAAGTTTTTTTCCCATTATTCATTTTCTCCAATGCATCTTTAAACGTTATATCCTCAGGAAGCAGGTGCAGTGCTTTTTTCTCCCACTTAATAGCTTCTTCTTTGTACCCCAGTTTATAGAGTAGATTAGCGTATGTATCCATATAATTTGGATTAGCTTGCATTTGCAAACTATTTTTACTCCAGGTTAGCGCCGCACGTAACATTGTCCTGTCGGTTACGTTTTCAAATATATCCCATGCAAACCTATTCAGATCTTGAGAAGATATACGTACCGAATATTTTTTCATCAACAGTGTAGCAGATGCAAAAAGGCTATTCCAGTCCCTTACGTTATGGCTATGTATTGCTTTTGTATACCATATAGCCTCTTCTCCTGCTAAACCATATTTGGCCACTATTTCTCTTTCTAAAATCTTCCAGTCAGGTATAACATTTATAGAGGATAACAGTGGTCTGATTTCATTGTTCGAAATAATGGATTTTACTTTATTCATTGCCTTGTTTGGGCCCAGTACCTGGTCTACCTTTTCTGGGTTATTGAGTAAGATGTCAAAGCCAGGATCTTGTGTAGTTTTGGTAAACTTTTGTATAAAAGTAAGATTATCATAAGTGAAAGGATCTGACATACCTTGTATATAAGTATTGCAAATTAACCCAGCATTGGATTTATCATTCAGCCTTGTAGCCATCAAGGAAAGTCCTCGTAGGAATTGAGGATCTTTTTTTCCTTGAAAGTATTGTTGTAGCATGGCCCCATATTGCAAATCTGGGTTGGCGGTATCGGCTACTTGTACGTTAAACATACCACCTGCGGTGGCATATTTTTCCGACTGTGGTAGTAGCAGAGAATGTATTTTTCGAAGTTTTTCTGCCGGAATTTTTATCACCTTACGATCGTAGGTCATCATACCGTTTTCTTCCGTTTCCACATCAAATGGCTCGGTATAAATGGAGGCGGAAAGACCTTCTACTTCGTATACTTTCAAGCGTTGTAGCATGGAATCATACTTGAGTGAAAATACTGCAGCAGGTACTTGCAGATATCCCCATCCCTCCGTATCGTTCCACTGATGCTTTGATATAGGAATACGTATGCCACCCCATTCACCAAGTACACATGCTTTGCCAGGTAATACAGGGGCAATGTTGGGACCGGGATATTCGTGAATATCGGTTAGATCACTACCAAGCCATTTCTGATTCAGATTCCAAGGAGCTCCCTGATCATAATTTTCTCCGGTATGGCCGTTTACAATACGTGAAGGGTCTTCATTTTTCATCCATTGAGTCAGGCGTTGTTGATCATATCTTGCCCAGCCTTCATTGAACAACACCCATACCACGATACAAGGATAGTTATGCAACTGGGCCATATTCTCCTTATTCTCTTTTTCAAACTGGGCTTGTGCATCAGTAGTACCATCGGCACAAGTAACCATATCCTGCCATACTAGTATCCCCATTTTATCTGCATGATAGTACCAACGAGCGGGTTCCAGTTTGATGTGTTTGCGAATGGTATTAAAACCCATATTACGGATGGCCATGATATCAAACTTCAGGGCCGCATCAGTAGGAGCAGTATAGAGCCCCTCCGGCCAGAAGCCCTGGTCCAGCACACCCAGATTGTAAGTGTATTTATTATTAAGGAAGATGCGGTCAATGCCCTTTTCGTCTTTCTTTATTTCGATTTTACGCATACCAAAATAACTGCCTACAGTATCTATTACTTTACCTTTATAAAGCAAACGCACATTCAAATTATATAAGTACGGATTATCCGGGCTCCACAGCTGCATATTAGGAATAGGTAATAGTAAGTCTGTGTTGACGGGCCCCTTTATGATACTCCCATTGGCTACTATAGCTTCTATTGTGTAATCCCTAGTATTCTCATTTGTATTGACCCACAGACGCAGGTGACCACTATCAATATTAGGCGTCATATATAAGCTCCGGATATATGCAACTGGTACCGTTTCTAACCAAACTGTTTGCCAAATACCACTACTGGCAGTATACATAATATTTCGTGGCTCCAGCACTTGCTTGCCGTGAGGATTAGGTCCCTGGTCTGTAGGGTCGTACACAGTCACGATCAAGTCGTTATTGCCATTTTTGAGCGCATCGGTGATATCAAATGAGAAATTCTGATAACCACCAGTATGTCCACCTACTTCCTTGTTGTTTATGTATACAGTAGCCTGCCAGTCGACCGCTCCAAAGTGTAGCAGGACACGTTTGCCACCTTTGATATTGGGTTTAACAATACTTCGTTTATACCACAGGCGCTGAGTGGGAAGTAAAGGCCTCTTTACTCCTGAGAGTGCCGATTCTAATGGAAAAGGAACCAAAATTTGGCCGTCATATTGGGTAGGCTGGACGGCATTTTTTTTTGTAATCGCATATTGCCAAAGACCATTCAGATTTTGCCATTCATTGCGCACCATCTGTGGACGGGGATATTCAGGAAGTACATTTAATGGAGTAACGTCCTCTGCCCAACGGGTTTGTATAGGTACAGGTTGCATTTTCCATTCGCTAGTCGAAGCCATGAAGCCTACCTGTTGTTTGGGATTAATTTGGGCATATGTATAAACCTGTGTAATACAAACTATAGTACAAAACAGGAGCATTCTTTTGATTCGTTTCATTGGTTGATTTTTTATGGTATATATACATTATTGTTCCATTTAACAAGCTGTTTTACTACTTCAGATCAATGCAAGCTTGCATTTTTGACAATGCGAACTCTTCACTTTTCATACATTAATAAATACTCTTCCGAACATTACTATAAAGTGACAAATAGAAGTTTGTGGCGGGAAAAACATGGAAAAAATAACCAAGTAAATTATAGGATCTTAGTTGCATAAACACTGAGATCATAACACTTGCTACCCCGATTTTCTCAATCTCTCATTTTTTTCTTTTTGCTCCTAAGCACATTTTCTGATAATATTCCTATTTTAGGATTGTTAACCTGAACATGAGAAAATAATTTGTACCCTTTAAAAATAGTACCCATTATAATACCCCAAGCAATATCATCATAATGAATACTACAAATACAAAAGCCTTTATTGGTAATTCTTTCAAGGACTTTCTACTGCATAGCAGAAGGAACAAAGCATTATTATGGATAGCGGGTATCACTATCCTGCTACAATTTATTGTATTCAAGTACATGTATCCCTATGCAGGTTTTTTTGATGGAGGATCCTATGTCTACTTAGAAACTGCGTACTTGAATTTTAACGTTAATATTTACCCTATAGGCTACCCAAAATTCTTGCGTATTCTCAGTGCGTTCACTCATTCGGATACGGCCCTTGTGGCTTTCCAGTATTTGTTATTACAATGTAGTGCTCTATATTTTTTATTTACATTGTATTATTTGTATAAACCAGGAAGAATATTAGCCATACTACTATTCATCTGTATGGTAGGTAATCCATTATTTCTGTATGTAAGCAACTATGTAACCAGCGATGCACTATTTATTTCCTTAAGTTTATTATGGCTCACTACGTTATTATGGATACTTCATCGATTAACGCGTCAACTAATTGTAATACATACGTTATTATTATTATTGGTATTTATGGTGCGGTATAGTGCATTATTTTATCCGCTAATAGCCATACTAGCTTTTGTTTTATCTCATCAGCCATTGAGGATGAAGCTCGTTGGTATTGTAGCCAGCTTACTGGTAATAGCAAGTTTTATGTACTATACCAGTAATCAATATAAAGAGCTGACAGGGATCAGACAATTTTCTCCGTTCAGTGGATGGCAGATGGCGAATAATGCCTTATATGCCTATCGTTATGTACAGGATACACAACTTGATAGTATGCTGCCCACTCGTTTCAAACAGTTAGATGCAATGGTGCGTACTTATTTTGATACCACTCGTAATGTATATGAGAATCCACAGGAAATGTTCTTGGCCAATAGTTGGTATATGTGGAATCTCAGGTCGCCTTTACGACTATACATGCAAAAGCATTTTTATATGGACAATACTCTTGGCAATCTAAAGCCATGGGCAACTGTAGCTCCATTATATGCAGATTATGGGGCTTATCTAATCAAACAATATCCCATGGAGTTTGTTCAGTTTTATTTATGGCCTAATGCAGTAAAGTTTTATACACCGCCAGTAGAATTTCTGGAAACTTATAATATGGGAAAAGATAGTATTGCCCCAATTGCCCAAGCTTGGTTCGGGTATAAAAGTAGGAAAGTAAAAACCATTTTCAAAGATATGAAGGTAACCATATTAAACTTTTATCCGGTTACTACGGCTATCCTAAACGTGTTATTTATGCTAGGATTAGTTGGGTTCATTATACTAAAGGGGAATAAACAATATCCTGCAATGGCACTTAGCCTATCGTTGGTAAGCAGTTTGCTGCTAATGAATATGGGTTTCAGTATTTTTGCTGCGCCTATCGCCCTTCGATTCCAGGTATTCCCCTTACTAGTTGCATTATCATTCGCCTTAATGCTGATAGAATATGTTTTCAAAGCAGCTTTTACAGAGGGGAAAAAAAATTAGTATACTCAAAATGATCTATTATGAAAATGTTATTGCTGATAATAATAGTATTAATAAATATCGTAAGCTGTACACGCCAAGAGCCTACCCAACAAACAAAATTGAGAATAGATTCATTGCCCCCTTTTAATATATTGCTCATGGATACTACTACAAGATTTAATACTGCCAAGATTTCGTATGGGAGTCCAATTGTATTATTTTTTTTTGGTCCTGACTGTCCGCATTGTCAAGCATTAACTAGGGATATTATTACACATGTTGATTCACTAAAAGATATCCGGTTTTTCTTTTTAAGTATTGCCGGCTTTCATGACATAAAAGTGTATGATTCAGCCTTCAAATTAAATAGATATAACAATATCACCGTGGGGCAGGATTATAATAATTACTTTTTTAATTATTATAGAGCTCCCGGTTTCCCTTTTTTGGTTATATATAATGGGAAAAAAATGTTAAAACAGGTAATTATAGGTGCTGTGGGACTT
This sequence comes from Chitinophaga sp. YR573, assembly GCF_900110995.1. Classification (GTDB taxonomy): domain Bacteria; phylum Bacteroidota; class Bacteroidia; order Chitinophagales; family Chitinophagaceae; genus Chitinophaga. Next base: position 1,749,187 of record NZ_FOJF01000001.1, read on the forward strand.
GATTCTATCAGGACAGTTATTAACAAATGATTGAAACATTATGTTTACTAATTATTATATATCTCCCAAAACGCCAACTGATATACTTGAATATTGACAACACCATAAAATTCGCGGTTGCAACCATAAGAGGGAAAGCCGAAAACCACCAGAAACGAATAGGTACATTAAGTTATTAAAATTGTTTAAAATTAGCCGCTGTATTGCAATCATAAATGCCATATTGGTTTTTTAGCTAAAAAATTCACCCCCTAAGACCAATTTTATACTAGTATAGGAATATCGTATCAATGGTATTCCACACATTGCAGCAGTTCCCTTATGCACAGTAACAGCTCTTTAGGTCATTTTTGAAAATTTCTTTCGCCCCATTCATATCGTTGAGTTAAGAATATTAACACGGATAGCTCTATTTAGGCTTACAACTACATTTATAAAAACAGTGTGTATCTCAACTAATACACTAGTAACCTTATGGCTATAAATAAGAGTTGCAAGATAATAAGACAGAAGTCTACTGTTAGAAGATACCATTTTGGTTGTTGGTATTTTTCCTGAACGTGTCCATTATCTCAGTGAAGGCAAATGCTCTTCATATAGAAATAAATTATTGAAAAAGTGAGAGAATATAAATTAGAGATCAGTGAATAAAAATTATTATTTTTAATTAATATATATATCGAATCAATATTGAATGCTTTAATGTTATGTATAATGTAACACAAATGGGGCACTTTAAATAAATTTCTTTAACGCTATGTAGTTGATAGAGAACAAATCACAGAAGTCGGTGTATAGGTATTGAGTATAAAACTACCACATACAACTGTACTGTAAAGGTATGGTCGTAGACAATATAAGAAACGGTGTACCACAAAGTATCAAGTAGATTTTAAGAAGATGAATGCGATGAACCATTGAAGAAGTATCGTTAAAGATAATCTGAAGTCAAATTAGAATACTGTATACATTCTGGGATAATAATAAGGATCTGTTTACTAACTCATCTTATATACGATCTTTGGATCGGATGCCACTTAGACAGTAAATCAGGCATAATAGCGACTACTTCATCAAACAAAACTCTCTGTACTGTGACATGAAGTAGTAGCTATTACAAATTATATGGAAGAGCGAATAGAAATGCCTGATATACAATAAAAGTCGTTCGAAAAAGGCTTTTTTATCTCGGGGACTTTTTTCCCCATATAGGTCCCCCTACTAGTACAACAGTTATTTTATAAAGGTCACCTCAATGACTATAGCCTTCATTTTGGATAAGATTAGGATTTAACTGAAGATCACCGAATGGAAGTGGATACAACTGTTTATAACTTTGCCAAGTCCCTCCTTTTTGAGGTGTTACCTCTGCCATAACGGTATTCACCATACCCGTCCGTTTAAGATCCAGCCAGCGATGTCCCCATTCTGTAAAAAGCTCTACATGCCGCTCATGTAAAATAGTTGCTAACAGAGGCTCTTTTGTTGATGCGGTAGTAGCATTCAGACCAGCCCTTCTCCGAATCACATCAAGGTCCAAGCGAGCATCTCCCAATTGTCCTAATTGCGCCCGGGCCTCCGCCCTTATCAGGTATTGTTCCGCTAGTCGGAATACCATTAGATATTCGCCCTGAGGATCTTCTGGTTTGTAAAGTTTATACTTAAAAGGGAAATAATAAGCAATTCCAGTGGAAGAATCTACAGCAATCCAGTTCACCTCACGTTGGTCTCCATTTTCAAATTCATCCAATAAAAAATGACTTACCCAAAAAGGATGTTCAGATTCATCAGGTCCATTTTCCAACACAAATGTCCGCGCATCAAGCGTGTTAAAAAAATCAGCTACAATATAATTAGGCTGTAATTGCCAGATAGTTTCTCGACTGTTCTTCAGAAAAACATCGTTTAACGCAACAGTATCAAATAATGATTTATTGTCAATCACCATACCTGCCTGAGTAGCTGCTGCAGACCAGTTACTAGTATAAAGGTAAACCCGAGCCAACAGGGCAGTAGCAGTCCATTTATTGGGGCGGATACGCTCCAAAGTAGTAGTAATAGCGTCTTGATCCACATAATTATCATTCAACATATTCTGGGCTTCCTGCAGATCTGAGATGATTTGTTTATATACGTTAGCTGCAGATGACCGAGTAGCTACAGCATTAACTTTATAATCTGACACAGTTAAAATCGGTACATCTCCATATAAATTCACCAGATAAAAATAACAGAAAGCTCGAATGAATTTGGCTTCTCCCAGCAATTGCTTTTGCACTGCAGGTGTTAGAGTTGTAGTGGCAGACAATCCTTCAATAGCAGCATTAGTCCTATAAATGGCAGCATATAAAAGAGACCAGAATCCATCCCCACCAAAATTATTAGTGTACAATCCATTTAAAGAATAATTTGTCGGAAATGCTACCAATTCATCAGCAGACAACGCACATATTGCAGAAAAACCATATTGGCCTTGCGCCCAACTACCTTGTTGCGATAAATCGAAATATATGCCAGTCAGTACATTAGCCGCAGAAGTATTCGATTGATAGACATACTTTGCTACAATCTGATCCCGCGGATTACCAACATCCAGAAATTTTTTGCAAGAACTACATGTTATAACAAATAACAGTATGTACAACAACAGCTTATTATAAGAAAAATGCATATACATATTTTTTATTAGGTCGGAACCTGGTGTATTAGTATCACTACCATATTTCCAGCTATCCACCTCATCGAACGCAGCAAGTGGTTTTCCTACGCTACGCTCTCGTTAAAAATTCATGTCCCGTTCTTATCGTCTAACAACTTGGCTGCTTTCCAACCGGTTAATTTGAAGCCATTATATACATTGTACATAGCGAACAAACCGTTTGTACTCCACCGCCGCACATCATGGACTGATGCTCAAAGGGTAAGTTGAAAACCCGCAGTCATTACACGCAAGGGAGGTATTACATTTACTGACTGTGTTTCAGGATCCCAACCAGGATAATGAGTAATTGTGAGTAGGTTCTGTCCTTGTATATAAACACGACAATTATTTATACGCATTTTTTGCTTCCAACTATCTGGTAATTGCCAAGAAAGCGCCAAGTTTTTAAAGCGTATAAAAGAAGCGTCTGCGTAGCCACGATTACTATACAGAGATGCGAGATAAGCATCCCTCAAACTGCCATCCTGGCTAAACCTCTGTACATCAGCGTTATCACCCACCTGTTTCCAACGAGTCAATACATTAACAGGTTGGTTTCTTAGAGATCCAGGTACCCAAGAAGACGAAAATAACCCGTTAGCTCCTTGCTGCTTTACATACTGAAAAAAAACATCCAAGTTGAAGCCTTTGTAGCGAAAACTGTTCTGAAAACCACCAAAATAAACAGGTACAGGATTTACAGACAAATAATCTGAAACACTTTGATCATATGATACCGGTTTCCCTTCTGCATTTGCAAATTGATAGGAACCCGTTGCAGGATCCACACCTAGAACTTTATACGTTCGTTTTTCAGATAATGCCCTACCAACCCGGGCATAGATTTGACCGTTTCCTGAGTAAGACACTAACTTATTACGAACGAAGGATATATTAAAAGTAGTAGACCATTCAAAATAACGACTTTGCTTATTTTTAGTAGTCAATACAAATTCCCAACCTGCATTCTGGATCACCGCTGGCAGATTACCAGTAATAAATTCAGCTCCCACCATACTAGGTTGAGGATAGCCAATTAATTGGTTGGTAGAGTGGTTTCGGTAATAACTAGTTGTCAATAGTATACGATCCTTAAAAAATCCTGTTTCCAATCCCACTTCTGCTTTCCGGGTTAATTCCCACGCAAAATCAGCATTGTACAACCCATTTACCCGCAGTCCTTTTACTCCTTGATAAGGTTGTTCTTCATATTGATAATTATCCAAGTACTGGTAATCTCCAATCTGATCATTCCCGGTAGTTCCATAACTTGCCCTTAATTTACCATAGCTTAGCCAAGGCAATGCTATTTTGATAAAATCTTCTTGTGAAAAGAGCCAGCCAACTCCTATGGCTCCAAAGGTAGCAAACTGCTTCCGAGGGCCAAAGCGGCTACTACCATCTCTACGAATAGTGAGGTTTAATATATATTTGTCCTCAAGATTATACCCTACACGCCCGAAAACAGCCGCATATTTATAGCGACTGCCTGTAGCTGCTGCAGAAAAAGTAGTAGCTGAAGCAGGATTCCTGATTAAAGCGTCATCCTTGATTCCACCTGTCGTTAAACGATCCGCATCTTCCTTATTGCTAAGTATTGTTGCCCCTGCCATGGCATTAAATGCACCTTTCCATATTGTAGTTATATAGGTAATCTGTGGTTCAAATGACCATGATCTTCTTTTGTTGTTAAAATAAGTAGCAGATGCCTTGATAAAGCTGAGATACTTAGGATCAATGCTAGCAATCGGGCTTTGTTTAAAGGAGTTTACACTTAATTCATTATATCCCAAATTTGCCTTGAATACCAACCCTGGTAATAACCTATAGCTGACATCTACACTACTCAACAAATTATCGGTTTGGATATCCAATATATTTCTCAATAACAAAGCAGCATAAGGGTTATCCCAAGTAGAATTGGCCCAATTCAAACTGCCATTATTATTATATATAGGAGGCGCATTTGGGGGCAAATCAATATAATCGGCATAAGCCCCACCAGGGAAATTAGCCTTACTGGTAGCATAACTGCCCGTTAAAACGGTCTTTAATTTCTGGTCAGGTGAATTTCCCATAATGCTAAAATGGCCGCCCCCGTTTTCACTAGAGAAATTACCTGGAAATACGGAGGTTTGCTTATGATAATTGCCTCCCATTAGATATTGTAAAGCAACATTACCGCCTGATACGGAAGCCTGTGCATCTGTATAACGTGCTGTCCCTCCTATAATGGTTCTTTGCCAGTCTGTATATCGGGTAGTATCCCATATTAACAGGTCTGGAGCATTAAATGTATTAGGAGTTACCCCATCATTTTTAAATGCTTCCCGACGCATCTCTAGATATTGAGAAGTATTGAGTAGCTTACGCTTGCGGGTAACATTTGCCCAACCACTGTATACATTGATATCCACCTTGGCTGCTCCCATTTTTCCCTTTTTTGTAGTGATCAATATTACCCCATTAGAACCCCTAGAACCATAAATAGCAGTAGCATCAGCATCTTTTAATACATCAATACTTTCAATATCCGCAGGATTAACAAAACTCAAAGCAGAAATACTCCCCCCAATAGCGCCAAAATTCGACATTCCTGTAATAGATTGAGTATAAGGAATACCATCTACTATAAACAAAGGTTGCGTTCCACTATTAATACTATTCTGTCCTCTTATCTGCACTTTCACCACCCCACCTTGTATACCAGTAGTTTGCGTTATAATCATTCCTGGTACTCTCCCTTGCAACGCCAAAAGTGGATCGGTAATCGGTTGCTTTGTAATATCCTCAGCCTTTACCGAAGTTACATTCCCTGTATTAAATCGCTGAGTAGTAGTGCCATAACCAATAATCACTGTCTCATCCAAACGGTTCACTACTTCATTCATGCGAATGATCACATTTCGCACATTCGCTACATTTACTTCCTTTGTCTCAAAACCTATCGAACTTACCAATAGTACAGCATTCGCATCCACCCCTGCAAGCACAAAACTTCCATCTCCATCTGTTTTCGTCCCCTTCTTCGCTCCTTTCACCGCCACAGTAGCACCGGGAACAGGGTTACCTTGGGCATCTAGTACTTTACCTGTAATAGTAAAAGGTGGCTCAATGGCTGGAGTTCTTTCCCCCCCAATACTCATGGGCTTAGCAATTACTGTCTGGTGCTTCAAAGAAATCGTCCCTTCCCGATATTGCCATATAATACCTCTGCTACTTAATAAAGCAGATAGCACCTCATCTAATATCGTTTTTTGAAAACTTACTGTTACTTTCTCACTCACATTCAATGCATCAACAGCAAACATAAACCGCAGACCAGTCTGCTTTTCAATCTGTTTAAACACATTATCTAATGTGATATCATTTGCAACTATTGTAATCTTTTGTTTGCCTGTCTGACTAGCTAAAACAGGCAAACAAAGAAAACTATGCAACATAAGTACAAGAGTCAGAAATCTGGCTAATAAACTACCACGAGGTGTAGGAATTTGCATAATAGTGATTGGTTGATTTTGGTGAGTAAAATAAAGTCAAAGTGTATTATACATGATGGTGGGTCATTGACAACACACTTAACAGTGCTATCTATTTTTCATGAATGAAAGTTTGAACTCGTTAGTTCAGAATCAATAAAAAATTAAACGTGGTTGTTCCTTATCCGCTTTTGTTAGTTAGTCGCCCTCCCTTTTAAACGTTGTTATTTGTTAACGGTTAGCTTAGGTCGGTTTTATAGTAGTCGTTATTGCCAAAAAGAAGTACTCAAAAAATAATTAACAAAAATTTATTTTGTTAACACAAGCAAAATCTAACAACTACAATTTTAAATTATTAACAGCCCATTAACGAACAAAAAATGAATACTGTAGTTTAACAAGAGTCACCTACTGGCAGCCAATCATCTATTTTATTCATTGGAGTAACTCAAGAGAATATTATTTTATAATCTAGTGAAAAAACTATTATTGTATTACCAGAGCGACAAAACAGCTTATCGAAAAACCATTATGCATTATGTTATTTACACATACTGCATTAGATGATTATAATAATGAACAACTATTCCAAATGTTATAAACTGTTAATTGGGATGCGTTAATGCACTTCTGGATTATTTATTGCAACGTTTGTACATAGCGATGAAAGTATTTCTGTGGTTATCATACTCCATAGCCACAATATAAAATTGTCTTACATTCTCAGCTATAAAATTGGTGGGCAACTGACTGTTCTCTGGTATCTTCCGGCATGGATTACACTACACAACTATCAGACGGTGCGGAAGTACGGCTGAATGCAGCTTCCACTTTCAATTCTCATTTGCGAACAATACAAGAGAAGTGATACTGATGGAGAAACTTAATGGTACCAGATACAAAAATACCATCAATCTGAACATACAGTCACAGGTAGTATAATACATAAAATACAAACAGTTTGGAGATACAGAATAATTACTTATATGCACAGAAATTATTGTGAGATAAAGTCGTAAAGTAATGTTATTTTTTTTGTTAGCTCTTCTTAAAAACCTAATTTCATTAGGGGAAAAGTAGTATCCTTTTATAGATATTATGCCATCTTACAGATACCCCAATGCTATCGTTGTTACAACCCAAGCCATTTCCTCCGTATGAATCGAATAATATTCCTTATTATTTTTTCACTAAACCTTCATAACCTGATGGCACAAACGTCATATACTGTTTCCGGGGTGATAAGAGACACGACCGGACAATCAGTCACAGCAACGAATATATGGCTAATAGCTAGTAAAGATACCCTACATACTACCAGTAATGAAACAGGTAACTTCAACTTCACAAACGTCCATCAATCTACTTTCATACTGCGTGCCGATAGATTGGGATATGAAACATGGCATAAGCAATTCATGTTTCCAAAAACCAGCACCCAAATAGATCTGCCGCTTATTACACTCATTACAAAAACCAATACATTGAAGGAGGTGGTAATAAAAGGGAAACGGATGCCGGTTGTCATAAACGGAGACACAATAGAATACCTGGTTGATCAATATAAGCTGCGGGAAAATGCAGTAATAGAAGATCTGTTAAAACGATTGCCTGGGCTAGAGGTAGATAGAGATGGGAATGTAAATGTAATGGGGAAACCAATTATAAAATTACGGATCAATGGAAAAGATTTTCTGGTAGACGACATAAAAAATCTGACACGCTTACTTCCTATAGACCTCATCAACAAAATACAGCTCATTGATGACTATGGAGATATGGCCCGGGCTACCGGAAGAAAAACAGGAGAGCCAGAAAAGATCATCAACATACAAACTAAAACTGATTTGAACAAAATCTACCAAGCACAAGCTATTGCTGGTACTGGTAATGACAGAAGGTATAATGCAGCGGTACTCACTAATTATTTCAGTGAGCAACAACAGTTCTCACTGAATGGTAATACTAATAATACAAGCGGACAAATAGGCAATCTCGTTACGACAAAAGGTAACATTAATTACCGAGGAAATTTCAGTAAAGCATTATCGATAAATGCAGCTTTACAAGTAAGAAACACAACTAATAACCTTCAAGCCTATAGTAATGTAAAAACAGAAACTAATGAAGGTACCCTTTATAGTATCAATAGCAGTAGTAATAACAGCATGAACGATAATTATAATTTGGCAGCCGGAGGAGAATACAAACCACGTGAAGCTGATATGATAAAATTCAATCTGTATTACAATTTAAACAATGCCGTTAATAATAGTTCTCTCCTCGCACTGCAAAGTGGGTTTCAACATAAAGACCAGGCAACCATTAGCAATATTACCAGCCGTTCACCTACATTGATGAGTGGTTTATTTGGAACACATCGTTTTAACAAGTTTGGACGGGTAGCATCATTTGGGCTTGTTGTAAATTATACCCGGAACAACAATGACCAAGATAGTCGCGATGATTTGCGATATTATAATGCAAACAGTTCGGTTGCTAAAGATTCTCTTGTACACCTCCTACTAAATAAAATGGACAATACATTTATGACTAATGCCCAGATCTCCTGGATAGAACCACTAGATTCCATTTCCAACGTAGAACTGAGGTATGTATGGAATTATACGTCTACTGGTAATAAACAGGAAACACAATGGATAAGTCCGGATGAAAAGAGAGAATTTCTTGATTCACTAAGTAATCAATACGCCTATACTGTGCTACAGCACCAAGTAGAATTCAACTACCGGAAAAATAATGGAAAAATTGATTACACTATCGGCGTACGTTTACTCCCTTCCAGTTTTCGGAGTAATATCATATCGGAAAGACGCATGATGTTGCATAGCACCTCAATGGTGCCTGTATTTCGTATACAATACAAATTATCAAATTCTAAAATTCTTACACTTGCATATACGGGGAATGTTACTTTTCCTACTAACCAGCAATTACAACCAATAGCTGATCTTTCTAATGCACAATTCCCGGTTGTTGGAAACCCCAATCTAAAGCCGTCCCTTGCTCATACATTATTTTTAAACTATCGCAATGCCAGTATGAATACCCTCTTTATAAATCTCTCAGGTAATTATACACAGGATAAGGTGATAAGTAATATAGTACTTGTAAAAGATAGTTTTAATACTGTAAAACAGGAAACCCATTTTCTCAATGCCAATGGTGATTATAATTGCCGTTTTGGTTATGGCTGGTCTCAACAGGTCAGTGATGGAAAATACAGCATATTCTTAGATGGCAACAGTTCTTATAGTAATAATGTATTGTATATAGACAATGAAAAAAAAATCGCACAAAACTTGGCTATTACACAGTCTTTAAGAGCTAATAGACTTGGGAATGTACTCGAACTGACAGGAGGTGTCTCCTATACATACAATCGGAATGTATATGACCTTTCAGAAAATAATATTACCAATCTTAACATTTGGACATTTAATATAGAAGGAAAGCTTTACTTTCTAAAAACTTTCCTATTAGCGGTAGATCTCAATAAACAGCTGAATAGTGGCTATAGTAACAATGTAAGTATTAACCCGTTTATGATAAATTGCACGCTGGAAAAGACTTTCTACAAAAGAAAATTTACCTGCCGGCTACAGGGTTATAACCTACTAAATGAAACTTCCCGTTTGTCACAATCAATTTCGGTCAATTCGGTAACTGAAAACCGGAGTAGTTTGATAGGCCGATATTTCATGCTCTCTTTACAATGCGATCTAAGAATGTTTAAAGGGAAATAGAATACCTATGTTACTTCTTCATTAAAAATGCAACTGTTGTTTATCAATTAAATTGCAAAATAACAACAGCAAAATGATCCGTATATATTTCTTGGCAAGCTACTTCCTCTTTTTATTACCTTTTTCTTTGTTTGCCCAAAAGACAAAGTCCCGCAGTTCCATCGACTCCGTCGGCAAAGGTGTTAAGGTACCTAACGCATTACCACCTACAGGCCTTAAGGCTGGTTCTACGTCCTATAAAGAAGTAATTACAGACAAGGCCATTACACAGAAAGGATTATTTACAGTACATAAAGTAGAAGATAAATTCTACTTTGAGATAGCCGACAGTATCCTGGAGCGAGATATCCTTATCGTAAGCAGCCTATCCAAAGCCGGCGCAGATATGCGCAATGGAGGAGCTACAAATGGTTATGGTGGCGACCAACTCCATTCAAATATAGTACGCTTTGAAAAGGGGCCTAATAACAAGATATTTATGCGAGACATCTCTTATGGTGAATATGCGAAAGATTCTACAATGCCTCTCTACAGGGCAGTAATGAATTCAAACATACAACCTATCGCCTTATCTTTTGATATACGGACTATCCATACAGATTCAATTTCTGGTAAAACCAGTAGCATCATTGAGATGACGGAGGTGATCAACAGTGATAATGACATTTTCTTTGCCAAATTTGGCGCTTATCAGCCGGATAAATCTTATCCTGTGGAGGTAAAAACTTACCCGGTAAACACAGAAATAAGGGTAGTAAAAACTTATGCAAAACCTCCAAATTCAGGCAGTGCAAGCGGAAGTCTTGTTACCGTAGAACTAAAGGCATCGATGGTACTGTTACCCAAGGTACCTATGCAACCACGTTATGCTGATCAACGTGTAGGTTATTTCACTTCTGAATATGTTGACTTTAATACTGACCCACAAGGCGTAAAAAGGACTTCCATGATAGCCCGCTGGAGACTGGAACCCAGGGATGAAGATCAGGAGAAATATAAAAGGGGGGAACTTGTGGAGCCTAAAAACCCTATTATTATCTATATTGATCCTGCAACACCTGAAAAATGGATATCATATCTGATTCAGGGCATCAATGACTGGCAGGTAGCTTTTAGACAGGCAGGTTTTAAAAATGCCATCATTGGGAAAAGAGCCCCCTCGCCTCAGGAAGACTCTACGTGGAGTCTTGACGATGCCCGTCACTCAGCCTTAGTATACAAGCCATCTGTCATGTCTAATGCATCAGGTCCACATACATCCGATCCACGCAGCGGAGAGATAATGGAAACACATATCAACTGGTATCACAATGTGATGAGCCTCTTACGCAATTGGTATATGATACAGGCGGGAGCCGTAGATCCCAGGGCTCGTAAAATGGAATTAGATGACTCATTAATGGGACAGTTGATTCGTTTCGTGTCTTCTCATGAAATTGGTCATACCCTTGGACTGGCACATAATTTCGGCTCCTCGTCTACCGTGCCTATTGAAAAATTACGGGATAAAAAATGGGTAGAAGCGCACGGCCATACACCTTCCATTATGGATTACGCCCGTTTCAACTATGTTGCCCAACCAGAAGACAACATAAGTGAAAAAGGAATATTTCCCCGCATCGGTGATTATGACAAATGGGCTATTGAATGGGGCTACAGATTATTTGCGGATATTAAAGATCCTAAAGATGAAGCCACCATGCTGAACAAATGGATCATAGATAGCTTGAGTAAAAATCCGCGATTATGGTTTGGACCACAAAACCCATCAAGCATTGTTGATCCCCGCAGTCAGAATGAAGATCTGGGAGATAATGCGATGCTCGCGGGCCAGTATGGCATTAAAAACCTCAAACGTATATTAGTACAATTACCTATCTGGACAAGAGTACCTAATGAAGGATATCGTAACCTTCAATTATTATATGGTGAATTGCTAAAGCAATATGCCAGATATGCAGGACACGTCATAAACAATGTGGGAGGTATGTATATTAATCCCAAATCGATTGAAGAAAAAGGAGATCCTTATACAATGGTCCCCAAGATACGCCAGCAGGAAGCTATTGCTTTTTTAAATGAGCAGGTATTCAAAACACCTACATGGCTGTTTAATAAATATATTGCTACTAAGATAGATCCATCCTTAGCAGAAGTTAATAAGACAGGAATGAGTATAATTGCCAGCCTGGTTAGCGTAAATCGTATGTCAATGTTGTTAAGTAATAGCCGTGGCTTCGGTGTAGCAAATACTTACACCTGCAAAGAGTTACTTGAAGATGTTAAAAAAGGTATTTGGACAGAACTATATACCCATCAACCAATTGACAATTACCGTCGGGACCTGCAAAATATTTACTTAGACAATCTGATCAGAATTGTTACGACTCCGCTTTCAACACCCTTTGCTGATCTTTTAGCAGTACAGTCTACTTTACCTGCTACTATGCCTGGAATTCAATCAGATCTGATTTCGCTTGTAAGAACACACCTATTAATGTTAAAAGGAGAAATTAATATTGCAATATCCGGTACAACAGATACAGTGAGCAAAGATCATTTGCGTTATGCAATTGAAAAAATAAACAGAGCACTTGATCCTAAAAAATAATGCATTATTCTAAAACAACTTAAATAGGAAAGGGGAAATCCCCTTTCCTATTTAAGTTGTTTTAGAATAATAATAATAATAATAATAAGAGCAACTCAAAAACATTATTAACAAAGTAAACCCCGAATAATTCCTCAGACAAGCATTTAGTAATATCTCCACTATCCCTAATCCCCAAAAAATCATTTCTACATCATGTTACCTAATCGGCACTTGCGATACTTATATTAACAATCAAAATAACAGCATTCCGGGCCTTAATCATAAAACACTGATAATTATACAAAATCATGACAATGCCATTAAAGAGCGGTGTTGAAAAACTGCTCTACGTAGAAAGGGAAGAACCTGCTTATGTGCAGGTCGCCTCAGTCCCTGAAGAATACCTCCGGTTATTACTTCCATATGCCGGGGTATATTTCGAAAGAGATGAACAGTGTGATATGTTAAGCCAACACATTCAGCTTAGCCCGTTTTCCTTCTGGATTCAGGAGACATTCACCAATGAGGACATCATCCTTTGTCCATATACACCCCGTCCGATATGGGCGCTTCATTTCATGTACAGGTCGAGTGTGCGCGTAGAGTTATACCAGGATGTTTCCTTTTCGCTGGAGGAGGAGGAATGTAACCTGTTCAATCTGGTATCAGACCTTCACAAGGTGCCCATGGAAGCAGAGCAAGAGATGAGCTCCTGCCATATCAATATTTTACCCGAAGATATAAGAGAACTGGCAAAACAATACCCCGCTCTCCGCCGGCTGGCAAACAAAAAACCTGCAAATATAACCGCGCCGATAAACAAACAACCTTATTATATCAATGCGGCTTGCGACTTCCTGGTCCAGAAAATGCTTACCTGCCGGCATGTAGAAGTCCCAGCACACCATTTCCTATATCGCTGCTGTATAGAGTTGTTTACTAATTTCGCTTACCAGGACGCACATGCAAAACAGCGCCCTTTCATTTCTGATATATTCAATGAACCTAGCTTCCGTCAGCTGTTTACATACCTGACAGATAACCCTCATATAAATCATTCTGTTTCTCAACTGGCAGAAAAGTTCCAATTATCTGAAGATGTATTGCAGAAAGGCTTTCAAATGCACTTTGGCATGTCTCTGAAGAAATTCATAAAAATGATAACGATGATGAGGGCATTTGAATTACTTACTGAGAAATCAACACCACTCTCTGCAATTGCTCATACAGCGGGATATAAAAGCTGGCAAAATCTGAATCAGGCCTTCCTGCGTTATTACAGCTGTGAGATGGAAGAACTGAGAAGGGCAATGTAAGCACTATCTCCTAAGTTTCTCTCTCTATCTCCTAAGTTATTTTACTATCCTTCCCCTAACTTTAGTTGCACCACAGAAAGCTGATAAGTTTGGTCATCCATTAAACCACAATGCCCCCTCATGAGTAACCCTCTTTCTCAACCTGTAAGTAAGAAAGCCATTATCATTGGCGCTGGTCCTGCGGGATTAACTGCTGCTTATGAATTGTTAAAACGTACAGACATTATCCCTGTCATCCTGGAAAAAAGCGGTGATATTGGTGGAATCTCGAAGACAATCAATTACAAAGGCAACCGCATGGACATAGGCGGGCATCGCTTTTTCTCCAAGTCCGACAGAGTGATGAACTGGTGGCAAAACATTATGCCACCACAACAGGAAGCGGGCTCCTCTTTCACGATTAATTACCAGAATAAGTCAAGGGAAGTAAATAGTACCCTGCCTCCTACCGATCCCGATAAAGTGATGCTGGTACGGAAACGCCTGTCAAGGATCTATTTCCTCCGTAAATTCTTTACCTACCCCATTACTCTATCAATAGAAACACTCCGTAAACTGGGAGTCGGCAGGACTATAGCCATCCTTTTCTCTTATCTCCAGGCACAGTTATTTCCGAGAAAACCGGAAAAAAGCCTGGAAGATTTTATGATCAACCGCTTCGGCAAAACATTATATGAACTATTCTTCCGGGATTATACAGAGAAAGTATGGGGTGTACCCTGCCATGAGATCTCAGCAGAATGGGGGGCACAACGCATTAAAGGAGTAAGCATCCGTAAAGCAATTCAACATGCCCTGCAGGAGATCACAAAAAAGAAGAAAAAGAATACAGGGGATATAGCACAGAAGGATACAGAAACAAGCCTCATAGAGCAGTTCCTGTACCCTAAATTCGGCCCCGGACAATTATGGGAGGAAGTAGCCAGACAAGTGCAGGAAATGGGAGGGATCATCCACATGCATCATGAGGTAAAACAGATCCATACTTTCAATAACAGCGTAACAGCCATTACCGCTGTCAATAAACAAACAAACGAAGAACTACTCCTGGAAGGAGATTATTTCTTCAGTACAATGCCCGTAAAAGAACTGGTAGCAGGTATTCAGGGTGATGTACCCCTGGACGTGCAGGAAATAGCAGCGGGATTGCAGTACCGTGATTTCATTACGGTAGGAGTACTGTTAAAGCGTTTATCACATAAGGATATGCAGGATACCTGGATCTATATCCAGGAAAGGGAAGTAACTGTTGGCAGATTACAGATATTCAACAACTGGAGTCCTTTCATGGTAAATGATCCTGATACTATGTGGGTAGGGATGGAATTCTTCTGTAATGAAACGGATGCCTTCTGGCAGTTATCTGATGAAGAAATTGCGGTGCTGGCCATATCAGAATTAGAAAAAATAGGACTGGCCAATGCAGAAGATGTACTTGACAGCACTGTATTAAGAGTAGAAAAAACCTACCCCGCTTACTTTGGCGCTTATGAACGCTTTGACGAAGTGAGAACATTTACAGACCAGTTTGAGAACCTGTTCCTGGTAGGACGTAATGGCATGCACAAATACAACAATGCAGACCATTCCATGCTCACTGCTATGGTAGCTGTAGATAATATTGCAGCAGGTGTTACCACTAAAGAGAATATCTGGTCGATCAATACAGAACAGGAGTATCATGAGGAAAAACAGGAAGGGGCAACGCTTGTTGAAACAAAATCCAATATTTCTCTTAAAGATTATGTTTTCAAATCAGCAGAAAACAGACCTTATGTATGGACAGCAGTAATAGGTATCCTTGTACAATTATTATTCTTTAAATACTGGTATCCTTTTGCCAGTTTCATTAATGGAGATTCCTACGCATACCTGGAAACATCCTACCTAAATTTATCTATTAATACCTACCCTGTAGGATATTCCATGTTCCTTCGCTTATTCAGTGTGTTCACTCATTCAGATACCGCGCTGGTCATATTTCAGTATGTGTTATTGCAGTCAAGTATCTTGTCCCTTGTCTTTACCTTATTCCATTTCTATAACCCTGCAAAATTAACCCGCATCACCTTATTCGGCTTTATGCTGTTTAACCCTGTATTCCTGTACCTGGCGAATTATGTGTCCAGTGATACCCTCTTCCTTTCCCTGAGTATTATGTGGTTCACCTCCTTAATATGGATCGCTTATCGTCCTACAACACGATTAATAGTCTTTCATGCACTTGTACTGTTCCTTGCATTCACCATCAGGTACAATGCCATGTTCTATCCCTTAATTGCTGGTGTTGCATTCCTTTTATCCAGAAGACGTTACCTGCTTAAAATTGCCGGACTGGCAATATGCGTATTATTGATTGGGAGTTTTATCTTATATAACACCAGTAAATACTACGAACTGGCTGGCATAAAACAATTCACGCCTTTTACCGGCTGGCAGATGGCTAATAATGCGATGTATGCCTATAAATTTGTGCCCAAAGCTAATAGGAAACCAACCCCTGCCAGATTCCAGCAATTAGACAAAATGGTACGTGATTATTTCGACAGTACCTTTAATAACCGGATGCATCCGGAAGAAGAACTGATGGCAAGTACTATATATATGTGGACACCTGGTGCCCCTTTAAGAATGTACATGCATCAGCAATTTAAAAAGGATTCTACGGCGCCTGAAATGAAACGCTGGGCAACTGTTGCCCCTTTATATAAGGATTATGGCACCTACCTCATTAAGACATATCCTACGGAGTTTTTTAAATATTACTTATTCCCAAATGCACTAAAGTATTATGCACCTCCAGTTGAATTCCTGGATCATTATAGTACCGGAGTAGACAGTGTTCCTCCTATCGCTCAGAACTGGTTCGCATACAAAAGCAATAAATTAACCACGATATTCAAAGATCTTAAAGTAAATATCCTGGACTTCTACCCTATTCTTGTAGGTACTATGAATGTGATCTTCTTCCTCGGCATGCTCAGCTTCCTCATACTGGAAGGCTATAAACGGCATAAGTTAATGGGCAAGGGATTGTTACTGGTAGTATGCTTATGGCTGGTGAATTTTGGGTTCAGCGTATTTGCCTCTCCTATTGCTTTAAGGTTTCAGCTATTTCCGATCATCGTTATGACATCGTTTGCATTTCTGTTTATGGGATATATCATAAGTGAGGCTACTAAAAAAGAGTAAGTTATTATCCAACTTTTTTATTTCATTAACGCAGTATTAACCAATTTCTATTAGTAAAATCTTACCATTGCGTTTTGATTGAATTTTTAGTCTATATAGCGGTAGCCGGGCACTCATGTCCGGCTTTTTTATTAAGAGAAATCTTAATACTCTAAATATTCCAAGAGTCCTTTTAAGAACATTGCGCTGGTATATGACGCATATGCTTTAGTACCATCATTTTTATCTGAGGTTCTGTCCATTACTGACTTAATGATAATTCCTTTTGTCCGGTAGGTATGCAAACTTTCACAGGCTTTTAAGATAGAAAAACTTTCCATATCAACTGCAATTGTTTTTCTATCTCTATCCGTGAACTCAACAAAGTGGCCTGGTTTGTCTATGACAGCTTCTGTACATGCCATAGGTTGTATATGAGCCTGAAGATTATATCGTCCATAATCTCTTGTTGAATCAGAATCCATTATTTCTCTTATGATATCTTTTTTATGAGCATTTATTATTGGAATAAACTCTATATTTAGTTTAACCTCTTCACTTTCTGGCTTAAAGCCGCCCTCACTTATTTTCCCTTTACTGGTTGTAAATACCATATTAGGCACTATAATATCTCCCAATCTGATCTCTTCCTTTTTATTTGAAGACTCGTGTTCAATTATCTCTTTATTTTGTGGGCTGGGTTTGCCTCCGCAAACACCCGTCATCGCCATATATTTCGGTTTAAATTTGAGTATCATTTCAGTCGTATTAATAGCAGCATTAATCATCCCCATACTAAATTGCGAGGCAGCAATAATTTTTATTGATTTCCCATTTTTCAACACATGATTCAATGTATAATACAAATTATTAGTATAGGGATGCCTCAATACTTCCCATTTATCCCTGCCAAATACATTTTTAATATTAACAAATTCGTCATCATAGAGTGCCGTAATTATTCCTACATCATATCCATCTACAATATCAATATTTTGACTGTAAGTAATTTCGCTTTCCCAATTGGGTACAAGTTTTTTTATCAAATCAATGATTGGAATCGGCGCATTTTTTTGAGCATGTTCTTCAAGTCCTAATACCTCTATTAGCTGAAGGTTATATGTTGCGGCATATTCTTTGGCTTCTTTACTCTGAGGAACGGATGTTAGTAGGTTAAAATTTACATTGGCCAGTTGCAATGCTTTTACCGCCATCATTCCATTAGTAGTTTGCTGAGTAGCCTGAAATTGCCCAAACCCGGGGTGAACCCATAAATGAACTTTTAAATCAGGTCGCAAATAACACAATATTCTTTCAAAATGGTGCAGATTTTTCGCGTGTATATAATTTATCCGTCCCATATTCAACAGACTGGATAGTGATTGATATGTACCGTCAGAATAATCTTCATTAATTATTATGTGAATTGGAGCAGACATAATATCTAATTACTTTTAGTTAGATTAGGAAATTTAATAGCAAATGAATATGGATCACGACTTATAGTTTCAAAAACGCCATCATAGATTTCAGTTATTTTTCTTACAAAGTTTATCCCTCTACCATTAACTCTCTCCACAAGGGCTGCATCTTGCCAGAATTTCATACAAACTAATTCATCCTGTAATTTTATTTCGAGGACTCCCATAGCATCAGGTGCATAATTCTCTTTATTATTATGAATATGTTGAAATAATTCAAGTAATGGCTCCGGATGTACTTTTATCCTTAATGTTTTATCAGTACTATGTGAAATTAATATTGTGCATCTTCCTTTAGCTTCAAAGGGAAGGATAGACTTATTCCATATATCATACACATTAGAGTCTGCATTAAAAACTATTTTTGCAACTGCAGAATCTGGACTTATAATTTCGTTAGCAAATGTTGCAATTTTTTCACTTAATGATTTATAATCATCGGAAGATTTCGCTTTTTCAAATTCTGATAAGTAATAATCACTATCGAGGTTAGATATAAGTTGAGCATATCTAACAAATTCTGTTTTATCAAATTGATCAAAATCAGCCGTTATTAAGCGATCAAATAATAATTTTAAATTATCAGTAAGATTGATTTGAACTTTTTCCTTGCATTGATTATATCTGATTATAAAATCGGAGGCTTCTTTATTATTAGGTGATTCTTTGGAAAACCCATGTGACAACAGTGCAAGTTCCCCAATCTTTCCGAAATCCGTTCTGTAAACATGGTTATTCATGTCAGCTAAAACGGAGTAATAATAAATCCAAACCCGCCCAAATATATCCTGTGCCTGCATAACCAATTTTGTCTTAATTGGATTAACCACTCTTAAAAAAATCTGTTTAAAGAAGTTGTGATAGTTTTTTTTATTCCCCGTATGTTGGGCTTCAATATATTTTTCCGAGATAAGAGAAATTAGTTTCGCTATAAATTGTTTATCTGTATTCTCTTTTATATTACACAAATTGTAAGAAATAATATAAGCGAGCTGACATATTGAAATGTCAGTATTAATATCTTCCGGTCCATTTTTTGGGTTATAAAATCTGGAGAATAGTTTTTCCAAAAAACCTTCTTTTACAAAAAGTTTAATATCAAGGTTCGAAATAGAAGTAATAATTAACCGCTGATTAAAAGTAGAACTTATGAAGTCATCATCATTTAATAAATCATTTTCAATATAAGAAACAACGTTACTAACCATATCCATCCTCCAGATTGTTTCAGTTAAATGTGGTTCATAATAAAGTATAATCAGCACCTTCAGGAAATTTCTTTTATCTCTGATCTGTGTCCTTATTCCCTGTAGATAATGTTTCCCCCCCACGACAGGCAATCCATCCTCTTTAAATAATCTGTAGCTGTCATAGCTACCAAGATAATCCCGGAAAAGAAAAAGTTCTTTTTTGTCAAGCTTCTTTAAATACTCATTATTAATAATGGGGCCACCAGTCATCGCATAATGATCAATCTCTTTCTTTCTCTGTTCAACGTAGAATTTAATTAATGGGGGAAGTTCTTCCTGCCTAAGCTTTGTGGTAAAATAATGATTAAATCTTCCTATTTCCTGCAATTCTACATTACAGGGAAAAGTGTGTTTGTCATAAGATGGGAAATGAAAGTGAACGCAGAAATAAATATTGATTGGAATCCTGTTCTCTCTGGCCTTTAGGTTTTTAATCCTGTTAAAGAGTTCAATCTGATAATTTTCGATACGACCAACTAGACTTAGGACGGTGATTGATTTCACATCAAAATACCCCATTGTATCTATTAGTTGAATAATTGTATCTCCGGTATTAGAAGCATCATCAAGCAATAATATATTTTTATTCTTTGTCCTTAAATTTAAAAAGTTGGGAGGGAAGCTGAAACGCCATCCCTTGTTTGTAAGAATTCTGGGTAGTGGATATATCTCAATAGAATTTTTACAATTCAATTCAGAAAAGACAGGATGTTGTTCATTTTCCAATAACTCAATAGATGATGAATAAGGGTAACAGATAATTTCAATATCAAATTCGTTAAGATCTTTTGAATATTTTTTTTTAAGATAAGAGGCAATTGCAACATCTGGCATATCAATATCATTAGTGCGCAAGAATTCTCTTAATGTAGACTCTACACTTTTCGATTTGGTAATATTTCTTGATTCTCTCTCTCTTCTGATACTTTTTTTTAAATCTTCGAATATCGTTTTTAGAATAAAATAATCGTTCTGTGAGTCCTCTTTAATCAGGCTGTAAACGTCAAGATAATATAACTGGTGTTTGTTATTAGCTTTTATATAGCCGATTTTATATTGGTTGTCATTATTAAAAAGCTTTGTAAAATCTACAGGATTATATATTATATTATCAATATTCTCTCTGCTGATAGTTGCTGGTGCATTTAAAATTGGGTCTATCAAAATAGGCTCTGATTTAAATGGGTTTGTTTCTGTTTTTTCCATTTTTTGCCTTGCGAGAGATAATATTGGAAGGTGTTCATCAATTTCCAGTATTGTCTCTCTGGTATCAACAATCGTAAGGATGGAAATTATTTTGCATTCTTTACTTGTAAGAGAATTAGCGAGCTTGCGAGATAGGCCACCCGTCGCTATTACATCATTTACTATTAAAACATTGGATGAGCCCGAGAAAGAATTAAAAGGCTCTTCGTTGAGGAATGTATAGTAATTGGCTAACGGAATGACTTCAACACTATTTTTAACTGCTTTCAGGTATCTAAGTATTTCTGTTATTTCTTTTGATAACAATTGACTACTTATCGTTACTGTTAATACTTTATTGATTGATTCTATATGATTTATATTGTTTATGTATGTGTAGAATAATTTCAATATCAGATTAATCGAAACAAATCTTCTATACTGTTTCTTATGTAATTTATCAATAAATGACAAGAAAGATGTCTGATATAGTCCATTAGAAGTTAAGAAGGCTTGTTCATTTAAAGGATCAGTAGAAAATAAATTTATATCATTATAATTAATTCCCTTTTCAGTATCTAATAGTTCATGGAATTGCAGCCCTTTATTCTGTATTTCGGCTATAATTTCTGCTTCCTGTAAAGCCATGCAGAATTTTAACAGTACTTCTATTTTTGGGAGATCAATTCTTAAATTGTATGTTTTTCCATCTACAGTTACAACTCTCAACACATTCCCATATATTTGATTTACCCTTGCATCAAAGTTGTCTTTATGGCTATTGAATTGCCAGGCAGATGTCATATTCTCCGATATTTTTTTCCTTTCTACGGCATTGAATTGATGATTCTGTATAAACCAGGATATTTCCAGATTAGGATAAATACATGGAATAGGTTTTGAATAAAAGCCTTTTGACTTGTTGATGAGAGAGGTATCGTCCATCAGGCTTTCAATTACATCTATATCAATTACGTTTATTATGCATAGATTGAGGCTTTCGTCATCCATAATAGGACAAAAGGTTATGAAGTATAATAACTTGGAATAAATGTCAAAAAGCCCTGAATCTATTCCTGCAAAATCTAATATTACTAAATTCCTGTTGTGGTCTTTTATTCGGACTAACTCATCACAGAGATTTTTGAAAAACCCTTGGATTAATTCTTTACTGTTATTGGTAAAATCTATATATTGTGATATAAGCGTATTTATAGCATTGGTATATAGTGATAGTAAGCTTATTTTCCTAAGAACATGAGGTTTGCCCTCTTTTTCCCTGGTTACATACCACTCTGATTTATTTATATGCTGTTCTTTTACTGATGGAAGTATAATTGTGATTGAAGTCCCTGGAAAACTTACATCTTTTAATATATCTGCCTCTCTGTAATGAGTATTGTTTTCATCAGTGCTAAAATCCAGAACCACCTTCCCCAACCCACTCCTTGCTATTATTAGTCCTTTATGCCTTTTTACTATATCCTTTATTACATATAATCCTCTAGGAATGAAATTTTGTATGTAAAGATTCTCCTGAAACTCATTTTTAGAGCTGAATAGTAAGAAAGCGTATTCAAGAATACGGGTATTTAAGTTTTGATTTTCATGGTCCGGATTAAACAGATTCTTAACTTTTTCCCATTGGGTGAAGTATTTATCTTTTAGGCTATTATGTATACCTATACCAAAATCTTGGAAACAGATTTCCACATAGCCTTCATTCTTGTATTTCCCTTGCTCATCCTTAAAGAAATAAGACTCTTCCAATGGACGTTCTGATATTCTTTCAGATAAATTGTGAATTAAATGTTCTTTAGATGAGCTTTGTATTTTAAAACTCTCTTTGACTGAAAAATAACATTCCGCTTCCGTTATTTCATTATCACACATTGCATGTTGACATACATTGGAATAAAACTCCTTTAGGATGGAATAGTTTAGATAATGGTTTTCAAAAAATGATAAATCCAGATTAGTTGCTAGTAGTTCTTTCGAATAATTTTTGAATCGTTCCAGTTTTTTATCATACAACTTCTCGAAATCAGAATCGAAAGTAAGGATATTATAAGGGTGTACTGTTAATGAATGAAATGGGACATATTCTTTGGGTTGTTTGGTAACCTTAAAAGAGTCCGGGTAAGTAAATAACACGTTTGAATCAAAAAGTTTATCCATCTTCCAGTCAGCCAATAGCAAATTCAAACATCTGTGCCTTCGGCGTGCTATAATAGAATCTAATGGTATTCCATCTGCAGCAGGTAGATGTATATAAACCTTTTTATTCTTTTTACTTAAATGTTTTATCCAACTTATCAGGAATGTGATTTGTTCAACGGTTATCCATTCTAATATTTTCAGGTTAAATAAAATGCGCTCTTCAGTAAGAGAAGGTGTCCAATGTTCATTAATTAATGATTCAAAATTCACTGAGGAAAGCTTTTTTCCTACATTTACGTTGTACATAAAATTATTGAAGTATTGAGATTATTTGTATAGAGCCCCGTTCATTGCATTGATCTGTCTGTTTCTACAAAGGGATTGACTGCTTTTTTATTTTATATGAATAACATCTCCCTCTATCGTATACTCAAAATCGCTGACGCCTTTTAACAGGTCCAGAGAAACGTTGACAGGTTGGTTTCTGTTAATAACGCCTGTAAAGTGTACATTTTCCCTGATGGGATTGTCTATGATCACTTCTTTTCCGAACCAGCGGGGAAATATTTTCAGGACGTTAACAAGGGGCATGTTATTGAAGAGATAGAGTCCCTGTCGCCAGCTTAACAATGCATCAGCATCGAAAGAGCTTATCTGCATTCCATTTGCAGGAGTATAAGTAATTTCGTGTCCGGGTTGTAATAAGGTTGATTGATCTGCAGCATTCATTTTTACAGCACCACTCACCAGGGCTACCTGTATTTTTGTAGGATCATAAGTATTCACGTTGAATTCGGTGCCAAGCACCTGGATAGTACTATTGGCCAGATGTACCAGGAAGGGTTTATCATTCTTTGCCACTTTCAGGTAAGCCTCTCCTTTAATAGTGATTTCCCGCTTACTCCCTGTAAAAGCAAGAGGAAATTGTAAGGCGGTAGCTGAGTTGAGCCATACTTCCGTACCATCTGATAAATTAACCCGGTAGTCTTTACCAGAAGGAACATGTAATGTAGCTGTTTGTGAAGTACTAGCAGCAGTATAGGTTAAAGTCTTATTTGTGTTATTCAGCGTAACATGGGCTGTATTTACCACTCCATATTGCTGTGTAAGATCTATATTTTTCCCGTCAGGGAGCTGTAAGCGAACATTCTTATTATTTACAAAACTGACTGCCGACCTGGTTACCGGTTCAGGACGAAGTATAAGATATATATTGAGACCGATAATCAGTAAAGCCGCTATATTCAGCGCGAAGGTCCAGAAACCGGGTATCTTAGGTAGCTGTGCCCTGAAAAAGATGTCTTCTACAGGCCGTGGCCGGGCTAAAAATGCTTTTACATCAGGGGTATTAAGTACTGCTCTTGTTTCTATCCATATATTGAAGGCTTCCGGATTCTCGCGGATAGTAGTTTTGAGGTAACTCAGGTCATCATCACTGATCACCTGAGCTAATTCCTCGAGCGTCAGGCGGTGTATCAGGTCTTTGTCTATGCTCATGATAACTATGAGTTGCTGAAAAGACCTGAAAGTAACACATAATTACATTACTTTTTTGAGGCGGGTACGGATTATTTTAAGCGCCCGGCTAACCTGATTCCTGGCAACCTGTGGTTTAATATTCATGTCGAGCGCAATCTCTTGGTGACTTTTATTTTCCATATACAACAACTCAAATGCCCTCCGGCTGGCAGGAGCAGTAACACCGGCAATTGCCTCTTTAATCTGCAGATACATCTCTTTATTTTCCAATAAATAATTTGTACCTGCTTCTTTTGATACATATAATGTATGTTGTACAAATCTTCTCGCAACTTCACTCTTACGGCATTTATAAGCGTACTGAAGATGTACAGCTTTAAATAAATAATGTTTAATCGGAATAGAAATGGAAAGCTCTTTCCTGCGTATCCACAGCGAAGTAAAGATTTCCTGTACAATATCCTCTGCTTCAGGATACGAACGAACCTTATAGTATGCCTCCATTAATAACAAATGCTGATAGTGATTGTACAATTCAGCAAAAGCGGATTCATTTCCCGCTTTTATTTCTTGTAGCAGCTCTTCATCTTTTGTGTGTAACATAACTGACCCCCGAATAAATAACATGACATTAATAGACTCTTCCAAATCTATTAATTAAAAAATAAGCAGAAGTTAATACCAAGTTAACCTCATAAATATTTTTTATACTGCTGTTATCTATTACATACCTCTCCTCAGCGCCCTCACATCACAATCATAATATTCCTCTACATCCTTTACCATTTCCAGTATACTTCTGTACCCTGTTGCCTCAGCAAGCATAGACAATGTAAAGGATTTCTGCATGAGACGATTATAAATAAGCATCATCCGGTTCATTTTGATAAAGGGAGTAATACCCATACTGAAATGTTGCCGGAAGCCATGGGCCAGCCGCGCACCATGCATGTTAAACATATTAGCCAGTTCTGCTACACTGTGAGGTATATGAGGATGAGTTGTCAGATAAGAGAAAATGCTATTAAACATCGCTGTATTCATGGGGTTGGATAACAGGAAAGGCTCAGGACTGGCAACATCCTGCTGGGCAAAGTTCAGGAAAAGGTCCACACAGCAACGATACAGGTAGCAATGAGCCTGCTCTTCAACATACCTGCAACTAAGAATACTCTGGATAAGCATGTTACAAACGGCATTGATACTATAAGGCCGTTGATTGATTATCCCACTTATATTATCCAGCCGTTTATTAGCCAGATAATAAAGCGGAGGGTATCGTTGTACCAATTGTTTTAATGCACCTGGTTGAATGTTGATGTGAAAGGATAAAATCTTTTTGCCTGCCGGCATAGGCACGCGGTGCATTTCCGCATAGAGGTTAAACAGGTTACATTCTCTTTCATCGAGGATGAATTCGTTTGTGATGAACGATTCTGCCCGCAGACTGTCTTCATACATAAAATGCAACGCCCACAGATGAAACGGGGCATATGGGCAAAGCACGATATCTTTCCTGGCAAAGATATCATGCAGCCAGAGGGAAAATGGCCCCAGCTCTACATGCTGGGAAAGGATGTCGTAATCAGCATCCTGTTCGTAATAAAGTCCTGCATAAGGAATGACCAGGTGCAGGTATTCCGGAGGAACATATGTGGCGGGGAGGTAATCCTGAGTGAACCGGTCAATTAATAGTAGCTTATTTTCGTCATATAATTGAGGGTACATAAATACGCTTTAAACATTTTTAAAACCTTCACATACATGGGCAACAAACCGCTGACGTGAACAATGCATTATGAAATAAATAACATATCTAAGCTAACAAATTGATAAATGAGGCTCGTTAATAACTCGTTAACGGTAGAAAAATATTGTGGTAACTTTATCAGTATTCATAAAAATAACCATGGACATCCAATTAAAAGACAGGCGTTGGTACATATTGATTGCAGGAATTACTATGTTAATACAATTCCTGTTTTTTAAATACCTGTATCCATTCCCCAATTTCATGCAGGACTCCTACAACTATTTACGCAGTGCTTATACCAATGCAGATGCCAATATGTGGCCGGTAGGATATGCAAAACTGATCCGTTTCATAGGCTTCTTTTCCCATTCAGATACTTTGCTGGTATTTGCCCAGTATTTCTTTTACCACTGCTGTGCACTCTATTTCTTCTTTACAGTGCTGGAACTCACCATTTCCGGTAAATGGGTGAAAGCAACCCTATTCACTTTTCTGTTCCTGAACCCTGCTATATTATACCTGAGTAATTATATTACCAGTGATGTTTACTTTATCGGGGTGAGCCTGGTATGGATTTCCCAGCTTTTTAAACTGGCATATAAACCCGGTGTATTTTTATTAGTCACACATGTGCTGGTATTATTACTGGCATTCACGGTACGATATCATGCCCTGATCTACCCGGTGATCAGTATAACGGTTATCGTCTTTTGCAGTGTTCCTTTAAGGGTTAAGCTGGCAAGCATTATTTCCATCCTTGCATTAATCAGTGGATTTATCGGCTATACCACCGGGCAAACAGAAAAGGTGATGGGCACCCGGCAGTTCTCTGCATTCAGTGGCTGGCAAATGGCCAGTAATGCGGTGTATGCGTATGCACACATGCCCTCAAGGCCAGTTATTACGGTACCGGAAGAATTCGCCGCTGTGCATAAAAGAGTAACTATTTACCTGGACTCCCTGCAGCACATTCCAATGGATTTCAGACCCGACAAACCCCTAATGGCATTTTACCTGTGGGATCCCAGTTCTCCCTTACAACCAGCCTTAAATGCAGCATATATAGCAGATAATAAATTGCACCTGGAGAAAATGGCCGCTGTATCCCCGCTGTACAATAATTATGGTAAATACCTGATCAGCCAATATCCCCTGCAATATATCAGGTATTATATTCTACCTAATATGTTACAATATGCCAACCCCGAGGTGGAAAATCTGGCCGTTTATAATGATGGGTCCAATACCGTATGGCCAATCGCCCAAGAATGGTTTGGGTATAAAACGGATAAAGTCTATACTGTTTCCAACACGCGTGAAATGCGGTTATTCGACTATTATCCTGCCTTCATGGTATTTATTATCCTGCTGTTTACCGGTGTATGGATAGCCTATTTGCTGATAGGGGGACGTGAATTTACGCCACCCCAATTCAGGAATGCTTTCAGGATAACGACCTTCTACTGGATCGTGCATTTCGGTTTTAGTGTACTGGCCTCTCCTGTAGTACTGAGATACCAGTTGTTTAATATGCTACTTGGAGTAACCTTTTCAGTGTTGCTGATAGATATGTACCTGAGAAGAGCGAGGTATCGTTAATATTTGTAATTTCATTAAATTGAACCCATTAAAATTAATGTCGTTTAGTTAAGCATCGTGCTTGTAACAACACATAATAGGCTCCGTTAGGAGCCCCGTGTTTGTAGCAACACATTAAACAACAAAACACAGACTCCGTAGGAGTCCCCTAAGTTACGAAGAAGGGGACTCCTACGGAGTCTATTAAAGAGAAGATAAATATTTACTACAAACACGGAGCTCCTAACGGAGCTTAACTAAACGACATTGCTATTAA
The DNA here is from genome assembly GCF_900110995.1 of Chitinophaga sp. YR573. Lineage (GTDB taxonomy): Bacteria > Bacteroidota > Bacteroidia > Chitinophagales > Chitinophagaceae > Chitinophaga. Next base: position 1,777,377 of record NZ_FOJF01000001.1, read on the forward strand.
AATTATAACGATGCAAGAAGATCCTAAGTCTTACGTAGCTGGTTTGCAGCTGGCCTTTCCTGAGAATGCTTATAAAAGTGTTATGAGAGGCGTTCCCGCTGCGCCTGAGAGTTCCAATGAAAATGAAGACAAGGCATATCTCGACAACAAGTCAATCGTATCTTTTGTGGCAGGTGTAAGTCCGGAAAACCGGCAGGATATTCTTGATTCTACATTACTGGCACAGCTGGCAGCAGGACATTTATATCCCAATCCCCAGGACCTGAAGCAGTGGTACGAAAAATATACAGAAGTCTTAAGGAATATTGGCTGGACAATCCAGGAAAATGACTTTTCTGAAGTCACTACTTCCGGATCTTTATTCGAAATGAAGAATGCTATCCTGAGCCTCGTGAGTGCTGCATTTGGAGCCAATTATGTGGCCATCGTGACTAAGGTGCTGGATGCTTTGAAAAGCCTTAGCGACACTAACAGTAAGATTGTGGCCTTTGAGAAAAACACCCACAGTGCAGGAAAAGGAACTTTCCAGCTGGCTCTGGTGGAAGAGGTGAATGACAGCGTAGCCCTGCATATGGCAGGATTTATTCTATCTACTACCAGTGAAGTGAAACGCATTCTTTTCTTCTCTTCTAAAAAGGAAACGGCTACTGTATCCAGTAGTACCATGGCAAGTACGCTCAATAAGGAGACTTATGCAAAAGTACGTAACACCGTTAAGCAGAAGCTGGGAGATAAAGCACAACAGTATATTGCAGAAATAACTATCTGATGCTGATGGTTCGCAGTAAAATATCATGTTGTGGACTGTTTGTAAGTCCTATGAGGTAGGTTTGCGCTTTCATCAATGCCTCCAGGATCTCTGTCAGATCGTTCCCCCGGATGCTATTCACCACCAGTATGGTTTCATCACCCACTATTTCCGGTTCAATTAATGGAAAATCTTTCATTAACTGATCCTCATAGTAGTTCCATGCCTGGATGGTCTTTGTCCTGATCCTGATAATAAATTTACCCAGTGCATCCCCTCTGGCAGACTCAAAACCACCTTCCACTAAGATAAGCGGGCGATCTGTATTGAACCGGCTATATTGAAGCTCCAGTTCATCCTGGTCTTTCCAGTCAGGATTACCGGTAATACTCCGGATAGCCCATTTTAACTCCCTGATCCGCGTTATCTGCAGCTGGGTGGTTTGCCGGTTGAAGGCAGTATAAAGTTGTATAAGCGAGTCTATTTTCTCGGCATTATCATAAAAGTATTCTGATAATTCCCTGTTAGACTGTTTGGCAAATGTTGTAAGCAAGTCGGCTAACTGTTCTGTCATGAATTGGGGATATATAATATAAGTAGCACAATCAGCCGAAAAGTAACATGTTTACATGGCCCTTCTCAACTGTTCCAGATCACAACCATAATATGCAGTGAAAGCCTTATCCAGTTGCTGCCAGCTCTTGTAACCGGCCGCTAAAGCTATCTCCGACAGTTTAGTTGACTTCTTCGTCAGCAGTTCAAATACCATGATCATCTTTGTCATTTTGATATAGGCATCTATCGGCATACCAAAGTTCTTCAGAAACCCCTTGCGAAGCGTTGTCTGATCCAGCTGGAACATGGTACCCAGTTCCTCCAGGGTATGATTGAGATGCGCATGATCCGTCAGGTATTCAAATAATTGACCAAAGGTGATTGAATGCAGTGCATCATCAACAAGGTACCGCTGTGCAGCATGTGCATCCTGGTAAGCGAAGTTCATAAACAGGTCCAGGCAACAACGATACAAAAAACAGTGAGCCGGCATTTCTATATGCCGACAGGTAAGCATTTTCTGGATAAGAAGGTCGCAAACGGAATTGATAAAATAAGGATGCTCGTTAATAGGCCCTGTGACATTTGCCGGTGTTTTACCCGCCAGCCTGCGAAGGGCAGGGTATTCTACCGCCAACTCTCTGAGTGCTTCCGGCAGAATATTAATGTGACAGGAAGTGAGTTTCTGCCCATCTTCCATGGGCACTTTATGCAGATCTGATACAAGATTGAAGAGATTACACTCTTTTTCTTCCAGCGAGAAAGAAATATCCTCGTATAACTCCACATTTACGCTGGTTTCATACATAAAGTGAAGCGCCCAGGTTGGACGTGGCGTAAACGGACAAAGAATAAGGTCCGCGTTGGCGTATGTTTCCTGGATCCAGAAAGAAAAAGGGCCTACCTGAATATGCTGACTCAGCATATCACAATGCTCATCTCTTTCAAAGTAAACACCCGCATATGGAAGGATTAACTGAAGATATTCTTCGGGTATGGCTTCAACGGGTATATAGCCAGGTTCCTCCCTTTCAATATAAAACAGCTTTTCGGGGCTGTTGGGTAACGGTACTTGCATAACAATAACGGTATGATGGGTTCTATTATTCTATTGTTAATCAGGCTATTAGGTTAAATTCTCTGCTTTTGGCTATTTTGATTCTTAATTTGAGTTGCAGAATATCATATAATGTAACACGGGGACGTAAATAATAATTAAGAGGACTGTTAACGAATATGCAGGATACTGTCCTTGTCGAAATAATAATCAAAGTGTCCGGTGAACTGTAAGTCGTCCAGGAAATGCCGGATAGGTTTATTGCGATCTATATAACCTGTAAAGCGTCTTTTTCCTATCCCCGGGTTATCATATATCACATTCACTCCATACCAGCGAATGACCACACGGCACATATCTTCTGCGGCCACTGCATGGAAGATGTAAATTCCCTGTCTCCATGCGAGTAATTCTTCTGCATCAAAACCGGCTGTCTGGATGTCTTTCCCATTGTGATAGACTGCCATATGACCGGGACGCAGCAACAGTGAATCCGAGTTGGTCTGCATCCTTACTGAACCTTTTACCAGGGCTACCTTTACCGATCCGCTGTCATATGTATTGACATTAAACTCCGTTCCCAGCACCTGGATGGTACTGTTGGGAAGATGTACAATGAATGGCTTCTTTGCATCCGGGGCTATTTTCAGATAGGCTTCTCCATCAATAGTGACTTCTCTTGTATTGCCAGAAAAGGTGAACGGGAATTGGAGACGGGTAGCAGCATTGAGTTGTACTTCTGTACCGTCTGATAGTTGTAAGGTATAATCTTTACCGGAAGGTACTGTGAGGACAGCCATCCGGCCACCTTCTTTACTACCGGAAACGTAAGACAATTTTTTATTGTGGTTATTGAGCGTGACATCCCCTACCTGTGTATGCTGAGGTGTAGTACTCAGGTTGACAGTCTGCCCACCAGGTAACTGTAAGATAACCGTTTTTGGTGGCAGTTTATATGCGATGGGCTGATGAGGATTCTCCTGCCTGAATAACAGGAATATCCCCGTAAACAATACCAGGGATGCAGCCACACTTATGGCAGTACGAATATATATGCGTGTTTTTCTTTTCCCCTGGATCCGTATCCATACTTTCTCTACCGGAAGTGTTTCTGGTAACATAGCAAGAATTACCTGCTCTTTTTCCCCTGAGAATTGTTTATAAATAGCATTACGAATAGCTATTGCTCCTGGTTCTTCTTCCAGTAGTTTTTTGAGGGTGATACTATCTTCCAGCGTAATTATCCCGGACATTTCATCCAGCACTAACTGCTCTATTTGGATTTCGTCTATCGGCATGATAACTCTATAGTCGTGAAAAACGTAAAAAAGTACTTAAGACAAGTCATGCTTTAGATTTTCACGCAGGACTTTGAGCGCACGATGGATATGATTTTTGACCGACTGCACATTAATACCCACCTCTCCGGCAATTTCTTTGAGACTCTTATGATGGAGATATAATTCTTCAAAGGCCAGTCTGCTGGCAGGAGTGATCATTTCTATGGCAGATGTGAGTTGTTGTCTCAACTCCTTATTTTCTACAGGTGTAATGTTTGTAGACGTGTCTGCCACCCATACATATTGCTGCTTATGCTTACGGGTGCTGGTATTTTTCCTGATCACATCTACACATTTATGACGTACGATCTGCACTAAATATGCTTTCAGGTTGGTTGGACAATCAAGTACAACCTTTTTATTCCATAACCACAGGAATACATCCTGTACTATATCATTTGCATCATCTGCATCCTGTAATTTTCTATATGCTTCCATGAACAAACGTTTGCGATAACGATCAAAGATCGTATTAAACGCATCATCATTGCCAGTTCGCAGCAACTGGAATAGTTGTTCATCATTATAGCTGCCTAATACATGCATAGGTAAATACTATAATTAATTGTTGGTAAATAAGCTGTTTTGCTTTAACTATAACGCTTCCTCGATCAATAAAATGCACGCTGAAGTCGTGCTATATATAAACGGATAAATGGTTGTTCTTTCTTTCAGATATTAGCTAAACTACAGTATTCATTTTTATATGCAGTTAATATGCAGTTAATGATTAAAAATAATCTGAGTTTCTGCGGCAGCCATATATCAAAATAAAAGATCCCTTCCGGGGGAGAAGGGATCTTTTATATCAGGGGTTAATTTGGGGGGTTATTTATCTGGGGTTGTTGCTTCGGTTGATGAGGCTTTCTCTTCATGATATTCCTGTTCCGTGTTAATGGCCCAGATATTCTCTTTCCCTTCTTCGCCTGCAATAATATTATCTACTGCTACCATCGCAGTGAGCATAGAATGATCTGCATTATTGTATTTATGCATACCATTCCTGCCTACGAGGAACAGGTTGCTGAATTTGTTGATATATTCTTTTACTTCATCGAAATGTTCGTACGCCCCGAAATACGCAGGATAGGTTTTCTCTACCCGGAGTACGGTGGAGTCCAGTACATCACTTTCTGAGGCTAGTCCGATTTTTGCCAGTTCACGGATAGCCAGGGCTGCAATCTCTGTATCAGGGAGTTTCCAGAAATCGTCCGTTTCATTACAGAAGAATTCCATGCCTACCCATGCGGTGCCGGGATCTTTTACCAGGAAAGGGCTCCAGTTATTGAACAACTGTAAACGCCCTACTTTTACATCTTTCTCCTGGATATAGATCCAGGTATCCTTTAATTGTAACTCTTTCCATGTGCCGTTGTTCTTATTCTGTGCGGATAAGCGACGGAGTAAGATACCCACGGTAATGAAATCGCGATATTGTAATCCTGCCGCTATTTCCCTCACATTAGCAGGAACATCTGCTTCCAGATTGGCCACCAGTTCTTTTACGGGCATAGTACTGAAAAAGTAATCTCCTTCCAGTTCTATGGTTTCCCGGGTTGTTTTATTGAATGCTTCTATAGATATTACTTTTTCGTGTGCAGTGTTTACCTGGATTACATCATGCTGCATCAGGATAATGCCTCCCATTTCCTGCACTTGTCTGGCCACTTCTTCCCATAATTGCCCCGGACCTAACTTAGGGTACAGGAACTGTTCTATCAGGCTGGTTTCGGTATCTTTCTGTGCAATGTCGCCGGTTTTCTTTTTCTTCCTCATGGCAGATTGTACTGCATGCTGGATAGCTTTACGGATGCTGACTCCTTTGATACGTTGGGCACCCCATTCTGCCGGGATTTCATGACAGGGTACTCCCCATACTTTTTCTGTATAATCTTTAAAGAAGAGGTGATAAAGTGTGAGCCCAAAGCGGTTGATCATAAAATCTTCCAGACTTTTCTCCGGTTTCCTGGGAGAAATTTGTGCCCTCAGATAGGAGAACAGGATAGAAAAGGTAGTACCTACACCCAATTTTTGCAGAGTATCGATAGAAAGCTGAATAGGATAAGTAAAGAACTTCCGAAGGAAATAAATACGGGACAAGCGCTGCCTTACCAGCATCACCTTATCGGTATTGCCGTCAGCAACGCTTTGGCCCGGGATAACGTCCCTGCTTTTGTTCTGATAGGTGATACTAAAATTTGAATTACCTGTGTCCTGTACCGGTAATATGTTTAACCACCAGTTCATCACACGGTCCGACTTGGAGAAAAAACGATGTCCTCCAATATCCATGCGGTTACCTTTGTAATTGATTGTTTTGGAAATACCTCCAATATCTCCTGACTTCTCCAGGATAATAGGAATTATATCGGAACGCTTCAGCAACTCATAAGCAGCTGTTAAACCTGCCGGGCCGGCTCCTATAATAATGGCTTTACGTTGTAATGAGGCAATGGTGTCTTTTCCGGTAGATAATACGGGTTGATCCATGGGGCTAACAATTTAATGATATCCCAAAGTTAGGGGGACGGGGTAGATACAGAATTAGGAGATAGAGAATAAAAATTTGGAAATTAGCACTACTGCCCGTAAAACGTTTCTACATCACTTACCATAACGGAAACATCATTATATCCAACCGTTTCTGCCAGCAGCGGCAGCGGAAATATTTTTGATGCCATCCGGTCATATACGAAAATCATCTTCGCCATATGAGTAAAATCGTCTATACTGATGGCAAACAACTGCCGGAAACCATGTGCCAGTTCTGCAGCAGGTATTTCAAACATATATGCCAGTTCTCCGGCCAGATGATATTTATAGGGATGGGTTTCCAGGTATTTGAACAGATCGTGATAAGCCCCTCCGTTTATGACGGTTGAGAACAGGAGCAACTGACTTGCCATAGCCTGTTGTTCTGCGATATTGAGTAAAAGATCTACACAGCATCGATACAGAAAGCGTTGCGCATCAGCACCGGTATAATGGCAGGTAAGGATCTGCCGGATCAGGAAGTCACAGGTAGGATTAATGTGATATGAGTGTTGATTTACCGGTCCATTGATGCTTCCTGGCTCTGACATCTCCAGGGATTGCAATACCGGATATTGTTGTATCAGGGCCGGGACAGCCGCCGGATCAATATTAATATGCAATGACAAAATCTTTTTACTCTTTGCCATAGGGATTTTGTGTAACCCGGGCTTGAGACTAAACAGATTACATTCTCTTTCCTCCAGTAAATATTCCTGATTCTGCCGGGATTGTGTCCACAAACTATCCTCAAACATGAAATGGAGCGTATAGGTGGGAACAGGCGTAAAGGGCCTCAATACAATATCTTTTTTGGGGAAGATGTCGTTTATCCAAAGTGAAAAAAGAGGAAGCTGGACATGTTGGGAAAGGATATCACATTCTGCATCCTGCCGGAAATAAATTCCTGCTTCGGGAATCAGGAGACTATGTAATTCCGTCTGGAGGTTACCAGGATCCATGTATGCATGGCGGATCCTTTCGAGGAATAACAGTTTATTCACTTTATATATTGAGGGGCACATCTTTATTCTGGTTTTCTATCAATACATTTTCCCGTTCTTACTGCTCTTTAATGGGTTGGGTTCTATTTTCGGAAAAGAACGAAGCTAAGAAATCTGTTCTCCTTATTAGTTAATAATCAGTTAATGAAAAAAGACTTTGGAAACCAGACAATCCGGCTCCGCAGAAGCTGGATTGTCTGGTGCGTTTAACCGGATGTTATTACTGAATCATTATCATATTACAACTATTCTCCCCTACAGTGATAGATCCCCCCTTACCTATACAAGAGCCATTACTAAATGCAACGGTGTAGGTATAATTACCCTTATCCAGGCTAAAAGTACCTCCATAAGCATTGTCACAATTGGTTGGAATGGAAGAATAGGAATTTGTAATGTTAGACACCATTCCATTACTAAGTGTAATAGTAATAACCCCACAGTAATTGATCATACTCGCATCTTTTGTAAAAAACAGCACTGTTCCTTTGGGGGGATACTTACAACATCCTACACATTTATCATCTGCCGCTTCATCATAGTTCAGGGCAAGGGTGTCTTTACATCCCAGTTTTGTGTCTTTAACACAAGATGGTGACACCAGCATCATCATGAATGCCAGCATCAGAATACAGTATTTTCCCATTTTTGAAATTTAATGCCTACTCTTTCAAAACGCAGTTTTCGGCATACCTGGTTGGGTAACAATGAGATTTCTGGCTAATCAATCATAGGGGTCAAGTCGGGGCTGAGTCTAGGGTTATCTCAATTGATGGGCAACACATAAATTTAAATAATCTATAAATATTTTCCAATATTTCTACCATATTTCATTCATCTCCGTCAGGATAACCGGCGCTCCATCTGTAACAATAATTGTATGCTCATGTTGTGCAGCATAACCGCCTTTGTTACCTATCAGCGTCCAGCCATCCGGTTGTGTATTTGCAATGGTAGATAGCGTAGAAATGAACGTCTCTATGGCCACCACTCCATTCTTACGGAATTTAGCCCGGTTAAAACGATCACAGTAGTTCGCGATTTCATGAGGGTCCTCGTGTAAACTACGTCCTACTCCATGCCCTGTAAGATTACGGATCACTTTATAACCGGCTTTTTTTGCCTCTGTTTCAATGAGTTTACCGATATCAGAAATACGTACATCTCCTTTGATATGATGTATCGCTTTCTGCAAAATACGTTTGGAAGTATCGACCAGTTTCTGGTGATGATGCAAATCTTCTCCCAGCACAAAAGAGCCTCCGTTATCAGACCAGAACCCACCAAGTTCCGCTGATACATCGATATTCAACAGATTCCCTTCCTGCAATATTTTCTTCTCAGAAGGAATACCATGCGCGATTTCATTATTAATGCTGATGCAGGTCCAGCCCGGGAAATTATATGTGAGTTTTGGGGCGGATTTAGCTCCTAGTTGTTGCAGCACTTCTCCCCCGAAGTCATCCAGCTGTTTGGCTGTCATACCGGGTTTTGCGTAGTTACGCATTTCTTTCAGTGTAAGCGCAACCGCTTCACTGATCTTCTTCATCCCGTTCAGTTCCTCTTCATTCGTAATTAACATCCTATTTCTTCTTTTTCTTCTTCTTAGCAAACTGCGCTTCCGCTTTATTATGTTCATCTAACAACAGCTGCCAGTTATCATTTGGAATATCTTCGGAGAAACTAATCGTTTCCCTGTAATCGTTTTTATCAATCTTCATCACTGTAATCTCTTTCCCTAAATAGGTCTGGATAGCATCCAGTACCGGCTTTTCTTCATCACTGCAAAAAGATACTGCCTGTCCTTTTTTCACACCACGCCCCGTACGTCCTACTCTGTGTACGTAGTTCTCAGGAACATCTGGTAAGTCATAGTTCACAACATAATCTACATCCGGAATATCGATACCCCGTGCATTCACATCAGTGGTCACCAACACTTTCACTTCCCCTTTTTTAAACTCGTCCATCACCTGTAAACGGTTATCCTGCTCCTTTCCGCCATGCATGGTCAGTGTTTTGATCCCTACACGTTCCATCGCTGCAAACACTCTTTCTGCCCGTACTTTCGTACGTACGAATACGAGGATCTTATTCTCCGGGAATTCTTTTACCAGCCGTTCCAGGAAGAAACGTTTATCATCCATCCCCACATAGGCTACCGCATGCTGTACGTTTTTGGATACAGGGTCCTGTGGGGAGATCTGGATACGGATAGGGTTATATACTACGGAATAAGCAAGGTCTTTAATATCCTTGTCGATAGTAGCAGAGAAGAACAATGTCTGATGTTTACGGGGCAAATGTTTCATCACATCACGGATATCACGGATAAACCCGAGATCCAGCATATGGTCCGCCTCATCGAGAATCAGCGTCGTTACCTGACTAAGATCTATAAACCCCTGACTGATAAGGTCAAACATACGACCAGGTGTAGCAATCAGCACATCTACCCCCTGTGCCAGCTTTTTCAGCTGAGGGGCCTGATCTACCCCACCATGTAAGCCCAGGATGTTAAGCCTGGTGTATTTACCTATTTTCTCAAATACTTCAGCAATCTGTATCGCCAGTTCCCTGGTAGGTACCATTACCACACAACGAACTTCTCCTTTTGTTTTCTTCGGATGCCGTTTCTGCAGCATATCCAGGATGGGAATAGCAAAAGCTGCCGTCTTACCGGTGCCTGTCTGGGCAATAGCCAGCACATCGTCCCCCTTCATGATACTGGGGATCGCCTTGAACTGGATATCAGTAGGACGCTTAAAACCCAGCTCTTCCAAACTTCTTTTAATCTCCTCGGATATGTGATACTGCTCGAACTTCATGGGGCAAAGGTAGAATTTTAGTATGAATGCAGTAATTTAACGGAAAATCTGTCCATGTTCGGGAATAAACTCATGTTGCTTCGCCCCATCAATCGTAGCCTGATCAGCCTTGGCTTAACCGCCCTGGTATTTGTATTAATCAGGAATCTACCCATCACCCCATTGATTCGCATCATGCTTTTATGGGATGTGTTCGCACTCACTTTTATTACTACCTGCTGGATCGTCTTTGTAACCCGCAGCGTAACGGATATCAGACAGTATGCGAGGCAAGATGATGGCAGTCGTCTTTTTGTATTCATATTTATCCTGCTGGCATGTTTCTTCAGTATGCTCCTCGTATTACTGCTGATGTTATCTGAAGAATCCAGCAAAGCCAGTATGTTCCTGTATATTCCGGTAGCGGTAGCGGGGATCTTATTTTCATGGGGTATGGTGCATACGATGTACACCATGCATTATGCGCATATGTATTATGACGATGATGAAAATGATGGAAACAAACATGCAGGAGGATTGGAATTCCCAAAAGAGAATTGCCCGGATTATATCGACTTCGCCTACTTTGCCTTTGTGATAGGCATGACTTTCCAGGTGTCTGATGTGGAAATCAGCTCACGTAAAATACGCAGGGCGGTATTATTTCATGGTTTACTGGCTTTCGGACTCAATACTTTTGTAGTGGCGTTAGCTATTAACCTGATAGCGGGACTCCGACACTAAGTTATTCCATATTCCAGAATGCCTGCGTAGCGATGGCTCCTGCCCTGCGCAGTCTTCTTTTTTCCCTTAAAGGAATATATGCCTGGCGTACATATGGCCAGCCAAAAGCAGCTGTATTGAAGATGATCATGATGGCAGCGAATAATTGCAGTCCCATGAAAACAGCAATGCTTACATGCAGTAATACGACCGCCAGGTAACCATACGGACGGGAACGTGGCCACCAGATATATAAGGGATATCCCATTTCAATGATTAGTGTACTCCAGCCAATACATTTGGCTAACAGCGGATATTGCGCCATCCAGTGCATATCAAACCGGGCAAACTGTCCCTGCATCAGGGTTTGCCAGATAGCTTCCCCATTCCACCATTGTGCTCCCATCGCCTTCTCTATCCCTGAAGAAACATACACCAGGCAAAGATGGATCTGTAACACACGGATAGCCAGCGTATTCCATTCATTGGTTTTAATCCCCGTAACCGGCATGATGATACAGTAAAAGAGCGCTATATGCATAAAGGTCTCTACCCCATACGCGGCCATAAAGCCTGTATTGATAAACATGAACTGTAACGCCCAGGCGATAATAGCAGATAACCGGGTGAATTTCCCAAACAATAGTCCCAATAACCCGAGCATATATACTCCCATGAGCATATACACCCAGGTATCAGGACCAGTACCCGTGGCAGTTGCCAAAGGCTGTAACCAGGACAGTTGTGGCATATAAGGCGATACAATCTCTTTACTAAGCGACCAGGGAACCAGTCCGTCTGCACCGTACAGTAAAGAGATATTACCAGCCAGCCACGCTCCCTGTATAAGTCCGAGGGAAGCAACTGCTATTCTGAAAAACACCAGTGGTTCTGAAGAAGTAGGTTTCATAACTTTTTATAATTCTTGACTAAAAAAGGTTCCCATTTAGGGATGGCTCCCTGCCGGAAGGAACGCATATCCGGGATTTGTTTACTGATGACAGTCACGCGCACCATTTCACCTTCGGGATATTGGCGCATCATATAAGAAGCACAGCTTTTCGCCAGTAACGACTGCGCTTCATCAATACTGAAAAAATTATACACCGTTTGAATACGGCGGTTACATTCGGTGTTAGCTCCTTCCAGTCGGGTTACCTGCTGATGAGATTTACTATCTGCAATGGTGTATACAACCGCTATTTCATTCCCTATATGCGGAGCGAAAAAGCTGAAGATATTTCCGGCACCGGTAAAATCCGCATAAGCGCTTAACCAGTTTTTACTGCTATACCATTCCTTCATATGAGCAGCATGTAAGCCTGCTATCAGCAGATGAAAAGAAGCAAGACTTATCCAACAGATACGTTTCATAAAAAAAGTTTGAATTGAAACCAGTTAAAAGCACTCCTCTTATTTAGCTCCGTATTTGCTACAAATTCATAGCTCCGTTAGCAATATGCTTGTAGCAAATTCATAGCTTTGTTAAGAGCAATATGCTTGTGCAAATTCATAGCTCCGTTAGGAGCTACGTGTTTGTAGCAATATTTATTTCCTCTTTAATTGACTCCGTAGGAGTCCCCTGATATTCGCGATTTTAGGGGACTCCTAACGGAGTCTGTGTTTTGTTGTTTAAATCGTTTGCTACAAACACGGGGCTCCTAACGGAGCCTATTATGTTTTGTTGTTCAATTTGTTATACCACAAATACATAGCTCCGGAGCCTATTATGTTTTGTTATTCAATACGTTATACCACAAACACATAGCTCCGGAGCCTATTATGCTTTATAATTAAAATCCTATAATAGCGCCACCAGCAACTTCTTCAATCGTCATCTTGGCAAAGCCTTTGTCAAGACGGGAGAAATTAGCACGGATATCTGTCAGTACTATTGGATCAAAACAACCGATCAGGTTAGGAAAACGCTTGATGAGGATATCTTTCCATCTGAGACCAACGTAAGCGGTAGTACGTGCACCGGCATCAGGTACTGTAGTGATGTCTCCTATACCATAGAATCCACGGGTAAAACCGGGCAGTGTAGTACCAGCAGGCAGTGTAAGGCGGAATTTTGCAAGATCAAAACCTGCCAGGTATTTGTCCATAACATCAGGTTGTAGACGACCGGCGGCAGTCAGGAAAGTTTTGGTAGCCAGCAGTTGCTGGTTAGCGCCTACTTCAGTCACTGCCAGATCAGCAAATGTTTTGCTATCAGCTTTTTTGATCAGTTCCGCAGCACGGGCAGCAATGTCTGTGAAGGGGATCATGGTAGGGCAGGTCTTTACCCAGATCTTGTTAAACGGAATAGAGGTGTAGCCAATTTTGTACAACGCTGGAATCGGACTGGGGTAACGTGGGCCACCAAACTGAGTTTCGTCGGACAATGTTCCGTAAACCGATTTGGTAATGTAGTTATTGGCTGGCAATCCATCAAAACTCAGCAGGTATGTATCCGGTGTAAGGTCTTTCAGAATGGCATCCAGTTCATCAGTGCCGGCCGTTCTTGCCCCTGCAGCAGTTTGGGTTTGAGACAATGATGAAGGCTGATCAGCCGTTTTTTGATCTTTGGAACATGAGAAGAGCGACAGTGCAGCAATACCTACCACACCCGCTAACATGAAATGTTTACGCATTTTTTGGGGGTTTGAAGTTGAACAATTAAATTTTTGTTGGACAAAATTCAATTAATTCCTTCTTCCCATCACATGCATAAACACCTGATTTAACCAGGTATTAATACGTGATTAAAGAGATGAACTGCACCGGCTGAGATGCAGCTCATCAACTTTATATGTTATCTAATGAACAGGATCTTTCCGCCTTTACTGGATTTATAAGTTCCAGTAGCAGCATCAAAGTAATAAGTGCAGGTACCAAAATGGTCGAAAGCACATTCATAATCGTAGCCTTCTATACCCGCAGGGTAATAGCTGGTGCCCGATTTATAATACTGTGTTTCTTCCAGGTGATTTTTCGTTAACGAGTTTGCCAGTGCGCCTCCGGCAGCCAGGATAATAGCTAATGCCAGTAATGGAAATTTTTTCTTTTTCATCTTGATGGGTTTTACGTTTAGCAGGTGATAGGATTAACAAATGTGGTTACTCAATTAATTGGATGATGAAAGGCCGTGTTTTTTAATGTACGACGAAGATATATTAATCTGCTGCAAGGCTACCGCAGTTCTAAACAATATTTCGGGTAGCAGCATTACAATTTCAATAATACATCTTAATTTGTGTCGAATTAACGCAAAGAAGCATGAAAGCATTCCATAGTTACCAGAATCCTTCACTTGCAATTGACCTTGTAGTGTTTGGTTATCAGCAACGTACATTATCCGTACTGCTGCTAAACAGGAATGAAATGCCGTTTAAAGATACCTGGACACTGCCGGGTGCCTTCCTTCAAATGGACGAACGTTTTAAAGATACCTGCTCCAGGGTACTAAAAACAAAATTAGGGATGGACAATGTATACCTGGAACAACTGTACTCATTTGATGAGCCTGAACGTGATCCACGTGGAAGGGTAATCGCTATCGCACATTATGCGCTCATCAATCCTAAAAACTTTGCCATTACAGCAGGCAGTATGGCAAATGACGTACAATGGTTCGACATACATCAGATGCCTAAACTGGGATTCGATCATCAGGAAATCTTTACGCAGGCATTACAAAGATTACGCTCCAAAATCCTCTACTTCCCCGTAGGATTTGAATTACTGGATGATCTCTTTACCATGCCCGAATTGCATGAACTATATGAATGCATCCTCGATACCTCTATCGACAGACGCAACTTCAGAAGAAAGATCCTGGATGCACAATATATTATTAACACAGGTAAAAAAAGAGAAGGATTGCAAAACCGCCATCCTGATCTCTACAAGTTTAACAAGAAGCTGCCGAAAAATGCGTTCCAGCTCAATATTTCATGAGGAACTATGATACGGACACAACAGCCGGCGGAATCGCTGGTCTGCTCTACGGATGGGAGACCATTCCGGCAGAATGGTTGAATCTTTTAGCAAAAAAGGCTAGTATTGACAAGTTGATTATTAACTTGCAGGCCAAAATGGATATATAAATGGCCCGGACCTTCGTAATTGGTGATATGCATGGTGCAATCAGAGCGGTGAAACAGGTGATTGAAAGGATACAACTGCAATCAGACGATACACTGATCTTTCTGGGCGATTATGTAGATGGATGGTCAGAATCAGCACAGCTGATAGATCACCTGATAGCACTACAGGAACATCAACCCTGTATTTTCCTCAAAGGTAATCACGATGCCTGGTGTGAATCCTGGCTGATGGGAGAAACCCCGGACCCTGTCTGGCTGGCCAACGGCGGACAGGAAACCGTGAACAGCTACGATAACTATACTCCTGAACAAAAAGCACAACATCTCGATTTCCTCAATCGTATGAAATATTATCATATTGATGAAGAACAACGCCTCTTTGTGCATGCCGGCTTTACCTCTATGAGCGGACCGGTAAGGGAAAGATTCCAGATTACCCTTTACTGGGACAGGACCCTCTGGGAAATGGCCATTGCAATGGATAAACACATCAAAAAAGATCAGCGTATTTATCCGAAGAGATTATTATTATTTAAGGAGATTTATATTGGTCATACCCCTACCACCAACTATGACGTAGAAATACCTATGAATGCCTGTAACGTATGGAATATAGATACCGGGGCTGCTTTTTATGGGAAAGTATCTGCGTTGGATATTGATTCAAAGGAGTTCTGGCAAAGTGATCCTGTACATAGTTTATATCCCGGGGAAAAAGGCAGGAATAAATAATTATCGCAGGTACATTTCTTTTTTCACAAGAGAGAAATTCTCATCTTTTACATCTGCTTCGTAATAATAAAGAGTACCATCTTCCAGGACTATCCTGTTCTGTAATTCCTCATCACTTATATAATCACAGAAATAAGGTAATGTCCATATTTTTGTAATACGCCTCCATCTCCCTCTCATATAAGACCAGGTGCTTACATTATAAAAACATCCATGCCCTGATTCCTGGAAGATAGTCAGGTCATCCCTTCCATCATTATTTAAATCGTGTTCATTTACCAGTCTGATTCTTCCTTCTGAGGCAGGGAGAGGTCTGATACTATCTGAAGAAAAACGGACAATGTATTTATCTCCCCTGTACAATACCGCATAAGCCACATCTGTCAGGTGATCTCCGTTAAAATCACCTTCAATACGTAATGTGTCGGGAATTTTTTCCGTCGATTGAGGAGGAGATGGCATAGTCATTAAGCTTGTGTCCGCTATCGCTGCTATCATATTCACCTCTGCTGGCTGCTGCCTGTTTTCTTCCGGATCATTACAGGATAATGCAAAGAATACCAATACAATCAGGCATTTGTTCATAGGATGTACTTCTATCGTAAAAGTATTAATTTCCTTCGGGCAGTTGATGATAATTATACCACCTCCTGATTAAAAGATTAATAAATAGCTTGACATGGATTTCATTCAGGAATGTATTACTCCAATTTTCATACCTGTTGCACTGTATACCCAGGAAAAATATAAATACGGACATCCCAAGTAGGGGAATTGCGCTCATTTCCTCTTCACTAATGGGAGTTATACTCTTATATCCATCCAGAAAACTTTTTAACTTAAGCCGATATTCAGTCTCCTCTTTTTCAATTTTATGCAGCTGCATTATATAATAACCGATATCCAGGCATAACCATCCGTTTCCACAGAAATCGAAATCAAAAATGGTAATATCACCATTATTGTCGAAATGCATATTATCATACCATATATCCAGGTGAACGATCCCTTTCCTTAGTGTACTAGTACTCAATTCATCAAACTGAGTTACCAGATACCGCTTTACTTTTTCAAGGAAAACAAATTCATCAGCATTATTATCGATGAATGGCTGTATGCGGGTTACTGCTTCTTCCAGCATGATAGCTGCATTATATGTTACCCTGTTTATATGCTGATCATGATTTACCAGGTGCATTTTAGCCATCGCTTCCCCTACCCTGTAATGAATCTCTGTTGAATAAGATAACGACTTTCCTCCCGGTGCGTAAGAGAACAGTACGCCATATCTTTTACCTTCAGGTGCTGACAGTTCCTGTATATAATTATCATCTGTATCCTGAACAGGATAAGAAACCGGTATCCCATGTTCCTTCAGGTTATTCAACAGTTTCATTTCTTCTGTTATCTCTGTTACAGAACGCCAGTTTAAAGTATAAACACGAAAAATAAATTTAGTCTCCCCATCAACGATCAGGTAACTATGATTAACGCCCGCTTTTAATAAACTACAAGTAGTATTTACGCTCAGATTATACCGGGACTGTATAAACGTAGCAAGATGGGTTGCGGACAGAATGGAACTGGAAACAGGGAAAGAAGTCATGCTGTAATTTGCATATAACTATGTATTTGTCCAAATTAATTCGGGAACGATTGCGTAAATAATTCCATGCAATCCGTGCTGATGGCGTGTCAAATCCTGTAATTTCAAATAAAAAACCCGTTATGAAAACACCTCTATTCACCATGTTATGCCTTGCCATTGGTGGCATAACTTATGCCCAAACAACATTGTATGTTTCCCCCAGTGGTTCGGCATCCAACACCGGTACTTCTATCAGTGCTCCTACCACACTGGTAAATGCAATTGCCACAATACCGGCTGGCGGTACCATCTATATGCGTGGTGGTACATACAGTTTTTCTGCCTCTATCATCATAGCAGATACGAACAATGGTACTTCGTCTGCCAACAAAAACGTTGTGGCATATAGTACTGAAGTACCTGTAATCGACTTCTCGTCACAAGCCATTGCGGATGCAAACCGTGGTGTTGTACTGGATGGCGACTACTGGCATTTTACCGGTATTACCATTACGTCTGCTGGTGATAACGGCATGCTGTTAGCCGGTAATAACAACACGATTGAGAAATGTATCTTCAGCAAGAACCATGATAGCGGTCTTCAGCTGAGCCGTTACAAAACAACAAATACGGCTATCAGTCAGTGGCCATCCAACAACCTCATATTAAACTGTGAGGCTTTCGACAACCAGGACCCTGACAATGAAGATGCAGATGGTTTTGCAGCGAAACTCACCTGCGGTACAGGCAACGTTTTCCGCGGATGTATCTCTCACAATAATATTGATGATGGCTGGGACTTCTACGCCAAAACAGAAACCGGCCCTATTGGTCCGGTAACGCTGGAAAACTGTGTATCTTATAATAACGGAGTATTAAGCTCCGGAGCTACTTCCGGCGATGGAGATAAAAATGGATTCAAGCTGGGTGGTTCCGGTATTGCCGTGAATCATATTGTACGCCGTTGTGTTGCTTTCGGAAATGGCCATCATGGCTTTACTGATAATGACAATCCCGGCAATATAGAAGTCACTAACAATACCAGTTACAACAACGCAGCATCTAACTTCAATTTCAGGACGGGCAGTACCGCTACCTTTAGAAACAATCTGTCATTCAATGCCGGATCAAGTGACCAAAGCAATGGCACAGATGTAGGTACTTCCAATGTATGGTGGAAGAATAGTGTAAGCACCAACAGCGGCAGCCTGGTAGTGAGCAGTGCAGACTTTATCTCTTTAACTGCCAGTGTAACTAAGAACAGCGACGGCACTCCTAACCTGGGTAACTTCCTGGCACTGGCTACCGGTAGTGACCTGATCAATGCAGGTGTCACCTCTACCGGTATTACTTACAATGGTTCGGCTCCTGACCTTGGAGCCCGTGAATCAGGTAGCACTACTACCAATCCGGGTACATATACGCTTAGTTTAACGGCCTCTCCTACTGCTGGCGGTACTATCACTGCTAATCCTTCTGCTTCATCTTATGCTTCCGGCACTGTAGTTACTTTAACAGCGACTCCTGCCAGCGGCTATACTTTCACAGGCTGGAGCGGCGGTGCCAGCGGCACTTCCAGCAGCACTACGGTAACTATCACCGCCAATACTTCTGTGACAGCTACCTTTACCGCTACCTCTACAGGAGGGGGCAATACCTTACGCATCGATGATGCGGCTACTACCACCAGCGGCTACTGCGGAGCGGATGGCAGCCGTCAGAACTCTTACACGGGTGCAGATGGCGGTTACTACATTAACCTCTCTAATTCAGCTTCTAAAGGCGTAAATTATACAGTGAACGTTCCTGCTGCAGGCACTTACTCTTTTGTATGGAGATATTCCAACGGAGGCAGCACCGTATCTACTATCGCCCGTCTCATAGTGAACGGCAGTACTGTTAATAGCAGCGTATCGTTCCCTGTCACCTCTTCCTGGACAGCCTGGACGACCACTGCTGCTGTAACAGCCACCCTGGCGGCAGGTAACAACACTGTGCGTATAGAAACCACTGAAGCAAAAGAATTCGCTATTATAGACTGGATGGAAGTAACGGGTACAACTCCAACAGCAGGTGCCTGCAGTTCTTCTGCCAGGGTAGTCGCTACACATGATTTTGTGCCTGCATTAACAAAGGCCTACCCCAATCCGACATCCGGCCTTTCATCAATTGTTTTTTACAACAAACAACAAGAGAGAGTGATCATCCGGGTATTTAATTCAAATGGACTGCTGGTAAAAACACTGGTAGATAAATCCTTCCCTGAAGGAAATAACCAATTGACATTTAACATGAACGGATTAGCAAGTGGTGTATATTTTATCAAAGTAAATGATACTACATTAAGATTAGTAAAAGAGTAATTTTAAAAAAAAGCGGGAACTGTTATGTTCCCGCTTTTTTAAAACTTACATTCTTCTCCCGGTTTCAGCTCTCTTCCCCTCTGCTTCTCTGCCACGGTAAATGCCTCATCTCCCAACACATGAAACCCTTTAGGCGCTTTAGACTTCGGCCCTTTATAAATGCCTACGAATGGTTTTGAATATACACGCCGGCTCACCGGATCTGTCATTTTAAAGAACTGCACATACCAGCCCTGTACAATACTATTATCTGGTAGTGGTTTAGGTGCGGCAGCTTTTTCCCTGTTACGTAATATCTGCTCCAATGATACCTTTTCCACATCAGCCGGTTTGAAAAAAAATACTCTTTTTCCTTTTAAAGACTGTCCGGTAGCACTTTTAAACACGCCTCCATGATGCCACTCAGTCGCAAAAGGAGATAATTCCAGCGCCGTGATCTTCATTTTGAATTTCTTCGTCAGCAATGCAGCTACTTCTCCTGCCTTCAACAACTTCTTATCCTCAGCATCCTGATAATTTTCAGACTTCCCCTGCTGCAGATATTTACTCATTTTCATGGCGGGAAGTTACAAATAACCGTTCAACAAATTTCCTGCACAACAATCCGCAATAATTGCTATTTTGTTCAAAGGAAGTATTTAAACATCAACCAATGTCTATTTCGAGGAGAGATTTCTTAACCCAAACGGGTAAGATTGCTGCTGCGTACCCGGCCATGCTGGCTCTGGGCATGCTTAAAGAATCCCCTGCTCATGCTTTTGACCTTAAAGGAAGCGGTAATGGAAAACACGTCGTTATCCTCGGTGCCGGCCTCGCAGGACTAACATCGGCCTACGAACTCACCAAATTAGGCTACCAGTGTACCATCCTGGAAGCAAGAAACAGGGCCGGAGGACGCTGCTGGAGCATACGCAAAGGCACTGAACAACACGAAACAGACATCCCGACACAAACTGCCACCTTCGACGAAGGACAATACTTCAACGCAGGTCCCTCCCGTATCCCTCACCACCACGAGCTGACACTCCATTACTGCCGGGAACTCAACGTCCCCATACAGGTATATAACAATGTGAATGAAGCAACTTACTACTTCAGCGAAGGGAAAGGACTCCTATCTAATAAAAAGGTCCGTGCAAGAGAAATACACAATGACATGCGGGGATACACCACAGAATTACTCGCCAAAGCCATTGATCAGCATTCATTAGACACCGCCCTCACCAAAGAAGATACACAGAAAATACTCGAATATCTTCGTGCCGAAGGCGGACTTGATATAGATAAACTCTACAAAGCATCTGACAGAAGAGGATATATAGAATCCCCCGGCGCCGGAGATAAACCAGGGAAGATAGCAGACCCGCATAAACTGGCGGATATCATCTCCTCAGGACTTGCAGATCCTGATTTCTACAATGTAGCAGAATATACCTACGAGCTGCAGATGACTATGTTCCAGGCTATCGGTGGGATGGATAAAATAGCACAGGCTTTATCTCAAAAAGTGCAAAACATCCATTTCAACTGCGAAGTAACTGCCATTTACAACCAGGAACAAGGGGTGAAAATCACCTATAAAGAGAAAGAAGCAGAAAAAGAATTATTGGCAGATCTCTGCATCTGTACCTTACCTTTGCCTGTATTAAGCAACGTTCAGCATAATTTCTCATCGGACGTAAGCAGGGCCATAGATTATATCCCTTACATCGCTACAGGCAAAATAGGACTCCAGTTTAAAAGACGTTTCTGGGAAGAAGATGAACAGATTTACGGGGGTATTACTCATACTAATAATGAACTGACTCAAATCTTCTACCCTTCTTACGACTACCTCGGCAAAAAGGGCATCTTACTCGGATATTACAATTTCAACGATAAAGCCAGACATACTGGCAACCTTACTCATCAGCAAAGAGAACAGCTCGCACTGGAAAAAGGAAGCCTGATACATCCGCAATACAAACAGGAATTTGAAAAGTCGTTTTCTGTCAGCTGGCATAAAACAAAATACAGCATGGGTGGCTGGGGATTATACACCAGCGCTACCCGCCAAACACTTTACAAGAGCCTGCTACAGCCCGATAAACAAGTATACTTTGCCGGAGAACATACAACTTATTTAAATGCCTGGATGGCCGGCGCTTTTGAATCAGCCAGAAGAACAGTAGCCGATTTACATGGCCGTACAACAGAACAACACATACCAAAAACTACACCACTATGAACAGACGTAACTGGTTAAAGAACACCGCCCTACTTACGATGCTTCCTCCGGCGCTCAGCCGTTTACAGGCAGCGCCAACACCTGCTCCTATACAAAAGAGGCTTCGTGAAATGGCATTACCCATGCCCACAAACCTGAAAGCCAGATTATTTGCCAATGAGAATCCTTTCGGGCCTTCTGCCAAAGCCAAACAGGCGATGATAGACAGCTTAAATACCAGCTATCAATATCAGCTGACTCAGGTGCAGGAGCTGGAAGCAAAGATCTGTGCCTATGAAGGAATCGATACTAAAATGCTGGTGACCGGCGCAGGCTCTTCTCCCCTGTTGTTAGGCGCTGCACTGGCATTATGTTCAAAAGGCGGGAACGTAGTAACAGCTGATCCTACTTATGAGGATCTTCCAACACGATGCGAAAACGTTGGTGCAAAGTGGATCAAAGTTCCCCTCACCAAAGATTATAAACACGATCTAGATGCCATGGAAAAGGCGATTAATGCAGATACGAAACTTGTGTATATCTGTAATCCCAATAACCCTACCGGCACCATCGTAGATACAGATAAACTGAAATCATTCTGTGAAAGGGTATCTAAAAAAGTAACTGTTTTCGTAGATGAAGCATATATCGATTATCTCCCTGATCCGAAATCTGCCACATTGATCAGCAGTGTAAAAAGCGGACAGAATCTAATTGTAGCCCGTACCTTCTCTAAGATATACGGACTGGCAGGTATGCGTATTGGTTATGTAGTTGCTCAGCCTGATATGATTGCCTTACTCGGCAATTATGCTGATTCCGGGTTATTCCTCTTATCTGCGCCTTCTGTTGCTGCTGCTTCTGCCAGCTACCAGGATACAAGCTATATGCAGGCAACACAGCAAAAAACAGCTGCCAGCAAACAATTCCTGTATGACACCTTAAAAGCCGAAGGCTATACCTATATCCCTTCCAGCACTAACTTCGTTATGTTCCCGCTGAAAATGGATGGTATACGGTTTACAGATGAGATGATGAAACGTGGAGTAGGATTACGTCACTGGAAACTCAACAATGAAGAATGGTGCCGTATCAGTATCGGTCGTATGGATGAAATGCAAGCATTTGCCACCGCTTTTAAAGAATTATCATGAGAATATATATCCTTTCTTTTTTACTCCTCATTACCTGCCAGCTATCAGCACAAACCCGTCCTATGCGGACGGAAGAATACGAAAAGTGTAAAGCCTTTACCGTAAAAGATCTGGACAATGATACTTATGTCAAGTTCAATAATTCCTATGTGCTTGACCGTTATGAAATGCGTAAGCCTTATATCATCACAGGTGATGATGGGCTTAAAAAACGCATAGACCTTTACCGTCTGGTAGCAAAGGACAGTATGCTGGATATTGGCACAATGATTTTTTATACAAATGAAAAAGGCAAACTATACAGTGCTGTAATGCCTATCTTCAACAGTAATCCGGAAATCTGGAATAAGTATTTTGAAGATATCCATGCTATAGATAAAGAAGAAAAGAACTTTGTCCTGAAACTATCTTATGTATTATCAAAAGAATTTAGCTTTCAGTTGTACAAGGCTATCAATGGTGGGAAAGATATCAAAGGAGAATCCGGCACCTATGGAACAGATATCTGTTTCCCGGGAGATCAGTTAGTAACACTGGCTGATGGTTCTCAAAAACCACTTAGCAATATTGTTACTGGCGATAAAATTTCCAGTCTGGATGCGGTAACACACCAGCCTAATATCGTTACTGTGAAAGAGCTGACTGTGCATACACCAAAGAACTATGCTATTACACAATTGCTGGTGATGAATGCTACGCAAACAGATAATGCTGATACACATACGGTAATCCTCTCAGGGAAAATATTAAAAGCCACACCTAATCATCCTGTACAAACAGTTAGTGGTAAAAAAGCAATTGGCGAAGTAGTAACAGGAGATGAATTATTATGTATGGATGATAAAACAAAAGTTTTCCATACTTACACCGTCATCAATAAAACTGAATCTGCCGGTGGATTACAACCTGTTTATAATATCGTTACAGACAAAGGAAGTACGTTTATTATGAATGAAGTGATGGTGTTGCAGAAATAAGTTATAACATACAAAATGAATTAAATATGTTACTTTAGATCAAATGACCACAAAAAAACAGCCTACGAAAGAGGAGTTAATGCCCGTGCTGCAGATGTTAAACTCATTTCATCCTATAGGCAAGGGAATTGAACAATACTTGTTGAAAAATGCTTATTGTCACAATATTCAAAAGGGTAAGTATTTGTTGCGGGATGGAGAAATATGCGAAAATATTTATTTTATCAAAAAAGGATTGTTAAGGGGCTTTGTTCAGGAAGAGGATAGAGAAACCACCGTATGGTTTGCCTCAGAAAATGAAATGGCAGCAACTATCCATAGTTTTTTACTGCAGATAGCTACTGTAGAAAATATCCAGGCTGTTGAAGATTGTGAGTTGTTGTCCATTAGTTTTTCCGCTTTGAATAAATTGTATCAAAAGTACCCCTCGTTTAATATTATTGGCAGAAAAATAACAGAGTATAATTATATATCCGCCAATAACAGGGCATATATTACCCGACTGCACAACGCTGAAAAAAAATATGAGCTTTTTCTGGAATCCTATTCCCACCTGGCCAACCGGCTTCAGGTTACCTATGTAGCCTCTTTTTTGGGCATAACCATTGAGACATTAAGCCGGGTACGAACTAAGACTTCCACACGAAAAAAATTGAAATAACCGGTAAATTCCGCTATCAGGATTAAATAGTTTTTGATATATGTCAAAAAAATTGCATTGAGCAGCTATCTTACTCATTTGTAAAAATCCCTCAAATCCGCTCTTTATCAGCCTTATAGATTCGAACCCTGATATATAAATGTAAAAAGTGGGTTTAAACACATACTTCTGTGATAGGTAGTGTCTCATTTATTCTTTCTATTTTTCACCCTGATTGCATGTGAATACTTAAAGCATTGTCATGAAAAAGAAAAAGAGACCATTTTACTTTTACAAAATGTCCCTATGCCTTATACCTATGATAAGCTACCAGTATTTTTATACTGGTTCTCTTTCTAATATCCGGTAATTTATTTGCTCAAACGGGAACAAGGCACCGGAAAAAAATGAATGGTTTTCAATTTTCCCTCTTCGGTGTCTGTTCCCCGCTGGGCAATAGCATAAAATACTATATTTGGTTAACCTTAAAATAGCCAAATTGATATGAGAAAGACATTTATGTATCTCATAACCCCTTTCGTGTTTATTACCCTGCAAAACTGTAACAAAACACAAACGAAACCGGTTAATGAATCCCTACAGGCATCCACTGCACTTGCCGCTACTACAATCAGTGATTACGACATTTATACTTTTGAATGCCTGGCAGGAGGCAAATACATGGAAGTATCCGGGTTTCCCACCTATAATGAAAAGTACAGCGATCAGCGCGGGATCACCCAGTATGCCAGCTCCATATCCAACGGTAATATTGATGGCTGGCAAAGATGGCATATCATCTATAAGACCACTGTTAACAACATCAAATATTACCACATCAGAAATGTATTCAGTGGTAAATTACTTGATCTACCCGGAGCTTCACATACACCGGGTGTACAATTACAGCAATACGCTGAATTTATTCTCCCTGCTGATGAACAGTTGTGGAGTATAACGGCTACTGATTCTGCTGATGTCTATCGCATTACTAACAAAGGCAGTGGTATGGCCATTACTGCCAGCTCCACATCTAATGGCAGCGCGATAACACAGGAAACTTTGGGTACAGGTGACAATCAGAAATGGCGACTGCTAAAACGTGATGCTGATACTTACCGTGATGATAATGTTGTACGGTTCTTTAACAGAAATGATCCTTCACAGGGATCAGTTGCATTTGATGAAGGCACCAGTATTCCGTTAAGCAATGGTAATGTGCTATGGGTAACACAGGATGCCTGGGATGGAGCGTCTTTACAACCTAATGGTAAATTCAGTTGTAGCTCCTTCTTTAGCTATGGCAATTCTATTTTAATTCAGCCGACAGCGGGTAACTGGTGGCCCTGGGTTGATAACACTATCAATATGACCCGCGATTCCAGCGCTCAAAACAAGCCGAAACAGATCTGTGATATTCAGTCTGGTAATACGTTTGCGTGGCCTGGTCCCGGAATGCAAATAGGGGATCATGTATATCTGCAGTGTGGAGAGGGCTCGGGCTTAATTGCTACCAATCAATCACTGTATGACCTAACGCCGAAGAGTGGCAGCAAGTGGCAGGTGAAAAGGACATTACCTGCAGGAATGAGCGGTCAGGCAAACATTCTCTATTCAGCAGGTATGGTGAAAGCTGCAGATGGTTATGTGTATGCATTTGGAACACAGGGAACAGGATTCGGTTATACCTGTAATGTACATGTAGCCCGCTTTCCAATAACGAATCCTCAATTATGGACATTCTGGAATGGTACCGGTTGGGTGAATACACCGGTATCCGGTGACGCAGCCAGGATTACAGACGGATTAGGTACAGCTACCATTGCTTATGTAAATGGCAAATATGTGATGGTAACCATGGATCAGGGGTTTAATTGTGATAACTCCAGGAATATATATACAGCTACCAGTAATAGTCCTACAGGACCTTTTACAACACGTACGCAGGTGTATACTATCAATGAATATTTATACGGTAATTATGCACGGTATTATACTCCCGCAATACATCCGGAGTCTGTCAACGGACGCAATGAGTTACTGGTTACTTATTGTCTTAATTTTTCTGCCTGTGGTGTAGAAGGCTGTGTTGACGGGTATCTTGATCCATATTTTTATCGCGTGAAAGGTATACGTGTCCCTTATGCGAAGATGGGGTTGTAGGTAGAGATATAGCCAAGAGACCACAAAAATGAGGCCTCTTGGCTCATGGAGGGGGCTAGAAAATATCGAAATATTTTGTAGTAAACCAAGGATTATAAATGAAATTCACAAACCAATACATGACTTAGATACTGATAGTGTCTAAGTCATTATTCAACAAATCATAACAATATAAAAATCAACGCATTAATATACTTTCACTTAGACACTACTTAGACACTACTCAATGCCTAAGTAAGAAAATTTATTGAAGCATTTCTGCTCCATATGCCGTAGTAATATATTTTTGTGCGGAACTTTTGAGTTTATTGGGCACCGTATAAGCCAATAACCCAGCATCAAGTAATGGAACAATATGAGTATTATAATTTTTAGTATGATTACTTAACCCTATTTCCTCCATTATTTCCGACCGCTTCTTAACTGTCATACAAAATAGCAGTATCTTCAATGCATCCTCATCAAGAGTTGGCTTCTTCTCTAAAAATAAATGATGCACAGGTATTATCACAAGAAAATAACCAAAATCATCATCAGTTTCAAATATTGGCTTAGGAGAACCATTTTCATCCATACTATCATAAATCGTTGGAAAACCAGTTGACCGACCTTCCGTAAGATTTAATTCTTTTAAAAAATCCCCTACCCTGCGATTACGATAATTACGCGCTATAATTCTCCTCTGTTTTAACATCTTTTTACTAACTGGTGGCAAGGGTCCAGGAAAAGTCAATACTTCTATTCGATCCGGAAATATATTAATCTCTATAGGATTATC
Organism: Chitinophaga sp. YR573; assembly: GCF_900110995.1. Taxonomy (GTDB): domain Bacteria; phylum Bacteroidota; class Bacteroidia; order Chitinophagales; family Chitinophagaceae; genus Chitinophaga. The sequence continues at coordinate 1,804,835 of NZ_FOJF01000001.1, forward strand.
AAGTTCATAACTGCGATGGTAAAAAGCATTTGCCACCACTTCTTCCAGTGCTGCCATAGGATAATTATTTATTCTGTCTGCTTCTGGCTTGTTTGATTGCTTGGTTATCCTTTGCCTTACGATATTACTTTCAATAAAGGATAGTACCTGTTTTAATTGCTTATGAATTGGGCCGGAGAATTTTTTCTCTGTAAAATTTTTCCCTGAATCATCTGAATATGTAATCACTTCAGTAATGGCTCCTTTGAAAAATTTATGCGGACTTTGCGAAAAGAAAAGCAGACCTGCATTAATAGGTAATAAAGCTTCAGGTGGGCCACCAACAATACGCATTTGAGTGGCGAGTTCTGCTAATTCCATATGAGCAGCTTCCTTCCTCAAATCACTTTTTATATCTTCTAAGAAATCGCGAATAAGCCCAAAGTCCAGATCTTCTAGTGAAGCATGGTGATTTAACCTGTCATCAAAGGGAATACGTTTGGCCATATCCAGCAATAATTGTTCTTCTTGTTGGTTCGCAAGAACAGAGTTAGACGTACGGCGTACATAATATCTCCTTTGCCCCTTTTCACCTAAAGTTGTAGGTGCTTTATAAGGACGATTATCACCACCTGGTACCCATATTACAAGAATATGCCTGTCCTCAATAACATATGGCTGTGAAACAGGTGCATAATAGGGTTGTATCTGATACGTGAGGTTTAATAGTTCCTTTTGAATTCCGTCCATTTTATTCTGAGTTATTCCTAATGGGGGAAGTTGAGGAATCCCATCCTTTTCTGCAACTCCTACAAAAATATAACCTCCTCCCCAATTATTAAGATCATTTGCAAACGCCACAATGGTATGAACAATATCCTCCGGATTCCAGCCGGCCTTACATTCAATTCGGTCCCATTCAACTGTATGTCCATTCAGCAATTCAGATATATTGATTGGTAATGCCATGAGATAAATTTAATCTATAAATATCCGAAAATAATGAAAAGGCATCTATTACCTGTCTATATAGTCAAGGATTTTTATTGACTGATAAATTAGTTTTTATATCATTGTCACAGATAAAGGAAGTACGTTTATCATGAATCAAGTAATGGTATTATTTAATCATAATGGACTTAAGTCACTGCTGATATATTTCCACTACAACAACTCACTGCATCCCCACTTCAGTTTTAAAAATGAACAGAATGGTTTCCTGTTCATTTAACTGGATAGAGTGGTACTTGGCATTTCCATCCCCTGAAAATATCTTTGCTCCAGATCTGAAATACATCAAACTTTAGAGTTAATCTCCTGCAGGACTTAACCCACATTTCTCATTTTAAATAATTTAAAGATGCCAAATTTAAACATGTCTCGTTTCGAGACACTGGTTCATGCTGCCCTGCAACAGCAATTCTTACCCATAGATCAACAGGACATTGATGCTATCATATTCGAATTGAATGGGGAGAAACAGCGGATGCTGGAAGCTATACATAGCTATACTGATGAAAAAACAGTGGAATATTATGTGAGAACAAGGCAACATCAACTGGTACGCCTGATGGATCTTATAATGGAAGCTAATGATGACATCAGTAAGCACATTTTCAAATCATTAGGAGAGTTGCTAAACTTCCTGGAGAAAGATTTCTCCCGTTACCTGGATGAAGACTGTCTGCTTCCGGAGATCTATATGCAAATAGCCCGGGAGACTTTGATGGATGAAATTGAGCTTGTTAGCTTCAGAATGGGGAACCTGGACGAGCAGTTAAAGAGTATTGTAATGAAACCTTACAGGATATTTCTCCTTGATGGAGCGCAAGTCTCCTATCACGAAATGTTCTATCTGCAAAAGCTGCTGCACGAATTATATGAACAACTAACAGAGACAGTATCAATTGAGGATGTACAGCTGGTATTATTGCAATTCGATTTTAATGATCCTGAATATTTCAATTATTTCATCGAAATACTCAGACAAAATATTGATGAAGCAATAAGCATCAAAGATAAAAAAGAGAAGATCTTTTTATTCCGGAAGTACTTTAACCAGATCACTGTTCATCCGGGCATGTATCTCAAAAAGCTGCACAAACCTCTTAAGGAACAACTCGAATCCTGGTTGGCTGCGGAGCTTAGCTTCCTGGAAAACTATGAAGGATTATTGTCCAATGGATATTTGCCGGCAGAAATGGAGATATGGAAGGACTTTAAAGTGCGGACCTCCCTCAGTGTATCTCAATTAGGCCGCCTGGTTGGACTATTGTTAACATCGGGATTTATTCTCAATAATAACAAAACAGTGTTAGCCCAATTCTTCTCCGTTTTCTTTACTTCAATAGAGAGTGAAGATCCCACTACAAGGAGTGTCCGTAATGCTTTTTATGATAAAAGTGCAGGACTGGCAAATTCAGTACGTGATATACTGGTTAAACTGATAAATCTGTCCAGGGAGTGAAATTATTTTTATGAAATATTTCATTGATTATTAATTAATTGGCAGGGGTTGCGCAACCCCTGCCACCCTTATCGTATTGTTTATTTCACTTCATTTGCTTCATCATTCAATCAAAATTTATGTCCAGAGAGTGGCCAACTAAACAGTCTCTCTATCTCTTTAGAGCAGAGCTTTTTCGTAAAATACTGCGGATGTTGAATATACTCCGTCCGTAATTATTTAATCTCAAAAAATCCAATCAAATGACAGTGAATTACATTAAACATTTAAACACCGCCATGTCCAATTTTCATAAAGGAGGACGAAGATTACACGTTACTCATGCGGCGCTGTATGTGGCTTTATTTCATATCTGGAATCAATATCATTTTCAGGCTGAATTTCCTGTTATAAGGGAAGACGCTATGGGATTCAGCAGGATAGGTTCCCGTAACACTTACCTGCGATGCCTTAAGGAGTTACATAACTGCGGATTGATTACTTACACTCCTGGTGTTGATGTAAACAATCCTGCAATGATCAGTATGACGCTATGGAGTGATGATGGGGAATTACTATTTGACAACCATGTGGACCGGGTCATTTTTAATACGGGAGATAAGAATTACGGGGTTAGAAGAGAGCGGGGTACCCAGCCCGAAACTGAGCATCGAGCCGGCTCAAAAAAGAGCCCTACTAATAAACAATATATAAACAATGTTAAACAAGAGAGAGTAAACGGGCTCACGCTCAAAAAAAAAGATATAAAAAATCCTTCTCAGGAAGAGGTCGAAGGGTATTTCAATACTAACGGTTTGCCACAAACAGAAGCCCGCAAATTTTTCTTCTATTACCAGGCCAGAGGTTGGATCGTTAAAGGAAATCCTATTCAGGATTGGGAATCCGCCGCGCGAAAATGGATGCTGAATACAGGATTGCTCCCCAACGAGGCTGCTACACCAGGAAAATTACATGTCAATCAAAACAAACGTTATGACATCCCGCTATGATTACGACTACCTCTTTCAGCACATTACCGAAGATGGTAAACGCATCTATGGGCCGGGATTTGAAATTCCTGAGCTGGACTGGCCAGTGGTGCGTAAGTTAATCGCTTATGTATTGCATGATGAAGTAGTTGCCAAAGAAGAGAATATTGTTTTCGATAAGGGCATATTACTCACCGGGAATGTGGGCTGTGGCAAAACATCCCTGATGCATCTCATGAGAAATCTTAGTAAAAATTCCTTTAACCCGGTGATCAAATCGTGCCAGGAGATCAGCATTGAGTTTAGCCAGAAAGGCTATGAAATTATTACAAAGTATACCACCAATGCTTTTCATCCCTATAGCAGCGTACCCCGCGTATACTGCTTTGATGACCTGGGACTGGAGACGCCTGTTAATTTCTGGGGTGATAAATTGAATGTGATGGTGAAGATTCTGTTATCGAGATATGATCTGTTTATTTCTCATAAGATGTTGACACATGTTACTACGAATCTAAATGGCAATGAGTTAGAAGAGATTTATGGGAATCGTTTGAGAAGCAGAATGAGGGCGATGTTCAACCTCATCTCATTTGATCCTGATACAACGGATAAGAGGAAATAGTTTTTGTTGTTTGCATACTATAAATACGATGGCCGGGTAGTTCTGCCTGGCTCATAATTTTCAGCTCAGTTTTCAGGGTTTACTAAACAATAACTATGAAAAACGGCCTGGTAATCCTGCCGGGCTGCTTTTATCCTTATGCAAAGAAATTAAATATAGGGTTGACAAGAATGGGATGTAGCCGACCCGGTAATCCTGCCGGGTTGCTTTTATCCTTGTACAAAGAATTTTGCGTGGATAGCTTTCATAGTTATGTAAACGGCCCGGTAATCCTGTCGGGCTGCTTTTATCCTTATACATAGAAGTTCATAACAGGGTTCCTAACCAGACTGTCAATCCTGCCGGACTGCCCGTTAATTTGGGGATATAGTTATCATAGAACAGGCCTGGTAATCTTACCGGGCCCTTATTTAAAAAGGGATTCATTGCTGAATCCCTTTTTAACATTAAGCAGCTATTGCTTCCTCCACCGTTTCATTTGCCGGCAGATCTTTAGCGGTTACGCGGATCTTAGAACCAGCCGTCGCCTCATTTAACGATGTAACTGTGTATTTCCAATCCATTCCGTTACCGGTCAGCACAGCATTCCCCTGTTCTACAAGTACACCGGCTGCGGTGGTGATGCTCACCTGTACTGTTACAACTTTAAAATCGTCTACAGCACGAATCGTGATGATATCACCGACCTGGCCGTGGTAGGCAGTCGTGTTGATGCTTTGAATCTCTGGTGCTTTGAATGCATCCGCGAGCGCCACATTATATGCACTCTGGTTGTTTTTCGCGGCCGCTGTATAGGCGGCTTTGGTAACAGGGTCCAGGATAGCAGCTTTTGCGTATTTGCTGGCTATTTTGAACCTATCCTGGATGTCCAGTTGTGGGTCTGTGGCGGGGATACTGCTGGGGCCTCTTTTCTTGCCAACAATAGTATCTCCTTTTTTCTGTGTGAGGGTCATTTGTTTTCCCACGGTACCGGACAGGCCGGTCATGAAGATGTTATTTTTTGTCTTTGCCATTGTAGTAGGTTTTAATGATTAATAATTTACTGAGTGATACAAGAGGCGCCTCTCTCTTGTATCGGGCGCAGCCTCAGTATGGCAATATTAATCCTTCGGCTTTTCACTTAAACAGCAAACTATATGACCACACTAAAATGTATAGATGACCACACTAAAAAACCTATTTCATCTTAATATTTTTAAGCGGCTGAACAGGTTTTCTTTGTATTTTTTTGCGATGGGGATTTGTTTGTTATTCAAATAAATAGTGTCAGCATCTATATCGCTGATACGGTTCAGTGGTACGATATAAGCCCGATGTACACGGCAGAAAAGATCTTGTGGCAGATCTGCTTCTATCTGGGTAAGCGTAGCATTTACGAGGTAGCTGTTACTGGTAGTAGTGACTTTAGAGTAGTTACCATCAGCTTCTATCAGCAGTATATCTTTACTATTGACCCGGGTTAATAATTTGTACCTGACCTGGATGAAAATGTCTTCGTACATGGAGTAAATTTAATGTGTAATAAGCTAGTTATAAGGTACAATAAAACTCATCCTACGTTCATCCTACGTTCGGAACGTAGGATGAACGTAGGATCACTGAATCTCTACCCTTGTTCCATATAATCTTTGATGGCGGTGTGATAAACACTTTTCCCTTCGGCTGCTTTATACGCTGCTTTTTTAACGGGGTCATTCACAATATCTGTTGCAAATTTAACTGCATCTGCAAATTTTCTCTTCTCTTTTAATTGGGATTCAGAAGGGATAACATTGCTCATATCCGGATACTTACTGATGTAAGTATTCTCTCCATAAGTCCTGAAAACGATTTGCTTTAAGGCAGCTCCGCTAACGCCTTTAAATCCCACCCAGAGAGGGTTTTTCGTCTTTGCCATGGTTATTTTTTACATACTCAAATTTACTGAATTATTTACTTTTTTCGTACATTTACAGTAGATGTTTGAGATCCCAATTCCCCATGATTTAACCATTAAAATTTCACATTATGCACGAAGATTTTTTCCTTAACACAGATGAAGGTCTGGTTAAAGTTAACAGCAGTGAGATTCATTATATTGAATCCTTCGGCAAACATTCCAGAGTTATTACTTCAAGAGGAAAATTCGATGTTTCTTTTGCGCTTTCACGACTTGAAAGAGATGTACTTCCTGATAGTATATTTTGTCGTATTCATCGTTCTTTTATTATCTCCCTTAGTAATATCAGGGCATTAGACATTGATGAAGTTGAAATGCATGGTGCGATAATCCCTATTGAGAAGACGTATAGGGAGAAGTTGTTGAGGAGTTTGAATATTATCTGGTAAGAAAATGAGAAGGGGAATATCTATTTCCCATTTCCTTTAAATAGTTTTAAATCGCACTGCAGCGTAAAAATAAAATAACGGCCTGCAAGTTGGTTTCTGCTTTCAGTCACCGTATTTCCGGAGATAGATTGGGATACACTCGCGCCTTCATCCAGGAGATTATACCCTTGCAGGCGGCAGGTGAGTTTACGCTTAAAGAAAGTCTTTTCAAGTGTTCCATTAAGCATCAGTGGATTTGTATTCACGCCGCCACTGTAACCTGTATTTAATTGTTTCCTTACATCTGCGGCTAACGAAAATGTTTTCAGGAAATATGCTTTAGCATTCATATTAAATGACCAGGTGGTGATATTGGTGATGCTATTCTGTGCCATTGCATATACATTCCTGTTATAAGCATATCCGATACTTCCATTCAATTCCAGCCATTGCTGTAGCATGGTTCCTCGTACTGTTTGGGATAATGCAAAGTTCTGCGCTGTTTTCTTTACATTATCAAGGAAAAGGATGTTATTATTGTAAAAACTACTCCCATTCAGATGAAGATTATACTTGCCATCGCTGAATCTTTTTGACCAACCGTAATTAATCCCAACGTTATAATTACCATCTGCATTCAGAAAACGGGTCTCTTGTTTCACTGTATTGAAACTATCTTTTACTAATACTACATTGGTAACAATATTATCTTTTACATAACTTCCAGAAAGAGACAAAAACAGGGTATTCAGCCCTACTGAACGATAACTAAGAGAAGATTGATGCGTAAAAGAAGTGCGTAGGTCAGGATTACCAATTATCGGAAACTGTGCATTCGTCAGATCTGCAACAGGTAGTAGCTGCTGGTAACCGGGAAGGCCTACACTACCTGTGTAATTTAGCATAAGCATTGCCTTCTTAGACAATTTGTACTGCACAGAAAGAACAGGCACCAGTGGCATACTACGTTTGAATGCCCGTTGACCTGATATAATGCTACTGCGTAGTAAAGAGGGTTGTAAACGCACTCCTAATGTATAATCCAGCTTGCCCTTGTTACGCCTGAAATTAAGTTCAATCTGTTGTTGAATCATCGTATAAGAATACCGGTTACTAAGAGAATCAATAAATGTTTTCTTACCTCCAGGATCTACCCATTGCGTCTCCAGCAGATTAGAAGTTTTATTAGCATTGATTACATATTTTAACTCCAGACTGGATAGAGAATCTAAAGGTTCTACATAGGATAATTGTGCAACTGTATTAAGATTTCCATTTGTTTTATATAATAACTGATGTAAAAGAGAATCTTTCAATACTGTATTATCAGCATTATAATAACGCAGGCTATCATAGCTATCCTGATTACTTTTATTATCTGAGTTATTAATAGAAAAATTTAATGACACAACCCTACCCAGTCCTTTAAACCGATGCATAGCAAATCCATTGAAGCCAATAGCAGGAGCACTATTAGTCATATAATTGGATGTAAGCTGATCTTTATGCTGGAATCCTGTCTGGTTAGCGGACTGAATACTATTGTTGATGGATGAACTTCTGCTTACATTCATGTTAAAGTTGGCCAGTGTATTTACATTAGGCTTGTACTCTGCCCCACCAGCGAAATTATAATTATCACTGCTACTATTGCTGTTACTGGTATTAGCACTAAAAAGCGAGCCTTCACTGGTAACAGTCTGTACGTTGCTGGAAGATAACTGGCTACTCGTATTATGCCCGGCATTAAAACCGGTATTCACCGTAAATGCTTTACTGATATTATTTCTGTAATTAACATTACCATTAGATGTTGTCACTTTCCCTGTTTGTGATCCGGTATTATTACTGTTCCCTATTAAAGAGAATTGCTGTTCTTCACTGAAATAATTTGTCATCAATCCAAGGTTATGCCGGCCATCATTACCTGCTCCAGCAATTGCTTTCCCCTGATAGGCTTTACTTAGGTCTGATTTAGTCTGAATGTTAATGATATGTTGAGGCTCCCCTGTCTTTCGGCCAGTTGCTCTTGCCATATCACCATAATCATCAATCAGCTGGAGTTTATCAATCAAATCAACCGGTAACATGCGTGTTAAGGTCTTGATATCATCCACCATAAAATCTTTCCCATTAATACGGATCTTCGTGATCTTTTTACCCTGTGATGTTATATTTCCATCCTGGTCTACCTCCATACCTGGCAATCGTTTTACCAGGTCTTCCACCACAGAGTTTGGCCTTAGCTTATATTGATCTGCGCGGTACTCTATCGTGTCTTCCTTCATGATAATGGACGACACCTTTCCCCTTACAACAATCTCATTCAGTTTATTTGTTTTCATCGTCATTGTAATCAAAGGAAGGTCAATAACAGCGCCGGCTTCTTTATATGAAAATTCTTTATACCATGGATCATATCCCATGATAGTAATGCGCAATGTAAAAACGGTTTGTTTTACTTTTGGGAAACTGAATTGCCCCTTGTCATTGCTGGCGGCATGTAGGCTATCCTTTCCTGAAATGAGTAGTATATTTGCACCTATCATCTCCTGACCTGTACTATCCTTTATACTTCCTGACACCGTATAGGTCACCTGCGCACATAAATTATGCACGCTAAACAGGAATGATATGAATAATAAGATTCTTTTCATACAAAACGATGAGGTACACAATGTTACTTATTCAACCTACGGGTTAATAGGTTGCTAACTTTTCCAATACGTGAGACCTGCTAATTATAAAATATTATGTTTTCCTTCAATGAAATTAACCAATTTCAGGGAGATCAATGTTTAAGAACGCGACAGGCTTAACAATATTATCTGTCGTTTTCTTTATACAAAATATAATCCCTGATCCGAAGAAATGGTTTCTCTACTATATACCTCAATATTAATGCTCCTGACACTGTTGTAACCATGCAAATAAAAAACATTAAATGACCCTTTTCAGCTATTCCCCATTTACTACATTGCAGTTGAGTCAAATGAATAACACCTTTATGACTCAGATAAATCGAATAAGATAAGATAGCTATACGGGACGATATTCTTGAATTAAGCCTATAAAGAAAACAAGACGGACTGATCGCGGCTGTCACAATCGCCCCATAAGCAATGGCGATTAATGGAAATCCAAAAATCGTAGCGTTGAATGATTCCTGGTCAATACATAAAAAATAAGCGGCTGCTAGTAATAATACCCCTATGATCAAGATAACATTACCATATCTTGTCACTTTTTCTTTTACTGCTGGCCAGAACTGGAATATGCCAGCGATACTTACCCCTACCAGGAGGCTATCCAGCCTATTGTAAGTGGGATAATAGATCGCTCTGTACCATGCTACCCAGGAATCATCTGTTCCCTGAAATGGTACCACAAATTGCGTCCAGCTCATATACCGCAATGCAAATCCTGCTATAAATAATATACCAATCAACCAGGCTGATTTACGACCTGCTTTTAAATAAAGTAATACTGTAATGATCAAAGGCAATAATAAATAGAACTGTTCTTCTATACAAAGCGACCAGGCATGGGAGAAAGTGCCATTTGTTTTGAGGTTTACTCCCAGGTTCTGCGTAAACGTCAGGAACTTCCATAATGGTGGTAATGCTTCCCGTTCTCTGAATACCGGGATACAAAAATAAAGAGCAACTACTGCCAGATAAGCAGGGATAATCCTAAAGAACCTTTTAAGAAAGAATTCTTTTAACGAAATCCCCTTCCCTTGTGCAATCTTACTGAATAGCTGTGCAGAAATCAGATATCCACTAAGGACGAAAAAGAGATCAACGCCTGTCCAGCCAAAAGCGAAAGCCTGATCCATCCACTCCGGATGCTTAAAGAGCCTATAGTGGAATAAGATAACGAATGTGATAGCGAATGTTCTGAGGTGATCTAATCCAAAAAATTTGGTATTCTCCGGCTTCCCGGGCAATGATACAGATTGAGACATATATTGAGGAACGGCGTTTTCCAAACGGAAAGTACACAATTCTCTGTTCAACCATCAGCAAAGCTGGATGAAGCATCTTTAATTTTGATGAGCGGAGTTTATTGCTTTTGAAGGATTAACGCATTATGTTCAAATGTTAAAACCAGGAGTTCCCGCAACTTGAGGTAAAACCACTCTTCCCGGAAGGGGTTCGTAACGGAGGTATGCTTCAGTTCATTCTGCAAAGAATATAATTCATCCCAGGTTGTCCCTTTATTCAAAACAACGGATCCCTCTGATTCATACTTATCCAACCAATATCTTGTCTCAGAGGTTTCTTCCTCTAGTCGCTTAATGATCTCTATTGAATATTCACTTCGTTGCAACTCATGCATACCTGGTTGCAGGTATATTTTATGCTGATCTGTATTCATCAGAAAAACATTATACTCACCTTCATTAAAAGAAATTTTCTCCTGTCCATTCAATTGAAAATCCATATTTCCTGATAACATACAATCTATAATTCCTCGGGTACTGCCAATAGAAGTTAACAATGTTACTGGTTTCTTAACATAGAAAACCATATTTCTGAGCTTACAGCCTTTTAGATAACGTTCATGATACATAATATCTAAAAAGGAAGATGATAATAAACGGGGTTTCGCAAACTCATTAATAGAATTGCAATAATTTAAAGGAATAGCATCGATAAATTTTAATGATTCTTCGGGGTAGTCTGCAAATCTAAATTTCATCGGATAATAATTTAGCGTGATGTAGTCAATAAAGATCTTTTTATTGACTGAATTATTGCAACAGTCATATTAAATTTTACAGTTGTAGCTAACATTATCTCAATGTTAAGTTTTTGTTTATGCAACATTATAGCAGTATGAGAAACTAAATTGGTAGTGTGCTTCTAACCTGTAATAAGTCTCGACAGGCGATGATGAATCAAATAAATGGCCTTGTGCCGCCACCATACAAGACCTGAATTTCTAATCGCAATTTGCTATGGAATGGGATGTCCCTGTCACTAAACCCCAATAAGTATTATTGGGGAATGTCCATTCATTGCATATAACCCAGTGTTAACTCATCATACAGAAACCAGAATAATATGAATAATGAGGAAAGAGCAGCTATTATGAGATTCAACGTAGCGCCTACAAATGAACCAGATAGTACCGTATCTCAACAATTACCTTCACAGTACCAGATACGCACATTAAAAGATGCATACGTTCAATATAAAGAAGGCCCTTTTGGATGTTACTTTACACAAGAGATACAAGACAGCTCATGGGTATTCAGTTGGCAGAGCTTTCTCATGAAAAGACCTATCCGTTTATATGCTATTGCAGATGCTCCAATGGTAGCCATTATATTTATATTAAAGGGGAGCATATCCTTTGATTTTCAAGGCCATGGAAAAATTTCATTACAAAAAAACAGATATGGATTTTATTATGTACCACCCCATTTAAGTAATACTGCCGACTTTATTACTGACGAATGCGACCTTGTCTGTATTTCCTTTTCTACCAGATTTGTTGAAAAATTTGCAGAACAGCACCCAAACTTCAAAGAGCTATATCAACATCAAAAAAACAGTAATGCAAAGGCCAAAGTTATCTCCATATTTGATGCAGGATCAGATGAGAGAAAAATAATTGATGCAATTCGTTATTGTGATCTGGAAGGGCCCGTACATAAATTATTTCTTGAAACCCGGATTAATGATCTTTTACTTAAATATTTTTCGGCACAAAAAGCGGTTGAGAAAAATGATTCTCTGAACACAGATCAGGAAGTAAAACTTAAGGAAATTCAGATATTTATTCAACAGAATATCCATTTGCCTCTTTCTATTCGTTCTTTGAGTAGACAGGCTGGTATGAACTTACGAAGTTTCGAAAGAAATTTTAAAAAGCTATTCAGTCTTGCACCAAGAGAATACATAGAATTTCAACGTATTAATGAAGCAGTTGAACTGTTAAAAAATACGAACATGTCTGTAGGCTCCATAAGTGTTCACGTTGGCTTTGCAGGATCCAACTATTTTTCATTTGTATTTCGTAAACATTATTACTGTTCACCCCGGCAATACCGCCAACAGTGGTTGGAAAACAGCGAAGTAGGATAATATAATATTATTGAAGTGACGAAAAGTTGTAGATTTTAAATTCGAATAATTGCACATTATTTTAAAGTTAATTCTTCACCTTTACAGAGCAGCATGGAAATATCTATTAATACGCTTATGAAAATAGGTCCATCCTGACAACCCTGAAATATTGTAAACCCATAACCAGTGTTTATGCCCAGAAATATAACATGTCTATAATTAGATTTTAGGAAACCACTACGTTAAAATCAGCATTGTAAGGCTTTATTGAATGATCCTTGTAGGAGTATTGCGTTTATAACAGATTTGTTGTAGATACAATCAGGTTGCATTAGTATGCCTCTCGTTATAGCTTTCCGTTTGCATTAAAAACATCTTTATAGGTGATTTGTTTGTACGCCTATTCTGCGCCAATAGCAGGATCAGATATCTATTTTCAAATCCATAATCAATTAGTCCATGGGTAACATTAACGATTATATTATTGATACGACACCTGCTGTCGATCCTATATGGCGGGAAATAGGAAAATTATCCATCATAATTCCCGCGTACAATGAAGAAAAAACCATTGGATCTATTTTAGATAAGATAAAAGATGTTAAGCTGATTAAGAATATTGAGAAGGAGTTAATCATTGTAAATGATTGCTCTAAGGATAATACAGAGCAGAAAGTGATTCAATACATGCATGATAACCCAGATATAAGTATCAAATATATCCGGCAGTCGATAAATCAAGGCAAAGGGGCTGCTATTCATGTTGGTATAATGAGTGCGACGGGTGAATATCTATTGATTCAGGACGCTGACATGGAGTATGATCCATACGAATACAACACCCTTTTAAAGCCTATTATTCACGGCTTTGCGGATGTTGTTTATGGCTCACGCTTTATGGGAGGTAACCCTCACAGGATTCTTTTCTTCTGGCATTCTATAGGCAACAGGGTACTTACATTCCTGTCTAACATGTTCTCCAACTTGAACCTCACAGACATGGAAACAGGCTATAAAGTATTCAGAACAGACATCATTCAAAAGATCAAACTCCAGGAAAAACGATTTGGGTTTGAGCCGGAGGTGACAGCTAAAATAGCAAAAGTAGATGGTGTGAGAATTTATGAAGTAGGTATATCTTATTATGGCAGGACATATAAAGAAGGAAAGAAGATTAAGTGGAAAGATGGCGTGAGAACAGTGTACTGTATCGTGAAGTATGGATTATTTGTAAGAAAAAATAATCCAGTAATAATAGCAACTCATCCAATTGTATCATACGCAAAAGAGGCTTAAGATGAATAACCATATTTCTTTTTTTGATTTTATTCTGAAGGATCGGACCAACAAAAAATATCTTTTCATAGCACTAGCAGGTATGATTGTACAGTTTATTATATTTAAGCTATTATATCCTTATGCAGATTTCTTCTCCGATTCTTATAGTTATATATATGCCGCCTATGCAAATTTAGATGTAAGCATATGGCCAATCGGATATTCCAAGTTTCTAAGGATATTCCACTTCATCACGTACTCAGATACTGCATTGGTTGGATTTCAGTACTTCTTTTTTGAATTGGCATCTTTGTATTTTTTCTTTACAATATTGTATTTCTTTAATCTTGGTAGAGCAAATCAAATTATCACATTCATTTTCCTATTCTTTAATCCCTTAGTTTTATATGTAAGCAATTATATCAATAGTGACCCGTTATTCATAGCACTTAGCTTATGCTGGTTTACGCAGTTAATATGGATTATACAGCGTCCTCATATATCTCAAATATTTATACAGGCGATATTATTGTTCGCTTGCTTTACTGTAAGAAATAATGCTTATTACTATCCTTTTATTACAGCAGTCGCCTTTGTATTATCATCTTATAAGTTATCATTGAAGGTATTCGGCACCTTACTAGGATTAATGTTCATACTACCATTTGTTGTACATACCAGAAATGTTGCATATAAAATGACAGGGACAAAACAATTTTCCTTGTTCACAGGATGGCAGTTGGCTAACAACATATTATATGCATACGAATATTTAGATGCTCCCAGAAATTTTCCATCTACGCAATCTAAGGAATTAGACAATTTAAGTCAGCAATTTTATAGCTCTATTCCTTCCGACTTCAAGGAAGTATATCTTATGAAAAACCCTGGTAATTTTTTTATTCAGTATTCAACGGCTCCATTGAAAGTATACTTTAGCAATCACTATAAAATAACAGACGAATACAGTAGTGTAGTAGCCTGGGGGAAAGCTTCCGTAATATTCACAGAATATGCCAGTTATTTAATTAAGAATAATCCGACGGCTTATTTTCACGAATTTGTTATTCCCAATTCAAAAAACTATTTCATACCTCACCTCGAAAAACTGGAAGTGTATAACTTAGGAATGAATAAGGTATACCCGATTGCCCGGTACTGGTTCCACTACAAAAATGTAGAAATCAGCAGTGTTTCTCCAAATATACAAGGGCGCATTTTATTCATATTCCCTTTTATCTTTCTTATGATAAACCTTTATTTATTAGGCAATGCAATATCATTTCTGATTAAAAATGAATATTCATTTGCTTGTATTAAAAGATACAGTCTCTTCATTCTAATTGGTTGCTTTTGGATTGCCAATTTTATCTTTTGTATATCGACTACAATCATTGTGCTTAGATACGAAGTATTCCCTTTAATCATTGGCTTTTCCTCTACGTTGTTGCTTATTGAACGTATAAATAAAAAGGTCTCAAAGAAAGTAGTGAGCAATCTGCAAATTTCCGGTGAAATAGGAGTTATTTAAATGTGAGAAGAATATAAATCGGTTTAACATCCAAGTTCAATACAAATTATGTTGGAACAGAATATCAATACAAGCATACCCTCAGTTGTTAAGCATCCGAAGAATAACTACCAAAACTTCGATGACTATTCTAAAATATTGGACACTTACGGCCTTCAGTATAACGTAGCCGACTATTATTTACAGGTAGGTGAAATAACACAAGTGCAAGGGTGGATTATTCATATCTCAGTTGTGATTTCACAGGTAAGTGACCTATTACAAGCAATTGTTCCTTTTTTAATAGCAGAAAATATTTCCTTTAAGGCTGCAAAAAATAGAGAAGCCTGCCTGAATTTATTAAATGGTGTATTAGGCATTCGACAGGTAGGAAAGGTTATTAGTATTTATCCTGAAAATAACGTTATCGCTCTTCATATTGCTAGAGAATTAATATTACTTACTAAATCATTTAAAGGACCTCAAATATTAACGGATGTCTATTTAGGGAGTATTATTTATGCCAGATATGGAAGTTTTAATCCAATCATGCAGAATGACGATGAGGGAAAAAGAAATAAGTTTATCTATGATGCCAGTGGACATTTAATAAAAGATCCTTATTCAATTCCTTTTGTACTTCCACAAGGAATAACATGGCCATTTACTTCATTAACCAATCCTATAGTACCAATTCCGAAAAAGGTATTCGCTCATTTCTATAAACCGCTCTCAGTTCTTAAAGATGATGTAAGAGGTAATGTATATAGTGGAATTTATGTAAAAGGCCTTTTTAGAACGGCTCCTTGTGTAATTAAAGAAGGAAAAAAGCATATGGTATCAGACGATATTGGGCGGGATATTAGGGATCGGCTATTATGGCAACAATATCTTCAAAATGAATTGGCAGAGGATATTCCTATGCCCAAGATAATTGACTCCTTCGAAGAAGATGACAATACTTATTTAGTGATGGAATTTATCAAAGGGACATCACTTGAAGATCGGCTCAAACAATTTACATTTAATCGCATAAGTTGGAAGTACTTAACAAATGAAGAACATATTATCTTAATAAGCTATCTTTTACAAATTATATCAATTATTGAAAAATTACATTATAAAGGATATATACACCGCGATATACAACCTGCTAATTTTATAATTGACGATAATGGACAATTTTTCCTGATTGATATGGAACTTACTTATTCTCTGAAAGAAGGTGTTCCCAATCCTCCTTTTCCATTAGGTACACCCGGATATATGTCACCCGAGCAACAAAAAGAATATTTACCTACTGTCAAAGAAGATATTTACGGCTTGGGGGCACTCATGCTTTGTATTCTCACCGGTTTATCTCCAGCGAAATTTGATACTCAAGATATAATAATCCTTGAAGAACATATCAACTTTTTCGTTGGAGATAGAACAATCTCTGATTTAGTCAGTGCTTGTTTTAATCATGCTCCCGAAGAGAGACCAACCTTAGGATTCATAAAATCAGTCATTGAACAATGTCAGATAAATCTATCAACTAAAAAAGACGGTACGGACACATTACAAGTTCAAGTACTAAGTACACATACTTTGGAGGAAACGATCCTAAATTCTATTAAAGGTTTGATCATATCTCCTACAGTTATAAGTGAAGGTATGTGGTGTTCTAAATTATCAACGACAGAAAATGCAGGATCTTCGTCCCAAAGAGAATATACAAAAGTTATTGGTTTAAGAGAAGGAATTGGCGGGGTTCTCTATTTATTGGCAAAAGCCAAAAGACTAGGATTCGATATTGATTCATGTATAGATAGTTATTATAAAGGGTGGCATTATATTGAAGAGAATTCTTTGGGGATATTAGCTAGTATAAGCCCTGGATTACACGATGGAGCAGCTGGAGTAGCCATAGCCTTACAGGAAGCGATTCAATCTGATCTCTTAGAAGATAACGATTTAAACAGATATAGAATACAGTCCTACCTGCAAATACCCAACAATAACTTAAATATAGCTGATGGGATTGCCGGCCAAGGCATAGCAGCCCTAATATGCAAAACATATCTTGATACCAATGTCATTAGACAATTGCTTGAATCATATCTAACAGTGTTATTAAATTCACAGCAAAAAGATGGTTCATGGATATTAAATAATTCAAGTAAAAAAAGCGCTTCCACATTAATTGGATTTTCATATGGTGTTTCAGGTATCGCGTTTTTCTTACTTCAGTATATATCAGTTTATCCGAATGAAGTGGTTAAAAATGCAGCAATTAGGGCACTAAATTGGTTGATTAAAAAGACTAATGGTCTTAACGATTTGTTCAATCGAAAAAAATATAAAAAAATAATTGGAGAAAAATATAAAACAGGTAGTGAATGGACAGGAGTTATTCTAACTTTTATAAGAGCTTATGAAATAATACAAGACGTTCAATATAAAAAAATTTCAGAAGCCGCACTTAGTAACTTCCATGCATATATGATAAATAATAATCTAACACAAGATGTAGGAATCGCAGGAATCGGAGAGCTATATTTAGAAGCATGGTATGTCTTTAAAAATGAAGAATGGAAGCAAAGGGCAGACTGGCTTACAAATTTGTTAATACATACCAGAATGATAGAAAACAAAAACGCTTGCTATTGGCAATTACAAGAACACAATCGCCCTACTGCTGACTTATTAGTAGGTACATCTGGAATTATTCATTTCTTATTAAAAAATTGGGCTCCATATCGGTTGGGGCACTGTATACTGTCTTAACGCTTTTAAAATAACTCTGCTTTAGTTGCAAATAAAGTAGATGTAATATTCATACTATCATTAGCTAATGAAATCCATTCTGTTTATAACAGAATGACTTTAATTCATTGAAAGATGAACATCACAGGGAAAGTCTACCCCTTAAAAAGTAGACAATTATTAATAATCTAAAAAAAAAATCATGAAAAATTCAAAAATTGCGCTTTTCGCAGGAGCATTAACACTCATTGTTGGTAGTATCTATGCAACAAAACCAGCTAAAAAAGCTGCTGCAACTAAAGCTTATGCTAGATCCCCTTTTAATGCAACACTATTTGCAGGAGTAGCTTCTCCATATCTTACGACAGCAACAGACAGTGGTAAGAAAGCTAAGTTTAGCACAGTAAGTGGATCATCTGTAACTTTGCGTACATCATCTGCTAGTAATGCAAAAACTATATATATAAAATAATATAGTTTCGCCCAACTTGTACACATCTTATATTTGGTACAAGTATAAGATTAATAGGCTGCCTCAGAAGTTATTTATGGGGCAGCCTATTGTTATTTTTCAATATCACCTTCGTCATGTAAAATCTGAAATTAATAGCAAAATTAAATATTAAAGAGAATTTATTATTCTAATTAAAATAATTAATATGAACCCTTCTAGATATCTTATTATTACAAGTGCTATAACACTCACAGTGGGTGCCATTTATGCAACGAAACCTACTAAAAGAGTATCTCCAACTAGAGCATATGCTAGGGCGCCCTTTAACTGTACAATATTTTCTGGAAGTACTTCACTATGTCTTACCACAGTATTAACAGGAACTACTAAGAAAGCTAGAGTTAGTACTGCAGGTGGAACATTTGTTACATTACGCACATCATCCCTCCCTTTAGCTAAAACTATATATTTTAAATTTTAAATAACGTACCTTAATATTTTACTCACGCTCTTATACCTTATTCATATACAAATACTAGAATGCTGTCTCCTCAATTTGGAGACAGCATTCCATAAATTTTTTCAATAGTATTTATATCTCACAAACTATCTTTACTCATAATGCTTGCCAATTGTAATGCATTATAAGCATTTAAGATACCTGATGAACTACATATCGTTGAAAATGGAACTGAAGCGTATTGTCCTCCCCTTTTGACAACAACATTATGTTTAATTTTTACAACTGATTTTAATATAATCTCTTTTATTTGAACTGCTGTCAAAACCGGGTAATATTCCTTGATTAAAGCAGCAACACCTGCAACCAGGGGTGCTGCCATACTAGATCCATTATAGTCATCATATTTATTGCCAGGTATTGTAGAATAAATATGAACACCAGGAGCTAATATGTCCACGCTATTTTCCCCATAATTAGAAAAAGAAGCTAACAACGTAGAATCATCCTTAGGACCAGATGCACCTACTTCTATCCAAGCCTTAGCTATACCAGTACTATCTGCATAAATGGGATTAGGGAAATGCGGAATCTGATCTAAATCCTCTCCGGCATTACCTGCTGCATGGATAATTAACACATCATTTTTCATTGCATATTTCACCGCATCATCGACTTCTTTTTTATTCCAACTATAAGGCTTTCCAAAACTAAGATTTATTATGCTTGCCCCTTTATCGGTTGCAAATCGAATAGCATTTGCAAGATTGTGATCTCTTAATTCTCTAATATTCGAAGTCACTTTTAACATCATAATTTGTACGTTATTAGCAACACCATCTACACCGATACCATTAAATCTTGAAGCCCCAATAATACCTGCCACATGCGTTCCATGAAAGGGTGTAAAATTGGGGGGGGCAACGAGCCCCAATGGATCATATTGTATGTTACCATCCGTTTGTAACATCTCATATTTTCCTGGTAAACTTTTCAAGTTTAAACCGATCAAAAGATGCTCCTGCGCTCTTCTAACTAACAAATCTAACTCCGCATTCTTGAATGTATTAAAATCAGGGTACTGTGGCAATATTCTGATAATTAAACTTATTAGTTGCTTTTCCTCATTGTTCTGCGATTTGTAATTTTGAAAATCAAAAAGCGTAGGATTTTTCTTTCCTATTCTTTCTACTATTAGGTTAAGTATGTTTGATGATGATTCTAACTCAGTCATAAATGAACGCATACCTTCTACATGTGCACGAAATCCTTCTTCCAATTTACGGTGAGTTTGATAATCATTCCGATATATATCAGGAACGATTTCGTATGAAAGGCTATCATAGAAATCTTTCCTTAAACTTGCCAAATTTGTAATATCTTCTCTTCCTCTTTCTTCTGCTAAATAATTTTCACCATGATATCCATTTTCAGGATTACGCCAAAGAACCGATTTCAAATCTTGATGAAGTGTATCAATTCCAGAGTCAATAACCGCCACAATTACCATTTTAGGCTGCTTATTTTTCAATAAAATATCATAGGCTTTTTCAAGACTAATACCTAAAACTGTATCCTTTTGAAGATCAAGATTTTGCCATCCTCTTTTTTGAGCAAAGGAAATTTGTATTATAAATAAGAAGACAATTGATGGTATTACTCTGTTTTTCATAATATTGCAATGAATACTTTCTAAATCTGGAAATGTTTATTTATTTACGACAGCCTTAGGTATATTGGCATCAAATCGTTTCCATAAAAACCATTGCAACTCCCATCCGCTAATATCCCATGCTAAAATCTTACCATTTTCATCAATTATAACATTAGTAGTATTCGGCATCTTAGAATCACCATACTCATGATAAATTTTGGCCACAATTCCATTGGCCCCTTTCAAATCTGATACCTGGCTCCAGGGGATATCATTTCTCAAAATACCAGCTTTCCATTTATTTAAAACAGTATCAGAAGAAACACCTATAATATTTATACCTTTGCTTTTATACTTTTTAAATATCAATAATAATTCCTCCTGATATTTGTCAACCTGATAAGAATTAGATGACCAGAACTGAACTATTGTTAGTTTATTTTCAGTAACAACTTTTTTCAATTCTAACAGTTGCCCTTCAGGAGTAGGCAAAGTGAAACAAGGAAAAGGCTGCCCTATACATAGAGCCACCTTTTCTTTTAATCTTCTTCCACTATATGTATTTTTCTGATAATCGTCAAGACTGTCATATACGTTCTTCCAATACCAAGCTCTATCTGTAGCATCAATCAAGGCTTCTTCAGCAAGAACCGGCACTGCTTTAATATAGTCCGGCTCAATATTTTCAAAGAACGAATGGTACAAATTGCCTTTTAACGTATTTTTCAATGTTAAAACTGGGTCTATTATTGTCGGATTAAAACCAAGAGAATCCTGAATTTTATCTAAATAACGATGAATGGCTCCTCGAGCTTGTCTATATTGAGTTAATATAGGAACTAAACAATTCATTGCATAATTAGAGGGACTACCATCAATTGTCATAAAATGTTGTAAATAACTGTGATGAATTGTTCCAATATCTTTCAAACAGTTTATAAAAATATTCTCTCCATTATCAATAAATAAAATAACGCATTGAGAAGGATGTTTATCAAAATTTATCCAATATGTTCGGGGGCCTTCTGGGACAGAGCCTATAATGGAAAACTCTCCATTTTTAACATATCCCGAATCCCTATTTTCAAATTTAAAATCAGTACCTACAACTAGTTGCATTGTAACCTTTTCATTCTCTTTTAATCCTGTAATTTTACCGTGTAAAGAATATGTTTCTTTCTTTTGAGCGAACAAACTTATTGGAATTATGAAAAATAATATTCCATTTAGAATTTTCCATTGACGACTAAACCTAATTTTCCTCATTTTTATATCGAAATTTTTGAGACCGTTTTCAAAATCAATTATTCGAAATTTTTATACTCTTTAAATAAATACTTTTCTCCATTATACTATTGGTCATATCCAGAATTTTGACTTAAGTTAGGATCAGTTTGAATTTCAGACCATGGTATAGGATATAATTCTGCCCCAGTCTTCCAACCACTTTTAACTATACTCAATGTAGAAGATGCTACTCCTGTTCTCTTCAGATCAAGCCAACGATGTCCCCATTCAGCAAAAAACTCTATTCTTCTTTCTTGTACAATAGCAGCAAATACCTCTGTCTGATTAGAAGTATAAAATAGTTTAGATAATTCCGCCCTTGAACGTATTACATTAACATCATCAATGGCCTTATTTAAATTATTTAAATGTGCATTTGCCTCTGCCCTGATCAGATATTGTTCAGCAATACGTAATAATATATAATATTGGGGGACATCTGCACCACCTTCACCTTGACGAACTGTATACTTAAAAGGATAATAATATTTTTTTCCTAAGAAATCAATACTATCAATCCATATTTTCTTCCGTTGATCATTTACTTCAAAAGCACTCAGTAATTGACTTGTAATATAATAATTAGGGGGAGCAGATATTTCCGGAATTATTTGATTTGCCTCTCTTACCGTATATGGAAATAAGTCACTGTTTACTTCTAATTCCAAAATTGTTTCAACATTGTCTTTCAGAAAAACATCCGCCAGGTTTTTAGTTAGGGAATAATTGTTTAAGTTATCTAAAATGGAAGTGGCTTGCGTAACAGCATCTGCCCAATTGCCCATATACAAATATACTCTTGCAAGTAGTGCTGTTGCTGCCGATTTATTTGCACGAGTTCTTTCCCCTCCCGAAACCGAATAATCATCAGGTAAAAGGTTTTGAGATTCTTTAAGATCTGATACAATATTCTTATATACATCTTCTTTTGATGTACGAGGAAGTTGTACAATTTTAGTCCAATCAGTAGTAGAA
Source organism: Chitinophaga sp. YR573 (assembly GCF_900110995.1). GTDB lineage: Bacteria > Bacteroidota > Bacteroidia > Chitinophagales > Chitinophagaceae > Chitinophaga. Next base: position 1,827,624 of record NZ_FOJF01000001.1, read on the forward strand.
ATAAGAGGAACATCACCAAATATATTTACTAAATAAAAATTAGTAAATGCACGAAGAAACTTGGCTTCTCCAATTAATTCATCCTTCATATTTTGAGAGATATTATTAGAGATCTGCACACCTTCGATTACCGCATTTGCATAATATATATTTTTATATGCAGGAGACCAAAGCTGTCCATTTAATACAGAATTTTTTGATTGCAAACTATTAGATTGAAATTGAAGCATTTGTGGATCAGTCCCAAAATAATTCAATTCATCAGCAGAGAGTCCTGCACAAATTGTAATTAATCCATTTCCAATACTGAAATTCCCTTGATCATTAGACATGCTACTATATATCTGTATCAATGCAGCTGTAGCATTAGCTTCTGTTTTAAAAGTTTCTGAACTCGTAATTGTATCAACAGGTTCTCCCACCTGCACGAGTTTTTTGCAATTGCTCAAACTAAAACATAAAAAGAGTAAACAAGAAGTTCTAAATATATTGAGAGTATATAAATGGATACAATCCCTATTCTTATATTCACTAAAAAATACCTTAAATGATGCTATATAACTATATATATTATCTATCATGATTGTTGTCTATTTAAAAATTTAGATTAATGCCCCCAACGATATTTCTAGTTGGGGGAAGGCCACCAAAATTTTGAGTTTCCGGATCTACTCCTTTATATTTCGTTATGACAAACAGGTTATTGGCATTCATGTAAATTCGACATCCCTTCATTCCAATTTTCCTGATCCATGAACTAGGTAAACTATAAGATAAAGCAAGGTTAGACAACCGTATATAAGATGCATCTGCATATCCGGCATCAGAACTATATCCGTAATTAGAATAGCTTTCATTTCGATAAGGCACAGTAGTGAAAGCCGCATAGGTGGATATATCTCCGTTATTTTTCCAACGGTTACTGGTTATAACGCTGACAGGTTGATTAAACAAAGTTCCTGGAATATATCCTCCCTGACCTAACGCGTTCTGTCCAATTTGTTTTTTAATGTTAAAAACCAACCCTAGTTGAAATTCTTTATAATTAAAATTCATACTTACCCCACCAAAAAATTTGGGTGTTAGATTAAGTATGTATCTATCATCTTTAACTCCTGCAGAAGTACTTATTGTTCCATCCTTATTTTTATCTTCGAAAGTATAAAGTCCTGTCTTCGGATCTACACCTGTATAGTGAAGACGTTTGATATTATTTAGTGGCTGCCCAATTTCGTAGACACCAGCATGTGGAGATGAAGCTAAATTAGGGTATGCAATAAGTTTATTCTTGTTAAATGAAGTGTTTACGTTTACCGTCCATCTAAAATCTTTTAGATCCATTATATTGGCTCCCGCAGTAAATTCCCATCCCATATTTTCAACCAAAGCCGGCGAATTAGCTGCAACACTAGTAAAACCAGTAAAAGCTGGTGTAGGAAACTGAGTCAATTGATTTCCACAGCGATTCCTATAATAAACAATACTTAAACTATAGCGATCCTTCATGAAGCCCAAATCAATAGCTCCTTCTAACTTCTTGTTTACTTCCCACTGATAATTTGGATTTGCATTCTGAGTAGGAGCAATAGGCAGTATACCATTATAACTCTGAAGGTTAGCAGAAGACCATCTTGTAAGATATTGATAATCCCCAATTGCATCACTGCCTGTTGTACCATAGCTACCTCTAAGTTTACCGAAACTTATAAACGGCAGAGATTTTTCAAACCAACTCTCTTCAGAAAATAACCATGCCGCACCTACAGCCCCGAAATTCCCATATTGTCTACCAGGTCCAAATTTACTTGACCCATCCCTACGACCATTAAAATTAAGTATATACTTATTATTCCAATTATAAGTAATGCGTCCGAACAGAGCAGCGTATTTATATTCTCCATAATTATCAATACTACGTACTCTAGGTGCATTTGTGATAGTTTTTAGCAACTCATCTGTAGTATACCCAGTTCCTTGGACATAAAGTCCTTCTGTACTACTTTGTTGTACGGAACTCCCGAGCAAAACATTTAATTTGCTTTTTCCAACAACTACATCATAGTTTAATTGAGGTTCGATAATCCACCCCTTATTACTATTTTTCCCAAAATAAGCACTCCCAGTTGGATTACTTGATGGATCTTTAGAGGCTATTGGGCTAAGACTTATTTGGTCCACTTGTGCATTATTATACCCTATCCCCGTACTTATACTTAATCCTTTGACAAGTCGATAACTTATATTTATTCCACTATTTAAAAAATTGGTTTTAGAAGTATATGGGCGAAGTAAGACCTCAAAAGGGAAATTGCCAGATATCCTCCAGTCATTGTAATTTAGATTTCCCTTTTTATCAAAAATTGGGGGAGCATTTGGTGGCATCGTAATAATACCTGGTAAATTTATCATATCGGATTGTGCATGACTATATGAACTGGAAAGCGATATACTAAAGCGTTGATCAGTAGAATTATGAGTTAAACTGAATGATAACGATGCCTTTTGATCTGCACCACTAACCGCCAATATATTTGTTGTTCGATTATAACCTCCTCCAATACGGAAAGTGGTATTAGCCTCCCCTCCTGATAGACTACCTTGTACTTCAGTACTTTTACCAGTACCGCCATATAGAACCTTTTGCCAATTAGTGTAGCGTGTAGTATCCCAATTCAATAAATCATATGCATTGTTAGATGCAGGAACAGTTTCTCCATCAATTGCACCATAGCGTTTAATATCATTTGCAAATGCTTCTCTACGTACCTGTATATATTGTTGGGTATTAAGCATATCCCAAAAACGAGTGGCTTTTGTTATTCCATGTTGAATACGCAGATCAAATTGTGTTTTGCCTATCTTTCCCTTTTTAGTCGTTATTAGAATAACACCATTTGCACCGCGAGATCCATAGATAGCCGTAGCATCCGCATCTTTCAACACCGAAATACTTTCAATATCGGCAGGATTAATACTAAACAATGGACTTTGACCTCTTGCAGGACCAGTTAGTCCATTTTGTATGAACCCATTAGAAGTAGGATAAGCTCCTCCACTAAGCTCTAACACAGTAAGAGGCACCCCATCTATGATATATAATGGGTCAGATGAGTAATCACCAATAGAATTTCGTCCTCGAAGTTCTACTTTAACTGGTGCACTTGCATATCCGTTCACTTGACTAACATCTAGTCCTGCAATTTTACCCTGTAATGCAAGTAAAGGATTCATGATGGGTTGTTTCTCAATTTCTTCAGCAGTCACTTTTCCAATATTGCTCGTAGTAAGGCGACGAGTGGTAATACCATATGCCTCCACAACAGCTTCATCCAAGGATCCTATAGCAGGCTTCAATTTTACAGTAATACGCTGTTTACCGTTCATTGAGACCTCAACTTTATCATATCCAATAAAACTAATTACAAGTACAGCATCCTCTTCTACAGCCAATACAAACTCCCCATCTATGCTAGTACTTGTACCTTGCCTAGTACCCTTAATTAAGACTGTCGCTCCTGGTAATGGAGTTCCATTCGCATCTGTAATCTTTCCTGAAATTGAAACCGGAGGTTTACCTAATGCCTTTGAACCAACCGGCTCCTTTACCGGAGCCTCGATAAAAACCCTTATCACATTTCCTTTCTTACTCCACTTCACGGGCTTGTTGTAAAATAATTTATTGAGAACTTCTTCCAACACCATCTCCTTCACATTAATACTCACCTTTTCGTTGTCATCAATTACAGCCAGGTCATACATGATAAGAACATCTGTCTGCTCTTCAATGGAATGAAATACATTTTTCAATGTCTTGTTGATGACGTTGAGTGTAACCTTTTGTTCCTGCCTGGAAGCAAGCACAGGAAATGATAAAAGCAATAGCACAGTAATAGGAATAAAGAGCTTTAGGTAATGAGCTCGTAATAGTAGAATGCATTCCATGTTTAGCAATTAAGTAGTGAATAAACGGAACATGACATAAGGTGTACATTTAAAGCAATGCCGACGCGTTGATGATAAGTTGACACGGTTTGAAGAAGGATGAACTATGTTCTAATTTTATTTTTTTACAGCTTAATATTCTGGTAACATTGATCTGTGGCTACTTAATGAATTGTTAAGCGATTGGAATATAGGAGAAAAAACTACTTAAATGAGTACTTATGTGGCGCATAAAATATTGTCTGTTAACCTTGTATTAACCAATTACTCATAACTGTATAGTATATTAGTACTGTACTATTACAATATGAATATCTGTTATGACACCAGATTATAAAGATGATATTCTATTACTTAAACAATTGAAAACGCGAAATATTCAGGCGTTCGATTACTTATATACCAGTAATCGTAAATGGCTATACGTACTAGCATTGTCAATTGTGAAAAATAAATTGGTGGCTATGGAGCTTGTACAGGAAATGTTTATAGACTTCTGGCAACAGGCATTAGATCAGTACGCCATTCCTTCTATAAAAAGTTATTTATCCAATACTTTAAAAAACAGAGCCTATAATTTCATTAGAAATAAATGCAGTCATGAAGAATTTGTTCTCACCCAGGAAAATGCAGCAATAAGAAAAGAGTTAACTACAATTTTAGGTTAACATTAAATCTGACATTTAGCCACAATACAGTAAAAATGAGACCCATATAGTGCTAGTCTTTAGAAACCGTGTCAATTAGACTGTAAATGACCCAAAAATACGATATTGATTATTTGTTTGCTGGTAAGGTAGCCGGTTCCCTCAATAATGACGAACTTAACGAGATAGGTATGCTTATTAGTCAAGATGAAGCCATCTACTCCAGATGGAACAATTTTATTGAATCATTACCCGAAAACAAGCCATTTGATAAACTGGACGCCCCAAAGGAATGGCTGGATCTGAAAACCATTTTTCAGCAAGCATGTTGATCTAAAAGAAATTTCCAAAGTATTACCGCGTTGGTTTGGAATAACAGTAGTAATAGATAATCCCGACATTATCAGTAAAAAATTTGTAGGTGTAGTTGATAAGAAGCAGCCCATAGAAGTATTTATCGATAACTTAAAAACAGTTGCTCATATTGATTGTTTCTATGATAAACGACAAAACACCCTTTAACAGAAAATAAAACAATCCCCCTTCCCCAATTGTTATAACAACACTGGAAAATACCAGCAGAAAAATAATGTACAAAAAAGACAACATCACTTTTGAAGAAATCCCGTTTAATCTACCCGCACTCATTAGCTCGATAAAATCCTCTTTTGAGAAAGCAGCAAAAGAAAAGGGAATACGCTTAATAATAAGAAGGGATATAGATGTACCGGACATTGTAATAGGAGATCCTTTAAGGCTCACACAGGTATTGAATAAACTGATCAGTAATGCTATGAAATTTACAGATGAGGGATCTGTAACAATGGATGTATCGCTGAATAATAGCACTCCCACCCAGGTATATATCGATTTTTCTGTAGAAGATACAGGGATTGGGATTGATGATGCTTTAAAAGTCTTCACAGGAAGTTTAGCCATTACCAAACAATTGTTATTACTACAAGACAGTGATATCAATTTCCAGAGCATCCCCGGTACGGGTTCAGTATTCTCCTTCTGCCTGGCATTTACCAAAATAAAAGAAACAACTACCGTACAGAGTGTGACAGCAGATATTCAGAATTTCGCAGGTAAAAAGGTGTTATTAGCAGAAGATGATGATATCAACAGAATGGTAGTCTCAAAGTTTCTGCAAAACTGGTTACTGAAAATAGATTACGCAATAACCGGAAAAGAAGCCGTAGATAAAGTAAAGGAGAACGATTATGATTTGATATTGATGGATCTGCAAATGCCCGGGCTAAACGGATATGAGGCCAGTCAGCAGATAAGAGCTGCGGAAAAGACAACACCGATCATCGCCCTCACCGCACATGCCATCCCGGAGATCAAAAGCAAGACGATACACGCCGGAATGAATGACTGTATAGGTAAACCATTCAATCCTGATATATTATTCAAAATACTGTCTCAATACCTGGCTGATACAAAATAAAAATCTCCCGGCAGGACCTGCCGGGAGATAAGAATATAAAAAAATTTATTTCACCACATCCTCCAGCTCAACATCCCCATCATCAGCATCGCTCTCTATCAGCGCATCCTGAATCTTCACCACATCTGCCTGTAAATTATGGACATGCTTTTCTTTGTTCTTATTTACCTGCTGCTTCAATACATCCACGCACTCACTTACCGACGTTTCAAAATAAGTACTATGCTTCTTTACAAACAGATCGTTTCCCGGTATCTCCAGCCGGATCTCACAATAGTTATTCTCCGGATCTGATTCAGCGCCCTTAAACAGGATCACATTAGCCCTTACAATCTTATCACTTTTCACAGTTTTCAGCTTTTCTGCTATAAAACTTTCAATGGATTCACCAGCCTTAAAGCCCAGTGATTGAATGATTATATCCATATATTATACTTTTATACAGATAGAAACACTAATTATGCCAATATGTTTGTGCCACTACCCAATAATTTCAATAATGATCCTGAACCACATAGAGAAATAACAAAATTACTTCATGAAAAAATTCAGTTATATTAGAGTTATTAGTATTTTACAATCGATTGAAAACCCGGAATAGAGACCATAGATTCTGTAGCAACGAAAAACCTTACCCTTAAAATAGAACCATCATGAACAAGCTTTATGCCTTTCTGGCAACCAGCGCTATATGCGTTGCCAGTACTCTTGTGCAGGCTCAGAACAAGCCCTTCCCACAAGCAATCTCCTATCCAAACTGTATCAAGCCCAGCAACGCAACTCAGGCAGAGATGAATGCCAGCGTAGCCAGCTATTACACCTACTGGAAAGCCAAGTACCTGAAAAACGACCTGTCCTCTCTTCCCGGTGGCTACTACATCAAAGGAGAGATCAGCGGCGATGCCGAAGGGTACACTCCTCTTGGCACTTCAGAAGGCCACGGTTATGGCATGGTAATCACCGCCCTCATGGCCGGTTACGATGCTAACGCCAAAACCATCTACGATGGCTTGTACAAAACAGCCCGCGCCTTCCACAGCTCTATCAACTCCAACCTCATGGGATGGGTAGTAGCTGATGCCAGCAGCGCACAAGGGCATTTTGACTCCGCTACTGATGGTGATATGGATATCGCCTATTCCCTCATTCTGGCTCATTACCAATGGGGTTCTACCGGTACCATCAATTACCTCGCTGAAGCCAAAAAGATGATCACAAGCGGCCTTAAAGTGGCAAATGTGACATCTACCAACCGCCTCAACCTGGGCGACTGGGACACCAAAAGCGCGTTGAACACCCGTCCTTCCGACTGGATGCTCAGCCACATGCGTGCTTTCGGTCAGGAGACAGGAGACGCTACCTGGGAATCTCTTATCAATAACCTGTACGCTGTGTACAACCAGTTCAGCACTACCTACTCTCCGTCTACCGGTCTGATCTCCGATTTCGTGGTGAAAAACCCACCGGAACCAGCTCCGGCAGATTTCATCGATGAAGGTCCGCAAACGAATGAGTACAACTACAATGCATGTCGCGTACCTTTACGCGTCGTAATGGACTATGCTCTGTATGGTTCTTCCAACGCATACACCCTCTCCAATAAAATCGCTTCCTGGATCATCACCAAAAGCGGTGGTAATCCTGCCAATATCAAAGACGGCTACAAATTGAACGGTACCGTTTCCGGAACAGATCCTGAAGCAGTGTTCGTAGCTCCCTTTGTAGCTGCTTCTGTAGTAAACAGCAACAACCAGGCATTCCTGAACAGCGGCTGGACTTTCCTCAAAACAAAGAAGTCCGGTTACTACAGCGATACCTACAGCCTGTTATGCCAGCTGTTCATCTCCGGTAACTGGTGGAAACCAGAAGCAGGCGTAGTTACTCCTACCTGCACACCGGCATCTGCCAGCAGTGACGATGGCAACGTAGCTACCAACGTACTCGATAACGACCTTACTACCCGCTGGTCTGCCAGTGGTGACGGCCAGTACATCCAGTTCTGCCTGGGCACTGCTACCGCTGTAAACGGTCTTGATATCGCTTTCTATAGCGGAGATACAAGAAAAGCCTCATTCGATATCCTCACCAGTACAGACGGTACTGCCTGGACTACCATAGCTGCCGGCCTGCAAAGCAGCGGTACTACTACTGCCCTGGAAACCTTCTCCTTTGCAACCACTACCGCTAAGTATGTGAGGATCCTCGGACATGGCAACAACCTAAACGCCTGGAACAGTATCACCGAAGTGAAAATAAAGACAGTATCAAACACCGTTCAAACTACACTCACGGTTGTAAAAGATGCTTACGTTAGAAATGGCACTTACGCAGACAGCGCCTACGGTACCAGCGATCCACTATTGCTGTCAACTAAACTGAATACCGCTGCTACCCCTGGGTACGATAGACAAACATACATCGGATTTGATCTTAGCAGCATCTCCGGTACCATCTCCAGCGTAGTATTAAAAGTATACGGTAAACTGGAAGATCTCCGCACCACAAATATCCCCGTTGGCGTATACTCCGTATCCAACACCACCTGGACAGAAGCCGCGCTCACATGGAACAACAAACCAGCCGTAGCTGCAACTACGTTAAGCACTGTTACACTCACAGATTCATTGCCCCGTTATTATAACTGGGATATCACTGCATATGTGAAAAGTGAAAAAGCAGCTGGCCGTAATGCCATCTCCCTGGCGCTGATTAACCTGGCCATCAGCACACCCAGACTGGTATGGAACTCAAAAGAAACCGGCAACAATGCGCCACAACTGGTAGTAACGACCATTCCTGCGGCTGCTAAAATAGCCAGCAATGAGAAAGTCAGTACACAACAGCTCAGCGTATATCCAACACCGTTTAACAATAACGCAAACGTTGCATTCACATTGAAAGATGCTGGTTTAACAACATTAGCAGTATACGATATAAATGGAAAACAAGTAGCAGTTATAGTAAGAGAAAACCTGGCAGCAGGTAACTATAACCGTTCCTTCTCCGCCAACAATATACCTGCTGGCTTTTATGTGTTGAAACTTACACATAACGGAACACTCACGACTAAAAAAGTAATCAAGAACTAATCCCCGAAAGCTCCTGCTACACACAGCAGGAGCTTTCTTATTCCATTCTAGCAAACGCAATCGATGCCGGTAACGATTGCACAAATAATCATCCCCACTTCCATTTTATAATTGAAATTTGATTCTGATAATTATTTTTAACCCTTCGTAAAATTCCAAATGTTATGAAAACTCCTCTGGCGATTATTTTGCTGGCTATTGCTTTTTCCAGCTGCGGAAAGAACAATGTACTTCCTCCTCCAACGTTAAACGAATCACAAGGTATTGCGGCATCACAGGTAACAGCTGCTGCTGTCAGCGTAACTGTCACTACAGAATCGGCTTTAAAGTCTGCCATCTCAGCCGCAGTACCCGGTGATATCATTACCATCAGTGGTACCATCAAGCTAACAAGTACCCTGCAATTACTCAACAGCGGCACTTCAAGTGCTAAAATCAATTTCACCGGTGGTACACTGGATTGTTCCGGTATCTCCTCCGGATGGGGTGTGAAAGTAAACGGCAGCTACTGGAACATCACCAACATGACTATTAAGAACGCGCCCGATGCTGGCCTGGTATTCCAGATCGGTGGTAACAACTACGTGAACAACGTAAAAACCAACGGAAACAAAGACACCGGTATACAGGTGTACAACGGCGCTTACAATGTAAGTGTAAATAACTGCACTTCTACCAGCAACAACGACACACAGAATGCAGGTGAAAATGCTGACGGCTTTGCCTGCAAATTATCCGGTGGTAGCGGCAATCAGTTTAACAATTGTGTCGCTACGTCTAACGCTGATGATGGATTTGATCTCTATGGACAAACCTATCCCGTTAAATTAACAGGTTGTACCGCTAACAGTAACGGTATAGGTTCTAATGGTGATGGTAATGGATTTAAATTAGGTAGTTCAGGATTGAGTGTGGCACATACAGTAACTAATTGTGCTGCCAGTAACAACTCTCCTGGATGGGGTTTCACAAGGAATGGCAATGCTAAAGGGGTGATTAAATACAGTGGACTTACCGGCTCTGGTAATGCAGCAGGCTTTAGTGATCTTTAATAAATCAAATAACAATTCTTTTGTGGTGGTGCTTCGCACCATCACAAAAGAATTAAAGGGTTTTTGCAGGGCTTCGCCCTGCACCCAAAATTGTTTTCTTTGCCCTGCCCCTAAAATTATTTTCTTTCTGCTACTCTTAGCAAATCTGCTACCTCATCCTGTTTCCATTCAACCATATTCTCCAACACAGTCTTCCCTCTGTCATCTGTTACACTAAGATCCGCATGATGCGCCAGCAACAATTTTATCATCTCTATCTTCCGGCTTCTGCAAGCTGTACTTAAAGGGGTTTCGCAATTATTACTCTTAACATTCACCAACGCCCCCTGATCAATTAAATACTCCGCCACTCTTACATTCCCCCTCGAAGCCAATCCCATCAATATCGTCTCATCATCATGTGTTCTGACATTTACATCCGCACCATGCTCTACCAATAACTGAACAATACTCAACCTGTCATTTAATGACGCATATACCAGCGGTGTCAACCCATCTTTACTGACCGCATTCACTTTGGCTTCTTTAGCCAGTAACCTGCGAACAATTCGCTCATCGCCCCGGGTAGCACTATACATCAACGGAGTCACCCCATCCCTGTTCACATTATCCACATTGGCACCATGCGCAATGAATGTATCCACCATCGCTTCATAACCTCTGAAAGTAGCAATGGCCAACGCTGTTTCTCCTAACTTATTCTTCACATCTACCAATGCATCATGATTAAGCAGAAACGTTACTATCTCAGGATACCCCATACTCACTGCCCATATCAGAGGCGTATTCCCTTCATCATCCTGAATATCCACACTAATCCCCTTCGCCATTGCCTGTTCCATTCCACTAATATCCTTCTGCCGGGTAGCATTGATCATTGGGTTGCCGGCATGTTTATCAGCACAGGCACTTAAAAACAGTAAAAGGAAGATGAATAATCGGGTAGACATCATGATCTGGTTTGGGTTAAACGCCACTAATATACAGCCCTTGCATGCGACCATTTTTCAGTGTACACCCCTACTTCAGCGAACAATCTATACCCAGCGGGCTTCCCTTAATCTTACAGACCAAAGGAAAGGCGGGGTTATTTAAGATCCACCACTCAGTTGTCTCATCTTTGGCAGTCACATGTAACATATCCCCCTCACGCTCCTTTAAATTATACACCGTATTATCATATACAAATGCATGCTCCTTCTCCAGTTTCTTAAAAGCATCCGTAGAGATTATCATAAACGTCTCATCATCTTTCAAATTTATCACTGCATCAGCCAAAGGCTGTACAAAATTCATTTTCACAGCATGCTGCAATGCTGACGGTAACATCCTGTAAGTACCACCGGCAAGGCCACGGATCTTCCAGCCTAATACCAGCGTATCCGTAAAATGCAATACGCTGAACTCAATAGGTACCGTCTGCCCATGCAGGGAGAAGATGTAATTAAAAGTAGCCCCTTCTTTAATAGCAGGAGCCTGACTATAACCATGCAGAAAAAACAAACTAAATATCAGTAAACAGATAACTCTTTTCATCATTAAATTTTAGGTGGTAATACAGTCGTGCCCCAGGCAGAAGGCTTTACATCCATTTCAAATATCAATTCTCCTCCTTTCACAATATCCGCATGCTCTATCCAGGCCTGATCCAGTTGCTTACCATTCAATGTAACCGACTTCACAAAACGATTCTGCGGAGAAAGATTCTTAGCGATGATAATAAAGTCTTTCCCATTTTCCTGGTGCAAAGTCACCGACTTCAACAAAGGAGCATTCAGCAGATAATAAGACTGCCCCGCATTAGGATACAACCCCATCATATGAAAAGCTAACCAGGAAGACATCGCCCCTGAATCATCATTGCCCGGCAATCCGAAATGAGAAGTATTATAATTAGTACTGATGATCTCACGGATACGCTCACTGCTCAGATCAGGACGACCAATCCAATGATACAAACAAGGTGTCAGGAAAGAAGGCTCATTCGCCACATTGTAAAAACTCCTGGTAAACAAGGTATCCAACCGGCGACGAAAAGCATCCGGTCCACCGGATTTTTCAATCAGCGCAGGTACCTCATGAGGGATACTCAGAGAATACTCCCAGGAAGTAGCTTCATAAAAGAACGCACACCAATGACATACATACCAGGGAAACTCCCTGCTCAACGGCCCATATACAAAAGTAGGATGCTGGTTCTTAGCCGTTCCATAAGGAATTGTATCCAGCCACCTGCCTGCTGCATCTTTAGGCATAATAAAACCTTTCGCACCATGATCTGTATAATCATCCCGCCAAAGATTCTTCCAGTTACCCGACTGCTTTATAAAACGATCATAAATGGCTGTTTTATTCAAACCCTTAGCCACCGTAGCAATACAGTAATCATCATATGCATAATCCAGGGTACGGTTTCCTGAACGGACAAAATTATAAGACACATACCCCAGCTTGTTATAATCCGTCAATCCACCCCGCCCTTCTTTTTCTTCATTTCCACCAGGGGGGACATTGGCATCCTGTAACATTGCATCCAGGGCCAGGGTATAATCAATCCCCTTCAAACCCTTTACAAATGCATCTGCAATCAATACTTCTGCATTAGAACCACCCTGCGTACGACCATTAGCATTCCCACTCCGGGAATCCGGCATAAAGCCATCATGCTTATAAATATTCAACAATGCATTCACAATCTCTACTTCCCTTGTTGGAGATATTAAAGTGATCAAAGGATTGGAAGATCTGTAAGTATCCCAGATAGCATAGAAGTCATCATAATAAGGCTGATCATTCCATAAAGGATTCTCTCCCGTTCTGTCAACTGGCATCAGCATGGTATGATACAATGCTGTATAAAATAGTTTCTTCTGTTCTATAGTAGAAGAGCTATCAATAGCCACACGTTCAAAAAGGTGTTCCCACTTAGCTCTTACCTCATCAAGTACCTTTTCAAAACTCCATCCCGGAATCTCAGTGGTTATATTCTCTTTAGCCTTCAGGGAACTGATAAAAGAAATACCCACCTTTACTTTCAGAGAATCTCCACCTCCTTTAAAAGTTAATAATGCTCCTGTCTTCTCACCTGAATCAAACTGCATTTTTTTGCCCTCATAAACTTTGGGCCCCTTCCACGTACTAAAAGCCGCTACCGGCTGATCAAACACAGCATCGAAATAAACAGTATAGGCAGGTCCGTTATTCCATCCCCCTCTTATCCTGCTATATCCTCTTACTTCTGTATCAGATACTACTTCAATTTCAGAGCCTACAAATTGCTGTGCTTCCCTTGCCTCAGGTACAGGTTGTTCTCCTAAAAAGAACCCTGCATCTATCTGCAACGATTTTTGCTGCTGATAAGTGAACCGGTAAAAACTTACTTTCTCTGCAGTAGTAATTTCTGCCTTTATCCCGTCTCTTTTCAGATCAACACTATAATATCCTAACGTGGCCATTTCATGCTCACGCAAAGAAGACTTATCTACCCCAGAAGATGAATAAGGCATGATAAGGATATTCCCATACTTAGGCCCACCTCCCGTTCCGCTCACATGCACCTGTCCGAAACCGGTAACAGGTACAGGGGAAGGTAACCATCCGCTATTAGGACGGGAAGAACAATCCGGGCTCGGTTTAATCATTCCAAAAGGACAGGAAGGGCCGATAAACACACGCCCCAATCCCTCCGATCCAATCATAGGATCTACATACTGATAAAGGCGCTGCTGCGCCTTCACCGAAAAAGAAAAACAAATCAGGACAATCGCCGTTCTGAAAGAAAACATAATTTCATCTATTTACTGAATACAGGATCTAACCTGAAATATTTACTATCTCCGTCAAAACTGATCACATAATCAGATTTGAAATGCGTACTCTTTTTATAATAATCCGTTGTAATGATCTGCGCACCTGAATTACACGCCGCTTCAAAACCTGACTTATCATTCTCACGTGCTTCTTTAGTATCAGAATCTGCACGGGTGCGAATAATATATCCCTTCTCAACTAAACTTTTCATTTCCGGAAAACGTGGATTATTCCTGATCATCATCGCTGCCTCAGGTGTACCCGGATCAGCATTCACAAATAATACACGTCCTTTCAAAGAAGGATGTCCTACAATATACAAATCTCTTTTACGGTTATTATCATCCATCAAAAATACAAACTTACCACGCGCAGCATCCAATGTAGGCCAGTTATCATGCAACACTGCATCTTCCAGTGTATTATACTTTCCTCTCACCATATCAGGCACCAGCAACTGTGCAACACCCAGATCTTCCCTGAGCGTACTATCCAACTGATCAAAATCACGGGCAGTAAATTTATCTGGTTCAGTTAATTCATGATTTGGAGAAACACCATCCTTTGGTTCCAGTGTAATAAATACAGGAGGATGATCAGGATGTTTATCAGACCATGCTTTCAGTTCATGTAAACAACGTCTTAAAGTGAGGCAATCACTGCGGAAATCCAGATCTGGTATATGTAATACTTTAAATCCCGGCTCATTCATCACACCGGCAGTATCAAATGCAGGTTGATTTGGTACCCATTGCAACCCTTTTGGATGTGCATATTTTCCACCTTTGGGATCAGCATACACATCTATCTCCAGATTCAACAACCCCATCTCCAGTTGTTCCGTCAAAGAAACATGTTCATAATCGATCTTACTCGCAGAAACAGAATCTTTCTTCTGAAATAATTTAAACAATGCAGGATCGATCGCCTTCTTATAACTGTTATGCGATCCTATTACCTGGATCTTATTAATATGTACTTTCCCTTTATCTACAACAGGAGAAATCAACAATAATAAACCTAACAAACTTTTCATGTACAAATGTATTTAAATCAAAACAGGAAGTTCCCGGGGGAACTTCCTGCAAAAAAAGAAATTTTATTGGTCGTATCCCGGATTCTGTACCAAATTACCATTCAGTTTTATTTCTGTGATAGGTATTGGATAAATTCTCCTTCTTACATCTTTATTCATACTCAGCACATCATTTGGCAGTGGGTATTCCACTTCAAATTTACCAAAACGGATCAGGTCATTCCTTCTCCATCCTTCCCATGATAATTCACGCGCACGCTCATCTAACAAAGTATCTAATGTAACACCTGAAGCAGTAGTAGCACCGGAACGTGTACGCAGTAAATTCACCAGGTAATCAGGTGTCTGTAACACGCCTCTTACAGTAGTCGGAGCAGCACCACGCAGGATCGCTTCTGCTTTCATCAGCAATATATCTGATAAGCGGAATACCGGTACATCATTACCATTCAAACGGGTAGCCTGGATAATAGCCGGATCAGGATAGTATTTCAAAGAACGTACACCAGAAGCCTGACTGGCCTGTGTATTACCAATGTCCATTGGTTTAGGTGGCACCAGTACCAGGTCCGGCGTAATCACGATCTGTGTAGTACCATCTGAGTAATAAACCGGCTGATTGGTAAATCCACCATTTCCATCAGGATAATACTGCGGTCCTACCAGCCATGTCTTCGTTCTGAAATCACCTGCCAGGTTAAATCTCTTGTAGAACTCAGGAGTAGTACTCATGGCGATACTTAATCCCACATTGAAACCATAAGCCTGTACAAGGTAATAATAGAAACCGAAACGTGTAAACTGATTCCCAGGGATCTGCTGATCGTAAGGAACAGCAAAGATGGTTTCATTAATCTGAGGACCATTATTAGGCAGGAAGATATCACGATATTTTGCATCCAGGAAATAATTGGTATTAGTCTGCACACTGTCTGCCATAGCCACGGCCTCTGGATAACGGGCAACACCGGTATAATACTCTGAATTTAAATACAATTTAGCCAGCAATGCAAAAGCCATTCCCTTGGTAGGGCGGCCATATTGCAATACGTTAGTAGCTGCATTACTTGATTTTGCAGGCAACTGCGGAAGAATACTTAATAACTCTGTTTCGATGAACTTAAAAATAGTAGCCCTTGGCTGAGTAGCAGGTAAAGAAGCTACCGGGAAATCAGTGATCAAAGGAACATTACCATAAGTATCCATCATAAAGAAGTAATACAATGCACGCATGGCTTTTACTTCCGCAATATTCGCTGCTTTAATAGTAGTATCTACTTTAGAAGCAACCGTTAAATTAATCAGACGGTTACAGTTATTGATACCACCAAAACCCCACTGCCAGATACCTGTTACATTGGGATGATCATATGTCCAGGTATGATAGTGCAATTGTCTGTACTGACCACCATCATCAAAGTTACCATCTCTTGCAGGGATGATCGCTTCGTCCGTAGAAAGCTCCTGCATACGCCAGTAAGCAATAGCGTAGTTAGAAGCCAGGTTGGTATACATGGTACCCAGTAAGGCAGCATAGTCATTGGATGTAGATGGGAAATTACCATTTACATACTGTGAATCTACAGACACATCCAGTTTCCTGCAGGCGCTAACAGTAACCAATACTGTTAATGCTATTAAATATATTTTTTTCATGATGATAATCTTTAACTTAATTAGAATGAAGCACTCACACCAAGAATAAACGTGCGGGTTTTAGGATAGAAGTTGTTATAATCAATCCCGGGTGTTAAACCTCCGATATTAATTTCCGGATCAATACCACGGTATTTCGTGATCACGAAAAGGTTATTACCTGATGCATAAAAGCGAAGGCTCTTAATGCTCTGGGTATGAGGTTTGATAGTATAACCCAGTGTAGCATTATCCATACGCAGATAAGCGCCACTTTCCAGGAAACGGTCAGAGAACAGGTAAGCATTGATATCGCTGTAAGACTCTCCCAATGTAAACCTTGGAATGTTCTGGATCTTGGAATCTACCGGGTTGTTCAAACCTGCCAGTGTACCATTCAGGATCTTATTACCCATTACACCACGTACCAGGAATCCCAGGTCAAAGTGTTTGTAGTAAAAGTTATTGCTCCATCCATATATTAAGGTAGGCTGTGCATTACCACTGATGCGTGCATCTGTAGTTAATGGCTGTGTAGCAGTGATAGTACCATCTGCTTTCTGATAAGTACTTACACCACTTGCATTTTTACCCATGTAATGCCATAAGTTAAAAGTACCTAAAGCATATCCTGGCTGAACGATCTGGCTGTAATTACCTGACTGACCTTTACCTCCTAACTGCGCCGTCTGGATATAGTTTATAGCAAACTTGCTGTTAGACAGATTTTCTATCACGTTCTTGTTATGCGCAAAGTTCAGAGAGGTTTTCCAGGTGAAGTCGCTGGTCTTTATTGCTGTAGCTGTTAACACTACTTCAATACCACTGTTTTTGATACTACCCACATTCGCTGTATAGGTAGGTACAAAGTACTGCGTAGTAGAAACCGGATACTGATCATAAATCAGGTCAGAAGTCTTCTTGATATAATAATCAACCGAACCACTGATACGGTCTTTCAAAATACCGAAGTCGATACCAATGTTCGTGGTAGCAGTGCTTTCCCATTTCAGGTCCGGGTTATCATTACGTACAGGGCCTATCGCATTGGTGATATTACCATTGTATAAGAACTTGGCATTACCGGCAGGAGTACCATAAATCAACAGAGAAGAGAAAGCGTTAAAACCAGCACTGTTACCGGATACACCGTAACCAGCTCTCAGTTTCAATACGCTGATAACAGGCACCTTCTGCATGAACTCTTCACTGGTGATATTCCATCCTGCAGATATCGCCGGGAAATAACCCCAACGGTTATTGATACCAAAAGCAGATGATCCGTCATTTCTTAAAGATGCCTGGAAGAGGTATTTATCTTTATAATTATACTGTACACGACCATAATAAGAGATCAGTCTCAGTGTAGATATAGGGTTGTTATCAAACGCAATCTGTGAAGTATTTGCAGGATTTGATAAGAACAGGTTATTATAAGTAAGATTATCGTTAGAGAAGTTCTGGGTAGTAACACCAAAACCATCATTCGATTTATCCTGCTGATAAGTATAACCGGCCAGTAACTTCACACTATGAAAACCAAAAGTCTTATCATAGTTAAAATACGATTCCAGTACAGAGCTGGTATTCAGGTATGCCTTCCTGGTAGCAAGACCATTAAAGTTTACCGCCAGGCCAGATTTACTGTTTGAATAACTGTTATAGTTATTCTGATCACGCTGGGTAGTAACAGACAAAGTATATTTTAATCCTTTGATGATCTCTACCTGCGCTACACCATTCACCATAGATTTACTATCATCAGTCTTGATGATGTTATTATCGATCAGAGATAATGGGTTCAATGTACCACTACCAGTCCTTGCGTAATATTCTTTATAAGAACCATCCGGATTAAAAGGACTAACAGTTGGCAAATAGAACAACATGTTAGATAATACCTGGGACTGAGGAATATCATTATTCTTAGTATGACTGTTCGTTAATGTAACACCCAGTCTTAAACGGTTATCAAAGAAACGCTGATTGATATAACCCCTCAGGATAGTACGTTCCAGCGAGCTATTCTTCAGGATACCATCGTTCTTCAGATAGTTCAGGCTTGCTCCATACTCTGTGTTTACAGTAGCACCACCATAAGCAATGTTATGATTCTGGGAGTAACCTTTTCTTTCTACCAGTTTCTGCCAGTCTGTATTGGAACCATCATCATTCAGTACAGGAAGTAAAGTTTGTCCGTTCTTTTTCAGATAGGCACGCAGTTCATCTCCACTCAGCATATCAATGGTCTTGGACACTTCTTCCATCGCGCCATAAGCGTTATAAGTCAGTCTGGTCTGACCAGGTTTTGCTCTTTTGGTAGTAACGATAATTACACCATTTGCAGCACGCGCACCATAAATAGCAGTAGCAGAAGCATCTTTCAGTACATCAATACTTTCGATATCAGAAGGAGCCAGCAGGTCGATAGACGCACCCGGCACACCATCTATTACATAAAAAGGTTCCATAGCACCACCCGTAGTACGGATAGTAGAAGGGCCTCTCAATACAACAGCAGGGGCCGCGTTAGGGTCACCACTTTTAGTAACGTTCAAACCAGCCACTTTACCCTGTAACAATTCAGCGGGGGTTGTTAATACGCCCTGGTTGAATTCTTCGGATTTGATAGTGGTGATAGACCCGGTAACATCCTTTTTGCTGGACGTACCATAACCGATTACAACCACATCCCTTAATTGTTTGGTATCAGTAACAAGCGTTACATTGATCACTTTCTTATCGCCTGCTCTTACCACTTTAGGCAATTCGCCCATAAGCGTAAAAGAGAGCACATCATCCGGACCTGCAACGGTAATGGAGTATGCACCATTTGCATTGGTGATAGTACCATTGTTTGTTCCTTTCACGGTAACAGTTACACCAGGCAATGGCACATTGCTTTCATCCGTAACGATACCTTTAATAGTGATGCTTTCTTTTTGTTGTGCAGAAGTAGCAGTACCCAACAACATCAGGAGAAGTGTTGCGATACAACAAAAAGGTGTAAGTAATTTGTACATTTCCTTCATGTAATTTAATTGTTAAGGATTGCTGATGAAGTCTGAATCGAATCGTCCAATAGGGTATACGTTCGTCAGTGCCTTGTCCCCCGGCTCTTAACAATTAGTTCACATGAGGGTAACATGACAATTTTGCCTAATTTTGCAAGTATCATCATGATAAATAAAATAATAATATTAGCGGCGTTAATCCTTCTTACAGCCTATTCCTGTAAGAAAGACGAACATACTGTCATTGTTTCCGGCAACAGATATATTAGTAAAGTATTTGATTATCTGCCCGCTCCCGGTCAGTTTATCAATGAAGACAGCGCTGGTACCAAAGCAGGCGCCCAGCAACTGGTTGGCAACACAGACCACCTGGTATCACTGGGTGGTTATGGTGGCTATATTGTATTCGGCTTTGACCATTCCATTGTAAACAGTGAGGGTTATGATATCGCCATCTATGGCAATGCATTCAACACCGGTGTATATGAATGGTCCGAACCCGGCATCGTAATGGTAAGCAGGGATACGAACGGCAATGGTTTACCGGATGATACCTGGTATGAACTGGCCGGCAGTAACTACGACAGTACCAGCACTATCAAAAAATACAGCATCACCTATTATAATCCAAAGGCTACCGTAGATGTTCCCTGGAAAGATAACCAGGGCCATACCGGCGTCGTGCTAAACAATATATCCCATAATCACCCTTATTACCCTTCCTTTGCGGCAAATCAGGACTCTATCACTTTCACGGGTACATTACTTCCCAATACATATGGACTGAAAGAAGGTACCGGTATTTACCAGAACCTGGCTTTCTCCTGGGGCTATAGCGATAGCTGGTCGGTGAAAGATGATTACCCCGACAACTACTATAACTCTTTTGACATTACCTGGGCTGTAGATGAAAACGGGAATAAAGTAACGCTGACTGCCATAGATTTTGTAAAAGTATATACAGGGCAGAATAATCCTGGTAATTCAATGCTGGGAGAGATTTCTACAGAAGTAAGAGGTGCGGCTGATCTTCACATAAAATAACAATACGTCATAGTGGGAAATTTACACCTAATAGTGTGATATGTGTAATTCTTAGCATCGTGCATATCTCATCTTTGTAGTGTCATTAAAGACATACAATATGAGCACATTATCACAGAAAGTAATCTTAGTAACCGGCGCATCAAGAGGTATAGGCGCAACCATAGCACAGAAACTGGCTGTAGCAGGCGCCAAAGTAATTGTCAACTATGCAGGTGGTAAAGAAGCCGCAGAGCAGACAGTTAACAGCATCAAACAAAACGGTGGAGATGCCATTGCTTTACAGGCCGATGTAAGCAAGGCAGATGAAGTAAAAGTAATGTTCGATGCCGCTATCGCACATTATGGAAGAATCGACGTACTGGTAAACAACGCAGGTATCATGATCACCAAACTGATTAAAGATACTACAGACGAAGACTTCACACGCCAGTTCGATATCAATGTTCGCGGTACCTTCAACACCATGCGTGAAGCCGCTACCCGCCTGGCCGACAAAGGCAGTATCATCAACTTCTCTACTTCAGTGAACCGTATCATGTTGCCAACTTATGCTACCTATGTAGCTACCAAAGCAGCAGTAGAGCAACTTACCCGTGTATTCTCCAAAGAAGTAGGCGCAAGAGGTATCAATGTAAACTCCGTTTCTCCCGGCCCTACCAATACAGAATTATTTACTAAAGGCAAATCACAGGAAGTGATAGACCGGCTGGCTTCGCTCTCCCCTTTCAACCGTATCGGAGAACCCGAAGACATCGCACAAATCGTTCTCTTCTTAGCTTCTGATGAAGCAAAATGGATCAATGCACAGAACATTGGTAGTAACGGCGGTATGGCTTAATCAAATTAAAATATAACAATCATGAACAGTCTTAAAAATAAAGTAGCACTCATCACAGGATCAGCACGTGGTTTAGGTAAAGCAATTGCAGAACGTTATGCAGCATTAGGTGCAGACATCGTTATCAATTATTCAAGAGATAAAGCTTCTGCAGAGGAAGTAGTCAATAACATCAAAGCAATGGGCGCAAAAGTAATTGCTGTACAGGCAGATGTTAGTAAGGTAGCAGATCTGGAAAGGCTATTCCAGGAAGCTAAAAAAGCATTTGGCAAAATAGATATCGTAGTAGCCAATGCAGGTATAGAACTGGTAGAAACACCCGTAACAGATTTCACTGAAGAACAATTCGACCGTGTATTTTCTATCAATACAAAAGGCGCTTACTTCACCATGCAGCAGGCTGCAAAGAATATAGAAGATAATGGCAGGATCATATACATCGCATCCAGCACCACTTCTTTTCCAGTACCAGGTATGGCAGTATATGGTGGTAGCAAAACAACGCCGAGATACATGGTGGAAATTTTATCCAAAGAAATTGGTCACCGAGGTGTAACCGTAAATACTATTATTCCTTTCGCGGTAGATCACTCCGGTATTTTCGCAGAAGCTGGCAGTTATCCTGAGCTGAGAAAACAATTACTGGATAGCTGTCCAATGGGCAGGTTGGCAGAAGTAGAAGATGTTGCCAATGCAGCAGAATTTTTTGCCAGTGATCTTTCTTCTTTTGTAAACGGTCAACACCTGTTAGTAAATGGAGGTGCCACCAATTAATCTCTATATATTAAGAAAGGGTATCTGTTTCTCTATGAACCAGGTACCCTTTTAAATAAATCCTCAGGTGCATTAACGTATCACACTGGCCGAAATAATCTTATACGCTTTCAGGTATTTGTTCAAACGGGCTACATCTTTTTCCCTTACTACATCCATACGGCGAATATCCATATTGTCAGTAAGATCATGCAGTTTCACCACACATGATAAGCGGTTTTGCAGGGTTCGCTGTATAAACGCATCATAATCTTCATTTTCGGATAACTTGGTCACTCCACGTAAGCCCTCCAGTATCACCGGTGACAATCCCTCTGATGCCAGTTGTTCAAACGTTACATTTGTATCTTCCACTATATCATGCAATACCCCACAGATCTTCTCCTCTTCCGTAATCCCCATATTCATGACCCTCATTACATGGCCTAAATAGGGTGCTCCATATTTATCTACCTGTCCTTTGTGACCGGTTGTTGCTATTTCAATGGCTCTTTCCAGTGTCATATATTCCTTCTATATTTTTAGTAATGACGGCTTTGTCTGCACTTGAGTTTGCAAGTGACAAGGCCGTCTTATAATGTCCCAATGCTTTTGCATTATCAACATCTGTATAAAGATATCCTAATAATGAATAATAGAAATGATTATCGGTAAGCTGTAATTTCTCTGCTTCAATAATCGCTTTTCCCTTTCCGTTAGCCTTCGCAAGCGCGAATGTTCTGTTCAAAGCAGCAATAGGCGAATACTCTATCTGAAGTAGTTGGTTATATAACTGCAAAATATTCTCCCACTTTTCGGTTGTATCTTCTTTATGCGTATGCCAGTAAGCAATACCTGCTTCAAAATGGTATTTCGATAATTTATTCCCTTTGGATGCCTGGCTCAGATAATAGATCCCCTTATCAATTAATTCCTTATTCCATAACGTTGTATCCTGATCATTATATAGAACAGTTTCCCCCTGTTCATTTATCCTGGCTTCAAACCGGGATGAATGAAAACACATCAGTGAAAGTAACGCATTCACAGCCGGTTTATTGGTAGATTCGTTTTCAGCCAGCAGGTAAGTCAGGCGCATCGCTTCCGCACAAAGATCTTTCCTTAAAATAGTATCCTGAGAGGTGGAATAATACCCTTCACTGAATAACAGATACAGCGTTATTAACACCGTGTTCAACCTCTCATCTATCTCTGCAGGTGATGGTTGTTCAATCCGTATCTTCTCAATTTTCAGCTTTTCTTTAGCCCTGTTTAACCTTTTATAAATAACTTCCTTATTAGTTAAAAAGGCATCCGCTATTTCCTGGATCCCAAATCCGCACAATAAATTCAATGCCAGTGCTATCTGGGATTCTGCAGATATACAGGGATTACACACCGTAAAGATCATCGCCAGCTGACTATCATTTATACTTTTAACAGACAGATCAATTTCGATTTCTTCTACGCTGCTACTGCTATATTTTATTTCTACTGAAAGTTTTTTGGCAAAGAGGGCATCACGTTTTAAATAATTCTTCGTTTTATTCTTGGCAACCGTATACAGCCATCCCGTTGGGTTTTCGGGTACTCCTTTCAAGCTCCACAATTCAGTGGCAGAAAGGAAGGTATCACTAACAATATCTTCCGCTATTTCAATATGTTCTATGCCGAATAAATAACAGAGTACTGAAACAATTTTCCTGTACTCTGTCCTGAATAAACGGGGTATAAGTTCTTTTTCTTCCATGGATTAAATAAAGTGCCTTTGCAAAGGTACAAAGGCACTTATTATTTTTCAGCTATTGCTTTCAGATACCAGCATACGCACTTCAACACTTCCGTTCCATGGCGCCCTTAAAATCGGGCAGTCCCTGGCCAGTTCTGCGGCTTCATCATAATCCAGGGCCCTTATCACAATAAATCCACCTATCGCCTCTTTAATCTCTGCATAAGGCCCATTGATAACGACCTTATCTGATTTGATCACCTTTCCATCGGGACGCAGCCTGTTACCCTGACTTACCAGTTTATTCTGAGCGGCCAGACTGCCTTTCCAGTCGAGCCATTCTTTAATAGATGCCTGCATATCTTCAGGTGAAGGCTGGTTCTCCTTCGTTTCGTGATCTCTTCTGAATATTAACATGAATTCGTCCATTTCCTATAAGTTTATTTTTGAGCAAATTGACCCACCTGGTAAGTGCCAACCGGAGCACCAAAAGCGATATTAACGCGATTATAACTATTAATAGCAATAACACCTAATGTCAGATCTATCAGTTCTGCTTCAGAAAACTGTTCTTTTGCAGCATCGTAAATCTCATCAGGTACCAGGCTTGATTCTATCCTGGTAAGCGCTTCGGCATAAGCGAATGCAGCACGTTCCCTATCTGTATAAAAAGGAGCTTCTCTCCATGCACTTAACAGATATAAACGTTGCTCTGTTTCACCCATTTCTCTTAGCTCTTTAGCGTGCATATCCAGGCAGAAAGCACAGCCATTCAACATCGATACTCTAAAATAAACTAATTCCAGAAAAGATTTGGAAAGGGTTGATTTTGAAAGATGTCTACCCATAGCAGATAAAGCGCCCATAGCCTGTAAACCTTTCTCTTGTACATTAATTCTTGGTTCCATTTTTAACTGATTTTATTGTTGATAATGTGAAATACACCTCAATAACAATCAGCTTTTAATAATTGGACAAACTTCTCAAAAAAAATAAACTTATCTACATAATTAAATTAAAACAGATGTAATAATCAGATAATATTATGTCTATAATATTTATTAAATTCATTTATTATTTTGTTTAAAACCCTCACACAAATGAAAAGGAACCCACTATTAATTGTTTGTTGCCTGGCAGCTGTAGCATTTATTTATTCTTGCCAGAAAACATCAGAAAGTATGCCTAATCCCAAACCAACGGGGGGAGAGAAAGCATTGATCCATCTACGCCTTGATGGGGACATTACTATTAATCAGTCTGCCTTACCCGGCAGCAGGAAAGCACATAATTATGTGTTTGCCAGAACAGTACGGGACAGTACTATTTATGCCGTAGACGTACGCATAGGCAATACGCCTTATGCAGCCGGTGTTTTTAATAACCCGGATTCCATCAACCTGGAATTGCCTTCGAACATCAGCTATACGATTACTGCTGCCGCCTTTAAAAAAGGAAGTGGCGAGGGATTGTATTTCCAGGAAGACGGATTTGGCGATCAGTATTTCTTCAGGCCATTAAGGAGATCATTAGAAAACAGGATGCACTATACTGCAAATGATTCCAGTTTCCTTGGTGACCTTACTTATGCCACCACTTTTGCAGCCGACACGACCAGTTCCTTCAATGGCTTCTTTCCTGAATTGGATAGCTATACGGGCAGAGTCAATTTTAATGCAGACTCTTCTCAGACATTAAACATCCCCATGAGAAGAGTTGTGTTTGGCATTAAGTATAGCGCTGTGAATTTTACCGGTGGATACCTGATTGTCCAATACAGTAATTCAATGCAAACTAAATACCTGACACCCGATAATATCGATAACAGTCTTAGTATTTATACAGCGAATGATTTCCGGTACAGTGAAACACTTAGCTCATGGGAACGTATTCTTTTCACAATCAAATGGGTAAAGCCTGATGGGACTACTACCACTTTAGGAGGAAAAGAACTCATTCCTTTCAACAGAAGTTACATAACGACCGTCAATATTACATTGCCCACAGGATCCACCAATACAAATGCCGGAATAGGTATTTCCCTCACAGATACTGCGTGGACAAGCACAAACGTAATTAACTTCTAATCTCCCCAACTTATTAGCATGAAAACAAGATTCATATTAATTATTCTAACTGTAGTGACTGTTTTTTATTCCTGTAAAAAATCAGAAAGCAGTAAACCCACACCAGTAGTAGTCACCGGTGAAAAAGTAAAATTGAGTATCCGTCTTAATGGAGACATTACTACCAGCCAAACTCCCTTTCCCGGAACAAGGTTGAGCAACAAAAATTATGCATCTGCTAAAGATCTGAACGACAGCACCATCTACGCTATAGATGTTCGTGGTACGTACGACGGCTCACTATATGCACAAGGCATTTTTAACACACCAGACAACATTATGTTAGAAATTCCCAAGGGTATTAACTACACGATTAAAGTTGCTGCCTTTAAAAAAGGGACCAGTATAGGCTTATGGTGGGGAATAATGTCTCCTGGTTATCAATATTTTGAGCGCCCGTTGTACAGAACGCTGAAAAATGAAATGGTATACAATTCCGATGTTCCAAACTCTCCGGAGGCACTTGACTATAGATTTTTAGATACATTGTCTTACATGACTGTTCGTGGAGATATCATCTTTGATATCAGGGAAGAATATCTTTACTCAGAACAGGATAGTTATTATGGTACAACAAATTATATCGCTACAGACTCTTCTTCTTCTTTCATAAACATTGCACTTAAAAGAATCAGCTTCGGTATTAAGTATAACATGATAAACTACACTGGTGGTACATTAGTAGCTGATTACGATGGTCTGATGAGGCCAAGATATATTAATACTTACAACTTAACTGACAATCTGGATATCTATACAGCAGACACTTATCGCTGGCAGGATACATTCTTTAACGGACAACGGATTCACTTAACACTGAAATGGCAGAGAGATGATGGTGCAGAAGTCCTGTTGGGAGATACGTACCTGTCGCCTTCAAGAAACTCTCTCACCACTGTAAATGTGACAATGCCACAATCCAATGCAGTCAAAGCAGTCATTCAATTAACTGATACTGCCTGGCTAGGTAATAATTATGTTGATTTTTAATATCAGACTATTAAGGGATAGCAGATTGCTATCCCTTAATAACTTAATAATAAGATGAGTTTAAGGCACTATTCGCCTTTTCCGCCTTTTCTATGAGCGTATAATCAGATAAGATAAGAGCTTCTCCTTTTTTAACACATACATCGTGTTCAAAATGTACCGATGGTTTACCATCCTTTGTTCTGATCGTCCATCCATCCGTATCAGTATAGACATGCCTGCTCCCCATATTAATCATAGGTTCAATAGCCAGTGTCAGGTTCTCCTTCATTAATATACCAGAGCCTTTCTTACCATAATTAGGCACCTGGGGATCCTCATGCATATCACGTCCCAGGCCATGCCCTACCAGTTCCCTCACTACACCATATCCTTCATTCTCATTAAAAACCTGGATAGCATTAGCAATATCCCCTACTCTGTTCCCTGATACCGCATATTTTATCCCCTCATATAAAGACGCTTTGGTAATACGTACCAGCTTCAAAACAGCGGCATTAACCTCTCCTAAAATGAATGTATAGGCATGATCTCCATGATAACCGTTTTTATAAACCCCTACATCCACAGATACGATATCCCCATCCCTCAAAGGGGTTTTATTGGGGAAACCATGCACAACTGCATCATTTACCGAAGTAGTGATATTATGCGGATAACCATGATAATTCAGAAAAGAGGGCGTAGCCTGATGGTCTGCAATAAATTCAGCAGCTAATTTATCAAGATCAAGGGTTGTAAGCCCCGGTTTTAAGATTTTAGCTATCTCTGCTATAGCAGCACTCACCAGCAATGCACTTGTCTGCATTAGTTTGATTTCATCCTCAGTTTTGTACTTAATCATCCCTGCAAATTACTTAATTTCATGGAGGAGAGAAATAGTTCTGATCGCGGAATTGTTTAAAAGAGGCAGGGGGGTAGGGCTAACAATCTGAATTTTTAATTTGCTTTGTAGATGATGTGATTCTGATATTCTCCTACGACTACTTTCCCGTAAATAGTCCTGGTCCAGCCGTTCTCAAAACCATGATTATTCGCAATCAGGAATCCTTTATGCGCATCTGTTTTAATAATCTTGTGAGCATCAATATATCGTCCTCTCACTTTACAGAATACAATATCACCTATTTTGTATTCACCGGCTTTTTCAAAGGTTAAATGGGTGCCGCTCTTCAGAATGGGTAACATTGAGCTGCCAAATGCTTTCATTTTCCCTTTACCCGTTGATTCCAGCTCGCTCTTCAATCTCTCGTACTTGTTCATTTTTTAAATTTTTCATTTGTATATTATTTATACACAAAGCAAGTACTCAAGTATGCAGCCTATCTGCGCAGATGGAAAGGCCTTACAGCTTGCACCGTAAGGCCTTGATTTATAATCAGAAAGTTATCTCCTGTAATAAAAAGTCCGTACTCCTGGGAGCCTTAGGATCAAACAGTTCACTTAGTTTAGCATTTAAAACATGATACTTCCCGTTTACCAAAACGCCGGTTGTAGGAAATGGCAGCATGCTTGCTTTGGAACTGATAATATTGGCGCTTGTCCAGTTATCCGATGATTTCAGCTGGAAAATTCGGGAGGAGGCATTGGATACTGCCACCAATTCATTTTTACCATTCAGGATTAATCCGTCAGCACCCTTCAGTTCATCCACTTTAATGGTTTTAATATTGGTGGGCTTTTTAATATCGATCTTATATAACAGACCTTTATTAGATTGGGCCACTATCAGATAACCATCAGGATGATAAACAATTCCATTTAAGTTGAAACTTTCTCCGGTCCATGCTTCGTCCTGTGCAAAGATGGAAGCATGATGGTTTTTATCTACTTTAAAAATGACAGGAGAAAAACTATTTGTTACATACAGGTTCCCTTCGTTATCCAATGTGAGATCATTGATAAAGTTAGGATGACCGGGATTAAGCGCTCCCAAATCAACTTTAAATTTACGTTTGCCTGATGTCAGATCATACCCGATAATTTCAGATAATTTATACGCTGTTGCTGGATTGGTTTTAACGGCTACACCATTATCTACATTGGTAACAAACAGTGTATTACTTTTTTCATCTGCCAGAATACCTATTGTTGCTACCAGCTCAGGGTCTTGTGTGAATGGCCTATAATTACCTTTAAAATCCAGCTTACCTATCTGGGCGGTATTAATGGAGCTTACAAAGAAAACGTTTTGTTTTTTGCTGTATGCAGTTCCTTCCGGATATAGCTTGTCGGCATGTATGGGAATGTTTTGTCCGAAAGTGAAAGAGCTTATGCCCAAAAGCATACTGATTGCGAATGTACTTTTCATCGTTGTTTAATTTTGCGTTAATTGCTAATGCAAAATTTCACAATTACAGCAGGCTGACGAAGGTCAATTATCACTTTGATTTTGTGATAAAAGTCACATCAGGAACGGTATAAACGACTTAACGTTTCGCGGGAGACACCGAGGTAGGATGCTATAAATGATTTAGGGATACGGTTAATCAGATGAGGATATTGCTGAATAAAATTTTCGTAACGTTCCTTTACACTGCCCATGATCATCAGTTGTAATCGTTTCTGCAGGGAGATATAACCCAGGTTGGCTTTCACCGCTACAAAATGTTCATATTTCCTCATTTCGGAAACCAACTTCTCCCTGTTCTCCAAGGTAATACCAAGTACTTCGCTATCTTCCAGACAATCAATATTGATGGTAGCGGCTGATTGTTTAAAAAAGGCTTCTCTGTCTGTAATCCACCAATCCTCAACCCCGAACTGATAAATGAATTCCTTTCCGGTATTACTATCAGACATATAAGCTTTCAAACAGCCTTTCAGTACAAAATACTCATACTTTACGCTATTCCCTTCCTGTACAAGAAAAGAGTGTTTCTTCAGTTTTTTAAATACAAAATGGCTGAGGATATAATCAAATTCTTCATCTGATAATGGGCTGATAACACCTATATGATCTTTAAGTAAATGAGGCACAGCGTAAAATAGTTAAAAGAAAAAGGATAGCACAATTGCTACCCTTTTTTAATTCGGTTAGGGGGGATATCAGACTAAGTTGTGTGTATCCTTATTGAAATCGGAACGCAGCATCTTATCCCATATGGCCGTACTTACGCCAAATCCTTTTGTAGCATCCTGGTAGTGATGCAGCATATGGTGCTGTTTTACCCTTTTCATCAGGCCGCTCTTAAAATTATGATGATGCATGGCATAATGCAGCATATCATAAATCAGGTAGCCAATCAGGAAACCAGGGAAAAAAGCATGCAAAGCCGCTTTATCCTTGATAAGCCAGGCGAAAAGGCTGTAAAACAATATGGCAAGCGGGATACTGGCAGAAGGCGGCATTACCAGCCTCATTTTGTCCCTGGGGTAGTCGTGATGTACCCCGTGAAAGATAAAATGCAGCCTTAAAGCCCATTTTTGCTTGGGAATATAATGAAAAATGAACCTGTGCAGCACGTACTCTGTTGCTGTCCATATAGCCAGCCCCAGCGCCATATATGCTATAAAGGTCAGGCCGCTGATCCCCTCTGAAAAAGATTTATAGATGAAAAAGCCTACCGTAGGCAC
This sequence comes from Chitinophaga sp. YR573, assembly GCF_900110995.1. Taxonomy (GTDB): domain Bacteria; phylum Bacteroidota; class Bacteroidia; order Chitinophagales; family Chitinophagaceae; genus Chitinophaga. The sequence continues at coordinate 1,858,364 of NZ_FOJF01000001.1, forward strand.
GTAAATGTAAAGAGGTACAGTAAAATGAACCTTTGACAAGCTCTCCAACAGTCCACTTTTAAACATCCTTGTCGATTCTGACGAATTTGAAACATAATTTTTAGCCATTGCTACTGATTTTTATCGTTCCTCCTAAGTTGGTGATTCCTGAATTTAGTCCAAATTTCGGCTAAATAGTTAAATCCTTACCATTTCCCAACATTAAAAATAGATAAAATTGAGGTATTACTTAAACAGGAGTGTCATGAAAGTGCCAAAAAAACACTTAAATCGTCACCACAACTGTCCCGCTCTCCTCCACGACCTTTGCCTAAATTAATAATTAAAGCAATGACTAATCAACGTGAAACACCTGGTATGGTGAAAGCATTAACTGCAGAGGAGCGTCAATCCATAGAAATATTTTACAGCGCCTGGAAGGAGAAAAACCCTTCGTTGCTGGATGAGGTATGTACCCCCGACTGGCAAGATATCCCATTAGGTAAGGACCAGGTAGATGGCCCTCAGGGATTGAAAGATATCATCAGTCACTTTACAACTATATTACCAGACATAGAAATCATCATTCATGAGATTTTTGGTACACATGAACGTGCCGGGGTAAGGGCAGCCATCTCGTTTACCCATCAGCATGAGGTATTGGGAATTCCAGCTACCGGCAAAAAGGTCACTATCGCCCTCCACGAGTTTCACTACCTGAAAGAAGGTAAATTAACGCATACCTGGCACCTGGAAGACTGGTTCAGCCTGTTGATGCAGAGCTCACCTAAAACGGCGGTTATCACTGGTATCAGCAGTGGCATTGGCCTGGCATTAGCACAGAAACTGTTAAACGAGAACTACCATGTAATCGGCACTTCCAGATCAGGGAAGATGGAAGGTTTTCATCACCCTAATCTCCATGTAATCCCGCTGGAAGCTACCGATAAAGACAGTATCCAACAGGCCATCAGCCAGATTCCCAAACTAACCAGGGGCATAGACCTGCTGATCAATAATGCCGGAACCGCCCCGGACGTGTTCGATATCAATCCTGAAATAAATGCCTTTAATCAAACATTAGCTACGAATGTAACAGGAGTAGTATTCTTTACAGAACCTTTACTACCATACTTAAAAGAAGGCGCACAGGTAGTCTTTATTTCCAGTAATATGGGATTGCCGAGGAATGCGGATAGTAATGGCCCTGGTTATAGAATGTCCAAAGCGGCTGTTAATATGTATGCTTCCATATTGGCTAAACGGGTTGCTGAAAGAGGAATCCGTGTAACACCTATGCATCCGGGCTGGGTACAAACCAAACTAGGTGGTAGCCAGGCACCCTATACACCGGAGCAGGCTGCTGATGCACTCTACCATGGGATAACCACTAATGTGGAAAGTGGCAAATTCTGGAATACCACAATCAATGCAATAGAAGAGTTTTAAGTTAAACAGGCTGTCAAAAGTAATTAATACACTCTTGTAGCAAAACATAATAGGCTCCGTCGGAACCCCGTGTTTGTAGCAACGATCTATCTTCTCCATAATAGACTCCGTTAGGAATCTCGCGTTAAATTGCTACAAACACGGGACTCCTAACGAAGTCGGTTTTGTTGGTTAATATGATAGTACAAATACGGGGCTTCGATGGAGCCTTTTTAGTATCTACTAATACTTTTGCATTCTTATGTTTGAAAAAAACAGCTTGTTTATATCGGGGTGAGCCGACAAATTTCCGAACCAGTTTTTTAGACGATTTAACCCGATATTCAATGGGCAGCTACAGCCTCGTCATTGGCCCAGCCAGCTACCAGCATGAACACGGCCGGGTCTTCGGATTGCTGAAAGAGATTATAATACAGACACCCAGGTTCGCTGCGAACGGGCTCCACGAGTTCGAGCAGGAGTTCCCTGACTTGCTCGCGGTATTCAGGCTTGCTCCGGATGGTCGCTGAAAGAATACATTAACAAATATCCGGGGGTTCCCCCTTCCGGAACACTGGTATACCCCTCAATGTAACAGCTCCCCTTTGCGGGGCTTTTTTGTCTGTATGGGAAAATATTTCTGTAAAAAAGCTAAGAAAATCGCTGACAAGTGCTTTATCCTATAAACACATCTATTCAGCATTTTATTTTTTAAACAGAAACTATATGAAATTAGGGTTCCTTGTCTGCACAGTAATGGTTCCTGTGTTGGCTTTCTCACAAAAAAAAGACTTTAGTATTACAGGTAAGCTAGGCAAGCTGGATAAACCTGCTAAAATTTACATTGACTATAGCGATGCTCAGGGGCAGGGTAAGGAAGACTCTGCAAACGTGGTAAACGGGGGATTCAGACTGACCGGTTCTGTAGAAGGGTATACGACCGCCCGCATGGCACTTGATCATGAAGGAAAAGGCAAGCCATTTTCCATTTATTCGCCTGGTGCAGATGTGATCTATTTCTATTTCGGTGCTGAGAATATTCAGGTAACGTCTGTAGATTCTTTAAGTAAAGCTGGTTTTGCCGGGTCCTCAGTATATGACGAGTTTTCAGCCTACAACTTAAAAATAGGTGGTTCCATTATGGCCCTTAGCGCTGCCTATCAGAAAGAATATGCGGAGGCATCTCAGGAAGATAAAAGGGATCCTGAGTTTATCAATGCACTCAATGCAAAACAGATTGAGTTAAGGAAGCAAAGAGGTATGAAACAGGTAGAATTTGTCAAAAACAGCCCAAACTCCTTTTTCGCCCTGGTAGCACTGTCTGAAGTTGCAGGCACTTATACCGATATGGCTACTGCGCAAACATTGCTCGACGGACTTAACAAAGACTTCCGGAAAAGCGATATAGGCAAAGAACTCAGTCAGCGTATTACCGCTCAACACCTTACTGCTGTTGGTAACCCGGCGCCAGCCTTTACCCAGAACGACGTAAAAGGCAAGCCCTTATCACTCGCCGATCTGAAAGGTAAGGTAGTACTTCTCGACTTCTGGGCCAGCTGGTGCAGTCCCTGTCGTGCAGAGAACCCTAACATGCTGAAACAATATAAGATATATAAAGACAAAGGTTTCGAGATCCTTTCTGTATCCCTGGATTCCAAACAAGATGCGTGGGAGAAAGCTATCGCAGACGACGGACTTCCATGGCTGCATGTATCTGATTTGAAAGGCTGGAACAACGCAGTAGGACGCCTGTATGGCGTAAGAGGCGTGCCAGCATGTTATCTCATTGACAAAAACGGTAAGATCATTGCAGATAATGTTCGCGGTGAGAAGTTGAATGAGAAACTGGCCGAAATCTTTAGTAACTAATTTGTCCCTATTCTGTTGCAGCCCGGCAGACAAATCTGCCGGGCTTTATGTTCTTTATATGAAAATATTGAAACTGCTGCTTATTACGCTTATCTTCTGTGTTGATGTTTACGGTCAGAATGCTGCTATAGAAAAAGCATACCCCGCAACTGTGCGCGTCTGGGCCTATGATACGACTACCAGACAACAAATGGGTGCCCAGTTCAGTGCAGTAGTGGTAACTCCTCAGGGCGATATCTTCACGGCGGCACATACTACCGTCCCGGGTACTACCTACAAAGTAATGTTCCCGGATGGCACAGCCACTATCGCACTGGCACTTGGCAAAATAGAGATGGCTGATGATCCGATGGTTCCTGATGTATCTATGATGAAGATTATTACTCCCGGTAACTGGCCTTATGCAGAAATTGGCTATTCCTCTTCGTTAAAGCTCCATCAACCCTGCATCAGCATTGCATACCCGGAATCGCTGAATCAACCACTACCTTGCGTACGTTTTGGTCGTATTACCAGTCTCAGGGATGACCGTGGTTTTTTACAGTCCACCTGTATCATGGAACCCGGCGACTCCGGAGGTCCGCTATTTGATTGCCTGGGGCGTGTAATCGGGATTCATAGCGCAATTGGAATACCTGAATCTGAGAATCATGAAATACCTGTAGATCTGTTCCGTAAGTACAGAACAGCATTGGGTACTGCAAAAAAATACAATGCCCTGCCGGATAACATCGATACTATCGGCCATGATCCACTGGTAGCCCCAATGCCGCAATATACGCTACCTGATGGTCTGCCTGCGGCTTGTCAGCTTATCACCAGTAAAATAAAGGATAAGGAAGAAAAGATCTACGGAACAGTATTCACCCATGGTTATATCGTAAGTAAAAGTTCGATGGTCGGCAATGAACCGGAGATTCACTTCAACGGTAAAGTTATTAAAGCAGTTGTTGTGTCCCGCAACAGGGATAAAGATCTTGTCCTGTTAAAAGTACTGGGGAAGCTGCCAGAAGGCATTACTCCGTCTAAACCAGTTTTACTGCAACGAGGTCAGTTCCTGATAAGTACAAACATGGATACTGCTAACACTATCAGCATAGTGGGATCATTATTACTGGACCTGCCAAAGATCAGTAGTACAGGCTTTCCAGGGGCATCCATTGCATATAAAGATGGTCCGTTGCTGCTTACCTTCGTCCGCAGGAACTCTCCTGCTGCTGAGAATAATCTTAAGGAAGGTGATGAGTTGATCAGTATAAATGGGGTTACCATTGACAAAGCAGAGAAGTACTATGCTGAGTTACAAAAGTACTGGCCGGATGACACAATTACCGTACAACTCAAACGACAGGGCACTCTCTATACTAAACAGATCGTGTTAGCATGGAAACCAGTTATAGCAGCTACTCACCCTGCTGAGATGTTTCCGGGAGGTAAAAGCATGCGTAGAGATGGATTTACAGGCGTGTTTGTACATGATGCTGTATTGACACCAAACCGCTGCGGTGGACCTGTATTTGATATGGCAGGGAACTTCAGGGGGATTAATATCGCCAGGTATAGTCGTACGGCTACGATAGTGATGCCTGCGGATATTGTATATGAGTTTCTGAAGAAATAAGCAGCTTCCGGAGCCGGAAAAACCTTTCTTTTATTTTTCATATCCTATCAAATTGATTCAGTGAAATTACTTTGATATCTTTCAGCGCGGGGAATCTGGATTGTAAATAAAAATGTAACCTTTGTAAATAAAAGTTTGACACTATGCATCTTAGTCGAAATTTCCTCTCCGAAAAACGCAAATACATGTTCGCATTGATACTACTCTTGTTTATCTCTGTAATCTGTGTGGCTTTCAGTATGGGGTATAGTGACGATTTTGATATATCCAGAAGGGAAGTTTTACTCCGCAGGATCGGACATGAAGTACTCTTACAGTCAGGCGACAGTACATCAAGGGTGCTCCCGGTAAAAAAGATCGCTGAAAATGAATACCAAATCAGGTTTGAGAATGATCTTACTTTTCAACCGGGCTCCCTGGTGAATACTACCCGGCGTTTGTTGGCCCAAGACCCTCTCGCAAGTGATTATGTAGTTAATGTTCTGAATTGTGGCAACTCCAGTGTAGCCTATGGATACGCTATATCCAAAAATAAAAAAGATGATATTGTAGCTTGTAGAGGAAGGGTGCAACCCAGAGCATGTTACATGATCAACATTAAATTCAAGCCGATAGGAATAAATACAGCAAAGAACAGATATTTGCTGGGCAGCCTGCCATTTTTAGCATTTGTTGGTTTCATTTTTTTGAGATCTGCTAAGCCAAGGAGAACCTTACCTAAAGGTCAGGGTACCAAGGTATTCACTTTTGGCTCGGTCTTGTTTGATGCGGAGAAGCGGCAGCTGACAATAAATAAAGAGACCATAGACCTGACTGGAACTGAAACACGTCTACTGCTCATTTTCGCGTTGTCTCCTAACGAGACTATAGAGAGAAGCCGGTTGCAAAAAGAGATATGGGAAGATGAAGGTGTTATTGTGGGGCGTAGCCTGGATATGTTCATATCAAAACTTAGAAAAAAACTGGAATTTGATCCGAATAGCAAAATTGTTGTTATACGTGGCAAAGGCTATAAGCTTGAAATTAGCTCTTAAGAAGAATCTTCCCGCCCAAAACTGATTTAGCGAATATTTCTTCTTACTCTGCTCAGTGATGATTGGGTAACGCCTAAATAAGAAGCCAGATAAGATAATGGTATTCTGTTTACCAACATGGGGAAATTATTCAAAAACATCAGATAACGTTCAGTTGCATCCTCTGTCATCATTGGGCTGATTCTATTTACTTTTTCTGCCAGGGCTTTAACAGTTATTTTAGCAATAATTGCGTCCCAACCGATAATCGTCATCGATAATTCTTCCATTGCCCTCTTTGCGAATACAATGTATTCGCAATCTGTTACAGCCTGTATATATTCAGTAGATGGTATTCCCTGGTTATAACTGTTTACATCCGCAACAAAGTTATTTTCGTCAATGAAATATTTAGTAATCTCATCACCTTTATTATTGTAGTAGACAATCCTCATAATCCCTTCTGTTAAGAAGATAATTTCACGGGGTATTTTTCCGGCTTCCTGATAATGTTCATCCTTTTTAATTGTCTTAATTATAGCTTTGCTTTTTATCAGCTCTACCTGTTGCTGATTTAAATGCCCAAACTGTAATAAATAATTGATAAGTTTTTCCATAACCCTTCTATTTCATTTGGCTCATTACCATCTTGTCGAACATTTTATCCGATAATATTTTTCTAAGGTACAACATTGGCTTTGCCATAGTGCCTCCGATATATCTTGTTTTTGGGTGTTTCGCTTCAATTCCTTTTTTAATAAGTCTGGCAATCACAATTGGTTCAGCCGAATTCTTTTCCATATTAGTATATGCCTTTTGTACGTTGTTTGCCAGTTTACTGTACACTGTATCTCCGGAAACACGCATCATATCTTTAGCCCCAATCGACATCATTTCAGATTTTGTACCACCGGGCTCTATTACAATTACGTCAATTCCAAATTGTCTTACTTCATTACGAAGCGAATCGCTCAAACCTTCTATGGCAAATTTACCTGCATGGTACCAAACACCCATTGGTAAACCAACTTTACCGCCAACAGACGAGATGTTGACAATTTTTCCGTATATGTTTTTCCGCATTTGGGGCAATACCAGTTGTATTAATCTTGCTACACCAAACAGATTTATTTCCAGTTGATTTTTTGCTTCTGCTATGGGCACGTCTTCGAGAGCACCATATGAGCCCAATCCGGCGTTGTTAACCAAAACATCTATGCTACCTGCTTCTTTTAAAATTTGTTCAACACAAGCTACAATACTTCCATCTTTAGAAATATCCAGCATAATTGGTTTGATTCCATATTCCTTTAATGACTGCATCATTTCCATCCGGCGAGCACCACCATAAACATTGTAGCCATTTTGTGCCAGATAAATTGCCGTTGCTTTACCAATTCCTGAGGAAGCACCTGTAACCAAAACTGTTTTTGCCATTCTCTTAATTTTTATACAAAAGTACTTTTGACAGACCTCGAACCACTTGCCATTTGGCAAATAATGGAATTACCTTACTAAGTTCATAGCTGAGCAACTAGAACCTGAATACGGAAGCGGCTTTCCCAGAAGGCAGGTGGAGTTAATCCGACATTTCCATTAAAAGGTTGTCGACGCTTCCTATATACACAGTCTTATTTATATCGCAAACTCAAGCCGGCCGTTTATGCTCCTTTTGAGCATTGCCAGCTGTCCGCAATGCCACATGGCATGTTTGATATTCCAGTCAATCGCATCCAGCTTACTGTGGGCTATGGGGTGTCGAGGTGTAACAGGCTCCAGCGGTGCCCTCAATTGTTTCTCCGATAGCGTTTCGATGATACCTATCGACTTTCTCTCTATGATCGCGAGGTGCTGCCGAAGCATTGCAGCTGACACCTTTCCGACGGTATTCGCTGGTGTTCCTTTCGTAAACAGTTCTCCATATTCTTTTAGAGGAACCTCCCTCAGCACGTCCATCTGGTGACCAGCAATGACCATAATGGAATGATAGTAATAACTAACTAACAGGTGACCTGCCTGCCAGGTAACATTCGAATCAATGCCATCAGGAATATGGTCCCACTGGTCCAATGGTATACCATCTATGAGCCGGTTCGCCCATTCGTAAGCGTTTTGAGTTTGGCTAAGCAGCAACTGATGATAATGCATGTTTTTTTCTCAAAAATAGCCTCCGTCTGCTGCATATTGATTGATCTGAATCAAGAACCAGGTTCAAGCGAGATCTTTTTTCTGATCCTACTGATGGTTTCAGGTGTGACGTTCAGGTAAGACGCCAGTAAATACTGGGGGATACGACTTGCCAGATCCTGCCGATCCTCAATTAAGTGCTTATAGCGCTGGTAAGGCGTATCCAGTAACAAGGACTTTACCTTGTCATGCATTTTTAGAAATAAATATTCGTTCATCTTCCGACTCATGGTTTCCACGAAGGGATACTGCCCACCCAATTCATCAAGCTTCGTGCGCTCAATGACATAAACAGTTGTATCCTCCATGCAGATGATTTGTTTGTCCGAAGCGGTCCGGGTCACATAACTATAATAATCGGAGATAAAACTATTTTCAAATGCGAACTCAAAGACGATATCTACGCCATCTTTATCGAAAACACATTTCATCAGTCCCGTTTCAATTAAACCAATGGTATGGCATACCCTTCCCCGTTCAATGAAAACATCATTTTTCTGTAACTCAACTTTCCTGAAATGCGATAAAAAAGCATCTGCATCCTCCTTCATGATGTCAAAAAAATACATCAGACTTTCGATGATTACCATATCTGTAAAAGTAGGTAATAATTAAGTACAACAATGCCGGCGAACACCTGGTTAACTGCATCCTATTTGATTCACATGAGATTCTAAATATTCCGGATCAAACTGATCATGTATTCTTCCTGGAAAAGTCAAATAAAAGAAAGGGATTATACAGAATACCGCTATTCTTTATCCTTAATTATCAGAAAATGAACAACGGTCTTATATAATTGCGTACAGCCCTGGTTGAACGTATGTCCTGCTAATGAAGATATGGGTGGATGGAGCAGGTAGTATGAATTATAGTTCGAACCTGGAAAACTACCTTAATTCTGCTAAGAAAAACGAATACAAAAAAATGGTTTTTCTGAATAGCATTCAGAAAACACATTTTAAATTTCATGTAATAATAAAAGCCTTCAAATCTAATGACTTGAAGGCTTTTAATTTTTCGGTCGGGATGAGCGGCCAGATTTCGAACTTATTTTGGGAAGATTTGATGAAAATTGGAATTCTTTAACTAAATGAGGATATTGCCTGGTGTAGTTAACATAAAGTTTATTAACAAATAAAATGTTAGACCAAACAAACGATTTCAAATGGAAAATATTTAAAAATGGCATTAGATGTTTTGCCATTGTAAATATTGATGTATTGCCCAATTTATCCGGCCAGAATGAAATAAAAGAATACTATTCCGGAAAAGGTTTTTTTAGTCAGGGTTACATAGAAGAAGTTCCCGAAGTGGGATATCAATCCTGGAAGCTTGCAGCAATAAAGGGGCTGGAATTTGCCTTTTCATTAGTTGAGACAAATTGGACTGTACAGATAAATAAAATAGGGGGGCGTGCACTTATTGATACAAACCCAACTGTAGCAGGTTATACAATAATGATGGCATTCCTTGATAAAATAGGATTCCATCTGGATATTAAGCAGATTGATATATTTGAAGATTTTGTTTTAAAAAGCTGGAGCAAACCATATAAAGAACTCATCCCTGACTTTTTGAACCTGACATATGCAGAATATAAATGAACCTCAAAATTCTATATAAACCAACAATTCAGCTTGAGCCGATTTGATCATAAATGAAGTTTAAGAATACATGGATTAAATTTGCAGGACAATATAAAATGAAAAGGAAGACAAATTGGTCTCCTTCCTTTTGTTTTCGGTCAGGGCGATTGGGTACGTTCCGAAGATCTTCATAATAGATTTGGTTCAAATTCAAGAGATTGCTAAATTGTTGAGGTGGAAAAATAATAGTTTCACGTTACATCAATTATGTCTACATCAGAATCATCAGATATAATATTTTACAGTAGCCCTCAGGGCGATGTAAAAATTGAAGTTGTTTTTAACGATGAAACATTCTGGCTTACGCAAAAGAAAATGGGAGAACTATTTGCAGTTGAGAGCCATACAATCAATTACCATCTTAAAGAAATTTATAAAAGTGATGAATTACAGGAAGATTCAACTACTCGAAAAATTCGAGTAGTTCAAAAAGAAGGGAACCGTGATGTAAACAGAATATTGGATTTTTACAATCTGGATGCAATAATAGCAGTTGGTTATCGGGTAAATAATTACAGACATTCAGGAACTCCCCCAATGGCAAAGTGTTGAAGAGCGATATAGGAATCGCTAAAAACTATCTTATTGAAAAAGAAATCAAAGAGCTTGAACGGATTGTCACTATGTATTTAGACTACGCTGAAAATCAAGCAGCACGACAATTACCTATGAAAATGGTAGACTGGATCCAAAAGTTAGATGCCTTTTTACAATTTAATGAATACCAAATATTAAAAGATGCAGGGAAAGTAAGCCATGATGTGGCAGTAAAACTAGCAGAAAATGAATATGAAAAATTCCGAATAGTGCAAGACAGGAATTATGAGAGTGACTTTGACAAAGAGTTTAAAAAGCTTATCAACAAATCACCTAACCGTAAAAAAGAATAACTTTTCAACTTGATCCCTTAATCCGAGAACAGATATAACACATTCAAATTTTACTATAATTAAAAAGCCTTCAAATCTAATGATTTGAAGGCTTTTTAATTTGTTCGGTCGGGGCGGCAAGATTCGAACTTGCGACCTCCTGCTCCCAAAGCAGGCGCGATAACCGGGCTACGCTACGCCCCGAACCCGTATACCATCTTTCGATGTTGGGATTGCAAAAGTAGAACTTTTCTGGAATATTCCAAAAGTCTTTCAAAAAAACATTCAAAACAACGGCAAAAAAGTTATTACATTTATCTCCTGACACAGCCATAGCAGAGAAAAGAAAGTGAATATGAAGATCAATAAAATATTTTTTCTCAGTTGCCTGCTTACCAGCTTCAACACATTCGCTCAAACAAAACTGTTTGACGATAACTGGAAATTCCTGAAAGAAAAAGACAGTATCTCCGGCGCTGAACAACCAAACTTCCCAGACAAAAACTGGCGGACAATACATCTCCCCCACGATTGGGCCATCGAAGACCTGCCCAATCAAAACGACAGCACCATCATCGGTCCCTTCTATAAATATAGCCCCGCCACAGAACAAGGTGGATACGTAGTAGGCGGTACCGCCTGGTACAGAAAAACCTTTATACTCAAAAACCAGAAAGAAACAAGTATACGGTTCGATGGCGTATACATGGACAGCGATGTATGGTTGAACGGTCATCACCTGGGTAATCACCCTTACGGCTATACACCGTTTACCTACGAGCTCACTCCTTACCTCGCCCCCGCCGGTAAAACAAACGTACTCGCCGTAAGAGTGAAAAACATTGGTGCCAATACCCGCTGGTATAGTGGTGCAGGTATCTATCGCCATGTATATCTCATCAACAGGCCCAAAATACACCTGGGAGAAATCTTCGTCACCACTCCGGTAGTGAATAAAGAAAAAGCTACCATACAGATAACAGAATCCAGCAATGCAGCAATCAACGTACGTATAATAGATTCAACAGGTAAAGTGGTGGCAGAAGGAAAACAAACTTCCATCAATAACCCATTACTCTGGTCACCAGCACACCCATACCTCTACAAAGCTGAAATAAGCCTCATTAACGCAGGCAAAGTAACTGACCAGGTAGTTATACCCATAGGCATCAGAAACATTCATATAGACGCCGAAACGGGCCTTACTATCAACGGAGAAAGGACATTGCTCAAAGGTGGTTGTGTACATCATGATAACGGATTATTAGGTGCTGCCGCATTCGACCGTGCAGAAGAAAGAAAAGTAGAACTGCTGAAAGCAGCAGGCTTCAATGCCATCCGTACCAGTCACAACCCTCCCTCAGAGAAATTCCTTGAAACCTGCGACCGCCTCGGTATGCTGGTAATAGATGAAGCCTTCGATACGTGGTTCGAGAAAAAGAACCCCCAGGACTATCACCGCTTCTTCCCCGACTGGTGGCAACGCGATCTCGAATCCATGATACTGAGAGACCGTAATCACCCGTCCGTTATCATGTGGAGCATCGGTAATGAAATACCCGAACGCGCGGATAGCCTCGCCATCACCAGGCAATTAGTAAACACCATAAAAAAACTGGATAACACCCGTCCCATCACCGAAGCCGAAAACAGTTTCTGGGAACGCCCCTACAAATGGGAAGCCACCGACAAATCCTTCGCTCTACTGGACGTTGCCGGTTACAATTACCAATGGAGCCGCTATGCGGTAGACCAGAGACGCGTTCCCGGGCGCATCGTCTTCGGCTCAGAAACAGTGCCTTCTGAACTATACGAGGCCTGGACACAGGTACAGGGCCTCCCCTACGTTATCGGCGACTTCGTATGGACTGCCATGGACTACCTCGGCGAAGCCGGAATCGGTCACAGCATCTATGCGACCAAAGAATCACAGCGCCTCTCCTTCCCCTGGTTCAATGCCTACTGCGGAGATATCGACCTCATAGGGAATAAAAAAACACAATCCCTCTACCGCGATGTGGTATGGAATAACAGCCCCATCGAAGTAGTTGTACACACCCCAAAACCGCCAGGTACCAAAGAAATCGTAAGCTGGTGGGGATGGCCGGACGAATCACCTTCATGGACATGGCCCGGTTATATAGACACCCTCATGCACCTCAGGGTATTCACCCGCAGTAAAGCTGTAAAACTGGATCTCAACGGAGCCACACTGGCTATCAAAGAAGTGCCGGACAGTACACCGCTTACTGTAACATTCGATGTGCCTTATGCACCCGGCATGTTAGCAGTCTTTGCCATGAAAAACGGGAAAGAAGTAGGGGTTAAAACATTGGTCACCGCCAGCAAACCAGCGGCTATCCGTCTCAAAGCAGACCGTAAAACAATTGATCTTCAAGATCTGGCCTACGTTAACATAGAAATCATCGATGCGCAGGACAATGTAGTACCTAACGCAGATATCCCCTTACAACTGGAAATAAGCGGACAAGGGACACTTGCCGGTGCTGGCAGCGCCTGCCCAAACAGACCTGCAAGTTTTCAGCAACCTGCCTGTACTACATTTAAAGGAAAAGCATTAGCAATATTAAGGTCAAACGACAATAAAGGAATAATCAAACTAAAAGTAAAAGCAGATGGTTTAAAATCAGCCGAAGTAATTATAAAAAGTCAGCGCCTGTAGTAATACTCCAGGTGCTGATAATATTTTCCATCCTGATAATATTGCACCATTTTTTTCAACCCATTCTCATCAAAGATGGTCACTTCTCTTTTTACAGGCACTCCAAAAAACACTTTCTCTGCGCCTTTTATCTGAGAGATCAAAATTCCATTTTTATAAGTAAACTCCCCTTCATCAGAAGTCTGTACAATCAATTCCCCCCTTGTTACCTTCTTTCCATGATCCTGATACTCCGTTTTTTCTATCAGCACCGTATCCTTATACATCTCTTCTGTTGCCAACTGCCCTTTAGTATCATATGTTCGCAGAACATATATATCCTTACCAATATCTACACTGTTTTTCCCATAACGAATCTCCTTATCTGTTATTACCTCACCATTATTATTCCGGTATGCCTTTTCAAATATCACCCTGTTTTGTTCATCATAACCAATTGAATCAGTTAACCAGGGCTGACCGGCCACATCATAACTCACAGATTTCACCAGCTTTCCCGCACCATTATAAGTATATCGTTTATCCTCATAATCATTCTCTTTAAACAGATTATAATCACGACGAAAAATCAGCATCCCATTTTCGTTGTATACACAGCTATCAACTAACTGCTTAGTATCATTTGAATGATGAAACAGCCATGAAACAGAAGACTTAAACTGTTGCCCATAGGAGAACAAGGGCAATAACAGCACCAACAGGTAAATATTTTTCATAGGACTACGAAGATAAACAAACTTCCTTTTGCTTACCTTTAATAGAGCTTAGTGAAGAAATGAATAATAATGAGAATGTATCCGACCAACCGGATGAAGGGAAAAAATCTGAGATCTCTTATAAAAGAGGGCCAGACCTATATACCAGAATTGATATCCGGAAACGTTTCCGTCAAGGAATGCCATGACTTACAGGAGCCATTAAGAAAAATCAAAATCTTCTCTGATATTCTTCAAACAAGAAGTTTCACTAAAAAACACTTAGGTAAATTCTGTAGATAGAATGAAACTACAGATCTAAATGCTATTAAGTTTTTTTATACTGATCCCTACACACAGATAGATAATACGACTATGCAAGAAGAAATGCCAACTAAGAAATACTTCTTTTTAATTTTGATTTTAGGGACACTCACCGCACTGGGGCCCTTTTCGATTGACATGTACCTGCCAGGATTCGAGGCGATTGCCCTGGACCTGCACACGACATCCGTCAAAGTAGGATTTTCCCTGTCAAGCTATTTCATCGGGATTTCCGCCGGACAACTGCTCTACGGCCCGCTATTGGATCGTTTTGGCAGAAAGAAACCGCTGTACATAGGACTAACACTATACATCCTTGCCTCCATAGGCTGTATTACGGCAAGAACGCTTGATGCACTGGTAGTACTTCGTTTCTTCCAGGCAATAGGCAGTTGCGCAGCAGCTGTTGCTTCTGTAGCCATGGTACGCGACCTCTTCCCGGTAAAAGACTCAGCTAAGGTATTTTCCCTGTTAATGCTGGTAGTAGGCGCCTCTCCCATGATAGCACCTACAGTTGGCGGATACGTAACTACCGCTTTCGGCTGGCAGACAGTATTCATCATCCTGGCGGGAATGGGTATATTAATCTTACTGGCCTGTATCTTTTTCCTGCCGGAAAGTTATCACCCGGATGTAAACATGTCTTTAAAGCCCGGCCCCATTATAATGAACTTCCTTGCGGTGATCCGCGAGCCACAGTTTTACACCTACGCATTAACAGGTGCCCTGGCTTTCTCTGGTTTATTTGCCTATGTATCAGGTTCCCCTGTCATGTTCATGGATATCTTCCACCTGAGCAAAAACGCATATGGCTGGATCTTCGCGGGTTTATCTGTAGGCTTCATTGGTTCCAGTCAGTTAAACAGCCTGTTATTACGCAGGTATAGCAGCAATCAGATCATCATTGTAGGCCTCATCTGCCAGGCTATCACAGGCATCATCTTCCTGATAGGGACTTATTTAAACTGGTACGGATTGCCTGCTACCATCGTCATGTTGTTCCTCTTCCTGTGTTGTCTTGGCTTTGTCAATCCAAATGCCTCTGCCCTGTCAATAGCGCCTTTTAAAAAGAATGCCGGTAGTGCTGCGGCCCTGATGGGTGCATTGCAAATGAGTATTGGCGCCCTGGCATCTGTAGGAGTAAGTCTGTTTAATACCAATACAGCCCTTCCTATGGTCAGCATTATGGCAGGATCTGCCATATTGGGAGTCTTAACGCTTGTAATCGGGCGTAAACAGATAGGACATCCTGTAGTTATGCAGAAAGAAAGAGAGAGCGTTGTTGTACATTAAAAAAGAAAGTACTTCTCTACAAACATAAGGCTCCTAACGGAGCCTTTTTACTTTTGATATTATAATGATTTGATGATCGCCATCATATCTTCATTTCCCAATCCCTTTCGTAAAGCCTCCTGAAGACTGTCTGCCAGCGCATTACCCAAAGGCGTATTTAACCCTTGTTCCTTTGCCAGCCGGATATCCTTATTCAGAAGATTTAATGAAAAAGCAGGTGAGAAGCGATTCGCAATGATACCCGGAGATTTTACTTTTGTCACCCCACTGCTAATCGCACTACTATTAATAATCGGCAACAATACTTCAGGAGTTATCCCGTTTTTCCGTGCAAAGACCACAGCTTCCGCCAATGCCTGTACAGTAAGACCTAAGAATGTATTAACAGCCAGCTTCGCATAATTACCGCTTCCATTTTCTCCCACGAGACGGGCAGTTTTTCCCAGGCTATCGAATATCGGTTTAGCCTTTTCGAAGTCGTCTTCATGTCCTCCGGCCATGATAATCAGCTGTGCATCTTCTGCCGGTTTCACACTTCCGGAAACAGGAGCATCCAGGTAGCCAATACCTTTTTCCCGGCACAAAGCAGCTATCTGTTTAGTGGTATCAGGAGAAACAGTACTCATATCTATCGCCAGCAGATTAGCAGGAATATTCCCGGATAACAATCCGTCGGGCGACTGATAAATAGCTTTTAACGCATTATCATCAGCTACCATCGTAATGATGAAATCAACATTCTCAATTAGTTCCCGTGGAGTAGTGACTACACGTACACCCGTTTCAACCTTTAATGAATTTGCTTTCGCAACAGTACGGTTATACACTGTAACATCAAATCCTGCACGCACAAGATTCTTAACCATGGGAATACCCATGTTGCCTAATCCGGCCCAACCTATTCTGATCGTATTCATGAATTAAATTTATGACGCTTTCGTCAGTTACGTGGAATTAAATAAAAACAGGGGAATTATTTGAAGTCTTTTGAAGGGGTACAATTTTATAATCCTGCATATCTGATAAAGACAAAAGGTTCAGCATATCTTTGACTACTAAGTTTTGTATGTTAATGAAACAATCTTCATAATCTCGTTTCGTCGTTTCAATGATATAGAAGTAACTTCTGATATTATCAAATGATCTTAATAACAGGGCCGACATTTTTACATCTTTCTCCTGTTTAGCATTCGTTATATGTTTCCTTGTTAATATAGAAGCAGCCTCCATCAGCAAAAGCCGTAATTCAAATAAGCTTTCAGTATTTGTATATCGCTGCTCTTCCAGCTGCCGTTTTATTTGTAATAACTCCAACATATATATAAAAATTAAGATTAATTCAAATATCAAACCAAGCAAGGATTAGATGTCTGATTAACATTAATTATTACAATACGAACAGAAGTAGACAAAATAGCATAAGGATAGCACTTGCCAGAGGGAATAGATTTCTACAGTTGTAGAAAGAGAAGAAACAGGGGCTTTTAAGGCCCCTGTTGATATAATTTTATTATTTCAGATAAGCGCGGATCATCCAGGCCCATTGCTCATGCTGTTTCAGAACACCTGTCAGGAAATCAGCAGTTCCAATATCATGATGATCATCTTCTACTTTAGAAATATGACCACGGATCCCGCGGATAATTGTTTCATGATCATCCAGCAGATTCTTCAACTGCGTTTTCTGGTCGTTAGTGTATTCTCCTTCTTCCAGGTTAGCCAGTTTCAGATAATCTTTCAAACGGCCTTCTGCAAAATGACCGATTTTACGAACACGTTCAGCAATTTCATCTATTGTTTCTGCCAGTTCCGTGTACTGTCCTTCATAGAATTTATGCAATTCCATAAAACTCGGACTCTCAATATTCCAGTGATAATTGCGCGTTTTGGCGAATAACACTTGCTCATCAGAAATGAGCTGATTAAGAATAAGTGCAACAGCTTTTGAATTTGCTTCGCTGATACCAATGTTTGCTTTCATATAAATGGATGTTTTATTTCATTTTAAGTTTGTGCAGCATTGCGGTGGAAAGTGAGTCTGAATAAGCTCCGTAGGAAGTTATCAATATCCCCTTTAAGCCGGAAGCAGACTCAATAGCATATACTGCGGCTTCATCAGAAGGATCAGAATTACCTTCATAACGGTATACATCTACGATATTAAAATCATTTACATGTATCTTATCGGAATGACTTAACAGATAGTCCCCTTCCAGATTAAAATCAATTGTAAAACCTTCTTTTCTTAATGCCTCAATAGCGTTTGATACGGTGTCATAATGAGAATGGCGTTCCAGATTTGGGTCACTCATGTACTGTAATTTTAATGGTAAAAGATAAATCGGGGGAATACTAATGCAATATAAGAAGATCAGACTGAATGTTTTCTTGTAATGCCTAACTTTTTCATTTTAGAAGCTAATGTAGTTGGAGGCAAATTGAGTAATTCTGCAGCACCGCCTGGTCCTGCAATCTTATTATTACACATCTTTAAAACAGAAAGTATATGATCCCGTTCTAATTCAGTAATTGTTTTAATCTGTCCTGGTGGTGCATTTTCTGAAACAAGCACCATAGCAGAAGGTAAATCTACTTTTCTTATCACACCATCTTTTGCCAGTAGTATACTCCTTTCTATCAGGTGTTGCAATTCCCGTACATTTCCCGGCCAGTGATAAGCTGTGATGTCATGCATAATATCCGGAGATATATCAACGATCGTTTTATTGGTCCTGGCGGCATACATCTGTATAAAGTGAGATACCAGCAAAGGGATATCTTCTTTACGTTCCCGCAGTGGCGGCATTTGTATAGGGAACACATGTAGCCTGTAATAAAGATCCAGCCGGAAATTGCCATTGGCGATTTCCTTTTCCAGGTTGCGGCTGGTGGCTGCAATAATCCGGACATTCACCTTTACAGGCCCCTTTCCTCCTATCCGTTCAATCTCCCTCTCCTGCAATACACGTAATAATTTCACCTGCAGGTCCACAGGCATTTCACCTATCTCATCCAGGAAAATCGTACCACCATCTGCCTGTTCAAACTTCCCTATTCTTTTATCTACAGCACCTGTAAAGGCACCTTTCTCATGACCGAACAGCTCCGATTCTATTAACTGGGCCGGTAATGCGGCACAATTTACTTTCACAAATGCTTTGTTCTTCCTTGCAGATAACTGATGAATAGCATTCGCTATCCCTTCCTTACCGGTACCTGTTTCTCCCAGCACCAGTACAGATGTATCCATTGGAGCCACCTGCCTTACCATGTGAAAGATATGCTGCATCACCTGGCTATTTCCAATAATGCCCTGAAAGTGGGGTACAGATGTAACGACTATAGTATTTGATCTCAGTTCCTGCTGATGATCATGACGATAACGGGCAATGTCCAGGGTTACAAGCAGGTCTTTCTCTCTGAAAGGCTTTATCAGGAAACCGTAAGGCTGGGTGAGCTTTGCAGCGTCCAGTACCTGGTTATTACAATTTTCCGAGAGGTAAACAAATGGAATTTTTCGCTGATTCAACTCTGCTGCGAGGTCTATTCCTGTAAGATCGCCTTTCAGATAAATATCAAGTAACACAATATCCGGTCTTACTGTTTTAAGAATCTCCTGAGCCCTGATCACAGAACGGGCGATACCGCAAATACGGTAACCGGCACGTTCAAGTGTTAAACGAAGATCACTTGCGACAATCAATTCATCTTCTACAATTAGAATTTGTTCATTCATTGCAATACTATAATTTATTACAGTTTAGTTGCCATACTCGCTGTCTATGCTCTACTGTCGGTTTACGATATATAGGTTGTCTTCGTAATGATTTTATATACTATAACAGCATTGGGGTGAATATGGCGTTGGTTGGCACAATAAAATATACGACAATTTCGATGATTTGAATAAGGCTTTTCTTGATTTTCAACAAAAATGAATGATTTTCTGTAATTAAAAAATGCTAATAGATTAATTCTATAAGTATATACATTATTTTTGGCACTCACATGAAGTATTTACGCTATTTCTTATACGTTTCATGGCATTGGGGAATCGACATGGCGATTTTCATAGTAAAACATGAAATCAGGGGAGAGAAACAATATGGTATCAGTACTATCGGACTTGATAACCTGTCGGATATTGTATCCAAAGAAGACCGTCTGCATGTAAGCACTTACGAGCCTGTAAATTATTATACAGCAGGATGGTTGTTCGATCAGCTGAAAATTACAGATACTACTTTCCTGGATGTGGGATGTGGCAGAGGGCGTGTACTCGTGATGGCAGCCGCTTATGGATTTAAGAATATCATCGGCATTGATTTTTCTCAGCGCTTATGTGATCAGGCGGCCAGTGTCTGTAAAGATCTTCCTGTTACAATTACGTGTGCGGATGCCCGTATGTATGAAATCCCGGACACCGTAGGTGTTATCTTTCTCTTCAATCCCTTTGACGCTGCGATAATGAGCGAGTTTATACTGAGAGTATCTGAAAGTTTGTTAAGGAAAAAACGGCCATTAATAGTACTATACGCAAATCCACAATGCAAAGATCTATGGATAGAAGCCGGCTTCACTGAAACAGGGTCATTCGTAAAGAAAACATATCTGAAGGGAAGTGTGCTGGAAAAAGTTATGTGATCTGTTTTATAATTCTGTCATTTTGTAAATAATTTCGATGCCAAAAACACCCTTTTAATAATTGAAATTTCAGGCTGAAACCCTTGTTAATACTGAAAAATAAATTCCTCAAAAATTTGTTTGTGAAATAAAAAAATCTGTAATTTTATTTCATGATGACAGAAAAAGAATACAAGGAATCAATGGACAGTTTGGATGAGCAACGCAGACGCGTTACTGCCACTCCGGAAGCTGCGAGAGAATTTCTCGAAAGCCTTAAGATTCTACATCTTTTTGTTCCTAAAGGAAGCAAAGAGGTTTTCAAATTAGAAATTCCCGACGATTATTGTCCGGATTACTAAGTTTATTTTTAAGTTAACCAACTTCACCCTCAAAATTTTAATTAGTTTATCTATGAGACATTCTACGCGTCCCGGTTTTATTATCGGGTTTCATGGCTGTGACCAGGAAGTTAAGGACGCATTAATTTGCAAAGGGCTTCCTATGAAACCCAGTGTTAAAAGTTACGACTGGCTGGGAAATGGCTGTTATTTCTGGGAAAATAATTACGAAAGAGCGCTTGAATTTGCGCAAAATCCACCAGGTAAAAAAGTAATCAAAAATCCAACTGTAATAGGCGCTGTTATTGATCTCCAATACTGTTTGGATTTACTTGACACAAGCTTTCTGAAAATGGTTAAAAATTCATTTATCACTATCGCTAGTACTGGTGATGGTATAGATGGAGGGCTTCCTGAAAATATAGCTCCCGGACCATCAAAAGATTTGCTAATCCGCCATTTAGATTGTGCTGTAATTGAAAATGTACACAAAGACAGAATTGCAAGAAACGTAAAACCATTTGATTCTGCACGAGGAGTATTTGTAGAAGGAGAACCGCTGTACCCAGGATCTGGATTTAATGAAAAAAACCACATCCAGATTTGCATCCGTAATCCCAATTGTATAAAAGGATTTTTTGATCCTTTACATGAAGTGCCATGGCCACCTGAAAACCAGCAGGCCCCCTCATATCTTCTCTCCAGCTTAGCCCATAATTAACCCCTTTAGTATCAAATATCATGAGCGGCCGCTCATATCTCTTACGCAGTTTTGATATGCCTTAATGATAATCATCACTGATTATTTTCGTACATTAATGCCCAAATGAAACTAGCGCTTTACCAGGTAGATGCATTCACAGACAAAACCTTTGGCGGGAATCCCGCCTGTGTGGTACCTCTTGAACAATGGTTACCAGATGATCTTTTACTTAAAATTACGCAAGAGAATGCTGTAGCAGAAACAGCGTTTTTCGTAGATAATGGTGATAAAATTCATCTGAGATGGTTCACGCCCGAAATAGAAATGGACCTCTGCGGGCATGCTACCCTGGCTACTGCCCATGTCCTTAAAAGCATTCTCAACTATACTTCAGACACTATTGTCTTCCATACACTAAGCGGAGACCTCACCGTTACCGTAGATAATGACCTTTACACATTAGACTTCCCATCCAGGAAACCAACTAACGCCATATTACCGGAAATCATAAAAAACGCGCTCAGCAAACAACCAATAGCCGTTTTAAAATCCAGGGATTTCGTATTAGTCTATGAACAGGAAGCTGATATCAGAAACATTACCATCAACCGGCAGATACTCGACCAGATCAACCTTGATCCAGGTGGAGTAATCATCACCACCAAAGGAGACAACTGCGACTTTGTATCCCGCTACTTCACGCCCCAGGCATCTATCTTTGAAGATCCTGTAACAGGATCCGCACACTGCTCACTGATACCCTACTGGGGTGAACAGCTAAACAAAACGGAAATGCTGGCATTACAGTTATCAGACCGCATAGGTACATTGTTCTGCATAGATAAAGGAGACAGAGTACTAATAAAGGGGAAAGCCAAAACGTATTCAACAGGCTTTTTATACACAGACTAAATAAGATGGATAAACCTTTCAGCAATAGGATGTAGCTGATTAAAATAGATACCAGGTGAAGTACCAGCTATCCGCAAAAAATCTTTATTGAAATGCGACTGGTCACTATATCCCAGTTCATATAAAATCCCACTATAAGTAGCCCTGGAAGATTCATACCGCTTACTAAAGGACTTAATCCTGATAATCCCTGCATATTGCTTCGGACTCATACCTACACACTCCACAAACTTCCTTCTGAAATTCCGCTCACTCATCAGGTGTTGCCTGTGCAATACACCAATATCAAGATTGCCTTCCGCAGCATGAATCTGTCGCACCGCATCGAATATATGCTGCAAATGATAATCCTCCTTATGAGGCTTAACATATTTCATTAAGAACTGTTCCAGAAAACGATGCTTTGCGATCTCAGAAGAGAACGTATTTAATTGATCCGGCAGATTGTAAATATCATGCCCAAACACATCTCCGGCATCTATAGTAGAAGCCTTTATATGTTCCAGACTATCATTGATGAAAAGGTGCGCCGTACCCGGCTGAAAAACAACACCTACAAGATGTACCTTATCCTGGTATTGCAGGAAACTCCTGTCAGGATAAAGCCCGGTCAACGAAACGGCAGGCATCTTATCAAACTGCACCTCATCACGGGATAGAGTTACCGCAGCCCCCAGGTTAAATACCAGATCCAATGTTCCATCCGGAAGACGACGATGTACAACGTCATTCCGCTCCTGAGAAAGAACAGAATAAAAACATTGCACGTATTTACCTAAATATAAAGGACTGGTTTTAACGATGCCCATAAATTAAATGGCCGTTTTTTACAAACTGGTATTGAAGATAATTCTTTAGCATTGAGGAATATAAAAAGCTCATGAAAATTATCACATTCATCATCCTTTTAACAACCTTTTCCGGACTGGCAAATGCACAGAATTCCCTTACTGCCAATGAGAAAACCCAGGTCATTGATTCAATCTCTAAAAAACTCACGGAACGATATGTTTATCCCGATGTAGCTGAAAAGATGGTGAAGCAATTACAACAAAATGTACAAAAAGGCAATTACGCCAATATTAAAGACCCGAATGCATTTGCAGATCAACTCTCTAAAGATCTGTTAGCTGTTTGTCATGATAAACACCTGGGAGTAAGATATGATCCCCAGGGAATGGTACATAGCGAAAAGAAGGAAGACAGTCTTGCCAATGTAAAAAGGAGGTTTGAACTCTCCCGCTCGCAGAACTTTGGCTTTAAGGAGCTGAAAATCCTGGACGGAAACATAGGCTACCTGAACCTTAGCAGCTTTGAAGAACCCGCAGATGGTGGAGCCACAGCCGTACTCGCCATGAACTTCCTCAGCAACACGGATGCCATTATAATAGACCTGAGAAATAATGGAGGAGGTGCTACCACTATGGTGCAACTACTGGCAAGTTATTTCTTTGACAATCAGCCACATCCATTAACTGATATCTACTGGCGTCCTACCAATAGCACATTCCAGTTATGGACCCTGGCCTATGTAGAAGGCAAACGCATGCCCGATGTAGACGTGTATGTCCTCACCAGCAAAAGCACCTTCTCTGCTGCTGAAGACTTCTGCTATAGCCTGCAAAACCTGAAACGCATCACCATAATAGGAGAAACTACCGGAGGAGGTGCCCATCCTGTAATGCCGGTAGCAGCGGCTAACAATTTTATCATACATATCCCCCAGGGCAGGTCCATCAGTTCCATTACTAAAACCGACTGGGAAGGTACCGGTGTAAAACCCGATATAGAAGTGGCAGCCAAAGATGCACTGATAACCGCCCAGATAAAGGCCCTGGAAAAGCGTTCCCAGGAAAACATTCAGGTGACTTGGGCCCTGATGGCTCTTAAAGCCAAATTACATCCCATAACACTGAACTTAGCCCAATACCCTGGTACCTACGGAGACAGGACGATCGCCCTCGAAAACGGACAATTATATATCCAGAAAACAGGCAACTCAAAATACCCTTTAGTCGCCATAGCAGACGATTTATTCATGATAGAGAACCTTCCTTATCTGAAAATTAAAATGATCAGAGAAAATGATAAAATAACCGGCTTAAGCCGGCTGTATGATGACGGAGCTATCGTCAATAATCCTAAAAACTGATTAACATTGTTTTGTTTATTTAACAATGTTAATTATCTTTAACACTGTTAAATAAACAAAATGAAAGATAAAAAGGTCCATGAGCAGCGGATGAAGGGTTATTTCTTACAGGCTACCAAAGAAATACTCAAAGCGGAAGGATTAAAAAGCCTGAGCGTGAGAAACATTGCCGAGAAAGCAGGATACTCCTATACCACCATGTACAGTTATTTCCAGGACATAAACGACCTGATATTCCTGTGCGTCCATGATTTCTACGAAGAATGTAATGTATACGTGAAAGAAAGGACTCCAAAAAGAGAGAAAACAATCACACACCTCAAATCATGTGTCAGGGCCTACATGGATTTCTTTATCCAGTACCCCGGTATTTTTGACCTTTTCTTCCTGGAAAAGATGGAAGATTTCGGGAATAAGAAAGCTATCGTTGACATCATCAGCTCCTCTCTCAATCAAATTTGTGAAGAAGCCTGGAATGATTGTCTTGCACGCAACCTGATCAAAGCAGATCAGATCGAAATCCTCAAAGGACAGGTTAAAGCAATCGTATTCGGGTCACTACTACTCTATCTCAACAGGAGAACCCCCTCTTCCTATACTGAATTCATTAATCAGTTTAATCCCCAGTTAGACAGGATCTTTGAAACAGGCACAACGATATCTACAGAAACAAATACAACTGTAAACAATTCTCTCATTTCAATTAAACTATAGTGAAAACAAAGAAAGAGCTGAAAGAGGAATATAAACAGATGAAGTTTAAAATGGGTATTTTCCAGATAAGGAATACCCTTAACAATAAAATCTATATTGAAGGAAGCATTAACCTCAATGCTATCTGGAACAGACATAAAATGCAGTTAAACTTTGGCGTACACCCTAACCCGGATCTTCAGCAGGAATGGAAAGAAGAACATTTCCGGTTTGAAATTCTGGCAGAAATTGGACATAAGGACGATGAAGTAACAGACTATAATAAAGAGATCAAACTACTCGAAAGCATGTATATAGAAGAGTTGCAACCATTTGGAGAAAAAGGATATAATAAGCGTCCTATTTCATATATTTAATGATCAACCATTAAAATATGCGCCACTTTCTATTCATCCTTGCTCTTACATGCAGTATCAGTCACCTTTTTGCTCAGACAGAAAGCCGGGGATACAAAGCCGTCACAGACAAATTTCAATCTGCTTACAATGCAGGGAAATACGATAGTATATTCAGCATGCTCTCTGCCGAAACGAAACAGGCATTACCCCTGGATAAACTCACAGGGTTCTTTACAAATCTGAAAACCGGATGTGGGCAAATAACCAAAAAACAATTTATAAAGTCCACATCAGTAGCAGCCTCCTATAAAACCACTTTCGAGAAGGCGCTCTTTATGCTGAACATCTCTATAGATAATAATGCATCTATCACAGGTTTTACTATTACACCATACAACAGCCTTCCTGTTGTTGAACGGAATACCACCAAACTGAAATTACCTTTCAAAGGAGAATGGAACGTTCTCTGGGGTGGTGATACCAAAGAATTAAATTACCATGTTCAAAGCGAGGCTCAAAAGAATGCTTTTGATATCCTGATAAAGGATAACACCGGTAAATCGTTTAAAACAAATGGCAGTAGTAATGAAGATTATTATGCCTTCGGAAAGGAATTAACAGCTCCCTGCGATGGAGAAATAGCAATGGCCGTAGATGGTGTAAAAGATAATATACCCGGAGTGATGAACCCTATGATGGCGCTTGGAAACTGCGTAATACTAAAAACAGATAATAATGAATTCCTCTTCTTTGCTCATTTTAAAAATCATTCCATACAGGTAAAAGAAGGGCAAAAAATTAAACAGGGACAACTACTGGGGCTTTGCGGGAATACGGGTAACTCTTCAGAACCACATCTGCATTTTCACATACAAAACGTGGAAAACATCAACATTGCTACCGGTGTAAAATGCTACTTTGACAAAATCATTGTCAATGGACAGCTTAAATCAGATTACTCTCCTATTCAAAAAGATAAGATCAGTAACCAAAATTAATTACAAACTCCGTTTGTCTTTCTGCTACTGTTTTCAAAGAAAACTCAAATCCGTGATTCACTAATATCTCACGTACCAGCATTAATCCAATGCCCTGTCCGTCTTTTTTAGTACTAAAGAAAGGAGTAAACAATAACTCCTGTTGAGGAGTACTGATGCCTTTGCCGGTATCAGTAATAATAAGTTGCCGGGCATTGAGCGCAAATGTCACACTACCTTTCTCTTCCACCGCTTCAATTGCATTCTTTACGATGTTGATCAGTGCCTGTTCCAGTTGCTGTTCATCCGCAGAAATATAGAACGGTTTATCCGGCACTTTCATGATTAATGCTACTTCATGCTCTTCAGATTTCATTTTCATCAGTATACATACATCATTAATCAGCTTACGCAAGTCTACCTGTTTTTTATTCACCTGCGGTAATTTTACCAGTTCCGCAAAGTTCCGCATAAAAAGGTTAAGGTTCTGATTACGGTCCAATGCAACCTGCAAAGCCTCTTTCAGCGGGATAGATAATGGCGTTGCCTCTAATGTAGATTGTATAATAGAGTTTACCGGCCCAATTGTATTATTCACCTCATGCGCCATCATCCTGATGACCTTTCCATACACATGTTTCTCCGCCGCCAGTATTTCCGCCGTCAGCTCCTCTATCATAATAAAGTGACGTGGAAAGCCCCGGTCTATAAAGTGCGATTTTTGCAGCTTATAAGTATTCACTCCATCCGGTTTCACGGTAATAGTCTCTCCGGATTTTAAAAGAGAAATATATTGAGATAAGGCATTACCCGCCGGTAGGTCATACACACCTGCATCTACAGCTAATAACTGCCTCGCCTTAGGATTAATCTGCTGTATATGCCCGTTATAATCCAGAATAATGATCCCTGTAGGTGAAGTATGGATCAGCTTTTCCAGGAAGAAATGCTGCTGTTCCTGACGGGTACGTTCTTTCCGCAACTCATCTATCATATGATTATATACACTGATCAGCTGATCCATCTCATGTTTACCCGTAGATAGAAATTTTACATTGAAATCCCTGTCGCGGATAGCATCCACACCCTGCATCAACAGTTTCAACGGACGGATTAGCTGCCGGTAAAGTTGTATAGCAATAATAACAGAGATAATGACAAAAATCTCTGAGATGATAAAAAAGATCTTATTGGCATTGAAAATAAAATAACTGAGAACAAGTGTTACCAGGTGCAGTGTGACTACAAAAAATATGTATTTAGTCCTCAGCCTCATCGTAGGGTATTTGATATTTCTCCAATCGCCGGTATAATGCACTGCGTGTAAGTCCAAGTGATGCCGCCGCTCTTGCTATCTTATTCTTATGATGACTCATTGCCCGCTTAATCATCTCGATTTCCATTTCTTCCAGTGTAATCATGCCCACACCAGGG
Organism: Chitinophaga sp. YR573; assembly: GCF_900110995.1. Taxonomy (GTDB): domain Bacteria; phylum Bacteroidota; class Bacteroidia; order Chitinophagales; family Chitinophagaceae; genus Chitinophaga. Next base: position 1,886,168 of record NZ_FOJF01000001.1, read on the forward strand.
AACTGCACACTGCCCATTTTCGCTGGCGACAACTCCAGTTGTGAACGGAAATCATCCGTCTCCAGGATATCTTTTTTGCTTACCAGTATAGACCGCTCCACCAGGTTCTTCAACTGCCGGATATTACCGGGTAAAGGTAACTGCTGCATCCATTTCATGGCAGTCGGAGATACCGTCAGAGAAGGCCGGTTATAAATCTCTTTCAGATTATTGATAAAGAAATTCACCAGCAAAGGGATATCCTTTGGCCGCTCCCGCAAAGCAGGCAGATGAATGGTGATCAGGTTGATACGATATAGCAGGTCTTCCCGGAAATTGTTACGGACTACCATCTCATTCAGATCTTTATTAGTAGCACATACAATGCGTACATCCACTGTTTTCGTACGACTGCTACCCAATACTTCATAGGTCCTGTCCTGCAATACCCGCAGCAACTTCACCTGACTACCCGCATCCAGGTCGCCTATCTCATCCAAAAATATAGTACCCTTATGAGCAGTCTCAAAACGACCGGTACGATCAAAGCGGGCATCTGTAAAAGCCCCCCTTACATGTCCGAACATCTCACTTTCAAACAACGAAGTGGATATCCCTCCAAGATTCACCTTAATAAAAGGTTTATTACGGCGTACACTATTCTGATGCACAGCCTCAGCTATCAACTCCTTACCTGTACCACTCTCTCCCATTATCAGCACAGAGGCATCAGTAGCAGCCACCCTGCCAATCGTCTCCAGGATATTTAACATCCTGGGATCTTCCCCTATGATATGCTGGAAATGATAGATCTTATCCAGCTCTTTCCTGGTATGACTTTCAGATTTATGCTCCTGTAAATCCAGCAGGGTTTTAACGGATTGCAGCAGGTGTTCGTTATTCCAGGGTTTGTTAATGAAATCATTGGCCCCGGCTTTCATACCACTTACCGCCAGCTCAATACTTCCCCAACCGGTTATTAAAATAACAGGGACGGTTGGATTAATCTGCCGGATCTTCTTTAACAGGATCAGTCCTTCTTCTCCTGATGTTTCTATCGTAAAATTAAGATCGAGGATAATCAGATCAGGTTTATCCTGACTGAGTATCCTCAATGCCATTTCAGGTCCTTCTGCTACAGTTACATCGTATTTATTGCTGTTTAACAGCAACTGTAGCGAAACCCTTACCGCAATATCATCATCAATGATCAGTATCATATATTATTCTTCATGTAACGCAACCGCAGGATAAATAGCCGCTGCCTGTCTACCCGGGTAAAAAGCACATATCAGTACCAAAAGATAAATAAATATTATTGACAATACCAGCGCTGTCATGTAAACACTCGTAGGCAGATCAAACACATTTAACAACGGAAATTGCACCGCAAAAAATGTCCCTATAATCAGTGAAAAGGTAGCCAGGATCATTGACTCTATCACCAGCTGACTGGCAACAGATCGTCCCGTAGCCCCTATTGCCCTGCGTAGCCCTATCTCTCCTCTCCGCCTGTTGATATTATACCAAAGTACACCAAATAAGCCTAATGCCACATTGATGATCAGGAAACAGCTTACAATTGAAAGCACGATTATGGGTACTAATGCAAAGTAATTAATACTTTTCCGTTTATTGACCAGATGTTCGATTTCTACATTGGAATTTTCTATATATCCTGCTACCTTTTTATACAAGCGGCCTTCAAAAGCAGGGCCTGCATCTGCAGTTACATTTACCAGCAGTCTATCTATCCAATGGATGTTGCTGGTATCTATCCTGGAATAAGAAGCAAACCCCGCCGAGGTATAATCTCCTTTGAACTTGGTATCAGCCACTACACCAATGATTTGTCTATCTTCAATAATCTTTCCCACTACAGGCTCCTTACCAAACAATTTTTCTCTAAGACCATTATTGATAAGAACAGGTCTTGTATGGGCAACCGCATCTCCTTTGTTAAACCAGCGTCCTTCCAGTATTTTCAGGTGTAATACATCTTTATAGCTATCATCTACCTTATAGTCGTTGACGCTCTCTACAACTTTACCCTTATAACGAAATCCATTCTGCATAGAGTTGCTCGAAAATGGAATATTAGGACTCATCTGACCAACCGCCTTTACTTCCGGCATAGCCCGTATATCCCTTTTCAATATTTCATAAAACAATTTCAGCGAATCTCCATTGGGGTTCTTATCACCATTGCTGTAACTAATGACCCATACATGTTCATAATCAAACCCCATAGGTTTTTTATAATTCTGATAATAATATACCAGCAGGGTAAATACTGCAAATATTACCAGGAAGGAAACCAACATCTCCGACATCAACAAAAAATTCTGTTTCCTTTTATTCCAGATCAGTTTAAATAAATGTCTGTACATATAATTCGTTATTGTGCTTTTAAAGCGTTTACCACATTTAGTTTAGACATCCGCCATGCAGGATATACGCCAGACAGCAAGCCAAAAAATAAACACACCACCAAGCCACAGAACAAAACAGTAAAATTGATGGTAAGTTCCAGGTTGGCAATCAGATTCATTTCATTAATGAAATAAAGTGCAATGACAGATAATATAAATCCTATCACTCCTCCTAATAAAGTAAGGATGATGTTTTCAACAATGAACTGGTATACAAGTGTTCCGGAAGAAGCCCCGAAAGCCTTCCTTACACCTATTTCAGAAGAACGTTCCATAATGCGGGTGATGTTAATATTCACCAGATTCAATGTAGGTAACAACATAAACAGAAATACAAATGATCCGATAGCAGTAAGTGCATACAGCATACCTGATTTCTTTTCATTACCGGTATTTACATAACCGACCACGTATGAATCGGCATGACTATGAATCTCGGTAAACTCCTTACTTTCCATAGGTATCTTACCAACAACCTGTTCATACTCGTCATGCATTTTAGCTACATCTGCTTTTGAAGGAGCTAGTAAGATGGCCATATATTCACCTTTGTAGCCTGTTCCTTTATAGGCCTTTTTTGAAACGGTATAGGGAAGATAGATATCACTGTATAGCATATATGAAGTAATAGGAAGACTTTTCACCACACCACTCACCCTGTATTGTACATTATCTGCTTCAATATATTTGCCCACTACAGATGCAACATCTCCAAAATATTCCTTTTTTATATCAGCTGATATAACGGCCACTTTCTCTCCATTATCCACCTGTTGCCGGGTAAAAGGCTTTCCCTCCAGGAACTGGTATTCCAGTATATCCCAATAATTGGCATCCGTATACTTATAATTGATGGAGATCTTTTTATTATTCACATAGGTATTCGTACCTCTAAACTCGGAGAATATAGTCATCTTCTCAGCAGTCTTTAAACTGCCTGCGTAACGGGTTAGAAAAGAAAACGAAAGTGTTGCAGAGCTGTTGTTATCTTTCCCGTTTTCTTCAATTCTATTGATATATAAAGAACGATCTCTTTTTTTATCAGGATAATCATCTCCTATTACCTTATCGATAAAGGCAGTCAATACGATCAGTATCGTCAATGTAAAGCTGATACCGAACAGGCTGATGAAGGTGAAAAACTTCCGGCGTTTGAGTACTGCTATAGCTATTTTAAAATAATTCTTTAACATGATGTTGATTTAAAAGTGATCACAGTACCTGTGCACCGTCGAACAGTCTTACCAAACGATGCGTTTTATTCGCCATATTCTCATCGTGGGTAACCATCACGATGGTAGTCCCATCTACCTTATTCAACTGTATCAGTATCTCCATAATCTCATTCCCCATGGCGCTGTCCAGGTTACCGGTAGGTTCATCTGCCAGAATGATTTCCGGTCTTCCTACTATTGCCCGCGCAATGGCTACACGTTGTCTTTGCCCGCCGGAAAGCTGTGTAGGAAAATGTTTGATCCTGTTAGACAATCCTACTTTCTCCAATGCTTCTGTAGCCAATTGTTTCCTTTCTTTAGCAGTAGTATTGCGATATAATAAAGGCAGCTCTACATTATCCAGTACCTGCAGATCATTAATAAGATGATAACTCTGGAATATAAACCCGAGTTTCTGGTTCCTGAAATGTGCCAGTTGTTTATCGGATAAGTTTAATGTTTCCTGTTCTGCTATTCTCACATCTCCTTTGGAAGGAGCATCCAGTAATCCCATAATATTCAACAGGGTACTTTTACCACAACCGGAAGGGCCCATAATAGACAGGAATTCTCCTTTGTCTATATCTAAACTAATACTGTTCAATGCCAGGGTTTCAATCGTATCTGTACGATATACCTTTTCAATGTTTTGCAGACGTATCATAGTTTTCTGTTTTTTTCAAAGTCATATAAAGAGAGATAACGTAGTTGGTAATACGCACCCCATAGGTCTCTTAATGCATTAATATAATCCCGTTTGGCCTGATCGTTTTCCTGGAAGGCGATGCTGAGGTCTGTGATACTAAGATCTCCCAGTACATATCTTTCCCTGGCAATCTTATATTTCTCAGCAGCGATACTGTCTGCCTCTGCAGTGGAAAGGATCTGTTCATTCATCATATTGAACAACGTTACCTGTGTTACGATCTGTTGTTTAAAGGTCTGCTTATCCTGCTCAACGGCATAGGCTGTAAATTGTTCATTCGCCTGTGCTGTTTTAATACGGGATTTCGAACGGCCCCAGTCCAGAATTGGTATAGAGAACTGCAATTGTAACAGCTGCTGGTCCTGCGGAGAACGGTAAACATCCGGAATGGTAGAAGCGCTTTTCGAATACCCCAGGTTAGCGGTAAGCGTGGCTACCAGGCCGCTTTGCCCTTTGGCCTTTGCTACATCCCGTTGTGCTTCGGCCATCCTCCTTATAAAAGCAATGGCATCTGATCTGTTCGCAAAAGCCTCTGTTAATACTCTGTCTGCAGAGACTTCCATATTGGTAGCTGCAGCAGGGATAACAAGTGATACCTTATCCGTATCTTCAAATCCTGTGTAACTTCGTAATGTTAAAGTAGTTATTTCTATATCCCTTTTGGCTGTTCCTACTGCTTTTCTGGCGTTTAATAATTCCAGTTGTAATTGCAGGATCTCATTCCTCGATATCTTCCCCAGTTCAAATTTAGTATTGGCGATGTCTAAGATCTTTTTTGTGTTTTCCAGGTTGTTTTCTGCTACCTGTAAATTTACTTGCGCGAGTAACAGATCAAAAAAGTACCCTTCTACAGTAATCGCTATCAGCTCCTGAGATTCGATATACGCCTGTTTGCTTTCATTGTATTTCAGCGGCTCTATCCGTTTATCCCATTTTAAACTGTTATACTGTAACAACGGCTGGCTATACCCTATTGCATAAGGTACTCCATTATACAATACATTATTACGGTCAAAATCGTCAAAGCGCTGTAATGCAGTAGTTCCATAGATAGTACCCCCTGTAGCGGTAATGGTCTGACTGAAATCCAGTGTAAGAGAAGAATTATCATTATGTATAGGCTGGAACAGGATAGTACCATTCGGCTGTAACACCTGGGTAGAAGTTTTACTGTAACCGGGTAATACGCCCGTTAACGATAGCTGCGGCTGGTAATTGGATCTGAACGTACGCCACTGCCAGTATTTATTCTCCTTTGTAGCAATCGCCTGTTTGGCTGCTATGGAGTTTTGCCTTGCCATTTCCACTACCTGCTGCAATGATAAACGGACGGTATCACTGGCATGTACGCTGCTGGCTATTAAAAGAAGTAGAAGGTATCTCATGGTGTGATGGTTAATTCCTTTGAATTTTTGTAATCGCTCATATCTGAGGTGATCACTACATCACCAGGTTTTAAACCATCTATCAGTTCTATATAATCGAAATTGCTTAATCCTGTATGAATGCTGCGTCTTTCTGCTTTGCCGTTATTCAGTACGAATATATCCTGCGGACTTGTTCCTTTAAATGCAGCTCCGTTTGCTACCCGCATTACTTTGCTGTGTGTGGCGGTCACTACAAATACATCCACTTTCATATTAGGACGCAGCTGTTTATTATTACGTTCTTCCAGTTGAATATCGAAGGTGATAATGCTATTTTGTACAGAGGGATATACATTCGTTACATGTCCTCTTAGTTGTGTATCGTTGATACGAATAATAGCCGGCATATTATTATGTAACTGATCTAAATAATTATCCGATATATTGCCGGTTATTTTAAAGCTGTTCAGGTCTGCTATGCGGGCAATCATTTCTCCTTCTCTTATATTAGCACCTATATTCTTATTCACATAGGTAACTACACCAGCCCTTGTGGCCACTACATTCGCCAGGTTTAATTTCCTTTGTAGCTCATCGAGATCATTTTGTTGTATAGCAGCTGCAATAACGGCTTCCTGTATCTCTATCCGCATGGTCTGCTGTTTACTCTTTATCTCATTCTCCAGTTGCTTCTTCTCCAGCTGTGCTACTTTTAAATTCAATTCTGCCTGTTCAATACTTTCCCTTGTACCACCACCCGCTTTATACAATCGTTTTGCATTCTCTACAGCATCTGTCAGACTGCCAATCTTCAGCTGCTTAATATCATTATTCGATTGTATATCATAAAAGCTCTTATCAAGATCCAGCTTTAGTTTGCTGATCTCATTACGTTTACTTTCCAGTTGAAACTTTTGCTTCTCAAAAGCTGTTTGTGTAGCGGATTTATCAAGGGTAAGTATAGATTGCCCGGCATTCACTTTATTGCCGGCATCTATAGCAGCATCTTTAATAGATGCATTAATCGGGCTGGTAACAATCTCTTCAAACTCCGGGATCACCTCTCCTGAAGCATTGATGGTATTCTCAATATCTCCTACTTCAACGGTCCCCGTTGTAATTTCACCTTTCTTTATGGTTGATTTAAAGAAGCTCCTTACAAGCCATATAGCAACTATCAAAACTACTATAGTCATGATAGTGATAAGAATGGTATTTCTCCTTTTAGTTGATGTAATCTCTCTATCCATGCCTGGATATTTACAAGAGATAAGCCAATCTTAAAACAATGGTAATTAAATAATTACGCGATTTTTTATTTAAAAAAGTGGTCGATATCGGACAAAGTGTTTGTAACCGCGCAGTTTAAACATGCAGCATCTCTAATACTTCCCACAAATGCTCACACTGTTCCAGATTTTTCACGGGAGAAAGCGATATTGAACGGCGTATATGATTCACGGTATCCAGGTCGGGTACTACTCCTGCTATTATGATAGCCATTGCCGTTTTGAGGATAGTAGCTTTAACACGCAGGCTGTGCGGGGAATAACGTGCGGGATGCAGATGAATGTATTTTCCGGGTTCCGTACCATGTAGCAGCACCCAGCGTGAGGTATCAGACAACGTAATTTCTTTATGTTTGCCGTTTAGCCAGATCAGATAGGATCCTTCATCATCAGCGGGTATTAATGCTATTACTTCTCTGAATAAAGAATCTAAGTCAAGAGAACCATAATAGATATCCATCTGGGAGTTACCGAGGATATGCAATGAAGTAACATTTGCCGTTTGCAGTTGCTGGCAAATGAATCCCCTATGATGTTTGAGGGCATTAAAAAGAATGTTCTCAGAAGTAGCCATCTATTGTATAACAAAGATACTCCCGATATTTTATTAATTTCGCACCCTTATGTTATTGACAATTACAACCACCCACAACCCCGCTTCAGATCTTTAATTCAGATTATCTTATAAAATACACCTTCACAATCTTCCCTTTATCTATAGTATAAACAGCGACCGCTTCTACCGTTGTACTTCTCATACCTGTCAGCTTCTCATGATCAATGATTGTATTTCCTACTACCATTCTGTTTACCAGTTGGCAATGCAATTCTGTTAGCTTAGTGAACATATCAGTATATCGCAGCCGTACCTGCTCTTTCCCTTTCATCAGTAACTTACCGGATGCCTGATCATATAGTGCTACACTATCACTGTAAGGTTGCAGGAAGGCTTCAATATCATGTGCGTTATAAGCGTTCAATTGCTGCTGTACGAGTATCTCAGGAGTCACAGCCAGTAATTGGTGCGGATAAAATGTCTTTCCCTTGTGAATAACCGTATGAATATCCGCAAGCGCATTAATATCTTTTACAGGATCTTTCTCTAGTAATATTAAATCTGCAACCTTCCCTTTTTCAATACTTCCGTAATCCTTATCTTTCCCAAATCCTTTTGCTGCATTGATGGTAGAAGAACGGATGATTTCCCAGTTGCTCAGCCCTGCCTGCTGCATAGCCAGCAACTCAGTTAAAAAAGAAGCAGCATGCAGCGTCGCGATATTACCCGCATCCGTACCACTTACTACCAGTACACCAGCATCCTCTGCCAGCTTCAGATTAACCAACATCATACTGTCTTTAGAGGAAGGAACACGATACTTTGTACGGGCTACTTTATAATCAACCGGTGCGGGTATATGTTTAAGGTCCATCAGCGTCCCCAGCATAAAAGGGTCCGCATAAGTAAAATCATGTGCAGTAAAATTGAATTGCTGCGTAAATGTACGCCTGTAATTCTCAGACACTATCAGGGTAGGGATATAAACAGTCTTTTTAGCCTTTAAAAGCTCCAGCATGCCACTGTCCAGTACCTTATCATCTACACTATGCACTAAGATATCAGCGCCCGCAGTAACGGCTAATTTCGCCGTTTCATATTCTGTAGCATGTACGGCCACCTTTAATCCGTGTGCATGACTTTCATCTATTGCAGCCTGCACAATTGGCAGGGTGCTTTCTGCAGTTTGCCCCGGCAGGACGATATACCATATCTTGATGAAATCAGGTTTATAAGGCAACTGTTTCTTTACCAGCTCACGGGCTTCTTCCGGTGTATTAATCTTAATAATAGGAGGATCCGTTTTATCAAGGTTCGGTGGCAGATAGGTAGAGATTAAGGGCCCTGTTACCCATGCAGTGACAGAAGCAGTATCCGCATTCGCTTTATCACGGATAGCATAGTTGCTGAAAGGGCCACCTACATCTATCACTGTAGTAATCCCACAGGCCAGGTAGCGGGACATCAAATCATTCAAATGATCTTTCGCCCATTGCTGGTCTTTCTCATAAGGATATACTTTATTTAGATTAATGCCATCAGGCCGGGTATACAATCCGCCGGTCTGGAAAAAATGAATATGTGCATCTGTGAGACCGGGCATGATAAACTTACCACTGGCATCTATCACAGTAGCATTCGCGGGAATCTTTATCTTTTTGGAAGGTCCTGTTGCTGTAATCCTGTCATTCTCAATGACAATAGTCTGATCGGGATCTGTCTTACTGGTGTTTACATTAATCAGGGAAGCATGTGTGATATAGGTCTGAGAGAACGCTGGTGTAGTACAGAACGCTAATATCAGCAACAAACTGTATTTTCTCATTGGGTTAATTTTAATACATTTAAAGATAACAGATTTATTATGTTTTTATTCAATACTGGCCTGTTATCTTCTATTATTACAGTAGAGATATAGTGATCCTACGTTCATCCTACGTTCGGAACGTAGGATGAACGTAGGATCACTATATCTCTACACTAGTTCTCTTCTGTATATTTCTTAAAATTATCCAAAATAGCCTGCCATCCGCCTTTCTGCATTTCAATAGAATTAGTATCCTCTGCTTCAAAGGTCTCCACTACTTTAGTTGCATTACCTTCACTGCTGAAATTGACTTTCACTGTCCGGCTATCGTCCATTGTATATTCAATCACTTCATGTTCTCCTACATTTGTATATACTCCTCCGAAATCAAAACTAAAACTACCATCTTTAGCAGCCATAGTCGTTTTAAATTTCCCGCCTTCTTTCAGATCATTATCTGCGTAAGGCGCATGCCAGTCGTCAGAAGCAAAAGTCCAGTTCTGGATATGGGCAGGCTCTGTCCAGTATTTCCATACCTTTTCTACAGGAGCCTGAATAGTGGTTTCTACGGTGATTGCAGTTCTATTTGCCATAGTTGATATTTTTTAATTGTTAATGCAAACATACACTGGGATATTCATACAGTAGATACGCGAAGGCGACAAAGAAGAGGTCTTTTGCGACATTAATATAAAAGCCCCGATAACAGTAACGTTACCAGGGCTTCTTAAATTAATCAAACATTATAAACTCCCAATTAAGGAAGTATTGCTGTAATCGCTCTGGCTGCAACCATCTACAGAACCCAGTGCACCATCAGTACCTTTGCAGGCAGTATAATTCCAGTAAGCCCTGTCGCGGTATAACGGACCAGCACCAGGCTCACCCCAGCCACCACTGAAGTTAAACTGGGTGATATCGCAGGACATCTGTGATAAGTTGTTACCAGTGACAGCTTCATCTTTTGTACCATTTGGATTTCTGTAATCACCCCAGTAGCTGCAGGCATAACCAATAAAGCTGATCGTGTTCCTGAAATGATAACTACCATGAGCGATCTTTCCCACATACACTTCTATTGCTCCATTTGAAGTTACATTCTGGGCCTTCTTGGTGTACCAGCCGGCATGCTGAAAATAAGTAACAGAAATAGCCGTCTGTGTAGATCTGTTGAACTGTACTACTACGTGTTCCAGATCGTAATCATGACCGCCAGTGCTGCCAATACAATTCTCCTGACGTTTGTAAATCCACCAGTAGTCAACAAAGATCCTGTTGGCATCTGTTGGGTGTACCTGTACTTCATAATAAGTAGGGAAAATCAGGCTGCGCGGAGGTGTATTGTTAACTAAGATCAGTTTACCACCACAAACAATACTGGCAGGGTTTGTAGCAGCCCATACGTCTTCTACAGAAGTTGGATAATCAGGAGCAGCCCGATCAAACTTTAATAACGGTGCAAATTTCTTTGCCCATGCATCAGCATCAGTACCGGTAAGTTTGGTACTGCTTTCCTGACAATTACATGCCAGTTCAGATGTGCTGCTTACGGCCAAACGGTTCTCTTTACGGGATAACAATTCTTCATTGTCTTGTTTGCTACACTGCGTGAACAGCAATACGCTGCAGCAGCCTAACATCCATAGGTTAAGTGTTTTCATGAGGGTTATAAAATTTAGGTAAAGGGATAAAATATTTCAGGTATATGGGTAATAGTTATCCCGAATTGCACACAAAATAAAGATGCAATATGAACTCAATGTTATTAAACCAAAATAAAAAGGGGCCGGTCTTGTAAGACCGGCCCCTATACAGAATGGAGGTTATAATGATTAGATCAGAATAATTATTGCCATCCCGGGTTTTGAACCAGGTTGGAATTAATAAGGATTTGTTTGTTTGGAATTGGGAAGAGATAATCCTTAGGTTTGAAAATGCGTGTTTCTATTACTGTCTTCTTGTAAAAATCAGTACCGCTCTTAGTCATATCCATACCATAAATAGGACCATTGTTAGTTGCTTCTGCAATCTTCCAGCGACGGGTATCGAAATAACGAACACTTTCAAAAGCCAGTTCTACTCTTCTTTCTGCACGGATAGCTTCACGCATATCAGCCTGTGATGCAGGAACAGGGATAGAAGTACCATATTGAGGAACACCGGCACGCTCACGAATGAGGTTCAGGTATTTCAGGATATCTGCACTGGCAGGATTTGATTCGTTCAGCGCTTCAGCATAATCCAGGTAGATGTTTGCTAATCTGAGCAGTAATGCACCACGGGAGTCATCATTGGCCGCTACGTCTTTTCTTACAATGTAACCGGTTGGAGAAACATCGGAAGTACTCTGGCCTCTGCCGGAGTTACCGTTAAACTCCATATTGGTAACGATTGGATCAGAACCTGTCTGGTACAACCAGAAGCTGTTATTATAGGTAATGCCTACATAAAAACGTGGCTCTCTGTTTGTCCACTGGTTGTAGGTGCTTCTTGCTTCATCATCGAAAGGCGCCTGGAAGCTGGAGAAACCAGTAGCTACATATCCTGCACCTGCTGCGGTGATAGGTAAACCGTTTGCCATGAAGTAAGCATCTACCATTGTCTGTGTAGCACCATTCGCACCAGCTCCATGTTCATCGGCAGGTAAACCTGCATGGAATGGAGTTCTGTCGTAACGCATGTAGCTTCCTGAATTAGCACGGGCATAGATCCATTCACTATTCCATTCAGTAGTCATTACGTCACGGCAGGATTTATAAGCAGCTATAAAAGGATCATTGTCGCTTACTTTAAAGAGGCTATACTGACTTGGAACATATGTAGTAATAAACTCCTGTGCAGCAGTGGCAGCTTTATCCCATTTTGTTGCATCATAAGTCTGTGTGATCAGCGGATCAGATTCTCCCGGATTTTTAAAGTTCGCATAGTCTGCATTACCATTAAAGAGAGGGCTTGCTGCCAGCAGCAATGCTTCTACTTTATAGGCTTTTGCCACACCGCTGGTGATTCTGCCATACTCTTTACCACCAGGAACAGCTGCACCCAGGTCAGCTGCTGCGTTATCCAGTTCACTTACGATGAAGCTGATACAGCTATCCATCGGAGAACGTTTCAGTTTCAGTTCATCTGCAGAAGCGTTAATATCTATCGGAGTTTCGCCCAGCATAATTACCGGCCCGTAGGTACGTACCAGGAAGAAGTAGAACATAGCGCGTAATGCTCTTGCTTCAGCCTTATATTGTTTTTTCAGTCCGGCGTTTACTTCTACCGCGTTTGCGTTATCAATGTTCTGAATGAAGTAAGAAGCGTTACGGATCGCTTTATAATAATTGGTCCAGTAAGTAGCTACTTCATCATCTGTGCTTGCCCATGCACCAACATTCATATCGTTGGTGTAGTTGAAAGACCAGGTGTATTTGGATTCGTCGGAAGCTGCATACCATGGCCCGGAGTTCTCATTTCCTGTGAACCGCTGTTCGTGTTCATTTGGTAATAAGTAGTACAGGTTTGCCAGGAAGTTATCCGTATTTGTTTTGGATTTAAAGATATCGTCGATGGTGAGTACGTCATCTGGCACCTGATCAAGATACTTTTTGCAGGAGGTTACTCCTAATGCCATTACGGCTGCTAATATTAAGAAAACTCTTTTCATTTAAAACTGTTTATGCACTGATCTCAATACGATGATTCAATGTCTTTGTTTTAGAAATTAGCCTGAACACCAAAGTTTACAGATCTCGTGTTTGGATAATTAGTACCGTTACTTGTATTTAACTCCGGATCCCACAGTTTAAACTTGCTCCAATAGAACAGGTTCAATCCTTGTACATATATACGGGCATTCTTTAAACCAATACTTCTGAGTGTACCTTTTGGCAGATTATAGCCAAGATCAGCAGTTTTCAAACGCAGGAAGCTGATATCCTTTACCCACCAACTGGAAACCTGTGAATTGTTTTTGTTAGCAGCGTTACCGTATGCAAGTCTTGGGTAGAATGCATGCTGGTTCTGATTTTCAGGAGTCCATCTGTCTTCTGCAATTGCGAACAGGTTACTTCTTTCAGGACCAGTGCTGTTGTTGAACGGAATGATACCATCACCGGATAACAGCCTGTCTGCACCGATAACACCCTGGAAGAATACGCCAATGTAGAAGTTTTTCCAGGTAAGGTTAACACCCATACCATAAATGGTAGTTGGTACGTCTCCGTTACCTATTCTCTGTACGTCGTTTGCATTGATGATACCATCGTTGTTCAGGTCTCTGTACTTGATATCACCGGGATGAACAGTACCGAATATTGATTGATTAGCATGTTTGTCGATATCGTTCTGATCTATGAACAAACCATCTGCTACATAACCGAAAGTGGAGTTGTAGTTGGTTCCGCGTTTTTCCATGTAAGCGAAAGGCTGGGTAGGCTGATCATTCTCAATTACCTTATCTCTGTTGTAACTGAAAGTTGCACGCATATCCAGGGTCATGTCCTTAGCGATCTTAACAGGTGTTAATTCGATAGTCGCATCTAACCCTTTGTTCTGGATCACCCCAAGGTTACCCCATGGAGCGCTGTTCAGACCTACGAAAGAGGACAGTGATTCTCTCTGCAGGAATACGCCGGAACGTTTTTCCTTGAAGATATCTGCTGTTACTGACAGGTGATCTTTCAGCGTTCTGAATTCCAGACCTAAATCCTGTTTGTGAGAAGTAGCCCAGGTTACATTGGAACCGTAGTCTGTAATTACAGTACCGTTACGGCCAATTGTAGCACCTGCTTTACCAAAGTCCAGTCCCACATCATTACCACCAGGGTTAGTTGCTACGAGTGTCAGGTAACCGAAACGACGGCCACCATTACCACCATCACCTACTTTACCATCAGAGTAACGCAGTTTCAGGAACTGGAATGTATTTTTTGCTTCTGCGAAGAATGCTTCATTAGAGATTACCCAACCAGCACCAAAAGATGGGAAGAAACCGAATTTACGGCTTGGCGCAAAGTTCTCAGAACCATTATAACCAAAGTTTACTTCAGCGAAATACTTGTTATCATAAGAGTAAGTACCTCTACCTGCCAATCCCATACTACGATAAGGCAGAGAGCTGGTAACATCATTGGCAAATGCTTCCACACGTTCGCGCTGGTTGTACAGGAATAATGCAGTCAGATGACTTTTAGGGCCAAAATCATGATCATAATTCAAGGCACCTTCTACATAGAACTGGCGGTTAGAGTTGTTACCACGTTCGTAAGACAGATCATCACTACCGTTAGAGATCAGGTTCAGATTGATAGAACCATCTGCGTTGTAAGGACGGGCCTTATTGATCAGATAAGCACTTCTGTTACGGTAACGGCGAATCTGGTGTGAGTTATATACGTCAAATGAGAATAAACCATAGGCAGACAACCCTGGCAAAATTGCTTTCAGGTCCTGGGTAAGACGTGCGTTGGAATAAATCTGGTTCTGGAAAGTATTTCTGTAACCAGTCTGTGTAATCTGTACGTAAGGGTTTGGCTGTGCACCCTGTGAGTTCACACTAGGTACCAGGTTACCCGGGTACATAATAGGATATAATACAGGGTTAGTCTGCATTACATTTCTAAAGGCATCTTCAGGACCTACATCAGGAGTATTAGTAGAAGAAATATTACCCTGGATACCGAGATCAAACTTAGTCGTCTTCGTCCAGTTTGAATTTATATTGGAAGTAAAGTTATAACGTTTGTACTTGGTAGATGCATCATAGCTCTGCAGTGCATCTGTTTTCAGCAAGCTCGTTTCATCATAATATCCCAGTGATAAATAGTAGTTCGTGTTATCAGTACCACCACGGGCGCTGAAGTTAGCACGTTTGTTCTGACTTACATCATTGAAGATAGCGCTCATCCAGTCTACGTTTGGATACAGATTTGGATCCTGATGAAGAATGGTAGCGTTGATAGTATTGTTGGAATATTCTGGTGCAAGCCCTGTATTACGTTCTGCTTCATTACGCAGCATCATATACATTACACCATCGGTCAGCTCGGGTTTCTTGGTAAAAGAAGTGATACCCTGGTTGTAGTTAAACATCAGGTTAGTCTTACCTGGCATCCCTTTCTTGGTAGTAACGATGATAACGCCATTCGCACCAGCCACACCATATACCGCGGTTGCAGATGCATCTTTCAGAATGGTGAAGGAAGAAATGTCCTCAGGATCGAAACTGTTGATGTCACGGCCCTGTACTCCATCTACGACGATCAGCGGAGAAGCACTGTTACCAGACTGGTTAAAAGTAGAGATACCACGAATCCAGAGGTCAGCGCCGTTTGAACCCGGAAGACCGGAACGTTGCACACCTACCAGACCGGAGATATGACCTGCCAGTGCAGCACTCAGGTTAGCCACCGGTTGTTTCAGTTCTTCCATTTTAACGGTAGACTGTGCACCTACGAGGCTGATTTTTTTCTGTTGACCAAAACCTACTACAACCACCTCATTCAGGCTGCTGTTGGTAGCTTTCAGTGTGATATCAAAATCGATTGTTTTGTTGATGACGATGATATATGGTTCGTAACCGATCAAACGGGCTGTCAGGGTATCGCCCCTTCTTGCATCGATAGCAAAATTACCTTTGTCATCGGTGGTTGCGCCCGCCTTGGTATTTTGGTTATAGACAGTAACACCAGGCATTACTGCTCTCAGTTCATCCTTAATGTTACCTGTAATTTTAATCTTGTCGGACTGCTGGGCAAGCACTTCCGATGTTATGGACAGGCCCAGGAAACACAGGCTGCCTATCGCTACAAACTTTCTTAGATTTCTAAGCATAGCCAATTTTGGTTAGTTGGTTAGGTTGTTATATTTATTGCTGCGGTCTTCTGATCATACGCCATTCAGCCAGCTGGAAAAGTCCACTGGTACCTCCTTTCAACGCAGTGATGGCAAAACGGTAGTATTTGTACTTGTTTGCATTTGTGAACTCGTAGCGCACTGTTTTCTTTCTTGCGTCAAACATCTGTGCTGTTTGTGTGTCCAGAATCGTCCAGGCTGTCTGATCGTTAGAACCTTGAATAGTCCAGTCTTTAGGGTCACGGCCATCCGCATCATTGGCGGAAGTGAGTGTGTAGGCATCTATTCTATAAGCGGAATCATATTCTTCCTGGATGGTGAAAGACGGGTCAAATGACTGGATCAGGAATTTAGAATCAAGATCACCATCGATCAATCTTGGAGATCCTTCATTTGCAGTTGATCCTCCGTTGTTTTCAATACTAACGGTAAGACTAACTACCAGTTCGGTAAGATCTTTTTCCATTTCCGGATCGGGTGGCAGTAGTTCATAGACACGCTCTTTCTTTTTAGAGCATCCCATGAAAATTGCAACCATTAGAGTCAGCAGGATAACCACGCTAAATTTGGTTGATTTGTAAATCTTCATATTCAAGTTGATTTTGGCTATTAAAAGTTTTTACTGTCGAGTAACGTGTTTTGAATAAGCATGAAATTTCCCTTTCCGTCCGGCAGAGCTAATGCCGGCAGATTATATATTGATGAATTGAAATTGTTCTAATCCTGATCTGTTATGAAAAGACGGTTACTGTTCTGGCTGATTAATCATTATTAATTATAGTCCCCATTATTGGATTAATAAAAGTTACTTCGACTCTAGCCACGGCGATAGGTACAATCTTAAAAGTTCCTCTGCATTTTTCGGTATAGTACTACAATTGGATCTGTTGTAAATCCTGTTTCTGTTTTCCATTTACATCCTTCAGGGAAATTTCTTTCCGAGAGACCTGTTTATGAGTGGTTTATATAAAAGAGCCCTATATTTTATTCAACGTCCTAAAATTATAGGGTTTTCTTAACAAAACCTGTTAACAGAAACTCTATAGAATGTTAACGGATCTTAAACCTTGATAAACGATTAATAAAATGCCCTTATTTTTAGAAGATTATTATATAGGATCTATTATAAGACCTATATTTTCACACCATTTGTAAATGCAGAATAATATTATTTACTTTGTATTTCAAAGTACTTTACTCATGAGCTTTCACAAGAACTATTTTATCCTGACAATACTGCTGTTCATAACAGAAATACTGATTGCACGATACCTTCACGATAACATCATAAGACCCTATGGTGGAGATTTTCTGGTAGTAATACTTATTTACTGCATGGTTAAAACATTCTTAAACACACCGATTGTACCTACAGCCATTGCCGTATTGCTATTTGCATACGTTGTAGAGATATTACAATATTTCCGTTTAATTGTTTTGCTGGGCCTCCAGCATTCAAGATTAGCCTGCATTATATTTGGTACCAGCTTCTCCTGGACAGACATGTTATGTTATACATCAGGCATAGCAGTTGTGATCGCTGTTGAAATGGGCAGAACTTCCAAATCATTATATTTGAAAACCTGAAAAGCTACCTATCCCTCACCAATAACATGAAATATGAAAAACACACTTTTTACCTTTATCTGCCTGTTATTTATTTCCACGGCCTTTCCACAGACATATGAAGCCGAATCCGGTACACTTTCCGGTGGCGCCAACATACAAAGCTGTAGCGGTTGTTCCGGCAGCAGTCAGGTCGGTTACTTAGGCGGCCCTACGAATGGGATGGTCACCATTCCCGTAAATGTTAGGGTTGCCGGCAACTACACCCTTACCATATATTATTGCACCGCCGACCCACGTACGATCTTCGTCACACCAAACAATGGCGCCTACACCGGTATAAACTGTGCTGCTTCCGGCGGCTGGACTACCGTAGACAGCACCACTATAGATCTGATGCTGAATGCAGGCAATAACACCATCAGGCTGGATAATGGCCAGGGAGGTTACGGACCTAATATCGACAAGGTTAAATTACAGCAAAGTGTGACCATCAACTTTGGCTCCGGTAATACCATCTTTTATAACCTCAGTACTGGTACATACAATGTGTCTTTCGGTAATAAACAGCTCATTAAAGATGCCTATGCTGTCTGTAACTCCGATGCTACCTATTCCAGCTACACAGGATATACCAGTCGCTCTTATTCATCTGCAAGTATTACAGATGCGTTCGGCAACGGTACTAAACATATCATCACAATGAATGGCAGCGGATTGTTGCAAATGCAGCAGGTATTTTATACCTACAGCGGAAAAGACTATTTCTTCACCGAAGTATTGCTGAACGGCAACGGCTCCAACTGCTACCGTATGTCACCATTAACCACCACAAAGGTCACATTACCTGCCGGCGGAGATATGAGAGCGTTAAACGTTCCTTTTGATAATGATGCCTGGGTAAGGTACAATGCATTGCCAATGGCTTCCGCCAACTTCACCGGTGCGGAAGTAGCCGGTCTCTATGACAATACCTCCAGGAATGGCCTGATAGTAGGCTCCGTAGAACATACTACCTGGAAAACAGGCGTGACTGTTACCGGCAACGGCACTGGCTTGACAGTCTTCGGTGGCTTCACCAGCGCTACCGTTACCCGCGACGGACGTGGACACGGCTGGGTAAACGTAGGCGGTACCAGCTGTAAATCACCTAAGATATTCGTAGACTATGAAAGCGACTGGAGAAATGCTTTCGAAACTTATGGCAGCGCTACCGCCCTCGCCGAACCACGGTATAATTCTACCTGGACACATGGCACTCCCTTTGGCTGGAATAGCTGGGGGGCAGTCCAGTCGAACCTTACACTTGCAAAAGCGACATCTGTTGTTGACTTCTTTGCCAACAACTGCACTACCTTCAGAAACAGTGATAATACCCTGTACATCGACCTCGATTCCTACTGGGACAACCTTACTTCCGGCGGCTGGACAGGCGATTTCAGTCAGCTCACCACTTTCGTAAACTATTGTAAAAGCAAAGGTTTTAAGGCGGGCATATACTGGGCTCCATTTGTTGACTGGGGCAAAAATGCCGGCGGCACAGTAGAAGGCACCTCTTACCAGTATCAAAGCTGCTGGACAAAGGTAAACGGCTCCCCGGTAGACCTTGATGGCGCCAGGGCCATGGACCCTACCCACCCTGCCACAAAAGGCAGAATCGCATACCTCATCGGTAAATTCAAAGCCTGTGGTTTCGAAATGATCAAACTCGATTTCCTGGCACATGCCTCACTGGAAGCAGACAGCTATTATGATAACACCATTCATACAGGCATGGAAGCCTTCAGAAAAGGGATGGAATATGTGACAGATCAACTGGGTGGCACCATGCTGACCTATGCCGCCATCAGCCCTAACCTGGCTACCGCCAGATACGTAAACATGCGCCGTATTGCGTGTGATGCCTATAAGGATATCAGCGAAACAGGATATACACTCAATAGTACTACCTATGGATGGTGGCAAAAGAACATCTATAATTATATAGATGCAGATCACCTTGTTTTCGGTACAGAACCGCTGGCTGAAAACCGGGCAAGAATGATTTCCGGCATTGTTACAGGAACACTGATCACTGGTGATGATTATTCCACTACCGGTACATGGACTACCACTGCACAATCCCTGTTGCAAAACCAGGACCTGCTGAATATTTCAAAGAACGGTAATGGAAAAGCTTTCCAGCCTGTAGAAGGGAATACCGGCGATCAACCTAATGAATTATTCACAACCACCATAGGCAATTATCAATACCTGGCCATTGTCAATTATGGTTCGGCTGCTAAAACATACACTATAAACATGGCAAGAATCGGTCTTAACCCAACCGTTAACTATACTGCCGTAAAAGAATTATTTACAGGTGTTACAAGTACTGTGAGTGGTAGTTTGAATGTGACGGTACCGGCCTCAGATGCTAAAATTTATAGGATAACATTTTAACTTAAAGTGAGCGGGCTGAGGCAAAAGTTGTATATTGAATAAAAATAAAACAGTATATGATTTTAACATTGATAATTGGCGCTGTTGCCGGCTGGCTCGCAGGGCAAATAATGAGAGGTAATGGATATGGAATAATCGTGGATATCCTGTTAGGGATTGCAGGAGGATGGTTCGGTGGATGGCTATTTGGAAAACTGGGCATTCATATAGGCTATGGCATCATAGGCTCCCTGTTTGTTGCTGTTGTAGGTGCTGTGATTTTAATATGGCTCACCCGTCTTATAAGCAGAAAGTAAAGTAATTTACTTTCTGCCTTTTTTTAAAACAGTGTGTAATATATAGCTACCTGCGCACCTATCCATGTTCTCGTATCAGTACGGGTACTGGCTCCTTTGGACAGCGCATAAGGTGGGTTAGCGTAATAGAAATGGTTGTAATTTGATATAGGATGGCTTGTATCAGACGTCCTTTTCAGTACATTATAATGTACCTGCACCTGTAATGTCCAGCGCTCATTATATTTTTTAGACCATGCAACGCCATAACGGTACAGGTTTTCGTGAACAGCAGTGCTTATCGGTAATGAATCGGCTAATCTGCTTTTAACCTGTATGCCTGCCGTTGCATTAAAATGCAGCTGCTGTTCCTCATTTAATTTAATGGGCACACCCAGCCCAAAGCGAAAACGGCCTCCTGTAAAAGTAGTCCCGTAAGAAACGATACCATACACATATTTTATTCCCGCCATCAGGGATGCATTCATATATAATATCTCGTCAGCGCTAAATCCCGCTTTGACAAATACTTTATGCCACTCCGCTTTTTCTTTTTTCACAGGGCTGCTGGTATTATCTTTTGGCAGAGAAATGCTACTCTTTTTAAGTGATGCGAAAAGATCTTTCCCTGGTAACTGCTGTAGTAATAACGAAGCTTTCATATTAGTAGCATTTGTCCATATCGGATGGTTAGGTAAATCAAACATCGGCCCTGCACGCTCCTCTGTGGTAGACATTAATCCCTGCTCAATCTGATTATTGTTCGTTGTTCCGGAAGTCTTTGCTGTTTTATTTGTATTACTCTTTACAGAATGGACGCCCACTTTAGGTGTCGATATAATGGGAGAATTGCCCTTTTTCTTTATCACAACAAGTGAAGCCGTTGTGTTTTTCTCCTTTTTTGCCACGGGAGGATCATACTTAACAACCGTTTTTGCATCACTTTTATTCCCTCCAGGCTCGTAGTCCATAAATAAAATATGATCTCCTATAATCTTATAATTTAAGCCTGCCTGTTGCCGTACCTCTTTTAATATATCTGACAACTGCCAGGTACCTCTCCTCAGTGTAATCATCTTCTTCAGAGAAGCATTTTGCATATTTAAAGAATACTCCAATCCTGTTTGTGTAGCAATAGTCCTGGCCAGGTTCGTTATATCAACAGGGCTCCGGGAAATTTTAACAATCGCACGATAATACTGTTGAGCATATAGCTTTCCGGTTAACTGAGATGATAATATGATACAGCACAGAAGTAGGTTAATTCTTTTCAAAATAAATTTCATCCTCGTTTGAATAAGTATAATTGACATTTAAGGTACTTGCAATTACCTGCAGTATATAGTCCAATGATTTATTATCAAAATTGCTGGAAATCCTGAGTGATGCAATTTCAGGATCTTTGAAAAATATTTTCTTATGATAAGCTTTTGCTAAAGATGCAGCCACACTTTTCATATCCTCATCTTCAAAATGAAAAACGAAAGGGACTAAAGAAAAATGCTGATTGTCTTTCCGGAAAGATCCGGTTTGTTCACTGAGGATAGTGAGACTTTCCTTATCATTATACATGATCACCTTTCCGCTGTATACCCTTGTTGTAATAACTGAACCTGTATCTGCAACAGTAAAGGACGTTCCTAACACTTTAATTTTAGCAAGCCCCGCTTTTACTATAAAAGGTTTGCCGGCTACCGGCCGTACATCAAAGAATGCTTCACCCTTTAAAATAACATTCCGCTCTTTCCCCGTAAATGATGTGGAATAACTAAGGCTGCTACCTGCTCCGACAATAGCTACAGAGCTATCGGGTAATATTACTTTTTCAGTTTTATTATTCGTTGTAGCAACTGTTTTAAGGTCTTCTTTTTGAAATAATAATGCGGCGGCAACAGCTATGCAGAACAATAAGCCAGCTGCCGCTATCCATGTAAACCGGGAAATTCTTTTCACTTTTTGCCTGGGTGCAAGGGGTTGCATTTGCTGCCATGCAGCCGGTACATCAGGTTGTTGGTGCGGTTTTGCTGAAGTAGCATTCCACGCATTCCATAAAGCACTAAACTCCCTTTCATTTTCTTCCTTACTCATCCGCCAGTCGTCAATAATCATCGCTTCTTCCGGAGTAGCTTCCCCGGAAAAATACTTTGATAACAACGCATCCATCTCTATCATATTTAAAGCTCTGTTTACCATAAAGAATGCGGGAGTTTATTGATTTCGGTGAATAAATGACAACATATGATCAACCAGTAGGTCTTACCGGACAGGGTAGTCCGTAAAATGCGTAATGCTTTACCCATTTGTGCTTCCACTGTCTTAACCGATATGCCTAACTCTTTCGCTATCTCCTGGTAGGATTTTTCCTCAAATCTGCTCTTATAAAATATTTCACGACATTTTTCGGGAATGGCGTCCATAGCGGACAATACCTCTTTTTTCAAATCCTTTAATGTCAGCTGTTCCTGTTCACCGGTAGTAGTATAGTCTTCATTTGCTGTAAAACGGCTGTGGTGATTCTGCCGTATTTTTTCGCTCTTGATCCTGTTCAGACAGTGATTATGCGTAGCTGCATATAAATAGGCACGGGCGGATTGTCTGATAGTAAGGGCTTCTCTTTTTTGCCATAATTGCGTAAATACCGACTGCACCACATCTTTCGCATCATCATTATCTTTCAATAGGGTATAGGCATACCGATGCAATACTTCAAAATATTCATGAAAATATTGTTCAAGTAAATGATGATCATTTATCAACTCGCTTTCCCGTTCCAATGTTCCGCGTCTGGTATTTATGCCCAAAAGTAGACAATTCTGCGAAAGCGGTACCCTTACGTCAGGGCAAATTTATTTTCAGTTTAATATCGACCCTTCTTCCACAGGGAAACGCCCATTCTTTTGTCTGATATGCACTACTCTCTTCTTAAAATCCCCTCTTGAAAAGAATTTCTCAATCATACAGTACAAATAGATAAAGAAGTACCGGCTACCCATCTCTTTTATTTTCAGCTTGGATGTTCCGGATTTCCTGTTTCGCCAGGAGTTAGGCAGATAAGTATAGGAGTAATTCCTTACAATCGCCTTCAGGGGCAATTCCAGTGTCAGGTTAAAATGCGGCGACAGGAATGGCCTTAATCCATCTATTGTTTCCCTCTTATATAATTTAAAGGCATTGGTCAGGTCCGTATATCTGAGGCCAATACTCCAGCTTATCAGGCGGTTTACAAACCTGTTTAAGAATTTCTTTGGCTGAGGGTAATCGATCACCTCTCCCCCTTTCCCCCACCGGTTACCAAAAACACAATCATAATTCCCCTCCTGCATCTTCCGGTAGAACCTGACCAGGTCAGCAGGATCATCACTTAAATCCGCCATCATAATCGCCACATAATCTCCCGTATAATTATCAAGACCATAACGTACCGCATACCCAAATCCATTAGGCCCATAATTCGTGTAAAACACAAGCGTTGGGACCAGGCTTTTTATATTAGACAGTATTTCGAGTGTATCATCTTTCGAATTATCATTGATCACTACAATTTCATGCGCTATATTTTCTTCCCATAAAGTTTTGTATAAAGAGGTAACCGTTTGATAAATACTCCCTTCTTCATTATATGCCGGAATTACAACTGATAATTTCATAAGCGGTTTTTTATTTCGATAAACATCTGTGACAATATATCTTCCAGGTTATACTTCCAGCTCCATTCAGGATAGTCCTTTTTGAATTTAGTCATATCACTGATGTACCAGATATGATCTCCTATCCTGTTTGTTTCACTATAGGTATAATTCATTTTATTACCCGTAATCTGCTCACAATAATTAATTCCTTCCAGCATAGAACAGTTACTGAATCTACCCCCACCTGCATTATACACCTCTCCCTGCTTAGGCTGCTGATAAAAATGCCAGAACATGTTCACAAGATCCCAGCTATGGATGTTATCCCTCACCTGCTTTCCTTTATAACCCAGCACTGTATAAGGCGTTTGAGTGATCGCACACTTCATCAGATAAGCCAGGAAACCATGCAGCTGCGCACCGCTGTGATTAGGGCCGGTCAAACATCCCCCTCTGAATACCCCTGTATTCATCTGAAAATATTTTCCATATTCCTGTACCATAATATCAGCTGCTGCTTTTGAAGCGCCGAATACAGAATGTTTCGTGTTATCCAGACTGATCTTTTCATCTATACCATCTTTAAAATAAGGATGATTTTCTTCTATTTCCCAGCGTGTTTCCTGTTCTGCCAGTGGTAAAAAATTAGGATTATCTCCATATACCTTATTGGTAGATGTGAAAATAAATACCGCCTTCTGATTATATTGACGGGTGAGTTCCAGTAGGTTTAAGGTACCAGTAGCATTAATCTGAAAATCAGTAAGCGGCTCTCTTGCAGCCCAGTCATGACTTGGTTGAGCAGCACTATGAATGATCAGGTCAATATCTGTATTGTATTCCTTAAAGATCTCTTCCAGTGCGTTGTAATCCCTGATATCTGCATTGTAATGTTTATAATTAGGGATCTCCATTTCCAGCCTGCTTCTATTCCAGCGGGTAGAACTTTCTTTACCAAAGAAATACTCCCGCATATTATTATCAATGCCAATAATCGTATCAAATTTTGAGGCAAAAAACCTCACTGATTCACTTCCGATCAATCCTGCCGATCCTGTGATAATAGCAACACTCATAGATATTAGTTAAGTATAGGTTTTAGTTGTTTCTCATTGTCTTTGATCCATAAAAAGATATCCTGTAATATTTCTTCAACAGATATCATGGGTTCCCATTGAGACAACGTTTGAATTTTATGGCAGTCAGAAATATATAATCTGATATCTGCCTTCCTCGTTTCAGGTATAGCATCAATCAGGATTTTATTACCTGTAATCTGATGACATAATGTTGTAAGCTCCTGTAATGAAGCACTTACTTTGTTTGTACCTCCAATGTTGAAAGTATGACCGGCAAACTTTTTCTCCTGGTGTATCTGCAGATCAATTAAAGAGAAGAGATCTTTGATGTGGATCATATCCCTCAACTGTTTTCCAGTTCCGCCATATCCTACATAGGATAGTTTGTTCTTCCAGAAATGTCTTGCCATCCACAATACCACTACTCCCTGATCTATCTTACCCATCTGATGAGGGCCTGTTATTACACCACACCTGTTAATGACGGTATTCAATCCAAACATCTCATGATATTCTTCTACCATTAATTCTGAGGCCAGTTTTGTAGCGCCATATAAAGACCTTGATCCCCGTAAAGGGAAGTCTTCTGAAATACCTGCTGCACTTACACCTTTAATCTGTTGCGAGGCTGCTATATCAAATCTTGTATCATTCTCTGTTGTGATAATCTCTTCAATAGTTTTTATAGGATACACACGACTTGTAGAGAGGAAGATGAAATTTGCTTTATGTTTCAACGCCAGGTTAAGCGCATGTACAGTACCATTCAGATTCGTTTCAATCAGATAATCTGTGTTGCCATCCAGTCCGGCTAATACGGAAGGTTCTGCAGCAGCGTCAATCACACAACTGACAGGTGTTATAATCTGATCGAAATCATTTTTCTGCCGGATATCGCCATGAATAAATGTGATACCATGCCCCCGTAACCTGATCAGATTCAGTTCAGAACCCCGCCTTTTTAAATTATCCATACACAATATGGAATAGGATGGGTATTTCTCTTTCAATAGTATGGCCAGATTAGAGCCTACAAAACCAGCTCCGCCTGTAATAAGGATTGTATGCACTTTATTGACGTTTTAAATTCCTGACATGGTATACTGTGATAAATAATGTACCTGCCAGTCCGGTTATCATAAATAAATAATAGTGAGCCAGTATCCAGTTGGTAAAAGCATCCAGTCTGCCCGCGGGGGCATCTGGCCTTATATTGGTGGGCAAAATATTTCTGATCTCAGGCCAGTTGAGTATCATTCCCAGGCGTTCCGGATCAGGATAAGGAATATCATAAGGAAGCTTGTGTTTGAGACTAGATGGATTACCTGTCGTCACAAAGTTTCTTACATTCTTTTCCTGTTCTAAGCCCTGCGCATGTTTGGCGTTCAACGCTCCGGACAGTGTATCATTATTAATCAATTTCAACCCGATAAAGAAGAATGCCAGCCAGCCGATCAATCCTGCATATGCCAGTCCATTCCTTTTCTCTAACTGATCTTTTAAAAGGGATATCAGGCAGGCGAAGTTTATCAGTATACACATGGCAAACAGATCCAGGTAACGGGAGCTTAGGCTTGAAGCTGCCCGGCCATAGGCAATACTCATCGACTGTCCCACAGACCATGCAATAAGGCCCAGTAAAATCCATTTCCCGTCATTTACAGGAGGACGTTTCCACAAGAGGATAATTGAAAAAAGTAATGCAGGTATGTTGCGGATTAATGCGGATGAAAAACCGGAAACCAGAGGCCAGCTAAGCGTATTCACTAAGGCACTATAAAACTGTGCTACAGAAGCAGCTTTAAGAGAGGCATGATCGGGCAGAACAGGCGTTAAGAGCATTCCTGTTACCAGTAATACAAGCAGGATAGCGATAGCCAGTAATTGTTTCCAGGACTTCCTCAGTCCTGTTATATAAAATATGATACTGACTATGGCTGCAGCGCTAATAGCAAAAACTCCTGATGCCAGTGAAAAGAATGCCAGTATTGCACAAACAATACCGATCCACCATTTTTTAGAGAATGGTTCATTTGCCAGTGTATACCATAAAGTACCTATGCTAAAAATCAATACGAAATAAAACTGCGACTGAAATCCCCCCAGTGTATTTTCCCAGGCATAAGGAACAAAAAACAGGATGAATGAAAAAATGAGCAGTAACGGCTGATACTTTTTCCCTGTCACCTTTAGCAACAGGTGTATATTTAATATGATTGCAGTGATATGCAATACTGCATTTACAATCATCTGTAATAAAGGATTCCAGAGAACATTTATCTTCAGTAATGCCAGCGCCAGTAGCCTGGTAGTAAAGATTCTATGTTCATTATGCGGAGAAAACAATGCTTTAAACTCCAGCGTTCCATCTGTAAATGGTTTATATAAATTAGCGGCCTCTCCATCCCATTGGTCCCAATGTGGTGTAGCATTCCCGTAATTATGTATCACCCATAATTTAAACCCGTAAAGTAAAATCCCGAATGCTACATACTGCAATAACAGTATGCTGTTACCTGTTTCCTGTCTTTTCATACAACATGATTGTCTGCTGGTACATCAAAGACAATTCAAATTGTATCCTACCCTTACGCCACCGGATTTTTCATTTTGACTACAACATTCATAGACCTTTGTAAAACAATATGTAACTTTAATTCAGAAATTCTTTTAACTTACGATATGTCTTATTGCAGTGTAATCGAGTATATGTCTGAAGATAAAAAGGCTATACATAAACCATATCACGATCATCAGTATGGTTTTCCTATTCATGATGATAACGAATTATTTTGCCGGCTGGTATTGGAAATTAACCAGGCAGGTCTTAGCTGGGAAATCATCCTGAAGAAAGAAGCTACGTTTAGAAAAGCGTACCACAACTTTAATATTAAAAAGGTGGCAGCTTATACAGAGGCAGACAGAGAGCGACTGATCGCAGATCCCGGTATTATCAGAAACCGGCTGAAGATCAATGCCGCTATAGAAAACGCTAAAACTATTCTTCAATTACAAAAGGAACATGGCTCATTTGAAAAGTGGCTGGAATTGCATCATCCTAAAACAAAAGCCGAATGGGTGAAGTTGTTCAAAAAAACTTTCCGGTTTACAGGAGGAGAAATAGTGAATGAGTTTTTGATGAGTGCTGGTTATTTGCCAGGTGCGCATGCAGCAAGTTGTAGTGTTTATAAAAAAGTGTTGAAAGCTGATCCGCTTTGGAACAGGAAATAAATAGGCTCTGAGGAGGCTTATGAGAAAATATTATATTTACTCAATGAATATAGACGTCATTGTATCACACATAAATTCATACGTTACATTAAATGAAGAGGAAGTCAGAGCTTTGAGTTCTTCCCTGATCTCCAAAACAATAAAACAGGGAGAATTAATTGTGGAAAGCGGAGAACCAGCCCGGTATATGATTTTCATGAATGCAGGTTATGTGATGACCTATTATACAGACAAGGATGGTTTTGATCATGTCATCCAGTTTGCCTCAACAGGCTGGTGGTCAGGCGATCTGTACAGCTTATCAGAGAACAAGCCTACTATTTATTCAACACGGGCGTTAAGTGCAGGAGAAGTATTACTCTTTCCCAAAGCAGCCCAGGACCAGCTACTGGATAAGTATCCAAAATTCGAACGTTATTTCCGTATCCTCTTTCACAATGCATTGATGCGGCTACAGTTCCGCATTATCGAGAATTACTCCGCTACAGCAGAAAGCCGTTATCTTTCCTTCCGTGAAAGATTTCCGGGTATGGAACAGCATGTATCTCAAAAACATATTGCATCCTATCTTGGCATCACGCCGGAATTTCTGAGTAAAACCCGAAAAAAGCTGCAACAACAATAAAATCTTAACCTGGTTCAAGATCTTTCCTGTTTTATATTATCCTGGTTCAACGTCCAATAGCCAGCGCTGGTGTAGTTTTGTGATAGTTATTAACATCACAATTATGGCTATGACAACAGCAACAAAATGGATAATTGATCCGGCGCATTCTGATATTCAGTTTAAAGTAAAACACCTGGGCATGTTTAACGTTACCGGGACTTTTAAACAATTTGAAGGAGATGTAGTAAGTGAGCATGAAGACTTTAGTGACGCAGTTATCAATTTTACCATTCACACAAACAGTATCGATACCAATCAACCGGACAGGGACACTCATCTTAAATCCGCCGATTTCTTCAATACTGAAAAATATCCTCATATTACTTTTAAGGGTACATATAATAATGATACCCTTTCCGGCAACCTTACTATTAACGACATAACCCAGCCCGTTACATTAAACGCTGAATTAACCGGCGTTGGCAAAGGACGCTTCGGAGAAACCAGGGCGGGCTTTGAGGTAGATGGAAAAATCAACCGTAAAGATTTTGGGCTGGTCTGGAATCTGCTGATGGAAACTGGCGGCGTTGTAGTTAGTGAGGAAATAAAGCTGCATTTCAATATACAGTTAACCACGTAAACACCTAACAAAAGGTATAAAGCCCTTTATTCACCTTTCTGAATGACAGGTGGATAAAGGGCACAAACAATGCTGGTTTAAAATTTGTAGGTTGATGTAAAGAACAATATAAATAACCCATTGCTACATTATAAAAGTGCGCAAGGCCAGTGCCGCAAAATATTTTGTCTGTTACTCTTCCTCATGATGGGCATACATAAGTATGCATATGCCCAGACACCCGTTCATGCAGATTCTCTGAACGTGGACTCTTTACCCAATACGCATATCAAGACAGAAGATCTTTCCCGGCAGTACGACATTGCCAATCTGATCAAAAGTGTTTTTTACCCAAACAGAGCTCCCCGCCAGCGGACTAAGAAGCCTTCAGGGATTGTTGTCATTCCTAATATAGCATCCAACCCGAGTATCGGGTCTCAGATAGGCATTAAAGCCGTAGCAGGCAGGAAACTGGGTAACGATCCCAACACATTGATGTCTGTAGCAGCTACATCAGCATCTATTACTACCAAGGGGATCATTTATTTCTACGTCAATCATAATATTTACACGCCCGGCAATAAGTGGAACCTTCAGGGTAATATAGTAGCCGCAAAGACCGTCACACCCGATTTCGGACTAGGGATAGCCCAGCCTTCCAATGGCAGTGAAGAAGATAAAATATTAGCCAACCCAGGTAGAAAGGGCCGTGCCCTCTATGGTCAATATTATAACATTAGAGAAAAAGTATATAAGGAAGTACAAAAAAATCTCTTTGTGGGAGTGGGAGTATCTTTTGATATAAGAAGAGACCTTCACAGCAAGGATACAAGCAACTTAACCCCTTATAATATTTACAGCGACAGACACGGGTTTAACAGGACCCACTACATGGCGAACGGCCTTTTTTTCAACGCCCAATATACCACTCGTGATAACCAGAACCGTGCGTATAAAGGAATTTATGCTGATGCAGGCTTTCGTGTAAACCAAACCTGGATGGGAAGTACAAAAGGGGCTTTACAATTCACTACTGATTTCAGGAAGTACTTTAGTCTTTCCCGCCGTAATCCGGAACATGTGTTAGCCTTCTGGAACTGGGGCTCTTATCTGCTGAGTGGGAATATCCCCTACCTGGAACTACCGGGTACGGCTAAAGATGCTGGATTCCACAGTGGAAGAGGATATACCACTGGTTATTTTAAAGGCACAAAATACAATGATGCCGAAGTGGAATACCGCTTTCCCATATTAAGGAATAAGTTCCTCAGTGGTGTTGCCTTCTTTCATATGCAAACCGCCAATGACGAATCAGGTACAAAACTATTCCAGGTATGGCAGCCTGGAGGCGGTGCGGGTTTACGTGTACTCTTCAATAAGAATACACGCACCAACCTCTGTCTGGATTATGCCTGGGGGAAATATGGCGCCAAAGGATTCTTTCTTGGCCTGAATGAAGCATTCTAAATTATTCAAAGCAGCCAAGGTCAGGTGCAGCACCTTTAAATGGATAGCCAATATCCATTCCTTTATCAAGCAGATCACTACCCGGAGCAAGACGCATAAAATTATTCACGGGTAAACTACCATCCGCTTCTCTGGGTGCAGTCAATAAACTTTGATTTACACTTAAGAAGTCGGCTTCAGTAACAGTCACAGGCAGATTAAAATAATTGCTATCTGCATTGCAGGCATCAAAATCTATATTACTATATTCTGCGCTTCTCGCGCCATAGCCCAGGTTATTTTTCAGATTATGACCATAACCGGAAACATCCGCAGTATAATCTGCACTTCTGTTAAGCATGTTATAATTCACTGCATTATTATACGCAGTATTATTTAACCAGTTACTTCCTCCCAGATGATGATTGGAATAAAAACCATTGGCTTTATTCCGTACACTCAAACAAAACCTGATATTGTTGCGGGGTATAACCGGCGGTGCTTTAGGTGTAGCAGAAACGCCATATCCACCTGCTTTAAATCCATTACCATCTCCCAGACTTCCAAAGGAAGTGGAATAGCCATTATAAAACGACCAGCAGTTTTCAAATGTAACGGCCTCTAATGCATTGATACAATCATATCCATCATCACTATTAAACCATGCCCTGCAACCTCTGAAAACATTGTTTACATAACCTACTCCATATTGGGAAGGATGGCAGCCAAAACCATCAGTATTACCACCCTTCTGATTCTCAGAAACATTATCCCAGTTATTATAAGCATCACAGTTTAAGATCAGGTTATTCCCTCCTTTATTTAGATAAAACCCGATAGCTTTTCCATCATGCATACTTAGCATTTCATAAATATTGTTGCTGCCCTGGTTTTCAAAACATTCGCTCTGGGTATGAGTAGTAATCGTTACCTGTACACCTGTTACTTCCAGTCCCCTGATATGTATCCAGGAGCCTGTCACCTGAAAAGCATTGATTCTGTAACCTGCAGGTTTAATAGTGGAATAGTCAAACACTGGTTTCTCTCCGGGGTAAGCCCAGTAGTTAATACGCTTTCCGGCACTACCGCTTTTATCAAGCAATGTGACATATGCCCATATACCAGTGTACTTAGCTATCTGTGCATCTGTCATAGTATAGTTACCACCACGAATATAAACAGTGTCTCCGGCAACTATGGTACTCTGGGCTCTTTGTATAGTCAGAAACGGCTGACTGATAGTACCTGTGTTAGTATCATTGCCATTACCGGCTACATAATAAACGCTGGCAAATGACGGATAGATACAAAGACTAAAGAAGATAGTAAGGATAAGTATTTTCATATTATTAATTCGGCGGATTATAAACAATAAATTTCGACATTTAATTTCAATTAAAAGAATGCCGGAATTCCAAAGGAGAAAGATTGGTTTTTGTCTTAAATAACTTGCTGAAAGACTGTGAATGCTCAAACCCTAATTCATAGGCAATTTCACTTACGGATAAACCAGTGGTAGATAGTTTCTCCTTTGCCTTTTCTATCAGGAAATCATGTATATGTTGCTGGGTACTCTTACCTGTTAATGCTTTAAGCGATCCACTTAAATAACCGGGAGATATGTTCAATGCCTCTGCAATATACTGAACAGTCGGCAATCCTTTTTTCATTAAGGTATCGCTGTTGAAATATTCCATCAGAATTTCTTCCAGACGATGCAGAATTTTATGGTTGGCTATTTTCCTTGTGATGAACTGACGATCATAAAATCTTTCCGAATAAGTAAGCAATAATTCAATTTGAGCAATAATAATATCCTGACTGAATTTGTCAATATTGGAACGATATTCCTGTTCCATGTTATGCATCATGCCTGTAATCGTTGTTTCTTCTTTTTCTGAAAGATACAAGGCTTCATTTACTGAATAGTTAAAGTATTCATATTGCTTTATCTTTTTAGCCAAAGGTGTATTCCACAAAAAATCGGGATGGATCAGTAATAACCATCCCGAATGAGTTAATGCTGCACCTTTCTCTATCTCAATACCAAAAACCTGACCAGGTGAAATAAAAAACATGATCCCTTCATCAAAATCATATTCCTGCTGACCGTATTTCATTCTGGCATTAAAATTCCTTTTAAGTGAAATCGAATAAAAATCAAAGACTAAACTGATTGATTCGAAAGGAAACCCCTTAATGGATTCAAAATTCAGCACACTGATTAACGGATGCTCCGGCTTAGGAAGCCCCATAATCTGATGATATTCACTTATGGTCTTAATCCGCTGAAGTTGGGTGTTTGCCATATAACAATATAATCAATTTTGTTTAAAGGCGGCAGCAAATTCCTTCGCAAACGCCGTCAACTTTACGGTACCCATCACAGGTCTGTTCCGGTAATAATCCTCAAATAATTCCCCGCTATGCATGCTTGCATTCATCTCGACAAAACCAGCGGCCATACTTACAGACATTCCGCCTGCTATTAAACCACTTTGCAATTGTTCGTTAGAAATAACGATCCATTTTAAATCCGGCTTGCCAATAGCAGCACCTAAAATACCCGCAACTTCATTACCCGTAAGTTCCTCACTTGCCACATATCGTACTTTTCTGCCAACAAGCGGTGTTACTATTTCTTCAGCAATGGCGGCAGCAATATCTATCGGAGAAACCCATACTACTTTATCCTCAGCACCATAGTTTGATGTTATCATACCTGTGTTTTTTATCCCGGCTAAAAAGCCGAATAAATTGTAATAGAAAGCAGTAGGACGCATAAATGTGATGGCAACATCGGAAAGATTGTTCAGGATATCTTCTAAAACATGATGCAGAAGAATGAGACCAGAGTTCTTCTCTAAATGAGCACCAATACTGCTGAGGTGAACTACCCGCTTAACCCCGGATTTTTCGATGGCTTTGACAAAGTTATTACCGATTCCAACGCAATGCTCCATCAGATCAAAATCAGGATTGAAGAAGTTGGGAGGCGGCACCATTGTATACACAGCATCTGCCCCGGTAAATGTGGCTGTAAGAAAATCAGCGTCTTCCAGTGTGCCGATAGCAGCGGTAGCTCCCAATGCTTCAATGTCTTTTTGTCTTTCGGGTTTGCTGCTGATCACTGTAACCATATGCCCTTTTTGTACTAATTCTTTAGCCAGTGGCTGACCGATATGTCCTAACGAACCTGTAAGTATAATTTTCATTTTCCTATTTCTTTTGTTGTTGTAAAGTTGCGCAACAACTAAGAAACGGTTGTAGTCTAATCGACTATTGTTGTAGTCGAATATGGACTAAATTGAGGCAATTGGTCTCCTTTGATCTTCTTTTTGCCAGAAAATTATAGTAGTTTACCTGTATTCTTAACCAATTGGCAATATGGATATATTTTCCCGCAGCAGGCGTTTTATAAAAATTGCAATCACTATTATCCTGGGTTTTACCTGTCATACATCATTTGGTCAATCCAGGTATAATCCTTCCCTATTGTTTCCTGCACTGCCGCTTTTACCCCCTGGTAATGAATACCGTACAGCTACCGGAGAACCGGGCCCCGCATACTGGCAAAACCAGTCGGATTATGT
The DNA here is from genome assembly GCF_900110995.1 of Chitinophaga sp. YR573. Taxonomy (GTDB): domain Bacteria; phylum Bacteroidota; class Bacteroidia; order Chitinophagales; family Chitinophagaceae; genus Chitinophaga. The sequence goes on from NZ_FOJF01000001.1 coordinate 1,920,845, forward strand.
AATAGATGTAACGCTCGATGATCAGCAAAACCTGATTAAGGGGATTGTAACGATTACTTATACTAATAATAGTCCGCAGGCACTTTCTTCTTTATGGCTGCAATTGGAGCAGAATGTTTATAAGAGTAATTCCAGGGGAATATTGTCAGGATTGTTTCAATACAAGAATCCTGATGAACAGGTAAAGGATGGTGGATTTGAAATTGAGGAAGTAAAACTTACTGACAATAGTAACATCACTTACGATGTATTCGATACAAGGATGAAATTGTCCCTGTCTGAACCTCTAAAAAAAGGACAGAAATTAACCTTCCGTATAAAATATAATTATCTCTTCCCTGTCAATTATAAGAATGCTGATTTTCAGGTGAACAGGACAGATATCCTGCCATCTAAGAATGGTAATATTTATGCTGTGGCGCAATGGTATCCGAGGATGTGCGTATTAGATGATGTAGAAGGCTGGAACACGTTACCATATCTTGGCAATGGAGAATTTTATCTTGACTTTGGCAATTTTCAGGTGAACATAACATTACCTTCTTCTTACCTGGTAGAAGCTTCCGGCGATTTGATGAATCCGGAGGAAGTTTTAACCCCTGTTCAGATGAAGCGATGGCAATCCGCTAAGGAAAGTACTAACCCGGTGTTTATCAGATCTGCAAAAGAAGTATCAGATGCTTCTTCCAGACCCACAAAGCCCACATGCACCTGGAAGTTCAGGATGGACCGTACAAGGGATTTTGCATGGACAGCTTCCAAATCATTCATATGGGAAGTGTTGAATTTCCAGCTGGGTGATGGAAAACCTGTTACAGGCAGTTCTTTATATCCTGTTGAATCTGAGAAACGTAACAGCTGGTCAAGATCTTCTGAATACATCAGGTTTACATTGCAGTATTTTTCTCAAAAATGGTTTCCTTATCCATTTAATAAAGCTGTGAATGTTGCTTCTAACCTGGATGGTATGGAATACCCCGGCATGGTATTTTGTTCAGCCAAAGATACAGGTAACATGTATTGGGCGGTAGTCAATCATGAATTAGGTCATACCTGGTTTCCTATGGTCGTTGGCAGCAATGAGCGCAAGTATGCATGGATGGATGAAGGCTTTAATCTTTTTATAGATAATATGGCAACCAAAGAATTTAATAAAGGAGAATTCATTGGTTATGCTGAAATTGATATGCCGGTCACCGCACTTTTTGCGGATAGCATAGTACCTATTTTAACCCGTCCTGATGTAATACCTGGTAATCAGGTATATCCTATCCAGTATCAGAAAGTAGCTTATTTACTGGCGCTGCTACGCAATGAGATCCTTGGTGCAGATCGCTTTGATTATGCTTTCAGAAAATATATCCGTGACTGGGCATATAAACACCCTACTCCCTGGGATTTTTTCAGAAGCATGAATGCTTCAACAGGCGAAGACCTGACATGGTTCTGGAAATCTATGTTTCTGGAAAACTTCAGATTGGATCAAAAGATTGCAAAAGTTGAAACTACCGCAAAGAATAAAACGCTCATAACCATTGAGAATATTGATAAAGCGGCAATGCCACTTATTGTAGATATAACTTATGCCAATGGTTTGCATGAGAGGCGGTCTTTCCCTGTAGAGATATGGGAAAACAGTACTTCATATACCTTTGCTGCCAACAAAGGCGAAGTTGTTTCCAAAGTCGTTATTGATCCAGGCCAGGTTTATCCTGATGTAAACAGAGGAAATAATCTTTATGACAGATAGGGCAATATACTAATCATCTAATCCTTTTCCATTGAGAATTTGCTGCATATACTTTTCAACTCTGGACTCCCGGGTTTTGGATTGTTTGGGTGCAGCAAAATAAAGAAGGTATCCTCTTTGCCGTCCTGGTGTTAATGCATCAAAAGCAGTTTTCAAGGCAGGGTTTTTATCTAATTTATTTTGAAATTCTTCAGGCATAGTAAATTCTGTAACCTTTTTAAAATTCACTTTCAAACCGGCCTTTTCCACTTCGATGGCTTCATAAATATAGGCTTTCAGGATAGGCTTCATCTTCACTATTTCCTTCACATCGGTGAACCGGATCTGGCGTGCCGCCTGCACATCCTTCGTTTGCTGGACCAGAATACCATTGGCATCATTTAATAAGGCGCCTTTGAAAAACAAAAGCGCACAGTATTCTTTAAACACATGTATTAAAACGATGTTACTTTCCTGAAAGGTGTAACAGGGAACACCCCACTTCAATTCTTCGCTCAGCCCACAGTCAAGAACGATTTTTCTCAATTGCGCCAGTTCTTTCTCCCACTTTTCAGTCTTACTAAAATAAAAATCAGCTTTAGGATTCATGATATCATTTATTAAGATTAACTGAAATAACTTTTCTATCTGCAGGTCTGAAATACCAGGATATCACTGTCAGGGTTAATAATAACAACGAGGGGAATATTACATTAACGGTACCCGATGCTATATGTGAAAATGCAGCTCCCGACATCGCAAAGAAAAAGCCTGCATAAGCCCATTCCTTTAGTAAGCCAAATTTAGGAATAAGCACGGCGGCAGCTCCCAGAATTTTCCAGACACCCAGTATTGTCAGAAAATAGGCGGGATAACCCAAATTTGCAGTAAAATCTACTTCCTGTTTCACTTTTAATAACTGTACTATTCCGGTTGATACCATTCCTAATGCAAGCCAGAGAGTAGCAATCCAATAGATAATTTTATTTCTCATAATGTCCTATTTTAATTTGTTTACAATGTTTTGCAACCGGTTATGTGCCATATTTAAGCCTGGAGCAAAACCCATTTGTACCATTTGGTCTCTGAGTGCAACTGACTTATATACTATATGCATAGTGAGTTTGCTGGTGTCGTCAGTAAGTTGTTCAAATTCGAAGAACTCAAGCTGGGCGGCAAAAGGTGTATTCTCCATTTCAAATGTCCGAGTGATTCTCTCGTTGGGAACAAACTCATGGATGACTCCATTGGCCTTAAATACTACATTTCCTTTAGCATCACTTGTTTCAAATTGCCAACTGCCGTGCTTTTTATTTTCAAGTTTCAGCACTTTTGTACCCATCCACTGCTCAACAATTTCGGGCTCTACATAAGCTTTAAAGAGTAGTTCCAATGGCAAATCAAACTCCCTTGTAATCACTAATTCCTGTTTGCCGTTTTCGGCATTAATTTTTGTTTTTTGTTCCATGTTATTTGTTTTTATATTTTTTCATTATTGTCTCTAATTTGTTGAACCGGTCTTCCCACATTTGGCGGAATGGTTCAATGAAATCGGCTACCTCTTTCATTTTTTTTGCATTAATATGGTAATGAATCTCCCTGCCGTTTTGCTCTTGTTTAAGCAATTCGCACTCAGTGAGTATTTGCAGATGTTTTGAAACGGTCGGTCTGGCAGTGTCAAAGTTTGCCGCGATGGCACCTGCTGTCATGGATTGTGAGGCTACCAATAGAAGTATTGCCCTTCTTGTAGGGTCTGCTATAGCCTGGAATACATCTCTTCTTAAATTCATTGTGTAGCTATTTGACTACAAATATAAGTGTAGCTATTTAACTACACAAATAAATTTCTGAACTTGAAAAGATGAGGTGAAATTTGTTGTTATCTGTTAAAAAACTGATAGCTTTTTCAATTCTATAGCTTATCAGGCATCTGTTAACCGTCTATAAATATTGCAAACTTAAACGAAAGCCTGAATAACCGCAATCCATTTCTTGCTATTACGTTTGTTAAAACAGGGAGAGAACCGGTCTCTCTCCCTGCATATAGATCAGATTGCAAGCGCCATTACAATATTGCTGATTATTGCCCCACAGGTCCGTTTTTCCAGTATTTTACATTTTTCCAACGGGTTTCAGATCTCGATCCGGATATATTATATACCCCGCATTTGAAGTAATGTGTGGCATCACCGCGATCGGCATAGGTCCCTTTAAGTACCCTATCCAGGTAAACATAGATCTTACCATTGTCAGCATCATGCTGTACATTTACGTGTATCCATTTATTATAAGCAGATGTCATCAACGTTTCATTATCATATCTTTTTATAGTACCGCCACTGCCCGGATGAATTTTAAGCATGATAGCCGTTGCATTTGTTGCTCCTCCGAATACCTGCATAATATCCGTTCCTTCCGAACCGGAAACAATGTATACATCCCCTTCAAACTGGTGTTTCCCGGAAGTATAGTTATTATTCATACGCAATTCTGAACGGGGCCCGGTAGTGCAACCTTCAAACTGACAGGCATCACCTGAGTATATCCAGAAATGATGTTCTCCGCTGGAATAACTGTAACGACTGGACTGAGAAAGATTCCAGGGGGTTTGTATGCCATAGGTATAAGACGTCTGTGTCCATCCACTGGTTGGATCTACGGCGGCAACACTTATCAGGGCTGTTTGATTGTTTGAGGCAGCTAGTCCGTTTCTCTCTGTTTCCACTGCAGTTTTCCTGCAACCGCTCAGTAAAAGCGCTGAGAGCATAAAAACGCATAAAATCCCTTTTGCAGGCAAAGCACTGAAGCTGCCCTGGGGAGGTAAGATGTTCATTTAGCAAATTTTAATGATTAACAAATAATGATTCGCGTAATGCAAGAAACAGCTGACCTGGCAGGAAGCCCGGGCGCTACGGTTGTGTTCCTGAGTAGATGTTCATAGCCAATACATCAAAATTTAAGGATTCATCAAAGTAAAGGCTCCGCACTTTGGCGTTTTGTCCATTTTAATCTACTGTTAGATGCATCTACCTGGCATGTATATGGCACGATAAAAACTAAATGAGCTGTTTTCCCCTGAAGAGGAAAACAGCTCATTTAGTTTTTTATCTAAAAGATTTGTTGGTGTAATCAGTACTTAATTACCCATAAACTTTTCAAGAATGCTTAAACTCTATTCCTAAATAGTATAAAATGGGTTAGCTCTCATTATCTTGTTTCTGCAAAAGGGTTCTGTATATGAGTCCACCAATAATACTGCCTGCGATGGGGGCAACCCAGAATAACCATAATTGCTTTAAGGCCATTCCTCCAACAAATAAAGCCTGAGAGGTAGACCGGGCAGGATTGACGGAGGTATTGGTAATTGGAATGCTGATCAGATGGATAAGTGTAAGTGCCAATCCGATTGCAATTCCCGCAAATTTCCCATTGGCAAACTTGTCTGTAGCACCCATAATTACAATAAGGAAGAATGCTGTCAGCGTCATTTCCGTAAGAAAGGCAGCCAGTAAACTATAACTTCTGTTATTATATCCCGGGCTGTCGTAAAAGTTTGTAGCGAATGCCCCTACTCCTTCCCTGCTAAAAGCACCTGCTCCGTTCAAAATGAGATAAAGTATACCGGCAGCAGCGGTTGCACCTAATACCTGGGCAATGATATAGGGTATCAGATCTTTTGCAGGAAAGCGCCCTCCGACCATTAACCCGAAAGATACTGCCGGATTAAAATGCCCGCCGGAAATATGCCCAACAGCATAAGCCATTGTAAGCACTGTAAGACCGAAGGCTAATGCCACTCCCAAAAGTCCGATCCCAATATCGGGAACTCCGGCAGCAAATACAGCACTGCCACATCCTCCAAATACTAACCAAAAAGTTCCGAAAAACTCTGCAAATAGCTTTTTCATATTATTTTGAATTTAAGGTTTAGTTCAATTGCTAACAATTTAATTCATTCTTTGTTCTATATATAAAGAATTATACATTCACAAACTCCATGTAGTTAGTCCTGTTCATAATATTTGTAATACTACCAGGATAGGCATCCATAAATGCTTGCGGGATTTTAGCTTTAGTTTTTTCATTCCATTTAAATTCCCAGGCGTATAGCTTCCCGCCTGATTCTTCAATTAGATCAACCTCTTGTTGCTGGTGGGTACGCCAGAAATAGGTATTTACATAATGGTTTGTGTAATGGTTGGCTTTCATCCTTTCGCTGACCAGAAAGTTTTCAAAGAGTGAGCCAACATCCTGCCGTAATTCAAGAGGTGAAAAATTCTTGATTAGTGCATTTCTGATGCCATTATCATAGAAGTAGATCTTCTTTCCTTTTTTTATTTCATTGCGTAGATTGCGGCTGAAGCCCCCTACCTGAAAAACTACGAAACATTTTTCCAACAGTTCGATATACCGATCGACTGTTTTGTTGTCGGTGCCGATGGTTTTTCCGATTTCGGTATATGAAATTTCACTGCCTACCTGAAGTGCAAGTGCAACCAACAATCTTTCGAGTAAGGCAGGCTTTCGTACATCCTGCAATGAAAGAACGTCTTTGAAAAGGTAATTATTGGTTAATTCAAGTAAGTTTGCTTGAGCATCCGCTGGCGAATTTACAATATCAGGGTAAAAACCATATATCATTCGCTGCTCTAACAACCTGCTTTCCTGCAGAACGGAGCTATTTGCTACCATTTCGTTAGTCGAGAAGGGATACAAATGATATTCCCGTTTGCGACCAGTTAATGGTTCATTGATCTCGTTGGCCAGTTCCAGTGCAGAAGATCCTGTTGCAATAACCTGGATATCTTTAAAGTTATCTACGAGGAGTTTTAAGGTAAGGCCAATATTTTTAACTCGTTGGGCTTCGTCTATCAACACCAGTGTATTATCCCCTATCAGCGCTTTCAAAGATGTTGAACTGGCATTGGCCAACATTGGCCGGATATCTGGCTCATCGCAGTTTAGGTAAAGTACTTTTCCATCAGCTTGTTCCATGATTACCTGAAGCAAGGTGGTTTTACCCACTTGCCTTGGCCCGGTAATGATAATAGCTTTTCCTTTGAAGAGATTGCTTATAATCTGGTCGTATATAGCTCTTTTAATCATTTGAGCACTCTTATTTTAGACAAATACAAAGTTTATAAACCTTAAATTTACATAAATTCAGGGTTTATAAACCTTAAATATAGGCAAATTCAAGGTTTACAGCTAATTTGATCTATTAATTTGCTATATCCTAAATTATATTGCTAAACCGGAATTTCTTAATCGAATTTTTATCCGGAGATCAAAAGATGTATACCGTAGAGGCTTTATAATTATTTCAAAATCAGTAGGTTTACATGACAATCTATGTTACTAAAACCATTGTATGGGATACCACATATTAATACCCGAAAGTAATTCAAGCAGCATTTATTATTATGTTGAGAATATTGAGGAACTCGCATATATAGATGACATCACAGAAGATACAATCGTTTATGAGGGACCTAAATCTCAGATGCCATGGCGATTAATGTGAACACCTCTTTCCAGTATTCATATTAATTTATACACGAAACTTTATATAGTACAGCATCACTTCCTGCAATATTCCAATGAAAGGTAAATTGTAAAACCGGCATTTTCCTATGAAATTAACTACAATCGTAAAATGTGGCATTTCGAGTCGGGAAAATAATTCTTCCTGTTTAGACAATCTAAATTATATGCTTAGAACTTTCAATCCCCCAACTTTTCAACTTGATCTCAGACCTGGTGAGTAATACAGCTACAAATGAAAAAAGGACAAACCATCTTTCGATAATTTGTCCTTGTCAAGCGGGCTGTAGTGGACAAAGTTCGAACCTTTTCCTGGTAGATCTGGAGAAAATTTCCTTGTTAGCCCACAAGATTATTTAACCAAAATTGTAATTTAAAGGACGCGATTTTTCGATTAGGCCTAGTTAAGTACATGCTTAATATATTGAAAATCAATTTATTGAATAGTGTGCCGCCATGCAATTCAGGATTCTCTTGATTTTTAGTAATTTTACACCAAATGGATATTAATGATACCAGAAGCAAACTTAAAAATATCATTGACGGAGTTATCATTGAGGGGACAGCAGATAATTGCACAGCAATCAGGAATATCCTATGCGCAAGCTTTAGCACAAGTACAACGGTTAAAAGAAATTTCGAAAGTAAAGCAATCACAAAAAAAGAGCAGATCGAATTCTTAAAAGCCTATGCATCAGAAAAAGATCTTTTGATAAAACAAGCCCCAAACGAATCCCAATATCTTGCCAGAGGTGGTGAATCCAAAGTTTATTTTGAAGCAGAAACTAACAGCGTTATTAAATTAAATGATGGAATTTACTATGCTACCTGGTTGGAGTTCTTTAACAGTATTGTGATTCACAATCTTCTTTTCCCTAATACAGCTTATAGTTTTCTTGGATTTATTGAAATCGAAGATACATTTTGTGCCATATTAAAACAACCGTTTGTAACATCTGACGATGCAGTTGATCTGGCCGATGTTAAAAAATTATTGGCATACAATGGCTTTGAAAATATATTAAGGAATGGACTTCCTACCAGCAATTATTACAATAAAGAGTTAGGATTGATTCTCGAAGATATACATGATGAAAACGTTATCGTGAAAGCCAATACACTTTTCTTTATTGATACGGTATTCTATACAGCCTTTCAATAGAGGCATTAGGCAATTGTACAATTTTCCGTAGGAACGGAGTTGCCTGATATATCGGAGAACAATTGCTGATATGCTGTAAAATCCACAAAACCGTATAAGATATAAGGTACGGGTTATGGAATATTTTAGTTTCTGAATCTTTTTGGAAAAGCTGTCATGCGGAGACTTGGTTTGATTTTTTTAATAAGTGGATGTGTTAAACCACGTATTAGCAGTCTTAAAGTAGCCGATTTTGTATTGGTGGATACCAGCCAGCCTGCTACCGAATATTTGCATATGCAACGTTCAATGGATTATCCTATTTATTATACCGGCCCTGTAAAAGATACCATCAACATAGGTCAAAGATATGAGCGGAGAAGAACGCCTATTCCACGATGGCCGGAAATATTTCCTGTCAGCTATACATACTCAGATAAAAATCTACGTATAGAAGTCGATACCTCATTTGATGCAAATTGTCTGGAAGAGCATTATTCTAAAGATTGGGAAATAGATCCTGATTTAACCCGGAACTATCATGCATCCGTTTTTACCATCCAAAATATTTCCGATTCCATTATATGTATGGGAGAGACTTTTTCCATATACTATATGCATCGCGAATTGAAAAACAGACAGGGACAATGGATACAAATGGAGAAAAGTTTAAGCCAGGAACTGTTTTGCGGAACAGGACAGCCTACTATTTACATCAAACCCGGTGAAATGATACTATCTAAAGTAAAGCACTATAAAGGTACCTTTAAGACTGATTGTAGGCTTGTGTTTGGACGCAACGACCGTGTTGTTTATTCCAATGTATTCAGTGAGTTTGTTGATGATAAGATATTTTCTTTCAACGATACTGAGAATTGATGATACTTGCCAGTTCTTTCTTACTCACTTTATAGTTCATCATGGATGGGCCTTCTCCTAATGCGTAATCAGAGAAGTTAAAGCATCTTTGGTAAGATCAAAATCTATGTTGCTGATATTGTAGAATTTTCAGAGGCGATCTCTGCGAGAGTTGCCTCTAAAACAACAAAGCCTCCAAATCTTTCGACTTGAAGGCTTTAAAGCTTGCGGAGAGAGAGGGATTCGAACCCTCGGTAAAGTTTTCACCCTACGACGGTTTAGCAAACCGTTCCTTTCGGCCACTCAGGCATCTCTCCCCGTCCCATTCGGGGTTGCAAAAATAGTAATTATTTAGAATTAACCAAAAGCAATTTCATGTATTTAAAATACTCCCCAAATAATTCCCTTGCATATAACATTATAAATACCTGTAATGAAAGCATTTAACCCCTCACAAAACACCCAAACCCGCTTTAACAGCAATAAAGACCTGATCCCGGAAATTTATATAACACATAATTCTTATGAATATGCGTAATCATAAGAATAAGTGACTAAATTTGCGCTCTAACTTTCGATTTTAAAGTCAAAGCAATATGCGCACTGTTACATTAAAAAGGGTTGTGGTTACCGGGCTTGGGGCCTTAACGCCTATCGGAAATGATGTAAACACTTTCTGGAATAATCTGAAAACAGGCACCAGTGGTGCCGGCCCAATTACACGTTTCGATATCACTGAATTTAAAACCAAGTTCGCCTGCGAGCTCAAGGGTTTTAATATAGAAGACTTCATGGAGAAGAAGGAAGCCCGTAAAATGGACATGTTCACCCAATATGCAATGGTGGCTGCTCAGGAGGCTGTGGAAAATGCAGGTCTTCACCTCGAAGGTGTAGATAAAACCATGGTGGGTGTTATCTGGGCTTCCGGTAACGGTGGTATGCAAACCTTCGAAGACCAGATCATCGAATTTGCAAACGCCAACTTCGTTCCTAAGTTCAATCCTTTCTTTATTCCCAAACTGATCTCCGATATCGCCGCAGGGCAAATATCCATGAAATACGGTTTCATGGGTGTAAACTATTGCACAGTATCTGCCTGCGCTTCTTCAAGCAGCGCACTGGTGGATGCTTTCAACTTCATCCGCCTGGGTAAAGCCAACGCTATCGTAGCCGGTGGTTCCGAAGCACCTATCACCCGTGCTGGTATTGCCGGTTTCAATGCCCTCAAGGCACTGTCTACCCGCAATGAAGAGCCGACTCACGCTTCCCGTCCTTTCGATGCAACCCGCGATGGTTTCGTAATGGGCGAAGGCGCTGGCGCTATCATCCTGGAAGAATACGAACATGCAGTGAAAAGAGGCGCTACCATCTACGCAGAAATGGTAGGCGGCGCTATGACTGCAGATGCTTACCACCTCACCGCTACTCATCCGGAAGGCCTCGGCGCCCGCCTGGGTATGCAGAGAGCACTGGAAGATGCTGAACTGAAACCTGAAGATGTAGATTATATCAATGCACATGCTACTTCTACCCCACTGGGCGACGTAAGTGAGCTGAAAGGTATCACCGGCGTATTCGGCGACTACGTTACCAAAATAAACATCAGCGCTACCAAATCCATGACAGGCCACCTGTTAGGAGCTGCCGGCGCCATCGAAGCCATTACCTGTATCAAGTCTACACTGCACGATATCATCCCCCCTACCATCAACACCGGTGAACTGGGAGAAGGTATCCCTACTAACCTCAACCTTACCCTCGGCAAGGCACAGGAACGTAACGTCAACGTAGCTATGAGTAACACTTTCGGCTTCGGCGGACACAACGCTATCGTAATATTCAAGAAATTCCAGGCATAACTCACTGGTTATATTATAGAAGCGGATCACAGTTGTGATCCGCTTTTTTATTTCACTAAAAATTTTAGTACTCGCCAATTATGGTGTAGTTTAGTAGTCTAAATTAGTTCGTGGCCAACCACGCCTTTTTACTACCAATATGGCAAAGAAGAAAGAGAATGTAACTACGCCGGAACCCGTACTCATACCGGCAGATGATCATATAGAAGTGTTTGGTGCCCGGGTTCACAACCTGAAAAACCTGGATATTCAGTTACCTAAAAATAAATTGGTTGTCATTACCGGCATCAGCGGAAGCGGTAAATCATCGCTGGCTTTTGATACCATTTATGCAGAGGGACAAAGACGTTACATGGAAAGTTTTTCCGCTTATGCCCGCCAGTTTATCGGCGACATGGAAAGACCCGATGTTGATAAGATTACCGGCCTCTCGCCCGTTATCTCTATCGAACAGAAAACTACCAACAAAAATCCCCGCTCTACTGTAGGCACCATCACGGAAATATATGACTTCCTCCGCCTCCTCTACGCACGCGTAGGTCAGGCATATTCATATAATACCAACAAACGCATGACCCGCTTCTCCGAAGAAGAAATCCTGGATCATGTGTTCAAAAACTTTCCTAAAAAGAAGCTGGTCATCCTGGCTCCATTAATCCGTGGACGTAAAGGTCATTACCGCGAACTGTTTGAACAACTACGCAAACAGGGCTACCTGAAAGTACGGGTGAACGGGGAAATACTCGACCTGAAAGAACGTATGCAGGTTGACCGCTACAAGATTCACGACATAGAATTAGTGGTAGATAGAGTACAGGTATTGGATGATGCACGTACAAGAATCAGTCAGAGTGTACAAAAAGCACTGCAGATGGGGAAAGGGCTGCTCTTTATCATGGATAACGACAGCAACAAAATCAATCAGTACAGTAAACAGCTGATGTGTGAGGATACCGGTATCTCTTATGAGGAACCCTCTCCCAACACATTCTCCTTTAACTCTCCATATGGCGCCTGCCCACGCTGTAAAGGACTTGGCACTATCTACCAGATAGATATGGATGAGGTGATACCAGATTATTCCCGCTCTATCAATGAGGGTGGTCTGGCTCCTTTAGGGGAAGCCCGCGATACCTTTACCTTTAAACAGGTACAGCAGCTGGCAAAGAAATACAAATTCTCCCTCACCGCTCCTCTCTCCGATATCCCGCAGAAATCTTTAAACCTGCTATTGTTCGGTGATGAAAACGGAAAGCTGGAAATGGAAATGGGCTTCGAAGAAAACGGAGAACCTACCTACTCCACAGAATATGAAGGGGTCATCAATACCGTACGCCGCTTCTTCAATGATACTTCTTCAGAAGCTGTCCGCAATTGGGCGGAAGGTTTCATGAAACTCAATACCTGCCCCGAATGTAATGGCACCCGTCTTAAAAAAGAAAGTCTCTATTTTAAGGTAGATGAAAAGAACATTGCAGAACTGGGTGAGATGGACCTGGACAAACTCCTGGCCTGGTTCAAAGACATCGAAAAACGACTGGATAAGAAACAGAACACCATCGCCAAGGATATCCTCAAAGAAATCCGCGAACGACTGGGCTTCTTATTAGGCGTAGGTTTAAACTACCTCACACTCTACCGTGCTACCCGCTCTTTAAGCGGCGGGGAAAGTCAGCGTATCCGCCTGGCCACACAGATAGGCTCCCAGTTAATGGGGATCACCTATATCCTGGATGAGCCAAGTATAGGACTCCATCAGCGCGATAATATGCAACTGATCCAGGCGCTGCGTAACTTAAAAGAAATGGGGAATACTGTGATCGTAGTGGAACATGATAAAGATATCATGCTGCATGCAGATCACCTGATAGATGTTGGCCCCGGTGCTGGCGTTCACGGCGGACAGATCATTGCGCAAGGAACACCTGCCCAGATATTAAAGTTAAAAACACCTACCGCAGGCTACCTGAATGGTTCACTGGTAACACCGGTACCCGAAGAAAGACGCAAAGGCAACGGTAAGTTCCTGGAACTGAAAGGCGCTACGGGCAACAATCTGAAAAATGTAAGTGTGAAATTCCCTTTGGGAACTTTCATCTGCGTAACAGGCGTTTCGGGTAGTGGTAAATCTACCCTGATCAATGAAACACTGTACCCGATCCTTAGCAAACATGCCTACGATTCCAAAATGGTCCCTATGCCTTACAAAAGCATCAAGGGCCTGGAAAATCTAGATAAAGTAATTGAGATTGATCAGTCACCTATCGGGCGTACGCCCCGTAGCAACCCGGCTACCTATTGCGGATTCTTTACCGATATCCGTACCCTCTTCTCCCAGGTACCGGAAGCCAAGATCCGCGGATACGCTGCCGGACGATTCTCTTTCAATGTAAAGAGCGGCCGTTGTGAAGTATGTGAAGGTGGTGGCATGAGAGTGATTGAAATGAACTTCCTGCCGGATGTATACGTGAAATGCGAAAAATGTAATGGCAGACGTTATAACAGGGAAACCCTGGAAATCCGCTACAAGGGCAAATCCATCTCCGATGTACTGGATATGACAGTAGATGAAGCCGTGGAATTCTTCCAGCCGGTAAACTTCATTTACCGCAAAGTAAAGACCTTACAGGATGTTGGACTGGGATACATCACCCTGGGACAATCAGCTGTTACCCTCTCCGGTGGTGAGGCGCAACGTGTGAAACTGGCAACAGAACTATCTAAGAAAGATACCGGTAAAACGATCTATATTTTAGATGAACCTACTACCGGCCTTCACTTCCAGGATATACAGCTGCTGTTAAACGTGCTGAATAAACTGGTAGACCGTGGTAATACCGTTCTGGTGATAGAACATAACCTGGATGTCATCAAAATGGCAGATTATATCGTTGACCTCGGGCCCGAAGGTGGTGGAGGTGGTGGTACCATCCTTTGCACCGGCACCCCCGAAGTGATAAGCGAATGTAAAGACAGTCATACAGCCCGCTTCCTTAAAAAGGAACTTGAATCATAAAATCTTCTTAAGGCTCCGTAGATTTGCGGAGCCTTTTACATTATGATTACCTTTGCCCGGAAAACGGACCATCCGATGCCCGTAAATGATTAATATTCAAGCATGAAATATCTCTTTCTAATACTATTGTTTACAGCGTTCGTTGCCTGTGAAGATGAAACAAAGACCTGCGACCAGACCCTCCTCGCAGATCTGGGCATCAACTTTAAAAAGGATTCGCTGGACGGCTATATCAATAAAGACACCATCTGGCCCAAAGTAACCCTGTACGCCCTGGGTAAAGATACTATCCTGAGTAGTGTCGCACGCTCCAGTGTATTCATCTCATTATCACCACTGGCAGATAGTTCCCGTTTTTATCTGAAACTGGATTCTACCAAAACACCGGATACCCTTACATTCCGCTATACCAGGAAACCGAACTTTGTATCAGCCGGCTGCGGCTTTGCTACATTCTTCACCCTGGATACCGTAATTTCCACTTATCATACTATCGACTCCATACATATTAACAACAAGGAAGTAAACAGTTCGAATGATACGCACCTTTCTTTATTTTTTATCTATTAGCCTGCTGCTGGCCATCACCACACAGGCCCAGGTAAAAGACAGCATCCGGATTAAACCGCTTGCTGACAGCATTGCTCACAAAAGGGATACAACCACCCGTAAACTGGTGACAAAACCACTGTCAAAATCAAAAGACAGTCTTGTCTATACGACCAGCGGTGGCCTGCGTCTCGGACTGGATGTCAGCCGGTTTGTAGTGAAGGCCTTCCAGCCCTACAGAACAGACATCACCGTACAGGCAGATGCCCAGATCAACAAAAGACTATATGGCGCCATCGAACTTGGCTATAACAGAACTTCCCACAGCGATACCAACTACACCTATAAAGGCAACGGCCAATATGTGACAGTAGGAGTGGATTATGACTTCCTTAACAAGAAGGCTACCGGGGAAAAAAACATGGTATACGGTGGTATCCGCTATGGCTTTGCCCATAATACCTACGAATCGCCTGCATATAAACTGCACAGCGATTACTGGAGCAGCACCATAGAAGGTTCTTATCCCAAAACAAGCATGACGGCCCACTGGATAGAACTGATATTTGGATTAAGGGTAGAAGTATTGAAGAATTTCTTCCTGGGATGGGGCGTGAGAGAAAAGATCATGGTCAGCAACAGCGCCAGTGATACATTCCAGCCAATAGTAATTCCTGGCTTTGGTACCGGAGGCAAAAGATCTCAGTTCGACGTAACATACTCTGTTTCATACTACATCCCGTTGTACAAAGTGAAGATTCACGTACCAAGGGAGAAACCTAAAAAGCAATGATCCGGTTAATTCCGGATCATTTCAATATGTGGGATAGCATCTTCCATATACATCTCACTGCTCTGCACAAAACCCAGCGAAGTATAAAATTTCTGTAAATACTGCTGCGCTCCAATCTTTATAGGCGCTTTCCCAAAACGCTCTTCCACTATAGCAATAGAATATTCCATCAACTGCCTTCCTGCCCCACTGCTACGCACCTTCTGAGAAGTTACCACCCTGCCAATAGACGCATACTCATACTTAATCCCCGGTCCGAATAACCGCGTATACGCTACCAGTTCATTATCAATATATCCCATCACATGCACCGCCAGTTGGTCTGTATCATCCATGTCCTGAAAAGCACATGTCTGCTCCACCACAAATACTTCACTCCGCAAACGCAGTAAAGCATATAATTCTGTAGTGGTCAATTCTTCGAATGTTTTAACAATCCATACCATAATCTATAAATTAATAATAATTTAGCGACAATATTTCGGGAATTAGCAAAAATAGAGAGAAACTGATGATGAACCATGCCGCACCCTTCCTTTCACTGGAACATATAACCGTTCGTTACCTGGATAAAACATTATTCACCGGGTTAAACTGGGACATCAATACAGGAGAACAATGGGCTATCACCGGCCCGGGAGGCTCAGGCAAATCTGCCTTATTAAACACCATCACCGGCAAGTTTAATGTCATCAACGGCAGCATTCATTATCACTTCTCTGATACTTACCGTCAGCAGCATACCATCACAGATCCTTATTTCAGCTATCGCAACCTGATAGCCCACATAGGGCATCACCATGCTTTCAGGAACAAATCTAATGTAACCACCGATTTCTATTATCAGCAGCGTTTCAACAGCATGGATGCGGAAGATGCTCCTACCGTAAGGGAATACCTGGAAGGAGACGGAGATACGCCATTATTACAGCCATTGCGTATAGCTCCCCTGCTGAATAAAGAACTGATTAAACTCTCCAACGGCGAAACCCGCCGTGTAATGATAGCGAAAGCGCTCCTGCAAAATCCGGTATTACTGATGCTGGACAATCCTTACTCAGGGTTAGATATACAGGCCAGAAAAGATTTTAGTGAGATGGTAAACAAGATCATAGACAATGGGACAACCGTCTTACTGGTCACCTCTCCTACCGAAATCCCCGGAAATATCACCCATGTACTCACTCTTGACGAGGGACAAATAACAGGAAAGTACACACGGGAAGAATACCTCACACTACCTGTAAAGGAAACTACAACCCATACAAACATCGATGAAGAAAAGCTGAGGGCGCTCGTTAAACCCGTTATCCCGCAGTTCGATACCATCATCCGTATGGAACATGTAAAAGTACAGTATGGTGAACATTTGATATTGGACGATGTTAACTGGATAGTGAAACCCAATGAAAAATGGGCTTTACTGGGGCATAATGGTGCCGGGAAATCTACCTTACTCAGTCTTATTACCGGAGATAACCCACAGGCATATTCCAATGAACTCTACCTTTTCGACCGTAAAAGGGGCAGCGGGGAAAGCATCTGGGATATCAAACGGAAAATAGGGTTCGTATCTCCCGAACTGCACCAGTACTTCAAAGCAGGCAGCAACTGCCAGCAGGTAGTAGTGTCCGGCTTTTATGATATCATTGGCAGTACTCGCGCCGGCACCCCGGAACAACTGGAACATGCTGCCAGCTGGATGGATATCCTGGGCATTGCGGACCATATGAAGTTACCCTTTACAGGAGTTCCGGAAAGTGTGCAACGCCTTACTTTGCTGGCCCGGGCATTAGTGAAAGAACCACCCCTGCTCATCTTTGATGAACCCTGCCAGGGCCTGGACGTGCAGCAGAAAGAACATTTTAAGCAAGTCATTGATACACTGTGTAATATAATGGATCTTACCCTCATCTTTGTAACGCATTACCAGGAAGAAATTCCTTCTGCCGTTACAAAAGTCCTTAAACTGGAAAAGGGCAGATCTATACATTAGCATTTTGTTTTATTTGAATTACCTTTATTCTTTTCCTAACCAGCATTCAAGAAACCTCATGCATCCCAAAAGAATTGTCATTTTCGTCAGTTGTCTGTTAGTATTGTCATGCCTGACAGCATGCAGACATACCAGGAAAGTCATGAACCCGGCCATGGCCAAATACATTGAAGCCTACACGGCCGGCGTCATTTCCAAACAGAGTACCATTCGCGTACAACTAACAGGAAATGCAAATGTCACCCACACGCAAAACGAACCTGTCTCCGAAGACATCTTCGACTTCAGCCCAAGCATTAAAGGTAAAGCGTACTGGATTGATGCCACTACCATAGAGTTTCGTCCCGATGCCAACCTGACACCGGAAAAAACCTATACCGCTACCTTCAAGCTGGGTAAAGTGATGAAAGTAGAAGACGAACTAAAAGAACTCGACTTCGAATTCAAAGTGATGAAACCTGATTATTCCATTGAGGATAACGGCCTGAAAGCAGCCAATAATACCTCATCGAATAAGATGGTCCTCACCGGTACTATCACTACTGCCGATGCAGAAGATCCCTTACAGGTGGAAAAAGTGTTAACTGCTACCTTCCAGGGGAAAACAGTGCCCATCACCTGGAAGCATAACGCTACAGACAGAACTTCCAAATTCACAATTGATAATCTGCTACGTGGTGAAGCTGCCCGCTCATTAGAACTGAGCTGGGATGGTAAACCCCTGAAAGTAGATCAGGCCGGCAAAAAAACAGTAGAAGTTCCTTCCATCTCCGACTTTAAGGTGCTGAACATCCTTGCTGTTTCCGATCCTGAACAATATCTCCTCGTACAGTTCTCCGATCCTATCAGCGTAGCGCAAAACCTGGATGGCCTCATAGGCATCAGCGGTGTAAGCGATCTCCGTTATACCATCGAAGGCAGCGAAGTGAAAGTATTTGCGCCTAAACGCATGGAAGGTAGCTTTAGCGTAGTTGTAAATGAGGGCATCCTCAATATCTACGATAAACGCCTGGATAAAAATTTCTCCGGCAACGTGGATTTTGAAAACATCCAGCCTTCTGTAACCATCCCTGGCAAAGGGGTGATCTTACCATCCAGCAATAAACTGGTAATGCCTTTCGAAGCAGTCAACCTGAGTGCCGTAGACGTTACTATCATCAAAATATACGAAAACAATATTCCTCAATACCTGCAAAGCAATAACCTGGATGGTAGCCAGGAACTGCGCCGTGTAGGCAGACCGGTTGTAGAGAAAACCATCCGCCTGGATGCTGATAAATCCCTGAACCTGCACAAACGCAACCGCTTCTTCCTGGATATGGACCAGATGCTGCGTACAGAACCAGGAGCTATCTATCGCGTTACTATCGGATTCCGTAAATCATATTCCCTTCAGACATGTGTGGCCAGTGATAAAGAGAAAACTGCAGGTAATGATGAAGAAGGAGAAGAAAGAGAATATTATGGCGATAAGATAGATGAAGATGATGGATTCTGGCAACGCTACGACAGCTATTATCCTTATGGTTATTCATGGGATGAACGTGATGATGCCTGCGCCAACTCTTACTATAATAAAGATAAATGGGCTTCCCGTAACGTCATTGCTTCCAATATCGGCCTTACCGCTAAACGTGGTAATGATAACAGTATGCTGGTAGCTGTAACGGATATACGTGATACCAAACCTTTAATGGGCGTAGAACTGGAACTGCTTGACTATCAGAACCAGGTAATCTTCAAAACCAAAAGCGATGGTGATGGTTTAGCTACCTTCGACCTGAAACGTAAACCTTATATCCTCATCGCTAAAAAAGATGACGAAAGAGGTTACCTCAAACTGGATGATGGGAACTCTTTACCATTAGGCCGCTTTGATGTGAAAGGAGAAGAAGTACAAAACGGTATCAAAGGATTCCTTTATGGTGAACGCGGCGTATGGCGCCCGGGAGATACTCTCTTCCTCACCTTCATACTGGAAGATAAACAACAGAAACTGCCACCTAACCACCCGGTTACTTTAGAACTTTACAATCCTAAAGGACAGTTATACAAACGTGTCAATGCATTACAGTCATTAAACGGTTTCTACAGCTTTACAACAACTACTTCTCCTGATGACCTGACAGGTAACTGGACAGCCAAAGTGAAAGTAGGTGGTGCCATATTTACCAAAAACCTGCGCATTGAAACTGTAAAGCCCAACAGGCTGAAAGTGAAACTGGATTTCGGTGCCCGTACTACTTTATCTAAAACAGATGAATCTACCGGTACACTCAGCGCTCAATGGTTATTCGGCGCTACTGCTCAAAACCTGAAAGCAAAAGTAGATGTGTCATTAACCGCACAAACTACCAGCTTCAAAACCTTTAAAGATTACAACTTCGATGATCCTATCACTCACTTCGAAGCAGAGAATAAAACCATCTTTGAAGGTAGCCTTGGCGACAATGGCGCTGCTCCTGTTAAAGTAAGCCTGCCTTTGGGTAAGCTGGCACCAGGACAATTAAAAGCAAACTTCGAGATCAAAGTATTTGAACCAGGTGGTGATTTCAGTATCGACCACTTCTCCATGCCTTACAATCCTTTTGCTACCTATGCTGGTCTGCGTATGCCGGAAGGCGACCGCATGACAGGTATGTTACTGACCGATCAGCCACATCCTGTAAGCATCGTAAACGTGGATGAAAATGGTAACCTGTTAAAAGGTAACAGTGAAGTACAGGTAGAAGTCTATAAAATCCGCTGGCGCTGGTGGTGGGATGAGAACGGTGATGATAATGAATTCAGCAACTTCACACAGGACAGCTACAATCAACTGCTGACAAAAGAAACCATCTCCCTTAACAACGGTAAGGGTAGCTGGAATCTTCAGGTGAACTCTCCCGACTGGGGCAGATACCTGGTACGCGTGAAAGACCTGAAAAGTGGTCACACCAGCGGTCAGGCTGTATATATAGATTACCCTGGATGGGCAGAAAGAATGCAGAAAGACAATCCTGCCGAAGCTGCTATGCTGGTATTTACATCAGATAAAACGAAATACAACGTTGGTGAAGATGTAAACCTCACCATCCCAAGCAGCGAAGGTGGCCGTGGACTGATCAGCATTGAATCAGGAAGCAAAGTGATCAAAACTTTCTGGGTAAATACAAAGAAAGGACAAACCACCTTCTCCTTTAAAGTGGAGAAGAATATGGCGCCTAACATATACGTGAACGTGAGCCTGCTGCAACCACATGCACAAACACTGAACGACTTACCCATACGTATGTACGGTGTAATACCGATTTCTGTAGATGATGCCAACACTACCCTGCAACCGGTTATTACCATGCAGGATAAACTGGAACCTGAACAGAATGCAACCATCACTGTATCTGAAGCAAAAGGTAAACCAATGACCTACACCATCGCCCTGGTGGATGAAGGACTGCTGGACCTTACCCGTTTCAAAACACCTGATCCGCATGGCGCATTCTATGCACGTGAAGCACTGGGTGTTAAAACCTGGGACCTCTTCGATTTTGTGATCGGAGCATACGGTGCAGATATGGAACGTATCTTAAGTATAGGGGGTGATGAAGGATTAAACAGAAACGCCAGCACTGCTAAGGCCAACCGCTTTAAACCTGTGGTACTGTTCATGGGACCATTCTCCTTAAAAAGTGGTAAACAAACGCACCAGTTCAAGCTGCCTCCTTACATTGGATCCGTAAAAGCAATGGTAGTAGCGGGTGAAGATGGTGCATACGGTTCTGCTGAAAAAACAGTAGCCGTGAAAAAACCACTGATGCTGCTCACTACACTGCCACGTGTATTAGGCCCTTCAGAAACAGTACAATTACCGGTTACCGTATTCGGACTGGAAAACAATATCAAATCTGTTAAAGTTACCCTCAGCACCAACGCATTGCTGGAAGTAGTGGGAGAAAATACTAAAACAGTTACCTTCTCTCAACCCGGTGAACAAATCGTATACTTTGATGTACGTGTGAAACCGCAGGTAGGTATCGCGAAAGTAAAAGTAACTGCTACCAGCGGCGCTGCTAAAGCAGAAGAACAAACCGAACTGGAAGTACGCAACCCTAACCCGGTAATCACTACCGTACAGGAAGCTACTTTACAGGCTGGTCAAAGCTGGAGCGCAGGCTACAAACCTGCAGGCATGGCGGGTACCAACAAAGGTGTTCTGGAAGTTTCCAGCATTCCTTCCCTGAACCTGGGCAAACGCCTCAGCTACCTGATAGACTATCCGCATGGTTGTGTGGAACAAACCACTTCCAGTGTATTCCCGCAGTTAGCATTGAACCAGTTGATGGACCTGAAAGAAAGTGAACTGGCGAACATAGACCGTAACATCAAAGCGGGCATCAACCGCTTAAAAGGCTTCCAGACTTCAGACGGTGGATTAAGCTACTGGCCTGGTGAAGGACAGTCGGATGAATGGGGTACCAACTACGCCGGTAACTTCCTGCTGGAAGCACAGGCGAAAGGATATGTACTGCCTCCGAGTATGCTGGACCAGTGGAAGAAATTCCAGCGCAATAAGGCTACTACCTGGGCGCCTTCTACCACTAACTTCTACGGTGGGGATCTTACACAGGCTTATCGTCTGTACCTGCTGGCGCTGGCTAAAGTGCCTGAACTGGGTGCAATGAACCGCCTGAAAGAATTCAAATACCTGTCTGAAGCAGCTAAATGGCGACTGGCATGTGCCTATAAATTATCCGGTCAGCCGGAAGTAGCTAACGGCTTAGTGAAAGGATTAACCGGGGATATCAAACCTTACAAACAACTGGGCGGTACATTCGGATCAGATTTGCGCGATAAGGCAATGATACTGGAAACAATGACCCTGCTGGGACAACGTGACCGTGCAAACGAACTGGTGAAACAGATTGCGGCAAACCTGTCACAGGAAAGCTGGTACAGCACACAAACCACTGCCTATGCACTGATAGCTGTAGCTAAATACTGCGGTACCAACAAGAACGGTAAACTGAATTTCAGCTATACACTCAATGGTAAGAGCAGTACTGCTACCAGCGAATCTTATGTAATGCAGATCCCTGTCAGCGCAGAAGGTACTGT
Source organism: Chitinophaga sp. YR573 (assembly GCF_900110995.1). Lineage (GTDB taxonomy): Bacteria > Bacteroidota > Bacteroidia > Chitinophagales > Chitinophagaceae > Chitinophaga. The sequence goes on from NZ_FOJF01000001.1 coordinate 1,943,424, forward strand.
CAGCATTCAGAACAAAGGACAGAACGTACTGTATACCCGTCTCATATTACAGGGCCGCCCGGATGCCGGTCAGGAACCAAACATTCCTAACAATCCTGAAGTACTGGATATGCAGGTGAAATACAGTACCCGCGAAGGCAAACCACTGGACCCGGCTATGCTTCGTCAGGGATCAGATTTCATGGCAACTGTTACCATTCATAACCCAGGCAAACGTGGTTATTATGAACAGATGGCATTGACGCAGATCTTCCCGAGTGGCTGGGAAATTATCAATACCCGTATGATGGGTAATGACAGTTCTTTCCTTACTTCTCCATCAACGTATATAGATATACGTGACGACAGGGTATATACTTACTTTAACATCGAAGAAACTAAAACACGTACCTATAATGTATTGCTGAATGCAGCATACCTGGGTCGTTATTATCTGCCGGCAGTTAGTTGTGAAGCGATGTATGATAATACCATACAGGCTTTCCTTCCGGGTAAATGGGTTGAAGTTGTGAAATAATATGTGGCTAAGATTAAAGAAATGGATATTACGTAAAAAGTGGTGGCTGTCAGCCGCCACTTTTTTACTATTACTATATGCCTGCTGCCTACCCTCCCGCCTCTTTACGGCCCCTACTTCCTTTGTGATAGAAGACAGCAATGGAGAACTGTTAAGTGCTACCATTGCTACGGACGGACAATGGCGTTTTCCGGTAGATAAACCAGTGCCGGATAAATTTGCAAAATGTATCGTTGCCTACGAAGACAAACGTTTTTATTATCACTGGGGGGTAGATATACTGGCATTAAGCAGAGCATTCCGTCAGAACTTCAAACAACAGAAAGTCATCAGTGGAGGTAGCACATTAACGATGCAGGTTATTCGCCTGTCTCGCAATAAACCACGTACGCTATGGCAAAAACTGATAGAAGCTGTACTGGCTACAAGACTGGAATTCTCCTCTTCCAAAAAAAAGATCCTGTCTCTGTATGCGGGCAATGCGCCTTTTGGTGGTAACGTAGTAGGGCTGGAAGCCGCTTCCTGGCGGTATTACGGTCGCGGTGCCACGCAGTTATCCTGGGGAGAAACAGCAGCACTGGCAGTATTACCAAACAGTCCGGCACTGGTACATCCCGGTCGTAACAGACAGGTACTGCTTACTAAACGTAACCAGCTCCTCGACCGCTTATATCATACAAGCGTAATCGACAGCATCACCTGCCAGTTATCCAAACTGGAACCGCTGCCCGATCAGCCCAAAGCATTACCACAGGATGCACCTCATTTATTAGACCGTTTCAGACGTGATCATAAAGAAGGCAGCACCCGTATCAAAACTACCTTAGATGCTGCTTTGCAAAGGAATGTTACCGGCATTGTAGAACGTTATCATAACATTTACAAATCCAATGGCATCAACAATGCGGCAGCTATCGTACTGGATGTAGAAACCGGCAACACACTCGCATACGTAGGCAATATCTATCATCCGGAAAACCCGGAGATGGAAAGCCATGTAGATGTCATCCAGGCTCCCCGTAGCCCGGGCAGTACTTTAAAGCCCGTGTTATATGCGGCTATGCTCAATGATGGCATGCTGCTGCCACATACACTGGTACCAGACATCCCAACACAGATAGCAGGCTACAGTCCTCAGAATTTCGACCTCGGATATGATGGTGCAGTACCAGCCAGCAAAGCGCTGTCGCGCTCTTTAAATATCCCTGCAGTACGTATGCTGCAGCAATACCGTTACGAACGGTTCCATGCGCTGCTGAAGAAAATGGGTATCACTACCCTCATACAACCTGCCGATCACTACGGCCTTTCATTAATATTAGGAGGTGGCGAAACCACCCTCTGGGAAATGACAGGCATGTATGCCAGCATGGCCCGTACGCTGTTACATATGGACCAGTACAATGGTAAATACGACCTGGATGATATCCATCCACCTAATTACCAGGAAGGATTAAAACGTCCCTCTAAATACACGCCCGGCCCTTATGGTGTGCTGGATGCGGGTTCTATCTGGTATACCTTCCAGGCGATGGAAGAAGTGATGCGCCCGGGAGAAGAACTACTCTGGCAGCAGTTCTCCTCTACCCAGCGTATAGCCTGGAAAACAGGCACCAGTTTTGGTTTCCGCGATGGTTGGGCAATAGGTGTAACGCCACAGTATGTAGTGGGTGTTTGGGTAGGTAATGCAGATGGAGAAGGCCGTCCGGGATTAGTAGGTGTATCTACTGCGGCACCGGTAATGTTTGATGTATTCCGTTTATTACATACAGAAGGGTGGTTCAATGCGCCCTATAACAAACTGCGTAAAGTAGAAGTATGCCGGCTCACCGGTTTCCGCGCCAGTGATATCTGTCCGGAGAAAGATTCACTGTGGGTACCTGTAAACGGTTTACGCAGCGGACTCTGTCCTTATCACCAGCTGGTACATCTGGATCATACCGGGCAATGGCGTGTAACAGCTAACTGTGAACCACCTTCTCAGATGCAACATGTACCCTGGTTTGTATTGCCGCCTGCTATGGAATTTTATTATCGCTCCAAACATAACTATCAGCCACTGCCGCCTTATAAACAGGAATGCCTGGCTACATTGAACCAGGATAAAGCCCCGATGGAAATCATTTATCCCCGTCAGGGTGCAAAGATTTATATACCGGTAGAAATAGACGGATCAATGGGAGAGGCGATATTTACCGCTACACACAGGAATACCAGTGCAAAGATTTACTGGCATCTGGATAATACCTACATCGGGACTACATCAGAATTTCACCAGATGGCATTACGTCCTGCTGCGGGTAAACACACTATTACATTAGTAGATGAAGAAGGAGAAGAGGTGCAGGTAACATTTGAGATTCTACAGAAAAAAGAAAAAGATTGAGCTAACTAAAAATCCTGTATTTAATTTATAACAAATAAAAAAGCTCCGTTAGGAGCTCCGTGTTTGTAGAAAATATTTATATTCTGCTTAATTGACTCCGTAGGAGTCCCCTATTATTGCACTTTAGGGGACTCCTACGGAGTCTGTGTTTTGTTGTTTAACTCGTTTTCTACAAACACGGAGCTCCTAACGGAGCTTTTAGTCAACCCGCTTAATAATTATACTTCTCTTTCCACAAAGCTTTTAAATACTTCCTCAAATCATCCTCTCTCGGGTTTCTTCCCGGATCATACAGTTTCGCTCCTCTGATCTCATCGGGTAAATATTCCTGCGGGGAGAAATTATTCTCATGATCATGTGCATACTCATACCCCTTATGATATCCCATCTCTTTCATCATCTTCGTAGGGGCATTACGTATATGCATCGGTACAGAAAGATCTCCTGTCTTGGCTACAACAGACATCGCGTTATTAATCGCCATATAAGACGCATTACTCTTGGGAGAAGAAGCAAGATAAGTAGTGCACTGAGATAAGATGATCCTTGCTTCAGGATAACCTATCATCGTCACTGCCTGGAAACAACTGGTCGCCAGCAGCAACGCATTAGGATTGGCATTCCCGATATCTTCAGATGCCAGTATTACCAAACGGCGGGCAATGAATTTCACATCTTCCCCACCTTCTATCATTCGCGCTAAGTAATACACAGCAGCATTAGGATCACTGCCACGTACTGATTTTATAAACGCTGAAATAATATCATAATGCTGTTCTCCGGATTTATCATAAATAGCCACTCTCTGCTGGGCAATATCCATTACCTTCTGATCAGTTACCACGATAGGATATTCCTTCAGGGTATTCGCCACCAGTTCAAAGAGGTTCAGCAATTTGCGTGCATCTCCCCCTGAAATATTAAATAATGCTGTAGTCTCTTTCAGTTCTATTTTCTTACTCCCCAGCCACTCATCTTTTTCCATTGCCTGATGCAGCAACTGCAACAGCTCTTTCTCACCAAGAGGTTTGAGTACATACACCTGGCTACGCGACAATAACGCCGCATTCACCTCAAAAGAAGGGTTTTCAGTAGTAGCCCCTATGAGTGTGATGATGCCCTTTTCTACAGCCCCCAGCAGGGCATCCTGCTGTGACTTGTTAAAACGGTGGATCTCATCTATAAACAACACCGCATGCCCCTGCTTACGGGCCACCTCTATCACTTCACGCACTTCTTTTACACCGGCAGAAATAGCGCTCAGTGTATAAAAAGGCACTTCCAGTGTATGTGCGATAATATTAGCAATAGTGGTTTTCCCTACGCCCGGCGGGCCCCACAGGATCATAGAAGGGATCTTGCCCTGCTGAATGGCCGTACGCAGGATACTATCCTTACCGGTCAGGTGTTCCTGTCCCACCAGCTCGTCCAATGTCTCCGGTCTTAACCGCTCTGCTAATGGTTCCATGCTTAAAATTTAACTTTCCAGGTTAATATCAATGTCGGTTGTATCTTCTCTGTTCTTCCACTTATTTAAAAAGTTAAACGACAGAAAAGTATTGCCGATGATCATCAGTCCGAATATGCCAAAGAATCCGATAATCGCATTCATGGTACTGTTCAGTATTGCCGGCGTAATCTGTTTCTTTTGTTCTTCCGTCAGTTGACCCATCTGTTTCCACATCTCCTCCATCACCTTATCATGATAAGCCAGTACAACATAACAGGTAACAAGCAATATACCTGCATAAATAAGAGAAAAAGCACCCATGATCCAGATACCTGTTGGTGTACTTTCTTTCAGGGAGATGGACTTGTCCATCAGACTTTTTTGCAGGTACAGAGAGAGGATAGAGTGGATGAATACAGCGCCTATCAAAATTAAAAATACCAACACCTGCACCGCTCCTGATAATAATGTCATTAGTAACATCATCAAAAAGAATCCCGAGAAAAATAAGTTGATACTGGTAAGCGCTCTGAATATTCTAAAGCTAAATGTCATGCAATTTCCGTTTTAACGCACTACAAACCTACTAAACAGTAGGCAAACCACCCACTGTCGGCCCCTGCAAAACGCCGTTTGTCAAAAACACCCGCCCCTGAACGCCGTAGATGCCCTGTTTTAGCTATCTTCATAAAAAATAAACCTGTTTTATTTATGAAGTTACAACTCCCGTTGCTGGCTGCCGTTACTCTGATGACGGCCTGCAACACCAACACAACTACGCAGGCAGGGGCCGATTCAACCAAAACACCAGCCTTTGAATTAAGTTCAATTGACTCCACAGTTAAACCCTGTGATGACTTTGACGGATTTGTAAATGGCAACTGGAAGAAGAACAACCCCATCCCTTCTACAGAGAGCCGCTGGGGCGCTTTTAACGTACTGGACAAACAAAATAAGGAAGTTCGCCTCAAAGGCATCATCCTTACACTGGCAGATGAGAAAGACCTGAAAAAAGGTACCGAAGAACAACAGATCTCCGACTTCTACCGCTCTTTCCTCGACACTGCTACCATTGAGAAACTGGGTATTACCCCACTCCAACCTTATCTTGATAAGATCAATGCCATCAAATCATTTGCAGATTATGCAAAAGTTTCAGGCGAATTACAGAACATCGGTATCTCCGGTGCTTTTGGCTTTGGCGTAGATGCCGATGCCCGCAACAGTAAAATGAATGCGGTGTATGAAGGCCAGGATGGCCTTAGTCTGGGGGAAAAAAGCTATTACGAAAGACAGGATTCCAGTACAAAAGATGTACGCAACGAATTCGTTAAACACGTTGACAAACAATTTACCCAGGCTGGATTTAAAGATGCGAACCCAGGTGCTACCATCCTGGAATTCGAAACCAAAATGGCTAAACTGCAATTGTCAAACGTACAGTTGCGTGACCCCGTTAAAACTTACAACAAAGCTGCTTTCAGTGAGCTGAAAACACTGGCACCGGACTACGACTGGGATGCTTATTCAGAGATCCAGGGCATTAAACCTGATACCCTGATCATCCAGGACAAGCCCTACGTAAAAAGCGTTGCTGCCCTCTTAAAAAGCACTCCGCTGGAAACACTGAAGACATGGATGCGCTGGCAGACACTCTCTCATTTTGCCAGTTACCTGCCTAAACCAATAGACAGCGAAAACTTCCATTTCTTTGCTACCGTTATGCATGGTACCAAAGCGCAGAAACCCCGCCTGGAACGCTCTATCCGCGCTACAGACGGCATTATGGGTATGCCGCTGGGAAAACTCTTTGTAAAGAAATATTTCCCGGAAAGCTCCAAACAGAAAGTATCTGAAATGATCGAAAACGTTCGTACCGTATACGGCGAAAGAGTAGACGGTCTTACCTGGATGAGCGATTCTACCAAGAAGATGGCCCACAAAAAACTGGCTTCTTTCACATACAAAATCGGTTATCCTGATAAATGGAAAGACTACTCTACCATCGATATCAAACCAGGTACGCTGATAGAAAACATTGTTTCTGCCAGTCACTTCACACATAAAGAAACATTAGATAAAATAGGTAAACCGGTAGATAAAAGCGAATGGGGTATGACTCCTCAGACAGTGAATGCCTATTACAATCCGCTGAACAACGAAGTAGTATTCCCTGCAGGTATCCTGCAACCTCCATTCTTCAATGCTGATGCGGATGATGCTATCAACTATGGTGGTATCATTGCTGTAATAGGTCATGAGTTCACCCATGGTTTTGATGACCAGGGTTCACAGTTTGATGCTGAAGGTAACCTCAAGAACTGGTGGACAGATGCAGACCGTAAAAACTTTATGGCCCTGTCTAATAAGTACATCCGTTACTTTGATGGTATAGAAGTATTACCTGGTTTCCATATCAACGGTGCACTCACCATCGGTGAAAACACAGCTGATTTAGGTGGTCTTACCCTGGCCTACTATGCACTGGTAAAATCACTGAAAGGCAAACCGGAACCAAAACCTATTGATGGATATACCTGGAAACAACGTTTCTTCCTGGGTTGGGGTCAGGTATGGCATGGTAACAGCACAGAAGCTGCCCTGCGTAACCAGGTTCAGACAGATCCTCATTCTCCTGCAAGAAACCGTATTAACGGCCCGCTGCCTCATCTGAAAGAATTTGCTGAAGCATGGGGCTGTGGTCCTGACAGCAAAATGATGCTTCCGGATAGTGCACGTGTTGTAATCTGGTAGTAAACAGGAACAAAACGGCTTCTGATAAGGTTTATCTTACGCTTGTCTTACGCTAAAAAGCGAAGGATAAGCGTAAGATAAACCTTATCAGAAGCTCTTCAATTACTTACCAAGGTCCCATACTCTAAGAGAATCTACTTTCACATTCCCCTTATCTGCATAAATACTAATCCCTGTATCATCCTTTCCAGGGAACAATAAAGTAGTATATACCAGCTCTCCTCCATTTACAAACACTTCCAGGGAGGATTTATCAAACAGTAATTGTATTCTTATCTTCTCTCCTGAGACTACCCCTAAATTACTTCTACTGATATATAGATTTTTACCTGCTACATCATATCCTATCTTTTCGCCCGCCACAATAAATCCAAAATCAGTTGCTGTACCAGGTGTAAATGTGGCATCTATCCAGTAACTATTACTATTGATCCCCTTCAATGTAAGCTCATCACTAACAGTAACATTCTTCTTAAATACTTTCTTAGCCGCAGGTAATTTATCCAGAGAAGCATTCAACACGGCAGCAGGTTGCTGATACAAACGAATGCCTGAAGGCGTAGTCTTCAGCATTAAATCCCTTGGAATAGACATCTGTCCTCTCCAGGGATAAGTCCCTGTTTCAAAGGGCATTAACCAGCCCAGCATAGTTTGCCTGTTATCCGGCAGGTTATTATATGGAATAGCAGCATAAAATGTACGACCATAATCCACGAATAACTGCACATCCGCAGGATTATCATTCTTAAACGTCTTCCCATCAAAATCCCCGGTAAAATATTGCATCCCCGTAGCTGCATCCTGGTTACCCGAAGATACCATCAACAACCACTTTTTCTTTGCAGGATCACCATCTACATAAAGTGGCGTCAAAGATGGGCATTCCCATATCTTACGGTTATCCCCCTGTTTACTGAACTCACTCAGCAATTCCCATTTCTTCAAATCAGCAGAACCATAGAACTGTACTTTCCTGTCATCAGGCACAGCTACAGTCATTACCCATTTATCTCCCACCCTTATCACACTGGGATCACGGAAATCAGGCCGTTGTATATCTATCACAGGATTACCCGCATAGTTGGTATAAGTAAGCCCCCCATCATTGCTATAGGCAATAAACTGAGACTCCTTTTTCTGTTTAGGCTGATCTGCCGTATAAATAGCTACGATCGCATTTTTACCAAAACCACTTGTATTAGTAACATCCAGTACCGCAGAACCTGAGAATATCCAGGTAGTGGTATCCTTGCCTTCTTTTTCAGGAATAGCTACCGGCAGGTGCTGCCAGTGCAACAAATCCCGACTGGTAGCATGGCCCCAGCTCATATGTCCCCATTTATTCTCAAAAGGGTTATGCTGATAATACAGATGATAAACGCCGTTTATGTAAATCAACCCATTGGGATCATTCGTCCAGTTTTTAACCGGTGTAAAATGGTATACAGGCCGCCATTGTGGAGTTGGCATATCCTGAGCATATAACAGTACAGGCAGTATAGCTAATAAAATAGCAAAGAGCTTCTTCATAACGAATGTATTTAGGTTAAATGGATGAAAAAGTTGGCCTTCCCCATCATAATAAGTTAAAAATAGCGTTTATATAGATATCAAAGGATTCCCCCCGTTTTTAAACTTTTGCCGTAAATTTGAGATCAAATCTTGCTAATATGACCGGCCTTATTAAACAATATCGTACTGAGATCCGTAATATATTCATCATAGCCCTCATTGGACTGGCTTTACCTTATTTGCCTAAACTGGTTTCAATGATCCTGACCGTTACAGGACTGATCATTTCCATGGCCCTGCTGGCAGGAGTTGTGATAGGAATGTCCCTGAAAGTATACTTCAGGACCCTGGTAATGCGTATCACTAAAGATAACGAGGCTACCGCCTGAAAACTGGTATTATGATGAGAACTTTTTATATCTGCCTGTTGACGGGATTATTAGCGGCTTGTAATGAAGCACCTAAAAAAGAGATGCCTGCGGAAACCGCAAAACCAGTAGAACAGGCACATGAAGCTGCAATAGCCGGTAAGTTCCCGGATGCCGTGTGTGGAATGCCTTATGATACAGCATATCCTGAATGGAGTGTCTATAAAAAAGATACCCTTCATTTCTGTTCAGCTACCTGTAAGCGGGTATTTGATAAGAATCCTGAGAAGTACGCTTCAAAACTGGGCCTTTAAGTAATTAAACATATACTGGCTCCCTGCCAGAGCCAGTATATCATTCTGCCATTATTAGAGTTCAGGCTCCCCGGGAGCTCCCTAATCGACCACCTGCCCCTTTTTGTCGCCGACCAGATGTAACATAGTCAACCGTTTCACGTCTAATATATAAACTCGTATGCATGAGATCACTTTGTACCACCCTGCTGCTACTCTTCCTGTTATGCAGCTGTGAGAAAAATGATACGGAAGCTACACCTTCAATAGATGTGGCAGGCACCTGGCAGCTTTCCGCAAAGATGCCATACCCTGATACTACGTGGAGCGCCATCGCCTCTACAGACTCTGCATCTTATATATTCGGAAACAATGGTCAATTCTCATTTGATGCGAAATCCCATCACGTCACAGGTGTCTATAAAGTACTGGCAGACGGTAATGGTGTAAAACTGATTATCACAGGAACCGACTCCCTCTCTCAATATCTTCAGGTGCAAAAGTCAGGAGATTCCGCCATCAGGGTGGATGACTGGCTGAAAGGTATTTCCCAAAAGGGTTATGCCAGTAAGCTGTTTAAAAAGATCAATTAAAGCACTCTCTCCCAAAGAACAAACAAGCTGATAAATATAAAAAAGAAACGTCCCGGGAGAATTCCCGGGACGGTCAATTAAAACAGCTTATGAAAATCTACGCTTACGTTCAAATTTGATATGCTAAAGATAACCTCACTATATTACTTCACTGTTATCCCAGCATTACCAGCGTATTAACAATTCCTTAGAAGCTATATCTTAAACCTAACTGCATCTGGTGTCTGCTTGCAAAGAAATCCTTTGAATACGGAGTACCAGGGTTAGACCAGGTATACACCGGATATGCAGTAGGAGTACCAGCAGTAGCAGTACTTAAACCTACACTTGCAGTTGAGTTGAATGTATTTGGTGAGAAGTACTGAACACCCCAGTTCTTGTTCAACAGGTTAGTCAGATTCACGATATCATAAGTAAGCGACAGTGTATGTGTAGCTTTACCAGCCTTAAAGTTGAAATCCTGTGTGAAACGGAAGTCAGCCTGTGTATTCCATGGAGTACGTCCACCGTTACGTTCAGTGAACTGACCTTTACGGGTGCTCAGGTATTTGTCGCCCTGTATATAAGCAAAAAACGCATCTGCCTGGCTCTGGTTAGCAGCAGTAAAGAACTGACGTGCTTCTGTAAGGTCCTTTGGAATGTACGCTAAACTTAACTGCTGTGGTGTACCCTGTATAGTAGCATTTACGAAACCATAAGTGAACGGAACACCTGAAGAGGTATTGAAGAATGCGGCGAAATTAGCAATGAAACGACCATTGTGCATCCAGTCAACTTTGTAGTTAGCTGTTACTACGATACGGTGACGGATATCAAAGTTAGAATAAGCCAGTTTAGGATTATTCGGGCTCAATGCCTGGTTTAACTGCCAGTTAGATTCCATTGAGTTACGGATACCATTGGTGATGTCTTTAGACTGACCATAAGTATACGCTGCAGATACATTCAGACCCAGTTTGAAGGTTTTGCTAACCTGACCGGTAATACCGTAACGGTAGCCTTCTTTAGTATTAGATAACAGGTAAGCATTGGTAAACTTAGAGTTGATCTTTGCTCCACTGTAGATAGGCTGTTGTTTCTGCGTATCATAGATCATGTAGGTAGGATTATCTACCAGGTTCACCTGCTGGAATTTCAGATCATAAATGGTCTTGGTATAAATACCTTCCAGGGTAAAGCGCCACTGATCAGGAGTAGAATAATCTAATGCCAGGCTGCTTCTCCACATCTGCGGCATCTTGAAGTTGTTGTCTATTAAGTCTACCTGTGTAGCACCGGTAGCATCATGTACATTCACACCCTGTGCAGCAACAAACTGCGCAGCACCCTGATTGTTTACAGAGATTGGATTAGAACCTGCTACAGGAGCATCTGCTGCACTGGTATAACCGAATTTCTTATCATAAGCACCGTAGCTGGTACCATTGTTATAATAAGCATAACCTAACCATGCGAAAGGAATACGGCCGGTGAATAAACCGGTACCACCACGTAATACCAGGCTCTGATCGCCATTGATATCAAAGTTAAATCCTAAACGTGGAGAGATCTGCACATTGTTCAGGTACTTGTTCCTGATATCTTTAGGTTTGGTATAAGTATAAGTAGTACCGTAGTTGGCGTCTTCAGTTGCATTTACGGTCTTGTCGCTCAACGCTTGCTTATTAGGCAGGTTGGTGTAGTCAAAACGGATACCCGGAGTGATCTTGAAACGATCAGATACCTGGATCTCATCCTGTGCGTAAACGCTGTACAAACCAATCTTGAACTTAGCTGATGGATTATCCATGATGTAATCACGGGAGTTATCAGTGTAGTTAAAGTTACCACGTACACGGCTAGGCTTGTCTGCCAGGAAGTCTGCAATAGTTTTATAATCCACACGGCCATTCCATGAGTTTACAAAACCATAAGTGATGTTGTAAAACTCGTTATGTGTACCGATAGTGATATTGTTTCTGCCTTTGAAGATGCTCACGTTATCAGTAAACTCAAACGTTTTCTGCTTCATGTTGAAGATAGCAGCTTCACGGTCTGTACCTAAGAAGATAGTACCACCGTTAGAAGCGATCTGGATCTGAGGTAAAGAAGGATCAGAAGTTGGATTACGGTAATCATGAATATCAGAATAACCAACAATCAAACTGTTTGAAACAGTATTTGAAAAATGGCTTTTCAATTCTGCTACTGTTGATGACTGGTTATTTACCTGTTTGTAATCTATACCGCTGAAACGGAAGTTCTGCTGATCACGTTCCAGGTTAGTAGCCTGTGATCTGATAGTATTGTTACGGATAGATAACTGGTGTTTATCATTGATATTCCAGTCTAAACGATTGAAGAACTTATTAGAGTTAGAATAGATACTGGAGTTACCGTAAGTTCCCGGATCGTATTTACCGGTTTTGGAAACATCCAGATCCAGCATATGCTGTCTGATCTGCTGTGCCTGATCTACAGTCAGCAGTTTCATATCTGAAGAACCTGCACCCAGGATAACAGGATCATTCCTGCGGGTAATTTCTGCGTTGGTGAAGAAGAACAGTTTGTCTTTGATGATAGGGAAACCTAAACGAACACCTGTCTGGTAATCATGAAAATCAGAAGGCAGTTTAGAACCGTCGCCTGCATTATTCTTACCGATCAGGGAAGCGTTACGGCCAAAACCGTATACAGAACCATGGAACTCATTGGTACCGCTACGGGTAACAGCATTGATACTACCTCCTAAGAAGTTACCAATCTTCACATCATAAGGAGCCAGGTAAACCTGTATGTCCTGTACCGCATCCAGAGATACCGGGTTGGTACGGGTACTGCTTCCTGGTTGACCAGAACTGTTGCTCTGTCCACCCAAAGAAGGACTGAATCCAATCGCATCATTATTGATAGCACCATCCAGGGTTACGTTGTTATAACGGTAGTTGGTACCCAGGAAGGAGTTGTTATTACTCTGTGGAGTAGCACGGGTAAAATCCTGGAAACTGCGGTTCAGAGAAGGCAGTGTTTTCAGTGCATTCTGTCCTACGCGGAAACCACCGGCTTTACCAGTGTTATTGCCTTTTATTACTACTTCACTTAAAGCAGTAGATTCGTCAGCCAGCAGGAAGTTGAAAGTAGTGCTACCTAATCCCAGGTTCACATCTATTCTTTCTTCTTTCTTATAACCTATGAAAGTTACAGTAATGGTGTAAGGACCTCCTGGATTCAGGTTGTTGATCAGGTAACGGCCTTCTGCATTTGTTTGTCCGCCATAACGGGTACCTGTACTTGTATTTACAGCTAATACAGTAACGCCGGGAAGCATTTCCCCTTTTGCACTCACGATTTTACCCGTAAGTTGAGAAGAAGTGACCTGCGCTTTTAAGTTGGTTGTTGAAAGTATAAGGATACTTACAAATAACACGAGTGAAGAGTAAATCTTATTCACGTCTTTAGTAATTTTGACGCAAACCTATCTCCATTACATTATGCCAATGTTAACACAATATTAAGTTAATGTTAACACATAGGCATACGTATCACTATCAACAAATTACAAATTGATTTGTTGAATATGTGTGGTAATTTTTTGTTAAAATCTGAACCTTTCAGTGCAGAATCGGCATAGGCATACATACTCTCTAAAGGAAAGTACTGGCATGATATACAGGCAAAAACATTACCGGGAATCGATAAAGGTGCGGGAGAAGATCCAGTTCGCAATATAGGTTTCTTACTCTTTTCGCAGATACCAAAAATAACTACCACGTGTTAAGGGACTGTTACCCCAATATTAACTTTATCAATTATGAGTGTTAAATTTTATAAGAAGATAAAAAAGTATGTAACAAAAAAAAGGCCCTCTGCTTTGCGCAGAGAGCCTTTTTTATATGTACTAGCTATTCCCTTTATTAGTAAACGTTAGTTTCTGCAGTTGCAGTAGCCCAACCGGTAGTCCAGTCAGTAGTACCATCAAATGCACCGCGGTAAACTACACTTGTGAAACCTGTAAGACCAGTGAAATCAGCGCCTGTTAATGCAGCAGAACCAGTACCCAGCAGGAAGCTTGGAGTACCTACAGTAGTTGCTACAGTAGCAGAGAATTTGTAAGGATCTTTCAGCAATACATCTGTAACAGCAGTCTGAATTGTTGTGTTGCTGGCAGCTAACCATGTGTTATATGCAGCAGCATTAGCAGTTATCCACTCACCTTTAAATGGATTAGTACAACCGGCAATGATATTGTTTTTGAATACAAGTCTGCCATCAATAGCATTCTGTGAAGTAGCAGAAGGAACGCTCACTTTACTGTCATCGATATAAAGACCATAAGGGAAACCAATCAGCAAAGAGTTGTAAATGCTTATTGCAGAGTTACGACGGATCTGAGCGGCATGCTGGTAGTTAGCATCAGCTGAACCACTGCTACCAGACTGGAATGGTCCAACGATAGTCATGTTAGAGAAGGTAGCAGAAGTCTGTGGAGCCAGTGCGGAACCATTTGCATCGTTGTCAGATTCAAAACCATTAGAACCAGATTGGTCAGCAATAGTTTTGTAACGCTGTGCAACACCAAATTGTACTTTACCAGAGAAACCCAGGTCAGTATCAAAGTCGTCATCTTTAGAGCAGCTTGCTATCAGGTGATCGCAGTTTACACTACCACCAAACCATTCGAAAGCATCATCACCTGAACGGTAAACCTGGATGTAACTGATCTTGGTACCACTACCAACACCACCCATTGTTAAACCGTTGATTTCGTTATCCGCAGAAAATGCAATACCTGCAAACTCAATACGAATATATTTCAGAGAACCTGAATTGTCAGTATCATCAGTACCACCGTACCAGATATAAGTTTTTTCATCACCACCTGCAGTTGGAATCAGACCACCTTCGATCTTAGCTTCGCCACCGGTTGGATTAATTTTTGCTTTACCCAGCAAAATCACACCACCCCAGTCTCCACTGCTACGCGCACCAGGTGCCTGAGAAGACGTGAAGACGATTGGTTTTGAAGCAGTACCTTCTGCCATCAGTTTACCACCACGGGAAACTACCAGTGAACCTTTAGAAGCCTTATCACCCAGGATAGTTGTACCTGGTTCGATAGTTAAGGTTACTCCAGATTTTACATACACAAAACCGCGCAGTATATATTTTTTGCTGGCTGATAATGTCTGGTTAGCAGAAATGTCACCTTTCAGTGTAACATATGCACTGCTGTCGATACCGTTATTACCACCATTGTTGTTGTTATCGTCCTTGCTACAGGAAGACAGAATGCTTAAAGAACTAAGCGCGATTAAACCAAGTAAATACCTTTTCATGGAAATGTTTCAATTGTTTAAGAATTCAAAAATAAGGTTACCCTATGATGTATTTGTTAACTAACTGTGATGTATATATTAAATATTATTACTTAGATAATCTGTAAGTATAGGTAAGCGTAAACGTGCTACCCGGGCGGTATTCCTGCAACAGATAATCTTTACCTGTACTGATGGATCCCTTCGTAAAAGTTGTGTTATCCCACTTCTTATTTCCGTTCTGATCATAGTAGAACTGGTACTTTGCATTCAGGATATCCTTTACATTTAAACGAAGACTGCTATGCTTACTCATATTCAGACTAGCCTGGAAATCCAGCAGGTTACGCGGGCTTTCAAAAATATTACCCAGCTTACCGCTGCCATCAGCTCCACCACCTTCTCCTACTAAATATAAACGCTGTCCTATACGGTTGTACAACAGATTAAAACTCACTTTATCATTAGGCAGTGCATAAGACAAACTGGTATTGATCACATAATTTGATTGTCCTGATAATGGTCTGTCTTTCGCATTCACAATTGTATTATCCTGCACCACTGATTTGATGTAAGCAAGGTTTGCATAAAAAGTAGTACTCTTCAGAAAACTGTTCTCAGCAAGGAATCCCAGTTTTTTGCGGATCTCTATTTCAGCCCCTACATTGTATGCACTCGGGAAGTTATAAGGAGTAATATCATACTGACTTAAACCGCCTGAAGTAACTTTATTTTCTATCGGATTCTTGAAGTGTTTGTAGAACACAGAAGCAGAAAATATTTCACCTGCTTTAGGGAACAGTTCATAACGGATATCCGCGTTATCGATCTGGCTGCGTACCAGTTTAGTATTACCATTGATCAGTGAAGACATTTCATAATCATAGTAAGACAATGGCGCTATTTCACGCAGTTCCGGTCTTGCTACAGTTCTGTAATAAGAAGCGCGCAGGTTAGAACTTTCATTCAGTGAATAAGTGAAATTCGCAGAAGGTAAGAAGTCTGTCCAGGTATTATCCAGTTTTATAGCAGGATTATTTACAGGAGATTTCAGTTGCAGATTAAATGATTCTACACGTACTCCCCATACCAGACGGAGACGATCAGAGAAACGATTATCAAACTGCACATAACCCGCTGTAGTTAAGGTGTTGGCTTTGTACTGATCTGCATCAGCAGTAATATCATCCAGTAAATAATAACCATCATTGATAGCATCGTTACCATATAAAGTAGCAATAGGACGCTGTGCAATCTCACTTCCACCCTCTTTCAGTTCATCCATTTTCAAACCAATGTAACGTGCGTGAAATTCACGGCTACGATACTGGCCTAACGCACCAATCTTTAATGAACTTTTATTATTCATAAAACGGAACGGATGCGTATAGTTTACATCAGCGATGTAAATATTTTCATTCAGGTCAGAGAACAAACGGTTGTTAGCCTTACCAATAGAAGTAACATCTGCAACCAGCGGTGCAGCCGGATTGTCAATAGCCCTTCCGTAAGAATTTTTACGCTGATCAGGCTGATTGTTTGTTACTTTATTATAAGATACTAACCAGTTGATCTTGTTCTGTCCTTCACCTATCTGATGATCACCTTCTACAGCAGTTTTAAACAATGATTTCTGTATAAGATCAAAAGCATAGTAGTTAATATACTTAGAGCTACTGAGGTTATCACCTTCACGGAAAAGGAAGTTATCATCAAATATTCTGTTGTACAGATTCTTCCATACAATCTTACTCTTACCGGCAGAATAGCCGAGGTTAAATACCGCACCCAGGTTGGAAGAGTATTTATATACATTATCTATGTAATCGAAGTTATCATAATGCCTGATCACATCTTTCATCACTGTTTCATTGTGAGAATAAGTGATCGCTGCAATCATACCCAGGTTACCATCTTTCTTAGTTGTCCAATGGTTTCCCAAAGTAGCCTGTAAGTTCACAGCAGGTAATCCCTTTCTTTCTTTGATATTGTAATCGTTGTTCAGAGAATGTTCAACATTCTGCTGCTGTTCACGTGTTAACTGGTTATTGAGAATCTGGTTGGTAGTAGGGAAGCTGGAAGGCAACTGACGTTTACCATTATCAAATCCCAAGAAGTCTGTACTGCTTTTATAACCGGTTTTAAAAGGCTGGAAAGTAGATACAGTGTTCATACCTGTACCTACAGAGATATCGAAGAAATGTTGTTCAGGGATTTCTTTTGTCTGGATATTGATCACACCACCTGCAAAGTCGCCTGGCAGATCTGGTGTAGCCGACTTGGTGATAACGATGTTATCGATCATGTTGGCAGGAATGATATCGAAAGAGAATGCTTTACGGTTAGGTTCTGTACTTGGCAGGCTGGCATTGTCTATCATTGCAGCGTTATAACGGTCGCTCAGTCCGCGTACAATTACAAATTTATTATCCTGGATAGTAGTACCGCTTACGCGTTTTAATACCTCACCTGTACTACGGTCGGGAGACTTTTTGATCACATCAGCAGAGATCCCGTCAGATACTGCAGGGCTGTTCTTTTGTGTAGTATATAATGCGTTGATGGTTTCCTGTTTGAAAGAACCCCTGATCACCACTTCCTTTAATTCTTTTGATTGCGGTTCGTCCAGGATTACCGGCAGGCTGACAGGAGTGCCCGCTTTTACCACTACTTCGCTGATAGCTTTCGTCTGGTAACCCATGTACTTGAATTCAAGTGTATAGGTACCCGGAGTTACATTCAGTGTATAACGACCTTCTACGTCCGTTACAGCGCCGGTAGAAGTTCCCTGTACGATAACGGTAACGCCAATAAGCGCTTCACCCGATTTTTTATCGGTCACTTTCCCGGTTATTTTTCCATTATCGGTAATAGAAGCATGCAGTGCATTGCACAGAAACAGGCATACACATAACAGTGTAGACAATATAGGTTGTTTCACTCTAAGTTGGATTCGTTCGTTGATATAGATTGATCGCAGGCACAAAAGTATTGCCGCTGTGTTATCGCATTGTTACAGCAAGGTTACCAGAATGTTAATTGTTAAGGAATAATTAAAAAATAGTTAACAACTCAGGGAAGAGGATAGATATGGTTCACAGGATATACAGCAATATAGGTTAAGGGTACATTTATTTAACAGGAAGGCTGCGGGCCCTGTCTGTTATTTAATAATCGTTCAAGTGTAAGATCGAATTGTGCATTATACTCACTACCATTTTTATAATGATCACTAACGGCAGCGATTAATTGAAAAAGATGCAGCCCTTTATTTGTAAACGGCTTATTATCCTTATTACACAATTCCAGGGTAAAGTTGAATTTGTCTTCCAGTTCTTCTTCAAACTCCCTTAAACTTAATGTTTCATCAATCGGAAACTCTATCAGGATGTCTTCCGGGAATCCTGCTTCCTGTAGCGTATCAAAAGCATTGGCAATTGAGTTACGCCCGTTATATACGGCTATATTACATGAAAGCAATCGTTGAAACTGCATCTGCAATAGGGAGATAGTCATCAGAGGATGTAATTTCAATACTTTCATTGTAGATTTAATATTAGCATTGCCAGTCTAACTAACTGTGTAACAACTGTACAAACATAGCAGATGTCTATTACCGGAATATTAAGCCGTTGATAAATATATGTTAAATCAATGCGTTATGTAAACTACTGATTCGGGAAACTAATCACTTTGGAGATATCTCCCCATGGCTGGTTAGCATCTTCTTCCTCTTCAGGTAATACTACGCGGCTTTTACTAACCGGATACTGGTATAAGCTCCATTGTCCGGCGGTATATTCCAGTGAAGTAAGACTCTCTACCCAGTCGCCTGAGTTTAAATACAATACTGGCTTGCCATCGTGCTGCATTTCTTTAATGATAGGCTGGTGGATATGTCCGCAGCACACTACATCAAATTGTTTGTCCACAGCAATTTCTGCCACTACCTGTTCAAAATCAGAGATAAATTTCACGGCCTGTTTTACGCCGTTCTTTACTTTTTTGGAGAAACTCATCTTCTCCTTGCCCATGCTTTCCAGGATATTGTTCACCAGGCGGTTGAGAATAATGAGCAGATCGTACCCTTTACCACCCAGTTTTGCCAGCCATTTGGAATTTTTCATGGTAACGTCGTACACATCTCCATGGAAGAACCAATGTTTTTTGCCATCTACTTCCAGGATCAGTTTATTGTCGATCGTGAGGTTACCCAGTCCGAAACCGGCGTATTTACGCAAAGCTTCGTCATGGTTCCCTGTCAGGTAGTAAACATCTGTTTTGCTGGTCATTTTCAGGATGCGGCGGATCACCTTGGTATGGGACTTGGGGAAGTAACGCTTGCTGAACTGCCAGATATCGATGATATCTCCATTCAGGATCAGCACTTTAGGGTCAATACTATCCAGGTATTGGATCAATTCCTTTGCGTGACAGCCATAAATTCCGAGATGTACATCGGAGATTACGACTATGTCTAATGGGCGTTTTTCGGACATTTTAGCTTGATTGAACCGGATATACCAGTCCTTTGTTATTTATTTTATGAAAAAAGTTCGCAGTTGACGTTACATTGTTGTAGGCTATAAATCCTTTATGGGCAGTCAATTCTACTTTGCAAAGGAAAAAATGCTATATTACTTTTATATTAATACAGTGTTAAGGAATCATTAATTATAATTTTTTCTTGGAGGTATTGCCCCTGGAAAGCTATTTTTGCGCCAAATTCAAACTACACCGTATGGGAGGCTTCAATTCTTTTGTCAAACTTTTTGTGCCTAAAGACCGGGTTTTTTATTCATTATTCGAAGATGTAGCCGCTAACCTCGTAGAGATGGGAAAAGTGCTGATAGAGCTGGTAGGGTCCACAGATCCTGCTGTACGCAAGGATAAAACCCACCTGATAGAAAGGCTGGAGCATAAGAATGATGACTTTACACACCGCATATTTGTGGAATTAGGGCAGAACTTCATTACTCCCTTTGACCGTGAAGATATTCACCACCTCGCAGCTACCCTCGATGACGTAGCTGACTATATCCATGGTTCTGCAAAAAGACTGGATCTTTACAGAGTTGTGGATATTAATGACAGTGTACGTAAACTGGCAGATCTCATCCACCAGGGTACACTCGAACTACACAAAGCGATCCCTGAACTGCGTACCATGTCCAACATGCGTATCATTACAGATGCCTGTGTAAGGATCAATAGCCTGGAAAACCATGCTGATGACATCTATGACATGGCAATCGCCGATTTGTTTGAGAAAGAAGCCAATAATGCAGGAGAGCTGCTTAAAATGCGCGAAATATACCAGGCGCTGGAAATAGCTACAGACAAATGTGAAGATTGTGCTAACGTGATAGAGTCAATTATCATAAAGTACGCATAATCAGTAGATTGTGTAATTATATGGCCAGCCTGTTTTCAACGCAAACATCTTTCTAATGACCTTACTAGTTATCATTATCATACTGGCATTTATCTTTGACTATATTAACGGGTTCCATGATGCGGCTAACTCAATAGCGACGATAGTATCCACCAAAGTACTGACCCCTTTCCAGGCGGTACTGTGGGCAGCCGTGTTCAACTTTGCAGCATTCTTTATTTCCAAATACGTATATGGTGAGTTCAAAGTAGGTAATACCATTGCCAAATCCATCTTTGAACAGTTTATCACACTCAGGGTTATCCTCTGTGGTCTGATAGCTGCCATTTTATGGAACCTCCTTACCTGGTGGTATGGTATCCCTTCCAGCTCTTCACATACACTGATTGGTGGTTTCATCGGGTCTGCAGTAGCTGCGGCACACGGTTCCTTTGATGTAATCAACTATGCTAAAGTATTGCCTATCCTGTACTTTATCGTACTGGCCCCTTTCATAGGGATGGCCGTCGCCTTTCTCATAACGATACTCATTCTCAATATCTGCCGCAAGGCCAATCCCTACCGTGCAGAGAACTGGTTCAAACGCCTGCAGCTGGTTTCATCCGGCGCACTCAGTCTTGCTCACGGTGGTAACGATGCGCAGAAAGTAATGGGGATCATTGCAGCAGCGCTGGTAGCACATGGTAGTATCAACAATATTGCCGATGTGCCCAACTGGGTACCCTTCTCCTGCTTCGCAGCAATCGGTTTGGGTACCATGAGCGGTGGCTGGAAAATCGTTAAAACAATGGGTTCCCGTATTACCAAGGTAACGCCACTGGAAGGTGTAGCGGCAGAAACTGCCGGTGCTATCACCCTCTACCTCACAGAATCCCTGGGTATTCCGGTAAGTACCACACATACCATCACCGGTTCTATTATCGGTGTGGGTGCCACCAAACGTCTCTCAGCTGTACGTTGGGGTGTAACGGTAAGCCTGCTATGGGCATGGATACTGACTATCCCTATCAGTGCACTGGTAGCAGCCCTGGTATACTTTATTTCCAACTTATTCTTTTAAACCGGGTGCAGGGCAGAGCCCTGCAGAAACCCCATCACTAAAAAATTAAAATAAAAGACTGAGTCCGTTAGGTTATACCTAACGGACTCAGTCTTTTATAGAAGATCTTATATACTTTTTCCTATCTTCTGATATTTTTTTCCTTTTTTAACCGGCAGGCACCTATTTTTGTACGGTTTTTTGGAAAACCCTTAATTTTTTCAATCATATCAATTATCGACCATGAAAGGTATTATACTGGCCGGCGGTTCCGGAACACGCTTGCACCCGATTACATATGCTATCAGCAAGCAGATAATGCCGGTGTATGATAAGCCGATGATCTATTATCCTTTGTCCACGTTAATGCTGGCAGGCATAAAAGACATCCTGATTATTTCTACCCCCCACGACCTTCCGGCTTTTAAAAGGCTGTTTGGAGATGGTAAACAATATGGCCTTAACCTCGTATATGCAGAACAGGCAGTTCCTAACGGACTGGCACAGGCATTCGTGATAGGACGTGATTTTATCGGGGATGACAGCGTGGCACTTGTATTAGGTGATAATATCTTCTATGGTGCAGGACTGGGTACCCAGCTCGCCAACAACATTCATCCCGATGGTGGTATCGTATATGCTTACCAGGTGTCTGACCCTGAACGTTATGGTGTAGTTGAATTTGACACGCAAATGCAGGCGGTTTCCATAGAAGAGAAACCAACACAGCCTAAAAGCAGTTACGCTGTTCCCGGACTTTATTTCTACGATAACGAAGTCATTAAAATAGCCGCTGATTTACAGCCCAGCCCACGCGGTGAATACGAAATCACTGACGTGAACAGGGAATACCTGAAACGCGGTAAACTGAAAGTATCTATCCTTCCACGTGGTACTGCATGGCTGGATACCGGTACCTTCGATTCCCTCATGCAGGCTTCACAGTTTGTACAAGTAATAGAACAAAGACAGGGAATCAAGATTGCCTGTATAGAAGAAATCGCGTACCGTCAGGGCTTCATCACCCGCGATCAATTGAAAGAACTGGCTAAACCATTGCTGAAAAGCGGTTACGGTCAGTATCTGGAAACAATACTTGATCAAAAGCAGTAAAAGACATTGGTTATCCGTAATTTGTAATCCTAAAACTTTTCAAAAATATAAAACATATGAAGGTTCTCGTTACAGGCGGTTGTGGTTTTATCGGCTCCCATACGATTGTTGACCTCATCAATAACGGTTTTGATGTAGTGTCTGTTGACAGTAATATCCGTAGCAGCACATTATTACTGGAAGGAGTTGAAAAGATAACCGGCAAAAAGATCCGCAATTACAAGGTAGATCTGTGCAACCTGGAAGATACACATGCTGTATTTCACGAAAACCGTGATATCGTTGGCGTAATCCACTTTGCAGCACTGAAAACTGTACCGGAATCAGTAGCAGATCCCTTATTCTATTTCCAGAATAATCTCACTTCCCTGGTAAATGTTTTAAAATGCGTGAAGGAGTTCAATATTCCTAACATGGTATTCTCTTCTTCCTGCTCAGTATATGGCAATACCACAGAACTGCCGGTAGTAGAAGAAACTCCGTTAGGAGAAGCACAGTCGCCCTACGCACGTACCAAACAAATGGGCGAGCAGATCATTGAAGACTACAGCCGCGTAAACGATACGCAGTCCATCTTACTCCGTTATTTCAATCCGGTTGGCGCACACCCTTCCGCACTGATCGGCGAACTGCCCCTGGGTCGCCCGGATAACCTGGTCCCTGTAATCACGCAGACCGCTATAGGAAAAATTCCTAAACTCACTGTGTACGGACACGATTATGATACCCGCGATGGTTCCTGCATCCGCGATTATATCTATGTAATGGATATAGCCAATGCACATACCAAAGCCATGCAATACCTCATCGACCAGCGTAACACAGACAACTGTGAAGTCTTTAACCTGGGTACCGGTAACGGTGTAACCGTGCTGGAAAGCATCAAGGCTTTTGAAAAGATTTCCGGTGTAAAACTGAACTACGACCTGGGTCCCCGCCGTCCGGGAGATGTCATCGCTATCTATGCCAATAACTCCCGCGCTAAGAAATTATTGGGCTGGGAACCTAAAACAGGCATAGAAGATATGATGCGCACAGCCTGGCAATGGGAAGTGGCATTGCGTGATAGAGTATTAAACAATTAACTTTTGTCACATTAATTATTACTTTTACGATTCAATATTAAAAGGCTATGGTAAAAGATATTCAACCTTTAAATGAGAAGGAAACCCGCGCAGGATTCGGAGAAGGCATCCTGGAGATAGGACGTAAGAATCCAAACGTAGTGGCATTAACGGCTGACCTGCTGGGCTCTATGAAGCTGAACGCCTTTATCAAGGAATTTCCCGATCGCTTTGTACAGTGCGGTATCGGAGAAGCTAATATGATTGGCATCGCTGCCGGTTTAACCATTGGCGGTAAAATTCCATACACAACTACGTTTGCAAACTTTTCTACCGGTCGTGTATACGATCAGATACGCCAGTCAGTGGCCTATTCCGGTAAAAATGTGAAGATCTGTGCTTCCCATGCCGGTTTAACACTGGGAGAAGATGGTGCTACCCACCAGATCCTCGAAGATATTGGTATGATGAAAATGCTGCCAGGTATGACGGTGATCGTTCCATGCGATTTCAACCAGACCAAAGCTGCTACTATGGCAATTGCAGACTACGAAGGACCAGTTTACCTGCGTTTCGGTCGTCCAAAATGGCCTAATTTTACAGCAGTAGACCAGAAATTCGAAGTAGGTAAAGCGCAGATCCTGCACGAAGGAACTGACATCACCCTCTTCGCCTGCGGTCACCTGGTTTGGATAGCCGTTGAAGCCGGTAAAATACTGGAAGAAAGAGGTTATAGTGTTGAAATCATCAACATCCACACCATCAAACCACTGGATGAAGCAGCAGTACTGAAATCTATCAACAAAACCGGTTGTGCCGTAACTGCTGAAGAACATAACGTACTGGGTGGTCTGGGAGACAGCATTGCACAGGTTGCAGCGCGTAACAATCCTATTCCTATCGAATACATCGGTACCAACGATACTTTCGGAGAAAGCGGTAATCCATTCGAACTGTTAAAGAAATATGGCCTGGATGCAGATCATATTGTAAAAGCAGCAGAGAAAGCAATCGCGAGGAAGAAAGCAAAATAATGCAGACTTACATTAAACTTTATTATAAAAAAGCCATCCTAATAGATGGTTTTTTTATTTAAACCATTTAACCTTAATATGAGCATTATTCAGGATGACAAAACATTATTGGCATTATACCGTGAACCTGAAACCAGGGAGAGAGGATTTACATATATCATCCAGAAGTACCAGGAGAGATTATACTGGCATGTACGCCGCCTGGTATTAGATCATGATGATGCCAATGATGTACTCCAGAACGTGTTCGTAAAAGTATGGAAGAACCTGGAAGGGTTCCGGGAGGATGCACAGCTCTACACATGGATGTATAAAATAGCTACCAATGAGAGCCTCACCTTCCTGGAAAAACAGAAAAAGAACACATCCGTGTCGCTTTCAGATGTGGAAACAGGTCTGAGCAACACCTTAAAGGCAGATAGTCAGTTTGATGCAAATAAATTAGAGTGGAAATTACAGCGGGCCATCTTAGGACTGCCCGAAAAGCAAAGGATCGTATTCAACCTGAGGTATTATGACGAGATGCCCTATGAAGAAATGAGCCGTGTATTATCAACCTCAGAGGGCGCACTTAAAGCATCTTATCATCATGCCGTAAAAAAGATAGAGGAATTTATCAAAAATGGCTAAAAATGCGACATCTTAGCGCTTTTATAGGATGAAAACTAAATTTTTGAAGACGAAAAGCTGACCAATTTAAACTATTACCTGCTTTCAGCGTCTAAAATAGTAAGATGATATCCAGAGACAACGATATTGCGAACGAACTGCAGGAAATTATTCCTGGGGCTGCATGGCCCGGACTGACACCCACCTTTGGTGAGGTGCCCGCCGGATACTTTGAGCAGTTGCCGGCTAAGATCATGCAAAAGATAGAACTGGAAGAGATATCTCCCCTGCTGTCAGAGATTCCTAAAACATTCCCATTATCAGCTCCTGAAGGCTATTTTGAACGCTTATCAGGGCAGATTATGCAGAAAATAGAACTGGAAGAGATCTCTCCCCTGCTGGCAGAGCTCCCTAAAACGTTCCCATTATCAGCCCCCGAAGGCTATTTTGAACAGTTATCAGCACAAATCCTTAATAAAGTACAGGTACAGGATGAACTGGAATCCATTTCTCCCCTGCTGTCCGGAATACCTAAAGAGTTTCCGCTATCAGCACCTGAAGGTTATTTTGACCAGCTGACTGCCAACATCTTAGCCGATATACAGGCACCTGCGAAAGTAGTGCCGATGCGCCCCCGCAGAACATATCTGAAATGGGCGTCAGCTGCCTGTCTCATTGCCGTCATCAGTACAGGTACATTATTCTTTATGCAGAGCAGACAAAAGATTGTCACCCCTGTAGAAGAGAACGCCCTGGCAGATGTAAGCGATCAGGAAATAGTAGAATACCTGCAAACACATATGGATGCCTTTGACAAAGAAGAATTGTTAAGCCTTGCATCCGTTAATATTACAACACCAGGAACAGTAGCGCTGCCAGAAACCAGCGAGCTGTCCTCAGAAGCTATCCAACGTTACCTGGACAACACAGGTTCTTTTTAAAAGAAAGTCCAATTGACAATTGAAATGAAAAAAATTTACACAATAAGCTTACTCTTCATATTCGCCATGATAGGTATGACCAGCACCCCTGGTTATGCCCAGCAAGGCAGCGATGCAGAACTAAGAGACCGGATTCGCGCCGCCCAGGTAGCCTACCTGTCTCAGAAGCTGGATCTTACTCCTGATGAAGCACAGAAATTCTGGCCATTATACAACCAGTACACCAAAGAAGTGGAACTGCTGATAGCAGAACGCCACAACACCACTACCAGCGCAAAGGCTGCTGATCACCCCACAAACGATAACAATGAACTGGGCTACGAACAACGTATGCTCGATATCAAAAACCGCTATAATAAAGAGTTTCAGAAAGTATTGCCCTCTACTAAAGCCGGCAATGTATTCAGAACTGAAAGAGAGTTCCGCAATGTATTAGTACGTTCCCTGAAAGAACGTCAGAGCAGAAATATGGGTGGACCGGGAGCCAGAAGGTTCAGGCAATAAAACTTTTATTGTAAAGAGATATCAATCCTCAAAATCCGGCTGCTTTTCTCTATAAACTCTTATAATGTGCCCTGACCTCTTTCACCTTTCCTTCTTCATTCAGTAACATCATTTCAGCCGCTAACCGGTTACCAACACTTTTATAATAAAGTACCACAGAGTTCACTCCTTCCAGTACATGATAAGGCTCAAACTGTAAATCAGGATACGCTGTCAGCGCCTTCTGAAAATAAGCCTTTAAATCAGCTACTCCCCGGATACATCCGTTAGGGTCATTGTTCAGCTTCTGTATAAAAGGAGAATAGAATACCACATCCTCACTGTAATGATGCATGATAGCATCCAGGTCATGAGTATTCCAGGCATTCAGCCACGCTTGTGCAAGCTCGCTCATAGGTTAGAATTTTCCGAAAGGCAATTTAGTATCGTGATAATATAAGAAAGTCCAACCTTCATTTTTCCCCCTCTGCATAAACTGCTGACGCAATTCCATGCTACGCTTACCATCAAAATCATACTTGGCAGCAAAACGCCTGATCATATAAGATACCTGTGGGGCCTCATCTCCTCCAAAAAATACCTTATCACCCTCATCATCAATTAAAAATACCTGGTGATAAGGACAATGTCCGCCAGTCATTTCATACCTGATATAATCATCTATAGTCCCATCTCCCTCAGTAAAGATCACATTATCCATCTGTTGTAAAATAGCAACATCTTCCGCATGATAGGATTTACCATCATTCGCTATTGCATATTCCATCTCATGACGGTTCACATAATAAGTAGCCTGTGGGAAAGTGAGAGAACGCTGACCACTGATCGGGTCTACAGCAGATACCCCTCCGCTGTGATCTTTATGCAGATGGCTCATCAGCACTTTGGTGATGTCCATAGGGTTCACACCATTGTCTATTAAATGCTGGTGAATCTGCAATACACCGTTAGGGTTGCGTAAACCCAGTCCGGTATCAAACAGAATATAATCGTGTGCCGTGATAACCAAAAATGGTTGAATCTCTACCAGCAGCGAGCCACCGGGGCGTTGCTGCATTGTGTCTGTAGCAGGGTTGTATGGAACAAACTGCTTGGTTGCGTCTACTGTGAAACTCCCTTCTGATAACGGAATAATACGTGCCATACCACAAAGATAGCCAACTATCTTAAAACCATTTGCCTGTCGGCATCCAGTCTGAGCATTATAAAAATAAGCATCGTAAAGGTCATCAGAGAAGATCCTCCATAGCTGACCAACGGCAGCGGAATCCCGATTACAGGCGCCAGACCAATGGTCATGGAAATATTAATAGCCATGTGGAAGAAGATAATACTGGCTACCCCATAAGCATATACGCGACTAAAAGTCGATCGCTGTCGTTCCGCCACAAAGATGATCCGCAGCAGCAACCCAACATACAAACCCACAAATATCAACGTCCCCAGGAACCCAAAGTCTTCTCCAACTGTACAGAAGATGAAGTCCGTACTTTGTTCAGGTACAAAATCATAACGGGTCTGTGTTCCTTTCAGATAACCTTTCCCGAATATACCACCGGAGCCGATGGCAATCATACTCTGACGGGTATTATAAGTCGCTTTAGGATCATTCTCTTTCCCCAGCATTACCTCAATACGCCTCACCTGGTAATCTTTCAGCACTTTGGTAAATGCCATAGGCACAATAAACATCACGAATACCGAACAGAAAGCCCAGATACCCAGTATCACCGCCAGTCTTGAACGATGACGTTTGATCTCCCTCCGGCTGAAGTAAATAACCAGCACTGTGAGAACAGAAAATATAATGAAGAGGATATTCTTGTCTACCAGCAATGCCGATAGTACCAGTACAATCCCGGAAAAAGCAATAATCAGTAAAAGACCCGGCAACCCTTCGCGGTACATCACCAGGAAGAAAGAGAAGTATACCAGTGCCAGCCCTGTTTCATCCTGTAAGATGATAATCCCGCAGGGAACAAGCGCCAGGGCAGCAGCGATCAACCGCGGCCGCAGCTTGGTAAAATCAGTCTCCAGCGACGACAGATACTTGGCCAGCGCCAGATTGGTACAAAGCTTCGTCAGCTCTGCCGGTTGGAACTGGAAACCACCTATCACCAGCCACGAATGAGAACCCTTTACATCCTTTCCTATCCCGAGAACCAGTAACAACAACAGGATACCACCCGCATACAGCAGGTTAGCCGTAGCCGTAAAGAATTTACTGTCTGTCAGCCAGATGATGGTAGCCAGCACACCGGAAATCCCTAACCACATCAGCTGCCTGGCATAGTTCTTATTCAGGTGGATGATATCATTCCAGATGTTATCACCTTCCCTGTATTCAGCAGCAAAGATCGATAACAGGCCTACGAACACCAGTGCGAAGTACAGGCCCATAATTGGCCAGTCAATACCTTCTGTGAGTTTTATTTGCCGACGGTTTATCATGGATTAGTCGCGAAAGTAAAGTTTAAGTATCTGATCTGATGTCATTTTAGCCGTAGCACCGTTCAGTGAATCGAGCTTTGATTTTTCCCGTACTATAGGATCGAGTGTATTGTATTCCAGCAATGTCTTCATCATTGGTTTACGCTTCACAGAGATCGTATCGTGCAGGTATTTTTCCATGATAAGACTGGCGATAGGCGCTGCATACGTAGCACCAAAACCAGCATTCTCCACAATCACCGCAATAGCGATCTTAGGATTATCTCTTGGGGCAAAGGCCACGAAAACAGAGTGGTTCTTCAGTTTTACCAGTTTACCATCTACTACGGCATTGTTCTCTGCCGTACCTGTTTTACCACACACGATCACCCCTTCAATCTGTGCTACCCTGCCTGTACCGGATTCCACCACGTCCTGCATACCGTATATTACAGATCTGTAGGAAGTATCCGCCACATGGGCTACCGTATGTTTCTCTTTATATTTCTTCAGTATAGGATCTGATTCGTCTCCATCTATGCTGTGTACAAAGTGCGGCAGGAAATAAGAACCACGGTTGGCAATGATACACATGGCATTGGCCATCTGTAGCGGTGTAGCTACTACCTGTCCCTGTCCCATCCCTACGTACAGTTCTGAACAGGAATTCCACTGTCCGTTATAAAGTTTGTTCATCCCGGCGGTATCAATCGCTTTACCACCTGATTCACCAGGAATATCCACTCCCAGTCTGTGACCTAAACCAAAAGAAGAAATATAGTCATGCCATTTCTGATGCCCTTTCTTTACACCTCCCCATTTAGGAGCATCTACTTCCAGCCGGTAAAGGTGTACGAAGTAAGCATTACAGGAGTTGGCAATCGCCAGGCGGAGATTGGCGGCATGCCCCGGAGTAGTGTGCGTACAGGCAATCGGACGGCCACAGTTCACATATGCTCCATGACAGGGGAAACCAAAGCTCGGCGTAATCACTCCTTCATCCAGCGCTATCAGCGCTGTTAGTGGTTTCATGGAAGATCCCGGCGGATAACCCGCCTGTATGGCACGATTGAATAACGGTTTAGTCGTATCAACAAACAACCTGCTGAAGTTACGGGCTCTGTAAGAGCCGGTCAGCAGGTTGGGGTCATAAGTAGGCGCGCTCACCATGGCCAGCAGTCCGCCTGTTTGCGGATCAATAGCTACAATACTACCAATCTTATTCCGCATCAGGTGTTCGCCTAATACCTGCAGGTCTATGTCCAGTGATAAATGAAGGTTTTTACCTGCAATAGCGGCCGTATCAAATTCCCCTTTTTCATAGGACCCCTGCGGGCGGTTCAGGTTATCTTTTACAAGGTATTGGATACCACGTTGTCCCATCAGCACACTCTCGTACGCTCTTTCCAGACCGGTCATACCCAGGTAATCCCCCTGGTTATAAGCGCTGTAAGCCGGTTTCACCAGCATCTGCGGAGAAACCTCTCCTATATAACCAAGAATATTTGCGGCGGCGGAGAAAGGATAAGAGCGGATTTGCCGTTGTACCAGGTCGAACCCCGGCTGAAACATATACATACTTTCCTGCAAACGGCCGAACATATCGGGTGGCAGCAGGGAAGCAAATACAGATACGCGACGGCTACCATTTTTAATGATAGCAGTAGCGATACGTCTTTTAAATTCTTCCTTATCTATCTGTAAGATCTGACACAGGTAGCTGGTGTCAATATTTTTTGCAGCAATAGGTGTTACAACCAGATCGTACATCGCATCATTACTGAGGATGCTACGCTTCTTCCTGTCGAAGATAATCCCTCTGCTGGGGTATACCACTTTACGGAGTACCGCATTGGCATCCGCCAGCTTGGAATACTTCTTTTCTATGACCTGCAGAAAGAACAATCTGACAACGATCAACATTACCATACCGAGTATGATAAACTGTATCACTCTTTTCCTGGGCTGATTGTAAACAGACATATTGAATAATGCGGCCTTACGGCCTGTTGCTTTTTAATATAACCTCAATCTCACTAATAAAATTACTCACTTACTTCTTTGAAAAGAACAACAGTTCATACAGCACGATCAGGAATATGCTGGCGGCGGTAGAACACAAGATCTTTAATAACAGGTAGAAGAAATTACCAAACCCGAATACTTCCAGTGAGAAGAATACCAGGTTATGCAGGAATACCAGTATGGCAGCAAATGTCAGGAACTGTGAAACACCCATACTCGTCATGGATGGTGTTTTCTGCGTCGTTTCGAACCCTCCCTGCGGAGATAATATATTGATGATGAAAGGGCGGAGATAAGCGATGAACACACAGGCAGCAGCATGTACACCCATGGTATTCATGAACATGTCCATACTAAGACCCATCAAAAGTGCCAGCAGCATTAAAGCGGGGCGGGGCAGATTAAAAGGTAACAGGAGGACAAACAGCATGTAGAGGTTAAGGCTCACAAGCTGGTGCAGCAATACCTGGTTCAGTACGAACACCTGCAACAACAGCAGCAACACAAAGCGAATGATATTTCTTAACAGTATACTCATTTGATCAGCCTGTAGGTTGAATCCTCCAATGATTTTTGCTCGTCCTTCAGCATGTTGTCTACAACATATACGTACTGGAGGTTATAAAAGTTGGTAGCCAGTTTTATTCTGATGGTATAAGCCGTACTTCCTTTATCAGTAAGAGAGTAAGATTCAACATACCCGATAGGAATATTTTCCGGGAACAATGCGGAGTAACCACTGGTTACTACGGTATCTCCTTTTATCAGTCTTACACTTTTCGGAACATCTTCCATCAGGGCGTAGCCTGCATCTCCACCATACCAGCGAACGGTCCCCATTTCCTTGCTATGACTCAGGCGGGCGCTGAAACCGAAGTTGCGGCCTTTAGAGAGCAGGGAGAGAACAACCGCATAGTTGGGACTTACACTACGCACAATACCTACTATACCACTGGGTCCGATAACGCCCATATTAGGCTTCAGACCATTTGCGCTGCCGCGGTGGATAGTAATATAGTTGATAGGAGCGTTAACGGTGTTGTTCACCACTTTAGCAGCATGATACAGGTAACGGCGTAATTCAATGCCAACTACTTTGCGGGTGGTATCTGTGCTGTAAGTGCGGATGGTATCTGTTTTAACCAGGTTGTCCAGGGTAACGCTGTCGTAGCTGGTACGCAGAATATTATGCAGTCTGGCATTTTCATTTACAAGGCTGTCATTGGTAGCCTTGAGATGGAAGTAGTACTGCACATTGTTGTAACGGTTGTATAACCTGGCGCTGACGTTATTGGCGGAATTGAGGTAGGCTGTTTTCTGAAAGTCGTTGTTCCGGAATACCAGCACAATACAAATCACTTCCAGCAGCAGAAACAGAAAAAAATTAAAATAGCGCCTTAAGAAAATGATGAGATTACGCACAGGATATATTTTCAAATAGAAGCATGCAAGGCAAATGTTTGAATCTCCCTTGCATGTTTCCTGATATTATTGCATTAGGAATGGATACTTACCAACGTGTTTCAGTGCGATACCAGTACCTCTTACTACTGCGCGTAACGGATCGTCCGCTACATGCACAGGTAATTTGATTTTCTGGGTGAGTCGTTTATCCAGGCCACGCAACAGGGCACCACCACCGGTGAGGTACAATCCTCTGCGGTAGATATCTGCAGCCAGTTCCGGAGGCGTAGTTTCCAGTGCTTTCAGAATTGCTTCTTCTATTTTAAAGATGGATTTATCCAGTGCCTCAGCAACTTCCTGGTAAGATACCATGATCTGCTTAGGAATACCGGTTACCAGGTCACGACCATTTACAGGTACATCATCTGGTGGATTATCCAGTTCTTTTAAAGCGGAACCGATCTGTATTTTGATCTGTTCTGCTGTTCTTTCGCCAATCAGCAAACTGTGATAACGGCGTAATGCTTCCATGATATCAGCGGTGAACTCGTCACCTGCAATGCGGATACTCTGATCACATACGATACCGGCAAGGGCTATTACGGAGATACCAGTGGTACCACCTCCGATGTCGATAATCATATTTCCCACGGGTTCTTCCACATCAATGCCAATACCAAGGGCAGCAGCCATTGGTTCATGTATAAGGAACACTTCCTTAGCGCCTGCCTGTTCGGCAGAGTCGCGTACGGCGCGTTTTTCTACTTCAGTAATACTGGAGGGTATGCATATAACCATGCGCCAGCTGGGGGAGAAAAGGGGCTTTTTGGGGTATACCAGTTTGATCATCTCACGAAGCATGCCTTCCGCTGCGTTGAAATCAGCTATCACTCCATCTTTCAATGGGCGGATAGTGCGCAGGTATTCATGTGTCTTCTCGTGCATCATCATGGCCTTCTTACCAACCGCCACAATTTTACCACTTGCCCGCTCTATAGCTACAATAGAAGGTTCGTCAACTACCACCTGATCATTATGTATAATCAGCGTGTTAGCTGTACCTAAGTCAATCGCTATTTCCTGTGTTAAAAAATTAAAGAACCCCATTGCTTAAATATGGTCAAATATATTATGAGTGCAAAAATGAATTATTCCAACGAATATACGATGATAAAATTGTTAGTTTTATCAATTATACAACTAAATATTAAAAAATCTTAATTATTGTATCTGTTGAGCCGGTTAGTAAGTTGTAACAGTTTTAATGACAATGTAGCAGCCGGCACAGAATGACTCTCGAAAACGCTTAAACGAAAATAACTTCTTAAAATTGTGTTACGCTCTTAATCAAAGCTTTACACGAACTCGAACCCTATATCTCTCCTGTAATATTTACCCTCAAATCCAATCTTTTCCGCCGTTAATTTACTGTGTGTCAGGGCAATCCCCAGGTCGGATGCCAGGGAAGTGATCGTGAGTACCCGTCCGCCATTCGTGAGTATTTCGCCACCCTCAGCCCTTGTTCCGGCCTGAAACACGATCTGGTCGTGCGCCGGTGCAGGTATGTTGGTGATGACTTTTCCCTTCTCATATGCTTCCGGATATCCTGCAGCTACCAGCATTACCGTAGTGGCTACGCGCTCATCTTCGTAAATGGTCTGCTCACCCAGCTTACCATCTGCTACCGCTGTAAACAGCTCTAACAGATCGTTTTGCAAACGTGGCATCACCACTTCTGTTTCAGGATCTCCCATGCGACAATTGTACTCTATCACAAAAGGTTCTCCATTCACTTTAATCAATCCAAAGAAGATAAACCCGTTATAGGCAATTCCTTCCTTTTCCAAACCGGCCACCGTTGGGCGGATAATACGCTCATCCACCATGTCCATGTAAGCCTTGTCTGCAAATGGTACCGGAGAAACAGCACCCATGCCACCTGTATTCAGACCCGTATCCCCTTCGCCAATCCTCTTGTAGTCCTTGGCTGTAGGCAACAACTGATAACTATGCCCGTCTGTCAATACAAATACTGAACACTCTATCCCCGCCAGAAACTGCTCTATCACTACCTTTTTGCTGGCATCTCCGAATTTGGCGTCCTTGATCATCTGCGTAAACTCATCCACCGCATCCTCATGGTTATCCAGTATCACTACTCCCTTTCCTGCCGCAAGCCCGTCTGCCTTCAAAACAATAGGCAAAGCGTGTTGGCGCAGGTAAGTTACACCTTCTTCGTAGTTTTCCTCGCTGAATTCCTTATAAGCGGCAGTAGGGATGTTATGACGCAACATGAACTGCTTGGCAAAAGCCTTACTTCCTTCCAGCTGTGCACCCAATGCTGATGGGCCCATCACAGGAATATGCCGTAAAGCAGCATCCTGCTGAAAGTAATCGTAAATACCCTTTACAAGTGGTTCTTCAGACCCCGGTATTACCATGTCAATGGCGTTAGCTGTACAAAAGGCTTTAATTTTCCCAAAGTCGCTGACAGCTATGTCCAGGTTTTGTCCATACTGCGCAGTTCCGGCATTACCAGGTGCTATGAACAATTGCTCACACAACGGGCTTTGTACCATTTTCCACGCCAGGGCATGTTCCCGGCCACCACTTCCTAATAGTAATATCTTCATATGAATTTCCCTGTAAGAGCCAAATTCTACACGTTATCTTCCCCGCTCTTCCATTTTTTTTGCAAAGAAAGGCCAAAAAATAACCAAAAACACCATTTTACTTCATAAAAAGCTGAATTTATTTATCTTGCCACATTCGTAAGGACTAACTAACACCTGTAATCAAACATCAAAACTAACCTTTATGAGCTTAACAGCTGCTCAACAGCCTGTAATTACACCAAACAACACTCCCCCCAAGGCGGGACACCATCCGGGTTTGTACGTGCTGTTCTTCACCGAAATGTGGGAACGCTTCGGATACTATCTGATGATCGGTATCTTTTTCCTGTACCTGATAGACCCTACTGCCAATGGGGGCAAAGGCTTTGATACAGCTCACGCGGGTGATCTCGTAGGCTCTTATATCGCACTCGTATACCTCTCTCCTTTCATAGGCGGACTCATGGCCGACCGCTACCTCGGTTACCGACGGGCTGTCATCTTCGGCGGCGCCTTACTGGCTGCCGGCTATTTCGGCCTGGCATTCCCCGGTGATACTGCCATGTATATTTCACTTGGCCTTATCATTATAGGGAACGGTTTCTTTAAACCCAATATCGGTACCATCCTGGGTAACATATACAACAGAGAAGACCTTCGTCCTAAAAAAGATGTGGCTTACAACATCTTCTACATGGGCGTTAACATAGGGGCCTTCATCTGTAACTTTGTGGCAGCCTACCTCCGCAATCACTACGGATGGGGTCATGCATTTGTAGCTGCAGGCATTGGTATGGTGGTCGGCCTGATCATCTTCTCCTCCCGTCTGAAAGTAATTGCTGAAGGAGACATCAGAAAGCCGATCCAGAAAGAAGATATGCCTACCAGCAGAATTCTCGGCCTCGTGCTTTTGCCTGCGGCACTGGCAGCCGCCCTCGGATACTTCATGGCAGAACCCAGACTGCTGGGACATTCCATCTTCGGTACCCGCTCTATCGATGCCTTCATGTTTGCCTGCGTTCCCATCATCATCTTCTACATCAGCCTATATAAAACAGCCGCTACCCATGAAGATAAACGTGGTCTCGGCGCTCTGCTGGCCTTCTTCGTAGTGGCCATCATCTTCTGGGTGATCTA
Organism: Chitinophaga sp. YR573; assembly: GCF_900110995.1. Taxonomy (GTDB): domain Bacteria; phylum Bacteroidota; class Bacteroidia; order Chitinophagales; family Chitinophagaceae; genus Chitinophaga. The sequence continues at coordinate 1,979,901 of NZ_FOJF01000001.1, forward strand.
CAACCAGAACAGTACCGGACTCACCATCTGGGCAAACCAGTACACCGACCGTCATATGTCTCCCGCTATAGAAAATGCAGCAAAACCTCTTGGTATGCTGCAAACCGTTACTACCGATCCTCACACTATTACTCAGGTAGATCAACACTTCAAAGCCGTGGCAGATGCCAGCGGAAAGACAATGACCACACAGGGACCAGACCTTTACTTCCAGAACCTGCCTAAAGAACAATGGCCTCCCAGTGGTAAAATGAACCTGATCTCCACAGAAATATTCCAGTCAATCAATCCATTCTTCATCGTAGCCTTATCATTACTCATGATAGGCCTGTTTGCATGGATGGCCAAAAGAGGTAAAGAACCAACTACACCTGTAAAGATTGCCTTCGGGATCTTCTTCGCAGGCTTATCTGCCCTGCTGATGGTATTTGCTGCGGCGAGTACAAATGTGTATATCGATAAAACTTCAATGGCATGGCTGTTCGGCACCTATGCCGTATTTACTGTAGGTGAGATCATGGTAAGCCCTATCGGCTTATCCATGGTATCCAAACTATCCCCTCCACGTGTAACTGCCCTCATGATGGGTGGCTGGTACCTGGTGAACGCCATTGCAGGAAAAATAGCTGGCATGATGGCTACCTTCTGGGATAGCTTTACCGATAAAAAATCCTACTTTATGATCCTGGTGGTTTCTGCTGCTATAGCAGGTACAGTCATGCTGATACTCAGCAAGTGGATAGCCAAAGTGGTAAAGGACAAAACAGGATCTTACTAAGATAATTATCCTATATAGTGAAAACGGAGAAAAGCAATTTTCTCCGTTTTAGCTTAACGTACTAAAAGCATTTTTTCGCTTATATTGCCTATTAATCAACAACAAAATCTACCCATCAATCTTACTTATGGCAGAGAATTTCAAGCCTTTCGTTTCGCCGGAGACGAAAATGAAAGAATTTACACTCAAGTCCATCTTACTGGGCTGCGTATTCGGCATTATCTTCGGCGCCGCTACGGTATACCTGGCCCTCAAAGCGGGTCTTACCGTTTCCGCTTCCATCCCTATCGCTGTAATTGCCATTACACTGGGCCGGAAATTCTTCAAAACAACGATTCTCGAAAACAATATTATACAGACTACCGGTTCTGCCGGTGAGTCTATCGCTGCGGGAGTGGTATTCACTCTGCCCGGTTTCCTGTTCCTGACAGACGGCGGCGGTGATAAATACTTCAATTACATCACTATCCTCATCCTCGCCATTTTTGGTGGTATCCTGGGTACGCTCATGATGATCCCGCTGCGTAAGGCGCTGATCGTAAAAGAACATGAAACCCTGCCTTACCCGGAAGGTACAGCCTGCGGGGATGTACTGATAGCTGGTGAGAAAGGCGGTGACTTTGCGAAAACAGCTTTCTACGGACTGGGGTTTGCCTTTGTATACGCCATCCTGCAAAAGGTACTGCACGTAATCTCAGAGGTGCCGGTATATATGACCAAACAAACCAACCGCTTCTTTCCTTCTGCCAAAGTAAGTGGTGAGATCACCCCTGAATATATGGGTGTCGGATATATCATCGGACCCCGCATCGCGGGTGTACTGGTAGCTGGTGGTGTAATGTCATGGCTGGTACTCATTCCTTTACTGGCTACACTGGTGCCACCGGACGCGATGGCTAACCAGCTGGTAAAACTCGGTTACCTGGCCAGTCTGGCCACACCAGGCGGTAAAGGCAACTGGAACCCGCTCACACATACTTTTGCCGATTTCTCTTCCGCTGTTTACTTTGCCTACGTAAGGCAAATAGGTGCTGGTGCTGTGGCGGCAGGTGGATTTATCACCCTGATAAAAACCATCCCTACTATTGTTTCATCCTTTAAGGGTAGCCTTGGCTCCCTGAAAAAAGAAGAAACCGCAGCAGGTACTGTTAAAGTAGTTGTTCCCCGTACTGAAAAGGACCTCAACATAAAAATAGTATTGTTCGGTAGTATCGCACTGGTCCTGCTGATGGCATTCCTGCCTCAGTTACCAGGTGATTCCATCGGTAAAAAACTGCTGGTAGGTTTACTGGTAGTGATCTTCGGTGCGTTCTTCGTAACAGTGTCCAGCCGTATTGTAGGATTGATCGGATCTTCCAACAACCCTATTTCCGGTATGACCATCGCTACCCTGATGGGTACCTGCCTCGTATTCATCTCTGTAGGCTGGAGCGGTAAACTGTATGAACCTATGGCACTGGTGGTAGGTGGTATGATCTGTATTGCTGCAGCGAATGCAGGTGGTACCTCACAGGATTTAAAGTCTGGTTATATTGTGGGTGCTACCCCTATGTACCAGCAGTTATCCCTGTTCATCGGCGCTATCGTGTCTTCTGTCGTAATAGGATTAACCGTAAAATTCCTCGATAAACCAACCGCAGCCATGATTGCCAATGGTGTTACTGATCATGCGATCGGTAGTACTTATTTCCCTGCTCCTCAGGGTACACTAATGGCTACACTGGCAAAAGGGATCCTGTCTTATAACCTCGACTGGCAATATGTACTGGTAGGTGTATTCATCGCTATCACCATGGAGCTGTGCGGTATCAAATCATTGTCTTTTGCAGTAGGTGCTTACCTGCCTTTGTCTACTACCCTACCTATCTTTATCGGTGGCGCTATTCGCGGTATTGCAGATAAGGCACGCAAAAAAGGGAATGCAAACATCTCTGCTGAAGAGGAAGAATTAGGTAAAGGAAACCTGTTCGCTACCGGTCTGGTAGCAGGAGGCGCCGTAGCTGGTGTGGTCATCGCGATCATGGCCGGGGTGGATGCCTTCTCCATTTTCGGATTAAAGATCGATCTGCCGGGCTGGCTCAATGCCGTTAACCTGGAAAATGCACTCAGTCATTCTATAGGAGAAGGGACCTACTTCATATTAGGTACTGCCTTCTTTGCATTAATGGGTTGGGTATTATATAGAGTCGCTATTAAGCCTCAAACGGCTGAATAAAACATACTATTTAAAAAGCCCGGTAGCCAAAAACTACCGGGCTTTTTTATGTTTATTTTTTCCTATATGATTGAAGATCAACTATTTTTTAACAGATAATTACAATTAACGGCTTATAATTGCGTTTAAAATAAAAAACCCATGCGCCAGTGTTTTGTCCTCGCCTCTTTATTATGTCTGATCAGCGCCTGCAGTAAAGACAACAATGAGACAAAAAGAAAATTCGTCTCCCTTCAACTGGATGGCCTTGTGATCCTGGCAGAAAATCCTACCGCGGTATTAACGCCTGCCAACCTCACAGATACCGATCCTAACAACGACTTCCCTACCCTGAAAATCACAGGTATTGGCAACAGTGATGAAACAATTAACTTCAGCCTGATATCAGAAACTGATCCGTTTAAAAAAGGAAGTTATCTCTCTACCCAACAGGGAAATGGGATGTCCATTACATTCAGCGACAGCGTATATACCGTACTGGCAGATAATAACAACGGTTATATGGCATTAAACATCACTGAAGTACAGGATAGTTTAATAGAAGGAGACTTCTCCGGTTTACTGGCAGATACAAGTGGCACGATCGCACTCAAAACCCTTACACACGGGTCATTCAGAACTATTGTAACAAGGAACTAAACGAATGAAAGCAACGGGTAATCATGTTTAAGGATAGCCTTATCATCTGCTCCCAGCCACTTATTCAGCATAGTGGCATACACACTTTTAAAATCAACTTTATATTGCAGGTCCCCATCCTGTAATTGCTCAAGATTGGGACCATCATTCAGTAATCCTTTTTCTTTCAGGTCGCCGCCGATGATAAACATATTATTGGCTGTACCATGATCCGTACCATTGCTGGCATTCTGTTCCACCCTGCGTCCAAATTCTGAAAAAGTCATCACTACCACATCCTGGAAACGGTTATTAGCCTGCAGATCTTTTGTGAAAGAAGTTACTGCATCATCCAGTTGTTTAAACAAGGTATTCTGAGAATTCAGCTGATTCACATGCGTATCAAAAGTACCATGAGAAACATAATACACTTTTGTACTGATATCAGACATGATTAAACGGGCGATAGTACGCATACTGGCTCCCAGATTAGTATTAGGATACTCTTCTTTTGTCTTGTACATCTTAAACTGATCTTTCAGATAAGAAGCAGAAGAAAGCGTAGAGCCCATTGTCTTATAGAGATAATCCACATTATGATGTGTATCTCCTCCACCGGAAGGATGCTGATGTAAGAGGTCGTTCATAAAACGTTCATTCCCTCCGCTCAGGCGGTTAGGATCTTTGAAAGCCAGTCCCTTTTCCAGTTCCCCTTTCAGGGCAAGACTCAGTGTATCATCAATCTCCAGTGCCTGTACCGGTTTATCACAACCTTTACATTGTGCATCCAGGTAACGGCCTATCCAGCCATTGCTCCAGGCTTCTGAAGAAGTACTGCCCGTCTGCCATATATCCATAGAGCGGAAATGTGATCTGTCGGGATTAGGATATCCTACATTCTGTAAGATGCCTATAGACCCGTTATCATACAAAGATTTCATGCCCACCAGTGCAGGATGTAACCCTGTTTCATCTGTCAGTGACAATGCATCCTCACGTTTAATACCTATCGTTGGCCTTGACTTAAAATAGATATCATTGCGATAAGGGATCACCGTGTTTAGGCCATCATTCCCACCGGAAAGCTGTATCACTACCAGTACTTTATTACCGGGAGGCACCATTTTATCTTTCTCCAGCGCTTTCAGAAATTTGGGCATGAACATAGAAGCCGAAGCCAGTGAGCCTACCTGTAAAAAACGTCTTCTGTTGATGATTAACATGATCTGCAATTTTTAGCACAACTGATATTCAGGTGTACTCATTATGGCAATGGTGACTGATTTAATATAACTCTCGCGGGATGTGGCATCCGCATAACTATCCAGTAATGCTTTGTTCACACTCTTATTCGTCAGCAACAAAGTATCGGTGATAGTAGCGGCCAGATTTTCACGGGATACTTTTTCGTATTCTTTGAAATAAGGCTGCCAGTTAACATTTGTTTTGATCTTTTTATTCAGCTGCTTTTTGAACGCTGTATTTGCCGGTGGTGTATACTGCATCATACCCATTTCAGGAATGATTTCTTTGGGTTTGATATCAGACTCTTTATCATACAAAATCATCTGCGGTAATTGCAGACGATACATCAGGCTGGAACTATCTATCCAGTTACGTCCACCGGGCCACCCGGCAACGTTTGGCGGGTAAAAAAGGGTTTGCCCTAATATCTGTTGAAAAGACAGCATCACTTCTTCTTTCTCAAATGTAACAGGTATTGTTCTGCGTAATCCAACAATCAATTCAATGGGTGATTTTATATGTCCGCCAATATAACGGGCATCATAAAACCAGTCGGCCATAAAAATGGTACGCATCAATTCTTTGATATCATAATTGGATGCATAAAACTTATCTGCCAGTGCATTTATTTTTGCATCATCAGGTATATCATCTACAAAGAATTTATAAATTTTAGTCGTGATGAATTTAGCTGTCTGTTTATTTTCCAGTAATATTTTCAGCACATCATCCCCGTTAAAATCTCCTGTTTTTCCTAAGAAAGTTTTATCTCCGGTATCATGCGCTTTTTCCTGAAATACGAAATTACCATCTGCGTCATAATTCCATCCGGTAAAGGCCCGGGCAGATTCTTTCACATCAGTTTCTGTATAATTGCCTCTGCCCAGTGTGAATAATTCCATCACTTCACGGGCAAAGTTTTCATTAGGATGAGCTTTACGGTTTTGTTTATTGTTGAGGTATTCCAGCATGGCCGATGATTTGGAAACGCCTGTCAGCAGATCTCCAAAATTCCCCAATGCATTTGTGCGGATGATGGTCAGTAACTGCTCACTAAAAATTGCTCTGTTGGAACGTGAGGCAAAATGTCCATGCCAGAAAAGCGCCATCTTTTCACGCAGCGGATGTTCGCTGTTCACCATTGTATTGATCCAGGCAATATTCAGATCTCTGATCCCCTGCATTTCCATCTGCCTCTTTTCCTTCTTCTCATCTTTTGTCATCTGACTTTTAGGCGTGTCAGATACTTCCGGAGGATTGGCCAGCGTCAATGGTGTTAATTGATCTTTCTCTCTGCCGATCAGCACTTTATCTACGACCTGTTTACGCTTTTTATGCGACCACTCTTCTATAACAGGAAGACTTTCTCCAAAGCCGGCCCTCCAGGCCAGGTGTTGCATTTGTAACTTTCCGGAGATTGGGGGCATAAGCAAAAGGGTTTTATTTTTGACAGTTGTTAAACGGGAAGGTTTAACTCCAAATAGTATTCCATAAATTACCTGAACTTCCAAACGGGATAACTGCTGCCTTTCTCAAAGAAATCTTTATCAGGTGCCAACTCTAAAAAACCATCAGCCTGTAACAGTGCTGCAAGATCTCCGGAGCCATGGTATGGCGGTGGTAAAGCAATGAGTTCTCCTCCGGAAACAGGGTGCAGGCGTACCGGTAAAAAATAAGTGAGTGCTGGTGTAAAGGTCACATCTGTGCCAAGTACCGCATAAGGTACTGGTGGCGCTTCGTATTGTAAACTGGCACGTAACCAGGGTAAAATATAACGGTAACAACACATGAAACCGGATACCGGATTGCCGGGCAATGCAAATACTACAGGGCCGGTTTCACTTAAGGGAATATTGTCCGTATCATTTATTCCCATCAGCGGGATATCTTCTGTATCACCAGCTCCAAACTGGCCAAATAAGAAAGGTTTACCAGGCTTTTGCTGCACTTTATGAAAGATGGTGGTCATACCCATTTGTTCCAGCACCAGCGGCAGGTAATCATATTTCCCGGCAGACACGGCCCCTGTACAGATCCATACATCAGCATCCATCAGGGAGCTGAACAGCGCAGCAATAGCGGCTTCATTATCATTCACATGATGACAGGTGGAGATGATCCCCAGTTCCAGTAAGGCGGCTGCCAGTCCGTAAGAATTGGATGTTCTTACCTGGTGTTCGTCTGGTGTGCCATCTACGGGAATCAGTTCATCTCCGGTGGCAATGATAGCTACTTTGGGGAGCTTGCTTACCTGCACCGTTGTTTTGCCTACAGAGGCCAGTACGCCTATCTCTGCGGGAGATAACAACGTACCTGCCGGCATCAGGATTTGTCCTGCCAGTGCATCTGCGCCCTGGGTATGAATGTATTGCCCCTGTTCTACAGCGGCAGTGATAGTAAAGCGTTTGAACCCTTCATGCTCTGTGGCTCTCAGATGTTCATATGGGATAACGGTATCGGTCATTTCCGGCAGGATGGCGCCGGTCATTACTTCCATACAGTTAGCTGTATTGGACAATTGCATACGGGGCATACCTGCGGCCTGCAGGTCTTCTACACCAAAAACGGTTTGTCCTTTGGCATATGTTTCATAATCCAGTGCAATGCCATCCATTGTTACGCGGTTGTATGGAGGAAAGTCACGGTCGGCCAGGACCGGCTCCCGTAACACCCGTCCTGTTGCGGCAGTAAAGGGTATCTGTTCCATTCCGAAATCGCGGACCGTCCCCATTACAGCAGCAGAAGCAGCAATAACATCTAATAGCATTGTTTTAAATTTGATACTTTGTAAATTTATCCTATTATGATCAATGAACAGGGATTTTCACATCTAAATGCTGCAGATCAACCTGCAATGGTGGATGTTAGTGGTAAAACGGATACCAATCGTGAAGCTGTAGCGGAAAGCAGGGTATTCCTTCCCGAAATAATAAGAGCGCAATTCAGTGGAACAGATATCCATACCGCTAAAGGTGCTGTATTTCAGACAGCTATCTTAGCAGGTATTATGGCTGCGAAAAAAACACCGGACCTGATTCCGCTATGCCATACCTTGCTGCTGAATGGCTGCCAGGTAGATATACATCTGGAAGGTGAGGAAGCAGTAGTACGCTGCACTGTGAAGACGACCGGCAAAACCGGTGTGGAGATGGAAGCCCTGACAGGCGCCAGTATAGCCGCGCTCACCATTTATGATATGTGTAAAGCATTTACACATGGGATGGTAATAAGAGAAACAAAACTGATTAGTAAGACAGGTGGTAAAAGAGATTTTTAATCTCTCTGATTGGAAAAAGGGTAGTGCCTCAGTTTGAATGTTATGACAGTGTAGATTGGCAGATGTTGTTGACCAATAAATACACTGCATCTGACTGTTTAGCTCTCTGATTTAGCTTTGGAATATGGGTTCAGGATCTATTTTTCAATTTAACTTCACCTAATATTCACGTCAGATAAGGTGTATTTATTGGTCAACAACATCTGGCGCGAAGATTATGTAATCAAACTGAGGCACTACAGGAAAAAGAAATTTCAATACCATGTCGTTTAGTCAGGCGACATTTTGTAGAATAACATGATAGGCTCCGTTAGGAGCCCCGTGTTTGTAGCAAATGAGTTAAACAACAAAACACAGACTCCGTAGGAGTCCCCTTCTTATTTGCACTTTAGGAGACTCCTATGGAGTCAATTAAGAGAATATTAATGTTTACTACAAACACGTCACGCCTAACGGAGTTTAACTGAATGACATTGAATTTTAATATGAAAGGACTCATACTTTGTGGTGGACACAGCACCCGGATGCAACAGGATAAAAGCAATATTGCCTATCACGGGATGCCCCAGTGGCAATACCTGTATACCTTGCTACAGGCATTAGTCCCTGACGTATACCTTTCCTGCAGGGCTGATCAGCAACCGGCCTTCACTGATAACATCCCTGTTATTACAGACAGCATAGACGGTGGTGGCCCAGCCGTGGGCCTTCTTAGCGCACATGCGCTGTTCCCTGAGAGTGCCTTTTTAGTACTGGCCTGTGATCTCCCTTTAATCAGTTTACAAAGCCTGAGTTTACTGGTGCATTCCCGTCAACCGGAAAAAGATGCTACTGCATTTATCAGTCCTTTTAACCAGTTACCCGAACCCCTGATAGCTATCTGGGAACCTTCTGGCTTAGCGCTGCTAAAACAAAGTTTTGGATCAGGTAAGAACTGCCCTCGCAAAGCTTTATTACAGGGAAATATAAAAGTGATAGAGAACCCTTTTGCCGCAGAGCAGTTTAATGCAAACACTCCCGAAGAAATGCAGGAAGCAAAAGAGAAATTGCACTAAATAAGTTTGAAAGGTTTTGAGCTTAAGTTTATTTTACGGATGCGCAGCAACCCAAACCGCTCCATCATCAAAATATTCTTTTTTCCAGATAGGTACCGTTTCTTTCAACGTATCAATAGCATATTCACAAGCTGCAAAAGCAGCAGCTCTATGCGGTGCTGCCGCTGCAATCACAACAACAGTATCCCCCGGGAATTTCTCCCCCACAATATGCAGAATAGCCAGCTTCTTTACCCCCATCTGATCAATCACATGCTGTGCGATCTTCTCCATTTCTAACAAAGCCATCGGCTCATAACATTCAAAAAACAACTTTGTCACGGCCTTTCCTTTCGTAACATTCCGTACATTTCCAACAAACACAGCTACGCCTCCACAGTCAGGAGTCTGCACAAAATCCAGCGCCTGCTGAACAGAAATATTAGTATTTATCTGTAAAAGTACCTGCATTTTTCTGTTATAATAATTCTCCTTATATTTTAATATATTGATAATCAGCATCAAAAAAGCATCGAAATATTAATAGGTAGTGTTAACCTACTGAGATTCTGTGCATTAGGGTATATAACCCGTATATAAGCCGTACTTATATAGATACGCCTTATATAGGGGTTATATACTAGTCTATTCTCAGTTATAAAGAGTTTACAGGAGAGTTTAGGCTCTTGCCGGAGACTGAATCCCTACCCTTATCATCCACCACTAACAGGAGGAATAACCGCTATTTCATCGGCTGCATTTAACATTTCAGCATCCCCCGCATACACCTTATTCACTGCCACCATCAATGACCGCAACTGTCGCAAAGCCGGATACTGCCCATACAACCAGGATTTTAACTCTGCCACCGTACTCACCCCTTCCGCCGTAATGAACGGCGCACCGGCAATATCCTTTGCAATACCAAATAACAATACACGCATAATGTAGCTAAAGTAGTAATTTTAACTACGAGATAATTAGCATAAGATGAAAATAAGGATCCGGGGCAATAGCATCCGCTACAGATTAGACAAAAAAGATATAGAAATCCTGCAGGTAGAACAGCAGGTAAGTGAAACTACGACCATAGGCCCCGCAGCCCTTCATTTCACTATCACCGCCGGCGAACCGTGTATCAAACTGGAACAAACGACCACTACGCTTTACGTCCCTGCTCAACAGCTAAAAACCTGGATGCTCACCGAACAGGTAGGATTTTCAATGGAATTACCCAACCCGGATAATTCTACATTACAAATTCTCGTGGAAAAAGATTTTAAATGTCTGACAGAGAGAAATGAAGATGAAAGCATGGCATTTGACAATCCTACAAAAAGCTGTTAATGCTCAAAGACGCTCATAACCGCATTATCAATTACGTAAGACTCGCTGTAACAGACCGCTGTAACCTGCGCTGCACCTACTGCATGCCGGAAAACATGCAGTTCCTGCAACGGCGTGAAATCCTCACTTACGAAGAGATCATCGCTGTGATGCAGCCACTGGCCGCCGCGGGCGTCAGCAAAGTCCGTATCACTGGTGGAGAACCTTTCCTCAGGAAAGACCTGATGCAACTGCTCAGCAAACTATCAGCCATCTTCCCTGAAATATCCATCACCACCAACGGGGTGCTGACCGGGCCCTTCATCCCCCAGCTCAAGGCACTGGGTATCAGGAATATCAATTTAAGCCTGGATACCCTACAAAGGGATAAATTCAAACAAATCACCCACCGTGATCAGTTCCCCGCCGTCATGCACACCCTGGACAACCTGCTCGAACATGACATGAACGTAAAACTGAACATGGTCGTAATGGGTGGCGTAAATACTGATGAATTACTTGATTTTGCGGCCTTAACAGCCACCAAACCTATCACTGTAAGGTTCATTGAGGAAATGCCTTTTAACGGGCAGGGACACGCCTTTTCGGGCCAGCAATGGCATTACCAGCGGATACTGGATACCCTGAGTGGCGAATACGAACTGCAAAAACTCAAGGATGCCCCTCATTCCACCTCTCTAAACTATCATATCCCCGGCCACAAAGGCAAAATCGGCGTTATCGCCGCCTACAGCCGCACCTTCTGTGGCAGTTGTAACCGCATCCGTATCACCCCTACCGGCGGCTTCAAAACCTGCCTCTACGGCCACGATGTATTGAACGTCAGGGACCTGATCAGAAGCGGGGCCAGCAGTGACCAGCTCATGCAGGAAATCCAATACACGTTAAACACCCGGGCTGCCGATGGCTTCGAAGCCGAAAAAGGAAGCAAACACTGGGATAGTATGTCCATGATAGGAGGCTAATCCCACTCTCCTTCCTCTCTCCGTCCTGTCTCCTTCCTGTTAACCGCGCACTTTGGCTACACTCATTAGTCTGTTATAACAACCATTTTCCGCTTTCGATCATAATTTTTCCCGATTCGAGTGAGGCTTCTCTCCTTCAGGGTCGTCCTTTGCATTAAATATGTCAGCAACCTATGTTCAATGCAATTAAGTCTACCATTTTATTAATTTTCCTCTCCGTCGCAGCTTATGCGCAAACTAATATCACCGGTGTCGTAAGAGACATCAACAATAAACCGCTGGAAAAAGTAAGTATCACCATCACCGGTAAATCCCTGAACACAATCACAGACGAAAAAGGTCATTTCAGCTTTACCAACTTACCAGCAGGAAAATATACATTACAATTCTCCAATACAGGTTTCGAAACCATCAAAAAAACAGTCACCAGTGGAAATCATGTAGACATCCTGCTACTCCCTTCCACAGAACAACTGCAAACAGTAGAAATCACCGGTAGAAAAGAATTAGGCTATAAAAACACTAACTCCTTCATCGGCAGTAAAACAGCTACCGCATTAAAAGACGTTCCGCAATCCATCTCTTATGTAACCAAAGAACTGATGCAGGACCAGGCAGCAGTAAGAATGGGAGACGTCGTTAAAAACATCAGCGGTGTAAACCAGTTCACCTTCTATGATGACCTCACCATTCGCGGATTCCGTATCAACGGCGGTTCCACCACCCAACTGATGAATGGTATGCGCACCTTCACCGGCTTCTGGAAACAACCGATGGTAAACTACCTGGAAAGAGTGGAAGTGATCAAAGGCCCTGCCTCTGCATTATTCGGCAACGCCTCTCCCGGAGGTACTGTAAACCGTGTTACCAAAAAGCCTTTAGACCAGAACAGACAATCAGTAAGTATCACAGCCGGCAGCTTTAACACAGTACGTGCATTGGCAGATATTACCGGCCCTCTCAATCACAAAAAAACGGTCCTCTATCGCTTAAACCTGGGTTACGAAGACGCTAAGTCTTTCCGCACCCTGCAATTTGATAAAAACATCGTCATAGCGCCATCCCTCTCCTTCCTGCCAACAGACAGGACAAGGATAAACATAGACTTCGTATACAACAGGTCAAGAAGCAGGTTAGACAGAGGACAATCCATCTTCAACGGACAAGATCTCTACTCTACACCTATCTCTCAGTCGCTGAATGCTAAAAACGATTACCTCAATGAAGCTACCTACACCGCAATGGCTTCACTCACACACCAGTTCAACAACAAACTGGCATTCAACGTCGCCTACCTGCGTACCGGATACGATCAGAACTTATTGGAACACCGCAGCTCTAACTCATACGCACCGGATTCTGCGGGTAAAGTCATCAACAATCTCGTGGCCCGGCAGGTATTCAGACGTGAATTAAACCAGCACAGCGACAACGCTTCTGCTTATTTCACCTACGATGCCAACACCGGTAAAGTAGGACACAAACTATTACTTGGCTACGACTACTCACAAACAATGGTTCCTCCTGGCTCTTACCAGTTAACGGCCAACAATTACCTGTTAAAAAGCGGAGGCACTGCAGCATATAATCCCGCGAAAGCAGCTAACTACGTGTTCTACGATTACACACTGCCAAACGGACAAACCATCAGCATCCCTAAACCAAATGTCTCTTCTTTCGATCTCACCAAAAACGATAACAAAGAAGAAGACATGAGCCAATACATTTACAACACCGCTAACTCAGCAACCAAACCAACCTACGCAAGTCTGGGCGGATTATATTTACAGGATCAGCTGAAGCTGGGCAACTTACAGTTACTGGTAGGTCTGCGCTACGAAACCTATACAGACAGGGCCAATTACAAAACAGACACCGTTAAAAAGGTGAGACAACATGCGCTTTTACCACGTATTGGTTTAGTATACAGCCTCACTAAAAACATTAACCTCTACGGTATCTATACAAAAGGTTACAATCCACAGGATGCAGCTACTCAGTCAAACCCGCTTTCCGGCGGACCATTTGATCCCTTGCAAAGTGAACTCATTGAAGGTGGTCTTAAAACAGAATGGTTCAATGGCCGTTTAACAGCCAACGCTTCTGTATACCGCATTATTCAAAAGAACAGTTTATATAGCGCGGATAATACAGAACAACCAGACCTGATGGTACAGATCGGACAGGAAACTGCCAAAGGAGTAGAATTCGATGTGGCCGGACAAATCACCGATAACTGGAACATGATCATGTCCTACGCCTACAACGACGCTACCATTACCCAATCCGGTAAAACAGATGCAGACCTGGTAGGTGTACAGAAACCAAATGCCCCTAAACATCAGGGAAATATCTGGACAAAATATACCATAGCTAATGGAGTTGTAAAAGGATTAGGTGCAGGTATAGGGGCCAACTTCGTTACAGAAAGAAACGTTTCTCTCAACAAAGTTCAGCACCTTCCGGGATATACATTACTGAATGCTGCACTTTATTACAAATGGAACAAAGTACGTATACAGTTTAATTTCAATAACATTACTGACAAAATATACTGGGTGGGAGGATATGATTATCTTCGCCTTTTTCCCGGCGCACCGAGGAGCTGGCAGACTACCCTTACTTATACTTTTTAATGATGAAGAAGATTATCGGATGGTTACATCTATGGCTGGGCATCGGCTCAGGATTAATAGTATTGATCGTGGCTTTGAGTGGCAGTCTGCTGGTATTTGAGGACGAGCTGGAACATATTTTCCAGCCTTCTCTTTATTATGTACAGGTGCCACAACAGGCAGAAAAAATATCTACAGATATCCTGGCAGAGAAAGTACAGCAAGCCTACCCGGATTTCAAAGCAAACTACATTATTGTAGAGCCTGAAGCCAACCGTACCGTACTCTTCTCTCAAAGAAAAGGAAAAGCAGGTAAAGGCAATGGTAAAGTAATGCTGATAGCTGTTAATCCTTATACCGGACAGATCATAAAAGCCGTAGATGAAAAAGGCCGCTTCTTTGCAGTAGTACTCCGTTTACATCGTTACCTCTGCATGGGTGATACCGGTAAAATCATCACCGGCATTTCATGCAGTATCTTTACCATCCTCATCATTACCGGACTCGTTCTCTGGTGGCCTAAAAGAAACAATCGTAAACAACGCTTCAGCGTAAAATGGAATGCTTCTTTTAAACGTCTCAACTGGGACCTTCACGCTATCTTCGGTTTTTATATCAATATTTTCGTGTTGATGATTTCCTTAACAGGATTAGTGTGGAGTTATAAATGGGTGAACAATCTTGTTTTCTATGCACTGGATGGAAATACAAAATCTACCAAAATGAAAGTACCTGAAAGCCAGCCGGTAAAAGGTACTCACATTGCTTACCTGGATAAAATGCTGAACACCACCAATGAGAAATTAACGCATCCCGGTACCATCATGATCCGCTTTGCAGAGAATGACAGTCTTGCCGTAGCTGTTTCAAAAGTCAATACCACTGCCTCTATCAGTAACGTAGTAGACTTTATGTATTTCCAGAAAGGAACAGGAGAGCTGGTGCAGGAACGTCTTTATGCAAAAGAAAGTAAGGGCATGAAAGCAAGAAGATTATTCTATCCCATACATACAGGAAGTATCTACGGATGGCCTACAAAAATACTCGCATTAATTTGTGCATGGGTAGCCGCCTCATTACCAATAACAGGATTGATGATATGGCTGGGCAGGAAGAAAAAACAAAAGCCATCACTGAAAAAACATGTGAACGCCCGCGTACAATATCAATAAAGCGGTAGCCCCTTCAACGATACGGGGCTTCAGTACAGCTGCGGATAATCTCGCACCTATCTGACCGCCAACAATAACGGATAACAACAAAGGACCAGCAAAATGCCAATCAAGCGTTAGCTGGTTTTTTGCTGCCTGGCCTAATAATCCGCTGATAGAATTTACAAGGATAAAAAAGCTGCATAACCCCGCGATATTCTTCGCCGTATCATATCTCCCCAAACGTAAAATAGGCGATAAATAAATACCTCCACCTATCCCGGTCATACCGGAAAGGAAGCCAATAAAAGCACCGATAATACCATATTTCAGATTCCCCTTTTTATCTTCATCCGGCACATAATTCTTCTCTGCAAATAAACGATAACACATCAGCAGCGCAGCTACTGTAAGCGCAATCCCTAACAATAAAAAAAACGTCTTTTGTTTTAGAGGAAGATACCCGCCGATAAATGCCATCGGTATACTCGCTAAACTTATCTGCCAGGCCTTTTTCATAGGTAAATGCCCTGCACGATAGAAATGATATACCCCACCGGCAACTACTACAATATTGCAAAGTAATGCAGTAGATTTCATCAGATGAAAATCTACATTCGCCAATGCCATTAAAGCAAGATAACTGGAACCTCCGCCAAATCCGGCAGAAGCATATAACAATGCGATGATGAAAAATAAAATGCAAAGCTCTACTGACATGTTAATACATATTCATTTCAGGATCTATTTCATTCGCCCACGCATGAATCCCACCTTCCACATTATACACCGGAGCAAAGCCCCCCGCATACAACTGATTCGCTATCATCCTGCTTCTCATTCCATGATGACAAAGCAATACTAACGGCTTTTCTTTATCAAACTGTGAAGCTACCTGTCCAACCATCCGCATCGGGATATGCATTGCCTGCGGCAGATGACAGATCTCCCATTCATGAGCTTCCCGTACATCTATCAACTGAATATCACGGCCCTCTTCCAGCCACTGCTGCAACTGTTTCACTGAAAGATTTTTCACTCCACCAGTATCACAAGGCTGTTCATAATCCGCCTGCAGACTTTTAATATCATGATTACCCGCAACAGCTTTCACCTGAAACACATGATGCGTATTATACAATGTATCAATCGTCAGCAACTGATCTTTCAGTACTTCTCCTATCCCACAGATAATCTTTACGGTTTCATTCGCCTGGTAACTGCCTATAATCCCCGGCAGAATACCTAACACACCGATATCACTGCAATTCAGCATAGCACCGGCTTCCGGCTGTTCCGGAAACAAACAGCGATACGTAGCGCTGCCTTTATAATTAAACACACTCACCTGTCCTTCATACTTATGAATAGCTCCGTACACAAAAGGTTTTTGCAGCATCACACAGGCATCATTCACCAGGTATCGTGTACCAAAATTATCCGAGCAGTCAACAACAACATCATAATTTTTGATAATAGCCAGCGCATTATCAGGCGTCAGCCAGGTATCATGAGGTATAAAAGTGATCTCCGGGTTTAACTGTTGCAGGCGTTTGACAGCCATCTGCAATTTAGGCTTGCCGGTATCTTCTGTATTATAGATCACCTGGCGTTGCAGGTTGGTAACAGAGATCGTATCATGTTCTACTATGCCCAGTGTACCTACACCCATAGCGGTAAGATATTGCAATACGGGAACACCTAATCCCCCTGCACCTATCACCAATACTTTTGCATTATGCAGCAGCTGTTGTTTCTCCGGGCCAAAGCCCTCCAGTTTTAATTGTCTGTCGTATCGTTGCATTATAAGTTCTTTATCCTTTTACACATCAGTATCGTATCTCCATAAGCGCCATCTTTCTGACGCACACCCTGTGGCATCCTGCCATATTCCATAAAACCGAAGTTACGGTATAACTGAATAGCCCTTTCGTTATTGGAAAACACACTAAGATGAACAATCTCCATGTCTTTATGCTGCTCCGCCCAGCGTAACCCGGCAGTCACCAGCCTTCTGCCTATGCCCATATTCCAGTAGGGATGCAGCACGCCAATACCCAGCTGCCCCAGGTGAGCCTGTTTCCAGAGATCAGGTTGTTTAATAGTAATAGACCCTACCAGCTGACCGGCACTGACTGCCACCAGCAATAAATCCTTTTTATCATCCCTGAAAGAATGAATAAAATCCTTTTCACTTTCTATGGATAGTTCGGATGCTTCCCTCAGTGTAAACAGCAGGAAATCCGTTTCATTTGTCAGCTGACGGAAATAGGCAAGCATAGCCGGTGCATCTTCAACGGTTGCCTTGCGAATCTCCAATCCCTGTCCATTAGGTAAAAAGTGGTGCATACGGTAAAGTTAATTACAAAAAAAAGAGGGTGTATCAAATTTCTGACACACCCTCTCCTGATTAATTATTTAAATTATTATGCAATCTTATCGCTACCAAAATAGGGTTGCAATACCGCAGGGATCTTAATACCATCTTCTACCTGGTTATTCTCCAGGATACAGGCAAGAATACGCGGTAACGCCAGGGAACTCCCATTTAAGGTATGTACCAGCTGTGGTTTACCGGTACCATCTTTAAAGCGGATCTTGGCACGGTTTGCCTGGAATGTTTCCACATTAGATACGGAACTTACTTCCAGCCATCTCTGCTGAGCAGTGCTGTATACTTCAAAATCATAAGTAAGTGCAGAGCCAAAACCCATATCACCACCACACAGTTTTAAGATACGGTAAGGCAGTTCTAATGCCTGTACCAGCTTCTCTACGTGCAATACCATTTCTTCCAGTACATCATAAGATTTATCCGGATGTACGATCTGTACCAGTTCTACTTTATCAAACTGATGCAGGCGGTTCAATCCACGTACATGTGCGCCATAAGAACCTGCTTCACGACGGAAACAAGGTGTATAGCCGGTCATTTTTACTGGCAGGTCGGTATCCTTCAGAATCTCATCCCTGTAAAGGTTTGTCAGTGGTACTTCCGCAGTAGGGATCAGGTATAACTCATCCTCACCTACAAAATACATCTGACCTTCCTTATCCGGTAACTGACCGGTACCATAGGCAGAAGCAGCATTCACCATATGCGGTGGCTGGAATTCCGTATACCCGTTATCGATATTGAAATTGAGGAAATACTGGATCATGGCACGTTGTAAACGGGCGCCCTTGTTTTTGTAAACAGGGAAACCAGCGCCGGTGATCTTATTCCCCAGCTCAAAATCAATCAGGTCGTATTTCTTAGCAAGGTCCCAGTGAGGAACAGCGCCTGCATATAACACAGGTACGGTACCACCCTTACGGACCTCTACATTTTCTTCCGGAGTTTTACCTGGCGGTACATCCGCAGCAGGCAGGTTTGGCAGCTTGATCAGCACATCGTGCAGGGCTTTCTCTGTAGCAATGAGTTCTTCATTGGCAGGCTGCAGTCTTTCTTTCAGTGATGCTACTTCCGATTTACGGGCTTCCGCTTCTTCTTTCTGACCTTGTGCCATCAGCTTACCAATCTCTTTGGAGGCTGAATTTATTTTGGCTTGTGTCTCATCGTATTCCAGGGTCAGCTTCTTGCGCTTGTCGTCCAGCACCAGGATTTCTTCCACCAGATCCAGCTCCTTGAAGTTTTTCAAAGCGAGCCGTTCCAGCACCAGGGCCTTATTTTGACGAATGAACGGAACTTGTAACATTGTATAGCTATTGATTAAATTTTGGCAAATATAACTAACTTAAATACTTTCCTACTATAGGTACTCTTCTCCCTACCCCAAAGGCTTTGGAAGATACCCTGATAATAGGGCAGAACTGATTACGCTTGTACTCATTATTATTCACCATCTTCAGCGTACGGGCTACCAGTGCAGCATCAAAGCCCTGGGCGATGATTTCACGCGGTCCCTGACGACGCTCTATATACTGATATAACAATGTATCCAGAATAGCATAATCAGGCAAACTATCACTATCCTTCTGATCCGGACGAAGTTCCGCCGAAGGCGCCTTCTCAATAATATTCACAGGAATGATCTCTTCATTTCTGTTGATATACCTTGCCAGCGCATACACCTGCATCTTGTATACATCTCCCAGTACAGACAATCCACCGGCCATATCACCATACAGCGTACCATACCCGGTAGATAACTCACTCTTATTGGATGTATTCAGCAGGATATACCCGAACTTATTAGACAATGCCATCAGCAGGTTCCCACGGATACGCGACTGCGTATTCTCTTCCGCCACATTAAAAGGCAATCCCATAAAGAAAGGGTCCAGCGTTTGCAGGAACATCTCATAGATATCATTAATCCGGATGATATCATAAGGATTATGCAGTTTTTTAGATAATGCCACCGCATCATCTACAGAATGCTCTGTAGAATAAGGTGAAGGCATCAGCACTGCACGTACATTATCTTTTCCCAAAGCTTCAACGGCCAGGGCCAGTGTTACTGCGCTGTCAATACCACCGGAAGAACCTAAAATAGCTTTCGTAAAGCCCATCTTCCCGAAATAATCCTTAATCCCCAGCACAAGCGCATTGTAGATACGATCTATATTATATTCGGGTTGTAATCCTGTAATAGGCGTATAATCACTGCTGGTGATTGTACCATCATAAGCTTTTAAATCTTCCAGTACCACCCCATCCATTGCCTCTTCGAAATAAGGCATTTCTTTCACAATATTTCCCTGTGCGTCAACGATCAGTGAACCGCCGTCAAACACAACTTCCGTCTGAGAACCCACGGTACAGCTATAAAACAGCGGGATCTTATACTTCAATACATTCGCACGGATGATCTCCTTACGTTTCTGCTGCGCATCATAATCAAACGGAGAAGCGGAGATATTGATGATCACATCCGGCTGTTGTTCTATCAGCTGATCCATCGGACAAATCCGGTACAGGGGATTATCTCCCAGGTTCCAGATATCCTCACAGATGGTTATTGCCAGTTTCTTTCCTTTAAAAGGGACCACATTCCAGGCATAAGCCGGTTCAAAGTAGCGGTATTCATCAAACACATCATAGGTAGGCAGCAGTGTTTTATGGATCACCTGTTTTACTTCCCCTTCATACAGGAACCAGGCAGCATTAAACAGGTCCTTTCCTTCCTGCTGCGGGTTACGGGCAGGTCCGCCTACCAGTACCGCGATATTATGAGTATGTGCTTTTATAGTATCGATGGCAGCATAACATTGCTGTATAAAATCTTCAAATTCCAGGAAATCACGGGGAGGATAACCACATACGCACAATTCGGAGAACACTACCAGATCGGCTCCCTGCGCTGCTGCATCTTTTATCCCCTGAAGGATCTTCTTCGTATTCGCCTCAAAATTGCCTACATGATAGTTCTGCTGTGCCAGTATAATTTTCATCTATCGGGTATTTTTAAAAAAAGAGTCCAAGTTTCAGTGCAAAGCTATTCATATTTACCTTGCCATCATTCCATTTGGCATTCCGGGTAACATCCACGAAGCCATTCTGGTAGTTTAAACCTATTACACCTGTTAACCTGTCTCCCAATGGATACTCTATCCCGCCGCCTATCAGCAGTCCCATATTGATAGGATTGATATCGCGTAATACATTCACTTTATCATAGGTGTTAGTCAGGCTGATAATGTCCGCTCTGCCACGCACCGGGAAATCCAGGTAAGTACCAAACTGTCCCCAGAAGCCAATTCCATCCCTGGAATCAGTTCTTAATTTTAAAGCAAAGGGAATCTCTATATAAGTGAGCTTCAGATTATATTCTGCCGGGTTCTGTTTGTAATCATCCAGTCCTATACCCGCATCATATTTCAGTTTACTACCGGCAGTTGTAATCTGTAAGCCGGAAGCGATGTTATAAAGCCCGGACTGGTCCAGCGGGAAGTCCGCCATGATCCCAAAACTAATCCCTGCGCGGCCCGAATTACGTTCCACACCGGATTCCTGGGGTTTCAGGGCTACAGCGGCGGGTGTCAATGTAAAGCCAAGGCGTACCCTGTTTTCCCTTATAAAATTCCTTTGTGCCTGTGCTGTTGCAACGAAGCTGAACAGCATAATGATCAATATTCCCTTCCTCATGATAAATTTTATCTTTTTTTTAATACAGTATATATAATATTTTTACCTATAAGTAGTTATAGAATAAGTATGCGAAATTACATTAATAAATTATTTGGAAACGGCAGTAAGCTGCTTATTCCTATCCTGTTCCTGTGGTGTTTCAGCGCCTGTACGCACAAAAACGTGCCAGATGTGAGTCATATTGCGATGGAGGTGCATATTAAACGTTTTGATCAGGACCTCTACAAACTGGATACTACGCATATACAAACTGCCTTACAACAGCTGGATGCGGCTTACCCTGCATTTTTACCTGCTTATATAGAGCATGTTATGAATTTCGGCCCTTATGCGGACAGCAGTCAGCTGATACAACTGCAAACACGCCGGCTTGTCAGCAACAGCGATTTCAGGGTATTACAGGATACTATCAACGCACAATTTCCAAAACTGGATGATCTGGAAAAAGACCTTGCCCAGAGCTTCCGTTACATAAAATACTATTTCCCGGCTTTCAAAGCACCACAGGTAGTGGCCTTCAGTTCCGTTATCAGCAATTATGGCGCAGTAACGGTTGATTCCATCCTGGGTGTTGGCCTCGATATGTACTTAGGCAAGGATTTCCCGGTATATTCTCTGTTACCCGACTATCCCGGTTATATGATCCGCAAGTTCTCCAAAGAATATATTACTACCAACTGTATCCAGGTGCTCTCCCAGCAGATGTACCCTGGTGCAGATCCAAGCGATAAACTCATCGTACAGCTGGTAAATGCCGGTAAACACCAGTACTTCCTGGAACAGGTACTGCCTGATGTACCGGACAGTATCCGTCTCGGATATACAAAAGACCAGATGGATTTTTGTAATGAAAGTGAGCAGATGATCTGGCAGTTCTTTGTACAGCAAAACCTGTTGTATAAATCCGACTGGCAAAGTAATATGCATTTTATGAATGATGGTCCGTCTACTCAGGGTATGCCGGAAGGTTCTCCTGGCAGGATAGGTTCTTTTGTGGGATGGCAGATCGTGAAACAGTATATGAAAGAGCATTCGAATGTAACTTTGCAACAGCTGATGGATAATAAAGATGCTATGCAGATCTTCTCACAATCCAAATACAGACCGAAGTAATTATTAATGAAGCCAGTTTTAAAACCTTTTCAGCGTTCCTTAGCCTTAATCATTATACCACTGGGCTTTGTCCTTTGCTTTATCTATGGATGGACATTCATTTCCACCATCTTCGGACTGAATAATTTCTACGGTAATCTCTATAACTATTATCACGTAAGTAAAATCTCATTCTCCATCTATAATCTGCTGGTTGCTATCGTAGCCGGTCTGGTAACCATAAGGCTCATTCTCGGCATATTAAAAAGCAACGCCAGGCATCTCAAAAGATCTTTATGGATCTTCCTCACCCTCTCTGTAATATTAGTGGTAGGAGAATCAATTCTGCACCTGAGCCTTGCCGGAGATATCTGATTATCTTAATTTCTTTACCTCTTCTTCAGTAAGTATAAACTTCTCATCTTCAGTAAATCTCCTCTTGATAAAAGTAACAATAGACGCTACTGCATGATCATCCAGGAAGCTGCCATGCGCTGGCATCTGTCCATTAAATTTCTTGTTATCTACTGTAATCTCTCCCTGTAAACCATTCAGGATGATCTTAATCAACCGGTCTTTATCTCCTGTTACAAATTCAGAATTAGCCAATGGCGGATACCGGTTATTATCACCCATCCCATTCCGCTGATGGCAACTGCTGCAATAAGAATTGAAGAGAATCATTCCGGCCATCTCTCCACCTTTCCCCATATTATCCTTTACTTCATCCGGTGTTTTTATATAAGACCTTGATTTACGTTCTTCCATTTTGGATAACTGGGCTTCACCAAATTTACCCGTGCCTTTATACATCACTCTCCATATCTTTCCTTTATTGGATTCTGAGATATACAAAGAGCCATCAGGACCAGTAGCCAGTCCCATAGGTCTGTACACCGCATCACTGGTATTCATCACCGTATCCACTCCTGTAAACCCATCTGCAAATACTTCCCATTTCCCTGTAGGAGCCCCGTTTTCAAACGGAACAAAACAAACGATATAACCTGCCTGTGGATAAGGAGAACGGTCCGTAGACCCATGAAACGCAATGAAAGCACCCTTTTTATACCGCTCAGGGAATTGATTACCCTGATAAAACAACAGGTCCATCGGTGCCCAATGCCCGGGAAAACCTATCAGGGGTGTATCAAATTTACTGGCCCGGCCAACGATCTTCCCATCTCCCCCATACCCGGGTTGTAAAACATTCTTCCCCTGCATCTGATCGTAATAAGCATAAGGCCAGCCAAAATCAGCATGCTCCTTTACTTTTACAAATGTCTCCGCAGGCAATACAGCCGCCTGCCAGGCAGTAAATACCCCCGGATAACGGGTATGAAAATTATCCATCCCATTCACCACACTATACAATGTATTATCCAGCGGGCTCCAGGCAAGCCCCAGCGCACTACGTATCCCAGTAGCATATTTAACCCCATCTTTCTGCGTTTGCCCTGCTTTATCAGCAGAAAACTGCCAGATACCCGCATGCCATTCCAGATCAGGAGCAGGGTCTAAACCCTTACCACCAGGCATCCCCGCCGGACCGGCAGACTTTATATCCTGTGCAGCATCCGTAGGCGCCCCAAAAGGCACATACATATGTCCGTCGTTATCAAAACAAAGTGGTTTGGCAGAATGCCAGTGCCGGAACAAGTCCTTATCCTCATCGGTAAGAATGATTTCCGTTTTGCTGTCAGGCACTAACTGCCCGGCTTTCAGCTTATTTCGCAGCACATATTTAACAGTAGAAGTATACAGGTATCCATCATGAATAGCAATGCCGGCAGGCTGTCCGCCTTCATCTTTATAATCCCCGAAATAAGCAATCACATCTGCCTTCCCGTCATTATCATTATCACGCAGGGCTACCGTGCCTCCACGCCCGTCCATAATATCATTATAGGTAAGCTTCACATAGATATCGCCATTGTCATTTACGGTCAGGTGTCTGGCCCGGCCAACGCCTTCCGCAACTACAACAGCCTCAAAATTTCCAGGGAGAATCAGTCCGCCATTATCAGGATCAGCAGCAGGTAAGGGTAATACCTTCTGATGGGTACATGACACAGCAGTTACCATCAGGCAAAAGAGGAAAAGCCTACACATGGATTCATGAATTAAAACGGGTTATTCTATCACACAAGATTACACAAAGGGGGGATAAATCAATTTAGCTTAAAAGGCACAATCATCTGAAACTCAGGGATCTTCACTTCAAACTGTTTCTTGTTCAGCTGATTTTCCATCTGGTAAGTACCATACATCTTACCAATTTCTGTACGCAGATTAGATCCTGAAACATACTGATAACTTTCAGTAGGAGCCAGTAATGGTTGTACCCCTACTACGCCTTCTCCTTCCACTTCACGGTGAGTACCGTTAGAGTCAATTATATACCAGTGGCGGCGCAGCAATTTGATGGGAAAAGTATTATTATTTTCTATGGTGATCCGATAGGCGAACATGAACTCACTACCAATCGGATTGGAATAATCCGGCTGATAAAATGTTTCCACACTGATGGTGATTCCGTCTGTTACTTTCTTTACCATAGAACACCTCGCTTTTCGTAAAAATAAGCAAAATAAATCCAGTAGTACTACTATTTATATGTTACTCCAGACTTTAACTTTTCTTTTAGATTTATACAATCTACTGATAATCATTGCATTAAATAATAGAAACGCTTCGTAGGATGCCCGGATCTCTTTCCGCTGCCCGGGCTGCTACCTCAAAACGGTTCTGATAGTATCCTACCCTTTTACACTCCCACAGATAATGCCATAAAAAAGGAACCAACCCCAGCTCCTGGTATTGCACCACATGACATACCTCATGGCGCACCCAGCTCAGGTCTTGCAGGAATTCCTTCCTGTTCACCCCATGCAGGTGAATGGTTTTGCCTATTACCATAGCAATCTGCGGACTTTTCATCCGCGCCGCTGCTATACGTGCCAGGACTGACCTCTCTTTTATATGACATGTTACGGCCTCCAAAGATTGAGAATTATACATCAAAAATAGTAATTGCGAATGATCATATGGACAGCAGTATCATAATCTGTACCGAAATAATCATTCGCAATCATAAATTCATGAGTTACTATCAAAGTGAAAACCGGCGGGAGATGTTAAATCCCCAGCGGAACTGCCCCTGTTGCCAGGTAGTGGTCGTTTCAGGAATAAACTGATTCTCCAGTATAGCAGTAGAATTGGTAAAATTGACATGGAAAACGTGACCACCTGTTTCAATCTCCAACCCCACAGCCAGGGGATTATAGAACTTCTGACCACGCGCTGCAAAATAATCCTTGCTCTCCTGGCTACGGAAAGGATAGAAATATTCTACCAGCAGCCCCAGTCTTTTGGAGAACTTAAACCGACCGCCTGCACCCAGTGCAAACAGATCATTCACATCCATATAAACCACCCTGTTACGGTGTACCAATGTAGGAGTCAGTGTTAAAGACAGGTTCCTGTTGAACTTACGCGCCAGGATCACCTGCCCTGTATAACTCATACGATCAGAGAATTTATCAAAGTAACTCGCATCAGATTTTGTAACACTGGATGTCATTGCACTGGCTACTGCATTACCAAACAAACTCACAGAAACCGGTACATGATCATCTGTCGTTTGTCTTAATAACCGGTACTTTGCCAGTCCTTCATATAGCTGTGTAAGACTGCCGGAGCCTTTGGTACGGCCTATTCCCACCATCAGGCGATCCGTAATACCATATTCAAAAGCAATGCGTACATCACTGGAATTATCCATTCCGAAGAAAGTCTTGGCGCCACCATATTCTCCTCCCAGATCACCGAAATGGTGAGCTACTCTAAAGTCCAGCTCACGCTTTTTTAACGTCTCCGGAGAATGCCCCTGGATAATACGGGTTGATTTATAAGTCGCAATAACCGGTTCATGCGTTTTCACAGAATCATTGCCGAACATCTTCGACAGATCGTCCTGCGCATAACAATCCAGACTGCAACCCAATAATAACAGGAATATATATTTCATAGTGTTTGTCAGTTATAGTTAGCTTTTACGGTTACTTCCACTGTTTCCGCGATGTTCTTCACCACCAGGGTAGGGATCTTGATTTTATGGTCCGCCAGGTGAACATTGAACTTTGTTTCCGCAGCAGGTTTTCCACCAAGTACAGTAATAGTGGCCTTCTCGCGGTATAGTTTGTCTACACCATGCATGTTTAAAGTACCTTCTACAGTTACGTTATAGGTACCATCTTTATGCAGGTCGATGTTGTCGGTGATCTTTCCTTTGAACTCTGCATTCGGGTATTTATCACTTTCCAGGTAGTTTTCATTAAAGTGTTCCTCCATCAGTGATTTCTTAAACTTGAAAGTGTTCACGGCCACCTTAAAATAAACAGCGCCTGTTTTCACATTGATAGCAGAAACGCCTTTGGAAGTAATAGCATCAATATCCTCCATCGGAGTAGCAGAGAAGAAAGAAAGTGTAGTGTTTTTGCATGAATAGATATCCTGCGCAAAACAGGATAAGGTCAGGAACAGACCAGCAAACAATGTAGTAATACGTTTCATGTGTCTGATTTTAATGGTTATTGAGGCATGCCATGAGAGATCCAGCAATTGATGGAATCGCGTGTTGACTGTGCCAGTTTAGGAGATGAGCCTGGCGGCATATCCGCTTCTGCGCTGGTAACACGCTCACGGAAAATAGCCTCGTTGGCAACGATGTAAGACTTGAGCCCATCATAAGTAGTAAAGTTGGTAGATGCCGTAGAACCGGTCCCTTTATGGCATCTGTTGGTACAGTTAGTAGCAACAACAGTAAGTACATAAGAAGAAGTAATAACAGCAGTGTCACAGGCGGTGACAGTAATTCCCGGGTCTGGAGCAGGGGCATGTTCTGCAGTACAACCGTACGCCAGCAGGCATAGCAGTGTGGGTAACAGTAAAGTTTTCATAGGTCTCGTCTTTTAGTTGGCACGGGTTACATGAACCCATAGGTTTAATAAATATGGTTATTTTGATTCTGATAAGAACGCTTAGCGTAAATTTAAAGTATATAGTAAATAAATAATATTTTGATTTTAGCAATTCTCTGTTATATACACTTGTTCAACTCCCGGAATTTGATACTTTTGTTTCTATGAACATAGATCAGCTGTACGATATTTATAAAAAACATACATCTATTCAGACAGATACCCGTCAGTTAAAAACAGGAGATCTGTTCTTTGCCCTCAAAGGACCCAACTTCAACGGCAACACTTATGCTGCTGCTGCCCTGGAAAAAGGAGCCGCTTTTGCAGTAATAGATGAAGCTGAATATTTTACACAGCCGGATAAAATGATGCTCACCACAGATGTGCTGGAAACCTTGCAGTTACTGGCATTGCGGCACAGGCAGGAACTAAAGATCCCCTTTCTGGCCATCACCGGAACCAACGGAAAAACAACTACTAAAGAACTGGTTAGCGCAGTATTATCTTCTACCTTCAGAACGACTGCTACAGCTGGTAATCTGAATAACCACATAGGTGTTCCCTTAACCATCCTGCGCATTCCGGCAGATGCGGAAATGGCAGTAATAGAAATGGGTGCCAATCATGAACATGAAATAGCTGCATACTGTAAGATAGCCTTGCCCACACACGGTATCATCACCAACATTGGTAAAGCACACCTGGAAGGTTTTGGCAGTGAAGAAGGCGTACGCAGGGCCAAAGGAGAGCTCTACGATTTCCTTCGTGACAATGGTGGAACAGTATTTTTATACAATGAATATTCCTATTTGCAGGAGATGAGCAAAGGAATAAATCAAGTGATTACCTACGGAGAAAAAACCGCTGATTACACAGGAGAACCTCTCGCAGATTCCGCACTCCTGAGCGTGAATGTAACAGGTATAGGAACGATATCCACGCAGCTGGTAGGTGCGTATAATTTCCCTAACGTAATGGCCGCAGTAGCAGTAGGAAAATATTTCAAGGTACCCGATAATAACATCCGCAAATCCATCGAAGCATATACGCCGTCCAACAACCGTTCACAGGTAATTAAACAGGATAGTAATACTATCATCATGGATGCTTACAACGCTAATCCATCCAGCATGAAAGCTGCCATAGAAAACTTTGCAGGTATCAAAGCCGCTAAAAAAGTGTTGTTATTAGGCGCTATGATGGAACTGGGAGAAGATAGTGTAAAAGAACACCAGGCACTCACAAATATGCTGCAACGTACACACTGGCATGCAGTAGTATTGGTAGGAGGTGATTTCAATAACATCACTCATCCTTACCTCTATCTTGAAAACGCAGCAGAAACAGCAGCATGGCTGAAGCAGCAACAATTCACAGATACTTATATTTTGATTAAAGGCTCCAGAAGTATGGGCATGGAGAAGGTGATATAAAAAAAGAGACCTGCAAGTTAAAGAACTCGCAGGTGTTCATAACCTATGCCAACTTTAGAGTAATTCTAAAAGATTTAAATATTATTATGGTGTACGGTATTATCGTATTAATTAGTTTGATTATTTAATTGATGAAGTTTTTTGCTTGGCTAATAATGAGTACAACTTAAATAGGTAATAGTCAGGCTTAACGCGTCTTTAACGCTTACAACTCCGAGAACATTCCCATCACAATCTTAACAACAACGTAGATTCTAAAAAGTTTAAATATTACTGAAATAGTTTTTACTTACTAACGTGATTCTTTCCTGTGTCTGCTTGTATATACGATGAGATATTCCGGACGGATTTAATTAATTAAAACTTTTTTTCAGGATATTTCCTGGCACAATTCAATCAATACACCATTGGTATTTTTGGGGTGTAAGAAACATACCAGTTTATTATCTGCACCTCGTTTAGGCACTGTTTGCAGCAATGTAAACCCTTCTGAAGACAACCGCTCCATCTCTGCCAAAATATCTGTTACCTCAAAAGCAATATGATGCATTCCCTCTCCTTTCTTTTCTAAAAAACGGGCAATCACACTATTCTCATCAGTAGCTTCCAGCAATTCTATTTTTGTATCTCCCTGACGGAAAAAAGCGGTTTGTACCTGCTCACTATCTACTGCTTCCTTTTTATAGCAGGGACTGTTCAATAATTTTTCAAACAGCGGAACAGAAACGTTTAACGATTGTACGGCAATACCTATATGTTCAACTTTAAGCATAACAGCAAGTTAGCATTTTTACCTTGCCGGAGGGAACCATCAGATCCTAAATCTCGTAGATAGTTATAGTCCCTCTCTATACGCCTATATATATGCCACCGCCGAAAACAGTTTATTAAGTGCTAAATTTGGTATAATTCTTAATCTACGCCAATATGCTAAAGTTGCCCGTTTATCTGGATAATAATGCTACAACTCCCTGCGATCCGCGGGTAGTGGAAACAATGCTTCCTTATTTCACAGAGATCTTCGGGAATGCTTCCAGCCGTAACCATTCCTACGGATGGGCTGCAGAAGCGGCAATAGACCTTGCCCGTGAACAGGTGGCTGCATTGATAGGCGCTGATCCCAAAGAGATCATCTTCACATCCGGTGCTACCGAAGGGGATAACCTGGCGCTGAAAGGCGTTTTTGAGATGTATGCGGACAAGGGCAACCATATCATCACTACAGAAATAGAACACAAAGCAATACTCGATACCTGTAAACACCTCGAAAAGCTGGGAGCGTCCGTCACTTACCTGAAAGTGAACAGTGAAGGCTTACCGGATTTAAAGGAACTGGAAGCGGCCATCACTCCCAAAACCATACTGGTGGCTATCATGTATGCCAATAATGAAATAGGGGTAATCAACCCCATCCGTGAAATCAGCGCCCTGGCTAAAAAAAATGGGGTACTGATGATGAGCGATATCACCCAGGCGGCCGGTAAAGTACCGGTAGATGTAAACCGCGATGGAATAGACCTTGCCACTTTCAGTGCCCATAAGATCTATGGTCCTAAAGGCGTCGGCGCCCTCTACGTACGCCGTAAATCACCCCGGGTAAAGGTCATTGCCCAGATGGATGGCGGTGGTCATGAAAGAGGTATGCGCTCCGGCACTTTAAACGTAACCGGTATTGTTGGTTTTGGGAAAGCCTGTGAAATAAGTCTCCGGGAAATGGAAGCAGAAGGGAAGCGTTTGTCCATTTTACGGAATAAACTGGAAGCTGCCCTGCTGCAACTGGAAGAATCTTATGTAAATGGCAGCACTGCCAGCCGCCTGCCTCATGTGAGCAACATATCCTTTAAATATGTGGAAGGAGACGCGCTGATGATGGGTTTCAACAAAAGTATCGCCCTCTCATCCGGCTCCGCCTGCACCTCTGCTTCTCCGGAACCCAGCTATGTTTTGAAAGGTTTAGGGCTGGGAGATGATCTGGCACACTCTTCGCTTCGTTTTGGACTGGGACGTTTTACTACTGAAGAAGAAATTGACTATACCATCCAAACCGTAACAGATACAGTGAACAAACTACGGGAGATCAGTCCCCTGTGGGAAATGTTTAAGGAAGGGGCGGATATGACGGAATACTACTAGACATCTTTATACTTATACTTATGGGTTATTCGGAGAAAATACTAGATTATTACAACAACCCCCGAAATGCAGGCTCATTGGATAAAACCAACGCTAACACAGGGATGGGATTGGTACATGTGCCGGAGTATATTGAAGTAATCCGGTTGCAGATTCAGGTAAATCCGGCTACCAGCGTCATCACAGATGCAAAGTTCAAAACCTTTGGAAGTGGCGCAGCTATCGCGGTATCTTCACTGGCAACAGAATGGTTGAAATGGAAGACCCTGGACGAAGCAGCGCAGATCGACGACATGTACCTTGTAGAAGAACTCGACCTTCCACCTGCAAAGATTCACTGCGCAGCACTGGTAGAAGAAGCAATCAAAGCAGCTATCAACGACTACAGAGCGAAAAACGGTCTGGAAGAACTGAAGTTTGAAGAGATTGAAACAGGTTTCGAGGCTTAATTTTAGAGGACAAAGTAATTCTTCACGTTATATTTAAAGGCGCCCCAAGGATGCCACAGGGGACTTTCACCGCCATATTATTTTACTCCATTTATCATATAACACCATTTATTGCGTTAATCAGCTGGTTTGATTTTTTTGTGATAGTGCTTCGCACCATCACAAAAAATTTAAAGGGGTTTTGCAGGGCTTCGCCCTGCACCCAAAATCAAACTGAGTTACTACTTGGTAATTGATCATTTTTAATTATATATATTTGTACTTTCAGTCATTACTATGCTCGCAATTTTCAAAAAGGAAATTCACCAGTTTTTCAGCAGCATCACAGGTTATGTGGCCATTATCCTTTTTTTGCTGGCTAATGGACTTCTACTATTTGTCTTCCCCGATACCAGCCTGCTGGACGACGGGTATGCCAACCTGGACCCTCTCTTCAAACTGGCACCGCTGATCTACTTATTACTGATCCCCGCCATCACCATGCGCAGTTTCGCCGATGAATTTAAAACCGGTACCATGGAACTGCTCAGCACCAAACCGCTCAGCTGGTGGCAGATCGTAACCGGTAAATTCCTGGCAGGTGTACTGGTTGTATTCATCTCCCTGATCCCTACTATCGTTTATTATATCGCTATCCGCCAGCTAAGCGCTAATCCCGCCAGCCTGGATAACGGAGGTATTGCCGGTTCTTACACAGGACTGTTATTACTGGGCGCCATATTCACCGCCATCGGTGTATGGTCTTCCTCCCTTACTTCTAATTCCGTAGTAGCTTTCCTCATCGCTATTTTTACCTGTTTCATATTCTATTACGGCTTTGATGCATTCAGCAAATTGCCTGCTTTCACTGGCAGCGCTGACTACTACCTGCAAATGGCCGGGATTCAGTTTCATTACGTATCCATCAGCAGGGGTGTTATCGACAGCCGTGACATCATTTATTTCGTAAGCGTAATCGGGTTAATGCTTTACCTGACAAGGTTATCCTTGCAGCGTAGAATATGGGATTAATGTGAATAAAACTATCATTGTGGCTACCAACAGAAGGAAACAATATTTACAGCGTGCTATTATTGTGATAGTTGT
The DNA here is from genome assembly GCF_900110995.1 of Chitinophaga sp. YR573. Lineage (GTDB taxonomy): Bacteria > Bacteroidota > Bacteroidia > Chitinophagales > Chitinophagaceae > Chitinophaga. Next base: position 2,012,415 of record NZ_FOJF01000001.1, read on the forward strand.
GCTGACAGGCATTAACATACTGGCAGCGTTCCTGCATAACCGCTGGGACCTTACCGCTGAAAAAAGATATACACTCACTCCTCATACCAAACAATTGCTCCGGAACCTGGACAGTACCGTAACAATTGAAGTATTCCTGAAAGGAGATTATCCCGCCAGCTTTAAACAACTGGCGCAGTCCACCCAGGAATTACTGGAAGAGTTCCGCGAATACGGCGGACAACATATCCAGTTCTCCTTCCAGGGTCCTGGCCAGGGCCTCGATGACTCCTCCCGTTTAGCTTTCCAGCAATCGTTGGTTGAAAGAGGTATTACCCCATTCAACATGCAGGTGCAGGAAGATGCCAGTCAGGGTTATTCCGAAAAACTCATCTTCCCCGGAGCATTACTGCACTACGGCAGTAAAACGATCGGCATCAATCTCCTGAAAAACCAGGGTGGCGCTAATCCGCTGGAAACAATGAACAGCTCTGAGGCATTGCTCGAATACCAGTTCTCCAGCGCTATCTATCATTTACAACAGAAACAACAACCTCTGGTGGGTTATATGCTGGGCAATGGGGAACTGCTGGGTGCAGAAGTATTCAGTGCCCTCACGACCATGCAAAGCAATTACGGGCTGGATACCATCACCTTACAGTACGTATCACATATCCCTAAAGATTTTAATCTCATCATATTTGCCAAACCTGTCAGCCGTTTCTCCGATGAGGACAAACTGAAAATAGACCAGTACGTGATGAATGGCGGACGCGTCATGTGGTTCGTAGATGAACTGAACGTCTCTATGGACAGTCTTCAGCATCACGAAACCTATGTAGCGCTTGACCAGGGCCTGAACCTGGAGGATATGCTGTTTAAATACGGGGTACGCATCAACCAGGACCTGCTGCAGGATATTCAATGTGATCAGATTCCACAGATAGTAGGTCATAATGGGAATCAACCACAGTTTGCGCTGGTACCTTTCCCTTATTTTCCTTTACTGGCTCCTACAGGTGCCCATCCTATCGTAAAAAATATGGATCCTGTACTCAGTCATTTCGCCAGCTCCATCGATACTGTGAAAGGCGGCGATATCTCAAAAACGATCCTGCTCACTACTTCTAACAGTACCCATGCAGTAGGTGCTCCGGTACAACTGAGCTGGAATGACCTGCGTGTAAAACCAAACGTGCGCCAGTTCACCAGACATAACCTGCCCGTAGCCGTGCTACTGGAAGGAAAGTTCACTTCCGTATTCCGCAACAGGCTGGACCTGAATGAACAACAGGCAATAGAACGGGTCACTGGTACCCCGTTTAAAAATAACGCAGACACTATCAATAAGATGATCGTGGTGAGTGATGCAGACATTATCACCAATGCCGTTTCGCAGAAGGAAGGCCCTTTACAGATGGGTATCAATATGTATAATCCCTCTGTTGTCTTTGCCAACAGGGAATTCCTGCTCAATTCACTGGAATACCTCACCAGCAACTCCGGGATCATGGAAGCCCGTAATAAACAACTGACACTAAGACTGTTAGATGCTGAAAAGGTCAAACAGGAAAAAACAAAGTGGCAGGTGATCTGTTTCCTGGTTCCTATCGGTATAATATTACTTTTTGCTGCCATATTCCAGTTTATCCGGCAACGAAAATTTGAGTAGTAACCAATAAATAATGCTCTCTATGTTTTCTAATTGTTTAAGGAGCAATAGTTAACCTATATTTGCGCTTGTCAAAAGGCCAATAGAACCCCGGTATATTTATTGTATAGCCATTGTACATTACCCAATCTTATATCGGGGAATATTAAAATAAGCAGCAAAAAATAAATCAATCAGTGTACAACGCAGAAAGTATCAGCAAAGTGCTGAAAGGTGAATTATTACAGCAGACGGGTAATCCGGAGATTGAACACATTTTGCTGGACAGCCGGAAACTGACTTTTCCGGAAACATCTGTTTTTATTCCATTGGTCAGCAACCGCCGGAATGCTCATCAGTACATGCAGGAACTGTACGAAAAAGGTGTAAGTAATTTCGTAGTGAGTGCCCCCCCGGAACCAGGCAAATTTCCTAAAGCCAACATTATACTGGTAAAGGATACCATGAATGCATTACATGCACTGGTAGCTTTTCACCGTCAGCATTTTCACATACCCGTTATCGGTATTACCGGCAGTAATGGTAAAACTGTTGTCAAAGAATGGCTGTACCAGCTGCTGGAAAAGGACTACAACATCGTTCGCAGTCCAAAAAGTTATAACTCGCAGATAGGCGTTCCTTTGTCTGTATGGCAGATGAAGCCGGAACATACGCTGGCCATTTTTGAGGCGGGTATCTCCCAGCCCGGGGAAATGGAACACCTGGAAAAGATCATCCGTCCTACTATCGGCATCTTTACCAACATCGGCGAAGCACATAGCGAAGGCTTCCTCAACATCCGTCAGAAGATCAACGAAAAGCTGGTACTGTTCTCCAAAAGCGACCTGCTTATCTATTCCAAAGATTACCTGGCCCTTAATGAATGTGTAAATGCCTTTCATAATGTAGTAGGGAAAAAAGATAATCATGAGGGAGGGTTGCAGCTATTTACCTGGTCACGCAAAACAGATGCAGACCTGCGTATCATCGCTGTAGATAAAAATAATAACCAGGCCCGTATAGATGCGCTCTATAAAACAGAGCCATTACATATCACGATCCCTTTTGTGGATGAAGGTTCTATTGAGAACGCCATTCACTGCTGGGCACTGATGATCCATCTTGGTATGGACCAGGCTGTCATCCAGCAACGCATGGACCAGTTAGGCAATATTGCCATGCGACTGGAACTGAAACAGGGCATCAATAACTGCTCTATCATCAACGACAGTTATAACTCTGACCTCGGTTCTCTCACAATAGCGCTCGACTTCTTACAGCAACAGCATCAGCACCCTACCCTTACCGTTATCCTCAGTGATATCTTACAAAGTGGTAAAAGCGATGCCTCCCTTTATGAAGAAGTGGCCAGCCTGCTGCAACAAAAGGGCATCAATAAACTGATCGGTATAGGCAAAAATATAGGTAGAGAGAAAATGAGCTTCCAGCAGGTACCCGACCTGAAAAGCCAGTTTTACCTTACCACAGAAGAGTTTATACAAAGCTTCAACTCCCAGGATTTCCAGCATGAAACCATCCTGCTGAAGGGTGCCCGTATCTTCGAATTCGAACGCATCGGCAAACTCCTGGAACAAAAAGTACATCAGACCATACTGGAAATTAATCTCAGTGCGGTTTCCCATAATATCAAACAATACCAGGCATTACTCCAGCCATCTACCAAAGTAATGGCCATGGTAAAAGCCTTTTCTTATGGCAGCGGTAGTTTCGAAATAGCCAACCTGTTACAGTTCCACGGTATTGATTACCTGGCTGTAGCTTATGCAGATGAAGGCGTTGAACTGAGAAGGACCGGCATCACCATGCCGATCATGGTCATGAATCCGGAACCAAGTTCTTTTGATGCTATCCTGCAATGGAACCTGGAACCAGAGATTTATTCTCTCCACCTGTTACAACAGTTTGAAGAAGAAGTGATTATCTCTGGGAAAACCAATTTCCCTATCCATATTAAACTGGATACAGGCATGCATCGCCTGGGCTTTGAGAAAAAAGATATTCCTGAGCTGGCATTACGTCTCACAGATAATGAATACCTGAAAGTAAAATCTGTATTCAGTCACCTGGCAGCCAGTGAAGATCCTTCCAGGGACCTCTTCACCAAACGACAGGGAGAGTTGTTCTTTGAGATGAGCCATGAACTGCAAAAAGCCCTTGGCAATGCGGTAATCCGGCACATTTCTAACAGTTCTGCCATCCAGCGCCATCCAAACTTGCAACTGGATATGGTTCGCCTGGGTATAGGGATGTACGGTATAGATGGCAGCAATGAAATGCAGCTGCGCCCGGTAAGTACACTAAAAACTACAGTCGCCCAGGTAAAACACCTGCAAACAGGCGAAACAGTAGGTTATGGTGGCAGATGGGTAGCTAAAGGTCCTTCCGTAACAGCCACCGTACGCATCGGTTATGCCGACGGATATCCCCGCCGCCTCAGTAATGGCGTAGGTAAGATGCTGGTACGCGGGCAGTTAGCCCCTGTAGCGGGTACTGTAGCCATGGACATGCTAATGCTGGACGTCACCCATATTCCGGATGTAGCGGAAGGAGATGAAGTGATTGTTTTTGGGGAAGGATTGCCGGTTCAGCAGTTGGCCGACTGGGCAGAAACCATCCCTTATGAAATATTAACAGGAATTTCTCAGCGTGTAAAGCGGGTATATTTCCAGGAATGACCAGAAATTACGATTTTGCACATTATTAGTACTTTTAACAAAATTTATTCCTTTGAAATATCGTCACGTAATCTGGATAGTAGTGCTGGTGCTGGTTATAGACCAGGCTTTGAAGTTTTGGATCAAAACCCACATGAACTTTAACCAGGAATTCAACATTTTCCCTAACTGGTTCCGCATTCATTTCATTGAAAATGACGGTATGGCTTACGGAATGAAATTTGGCGGCGACGCCGGTAAAGTAGTACTGACTCTTTTCCGCCTTGCCGCTGTAGTATTGGGCTTCCGTTATATGAAGAAGCTGGTAACCCAGGGTTATGGCACAGGACTGCTCATCTGCGGTTCCCTGATCCTGGCCGGTGCAGCCGGTAACCTGATAGACAGTATGTTCTACGGGCTGATCTTCTCTTCCACCAATTATTATGAAGTGGCTAAGTTCCTGCCTCCCGGTGGTGGTTATGGCACCTTCCTGCATGGTAATGTGGTAGATATGCTGTATTTCCCTATCTATGAAGGCTACCTGCCTAAGTGGGTCCCATTTAAAGGTGGCGATTACTTTATTTTCTTCCGTCCCATCTTTAACGTAGCTGATGCGGCTATCTCTGTAGGTGTAATTTCCATCCTGGTATTCCAGAAACGTTTCTTTGGCAAACACCATGAGAAGCTGGCTGAACAGGAACAGGTACCCGTTACTAAGTAAATATTCTCCACATATATTATTGGCTTTCAGGTAGTAACTCACCTGAAAGCCTTTTTTATTGCCTTTATTTTAACGTTTTCTTTGAAAGATAAAATTCCCTTATTACATTTGTCCACAAATTCTATAGACTAATAGAGTTCTGTAATTTACCACCACCAATAAAATGAATAATGGACACTTCTTTTACGATACGATGTTGTAGCAAATAGCTTCACCCCAGGGACAACCAATTTCACTGAACTCTTATCCAAACTACAAATCATCGCTTTATATGAACATAATTAAGCTTCCTATACGTATATCATACCTGTTTCTGCTGACCCTGCTATTGCCATTACTGGCACAGGCACAACTGAACGGTTCTTATATTATCGGGGGAAAGATCACCGGCGACAAGAACGAACAACTGGGAGGTGCATCCGTACAGATCAAAGGAACTTCCTTTGGCGCCCTTACAGATAGTACCGGTCGCTTTGAAATCACTGCCAACACTAAATTTCCGCTGAAAATAATAGTACGCCTGTTGGGTTATCAGCCCCAGGAGTTTGAAGTAAAGAACAGCAGCAGCCGTTTGCAGATCCACATGATAACGCAATCCCTGCTGGTGAATGAAGTGGTGGTATCAGCTTCCCGTCAGTCGGAGAAGCTGTTAAAGTCGCCCGTAGCCATTGAAAAGCTGGACGTTCGTGCTTTAAAAGAAACACCGGCAGCCTCTTTCTACGATGCTATCGGTAACCTCAAAGGTGTACAGATGACCACCGCCGGTCTTACCTTCAAAGTATTCAATACCCGCGGTTTCAACGTACCCAATAACTTCCGCTTTATGCAGCTGATAGACGGAGTAGACAACCAGGCGGCCACGCTGGGTGTACCTTTGGGTAATGCCATCGGCCCCACTGAACTGGATATCTTAAGTATAGAAGTAACTCCCGGTGCCTCTTCTGCCCTCTACGGTATGAACGCCATCAACGGGATGTCTAACCTTATCACCAAGAATCCCTTCCAGTACCAAGGCGTAAGTGTATACCAGAAACTGGCCTTCAACCACTTTGATGGTGGCGGAAGTTCTCCCAAACCCATTACTGAAACTGCTGTTCGCTATGCGCAGGCCATTAACAGCCACTGGGCATTTAAAGTGAATTTCTCTTATATGCAGGGAACCGACTGGTACGCTGATAGTCACCAGGACTTTAACCCTGGTACCAAAGCCAACCCGGATTTCCCAACATTAGTGGGTGCTAACAACGTAGCTAATGATGCCTGGAACAAATATGCGGATCAGAGTACTTTCCCTATCACAGATAAAAACGGGAAATCTTACAACGTATCCCGCACAGGTTACTGGGAAAAAGACCTGGTAGGTGATTACACTGTAAAGAATATGAAATTTGATGGATCTCTCCATTATAAAATAAAGCCTAAACTGGAAGCATCATATGCTTACAGAGTAGGACAAATGGACGGTTTCTTCCAGCGTGGTAACCGTATCGGTCTGAAAAACGTACTGGTACAGAATCATAAACTGGAACTGGTGGGAGAGGATTTCACCCTGCGTTCTTATGTGTCCCTGGAAAATACAGGTAACTCATACAACATGAACCCACTGGCAGATAACCTGGAAAAATCCTTCAAAACAGATAAAGTATGGCAGAAGGATTACACCACTGCCCTCAATAACGCTCTGACCAGTGGTGAAGACATCGCTGCAGCCCACCGTGCTGCACGTGCTGCAGCCGATAATGGCCGCTGGACGCCCGGTACACCGGAATTCGACAAACAGCTGGCTAAGATTAAAAGCATCAACGACTGGGATATCTACCCTACTTCCAAAGACAGCACCAACAAAAGTGGTGGCGCTGCGCTGCTGCAAATGAGTCACTTCTATCATGTGGAAGGTACCTGGAACCTACGCAAGTACATCCATTTCATGGACGTACTGACTGGTGCTGACTACCGTACCTACGAAATCATACCAGATGGTAACAACTTCGTAGACTTCACCAAGGCAATGGCAGACCGTAATACGCCCGGTGGTAAAAACATCTGGTACGGTAAAGTAGGCGGATTCGTACAAGTGGGTAAACTCTTCCTGCACGATCAGTTAAAACTGACAGGTTCCCTTCGTTATGATAAGAGCCAGCAGTTTGACGGTAAATTCAACCCACGTGTGGCTGCCGTATTCACCACTCCTAACCAGCGTCATAACTTCAGGGCTTCCTGGCAGAACGGTTTCCGTTTCCCTTCCCTGTTTGAGGCTTACTCTTTTGTTAATAACGGTGGTGTAAGACGTGTAGGTGGTCTCGCATTCATTGAACAAGGACTGGGTTATTTCAAGAACTCTTTCCTTACTTCCAGCGCTACAGCATTCACTACGGCTGTTAATAAAGCTACCAATGCAGATCCTACTCTTACCCGCGCACAGGCAGAGCAGGCAAATGCAGGCGTCCTGAAAGTAGCGAACCTCGATCCTATCGTACCTGAACAGATCCATTCATTTGAAGCAGGTTATAAGAGTGTACTGTTTGATAACAAATTATTTGTTGATGTTGACGCTTATTACAACTCTTATAAACATTTCATAGGACAGGTGGAAGTAGCTGTTCCACAAACAGGTAGTGTGAACGATAAAACCCAGGCCGTACTGGACCAGATGTATGATAAACAATACCAGAACCGCTACCGTGTATGGACAAACAGTAAGTCAACTGTTGAGAACTACGGCTTTGCACTGGGCTTAACATACAATTTCTACAAAACATTTACGATCAGCGGTAACGCCAACTATAACACACTGGCACAGGATAAAACCAAAGACGATGCATTGATTCCAGGTTTTAACACGCCAAAATGGTTTACAAATGTGAGCATCGGTAACAGGCAGGTAGTTAAGAATGTTGGTTTCAACGTAGTATGGCACTGGCAGGATAATTTCTACTGGCAGAACCTCTTCGGTAATGGCGATGTACCAGCCTACAGCACCGTAGATGCCCAGATAACTTACGGATTACCAAAGCTTCATACTTCTGTAAAAGTGGGTGGTTCCAATATCTTTAACTCATCTTACTTCCAGTACGTAGGTGGCCCTACCATCAAAGGTCTCTACTACCTGGCCATTACATATGATCTTCCTTTCAACAGATAAACAGGAAAAAGAGAGCACTTGCTCTCTTTTTTTGTTTCCATTTGGATATCCAAGTTATTCACCCTACCTTAGTCTATAATATCTATAGACTAGACTACATAATACTAATACATGTCGCATAACGAGGTAATAGAGAAGATTGAAAGACAGACGGCTACAGAAGCTCGCCAGGAGGTACTTATCAACCTGGTGAACGAAGAGAACCGTAAGAAACCTGCTTTATGGGTGCTGATAGCACTTATCGCTGTGGCGGTATTGGCAGGTGCAGGGATCCTGTATTACTACAATACTTCTGATGCTACCCATACGCGCATTTATGACTTTACAGCTTCTCTCTTTACCAGGGAAGTACTCTTTTATATCTGTGTGGGATTAGCGGCCCAGATGGTAGATGGCGCCCTGGGCATGGCTTACGGAGCTACTTCTACTTCCCTGCTGCTGGGACTCGGCATTCCTCCGGCTATTGCCAGTGCAAGTGTACACGTAGCAGAAGTATTCACTACCGGCGCTTCCGGTATCTCTCACTTCCGTTTCGGCAATGTAAACAAGAAACTCTTTTTATACCTTTTAATACCAGGTATCATCGGATCTGTAGCAGGTGCTTATCTGCTCTCTAAAAGAATTGACGGAGAGTTTATCAAACCTTACATGAGCGCTTACCTGCTGGTATTAGGTATCATCGTTCTCCGCAAAGCATTCCAGGCTAAGAAAGCTAAAAGCAAAACAAAAAGACTGGGATTCCTGGCGTTGTTTGGTGGTTTCATGGATGCTATCGGTGGTGGCGGATGGGGCCCTATTGTAACTTCTACCTTATTAAGCAAAGGACGTACCGTTCATTATACTATAGGCTCCGTAAATGCAGCTGAATTCTTTATCTCTTTTGCCAGCGCGGGTACATTTCTGTTGTTTGGCGCTATTACCGGCTGGCCGGTGATTATAGGTCTTATCATTGGCGGTGTAGTTGCTTCTCCTTTTGCAGCCTTGCTGGTAAGGAAGATTAAACGTAAACCGATGATGATCATGGTTGGAATACTGATCATCTTATTAAGTCTCAGAACAATAATAACGACACTTATACATCATTATAACTAACTAAAAAGCCCCGGAAAATTCCGGGGCTTTTTAGTTATAGCTCTTTCTAATTTGATCAAAGAGTAATTTTTTGTAATAGTGCTTCGCACTATCACAAAAAATTGAAGGAGGTTTTGCAGGGCTTCGCCCTGCACTACAAACTATTTAATCTCTCCCACCATATCAATCGGATTTACCCAGGCATCAAATTCTTCAGGTTTTACATAACCCAGTTTAACCGCCATTTCTTTCAGGGTAGTTCCTTCTTTATGTGCAGTCTGTGCAATTTCAGCAGCCTTATAATAGCCGATCTTTGTATTCAGCGCAGTTACCAGCATCAGTGAATTATCAACATGCTTCTTGATATTTGCTTCGATAGGCTCAATACCCACCGCACATTTATCATTAAAGCTTACGCAACCATCACCTATCAGACGTGCAGAGTGCAGGAAGTTGAAGATCATTACCGGCTTGAACACGTTCAGTTCAAAATGACCGGTAGCGCCCCCAATATTGATAGCGACATCATTACCCAGTACCTGTGCAACGATCATAGTCAGCGCCTCACACTGAGTAGGATTCACCTTACCCGGCATGATAGAAGACCCTGGCTCATTATCAGGAATATGGATCTCTCCGATACCAGAACGTGGGCCAGAACTCAGCATACGGATATCGTTCGCTATCTTCATCAGGCTCACTGCTACAGTTTTTAATGCCCCATGTGCTTCCACGATAGCATCGTGAGCTGCCAGTGCTTCAAACTTGTTTTCAGCAGTAATAAAAGGAAGTCCTGTTAACTCAGCGATCTTCTGCGCTACATTCTCAGAATATCCTTTTGGTGTGTTGATACCGGTACCAACCGCAGTCCCACCCAGAGCCAGTTCGCTCAGGTGCTCCAGTGTATTGTTAATTGCTTTCAGTCCATGATTCAGCTGGGAAACATACCCGCTGATTTCCTGACCTAATGTTAAAGGCGTAGCATCCATAAAATGGGTACGTCCGATCTTCACTACATGTTTGAATGCAACTGCCTTTTCAGCCAGTGTATCGCGCAGTTTGGTAATACCGGGGATGGTTACTTCCACCAGCATTTTATACGCCGCAATATGCATGGCAGTAGGGAAAGTATCATTGGATGACTGTGATTTATTCACATCGTCATTAGGGTGTATCACTTTTTCTTTATCAGAAAGCTGTCCGCCATTGATCACGTGAGCACGATAAGCTACCACTTCATTCACGTTCATGTTGGATTGTGTACCGGAACCGGTTTGCCATACTACCAGCGGGAACTGGTCGTCCAGTTTGCCGGCAAGTATTTCATCACAGGCTTTACCAATCAGGGTAGCCTTTTCTGCAGGCAGTACACCTGCATCCAGGTTCGTCAAAGCAGCGGCCTTTTTCAGGTAAGCAAATGCCTTGATAATCTCTTTAGGCATTCTGTTAATATCCTGGGCAATCTTGAAATTATCGATAGATCGTTGTGTCTGAGCACCATAGTAAGCGTCTACCGGCACTTTCACTTCGCCCATCGTGTCTTTCTCTATTCTATATTCCATATACTTGATTTTTTGCGGTACAAACCTAGCTATTCTCCTATAAATATTGCATGCCTTTTTTGCACGAATGCTTCTGCCCCTTCCTGCATGTCCTTTGTCGCAAAGCAGGCCCCAAACTCTTCTATCTCCAGCTCGTAACTGTCTATATCCTTATCCAGCGCGGCATTCGCACATTTAATGACCCTGGCAATGGCCAGCGGTCCCTTGGTATGGATCTTCGTTAAGATCTCTTTTGCCTTGAAAATCAGTTCATCCTGGGCAACTACATGATTCACCAGCCCCCAGCCAAGTGCATCCATGGCATTGATCTGGTCTCCCGTCATCATCAGTTCCATTGCCTTTCCTTTTCCAATCAGGGCCGTCAGCCGCTGGGTACCACCATAACCGGGTATCAGTCCCAGGTTCACTTCCGGCTGTCCGAACTTCGCATTGGCAGATGCAATACGGAAGTGGCAGGCCATGGCCAGTTCACAACCACCTCCCAGCGCAAAACCATTCACTGCTGCGATGATGGGCTTTGGACTATCCTCTATACGTTTGAAAATAACATGTCCCTTTTTAGCGAGTTCAACACCCTGTGCTGCTGATATGGTCAGGAACTCTTCAATATCAGCTCCTGCTACAAAAGCCTTTTCCCCGGTACCGGTAATCACTGCACTTTTGATCTCCTTATTAGTATATATCTCGTCTACGGCCAATGCCAGCTCTGTCATCACCTGCTGATTCAGAGCATTCATTTTATTCGGCCTGTTGATGTAAATAAAGAAAATATTATCAGTGAGTTCTGTACGAATAGTCTGATACATGGTAACGCGGTTTTATTGGAAGGACTAATTTAAGCCATAAAAAGGACAATGCTATTCAACAAAAAATCCGGCCTCTTTAGAAGCCGGATCAGATGATTATAATCGTTTTACTTATTTCTTTTCCGGTAATGCCTCAGTTTGAATATTATGACAGCGTAGATTGGCAGATGTTGTTGATCATAAATATACTGCATCTGACTGTTTAGTTCTCTGATTTAGCTTGGGAATATGGGCTCAGCATTTGTTTTTCAATTTAACTTCACCTAATATTCACGTCAGATAAGGTGTATTTATCGATCAACAACATCTGGTGCGAAGATTATGTAATCAAACTGAGATACTACCTCTTTTCCCAATGTTTGGTCTTGCGTTCCCAATGTACTTTGGCCGAAGGATGAGATATCTCTTTTCCAAAATCATAACTGAGCGTAGCAAAGAACATTTTGGATTCCACATCTTTAGCAGGCTGGGTTGTTACACCATTGATAGTCTGTTTGTACTCCCTGTTAAAGAAGTTATTGGGATAGTACTGCACTTTCAATCCAAAACCCGGAGAAAAGCGGATACCTGCAAACACAGAAGGCATCAGTAAGGGTGTACGATTGCTGAACCATTCATTAAATTTGTGTCTTTTATCTCCGTTCAGGAATTGTTTCTCTTTATAATTAAAAGCCAGATCATAAGATCCGCCGGCAAAGAAGAAAGTACCACCCCTGAGATCTCCTATTTTAATACCCAGAGGAATACCTACTGTGTATACACGGCGTTTCAACTTTACAGAGTCATTCTCTTTAGTAATTAACCCTATATTTTTAAGGTTCAAGCCGGTAAAAATGCCAAAATGACGATCAAGATCATAGTTATAGTTATTCCCGACATTAAAGAATAATGTAAAACGCGGAATGTTATGGACACTTTCACCCGCATATTTAATATTTCCGAATGATAATAATGCACCATCCCCACCCCAGGTCATATAAGACCTGCTGTTATGGGTAATAGTAATATTCTCTTCCACAGTAATAGTCACCGTGGAATCTGTTTTATCCTGGGAAAAGGCGGTTAACTGCAACAGGCACAGTAAAATTGGCAATAGGTAAATCTTATGATTCATAACTGTTATTGGATGATTATACCCTGGAAAGACGACTGATCTCTGAAAAAGTTACAAAAATTTTAAAAATCTCTGTGAGCCGCCACCCATTCCCTGATATAAATGGCAATATCTTCTGTGCGGGTACCCGGAGGGAACAGTTTCCCTACCCCTAATTCATTCAGTTCATTCATATCCGTTTCCGGGATGATCCCCCCGCCAGTCAGCAGTACATCATCCATCTTTTTCTCTTTCATCAGGGCCATAATACGGGGAAATACCGTCATATGTGCCCCAGACAGGATACTGACACCGATGGCGTCCACATCTTCCTGCAAGGCTGCATTCACCACCATATCGGGAGTCTGCCGCAGACCTGTATAGATAACTTCCATACCGGCATCGCGCAACGCTGCCGCTATCACTTTAGCTCCTCTGTCATGGCCATCCAGGCCCACTTTAGCTACCAATACCCGCACCGGGCGATTCAGGGGTTTCTCCATAACGTTTGGGTTCTTAAGGGCTGTAATTTAGGATTTTTTAGCCCACAGACCATGAATCTGGGGACTACTGGACTTTTTACTACCTTTGCCGTCCGAAATATATAATCTATATGAGTGAAGAAAAGTCCCTGAATTTTCTGGAACAGATCGTAGAAGAAGATATTGCCAACGGTGTTAATGACGGCAGGGTGCTTACCCGCTTCCCTCCTGAACCCAATGGATACCTTCATATTGGTCATGCCAAATCTATTTGCCTCAACTTTGAACTGGCAAAGAAATACAATGGCCAGACCAACCTGCGCTTTGATGATACCAATCCTGTTAAGGAAGACACCGAATATGTGGATTCTATCAAACAAGACATCCAATGGCTGGGATTTCAATGGGCTCAGGAACTATATGCATCCGACTATTTTGAACAGATATACGAATTTGCAGTACAACTGATAAAGAAAGATCTGGCTTATGTGGATGATTCATCCGCAGATGAAATCGCCGTTTCAAAAGGGACGCCTACAGTACCGGGTACTCCTACTCCATACCGCAGCCGCAGTATAGATGAGAACCTGGACCTGTTCCTGCGTATGCGTAACGGTGAGTTCAAAGACGGGGAAAAAGTATTACGTGCAAAGGTAGACCTCGCATCTCCCAACATGCACATGCGTGACCCTATCATCTATCGTATCAAACATGCACACCATCATCGTACCGGTGATAAATGGTGCATCTATCCGATGTACGACTTTGCACATGGACAAAGCGATAGCATAGAGCAGATCACGCACTCCATCTGTACACTGGAATTTATACCACATCGTCCTTTATACAACTGGTTCATAGAACAGCTGGGTATCTTTCCTTCCCATCAGTATGAATTCTCCAGATTGAACCTTACGTATACTATCATGAGTAAACGTAAGCTGCTGGAACTGGTACAGGGTAACTTTGTAAGTGGCTGGGATGATCCCCGTATGCCTACCATCAGTGGCTTACGCCGCCGTGGTTATACTCCTGCCAGTATCCGCGCTTTCTGCGAACGTATAGGCGTACAGAAACGTGATAACCTGATCGATGTAAGCCTGCTGGAATTCTGTATCCGTGAGGAGCTGAATAAAACAGCTAACCGCGTAATGGCAGTACTGGACCCTGTGAAGCTGGTGATCACCAACTATCCTGCGGACCAGGTAGAAGAATTATCTGCTGAAAACAACCAGGAAGATCCTGAAGCAGGACGCCGTATGTTGCCATTCAGTCAGACTTTATACATAGAGCGTGAAGATTTTATGGAGAATCCTCCTAAGAAATTCTTCCGTCTGGGACCCGGTCTGGCAGTACGTTTGAAGAACGCTTACATCATCAAAGGAGAGAGCTTTGATAAAGATGAAAATGGAGAGATCACTACTATCTACTGTACTTATCTTCCCGAAAGTAAAAGTGGTGGAGATAACAGCGGATTAACCGTAAAAGGTACTATTCACTGGGTAAGTGCAGCACATGCTGCTACTGCGGAGATCAGACTGTATGACCGTCTGTTTAAAGTAGAAAATCCAGGTAGTGAAGAGGGCGATTTCAAATCATATATCAATCCTGATTCCTTACAGATCATTCCAAATGCATTCATAGAACCCGGACTGGTAAATGCCAAACCCGGTGAGCGTTTACAGTTCTTACGCAAAGGTTACTTTAGTGTAGATACGGATAGTACTCCGGAGAAACCGATCTTCAACAGAACGGTAACATTGAAAGATGCCTGGGCGAAAGAAGTGAAAAAGAATTAAGTAAAAAAAAGTCCGGCACTTGCCGGACTTTTTCATTTATGCATTAATCGCATCTAACCCTTTTACTATTCTTTCTATCGTCTCATGTTTTCCCAGCGTCTTTGCGATATTAAATACCGTAGGTCCAAACTTTCCACCACACAACATAATACGGAAAGGTAACTGCAACTCTCCTACTTTAATATTCATAGAAGTAGCCAATTGCTTGAAACTCTCTTCTATCGTCACTAAAGAAAAATCAGACATTGTTTCCAGCACAGATGCCCAGTCCATGAAGAACTGTGTTTTCTCAGCACTCCATTTAGGTTTTACTGCTGCTACATCATATGTCTCAGGGCGCTGGAAAAAGAAGAATCCATGGTCCCATAGCTCATTTACAAAATGACAACGTTCCTTGATCATTCCAGCTATTTTGGAAATATATTCCAGGCTGGCATTCTCCCCTTTTTCTTTCAGCACAGGCAGGAATAATTCCGCCAGTTTATCATTATCGGTCGCTACAATGTATTCATGATTGAACCACTTCGCTTTTTCGAAATCGAACTTAGCACCTGATTTATGTACACGCTCTAAAGAGAAACGTTCAATCATTTCAGTCATGGAGAAAATCTCCTTGCCAGTACCATCATTCCATCCCAGCATTACCAGCATGTTCAGGAATGCTTCCGGCAGGAATCCGATCTCTCTGAATCCTTTAGTGATTTCCTCTGTCTTAGGATCTGTCCAGTTCATTGCATATACCGGGAAGCCTAAACGATCGCCATCACGTTTACTCAGTTTACCATGACCATCAGGCTTCAGGATCAACGGCAGATGCGCCCATTTCGGCATGTCGGACTCCCATCCCAGGTATTTCCACAGCAGCAGATGTACCGGTGCAGAAGGCAACCATTCTTCCCCGCGGAAAGCATGTGTGATCTTCATCTGGTAATCATCCACTACTACTGCCAGGTGATAGGTAGGCATACCATCTGCTTTCAGCAATACCTTATCATCAACAGTATCTGTATTAAACTGTACATGACCACGTATCAGATCGGTAAAACCTACTTCCTCATTGGCCGGCATTTTTATACGGATCACATGAGGGGTACCTTTTTCCAGCAATGCAGCCGTTTCTTCTGCAGAAAGACTGACAGAGTTACGCATTTGTAAACGCGCAGCATGGTTATATTGCGGAGAAGGATTCTCTGCTGTTTTCAGTTTAGCACGCATCTCGTCCAGCTCTTCCGTAGTATCGAAAGCGTAGTAAGCGTAACCGCTCTTTACCAGCTGTTCAGCAAACTGACGGTACGTTGCTTTTCTCTCACTCTGTCTGTAAGGGGCAAACGGGCCACCTACATGCGGACCTTCGTCTGCATTCAAACCGCACCAGCGCAGGCACTCGATAATATACTCTTCAGCACCCGGCACATAGCGGGACTGATCGGTATCCTCTATACGCAGCACGAATTCGCCATCATGCTGCTTTGCAAATAAATAATTGAATAAGACCGTGCGTACACCACCCAGGTGCAGTCCGCCGGTTGGACTGGGCGCAAAGCGTACCCGAACTTTCTGTTGTTGCATAAGCGCAAAGGTAAAATATTGTAACTTCATTCCATGTTCTATCTTACTAAAACACCTGCTCTTCTTAAAACAATATATAAGAGCTGTACCTGGAATTTCTCCCCGGCAAAACCATCGGTGTACCTCACATTTGATGATGGACCACACCCTACTGCCACTCCTTTTATACTGGAACAGCTTAAAAAATATAATGCGAAAGGCACTTTCTTTTGCATAGGTAAAAACGTGATAGAATACCCGAATGTTTACCAGCAGATCCTGGAAGAAGGACATACTACCGGTAACCATACCCATAATCACCTGAATGGCTGGAAGACCAGTACCGATAAATACATGGAAAATGTGATGGAAGCCCGTAAGTATATCACTTCTCCCCTCTTCAGACCTCCATATGGAAGAATTACTCCCTTTCAGATAAAACAGATAAAGAAACTCATCCCCCAGGCACAGATCATTATGTGGGATGTTTTAAGCGCTGACTTTGATACCAGTATAAACGGAGAGGAATGTGTACAGAATGTGGTATTTAAAGCGAAGGCGGGGTCTATTATAGTGTTTCACGACAGCACGAAGGCATGGGACCGTTTAGAATATTGTTTGCCGCGGGTACTGGAATATTTCAGTAAACAAAAGCTGGCAATGGAAGCTATTCCTTATTAGAACTTAATTAGAACTTAACTAGAACCTATCAGAAATAGAAAACCCAGGTTCCAAACTCCGTACTGGCATTCGCGCTTTCTGGTGATTTGAACCTGGGTAGTTATTTTATCAGATTACCTTATTTAGGTAATCCTATGGTTTTAACTTTATCTCCGATGCTGATAGTAGCAGAGTCATCACATACTCCGTTACCATAATCGATGGTAGCCTGAACAGATTTCAGCGTTAATACCGCCTTTCCTTTACCAATCCACGCACAATCAAACTTTCTTTCCAGTGCAGATGAATCACTTACAGCTGTGATAGCAACATTACCACTTGGGTAAGTAAGGGTATCAGAACCAGAGAAGGTATAGATATCATCAGCAACATCTGTAGTACCTGCACCTGCTGTTTGAGTAATAGTGATATTACTACCATAGGTTATCACAACTGTATCCAGTTTGATCGAACCATTTTTAACCTGTGTGGTATATTTATAAGCATCGTTGGTACCTACGTTGGTAATCACTTTTGTGCCACTAACACTGACACCATTCACGGTATAAGTTACTGGTTGAACAGTAATTGTAGCACCTGGATAACGGAAGTAACCGGTAAAGATAAATTTAACAACACCTGCACGGGTACGACCGGAAGCATCAGCACAACCGGTACCAAAGCTTACAGTTACTGTTTTAGGCCAATGATCGAGCGTAACGTCATCGGTTTCAGCAGTATAACACTGACCCAGTTTATCGGTCAGATCAACTTTACCGGATTTACGGCCGGTTTCGCTTAAGCCTTCACTTTCACTGATCTCTGCAGCAATGCTGAACAGATCGTCATATATTCCACTTACAGATGCCTGATCGGCAGCAGCGGCTATGGATAAATTATCATTAGCATTAGAAGGAGCTGCATCACTTGAAGTCTTTGTACACGCAAAAAAAATGGTGGCCATTAGCAGCAGGGCGATAACACCCGCAAGGATACGGTTAAAGCAAAAGTAGCTTCTCATAGAATAGTATAGTTTTAAAAGAGGTTTTCCGGCCGTACTTTTGTACGGAGCTGACAATAATATTAAAATTATACAAATATAATATATTTACTAATCCTATAAAAAAATTTAATATTTAAATATGCAATGGATTGATACGCATGCACACCTGTATGAGGAGGAATTTGCGAAAGACAGGACAGAAATGGTGGAACGCGCACTGGCAGCCGGCGTATACCAGTTATTATTACCTAATATAGACAGCAGCACCATTACCGGTATGCTGGCTCTGGAGGCTCAGTTCCCCGGAGTTTGCCACCCCATGATGGGTGTACACCCCTGTTATGTGAACGAAAATGTAAACCAGGAGCTCAATATTGTACGTGAATGGCTGGAAAAACGTCCTTTTAAGGCTATCGGGGAAATTGGCCTCGATTTTTACCATGATACTACCTATACCGAACAGCAATACAAGGCTTTCCGCGAACAGCTGGACCTCTCCCGGCAATATAAATTACCGGTCTCTATTCATGCCCGGGAAAGCACCCGGGAGTGCATAGACGAAGTGAAAGCCTTGCAGGATGGGCGTTTATCCGGTGTATTCCACTGTTTTTCAGGCACTTTGGAGCAAGCCAAAGAGGTAATCGACCTTGGTTTCTACCTGGGCATAGGCGGAGTGGTGACATTTAAGAAGGCCGGACTGGATAAATTATTAGAACATATAGACTTACAATATGTTATCCTTGAAACGGATGCACCCTATCTGGCGCCGGTACCATATCGGGGTAAACGAAACGAAAGTGCATACATTCCATTGATAGGTGAAAGGATTGCAGATGTAAAAAATCTAACAATAGGAGAGATAGCTGCGATTACGACAAGTAATGCGCTGAAATTATTTAAAACTAACTAACCATTAAGGCGGTACATTTGCAGCCAATTTGGAACAGCAGCAATGAGTAAGATCCTTATTATCTACACAGGGGGCACAGTAGGGATGATCTACGACGAAAAGACCAAGGCTTTACGCCCCATCGGTTTCAACGAAATACGTAACAATCTGCCTGAGCTATACCGCATGGGCATTGACTTTTACGTATATGCCTTCAATCCGCCTATAGACTCTTCAGACATGCAACCTGAGATATGGGTGGAACTGGCGTCCATCATCGAAGACCGGTACGACCGGTACGATGGGTTCGTTATCCTGCATGGTTCAGATACCATGTCATTCACGGCCTCTGCCTTGTCCTTCATGCTGGAGAACCTGTCAAAGCCCGTCATTCTTACCGGTTCCCAGCTGCCCATCGGTAAGATCCGTACAGACGCTAAAGAGAACATTATCACTGCAATGGAAATCGCTTCTACCCGGCACAATGGCCAGGTGGTAGTTCCTGAGGTCTGCATTTATTTCGACTTTGCACTCTTCCGTGGCAACCGTTCCAAGAAATATAACGCTGAAAAGTTCGAAGCCTTCTACTCCATGAATTACCCTCCTCTGGCGGAAGCGGGCATAGACATCAAATACAAAACCCAGTTCGTACTCCCGGCTCCTGACAAACCGTTGAAAGTCCACAAACAGCTGGATGACAACGTCACCGTCCTGAAGATGTTCCCTGGTATTACCCGCAAAGCGGTGGAAGCTATCCTTAGCGTTCCCGGACTACGTGGTGTAGTCCTCGAAGCATTTGGCAGTGGTAATACGAATACACAACCCTGGTTCATTGAAAGCCTGAAGAAGGTCATTGACAAGGGTGTGCTGGTAGTAGACATCACACAATGTGATGGAGGCTCCGTAGAACTTGGCAAATATGAAACCAGTCAGCCTCTCCAGCAGATTGGAGTTATCAGTGGTCATGACATGACTTTCGAAGCGGCAGTCACCAAACTGATGTTCGTATTAGGCCAGGGACTCGACGCCGAAGCAACAAGAAGCATGATTGAAACCTCTCTTCGCGGTGAACTGACCCCTATAAATCACGATTGGGAATAATTTGGGAAATATGACCGGAAAGGTTACTTTTGCAATCCCGTATTAAAATCAACAACCGGAAAGGTGCAGGAGTGGTTGATCTGGCTCGCCTGGAAAGCGTGTATACCGCAAGGTATCAAGGGTTCGAATCCCTTCCTTTCCGCAAACATAAAGCCTTCAAGTCGAAAGATTTGAAGGCTTTATTAATTTGAGATTTAATTTACTAACTGTAAGGATTTCTCCTTCTCTAAGGGATGATAAAAATCAAGCATAAATATTAGTTAGTCTGAACAAAACTAATTCAGTCGATCTCGCTCCTCAGTAGTGACTCCAAATATTATGGGTTCAAAATATTATCAGCCTAATGAGCAAGGAATCTGGTTTTTATGTTTCAGCCGGCCAAATATAGTTGCCGGAAGAATATTGAATTGCTTTACAAAACTTCTTATATCGTCTTCACTGAAATAGGCGGCTGCTAATATTTTCACTTCTTCATCTCTGATAACGTCCATTTTGTGGCAAATTCATCAGCTTCCTTTTCTTTGATGAGATCTTTATCGGAGTACTCTACCTTCTCTAAAAAAATATCTTTTTTCCCATGTAAGAGAATATGCCCTGCTTCGTGAAAGAAAGTAAACAAAAAGTTCTTACTATCGTTATACTCCCCTGATAATTGAATCAAAGGAGTATCGTTTAGCCATCGTGTTGAACCACTTATGGGAGCTTTATTGATAAGGGGAGTATGCACTATTTTCACACCAGCTTCCAGGCAAATATTTTGTAATTGACTAAAAACATCAAATTTGCCCCTAATTGATTTCAACTTTGGTAATGCTTCTTTAAACTTCTTTTCTGAATAGTCCTTTGCTTCTAACTCCATTGCTTGTAATTCGCCTTTACGAAGCCATGCAGATATAGCATACGGTTCGCTGGTTTGTGCAAGAGAAATCCGGAAAGCTACTTTAAGTTGCTGATTAAAATAATAGTCTTCCCAGGCTGTGTGATTAGAGAAGCCAAAGAAAGCAAGCATCTCCATTGTTTTTTCCTGAATAGTATTTACAGATGGTAACCAGCCTTTTTTTATCATTTCTGCCAAAGGAAATTGCTTTGCCCATTCCACCGCTTCCTGAATAACTGCTTTCCTTTTTTCTCTTGCAATAAATTCATCATAGTTTCTCTGGTGGTTCATCCAAAAATTAGCGGGGATCCTAGTAGCACTCTCAAATTGGACTGCCATATCAGGGGTAATGGAACTATCTCCTTTGATTATGGCAATTATAGTTTTTTCAGGCTTCCCTGTACGAAGGGCGAATTCTTTTGGTCCCATAATCATTTCTTCCAGTTTCTCCTTTAAGGTCTCCCCTGGATGAGGAACTGATTGTGGATAGTATTGATTTTGCCTGACCATTATTATTTTTCTTTATGATAGTTAACTATTTCTTTAACTTCTATTCCTGTAATCTCCATCCAAACATATTGACCATGTTCATTAGTGGGAATAGGCTTCTCGTGAGGTGTAAACACCAATCTGTACGGTTGGTCGAGATCGCAGGCCCATTGTCCTTTCCGGTTGTTGGTAAGTTCATGGAAATTCCCGGGCAGGTACCTTACTTCTTCAAGATTGGTTGCAGACCTTAATTGTGCCAGCCTGGCTTTGATTTTCTCTGCCCGGAGCTTACCAAACTCTTTTAGACGCTTCCGGTCATTATTAGCCAGTTCTTCTAATTTTTTATCCCTAAAAGTAATATCCACTACAAAGATAATTTAATTTTAGTTAATAGAAAGTGTAAGTTAAATAATTGAACAAGTGAGGCAACTATCCTTCGGTCGTATTGACCTATTTATATGCACTTTATTTACGGAATATTGGTTGGTCTTCTTAAACCAGAAACAAGCGTTTCTATATTAATAGCGTTTTTTATAATCATGAAAATGTCTTTTGTGGTTAACCTATTTGTTAACTAAAATAAAACATTTTCTACTATTCCTGATAGAAATGAATCGATAAACATCTGAATATCAAATAGATTCTGAATAAACCGGATCAAAACTTGTCCCCGCAACCCCCAAGCTTTAAAGCCTTCAAATTGAAAGATTTGGAGGCTTTTTTGTTACCTGCTCCTTGACTGTCCATCAAGTGAACGATGGATCAAGTCGAAACTATTACATATAAAGTAAGTAAGAACTGGAAAGCATCATCAATCCTCAGTATCGGTAAAAGAGAATATCTTCTCCTCAACAAACTCACTGAATACATTGGAATACACAAGGTTCTTATTATTACGTCCAAACACAAGTCTGCAATCGGTTTTAAACGTACCCTGATAGTGCTTTACTTTAGATAATATTATTTCACCCAGCCTTATAAGAATTGTTGGCTGTCCCGTTCCGCAGCCGCTTTCTTCATCTAAATTTCTTCCTATTTGTATCCATTGTCCCTGCCGGTTTTCAATTCGCGATGCAGAAAATATACAGAAAAACTACTCCCCAATAATACAACGGAATCGGAGATATTCTTAATGGTAAAAATGGAAGAATGATAATTCCGGGTTGAATCGAAATTTATTTTTCCATCTTCAGAATAATACTCTGTCGGACAATTTACTTCAAACGTAGTATCTACTTGTATTTGTAAATTTTTATCTGAGTAAATCCAACATGGAATCACTCCTTCCTGCCAGCGGGGAATAGGTGTATATCGTCTGCTATATCTTTTACTGATGCTAATTGTATCCTTTACAGGACCGATATAATAGATAAGAAAATCTATTGTATGTTGCTCCTGCAATGCCCCTAATGCTGAAAGATGTCACTGTTCACGGTATCGGTACAGGTAGTTGCATGGCATTAGAAAATCTTGTACGTGCAGTTGATAAAGCACTCATTAAGCCAGTTATTGATACTCGTTACTCAATGGTAATAAACTTGTAAGCTATCCTGTTTGTAGAAACACATATTGAAAATACGAGCTCCGTTACAAGTCCCCAGAATACTTGTCATTCAGGAGATTTTTAACGGAGCTCGAAAGCTATTTTTGAGACGCTTTCTTTTTTCTGAAGATATATTTTTATTCCCTGGGAGTGTATATGATAAACGCAGTTCGACCATTATCGTTCCATACCTGAAGTGCGCCAGTCTCTCCTGCGTGTTTCACAGAAAGCCAGGCAAGATTACCTGCCCCTTCACCTGAAGTAAAACCTATGGGAAGACTGTAATCATAACCGGAAGGGGTGTTGGGGCTCCAAACAGATGTATAAATGAAAAAGCTTGTTGAGCCGTTATCATTCCATGCCTGTACAAATTGTGGGGCATTAGAAATGTTGCCTCTAACGGGAATTAAGCCTGTATTGCCGGCACCTTGCGTAGTCCGCCCTCTAAAATATTCTATGTAATGTCCACTTTCAAAATGATGGATAATGTAGCCAAGTCTACCGCCATCGTTCCAGCATTGTACGATCTCTGATATACCATCATTCTCAAAATCAGTAACGAAGAAACCTACTGCGCTAATACCATTGTTTACTTGCGTGAAGTCAGAGAATAGTTCATAACCGGTGCCTGTAGAACGATAAACAATTATTCTAAGATTGTTATTATCGCCCAATATCTGTGCGATGTCTGTTTTACCATCACGATTTATATCAACTGGAAATAAGCCTGCGGAATTAGCTGTTGTCGGCATAACGGCTTCCCAGGTTTTTACGAAGCCTGTACCAGTAGATCTGAGGACATTTAAAGCCATGTTGTTATTGGCATTCCAGCATTGGATAAGGTCTGCTCTACCGTCTCCGTCATAGTCGCCGGCTACGAAACCTATAGAAACGGCACCAGCGTCGTCAAGGTTAGTTGTTTGGTTGCAAATAGAAGTAGGCTGACCGGGGCTGGCCAGGTTGTGTACATAGATTCCAAGCAGCCCATTATTATTATATGGCTGAAAAACGTCTGTGTGACCATCTCCGTTAAAGTCGCCGGCGTAAAACCCCAGGTTGTTGCTGACCGTAAAGTTGGATGTCTGTTTGTAAGTTTTAGGCATAGATGCAGCCAACGTACCTACAGTAGAGGCTATGCCATTGTTTTTAATGCGGGAATCTGCTTCTTTTTTACAGCTGAATAGTACTGCTGATAAACAGAGCAATGTTAAACAATTGAATGTTTTCATGTTTGGGAATTGGAAGTGTTTAAGTTGGGAATTTGGGTTATAGGATAATGTTAGATATGTGTATTCAGATTAACGGCCTAAAAATAGGAAAAATAGAAATACAAAGTTTTTTCCGTGGTATAACATCGTTTTGAATAATCTTAAATTTATCAGGATGTGGTTTAGAATGTGTATATGAAATAAAGAAATGATTACTAATAGTTAATGAATATGATAGGCCCCTTTTTCGTTTTTAGAGGGATACCTGGGGCTGCAGATTTAAATGGGAATAATTAAGAATGATTATGCCTGATTATTCCCCTTTTTGTTTAGAAGTAATTAACAACCTGCCTGTCTTTTTTTCTAAGGTAAAGGGGCGCCAACCACCTGGGGGATCCCATTCTCCTTCTCCATAAATATTATCTTCATCAAACCTATTTATGATTACGCCATCAATCCCAAGATTACTGTTTTCCCATAAAATCTTCCCTTTTAATTCAATACAATAAAGGCCATTGGCATCGGCAACATAGCAAAGATTATTTTCAACATAAAGATGCCCAAAATATCCTCCCATTTCCATTCTAAGTACATTCATTCTGTTCAATAAGTCAAACACGTAAAAATAATTTTCATGTCCTACTATGAGAAAATTACCTGTTATCTGTGCTTGTTTAAATGGGCTACAATGAAAAGTATATTTTATTTTAAATACAGATATATTGCCGCCATTCACAATTATTAAATATTCTTCCTGGTTAAGATTAAAAGAATCGGGGCCGGAAATTAATATTGGATCCAAATTCAGATCATTCGGGATAGTGTATGAAAAAGAGAAATCCATTGTACGAGTTTGTATAACAAATGATTATTTCAAAATTTTTCAGTCTCTGAATCTGCGTTACCCTTATCCAAATATTCTCTGCTTTTTATTCCATATCTCCCAATAATCTTCTTTTGCTTTAGCATTTAAAAAGGAAGCATTTATCAGTTTAAGTACTTCTGTATTGTAAGACTTAAACTTCTGGTAAACATTAGATCTTACTTTTTCCGGAATATTTAACAGAATACCAAGAGCCTCAAAATCTCTTAGTTTAATATTCTTCTTTTTCCCGCTAAGCAATAACGCCAATTCTTCCTGATCTTTTGGAAATACAAGGTTTACATTCAATAGATCGTAAGCAGGGCTCAATGCAATCCTATTTTCAAGATGCAACAGGGAGAAGTTTTTAAGGTGCATATCATTATTTCCAGTTAGATAACAGAAAAGGAGTAGCTCAAAATATTTTAGCACATCAAGTCCGGAATTTGTACAATATGTCAGAATTAATTTACCAGCTTTTTCATAAGATCCTTTGTACTTATTCTCTGTTGGGAACTCAGATAGTTGACAGAAGTCTTCAACGTGAATCTTTTTTCCATTTATCCTATCAAAACGCCTGGCAATGTAAACAAGGCTTCCGTCGGTAGCCCTGAGCAGTGTATGATCACAAACAGCAATGCCAAATATTTCTGCCAGGTGCATTGTAAGGTCTTCAGTTTCCGGCATAGCGGTAAATTCTTCATGCTGAGGCTTCAATATGTATTCTCCCCATAATCCTACGATTGTAAGTCTCCCATTCCCCTTATTTTTCTCCAGCATAATAGACAACTTAGGCTGAACTCCTGTTATTGCTATATGCTGGCTAATCGTCTTTTCTGCCAGGTCTTTTAATAGTTGTCTATCCATCTTCAGCTCAGGCATTATTTCAGTATCAAAGAATCGTTTTGAACACCTGGTATGGTATTCCTCATTTCCAGCATCCTTATAGCAGAATAAACAATTGGGCATATTATTCAGTTTCATTTTCAGGTACTACACTTACCGCACCAATGGCATCCTGGCAGGTAAGTAATAATAATTCAAAGCGATCATTACCTTTAACTTTCCAGTGATCTTTGGCTATATTTAATAGCCAGCCTTCAGGAATTAATCCATCAAAAAAGGCAAACAGCGTGAAACTATGGAATGCTTCCTTTCTTAATGGCATAGTCAGACTTATGGGTTTTGCAGATTCATCAGCTAAGTAATCTTTATGGTAGACAAATTGATAACCTGCATCGGATTCTATAATGAAACCGGCAAGTACGCTACCATAATATACTTTTCCTGTTTTACTCATGATTCCTTGATTTAGGCGCTGGTATGAGTTCCATTCCAAATAAGGTCAGCAACTGATTGACCTTGTCCATACGCATGGATGTTTTGCCCTGCTCAATTTCCCGGATAAGGCGTAATCCCAGGCCTGACTTCAAAGAAAGCCCCTCCTGCGTCAAGCCGTTCTCTTTTCGCTTAGCCTTAATAGTTTTTGACAAAAGGGTCATTTTATACCTTTTAGGGTATAAAAATACGGAATTATTTCATTTTATACCTTTTAGGGTATAAAATGACTGTAAATATTGTGATTATACCCCAAAGGGTATAATCAGGAAAAAAATGGCACCTCTTCCCCCTCCTTACCTCCTTGCTGAAGTATTCCGTAATGAAAAAAGTAGCCGGATAATCCGGCTACTTTTAGTTTATTCATGATAGTTAGGTTGACCAGCTAAATTTAATTTACCTTATAAGCGATGATGCGATTGGTACTGAATGATGGAACATACAGTGTTTTAGTTTTCCCATCGTAACTGATATCATTGGCCATTATTCGATTGGCACGTGTATCTAATAGAACCTGCTTTGTCCCATCAGCCTTCACGTAATATAAAATACCCGTGTAATTACTTAGAATGAACTCGTCTTTAGCTATCATCACTATACCGTCAAGACCGTTTTCAAAGCCATCTGCAATTTTTGTAATTTCCTTATTGGCATTTACTCTTTCGAAGATCGCTGAACCTACCACGTACAAATCATCACCAACTGTCAACAACCCATTTGCCCCCGGTATACCTTCGAGATATAGCAGAGGTTTATCATCTTCTATCCGGTAGACTTTACCTGTACGCGTATCGCTTACATACACTATTCCTTTTGAATCTATTGCCAGATCATTTAACATCACTGCGCCTTCAATCGGTATGCGTTTAATGATTGATCCTTTAGTAAAATCAATAACAGCTATGGCTGATGTTTCAGCGGTGTAAAATAATCCGTTGTAAATGGCCGATCCCTTGTTGGATTTGAGACCACTTAACAATTCACTTTTAATGATCTTTCCGGAAAGGTCCAATTGTACAACACTACCGGAATTCATACTTGAAATATAAAGCGACCTGGACTTTGCGTCAAATAGAGCCGATTCAGGTCCTTTCAATGTGAGCGAATCAGATTCCCATAATTTTTCTAAACGGGGTTGCGCCATCATTGGCAGACCGATAGACAACAAGACAATGGATAGTAATAGCTCTTTCATATCATTACTGCTTTATCGGTGCTTCTACATTAGAGAAGTTTAAAACAGCCTGCGGTAACCGTAAGCCCTTTATCGAAATGCCCTCTAATTCCTGGTTAAAAAGTTTCCATTCGTCAGCAGTGAACTTTACATCCCCAGCTGCGCTGTTTTCCAGCATGTGTGCCATCTGGGTAGTTCCTGGTATAGGAACGATCCACGGCTTTTGTGCCAGTAGCCAGGCTAGTGATACCTGACCGGGAGTAGCTTGTTTCCGGTCAGCCCAGGTCTTTAGCAATCTGACCAATGCCAGGTTATTGGGCAGGTTTTCGGGTGAAAAACGTTCCTCAATACCGCGAATATCACCCGGAGCAAACCGTGTATTAGCGTCAATTGCCCCGGTTAAAAAACCTACACCAAGCGGGCTCCAGCAGACAAAGCCAATGCCCAGTTCTTCGCACAGCGGGATAATTGTCTCTTCAGGCCCGCGCCATAAAAGTGAATATTCATTCTGAATAGCTGTAACGGGGTGAATGGCATGCGCGCGTCTTACTGTTTGCGGGCCAGGTTCCGAAAGTCCATAATGCAGTACTTTACCTTCATGAATCAGGTCCTTGATCGCACCTACAACATCTTCGATAGGCACAGTCGGGTCTACCCGGTGCTGGTATAAAAGGTCGATGCGGTCGGTACGAAGTCGTTTCAGCATGGCTTCAACAACGAGTTTAATATGATCAGGCTTACTGTTCAAACCGGGCAACCGCTGTCCTGTAGCCTGATCAATGTTCCAGCCATACTTTGTCTCGATCACAATCTTATCACGGAAAGATGAGACAGCATCGCCCAATATCCGTTCGCTTTCAAACGGGCCGTAAGCCTCCGCCGTATCAAACAGGCTAACACCCCGGTCGTAGGCTTTCCGGATAATATTGATCATTTCCGGGCGTGATGGTATTGTTGTCTGATAGGTACGGGGCATATTCTGTACACCAAGACCGATACCTGAAACTTCAAGTTTGCCTCCAAGCTTACGACGTCCGGGTGCTGGGCTTGTTGTTTCGCCCGACATACCAGTCACCAGGTTTCTAGCACTGCTGTTTGATACCAGCAGCGAACTGCCGGCTAATGTTAAGCCTGTTTTTAAAAGGTTGCGACGGTTCATTCTATCGATTTTATTAGTGTTGCTGGTTAGTATTGTTATTGGTCATTTTAACTGGCCTGAGCAATTGCGAGAAGGTAAGAGAACCCATTTTCCATTTACCTTCTTCTTTAACGTAAACCTCTGTCACCATAAAAGAATGTACTACTTCATTGCCACCTACCACTGCCAGCAAATCGATATCGTTTAACAGGATGGCGGTATTACCAAAGATATTTACCGAGGCCCCATACACTGCAGCTTTCTTGTACCAGATCATACCGCCCTTAATGGTATTCAGCTCCTGAGTTTTACCCCAGCTACCTCCCATGTGAACGAAAACGCATTTATCAGTAAACAGGCTTTTCAGCGTATCGACGTTTTTGTCGGCCATCCATGTCCATTTGTTCCTGGAAAGGTCGAGGATTTCCTGTTCCTGTTTGGTTGGTGTTGTTTCACTGTTTGGTAAATTCGCCTGGGCACGGCACAACGGGATGCCGAAGACCAACAAAACAATGGCTATAAGTATTTTTCTCATGCTCGTACATTTAAGGTTTATAATTAATAACCAAAGCTTAGTCCCATATAACCAAAACCCGGCGCAGACACTTGCAGACAACTTTTTCTTAATTGTCTTTTTCCCATGTTTTAATTTTAGTTGTTCAGCTTACGCTCACCCAGCCATTTAACCATCTTTGGATCACGATGATCAAAGAAGCTGCTGGTATTGCTATCCAGCGTTTTGATCTCCTCCATCTCCTCTGTAGTTAGTTTAAAGTCAAGGCTGTTGAGGTTTTCGGCCATGCGTTCTTTTTTTACCGACTTAGGAATAGCCACAACACCTCTTTGAGCAAGCCAACGTATGACTACCTGGGCGATGGACTTGTTATACTTTTCCCCAATACCTTTCAGTAGTTCATTTTTAAAAATGTCATTCTTGCCTTCAGCGAAAGGCCCCCATGATTCGATCTGCACATTGTTTTCCTTCATGAATTGCTGTGCATCATGTTGCTGATGAAAAGGATGAATTTCCACCTGGTTAACAGCAGGTACTACCTCGTTATTGATGATGAGATCGATCAACCTGTCGGGGTGAAAGTTGCTGACACCAATAGCACGAACCTTTCCCTCCTTATAAAGTTCCTGCATCGCCCGCCATTCACCGTAAACATCCCCAAAAGGCTGGTGGATGAGGTATAAGTCGAGATAATCGAGTTGGAGCTTCTTCAATGAGTTCTCGAAAGCTTTTTTTGTTCCTTCATACCCATTTGCTTGTATCCACAATTTGGTAGTAATAAACAGTTCTTCGCGGGCAATCCCACTTTGTTTAATAGCTTTACCAACCGCCTCCTCATTCATATAGGATTGTGCCGTATCGATCAGCCGGTAACCGGTTTCAATCGCATCGATCACGCTTCTCTCACATTCAGCCAGATCTGTAACCTGGAATACACCAAAACCCAGAATCGGCATCTCAACGCCATTATTTAATTTTACTTTTTCCATTTGCCTTTTTTATTCTACAGCACAAAGGTCATACCTTATGCTTCAAAAAATAGGATACAGATTCCGGAATGTTGTACCATTTTTACTGATACAGTTTGTAGCCATAAGCTTCTGAAGGATAAAGTGCTAAATTTGATTGACAGAAAATTTAGCATATGGAGAAGATGCTTCGGTTCAACACAATCAGCGACTACAACGCCTTTAACAACAATGCAACCAAACACCCGCTGGTGAGCGTGGTGGATTTCACAAAGGCAGCTCCGCGCCAGGGCCATAAAATGTATTTCGGCTTTTATACGATCTTTTTGAAAGATGTGAAATGCGGGGATATGATGTATGGCAGGCATACCTACGATTATCAGGAAGGCACACTCGTATTTATGGCACCCGGACAGGTAGCAGGTGTAAACAGTAATGGTGAATTCTATCAACCTAAAGGTCACGGTCTGGTTTTCCACGCAGATCTGATTCACGGTACCTCTTTGGGCAAACGTATTGCGGACTATAGCTTTTTCGGCTATCAGTCAAATGAAGCGCTGCATTTATCCGAAAAAGAGCGCAATACAATATTGGACTGTTTGAACAAGATTGATGATGAACTGGAGCAGTCCATCGATAAACACAGCAAGCGGCTAATCGTGGCCAATATCGAACTTCTGCTGGAATATTGCGTGCGTTTCTACGAAAGGCAGTTTATCACCCGCGACCATGTAAATCTCGGGATGCTCGAAAAATTTGAGGAGATACTCAACAATTACTTTGAAACTGACAAACCGCAAACCATTGGTCTGCCGTCGGTAGCCTATTTCGCTGAAGAACTTCATCTTTCAGCTAATTATTTTGGTGACTTGGTAAAAAAGGAAACCGGAAAAACCGCTTCTGAATATATCCAGTCAAAACTAATCGATATTGCTAAAGAGAGGATTTTTGATACAGACAAGACGGTCAGTCAGATCGCATATGATCTTGGTTTTAAATATCCGCAACATTTTGCCAGGCTATTCAAACAAAAGGTAGGGAAGTCGCCGCTGGAATATCGCTCACTTAATTAAACTTTTTCGTATTCAAGATTTGCGTTGACTGCTTTAACAATCGAATCCCTTCCTTTCCGCTTAAAAGGGACAAATCATCAAAAGATAATTTGTCCCTTTTTCTTTGTCTGATAGTTCCTTAAAAGTTTAGAATGGCCAGTAATTAATAAAATAGCTGCTAAGCAGCCCTTAAACTGCATTCAGGCAGCAGGTTAACAGGAGTTAGACAGGTTTATACCCAACTAACCCCTGTTAACCACCTGTTGAACTCCTGCTTAGCCTATATGACTCCCCTAAGACACTCCTAATTTGTATTTAACCTAAGACATCTGATATCGCTCTTTTCAAAATATCAACAGCTTCCTGTAATTCTGTTGTATTCAACGATGCAAAACCCAGTCGTATAGCATTGTTCTTATAGTTTTTATCATAATAATAATCTGTTCCGTCACTAATTACCAATCCTAATTCAGCCGCTCTTTTAGCCACTTTAACAGGATCAAGTATATCGATGTATTGTATCCATACAGCAAATCCACCGTCCGGAATACGGAAAGAGATATACTCGCTTAAGTGTTGCTGTAAGAGATTACAAAGGATATCACGTCTCTCATGATACAACTTATTCGCTTTTTTGAGATGACGTCCTATATCTCCGTTCTTTAATAAATTGGCTAACGCCTCTTCCAATAATTGCTCACCCTGACGATCAATTAATTTCCGGAGCCTGGTAGCTTGTATAAGAAAGTTTTCAGGGGCTACCATAAACCCAATCCGGATACCAGGTGCAATGGTCTTACAAAAGGAGCCGATATAAACAACACTTCCATAATAATCAGCACTTGCCAGCGGTAATATAGGACTGCTGGAATAATGGAAATCGTAGTCATAATCATCTTCAATAATAGCAAAGCCATACTTGTGTGCCAGTTCCAGTAAGCGCATCCGACGCTCAGAACTAAGCGTAACAGTTGTAGGAGTATGATGATGAGGGATCACATATACCAACCTTACCTTTTTCCGTTTACAGATCTTTTCTATTTCATCCAGATTGATCCCCTGATCATCTACAGATACCAGTTGCAGCTTAGCACCCGCATGTTCAAATACTTTGTTGGCACCGGAATATCCGGGGTCTGCGACAATCACAATATCATTTTTGGTAATCAGTACCTGACTGGTCAGATAAATAGCCATCTGAACACCTTTGGTGATCAGGATATCATCAGGAGAAGCCCTTATACCACGCGTTTCAGCAAGGAAACGTGACAGTTCATTTCGCAAAGCCTCAGAGCCCTGCTCCGGGCCATACATCAGGTATTTATGCGTAAAACGGTAGCTGGCAAACCGCCGGTATTCCCTTACCAGTAAATCCACCGGAGCAATACGCGTATCCGGAAATCCATCATTAAACACCAGGTTTCTACCAGGCATTTTTACAAACTGATCAGCCTCAGTAATCCTGTTATCTACCACAAAATTTGTCTTGGCCGCCAGCCTGTTTTCACTTGCAGAAAGAGGTTGGGCTGTAACTTCCGGTAAGTTATTAGCCACAAAAATCCCCTTTCTGGGATATACTTCCACCCAGCTTTGCGCATACAATTCATCATACGCAGCAATAATAGTTTTCCGGTGCACCTGTAATGCTTTGGCAAGCACACGGCTTGCCGGCAATGCCTCTCCGGGCTTTAAATGACCCTGCCGGATATAAGCAATAATGCCATTGGCTACCTGTAAATAAACGGATACCGCAAGCTGCTTATCTATAACTAACAAATTTTCAATGGGTGACATGCTGGACTACCTTATTTAGTTGATCAGGACTACTAACATAGTCCAAAGGTATCATACTTTTGGTCTTGAAAACACGTACACATGAAAACAAGAATGAACATCAATCAGGCAGAGCCAGCCATTTATAAAGCAATGGCCGTTGCTGACAACTATTTACCGGAATTCCAGCTGGACAGAAAACTACAGGAACTCATCAGGATAAGAGTTTCCCAGATCAATGGGTGCGGTTATTGCATCGATTACCATAGCAATGACGCTTTACAACTCGGAGAAACACCTCAGCGGCTTTTTGCACTGGCTGCCTGGTGGGAAACACCTTTCTTCAACGATGAAGAACGGGCTATTTTAAAACTGGCAGAAGAAGTGACTAATATTAGTCAGCATGGCGTTTCAGATAACACTTATGAAAACGCATTACAGCTCCTTGGAGAGCAAAAGTTAGCACAAGTGATCTTCGTTACCATCACCATTAACAACTGGAACAGAATAGCCATTTCCATGCACATGGTAGCCGGTGAATAATTAATCTTAAAATGACCTTAAGTATGATTTGCACTACCTGCGGGACCCAGTATCCTCAAACACCCGAACGTTGTAACATTTGCAATGACGATCGCCAATACATTAACGTAAACGGGCAATCCTGGATTTCTTTTGATGAACTCAGAGATAGACACGAGATGACTATTACCCAGGTCTGCGACAAGTTATATAGTTTACAAATGGATCCCGGCTTCGCATTATCCAATAGAGCCCTTTTAGTACAGTCTGCAAGTGGTAACATTCTATGGGATTGTGTACCGCTGCTGAACGACAAAACAATAGCGTTCATAAATTCCATAGGGGGATTGAAGGCAATAGCTTTCTCTCATCCTCACTATTATAGTACCATGAATGAATGGGCAGCAGCATTCAACTGCCCCATTTATATCCACGAAAATGATAAGCCATTCATTGAATACTTTACAGCATCTATCCATCTATGGAATAACGAAAACTTACATCTATGGGATGGCATCAGCATCATCCACACCGGAGGACACTTCCCCGGAAGCTGTGTCTTAAAAGTTCCTTTTTTATCCGCACAGGGAACTATTTTATGCGGAGACAGTATTTACATCTCCCCCAGCAAACGCCACACAGCAGTCATGTACAGCTACCCCAATCAGATATTACTTTCAAAATCTGAGTTCTCCGACTTCTACAAAAGAACGGCAGGATTAAGCTTCGACACCATGTACGGGGCTTTTAAAAATCAGGATCTCGAAGGAAATGCGATGCAGGTATTTACGAGTTCAATGCAGCGGTATATAAATACTTATGGTTGATAACAAAAAAGGGAACAAACATCAATATGATGCTTATTCCCTTTTCAGATTCCTTTATACAACCATTGCTACAGTATTATTAATGCCCAATGCTGTGAATGTCAGCGGGCCTACAATACCATCTACTTCAAGCCCTTTTTTGTGTTGAAATTCCTTTACAGCCGCAAGAGTAGCACTCTGGAATACTCCATTTTCTTCCAGTTTAGGATTAGCTCCTTTTTTATTAAGCGCTTTCTGGACAGCTAATACAGCACTGCCTGCATCCCCATTACGAAGGTATGAACCAGTAGTAAATTTCGGGTCTGCAATACGCGGCTGATTCACTTCTTCCTGAATAACACCTAATAATTCCGTCGTTACTTTTCCTGTGATTGCTAAATGATGTTTCTGTTGAAACTGCCTTACCACATTTTCTGTTTCAGGACCGAAATCACCATCTACAGTAATTTTGAAATGCAGATCGAACAGCATTTTTTGCAAAACCACTACATCAGTACCAGAATCTCCCCGTTCCAGGATATCATTACTATTGAGAGGAGACGCGTTTTCAAGGGCAAGAGGAGAAGCAAAACCGCGTACTGAAGATCTGTTTCGTGTCCGTAACATCACTTCTCCACCATCACTATCATTACCCTGAGTTGTATTACCTTCCCATGCTTCAAATTTCGTTTTTCCTGCATCTACCCATCTTACAAAAATACCCGTATGATCGCAGACACCATCACCATCCCAGTCATATAAAACTATGTCTGCAGGCTGAGGATCTTTTGTTAACCTACCCTTTCTTTTCCAGAAGTTGTAACCGGACTGACAAGCCTGATAACCATGTACGCTATCGATTTGTTCCAATGGATTACCCGCATGATCATACACAAAACTTACAAAAATGGCACACCATTTTACACCATCAAGACCATACCATTTACCATATTTTGTTTTGTTTGATTCCCTGGGAGATTCTTTTGTACCATTTTCAGCTGCTGCTGTAATGAGAATTGATTCACGAGACATAAAAAACATTTTTGAGGTTAATAAATTATGATGGAATTTTTCCACTCTTTAACTGGAATTTGAGCCATTTGGATTCATCTGGTCTGGCCATAATTATAATAAGTTGTGTAGTACAAACAATAATTGAGCGCTACATGTTGAGTTGGGGTATAAATAAACAGAATCTCTTTCAAGGTAGGACTAAGCTCATTTTCAAAAAATACCAACAAGTTTGTATTTTTTTGATCTGCTAAAAACGTAAAGCCTGCTCTTGGAGCAGGCTTTACGTTTTTAAAATATATAAGATATACTATCTCGTTTGTCCAAGAGGTCTCAATACCAGCTCATTCACATTAGTATTCCCTGGCTGACTGATCGCATAGATCACCGCATTCGCTATCGCTTCTTCATCCATTCTGACAAAATTCTCCAGGTTACCATACAGCGCCCTCACCTTCGGACTCGTAATATCATGTCCTAATTCAGAATGTGTAGCACCGGGATAGATAGTGGTTACTTTTATCGTCTGTGCTACTTCTTCCCGTAAAGCCTCCATAATAGCCCGTACAGCGAACTTGGTCCCGCTATACACACCAGTGCTCGGCAAAGTCTTTAAACCAGCCACGGAAGACGTGGTAAGAATATGCCCCTGTCCTCTTCCCTGCATATGAGGCAGCACGGCATTAATACCATATAACACC
The DNA here is from genome assembly GCF_900110995.1 of Chitinophaga sp. YR573. Lineage (GTDB taxonomy): Bacteria > Bacteroidota > Bacteroidia > Chitinophagales > Chitinophagaceae > Chitinophaga. The sequence goes on from NZ_FOJF01000001.1 coordinate 2,048,573, forward strand.
CCTTTAATATTAACATCAATCATCCGGTCCCACTCTTCCACAAGCCCTTCATCAAAGAAAGAGATTGGCATAATACCCGCATTATTCCATAACACATCCACATGCCCAAACCGCTCTATTGCCTGATGAATCAGGTTATCCAGGTCTGCGCGTTTAGTAACATCTGTTTTTACATACATGGAGTTCTCGCCCAACTCCGCTACCATTGCCTTTAACTGATCTTCCCTACGCGCTGCCAACACAACTTTAGCACCCAAAAGAGCCAGCTTACGGGCAGTAGCTGACCCCATGCCACTGCTGGCACCGGTAATAACAACGACCTTGTCTTTAATATTTTCCATTGTATTATATGTTTTATAATACAAAGTTAGCCAGAGGAGTAAGCGCTAAAATTATGCGAATCAAATCAATACTTATGATCTGACAACAATTTGCCGGCGGAAATGATTAGGGGTTTGACCAGTTTGTTTCTTAAAAAAGATATTGAAGTTGGAAGGATGCTCAAAACCCAGGCAATAGCCTATTTCTGCTATATCCCAGTTACTGTGAAGCAGTAAAGTCTTCGCCTCTTTAATCATCCTCTCTGTAATATGTTCAGAAGTTGTTTTACCAGTCACTTCTTTTAAAGACCTGTTCAGATGGTTCGTATGTATAGATAACTGATGCGCAAATTCGCCGGCATTCTTCAACTGGATAACATGCTGAGGGGATGTAACAGGGAATTGCCTTCCCAGCAACTCAAGAAATAAATCTGAAATACGGTTAGATGATGATACCGTATGAGCAATCTCAGGTGGTTCAATCTTTAACGCTTCATGCATAAGGATCTGTACATAACTGCGCAGTAATTCATATTTGTTTTTATAGGGAGATGCCAGTTCCTTCAGCATCTGCTCAAAGATGCCTATCAGAAAATCCATTGATTGCTGTTCCGGGAACAATACAGCATTGCCATTAATCCGGAATAAAGGAGACTCAGAAAGACTATCCGCGTTCAGTTGCTTATTAACAAACTCCTCTGTAAACATACAAAAGTAACCCTCCTGCCTTTCAGACAATCCCTCCCAGGCATAAGGAATCATTGGATTACCAAAAAAGATGGCATTATCCTTCACATGGATCACTTTATCTGCATATGAAATCACCCCTTCCGTGTTGAGAATCAGGCAGATCTTATAAAAGTCACGCCTACAGGGTGGAGAAGAAACACCCTTATAATGCCTATCCACCTTATATACATTAAACTGCCCTGCATCAGAATAATCCTTCCCAAGACGCTCCAGATAATCTCTCACTGTTTCTGTTTTCCTCATTTGCCAAAGTTATGCAATTCAAATATTAAAATACTCAGGACGAAAGTTGTAACTTCAAATTCCAAAAGATGCCTACGCCAACATTATGGAACAGAAAGAGTTTAATGAAACCCTTGAGAAGCTGACAGACAAGGAAGATGTCGCCGGAATAGAAGCATTGGTGAATAGTCTGAGTGCAGAAGAGCTGGAATTATATCAAACAGAACTATTAGAAGCCTACGCCAATATCTACTCTCTATGGTATTATGATCTGATTTGTGGTAAGATAAAAGAAGAACATCAGGAGGGGATTGTTCAGGAGCTTTTTGAGATTCTTACACTGGCCGAAAAAATTGATCCTGAGAATACACATCCCAAACAAAGAGCTCAATGTTATGAATTCCTTTCTGAGCTGAAAGGGGAAGAAACAGACAAACTGCTGAACATTCAAAAAGCAATTGATGAATATTCAGACGCACTGAAAAATAATGAGAACATCCTGCTTAATGCATCACTGGCCAACGCCTTGCTGGACAAGATGCTGATTACACAAGAGTTTGCAGATGATGAATTCCTGAAGATCCTCGAATTATTTGAACTCGCTTTTACAATATACTCAGAGACCGTTACCTCCTCTTTTATCCACGGATGTTTCCGTATCCTGAATTTTCCATTCAGCAAAAACCACTACTGGCATTCCCGGTTTCTCAATAAATTCACCTTAGCACTCACCCGTTTTACCAAAGAAGAACCTATCACTTTTCTGAGCTGGTCAGATGCACTGGTAAGAGTTCTGGAATATCAGCAATATGAGATCTCTCCTGAATATGCAGCCGAATTAAATGATATATCCATTGAATTATTAGAATCTATTACTGATTACCAGACGGATAATGAATGGCTCCTGAATCAATTGGGATTTGCATTTGAGAAGGCCGCCAAAAGAATGAAGAAAGGAAAATTACCTTATTATAACATCGCCCTTACGTACTTCACAAAAGGACAAACACTTAAACCGGCTACCTGGACTTTCCCCGTATATGCTACCAATGTATTGAAAGCAATGGCTGTCATTTACCACAGTCAGCAAAACAGGGAAAAGGTGATAGAGCTATTTGAAGAAGGCAGGATCCTCTTCTCAAAAGTATACGAACACGAAAAGGATTTTACCTTAAACCTTTACTGGGGGGAATATCTGATAGAATACGCAAGATTAGTCTATAACTTTGATGCCCCGGAAATACTGGAAGAGGCTACAGAGAAATCCCTGATTGCAAAAGAGCTTGGAAGTAACTACTATAACCAACCTTATACCTTACTGGCCAAAATTGCCCTGAAAACAGGTGATAAAGATAAATGCATGGAGATCTTAAAAGAATGCAAAAAGGTGTTCTCCACTGAGTATTATGAATACGATATGGGGCAGGTCTTAGGGGATGAGGATTTCAGAGAGATTTGGGCAGAACTTACATAAAACTGATAATCTGACTATCATACATCCATATTTTATATCATAATTGATTTTCAGCGGATCATCTTCATTTTTCATACTGCATTGATATTGCAGTGATTACCTATAAATTTGTCCCCATTAGTTCACCAAATTAACCCCCCGTTATGAAAAGGACCCTCAATGTAATGCCATTATTATGTATTGTATTTTGCCTGCTTAATACAAGTACCTATTCCAGAGCAGAAAATTCCTCAGTTAAAAATCTTTCCGCGAACAGTTCTATTATTCTTGCTAACTGGGTTTCTTCTCAATCCTATGTGCTTGGAGATTACGTGACATACGATAATAAGGTATTCAGAGCCGCACACTGGACGCAGGGTGATACACCAAGAGGATTCGGGCTATATCCTGATGGCCCCTGGATCTACGAAGGGCTGTATTACTAATGTTCTAAAAGGAAGCTCACAGGAAATTGTGAGCTTCTTTATTAATACCCTATCCTACCTCAACCCCACTCCCACAACCAACTGATCCTCAAATACAAATTATCATCCCCTCACATATTTTTGGAGAATTGAATAAAGCAGCTACCTTTACAGACCAAATGGTCGGTATTATATATCTCTATAAGATACCAAATAGTCGGTATAAAACTTAAATGATTTAATAAAATGGAACAACAGGAACCTAAGAAGAAAAATCCTAAGATGCTGATCATCCTTGTCCTCATCGTGATCATCATAGCAGGTACAGGAAGTTATTACTGGATAAGCAGCAAAGCATATGAAACTACAGACAATGCTCAGGTAGATGGAAACATCATACCTGTGCGCTCCAGCGTAACCGCTTACCTGAATGAAATACGTTTCCGGGATAACCAGCAGGTGAAAAAAGGAGATACCCTTATCATATTCAATACCGTAGCGCTAAAAGCCAAACTGGAACAGGCACAGGCTGCACTGGAAAATGCAAAAGCAGATCTAAGCGTTTCCGATATCCGCGCCATCGCCAGCTTCCAGAATGCACAGTCTTCATTACAGAATGCACAATCAGGACAACAGGATATTTTAGCTACCAGAGCAAACCTTGATAAAGCCAGACAGGAGCTGGACCGCACCAATAACTTGCTTAAAATTAAAGCTGCTACACAGGAACAGTTTGAAACTGCTACGGCTGCCGTACAGGTTGCACAGGCAAATTATACACAGGCGGTGAACAAACAGGCTTCTTCTTATTCTAATTCACTGGGACAGGAAACCAGCGCCAAAGCAGTAAAAGGACAAATCTCCGTTGCACAGGCCATCGTAAAACAAAAGATGGCTGAACTGGCGCTGGCTGAAGAAGACTTTAGCCATGCCTATGTTACTGTTCCCTTCGATGGTATCGTTACAAAACGTTCCGTATCACAGGGACAATACATCTCTGCCGGTCAGACACTATGCGCTATCATAGACAATCATCATTTATGGATCTCCGCTAATCTGAAAGAGACACAGCTGGACAGGATCAAACCCAATCAGGCTGTCCAGATTAAATTAGATGCTTTCCCTGAGTTAAAACTAACCGGTAAAGTAGAATCATACCTCGGCGCTACCGGTGCAAGATTCTCCTTATTACCTCCGGATAATTCCACCGGGAATTTCATCAAAATCACCCAGCGCTTTCCTATACGCATCAGCATTGACGGGGAACAGCCAACTGCCTTATATCCCGGCCTGAGCGCTTTTTTAAAGATTAAAGTCCAATAACATGGAAGTTATTACATACCCCACCGGAGCGAAACGTGCCATCCTCGTTATCACTGCCATCTCCTGTGCCCTGCTGGAACTGATCGATACAACTGTGGTAAACGTTTCCCTTCGTGAAATCAGCGGTAGCATAGGGGCTACCACTACTGAAATTGCCTGGGTGATTACTGCCTATAGTATTGCCAATGTGATCGTCATTCCCCTATCGGGGATGTTCTCCAATTTCTTTGGCCGTAAGACTTACTTTACCAGTTCTGTAGCCATATTCACCATGGCTTCTTTAATGTGTGGCTTCTCTACCAACCTATGGGTACTGGTATTCTGGCGCTTTATCCAGGGCCTGGGTGGGGGTGGAATATTATCCACCTCACAAAGTATTATCATGGATGCATTTCCACCCCATAAAAGATCAACCGGTCTGATTATCTATGGTATGGGAGTCATTATAGGTCCTTCTTTCGGCCCTTTACTGGGTGGTTACATCACAGATAACTTCTCCTGGCACTGGATCTTCTTCATCAATATCCCTATCGGTACAATGGCTGCTTACCTTTCATGGAAACATGTTCCCGATCTTAGCGGAGTAGAAAAACCCCGGATAGACTGGCCAGGTATCTTCTGTCTGGTAGTAGGTATTGGTTCTCTTCAATATGTTTTAGAAGAAGGTTCATCAAAAGACTGGTTTGATAGTACTGAGATCACCTGGTTTTTTATTACAGCTGTCACCTTCATGGTCGCCTTTGTAATAAGAGAATTGAGAATCGATTATCCGGCAGTCAATCTCCGCTTGTACAGGAACTTCAACCTGCTAATGGGCAATGGACTAAACCTGCTGATCGGTATCATTCTTAACGGAACCCTCTTTGCCTTTCCCTTATTTGCACAGCTCTCCTTAGGCTGGACAGCCACTCAAACCGGCGCCTTTATGATACCTGGTGCCATGATATCTATTCCCGCCATGATCGTAGTGAAGACCCTGCAGGAGAAAATAGGATTGAACCCCAAAATCATCATCATGTTAGGAATGGTAATGACGGCAGTACCATTGATTCTCATCTCCTTCTCTTCTCCGGATTCAAACAGCAGTAATTTCTTCTGGCCTTTTATTCTAAGAGGATTTGGCGCATTGTTTATGCTGATGCCGGTACTGGGTCTCGCAACAGCCGGACTCACAGGTAAAGACCTTGCCCAGGCCATTGGCTTGTCCAATATGTTGCGTCAACTGGGTGGTGCTTTAGGCGTAGCGCTAATGGGTATTTATATCAATCAGGAAAATGCAGTGGTGAGAAGTAGCCTGATAGGTAACATTAGTCAATATAATCCTCAAAGCACTGAAACAATAACTTCCTATACACAAACACTTCAGAATAGTGGGATGGGACCTGATGAAGCTACCAGTGCTGCTCACCAACTGATAGACTCGGCGCTCTCCAAACAACAGCTGCTCATCAGTTATGATCACAGCTTCCTCATCGCGGCCTTTACCGTATTGTTATGTGTGCCTATCATTTTAGCCATCCGTTATAAAAAACAACCGCCTTCTAAAGACATGGACATGGCTCATTAATATTTCAAACCAATCAACAATGAAAAGAATTATCGTTATCATAGGTACATTATTCTCTACCGCTTCTTATGCACAAACTACATTAACGCTACAACAGGCTTTAGAACTGGGATTAAAAAACCGGTACGATATACAGGCCAACCAATATGATATCAACATTGCACAAACCAATATTAACCGGAGTAAAACAGCCTGGATACCTGAGATCAAAGCCGGGGGTGAAGTTCGTTACAATACCCGTATACAGGCTACTTACATCCCACCAGGGTTTGGCGATTTAGATAAACCTGAATTACTGGCGCTTGGTGCAAAGAATTTAACGGTGCTTGGTCTTGATTTAAATCAGCCGCTTTACAAACCCCAGTTATCAACGTCTATAAAAATAGCCCGGAACGAAGCAGAGCTGCAACGTGAAAAAAACAGGGAAGCGGAAATCAATATTAAAATGATGATCGCAAGGGCCTATTTAAATGTACTATTGAAAGAAGCGCAGCAAAAGATTGCGGCCAATGATGAACAGCGTTATGAGCAATATTATACGTTGGCTGATGGGAAATACAAGGTGGGTAGTTTAATAGAGAATGATTATTTACACGCAAAGCTGGATTATGAAAATGCAAAAGTACAATACCAGCAATCTGTTCAAAACTACAACCTGGCAATAGAAGAATTAAAATACCACGTTAATATCCCCACAGAAAGCCATATAGTAATAGTCGATACGTTAAGTAAAAACGCGTTACCGGATCTGCAACCAGTAGCTGCTGATGCTACTAACCGCACAGAGATAAAACAATTGCTCTTATCTCAGCAGGGAAATCAATTACAGCTAAAGATGACCAAACAAAATGTTTTACCGGTCGTATCATTCTTTGCCAACTATTCCGGACAGTTTGTCAATAACAACTTCAATTATACTAAAAGTGAGTGGTGGTCATCTTTTAGTTATTTAGGATTACGTGTATCCATTCCATTAACTGCTAATTTTAAAAACCATCATGATTTACTGGAGAACCGGATGCGTATGCAACAAACGGAATTAAACATCAAACAAAAAACAGCTGATATAAATTATGAGATCACGAAGGCTTCCACTGAAAAAAATAATGCGTTAAACAATTTACAGGAAGCAGGGAAGAATTACGAACTTTCTCAAACCATTTATCAGAATCAATTAAAGCAGTTTGCATTAGGTAGTTTTCAATACAACTACTTACTGGATACAGAGAAATCAATCAGTACAGTAGAGCAGAATTATATAATGGCGGTATATGACTATCTGAATGCTACCATCAATCTGCAAAAGGCAAACGGAGGCTTTTAATTATCAAAGCTATGTACGGTACTCATAAAAACCATACATAGCTTTTTCTATTCCTATGCTGCCGCATTGCAGTGGCCTGACGTAATTTTGACCCCGAGAGTAACCCGTGTAGCACTATTAAATAACCAGAATCCCCCATCTCGTTATCATAACTATCAACTTAAACCCTAATTATTATGTTCAAACAGAAGTACCTTTTTTACGTCGTGTTGTTAATCACGTTAGCCATTGGCTGTTCCAAAAACAAAGATGCCGATAAAGTAACCGGCACAGAGCAAACCACCGGAGATCCCGTTTTAAAAAGAATCCTGAAAGAAGGTTACACGCAGAAGGAAATTGTTGAGTTGAAAGACCGCTACATTGTTCAGGGAGATATCATCTTCTTCAAAGGTGTGAAAGATCATGAGGATGGACCAACAACAGAACAGGCCCGTTCTCCTTACCTGATAGCTCCTGCATACAGGAATATCAGTGTTTATCTGAATGCAGGCTCATTCAGCTCCATTAACCTGAGTACCATCCTTGATAATGTAATTGCAGCCTACAATGCTGTGGGATCAGGTATCCAGATGACAAGAACATACACCGCCTCTGCTGCTGATATTACCGTTGTGCAGAACAGCGGCATAGGAGCATCTGTTTGCGGACAGGCCGGGTTTCCTTATTCTACCGGCAGAGCCTTTAATACTGTATATATTTCCGAAAGCACCTTACTCACATACAGCATTACCAGCGCCTCTCAGTTAACACTGCTGGTAGCACATGAGCTGGGACATTGCCTGGGCTTACGTCATACTAACTGGCAGCCACAGGGTGAATCCGCCGCCATTCCTATTCCAAGCACCCCTTCTTCTGATGGCGCTTCTGTAATGAATGGCAGCACCTGCGGTTATACCTGGTCAGGCTTCTCTACTTATGATCAGATCGCATTGAAATCATTGTATCCTGTAACGTTAGGCGGTACCAACGTCCTCAATCCAGGCGACCAGCTAACACAAGGTCAATTGATACGTTCTACTGACGGACGCTTCATCGTGGTGATGCAGGGTGATGGTAACCTCGTACTGTATTACTACAATGTGCCGCTCTGGAGTTCTGTTACATGCTGCAATTCCGCCATTAACCGTGCTATAATGCAGGGCGATGGTAACCTGGTATTATATGATACCGGTAATGCTGCTCATTGGTCATCCAATACGCATGGCTATAATGGTAGTTATGCCGTCATTCAGGACGACGGTAACTTCGTTATCTATCAGGGTAGCACACCCCGGTGGAGCTCCAACACTGCTGGTTATTAAAATATAAAAAGGAAGCTCCGGGGAAACCTGGAGTTTCCTTTTATAATACCTTTGTACAAATAATAATACAATGGTAGCATTCTTAGGTATGGGACTCTTAGGAGCAAATTTCGTAAAGGCGATGATAAAAAAAGGTGCCCGGGTCCAGGTATGGAACAGGACGCCGGCAAAAGCCACAGCACTGGAATCCGAAGGTGCAAAAGCATTTGAGAACGTAACAGATGCCGTAAAAGGAGCAGACATCATTCACCTTACATTAAAAGACGATGCATCCGTAAACGAAGTACTTGCCATAGCAAGCACAGGATTTAAACAAGGTGCCATTATAATAGATCATACCACCACATCCGCAGAAGGAGCCATACAAAGGACCAAAGAGTGGAAAGAACGTGGATTCACTTACCTGCATGCTCCCGTATTCATGGGACCTCAGAACGCACTGGAAAGCACTGGTCATATGCTGGTATCCGGTGACCAGAAAGTCATCACTCAGCTGGAACCTGAATTATCCAAACTGACCGGCAACCTCATTAACCTCGGCCCGGAAGAAGGAAAAGCAGCCGGTATGAAACTGATAGGCAACCTCTTCCTGGTAACCTTCACTGCCGGTATAGCAGATACCCTCTCTCTTGCTAAAGCCTTACACATACCCATCAGCGATATCAGCGCATTATTTGATGCATGGAACCCGGCGGCTATGCTGCCTGCCAGATTAAAAAGAATATCTTCCGGTACTTACAACAACCCTTCCTGGGAATTAAACATGGCCAGGAAAGATACTCAGCTGTTCATGGACGCTGCTGCCCACGGTGGCACAAAACTAGCCGTAATACCTGCCATTGCCGTTGAAATGGACCGCTGGATAAAAGCAGGACATGGTAACGAGGACTGGACCGTTATAGGCAAAGACGCAGTATCCTAAAAATGAACAATTTCTAAACGGGTGTGTTATTCTTTACAGCTTAACACCAACCCTCAAAATGGTACACCACAAAATATCATTCTGCACAGTGTGCATGAATCGGGCAATGCATGTAAAGAATACACTCCTGAAGAATATAAAGGATAACGCAGACTATCCGAATGTTGAATTTATCCTGCTTGATTATAACTCCGGAGATGATCTGTATACCTGGGCTAAAAGTGAATTACAACCGTATATCAATAGCGGGAAATTAACTTATTTCAGGACTACCGATCCTCAGTATTTCCATATGAGCCACTCCAAGAATATGGCCCTGCGACTGGCCACAGGAGAGATCCTGTGCAGTCTGGATGCAGATAATTACACAGGTGTGGGCTTCGCTGCATACATCAATAAACAGTTCAATAAAGACTGGAATATCTTCATCTCACCTCCTTTTATCGGCCGTGAGAAAAGATGGTGGGATGTACAGGGGAGAGTCTGTTTGGCACAGAATGATTTTTATCATTTCAGAGGATATGACGAACAGGTAATGGATTATGGTTATGATGATAAGGACCTTAAAAGCAGGATGGAAAAGAGTGGTAAAAAGAGAATTACCATTAAAGATACCCGGTTTTTAAATGCTATTAAACATGATGATCAGCTGAGGATAGCAGATGGATTCTCTACCAAAAAAACAAAGGAGTTATTCATATCTACCGTCTGTAACGAAACTTCAGAGATTATTTATTTACAGGATGATGATGCCTTTGAAAGATTCTTTATCAACAATGAGGATGTGCTAAGACCAAGAAAAATGTATACCGGTAAATATCAGATGGAAGCAGCCGGTATCAAGCTATTGAAAACAAACGGTAAAGGATTTATGAACCTTACCCAGCACACTGATGATCATCTTGTTTCAAATGATAACCGAAATTTCTACAGGGTCACTTCTGGTTCTTTACGGGAAGTATTTCTATTGGAGAGAGCCATTTACATGGGCAAGAAAATATACTTCCATAACAGGAAAAACAGGCATGCCGTCAATATAAATGGATTCGGAAAAGGAAAGGTGTATAAGAACTTTTCTAAGGAAGAGATGATCCTGCATTAAATATGGTGTCCGCTACTTCACAGGAATCCGGAGCGGCAAATACCAGCGTAGTCAATGTATTTCCATCGTATACAACAAATTCATCAGAAGGCATATCACTATCGTTTATCCAGTGAATATTAAACACTACTTCATGAAGACTGTCAGAGAGATCGCGCAATGATAAACGACTGTGGAAATAATCGGCATTATCAAGTCTTGCCGTATCCATGCTATTTTTCACTTTATCATACAGCATTACATAATTACCCTGGAGATAGAAACTGGTATCCTGTGTTAATTTATCAGGGAAGTCGAAGGCAGATTTAAATGTAACCCGGTATTCTTTTCCATTAAGATGGGCTCTTTCTATATAAACAAATGGTTTAGGCTCAATACCCGGGTGCGCTGGTATTACAATAGCAGGCTTCCTTGCTTCTTCGCATGAAAAAACCAATACCAACAGCAATAAATTCAAAAACCACTTCATAATCATCAAATATAATAAATTATTATTTGAGGATCAGTACAGGCTCTTTTGCATTACGGTAAATGGCTTCGGAAATACTTTTATGTGTCAGGTAATACAGGAAGCTACGTTTGCCCCTTAATGCCACAATCAGTTGAACGTTTTTAGTTTGTGTGGCATTCAGAATCCCATCCACCACATTTTTCTCATTGCTGTAAATAATCTCGTGGTTAAAATTCTTCAGATATTCGTGCAGGTTATTTTCTGCTGTTTTAAATGCTTCATCAGGACGTAAATATTTCTCTTTAGCATCTACGTTCAGCACAAGCAATTTAGTAGCCGTCCACAAAGGAGAAACCGGCACGTCATTAAATTTATCCAATACAGCCATTGAGTTATAGTCGCATGGCACTAACGCTGTCTGAACCGGTTGGTACGTATAGCCGGCAGGTACTATCAGCACTCTGATAGGACTGGCCTTTACAATCGTGATCACATTGCCTGCAATAAAGCTGCCGCTGGAATAACTGTAGTTATCACTACCCAGCAGTAACATCTCAGGCTTCTCTTCCCGTATCACGCTTAAAATAGCTCTTAATAAAGGCATTTCACTTACGGCTGTCGTCACTGTAATCCCATCCCCTAATGAAGTTTTTAACTGTTCTGATAAAACGCCCAGCTTTTCCAGGGTTTCCGTTCTTTCCTGTTGCCTGTACTCCTGGCTTACAGGAGCATATTCTGCTGATAATACAATATGATCAAAGACATTGTCGTAGAAGGTACGGAGCAGGATAACGCGTTCATATTCATATTTCCTGCACCATTCGGCAGCGAAGGTCACTGCATTATCAGAAGTAGCGGTGAAATCAACAGGTATCAGTAACGTTTTCATAACTACTGTTTTTCATAATTTAATCCGCAATGTTAATGCCAGATACACCACTTCCTTCTATTGCCAGCAAATACATTTGCATACTTTCTCCCTCATTGGCAATCCAGGCATCATACGCTGTTATAGCTGCCAGTCTTTCTTCTTCTGTAATATAATTATCTTTCACCAGTTGCAGACCTCTTGTTTTTGCTACTACAGACCATATCCCTGCTTTACCTGCAAAATCTGCATCACTTTTTTTCGTAAGCTCAGGCTGCGCTTCCACATTGATATTTTTAAAACCCAGTTCAGCAAACAAATGCGGCAGGTTATCGGCAATAGCATTATCAAATCCGGCCTCTTTGCGCCATTGTAAAAAAGCATGGTAAAACTGTTGCATTTCAACAGGTAATGCAGGCACCCATTTTATTTTCTCATGGTTATAATCAAGGATGGCAATCACCCCATCTTCTTTAAGAAACTTTTTAAGTTTCCGGAGTACTTCTTTAGGGTCTGGTAACCATTGAAGTACTCTTGCGGAAGTAATCAGGTCATACCGTTCAGGGGTATCAAAAGTATGTACGTCCGCTACCTTAAATTCCAGGTTAGGAATATATGCAAACGACTCTTTTGCCTGGGTTATCAATGTTTCTCCGGAATCAATACCGGTTACTTTTCCTGGTGTTACTTTTTCAGCGATCCCTTTAGTGATGGCACCGGAACCACATCCAACATCCAGTACAGACATCCCTTCTTTCAGATATTTTACCAGGTTCCTGTTATCTGTCGCAAGCGTCCTTTTATCTAACACCTTGTTAGCGCCTTCTGGCATTTTGGCTCTTTCTTCGGCAATACGTGGTTTCATAATTTCTTTGTAAGGCGGGCAATGACCTTCTTCGTTTCATCCCCGTACACGGTTATCAGATGTGTACGAATGGAATCCGGGGTAGGGCTGAGATGTCCGTTTGTAAGTAATGTGATGCTATGGGAAGGTAAGGCTGGCATGTGACAATCAATACAATTTTTTGCAAGCACTGCTTCGGGCAGAGTGGTCAATTTGCAAAAGTTATGACTGGCAGTGGTATGACAGCTCATACAACGTTGTGAGAAAACTTCCTGTTTATCACCTGAGTGAGGATTATGACAGGAAGAGCAGTTCATGTTTTCACTTTTTATATAACACTTACTGGCAGTAAATAACTGATATTGAGTACCATGTACATCCATTTGAGATGGTTTGCCGGGCCGGGTAATATCAGCATAGATATAGTCTGATAATTTATCCCCCGGCCTGAAATCAAACATGGATTTCTGCGGTGTTTTCAATCCGGAATGACAAACAGCACACATATCCAATTTCTGCTGGTTTTTCAGTGAGCCGATTTTTGTCATATACTTAGCTTGTTTCTCCTGTGGATGTGACGTATGAAAAACCACATGCTCTGCCGCCGGGCCATGACAACGTTCACAATCAATACCATACACCAGCTGGTTCTTTTCAAACTGTTCCGTGATATGCAGCCCTGTCATCTCCGTGCTTTTAAGCCCCACCATAGAGCTATGACAGCCAAAGCAGGCACTGGGTATCATCCTGTCGAACTTAGCGTGAGAAGCAGGAAAACCCGGGCTGTTAGCCCAGTTGTGTGCTGATACAAAGTATGATACCGGCAGCTGAAAATATTTGCCTACCTGCCAGTAAAGAAAGGTCTGTGCTTTCCTGCCGGAACCAACAGCGATATCAAAACGGTGAAGCTCCTGTAACGTATCATTTACATAACCTGCCTGAAATAACCCACTATCCCTTGCTTCCATCACTACTTTCATCGCATTGCTGTAAATGAATGTATCATTAAAGTTGCCTTTAACAGTAGATTTGGATGCCGGATGAGAGGTATTATAATGTGCCGTAGCAAGGTATGAATCGTAAATATTTTTATGACAACCCGCACAACTGGCAGCGCCTGCAAACTGTTCTCCTCTTAAGTCTGTAGAACCTTGTTTACTGACACACTGCGACAGCACAATAATGCAGGATACTATAAAGCAGCATACGTACAGCAGTCGTTTATTCATAACGTGGGAATGATTACAATTATAATACATTTATTCTGATGATTCACCATTCATACTAAATGCTTTGAATATCCTCTTTCGGGCATTATCTTTTACTCTTAGATAATCAATTTTAAACATGAAAAGAACATTAATCAGCTCCACATTACTGTTCCTGATGGCAGCTTCTCCGCAGCTCTATGCGCAGAAAGCGGAAATAGTACAACGTACTGCCAACGCAGGCTCCAACAGTTTCTATCTCACAAACAGGTCTCCTTTACAAAAAGAACATTTCACCAGGCTACCCGTTGCCAGTGTCTCCCCCAAAGGATGGGTGAGAAAAGCACTGGAAATGCAACGGGATGGGCTGGCCGGCAACCTCGGTGAAATAAGCATCTGGCTTTCCAAAACGGATAATGCCTGGCTCAACAAAGAAGGAAAAGGAAAATACGGATGGGAAGAACTGCCCTATTGGTTAAAAGGTTATGCAGATATCGGGTATGTTTTACACGATGATCACATGATCAAAGAGGCTAAATTCTGGATTGATGCCGTACTGAATAATCAACGTGATAATGGCGACTTCGGCCCTAACGTAGAAAAAGGGGAAGGCAAAAGAGACCTCTGGACAAACATGCCCATGCTCTGGTGCCTGCAATCTTATTATGAGTACTCCAAAGATCCCAGGGTGATCCAGGTGATGACGAAGTACTTTAAATGGCAGCTCTCTATTCCGGATGATAAATTCCTGGAAGACTACTGGGAGAAAAGCCGGGGCGGGGATAATCTGTATAGCGTATACTGGTTGTATAACCTTACGGGGGATAAATTCCTGCTGGACCTGGCGACCAAAATAGATAAGAATACTTCCGACTGGCGCCAGCCAGATAATCTTCCCAACTGGCACAATGTGAACATAGCAGAATCTTTCCGGGAACCAGCCCAGTACTATCAGCAAAGTGGCAGTACCGCAGATATCAATGCTACCTATAATGATTTCAGGATGGTCCGTACGAAATACGGACAGGTACCCGGTGGGATGTTCGGCGCAGATGAAAATGCCCGTGAAGGATATGATGATCCCCGGCAGGCCATTGAAACCTGTGGGATGGTAGAACAAATCACTTCGGATAATATGTTACTCGGCATTACCGGCGATCCTTTCTGGGCAGACAATGCAGAAGACGTTGCCTTCAATATCTTCTCTGCTGCTTTTACGCCGGATTACAGGGCGCTCCGTTACCTGACCGCCCCTAATATGGTGGAGAGCGACAGCAAGAACCATGCGCCTGGTATTGCCAATGAAGGGCCTTTCCTGATGATGAACCCTTTCAGCAGTCGCTGTTGCCAGCATAACCACTCCGCAGGATGGGTGTATTATTCAGAGTATAGCTGGATGGCCACTCCTGATAACGGGCTTGCTGCACAGCTGTATTTCGAAAACGAAGTGCATGCGAAAGTGGGTAATGGCACAGCAGTAACCCTGTCTCAGCAAACGAAATACCCGTTCAATGACCAGGTAACCTTTACCCTTAGCACACCGAAGGCGGTTACTTTCCCGCTGTACCTGCGCATTCCTGCATGGTGTAAACACCCTGCGCTTAAGATCAACGGCAAAGCCATTACATTGGCCGGTAATGCCAGTGGTTATATCAAAATCAGCAATAACTGGAAGAATGGAGATCAAATCTCCCTACAGCTGCCTATGGACCTTTCCGTACGTAAATGGGAGAAGAATAAAAACAGTATCAGTGTGAACTATGGCCCGCTTACTTATTCCCTGTTGATCAAAGAAAATTATATCCGGCAGGATAGTAAGGAAACAGCTATCGGTGATTCTCACTGGCAGGAAAGCGCTGATCCTGCAAAATGGCCTTCTTTTGAGATTAAACCGGGGTCTGACTGGAACTATGGATTATTGATTGATGAGAAAAATCCAACCACCTCTTTTGAAGTAGTTAAAAAGGAATGGCCGGTGAATGATGATCCGTTTACCAATACCACTGCACCTATCATGATTAAGGCCAGGGGTAAGAAGATTACTTCCTGGGGGATAGATCAGTATGGACTGGCAGGTATCTTACCACAAAGCCCTGTTAAGACAACAGAACCAGCAACAGAGTTAACACTGGTCCCTATGGGAGGAGCCAGGTTAAGAATATCTTCATTCCCGGTAGTGGAATAAAAACAGGAACGCCTGCAACATCTGCAGGCGTTCTTTTAATTTTTAAAATAGTCCTGTGCGGTTCGCACTTTCTCTACCCAGCATCCCGAACTGGCATGTAAGACATACTCACTCAGCCCCACTTTTTTCGCACCAGGTGCCCAGTCATAAGTATAACCAAGGCGTGTCCATGGATAATGGAAATCAGTAGCTGACTGTAATGTGTGATAATACGCGTAGATGATGTAATTATTAAACCAATTGCCAAACGAAGGCTGTACGCTGTTAAGTAATGCTGCACCGGTAGTGGTGGTAGTAATATCAGGGTTCCCTGCCGGGCGGTTCAAACTGTCTGCCTTCACCCACATATCTACGATATGTGTATTACTACGACTGTTCACCGGTGGTAATCCCAGCAACTGGCAGATACGCATAATCGTATCTGAAGAAGCCGTAAACTTAGCTGCCAGACGATTTTTCATCTGTGCAGGAATGAACAGCCATGCATCTCCCCAGGTATTCGTAATAGAATCTCCTTCAGGATAACTGGAAGGGAAACGCATAAAAGTAGACATCAGTACATATGTCTGACCATTGATCGTTTTCCATTGTAAAGCACTATTGGCAGCTGTAATGGGAAGAAGGCTATCTATTATCTCCGAGCTGTCGGCCACCATTGCATCTGTAATGGAATTGGCGTACAACTGGTCCATGGTGTAAGTAGGAGCCGGGTTATCATCTTTTGTACATCCTGCTATCATAAGCAGCAATAAGAGTAATGTTATTGAGGTCTTCATGAGGTTATTTATTACCTCAAAAATAAGGGATGTTTAGCTGTTTCTCCAACAACCATTTTCATCTACCGTATTCATTTTGTTCATTTCTTCTTTTTGGCCAGCAATTGCAGGTCTTTATCTACTTCTGCGGGGAAATTTGCAGGCTCTCCTTTAAACGGGTTAGTACCGGTGGTAACAGAATCAATCAATGTTTTGTCATTAAAATAATATCGTCCTTCAAACTTCACCCCTGTCTGATCATAATCAACCTCTCCCTTTTTTATATCATATACAACTGCCTTAAATGCTCTATACACAAAGATCAGTTGTTCTTCTTTGAAATAATATTCTGAGATATAAATCCCATTGGAAACCCCTACCCATTCTACGATCTTACGGAGCTTTTCTTCTTTATAGTATCCCGTTAACGAACCTCCGCGATCCGTCATCTGCTCCATAAATTCTTCATTTTCGAGTACCACCTTTGTATAGGAATTATCATCATTGATATCCTTAAATTCTTTCTTAATAGATTTGATAATATCTGCCTTTGACTGGGCAAAGGAAACATTTGCAACAAAGATGGCAACCAGAACAAAGGTTATGCTCTTAAGAATCATATAAGGGATTTTAACAACCGGATTCCCCGTGAATTTTAACTGGAATTCACTCATAAGATAGGGCTAAAATTTCTCATATTATCTTTTATTTTTCAGGATCCTCTTCCAATAAATTCCGGGTATATTCCAAACCTATCGTATAAATCTTCTCCAGCCGGTTAAATTCGAACATCCCGAATTGCCCCAGGCCTTCCGGTTCTACAAACCGGCTGCATAACAAT
Organism: Chitinophaga sp. YR573; assembly: GCF_900110995.1. Taxonomy (GTDB): domain Bacteria; phylum Bacteroidota; class Bacteroidia; order Chitinophagales; family Chitinophagaceae; genus Chitinophaga. The sequence continues at coordinate 2,066,434 of NZ_FOJF01000001.1, forward strand.
TTGTTTTTCAATACCGGTTCACTGATGGCCATGTTCAGGGTCCTGTCCATATTAGACAAAAACCCTCCTGCCGGGTTATAGGGCGTCAGCGGGTTCACATGTACCCCTATCACATCCCTATAGTCCCCTATCAAAGGTTCTACAGGCAGGTTGCCTGATAAGCCCCCATCAACATAAGGAACCCCGTCTATCATTACCGGCTGGAATAACAGCGGGATAGACGATGCCGCCAGCACTGCGGGAATAATCGGCCCTTTGTCGAAAATGGCCTGCTCACCCGTTGCAAAGTTAGTAGCCGTAATATATAAAGGGATGGGAAGAGACTCCAATGTGGTATGCCGCAGGGTTTGTTTCAGTACCTGCTCCACCTTCTTCAATGACAGGAAGCCTGAACGCCAGTTGCGCCATTGCATAGACAATCCCAGCTTATGCAGTTTAAATATCTGCCTTACCTCATCTGTATTATACCCATCGCAAATAAAAGCAGCTGCAATAGAGCCTGCGCTCGTAGCAGCAATAACTTCAGGGAAAATACTTTGTTCTTCAAATGCTTTTAACACTCCCAGATGAGCATAACCACGGGCACCGCCCCCGGATAATACAAATGGACGCCGGATAGGTACAGGATTCATGAAGCTAATATAGATAAAAAAGTTATATCAGTTTACTGCCGTTAGGTACGGGTCTTTCGAGGGCCGCCAATACAATATCCCCGTTTTCATCGGCAAAACCGGTGACCAGGAACTGCGACATAAACTTACCGATCTGCTTTTCCGGGAAATTGATCACGCCTACTATCTGCCTGCCTATGAGTTCTTCTTTGGTGTAATGCTTAGTCACCTGTGCGCTGGACCATTTAATACCATATGCGCCAAAGTCTACCCGTATTTTATACGCTGGTTTACGGGCTTCGGGGTAATCCATCACTTCCAGTATGGTCCCTGCCCTTAGTTCTACTTTCTCAAAATCCTGCCAGCTGATTGTTTCCATATGCATAAAATTAAATTTGAATCCTTTATACCGTGAGTTTAAAATGATGGTACAAATTCTTTTGCCCTTTTGATGTAATCACGATTGCCCTGGAATTTTTTGTTCTTCTCACCCAGTCTTCTTCCAGCATTTTATCCAGCAATGCTGTTGCCAGCGATCCGGCAATATGAGGTCTTCTTTCACTCCAGTCCAGGCAGGAACGTAAAAAGGAACGGCGTTGCTGCTTCAGTTCATTAATATCAAGCCCTTGTTCCGCAAACCATTTCTCTCCTTTTTTGCTAACTTCAAAATCAACAATGATTTTTTGCTGTATTAAGCTATCCGTTATCATCACACCTACTTTCCCTGCTAAATGATCATAACAGGTCCTGCAATAAGTAACGGGAGAATCAGGATTTTTCTTTGTAGTTACCGGTGGAATAATATTGGCTAATCCTTCAATAGCATACGCAATATCCTTACTGGAAAACTTGTAATACTTATGTCTGCCCTGGCTTTCCACACATAGCAATTCTGCCTGTACCAGTTTATTCAGATGCATACTGATATTCTGCGGGGACGTATCGGCTGCAATGGCCAGCTCTGTGGCAGTAAAAGCTTTTCCATCCAATAAAACCCACATAATGGTAGCTCTGGTAGGATCTCCTATAAGTGCGGCGATCTCTTTAAAACGACTTTCCATGTTACATACACAGTTAAGTGAGGAATGAAGTGTTTGCGTATGAAGGTAGGTAAATTTGAATATGCAAACAGCAATTTTTCTTCAGTCAGAAGTGCAGGACCCGTATGCGATATACGCAAATTTCCCTTCTATATTCCGGGATGATATTAATCATATCTGGGCAGTTTATTCTTATGCTCATTGTAAGACAATATTAACTCATCCTGCTGCGCTGATACCTCCTGTGAATAAAGATGGGCTGAATGATTATGCTCGTATCATTACAGGAGGATTAGCAAGATTAAGTAATGGCAATGAGCATATACGTGCAAGAGAAACTGCCATGCATTTATTCCAGTGTATGTCACCTGTTTCTACTACTGATATACTACAACATCTTATTGGTAAGGCAACAACATTCGACTGGGTAGAAACCGTTTGTAAAAAACTGCCTGTGCTGAGTATATTAAATAGTTTCGGTTTTAATAAAGAAGATGGTGATTTTATAACAGATCATATGCATCAGCTTATTCGTTTAATGTTACCCGTTAAAACTGAAGAACAACTTATCTCTGTCAACAATATCTCAAAAGAGATTTATCACATCATTGAAAAACATTTATTAAAAGATGCAAGGTTCATCAACCTGGCTCCTGAATTATGTATCAGCAATCTTACAGGATTGATCATACAAAGTTTTGATGCAGGAAGAGGTCTGTTGAGTAATGCATTATTGAATTTTCAGGATAAAGACCCTGTTCAGAAATCGGTAATAGAAACACTAAGATTTGATTCTCCTATTCACAATACCAGAAGAATTGCCGGGGAAGATATTATTATAGATAATCATAAGATTGAGAAAGGACAATCCATACTGGTCGTACTGGCTGCCGCCAACAGGGATCAACAACAGTTCAAAGATCCCGGTTCTTATAATATTGAAAGAAATAACAATACAGCTGCCTTAACATTCGGGTATGGCATACATATGTGCCTGGCCAGACAGTTATCCATCAATATGGCTACAGAGGCCCTGCAATTCCTTTCATCCAACAAAGTAAGCATCCTTCAGACACAGGTAGAATACGAACCATTGATAAATGCAAGGCTTCCTAAAGAGCTACAGATATCTATTGATAAAACTTAAAATCCTATATCCCTTCGTCATAGAAAGCTCATTCCTTCGGCACTCTTCCGTCATTCCTATATCGTTTGGATATAGGAATGCCAGTAGAATGATATAGGTGTGATATAGGAGCGACGAAGGAATGATAGTAGAATGAGCCATGAGTATGCTTGTAGCACAGTATATTAGTACTGTTTAAGCTATTTCTCAATACGGGACCGTAAATATTTATAGATCTCCTTTTCCTCTACGGTAGCTTCCGGTTTATACAACTGTAAATATTTTTTGTAATAGCGAAGGGCAGTAGCTTCGTTATTCAGGCGGGCATCATAAATACGGCCAATACTGTATTGCCGCAAAGGTTGATGGAAGAGATAATAAGCCGTATCCAGACTGGCAATAGCAGGCTTAAATTGGCCTATTGCTTCGTAGTTGGCAGACATGCCTGTATAATAGTTATCCAGGCTGGCAGACAGCCCCATACTGATACATAATTTCAAGAGTGTATTACTCTCCTCATATTTCTTTAGCTGGGTTTTAGCCATTGCTGTGTAATAGATGATATTCTCTGAGGTAGCACGCCGGGTATCCAGGTATTCATATACAGATACACATTCATCATACTTTTTCATGTTGTAACATGCAGCAATGACATAGAGGAACGTATTAGCGGAAACATTGTTCTGGGAGATCAGTTTCTGGCCAAATTGTAATGTGCGGGGGTATTCCTTCTTTAAAAAAGACGTTCTGGTGCCTGTCATTAACACATAAGGATTCGTTGAGTCAGTAGTCAGGTAGCGGTTAATAAGCGAATCAGCAGTATTAAATCGCTTCTTTTCCAGCCATTCCTCTGCCAGTCGGGATACGACCCTGGGATCTGAAGGTTTTAACTCATAGGATTTACATAACCAGGCAAAAGCGGAATCATTCTCCTCTCCGGCAAATCCGGCAAAGCTCAGTTGCTTCCAGGCACTGGCATTTTGCGGCTGTAGTGTGACGATACGTTTATAATGAGCCATTGCGGCCAGTGGCAGGTCTTCCTGCATTTGTATGGTAGCGAGGTATTGATGGGCAGGGATGTAGTTACTATCCAGCAGTAATACTTTTCCATAGTTACTGGCGGCTTCTGAAATCTTTCCCGCCTGGTAATAAGTATAGGCCAGTAGGGCCAGTTCTCTGGGGTTATTATCGTTTACGCCCTGTTTCAGGTAGGCGATCGCCTCTTCATAACGCTGATCCTGCAGGTATTCCATTACCCTGTTCCTGTCTACCGACTGTGCCCTGGCAGCCCCAAAGCTTAACAGGCAGGCACATAACATCCAAATATATGTACGCATAAGGCTCTTTTAGCCTTAAAACTAAAGATTTAGTTTTAAAAAGAAAAACTTAGTTTTCAGAGGAAGGAGCTGTTATTCGTAGGTGAGTACATCCTCTTTAAAAGCCTTTTTCATGATTTCGATCTCGTTTTCAAGACCTTCTGCGGAGGAACATACAGGTGTCAGGGAATCCATTGTATGTGAGATAACCTTCCCGTTATCATCATAATACACTTCGTAGATACCAAATTCATACTCTCCCTGTTCATTCAGCTTCTTTATTACCCGATAATTCCAAGTACTCATAATGCTTATAATTGCCGGCAAAGCTAATATTATTACTTAATTCCTGTAATAAACTCATAGTATTTATCGTTTATATATGTCGTAGCACCTACAACCATATCCCTATGAAAGAAAGATTCCTGAGAGCAATCTTATTTTTATCCTTGTGTATACCGGCTACTGCCTTTGGCCAGTCAATGGCAGATACTACAGCCGCAGAAAAACCAGTAGTGGAAGCAAAAGTTGCTTATAATGCTTCCAAACCAACAGAGCAGGTAGTAGTAAGGATTTATCCTAATCCGGCAGTAGATAAAGTGACTTACACATTTCCTGCGGGCATACAGAAACACCTGTTACAGGTAACTGACATGGGAGGCAGAACAATCCTGAATTTAATAGTGGGAAATATAGGGACACAGAATACGATCAATACATCTGCATGGAGACCAGGTATTTATTTCGTGAGTATCAACAGTTCTACATTTAGTAAAACTTTTAAACTGATGAAACAATAAAAAAAGCACCCGAAGGTGCTTTATTGCTCAGGCTTGTTCTTTACAGTGGTTAACGCTCCTGTCGGACACTTAGCTGTCTGCTCCATAATTCTCTCTGAAGTAGCTCCCTGCATATTTACCCAGGGCTTCGCATTTATATCAAACACTTCCGGTAATCCATTCACACAACGTGCAGAGTGTTTACACAACTCCGGCTTCCATACTACCGTTACATCTCCATTGGTATAATTTATCTTCTTCTCAACATCTGCATTACTAAAAGTAAATGTCCTCACGGTAATCGGGTTTTCCAATATTTTAGATACCGGGCAGGATTCTGCAATCTGCGCCAACCGTTTACGTTGTTCTTCCGTTATCTCACTCAGGAATTTAACATCACGATCGATGGTGGTCGATAATTTATCACCATCCTTTGTCTGGTACATATTCGCATTCACTTCGATGTTATCGATAGCCCATCCTTTACGGTCTATATACATGCGTAATGTAACCAGTGTGCAGGATGCAAGCGCAGATAACAGCAACGTATACGGATCAGGACCTGAGTCCTGACCACCGGATTTAACCGGCTCGTCCGCTATAAATTTCCCATTACGCCAGGAAATAGTACACTGATATTTTTCCCGTCCGATAATACCGTGTACGGGATTTTCTAAAATATATTGCATAACCTGTAAGTTACTATTTTTCAAAGCAGCACATCCCGGAACTCCGGTCTTTTATCAAAGATGGCTTTTGCAAAAGGACAAAGAGGAATGATCTTAATATTCTCTGTTCTTGCATAATCCACCAGTGCATGCAGTAACTGCACACCTACACCTTTACCACTAAGAGAAGCATCTACCTCTGTATGCGCAATAATCATTTTATCTTTGGAAGGCATCGTGTATTCCATCTCCGCAAGGATTTCCCCGTTTGCTTCCACATAAAACTTCCCGTTACCATCTGTTTCTTTCTGCTGAATAAGCATATACTACCAATCAAATTTAATGAACGATACGCCTTGTTTAGGCAAAGTTATCTTCGCTGAATAATTACTGTTAACCAGTTGTGTGTCTGCCAGCTTTTGTAACTGACCAGATTTTTCTAATACGATAAACTGTGCTTTTGTAGGATGCAACGGAGAACCCATTTTCTTCCAGACAGTATACGCATTACTATGCTGATCATCTATCCTGTAATGTGTCATCCTTACTTTCCCGGCAGGCAGTCCTTTTACTGTTACCAATATAGTTTGAGTAAGCCCTGCAGTATCTGCGTCATGATAATTCCAGATCATCACCGCTGCCGTCTTTTCTCCTTTTGAGGCGATAGCTCCAATATCAGAAGTAGCCCTTACACTGCTGTCCAGTATTGTTTGCAGGGGATACATATTGCTGGCAGTAACCGCCACCCGTTTTCCCTGCATCATGCCAAACATACGAAAAACATTCAGTACCGGCTTATCTATACCATTAGTGGCAAGGTCCCGGAACCCTGCAAAAATAGGCTGGTCTTCAAATTCAAATGACCAGCTTACTGCTCCTGTAAGAGGAGCGTTATATTTTTCTGCCAGCTCATATTTCCGTGCAAACGAAGCCGCCGTATAACTTGAATACATTGTTCCATTCCTGTAGGCATTTTCAGGATTAGTACTCATACCACAGGCTGCACAGCCTTCAGGATCTGATTCACCAATGATAATCGGAAGTTCTTTTAACTCAGGATAAGCACTGATGGTCTTCAGATTATTATCAATGTTCTTTAACTGGTTCCGCACATTCATCACTACAGATCCATTTACAATAGTGGGCGAACCTTTTGCATGAAAAAGCACCGCATCTAAAGGACTTCCCTTTTTGCCGGTAGCATAATTCGTTTCATATAAACAATGTTTCAGGAAGGCATCCAGGAATTTCATGGCACCGCCGGTGCTGTTACATCCGCCTATTCTGGCAGTAGGTAACGCTCTTTTTAGTCCATCAGCTGCATAGTCATATAGTTTGAAGAAGTCCTGCTGACTACCTTTCCAGTAATAACCATCCGGTTCATTCCACACTTCCCAATACCAGCTTTCCACTTCTTTTGTCCCATATCTGGCTACGCAATGTTTTACCCATTCATATACAAGGTTACCCCATTTGCTGTAATCTTTAGGCGGATAAGCCCAACCCGTGATAATTCTGTTGTAAGGTAATCCTGGTTGCCAGTCGTGTTTATAAGGCTGGGGATGCGTAGATAATGCCTCCGGCATGAAACCGATCTGAGCAAGGGGTTTCATCCCTCTCTTTATGTAAGTATCAAAAATGCTGTCCACAATTCTCCAGCTATATACAGGATTACCATCAGCATCCTCTGTATAAACATTTGTAGAACCCCATTTAAGAGCGGCAACACCATCTCCGCTGGTTAGTAGATTATGCGCCCGCACATATACCGGTACCGGGCTAAGGGCCGCAATTTCAGACAGCAGTTTTGTACCGTCTTTCATATAGGTATAATTGGGTTCGTCGTATCCGAACCAGGCCCAGATAGGATTCATTACACCAACTTCTTTGGTAAGATCTACCTGAACCGACTGGCAATTGCCGTATTTGATCAGCAACAGGGCAACAAGGAAAAGGAATGTGTTTTTCATCATGGTGACTAAAAATAGCAAATCCGGTTCATTTTTTCATCTTTCATATATTTTCTGTTTCGTCGTATATTGCCGTACATTATGAATGTTACAGGGGTTGAATTCTTCGATCAGTTAAGTGAATTACATTATCAGTCCACTACTATAAAAGATAAGTATCCGAAACTGCGTTCCTTACTTGAACGGGTTTGTAAGGATATGACAGCCGGAGATCCTATCCAGTTCTCGAATTTATTTTCGAGACTTAATTACGTTTGTAAAAAAACAAAACTTCCTTCCCGCAGAACATACCAGATCAATACTTTTCGTGTTAATGCGAATAATGTACTATACGCGCAGTTCGATCCTTCTGAAGAAGATTACCTGCATGACCTTAAAGCATTGTGTAATGTAGTCAGTCATTTTTATGATGTACCCATACCGGAATACATCGCGATCCTCTTACCGGAAATTGATTTATATAAACCCGCTCAAAGGATCAAAGGAGAAAAACATGAACGGATAAGGGTAGATGTATTGTATGTAGATGATGAATACATTTATGCTTTTGCGGAGAAAATGCCTACAGAAGATCCTGTAAGGATTAAATACAATGAAGAGTTTGCCCCAACAGTAAATCGCTTATGGACAGATTGTCAGTTAAATTTAATAGATGTTACCATTGATGATCATGGGATTTTATTTCCTGATATGATCATCCTGGAACCTGATTATTTAATTGATATCAGCTCCCTGGCAGAATGTTTAAAAGAATATGGCAGTCATCCGCTGAACTATGTACAAAGCAGGTTTGAAGCTACTAAGAATACCAGTCATATTCTGTTGGGTAATGCTGCCAATCTGTTCTTAGATGAATTTGTGAATGAGAAACCTCATGAGCCGGTAGTATATAAAACCGCCATGAAAAAAGCATTTAAAACAGCACCACTGGAATTTGCTACTTGCGCAGATCTCAACAGCAAAGAAAAAGTATTTACCTTTTTTGAAAGCACTGTTGAGCAGTTTAACAATATCCGGAAAGTAGTAAATAATGTATTTCCTTCAAGAGGGATAGACAGGGAATATGGGATCCTGGAACCAGCGTTTATGTGTGAACACCTGGGAGTACAAGGGAGATTGGATTATCTGCAATTGAATACAGATAAACAGTTCGTGATAGAATTAAAATCGGGGAAGGCTCCTTCTCCTGATACCAACTTTGAATTAATAGGAAAGAATCATAAAGCACAGGCGTTCCTCTATCAGATCATTATTCAGAAAATATTAGGTGTATCATTTAAGAAATTAGATACCCTCATTTTTTATTCTAAATATGCGGATGAACAGGCTAACCTAAGACTCTCACAACCTTTTATGGCAGTGATCAAAGAGATTCTTAATATCCGTAACCTGATTGTTGCTGATGAAAGAACGATTGCAGCAGATCATACAGGCAATGTTACCAAAATACAGATAGATGAGATTTCTCCGGAAACACTGATCACCAATAATCAGCTGAATGAAAATTTCCTTAACAGGTTCATTGTTCCGCAGATCAATCATTTTAAATCTTTTTTCAACAATTCATCTTTAACTGAGTCTGCTTATTTCCATAGCTTCTACACCTTCGTTACAAGGGAACATTATATCTCAAAAACTGGCGGAGCCGATTATGAAGGCAGCAAAGGTATTTCTTCTTTATGGTTGTCTACATTAGACGAGAAAATGGAATCGGGAGAGATATTAACGGATCTCACTATTCTTGAAAATAACACAGAAAAGATTCCATCTACGGTAACATTGACCATCCCCGCTTATGATGATAATTTCCTGCCCAACTTTCGTCAGGGAGATATCGTTATTCTTTATCAGCGGAATAATCAGGAAGATAATGTTACCAACAAGCAAATCTTCAAAGGCGCTATTGAATCCTTGCATCATGATGAGATTACTATACGGTTGCGGCAGCAACAGCGTAATCAATCAGTATTGCCTGTTGACAGTAAATATGCAGTAGAGCATGATTTTCTGGACTCTGCTTATAGTATTATGTACAGAGGGCTATATGCATTCTTACAGGCTAATGCCGATCGTAAAACGTTATTGTTGAACCAGCGCCCACCTATGTTACATGCAGGAGATCTTCCCGCTGTAGCTACCAGGCATTCTGCTGAAGTAGATGATATTGTACGTAAAGCAAAACATGCACGTGATTACTTCCTGTTGGTAGGCCCGCCGGGAACAGGCAAAACATCTATTGCATTAAAGGAGATGGTAAAGGAGTTTTATAAGATGGGTTGTTCTATACTCCTGTTATCTTATACAAACAGGGCAGTAGATGAAATCTGTGATTCACTGGATACAATAGAAGATGCACCTGCTTATATACGTATTGGCTCCTCACTCTCCTGCGATCCTAAACACCGGGATCGTCTGCTGGATAAAGCCATTGCAGACTGCGATTCCAGAGAGTTGGTAAAACTGCGTGTGCAGCAGTACCGGATCTTTGTAGGAACAGTAGCAGCCGTTTCCGGCAGGATGGAACTGTTCCGTATCAAACATTTTCAGGTAGCAATTATTGATGAGGCTTCGCAGATATTAGAGCCGCATCTGTTAGGTATCCTCTCAGCCAAAAACGGGAAAGGCACAAATGCAATTGATAAATTCATTCTGATAGGAGATCATAAACAACTGCCGGCAGTCGTATTACAGAAGCCGGTAGAATCACAGGTGAATGATCCCCGCTTACATGCAATGGGCTTATACGACAGGCGTAATTCTCTCTTCGAAAGGTTATTCAGTCTGCATAAAGGTGATAAGAATTCACCCTTCTGGGGCATGTTACATAAGCAGGGGCGTATGCATCCTGATATTGCATTATTCCCTAATTATGCATTTTATAACGGAGAGCTGAAAGAAGTTCCCTGTGCACATCAGAAAGCCCCTCTTGAGTTTAAGCAATATGGTACCGATGCTATCCAAACGTTGATTGCTACTAAACGTCTTGCTTTTATTCCTTCGGAAAGGAACACCAATGAGAAGACGAATAAGACGAATTCTCATGAAGCAGTTATTACTGCTATGTTGCTTAAAAACATCTATGCATTATATCAATTAAATGGATTAGTATTTTCTCCCGAAGAAAGTGTAGGCATTATTACGCCTTACAGAAGTCAGATTGCATTAATAAGGAGAGAGATTATTAAACTGGGTATTCCGGTATTGAATCAATTAACAATTGATACGGTAGAACGTTTCCAGGGTTCACAACGGGATATCATCATTTATTCTTTTAGTGTAAACCAGTTTTATCAGATAGATTTCCTTTCCAATAATATGGAAGAAAACGGGATGCTGGTAGATCGTAAACTGAATGTAGCAATTACAAGGGCGAAGAAACAACTCTTCATTACCGGTAATCCTGCTATCCTTTCTAATAATATTACCTATTTCAGGTTAATAGAATTCATCCGTTCAAAAGGTGGGTATTTATCCGTTCGTCCTTCTCAATTCATTTCAGGAAAGTTTGCAGCGGAGAAGCCGGTTGGTGTGGATACTCCTGATGAAACATTCACTGCTGTATTTAATAATTTAGTAGTAGCACCCATTAAAAATCATCCGGCCACAAAACCTCCCTCACTCATTTATGGCAATGATCACGACTATAATAAATTATGCGTAATAGAATACGGCAGGACTAACTTCGATTTACAAACAAAGTATAGCTCTCAGGAAAAGGTAGATCTGTATTGTTACTACAACATGCGCCAGCAGTATTGCGCTGTGATGGAATCGTTCACTTCTTCTTTTGATTTCTTTACAACAGTATTCTCCGACACCAGCAACAGGATCTCTTTTATAGACCTGGGTTGTGGGCCTTTAACATCAGGATTTGCCTTCAACAAAACCTTTTCATCTGCAAACAGATTCCATTTCCATTACATTGGTATAGACATTTCTGTTGCCATGTTATCCAAAGCCAGAGAATTTACCAACAGTGGATTATTTGATAAAGACACCACATTTCTCTTAAAACATTCTTTAGAAGATATATCTACCGATTACTGGGATAGTACATTTTGTTTCCCTAACACAGTAGTGCTGAACTTCTCTCATCAGTTTGCCAACATAGGTAAAGAAGATGTAGAGAAACTGGCAACAGGAGTAAATAATCTCTTAGATAAGTATCCTTTAAACAAATACATCATCGCAGCTACAGACAGAAAGAACCGCATGTATCACATTTTCCGAAGACTGGTTCCCAGATTAAATGATCAGGACTGAGCTTCTTTTCCCTGAAGAAGGCTCAATAGAAACTCCTTTGATCTTTTTAATTCCTTTCCAAGCCCTACAAATAAAACTGCATAAGAAAATACGATCCATAACAGCGTTATTAAAGCTATCCGCATAATTTTAGCTGGTTCCGGATGTGAAAAACCTCCAAAGAAATTTGAAAGTATAATGGGGAATACAACTATCTGAATTAAAAACATGCCTAAACGAGGAGCAATCTCTATCGAAACAGTGCTTCCATTATTAGTAGCATTAACTATTCCATTGAGCATATAAGAAGTCTCTCTGGCACTGGTAATTCTTCTTATCTCAAATTTATCACCCTCGATAGTCCCATAATAAGACCCATAACAAGACGGGGAGTCTCTGTTCTGAGCTAAATAGTCTCTGAGCTTTGCTGATAATTCTTCCCTGGATAAACTACTCGTAAACGAATATTGCTTATAAAGTGTTGGAATTTTCATAGAGATAAAATATCCCATAAAGATAATTAACCTTGTGTAATTAACTTCATCAATTCTTCTGTTGATAGTCTTCCGGCCTGATCAGTTCCCTGCAATAACTGATCTGCCAGATCCCGTTTGTTATGATGTAATGCGATGATCTTTTCTTCTATCGTATGTTTTGTTACCAACCGGTAAATAGTCACCGGCTTTGTTTGTCCTATACGGTGCGCACGGTCAGAAGCCTGCTCTTCAATGGCAGGATTCCACCAGGGATCCAGGTGAATAACATAATCTGCGGCAGTAAGGTTAAGACCCAGACCACCGGCTTTCAGGCTTATCAAGAAGAGGTCCGCAGTTCCGGACTGGAACTGTTTTACTAATGTTTCTCTTACAGGGATGGGCGTAGAACCATCAAGATATAAATAAGAGATGCCCAGGTTATCTAAAGCACGTTTAACCAATTCCAGGTGTTTTACAAACTGGCTGAATACTAAGGCACGATGGTTATTAGAGATCAACTCCGTAGCTATTTCCAGGAATACAGATAGTTTGGAAGAGGGAATGTTGATAGAACTATCTATCATCTGCACATTACAAGCAGCCATTCGTAACTTGCCAATTTCCGTCAATGCATTCAGATGCTGACGTCCATGAACATTGCCATACTTCTTCAGATTCTCCACCGCCTTCAAACGCAACGCTTCATAAAAGGCTACTTCATCCGGAGATAAATCCACCATCTTCACAATCTCCGTTTTAGCTGGTAATTCATCTAATACACCGGCTTTAGTCCTGCGTAACATAAAAGGCGAAATCAACTTCCGCAGATGTTTCTTTACCGTACTATCAGGATTATATACTACAGGTGTGGCAAAGTTTTTATTGAAATCATACAGGCTGCCTAATAAACCCGGATTGATAAAATTGAACAGGTTCCAGATTTCATTGAGATGATTCTGTATAGGTGTACCAGTTAAAATTAGTTTAAAGCCGGCAGACAAAGACATGGCAGCCTTCGATGTTTTAGTCTGGAAGTTTTTGATAGTATGCGCTTCATCCAGCACCACCGTACACCAGTCAACAGCAGCAAAGATTTTCTCTTCCGACTGTAATACACCATAAGTAGTAATCACCACATCATAAGCCAGACTAGCTTTTAAGATCTCTTCCCGGTCACCGTTATTTAAGAATACAGGCCGCAGGGAAGGAGCAAATTTATTGATCTCATTTGTCCAGTTAGGTAATACTGAAGCCGGACAAACCACCAGTGCAGGCCCCTGACTGGCACGGTATAATAAAATAGCAATCGCCTGTATCGTTTTACCCAGCCCCATATCATCTGCCAGGCAAGCACCAGCTCCCCAGGATGCTAAACGCGCCATCCAACGGAAGCCCTCTTCCTGGTAAGGACGTAAGGTGGTTTGCAAAGTAACCGGTACTTCAGGAACCAAAGAAGCAGACGCTTCCCATTGCTGTCTATTGGCTTTCCATACAACATCCGTCTCTGCACTGCCCGCTGTTTCCAGCAACTCGTCCAGCATATGTGCACTCAGCTCCTGCACCTTAATAGTGTCTTTCTCTTCAAGCGCAATACTGGCCAACTCACTAAGATGTTTGTATAATTTATTGGTCAGCGCCAGGAAATCTCCATTACGCAAAGCAATGAAACGGCTTTTACTGAGTTTGGTAGCATCCAGTAATTCTTTCAGCGATAGTACCGTATTCTCATCTGCCTTTAACTCACCATTAAATTCAAACCAACGCCCATTTGCTTTTTTTACAGTCACCCGCAGATTGGACGCACTCACCTGTGTGCGGATCTTAAACCGTTCTCCTTCCAGCCACTCTGCCACTGCAATTTCCGGATTACGTTGTATAATTTCCAGTAGTTGTAAACAATCCAGCGGGTCTTCAAAGATGATAGTATCATCATCTATTTCCTGCACGATCGCCTGCTGTATATACGCCAGCAAGATGCCCATATTTCCTCTCTCCGCATCCAGGTCCCGGATCGCCTGACAACGCTCTCCGTTCATCATCCCTATAATAATCTTCGCTCCTTCCCCTGGTTTGCAATAAGGAGGATCACTCACAAACGGCTTCACAAAAAAGCTCGCTTTCAATGCATCTCCTATAGGTAACAATTGCACACGGATACGTGCATCTCCCTCTTTCTTCTTTATATCAGTCGCTGCTTCATCCAGGTTAGAATGCACGGTAATATGTGTACCAATGTTACGCAATGCCTGTAATAACTTCTCCTTGCCATCAGCAGGAATGACATCTATCTGTTTTAATGTCTGTAATAAACTACGCTGCTGCGGAGTGAGTTTCACTACCTTCAACCGGTTCATCGTCTCTTTCACAATAACAGTATCTCCCGTAGCATCCGCAACGTTGCTGCTGAAAGTAAATCCTTTACCTGTTTTATTTACAAAGAGTTCCGGCCCTCCTTTTACGATCTCTACAGACACCGTCGGCTGATCCTTCAGGAATAAAAAAGGATGACCAGCAATCTCCTGCCATACCTTTTCTTCAAAAATATAAGATTCACCACCATAGGTATAATGCGTTTCTTTCATCACCGTAGCTCCTATCCTGAAATCCTGATCCGTCATGCCTTCTACCTTTCCATCTTTCAATCTCTTCAATTCCACACTTCTGCCTTTACTCCATTCTCCACCCAGGTTCGTTTGTAAAACAGGCTGTATCCCATAGCTGTAAAAATCTATCAGGTAAATAAGCCTCGACTCAAGTACTACTTTTTCTTTCTTATTATTCTCATTAGTGATTAACAATGTATTTAACAACCTTTCCCAGTCGGGTACTTTTTGCAATAAAGAAAGTGCTGGCTGTTTCCCTATAAAAGTCTCCAGTTCACTAAACTCCACTGCATGCCCCTGATATCCTTCCTCTCTAAAAAGATACAGGTATTCATAGGTCAATAATCTGTATTGATATTCTATCCCCCTGTTTACAATCATTTTCATGATAGGCTGATAGGTCTTCAGCAATTTACTTTTGGGATGAAAAAGTTGTAAACAGATCAGGGAAAGATAACTCAGTAAATACCTTCCAGGCTGCTTTGCATTTGTTTCCAATAATATCCCCAGGATGTTCTCCGCCTTCTCCTTTCTGCCATTATGAAAATGCAGTAAACAGATAGCGGGTGTTATCACCGGAAATAATTTCTTTTCGTAAGCAGCAGTAATTTTATTGATAATTGGGTAAGACTGTTCGTCTGGTAGTATAATTAATGTAAGTGCATACAGGAAAGAAAACAAAGGCGCATTGGGAATACTGTTCTTCTTATCCGTTTGTCGTTGCAGTTTCATCCCCTGTTCAAAAGCAGCATATGCTTTTTCAGGTTCCCTGTTATACAATAGATGTACCGCTTTTGAAAACACATTTTCTGTTTCTCTGAAATCACCTTCCAGTAACAATAGCTCAGGATCGGTGAATGCATTCATCTTTTTCTGAAACGCATATAACTGGCTAATGGCAGGCATCTCCAGCAGGTTATACTTTATAGTAGCTTCATAGATTTTTACAATACTCTCAGAAGAAAATAATTTCAGTAATGGTTCATATGCAGAAAAATACAACAGGTAACATAAATAAGGGAAGTATTCCGCCAGTTCAAATTCTATTTTCCTGACTGGTTGCAGGAGCAGTGATTTCTCTCCCGTGAAATAAGCAACGAGCAACTGTTGTAATTCCTGCAACCTTGCACTGGTGCTATAGAAAGAATACGTTTTATTATCCAGCAAACGGAGATAACCTGGTTGTATGATATTTACAGGGAACAGGCAAAACCCGAATTCAGGTACCAATGAATAATTACCGGCAAGATTAATCATAGCCAGACGGGCATCCACTAACTCCTGCAGAATTTCAACAATTCCGTTCTGGGGAATTTCCCTGACCTGCCGTACTTTATCAATCAGTGTATACCGCTCTACCGGATAAAGGAACACTGAAAGTATGTCGATAACCAGCTTAGTATCCTCCGGTTGTGACTGATATTGCTTTAAATAGAATGTTTCATTAATCATTGCTGGATACAAAAATAGCTGACTATACCCAATCTTTTATCAATTTATCAATTGTATCCTTCGGATCTGTCTTTTTACACCATGACAATACATCTGACAGGAATTGCAGGTGCTCCCTTACCATTCTCTTTTTACCTGGTGAGCCTGCTATATTAGACAACGCAAGGAAAGCATCCTCAATATTTATCCCCGGATTGATCAGCAGCAAACACAAACGGATATTAAATACATCCAGGGGAGTACTGGCCTGTTGCAGGAACTTATTCAATACGACGCTTGTATCTTTTGCTACTTTCTTACCATCTATTAATGATAACAGAATTTCTATTTCCTTCCAGCTAACAACTGTATATACTGAATAATCAATAGCCGTAGCGCTCTGATAATAGTCTGCAGCCTGTTGTAATACAGCTCTTCTATCAGTAGCGAACATGGCATTATACTTATACGAATTGCCCAGCAACATAAATCTTTCAGCTGTTCCGAACATGTCTGCCAGGCTTTTCAGATAAGCTACCACACTCTCAAACTTCTTCAGCAGATCAGGTGCCTTATCAGGATATTGTATAATATCCGTCATATATTTCTTACTGCTGATGTTGCAATAACTTTCCGTGGCAAGGAAGGAGAATGCCGCATTTTCTGCTTTCAGCAATTGCTCAAATTTAGCAACCGCCATATCATACTCTCCCAGTTCTGCATAAATCAATGCTTCTTTTTCAGTAATAGCAGCATTGCGCAGATCGGCTTTATCTATCGCTGTTGAGATGACATCCAGTTTTTGCAGGTATTCTTCTACTGTCCTGTTTCCCATCTGCACTTTATTCAACAGGTTGAATAAAGCATCATCTGCTTCCTGTGGCATTACAAAGTTTGTCTTTGCAGCAGGAGCATTATAGGAGAGATCTGTTAGTTTATAGAAAGGATCTCCGTAACACTGGTATGCACCCCAGGTATTGTTATTATCGGGGTATTTATCATAGATATACTTTCTTGCCTTTTGAATAGCCAGACCAAAGTTATACCCTTCGAACATGGCGGTATAAAACTGTTCTGTAAAATCATATGCTGCATCATCATTTACTGCCCATCCGGCAGCTACAACTGCCTTCACACCATTTTCTATCAACTGTATCCCGATGTTGGCCGCCAGTTGGTATCTGTCGCGGTAAAACTCTTCTGCTACCCCATCTGCTTCTCCAAGAGAACAGCAGTTTACAAATACCAGCTCAGGCACAGTACTCATCTGTGCTATTTCCCTTGTAGACAGGTACACCTTAGATCCTATCACCATGCCCGACGCTTCAGGATTATCTTTGTTAAACACTCCATGCCCTGCCAGGTGAATGATTTTGTAATCATCCGCAAACAACGCCTTGATCACATTAAAGGAAGAACTCTGGATCATCTTTGTGGTAGCAAATCCTTCTTTATCCAGGATCTCTGATACCAGTTGTCCTTCTTTGAAAGCGGCAGGCAAGGAAGGCAGGAATCCTTTTGTCTGAGGATCCGCTACTATCAGTGCTGTCTTCTTTGCTACTGCATTAATCGTAAGCCGGTAATCCTTTGTAGCCAACTGGCGGATCATACCTGCATTCACAGCTAAAGGATAATTATCAGACAGACCATCATGCAGTAATTCCCATGGATAGGCTGCCGTATTTTTATCTAAGATCCAGTTGATGTTCGCCTGTTTCTTAAACTGTTCTTTAAAATCATTCGGTATCAGTAATTCAAAAACTGTCTTGGCAGATTCTGCAGACCATTCATTACTCGTAGAGATCTCACTGATCAGCGCCGTGATAATATCCAGACTGCTAAACAGCTGTCGTTGTTCTTCCCTGGCACCTCCGGTAGAAGCGCTGAACTGCAAACATTTTATCTTATCATTATCCTGTTCCCTGTTGATCAGCTGTACACTAATACGGTTCCACCAATCGTCCGACTGATCCTTTGACACTCTTCTTTCCAGACCTAACAGCGTTTTAATATCCTTATCAGCAATGGCTATATTAAATGAGCGACTGTTCTCATTTTCCAGTGTATGTAATGCGTAATAGGCATTCAGGGCACGGTCCTCATATTTCTCTATGAATTCCACATTACTCACTACCCTTGCATTCTTGCCCTGTAACTTTCTTATTTTAGCATTGGCCCGCTGTACACCTTGCAGAATCGCTCTTACAGAATTCTCTATCGTTAATCCACCATATCCGCACCCAATGATCAATGAAGAAATACCTACAGTAGCCAGATAAATATTATTGCTTTCCAGGAACAATAAATAATTTGCGATACCCTGTTCTATAGTAAGAGAAAGCTGGTAGGCAGTGAGTGTGCCTGCTTCTCCCAACCCTACCACCACGGCTCCTTTCAGCTGCAAATGAGAGGCAATCAGGATCTCACTGCTTCCAATGACACCCGGATATAACCCCAGCTTATGTCTTTTAGTTAATGCACCTTCCAGGTAGTTATCAATCGCCTTTTCTGCATATAAAATACCATCTCCTTTAAAGTGCCCGTTTAACACCGGATAAGTAGCATACAGCAAATCACCCTGACTCACAGATACACTTACCGGTACTTCACTGGCTTCTACAGCAGGTGTTTCATCACTATTACCCGATATAGAATTTTCCAGACCTGCAGGCGACAAATCAAAATCCTGCGTATCAGGAGTTCTGAATACTTTTTCTATACCACGTACTACTGGTCGCTGTTTACTTAACAGGCTGGTTTGACCTTTCTCCAATATCTCCACTATCCCGTTAAACATTTCCATATTGTTCGCCAGCTGACCATGTGTTACGTTCACATAATACACTGTATCTGCCGTGATCATCTGGGAAGGAATACCAGATTCCCATGTTACATTGGAATCACCTTCTGTAGTACTCAGGAATATCAGTCCGGTATCATCTATCGTGTAACCGTAAGGTGTAGCATTATCTTTCCCCGCAATGTACACAGCATTGCTATAGTCTATTACCGTTTGGTTAATCCCCTTGCGATAATTATTAAATTCATCCAGTTTATCTTTTATCGGAACAGGCCAGTCATCATCTCCCAAAGCTATCCTCATCTCATCCCATATTTTCGTATCGCCCATATCAGGAGGTAACAAACTTAAGAGCCCCGGCCATTGACAGAATACTTTTATCAGCTCTTTCTTGGTATGTAGAATATCCAGCATACCCAACTTCACAATCAGCGGATCTTTACCGAATAATGCATAAGGAATACGGAAAGACCCTCCTAATGGCGCGCCTAAGAAAATCAGCTGGAAGTTGTTGGATGTATTTAATGTAACCCATGTATCAGCATGTGTAACAATAAAATCTCTCACCACTACACCGCCCATGGAGTGTGCGACAATCTTTATTGGCTGATCGTATTTTAATAATTCTTTGATCTTATCATTCAGCAACGAAGCACATTCATTTAGTTGACGGCGCCAGTCGTACGGAAAAGTAACAACATCATATGTATTAGAAAGAAACTGCGCTAGTTTTCTGTAGGAAGTAGCAACAATAGAAGGAGCCGTAATATTATCAGGAGCTGCCAGTTTTAATAATCCACCTGTCGCAAAGCTCCAGTAGTTAATCCATAGCAGATCATTGCCACTTTGCAGGTTAGATCCCATAACACCTGGAAGTAATAATACGATCGGACGTTTGCCCGTTACCGTATCCATGAACAGCTGACCGCTTTCAAGTCCTCTTGCAGTAATCGCCTGCGCCCTGGTCATATAAGTAAAGCCGGGAATCAATGTATCATCCACCTGCTGGTCTAATGCCAGCTTCAGCATTTTTGCCGTAGCGGCATTTTTGAAATAACTGAAATGATCTACGTCTGCACCTTCATCAAAGAAGTATTGCAGGTCCCGCGATCTTTTAGCGCCCTGGTACATAGCGCCGGTATTCACTACCAGGTCGTTATTCTTCTGATAAAAGAGTTTACTGGCGATGATGACCAGCGCTTTTAACCCCAGCTTCACTCGGCAGTTACCGGATATCACTACCAGTGGTGCATCAATATTCCCTTTGAATGTAACATCATTCAGTACCTTAATAAAGGGCGATTCGGGATTCATGGCTTCCAGTCCGGGCAATACATGAATATCGTTCTTAGTATTAACGACGGAGGCGATCAGTTCTTTAAATAAGTCGCCCGTGAGATTACCAATGACATTAAAAAAGAGGTCCATCCGCGAAGACGCCAGTGTAGTACCAGCAGCAGGGCATGCTACACGGATGAATTTCTTAACTGTAATCTTTTTACCGGATAAAGCATTTTTTATTGCAGCGATGCAGCTAACATCATTTGTTCTTCCTTCATTTTCCAGCAATGCTATTTCATCCGCTGAAAATCCTTTATTATTCTCGTCTGTGATACAGAAACGGGAGAGAATATCTCCGATTAATCCTCCGCGGGAATGACTGATCAAATGCAGTGTAGCCACTTCCGGTAGTTGCTGTACCAGTTGTAATGCATTCTGCAGCGGGCTTTCTGTAAGAGAGCGATGATTAAATGCAATAATATTATGACCGTATGTTTTACAGATGCTGGTCCATTCATCTTTTCCTTTTAATCCCTCAAAAGAGCCGGAAGTAGAAGAAGCAGTGCCATGCAGGAAAAGCAGGTAAGGTGTTTTTTCATCACCGGGACTAAAAGGCTGCAATTGAAACCCGGTATCCAGCAGGAACAGCCCCACTTTATTTTCCAGTTTCTTCAGTTCCATACCGGCAGCAATAGTAGCCACCTTATCATCTATATCTGTTTTTATAAAGTGGTTGATGACTTTAATCGCAATATCTTCTATGAGCCCCCTGTTGGCGCCTGTGGCCTTTATAGAAGAGGGGATTTCAAAAGTTGCGGAACGGTTGGATAATGTTTCAGGGAATAAATCTCCTAATGAGTCTTTACCACAAAGCCAGGTGGTATCATCGGAGAATACAAATTCCAGCAGATCATTTTTATCCAGGGAGATATCGTGTCTTTCGACGGCAGCACCTCTCAGGCTGTTACTGATGGTATAAGAAGCCTGTAGCCATAGGCCGGACTCAGATACTGGAGCTACAATACCGGGTATGTATTTGTCTCCTTTAATGGCAATCTGTTGCATGTAGCAATATTATTGTGGAATTGGGGTACACACAAATTAATATTAAAAAACTGATAACGGCTGATTACTCCTTCACAAAAGACAACATGTGTCTGGCAACGGTTTGAAAAGAGGCCAGGTCGCTCGGTTTGGTAATATAGTCTACAACACCCAGCTCAATACTCATAGCTTTAAATACGGGAGAACTGGAAGTGCTCCATATAATTTTAGGGATAGCAAGGTAGCGGGCATGATCATTCAATTCCTTTACTATCTCCACACCTGTCAGTTCCGGAATATTATAATCAAGTATCAGCAAAGCAGGGAGATCCACGTCCTGAATAGTATCAAGATATTTGATGAACTTTCTGCCATTAGGTATACATACCAGTTGCCAGGAAGGATCAATTTCTTCAAATGCATTTTCAAGCAGTTCCTTATCATCAATATCATCTTCTGCCAACAGGATCAGCCTCTTTGAATGGCCTAAAAATTGCATCTAATTAATGTATTATTTGTAAAAGTACTACAAAATTACTACTTCAAAACTATATGATATATACTTACGATATGCACAATGTATACGGATTTTTAGTATCCTGAATCAGCACCACAAAAGATTACATTACTTAGATATAAGTCCTTAATACTCTAATACCTTCATAAATGGCTACCCGGAAAAAGTCACCTGGGCAGGATGCCCAGCCAGTTGATAGTGTGGAAAAAGCTCCACAGGATTCCACAAGAACGTATGAACCACTGTCCGATGAGCTGGATGCCCGCCAATTGCTGCAGGTATTATCTGAGGTTAAAAATGGGAATTTCTCTGTCCGTATGTCTATAGACAGCATCGGACTGAGCGGCAAAATTTGTGATACGGTTAATGATATTATTTCTCTCAACGAAACCCTGGTTGAGGAGCTGACCCTGGCCCGTAATACAATCGGGAAAATGGGCCGGCTGAATCACCGTGTACAGATGCCCCGTACTGCACGTGGCTCCTGGAATACAGCAGTTGTCTCTATCAATACTCTCATATCCGACCTGGTACATCCTACCATCGAAATAGCGCACGTAATCAGCTCTGTTGCAAAAGGAAACCTTTCCCAGGAAATGCCCCTGGAAATTGAAGGTCACCTGCTGCAAGGAGAATTTGCACGTATTGCCACTGAGGTAAACGGGATGGTGAAACAGCTGAACCTCTTCTCCCGTGAGGTAACCCGCGTGGCCCGTGAAGTAGGTTCCGAAGGTAAACTGGGTGGTCAGGCCAAGGTTAAGGACGTGGCCGGGGTGTGGAAAGACTTAACAGACTCCGTAAACCAGATGGCGGGTAATCTGACAGCACAGGTGCGTAACATCGCTGATGTAACGACTGCCGTGGCAAAAGGAGACCTTTCTAAAAAGATTACAGTAGATGTACAGGGAGAAATCCTTGAACTGAAAGATACCATCAATACCATGGTGGACCAGCTGAACTCCTTCTCCTCTGAGGTAACCCGTGTGGCCCGTGAGGTAGGTACAGATGGTAAGCTGGGCGGACAGGCAGAAGTAAAAGGGGTGGCCGGTACATGGAAAGACTTAACAGATTCTGTGAACCAGATGGCCTCCAACCTTACCGGCCAGGTGCGTAACATCGCTGAGGTAACCACCGCCGTGGCGCGGGGCGACCTTTCCCGTAAAATCACTGTGGATGTAAAAGGAGAAATCCTGGAACTGAAAAACACCATCAATACCATGGTGGACCAGTTGAACTCCTTCTCCGCAGAGGTAACCCGTGTGGCCCGTGAGGTAGGTTCCGAAGGTAAGCTGGGTGGTCAGGCTACAGTAAAAGGCGTAGGGGGCGTGTGGAAAGACTTAACAGACTCCGTGAACCTGATGGCGGGTAACCTCACCGCTCAGGTGCGTAATATCGCCGACGTAACCACCGCCGTGGCATTAGGTGACCTTTCCCGTAAAATCACCGTGGATGTACGCGGAGAGATACTTGAATTGAAAAACACCATCAATACCATGGTGGATCAGCTGAACTCCTTCGCCTCTGAGGTAACCCGCGTGGCGCTGGAAGTAGGTACAGAAGGTAAACTAGGCGGTCAGGCGAAAGTACAGGGTGTGGGTGGTACATGGAAAGACTTAACAGACTCCGTAAACCAGATGGGATCTAACCTGACGGCACAGGTACGTAACATCGCCGAAGTGACCACCGCCGTGGCAAATGGTGACCTTTCCAAAAAGATCACTGTGGACGTAGCAGGAGAAATCCTTGAATTGAAAAAGACCATCAACACCATGGTGGATCAGCTGAACTCCTTCGCCTCTGAGGTGACCCGTGTGGCACTGGAAGTAGGTACAGAAGGTAAGCTGGGCGGGCAGGCGAAAGTGCAGGGTGTGGGTGGTACATGGAAAGACTTAACAGAGTCCGTAAATCAGATGGGATCTAACCTGACAGCACAGGTGCGTAATATCGCTGAGGTAACCACCGCCGTGGCAAAAGGTGACCTCTCCCGTAAGATCACCGTGGACGTAAAAGGGGAAATCCTGGAGCTGAAAAACACTATCAATACCATGGTGGATCAGCTGAATGCATTCGGTTCGGAAGTATTCCGTGTGGCTCGTGAGGTAGGTTCCGAAGGTAAACTGGGTGGTCAGGCAGATGTACCCGGTGTGGAAGGTCTCTGGAAGGATTTGACAGACTCCGTGAATATCATGGCGTCTAATCTGACTTCACAGGTGCGTAACATTGCGGAAGTAACCACTGCGGTAGCAAACGGTGACTTATCGCGTAAAATTGAAGTAGACGTTAAAGGAGAAATCCTGGAACTGAAAAATACCATCAATACCATGGTGGAACAGCTGCGCGCATTTGCCTCTGAGGTAACCCGTGTGGCCCGTGAGGTAGGTACAGAAGGTAAACTAGGCGGACAGGCAAACGTGCCTGGCGTAGGGGGTACCTGGAAAGACTTAACAGACTCCGTGAACCAGATGGCGGGTAACCTCACCGCTCAGGTGCGTAACATCGCCGATGTGGCTATCGCTGTGGCAAACGGGGATATGTCCCGTAAGATTACGGTGGACGTACGCGGAGAAATTCTGCAGCTGAAAGAAACACTGAACACCATGGTGGATCAGCTGCGCGCCTTCGCCTCTGAGGTAACCCGTGTGGCCCGTGAGGTGGGTACCGATGGTAAACTCGGTGGGCAGGCATTCGTACCGGGTGTGGCGGGTACCTGGAAAGACTTAACGGACTCCGTAAACCAGATGACGGGTAACCTTACTTCCCAGGTGCGTAATATCGCCGAGGTAACCAAAGCGGTGGCTTCGGGTGACTTATCCAAGAAAGTAACCATAGACGTTAAAGGGGAAATCCTCGATCTGAAGAATACCATCAATACCATGGTAGACCAGCTGAACTCCTTCGCCTTTGAGGTAACCCGTGTGGCCCGTGAGGTAGGTACAGAAGGTAAACTCGGCGGTCAGGCAGAAGTACAGGGCGTGGGAGGTACATGGAAAGACTTAACAGACTCCGTGAACATGATGGCCTCCAACCTTACCAACCAGGTGCGTGGTATTGCGAAAGTAGTAACCGCCGTGGCTACCGGTAACCTTAAACAGAAGTTATCCATCGTATCCCGCGGAGAGGTAGCACAGCTCACAGAAACCATCAATGAAATGATTGATACCCTGGCGGTGTTTGCCGACCAGGTTACCAACGTGGCCCGTGAGGTGGGTGTTGAAGGACGACTGGGCGGTCAGGCAAGTGTTCCTGGTGCTTCCGGTATCTGGAAGAACCTGACAGAGAACGTAAACCAGCTGGCAGCAAATCTTACCACTCAGGTGCGTGCGATCTCTGATGTGGCTTCCGCAGTAACGAAAGGAGACCTTACCCAGATGATCCGTGTAGATGCGAAAGGTGAGGTGGAAGAACTGAAAGATACCATTAACCAGATGATCGCTAACCTGAAACAAACAACCCTGCGTAACCAGGAACAGGACTGGCTGAAATCCAACCTGGCGAAGTTTACACAGATGTTGCAGGGACAAAAAGATCTCAACACGGTAACACGTCGTATCCTCTCAGAGCTTGCCCAGGTGGTAAATGCACAAAAAGGTATGTTCTACATCCTTGAACAGGAAGAATACCAGGAAAACCCTAAACTGAAACTCTTTGCGGCATATGCTTACGGAGATGAAGTAACCATGTCCCGCGAATTCTCTCTGGGACAAGGTTTGGTAGGACAGTGCGCCGTAGAAAAAGAAAGGATACTCTTAACAAACGTTCCATCCAACTATATTAAAATCTCTTCAGGATTAGGAGAGGCGGCACCTCTTAACCTCATTGTATTACCAGTATTGTTTGAAACAGAGATCAAAGCCGTTATCGAACTGGCTTCTTTTGATTCATTCAGTCAGACTCACTTAGACTTCTTAAGTCAGCTGACAGAAAGTATCGGTATCGTACTGAATACCATTGAGGCTAACTCCAGAACAGAAGACCTGCTGGAACAATCACAGTCACTGGCTGATGAATTGAGAAGAACGAATGAAGAGTTACAGGATAAAGCACACCTGCTGGTAAAACAGAAAGAGGAAGTAGAAGAGAAGAACAAAGAGGTGGAAGAAGCGAGAAAATCGCTGGAAGAAAAAGCAGAACAATTGCAGCTGACGTCCAAATACAAATCAGAGTTCCTGGCAAATATGTCGCATGAGTTACGTACGCCATTGAACTCACTCTTAATCTTAGCGCAGCAGCTCTACGAAAACCATGATGGTAACCTGAATGAAAAACAGGTGCGTTATGCGAAAACCATTCACAGCTGCGGAGATGACCTTATTCAATTAATCAACGACATCCTTGATCTCTCCAAGATTGAGTCCGGATATATTTCTACGGACTTCATTAAAGTGCGTTTCAATGAGGTTGTCGGATTTGTGGAAACTACCTTCAAACATATCTCTGAAAGTAAAAACTTACGCTTCGGTATTGATATGGATGAACAGCTGCCACAGAGCCTGGAAACAGACGTACAGCGTCTCAACCAGATCCTCAAAAACCTGTTGTCCAATGCATTTAAGTTTACGGATAAAGGAGAAGTAAGACTCCGCATTTACGAAGCTAAACGCAACTGGAAACTGTTGAATTACAGTCTGGATGGTGCGGACAGGGTAGTGGCCTTTGAAATCAAGGATACCGGTATCGGTATCTCCAAAGACAAACAGAATATCATCTTTGAAGCATTCCAGCAGGCAGAAGGTTCTACCAGTCGTAAGTACGGTGGTACTGGTCTTGGATTATCCATCAGCCGTGGTCTTGCCGACCTGTTAGGTGGTTCTATTGAACTGGAAAGTGAAGCCGGCAGAGGTAGTACATTCACACTCTTCCTGCCGCTCAATTACAATCCTACTACTATCAGGAAAGAAAAACAAAG
Source organism: Chitinophaga sp. YR573 (assembly GCF_900110995.1). Taxonomy (GTDB): domain Bacteria; phylum Bacteroidota; class Bacteroidia; order Chitinophagales; family Chitinophagaceae; genus Chitinophaga. The sequence goes on from NZ_FOJF01000001.1 coordinate 2,093,244, forward strand.
CAGTCTTACCGTAAGTATAAGCGGATATAAACTGGGGGATAACAATTACAATCCTGCTTTAATTCAAACAGTTCCTTCTCTCAAAGCTTCTGATACTAAAGATTTGGAAGGATTAAATGAGATCATCAATGAAATTGGGGATGACAGAACACATATCCTTGATACAGACAGAGTAGTGCTGATAGTGGAAGATGATGTTCGTTTTGCCAAGATCATGCAGGAAAAGGCGCATGAGATGGGTCTTAAAGTAGTGGTAGCTACCACCTTCGGAGAAGTATTTGATCTCACCAACAAGTTCAACCCTATAGCTGTAACTCTCGATGTAAAACTGCCGGATGCCAGTGGATGGAGGGTACTTGATCTGTTTAAGAACGACATCAATCTGAGGCATATTCCTATTCACCTGATATCAGGAGAAGAAAACAGGTTACTGGCTATGCAACGTGGCGCCCGCAGCTTTAACTTAAAACCGCTGAAAACGGAAGCGCTAACTATACTGTTTAACAACATCATAGAGCTGGATAGCCGTAAACATAAGAAGGTATTAGTTGTGGAAGACAACGAACCTGATGCTTCCCAGATAGCCAGGATGTTGAGTAACGGAGACCTGATAGAAATGGAATTTGTGGAGACAGGAAAAACAGCTATTGATCTGATAAATAAATATTCTTATGATTGCATCATAGCAGATTATATGTTACCTGATATTGAAGGGGCCGAATTTGTTGCCAACATCAATACGATGAACAGGTATAATGCCACGCCTGTAATTGTATATTCTGCTAAAGATTTCTCCAATAAAGAAAAGTCGAAACTGAAGCAATACGCCAATAAAATACTGCTGAAAGGTGTTAATTCTCTTGATCTGCTACTGGAAGAAACTATTATGCAGCTGCATATCAATCATAATTCTTTGCTGCCGGAGAAAAGACAACTGATAGAAGATCTCCGTTCACAAAAAGATGTACTGATCCATAAGAATGTACTGGTAGTAGATGATGATGTACGTAACCTGTTTGCACTCACCACAGCTTTTGAACGCTACAACATCAACACCATTACAGCAGAAAGTGGAAAAGAAGCCATCAATATCCTGAGTGAAAACAATCAGATAGATATGGTGCTGATGGATATCATGATGCCGGAAATGGATGGTTATGAAACAATGCAGAAAATCCGCAGGGAACATAAGAACAGCGCACTGCCGATTATTGCAGTAACAGCAAAAGCAATGAAAGGCGACAGGGAAAAATGTCTGGAAGCAGGAGCCTCTGATTATATCACCAAACCGTTGAAAATAGACCAGCTGTTGTCTTTAATGCGGGTATGGCTGTATAGGTAATATTCATTTGAAAAATTTCAAAGGTGCTGGAACAACAAGATCCAATTAAAATATTAGTTGTAGACGACAGAGCAGATAATTTGATGTCTATAGAATCCATATTGGAAAGGGAGAGCTATATCATAGTAAAAGCAAACTCTGGCCGGGCTGCATTAAAAATATTATTAAAGGAATTTGATTTTTCCCTGATCCTGATGGACGTACAGATGCCCGATATGAACGGCTTTGAAACGGCCGCACTGATCTATCAGCGGGACAGACTGAAAGATGTACCTATCATCTTCATTACTGCACACAATGAAGATGAAGCTATTTTCAAAGGTTATAAAGTGGGGGCAGTTGATTTCATTTATAAACCTGTAAATCCGGAATTACTGAGGATAAAAGTAGGTCTGTTCGTAGAGCTTTATCGTAAAACACAGTCACTCATTGCACAGGAACAAAAGTTACTGAACACGAATGCGTCCCTGCAAAAAGAGATTGAAGAAAGAGAAGCCTCTGAACGGAAAATAAGAGAGTTAAACAGACAACTTATCCAGAACAACATTCACCTGAAAACAGTCAATGAAGAGCTGGACAGGTTTGCCTACATTGCTTCTCACGACTTACAGGAACCCCTGCGTAAAATCCGTGTGTTCAGTGATATGATCATCCAGAAGAAAACAGGGACCGATGATGTAGATAAATACGTAACAAAGATCACCAATGCTACCATCCGTATGCAGCAACTGGTAAGTGACCTGTTACGTTTTTCCAGGCATTCTATTCAGGGTGGCGACTTCGTATCCGCTGACCTGAATGACATTGTGAAAGAGGCGGTGAATGAACTGGAAATAAAGATTCAGCAAACAAATGCCCGTATCATCATTGATCCTTTGCCTGCTGTTTCTGCTATCCCCATTTTAATGCGACAGGTATTTTATAATCTCATCAGCAACGCGCTTAAATTCAGGAAGAAGGAAGTAACACCCGAAATACATATCTATGCAGAGCAGGAGAAACATCCTGAAATTGCAGACTGTTACTATTACAGGATCTTTGTAAAAGATAACGGTATTGGTTTTGAAAGTCAGTATTCAGATGATATTTTCATCGTGTTCAAACGCCTGCACAGTTATCATGAAATAGAAGGCACCGGCATTGGTTTATCCATCTGTAAAAAGATAATGGAGCAACATAACGGTTCTATTAAAGCCACCAGTGAAATAGATCACGGCGCTACTTTTATTGTTGGTATTCCTGAGAAGCAACAAACAGCCAGCAGTTTACCAATGTTTAATTAAAATATTTTGGGTGCAGGGCTTCGCCCTGCAAACCCCCCTTATTTTTTTGTGATGGTGCGAATGCACCATCACAAAAAAAACCTTTATTGAACTACTACTTCCTTACTCACCTGAAAGGTTCCTTTTAATCTGATATCTTCTGAAGAAGCACCTACCATCGCAGTAAAACTGCCCGGTTCAACTACCCACTTATTCTGCATATTCAGTAATTTCAGATCTTCCGGTAACAATTCAAAAGTTACTTCTTTCTGTTCTCCTGCCTGTAAATGAATACGCTGGAATTTCTTCAGTTGCTTAACAGCTGTCACCACAGAGCTGACATCATCCTTCAGATATAACTGTACAACCTCATCCCCTGCTAGCGCACTGGTATTCTTCACCAGCAATTTCACCGTTGCTTTCAACGTAGTCTTATCCTGTACATCTATAGTAAGATGCTGATAATCGAACGTAGAGTAGCTTAATCCATAGCCAAAGCTATAAAGCGGCTGACTATTCATTTCTACATAATCATGCCGGGAAGCGTTCTTATAATTGTAATAAACGGGCAACTGTCCTACTGATTTAGGAATCGAAACCGGCAGACGTCCTGCTGGATTGTAATCCCCGAACAGCACATCAGCTACCGCCGTTCCACCTTCCTGACCCGGATACCACGCATTCACGATAGCAGGAACATGCTGCGCTGCCCAGTTGATATTCAGCGGACGGCCTTCTATCAGCACCAGTATCACCGGTTTGCCGGTGGCAACAATGCGCTGCATCAGCTCATTCTGTAAACCCATCAGGTCCAGACTTACCCTGTCAAAACCCTCTCCGCTTTCCATATCACTCACTGCATTCTCTGCTGATTTTACAACCGCAGCACCTGTACTCTGGTAAGACGTTGCGAAGTCACGTGCACTGGAACCACCCAATACAAGAATCACCGCATCCGCATCTTTTGCCGCCGCTATAGCAGCATCTATACCTGCCCTGGACGTATCGCGGATAGAACATCCTTTTACATATTTCAGTTTTGTATCTGAAGAGATCTTTGCCTGTATACCTTTCAGCACAGTAACGATCTTCTCTTCCGGTTGAGGAGCAGTATAATCACCTAACTGATTATACATGTTATCAGCATTAGGCCCTATCACCGCCAGGTTCTTTATAGACTTCTTTAAAGGCAGAATACCATTCTCATTTTTCAGTAACACAATAGACTCCGCGGCTACTTTTTCTGCCAGTTGCTTATGCGCTGTTGTACCTACTGTTTTCTCTGCTGTCGCAACATCTACATAAGGTTTATCGAAAAGCCCCATCTCAAATTTCAGCCTTAACACATGGCTTACTGCTGTATCAATAGTAGCCATTGTTACCTTCTTATTATTCACTGCTTTTATCAATGCATCTCCATAAGCCTCTCCACCCAGGTCTGCATCCAGACCCGCATTCATAGACAATGTAGCTGCTTCTTCCATATCAGCCGCTATATGATGAGTTGATTTCAGACCGGGAATACCACCCAGATCAGAAACAGTAAATCCTTTGAAACCCCATTGTTTACACAATACATCTTTCAGCAGGAAAGAATTGGAACTGCAGGGCACACCATCTATAGAATTATAAGAAGCCATAATTGACAATGCTCCTGCCTGTATCGCATTTTTAAAAGGCGGCAGGTAAGAGGTATTCAGTTCACGGCTGCCTGTATTAGCAATACCCCCGTTATGCCCTCCTTCAGGAGAACCGTAGGCTGTAAAATGCTTCAATGTAGAGATCACATTCACACCGCTGTTAATGCTGTTTCCCTGGAAGCCTTTTACCATAGCAATACCCATCTGCCCAATCAGGTAAGGATCTTCGCCATAAGTCTCTTCCAGCCTCGACCAGCGGGGTTCACGTACCAGGTCCAGTACCGGCCCATAACCAATATGAGCGCCCTGCACACGTGCTTCCTGAGAAATAGCGCCCGCCATTTCTTTGATCAGTGCAGGGTCCCAGGTGCTGGCCTGTCCTATAGAAGTAGAGAACACCGTTGTACCAATAGCCATATGCCCGTGCGGACATTCTTCTGCCAGGAACAACGGAATACCCAGGCGGGTATGTTCTATCATATATTTCTGTAAAGCATTAGTCGCCATTGCAGACAACTTAGGAGACAATCCTGTTTCCAATGTCTTTTTCGTCCAGGGGTCAGCTCTTAAAGTAGCCCAGAAGCTACCGATATGCCTTTTTGCAATCACATCTTTAAAGGCAGCGCTTACACCTACGGAGTCCCCGTTTTTCTCATACATATCCCATCCCAGCAGGGTACATAACTGCCCAACTTTCTCTTCCAGTGTCATCCTCTTCAACAAATCCTTTACCCTGTTATCCACTGTGGCAGCGGGATTTTTGTACAGCACAACGGCCCCTGCGGTCTTATGCGTTTGCCCTATAGCTGGTGTTACTCCTCCAAGAGCTACCATCCCTAACATAAAGCAATTCCCGATAATCGATTTTCTTATTTTCATTATTATCTATTCACATTACATCATAAAAATAACAAGTTAGCGGGGTTAATTATTGAATATTTATTAAAATGAGAAGATTGTCCCATTTATTGGTAATTCCGTTGTTCCTTTTAAGGGGCGCTATTATTGGACTATTAAAAAAGAGGGTGCACCGAAAACCGGTACACCCCCGAACAGTTGGATTTTGCTACAGTAATAATATGTTTAGTGATGTTTATTACTTACAACTACTTTCTCTTTAGAAATTACTTTTTTACCATCTGTCACAGTAACGATATACAATCCATCAGGCAGGTCAGAAACATTCAGCGTACTGCTGGTCCCTTTAACACGTTGAGATAACGTTTTAATACCCGAAACAGAATAGACATCTATCGTATACTGCTTATCCTCCGGCAATGTTAAATACACGGTATTTGCTGCCGGATTAGGCCATATGCGCAGACAGGAAGGTAAATGTGTTGGTTTAACCACAGCAATAGGACTAACCAATACATCAGGATAAGTGAACGGGAAATCAATCTGTGCCTGTTTGAACTGCTGTTCATAAGTGCTGTTCCATCCAAATGCTGTATCAGCCTGTGCTTTCAGATTATACTGAGCAGCACCGCTCCAGAAATGTATAAACTCTCCCATGTTCAGATCACGGGTATATTCACCGTTATGCTGAGGGAAGTACTGTGATAACAAAACAAAGAAACGGTTCAAGGCAGCACTGGAATCAGCATGTGTATAAATCGGATAGAACCAGTTTTTAAACCAACGGGTACCTGGTCTTGGATAATTATCCTGACCGTTTATTACATCATTATATGTTTGCTGTGCATCAGCAGTCCAGCCAAGACGTTTGGTAACATCATATATAAAGATCTCATTCCATTTGCTATCATTCCAGATAGCGAATGCAGGTGATTTCTTTACCCCTTTGCTGCCACCTTCAACAATATGGCCTATTTCATGAATGGAAGCACCTACGTTCCAGCTGCTTCTTGTACTCCATTCTCCACCAAGATCTCCCACATTGCGGTAATCATGATTAGAATCAAATACAGTAGCAGGATGACCGCCACTATAACCATTGCTATGAAACACCATATTTACCTTAGGGTCGCTAAAGGTCCCGTAGTTCTGTTTTACATAGTTCCACACATCTGTAAAGTCCTGATTCATCCAGGTAATGGAAGTAGGAGTAGCGCTGTCATAATAAATATTCACGCTGCTGTTGCTGTATACGAGGCTCAGTAACTGATTATGTTCAAACCAGTGTTCCTTCCAGGTAGCCGGAGGTACATTGGTGAGTGTGGTATTCTTAGCATATACCCATGCAGAAGAACCATTTGCGTTCACTGCTTTTAAACGATAGTAATAAGTAGTTAACGGAGACAGTTCCAGTGAGTAGAAATGTGTAGTGTTTGGGTCCAGTGTAAAGGAAGTACCCCAGTTAGTACTGTCGGTAGATCTTTCCAGTGTATAACGGGTTTCGTTGGATGCATTATCTGCCCAGTCCAGTATGATCTGATTACCGGATACAGCCAGTGTAGTTAAGCCGGATGGTACAGCAGGGATACTTGTATCAACAGTACCTGTGCCGGTACCGTAAATCTGTAATTCTGCCAATTGTGTATAAGCGCCACCGTTATTAGCAGTGATCTTTAATCTGTAATGAATATACGAATAAGTATTGCTGATTAAATACAACCTTCTCTTGTACCTGGAAGGGAATACCTGTCCTTTTACAGTATGAAGCGTTATCCAGTTAATACTGTCATTAGATCCCTGGAACGTCCAGTTTTTCGGATCTCTGTCAGTGGCATCATTAGCGGAGGTAATAGCATATTGTTTTGCAATACCACCAGCAGGTAATTTAAAGTTCAGCCATGTTGCATTGTGTGTAGTCAGATACTTGGTATAAACACTGTTGTCTGTAACTTTGGCAATGCCTTCCACACCAGTAGTACTGTACTGGTCTGTAATAACACCATTTGTAAAATCAGTGATGTCTGTTAATGAAGGCGCCGCAGGTGTAGATGCAAAGGCAATAGCAGGAGCAGAGATCCCGCCTGCATTCACAGCTATCACGCGATACTCATACGCAGTAGAAGCACTTATGCCACTATCTCCGTATGTATGCTGGTTAGCAGATGTAGTGTAGATGGTGCTGAAATTTATACCATCAATAGAAGTTTGCACCTGGAAGCCTGTTTCGTTGGTAGAGTTATCAGACCAGTTAAGAGACGCATTATAGGTAGATAACGTAACTGTAAGGCCAGTCGGCGCAGCGGGCCCCGAAGCAGAACCGGCAAGATGCCATTCCGCCAGTTGAGAATCCCCGGCACCATTGTTTGCAGTAACATTCAAACGATAGTACAGATAGCCGGTACTGTTAGAGAAGGTGTAAGTGTTTGTTTGAAAACGGTTGGCAAAAGTCTGATTGGTTTGTGTGTCGATGGTAGTCCAGGTGTTACCATCATTAGAAGCAGTCAGCGTCCAGCTTTTGGGGTCACGGCCGGAAGCATCGTTGGCAGAAGTAATAGTGTACTGTGTAACAATCGCGGTGTAGGTCGACTGATAACCTAACCAGTACGCTGTTTGATCGATATAATATTTTGTGTTGACGTTGTTGTCCGTCAGGTTCTGGTAATTTTCGGCAACATTACCATTTGAATACTGAGCGGTTACAACGCCACCATTTGCAGTAATATCCGTCTGGGCATAGACCGGACTCATACCACACAATAGCAGAGCTGACAGGGATAACTTTGTAAAGATCCTGAGAATCATAGATTGGGTTTTATTTTTGGTTGAGAATTATTCGTTTTTCATAGACGTCTACGTTGGGTCACACACGGGCTGGGTATATCTCTACTAATATAGTCAGAGAAAGAGAACAAACATGTCAACAGATGTTAAATGGATTGTTAATGGAGTTTAAATGCGGATACTGAAGATATCTTTCAATGCTTTTTTTGCAGCGTGGAAACCACACATACCATGTACACCACCACCAGGCGGCGTAGCAGAAGAACAAACATAAATGCCTTTTGCCGATGTATTATAAGGCGACCAGCGCAATGCAGGACGTGTATACAGCTGCGTAATATCCAATACGCCACCGTTTATATCACCACCTACATAATTCGGATTATAATTTTCCATCTGCACACTGTTCATCACATGCTTACCCAGAATCAGATCGCGGAAGCCGGGAGCGAAACGCTCTATCTGTTTCTCGATAGCATCCGTCATATCAACAGAAGAGCCATTAGGTACATGGCAATAACCCCATATGGTATGTTTACCCACCGGAGCGCGGGTATCATCAAACAGGCTTTGTTGTGCAAGCAACACAAAAGGACGCTCAGCATGTTGCCCATTAGTCGCCATGTATTCACTATTCGCAATTTCTTCCATGCTATTGCCCAGATGTACCGTACCTGCCCTGCGGCATGCATCATCTGTAAAAGGAACAGGTCCGTCCAGCGCCCAGTCTATCTTGAATACGCCCATACCATAACGGTAGCGTTGCAGTTGCCACTTATATAAAGAAGAAAAACGCTCTCCGGCAATAGTTAATAATTGCCTGGGGGTTACGTCCAGTAATACCGCACGTGCAGGTGGCAATTCCTTTAAAGAACGCACATATACACCGGTCACGATCTCTCCCCCTAATGATCTGAAATAATCTCCCAGGGCATTAGCAATAGCCATAGACCCTCCTTTAGGCACAGGCCAACCGCCCAGATGCCCGTTCATCAGCAACACCAATGCAACGGCAGAAGTAGTCAGGCTGGACAACGGCAGCATGGAATGCCCGGCCATCCCGGCAAATAATGCTTTCGCTTCCTTCCCTTTAAAACGTTTCAACAGCTGAGTAGCAGGCAACAGCCCTTTAAGACCAAATTTTGCCATTAACAACGGATGATCAGGGAAACGTAATGGCCCCAGGATATCAGGCGCCAGTAATGGCCAGTCTTTCAGCAAAGGAGCTATTAACTGCCGGTAAGCCTCGCCGTCATTGCCAAGAGATTGTATTGTATTGTTAAGTGAAGTATCCAGTATGGCTGCGGCTCCATTATCAAAAGGATGGGCTGCCTGTAGTGCAGGTTGCAGATAAGTTAAACCAAATTGTTTGAGGGGGAGCTGCTTAAAGAAAGGGGAACCTGCTGCCAGTGGGTGAATAGCAGAACAAACATCATGAATAAACCCGGGTAAGGTAAGCTCTCTGGAACGTAGTCCTCCACCTATAGTATCTTTTCCTTCCAGTAATAAGACAGACAACCCTTGCTGTTGCATTGCAATAGCAGCTGATAGTCCGTTGGGGCCTGAACCCACTATAATTGCATCATACTCCCTTTTGTACATGTTATACAAAAGTAAGTAGAATCAGCGTTCCATCATGTCTAATATGTCCGTCCAGATAATGCGGGCTATTTGTTCACTCTCTACCATCTTAAGCCGCTTTTCTGGTCTTACCACAGAATCTTCCTGCCAGCTGATGTATTCAGGAATCACTTCTTCTGCTTCGGGCGAAAAATCCTTCAGAATATTACCGCTCGTAATTACTTCATAGGTGGTTTCATGCTCCATCTCATTCACCGTAATAGTAATCTGATAAGACCGACCTTCAATGTAAACCGTAACAGTATGTTTTTCCATAAAAACAATTGAATGATGCTACCTCCGGAATATCCGGCGGCAGTTGGGGTTTTATTTCTTCATACGTTAACATTATTTTAAGAACAAAATATCTGCCAGTATCTAAAAAGGGTTCTTTTATAGCAAATTAAGCCCTTCGAAATGCCATATTGTAGAAGAACACACACAAAAAGCACCGGTGTTTTACAACACCGGTGCTTACAGGGGTAGGTAAAGGATAGTAAGACTACTTATAAGTTATAGCAGGAAAGTCTTTTTTAGCCTGCTGAAACTGAACTTCCCATTCGGCCGGCCAACCGAAGGCAAGAGTAGCCTGTGCTTTCAGATCAACACCTGCCGCTCCGCTCCAGAAATGTACAAACTCTCCCCAGTTCATATCACGGGTATAAGCATTGCCATTTTTAGGGAAGTTCTTAGCCAGCAGATCAAAGAATTTATTTAGTGTGGCAGTACCGCCATGCTCGTTATAGATAGGGTAAAACCAGTTCCTGAACCATTGCGCTCCTGCAACCGGGAAATCATCATGTTTGGTCTGCATTTCTGCAAACAGGCTGGTAGCAGCATCATTCCATCCCAATGCTTTGTACACATCGTACTGGAATATTTCCATCCATTTGCTGTCTCCCCATATAGGAAATGCGGGTGAGTTATGAACGTTTTTAGAACCACCTTCCACGATATGTCCAACCTCATGTGCAGTAGCGCCCAGGTTCCAGCCGGTGCTGTCTGTCCACAGACCTTCCTGTCCCACGTCAATTACATTACGGTAGTCATGACTTCCGTCAAAATAAGTAGCAGGATGACCGCCACCATATTTACCGCTATGCAGTATTACATATAGTCTTCCTTCTTTACCAAAAGTGCCATAGGTTTTCTTTACATATTTCCAGATGTCTTCCATCTTTCTTGCCGGCCAGGTGATGTTTTTGTCAACAGCATCATCGTAGTAAACAGCCACATTATCGTCGTAATAAATGCGCTTTACAAGCTGTTTGTGTTCAAACCAGTGTTCCTGCCAGGTAAGTGGTGGTTCATCCGCAGATGGCACTGTCAGTTTAATTTTTTCGGTCGTATCATTTTTACAGCTCTCGCCATGTACAGCTACAAATGTCAGGCTCAAAAGTGCGAGTATTCTTAGTTTCTTCTTCATTAACAAAAGTCAGCGTAAGGTTAAAATAAAAAGGCTGTAAGCTACAAAGCATAACATATAGGTTAATAGCGATTTGCAACTTACAGCCAGGACTGAGTACGTGTTTAGTGGTATTTTAGCACAAAGAGTATAAGCCACTAAATTAGCATTACAACCATTTAAAACTTGTCAATAAAAACCAAACCAATTGTAAACAATGTTTAATAGATTGTGAATGAAAATTAAATTCCCGATATTTATATATGATAAGAAACTTACGGATGAGGGAAAAGCTGTCACTTGAAAGGATATATTTGTCCTTTAGGAATTATTTCATGACGCATCCGGTTAAGATTTACATTACAACATCAGTTATCTGTTTCCTTGTACTTGCACTTGTTCAGTTCATTCTCGTGTACAACACGTATGATTTACTGAACCGTCGCTTCTATTACGAAAAGAAGGGGCAGATACAGGAAGACTATACCCGTGCCATCGTCAATGATCAGTTATTCCCGGGCGGTAAAAAAATCATCGACAGATATATAGCGCCAAAGTTCAAAGAGCTGGAAAGATTACACGCTGCAGATACTGCCGCCTTCAATAAAGAAACACAGCTCCTCTTAAATAATATTTTCAATGCTCTTATTAAAGAACAAAAAGTAGACAGCCTGCTGGCGAGTATAAAAGAGAAAGAGCACATCACAGATTCATTAAAATATCTGCTGAGTATACACAGAATAGATTTGATGTTCGGTGATCTGAAATATGTAAACATATACGATGGCCGCAATAAATATTTACTGATCGACAGCGCCATGCAGGAGAAAACAGGATTACACATTTTTGGTAACCTGAAAAAACCGGACGATCAGAGTATGGTATTAAGCCTGAACGTATCAGACCAGGTACCTTACACCTACGCCATCTTTTTCACCTTTCATGCAGATCCATATAACAGGCGGCAAATGGTATTCAAACAAATGCGGCTGATGCTGACCATGTCCCTGTTATCCATGCTGGCCATCATCACCCTCTTTATTATTACCCTTCGCAACTGGATCAAACAGAAACATCTGTCCGATGTAAAAACAGATTTCATCAATAACATCACCCATGAATTCCATACACCTCTTTCGGCAATCATGGTAGCCAATAAAAATATCCAGAATGAAAAGATCCTTGATAATAAAACTGCCCTGCGATCTTTATCTGAAATTATAGAACGACAATCACAAAGATTAAAACTGCTGATAGGACAGGTACTCGATATTGCTGCTATAGATAAACTATCTGTACATAAAGAGCCACAGGACCTCAACATTCTTGTAAAGGACATCCTTACAGATTTTAGCATTAAATTCTCTGAGGCTAACCTGCACCTCACCTACGAAGAATATCCCAGCGATATCACGGTGGAGGCAGACAGCTTCCACTTTGCTACTCTGCTGTTGAATATACTGGACAATGCCGTAAAATATAACCTGCAGCCGCTTAAACGGATCACAGTATCCATTACTACAGATAAGGAAGGCTTGCAGATCATTGTAAGTGATAACGGCATAGGCATGACTAAAGAAACAATCAGGTATATTTTTGATAAGTTCTACAGACATCAGAAAGATCTTACCCAATATTCAAAAGGATTAGGGCTTGGACTGCATTATGTAAAGCAATGTATTGATGCTCATCAGTGGAAATTAAAAGTAGAAAGTGAAGCCGGAAAAGGAAGTACATTTGTAATCATTATACCTGAATAATGAATGCTATCAACCAGGCATGACCGAAGGATATAAAATGGGGACGATACACTCCTGATTAAATTATAAAAGGATGAAACACAAAATTCTTCTGGTAGAAGATGAAGCAGATCTGGGCAATGTTGTTAAACAATACCTGGAACTGATGGATTTTGATGTGGACTGGCAACAAAACGGCCTTACCGCACTGGATGTTTTTGAAAAAGCACCGGATGCTTACCACATACTGCTGATAGATGTAAACCTGCCTGGCCTCAACGGTTTTGAACTGGCAGACCGTGTAGTGAAAGTGAACAATAACGTACCCTTCCTCTTTCTCACAGCAAGAGGAGATAAAACAGACCGCCTCAACGGTCTGAAAATAGGCGCCGATGATTACGTGGTAAAACCTTTTGATGTAGATGAACTGGTGTTGCGTATCCGTAATATCATCAAAAGAAAACAACAGGTTGTTTCCTCAGACCAGCCACAACAGCAAGGCGCAATCAGCATAGGTACCAACCAGCTGTTTGTGGATTCCTTAAAACTGATCACAGAAAGCGGAGAAGAAATTATACTCACACCTCGTGAATGTGATCTGCTGGTGCTATTCTTCCATAATGTAAACCGCGTAATCAAACGCGAAGAGATCCTGAATAAAGTCTGGGGGTCCAACGATTATTTTGTTGGCAGAAGCCTGGACGTGTTTATCTCCAGGTTCCGCAAGTATTTCCAGCACAACACTAACATCAGCATCAAAAATGTATATGGTATAGGTTTCGTTTTTAATGTGAAATAGTACCCTGTCTGTTTTTTATAATATGCTGATTAATTCTCGTTGTGTACCGGAACCGACTTTCCTCTCACCGTATCCTGACAATTCTTTAAGGTAGTTTTGCCCTCCACCGGGAAAGGCTTTGTATTTACCTGTATGGTAAAAGCGATAATAACGGCGATTACGCCAATGGATGCAAAAGAGTTTGCATGTTGTAGGTGAATTTTCATTTCAAATCGATTTTAAAGGACCGTTGAGGCAGGGACGCTTTTCCTAAGCCACTTCCTTACCAGTAAGGCCGCTAAGACGAAGATCATAATGTTAAAATTGAAATATAGCCACAGATAGATGTGATGTTAAAAACGCATATTAGTTATTTTTGATTTTGTACCTATAAATCAACTAATTAATGGTGGCTTAATTAGAGTGGTGATAACGAAGATAGTAAATTCTTCTTAATAGTCCATAAATTTTATAGACTAATATATACTCTTTCTGAAAGGCACATAGATATCTAAGACTGTCTGTACAGAACAGTAGACATTGGTTGAAGATGTTGGGTTTAACAGGTTGATGTTGTTGCGCTTCTACAGTTGTTGCTCACTATGTTCTCTTACGCCTATTTTAGTCTTGTGTCCGTAGATTTTGTTCACTAAAATAAACATGACTGTAATGCCCGCAATGATAACGTAATGTAAAACGATTGATGGCATAAAAGTGGAATAAATGATTTTCGTAATCTGCTACTTAAATTTACATAAAATGCAATGAAAATATACAGCACTATCCTCAATTATGGTGCAAGCCAGTAGGGCGTTAACAAAAAAAAAGTGAGACGCAGAATTGCTAACATGCAAGCATCAACTAATCATGTTAGAATATATTAGCAAAATTGATATTTATTTATCCGCAGGAGCTTTTAATAACACTTTCGTAGACACAGGAAGCCCAAAAACGGGCATTCCATCCTTGCTCCAGGTAAACTGCTGCATACGCGGAGAGCGTTTTTCCCCACATCCATCCCCCGAATGATCGTTCGCATGATACAGAATCCAGGACTCTTTTCCATCCGGAGAGGTGAAAAATGAATTATGCCCCGGCGCATACACACCAATTTCAGGCGCCTGTTTAAACACCGGTACCGGCCACTTTTTCCATGATCCGGCATCCATGAGATTACTGCCGGCATTTGCTACCAGCATCCCTAATGTGTAATTGTCCGTCCAGCACCCGGACCCCGAGTACACCAGGAATAACATATTATCATGTTTCAATATCTCAGGTCCTTCATTGATATCTACATGTTTTAAATTGGGATCACCCAGATCTCCATGTTTCTCCCAGTCGTAAACAGGACTGGATATCTTCACTCGCCGTCCGGTTATCGTTACCGGGTCTTTCATCGTTGCTATGTAAATATTCTGCTGTCCGTTCTTATCTCCTTCCCAGCCAGACCATATCATGTATAGCCGCCCTTTATGCTCAAACACACTGCCATCAATTGCCCACTTATCTTCCACATCGGCTACCTTTCCTTTAAATACCCAGTTGCCTTCCATAGGATTTGCTGCGCTGTTCTCCAGTGCATACATCCTGTGATGCTGATTATCACCGTCGTCCGCTGCAAAATAGACATACCATTTCCCGTTAAGGAAATGGATCTCAGGCGCCCAGATGTCCCTGGAATAAGGCCCTGTTGCCGGTGGTCTCCAGATAGTCTTATGCGGAGCAGTACCCAGTAACGCCATGCTCTTTGTTCTCCACAATTCCAGCCGGTCACCCATGGAATTCATATAATAGTAGTAACCGTCTTTGTAAACACACCAGGGATCAGGCCCTGTAGATAATAATGGGTTCCTGAACTGTTGTTGTGCATTTACATGCACAGCTGCAAAAAGAAGGAATAAGAAGGTGAGTCTTTTCATAGATGCAAAATGCGAACTCCGGACGCATCCGGAGTTCAGTCATTATTAAAGATCAATTTTTTGTACAGGCGAAAATAACAGGTCCTCCACTCCACTAATCTTCACACCTATCCTTGCATAAATATACTGCTGATCCCCAGTACTGCCATTCGCAGAAGTACTGGCTGGCACCTCTACATTCAAACTTACATTATTCAGATCTGCAATATCACTCCCTGCTATACTGCTCCTTGCAATGTAATTAGTTCCATCTACAAATGCTGTCTGATTGAGATAGAGAAATACATTTTCAATATCCTTTGCATTGACATCTGTAATGATCTTCTCCAGCTTACAGGAAGCACCTACAGTAGTACCTGTTAATAAAAACTGCGGAGTCCTCACCATATAATACGGCATCACTTCAATATCCATTGTTCTGTTACCGTTCAGTTGCAAACGCACCGTATCCGAATTGGTTTCATTATTCAGTACAGACCTGAAAGGCCCCTGAGAAGGAGGAATAATCAGTTTATAATTGCCGTTATAAAGCAACGCCGAATAAGAACCATCTTCATTAACATTTACGGTAATCGCACCATTCTTACCCCATCCCGGTTCCCATAATTCAAACGTAACATCTTTGGAACTTACATTGATCGGTTCTCCCTGATAGGTAATTCTTCCCGCCAAAGTAACAGAAGGGGAATCATAATTATCTTTCTTACAGGACAACACCGCCACGCACAATGCCAGGTATATTATCTTCTTCATGTGAAATATTTTTACTGGTTAGGGTTTTTAATAAGCTTGGGATTATTACTGAGGATATCAGAGCCTATCTGGGAATAATAGTTTCCCAGCTTAAAGCGATGTGCCGCAGTAACATTCGATGGCTTCACAATTTTATATACCCATTTGCCATCATTGGCATTCCCCGGATTATAGATTTTATATGGCCATAGCCCGTATATCATTGTATTTACCTTGTCGGCTTTACCAATGTTAGTGACAAGATCAGCAGCGCTGATCGTCTCTCCGTTCCATACTTTATGCGCCAGTCGCCAGCGTTTGTTATCAAACAGCTCATGTCCTTCAAAGGCCAGCTCAACTCTTCTTTCATGTACAATTCTGTCGAAAGTAATAGTGCCAAGTGGTATTGTAAATCCCGCCCTTTCACGTACCTGGTTTATATAAGTAGCGGCAACATCATTCTGCCCCAGTTCAAAAGCAGCTTCCGCAGCATTCAGTAATACCTCTGCATAACGGTAACGTACCCACCATACTTCACTTCTTGTTCCTATCTGTCCGGAACCTACTGTCTGGTCCATAAACTTGCGAACGTAGAACCCGGTCTGGGCACTGAATTGCAGTCCGTCTACAGGGCCATCTGCTCCTACTACCTGCGAGCTTTTAGGAGCACCGGCAACCGGAATACTATCCTGATCTCCGAAGTTATCTCCGGTAATAATATTATACTGACCGTTTTTCCAGTACATCACTCCTGCCCATATGTCCAGCGGTACACCTTTGAATTTAGTACCGGGCAAAATGATGGTACCACCCAGGCGAGCATCCCTACCGGCAAAAATATCCAGCGGATTATCATAGTATACATAATCACTGCCTGTATTGGTAACAAAAGGACTGTAAGTATTATCCAGTTTCTCATACAACTGTGCCAGGTTCAGGGAAGGATTCACCCTGCCACCCTGTTGTTCTTCTGCGGAAGACCAGGGCTGATTATTCAATGTCCAGTCTTCTACTTTCCCGCTCTTCAGTTTAAAATCCTGTGCAAAAATCACTTCAGGATTATTCGATTTATCATAAAACAGTGAAGCAAAGTTGTCCTGCAGGTCCTCTGTTTTCTTTTTATACAGGGAATACCTTCCACTGCTGATAATTTCCTGCGCAGCGGCTAACGCCTTGGTATAATAAGCAGTAGATTTATCCGCAGAAATACCTACTTCCCCGCCTGCTAAACTAACCGTTGGCGTATTCACTCCATATTTAGAAATAGAGGCGGCATACAAGGCGGCACGTGCCTGCATGGCCAATGCAACTCCTTTGGTAGCTCTTGATTTAATACTGGCATCATCAGGAAGAATGGCCTTGATAGTATCCATTTCAGCGATCACAAAATCATAGATATCAGATTCTTTTGCCCTGGCATGTTGCAGATAGGTAGGATCTCCGCTGAAGTTATATTCCATAGGCTCCAGTATCAGAGGTACCCCTCCCATTCTCTTTACTTCTTCAAAGTAAAGCGCCGCACGTAAAAATCTTGCTTCTGATACAAAACGGTTCCGCACATCAGCAGATAACTGATCCGCTGCCTGGCATTTCTGCACAAAAAGATTCAGGTCACGGAAGTAACCATAATCCCAGAGGTTCCACCAGTCATATGGATAATCCACCTGTTTGGTCCGCCAGTAGTTGCCAGCTTCAGAAGGAAAGCCTTCATCAAAATTGGTGAACTCTGCCCAGTTGGTGATGGTTTGTTGTTCCGGATAACGGTTATACAAATCAGCCAGTACAGACAGTGTTAAGTCTTCACTCTTCCATACGGCATCATCGGTAAGGATATCTTTGGGAGCAGTATTTAAAAAATCGGCATCCTTATTACACGCTAAAATGAATATAAGGAAGGATGATATGATTAGAATATGTTTTCTCATTATCTCTGTAATTAAAAAATCAAAACGAAAGTTCAAAACCCACATTTACATATTTACTCTGCGGATATGTAAGACCGTTATCATCGGTGATCTCTGCATCAATACCAACATTATGCATATTGTCCAGAGAGAACAGGTTATAACCGTTAATATAGAAACGGGCCTTTTCTATCTTTGCCTTGGCGAGAATGTTTTTAGGCACAGTATAACCCAGTTCCAGTGTCCTTGCACGCAGATAGTGTACATTGATTAACCAGAAGGTAGAATTGTTACCGTAGTTGCTATGTCCACCATTATTAAAACGCAATGCAGGATATTTACCAGGAATCCATTTGCTGTTTAAATCAAAAGGATCTTCTCTGTGCCAGCGGTCTTTATAAATATCCGCCAACAGGTTACCTCCATTCTGATAAGGGTTCCTCAGTTCATAATTGCGGTTAAAGGAATAACCGGAGCCACCGGAGAAATCTGCACGTGCATCAAATCCATGCCAGGAAACAGCGAGGTTAATACCAAAATTGATGATAGGGTTTCTGCCGGTACCATAACCGATAGGCCGCTGGTCCAGGTCATTAATGATCCCGTCATTGTTCTGATCTTTATAGATCAGGTCTCCCGGTAATAATGTTTTATTACCTGATCCGTCAATATTTACTTTATAGTTATTGATTTGCTCCTGTGACTGGAATTGGCCATTTACTTCATACCCCCAGAAGGTATTGCTGTAACGTTCTTCCACAGAATTACGGTAATGGTCCAGAGAGTTATTGTAAACAGGTTTATAAGTGTGTAAACTCTTTGCACGTGCATAAGAGACGTTACCACCTATATTGAACTTCACATCATTCACTTTGCCGCTATAAGCCAGTGATGCTTCCGCACCGGATACCTGGTCACTGTTCACATTCTCTGATGGCAGGGAATAACCTAATTCACTAGGCACCAGGATATCATATTTAGCACCCAGTAATCCCGTTCTTTTCCTATTGAAATAATCAACCGTACCTGTTACTTTATTATGGAGAATACCAAAGTCTGCACCTATATCCAGGGTTTTACTGATAAACCAGGAAATATTCCTGATAGGTACACCTTTGTTGCTGGAACCTATTACAGCCTTACCATCCAGTATCACGGTAGAGGCATTATAATTATATCCTGATAAGTAATCATAAGCGCCAATTCCTACATCATCATCTCCCAGCTTACCATAAGAAGCCCTTAGTTTCAGATCACTCAATGTATTGCGGCCTATCAGAGACTGCACAAATTTCTCTTCTGTAACTCTCCATCCACCGGATACAGCAGGGAAAGTTCCCCATCTGTTATCGGGAGAAAATTTCCACGATGCATCCCTTCTCGCAGATACTTCAAGAAAATATTTATTGGCATAATTATAATTGACGCGGCCGATATACCCTAAACGGGCTTCTGTATTATCAGCATCATTATAAGTATCCATCGTAGAGAAATAGATCAGAGGGAGATCATTGGTAGTAGGTACAGAGTGTACATAAGAACTCAAATCCCTTCTCTTGATTCTTTCCGCTACAACAGTAGCGCCTATAGTATGTACACCAAATACCCGGTTGTAATTGAGTTGTACCTGAATAGTAGGAGACAGGATAGTACGGTTACGCCTTTCCCTGTATGGATTGGAACTACCGCCTGTTATTTTATAACTGCTGTCTGAAGGATTGTACGTATACACATCATAGGTATACTCATGTCCGTTCATGATCTCATTCGCATAATAATAAGAGAAGAGTCCACGGGCTGTTAATCCTTTCAGCGGGAACTGGTACTCTGCGGTAAGATTGGTTTGCAGTACACGCCAGTCGCTACGCCAGTAACCAGACAGCTTCTTATTCTGCAATGCCCAGTTTTCATTATTATGACCTATATCATTGGGATAGGTAGGGTTATCGTTTGCATATGGACGTTCTATCGGTGTATTACGCAGTATCGCAAAGCGGGCCTCCCAGTAATCATCTCCACCGGGTACACCAGGTTGGTCCCTCGTTTCAATACGTCCGTTGATCTGTGCACCTATCTTAAAATTGTCGGACACGCGTGCTTCTACGTTACTCTGTATATTAGTACGTTCAAAAGTAAATTCCCTTCCCAGTACAGAATATTGTTTCAGATGAGTAGCAGAAACGTAGTAATTGATCCTGTCGGAACCACCGCTGAAGTTCAGGTTCATCTGGGTAAGTGGTGCATTCTTTTTTACAATGAATTTGTACCAGTCGAAACTCTTATAACCAGGATCAGTGCCCTTCTTCCATTTATCTATTTCTTCCGGTGTAATAGCTGTATGACCATACTGGTTCATTTCCGCATCTGCTTTCCCCAGCATCCACTCGTAAGCATTCGTTGTTTTAGGGAAACGCGTCCAGTTCTGCCATCCCCTGTACATATTTATATTGATGGTATTACGACTGCCTAATTTACCGCGCTTGGTAGTTACCACAACTACCCCATTCGCGGCTCTTAATCCATAAATAGCAGCAGAGGCATCTTTCAGTACAGTGATACTTTCAATATCATTGGGTGCGATATTATTGAACTGTCCTTCGTCCTGCTGAATACCATCTATTACATACAGCGGGTTACCCATGTTACGGATCTGTATAGACGCACTGGCACCCGGGCGACCATCAGACAAACGGAATGATACACCGGCAATCTTACCAGCCAGTCCTGCACTCACTGTACCACCGGCATGAACACTGCCAATGTCTGTGCTGTTTACAGAAGCAATAGCGCCGGTCAGCGATTCCTTTTTCTGCGCACCATATCCTACTACTACAACATCGTTCAGCGAAGTAGAGGATAGTTCCATTACTACATTGATGATATTCTTTCCATTGATCTCCACCTCTTTGGTGTTGAAGCCCACATAACTGAATACCAGTGTCCCGGTATATTCCGGGATGTTAAAGCCATAACTGCCCGTGGCATCTGTTGTAGCACCGGCCGTGCTGCCTTTTAATTTTACACTTACACCCGGTAAAGGCACGCCTTTATCATCGCTGACTACACCGGATATCCGGACCGCCATAAAACCCTCTGCGGGCTCGCGTAATCGATTAAGTATAATCTGCCGGCCAGACAACTGATAGTTCAGTTTAAGGGGCGCTAAAAGGTCGTCCAGCACCTTCCCCAGTGGCTGGTCCTTCACCTGTACATTCACCGTTCCGGAAGAACTGACCAGAGAAGAGATATAAATGAATTTAACATCAACGAGTTGCTCTATCTGTGATAATACTCTGGCAACCGTTTGTTGCTTTGCATCCAGTGATATTTTTTGTTTGAAGATTTCCTGAGCATCACTGTTTTTGGCAAAAGCAATTGTACTTAATAACGTGGCAAATAGAAGCTGGTATACGCTTATCCGCATGACTAGAAGGATTAAATCATGGATTCGTAATCTTTTTTTCATAACTTGGATTGTGTTCCTATTTAATAGTGGGAAATAGAATGGCTGGCTTATCCCAGTGGAGCGGGTATAAGGCAACGTGTTTGAAGATCATTAGCCAGTGGTACGGCCATACCGCTGGCTTTTTTTCATTAAGTAATGGTTGTCATAATTGTAGCAGATGTTTAATTTTCAATAACGTTTTGATGGCATCCTTTGGCTGATATTTTTATATCGTTTCCTTCTATTATACAACTTGCTTCCAGCGCTTTACAGATCAGGCGGATCTTCTCATACAATGGCTCATCATACAGCGACGCGGTTAACCGGCAATCTGCCAGTAAAGCCTTATCATAAGTAATGTGTACACCATATGCCTGTTCTATCGTGTTCATCACACTATCTACAGGTGCGTCCATAAATACGAACGAGTACGTTTCAAGGGTAGCTGCAAGCGGTTTATGTTCCTGCAGCGATGTCACGTCTACCAACAGCGTACTCCGTGTTAAAATGGCCTGCTGATTGGCAGTGAGGATCACCTGTTCATCCTTTGATTGTACAGATACCGCTACTCTCCCTGTTTTCACCAGCAACTCCACCAGGCTGTCTTCCTCATATGCTTTCACCGCAAAGCTGGTCCCCAGTACATCAATGATCATCTCATTGGCATACACTACAAAGGGCTGTTTCGCATCCCGGTAAATCTCAAAAAAGGCAGCCCCGGACAGGAATACCTTTCTGTGACAACCATGGCTGAAACAAGCCGGGTAACTCAGGCGGGCTCCCGGTTGCAGCAATACAGAACTCCCGTCGGGCAGGCTCACGGCCATCGGCTTTTTACCCTCATTCACTACTTCTACAGGATGTTCCACCTTAGCCTTTTGCAACAGTTGCCTGTAAACAAAGTCCTTTTTATGGGATTGTTGCGGTACCAGCCACCATAGTGTCGCCAATGCAGAAATGGTAACTGCTGCCGCCCAGTACCAGCGGGTAACAGGTTTCCTTCTGATATTATTCCATATCTCTGCGCTCACCTCTTCCTTCAATGTAAAGGCCGGTAAGCTGCTGGCAGCTGTAATGATCGCTCTTGCCTCCAACATGGCAGCTCTTTTTTCCGGGTATTGTTCTTCAACAGTTTTCCAGAAATCTGCCTGTTCTCCGCGCTGTATCCATGCTACAAAAGAATCATTACAAACAAAATCTGCTGTGTCATATACAGAATAATCCATAGCTATTATTATACTAAAGACAGTGAATGATAAATTTAACTCACCTGGAAGGAAATATTTTTTACCACAACTCACGCAGCTTCACCACGGCCCGTTGTACCAGGTTTCGTACAGACTGCTCATTGATTTGTAATATCCCGGCAATCTCTTCCCAGCTGAAGTTATCATAAAAGCGCAGTCGTATTACTTCCTGCTGCCTGGCGGGTAACAGGCTCATTAATTTCTGCAGATGCTGTTGCTGTAATATATCTTCCTCTCCCTGGATCTTTAAAGTTTCCGCAGATTCTGTTTGAAGGGGATAAAGATCTTCCGGTACTTGTTTGATATCAGAGAGCCGGTGCAGCTTACGACGTAGAGAACGGAATAAATAATATTTGACAGAGGTAGTTGCTGATAGATTTTTTCGTGTACGCCACAGGTCTGAAAACAGGTCCTGCATAGCATCCTGTACCAGCGCCGCATCAGCAGCCAGGTGATATCCATAGTTATAGAGCGTACCGGAAAACTGATGGTAAATGTCACTGAAAGCCTGTTCACTCCCTTTCCTGAATGCATTCCATAGTTCCTGCTCTTCGTTGGTTATTTGATTGATATTTTCGGAGCCCGCCAAATTACCTGGTTTAAAGTACGGCCCGCCATTAGAGACAGACCAGAAGCTCTAAACTACAAACTTAAATGATCTGGAAGGTAGCAAAATAAAAAGGGGCCTGATGAAAATCAGGCCCTCCCCAAATTAACCATTAAAAAAACTCATTTGAATTTTGCTTACACCAAAAGTAAAACGAATCCTTTTGTTATCTGTTAACTATAAGTTAATGAAAATAAATTCTTTGGGTTGGAGGGAGGGCAAAAAAAAGGCCCCCGCAATGAGTTGCAGGGGCTTACCATTTAACCTATATTCTGTACTGTAGCATCTTGTTCTTAAATATTTTACAGAGCCTTCTTTTTCACCCTTTCAAAACCGCTGCTCTCAAATATTCTGTTGTATCTAAGACTTGCACTTATAAGAGAAGTTTAATCCCTGCAGGAAATATTTTCATATTTATTCTAACTTGCTGCTGTATGAACAGAATTGACCGTCTTTCTGCCATTCTCATTCAGCTGCAGGGCAAAAAAATAGTGAAAGCGGCTGAAATAGCAGATCGCTTTAATATCAGCCTCCGCACTGTTTACAGGGATGTTAAGGCCCTGCAGGAAGCCGGTGTGCCCGTAGGGGCAGAGGCCGGTACCGGTTATTACCTGGTGGAAGGATATCACCTGCCCCCCGTGATGTTCAGCAGGGAAGAGGCGGCAGCCCTGCTTACAGGCGAAAAACTGATGACTCACCTGAGTGATCATTCCAACCGCAAACAGTTCAGTAATGCCATGCAAAAGATAAAGGCGGTATTACGCGGCAGTGAAAAGGATTTCCTCGAATCTCTGGAAGATAATATAGCCATCGTCAGCAGACGCCCTCCCGTTGCCGATGAGTTTCCCAACCGTTTTATGAGTGATATCCAGCACAGCCTGGGTAAACAGCTGGTGTTGCAGCTCGATTATTTCGCCTATCACAATGATACACTTACACAACGCGAAGTAGAACCTATTGGCATTGTCTTCATGAGTGGCAGCTGGCACCTTATTGCCTGGTGCAGGCTGCGCAAGGGGTACCGCGACTTCCGCATGGACCGTATCAAAGGACTTATACTCACCGGTACTACCTACGATAAAACCCAACGCATTTCTCTGAAAGAGTACATGGATAAATACGGGGAAACAGACACACCCCGTCTGTCGATTAAGATAAAAGTATCACAGGCAGCAGCACGCCGCATAGGAGATAATAAATTCTTTTATGGCTTTACTGAAGAACGGGTAATAGGAGAATGTATTGAGATGAGCTTCCTCTTTCCCTGCTTATTCGCATTTGGACGCTGGCTGTTAACATGGGGGAACAATGTGGAGATTCTCTCGCCTGTTGAACTTACTACACAAATGAAACTACTTGTGTTAGAACTGAAAGAATATTATCTGTAAAGTCTACTGACATACTGTTGTCATATCCCGGCGTTTTCTTTGTATTCTATGAACAAGTATACCCGGCTTTTTTATTTAATAGTACTGATAATATCCATTCATCAATTCAGTATAAAGCCCAAGGCTATAAGACATAAAATACAACAGGAAAAAGACAGTACACACAGGGTTCCTCACAACATGTCTTCATGTGGCAAATAACCGGCTAGTCTGAAAATACAGGAGGGTACAAAGAAATGGGGACATCAGTCAGAACTGACGCATATAAGGTAAGTTATTTATCTCCCAGGCCAAGTAATTCTATGGCCTGCTGGGCTGCTATCTGGCTGGCGTCTTTCTTATTGAAAGCTTTGCCACTGCAGATCAGTTCCCCGTCAACAACAGCGCCTACGGTAAAGATGCGGCGGCCATTGTCCATCTGTTCTTCCAGCAGGTCAAACTCAAGGTTTTTACCATGCTTATTAGCCCAGCCGTATAACTTGTTTTTGTGGTTCATTTCCACACTTTCAAGTAATTCCAGGTCTATATAAGGCACGAGCAAACGCTGGTGAACAAATTGTTTTGTGCGGTTATACCCTTTATCCAGGTATACAGCCCCTACCAGCGCTTCCAGTGTATTACCGAAGATCTGGCTTATTTTCAGGAAGCTGTTGTACTTATCATAAATGGTGAGCTTACGCAACCCCATTTTGATAGCGATGTCATTCAGTTGCTGGCGGTTCACTATTTTAGACCGCATCTCAGTAAGATATCCTTCTGTTTTGTAGGGATACTTTTTGAAGAGGTAGTCGCCGATAATGGCGCCCAGGATGGCATCACCCAGGTATTCCAGGCGCTCATTGCTTTCCAGGAACTTCTCCTTGCTGGAGCGGTGACTTAACGCCACTTCATACAATGCGAAGTTGCCCGGATGAAAGCCCAGTAAGTTGTAAAGATCCTTGTAAAGGGTCTTTTTCTTGTAAACAAATCGATATAAAAATCCTGGAAGTAATTTCACACAATCAAGCAACAAATTTTTTGAAAATAACAGAGGCATTATGGCCACCAAAACCGAAGGTGTTACTTAATGCAGCGTTGATTTCTCTATGTTGTGCGACGTTAAAGGTAAAATTTAATTTGGGATCCAGCTGAGGATCGTCCGTAAAATGATTAATGGTAGGAGGGACAATGCCATGGATAATAGACATAATAGCCGCGATGGATTCAACAGCCCCGGCTGCGCCTAACAGGTGCCCGGTCATGGATTTCGTGGAACTGATGTTCATTTTATAGGCATCTTCTCCAAAAACCTGCTGTATCGCTTTTACTTCCGCAACATCTCCCAGGGGAGTGGAAGTACCGTGCACATTAATATAATCTATCTCATGGGGTTGCAGTCCGGCATCTGACAGGGCCAGTCGCATAACATTCATGGCGCCTAATCCCTCAGGATGAGGGGCCGTAATGTGATGGGCATCTGCAGTTGCGCCGCCTCCGGCCAGTTCAGCATAAATTTTGGCACCTCTCGCCATCGCATGTTCATAGGATTCCAATACCAGCCCACCTGCTCCTTCTCCCATAACAAAGCCGTCTCTGTTCAGGTCAAAAGGACGGGAAGCCGTACGCGGGTCATCGTTTCTTTCGGATAGGGCTTTCATGGCGTTAAAACCACCTACGCAGGCATCGTTAATAACATTCTCCGAACCTCCGGTGATCATCACATCTGCCCTGCCGTACCTGATGTAGTGCATGGCTTCTATAATGGCATTCGTAGCAGAGGCACAGGCAGACACCACCGAAAAATTGGGTCCCCTGAAGCCGTGGCGTATAGATATATGCCCTGCAGCTATGTCCAGTATTAGCCTGGTGATCAGGAATGGACTGAAACGCGGCGTTCCATCCCCCTGACCAAATTCTTTAATCTCCTGACAAAAGTTGATCATCCCACCAATGCCTGAACCCCAGATAACCCCCACCCTGTCCACATCGACAGAATTACGGCTTATTCCGGCATCCTGCACTGCCTGGTCAGCGGCAATAATGGCCGTCTGCGTAAAAGGGTCCATCTTACGGGCCTCTTTTTTATCCAGAAAGTGAGTTGCATCAAAGTTCTTCAGTTCGCAAGCAAAACGTGTCTTGAACTTGGCAGCATCAAACTGTGTAATAGGCCCGGCGCCAGATACACCGCCAGTCAACCCCTTCCAGAAATCTGAAACGGAATTGCCGAGCGGTGTAAGTGCGCCTAAACCTGTAACGACTACGCGTCTCGGTTGCAGCATTAAAACAAATCTGATTAAGTAAGATTATTTTACATGTTCTTCCAGGTAAGCAACTGCCTGGCCAACAGTAGTAATAGTTTCAGCTTGTTCGTCAGGAATGGAGATGTTGAATTCTTTTTCGAATTCCATGATCAGTTCTACCGTATCCAAAGAGTCAGCGCCCAGGTCGTTGGTAAAGCTGGCTTCAGGAGTTACCTCTGCTTCGTCAACGCCCAATTTGTCAATAATGATCTTTTTAACTCTTGATGCAATGTCTGACATAATTTTAAGTGTTTTTGGTTTAAAACTTGAGTGCAAAAATATAATTTTTATTGAATTGACAAGAACGCACATGAATTTTACATCATATACTTTAGTTGTATATCACGTAAACCCATACCCATGAAGGGTTTCCATAATTATTAATAAAAAGTATTACAGATAAAAAGACCCCTGAAACGCCATTTACAGCCATTTCCTAAGCCCTCTTGCCACTCAACATCCTATTGAACCTTCTATAGACATGATTAACTTTAATTAACACTCACCCTTCCCTATCAGCACTCTCATTTATTAAATTTGCCCGGGTTTAGCCCTACAATTTAAACAAAAGCAAGCACATGGCCGGCAATAAGAAGATCCTGAAAACTATAATCTATCTGGCAGTAGCAGTAGCCATCGGAATTTTTATCTATAAAAGAGCAACTAAACCAGGTGACCCTGCAACAGCCGCTAAATCTCAAACCCGCGGCAGTGGCGGAAAGAACCTGTTGGTAGATGCTTATATCGTTAAAACCAGCTCGCTCAACGAAACCATAGAAGCCAGTGGTACCCTTCAAAGTAATGAAGAAGTACAGGTACAACCAGAGATTACCGCCAAAGTAGTAGGCCTCTTTTTTAAAGAAGGTACCAATGTGGCTAAAGGAACATTACTCGTAAAACTATACGATGAAGACCTGAAAGCACAGTTACAGAAACTGGAATTACAACAACAACTCTCCAAAACTACCCTCGAACGTCAGGAGAACCTCCTGAAGATCAACGGTATAAGCCGGCAGGATGTAGACGTTACCCGCAATCAGGTGAGCGCCTATGGTGCAGATATGGAATACACACGCACCCAGTTACAGAAAACAGAACTTCGTGCCCCCTTCAGCGGAAGACTGGGTTTACGCAATGTTAGTTTAGGTGCCATCGTGTCTCCTGCCACTATTATTACTACACTCCAACAGATCGACCCGCTTAAGGTAGACTTCTCCGTTCCTGAAAAATACCGCACCGCTATCAAACAAGGTGATGTCGTAGACTTTAAAGTTGCAGGAGACCTCCATACTTATAAAGGTAACATCTATGCCATGGACCCTAAAATCGACCTGGCTACCCGTACTATAAAGATCAGGGCCATCGTTCCCAACACAGGAGAACTGCTTCCGGGCTCTTTTGCCAAAGTACTCATCGCTCTGAAAAATATGCCCGACGCTATTATGGTACCTACCCAGGCAGTAATTCCCGGCACAAGAGATAAAAAAGTAGCCATCGCAGACAGCGGCAGGGCTAAATTCGTCATAGTAGAAACAGGTATTCGTAACGCAGACAACGTACAAATCACCAGCGGACTCCGTGTAGGGGATACAGTAATTACCAGCGGCATTTTACAACTGAAGCCCGGAGTAGCATTAAAATATAATAAGGTAAAATAATGAGTCTACCCTCTCTATCACTCAAACGTCCTGTATTCGCCATCGTTATGAATATCATCATCGTGATATTCGGCGTTGTGGGATTCAATTTTCTGGGAGTAAGGGATTTCCCCGCCATAGACCCACCTATAGTGAATGTACGTACCTCATATGCCGGTGCTAACTCAGACATTATCGAAACACAGATCACAGAACCACTGGAAAAATCCATTAACGGGATTGCCGGTATCAAAAATATATCTTCCAGCAGCAGCCAGGGTTCCAGCAATATCACCGTTGAATTTGAACTGGGTATAGACCTCGAAGCTGCGGCCAACGACGTACGCGATAAAGTATCTCAGGCACTCCGTAGCCTTCCGCCTGATATCGATGCTCCTCCCGTTGTTTCTAAAGAAGACGCTAACTCTGATTATATTCTCTCCATGACCGTACAAAGTAACGTACGCAACCAGCTGGAGATAACCGAATATGCGAATAACGTATTACTGGAAAGACTGCAAACCATTCCGGGTGTTAGCTCCATCCGTATACTGGGAGAGAAGAAATATGCCATGCGCCTCTGGATGGACCCGGCTAAACTCTCTGCCTACAGCCTTACTCCTACAGATGTTCAGACTGCCCTCACCAAAGAAAACGTAGAACTGCCTTCCGGTAAAATTGCCGGTAATGCAACGGAACTGACAGTACGTACTTTTGGTCGTTTAAATACAGAAGATGATTTCGACAACCTGATTATTAAAAACGTAAACGGGAATGTAATCCACTTCCTGGATGTTGGTCAGGCCATACTGGGACCTGAAAATGAAGAAACCATCCTCAAAGAATCCGGCGTTCCGATGGTGGCCCTCGCCCTGTCTCCTCAACCTGGTTCTAACTACGTGGCCATAGCCGATGAATTTTACAAACGCTATGATCAACTGAAAAAGGATCTTCCTGCCGATATTACTACCAACATCGCTATCGATAATACTAAGTTTATCAGGAAATCGATAGAAGAAGTGGAAGAAACCCTCATTGTGGCACTGGTACTGGTAATCCTTATTATCTACCTGTTCTTCCGTGACTGGCTTATGGCTTTCCGCCCGTTAGTAGACATCCCGGTATCTTTGATAGCGGCCTTCTTTATTATGTACGTCTGCGGATTCACCATTAATATATTAACACTACTGGCTATTGTACTTGCAACCGGACTGGTAGTAGATGATGGTATCGTAGTAACAGAAAACATCTATAAGAAGATAGAAGCTGGTATGCCCCGTATGCAGGCTGCTAAAGAAGGTTCAGAAGAAATCTTCTTCGCTGTAATCGCTACTTCCATCACTCTCGCTTTCGTATTCCTTCCCATCGTATTCCTGCAGGGGTTCGTAGGGCGCTTATTCCGGGAATTCGGGATCGTGGTAGCTGGTGCCGTGTTGATCTCTGCTTTTGTATCCCTCACACTAACGCCTGTACTGAATGTAAAGCTGGGCCGTAAAACGCACAAGCACTCCTGGTTCTATGAAAAAACAGAACCCTTCTTTACAGGAATGGAATCGGGTTACCAACGTGCACTGGAAGCATTCATGCGTCTGCGCTGGGTAGCTACACTTATCATATTAGGCTGTCTGGCCCTCATATATTTTGTGTTCAGGTCTTTACAATCGGAACTGGCTCCCATAGAAGACCGCAGCCAGTTTCGTCTTTCCATCAGTGCTCCTGAAGGGACTTCTTATGATTATATGGAACGCTACATGGATGGTCTCACACAGTTCATGGTAGATTCTATACCGGAAAAGAAAATCCTCATCACGGTAACAGCACCGGGCTTTGGAAGCACCGCCGTTAACAGTGGTTTTGCCAACGTAGTACTCACAGAACCTCACGATCGTCTCCGCTCTCAGAAAGAGATCGTGAACATGGTAAATAAAAACATGTTCCGCTTCCCCGAAGGGAAAGTATTCGCGATAGAACAACAAACCATACAGGTAGGTCGCCGTAGCGGGCTCCCCGTATCCTTTGTATTACAACATATCAATTTCGATAGTCTCTCTGCCGTGCTGCCGCAATTCCTGGAAGAGGCCTATAATGATCCCACCTTTGCCGGTGTGGACGTAGATCTCAAATTCAATAAACCGGAATTACGTTTGCAGATCAACCGCGCGAAAGCAAGCGAATTAGGTGTATCAGTAGATGATATCTCACAAACATTACAATTAGCATTAAGTAATCTGCGATACGGTTACTTTGTAAGAAATGGTAAGCAATACCAGGTAATGGGACAGGTATTCCGCGGTAACCGCGATAAACCTACCGACCTGCAGAACTTCTACGTACGTAACAGCCGTGGAGAAGCTATTCAGTTGGATAACGTGGTAACGATAGAAGAGGAGACAAGTCCGCCTATCATCTACCACTTCAACCGTTATAAATCAGCGACCGTCTCTGCCAGTCTTGCCCCTGGTAAAACAATCGGAGACGGTATCAGTGCCATGTACCGCATCTACGATAAACTCCAGAAGAAAGGTGTTCTCAACGACTCTTATGTAGCGGCACTCTCCGGCTCTTCAAGAGACTATGCGGAAAGTGGTTCCAACACCATGTTTGCACTCATTCTGGCGCTTGTACTCATTTACCTGGTACTGGCTGCACAGTTCGAAAGCTGGGTAGATCCATTCATTATTATGCTGACGGTTCCGCTGGCCTTTGCAGGTGCGTTATTCTCTTTGTGGTTATTTGGCCAGACCTGGAATATATTCTCACAGATAGGTGTAATTATGCTGATAGGATTAGTAACCAAGAATGGTATCCTGATAGTGGAGTTTGCGAATCATAAACGTGATGAGGGTGCAGATAAAGCATCTGCCGCCATACAGGCATCAACTATGCGTTTACGCCCTATCCTGATGACCAGTCTGGCTATGGCCCTGGGCGCATTGCCTATCGCCCTGTCACTGGGTGCAGCGGCTACCAGCCGTATCCCATTGGGGATTGTGATTGTAGGGGGGATTGTATTCTCTCTCATCCTCACCTTATTTGTAATACCGGCCATGTACACGTTCTTATCAAGAAGAAAACAGGGTGGAGAAAAAGAAATGGAAGAAGAAGAAGAAAGGACTGCTGTTACTGTACACTAATCAGAACACTCACATGAAACGTATATTGCTATATTTCTTTTTACTGTGCACATTTACAACACAGGCGCAAAAAATACTCACGCTGGAGCAGGCTATAGATCTGGCGTTGAAGAACAACTATGATATCCGCCTGGCACAAAACGATGCAGCTATCACAGCTAACGATTACGCGTATGCGAACTTTGCGTTCGCTCCACGTGTAAACGGTACTGCATCCAAAGTATGGAACACCACACAAACCAAACAGGAGTTTCTTAACGGTTCCAAACGTGATACCAGTGGTATTCATAGCAGAAACTTCTCTGCCAATGTAAGCCTTTCATGGACACTCTTTGATGGTCTTAAAATGTTTGCCACCCGTCAGAAGCTGGAAGCTATGCGCAACCTGGGCGAGCTGGCAGTAAAAGATCAGCTGGTGAATAGTGTTGCCAATATCATTGCCGGTTATTATAACATTGTGCAGCAAAAACAACAGCTGCGTAATGTGTCCGAACAGATGTCTATTTCAGAAGAAAGAGTGAAACTTTCGGATGCAAAATTCCAGACTGGCTTAGGTCCTAAAACAGACTGGCTGCAATCCAAAGTAGATTACAATGCACAGAAAGCAGCTTACTTAAGACAACAGACATTAATAGAGCAAAGCAAGTCCGCATTGAATCAGTTAATGGCAGTAGAAGCAGGTAATACCGGTTACGATGTACAGGATAGCATTCCGTTGAATATGTCATTATCTTACGGAGAACTGCGTCAGCAGATCTTACAAAAGAACACTGGTTTATTGGTGGCACAACAAAACCTCACCGTATCTCAGTTACAATTAAAAGAAAGTAAAGGGGATTATTTCCCGGTCATTAATTTCAACTCCGGATATAATTATTCCCGTGTTAATTCTAATGCTGCTACCAACTCTTTCAGTCCGGTATATAACCAGAACGGTGTATTGAACTATGGGTTCAGTGCAACCATCCCCATCTTCAACGGGTTCAATGTAAAGAGACAGGTGCAGGATGCCCGGCTAAATGTAGATTATCAGCAGCTGATGCTGGAAAATACACGTACTAAAGTAGCCCTCTCGCTCAGTACTGCTTTTCAGGATTATGAATACTATAAAACAGCCGTAACGCTGGAAGAAGAAAATATGTTACTGGCCAGAGAAAATGTGATGGTAGCGCTGGAACGGTTTAAACAGGGTGTATCCACTTCTATAGAATTAAGGGAAGCACAGCAAAGTCTGGAAGATGGGTTTAACCGGTTGATCAATGCCCGGTATAATATCAAATTAGCGGAAACACAATTGCTACGATTAAACGGGACGCTTATAAATTAATTTTTGGGTGCAGGGCTTCGCCCTGCAAAAACCCTCCCAATTTTTTTGTGATGGAGCGAAGCTCCACCACAAAAAAATTGCTTAATTCTCTTCTTCTTTCTTCGCAGGATTAGCCTTTTCCTGTTGATACTGCTGGAAGCTTTGTTTGATATATAACAGCAGGTCATATTCCGAAGCATCCATTATAAACTGGTATCCCGGACGGAAACGATGCATAAAGGTATCCAGGTCATTCCCGTTCAATTTGGTCATACGTTCCACCAGTTCCGCATTATACCGGTAATCAATGAATTTCTCTTTTTCCCAGTATACCAGCTGTTCCTGAAAATGCTCCTTACGTTTACGCGCCTTGCTGGGTACAAGATAAGTAAGCGCTGTAATAGGATTAGAGGGTAATGTTTTCAGCACATCCATCGCACCAGGCTTATGGTAATTAAAATACTTCCCATACTCCTGACGGATAGAAAGGGAATCCTGGTGATAATCCTTTGAACGGATCTGCACTTCCTGCAAACCAAATATGCGTTTGGAAAGATATACGTTGATGAACATGGAGGTAGTAGGCACTGATAATTCCTTCCTGTAAAAACTGAGCATGGAAAATTCCAGCGAATCTCCAGGCATCGCGTCTATAGAAAAACGGCCACTTTCGTTCGTTACTGTACCACTCCGTGTACTTTTATTGATAATTGTTACTCCCGGAAGACCTGATCTTGTGTCTGCATCTGCCACCATACCAGATACTTTCACCTGCGCATTAGCTTGCTGCAGACAGAATAACAGGTAAAAACATAATGCTCCGATGCATCCGGTAAGTCTTTTAATTCGTCTAGGCATCGCCCAAATTTACTTTTCCCTGCGCAAATAAAACGTTAAAAATTGTCCACAACTGATATCCCGTATGCGATAACGGGTTATAGACATTCGACTATATTACTATCTTTATTCCTTATTTCAAACACTATGCCTCATAAGATCATATTTGCGACTCAACGTTACCAGTACCTGAAAAACAAGTTATTAGCCCTGGCGCAATGGGAAGAAGGGATCATAGATATACGGGATTTCCCGGATGGAGAGCATTATCATCGCATAAAAAGTGAGGTAGAAGGAAAAGAAGTAATATTAGTAGGAGGTACTATTGATGATAAAGAAACATTAGAATTATTTGATATTGCCCATGGCTGTATCCAGCAGGGAGCTGTGTCCCTGAACATAGTAATCCCCTTTTTCGGGTATTCTACGATGGAGCGGGCTGTAAAAGAAGGGGAAATCGTAAAGGCGAAAACCCGGGCCCTCCTGTTCTCCGCATTACCCCAAACCGCTACAGGCAATAAAATTATGATGATAGACCTGCACGTAGATGGTATCACCTATTATTTTGAAAAAGGTATCCGTCCGGTACACCTCTACGGTAAAGACCTGGTAAAGGAAGCTGCCCTGGAACTGGCCGGAGGCCGCCCCTTCGTACTGGCCAGTACAGATGCCGGCCGTGCTAAATGGGTAGAATCCCTGGCCAATGACCTGCACGTACAGGCAGCTTTTGTGTTCAAAAGACGCATTTCCGGAGATGAAACCCATATTACCGCTATCAGCGCAGACGTAAAAGACAAACCCGTTATTATTTATGATGATATGATCCGCACCGGAGGTTCCCTCATTCATGCTGCCCAGGCATACATCGATGCCGGTGCATCTGAAATATCTGTCATCACTACTCATGGTATTTTTGCCGGTAATGGTTTTCAAAAGATAAAAGACAGTGGGATCATCAAAAAAGTAATCTGTACGGATACCCATCCCAATGCATTAGCTATTCACGACAATATGCTCGAAGTAAAATCAGTAGATAAGATTATTGTTGCCTGTTTTCTCTAATCACTTCACAGACATTCCATTGGCAAGGTGTTTGTTGTAACGCCAACGGAAATCGTGCTGTACAAATAGATAATGATGTTAAGTTTTCGCTTCATTGAATATGGTAGCACTGCCTGGCATGACATGGTATCTCTACGGGACATTGTTCTGAGAAAGCCGCTGGGACTCACTTACACAGAAGAATATCTTCAGAAGGAGATCAATGATCAACTACTGGGATGTTATACAGATGAATTATTATCCGGCTGCTGTATTCTTACACCATTCGATGATACAACGGTACAATTGCGGCAAATGGCCGTGGACAACGCATTTCAGGGACAGGGAATTGGTCGCCAACTAATACTGTTTGCAGAACAACAGGCAAAAAATAATGGATTCACTCATCTCATGATGCATGCACGCAAAGAAGCAAAAGGCTTTTATGAAAAATTAGGATACAGCGCTAAAGGCGCTGAATTTGAGGAAGTTGGCATACCTCATTATGAAATGAGTAAAGAATTATAACAGGGGGAATTAATAAAAATAACAGCCTTTCTCATTGTACTGCCCATTTCGATTGTATTATAATTGGACCTAGATATCATACGATAAGACGGACACGGAAACCCGTCTAAAAAAATTTGTAACCTAATCTTTCAATATAAGATGAGAAGCCATGTACTTAACTGGTTATGGCTGTGCTGTGCCTTTTTCTGTAGCATTAGCCCTGTAATAGCCAGTACAAGCGTTAACCAGCCCCTGTTGAACCTTACGTACTTTCAGCAGAAAGATACGACCGTTAAGCCAACAGCAGCGCCCGTAGTAATCACTCCCAACACAAACAAAGACACTACCGGTAAAGGCAAAACGGACTCTGCCACTGTAACCAAACAGGATAGTTCCAAACCTGCGACCACAGCAGCTAAGGATACTACTGTAAACCCTACCAGCGATACTGCGCTGATAGTCCCCGCTGACTCTAATACGCTTAAAAAAGAGATCGGTCAGTTCACTATTAAAGGCGTGGTAAAAGAGCCCGCAGGTACTCCCATTCCCGGCGCAAAAATAATGAACGCTGCTACGAAAGAAGCAGTGGCAGCCGGTGCAGATGGTAAGTTCTCTATAAAAGTATCTTCAAAAGATACCATCAAAGTATCCGCTGTTTCATACGGCGAACAATCGATCCCCATCACTTCTCACGATTCACTAAAGATCACACTCACATCTGCATCCACCGGTAAAAAACAATTACAGGAAGTAGTAGTGACTGCACTGGGCATCCAGAAGAACCCACGTTCTGTAGGATATGCAGTGGAAGAAGTTGGTGGCAACGCCGTACAGGAAGCGAAAGAAGTCAACTTCGTAAATGCATTGACTGGTAAAGTACCTGGTCTGCAAGTCAATACCAATACCGGTTCTATGGGTGGATCTACCAAGATAACTATCCGTGGTCCCAAATCTATATTAGGAGATAACAATGCCTTTATAGTAGTAGACGGTACTCCTATTGTAAACAATAATACCAATGCTGCCGGACAACAGAATGGTGGTGGTGGTTACGACTTTGGTTCCTCTCTGCAGGATATCAACCCCGAAGATATTGAGAACATTTCCGTATTGAAAGGTGCTGCTGCTACTGCCCTGTATGGTAGTCGCGGTGCAAATGGTGTACTGCTCATCACTACTAAAAAACGTCCGGATGTCCCAGGTGGTATAGGCGTTACTTATAGTATCAATGCACAGGTGGACCAGGTGTCTGTATTACCTAAATACCAGAACGAATACGGCGGCGGTACCGGTGGTAAATTCGATACGCTCTATTATAATCAGCACCCCGAAGGATTCATCGACGAAGCACATGCTACCTACGATGACAACAATGGTAAGGGTCGCTATGATCTGCTGGTAAAATATGCAGATGATGCTTCATGGGGGCCTAAATTATCAGGACAACTGGTACGTCCCTACTGGTCATGGGATAAAGATAAAGGCAATCCTTACTTCGGACAAACAACTCCATGGGTAGCGCAGCCCAATAATGTGAAAGATTTCTACAGAACGGGGATCACACTCACCAACAATATTGCACTAGCCGGAAATGATGATAAAGGTTCCTTCCGTTTGTCTTACGGAAATATGAATCAGAAATTTATATTGCCAGGTGCGTACATGACACGTAACAATGTTGCCTTCAGCGGTAACTACGAAGTGGCAAAAGGATTAACAGGAACAGCTTCCATAAATTATAGTATGCTGGATGCAAAAGGTAGGCCCGGCACAGGTTTTACCGGACCTAACCCAACCCTGCAGTTCACTATGTATGGTCAGCGCCAGTTAGATAACGAAATGGAAAAACGTTATCAGTATGCAGACGGGTCACAAATCACCTGGAACAGAAAATCATGGAGTGATCCCACACCGGCATCCAGCAATGGGCCATACTGGCTCCGCTACATGGATTATGAATCAGATAGCCGTAACCGGTTGTATGGAAATGCAGGACTGGACTATGAAGCAAACAAATGGTTAAGTTTCAGTGGAAGGGTATTTATGGATGATTACAATACACTGGAAGAAGAAAGGACCGCCAAAGATTACTTTGTAGGTGCTTATACCAAACGTGTTCGTACTTCCCGGGAAATGAACTACCAGTTAACCGCTAATATAAAAGCAGATATTTCCCATGACCTGAAATTTAATGCATTAGTGGGCGGTAATGTCATGCACCGTAAATGGACTACCACAGGTGGTTCCACTACAGGTGGCCTGATGATCCGGGGTGTATATAATCTGAATAATTCTGTACAGACAGCCATCCCCATCGATGAGTTTTATGAAAAGCAGATCAACTCTACTTTTGCAACTGCATCATTTGCATATAAGAACCTGTTGTTCCTTGATCTGACCGGCCGTGCCGACTGGAGCTCCAGCCTCATAAGTAAAAATAATCCTTACATATATCCTTCCGCTTCTACAGCCTTTGTATTTTCAGACCTGCTGAAAAACTGGAAATGGCTCAGCTTCGGTAAGCTACGTGCAAGTGTATCTATGGTGGGTAATGATACAGATCCTTACCAGATCTATGATACTTATGATTTCATACCTCCTTTTGGCAGTAACCCTGCAACACAGTTGTCTTCTACCAAATACAACCAAACACTCAAGCCTGAACGTAGCCGTGAATATGAAACAGGGATACAGGCTAAATTTTTTGACAATCGTATTGGTATAGATTTTACTTATTATGATCGTGTTACAAAAGATCAGATCATTCCTTTACCCGTTTCTTCTGCTACCGGATTTGTAAATACGATCGTAAATGGTGGTAGTGTACAAAACCATGGTATAGAAGTAGGTGTTGATCTGAATCCTGTTCGCCTGAAGAATAGCTTCCGCTGGGATATCAGGGCTAACATTGCACGTAACAGGAACAAACTGCTGAACCTCGATATCGATCAGTACAATACCTCTCTTCCTGTATTATTAATCGGAACAGACCGCCGTACACAAAAGGTATCCGTAGCCGCTTATGTAGGCAAACCACTGGGTACATTACTGGGTACAGATTATGTGTATAATGACAAAGGACAAAGGATAGTGGGAGATAATGGTATTTATATGATTACACCCAGTCCTGTTCCTATCGGGAACGCCTATCCTGATTATACAGGTGGTGTAACAAACTCCTTCTCGTATAAAGGTATTTATCTGTCTGCCCTGGTAGACTTTCAGCATGGTGGTGATTTCTTCTCATACACCAACATGTATGGTAAAGGGTCCGGTCTGCTGGATATTACAGCAGCCAATGGCGTACGTGAAAAAGGTATCATTGCAGAAGGTGTAACAGCTGATGGCAAGCCAAATGAGACAGTACTGGATGCCGCTACCTACTTCCAGAGCAATGAAGGTAAACTGTTAAGCAGGGCCAATCTGTACGACGCCAGTTATGTATACCTGCGTGAAGTGAAACTGGGTTATAACCTGCCTGCATCATGGTATAAAAAAGTACATGCGCAGAATGCCCGTCTTTCTTTATACGGACGTAATCTGTGGCTCATTAAATCAAATGCACCCAATGTGGACCCATCCAACATTCTGAACTCTGCTTCGAATGTACAGGGTATAGAGGGTGGTGCATTACCATCTGTAAGGTCATATGGAGTTAACCTGAACATTTCATTTTAAAATTTATGAAGATGCTTAATCGAATGCTAAAATATAGTTGTCTTATTTTATTATCCGGCCTCATTTTATCGGCCTGTAATAAACTGGATGATATCAATCACAACCCGACAAAACCAACCACCTCAGATCCTGTTTTCCTGCTTACAGGTGCAGAAAAGAGTGCGATGGACATTTTGTACAGCACACTACAGAACGGTTATTTCGGGATGCATTATGCACAATACTGGTCTGGTAATGCAAGAGTGGCAGACAGTCAGTATGCAATAGACGAAGGCAATAACACCGCCTTCTGGACCGCCTTGTATAAATCATTATATAACCTGCAGCAGATCATTCAGCTGAATAATGCAGCCAGCGTCGCCAATCCGGCAGCCGTTAATCAGAATGCGATTGCAACAATCCTTAAAGCATGGTTATTTCAGATCCTGACAGATACTTATGTGAATGTGCCTTATACAGACGCATTAAAATTAAGTACGAACATTGCTCCGAAATATGATGATGCAAAAAGCATTTACAGTTCACTGGCAGATACACTACAGGCACAGATAAATCTACTGGATGAATCAAAACCAACTTTTGGTGCAGGAGATGTTATTTATGGGGGAGATGTGGCTTCATGGAAAACACTGGCGCATTCATTACTGTTGCGTATGGCTATCCGTATGGCAGATGCCGATCCTGTAAAAGCACAAGGTCTTATAGAGGCAAATTACCAGGCTGCAATGACCAGCAATGCTAATAATGCAGAAGTTATCTATCCGGGAGTTACTCCTAACAGGTTCCCTATGGATGAAACAGAGAGGTCTATCATTGACTTCTTTGTAAGCAGCACACTCGTAGATTATATGAAAAGTGTGAATGATCCGCGGTTGCCTGTATATGCAAGACCTACAAAGAACAATCCTGCAAATTATGTAGGCTTGCGTTATGGAACTACCGCAAATGATCCGTCCAGGACATCACTGACAGCAGATGATCTATCTTTTCCTGGTACTAAGATCTATTCTTCTGCCATGCCCGCTATCTTAATGTCTTATCCTGAAGTAGAATTCATCCTGGCTGAAGCTGCTGCACGCGGTTATGCCGTAGGTGCTGATGCTGCTACTCATTATACAAATGGGATTAAAGCATCTATGGATTTCTGGAGCATTACCACAGGTGTAGATGAATATATTGCCGGTGTTCCTTACAATGCTGCCGACTGGAAAAATGTAATCGGCACTCAGAAATGGCTGGCATTATATCCACAGGGATTCCAGGCATGGTTTGAACGCATCCGTCTGGATTTCAAAAAACCAGGTGGTGATTCATTATTCCTGGCGCCTTACAATGGATCTTTAGACCCTAATGTACCGTTTGTACCTTACCGTATTACTTATCCTACCGGCGAGCAAACGCAGAACAAAGCCAGTTATGATGCAGCGGCGGCAGCAATTGGCGGAGATACCAAAGGCACTAAAAACTGGTGGTTGAAATTCTGATACTTTTCTTAATACACAATAGATCAACAATCAATCGTGAATCCCGGGTAAACGCCCGGGATTTTTTTATACTTTTGCGGATCAACGGGAAGTACATGCGAAAGAAAATTAGTCTGCTGGCTATATGCCTGCTTTGGAGTATTGCACAATTGTCTGCACAGAAATTAAATCAGGCTTACCAGAACTGGTACACCTACTTTGGTACAGCACAGCTGAATAAACACTGGTCTATCCCCTTCGATTTCCAGGCGAGGATTCGCAATGGCATCAGCGATAAAGGGCAGATCCTGAACCGTGCCGGCCTGCAATATATGCCTGGCACAAAGGCGGGCTATCTGTTGGGATATGCGTACGTAACAACCTACAGTGACGGCGCTGCTGCCTGGTTCCCTGAACACCGTATATACGAG
Source organism: Chitinophaga sp. YR573 (assembly GCF_900110995.1). Taxonomy (GTDB): domain Bacteria; phylum Bacteroidota; class Bacteroidia; order Chitinophagales; family Chitinophagaceae; genus Chitinophaga. The sequence goes on from NZ_FOJF01000001.1 coordinate 2,134,230, forward strand.
CAGTTTATTTATAAACATACCGTATCTAAATTTGCGATGACGCATCGGGTACGGCTTGAAGAACGCTGGGTAGGGCAGAAGATTGCTACGCATGATGATGTACAAAGCTGGAGGTACGGTAATCGCCTGCGTTATTTTAACCGCACACAATTTTCTATCCGTAAAGGAGAGAAGGTCACTCCATTCTACATAGCATTGCAGAACGAGTTTTTCATGAACCTCTGGAACAATGAGATCAACGATAAATTTATAGATCAAAACCGTTTTCTCATCGCAGGGGGATATGCGCTGAAGCCCAATCTGAAACTGGAAATTGGTTATATGAACCAGTTCATACAACCGGCAAACGGAGATCAGACAATGAATCACATTTTACACCTTGCAGTGTTCCATAACTTCTCCTTATAAAAGGCTCAGACGGGTAGTGACCCAGTTTGATTTTTGGGTGTAGGGCGAAGCCCTGCAAAACCATTTCAATTTTTTTATGATGATGCAAAGCATCATCATAAAAAAATTGATCATTATATAGTATATAATTTCTTGTTTCTAGGGAATATTATTCTTCGCTAACCTGCCAAACTCCTTTTGTTCCGCTTCTGTTTCAAAAGCGCTGGTAGGCACCAGGAAAAAATTCTTTTTACCACGATAAAGAAAGAAGAAGTTTTTTGCTTCTATCACCTTGGTAAAATTACTCCAGGATAATTCTCTTTGAGATTCGCTGCTGCGTGTAGAAATGATGATCCCTTCTTCAGAGTAACGAAGGCGGATATCGTCTTTGAAAGTAGCGGCTTTATTGTAGATAGATACTGGCAGAAGATACCAGAATACGAGTGTAATCAATACGATCATAGCAGCAATACCCAGCATAGCACCAACAGTCACTATACTGTAGGCATATCCTGCTACTGCAACTACCAGTAGAATAAACAGTGTATTGCGGAAAACTTTCGTTTCACCCTGCTGCATGAAATGATAGCGCAATGCATTCAATACATCCTCCTTATTATAACTAAACTCCAAATGCATTATGGCAAGACAACAATTTATTTAGTAACGGGAAGAGTCATCTGACTTTCCATATCATCCCTGACACTTACAGGAGCATATTTTTTATGGTTGGCTACAGGCTGCTTCTTAGGAGTAGCGGCAGTGTTTGTACCATCTGTGAGATCATCCTCACTTAAACCTGGAAAATTATTCTTTACGAACTGGAAATACTGCTGCAAGGTTTTAGCATCCACTTTAAAAGGAAAGGCTACCTCTTTTCCGGTTGTTTTCAGCGTTTCGCTGTTATTTACACGGGATTCGTTCTGTAAATACCATTTATACAGATCAAGGACCCCTTTTTTCAGTTCTTCTTCATACATTTTATCACCATCCTGGTCCTTGGGCAACATCCATACGTATTCCTCTACCCGGCTGGTGGGACGCATATTTTTGTTTGCAGCCTTATCAGAACTATCGCAGTTAGCGGTTTTACACCCATTAGCTGACTTTTCCCCCTCTTTTTCCTTCCCCTTCTCCTTTAGCTTGTCATTCTCTCTTTCCTTCCTTCCGCTGGCGGCGTTTGCTGATGCGGCTGTGGCAACCACTACCAACAGCAGAAACAACAGCTTTTTCATCATATGATAAATTTGTAAGACTAAAAATACAAAATCCAAATTATAAAACCCAATCTAAAGTGCCCCAAAAACAAAAGCAATGGTTTACCCATTGCTTTCGAGAGTCATTTTTACGTGCATGAGGATTCATGCCTGTAGTAATATTTGGTTTTTCATAGGACAGTAACCATTATAAAATTAATACAAAAACAAATATAAATAAAATTAATAGCGACACAGATACCAATATATTGGTCAGAAATATTCCATTTTATTAGATCAATGAAGGTAAAAAAAGAAAAATATTGAAGATTTGATGAAAATTCGGACTTTATGTTGTAACATGTAATAGAATTAGAGTCGGGAATAACATTTATCAGCCAACGATGTCAACAACAGGTAACAAGAGCATGTACATGCTAAAACAAATAAACAATAAAAATAAAGGAAGAGTTCTCTAAAAAATAAGCAGGACGCTGATTTTGGGAAAAAAGTAAGGGCACCTGGAAAGGCGCCCTCAATTTGTTACTATCCTATGAAAACCCTATTTGAATACAAATGTAAGGGCATGTTATTTTTCTTTGAAATTTTAAGGCCTCAATAACAAATCATTAACAAAGAGCTCGTTACAAGAAACGCTGAAACAAGCCACCACACTCACTTTCAGCGAATCTCAAAATTTGGCTAAATTTGTTAATTTACCTGAAAACCATGCTGTTAAGGCTATTCCGGCCTTCTTTAACACACTTATAACACATTTAAAAGAAGCAATATGCAGCACCAGCGGCCTCATCTCCTATGAATTTTCTGTTGCTTAACCCGCCAAAAAAATATATTTTTATTGCATATGAGTGAAAAGTAACCTTTTAAGTAGTTATTCGTTTCTCTATGGAGAATGGCCTAATGCTTGTACATTAAGACTAATAAAACCCGGGCGGGCAGTGCATTTTTTCGAATCAAAAATGAATCGCATGCATATTTATCTAACAATGTGACTTATTACCGAAAAATTTATACATTTGCGACAACCGGAACAATGCTATTTTAATGCTCAATAAAATCTACAATTCCTTCATCGAAAAGAAAGCAAAGGGTGTCAAATCTTTTGCCGTTCTAATTGATCCGGACAAGGTAACACCTTCTGGAATAACCGACCTGGCTGCAAAATGCATTGCTGCAAAGGTTGATTATATCTTTTTGGGCGGTAGTCTTGTAATCACTCATCACCTTGATGAGTGTGTGCAGCAGCTGAAAAGCAGCTGTGACATCCCGGTAGTTTTGTTTCCCGGAAGCCCTTCCCAGGTTTCCCGTTACGCAGATGCTTTGTTGTACCTGTCCGTTATATCAGGCCGTAACCCGGAATTACTCATTGGTCAGCACGTTTTATCCGCCCCTGCGGTAAAGAAAAGCGGCCTGGAAGTAATTTCTACCGGTTATATGGTCATTGACGGCGGCGCCCCAACCACTGTTTCATATATCAGTAATACCACCCCCATCCCTGCAGACAAGGACGATATCGCCATGTGTACAGCTATTGCCGGTGAAATGCTGGGTATGAAAGTAGTGTATATGGACGCTGGCAGCGGTGCCCGCAAAGCCATCACCGAAAGCATGATAGCCCGCGTATCCAGCCAGGTAAGCGCCCCTATTATTGTTGGAGGCGGTATCCGCGACGCTGAAAAAGCCTACCTCAACTGCAAAGCAGGCGCTGATATCATCGTAGTAGGGAACGCTATTGAGAAAGATACCTCTCTTATCAAAGAAATCGCTGACGCAGTGCATGCCGCACCCGTCTTTAAATAATTCTTTCTGTAAAGAAAAAGAGAAGGCCCGCAAATGCGGGCCTTCTCTTTTTATACAATTATCTTAGAGACTCATCATTTCCTTAAACTTCACTGCCTGCCGGCGACTCACTTCAATCTTTTCTCCTCCCCGCATTTCCAGCAATAATCCCCCGTTAAAGTAAGTATCTATCTTCTCTATCATCCGCAGATTCACAATATGCTTACGGTTCGCCCTGAAAAAGGTCCGTTCGTCCAGTCGCTCTTCCAGCGCATTCAAAGATTTCAGGATCAAAGGTTTATTCCCTTCAAAATACACCCTGGCATAGTTACCCACACTCTCAAATAAACGGATCTCCTGCAATTTCACAAACCAGCAACGGTCTCCGTCTTTCACAAATACCTGGTCGTTCTCAGAAAGGATAGTACGGATAGCCCCCACTTCCGCCTGTCTTTCCTTCTCTTCCAGCTGATGCAGCTTATGAATCGCATCCGCCAGTCTCTTCGGCTCTATAGGCTTTAACAGGTAATCCAGCGCATTATATTCAAAGGCCTTTAAAGCATGCTCATCGTAAGCCGTCGTAAAAATCACCTGCGGGGCCTTTTCCAGCTCCGCCAGCAGGTCAAATCCTGTCTTGTCAGGCATCTGTATATCCAGGAAAAGAAGGTCGGGATGCAATGTTTCTATCTTCTCCAAACCATCTTTCGCATTTACAGCTTCCCCTACCACCACTATCTCCGGATGATCTGCCAGTAATTTCTTCAGTTCACTTCTGGCCAGGCGTTCATCATCAATGATTAAAGCTTTTTTCATGAGCTACTCTATTTAAAATAACGGCATTACTACTTTAGCTTCTACCGTTTCATCGTTTTTGTTATAAATATCGAAGGATGCTTTTTTGCCGTATAGCAGGCTTAACCTTTGCCGGGTACTTTGCAGACCAAACCCATGCTCCGACCGCTCTTCCATTATTTGCCCTGTATTTGCCACCGTGATCTCATGCTGCATATTCTTTACATAAGAGCTTATAATCACAGTTCCACCTGTAATAGTACGGGAAATACCATGTTTAATCGCGTTTTCGACCAATGTCTGCAACATCATAGGAGGAATAGGCAATACCAGCGTTTCCTGGTCAATGTTATACCTTACCTGCAATCTTTCCTCAAACCGGATCGTTTCTAATGCAAGGTAATCCTTTACTATGTTCAACTCATTTTCCAGACTAACGGTTTCTGCCTTTTCCACCTGCATAGAGCTTCGCAGGATGTTAGACAGCTCTGTAATAGCTGTTCTGGCTCTTTTAGGGTTCTCATCCACCAGCGCTCTGATACTGTTGAGGGCGTTAAAAATAAAGTGAGGGTTCAGCTGCGCCTTAATGGTTTTCAGCTCCAGCTCCTTTACCGTACTCTCCAGTTTCAGTTTATCTACCTGCGCATTGCCGCTCCTTTCTATATAGTGCCATACAAAGTAGATCAACCACCAGATGGCCGTAATCAGGAACATCGATAACAGGTAGTTCACCGTTTTCGTATCCGTAAATCCCTTTTGCTGCCAGGAATGACGAAAAAAGTTCCCTACAATGATATACTCAACATAAATAAAAACCCCGGAACTCACCGTTAACAGGATAAAGAGCAGCATCTGCGCCTCATAACTGTACTGGAACCAGTTGATCCGCACCAGGATACTCCTGGAAACATGCGTAGCCACCAGTCCGCAGCCCATAATAAGCAACAGATTGATTACGTAAGATGTTTCTACATCACCCGCAAATGAATAGGCAAAGAAGATATTGACCACGAAATAAGCCAACCACCCCAGCAACTGACACCACCAATATTTTGATATTCGTTTAAACATCTATCCTGAAATTAGTAAACTACTCCTACATTTCAAAAATAGCGTTGCAGGCCCCCCACCTGAACCCAAATGTTATGAGTGGGTGAGCAGATGTGCAGATGTGATAATGTGCAGATGAATGGATTCTGGACATGTGCGCATTAATCTGTATTTTTGCTCATTAAAATCCTGCATCCAATTAGTATGAATATAACGCCGGGCCCCCTGTTGGGCAAGATCGAAACCCCTACGGACTTGCGGAAGCTGAGCAAAGAACAGTTGCATGAAGTGAGCGAAGAGCTCCGCCAGTTCATTATTGACGTGGTAAGCGTACATGGTGGGCACTTTGCGGCCAGCCTGGGAGTGATTGAACTGACCGTAGCGTTGCATTACGTATTTAATACTCCCTATGACCAACTGGTATGGGACGTAGGACACCAGGCTTACGGACATAAAATACTGACCGGCCGCCGGGACGTATTCCATACCAACCGTAAGTACAAAGGTCTCAGCGGCTTCCCTAAAAGGGATGAAAGCCCTTACGATACCTTTGGAGTAGGACACTCTTCCACTTCCATCTCCGCTGCCCTGGGTATGGCCATCGCTTCCAAATACAAAGGAGAAGCCGATCGTCAGCACATTGCTGTAATAGGAGACGGTGCCATGACTGCCGGTATGGCCTTCGAAGCCCTCAACCACGCAGGAGTTGCCAATGCGAACGTCCTCATTATCCTGAACGATAACTGCATGTCCATAGATCCGAATGTGGGCGCGCTGAAAGAATATTTAACAGACATCACCACCTCTCCAACCTATAACAAGCTGAGAGACGATGTATGGCATATGCTGGGCAAACTGCCTATAGGCAAACGCTTTACCCGCGATATGGCTTCTAAACTGGAAGCCAGTCTCAAAGGTGTAGTGTCCAGCTCCAGTAACCTGTTTGAAGCACTCAAACTGCGTTATTTCGGGCCTATCGACGGTCATAACATCATCAAACTGGTAGATACCCTTCAGGACCTGAAGGACATCCCTGGTCCAAAACTGCTGCATATCGTTACCACCAAGGGTAAAGGCTATGCATTGGCAGAAAAAGATCAGACCACCTGGCATGCTCCCGGACTGTTCGATAAAATCACCGGAGAGATCTTCAAAAAAGTAGTGGAAACACCTCAACCGCCCAAATACCAGGACGTTTTTGGTCATACCCTCATAGAACTGGCAGAGCTGAATAAAACCATCATGGGTATTACGCCGGCTATGCCTTCCGGCTCCTCCCTCAAATTCATGATGGAACAGATGCCGGACCGCGCCTTTGACGTGGGAATCTGTGAACAGCATGCCGTTACCCTTTCTGCCGGTCTGGCTACCCAGGGTATGCGTGTATTCTGTAACATCTACTCTTCCTTCTTCCAGCGTGCTTACGACCAGGCACTGCATGATGTAGCCATTCAGAAGCTCCCTGTAGTATTCTGCCTGGACCGTGCCGGTGTTGTGGGAGAAGACGGACCTACCCATCATGGTGCTTATGACATTGCGTACATGCGTTGCGTGCCTAATGTGATCATCAGTGCACCAATGAATGAGGAAGAAATGCGTAACCTGATGTATACTGCCCAGCTGCCAACCATGCAGCAGCCTTTTGTGATCCGTTATCCGAGAGGACAGGGCGTAATGCCGGAATGGCGTTTGCCGTTCAGGGAAATAAAGATCGGTACCGGCCGTAAGGTCCGCAGTGGTAAGGATATTGCTATCCTCTCCCTCGGTCATCCGGGTAACTTCGTTACGGAAGCATGTAAAGAACTACTGGCAGATGGCTTACAACCGGCCCATTACGATATGCGTTTTGTGAAACCACTGGACGAAGCCCTGCTACATGAAATATTCAGCGAATTCGACAAAGTGATCACCGTTGAAGATGCCGCTATCACCGGCGGATTCGGTAGCGCTATCCTCGAATTCATGGCACAACATGGCTATAAAGCCAGTGTACGTATCCTGGGTATCCCAGATCGTATCATTGAACATGGCAAACCGGAAGATCTGCACCGCGAATGTGGTTATGATGCTACCGGTATCGCTAAAGTTGCCAGGGAAATGCTGAAAGACAAAATCACAGTTACCGCCTGATAAACCGGCTCCTAAAGGAGTTTGATCAAAGAGCAATGTTTTTATGATGGTGCTAAGCACCATCATAAAAACATTGAAGGGATTTTGCAGGGCTTCGCCCTGCACCCAAAAATCAAACGATGAACGAATTGTATCTACGTCTCCGGATAAAAGAGATTATCAAAGAAACAGCTGACGCATTTACTTACATCCTGGAAGGTGAACCTTTCACCTATCTCCCGGGGCAGTTCCTTACCTTCCTGATCAATTTACATGGTACAGAATACCGCCGTTCCTATTCATTCAGCTCTACCCCCGGTATTGATCCTTTTCCCGCCGTTACAGTAAGAAAAAAAGAAAATGGAGAAATCTCCCGGCACATCCTGCGCAACTGGAAAACAGGAGACACCATCACCTGTATACAGCCTTCCGGCAGGTTCACATTAAATGAATACAGGAACAAAAGAGATATCTTTTTATTCGGCGCCGGCAGTGGTATCACACCTCTTTTCTCTTTACTGAAACACATCCTGCATACCGAACCGGATACACATGTAAAACTAATCTACAGCAACACCTCTCACGAACGCACGATATTCTACAGCCAACTGCAAAAACTGGAAGAGCAATTCAGCAGCAGGTTACATGTAATGTATTTCTTCAGCAATGACAACGAAGAAAACAAGTCAACTTACAGAAGACTTAGCAATCTGTTATTAGAGCCCCTCGTAAAATCGCAGATGCACTTTAATAATTCAGATGCACAATTCTTTGTATGTGGCCCACCTGATTATATGCGTATGATTATGCTCACGCTCACCTTCATGGGCTTTGCAGAAGAGCAGTTGCACAAAGAGAACTTTGTAGTAAACACCTCTCCTCAGTTAGCCAGGATGGGCAAACCGGATGATAATACGATAAAGGAAGTATTGCTGAAAACAAACAAGGGAGCGTATCATTTATCTGTACCAGGCAACATGACAATATTAAATGCTGCACTGGCACAGGGGCATTCTCTTCCATACAGCTGCAGGGGCGGAGTATGTGGTTCCTGCACGGCCCGTTGCACTGAAGGGAAAACATGGATGGCCTGGAATGAAGTATTAACAGATAAGGAACTTGCACAGGGGTTTATACTTACCTGCACAAGTTATCCGGTCACTCCATCAGTCGTAATCGAAATTTGACTAGGTTATGAGAAGGCGATAAATTCACCAAACTCTTTCTGTAATTCATTATATAATTTCCTGAATGTATGCATGCGGTCATTCAGCGTTTCAAGGCTATCAACCGGCCTGTCATCATGTAATACAGGTAGTGTGCCATTGATCTTTTTTGCGGATTGTTTGAGGTCGTGGCGCATTTCATCAGCAACTTCCATCTGCCGGATAAACTGATTCTGAAAATGTTCAATCTGAATGCGGTCATCATCATCTGTAGTGCGTAATACCGCCTGCTCAAGCTGGCTACGCATAGACCGGAGGGCATCCCTTGCAGATTCTACTTCTGCCTTCCAGTCATTAATCTGTTCAAGCTCTGAGATTTGAGCGGAAACTTCCATATGTATTGATTTTAGCGTGAATGATAAGAAAAACAATCTTTCGGTCGCAAATACAATAGCCTGTTAGTATGTATTTCTAAGTTACAAACCTTTTTACAATTAATAAAAAAGGGTTATCACCGGACTGCGCTGTGATAACCCTTTACAAAATAAATTATACATCCAAATTATCTCATTAGTTCATTGGAACATCTATCAACAAAAACTCTGCTGCTTTAAGTGCCCTCACCGTCACCTTATCAAAATCTGTTAACCCAATAGCATCGCGGCGTTGCAGCACTTCTCCGGCTACTTCCACTTCTCCTTCCAGCACTAATAAATAACTTCCCTGCTGTGCCATTTTCGGTACAATGTCCACGGAATTACCTACATCAAATTTCCCTAATGAAAACCATGCATCCTGGTTAATCAGTAAAGCCCCGCTTTCTTGTTCCGGAGACACCACTACCTGTAATTTATTATTCCTTTCCGCAGGCTCAAATGCCTGCTGTTGATACCTTGGCGTGATATCACGTAATTTAGGGAACACCCATATCTGTAAAAAGCTGACAGGATCCGTTTTCGATGCATTAAACTCTGAGTGCGCAATGCCTGTACCAGCGCTCATGATCTGTACTTCATTTGTACGGATCACTTCATGCCTGCCTGTATTATCGCGGTGTTCCAATGCACCATGTAAGGGAATGGAAACTATTTCCATATTATCATGCGGATGTGTGCCGAAGCCCATTCCGCCTTTCACCATATCATCATTTAACACGCGCAATGCGCCGAAATGAATACGTTCCTCATTGTAATAACCTGCAAAACTGAATGTGTGATAACTCTGCAACCAGCCATGATTTGAAAAGCTCCGGGACGCTGCCCTGTGAATGATCTTTTCCATAACAATATCTCCTTTTTTTCTACTATAAAGGTCCTTATATATTGTTACACAGAGAATGGATGGATTAAAGAAAAGAGTGGATAATTTGAAGAAAGGTTAACCTTTTTTTAATATAAAAAAGGGAACCAGTTGGTTCCCTTTCAAATTATTTATGCCAGTTTAGCATCCAGTGTAATCTCTGCGTTCAGCAGTTTAGAGATAGGGCAATTGTTCTTGGCATCTTCTGCCAGTTCAGCAAATTTGTCCTTTTCCAGTCCTGCTGCTTTTACTGTTACTTCCAGGTGACTGCTGGTTACAGCGCCATTATCCAAAGTAATAGTCGCTTTTGTATCGATGTTCTCCGGTGTGAAACCAGCGCCGGATAACAGGAAACTCAGCTTCATGGTATAACAGCCCGCATGTGCAGCGCCTATCAGCTCTTCCGGGTTAGTACCAATTCCTTCTTCAAAACGGCTCTTGTAAGAATAAGCAGTGTTGCTTAATACGCCAGACTGGGTGCTTACAGTGCCTTTCCCTTCTTTGCCGGTACCTTGCCAGTTAGCAGATGCAGTTCTCTTCATGATTAAATTTTTTTGTATGGATTAAAGAATATGAGCATTGATTAGTGCCTGAAATTACTATTTCTTTTTGTCTCACAAATAAACACGTTACGTAGATTTTTCTCCACACGCAAAAAAGCCGGATGAATTACTTCATCCGGCTACACTATCTCTGGCAATCAATCCTTCAACAGGTTTTCACTCCACACCATTGCGTTAATATTATTCCGTTTCCCCCTATTGCTATTGATTCCTTATCCTGTCTGTTGTTTTGTAGCTGCAATGGTTATCGCCAGAAAATCCGCCTTACGCCTGTTTCACTAACTGCACACTAGCCTGCAATTTCACTTCTTCGCCCAGCATCACACCACCGTTGTCTGTTATTGCGTTGAATGAAACACCAAATTCCTTTCTGTTTATCTTTCCTTTTACTTCAAAGCCTGCCTTAGTCTGACCGTATGGGTCTTTCACAATGCCGCTATATTCTACGTCTAATGCTACTGGTTTAGTAACACCGCGCATAGTCAGGTCACCATTTATTTTCAACGTTTCGTTATCAACTTTCTTTACAGAAGTAGATACGAAAGTAATTTTAGGATACTGTGCTGCATGGAAGAAATCTTCCGCCTGCAGGTGCTGATCGCGGTCTGCATTCTTGGTAGTGATACTTGCTACATCAGCTTCAAAAGTAATTTTAGCATCAGTAAAATCATCACCTGCTGCTTCTACAGTTGCATCGTATTTACCGAAATAACCAGTCACATTAGTGATCATTAAATGCTTAATCTTGAATTCTACATCGCTGTGAGTTGAATCAATTTTCCAGGTTGCCATGATTTTAAGTTTAGTGTTTTAAGTTTTTTAATTTTATTGAAGGAGGTGATATTGATATGCTTTCAGGATTCGCAGACAGCAGGGAAATAATCCCATAACTATGCCAGCTACCCGGTCTCCTCACATTATCTGTTGTCACTTTCACATTATCTTCTGTCACTTCCGAATTACAATACAAAATTAACTGTTGCAACAAATATTAGGAATGGATAAAAAGACTTTAGTGGTGGACTATTTTTTGGGGGTTACACATTTGCCCGGGACGCTTCCTTAAATTCGGAAGGCGTTTGGCTGGTGTATTTCTTGAAAAAGCGGCTGAAATAATGGGGATCTTCAAAGCCCAGCTTATAGGCTATCTCTTTTGCGGAAAGGTCTGTATTGTATAAATAACGCTGCGCTTCGAGGATAACGCGGTTCCGGATATGCTCTCCTGCCGTGATACCAGATAATTGTTTGCTGATCTCATTTAATAGCACAGGCTTAATATGCAGTAAAGCAGCATAATCCGATACATTCTTTAATATGGTATATTTCTCTTCTATCAGGTTTTTAAATTGCAGGAACTGGGAACTGTTATGTGTAGCATGCTGTTCCGGGGTGGCCACCATGCTGCTTCCCTTTATACGGGAGGCCAGCACCAGGAAATAACGCAACAGCCCGTGTAAAGCGGTTTCGTATTCAGTAGCCTGCTCTGTCACTTCCTTCATCATCATATGCACCAGCATATCAAACTCCTTTTCCTGTTCCGGGTTAAGGCTGATCACACTACTGAACTGGTTATTGAAGAACAGGGCAGAATTAATGCCCATCAGGGTGGCTGACTGATCTTTCAGACACATAAAGGTGTCCTGAAAGGCAATCATATACCCTTCCACCTTCTCACTAAACTCCATTTTATGTACCTGGCCCGGGGCCAGGAAGAAAAGCATATTCTTTTTTACCGCATGAGTAACCGTATCTATGGTATGCTGCACCTGCCCTTTCTTAATCCAGTAGATGGTATAGAAATCGTGGCGATGCGCAATGCCATTCTGGGCAAAGAAACCATTTCCCAGTTCGCACAGACCGGACACTACAAACTTAGGGTCTGTATGTACATATTCCGGTAAGGAAACTACTTCTATATGGTTTCTTTTTTCACTCATTCGAAAACACCGGCAATTTCTACTTCCCGGTCTTCTGGTTCTATATAATCGATGATAAAATTATTACGTCCTTCTCCCACCATAATCCCCAGGTACTTCATCTGCACCAGTTCCAGCATACCCAGGAACAGGAATATCGCATGTACACGGTCCTGGCAATGATCGAACATCTTCTCAAATGACATGGTTTTCTCCTTGCTGGCCAGCTCTATCATGTATTCACGGGAGCCTTCCATGGTATAATCGTACTTATATACCACGTGCTGGGGCTTGTTATCCCGCTGCTTCACCCTTTGCATCACCTTTTCAAAGGTTTTGGTCAGTTTGAAGAGTGTAAGCGTCTGTACCTCAGTACCTTCGCTGGTTAACTCACCAATGGAAGCCAGTTCTTTGGCAATATTTCCACGTTTCACCTGCAGCATACGGTCGGCTTCTTTTTCTGCCAGTTCTGCCGCAGCCTGTTTGAAACGCTTGTATTCCATGATCTTATCTATCAGTTCCTGCCGCGGATCTATCTCAATACCCTGCTCATCCAGCTCCTTACGCGGAATCAGCATCTTGGCTTTGATACGCATCAGGGTAGATACAAACAGTATAAACTCACTGGCCTGCTCAATATTCAACTGTTCCAGGTGATGGATATAAGTCAGGAAGTCCTGTGTAATGGTATTGATAGGAATATTATAGATATCAAGCTCATCTCTTTCTATGAAGAAAAGCAGGAGATCAAATGGTCCCTCAAACTGGGGAAGCTTTATTTTGTAACTATGATCATTCATATAATGGTGCAAAGGTTACCAAAAATAGGCAAAATCCCGCTCATCAGAACTTTGCCGTAAACCCGACGCCGATAACTTCTTTTATTTGCAGTCGTGGTCCCATTACACCCGTTTTCGGGTTTGCAAACACTTTTACATCATCATCATAGATCATATCCATAGAAATATTGGCAGATATATACTTATTTACCTGCAAATTCAGGCTATTAGTCCAGAACACATCAATATTCTGTGGATTATGTTTATAGTCGGAGAACAGATCACACCTGGTTTTGTACACGATATTCTTCGCAATCTGGGTTACCCAGTTAAAGGAGAAATAAGCACCAAACTCAGATTTAACATGTTTACCGGTATCTACTCCAAATGCAGCCTGTGCAGCCAGATGGTCATCCATCACAATTACATAACGGGCCGTTACAGGAGATACGAATACAGATAACTGGTCATTGGGTTTAAAATCAAGACCGGGAGAAAACAGCACATAGGCTGGCGCCATAAACCGGGATACCAGTTGTGGTTTCGATGTATCAGATGCGTACAGGTAACCATCCGTAAACTGTGAACGGAAATCTACCAACGCACTCAGGTAAAGGCTTTTGGCAATTTCATACCCGTATTTGGTAGTAAGCCCTATACGGTCATCACTCTTACGACCACCTAAGCTGGTGGTATTTACATACCCGTAAGCCAGGTCGATCACATTATCCCAGTTATGTTTTCCGTTCCTGTAATAGGCAAATGCACTGAATGCAGATGCTACGGAAAAAGAGAATTTATCACCCCCCGCAGCCCAGTTGGTCAGCGTTCCCTGGTTTACATTCAGGTTGAAAATAGCACCTTTCTTCCAGGGGAAGTGGGTTGTATCAATGGCATCCTTCTTTATCTTACCGCTGGCTTCCTCTCTGGAAGTTTTCATCCAGTCGCTCTGCGCATGCAGCATACCAAAACATAACAAAAAGCAAATAGCAGTTAAAATGGATTTTCTCATTCGTATATAAATTGTCCCGGGCGCAAAAATAGAAAACTAACTTATAATTTTCTCTGCCGCAGGATAAGTGGGGAATACAAACTAAATCAGGCTCTCTTTTTCAGCTCATCGCGAATTTCCATGAGCAGTTTTTCCTGTGTGCTTGGTTCCGGAGCTGCTGCTGGTGCAACTTCTTTCTTACGGGTTAGACGGTTCATGAATTTTACCAGCAGGAAAATACAAAAAGCGATAATAAGGAAATCAAATATACTCTGGATAAACGCGCCATAAGCAAATGCCGGCGCACCTGCTTCCTTCGCTTTTGCAAGCGAATCGAAATGCGATCCCTTACTATCATTTAACAAAAAGAACTTGTCTGTAAAATTCACACCACCGGTCACTAACCCAAGCACCGGCATTAAAATGTTCTCGACAAGGGAAGTAACGATCTTACCAAAGGCAGCACCGATGATTACACCGACAGCCAGGTCCATTACATTACCTTTTGTTGCAAACTCTTTAAATTCTTTGATGAATGACATAACAATGCTTTTTTAAGGTGAACAAAACGATTCGCTAAAGTAATAAATATTATAATTATCTCATTATTAGAAGATTATTGCTCCAGCTCAGGGTATTTCATTTTGAATGATTTCAGTGTGTCCCGCAACGTTTTCGCTACTACGTATTCCTTATACCAGTTATGGTCCGAAGGCACTATTATCCAGGGTATTTCATTACAGTTCTCAAAAGCATCTTCATACACCTTCATATACTTTTTCCAGAGTTTAGCCTCCGCCTGATCATTCTTGTTATACTTCCACATCTTACGCGGATTATTAATCCGCTCCTGCAATCTGATACTTTGCTCTTCCTGTGATATATGCAGGTAAAACTTTAAAATCGTGGTGTTATTGTGTTGAGTTAGTAAACGTTCAAAATCATTGATAGCATCCATTCGTTTATGCGCCGTCTTATCATCGATCCATTTATGCACCCGCTGCACCAGTATATCTTCATAATGAGAGCGGTTAAATACCTGGATCATTCCCTTTGCCGGTACATGCCTGTGTATACGCCACAGGAAATCATGATCTGCTTCTTCCGGTGTAGGTGCCTTAAAAGATTGTACATCTATCCCCTGTGGATTCATACGGCTCATCACATGATTTACCAGTCCATCCTTACCACTGGCATCCATCCCCTGCAACACTATCAGAACCGAATGTTTATGCTCTGCATATAACAGGTTCTGTAATTCATCCAGCTCTGCAAGAATCTCCTGTGTCTGCGCTTTTATCTGTTCCTTATCTATTTTCTTAGGGCCTGTTGTACTGATATCTGATAACCTGATCTTGCTCATGATAGATGTTTTATGGTTTCCTAGTTCTAACAAAATACAAACCATAGTGTTCTTTTCAGCTAAAAATTCTCAATTTATACAGACCTTCGGGTCCCTAAATAATCAACCTTGAACCAACGTACAATTCACTGGACCATTTTTCTGCTATTGTCATTAACCTGGGGTAGTTCCTTTATCCTGATGAAAATAGGTCTTGAAGGCCTAACACCTTACCAGGTGGCAAGTTTACGCATCCTGTCCGCAGGTATATCGCTGTTACCTTTTTTCATAAAGTTTATCAGGCAAACACCAAAGAACAAAATTCCTGTTATCATCCTTTCGGGAATACTCGGAAACCTGCTGCCAGCTTATCTTTTCTGTATCGCAGAAACCCGTGTGGATAGTTCCCTGGCCGGTATGTTAAACGGCCTTGTTCCGCTGATGGCTATACTGGCAGGCTTCTTCATCTTCCACCAGAAAATTATAAAACAACAATTACTGGGTATCTGTATAGGATTCTTAGGGGTGATATTGTTGTTTACTGCAAATGGAATAGATGCCGGCTACTGGTACTATGGCTTATGGATAGTACTAGCCACTATTTGTTATGGTATTAATATCAGCCTTGTACATAATTACCTGAAAGGGTTCAGTTCCATGCAGCTGGGGGCTATAGCACTGTTCTTCTGCGGACTCTTTGCTTTGCCTGTGCTGATCTATTCCGGGTTCTTTACTTTATTATCCGGGCCGGATATTCCGTGGAAGTCCATCGGGGCCAGTGTAACCCTGGGTATCATGGGTACCAGCGTAGCTTCTGTATTATTCTATGTCCTGATCAATAAAGCCGGGGGTATGTTTGCCTCTATGGTGACCTATGCAATGCCTGTAGTGGCCCTGATATGGGGATTACTGTACGGGGAAAGTATTTCCTTATTCCAGGTAGGATGTATGCTGATTATCCTTGCCGGTATGTACCTGGTAAACAGGAAAAGGGCTTAAAATACAAACTCCGTTAGAAGATAACTTCTAACGGAGTCTTTTAATAAGATCGTACAGATCGTTAAACAGTCATGATCTCCTTCTCTTTCTGTGTAAAATGTTTATCGACCAGGTCTATAAATTTATTGGTAAGTTCCTGAATATCAGCTTCCGCATCTTTAGCAGTATCCTCACTTAAGCCATCTTTCTGCAGTTTCTTGATACCTTCAATAGCATCCCTGCGGATATTCCTGATAGCGATTTTAGCCTGTTCACCTTCACCGGCAGCACGTTTTACAAATTCTTTTCTTCTTTCTTCTGTAAGCGGGGGCAGGAACATGCGAATGATCTGACCATCATTCTGCGGGTTAATACCAATATTGGAAGCTATAATAGCTCTTTCGATAGGTTGCAGCATATTCCTTTCCCATGGCTGTATGGTAAGGGTACGTGCATCCGCCACACTCACGTTAGCTACCTGCTGAAGCGGAGTAGGCGCACCATAATAGTCTACCGTAATTCCATCCAGTATCTGAGGATTTGCTTTACCGGCCCTGATCTTGGTGAGTTCCAGTTCCAGGTGTCCTATAGCTTTTTGCATGGAATCGGCAGCATCATCCATAATTAACGTTAGATCGTCTTGCATAGCAAAAAATAATTAAGTGCGTGCAAACCTACAGGATTTATCTGAAATTCTAAAGTCGGAACGACTCGAAGAATACCTTAACGGGTTACAAAATTAAGACTGGAATTATTTGTCCTGGAGAATTCCCTTGGGATTTACCCGTAATATTTTCGGCTGTGCAACAGGCGGAGTTTCCACAACTTCCTGCATAGTGGTAATAACAACCGGCTGAAGCATGGATTCTTTCCTTCTCTTCATCCAGTATACACCACCAGTCAGTGCAAAGGCTGTACCTACTACTAATGCCAGTAAGTAAGTAGTACCCATATACTGTAAGGCAAAAGCCAGCGCAATGTAAGCGGCATTTACAGATACGGACACCAGGGTAGTTTGCTTGTGGCTAAGACCCAGTGCCAGCAGATAGTGGTGAATATGATTACGGTCTGCCGCAAAAGGAGACCTGCCCTGGAACATACGGATGGCAAACACCCTTAATGTATCGAACAGTGGAAGAATGAGGATAGCGACCGCAACAGCAGGCACGGACTCTACAGGTAATTTACCGGCAGGGTTACCTGCTTCCTCTATAAATTTCACGATCAGAATGGAATTTACCAACCCTATCATCAGGGAACCGGTATCACCCATAAAAATACGTGCAGGAGAAATATTGAAGATCAGGAATGCAGCAAGGCCACCAGCCATTGCAAATCCCATTACTGCATATAGTAAGTCGCCGGTATAAAGGAAATAAGTACCTAATACACCGGAAACAAGCATACCAATGCTACCTGCCAGGCCATCTACGCCATCAATCAGGTTGAACGCATTGATTATCACAAGAAAAGTAAAGTAAGTAAGTAAAAGACTGAAATGAGGGGCCAGGGTACCAATTCCAAGAAATCCGTACATACTGGTGATCTGCAGATTACCAAGATATATCACTGCAAAAGAAGCTACCAGCTGACCAATTAATTTTTTAAGAGGAGAAAGACCTATCACGTCATCCTTCATTCCCACCATGAATATCACGAGGAATGCCGCCACCATGTACTGGAACGGCGAATCTGCCAACGCAGGCACACATACGGCCGAAGCCATAATAAATCCAGAAAAAAAGGCAATGCCCCCTAAAGTTGGTATGCGTAGTTTGTGTGACTTCCTTTCATCCGGTTCATCATAAAGATGTTTCAATTCAGCGACTCTTATCAGCACAGGAATGGCAAAGTAGGTCACAACAAAACTAAGGACTGTAGCAATTAAAACATTCTCCATCGGAGGGGTCTTGGTTATGACAAAGATATTAATTTCAATCAAATGTGTATCAGATAAATCGAAAAACTGAAAAGTTTTGATACCTTGGCAGTCGTAAATACGTATTTAGACGTGATTATGTCTGATTGTATCTAATATTCTCTTAATTTTGTGATTCTAAACACTACCAACAATCATGCCTCAGTTGACAGAAATTGCTACTCAAATAAGACGGGATATAGTTCGCATGGTACATGGCTCCCAAAGCGGCCATCCAGGTGGCTCATTAGGTTGTGCGGATTTCTTTACCGCTCTCTATTTCAAAATTATGCAGCATAAGCCGCAGCCTTTTGATATGGATGGTTTAGACCAGGATATCTTCTTCTTGTCCAACGGACATATTTCTCCGGTATTTTACAGCGCACTGGCACATTCCGGTTACTTCCCCAAGGAAGAGCTGGCTACTTTCCGTAAGCTGAATTCACGCCTCCAGGGCCATCCTACCACTCATGAACACCTTCCGGGTGTCAGAGTTGCATCAGGTTCTCTGGGTCAGGGTATGAGCGTAGCTATCGGTGCTGCACTGTCTAAAAAACTGAATAACGACGACCGCATTGTATTCTCACTGCATGGCGACGGCGAATTACAGGAAGGACAAAACTGGGAAGCCATTTTATTCGCTCCTCACCACAAAGTGGATAATCTTATCTGCACCATCGACTGGAACGGTCAGCAAATTGACGGTACCGTTGAAGATGTAGCGGGATTAGGTGATCTGGAACCTAAATTTGCCTCTTTCGGATGGAAAGTGCTGCACATGAACGGAAATGATATGGACGACGTAGTTACTACACTGGAAAAGGCTGTTAGTCTTACAGGCCAGGGTCAGCCTATCGTTATCCTGATGAAAACCATCATGGGTAAAGGTGTTGACTTCATGGAAGGTCATCACGAGTGGCATGGTATCGCTCCTAACGACGATCAGCTGGCTAAAGCTTTAGCTCAGTTACCTGCACCTGCAGACCTCGGAGATTACTAATATATTCATATAGCTAAAAAGCTCCTGAGAAGAATCTTCTCAGGAGCTTTTTACATTTTATACAAACATGTTTTTTTTGGATAGTGCTTCGCCCCATCCAAAAAAATTGAAGGGATTTTGCAGGGCTTCGCCCTGCACCCAGAAATCAATGCGAGTAACTGCGTTTTATAGCTAGGTTGCTTTTAATTCTATTCCCTGCCGCCCGGCCCTTCTTGCCGGATACCAGCTGGCTCCGATACCTATCACAATAATCGTTACACTCACCAGCAGAAAATCCACCGGATGCATACTCACGGGGTAAGCACTCACCAGAAAGGATGTTCCTTCCAGTTTAATCAACCCAAACTGCTGCTGCAACAGGCAAAACAAAATACTCAGCCCGAATCCTATAACGGTCCCCGTTCCGGCAATAATCAGCCCTTCCGCCAGGAAAATCCTGGTAATCGTTGAAGATCTTGCCCCCATGGCCGTCAGGATAGTGATATCTTTCTGCTTTTCCATCACCAGCATATACAACGATCCTATCATATTAAACGCTGCAATCACCAGGATAAAACTCATGATCACATACACTGCCCATTTCTCCGTTTCCATAATGGCATACAACGACTGGTTCTGCTCATACCTTGTCTCCACTTTATAACCAGCACCTAATGTATTGATAATGTCTGCTTTCAGTACTTTGTCATCTATCCCGTTCTTCGCACGTATCTCCAGTGCAGACATCTCATCCTTACCCATTTCCAGCAGCTGCCGCATGAATGCAATATTCGTAATCACATATTTGCTGTTAAACTCCTGCTGAATAGCAAAAGACCCGGCAGGATATAAGATCCCGCTGCTAAGCGCATCTTCCGGTAATACCGCATTGCTAACATTACGACGGGGCAGGTACACCGAAATAGGAATAAGACTCCGTTCCACATCTACCCCAAGGGCCATTTCCAGCTCTATACCCAATACGGCACGGTAAGCAATATCATCACCGGTATCAAAATGCCCGCGTGCAATGCTCTTGTCTACTTCTGCTACCTTATTGTAATTGCTGTCTACCCCTTTGAGAATAGCGATAGTCTGGTCTCCTTCTCCATAGCGCAGCACGGCTTTTTCTTCCACTACTTCCGTCATGTGGGCCACATTTCCTAAACCGGCTATCATCTGGAGCTGCTGTGCGGTAAGGTGGATAGTTTTACCACTGGCAGCGCTAACCCTTACGGATGGATAAAAAGAAGAATATAATGACTTTACAAGCCCTTCAAAACCATTAAAAACGCTGAGGATAATGATCAGCGCTCCTGCGCCAACCGCAATAGCCGATACACTTACCCACGCGATAATATTAATGGCATTGGTACTTTTTTTTGCCCTGAAATAACGGAATGCAAACTGCCAGATCATGTTTTATTACGTAAGCACTAAGCCTGTTTACTTATTTTCCTTCCCTTCATCATCTTCCTTGATCTTCTTGAACAGTTCATCCATCTTAAACACATATTCCAGCGTATCATCCAGGAATAAAGACAGCTCCGGTACACGGCGCAGCTGCTTGCCCACACGGTTTCCCAGGTCTTTCTTAATCTCTCCCATTCTTTCCTTGATACGCAATATCATCCCCGCGGTATCCGCGATCTTGAACATACTCAGATATACCCTTGCCTCCAGTAAATCCGGAGTAAGACGCACGGAAGAAATGGAAATCATTCCACCTTCCAGGATATTAAATCCCATGCGGTTAAAAATATCACTCAGCTCTTTCTGTAACAGCTGCCCGACTTGTTTCTGTCTTTTACTTTCCTGCATAATCTTAAAGTTTGAGGTTTTGATGGCTGAAAATTAAATGTACATTAACTTGCACCCTCATTCAATCCTCTTTGGCAAAGATAAGGAAACAGGCATGTGCTGAAAGATAAAATCACAAGCCGTTTCCGGAAAGATAAAGAGATAAGACAAATAATTGTAAGATGAAGACTTTTTTCAGGCTCCTCAGTTTATCAAAACCCTATCATCACTTTATTCCGGAGTATGTCGTATACGTCATACTCTACACGATTTTCGGGTTGATGAACTTCACCCTGATCATCCCCCTGATGAATACCCTCTTTGGAGCCGGTGACCAGGTAATCATTACCCACCTGCCTTCATTCTCCTTAACATTCACTTATTTTAAAGAGGTATTCTATTTTTATCTCAATGAACAGATAGTTGCCTACGGTAAGTTTGGTGTACTGGTATACGTATGTATCATCATTTTCGTCTCCATCGTACTTAAAAACCTTTTCGGATGGCTGAGCCAGAAGGTACTCACACGCATGCGGGTAAACATGGTGCGTAAAATGCGTGAAAAGCTCTTCCATCAGTTCAGCACACAATCCCTGGGCTTTTTTCATAATGAGCGTAAAGGTGACCTGCTTTCCACCATCAGTAGTGACGTAGTAGAAGTGGAAGCCTCTGTGGCCACTTCCCTGCAGATCATCCTCCGGGACCCACTCGTGATCATCACCACTTTTATCGCCCTGTTCTATATCTCTAAAGAACTTACCTTTTTCACATTACTGTTCTTCCCGGTATCGGGATTTCTGCTCAATTCTCTTTCCCGGAAACTGAAAAAACATTCCAATGCCAGTCAGAACCTGCTGGGTAAAATATTGAATACCACTGAGGAAACCCTTTCCGGTATCCGTATTATCAAAGCTTTTAATGCAGAAAACTTCATCCGCAGGAAATTTGATAAGGATAATAACGCTTTTGCTGAAACAGTGAAATCTATCCAGAACCAGCGTGAAATGGCTTCCCCTGTTTCTGAAATAACAGGGGTGCTGGTCGTGATCATTATTATGCTCTATGGCGGTCACCTGATCCTCTCCGATTCCAGTCAACTGAGTGCCGGTTCCTTTATCGGTTACCTGGCCCTGTACTTCCAGATCCTGGCCCCGGCAAAAACGATCGGTTCTGCCTTCACCTCATTACCTAAAGGGCTCGCCGCAGGAGAAAGGGTATTACGCGTAATAGATATCGACAATCCTATCAAGGATAAAGAAAAAACTGTTCCGCTGGACGCCTTCGAAAAAGAGATCACCTTCGATCATGTATCCTTTAAATATGAGGAAGCTGCCGTATTAAAAGATATACAGCTCACCATCCCTAAAGGCCGTATGGTGGCCCTCGTAGGAAAAAGTGGCGCCGGTAAGACCACCATGGCCGATCTGCTGCCCCGTTTCTATGACGTAACAGATGGCCGTATCCTGATAGACGGAAAAGATATCCGCGACGTGAAAATGCACGACCTCCGTGCATTAATGGGCATGGTTTCCCAGGAAGCTATCCTCTTCAACGAAAGCATTTTCGATAATATCGCATTCGGACAAACAGACGCCAACAAAGAAGAAGTGATCAGGGCAGCTAAAATTGCCAATGCACACGAATTCATTATACAGCAGGAAAACGGGTATGATACCGTAATCGGCGACCGTGGTATGAAACTGAGTGGCGGACAGCGTCAGCGCCTCACCATTGCCCGGGCTATCTTCAAAAATCCTCCCATTCTTATCCTGGATGAAGCTACTTCTGCCCTGGATACAGAATCAGAAAAGCTGGTACAGGATGCATTGGATAAACTGATGCAGAATCGTACCACCATTGTCATCGCACACCGTCTTTCTACCATCCAGCACGCAAACGATATCGTAGTACTGGACCGTGGTGAGATCAAAGAAAGAGGTACGCATGATGAACTCCTTGCCCGGGATGGTATTTACCGCAAACTGGTAGAAATGCAGGAATTTAAATAGGGAATCAGCGGGAATCTTGCTTGGTACTATTTTTGCGCCCTTTCGACGCAATTTGCTGATTTTGTCAAAAGGACGATAAGCTATTTTTCATCTTCTAACCAACAAGCATTGCCTATGATTTCCATTGTTATTCCTGTTTTAAATGAAGGGGCTACCATTCGCCAGGTCATTAAAACCATTAAAAAAACATCAAGGAAAATAGAGATCATTGTTGTAGACGACAACTCCACCGATAATTCTGTAGAAGAAGCCTTAAAAGAGAAAGTAAGAGTAATTACCAGTAGCCAGCGGGGTAAAGGTATTTCGATGAGAGAGGGGATGATGGCGGCCAAGAACGATATTGTTATGTATGTGGATGGAGATATCCTCACTTATCCTGAAAATATTGTGGCCCTGCTCACAGACCCTATTGTGGAAGATAATGCCGACTTTGTAAAATCGTACTTTGAAAGACAGGCAGGCAGGGTTACCCAACTGGTAGCCAAACCGCTGTTAAGTATACTTTTCCCGGAATTATCAGAATTTAAACAGCCGCTCAGCGGGATGATTGCAGCACGCAAATCCTTTTTGTCCAAAGTACAGTTTGAGAATGATTATGGTGTTGATATAGGGTTATTGATAGATATGCATATACAGGGCGCCAGGATCACTGAAGCCAATATAGGCAGGGTGGAAAATGCGATGCAGACCTGGGAGCAGTTGAGTAAAATGTCGCGGGAAGTATCCCGCACAATCCTGAAAAAGGCGGAAAATATCCCCCAGGACAACCTGGAAACACTGGGAAATATCAACCTCATCAGGGAGCAGATGGAATATTCTATTCTGGAATCTATTGATAAGTTGCATAAAATGGTGATCTTTAACATAGACGAAGCCATTTTTTCAGAAGACTATCTCCTTACAGCGGCTACAGAATTTGGTTTTGCGGCCACATTAAAGCAAATCAGAGAGCAGGCAGAAGATCAGATCACTTTACAGGAACGTACGGCTCAGTTGTTCCGCCAGCGCAATCTGGCAGAATTGCTGGAAGTTGCTGACGCTATTCCCCTGGTGCCTGATATTAAAGCGGTGGTGAGAGAGTTAAAGAAGAGAGGTTATACATGTGGGATTATAACGGATGGGTTTGAATGTGTGGCCCGCCATATAAAGAATCAGCTGGGAATGGACTTTGTATTTGCGAACAGACTTCACTTATACAATAGTGTCGCCACCGGCGAAATGACGATTCCGGAATACTTCTTGTGCAGTGATGCCGACGGTGCAACTGTTTATTGTAAGAGTAATATCCTTGATTACATTTCGGAGAAATACCATATCATGCCGCAGAATGTGATTTATGTAGGCAGTGGGGCTGATGACTGTAATCTTTTACAGAAAGCGGGTGTTGGAGTAGCGTTCAACGCAGAAGATGTGTGTATAGAGAAAGTAGCTGATAAGATCATTCCCGGCCCATGGATGGAGCCATTACTGGATATTGCACAGGCCAGCCCTGAGAAATTCAGGATACGTTTGCCGGCAATCAGTAAGAAGCAGGCCAGACGCATAGGGGTGGGTAGTCTGATCGGACTGGCATCGGCCGGACTTTTTTACCTGGCAGCCAGGCAGCTCAACAAAAGTAACAGACAGGTCTCATTAAGATAATCTCCTTGAACACCCTGTTTATTTTTTCTGGCATCCCGGATATCCCGGGATGCTTTTTTATATAAAAAATCCTGATCTTATTCCCATTCTTACACCACCGGTATTTTCCGGTGTAATGTTCTTAATGGAAATGTGATCAGGATCTATCCTTTCGGAAAAGTCTGAATTATTTACTCTTCGCCAGCTTGGCCTCAATGCTAAGGGTAGCATGTGGCACTGCACGCAGGCGGGCTTTGTCGATGAGTTTACCGGTTACGCGGCAGATACCGTAAGTTTTGTTTTCTATACGGATCATTGCTTTTTCCAGGTGATCGATGAACTGGATCTGACGGCTGGCCATCTGGTTCAGTTGCTCTCTTTCCTGAGAACCGCTGCCATCTTCCATGCTCATGTATTTGTTCTCAGTATCATCAGTACCGGCTTCATCCTTGCGGGTGATCAGGCCCTGCAGGTATACCAGTTCCTTTTTAGCTGCTTCCAGCTTCTTCAGGATCAGGTCTTTAAATTCCAGCAGATCAACATCACTGTAACGATAAACAGGACCGGACGGAGCCTCAGGCTGATCCAGTACAGATTTCGTAAACTCAGGCTGGTAAGTTACCAGCGTTGTTGCTTTAGAACCTTTTTTATCGGTCTTGTCAGTACGCTCAGCCGGTTTGTCAGCTTTTACAGCTACCTTATCGGTCTTCTGCGCCGCTGGTTTCTTGCCTGCATCTTTTGCAACAACTTTTTCTTTATCTTCTTTCTTTACTGGCATTATTTCTTCGTTTTCTACTGGCTTTGAAATTAGTTTTTCTTTTTCTGCAACAACACTTGGCGTTGCCACTTTTGTATCAGGCACTTTCTGGGAAACGGCTGTAGCAGGAGCCGTTGCCTTTTTAACGGGTTGCTCTACATGAGCCGCTACGGGTGCTTTTTTAGCTGCAGATGGTGGGGCAGCTTTGGTTACGGTCTTACTGGCAACAACCTTGGGAGGAGCCACAACAGGCTTAGCCGCAGCCTTAGGAGCTGCCGTTTTTACAGCTGCCTTTTTCGGAGGTGCTGCTGCCTTTTTTGCAGGGGGTGAAACAGCTGCTTTTTTAGCTGGTACTGTTTGCTTGCCCGCTACTTTTTTAGCCGGAGCCGCCTTCTGGGTCTTTGTACTAGCAACTTTCTTGCTTGTTGCCATGGGGAATTAGCTTTTTATGTTAACTAATACGTTGAATTTCAGATCATTTACTTCAATTTCAAGTCCCTCCTGTAATTCCGGCACCACTTCTATACTATCTGCCAAAATTTCCGTGCAAATATAGTCATTATAGTTAATAATCGCCGATTTCAGGCCATCTATTGCAGCCACTTTTACCTGTATACGGTCTGTCAGTGCAAAATCACTGTCCTTTCTGATCTTCTGTATGCGATTGACTAATTCACGGGCGTTACCCTCATCCTGTAGTTCGGGGGTAATAGTAATATCAAGCGCAACAGTTAAGGCGCCCTTATTAGCTACTGTCCAACCAGGAATATCCTCAGAAATAATCTCTACATCGGATAGCTGTATAGGTAGCTGCTCCCCGTCTATCAGCAGATCAAACTGTCCGTTACGCTCAAGGGTTGCGATATCTGCTGCACTAAATGCGCTGATGGCCGCGGCTACCGCTTTCATCTTTGCACCCATCTTTCCACCCAGAGATTTGTAGTTTGGCTTAATCTTCTTCTTGATGAAGCCCTCTGTTTCTGTAAGATAGTCAATACCTTTTACATTGACTTCACTTTTTATCAGGTCTTCTACCTGCTCCAGCTGTTCTTTTACCCTTAGGTCCAGTATAGGGATCAGTATCTTATGCAAAGGCTGCCTCGCCTTGATACTTACCTTCTTACGCAATGACAATACCATCGAAGAAATTGTCTGTGCCTGCAGCATCCCTTCTTCCAGGTCCGTATCTATTGCTGCGGGTACTACCACCGGGAAATCCAGATGATGTACTGATTTTGCATCACTACGCTTGCTGACATTGTTCAGATTACCAAACAGCCAGTCAGAGAAGAACGGTGATACCGGCGCCATCAGTTTGGACAGTGTTTCCAGGCACTCATACAAAGTCTGGTAAGCCGATGTTTTATCATGTCCGCGTTCTCCCTTCCAGAACCGGCGACGGCAAAGACGTACATACCAGTTGCTCAGCTGTTCGGTCACGAAGAACTGAATAGCCCTGCCTGCCTGAGTAGGTTCGTACTCATCAAAATATCCTGTTACATCTTTTACGAGTGTATTCAGCACCGAAATGATCCAACGGTCAATTTGCGGGCGCTGTTCCAGCGGAATGTAGGCCTCTGCAAACGTAAACTTGTCGATGTTGGCATACATGGCAAAGAAGCCATATGTGTTGTACAGCGTAGAGAACAGCTTACGCTGTATCTCATCGATGCCATCAATATCAAATTTCATGCTATCCCAGGGAGAAGCATTCGTTACCAGGTACCAGCGTGTTGCATCCGCTCCAAACTGCTCCAGAGTGGCAAAAGGATCGACCACATTGCCGAGACTTTTACTCATTTTGATGCCATTCTTATCCAATACGAGTCCGTTTGACACCACGGTTTTATAAGCAACACTGTCAAACAGCATTACTCCCAGGGTATGCAGTGTGTAAAACCAGCCACGTGTCTGGTCCACACCTTCTGCTATAAAGTCTGCAGGAAAATTTTTCTGGAAGGTTTCTTTATTCTCAAAAGGGAAATGCCACTGTGCATAAGGCATAGCGCCACTGTCAAACCATACATCCACTAAATCCGGCTCACGACGCATTGGTCTGCCTGAAGGGCTTACCAATACTATATTGTCTACAAAAGGTTTGTGCAGGTCGGATGTCAGATAACTGATATAATCTTCCAGGTTCTCCGTACCGGCTGTGCCGGCTGTATACTCCATTACACCGGCATCAAACGACTTGCGCAGCTCTGTACGCAGCTCTTCCAGCCCGCCTATGCAGATCTCTTCTACTTCCACTTCCTCGTCCTCAGAGTCTTCCGTACGCCAAACAGGCAGTGGAGTACCCCAGTAACGGCTACGGCTCAGGTTCCAGTCTACCATATTCTCCAGCCAGTTGCCAAAACGTCCTGTACCTGTTGCCTGCGGCTTCCAGTTGATCGTTTTATTCAGCTCCACCATCCTGTCTTTCAGGGCAGTGGTACGGATGAACCAGGCATCCAGCGGATAATACAATACCGGTTTATGTGTACGCCAGCAATGCGGATAAGTATGTTCATACTTCTCTATCTTAAAGGCGCGGTTTTCCAGCTTCAGCTTCACTGCTATATCCACATCCACATCCTTATACTCCGGATCACTCTTATAATTTTTTACATATCTGCCACCAAACTCACCCACTTCATCCAGGAATTTCCCCTGTTTATCTACCAGTATCAATATGCCGATACCGTATTTCTTTCCCACACGATAGTCATCCGCACCAAAAGCAGGAGCGGTATGCACGATACCCGTACCATCTTCTGTGGTAACGAAATCGCCCAGGAGCACACGGAACGGATCCCCTTCTTCAGGTTGCACATATGGTAACAGCTGCTCATAACGCATATTCTCCAGCTGACTGCCACGGCATACCAGCAGGATCTGCCACGGAATGATTTTATCAGTGGCCGTATAAGCACCAAAGTCCCCGTCTTCCCCTTCTGCCTTAAAATATTTACTGATCAGGTCTTTTGCCATGATCACATTTATTGGCAGGTGGGTATATGGATTGAATGTGCGGATCAGTGCATATTCTATATTAGCACCAACAGTAAGGCCCAGGTTGGAAGGAAGTGTCCATGGGGTAGTTGTCCATGCCATGAAGAATACTTCAGCAGCTGGATCGGCTTTCCTGGCGGCTTCAAAGAGGAAAGCAGACTGATCTGATTCCTGGGCTTTGAACATAGCCACCACAGTAGTGTCCTTAACATCTTTATAAGTACCTGGCTGATTCAGTTCATGAGAACTCAAACCAGTACCCGCTGCCGGAGAATATGGCTGGATACTGATACTCTTATATAACAGGTCTTTTTTATATAACTCCTGTAAACACCACCAGAGGCTCTCTATATAATTATTCTCAAATGTGACGTAGGGCGACTTCAGATCTACCCAATAACCCATCTTACGGGTCAGATCATCCCATTTATCCTTATATTTTAATACCTCAGAACGACAGGTTTTGTTATATTCTTCTACAGAAATCTTCTTTCCGATATCTTCTTTAGTGATACCGAGCGTTTTTTCCACACCTAATTCCACAGGCAACCCATGGGTGTCCCATCCGCCTTTACGATTTACCTGGAAACCACTCATTGTTTTGTAACGGCATACCAGATCTTTCAGCGTACGGGAAATAACATGGTGAATACCGGGCATCCCGTTCGCACTTGGCGGTCCTTCATAAAAAACGAATGGTGTAGCGCCTTCCCGCAGGGACACGCTCTGCTCAAACGCCTGGTGCTGCTCCCATCGCGCCAATATATCCTTCTCTATCTGCGGTAAGTTCAGCTGATTATATTCCTGATATTTACTGGTCATAAAACAATTAGGTGCCCTTTGACGTTAATAAGTAAGTTGATTAAAATTCTGCAAAGTTACGGATTTTCAACTGGCTCAGAAAGGACTAAAAGGGACTTTAATAAGCAATTGCTACGATCTTTTGATATTTTTTGTATTTTTACAGTGCATTGGTTCGCCTAAAGATTTTGGCATTGTTTTGGTAACTACGTCGGAAGAAATGATAAGTTGAAAAACTTAACCCAGTCAGTAACGAAAAACCATATCTGAAACATGAAAAAGCTAATATTAATAATTTGTGTGGCATTGATATCTTCCGGCACAACTTTTGCACAAAAAAAATCAGCAAAAAACAAGAAGGTAGTTGCTAAAACTGAAGTAGTAGCACCGGTAGTTGTCAAGGATGCTTTTCAGCAGAACTTTTCAGGATCGGACGCGAAATGGTCTAAGAACTATAGCGGACATTGGGTAGCTAACTTTACAAAAGAAGAAGTTAAGACTACAGCAGAATATGATGAGAGTGGAAAGTGGGTCGCAACACGCAGCGCATATGCAGGAGATAAGTTACCGGAAACAGTAGCAACAACAGTAAAAGCTAAATATCCGGCAGCTACCATAAAAGATGGTTGGAAAATTGAGAGATCAGATGTTGCAGCGTATTATAAAATAAATATTCAGGATAACGGTACAGAAAAAGCGGTGTTGATCAATGAAGCGGGTACCATAACTGAATAGTTTTCAAACAAGTATTTCATAGGTATAGGGATAAATAGGACAGACCCTGCTCTTTTGGGCGGGGTTTTTCATTTGTACTAATTAAAGATTACACTAAATAAAAATGGCTCCGACGGATGTCGGAGCCATTTTATGTAATTACGGTCGAAAGCTTACTTGACGAATGCACTTTCAAAAGGTCAAATATGGTGTTTGAGGAGGTGCAAAAAATTGAATGGCTTTACTCACTTTTTTTCGCTCCGCAAGCTTTCTTCCATGGTCAAATCTGATAAGGAAGCTTATAACTGAAGATCAGGATAGATATCTGCCGATCGTGATACAAAGAAACGGCAATATTCCGGGGAGTGTTTTTCAATTCGGGAAAACAAATGATCAAAACGGGAAAACTATAAACGAAAAGCTCCCGACTATGGCCGGGAGCTTCAATATATTACAGATAAAACCTTATCGCAGCAGGAGTTCGCAGGGTTTCAGACCCGTATGCTTCTTAAAAGCTGTAGAGAAATGGGAAATACAGGAATACCCCATCAGTATCGCTACTTCAGACACAGACATTCCCTTTTCATACAAGAGGCTCTTCGCCTTCTCCATTCTCTCTTTCTGGAAATAATCGTAAATGGTGGTACCATACATGGCCTTGAAGCCTTTCTTCAGGTAACATTCATTCATGGCTACGCGGCGGGCCAGGTCACGGATGGTAATAGGCGCATCCAGCTGTTCCAGTAATATCCCTTTGGCGTTTTCTATCTTCTGACGGTCTTCCAGGTGGGTCAGGAACCGGCAACCAAAGCGTTCGTCGGTATCGTTCTGCACAAACTGGTCAGAACTGAATAACAACAATTCCAGGGCTTTGCTCTGTAAAAAGATGTTCTTCAGCGTTCCTTCATAATTATGATGGACCATTTGCTCCAGTACCTGTTTGGATTTGGTGCTGGGCTGGATGGTTTTAACGAATGGTTTGCGGGATTGCATATCAAACAGCGTAGAACTGCTGGTGGTTGCACCCTTTTGTAATGACTGGATGAAAGCGGGCTGGAAACGCACCGTAATCACGTCAATAGAAGGCTGTTTCTGGTTACAGCTTTCTTTACTGCCACCTGCACATGCCTGGTCTGTACAACCCGGGTTCTGACAATACTTATTACCCGCCACACAATAACGCAACTCCACAGCCGCCGATTGCCCTCTTTTAGCCGGTTGATACACTACCATTGCTACATCATCTACCGGTAATGGCCGGTCGTAGGTGAAGCGCTGTAAACCGAAATCGAGGCAGTCAGGGACTGCAACGGCTTCATTACCAACAAGCTGCAACTGATCGTTCATTGCAGGCTGCCGTATAGCCAGTGATAATATTTCCTGTATGTCTTTCAAGCCCGTTCTTTTGTTGTTAAAACCGTCACAAAAATAGGCATTCGAAATTTAATGGGGAACGTTTTGACAGTCAGGTTACAATTAGGGGAGGATTTTCCCGGTTGGAACAGAGGGGATTAAAAAGATCAATCCTTCCTGATATTAGCTATCTCAGGGGCCTCAAACGATACTATTTCCTATTATAACAATTCTCCCTATATTTTAATATGTTGGTAATCAGCAGTAAAAAAGCATCGAAATATTAATAGGTAGTGTTAACCTACTGAGATTCTGTGCATTAGGGTATATAACCCGTATATAAGCTGTATATAACCCCTATATAACAGGTATATAAGCCGTACCTATATAGATACGGCTTATATACGGGTTATATACTAGTCTATTCTCAGTTATAAAGAGTTTACAGGAGAGTTTAGGCTCTTGCTGCGTACCTCTTGGTATGAATTTCGTCTACTATTCACGATGCAATCCTTCATAAAAAAACACTGGAAAAAAGCCCTGCTCACTATAGGTATTATTCTGTTACTGATCCTCGGCACCGCCTGGTACCTTAGCCAGCAATGGAACAAACAAGTCCGTCTTCAGTTACGCTCATATGTGCAGGAAATGTCCGACAGCCTGTATACCCTGCAGTATGCCGACCTGAACCTTAATTTACTAACCGGTAGTCTCACCTTATACAATGTAAGCCTGGTAAAAGACTCCGCTATCTATGCGAAACTACAGGAGCAACACAAAGCCCCTAAATTCTTATATACCTTCAGCGCAGACCGGGTAAACCTGCGCTATTTCAAAGTGCTTCGCTATTTCCGTCATAAAGAACTGAGTGCCGGTGCCCTGGAATTACATAATCCCAGCATCGTACTGGAATTGAACAGTCAGAATATAGATACCACCATACATAAGGACGCTTATCAGAATATCAATAAAAAGATCCATTCCCTGTATTTAGGCTCTCTGTTGCTGGATAATATCAACCTGAAATATACTTATGTAAAAAAAGATAGTAGTCTGATAATAACCCAGTTAAGCCAGCTTAGAGTACATGTAAAAGACTTCCTGATCGATTCCGTAGCCCTGAAGGACCCTACCCGGTTTCTCTACGCCCGCAACTACGAAATAGACCTGAAAGACTATAAATACCGTACGCCTGACAGCCTTTACTGGCTACACGTAAGGGACGTTAACTACAGCGCAGCAGAACAAACCCTTACTATAGGGCAATTCAGTGTAGATCCCCGCTATAACAAACAACAGTTTGATATCAGGGCAAAAACCCAACGCGACCGCTACGATGTGCAGCTGAACCACATCACCTTATATAAGCTGCAACCCAGATTATTACTGGAACAACAGGTACTCTGGGCCAATAAACTGGCTATCACCACGGCAGATGTGAATATTTACCACAACCGTATGCTGCCGATGCCCCCCGGCAACAAACTGGGGTCATTTCCCAACCAGCTGCTGCTAAAACTGGCCTTACCTATATATATAGATACACTTATAGGACAAAAGGCAGAAGTCACCTACACAGAAATAAATCCCAAAACGCAGGAAGCGGGTAAAATCACCTTTAGCCACCTGCACGGCACTTTCCGTAATATCACTAACATAGATACCATGATCGCTAAGAAAAGCCATTTCACAGCAGATATGGACGCCGTGTTAATGAACAGTGGTAAACTAAAGGCCCGTTTCGACTTCTCCCTTAAAGACAACTCCGGTACCTTCGCCGTTTCCGGGCAGGTCAAAAGCATGGATGGTAAGGAACTGAACCCTATTTTAAAGCCCCTGGGCCAGGTAGAAATAAAGTCCTGCCGGATAGATGATGTTACCTTTAATATGAACGGGAACGAAAAAGAGGCTGCCGGAGAGGTAACATTCTTATACAGCGATCTGAAAATCAATATATTGAAGAAAGAGGAAGGCACCCATGAATACAAAAAGAAAGGACTGATCAGCTTTTTCGCCAATGCATTAGTCATTAAAGACAGTAATCCTGCAAAAGGGGAAACCCGGGTAGCACATCCCCGATTTACCCGCGATCCGCAGAAATCCTTTTTTAACCTTGTGTGGAAGACGCTTTTCACGGGATTAAAAGAGGTGGCACTGGGGAAAAATGCCCCCATCTGATTTGTGGATATGAGGATGCAAAAATATGCACATTAAACATGGAAATAAGCCTCGTTTTTCGTATATTTGCCCAATTCACGAGAATTCAACTCTAAACACATTTTACACCCAAATATGAGCGAAGAATTAGTGCAAGCAACTTCCCCTGCCAGCAATGGTTATGATGCGGATAGTATACAGGTATTAGAAGGTCTTGAGGCGGTACGTAAACGCCCGGCCATGTATATTGGAGACATCGGTATAAAAGGGCTGCATCACCTGGTGTATGAAGTGGTGGATAACTCCATCGACGAAGCGTTGGCAGGTTATTGCAAAAATATTGATGTTACAATCTGTGAAGACAACTCTATCCGTGTTGTAGATGACGGTCGTGGTATCCCAACCGGTATGAACACCAAAGAAGGCCGTTCAGCACTGGAAGTGGTAATGACCGTATTACACGCAGGTGGTAAATTCGACAAGAACACATATAAGGTATCCGGTGGTTTACACGGAGTAGGTGTCAGTTGCGTAAACGCACTGAGTAGCCTGCTGCTGGCAACCGTACGCCGTGATGGTAAACTGTTTGAACAGGAATACCAGCGTGGCGCACCTCAGTACCCTGTACGTGAGATTGGTGTTTCAGAAGAAACAGGAACCACCATACACTTCAAACCCGATCACGAAATATTTAAAGATACTACCTACAATCGCGAGATACTGGCAGGTCGTTTACGTGAATTGTCTTACCTGAACCGTAAGATCAAAATCACATTAACGGACGAACGTGAGAGAAACGAAGACGGTAATTTCTTTAGTGAAACTTTCTACAGCGAAGGTGGTATCACTGAGTTTGTACAGATGCTGGATCGTAACGGTCGCCGTAATCCATTACTGTCTGAACCTATTTCAGTAGATATCCATGAGCCAAATAGTAATGTAGCTGTGGAAGTAGCCATTATCTATAATGATTCATTTGCTGAGAATATCTTCTCTTACGTAAATAATATCAATACCATAGAAGGAGGTACACACGTAGCAGGTTTCCGCCGTGCTATCACCCGTGTATTTAAAAGTTATGGTGATAAGAACAAACTGTTCGAAAAAACAAAGATCGAAGTAACCGGTGATGACTTCCGTGAAGGGCTGAGCGCTGTAATCAGCGTAAAGGTTCCTGAACCTCAGTTTGAAGGACAGACTAAAACCAAACTCGGTAACTCCGATGTAATGGGTATAGTTGACAGTTCTGTAGCTGCAGTACTGGAAGCTTATCTGGAAGAACATCCCCGTGATGCTAAAACGATCATCAATAAGGTAGTACTGGCTGCACAGGCCCGTGAGGCTGCCCGTAAGGCACGTCAGATGGTACAGCGTAAAAGCGTACTGAGTGGCAGTGGCTTACCAGGTAAACTGGCAGACTGCTCCGAAAGTGATCCTAAGATCTGCGAACTGTACCTGGTCGAAGGGGATTCGGCAGGTGGTACGGCTAAACAAGGCCGTAACCGTAGCTTCCAGGCAATTCTGCCGTTAAGGGGTAAAATCCTGAACGTGGAAAAAGCCATGGAATACAAGATCTACGAAAACGAGGAAATCAAGAACATCTTCACCGCACTGGGGGTAACCATCGGTACAGAAGAAGATGATAAAGCACTGAACCTTTCCAAACTGCGCTACCATAAGCTCATCATCATGACGGATGCCGACGTGGATGGTAGTCACATCGCAACACTGATCCTTACTTTCATTTTCCGCTATATGAAGGCCATGGTTGAACAGGGTTATGTATACATCGCCCAGCCACCTTTATACCTCGTGAAGAAAAGCAAAGAACAGATGTATGCCTGGACAGAAGAAGACCGTAAAGCAGCGATCTTCAAAATTGCAGGTGGTAAAGAAGACAGCGTAACCATACAGCGTTATAAAGGTTTGGGAGAGATGAACGCAGAACAACTGTGGGAAACTACCATGAACCCCGAAAACCGTACCCTTAAACAGGTAACTATCGAAAGCGCTGCAGAAGCAGACCGCGTATTCAGCATGCTGATGGGCGATGAAGTACCTCCACGCAGAGAATTCATCGAGTCTCATGCAAAATATGCTAAGATCGACGTATAAACATAATTTTAAATAATAGTGAGACGGATTACGATGTAATCCGTCTTTTTTTTATCTATTCATTTCCAATTACTTCGATAATACCCCACTACAAACTGTTAAAAAACTTATAAATATTTTATTTAATTCGTTCTTTTCTCACTATTTTGCACTCCTATTTATCACTATACCTAGAGAAATTACCTATCCTATGAAACTCAAATCCCTCCTGGGAATTTTGTGCCTATTTGCGATTACGTTTACAGTAATCTCTTGTGAAAAAGATAAAGCAGTGCTGGCCTCAGGTTCCTGTTCGTTCTCTATTGACAGCACTGCCTATTCTGCCAATACCGCTTCCGGATTCCTGGAAGACACCGTAGGTATTGGCAAAAAAGCCTTAACCATACAAGGTATGGTAGGTACCCTCAACAGCTTCCTCGCTGTTACCATCATCTTCCCAGACACACTTACTACCGGAGAATTTACTGAAGCAAATCATGCTTTCATACTGTTCTCCAAGAACCTGAGTGATGAAAGTGCGTCCTGGACAAGTACAAGCGCTACAATTAAAATTACAAGCATAAATAGTAAGTATGCCGAAGGCACATTTGCCGGCATTTTAAAGAATGGTGATAATGAAACACCACTAACGGACGGAAAATTTAAAGTAAACATTAGTAACACTAATTGATCATCGTTTTTTTTTGAAATCTTTTTCCATCATGTCCCGCCTGTCAAGGTGGGACTTTTTTGTTTTACCTCATTTTCACCCCATTTTAACCTCTCTCTTCTCCGATCGGTTAATATCTGCCCATAGATAGTTAAGAACAATAAAAAGAACTAGTTCATTCTGAGCTTACTTTGAAGTGAGTGACAATGAACTTAAGGAACCAACATTGGATGCCGTTCAGGTGAATGGCTTAAAGGGACGATTTTTCACATAAGAAACCAATATCTAATCTCGTTGTATGAAAAGAAACTCATATTACCTGCTGGCACTGCTTGCGGGGCTGCTATGCAGTTCCCTCACCTTTGCACAGACCAGAGTTATCGAAGGAACTGTGACCGATGAAAGTAAACATCCGGTTAGTTATGCGACTATCTCTATTAAAGGCACCACCAAAGGTACCATCACCGAAAAAGATGGTACATTTAAATTAAATGCGGCTTCCGGTGCCATCATCACCATACGCGCTGTGGGTTTCACTACAAAAGAAATCACGCTGGGTGGTGAAGATCATCTCTCCATTACACTGGCAGAAAATCCCAGCGATCTGAATGAAGTTGTGGTAACAGCATTGGGTGTGAAAAAAGAAAAACGCAACCTCACATTCAGCTCCCAGGAAGTAAAAAGTGAAGAGATCCTCCGGGCTAAAGAACCGAATGTATTAAACTCTCTCACCGGTAAAGTATCCGGTGTACAGATCACCAGCTCATCAGGAATGCCCGGTAGTTCTGCACGTATCGTTATCCGTGGTGTTACTTCCATCGCCGGCGAAAACCAGGCGTTAATTGTAATGGACGGCGTGCCCATCAACAACGATGAAACTGATGCTGCCTTTGACGGTGGCCCCGGTACAAACCGCCTCGCAGATATCGATCCGGGTATCATCGAAAGTATCAACGTATTAAAAGGTGCCGCAGCTACCGCATTGTACGGTTCTGCGGGTGCAAGAGGTGTTGTGCTTATTACTACCAAGAAAGGCAACATCAACCGGAAACCAACCGTTTCCCTTTCATCAGGTGTATCATTTGAAAATACCATTTTCCCCGACAGACAATACAAATATGCACAGGGTAATAAAGGTGTATATATAGATGGAGAAACTGCCAAAGCCAGTACTTCCTGGGGGCCTGCAATAGATACCCTCACTGCAAACGGTAAAAAAGTACCCGGACATAATCCTCTGAAAGATTTCTTCAGAACTGGTGTTACTACCAACAACACCATCAGTGTGGATGGAGGTAATGCAACGTCCAACTACTTTATGTCTTATTCCTACTTTAATCAGCAGGGTACTATCCCTAATACTGATTATACCAGACATAGCATCTTTGCAAAATATAATACACAAATCTCCAGTAAACTCAGCTCCACTTTCCAGTTTACTTACAGCAATGTATTGAACCACAAAATGCCGGAAGGATATGGACTGGAAAATCCTTTATGGACAGTATTCATGGGACCTGTATCCTATGACTTCCATCCTTATCAGAATGCGGATGGTACACAGCGCTTATACCGCTACAGCCGTAACAATCCTTACTGGGTACTGGATAATGTACTGAATACTTCTACTGTCAACAGGTTCTTACCGTTGCTGACTTTTGTATATGCTCCAAACGACTGGTTGTCTGTTACTGAAAGAATAGGTGCGGATATTTATACAGACCATCTGAATTATCATGTAAATACAAACGATATTACTTATACTACCGGTCTGGTATACACGAATAATCAGAACTTCCGTCAGTATAATCACGACTTTATCGTTCAATTAAAGAAACAGATCGGTAAGTTCAATTCCAGTCTGATGCTGGGTAATAACATATACGCCAATTATTCAGATTATATGACTGCCAAAGGTCTTGGACTGGCAAAACCAGGCTATTACAACATGGCCAGTGCATCTACTGTGACCTACACAGAGTCCATGACAAGAAACAGGAAAGTAGGCTTTTATGCCCAGGCAGAAGTTGATTATAACAGGATGATCGTCCTCTCCCTCAGTGGAAGATATGATGGCAGCTCCGTGTTAGCAACTAATCATACTTACTACCCTTATGGTTCTGCTGCAGCCGGTTTCATCTTCTCTGAATTATTTACAGATAAATTAAAGGAGACTGTCAACTTCGCTAAGGTGAGAGCTTCTTATGCTGTTGTAGGTAATGATAACGTAGTAGCTTATTCCACTCAGACTCCATACTTACAGGCTGTTATTGCCGGTGATGCCAGCAGTAACCTTAACTTCCCTTATAATGGACAGAATGGCTTCCTCATTAACAGCGCCCTGGGTAATGCTAATCTGAAAAATGAATTACAGAAAGAGTTTGAAATAGGATTGGAGACAAAAATGTTCAACAACAGGATAGGATTGGAAGCATCCTATTTCGACAGAAAAATGAGTGATGGTCTTGTATCCGGTATTTCACTGGCTAACTCTACCGGTTACTCCTCTACAACAATCAACTCTGCCAAGATGGAGACCAAAGGTGTTGAGGTATTATTAAACCTTACTCCTGTTAAAACAAAAAGTTTCAGCTGGGATGTTACCATTAACTACACCAAGCTGAATTCAAAAGTACTGCAAATTGGTGGTGGCCTGGATCAGACATCCATTGGTACTATCTATGCAGTAAAAGGCCAGCCATGGGGTTCTTTGTTCGGAACTAAATATGCACGCACAACAGATGGCCAGTTAAAAATCAACGATGCAGGCTTACCTTATGCATCAGATGAATATGGCATCGTAGGTAATATCACTCCTCGCTGGACAGGCGGTATCACCAACTACATCCGTTACAAACAATTTGGTTTCAGCTTCTTCATCGACACCAAACAAGGTGGAGATATCTTAAACTCTGATGATGGTTATGGCTTGTATTATGGTACATCCAAACCTACTGAAAACAGGGCAGACAGGGTAGTAAAAGGTATCAGCGATGCAACCGGTACTGCCAATACAGTTTCAGTAACCGGTCAGCAGTACTTCCAGCAGATAAGCGGTATAACCGAAGCCGTAATACAGGACGACTCTTACATCAAACTGCGTAACGTATCACTGTCTTACAACCTCGATAAAAAACTATTAGGCAAAATGCCATTCAAAGATGCGTCTATCGTGCTGACAGGGCGTAACCTGTGGATTCATAAAGCAGCTGATTTCACCGGTGGTGATCCGGAAGTGAACTCATGGGGCAACCATAACAGTGGACTGGGGATCTATACATTCTCAGCGCCTACTTCCCGCTCATTTGACTGCACACTCAGGATCACTTTTTAAACGCAAACTATTTACAACATGAAAAGATCATTCATCATCATAATCACCCTTGCAACTACTGTATTTACAGGGTGTAAAAAATACCTGGATGTAAATGACAATCCAAATGTGCCATCCACTGTATCAGAAAGCCTGATGCTGGCACCCCTGGAAGCAGCTACATCCCAATATATCACAGCCGGTAATGGTGCTTCACTTGTTAATCAGTGGATGCAGAATTGTGTACCTAATCAGCCACTGCCGAATACTGTCAATTACATGGTCACCAGTTCTACCTTTGATGATTTCTGGGGCTCTTACTATGTAGCAATAATGAATAACCTGCATCTCTTAAATGTACAGGCTACGGCAAATGGCAATGGTATGTATGCAGGTATCTCTAAAATATTAACTGCTTATGCACTGGGTAATGCTACAGACCTCTGGGGAGATATTCCTTATTCCCAGGCATTTACCGGTGTTGGTAATACCACTCCTTCATATGATGCCCAGGAAGATATTTACAAGTCAATTCAGGCCTTATTAGACAGCGCCATTGTTGAAGTAAATGCAGGTACCGGTACTACTCCTTCTACAGATGATTATTTCTATAGCGGAGATATGACCAAATGGGCCAAGATGGCATATACGCTCAAAGCCCGTTATTATATGCACCTTACAAAAGCGCCCGGTTATACCGCCTCTGCACAGGCAACACTGGCACTGGCTGCATTAAGTAACGGTATGACCAGCAATGACGATGACTGTTTTTTCCCTTACACAGGAACATCCACCTCATCTAATCCATGGTATCTGCATTTTTTCAATACCACTACTTTAACATTATCATCAAAATATGTAGACTCTCTGAAAGCACACAGTGATCCACGTTTGCCTTACCTGGTAAGCAAAGCAGAAGGGACCGGTTTATATACCGGTAATGTGATCGGTGCAGGTGCAGGGACCTTATCAGATTTTTCTGTGGCAGGAAGTTTCTATGGAGGCATCGCTTCTAATGTATACGTACTGAATGCTGCTGAAGCAATGTTCCTGAAAGCAGAAGCTACTTATATCATTTCCGGTTATGCTGCTGCGCAACCTATATACAGGGCTGCTGTTGCAGGCAACCTGTTAAAGCTGGGTATTGATACTACCAGTGCAGCTGCACAGACTTACTTATCATTACGTGGTACGTTAACTTCAGCGAATGCTCTGCAGATGATCATAGAAGAAAAGAATACAGCAAACTTCTTTTCACAGGAGGCTTATGTAGACTGGCGCCGTACCGGTTATCCTGATCTAAAAGTGATTACCAATAACAACGTAAGTGTTATTCCCCGCAGGTTTCTCTATCCGCTGAATGAGATCAGTGCAAATCCTCAGGCTATACAAAAGGCTACACTGGCTGATAAAGTATGGTGGGATAATTGATAAGATAGTTGTGTGTTTGTTTTATAAAAAAGGCCCTTGTTCGTATTACGGACAGGGGCCTTTTGATTTATTCTTATTTAATGAAAAATACCGCTCTTACTTCTGCTCTTACCTTGATCGTTTTAAAATCGATATCGGGCATAGCTGATTCTGTATCCATCGCTTTATCACTTCTCATGTATGCATTTGCCATTAAAGGACGTACATCAGAATAATTATCTGTATTGATCTCCTGCACTTCCAGTACACCATCTATCTTATCTCCGATACCTTCCAGCATATAACCGGCTTTTGCTTTAGCAGCCTGCAATGCTTTTACCTTTACTTCTTTACGGTATTCCTCCATCTTACTGCTGGTATAACTGCTGATGTTTACACTTTCAATACCTTCCTCATCTACCGCTCCAAGTATCGCATTCACTTTATCCAGCTTGCTGAGTTTTAAACGGAACTGTTTACGCGCCATAAAATCAGTGACCTTTTTCTTCTTTACCCACCACTGTTCGTAGTTGTTTCCAAATACATTCGATACGGTAAGATCCGCAGGTGCAATACCAGCATCCAGCACCGCCTTTTGCAATTGTTTTTCCAGTACCCCAATCTCTACCTTTGTTGTTTTATTCTTGTATTCTCTCAACGCTATATCTAAATAGATCTCGTCCGGAGTAATCTCAATTTCTGCAGAACCCGTTACCTCAATTTTCTTTACAGGAGGTTTGTTGTCTGTTTGCTGTGCCTGACTAAGAGTTGATAAAAATAATCCTGCCAGTATAAACATTACCTTTTTCATATGATTTGTTTTTTATTTTCTACTATGATGCTACCAAAGAATAAGATTCCATAAATCCCGTAAAAATATTTTTACGGCTAATCAATGCCCAATACTTGACGATTATAGATATATAAGGTCGTCAACTAAAACGTTCGTCATCCCTATATGTTACAACGGGGTTTTTATATATATTACCTTTCATAAGCCACTTATGGGGAAAACAATATGGTTAATTGCAGGGCTTTTGTGCATGCAGATTATCCTTTACGCCCAGTTACAAACTCCTTATATTCTGAATGGCGCTGCTACCCAGCGTACCTGTAACTGTTATGTACTCACCGAAGATGTAACCTTCACCAGTGGCACAGTATGGAATAAGAATAAGATTGATCTGAGCGCTTCCTTTGATTATTATTTCGATGTAAACCTGGGTTGTAAAGATGAAACCGGGGCCGATGGCATAGGATTTATTTTGCAGACACAAGGTACCAACCTGGGAGCTATTGGGCAGGGTATAGGTTTTAAAGGAATCAGTCCTTCCCTGGGAGTTATCATAGATACCTGGCAGAATGATGATGAAAACGACCCTTCTTTTGATCACCTGGCTATACAAATGAATGGCGTAACAGATCACCTCTCGGCAAATAACCTTGCGGGGCCTGTTACGGCCCTTATCAGCAGCGATAATATAGAAGACTGCAACTGGCATATTTTCCGCATTAAATGGGATGCTACGGCTAAACAAATGGACGTTAGTATGGATGGTGCAACCAGGTTATCTCTTCAAAAAGATCTGGTAAAAGATATTTTTAACAACAGCCCTTTAGTATACTGGGGGTTTGGCTCCGGTACCGGCGGTAGTTCCAACAAACAACAGTTCTGCGCAGCCTTACGCCCTCAGCTGGAATTTGATAACAGTCAGATTTTCTGTGACGGTACGCCTGTTACCTTTGGAGACAACTCCAAGTCTTTCGGTACCATTACCCGCTGGTTATGGGATTTCGGAGATGGTACTACATACACCGTCTCTCAGCCACCACCACATCAATATGCCAAACCCGGAAAATACCTGGTAACAATGGTGATAGAAGATAACAGCGGTTGTGTGTCTGATACCATGAAACAACCCGTAACAATAGGCACCTACCCTGTGGCAGACTTCTCTATGCCGGTATTATGCACCGGGAAACAACTACAGTTTAAAGATGAAACGACGCTTAGCGTAGGTTCATTAGCGTATTGGAACTGGGACTTTGGGAACGGACAAACATCTGATACTAAAGACCCTGTAGTAACCTATACCGCTACCGGCTCTTATGATATACACTTACAGGTAACATCCAAAGAAGGATGTACTGATGAGATACAGAAAACGTTACAGGCATATGCTACACCGGCGGTGAGCGCGACCGGAGAAAATGCCTGTCTGGGTTTCCCTGTTCAGTTCACCGGTACAGATTTTACACCAGCTATTGCTTTGCAGGAATGGCACTGGGACCTTGGGAACGGCGCTATAGTTAGTTCACAACTGCTGAACTATACATACCCCAAAGGTGGAGATTACCAGGCATCTCTCTATACAGTCAGTACGGATAACTGTGTATCCAATACCGTTGTTGTTCCCGTTTCAATTTTAGACCTGCATGTAAATGCAGGACGTGATACACTCATTGCCAATGGACAACCTTTACAGTTAAACGCTGTTGCGAATGGCCAGAACCTGCAATACAGCTGGTCTCCTGCCAACGGATTGGATAATAGTTATTCTTCTGCTCCGCTGGCTTATCTGCAATCAGATCAGACTTATTATCTCACCGTAACATCTCCGGAAGGATGTATCGATAAAGATACCCTGAACGTAAAAGTATATAAGGGGCCGGAGTTTTATGTACCCACTGCTTTCTCTCCCAATAACGATGGACGCAATGATGTTTTCCACGCTATTTCTCCGGGAGTACCAGCCCTTGATTTCTTTTGTGTATGGTCCCGCTGGGGACAGGAAGTATTCCGTACACAATCCCTGACAACCGGTTGGGATGGCACATTTAAAGGCATTCCTTCAGAAGCAGGCACCTATGTATGGATGATTCAGGGGAAAGATTATTTAGGGAGAACATTCAGTAGAAAAGGAACAGTAACATTAGTACGATAAACAATAATAAAGCCCGGTACTATAAATACCGGGCTTTATCTTTTTATTACTTTCTTGAGTCTGTCATTCCTTTCAGGAAGTCATGCAGATCATTCATCGATTTTATATTATCTACCACCAGCATAAAATTCTTACCTACCTGTTTCAGCTTCGCATTATTCACACGTGTCTGAATATAAGTAAGCATATGATTAAATGTAGCAGAGGTAAAGAAAGGAGAATCCGGGTTATTGATAAAATAACAACGCAGCTTTTCTTCCTTCAGCATCATCTTTATAAAGCCCAGCTGAATAGCCATCCAGCGGGATCGTATGGTAGTCAGCAGGTCTTTTACCTGATCAGGCACAGGACCGAATCTATCCTGTAAAGCTTTCTCGAAATCCTGCAGTTTAGCTTCCAGGGTAATGTTATCCAACTCCTGGTAAAGGTTCAGACGTTCCTGAATACTTTCCACATAACTATCCGGGATCAGGATTTCAAGATCTGTATCAATCGTACAATCACTTACATAATCCTTCTTCTCTTCCAGCTGATCTTTAAACAACTCCCGGAACTCATTCTGTTTTAATTCACGGATAGCTTCATCCAGAATTTTCTGGTACATATCAAAGCCTATCTCTGCCATAAAACCACTCTGTTCCCCACCCAGTAAATTACCCGCACCACGTATGTCCAGGTCGCGCATCGCTATCTGGAAACCACTACCCAGCTCACTATGCTGTTCCAGTGTCTGCAAACGCTTACGGCTATCTGCCGGCAATGTATTTACAGGAGGAGCCAGCAGGTAACAGAATGCTTTTTTATTACTGCGTCCTACACGTCCGCGCAACTGGTGCAGATCACTTAACCCGAAGTGATGTGCATTATTGATAATGATGGTATTTGCATTCGGAATATCCACACCGCTTTCTACGATATTGGTACATACAAGTACATCGTATTTACGGTCTATAAAGTCCATGATCACTT
The DNA here is from genome assembly GCF_900110995.1 of Chitinophaga sp. YR573. Lineage (GTDB taxonomy): Bacteria > Bacteroidota > Bacteroidia > Chitinophagales > Chitinophagaceae > Chitinophaga. Next base: position 2,179,101 of record NZ_FOJF01000001.1, read on the forward strand.
CTTCCAGCTGATGCCCTTCCATTTGTCCGTGTGCAGTAGCAATAGAAAGGTCCGGGCATAATCCCTTTATCAGGCTGCTCATTTCTCCCAGTCCTTTCACACGGTTATATACAAAGTATACCTGTCCGCCACGCTCTGTTTCATAGTAGATCGCATCACGTATCAGGTCATGATCAAACACATGTACTTCTGTTTCTATCGACTGACGGTTAGGCGGTGGTGTATTGATAACAGACAGGTCACGTGCACCCATCAGAGAGAACTGTAGTGTTCTTGGAATAGGCGTAGCCGTTAGTGTAAGTGTATCCACATTCAGTTTTATCTGCTTCAGTTTTTCCTTTGCAGATACCCCGAATTTCTGTTCCTCATCCACGATCAGTGCACCCAGGTCTTTGAACTTAACATCCTTCCCTAATAAAGCATGTGTACCGATAATGATATCTATCTTTCCTTCTGCTAAGCGCTGTAAAGTATCCTTTTTCTCTTTGGATGATTTAAAGCGGTTGAGATAATCTACGGTGCAGGGGAAGTCTTTTAATCTTTCGGAGAAAGTTTTGAAGTGCTGGAAAGCCAGGATAGTAGTAGGTACCAATACGGCAGCCTGTTTACCATCTACCAGTGATTTAAACGCCGCACGTACTGCGATCTCTGTTTTACCAAAGCCCACATCACCACATACCAGCCTGTCCATAGGAGAGGGAGATTCCATATCTCTCTTCACATCAGCTGTAGCCTTACTCTGGTCTGGTGTATCTTCATACAGGAAAGATGCTTCCAGTTCTGTTTGCAGATAGGTATCAGGAGAATGGGCAAACCCTTCTTCTGCCTTACGCGCAGCATATAGTTTGATAAGATCTTTCGCAATATCTTTTACCTGTGTTTTCGCTTTTTCTTTCAGCTTATCCCAGGCATCACTACCCAGTTTATTCACACGGGGTTCCACACCTTCTTTACCGGTATATTTACTGATCTTATGCAGGGAGTTGATATTTACATACAACAGGTCACTGTTCTTGTAAATGATACGGATAGCCTCCTGCATTTTACCACCTACTTCAATCTTCTGCAAACCACTGTACACTCCTATACCATGATCGATATGTGTCACAAAATCTCCTGCCTGTAGTTCACGCAGTGTTTTGAGTGTAATCGCTTTGTTCTTGTTATATGCCTGCTTTACCTTGTATTTGTGGTAACGCTGGAAGATCTGGTGATCTGTATAACAAACTATTTTCAGTGTATGATCTATGAACCCATGACTAACGGGAACGGCAATAGGATAAAAAGAAAAATCTGCTTTCAGGTCTTCGAAAATACTGCGCAGTCTTTCCAGCTGTTTGGCATTCTCGGCAAAGATGAAGAGTGAATACTTTTTCTTATCGTGCCCATCAAGGTCTTTGATCAGCATTTCAAACTGCCGGTTAAATACCGGTTGTTCCTGTGTTTCAAAGTTGATCGGTGTAAAGGAACGGTTCGTCTCTTCCCACCAGGATCGCTTCCCGAACACCACACAATTCCGCTGTAAGATCTGTTGCATCAGCGGATGTGCCTTTACGAAATCGGTCTCCGACAGGTCCATCTTCTCATCATCATCCACCTTCACCTTTTGTCCTGTTTGTAAAAAGGCATCCAGTCGTTCTTCCAGTTGCAGGATTACATCCTGCACATAAGCAGGGTCTTTCATCCATACCACTGTATTAGACGGCAGGAACTCCAGCAGGGACGTTTTCTGATGATCCAGTCCATGGGTATCCATATTGGCGATCAGCGTCACCTGAGTCAGCTTACGCTCACTCAGCTGTGATTCCGGATCAAACAACCGGATAGAGTCAATATCTTCTCCGAACAGTTCAATACGGTAAGGCTTTTCGTTGCCAAAAGAATAGATATCGAGGATACCGCCACGAAGAGCATATTGTCCTGGTTCATAGACGAAGTCAGTAAAATGGAATCCCCAGCCTACCAGTTTTTCCAGTAAGGGGTCCACTTTCAGTACATCCCCTACTTTCAGCTGTACCATGTTGGCGCTGAAAGCAACAGAGGCAGATACCTTTTCCCATAGCGCTTCCGGATAAGTAACCAGGACTTTCTTGTTGATGCTGGGACCGGAGAACTTCATCAGCGCTTCCGTTCTCAGCATGCTATGGCTTCCGTTCAGTTCGTTAAACTGACCGGTTTTCTTAAAGGAGTCCGGAAAGTAGAAGATATCCAGGGCCTGACTCAGTTGTTCCAGGTCGTTATGGAAGTAAGCGGCTTCTTCTTTGTCGTTTAAAATGAACAGGTGATTGGTGGAAGCAGCAAGCTCCCAGGCCCCTACTGCTGCAAAAGTAGTGGCGCTGCCGGTCAATCCTGTAAGTTGAAAGTAGTTCGGACCAGACAAATTGATCCCTTTAACCAGCTGTTGCAGCCGGGTATCACGCTGGTACAGTTGTAAAACAGCCTGTATATTCATGAGGGGGGCAAAGATACGAAGAAATCGAAAACGGACTATTTTCGTTAAATTTAAAAGAGAAATTCCACGCAAATGCTAGAACAATGGTATAATGGTTACGTAACCCGTATTGTACAGGAGACGCCTAATACAAGACGGTTCTGGATACAGATCAGGGAAAAAGACTGTTTTGACTTCAAACCTGGTCAGTTTGTTACCCTGGATCTCCCCATTCACGAAAAGAAGAATAAACGCTGGCGAAGCTACTCTATCGCCTCTCCACCGAACGGGACCAATGAAATTGAACTGGTCATCGTATTGCTGCAGGGCGGAGCGGGTACTACCTACCTCTTCAATGAAGTGAAAGAAGGCAGCGAGCTGGTACTGAAAGGGCCATTGGGCTGCTTCACCTTACCCGAACAGCTGGATAGGGAGCTTTTCCTTATCTGCACCGGCACAGGGATTGCCCCCTTCCGGGCTATGGCACACCATATCCATACACATGGCATTCCCCATCAGCCCGTACACCTTATTTATGGCTGCCGGCAGCAATGCGACCTGCTCTATGCGGATGAAATGTGGCAACTGCAGAATCAGCTGCCAGGCTTTCAATACCTGCCAACGCTCTCTCAGGAGGACGATTCCTGGACACGCCATAAAGGATATGTACACCTGATCTATGAGGAATTACTGGCCCTGAACAAAAGGCCGGCTTATTTCTTTCTCTGTGGATGGAAGGAAATGATTGATGAGGCGAAACAGCGGATTATGGCAATGGGGTACGACAGACACGATATTCACCTGGAGTTATATGGATAATTTGTGATGGTGCTTCGCACCATCACAAATTATGAGAGGGTTTTGCAGGGCATCGCCCTGCACCCAAAATTTAACTGATAGCGTTTAATACTATCTCTTTTACTTTATTCAAAGGAATTCTTTCCTGTTCCATGCTATCTCTGTAACGGATAGTCACCATGTTATCTTCTTTAGTCTGATGATCGATTGTTACACAGAAAGGTGTACCAATAGCATCCTGACGGCGGTAACGTTTACCGATCGCATCTTTCTCTTCATAGAAGCAATAGAAAGCAGATTTACATTCTTCCATCAGTTCCTTGGCAATTTCCGGTAAACCATCTTTCTTGGTCAATGGGAAAATAGCCAGTTTGGTAGGAGCCAGTTTCGCAGGGAATCTCAGTACTACGCGACTATCTTCCTTACCGTCTTTAGTCAGGTCCTCTTCCGCATATGCCTCACAGATTGTCAGCAGGAACATACGATCCAGACCGATAGATGTTTCTATCACATAAGGAACATAGTTCTGATTGATCTCTGTATCAAAGTACTGTAACTTCTTCTTACTGTAAATCTGGTGTTGAGTAAGGTCAAAGTCTCCACGGGAATGGATACCTTCTACTTCCTTGAAACCGATCGGGAACTCATATTCAATATCTACTGCCGCCTTTGCATAATGCGCCAGCTTTACGTGATCTTTAAAATGATATCTTTCCGGAGAAGTGCCTAAGCTCTTATGCCATTTCATACGTTCTTCTTTCCAGTATGCATACCACTCACCCTCAGTGCCAGGGCGGATGAAGAACTGCATTTCCATCTGTTCGAATTCACGCATACGGAAAATGAACTGACGGGCTACGATTTCATTACGGAAAGCCTTACCGGTCTGCGCGATACCAAAAGGTATCTTCATACGGCCGGTTTTCTGCACATTCAGGAAGTTCACGAAAATACCCTGAGCCGTTTCCGGACGCAGGTATATTTCGCTGGCCTCATCCGTCACACTACCCAGCTGGGTAGAGAACATCAGGTTAAACTGACGGATTTCCGTCCAATTGGCCGTTTTACTTATTGAACACTTTATCTTATTATCGTCTATTAACTGTTTAAGACCTGCATAATCCGCATCTTTCTCCAGAAGTTCCATTTTAGCCAACAGTGCCTCACCTTCCTCTTTCGGTAAGTCAGCAGCAAACGCTTCTATCAGGTGATCCACCCGGTAACGTTTCTTACTGTCTTTATTATCTATCATGGGATCGCTGAAACTGTCCACATGGCCGGACGCTTTCCAGGTAGTAGGGTGCATGAAGATGGCAGCATCAATCCCCACAATGTTTTCGTGCATCTGGGTCATGCTCTTCCACCAGTAGTCGCGGATGTTCTTCTTCAACTGTGCTCCGTACTGGCCATAATCATATACCGCACTTAATCCATCGTAAATCTCGCTGGACGGGAAAACGAAACCGTATTCTTTACAATGCGCAATAATCGCCGGGAATTTATTCTGATCTGTTGCCATAATGGCGCAAATATAATAAGGCTTTCGGAATTAACGGGACTCAGGAGCAGGCTTTTCCTCTGAAATCCTTGCTTCAAGTGGGGCAGTTGACTCTACCGGAATCTCTTTCACCCATACTGCATAGGCATTAGGCTGGATTCTCGCCCCATGATATTCGGCATATACCTGGGTAAATTCTGCGCCAAAATACAGGATAATAGCGGAGTAATATACCCATAGTAAAATAATGACGATAGACCCTGCGGCCCCGTAAGCAGAGCCTATTTTGCTGGCACCCAGGTAAAACCCGATCGCAAATTTACCGATCATAAACAGCACTGCTGTGGTAACAGCGCCCACTATCACATGCTTCCACTGCACCTTGGCATCGGGTAATACTTTGAATATAATAGCAAATAAGAGGGTGATAATAATAAAGGTTATTCCGAGGTTAATAATGTAAATGATTACCACACTTACCTCTGTTACCTGGGGTAATAAAAGGATTAACTGCTTACCAAATAATTCTATCAGCCCGTTCAATGCCAGTGATACCAGCAATATAAATCCCAGGCTGATGACCATGGAAAAGGAGAGCAGACGGTTTATGAGGATCTTAAGCAACCCGTTTTTAGGCTTGGCTTTCAGCTGCCAGATGAAATTGATGGAATCCTGGATTTCCCCGAATACCCCGGTAGCACCAAAAATAAGGGTGATTACCCCTACAACAGTGGCCCAGGTAGAATCTCCGGAAAGCGTTGCATTTTTAATCATCTCCTGAATCTGTAAAGCAGCCTGATTACCTACCAGGTGATTGATCTGCCCATATACACTACCTTCTATTGCCTCTCTTCCCAGGAATACCTGGAAAAGTGTAATGATCACAATCAGCATGGGAGCGATGGAGAAGATCGTATAATAAGAAAGCGCCGCGCTCAGTTTCAGGACCTTATCATCGATAAAATCATTACCTGTCTGTTTCAGCACCAGCCAATAACCTTTTATAATTCCGGGACGTTCCATATCATTCATTTATCAAAAAATCGGCCTTTTATTGCAGCTTCTTGTTTTCCTTATGCCGGGTAGCATCCCGGATATTTTTCTTTTCGAAGTTCTTTTCCATCGCCTCTGTCATATCTATCCCCGTCTGATTGGCGATGCAGAGCAGCACCCACAGTACATCTGCCAGCTCATCTGCCAATTCTTTTTTCTGATCGGATTCCTTAGATGACTGATCTCCATATTTCCTGGCCATAATACGGGCCACTTCCCCCACCTCTTCAGTTAAAATGGCCATGTTGGTGAGTTCACTGAAATAGCGCACACCCACGGTTTTGATCCAGCCATCTATTTTCTCCTGAGTTTCCTGAATTGTCATTCTTTATTTTTTGTGTCAATGATAATTGTCACCGGCCCATCATTCAGCAGTGCTACTTTCATATCCGCACCGAAGATACCTGTGTAAATCTGTTTTCCCATATCCAAACCCAGTTGGATAATCATTTGTTCATATAAAGGGATAGCAATATCTGGTTTACCGGCACGGATATAAGAAGGACGGTTCCCTTTTTTAGTAGCTGCATACAGGGTAAACTGACTCACTAACAAGATATCTCCATCCACCTCTTTAACAGACTGGTTCATCACTCCCTCCGCATCATTAAAGATGCGCAGGTTAGTGATCTTATTACTTAGCCATATAATGTCCTCTGTTGTATCCGCATCTTCTACCCCCAGTAATACCAGTAACCCGGTGTTGATACTACCGGTAATCTGGTCTTCTACCGTGACAGATGCTTTGGTAACACGCTGTATAACTGCACGCATATAGGTAATGCTTTAGATACCCTGTACATTCTTCACCTCCATAATATCTTCCGGCTCCAGTTCAGGATAAAATAATTCTATCAGGAAATAATAATACAGATAAATAAGTGAAAGATAAATAATAAAGCGGTCATCAATAGAATATGCGATAGTGAGAATATTAAATCCGACTACGGCATACACAAATATTTTATTGTAAGGCAGCCTGATATAAGCCAGGATCTTTAACAGGTATATAACCGACAGAATGCCTATTCCTACCAATCTCAGGCCGGTAGGCACTACCAGCATATGGTAGATGTTATAAACAGTAACGATAATCCCGACAGCGATCATTACTTTTTTAGCCAGCCCTCTGTCTGCATTTGTATAATCAAGACCATTATCTACCACTGTACCTTCTCTTTCTTTTGAGAAAAAACTGATCACTACTGCTATAATATTTACACCCGGGATCAGGTGCAGCAATAATAACCAGGGACTATACTTACCTATGGTCAAAGCCCTGCTGCTAATAATATTACGCAGCAACAAAGTCCCGGTATACAAAAATAATACACCCGCCAGTATGAATATACCGGAGAGTAATATTGGCTCTCCGTTCATTTTTTCTTTTGCAAACATCACTTCTATCCTTGTATTCAGGTCCCCTACACAACTCATCCACACAAAGAAAATGGCTATCCATATAAAAAGATATTCCCATTTGTTCAATACCTGTATTTTGGAATATAGTTTTTCAAAGATATTTCCCGAAGCAAAACCATTTTCAATAAGGAAAACAAGTACATAGTAAAAGATGATTTTACACCAGTTTTGCAACAGGATGTCCATGAAGAAATGGTAAGGACCACTGCTGAAAGGGTTACCTGTTTTAGGTAAAAGATAAAAAATCAAAGCTGCGAGTAGTCCTGCGGTGTACTTTTTCTCTGTTCCCTTCAGGTAAAACCGGGTGATAATCACCATCAGATTGGCTATAAAACTATTCAGATGAGTTAATAACAGCCAGTTGTTTATGTTCAGGTGTGCTTCATTATTATGTATTAAATAATCCTCCATGAAAAATTTCTCCATTAAATAGACCTGCATTAAATATTGCAGTCCGAAAAACGCAATAATAACACAGCTGATGATCCCTGCATTCATCCATTTTTTCTCTATAATGAATTCCCATAAAAAAAATGCAGCTAAAGTAACCAGGATATTTACCGGGGCAGGTAATGGATAATAATCCGTCAATCCCCATATAAGAAGGGCAGGTATAAAACTGGTTTTTAGGACGCGCAGCTGTAAGGAAGTAAGGAAAGTCATGATATAGGTTTTAATAGAAGTGTCCCGAATAAATTACCTTTATTAAATTACGATAATCAATCATAAGAAAAAGCTAATATAATGAGTATAGATCTTGCCCCGGAAATTAATTTCCGGACTGCCCGCAGCGGTGGTAGTGGAGGGCAAAATGTGAATAAGGTAGAAACGATGGTAGAAGGATACTTTCATGTAGAGGAATCTGGTTTGCTCACGCCTGAGCAAAAAATACTGATACAGGAAAAACTGTCAAACCGCATAAATTCGGAAGGTTTTTTGCAGGTACGTTCTCAGGAAGAGCGCACCCAGCTGGGCAATAAACAGCTGGTAGTTAAAAAAATGAACGAACTTGTGCAGAAGGCTTTGATAAAGCCAAGGAAGCGCATTGCTACCAAACCCTCGAAGGCTGTAAAGGAGAAACGGCTGCAATTCAAAAAGCAGCTGTCTGAGAAAAAACAAGGCCGCAGGAAAGGATTGGAATAATTAATTTTGGTTAAAAATCAGGGCTTTGAGTATTAAATCATTAGCAGGACAGACGATATACTACGGTTTTAGTAACATAGCAAGTAAACTGCTTAACTACTTTTTAACCCCTCTTTACCTGGAACTGATGACGCAGGCTGCCTACGGAGAAATGTCTACCGTATATGCCTACGTGCCCTTTATGAATATTATACTCACTTATGGCATGGAAACCGCCTTTTTCCGCTTTGCGAAAAAGGAGAACAGCCGTTCCGTATTAAGTGTCTCTACCCTTTCATTATTATTTACCACTATAGGTATCACCATATTATTATTGTTACTGCGTGGTCCTGTGATCAATTCTTATGTAGGAGAGCTGGGCGGCCTGAAAGGACATCCCGGGTTTTATACAGCCGTCGTTATGATCATGGCATTTGATGCATTAACCGCCATTCCCTTTGCCCAGCTACGACTGGAGAACAGGCCGGTACGTTATGCGTTTATCCGCATCTCGGGTATCCTCACCACTATTGGCTTCAATGTTTTCTTTCTGGTGTTGGTCCCTAAATTACGAGCAGCCGGCTGGCATTGGCTGCCACTCGTCGATAAAGATGACCAGGTAGGCTTCATCTATCTCAGCAACATGCTGGGTAGCGCCGTTACCCTGTTGTTATTCCTGCCGCAGTTACTGCGTATTAAATGGGAGTTTGATACAAAGCTGTGGAGACAAATGCTGAACTATGCCGTTCCCCTGATCATAGTGGGTATGGCCGGTATGGTGAACGAAACCTTCGACCGGGCCTGGTTCCTGCCACAGTACCTGCCTGGCAATGACATGGAGATCAAGAAACAGCTGATCGGTATTTATGCCGCCAACTATAAGCTGGCCATCCTGATTACCATGTTCATACAGGCATTTAAGTTAGGAGCAGAGCCCTTTTTCTTTAAACAGGCAGAGGGACTGAATCCTCAGAAGCTGTATGCCCGTATCATGAAACTCTTTGTGGTGCTGCTCTGTTTTATGTTCCTGTTCGTAAGTCTGTACCTGAATATATGGAAGATCTTCCTGCGTAAACCAGTGTATTATCCGGGTATGAAGATCGTACCGGTATTACTGCTGGCCAATATGTTCTTAGGTATTTATTATAATCTCACTATCTGGTTCAAACTCACAGACCGTACCCGCACAGGCGCCATCATTACCATCATTACGGCAGTAATGGCCTTTTTGCTTAACTGGTGGTGGATTCCAAGAATGGGCTACTTTGGAGCAGCCCTTGCCACTATGGTATGTTACTTTATCCAGATGGCAGTATGTTACTTCCTGGGACAGAAGTACTATCCGGTACCTTACCACCTGCCCAGGATCATCACTTACATTATCACCGCGGTGCTTACCTATTACTGCTTCGATTTCCTGAACCGGAAACTGATTTCCCCGGATGATATCTATGCGCTTAAACCATTGTCACTGATAGTGGCTACCCTGTTTTTTGGCGCTTATATCTGGTTCCTGCTGAAAATGGAGAAGAAAGAGTTTTCCCGCCTGCCGTTCATCGGTAAGTTCGTCAGCAGGATCTAATGCAGAAAAGGATTGGTCTTTTTCTCAAATCCTATGGTCGTAGACCTTCCGTGTCCGGGATATACGGTTACATCATCGGGCAATACGAACAATTTTTCCTGTATGCTGTTAATTAATGTCTGATGGTCTCCACCGGGCAGGTCTGTGCGGCCAATGCTCTGGTAGAATAACACATCACCACCAATTACAAACTGCTGTGCAGCACAGTAAAAACAAACACTACCGGGTGAATGCCCTGGCGTTAATAATATCACCAGTTCATCATCCCCAAGTTGTATCTTTTCACCCTCTTCCAGGTAACGGGCTGGTTCCACGGAAGGTTCAAAAGGAACATTATACATTTTACCAATCTCGGGGGAACGATCTAATACAATTTTATCTAACATATGTATCTCCAGGCCCACTCCATATGTTTTAGCAACCAGGCGGTTACCGAAAATATGATCAAGATGGCAGTGAGTATTCAGGAGGCGGGTAACATTTAACCCCTCTTTTTCGATATACGCAAGTAATTCTTTTCGTTCTTCTTCAAAATAACAGCCCGGATCTATAATTATACAATCCTTTTTTTCGTTTATGAGTAAATAGGTATTTTCCTGAAACGGATTAAAGGTGAAACATTGTATTTCAAGCATTGTTACCGATTTTTGCTAATTTTAATTAAGAACGCAATATTATCAATACTTTCTGTATGAACCGACTTATTACCAGGTTATTATTTACCGGTACCCTATTACTTGGCTCGTATCTTTCACAGGCACAGACCAACTCCGTGGAATTTGGGCAGAACCGCATACAGCATAAGAATTTCAAATGGCGTTACTATCAAACCCGTCATTTTAATACTTATTTCAGCCAAAACGGATTGGAGCTGGGTAAATACGCCGCTCAGGTTGCAGAAAAGGAATTGCCACAACTGGAACAGTTCATGGAGTTCTCTTTCCGTCAACGGGTAAATATTGTGGTCTATAACAGCTTCGGAGAAATGAAGCAATCCAATATAGGCATTGGCGTTGACTGGCAGAATACCGGTGGCGTCACCAAGCTGGTGGGTAATAAGCTGATAATATACTTTGATGGTGACCACGAACATCTGCGCCAGCTGATACGTCAGGGTATTGCCCGCGTAATGCTGGAAAACCTGTTGTTCGGGGAAGATATAGGAGAGTTTGCAGGAAATGCAGTATTGATAGATTTCCCTAAGTGGTTCACAGATGGTTTTATTGCTTACGCAGCAGAAAACTGGAACGCTACCCTCGATGATGAACTGAAAGACGTCATCCAATCCGGCAGATATAAAAACTTCAACCAGCTGGCCTACGAAAAGCCATTGTTGGCAGGTCATGCCTTCTGGTATTATGTAGAAAGTAAATACGGGAAAGATGCGGTGCCTTACCTCATGTACATCACCCGCATTAACCGCGGACTGAAAAAAGGATTCCAGCAGGTACTGAACCAGAAGCCTAAAAATGCCATGCAGGACTTCATGGTGTACAATGCCAAACGCTTCCAGGATGATAACCGCAAACGCAAACAGGTAACCCGCGGCCGTACCGTGGTAGCCCGTGAAATAGGAAAATCCAACTTCTACCGCTTCCAGGCCAATCCAAAGAGCAACAACTACGCTGTGGTGGAATTCACCAAAGGGATCTACCGCGTACAGATCCAGGTAGCTGATAATAAACCTAAAGTATTGCTGCGCAGTGGTGTAAGAATGCAGGAAAGTCAGTTAGATCCTAACTACCCGCTGCTGGCATGGAACCAGAAAGGTAACCGCCTTGCCATCATCTATGAATACGAAGGCAAGACTAAACTCATGGTATACGACCTTATATCTAAAACTACCCTCAGACAGGACCTTAACAAGTTCGACAGGGTAATAGATATGAAGTACTTCTTCGAATTTGATAATTCATTACTCCTGTCTGCTGTGAAAAACGGTCATACCGATATTTACACTTACAGCATCAGCAATAATAAAGTAGAACAGATCACCAATGATGTATACGACGATCTTGATCCGTCTTTCGTAGCCTTCCCTGGCAAAAGCGGTATCATATTCTCGTCTAACAGACCATCACCTACTGCTAAAGGCAGCGATACCGTATTGCCTTCCGGACATTATAATGTGTTCCTGGTAGACAACTGGAACAAGAGCGCCGACAAACAGGTTTCCCAGTTAACAGACATGAAATATGGTGATGCACGTTCACCATTACAATATAACAATACACATTTCACCTTCGTTTCTGATGCCAACGGTATCCGTAACCGTTATGCCGGTTTCTTCAAAACCGAAAGAGCAGGTGTGGACTCCTTATTCTTTGTAGGATCTGAAATACTGCATAACCCGGACAAAACAGAACTGGATTCTGCACTGGCAGATTACGGCGCTACTGAACCGGATTCAGTAATGGCAGTGTCCATCACCAAAGACTCTACCTACACCTTCCCGTTGACCAACTACCAGTATGGTATCAAGGAGTCAAGAGGTGCAGGTGATCAGAGTGAGGTCTCTCAGGTTACCCAGCAGTTCGGCTTCAAACGCCTCTTCAAACTGAAAGTAGATACAGTAGCATTACGTAAACGTAATGTCAATGCCCGTCCTACTACCTTCAGGGCCCGTGAAATGCACGAAGACAGTATCCGCCTGGGATTACCTACTTATCATTCCAAACCTAAAGCAGATACGGCAAAGAAGGCAGACTTCTTCCAGAGTGAATTCGGAAGTGAGCCTGCAGACAGTTCCAGCAATGCTGCCGGTACTGCTACCGCTGTACAGATCCCTCAGCTGCAATCGCTGCTGAAATCTGCCAAACTGCTGCCTTATAAACTGAAGTTCTCTTCGGATTATCTGATCTTATCACTGGATAACTCCGTACTGATAAACCGTTATCAACCGTTTACCGGACAGCCTACCAGCCCAATCCGGCTGGCAGATCCATTGAATGGTTTAATCCGTATCGGTGTAAGTGACCTGATGGAAGATTATAAATTCTCCGGCGGTTTCCGTATCCCATCCTCACTGGATGGTTCTGAGTATTTCTTCTCTTTCGCTTACCTGAAAAAACGCTTCGACTATAAATTCACTTACTACCGTAAAGTGGATAAGTACAGCAGTTTAGGTACAGACAGCACCGGTACTATTTTAATAGACTACCCTGCTAAGATGAAGACGAACCTCTTCCAGTTAGACGTACGTTATCCATTTGACGAAGCAAGAAGCATCCGTATGCAGGTAGGATACCGTAACGATAAATTTGTGGTAGCAGGTTCTGATGAAACAACATTAAAGCTGAAAGACTTCCACGATAACTACGCATTACTGCGACTGGAATACGTATACGACAATACTACCAATCCTGCTATAAACATCTGGCATGGTACCCGCTATAAAATATATGGCGATATGAATGCACAGATCAATGGTGATATGAATGAAATCTTCGGTACAACCACCGCAGGTAAAGGCAAATTCACTTACAATACAGGTGTGGATGTTCGTCACTACGAATCTATTTTCCGCAACTTTATATGGGCTACCCGCTTCTCCGCTGATTTCTCCTGGGGTACGCGCAAACTGTTGTACTACCTGGGTGGTACAGACAACTGGCTGAATCCTAAGATCAATACTCAGACTCCGGTGAACATGAGTGAGAACTATGCATTCCAGACCTTAGCCACTCCTTTACGTGGTTACAAACAGAACGCAAGGAATGGTAATAATGTAATGGCACTGAGTACAGAATTACGTTTACCGGTATTTGCTACTTTCCTGGACAGGCCCATCAATTCTGCTATCATCCGTAACTTCCAGCTGACCTCCTTTGTTGATATAGGAACTGCATGGAACGGGAAACTGAACTTTAAAGATGCTAACTACACTTACTACACTGGTAGTGATGGAACAGTAACGGTGAAAGTGAAAGAAGGTTTCCTCGGACCATTCGTAGGTGGTTATGGCTTTGGTGCCCGTACTACCATCGCAGGTTACTTCCTGCGTGTAGATGCTGGCTGGCCTGCGGTTGGGTTCTTCCGCGGTAAACCAATCTGGTATTTCGGAATGGGTGTTGACTTCTAAAATCATTCTATAAATAAAAAAGGGTGTATCATTATCTGATACACCCTTTTTTTATTTGGATAGATAAGGTATGAAAATGATACATCCGGTAATCAATGCTATCACTGCAGCAACCAATACAGCCCCAGCTGCCACATCTTTAATCCATTTCACTTTAGGATGATATTCCGGCGATAGATGATCCATTATCTTTTCTATCACTGTATTGAACATCTCTGCCACCCAAACCAGCCCAATCACCAGCAGCAGCGCTATCCATTGAGAACCTGGTAAGCTGTACCAGCATCCCGCCGCTATCACTATCACTGTTGCCACTGCATGAATACGGGCATGTGGCTCACTGCGCAGGAAAGCAATAATACCGGCTATTGCAAACCCAAAACTTTTAATACGCTGCTGCAGGTAATTCATGATCTTTTCATTTGTAGACTACAATTCGTTCCACTTAATCTTTCGGCTAAAATACATAACTACTGCCAGTATTATGAACAATCCAAGGCTACCCATTAACAACGCCTGATCTTCAGACCTGATGATCACATAAATAAAGCCATACAGGATCATGAGGATGCCCCCTATACCGGCAGCCATACGACTACTGCGGAATACACTGGCTGAATAGGCCGTCACCAATCCTAATGTTAACAGCGCAGATATCAGATACGCCAGCTGGAAATTCAGTTGTTCTGCAAGGGCAATCAGCAAAGTATAAAAAATACATAATGCCACGCCGATGAGTATATATTGTAATGGATGAACGGAGTAACGCTGTAACAGCTCAATAAAATAGAAAACAAGGAAAGTAAGACCGATAATAAGAATGGCATATTTCACTGCACGGGTAGATTGCTGATATCCATCAACAGGCATAAACAAGGCTACACCAAAATCGGCAGTGTGTATATCTACCTTACCACCGGTAAAGCTCTGGGGGAAATTACGGTTGAGGTGAGATACCTGCCAGGCAGCAGTGAATCCTTTCTCATGTACATTATGTTGGTTAGGCAGGAATGCCCCGTCAAAACTGGGATGTGTCCAGCTTGAGTTAAGATTTACGGTAGTAGACTTTCCTACCGGCGAGAAGTATATTTGCCCGGCCCCTCTCAGGTCCAGGTTAACAGAAAAGTTGCCACCACTGAGGCTATCATGTTCCAATGCCAGCGGGATCTTTGTCTGCATACCACTTGGAGCGAGCAGATTAGCCACCCCCGGATTGAAAATAAATTGCTGATTATTCCATTGTAACTGAGCCTGGTTATAAATACCGCGCATATCAGTTACCCCTATCGCCAGGTAGGCATCTTTCAGCAGCAGGTCTTGCGGGGCAATATGCAACCCTGCAATATCAAGGGGAGAGAACGATCCGCTTATCTGTAAGTGCGAGCTGTATACAGCGACTTCGTAAATGCCACGCTTGCGGATTTCGGGCAGCAGTTCACCGTTGACAGTCAGCTTGTCCGGCAGGAACATGGCTACGCCTGTTTCACCTGGTTTAATTACATAGGGGATAACAATTACAGGTCCGGTGATGGTTTGCATACCACCCCATTTTCCGCTGACCTCTTCGGTAGCTTCAGTCTGCCGGCGTTCTCTTTCCGAGATGAGGCCCATGATCATAGCGGTCGGTATCAGCAGCAGCATTACCAGGATGCCTATCAGTATTGCTTTGATACCAATAGCATAACGTTTCATGAACGACGGTTCTTTTACAGGTTGTTTTTGCACGTCTGTGCTTTCGCTTAGGTTAGATGTTTCCATGTTTTCTTATTTAAAAGTGCTTTGAATTTCAAAGTATAGGGACAAAAAAAATTAATCTATAGAACGGATCATGCTTTCAAGAGCGCCCAGATGCCCTTTGAAGGCTTTTTCGCCTGCTTTGGTAATGGAATAGGTGGTATTGGTTTTACGGCCTATAAAACCCTTATGTACTTTCAGATAGCCATTTTCTTCCAGGGTATTCAGGTGAGAAGCCAGGTTACCATCTGTCAGCTCAAGCATCTGTTTTAAGTCATTGAAACTGACCTCTTCGTTCACCATCAGTATACTCATGACACCCAACCGGATCCGGCTGTCAAATATCTTATTTAAGTTTCCTATGGGATTGTTCACAAGCTCCGCTTTTCGTTTTCAATAATTACGCTGATTGCCTTTCATACTTCCACCACATGATTGCACCATAAAAGATGTGCAATACGCCAAATCCTACGGCCCAAAAATAAAGACCCCGGCGTAAATAAAAAACATTCAATATTCCCAGTATGATTTCAGCGATACCAAGATAACGTATATCTGACAATGTATACTTACTTGCATTCACCAGTGCCAGACCATAAAATATCAGGGAGACCGGTGCAACCATTGCTTCCAGGTTATTGTACAGCAGTCCGGCGATGAAAGCGCCACCTGCTATCATAGGGATAAGCGCATTGATCAGCACATTACGGGAAGTAATATCCCATACAGGTAGTTTGTTACGCTTTGCACGTCTCCAGGTAAAAAAGATACCACCTACCAGGGCAAATGCCATTACAATCAATGCAAGTGCTATCAGCTTCACACGCAACCAGGCAAAGCCTTCAGCATCAAATCTTCCGGTGGTATTCCAGCTTACATAATAATCATGTAACCAGTAATAGGAGATAGCGGCACCAACCAGTGCGGAACAACCCGCGAAGATACCACTCAGCCCACTGAGGGAAATGAAGCGGCTACTCCGTTCCATCATCCGTTTGATATCACTTAAGGTGTCCAGGTGTTGTTGCTCAGTCATACTTAAAGTACTTTGTATGTCAAAGTTACTCATTTTACTTATTCTGCAAAATATATTTTCGGTCGGGATAATCCTACCTCTCAGCGGTAAGATTATGTATTACAGGGATGCTGGCCTTGTCGGGGCCTTAAATACTATAATATTGTTAACCATATGCGAACCTGGACAAAAGGAATAACCCTGATGTTAACTTTCACCGGTATCCCCATGCTGATACTGGCGCAACAGTTTAAGATCAGTGGTGTGGTAAGGGATGCCCACTCTCAGGAAATCATCCCCTTTGTCACCTTGCAATTCAAAGGTACCAGCACGGGCATGGTAAGTAATGCCACAGGTAAATACCTCTTTGAATTAAACAGTCTTCCATCAGACTCTATACTCGTTAGAGTAATGGGATACCTGACTACCACACTTCCGGTAGACAGCAACAAATCCGAACAGGTCATCGATTTCGATATCACACGCTCTGATGTTTCTCTTAAAACGCATGAAGTAAAAGCCAATGTAAACTTTGCACTCATACTCCTGCATCAGATCATCAGACATAAACCGGAAAACAACTACGATCACTTCCAGAGTTATAAATATGAAGTCTATAACAAGATGGAACTGGACATGAAAAACCTGAATAATAAACTGTTTAAAAACAGGTTCACAAGACCATTCTCTTTCATCCTTAACAACATAGACAGTACTTCAGATGATAAACCTTTTCTTCCCATGTTCCTCTCTGAAAGTCTTTCTGATTATTACTTTCAGCGGAGCCCTAAAAAGAGTAAAGAACTGATTAAAGGCAGCCGTACTTCCGGATTAGATAACGAAAGCGTGAGTAAATTCCTGGGCGGTATGTATCAGAACATCAACGTTTATAATAACTTCATTCCTGTTTTCGATAAACAGTTTGCCAGTCCTATTAATAATAACGGCGCTTTCTATTATAACTACCAGATTGCAGATACACAATACGTAAGCGGACATCGTTATATAAAACTAAACTTTACTCCTAAACGAAAAGGAGAAAATACTTTTATAGGAGATATATGGGTACAGGATTCTTCTTATGCAGTTCAGAAAACAACACTCTCTGTTCCTGCTGACGCCAACATCAACTTTGTAAGAAATCTGAGTTTAGTACAGGAGTTCAAACAATTACCAGACAGTACCTGGTTCCTGGCCAAAGATAAATTCATTGCAGATTTCTGGGCACCAAGTCCCAAGCCAGGCAGTACTTTGGAGTTTGTTGGCCGTAAAACGACTACTTACGAAAACATAGTCACTAACGATACCAGTGTTACCAATATATTCTATAACAGACATTACCCGGAAAACATAGTATTACTAAATGGCGCAACTGTTCGTAAAGATTCTTTCTGGACACATTCGCGTCATGAAAACCTCAGTAAGAATGAACAGGGCATTTATAAGATGGTAGATACATTGCAGAAAATGCCATTGTTCCAGCACTATTCAAACACTATCCGTTTTCTTGCTACCGGTTATAAACCACTCGGTAAACTGGAATGGGGGCCATACTTTTATCTCTTTAGTCAGAACAGGATAGAAGGCTTCCGGTTAAGGTTAGATCTCGGTACAACGCCTAAATTTAACAAGGACCTTTATCTCTATGGATATCTCGCTTATGGCTTTACTGATAAAGTATGGAAAGGGGAAATGTCTGCGCTGTGGTTATTGAAAAGGCATCCCCGCACCTACCTGTATGCTGCGTATACCAAAGACTTTGATAATGGTGCTACCTATTACGATGAAGTAGGTACAGACAATATCTTTTCCGTTGCTATCCGAAAGAATAATGTACCACAGAAGTTTATGATGATAGAAGAAAAACGTGTGGAGTTCTTTAAAGAATATTACAGCGGATTTTCTAATCAGGTGGCTTTGGTACACAGAAGATATAACGCTTACACACCGTTGCCCCAGGTGAATTTATTCCCGATTAAAAAAGATGGTACAGATCTTTTCTCCAACATGGAATTATCTTTAAAAGTGCGTTATGCCTGGCATGAAGAATTCCTGGAAGGAAACTTTTACCGTGTTAGTTTAGGTAGTAAATATCCTATCGTAGAAATGAAATATGCAGTAGGAATACCTGGAGTGATGCAAAGCGGAAATGCTTATCATAAGTTATCTGTTACTATTTCAGATTATGTAAAGATCCCGCCATTGGGTATTCTTTACTATAACTTCTTTGGTGGAAAGATCTTTGGAACGCTACCTTATCAGTTGCTGGAAATACATCCCGGGAATGAAATCTACTACTATAATAAATATGCGTTTAACATGATGAACCGCTACGAGTTCCTCAGTGATCAATACGCAGGATTCAATATAGAGCATACCATTGGTAATGGCATCTTTGGATATATTCCACTGATTAAAAAACTGAAATGGCGTCAGTTCTGGACAGCAAAAGGAGTGATAGGCAGTCTCACCCAACAGAATAAAAACCTGAACCTAAACCTGGGGTACCCTTTCCGTACATTAGAGGGAAATCCTTATATGGAAATTGGTACAGGCATAGAGAATATCTTTAAATTTCTGAGGGTAGATTTTGTCTGGCGTGTTACGCCATCCTCACTACCGGATGAAACTGCCAGTCGCAGATTTGGTGTCTTCGGGAGTTTTAAGCTACAGTTCTAACTGCTTCCAGTATTATATCACAGGCCTGCTTTATTTCCTCTTCAGTAATGATCAGCGGTGGTGCTATTCTTAAACATTCAGGTGCAAACAGGAACCAATCCGTCAGCAGACCTTTATCAATACAATAATCTATCACTTTCTTATTCGCTGCAAAGTTCTCCATCTCTACAGCTATCATCAATCCCAGTGAACGCACTGCGCGGATAGCAGGATGTTGCAGGTATTTCAGGAACAACTGTTCCTTTGCTTTCACACTACTGATCAGATCCTGTTCCAGTAATACTTTAAATCCGGCCATACCTGCTGCACAAATCACAGGATGCCCACCGAAAGTAGTCATATGTCCTAACACAGGATTATTCGTCAGCACCCACATAATTTCCCGGTTGGCAATGAAAGCGCCCATCGGCATTCCACCACCCAGCGCTTTTCCCAATAAGAGAATATCCGGTGTAATACCAAACTGTTCAAATGCCCACAACGTACCATTCCGTCCCAGTCCACACTGAATTTCATCTAAGATCAGCAGTGTACCGGTAGCGGTACACTTTGCCCTCAGTGCCTGCAACCATTCCTTTTGCGGCACACGAACCCCCGCTTCTGCCTGCACTGTTTCTGCTACCACGCAAGCTGTGCGGGAAGTGATACTTTCCAGTGATTCAAAGCTGTTATATTCCAGGTGTTGTATATCGGGTAACAGGGGACGGTAAGCATTACGCCAGACCTCATCTCCCATAATACTCATCGCTCCCTGGGTAGAACCGTGGTAGCTGTTATTAAAAGCAATGATCTCCGATTTACCGGTATAACGTTTAGCCAGTTTCATAGCCCCTTCTACGGCTTCAGAACCGGAGTTGGTGAAATATACACAGTCCAGCGAAGCAGGCAGGTGTTGGGTCAGTAAAGTGGCAAAGGCAACCTGTGGAGACTGCACCAGTTCTCCATACACCAGCAGGTGCATATATTGTTCTGCCTGATCTTTAATTGCCTGTACTACTGCCGGATGGGAATGTCCTACATTACATACGCTGATACCGGCAATCAGGTCCAGGATCTTTTTGCCATCTGCATCCCACATATACATGCCCGAAGCCTTCACTATTTCCAATCCTAAAGGAGCATCTGATAATTGCGCTACATGCCTTAAGAAGAGTTGTCTGTTATTCATACTGCCGCAAAAATACGAAAATGATGTGCTGATGCGTATTATATACATGTGCGCATCATTCTTTACATTTGCTGCAAAAAAATTATATGCCATACATCTTGCCAGTAAAGGGAATTTTGCCTGTTATGGGAAACGACTGCTTCATTGCGCCTAATGCAACAATTGTAGGAGATGTAGTGATGGGAGATTCCTGCAGCGTATGGTTTAATGCAGTAGTGAGAGGGGATGTGAACAGCATCCGGATGGGTAATAAGGTGAACGTGCAGGACGGTGCAGTCATTCACTGTACCTACCAGAAAACGAAAACGGTCATTGGCAATAATGTTTCAATAGGTCACAATGCCATTGTACATGGCTGTACAGTGGAGGACAATGTACTGATAGGTATGGGTGCCATTGTAATGGATAATGTGCATATAGGCAGTAATACCATCATTGCAGCAGGAGCAGTAGTGCTGGAAAATACACAGGTAGAGGCAGGGGCCATCTATGCCGGCGTACCCGCTAAAAAGGTGAAGAATATTAACGAATCACTAATCAACGGGGAAATTAACCGCATTGCAGACAATTACCTGATGTACTCCGGTTGGTTTAAGGAGGAGTAACATATTTTAATTATCTTGCATTTAAATATACCCTTACCCTATGAAGAAGTTACTATTCTTAATGGCCGCTGCCAGCATCCTTGCTGTGAGCTGTGCATCTGAGCAAAAAGGTTGCCCCAGCAGCAATTACTATACAGGTAAAAACGTAAAGCAGAACAGAACATCTTCCCGCCAGATGAATGGCAGAGTATTTTAATTACCTGATTATCAATACCTATGCGTAAACTATTACTACTGCTGTTAGTAGTTACATTAACAGGTGCGGGCGCTTGCCGCACGAGAAAAACCGGATGTCCTACGCCCCGCCAGAATTGGGGAGCAGAGAAAGTGCTGGACGAAATGGCTGGTAAATCGAGGAAAAAACATTAGTAGGATTTCTCCTCTATCGTTTCAAGGATGGTCGCGTAGCTGATATAACGCTCCATATTGATTTCGCCCGCTTCTACAGCCGCTTTTACCGCACAGCCGGGCTCATTGATATGCAAACAGTTATTAAACTGGCAATCATTAAGATATGCCTGCATCTCCAGGAAATAATGCGATAACTCCGTTTTAGGAATATCTATCACACCAAACTCACGTACCCCGGGAGTATCTATCAGTTTCCCCCCATTTGGCAGGTCCTGCATTTCAGCATAGGTAGTAGTATGTAACCCTTTGCCGCTCCAGCCGCTTACCGCAGTAGTTCGCAGATCCAGTCCCGGTAACAGCCTGTTAATCAAAGATGATTTGCCCACACCGGAATGCCCGGACATCAGTGTAGTCTTATTCTCCATAGAAGCGCTCAGTTCATCCACACCTTCGCCTGTAGTAGCTGAAACCAGGCATACAGTATACCCGATATCCTCATATATAGCCGCCAGTTCTGCGAATCTGTCTATTTCCTTCTCTTTGTAAATATCTTTCTTATTGAATACCAGTGTCACTGGAATATGATAAGCCGCCGCTGTAACCAGGAAACGGTCCATAAAACCATTGGAAGTACGGGGTTCTTTCAGGGTGCAGATCAGCATAGCCTGGTCCAGGTTAGCCGCCACTATATGTTTCTGGTTCTTCCGGTGAGGGGAGCTGCGTACAATATAATTACGCCTTTCTCCTATCTCCGTAATCATCGCATTCTTTGCATTTGCATCCCCATCTTCCACTACTATTTCTACTATATCGCCCACAGCAATAGGATTGGTAGATGTAATATCTCCATCCCTTTTCAATAATCCCTTAATACGGGCCTGGAATATTTCTCCGGTAGTTGTTTTAGCGGTGTACCAGCTGCCCGTTGATCTGTAGATAGTTGCTTGCAAATTCTCTTTTTAATTAATGGGTGTAAAGGTAGTAAGAATACCTTAGCCAGCATTAACAAAAACAGCCGGCAGAATACTGCCGGCTGTTTGAAATATGTTCGGATATCTGTTACGGTAAACTCCTGAAAGCTGTATACCGCAGCACTACTTCCAGCAGGATACAAGCCAGGGCCAGCATCGCAAAAGGGAAGAAATGTTCTGCATAACGTTTGTAGGAAGTGATCTCTACTTTCGTTTTCTCCAGCTTATCAATTTCTGCATAGATGTTTTGCAGGTCTTTATTATTGGTAGCCCTGAAATATTTACCGCCTGTTTCTGAAGATACTTTCTTCATCAGTGGCTCATCCAGCTGTACATCCTGCATCTGCATCTGTATACTACCATCAGGCATTGTCATCGGGAAAGGAGCTTTACCGATAGTACCTACACCGATAGTGTATACTCTTATCTTAAATGCTTTACTGATTTCAAGTGCAGTTAACGGATCTATCAATCCTGTATTATTCACACCATCCGTCAGCAGGATAATCACTTTACTCTTTGCTTTGCTGCTGCGCAGGCGGTCTACAGAAGTAGCCAGTCCCATACCGATAGCGGTACCATCCTGCAGCATACCACTCTTCACCAGCATGATCTGGTTTTTAAGAACACCGTGATCAGTCGTGATAGGGCATTGCGTAAAGCTCTCTCCTGAAAATATTACCAATCCGATACGATCGCTGATACGGCGGTCCACGAAATCCATTGCTACATTCTTTGCCGCATCCAGCCTGTTGGGTTGCAGATCTTCTGCCAGCATACTACCAGAGATATCTATCGCCAGTACAATGTCTATACCTTCACTATCTATACTCTCAGATGTATTGCTGGTTTGGGGTCTTGCCAGGGCTACTACTAGCGCGGTAAACGCCAGCAAACGTAACACAAGCAGCACAGGACGTAACTGCACTTTCCATGAAACGGGCAATCCTTTCAATCCCTGTAATGACGACATTTCCATAGCCGGCTGCTTCCGCTGCTGCTTTGCGATATACCAGTATATCATCAAAGGTATCAGTAACAGTAACCCGAAAAAAACCGGGTAGGCAAACTCAATATTTTTCCAGATCGAAAAGTCCATTTTTTAAGGCTGCTTTATTTCTTCTTTTACTGTTTCCGGTGCTTTCGCGACCGCAGGTTTAGTCCATTCCACAATTTCAATCGCCTGCTGTATCGCAGCTTCATGTTCATCCGGTGATGGATGCAACTTGGCAAACTTGGCAAGATCCGCTACCGTTAAAAGGCTGCGTAACTTGTCGCGCTGCTGGTTCAGTATCGTAACAGGTTTAATATGCTGTAATAGTTCCTCACTGGTTTGTTCCAGTGCAGGGATATTAAATTGCTGCTCAAAGTAAGCACGCAGGATATCTGTTAATCTTGTATAATATTGTTTAACATCTCCCTGTTGCCAGATCTTCTCTCCCCTTAACTGCTGTAGTTGCTGTAAAGCGGCATCATAAGGAGCAATGAGAGGTACTACAGGTTTAACAACTTCCTTCTTAGGTCTGCTGCGGAAATATACAATCAGTCCTATTCCTATAAGAATACCACTGATCCCTATTGCAAAATACAGCCAGTAATCCCAGAAGTTCCAGCCAACGGTCCTTACAGCTTTAATAGGTTTAAATGCCTTGGTAGTATCTACCGTGATCGTGCCTACATCAATTCCCAAAGGACTGGTGAAAGCAGAATCAGTAGCGCCACCTGCATTTTGCACTACATCAAATCTGAATGAAGGAATATCCCAGTGACCGGAGTCAAAACTTGTAATAGTAAGTGTCTGACTGAAGATCTTTTTATTGTTATCACCTGCTGTATCGATCTTTGAACGGGTTACTACTTCCCAGTGACTCAATGAATCAGGTACCTGGGGAAATACAACTGTTAATCCGGCTGGTTGTTCTACAGTAGCAGACAAACGTAATTTTACCTGTTCGCCTATACGTATCTTATCGGTATCAGCTTTGGCATTTACTTCCACCCTGGATTGCTGGGCCAGTGATGATAAAGGAGATAATAATCCCAGCAATGCGAATAAAAAAATAATCTGTTTACCCATGTTAATACTTAGTCTTAGGCCCTGTTCTTGAAAAAGACTTGTAATGCTTTTACATAATCTTCATCTGTGCGTATACTGAGAAGTTCCGCACCGCTCTTCATAAATGAGTTACGGCAATATTGTACATGTTGCTGAAACTGCTGGGCATAATATTGTTGCACCTGCTTGTCTGAAGAATCTACCCACTGACGTGTACCGGTTTCTGCATCACTCATCTGGATAAGACCTACCGCAGGCAGATCTTTATCACGCTGATCATAGATGTGTACACCCACCATATCGTGTTTCTTGGAAGCAATGTTCAATGCATCCTGGTAGCTGCCTGCCAGGAAATCGCTCAACAGAAATACGATGGCTTTCTTCTTGGTAGCATTATTAAAAAAGCGAAGTGTGTCTTTGATATTAGTCCCTTTACGCGTAGGCGTAAAAGAAAGCAATTCACGGATGATGAACAGGATATGTGATTTACCTTTTTTAGGCGGGATGTATTTTTCTACACCATCGCTAAAAAAGATCACACCTACTTTATCATTATTAGTAATAGCAGAAAAGGCGAGTACAGCACACAGTTCAGTAATCATACTGCGCTTGTTCTGTTTAACGGTACCGAAGATGGAGCTTTCACTCACATCCACCAGCAACATCATCGTCTGTTCACGTTCCTCTTCAAATATTTTTATATAGGGATGATTGAACCGCGCCGTTACATTCCAGTCGATAGCCCTTACATCATCCCCAAACTGATATTCCCTCACTTCACTGAACGACATACCACGGCCTTTGAAAGCACTGTGATATTCACCAGAGAAGATGTGGTTAGAGAGGCCCTTCGACTTGATCTCTATCTGCCGTACCTTTTTAAGTATTTCTGCGGTATCCACCAGTAAATAATTAAATGAGTTATAAATAATGACTATGGTACTTCTACTGCGTTCAGGATCTCGCTTAAGATGTTCTCGCTTGTTACATTCTCCGCTTCTGCTTCATAGGTAAGACCCACACGATGACGCATTACATCAAAGCAGATGCTGCGTACGTCCTCAGGAATTACATATCCGCGGCGTTTCATGAAAGCATATGCCTTGGCAGCTAATGCCAGGTTAATACTTGCCCTTGGTGATCCACCATAAGAAATCAGTGGTTTCAGTTTCTGCAGTTTATAATCTTCAGGATTACGGGTAGCAAAAACGATATCAAGAATATAGCGTTCGATTTTTTCGTCCATGTATACTTCCCTTACCAGCTTACGCGCTTCCAGGATGTCTGCAGGTTGAATAACCGGGTTGATCTTGGCAGTATTCTGCGGATTCAGGTTCTGACGGATGATGTGCAGCTCTTCCTCTTTAGTAGGATAGCCGATCACCACTTTCAGCATAAAACGGTCTACCTGCGCTTCAGGCAGGGTATAGGTACCTTCCTGTTCTATCGGGTTCTGGGTAGCCAGTACCAGGAACGGATCATCCAGCTTGAAAGTAGTATCACCGATAGTGATCTGTCTTTCCTGCATAGCTTCCAGCAAAGCACTCTGTACTTTGGCCGGGGCACGGTTGATCTCATCCGCCAGGATAAAGTTGGCGAAGATAGGACCACGGCGTACGATGAACTCGTTCTTTTGCTGATTGTAGATCATGGTACCTACCACGTCGGCAGGTAACAGGTCTGGGGTAAACTGGATACGGCTGAATTTAGCATTAATAGCAGACGATAAAGATTTGATAGATAGCGTCTTAGCCAGACCGGGAACACCTTCCAGCAGTACGTGGCCCTGTGCAAGCAGACCAATAAGCAATCTGTCTACCATGTAGCGCTGGCCTACGATCACCTTACTTAGTTCAAGGTTCAACAGGTCTACAAATGCGCTGGCCTGGTGGATCTTTTCATTCAGTTGACGGATATCAGTCGATGTATTCTCCATGCTTATATATTATTTTCAAGTTAGCTAAAGTAAACATTCCGCCGGGAAAACCCTGCGGCAATTGGCGGTGTAGGCCGTTAAAATGCTGTTAATTATCCAATTACGAATGACAATTTACGAGTTACTATCTGGCTATCAAACATCTGTGTCAATAATTCCTCTTTTGGTTCTCATCAGTATATGGCGGCACCAAATTAATAAAGCCCCGCCACATTTATATCATCTTTTTTTATAACGTACATTTGCACTCCTAACTCCCTGATAGGGAACTCATAATTAAAAATCTTCACAAGATGCAGGACGAATTCGCACAGCAATGGAAGCGTTTGGAGGATATGCTTACGGAACGTTTTGGTAAAAAACCAAATATGGAGGCCATCCTCTTTTTAATAGGTATCCAGGAATTGGCACATGCCAAAACCAAATTCACAAAAGAACAGAAACAGGACCTCATGCATGTGGCCACCTGTACCCTGTTAAGCCAGAGCGGCTATTATGAACCCGAAGGATTTGATCCGGACGGCTGGCCGCATTTTAAAGAAGTACAACCGGTTCCCAAAATGGGTATGATGGAACAGGAGAGATTTTTGAAGGAACATATCATCGCTTATTTTGATGACCTTGAGGGACTCTAGTAAATAACCACCCCATGAAAAAACATCTACTTCTTTTACTACTGCTGCTTTCCACTACCAGCGCCATGGCCAAACATCGTAAAGTAAAGCTGATCACGCCCTATGGCACCATGATCATCCTTCTCTATGATCAGACACCAAAACACCGGGATAACTTCATTAAGCTCACAAAGGCCCATTTCTATGACAGTACCCTCTTTCACCGGGTTATTAGCACATTTATGATCCAGGGTGGTGACCCCACCTCTAAACATGCCCAACCGGGTACTGCATTAGGTGAAGGAGATAATGGATATACCATCCCGGCAGAGTTGCAGCTGAACCTGTTTCATATAAAAGGCGCCCTGGCGGCGGCAAGGGACGATAATCCCGCCAAAGCCAGTTCGGGATGTCAGTTTTATATTGTACAGGGGAAAAAGTGGACAGATGAAGAGCTGGACAAACTGGAGAAAAACCGGCTGGGCAGGAAAATCCCCACAGACCAGCGGGAGATCTACAAAAAAGAAGGGGGCACCCCACAACTGGACCAGAGTTATACTGTATTTGGTCGGGTAATAAAAGGGTTAGATGTGATTGATAAGATAGCAGCATTAAAAACAGATCAGAATGATCGTCCGTTAACAGATGTTCCCATGAGGATTAAGTTGATACACAAGTTCCTTTTCTTTTGACACAAACATTGTAATTTGGAATTTCCTTACTTTTACCGCTCAAAATCAAACTTGCCATGAATTTTCCATCAAATCTGCGTTACACCAAAGACCATGAATGGGTTTTATTAGAAGGTAACATCGCTACCATAGGTATTACAGAATTTGCACAGCGCGAATTAGGTGATATCGTATTTGTAGATATTCCTACTGTAGGAAAGGCACTGGACGCAGAAGAAGTATTTGGTACTGTTGAAGCAGTAAAGACAGTTTCTGACCTGTTTTTACCGGTAGCTGGTACTATTAATGAAATCAATCCTGAGCTGGATGGCTCACCTGAGCTGGTAAACCAGGAGCCTTATGGTGAAGGCTGGATGGTAAAAATGACTGTAAAGAATCCTGCAGATGTAGCTGCATTACTGGATGCTGCTGCTTACCAGGCATTGGTAGGTGAGTAATCACAACTCCGGAAACTATTAATAAAAGGTTAAAAAGGGTATGCCCGCTAAGGTTATAAGGTTAGTAATAACTTTATAACCTTAATTTTATACCCCATCATCAAAACAGATAGACGTGCCAGCACTCAGGAATTTAAGATTTTACATACCAGCCATTCTATGGATCTTGTTGGTACTATTTCTCTGTACTCTTCCCGGAAATGACTTGCCCAAGTCCCCGATATTTGAAAAGATCCATATGGATAAGATCGTACACTTCGGTTTATTCGGATGTACGGTACTCTTATTATGCCTTGGTTATTATCGTCGGCATGGGTTTATCTCTAAGCTCACATTCACGTTCTTTGCAATTTCCGCGGCCTTCTACGGCCTGGCAATTGAATATATCCAGAAGTATTTTGCTATTCAGCGCAGCTTTGATATGGCAGATGTAGCGGCAGATACAATAGGTGCAATAGCTGGTATTCTGGCTTTTAAGCTGATCAGAAAATGGTGGCTGAGATAAAAAAGAAAAGCCCTCACGTCTGAGACATGAGGGCTTTTTTTTATGATGTATTAATTATTGCGCTTCTTGTTTCGCATCAGACTTCATCTTATCATTTGCATAGATAGAGAACTCTACACGACGGTTCTTAGCCTTGTTAGCATCAGAGTTATTAGGCACTACAGGTTGTTTTGAACCATACCAGAATGTCTGTACACGGCTGGCAGCAACTCCCTGATTTTTCAGATAATTAGCTACAGCAGTGGCACGTCTTTCAGATAATGCATTGTTGTATGCATCTGTACCGGTAGTATCTGTATGACCTTCCACACGTACATAAGTATCAGGATACTTATTCAGAATGGTAGCCAGTTGCTTAATGTTAGTCTGTGCAGTAGAGGTAAGATCTGATTTATCAAAACCAAACAGTACGCCTGAGTTAAAGGTTACATTGATACCTTCACCTACACGTTCTACTGTAGCATTCGGTACTTCTGTTTTTATTTCCTGGGCCTGTTTGTCCATTTTCTTTCCGATCAGTACACCAGCGGTACCGCCTACAGCAGCACCAATAATAGCACCCAACGCAGTATTACCTGCTACACGGCCAATGATTGCGCCAGTTGCAGCTCCACCGCCAACGCCTATGGCAGCGCCTTTTTTGGTGTTATCCATGCTTTGCCACGTTTTACAGCTAAATAACGTTGTTGCACACAGTAAAATAGCCACTATAGGATTAATTCTTCTCATCTTATGTATTTTAATTAAATATCTGATTAATGATAATTACTGAGGGATAGACAAATATGCTGCCAGTTTTAACTGCCCATCTTCATTTTCTCTGCATTCTCTGCAAACTGCAGCGCCTGGATCATTTCCTGCACATCACCATTCATAAAAGCATCCAGGTTGTAAATGGTCATACCAATACGGTGATCAGTGACACGACCCTGTGGATAATTGTATGTACGGATTTTTGCAGAGCGGTCACCCGTAGACACCAGACTTTTACGCTGGGAAGCGATCGCCTCTTCATGCTTACGCACGGCTGCTTCATATATACGTGAACGCAGCATCTTCATAGCAATATCCCTGTTGGAGTGCTGGCTACGGCCTTCCTGGCACTCTACCACCACACCGGTAGGGATATGCGTTAAACGCACCGCAGACTCCGTTTTGTTTACGTGCTGTCCACCCGCACCTGATGAACGGAAAGTATCCATTTTAATATCAGCTTCCCTTACATCCACATCCACTTCTTCTGCTTCCGGCAGTACTGCTACTGTTGCCGCCGATGTATGCACACGGCCTGCAGTTTCTGTTGCCGGTACACGCTGTACACGGTGTACCCCTGATTCAAACTTGAGTGTGCCGTACACATCATCTCCGGTTACTTCCAGCACAACTTCTTTATAACCGCCCGCACTACCGGGTGTCTCGTTCATAACGCTAAAACTCCACCCTTTGTTCTCAAAGTAACGCATATACATGCGTAACAGGTCACCGGCAAAGATGGCGGCCTCGTCTCCACCGGTTCCACCGCGGATTTCCAGCTGAGCATTTTTCTCATCCTGAGGATCTTTAGGGATCAGCAAATTACGGATAGCCTCTTCCAGGTCTATCTTCTGCTGAGCCAGTTGCTCAGTTTCTTCTTTCGCCAGCTCCCTCATTTCATCATCACCACTTTCCAGCACTTCCTTATTGAAAGCAATGCTGTCAAGTACTTTCATATAACTGTCGTACGACTTTACAATCTTCTCCAGCTGCCGGTATTCTTTACTCAGCTTACTGAACTGCTTATTATCGCGCACTATTTCCGGATTGGTCAATGCAAGAGATACTTGCTCAAACCGGCCTTTTATAGCTTCTAGTTTATCTATCATAATTATCTTTGATGGATGTCTAAGCAGTACGGCTGCTTAAACAGGTTTGCAAAATTAACACCAATTAACATAATTCGTTACAAGTATATGGTCCAACTTGCTAAATTTAAAGGAACCGCAATATTTACAGGGCAGGAATTGCTACCGGGAAACAGGGTACTTGTCTTGTCTGATAAGGGTATCGTGCAGGATATCGTACCGGAAAGTGAGGCAGGAGATAATGTACGGGAAGTGAACGGAATCCTTTGTCCGGGTTTCATAAATACGCATTGTCATCTGGAATTGTCTCATATGGCAGGTCTGATAGCCCAGGGTACCGGCCTCCCGGCCTTCCTTACCAGTGTCATGGAAAAAAGAGGTCAGCAGGACCCTGAAGCTCAGTCCATAGCAATGGCTAACGCCGAAATGGCCATGTGGCAGAGTGGTATAACTGCTGTAGGAGATATCTGTAACGGCACCGCCTCTCTTCAACAAAAGAAAGAATCCACCTTATATTATCACTCCTTTGTGGAATGCATGGGCTTTGTTCCTTCTTTCGCACAAAACCGCTATGAATATAGCACAGGAGTACTTGAGCAGTTCCGGGAAGCAGGATTACCTTGCTCCATTGTTCCCCATGCACCTTACTCAGTAAGCCCGGAGTTGTTTGCGCTATTATCTGCTACACCGGAGAATACGCCTGTCAGCATCCATAATCAGGAATCTGAAGCAGAAAACACACTTTACAGAGATAAAACAGGCGATTTCCTTCGTTTTTACCAGCATTTCGGGATGGATGCTACTGCATTCCAGCCTACAGGCACGAACAGTCTGCCTGCCTGGTTACCCTGGTTCAAACAACTCCCCCTGATACTGGTGCATAATACCTTTACACAGGAATCAGATATCCAATTCACAAAAGACAATGCCTTGCAGGCCTATTGGTGTCTTTGCCCGCAGGCTAACCTGTACATAGAAAACCGCCTGCCGGATATCCCCTTACTCCGCAGTCAGGGTTGCACCATCACCCTGGGAACAGACAGCCTCGCTTCCAATCATCAGCTGTCCATCTGGGAAGAAATCAAGACCATCCGGAAACATTTTCCTGCCATCCCACTGACTGAAATACTACAGTGGGCTACTTTAAACGGGGCCATGGCACTGGGTATTGCAGATTTATACGGTAGCTTTGAAAAGGGGAAACGCCCGGGCGTTGTTGTAATAGATGACATAGATAGTAAAAGGATTATATAATTTCGCAGCTCAGAATGCACCACAGACTATGAATAATTTTTTAGACCGGATTGTCCTTGGCAACTCTATTCAGAGCTATTTTATACTGGCAATAGTATTGCTGTTCGTTTCCATGATCAAGCGTTACCTCTCTCAGGGAATAGCGAATCTGCTATTCAAAGAGGTAAAACACTGGGTACCGGATATCCAGCAACAGGAGTTTTCACATCTGCTGTTACAGCCGCTGGAATATTTCCTGTTACTCATCGCGTTCATGCTCACAGCAGATCATCTCAACTTTCCGCCTGAACTCAATATCAAAGTATATAATGATTTCACCTTAAAAGGGATTCTTGGTACCGCGTTGAACCTTACACTTACCCTCTGTGTAATATGGATCGTATTACGTGCAATAGACTTTGTTACCCTCATGATCAGCAGGGGAACAGATATCGCACATGATATTACCGATAACCAGTTCATCGTATTTTTCCGGGATTTCTTCAAAGCACTTGTATTCGTTTTTGGTGCAGTAGCATTCATCAGGATCATCTTCGGCGCAGTACTCGTGAATAAGATTATTGCTGGTCTTGGAATAGGTGCGGCAGCCCTTGCATTGGCTGCTAAAGAGAGCATAGAAAACCTGATCGGCTCCTTTATCATCTTCTTCGACAAACCTTTCCGCGTGGGTGATACAGTTAAAGTAGATAGCTACCAGGGAAGTGTGGAGAAGATAGGATTACGCAGTACCCGTATCCGTACAAAAGAAAAAACATACGTAACAGTTCCTAATAAAAAGATGGTAGATAGCATCCTGGACAACCTTTCCCTGCGCACGGAGCAACGTGTGGATATGCGCCTGGAAGTAGCCGGAGATACCCCGGCCGCAAGCCTGATCCAGGTATTACAGGATATAAAAGATATCCTTAAAGGAAATGAAAAGATCCTGGAAGGATTTATAGTGAACCTGCATGACTTCACTAAAGATACCTATGTAATACAGATCATCTACATGACCTATGTTATTGAAGGTATACAATATAATGCCCTGCGTAGTGATGTAAACCTGGCTGTGATAAAGGCTCTGGAAAACCGTGGTGCGAAATTATCCAGCACCAAAGTAGAGATCAACGAAAAATAGACATAAAAAAACCTGGCTCCTTTAAAGAGCCAGGTTCCAATAAATAAGTTTCGTATCTTTTATTCCTTTTCTTTCCTGTTTGCTTTCAACAGAATCTTTGCCATAGCGGATTCAATCGTATCTTCTTCATCAGAATTGATACGGCCTATTTCCTTTCCTTCACGGAACACAATAAACACAGGCAGTTTCTTTACTTTATAATCCTGCGGAGCATTCGTCTGTAATTTTTCATCTGCACCATAAGTAAGAATCTGTTCATCAGGACTACCAGCCAATATCATCACTTTATATAATGCGGGTAATGCACGGCGGCTGGCATCATCCCAGGTACCTACTACTGCTACTACATTAAACTTACCACGATTGTCTTTTACATAATTTAGCATATTCTCATTCGGCTGATACTTATTCACGCCTGAATAAAACCATGCAAAGGCACTATCATTCATCAATGTGTTCATCTCAATCTTGCCTTTCAATACTTTCTTTCCATTAGAAGCTATGCTGGTGGTGCTTTGCGCCCAGGACAGGGTAGACAGCAACAGGCCACCTCCCAGTAATAATGATTTCAATCGCATAATTTATTTTTATAATTGTTCCTTCAGTTCTGATAAAAACCCCTTCACCTTAAGCAAAGCTTGTACCATTTCGAAATTACGGGCTGCTAATTTCCGGTCTTCCTTTAGTTTTTGCTTAGCTCCTTCAATGGTATACTTCCTTTCACGTAGCAGGTGATAAATAAGTTTCAGGTGGTGAATGTCTTCCTGGCGGAACAAACGATCACCTTTTCGGTTCTTTTTGGGCTGCAATATATCAAATTCATTCTCCCAATAGCGTATCAGCGATGTATTTACTTTAAACATCGTAGCTACTTCACTAATGGAATAATATTGTTTGTCCAGAGATACAGCGTCCAGCGTCTTGATAAGGTCAGGATCATCTGCGACCTCTTTCAGAGATTTACGCCCGCGTTTTTTCAGAGGAGGTTGTGACGAAGTAACAGAGGTTCCTGTTACAGACACAGGAGGAGGTGTATCTGGTGGTAACTGTATCTGAATCTTCACCCGCGGTTCATCCTC
This sequence comes from Chitinophaga sp. YR573, assembly GCF_900110995.1. Lineage (GTDB taxonomy): Bacteria > Bacteroidota > Bacteroidia > Chitinophagales > Chitinophagaceae > Chitinophaga. The sequence continues at coordinate 2,213,145 of NZ_FOJF01000001.1, forward strand.
CTCCACTATCTGGGGGGGGATTACAGCCACTTTCTCTGTTTCCTTTTCAGGTACAGGCGGAGATGGCTCCGATGAAGAAAAAAGATCCAGCTGTTGCATCATTAGCAGTTACAATATGGCAAATATCCGTTATTTAGTCCTTGGAAAACAAACTATTATCCCGGAACCAACAACTTTTATTTTACCAAATTACAAAAAATTTAATCGAAAGACTGGTTACCCGAGCGGGCAATCTTCAGCATACGGTCAAACTCTTCCGGCGACAGATCATTAAAGAAGAAATATACTGGATCAACTTTTTCCCCGTTTTTACTTACCTCATAGTGACAGTGTGGACCTGTAGATTTACCGGTACTACCTACCCAACCAACCACATCCCCACGTTTCAGCGTCTGCCCGTCCTTCACTTTAATCTTCAGCATATGGCCATACAATGTCTTGTAACCATAGCCATGATTGATCAATACATGGTTACCATAACCCACATCACTCATACTTGCATCTTCCACTACACCATCCCCGGTGGCATATATCGGCGTACCCGCAGGAGCCGCAAAGTCAAGCCCGGAATGATATTTTACAGTTTTATAAATTGGATCGATACGATACCCGAACCCGGAAGCAATACGCTTCAGGTCTTTATTTGATACCGGTTGTATAGCCGGTATAGAAGCCAGCATCTTTTGTTTGTTCTTCACCAGGTCATCAATCTTCTCATAAGATTTCCCCTGCACCTGTATCCTGTGAATCAGCTCTTTTAACAATACTCCTGTACTGGCAATGATCTCACTACTGGAAAATGACTGCAACTGGGTGAGTTCTTCCTCTTTCTCCGATTTACCAGCCCTTGTACTGTCCGGGATAGGGGAAGCCTCAAATATTACTCTATAAATCTCATTATCACGATGTTCCAGCTCAGATAACTGGGATTTCACCTCATTCATCCGGCCCTGCATAGCCTCATATCGCTCGTTCATGATCTCGACCTCCCGCCTCAGCGACTTTTCTTTTGGTGAATCCAGCACGCGATAGGAGACAGACAGGAAGATAAACCCTGTAACGATCGCCGCCGAAATAAACCCCAGAATACGAAGTACTTTTACCCGCAGTGATACTACGAGCTTCTCATATTTAAGTGTTTGTGTATTATAAAAGTATTTAACCTTCTTCATGTACCGGGCTTATGCATTTAAGCAGAACTACAACCTAACGTAAGTCCTTGTGTTTATTTTTCATAGGGTTATACACGTATGGATGAGGGTTTATAGACTTTTTCAATATTTTTGCACTCCTTCCGCCTTAAAACGGGGGGTGTGCAAACCTAATGGAATTAGACTAAAAGGGCAATCTTTTGAATGTCAATTTTCTAAATACCACAAGTTGGCTTAAAATACAAATTAAAGTCATTTAGTTGACACAAAATTATAATACATATCAATTATTTCAAATATTTATGACTGCACCCGAGATTCGTCAGCAATTCCTGGACTTTTTTACATCCAAAGGTCACCACATCGTACCTTCTGCTCCCATCGTGGTTAAGAACGATCCAACCCTGTTGTTTACCAACGCGGGAATGAATCAGTTCAAAGACTATTTCCTCGGGAACAGGGCACCAGCCTGGAAAAGGGTGGCAGACACACAAAAATGCCTGCGTGTTAGCGGTAAACATAATGACCTGGAAGAAGTGGGTATCGATACCTACCATCATACCATGTTCGAGATGCTGGGAAACTGGAGCTTTGGTGACTACTTCAAAGAAGAAGCCATCGCCTGGAGTTGGGAATTATTAACAGAAATTTACAAAATCCCGAAAGACCGCCTGTATGTAACCGTCTTTGAAGGAGATGCTAAAGAAGGGCTACCCAAAGATGAAGAAGCATATAACTTCTGGAAACAGCATATCGCAGAAGACCGTATCCTGCTGGGTAATAAGAAGGATAATTTCTGGGAAATGGGAGATACCGGCCCATGCGGTCCATGCTCAGAAGTCCATGTAGACTGCCGTCCTGATAGCGAAAGGGCCCAGACAGATGGCAGTAAACTGGTAAATGCAGATGATCCGCAGGTGATAGAGATCTGGAACAACGTATTCATGCAGTTCAACCGTCTTAAAGATGGTAGCCTGGAACCGCTTCCGGCTCAGCATGTGGATACCGGGATGGGCTTCGAACGCCTGGTAAGGGTGATGCAGGGCAAATCCTCCAACTATGACACAGATGTGTTCATGGGTACCATCCACAGTACAGAACAGCTCACCGGCCATACTTATGGTCGTACAGACAGCAAACAGGACGTGGCCTTCCGCGTAATTGCAGATCATATCCGTGCTATCTGCTTCACCATCGCTGATGGACAACTGCCTGCCAATACTGGTGCAGGGTATGTAATCCGCCGTATTCTCCGCCGTGCTGTCCGCTATTATTTCTCCTTCCTGGATCAGAAAAAGCCTTTGCTGCATGAACTGGTACCTGTACTGGCTCAACAGTTTGCTACTGTGTTCCCGGAACTGCTGCAACAGGCGGACTTCGTGAAAAAAGTAGTGTTTGAAGAGGAAAACAGCTTCTTACGTACCCTCGATAGCGGGATCCGCCGTATTGAGGATTTCATGGGCAATGCCAAACAAAAATCCATTGATGGCCGCACTGCCTTTGAACTCAATGATACCTATGGCTTCCCCATTGACCTGACGGAACTGATTGCTTCTGAAAATAGCTTTACGGTTGATAAAGAAGGTTTCAATGCGGCGCTTAAAGAGCAGAAAGACCGTTCCCGCGCAGCTACAGAACTGGATACTGACGACTGGACAGTATTAGATGAAACGCCATCCACCAAATTCATAGGTTACGAGCTTTTCGGTACAGAAACGCATGTTACCAAATACCGTAAAATCAAGTCCAAAGGCAAAGAGCAATACCAGCTGGTACTGGCTCAGACACCTTTCTACGCAGAAAGCGGCGGACAGATAGGCGATACCGGTCTGATCACCTTTAACGGCGAAGCCATCACCGTAACCGATACTAAAAAAGAAAACGACCTGATCGTTCACTTTGTAGATAAATTGCCGGTTACCATTACCGGAACAGTAACAGCAGTGATTGACAGGGAAAAACGTCAGCTTACAGCACTGAACCACTCTGCTACCCATTTGCTGCATGCAGCATTGCGACAGGTGCTGGGTACGCATGTGGCACAGAAAGGTTCCCTGGTAAATACAGCCTATCTGCGCTTCGACTTCTCACACTTTGCAAAAGTAACTGATGAAGAACTGGCTAAAATAGAGGATATCGTTAACGAAAAGATCCGTGCTAATATTCCTGTAGTCATTAAAGAACTGCCTAAAGAAGAAGCCCTGAAACTGGGTGCAATGGCATTGTTCGGTGAAAAATACGGCGATGTGGTACGTGTGGTAGTAATGGACCCTGCCTACTCAGTAGAACTGTGCGGCGGTACCCATATCGCAGCTACCGGCGAACTGGGACTCTTCAAATTCACTTCTGAAAGCGCAGTTGCTGCGGGTGTACGCCGTATTGAGGCAGTAACCGGCAACAATGCACTTTCCTTTGTAAATAACGAACTCCAGCAGCTGAAAGAGGTCAAAGCGGCACTCAAGAATCCGAAAGAACCGGCTAAAGCAATAGAAACGCTTTTACAGGATAAAGCTATACTTGAAAAACAGCTGGAACTGCTGGAACAGGAGAAGTTAAAACAACTGTCTGCCAGTCTTAAATCACAGGTAGAACAGATCAATGGCATTAACTTCTTAGGTAAGATAGTAGAAGTAAGCAGTGCTGATGGCCTGAAACAACTCTGCACCAACCTGAAAAACGAGATCAGCAATCATGTGTTCATCTTTGCTGCCAACGTAGGTGGTAAAGCCAGTGTAGCACTCATGATCTCCGATAACCTGGTAGCAGAGAAAGGACTGGATGCGCCTAAAATCATCAAGGAAAAGATTGCGCCTATCATCAAAGGCGGCGGCGGTGGTCAGAAATCCTTTGCTACTGCTGGTGGCCAGGAAGCCGGACAGCTGGATCAGGTGATCAGCCAGGTGAAAGCAATGTTATAAAAGATAAAAAGGAGAGGTTTGACAGTAAGTGTCGAACCTCTCCTTTTTATCTTCTGTAAATAATGCCAATCCTTATCTCCAAAAGTTAAACCGTCTTTTTTTCTTAGGTGCAAGATTTTGAATGACTTCAGACCTTATTGCAATAGCTCCTGTAATAAAGGTCTTTTTTGTTACTCCATATCCGACCACAACAAGATCACTACTCAATGCCGGATACCCAGGCAAAATATCACATTCGGTCGTATCAGGAGGAATAAGAGCCACTGGTTTAGTCGTATCCTGCTCCATATCTGGCAGCTTCCTTTCAGTTGCATGAACAGACATAGCTGTCCCTGCCATCAGAGCTGTACTAATAAGCACCGCAGGAATCAACGCATTAGACTGCTGGCTGCTAACAGCCAACTCCCTGTTCAGCTGTTCATTTACAAAACGCCCACAAACTTCCCCCTTGCTCTTACTTAATATCCCCAGTATCTGGCGATCACTCATCAATGAAAAATCTATTACTTTCTTCTCACAACTATCACAAAACCGCCCACCAGGAACAACACTCATCTCCTCCCAGTTCTGGGAACAGGGTGTAGGTATCTGTAATAAGGTTTGTTTAGCCATACTCTATATTACGATTTTTATCAATCCCCACCGCGTACGTCGATTTTAACTTTTCCTTTGCCTCTCCCTCATCTAAATTTGTCAAAAAAACAATCAGTTTATGAGCAAGCTACTGCAAACCCTTACCCTGGCAAGCATAACCTGCTTTGCTATAATTACTACTTCACACGCCCAGGATAAAAAGGGCGACAAACTAGGCGAATATGACGAGATCATCATTAAACGCAATAATGATAAAGACGGCAAGGTGACTGTTGAAATCAAAGACGGAAACGTTTTGGTAGATGGAGAAAAATTGGATGCCTACAAAGATGGAGATCTTTCTGTTTACCGTCGCCGGATAAGACCCGTTGACGGCAACAAATTCGACTTCGGACAACACCGTGGCCTGCAATTTTTCAATAATGACGACGAGGATGATGATAATATGGCAATCGTTCCCGGCAAAGCAATATTAGGTGTAATTACTGAAAAGAAAGAAGCCGCCGGCGCTACAATAAGAGAAGTAGGCAAAGGTACTCCTGCCGAAAAAGCAGGTATGAAAGAAGGAGATGTAATCACTCAGATTGATGCAGATAAGATCTCTGAGCCAAAGGAATTATTTGAAAAGATAGGCGCACATGAACCAGGAGATAAAGTGACTGTTACCTACCTGCGTAATAAGAAAGAGAATAAAATCACAGTGGCACTGGATGAAAGAAAAACCGAACAGTTCCCCCGCGCACAACTGTTCCCCCGCAACAATAATCAGGACGGGCCTGATAATTTCTTCCGTAACATGCCACGTGGAGGTATGAACTTCCGCAATAATAATGACGATGTAAAACTTGGACTATCAGTGCAGGATACAGAAAACGGGGAAGGTGCAGTGGTATTATCCGTAGCTCCCGGTTCTGCAGCAGAAAAAGCAGGATTTAAAGAAAATGATATCATTACAGAACTGGCCGGAATTACAGTAAATTCTGCCCGTGATATCACCAATACTTACCGGGAGAATAAAGATAAAGGAACGATGAATGCAAAGGTGAAAAGAGATGGACAACAAACTACATTGCAGGTACAGGTACCAAAGAGATTACACAAAGCCGATTTATAGCCTGAATGCGGCTGGCCAGCTGATTTGCGGGCCAGCCGTTCATTACTTCATCATCAGTTTCACTATTTTCAGTTTATTCTTATAAGGCGGATATTTAGTTGGTATATCTATCCAGGTTCCTGTTTTCATCACACTCTTAAGATGTGTGAAAGTATCAAAACTGTACTTCCCGTGATATCGTCCCATTCCACTATTACCCACACCACCAAAGGGCAGTTCATGATTAGTAAAATGTACAAGCGTATTATTGATACATCCACCACCAAAGCGCACCTGCTCTAATAATATTTTCTCCGTCTTTGCTCTTTTCGTAAATACATATAATGAAAGCGGATACGGTTGCTGACGGATCAGTTTCACCGCTTCTTCCAGTTTATCAAAAGTAATAACCGGCAACACCGGACCAAAGATTTCTTCCTGCATAACAGGACTGTCCCAGCTTACACCATCCAGTAATGCAGGCGCTATATACAGTTCCTTTTCATCAGCAGCGCCACCATGCAGCAAATGTCCCTGATCAAGATAACTGCGCAGTGTATTAAATCTTTTAGTGTTGATAATCCTTGCATAATCCGGACTCTGAAACGGATCTTCTCCAAAGAATTGTATGATCGCCTTCTTCATAGCAGCAACCAGTTCATCCTTCACATCCCGGTGCACCAGTACATAATCCGGAGCGATACAGGTCTGTCCCGCATTCCAGTATTTACCCCAGATAATACGTCTGGCAGCCACTTTGATATCCACTTTATCATCCACTACACAAGGTGATTTTCCCCCCAGTTCTAATGTTACAGGTGTAAGATGTGGTACCGCCATCTCCAGTATCTTTTTCCCAACACCGGTACTACCTGTAAAGAACACATGATCAAACCGCTGTTGCATAATTTCCGGAATCACTACGCTACCATCTCCCTGTAACACTGCTATATAGGCAGGATCAAAAGTTTCCTTTATCAGCGATTCTATCACTACGGCAGTATGAGGTGCCAGCTCCGAAGGCTTTACAATAGCACAATTCCCTCCGGCAATAGCACCTGCCAAAGGGGCCATCAACAGCTGAAACGGATAATTCCAGGGGGAAATGATCAGCGTAAGTCCAAGCGGTGCCCGGTACACCCTGCTGTAACTGGGATACTGGGTAAGCGGACTGCTTACCTCTTCAGGACGCATCCATTGTTTCAGGCCGGCAAGCAAACTTCGTATTTCCGCATACATAAGCCCTATTTCACTCCCAAATGCCTCTACAGGATGTTTATGCAGATCAGCATGTAATGCGGCCAGAATCCGCTCTTCATACTCCTTAATTGCCTCTTTTAGCAATTGAAGCTGTTGCTTTCGGAAAGCGTAAGTCAGCGTATTTCCCGAAGCAAAAAACGCCTGCTGTGCTTTGTAGATGTCCACGGTACTCATAACCTTGAAGTTAAAGTAAAAAGGCGCCCGGGGATGAACCCCGGGCGCCTTTTTTATAGAACAATTATCTTTTAGTAGCCGTTATTCTGTGTCAGCTTGGTGTTCACGTCTCTTTCTCTTTCAGGTACAGGCAGTATCAGCTTATCATTATCATAAGCTAATGTTCCTATATCCAGTTTCAACCGTTTTTTAGTCCAGAATTTATCCCCTTCAAAAGCCAGTTCGCGGTAACGTTCTGTTACAAAATCATCTCCGGTTACAGCTAATAAGGTGGGTGCTTTTGCACGGTCACGTACGGTCGTAATATCTTCCAGCGGGGTAGCATCACCTACCTGTGCACCACCACTACGTAAATTAGCTTCTCCACGGGTCAGGTACATTTCTGCAAGGCGAACTACAGGAACCACTTTATACTTACTATGGTACTTAGTAGTGTAAGTACCGGAATATCCGGAAATACTACCACCTTCATAAAAGAAAGTACCACGTTCATCACCAGCTTCATATATGTTCAGATGATCAGCATTTACCTGTACGTCACCACGACCTTCATCATAAGCGTCATACATAGTAATGATCCCGAAGTTGGAAGTTCCTGTATTGCTTTGTTCTGATTGTTGTATGCCAAAAATATCTTCGCTTGAGTTAGCTACATTATTAAATGCCCCTGCAAAAGAAGATGTCAGTGCATAAACGCCACTGGTAATTACGGCATCGGCGGCAGTTGCAGCTTCCGTATATTTTCCTTCAGCGAGATATACACGTGAAAGAAATGCGTAGGCCGCATATTTATTAGCACGTGTACCATTATCTTCAGGAAGTTCTGCAATAGCATCCTGCAGATCTTTTACGATCTGTGTATGCACATCCTGTACAGTAGCACGGGCAACATATGCTTTATCAATTGCGTCAGTACTCACAATCGGATCAAGTACTAACGGCACTGTAAGATTAGTTGTCAGGTTACCATCAGAATATGGTTTACCATAAAAACCACTCAACTCATAATAAACAACTGCACGGATAAATTTAGCTTCACCGGAAACCGCATCTTTATTTTCAGTAGCAACAAGATCCAGTTTATCAAGTACAATATTCGCTTTATTAATAGCCCGGTATCCATTTAACCAGATTCCTTCTGCAATACTTGATGTACGGTCTATTGTTCTGTTAGCCATCCTTCTGTAGTCTGCATAAGTTCCTACAAAACTAATATCATTTTCATTTGCTATCAGGTCAGATATCAACTGATAATTTTGTCCAAAACCATCATAATATTGAAGGTCGTCGTATGTTCCAAGCAACAATGCTGTTACATCAGCCTCAGTTTTTATCTGATCAGGAGAGATGGTGTCCTGTGGTTTTACATCTAGTTTCTTATTACAGGATGCCGACAGCAATCCTAAAAAAACTACTATTAAAATTTTATATTTCGTGATAACGGATTTCATATTTAATGTTTTTGTGTAATCAATTTGAAGTTTAAATAATCAGTTATTAAAACTTCACATTTAAACCAACAGTAATAGTTTTAGCCTGAGGTATAGTATAGAAATCTATACCACTACCAATGTTACTAATACTATTGTCATTACTACCTGTGTTCACTTCCGGATCACTTATGTATTTTGTTTTGGTCCAAAGGTTATAACCTGCAACATATAATCTTGCACTGGAGATATGCAAAGTGCTTGTTACCACTTTAGGCACTGTATAACCCAGGGTAACAGTTTTCAGACGGATATAAGAACCATCATATATCCAACGGGAAGATTCTGATGTACCGTTGCCATAGTAGAAAGACAAACGGGGAATGTTGGTAACATCACCTGCTTTCTGCCATCTGCCCAGCATTTCATGAGTCTGGTTATCAAAGCCACCACCGAAACCGGCTGCCTGATAAATACCTCCCCTGTTATAAATACTGTTACCGCTTACAAAAGTAAACAGTACGTTCAGGTCAAAACCTTTATAAGATACTGCGTTGGATAAACCACCGGTCCAGTCAGGATTACCCTGGCCAACAACCATTCTGGGTGCAGCGCTGTAATCATTAGTTGTTTTGCCACTTGCATCATAATACAGTGCATCTCCGGTTGCCGGATCAACACCCGCAAACTTTGCCATGAAGAAGGTACCAATAGGCTGTCCTTCAACAGCACGTTGCTCTCCACCGGAACTTTCAAATATCTGACCACCAATATTTTTCACTCTGTTCTTGTTATAACCAAGATTCAGTGTAGTAGTCCATACAAAATCCTTAGAGTCTATGTTACGGCTGTTCAATGTGATTTCCACCCCTTTATTTTCCATGTCTCCTGCGTTTCTGTACACAGTAGAGAAACCGGATGTGTATGGGATGTTAGCTGCCAGCAACAGATCAGAAGTTTGTTTATTATAATAATCTACTTCACCGGAGATCCTGTTATTGAAGAATCCGAATTCTATCCCTGCATCAAACTGTTTTGTTTTTTCCCATTTAAGTGAATCATTTCCTAAAACGCCTGGTCTGTTAGTTGAATAACCAGGATTACCAGGATACTTCGTTACAGCAAACTGCGTAAGATATCTTCCGTTCCCTATTTCTGAGTTACCTGTAATACCATAGCTGGCTTTCAATTTCAGATAATTTAAAACGTTGTTTCCTTTCAGGAACTTTTCTTCAGAGATCAACCAGCCCGCAGAAACAGCAGGGAACCATCCATAATGGTTCTTGGGGCCAAAACGTGAAGAACCATCTGTACGTACACTGGCAGAAAACAGGTATTTATTCATGAAAGAATAATTACCACGCAGGAAGTAAGAAAGGAAAGTATAACGCTCATTGGTAGTTGAGCCACCTGTAATCGTTGCTGCACCGGAAAGATCTGGCACCGCATCAGAAGGATAGTTTTCTCCCTGTAAATACGAACCTTTATTATCATTCTGCAGATAACTCATACCTAACGTAGCCGTCAGTTTATGAGATTCTCCCAGGTGAGGGGTAAACGTAAAATAGTTATTAGTATTTAAACTCACTGTTTGTGTAGACACAAATGTACCCTTACCAATACCTGCACCATCTGAACTTAATTTACCGTTATATTCATCTTCTGTTAGGTTATACAAATCTGTACCTACTTCTGAACGGAAAGACAAAGACGGGAAGAAAGTATAGTTCACATATGCGCTACCTATAGTATGGAAATTTACCTGCTTGTCAAAATTGTATAGTGCATCTCTGAAACCATTTGGATACAATGTAGTATCATTCAATTGGTTTGTATGTGGATTAATAAACGGAGAAATAGGCATCTGTGCTACTACCTGTCCCGGAGTAGAATAAGCATTATCATCAGAAACCCTGTCCAGCTGAGAACGGTTTATCGCAAGATTCATACCCAGCGATAAATGGGAACTTGCTGTGTGGTCGAGGTTTAACCTGCCACCATATCTTCTGAAACGGTTTACTTTTATGATTGCATCCTGGTCACTATAGAACCCGGAAACGAAGAAACGTGTTTTCTCATTACCACCGGAAGCAGAAAGATTCACCTGGCTGCTTGGAGCATTCTTACGATACATCTCATCTTCCCAGTTCGTATTTACTTTAGCATTACGCCAGTCAGTACCCAATGAATAATAATCCATGACCCCGTCAACATAGTCTGTCATGTACTGTATACCCTCTGCTTCTGAAGCGAAATCACCAACAGCAAAACCAGTTTTACCATCATTGGTAGCAGCTTCATGTAACAGGTCTACATACTGCCTTGCATTCAGGAATCCACGTTTTTTGGTAGGATTACTAAAGCCCCTGCTCAGATCCAGAGAGATCTGTGTTTTCTCACCCATACGGCCTCTTTTAGTAGTGATCAACACTACTCCATTAGATGCACGTGCTCCATATATAGCAGCTGCAGAAGCATCTTTCAGTATTTCTACAGACTCAATATCGTTAGGGTTAATATCGGCTAATGGATTGGTTGGCTCATTATTAGCATCAGACTGGCTGCCTGATACTAACGGAATACCATCTACTACATATAATGGCTGACTGCTGGCACCAATAGAAGAAGTACCACGGATACGGATCTTAATACCTTGTCCTAATTTACCGCTACCTGATTCAATTACCACACCTGCTGCTTTACCTTGTAAGGCAGACTCAAAACTAGGTGCAGGAAAATTCTCTATCTCACTGGAACTGATCTTGGAAATACTTCCTGTCAGTTCTCTCTTCACCTGTGTACCATAACCTACTACCACTACTTCAGAAAGATCTTTATTACCTGTACCCAGCGCTACATCAATGGTAGTACGGTTGCCAACAGCAATTTCCTGGTCAGCATAACCTATAAAAGAATAAGTAAGTGTAACTGCGCCATTAGGCAGGGAAAGCTGATATGTACCATCCAAAGCACTCACAGTCCCTGAAGTAGTTCCTTTGATCTTCACTGTAACACCAGGCAATGGTGAATTGTCTTTTGCATCCTTTATTATACCTTTTATCATCCTATCCTGCGAATAAGAGTAGTGGGATAGAAGCAAAAGCATGACTGTTGCAAAAAGCAAAACTTTTCTCATAAAGTTTGATTTGGTTTAGAAAAAGATCAGATCATAGATCTGGTTGATAATAATAATTGTTACGATTTTGTTAGATTTTAATAGTTCAACTACAAACAAGGTATTTGCTATAAGCTCAAGATTTTTTTTAGTCCCCGTTATGGATAGTTAACATCATATGATCAAATTGACCTATTATACAAGATTACTAATTTTTTGTTAAATTTTTATACCGTTGGTCAAATTATTGAATTTTTACTGACAGTAATCTGTTGTCATTTAACTCCTGATGCCCCTTTCTACCTTCCATTTTATATATTTGCGCTACTTAGTATTCTTATATTATGAGCGCAACCATAGATTTTGATAAATATGAAGTAGTGATAGGGCTGGAAGTGCATGCACAACTGCTCACAGAAAGTAAACTATTCTGTGGCGACAGTGCCGCATTCGGTGGCGCTCCCAATACTCATATCAGCCCCATCACACTGGGCCATCCGGGGTCATTGCCCCGCCTGAACACCAAAGCAGTTGAATTTGCTGTCCGCCTCGGACTCGCCTGCGGATGCAGCATTGAGCAGAATAATTACTTTGCCCGTAAGAATTATTTTTATCCTGATCTTCCTAAAGGTTATCAGATTTCACAACATACTGCTCCCATCTGCAATGGCGGCATCGTTACCATTCCAACACCTGCAGGTGAAAGATCTGTGCAATTGAACCGTATACACCTGGAAGAGGATGCCGGCAAGTCCATGCATGATCAGGACCCATACAACACCATGGTTGATTACAACCGTGCTGGTGTGCCTCTCGTCGAAATCGTTACAGAACCTGACCTGCACAGCAGCGATGAAGTATATGCCTTCCTTACCACACTCCGCCGGCTGGTACGCTGGTTAGATGTGTGCGACGGTAATATGGAAGAAGGCAGCATGCGCTGTGACGCTAATATATCTATCCGGTTGAAAGGGGAAAAAACACTGGGCACTAAAGTAGAAGTGAAAAACCTCAACTCCATACGCAACGTAAAACGTGCCGTAGAGGGAGAAATAAAACGCCAGATCACCCTGGTAGAAACCGGTGGAGTGATTGTACAGGAAACCCGCAGCTTTGATGCCGGTAATGGTACATCCTTCTCCATGCGTTCAAAAGAAGAGGCAAATGATTATCGCTACTTCCCGGAACCAGACCTCTCTCCCTTTCACCTTACAGAAGAATACCTCGATAAGATAAGACAGGCCTTACCGGAATTGCCGGATGCGCTTGTACACCAATACGTACATCAATACGGGCTTTCAGATTATGATGCCCGCGTGGTTTGCGATGATAAGCCTACGGCAGATTATTTTGAACAGGTGGTGAAGATCATTCCAAAGCATAAAGCGGTAGCCAACTGGTTAATCGGTCCTGTAAAATCAACACTCAATGAGCAGGGGTTATCTATGGCTCAATTCCCTTTACCGGCAACTGCACTGGCAGGATTAATCCAGTTAGTGGAAGATGGTAAAGTGAGCTTCTCCATAGCTTCCTCCCGCATTTTCCCGGAACTGTTGCTTCAGCCGGAAACAAGTCCGCTGGATATTGCAACCCGTCTGAATCTCTTACAGGATAATAATGCAGATAGTATTTCGCCAATTATTGATGAAGTACTGGCTAAATACCCGGACAAAGTAGCAGAGTTCCGTTCCGGTAAAAAGGGTTTAATGGGACTATTTGTCGGAGAAGTCATGAAACTTTCCAAAGGAAAAGCAGATCCGAAAGTCACGAATCAGCTCCTGGCAGAAAAATTAAAATAACATACAATTAATCATATATGAAGAAACTGGCATTATACACAGCCATCGGTATTTTACTGGCTGGCTGTTCCCAACCAACTGAAAAGGGGGATTTTGAAATTAAAGCACATATCGATAACGCCCCACTGGGTACGGTTTACCTGGAAGAACTGACCTTGCAGGAAGCCAAGATAGTTGACACTGTCATATTAAAAGATGCCAGTGGCAAGTTTACCTTAAAAGGCATAGTTCCCGAGCAGGCACTATATCGCATCCGCTTTGGAGAGACCAATAAATTCATTCTCCTGGGTCTTGATGCAGGTAAGATGGAAATAGAGGGCGACTTCAATCACCTGGAACTGGCTAAAATAGAAAATTCAGAAGCCTCTGTAGAAATTCAGCAACTGTTGAATGAAGCAAGTGCGAAGAACAAGTCTCTCACAGATGATATGAGAACGCTGGACAGTCTTCACCAGGTAAAAACACCTGATAGCATACTGCAACCAAAAGTAGCAGCGCTGCAGGCTAAAGAAAAGGAACTGGAACAATATGTACTGCATTCCGCCACTACTACTAAGTCTCCGGCAGTAGCAGTATTTGCTTTGAGCATGGTAAATACACAAACCATCCTGGCAGATAAAAGTATAGTAGCAGATGCTAAAAAACGCTTCCCTACCAATACGCTGTTAGCCAGCCTTACCAGCAAACTGACAGAAATAGAACAGAAAGGTGCCGCACAACAGATGGGTGCCGATGAACAGGAAGATGCTAATATGACTAGTGTTAAGATTGGCCAGGAAGCGCCGGACTTTTCTCTGCCGGATCTTTCCGGTAAAAAGGTAAGCCTTAGCTCTTTCCGTGGTAAATATGTATTGGTTGATTTCTGGGCCAGCTGGTGCAAACCTTGCCGTATGGAAAATCCTAACGTAGTAAAGGCATATAACGAATACAAGAACAAGAACTTTACCGTATTAGGTGTATCACTGGATAAGAAAAAAGAGGCATGGGCTGATGCTATCAAAACAGATGGTCTTACCTGGAACCATGTAAGTGATCTTCAGTTCTGGGAATCAGCAGTAGTACCTTTATATGGTATCAATTCTATTCCTACCAATATGTTACTGGACCCTCAGGGTAAAGTTGTTGCTGTTGGTTTAAGAGGAGAAGCACTGGAAGCTAAGCTGAGTGAATTGCTGAAATAAAATATTAAGTGTTATAAAAAAGGCCGTACCAGATTACTGGTACGGCCTTTTTTATGAGAGAGCGTATAAATAAAAAGGGAGTGTTCCTATAAGAAACACTCCCTTCTAAAAAGTATCAGTCAGATATTATTTATCCCACCAAACTGGTTCGTAAATATCAGTCACTATAATCACATTAGCTGCGTTATATCTCTTCTCATCCTGTACAGTAGGCAACCTTCTTGGAATTGCAGTTGCCTGCTCTGCCACGTTAGGTGTCAGCCCTGGGATGTTAGTTCTGCGCCAGTCAGACCATACTTCAACCTGAGTAAATAATGCCAGGTATTTCTGGGTCATTATTTTAGTCTGGGTGATAGTCAAAGCTGTTTCGCTTGCGTAAGCAAGTGTGAAAGCAGCTGAAGGAGCGGCACCGGTTACTTTGGTTACGCTGGCAGTAACAGCCTCATTGTAAGCAGTAGCAGCAGCAGCGGCATTACCGGCTCTGAGGTTTGCTTCTGCTTTAATGAATAAAGCTTCTACATAAGTTACCATTGGAACAGAAGATGTACTGCTGGCCAGGTAAGGGCCTACGTAGGATGCATCTGTATTTTCAGAAGACGGGATTGACCCGCTGTAACCACCATTTGCATCTACAGCTGCATAGAAAGGCAGACGTGGATCAGCGTTTGCTTTCAGCATGTCGATGAAGAAAGCTCCATCTCTCAGGTCATTTGCACGTGCAGTAGCGAATGCAGCCCATTGATTCTGTTCGTTTGTTTTTGAACCATAATTAGCGTTCGCATCACCCAGGTCAGTTACATGACTCAGATCAGCCAGCGCTTCTGTTGCAGAACCCTGTGCATCTTTTTTGCTCAGGTGGTTAGCAAAACGCGCTTTCAGGATCCAGGCAGTGTTTGTCCATTTAGCCAGTGCTGCAGCCTCATCAGCGCTATTCTGTCCAAAGATATAATCATCTGCACCCAGGGTATATAAATTCTCACCGGTTGTGCTGTTCATCGCAGTGATAGCTTCATCCAGTAATGTCTGGATATAAGTGTACACTGCCTGCTGTGTTTCAAATTTAGGAGTAACGTTACCATCTATCAGACCCATACCTGCTTCTGTAGCAGGAACATCGCCCCAGATATCGGTAGCAAGTCCTAAGCCCATAGCTTTGATAACTTTTGCAACACCCACATAATGTACGTTGTTCGCTCCGTAATTGATAATGATGTCGTTAGCAGGCTGAATAACATTATTATAAATGTTATTCCAGTCATTCACGTTATCACCTTCAAAAATGGAATATTTAGTTACAGCCAGCTGTTGACTGGCAGTACCGTCTAACTGTTGTGTTAACATACCGGCAGTTCTTGAAAGTTGTCCGGTATATGAACTATACAGGCCAAGTTCTGCGGCAGAAAGAACCAGTTGTGGGGTAGCTACTGATGGATTATTCGGATCCTTATCATAGCCTTCCACGAATTTACTGCAACCTGAGGCTAACAGCACAAAAGGTAATGAGAGTATTATGATTGTTTTCTTCATGACTAGGTCGTTAAAAGTTTTTTATGATACCATTCTTTCACAGAGATCAGAATCCCAGTTTTACACCAATTGCATAAGTCTTAGTACCAGGGTTGTTGAAGTAATCAAACCCGGTAAGGTTAGAACCCGCACCAGTTAAGCTGGTTTCAGGATCCACACCTGGATAATCAGTATGCAGCCACAGGTTACGTCCGGTAAAGCTTAACTCTGCGAAATTGAAGATCTTGGTATTCTTCATGTTATAACGGTAGCTCAGAGACGCTTCACGTAAACGCACCCATGAACCACTGTATACAGCATTCTCAGTAGCAGAACCAGCACCCTGGTCACCGTACATATTCTGGAAGTAAGTTTTAGCATTTACAGCTGTAGTATTAGCAGTATACTTACCATCAGTACCCAGAACAACACCATCTATTACGTATGTTCTTTCTCTGTCTGCAGTCATAGCAGTTTTACCGATAGAAGTCAGCCTTGCATAAGTACCACCCCATACCTGGCCACCATGTCTTACATCCAGTAACGCACCTAATGTAAAGCCTTTGTAGGTAAATGTATTTCTGATACCACCGGTCCAATCAGGGAATGGATTACCAATATTTCCACGGGAAGCAGCAAGAACAGGAATACCGTTAGTACCTACTACGATTTTACCGCTTGAAGGATCTCTTTCCCATTTGGTACCATAAAATGCACCATAAGGCTGACCAACAATAGCATAAGAACCGATAGATGTGAATGCAGATTCAACATCAATTTCAGATACTCCGGTAGCCAGTTTTAACACCTTATTTTTATTATGGGAGAAGTTCAGTTCAATGTTCCAGCCAAATCCTTTTGATCTGATTACATCAGCAGATGCCAGTATTTCTATACCCTTGTTGCTCATTTCACCGGCATTGGCAAGAATTGCCTGGAATCCGGAAGAACCTGCGAGCGGGGTGTTTACAAGGATATCTTTAGATAATTTATCGTAATAAGTGAACTCAACATTGATGCGGTTCTTCAAAAATTTCAAATCAAGACCGATTTCTTTTTCTGTAGAACGCTCAGGTTTTAAGCCGTTATTACCTAAGGTATTACTATAGGTGAACCCATTTTTACCCAGGAAAGGGAATGAGTTACCATCTGTAGATCCATCAGCAAAAGTAGGTACAGCATAGGTAGTCTGAGTAGCATAGCGGGAAGGGCTCTTACCACCACCTGCAACAGCAACACGTAACTTACCATAAGAAAGGATATCATTCTGTGGCAATACTTCAGTGAACACGAACGCTGCACTTACTGAAGGGAAGAAGAAATTATTCTTTGCCCGTCCAAAAGTAGATGACCACTCGTTACGACCTGTTGTAGTCAGGAAAACTATATTGTTATAAGAGACCGTTGCATCATAGAAGAGTGCAGAAGATCTGTCAAGGCCTGTTGATGCATCCGTATATAAAACAGCTGCATTGTTCAGGTTATAATAATTAGGAATTGTTAACTGGTTACCCCTTGAATACAGTGTGGAAGTCTCATTCTGACGAACGTTACCACCCAGATTCAGTCTCGCAGATATTTTATCATTGAAATCCTTATGAGCTCCTAAAATAAAGTCAGAATAATAATCCAGATTCTTGATTGTATATTCTTCAATCTGGCCCAGCTGGTCATCAACAGAAAGAGAACCAATAGCAAAAACCTGTTTCCTGGAATCAGAATATTGGTCAACACCTAAACGGTAAGTCGCATCCAACCAGTTCGTAATCTTGTAACCAACATTGAAGTTACCAATGATACGGTCAATATTATCATTGAAGGGGTTATTATATAAAGACCAGTAAGCATTATCATAAGGAGCAAAGTTTTTGCTGGAACCATCTTCGTTCTTATAATCGCTTAAGTTATAGTTGGCAGGAGCCCTCATCATTGCCAGCATAGGGCCTGACAGGTTACTACCATTCTGTGCTTTCTGACCTCTGGTATTTGAGTACTGAGCAGTTGCACCAACAGTTAATCTGTCAGTTACTTTGGAATCAACTGTGATACGAACATTTGTTCTCTGCAGATTTGTAGTTGGAATAATACCTTTTTGATCTGTACGACCCAGAGACAATCTGAAAGTATTCTTTTCATTACCACCTGTAACAGCTACGTTGTGTGTGAAAGTTGTTCCGGTCTGGAAGAAATCCTTAGTGTTGTCGTATACTTTATTTGCAGTTGGAATATCACTGATACGAGGTCCCCAGCTGTTAGCAACACCAGTTTGTGCAACAGGCACACCACCTACAATGTTACCCTGTCCATATATTTTTTGCTCATCAGGTAACTTGCTTACTTTATCAAAACCTGCATTGAAATCATACGTTACTTTTACAGCACCTGCACGACCTCTTTTGGTAGTGTAGATGATAGCACCGGATGCAGCTTTTGCTCCATACAATGCAGCAGCAGAAGGTCCTTTCAGAATAGTAACCGTAGCAATATCATCAGGATTGATATCCAGTGCACGGTTGGAATTGTTTACACCAGACAACCCAGTATTATATACCGGATTTCTCTGAGAGGTAGCGTTTGTTTCGTTATCAATGGGTACACCATCTATAACAATTAATGGCTGGTTACTCATTGAGAAAGTAGCATTACCTCTGATAATAATTTTCGAAGAAGCACCAGGTGTACCACCGGATCCTATTACCTGCACACCTGCAGCTTTGGATGCTAATCCTTCAATAATATTTGTTTCACCGGACTTTACCAACGCATCACCAGATACGCTCTGCACACTATACCCCAGTGATTTCTTTTCCCTGGTAATACCTAATGCAGTTACCACAACTTCGCTTAACTGCTTATTGTCGGTTGATAATGTTATCGCAAAATTTGAATTCTTACCTACCGGACGTTCCTGGTTGGTATAACCTATAAAGGAAAATACGAGCGTATTTTCAGGAGTGGCCTGAATACTATAACCACCATCTATGCCAGTAACAGTACCTTTTGTAGTACCTTTAATTACTACTGAAACACCTGGCAAAGCGGAGCCGTCCTTGGCATCAGTTACCTTTCCCGTAATTGTTCGTGTTTGAGCATACGTGTGCAACACGCTCATGGCCACGAACAGCCATAGGAGTAAACCTTTCTTCATAAAAGATAATTGATTTGATAAACGATTTTGTTAACAATAGTCATAAGCAAACACTAATCAAAAAGCAAAAACATAAGTATATCAGCACGCTATCAAAGCGCATCATAAGCAAGCAGTAAACCAATCCCGAAATTGCTACATACCCAAACAAAAGGCACATAGCATTTCAGCTAAAATTTGTTTTATCAACGAAATTTATTCAGAGAATAAAATGAGTTGGATCAATAAAACAATAACAATAAGAGTTGAATAAATTAATTGCTGGAATTTCACCAGTTCAAGTAATAAGCAATAAGTACGATTTTTACGATTTTAGTTTTATCTGTAACCCGGGTCTCCTCAATATATCCCTACAATACATCATTAACCTAAATTGTCTCCCAGTATTATAAGTTACGAATTAGTCTACCAAATTTAAATTTTCGATTTGGTTCCGCGGATTAGATTCTGTTGTCAATGTTAAATTCTTGTTGTAATTACGTGCAATTTAGTTAATAATACCTTAATATCCGCATACAATTTTAGTGTTATCTTTTCACACTAACTCATTCATTATCAAAAAAATTTAATTATAACCAGGGTTCTGATGCCCCTTCAAAGCCGGACTTAGATCTATTTCACGTTGTGGTATAGGCAAAATTACTCTATCAGCCCCAGCCTTCTTATCTTGATCTGCTGTACGTAAAGAAAATCCTCTTCTCAGCAAATCCATTCTGCGATGTCCTTCAAAACAAAGCTCTTTACGCCTTTCATTTAAGATCGCATTAATAAGGTCTGTTCCACTCGCAAAACTGTTGATATCCCATACTGCCAGACCGGCTCTTACACGCAGACTATTCATCAGGTCTATAGATTCCTGGTTCACTCCATTTAATGTTGCCAGCGCCTCCGCACGGTTCAGGTACATTTCAGTAACCCTTATCAGTGGTGCATTATCCTTACTGGTAGATACATTCGGGAACTTCAGTGAAAACCGGCGCACCTCACGGTTAGCGGCCGTTCCTTCATCACTCATCGCATAACGCAGATCATTCGCTTCCTGCGCAAATGCCTGTATCAATTCATCCGTAAAAGGACAATCGCCTCTTCCGCCTGCACTTACCGGACGGTAATAGGTAGACCAGCTACCACTTCCCGTATTAGGATTATCAGTATCCGTATTCTGAATAGAAAACACGTCCTCTGCGGAATTCGCATCATAAAAACTATAATTTCCTGCCAGTGTATAATAAGGTGCATCCAGCACTGCCTTCGCATAAGTAGCCGCCTTATCCCACTCTTCGCGGTATAAATATAATCTGGACAATAATGCATTAGCTGCTCCTTTTGTAGCACGACCTCTTGCCAGTGCCGCATCCGCAAACGTATCACCCAGGTCCGGCAACGCTTCCAGCAAATCCTTTTCTATCTGTAACTGTACCTCGTTCACTGTTGCCCTGGATGGATAAGTAATAGTACCATCAAATGCCTGTATCACCAGCGGAATTCCAGGCTGCGCACCCTGTCCTACCTGGTAAGGCTGTGCATACAGATTCAATAACTGGAAATATAAAATGGCCCGCATAAATTTTGCCTCCGCCACATACATCTTCCGGTTCACATCTGAAAATGAAGGGTCCAATATCCCCGGTACACGATCCACTACTGCATTCGCACCCATAATAGCATCATAATGCAAACGCCACATCTCACTCACATAGGAATTACCAGGTGCTGTTGTAAAAGTACCAATGTCCTTTATCCCAAGTACTCCTACGTAATTGACGTTATCTGCCATAAACTCGGCAATGGCCTGAGGCTCACCACCGAATACTTCCAGTCGCTGGGAACGGCTGTATACACCATATAAAGCACTTAACGCAGTACTGCCGGAAGTGAATACCTCTCCGGAAGAAATAGCCTGCTCCGGTTCCAGATCCAGTTTGTCGCTACAGGAAAAGATCCCTGTCACAGTGATTCCAGCCAGGAACCATATCAATATATTATGTCGGTTCATTGTGTACATTTTAAAATACCAGGTTAACGCCTATAGTAATTGTTTTAGGCTGAGGAAGTGAAAAGAATGATTCTCCTGCTACCTGCCCGTTAGAGCCGTATCCAGAGACTTCAGGATCTGCTCCGCGGAATCCTTTTTTAGTGGCTGTCCATAAGTTCTGCCCCAGTACATACACACGCGCACTGTTTAATACATGTGTGTTGCTCAGTAACGCGGCTGGCAGATTATATCCAAGCGTCAATGTCTTTAAACGCAGATAAGATCCATCAAATAATTGCGCGGTAGACACCTGTGCAATATTATTCTGACTACTCCAGGACGCACTTGTAGCGGAAGGTGCAAATGCTTTGTCTCCTGGTTGCTTCCAGTAATTGAGCAGGTCCTTGCTTACATTTAATCCATAAGTAGGATTATCCAGATACTGGAATTCTGATAACATCACTTTATTACCGGTAGAGAAATAGAAGTTTATACCCAGATCAAAATGTTTATACCGGAATGTATTATTAAATCCACCCGTGAATTTCGGCAGAGCACTGCCGGCTATTACCTGGTCATTGCTCGTAGGTGCTGTTGTGGCCTTACCATCTTTGGTATACCACTCAGGATCACCTGTCTCCGCATTAATACCTTTATATCTTATCAGATAAAATGAGTTCAGTGAATAACCCTGTATTGCACGTTGTCCGTTATACGAACCTATAATAAAATTCCTCCCTTCTTCATCTCTCGTATCAGATGGCAACTGTGTTACTATATTTTTCAGATACCCTGCATTCAAAGAGGTTGTCCATTCAAAATCTTTGTTCTTAACAACCACACCTGTTATTTGCAGGTCCACACCATTGTTCTGCATCTTGCCGGAATTCTTGGTACCATAACCAAAACCGGTAGTAGAAGGAAATGCTACATATAACAGAACGTCTTTCGAATTCTTGCGGTAATAATCAATATTCAGTTGTAGTCTGTTATCCAGTGCATTCGCTGCCAGTCCGATGTTTAACTGACCAGTAGATTCCCATCCCAGGTTAGGATTGCTCGCCTGTGTAGGTCTTAATCCTGGTTGTCCGGCATAGTTGGCATCTGTGCCGGCAGTATATAATGCCAGGTAATCATAATAACCAATGCGGTCATTGCCTGTAACACCATAACTGGCCGTCAGCTTCAGATAATTAATAAAGTCTGCAGAGCGCATAAACTGCTCCTGCGATATTACCCAGCCCGCAGAAACAGCCCAGAAATCACCATACTTTTTATTACTGCCAAAACGGGAAGATCCATCCCTTCTAAAGGAGGCTTCCGCCATATATTTATCCTTGTACCGGTAATTTGCTCTGAAGATATACGATTCCAACG
This sequence comes from Chitinophaga sp. YR573, assembly GCF_900110995.1. Classification (GTDB taxonomy): domain Bacteria; phylum Bacteroidota; class Bacteroidia; order Chitinophagales; family Chitinophagaceae; genus Chitinophaga. The sequence goes on from NZ_FOJF01000001.1 coordinate 2,235,866, forward strand.
CCCACTCTTTTCCTGTTGCGGAAGTAGTAACAGGTACAGAAGCAGATCCCACATTCAGTAACTTATCACTGGTAAATCCACTGCCACTTACTTTGATATCATCATAACGGGCCGTCTCAAAACTATGCGCTGCCAGCAATTCAATGTGATGGTCCTGCGTAAAGTTTTTTTCATAATTCAGACTGTTCGTAGTTAACCATTTATTATCCTGCCAGATAGTACGTCCGCCAGCGCCACCGGGAGTAATCTTTTCAGATCTGCGGTAACGTTCTTCTGTTTGTAACTGGTCAATACCCCAGTCACTTTTTATCCATAAATGATCTGTGATGTTAATTGTCGCATAGGCGTTACCGGTATTACGACGGGTATAATATTTATTCCTGTTTAACCCCACTACAGCCAGTGCATTATTGGCAGGATCAGCAAACTGTCCGTCATCAGTATATGCAGGTGTAAAAGGTGTATTCAGGTATCCTGCAGTGAAAGGTGCCACCAGATCACCTTCCACAAGAATGCGGTCCATATCTGTATAAGCAGTGGTGAAGTTCACACCAAAATGCACCCGTTTACTCATGCTATGTTCCAGGTTCAAACGGCCAGTCAGTTTCTTCAGATCATTCCCGATAACAAAGCTTTCCTGATTCAGGTAACTGCCTCCCAGGTAAAACTTCGTTTTATCATTTCCGCCACTGGCAGAAAGCGAATAGTTATTCGTTTTGCCTGTTCTTTTTACTGCATCGGCCCAGTCAAATCCTTTTGCAGGGAAATCTACGGTTGGCCTGCCGGTTACCTTTGTGATATAATCATTATAGTAATTACGGTACTCATCTGCATTCAATACCTTCAGCGTATTCGTAGGTTTTGCCCAGCCTGTATAATAATCCAGCTGCACCTTTGTTTTACTATTGGTAGCACCTCTTTTTGTCTTTATAAGTACAACCCCGTTAGATCCTCTTGAACCATAGATAGCAGCAGCTGCCGCATCTTTTAATATAGTAATGGATTCGAAATCATCAGGATTCAATTCCAACAAGGGATTCAGTGCTGCTCCTCCGCTATAGAGCGTACTATACTGACCATCACTCAAAGGCACGCCATCCACTACAAATAACGGTTGTCCACCTGCTGTAATGGACGCAGCCCCACGTATCCGCAGTAAAGAAGCAGCTCCCAGTAAACCGGAAGAATTCGTCATCTGCACACCTGCTGCCTGTCCCTGCAATAACTGCTGCGGAGTAATGGCCGGAACATTCTCCACTACATCAGATTTCAGTACGGATACCGCTTCTGTTGTATAGCGTTGTGTTTGCTGTCCGTAACCAACTACCACAACCTCGGAAAGTCTGGACTGATCTGGCTTCAACCTTACATCCAGCCAGGTGGTAGCAGCATCTGCTTTCAGTTGTTTATTGGCATAACCTACCATGGAGAAGATCAATTCCTGTGCACCACCAACAGGAATAGAAAATGTGCCATCCTCTCCGGTGGCAATACGGTAAGTGGAACCTTTAATGCGTACAGTTACACCCGGTAACGGAGCTCCACTGCTATCGGAAGTTACTTTGCCTGTAAGTGTTCTGATTTGGGCAATAGCGGGCAATATATAAATAACTGGCAGCAGCAGACAGAGGAATACACCTTTTTTCATCAATGATTTTTTATCTTTTACAGCAGGTCGTGGCTTGTGATCTTTAAATGGCAAAATTTGCATACAGTACCTTATATGCAGCTACATTTCCCCCGTGTCCTTATTAATTATTTTGATTGATATATCGAAAAATGCTCACGCAATATATAAAAAATATTAAAAAGATATAGATGCTGTCAGAAGGATTAAGATATTGATAAAGTGAAAATCGGGGATTTCCGCAGCTGGGAACTGCCAGAATTGGGCACAAGGATATAAGGCAAGCGGTAGGATTACCGCCTGCGCGCTCATCAACCAAAATCTAAATCCGGTATATCCAGATCTAAATAAAATCTTTAATACTCAGGAAAGGCTTAGTGGCTGAGCCTGTAACAACTCCAGTAACGTTTCATAAATATCCTCATTCCGGTTATTATACCGGAATTCGCATTCCTTCAGATGCAGGTAAACGGTACTGCGGTTAAGACCTTTGAACTTGGCAAGCCGGTGTTTGGTCAATCCCCAGAAAGCATCAATATCTTCTGCTCTGGCAATCGTTCCTTCATTCTCCAGGTTGTACAGACGGTATTGGCCAAGATCTGCCACATTGCTGAAACGGCGCATCTTCTCTGCTACATTCTGTGTTTCCAGTATGGAACGGCTGCTTCTCACAGCAGAATGTATCATAGAACGGCTTACATCCGGGAGTATCTCGGTATGCAACCTGTTAGATGACCTGTAAATTCCGAATACCACCGGTTTAATGTTTCGGCTAACGTCTGTCTTTACAGAAACGGAAGAGTCTTGCGGGTGATGAACGGTTTGATCTATGACCTGTGGTCGACCTTTGTAATCTGCGGGCAATAAGGATTCACAATGACGGGCTATCTGCTGGCGAATTTTCTTCAGGTAACTATTTACAGTTACTCTGCTTACTCCACTAATGCTGGCAATCTGGGTGGCAGTAAGATCTTCGGCAAACAGCCGCAGTATCTCCTTAAATTTACGCTCAGATAAGTGAGCGCCCTTTAAGTATTTGTTTTTCATGAACTAATGAACTAAAAGAGGTTAAAATGGCATGATAAACCTCTCACTTTTTAACGGGTATGCAGGGGCCTTTTATACAAGCGGCTAAAAGGGGAGTATGAATGCGGGCCACTAGATTATTTGGCTAAATGCAGAAGGCTCAATACATTTCATTGTATTGAGCCTTCTGCAATATGTTAGCACTGCTATTATTCTTTGTCGTCAAGCCCCAGCTCGGCTATATCAACATCTTCTTCTTCATCAACCGGACTCCTCCATTGCTTCTTTTGTGCTTTCTTAAGCAGCGATTTCTCCATCCACAACAATAATGCTGGTAATATCGTCAGGTTGGTGATCATTGCCAGTATCAGCGTAAGCGAAGTCAGCCAGCCCAATGCCTTGGTACCACCAAACTCAGAAAAACTGAATATCATAAATCCGGCAAACAGGATCATAGATGTATATATGATACTAAGCCCTGTTTCATGGATCGTTTGCTTTACAGTAGCTGAAATATCCAGGTTGTTATGAGGCAATTCCTGTTTAAAATTCACCAGGAACCTGATCGTTACATCTATCGCTATCCCCAATGCCACACTGAATACCAGTACTGTAGATGGTTTGAGCGCAATACCTGCCCAACCCATTACACCTGCGGTTACAGCCAGCGGTATCATGTTCGGAATAATAGATATGATCAGCATTCTCCAGGAACGGAAAAGATACAGCATACAGAATATGATCAGTACAAATGCCAGCAGGATACTTTCCGTTAAACCATTGATGATAAATCGACTGCCTTCCAGGAATATCACACTGGTACCTGTAAAGGTCACTTTATACTGCGCAGTGTCAAAGATCGCATTCACCTGCGGACGTAATGAATCCAGCAGGATAGGCAATTCACGGGAACCAACATCCGCCATATTCACACTCACACGTGCCACCTGCCGGGTACTGTCCATAAAGGAAGATACCAGTCTGGTGAATGTGGCTGCTTCTTTACTGGCATTCGCATCACCACCTTTCATACGCAGGTAAGGTGCCAGGAAGCCAATATCAAACTGATTAGGAATACCATAGTTAGATGAATCACCATTATAATAAGCCTGCTTTGCAAACTTGATACCTTCTGCTACAGAAAGCGGACGGGCAAAAGATGGTTGCGCTGTGATAAGTTTAGACAACTCATCCAGTTTCTCCAGCGTCTTCAGGTTGATCACCCCATTCTTTTTCTTTGTATCCACAGAGATCTCCAGCGGCATTACCCCCTTGAAGTTCTGCTCAAAGAATTTCAGGTCCGTATACAGTTTATCACTTTTAGGAATATCGTCCAGCATATACGCTTCTGACTTCAACCGTAACATACCTGTTACAGCTACCACTATCATGAAGCCTGTAATAACATATACCCATGCCCTGTACCGGAATACCAATGCTGTAAGACCGTTCAGCAATGCACGGAAAAGAGGGTTATCCAGGTAACTGGTATGTTTGGTCTTTGGTGCCGGCAGATAACTAAGTACGGAAGGAAGGAATATAAAGGAGATCAGGAAGATGAACATGATGTTCAATCCTGCGACTGCCCCAAACTCACGTAAGATAGAACTCTTGGTAAAACAGAATACACCAAAACCAATGGCAGCTGTCAGATTCGTGAAAAGGGTAACAATACCCATTTTCTGGATCATATGCACCAGTGCACGTGTTTTGTTGCCATCCTTCGCATATTCAATATGATACTTATTAAGGAAGTATACACAGTTCGGAATACCGATTACTACAATCAATGGCGGTATCAGTCCGGTTAATAAAGTGATCTTATACCCCAGCAATACAATAGTAGCTACAGACCATATCACTCCGATAGCAACAACGATCATAGACATTAACACCGAACCAAAAGAACGGAAGAAAAGGAAAAGGATCAGTGCTGTTAATACAAAAGATAGTTTCAGGAACAACTTCAGCTCATCAGCTACCTTGGTTGCCATGATGGTACGGATCAGCGGCAAACCGCTCATTCTTATCTCTGTATGATGCTTTTTACCAAATGCGGTACCCAGCGCCATAATGTTTTTTACCACCTCTATACGTCTGGCGGTGTTCATCACTTCTTTGTTGATGTTCACCAGCATCATATATGCATGTGTATCCGGATTATACAACAGCCCTTTATAAAAAGGTAATGTATTGAATAAACGGTCCAGGCTATCCAGCACTACCTGCTGTTTCAGATCCCCTTTAAAAAGAGGTCCGGCAGCCAGCTTATGTGTACTATCGTTTTTTACCAGGTTAATGGCAAACGGCACACTCAGTACATTCTCAACAAATTCAACCTTTTTCAGGTCCTTGTTCAGCTGTACATAGTCTTCAAAAAAATCTGTCTTAAAAAAATCATCTGTTTGTACCCCTATCACCATAAGGTTTCCATCTTCTCCAAACAGCTTCTTAAATTGCTGATAATCTTTGTATTTCAGATTATCAAGAGGAATAGATTTGTTGGCCTCATAGGATAATTCCACCTTGCTGGCATAATAAGCCATCACAGCAGAGCCGGCAAGCAATAATACCAGTAACGGTAGCCGGAATTTTAGGACGAAACCCGCCAGGCGTTGCCACATAAGCATCGTTGTAATTTGGTAAGGCCGTAAAGGTAATCAAAGTTGTCTAAAAAACTGGGCGATTTGCTTATAGAACAGTAAGTGTCATAAAGTAATAACATATAACTATTTTTGATGCATGTACCGTTTCCTCACATTACTATGCCTTATTAGCATACCATCTCTGGCACAAACACCTATTGGTCAATGGCAGGAATATCTTCCCTGGCTACCAGCCATATCGGTTACTGTGAATACAGACAAAGTGTATTGCGCTTCTTCATCCGGTCTTTTCTCTGTAAACACAGGAGAAGAACAGGACATTACCCGCTATAGTAAAGTGAATGGCCTGCACGACATCGGTATCAGCACTATTGGCAGCAATAATAACGGTGTGATGGTGGCCTACCGGAACAGCAACCTTGATTTCCTCCAAGGCAATAACATCTATAACATCCCCGATCTCCTGCGCAAACAGGTATCAGCAGATAAATCTATCTTCCGCATCTTTTTTAATAACGACAACGCCTACCTCTGCACAGGATTAGGCATCGTAGTCGTAAACACTACCAGGTCAGAAATCTCAGATACATATATTACTGGTTCTACCGGTTTGTACACTCCCGTGTATGCACTCGCCTTACTGAATAACTCCCTGTATGCAGCTACGGCAGAAGGTATAAAAAAGGGCGCCCTCACAGGTACCAACCTCGCAGACTTCAGGAACTGGACGCCTCTACAACAGGGCCTGCAACAGGATACCGTACAACAGGTTATTCTACTGGGCAACAAACTCATTTGCCGGCAGGGGAAACAACTCTTCCAGCTACAAAACGATACATGGTCACCCTGGTATACCGATGGGAATCCTATCACCAACCTGAGCATAAACAACCAGCAGTTACTTGTCTGTGAAAACAACCGCATCATCATACTACAATCAGATGCTACTGTCGCTACTATCTTACAGGACCAACACATTCAGGCTCCCCGTGAAGCCGTTGGTTACGCACAGGATACCTGGATAGCCGATTCCCTGCAGGGACTTATCCGCTACAGCGCGGGATTATTCACATCCATTACTCCCAACGGCCCTTCCAGTATCATCACCGGCGATATGCTCTTTGTAAACAACACCCTGTTTGCAGCAGCAGGTGGCATAACAGATGCATGGACTTCCACCGGCGATACCAACGGATATTACACTTATAACAAAGGGGAGTGGCAGCAGCACCAACCCGCCAATATAAAAGATCTCATCACACTAGCCCCCGATGCCAATGGTGGCGTATACATAGGCTCCTTTGGAGGCGGCTTATTACACCAGGACAACATCTATAAAGAAGCTACCAATGTAAGCGGACTGGCAACAGATGCTGCCGGTAATCTCTGGGTGGCTGATTATGGAGCCAATGCAAATCTGCTCTTAAAAAAGCCTGATAACTCCTGGTCATTTTTCCGCAGTCCCTATGCACAAACAGGGAACGCCATCAGCCAACTGCTCACAGATGATTACGGACAGGTATGGATGGTATCCCCACAGGGAAACGGGCTGTTTGTCTTCAACCACACCAGCAATCAATGGTATCAGTTCCGCATGGGGACTCAGTCAGGCAACCTTCCTTCCAATGATATATACTGTATGGCCAAAGATAAGAATGGCGCTATATGGGTAGGCACAGGCCGCGGTATTGCCATTATGAATTGTGCAGACCAGGCAGCTACAGGCAACTGTAGTGCATACCTTCCCATCATACAGCAGGACAACTTTGCCGGTTACCTTTTCCAGGATGAACAGGTGACCAGCATCGCTATAGATGGTGCAAACAGAAAATGGGTAGGCTCTCTAAATGGCGTATGGCTGGTGAGTGAAGACGGCGAAACAATCATCGAACATTTCAACACCGCCAACAGCCCTCTTCCGGGAAATCATATCTATAAAATAGCCATAGACCCGGTAACAGGAGAGGTATACTTCGCAACAGAAAAAGGATTGATGTCATGGCATGGTACTGCTACAGAAGGTACCATCATGCAAAAAGATTCCGTACTGGTATTCCCTAACCCTGTGCCCCACACATATGGCGGCACAATTGCGATCCGCGGACTGGCACAAAATGCACTGGTTAAGATTACAGACATCAGTGGGCGCTTAGTATTTCAGACACAGTCATTAGGCGGACAAGCCATCTGGAATGGCACTGATTATACAGGACACCGGCCTCAGAGCGGCGTATACCTCGTATTTGCCACGAGCGAAACAACAGGGGAGCATCTCGTCACTAAAATCGTATTTATAAACTAGATATCAGTAATTTCGAAGCTGATGTTACATAAAACGCGCGGGATAGTATTAAGGACAGTTAAGTATGGTGATACAAGTGCCATCGTGAACATCTTCACAGAACTGTTCGGCGTACAGGCATATATGGTAAACGGAGTAAGATCATCCAAACCAAAAGCAAAGGGTAACCTGCTGCAACCAGGAAATATCCTGGACCTCATCGTATACCATTACGAACAAAAAAGCATACAGCGTATCTCCGAATTCAAACTCGGCTACATCTCCACTTCCCTGCAGGTAAATGTAGTAAAGAACACCGTGGCGCTCTACATGATAGAGCTACTACAGAAAAGCCTGAAAGAGCCGGAAGAACACCTGGAGCTTTACTATTTTACAGAACAGGCATTACAGGCGCTTGATCAAACACCTTTGGCAATAGCAGCAAACATCCCCTTATATTTCACACTCAAACTGGCAGAATATCTGGGCTTCCGCCTCAACGGCCGTTACTCTGAATACGCTTCTTACCTGGATTTGCAGGAAGGTTCATTCACAGATTTACCACCTCACCACAGTAATTACCTGGATGCAGAAAACAGCGAACTAACAGATCGCTTATTCCAATGTTATGAATGGGAAAGTCTGGGAAATATTACGATGAATAAAGACAAACGCAGGAAACTGCTGTATGCCTATCTGGACTTCTTCAAACTGCATCTGCCCGATTTTCAGGAACTGCACTCTCCGCCAATATTACACGAGATCCTTGACGCCTGAGTACTTCAGTTCCGTATTGGTTCCGTCAAATACTGCATAACTGAAATAATTCAGCCAGTCGCCCAGGTTGATATACCGGCTGTTAGCCCCTACCTGTAAATCCATTGGCAAATGCCGGTGTCCATAAATGAAGTAGTCGAAATGAGTGTGCTGTAACACTTCTTTACTGTAAATAGCCAGCCATTCATTCTCTTCTCCCAGGAACTTCTCCAGTTCCATTCCGGTAGCAGAACGGCTTTTACGACTAAAATAATTGGCTAACGCAATACCCCAGGAAGGATGTATCACCGAAAATAACCAGCGGCATACAGGGTTGCGGAATACTTTCTTTAATAACTTATAACCATGGTCACCAGGCCCAAGCCCATCTCCATGGCCTATATAAAATAATTTACCCCCAATATCATAAGTCTGTGGTTCATAATAAACAGGGATAGCAAGTTCTTCTTCAAAATATCCGTTCATCCACATATCATGGTTCCCGATAAACACCGAAATACCAATCCCATTGTCCCGCAGTTCTGCCAGTTTTCCCAGCAAGCGGGTATATCCTTTAGGAATTACTTCCTTATACTCAAACCAGAAATCAAAAATATCTCCTACAAGAAAAATATGCCCGGCATCTTTGGATACCTCGTTCAGCCATTGTACAATCCGTTTTTCTCTTTCTCTGCTGGCAGTAGCATTGGGTGCGCCCAGGTGAAAATCTGATGCGAAATAAACCTTTTTGCCTTCCGGAAGATGAATGTGGTGCTGCATATACTAATTAATACTATTTAAATCCTGCTTCTTCATAAGCAGCTTCAATATCTCCAAGATCAGCCTTGATAGGATCTCCTAAGCCGGTAAACAAAAATATCTCCCAGGCATATTTTGGATGATTGAGATTGATATAGAGAGATTCTCCGTTCTTCCTGATAAAATGTAATTGCGTAGCAGAAGTACGGATGATCTTCACTCCTTTAGATGCAAGGAACAGGCTATCCGCAGTAGCAGTGGCATTGTTAAATTGTAAAATGCCCGGAAAACTCTTCTCTCCGAAAGCACTTTTCAGGGATTGTAATTTATCACCGGATGGTACAAAGATGACAGCACAGGTATCTTTAATAACCAGTTCATCAGCCCCATTACCACCTGCCGGAGCCTGCCCGCAGGATGCTAATACAAGCGCTGTAAAAATAAAAAGGGACAACCTCTTCATAACAATCATTTAAAAGAACAGCGCATGATTACTATCATGCGCTGCTCAAATATAGTTAAACTAATAAACGTTTTATTGATCTACCAGGAATACATACACCTCTTTAGGACCGTGTATACCTACTACCAGTGTCTTCTCAATATCTGCCGTACGGCTTGGACCAGAAGCAAAATGAATGGAAGAAGGTAATTCTCCCTGGTATTTATCTTTCAAACGGGTAATGGCATCTTTCAGATCAAATACCAGCTGATGCGTATAAGCAATCACAATATGAACAGGCGTATATACAGGTAATGCTCTGCCGGAAGCCTGTGCCGCACTCAGTACCATGGTACCGGTACGTGCCACCAGACATTCACAGTCTGTAATCGCTGCCTGTGCAGTATGCATATCCCCGTTGTTCATGAAAGGGAATTGCTTTAACTGAAACTGCTGCATCAGGGAAGGTGTCTGGCAATACACATCATCCCACTCTTTACTGGTTACAAGGGCAACCAGATTATCCACGACTTCATTTTTACTCGTGCAGAAAATGAACTTCCCCTGTAAACGGGCAAACTCCTCTGCAAACTTCATTTCCAATCCGTCGTGTTCCTTTATAAAAACGGAACTGTTGCCCTCCGCATTTGGGAAGGGCAACTGTACCGATTGACTCAATGCATTACGTACTTTCTTAAGAATATTTTCCTTGGCAGGAGATATCTTCATATTAGCTTACGCATTAACAGGTGAAGGCGAAGGATTGATGATATCCGAAGGATGTACACCATCAGTGCCGATGCTTTCATTGTTTCTCTGGTGTTCTCTGTGAACATCCCATGGACGTTTACCGATCAGTCTTTCCAGATCTGCCTGATATAATACTTCTTTTTTCAACAGTTCCTGTGCAAGGGCTTTTACCTGATCCAGCTTTTCTGTCAGCAGGTTTTTAGTCCTTATGTAAGCCTTGTTGATCAGCTGACGAACTTCTTCATCTATCATCTTGGAAGTTTCCTCAGAGTAAGGTTTTGTAAATGCCTGATCGCTGTTAGGATCATAGAAAGATACATTACCTACTTTTTCATTCATACCATACACAGTTACCATCGCATAAGCCATACGGGTAATAACCTGCAAGTCATTCTGCGCACCGGTAGATATTTTACCAAACACCAGGTCTTCTACAGCACGACCGCCAAGGGTCATACATATATCGTCCAGTAACTGTTCGGTATTGTAGAGGTATTGTTCTTTAGGAAGATATTGTGCATATCCTAGAGCAGCAACACCACGTGGTACAATTGTAACTTTTACCAGCGGGTTAGCATGTTCCAGGTGCCATCCGCAGATAGCATGACCAGCTTCATGATAAGCGATCACTTCTTTCTCTTCAGGAGAAATGATCTTGTTCTTCTTCTCTAAACCACCAATTACACGGTCAATCGCATCATTGAAGTCGTCCATTTCCACTTCCGTTTTGCCTTTACGGGCAGCAATCAAAGCAGCCTCGTTACATACGTTGGCAATATCGGCTCCAGCAAATCCGGGGGTCATGGAAGCAAGCTTCTTAACATCCAGGATAGGAGAAGTTTTAATAGGCTTCAGATGCACTTCAAAAATGGTCTCTCTGCCAGCCAGATCTGGTTTATCGATAGAGATCTGACGGTCAAAACGTCCCGGGCGCAATAACGCACTATCCAGTACATCCGGACGGTTGGTAGCAGCCAGAATGATGATACCGCTATCAGTACCGAAACCATCCATTTCAACCAGCAGCTGGTTCAGGGTGTTTTCACGTTCATCATTGCTCATCATCACGTTCTTACCCCTTGCACGGCCAATCGCATCTATTTCATCAATAAATATGATACAGGGAGCCTTTTCACGGGCCTGCTTGAACAGGTCACGTACACGGCTTGCACCCACACCTACGAATAGTTCAACAAAGTCAGAACCTGACATAGAGAAGAATGGTACCTGCGCTTCTCCGGCCATTGCTTTGGCCAGCAGGGTTTTACCGGTACCCGGAGGGCCCACCAGCAAAGCTCCCTTAGGGATTTTACCCCCCAGTGCAGTGTATTTCTTCGGGTTCTTCAGGAAATCCACGATTTCCATGACCTCGACTTTAGCTTCGTCCAATCCGGCAACATCACTGAAAGTGATATTTACACGGGTACCCTTGTCGAACAGGGTTGCTTTGGACTTGCCAATGTTAAAGATGCCTCCCGGACCGCCACTGCCACCGGCAGGACCGCCCATTTTACGCATCAGTAATACCCATAGACCAATCAGTAATACCAGCGGTAACAGCAGTTGAATGAATGGTTCAAACCATCCCTGTCTGTCCTCGTAAATCACTTTTACCTGATCTTCTAATGGTGTGTTAGCCTGAGCTTTATCCATATCTGCTTTAAAGCTTTCCTCACTGCCTATGCTAAAACGGAAATGTGGACCGGCATTTGGTGCGCCGAAACGCCCTTTTGCCACTTTATCAAATTTGGGCTCGTTCAGCCTCTCTTTTTTAATGTAAACCTCTACAGACTTTTTGTTCACCACCACCAGCTTGTCTACATCTCCTGGTTTCAGGTAATCAAGTTGAAATTCCTGAAAACTAAGCTCTTTAGGCTGGGCTCCGAAATTAAAAAAGTTCATAGCCAGCAAAGCGACCCCTATAAAGGCGTACACCCAGTATATATTGAACTTTGGTCCTTTCTTTGGCGATTTGTCTGACCCCTTGGTGAAGTTGTTGCCTCTTTCCATAATCTTACGCTCCTTACGGATGTCGTTATTAGTTAAAAGTTATAAGTTATTCTCATTATGCTCCATTCGTTCTGCATCACTCCACATGTCTTCCAGACTGTAAAATTGCCTGGTTTCGGGTTGGAATACATGCACTACAACATTCACATAATCTACAAGTATCCATTGTTGTGCGGTAAATCCTTCGTGTTTGTAGGGCTCTTCTCCCAGATGCTCCTGTATCTGATGTTCAACATAGTCTGCAATAGCCCTAACCTGTGTATTGGAATTGGCCTCACATATAACAAAGAAGTCAGCCACAGCTTCAGGAATCTGGCGTAGATCCAGGGATACAATATTTTCTCCCTTTTTATCCTGGATAGCCTTGATGATGATGGAAAAAATCTCGCTTTCTCTACTCAGACGCGTTAACGCCTTTTTTCTCGTACTCAGAACGGTTAAGGGTGCCAATAAAATCTCTTTTGGTTAAAAATAAACTTTAATTGTCAAAATTACTAAACAAGCGGCAAATAAACACCGGAATATGATATTGTCACAATGCATTCCAATATGCTTCCAATATTGGTATTGATACCTGGTATGCAGACGTTTGAGACTACTCGTTTATTGTAATGCCGGATCCTGTCTTTTGTTAAGAAAATGATAAAATGATTTACTTTGCTTTATTCAAAATATTTCAGAAAAGAATCTCTTGTGATCGGACAGCCTTTTTACATTTTAGACAAAGTAGACAGCACCAATAACTATGCCATGGAGCAGGTCAATAATGGGACCATAAACTCCGGAACTACCTGGTTTGCCATGGAACAAACAGCCGGAAAAGGACAACGTGGTAAGCAATGGCTCTCACCCCCGGGTGAAAACATCATGCTTACCATAGCCCTGCAACCCGGAATGCTGCCACTTTCCAGGCAATTTATGCTAAGCGTTGCAGTAGCGCTTGGTGCCTGTGATTTCTTTAGTCAACATGCTGGAGATGAGACCGGAATCAAGTGGAGTAATGACATTTACTGGCGTGACAGAAAGGCAGGGGGCATTCTCATAGAAAATGTACTGCGTGGCAATACATGGCAATATGCCATTATAGGAATCGGGTTGAACATTAACCAAACTACCTTTCCGGAGCATTTGCCCAACCCCGTATCCCTGCGCCAGATTACCGGTAAAACCTGGGATGCCATCGCCCTGGGCAAAGAACTCTGTGCCTGCCTGCAGGAGCGGATTCAGGCATTACATCCTTCTACTTATGACAGCCTTTTAACCGAATACATCAGCAAACTGTTCCGCCTGAACCAGGCCGGTCTTTACCGCATGAACAACGAATACTTTGAAGGCATTATACGAGACGTATTACCCGATGGCCGCCTCTGCCTCGAAAAAGACAAAAATATTATTCAACTGAACTTCGGAGAGATTGAATTTGTACTTACAAAGTAGGACATCTGTCCGGTTTTAAAAAAGCCGAACAGATGTTTCCGTACCTATTTCGATAGTAGAGACGTTATCGACAAGAAAGGACAGACCGGGTGTTCAATAAGGGTGAAGGAATAGAGAAACGGATTACATGTTGTTCATTACACTAAATATAGGTTCTGTAAGACAAAACATGTAATCCGTATATAATCTTGTATGCTGCTGCAGATAGTTGGTTGTAATAGTGGTAAGCAGTTCCATCAAAAGGCACATGATGAAAACAAGATTTTGGTTGATAAAGGTGAACTCAATTTGTGAAATCTTTGTTAATTTATCAAATTTAAAAATGCAACATCGATACAAATGGCGTATTGGCAGGAATTATACCTCTTTTGACCGTCTTTACCATCTGCATATTCATACATCCATACATCAATAACCGGTAACCCATTAGCGCTGCTTTTTTGTTAACTTTAATATATGGCCACCAGTAATAATCGCAGAAGTATTCAACGTGTGGGGCTGAACCAGATTGATAGCAGCCTCCTGCAGGTAGCCGTAAACACACCTGCCACACCAAAAGTACCAGCCAAAAGTAGCTTTGCTGTGCATTCACGTGCTACAAATCCCTGTAAAGAATATATTTCCGCCAGCAGACGTGATTATTATAAGATTTCCCTTATCACCGAAGGCTCTGGTACATTCACACTGGGAGACCGTGTATATAAGATAAAAGCGCCCAGCCTCCTTTTCATCAATCAGGTAGAAGTAAAAACATGGTCACCGGTTGGCCCGCAGGATGGTTACTACTGCATGTTCACAGAACACCTGTTCGAAATGCGGCGGGATTACCGGGATGAACTCCTGCATTATCCGCTTTTCCAGATAGGCGCCAACGCCGTGCTGAAATTGACAGAAGAACAGAGCAGCTACCTTCAGCAGATCTTCAGACAACTGATGAAAGAACATACAGATAGCGCTGCCTATAAACAGGAAGCTCTCATTATCTATCTTCAGCTGCTTCTACTGGAAGCTAAACGGATGGGCACGCCCGCAAGTGATCATCAACGTTCTTTAACAACAGCACAACTACTGGCAGAACGTTTTACAGAAACACTGGAAAAACAGTTCCCCATCGCTTCCGAGCAGGAACAGGTACAACTGAAAACTGCCGGCGAGTTCGCTCAGATGCTGAATGTGCATCCAAATCATCTGAATGCCACTGTCAAACGTGTTACCGGACATACCACCAGCGAACATATCCGGCAAAGGATCCTGCTCGAAGCAAAGCTCCTTTTAAGGCATACCGACTGGCACATTTCTGCTATCGCCTGGTGCCTTGGTTTTGAAGAACCCGCTAATTTCACGCACTTCTTCAAAAGCCAGACCACTCACTCTCCTCATATCTTCCGCACACTCTAAATAAAAAAGAGGCAGCCTCATAAATAATGAGACTGCCTCTATCCAAAAAATAAAATTACTTCGCTTTATATCCCCATTCCTGCAACCACTTTACGATTTTCTCCCTGTAATCCCCCTGAATCAGTATCTGACCATCCTTTGCACTTCCACCAGCCCCACACTTCGTCTTCAGTTTCTTACCCAGCTCTTCCAGATCATCTGTCTTTCCTACAAACCCATCTATCAGCGTCACCACTTTACCCGCACGTTTCTTCGTATCCAGTTTTACCCTCAGTTGCTGATGAGCATTTCCTAAAGTGTCTGTTTCTTCCGGTTCATCGTTATCTGGTGTAAACTGAGGATTTGTTGAATACACAATGCCACCGGAACCTTTTTTCTTGGACATAGAAATTACTTTAAAATCGATTAACAATCACCTGCAGGGCAGCAGGTTCAATACGGAAAATTACCTTTTCTCCTTCACTCAAAGGTACAGCATCTCCATCCACCTGTAAATGTGCCAGCTCCGGACTTGTAACAGTAATGTACTTACCTGTATAATGCTGCATATAATTTGTCTTATCAATCGTTCCTCTGAGAGAGTAAAACCCAATGGGTATTAATCCGTAAAAAGGAACAGGCGGTACCAGGCACACGTCCAGTTCACCATCAAACACACTTGCTTTAGGCGCCAGCTTAAACTCATAGCCAAACTGGTTACCATTTGCGACGGTAAAAAGGAAAGCGCGCTGCTCCTGTATCTTCCCGTCTATATTGATTTCGTACAACGGCCCCTTATACTTATTAAAACTTCCGAACACCAGCTTCGCATACCCCACTAATCCTCTCTTTTGCACATTGCGAAACTTATCCGCTATCAAAGCATCAAATCCAACGCCCGCATTACTCAGGAACATATGTTCATTGGCATAACCAACATCCATAGGCCGGCGACGACCATCCGCTATCAGCTCAAGTGCATAAGGTACCTTCATTGGTATTTTAAGTGCCCTTGCCAGTCCATTGCCACTACCCAACGGTATAATGGCCAACGCTGTACCGGAGCCCACCAGGCCCTGTGCTATCTCATTTATAGACCCGTCTCCACCCACAGCAACTACCGTGTCTACACCGGCCTCCACCGCCTCCCGGGCAAGCACAGTGCCATGCCCCAGGTATGCCAGGTGTGTAATCTCTACAGAGAATGCTTTCGGCGTTAAATATCTCCGGATAACTCCCTCCAGGCGTTTCTCTCTGTCCGTACCGGCTTTCCGGTTGATGATAAATAATATCTTTCTCAACTTCAGGGATATTTCTTTGTTAAGTACTAAAGAGCTTTAAGACTAAGGTCCAGGCTCACAGCATGATGAATAACGGCTCCTGCCGACACATAATCCACACCTGTTTTTGCATATTCTTCCAGCGTATTCAGGTTAATACCGCCGGATGCTTCCGTTTCAAACCGCCCGTTAATCAGTACCAGCGCTTCACTTACCTGCTGAGGTGTGAAATTGTCCAGCATAATCCGGTGTATTTGTCCTACAGCAAGCACTTCCCGCACATCTTCCAGGCTCCTTGTCTCCACTTCTATCTGCAACGGCAGGTTCTTTTCCTTTAAATAAGCCACTGTTTTATTCACGGCAGCAGTAATGCCTCCGGCAAAATCAATATGATTATCCTTCAGCATCACCATATCATATAATCCCATCCGGTGATTAACACCACCGCCTATCCTTACTGCTTCTTTTTCCAGCAAACGGAAATTAGGTGTTGTCTTACGTGTATCTAATAAACGGGTATGATATCCTTTCAGTTTCTCCACGTACTGATGTGTAAGCGTAGCGATACCACTCATGCGTTGCATACAGTTCAGTACCAGCCTTTCTCCCATCAGCAGCGTATGCACTAATGCATTCACTTCAAAAGCTGTTTCCCCATTCTTCATCACTTCACCATCTTTCTTAAAAGGAATAAGAACAGTATTTGGTTCCAGCAGCTGGAATATCGTCTTTGCCACTTCCATCCCTGCCAGTATTCCATCCTCTTTTATTTTCAATATAGCTTTGCCCGTTGCCGTAGCAGGAATACAGGCAAGCGTGGAATGGTCCCCGCTACCAATATCTTCCGTCAGCGCATTTTGTATAAGATTCCTGAGTGCCGATTCTTCTAACATACTACCGGTTTAGAACAACGAAAGTAATGAAATAAAAAAAGTCCGGGAGTTCCGGACTTTTTAAAATATTTCTGTCTGCATTAATCTGCTTATTTATTTTCGAAACGTAACTCATTCAGCACCATCGAACCCCCCTTCTTCTGTAAAAAGAAGGAAGTACGGAAAGAACCTGCTGAAGTTCCCATATTACCAATACCAAAACGGGACCCACCTCCACCTTCACCCTGGTGAATCAGTTCAAATGATTTCACCTGGTTCTTTGCAAAAAAATCCTTCAGTATTATTTCAGCCTGTGACTTGCTGTAAGAGTTGGACTTGCCGGAAATATTTATTTCAACTGTATTATCAAGATAACGGGATAATGCGCTAACATCTCCTTGTTTGATCGAGCTGACCACATCTTCGAAAGGCCCTGCGGCCGTAGGTTTCATTGTAGCAGCTGACAGTGTAAATGCTGTAATAATGCCTCCAAACAACACCACCCCTAGCACATACATTAACTTTTTCATCGTCAGTATTTTATTAAGTAGTAAAGTTTTCATCATCTGGTATGAAATGGGCTAAAACTATGCCAAAGTGCGGGTTCGCATTTAAAATACAATCATCGTTGTATTGCACAGGCATTAATTGATGCAAATATATTAATATATAATTTTACAATTACCCTTAACTGCAATAAACTTCCACCTTATCTTTTAATCCAGTATGTTTTTTGCTCTCATTTCAATAAGTTTGACCCCTGAAGTAGTACTTTAAAAAAATCTCAGCAGATATATGGAAAAGAAAAGAGCCATTCTCGTTATTATGGATGGATGGGGGCAGGGACAGGTTCCTGCCGCTGATGCAATAGCACATGCAAAGACACCTTTTGTTAGCAGTCTTTATGGGAAATACCCGCATAGTACACTCGTTACCTGTGGTGAACAGGTAGGCTTACCTGATGGACAGATGGGTAACTCAGAAGTGGGGCACCTTAATCTGGGCGCCGGCCGTATCGTGTACCAGGAACTGCAACGTATCAATGTAGCTGTCCGTACAGGAGAACTGGCTTCCAATCCTATATTACAGAACTCATTCAACTACGCTAAAGAAAACGACAAAGCCCTTCACCTGATAGGCCTTGTTAGTGACGGTGGTGTTCACTCTCACATCAGCCACCTGAAAGCGCTCACACAAATCGCTAAAGATAAAGGTCTTACCAAAGTATTCATCCACGCCTTTACTGATGGACGTGATACTGATCCTAAAGGCGGACTGGAATACATGACCGACCTGGTAGAACACCTGAAACAAACTACCGGTCAGGTAGCCAGTGTTACAGGCCGTTACTATGCAATGGACCGCGATAAGCGCTGGGAACGTGTGAAACTGGCTTACGATGGACTGGTAAACGGTACTGGTACTCCTACTCAGGATGTACTCACAGCTATCAGGGCTTCCTATGCAGATGGTGTTACCGACGAGTTTATCAAACCTATCATCGTTACCGATGCGCAACTGAAACCTATCGCTACCATCCAGAACGGTGATGCTGTACTCTGTTTCAACTTCCGTACGGACCGTTGCCGCGAAATCACACAGGTGCTTACCCAGCAGGATTTCCCCGACTTTGGTATGCATCCCCTGCAACTGAACTATACAACTATGACCGAGTATGATAAAACATACAAAGGCGTACATGTAATATTTGAGAACGATAACCTCAAT
Organism: Chitinophaga sp. YR573; assembly: GCF_900110995.1. Taxonomy (GTDB): domain Bacteria; phylum Bacteroidota; class Bacteroidia; order Chitinophagales; family Chitinophagaceae; genus Chitinophaga. The sequence continues at coordinate 2,254,817 of NZ_FOJF01000001.1, forward strand.
AATACAATAGGAGCAGTACTGGAAGATAACAACCGTACCCAGATACGTATCGCAGAAACAGAAAAGTACCCGCACGTAACCTTCTTCTTCTCCGGCGGACGTGAAAAGGAATACGAAGGCGAACGCAGACTGATCATCGCTTCTCCTAAAGTAGCTACCTACGATCTGCAACCGGAAATGAGCGCAAATGAAATCGCAGATGCTATCGTACCGGAAATTGAAAGCAAATCGGCCGACTTCATATGTCTCAACTTTGCCAATGCAGACATGGTAGGGCATACCGGCGTTTGGCCAGCCGTTATCAAAGCGGTAGAAACAGTGGACGCCTGCGTGGAAAGAGTAGTCACCGCTGCTCTGAAAAACGATTATACCGTTTTCCTTACTGCCGACCATGGTAATGCAGATTACATGATCAATAGCGATGGTACTCCCAACACCGCCCACTCACTCAACCTCGTTCCTTACTTTTTGATCAGCAATGATTTCAAAGGAGAATTAAAACCAGGTAAACTGGGCGACGTGTCCCCAACCATCCTTCAGATTATGGGCCTTCCCATTCCTAAAGAGATGACAGGCACCCTACTCATTTAACAAACTTTAGGTTATAACAGGAAGCTGTCGCGGGTATCCGCGACAGCTTTTTTTTTGTCACTGTAACTATTGCCATAGTTCCAACGTTTAATGTTTTTTTAGTGCTCTCGACAGATTTGCTCATGCATCAGATGCGCCGTTTTCACGGCGCATTTTTTTTATCACAAGCTGCATAACTCATTCTTCCCTAACTTTGTCAGATGGATTATCGTTTCTCCTGGACATTTCTGTCTGCTGCCCTTGTCTTCGCTTCCTGTGGCACCGGCGTTAATCAGCAACAGACCCAGGCTAATGGCTACAGAGATTTAAAAGGATACTTTAAACAGGAATTGGTGGATATCAGTCAGCAGAAACCTGCCCTATATAAAACGGTCACGCTTAATAATCAGCGGGATAGCGTTACCATCAATACCCCCGATTCGGCACAACTGCAAAACCTGTTGCAACCGTTCCTGGAAGTAGACCTCAACAAACCCTCTCTCAGGGATGCCTACGATACAATAGTCCTTCCGGACCAGTTCACCGGTAAACGCTCTCTCCTGTACAAAGCCAGGAATAAAGCCACACTTCCCCAGGAAGTGATCCTGAATGTAGACAGTAGCCAGCGTATAGAAAATGTACAGATGAATAAACATGTCCAGAACCTGGTATACGAATACCAGCAACACCTGGAATATCAGCACAATAACCACATCCGTATCACTACCTGGCAGAAAATAGCATTCCTGCCATCCAAAGAACTGGATGTAAAGATTTTGCTCAGGGCGCACAATTGATTGTAAACAATGACAGCAGCAGAATTTCAACAGATATCACATACCATCCCCTTACAGGCGGGTATTTATAAATACTACAATGAAAGTAATGAGATCTTATATGTAGGTAAAGCCAAAAGCCTGCGTAAAAGAGTGAGTTCCTATTTTTTAAAGAATCATGATAACTATAAAACACATAAACTCGTTGAATGCATTCATCATATAGAGTTTACCATCGTAGACTCTGAACAGGATGCCTTTTTACTGGAAAACTCCCTCATCAAACAGTTCCAGCCAAAGTTCAATATAAACCTGAAGGACGATAAAACATATCCTTACATGGTCATCAAACACGAACCTTTCCCCCGCGTATTCCTTACCCGTAATATTATAAAAGACGGTTCGGAATATCTCGGTCCTTTCACCTCTGTAGGACGTGTAAGAGAACTGCTGGACATGATCCGTTACAACATTCCTTTGCGTACCTGTAATCTCAATCTTTCACAACAGAATATCAGCAAAGGCAAGTATAAAGTATGCCTTGAATATCATCTGGGCAACTGTAAAGGCCCTTGCGAAGGACTGGAAACAGAAGAAGAATACCGTGCAGGATTACAACAGGTAAAGAATATATTAAAAGGGAATCTCACCCCCGTATTGCAGGAATTCCGCGCACAGATGCAGGAGCACGCCATCAATATGGAATTTGAGAAAGCAGAAATACTCCGTAAAAAGATAGAGAGCCTTAATGCTTATCAATCCAAATCTGCTATCGTCAATTCACGTATAGGTAATGTAGATGTCTTCTCTATTATCAGTGAAGGCAACCATGCCTACGTAAATTATCTGCGTGTTCTGAATGGCACCATTGCAGATACAAAAACAGTAACACTCGAGAAGAAACTGGAAGAAGAAAATGAGGAAGTACTAACCTATGCAGTGGGATATTTACGTGATGCCTTCCACAGTTTAGCGCCGGAAATTATCGTGCCTTTTGACATGGAATATCCGGAAGAACATATAACCGTTACCGTTCCTAAAACCGGCGACAAAAAGAAACTGCTGGAACTCTCAGAGAAAAATGTAAACTACTTCAAAGAAGAATTATACAGAAGAAAGATCCTGCACCTGGAAGGTAAAAGCGATATGGAAAAGAAGAAGGTATTGTACCAGTTACAGGCCGATCTTGAACTACAGCAGTTACCGGTTCATATCGAATGTTTCGATAACTCCAACTTCCAGGGAAGTTATCCCGTTTCTGCCTGCGTGGTCTTTAAAGATGGTATCGCCTCAAAGAAAGACTACCGTCATTTCAATATTAAGACCGTAGAAGGTATTAACGACTTTGCATCCATGAAAGAAGTCGTTTTCAGGCGCTACAGAAGGTTGCTGGAAGAAAACCAGCCATTACCTCAGCTGGTGATCATTGATGGTGGTAAGGGGCAGCTGGGATCGGCCATGGAGAGTATCCGGGAACTGGACCTTGTAGGTAGTATGACCGTCGTAGGACTTGCCAAGAATGAAGAAGAGATCTTTTTTCCGGGAGATAAAGACAGTATCAAATTACCCTACGATAGTGAAAGTCTGAAACTGATCCGCCGGGTCAGAGATGAGGTACACCGGTTCGGTATTACCTTCCACCGGCAGAAACGCAGTAAAGGCACCTTCAAAAATGAACTGGAGAATATAAAGGGGATCGGAGAGAATACTGCCACACAACTATTAAAAACATTCCGGTCGGTCAATAAGATCAAACTTCTCTCGGAAGAAGAGCTTGTCAAAGAGATAGGCAACGCAAAAGCAAAACTGGTCTTCGATTATTTCCATAATAACTCATAAAGTAAAAAGCCGTGCAGATATTATCTACACGGCTTTTTAGCTTATTTACGAGCAGATTAGTACTGCCACATGTCTTGTTCTTTATTAAAGACTTTGTCTTTGATCGCCTGACCTTCCAGGAGACGCATAGTACCATCTTTAATGTAATCCTTGATCTCACGGTTATACGTGTTGTTCTCCTTGATTACGAAACTGGAGAAAAAGCGCATTTCGAAAAGATCTTCCCAGCTCATAGTAGCGGCATCGTTATTCTGGTTGTACACATCGTACTTAGCCAGGATAGGACGCATATCAGGATAATATACCCAGAACAATGGGATAGCGGCACGTAAAGATCCATCTTCGTTCATACGTGATACCATAGGTGCAATACCCAGGATACGTACTTTCAGAGCAGATGCTTCTTTATCGAACACCCAAACTTCTTTGATCTTGTACTGAACAACAGTACGTGGGTCAAATTCATCACGGGTGCTTACCATTTTCTCCTCACCGGTTATAGGGTCAATACTACGTACTGTCTTCTCCTCTCCGCTTAGTTTAGTTTGAATCTCAGGGTAAGTAAGGGGAGTGGTGAAACGGTCGTCGATAGGACTGAACGCTTCTACTTCCTTATTCTTAACAGAATTGATCAGGATATTAATGAACAGCTGGTTTACACCAGATTCGTCCTCAACATTATACTGGAAAGGAAGGTTCATCTTTTCACGGATATCTATTACCTGCCAGATCTTCTTCTCCCAGAATTCATCATCTGAGCGGATGTGATCGTAAGCAATAGGAATACGGTCTCTGATGAAGTTCTTTTCAGAAATCCCGTCTGTACGCAACGACTTGCGAGGCGTATCTACAGGTATACCTACACCATCCGGGCGCTGTGACTGTGCTGGTGGTGGGGGAGGTGGTGTAACGCTGTTACCCGTCGCAGGATTCACAAGCGAAGCGTCCTGAGTTGCAGGGGTAGCTGCCTTAGCAGAGTTCCGGCGCGTTGTACGGCCACGTTGCGCATATGATGACTGAGTAGCCAGTAAAAATACCAGCATCAGGGAACACCAACCAATTCTGTTGAGGATGACTGCTCGCATAAAAAATAATATTAGTTAATATTGAATTTGATATTACTCATATCTCTCACTTTGCCTTCCGGCCCTTTCACACGTACGTTATCAAAATACACGATATCTCCTGCTCTTAATGAACGGATAGCACCCATTACACTAGGTGGGAAATATGCATTGTGTGCGTCACCTTCCACGTAATCCTTACCTGTTGCATCGATACCAATACGGTAACTAACAATCTCATATCTCACACCTTCAAAAAGGAAGTCTTCCAGGTCAGCACGTAAACCACCCTGTACTTTGAATTCTGCCGCTTTCATAGAAGGCCCTTTGCTGAGACCTACTTTCAATACCGGATCTGGTACGTACTTGATACGGAATTCTTTCGATCCCAGTGTCTTTACTTTACCATCGATATCCGCACTTACACTGATGGTAGCTTTACCAGGAGTATTTACGATTGCGGCATACTGACCGGCACCTGTTCTGCTGAGGCTACCACCAGAAATACTGGCAGATACTTTTTCAGTCGGAACACCACCTGCAGATACAGAGATTGGGTTCGATAATCCGATGTACAATACGTTCATCTTATCTGCAGAGATAGAAGTTGTTGAAGCTCCTACACTGTATGTTTCACTGAAAGGATAAGCTTCAGCTTCACCGTTTGGTTTTTTCAATGTTACTGTACCAGAGATCGTTTTTTCACCGATACCGCTAACAGGCATTGTAAAAGTACCCAGACCTTCAGAAGCTGTAACAGAAGAACCGTTTACAACGATCTCAGGATTAACAGTACTGCTGTAAGCACCTACTGCGATCTGAGCTGTTAAAGTCTGACCTTCCATCAGGTTCTTTGAGTTCAAAGAAACGAATGGTCTGATCTTATCGAATTTGAAATCATTTTTACCAATCTGAGCTAACAGATCATCAATGATTAAAGACTCAGAGTTTTTGATATCATTCTGGAATTTACTCAGAATGGTTACCGCTGCGATGGTTGGAACCATGTTAAAGTGGTATTGAGTCCAGGTCTTGTTTTTAGGACCATGTTCGCCACCATTTGATTTACCGATTTCAACGTGCAGTGGTAATGTTTTTTCGAAACTTGCTCTTTGTTTAGGATCAACGAAAGTCAGCAGCTTAGCGCGCAATTCTGTCAGACGTTTTTCCAGTTCAGGGCCCTGTTTGCGGTTCTCCATTACACGGGTAGGAGCATCCAGGTTATCCTTACTTTTTACATCGCCATATTCATTACGTCCACCACTTTCCCTGATGATAGTCTCCTTCAGTGTATCGAGGTAGACAAACATTTCAGCGGAAACTTTTTTCACCTCCTCAGCCTTATCTCTGAAAGGCTTGGTTTTTTCCGCATCAGTCTTCATTTGATTGTCGAACTGTGCGTAGGTGATATTGTTTTTATCGGTAATAGAACCGTTCGAAGTTATAATTGAGTTATTTACGATATTAAATGCGTTCAGTATTTCAGCAGAGACGTTCAATGCCAGCATGGCCGTCAAGACCAGATACATGATATTGATCATCTTCTGCCTGGGATCCTTTGGTAGTGCCATAGTTTGTTCTCAGATTTGAATGATTGTCTGTTGTTACTTCAAAAACTATCAGCGTTACCTTATCTGGCGCTGTGCATAGCACTGAGCATGTTTCCGTAAACAGTGTTCAGGCTTGTCAGGTTTTGTGCCAGTTTAGAAATTTGATCCTGTGTTTTGCGCGCATCATCGACGCTGCTGGTCATAGCCTGAGAAACAGTCAGCAGATTTCCGTAGAAATTGTTCATTGCTTTCAGGTGATTGTTAGTGTCCTGCAGCTCTAACTCATATATAGCATTCAGGGAAGCCAGATTCTTGGTCATACCCTGCATCTGCTCATGGAAACTTCTGGTTGATTCAGAAGCATTACTGAAGGAAGATACAGCAGCTGCTGCAGTAGTGTAAGCGTGAGCTACATTACCGATAGCGCTCGCAGCTTCTCTTGTTTTCTGTGTGTAGTCGCCGGTTGCAGCAACAACATCACTGATATCTCTCATTTTGTCTACTGTAGTACCTAATTTCTGAAAGTTCTCGCTTAAACGTTGCAGACTAACTGGAGTAATGTCAGCTTGTTCCAGCATTTTGTCGAGGCCAGCTAATGCAGGGCTTCCACCAGCCATCACAACTGCTTCACCATGTTCTCCACCGCTGTCCGGTACAAATGCATAAACAAAGAAGATAAGAGCTTCAGTACTCAAACCAACGATCAGGGCAATATCTGCGCCTGGCCAGTGTTGTAATTTAAACAGCGCTCCGATAATTACTACAGATGCCGCAATACAAACAAAGAAATTCAGCCATTTCGATGTAGTAGGATTCATAGCCATAGGTCAAAATTTACTAGTTAAAGTGTTAAAGGTTAAATTGTTATGGAATAGTTCTTGCTCAATGATAAATAGCGGATTACGCTCAATGCACATCATCATACGGTTTCTCATCTAAACATTATTTAATTGTTTAACACCACACATGCCCGTCCCAAAGGCACTCCGGAAAACTATCCCCGGCTCTTCGATCCTTATGGCTATCTTACTCATCTTAATCCGTAATGGCTGCTTCTTTACTTCCTCTTATTTATTTCTTATGACCGAAATCATTCTTAGACCTGCTCAGGAACGCAATCGTACATCTGAAACCGATATATGATTTAGCACTATCCTGATACTCATAGGACCTGGTACCTGTTTGCAGGAAATAACCAATGTCTTTCCATGATCCGCCTCTTACTGATTTACGCTTCATTTTAGGAGCTGCATCATCTGGTATGTCCATACGCAGATAAGGGTTCATATCTGATGTAAATGAATATGCATTTTCATAAAAGATATCCTGTGTCCACTCAGCTACGTTACCAGACATGTTGTACAAGCCATAATCATTAGGCCAGTAAGCATCTGCCCTTACAGTGTAGAAACCACCATCTTCAGGATAGTTACCACGGCCTGGTTTGAAGTTAGCCAGTAAACAACCTTTCTTGTTTCTCAGGTAATAACCACCCCATGGATAAGGAGATTGCTCTCTTCCGCCACGTGCTGCATATTCCCATTGTGCTTCAGAAGGCAACTGGAACTTATCTTCAGTGAACAGGTTCTTGGATAAACGGTAGTCTTCCCAGAACTTACTACGCCACTCAGCAAAAGCATTCGCCTGGTGCCAGGTTACACCTACCACAGGATAATTGTCAAATGCCGGGTGCCAGAAGTACATCCTCGTCATTGGCTCATTATAAGCGTAGGAGAAGTCCCTGATCCAGCACAATGTGTCCGGATAGATAGCTACATCCTTCTTTACAATGAACTTGGAACGTGACTTGTTAGCGTTTTCACGCCTCTTGGCCTGCTCCCAGTTAAAAGTTTCTGAATGGTACACCAGCTTATGCACATCAAATTCCTTCCTTCCGTATAAACGGTCTTCCGGAGCATAAGTCATACCTTCCAGTTTCTCTATGGTGGATTTATCCTTATAATTAATCTTCTTCTTCCAGTCAATCACATCCTGGCCACCATCACTCTTTACATCACCCAGTAAAATGTGGGCAATAGAATCTGTAACCCATTGTACAAACTGCCTGTACTCATTGTTCGTTATCTCCGTAGCATCCATATAGAAGCCGGAAATAGAAACAGACTTGTTACGCGCAGTGTAGGCATAGTTCAAATCCTCATCGCTAGGGCCCATGTGAAAGGTACCCGAGGGTACGTATACCATTCCATAAGGTACAGGCGGGAAATACTTCGGTCTGGGACTAACTCCAATGAGTTGTCCTTGTGCATTTTTGGGGGTTTTACTACCACCGCAGCTGGCGAGCAGGCTAACCAGCAATACTGCTAACAGACCACTTGATAAATTAAGCTTCATAAGGGTAGCTTTCATTGAAAATCATTTATTTCGTAGGCGACATAGCTTCATTGGCCACAATGACGCTATGGGTGTCGCTTTTTTCTTAAAAATGGCCGAATCACCAACCAGCCATTCACAAGCGCTCTAAAGCTTTTTTAAATAGTCACTTCAGAAATTACCGGTTATTTTACTCGTTGGTTTCACTCAAAAATATCTTTCCCTATGATCAGGTGTTAATAATTCAAGTCAGCACTTTCCCCTCATTCACCTGCTCTAATTTAATGTAAGATAACAAATGTAACGATTTATTTTAATCCGTAGTTAGTTTTCACCCAACTTTTTCATCTCTGAATGGAGAACCGTGACAATTAAAATAAACGTGTTTTTTAACATTTTATTATATCTTCTTCGAATCATTTTTATGTTTCTGCCAGACAGATATGGTCATGCAAGATACATAATAATTATATTAAATTAAAAATTTCCTCTATATCACTTACCGGCTTAATACAATGATAATTTTCACACACATAGATCCAGGTTTTACCCATCTGCTCCCTCTGCTCCAGTAAAGGCACTCCCTTTTTATCTTTTTCCGCTCCCAGTAATACTTTAAATGGTATATACCGCCTGCCTGTTTCTATCATTTTAGCCCTGTAATCAACCCCTACCACCGCTATCTCCTTTACACCCCTTACTTCCTGCAACATCAGCCCGCCCCAGATCCCGAAAGAAGTCGGATATCTTACCACCGACTGAGACTGTTCAAAAATCATCCTCATCGCCCTTTCTTCCCACTCCTTCCTGTCATAAACGATAGACAGGTAACGGATATTTGCTGCCATCACTGCATTTCCACTAGGCGTAGCGCCATCATACACCTCTTTCTTACGTACAATAACGTCCTGTTGGCCTTCTTCAGTATAATAAAAAAATAAATTTGTTTCATCTGAGAAGTTACTGAGCACATATTCAGTCAGTTTAGCCGCTTTTTCCAGCCAGCTGAATTCTCCTGTCACTTCCTGTAACGCGATAAACGCCTTTATCAGATAGGCATAATCATCCAAAAATGCCGGATATTTCGCTTTTCCGGATTTAAATGTATGATAAAAAGACTGTTTATCAACATGTTGCATGTTATCTATGCAAAAATTTGCCGCATTTACCGCCATCTCGCTGTACAACTCGCTTCCCAATGCCGCATATGCCTTACAACAGGCATGTATCATCAACGCATTCCAGCCCAGCAATATCTTATCATCCAGTGCCGGACGAATCCGCCCATCCCTTACTGCCATCAGCTTTTCCCTGCCATCAGCCAGCTTCCGGTTCAACTCTCCTTCATCCAGCCCTTTAGCGGCTGCAAATGCTGCTGCCGGTTGCAGTATCCTTAAAATATTCTGCTCTTCCCAGTTACCTTCCTCAGTTACATCATAAAATTCACAGAAAATAGCCGCATCTGCTCCTAACACGCGATCGATCTCTTCCTTACTCCATGTATAAAATTTCCCTTCAACCCCTTCTGAATCAGCATCCAGCGCCGCATAAAAAGCGCCGCCGGCATCTGTCAGCTCCCGCTGCACGAAACTCAGCGTCTCTGCAATAGTCTGTGCATATATACGGTTGCCTGTCAGTTGATAAGCTTCACTCAGCACATCCACAAGCAACGCATTATCATACAGCATCTTCTCAAAGTGAGGGGCCAGCCATTGACTATCTGTGCTGTAACGGGAAAATCCGCCACCCAGCTGATCATAAATACCTCCCTGCAGCATCTTATCCAGGGATAACAATGCCTGGTCCAGTGCTTCCGGCACTTTAAAACTATGGTGATACCTTAAAAGAGATTGTATAATAAATGTACCGGGAAACTTAGGTGCATTCCCAAACCCACCCCACTCCGTGTCCGCCTGCTGCATAATGTTCTGATACATAATATCACATTGCATCCGCGTAAACAATTCATCGTGTGGGACCAGCAGAGCAGGAGCGGCATTGGAGCCAAAACGGGACGCCTGCATCAGGTGCGCCGTCATATTATCTGCCTGTGTCTCAATATCTTCCCTGCGTTCCTTAAACGCCTGGGACAATGCCAGCAGCACATCCTTCCAGGAAGGACGGTTATAGGCTTTCACCGGCGGAAAATAAGTACCTCCGTAAAAAGGATGTTTCCCTGGTGTAAGAAACACATTCAGCGGCCAGCCGCCGGAACCCGTCATAGCCTGTACCGCATCCATATAAATATGGTCAAGGTCCGGACGTTCTTCCCTGTCTATCTTGATGTTAATGAAATGTTCGTTCATGATCCGGGCGGTTTCGATATCCTCAAAACTCTCACGCTCCATCACATGACACCAGTGGCAGGCCGCATAGCCAATGCTCACTAATATAGGTTTATCTTCCTGTAATGCTCTTTGCAGTGCTTCTTCCCCCCATGGATACCAATCTACCGGGTTATGCGCATGTTGCATAAGGTAAGGACTGGTTTCATTCGCAAGTCTGTTCAATTTCTTAAATTAGGATTTGGTTGTCGTAACGCTTTGTATCTCAAATATAAGAAAGGGACAGCTTATGCTGTCCCCCTCAAACAAGTTATTTATATCTTTTTAGTGTTATTTTTTATTGATCAGGGTAAGGTACTGCTCAAGGGCAGCAGGCATAGAGGGTGCCTGAGGTACCGGCGCCTTCAGATCAAGACGTAAACCAGCTTCTTCCACAGCGGCAGAAGTAGTGGGACCAAACGCACCTATCCTCGTTCCGTTCTGTTCAAATTCCGGCATGTTTTCAAAAAGTGATTTCACACCATAAGGACTGAAAAACACGATCATGTCATACGCATGCTCCGCCATCACTGCCTTTACATCATTCGAAACCGTCTTGTAAAGGGTAGCAGTAGCATACTCACATTTGTATGTTTTCAGCCATTCTTCAATATCCTTCTTCTGACTGTCTGAACTTGGAAACAGGAACTTCTCATTGTCCCGATGCTTGTTCATCACTTCCAGGAGACTTTTGGTAGAACCATCAGCCCCATAAAATACCTTACGCTTACGGTAAAGGATAAATTTCTGGAGATACAATGCAATCGCTTCTGTAATACAAAAGTACTTGCAGTCCTGAGAAACCTTGATCTTCATTTCTTCACAGATCCTGAAGAAATGGTCAACAGAATTACGGCTGGTAAAAATAACCGCCGTAAAATTTGGTATGTCAATCTTCTGTTTCCTGAAGTCTTTTGCGGACAGTCCCTCAACCCTTATAAACGGATGAAAATCCAATTTAACATTGAATTTCTTTGCTAGTTCAAAGTAAGGTGATTTTTCTGTTTCAGGTTTAGGTTGGGAAATTAGAATTGACTGAATCTGTTTTGTCTGCAAATCTTTTTTTGGCCCGCCTTTAATCATACTTTTTTTTGCTCTTGTGTTAACAATAGGCAGTTTGTTAGTGACTACCAGGACTACCAGTTAACCAGACCAGCAACACCTTAGTTATTATTAAAACCGGCGCTACTTCGAATGCGCAAAGGTAAAGAAAAAAATGTAATCTGCTGAAAGATAAGTATTGTTTTACCACAGAGTAAGACCGGATATACCTGTACGCTACCAGCAAAACTATAAAAAAGATCGAAATGTAGAGAAAAGCACGCGCTACATCCGGCTGGCAAAACGCCAGTATCACAAGGAATGGCACCAGCAGAATGCCTAACACCTTGTTAATCAGATATAAAATGAAGATATATGAATCCGCTAGCTCAATACTTCCAAACAACCATCCACAAAAACGCAACATCAGATATTTAACACTGTAAACAATCGCCACCAGCACAATTAACCCCGGAATCACCATCCAGGCATTGCTCGTATTAGTGATATACTGCTCACGGAACATCAGCAGGTAAATGTATAATGCCAGGCTGATCACAAAAAAAGCATTCAACAGGAAATTCGGAAAAGGAGATTGGGATAACTGGTCCTTCAGCTGACGCTGACTTAAAGTAGGATTCAAAAATGCCCGGAACAGGTCGGTAAAATATTTCAGATAACTCAGCCGTATAATGCCCAGCAACAGCACAATACCGCCCATCGTGTACACCAGCCAGTCCAGGTCCCTGTAATGACGTAACGGGTTCACATCAAGTCGCCTCGGCTTGTTCACCTTTAAAAATACATTTTTGGCCACCAGCTCCTTCATGTACACATCATACTCCGATACCTTCGGTGCCACCACTACTGCACTATCAACCGGTACCTGCAATAAACTGTCCTTATGAACAGCAATAGCCGGGGCCGCCGTATGCCGTACGCTGTCTTTGCGAATAGCAGAAGTGGCATGTAACAGCGTATCCTTACGAACAGCCGGTGCTTTTTTCTTTACCGGAACAGAGTCCCGGTGAATAGCCGTTTGCTTTACCGGCAGCGACTGCACGCCACTATCCGTTTGTGCCGCCAAACGTAAACAGGGTAAAATGAACAGGAACAATAACCACCTTCGCACCAGGAATATTTTTTAATGCTGTAATTTCGATGTTTGCAAAGATATAAAAATAGTCCACAGTCTTTGACTATCGACTACTTAACAACAATGGCAGGTATTTATCTTCATATTCCCTTTTGTAAGCAGGCTTGTTACTACTGTAACTTCCACTTTTCCACCACAAGAGAGCAACAATCCCTGCTGGTGCAGCAATTGCTGCAGGAAATGGTCCTGCAACAGGGCTATCTGGCAGGGCAATCCATCAGCAGTATCTACTTTGGTGGTGGTACACCCAGCCTTTTAACAGCAGAAGAATTAAATCTTTTGATGGATAAACTGCATTCCCTCTTCAAAATAGAAAAGAATGCAGAAATTACCCTCGAAGCCAACCCGGACGATCTCTCTCCAGCCAAACTAAAAGAACTGTCCGCTACAGGCATCAACAGGTTAAGTATCGGTATCCAGTCTTTCCATGAAGCAGATCTCCAATGGATGAACCGGGCACACGACAGCCGGCAGGCACTGGCCTGCATTAAAGATGCACAAGCGGCAGGTTTTAATAATCTTTCCATAGACCTGATTTACGGCGGACCTACCCTCAGCGATGAAGGCTGGCAGCAAAACGTACAACAGGCTATCGAGTTACAGGTAGCGCACCTTTCCTGTTATGCGCTTACCGTAGAACCGGGCACCGCGCTGGACCAGTTCATCAAAAAGAAGAAAATGGCCGCTGTTGATAACGAAAAAGCAGCCAGACACTTTGAACAACTCATAAAATGGACGGCCGCGGCCGGTTACGACCATTACGAAATATCCAACCTCGCCAAACCGGGATGGCATTCCCGGCATAACAGCAGCTACTGGCAGGGACAATCTTATCTGGGCTTAGGTCCTTCCGCCCACTCCTTTAACGGCCTTTCCCGGCAATGGAACGTGGCCAATAACGCTTTGTATATAAAAAGTCTGCAACAGGGTATTATCCCTTTTGAAAGGGAAGTACTGACCCCTACTATGATGCTCAATGAATACATTATGACATCCCTGCGCACTTCCGCGGGCTGTCACCTCTCTACCGTACTCGAACGGTTTGGCAGGGAAAAGCAGCAACAATTACAGGATGCAGCAAAAGAATTTATTGATAAAGGCTGGATGAAAAAGGAGCAGGACATATTAATCCTCACCAAAGAAGGCCGGCTTTTCGCGGATGGCATTGCATCAGACCTCTTTTTTGATTAATTAACCTTTATTGTATCTATTGCCTTAAAAAGGAAGCCAGAGTCCCTCTGATGGCTCATTCTATCATCATTCCTTCGTCGCTCCTTCGTCATACCTATATCATTCTACCGGCATTCCTATATCCAAACGATATACCTATGACGAAAGAATGCCGAAGGAATGAGGGTTCTATGACGAAGGGATATAGGATTTCTATTGAAATCAATACCAGTAAGGATCCTGGAAACATCAATAAAAAAGGCCGGCTCTTTATGAAGAGCCGGCCTTTTAAATATCATCTTAAAAACTATTTCTTAACACCAAACTTGTAAACACAGGTGTGCTTGTATGTTTCTCCGGGTTTCAGTACCACTGTAGGGAAAGAATGTCCGTTTGGAGAATCCGGGAAATGTTGTGTTTCTAAACAAAACGCTCCACGGAAAGCATAGGTCTTACCTTCTTTACCGGTATCAGTACCATTCAGGAAGTTACCACCATAGAACTGAACACCCGGTTCGGTTGTCCATACTTCCAATGTACGGCCGCTTACTGGTTCCAGTACAGAAGCTGCAAGGGAAAGTTCATTACCCTTTTTATTCAGCACATAGTTATGATCATAACCATTACCGAATTTAATCTGCTGGAAGCTGGTATCACCCACTCTCTGACCGATAGCCGCAGGCGTTGTAAAGTCCATTGGAGTACCCTTTACAGCTTCCAGTTTACCCGTTGGGATCAGTGTACTGTCCACCGGTGTGAAACGGTCTGCATTAATCATCATGATATGATCATTAATATCTCCGTTACCAGCACCTTTTAAGTTAAAGAAAGAGTGATTGGTGAGGTTTATTACAGTCGCTTTATCGGTAGTAGCCTCATAATCGATCTTAAACTCGTTACTGTCTGTCAGTTCATAAGTAACGGTTATATCCAGGTTACCCGGATAACCTTCTTCACCATCTACAGATTTGTAATGGAATTTCAATGTATGATCATTAGGTTGCTCTGCATCCCATACCACATCATTGAATCCCTTTTTACCGCCATGCAGGTGATTAACCCCGTTGTTCACAGCCAGTGAATATTCTTTACCGTCCAGTTTGAACTTGCCTTTAGCAATACGGTTACCATAACGGCCCACGATACCGCCATAATATCTTTCTTTGGTGCTGACATATTTTGCAATATTATCATACCCCAGTTCCACATCAGCCAGTACTCCTTCTTTATCAGGAGCCAGCAAACCTACTATCTTGATACCGTAATTTGTAACAGCAGCCTGTACCCCGCCTTTACCTTTCAGGTAATACAGTTTAACCGGTTTGCCGTCAATGGTGCTGTCAAACTTTGCAGCTGGTATCTGTGCCTCTATTGAAAGGCTCTCTTGTTTGGTACTCATACTATCTACGGAATTATTGTTGGTTTTTGTACCAGACTGGCAGGCGCTCAAACTTACAGCGGCCGCCACGGTTAATAGTGGAATAACATTTTTCATAATTGTTGGAATATTATAAGGGTACAATATACGCTTTTCATAGAAAACGAAAAAAGGAGAAAAGTTGCCTTTTCTCCTTTCAAATAAGTAACCAAAAGTCTTACCAGCCCAGCAGGTAAGCAAATATTAACGGAGCTACGATAGTAGCATCTGATTCAACAATAAACTTAGGTGTGGTAATATCCAGTTTACCCCAGGTGATCTTCTCATTAGGCACTGCTCCGGAATAAGAACCGTAAGAAGTGGTAGAGTCCGAAATCTGGCAGAAGTAACTCCAGAAAGGCACATCATGCCATTCCAGGTCCTGGTACATCATAGGCACTACGCAAATCGGGAAGTCACCTGCAATACCACCACCAATCTGGAAGAAGCCTACACCTTTACCTGCAGAATTTTTACGGTACCAGTCGGCCAGCCATATCATGTATTCGATACCGCTCTTCATGGTAGAAGGTTTTAACTCACCTTTGATACAGTAAGAAGCAAAGATGTTACCCATGGTACTATCTTCCCATCCTGGTACGATGATAGGAATATTACGCTCTGCAGCAGCAATCATCCAGCTATTCTTAGGATCAATTTCATAATGTTCCTTCATAGCACCGCTCAGCAGCAGTTTGTACATATATTCATGAGGAAGATAACGTTCTCCTTTATCGTCAGCATCTTTCCAGATCTTATAGATATGTTCCTGGATGCGGCGGAATGCTTCTTCTTCCGGGATACAGGTATCTGTAACCCTGTTAAAACCATCCTGCAGCAGGTCCCATTCTTCCTGAGGGCTGAGATCACGGTAATGTGGCACCCTCTTATAATGGGTATGTGCTACAAGATTCATTATATCCTCTTCCAGGTTAGCACCTGTACAGGAAATAATATCCACCTTTCCCTGGCGGATCATTTCCGCGAAAGAAATACCCAACTCCGCAGTACTCATAGCACCGGCAAGAGATACCAGCATCTTTCCACCTTCCAGTAAATGTGTCTCATATCCTTTAGCAGCATCCACCAATGCAGCAGCATTGAAGTGGCGGTAGTGGTGCTGGATAAATTGAGAAATAGGCCCTTTATTCATGTCCGTTAAAAGTTTAAAATCCAAAACAGAGGGCCAAAGGTAAGGAATTTGATCTGTCTCTCTTCGTTTACAGCAAGTTGATAAAAAAAAGATAGTCCATAATACCCCCTCGGTAATATGGACTACAATACAGTGGCAGGAGCTAACAGCTTACGCTTTCTTCATGTTTTGGTGTACAGTCAGTGAACCGGAACTGGTAGCTTTAATCACTTTCCAGGAGGTGGCATTCTCAAGCGTAACATAATAAACGAGCGTTCCTTCAGACTGGAATTCTACTACCCAGCGAATCTGTTCGTCAGGATAACGTTTAGCCAGTTTGTTTGCTACGATCATTGGTAACTGATCTTCCTGGATGTAACGACGTGTAGCCAACAGGTTACCATCACCATCAAAGTATGCAGTTACACTATGTTCACGCAGCGTAAATCTGGCCATGAACGTTTTGTTGTCATCGCTGTACCACTTGATAGCAGAAGCACCTGCGAACTCTTTGTCAAGTGCCGTTTTTAATTTACTGGAAGCCTCCAGTTCTTTTGTACCTGCAAATAATAATTGTGTACTTAACAGCGCAGCTGTTAAAAATAACACTGTCTTTTTAATGCAACTCATGATTGAAAAATTAGAAGGTTTCATGGCGGAAACTTTTAAGTGTTTTATGATAACAATAATGTTTGTTTCTTAGTTTAGGCAAAGTCAAATCTTTTATCCAAACCTTACACATCAAAGACATCACTGTTATTAATAAGTTGCATGAGAAGTAAAAATGTTTCAAATCTTTACGTTAAGTAATTGTTAAAGCCGTTAACTTCATATGCATGAATTATCTCGCTCACGCATATCTGTCTTTTAATAACCCCGCATTAACCGTTGGTAATATGATTGCGGATTTTGTAAAAGGCAATCGATGGCAGGAATATGAAGAGGGCATTCAGCAAGGCATCCGCATACACAGAGCAATAGATACATTTACTGATCAGCATCCTGCAACACTCGCCGCAAGAGAATATTTCCAACCTTCATCCGGCAGATACAGCGCCGTATTTATAGATGTAGTATACGATCACTTCCTCGCAACAGATAACACCATCTTCACAGAAAATTCACTGGCTACATTTTCATCACAGGTATATCAGATATTAAATGATCATTATGATATTTTGCCTCCCAGGTTTCAACAGATGTTCCATTATATGAGCACACAGAACTGGTTATATAATTACAGAACAAAAGATGGCATCTTAAAAAGTTTAAACGGAATAGTACGCCGCGCTAAATACATGGAAGGAACAGCCGATGCTATTTTTGCTGCAATGGAAGATAATTATGATGAACTGGCTGTTCATTATCGGACATTCTTCCCCGAAATAATCACATACGTGAAAGAGTCATTTCCGCATTAAGCATTAAGTTGTAGGTTTGTACCCGAACAAAGAACTGTTAGCAAACCATGAAAAAACCAGTATTAATAGCGCTGCTCCTTACAGTAGGCATGCTCGTAAACGCACAAGATAAGAAGCTGCCTCCTCTTGATTCCAGTCCTATGGACATGGCGTATTACCCTGTAATGTATCCTTATGTAGTAAAAGTAAAAGGCGAACCCGGTCAGTTAGTAGCCCGCGTTATCTACAGCCGTCCGCAGAAAAAAGGAAGAAAGATCTTCGGAGATCTGGAACCCTATGGTGAAATTTATCGCCTTGGCGCCAACGAAGCCACAGAAATTGAGTTTTACCGCGCAGTTACCATTGGTGGTAAAAACATTCCCAAAGGCAGGTATACCATGTATTCCATCCCGGACGAGAAAAAATGGACACTCATTATTAACCGTGATACAGATATCTGGGGAGCTTTTAAGTATGATAAAAGCAAAGATGTTGTGAGGACCGACCTTCCCGTAACCACACTGGATACACCGGTAGATCCCTTTACAATGGTATTTGAAAAAGCGCCTTATGGTGCTAACCTCATTATCGCCTGGGATATTGTAAGTATTACATTGCCGGTTAAATGGTCGGATAAAGTAGTTACAGGTAAGAAGTAAAAAAAAATGTGCTGATGTTATAATGAAAGTGAATCATTAGCATCAGCACATTTAGTAATAAAGGTGGTAAGAATACCGCCCACGAATTTTAACCATATCCTATGAAAAACCTTTTCAAAAGTAACAGGAATAACTGCGGGAATACTACGCTATTGGCCCAAGTCATTAAAATAGTTCGTGAGTGATGCGAATTACTAGGTGTAGTAACATTTAATAGCGATTTCTGACAAAAAACCCGCACTCCCTGCGTATTTCTACGTTCTGATTTACTTACGTAATTATACTTATATTAAAATTCCACTATTCATCCCTGATTTCCTTCTGCGTAATATGCTGCTGCCGGAATACCATAATTAGTACCTTTGACGCATTCTTCTAAAAATTAAATACTTACAGGCATGAAGCTGGGAACTAAACTAATACACGCAGGCGTAGCCCCCGACCCATCTACCGGGGCCATCATGACCCCCATTTTTCAAACTTCCACTTATGTACAAAGCGCTCCCGGCCAGCATAAAGGCTATGAATACGCCCGTACACAAAATCCTACCCGCGATGCATTACAGAGCGCCCTCGCTGCCATAGAGAACGGTAAATTCGGTATCTCCTTCGGAAGTGGCCTTGCTGCTACAGACGGTGTAATGAAACTCCTGAACCCGGGTGATGAAGTAATTGCGTCCAATGACCTCTACGGTGGTACCTATCGCATATTCACAAAGGTTTTTGAACGCTATGGCATCAAATTCCAGTTCATTAATATGCAGGATGCACAGAACATTAAAAACTATGTAACAGCCAAAACCAGGTTGATATGGATAGAAACTCCTACCAACCCTTTGCTGAACATCATTGATATAGCAGCTACCGCACAGATAGCCCAACAACATAATATACTCCTTGCCGTAGATAACACCTTTGCTTCCCCTTATCTCCAGAATCCACTGGACCTGGGTGCAGACATCGTAGTACACTCGGCTACCAAGTATATCGGCGGCCACAGTGATGTGGTACACGGCGCCCTTATCGTAAAAGAGGAGGAACTGGCCAAACAACTCTACTTCATACAAAACAGCTGCGGGGCAGTTCCCGGCCCACAGGATTGTTTCCTGGTCCTCCGCGGACTCAAAACACTGCACGTACGCATGCAAAGACATTGCGAAAACGGCGCTGCTGTAGCTAAGTTCCTGCGCCAGCATCCTAAAGTGGCCAAAGTATACTGGTGTGGCTTTGAAGACCATCCCAATCACCATATTGCCAAAAAACAGATGCGCGACTTCGGTGGTATGATTTCCTTCACGCTCAAAGACGATAGCCAGGAGGCAGCCTTCAAAGTACTAAGTAGTACTCATCTTTTTTCCCTGGCAGAATCACTGGGTGGAGTAGAATCACTCATAGGTCATCCTGCCAGCATGACACATGCATCTATTCCCCGCGAAGAACGTATCAGCAACGGTCTTGTCGATTCTCTCATCCGTCTGAGCGTGGGTATAGAAGATGTTGAAGACTTGATAGCCGATCTGCAGCAAGCCATAGGATAAGCCATAGCAGCGGCATTTTCTTATTTATTCTGCATCTTTGCTTAATTTCAGATATAGACAGGTATGTCCTGATAAATAACCGAATATCAATTATGAAATTGCAGCAACTCAAGGCCTTCTTAGACACAAAGGTGGCATACTATAACAATCCCGACTTTATAGAAGGTGATCCTGTTTGTATACCTCACCTGTTTAGTGAACTGCAGGATATTGAAATTGCAGGGCTGTTTGCTGCAGTACTGGCATGGGGCAACCGCACTACTATCATCAACAAGTGCAGGGAACTGATGCAGCATATGGATAACGCTCCATATGATTACATCAGGAACCACCAGCCAAAAGAACGACTCAAACTCATGCAATTCTGTCACCGTACATTTAACGGTATAGATCTGCTGTACTTTATAGAGTTCCTTCAACACTACTATGAAAATATCACCTCCCTGGAATTTGCCTTCAGTGGCCATATGACTTCCAGCGATGTGAATGTTGAAAAAGGATTGATAGGATTTCATAAAACATTCTTCTCCCTCGAACACCCGGAAAGGACCCGCAAACACATTTCAACACCAGAAAAGAACTCCGCCTGCAAACGGCTGAACATGTATCTGCGCTGGATGGTAAGAAATGATGAAAATGGCGTGGATTTTGGACTATGGAAGCACATTTCACCTTCCCAGCTCGTTTGCCCGGTAGATGTACATGTGGCAAGGGTAGCTACCAGACTTGGTCTGATACCGGAAGCGAAGTCCGATTGGCGAACAGCACTGGACCTTACAGCTCAGTTACGCCAACTGGATCCTGAAGATCCTGCCAAATACGACTTTGCACTGTTCGGCCTGGGAGTAATTGAAAAATATGTATAATAAACTATAGTGTAATGATGAAGCGATTTTTTGTGTCAATGGCATTAGGGTCAGCGCTGGCTATACCAGCATTCGCCCAGGAACAACCGGAACAGAGGGACTATATAGATCTCAGCTACAATTTCCAGAAAGGACAGCAATTCGAACTGAAACAGGAAAGCCGCAGTGAAACCTACACCACAGTAGATGATGTGACTAATCGCGTTACCCGCGATTTTAATAACACCATCACCATCAATGTGGATGATAACATCGCAGGCGTGGCTACCCTCACATTTCGTTACAAAGAGCTGAAATTCAACTTCAATACCAGGAACCAGAATATCCTGGTAGATGCCAATACGCCAAATGACAAGGAACCATTCCAGGCTGCCCTGAAAAGCATACTGGACCATCCTTTTACAGTAACCCTTCAGGCTACCGGTTATATTACCAAAATCAACGGCCTGGATGAACTACTGGATAAAGCCTCCGCTACCTTCTCCAGCCTGAAAGAAAACGAACAGGAAGCCTATAAGAAACTGATGAAAGACCAGTTCGGCACCAACGCCTTCCGCTCATGGCTGGAACAACTGCTGGTTACATACCCCGTACGCAGTATTAAATTAGGTACCCGCTGGGAAGAAAACGTACCTATCCGTACTGGCCTTGTAGGTAGTATAGACCTTTACTGGAACCTGCAGACCTGGGACGCTAAAACCGTTAAAATAAATGGTACAGGTAAAGTAAATACCAATAAAGTAGAAACATTTACCATTGAAGATGGTATTCAGGCGACCGCTGAGATCAACGGTGATATCATGACCAACTACCTCATCGACCGCTCTTCCGGTTTACCCAGCATTGCTGCCCAGAACACAGAAATGAATGGTACATATACCTACCTGGCCAACAAAGCCAAGCGCATCAAGAAAGATATTAAAGTGCCCGTAAGAATTGTGACGAATGCGTCTTACAAGATCAAACAAATGAAATAATAGCACAACAAAAAAGCTCCTCACGGAGCTTTTTTGTTATAATAAAATGTATGGATCCCGTAGTATTTCAGGAAACAGTCCTTCAGTTATCAGAAGATGCAGCCCTGGCTATTCAGCCGGGCATTACCTATGAACAACTGGAAGAATTGCTTGCACAAAGACTGGAAGAGCTGATCAGCCACAACTTTCAGCAGTTTGTACTTTTACTGTACAAAATAGATGTAGCCGAAAATAAAGTACGTGAAGTACTTGAATCAGATATCACCCCTGATGCCTACCGCAAAATAGCAGCCCTGCTTATTCAGCGGCAACAGCAAAAGATCATATCCCGTAAAGAATTTACAAAACCTATTGACGACGATGGGGAAGAGAAGTGGTGATCGGGCTATTACTTATTAAACATTAATTCTCTTACTTTTTCTTTATCCTCTTTCTCCTTTTCCAGGTCAAAACTGGTCCTGAATGCCCAGTCCCAGAAAGATGAGCTTACGCCATAACCTTTATCATCGCCTTTATAATGATGCAGATGATGATTACGCCAGAGAGGCTTCATCGCCTTTAAAGGAGGGTTCCAGGCATGAATTGCATAATGCATGCTTCCATATATAAGATACCCAAGCAAAAAGCCGGGGAAAAACATGAAAGCAACATTGTTCATGAAAAAATACTGCGCGCCGAAGACCACTGATGCCAGTATCAGACTGGGTACCGGAGGCATAAACAGGCGCTGCTTATCACGTGGGTATTCATGGTGATTACCATGTAACACATACACAATACGTTGCAATCTGGGGTTCTCTGTTACAAAATGAAATACATAACGATGTATTGCATATTCAAAAAGCGTCCAGCAAAGCATGGCTCCCAGGAAAACTGTTGTGATTGTAAAGAACCCAAAACCCAGGGTTACACGACTGTAATACAACATAAACCCGATAATAGGCAGGTATATTCCCCATATCGCAAGGGGATGTGTTTTGGTGAGCATTTCCAAATACCTGCTTTCAAATAATCTAGCCTGTCCTTTATTCTTAATCTTATCAAACTTCATGACTTCCGGTTTTAATTTTTTGAGTCAAATAGGTTGAATAGCTTCTGTGTTTCCTTTCCACGGCTTATCGCCGACTGAATATATCTGCTAATATTATGCCGATTCAAGTGCCAATAAGTATAATTATTTTACTAATAAATGAACCCGTATGCACACACTAACAATAACGCTAACAGAATGTTGCACCCCTACAGATAAAAATATCATTTTACCTATATTTACAGCTCATACAACCAGAACACTCACTTTATGAAACTAGTTACCTACCTCCGGGATGAGAGCGATCAGCTGGCAATATTAGTTGGCGACACTTTGTACAATACCCAGGATTTACACCCCGATTTACCCGGAAATATGCAAATGTTTCTATTGATGTGGGACGATGTTATCGGCATCGCTATGGAAGCTGATGCCCAGTTAAAGGCAGGAAAACACGTTGGCATAGGCATGGGTATCCAATATGATCGTGTACATGTTATCGCTCCCGTACCCTTTCCTTCTTCCTGCCGCGATGGCTACGCATTCCGCCAGCACGTGGCCACTGCACGCCGTAACCGTAAAATGGAAATGATCCCGGAATTCGATCAGTTCCCTATCTTTTACTTCACCAACCATAACGCTATACAAGGCCCTGGTGACGTACACTGCATGCCGGACCATTTCGAAAATCTCGACTTTGAACTGGAAGCTGCCGTTGTGATATGCCGTCCCGGACGTAATGTCACCGCCGCTGAAGCAGATGACTATATAGCAGGGTTCATGATCATGAATGATATGAGCGCACGCGTATTACAGATGGATGAAATGAAACTCAACCTTGGCCCTGCCAAAGGAAAAGATTTCAGCACCGTGATAGGCCCCATGCTTGTAACGCCTGATGAACTGGAACACCTGCTGATACCGGCAAGACCAGGACATACCGGCAAGAATTACAACCTTAAAATGACATGTAAAGTAAATGGCATCCAGGTGAGCGAAGGGAATATGGGTGATATGAACTGGACCTTTGCAGAAATCATTGAACGTTGTGCCTATGGCGCCAACATCCTGCCCGGTGATGTAATAGGCAGTGGCACCGTAGGTACCGGATGTTTCCTGGAACTAAACGGTACAGGTAAACTAAATGATCCTAACTATCCTGTACAATGGCTGCAACCAGGTGATGTAGTGGAAATGGAGATCGATGGACTGGGTACCCTCTCTAATACAATAGTGCAGGAAGAATCTGATTTCTCTATTCTCAAACTGAAGAAATAAATGCAAATCATTCCCGGGCAGCTAAAAACCGCCGAGTTGCACACCTGGCTGCAGAGCGCTATTGCGCCCAGGCCCATCTGTTTTGCCAGTACAATGGACAAAGACGGGCAGCCTAATCTGTCTCCCTTTAGTTTTTTTAATCTTTTCGGGAGCAATCCTCCTACTCTTATATTCTCTCCGGCACGCCGGGTACGTGACAATACCATCAAACATACCCTGGAGAATATCTATGCTACCAAAGAAGTGGTGATCAATGTGGTCAATTATGCCATGGTACAGCAGGCCTCACTGGCCAGCTGTGAATATCCAAGGGGCATCAGTGAGTTTGAGAAGTCCGGCTTTACACCCTTGCCTTCAGAAAAGATAAAACCCTTTCGTGTAAAAGAAAGCCCTGTACAGTTAGAGTGTATAGTAAAAGAGATTATAGAGACAGGGCAGGAAGGGGGTGCCGGGAACCTGGTTATCTGCGAACCGGTATTAATTCATATTAATGAAGATATTCTGGATAATAAAGGAGCGATAGACCCACACAAAATAGACCTTGTTGCCCGGATGGGAGCTGATTACTACTGCCGGGCATCCGGTGATGCTGTATTTGAAGTGGCAAAACCTAATACGGCATTAGGGATAGGGGTAGATGCCCTTCCTTTAACAATCCGTCACAGCCATATTCTCACAGGCAATAACCTGGGGCAGTTGGCCAATGTACAGCAGCAACCGGTCATTGACCCTGCATTTGATGATGTACACCTGAAAAATATCTTCCAGTACTACAGCATTGCACCGGAAGAAATGGAGAAAGAACTGCATCGTTATGCACAGAAACTGCTGGAACAGGGAAAAGTACAGGAAGCCTGGCAGGTTTTGCTGGCAGGAAGTCTGTAAAATCATTTATACATGGAAAAAGGCCAGCAGTTGCTGGCCTTTTTCCATGTATATCTTAGTACGTTCCTTCATAGCTCCGTCCTCTCTCCGTCCTGTCTCCTTCCTGTCTGAAGCCTATTAACCGCGCACTTTTACTTTCCAAATACCTTCTTCAGCAGATCGGTAGTTCTTGCCGCCGGGTTAGCACGGATATTTGCTTCCTCTTTAGCTATCTGGTCAAACAGTGCATTCACAGCCATACCAGTTACGTAATCCTGCAAATCAGGATTGATCTTGTTAAAGGTAGTAGGCAGCTTATTATAAGAAGTTACAATGTCGCCATAGTACTTGGTAGCGCTGGTGCTATCCAGTGAACCCTTCACAACAGGCGTAAACGCAGTCTTCAGCTTATCAGTAGTTTTACCTTTAAAGTATTCAGTAGCAGCAGTCTTATCACCCTGAATCAGTTTCAGCGCATCTGTGATACTCATCTCCTTAATAGCATCTACAAAAATAGGAGCCGCATAACCTACCGCTTTTTCAGCAGCACGGTTAATAGACAGGATAGCTTTATCCACCTGGCTGCCTAAACCAATACCACGTAATGTATTCCCTGCTTTCACAGCATCTGGCGGGAGTAACATTTTATATGCCTCATTACCAAAGAATCCGTCTTTCTTATTCAGCGAAGCAATCCCGTTAGCAACTCCTTTCGACAGTGCTTCTTTAATAGCATTACCTGCATCAGTCTGCGTAACACCACTGGCAGTTGTACCACCAGTAGCAGTGCTTACTGCATTACCTAACTTTTTTAACAGCTGCGCCTGGGTAGCCGGCAGAAAGCCAATTCCGGATAATAACAAAAGCGATAGTTTCTTATACATATAGTTCGATGTTGTGATTTTACATGCAAAATAGTAACAATATTTGTACCACCAACCGGTTAAAGATTAGAATAATTTAAAACGGGAAAGGTTTAACAATCTTTAACATATCCTCACTCATGAATAGCGAGCATAGGAATATGTGTATGAAATGCCAGCTTTGCCGTACGACTCCGTCTGAACAATCCTTCAAACAATCCATGCTTGCGGGGAACAGTCAGAATCAGGTCGGCCTGGATCTTGTCCGCATACTCCATAATCCCTTCTACAATATTATCATGATCAATAAAGTGATAAACAGGATGATAGCCTTCCAGTAAGTTATCCAGCAACAGGCTTTCAAGCGGGATCTCTGCATTCAGGCCCTTTCCTGCCCGGTCTATATTCAATACATGCAGTTCTGCATGGAAGATGTCTAATAACTTTTTAAGAGGAGCAATAGGCGTATGTGTGCCTATTTTCTTGAAATCACAGGCAAACAGGATTTTATTGATGGGTTTGAAAGCCACCTCTCCAGGTACGATGATCACCGGGAAAGTAGTATGTTTCACCACATCTATGGTATTAGAACCTATCAGGATCTCTTCCAGTTGTCCGCCTCCGGTAATCCCCATCACAATCACATCCGCCATTTCTTCCTTCGCCACTTCGTCTATATTAGCTGCCAGCAGATTATTTTCCGCACGCACATCCAGCACAGCACCCGCTGGTACAAGCCCGGACAAATCCTGCTGCATTTTCGCAAGACCAGCCTCACTGGCTTCCTTCAACTCTTTGGGATCCACCACTGGTACAGATGTAGGCAGATCCGGTACCGGAATGATTAACTCATAGGCATGATACAACAGAATGCGACTGGTACCCAGTTGCGCTGCCAGTTTCAGCGCATAACGGGCTGCATTGTAAGCTGTTGCCGAGAAATCTGTAGGTACTATAATGGTTTTCATCCATTTAAGAGTTTAGTGTTGAAAAAATTGCCAACACCTGTAAATAGAAAATTTGATGCCAATTCCCCACTAAATCAGCTATTTTTGCACTCCATTATTCTAATTAGTACTCATGACACCACTATCTGAGCAAGAGATCATACGCAGGGAGAAAATGCAGGAACTGGAAAAGTTAGGAATTAACCCCTATCCTGCAGAAGAATTTCCCGTGAATAATACTGCCGCAAATATTAAGGCACTTTATTCAGAAGAAACAAAAGACCAGTTCCAGGACGTTTGCCTGGCAGGCCGTATTATGAGCGTGCGGGACATGGGTAAGGCTAATTTCGCACAGATACAGGACCATACCGGCCGTATGCAGGTTTATATCCGCCGCGATGATATCAGCGATGGTGAGGATAAAACCATGTACGATACCGTTTGGAAAAAATTATTAGATATCAGCGATATCATAGGTATCAGAGGTTATGCCTTTATTACCAAAACAGGAGAACTCTCCATACACGCAACAAAGATCACGGTACTGTCCAAAGCATTACGTCCGCTTCCTATCGTAAAAGAAAAAGAAGGCGAATCCTTTGATGCTGTCACTGATCCGGAATTTAAATACCGTCAGCGTTATGTTGACCTTATCATTAATCCGGAAGTAAAGGATGTGTTTATCAAACGCACCCGCATCATGCAGACTATCCGCGATTTCTATAACGAAATGGGTTACCTGGAAGTGGAAACACCAATCCTGCAGCCTATTCCGGGCGGTGCTGCTGCAAGGCCGTTCAAAACGCATCACAATGCGCTGGACATGCCTTTGTATCTCCGTATTGCAAATGAACTCTACCTCAAACGCCTCATCGTAGGTGGTTTTGAAGGGGTATACGAATTTGCCAAAGATTTCCGTAATGAAGGGATGGACCGTACCCACAATCCGGAGTTCACCGTGATGGAAATGTACGCGGCCTACAAGGATTATGAATGGATGATGCGTACTACAGAAACGCTGCTGGAAAAAATCGCTATCGCATTACATGGTACCACACAGGTACAGGTAGGTGATAAAGTGATCGACTTCAAAGCGCCTTTCCGCCGTATCAGTCTTTATGATGCTATTAAAGAACATACGAACATCGATGTTACCAATATGGGTGAAGATGAATTGCGTGCTACCTGCAAACAATTGAACATCTCTGTTCCTCCTAACATAGGTAAAGGCAAACTCATTGATGAGATCTTCGGAGAAACAAGTGAGCATCATTATATACAGCCCACTTTCATCATCGACTATCCCGTGGAAATGAGCCCGCTCACCAAAAAGCATCGTAGCAAAGCAGGACTGGTAGAACGTTTCGAGCTGATGGTAAATGGTAAAGAACTCGCTAATGCTTACAGTGAGCTGAATGATCCAATTGATCAGCGCAAGCGTTTCGAAGATCAGGTAGAACTCATGCAGCGTGGTGATGATGAAGCGATGTATATAGACTACGACTTCCTCCGTGCCCTGGAATACGGCATGCCGCCTACTTCCGGTATCGGTATCGGTATAGACCGTCTCACTATGATCATGACGAACCAGCCATCCATACAGGATGTACTGTTCTTCCCGCAAATGAAACAGGAAAAAATATAACGATAAAAGCCCGGCTAACTACCGGGCTTTTTTTATGCCTATCCCCCTTCAACCCCCAATCAGAATTTATCCAACCCACTCATCCGTAATTCCTACCTGATCATTTCTATTTTATTATTTTCGTTACAGATACAACAACATCCAAACTATGCGTACAAGACGTTATTTGTCAGTCTGTTTAACCGCAACAGGACTTTTCATCTCTACTGTGCAGGCACAGGAGAAAAAAGACCTCAGCTTCGGACAGATCTTCAAAGGAGAAGCCAGCGGCTTATCCCAGCCCTTACCAGCCATCCGCGGATGGGCAGATGATACCCACTATATAGAAATGCGTTCAGACGCTAAAGCCTGGAAAGTAGATGCCCAAACCGGCAATGCTACTCCCTATGAAAAAGCACCCGACGGTGCCAGTGTCGCCGTTGTACAAAACGATATTATCTACACCTCAGACGAAGGCGTAAAAACACAATTAACACACGACACCACCCAGGAAAGAAACCCAACCCTTTCCCCGGACGGTAAATACGTGGCGTTCACTCACGGTAACGATCTGTACAGCATAGAAATCGCTACTAAAAAACAAACCCGATACACAACAGACGGTACAGACGTTATCTATAACGGCTGGGCCTCCTGGGTATACTACGAAGAAATCCTCGGCCGCCCATCAAAATACCGCGCCTTCTGGTGGAGCCCCGACAGCAAACACATCGCCTACATGCACTTCAACGACAGCAAAGTGCCTGTATTCCCGATCTACAGCGCTACAGGACAACACGGCTACCTGGAAAACACCCGCTACCCTAAAGCAGGAGATACCAACCCTGCCGTAAAAGTGGGCATAGTACCCGTTACCGGTGGCAACACCGTATGGTCAGACTTCAACGAAAACGATGACCAATACTTCGGTACTCCCTTCTGGACAGCGGACGGTCACCTCTGGTTACAATGGATGAACCGCGGACAAGACAACCTGAAAATCTATGACGTGAACCTGGAAAACGGGTCTAAAAAAGAAGTCTACGACGAAAAACAACCTACCTGGATAGACTGGAAAGATGATATGACCTTCCTGGAAAACGGTAAAGGCTTCATCATGCAAAGCGATAAAACCGGCTGGGCACACCTCTACTGGTACAACATGGACGGCTCCCTGAACAAACAACTGACCAGCGGAAACTGGACCGTGAACTTCATCGCCAGCATCGATAATAAAAACCAGCTCATCTACTTCGTTGCCAGAAAAGAGGCTTCCACCCGTACGGACCTCTACCAGGTAAATATGAAAACAGGGGTACTCACCCGCCTCACTTTCGGAGATTACTTCCATAACACCATGGTAAGCCCCAACGGCTCTTTCTTCATCACCACCTATTCCAACCTGTCCACACCTCCGGTAATGGCCCTGTTGAATAACAAAGGTAAAGTGATAAGAGAGCTCGGCCATAGCAAAGGAGCCCAGTTCGACCAATACAACCTTGCCGGCACAAAGATCCGGTACTACAAAACAAGAGACGGCCTGGAACTTCCCATGACCATCACCATGCCTTTACATATGCAGGAAGGTAAAAAATACCCCATCCTCATCAGTATATATGGCGGCCCCAATGCCGGCACTGTGTACGATAACTGGAAATCATCCCTCCCCGCACAATGGCTGGCAAAAGAAGGCATCATCCAGGTAGCAATAGATAACCGCAGCTCAGGACAACTGGGTAAGATGGGTATGAACTACATCCATCGCCAGCTGGGCAAACACGAAATCGAAGATTATATGGACGCCACCACCTGGCTCCGTGCCCAACCCTGGACAGACACCACCAAGGTCTGCATCACAGGCGGCAGCTTTGGAGGGTATATCACCTGCATGGCACTGACCTATGGCGCCAGTGTATTCACCCACGGTATGGCTAACTACTCCGTTACCGACTGGCAGCTATACGATAGCCACTACACAGAACGCTATATGGATACCCCTGCGGAGAATCCGGACGGCTACCGTATAACCAGTCCCATTTATTACGCAGACCGCTACAAGGGCCTTTTAAGGATTACCCACGGCACTATGGACGACAACGTACATATCCAGAATAGTATTCAGTTTGTGGATAAGCTGGAAAACCTGGGCAAACACTTCGAGTTCATGATATACCCCGGCGAACGCCACGGCTGGAGAACAAGTATAAAAAACAGACACAGCGATAACGAAATGTATCGTTTCATATACAGGTACCTGTTGGAACAACCGTTTCCAAATGGATTTGAATAAGTAAGATGTTATCTGGGAGGTCCCGTGATGCTGAGAAGCTCACGGGGCTTTTCATTTAAAGGAGATATCGGGAGTTATAAAAAAAGAAACGGGGCTGGTGGATACCGGCCCCGAAAAATTTTAACCATATCTTTATTGAAAAACCTGTACCAAAGGTGCGGTTATTTTGAATACAGACATAATCCATTTTAGTGAATGCTATATTTTAGTTGGGGAACGTAATGAATAAGAAGTTAAACGTTTTGCAAAAACCAGGGAAAATCGCCTTATGGGTTAACTGAAGAGTGATGGATTTCTAATTATCAGTTGCTTAAGGAGATGAAAAGCAGACCGGTTTTAAAAGTAGAAGGGCGGTAAGAATACCGCCCTTGTAATAATTTTAACCATATCCTATGAAAAACCTGAACCAAAGATATACTACCGGAAGTTGTCTTTAGGTCCCCTTTCCGTGAACGTTATAAAATAGTTCGTAAAACGATCTATTTCGATAGGTCAGCCATTATATGTTGATTATTATCATATTAAATTAATTTTAAATCGTTTTTTAATACTATTTAACACCAACGGATACGCTAATCACCCCATATGAAAGAATAATCGTCTATAATGGCATAATTATTGTAATCTCTAATAGACAAAATTTTAGGTTAAAAAATAGGTTAAAGCGAAACGGCCCAACATTGCAGATTGCAATGTTGGGCCGTCTTCGTTATAGTATATTAACTAACTTATTGATTACTTGTACTATCCTTGATTACAAAAGGACCACTTGGGTGTAAAATTGTATAATCGCTAAAGTCCTGGTTAGATTCCAGGCCTGTTCCGTACAGGGTATCCGTAAGTGTACTGATACGAACTTCTTTATTAGAATAGAAAATTGCTTTCTTGGAATCCCAGTTCAACTCCTCACAGTCCAGTCGTTGCCCTTTTTTGTTGATAACCACTACATGGTCCCGCAGGTATACGTTGTCATTATTCTCAAAGTACTTACCGTACCGGGCGGTTAATGTACTCTCTACTCCCAGTGTATCATTATAGAACAATGCCTTCAGTCCTTTATTAAACTCCACATATACAGGAGATTGCATATGACGGAGCATCACCGGAGCGGTTAGCTTGGCCTTCACTTTGCCCAGCTGGCTGTAAATAGATTCTATATCTTTCCCTTCCTCCACTGCCGCAGTCTGTTTGTCCATCTTCAGGATGGCTTCCATATCATTCTCACAGGAAACGAATGCTAACAGTGACAAAGCGAACGCCAAACGCGTTATTATCTTCTTCATATCTGATTTATACGGCCCCAAATTTATACCAATCCCGGCTAGAAACAAGGCTTCCTTAAAGATCTCCTGCCGTCAGGTTCCTGAAATGCCCGTTCAGCTTTACCCTGTCCTTCAGCCTTTCCATCTCTGCCATTAAGGGAAGTACCTTCATCAGATGACGTTTCAGGTACTCCAGCCGTTGCATTTCCTGGAAAAGATGTAACACCTCATACTCCTCATCCAGTGAAAGACCAGCATGATGGGCCAGGTCATACGCACTTAGCTCTGCATCCGGCTTCTTAAAGCCCTTATTTACCTGTAACAGGTGATGCAGCTCCCGTAAAGCCTGTAATACCTGTGATTGTAACCGTTCATTACCCCGGAACTGGTTGTCCGGATAACTCACGATTGCTCCTGTATATAATTTATCAGGAATAGTCTGAATGATCTCCAGTACTCTAAACACCTGGGTCCCCCGGGTCACTACATCCAGCTCTCCGTTTTCGTATTCTTTCTGAATACTCACCACGTCTACTAGTGTACCGTACTCCGCTACTTTCTTTTCAATTACAGCGGGTATGCCAAACGGTTTGTTTTCTTTTATACAGTCGGCTATCAGTTGTTTATATCTGGGTTCAAAAATATGCAGGTTCAACTGCTCATCCGGGTAAACCACAACGCCTAAAGGGAATATGGGAATGAAATTAGTCATGCCACCTAAATTATAGAATTAGTACTAATCAACGAAATCCGGGCCAATAAGCTGTATAATTAGCCCACTAACACAAAATAATAATTTATAATTTTATAGCTTTCAACAAATACCTAATTTTCCGGCTTAATTGTATCTAAAATGCACATAACGTATGATGTTGCTATCATTTTAATCAACTACAACTCTACTCATTATACGAGGGATTGTATCCAGTCTGTTATAAAACATACAGACCCGCGGATTAAATGGCAGATCATTGTCGTGGATAATGCATCTTCCCCTGAAGCCTATCTGGAATTAAAGAACTTCGTGGATGAAAAAGAACATATCACCCTTGTCAGAAGTATCCTCAACGTAGGCTTCTCCGGTGGCAATATGCTGGGTGTACAACATGCCAGAGCCGATTATCTCTACTTCCTGAATAATGATACCGTTTTCCTGAACGACTGCCTGCAGATCCTGCACAACTTCATGCAGTCACATCCTGATACCGCTCTCTGTTCCGGACAGATGATGAACGGAAAGATGCAACCCATCAGAACGTTCACTTATTTCCCTACTGTATCTCTGAAACTATTAGGCCCGGGCTTACTGCGTAAATTCAAACCGGAAGCATTCCCCGTGCGGGATACTACCTATCAGCAGCCCTTGCAGGTGCCACTGGTATCAGGTGCTTCTATGTTTGTGCGTTCAGGTATGTTCGCTGCTATAGGCGGATTGGATACCAACTACTTCTTCTACTGCGAAGAAGAAGACCTTGCTTATACATTCAGGAAAAAAGGATGGAACTGTTACCTGGTACCGGAAGCACAGTTCATTCATTTTGTAGGTTCCAGCACAACCGTTAAAAAAGACTTTCTCCAGGAATACTATTTCTCTTTGATTTACTTCTTCTCGAAACATTATTCCTGGTTAAACTACACCATCTTAAAATGGTGGTTTTTCTTTAAGCTATTGAAGAAAGTATATAAAGGAGGATTCTATGCAAAAATTGCATGGATGATAGCACGCAATGCACCTCCCCGGTACTCTTTACGTTTCAGACAACAAATGCTGCGCTCATAAATAACTGGAAATGCATCTCATCGGATTAGATTTTGAAAAGCTGAAATACCAGCACAACGGATTATATACCTTCTGTCTTCAATTAGGACAACGGCTACTGCAATACACACAGGAAGACGAAAAACTGTTGTATTACCTTCCAAAGGATTTTAACGTCTTCAATGGCAACTTTGAAAAGATACCATACAAATGGTACGACCGCTACTTCTTTAATCCGCCAAAGATGGATGTATGGCATGCCGTACACCAGACAGGTAATGTATGGCCACGCAAAAAAGCGAAGAAAACAATCCTTACTATACACGATCTCAATTTCCTTTTTGATGATCGGAAAAGCAGTGCGGAGAAAAACGGATTGCTGAAAGAAATGCAGCAACAGGTAGATGAAACAGATGTAGTGGTAGCCATTTCTAAATTCACGTTGCAAACTATTCATCAGCATATCAAAGTACCGGAAGATAAATGCAGAATCATTTATCAGGGTTCTGAAGTAAAAGAATTCCCTGGTTTTGATGCCCCGGCATACAGACCAGTAAAGCCTTTCCTGTTCTCTATCGGCATGATCCTTCCTAAAAAGAATTTTCATGTATTACCTGCGCTTCTGGAACACAACGACTATGAGCTGATTATTGCTGGTAAACAACAGGGAGATTATATCAAAAAGATAGAACAGGAAGCTGCCGCACTGGGCGTAAGCGATCGCGTAAAACTCTTAGGTACTATTACCGATGAAGAAAAATACTGGTACTACAAAAATTGTAAGGCCTTCATGTTCCCTTCCATTGCCGAAGGTTTTGGTGCGCCGGTAGTAGAGGCTATGCACTTTGGTAAACCGGTATTCTTATCTGATAAAACCAGCTTACCCGAAATAGGCGGAGATGCTGCTTATTATTTCCGCAGCTTCGATAAAACAGAAATGCAGAAAGTATTTGAAGCCGGTATCACTCATTTCGAACAACATCAACCAGTAGCAGCTGTGCAACAACATGCAAAGTTATTCAGTTGGGATACTAACGCAAAAGAGTATATGAAATTATATAGATCTATGTACTGATAAAAAGCCTGCTATACCAGGAGAAGATTTATTTTGATCGAAGAGCAATCTTTTAATGATGGCGCTTCACACCATCATTAAAAGATTGAAGGGGTTTTGCAGGGCTTCGCCCTGCACCCAAAAATCAATTTATCTGATGATTTTATAATTCCGGTAATCGAATAATCGTTTCCCTGTTCTCTTTTCTATCCAATACAACAACTTACCCTTAAAAGAAAACTTCTTACGACTGATATCATGTTCAAATTTCCAGTTCTTCTTATTGATACGTTCCTGCATCACTGCCGGGTGTGTACCGGTAAAAGGAGCCAGAGATTCTACTTCTCCATAATCAAACTGTTCAAGCACCACACGATTTCTAATCCTGTCTTCATCCTTGCCATGATATAACTGGAATGAATTATTCAGCTTACGGGCCTGTGCCTCCGGATCCTTCACCCATCCGTAATGATAGATGCTGGCATCAATTGGCTTTACAAATAACTTCTGATCATTCTTACGGAATCCCTGTGCATCGCGGTAAGAAGAAATCGTTTTATCATTACGGATAATACGGATTTCATTTTTATACCACATCCTGGAATCACCTATATAATCATAGCTGCCAAAGAAATGTGTATAGTTGAATAACAGTCCTTCTACTTTCAGATCATACTTATGCTGATTCATAGCAGCACGGATAGTATCATAATCTTTCTCATGCACTACTTCATCTGCCTGTATATAAAAAGCCCAGGTACTGTCTTTACTTACATGCGCAAAGGCTTTATCTGTTTCTACCGCCAGAATACGTCCGCCTTCTTTTAAAGAATCATCCCATACAGAATGTGTGATCTTTATTTTGGGAGATTGTATAGATTGAATAAGCGCAAGTGTATCATCATCAGAATTACCAACACTCACAATCACTTCATCACATAAAGGAAGAATAGAGTTAATTGCTGCCACAACAGGATAATCATACTTCACTGCATTCCTCACAAAAGTGAACCCGGATACTTTCATATAAAAGATATATTGGTTACGAAGATAGAAAATCAATTGATCATTCGTAATTCGTAATTTCGGCCATGCACTTTCCCCTTTTGCCTTTATTATTGAATGGTGATTCAAAAGCCCTGGCACGTTGCATCTCCCTCGTAGAAAACGAGGCCGCAGGCTATGAACAATTGCTGGAAAACCTTCCGGCAAACAGCCATACCCGCATAATAGGTATCACCGGCCCTCCCGGTGCGGGCAAGAGTACCCTGGTAAATGAACTGATCCAGCTCCTGCTGGAACAGGGAAAGCGTATAGCCATCATTGCAATCGACCCTTCCTCTCCATTCAACTACGGCGCTTTGTTAGGCGACCGCATCCGCATGAGTCAGCACTTCAACAATCACGACGTATTCATCCGCTCCATGGCCAGCCGTGGCGCATTGGGTGGCCTCAGTCCCAAAATCATTGAAGTCAGTGATCTCATTAAAGCAGCGGGATTCGATTACCTGTTCATAGAAACAGTAGGCGTGGGGCAGAGCGAAGTAGAAGTTGCCGGTGTGGCCGACACCACCATTGTAGTGGTAGTACCCGAAGCCGGTGACGAGATCCAGACCATGAAAGCCGGCCTGATGGAAATCGCCAACATCTTTGTCGTAAACAAAGCAGATCATTCCAACGCAGACGAATTCGTAAAAAACCTTCGTCTGCTGGCACATACCCGCCAGAAAGACAACTGGGAAATACCCGTTATAAAAACCGTTGCCACACAACAGGAGGGATTACCGGCACTCATAGATGCCATCGCTTTACACCAGCACCAGATCATGGACAATACAGAAAGACATGCCCAGCTGCTCACCGAGAAAACCTATCAGCTCATCCAGCACCGCCGTATGAAAGATGTGGACCGGCGTGCCTTACAACAGCAAATACAACAACAACTCAATAGCGGTAATTTCAACTTATACCGCTTCGTGAATACCTTATAAATTAATTATCATGGCCTGGTTATACTTAATAATTGGTGGATTGTTCGAGGTGGGCTTTACCATCTTTCTAAAATATTCAGAGAACTTCTCAAGGTTATGGCCCTCAGTAGGTTTCGTTATCTGTATCGCGTCCA
Organism: Chitinophaga sp. YR573; assembly: GCF_900110995.1. Lineage (GTDB taxonomy): Bacteria > Bacteroidota > Bacteroidia > Chitinophagales > Chitinophagaceae > Chitinophaga. The sequence continues at coordinate 2,291,726 of NZ_FOJF01000001.1, forward strand.
GTTTCTTATTGCTGAACAAAGCAGTCACAATGGGATTGCCTATAGGCACTGCCTACGCTATCTGGACAGGCATAGGGGCTGCCGGAGCAACCATTGCGGGTATTATACTGTTTAAGGAACCTGCGGCCTTCTGGCGCCTGTTTTTCCTCTTTATGCTGATATTTTCAATCGTAGGACTCAAAGTAGTTTCTAAATAGCTACTTCCCGATTAATTCTTCTTTTAGATAACAGGAAAGATACCAGGTAAGCTGCTGTACAGGCACAAATCAGCGGCAATATCGCATGCCGCTCATGCGTGGTTTCAATGGCAAAGAAGATGGCTGCAGGCAATATCCTGAGACCACCGGCCAGCATTGCTGCCATACCTATCAGCGCCGCTACGGAAAAGTTAAGCGGAACGTCAGGCATCATAAACTGCAGCAATAAAGTAATAAACAGTCCAAACGCACCACCCATAATCAGCAAAGGAAGCACCGTTCCACCAGGAGTACCACTACCCAGTGCTACAGTCCATGCAATGAACTTTACAATTCCCACAATGAACAACAACTGCAATGTTACCTTGCCCAGTAACAGATCGCTGATATGTCCGTAACCCATACCCAGCATATCAGGTGCAAAATATCCCATTACTCCGATAATAACAGCGCCAACCAATGGGCGCCATAACAGCGGCACAGGTAACTTCCCGAACACCCGGGAAATACCGGACACCGTCCTGGTAACAAACACTGCAACAAATCCTACTATCACCCCTGTAGCTACATAACCCAGCAATGCAGACGCCGTGGCAACAGGCACTTCCGGTATAGCAAACACCGGTTCCATGCCTCTGTACAGGAAATGAAAAGAAGCCCCCACAACTCCCGCCAGTATCAGCGGAAATATACTGCCCAGCGTAAACTCTACCAGCAGTAATTCCAGCGCCAGTGCTACAGCGGCAACCGGACTTCCAAACAAATAAGCAATCCCGGATACAATACCGGCCGCTGCCAGTATCCTTCTCTCAGGATAAGTGGTACGCCATTTATTCTTAGTGAAATTGGAAAAGATATAACTGCTGGCAACCACCGCACCTTCTATACCCAATGGTATACCGGTACCAATATAAATGCCCATACAGAGAGGTTCTATCAGGTGATTTTGCCTGCAATAGCGGATAAGTAATATAGCCAGCCCCCCCCCCAGCACAGGAATAGCTATTATAAATATCCCCAGCCCGGTATCTGTCGGATCTGCTTCTTCCAGAGAGAATCGTCCTAAAAAAGATAAGTTCATCAGTCCATTTATCAGCAGCAATAAACATTGCGCAAGAACTGCTGCATTGGCAGCAGCCAGCAGGGATAAGCACAATACACGCGGAGTATTTAAATGCTCAACTGGCGGGTCCGTATATTCATCCTCTGAGATAATATTCACAGGATAGGATACCGGGATAGCTCCACGGTTAAACGACTGATAAGTGGACTTCATTCGTTACTATTTGTATAATAAAAATGCAATCTTATAAAACTCTGAGTATCTTCCAAATCTGGGTATCAGCGGGCTTCCTGCCGGTGTAATTATTACTTCAAATGTGTTAACCGGAAGTTAATTAAAAGGGCCTTCATTATTAGATAGACTATTGTTATAATCTGTTTAATACTGGAAATTAATAAATTTAATCTTCATTTATCGATATAACTCTTGTAAATCTCCTTTCGCAAACAAGATGTTAAATATTTGAGTACTCTGCTTACATACCCAATATTTGTAAATCAACTCATATATCCATTACCAGTATTTACCTAACCATCATGCTATGACCATAAAACCGGAACAACAAACGATGGAAGTCGCCATTTTTGATACCTATGTGAAAAGACGGGAAGGCGGCTACATGCATTTTGACATTATCGTTTCTGCTGATACCAATTATGAAAGCGTACTTACTTTCGGCAATGATTACCTCAAATCCAAATCACTGAATATGCAATCCGTATCCTCAAGGGATTGTCGTTTTTGTCATATGCAGGAAGTAATTCCGGTATGGGAAAAAAACATCCTGCAACAGGGTTATCATATATATGAACTGGAAGGATGCAGCAAATAAAAAATGGCCACGTGTTGAACGCAGCCATTGTCAATATCTTCAGATGAATTATGATTGTCTGGTACTTCTCCAGTAGCGGAACCCCAGGATGCCGATAATCAGCAGGGGAGTTAACGCCAGGTATAAAATCCCGTTATTCAATCCCTTTGCAGGCCCTTCACCCAGCTGCTGCGCCGTTTTGGTGCAAAGAGAACACTGTGCCATCGTCTGAAGGCTGCCCAACAGCACCACTACTAATATCTGCAGGATCTTTTTCATACTACAAATTTACGCAGATTAATAATACGGTGATATCATTATATACACGATCACACCTGTAACCGCTACATAAAACCAGATAGGCCAGGTAATACGTGCTATCTTCTTATGCTTTACAAAGTCCGACTGGAAACCTCTCAGCAATGTGAATAATACCAGCGGTACTATGATAATAGCCAGCAGTATATGAGACAGCAATATGAAATAATATATATAAGCAGAACCACTCACCAATGCCTTCTCGGTAGCATCCACTATTCCATCATGATTGGAATCCCCATATTTCGTGCTCTCCGTAAAGAAGTGATAAGTAACATAAGACAATAAGAAGATAGCAGATAAACCTACTGCTATCAGGTTAGTGATCTTATGCGCTTTGATCTGTCCTCTCCTGATGAAGTACAGACTTCCCAACAGCAATACTGCCGTTGCAGAATTCAGTATCGCATGAAATAACGGAAGGATGTATACATTAAACCCAGCCTCAATATGCGGGCGTGGTAAATAAAAAAGTATTGCTACCAATACCGGTATAGCAACCGAGATGATAGCAATAGGCAGATTAAGACTTTTATTCCTGATATCCATAACAGTAATTAACTATTCCTCTGTTCCTGAAAAAAGCCGTTTCAATAATCCCGGCCTGTGTTTATCTTTTTCCAGATGCAATATTGCAATATCATTCGCGCATTGACGGATAGCATTGGAATCAAGCCCGTCATAATATCCGCGGATATGATGATCCTTATCCAGCAGTACCAGCTTCTCCGTATGAATGAAATCATCCGGTCCGCCATCTCCCTGCGTTACACTTACAAATACTTCATTACGGGCCCAGTCATAAATATCTTTCTTCGCGCCGGTCAGTAACCACCAGTTATCCGGATTGATATTATGCTTGTTACCATATGCTCTCAGTTGCTCTGAAGAATCCCTCTCAGGATCTACTGTAAAAGAAAGCAACTGAAGAAGTGTATCATTCTTTACATAAGCCTGCTGGATTTTCTCCAGGTTGCTCATCAGTTTTGGACAGATACTGGGGCAGGAGGTAAAGAAGAAATTTACCAGGATTACTTTATCCGGAAGATCTTTCAACTGTACCTGTTTTCCCATCTGATTGGTAAGTGTGAGATCCTTTACAGTATGAAACACTGTATCGTATTGTGTCTTACCGTCTTTAACCACGGTATTCACACTATCAGGAATATAGTAACGAGGTATCGGCACAACATTCCTTCCATAATGGTCTACTATCAGGTATCCCGCCAACGGCACCAGTATTGCCAGCATTACTCCTATAAGTCCTTTGCGTGAAATGGCCGTAGTTTTAAATTGTTATATAAAATTTACGCTTTACAACTCCCACTAGCGTGAAAGCAGTAAAGCGTAACATGTAGGGAATATTCTTAGTGATGTGCTTCCTCAGTATTCACGTGCATAGCAGCAGGAGCTGGTTTGCCCGGAGCAAGATCCTTGCGCATGTTCTTCCATGAATCACCATCTGCCAGGAAGGCGATGATAAACCATACGAACAACATCAAAGGAATTAATATTGTCATTATCAGGTTCCTGATTTCATTGCGTAAGTGCATAAATTCAGCAACGATAAAGAATGCTTTCAGAATTGTAAGGGCTACGAAGATTGAGTTCAAAAACAATCTTGGCATCCAGTGCCACTCCAGGTAGGAGAAAGCCAGACCCACTTCAAAAATAGTGATCGCTAATAATATCCAGAACGTTTTCCAGATGCCTTTGGTAGAAGCATCATGGCCATGCTCATCATGTACTACTCCTGTATGTGTATGTTCCATTAGTGTTACTTTTAAAAATCCAGATTACAAATACCAGTTCAAGCTTACTTTTTACCTGTAATCACAGCAGGTAGAAGCAGGTGAATACGAATACCCATACCAGGTCTACAAAGTGCCAGTACAGACCAACTTTCTCCACCATTTCATAGTGGCCTCTGTCATCATAAGTACCTTTCAGTACGTTAGCCAGGATCACAATGTTCAGGACCACACCGGATGTTACGTGTAAACCGTGGAAACCGGTGATAGTAAAGAAGAAGTTAGTAAAGTTAGTAGAAGCAATAGTGCCGTCTTCGTTAGCAAAAGGATTATGACCCCACCATGCACCTAATTCATGTAAGTGTGTCCACTCCCATGCCTGGCAGCTTAAGAAAGCGATACCACCGATGATAGTCCATACCATCCATTTGGCAACAGCTTTTCTGTCTCTCATGTGACCGGCATGTACAGCCAGTACCATGGTTACAGAACTCATGATCAGGATAAACGTCATCAGACTCACAAATACCAGGGGTAAATGTGCGGTATGACTAACGAACGGAAATGAATGGAAGACCTCATTAGGGTCAGGCCAGGAAGTACTCATGAAACGGATAGTACCGTAAGAGATCAGTAATGCTCCAAAAGTAAAAGCATCCGACATCAGGAAGTACCACATCATCAACTTTCCGTAACTCACGTTAAAAGGAGAATGTCCCCCGGACCACCATTTTTTCTGCGCTGTAACTGCTGTATCCATTGTTTGTTTTGTAATTATTTTTTAGAAAGTTTTATCTGGCAATACTCAGAAATATTAACAGGTAAATCCACAATGCGTCCACAAAATGCCAGTATGTAGCGGCTACTTCTATGGGCACCGGGCTGTAAGTACGTACCCTTGTGCGGAATGCCCTGCCAAACATAATCAGCAGTGCAACTACACCACCCAGCACGTGTAACAGGTGTACACTTACTATTACATAGATAAATGATACTGATGCCGGTCCGTTCAATGGCAGCCCCATCGCATTCATCTGCATAAAGCCTATCCACTGACACACCGCAAAAGCCACACCTAATACTGCCGTTAATGTAATGAGCTGTTTGTAACGCTGCATGTGACGATTCCTGAATTGCTTTACAGCCATCTGAACGGTAAAACTACTGCTCAGGATGATTGCTGTAGATATCCAGAAGATCATCGGTAACTGGAATGTAAACCAGTTTGCCTGCGCCCGCTTTACAACATATGCACTTGTAAACCCTATAAACATCATGGTTATGCTACCCATAGCAATCCATAGGGAATATTTGTGTGGATGTATTTTGTTACGTTGTACGCTCATCGCCTGCATCACTATAATTTGAATAACTTTTAAATTTTGTCAGCCAGCAAAGCCAGTTGCATAATGGTCAGATAGATATAAGAGCCGAACATCAGCTTACGGGCAGCCGGTACATCACATTTCAGGTACAGGTTCACTGCCCTGTAAAGGAAAAACAACGATACCAGGATCACTACAATAGCAGAGATATAACCTGTTATTCCTAACATGTAAGGTATTAACCCTGCAGGTATCAATAACAATGTATACGCCACTGCCTGTAAAGCGATCTGCTTATTTGGCTCTCCGGAATTAGGCAACAGTTTGAATCCTGCTCTCGTGTAATCCTTATGTCCTATCCAGGCAATAGCCCAGAAGTGAGGAAACTGCCACAGGAACTGGATAGCAAATAATGCCCATCCGCCTTCGCTGATCTTGTTTTCTCCCGCAGCCCAGCCAATTAATAAAGGCAATGCTCCGGGTACCGCTCCAACCAGTACCGCCAGTGAGTTCCATTTTTTCCAGGGAGTATATACAAAACCATATACTACCAGGGATAAAAGGCTCAATCCGGCACATAACCAGTTAAAACCCCAGGCCAGGATAGCCAGACCGGCAATACCTGTTACTACCGCTATGATAATTCCTTCTGTTTCAGAAAGGCGGCCTGATGGTAAAGGACGTACAGCTGTACGCGCCATTAACTTATCAGTTTCCTTTTCCAGCAGCTGGTTAATCGTATTGGCAGAACCGGATACCAGTAAACCACCGGCAAATAAAGTAAGAACTTTTATTAACGAAAACGCCACACCAGGCACCAGTAAATAACCAACCACACTTGAGAACACCACCATGAAGGTCAGATTAAACTTCATTAACTGAGAGTAATCTTTCACCTTACTGGCTACAGCAAACGATGACGACAATTTTATGGAGTTTTCTCTTATCATTACTGGTACCTTTTCTCTGAAATCCATTCTTTTCGGGGCAGGAGGCATTAATTAATGCCCGCCTGCAGCTTCTTCATCTTTAGACAATGGTACAGTCTGCGGGATGAAATCAACACCGTCTTTACTGTAGTCATATGGCCAGCGATACACTTCAGGAATCTCACCAGGCCAGTTACCGTGACCAGGATTGATTGGTGTAGTCCATTCCAGTGTAGTTGAGCTCCATGGGTTGGTAGTAGTTAACTTCCTTCCTTTGAATATGCTGTAGAAGAAGTTGAATACAAACATCAGCTGCGCTGCGAATACGATGATCACCACTATACTGATGAAATGGTTCAGATCACCGAATTGTTTGAAAGACTCCCAGTTAGAATAATCATAATACCTTCTTGGCATACCGGCCATACCTTCGTAGTGCATTGGCCAGAATATCAGGTAAGCACCTAACAGGGTAATCCAGAAGTGAATGTATGATAAAGTATTGTTCAGGTAACGTCCGAACATCTTAGGGAACCAGTGGTATACACCGGCAAATGTTCCGAAGAAGGCAGACACACCCATTACTATATGGAAGTGAGCAATTACGAAATAAGTATCATGCAGGTGGATATCTATAGAAGAGTTACCTAACCAGATACCGGTTAAACCACCGGAGATGAAGGTACTCACGAAACCTATAGAAAACAGCATACCTGGCGTGAACCTGATATTACCTCTCCAGATAGTAGTGATCCAGTTAAATACCTTGATCGCAGAAGGTACCGCAATCAATAAGGTAAGTAATACGAAGAAGGCACCAAGGAAAGGATTAAGACCTGTAACGAACATATGATGCGCCCATACCAGGAAGGCCAGGATGGCAATTGCAAACATGGAACCAACCATCGCCAGGTAACCAAAGATCGGCTTGCGGGCATTTACCGCCAGGATCTCAGATACCATACCCATTGCAGGCAGGATGATGATGTACACCTCAGGGTGACCCAGGAACCAGAACAAGTGCTGGTAAAGGATCGCACTACCACCTTCGTTAGACAATGCTTTACCGGCTACGAACAGTTCGCTCAGGTAGAAGCTGGTGCCAGCGTGACGGTCAAACAGCAACAGGATAAAACCTGACAGCAATACAGGGAAAGAAAGTACGCCTAATACCGCAGTGAAGAAGAAGCTCCAGATAGTCAGCGGCAGTTTGGTCATGCTCATACCCTTGGTACGCATGTTCAGGATAGTAGAAATATAATTCAGACCGCCCAGTAACTGAGACACTACAAACAGTGCCATACTGGTAAGCCATAAGTCCATACCTATTTTAGAACCGATTGAAGCATCACCTAATGCACTCAGCGGAGGATAAGACGTCCAACCACCGGATGCTGGTCCTGTTTGTACAAACAGAGAACACATCATCACGCAGCTGGCCATAAAGAAGAACCAGTAGCTCAGCATATTCATGAAAGGAGAAGCCATATCACGTGCCCCTACCTGCAAAGGAATCAGCAGGTTGGAGAATGTACCGCTCAAACCGGCCGTTAATACAAAGAATACCAATATAGTACCATGCATTGTTACCAGTGCATAGTAAGCCTCCGGTGAAATATGTCCACCCTTTGCCCAATGGCCCAGGATGCTTTCCAGCCAGGGGAAAGAAGTATCCGGGAAACCCAGTTGCAAACGAAACAGTACAGAGAAGAAAGCACCTACGATAGCCCAGAGAATACCGGTTATCAGAAACTGCTTGGCGATGGTCTTATGGTCCATACTGAAAACGTACTTCGAAATGAAGCCGCCTTCATGATGATGCTCATGGTCGTCATGGCCATGACCGTGCGCTGCTGCGCCATGCATTACCTCCTGTTGACTGTGCAATGTTGCTTCGTTACTCATAATCGGTTCTGTTTATATAAAACTGACTTCGGGGAGTACCTCATCAGTTTGTCTTTAATTTTTTAAATGTCCTGCGTCTAAAGTTTCAACTGCCTTTTACAAAATTAATGCTTCACAACATTAACCGCCACTGCTTTTTGAGTGCTGTCTGCAGCTGGCGTAGCCGCAGCCGCAGGAGTTGCACTTTCATGAGCAAGGTCGAATTGTGTTTTCTGCTTTGCAGCCCATGCATCATATTCTGCCTGTGTTTCTACTACGATGTTTGCTTTCATAGAGTAGTGACCGGCACCACACATCTGATCGCAGGAGATCTCGTATACGAAATCAGGATTATCCTCTCTCACCTTCATTTCTGCAGTAGTATATTTAGGCGTAAACCACAATGTAGTAGGAATACCAGGTACAGCATCCATCTTCATACGGAAGTGAGACAACCCAACGTCATGGATCACATCACGGGAACCGATGATCAGCTTCACTGGTTTATTAACTACCAGGTGCATTTCAGTGGCCATGTAATCATCCTTATTCAGTTCATCATCCCAGTCCTGACCTACAGGATTAGTTGCTTCATTGATATTCTTGAAGAATTTACGACCCAGCTGGCCATCTTTACCAGGGTAACGGATCAGCCAGTTAAACTGTTTACCGGTAATTTCCACGATCATAGCATCCTTCGGTGCTTCTGATGTAATGCGGAACCAATGTCTTAAACCGATAGCAACAAGAACAGTAAGTGCAATAGCAGGAATTACAGTCCAGATCAGCTCCAGTTTGTTGTTGTGTGGGAAGTAAAAAGCTTTCTGCCCTTCTTTTTCCTGGTATTTGAATGCGAACCAGAACAGGAGGATCTGTGTAATAACGAATACAATTCCGGTTATTATCAGGGTCCACATGATCATGCTATCAATCCCTTCACCCTGCTCTGATGCTGCTCCTGATCCCATCTTACCTCTCAGTAATTCGTTACAGTAGTATACACCTATCAAGCCAAGCACCAGGAAGGATATCATCAGGAAACCATTAACCCGGTTTGACTGCTGACGCGACTTCTTTTCTCCCTTCAATATGGACACATATTCGCTCGCCTTCGCAATCTGGAAGATGACTATGAATATGAGCACAACAACTAAGACTGCTAAATATCCTGACATTGCTATTTGAAATAATTAAGTTATCTAATGCTTTTCGTTTCTACTTATATCTGCCTATGATCAGGTATGGTGTACAATACTTTCTTTCAGGTAAGGATGGGTCTTTGGAACCAATGCTGCTTTAGTCAGCTGATTGGATACCAGGAATATGATCAGTCCCACAAAACCGAGTCCGATACCAAATTCAAACCATGGGAATACCAGGTGCTGATAAGTACCAGGTCCTACCATCTGCCAGAAATCCAGCCAGTGACCGAAGATAATCACAACTGCAATGAATACCATGGAAGAGTAGTTACGTTTAGTGTCACGCTTCATCAGGAATAACAGCGGAGTGACAAAGTTGATCAGCAGGTTCAGGAAGAAGATTGGCCTCCACTCGCCCCATACGCGGGGTTTGAAGTATACAATTTCTTCAGGCATGTTTGCGTACCAGATCAGCATGTACTGAGAGAACCACAGGTATGTCCAGAAAATGCTGAACGCAAAACAGAACTTACCGAGGTCATGCAGGTGCTCTTCATTTACCATTGGCAGGTAGCCATTACGTTTCAGGTAAATAACAAATAAGGTGATCAGCGCCACACCAGATACCCAGGTGCTTGCGAATGTGTACCAGCTGTACATGGTAGAATACCAGTGTGCATCAATACTCATTAACCACATCCATGGAGTAGTAGAACCAACGCTCAATACAAATACTACGAGGAAACCACCGCACCAAACGGTGTTTCTCCAGATTATACGTTTACCGGTTTCTTTTGAAAGATCCCAGCTATCTTGCTCAATAGACATTTTACGCAGCTTAAGCGTAAAGTAACTCCACAAACCGATTGTAAGAACAGCAGCAGTAGTAAAGAATGCTTTGCTGAGGAAAGGCGCTTTCCAGGTAAGGATAGGGTCATGTGCAACATGCTCTGTATCCAGCCAGTGGTAGATATGCGTTTTACCGGTAAATACCAGGATCATCAACAGCAGGAACAAAATGCCTCCCAATACAGGAACAGCCATAGAAATTGCTTCCGGCACACGGCGGAAACCGATCTGCCATCCACCATGCGCCAGGGTAGTGGCAGCAATAAAGAACGTACTGGCTAATACGATCAGCGTAAAGAATGTGCTGTTCTGCAGCAAACCTGCCCAGAAACGGGTTGAGCCATGCTCTCCCTGAAATGCGAATAATCCGATCAACAAAGTCAGCAAGCCAATCCCCATTAACACGAAGCTGGTCGTTTTTAGTCTTGCTGGTACTACAAATTGGTCCTTCATTACTGTATATTAAAATACTTGATTGAATGCTATTTTACTCATTATTTAGCCTGTGCTACAACTACAGGAGCAGCAGTAGCTTTCGTGGTATCAGTGCTGGCAGCAGGAGCAGCAGGAGCGGCAACATTAGCACCACCGTTCTGCACACTGTGAATATAGGCTGCAATTTTCCAGCGTTGTTCCCTGTCTAACTGACTGGCGTAACTACCCATGTTCAGATAACCATAAGTCATTACGTGGAACAGTCTGCCTTCTGTATAGCTGGCTTTAGGGCCGCTTGCCAGGTTAGCAGGTGCTGCTACGAATGGGCCTGTACCATCTTTGTATAACGGACCGTTACCATCCAGCTTCGTACCATGACAAACGCCACAATAAATATTGAATAAACGTTTACCTTCCTCCAGGTCCGCTTTTCCAAGAATAAGCGGGTTCTTTACTAAATTGGCCTGAGCAGTATCTGCCGCCTTCAGATGGTAAGGCAGCAACTCTCCTCTCTTAACGGTGCCTTCTACTGGTTTCAGTGTAGACACGCGCTCGCTGTAGAACTCGTATGCGCGGGATTCAAACATATCCGGCATGTAATGTCTGCCGGGATTCCTGTTATTCTCTCCCCTGTTGCATGCCGATACCAAAGCTCCACTTACCAAAGCAGCTGCGATCAATATGTTGGAAGTCCTTTTCATCTGTATATTATAATTCTAGCTTATGTTCTGGTTCACCCCCTGTTAAACAGGAAGCTTTTAAAATCTACATTTACGCGTTTACAGGCTCAGGGCGCTTGTTGTCGAACAGGCGGTCCTCACGGTCGTAACGACCATACCACCAGCCAGCTTCAGCACGCTGTTCGTTAATCTGCGTTCCACCAATACCTGCCAGGAACTTTTTCAGTTCCTCTGCGTTTGTTTTGGCAGTTACTTCAATCGCCATTACAAACAGATCATCTGTCTGACGGGGATGAAATATGTGTTTCTTAACAAATGGAGCCAGCTGACACAGGTAACAGAATGTCAGTACCATACCTACAGCTGAGAACAATACTGTTAACTCAAATGTGATAGGGATGAACGCCGGTAATGGAAAATGCGGTTTACCACCGATGTTCATAGGCCAGTCTGTTGTGAATATCCAGCTCATGCAGGATAATGCTGTTGTTGTACCGGTAATACCGTAAACAAACCCGGCGGTGTGCAGGCTGGTTTCCCGCAAACCCATTGCATGATCAAGACCATGCACCGGAAAAGGTGTATATACATCGTGAATTTTGTAGCCTGCAGTCCGCACCTTTTTCACAGCCGGAAACAATACCGCCTCATCATCAAAACTTGCTACAACAAAATTTTTAACCGCCATATGTTTAAAAAATTCTTATTCTAAAAAACAAATTCCTGATTCCTCTTTATAAATGCTTCCAGGCAATTATGAATGATGCACCGGAGCTACGTGCGGATCATGATGAGGTTCATCGTCATGATGCAGGTCTCTTGCAAATTCATCTGCTGGCTGCTGCTCGTATTTCTCCATCTGATTCTTAAAGCTCTCACCGGAAGTTTTCAGCACATGCTTGATTTCCGCAACAGCGATAACAGGGAAGTATTTAGCAAACAGGAAGAAGCAGGTAAAGAATAAACCGAAGGTTCCCATGTAGAAACCAACTTCTGGCCAGGATGGACGATAGTAAGCCCAGCTTGATGGCAGGTAGTCACGGTACAGTGAAGTACAGATGATTACAAAACGCTCAAACCACATACCGATGTTCACAATGATAGACATTACGAATGTTACCAGTACATTTCTTCTCATCTTGGCAAACCAGAATACCTGCGGAGTGATTACGTTACACGTCATCATGATCCAGTAAGACCAACCCAGCGGACCGGCAGCACGGTATTTATAGAAAGTAGCGAATTCGTAAGGAACAGCTGCATACCAGGCCATGAACAACTCTGTCAGGTAAGCGCAACCTACTACAGAACCAGTCAGTACAATTACCTTATTCATCGCCTCCATGTGGCCAATGGTAATGTAATCTTCCAGGTGTAATACTTTACGTACAATGATCAGCAGTGTTTGTACCATCGCAAATCCGGAGAAGATCGCACCCGCTACGAAGTAGGGAGGGAAGATCGTTGTATGCCAGCCGGGAATTACTGAAGTAGCAAAGTCAAAAGATACAATTGTGTGTACAGACAGTACCAGCGGAGTAGATAAACCTGCCAGTACCAGAGACAGCGCTTCATGACGTTGCCAGTGTTTGGTAGAACCGGTCCAGCCAAAAGATGCTATACCATATAACAGCTTACGCAGTTTGGTTTTAGCTCTGTCACGAACAGTCGCGAAGTCAGGAATTAAACCGGAATACCAGAAAAGGAGAGATACTGTGAAATAAGTAGAGATCGCAAACACGTCCCAGAGCAGGGGCGAGTTGAAGTTTACCCACAAAGGACCACGTGTATTTGGGTAAGGCAATACAAAGAATGCCATCCATACACGACCCATGTGGAAAATCGGGAACTGACCCGCACACATAACCGCAAAGATGGTCATGGCCTCTGCCGCACGGTTTACCCCGGTACGCCATCCTTGGCGGAACAGCAGGAGGATCGCAGAGATCAATGTACCGGCATGACCGATACCTACCCACCATACGAAGTTGGTAATATCCCAACCCCAACCAATTGTTTTATTCAGATTCCACACCCCTGTACCAAAGTACACTTCCCAGGTTACGGAACAAACTCCGAACAATAGCAGTGACAATGATATGAAAAAGCCTATGTACCACAATTTACCTGGCTTCCCTTCAATAGGGCTGATGATGTCCTCTGTTACCTGGTGGTAATTCTTCACGCCATCAACTAATGGTTCTCTTAGTGTGGATTCGTACTTTAAATGCATAGTTCGTTAAGCTTTTACCCCTAACCTGCACTTTTTATGCAGAATAAGGAGCTTTAATTGTTCTAAACTAAAACTTTATCTCTTATGTTAATCTTTCGTTTGTCTTTACAGTTCAGCTTAAAGCCTATGCTTCATGCTTTGCTGCTGCCTCATGTTCTTCATGATGACCTTCTGCCTTTGGCTCAGCATCTTTGTTTCTGATCTTAGCCAGGTAGTTGATGGAAGGTAATACGTGAAGCTCTTCCAGTACGTAGTACATCCTGTTGGTCTGCTCTTCGTTACGGATTTTAGAGATGCGGCTTTCTTTATCGTTCACATTCCCGAATACGATAGCTCCTGCAGAACATGCGGTTTGACACGCAGTTTTTGCTTCACCATCTTTCATCGGACGACCAGCTTTCTTTGCAGTCAGCTTAGCATCCTGTAAACGCTGTACGCAGAAAGAACATTTTTCCATTACACCACGGCTACGTACAACCACATCAGGGTTCAGTACCATACGGGTAAGGCTGTCATTCATTCCTCCTACATCATACAGGTTATCTTCGAAACTGTCAGCACCATTGAAATCTCTCCAGTTAAAGCGACGAACTTTGAAAGGACAGTTGTTAGCGCAATAACGGGTTCCGATACAACGGTTGTAAGCCATCTGGTTTAAACCTTCAGAACTGTGGTTGGTAGCAGCTACCGGACAAACGTTCTCACATGGAGCGTTATCACAATGCTGACACAGCATAGGCTGGAACACTACTTCAGGATTGTTCTCATCACCGCTGAAATAACGGTCGATACGAATCCAGTGCATTTCATGCGCCTTTACTACCTGCTCTTTACCAACTACTGCTACGTTATTTTCAGCCTGGCAGGCAATGGTACATGCACCACAACCAAAACAGGTGTTCAGATCGATAGACATACCCCATTTGATACCAGGGTAATGATGTACATCAGGATACAGCGTACCATCTTTGCGGAAATCAGGACCGTATTGTTTTAATTCCTCACGGTCTTCATTCACTTCCTTAGGGTTCTTGATGAACTCTTCCAGTGTGGTTTCTTTTACGATAGGACGACCTTCGTAGCTGTTATGCGTCTGTGTTACACCCAGATCATATTTTTCTCCGGTTGCTTCTGCTGTTGCTTCAGTAGTGAAGTAGTCAAAAGTCTGACCATTGAAACTAACCAGCGGATAAGCATTCTTACCTACACCACCAGCTGCTTTACCAGCATTCATGTTACGACCGTAACCTACCGCAATGGCGATTACTTCCGGATGAATACCAGGCAGTATCAGTAATGGCAGGGTAATTTCCTTACCGTTAGTCTTGATTTTTAATACTTTCTTATCAGCGTTGATCTCGTAGTCATCACCCAGCTGCATGTCGAATGTCTTCGCCAGTGTGTTGGAAATAACTGCGTAGTTATCCCAGGTAGAACGGGTAATAGGATCAGGCATTTCCTGCAACCATGGGTTGTTGGCTTCCTTACCATTACCGATAGCGATCTTTTCGTACAACACCAGTTCTAACTTGCCACCTTTCTTAGCACTGTTGATCTTCGCAGCAGCGCTGTTTACATCTCCGCTGAAAGTAGCACCGCCCAGCGTAGGCGCTGTAGCTGGTTCAATCACACCATCCTGTAACACCTTATCCCATGCTTCCTGTCCGCCCAGTTGGGTCAGCCATTCGTTCTTCAGGAAATCTTCCCATGTAGTAGTGTTACCACTCCAGGTCAGTAAGGTTGTTTCAAATGCACGTGTTTTGAACAACGGTGCAATGGTAGGCTGTATAAAGCTGTAATATCCGGTCCTTGCTTCAGCATCTCCCCAGCTTTCCAGGAAGTGATGCGCAGGCGCCGCATATTTACATAATTCAGAAGTTTCGTCTTTACGGTCGTTGAAAGTAACGCTCAGTTTAGCTTTCTTGATACCTTCTGCAAAAGCCTTTGCATCATAGTAATCATAAGCAGGGTTTACACCATACACCATGATAGCGCCAACACTACCAGCGTTCAGGTCTTTCACCAGTTGTACCATGTCACCGTCGATACCCTGACGGTAACCTACTGTAGATGCCCAGTCGATAGTTGTACCATTAGAACCAATCAGGTTGTTAATAGCATTTACTACGATCTGTACATTCACATCATTGGAACCACTTACTACCAGTGCTTTACCCTGACTGGCTTTTAAAGCCTGGGCTGCTTTCTGGATACCGGCAGCCAAACGCTTGTCTGCAATAGCAGGAGCGCTAACCGCACCACCCAGTGCATTCAGCAAAGCCAGTGCTACCGCACCGGTTTCTGATGGTTTGTGTGTATATCTTTCATCCGCATTGGCACCCGTTAAGCTCATCATGCTCTCGAAGTGGAAATGTTTGCTCATTTCCGGCTTCTTCTCATCGATCTTACGGTTAACACCATATTGTTTGGAATATTCTGTAGGGTTGATCCATGTTCCCAGGAAGTCAGCACCTAAACTTACAATCACCTTTGCATTTTCAAAGTGGTAAGCAGGTAACGCTCTCTTTCCGTAAGAAGCTTCGTTAGCCAGTAACAGACCGGAGTAAGATACCGCATCATAAGTTACGTGACGGAAGCCTGGATATTTGGCCTGGAAGCCGGCAATCACTTTCTTGGTAGAAGGACTGATAATAGTAGAAGTCAGTAATACAACAGGAGAACCACCAACTGCAGACAGTGCAGCACCAACCTGCTTGTCCAGTTCAGTCCAGGTTGTTTCCGTACCACTGATAGTAGGGTAACGTAAACGTGCAGCATCATACAAACCTAATACAGCACCCTGTACCCTTGCAGATGAAGCACCACCTGTTACAGAAGACAGATCATTACCATCTAATTTGATGGGACGTCCTTCACGGGTCTTAACAACCAGTGGAACGAATTCTCCGTCTACAGCGTATGTGGAAGCGTAATAGTTAGGTACACCGGGAGTAATTTCTTCCGGCTTATTTACATAAGGTATAGCTTTTCTGATAGGCGTTTCGCAACTGGCAGCAATAGTAGCAGCCGCTGTTGTGAACCCCAGGTATTTCAGGAAATCCCGGCGGGGGGTAGTAGCATTCAGCAAACTTTCACTCTCCTCAAAAGGCAGGTCCTCTTTAAATTCGTTATTCACAGTCTCCTGATGTTCCTTGGTATTGTGCAACTCCTCCAAGCCTTTCCAATACTTTTTTTGCTCCATGTTGTTTATACTAACGAGTTACGGATTATAATTTGTACAATGAAGTTGGATGTAAGTAGCTTCCTTATCATCTTATCCCTCATCTATTTATTAATAGTGACATTTCTGACATTCAGTACCACCAACCATCTCAACAGTAACACTGTCTATCTTTCCTTCTTTCACCTGTTCGTGGAACTTCTCAAAAATGCTGTAGTATTTATTGTCAGCAAACTGCACCTTAGTAGTACGGTGACAGTTAATACACCATCCCATAGACAGATCAGCAAACTGATGTACTTCATCCATTTCAGTAATGGCGCCGTGACAGGTTTGACATTGCTGCTTACCAGCTACAACGTGCTGAGAGTGATTGAAGTAAACGTGATCAGGCAGATTGTGGATTCTTGTCCACTCAATAGGTTTACCTGGTTTAGTATATTCCTTAGCAGTCTTATCCCAACCAACATGGTCGTATAACTTCTGAATTTCTGCACTGCCATTTACCTTCTTACCTTCTGCTGTAAACAACTGAGGACCACTATAATCACTGATCACCTTGTGACAGTTCATACAGATATTCTCAGAAGGGATCATCGCATGCTTACTCTTCTCAGCACCTGCGTGACAATACAGACAGTTGATCTGATTGATACCGGCGTGTACTTTATGAGAATAGAAGATGGGTTGTTGTGGCATGTAGTCTTTCTGTCTGCCCAGGCCGATCGCTCCATTTATAGTGAAGTAACCACCTACGATAAACAACAGTACGATTACCAGTGCGATGTAAGCCTTGTTCTTGTAGAATGGAACAGGTTCCGGTGTTGCTACACCTTCTTTGTCAGCAGCAAGCTTGTTCAGATTACTGTTGATCTGCATCAGGATCAGCGCTACAACTGCAAGGATCAAAGTAATGATACCAAACAGCAGACCGTTACCACCCTCTTCTTCACCACCAGCAGTGGTTGTTCCAGGAGTCTTAGTATCTGTAGCAGGAGCAGCTTTACCTTCCTTATCAATGTAAGACAGGATATCATCAATATCCCCATCTGTAAGAGATGGGAAAGCAGTCATCGCAGTCTTATTAAACTGGTTGTACAACGCATTCGCATACGCGTCACCAGAAGCCAGTACCGATGCAGAATTATGGATCCATTGGTGTAATAATTTCTTATCAGACCAACGTTCTTCCACGCCTTGCAAAGCGGGACCAGTAAGTTGCTTATGAACATTATGGCAGGATGCGCAATTCTGCTGAAATAATGCCTTGCCTTTAGTAGGATCTCCTGCTGCCCTTGCGGAGAAGGACGCAATCATACCCACGCATAGGACAAGAACACTCACAAAATGCTTACGCATAAGAATGGAAACACGACGATACACAGCCTATTTAGTTTAGATTTGACCTTAAGTTTCTTAAAAGTGCTCACAAAAATAAGACACAATATTGACAATTTATCAACAATTATAAAAATTTCTTACTTGCTTCCCTCAATCCTTTTACCTATATATATCGCGGGGAAACACGTAATCCTCAATATATTTTGTATGAGAAAAAACATGATAAATGTCATGTCAACACCTCCGCTCTGCAAGGTCTTTATATATTAATACATATACAATGTCTCTTTCATACTTTTTCATGTCAGTATCCTGTATCTTATAACCTCCACCTACGCCGAAAGTTGCCCTCTGGTACCATTTTACCTCATATTCCCCTTCTTCCTATAAAAATCCTTCATTAATCATACCCTCTACATCTCCTCTTTATTAATTAATTTTGCGCCTGTTAATAAAAGAGATTTTGAAAAATATAGCCATCTTCGCTTCAGGTACAGGTAGTAACGCACAAAAGATCATCGATCATTTCAGGAACTCAGGCATCGCCCGGGTTACCCTGATCGTTTGTAATAAACCCGGAGCAGGCGTATTACAGATAGCAGACAAAGAACACATCCCCTCCATCCTCATAGAAAAAGAATTATTCTTTCATACAGACCATTATATACAACAACTGCAACAGGCGAATATTGATATGGTCGTGCTGGCTGGCTTCCTCTGGAAAATACCCGCCAACCTCGTACAGGCATTCCCCGGCCATATCGTAAATATCCATCCCGCCCTTCTTCCCAAATACGGAGGTAAAGGCATGTATGGACACTTCGTTCATGAAGCAGTTATCCGTGCAGGCGAAAAAGAAAGCGGCATCACCATCCACTACGTGAATGAGAAATATGATGACGGCGCACCTATCTTACAGGAACGCTGTACCATCACTCCAGACGATACTCCGGAAAGCCTGGCAGCCAAAGTACTGGTGCTGGAACACCAGTGGTATCCGGTAATTGTGGAACGATTATTGACCTGAAATGACACAAGTTTTTAGCCAGTTAAACTGCACACAATTGTATGAAAAAGCCACTGCTTGTTACATGCCTCTTTATTCTTAGTGGACTGGCAACATTCGCCCAGACGACTAAATCCATTGGCAGAGCTACTTATCTGAAGGTAAATCCGGCTACTCTCATTAATGAACTGGACATCTCTCTCGAACAGGAACTCACAGAAAAAATGAGCCTGGAAATAGGGATCAGTGGTATTTATACAGATTATCCCGATTATGTGCTGGCCAAGAAAGTAGATATCGGTCAGAAAAAACCGGATATCAGCACCGAACAATTCGTTGATGCCCGTGGTCTCGGCTTCCGTGCAGGTCTGCGCTGGTATATCTTTTCTACAAGAGATGGCCTGTCCCGCGTAATGGGTACCTACTTTCAACCCGTATTCTTCTACAAAAAAGTATTCTATCCCAACCAGGAAGTAACACTCAATAATACTACCTACAAAGAATCCGGTGATAAAAACGTTTTCGGGTTACAGTTGCTATTGGGCAGACAAATTCAGAAAGATAAATTAGTCCTGGATCCATTTATAGGTATCGGTGTCCGCACTAAAATCTACCGCTATCAGAATTTTAATCTTGAGAATGGAGCTGTAGAGGCTAACAACGGACGACTTGTTAGCATACTGCCAAGTCTCCAGATAGGTATCAAGCTGGGATTTAAAATGTAGTGCCACGCCAAAAGGCGCGGCACGTCTTCATTCAAAATGTATGCGTCTAATCAAAAAGGCACTATCGCCTTCACACTAAAATTTCTTCCCATATTATATATACCGGAACGCCCGTTCGGCGATGCCGTATAATATTCAAAATATTTAAGCCTGTTCATATTCGCCTGATAGGCAGTATTGAACACATTATCCAGTTGCAGGAATAACTCACAAACTGTTTTTCCCTCTCTGCCCGTAAGCGTAGTACCAGCCCCCAGGTTAATTAAAGTATACCCTGGTGTAAATGTCTCTGTATGGTCCACTCCATAAAAATGCGACTGATCAGCATACCCGTCTACTTCTGCTCTTCCATAGATCTTTGAGAAGATGCCGTAACTTCTGTTCATCATTGCTCTTAACTCTGAACGCACATGCAGCGGCGGAATAAAAGGCAGGTACTTTGCCTGATCTCCATCCTTTTTGATCAGCGCATCATTCTTGTTCAATCCTTCCGTATAGGCGGCACTGCTATTCAGCGATAACCATTTAATACTACGCGGATGCAGGTTTACACTCACTTCTGCTCCATACAACTGTGCCTTCGACTGCTGGTACTGATATGTTGAATTCCCCGGTACAATCACCACAGGCTGACCATTGGCATCATACAACAGCGACTGATATATGTAATTTTCTATCTGGTTATGGAACATCTCCACACTGATATCCAGGTCTGCCAGGTAAGCCAGGAAACCAATATCCTCCTGTAAACTGAACTCAGGTTTGAATCCCCTGTTCCCCAGGTAAACGATATGCGCTCCCGGATCAAGTCCGTTGGAACCTATCTCTGTGATATTAGGTGCCCTGTATCCCCTGGCAACATTCGCCTTCAGCAATAAACGCTCACTAATATTATAGGTAACACCCAAACTTCCTGACACACCACTATAATGGTGTGTAAATGACGGGAACTGTAAACTGGCTCCTGCCGTATCCGGTAAAGTAACCTTCCGGCTAAAACCATTACCCGCATTTGTTCCTACATAAAAATCATCCCAGTGAATATACCTGTTATCATATCTCAATCCACCTGAAACATCCATCTTCCCGAAAGACTTCTTCGCAAAGAAAAAGCCCCCTATATCAAACAGGTTGTAATCCGGGATAGGGAAATCCGTCGCATTTTTACTCCTGTTCACCTGGTACATACCATTTACGCCTATCGTTGTTTCAATGCCCTGCCATACCGGAAAATTATACCGTACATCATAGTTGAGCGTATTCAATACCACATCCAGTCCGGGCTGCGCCGGTAAAGTAGGGTGATTGAACTCCTGCCGTATACTCTTTTGTAAACCTATAGTAGTATACACATTTCCAAACTTGCTGCGGTTATACACCCTGTAATGCTGTATATGCTGATGCAGCGGGTTTATCTTATAAGAATTCAGCTGATCATCCGGTACAATAGGACGATTCTTGAGATCATCTTCAGCCGCTTCATATATCTGCCTGGTAAATTTACGTGTCAGTGAATCCCGGCTGCCATCCGGGATCTCCTGCTGGTTATCATACGCGGTAACGCCCCATACGGAATATCCCCATGACTTATCAACCCTGGCCATGGCAGAAAGATTATACTCCCGGAAAGCAGTTCCATATACCAGTCCGTCTACCTTGTTCCGGTAATTATGCGCCATCTTTCCCGAAGCCCGGAACGCATATTTCCAGTCGCCCTTCCGGTAACCCAATCCCAGGGAAGAAGCGGCCATCCCATTATTGGTATGGTAATCCGTCAGAAAGCTTCCCTTCAGTTTTCCCTCTTCTCCAACAGGAATATCGGGTATCATATTAATGACCCCGGCGAGTGCATCAGATCCATAGGTAAGACTGGCAGGCCCTTTCACCACTTCAGCCCGGCCAATTCCATATTGATCTACTTCAATGCCATGTTCATCTCCCCATTGCTGTCCTTCCTGTCTTACCCCGTCATACAGCGTCAATACCCTATTATATCCCAGGCCCCTTATAAAAGGTTTCGAAATATTAGGCCCTGTAGTTACCGCACTCACGCCCGGAATCCCTTTGATGATAGCATCTATAATGTTATTGTTCACATTCATGTTCATCTCCCTTTTGCCAATAGTGGCAATGGGAACAGGATTCTTACGCACAGCCGTAGCCTGTGAAACACCTGTCACTACAATTTCATTTAACCTGGACAAGTCCTCTCTCAAACTGATATTCAGCACCAGTGTTTGCCCGGCAGTTATTGTCGCCTTCACTTTTTCCGTCTGGTATCCCATCATTGAAACACTTAACTCATAAGTACCTGCCGTTACGTCCTTTATAATAAACTGCCCCAAAGCATTCGAAGTGGCTCCGATATACTGCCCGGCGATGACAATATTGGCAAATTCAACAGCCAGACCACCCGTTGTCACTTTCCCCCGGATGATGCCCTGCTGCCCAAAAACCTGACCCGACATAAAGAGTATACATAAGCCCGGCAAAAGAATCCGCCAGAGAGTAGATGTTCTATCCATTAAATATTTTTTTACAAACTTATTTTTATTATTTCACTAATAGATAATTATTATTTAGGCTAGCCTAAATAATAATAGGTTATTCTCCGGAAGAACAGCTTTGACGTCATTGCAAATATAATCATTTATGCAACAAAGTTGCATAAATGTAATTAGCCGATTGTGTACTACCTTTGTAAAGAATTAATGATTGGCGGAATGTCTAAAAAGATTGTTTTTTATATAGTTTTCTTTGCCCTGCTTGGTATAGTCTTTCTTGGCTATTCCGGTTATGTGATTAAGTCAGAGCAGGGAAGTTTCTTTGGAAAAGAGAAATTACCGGTGCTGGGAACAAACGGGCATTATATAGGGGGATTCTCTTTCGTGAATCAGGAAGGACGTACTATTACCAATAATGATGTGAAGGGAAAGGTATATGTGGCCGAATACTTTTTTACTACCTGTACGGGTATTTGTCCTAAGATGAATGCCAACATGCAAAAAGTATACGCTGTTTACAAAAATGAACCCGACTTCCGTATATTATCACATACCGTAGATCCTGAAAACGACAGTGTACCGGTATTGAAAGCCTATGCAGAATTACATGGTGCCGATCCGAAAAACTGGTGGTTCCTTACGGGCACCAAAAAAGAACTGTATAATCTTGCCCGTCAGGGGTATCTGGTAGATGATGGTACTTACACAGGTGAGGACGATTTTGTGCATACTCAATGGTTTGCGCTCGTAGATGGAGAAGGAAGAGTGAGAGGATTATACGAAGGAACCAAAAAACCTGATGTAGATAAACTGATCGCTGACATAGCCCGCCTTTTGAAAGAATAGTAAAAGAATAAATGCATCATGAGCAACAAGACTAAAGCAAGTATTACAGATATGCTCAGAGCCAGTAATCTCAGCATAACAGATACACGTGTGAAGATACTGGAGCTGTTCATAGACAGCAATGGCGCACTGGAACACAGCAGTTTTGAAAAATTGGCCGGTCATAGTTTTGACCGTGTTACAGTTTACCGCACCTTACAAACTTTCCTGGATAAAGGAATCATTCATAGCATCCCTACTACGGATACCTCTATACGTTACGCACTTTGCAAATCGGATTGTTCCGAACATGATCACCATGATCACCATATCCATTTCAAATGTGAAGAATGTGGTAATACCATCTGTCTGGATGATACCACTGTGCCGGAGATACAATTACCCAAAGGGTATGCTGCCCACAATATAGATGTGGTAGTAAGTGGAGTATGTAAAGAATGTAAATAGAAAAAGCTCCTTACGGAGCTTTTTCTATTTAGAGAAAATTATGTTTAACTGATCTTATCAATTTCCTGCTGTACAAAATTCGCCAGCTCTTTTACATAAGCAGGAGAAAAATCAAACCTGATTCCCGCTGCTTTATACAACTCAGGTAATGTACGTGTACTTCCCAGGCTAAGTGCCTTTACGTAATTATCCAGTGCCTGTTGTTTATTCTCCTTATACTGCTTCCACATGGCAATAGCTCCTAATTGCGCAATCCCATATTCGATATAATAGAAAGGAACTTCAAACAGATGCAGTTGCCTCTGCCAGCTGATAGCACGATAATCTTCCCATCCCGTCCAGTCTACCGCAGAAGTAGAAAAATCATTCAGGATTCTGATCCAGTTAGTGGTACGTTCTTCCACTGTATGTTGTGGATGTTCATATACCCAGTGCTGGAATTTATCGATGGTAGCTATCCATGGGAATATAGAGATAGAGCGTTCCAGCTGTTGCAGCTTAGCTCTGCGTAACTCTTCTCCATCCTTGAAGAAGATATCCCAGTAGTCCATTGTAAACAACTCCATACTCATACTGGCCACTTCAGCTATCTCCATAGGGTATTCCTTGAACGCACTCAGTTTCAGGTGATGGCTCAGGAAAGAATGTACCGCATGTCCGCCTTCATGCACCATAGTGGTAAGGTCTTTCATTTGTCCGGCAGCATTCATGAAGATGAATGGAACACCGGTTTCTGCCAGCGGGCAGTTATATCCACCAGGAGCTTTGCCCTTGCGGCTGTCCAGGTCCAGGCGGCCCATCTGCTGCATTACGCGCAGGCAGTTACCAAAGAAAGGACCCAGTTCGTCAAAGGTCTCGATGGCTTTATTCACCAGTTCTTCTCCGGTATGGAAAGGCTCCAGTGGTTTAGTACCTGCCGGTTCAGCTTCTGTATCCCAGGGTTTCAGTACATCCAGTTGCAACTTCTCTCGTTGCTTTTCCTGCAGGTTTTTCACCAGTGGTATGATATGTTCCCTGATGGCTGCATGAAACTGAAAACAATCTTCTTTGGTATAATCAAAGCGGCCCAGCTCTTCAAACTTGTAATCGCGGTAATTGGCAAAACCGGCATTCTTAGCTACCTGGTCTCTCTTTTCTACCAGAGCAGTATACAATGTATCAAAAGCAGCTTTGTCTTCCAGGCGGCGGGCAGCAGTTTTACCAAACACTTCTTCTCTCAGTGAGCGGTCGCTGTTTTCCAGAAACCTGGCAGCCTGTTGCAGCGTATATTCCTGCCCATTCACATTGATAGTCATTTTACCGGCAATAGCGCCATATTGCTGAGACATTACACTCAGCTCTGCCTGTAGTGGCACATTCTCTTCACGGAACAGTTTCACCTGTTTGCGTACGCTGCGCAGGTAAGTGCTATATAACTCCTGGTCCAGGTCTTTTACCCACTCACAGGCCAGCAGTTTTTTGTTCAGTGCATCTGCATAAGGTTGCAGCTTAGGCTGGATTTCCATGCAGAAGTAGGTGAAGGCTTCTTCCAGCACCTTATCTGTGGTATCGCAGGTCATGCGGATCTGACGCCAGCAGGCATCTTCACTTATTACAGCTTCCAGCTCACTGACATCTTTTAACCATTGTTCCAGCTCAGATACATTTCCTAATGGTCTTTGCTGCAGCTCTTCGAAATAAGGCTGCAAGGCATCCCAGGTAGTAATTGTAAAGTTTTCCGGCAAAAGGGTCCGGGGCTGTTTCTCAATATTTGCGTCTAATGTCTTCATTTTACTAAAATAAGAAATTATGAATCAATCCTTGCAGTTGGGACCGGACTTACTGATACCTGAGAGCATTAACTCTTTTTAATTGTTATCAGACTACTATATATCATGTAACCTATTTCATCTGTGTTCAGGTAGCAGTTAAAAAGAAGTTAGACAGGTTTTTACCTGACTAACACCCAACTAACCCCTGTTAACCACCTGTTGAACTCCCGCTTAGCCTATATAACTTACCGAAGACTCTCCGAACCCTCCGTTTGCTCAAATGCAAATGCCTGGCGCAAAACGCATCAGCGTAAGGCACCAGGCATCGGGCAATGAATATCTTGCTACTATTCTTCGGTCTTCTTCTTTTTAACAACCTTCTTTTTAGGCTCTTCTTCACCTTCAGCTGCAGGAGTTTCTTCCTTTTTGGCTTTGGCTTTCTTAGGAGCTTTCTCAGCGGCAGCTTCAGGAGCATCTTCTTCTTTCGCTGCTGCCTTTTTAGGCTTGGCTGTTTTCTTAGCGGTACTTTCTGCTGCCGGAGCTTCTGCTTCAACAGTTTCAGCTACTGGTTCCTGACCTTCTTCAGCTACTTCATCGAATCTCAGGAGATCGTTCGCTTTAAGGATCACATACCATTTAACCATCTTCTTCATATCGCTCACATATACCCTTTCCTCATCAAAGGAAGGAAATACGCTTTGGAAGTAGGCTTTGACAGCATTATTATCGGCTTTCGCATCAAGTGGGGCCGTTTTCGCTTCCTGATCCTGCATGGCTTTAAAAACCTCTGCCAGATTCACATTTTCACCTGTGGTAAATACTTCAATACTTTCCAACGGGGTAAAATTATGGACGCGGGAACTCACAAACCGGGTGCTCTTGTCTTCCAGAGATCTTACGATAGCACCATCCTGTTTGCTGGCGATCAATTGAAACAAACCACCCAAACCGGTTACTGCAACTATTTCTCTATACTGCATGTTCAAATTTTTAGGAAGGCAAATATAAAAAATCGTTTTCATCCGACAAATTGATGATTTGCCTTAATTAGCTTATAATGACGAATAAGTGCATTTAATGAATAATTAATTCAAAATGATTTGCTTAATTAATCTAGCCCCATTAATTGACTCTGACAAATGATCTCTTTGACAAGGGCAACTAGTTCATCCTTTTTGCCAGTACTATTGGTAGTTTCCAGCGCTTCACCTGCCCTTTCAGATCAAACATCTCAGTAAACACTATGTATATACCAGTGGCCAGTACCCTGTTGGATTCTCCCAATCCATCCCATATCATTTGTCCCTTCACTTCCAGTAAAGTATTATGCTGCAGGTAACGGACCGGCCTTCCTCCGGCATCATAAACAGTAATATTGGCTACATAACCAGGTGCCGGAAGTATATAGCTGATTACAGCCACATCATCTTTACCATCATTATCCGGAGAAAATATTTCCGGTGTGATATTTAACGCTCCCGGTAAGGTGGCTATCTGCAATTGCTGGGAATTCACACTGCCCGGTGTGGCATAACCAGCTGTAGAGGCAGCGGAATGCCAGTTATGAGGGTCCTGTGCCGGCATTCCGGCATCCAGCCGCTCCAGTGAAACACCTTTTGTATTATCCGCCAGGGCAAACTGCATATCATCAGAATAATGCAATTCATCAAGGATTGATCCACCCGGCCCCAGTAATATAATAGTGCCTTCCTTATTGATCAGTGCCGGAAGGTTCATCTTATATATATTCTCCGGCTGTTTACAATGATATCGCATACATAATGCCTCCGGGTCTGAAGTGAAGGCCGCATAGCCCCCTGGTAATAATATACCGCTCAACGCTACCGAGTCTCCTGCTTTCCCTTTAGACAGGTACAGCTCTTTCATATTCACCGCATTTACTCCCCGGTTATACAATTCGACAAATTCAGGTGTACCATCATATAATATCTCATTAATTACCACATCACCGGTACCAACCTTATAATAAAGGAAAGACCTGTTAACAGGTGTTATTAAGTTACCGGCCATATCCCGGATACCTTTGATGGCTAACCGGCAACTATCCCCGTTCGGAAATGGGCTATCCCATAACAATCTGATACAGGCATGCTGAAAAACAAGGGAAGCAGGGGGCTGAACACCATTTATAAGAAAGTCTCCTTCCATATAAACACTATTGCTGTCTAATGGTTCAGAAAAGCAAAGGTCCAGCTCCCTGTCGCCTGCCACCTGCAGAGACAACAACTCCGGCAACACGGTATCTTTCACTACAGGCCCGGCGATTACATCATCAAAGAAATGCTTTTCAAAAAAAGAAGCCGTGGACTGTTTCACGGCAAAACCCATATACCGGGCATTTCTCAGAGAGGAATCCTTCACACTGCCTTCCAATACATAATTATTACCTGTACCACTGTCATCTACCCATAAGCTCCATTCATGGTCTTCATCACAGACTACCTTTACTTTTAAAACACTGGATGAATGATCCGTGATCCCATCTCTGCCATCAATAATCATTATTGGTGTCGCATTTACACTTTTTCTGTAAAGGCATACCTCATCTTTGGTATTCCCTATGCGCACAAAAAACCCTTTAACAGTAGCAGATAGCAGGTTGGCAGAATCTGCCATTAGGTAAACATCTGCATAATTAAGGGAAGAGGTGTTAAAGTCCAGCCGCATCCACCACTCCCAGCTATAGGGGGCAGTGGCAAAAGAAGTTGTGGCAACATAGAAGTTACTACTGGCCAGGCGGAAATGGCTTTGCAGCATACCATTCTTTACCTGCCAGGCAGTATCAGTGCCTTTCCAGGAAACAGCCGAGTCTATGTGCGGATAATTAAAATGCTCCTGTAGCTGAGCATGGGTGCCAACTGCCCGCAGCAGCAGGCAGCAACAAACAATGGGAAATCGCATTTTTTAAAAATTTGTGTCGGTTAAGGCCGGAAATTAGTGAATTTCTATGATTCTGTATATGGCATTGAAAACCGCGCAGGTTCCCTTAAATTTGCATTTCCAAAAATTTAAAATGTAAAACAATGAAAGTTGCCGTAGTAGGAGCCACCGGACTGGTAGGTACCAAAATGTTACAAGTGTTGACGGAAAGGAATTTTCCGGTTACAGAGCTGATTCCCGTAGCCTCTGAGAAGTCTGTTGGTAAGGAAGTAACATTTAAGGGCAAGCCTTATAAGGTGGTAAATGCTGATACGGCGATTTCCATGAAACCAGATGTTGCATTATTTTCTGCAGGTGGTAGTACCTCCCTGGAATGGGCACCTAAATTTGCAGCTGCTGGTATTACAGTAATTGATAATTCTTCTGCCTGGAGAATGGACCCTACCAAAAAACTGGTAGTACCTGAAATCAATGGTAAAACATTGACCCCAGAAGATAAGATTATTGCAAATCCAAACTGCTCTACTATTCAAATGGTGTTGGTGCTGAATCCATTACATCAGCAATATAAAATCAACAGAGTAGTTGTATCAACTTATCAATCAGTAACCGGTACCGGTGTAAAAGCGGTAGACCAGTTAATGAACGAACGGAAAGGTATAAACGGAGAAATGGCCTATCCTCATCAGATCGATTTAAATGTTATACCACAGATTGATGTTTTCCTCGATAACGGTTATACGAAGGAAGAAATGAAGATGGTGAAGGAAACAACAAAGATCATGGGCGATGACACTATTCGTGTTACAGCAACCACCGTACGTATCCCCGTTATCGGTGGTCACAGTGAATCTGTAAACGTTGCTTTTGATAAAGAGTTCGAAATGAAGGAGATACGTAATATACTTGAAAATACGGCTGGTGTGATAGTGGTAGATGACCCTGCAAATCAGAAATATCCGATGCCAAAAGACGCACATGAAAAGGATGAAGTGTTCGTAGGACGTATACGTAGAGACGAAACTCAACCTAACACATTGAATATGTGGATAGTTGCAGATAATCTGCGTAAAGGTGCTGCAACAAACGCTGTGCAGATTGCTGAATATCTGCATCAGCAAAAATGGATTTAGACCTTTTTTGTTGTAAAAATGAGAGAGAGAAACCGGAAAAAAAAGCTTTCCGCGAACGTATACACGATTTAATTTGAGATATTAGGAGCAAGTACACCGGTACTTGCTCTTTTAGTATCGATTTGAAGAGAAATTAGTATTACCCGACTAAAAATTACACAGAAGTAGTATTGCTTTATGACAGATAAAATCCAATTTTGTTATTAATAATCCTATGCCACTTACTTCTTCCAAAAAAGTGAATTTTAAGAATGTAAGATGCTGAATGAACTAAAATTTACAAATCCGTAAACACCCTTAAGTCCTATGAAAACCAACGCCAATCGTGAGCTGTTACTGATGCACAAGTTTACTGAAGAGTGGAGCACAAATTTTTCTTCACAGGTATCCCGCATCATGAACATTGTAGATCAACATGATACACTGGACGGCATCATACCTATTATAGAGGTAGCCAATGTGTACAATCAACGCTTTGCGCATACTAAAACGGACAAAGAAAACCTTTTGAAAAATCGCAAAGCAAGACCTTTCGAATTTTTAATTCACAAAAACTAACCCGTAAAGATTATTGAGCTGTACTCATCTGCCAGTAGTCGCTGGCAGATGAAGTATAAGCCTTCAGGATGGGGACTCTCTCAATTCAGAAGTACACATATGCAAAATAGGCCGTTCCGCCCTGGAACAGCCTACATGCGAAGAGAATAATTCTACTCTGTTACATCCAGCGCTCTATCAAGAAATTTGATAAAAGGTTGCATCACAGCAAATATCTTCAGTATCTCCCTAACCAATGCCGGCTGTATAGCCACATCATCCGTCAGATGATGCCATGCCGTAAAGCTCTTCAGCTTCAGGTAGGCAATGGCAGGATTATCAGGTAAATATCCCTGCGGGACCGTTTTAAGTGATTCTCCTTCTATCTTTCCAAAATAACGGATAAACTCTTTATTGGATATGATCTGCTGGAACTCCTCAAAGTTGTAATCAATCTCCTGCCTTACCTTCTTCAGCACAGCTGCTTCAGGCATCCACAAACCACCACCCGCAAAGCTATTACCACCTGGTTCCAGGTGAAAATAATAACCAGGTCTGGGCGTTTTACGTCCACCAGGCGCAAAAGCAGCTCCCATATTTGTCTTATAGGGCGTTTTGTCCTTACTGAATCTTACATCTTTGTAAATACGGAAAGTACAGTCTTTTACCTGTAAGCCAACCAATACAGCATCCTGCTTAAATAGACCATCCAATATCTGTTGTACCACACTTTCAAAATCCGCCTTTGCGTCCTGGTAATCCAGCTTATGCTCTTCAAACCAGGGTTTATTATTATTCTTGCTCAGTGATTTTAAGAACTTTAACGTGGGGGGCTGTAACATGCAATACCTCTTTTGGCCACAAAATAAAAAAAATATTGTCCCTGCACTAAAAATGATAAGTAGCAGCCAATAGAACATTCGGAGAGCTCGCTGCAGATGATCCGTTGCTCTTATTGAAAATATTCACAGAGGCATTATCTACACGGAACTCTGGTATAATCGTTAAGTTCCCCACTTTATAATTAAGTGATAAGGTCCCGGCCACCACATGTCCACCATCTGTACCGGCAAATGTTTTCAGTCCATCTGCATCGTCAAAGTATTCTCCCCTTAAACTAAGTCCCAGTTTAGGTGTAAAATCAAGGTTTACATATACGGCAGAACCCCACCATTTCTGAGAGACCTGCTCTTCTTCTTTATTACGTGTATTCTTATACGTACTTACGGTACCGTTATACCCTAATCCCAGTAAAGTGCTTACCTGGTATGTAGCCACAAAATCTATCTGATGATTCTGCACGCCACTGGTATCCCTTCCTCCCAGGTAATTCAGGTATAACTTAACAGGGGCCTTGGTAGAAGAATATCCAAGCTGGGCACCCACATATTTCTGGTTGCTCCAGGAAGCAGATTTAAAATCCGTTGGATTAAAAAGCCCTATCATGGCAGTCCATTCACTACTGATAGTAATATCTGCTTTCACCCCTGTACTAAAGAAAGGACCGTTACTGAACATATAACTCATGCTGTAGTTTCTGTTCAGATACGCATCCAGCAATTCATATCCTATATGCGTCCCAAAGCTTCCCATGCTGATCTTTAATTTGTCCAGCACCTGGTAACTGAGGTATAATTGTTTAATGGACATTTCCATCGTGCTGATCTTATCAGATGTTTCATTATAAGAAAACTCTGCGGCTCTTCTTCCAAAACCAAGATCAGCAACAATACTTCCCTTCTTGAACTCATGCTCTGCTTTCAGCGAGATCATACCCAGTTCAAAACTGTTATGGGAGTTCGTAAAACTTGTCTTGTTATCAGTACTGGTGCCGTTAAAATTGTACTTATAATATACATCTGCTGAGCCAGAGATCCTTACTGCGGGGGCCGGTAAAGAGTCCTCTTTTGTTTGAGAATAGGCAACAAACAGCTGACAGGCTGCGAATGCAGTCAGTAAAACATTTTTCATGCGATGGGAATTAGGTTGATAAAATGGTGTGCTATTGTTTTCTCGTGTAGCTGTTTTTCTTTGTATTGCCGGAAGAATAGAAAAAAGAATAGCTAATAATTTACCAGGAAGGAAAATTTCATGTTAAACGAAATAAGAAATTGGTTGATAAATATAGTTCGGTTGATAAAATGCTACTTGTCTGAAAGACTTATTCCTGTTGATTATTAGCTATTCTTTTGTTTTGGGTATCAAACTGATTATTTATATTCTTATTGTACTTTATTACTAAGCTGACTTCATCCGTCAGCTTAGTAATAAAGCAAATTATATTAGTCTACCATCTGTTCTTTCAATGCACCGTTATCATGTACGGCCAGCAGAGCAGGGTGATAGTTTTCGTTGTGTTGTGAAACGTCCAGACCCAGTGATTCATCTTCATCAGATACACGCAGCGGATGAATGAGGTTGATCAGTTTAAAGATGCCGTAAGAAACAGAGAAGCTGTAAACTACCACTATCAGTAAACCACATATCTGGTCTTTTAACAGTTCGAAATGGCCGTATATCAAACCATCCTTACCCAGGCTGTTTACTGCTGTAGTAGCGAATACGCCAGTCAGCAACATACCAACCATACCACCTACACCATGGCAAGGGAATACGTCCAGTGTATCATCGATAGCTGTCTTTGTTTTATAATGTGCCACCAGGTTAGAAACGATAGCAGCAATAAAGCCAAGCATAATACTTTGTGGGATGCCTACGAAACCAGCAGCAGGAGTAATAGCCACCAGACCAACTACAGCACCTATACAGAAGCCCAGTGCAGAAGGTTTACGACCACGGATCACATCGAAGAAAACCCATGAAAGACCTGCAGCAGCAGAAGCAGTATTAGTGGTAGCGAAAGCAGAAGCAGCTAATGCATTTGCTCCCAGTGAAGAACCGGCGTTAAAACCGAACCAACCGAACCACAGTAAACCGGTACCCAGCAATACGAAAGGTATGTTAGCTGGTTGCAGTTCTTTCTTATCAATATGGTCCTTACGGCGTTTCAGCACCAGTACACCTGCTAATGCAGCACATCCGGCAGAAATATGTACTACTGTACCTCCGGCAAAGTCAAGTACACCCAGTTTAGCCAGGAT
This sequence comes from Chitinophaga sp. YR573, assembly GCF_900110995.1. Lineage (GTDB taxonomy): Bacteria > Bacteroidota > Bacteroidia > Chitinophagales > Chitinophagaceae > Chitinophaga. Next base: position 2,324,816 of record NZ_FOJF01000001.1, read on the forward strand.
CCCATCAGGATGCCAGGTCCAGTGTGCAATTGGAGCATATACCAACAGGCTGAATAATACCATGAATAAGATGTAAGAGGTAAAGCGGATCCTTTCTGCAGTAGCACCTACTACCAGGGCGGGTGTAATGATCGCAAATTTCATTTGGAAAAGAGCGAACAGCAGCAAAGGAATGGTAGGACCACCAGCCCATGGTTCGCCGGAAGCTACTCCTTTAAAGAAGAAGTAAGTAGAGGGATCACCTATTATTCCATGAACAGATGTACCAAATGCAAGACTAAATCCTACCACTACCCATAACACACTAATAATGCCTGTAGCGATAAAACTCTGCATCATGGTATTAATTACATTCTTACGGTTGATCATACCACCATAAAAGAATGATAACCCGGGGGTCATAAGGAATACCAGACAGGATGCCACCAGGACCCAGGCAATATCACCAGAATTATATTTTCCTGCTGGGTCGGCAAAAAGAGTCCCGTTTGGAACGAATACTCCAATTATCGCAACCAAAGCCAGGAAAAGAAATGGCAAGTAGTCTTGAAATGATGTTTTCTTCATAGCAGTATAATTTTAAATTCTTCAATAAAAGTAACAATCATAATCAAAACATCAAATAGAGCAGGTGAAAAATAGAATTAATTGAACAAAGCATCGGTATTACGGATCAAACATCAACTATATTACAATTAATGATAATATTAATTATGTTTTTGGGTAATATAAATAGCAGGGAAGGGGTCTATAATAAGGTATAACAAACTGATATTCAGTAATATAAAAGCCCGGCCGTCTATTCGTTAACAATTTTCTAACATTGGAGAGACTGGTGCTACTACAATAAACAGCCGGAAGCTATAACAAGGTGTAATATAATTAGATAGACATTACAAATAATTGCGTGGGGAGCGATAAAAAATTGAATAACCACAAATACATTAAATATAATTAGATGTGTTTTTTATGATTGGGATCATAAAAAACGATCAAAACTGCGACATTATCGCTTCATTCCGTCTAATTCACGTTGTAATGCGAACATCTGGTCCCTTAACCTGGCAGCCTCCATAAAATCGAGTTCTCTTGCCGCCTTCTCCATATCCTTCTTCACCTTACCGATCGTTTTCTCCAGCTGCGGGATCGTTTTTGCAGACGCCACCTGTTGGGCATAGTCTACAGCATCCTCTGCAACCAGTTGTAACTCATCATGTATGGCAAGCGGAGAGTTCTCATCAAACTCTTTTATTTGCAGCACGGATGTTTGTCCCATGATCTGCTCCTTACTCTTGAGTACCGTCTTTGGCGTAATATGATTAGCAATATTATAAGCTTTCTGCTTTTCCCGGCGGCGGTTGGTTTCATCTATCGTACGCTGCATACTGTCCGTAATCTTATCCGCATAAAAGATAACCAGCCCATCCACATTACGGGCAGCACGCCCTGCCGTTTGGGTCAGGGAACGCTCATCCCTCAGAAACCCTTCCTTATCGGCATCCAGTATAGCCACCAGGGTTACTTCCGGCAAATCCAGTCCCTCACGCAACAAGTTCACACCCACCAGTACATTAATATTACCCAGACGCAGGTCACGCAGGATCTCTATCCTTTCCAGCGTATCTACTTCGGAGTGGATGTAGCGCGATTTAATGTTAATACGTTTCAGGTACTTGTCCATCTCCTCCGCCATTCTTTTGGTAAGGGTAGTTACCAGCACACGGCCACCGTTCAGTACACGTTTGTCTATTTCGTCCAGCAGGTCATCCACCTGGTTTGCACTGGGACGTATCTCAATCGGTGGCTCCAGCAACCCGGTAGGGCGTACCACCTGTTCTACTACTACCCCTTCTGTTTGCCTCAGTTCGTAATCCCCCGGAGTGGCGCTCACGAAAATCGTCTGGTTTATTACGTTCTCAAATTCATAGAAGTTCAGCGGACGGTTATCCAGGGCAGAGGGCAGGCGGAATCCAAAATCAACCAGCGTCAGCTTACGGGAACGGTCACCGCCATACATACCACCTATCTGGGGTATTGTTACATGGCTTTCATCTATTACCAGCAGGAAGTCTTTAGGGAAATAATCCAGCAGGCAGAACGGACGCATCCCAGGGCTACGCCTGTCCAGGAACCTGGAATAGTTCTCAATACCACTGCAATATCCCAGCTCGCGGATCATTTCAATATCATAACTCACTCTTTCTGAAAGGCGCTGCGCTTCCAGGTGTTTCCCTATGGAACGGAAGTATTCCGCCTGTGCCAGTAATTCATCCTGTATTTCGTAGATGATCTGGTGCATCATATCCTTGGGGGCCAGGTAGAGATTTGCGGGGAATATAGCCGCATTCTCCATTGTTCCTATACGCTTACCTGTTTCTATGTCAAAGCTCTCAATCTCCTCTATTTCGTCCCCAAAGAAGGTAATACGGTAAGCATAGTCCACATATGGCAGGTTGATATCCACCGTATCACCCTTTACCCGGAAATTACCCCTGTTGAAGTCTCCGGTAGTACGGGAGTACAGGGAATTCACGAGCCCGTGTAATATAGTATTACGACTAATCGTCTGGCCTTTAAAAACGCGGATGATCCCGTTTTCATAATCGGTAGGGTTACCCATACCATATATGCAGGATACACTGGCCACTACGATGATGTCCCTTCTTCCGGAAAGAAGATTGGTAGTCGCTCTCAGTCGTAACTTATCCAGCTCCTCATTAATGGAAAGGTCCTTTTCTATATAAGTATCGCTCACTGGCATATATGCCTCCGGCTGATAATAATCGTAGTAAGAAACGAAGTATTCCACAGCGTTATCCGGGAAAAACTGCCGTAATTCACCATATAACTGGGCCACCAGTGTTTTATTATGGGTAAGCACAAGTGTAGGGCGTTGTACGTTCTCTATCACATTGGCTACGGTAAATGTTTTACCGGAACCGGTTACACCCAACAGTGTCTGAAAAGCAGCGCCGTCTTGTATTCCTTCAGTCAGTTTTGCAATCGCCTGCGGCTGATCGCCGGCAGGTGCATATGGAGCATGTATCTTGAATGGCATAATTAAAGTATTAATTCCACTACAGGGTTTGTAAACAAATGTACAATTTATCAATTCCTCTTTCACAATCCGAAAATCTACCCCACCTTTACATCGTCATAATCGAGACTCTGCTATGCTTAAAAAATTCAGCCCTTTTTTACTGGGCATACTATTACCCTTATTCCCGCTTACCTCTTTTGCCTGGGGCGTTACCGGCCATCGTGTTGTGGCTGAAATTGCCAGCAGGCACCTTAGCCCGCAGGCCCGTAAAGCAGTCACTGCATTACTGGGGAAACAAAGCATGGCAATGGTGGCCAACTGGCCTGATTTTATCAAGTCAGATACCACCCACAAATACGACCATACCTCTTCCTGGCATTACATGGACTTTCCTGCTCATTCTTCCAGACCACAGTTCGAAGGACTGGTACAAAAAGAAACAGGGGAAAATCTTTACGTAGAAACAAATGCGCTTATTAAGCAATTAAAAGACCCGGCAGTGTCCAAAGCAGACAAGCAGTTTGCGCTTACCTTCCTCATTCACCTGATAGGAGATATGCATCAGCCATTACATGTGGGGCATCCGGAAGACCAGGGAGGAAACAAGATCAATGTTACCTGGTTCGACAGACCCACCAACTTACACAGGGTATGGGACGAACACCTGATAGAATTCCAGCAGCTGAGTTATACAGAATATACACAGGCGCTGGATACGGCCTCTGTAACAGAGATCAAACAATTACAAAGCGGCACTATCAAAGACTGGATGTTCGAATCCAGCCAGCTCGCAGACAAGGTATATACGCTTACACAACCCAACGATAAACTTAGTTACCGTTATAATTACTGGTTCATAAAAGACCTGAATCAACAGTTATTGAAAGGAGGCTTAAGATTAGCGGCGCTACTGAACAGCATTTATAAATAAAAAAGGCCGGCACTTCAAATGAAGTGCCGGCCTTTTTTTATTCTATTCCTGACTATACCAGGTCTATATCAAAGTTTACCAGTTGTACAAACTGTTCCAGACGTGCATTAATATCATCCTGGTTGATCTCTCTTAAACGGTCTGTACCAAATTTCTCTACACAGAAAGATGCCATTGCAGAACCTACGATGATCGCTGTTTTCATATTCTCAAAAGAGATGTCCTTTGTTTTTGCCAGGTGACCGATAAAGCCTCCTGCAAAAGTATCTCCAGCACCGGTTGGATCAAATACCTCATCCAGTGGCAGGGCAGGCGCAAAGAACACATGGTTTTCATGGAACAGTAATGCACCATGTTCTCCCTTCTTAATAATCAGGTAACGCGGTCCCATTGTCAGGATCTTACGGGCAGCCTTTACCAGGGAATATTCACCACTCAGCTGACGGGCTTCTCCGTCATTCACCATCAGTACATCTACTTCTTTAAGTACCTTTTTCAGATCGTCCAGTGCCACTTCCATCCAGAAGTTCATGGTATCCATTACGATCAGTTTAGGCCTTGTTTTCATTTGTTTTATTACGTCCATCTGCACCTGAGGAGTCAGGTTACCCAATATCAGGAACTCACTACCCTGGTAGCTGTCTGGTATAGAGGGCTTGAATTCACCCAGTACATTCAGCTCGGTTACCAGTGTATCACGGGTATTCATATCCATATGATACTTTCCGGCCCAGTAGAAAGACTTTTCATCCTTCTTTACCTGTACACCTTCCAGGGCAACACCTTTTGCTTTAAGGGCATCCAGTTCTACCTGTGGAAAATCACCTCCAATCACAGATACCTGGTTGATAGGTTTTACAAAGTTAGAAGCGGCCCATGCGATATATGTGGCAGAGCCTCCAATAATTCTTCCAGATTTACCAAATGGCGTTTCAATATCATCGAATGCCATAGAACCTACAACAGTGAGCGACATGCTTATTTTTTTATTGAGTTTAGCTGTAATAAAACTGGGCAAAGGTAGTAATAATTACCCGTTATCGTAAGGATCACTTAACGGCTGCAATAAGCCACCAGTAAACACCTTGTTGCATAGTAAAAATAATTCACATGTTTTTCCGGCCTTACCTGTAACTTTTTATAACAGTACCCGTTTAACTATTGCATCAGCGCTGAAGTAACCATTTTGTACTAAATAAACGGAACCAATTTTAATCGAGTTATCTAAATTTTTTTAAACGGAAACCATGCTTACAATTAAAAATTATGCTTCTAAATTAGGAGCAGTGGCCTTGCTATTGGGTGTAACTTTCGCAGCTTGCAAAGATGATGATGCACCAGCCTCTCCAATCCTGCGCAGCAAAGAATTCAAACTGATCAAAGCTATCAGCCTTACAGATTCTGCACAGATAGGTACTGTGAAACTGTCTGAAAACCTGGACAGCAGCGTTAACCTGAGTCTTACATTAAGCAAAACATCAAAAGATACTTCACACAAAGTGTATGTTATCTATGGTGTTGCAGCTACTCCACTTACTGATACAATATTCAAAGGTAGTCTCACAGGTACCGGCGCCAGCGCTTCTGTAGATATCTGGAAGAATTTGAAGACAGTTACCGTAAACGGACAGACACGTAACTTCAGATACGATTCTGCTCTTGCTATCAACGCGTTCGCTAAAGTTCGCTTCAGCGCTACCAAGGACAGCGTTATCGCTATCGGTAACATCCTTAAAGCTGGTAAATAATTAAAATAGTAATGGCCGGATTGCTCCGGCCATTACCTTCTGTCTGTGTCTCGGTTTATAGGATATGGTTCCAGCTTCGGCATGAAGCCGGATTACCATCTTTGGTTTACTACTTTGATACCTGTGTTACACGTAACACTTTAAATTCAGTTCTTCTGTTCAGTTGTCGTCCTTCCGGATTATCTTTTCCGTCAGGCAGCGTATTAGGCGCTATAGGCCTTGTTTTACCGTATCCCTTAGCAATCATACGTGAAGTAGAAATCCCTCTGCTGATCAGGTAATCTACGCATGACTGTGCTCTCCTCTGAGACAGTTTTACATTATACGCATCTTTCCCTTTACTGTCCGTATGGGCGCTCATCTCAATAATAATATTCGGATTATCCAGCATGATAGCTACTACTGTATCCAGCACTATTAAAGACTGCGGCCGTAGTGTTGCTTTGTCAAAATCATAATAAATATCCTTCAGAATAATGGGTTTGCCTATTTCAAAATGTTTAAGACAGATAGTAGGATTCTCCATTGAATCAATCCTTACAAGATCATCTGTATTAACATAGATAGCTTTGGAGAAATAATTTTCCTTTTCAGCCATGATCTTGTAATGCTTCTTTGCTTCTACTTCAAAGCTGTAACGACCTGTTTCATTCAGTGTAATCTGTTGCAATACTTTTTGCAGAATAGTATCCAGCAAAGTTACCTTAGCGCCGGTAAGCGGCAGATTATTATCGCAATCCAGGATTAACCCGTTAATTGTTTTATTAATCTTTTTAATACCAAATAATTCCAGGCAACATACAGACTCCCTGTCGGAACTGATATACCCTTTTGTCATTGGATGCATCTTATCTACCGCAGTATAATAAAGGTCATCCTTTGCAGAATTAAGTGGTATACCCAGGTTTTTGGGAGTTCCCCAGTTACCCATGTCGCCTTCGCTCCTGTAGAAATCCAGTCCCCCAAGACCAACACGTCCATCCGAACTAAAGATCAATGCCTTTTTCTCTGCATCATAAAACGGGGCCTGTTCCTCATCACGGGTATTGATAACAGTACCCAGGTTTCGGGCGGGGCCAGGCGTCCCATTTTCAAGCATACAATACCAGAGATCGTTCTTCCCCATACCACCAGGGCGGTTAGAAGCAAACAGCAGGTATTTACCGTCAGTAGTGACAAACGGCTGCATAGAAGAATAACCCTCTACGTTCACATTTTGTCCCAATGACTTTGGTTCTGACCATTTGTCTCCTGTCCTTGTACTTATATAAACAGCTGCCAGCTTAATATTGTTCTGTGTAGTCCAGCGTGTGAGATAAATAGTATTGCCATCCGGACTAACAGTCGCGGCCCCCTGATCCATTCCTTTTGCTTCCGGTATGTTTAATTCTTTGCTGTCGCTGAAAGAATTACCGGAACCCATTGCCATGAACAGGTTGTTGATATATGGATTTGCTTTCTTCGCCTTCTTTTGCATCATACTGCTGTCCGGTCTGGAAGAAGTATACAGCAACATATTCTTACCTATTGTAGCAGGTGCATAGTTTGCACCACCACCATTCAGATCTCCACCCAGCTTGACAATTGTAAACCCGGGAACACGACTTGCTTCAGCAATGGCAAATTCACAGCAGGAAATTTCCAGTGTAGCCCTGTTACTGATATCATCTGTATGGGTATACTGTTGCTTAAATTGTTTGAGCTGCTCAAGTGCTTCGGGATACTTTCCGTTAGCGCGTAAACAGATCCCATACCAGAAACGGGCTTGCGGGAAAAGTGTATTATTATTGAAGCTCACGGCCTGTTCATAATACTTCTCAGCATTCCCAAAATCATTATACTGGCGATAAGATTCTCCCAACCGGTAAATTACCGTTTCATAGTCTTTGATCTTGCCGGTCTCTTTGCCCTTCCTCTCTACAGCGTAAGGCAATATCTGTTCTGGTTTGATCTTAAATGTCCCTAACGCTTTAGTGTAATATTGAGCTGCGGAATAATAATCTTTGGCTTCATAGTAGATATCTCCAGTACGTTTATAATCATATACGTACTGCGCCTTCGCTTGGTTAACAATCCATAATAATGCAATAACCAGCCAGTAGCGTGCAATTTTTTTCATCCGTATTTATTTTATGTTTATAACCGAGGGCAAATAAAATATTCCTCAGATAATACTCTCCTTTTCCGGCTGATAAAGGATAAGGACAATTCAAAACTGTTGCTGCCATTTACAAGTCTTCTCAGGGAAGATGTGTTCACATCGTAACTCAGTCCCAGTACAAAATTTTTGAAGTGAAATCCTGCAAAAGGAATCGCAGAATCATTAATGCGGTAATTACCCCCTGCCAGGAAATCAAATTCTTCATTTACAAATACTGAAGTATATAAACCAACTACGATTTCTTCAGCATTCCCCTGTCGCAGATACAAACCATGCGGGGTAAGACTGAATATATCATTGAGTTTGATACGGGAACCTCCATGCGCAATATATCTTACAGGCAGGCGCTTATTGTCACCTGACACGAAGGGATCTTTTGGTTGTGTAATATGTCCCGCAGAGAAACCAACGAATGGATTCAGCTGATGATTGGGGTTACCATCAAAGAACATGGCTCCGGCAGCTGCATCAAAAACATTGGAAGAAGTTGTATTAATATTTTCACCACTTGGCTTGGAAGGATCAAATCCCATTACAGGATCATACTGGCTACCCAATGTCCACTTAGCGGGATCTATTCTGCGGTTGATCATACCAGCCTGTATACCAAATACCAGCTGGCTGGTACCTGTTGCACCAAAACGCACGCCTCTGTATGAGAAACTGGCCATTGCATTCAGATAATTATAACCGGCATCACCTGCAGACATATTGGTAACATTCACACCAACGCCTATATTATTAGCGCCTGCTGCATCAAAGGAAACACCGGTAGTAGAAAATGGTTTACCAATGTTCACCCACTGATTACGATAGTTGGCGCTAATACGGTAGTCCCCATCCACAATACCTGTAAGGGCCGGGTTTAACCACATCGGGTAAGCATAATATTGTGAAAAATGCGGGTCTACCTGCGCCCTTGTTAAACCGGGCAGGAATGTACCAAACAACAACAATACAATAACGAGTGTAATATTATTCTTCATCGTTTTTCTATTAATGGCCGGGATAGCTTAACTGACTATCCCGGCCCTTGTTATAGTATTTTTATTAACGGACAATTGTTATCGTGCCCTTCATATTTACAATGGAACCATCCTGGAGCTTAGCACGTAATACATAGATATATACACCTACCGGTTGCAAAGTTCCACTCACTTTACCATCCCATCCTTTACGCTGATCCTTGCTTTCGTATATCAGCTGACCGAACTGGTTGTAGTACCTGATCACAACCTCAGCGATGGTATTACCATAGATGTAGTGTATATCATTGACCCCATCTCCATTTGGCGTGAATACATTAGGTACAAATATTTTGTTACCCTGAGGATTCTTCGCCTTGCCGGTGACTGCAACAGATAATGCACTGGTTTCACAGGTACTACCGCCTAACGCTCTTACCCTGATAGTGACAGACTGGTCCGGAGAAAGTCCTGCTATCGTATGAGAAGTTCCATTGCTGCCTGAACTTGGTGCAGAATAAGTGACACCATCGTCCAGCGTTACTTCGTAAGCCGTTGCTCCTGTTACCGGTGCCCATGAGAACGTTACAGAATTAACTGTGGTAGAATCCACCGTTACTACCGGTGTAGCCAGTACTTCCAGAACATTCACCTGTACCGCAATTCTGTTGGTACTGGTACAACCACCTGTTGCAAATACTTCTACATAATAAGTAGTGCTTGCAGTCAGCGCCGGTGTTGTGAATGTTGAGCCGGTAAATATGGCCGTGCCTCCTATTGCATCTGTATACCAGCGGAAGTTTGCACCTGCAGTAGTAGAAGTGGCGGTAAGCGTAGCTGATTCGCCAGGACATACACCCGCTTCATTGCCGGTTACTGTTGCATCATTGGATGGAGATCCTATGGTTACACTTACAGCTGTACGTGTAATGCTTGAACAACCTGTAGTATTCAGCGCTTCCACATAATACATCTGGTTTGTACTGAGAGCGCCAGTTGTGAAGGATGCCCCGGTAGCTACCAATGTACCACCTGTTGGAGAATCATACCAGCGGTAAGTCAATGTTGCATCCGGATTCTGTACACTCAGGTTAGCAGATCCACCCAGACAAGCTATTACTGATGCATTCGCCACAACAGGTGCTGCTGGTGTGCTATTGACCATTACCTGCACAATAGTGCGGCTCTGGCTCACACAACCGCCGGTGGCTGCTTCTACATAGTAAGTGACATCTGCTGTCAGCGCAGCTGTTGTAAAGTTTGCACCTGTGAATACGGCTGTTCCACCTGTTGCTGTTGTATACCATTTGTAAGAAATCCCTGCCTGCGGACTGGTTACTGAAAGCACGGCAGAGTTGCCGGAACAAACAGTCGTACCAGGGGCCAGCGGTGCATCTATTGAATTCACGATCGTTACAGTTACTCCTTTCCGGGCCTGACTGCTACAACCGGTACTGTTAAGCGCTTCCACATAGAACGTAGTATTTACGCTCAACGGACCCGTTGTGTATTCTGCACCTGTAGATAACAGGTTACCACCGGCTGGTGCATCATACCAGCGATAGGTAAGACTTGCATCCGGATTTAATACATTCAGTGTTGCAGTACCACCTACACATGTTACCTGGTTAGTGGAAACAACTTCCGGTGTTGGTGCCGCTGCATCTACCAGGATACTAGCAGTAGCGCGGGACGCACTTACGCAGGTAGTTCCACTTGCTGCCTGTACATAATAAGTCACATCAGCAGTAACTGCCGTTACATTAAATGTAGTACCGCTGAATACCAGTGTACCGCCTGTTGCCGCATCGAACCACTGGTAAGTAATACCTGCCTGTGGATTTTGTATCGCAAGCGTTACATCTTTACCTGCACATACCCTCACACTGTTTGCTACCAATGTTGGAACATCAGGTGATTGTCCAACTGTTACGGTAGCGCTGGCCCTTGCACTTGTGCTGCCACATTGTGAAAGTGTATTTACTGCTTCTACATAGTAAATAGTAGTGGTAGTTAATAACGGCGTTGTGAATTCAGGACCTGTAAATACAGGTGTTCCTCCAGTCGCTGTTGTGTACCAGTTGTATATAATATCCGTAGTACTGGATGTTACTTTCAGTACGGCACTGCCACCGGTACAGGTGCTTACATTATTTGATTCCAGGGTTGGAACAGGAGCAGCTGTTGCTATCAGCACACTTACTTTTGCCCTTACTGCACTGCTGCAGTTTCCATTACTGGCCTCTACATAGAAATCTGTATCTGCGTTTATTACCGGTGTTGTAAAGCTGCTGCCGCTACCTAATGAGGTACCACCTGTTGCTGTACTATACCAGCGATAAGTAAGTGTAGCATCCGGGTTCTGTACGGAAAGTACAGCTGTGTTACCCTGGCAGACATTTACTGAAGCTGCAGTTACTGCCGGTGTACCTGGTGACACTGCGGCAATCACACTTACTTTCACACGACCACCTGCATTAGCGCAACCATTGCTGTTTACAGCCTGTACGTAGTAGTCAACATCTGCAGTAACATTCTGCACCGTGAAGGTTGCTCCTGAACCGGCCAGTGTACCACCGGTAAGTGCAGTATACCATTGGTAGGTTAATCCTGCCTGCGGACTTTGTACTGAAAGTACAGCATTCTGTCCCATACATACCTGTACGCTGTTACTTACCACTACCGGAGCTACCGGGTTCGGCGATACACTCGCTGTTACCTGTACTCTCGCACTGGTGCTGCCACATTGTGAAAGTGTATTTACTGCTTCTACATAGTAGACAGTAGTTGTTGTTAATGACGGAGTAGTAAATTCTGGTCCGCTGAATACAGGGACACCGCCAGTAGCTACTGTATACCAGTTGTAAGTGATACCTGCTGTTGCAGATGTAATTCTGAATACAGCATTACCTCCGGTACAGATACCTACATTATTTGATTCCAGTGTTGGTACAGGAGCTGGTGTTGTTACCAACACACTTACTCTTGCTCTTACTGCACTGCTGCAGTTTCCATTGCTGGCCTCTACATAGAAATCTGTATCTGCATTTATTACCGGTGTTGTAAAGCTGCTGCCACTACCTAATGAGGTACCACCTGTTGCTGTACTATACCAGCGATAAGTGAGTGTAGCATCCGGGTTCTGTACGGAAAGTACAGCTGTATTACCCTGGCAGACATTTACTGAAACTGCAGTTACAGCCGGTGTACCTGGAGACGCAACAGCAATCACACTTACTTTCACACGACTACCTGCATTAGCGCAACCATTGCTGTTTACAGCCTGTACGTAGTAATCAACATTTCCGGTAACATTCTGCACGGTGATGGTTGCTCCTGAAGCGGCCAGTGTGCCACCCGTAAGCGCAGTATACCATTGGTAGGTCAATCCTGCCTGCGGACTTTGTACTGAAAGTACCGCATTCTGTCCCATACATACCTGTACACTGTTACTTACCACTACCGGAGCCACTGGGTTCAACGATACATTCGCTGTTACCTGTACCCTTGCTGTTGCTGCATTACATTGTGAAGCAGTGTTAGATGATTCCACATAGTAAACAGTAGTAGCGGAGAGCAATGGTGTAACAAATACGGGACCTGTAAATACAGCGGTTCCTCCGGTAAGTGTTGTGTACCATTTATAAGTGATACCTGTTGTATTTGAAGTTACCCTGAATGTAGCAGCAGTACCTTCACAGATGTTCACATTATTCGATTCCAGCGTTGGTGTTGGTGCACCTGATCCAACGGTAACGGTTGCCCTTACCCTGGTACCCAGCGAACATGTACCATTGCTGGTTTCTACGTAGAACGCAGTATCTGCGGTCAACGCATTTGTAATATAAGTAGGACCGGTAAACAGCAGTGTACCACCTGTTGGTGCGCTGTACCATCTGATCTGTATATTCTGTGCAGCAACGGTGGCTGTTAAAGTAGCCTGATTGCCGGAACAGATCGTTGCATTGTTTACTGTTGGAACTACCAGTGAAGGCACTACACTAACAGTAACAGATACACGGTTCGCATTGGCGCAATTATTACTACCGCGAACACTCTGTACATAATAAGTCTTCGTTGCTGTTAATATTGGTGTGGTGAAAGTAGCTCCATCAGCCACCTTGGTACCACCTACCGGAGCATCATACCATTCCAGGTTCGCAACAGAACTGGCGGTTGCATTCAATACAGCGGAAGTACCACTGCATATACTTACATTCCTTACCGCTACTACTGGTGGAGATACCTGTCTTGATGCGTAATAAATATTCAGTTTCACCAGTGCGGAGATGATACCACCTCTCAGGCGAACCTGCACACGGTCGTATGCGGCGCCAGGAACGAATGCTACCGTGAACTTAGAGCCACCGGAAAGTATTTTTAAACTTAAGGCGCCAGTGTTGTTCAGCAGTATCGCATCGTTATTGGCGGTAGCACCGTTAAAGCTGGATACTTCTATTGCACCAAGCAGACTGGCTTCAAGTACCTGTGCAGGTAATTCCATTACTATCCTTACACTGTCGCCTGCAGTAGTTACCTGCGGGAAGATCAGCATTTGCTGAACACTTCCGTTGCCTGCGCTTAACGGTATAGTAAGAGTAGAGAAGTTATCCGTATTCGCATCTATTGTATTGGTCGGATTTTCTATTGTGCAGAGTAAACAGATAGCGGTAGTACTGCTGGCTTGTGCGTTTGCAAAGTCACAATCCGTATTCGGTACTATTGTTACTGTTAAGGCAACTGCTGTACGTGTGCTTGGACAACCACCTGTTGGAGAAACCGCTTCTGCATAGTAAGTAATACTGCTGGTTAAAGCAGGTGTCTGGAATACAGCGCCGGTGAATACCGGGCTGCCTCCTGTTGCTGTCGTATACCAGTTGTAGGTTACCCCTGGAGTAACAGACGAAGCAGTTAATGTAGCGCTCTGTCCGGAAACCACCTGACCATTTACTGGTACAGTTGTTACTGTAGGAGCAGCAGGTACTTCATTCACGGTTACAGTTACCTGCGCTCTGCTACTGCTGGTACAGGTACCCGTTACAGTTTCCACATAATAAGTAGTGGTGGTGTTCAATACCGGTGTATTGAAAGTAGCCCCTGTAAATACAGCTGTGCCACCTGTTGCTACTGTGTACCAACGGAATGTCAGACCAGAAGTAGCAGATGTTGCCACCAGCTGTGTACTGTTGCCTGCGCAGATGCTGGTACCTGCAGGTGTGATCACCGGTACAGGCGGCTGAGTGATTACGTTCGCCGTTACTTTTGTACGGGTAGTATTGCTACAGCCGGAATTATTGGAAGCCTCTACATAATATACTGTAGTAGCGGTTAATGACGGTGTGGTAAATGAAGCGCCTGTAAAAATCGCAGTACCACCTGTGAGTGTGGTATACCAACGATATACTGCACCGGTATCTGCTTTCACATTAAAGGTCGCCGTGCTGCCACTGCAGATCGTCAATGCTGTAGTGTCAAGTGCCGGAGCATCCGGAGCAGGATCTACCACAGCTATTACCGGTACTCTTGTAGGATTAGGACAGGTAAGGCTTGTTTTCAGCGCCTCTACATAGAAGGTAGTATTCGCTATAAGTGCCGGTGTCTGGTAACTATTACCTGTAAAGATGGATGTTCCACCTGTGGCAGTAGTGTACCAGCGGAAGGTAACATTAGACGGCCCACTTGCGGTAAGTGTAGCGCGGCCACCGGAACATACCGTATCGCCTTTCACTACCGGCAAACCTACAAGGCGGCTGGCGTAATTTATATTTACGGAACTAATGGCGGCAGCCAGACCGGAGTTAAGACGTACTACGATCCTGTCGAAGACTCCCTTTGGTTTAAAGCCTACCATTGCCTGCTGATTACCGCTTAGTAAAATCACCTTTATCTCCGGACTATTCAGCGCAACAAAATCATTATTGGAAGTAGCTCCGTTGTAAGACCCTATCTGTATAGTAGACAACAACTGAACTCCCACCAGGGCTGCATCAAAAGATAAACGGATCTGAGTACTGTCATTCAGTTCGCTGACCTGTGGGAAGATCAGTGTCTGTTGTACATATCCACCCAGTAAGCCAAGTACCACACGCAGCGTAGAGCTGGTAGATGTACTGTTATCAACTGCCAGTGCAGGGTTCTCTACAAAACAGCCTAAACATATACCATTTGCGGTATTAGTTTCAGAAGTGGCAGCATCACATGGGATATCATTACCACCAGGTATAACCGTGGCCGTTACAAATACCCTTGCGCTGCTTCTGCAACCGCTGGCATTCACCGCTTCTACAGAATAAGTAGTAGTGGTGATCAATGGCCCTGTATTAAATACGGCCGCATTAAAGATAGAATCGCCTGCAGCATTATACCATACGTAACGGAGGTTTGTGCCTGTTGCACTTGCAGTGAAGAGAGCACCCTGACCACTGCTTACAGATGTACCCAATGGAGTAACTGTAAGTCCGGTTGGTGCAGCGCTCACGGTAACTTTCACACGCGTTCTTGTTACGCTCTTACAACCGTTGTTGTCAGACTCTACATAGAAGGCAGTATCCGCAGTTAATGCATTGGTTGTGTAAGCCGCTGTAGATGCCAGCAGTGTACCACCGGTAGCCGCTGTATACCAGCGGAAGGTAACACCCGCAGGCGCTGTTGCCAGCAACGTTATCTGACTGCCGGTACAAATACTTCTTGAAGCAGCCGTAGGCGCAACCGGAGTAGTACCCACATTTACCGTTACCGGTACTCTTGTAGGATTAGCACAACCGAAGCGGCTGGCTTCCACATAATAAGTAACAGAAGAAGTTAATACCGGAGTAATAAACTGCCCGCCTGTTCCTACAGCAGTTCCACCCACAGCATCTGTATACCAGGCAATGTCTGCTGCATTAGGAGAGGTAGCCGTTAAAGTAGCCGTATTACCACTGCATGTATTTACATTGGTTACGGCAACTGTTGCTCTTGGTATAGTCACCGCAGCGAAGTATACTTTCACACTGGAGAGTGCTGTCAGCACCCCGTTAATACTTACCAGTACACCATTAAAGGTTTTGGTGGTAGGTATTGTTACACGGAACCTGTTACCAGCATTTAACAGTGATAAACGTATCAGTCCATTATTCAGGAATCTGACATCCCCGTTCGCGGTACTATTGTTATATGTTTCTATCCTGATTCCTCCCAGAAGGGTCGCATTCACTAACTGGCCAGGAACTTCCAGGTCGAGGGTGACGCTATCTCCCGCAGGATAAGTATGTGCATATTGTAATAACTGTCCTACATAACCTAACGCACCGACAGTAGAAGTGATAGTAGAAGCAGAGTTCGCATTCTGATCTACAGCCAGTCCTCCATCAGATACACCGCATAACAGGCAAATCCCTGCAATAATAGGGCTTTGCTGCAGTGTAGCATAACTACACGGTGTGGGTTCTGTAGGAAGATTTATATCTACCCTTACCATTGTACGGGTTGCGCTGGTACAGTTATTCGCAGGGTCTTTTACCTCTACATAATAAACTGCGGCAGCTGTAAGTGCTGGTGTTGTATAAGTAGTGGAGTTAGCTTTCAGTACAGTTCCTCCCGCAGGTAAATTGTACCAGTTGTACTGGTATGCAGGGTTAGGATTGGTTACTGTGAAAGTAGCTGTTTGTCCGGAGTTGATAGTTTGTACAGCAGGCGATACTAATGGCTGAGGTAAACCTACTATTACATATACTGCTTTACGCACAGGATTTATACAACCACTGCTGGAAAGAGCTTCTACATAATAGATCGCATTCGTCGTAGGACTTACGGTATAAGTAGCTCCTGTTGCCAGCACACTACCACCTGTTGGCTGGTTATACCAGCGGAAGGAGGTACCCGGACCAGTAGCTTTCATTGCAGCAGATCCACCCAGACACATGTAAACGGTATCTTTTTCTACCGTTGGAGTACCAGCGAATATTTGTGCAGAATATACTTTGAGCGCTGTTAATGCAGTCGCTAATCCATTCAGACGAATGTTCACCCTGTCGAAGCTTGCAGAAGGTGCAAAGGTGAAGAACAGGTCACGGTTACCATTTATCAGTTTCACGTTAGCCAGTTCAGGCGCTAACGTTACTCCATCATTATTAGCAGTGCCTGCATTGGAAGAAGATACCTGGATACCGGATAACACACTCAGGTCTATCAGTCCAACCTGGAAACCCAGCTTGATACGTACGCTATCACCCTTTACTCCCGTAGCAGAGAATATGAGGGATTGCTGTACATAAGAGCCTACACCCAGAACGGTATACATCACAGATGCTGTTTGTGTACTGTTATCCACCGCAGAATCCTGCTTAGCTACATAACAGCCGATACAGATACCGCTGGTAGTCGTTTGCTGACTGGTAGCGCCGCCGCAATCAATATCACTTACAGGAGTCGTAGGTCCGCCATCGCCATTCAGCGTAATGGAAACAGGAGTACGTAAGCTCTTACAACTGGCGTTGCTGGCATTCACCGCCTCTACATAATAAGTGATATTTGCTGTTACCGGCGGAGTAGTAAACTGTGAACCCACAAATACCGGTGTTCCACCTGTTGGTACAGTATACCAGTTATATTTATAAGCCGCATTCGGAGATACAACATTGAAAGTAGGTGTAGCGCTTTGTGCTACAGATGCTGAAGACGGTGTTACATTCACACTTGGTAATCCCACTTTCACCTGTACAGGTGTGCGTGTTTCACTTCCGCAGCTGTCAGTACCCCTTGTTTCTACAAAATAAATAGTGTCTTTCGTAACAACCGGAGTGGTAAATGTGGCACCATACCCAACCGGGGTACCACCAGTATAACTGGAGTACCACCGGTAGTTATAGCCATTGGGGCCAACAGCACTCAAGGTGGCAGATGTACCGCTACATGCGAAGACAGTACCTGCACTTACCTGTGCTATGGGAGTAACTATTTGTGCATAATAAACATTCAATGTGTTTAAAGCTGTTAACAGTGCGTTTACACGAATCTCTACCCTGTCAAATGCTTTGGTGGCAACAAAAGCATAAGCACTTTGCTGTACACCACTCAGTAAACGGATCCCCAGAAACTGTGGGTTCAGCGCGGTCATATCTGCATCTGCAGGACGGGCGCCATTACCTAAACCAACACTGATACCTCCCAATAGGGTGAGTTCCAGCAATCCTGTAGTAGTGCCCAGTCCCAGGCGTATAGTATCACCTGCCTTTCCTGCTTTGGCAAATATCAGGTCCTGGTATACTGTTGAGGCAAGGCCAACTGTACTATTAAGCGAGGATGCTGTTAATGGCAGGTCATCTATTGCATTAGCAGCATTGGTTACTCCGCAGAGTAAACAAATGCCTGTAACACCATTATTCTGCGTTTTCACTCCACTGCAAGACAATGCACCATTACCACTGAGATTATTTACACTCACCGATACACCTGTGCGTTCAAAGCTGATCAGTCCATCAGTAGGAGAAAGCGCTTCTACATAATAAGTTTTATCCTGGTATAATGGCGGCGTAGTAAAGTTGCTGCCGGTATGCACCGGAGCGCCACCTGTTTTTGTTTCATACCAGTTAAATACTGCTCCCGGTATGCTGGGAAGAGTAGCTGCGAAACTAGCCGTCTGACCCGCTGTAATACTCGCAGAAGAAGGAGTAACCATTACAGGTATCATAGCGGCTGCTTCAAACACATATAGTGAATTATTCGCCGCCAACAAGCTGCTGAGATCTATCTGTGCAGCATCAAATGTTTTTGTTACCGGAACCGCGATGCGGAATTTGCTGATACTATCCAGACTTAATAACTGGAAGGTCAGTAACGGGTTATTCAGCAATTGCGCATCATTGTTACTTACATTATTCAGGGAAGTAGTAACCTTGATAGCACCTAATAAGGAGGCGTCTAAAATCGGATTCCCTTTGGTTCCCAGAATGAATATGATACTATCTCCACTGTGATATACACCGGGGAAATTTATTTTTTGTCCTAATGTAGTAGCAACTCCCAAAGGAAGCGACAAAAGGGAAGCGCTGCTGGTATCTCCATCCACCGCAAACTGCGGGTTCTTTACAACACACAATGCGCAGGCAAGTCCACCGGTGATAGGAGATTGTTGAGCTGTTCCATATGTCCATAAAGGACCATTACCACCACCTATAGTAACAGGAACAACTGTACGCAAAAGACTTACCGTACCGGCAGGGTCCTCTGCTTCCACATAATAATTGGTATTACGGATCAGTGCCGGTGTTGTGAAAGCACCGCTGCCGCTGAAAACAGGTGTACCACCGGTCGGGGTAGTATACCAGTGAAATGTGGGATTAGTGATTCTTATAGAAGGCGTTAATGTAATACTGGTGCTGTAAGCTGTCTTAGCCGGATCTGGCAATACCTTTACAGGGATCATGGCAGCCACTTCATATAAGTTAAGGGTGCCCGCTACACCTACTAATCCTCCGAAATCAACCTGTACACCATCAAATGTTTTGGTAGCTGGGATCGTTACTCTATACTTACCAGCGTTATTTAAGCCAGCGCCGAGAAACTTTATATTTACAGGAGCACTGCTTAGTGTTACAGCATCATTGTTTGATACAGCAGGACCTGCAATGCTATTATTGTAAGTAGTCACTTTTACTTTGGGTAATAGTACGGCAGCAAGGTCCTGTGAAGGAGAATCCAGGAACAGTACAATACTGTCGCCTGCCTGGTATACTCCGGGTAACTTCACCAGTTGCCCCACAGTACCAGCTACTCCCAGTGGAACAGTTAATGTAGCTGCTGTGGTAGTGTCACCATCCGCAGCAAGTAAAGGATTACTCACCAGGCAACCCAAACATGCTAAACCACTGGTAATGGGACTTTCCTGATCCTGTCCAAAACTCCAGATAGTACCTGGTCCTCCTGCTACTTTAACAGTAACCGGTGTACGTGTATAGCTGCTCAGGTTATCCCCGGCAGCATATGCTTCTACGTAATAGGTTGTCGTACGGTTCAGTGGTGGCGTTGCAAAAGTACCACTGGTCACTATTGGTGTCCCCCCCTGCGCATCTGTATACCATTTGAAAACAGGTGATGCCACGCGGGCATCTATCGATGCAGTTAATGATACAGAACCACCAGCTGTTGTAGCCGGATTGGCAGGCGTTACTTTTACCGGAATAGATGCCGCAGCTTCATATATGTTTAAGGCGCCAAATGCAGCAAAGGCTGAAGTAAGGCTTACCTGTGCCCTGTCAAAATCTTTGGTAACAGGAATAGTTACACGGAACTTACGGGTAGTACCATTACTAAATCCAAGCAGGTCTACCTGTACATTAGCAGCGCTTAGTGTAATAGCATCATTATTGGCGGTAGCCCCTTTAAACGTTTGTACCTGTATGCCACCCAGTGCACTAACAGATAACGTCTGACCAGGGATTTCCAGGTCCAGTACGATATTATCACCTGCTTTGTAACCACCGGGGAATTCGAGTAATTGTCCTATGGAAGTGAGTGCGCCTACAGGCAATCTAAGCGTGGAAGCAGTTGTTGTATCTGCATCAACTGCATTGCCCGGGTTATCTACATAACACAACAGACAGGCGATACCGCCTGTGATAGGACTTTGCTGCTGATCTGCATAGATCCACAATGGCCCTACACCTCCGCTCACCTGTACAGTAACAGGTGTACGTACGGTACTCGTTAAACCATCTGTAGGAGAAGTTGCTTCTACATAATAAGTGGTACTGCGTTTTAAAGCAGGCGTGGTGAAACTACCGGTAGATGAAACGGGAGCTCCGCCTGTAGCAGTAGTATACCAACGGAAAGTCGCATCAGGGATGCGACTGATAGCAGATGAAAAGGTGACCGTTCCTCCTGATGTAACGGAAGGCGCTGCAGGACTAACAGTTACCGGTATGAATGCAGTAGCCTCATACACGAGTAATGAACCAAATCCTGCAACGATTGCAGAAAGGTTCACCTGTACTTCATCAAAGTTTTTAGTAACAGGGATCGTTACCCTGAATTTCGGCGTACTGCCGGCACCAAACCCCAGCAGGTCAAAACGGGCAATACCATTATCAAGAGTAATGGCATCATTGTTTGCTACACCAGCATTAAAAGTAGTTACAGATATAGCAGAAAGCAATTGCCCGGACAATACCTGATCGGGAATTTCCAGGTCCAGAGCTATACGATCACCAGCAAGGTAACTGCCGGGAAATTTTAATTTCAGCCCTACTCCGCCAACGGCGCCTACAGGTAATACCAATGTGGCAGCAGTATTCACATTGCCGTCAATAGCATTTGCAGGGTTTTCTACAGCACAAAGGGCGCATGCAACGCCAAAAGTAACAACACTCTGACTGCCGGCATAGCTCCATAAGGGGCCGGCTGCTGTAATATGTCTGTCTGCAGCCATCCAGTCATTTCTCTGTATGGGTGCGTTGGGATGTACTTTCAGATATTCATTTAACCAGGTTATTACTTCACTGTTGTTGTTTTGGGCAACAAGCAGGGAAGCAGGCAACTTTTTTGCGTAAGTAACCCTGACGGGTAACCCAACCAGCCAGATTAATGAGATAATAGTAAAGATAAAAGCTCTTAACGGGCTTTTAGGAGTAGCGTTAAAATGCATAGCAATCAATTGGTTCGGGTTATAAAGCGTGTATGTTTAATAGTTCGTTTCTCACAATCATTCTCTAGAGAACTGATACTCTATACACTGGCAGGTTGGTTATGAAGCTTGGGATTATGAAGCAGATCGGATACAGGTAAAAGTCAAGAACACAAGGCTGCTATCCTTTTTGTTAAATATATGTTAGAGTTTGAGCCACGAATGTAGGCTCACGCAGTCGTAAAGTGATGAGCCATTTTGTTCAATGTTGAACACCCATCCATTTTATTCAAAAATGAATAATGCAGTTCTTTTTGTTCATTACTGATTATTGGCAACGAAATTGATAGCAGGAGCTTTAGGGGGCTAATAATTGAGTTTATTATTCCGTTTCATCCTAAAATGGGAAGATTTATATAAAATTTCTTATTTTTTTCTGATAATATATGATATTCAAGTATCTGGCACACTTAAAATCGTCTTAAATATCTAGTTAGCAGTACTAATTAAATTTTATAAATTAATATTTGATAGAAATATCTCCTCATTTCTCTGAAAATTATCATTCAGCCCACGTTAATAATCAAAGATTATTATATTCAGTTCATTCAAATATGTCTTGTTCATTTTATTCATTTTGAGTCTGGCAAATCTGAACTGAAAACAGCGTCGTAAGTTTACCAATGATACCAAAGTCCATTCAATCCTTAAAATCCATTATTGTCCCCATATGATAGATCTGTCCTATGACTTTATCATAACGTTACAGAAAGAAGTACTGCGCAAATTCGGAGCTGATTCCATCATACCGGGAGACTGCAAGCACCTTTCTCAATCCATACTGGATGAAACCACTAAACTGGTGAGCGAGACCACTCTTAAAAGAGTGTTCGGCTTTGCTACGACCGTACATAGCTTCTCACGTTATACATTAAATACCTTATCTCAATATTGCAGTTATAAAGATTGGGATGATTTCCAGTCCAGACACTTTCATCAATTACAACTTGATACCGAAGGCTCCGCACCTGAAATAGATGATAGCAAATGGACAGAGCTGATGAACAAAGCAACAGCTGTTTCACACTATACGATTCTTACTCTCAAGAACCGTTCAGGAATTCCCTTTGCATCCACAGTTCCAAGATCACATTGCTTTTCACACATTGAACGCTTCCTGGGAAGTGATTATGCTGCTACTGCATTTATCGCACCCTCAGGCTGGGGCAAGTCTATTACACTTGTACACCTGGCAGAACATTTCTGGTTCAGCAAAGAAGCTAAATACAAACAGGACGTCTGCTGGTTCATTCATGCACATGCTGCCGGTAGCCTGCTGCTCAGAGGCTTTTCACTGGCTTCCTGGCTGGATAATCAGCTAAATCTGGGGAATGGTGAAAACTTCCGCGAATACTTTGCAGCACACTTTGACGCGAAAGGAGGACGATTGATCCTGATCATAGACGGCTTTGATGAACTATCTCTCTCAGGAGATAAGATGAAACTACTCTATACCAAACTGGAAGAATTCGTATACTCAAACGACCGCTTCCCATGGGTAAAAGTGATCCTTTCTATCCGTAGTAATACCTGGTCGGAAATTTTCCAGCACTCCTTACAATATCCTGCATTCCGCCGCTACTGGTATCTTGGCCCTGAGATGGATGAAGAAACCAATATCAATCTACCCTGTTTAACAGAACAGGAAGTAAAGGCCGTATTATATAACCACCGGCTGGATCCCGCTACTGTTCGCACTTTCAGTGAAAGCTTCCTTCAGAAACTCCGTTACCCATACTATCTGCAGCTATTCTGTCAGATGAATATAGGCCCGGAACAAACCTTTGTGGATGAGAACCTGAGCCTCTTCGAAATGGTATCCAGGTTTGTACAAAGCAGGGTATTCAATTCCCAGAGCAATACCTTTAAGATAACAATCATAGAGAAATTGCTGCTATTGCTGGACTTTGGAAAGGCCGGTCAGTATACAGAGAAACAATTACTGCTGAATAAAAATGCAGACCTATTTCCCGCATACAAAGAACTGCTGACAGATAATATCCTGGTAGAGGAAAACCTGAGCCAGGAAATCATGTTCCATGTAAAAGTGCGCTTCGCGCATAACGTACTACTGGAATATTTCACCGCCATGCATTTCATTCAGGAATCAAAAATGGTGGTGGATACAATGATGCTGCAACATGTGCAGGAACAACTTCCGGCATCTTCCTACCGGGTAGGCGTCTTCAAATGGCTGCTCCGCTATGCCATCAATAATGATCAGACGGGCAGTATCCACAACATGTTTTACCTACCCCTCACCAACATGGAGAAATCGTACCTGCTGGAATATCTGGCAGTGTACTATCAACATGAAGGAGATAAACAGGTAATGCTGAAATCCATTTTCCCGCAGGGGTATTTCCGAAAACATCCTCTACACAGATTCCTCAACGATAATTTTGTACACTTCAGTAAAAAGAAGGTACTCAATGCACTGCTGGACCTTGCCGAATTACCTGAAGACAAAATAAAAATCCGAAGTATTCTCTTCATCATGTCTTTACTACAACTGGATGCAGAACAATGTGAACAGGAATTGAACAGTATCAAAAGACTGATGAGTCATGAACAGATGGAAGATGACCTCTGGGTTACACCACACGAACTCTACCTGTTCATCTATGAATACATGAAGTTCGGCCTGGTCAATGAACTCATCAAAGACAAGATCTATAACTACCCGCGATATCTTAACGGTACTACCCGCCAACCCCCTTCCGTCTCAATGGAAATGGTATTACGACTAATGGGGTTTGCATTTGTGCTAAAGCATGACTACACCCATATGCTCAACTATACCAAACGCGTTTTTGAATGTTATCCGCTGCTGGTATATCAGAAAACAGATCCCCTGCGTCTGTCACTTCTTTGCTGGCAAGCCTATGCGCATATGGGTATGGGTAATTTTGCGGCAGCGTCCAAAATTGTCAGACATGCCGAATACCTCATCAGAAAATATTCCTTCGACTTCCTGAACGGACGCCACCTCGAAGTATTACAGAAACTAATCCAGGCACATATTTACTTCCATGAAAATGAATTAAACAAGGCCATCCGTACAGCAGAAGCTGCCATAGATATTTCCCAGAAAATGGACTTCAAATTATTCATCCTCATGGGATATCAGCTACTTAGCAAGATATACCCTCAACTACGACTGGATAAACCACAAAACCAATCACAACAACAGATTATACTTATTAATAAAAGCACCTCTTTCAGACAGGTCAATAAATTGTGGGCGTAAAAAAAGAGAGAACCCGATAATCTCGTCTTTTCTTTATCTGGCATAATTTTGCGTTATTGCATACCATAATGGCCATAGATGAAAGCAAATACACCACTTTACAGCATTTTCTGCTCAACCTCCTGAGCTTGTTGACAATCATTCCGCTGGCCCCCTACATGAACAGGTATATACCGCCAATTGTAGCCGGGGGATTGCATGTGGACATGTTTGTAGCTGTATTACTCGCTTTCTTTTTTACCCGTTTATTATCCTGGATATTCAAACCCCTTATCATTCCGGCATTTGTACTGGTATGTAGTATATTATGTTTCAACTATTTCACCGACAACTACTCTTTCGATAATGTCTTAAATGATTATAAAGGCATGGTACAGGGTAACTGGGGAGCCAAGAACAGTAAACAGCTGGACATCCTCAGCCTCTATCCTCATCGTGTGGAGAGTTACCGCGATAAAACGGTAAGGGGTATCCGTGATAAAGTGAACTATAAAGATTCCCTGGTACGCAATTTCTCTGTAGCCCATTCCCTGACCGACTTTGATGAATACTTCCCGAAATATGGCAAGGTATCCCGTTACCTGGCCCTGTTCCATTATATTAACAGGAATTTCAAATATGTGCCGGATACCCGTCGTGACGAGTATTTTGCCACTCCGCAGGAAACCATTCAAAATGGGCTTGGGGGCGATTGTGATGATCATTCTATCCTGATGGCCTCCTGCCTGCAGGCCATTGGAGCCCGTTGCCGTATAGTACTCATCCAGGGTCATGCATACCCGGAGCTTTATTGCGGCAACAGAGAAGATTTTGAAGTAATAAAGCAGGCTATCGTAACTTTATTTCCCCAGCCACCCGTAAAAGAGATCCATTACCACGAAATGAAAGGAGAGTACTGGATCAATCTTGATTATACCGCACGTCATCCTGGCGGTCCATATATGAATGATAAGGTCTATTCATTAATTGAATTATGAGGATAAGCAAATGAGCCATTTTAAAACAATAAAGAAATATCACAGTTTTTTCAGATTCAAGAGAGATTTTGAAAGATATAGTCTGAAGCGCGCCAGAAGCTATGAGATCATTATTCACTGGTTGCATAAGAAAATGAGCAGGAATCAGTTCCTGATCCTATCCGGTATTATTGTAGGTTGTGCGGCAGGACTGGCAGGTGTTGTGCTGAAAATGCTGGTGCACTATATCCATTACTTTATTACATACAAAGTCCACTTTAGCACACAGATAATATTTTACGCTTTATTCCCCTTCCTCGGTATTGTATTGACTACCCTGGTAGTTTTATTATTCTTTAAAGGGCAATCCCGTAAAGGGATTCCGGCGATCTTATACGAGATCGCTCAAAACTCCAGCCTGATTCCACAGGTAAAGATGTACTCCCAGGTATTGCAAAGCGCTATCACGGTAGGATTAGGTGGTTCCGCAGGGTTGGAAAGTCCTATTGCTGTAACCGGTGCTGCCATTGGATCCAATTATGCACGCAACTACCGGATGGGATACAAAGAACGCACGCTGTTACTCGCAGCCGGCGCCACTGCCGGTATTGCCGCTGCTTTTAACGCTCCTATAGCTGGCGTGATGTTCGCTTTCGAGATCCTGCTCACCGGTGTAGTGTTCTCTGATTTTATGCCACTCATCCTGGCCTCTGTATGCGGCAGCTTGTTATCTAAGATCATTTTACAGGAAGAGGCTTTGTTTCATTTTGAATCAAGACAACCTTTCAATTATTATAATGTTCCCTTCTATATAGTACTGGGGCTGTTATGCGCCCTCTATGCCCGTTACTTTGTAGTAGTATCACAACGTATAGAACATTTCTTTGCAAAGCTGCAATGGCATGCCCTTAAAAAAGCACTATTTGGGGGATTGATCGTTTCTTTTCTATGTGTATTATTACCACCCTTTTTCGGTGAGGGGTATTCAAGTGTGAAACTACTGGCTGTAGGAGATTCCAGCAATATTATACAGAACAGTTTCTTTCGTTACCTGCCCACACAAAGCTGGATGGTACTGGTATTCACCGGTTGCATCTGCCTGCTGAAAGTGTTTGCTACTGCGTTTACTATTCATAGTGGAGGTAATGGTGGTAACTTTGCCCCCTCTCTGTTTGCAGGTGGTTTTCTTGGTTACTTCTTTTCCATGGTATGCGTGGCTCTGGGCTTTGAACATGTTCCGCTCACCAACCTTGTGATAGTAGGAATGGCTGGCGTAATGAGTGGTGTAATGTATGCACCGCTTACCGCAATATTCCTCATTGCAGAATCCAGTTCCGGTTACGACCTCTTTATTCCGCTAATGATTGTAGCCACCATTTCATTCCTGGTTGCTAAATGGTTTTCTCCCACTCCTCCGGACCTTCAACACCTGGTAAATGAGGGGAAGATCTTTACCCGTGCTCATGATAAAAACATCTTATCCCTGTTGAAGATAGAAGACTTTGTAGAAACAGAGTTTCAAAAGATAAATAATACTGCTACACTGCGTACCTTAATAGAACTGGTAAAACAGGGTAGCCGGGACTTCATTGGAGTAGTGAACACAGAGGGGCGTCTGGACGGGCTGATATCACTGGATGATATCCGTCCTATTATGTTCAATCCTGCGCTCTATGACACAACGATGGTGAAACAGCTGATGAAGCCACCAGCAGCAGTGATTTATCTGAATGATAATGTAGCAAATGTTATCCGCCGCTTTGATGACACACATGCGTGGTACCTGCCTGTTATCAATGACAAAAAACTGGTGGGCTTCGTATCAAAATCAAGTATCCTTAACCAGTACAGGCTTTTGTTGCAGGAATACTCAGAAGACACACAAAATTAAGAACGACTGTGACTAAAATTCTTATACTATTTGCGCATCCTGCGCTTGAAAAATCCAGGGTACAGGCCGCGTTACTCCCTGCCATAAAAGGCATGCAGGGCATTACCCTGCACGATTTATATGAAGTATATCCAGATCTCAATATAGATGTCAGGCATGAACAATCTTTGCTCCTGCAACATGACATTATCTTATTCCAGCATCCTTTTTACTGGTACAGCGCACCCGCTATTGTCAAACAATGGCAGGACCTTGTACTGGAACACGGATGGGCATATGGCAGCACCGGTACAGCATTGCGGGGCAAACGGATTGGCAATGTTATCACTACCGGCGGACAGGAATCATCCTATGACAAGGAAGGCTGGAACCACCATACCGTAGAGGATTTCCTGCTGCCATTCAAACAAACGGCAACCCTCTGCAATATGCAGTACATGCCGCCGTATATTATTTACGGGACTCACCGTATTACACCATCACTCATCCAGGAAGAAGTCGTCGCTTACAGGCAGATGCTGGAAGAACTGAGAGATGGAAAATCCCTGACCCAATAAATTATACGCTATGGAACATTCTTACTTTTTTATAACAATGATATATCTGGCTGCAGCGGTCATCTTTATACCGTTAGCCAGGAAACTGGGATTAGGTTCCGTACTGGGATACCTGCTGGCAGGTATGGTCATCGGGCCGTCCATGCTGGGGTTCATAGGACAGGAAGGACAGGACATTATGCACTTCGCGGAATTTGGTGTAGTGATGATGCTGTTCCTCATCGGTCTTGAACTGGAACCGGCGCTGCTATGGAATATGCGTGCCCCCATCCTCGGATTGGGCGGATTGCAGGTACTGATTACCACTGCTGTGATCACGGGCGGGGCTTTATTACTCGGCCAGCCGCTGAATGCTTCGCTGGCGCTGGGAATGACACTGTCACTTTCCTCTACGGCCATTGTGCTGCAAAGCCTTAAAGAGAAAGGGACTCTCTCTTCTTCCGCCGGGCAAAGTGCCTTCTCCGTATTACTGTTCCAGGATATCGCCGTGATTCCCATGCTGGCTATCTTCCCGCTGCTGGCAGGTGCCAGCTCCACGCACAAAGACGGGCATACACTCCGCGATAACCTGCCCGCATGGGGACAAACGCTCGTTGTGCTGGGAGCGGTAGTCGTGATCATTGTGGCCGGCCGTTACCTGATAAAACCATTACTACGTATAGTTGCCCGTGCCCGTGTGCGTGAACTGTTCACCGCTTTTGCCTTACTGCTGGTAGTCTCCATTTCAGTGCTGATGTCGCTGGTAGGTTTAAGCCCTGCATTAGGCGCATTCCTGGGGGGCGTGGTACTGGCGAATAGTGAGTACCGCCACGAACTGGAAAGCGACGTAGAGCCTTTTAAAGGGCTATTACTGGGCCTGTTCTTTATGGCAGTAGGTGCGTCTATAGATTTCAAACTGGTATTATCCATGCCCTGGGTGATCGTAGGACTGGTAGCTGCACTGATGACATTAAAGACTATCATTTTATTAACGCTGGGTAAAGTGTTCCGTATCAGTACAGAACAGAATCTTTTATTCGGAGTGGCTTTGTCACAGGTAGGAGAGTTTGCCTTTGTGTTATTATCCTTTACAAATCAATACAACATACTGCCGGAAGCTACTGTGAGTATTATGACGGCCGTAGTGGCCATCAGTATGGCGCTTACTCCATTGCTCATGATGCTGTATGAAAAAGTAATACAGCCACGCTTTAACGTAGCAGACAGGAATACCCGTCAGCCGGACGAAATACATTTACAGGAAAAACACCCGGTTATCATTGCCGGCTTTGGCCGCTTTGGAAATATCGCAGGCAGGTTCCTTCGCGTAAACGGTATCAAGGCAACCATACTGGACCTGGATTCTGACCGTGTGGACGCCTTACGGAACTTAGGTGAAAAAGTATATTACGGAGACGCCTCCCGTCATGATCTGCTGGAAGCCGCCGGAGCATCAGATGCGAAAATAATTATCGTTGCCATGGACACAGTAGAGCAGACACTGGAAGTGGTAAAAGTAGTACGCAAACATTTCCCTCATCTGCAAATGCTGGTGAAGGCAGAAAATATTCCGGATACTTATGAACTGATGGACCTGGGTGTATTACACATCTATCGGGAAACGCTTGATACATCTTTACGTATGGGCGCCGATGCACTGAATATGCTGGGCATCAGGGCTTATCATGCACATCGTATAGCCAGTACATTCCGTAAGCAGGAAGACAAGGCACTGAAGGGGCTTTCTGCTATCAGGAACGATAAGAAATTATATATAAATACGGTGAAGGAACGTATAGAAGAACTGGAAAAACTGATGGCGAATGATAAGGTTACACGCTGGAATTCTCCCGCACAGGGCTGGGATGAAAGTTCACTGATCAATGAAGCGAACGAGGATCAGTAATTACTGATCCTGATTTACGGCTTCCACAATCCTGCGGGCAATTTCTTCCAGCAGGCCTGGTTCCATATTCGGCATATGAGAATGAATATTACCAATAGCACGGAGATACCCTTCTTCATCTTCTTCGAAGGTAATCTCATGCTGTTCTACAGTCACTTTGAAAGTAGCTTTGTACTGTTGTAAATGTGGATGTACCTCAAGGATATGAGGCTTGTCCATGTATTCAAACTTTAATATAAAATTCTCCACCTTTCTTATTTTAATTGCGCATCAACACTCCTGTTCTTCATTTTCACCTTTTCTTCTCTTGATAACTGATGAATGAATAAAAGTGAAAAATAAGCAATTGCGCTGATGATAAGAATATATCCGATGAAACCAAGTGTATGGAATACACGGAACCACGCCCAGTCATTGGTGACAGCGTATTGTGCTAAGATGGCGAATAACGTACCGATGGTTGCAAATGCAAAAGCAATTCTCTTCATAAAGAGTAAATTTTGGGATTCTTCCTTTTATTATAAAATTGATCTGTCCTATCTATTAAAATCGTTGGTTAATTCTAATGCTGATTATTGGGGGCAAACCTGATGCCATGACAATATAGGTAAGACAAAGGTACTATCCATGCTCATTTCTTCGCAGATATTTTTCCACATTTGAAGGAAATACATCTCAATGTGTATAAATCCTTAAACATGAATATTTTGCACATAATTGTTACTTTATCAATATTTATACTTGATATTATAATCAAAATATATTATAATTGTGCAAGTTTACGATCATTGTAAATGACAAGATTAGACTTATATCTAAAGTATATTATTAGCCTTATCAGGATGATAAAGTAGATATTAACATTCCTGCTCCCTTACTTCTCTCTCAGCAGAAATAATCACTTTCCGCATAATACAATTAAAGTAAAATTAAACACACCGAAACAATGAAACGGCCAGCCCTGTCGCGGGAGGGCCCTTTTTCTTTTGCCTTATACCTATGAAAAAAGCCGGAATAAGATTATTCCGGCTCATTACCTAAACCTACAACTGTTACACTGTTAGTAACATATCTTTAATATCTTTTAGTGCATAGCACTTGCGTCTAATTTTCCTTTTTGCTTATTACTCTTTACCAGCAGCATTAATGGTATACAGATAAGGAACAATACTCCCAGATAAAGGAACACTTCCATATAAGACATTACCACTGCCTGTTTGCCGATGCTATAGTCCATTGCCTTGTAAGCAGTTCCGAGTGCGGCTTTTGAATCCATACCCTTACTCATAAAACCATTGGCCATACCATTTATGCGGTTCATCACATCAGGATTATTCGTATCCAGTTTGCTTACCAGATCTGAGCGATGAGACTCATTACGGCGTGCTATAAATGTGGTAATCAATGCCACACCAAAAGAACCACCTAACTGCCGCATCATACCCGTAAAGGCCGCACCTTGTCCTATCTGTTGACCTTTGAGTGTAGATAATGAGAGCGCTGTAATCGGAATAAACAACATACCCATACCTACCCCACGTAC
Source organism: Chitinophaga sp. YR573 (assembly GCF_900110995.1). GTDB lineage: Bacteria > Bacteroidota > Bacteroidia > Chitinophagales > Chitinophagaceae > Chitinophaga. The sequence continues at coordinate 2,356,404 of NZ_FOJF01000001.1, forward strand.
TATCAGCATCCAGAAGAATGCATCAGCGCCTGTATCAGGTGTAATTATTTTATATCCCCAGAAGCTATATACGAAGAACAGTAACATACCGAACGCAATCAGGTATGGCTGCGGCACTCCTTTCTCAAGCATCTTACCAATAATAGGCATCATAAATGCTGTGGTAAGCGCCGCGGGAATCATCAGCATACCGGATTGTGTTGCTGTCCAGCCTAATGTACTTTGTGTATACAGCGGAATAATAAATGTAGATCCATATAAACCGAAACCCAGTAAGAAAGACAGTAGTGTACCCACTCTCAGGTTTCCGTTTTTCATTACCCTTAATTCTACTATCGGGTTTTTATATACCAGTTCTCTCCAGATGAAGAAGAAGAAAGCAAGTACTGCTGTAACCGTTAATAGTAATATGGTAATATCATTAAACCAGTCATCTTCCTGCCCTCGCTCCAGTACAAATTGCAGGGAACCCACTCCCAATGCCAGGAAAATAATACCAAACCAGTCAATCTCACTGGCAGATTTCTTCTCACCATATTTCGGGCTTCGTACAAATTGCAGTGTAAGAAGGGTTGCAATTACACCAATAGGTATATTGATGTAAAAGATATAAGGCCAGGAGAAGTTATCTACGATATAACCACCTAAAGGGGGGCCTAAGGTTGGACCAATGATTACACCCAAACCATAAATTGCCTGTGCCATACCACGCTTTTCAGGAGGATAGCTTTCTGTAATAATAGTTTGTGATGTTACCAGCAGTGCACCACCGCCAAGTCCCTGTATGAAGCGGAATAACACCAGTTCCCACATAGTGGAAGCGTTACCGCAAAGAAAAGATGAAACGGTGAAGATGATAATGGAAACCGCAAAGTAGTTGCGTCTTCCGAATTGCTGCGCCAGCCAGCTGGTCATTGGCACAATGATCACGTTACCGATAGCGTAAGCGGTGATCACCCATCCGATCTCACTGAGGGTAGCACCCATGTTACCGCGCATATCATTCAATGCAACGTTAACGATGGTGGTATCCACTATTTCAAGTAAGGCGCAAAAAATGGCAGTAATTGTAATGATCACCCTGCGGGCGCCATACTCTACTAATGAATTTTGTTGCAGTTCCATCCCTTTATTCAATTATGTGTGTAAAAATCAGTTGGCGAATGTTCAATTACGAATTACGACGTGCGAAGAATAAATCCAGTCTTAGAGTAGTACCATTCCCGTAATTCGTAATTGATCATTCGTAACCGATCATATTTTTAGTCCAGGTGAACATCTACAACCACGTTCATACCAGGGCGCAGTTGTTTCACTTCCGGCTGCTGATCAACATTCACAAATTCGATCTTCACTGGCAGACGCTGTACAACCTTTACGAAGTTACCAGAAGCATTATCAGGAGGCAGTAAAGCGAAACGTGCGCCGGTTGCAGGAGAGAAAGATGTAATCTTAGCTTTCAGTTCTTTACCCGGGAATGCATCTACGTGTACACCTACTTCCTGACCAAGTTTCATTTTATCCAGCTGGGTTTCCTTAAAGTTGGCAACCACCCAGATATCCTGTGATAATACTATGCTGAATAATGACTGACCAGCCTGTACCAGCTGACCTGGTTGTACATATGTTTTAGATACTTCACCATCTTCAGGTGCTATAATGATTGAGTAGCTCAATGTCAGTTTAGCATTGTCGATTTCAGCCTGGCGTTCTTTGATGACAGCCTTTGCAGCGTTGATCTGTTCTGCAGTAGCACTGCTTTGCGATGTTACAGCAGAAGTCTGGCGGGAAGCCACATTCTTCTGTGTCTGTAATACATCCAGCTGACGTTCTGCGCTCTGTTTAGTAGCCAGTGCCTGCTCGTATTGCTGTTGGGTAATAGAATGATCTTTGATCAGGTTACTGTAACGGTCATAATCCTGATTTGCACGCCATACATTTACTTTAGCAGCTTCGATCTGTGCGCTTACAGTAGCAATGTTTGCTTCTGATGAAGAGATATTTGAATGAGCAGCAGTGCTGTTGGCGGCTGCTACGGCTACGTTAGCCTGTGCTGCTGCCAGAGCGGCTTCTGCCTGTTCCAGTTTTATCTGCAGGTCCCTGTCGTCGAGAATGATGAGGGTATCACCTTTCTTCACTCGCTGGTTATCCTTTACACGTACCTCTTTCACATAACCTGTCACTCTTGGAATAACAGGACTTACATTCGCTTCTACCTGTGCATTGTCCGTTTCTTCATGGTGCTGTGCGTGGATGTATTTGCTGATACCAAAAGTACCGCCACCTATTACCAGGATTGCCAATACAATGATGAACCGATAGTTCTTCTTTTTAGGCGCTTCCTGTGCACTGTTAGTACCTTTATTTGCAGCTGTAGTTGTTTGCGTTTCCATATACTATATATATGATTGTTATCTTTTACTATTATTGAATGCGATTAATTTTTCTCTATTTACCAGATACAAGCGGACCAGATTCATTCAGAAGACCGGCTGTTTCAAGTAATTTGGTATAGGACACCATGGCATCTGCTTTTGCAAAAGCACGGTTCAGTTTAGCCTGTACATTGGCCACGTCAGCTTCCAGCAGATCGGTAGTAGTAGCGAGGTTATTCTCCTGCTTATTTTTTACGATCTTATAATTTTCTTCTGACTGGTCAATCGCTGTCTGATACATATCTATTTTCTTCTGGTTTACCAGGTAATCCTGGTATGCCCTGTTAACAGCTATGTGAATATTATCAGTCAGCATCTCTTCATTTACTCTCACCTGTGCTAACTGCACCTTCGCGTCTGCTACTTTCGAACCATTCTTCCATAAACTGGCAACGTTATATTTTACACCGATACCTGCGTTTACCGCGTTAGTTACGGTTACAAAATTCGGAACGTCCAGGGCAACATAACCACCGGTAAAAGATACGGAAGGATAATAAGCACCCTTAGTGGCTTTAATATTTGCATCTGCTGCTTTTTCACGAAGACCTAACGCTGCTGCATCTTTACGGTTCTGTAAGGCCAGCACTTCCCATTCGGTTACTGCTTTCGCTCCGGCAGGCACCTGCTGATCAAAAGCATTCATATCTATTGCCAGTTCTGTGCTTTCCGGTAAACCCAGTAAAAGGTTCATGCTGATATTAGCCAGCTTCAGGTTACTCTCTGCTTCCAGCAGGGATACTTCTACATTAGAAGCCTGTAACTGTGCTTTTAACAAATCGTTTCTGGCCATGATACCGTTCTTCTCAAGGTTGGAAAAATCGGTTACCCTTTGCTGTTGCTGTTTCAGGTTCTCCTGAACAAGCAATACTGCCTGCTGCGATTTATATAGATTACTGTATGCATCAACTGTATTCTGTATCACAGCTTCCCGGTCTTTGTCCGCGTCCAGTTTAGCGGCTTCTGCCAGGTAACGGGCAGATGCTTTCTCGCTCTGGAGTATAAAACCAGAGAAGATAGGTACTGATACTGTAGCCATTGCATAAGCCACCTGATTTACTTTAGGTGTGGAAGAACTCCCACTGCTGCTATCGCTGCTTGTTTTCAGACTTACATTAGGATTGTTAATTCTTAAATAAGATCCGGAAATACTCATATCTGGTAATTGAGCATTGTTAGCCGTTTTAACAGAAGCAAGTGCTGCATCTATTTTTGCCTGACTCAGTTTTAATTCTTTACTGTTCTGAATACTAAGCGTTATGGCCTCTTTCAGAGAAAGAGTCTTTTTGTCCTGTGCCTGGCTACCGGAATATGGCAATATCAGCAATACGCCTGCCGCCAGAGACCATAAACGCCTGTATGTACTATTAAGCTTCATGGATTAGAATGGCTTTAAACAATTTTTTTAAATAGGTGCTTATATGAATAATTAAATATTCCTGTAACTGCTCGTCCGAAAGATGTTCCAGATTGCTTAGACGCTGAAAATGATGCTTTGTGGACATAATATGATTGGTAGTACCTAAAAGCGTACTCACTACCATTAGAGTATCTACCTCGTTAAATACCCCCTTTTCCTGTCCTTCCTTAATGAACCCATCGATTATCCCGTACACTTCCTTTTTGTTTTCGTGAATCAGTCCATTGACATTTATATCTGTCTGGATCTGCGCACGGATCATCATCAGGTGAAAACAGGGATTACTGATCACCCTCTGCACATATGTTTCAACCAAACGGTCAAAACGAGCCTCAAATGATTGGGTATTATCCTTTAAAAGATCATCCAGTACTAATTTCCATGCATATATGCGTTTAATGAAAATAGCTTCTATCAGTTTCTCCTTAGATCCGAAGTAGTAGGATATCATTGCAATGTTCACATCAGCCTCATGAGCAATATCCCTGACAGAGGTCCCGTGGAACCCCTGAGAAGCAAACAGCTGTTCTGCCGCCTCCAGGATTGATATTTGCTTTTGATTGTATTCCATATGCAATTTGTATTGTGATGCAAAGTTAAACAAACATTTAATTAAATCAAACGACCGTTTAAATATTTCATAAATAAATACCTTTTTAAGCTGATTTTAAGCTCTTTAGATAAATGGACAACCGGGTAGACTATTTGAAAATCAGTGAATTAGGCCAATTTTATGTTAAAGAAAAAAATTTTGAAGTTCTGTCAGACAGGGTTATCTCATAATATTTAAACCTGATATTAGCAAATATCAACATGCTATAAATGCAACTTGAACAAAATGATATTGGCAAAATCACAATGAACAGACTGGAATCATCATATTCCAACTTTCCATTTTACTTTTGATGCAACAATTATTGTTAACCATTTCATACACACAACTATGCTTCTGATAAATCTGACAAAATCAGCCAATACATAATTTGCATATCCATTTGTTTGTAAAAAGGGGCATTCAGATAATGTCCCTTACCGATTTTACATTTTCCGATAATCCAAAGTTGAAATACCGCCAGGAGCGTTTTCCAGCGCTTAGGCCATTCTATTGCATTTAATCAGGCTCATGGTGAGTTATACATACCAGGTCCGGAAACGGAGCTGGTAACAGCCCATAGATTACAATGTTGACCGAGATCCATAAATCCGGGATGCTTTCCAGTACTCCGGTTATTTCTACAGACAAGTAACAAGCTAGATAAAAAAGCACTAACCCGGGATGTTATCCAGCATCCCGGCATTCTTTATCTCATTTAAACTAAATTAGCGTTCAATACATTTACACATGAAACCATATAAAGTTGTCTGTTTTGGAGAATTACTCTGGGATATATTACCAGATAAAACATTACCCGGTGGCGCACCGATGAATGTAGCCTACCACCTTAACAGACTGGCCATAGCTACTACACTGATATCCGGCATTGGAAATGATGATGATGGCAAAAAACTGCTTGATATCCTTAAACAGTATCACCTCAATACTGATTATATTCAAACGGATACTCTGCATGAAACCGGTAAAGTATTTGCAAAGGCAGCAGCCAATAATGAAATGAAATATGACATTGTACAGCCGGTAGCCTGGGATTATATAAAAGTGACACCGGAACAGCAGCAACTGATGCAGCATTCTGATAAAGGATACCTGGTCTTTGGCAGCCTGGCCGCCAGAAATAATGAAACACGAAAGACCATACTCACACTACTCTCCTTAATGGATAGTGATCGCACTTTTGTGCTGGATATAAATCTGCGCCCTCCTCATTATGATAAAAAGATCGTGGGGCTGCTTTTACAACATTGCAACATATTAAAACTAAATGAGTCCGAACTGGAGCTGCTGGGCGAATGGTATCAGCTGCCCGCAAACCTGGAAGAAAGACTAAGAGCATTGAGTAACTTCTTCGTGATTCCTACCATCATTACCACCATGGGAGATAAAGGAGCCGTACTCCTTCAGGATGGTACCTTTTACCGGCATCCTGGTTACCATGTAACAGTAGCAGATACCATTGGCAGCGGAGACGCCTTCCTGGCAGGTTTCTTGTACAGTACCATCCACAAACACGGAGCTGCAAATACCTTATCATTTGCCTGCGCACTGGGAGCCCTGGTGGCCAGCCTTCCTGGTGGCTGTCCGGATTACCAGTTATCTCAAATTGCAGCAGTGATGAATACTACTGTTCAAAATTAGTAGTTCATCAACATTTTCAACCATTCATTGAAAAAATAGAAATATTCGAACCAGCTGTTTTATATTTATACTATGTCTCATCTTATTCGTCATGTGTTCAATGCATTGGGAGTGTTATGTATTACACTTTCCGCCAATGCCCAGTTAAAGCCTGCGTATGTAGCGCCAAGGCAATATCACTGTTATCAAACTCCTACTCCCCTCAAAATAGATGGGAAATTCGATGAAAAGGCCTGGTTACAAGCCGCATGGAGTGATGATTTTACAGATATAGAAGGCGACAAACAGCCCAAACCGGCTATGCGTACCCGCCTTAAAATGTTATGGGATAATCAGTATCTCTACATTGCAGCAGAATTAGAAGACCAGAACATCTGGGCTACCCTGCATCAGCATGATACGATCATCTTCCAGGATAATGATTTTGAAGTATTCATTGATCCCAATAACGACACACATCATTATTTTGAAATAGAGATCAATCCGTACAATACGGTGATGGACCTCTTCATGCCCAAGCCTTACCGCGAAGGTGGAGATGCCCTCATGAGCTGGGACGCACATGGTATGCGTACCGCCATACAGATTGATGGTACACTCAACAAAGCGGGTGATAAAGACAAAAAGTGGACGGTAGAAATGGCGATCCCTTTTACGGCGCTCAGCTTCTATAATCAGAAAGCAACCCCTCCTAAAGACAATTCCTTCTGGCGTATTAATTTCTCCCGCGTAGAATGGGATACCGATATCGTGAACGGCAAATATGTTAAACGTCGTGATAAAGTTACCGGTAAATCATTACCAGAGCATAACTGGGTATGGTCCCCACAAGGTATCATCGATATGCATGCTCCTGAGAAATGGGGATACATCTTCTTTGTAAAACAACCATCAGGCAGTCCGGCTGTTGCATTACCATTACCTGCTATGGAGCAGGCGAAAGAGTACCTTTGGCAGATCTACCATAAACAACGTGATTACAAACGTGATCATGGTAAATATGCCACTACACTGGCTGCATTAGGCTTATCTGAAGGCCCTGTGAAAGAGAACGGCTTAACGTATTCCTTACACCTGGAAGCGCTCTCCGATCAATACACTGCTACTATACACACGGAGAATTCTACTGAGAGCTGCTCTATTAACCAGGAAGGAAAAATATCTCAAAAGCACTAATCATGAATAAACGTAATTTCCTGAAATCCGTAGGGCTGGGCAGCCTGGCTATCATGCAACCAGCCATACCTACACTGGCATTGAAGGCAAACACAATATCCAAACCGACAGGTACGGCCAGACACCGCGTATGGATTAATCCAAATGAAAAGGATAGCATTGCTGATCTGCAAAAGCTGTATGCTTCTTACAGAAAAGCGGGCATTGCAGATATCTTCTTTGAAGCAGACAGTGAGAAACATTTCAAAACAGCAAAGGAAAACGGTATAAAGGCGCATCGCTGGATATGGACAATGAACCGCGGCGAGAAAGAATTGCTGGCCAGTCACCCTGAATGGTACGCAAAAAACCGTAAAGGAGAATCCTGTGCCACACATCCTCCATACGTGGGTTACTACCGCTGGTTATGCCCAAGCAAACCGGAAGTGGTAAATTATCTGAAAGAACAGGCAGAAATGGTGTTGTCCAAAGATTATGTAGATGGTCTTCACCTGGACTATGTAAGATATTGCGATGTAATACTTCCGGTAAATCTCTGGAGTAACTACAATATTGATCAGTCAAAAGAATTGCCGGAGTACGACTTCTGTTATTGCGAAACCTGTCGTGAAAAATACAAGGAGTTAAAAGGAAAAGATCCTTTGGAACTGGAACATCCGGATCAAAGCCCTTCCTGGAGAAAATTCAGGTACGATCGTATTACCAATGTGGTAACGAACCTCGCAGCAGTAGCAAAACAACATAAGAAACCAATATCCGCGGCTGTTTTCCCAACACCGGAAATAGCTAAGCGTATTGTAAGACAGGATTGGACCAACTGGCCGCTTAACGCCGTTTGCCCGATGATCTATCATGGTTTCTACAAAGAAGATGTTGCCTGGATAGGTGATGCTGTAGCAGAAGGTGTGAGAGGATTAAACGGACGTTTCCCTTTGTATGCAGGTCTTTATCTGCCTGATTTCAATGGCAATATGGCCGATCTTGAAAAAGGTGTAAGGTTATCTGTACAGAACGGCGCTGCGGGAGTATCCCTGTTTGGTAGCGTAACACCTGAAGTGTTGCAAACTTTACAGAAAGCAGGTAGTTAATAAAAGCGTTATTCAGATATAGCCTGAAGGAGCAAGGTGTACCTCACTTTAATCCTTCAGGCTTTTTTAATGGTAATAATTTCAGGCACCAGGAATAGTACCCGTTTTCATAGATCTAAACCGTCGAACTAATACGTTTTCCTCGCTTACACCTGATCAGAAAAATTCAGGCACCAGGAATAGTGCCTGCTTTTTAAATCAAGCCTATGAATTAACCCAAAAAAAATGATTTATAATTTTATAACGGTGATGCATAAATTAAAACCAGGCACAAAGAATTGTACCCGGATTTGCGTCATCTTAACCCCTAATCCTAATAACCATTATAAAACATGCTTCTTTAGCGGCTTTGCAGAATACTGTTCTTAAAAAGTCAGGAACCAGGAATAGCTCCCGATGTTATTACTCGTTATAAACTCCATCATTAAGAACTCCCCGAAACCAGGAATGGTCTCCGGTTTATATCTAAGAACAATTCCAAAACCACGTATAAATGTTTTTAACTGAAAGTCAGAAAATACATTGATCCTTTACCTCTTATATGACATAAAATAAGAGGCCGGGAACCAGGAATAGTTCCCGGATCTGTGTATTCTATAACCCTGCGTTTGCGACGAAAATATTTTTACAGGCAATGGCATAGCCATCACACCAGGCATATAATTGCCAGTGAGTTAAATAATAATGTGTTTGTAAATAATGATTACAACAGCATCTTTATTCCCACAAATTGTATTGGACGATTTAAAATAATATTGGTACGTTTCATTTCACAGATGTTGGTTAAAAACAAACGGATCTCGTTGGCAAAAAAAGCATCACTATAGATAAGCGACAATTCAAAAGTAAAATATAGTTCTCAGGTATCCATATGCCATTCTGTTCATTTTGTGTTTATCGAAATCATTCCATCCAGTGCGGTGTCATTACAGTAGGATGTACTAAAAACAAAAACAGATCTATCCATTTCCGTTAGAAGAAATAAATAGATCTGTTTTAAAAGGCTTATTCCCGGTGGAGGCGACCAATCCTGCCCCCAGCCGGGTAATAAGCTGCATCAAAATTCCACCACTATCCTATCCGCACTATTTTTTATGCTTAGCGTAAACACCTTACAGATGTCCGGCGTAGCATACCCACCCTGCGGATCGAAACGGGAAATAGGCGTGAGGAAATTAATGCCTGAAGATTGTAAAACCTGTACCCCACCATTCACCTTTACCTGCTGTAAAGAATCAAAACCATGCAGTATCAGCTTAATATTATTGAACTTAGAAGTAAAATTACCTTCTGCTTTTTCAAGTGTAAGACGATCATCATACCGGATAGTACGCTTGTAAAATCCACCATTCTCATAATCATAACTCTCTCCATCATCTTCATAATACACCATTGTATTGGTGGTATCCCCTTTATATACATGCAGGAACAATGTATCAGCAGGCTTTTCAGCAGTAGTCTGTATCAGTGTTTGCATAGGAATAATACTACCACCTTTTACAAACACCGGTATTTTCTGTAATCCTAGTGGAACCACCTTCTTTTCTCCTCCAGCCTGCAATTCATCAGTATACAGATTATACCATCTGCCGGCAGGAAAATAGATCTCACCAAAATCTTTTGTACTCTCAAACGGCGCTACCAAAAATGCCTTCCCTAACTGGAACTGATTTTGAAAACGGGTATCATATACATTCGCATCATGTGTATAATCTATTGCCAGGGAACGCATCACAGGCATACCACTTTGTGAAGCCTCATAAAACGCACTATAGATGTATGGCAACAGGCGGTAACGCAGGTTAATATAATTCCGCGCTATTTCCAGCACTTCTTCCCCATATGCCCAGGGCTCAGACGATTTGGTATTCACACCTGTATGGTTCCTGAAATACGGGATAAATGCGCCCAGTTGCATCCAACGCGCATACAGCCCCACAGTAGGATTGCCGGTGAAACCTCCTATGTCCATTCCGGTAAAGGCTACTCCACTTAGGCCAAGACTGTTGAGCAGTCGTACGCCTGCCAGCATATGATCTTCTTCTGCACGGTTGTCGCCGGTCCAGATAGCCGTATAACGCTGCAAACCGGCATACCCGGCACGTGTTAATATAAAGGGTCTTTTACCTGTAAGGGTACGGGCACCTTCATAACTTGCACGTGTCATTTCCAGCCCATACACATTATGTGCCTGCTGATGCGTAGTAGGATGACCATCATAATCAAACAATACATTATTGGGCATTTTCTGTCCCCAGGTAGCTATCTCGTTCATGTCATTCCAGTAACCTGAGACACCATTATCCACATATCCTTTCATCTGTGTCTTCCACCAATTACGTCCTTTCTCACTGGTGAAATCAGCGAAGTGACACCAGCCAGGCCACACCTGGCCAGTATATAACTGACCATCAGGATATTTTATGAATACATTTTCTTTTACACCATTTTCATAGGCTGCATATCCTTTCTCCACCTTAATTCCCGGGTCATTGATCACCGTAATTCTAAATCCCATTTTTAATAATTCGGCATTCATTTTAGCCGGATCAGGGAAACGTTCTTTATTCCAGGTGAATAGTTTATACGCATCCATATAATGGATGTCCAGTGTAATACCATCCGCAGGAATTTTCTTTTCCCTTAATGTTTGTGCAATACGGAGCACTTCTTTATCAGGATAGTAGCTATACCGGTTCTGCTGATATCCAAGGCTCCATAAAGGAGGCATGTGCATGCGGCCTGTTAAACTGGTATAGGCATTAATGATTCCCGCTATAGCAGGTGCATACATAAAGTAATAATTCATTTCTCCGTCTCTTGCTCCAAAAGAAGAGAAACGATTATTACTGGCGCCAAAGTTGAAATCACTCTGATAAGTATTATCAAAAAAGATCCCGTAATTCAGCCCATGATGTATGCCTATATAAAACGGGATAGTACTGTATAAGGGGTCCTGATCTGCTCTATATCCAAATACATCCGAGTTCCAGTTGGTATACGCACTTCCTGTTCTGTCCAGGTTACCGTTCTTTTCTCCCAGTCCAACGAATCGTTCGCCTTCCTGCATCTTCTTATAAGAAGTGACTTCATTACCTACCCAGGAAGTGGTAAGTCCCTTTTCATCTTCATTAATTAATAAACCGTCGGTTGTATAAAATGCAATGGAGAAAGGCCTTTTCGTAATGCGGGCTTGCAGCGAATCAGTAGTAATCGTAATATTCGCTGCATCTTCTTTTATGACAGCTTTAACTGCCACAGGTTTTGCAATAACAGCATAGGAGAAATCGTCTGCCAGTTTCTGACGGTCCATCCTTACTCTTATTACACCTGCACTATATACTGTAAGATCTGCAAATGCATTGGTAGTGGCTATTTTTACCGTTCCGCTACCTATCTGCACACTTTTAACATCCCCAACATTCACCACACTTTTTTGCGCATAAGCGCCCATACTGCATAACAGCCCGTAAATGACTATTATAGCAGGCAATAATTTTCTGCTCATAAATTGTAATTATAAAGGCTGACGAAAAGATACTTTTCGTCAGCCCTGCTTATTAATACCCGTCGTTCTGTTTGAGGTTTTTGTTAACCGCCAGATCGCTGGTTGGGATCGGGAATAACAGGTATTTAGGATCGTCTGAAGGTTTCAGCTGCCAGGTATCGAGGAACTTACCGAAGCGGATCAGGTCTTCCCTGCGCCAACCTTCCCAGTACAATTCACGACCTCTTTCATCAATCAGGTTATCGAGAGTGATGCTTGTCCAGGCAGTTGCCTTACGGGTAGTGCGGAGATTATTTACTATCAGCAATGCATCTGCTGCACCAGAGGTACGCAGTAATGCTTCTGCTTTCATCAACAGTACATCTGCATAACGTAAGAAAACGTAATCGTTCTGTGCGTTGTTGCTACTCTTGGTTTCTTTAGATGTCATATCCGGAGGATATTTCACTACACGGATACCGGTTACTTCCAGTGTAGCAGGATCTGTTTCCTGCAATTTTACTTCGCGGGTAAAATTCAATGCATGACCTTTTCTGTCTTCCAGCGCAACGCCACCGGCGCCATACTGCTGGCCTAACAGGAATCCTACATTCAGGCCTGTTACATCTGTTACGCCTGTAAAACTGCCACCTCTACGGGTATCCACTACTTCAAACTTATCGTAGAAATCAGAGATAGTCGTATATCCATTCCAGCCACTTGGATCCTGGTTATAATGCAGGGTAGGCGCCCAATGACAGAACACGGCATTACCTCCTCTTACAGTACTTAACCCCGGACCATTCTGCTGTGTAAAGATGTTTTCTTTAGATACCACATCATTATTGAAGGAAAAGTTGTTGAAGTAATTCGCAGTCAGACTATACTTACCACTGGCTGTAATTTCATCTGCCAGCGAAATTACTTTGGCCATATCTGCGGCATCAAACGTAGGTGATTTCCTGTTGAGGAAAGCGCCTTTGTTTAGATAACACTTCATCAGTAAAGCCCTTGCAGCATTTTTATTAGCGGTATAAGCCGGTACATCATCTCTGAGATCCGGAGTGATGGCAGTCAGTTCGCTGATAATATAATCAGTTGCTTCTGCGGCGGTCAATACTTTAGGCATGTTCAGCAATGTATCACCGGGAGCGCGGAAAGGAACCTGTCCCCATCCGTTCAGCACCGTATACATAGCCCAGGCACGCAGGAAACGTGCTTCAGCTGCCTGTGCTGTAGTAGGGCGGAAGCTCAGTACATTGGTCGCCAGGAACTGCAGTTGCAGAATATTAGTGAAAGTATTACCAATAAAAGTATGGTCTGATGTCCAGTTATGGAGCTTCAATGAACGCCACACACCATTATCATCCCAGTCTCCACCCCTTGTAGGAGCAACCGCTTCATCTGCAGTCATTTCCTCTAAGGCCCAGTAGTTACTCTGGTCCTGGTAGGGCAATTGTAAACCATCGTAAGCAGATTTCAACAATGCAGAAACCTGAATAACAGAATCTGCCTGCGAACGTGTAAGGGTAGAACCCAGTTTTTCATCCAGCTTGGTGCAGGAAGCCAAACCACTTCCTATCACAAGAGAAAATATGACGAATGCTTTATTAAAACGCATAATTGTAATTTTTAGACCGGTGAATTATAATGAGAAGTTGATACCTGCCAGGAAGCTCCGTGCAGTTGGATAAGGTGAATACTCAATACCAAAAGAGGTAACACCATTAATACTCTTATCCGTATTTACTTCCGGATCAAATCCTGAATACTTCGTAATGATGAACAGGTTCTGACCTGTTACATAAATAGAAGCTCCTTTGATCACCTTTCCTATATTCCCGATATTGTAACTAAGTGTGGCATTATCCAGCTTCATGAAATTGGCTTTTTCAAGATAACGGCTGGATACAGTGATTGGATTAGACAGGCTTTCCTTGGTACCTACCAGTTTCGCTGAGATATTCCTGGAACCGAGGTTACCTATTGGCAATACTGTATTAGCTGTGTTGTTATACACATCCATACCAAATGCACCATGTGAGTTTATTCCCAGTGTCCATTGTTTGTAATTAACGGAAGTATTAACACCCAGCATAGCAGTAGGGTTAGGATTGCCCAGGAAAAACTGGCTGTTACCACCATCTGTATACTTACCCTGACCGTTATCATCAAATCCAAGGAACTGTCTTACATAGAAAGAGTTCAGTGGTTTACCATTAACAAGCCTTTGTGCATAAGCGTTAGACACACCCTGTCCGCTGATGGAACCTGTCAGCACCGGAGGGCCATCATAATTCTCCAGTTCATTCTTCAGGAAAGTAGCATTTACGCCCAGGTTCCAGGTGAGGTTCTTAGTGGCAATGATATCTCCGCGTAACACAATTTCCACCCCTTTGTTAACGACATTAGCGGGCAGGTTGATCCAGTAATTGGATGCCGGTGCAGGCTGAATGGCAGGGAAGTTAAAGAGGAGATTAGTAGTATTCTTATGGAAATAATCCAGGCTACCATATAAGCGACCACCAAAGAAGGTATAGTCCACACCAGCATTCAGCTGTTTGGAACTTTCCCATTTCAGGTTAGGATTAGCCACGTTACTCAGACTGGCACCACCGTTTGAATTAACTGTGTATTGTTCCTGAGCAGCTCCGGCAGGAAATTCCTGGTTACCGGTGAGTCCCCAGCCAACACGTAATGCCAGTTGGTTGATAGTCCTGTTATCTTTTAAGAAAGCTTCATTGCTAAGATTCCATTTTGCAGCAAAAGAAGGGAAATAACCATATTTGTTATTAGTCCCGAACTTGCTGGAACCATCCGCTCTTAAAGTGGCTGTCACCAGGTACTTATCAAAGAAGTTCAGGTTAGCCCTTCCAAAATAAGATTGCAGCTCTGATTTAGGATTGCGGAAAGAGCTCATGAAAGTATTGGTCTGAGAAGGACTCTGTAAGATATCTGTGTATTTCAACTGATCGGTAGAGAATCCAAGACCGCCAAGGCTTCTGCCTTTGTAATCAAAACGCTGGTATTCGTAACCTGCTACGGCACTCAGGAATAATGCTTTGGTCACCTGCTTGTTATAGTTCAGCGTATGTGTATACAACCGGGAAGTAAGGGTATTATTTCCATAATAAGCCTGACCATTACCAAATACCTGGTCGATATTGATAAAAGAAGCTATCTGAGTTTCCCTTTCACCTACCTGGTGATTGATACTGAAAGTGAAACGGTATTCCAGGTCGTTCGTGAATTTAAAATAAGGAGAGATGCTGGCCAGGATACTGTTGATGTTTACATTATCATCATAAGCAGCAGACATTGCTTCCGGATTGATCGCCGAACCAACGCCCAGTATATTGAAAGAACCATCTGGTTTGCGTAATGCCAGGGTAGGGTTCCATTGCAGTGCCTGTCCTATTAAACTACCGGTAAAACCAGCATCATTGGTAATAGGGGCAATCTGCTCTGTAGTATGGGCCGCCTGTACGGTATAATCAATTCCTAAATGATTATTTTCCAGAAATTTATATTGTCCGTTCAGATTAGCTGTATATTTTTTCAGTCCTGTTTTCTTCACAATACCCTGCTGATCCAGTAAACCAAAAGAGGCTCTGTATATACTATTATCACTACCGCCGCTCACGCCTACGTTTACGTTCTGAGTAGTACCTGTGCGGAGAATGCTTTCCAGACCATCGGAGCTGGAACCTTCATCTCCGGCAGTAAGATTGTATTGTTTCAGTGCACTTCTGTATCCGGCAGCATCCAGTACATCCAGTTTCTTCATGATCTTACTTACACCGGCAGAATAGGAAACATCCAGGCGTGGAGGGCCTGCAGCTCCTTTCTTGGTAGTAATGATCACCACGCCATTGGCACCTCTTGCACCATAGATCGCAGTAGCAGATGCATCTTTCAATACGTCCATAGACTGAATATCGAAAGAGTTGATGAAGTTAAGCGGGTTGGCATCTGGCGTTTGGCCAAGGCCATTGGCAGCCACAGATGGCTTTGCCGTACGGCCGTCCAAAGGCATCCCATCCACTACGTACAGTGGCTGGTTACCCGTTCTTACAGAGGAGTTACCCCTGATCCTTACGGTGGTAGCACCACCGGGAGCGCCACTGTTGTTTACCACCATCAGACCGGCTACCTTACCCTGGATCAGCTGATCCGGAGCTGTAACGATCCCCTTATTAAAATCTGCGGACTTAATAGAAACAACCGAACCTGTCAGGTCTTTTTTGCGGGAGGTACCATAACCTACCACTACCACATCTGTTAATGTGGTACTTTCTGCTTTCAGGCTAACGGAAATTTCAGATTTGCCGGTAATAATCACTTCCTGTTTAACATACCCTATAAAAGAGACGATGAGGGTAGTAGCGTTAGTGGGTGCGTTTAGTTTGAAAGTACCATCTACTCCGGTAGAAGTACCTGTGCTGGTACCTTTTACCTGGATGGAAGCTCCGGGGATGGCCATGCCGCTTTCATCGGTTACCTTACCGGTAATGGGTTTAGTTTGAGCCTGTGCACCGGCTATACCTGCCGTAAGCAGTAATAGCGAGCATAACAGGCGCACTTTGCGAAATAGAAGATTGGTCATAGATCAGTTTTTATTTGTTTGTGGAATATTGATGCCATTGGGAAATAGATTTAGAACCGGCAGGAGATGCTGGCTGTTCTGTACGTGGAATAAAATTGTATTCAGTTAACCTCTTAACCCGGGTAATAACTCCATTTACACTTTGTCCTGAAAAATAGATTGACTGATAACTGTAAATGCGTGGACGCTGTTTTCATAACTGAAATCAATTAAATACGTGGTGCCATTATGATGGCTTATACGACAAGTGAATCACTATTGCAGTTCAATAAATCAAAGTAAATCAGCTTTCAACTGGTTAACAATTTATATGGTCGATATATAGAAAATATTGGTTAAAAATGGGTTATAATATATCACAACTAACTGTTTATCAATACAGAAAAGTTATATTATACATTTATATATATAAGGATCATAGGATCATTTTCACATTGCTTTTATATCCATAAGGCGTTCTTCAAACTCATCTTTTGGAATAATTGCCTTGTTTTTGATCTTGGTTTTATAAGTATAAATTGTGTTTACAGAGTATTCTAATATCTGGGCTATTTTTACATTATCACTAATACCGATTCTGATGAGGGCGAATATTCTGAGATCGGTGTTCAATAGTTCATTATCCTTTAATCTGATCTGATCTTCTTCCCGGAAGAAAGAATTAAATACCCCTACGAAGTTCGGAAAGATCTTCAGAAAGATACGATCAAAATTCCGAAATAACTCTTCCCGTTCTTCTTTCAGATCAATATTATTTACAAGGTATTTTACCTCTCCGTATTTATTATCGGTTAATTTTTGATCAGCCAGTTTTTTAAATTTCTTGATTTTGTCCAGGTAAGCAGAGTTCACCTGGAAACAATAACCGATGTACTCTTCTTTAATTGTGTTTGCCTCCATCAGTTTATAATTGATTTCCTGCTGGAGAGCATGGGCTGCCGTAATTACTTTCTGAGCTGCCTGTAACTTTTTATATTGTCTGAGGATGATCACCCCCAGCCATACCAGTAAAAGCAAAAGAAGTGTAACGATGGCGGCATAGGCAAACAACAGTTTCTTCTGCCCCTCTACTGTATTGATCTTTTCGCTCTCAATAATGGGAAGGATCGCGCTCACCTGTACTTTGCGCAGACGGGCTCCATAAAATGAGGCATCCGCAACGGCATACTCTATATAACGGGAGGCATGTTTTACATCCTGTTCTTTAAATAACAGACCTGCCAGGATAAACATGGCCGTTGTTTCTTTCGTACTGGAAGCAATGTCAGCGATAGCTGCTCTTGTCATCATAATGATGGCGCTATCCTTTTTGCCGGTGCGTATATATATATTACCAAGAGAAGAGGTGGCGATGGCTACCTGGTGGGTAGTAAGATTCTTCAAGGCCACAGCACGCACATAATAATACCGGGCACTATCCATATTCCCCATTTTCTGATACATCAACCCATAATTGTATTCGTAACTAAACGAATGCGGTTTAAAAAGTATCAGGGCAGAATCCATACAGCTATTTCCCTGCAGGGTATATCCCGGAGCAAAGTATTGATCGCTGCTGTAATCAGATAAATCATAATAATACCTTCCTTTCAGCGTGTAATATTCAGCCCTGGCACTATCGGAGAGAGCCGCTACATCAATAGCTGCCAGATAGTCACCGGCTTCTTTGAACATGCCGGAAGAAAGCAGCACAAAACCCAGTTTAATACCTGCATAATTGATCCTGGCCGGGTCATTCATCTGCCTGGCCAGCGCCTGCAACTGCTGGGCATAGGCAAAGGCGGAATCATATTTAAACACTTTGTACTGTTCATACAACTCCTGACAAACAGCATATCGCTGTTGTAATGACAGATGTTCATCTTTTTGTAAGGCCTTTCTTAATATATTGATCTGCTGAACTTTTTCCGCATCGTACGTCGCTGCTTTATCAATCGTGCGGTTCAACTGGTTTAATAAACTATCATTACCCGAACGGGCATATGCTCTTCCTGCAGTTAATAATAATAACAAACAGATATACTTACACTTCATTAGTTCATTTTTGTGGAATATCAGCTGATTACGAAGCATTAACCGCCCCGTTCTCATCATTATAATTATACACTCCCTGCTTTAGCTTCTTAAAAATCCGCTTGCGCAAAAATTCGGGCGCTAATACCCTCATGCCTTCTGCATAACCCAATATCTCTCTTTCCAGCTCAAAATTCAATTGTACTTTCAGATTGATAATAATCCCATCTTCTTTTGTTTCCAGCAATTTCTGGGAATGGTGCATCGGTTTGGTGGTTACATATGGCGCATGCTCATTACTCACAAATAGTTTTACGTTACCGGCCCTCAATGTACTGCTGACCGTCACACCTATTACATCCTTATAATACTCAGATGGGGTAATCTCATCATTATCAACATATAAAGTATCTTCCGCTATAACAAGATTCTCTATTCTGTCCAGTGCCAGGTTCATGATCTGCAAGCCTTTCCCCTTCACGCCTACTGCAAACCAGCGATTCTTAAACTCTTTCAGCCACCATACATGAAAAACAAAGGACCTCTCTTCCTTAGCCCGGAACGACTGATACGTTATCATCATCGCCTTTTGCTGTATAACGGATTGATAGAGCATTTCCAGGTATTCCAGCCCTTTCAGCCGCTCGTTCTTTTCAAAGTCAATAATCGTTTGAGTGTTATGTGCAGCAGCGTACACGTGGTCCTCTAATTTCTGCACCACCTCATTCAGACTACTAAAATGAGAGAACCCTTTGAATTGTTTCAAAATCTCCACCGCTTCATTCATACGCCCCAGGTCCTGTTCATTCAACGGTATATTGGTTATACTGTATGCAGGGTCCTCGTAGGTATAATACTTCTTGCTTACAACAATGATAGGCGCATTATATCCCAGTTTATCACTCCGCATCAGCTGCAGGTCCGCCTGTACGGAACGCCGGCTGATACCTTTATCAATCCCCTCATAGTCATACAATGCATCAGACACGGCATCTATGAGGTTCTCCAGCGTCCACTTTCTACGTCGGTTCCGCAGGCATGCATCAATAGTTTTATAGCGGATTAAAGCATTTTTGTTGACGGGCATCCATAGAATTTTTCAAAAAGTAGGAAAAAAAATCTATTGCGCAAAAAAACTGCGCACTTGTCTTCAACCTTTGCATTGCACTAATGTTAGTAACGGACCTGATGATGGTTTCTGATAGCCCTCATAGTATTGCCTGCCCATGGTGGGTAATATGCTGCTGTTACAGAAATGCTTTCCGTGGTTGAGGGTTCAAATCCCTCGCCTCTCTGGTAAGGCTCATTGGTTGAACCAAACAGATGGATTACGAATCCAATCACTGAAAGTTGGCAGACTTTAAAACTGTCACCACCTGAGGGAAACAGGAAAAGCAACCTGGCTCAGAACAAAAGGTTCTATAGCAGTCTGTTGCCGGCCTGACAAAGGCAGATACCGCGGTTGACTGTTCTCCGGCTTTTAAGTGCCCCAAAACTTAAAACCTGTTGAACAAACATCCACTTAAGCCCGGCTCCGCCTGATACGGATTGGAAGCTTTGACCTGTTTTCTTTTTACTTTTTTAAACTTGATATATGACACTTAGAACAAATGTTGCTGCTTATCACAAAGCATTGGTATTAAAAAACAACAGACTTGTAAAATTACTGGCAGAAGGAAAATACTGGGTGGCACCCGGAGCAACTGTGATCAGTTATGATATGACCCAGCCTTTCATTGCGCCCTTAGATATAAACATGCTGTTGCAGGATGCTGCACTGGCAGAAGCACTATTAGTTATTGATGTAAAGCAGAATGAACTGGTATTGTTATATGAAAACGGATTATTTAAATCAGTCCTGGCTGCCGGAAGATATGCTTTCTGGAAGGGCGTCATTACATATACTACTATTAGTATAGACCTGGGTAAATATGAGATCACAGAGCCAGTAGACAGAGCTATTCTGTTAAGACCTGATCTTGCTCCTTATGTAAAGACATATACTATAGAGTCTTATGAACAGGGCTTGTTATATGAGGATGGGAAGTTCAGGAAGAAGCTGGAGGCAGGTATTTACTACTTCTGGAAAACGCCTGCTGTATTAGCTGTATATATATCAGATACCCGGCAGTTACAGATAGAAATGAACGGACAGGAAATTCTTACAAAAGATAAAGCCAATATCCGTTTAAACTGCTCTTTGATGTACAAGATATCTGATATCTTCAAGGTAATAGAAAGCAAGGAATACGACAAGCAGTTGTACGTATTACTACAGCTGGCATTAAGAGAACAGGTTTCTGCCTATACACTGGATGAACTCCTGGATAAGCGGGATACTATTTCTGCACTGGTACTGTCCGCTGTAAAAGAAAAGGCAGAGGCATTGGGTGTTACGGTATCCGATTGCGGTATCAGGGATATCATCTTACCAGGTGATGTGAAGGAGATCATGAACCAGGTATTGGTAGCGGAGAAGAAAGCGCAGGCGAACATCATCATGCGTCGGGAAGAAACAGCCAGTACGCGTAGCTTGCTGAATACCGCCAGATTGATGGAAGAAAACGAAATGCTTTTCAAGTTGAAGGAAATGGAATACGTTGAGAAGATCGCTGATAAGATCAGTAGTATTTCTGTAAATGGCGGGGGAGACCTTGTCGGACAGTTAAAGCAGATTTTTATACCTCAGAAAAAGGGATGACAATAGTCATCCTTTTTTTATATAAAACCATGGTTTTCAGGGATGCCGGGACAATACAAAGAAGTGTAATTTTATTACATGCTTAAAATCGTCATTACTACGTTTTTTGTTCTGTTGACAATAGCTATCGGCTGCTATTTTTTCCTTTCTTACAGGTTGGATACAATCATTGTATATGACAGGGAAGAAGCCTATACCAATGTAGGCAATCATCTTTCTATAAAGCCGGAGTTTATGATCAATAGTGATAAAGAGTTAAGGGTTTTCCTCAACTTCGAAAACGTACATGAGGTGATCCATATAAAGACCCTGGATGTTACAGTAAGCTCTTCTTCCTTAATGTCTGTTACTTCTAATCTATGCGATACGGATCCACTTGTACCAACCTTCTACGAATTACCGGAGAATTGCAAACTGGTACATCCTGGTTATGAGTCTTCTTCCGGTTCTATTACTTTCGCATTCGATAGCCGCAGGGCAGGCAACAGTTATCTTGTTACGGTGAAGGGAACTATTCTCAGCAGTCCCAATCAGCCACCCACTACTTTCACTAAACAGATTACTATCAGAAAGAAAACAGTTGTCAGTGAGAGAAGCTGGTTATTTTAATAAAATTGTTCCCGTATCTGTATAAGAACTTCTTCTGCTTTTTTCTCATTGGGCATCTCAGGCAAATCTGAATTAAGATATAATTCATCTATCCGTTCCAGCTTTTCTGCCACCATCTTTAATAAGTCTTCATATTCAAAAGCCCCGCTTCTTATTTTTAACAGGAAATCCCTGTCATTCCTTTGCACAATTACTTTATGTTCTGCTGCTATTTCTTCTGCCATACTTAACAAGCGAAAAGTATGCATCATGTTTTTTGCATCATAGTTCTTCCCATGGGAAAGCGTATTCTGATATCTTGCTTCATTCCTTTTCTTTACCCATTCCCAGTATTCATAGTATTCTTTACAATATACAGAATAACCATCCTTATTAAAGTTCATGACGCCTTGTGGCATCATATCTTTGGGGATAGAACTCAATTGCACATCATTTGCCTGCTCTCCGGACACAATGCCTTTTAGCTTTTCACCATGATATAATAAGTATACATCTTTAAAATGAGGCAGGTTTGTTAAGCCACAATTCTCCTGAGAATATCCATGCTGAGTTAACCATTCCTGAAGTGGGATACTACCATTTCCTTCTACAACGTAGCAAAAGTCCAGTACCCTTTTTCTTTCCTCACCTACCGGCTTATGTATTTTCTTATTAAGCCCTTTTGCCTTCTTCACTTGTGTTGCTGCATAACCTGCAAATGTATCCTTACATAACTTAGACAGGAAATCCTCTACACGGATCAGTGACATTAAAGGATGACGGAATAATACACTCTGCTCCGGAGTTCCCAATAACTCCATGATGTTTGGATTATTCTTACTCAGCAGATCTATGAACCTGCCTATTTCAAAATACACCTCATCATTTGTCTCATTGGATAACTGCGGTACATAATGCAGTCCATATAATTGCTGTTGCCGCAACACAAAAATCCCCTTTATATCTGTATCTGATGTTGGCAGGTGTAACTGTTGTGCTCTGCTACCACTGATGCATTTCAGTAAAAGATGTTGTGGTTCGGATATCAGCTGTTCAAAGGTCATTACTTAATATATTTTCTGAATAAAATATCCAGTTCCTGTGTATCATTCTTTAGTGCAGGTATATCAGAAGATCTTTCCTCGCAGTAAGCTAATGTTGATGTTATCCATTCCTGTAATAATGGAACTGGTGCGATCACTCCTTTCTCATCTGCTACTTTTTTCTTTTCCAGCAGATCATCAATAACAGTATTCCATTGCTCATCTGTAATCAGCGTCCGGAGCTGATCGAATGTCATAGGAGGCAGGCTTCCTTTTTCTACGATCCATAACGCAGATAATAGTGGGCGTAATGCATAGAAGTACTTTTTCATCTTCACCATTTCCTGCTGCAGATCATTTTCAAAAGTATTCTTTGCCATAGAAAGATAATGATGACAACCCGCACGGTTGGAAAAATACGTTGTTGCCAGTTTTACCAGTTCTTCTTTAAAGCCGCCTGTTTCCATATACACAATGGGAGATTGCAGCCATTCGTACAATGGTGCATTGGATTTCAGAAACAGCTGTAAAGCTTTTCTTATATCCCAGCCACTGATATCAAGTATTGCATTCACGGGTACTTCAATCACATCTCGTCTCTCCCTGATACTCAGGTAATCTGTTGTGGGCCTTGCATAAATAAAGCGCACGTCGTAGTCACTATCCGGTGATGCAAATCCCCAGGCCCTGCTTCCTGACTCACAGGCATATAATATTTTTACCTGCTGCTCTGCTTCGATAGATAACAGCTTGTCTATTATTACACTATTCATAATCTGATTATAATGCTTCTGACCAAAGGTTCTAAAAATAATAAATTATTCAATGAGCGCATAACTACATCATAATTAATTTATTGAATACGGACGACTGTATTAATAAAAAAATATTCTTTTTAAAATTTGTTATTATCAAAAAAATAAATGCACCTTTGCTTTGTTAAAATAAATGCAACGACGAAAATGAAATTTATACAGCTACATACAAATCCAAAATGTTCAGTACGTCCTTTAGAGGGATTTATTGACTGCGGGGCAAGTTATGCTGTAGAATAAGTTTAGATAAACGAATTCAATATAACATAAGCCCTGCAAGAGATTGCGGGGCTTTTTATTTTTAAATAATTCAGCCGCACATGCAATTACATTTTGAGAATATAGGTTTTACAAACATGAATGATATACAACTATCAGGCGTATGCTATTCTTATAAACCTAGTGAACGCAATCGCATTTATCAACGACCGTTTTATATATGGCCATAAATAACTTATGCCCATACAATAAAACCCGGTCGTTCATCACGACCGGGTTTTTTATTTTTCTTAACATAACATAACCATGCAACAAAGCAAGTACTGGAGACGGCTGAATGGTGTCATTATCAACAGACCAATTGAAGATGAAATAACCACGATGCTGTCTGCTGAAAAAGAAAACGGCCATGCATTGAAAGTATGCATTGGTACAGATAGTCAGGTAAAAGGAGCTGTCACTGAATTCGCTACTGTGATAGTCTTTATCCGTAAGGGTAAAGGAGGTTTCATGTACATACACAATGACAGTACACTGCGAAAAATGAGTATCAAGGAAAGGATGCTGGTAGAAGTTGGGAAAAGTATTGAAGTAGCATATCCCCTATGCGATATCTTTTCAAGTTATAATATAGATATGGAAATCCATGTTGATATCAACACAAATCCTTCTTTCAAAAGCAATGATGCATTGAAGGATGCAATGGGATATATCATGGGTATGGGATTCACCTTTAAAGCAAAGCCGCATGCTTTCGCAAGCAGCAGCTGCGCCAATAAAATAGTTCATTAAAATGAGAATGATGTATAATCTGATTACTAAGAATTTTATTTCAGTTAACGGAACATATCCCGGTTCAACATCCGTTTCTGTGTCAACAAGAATATACCGGGTAGCTCCTCTTGTTGAAAATGATTACCGGCTAATGTTTGCATTAGCAGGAGATACACCAGCTATTCGGTTATCCGGATAGCTGAATAGCTGGTCTGTATAATTTTTATACCTGAAATATTGATTTATGAAAATTGCAATGGCCCACAAACAGGCCGCTTTCAGAATTAAACATTGGTATTTAATGCACCATCGTGTCATTGAATCTTATATAAAAGGAACTGAAGCATTTACATTATTTGAAAAATTAACGGTTGAAAAACAAACAGAGATCAGCAAAAAAATAAAATTTAATTCACAAGAGATACCTGTATTAGTATTAATTATTAATACTAACAAATACGTGGTGAATACCAGTGAAAGATTTATAAAAATCACTTCGAAAAATATTGAATCAGTTTATTATGAAGAATTCGAAGCAATGATTTGTTATCAATCGATTTATGCTGAAATAAAAAAGCTACCGCCCCAGAAACTTGTAGATGTCGGGCTTAAAAAAACAGATGGCGATATGGCCTTCTTGAAAATACCGGCCGGCGAATTTCATCATTTCTGGGATGTAGCAAGACGGTTAGATACCATAAGAATAATAAACGATAAATAATCATCAACCTTTTAACAATGATACTGATAGGTGATTTACATGGTGAATATCTCAATATCCTATACAAGATTAATAAACTTGAAATAAAGAATACAACACTTATTCAGGTTGGTGATTTTGGATTAGGCTTTCATGATCTTCATCATGACATTAAAACACTATCCGGGTTAAATAAATTCCTGCATGAAAAAGGGAATTCTCTTTATCTGATCAGAGGTAATCACGACAATCCTTTTTTCTGGAATCACCGCCAGGAAATTCAGATGAAGAATATCTTTTTCGTACAGGATTATGAGGTAGTGACTATTGAAGGGCAAAAAATATTATTTATCGGTGGCGGTATCTCTATTGACAGAAAAAACAGAACAGTAGGAAAAGATTACTGGATAGATGAAGAGTTTGTATTGAATCCGGTATTACTCGACAATGCATGTGCTGCAGGAGTAGATATGGTCATTACACACATTGCGCCTAACAGCGCATGGCCATACTCTTTTACACCTGTAGTAAATCATTATGCAGGCAGAGAACCCGGATTAGCAAATGCTTTATACCAGGAGCGCAGCAATATGAATGTTGTGTATGAACATGCAAAACAGGCTGGCTGCAAGCAATGGTATTACGGGCATTATCATCAATCCATGGTAGAAGAAAAAGAAGGGATGCTGTTCCGTTGTCTGGATATTGGAGAGATGTACCAGCCTATAGTCTAAATGATTTTGTTGCTAATGTTGAATATATGCAATGTCAACCCGGGTTTCTTTCCAGGAATCCGGTTTTAATTTTATCACTTTAAAAATTTCTTATGACAAACAAGATTGTAAAAACGCCTGTACAGGTGGCAACACAATTGGCCAGGCAGTACCTGATGTTTTATAATAAAAAAGAGGACACAGATAATCTTTTTAACCTGTTCTCTTATGCAGAGCATGGTCAAATATTAAACAAAGTACACCTGGCCCCGTTTGAGATACCAGTGCTGATACTTACCACCTGCGATGATAATTATATCGTAAATACCACCACCCGGTTTATAAGAATCAGTCCCTCATCTTATGAGTCTGTTTATTATTCAGATTTTAAGGGCCATTTTCGGATAATGTTATTACAGACGTTCAAAAAGGATGTAAAACTAGCAGGTTGGTTTGGAGAAGCTGCGCTGGAGAAAATTAACGGGGAATTGATTTATTGGGATATTCCTATTGGCATAGCAGGGGGAGGGTTTCAGAATATCACTCGCAGATGCAGCATAATCGGAAGAAGGATTTCAATTATACCTTAATTAAGATCCTCTTCCTATATTCTTTCATGAAAATTATACTTATACAGCAGGCCCGTTCCCCCTTTCAGGGAAATAGAATTGGGGGCTAATAAAACCAGTGTGTTAGTCCAGTTGAGTACTCTGAAGCATCAAAGAGAACTTATTCCCCATGTTAATCTTCACACTCTTTCCTTTCAGCCATTTCTTGATGTCTTCATTGTCTGAAAGCACCTGGAACAAATCCCGGGCAATAGCAGAGCCTCCAAGATCATTGGTAACACGTCCGTTAATGATCTCGAGATTAAAGCTGTAACCGGACTTTTCCCTGTTACCAATCGCTTCAAATTCTCCTTTACTCATTTCGAACACCTGGTCTCCTGCAATTGATCTTTTCAATAAGATCTTAATCACAGAAATAAACTTTCCCCAAAATGGTAAATACTTTCCTACCTCGTTACCCATAATTTATTTTTCTTCTAATGATGTTTAGCTACGTAATCTGATTATGAACAAATCCTTTCTTTAAACAAAATGCCTTGACGAAGTGTTTCGTGATTGTTTACAAACGTTGGTTGATAGTTTAATCTTAAGCGGCTTTGTACTTCCAGGATGGATATCTGTGAAGCTGAATACAAAAATACTCCTATTAAATGAAAAAGGGTCTTAACGTAAGACGTTAAAACCCTTTTTTTGCTCCCCCTTCTGGACTTGAACCAGAGACCCTCTGATTAACAGTCAGATGCTCTAACCAACTGAGCTAAGGAGGAGTGTTTTCCCGTTTCGGGATTGCAAAAATAGACATTTTTTTATTCCTGCAAAATCTATTCGAGAAATTTTTCAAATTTACTTTACTTTTTTTTCTGATACAGCATCTACAGATATCAGCAAACGCTCTCCCAAAGCGGAATTACGTGTACTATGATTCACAAAAGGAAGATCTAATTTTGTTACAGCAAAATAAGGAAATGACTTTATTACCTTACAGGAATGCCCCAGTTCAACTAAACTATCCCTATATCCCGGTGTTGTAAAAAACAAACCCGGCTTATCAGCTGTTACACTTTCATACCTTTCTACCGGTGCATCCAGGTAAAACTCCATCGCATAAGAATTCACCCTGTAAAAAACTACCGGCTGACCCCGCAACACTTTATTTGCATAAAAAGCAGCCGCACTCCCACTCTGATATTGCAATACATCCGGATAAAACATCCCGTTCAAAAACAGATTCAATGCTATACTGGCCAGACAGGTTCGGAAAAAAACACGTTGCAACCCCTGCAACGGAAGGAAAATAAATAACAACACGACCAGCAGGATCAACACGACGGTCACATAGTTAACTGCCGGCTGATATAACAGCCATAATCCAACGATAGCTACCCCGATGATACTCATAATTACATATTGAGTGATCCGGAAGAATTTCAGCCCTTTTAACGATAAAATATATTGAGCGGTGAGAATAGAGAAAAATGGGAAGATAATATTGAGATAATGCGGTAACTGGAAACTGGAAAGAGAGAACAACACAAATGTTGCCAACGCCCCACAAATACAATAATACTCGCGCTTGTCCCTGCGGAAAAAAACGATCACCGCTGCATATAAGAATATAGACCAGGGTAAAAAGGCCCATAATACCGTATGGAAGAAAAAGGAAGGATCGCCCTGTCCTTTGATAGGCCCCGTATTCATAAACCGGCCAAACTGGCTATCCCAGAAAAAGAAACGGATACCGGAGACACCCGTTTGCCCAAAGATGACCTTCTCCGGATGCAGATCAAATTGCTGACGCAAAGCATACAACTCAGGAATGATGAAGATGCCAATAAGCACTGCAACCAGCAACCATCGTAAATGGAATAACTCCTTCCACTGGCGGGTAAAAAGGTATTGCCCGGCAATGGCACAACCTATCGGTACCAGTGCAAAAGGCCCCTTGGTCATTACCGCACAAGCGGCAAACAACGCTCCTAATACCAGGTGGAAACCACGCCCTCTATACAGATGGTATACACTGGCGATGATCAGACCTGTGAGGTAAGGCTCTGCCCGGACATCATTACTGGAGATAATCAGGTGTTCTGCCGATAGCAGGATACATACCGCCCAACGCCCGGTCTGAGCCCCGTATAAAGCCTGTGCGAACCGGTAAGTATAGATCACCCCCATCATTAAAAAGAGGATGGCAGGAAGTTTATAAGCAAGGGTGTTAATGCCCAGCAGGTTATAGGAGAGCGCCATGATCCAGAAAGGGAAATGAGGCTTATCCAGCCAGTCATGCCCATCAGCAAACAGGTTCAGGTAGTCATGATGCTGTACCATATGTTTGGCAATGCCGGCATATAAAGCGCCGTCAGGCTCCATAACGGTAACATTCAAACCTGTAAAATGCAGGAATACAAGCAGCCCTATGATGAATATGCTGACCTGTTTTTCTGAGAAGGAGAAAGAGGAAGAAGACATGTGCAAAAATTACAGCATAGCTGGCACTTGCACAAGAATACATTTGTCTTTAATGGAAAATTAACGTGGTTACCACCCGAACAGCCCGGTTTTCTCTAACCCGATATACACCCCGTCTTCCCGTTGTTCTACCGGATAGGTTTTCAGGTAAAACCCTTCTCCGCTTGAATTATACCCATTCTTCACACTAAACCGGTACCGGTGTAACGGACATACCACATTCCCGGAATCATCTATAAATCCATCCGCCATAATCCCGCTGGCATGCGGGCACTTATATGCGAACGCATATAAACTGCCCTCATAGCGGGTACAACAAATTTTCTTTCCATGAACATCCAGCACAGTAATCTCCCGGTTGGCCATCGGAAGATCCTCTACCCGGTGCCAGTTGTATTGTTTTGCCATTAATAGAAAAATTCTGACTTGTAAGGAAAACGTTCCCGGTATAAGTTCATTACTTTATCCATAATGGTTTGGCGAAGCTCTTCAATATTCTTCTTTTCCAGCGCAGAGATGAACACACAATTGCCCTGTGAACGACGTTCCCAGTCGGCTTTCATCTGGGTAAGGATATCCTGTTTAATATCCTCTGCTAGCCATTTATCGAACGTGTTCTGTTCGTAAAGGTCCATCTTGTTAAAGATCATGATGGTTGGCTTGTCAAAGGCTTTCAGCTCCTGCAGCGTGCGGTTCACCACTTCTACCTGGTCTTCGTACTGTGGATGGGAGATGTCTACCACGTGCATCAGGACATCGCTTTCACGTACCTCATCCAGGGTTGACTTAAAACTCTCTACCAGGTGATGGGGTAATTTGCGGATAAACCCTACGGTATCACTTAAGAGGAAAGGTGTCTGATCGAACACTACCTTACGGGTAGTGGTGTCCAGCGTGGCGAATAACTTATTCTCCGCAAACACCTCACTTTTACTCAGCACGTTCATGATGGTACTCTTTCCCACATTGGTATATCCTACCAGCGCCACACGAATGTATTCACCACGGTCTTTACGCTGGGTCAGCGCCTGTTTATCGATTTCTGCCAGGCGTTTACGCAATAAGGAGATCTTATCCTTGATAATACGACGGTCAGTTTCAATTTCCGTTTCCCCCGGACCACGACTACCAATACCACCTCCCTGTCTTTCCAGGTGACTCCACATCCCTTTCAGGCGCGGCAGTATGTACTGATATTGTGCCAGTTCCACCTGCACCTTTGCCTGGGCTGTGCGGGCACGCCGGGCAAAAATGTCCAGGATAAGGTCACTACGGTCTATCACTTTTACGTTCAGGACCTTTTCTATATTGGCTATCTGGGAGCCAGACAGCTCATCATCGAATATTACCAGGGTAATATTCCTTCCGGTAATGAAATCTCTTATTTCTTCCAGTTTACCCTTACCCACAAAGGTTGCCCTATCGGGACGGGCCATCTTTTGTGTGAATCGTTTTATAATGGGAGCCCCTGCTGTTTCTGCCAGAAACACCAGCTCGTCCAGGTACTCCTGTACCTGACGCTCAGTTTGTTCCTTGGTTATCAAGCCCACGATCACCGCTCTCTCTTCCTGTTGTATCGCTTGTTTTTTCTCAATCAAAGTATCTGATAATTTTTACAAAGGTAGCAAATTAGATGCTGACACTATTTTCCCTACATTTATTCCTCCAAACAAAATCTAACATGCTCAAACCTCTTTTGTTAACATCACTATTTATAACAACTATGGCCACGGCGCAACAGAAAATGACGCCTGAGCAACTCTGGCAATTAGGCAGAGTAAGCGGGGAAACGATTACGGCAGATGGCAAAACAGTTGTTTACGGCGTATCGCAATACAACATTGCTGAAAACAAAAGCGAAAAGAACCTCTATGCTATCCCGTTAACCGGCGGTACTGCACAGCAGATCACTACAGCGCCAGGCGGTGAAGGCGATGTGGCTGCCCTTAACGCTCAGAAGATCGGCTATTCCTTAAAAGGACAATGGTGGGAAATGAACGCAGATGGCACCGGTGCCATACAACTCACCAATGTAGAAGGCGGATTACAGAATATACGCCTGTCTCCCGATGGTAAACACATCCTCTTTTCAAAAGATGTGAAGATCAAAAAGGTGAGTGGTGCCGACCATTATCCAGACCTTCCAAAGTCAAACGTACAGATCTACGATAACCTGAACTACCGCCACTGGGATGCCTGGGAAGACGGTAACTTCCAGCACGTATTCTACGCTACCTATGAGAATGGTCAGGTAGGCACTCCTATAGATATTATGGAAGGAGAAGCTTTTGATGCTCCTCAGATGCCTTTCGGCGGTACAGAAGATATGATCTGGGCCCCTGACAGCAAAAGCATTATCTATGTTTCCAAGAAGAAGTTCGGTAAAGATTACGCTATCAGTACCAACACCGATATTTACGAATACAACCTGGAAACCAAAGCCACTAAGAACCTTTCCGAAGGTATGCCCGGTTACGACCTGGGGCCCGTTTTCAGTGCTGATGGTAAATACCTGGCCTGGCAAAGCATGGCCAAAGATGGTTATGAGGCAGATAAAAATGATATCATCGTCCTGAACCTTGCTACCGGTACACGTACCAATCTTACTAAAGACTGGGATGGCACCGTAGCTTCTATCTACTGGAGCAAAGATGGTAAGCAACTCTACTTCCTGGCTGTTGTAAAGGGTACGGAACAATTGCTGGAAATAGCATTACAGAAAGATATAACGGCTACAACCGCAAAGCATATACGCCAGGTAACAGAAGGAGATTTTGATATCAGTGATATCGTTGGGCAGTCAGGTAATACACTGGTAGTATCCCGTATGGATATCAACCATGCGTCTGAACTGTACACGGTTTCACTGCCTAAAGGCACTATGCAGCCACTCACAACAGTGAACAAAGCCGTGTATGATAAAACAGGCATGTGTAAGGTGGAGAAACGCTGGATCAAAACGACTGATGGCAAAGACATGTTAAGCTGGGTGATTTTCCCTCCCGACTTTGATCCTGCAAAAAAATATCCTACCCTCCTGTATTGCCAGGGTGGCCCACAGGCGGCACTATCACAGTTTTACTCTTACCGCTGGAATTTCCAGTTAATCGCTTCCCAGGGCTATATTGTTGTAGCCCCTAACCGTCGTGGTATGCCGGGTCATGGGGTGGAATGGAATGCTGCTATCAGTAAGGACTGGGGCGGACAGCCCATCCGTGATTACCTGAGCGCTATTGATGCAGTTAGCCAGGAGCCGTATGTAGATAAAAGCCGCCTGGGTGCTGTAGGTGCCAGTTATGGCGGTTACTCTGTTTATATGCTGGCGGGTGTGCATAACAATCGCTTTAAAACATTCATCGCACACGATGGTCTTTTTGACCTGAAAAGCTGGTATGGTACTACAGAAGAACTGTGGTTTGCCAACTATGATATCGGCGCTTACTGGGACCCTGCCAATGCTAAAATCTATAAAGAGTTTAATCCCAGTGAGTATGCCAGTAAATGGAATACGCCTATCATGATTATCCAGGGTGGGATTGATTTCCGTGTTGGTATAGAACAGGGATTACAGGCTTTCCAGCTGGCCCAGTTAAAAGGAATTAAAAGCAAACTGCTTTATTTCCCTGAAGAGAATCATTGGGTGCTGAAGGCGCAGAATGCGCTGGTATGGCAACGTGAATTCTTTAAATGGTTAACTGAAACACTTTAAATAATATACGATCGTAAACAGGAGTTTCCTGTTTACGATCTTTCGTTACTCCAATTCCACAATTAAATTTCCATGTCTGCAATCTTACACCAGATCAATGATGGCATTGCCACAATTACACTCAATCGCCCCGAAGTTTACAACGCATTTAATGATGCCCAGAGTTACGAACTCCAGGATGCTTTAAAACAGGCAGAAAAAGATCCTGCGGTAAGAGTAGTGGTACTCACCGGCGCCGGAAAAGCTTTCTGCAGCGGGCAGGATCTTAAAGCTTCTATGGAGGCTGGTACACGCAATCTCAGCGAGTCACTGCACAAAAGATATAATCCTATTATCAGGGCTATCCGCAATATGCCAAAACCGGTTATCTGCAGGCTCAATGGCGTGGCGGCAGGAGCAGGTTGCTCACTGGCATTGGCCTGCGATATGATTATTGCCAGTGAAACGGCCTCTATGATAGAAATCTTTATCAATATTGCCCTGGTACTGGATTCCGGCTCTTCTTACTTTTTACCACGTACTGTTGGTTATCACAGGGCTTTTGAACTGGCCACAAAGGCAACTAAACTTTCCGCCACAGAAGCACAGCAGCTTGGGCTGGTTAACAAGGTAGTAAAACCCGAAGAACTGGACAGTGTGGTACAGGCAGAAGCAACATTTTATGCAAATGCTCCTACCAAAGCAATTGCCATGATGAAGAAAATGCTGACGAAAGGGATGACAGAAAACCTGGATACTGCATTAGACTATGAAGCCTATTGCCAGGAAATAGCAGGAAAAACAGAAGATAATGCTGAGGGGATAAAAGCTTTTATTGAGAAAGTAACGCCTGTTTTCAAAGGCAGATAAGATATCTGCAAAAAGAAGCAACCTGCAAATAAAAAGAGCGGCCCGGGAATCCCGGACCGCTCTTTTTATTTAACTCAGATTATTTTACAGACCACTGATCATGATACCAATTGAATATGGTTTGATATCATAAGTGCTGTTGTCTTTAAAGATCGTAGTCAGTGCATAAGTACCGTAGAGAGAGAAGTTACCATAACCTATTCTTGCAGTACCATCAAAGCGCCATGTATTGAACAGACTCTTGTTAGATTCCTTCTCAACATGCTTAGAGTTATTGATAGTCTCCACTGAACGTGTATGTACATTCACCAGGTTACCTACTTTAATACCTAATCCTACTTTGAAGCCTTTATTCGCATTTTCCGGCACCTGACGGTAACGAATTTCCAAAGGAATCTCAATGTAGTTCATGGCTAATTTGAACTTCTTATAAGTGGAAGAAGAAGTGAAAGCCGGAGAAGTAGTTACAGCGGAAAGATTAATAACCTGATCATTCAGATATATCCCCGTTGAACTGATACCTAAACCTGCTGCCAGGCTGAAATTAGTTTTCTGCAAAGGAATGTCATACATAAAAGCAAGATTAAACTCACGGTTAAAACCGGATTTAATCGCACTGGCTCCTGTACCCGCCAAACCAACATAACCCAGCTGGATCACCAAAAAGTCCTTGGAATGTTGCGTTGCTTTCATTGCCTTACCGGCAACCGCATCACCTGCACTCTGTGCAAAAATACTATAAGAGACAAGCAGCATTCCCAGCGTAAAGAATATTTTCTTCATGTTTAAGTATAAAGTCTTGAAAAAGAATATTAGGCAAATTTAATGGAATAGGAATAAAATAAAGGGTTAAAATATTGCAAAAATATTATTTGCCCTCCCGGCTATCTGTAGATGCAGGTATCTTATCTCCGTTTCACCATATTTAACTGAACAGATATAAGACATCTTCTTTGGTAAGCTTCTTCACAAAACCGCTGTCGTCCGCAATAATCTCTTTTACCAGAGACTTCTTACGTTCCTGTAATTCCAGTATTTTCTCTTCTACCGTGTCTTTACAGATCATTCGGTAAGCGAAGATGTTCTTCGTTTGTCCAATACGGTGTGTACGGTCAATAGCCTGTTGCTCTACCGCCGGATTCCACCATGGGTCCACTATATAAACATAATCTGCCGCCGTAAGGTTCAAACCCACACCACCGGCTTTTAAAGATATCAGGAACACGCGGCAGTCCTCGTTATTCTGGAAATTCTGAATGGCCTTTTCCCTGTCTGTGGCGGAAGTACTACCATCAAAATATTCGAATTCGATTTTCATATGCTGCAGCTTCTCACGGATCAGGCCCAGCATGCCCAGGAACTGTGAAAAGATCAGCACCTTATGGTTACTGATGTTCTCAGACATCTCACGGGTAAGTTCATGCAGCTTCACAGAATGGTTCGGATACTTCTCCGTATCATTCAGGATAGCCGGCGAATCACAGATCTGACGCAGCTTCATCAGACCCTGTAAGATAGTCAGCTGGGAGCGTTCCATACCCTGATCTTCTATCACACCCAGGATCTTGGAGCGATAAGAATTACGGTAAGCGTCATAAATATGGCGCTGTTCCGTATCCATTTCGCAGAAGATCACGGTTTCTATCTTCTCTGGCAGGTCTTTCGCCACCTGCTCCTTGGTACGTCTTAATATGAAAGGGTAGATAAGTTTACGCAGATGATCTTTACGTTCTTCATCCTGGAACTTATCGATAGGCGTGGCAAACTCATTACGGAAGAAGTCTACGCTACCCAGCATTCCCGGATTCAGGAAGTTCATCTGTGCATATATATCAAAGGTATTATTCTGCATGGGGGTACCACTCAATGCCAGCTTATTGCGGGTATTCAGTAGCTGTGCCGCTTTGGTCACCTTGCTCTGCGGATTCTTGATAGCCTGCGATTCATCCAGTACTACATAGTCCAGCGGCATCTTCATGAGTGTAGTGATATCACTGCGTAAGGTGCCATAAGTGGTAATGAGGATATCAAACTGTTGCAGTTCTTCCGCACTCTTCATTCTCGCCGGACCATGATGTATATGATACCTCATCGTAGGCGTGAACTTCTTGATTTCATTCTCCCAGTTATAGATCAATGTGGTAGGACAAACAACCAGTGCCAGACATTTATCATCATGCGTGTTTTTATAATGCTGGATAAATGTAAGCGCCTGTATGGTCTTACCAAGACCCATATCATCTGCCAGAATCCCGCCCCATTTCACTTCATCCAGGTAGTTGAGCCACTGGAACCCGCTTTCCTGGTAAGGACGCAGGGTAGCGTGCATATTAGCAGGCAGGTCTATATTACGGATCTCGTCGAACTGTAAGAGTTTACGGCGTTTCTGCTCCAGCTCCATCAGAATAGCTTCATCATCAATGAACTCAAACAGTTCATCAATTACGCTGAAGTTATACTTACTCAGTTTCAGCGCACCCTTATCTTTCTCTTCACCTATCTTAAATAACAGCGAATATTTCTTCAGCCATTCTTCAGGCAATAAACCCAGGGAACCATCCGCCAGCTGAACATAGTTCTGTTTGCTGGCCAGTGCGGCTTTAATGTCCCGGATACTTACCTTCTGATCACCATACACCACCTCTATCTTGGCATCAAACCAGTCAATACCGGAGCTGATCTGCAGGTTGGTGACAGGTTTATGTGCACTGAACTTGAAGTTTTTCAGGTTTTCAAATCCAAATACCCGCACATTCATTTCCTTCAGCGCATCAAAGAACAGGAAGAACCAGTTATTCTTCAGGGCTTCTTTTGCACGCAGGAAAAAGTAATTATGTGTATTAGGCTGAGAGAAGTTTGTATGTAGTGTACTGAGCTTTTCAACAAACTCCCGCTCTGCGGATTTGTTACGATGAATGATCAGTACTTTATTGCCTTCCTGTACGGTGATCCGGGCATCGCTGTTCCAGTCCACTTCCTGTCCATGGTAGGCAAACCCTGGCTGGATAACGAATGTTTCTCCCACTTCACGCAGGAACACCCTGTACTCAGGCACCACATCATCCACCTCTGCCAGCAGGGAATTATCAAATTCAATACTATAGTGCTTACTTAACGGAAGCAGGTAATCCTGTAAATACGTGCTAAACTGATCAGCCGGGATCTTTACCCGTCCGGTTTCACGGAACAGTTCCACATGCAGGGCATCCTGTGGGTTCTCGAAGAGGTACAATACCTGTCCTTTAAGGAACAGGAGAGAGCTGTCCCATTCGTTATCCGCCACATTCACCATTTCACCTTCTATAGAAACATGACAGGTGATCTCCACAAAGTCGGGGGAGGAATGTGTTTTAAAGATGGGTTGCAACCTTTCACCGGATAAATTAATCGGCAGCAGGCCCTTTGTTTTAAAAGGCTGACGGTTAGGCAGGAAGAACAATAACCCATGAGCGGCAATCTGTGGGAACAGCTTGGCCAGCTTGGGGTGAAGGTACTCCAGCATCAGTTCCTTCGTTTCCGTAGGAAGGGCCGATTCATTTTCGTCGTGCGTAATGTTCTCCCAGATGCCCGCAAAAGGGGAATTCTTACTGAGGAACTTACTCACTTCCATGCCCTGCACCTTACGGATAGGTGTTATCAGGTCACGGTCTATCTCTTTATATTGATAAAAATCTACGTATTTGGTAAGATCGAGCTTGTTTACCAGCGATACGAACGTTGTTTGCTCTTCATTCACTTCCCCGCTCACCAGGTCTATCCTGAAGAACGGGTACAAAGGTTCGTTCCCGTTAAACACCACTCCCACACGTTGGGTAATAACAGCTGCCACATCTGGTGGCGGAGGTGCTACCGGCTGACGGTTACCACTTCCCAGACCATCTACTCTTTTGATGCTTGAGTCAAGCACCCGCAGGAAAGGCTTTCCTTCCAGGTAAGAGAAGGTGAACTTCCCTTCCAGGTTATCCTCTAAGGAATAACCATATAATGCTAATAACTTATTCTTTTCCTTATCCCAGTTCCTGAGTGTATCAAAATAGTAAGGTCCCTGCTTATTCAGCAGGAACAGGAACAGGGCGGTTTTATGTTTACAGATGGCAAATTCTGTTTCATCACAGGTACAATGTGTATCAAAGTGCCTTTCCTCATTCCGCTGTAAGATCATGGGGAATTCTGCCCCTTCAAATTTCAGTACGGCCTCTACTTTTTCATCCTTGGCAGAAATGATTTTAACTGCACGGGCCTGTTTGGCCATTTTTTCTGCCTCTGCAAAAATGTCGTTATTGGTAAGCAGTTTTAATGCTTTGATATCTATGAACTTCATTTTCACCAGCGTATGCTGCTGGTTATACTTGGTTTCATAGCTATCGAAATGATTTTTATCCAGCATTTCCTGTAGCTGGAACATTGCGGCGGCCTCATGCCGGCAGATATCTCCCAGGTTGTAAGGACACTGGCAACGGACATTCATACTGCCCGTATCATGGTATTTATTAATGGAAACTCTATAGTAATTGGCGTGTGTATCGCTTTTAACGCGGAAAGTGGCTGACTTCAAAACCGGGTCTGCCTCTATCAGTTCTACACCGCCAGCTGCGTATATACGTTTCCCCCTACGGATTACCTCATCGGTTCCGTTATTATAAACATATTTGAGCAACTGGGGCAGCGACATAGTTCAAAAATCTGCCTACTTTTTTTCCAGCGGGTTAAAAAACTAAAATATTTAGCAGCTGGTGAAAAGGCAATTCACAAAAGTAAGCAGAAAAAACCTAAAAAGCTAAAAGCTGAAGGCTTTGTGCAGAACGCTATCCCGCTATTACCAACTCTCCATTTCTGAATATCGGTAAAACGTTGGCGCCATCAGGGGAAAGACAATAACGGATATCTTTTTCCAATCCGTAATTAGCCAGGCGCTTAAAGTGGGAAGCCTGTGTCATAAAACCAAAAATATCGTCTTTGGAAGTATTATATACAGACTCTGCCATTATTGCTGAGTCGCAATTGACAGAAAAATGTTCTTTTATACGGCTCACTACGGCCCCGGCAAAAAGGGTATCCTCCAAGTTTACACGATCTTTCCAGGCAGCACAACCCAGGATCACCGGCAACTTTTGTGCTACCAGGTAATCACATACTGCAGAAATATTAGGAAAGGAACCGGTAATGATCTGTATGGCATCTTTAGCCATATGCAGTAATTTGGTACCGTTTGTTGTGGTCAGCACCAGTGTCTTGTCCTGGATGAATTCCCTGGAATACTCAAAAGGAGAGTTTCCGTTTAATAAGCCCTCGGCAATCATTCCATCCCGCTCACCGGCAGTAACAGCTCCCAGCTGTTTGCCAATACTCACACATTCTGCTACCGATGATACCGGTATAACTTTGGTTGCTCCATTGTTCAAGGCTGTACAGATAGTAGAAGTAGCCCTTAACACATCAATAATCACCACTATACAATTCTTCACATCATACAAGTGCAGCAATGCTGGTGATAAACATACCTCCAAAGAGGGTTTTCCTTGTTCTGTCATTCTCTCTTAAGTTGCAATTACAGGACCTGCTATACAACAGGCCCTGTCGCTGTTAATCTAATATCACTCTCCACTTTTCACTCTCCGCATAATCTTTTATTACACTATTCCGTAGTCGCAGCAGGCGGGTCATATAACGCTGGAGATAAAACTTCTCCAGTAGCTTGCCCAGCTTGCCATACGGAGTACCAAATTCAAAAATATCAATCGCTACGGTGCCGTTCTCAATCTGCTTAAAATGATGCTCATGCTTCATAAAGGTAAAATCCCCTTCTACCATTTCATCGCAGAAATAATCTTTAGGATGCATTTCTGTGACACGGGTAGTCAGTTGCCTTATCTTTCCCAGGTGTTTGGCACGCCAGGTAACTGTTTCATCCAACTCTATCAGCCCGTTAGTACGGCCCTTTATTGCTTCCTCCTGCAGGTGCAGCATGCTGCGCTTATGCAGGGTAATGCTCCGGCTCAGGTCAAAGACCCTTTCCATTGGAGCATGAATCAAAGTAGTTATATGAATTGTAGGCATAGCGGATATGGTTTTTCAGCAAATAAAGCTAACGATTATCGCTCCTTTTTTATTATGTTCTTATTAACTTAAAAAAGGAACTTTTACTACCTTGGCCTTCAACAACTTATCTCTCACCGCAATAAAGATTTCGGAGTCCTGGGCAGCAAATGCGGTCTTCACATAACCCAAACCTACCGCTTTTTGTAAAGAGGGCGACTGTGTCCCGGAGGTTACCCGGCCAATTACCTGCCCGGCTGCATCCTTGATTTCGTAGTCATGACGCGGAATTCCTTTATCTATCATCTCAAAACCTACCAGCTTATTCTCTAAACCGGCAGCTTTCTGCGCCTCAAATATACTACGGGAAGTGAAGTCTTTTGTAAATTTTGTAATCCAGCCCAAACCTGCTTCCAGGGGAGACGTATTATCATCAATATCATTACCGTACAGGCAGAAACCCATTTCCAGGCGCAGGGTATCACGGGCACCCAGTCCGATTGGCTTCAGTCCTTTTGGTCCGCCGGTTTCAAATATGGCATCCCAGATCTTATCCGCAGCCCCGTCTTTATCTTCAAAATAGATTTCAATACCACCCGCACCGGTATAACCGGTAGCACTGATCAATACATTTGGCACCCCTGCAAACCCCCCTTTTGCGAAAGTATAATACTTCAGGTTTACCAGTTCAATATCTGTTAATGACTGCAGCATACCGGAAGCATTAGGCCCCTGTATTGCCAGCAGGCAGGTCTTTTCAGAAATGTTGTGCATCTCTGCACCCTTAGTATTATGCTGGCTTATCCAGTTCCAGTCTTTCTCAATATTGCTGGCATTTACGACCAGCATATACGTCTTGTTTTCTTCAATGCAATATACCAGCAGATCGTCCACAATACCACCCGTTTCATTTGGCAGGCAGCTGTATTGTGCTTTACCCGCTGTCAGTTTGGATGCATCATTGCTGGTAACACGCTGAATCAGGTCCAGTGCATTTTCTCCTTTTAGTATAAACTCACCCATGTGGCTTACATCAAAAACCCCTGCATTATTACGCACTGCCTGGTGTTCATCATTAATGCCAGTATATGATATTGGCATATTGTAGCCCGCAAAAGCAGCCATCTTAGCGCCCAGCGCTATGTGTTTGTTTGTAAAAGGTGTGTTCTTCATAAATGTTTAATGATCGGTTTCTTGTTTTGGGTATGTTTTAAAGTTCAGATCTTGTTTTAGCCCCGCAAAAATAGGGTGATTTTCTAAATTCGGGCTTAAATCGTGATTTTGGTGCAATAATTGCCTTCGTGTTTGCAGTCAATAATCCATAGTACATAGAAGTAAACTACATTTGCACTGAACTTCAAAGGCTTAACACCTGTTCTTGTTTATTGACAACCGTCAACAGACTCCTAAAAAACAACAACTGTGAAGCACAACATTTGGCTATTCGCACTCTTATTGCCCTTTACACCATTAAACGCCCAAAAAAAGGCTGACCGTAAAACATTGGGAAACCTTCAGGCCAGCATCTCTTATTTATCAAGCGACATACTGGAAGGCCGCCGTACCGGCACCCGCGGAGAACAACTGGCCGTAGCGTATATCGCCGATCAGATGAAACAGGCAGGACTAACGCCCAAAGGTAATGACGGTTACCTGCAGACATTCCCTGTAAGTGAAACCAGAACTATTGCGGAAAAAAGTCTGCTCACTATCAATATTGCTAATCTTGCCGCAGGCGAAGAGTTTATTCCACTCCCTTTCAGCGCAGAAAAAAGTGTAAAAGGAGATGTAATACCAGATGTAAATGAACCGGATAATATATGGCTGATAAACGTGAAGGAATTTGAGGTAAACCCTCACACCGCACCGGTTGACGTATACCGCCAGTACGCCCGTGAAGCTGCTAAATCCAGTGCTACAGGTGTAGTGTTTTATAATGGTACGGAAAGCCCGGAAGAAGTGAAGAAATGGCTGGCTACTCCCTCTGAACCATTGACCATACCGGCGGTGTGGATCAACAGTAAAGTGAGTAAATCACTCTCTACTACAGAAGACAGTCATATCAATATACGTGTAGCCTTCGGTAGCTACAAACGTACCGGTACTAACGTAGTCGGATATATTGATAATAAAGCCCCTGGTACTGTAGTGATAGGTGCACACTTCGACCATCTCGGTTATGGAGAAGATCATAATTCCATGACACCAACGCTGAAAGTAATACATCATGGTGCGGATGATAATGCCAGCGGTACTGCAGCTTTGCTGGAACTGGCCAAACAGCTTAAAGCTTCCCGCCTTAATAAATACAACTACCTGTTTGTTGCTTTCTCCGGAGAGGAACTGGGACTGTTCGGGTCCAAATATTTTACAGAACATAGCACTGTAGATCCTGCTACTTTCGACTACATGATAAATATGGATATGGTAGGCCGCCTGGATGAAACCAAAGGTTTGCAGGTTGGCGGTATAGGTACTTCTCCGGCCTGGCCTACATTGCTGCCAAAAACAGCGCCGGAAGGATTGCAACTTACTTACGATTCATCAGGTGTTGGCCCTTCTGATCATACTTCTTTTTACCGTAAAAATGTACCGGTATTATTCTTCTTTACCGGCACCCATAGCGATTATCATAAGCCTTCAGATGAAGCGGATAAGATTAATTATGAAGGAGAGATAAAGGTAATCAGGATGATATATACCGTTGTAGAGAAGACCAATGGCATGGATAAACTGATGTTCTCCAAAACACGTGAACTGCAAACAGGTACCAGCGCACACTTCACTGTAACATTGGGTATCATGCCGGATTATACTTTCCAGAAGGCAGGCGTAAGGGTAGATGCAGTTTCTGAGGGTAAACCCGCTCAAAAGGCCGGACTGGCAATCAATGACGTAATCGTTCAACTGGGCAAACATTCCGTTGCCAACCTGGAAGACTATATGCAGGCACTTTCTGCCTTCAAAAAGGGAGATACCACTACCGTAAAGATCCGCAGAGGAGAAGCCGAAAAAGTTTTTAATATCCAGTTTTAAGAGCCACAACGCTTTTTTTAATACCTTGCAGCTCTATAACATAATTTTATCATGCGTAGTATTCTCATTTTATTAACAAGCAGCCTGCTTTTTTCGTGTAATCAGTCAGGTGAGCGGGATAATACCAACAGGGCGGCTTATGATATTATAACAGAGAAGAGCTACGTAACCCGGAATATCAAACCGGGCAATCCTGATGATTCTGTGTT
This sequence comes from Chitinophaga sp. YR573, assembly GCF_900110995.1. Lineage (GTDB taxonomy): Bacteria > Bacteroidota > Bacteroidia > Chitinophagales > Chitinophagaceae > Chitinophaga. Next base: position 2,399,313 of record NZ_FOJF01000001.1, read on the forward strand.
CCTTCGCAAACAGCAAATGGAAAACTATCTTGAACGTCATGGTTTCACCAGACACATTGCGGCCAAAGACAGCCTGCTGTTTCATAGAACAAATGCACAGGAAGTACTGATAGATTTACCTGTTCCACAGGATGCCTGGGGTGCTAATACCATTATCGTATTCGATCCTGCAAAAAATCCCCTGTTCATCAATCTTCATAAGGATACCACACAGGTAGAACATTATATAAAATAAGCGGTTGGAACCAAAACAAAACATAAGACTCTGTGTGGATGCGGTAGTGTTTGGCTACACTGCGAAAGAAAGCATTTCTGTACTGCTCATCAAACGTACCATTCCTCCTTTCATGCACCGCTGGGCATTGCCAGGCGGTTTTGTGCTGGACGGAGAAACCCTGGAAGAAGCAGTAACAAGAGAACTGCAAACCGAAGCCGGTGTGCATATCAATTACCTGGAACAACTGTATACTTTTGGTCGCCCGGAACGTGATCCCCGTGGCAGGGTAGTGTCTGTGGCTTACTTTGGACTGGTAAACCCTACCAACTTTAAACTGGCCGCCAGTTCTGATGCAGAAGATGCCCGCTGGTTTGATATCAAGAAGTTACCGGACCTCGCCTTCGACCATGCAGAGGTAGTGGAAACTGCTGTGAAACGCCTGCGTACCAAAATAAGATATGAGCCTATAGGCTTTGAGCTACTGGATCAGAAATTCCCGATTTCTGACCTGGAGAAGTTATACGAGACGGTATTAGACCGTCCCATTGACCGGCGGAATTTCCAGAAAAAAATGAATCATTTCGGGATTCTGATGGGGCACAATGAGAAACAGAAACATCCGTCGGCAGGCCGACCGGCTAAGCTGTACAGCTTTAATGAAGAACAATACTTTAAGCTGAAGCAGGAAGGTATCATCTTCGAAATATAACTATTTATTGACAGGCTCCTATCGGGGCCTTTTTTATTTTTACACCTCAAAATCAGCCGTTTATATTTATTTGTGTAAATAGTACAAAAATTATTTTGTCTATGTGTTATAACTTATTACATTTGTGTCATAAATACGCAAACTAATTTATCCTATGCTAACAAATAAGCCGACAGCAGTCATTATAGCAAGGTTTCAGACACCGGCCCTTCATGAGGGACACCTTTCACTGATCCGCCAGGTGAAACAAAAACATAACCGGCTGATCATTGTTTTAGGAGTAAGCCCGGTAAAGGGTAGTCGCAAAAATCCGTTGGACTATTACACCCGCGAACGGATGCTCAAACAGCTGTTTTCAGATATCATCATATTACCACTCAGCGATCAGGCAATAGATAAAGTATGGTCTCAGAAACTGGATGATCTGTTATCCAACAACTTCCCGCAGGAAACATTTGTACTGTATGGTAGTCGCGATAGTTTCATTCCTTCTTACACCGGCCGTTACAACACGGAAGCATTGCCTCCCGTACAGGACTTTAACGCTACCGCACAAAGGGAAGCCATCTCTGATAAAGTATTTGATACGGAAGAGTTTCGTGCAGGCGTGATCTATAACACGTACAACCTCTTTCCAAAAGTATATCCTACAGTAGATATCGCCCTGTTCCGGCAGAACCGCCGGCAGCTGTTATTAGGCCGCAAGCCGAATGAAGTAGCCTGGAGATTGCCTGGTGGTTTTGCAGACCCTACTGATAACAGTTTTGAAATGGCAGCCCGCCGTGAACTACGTGAGGAATGCGGAGAAGTGGAAGCCGGACCTATGCAGTTTGAATTATCGCTGCTGATGGACGACTGGCGTTATCGCTCTGAAGTAGATAAGATCATCACTACTCTTTTCAGTACAGACCTCCTCTTCGGAGAACCTGCAGCCGCAGACGATCTTGCCGCTATGAGATGGGTAAATGTAAACGAGATCCCTCAGCTTATTGCACAAGGCGAAATAGTTAGCACCCACATACCCCTGATAGAAAAATTAGCCGAAAAATATTCTACAAACGATTAAAATAAGGAATCATGACAAAGGAAAACATCATTCTCTTAGCCGACGCTTACAAATACTCTCACCACAAACTGTATATACCGGGCACTGAATATATTTACTCCTACCTGGAAAGCCGCGGCGGCAAGTTTGAAGAAACCGTTTTCTATGGATTACAGTATCTCCTCATGGAATACCTGCAGGGCGCTGTTATTACTAAAGAAAAGATTGATGAAGCAGAAGCAACTTTGCTGGAGGTATTTGGCCGCAATGATATCTTCGACCGTAGCAAATTCGAATACATTATAGAGAAACATGGGGGTCGTTTACCGGTGCGTATCAAAGCAGTACCGGAAGGAACAGTCACTTCTGTAAAGAATGTACTGATGACCATCGAGAATACAGACCCTAACTGTTTCTGGTTAACCAACTTCCTGGAAACATTACTGATGCAGGTATGGTATCCATGTACGGTGGCTACGCTTTCCAGAGAGATTAAAAAGATAGTACAGCAGTATTATACCACTACTGCCAGCGCTGCATCTTTTGCCGGCATCGATTATATACTGAACGACTTTGGTTTCCGTGGCGCCAGCTCTGTAGAAAGTGCGGGATGGGGCGGTAGCGCTCACCTGATCAGCTTTGCCGGTAGCGATACATTGATTGCGTCTACTTACGCGAAACGTTATTATAACGCACCTGTTGCTCCGGGAGTTTCTATCCCTGCCACTGAACACTCTATCGTTACGCTGCTGGGAGAGAAAGGGGAACTGGAAATATTCCGTCACATTCTGGATACGTTCCCTACAGGTATTATTGCCTGCGTATCTGACTCCTACAACATTCTCCGTGCATGTAAAGATTACTGGGGTACTGAACTGAAACAACAGATCCTGAACCGTAAAGGAACATTGGTAATACGTCCGGACAGTGGAGATGCTGTACAGACATTGCTGAAAATATTTGAAATCCTGATGCAGGAATTTGGATTTACCCTGAATGAGAAAGGGTATAAAGTATTACCACCTCAGGTACGTGTGATTCAGGGTGATGGTATCAGTTACTCTTCCATTCCTGTTATTTACGAAGCATTAAAGAATGCCGGTATCAGTGCTGAAAACCTGGTGCTGGGTATGGGTGGGGCTTTGCTGCAACGAGTGAACCGTGATACACAGGAATATGCATTGAAATGTTCTTATGCACAGGTAAATGGTAAAGAAATTAACGTACAGAAGAATCCTTTGGAATTAGATGCAAATGGTAACACGCGCGTTTCTTTCAAGAAATCCAAATATGGCAAACAGGTACTGGTAAAGGAAAATGGTGTTTTCAAATCTTATGCTCAAAGCGAAGCGCCTCAGTTAGCAGATGAGCTGGTAACTGTATTTGAAAATGGAGAGATTAAAAAACAATACACTTTTGACGAAATAAAGAAACGAGCAATTATCTGATCTGGGCATACTATTCACTAACGAATTCATCACCATCATTTGTCCCCCATTTTCATGCTGTCTCCGGCCTCCCGGCAGACAGCATTTTTTTATTATTTTGTGCAGATGTATATACTAATACCTGGCCGACACCATCTTCTTACAGATTTTCAGTTTAAGTACCTGAATGGGCTTGTGCAGCGCAGCCTGGAAGGAGAACTGGATATTCAGGGTAAACCAATGTTACCCATGCCTGTTACCGCAATAATATTTGCGGTCACTTCTTCTAATCATCTGGGTACTAAACGTAACCCCGTTCCTTTTTACTTAAGGGCTATGACGATACAGGAGTTTTCCAGTTATCTGGATGTTCCCGTATTTGTATATGGAATTGATGATGTGGGGGTTATTGATAACTTCGCTGGTTATACCTTAAAAACTATTAATCATAACAGTGAAGGTTTTCACAAACTAACTCCTGATAATACGATTGTAATCTGTTCTACTCCTGTAAAGGATATGTATGCAGAACAAGGCTATCGCGTATTACCGGCAGAATGGGATGTTAATACTCAACAATACACACAGGTTTTACCATGGGATATTGTGCAGATGATCGTAAAAGCAGATAACTGGAAAAAAGATAAACAGATCCTGGATCTGATGCATCCTGCAGCTTTTAAGGTCTGGAACCAGTATAATGTTGGAGAGAAAGTACAGCGTATTCTAAAAGACCCTATCATAGGCGCAGACGGAGATCTTACTGCTACGAGAGATTATAATGCTTATGTAAAGCAGATGGATGAAATAGCTGCTTTAAAATATCAGGAGACCGCGCCTTATATTCATACCGGGAGAATAGGAGATATTGGCTGTGCAGCTGGTTCCTGGATAAAGACAGGAAGTGAAGATGAGCGTTTGCATGAGTGTGATTTTTACGGTGTAGAAGTATCAAGGCATTTATTTGATATTTGCCTGCAACGTAAGCATAATGGGGATTTTACAAATCCTTCTGTTTTCTTTTCTCAAAAGAATGCAGTAACAAGTCTGGTATTTGATGCTGGAAGCATGAATACCATCCACACGTCTTCTCTTACCCATGAAATAGAATCTTACGGCAGCAGGGCTGATCTACTTGAATTTATCAATAACCGTTATCAGGAGCTTGCTCCTGGTGGGGTATGGATTAACAGGGATGTTGTTGGGCCTGATAATAAAGACGAGATCATACTAATGTGGTTAAATGCCAGCGACGGAGAGAACGATACCACAGATCTTGATAAACTGTCTACAAGAGCTTTATTCACGCGCTTTGCACAGGACTTCCGTCATGCAGAAGGATTCCACTTACCTTATGAATGGGTAACCATACAAGATGAAACCTATTGCAAATTAAAAATGCAGGACGCCTGTGAGTTCCTGTTTACAAAAGATTATAAAGACAACTGGTTAAGTGAAATGCATGAAACATTCTGTTTCTGGAATTTTGCCGACTGGCAACAGGCTTTGGAAACCGCCGGTTTCAGAGTAGATAAACTATCCAAACCTTACCGTAACGAATGGATAGTGAAAAACAGATTAGAAGGGAAAACAAAATTATTCAATACCTCTCTGGAAGAAATCCCTTTCCCCGTATCTCACATGTTATTACTGGCCAGAAAATAAAGAGGCCGGAGTAGGAATACCCCGGCCATTTACCTAAACCTACAACTGTTACACTGTTAGAGTAACGATTATCTTATAATTAGTTTAATGCTGCTGCTTTAATTTCCTCCTCAGAAGGAGCCGACATTTTCTGACGGATCATACGTTTGGTAGAAGGTTTATTCATTCCCAGACGGTTCATCGCGCTATCCACAATTCTGTACACTACCGGTACTATGATCAGGGTCAGGAACATGGAGCTTGTCAGACCTCCGATGATTACCCATGCAAGACCATTTTTGATAGCGGATACACCACCGGTTGCCAATGCAATTGGTAACATACCGATTACCATCGCAATCGTTGTCATCAGGATCGGGCGGAGACGCGCATGATTCGCGTGAATCAGTGCTTCATTCGTACTCATCCCCTGTTCCTTCATCTGGTTAGTAAAATCGACCAGAATGATCGCATTTTTCGCCACAAGTCCTATCAGCATAATCATACCCAGGAGACTGAAGATGTTCAGGGTATTGTTAGTAAGGGCCAGTGCCAGTAATGCACCGATGATTGCCAGAGGGATAGAGAACAATACTACCAGCGGGTAAATATAGTTATCATATAATGCTACCATGATCAGGTACACCAGTACAATAGAGATCATCAATGCTATTCCTATCGTACCAAACGAATCTCCCTGATTTTCCGCATCACCTGCCCAGAGGTAACTGATACCTGCAGGCTTAGGCAGTTCTGCCAGTTTAGCTGCAAACTCTGCCTGCACAGTACCGCTTGGGCGACCTACAACCAGCGATTTCACTGATACCGACGTATTCTTATCCCTTCTTTCCAGCTTACTGGGACCGGAACCTTGTGTGATAGTAGCAAACTGCAACAGTTTAACCAGCTGTCCTTTATTATTTAGAAACTCTATATTGGAAACATCCTCCAGGTTCTTCCTGTTAAAGTCGTCGAACCGGATGTTTATATCATATTCATAATCTCCCTGTCTGAATTTTATTTTGGAATCATCTGCAGTACCGTTGAATGCTGTTTGCATAGTTCCTCCTACGCCATCCAGCGTAAGTCCCAGTGCGGACATCTTATCACGATCTACCTGCACATTGATTTCCGGGTTACCATCTTCTACGGATAACTTCACATCACTTGTACCATCAATTTTTGACAGTACCACCATCGCTTTCTTGGCAAATCCCATTACACTATCCAGCTCAGTACCCATCACAACAAGTTCCACAGGTGCTGTCTGTGCCGTACCCATGATACTCACATCCATTGTTTTCACCTTCACACCAGGTAAAACTTTACGGAGTTGTTCTTTGATTCTGGCCCCATAAATATCTGCTCCGTCCAGACGCTCTTTAGGATCTACCAGCATTACCGTGATCTCGGCTTTGTATGCAGTTGACTGCGATACACCAAAACCATCCTCACTGGTTTGTCCTACGGTAGTGATTAACCGCGTAATTTCTTTTTTAGTGGCAAGATATTTCTCCGCAGTGCGGGTAGCCTGGTTGGTTTGTTCTACAGATGCATCCTTTGGCATTTCCAGCACAACGATGAACTGTCCGCGGTCACCATTAGGAATGAACTCTCCTCCAATGTATCCTTTACCTACCAGCATGAAGGACAGGAATAACAAGCCTACTGCTCCAATCAGCATAATTGCTTTATGATTCAGTGCCCATTTCAGGATGCCAGTCATCCAGTCTGTAAATTTCGAGAGTTGCTTTTCAAACCACAGGATGAATTTTTCAAAAAGGTTCTTACCAGTGATATGCTCCAGCTTTCCAAATCTTGATGATAGTAATGGAACGATCATAAAAGAGGCAAGCAAACTAAGCATTGTAGACATCATCACCACTACGCAGAACTGACGGAGAATCATTGATACCAGTCCGCTTGTCAGCGAGATAGGCAGGAATACCACCACAATTACGAGTGTAATAGAGGTAACGGTAAAGCCTATTTCTTTTACCCCGTCAAAAGCAGCACGTACACGGTTCTTACCCATTTCCATATGCCTGTAAATATTCTCCAGTACCACAATCGCATCATCCACCAGGATACCTACCACCAGGGATAAACCCAGCAGGGACATCAGGTTCAGTGAGTAACCCATCAGCTTTATACCGATGAAAGTTGCTATCAGTGATGCCGGAATAGAGATCATTACGAAGATCGCATTACGGATACTGTGCAGGAATAATAACATTACAAAGGCTACAAGTACGATCGCAATGATCAGGTCATGAATTACAGAATCAGCAGATTCCAGTGTAAAGTCGGAAGAGTCATTTGCGATAAATAGTTTCAGTTTGCTGGCACTATAATCTTTTTCGATGCTGGCGATCGCCTTCTTCATTTCTTCACTCACAGTTACGGCATTGGCATCGTTCTGTTTCTGCACCTGTAGGGCGATAGAACTCACTCCATCCAAACGGGCGAGACGTTCCGCATCTTTCTGTCCGTCCTGCACATCTGCCACATCTTTCAGGCGAACCTGTGTACCATCATCCAGTGTAGTCAGTACAAGATTACGCAGCTGATCTACATCCTTATATTTACCTGCCAGACGAATCAGCATCTGCTGATCTAATGTTTTTACCTTACCCGTAGGGAAGTCTAAGTTGGCATTGGTGATGGTCTGACGCAACTGTACAATAGACAGCTTATATGCGTCCAGCTTTTTAGGATCTATATTAATCTGGATCTCACGTTCCTGTCCACCGATCAGTGTTACCTGTGCAACACCTGGTAAACGGGAAAGTAATGGTTGTATTTTTTTATCTACCAGGTCATAAAATGTTTTGCTATCCATATTGGCGGTAGCAGACAATGTCATGATAGGTAAGTCATCCAGAGAGAATTTAGTCAGCGATGGTGCCTTTGCATCTGTAGGCAGATCAGATAATATAGAGTTTACCTTACGCTGTGCATCCTGCAGGGCAATATCCACATTCGCATCGTTGTTCAATTCTATTGTTACAGTAGATAAACTTTCAGAGGATTTGGAAATGATCTTTTTGATCTTCTCCATGGATGCAACTGCATCTTCAATCTTCTTGGTAATTGTACTCTCTACTTCTTTAGGAGAAGCTCCGGGATACACTGTAGCAATTGTTACTACAGGTGATGTAAACTTTGGCAGTAACTCATAGTTCAGCGATTTATAGCTAATGAACCCCATCAGGGAGAGGACAGTAAACACCACTACCACTATGGTCGGCCGCTTTATGGATATTTCAGTGATCTTCATAGTTGATTATTTTTGCACCATTACTTTAGCACCATCTATCAGGTTGATCTGTCCGCTGGTGATAACTGTTTCTCCTTCCTTTAATCCTTCTCTTATTTCTACTTTATCGCCAAAGATGCGACCTGCTATAACTTTACGCAGTTTAGCCGTGTTGTCCTGCATTACATATACCTGGTTGCTGTTTACACCACCTACAAAAGCGGTGCGTGCTACCAGTATAGCTGCTGATGCATCAGGCAGATCAAAATGTGCAGTACCGAACATCCCGGCTTTCAGTTGTTTACCGCTGATGTTAGCTACTTCCATTTCTATCGGATAGTTCAGTGTATTATCACCTTTGGCTGCAATGAATGTGATACGCCCTTCATAGGTAACTTCGGGGAATACATTAGTAGTTACATTTACCTTGTCACCTACTTTCAGGGTTACTACCTGTGCTTCCGGTACTGATACCGCCAGTTTCAAACGGGATACATCTACGATATCAAACAATTTATTACCAATAGAGAGGTAAGCACCCTGCTCTACATATTTTTTATTGATAACACCCTGTATAGGCGCTTTGATATAAGTATCACTTACACGACGGCTGGCAGCAGTATATTTAGAAGCAGCCAGATCGTATTGCAGTTTCGCATCGTCTACCTGTTTGCGGGTAACACCACCTGTCTGAAATGCGCTTTCATATCTTTCTTTATCTACTCTCAGTTGTTCCAGGTTAGCCTTTGCAGATTGTAAATCTGTTCCCAGAATTTCTCCATCTATATAACCAATGATCTGTCCCTGTTTTACCACGCTACCCTCGTCTACAGTCAGTTTAGTGATACGTCCTGCAATTTCCGCCAGGTAAGTGAGTTCACGTACAGGCGTGAAGTTACCATTGGCCAGGAAGCCTTGTGAGAAATCTGTTTTTGATACTTTTTCTACCAGTACAGGAACATCTCCTGAATTACTTTCTTTTACGAACTCCGTTTTTGCCAGGTTGGCTTTTTTATTGGCGCCCAGTTTCCACATGATCAGTGCACCAGCTGCTATTACGACTAAGCTCCAGATAATAATTTTTTTCATATAGATCCAGTATGATGTTTATAGATGTTGATTAGTTCAGGAGACTTTTAAGATTCCCGTTTGATTTAATAATGTCCAGTTCCGCCAGTTTGTATTGCAGCAGCGCTTCGTTATAATTGTTCTGCGCTTCTGTAAGGGATGTTTCTGAATCTAACAGATCAGTGAGGTTGGCCAGTCCAAGGTTGTAATTATTCTGTGTAGAATTATATACCTCATTGGCTAAGTCTACGTTCTCTTTCTGTGCCTGTATGGTAGTCAGATTATTCTGTACCTGCAGTTTTGCATTTTCAAACTGTGTGTTGAGTGCAAGGGCTGTTTCTTCTTTTTGTTTACTCAGCTCTTTCAGCGTTACGCTGGCCTGACTTACACGTGAACGACGGGCAAAACCATCAAAAATCGGGATCTTTAAAGTGAGGCTCACATTTGCCATACTATACCAGCTGGCAGTAGAACCACTCCCTTTGAACATATCAAATTTGTTACTGATCCCATTATAGGAATAGTTACCGGCTAAGGCCAGGGAAGGGTAATATTCTGCTTTGTATGCTTTCTTCTGGAACTCCTGTAACTCTTCCTGTTTCTTCAGCAAGCGGTATTCTATCCTGTTATCCAGGTTTACTCCGCCATAATCCAGCGCAGCTACGGCTTTACTTTCTATCTCTTTAAAGGAAGTATGTGGCAGGTCGATGGAAGACGTCATTGACATACCCATTTGTTGTTTCAGCTGGTTCAGTTGTACCAGGTATTGGTTCTGTGCCTGTGTGCGTTGTGTTTTATAGTTGGTGAGGTTTACGCGCATACGGTCCAGGTCTATTTTCCTTGCCAGTCCGCTTTCAACCTGAGAGCCGGTGGTGGCTACCAGTTTGCCTATCTTTTCTATATTGGCATCCAGTACGATCATTTTTTCGCGGGATACCAGTGTGCTGTAATATAACTGGGTCACATTATAGATAACGGTTTCCTCGCTTTGTGCAGACTGCATACTGTAATATTCTTCTCCTGCTCTTGCGGCTTTTAAACCGGTAAATACGGATTGATCATATATGGTCTGTGTAAGGGTGCCTGAAGCGGTGATGTTGTGTGTGGTACCCGCTTCCAGCAGTACTGTTTTACCAGGTTCCTGGATAAGCTCTCCCGGAACGGCCAGTACCTGTTTCTTGATATTGTTGGTATACTGTCCACTGGCATTTACCTGTGGAAGTGCTTTGGATCTTACTTCGCTTGTTTTGAAACGACCCATATCTTCTTCCATGCGGATACGTGCCAGCTGCTGATTATTGGTAAGTGCGTACTTCAGGCACTCCTGCAGCGACAGTTCCGACTGCGCATAGGTATTATAGCCCCCTATTCCCACAAGGAGAATAAGCGTTAACATGATCCTTTTCATCCGTATAATCTTTGTTTTTTTTGTAGGCGGATTTGAATATTAATAGTTCGTTCGAATATTAGTCTTCGTCTTTAATTTGTAGGTATCCGGCGGCGATTTTACGTCCTTTTAAAGTTGTAATACCTAATATGAAATGCTGTGTTAATTGCGTCATTACCTCGTGCATATCATATTGTGTAGCCGGATATTGTGCAGGATCGAATACCGTTTCCAGTTGTAGTTGCCGCATGCGCGCCACTATTGTGGTATTAAGATCGTTGCGGTATAATCCTTCTTCAATTCCACGCTTCAGGTTTTCGGAGATAGCGTCCAGTACACAATCCTTTTTAAAATCTTCTACGGTTTTCCAGATGCCCGGATGATATTTCTGTACTTCGTACAACATCACGGGATTCACTGTTTTACCGAGTAACTCCATGTACTCCAGTTCCCTGATTAATTCTTCAATAGCATTGGCAGAGTGCTGACGGAAATTTTTAAATTGTTCCACATGCCCATTCAGTAAAAAACTCATTCCTTCATGTACCAGGTCTTCTTTGTCTCTGAAATGTTCGTATACCGTCTTCTTCGACACTCCGCTTTCCCTCGATATATCAAACATTGTAACGCTCTTAATACCATACATCCTGAACATCCGTAGTGCTGTTTCCATTATCCGTTCTCTGACTGGCATGACTCCTGTTTAACGGTGCTTTAATCCTTTCACAAATATTTCCGTCAGCAGCTTCTGCTGTGCTACTATTCTTTCAAAATCTTCGGGGGCCAGGTCCGCATTTATCTGAACCGGCATACAATAATCTATAACAGAAAATCTCAGTCCTTCCATCGTCTGGTTATATAATTCTGCCATTCTTTCTACATCATCTATCACAAATTCTCCGGTCTCTACGCCATATTTCATAATCTTCGTGATCAGCGCATCTATCGCTATCTTCATTTCCCTCATGACCCGTTGTGTTTCCGGACTGCCATCATTCAATACCTTGAATAATTCCAGGCGACTGTAACGTTGTACGAACTGGCGTTTAATTTCAATAATATTCAGCAGGGTCTGGGTGGCAGATGTCATGTTCTGCGCCTCAGCCTCTTGTTCTGCATGAAAGATTTCCCCGATTTTCTCCAGCACAGCGAAGTGTAATCCCTTCTTATCCGGGAAGTAATAATATAAAGATGCCTTTGAGCAACGCAGGTCGTCAGCTATCTCATTCATGGTAGTCTTGGACGCACCATAGTGAGTAAATCGCTTCAAAGTCGCTTCGAGGATCTTTTCCCTCATTTCATCTTTGGTTTCGGCGTGCATTAACTTTTTGACTTTTTTAGTTTCCGAGTCAAAAGTAAGAACTTTTAGCAGAATAGTCAAGGAAGTTGGCTATTTAACAATTGATTAACTTTTCGAACAAAAAAGTCAGGAAGTTAGAAGCCCTTCTTAAAGCACTGTAAAACACGGCCCTAAAGACTTATTCATGGCTCATTCTACCAACATTCCTTCGTCACTCCTATATCACTCCTATATCATTCTACCGGCATTCCTATATCCAAACGATATAGGAATGATGTAAGAGTGCTGAAGGAATGAGCTTTCTATGACGAAGGGATATAGGATTTTGAGGTTTATATGCCCCTGAATCAACACAGGAAAGGGGATTTCCCATAGGTGGTTCCTGAGAAAATGTGATAGCGGCGAAATTTCAGGTATTAACAGATGGATTTCGGGATTATATCTCAAATAATCAGTTTTGGCGTGTTGGGGCATCCCTTTTGCATTACTTAATGAAAATCAATCTATATGAAAAAGTTAATGTTCCTCGTAATTGCCTTAACAGGATTTACGTTTGCCTCACAGGCACAGGTCAACGTTAGTATCAACTTAGGTACTCAGCCAGCCTGGGGACCTACAGGCTATGACTATGTTGATTATTATTACCTGCCGGATATCGAAACCTATTATTATGTACCTGACCGGGTGTACATCTATAGAAACGGTAACAGCTGGCACAGATCCAGAATACTGCCCGCACGTTACACCAGCTATGATGTGTACAACATGCATAAGGTGGTGATCAATGGTGTAAACAGGCCATACCTTAAGAATAAAGTTTACAAGGAGAAATACGGCAACTTTAAAGGCCAGCACGATCAGACACCGATCCGCGACAGCAGGGAAGAGAAGTATTATGTGAACAGGTATCATCCTCAGCATGCACAGTGGCAGAAAGAGCATCCTGGTAACAATGGTCATGGGAATAATGGGAATAATGGTCACGGGAATAAAGGTGGGAACGGACATGGTAAGGGTAAAGACAAACACTAATAACGTACAGGACAGACAGTAAATGAGAAAAGCCGTTTCGGGGAGATCCCGAAACGGCTTTTCTGATATTTAGCTTATTATAACTATTTTAACTTTTCCAGCGCAGCTTTCAGCTGAGCCAGCATAGCTGGTATTTCTTCTTTCACACAAGTGCCGACACTCATGCGATACCATGGAGAGTTCTTTGCAGAACCGAAGGCGTAGAACGGAACAAGACCCAGTTTAGCCTCATCCAGGATGTAGGATGTAACCGCAGCCTGATCTTCCAGTACTTTACCATCAGCAGTTTTCTTACCCACCAGGTCTATTTTCAGCGTGAGATAAATAGCAGCCTGTGGCGCGATAGCCTCTACGGAATGACCAGCTTTTTTCAGCGCGTCAAATCCTTCATAGATGCGCTGCAGTCTTTCCTCTACTTCAGCTTTAAAGCTCTTCAGGTAAGCATTTACTTCGTCTTTGCGACGCAGGTATTTGGCGGCAGCATGCTGCTCTGCCATAGGGCTCCATGCACCTACGTGAGACAGGATGGATTTCATCTTGCCTATCACGTGAGCGGGGCCTAATGCCCAACCTACTCTTACACCGGTAGCAGCAAAAGCTTTACTCATACCATCGATAAAGATGGTATAGTCTCTCAGCTCAGGACGCAGGGAAACGGGGGTGTAGTGTTGTGTTTGTCCGAAAGTTAACACCCAGTACATCTGGTCGAACATGATGTACAAAGGTTTTTCATCAGCACCGCGGCTCTTGTTTTCAGCAATGACCAGGTCGCAGATGTCTTCCAGTTGTTGTTTACCGAAAGCAGTACCGGTAGGGTTCTGCGGAGAACATAATGCCAGCAGGGTAGCGCCTTTAATTAAAGGTTTCAGTTCTGCGGCAGTAGGCATGAAATCGTTTTCTGGTTTTGTTTCCAGCACTACGTGTTCTGCTTCCAGGAAGTGAGTATAGTGATTATTGTTCCAGGAAGGAGTGGCATAGATTACCTTTTCACCCCTGTCCAGGATTGTTCTAAATGTGGCATAGATAATCGGACGGCCGCCGCAGGAGATAACGATCTCCTTTGTTGGATCATAGTTCAGGTGTTCATGTTCTGAGATGAATTCACCTACCGCTTTTCTCAACTCAAGGATACCATCTGCCGGAGGGTAGTTGGTAAAATGTTCCTTATAAGCAGTTATGATCTCTTCCTCAAACTCAGCCGGAATAGGAAATACCTTGGGGTCAAAATCCCCAATTGTAAAATTGTAGATCTTCTCGCCCTTGGCCTGCTTCTCCTTTATCTCACCGGCCAGCTTAATAATTTCAGACCCGATCAACGTTTCGGCTAAATGAGACAGTTTCATAACCCAAAAGATTTTTAAGTTTTAGAAATATTTTTTTTGAGTCCGCAAAGCTAACGGATATGCAGATCATTTAAAAGAAACACTACATTTTTTCAGAACATTCGAAATACAGGCTTAATTTTTGAATATCCCTCAATAATAAGCCCAATAAATGTTATTTTATTCAACATAACATTTTAGGGTAATATCTGTATTTCATGATTAGTCTGTTGTTTACAGTCCGCTTCTTTGTAGATTGGCAAAACTTTCTATCTTTGTTTGCTTTCAAATAATAATATCACATGAAGTTTATCGTTTCTTCCTCTACTTTGTTAAAACAATTGCAGCAGATCAGCGGTGTGATTAACTCCAATACCGTATTGCCAATCCTGGAGGATTTCCTTTTCCTGATTGACAAAAACGAACTAACTGTAGTGGCTACAGACCTGGAAACTGTAATGAAGGTAAAGCTGGAGGTAGAAGCCAAAGAAACCGGCCGTATTTGTATCCCGGCGAAGATCCTGATGGATTCCCTCAAGAATCTGCCCGACCAGCCACTGACTTTCCATATAGATCTGAACTCTTATGCAGTTGAGATTACTTCGGATAATGGTAAGTACAAGGTAATGGGTGAAAATCCGGAGAACTTCCCGAAAGAGCCGACTGCCGATGACACTACCTCTTTCACACTTCCTTCTACTGCACTGGTAACAGCCATCAACAAAACACTGTTTGCTGTGAGCAACGACGATCTTCGTCCTGCCATGACAGGCGTGTTCTTTGAACTGACCGTCAACAGCCTCACCTTTGTGGCTACCGATGCGCACAGACTGGTGAAATATGTAAGAACAGGCATTGAATGCCCTAAAGCAGAAACTTTCATTGTGCCTAAAAAGCCTTTGAACCTGCTGAAATCATCCCTGCCGGATAACGAGAGTGAACTGAAGATATCATACAGCCAGAATCACTTCTTTGTATCTCATGATGGTTCACAGATGATTTGTCGTCTGATCGATGCCCGCTTCCCGGACTATAAAGTGGTTATTCCAAAAGATAACCCTTACCGCCTTACCCTGGTAAAAAGCGATTTCCAGAACGCACTGAAACGCATTAGTGTATTCTCTAATAAAAGCACAAACCAGGTAGCGTTAAACATTACCGGCAGCGAACTCCAGCTTTCTGCACAGGATGTAGACTTCTCCTTTGAAGGTAACGAACGTATGAACTGCCAGTACACCGGCGAAGACATGCAGATCGCCTTTAACGCCAAGTTCCTGATAGAAATGCTGAATGCCGCAGAAGGTGATGAGATCACTATCGAATTATCTACTCCTACCAAAGCAGGTATCCTCAGACCTTCTGAAAAAGAAGAAAACGAAGATCTCCTGATGCTGGTAATGCCGCTGATGTTAAATAATTAAGCAGGCAGGACAACAACTGATAACTAATATTTATTTGTAAAGCAATCTCTCACAAGGAGGTTGCTTTTTTCTTTTCCAGCAAGCGTTTGAGAGCAAAAAATGTTGTAATTTATCGTAGAAATAAGGGTACGAAAGGACAGTAACGACGTTATTACCCCGTCTTGTTTATCCCGCAAATTAATTCCCGTATGGAAGCGTTTTTTGACAGCATTCCTTCCTGGTATCGTACTGCCATTCTGGTAGGCGGACTTTTATTGCTTTGGATCATA
Source organism: Chitinophaga sp. YR573 (assembly GCF_900110995.1). GTDB lineage: Bacteria > Bacteroidota > Bacteroidia > Chitinophagales > Chitinophagaceae > Chitinophaga. The sequence continues at coordinate 2,415,413 of NZ_FOJF01000001.1, forward strand.
GAAGGCGCTATCCCGCGTTTATCTTTTAAAAGCAACCGCTATCGTCATGCAGGTACGAATCTGTTTTTTACGTTGACTACGGCAATCGTAAATCTCGGCTTTGCATTCCTGATCGTGAAAGCATCTGAATGGACCAGCCGCGAACAGTTTGGCCTGCTATACCTCATACATCTCCCTCTCTGGTTACATTGTATCCTGGCGTTATTAATGCTGGATTTTATCGGTGCCTACCTGGTTCATTTCATCCAGCACAAAATTGGCTGGATGTGGCATTTCCATAAGATTCATCACATAGATACCGCTATAGATGCAACGACAGCTCTCCGACATCATCCGGTAGAAAGTTTCTTCCGCGTAATAGCCCTTTTCTTCGCGATTATTACGATGGGAGTGCCCATCTGGATGGTAATGCTGTATCAGACTTTTTCCGCCTTTATGGCGCAGTTTAACCACGCGAATATCCGTTTGCCCAAATGGCTTGATAATACACTCAGCTGGATCATCGTATCGCCCGATATGCACAAGGTGCATCATAGCCATCACCAACCGGAAACAGACTCTAATTATGCAAATATATTTTCCCTGTGGGATCGACTTTTCGGCACGTTTGTAAAAATAAAGGACACTACGTCTATCCGTTATGGATTGGATGAATACCAGGATGACCGTTATCAGGAGATAGGACCGTTGCTGAAACTGCCATGGGAGAAAAACAAAACCCAGTTTTCTAATTCAAATTCATAGTTTATGCAACAGCACACCACCACCACCAGAAGCACTAAGATTCTCTGCTTCGTATCCATGTTCGCAGGCGTGTTTGCTGCCGTTTACGCTTATGCAGCAAAAACTCCCGGCACTGCCCTTGTATTTGGGATTGCAGCCATACTGATTGGCGGCTTTTCCGTTATAAAAGCCCGCAGAAGTACTGAAGATATGCAGGTAGCTACTGCCGGTATATTCATGGCCGTAGTAGCCTGCGCGGTAGCATTATGGCAGATGTATAATTGATTTTCTGTATTGTTCCCGGTATCCGGGAACAGCCTTGATCGGGAATAACACCAGTGAGGTGTCTGTCAGCGACTTAATGATCGTGGTATCTATAGTCGCTGCAGAGTCCTTGCTATGTACTCCTTCGGCATGGTTCCACAGCAGTAATGTATCATGCTGTAGTAACCATTTGTCATATACAAGAGAGTAAGTGTTGATAGAAACAGCTTTCCCGTTTTTCTTCAGGAGAAAGCCCTGCATTTCGTCATCCAGCCCCGGCACCGGTTGTAACCATTTACCCACCAACTGGGCCGCATTATAAGTAACCGTATCCGTTGTTGCAATGATTGCAACAGAATCCGTAATCTGCATTGATGTACTGTCCGGCACATCGATCAGGCTGCTGTCCCTGGATGTGATGGTAGACGCTGGTCCGGAAGATGGCTCACACGCATATAGGATAATGAGTGATGCAGCCAGCACAATGCATTTTTTCATAGCTTCAAAGATATGGACTTTTTCCCCTACCTTTACGCTCACTTTAGGGGTGTTTTCCGGAAATAAATCACCGGGAAGCTGAGATGAGACCCTCAGACCTGACGCAGTTCATACTGCCGTAGGGAAAAGTAACTGAACTCTCACATCTTTTACCATCCTTAAAGTTTATTGTTTCACTTAAATTTCTGTAAACATGGAAGTGCATGTAAACAATAAACTTTATGCGGTGCAGCCTGGTATAACCATCGCTGCTCTCTTACAGTTTATTCAATTACCATCAGACAAAGGCATTGCTATTGCCATTAACAGCCAGGTTGTACCCAAGGCTACCTGGCAGCAACAAACGCTGCAAAGCGCAGATAGTATAACTATTATACGCGCTACACAGGGAGGGTAAATTCATCTCCACATTTCACCTTTTTGATTGTACGGCTTGATGTCGTCAGGAATCTTATTGCCTTATTTAAAACTAATTTATGCAGCCCATTTCGCGTGCGCCATTTACCGGCTCAAAAAAGATCTATGTTAATGGCGTAGCCATGAGAGAGATAACGCTTACTCCTACACGCCCGCATGGCACTGAAGGAGAAATGCCTAATGCTCCCGTTGTAGTGTATGATACCAGTGGTCCTTACACCGACCCCGAGATTGAAATTGATGTTCGCAAAGGCTTACCCCGCCTGCGTGAGAACTGGATTAAAGACCGTAATGATGTGGACCAGCTGACAGCTGTTACCTCTGTATACGGACAGGAAAGACTGGCAGATACCCGTTTGGATGCCTTACGCTTTTCGTATTTGCATTCTCCGATGAAAGCGAAAAAAGGCAGTAATGTTACCCAGTTACATTATGCCCGCAAAGGTATTATCACTCCGGAAATGGAATACATCGCCATTCGTGAGAACCAATGTGTGGAGCAGTTGATGAAAGATGATCCGCTATGGCACCAGCATAAAGGACATTCTTTTGGCGCTAATACACCTGTTAAATTTATTACGCCGGAATTTGTACGGGAGGAAGTTGCTTCCGGCCGTGCGATTATTCCTGCGAATATTAATCACCCGGAAAGTGAGCCGATGATTATCGGCCGTAACTTCCTCGTGAAGATCAATGCCAACATCGGTAACTCTGCGGTATCTTCCAGCATAGAGGAAGAAGTGGAAAAAGCAGTATGGTCCTGCCGCTGGGGAGCCGATACCATCATGGACCTCAGTACAGGAAAACATATTCATGAAACAAGAGAATGGATTATCCGTAACTCTCCTGTGCCTATTGGTACCGTTCCTATTTACCAGGCTTTAGAAAAAGTAAACGGTAAAGCGGAAGCCCTCACCTGGGAGATCTTCAGAGATACCCTGATAGAACAGGCAGAGCAGGGTGTAGATTATTTTACGATTCATGCCGGCGTGCTTTTACGTTATGTTCCCTTAACTGCCACCCGTACTACCGGTATCGTTTCCCGCGGTGGTTCCATCATGGCTAAATGGTGCCTGTCTCATCATAAAGAGAATTTCCTGTACACACACTTCGAAGAAATCTGTGAGATAATGAAAGCGTATGATGTAGCGTTTTCATTAGGTGATGGATTACGTCCGGGTTGTATCGCAGATGCGAATGACGCGGCTCAGTTTGCCGAACTGGAAACACTGGGAGAATTAACACAGATAGCCTGGAAACATGATATACAGGTGATGATAGAAGGGCCGGGACATGTACCCATGCATCTTATCAAAGCCAATATGGAGAAACAATTACAGCATTGCAGTGAAGCACCTTTTTATACACTGGGGCCATTAACCACTGATATCGCTCCGGGGTATGACCATATCACTTCTGCGATCGGTGCTGCGATGATAGGCTGGTTTGGTACGGCTATGCTTTGTTATGTAACACCCAAAGAACACCTGGGCCTGCCCAATAAAGAAGATGTACGTCAGGGAGTAATTGCCTATAAAATAGCCGCACATGCGGCGGATCTTGCCAAAGGGCATCCGGGTGCGCAACACCGTGATAACGCATTGAGTAAAGCCCGCTTTGAGTTCCGCTGGGAAGATCAGTTCAATTTGTCGCTGGACCCTGAAACCGCCCGTTCTTACCATGATGAAACACTGCCGGCAGAAGGCGCGAAAATTGCACACTTCTGTTCTATGTGCGGCCCTCATTTCTGTTCTATGAAAATAACACAGGAAGTAAGAGAATACGCAGCGTCCGGTATGGCTGCACAGGCGGCGGCCTTTAACGAGCAGGGCGGAGAAGTGTATTTCTAAATCAAATTCTAAAGCTTTGATACAGATCATCACTCATATGCAAAACATTCCCGGTGAAACAGTCATCTGGCAACAGCTACTGGAAGAAGGGGCAGACAGCATCCTCGTGCGTAAACCAGGCTGGCAGGAAGCCGATTATGAGCAGTTGTTATCACAGGCAGATCCTATCTGTTATCCCAGATTGATGATAGCAGAACATGCTGTTTTGTGTGAACGCTATGGCTTGCAGGGCCTGCATTTCGGAGAAGCTGCCAGGGGAAATATTACAGAAGAGGACATCTGTCGTTATCAGCAAATGGGATGGTCATTAAGTACCAGTATTCATAGCGCTGAAACATTGCAGGTGGCCAGTAATAACTGGAGTAATCTGCTGTTAAGTCCTGTGTTTGACAGCATTTCCAAGAAAGGTTATACTGCTGCTTTTGATGAAAGTTTCCGGCTGGATAAAGATGGTTTCAAAGGGAATGTGCTGGCGTTGGGTGGCGTGAATGATACCACCGCCGGTAAAGCCCGCAGTATGCTGTTTGATGGTATCGCACTGCTGGGTGCCCTATGGGAAAAACCGGAGAGGGCTATAGAAGAGTTTTGCCGTATCAGGGATATCTGGAGAAAAATTAATTAACATGATCAGTTCATTACAATACATATCGCAGCCCATGCACCTGGAGAACATTCAGGCGGCCTGCGAAGCGGGTTGCCGCTGGGTACAGCTACGAATTAAACATGCACCTGAAAGTATTATCGCCAGCGAGGCATTGTTAGCCAAAGCTATCTGTGCAGATTACGGCGCTACACTTATTATCAACGATTTTCCGCATATAGCAAAGGCCGTAGGCGCGGATGGTGTTCATGTTGGCAAGAATGATATGACAGTCGCTGAGGCCAGAAAAATAATGGGCAGTGAAGCTATAGTAGGCGGCACGGCTAACACCCTGGAAGATATTCTGCAACATGTGCAGGACGGAGCTACCTATGTTGGTGTGGGGCCTTACCGTTTCACTACAACCAAGCAAAAGCTAAGTCCTATCCTGGGCCTGGAAGGCATCTATGTTATTATGCGGAAACTGAAAGCCCTGAACATTGATATTCCTATTATCGCTATTGGTGGTATTCTGGCAGCGGATATACCGGACCTGATGCGTACCGGCATTCATGGTATTGCCATCAGCGGATTGCTTACACATGCGACAGATAAAAAGCAACTGGTGTCTGCTATCATGAATAATATCCAATTAAATTCCCTGTCATGCAACCTTTAATTATAGCCGGTCACACCTTTACATCCCGCCTTTTTACCGGCACAGGCAAATTTGCTTCACTGCCAGTCATGGAAGAGGCGCTGCGTGCCTCTGGTACAGAACTCGTAACCGTCGCGTTAAAAAGGGTAGACCTGCACAATGAGGCTGATGATATGTTACAGCATCTGCCATTCCGGTTGTTGCCCAACACCTCTGGTGTACGTACAGCTAAAGAGGCCATATATGCGGCACAGCTTGCCCGTGAAGCCATGGAAACAAACTGGATCAAACTGGAAATACATCCCGATCCCCGCTATCTGTTACCAGACCCTATAGAAACGCTTGCAGCGGCAGAAGCACTGGTTAAAATGGGCTTTGTGGTATTGCCTTACATACATGCAGATCCTGTGTTGTGCAAACGACTGGAAGCAGTTGGTACGGCAGCGGTGATGCCGCTCGGATCACCTATTGGCAGTAACAAGGGATTAAAGACAGCAGATTTCCTGGAGATCATTATAGAGCAGAGTAATATTCCGGTAGTGATAGATGCAGGCATTGGCAGCCCTTCAGAGGCCGCCAGAGCCCTTGAGATGGGTGCGGATGCTGTGTTGGTCAACACCGCTATTGCCGTGTCTAAAAACCCCGTATTAATGGCAGAAGCATTTAAGCTGGCAGTTATTGCGGGGAGATTGGCCTATGAGGCCGGGCTTGCACCTGCTCATAAAGAGGCCATTGCGTCCAGTCCGCTTATCGGTTTTTTAGATTAAATCATCCATCTTATGTCAGGTTTCAAAAACATTTTTGATCAATATAACTGGGACCAGGTAAAAGAAAGCATTTACGCTAAAACGGCTACAGATGTGGAACAGGCATTACATGCCCGCAAACGTAACCTGGAAGATTTTAAAGCATTGCTGTCTCCGGCCGCGCTTCCTTACCTGGGACCAATGGCACAGCTGAGCCGGCAACTGACACAGCAACGCTTTGGTAACACTATGCAATTGTATATCCCGCTATACCTCAGTAACGAGTGTCAGAACATCTGCACTTACTGCGGATTTAGCCTGGATAATAAGATCCAGCGGAAAACACTGGCCCCGGCAGAGATACTCCAGGAAGTAGCTGCGATAAAGAAAATGGGATACGATCATGTGCTGCTGGTAACAGGAGAGGCAAGTCAGACTGTTGGTCTGGATTACTTCAAACAGGCGCTGGAACTCATCCGTCCTCACTTTGCCAGTATTTCCATGGAAGTACAGCCTATGGATGAGACTGAATACGCAGCACTTATTCCCCTGGGATTACATGCAGTACTGGTATATCAGGAAACCTACCACCGGGAAGATTACAAATTGCATCATCCTAAAGGACGCAAATCAAACTTTGATTACCGGCTGGAAACGCCCGACAGATTGGGCCGGGCCGGGGTGCATAAAATAGGGCTGGGGGTATTAATAGGACTGGAAGACTGGCGTACAGACAGTTTCTTTACAGCGCTTCATCTACAGTATTTAGAAAGAACTTACTGGCAAACAAAATACAGCCTTTCCTTTCCCAGGTTACGCCCATGTTCAGGAGGGCTCCCACCTAAGGTTGTCATGAACGACCGGGAACTGGTGCAGCTTATTTGTGCTTATCGTTTACTGGACCAGGAAGTAGAACTCAGCTTATCTACCCGGGAGAATGAAACATTCCGGGACAATGTTGTAAAGCTGGGCATCACAGCTATCAGCGCGGGTTCCAGGACTAATCCAGGAGGCTATGCCGCCGATACATCTTCCCTGGAACAATTTGAAATTTCAGATGAAAGGAACGCAGCAGATATTGCCATTATGCTCAGGAAACAGGGATACGAGCCTGTGTGGAAAGACTGGTTTTAGAAAGATCTTCATCTTTAAATACAGACAGCCCCACAATGTGGGGCTGTCCATTTACCTAAATCCATTACTGAAATGTTACTTATAAACATAAGTAGCCGCTTAATCTTCATTTCAAATGTAAGCAGCCCATCCTGAACAACAGGAACTCCCCACTATTATGAACAAAAAGAACAGGCTTATCAGTAATGAACAAATGAATTTAATTTTGAACTACTTTTTCAAGATCTCTATATGTCTTAATTGTATCATGAGAACTTTTCAGTGCACCCTTCTGGTTTGCGATCATTTCACGAACGCTGTAAGGCATCGAGATATCAGATCGTAAAGCATCTTCATATGTTCTTTGTGCTGCATCCTCCCCATATTCACAGGCAGCCAGGATAGCGTAGCGGTTTTTTCCGGTAAAGGTCGCTCTTACACCCATCCAGGTACGGTATAATCTTCCGTAAACTGTCGTATTCCTTTCTTCGCCACTTCCTCCTTTTAGTAATTCTTCGTTCAGCTGATTTATATATACAGTACTTTCTTCTGTCATTCGTTGAAACAATGCTTTCAGATCAACATCATCTGTCTGCTCCATGGCTTTTCTATATCCTTCGATGCGGTCATTATTGATCTTTACAAGATCACTCAGGGCTTCCATCAATTTTTCGTTGTGTTGCATGGGTGTTAAAATTTTATGCAGTGATAAATGAAACTGGTTCCTGGGGGAAAACTGTTCCTTAATATAAGTCTTCTTTTATGATTTCAAAAATGTGTCCAGTTAGTAAACACCTTTATCCAACAATGGTTTACTGAACTAAGTAAACAATATTAATACCCCTTCTGGGGAATACCTTCCCCAAATCTACTTCATAACGCTGTGACCAGATTGCTTGTTACCGGCGGGCTTTAATACTTGTAATTAGCGGCTGTAGCAGATTATCTCTTCCTGCCGGTTTATCTGGCATAGATTTTTAAATACTATTTGTAACCAAATCTTTTTGATATGAACGGCTTACTTTATTTAATCGCAGTTATTCTGATTATCGGATGGGTTTTGGGCGTGTTTGTTTACTCCGCAGGTGGCTTGATCCATGCACTGCTTGTATTGGCTATCATCGCTATTCTTGTAAATATTATACGTGGAAGGGCACTATAATTATTGTAGCCCCCAAAGCTCTTTTTTTACGGATAATGAATCATCGTTTATGAATGATAAACGATGATCCATTATCCGTACTCATATATACCATTCTTTAAAACCCTTACCTATAGCGAGCTCTCAATTAAAAGTATTTCAACGTTTTTAAAACCATAAGAATTTACTCCCCGTATATGAACTACAGAAAGCCTGTCATCACACCCAAAGTGTAACCCTGGTTTTTGCTATCGCGTAGCTCTAAACATTACGTTTTTATAGTCTGAAAAACTTTTAGTTCACTCTAAACTCTTTCATTATGTTCATACGGAAAACCCGTACTGCAACCAGTAATGGTCAGCAGGAAGGTATTGCCATGCCTAACGTGCATCGCCGTACATTTCTTAAATACGCAGGTATGGGTACTGCCATACTTTCTGCAGGAGCCGCATTAAACAGCTGCTCAAAAGATAATACGGATGGTTCTGGTGTAAGCCTTGGTAGTGGCGATACTTCAGTATTAAATTACGCATATGCATTAGAACAGCTGGAAGCAGCATTCTACATACAGGTCATCGCTACTCCTTATGCAGGCATGAGTACCGCAGAAGGGATTATTCTTACAGATATCCGTAATCATGAAATCGCTCACCGCGAATTCTTCAAAGCTGCACTGGGTGCAAATGCAATCGCATCCCTGGAAGTAAATTTCACTTCTATCGATTTCACCAGCAGAGATAAAGTACTGGCAACAGCGATGGCTTTTGAAGATCTGGGGGTAAGCGCCTACAACGGTGCAGGCCAGTATATTACACTGCCAGCCTATCTTGGATTTGCAGGTAAAATTGTGTCTGTGGAAGCACGTCACGCTGCTGTTATCCGTGATCTGATCACTGCTGGTTCATTTGCAGACAGCACTGCTGTTGATGCACAAGGGCTGGACAAAGCAAGATCTCCATTGGATGTTTTTGGTATTGCCAGTACTTATATCAAAACACAGATCAACGTAAATACACTGCCCCACTAGTTACTTCACATTTTTAAAATCTTACAATATGGACCTGCAAAATATTCTTACAGCCATAGAGAAAACGGATCCGGAAATTTACGAACGTCTGGATACGCGCAGAAGTGCAATGAAAAGTTTTGCCAATGTTGGTAAAGTGCTTGCGCTGTCTGCGATTCCTCTTGCATTAAGCAGTATGTTTAAAAAGGCTTACGGCCGTACTCCTGCCGATGTATTATCAGTATTACAGTTTGCGCTTTTACTGGAACATCTGGAATCAGGATTTTATACTGAAGCCATTACACATACATCATTGTTCGATGCAGCCGGACTTGCTGCATTTACAACGATCTCCAATCATGAGGCTGCACACGTAACATTGCTTACGCAAACGATTCAGGCATTGGGAGGTACACCTGATCCTGCGCCTACATTTGATTATACAGCAGATGGAACCTTTCCTTCAGTATTCAGCAGTTACAGTACGCTGTTAGCCATAGCACAGGGTTTTGAAGATACCGGCGTAAGAGCATACAAAGGCCAGGCTGCTAACTTACAGGAAAATAAAACCGTTCTTACTGTTGCATTACAGATTCACTCTGTAGAAGCCCGTCACGCTGCTCATATCCGTAGAATGAGAGGACAGAAAGGATGGATTACCGGTAAGGCAACTGATATTTCTGCTATTCAGGCTACCTATAATGGAGAAGAGGTAGAAGCACAGGGAGGTGTTACCATTACCGGTATTGCTTCACAGGTAGATGCTAACGCCGCGACTGAATCCTTCGACGAACCACTGGACAGAGCAGCAGTAACAGCGATTGTTAGTCCTTTCATTGTAACAGTCTGATTAATATAGCCGTTCATAAGTAATACAAAGCATCTGAGGGGTGCTTTGTATTACTTACATTTGCAGCAGGTAATTAACATCTGCTTGTATGAAAAAATATTGGCTGTTATGCATGCTGTTTGCCGGATGCAGCATTGCACATAAAACAACAACTCCTGTTGTTTCAAAACTCAGGTTGATACACAAATACATTGTACCTCATAATCTTCCTTTTAATGGTACAACCATTGGTGGATTATCAGGTATCGATTATGATACTGCACAACAGGTATACTACCTCATTTGCGATGATCGTTCAGAAAAACAATCCGCCAGATTTTATACCGCTCAGTTAACAACAGACAGTGTCCGCTTTACAGGCGTTACTTCATTACGTATGCCGGACGGTAACGTATATCCTGCTACGAAAAATATGGCACCAGATCCTGAAGCGATGCGTTATAATCCGCATACCGGTCATCTTATCTGGAGTAGTGAAGGAGAAAGAATTGTAGACAAAGACACTATATTGAAAGATCCTGCTGTGTACGAGATCAGCAAAGACGGACGATTTTTAGATTCTTTTGCTATCCCTTCCCGGTTTCATATGCAGGCAACCGCCGCAGGACCACGCCGTAATGGTACATTCGAAGGACTTGGCTTTACACCCGACGGGCGTTACATGTTTGTAAACCTGGAAGAACCCCGTTATGAAGATGGCCCGCGTGCAGGATTTACAGATACAACGGCCTATATCCGTATTCTCAAGTACGATCTGCAAAGTCGTAAACCAGTAGCGCAATATGCGTATAAATTAGATCCGGTAGCACAACATCCTGTACCCGCAGATAAGTTTTACATCAATGGTATTTCAGATATTCTTGTATTATCAGCTTACCGGTTGCTGATTATAGAGCGGTCTTTTTCTACAGGCATTAAAGATTGTACTATCAGATTGTTTGTTGCCAGTCTGGATAAGGCTACTGATGTAAGCGACATTAATTCTTTACAGGAAGTAAAAACCTTTACGCCTGTCAGCAAAAAACAGTTATTTAATTTTGAAAGTCTGCATACCTATATAGACAATATAGAAGGAATGACTTTTGGACCACGTCTTCCCAATGGTCACAGGAGTATGATTTTTGTAGCAGATAATAATTTTTCTGCGCAGGAAGAGACGCAGTTTTATCTATTTGAGGTGGAGTGATAATGTTTTTTTATCTATCTCTGATACCATATACACCTAAATTGGTATCAAGGAAAGTTTATGCTAAATTGTTATTACAAAAGAGTATCTCAAATAATCTATGCCAACGATTATATTTTATATCCTATGAGAACCTTTTTATTTCATTTTTCATTTGTCGTAAACGTCACTTCCCTCAAATAATCTTCTCAATATTCGAAATGATCTCAGCATGAATATCCGCAATGGGTTTCATCTGCTTATCTTCATTATAACAGGTAATCTTTGTAATGGTATTATCTGTATTTACCAGCACATCGTATTCATGTTTTACTGCCAGCTGCAGGGAAAAATCCTTTTCATGGATATCATCCTTTCCATTTAAATATTTTCTTTCCTCTCCGGAACGTCTTTCGGTGAGTGCTTTTTCTGTAAATGCAAAGGGGACGTCCAGATAAAAAGACAGGTCGGGTTTAGGGATCTGGTTATGTTCATATTCAAACATATTGATCCATTCCCTTAATTCCTGTTTCTCATTTTCGGATGTCAGCTTGGCACACTGAAAAGCTATATTTGATAACACGTACCTGTCTACCAGTACCACATGACCACTTTGCTGCCATTCATTGATGGTTTTAGCAAATGCCTTTCTGTCTTCCGCAAAGAGCAGTGCTACCAGTTGTGGGTGTACCTGTTTCACATCACCGAATTCTCCGCGCAGGAATTTTGCGATCAGTTCTCCGAACACGCCTTCCTGGCTTCTGGGGAAATGAACAAACCTTGTTTCAATACCACGGGCATTGAAATAATCTGTCAGTAATGCGATTTGTGTAGACTTGCCGGCGCCATCCAGGCCTTCAACAGCAAAGAATTTGCTTTTTATCTGCATGTGGTTATGATCATTTAACGAACAGACAAAAAAAGGCCATCTCAAAGAAAGAGACGGCCTCGTTGTTTCTGTGTGGTCCCACCTGGGCATGATCCAGGGACCCCCTGATTATGAGTCAGGTGCTCTAACCAACTGAGCTATAGGACCTGTTCTTTGCAGAACGAATATATTGAAACTTTTTGTGGGTACCCTTTTCAGGGGAGGGCAAAATTAATTATTTTTTATTCAATTATCCAACTGATTTATATTTTTTTCTTTGAGACTGCTAAATTTGCACCCATGAAAGGCATTAAGCACATTATTTTCGATCTGGGTGGAGTGATCCTGAACATCAATTACCAGCTCACTTACAATGCATTTGCGGAATTGGGCGTAAAAGATTTTACCAGCCTGTATAACCAGTTTACGTTATCCAATTTATTTGGAGATCTTGAAACGGGTAAGATTGGAAAGGAGGATTTTCTCACAGCCATGCAGCAACATGCGCCCGAAGGAACAACGGACCAGCAGATCATAGATGCCTGGAATGCGATGCTGCTGGATTTTCCGTTGCGTCGTTTACAGATCTTACAGCAACTGCGTCAGCATTACGGATTGTACCTGCTTAGTAATACGAATGCTATCCATATGGATGCATTTAATAACATCCTGCAGCAAAGCAGAAGTATTCCATCACTGGCAGACTTTTTTGATAAAGTGTATTATTCGAACCTGATTGGTCTCCGGAAGCCGGAGAAGGAGGCGTACCAGCTGGTACTGGAAGAGAATGGACTACAACCTTCCGAAACGTTATTTATTGACGATACCTTGCCAAATATAGAGGGAGCAAAACTGGTTGGACTGGAAACAATTCACCTGGTGCCGCCTAAAACTATTGCGGATATTTTCAGATAAGACTATTTGATCTCTTCAAAATCGAGATAGTCGCTTTTATCTGTTTTTTTGGCAGATGTCTGCGGGCGCTGAGTTTCCTGCTGTGCCTGTTGCTGTTCCTGATATTGCTGACGCATACGGTCCTGGATATCTCCCATCTGACGGCGAACCTGTTTGGTAGACTGATATACCGGTACGATGAAATCAAATATGAGCTTGTACAGCAGCCAGAATATAAATGTGTAAAAGATAATCTTAAGCATACCGCAAATGTAGGAGTTAATCGGCTATCAGGGCCGGAAACCGGTTTGATTTTAGGTTTTCTTTAACAAGGATTTCGTTGAGATCAATTGCATACATATAAACAATGTATGCAATTGATCAACCTGTTAAAAGTCTTTTAGTCCCAGTAAGGCAGCAGACGCTATGGCCTCCTTCTTATTATACTCCCATGTAAGTTTGCGGTGATTAACGGCATCTACGATGGTGCCTATAAAGCAGAATCCCAGGGTGAAGAGGAATAGGATCCCCATTCCGATCTGCTTTAAGAGAAAACGCTGGATGCCTGCAGGTCCTATCAGGCCAATGAGAGAACAGATCAGGATGGTTTGTGGGTCCTGCCGGCGACCCTGATAGATAGACAGGAAGCGCCTGGTGTTTTCTTCAGAGTAGTTTTTGGTAAGTTCCTGCAGCCACATTAATTCTTCCGAATCAATGCCGGGTAACATAGCAAAAGAGAAATCTGTCATGTGATGTTGTTTTTTAGTTCAGAAATAGTTTGTACCTGTAATTTCCCCAGCTGGAAGGTTCTATATGTTAACATGCCTACGGCAAATGGACCTAAGGGATGGCTTTTAAAAGAGGCGATCCACTGTCCGTGAAGCAGGTAATTGATAGAATGTCCCATTCCGCAGCCCGGACACCAGGGAATTCCCAGGTGTTTCAACAAACAAAAACTTTGAGCGCCCGAAGCTTGTGGATTCATGAAATATAATAGCACTAACGCCGTTGGCCATATGAACAACTCTATATGAAGGTGTTGTATGTATCTTTTAATTTGCATGTTACTTGCGCGGGCGTGAATTTATTAAAATCTTTTACAATCTGTATAGGTCGGGGGTTTGGATATATTAAATTATTTCGTACAAGTTAAAGAAATAGTTTTTGGATTAAAATAAATTCCTAATTTTGCATGTAGGAAAATGATTCAATTGAAGGGGACTGGACTGTCCCCTTCTCGTTTTTTTATATGGCAAATGAACATGTTTTAATAAACATCCGGGACCTGGCAGCCGAAATGCTGGCACCCTACCCGGAATATTTTGTGGTAGACGTGCGGATAAAACCCACTAATAATATAAAGCTTTTTGTAGATGGCGACAATGGTGTGCCAGTAGAGAAGCTTGTAGCCTTCAACCGCAACTTATACCCCAGACTGGAAGGTGCAAACCTTTTCCCTGACAATGATTTCTCCCTGGAAGTTTCCTCTCCCGGATTAGACGAGCCGCTTAAACTCCACCGTCAGTATCTTAAGAATATTGGCCGGAAGGTAGCTGTGACGCTGCTGAACAATACGGAGAAGGAGGGTACGCTGCTGGCAGCTACTGAAGAGAAGATCACAATTGAGGAAACAGTGGGCAAGAAGAAAGAGAAAGTAACAACAGAAATTAATTTAAGCGAAATAAAGCACACCATGGTGTGCATCGTGTTTTAAAATATAATAATATAATCGAAACATGGCAAGTATTAACCTGATTGAGTCATTCACGGAGTTTAAGGAGGCGGAAAACATTGACCGCCCAACCTTGATGAAGGTATTGGAAGATGTGTTTAAAACGCTTCTTCGTAAGAAGTATGGCTCTGATGAGAATTTTGACGTGATTGTAAATACTGAGAAGGGTGACCTGGAGATTTTACGCCGCAGGACAATTGTGACTGATGGAGAAGTGGAAGACGATAATGCCCAGATAGCTTATTCTGAAGCCATTTTAGTAGAACCAGATTACCAGGTTGGTGAAGATCTGTACGAAGAAGTGGAAATCATGGATTTCGGCCGCAGAGCCATACTGGCTGCTAAGCAAACACTTTCTGCCCGTATCGGAGATCTGAAAAAGAACATCCTGGTTAAAAAATACGCAGACAGAGTAGGTGAAATTGTAACCGGTGAAGTTTATCAGGTTTGGAAAAAAGAAGTTTTATTGCTTGATGATGAAAGGAATGAGTTAATTTTACCTAAATCTGAACAAATTCCTACCGATTATTTCAAGAAAGGGGAAAATGTAAGAGCAGTAGTGAAGAAGGTGGAAATGAAAAACAACGCACCACTCATCATACTCTCCCGCACCCATCCTACCTTCCTGGCGAAATTGCTGGAAATTGAGGTTCCCGAGATCTTTGACGGCCTTATTGTAATCAAGAAAATTGTACGCGAACCCGGAGAAAGAGCCAAAGTGGCTGTGGAATCCTATGATGACCGCATAGACCCTGTTGGGGCCTGCGTTGGTATGAAAGGAAGCCGCATCCATGGTATCGTAAGGGAATTGCGTAACGAAAACATAGATATCATCAACTATACCGCTAACATCCAATTGCTGATACAGCGCGCCTTAACGCCTGCAAGAATCAGCCGCATGGAAGTGGATAATGATAATAAGTATGCTTCTGTTTACCTTAAGGCAGACCAGGTATCCCTGGCTATCGGAAAAAAAGGTGTAAATATTAAACTGGCCTGCGAATTGACAGGATATGAAATAGATGTGTTCCGCGATGAAGAACAGGAACAAACAGAATTTGATATTGACCTGGAAGAATTCTCTGATGAGATTGAAGAGTGGGTGCTGGATGAACTAAAACGCATTGGTTGCGACACCGCGCGTAGTGTGCTGGACCTTACAGTAGAAGAACTGGTTCGCCGTTCTGATCTGGAAGAAGAAACAGTAAAAGATATTAGAAGAATACTACAGGAAGAATTTGATAAGGATAAAGAGTAAGACCACACCGCAACTTCCCCAGGATGTGGGCTTACTTGACAGGAAATATTTTTTAGTTATTGTTAATTGTTAAAAAACGGAGTCCTGTTAGCTAACAGGAAAAATGGGGAGGCCCGAGATTACAATATGCCTGAAGTAACAAACAACACGCCACGACTGCTGGCTGCAGCCAAGGAGTTCAATATTGGTAAGGAAACACTAATTGATTTTCTTGCTAATAAAGGCTATGATATGGGGGGCTTTGGTTCACCCAATGCACGCCTGACTTCTCAGATGTATGTAGCCCTGCAATCTGAATTCCAGCAGGATAAGGCTAATAAACGCAAAAGCGATCAGATAGCCTTGCCTAAAGGAAGTGTGTTAGATGCAATGAAGAAGAAGGAAAAGGAAGAAGCAGAGGCAGCAGCGGCTAAAAAGAAGGAAACTTCCTCAAAAGAGGAGCCCACATCCCCGGCAGCAGTGGAACCAAAACCTGAGCCTAAACCAGAACCAAAGCCTGAGCCTAAACCAGCGCCTAAATCCGAACCAAAAGCGGAGCCTAAGCCTGAACCAAAGCCCGAGCCTAAACCGGAACCGGTAGTGGCAGCAGTAGTTACCCCTCCTGTTGTTAAAACAGAAGAGGTAAAGAAAGAACCACCTGCTCCGAAGCCCCCTGTTGTTGAGAAAACCCCTGTAGTAGTTCCTGCACAACCGGAAAGCCCGGAAGTCACTAAAACAGATGCTCCAAGGATTAATGGCCCCAAAGTGGTTGCCACTATTGATCTGGATGCCCTTAATAATAAGCACAAAAAAACACCTCCTCCGGTTGCCAAGAAACAGGAACAGGAAGAAAAACCCGTTGCTAAACAACCGGAAACACCTGTAACTCCTGTGGCTCCTATAGCCCCTGTTGCTCCCGTAGCACCTGTGGCAAAAGAAAAAGAACCCGTTAAGGAACCAGTTGTTGTGCCGCCTGTACAACCAACACGCCCCGTAGAAGCAGCAAAACCTGCCGAACCGGAAGTTGTGAAACCTGTACAGCCCATCCAAACAGAAAAAGTTATTGCACCTGTTGCTGAAAAACCAGCTGTTAAAGCGGTTGAAGACAAACAGGCGCCGGTAGCTGAAAAAACAGCCGTCGCTCAGGATAAAACAAAAGAACCGGTACCTGCGAAAGAACCCGCACAAAAACCGGCCGCACAGCATATGGAGGAAGTTGCAGCAGCAATTGCATCAGACCAGGATGATAATGGTGGAAACGCCGTTATAGAAAACATACAGGCAGAAAAACTGACCGGACCAAAAGTCATCGGTAAAATCGATCTGCCCGTTCATACCGAAAGACATACCCGCGACAACAAAGGAAATAACAATAATTTCAATCGCGGCGGTGGCGGTAACAACAACAATAATAACAATGACCGCGATGACAAACGCAAACGCAAGCGTATCATCGTAGAAAAGAAACCAGAACCTGTCTCTCCAAATGAGGGCGGTGCCGGTAATAAAGGCGGTCATGAAGGTGGTGGCAACCGTGGTCCGGGTAACCGTGACTTTAACCGCGATCGTGATCATAACAGACCTGCGGGTGCTGGTGGGAACCGCGGCGGTGGTAACAATGCCAATGCCGGCGGCGATGCAAATAAACCTGCAGGACCAAGCAGACCACATGCTGCACCTAACCGTGATGGCAGACCAGGTGGTAACAGACCGGGTGGACCAGGCGGCCATCAGGGCGGTGGTAACAGACCGGGTGGTGGTGCTGGCGGTAACCGTGGCGGTGGAGCCGGTGGCAACAGACCAGGTGGTTTTGGTAACAGACCTGCTGTAGGCGCTGGTGGTACTTATGGCAACCGCGACAACAGAAGACCTGAGGATAAAGAAATAGATAAGAACGAAATTCAGAATAAGATCAAAGAAACCATGGCCAAAATGACCGGCGGTGGTGGACGTGGTAAAAATACTAAAGCCAAACAACGCCGTGATAAACGTCATGAGCTCGCAGAGCAAATGGCTAATCAGGGTACTGAAGGCAACAAACTCCAGGTTACAGAATTCGTTTCTGTAAGTGAACTGGCCAACCTGATGGACGTGAGCTTCGCAGAAGTAATCTCCAAATGTATGGGCCTCGGAATCATGGTATCTATCAACCAACGCCTTGATGCGGAAGTAATAGAACTGGTATCCGGAGAGTTTGGTTACGAAGTTGAATTCATCGGTGTAGATGATGCAGACGAAATGGATGAAGAGGAAGTAGTGGATAACGAGGAAGATCTGGTACCAAGAGCGCCTATTGTGACCATCATGGGTCACGTAGACCATGGTAAGACCTCCTTGCTTGACTATATCCGTAGCGCAAACGTGGTGTCCGGTGAAGCAGGGGGTATTACCCAGCACATCGGTGCCTACCAGGTAACTACCGCTACAGGAAAACGCCTCACCTTCCTGGATACACCGGGTCACGAAGCCTTCACTGCGATGCGTGCTCGTGGTGCCAAAGTAGCGGATATCGCCATCATCGTAATTGCTGCAGATGATGCGATCATGCCACAGACGAAAGAAGCGATCTCCCACTCACAGGCAGCGGGTCTGCCTATGGTGTTTGCTATTAACAAGATAGATAAGGAAGGCGCTAATCCTGAAAAGATTAAAGAACAGCTGGCTGGTATGAACCTGCTGGTAGAAGACTGGGGTGGTAAATACCAGAGCCAGGAAATTTCTGCCAAGAGCGGTTTCAACATAGACATCCTGCTGGAAAAAATATTGCTGGAAGCTGAATTACTGGAACTGAAAGCTAATCCTAACAGAGAAGGCTCCGGTAGCGTAATTGAAGCATCACTGGATAAAGGTCGTGGTTATGTAGCCACCCTGCTGGTACAGGCTGGCACTCTTCATCAGGGCGATACCATCGCTTCCGGATCTCACTTCGGTAAGATCAAGGCGATGTTCAATGAACGCGGTCAGCGCGTAGAATCCGCCGGGCCATCCGCACCTGTACAGGTACTGGGTCTGAACGGTGCACCGCAGGCTGGTGAGAAGTTCAGAATGTATGAAGATGAATCCGAAGCGAAGGAAATGGCTACCCGCCGTGCGCAGATCATCCGCGAACAGGGTATCCGTACCAAGAAACACATTACGCTGGATGAAATCGGACGTCGTCTTGCACTGGGTAACTTCAAACAGCTGAACCTGATCATCAAGGGTGACTTTGATGGTTCTGTGGAAGCATTGAGCGATTCCCTGCAGAAACTGTCTTCCGAAGAAATTGCAGTGAGCGTGGTGCACAAAGCAGTGGGTCAGATCACAGAATCCGATGTATTGCTGGCTACCGCTTCAGATGCGATCATTGTGGGCTTCCAGGTGCGTCCGTCTTCACAGGCATCCAAACTGGCAGAGAAAGAGAATATCGAGATCCGTACCTACTCCATCATCTACGATGCTATCGATGAGCTGAAGAGCGCGATGGAAGGTATGCTTGAACCTAAGATCGAGAAGAAGGTTATTGCCAACGTAGAGGTGCGCGAAACTTATCGCTTCGACAAGGTTACCGTTGCAGGTTGCTTTGTGCTGGATGGTAAGATAGCACGTAACACCCGTGTGAACCTGGTACGTGATGGTATAGTAATCTACACCGGCGAACTGGGATCTCTGAAACGCTACAAGGAAGATGTGAAAGAAGTTGCCGCCAACATGGAATGCGGTCTGAGTATCCGAAACTACAGCGACCTCCACGTAGGCGATATAGTAGAAGGATTCGAAGAAGTAGAAGTAAAGAGAACGTTATAATACAGCATAAACTTTTGTTAAAAAAATAAGCCGCTATCACGCGGCTTATTTTTTGGTTACTTTTGAAATTCACTGCACTCGTTATTATGAATAGAATATTGGCAATTTCTGCAGGCGCATTACTGCTTTGTCAGGTAGTTTCAGCCCAGCAGAAAAAGATGGTAGCGGATAAAATAGCCGCCATCGTAGGGGACAAGATCGTTTTGAGATCAGATGTGGAAGGAGAGATGGTAAACCTGCAACGTAATACGCCGGACAATAGCCTGCCACCGAACGCATCCTGCCTGATCATGGAACAGATCATCGCTCAGAAAGTAATGGTAATGCAGGCAGAACGCGATAGTTTGCCGGTAAGTGACGCGGATGTGGACGGACAGATAGAAAACCGTATCCGCTATTTCGAAGAACTCTATGGTACCCGTGAGAAAATGAAAGAAGTAACCGGGTATTCTATTTACCAGCTGCGTGAACGCTTCCGCCAGCCTATCAAAGAAGGCCTTCTGGCAAAAGCTATGCAGGAAAAAGTCACCGGATCTGTAAAGGTGACCCCTTCTGAAGTAAAAAGATACTTCGATGGTATTCCTCATGATAGTCTTCACTTTTATGAATCTGAACTCGAAATAGGTCAGCTGATCCTGTTACCAAAACCCACCCGCGAAATGGAGCAGTACACCATTAGCCGCCTGCTGGATTTCAAAAAACAGGTACAGGACAAAACCAACGACTTCGGTCGTCTGGCGCTGTTATATTCAGACGATCCCGGAGCTAAAGACAACAAAGGGGTATACATCCTGAACCGTGCAGATAAACAATGGGATGCAGACTTCCTGGCAGCGGCTTTCCGTCTGAAAGAGAATGAGATCTCCAGTCCTATCAAAACACAGTTCGGCTACCACCTGATCCAATGTATTAAACGTCAGGGCGATAACGTAACCGTTCAGCATATAGTGCTCAAACCGAACATCACCCGCTCCGATATTGCTCAGGCAATGGCCAAACTGGATACCATCCGTACCAATATCGCTACCGGTAAATACACCTTTGCTGAAGCTGTTGCCAAATACAGCGATGCACAAATGGCGAAGTTCGATGGCGGTATGCTGCAGAACAAAATGAATGGTAGCACCCTTATCACCATAGATCAGCTGGACGATCCTTCCGAAAGGGATATCGTACTGATGCTGGACACCCTGAAACCAGGCGGATTATCCAAACCGGTTCAGTATACAGATGAAAAAGGTAACCTGGGTTGCCGCATTGTTTACCTGAAAACACGTACGCAGCCTCACCGCGAGAACATGACAGATGATTATGCGCGCATCCAGCAACGTACTTTGCAGATTAAACAGGAAGAAACCCGCGACAAATGGCTGAGGGAAAAGATCCCAACATACTACATCCATGTAGACGATGAGTTCAAACAGTGCAGTCACATCTCCAAATGGATTGAAAGTGTCGCCAAACAGTAAATGAGAACAATACACATTATAATATAATTGATCCCCGGTATAGCTATACCGGGGATTTTCATTTAAACATGAACTTTAGGCTTTTTCAGCTTTTTACACGTAACTTTGCGCCTTCAATTCTATAGGGATGAGTGATGCCATAAAGCATGAATGCGGTTTAGCATTTATAAGATTAAGGAAGCCGTTTTCTTATTACCAACAACAATATGGAACGGTTTTCTACGGCCTCAACAAGCTGTACCTGCTGATGGAAAAGCAGCATAACAGGGGACAGGATGGCGCAGGGATAGCAACCGTGAAATTGAATACAGAGCCAGGGGTTCCTTTTATGCAACGCCTCCGAAGCAGCGCTACACAGGCAATCGGTGATATCTTTGCCAAAGTGAAGGACGAGATTGACGAGATCGAAAAGTACCAACCGGAAATCACCAAGTACCCTGGCCTCATGAAAGGGCATATGCGTTTCCTGGGCGAATTACTGATGGGCCATCTCCGCTACGCAACCCAGGGCAGAAATAACGTAGAACTCTGCCACCCCTTTGTACGCTACAACACAATTCCCGCACGCAATCTGGCAATCGCCGGTAACTTTAACCTGGTAAACGCCGATGAACTGTTCAAGTTCGTGGACGTTCAGCCGGGAGAAACACATAAGAACAGCGACCTCGCTGCTATGCTGGAAGTAGTACATCATTTCCTTTGCAAAGCAGATGAAGAAAGGACCAACGGTCTTGACGTGAAGCAGATCCTGCAACAGGCTTTCTCCATGTTTGACGGTGGTTACCATGTATGTGGCCTTTTAGGTAGCGGTGATTCTTTTGTAATCCGCGATGCACACGGTATACGCCCTTCTTACTATTATGTGAATGACGACGTGATCGTAGCCGCCTCCGAACGTGCTGCCATCCGTACCGCCTTCAACGTAGGTGAGAATGAAGTACATGAACTGATGCCGGGCAATGCGCTGATCGTAAAAGAAAATGGCGAATACAGCATAGAACAGATACTGGCTCCTAAAGAACGCCGTGCCTGTAGCTTTGAAAGAATCTATTTCTCCCGTGGTAACGATGAAAAGATCTATAAAGAGCGGCACGCACTTGGTCAGAACCTGTCTGAAACTATCCTGAAGAATATAGACAACGACCTTCGCAATACCATCTTCTCCTTTATCCCCAACACAGCTGAAATAGCTTTCTACGGGATGATTAAAGGACTGGAAGATTACCTGAATAATATTAAGATAGAACGTATCGCTTCCTGGGGTAAAGACATAGATGAAGAGAAGCTGACGGAAATGATCAGACGCCGCGTCCGCATTGATAAAATAGCTATCAAGGACGTGAAAATGCGCACCTTTATTTCGGCAGATACCGGCCGTAATGAGATGGTGCAGCACGTATACGATATCACCTATGGTACCGTACGCCCGGGTATAGATACCCTGGTAGTAATAGATGACTCCATCGTTCGCGGTACTACACTGCGCGAAAGCATCATCAAAATGCTGGACCGTCTGGGACCAAAAAGGATCATCGTTGTTTCTTCTGCTCCGCAGATCCGTTATCCTGACTGCTACGGTATCGATATGAGTAAGATGGGTGATTTCGTTGC
Source organism: Chitinophaga sp. YR573 (assembly GCF_900110995.1). Classification (GTDB taxonomy): domain Bacteria; phylum Bacteroidota; class Bacteroidia; order Chitinophagales; family Chitinophagaceae; genus Chitinophaga. The sequence goes on from NZ_FOJF01000001.1 coordinate 2,438,021, forward strand.
CTTCCAGGCCGCTATTTCCCTGCTGAAAGAACACGATAAGGAACATATCCTGCAGGAAGCTTATGGCCTCTGCCTGGAACTGCAGCGTACCAACACCCTTCATGCACAGAATGTGGTACGCAATATTTACAAACCTTTTACTACAGAAGAAATCTCTGCCAAGATTGCACAGATCATCACTCCTTCCGGCATTAATGCCAAAGTAGATGTGATCTATCAATCTATAGAAAGTTTACATAAGGCATGTCCCAATAACCTGGGTGATTGGTACTTCACTGGTAACTATCCTACTCCGGGTGGTAACCGTGTGGTAAACAAAGCTTTCATGAACTATATGGAAGGCAAGAACGAAAGAGGATATTAAATATATAGGCCCCGGCATTCTGCCGGGGCCTATTATTAAATTTACTTTAAATCCCTGTTTCCACGTCCTCTGGACCGCATCCGTCCGCTCTTACTCCCGGTAAAATCCGTAAATTAGGTAGTACTAAACATTAATTCTCATGCTACTAACCTGTAATGTGCTATGAAAACATTACTTCTTATTCGACACGCCAAATCCAGCTGGAATGATCCGGATGTAGATGATTTCGACAGGCCACTTAACAAACGGGGCAAACAGAATGCTCCGGAAATGGCCTCAAGACTAATGCTGCGCGGAGTTGTACCTGAGCTGATCATTGCCAGCCCGGCTAAACGTACCAGCAGTACTGCCAAGATCATGGCCAAAGAGTGGGATTATCCCAAAGAAGCTATCTTGTTTGAAGAAGAACTCTATCTCTGTTACGCGTCTACCTTTCTGAAAGTAATTACCAAAATAGATGATGATTTCAGCGCTGTTGCCATCTTCGCACACAACCCCGGTATTACTGACTTTGCCAATTACCTGACCCAGGAGATACGTATAGACAATGTTCCCACTACTGGTATCTTTGCCGTACAGGCATTTACTGATTCATGGAAAGATTTTGACCGCGCCAGGAAAACATTCCTGTTCTTCGATTACCCCAAACAGGAAATCGTCTAACCTTTCACGATCTTATTGTACGAAACTGTAATCCCCTTGATCAATGAGGAGCTGAATCCCTGATGCTCCATCTCGTTGAGACCTGCGATGGTGCATCCTTTAGGGGTAGTTACTTTATCGATCTCTTCTTCCGGATGGCGTTTTTCACGTATCAGCAGTTCTGCTGCACCCTTCACCGTCTGTGCGGCAATCAGATTGGCAGTTTTCACATCAAACCCTATCTCTATACCACCCTGTATATTCGCCCGGATAAAACGCAATGCATAGGCAATACCACAGGCTCCCAGTACGGTAGCTGCATCCATCAGCTTTTCGTCTATGCTTACTGTAACCCCCAGCTGGTCAAACATATCCTTTACAAAAGTCACCAGTTGCTCCGGTACGTTCTTATAACAGATACAGGTCATTGACTCCTGGATAGCGATGGCCGTATTAGGCATTGCTCTCACTACCGGCATCCCTGCTCCTGCTATTTCTTCCAGGTCGTCTATAGATACCCCGGTCATTACACTGATCAGCACCTGGCGTTTCGGATCAAATGCACTCTTCACTTTTGCCAGTACCTCTTTTACATTGTAGGGCTTTAATGCCACTACTATTATTTCCGCACCACGGATAGCCGCTTCATTATCTGAGATCGTCTGCACACCTAATGCCTGCAGTTCGCTTAATGACGCAATATTTCTTTTTGTAACGGTAAGGTCCGCAGCCTGCGCAAAGCCACTCTTTAATAATCCCTGCGCTATCGCAGATCCCAGGTTTCCACCACCAATGATGGCGATTTTCTTACTAGACATGTTCACTATCGCTTTTATTACGTGGAAGGTATAACAAGATGACCAGATACACAAGAACACTAGTCACATTAAAATAAAATGTGTTACTTCGCATGCCTAAATCCTATTTCATGCCCACTCGTTTTAATCTGATACTTGTCTTTTTCCTGTGCTTCTTTACGCAGCAATTAACAGCTCATACGACTGTGAAAAAAGCGCCTGTAAAAGTAAAAGGGAAAGTGGTACGCATTATAGACGGGGATACCTTTGAATTACTGGTAAAAAAAGAGACTTACAAGATCCGCCTGAGTGCTATAGATGCTCCTGAAAAAGGACAGGATTATTACCAGAAAAGCAGGCAGGCCCTGGCAGATCTGATCTTTGGAAAGATGGTAACGGTAGAGTTGCTGAGTAAAGACAAATATAAGCGTTGGATAGGAGATGTTTACAGCAGCAATAATGAGTATGTAAACGGGTGGCTGATAGCAGACGGGGATGCCTGGCATTATACAAAATATTCAAAAAGCGCTCCGCTGGCAGCCGCAGAAGCGAACGCACGGAGGCAGAAGCTGGGCCTTTGGGCACAGGCAAATCCTATCGCTCCCTGGTTATTCCGGGAAGAATCCAAGCAGGCAGGGAGTGGCAAAGAAAAAACGGGAAAGAAAAAAGGGCCGAAAGGGAAAAAAGGCGCCAGGGCATAACTTTAAAAGTCTGTTCCTGATACGTCCTTGCTAAGTACCATTACCTGGCAAATTATACAAAGGCCTGGCGTTAACATTATACCATTGTAACACAATATCATCTGATCCCCTTCAGGATAGCTGGCTTAATCCAGGGTAACATGGCTCCAGTTTTCTCCGCTTTTAATACGGTAGAGCTGCATCTCACTGATATCAAACTGCTCAGCAATCTGTTTCATTGTCTTTTTACCGGGTTTAGCCAGTAAACGTTTGATACTCTTTACTTTTGTGATGTTGAGCTTCAGCCCTTTAACACGGTTGCGCTGTTTTTCCTTGTAGGCCAGTTTAGCCGGACTAAACTGCTGATGCGCTTCCATTTCTTCTTTAGTAGCCCATTGCAGGTTACTGACCTTGTTGTTTTTCTTGTCGTAATCTACATGGATCACGTACTTGTATGTACGGCCCGGCTTTTTGTTAAACAGTTTGGCTACTTCCCTGTGCAGGTATAGCGACTGATAACTGTCTGCGGGCTTAACATTCAATACAGTATAACCTTCCACTGTAGATCCGGACAATAATTTTCCGTCCGTGATCTCTTCATAATAGCTGATCACTCTTCCCATATTAGATACTGCGTATTTTTTACGCAGGGCAGATTTATTTTTAATCTGCAAGTCTTTCCAGACTTCATTTTTCAGGTTTTTAATCGTGGCCATGTGAAAGAAATTTAATAGTTGAACCTGGGGTTTATCCGTAAACGTTACAATCTACTACTTCATTATTTGCCGGCAATAAATTATTGTCTGTAAGGGGGGATGTCCGCTCTATAACATGATCCTTGTAATGTACTGCTACTTTATCTAAAACGTCTTCTACAGCTGCCAGCGTATTGCAAGTTACTAATTGTTGTCTGAAATCTTTGATGTGCGGTAATCCTTTGAGATAATTGGTATAGTGCCGGCGCATTTCCAGTATGCCTACAACGTCCCCTTTCCAGGCTACTGAGTGCCGCAGATGTTTTTTACAAACTTCTACTCTCTCAAAAACAGTTGGAAGAGGTAAATGTTCACCTGTCTTCATAAAATGCTTGATTTCATTAAAGATCCAGGGATATCCTATTGCAGCACGTCCTATCATAATCCCGTCCACACCATATTTTTGTCTGGCGGCTACTGCCTGTTCAGGTGTACAGATGTCTCCATTACCAAAGATGGGTATATGAATACGGGGATTGTTCTTTACTTTGGCGATCAGTGACCAGTCTGCACTACCCTTATACATCTGGGTACGGGTACGTCCATGTATTGTAAGCGCCTGTATTCCAATATCCTGTAAACGTTCTGCTACTTCTTCAATATTTTTCATGTTATCATCCCAGCCAAGGCGGGTCTTTACCGTTACCGGCAGACGGGTAGCCTTTACTACAGCAGATGTTAACTTTACCATTTTAGGAATATCCTTCAGGATACCGGAACCGGCACCCTTACATACTACTTTCTTCACCGGGCAGCCATAGTTGATATCCAGCAGATCAGGATTGGTAGCCTCTACTATCTGCGCAGCCATTGCCATTGGTTCTTCATCCCCACCAAAGATCTGAATGCCTACAGGGCGTTCATAATCAAATATATCCAGCTTCTGCCGGCTCTTGATCGCATCACGTATAAGACCCTCCGAAGAAATAAACTCCGTATACATCAGGTCCGCACCCTGATCTTTACACACTGCACGAAAAGGTGGATCACTTACATCTTCCATCGGAGCCAGTAAGAGCGGAAAATCACCTAATATTATATTCCCAATTTTTACCATTTTATTAATTGATAGCTGGCTATTAACACTTATTAATCCGGAAACCAATTGCCAACTCGATTTCGCACTGTAAATTTACGCAAAATTACTCTATGACAGGCTACCTGAGGCAGTACCCGCCAGCATTACAGATCGCTACATTCTTTGGCTTATTCATTGGCTTCTCACTGCTGTACGGGATCTTCCTGATCACTGTCTTTCCTTACATCAGCGGCTATACCATAGAAACATTACAAACTGCTGATCCTTCCCTACCTAAAGTTCTCGGCTATCTGAAATTAACGCAATTTCTATACACTTTAGTAGTTTATCTGTGCCCGGCGGCTCTTTTTGCCTATCTGGCAGATCCCAGCCCTGCACAGTGGATGTACTTACAGAAACCACCCAGGGTAGTGCCCGCAGCACTGGCTATTTTAATCATGCTGGCTGCTTTACCGGTGGTTGGCTTTACCAGCGACTGGAACCATACCTGGCATCTTTCCGGTGCCTCCAGGCAAATGGAAGAACAGGCCGAACTCCTGACCAGGGTATTGCTGAAAATGCCCGATTTTGGCACGCTGCTCGTAAACATTGTACTCATTGCCATACTCCCGGCCATCGCAGAAGAGTTCTTTTTCAGAGGAGTGATACAACGTTTACTTATCCAGGCTATGCCAAAGATTCCCTGGATAGCGGTCATCATTACCGCTACCATTTTCAGTGCTATCCATATGGAATGGCTGGACTTTATCCCCCGTATTATACTGGGCTTCCTGCTGGGCGCCATCTATTATCTGAGTGGCAACCTCTGGTTATCCATTCTCGGACACTTCCTCAATAACGGAATGCAGGTGGTGATGGTCTATCTTTATCAGGCTAAACTGATCCATGATGATCCTATGGCGTCTGAAACCACCGCCTGGTATAGCGCAGCCATCAGCCTGATTATAACAGTAGCACTACTGTGGTACCTGCGTAAAAGATCAGATCAACCCAAACTACTCTCTGTAAAAGAACCAGATATAAATTCAATCGGCGAGTAAATCGTAAATTACAGGCTTCAATAAAAGACTTATGGAAAAAGACTGGGTGAAAATATTTACTACCAACCAAACTTTCCGGGCGGAAATAGTGAAAGGTATGTTACAGGAATACGGTGTAAACGCAGTACTGGTAAACCGGGTAGACTCTTCCTATCTTGTGGCACTGCCCGGGATGGCCGAAGTTTACGTACATCAGTCCCAGGAAGCAGAAGCAATAAAACTGCTGCAGGAGAATCCTGAGAATGAAGAATAAAAGCCGCCTGAACAGCGGACATCAACTTTCAAATTATACGCTTACATGAAGACATTTTTCACCCGAACAGCTACTGCCCTTGTTTTTGTAGCCGTGATGCTGGGCGGGATCTTATACAGTCCCTTTACTTTTTTCCTGCTTTTTTTCATGGTCAATTTCTTTGCCCTGCAGGAATATTTCAAACTGATCAGGAACATAGATCCTGAATATGCCAATATTTCCGGCTGGCACAGGAACGGTATTCTCGTTGCCAGTTGTGCGCTGATCATGGCCTTTACGGGTGAACATTTCATCTCTTCCGCAAACCTCTCATTAGGTTTTCTGGGCTGGTGGCTGGCCGTTATTTTCCTGCTGGTACTGCCTATAGGAGAAATACTGCTGAGTAAAGAGTTCTCGCTTAAAAACATGGGGTATTCTGCCCTGGGGCTCATTTATATCACACTCTCCCTGGGATTACTGATACACCTGTGCCTGAATTATGGCAGTATCCGCTTTACACCTACGGCTACCGGTACCGGACCAGGCTGGCTGATACCCCTGCTGCTCATCATTTTCATCTGGATCAATGATACCATGGCCTACATCGTAGGCTCTCTCATAGGACGCACTCCTTTTGCGCCCACCATATCCCCTAAAAAGACCATAGAAGGTACTGTAGGCGGTATGATCCTGGCTGTAGCTGCCGCTGGTGTGTACGGCTATTACTGGGGCCAGCAATGGCTGTCCCTGCAACACTGGCTGGCACTGGCAGCGATCGCGGCCATTTTTGGTACAATAGGCGATCTGCTGGAGTCAAAACTCAAGCGTATGGCCGGTGTAAAGGATTCCGGCAAAATAATGCCAGGGCATGGTGGTTTTATGGATCGCTTTGATTCTCTGCTACTTGCAGCTCCTTTTGCATGGTTATATGTACATTTATTCGCAATGATTTAACTTCGCATCAAACAACAACACAACATGAAGATCCACCGAGAAGGATTGGCCACCATTTTACTGACCTTTGTAGTGCTTGCACTGATCAATGGCGCTGTTTTTTATTTTTCAGGAAACACGCTCACGCTCCAGATTATTGCTGCCTTTTCCCTGGCACTTTTCCTGTTCATCATTTCCTTTTTCCGTATTCCAAACCGGGAAATGAAACATGATGAGGCCCTGGTATTAGCGCCCTGCGACGGTAAAGTAGTGGTGATTGAAGAAACCTATGAACCTGAGTATTTCAAAGACAAACGCCTGCAGGTGTCTATCTTTATGAGCCCTGCAAATGTACATGTGAACAGGAACCCTATCAGCGGACAGGTAAAACTATCTCAGTACCATTCGGGTAAATACCTGGTGGCCTGGCATCCAAAATCATCTACCGAAAACGAACGCCATACAGTGGTGATCGGTAACGGAAAAGCAGATGTACTGGTAAGACAGATCGCCGGTGCATTGGCCCGCCGTATCGTCAACTATCTGAAAGCAGGTATGGACGTAACACAGAATGAAGAAATGGGCTTCATTAAATTTGGTTCAAGAGTAGACCTTTATCTGCCCATAGGTACCCAGGTATCCGTTCAGCTGGACCAGGTAGTGCGTGCAGGTCAGACAGTAATTGCAACCTTATAAAATACGCATATATGAAGAAATTAATCATAGGCGCTGCCACTGTATTATTCATTACTGGTACAGTACTGGCCCAGGAGAAAGCAAAGGAGAAATCCTGCAGTAAGAGTAACAAAGCATGTTGCAAACAGCCCAGCAAAACAGCTGGTCTGCGTACTGCCAAACCGGCAAAGCCAGCACAAGCGGCTCAGCCAGCGAAGCCTGCTGCCCAAAAGTAATTTCCATGCAAAAAAGGAGCGGACTCAGTTAGAAACAGAGTCCGCTCCTTTTTATTTTAAGCTCTTATAATATTTCCTTTAGTTCATGCAGGCTCTGAATAGAGTAAGTTGGCTTCAGATCAATCTTAGGAGCCAGTAACAGTGGATTAAAGTGTACCTGGTCTATCCCCGCATTATACGCTCCCAGCACATCAATATCCAGCGCATCTCCAATCATAATGCTGGTCTCTGTAGTGGCCACAGCCTTGGCAATAGCGAAATCAAAAATCTCTTTCTTTGGTTTCAGCGTACCAGCGGATTCTGAAGTAATGATATGTGTAAAGAAATGATCTATCCCCGAATTACGTATTTTTTGCAGCTGTGTTTCCTCAAACCCATTGGTAATGAGATGGATAGGGTAGTTTTTAGCTGCCAGATATTCCAGCACGTCTTTAGTATGCGGGAATAAGTTCGTTTTAGAGGGTAATCGTTCCAGGAAGTGCACACTTAATGCTTCCGCTAATTTCTCATCCCCGATTTTAAAGTCGAGCAACGTTACCCGGAAACGTTTCACACGCAACTCATGCCGGTTAATAAATCCTTTTCGGAAACGATCCCATAACTTCTCGTTATGTTCAGTAAACTGTTCATGAAAAACTGCAAAAGAGGCTACTCCTCTGCTTTCCAGGTTATGCTCATGGTATAATTCCTCTAAAACCTCAAATGAGTTGGCTTCAAAATCCCACAATGTATGATCAAGGTCAAAAAATATATGTTTGTATTTCATCTTAAAATGCTGCTGAAAGCAGGCATAAATTTACTATTTTCCACCCTCTTATAAATGGAATTTATGAACGCAGTAATCACCGGAGCCAGTAAAGGCATAGGGAAGGCCATCGCTGAAAAGCTTGCCCGGGAAGGATTTAACATAGCTATTTGTGCCAGGAATGCAGCCAACCTGGAACAGGCTGTTACTGATATACAGGCACAAAATCCGCAGGCTACCATATTATCCATGCCCGCAGACATGGGTAAAAAAGAGGATGTACTTGCCTTTGCAGCCAAAATAAAATCGGTATTCCCGGCAGTGGATATACTGGTAAACAATGCTGGTATTTTTGTACCCGGAAGCCTGGACGAACAGGAAGACGGATTGCTGGAAAGCATGATGGCCGCAAACGTGTACAGTGCCTATCACCTTACCCGGCAATTATTGCCTGCGATGAAAGCACAGCGCAAAGGGCATATCTTCAACCTCTGCTCTACAGCCAGTTATACGGCATACCCAAACGGCGGGGCTTATAGCATCACTAAGTTTGCCCTGCTGGGATTTTCCCGCAACCTGCGCGAAGAGCTGAAACAACATAATGTGAAAGTAACGTCCCTCAGCCCGGGCCCTACATTAACGGCCTCCTGGGATGGTTTTGATGCCCCTCCGGGCCGTATGATGGAACCGGAAGACGTTGCGAACCTGCTATGGGCGGCATATACACTGTCGGCTCAGGCTGTTGTGGAAGAAGTACTTATGCGGCCCATGCTGGGAGATATCCAGTAAAACCCTTACCAGTAAGCACTTTTCACCTTCATATCTATTATTTTTTTAACTAAGTTTTAACTGGGTACCCGGTCATAACAGGGTTGGCTTTGGTTAAATTTGTTATGCATTATGATGGTCAATACTGTTAGTATAAGGATGAGTGTACTATCCCTGCTTTGTTCTCTGGGTGTAGTATCATGCCTGCAGGCGCAGGATTTTAAATTCACTACCACTGTTAGTAATACAAAAGTGGCACTGGATGAACCTTTCCAGATACAATTCATGCTGGAAAACGCTCCTAATGTAACTAGTTTTACCCCTCCATCCTTTAACGATTTTGAAGTGTTGCAGGGGCCTTCCCAGATGCAGGGGCAGTCTATTATGAACGGTCACCGCTCTGAATATATTGCACTCATTTATGTGCTGCAACCTAAAAGGGTAGGAAACTTTACCCTCACAGGTGCTACCGCACGCTCGAATGGCAATGTGGTGCGTTCCAACCCGGTTACGATAGAAGTAGTAAAGGGTGCCCGTAGCCTGGGACCTCAACAGCAACAGCTCCCTCAAACAGCTATTCCTCAGTCCCGCGCACAACAACAACAAAGCAGGCAGGATGAAATGGAAGGTGTACTGAAGAATGGAGAAGACGTAAATGCAAAGCTAAAAAAGAACATTTTTGTAAAGGTAGACGTTGATAAAACCAGCCTCTATGAAGGGCAACAGTTAACGGTTACCTATAAACTATATACACGCCTCCCAACAAATTCAAGCGTTACCAAAGTACCTGCTTTCAAAGGCTTTTCTGCTAAAGATATAGAATTGCCCAATCCGCCACAGGCAACAGAAGAACTGGTGAATGGCATACCTTTCAAAGTATTTATCATTCGTAAAACGCTCCTGTTCCCACTACAATCCGGTACACTGGAACTGGATCCCGTAGAAGTGGATAATCATGTAAGACTGGTAAAGCTTGTAAAGAATAACAAAAAAGCGGCCCGTGATCCTTTCGGGGATGCATTTAACGACCCCTTCAACGATCCTTTCTTCGACGATTTCTTTAACCGTCCGGAAGTGAGTTATGAAGATGTACCGTATAAAATACAAACACCGCCTGTAAAAATAAATGTGAAGCCTCTGCCGGTAGATAGCCGCCCTATCAGCTTCACCGGTGCCGTCGGTAAATTCAACATGACGGCTACAGTAGACAAACAAAACCTGAGTACAGACGATGCTCTCACATTGAAAGTGGTCATCTCCGGTCAGGGTAATGTGAACCTGCTGAATGCGCCTAAACTGGATATTCCATCCAGTTTCGAAAAGTATGATCCGAAGGTTACTGATAACATTGAGAAGAACAGTAATCCTCTTTCCGGTTCCCGTCAGTTTGAGTTTGCGCTTATGCCGGTGGAAGCAGGGGATCAAACCATCCCTCCTGTAGAGTTTTCTTACTTCGACGCAGCATCCAATAGTTATAAAACAATGCGTTCCCCTGCCTTTAAAGTGCATGTAACTGCAGGCAAACAGGCGAAAAAAGAGAAGGAAGACTTTAGCGAAAACAAGAATACCATCACCTCTAACTTTAACGGACAACTACAATGGATCAAAGACCAACGATTCCTGTTAGTAAGTCCGTGGTTCTATATCTTATTACTGCTTCCGTTAGTAGTCCTGATCGTTGCATTATTTTACCGCCGCAAACAGGATTATCAGCAGAATAACGCAGCATTCCTTAAACACCGCTATGCTAATAAAGTAGCGCTCAAACGCCTGGAACTGGCAGCTCGCTACCTGCGGGAAGGAAAAGACAAAGCTTTTTATGAGGAAACGTCCCGTGCTGTATGGGGTTATCTCAGTAATAAACTACATATTCCTTTTTCAGATCTTAGTAAACAGCTGATCCAGGAACGCCTTTCACAACAACAGATCAACGGAGAGAATACAGACCAGCTATTCGAACTGCTTGATAATTGCGAAATGGCACTGTATACACCTATGCATAACAACGATAAAATGCAGGGTACCTATCAGCAGGCAGTAAAGGTGATCAGCCAATTAGAAGACGAGCTGCAACGCGCAAAAACAGTTGCATAAAACATAACTATTAACGGATGAAATCAATATTAACAGGTATCTGTTGCTGCTTGCTGTTATGTAATTCATTACTGGCAGCAGAGATACCGCAGCAACAGTTGTTCAGCAAAGCCAATGATCTTTTCCGGCAAAAACAATACAGCGACGCCGCCGGTATTTACCAGCAACTGATAGATGAAGGTTATAACCAGCCTGAGTTATATGTGAATGCGGGTAATGCCTGGTACAAAGCCAACCGTACCGGCCTGGCTATTTATAATTATGAAAAAGCACTGATCAAGGATCCTTTCTATAAACCGGCAACACATAATCTTTCTGTAGCTAATCAGCGGGTAGAAGGATATGTAAATGATATACCCCTGTTATTCTTCCAGCAATGGTGGTTACAGATACAACACCTGTATAACCCGAACGGATGGGCATTAGGAAGTATTCTTTTCTTATGGTTATTAGTAACGGGTATTATTGCAATGCTGCTGCGCCCTTCCTTTAAACCGGCTTTAATAAAATGGGCAAATGTTGTTACAGGTGTGTTGTTTCTTTGCTTTATAAGTATGGCTGTTAGTGCTTTTATGAACAGCAGTGTACATGATACCGGTATCATTATGAGTAGTGCTGTAAAAGTAAAAGCGGCACCGGATCTGGGCAGCAAAGACATTTTTGAATTACATGAAGGTGTAAAAGTACAGGTAACAGATGCTACGCAGGAATACTGCAAAATAGTGTTGCCAGATGGTAAAACCGGATGGATGGCCTGTACGGAAATAAAAAGGCTGTAAGTATACTTACAGCCGCTCTATCCTTTCCATAAATTCCTGCTTACGATTCCGGGACACCGGTATACTACTTCCATCACTCATAATAATATCTCCACCATCTCCTTTTATATACCTGTCCATATAGAAGAGGTTCACCACATAACTATGGTGTACCCTGAAAAATCCTTTATTCTTTAGATTGCTCTCTACTTCTTTTAATGTGCGGCATACCAGTGATGGTTGCTCCGGCGAATTCTGCAGATAAATTTTGGTATTTTCCCCGTCTGCTACGCAGTACATGATATCCTTTACCAGCAACATCCTTAGTCCTTCAGGACTTGGTAGTGCCAGCCGTTCTCCCGGATGCAGGTGCTGATGCAGGAATTCCATCAGGCTATCTGTTTTGCTGACGGTCTGCCCTTTCATTTTGGAAAGGCGTACCTGGGCTTTATCCACGGCTTCCTGCAGATCTTCCCTGATAATAGGCTTCATCAGGTAATCCAGCGCGTTATGACGGATAGCATCCAGCGCATAATGATCATGCGAGGTTGTTATTATGATAGAGAAACTGGCGTCCTTGCAGGCCTGCAATACTTCAAAGCCATTCAGACCCGGCATTTCCACGTCCAGGAAAAGGAGTTCAGGTTTATGTGCCTCTATAGCCTCTAAAGCAGTAATTCCATCGGCACAAACAGCCACAATGTTTACTGCCGGGCAGTGTTTCTCCAATAAAAGCGTTAGTACACTTCTGCTTAGTTTTTCATCATCCACAATGATGGTGCGCATGTTCTACAAATTCTTTGTCCCCAAAATTCCCTGCTTATGTTTACATATAGGTCAGGCAGGGAAAAAGTACAATATTTCCCGTAAAGATTTGTGTATGATTTTAATAAAATATGCAGGGGTTAGTTCAAACGGCTGGAAACGTGTTGCATCATGATAATAACATGACTTCCATCGGGTTCATGCTGGTCATTATAGATATCTTCTTCTTTTACTGAAGCTTTCAGGTTATACTTTTCGTTGATGGCTTCCAGTCTTTCTGCGGCAATGGTGATCCCTTTCAGGAAAGAAGCGTCTGAGGGGGGCAGAGTGTCATTATGAACCCCGTTGTCTGCGATATGGATGCAGAGCATGTCTTTATCCCGACTGATAATGATTTTCAGATGTCCCCCGGTCTTTTCGGGTCTCAGTAACAAGCGTTGCCAGATGGCTTCCTGCACGTACGGCTGAATAATAAGAGGGGGAATCATGGTCACCTGCTGGAATACTTCCGGCAATACTTCCAGGTTATAGTCGAACTGCGGGCCAAAACGCAGCTGTTCCAGTTGCAGATATAGTTCAAGAGCTTCTACATCCTCTTCCAGGTTGATCCATTCCCTGTTGCAGTTCCGGATCATGGAACGCATCAGTCTTGCAAAGCGGGTAAGGTACAGAGATGCCAGGTCCGTACTGGTAGTAAGGATATAATGATGTATTGCATTCAGGCTATTGAAGATGAAATGAGGGTCCATCTGTGCCTGAAATGCGTGCATTTCCAGGTATACAAGGGATTGTTGCCGGGTTATCTCTTTTGCTGTGATCTTCCTTATCCGCCTCTCTCTTCTGAAAAAAAGGAAACATAATATCGTTACACTTAACAAAAAAAACAGCCAGTACGGCCAACCTGCTGCATTGAGTATGTCATTGCAAAGCCTCAACTCTTTAACGGTTTTTATTTAAAAGGATATAATTAAAGTCTGTACTACAAAGTAGTACCATCACCAGGTTAGAAAACCTCACTCAGGTACGGCATTGCAACATCAGTTAAGACCGATATTAAATATCCGCCAAATATGTATGAATTTAAAGTGACAATTATTACAAGGCAGCATTTCTCCCGAAATTGGGGGAAAATGCGTGGTAAGTGGTAGTTGGGTTAAAAACAAAAAGCTCCTGGCGGAGCTTCTATTCGGTAAACTTGTAGCCGACACCTCTCACAGAGTGGAAATATCGCGAGTTCCGGCTGTCTTCCTCAAAATACTTCCGGAAGTTCAGTATAAAGTTATCAATAGTACGGGTAGTAGGGTATACATTGTAACCCCATACCACCTGCAGGATCTTCTCCCGGGTAACTACTTCCCCTTTGTTCTCTATCAGCAGTTTCAGCAACATTGCCTCCTTCTTGCTTAATTCATAATGTTTTCCGTCTTTGCCTATACATTCCTGTGCACCAAAGTCTATTTCATTACTTCCGAAGCGGTATATGCTTGGAACACTGTCCTTATCCTGAATCTTCTTATTCTTTACGATCAGTTTTTCCACCCTCAGCAGCAGCTCTTCCAGGTTAAAAGGCTTGGTCATATAATCATCCCCGCCTTTTTTCAGACCCAATACCCTGTCTGCACTACTGTTCTTGGCACTCAGGAATAAAATGGGCACCTCATTATTCTGAATACGGATATTCTCACATACGGCAATACCGTCCATTTCCGGCAGCATGATATCCAGTATGATCAGATCAAAATATTCATTCTTCACCGCCTTCAAAGCAGCGGTGCCATTATCTACAGCTGTAACTTCATATCCTTCAAGCTCCAGGTTAAGCTTCAATGCTTCCTGGAGGTTCTCTTCGTCCTCTACCAGTAGTATGGATGCTTTTGTAGCTTCCTTCATAATTTATAATTGCGATAGTCTAATTTACACAGTTTGTGCGGAATATACAGGCCATGTTATTTCAAAACTGGCGCCTGCCGGCACATTGTCCTTTACTATAATTGTTCCTCCATGTTGCTGTACTATCCTCTCAGTAAGGAATAAACCCAACCCCGAGCCTTTGGATTTACGCGTATTTTCATTGCCTATACGATAAAACTTAAGGAAGATGCGCCTGCGCTCATCAATCGGTATTCCAGGTCCCTGGTCCGTTACCTTTAATTTAAGCTGATTCCCTGTTGCTGTGAGTGTCACATCTATCACCGTATTCTTAGGTGAATATTTAGCGGCGTTCTCTATCAGGTTACTCAGCACGATCTGTAACATGAACTTGTCCCCGTTCAACCACACGTCAGGCAAAATATGTGCCTGTATGGTATGGGTCGGTATCCGGGATTGTATTTCTTTTACGCCGGCTTCCAGCAGGGCAGAGAAATCAAGGTCTTCCAGGTACAGCTGATAACGCTGGGATTCCATCTGGGATGCCAGCAAAATATTATTACAAAGCTGGTCCAGGCGGTTGGTTTCACGGATGGTATTATCCAGCAGGCGATGCTGCTTTTCTTCATCCAGCCTATGTTTGCGTAATGTTTCCAGATTCAGTTTGGCGGCAGCAATGGGCGACTTCAGTTCATGTGTCACAGCCATCAGAAAGTTCTGTTGCTGCTGCGATAACTTCATCTGTTTATAGACAGCGAGGTACACAAAGAACCCGCCTAAAAGTATGATGGCAAGGAAAATAACTCCCTCTCCAAAGAACATGACAGTTCGTCGTTTTTCGGTAGTTTCTATACGTTGGAGTTCCTGGTGATATTCTACGGGGTGTGAAACACTATCTGTTCTTAGTTCCAGGTTCTGGACTTCGAAGCGGGCAATCTGTTCACTTTGCATGAACAACAGTATGCCCCACCATACCAGGGCGAGAATAGTGTATGCCAGTACAAAGAGGTAGATGAAGGAAATTACCTTTCCTTCGTGCATTTTAAGGAATAGTTTTCTCATTTTTCCGTAACCCGGCTTTCTCGATCCGCAGGCCTACATTCATGATATCTGGCAGCGGATTTTGCCGCATGTTTTGTTCAAAGGTGAACCGGTAAGTACCCGGCTTGTTCAGTATTGCTCTCTGCTGAATAGGTATCTGATGCTCATAAATATCATCCAGCCCGCTACCCAGCCATTTGCCGGACATGTCTGCCAACGGCAGTTCTACGCGCTGAGGAATTGGCTGTCCTTCAGGAAACTGTGTATTTACTACCAGCCATATATTGCTGTAAGGGTAGGAGTCCTTATGCCTTACATTCACAAATATATTATACAGGTAAGCGGTGTCCTGCGGAAGCAATGTAACCTCAAAAACGGGTTTATGCTCGTAAGACCATTCATGTCCCGGAATCTCCAGGTTCTTTTCATAGGTGTCCATCTTCATGGGTTGGCAGGAAGCCACTATCAGCAGCATACCTGCGGCCACAATAGTCCGGCAGAAATTACTCATATAATTCGAAATACTTTTATTAAAGTACGTTCAGTACCTGTTCTTTTGCCTTTTCCAGCTCATCCTTCATCAGTACCACCCATTGTTGTATGGCAGCATCATTTGCCTTTGAACCGGTTGTATTGATCTCTCTACCCACTTCCTGCAGCACAAATCCGAGCTTCTTTCCTTTCGCAGGATCTGCTTCATGCAGGATCTCCTTGAAGTAACGGCAATGATTTTCCAGTCTGATCAGCTCTTCTGAAATATCCAGCTTTTCTAAATAAAATATCAGTTCCTGTTCCAGACGGTTCGCATCTACATTCTCTTTACCCACATGTTCTGCCAGTAAACTGTCCAGTCGCTGACGAACTTTATCCTTACGCAGCGGGTCCAGTTCCCGCACTTTCACACAATAAGACTCTATGTTATCTATGCGTACCAGCAGGTCTGCAGCCATCATTTGTCCTTCATCCTGGCGGTGTGCATCCAGTTCTGCCAGCGCAGCTTTAAGTACTTTTTCCACCTCTTTCCATTCTTCCTCTGTGATCTGTTCTGTAGCAGGTGTCACTACTTCCGGCAATTTCATCAGCACGTTCAGCATATCTTCCTGCGGCATGTTCAGCTCTGTTGCCAGCGTAGTGATAGACTGGTGGTAAAACCTGGCCAGTTCTGTATTGATCATCACCGGACGGTTAGCCCCGTTCTGCCGTACATTCACCGTTGCATCCAGCGTACCACGCAGCAAAGATTGCTGCAGCAGGTTACGGATATCAAATTCGTAAGGCTTTAATAACGGGGATATCTTCAGGTTTACGTCAAACTGCTTACCATTGAGCGATTTTACTTCTGCCACGATAGTGGTCTCTCCCCTGGTATTTTCCGCCCTTCCGAAGCCGGTCATTGATTTCAGCATAATAGAGATTTGTGAGTAACAAACCTAGCTAAATTAGGGCAAAGCGCAAAAGAATAGCTACAAGCTATTTACAGGTGGTATTACTGAAACAATAGTGCGTAGATCTCCCGCTGGGTCATCTCTCTCATCTCTCCTGGCAATATTCCCTCTATAGTGATACCTCCGATCCGATAACGGATAAGTCTCAACGTAGGGAATCCCGCCGCTGCAGTCATTTTGCGTACCTGCCGGTTTTTGCCTTCCTGTAAGACCAGTTTTATCCAGGGTGCAGGGATACTCTTTCGAAAGCGAATGGGAGGATTACGCTCCGGAACAGCCGGTTCCGTCTCAAATATTTCTGCCTGGCAACGGCGTGTCTGATATTTTTTTCCGTCCACGGCAATCGTGACGCCCTGACGTAATTGCCGGATGGCAGGATCATCTATAGCCCCGTCTACCTGCACCCAGTATTCCCGTTCATGCGCGTTCTTAGGATCCAGCAACCTGTTAGTCAATGATTTATCATTCGAAAGTATCAGCAACCCTTCACTATCATAATCCAGCCTGCCTACCGGATAAACATCCACAGGTACTTTAAAATAATCTGACAGACTGTCCTTCCCATCCTCTTTCCCGAAACGGGTAAGTACCTGAAAAGGTTTATATATAACATAATAATTAAATGGCATACATTAACAACTCGTTACTTAAGGGTAAATTGCCTGTAAATTAGTAATTTTGCGGTCGAATATATGTGTACAGCTTTCCATAATGCTTCTTGTCTGAATTGCCAGGCCCGCTTTGGATCAATCCTTTTCAAAGCGGAAAAGTGCAATCTGGAAGAAATCGAAGCAGCCAAGGTATGCTCTATTTACAAAAAAGGGCAGGTAGTATTCCAGGAAGGAGCTTATCCTTTTGGCATCTATTGCGTGAATACAGGTAAGATTAAATTATCCCACTGTGGGGACGATGGCCGCGAACAAATCGTACGCCTCGCCAAACCGGGTGATATTATAGGATATAAAGCATTACTGAGCGCAGAACGTTATACCGCTTCTGCCATCGCCATCGATGACGCCTCTGTATGTTTCATTCCCAAAGACCTTTTCATGAGCGTATTACAGAAAGACGCCAGCCTGTCTTTCGAAATGATGCGTATCATCGCCAGCGAACTGCGTAAAGCAGAAGTTAAAATCACCCACCTGTCTCAGAAACCAGTGCGCGAACGACTGGCAGAAACCCTTCTCTTTATCAAAGAAACCTATGGCGTAGAAAGCGATGGCTTCACATTGAATGTTCGTCTCTCCCGCGAAGAAATAGCCAACCTTGTTGGTACCGCTACGGAATCCGCTATCCGCCTGCTCTCCGAATTCAAAAAGGATGGCCTTATAGAACTACAAGGCAAAAAGATCCGCCTGCTTAATACAGATGAGATTACGCGTACTGCTAATCTCCAGGACTGATCTGCATCACACATTAACTTGATCCTCATCATTGTGCCGGCCTGGCCATACGACTAGCTTTGCTCCAAATCTTTGATATGGCAACGTTATCCCGTATACAATTACTATGCGATCACTGCGGAGAAACCTGTACGGACAACAGCATTACTAATGGCGATAAACATTTCTGCTGCCAGGGGTGTAAACTGGTATATGAAATACTCAACGAGAACGACCTCTGTGAGTATTACTCCCTGAATAATAAACCAGGAGTGGCTCAACGTTTTCCTGTCAGAAAAGATAAATTCGCTTTCCTTGATGATGAAAAAATTCAGCAACAACTGCTGCAATTTCGTGATGATCAACAAACACATGTCACCTTTTACATTCCCAATATTCATTGCAGCTCCTGCCTCTGGCTCCTCGAAAACCTGCACCGGCTGGACCCTGGCGTACAGAAAGTAAGCGTCAACTTTACACGCAGGGAAGCACTGGTCATTTTCCGGCACTCACAAACCTCTCTCAGAAAAGTAGTGGAAATACTCAGCAGTATAGGATACGAACCTTATATCAGTCTGGAAGATCTGCAACAGAAAAAGCCTCGTGTACAACGCGATCTCATCTATCGTATAGGTGTGGCCGGCTGCTGTTTCGGGAATATTATGCTGCTCAGTTTTCCTGAATATTTCTCCGGGCATAGTTATTCAGATCCCAAACTCAATCTACTCTTCCGTTATCTCAATTTATTACTTTCCTTACCTGTATTCTTCTACAGCGCCCAGGTATTTTTCCGCTCTGCATGGAGCAGTCTTAAAGCCGGTTTTCTGAATATAGATGTACCCATAGTACTAGCCATCACTGTCACTTTTGTCCGCAGTCTTTCAGACGTCTTTTCCGGCCATGGTGCCGGGTATTTCGACTCCATGACCGGCATTGTTTTCTTTATGCTGGCAGGACGTATTTTACAGGATAAAACCTACCAGAGACTTTCTTTCGACAGAGATTACACAGCCTATTTCCCCATAGCGGTTTCCGTTATGAAAGCGGGAAAAGAAATCCCTACGGCCTTACCTGATATCAAAATAAACGACTCCTTACTAATCCATAATGATGAACTGATTGCCGCAGATGGTATCCTGGTCAAAGGCAATGCCGTAATTGATTACAGCTTTGTAACGGGAGAATCCTTACCGGTAAGGAAATCTGTGGGAGAGATCGTATATGCCGGAGGAAAGCAACTGGAAGGAAATATTGAAATACTGACGATTAAAGAAGTGGCTCAAAGTTATCTTACCAGTCTATGGAACCGTGAGGAACTAAAAAATCCTGTTGCAAAAGAAGCCTCCTTTATTCACTTATTATCCCGGTATTTTACCTGGGTGGTATTATGGATTGCAGTGATTACCGCTACTTACTGGTGGGCAAATGAACCGGCTCGTATATGGCCGGCCGTTACGGCTGTTTTAATTATTGCCTGTCCCTGCGCATTACTACTGGCTGCATCTTTCACAAACGGGCATATTTTAAGAATACTAAGCCGCCATCACCTATACCTCCGCAATGCTGCTGCCATAGAACGTCTTGCCGATATAGATCATATTGTTTTTGATAAAACAGGTACGCTTACAAGTAAAACAATCAGCACTGTCAGTTACATTGGTAATCCACTTACACCCGATCAAACACATGCTGTTATATCTATTGCTGCACAGTCTTCACATCCGCTTAGTCAGGCAATAACAGCACATTACGGGGATAACACCCGCCTGCCCGTAAACGGTTTTAAATCCGTTACCTCACAAGGTATCAGTGGCTGGGTACAGGAACACTTTATAGAGATGGGTAGTGCTATATTTGTAGGCGCTCCTGAACATCTAACCGCGAATGGAAGTGTTGTATTCGTTGCTATTGACGGACAGGTAGCAGGATATTTCAGCATTGGAAATCATTTCCGCGAAGGCATGCCTGTGTTATTAAAACAACTGCAAAAGAAATACAGGCTCTCTCTTTTATCCGGGGATAACAACAGGGAAATGCCTTACCTGCGAAAACTACTGGGACCTTCATCCACATTGCTTTTCACGCAGCAACCGCAAGACAAATTAAACTATATCATCCAGCTGCAACAGCAAGGCAACAGGGTACTCATGATAGGCGATGGATTGAACGATGCCGGTGCATTAAAACAAAGTGATGTAGGTATCTCTATCACAGAAAACAGTAACAATTTCACACCTGCAAGTGATGGTATATTGGAAGCGGCTCAACTATCGCAATTGCCTCATTTCATAAAAATATGCAAGGCCAATAAACGCATTATTATCATCAGCTTTATCATCTCCCTGATCTATAATATCACCGGGCTTTTCTTTGCCGTACAAGGTCTTTTATCTCCGCTCACGGCCGCTATACTCATGCCAGCAAGCTCTGTCAGCATTGTACTGATTACTTATGGATTAAGTGAATGGGCTGATATAAATCAGCAACAGCATTGAGCTACATCATAAACCCCGCACACGCCATGACCTAGCTTTGTTATAAACTATTACACTATGAGCGTGATCATTATTCTACTGGGAGCCAGCCTGTTGGTGGCATTATTTTTCCTTGCAGCATTTATATGGTCTGTGAAGAACGGACAATTTGAAGATAGTTTTTCTCCTGCACACCGAATCCTTTTCGAAAACAAACCTGCCGTGCACATCTGCAAAAAGTCATGTAATAACAAGAACTGTAAAAACCAGTAATAGAATATATATGCCTCTTGAAAAATTCTCGTACGACAACCGTACCGTTAAATGGTTTGCATATGCATGTATCGGCTGGGGGCTGATAGGCATGCTGGCAGGCCTCTGGGCAGCACTTGCACTTGTGTTGCCAGATATGAACCTGGGCTTTGCTCCTACTACCTTCGGGCGACTCAGACCTGTACACACCAATGCTGTAATATTCGCCTTTGTAGGCAATGGTATTTTCATGGGTGTGTATTACTCACTGCAACGCCTTTGTAAAGCGCGTATGTTCAGCGATATGCTGAGTAAAATTCATTTCTGGGGATGGCAGGCCATCATTGCCGGCGGCGCTATTACCCTCTTAATGGGATGTACTACCGGTAAAGAATATGCGGAACTGGAATGGCCATTCGACATTGCAATCACCCTGATATGGCTGGTATTCGGCGCCAATATGCTGGGTACTATTTTACGCCGTCGTGAAGCGCATCTGTATGTTGCTATCTGGTTCTACATTGGTACCTGGGTAGCGATTGCCATGCTGCATATCGTAAACTCTTTTGAGTTGCCCTTATCCTTCCTGAAAAGTTATTCTGCCTATGCAGGTGTACAGGATGCTCTGGTACAATGGTGGTATGGACATAATGCGGTTGCATTCTTCCTTACCACACCTTACCTGGGACTCATGTATTACTTTGTTCCAAAGGCCGCTAACAGGCCGGTATATTCTTACCGCTGGTCTATCATTCACTTCTGGGCACTCATTTTTATTTACATCTGGGCAGGTCCTCATCACCTGTTATACACTGCATTACCTGAATGGGCCCAATCCTTAGGTACTGTATTTTCCATTATGCTTATCGCTCCCTCCTGGGGAGGTATGCTCAATGGCTTGCTCACACTTCGTGGTGCATGGGACCGTGTAAGAGAAGATGCTATTCTGAAATTCTTCGTTGTAGCGCTCACCTGTTATGGTATGGCCACTTTCGAAGGCCCTATGTTGTCCCTTAAAAATGTAAATGCGATCAGTCATTATACCGACTGGACCATCGCACACGTACACGTAGGCGCTTTGGGATGGAATGGTTTCCTCACTTTCGGGATCCTTTACTGGTTATTACCACGCATTTTCAGCACAACCTTATACTCTAAGAAATGGGCGAATACACACTTCTGGTTAGGTACGCTGGGCATCATCTTTTATGTCATTCCGCTTTACTGGGCGGCTTTTACACAAAGCATGATGTGGAAACAGTTTACACCGGAAGGCCAGTTAAAATTCCAGTTCCTTGAAACAGTGAACACAATTGTACCGATGTATGCACTACGTGCTTTTGGTGGCACATTATACATCTCAGGTGTCATCCTGATGATAGTAAACCTGACCAAAACAGTACGCCATGGTACATTCGTAGCAAATGAACCAGCAGAAGCTGCGCCTTTACCAAAAGTGTTCGTTACTCACGGCAAAGCGCACTGGCATAGCTGGATAGAACGCAGACCTATACAGCTGGCTGTATTCAGTCTGATTGTCGTTGGTATAGGCGGTATTCTTGAACTGATCCCGACCTTCCTGATAAAGAGTAACATCCCAACCATCACCAGCGTAAAACCATATACGCCGCTGGAACTGCATGGCCGTGATATATACATCCGCGAAGGCTGTTATACCTGTCACTCCCAGATGATCCGCCCATTCCGCGATGAAGTGGCCCGTTACGGAGAATACTCCAAGGCCGGTGAATTTATCTATGACCATCCTTTCCAGTGGGGATCTAAACGTACTGGGCCGGATTTAGCCAGGATAGGAGGCAAGTATCCGGACTCATGGCATTACAATCACATGATGGACCCAACGTCTATGTCTCCGGGTTCTATTATGCCGCAATATCCATGGCTGTTTGAAGATAAAGTAGATAAAACGCTCACCGCTCCGATGATCAATGTGATGCGCAAACTGGGAGTGCCTTATGCCAGCGGTTATGAGAAACAGGCGAATGCAGACATGGAGAAACAGGCACAGGAAATAACCGCATCCCTGCAAAAGGATAAGCTGCCTATACAGCCAGACCGTGAAATCGTTGCCCTGATTGCTTATCTGCAACGCTTAGGAAAAGATATTAAAGCCACACATTAAAATCATACTGCAATGAAGTTCATCAACTATCTGGAATCAATCACTGGTGTAAGTGTATATCCGCTGGCCTCATTGTTCATTTTCACCATCTTCTTTGCTCTGGCCACTTTCTGGGCACTCAAAGCAGATAAGGGCATGATAGATCATATCAGCCATATCCCGCTGGATGATAAATAATTTTAACTGTTACACACATGAACAAGAAATTAGTCAATATATCTGCACTTTTATTACTCAGCCTTACGGCTGCTGCGCAGGACAGGCCGGAACCTCCTTCTGAATTAAGCAACCCGGTAGCAATCGTATTGCTGACGGTGATCATCGGATTACTTATAGCAATTGCCATCCTTGGCAACGCGGTAATAAGTGCCATGGATATTTACAGGGACAGGATGAAAAAGTCCGGAACAATCCTAACCATACTATTAATACTGGTGGCTGGTCAGGCTATGGCACAGGATACTCCTGCAATAAAATCAACGCTCATCAATGGCCTGTCACAGACATCCTTTTACCTGCTGGTATCTGTGATAGCCGTGGAAATAATCGTGATCATCAGCCTCTTGTTTACGTTGCGTATTCTGGTAGGTATTGAACGCAAAAAACGGATCAAACCTGCTAGGGAAACGGTTCCCGGCAAGCCAAAGATCTCCTGGCTGGATAAACTGAACGATACAAAAAGCCTGGATGCAGATTCAGAAGCAGACGTAGATATGGGACATGATTATGATGGCATCCATGAACTGAATAATCCTACACCTCCCTGGTGGAGATATGGATTCTATTGCAGTATCCTGTTTGCTGTTGTGTATCTATGGCGTTTCCAGTCAGCCCCTACGCAGGCAGAAGAATTAGCCTCCGCAGAAACAGCTGCTGCAGAAGAAAAGGCCGAATACCTGAAACTGGCCGCCAATAATATCGATGAGAAAAGCGTGAAGCTGCTGACAGATCAGGCAGATCTTGCAGCGGCTCAGAAGCTGTTCTCCACTAACTGTGCGCCTTGTCACGGCCCACAGGGGCAGGGAGTCGTAGGCCCTAACCTGACAGACGATTACTGGCTGCATGGCGGAAAGATCAACGAAGTATTTAGCACGATTAAATACGGGGTAGCAGATAAAGGTATGAAGTCATGGAAAGATGATTTTTCTCCCAGACAACTGGCCCAGCTGGCCAGTTATATCAAAAGTATCCATGGCTCCAATCCTCCTGATCCAAAAGAGAAACAAGGTATACCAGAACAGTAGTATTATGGAAGAGACTGAAACGTTCAGAGATAGCTTAGCCACTGTTGATAAACAGGGAAAACGCAATTGGATATATGCTCAGAAGCCTGCTGGTAAGTATTATACTGCCAGAAGTATTTTAAGTTACCTGTATTTCATTGTATTCTTTGCCGGCCCGTTTATTAAGATAAATGGCCGGCCCTTGTTTTTATTAAATGTAGTAGAGGGGAAGTTTATTTTGTTTGGCGCTATTTTCTGGCCACAGGATTTCTTCATTTTCGGACTGGCAATGGTTGCCTTTATCCTCTTCATTGTATTGTTTACTATGGCTTTCGGCAGATTGTTCTGTGGATGGGCATGCCCTCAAACCATCTTTATGGAAATGCTTTTCAGGAAGATAGAGTACTGGATAGAGGGGAATGCGGCTGCGCAGAAAGTGTTGAACAAAGCCACCTGGAATACGGAAAAGATCCTTAAAAAGACAAGCAAACATATCCTGTTTTTTGCCCTGTCCTTTCTCATCGCCAACACTTTCCTGGCTTATATCATAGGGGTTAATAGCCTGTTGAAGGTGATTGAAAGCCCTGTGTCTGCACATACAGTCACCATGTTCATTTTCTCCGGTGTTTTCTATGGCGTATTTGCTTTCTTCAGAGAACAGGTATGTACAGTGGTTTGCCCTTACGGTCGTTTGCAGGGAGTATTGCTGGATAAAGATTCCGTAGTAGTAGCGTATGATTATGTAAGGGGAGAACCCAGAGGGCATTTTAAAAAGGAACAGCATGGTGGAGATTGTATAGACTGCTTACAATGTGTTAAGGTATGCCCCACAGGCATAGATATCCGCAATGGCACTCAGTTGGAATGCGTGAATTGCACTGCCTGTATAGATGCCTGCAATTTCATGATGGAAAAAACGGGGCGGCCCCCGGATCTGATCCGGTATGCTTCTGAAAACGGTATTGCGGCTAACAAACCATTACGTTTTACGCCCCGCACAAAGGTCTACAGCGCGCTATTACTAATTATTCTCTCTGTTATCTCCTGGATGTTGCTCAGCAGGCAGCCCGTGAGCGGGGCCGTAATGCGCACAGCAGGCATGTTATACCAGGAAAGAGGACTGGATAGCATTACTAACCTCTATCGCATCAAACTGGTGAATAAAACGACCGGGGACATCCTGCTTACCTTGAAATTAGAAGATGCTCCCGGCACTATAGAGCTGTTAGGGCAGCAGATTATCCATGTAAAGGCAGAAGACCAGGGAGAAGGCACTTTCTTCGTTGTACTGCCTCGTACGGGTATTAAAAACCGTAAAACAATCCTGCATATAGCGCTATATACAGGCAATAAAAAAACCGGGACCATCAAAACTACTTTCCTTGGCCCTGTACAATAAAACTCAACACTATGAACTGGGGACATAAAATCATCATCGTCTTCGTGCTTTTCGCTGCCGGGATTCTTACCATGGTCACTAAAAGTATGCGTACCCGGATAGACCTGGTAACGCCTGATTACTATGGGGAAGAGCTGAAATATCAACAGGTGATAGATGGCCGTAAACAGGCACTGAATCTATCTTCTCCTGTGATGATCACTCAGGAAGAATATACGATCACACTCGCATTTCCCAAAGAGATGCAGGACATTCCCCTTACAGGGAATGTCTTGTTTTACCGGGCTTCAGACTCGGGACAGGATATAACAGTACCGGTTAAATCCGGACTACTTATTCTCAGCAAGGACCGCCTGCACAGAGGTAGTTACAAAGTACAGATGCAATGGGAAGCAAACGGCAAAAAGTACTTCCAGGAAAACGCAGTAATGGTTAACTAAGTTGATTATGTTCTTAACATTTCTTTATGCTCTTTCACTCGGATTCATAGGCTCCTTTCATTGTATAGGAATGTGTGGCCCTATAGCGCTAACATTACCGGTACAACACCTGGATGGTACCAGGAAAATGGCCGGTATACTGTTATACAACACAGGGCGTATCACCGCATACAGTGGCATAGGCATTGCATCCGGCTGGCTGGGCAGACAATTTTACATAGGAGGGTTACAACAATGGTTATCCATTACCATTGGTTGCGGGTTATTGCTGGCTGTTATCTTCCGCAATAACCATTTCCATTTTAGCACAGGTATCTATGGCTCCCGCATTAAAAAGATCCTCGGTTATCTACTGCGCAAACAACAGCTGCACACCCTCTATGCAATCGGTTTCTTCAATGGCCTGCTACCCTGCGGGCTGGTATACTTCGCCGTAGCAGGAGCGGTAGCCACCGGCAGCATCGCACAGGGTGCGCTGTTTATGTGCGCCTTTGGTGCCGGCACATTGCCCGCTATGGTCACCATCAGCTGCTGCAGTCAGATCATCACCGTCCACATGCGCAACAGGCTGCGCCAATGTGTACCATACGCAGTAGTATTGATGGCAGTGCTATTGATTATGCGTGGCCTGAATCTCGGCATTCCATACATCAGCCCCGTCATCTCCAAAGGAAAAACGATTGAACACTGTTATAAACCATCATAGTATGAGCCTTATTCAGAAATACAATGTTGCGGCTCCCCGTTATACAAGTTACCCAACTGTTCCCTACTGGAACAATGCAGGCTTTGATATCGTCAGCTGGCAGGCATTAGTACAACAGTCATTCCATGCCACCAACAACACAGAAGGCATCAGTATTTACATCCACCTTCCTTACTGTGAAAAGCTGTGCACCTATTGTGGCTGCAATAAGTACATTACAGTGAATCATGCTGTAGAAGAACCTTATATCAGCACGTTGTTAAAAGAGTGGCAGTTATACCTGGGGTTGTTTGAGAAACGTCCACGCATCCGCGAATTACACCTGGGAGGAGGAACGCCGACCTTCTTCACACCGGAAAATCTGCATCAGCTTGTAACGGGGATTTTCAAAGGGGCAGATATATTGAAAGACGCGTCCCTCAGCTTTGAAGGGCATCCCAACAACACCACTGAAGCACATATGCAAACGCTGTACAATCTGGGATTCCGGCGTATGAGTCTCGGTATACAGGATTTTGATCTCCGCGTACAGGAAATTATCAACCGCATACAGCCTTATGAAACGGTAGCACGTGTGATGAATGCCGCCAGAGCGATAGGATATACGTCCATCAACTTCGACCTTGTATACGGATTGCCATTGCAGACAGCTGTTAGTGTAAAAGATACCATTAATCAGGTAATGCAGCTGCAACCTGACAGGATCTCCTTTTACAGCTATGCACACGTTCCCTGGGTGAAAGGAGTTGGGCAAAGGCGCTATTCTGAAGCCGACCTGCCCAAAGACGAAGAGAAGCGGGCATTGTATGATCTTGGCAAAACTATGTTCGCAGAAAACAACTACACAGAAATAGGCATGGACCATTTTGCTCTGAAGCACGATCCTCTTTACAATGCCTTTGCCAATGGAACATTACACCGCAATTTTATGGGTTATACAGATCAACATACATCCCTGATGATAGGATTAGGAGCTTCTTCTATCGGAGACAGCTGGTATGCCTATGCACAAAATGAAAAAGAGATTGCTGTCTGGCAACGTCTGGTGAACAACGGACAGTTTCCTGTAGTGCGAGGTCACCTGTTAAACAGGGAAGATCTGTTAATCCGGCGCCATATACATGCACTCATGTGTGCCTTTGAAACAACATGGAATAAGGCTGATACGCAGTGTGATGCTATATTTGAAGGTTTGCAACGCTTGCAGGAACCGGAAAAAGACGGACTGGTGATTGTACATCCGAAGAAGGTGTCTGTTACATTGAAAGGTCGTCCGTTTATACGGAACATCTGTATGGCTTTTGATGCCCGTTTATGGCAGCAATTACCACAATCACAACTCTTCAGTAAAACGATCTAGTATATTCTCTTCATTTTTACCACTTTATGTTACAATCTTTTCAAAATGAAAAAACATTTTCCAGAAAATGGACCTCAAAAAGAGAAAAATGATGCCTTCCTGATTTTTGCGCTTCACTGCAAAAAGAGATAAAAGTGTATTGACATCAGTAGGATGTTAGTAGCAGATAGAAAAACGAATCGGCTGAAATGCTTGTGGGATGCGGATCTTAAGGGGCATAAAAAAAGTCTGACCGTGTTTACAATCAGACTTTCTTGTTATGTGAATGGGTTAGTAAGTACAGGAAACATAAATTCCCTACACAATATTAAAAAGAATTTCATCACAAAAGAAAAAAAATGCAAACTTTTTTATTCACACCAGTAAAAAAAGTGTGGATAACAACAGTTAGTACTTCGTGAGATAACTTTATTTCGTCTCTTCATCATTCCGGAACATCCAATTATTTATTCCCAATTCTCTACTACCTTTGCTGCACTAAACAGCACAACACATGAAGTTGAACGCACCGCTAACGGTTACGGAAATAGCAGCATTCATAGGCGCAGAGCTGGTTGGCAACGACCAGCTGGAAGCAACCGGCATTAATGAGATTCATAAAGTTGAACCGGGAGATATCTCTTTTGTAGACTTTGAAAAGTATTATGATGCCTGTTTGCGATCTGCAGCAACCATCATCATCATCAATAAAAAAGTTGATTGCCCTCCCGGTAAGGCATTACTTGTTTTACCTGATCCGTTCAGTGCTTATGTGAAACTTGTTAAACGTTTCCGCCCTTTCGAACCAGCCACCAAACCCATCAGCGATTCCGCTGTGATAGGGGAAGACACCATCATACAGCCTAATGTATTCATTGGTAACCATGTTCGCATAGGCAGTAATTGTATTATACATCCTAACGTAACTATTTACGACAATACTATCATCGGCAACAACGTAATTATTCATGCCGGTACCGTAATTGGTGCTGATGCTTTCTACTTTAAGAAGAGAGCAGACAGGGAAGTGATGTATGATAAACTGGAAAGCTGCGGACGTGTGATCATCGAAGATGATGTGGAAATAGGAGCCGGCTGCGCCATCGATAAAGGCGTTAGTGGAGACACCATCATCGGCCGTGGTACTAAGTTTGACAACATGATCCATATCGGTCATGGTACCGTGATTGGCCGCAATTGTTTATTTGCCGGCCAGGTAGGCGTTGGCGGAAAAGCAAAGATAGAAGACAACGTAATTCTGTGGGGTCAGGTAGGTGTATCAAAAGATCTTACCATACACAAAGGCGTGGTAGTGCTTGCACAAAGTGGTGTGGGCGGAGACCTGGAAGCGGGTAAAGTATACTTTGGATCACCGGTAGAAGATGCCCGGGTGAAGAAGAAAGAACTGGCCTGGATCAAACGCATCCCTGAAATGTGGGAGAAGCTTTATGGAAAACAACAACAAGGTTAGTTTGATCAAAGAACAATTTTTTGTGGTGGTGCGATGCACCACCACAAAAAATTAAAGGACGAAGCCCTGCTCCCAAAAATCAATGCCTAAATATGGTTCGTACCCTGTTCACAATATGCCTGCTGCTTGCCGGTTTTACGTCTGGATACTCCCAGAAGGGGTTATACAACCCTTCGCAGGAATGGCCCGTAAAGATCAGCGATGGCTGGTTCACCTCTAAAACCATCTCCTACGGGCCATACAACACCTCCTCCCGTAAGAACGGTATTTCAGATGCTGCAAGTATCAGTTTCATCAAAGACCCGCAGAACCCTTTTAACTTCATCATAACCGGGCAGGACGAAAGTATCCTGATACAGGAACTCAGGGCCCTGCACATTGCCTTCTCAAGCCGGTCTTTGCCCTCTTTTCTGGACAATATGCCCCCAACGGCCCCTTACACCTACGTACAGATCAACGGGACCAAAAACGAGCCTTTAAAACGCTGGGAATTTATTCTCAAAGAAGCGACCTACCTGGAGCTAAACGACAATAAACCGGCAGGTATACTGCGCTCAGATAAGGACGAGATCCGTATAACGGCTCATAATAACTTCGGAACAAAGAATTCCTACGAGAATATCTGTTATGAATTTCACTACCGCCGCAAGGATATAGCGGCAGTAATGCCGGGAGAAAAACCCCGTGTATGGATGAGTGCGGACATCCCCGCAGAATTACAGCCAGTCATAGCCGCGGCTATCGGAGCCTTACTACTTAGATAAGATCATGTACTCTTTGAATGCGCCACACATCCTGGCAATCGTTGTCTTTAACGGTGTAAATGCAAATCCGGGTAATGCCGCCTGGATCTTACTGTTGTCATAATATACTTTCATCTGAGCGGTACGCGCAGTCTCTTTCGTTAGCAGTGCTTTCTTTCCGGTCAGTTTTGCCTTAAGACCCTCAACACGCCACACAATCTCCGCCAGCCATGGTTTCACCGCTATATGAGGCGGTTTCTTACCAAGCCTTGTAGCCATTTCAGTAAACAGCTCACGATAACCCATATTCTCCGCAGACAAAATGAACCGCTGCCCTTTGATATCACTTTCCATCAGGCGTATCATCACATCTGCCACATCTTTCACATCGGTAAAACCAGTCACCCCATCTGTATAAAAAGGAAATTCATTCCAGGCATTCCGTACAAGCATACTGGAAGGATCATCAAAGAACCCGCTTCCCAGTATGATAGAAGGATTCACAATTGCAGTGGCAAGGCCTTCCGCATTTGCTCTCCACACTTCCATCTCCGCCAAATATTTACTTACCGCATACTGCGAATTGTTCTTACTTTCCTGCCATTCATTCTCCTCATTTATCACACCATTTGCCTTTGCACGGCCCAGCGCAGCCACAGAACTCACATGTACCAGCTTTTTCACACCTGCATCTATAGCCAGGTTCACCACATTAGCGGTACCTTCCACATTCACCTTCATCATCTCTTTATGATTTTTGGGATGGAAAGAAACAACTGCTGCGCAGTGATATACCTTATCCACTCCTTCCATCACGTCTTCCAGCGTACATACATCCAGTATATCGCCCTTTACCCACTCTATCTTATTCTGTGTATCCGTTAACAAATCAGGGATCTTTGTACGATACAATGCCCGTACCGGCTCCCCGACATCCACCAGTTTCCTCAATAAATTACTCCCTAAAAAACCTGTTCCTCCCGTAACTAAAATCATGTACTAAGTCCCGTTTTATACAAGAATCCAAAGATAACAATGTGCAGCTGAAATGATATACCTCAGCCGTAATTATAAAATCCTTTCCCGCTTTTCTTTCCTAATGCACCTTGCTGCACCCTTTCTATCTGCAATTTATTAGGTGCAAATCTTGGTGCTTTTTCAAACGCATCATACAGCGATTGCGTCACTGCCAGGTTCACATCATTTCCTATAAGATCCATAAGGGCAAAGGGTCCCATGCGAAAGCCCGCACTCTCCAGCAACCTGTCTGCTGCTTTAAAATCAACGATACCCTCAGCAGCAATCTCCATGGCCTCCAGGTAATAATGCCGGGCTACCCGGTTCACAATAAATCCCGGTGTATCCTTCACATGTACCGGTGTTTTTCCCAGTTTCAGCGATAAATCATACAACAAATCCACTACAGCCTGTGATGTTTGCTGCCCCTGTACAATCTCTACCAGCTTCATAACCGGTGCGGGGTTAAAGAAATGCATACCTGCTACCCTGGATGGATTCACCACCTCAGATGCGATGGCTGATACAGCCAGCGATGACGTATTTGTAGCGAATATCGCGGAATGATCATTAATAGCTGCCAGCTGATTGAACAACCCGGTTTTAGCGGATAATTTCTCCACAATAGCTTCTATTACGAGGTCTGCGACACACTCATTCACATCATTCGTAAACCGTATCTGTGATAAAATAACAGCTTTCTGCTCCGCTGCCAGTTTCCCTTTAGAAACAGCTGTATCCAGCTGCCGGGATATCTGTTGCTGTGCATTATCCAGCACCGCCTGTTGCAGATCAAACAGTACCGTGCGGTAACCGGCTGTAGCGGCTACCTGTGCTATACCGGCTCCCATGGTTCCGGCTCCGCAAACAGCAATTGTATGTATTCCCATAATGCTTATAAAATAGCAAAAGGAGAAAGACGCTGATATAAACCCCTTCGCCCTTCTCCTATTCCTTGTAAAAATATGTTTAGATCGCCCCTTCAAACTGCTCCAGGAACCTTGTATCGTTCTCAGAAAACAGGCGAAGGTCTTTAATCTGGTATTTCAACATTGTAATACGTTCTATACCCATACCGAATGCAAAACCGGTATATTTCTCAGGATCAATACCACAATTCTCCAGCACTTTCGGATGCACCATACCACAACCCAGGATCTCTACCCAACCGGTATGTTTACATACATTACATCCTTTACCACCGCAGATAATACAGGTAATATCCATTTCGGCACTAGGCTCTGTAAAAGGGAAATACGAAGGACGGAAACGGATACTGATATCCTCTCCGAACAACTCTTTAACAAAGTGGTAAAGCGTTTGTTTCAGATCCGCAAAAGAAACGTTTTCGTCTATGTACAACCCTTCTACCTGATGGAAGAAGCAATGTGCACGGGCAGAGATCGTTTCGTTACGATATACACGGCCTGGGCAGATAATGCGGATAGGCAACTTACCCAGCTCCATAGTCCTTACCTGTACGGAAGAGGTATGTGTGCGTAATAACCAGTCGGGGTTCTGACTGATGTAAAAAGTATCCTGCATATCACGTGCCGGGTGATTCTCCGGCAGGTTCAATGCGGTAAAGTTATGCCAGTCATCTTCTATTTCAGGCCCTTCTGCAATAGCAAATCCCAGGCGCTCAAATATGCTGATGATGTTATTTCTTACAATGCTGATCGGGTGACGGGTACCCAGGCGGTGAGGTTCTGCCGGTAAGGTAAAGTCCGTATCTGCGGTAGTACTGCCCGCATCGTCTTTCAGATTTTCAAACTGCGCATATCTTTCTTCTGCCAGCTGTTTAAAGCTGTTCAGCACCTGTCCGAATTCTTTCTTACGATCGTTCGGCACCTGTTTCATTTCCCCGAACATCGCCTTCACAATTCCCTTGGTTCCGAGGAATTTGATACGGTATGTTTCAAGATCCGCCGCAGTGGCTGGTTCAAATGCCAGTATTTCCTGTTTGTATGCAGCTATTTGCTGTTCTATCTGCTCCATAGGGAGCAAAGATAATTAAAAGATCAGCTTATAGCCAACCCCTCGTATGTTCACTATCTGTATCCTGGGATCTTCCTTCAGATAACGCCGTATTTTGGTGATAAATACGTCCATGCTGCGAGCATTAAAAAAGCTGTCATCTCCCCACAAATCCAGCAGGATCGTCTTCCTTTCCATCACCTGGTTGCGGTTATCAGACAGGCGCCGCAGTATTTCTGCTTCCCGGTGAGAGAGGAACTCGGTATTGTTATTCCTGGTAAGGGTCTGTTTCGTATAGTTAAACGTATACTGGCCAATCTGCACTACATCCGCACCGGAATCCGCAGATCCCTGCTGTTCGTTGTACCGCATCAGCAACGATTTGATCCGCACAATCAGTTCATCCATGCTGAACGGCTTCTTCAGATAGTCATTCCCTCCCAGTTCAAACCCTTTTACCACATCCGCTGTTTGTGATTTAGCGGTTAAAAAGATAATGGGGGTCAATTTATCCTCTTTACGGATCTCTGTAGTTACAGAAAACCCGTCCATATTAGGCATCATGATATCCAGGACCACCACATCAGGGTGATGTTCTTTATACAATCTCAGTCCTTCCTTCCCATCCTCCGCATATAACATTTCAAATCCTCTCATCTCCAGGCTGTCTTTTACGATCTGGCCTAACTGTGTTTCATCTTCTATTAGTAATACTTTAGACATAGCGCTGAATTTTAAAGCGGGAGATGGATAATAAATTCACTTCCTTTTTCCTGTTCACTGGTTACAGTAATCGTACCACCATGCAGCATGATGATCTTCTTCACATAACTCAGCCCCAGGCCAAACCCTTTCACATTATGCAGATTGCCCGTTGGTACACGGAAAAATGCATCAAAGATATTTTCCTGGTACATCTTGGGTATCCCTATTCCGTTATCCTTTACCCGGATAGTTAAGGTACCGTTTTCTATGGAACAACGGATACTTACAGCAGGATGTTCTCCCGAATATTTAATCGCATTATCCACCAGGTTACTGATAGCATTGGAGATATGCGTTTTGTCTACAAACACCTGCCTGTCCCCTAAAAGATTATCGTATCTGAACTGTACCGGCCTGTTTGTTTTCAGTTGATGATTGGTGATGATAGTATCTATCACATCATTCAGGTCCGTTTCTTCCCTGTAAATTTCTATCTCTTCATTCTCTTCCGAAGCAATATGCAGCACCTTTTCCACCAGGTCTGATAATCGCTGTAATTCCTGCTTGGAAATATCAAGATAGTTTTGTGTTTTCTTCTGGTCGTTCAGCGCATTGAAGTTCTGCATGGCCTCTACTGCCGCATATACCGTGGCAATAGGAGTCTTCAGCTCATGCGTCATGTTATTGATAAAGTCGTTCTTTATTTCAGACAACTTTTTCTGCTTTAAGATCGTCCGCAACATGTAGATAAAACAGATGGTCACCAGCACCAGCAATAGTAAAGTACCTGCCAGTGTCCAGATCATCTTTGCCAGAATATATTGCAATGGCGATTTAAATACGGCCTGAACAAAGAGGTTACTGGCCGGATTAAACGGGATCTTGCTTGTTTTTAACGGGCTACGCCTGCGCAGGCTGTCCCGGAATCCGTCACGGGCCAGCCCGTTAAAGCTGATATGAAAAGTATCCAGCTCAAAGTCTGTTGTAATTTGCCTGTTATGCAGCTCCGAACTATATACAGAATCCAGCTTTACCAGCTTGATACTATCTCCGTATTCGTTATTCAGCAGGATGAAATCAGAGATCTGCCGGGCAAGCGTATCCGCAAACTTCCTGTTCGGCCCTTCTCCATTCCGTGTACTCGTATCTGTTAAATGGTGCCAGTCTTCTCCCGGGGGTGGCATATCATGCAGGGAATCACGTTCGCGGCCATAGCGTCTGAAATACCGGCGCACATCAGCAAACTGCTTGTTAAAAATAGCTGTTCGCAATGACTCATTTATATCTTTTCCAAACTGGTCCAGCTGAATATGATAGGAGTTATATAACCAGTAACCCTGGAAGAGGTATATGCTGAGTATGCATACACACATTAATATCAGTATGTTGCGGATTCGTTGACGCATTTGTTAGCTCTGTTAACTTGTAATCACACAAAGCTATCGGTTTCCGGGCTTACACGCAGCATACCCTTAACAGTAATTAACAGTAAATAATGCTATTTAACCATCTAATGCCTTGCGATTAGTGACTTTTGTATCAGAAAAAACATAAACACATGAACCATTTCTCAAAGACGCTCCTTAGTGCAGCCCTGGTAGCCTTCTCAGGTATCACAGCTATGGCACAGGACAAAAACGCAGGTGTTATAGATTATGAGGTAAGTGCAAAAATGGGCCCCCGCGGCGGTAATACAGACGGTGGAGACGCAGAAGAACAAGTAATTACTTTCTCACAGCATTTCTTCTTTACAGCAGGTAAAGGTAAACTGGCTACGGAACGCCCGGACATGGGCGGTCGTAATGGACAGGCTCCTCCACAAGGTCCTCCTCCGGGTGATAACGGTGGCGGTGGTCAGGGTCGCGGACCAGGCCGTGGCATGCGCGGTGGTTTTGGTGGTGGCTTTGGTGGCGGTCCTGTATATGTAGACCTTAGCGGTAAAAAGTATATCCAGGTTGTCACAAAAGCAGACGACAGTACTAAATCCTTCTACACAGAAGAAGACTTTGCAGCGCCAAAAGATGTAAAGCTGACTGATAAAACTAAAAAAGTAGCCGGCTACAACTGCAAAAAAGCAACCGTTACCTTACGTGATGAAACATACACCGTATGGTACACACAGGAACTGCCTTTCAGCTACAGTCCAATCAACGGATTGTTACCGGAAGCCAATGGCGTAGTATTATCCGCAGAAAGCGACAGACGCTCTTTCTCTGCTAAAAAAGTAGACCTGAAACCTGTAGCTGTTACAGAAACAGCGATCCCTGCTAATGCAGAAAAAATCTCTCAGGATCAGTTTCGTGATATGCGTCGTGAACAGATGCAGAAGTTCCGTGACCGTCAAAACAACAGGAATTAATTAACCGTAAATTCGCATTCCCGCTATTAATTCCTTTTACATGAAAAGAATAACCCTTATAACTGCATTTCTGTTCCTGTTCGTGCTGATAACAAAAGCACAGCAGGGACAGATCAAAGGGCTACTTACCGACTCAACTGCGACCAATCCCTTAGCGGATGCAACGGTCGCTTTATTGTATGGTAGCGACTCTTCTCTTGCCGCCACCGTATTTACAGATAAAAAAGGGGCTTTTTCAATACCCGGTGTTGCCATGGGTAATTATCGCGTGTATATTACCTATCTGGGTTATAAACCCATCTTCAAAAGTATAACGGTCTCTCCTGCCAAACCGGTTGTAGACATGGGAAATGTTCAGCTGAAAGGAAAAGGAATTACATTAAATGAAGTGGAAATTGTGCAGGAAGTTCCTCCGGTTGTAGTGAAAATAGATACCCTGGAGTTTAATGCCGGCTCCTTTAAAACAAGGGAGAATGCAGTAGTGGAAGATCTGCTGAAAAAACTACCAGGCGTAACGATAGATAAAGATGGCGTCATCACTGCACAGGGGGAAACAGTAAAAAGAGTATTGGTAGATGGTAAACCTTTCTTTGGAGATGATCCCAAACTGGCTACCAAAAACCTGCCTGCAGATATCATCGATAAAATACAGTTGATAGACCGTAAGTCTGATCAGGCACAGTTTACCGGCATAGACGATGGCAACACGGAAAAAGCAATAAATATCACCATCAAAAAAGACAAGAAACATGGTGTGTTTGGAAGAGCTTCTGCCGGTTATGGAAATGATGAACGTTATGCCGTTAACGGAAGCCTCAACAGCTTCCGCGAAAACAGTCAGCTTTCCTTTTTAGGTAGTGGGAATAACATCAATAACCTTGGTTATACCCAACAGGATGTTTTCAACTTCAGCAGCAACAACTCCGGTGGTGGAAATGGAGGAGGAAGCGGCCGCAGTGGGGGCGGAGGTCGTGGTGCGTCAAGTAGTACCATCAACAGTCTTGGTGGTAATAACAGTACAGGGATCACACGTAACTGGAATGCGGGTTTGAATTATAACCAGGACTTTGGCACTAAATTAAAAGTAAATGGTAGCTACCTGGTGAGCGATACCCGTGTACAGAACCAAACGATTAGCGCCAAACAAACGTTCTTAGGCGATTCAACTTATTACTACGATCAGAATTCAGGCTCTGTCGCTAATACCACCAACAACCGCATTAACATGCGTATGGAGTATCAGATAGACTCTTTACACTCCCTGGTTATCACACCTGTTTTCACTTATACAGACGGGACTAACTATTCCGGAAATGATTATCAGTCGCTGGATATCAATAAAGTAAAAACGATTGAAGGATCTTCCATTAACAGGAGTGGCGCCAGCTCTCCCAATTTCTCAACAACCGCGTTGTTCAGAAAAAAATTCAATAAAGTTGGTCGCACCGTCAGCGCTAATTTCAGCTTTGGTTATAACACCACTACCCGGCAGAATTATTATAAAACATCTGATACCCACGTGGGTACAGATAGCACCGCAGATTTTATAACCGGGTACGACAGGTTAACAAATGCTGACAATTTAGGTAGAAATCTGGGCGTGAGTTTAACATACACAGAACCCATCAGCAAAACACGTTTTCTTGAACTGACATACGCCTGGAATCATAATTTCAGCTCATCAAATAATCTTACTTATGACCTCAACAGTGTATCTGATAAATACGATAAACTGAATGATAGTTTGAGTAATATTTTTGAGAATGTTTTTCAGACACAACAGGCTGGTATCAACATCCACACACAAAAGTTCAAGTACGATTATACCGTAGGGGTAAACGTACAATTCAGTAACTTAGATAACACCAATGTAAGCAGATCTACACACATCACTCAGCATACTGTAAACTATTATCCATCTGCATCATTCAACTATAACTTTGAACAGGGCAGACGTTTCCGTATACGCTATTCCGGTAGTACTACACAACCAACGGTACAGCAGTTACAACCATTACCAGACCTTACAAGTTCGCTATACGTACAACAGGGAAACCCTGATCTGAAGCCAACTTTCACACATAGTTTTAATGTAGGGTATAATGCTTTTAACAGGAGTACTTTCCGTGGTTTCTTTGCAAATATCAGAAGCAGTTTTTCTGAAAACAAAATCGTAAATGCAAACCGTACAGATACTTCCGGTAAACAGTATACGAAACCAATGAATGCAAATGGTGCATATAATATTGATGGGTTTATGGTAAACACTATTCCGGTTAATAAAAAGAATAACAGCACTATAAACTTTAATACTTCCCTGAGTTATGGCCGGGATGTGAGCTTCAGTACAACCGGTACAGACTTTAGTTCTGCTGTTAAAACTTTTAATAAAACCTATAGTATTACACAGGGTCTCAGTTTCAACTATTTTTATAAAGAACTCTTTGATGTATCTACTACCGCCAGTGCACAGTACAGCGCGGCGAGATACGATATCCAGCCTACTGCAAACACCAATTATTTCAACTATTCGTTTATGGTTGATTTTAACGTAAATCTTCCTGCTGGTTTTATTATTGGCAGTGATCTTACGTACACATTGAATGCAGGAAGGGCTGCAGGATACAACGTAGATGTAACCATGCTCAATGCCTTCATTTCAAAAAGTGTATTTAAGCAGAAACAGGGGTTGATAAAATTATACGGATACGATATTCTGAAGCGCAATGTGAGTATCAGTCGCAGCACCGGAGAAAACTATATTCAGGATACAAACAACATGGTATTGCAACAGTACTTTATGCTGAGCTTTACTTACTTTCTGAAAAAATTTGGCTCCGGTGGCAATAATAATCAACGCCGGGAAGGTCCTCCTGGAATGCGCGGATTCCCAGGTATGAGAGGTGGCGGATTCCCAGGTGGTGGTATGCCGCCAAGAGGGTAATAACTTCTGGTCTTTCTCCACATAAAAGAACCCAACAAAAAAGGGGCTGTATCAGATTTGATACAGCCCCTTCTGTTTCTGGTAAAGAGATCAAGTCAGACCCTTTATGTATATTGGTTAAACCACTTTTAATCGGAGTAAAGAGATCAGGTCAACCCCTTTATGGATGTTGGTTAAACCCCTTTTAATCGGGGTAAAGAGACCTTATTTAATTTCTTGAAAGATTGAAAGGATAACAAAGGTGCTGGCGAATCTCCTCAACCTTACCTTCAACTTTGAAACCTTACAATCTTGGTATTTTTATAGTCCGGCTACTTTGTAAGGCTGAACTTTTTCTTTCGGTGTTTTACCTTCCCTGATGCTTTGTGTAACCCTTCTCACTACCCAGCTGATAGTAAACGTGGGGATAAAATCGAGCCCCGGAAACAGTTCTTCTATAAAGTTGAACACGCCTCCGAAAGCGCCTACACTTCCACCAAACATTTTATAAAATATGATGGCTGATATGGGGGCCCATATCACATCGCTGGCTTCCCCTAAAACAGGTACCGCGTAGCTTGCACATCCTAACAGGTCCATTAAAATACATGCCCACAAGGCTGGAGTAATTTTTCTTTCCATTTTCAACCTCCGCTTTAAGTGTTATAGTATAATATAATCAAATAGCTTACCAAATTCAATGACCAGGGGCTTACGAAGAAGTGTTGGTGCTTACTTTTAAAGTAATGATCTGTATTACAGGCTATTAAAAAATGCTGAGTGTATCCGTAAATCCTATAATTATTAAACGTTGTAGTCCATAATAAAGTTACGAAGTATTTAAGAAGGCAGATGTACGCAAAATTAAAATGCGTAGTTTCACGTATAGAGTATTAAACCAATTAACATGTCTAACGAAAATTCCCGCCGCGATATGATTAAGAAAGCCGCTGCTATGGCATTTGCATCCACATCACTGGCCTCTCTTACTAACCGCGTTATGGCCCACGAAACAGCCGTAGAAGAAAAGCTGAAAGGACAGATCAACCACTCTGTCTGTGCCTGGTGCTACAATGATATTCCCCTGGAAGATCTCTGCAAAGCAGCCAACCGTATAGGCCTTCAGTCTATAGATCTTCTCGATCCCAAAGACTTTGCCACCGCCAAAAAGTATGACCTCACCTGCGCCATGGTAGCGTCCATCAACAAAGACTGGGGTATTACCAAAGGCTGGAACCGCGTAGAGCATCATGATCAGCTGGTAACCTATTACCAGTACCTGATAGATGAAACCTCCAAAGCCGGATTCCCGCACCTCATCTGTTTTTCCGGTAACCGCGAAGGCCTGGATGATGAACTGGGACTGAAAAACAGCGCCAGAGGCTTAAAACGCATCATGGATTATGCTGAGAAGAAAAATGTGACCATTGTAATGGAACTGCTGAACAGTAAGGTGAATCACCCTGATTATCAATGTGATCATACTTCCTGGGGAGTAGATTTATGCAAAGCGATCGGCTCTGACAGATTTAAGCTGCTGTACGATATTTACCATATGCAGATTATGGAAGGAGATGTAATCCATACCATCCGTAACAATCACCAGTATTTCGCTCACTACCACACTGGTGGCGTACCTGGCCGTAATGAAATAGACGAAACACAGGAATTATATTACCCGGCTATTATGAAAGCCATTCATGAAACCGGCTTCAAAGGCTTTGTGGCGCAGGAGTTTGTACCTAAACGTGCAGATAAACTGGCTTCTCTGAAACAAGGCGTTGAAATCTGTGATATTTAATATTTCCAATCCTCCCTTAACACTCCCATTACCACCATGTCAACATATTGCCCGTGCAATTTGGCATGGTGGCGTAAAACGCCTTCCTTCGCAAACCCCAGTTTGATAGGGATCCTGGAGCTGCGTTCATTCTGCAAAGCAAAATGAATCTCTACCTTATTCAGTTTTAATGATTCAAAGGCAAAGTTGATCAGCTCCCGGCAACAGGCCACCGCAATCCCTTTCCCCTGGTACTTTTCCGCTATCCAGTAACCCACTTCTACTTTCTGTAACATATGGTCCCAGCTATGCAGGTCTATCACCCCACATAACTGCCCTTCATACCACATCCCCATGGCAATGGCATCCTGGTCTTCTGCCTTACGCAGCATCATTTCTATAAAGCGAAGAGAATGTTCCTCATTGGTATTATAATCTACCCATGGCAGATAGCGACGCAACGTTTTGCGGGACAGATCAATCAGCGCGTAGAGTACAGGCGCATCTTCAGGTTGTAACTGCCTGAGGGTAATCGAGTCATTAACGGGTAAATCCAGCATAAGAAAAGGTTTGATGCCGCCCTTCAGCAAACATCAAACCTCAAAAATAACAAAATACTAACTCTTTGCGATCAGCTGTTGCTTCTGCAGGTCCTTCACGATCTGACGGGCATACAGGTAAGCCTGTCTGTAAGCTGTTGGCGGATCAACGGAATCGCTCTCCGCATTGTACAGCAGCTTCTTTTCATTCAGATCGTACAAATTGGCTTCCCACTGGTATCTTATATTTACCTGGTAGTAACCCGGACCATACATTCCACCATACCATCCCCTGTAATAAGGCATTCCATAATAAGGATACCCATAATTCGGCACATAACTTCTCTGCCGTGATTTGTCCACCATCGCTACTGTCATTACCTGCGCAACATCACTGTTCCGGTATTTCTGCAGTGCGGCCTTTTCGTCATCTTTCCCGTTCATCGCATTATCCGGACCATAAGTGGCAAATGCAGATACTGCATTATACCCCTCTTTCTTTAGTTCGGATACGAGATTGTCTTCCATTAAAATACGCAGTTTACGCTCCTGTTTAGGCACCAGCGCAACCACCATAATCTTTTTATCCGGCTGTAATTTGGCGTCCGGTGTTTTCCAGGATGAAGTGAGCCTGGTACTTTTACACGCAGCCATTGATAGCAGACAGATTGCCATTATAAATAACCCTGACTTTTTCATATACCCTCCGTTTAACTATTTGTTAGACGTAGAAAATTGCGAAGAGTTACATGAGATCAGAAGGAATTAACATTTCTTTGAGGATCAATGGTATACAATAAAAAACGGGCTGCAACGTTGTGTCGCAGCCCGTTAAAAAAGTTACTATATCAATAGTTAATTACCTGTTCCTGTATGCCTGCCGGAATCTCACGGAATTCGTACAGCTGCGTGCGCAACTGTGGTTCAAAACCAGCCTCTCTGATAGCTTCCTGCATAGAACGATAGGTGAAACGGTGAGGAGCACCCGCCGCACTTACCACATTTTCCTCGATCATGATAGATCCGAAGTCATTCGCACCTGCACGAAGACAGATCTGTGCTACCTGTTTACCTACTGTTAACCAGGATGCCTGGATATTCTTGATATTAGGCAGCATGATCCGGCTCATAGCGATCATGCGGATATATTCTTCTGAAGTAGTCATGTTATGTACACCACGGATACGGGACAGCAATGTATCCACGTCCTGGAAGGTCCAGGGGATAAAGGCAGTGAACCCGTAATGTCCTTCCGGTTTCTCGCTCTGCACCTGGCGGATAGCTGCAAAGTGTTCAAAACGCTCCATCAGGGTTTCTACGTGACCAAACATCATGGTGGCAGAAGACGCGATATTCAGCTTATGTGCCGCCCTCATTACATCCAGCCATTCCTGTGCACCACATTTACCTTTGGAGATCAGCCTGCGTACACGGTCGTTCAGTATTTCCGCACCGGCACCTGGTAAGCTGTTCATACCGGCATCCTTCAGCGCTTGCAGCACTTCAATATGGGTACTCTTTTCCAGTTTGGTGATATGCGCTACTTCCGGGGGCCCGAGCGTATGCAGTTTAAGGGTGGGGTATAGCTCCTTCAGCGTCCTGAAGGTGTCCACATAAAATTTAAGACCCAGGTCCGGATGATGACCACCCTGCAATAACAGCTGGTCTCCACCGAACTTCAGCGTCTCTTCTATTTTCCGCTTGTATTCGTCTATGGTGGTAATGTATGCATCTGCATGCCCCGGGATACGGTAGAAGTTGCAGAATTTACAATTGGCGGTGCAGACGTTCGTGGTATTCACGTTACGGTCTATCTGCCAGGTAACTTTTCCATGTGGCACCTGCTGCTTGCGCAACTCATCTGCAATATGCATCAGCTCTGTAAGTGGAGCTTTTTCAAACAGATATATCCCTTCTTCCGGTGATAGCCACTCAAAGTTCAGTGCTTTGCTATATAGTTCTTTCAGTTCCATGATAAACAAAGGTAGGAAAAAACAAAATCCACAATACCCTGCATTTTTAATGTTAATTTTAGATTGACCTATTTATACGTATGCAAAAAGCAACACTGTTAAAGCACTGTTGGTTATTCTTATTGGCCATCGCCTCATTCCACGTAGCAACTGCACAATCTTCACGTTCCAAAGCAGCCACTACCGAAGGTGTGTTAATTTCACGCTTCGCATTTCATCAGTATTACGGTGGAGTAGTGGTTATTCAGGCTCAGTTAAAAGGATATCCTGATACCCTCCAGTTTATTCTGGATACCGGCAGCGCCGGCATATCCCTGGACACCAATACCTGTTTACGCCTGGGCATTCCGCTCATCCCCACAGATAAGATCGTTC
The DNA here is from genome assembly GCF_900110995.1 of Chitinophaga sp. YR573. GTDB lineage: Bacteria > Bacteroidota > Bacteroidia > Chitinophagales > Chitinophagaceae > Chitinophaga. The sequence goes on from NZ_FOJF01000001.1 coordinate 2,482,119, forward strand.
GGGGCGTCGGCGGCTCCAAGAAAGTGGCCTTTGCCATGAATCATACCCTGCAGATGCCCGGACTGGAAGTAGACAGCCTCAATTTCCACATCAACGACTACGAACTGATTAGCCAGGTATATGGCCTTCAGGTAGATGGCATCATGGGTTACAGTATCCTGAGCCGTTACACTGTACAGATAGACTACGATACCGAAACCATCGCAATCTATACCAAAGGCAACTTCAACTATCCAAAAGGCGGACTGCTGATGCATCCTTCCCTTACTTTAATTCCTATTGTCAGCGCAGAACTCCGCAACGGCAAAGCCCAGCGGAATACCCGTTATTATTTTGATACCGGTGCCGGCATGTGCCTGCTGCTCTCCAAACAGTTTGTACAGGACAGCACCATATTGTCTTCCCGCAAAAAGCAGCGGAAAGTAATCCAGACAGAAGCCCAGGGACTGGGAGGGAAGATGACCATGGATATCACTACCATACAGGAATTCAAACTGGGCACTTTCTCCTTCCGTAATGTTCCCGTTTACCTTTTCGATGATGTAAGCAATATCACTGCTTACCCTTTCCTGGGTGGAATGGTAGGAAATGATCTCCTGCGCCGTTTTAACCTGTTCATCAATTACGAGAAAAAGGAAATTTACATGGTCCCCAACACTCATTACCGGGATCCATTTGATTATTCCTATACCGGATTGATTATTTATCTGATAGATGGACAGGTTGAGATTACCGATATCATCAAAGGCTCTCCGGCAGAAAAGGCGGGGTTCAGAAAAGGGGATAAGATCATCGCTATCAACAATAATATCAGTTCCAACCTGCAGCTTTACCGCGATCTGCTTAAAAACGTTGGCACCCGGCCTACTATATTGTTAATGCGCGATAAAGAACTGCTCCTAAAAAAAATACAGATTAAAAGCATATTATAGCCGGGTGAAATAATACATTGCACTTTCTTTCGTTTGATCTGTAATGTGAAAAAATACCTTGCTTTTATACTAATCTGCCTGCCGGCACTCGTATCTGCCCAGGATGGCACCAACTCAAAAGTGGTGGCAACACTCCCATTTCGTATATACGACAGGTATTTAATCATTCCGGCAACCGTTACCACTTCTATAGATACACTTCATTTTATTTTTGATACCGGTGCGGAAATCACTACCCTTAACCAGGAAACAGCCAAAACACTGAAACTGGAAAGTACAGAAATATCGGGCATGAGTGGCACCGATGATATAGTGATAAACGTCCCTACTGCTACTATCAGCTTATTATACCTCTCCAAAACCAGGATCCCTTTTGTAAAAGTATACCTGGAAAAACTGACACAGTTCCGTGATAGTCCCGTTCCCATAGACGGCATCCTGGGAGTAGACATGTTAAAGACTTTCGTGGTAACCATCGATTACGAACATCAGCAGTTACTTTTATACCGTGCCGGCAAAACACCGGCTGAAGTAAAAGGTAAACGCATGCCCATGGCCCTTAATTTCAAAACCCCGGCCATAGAAGCCATGATTTCGCTCCCGGATGGCAGTACGCTGGGTAGCCGCTTCCACTTTATTTCCGGTGGAGAATACGGTATCCTGTTCAACTATCCCTACGTAGAGAAATATCATCTCAATACCACATTACCTGTTTTGAATACGGATAAGGTACAGGACCTCTTCAAAGTACTCACCTATACAAATGTCACTATTCCTTTCCTGGCAATGGGTGCATACCGTGTAGAACAGGTACCGGCAAGCTATTCCCCGGATGTGAACGATGCCGGTTCCATGTCCGAAGTGGCCGGTTCCATTGGGTATTTTGTATGGAAACAGTTCCGTACCATCACCATCAATTACAACGAAAAAGAGATCTTCCTCGAAAAATAATAGTCTCATAATTATCCTCCTATTTCCTTTTCGCCCATTCTCCCTTAGTTTTAATAACTTGCAATTCTCATAAACAGGAAAAGAGGAATATGATCCATTACAATAAATTCACCCTGGCAAACGGCCTTCGCGTAATTGTGCATGAAGATCACACCACTCCTATGGCTGTGGTAAACGTGATGTATGATGTGGGTGCAAGAGATGAAGACCCAAACAAGACCGGCTTTGCGCATTTGTTCGAACACCTGATGTTTGGTGGTTCTGTAAACATCCCGGACTACGATGAGCCGCTGCAGATGGCAGGTGGCGAAAACAATGCCTTTACGACCAGCGATCTTACCAACTATTACATAACTCTTCCGGCAGAAAATATTGAAACGGCCTTCTGGCTGGAAAGCGACCGTATGCTGTCGCTTGCTTTTGATGAAAAAAGCCTGGACGTACAACGTAAAGTGGTAAGTGAAGAGTTCAAGGAACATTACATCAACAAGCCCTATGGTGATGTATGGCACAAAATGCGCGACCTGGCCTACTCTACCCATCCCTACAAATGGATGACTATCGGTAAAGATCTGTCGCATATTGAAGATGCCAAACTAGAAGATGTGAAAGCATTTTTCTTCAAATATTACCGCCCGGTAAATGCTATCCTCGTAGTAGGAGGGCCTGTAACACCGGAACAGGTAAAAACACTGGCAGAAAAATGGTTCGGGGATATTCCTTCCGGAGAAAAGCTCCCACGCAAATTGCCCGTAGAGCCCAAACAGACGGCTGCTCATAAACTGGAAGTAAAAGCCAGTGTACCACTGGATGCGCTGTATAAATGTTACCACATGCCCGGCCGTGTGGAAAAACAATACTATGCAGTAGATCTCATCTCAGACATACTGGGTGGTGGCGCTTCTTCCCGCCTCAACCAGGTGCTGGTAAAAGAGAAGAAACTATTCAGCAACATCGATTGTTATCACTTCGGCACCCTGGACGCCGGCCTGCTGACCATAGAAGGCAAACTGGTGAAAGGTGTAAAAATGAAGGATGCAGAAAAAGCTGTTCAGATAGAGATCGATAAAATACAACAGGAAATTATTCCGGAAAGAGAACTCCAGAAGGTGAAGAACCGCGTGGAAAGCATGCTGGCCTTTGAAGATATGGAACTGTTGAACCGCGCCAATAACCTTGCATTTTATGAACTGATGGGTGATGCAGAACTCATGAATAAAGAGTTTAGCAACTATGAAGCTATCACTACAGAAGACCTGCACAGGGAAGCTCAACAACTGTTCGACGAGAAAAATTCCAATACTATTTACTATTACGCGGATAAATAATCCGGGTAAATAACTATTCAAATAGATTAATGATAAATCGGAAAATTGCCCCTCAGATAAAGGATGCCGTAGATTTCGACATTACGCTGAAACCTTGTGAGAAATTCACCCTGGATAACGGTATTCCTGTTTACGTAGTGAAGTCCGATGAACAGGATACACTACAGCTTGAAATGGTTTTTCCCGGCGGTAGCTGGTTCGAAACGGAGAACCTGGTAGCTTCTGCTGCCAATTTCCTCATGAAGAACGGAAGCAGTAAACGTTCTGCCCTGGAAATAAACGAAAGTATTGATTATCATGGTGCTTACCTGAACCGTAACAGCCACCATGAGACTGCAACATATACCCTTCATTGCCTCACCAAACACCTTACGCAGCTGTTACCAGTGCTGCAGGAAGTGATCCTGGACCCCATCTTTTCTGAAGAGGAACTGGCTACTTTCCAGCAGAACATGAAGCAACGCCTGGCTGTAAACCTGCAGAAATGTGATTTCGTAGCGAACAGACATATTGATAAATACCTGTTCGGCGAGTTTCATCCTTATGGCAGAGTGAGTAACATGGAAGCATATGATGCTTTGCAGACGCAAACATTACACGCCTTCTACAAGCGGCATTATACTTACAATAACTGCAAAATATTTGTAGCAGGAAACCTGCCCGCAAACATGATTGCGCTTCTCAACCAATACTTTGGTACTACCAAATGGAATGGAGAAAGCACTATTGTAAGGGCGCCGCTGCCAATCTTACCGGCCGAAGAAAAGAAGTTCCGCATTTTTAATGATGAAAACGGCGTACAGGGTGCGGTGCGTGTAGCACGTCATTTCCCTAACCGTTATCATCCGGATTTCTCTAAGATGCTGGTACTGAATACTATATTTGGTGGTTACTTTGGCTCCCGCCTGATGAGCAATATCAGGGAAGAAAAAGGATACACCTATGGCATCTCTTCACAGATCTATAATTTCCGTCAGACCAGTGCGATTAACATCCACACAGAGGCAGGACGCGATGTTTGTGAGGCGACTATCAAAGAGATCTATAAGGAACTGCACACCTTACAGCAGGAAGAAGTACCTGAAGAGGAACTGCACCTGGTAAGGAACTTTATGATAGGCTCTATCCTGGGCGACCTGGATGGTGCTTTCCAGATCATTCAACGCTGGAAAAATCTGATCCTCAATGATCTGGACGAAAACTATTTCTACAATAATATCCGTACCATTAAGACGATTACGGCTGGAGAACTGCAACAACTTGCACAGCAATACTTTACACCGGAAGACTTCTACGAGCTGGTAGTGATATAGTTATCAAGTGACAAAATAATCTGATAGTAATATAATTAAAAGGATACGCTAAAATGCCAGTCTGCAGCCCTTCGGGAGCTTCTGACTGGCATTTTCACATATATAGTCAATTTATGATATTGTGTTATTTGACTATATTTGCGATCCTAATATTTGCCATCCTATGAAGTTATTATTACTATGCCTGCCATTGTGCATATGCCTGAATGTTTTCTCTCAAGCCAGTAAAACCACTGTAGACTCTCTCGAATTACGTTATCAGCATTGCCTTAGTGAAGGGAACAACGTGTATAACTGCGCCTTACTGTATTACACAGAAATGGATAGCCTGTTGAACACTGTATACCGTCAGCTATACACAAAGCTGGATAATCATCGCCGGGAATCTTTACAGGTATCACAGCAGTTATGGATAGAGAAAAAAGAGGCTTATTTTAAGAATATAGAAATTCGTGCAGAGAAGAAAAGACCGTTAACATTACCTGGTCTTAATGACGATATGATTGTAACAGATAACAAAGCAGAATACCTGAAAAACAGGGTGATAGAATTATTAACGAGTATTCATTCATAAGAACTTGCCATAATGTAAAACGCGGAATCCTTTACAGGTATTCCGCGTTTTTATTTATAATCTTTCCTGGTGTCTCAGCCACCTTTCAGGCATTTCATTATTACTGGCCATTACATAATCCGTATAAGAGCAGGGCACAAATTCTTTCCCCGGTAATTGCATCCACCAACGATGTGTTTTCTTACTCTTCAGGAACACCGTATTAATATCTTCACTCACGATACTGAACTCCCAGAAAGCATCCCGGTTTTCCAGCAACGCTTCTTTATTCTTCACCGCGTATCCATCCATGAAGTACCATAACATCTGGGATATCTGTCTGGCAGTAAGGTTATCCCTGTCTCTTTCCGGGCGATAGCCGTAAATACCATAAGTACTCAGGCGGCTGCTCATACCGGCATAACGGGAGAGGGCACAGGCTTCATCTCCACCAAGGCCATTCGGAGAAAGGATATTGGCAGGAGCATCATTATGTTTGATAATGTTGATATCAAGGCTGAACAGATCTGTATTACGCAGCACTGGTTCAATCTCTTCCAGGCTTTCACGCACCTTACCCAGGCGATAGCAGTCGAACCGAAGCTTATCCAGCGTCTCCAGCATACGCGGATGTACATAATAACTCTGGAATCCGATATGATTATAATGACGGATGTAGTTCGGCTGCTCTGTCAGCATATCCATTAAAAAACTATCTGCCGGTATAGGCGATTCTTCTTTAAGGTCTATCAGTGCATCTGCTACAGTTGCTTCAATCACATATTTCTGAGAGCTGTATGCTTTGTATTGCGCATAAGTAAGATCATGAGATCCTCCCAGGATGATCACTGTTTTGCCGGCATTGATCATCTCTGCTAAAACAGTTCTCAGTGCAGCATAAGTATCTTTCAGGGAAGATCCTCTTCTGAGATTTCCCAGATCAGCTACCTGTACATCTTTATGCCAGTAATATAAATTGTAAAATTCACGGCGGATGATATCTGCCGCATCAACACCCTTTTTACCAGGACCATAACCACGATCTTCTCCGACGCCCAGCAATACGATGTCTGCTGTATCAAGATTAGGCGTATGCCCTTCTTCATACAGATCAACGATACCACCTATCTGGTATTCATCATATTCCTGATCGTCATTCAGGGTTGCTTTGGAAATGGGAAGTAAATAATCATGCAGGAGCGAGAAGTCTGCCATCACAACTGTTATTTGGTTTGGCGGCAAACCTACGAAAAAAAGACATGCTTACGCTGTCTAGTAAGCTAATGAGATAACTGACTATTGTTTTTGTAACGAAGATGTGGAGATCGTGTATGCTACACGTAACTCTTAAAGCGCTGACTAGTTCTTATGAATGATGAATTCAAAAGGCTTGTGTTCTCTCCTTGCAAATACTTTCTTTAGGATTGTTCGTTTACTGGTAACACGGTTTTTGTTACAATCAGCAACTTCCATCACATTGCATAGGTAGTCCATGGTCTCTACCACAGTCAGCATATCGCTTATTTGTTTAACTGCATACTGGATTTGTTGTTCGCTATACCGATCCTCATGCAGTAAGATCAATAAATCCCTCTCTACCTGTTTCATCTGAAATAATTTGACAGTTCCACTTCGAAATTGTTCTTCAATTCCCAAGGTTTTCATAATTAGCGTGGCTCGGTATATTCGATTAACTGGATGTGATATTCTTGCTTCTAAAGCCATTTACAAATCAATGCATTCGCTTCTTATTCATGGTTGGGCATCCGCAATCGTTCTTTTTAAATACCTTACAGCCCTGACCAATCATACTTAAAGTGCCGCATAGTAAAAAGATAGTCAGCCATTTTCTAGTTATCATACTCTTAGTTGTGTTCTCTGCTAATCTATAATGCTAGTCTGTCTGAGAGTTTACCTTTTCTTAACAGTGCGCATTTCTAAATTAAGCTAATTTCGTAAAAATTTCAAATATTTGTCCACAATTTCTACGCGCAAAAAAATACTGGTAGTCCCACTCGACTGGGGGTTGGGACATGCCACCCGCGACATTCCGCTTATCCATGAAATACTAAACGCTGGCTGCGAAGTAGTTATTGCAGCAGAAGGGAAACATGCCGCACTTTTGCAGCAGGAATTTCCTCAGATTACCATCCTTCCCCTTCCTGGTTACCGCATCCAATATGCCCAGAAAGGCTGGTTTTTTGGTATTAAAATCATTCAACAGATCCCTAAGATCGTTAAGAGCATAAAATACGAACAGAAATGGCTGCAAGGTGTTGTAAAAGAACACCATATAGATGCCGTAATTTCTGATAACCGCTTTGGATTATACCATAGCGAGATCCCTGCCGTGTTCATTTCCCATCAGTTACTGATAAAAACACCGTTTGGAGGTCCCCTTGAAAAATTGCTGCAACAACTTAATTACAAGTACATCCGTCGCTATAGCGCCTGCTGGATCCCTGATTATGCGGGCAGCAACAACCTTTCCGGGATCCTGGCACATCCCAAAGTATTACCACCAAATACTACCTATCTGGGTTGCCTCAGCCGGTTTGTAAACCGTACCGGTGTAGAAAAACAATATGATCTGCTGGTATTGATCTCCGGCCCGGAACCTCAGCGTTCCAATCTGGAGAAAATGGTGCTGGAGCAGGTTAAATCGCTGCCTATCAGCGCTTTAATTGTGAGTGGAAAACCCGGTACTCCGGAAAAACAACAGATCACTCCGCGTATTCAGCAGGTAAACCACCTGAACGCGAATGAACTGAACGAAGCCATGCTGGCTTCAGGAATGGTATTGAGCCGTTCCGGGTATACTACCCTGATGGACCTGGTAAAACTAAACAAGAAAGCCATCCTCATTCCTACACCCGGTCAGTCCGAACAGGAATATCTGGGTAAATTCCTCATGGAAAAGGGCTATTTCTATAATATCTCCCAGGATAAATTCAACCTTACAGAAGCCCTGGTAGCTGCTGCTTCCTTCCCCTTCAAATCTTTTGAACATGAAGAAGATATGGAGCAGTATAAACCTATCGTACAGAACTTTGTAAAATCTCTTAATAAATAGCACGCTATTCAGCGTGTCTTTTATTGGGGTTTCATATTTCTACAAACACGGGGCTCCTACCGGAGCCAAATTTGATCAGGGCACATTAGAAGTCCCATGTTTGTAGGAAATCTCTTTTACTCTACACAATAGACTTCGTTAGAAATCCAGTGTTTGTAACCATCAATCTAGGCTTCGATTGGAGCCTCATTTTTATCTCAAAACACAATAGGCTCCGCTAGGAGCCCCGTGTTTGTAGAAAATGTCTTTACTCTACACAATAGACTCCGCTAGGAGTCCCCTTCTATAATGCCTTCTCCAAACCTTCTACCACCTTCTTCTCACTGCCTATAAAAATCTGTTTTCCCACTATCGCTACCGGACGCTTCAAAAAAGAATATTCCTGTAAAATCAGATCATGATAATCTTTCTCTGTTAATTCTTTTTCATGCAAACCCATAGGCCGGTACTTCATAGACCGGCGACTAAAAAGCGCTTCATAACTCCCGCTCAGCGTATGCATCTCTTCCAACTGCTTTGGGGTAATCTTTTCTGTTTTGATATCCTGTAAAACAAACCCGTTCCCCTTTGCATCAATCGCCTCCAGGATACGTTTACAGGTACTACAACTAGACAAATGATATATTTTCTTCATCCCTTTTTCTTTGTGCACAAAGATCATTTATTTCATAATTGATACCTATTTTTGGCAAATGCAAGAAAAGAAACTGTTTTTACTGGACGCCATGGCACTGATCTATCGTGCCTATTACGGATTGATCCGGAACCCACGTCTTACCAGCGCCGGCCGCAACACCAATGCGCAGTTTGGTTTCACCTCTACATTAGTTGATCTCCTCAATAAAGAGAAGCCTACTCACATGGCGGTTGCGTTTGATACAAGCGCTCCCACAGAAAGGCATACCACCTTCACTGATTATAAAGCAAACCGTGAAGAGGCTCCTGAAGATCTCACAGATGCTATCCCTGATATTAAAAAGATCATTACCGGGTTTAACATCCCCTGCATAGAACTGGACGGTTACGAAGCAGATGACGTAATAGGTACCCTTGCCTGGGAAGCAGCAGATGCAGGCTATACCGTATACATGGTGACCCCGGACAAAGACTACGGACAGTTGGTAAGAGACAACGTCTTTATCTACAAGCCGCCATACATGGGCAGCAAGGAAGAAATCATGGGCGTAAAGGAAGTCTGCGACAAATGGCAGATCCAGAACGTGAACCAGGTAATAGATATCCTGGGATTAATGGGAGATGCGGTAGATAATATCCCTGGTATCCCCGGCGTAGGAGAGAAGACAGCCATGAAACTGCTCGCCCAGTACGGTACTATCGAAGGCGTACTGGAAAACGCAGATAAGATAGCCGGTAAAATGGGAGAGAAGATCAAAGCTGGTGCTGAAAGCGCGATCCTGTCCAAACAACTGGCCACTATCATCACCGACGTACCGGTAGTTTTCCACGAAGAAAATTTCTGCATTAAAGAATCCAACAAAGAATTACTGGCAGAAATATTCACTGAACTGGAATTTAAAACACTGGGCAGACGCATCCTGGGAGAAACCTTCGCAGCCAGTAACACCGCAGATACCGGCAATGCACAACTGGACCTCTTCGGTAACATCGTGGCAGAAACAAATCTGCAACCTGCCCGCGAAGAATCGGAAGCAGCACCCAGCATCCTCACGGCAGAATTCAACATCAACAATACCGCGCATAATTATCACCTGGCGGCTACGCCGGAAGAAAGGGCCAGCTTACTGGCCAAACTGCTACCACAGCAGGAAATCTCTTTCGATACAGAAACCACCGGTACAGATGCCAATAACGTAGAAATGGTGGGCATGAGTTTCGCCTTCGCAGCCGGCGAAGCCTGGTACGTACCCGTACCTACAGACCAGCAGGCAGCTAAAGCGATTATAGAAGAATTCCGCCCCCTGTTTGATGCTACACATATTCTCTTTGTAGGTCAGAATATCAAGTATGACATGATCGTACTAAAATGGTACGGTGTAGAAATAAAAGGCCCTGTATTCGATACCATGCTGGCTCACTACCTGATAGAACCGGAAGGTCGCCGCAGCATGGACCTGTTAAGCGCTCAATACCTGCAATACGAGCCGGTATCCATAGAAACGCTGATCGGCAAAAAAGGCAAGAACCAGGGAAACATGCGTGATGTGGAACTGGATAAAATAAAGGAATATGCGGCGGAAGATGCAGATATCACCCTGCAGCTGAAAGAAAAGTTTGCTCCCTTATTACCTCTTAAAAGTGTGGAAAAGGTATTCTACGAGATAGAGAATCCGCTGGTGAAAGTCTTAACAGATATGGAATACGAAGGTATTTCCATAGACAGACAGGCATTATCAGATTACTCCCGCGAACTGGATACTGAAATAAAGAGAGCTGAAGAGAGTGTATACACACAGGCTGGTGTCCGCTTCAACCTGGCTTCTCCCAAACAATTAGGTGAGGTATTATTTGAAAAGCTGCAACTGGACCCTAAGGCAAAGAAAACCCGTACCGGCCAGTATGCTACAGGGGAAGATGTTTTACAGAAGCTTTCCAATAAACACCAGATCGTAGAAGACATCCTGGTGTTCCGCGAACTGAGTAAGCTGAAATCTACCTATGTAGATGCACTTCCTTTAATGTTGAATCCCCGTACCAACCGCGTACATACTTCCTATAACCAGGCAGTAGCGGTAACCGGTCGCCTGAGCTCCAACAATCCCAACTTACAGAATATCCCCATCCGTACAGACAGGGGGCGTGAAGTTCGTAAGGCTTTTGTTGCCCGGGATAAAGACCATGTATTATTATCTGCCGACTATTCGCAGATAGAACTCCGCATCATTGCTGCCATCAGTAAAGATGAACAGATGATGGCCGCGTTTCATGATAAACTGGATATCCACACAGCTACAGCTGCGAAGGTATACGGGATAGACCTCGCTGAGGTGACATCTGAAATGCGCCGCAATGCCAAGAGCGTGAACTTTGGAATTATATACGGTGTAAGTGCTTTCGGGTTATCTGAAAACCTGGGCATTGCCCGTAGTGAAGCAAAAATGCTGATCGACAATTACTTTGCGCAATACCCTGCTATTAAGGAATACATGGACTCCCAGATCCGGTTTGCACAACAAAACGGTTATGTGGAAACCCTGCTGGGTCGTAAGCGCTGGTTAAAGGACATTAACTCTTCTAATGCGGTAGTACGTGGTTATGCAGAAAGGAACGCCATCAACATGCCAATACAGGGTACCGCTGCAGACATGATCAAACTGGCTATGATCAATATCCACAAAACATTGCAGCAGCATAACCTTCGCTCCAAGATGATTTTACAGGTACATGATGAGTTGGTATTTGATGCCCATAAAGATGAAGTGGAGATTATCAAACCTCTTATCCTGGAAGGGATGCGTAATGCGCTGCCACTGGCCGTTCCTGTAGAAGTGGAAATAGGTGCAGGGATTAACTGGCTGGAAGCTCACTAGAACTATCATTTTGTGATGGAGCTTCCGCTCCATCACAAAATGATCAAAGGGGTTTTGCAGGACGAAGCCCTACACCTAAAACCCACCCACTACTTATATATTTGTTGTCGTCTTTATGGAACTTGTTTCCCCCTCTCAGTTCTAAAACCGCCTGTCATACAGCGTTTAACTACGCACTGCTCCTGTTTATATAAAAATTTCCACTGTATCCACACCTCACCCTGTTCATAATTACCCGTCTTACCCTCTTGTGTTTTACAAATTCGTTTACTAGCTTTCGGCCATGATCCTGACCTCCCGGTTACAATTATTGTCTTGTTCTCTGCAGCATTTCGAAGCGCTGTTGCAGGGAGAGGACGTATTGGGTGAACTGCTGGATATAGACATCCCCGAATCCTGGACAGAATACCCCGAAATAATCCTGGTAGCATACGACAAACTACGCAACGACCCTTCTTTACTTGGCTGGTTCTTTTACCTGGTTATCCATAAGGAAGACAGGCGCCTGATTGGCGCCGGAGGCTTTAAAGGTCGCCCGGATAGTAACGGCACTGTAGAAATCGTGTATGAGATCAGCCCTACATACCGTGATAAAGGCTACGGTACCGAGTTCACACAAGCCCTGATCCGCTTTGCCTTCAATCACTCCTATGTACAGAAAGTGATTGCCCATACGGAAGTGGAATACACCGCTTATGTCAAAGTCCTCCAGAAATCAGGGATGCACTTTGCCGGTGAGGAAGCGGAAGAACAGTTATGGCGCTGGGAGATCTCCCGCAACCAGTACGACTGGCCGGCAGATTAATTCCCTATTGTATCCTATCTACAGCCCGTTCGTCATACTTTCCTCTGTAGCAATCATAGCTTTCCCTTACATTTGGCACCTTGTTTTTACCAAAATCAAATCACCATAACAATGAAGAAATGGATCGTTTGTCTTGCCGTATTATGCTCCAGTGCGGCAATGGCACAGAACACCAACAAAGAAGGTAGTAAATACCAGTTTACCGTAATCAAAAACCTGGATGCAGGTGACGTGGAAAACCAGGGCCGCACCGGTACCTGCTGGTCCTTCTCCGGTTTATCTTTCTTCCAGGCCGAAGCGCTCCGCATTGGCAAGGGTAAAGATGTAAACCTGAGCGAAATGTACGTGGTAAGAAGAATGTACCCCCTGAAAGCAGTAAACTATGTACGCATGCATGGTAAAGCCAACTTCGGAGAAGGTGGTGGCTTCCCGGACGATCTGTTATGTCTCCGTGAATACGGTATGGTTCCCCAGAGTGTCTACGATGGTAACCGCGTAAAGACTTACAATCATGCTGAAATGACCGGCCTCCTGGAAAACATGACCAAGAGCATTGGTAACAATGAAGGCGTGATCAATCCTAACTGGAAAACCGCTTTTGATGGTGTGCTGAATGCCTACATGGGCGATGCGCCAAAACAGTTTGATTATAATGGTAAGAGCTACACTCCTCAAACCTTTGCAAAAGAACTGGGCCTGAATGCGGATGATTATGTACTGGTATCTTCCTTCACTCACCATCCTTACTACGAACAGTTTGTGCTGGAAGTTCCTGATAACTGGAACTGGGAAAGAGTATACAATGTTCCTTTAACCGACCTTACAGCTATTGCAGAAAATGCGGTCCAGACAGGTTACACCATCGCCTGGGCTTCTGATGTAAGCGAAAAAGGTTTCAATTTCCGGGATGGTCTGGCTATCGTTCCTGATACTGACTGGGATGACATGACACCAGAAGATAAAAAGAAACTTTTCGAAGAGCCTATCAAAGAAAAGACGATCACTCCTGAAGTTCGTCAGCTGGCATTCGACAATTTCGAAACACAGGATGATCATGGTATGCTTATAGTAGGGATAGCGAAAGATCAAACCGGTAAGGTATTCTTCCGTGTGAAGAATTCATGGGGAACTGCAAATCCTGGTAACGGTTACTTTTATGCTTCCGAACCTTTCTTTGCTTATAAAACCACCTGCATCATGCTGAACAAAAAAGCATTGCCTGCAGCTATCGCTAAGAAATTAGGTATTAAACAATAGTTGGGGGATTATCTCCATCTTTTATAATAAATTAAAAGCGCTGTGTTTATAGCAAAACATAATAGGCTCCGTCAGGAGCCCCGTGTTTGTAGCAAATATTGATATTCTTTTTAATAGACTCCGTTAGGAGTCCCCTAAATAACAAATAAGTAGGGGACTCCTAACGGAGTCTTTGTTTTGTTGTTTAAGGTGTTTTCTACAAACACGCCGCTCCTAACGGAGCTAAATTAAATAATAGGTTCATCCTACTCTCCTTCCTCTCTCCTCCCACTCTCCTTCCTGTCTCCTTCCTGTCTCCTTCATATTAACCGCGCACTTTTCCATTGCTGATTATATCAAAATTAGCCCGTTTAAAAGCTAATTGATTGGTTGACAAGGTCAAATAATATATTTGTCTGAATCAACTTATTTGAGGTAATTCCACTACTACAAAGGGGTTTCATTGTTTACCTTCAATCCGCTGCGCTTCCTGATAACTTCCGAGCCTGAATTTCACAGGAACCTTCGTTTGTTTCTCCCAGTTCCATTCTCTCTTACAGAAAAACCCAAAACTCTGTTGATAATAATCTCTGGGGCCTACCGGAGAAGCTGCCTTTGGAGTTACCGGTAATTGAGCAGAGGAAAAAATAGAAGCAAAAACAGGACTTGACACAGTCAACTTATTCTTAATTACTAAAGGATAAAGAGGAGCTACAGATAGTTGACCCGTAGCAACTTTTTTCTGCTGGGCCTTTAACAGTCCAGGGATAGCGGTTACAATCAGCATCAACAGAATCACCTTTTTCATAAACATTGTTTTAAAAGTTTAGAATAGTTCTTCCCAGCTTCCTGCGCCTTCTCTGATTAGTACCGGTTCGCTATCAGTACAATCCACAACGGTAGAGAAAGTCATTCCTCCTATACCACCATCCACTACGATATCCACAATCTTTCCAAATTTCTCATGAATAATTTCAGGGTCCGTGTATTCTTCCACGTATTTCTCAATGGGGAGAGAAGTACTCATAATAGGATTCCCTAATTCGCTTACGATAGCCCGGCAGATATTATTGTCCGGTACACGTATACCCACTGTATCCTTTTTGGCCTTCAGGATTTTCGGTACCATTTTACTGGCCGGTAAAATAAATGTGTAAGGACCTGGCAGTGCTTTCTTCAGCATTCTGAAAACGGGAGTATCAACACTCTTCGCATAATCAGATAAATGACTGAGGTCTGAACATATAAAGGAGAATTGCGCCTTGGCAGGATTAATATCTTTGATACGGCAAATTCGCTCTACGGCCTTATGCTGAGATATATCACATCCCATGCCATATACTGTATCAGTAGGGTAGATGATCACACCTCCGTCTTTCAAACATTCTACAATCATCTTTAGTTGACGGGGATTCGGATTATCAGGATGTAAAGTCAAAATCATACTGCAAATTTACGGAAACTGCAACGATCCCTGACGATTCTACATTTACACATTCGCACATTAAATAATCTTATTATCTTTCCGGCCGATTTTCTAAACCTATCTGGATGAACACAAAAGGAATTGTTCCGAGAACTTGGAGACGGCTGAAGCGGGTGCTGTTAGTGATGTTTATTGCGCATTTACTTTATCTCATCCTGTTACGCTGGGTTAATCCACCAATTACTATTACAATGATTTCGAACTGGTTCAGCCTTTTAGGTACTGATAAAAAGTTCCATAAAACCTGGGCAGACTATGACGAAATTTCCCAACATAGTAAATTGGCGGTACTCGCCAGTGAAGACCAGTTATTTCCTGATCATAACGGATTCGACTTCAAGTCTATCGAGAAGGCGATGAAACATAACCAGAAAAGTAAAAAGATTCGTGGGGCAAGTACTATCAGTCAGCAGGTTGCCAAAAACGTGTTCCTCTGGCAGGGCAGGAGTTGGTTACGCAAAGGGTTGGAAGTGTATTTCACTTTTATGATAGAAAAACTGTGGGGAAAGCAACGCATCCTGGAAATGTACCTGAACGTTGCCCAGATGGGTGACGGTATTTATGGAGTAGAAGCCGCCGCACAACAATATTACCAGAAAAGCGCCGCCTCTCTGAATAGAGAACAGGCAGCGATGATAGCAGCCTGTTTGCCTAATCCTGTAAAGTATACTGTGAATCCGCCGGCTCGTATTACTGCCTGGCGTCAGCGCAAAATCCTGCAACAAATGCGTTTCCTTTCGGGAGACCCGGATATTTCAGCACTGGTAAGTGGTAAGTAATCCGGTCTGGAAAGCAACACCTGTATTTTGTAAGTCTTATACTTCTTTCAGCAGCCCGTCTATTGCATGAATAGCGGCCTGCTGCCGGTTTTCCGCACTACCCCTGATTTCTACCCAGGGAACGCCGGAATCAGCAACAATCGCTTTATACACATTGTAAAAGTACTCCCTCATTTTAGGGTCCGGATACTCCCGCTGAGGATCTTCCTGCCAGGGAATATCTATATAAGTAAGTAAATACAAATCATATTTCCTCGAAGCAACATAAGCCTGTATCAAAGGATCACATCCATGATACTTATGCTCACTCCATACTTTAATAACATGCAGGTCCGTATCACAAATCAATAGCTTATCTGCCAGCGCAGCCCTTTCATCTTCCAGCTCCAGTTGCCCTTCAGCTATCTGCAAAAGATCGTGCTGTTCATACGGCCGGCCCAGTTCCTCTATATATTGACGCGCATATTCAGGTACCCATATGGTATTGTAGTACGCCGCCAGTTGTTCACTGAGGGTACTCTTACCGGTAGATTCCGGTCCTATGACAACTACTTTCTTCATACCGCTTTCTTATAGATCCTCTGCCAGCTAAAATAACCAAACACCGCAACAATAAACAGGAAGATTGTTAACATGGCAGTAGGAATCAGCTTTTTATGAAATAAAAGAGGAATAGCCACCAGGTTGGAAACATTCAGTACCAGCCAGTTCTCTATCTTCCTTTTAGCCAGTAACCACATACCACTACAGGCAGTGGCCGATACAAATCCGTCTACCAATGGTACATCTGAGTTGGAAAAGTTTTTAAGCAGATAGTAAAATGTTCCCCAGCCAATCAATGCAATTAAAGAAGCAATTACCCATTCCCGACGGGTAGTCCATTCAACAGACACCTCTTCAGCATTTTTCTTTTTCGCCCAGTGATACCAGCCGTACACACTCATTACGAAGTAATACACATTCATAGTGGCTTCGGCATATAACTTAAACTGGTCGCGGGAAAGCAAATATACATAGATACCGGTACTGACTAACCCTGTAGGGTATAACCAGATGCTGTTCTTCATACTGCAGATAACACTCACGGCGCCAAACAGGGCTGCAACAATCTCCAGCCAGCTCATGGCGTGAATCCCCTCCTGAAAACTCTGGTAGATAACCTCAAAATTCATGTGGCAAATATACGTACAGACCGCTACCGGTAATAAAAAAGCACAGTCATAAGACTGTGCTCCATTTTTAACACTATCATTCTCTCAACTATGGCTTATTCTGCTTCTGCCACTACTTCTCTCACTTCCGGAATCATCCGCTTCATCATGCCTTCAATACCGGCCTTCAGCGTAATCATAGAAGATGGGCAGCCTGAACAGGATCCCTGCAGCATTAACGTCACCGTACCTTCGTTGTAATCTTTAAATTGTATTGCTCCTCCGTCCATTTCTACTGCAGGCTTCACGTAATTCTCCAATAATTCCTTAATACGTTTCACAACATCAGTATCATCCGCACTTACCTCGTTACTGGCAGATTCTTTAGTAATTACTATCTCATCTTCATTCACGATAGGCCTGTTATTATCTTCCAGGTATTCTTTCAGGAATGCTTTGATAGTAGGTATAATATCGTTCCAGTCTGTTTCAGATGTTTTGGTAAGGGTGATGAAGTTTGCCATAATAAAAACGCCTCTGATAAACGGAAAGCTGAACAGCTCTGACGCTAAAGGAGAGGGTTTTGCACTGGCTTCATCCGGAAAATCGATGTGCTTGCCTGGATACAACAGTTTGTTAGCTACAAACTTCATTGTTTCCGGGTTGGGCGTCATCTCCGTATATATGCTTATAATTGGATTTCCAGTTTTAATCATGGTATTCTGTTCTTTTGATAATGCAAAGGTAGCAACTTTCGGGCAGAAACACGGGATTCAATCGACCTTTAACTATCGAATTTTCCAATAGATATATAGATAAACAGCATATTATGGCTATTGTTAATCGTTTTGTTACTTTCGCAATTTTCAGGTCTTAACGTATTGTAGAATGGTGAAGCATTTATTAGCGGTAATCTTGCTGCTCACCGGCCTCTTTTGCAGGCAGGGATTTGCACAGTTACCGCCAAAACGGGAATTACGCGCAGTATGGATAGCAACAGTGGAAAACATTGATTGGCCGTCGAGAAAGGGATTACCCGTAGAACAGCAGAAACAGGAATTTACAGACATACTTGATCACCAGCAGCAAAACGGCATGAATGCCGTGGTGGTGCAGGTGCGCCCTGTAGCAGATGCTTTTTATGCATCTCCTTTCGAGCCCTGGTCTGAATATCTTACCGGCCGGCAGGGGCAGGCGCCTGATCCTTATTATGATCCCCTTCAGTTCATGATAGCCGAAACCCACAAGCGGGGTATGGAATTCCACGCCTGGTTCAACCCCTATCGTGCAGTGTTCAGTGTAAGCCGTAGCAGTGTTTCGCCTACACATATTACCAAACAGCGCCCCCAGTGGTTCCTGACCTTCGATGGCCGCAAATATTTCGATCCCGGCGTTCCTGAAGTACGGGAATATGTGACCCAGATTATCCGCGACGTTGTTCGCCGCTATGATATAGATGCCGTTCACTTCGACGATTATTTCTATCCTTACCCCGTACCGGGCAAGGATTTCCCCGATTATAGCTCTTACCGGCAATATGGCCATGGTATGGCGAAAGACGACTGGCGCCGCTGGAATGTGGATACCATTATCCAGATGGTGAGTAAGATGATAAAGGAAGAGAAGCCCTGGGTGAAATTCGGTATCAGTCCTTTTGGCGTTTGGCGCAGCAGGGACCGCGATCCCGAAGGTTCTTACACCAGAGGTGGCCTCACCAACTACGACGATCTTTATGCAGATGTACTGAAATGGCTGAAGAAAGGCTGGATAGATTATGCCGCTCCACAGCTTTACTGGGAGCGCGGGCATCGTACGGCTGATTTTGAAGTATTACTGAACTGGTGGGCCCAGCATGGGTATGGTCGTCATGTGTATATCGGCCACGGCGTATACAAAATCAACAGTAATGCTGCCTGGAATAACCCGAACGAATTGCCCATACAACTCACAGAAGTACGCACCCTCAATACGATACAGGGTAGTTTCTTCTATAGTAACAAGTCTTTTACCGGAAATCCCCGTGGGATAGAAGATACGCTGAGGAATCACTTTTATCATTATCCGGCTTTAAGACCCATTATGCCCTGGCTGAATGGCAAAGCGCCTTTCTCTCCTTATTTTATTGATGCAATAGAAAAGCCTAACGGGTTAAATTTATTTTGGGCAGATAATGATACTTCCGGCCGAACCAATCAGTACGTGCTGTATCGCTTTAACGCTGACGAAGTCATTAACCTGAATGATCCATCCAGGATCCTTACCATCCTGCCACAGATGGCAGATCCTCAATACATAGATGCTACCTATGTAAAAGGAAAACTCTACACCTATGTATTAACAGCGCTGAACCGGCTACAGGATGAAAGCCACGCCAGTGATCCTTTATATATGAAGATAATACGGGGTAAAACAAAGTTCCTGTTTGATCCTGAATAGCATTTTAGCTGTGTTTGTAGTAACAAAACACAATAGGCTCCGTTAGGAGCCCCGTGTTTGTAGCAAAGATCTATCTTCTATATAATTGACTCCGTTAGGAGTCCCCTAAATCGCAAATATCAGGGGACTCCTAACGGAGTCTGTGTTTTGTTGTTTAACATGTTTTCTACAAACACGGGGCTCCTAACGGAGCCTATTACGTAGTAGAATCATGTAATAGATTCTCTGGTAAGCTATTTATATACTTCCATCACTGGTTTCCCTACACAACCACTTGGCATCTGTATATGTAACATCGCCGCAATAGTGGGTGCAATATCCGTCATACTGGTCATCGCATTCGTCGCCCCGTGTTTCACATGCCAGCCCATAAACAACAAAGGCAAATGTGTATCAAACGTATTCCAGCTGCCATGTGTAGTCCCCTTATCAGATCCCTGGAACCAGCCTGGTTCCTGAATAATCATCACGGCTCCGCAGCGTTTAGGGTTATACCCGTTAATGATCATCGATTTGAT
The DNA here is from genome assembly GCF_900110995.1 of Chitinophaga sp. YR573. Taxonomy (GTDB): domain Bacteria; phylum Bacteroidota; class Bacteroidia; order Chitinophagales; family Chitinophagaceae; genus Chitinophaga. The sequence goes on from NZ_FOJF01000001.1 coordinate 2,502,189, forward strand.
CGGCTCTGGCACCGGACTATTCCCAATATTATCAATATCAACCGCAAATTCAACTCCCGGCTGCTGTTGCAGATACATCACCGCTTCTTTCTTCACCGCATCATAATCCAGCTTCTGCTCTTTTATTTTATTCCTGTCAAAGTTCACATGATAATTCTCTCCGGAAACCGCCAGTTTATCCACACCAAACTTAGCCAGTAACGCGCTGTTCACCCCTGCCAGCAGTTTTCCACCTGGCACAAGTCCCGCAGGAATATTATGCTCCTGCATAAACCCTACAGAATGCGCTACACCATGATCTGCAGATAAAAACACCAGGTAATTCCCCTTGCCCAAACGCTGGTCCAGATACCGGAAAAATGCGGACAGATCTTTATCCAGACGCAGATAAGTATCTTCTACCTCTATAGAATTAGGCCCATACTGATGACCCACATAATCCGTAGAAGCACAGTTAATCGTTAAGAAATCCGTCATAGTGCCACCACCAAGATTATACCCGGCAATCGCCGCTTTGGCAAAATCCAGTGTCAGCGTATTCCCGGAAGGAGTAGAGCGCAAACTTACCGGGTCCTGTGGATAAATCACCGGCATATTATGCGGGAAAGTAGTGGTCGTCTCCCCTTTAAAAGTTCCTTCCCAACTCTGGGAATCAGCAGTACTCTGCACATAGGTCTTTATAGGATATAACGTTTCCCAGGGCTTAGACATAAGTGCTGCCGGTTCTTTGGTATTATTGAACTTCGTTACCCATTCAGGTAATTCATTCATATAATAAGAACTGGTCACAAAACTACCGTTACTATCATCCAACCAGAAAGCACCATCAGGCGTATGACCGGCAGGCAGGATAGAAGCCCTGTCTTTCAGGGAAACCCCTACCACTTTAGAACGGAAATTAGTAGCCAGTTTCAACTCATCTGTAATGGTCGTCGCCAGTAAATTACGCGGAGACATCTTTCCCGCAGCAGAAGTAGTACCAACAGATTGTACCGTAGTATCCTCTGTGCAATACCATTTACGGCCGGTTACCTGGTCTGTCCAGTCATTCCCGGTAATACCATGAATGGCAGGTACAGATCCTGTATAAATAGTACTATGCCCCACCGCGGTAAAAGAGGGGAGATGTGTGATGTAAGTGTTCTCGCAGGAGAATCCTTCGCCCATCATTCGTTTAAATCCACCGGCCTCGTAGCGGTCAGCATAACGATAGAGGTAATCCCAGCGCATCTGGTCTACCACAATCCCTACAACAAGTTTTGGTCGTGGTGCTGCCTGCTGCGCCATAACAGAAAAGCCCATGACACATGCCAGGGCAAGAGCTGATAATTTTTTGGTCATAATCGATAATTTTCAACATTCCATTGATCTGCGTATCAAACACATACAAAGTCTTGAATGTTGCTAAATTATCCTTTCCCGCAAAATATTAATTTACCAGTGGATAAATAGCAGGATAAATTTATACTCCTGCATCCTTAAACCTATCCGGATAATCTGAGATAATTCCATCTACCCCCATCTCTTTCAGCTTCTTCATATCTACGATATCCTGAACTGTCCAGGGTATTACCTGGATCTTCTTTTCATGACAGGCTGCCAGGATCTCCGGTGTAAGGAACTGATAATAAGGATTATAAAAAGCAGGAGAGATGCCCAGCAAAGATAATTGCTGATCCAGCGACATTGTTTTATCCTCAGAGAGATAACCCAATATGATGTTAGGATATTGGTGATGTATCACCTGTAAAGGACGAACATCGAACGACTGCACAATCAGTCTGTTACCAAGCGGGTTCAATTGTTTCACCGCCATCAGCTTATTAATATATTCTTCCGGAGCCGGTTGTTCCTTACCATCCGTTTCCTCAGAGGACTTAATTTCCAGCAGATAAGTAACTGCCGGTAAATGATGTGCCTGGGTATACGCCTCTACAGCATCTATCATTTCAGACAATAGCGGCGCATAACTCTTCAGCCGCTGTTGCTGAGGAAATGCAGGATACGCCTTTTCACCGATCACAAATTCCCGGATACGACTATAATCCATCTTATAAAAAGTATACTGTTCCCGGGATGTGATCTCCGATCCGTCCGGCATAGTCGTATAAACCGGGTTAAAAGAAGCATCATGATAAACAACTACCTGCCCGTCTTTAGTAATATGTATATCAAATTCAACCGTATTGGCGCCGGATGTTATTCCCTTTATCATGGCTGGGATTGTATTTTCAGGCATCAGCCCCCGTGTACCACGGTGTCCTACTTTATAAAACATACCAGGTTACTTTATAAAATGATTGCTTTCACTTCTATCTCATCAATATCCAAAGAAAAAAGAAAATTAAATAAATTGAAACAACCAATAAAAAACTGAAAAAACAATCGATAAATGATAAAAAGATATGCTAATAAACGAATTAGATCATTTCAACTCTACTTGAATAAGGAGAATTTACTTCATATCCTTTCGTTTATACACTAAAGACTACAAATTTCCCTAATATTTTTTTCTGTCATTATGCATTTAATTCAACAACATGAAAGTACTTTTGTAACTATTTGGAAGATGGCATAGCGTTTCATCCCCAACTACAGGTACATTTCAATACTCTTTAATTTTTGCGCATATGTCAATGATAAATATTGCAGAACGGCATAAATATATCCTCGACAGGTTGTCTGAGAAAGGATATGTGAATGTCGTAGATCTCTGCAAAGAACTGGACGTATCCGGTGTAACCATTAGAAAAGACCTCAAATTACTGGAAGACAAGGCCTTGTTATTCCGCTCCCATGGAGGTGCTACTATACACAACCCGTATATCAATGATAAACCTGTTAATGAAAAGGAGAAGATCCGCAGGGATGAAAAGAATAATATAGCCATCGCTGCTGCCGGCTTAATCGCCCCCAACGATGCCATTATTATCTCTTCCGGTACCACGGCCTTGGCCCTTTCCAGGAATATCCACCCTAAAGGACATCTTACAGTTATCACTCCTGCGCTGAACGTAGCACAGGAACTGCTTCGCCATCCCGAAATAGAAGTATTACAACTGGGCGGTATTGTCCGCAACAGTTCTTCTTCTGTAACCGGTACTTATGCAGAAAGAATCCTGGCTGATTTTTCCTGTAGCAAACTGTTCCTGGGTTTAGATGGTATTGATATCGAATTTGGACTGACCACCACTAATATATTGGAAGCACAACTAAACCAGCGAATGGTGAATGCAGCACAGAAAACCATAGTACTGGCGGATTCTTCTAAATTCGGCCGCCGTGGTTTTGGTAAAATCTGTGGTATTGAGGATATTGATGAGATCATTACAGACAGCGGTATCTCCCCACATATTGTAAAAGCATTGGAAGAGCTGGGCGTGAACGTCCGTATCGTTTAAGACTCCTTAATAAGGTTCTAAATAGCTTCTGAACAGGATTATCCTCCGTTTATCCTCCGTTAAAAGACGGAGGATAAACGGAGGATAATCCTGTTTTATTCCTGTTCATATCTATACCATAGATATAGTGATCCTTCGTTCATCCTTCGTTCGCGAACGAAGGATGAACGAAGGATCACTATATCTCTACTGGGTAAACCCTATATTTTCCTTGTCCCTATAGCTCTTCCCTCACCCCCAACACATTACGCCTTTTTAACACCCAACAAGCACCCTAAAGGGTAAAATCAGACCAGTTAAGCCTACACTTCTTATATAATTCTAACAAAAGCCTATACTTTTTTAATCTTTTCTAAATTTTAACCCTTATACGAAAGTTTTGGTAAAAAATACCGTATTCCTTTAGTATCTTTATAGCATTCCCGATACAAAAATTACGGTACCCTCTCCCGAATTATGCCAGGAGAAGTATGCCAAGGTCAAAAAATCTAAACGAATGCAAGAAGTGAAGCAATTGCAAGGACTGTACCACCCGGATTATGAACATGATGCTTGCGGAACAGGCTTTACAGCCCATATCAAGGGCCGTAAATCGCATCAGATCATCCGGGATGCGCTGACCATGTTGGAAAACATGGAGCATCGCGGTGCATGTGGCTGTGAACAAAACACTGGTGATGGGGCGGGGATCCTGATTCAGTTGCCACATGAATTTCTGTATGACGAATGCCTTAAAATCGGCATTAGTCTCCCCGAATTTGGTAAATATGGTGTAGGAATGGTTTTCTTTCCAAAGGAACCCCGATGGAGAGAAGAATGTCGTGAGATTTTAAACCGAGCGGCGGAAAAATTAGGTCTGGAAATTCTTGGTTATCGTAAAGTGCCTGTTCGTCCGGACGGCATTGGTGAAGGTGCGCTTTCTGTAGAACCTGAAATCGAACAGGTATTTATTGCCTGTCCTTATCATATTACTGACAACGATACATTTGAACGCAAACTTTTTGTTTTGCGTAATTATGTTTCCAAAACAGTACGTAACACTGTACCTAAAGAAAAGGCACTGTTTTATATACCATCTCTCTCTACTAAAACGATTGTGTATAAAGGACAGTTGACCACTTACCAGGTACGTCATTATTATGCAGATCTCAGCGATGAGAAAATGGTGTCCGCTTTTGCGCTCATCCACTCTCGTTTTGCTACCAATACATTCCCTAGCTGGCGCCTGGCTCACCCTTACCGCTACATTGCGCACAATGGTGAAATCAACACGCTGAAAGGAAACCTCAACTGGTTACGTGCCGGAGAGAAAGACTTTATCTCTAAATTCTTCTCCCAGGAAGAAATGGATATGATCCTTCCTATTGTGGAAGAAGGTCAGTCCGATTCTGCCAGCCTGGACAACGTAGTAGAACTGCTGTTGCTCACCGGCCGCTCCCTTCCGCATGTAATGATGATGCTGATCCCCGAAGCATGGGATGGTAACGCTGCAATGGACCCCGTAAAGAAATCCTTCTACGAGTACCACGCTTCCATGATGGAACCCTGGGATGGTCCTGCCTGTATCTCCTTTACTGATGGTAAGATCATCGGGGGTACCCTGGACCGTAACGGTCTTAGACCTGCCCGCTTCGTTATCACTAAAGACGATCGCGTAATCATGGCTTCTGAAGCCGGTGTATTACCTATCGATCCTAAGAACGTAAAAGAAAAAGGCCGCCTGCAACCTGGAAGAATGTTCGTTGTGGACATGGAACAGGGCCGCATCATCGGCGATGAGGAACTGAAACAGACCATCTGTTCTCAGCAACCTTACGGCGAATGGCTGAATAAATATAAGATCCGTCTGGAAGAACTGTCTGAACCAAGGGTAACTTTCAGTCACCTGGAACACGATCAGATCTTCAAATACCAGCAAGCTTTCGGTTACTCTACCGAAGACCTGGATACCATCATTGCGCCAATGGCGCTGGATGGTAAAGAGCCGATCGGTTCTATGGGTACAGATGTTCCCCTGGCCGTACTGAGCGATCAGCCTCAGCACCTCACCAGCTATTTCAAACAACTGTTCGCACAGGTAACCAATCCACCTATCGATCCGATCCGTGAAAGACTGGTAATGTCTCTTGCTACTTTCGTAGGTAATAATGGTAACCTGCTGGATGAAGATCCGCTGCACTGCCACGGACTGGCACTGCGTCATCCCATCCTGAACAACTTCGAACTGGAAAAAATACGTAGTATAGATACCGGCCTGTTCCAGGCTAAAACATTGCACACCTATTTCCGTGCAGATGAAAAGCCCGGTTCCATGGAGAAAGGATTACAACGCCTCTGCCGTTATGCAGTGGATGCTGTAGAAGATGGTTTTGAAGTAATCATCCTGTCAGACAGGGCGATCGACTCCGAACATGCTGCCATCCCTTCTATCCTGGCTGCTTCCGCAGTACATCACCACCTGATCCGCAAAGGATACCGCGGCCAGGTAGGCCTCATCGTAGAAGCCGGTGACGTATGGGAAGTACACCACTACGCTTGTCTGCTGGGCTTTGGCGTTACCGCCATCAACCCTTACCTGGCTCTCAGCACCATCCGCGACCTGAAAATCAACGGAAAGCTGGAAACAGAACTGGACGTAGACAAACTGAAAAAGAACTACATCAAGGCAGTATGTGAAGGTTTGCTGAAAGTATTCTCTAAAATGGGAATTTCTACCCTGCAATCTTACCAGGGTGCACAGATTTTCGAAATACTTGGTATCAACCGCCTGGTAGTAGATAAATACTTCACCGGTGCCGTTTCCCGCTTACAGGGTATGGGCCTGGATGAAATTGCCCGCGAAACACTGGCAAAACACTGGATGGGTTATGGCCGTAAAGAAACACCGGTACAACGCCTCACTACAGGTGGTGTATACCAGTGGAAACGTAAAGGCGAATTCCATCTCTTTAATCCAACTACTATTCACCTTTTGCAATATGCTACCCGTATGGGCGATTACAGCATATTCAAGAAATACTCGAAGTCGGTAAACGATCAGAGCGAGAAAGCAGCCACCCTGCGCAGCCTCTTCGCTTTCAAACGTACCCGTCCTTCTGTTCCTATTGAAGAAGTAGAATCTGCACAAAGCATCCTGAAGCGTTTCGCTACCGGTGCTATGAGCTTCGGTTCTATCTCTCATGAGGCTCACTCTACCCTGGCTATCGCTATGAACCGTATCGGTGCAAAGAGCAATACAGGTGAAGGTGGGGAAGATGAAATGCGCTATGAAAAATTACCTAACGGTGATAGCATGCGCTCTTCCATCAAACAGGTTGCCAGTGCCCGTTTCGGTGTTACCAGCAACTACCTCACCAATGCGGATGAACTCCAGATCAAAATGGCTCAGGGAGCAAAACCCGGAGAGGGTGGCCAGCTGCCCGGCCATAAGGTAGACGAATGGATCGCGAAAGTGCGCCACTCTACACCAGGAGTAGGATTGATCTCCCCTCCACCGCATCACGACATTTACTCTATCGAAGATCTTGCTCAGCTGATCTTTGACCTGAAGAACGCCAACCGTGCTGCCCGTATCAGTGTTAAACTGGTATCCAAAGCAGGTGTTGGTACCATCGCTGCCGGTGTGGCAAAAGCCAAGGCAGATGTGGTGCTGATTGCAGGCCATGACGGTGGTACCGGTGCTTCTCCTATAAGTTCTGTGAAACATGCCGGCTTACCTTGGGAACTTGGTCTGGCAGAAACACATCAGACACTTGTAAAGAACAAACTGCGCAGCCGTGTAGTGGTACAGACAGATGGTCAGCTGAAAACAGGCCGTGATATCGCTATCGCTACTTTGTTAGGTGCTGAAGAATGGGGTGTGGCTACTGCTGCTCTGGTAGCAGAAGGTTGTATCATGATGCGTAAATGCCATCTGAATACATGCCCTGTGGGTGTTGCTACTCAGGACCCTGAACTGCGCAAACGCTTTAACGGGGATGCTGAAAACGTAGTGAACCTCTTCAACTTCCTGGTAGAAGAATTCCGTGAGATAATGGCGGACCTTGGTTTCCGTACCGTTGTTGAAATGGTTGGCCAGGTAGATAACTTACAGGTACGTGAAAATATCACTCACTGGAAATACAAACACCTCGATCTTTCTCAGGTATTATATAAAGAACCAGCTGGTCCTGAAGTAGGCCTGTACAAACAGGAAGAACAGGATCATGGTATCAGTGAAGTGATCGACTGGCAGTTGCTGAAAGCTGCACAGCCAGCGCTTGAAAAGAAATCACGTGTATATCAGCAGTTTACAGTAAAGAATACCGATCGTGCTACAGGGACCATCCTCAGTAATGAAATATCCAAACGTTACAAAGGCGATGGTTTACCGGAAGATACTATCCACTACAAGTTTGTAGGTTCTGCCGGCCAGAGTTTCGGTGCCTTTAATACAAAAGGTGTTACCCTGGAACTGGAAGGTGAAGCAAACGACTATTTTGGTAAAGGTCTTTCCGGCGCAAAACTGATCCTCTTCCCACATGCTGAAGCTGGCTTCAAAGCAGAAGAAAATATCATTGCCGGTAACGTGGCATTCTACGGAGCAACTTCCGGTGAAGCCTACATCCGCGGTAAAGCAGGTGAACGTTTCTGTGTACGTAACTCCGGAGCTACCATCGTAGCAGAAGGTGTTGGCGACCATGGTTGTGAATATATGACCGGTGGTAAAGCAGTGATACTGGGAGAAACAGGCCACAACTTCGGCGCTGGTATGAGTGGTGGTATTGCTTATGTATATGATGTGAAAGGTACTTTCGAAAGTCGCTGCAATAAAGATATGATCGATCTGGACCCCCTGGACCAGGAAGATGCAATCGCTCTGCAGGACCTGATTACCAAACATCATGCATACACAAACAGTACAGTGGCTAAGTTCATATTAAAGGACTGGGAAAATCAGCTGCGTCATTTTGTGAAAGTATTCCCGAAAGAATACAAAGCCGTTTTAAGTGCGTCAAAAACACAGGCTCAGAAAGTAGGGAAGTAGTACTAACATTCTAATGAAAAGATAAATGGGCAAACCAACAGGATTCCTGGAATTTACAAGAGAGCTGCCATCTAAAGTGGCTCCTCAGGAAAGAGTCCAGAATTATAACGAGTTCATCGAAAAGTATTCAGATACTAAACTGAATCAGCAGTCTGCGCGCTGTATGAATTGTGGTGTTCCTTTTTGCCATAGCGGTTGCCCGCTGGGTAATGTGATCCCGGAATTTAATGATGCCGTGTATCACAAAGACTGGCAGGAAGCATATAATATATTAAGCAGTACCAATAACTTCCCGGAGTTTACCGGTCGTATCTGTCCGGCTCCATGTGAAAGTGCCTGTGTATTGGGTATCAATCAGCCTCCTGTTGCTATCGAAGAAATTGAACGTCATATTATTGAAATCGCTTTTGATAAAGGGCTGGTACAGCCTAAATCACCACGTGTACGTTCCGGTAAAAAAGTAGCGGTAATTGGCTCTGGTCCTGCGGGAATGGCTGCCGCTGCACAACTGAACTATGCCGGACACCAGGTAACCGTGTTTGAAAGGGATGATGCTCCGGGTGGATTACTCCGCTATGGTATCCCGGATTTCAAACTGGAGAAATGGGTAATCGACCGTCGTGTGAAACTGATGGAAGATGAAGGCGTAGTATTCCAGTGTAATGCTAACGTAGGTGTGAATGTAAGTGTGAACGACCTGCTGCGTGAATACAATGCCATCGTACTGGCTGGTGGTTCTACCATCCCACGCGATCTAGATATTCCCGGCCGTCATTTCAAAGGTGTGCATTATGCGATGGACTTCCTGAAACAACAGAACAAACGCGTAAGCGGCCGTGCTGTTTCCGGAGCAGACATCCTGGCCACCGGTAAGAATGTGGTAGTAATCGGTGGTGGTGATACTGGTTCCGACTGTGTAGGTACTTCTAACCGTCATGGTGCGATAGGTATTTCACAACTGGAACTGTTGCCAAAACCACCGGGAGAACGTACTCCTTATATGCCATGGCCAACATATCCTATGGTGTTGAAAACATCTTCTTCTCACGAAGAAGGCGCTGCACGTCATTGGGCAATTGGTACCAAGGAATTTACAGGAGATGAGAATGGTAATCTGAAAGGATTAAAAATAGTGAATCTCGAATGGGCACTGGGACCAGATGGTCGTCCGGGTGGTTTCAAAGAGGTTCCCGGAACAGAACAGGAATTACCCTGTGAACTTGCTTTCCTGGCCATGGGCTTTGTACACCCTCAACACACCGGTATGCTGGATGAGTTGGGTGTAGAGAAAGATGAGAGAGGAAATGTGAAGGCAGGTGAAAAAGCGTTCCAGACTTCTATACCCAAGGTATTTGCTGCCGGCGATATGCGTCGTGGTCAATCCCTGGTAGTATGGGCAATCAGCGAGGGAAGAGAATGTGCAAGAAAGGTTGATGAGTTCCTGATGGGCAGCTCACAGCTGGAAAGTAAAGATCACTCTTTACAGGCGCTCGCTGTATAAATTAAGTTGAATGCTTTGATTAAAATTTCTCATAAGCAGGTTTAGATTTTGTTGTAACCTTCAGCCGGGCCGGGTCTTTACCCGGCCTTTTGCTTTTATCATTCCCGCTAAATAAACATGTCTTACTTTTGCATCCTTATGATGCGGTTTTTACTTTCTACAGCGCTGTTCTCCGGACTTTTCCTGTCATCTTTTGCACAGGATACTTCTATATATGATACTCATCAATTAAAAAAGGGTATCTATAAAAGCTTTAAGGAATTCCGCTCCAATCAGCCATCAGAAAATGGGAAACTGGTTGTAAAGGACAAAACCCCGGCAGCCCAGATTTACCTGCTTGCTTCCCGCAATCAGTTAATGCTCGTGGATTCCGCCGGTCATGAACATAAAGTGAAGAATTTCTGGGGATATAGTGACGGAACCGCCGCATATATCCGGGATAATGGTCTTAATAAATTCGACGAAATAGGATATTATTGTTTATATCAGGTACATGCTATTACTTCTGCCCCGGCCAACCGTGCCACAGAAGGAATCATTTTTAATAATACCCCTCCTGCTACCATCAGCAGAAAAGTATTGAATATAGTTACAGGAGATGTCTACGATCTCACATTTTTCAATCTCCGCAGATATATCCTTCCCCAGGATACCGCTCTGTTGAGGGAATTTAACGATGACCCAAAGAATAAGGAAAAACTGATCTACTACATTGAGAAATTCAATCAAAGAAATAACCCTGTCTGGTAATATAATTCTGTTTTTATCCCCTCTTTTTTCCTGATTCTCGTTTGCGGGTACAAATTTTGTTTACTGACAGTATTCGAACAACGAACATCCTAAAGTGTTTTAATCCAGTAATTTACTGTAAGTAACTATTTTATAGTGACGGCACCATCAACTCAAGAGCAACAGCATCACCAACGCCCCTGGTGGCGATGGGTTTTATGGACGGTTTTGGTCCTGTTATTATTACCGGTTATGGCTGTATTGCTTTTACAGCTGGAATCTGTTCAGGATTATATACGTAGGCAAGGGGAATCCTATCTGCAAAAGAAACTACACACCCGTGTGAAGATTGGCTATCTGCGCGTAAGAGGCTGGCAATACCTGGAATTACGGAATGTATTTGTGGCAGATACCAGTTCACAGGCGCTTTTATATTCTGGTTCCCTTAAAGTACGGTACAATTTGTTGGCAATTCTCAACAATGAGCTACAGATCAATCATCTGGAATGGGATAGCTTACTCGTAAATATCTACCGCCATCCTCAGGATTCGGCGTTTAATTACCAGTTTGTAATAGATGCCTTTGTAAGTAAAGACAGTATTCCAGACACCGTTTCCACTAAAACCGGCACTACCATTCAGTTTCATATCAAAGACGTGACCCTTAAACAGGTACGCGTAAGATATCTAGATGCTCCCGGAGGAATGAATGCCGTAATCACCTGGCAGGAACTGCACGTAGATCCGGATGAATTATTACTCGATGATGGTCTCTATGCTTTCCGCGGTATAAAATTAGACGGACTGAAAGGCTTCTTCAAACAGGAATACAGACCCAAACAATTAACCAGCGCAGCGCCACCACCAGTAGATACCGGCAGTGCAGCCTTTCATCTTCTCCTTAAAAAACTACAGGTCCAGAATAGCTCTTTCCTGTATGCCGATGAAGGAAGTGGTATATCTACCGCCTGGAGAATAGGAAAACTGGAACTCCTTAATTCAAGCATAGACCAGGATTCTACCCGTGTACTGGTAGGAGGACTAAAGATCAGCAATACCTCCGGGGTCTTCTCCTTATCCACAGCCCGCGATACATCCAAACCAGATCCTGCAGATAGTACTCCCAATACCTGGCAGGTACTGGCTACGAAAGCAGAACTGGAACATCTAAACGTTAAATTCGATAATAACACCGCTCCTGCAAAACGGGGCGCCGGCAGTGATCCGGATTATAACCACCTTTTACTCAGCAACTTCAATACGCATATCAGCAATATTCTTTACAAACCAGATACGATCAGCGCTATCCTGCACAAACTGTCAATGACAGACCGTTCCGGATTTGCTATCAAACAGGCACATTTTAATGTCCTATTCACACCTCAATCTCTCTCCTTACAGAACCTTTTGCTGCAAACAAACAAAAGCCTGTTCAGGAAACAGATTGCTGTGAATGTTCCTTCATGGTCTACCTTGTCCGACAATCTGGAATTGTTACAGCTTCGTGCTAACCTGGACTCATCCCATATTACCCTGGCAGAATGGTTACCCTTTGTACCGGACGCCCGGCAGAATAAATCCATGAAACCCCTCTGGGACAAAGAAATCGAGTTAACCACTGTGCTGAAAGGCTCCCTGGGTAAACTGATCATCGAAACTTTACGCATTGCTGATAACAAAGGAAACCGCATTCAGGCACACGGCGAAGTAGAACACGTAACAGATGCAGATCATCTCTACGCTAACTTATCCGACATCTATATTTTATCAGGAAACAAACAGCTGCGCTCTTGGCTTCCTGCTAACACTTTACCGGATACACCCCGCTTACCGGAATCACTGCTTATTACCGGTAGTTTCCTGGGAGGCATGCAGGATATGACAACGGCATTACAACTGAAAAGCAGTTCTGCCAATGCAAACCTCACAGCTCATCTTATAAATATCACAGACAGTATCCACAGTCGTTATGATGTAAATCTGTCTTCCTTCCACATACACCCCGGGATATTATTATATGATACCACCTTTGGCTGGGTAAGTGGAAATATGTCAGCCAGCGGGCAGGGATATTCTTTCCCTGGTATGATCGCTAATGCTGCTATGCATTTAAGCGACGCCACTTACAAAGGATACACTTATCACGATGTTGCAGTAAAAGCCAATATTGATAAGCAACAACTGCATGCAGAAGGAGAAAGCAAGGATACCAGTATTACGATGGTGTTTAATGTAGATGGAACGCTCAACGACACCACTCTGCAATCTTTACAGGCAAAGCTGCAACTGGATAAGGCAGATCTGTTTGCCATACATATGTACACGGAACCGTTGCAGTTGAAAGGCTCCCTGGATGCAGATTTCAGCAGCCTGGAACCCCGTCGCTTAGAAGGCAATGCATTCCTTGATGGATGGCAGATTGCCACACAGGGGCAGGTATACACCATAGATACTGTTGCTTTGATAGCACATTATCAGGATAAACAATATCTTTCATTAACCGGTCCATTTGGTTTTATAAATGCAAATGGTTCAATAGATTATACAAAAGTCGGTGCTGCCTTTGGCCAGTTGATCAACAGACCGCTGCAACCTTATGATAGTGCGAAACTGATTCAACTTCCATCAGGACAAATACTCCAATGGAACGCTGAATTAACCTGGCCCCGCAGCCTCAAAACCATGATACCTGGTCTGCGCATGGAAAAGCCGCTTCTCATGAATGGCCGTCTGAACACAGACAGCAGCCTGCTGGTACTGAATGCCGCCTTACCCAAATTAACATACGACTCCCTGCAGGTGGATAGTCTTCTCCTCAATGCAAGTGTCCTGGACACAGCACTGAAAGCGACTATCTCTTTAGCACAGTTGCACCATAAAGTAGTACCACTGTATTATACACAACTGAATGCTCTGGCTTCCGGCGGTAAAGTAAACTGGGACCTCTTCCTGGATGATATCAAACGGAATCCTAAATACAAGGTAGGTGGTTATGTGCAGTTTCTGCCGGACAATGCCATCTCTCTTTCCCTGAAACCAGATCTGATGCTGAACAGGCAACAATGGAAAGTAGCGGATGATAATCGCATACATATCCACAATGGTTCTCCGGATACCGCAACGCTTAAAATATCTTACCAGGAACAATCTATAGAATTACAGACCCGGCCAGATAGCAGTAATAGTACCCTACCTGCCATACAGGCAAATATCAAAGACTTCAAACTGTCTACTATTACAGCATTACTGGCAGCAGATACCTTACTGGCAAATGGTAACATGAATGCACAGGCCCTTATAAGCAATCTTGATAAATCGCCTCTCATCAGAAGCACTATAAAAGTAGACAGCCTGGTTTTCCGGGGTTCTAAATTAGGCACCCTCAATGCTGATGTGGAAACACCTGTGGCCAATCAGTATAAATTAACGGCCACTCTTATTGGGAACGACAATGACCTGAAAGTTGCCGGTACTTATGATACAACTATCAATGCCAATGTGGATATCAACCGTATTAATATGTCTTCCCTGGAAGCATTTACGTTTGGTAGCGTCAACCGCATGCATGGTACGGCAGATGGTAAGTTCACTATCACTGGTACTACCGACAATCCCAAAGTGCTGGGTAATCTCCATTTTGATAATGCAGGAGGGACCATCACAGAAATTGGCACCCCGCTTACTATGCCGGATGAGAACATTGTACTGGATGAGAAAGGTCTGCAATTCAATAAGTTCGTAATTGCAGATAGCCTGCAAAATGAGCTGGTACTTGATGGCCGCATCAATACAAAAGACTACACCAACTTTAACTTCAACCTGGATATCAATTCCAATAACTTCATGATACTGGGTAAACAGCAAAACCCTGATCAATTATATTACGGTCCTGCTTTTGTTGACACCCGTATCAAAATACGCGGTAATCTCGATCTGCCCCGTGTAGATGCTTCTCTTAAACTCCGTGATAAATCAAGTATTACTGTAACGCTGCCAAGTGAAGAACCAGGTGTTGCCAATAGGGAGGGTGTGATCGTTTTTGTGGATAAGTCCAATCCTATTGATTCCTCTCTTCTGAAAGCAGTAGACAGCACCAAATTCCAGAATCCCCGTTTAAAAGGAATCAACTTCTCTGGTACTGCGGAAATCACACCTGAATCTACTATCAAGATTATCATTGATCCTGTCAATGGTGACTATGTTCAGGCGAAAGGAACAGCCACCCTCAATGCTACCCTGGACCCCAGCAGTAAACTGAGCCTTACCGGCCGTTATGAGATCTCTGAAGGTAAATATGAAATGTCTCTGAACCAGTTGATCAAACGTAGCTTCTCTATAGAAAAAGGAAGTGCCATTATTTTCAGCGGAGATGCTACCAGCGCAGATCTTGACATCACGGCTAAGTATACCGTGAATGCTCCGGCTGCCGATCTGGTACAGGATCAGTTAACTTCTCTCCCAGAAACAGAACGCAATAAATATAAACAGCGTCTGCCTTTCTATGTATACCTGAAAATCAAAGGTTCTCTGCTCAAACCAGAAATATCCTTTGAACTGGATATGCCGGAAGCAGACCAGAACGCATTTAGCGGAAGTGTGTATAACCGTCTGAGACAAATCAACCAGATCCCTTCTGAGCTGAATAAGCAGGTAATGGGATTACTGGTAATGGGTAGCTTCATCCCTGAAGATCCTTTGGCAGGAGAGGGCAGCGGAGATTTTGGTGTAAGCAATATGGCAAGACAAAGTGTAAGCAAAATCCTGTCTCAACAGCTGAATAACCTGGCAGGCAACCTGATAAAAGGTATCGATCTCAACTTCGATGTAGAATCCAAAGATGATTACTCCACCGGTTCTCAGCAGGAAACGACTAACCTGAAAGTAGGTGCTTCAAAAAAACTCTTCAACGATCGCCTCTCTGTTTCTGTTGGTTCCAATGTGATGTTACAGGGAGAAAGCCAGGCCAACCCAAGTACACTGGTAGGAGATATTTCTGTAGAATATAAACTGACCAGAGATGGCAGATATCGTGTGAGAGTATATCAGCGGAATGATAACAGTACCGTGATTGAGGGTCAGGTAGTTGAAACAGGTGTAGCATTTGCCCTGATCATGGATTATGATAATTTCCGTGAGATATTCCAACGCGCTAAAAAAGATAAAACGCAGACTAAACTGCGAACTAAAAAACCCGACAGTAAAAAATAAAATGGTTAGAGGAAACTGGCATATTATACCCCGATTGCTATTGCTACTTGCTGTTGTTTGCATCAGTGCCTGTAGTACAACTAAGAGCGTCCCGGAAGGTGATCGTCTTTTTACCGGTACCAATATTAAATGGGAGGGTAAAAAGTCCCGGGATTACAGTACCCTTACTGAAACAATGGAGAGTAGTGCCAGACCCAAACCCAATAAGAAATTTGCAGGATTACCTTTCCGCCTCTGGTTTTATAACCTTGGGAAAGAACCCAAAGGGAAAGGACTCAATTACCTGTTAAGACGTAAATGGGGAGAAGCGCCTGTTTTATTAAGTCAGGCCAAACCTGATTATACATCCAATGTGATGGAACAATACCTGGTAGACAATGGATTCTTCCAGGCACTTGTTACTTCAGAGATAAAGAACAAGGGTAAGAAAAAAGCATCTATCCTTTATACCGCTACTCCCAATCTTCGTTACCGTATAAAAAGCGTAACATATGTAACAGACAGTAGTATCCTTGGTAAAGCTGTAGCTGCTGCTCAGCAAGGATCTTCCCTGAAACTGAACCGTCCCTACAGATTGGATAGTATCAAAGCAGAACGTAATCGCATTCATAATATACTGAAGGAACAGGGGTACTATTATTTTACGCCGGACTATCTGCTGGTGGAAGTAGACAGTACCAATAACGGGATGGTGGATCTGTTTGTAACTATCAAACCCGAAACGCCTGCTCCGGCCCGGAAGATGTACCACATGAAAAACATTACGGTGTATCCTAACTACTCCCTGGATAATGATTCGCTTTCCAGATCGGGTACTCCGGTTGTTTATAACCGCCTGCGTATCATAGATACTACTAATAAATTCAAACCCAGCGTATTTGACCGTTCCATATTCCTGAAACCGGATAGCTTGTACCGCTTGAGTTCTCACAATATTACGCTGCATCGCTTAACAGACCTTGGTACATTCAAATTTGTAAAAGGGACGTTCCGGCCGGTAAGAGGGGACAGTTCTCTTTTAAATGCAAGTTTCTTCCTCACCCCTTATCCAAGACGTAGCCTGCAGGCTGAGTTGAGAGGTACTTCTAAATCCAACAACTTTGTAGGATCAGAAGTAAAAGTTACTGCCCGCAACCGTAACTGGCTGCATGCTGCTAACCTGTTGGAAATCTCTGTTTCCGGTGGATTGGAATGGCAGGTGGGAGGGAAGGCCACCTCCGTACAAACAGGTGGCAACTCCTATAACTTCAAGACGGAAGCTGCGGTAACCATTCCCCGTTTCTGGCAACCAATATTTAAGGGACTGAATGTACGTACACCATATGTACCCCGCACCCGTATCAGCCTGAGTTATGAATTGTACAGCCGTAGTCAGTTATATAATCTGAACGCTTATTCTTTTAATTTCCAGTACATCTGGCGTAAGACAGAATTCCTGGAACATAAGTGGTCCCCTTTTTCCATCACTTACGTATTACCGACTAAAACAACAGCCGGATATGACAGCATCCTGAAATATGATCCCAGTCAGCGTTCTGCCATTGAAAAGCAATTTATCCTGGGTGGTAATTATAACATTACTTTCAACAATCAGTCAGCTAATCGTGTTCATAGTTTTTATATCAATGGAGATCTGGACTATTCCGGTAACATTGCCGGTTTGATTGTTCCTAAAGGGGATAGTTCGAAAAATATTCTGGGCATTCCTTTTGCCCAGTTTGTTCGTTTGACTGTAGACGCAAGGCATTACTGGAAATTAAACAGGAAGTTCACCTGGATAAACCGTATTTATGCGGGTTACGGTCTCCCATATGGTAATTCCAGTACACTACCCTTTGTAAAACAATACTTTATAGGAGGTAGCAGTAGTCTGCGTGGATTCAGGGCCAGAACACTGGGCCCCGGATCCTACAAAGATTCTTCCAGTCAATACCTGGCCAATGAAGCCGGCGATATTAAACTGGAATATAACTCTGAGTTACGTGCACACCTCACTGGCATATTTAATGCAGCTTTATTTCTGGATGCCGGTAATATATGGCTAAAAGGGGTTGTACCCGAAAAAGCTGGAAGTCAATTTAAATTAGGCTCTTTTGTCTCCCAGATGGCAGTAGATGCGGGTGCTGGTTTACGCGTAGATGCTTCTATTATTGTAGTACGACTGGATGTTGCATTCCCTCTTCGTAAGCCCTGGTTACCACAGGATGAGCGATGGGTAATTAAAGATGTAAAATTTGGCGATCCCGACTGGCGTAAGGAAAATCTGATATTGAACATAGCGATAGGATATCCGTTTTAAAAAACTGTTTTATCTTGGGGGCATATCCCCCATTATAATAATGCCTATGAGAACTATACAATATTCACGCAGTCTGATTGTACTATTATGTACACTCTTATTTCTGACTTCCTGTAGCAGGAAGATTACTGAAAATGGAAAGGCATCATATTATGCTGATAAGTTTGAAGGCCATCGTACTGCCAGTGGTTCTACATTTCATCAGAATGGTCTGACGGCGGCACATCGTACTTTACCTTTTGGTACAAAAGTTAAAGTCACAAATGTTGCTAATGGTCGTTCTGTAAAAGTGAGAATTACTGACCGGGGTCCTTTTGCCGAAGGCAGAGTAATAGACTTATCTAAAAAAGCAGCCAGAAAAATAGGTATGCTTAGTACAGGAGTTGCCGTAGTAGAGGTCACTTATAAAAAGAAAAAGTAAAAAAGCCCGTCAGTAGTTTAAACCCGCTACCACAAAGAAATACAAGGAAAATACCTGCATACAGGTATTTCTCCGCTACTTCCTGTATTACTCATTTATCTCACATTTTTGTAGTAATTATTCTATTTTTTTTGGAAATTCTCTGACAGTATTGTTATTTGCGCCGAAATCAGTTACCATATTCCATGAAAAATGCACTTACTCCGCATTATCTGGTATGTGCGTGTTTGAAGAAGCAGGATAAATGTTATCATGTGAATACTAACTGACCTCGTTGTTATTATCCTATCTCTGTAAGTCCCTTTTTACCAGTTCTTTTTCCGTATAATTTATTTACGAGTATATACCCGTTTTATATAACGGTTATGCATAATGAGGAATGTAATTGAACGTCCGGTAATAATTTTGTTTCCATATCCTATCTTACATAACCAAGTCCGCTGCCGGTGATACTTTTCACCGGCAGTTTTTATTTCCCACGCACATAACTGTTCAAGGCGCTGTTCTGACGTAAAAGAGAATGCAGATACCTGGCTGTATAATGCTGACCATTCACATTATACACCGGATCATTGGTTACAGTAATGGTATCAGGTGAAGAGTATAAAGGGAGGATAGCATTGCGGGCAAAAATATTAGACGCCGCCGGATCCAGTATATACTGTTGGTTATCATAGGGAATACGTAAAGCTTCTCTTCCCATTTTCAGATTTATAGCCAGGTTATTCACATATTCTGTAACAAACTGGTCCCTGTTAAAATCCTGTCCTGCCTGTAAACGGGCCTTTGAAGCAGCCATCAGCTCATCCATATATTTTACAAGAGCAGGATTATAGATCCCTACCTTGGGTACGTAAAATTTCCAGATCTCATTAATCCCATCCAGTGAAGCCACTGCCTCTGGTAAACTATTTCCGGCCTGTGGTGAGTCAAATCCGCTTAACCCCAGAGACATGATACGTACCAACTCCAGTCTCATTGCATCAAATAATTGTGCATCAGTAGGTTGGATCACTTCACTCTCTTTCTCTAATCTTCCCATAACCGATTTCAGCTTACGGGCTTCTGCATAAGCCATATCTGGTTGCAGTACAGGAAATATCGTTGTTTCCAATGCCTGGAAGTTCTGTGTTTCTTTACCTGTACCGTTCATAAACTGTGCAGTATAAGGATGATAGAATTCTACTACCAGTTCTATCTTTTTATATGCGAGTCTTGTTTCTTTGAAGGCATGCTGCACCGCTTCTCCAGACTGATGTTCTGCCAGTGCTTTACAAAGCAGGTCTACTTTTTTATCGAGGTTATCCACAGACTGATGATACCATTTCCTGGTACTGTCTACAGCAAGCGTATCATTGCTTTTCAATTCAAAAATACTGTAGGTACAAATTATCAACAGGAGCAAGCTCACAACAATAACGGACAGTCGCATACTAGATTTTTTATAAGTCAGTAAATATCAAAGCTCTGTATCCTTCACGGTGAGATGTTGGTAACAGTTGCAGGTTGGACTAAAATAACCTTTACATGTTAACTCGCTGTTACGCCAATTTTAAGTTATTTTTATCTTAGCAGAATTACTACCACTCAGGATGCAGAAACAGAATATCATTTTACCGATACAGGAGGTGCTGGGAACTTTAAATCCTTTTAAGGAGAAAAAGAAACAGCGGATCATGAATTATAACCCGGTGACCGGGCCTTCTACCCGCAGACCCACTTTCTGTGAAAAAATCAGCGTATTTGATTATGATGCTGATACTTGTGAAGAGATCGCTACTCAGGATGACGCTGCTGTATTCCAATACCTTGATAATTCGAAAGTTACCTGGATTAATATAGATGGGATCAATAAAGAGATGGTACACAGGATCTGTACCCGTTATAATATTCACACACTACTGGAAGAAGATATTATGAGTGTTGGCCAGCGGGCCAAGATGGATGAAATAGGGGACTACCTGTTTTGTCTGTTACCCATGGTGTATTTCAACGAAGAAACTTCTATCGTAGAACAGGAACAGGTAAGCATAGTACTGGGGAAACATTTTCTGATCTCTTTTCAGGAAGATGCTGCCCGGGATGTATTTGATAATATACGGGGGAAACTGCGTATCAATCATTCCCGCATACGCAGCGCTGGTACGGATTACCTTTGTTATTCCCTGCTGGATATTATTGTAGACAGCTATTTTACAGTGATAGAAAAATTGGGTGAACGTATAGAACAGATGGAAGAGTGGATTCTACATCAGCCTAATACCCGTACACTTGCCCGGATAAATTTCCTGCGCCGGGAACTTCTGTTGTTAAGACGAGCCATTGCACCGGTACGGGAGCTCATCAATGGTTTCCTCAAAAGTGAAAGTGATTTGCTGGATGAGCGTACTATTAAATATTTTAAAGACGTTTACGATCATATTATCCAGGCCAATGAGCTGACGGACAACTACAGGGAAATGATCCTGACTCTCCAGGAACAATATCATACCCAGATCAATCTCAAAATGAATGAGATTATGAAAGTACTGGCGGTTGTTACCACACTGATGGCCCCTCTGACATTTGTGGTGGGTATTTATGGTATGAACTTCGACAATATGCCGGAGATACACACACAGAATGGCTATTTCGTTGTGTTAGCTGCTATGCTACTGATGCTGATAGGGATGATTATCTTTTTCCGTAAGCGTGGCTGGTTCTAGCCTCTTACTTTTTCTTGTAGATAGGCACTGTTGAACAAGGTTCCCCATACATCATGCTTTTCACCACCGGGCGAAGCAGACGGGTAATCTCTACATAAGCAGCTTCTCCGGCGCCTTTATCCCCACAACCTTTTATCACAATACGCTGATCTGCATATTCATTTACATCAATCTCACCCAGTTTTTTCATAAACTGTGTATGATGCAAAGCTGCTTTGGTCCCAAAACCGGCAAAAGTAGCTACCGGTTCCAGGTAAGTCATTACTAACATATATCCCCAGAAGGGTATTACTGCATCTACGGAGCAGGTGATGGCTACAATTTTATTACGGTATTGTTCCCAGTCCCAGGACTGCAATTTTGCACGGAAGTCTTTCTCTTTCAATATCATCTCCATAAAAAGATGTTCCTTCATATCAAACTCTACAATTTCTTCCTGCGGATAGTAATCTTCCAGGTCTAATGTAATAAGACCGCTCTGCGCTACTTTATTAACAATCTCTTCCATAATCCACGTTTATACAAAATTACTAAAAATGTATGGGTAGTGTACAAATACAAAAAGCCTCCCGGTTGGGAGGCTTTTGCATATAATCAGTTATATAATTTCCTTAAAAGAACTTAGCCCTGTTGTCTTCTACTTTATTCAGTTTCTTCAGTACTTCAAACAGCTGACCGCTCTGACCATCAAGCATAGATTTAACACCTTGCTCATACGCTCTTGCAGCACCTGCCGGATCCTGAGGTTGTGTATTTGGCTGGTAAGCATCTACTCTTATAATATATACACCACCATTACCTTCGATAGGAGCTGATATTTTAGCAGTACCCAGTGCTTTATTGAAAGCTGCACCTACTACGCGTGGTTCAAAACCCATAGAAGCGATGAACGGAGTACCAAAGTTGATACCATCTGCTTTCAGTTCCGGTTGGCTAACTGCTTTAGCAGCAGCTTCCAGGGAAGCAGGTGATTGCAGCTTTTTGATGATCTCATCTGCTTTTTTAGCTTTTCTTACTTCTGCTTCTACCTGAGGCCTTACTTCATCAACTGAAGCAGTACCTTCTTTGCGGATACCATTCAATACAGCTACAACATATTTATCTTCGAAAGTAAATACGTTACTAACATCACCTTGTTTAGCATCATAAGCCCAACGTACCAGTTCACGTGCCTGACCTACACCAGGAATTACAAAGTCCATCGGACGCAGGTTATCTGCGAGACGTTTGTTAAGACCTTTTTCCTGGATAGTTTTTTCGAATGCTTTCTGATCGTGATTCTGAGAAGCGAATTCGTTGGCAGCTGCATAAGCTCTGCTGTCAGTTTCCTTGCTCGCGTCAACTGGTTTACCGAGGTAAGCTACTTTAATAGCGGGGCCGATATTTTTCTGATCGAGGATTTCAATCAGATGATAACCGAACTGTGTTTTAACAACACCCATTTTCCCTTTAGGACCTTCCATTGCGAAATCTTTGAATTCTTTCACAAATGGAGTAGCAGGAGTGATATCATATTCACCACCGGTAGCTTTACTACCTGGATCATCAGAATATTGTTCAACCAGCGCTTTGAAATCAGCACCACCTTTTACAGCTCTTTCGATACTGTCTATACGGTTCTTGGCAATTGAATCCGGTAAGCCGGCACCTTGCTGAGTTTTAGTAGCTATTAATATATGACGCACTTTTACGCTGTCCGGCATTGTTTTGCGATCAATCATTTTCGCAAATACAATCAGGTTATTATCATAATAAGGACCAAACACGGTTCCTACCGGTAAGTTTGCGATAGTATCTTTCTGCGGAACCATCAGTGCTTTCTTTGAAACGTAACCGTCAAAGTAAGCGATGTCTGAATTACGCTTGATAAAGTTTTCGATATCAGCAGCGCTGGTAGTATCCAGTTCAGCTTTAGCTTCGAACAGCGATTTCAGTGCAACTGCAGTATCTGCAGAAGAAGGCAATGCGTCGAAAGAGATGTATTCTACTTTGCGGGCTTCCTGAGTTTTAAACAGTGCCTTATGATTATCAATGTATTTCTGTGATTCATCATCAGTTACCTTAATAGTGGAGTCAGCTATAGAAGCATAGGGTACAGATACATATGATAAGGAAGCAAATTGTGCATTATCCTTAGCCTGCTGTTCAGCCAGCCATTTTGGATAATAAACAGCCTGCTTGATCAGGGAAGTATATTTTTCCTGCAGTCTTGATTTCAGAATATAATGTTCCAGTTCCTGTAATGCATTCCTCATTCTTCCAGTCTGGTCCTGACCGATGCTCTGTAAAGCCTGCTGCATTTGTGCGCGGTCGAACTGGCCGGTCTTTGGATCGGTGAACTGCTGTACAACAATTGGATTTGGGTTTTTACCATTGAACTGGTCAATTACCTCAGCTTCAGTTACCTGAATTCCCAGTTTATCGTACTGAGCATTCATGATCTGTTCATTTAAGAACTCATTCCATACCTGCTCACGTGCATACTGGCGGGTCTGTTCATTAACGTTTCCGTTAGGAGCCTGCTGGCGATACTTGTTTACTGTTTCTTCAATGCGTTGTTGATATTCACTGATATCCAGTTCTTCTCCGTTTACTTTACCAACACTGGTAGAACGGCGCATCATAGAACTCTTGCCAAAAAAGGCATCCTGCAACAGGAAACTAACAATAGCCAGGCAAATCACTACGACGATTACCACAGCATACTTATCCCGGATCTTCTGAATAACTGACATATATTATATAGTCTAATTTTTAAGGAAAGCAAAAATAGAATAAAAATACTGTAACTACAAAACAGTTTTTTTTAGCCCAAACCCAATACAGTAAAGGGTTTCAAGTAAAATACAAGAAGTGTAATTAAGGGTTCATTCACAGGTTATCCACACTTGTTACGGTTTTTCTCCCTGATTGTGCATAACATGGAACATAATTAAGACGGCCACAGGCATTAATTTGATGATTTGACATATCGGAAAAGTATAGGTTTCATTATTCACATTTTTCAGCTGCTCATATCCTCATCCACATAAAAATGTGTATAAAAGTGAATGTAAAACTAAAAAAGCAAAATCATCATCTTTAAAATTTTTAATTCTCTTTATCCACATGGGTTGTTAAAAACTCAGGGAAAAAGGTCCAACATAGTGGGAAAAACCATGAGTTCAGGACCGTAAAACTAATTTTGTTATTTCCAGCCGGGATGGTTTGAGGTATAAAAGTGCCTTTTTGTGAATTGTTATTAGCCTCTGTTAACATTTTCTTAATACACCCGGCACTATAAAAATATACACGAACCAGGATATCCACCGGTGTGGATGAAAGTAGATAAATTCAATACTATGGCTCATCGGCGTTGTTAATTTCGTGTGGATAGCTAATACGAAAAGAATAACAACTACATTTGTATCGGAAGCAAAAATTAACTTTTCACATATTCACACCCCTAATAGTAGTGGGTTCTTTCTTTATTTAAATAATAAACTAGATATATAATTATGATGAAGGAGCTGAACATTGCAAAAAATGAATTGCAACGAAAAGGTTTCCTGGATTTGCCCATTGATGTGCGCCTGGATCTTTTCGCGGAAATAGAAAGATTGAAAAAAGAGAAAAACGCAATTGTCCTCGCACATTACTACCAGGAACCGGATATCCAGGACGTGGCAGATTACATCGGTGACAGTCTGGGGCTAAGTCAACAGGCTGCCAAGACCGATGCAGACATCATCGTTTTCGCCGGAGTACACTTCATGGCGGAAACAGCAAAGATTCTGAGTCCTCAGAAAAAGGTACTTTTACCAGACCTGAAAGCGGGTTGTTCCCTTGCTGATAGCGCTCCTCCGGAGTTATTCAGACGATTCAAAGAGAAACATCCAGATCATCTCGTGATTTCCTACATAAACTGTTCTGCAGGTATCAAAGCTCTCAGCGATATCATTTGCACGTCCTCTAATGCCGAAAAGATCATCGAAAGCGTCCCCAAGGACCAACCGATCATTTTTGCCCCCGACAGGAATTTAGGGGCTTATTTGGCCCGTAAAACGGGAAGAGACATGTTACTCTGGAATGGAGCCTGCATGGTACATGAAATTTTCTCCCTGGAAAAGATCACAAAACTGAAGATCAGACATCCGAAAGCCAAGGTGATAGCGCATCCGGAATGTGAAGCAGCTGTACTTGCCGTAGCCGATTACATTGGTTCTACTACCGGCCTGCTCAAATATACCCTGAAGGATGATGCCCAAGAGTACATCGTGGTAACCGAAACAGGTATCCTGCATCAGATGCAAAAAGAGAACCCTGGTAAGACTTTCATACCTGCACCACCTAACAATGCCTGTGCATGTAACGACTGTCCACATATGAAGCTGAACACACTGGAAAAACTTTATCTGTGCATGGAATACGAGGAACCCGAGATCACAATGAACGAAACACTGCGTATAGCTGCTAAAAAGCCTATTGAAAGAATGCTGGAGATAAGTGCACAATACGGATTGTAGTTAATTAATTGATTTACAGTTAAATATAATTATAATTATATTTAATATAGTATAAACACCCTGTTATTTGAATAACAGGGTGTTTTTTTATGCTCAGGAAGGCTTTATAGATGAAATAAATGATAGGTATCCTTACCAATATACCGGTAATTTGATTCTCGGAGCCTTCAAAAAAGAAGGCTTTATAGATGAGATAAAATAAAATATCCGGGGAATACTACGGAATAACTAATTCTCAGGGCCTTCCCTGATTTGATGTTATTAGACAGTTATCCACATGGAGTACACAAATGACCTTATTAAAGTCCACCATTACAAGAGAGAATTGTTCCATTGATATACCCATTTGAAATGACACTCAGAATAGCAGAAGCAACTTCTTCAGGCTGACCAACCCGACCTACACAAATCTGTTTGGAGAATTGTTCAAAGGTTGCTTTCTTATCCTGCTCATTTAAAAAGTTCCACCAGCTGGTATCTATCACTCCGGGAGAAACTGCATTTACACGAAGTGGTTGTAACTCTTTTGCAAGAATAGGGATCATCAGTTCCAATGCACCATTAATAGCTGCAAGTCCGGAAGTACCTGGTAAACGTGAATTACTTGAAGCAGCTGTGATGATGGTAATACTTCCATCTTTTTCAAGATAGGGCAGAGCTGCCTGCATGGTTTGGAGATGGGGCCAAAACTTAGCTTCGAATCCTTCTCTTAAATCTGCTAATGAAAGAGATGAAAATGCACCACCACCTTTTGCACCACTTACTGCAATTACAAGATGATGAAACTTTCCATTTGCTGAAAAGAATTCCTGCAATGCCTGGCTATTTCCGCTATCAAGTAAAACAGTGTTGATAGTAGGGGATTCTTTTTTTACTTTTTCGAGCTTACTGCTATCACGACCAGTAACTGTAACATTAGCATTTTGTGAGGAGAGTAAAAGGGCTGTTGCCAATCCTATCCCGGATGAACCACCGGCAATAACTACTTTCTGATTTTGCAAATTCATGATCTGTTTTTTAGACAGATCAAAGTTGCAAAGATTCGCAGGCTATAGATTGTTTGAGGTATGCAATGTATTGATTGCATCATGCAGAAGCTGACTGTCTTTTATTGGTTCCGATAGGACAGGGGTGTTTGATCAGTCAGTTTTTTGAAGAAATGACTAAAGGCAGCTGGTTCACTGAAGTCAAGTTGATATGCGATTTCTGCTGCAGAGAGGGTAGTGTACCTCAGTAAAACTTTTGCTTCCTGTACTAACATTTCATCAATAGCCTCCGAAGCAGTTTTTCCTGTTGTGTTTTTTACAATTCTGTTTAGATGATTAGGAGTTACATGCAGGAGATTGGCATAATCAGATACTTGCCTGAGTTCTAAAAAGTGCTGACTAACCAGTTTATGAAATGAGGTTACCAGGTTTGTGCCGGCATCAACACTTACTTTTTCCAATCCTTGTTTTTCATAACTACGTTTAACTGTTAGTAAGAGAAGATATAAATACATTTTCACCGCAGTTATTCTTCCTGAGTTTTCCTCTTGTACTTCTTTATTTATCTGTAGAAAGAGAGCAGTCAATTCTTCTATTTCTGTAGCATTACATTGCAGCAATTGTATACCTGCATAATTATAAAAAGGAAATTCCTGATTTATTTGTCCTGGAGGAATCAGGTTTTCCAGGAAGGATCCTTCAAAAAGTATATAGTATCCGAAGGTATCAGGACTAATATTCCATTTGGAATGTACCTGTCCGGGTATAGAAAAGTTGATACTTCCTGGTTTTACATGAAATTGTTCGAGACCAATCTGCATATCTAATGATCCCTGCAACATAATACCTACCCTATAGAAGTTAGATTTAGCAGGACCATAACTGCCTTTCATTCCCTCTGTGGAGTATATTTCAAAACCGGGGATATGTTGATGTGATGAAAGTTGATGATATCCGAAGGGAATATTTATACTGGTATCCCTATGATGTTCCTTATGTGAAGGGTCTAACTGGTAGGTGGGTATGGTATGTGCAGATGTTTTCATGTGGTGCTAAATTAAAAATGATCAATCATAACTGCTATAATTGATCATTTGAAGAGGAGGGAAGAACTAAATAAGTTCCTCTACCCAGATAAAGTCAGCTTCAGTTTTGCGAAGAGAAAGATTATATCCTGCAACCATGATAGAAATAGGATCTCCCAGGGGGGCAATCTTTTCAATCTTTACAGTTTCTCCGGGAACACAACCCATCTCCATTAGTTTGATGTAGAGATCATCTTTCTCAAAAGATGTAATCACTGCACTTTTTCCTATAGCAAGAGAAGACAATTTAATCGCGCCTTTTTTCATCTTAATTATTGTTCTTTTGATTCAGATGCTTCCCTACTTAGTATATAATTTCTTTTGCTGTGATACTATGTTTGGATATTCTGTGTTTGTTATGATGGTGTAAAGGTAGGGGGTAGCAACCAATTGAACAAAGCTGATATACTGCTAATTAGAAATTTCACTATACTTTTACATTTGTAATTAATAACAACATATGGCTATCAACTTTACACCTCATGAGGTGAAGGTAAATCTGAAGAATAAGACGAAACTTAAGGCTTTTTTAAAGGAGAGTTTTGTAAGAGAAGGACAGGGATTGAAGAGTTTACAGTATGTTTTCTGTTCAGATGAGTATCTTTTAGAGATAAATCAGCAGTTTTTGCAACATGATACCCTTACAGATATAGTAACCTTTGAGTTAGGAACGGATCCAAAAGTAACGGAAGGGGAGATATACATAAGTGTAGATAGGGTAAAAGAGAATGCTTCCAAGTTCCAGGTAAGTGAGGAACAGGAGTTGCATAGGGTAATTTTTCATGGAGCTTTGCACTTATGTGGGTATAAAGACAAAGGAAAAGTACATGCAGCTACAATGAGGAACAAGGAAAACGAGTACCTCTCACTTTACTTTGGTGACAAGTAACCTGTATATGTTCCACGTGGAACATAATGATTCATACCAGGAGGAGGGGTACTTTAAACTAATTAAGATGTTCCACGTGGAACATCTTATAATGTCCCGCCTTCTATGTAATTTTGCTTTCTATTCAAACTAACTTATGTTTCCATCTTACGATGTTATAGTGGTTGGCGCAGGACACGCCGGTTGTGAAGCAGCAGCTGCAGCAGCAAATATGGGGTCCAAGGTTTTATTGATTACAATGAACATGCAGACTATTGCCCAAATGAGTTGCAACCCAGCAATGGGAGGTATAGCTAAAGGGCAAATAGTAAGAGAGATTGATGCACTAGGTGGATACTCTGGTATTGTTACCGATCAGTCTATGATCCAATTTCGCATGTTGAACCGTTCTAAAGGACCTGCTATGTGGAGTCCAAGAACACAGAACGATAGAATGTTGTTTGCTACGAAGTGGAGAGAAGCTTTGGAACAAACACCTAATGTGGACTTTTACCAGGATATGGTAAAGGGGTTATTAGTAAAAGATGGTCAGTGTTATGGAGTAGTAACAGGGTTGGGGCATGAGATAAAAGCAAAATCTGTAGTACTTACCAATGGAACCTTCCTGAATGGAGTAATGCATATTGGAGATAAACAGTTCGGTGGAGGTCGTGTAGCAGAAAGAGCAGCTACCGGAATTACAGAACAACTGGTGGAACTTGGTTTCGAAAGCGATCGTCTGAAAACAGGAACTCCTCCAAGAGTAGACTCCAGAAGCCTTGATTATTCCAAAATGGAAGAACAAAAAGGAGATGAAGTGATTACAGGATTCTCCTACCTGGATGTTGAAAAGATAAAACCGGAACAACAGAAAAGTTGCTACATCACTTATACAAGTGAAGCAGTACATGAAATGTTACGTACCGGTTTTGATCGTTCCCCTATGTTTCAGGGAAGAATTCAGGGTATAGGTCCAAGGTATTGTCCAAGTATCGAAGACAAAATCAACAGGTTTGCTGAAAGAGAAAGACATCAGTTATTTGTAGAACCTGAAGGTTGGAATACCGTGGAAATTTATGTGAATGGATTTTCTACCTCCCTGCCTGAGGATGTTCAATACAAAGCGCTTCAGTTAATACCCGGTTTTGAAAATGTGAAGATGTTCCGTCCGGGGTATGCGATAGAGTATGACTACTTTCCACCAACACAATTGCAGTTCTCCCTGGAAACAAAAAAGGTACAAAATCTATTCTTCGCAGGACAAATAAATGGAACTACCGGATATGAGGAAGCAGCTTGCCAGGGATTAATGGCCGGAATAAATGCTCACCTGAAAGCAACCGGTCAACCTGCATTTGTTTTGAAAAGGAGTGAAGCTTACATTGGAGTATTGATAGATGATCTTATTAATAAGGGAACGGATGAACCTTATCGTATGTTTACTTCACGTGCAGAATTCCGTACACTGTTAAGACAGGATAATGCGGACCTCCGTCTTACAGAAAAAAGTTATCGTATGGGATTGGCCAGTCAGGAGAGAATGGATAAAGTGAAAGAAAAACAGGAAGGAGTAGAGAAGATAAAAGCAATATTGAAAGAGTTGCCGATTGATCCTGAAGATATCAATCAGCTGTTAATAGAAAAAAACACGGCTCCCTTAACACAGAGAATTCGTGCTTACCAGATATTGCTCCGTCCTTCTATGGATATTTTCATCATGAAAGAGCATGTAGCAAAAATGGAAAGTGCCCTGGCAGGTTTCAGTAATGAGACATTAGAGCAGGCAGAAATTCAGGTGAAGTATGAAGTATATATAGAAAAGGAAAATGAACTGGTGAAAAAAATGAGCCAGTTGGAAGACTTAGTAATTCCAGATAGCTTTGATTATGCTAAACTGGTTTCATTAAGTACAGAAGCAAGACAGAAATTTAACAGGATTCGTCCCCGTACTCTTGGTCAGGCTAGTAGAATTAGTGGAGTAAATCCGAGTGATGTACAGATTTTAATGGTGTACATGGGAAGATAAAAAGAGACTTATTTGTCCAAAATAAAAATACATGCTTTTCTACAAGCATGTATTTTTTTTGTTTATATTCGTCTTGTATCGAAATCGTCCCTCAAGATTTATAAAAACTGGCACTATGAAAACAACTGATTTCTTAAAAAGAGCAACTTTATAGACTCTGACCAAAACACGTAAATTTATAAATCAGGAAAAAGTATATCATTATATAGCTACTTCTAAATTTTGATAGAAAAACTTCTGCTCTTAAAAACAACTGAAAACTCATAACCCAATTATCTGTGTCAGGTAATTTTGTAAAAACAATAAAAACAAGTTTTATATAACATAAGAAATTTTCCCATAATCAATGGGTATCAATATATTTCTATTTGCAGCTTATAATGCTGGAAAAGATATCAATTAAAGTGAAGGTTAAATTAGAAGTATAAAAACACCCGGTCCGTTTCTTCGGGCTGGGTTTTTTCATTAAAAACACATAATATATTGATAATCAATCAAATAAGGATTATAATAACGACCTCATTATCTCCTTAAATTTAAACGATCAGGATAGTGGTAATATCATTGGATCAAAAAGGGGGTAATTTGAAAATTGGCCCCTTAAAATACGTTTTCCGGATTTATTCCTTATTTCGTAAATTACTCGTACCTAAATAAGCTTCCCAATATGCTTAATACACTACTTGCCTACACCAGCTTACTACTGACTTCCATGCCTCAACCAAAAACTGATACAACTGGCAATGAAAGTTTTTTACTGATCGGTACCTATACTAAAACTGCTGACCAGGGAATCAATGTTTACGCTTTCAATAATGTAACCGGGACACTGCGTTTTGTTAGTATTGCCAAAGATGTGGATAACCCGTCTTATATGGTGATCGCCCCGGACAAGAAACATGTGTATGCTGTGAATGAAGGAAAGACCGGAGGAGTGAGTGCTTTTGACTGGGATACCACTACCGGGCAACTAAACTTTTTAAACAAACAATCCTCAGGAGGAGAAACGCCTTGTTATGTGAATACCGACCAGGACGGTAAATATGTAATAGTGGGAAATTACGGAGGCGGAAGTTTTTCTGTTCTTCCTGTGAAAGAAGATGGAAGAATAGATGCACCTGTACAAACTATTGAACATACCGGTTCGGGAGCAAATAAGGAACGTCAGGAAAAACCACATGTACATTGTGTGGTGTTTAGTCCCGATCACCAATTTCTCTATGTCTCAGATCTGGGAATTGACCAGGTAGCCATTTACACTTATCAGCAGGGAGATGTTCAACCCCTGGTTCCGGCAACTCCGGGTTTTGCTCCATTAGCTCCGGGTTCGGGACCCCGGCATCTTGTTTTCCACCCGAATGGAAAATGGGTTTACCTGATTCAAGAGCTGGATGGAAAGATTACTGCTTTCAATTATAAAAAAGGAGCGCTTATAGGTTTTCAGGAGATATCCACATTGCCGGAACAATTTAAAGGACAAATCTCAGGTGCAGATATCCACACTTCCCCGGATGGTAAATTTTTATACGCATCTAACCGTGGAAGTTTAAATAATATAGTCATCTATAGTATAGATCAGAAAAATGGGCATCTTGTAAAAAAAGGACAACAATCTTCCGGAGGTAAAACACCAAGGAATTTTATGATAGATCCATCAGGCAATTTTCTGTTGGTAGCAAACCAGCAAACAGATAATGTAGTAGTTTTTAAAAGAAATAAAATTACCGGCTTGTTAAAACCTACAAAGCAGGAAATTAAAGTACTGGCACCAGTATGTCTTAAAATGATCGGAAGTAATTAGGGTACGGTAATTGTGGAAATCTTACAGTTATATCTTTTCACGATCAACACAAAGATTACCATGAAAAACAGAGACGTTAAAACAGACAAGGATCTTTCCCATGCAAAAGGGAAAGAAGAAAATAAAGAAGACGATTTTCCTGGTTATCCCATCTACCCGGCAAGTGAAGATATCATGAACCAGGAAGAACAGGAAGATCTGGATGTGGAAAAAGTGACTGGTTCTTCCAGACTCAATAATGAAATTGCAAGAGAGAAAGGAGTAGACCCGGCAGACTTTGATGAAAGCCTGGATATCCCCGGAGCAGAACTGGATGATGACGAAGAAGCACTGGGAGAAGAAGATGAGGAAAATAATTTCTACAGTCTGGGTGGAGACAGGCACGAAGATCTGGAAGAAGCAAACGACAACGAAGATTAATAGTTACTTATAATAAAGGAGTAAGCAATCTGCAAACAGCGTCAATAAAACGTTGCCAGATTGAACGGTTTTTCCAGGAGCGGCGTTCAATCAGGACCGCATCCTGTAAATCCTGTTTAAAAGCGTTTTGCAATTTTTGAATAGTTGGCTTGTCGTATATCACAACAGCAATTTCACTATTCAGATAAAAACTGCGGTTATCTAAATTTACTGTACCAACAATTGCCAGGTTATCATCAATGACAATAGTCTTGGCATGGATAAATCCCTTCTGATAGAAATATACTTTCACCCCTGCATCCAGCATTGGCTTAATATAAGATTGTGCAGCGTGTTGCACAAAAAAAGAATCTCCCCGGGAAGGAAGTAATAACTCTACATTTTTACCAGCTTGTGCTGCCATCTGCAAAGCAGTCAGAATCTGATCGTTTGGAATAAAATAAGGATTGCTGATCCGGATGCTCCGGCGGCCAACATTCAATGCCATCAGGATAGTTTGCATCGTCATCGGGAAATCCGAATCCGGACCACTGGCAACAACATCTGCAAAACAATTATCCTGTATATCTGAACGATGAAAATAAGGAGGACCAAAATTGAAAGTCTTTTTACTGCAATAGCGGTAACTCATCTGAAACTGTAATTGCAACAGGTTTACTACATCGCCTTCCAGCTGTAAATGGGTATCTCTCCAGAAAACTTCATGTTTACCATTATTCAGATAACGGTCGTCTATATTAATACCACCGGTAAAACCTACTTCTCCATCAATCACGATAATTTTACGGTGATCACGATAATTTGCATTCAGGTAAAAATTGATCAGGACAGGAGAAAAAGAATATACCTCTGCTCCGTTATCTTCCAGCAGATCAGGAATCCCACCTATATTATCTGAACCAAAATCATCATAGATAAAACGAACCTCAACACCTTCTTTTAATTTCTCTATCAGAATGTCTGTGATCGCATTCCCCACATCGTCTGCAGCAAAAATGTAATACTCAATATGGATATGGTGTTTAGCCGCACGAAGTGCTTCCATTACGGCAGGAAACTTTTCTTCTCCGTTCAGCAGTACCTTTATGCGGTTATTATGAGAAAGTACAGAGTGCCTGGTATTCAATAACATAGCAGAAATCTCCTGCTTACTTGCTACCTCATGGCGTAACTTTAATTGTAAATGTTCTATTTCTTTACGCTGAGATTCAAAATAGCGTAACATCAGGGTAGCATCTTTACTACCTTTTAAAGTAAAGCGCCGGCGCTTGCGTAAGTCCCGGCCCAGATAGTAATAAACAATCAATCCCACTATTGGAACAAATACCAGCAACATGATATAAGCAAGTGCTTTTACCGGATTCCTGTTTTCCAGCAATATTGTACTTACGACCCCTATAAAGGAAAGCGTAATTAATACATAGCCGGAGATTTTTAATGCAATGTGCCAATCTGTTCCCCAGAGCAGGTAAAATATCTGATACACAACGTTGCTTATATGGTTATGTGGATAAAGGTACTTTCTTTGTTTTGTAATTTATCTTGTTGAATTCCATGTTAATGTTGTGAACTTAAAAAATTAACAAGAATAAATTATCCCCATAAATCGTTCTTAAGATAAATTATCATTTTTTTTGTTGTTACAATGAGCTGTACATGCAGGAATCAATCCTAACAAAACTTGAAGCATCCCGCAGGGAACTCCTGGACCTGGGATTGCGTAACCCCTTACTCAATTATCATTTACCAGCCAGTCGAGGAGTGCATATTGAAGAAGAAAAGGCGGTTAACATTTACGAAGTACTGGTAAAGCAGGGGAAAGCAATGACCTTTTTGCCTAAGTCCGGTAATAAGGAAATTATAGAAACGGAAGCACCTGTTTTATTGGAACAGGAAGAAGTAGTATATGATACCCGTTTGCAAACACAGGAAACAGTAACCAGTTTGCAAAACAGATTACTCAATACATATTATGCAGCGCGTACCAGTCTGGAAGAGCAGGGTGTGAATATCCTGTTTATCACATTGGGTATGCTGCAATGGTATGATAAAGACAATACTAAAGAAGTGCGGCAAGCCCCGCTGGTATTAATTCCTGTGTCACTGGAAAGATCCAGTGCTAGAGAACGTTTTCGTTTACGCTACACCGGTGGTGAAGTAGAAATGAATCTGAGTCTGCAGGCAAAAATAAAAACAGAGTATGGTATCCTGTTACCTGATATGCCTGAAGCAGATGAGATAGCTGTGGCGGAATATATTCAGGAATTAGCAGAAGTTATTAACGGCATGCCTGGCTGGCAGGTAATACCGGATGCAGTAGAATTGGGATTTTTCTCTTTCGGAAAACTGATGCTCTACCATGATCTGGATAGTGACCTATGGCCGGAAGATGAGAAACCAGGTAATCATCCAATCCTGCAGAGTCTTTTTGGAGAAGGATTTAATGAAGGCAAACCAGGTGTTTCAGAAGATGCGTTTATTGATACAGAAACATCAGCACATGAAATGCATCAGGTAGTAGATGCAGATGGTTCACAACTGCTGGCAATGCTGGCTGTACAGGAAGGACGTAACCTTGTAATACAAGGTCCACCGGGTACAGGTAAATCACAAACGATTACCAACCTTATTGCCAATGCTATCGGGGAAGGTAAAAAGGTGTTGTTCGTAGCAGAAAAAATGGCGGCGCTCGAAGTGGTGAAACGCAGGCTGGACAGTATTCAGCTGGGAGATGCCTGTCTTGAGTTGCATAGTCATAAAGCAAATAAAAAAGAACTACATCAGGAACTGAGAAGAACACTGGAACTCGGTAAGCCTGCTATACAACAACTGCAACAGGAAGTAACCTTACTGAATGATTACAGAAATGAGCTGAACGATTATTGCATCTCTGTAAATACACCGGTAGCGCAAAGCGGACTTACACCGCAAAAAATAATGGGCTATCTCTTACAATTAAGAGAGCAGTTCGGAAATATGGATCTGCCCCGTATTCCTATACAATCATTGTCTACATGGGATGCCCGTCTTATGCAACGGGCAGAAGCAATTGCCGCACGTATAGAAGCGCGCCTGGCTGAAACCGGAGTACCTTCTGCATTATTATTCTGGGGTAGCCAGTTAACAGTACTGACACCTGCAGCAGAAGAAAAATTGTTACCCATATTACAACTGGGAGAAACAACCACCACCGCGCTGCAACATGAGAGTGCTATTATTGCCGGGCATATAGGATTGCCCATGCCACTGAGTCGCAAACATAGTATGGACTTATCCTTTGTTACACAGCTGGCATCTGTATCTCCTGACATTAGTAATGTCCGTATAAAACACCCGGCATGGCTGCAGCAAAAAGAAGATATCAAAGAGTTGTTACAAACAGGAAGACGTTTGTCGCAAATCCATAAAGTATATGATGAGATATTGATTCCTGAAGCATGGGAACAACAGGTACTTGAAATCCGACAGAACCTGCTGGCCTATGGGGATAAGTGGTACAAATTTATAATCGGGGATTATAACCGGAGTAAACGTCAGCTGGCTGCTTTGTGTAAAGCAGGATTACCAAAAGATGTAGCCGGTAAATTGTCTTGTGTAGATGCTATTCTTGAAGCACGCCGTCTGGATAAACTAATCCAGGAACAGGAAACACTGGCAAAAGAACTGTTTGGATTACGCTGGCAAAAAGGGCAGACGAACTGGGATGCATTGGAAACTGCGACTAATTATCTGACAGAAGTACACAAGCAGATTAGTATAGGATCATGTACAACCGTAATACTTGATTACCTGGAAAAAAACGAACCGGTAGAAAGAGCAAAAGGGTATTATGATACGTTGTTAAGAACAATGCAGCAACATGGAGCAGCGATAGAAAATGTAGTAAGCTCACTTGCTCTTAATGAATTATTGCGTTTCAGAAATGTAACGCCCTTACTACAACGGGCATACGAAGAACAGATTGTTTTGTTGCAATCGTGGATGAAGGGGTTGCCTGAAATACATCAGATAATTTCATGGAACAACCTGGCTGCAACGGCTGCTACTGAAGGCTTTCAGCCATTGATAGATATAGTGACGCGCTGGAAGGAAGGATATAAAGGATTGAAAGCAGCACTACAAAGAACATGGTATGAATATCTTTGGGAGCAGGCATTAACAGAACATGCATCACTGCGTAAATTTGAACGATCCAGTCATGAGTCGGCAGTGAAACAGTTTGTAAAACTGGACACACTCAATCTGCAATATAACAGAGCACGTGCAGCATTGAAACATTGGGACGGTGTACCTCCTTTGGAAGCAGGCGGACAAGTAAACGTATTACGTACAGAGTTTAATAAAAAGGCAAGGCATATGCCTATCCGCAAATTGGTACAGGCAGCGGGATTGGCCATACAGGCTATCAAGCCGGTATTTATGATGAGCCCTTTATCCATCGCTAACTTCTTACCACCTGGTTCGTTGCAGTTTGATCTTGTAATATTCGATGAAGCCAGTCAGGTAAGACCCGTTGATGCATTAGGTGCTTTGCTGCGTGGAAAACAATTAGTGGTAGTAGGAGATAGTAAACAATTACCGCCCAGTAGCTTTTTTGATTCTCTCCTGAAAGAAGTAGATGATGAAGAAAATGTAACAGCAGATATGCCAAGCATATTAGGAATGTGTGATGCACAGGGAGCTCCGCAAAGAATGTTGCGCTGGCATTATCGTAGTCGTCATGAATCACTGATCACATTTTCGAATCATGAATTCTATGAAAATAAACTGGTGATATTTCCTAGTCCGGGTGCAGATCAGCAAATGGGATTAGTATATCATTTATTGAAGGACGCAACCTATGATCGAGGTAAAACACGTACCAATCAAAAAGAAGCGGATGCTATCACAGCTGCTGTGATAGCACATGTACGCAAACATCCGGAAATGAGTCTAGGCGTAGTTGCTTTTAGTACTGCACAGATGCAGGCAATACAGCAGTCGCTGGAAACAGCGCGTAAAACTACACCGGATGTAGAAATGTTTTTTAAAGCACATCCGCATGAACCGTTCTTTGTAAAGAACCTGGAGAATGTACAGGGAGATGAAAGAGATGTAATTTTTATCAGCATTGGTTATGGACGTACACCGGAAGGAAATGTAAATCTTTCTTTCGGCCCTTTAAATAATGAAGGTGGAGAACGCAGATTGAATGTGTTAATAACGAGAGCGAAACAACGCTGTGAAGTATTTACTAATCTTACTTCCGATGATATTGATCTCAGCAAAACAGAAAGTGAAGGAGTACGTGCGTTAAAAAACTTCCTCTACTTTGCACAACATGGAAAATTACCATCTGCTTTTACAGATGGTACACCTGCGCAGGCTCCATTTGAAGATATGGTTGCAGCACAGATTACGGCAGCAGGTTACACCGTGCATAAACAGATTGGAAGTAAAGGATTTTATATAGACCTTGCCGTGACGGACCCGGAAAATCCCGGGAAATATTTACTGGGAATAGAATGTGATGGAGCATCTTATCATACTGCACGTTCTGCCCGCGACAGAGACCGGTTACGCCAGCAGGTACTGGAAGATATGGGTTGGGAAATATACAGGGTATGGAGTACAGACTGGTTCCGTCATCCTGCGCGTGAATTGAAGAGATTACTGGATGCAATAGAAGATGCACAAAAGGTAGAGAATATTGAAGAAGATAATGTAGCCGAAGATTATACAATTATCAGGGAAACGGAAGAAGAAACAGCTCCTTTATATGAGTTGGCAGTACTACCTGTGGAAATCACTACAAAAGAATTTCATTTACATCCGTCAGATAAAATGCAAAGCTGGCTGGAAGGAATCGTTGTGGTAGAAAGCCCGGTACATACAGAAGAAGTAATCCGCCGAATGATAGAAGCTGCAGGTGTTTCCAGAGTCGGTAGTCGTATCAGGGATATACTGAAGCAGGCAATTACAAATGCAGAAAGTACGGGCAGTATTATTGTAAAAGAAGAATTCTTATGGGATGCACAGATGGAAGTACCATCATTACGTAGCCGTGCTAATTTACCGGCAGCGTCCCGTAAACTTTCTTATATAGCGCCGGAAGAAATAATAGTAGCTGTGGAAAAAGTGGTAACAGATGCAGTGGCAATTACAACAGTAGCAGCTATACCGATGGTGGCAAAAACATTAGGACTGAACCGTGTTACAGAAGATATAAAAAATGATATCACGGCAGTCATTGAGCAATGCCTGAACCGTGATATTATTTATCTGGATGGAGAATGGTTAAAAGCAAAATGATTATACCATTATTGCTTTAAAGATCCTGCTATATAACATTACCAGGTAGGATAATAATATCAACGTATTTAATACCAGTAGCCAGTTAATATCTGGTTCCTGGTATTTCTTTTTCATACAGAGAATGAGCAGTGTCAGAAACCCTATAAAAAGAATAACCGGAAATACCAGTGTCCATTTATTGGTAATAACAAGATGAGTATCTTCCAGACGGGCATCCCATGGTTGCTGACCCGAAATGAAAGGGACAATACCACAGAATAACATAATAATAAATATCCTGATTGCTGTTTTAGCAGCCAGCCGGCTGTACTTTATATTTTTGCTTTCCTGTTTCATATATTCAAAGTTCGGAAATTAATTTTGGCTTACGAAGATGTAACCACCAATGTATAGCGATGCCTGTCAGCAAATTTACAACACACCAGAATGTCATCCATTTATTCTCTGCTGAAAATCCTCCTATAAATAACCAGCAGAAAAAATAGAGATGAAACCATGCAGGCACCAGCCACGTAATGGATGGTAATGCAGGGTATTGTAGATCTCTTCGTTTTCTGAATCCTATGATGGACATTATTGGAAAAAGCACTAATAAAAAGATCAGTTTTTCTTTACTGGCAATATTGAATGTAAGTTTTAACCAATCGGAAACAGGGAAGAGCATTAACCATAATACTACCTGTGAAATCAATATGGAGAATAAGGGGGTGATAGCACGCCAGATATTTGTCTTACTTACTTTCTCTAAGAAGCGGGCAAACAGGGAATAAAAGAATACTACGCATAACCATCCGAAGAAGTTCCCATAAGGTATGCCGAACCATTGCCCGGTAAGTGCTAATTCGGGGCTATGCATTCCCTGCCAGTCCCAATGCCACATATGCAGGCGATAGGCGACTACATCCATACTCAGATCTATACTAAGCGCCAGTAATGCGTCGAAGGCGGCAGCAGCCCAGATACTTAATCCGCGGCTATCTGATATGAGTCTTGATGTGTAAATAATAACACCCCATCCGGCACCAATCCATACGGGGATATTATCCGGCGCATGACCCAGCATTACCAGGAACTGACCATATTTATATCCGGCGCTGCTCATAACATTTACATATTCCAGTAGCAGACCAAAGCCCAGACCGCCTAATAAATAAGCAACACTACCGACCCCTTTTTTCCATGCATGTAAGAAGCAAAGGATAAAAAGCAGATACATACAACACTCTGTTAGTGGGTAACAAAAAGATGGGGGAAAGCCATAGGGCATGTTTGAGTAAGGGAACATTATTTGAGTTCTTTATCAATATGCGAAGTATGCTTTGTATCGCGTACTACAGCATATACAATGAGTGAAATAAAAATACAGATGGTTATATACCAGTAATAGAGTGATTCGTGATCGATCTTTTTAAAATACAGTGCAATGTATTCTGCTGTACCACCAAAGATAGCAACAGTAAGTGCATAGGGGAGGCCTACACCAAGTGCTCTTACTTCTGCCGGAAACATCTCTGCTTTCACCACGGCATTGATAGAAGTATATCCGCTGATGATAATCAGGGCAGATAAGATAAGTAAGAAAGCAGACCACTCTGTTGTAGTATGGCTGATAGCAGTAAGGATAGGAACAGTGAGCAACGTACCTAATATTCCAAAACTTAACAATAATGGTTTACGGCCAATCTTATCACTAAGCATACCAAACAGCGGTTGCATACATGCATAAATAAGCATCAGCCAGAAAGTTAATTCTGTTGAACGTTCTTTAGTAAGATGCACGGTATTTACCAGGAACTTCTGCATGTATGTGGTGTAAGTGTAGAAGGCAAGCGTACCGCCCATGGTAAGGCCAATAACGGTTAATACTGCACGTGGATGTTCTTTTAAAAGCGTCAGTACAGAACCGCGTTTGGCATTATCTTTTTCTACCTGTATAGTTTCTTTCATATGCCGCCGAATGATCAGGGCAAACAATGAGAGGCAGGCACCTATTACAAAAGGAATACGCCAGCCCCATGCATGCAGTTGTTCCGGTGTAAGGAAAACTTTTTGCAACAGCATTTGAATGCCCAGGGCTATAAGCTGTCCTCCGATGAGTGTTACATACTGAAAGCTGGAATAGAACCCGCGTCTCCCTGGTGTGGATATCTCACTGAGATAAGTAGCTGAGGTGCCATATTCACCGCCAACGCTTAGGCCTTGTAAGAGGCGGGCAGACAATAAGATAATAGGAGATAGGATCCCGGCTACCTCGAAAGAAGGTGCCATAGCAATCATCAGACTGCCTACAGACATAAGTAGTACAGACAGCGTCATGGCCGTTTTCCTTCCGGAGCGATCTGCAATACGGCCAAACAGCCATCCTCCCACGGGGCGCATCAGGAAGCCTACGGCAAAAATAGCGGCAGTATCCAGCAACTGCGCAGTGGGGTTACCTTTTGGGAAAAAGATGGGGGCAAAATAGAGAGCGAAGGCAGCATATGCGTACCAGTCGTACCATTCTACCAGGTTACCTATGGAGCCGGTAAAGATGGCTTTTATCCGCCAGGCGGTATCGTTTGTTTTATTCATAGTTGTGGGTAGCAATCAAAAATAAGAAAATCGACACATAGTCTTACGCATACAAATGTGTTAATTCTTATATTGCCTCTTATAAAAGAGATAATCATGGATGCAATTACTACAGCTAAGAAGGCAGCAGGAGAGAAGGCGGCTTCACTCATTCATCCCGGAATGTTGGTAGGACTTGGTACAGGCTCTACTGCTTACTGGGCTATTAAGAAAATAGGAGAGATGGTAAAAGAAGGATTGAACATCCAGGCAGTAGCTACTTCCCTGGCATCAGAAAAGCAGGCCAGGGAGCTGGGCATTCCTATTACATCTTTCAGTGAAATACAACAACTGGATATAGATATTGATGGTGCAGATGAAATCAGCGAAGACCTGCAGATAATCAAAGGGGGTGGTGGATCACTGCTGAGGGAAAAGATTGTTGCGCTTGCCAGCAGGAAAAGGATCATCGTAGCTGATGAGCGTAAATATGTTAAGACCCTTGGTAAATTCCCATTACCGCTGGAAATAGTGCCTTTTGGATGGGAGCTGGTATTTAAAACATTACAGACTTTACAGGGAGTACCTACACTTCGTACAAAAGACGATCAGCCTTATATTACTGATAATGGAAACTACATTATCGATTGTTCTTTCGGAGTAATAAAAGATCCGGTACAATTGCATCAGCAGTT
This sequence comes from Chitinophaga sp. YR573, assembly GCF_900110995.1. GTDB lineage: Bacteria > Bacteroidota > Bacteroidia > Chitinophagales > Chitinophagaceae > Chitinophaga. The sequence continues at coordinate 2,544,709 of NZ_FOJF01000001.1, forward strand.
AAAATTGATTACAGGTATTGTAGAAACCGGATTGTTTCTGAACTTACAACCTACAGTAATCATTGCGTACGAGAATGGAGAAATAAAAGCCATCTAAAATCAACCTATGTTATACCTGTGTATCTGCTTTATCTGGATCACATCAGAGATTATTCTGAACCGCATATTCCGTGCGGGTCAGGAAGATAAGCAGCATTCAGATCGTCGCTCCCTTATTACTATCTGGGTGACTATCATGATTGTGATGCCAGTAGCGCAATATATATCAGGCAGATATTCTAACCCTATAAACAGTTATGAATACACGTCATACTTTGGCATGGGAATGATAGTAGCTGGTATGCTCTTCAGGTTTATAGCAGTGTATACATTGGGTAGATATTTTACGGTGAATGTAACCATCCGTAGAGATCATAAAATCATTCAGCAGGGATTGTATAAATACCTGCGTCATCCATCTTATCTGGGGTCATTATTTTCTTTTTTAGGAAATGGTTTTGCACTGAATAACTGGTATGGAATGTTGATAGTATTTATTCCGGTAACACTGGCTTTTATGAATAGGATGAGGGTAGAAGAGGAGTTGCTCATTTCAAATTTCGGACAGGAATATATTGATTATAAAAAACGTACCTGGCGTCTGATACCGTTTGTGTATTAAAAGCAAAAGGCTCTCCATCGGAGAGCCTTTTGCTTTAGTTCTTCCTGTAATATTATTTCAATTCTACACCAACAGTCACTCTTGTTTCATCAAAAAACAGGTTTAATGATTTAGGTTTTGTACCTGCTGGCAATCTGAATTTATTATCAGTAGATGAATTGGTAGCTTCAGCAGCAGCAGATATTGTATTGTAAGTATCGTGGGTAATGTTATTACCATTATCTAATTGTAAACGAAAATCATTAGGATTAATGTAAACGCTGTTTTCTCCTAATTTCCGCTTATTTGTTACTTCAATTTCGTAGGTAAGTTCTGTACCTGTTATTTTTCCATCTGCATCAGATAGTTGCACTGCCTTCCCATCTTTCAAGCGGACAAATGCTTCCTTATTTTTTCCCAGATAAACAGTATCAGGAGAAAATGTTACAGCATAACTTTTAGGTTCATTGGTGGGGGTATTATTAGCAGCAGCATCTTTGTTATCTGTCTGTTCAGTACTTGCCTGTTCAGAGCTCTCTGTGCTTTTCTTTCCTTTACAGGCAGCCAGAGTAATAGCAAAAATAATAGCGGACGCTAAAGCAATTTTTTTCATCTTAAAGGGTTATTGGTTTGATTAAATGGTTTAAAACTGCGTTGTAACAGCTAAAATGATACCAAACATAGCCGTTTAATGAAAATATAATAAGTAAAATGTGATATAGAGGTAAGGGAGTGTTCGGGAAGTCTCTATATGTTGAGCACACGTTGAACATACCTTGGTCATACGTTGAACATACTTAGAGCACATTATTCTGTTCTATGTATGTTCAAAGGATGTTCTATGTGTGACGCACATATAGAGACTTCCCGAACTCTCCCCAAACACTCTCCGAATACGTATTAACCAGCATATAAGACCGTTTATTCGATCCTCAATCTGCTCAGGGTTTCTCTTGTAACCCCCAGGTACGCAGCGATTAGCGCTTTTGGTACCCTCTGAAAGAGAGACGGATATTGATCCAGTAATTGCTTGTATCGTGACTGCGCATCATTCTGTAGCAACGCCATGATCCTTTTCTGTTGACTAAAAAAGCCGGATGTGATTTTCAGTCTGGAAAAGCGTTCCATGCTATGCATCTCCCGGCATAGCTTATCCCTGTCTGTATATGATATACGTAATAGTTCTACATCTTCGAGGCACTGGATGGTAAATGAAGACAGTTCTCGGGTTTGAAAGGCATAATAATCAGATACCCACCAGTCTTCCATAGCAAACTGCCAGATATGTTCTTTGCCTTCATTATCCACCATGAACGTTTTGATAAGGCCTTTCAATACAAAATATTCATAATTGACAATTTCCCCCGGGTGCAGAATGATAGCATGTTTTTTGAACCTCTTTACCTGGTAATGTGATGATATATATTCAAACTCTGTATCAGTCAGTTGGATCAGATCTTCAAATTGTTTTTTAAGGGCAGGATACATATCAGTTATTTGCTGCAAAAATAGTTCTTCCTGTGATGTACATCACATGGAATACGTGATGTATGTCCTTGTTACCAGAGCCGCCGCCGGCTTAGCTTTGTGAAAAAAAGATATGAAGATGAAAATAGCCTGCGTGATAGCATTGTTTGCGTTGATAACACATAATGTTTTTAGCCAGTCGGCCACAGTTCCGAAGAAGGTGCTTATTGTTGTTACCTCTTTTAGTGAATTAAAAGGTGGAGAAAAAACAGGCATATGGTTAGAGGAATTTACAACTCCTTATTACCTGTTCGCAGAAAAAGGAATTCAGGTAACGATCGCATCTCCGAAAGGAGGGAAAGCGCCTATAGATCCAAAGAGTACTTCGGATAATTTCCTCACTCCTTCATCAAAGAAATTCCTTGGCGATGCTGCTGCACAGGATAGATTGAATAATACCGCGGCGCTGAATACGGTGAATGTAAAAGACTATGATGCCATTTTTTATCCTGGCGGACACGGGCCTATGTGGGACCTTCCGGATAATTCATATTCCATTTCGCTGATTGAGGCGTTCTATAAATCAGGGAAACCGGTAGCGCTGGTATGTCATGCTCCCGCTGCATTGAAGAATGTAAAGACTAAGAATGGGACATACCTGGTGAAAGGGAAGACCGTAGCCGGATTCACGAACAGTGAAGAGCAGGCTGGAGGGACAGTGGCACTGGTACCGTTTTCTCTGGAAGATATGCTGAAGGAAAGAGGTGCTAAGTATGAGAAAGGGGCTGACTGGGGACCATTTGCTGTACAGGATGGCTTATTGATAACGGGTCAGAATCCTGCTTCGGCGGAACTGGTTGCCGGGAAAGTAATATCGGCTTTAAAATAGGGGCGTATTTATAAGAGAGAGGGCTTTGAAGCAACTGCTTCAAAGCCCTCTCTCTTATAAATACGCCCACGCATTGAACACCTGCAATGAGCAGACTGTTTGATTTTATATGCTGACATGTTTTTATGAAAATCGGAAACTTATTCTATTTTTAAAATGTGTTAAAATTTAATCGGATGAATGTAATAGACGGGTACCAGCAAAAATTGTTTCCCTATGCCTACAATATTTTAGGTTCTGTAGATGACGCAAAAGATGTAATTCAGGAAGTTGTGATCAAGTATATGGCAGTTGCCAACAGGGAAATTGATAATGAATTGGGGTACCTTGTAAGAAGTGTTGTTAATCAATCCATTAATGTCAAAAAGAGAAATGCAAGAACACTTACAGGCGCCATGTGGCTTCCGGAGCCGGTAGATACCCAACGAGCAGATACTAATATCGAACGCCGCGAAATCATTAGTTACTCTATGATGGTATTGCTTGAGTACCTGAATCCAAAAGAGCGGGCCGTATTTATATTGAAGGAAGCGTTTGACTATTCCCACGAAGATATTGCCTCGGTATTGTCCATCACTGTTGAAAACTCCAGGAAGCTATTAAGCCGCGCTAAGTCCGGATTGAAAAACAACAATAATCCTCCCAGGTTAGCTATGGATATTACTTCTTCCTATTTGCTGGAATATGTTGAATTCATAAAGAATGGAGACACGGGCTCACTGGAAAGAAAACTTTCAGAGGAGGTTTCATTTATGGCCGACGGAGGAGGAAAAGTTAAAATTGTTCGTGAATTGACGATCGGTGTTCAGGCTGTAACGGACTTGCTGCTTTATTTATATCAAACCTATCAACATAGCTTTACCTTCAAGGTTCATACAATTAACCACCAACCAGCCATACTTTATTATAAGAACAATTCTTTGACCAACTGCCAGGTGTTTGATATTGCGGATGGAAAGATCAAAAATGTTTATTCTATAGTCGACCCTGAAAAGCTAAAGAACCTTTTTAATTTTTAGGATTTCTGTCACGTAATGGATGCCTTGTTTGTTTTTACTATGGAAAGCAATTTTCATAGCTTAAAAACGAACTAACATGGAAAACAAAAGTAAAAACGAGAAACACAAAATGGCAGTCATTATCTGGCTTGCCATTTATCCCTTGATCACAGTGCTTTGTCATTTCTTGGGAGAATACCTGCAACCGTTGCCTACAGCGCTTAGGACCCTGGTATTAACCCTGATAGCAGTACCTGTAATGGTCTATTTCCTGGTGCCATTGCTCAGCAGGCTTTTGGGTACATGGCTCAATAAATAAAAAACGGATAATGGTCACGTTTTGAGATCCGGGATTGTCTTATAAGCACAAAAAATCAAAAAATGAAAATCGTAAAAGTAACCTATACAGTAAACGCAGATTTTGCTGCCAGGAATCACCAGAATGTAAAGGAGTTTGTCAAAGATATTGAAGCATTGAGGAACCCGGCAATCCGTTACATCAGTTACCTGGGAAGTGATGGTAAAACATTTACCCACATCGCGACTTTCGATAATGATGAGGCACAGAAACAGTTTCTGGAGCTACCATCTTTTAAATCGTTCCAACAGCAACGTAATGGCAGCGGGCTGGAAGCTCCGGAAAGTTTAGAGATTGTTACAATTGTGGCTGCGTCCTATAAAATCTTTTGATAGCAGGACTTTAGTTCTCTAATAGGGGTGAGAACCGGTTGAATAAGGGCTTTAAAAGACAAAGGGGTCCATCAGAGGATCTTTGTTACTCATCTATAACTCAACAGGAGTCGAAGGGTGAAACCCTTGTGAGATAAGCATTCAATGTAACTGCAAATGCACTAAAACAGTAAAAGCTGCCCTTTGAGCGGCTTTTACTGTTTTAGCGGAAAGGGGCGGGGAGATGTCGAATTTTTTACAGGATTTTGAAGAAATCTGTAAGAAGTTAAATACTTATTGATGTTTTCAGGAAAGTTCGAATCCAGTCGCCCTAACTAAAATAATCAATATTAGTCATTGTATATACTATATGGATTAAACTATGAATTTGCTGCTTCCGCCAGTTGTATAAGTGCAAATGCATCGTGCGGTAAACCATAAGAGTCGAACACTTCTTTGTGGTTGATGAAGCCGGCTGGATCGTTCAATACCACATTGGCAGCCGCCAGCAGGGCTTTTTTCCTGACAGGTGTTATATTTTCCAGAGCGGATTTAACATTTTCAAACAGGATGGCGAAAATGGCCTGAAGGTGAGTTCGCTGTTCCCGGGATTCCACCATGGGCAGTGCATCTATTACTGGTTCTATGTTCTTTGCCAGTGTCTTTGCCAGTGCTTGGGGATTGGCTTTTGCCAATACAGTCATACTGTATGTCTGCACGTTACTATAGCCAATGAAGGGTCTCATACTAAAAAAGTCTTCGCTGATAGGTCCGGAGTTGGCCAGTGCAACCAGGATCTCCGCCAGCCATTTGTCTTCCGCCTTTTCCCGGGTCGCCAGCACAAGTTGGCCTGCCAGGGCAAACCGGAGAAAACTGTCTGTTTCCGTATTGAAAGCAGCAGAGAAAACCTCCACCAGTTTTTTGTTCTCCTTTCTGATAGTATAAAATGCACACAGGCTGAATATGGCATATCCCCTTCTTACACGTGAATGAGCAGTGTTTTGCCATTCCTGCATCAGAAATGGTTCGGTTTCTTCTATTTTGCCGGCGAGCACCAGGAGGTATTGTGCCTTCCGGGCAACTTTTTCATCTGCACCAGTAGCCCACTGCATAATAAGCGGTAATGAGGATTCAATATTAATAGCTGTGATCAGTTTTTCATACATCTTTTCCTCTGTACTTATGTAATACAGTTTCAGTACGTCATATAAGAATTTACACAGACGCTGTTGAACAGCAGGCAAATGGTTATATAAAGGCAGCATGCGCGCCAGTATATTGGCTACCTGGTAGGTGGCTTCATACACACAGTCCTGGTGTTCTATCTGGAACCAGATAATGTCTCTGCTAATATTGGCAACATGCTCATCTTCGCACAACATACCATTGATGGCTATGGGAAGTTCTTCCCCGCCGTCCATAGCCGTTTCAATACCCTTCCAGTCTACTTTGTCCAGTTCTTTCTGTAAATACGGCGGTATTTCCAGGGCATTCAGTTTGTTTTCGGCATTGAAGCTCTTATTAGCTTCATGGAAATTGGCTACAATGGTTTCCCAATCGGGTTGAAGGTAATGCACGTCATAACCGGACCAGCTTTCTAGAAAGACTTCCCAATCCGGCCACTTTTTGTTGGCCTGTTCATCACGTACCGGCATGCTTTGCTGTGGATTTCCAGTTGCGTCATACAACCGCCATACGCCTGTATTATCTCCATTGGAAGTATAATCGATGAGAGTGGTGCCATTTTCAGCATAGTATTTTATGCTAACCGGAGGCTGGGTACCATCTTCAGCCATGATACCTTCATACACCAGTTTACCATTATAATGTCTTCTATGGTGGAATTTAGTCACCTCTTCGCTACGTACGGAGTAAAGCAGTTTTCCGGTTTGGTCAAAAAAGGTGTGCTCTGTATCTTTTTGATCGTTTCGAAAAACGATATAAGTTTCAACTACCGGTGGTTCTATGTTTTGGTAATAAGAGCTTTTTATCATGCTATAGGCATCGTATACTGTCGAAGTCTTAAGCATGCCCTTATTATACTCATAACTTTCCACTACTTTGCCGGTTTCGTTGTAAAGCTGTTTTACAACGAGGTTACCATTCAGGTCCCACTGCAGGTATTCGCCAATAAATTTACCAATACGGGCATCTATAGTACACATTACCCAACCGGTTTTCCTTAATGGCATTCTTGTGAAATGTGCCCGTTCAGGAACCGTTGCCGGACGTGCAGGTGCCGGATCGCCATTTGAGCTTACCAGGTTGCTTTGTTTATCAAAATATCGCTTTGCATTGCAGATGCCATCTTCTACAAAGTCAAATTCTGCCATCCATACATTGGTGGCTTCATCGGGAGCACCGGGATAGAAAGCAACAGTAGACGTATCGCTTTTAAAATACCGAACAGTGCCTAGCCATTTGCTATCGCCATACCAGTCGCCTTCCTGCGCGAGGGTGCCATCGGGGTGAAAATAGTGTACGCGGTACGGCGGAATGCCGTCATTGTATTCAGTTGTAGCTCTAAGGTGTCCCTGGGCATGCCATTGTTTCCACAATCCTTTCTTTTCTCCTTTTTCATTTTTCTCACCAAGGGCCCATTGATTTTTTTGTTCGTCATAAATAGCTGCTTCGGGAACGTTTGCAGGTCTTTCCATTTGATAGAGGGTTTAATTTTATAGACTTCAAAAATGCACATTTAATGTAAAAGGAATAACAATCAGACTACTACAAACGATCTACATAATATCAATGGCATACAACAATACTTCATAAAGACCCACAAGAAGCAGCAGGGATCAATCATTTGTAGCAGGGCCCATTTTCTACATTCATGGGGGCCGTATGTACTTTTGAACACCTAAAGACGATAATATGGAACAGAACGCCTGCCTTTTTAGAGAAAACCTGATGGTCGCATTTTATGGTAGTCGCTCTTTTGGAAAGATGGTGCTGTAGGATCTAGTGGACCAGGTGAAATGGTTAATATTTTCTCCGTGAAATAAACATATCAACAACTGCATTAAATCGGCAATGTTTAGGGTCCTATATTTACTATGTAGTCATTATAAATCTGTTCATAGGATGGCAAATCGGAAAGACGGAGGCAACGGATATTGTTATCCGGTTCATGCAGCTAATGCAAGATGTTCTAATAATCACTGCACAAACCAAATCTGCTGAAACCCGCTATCAGCATAGCACAAAAAAAAAGAGACCACATTTCTGTGATCTCCTTTGAAGGTGGTGTGAGGCGGGATCGAACCGCCGACACAAGGATTTTCAGTCCTTTGCTCTACCGACTGAGCTACCGCACCATCTTATTTTTAAGCCCCTTCCTGTGAAGGGATTGCAAAGATAATAAAATTCAATATTAACTTCCAAATATTCTTCAATCAAATTTATACCGGAACACTTATTTCTTCCAGAATACCGTTCCACAAAGCCTGCCTTTTTTCCAGCGCCACCTTTGATGCGGCTGCCGCTTCAGCCCATTTCCGGGCATCGTTTCCACACAGTTCCTGTACCATTTGCATACCTAAATGACTATGATGATCTCCATCCACTTCTATATGTCTTTCCAGGTAATATTTGAAAAGACTAATCTGTCCGGGGAATTGTTTATCAAGGTCATTTACCAATGCGAGGAACATATCCGGAATCAGGTCTTCCCGGCCGAAAGTAAATACGGCAGCCTGAACATGTACAGGGGCATTAGCGATCAGATCGAAAGTATATTGTACAAATGATTTTGCAGCAGAAGGTAAAGATGCAATTACTGAATCAAGAGAATGTCCCTGTTGAATCTGAAGGATGCAGTTGCGGATACCCTGTGTATCTGCGCCCACCTGTTCCATCGCCTGCAGGTAAAGTTCAAAATGACTTACCCTTGTGCCATCCGGTGCTACATCACTTTCTTCTCCTGTAACAATCTCATTGATCAGGAAGCGTGTAGCCGCACTACCTACAGGAACCCAGGGAATGCTGGTACAGGTAAGATGTAGCTGTAAAGATTTAAGCAGAGACATGAAATCCCAAACGGCAAATACATGATACTGCATGAATACCCTGATATCGTCCATGCGCTGCATGTGACTATAAAGCGGATGTTCTACTATGGTTTCCCTTACGGGAGCTATCGTTTCTTTTATTTGTTGAATCCCGTTCATCTAAAAAAAATTAGTTGCCATATACAACCAGGAACTTAATACGCATCAGCTTCAATTGTTCAAGCGTATAATCACCATCGGATAATTCTTCACGAGCAAGCGCAAGACTGGATGTTTCACATCCTTTAAAGTATTCCATTATCTCTTCCTGTGCATAATCGTCCAGCTCTTCATCAAGACAATAATCCAGGTTCAGTTTGGTACCACTGGCTACAATAGTTTCCATTTCATCCAGAAGCTGGGAAGTAGTTAATTCCTTGTTCTTGGCAATGGTTTCCAGTGGCATCTTTCTGTCGATGTTCTGAATAATAAATACTTTAAGACCACTCTTGTTCACCACACTCTTCATCACGAAGTCGTCCGGTTTTACAATATCGTTTTCCTCTACATATTTAGAGATAACATCTACGAATTGTTTACCATACCGAACAGCTTTTCCTTTACTTACACCCTGGATCTTTTCCAGTTCCTGTACAGTAGTAGGATATTGAGTAGCCATGTCTTCCAGAGACGTTTCCAGGAAGATGACAAACGGAGGCAGATTCTTTTCTTTGGCTACTTTTTTACGCAGTTCCTTCAGCATCTCAACCAGCACAACATCCGCAGAAGCCTGAGCTTCAGCCGCTATTTCCTCATCTTCTCCGGCCTCTTCATCAAACTGATGATTCAGCGATACCATGATGTTATAAGGTTCTTTCAGGAAGGCATGGCCTTTCTCTGTAATTTTCAGCAGACCATATTCTTCAATATCCTTTTCTATGAGGTCTTCCAGCATCATCTGCCGGATCAGTGAATTCCAGAAGTGAGCATCAAACTCTTTCCCTTCACCAAATACTTCCAGCTGATTATGCTGGAAAGTAGCGATCTGAGGATTAGCCTTACCTGTAATTACATTCACCACATAGTCACTGCCAAAGCGCTCTTCCAGAGAGCGGATCGCTTTCAGCACAATTACCACACGATTCTTTACTTCTATCTTCTCTTTTGGATTACGGCAGTTATCGCAGGCACCATTACAGTTCCCTTCTTCATACTTTTCACCAAAATAGTGGAGGATTACTTTCCTGCGGCAGGCAGAACTTTCAGCATAGGCAACTGTTTCATTGATCAGCTGTGCGCCCATTTCTCGCTCACTAAGGGGTTTATCCCGCATGAGGTGTTCCAGTTTCTGCACATCCTTATAGGAATAGAAGCAAACGCATATGCCTTCAAGGCCATCACGACCGGCACGACCAGTTTCCTGATAGTAGTTCTCAAGGCTTTTGGGAATATTGTAGTGTATAACGAAGCGCACATCCGGCTTGTCTATACCCATACCAAAGGCGATGGTAGCCACGATCACGTCTACATCTTCATGCAGGAACTGATCCTGGCGCATAGCCCGGGTATTGGCGTCCAGTCCGGCATGGTAGGCCACCGCTTTAATATTGTTGGCCATCAGCATGTCAGCCAGCTCTTCCGTCGTTTTCCGGTTCAGGGTATATATGATACCGCTTTTGCCTTTATGAGAGTGGATGAACTTGACGATCTCACGGATGGTCTGATCTTTCTTACGTTTGGGACGGATCTCGTAGTACAGATTGGGTCTGTTAAAAGACGACAGATAGATCTGGGGATCCCGGAGTTCCAGGTTCTTCACGATATCGCTTTGTACCTTGGGGGTAGCAGTGGCGGTAAGGGCGATGATAGGAAGATCACCATTGATCTGTTCTATCATTTCCTTTAAACGACGGTATTCAGGACGGAAATCATGTCCCCATTCTGAAATACAGTGCGCCTCATCCACGGCGATAAATGAGATATCCAGTTCCTTGAAAAAGTCCAGGTTTTCCTGTTTGGTAAGCGTTTCAGGTGCTACATATAGCATCTTGGTCTTACCGGAAGTCAGGTCGGTCCGTACTTTCTTTATCTGTGCTTTGGACAGGGTCGAATTTAAAAAATGTGCCACATTGTCCTTGCTGCTGTATGAACGAACCAGGTCTACCTGGTTTTTCATTAACGCGATCAGCGGAGAAACAATAAGCGCACAGCCAGGACTCATCAATGCCGGTAATTGATAACACAGGGATTTACCCCCGCCAGTTGGCATAATAACAAAAGTATCTTTACCGGCAAGAATATTCTTGATGATGATTTCCTGATTTCCTTTGAAGGAATCAAACCCAAAGTGTTCCTTTAATGCATCTATCAAACTTACCTTTACAACAGCCATTGCATTCAATATTTAAACAATAAACTCTAAAGAAAAGTAACAAATTATGGATATTGTTTATGTGTTTTTTAGGGGACACGAAGTTAGCTAAAAATGCGCTGCTCTGCAATTAAATTTATCCTAAAGGATGTCTTAACAGCTTTTTAGGATATAAGAAAGAAGCACATCTATTATAAATTTAGGCAATGCATTCCAATTAATCTCCTGAATCCTAGTTAACTTTGTGATGCTAATGAAAAACAGAACGGTTATAAATATAGCGGAGATAGCAAAACGGACACTCCGGCTCGAGGCTGAGGCAATAGATGATTTACAGCAGTACATAAACGCTGATTTTGAGCAGGCAGTAGAGCTGATTGCTCATTGCCCCGGCCGTCTGGTAGTAACCGGCATTGGGAAAAGTGCAATCATTGCACAGAAGATAGTAGCTACGCTTAATTCCACGGGAACACCAGCGTCCTTCATGCACGCTGCAGATGCCATTCACGGAGATCTGGGAATGATCCAGGAAGAAGATATTATCCTCTGTATCTCAAAAAGCGGTAACTCTCCGGAAATCAAGGTATTAGTACCACTGGTAAAGAACTTTGGTAACAAGCTGATTGCCATGGTAGGGAACGCTTCATCTTTCCTTGCCGGGGAAGCAGATCTGATCCTGGATACAACAGTAGCCCAGGAAGCCTGCCCCAATAACCTGGCGCCTACCACCAGCACTACAGCACAACTGGCAATGGGCGATGCCCTGGCAGTATGCCTGATAGAATGGCATGGCTTCACAGCAGGAGATTTTTCAAAGTTTCATCCTGGAGGAACACTGGGTAAAAAGCTATATTTAAAGGTGGGAGACCTTAGCCGGCAACATCAGGCTCCATATGTGCAACAGGAAAGTGCCTTAAAAGAGGTAATTGTGAATATCTCATCTGGCATGCTGGGAGTAACAGCAGTACTGGACAAAGATGGAGCATTAGCCGGTATTATCACTGATGGTGACCTTCGCCGTATGCTGGAAAAGGAAATTCCGGCAAACAGCGTTACTGCAAAAGATATCATGTCCACACATCCGAAAACTATTCAAAAGGATGAACTAGCCATCAATGCACTTGAAATGATGCGCCAGCATGATATTACACAACTACTAGTTTTGGAAGATAAACGCTATATTGGTATCATTCATTTACATGATTTAATCAGGGAAGGAATTATTTGAGATGACAAATGTGAACAGGCATTATTATGTGGCCATTATGGCCGGGGGAATAGGGAGCCGATTCTGGCCCTATAGCCGCACAGATTACCCCAAGCAATTCCTGGATATTCTCAATACCGGGAAGACATTATTACAATGGACCTTTGAAAGGTTCTTACAGTTTATTCCACAGGAAAACATTTTCATAGTTACTCACCAGCACTATATTTCGAAAGTAAAGGAACAACTTCCTGGTCTGCCGGTAGAGAATATAGTATGTGAACCTTCCCGTAAAAATACAGCACCCTGCATTGCTTATATTTCTCATAAGATCCATAAACAGGATCCCAAGGCAAACATTATTTGTGCGCCGGCAGATCATCTTATTATGGACCCTATGTCTTTTACCACCACCTGTCTGAACGCACTGATGTTCGTGCAAAAGCATAGCGCCCTGGTTACACTTGGTATAAAGCCAACACGCCCGGATACAGGTTATGGATATATACAGCACGAAACACAACAGGTAGCTGATAATGTTTACCCGGTAAAAACCTTTACCGAAAAGCCCAATCTGGAGCTGGCAAGGACATTCCTGCAAAGTGGTGACTTCCTCTGGAATGCCGGCATTTTTGTATGGAATGTGAAAACCATCCTCACTGCTTTTAAAACATACTTACCGGAAATAGATGAGCTGTTTGAACAAAGTGTGGCGGTATTAAATACCCCGGAAGAAAAGAAAGCAATAGAAACAATTTATCCGCAATGCTCCAATATCTCCATCGATTATGGAATTATGGAAAAGGCAAATAATGTATATGTGATCCCTTCCAATTTCGGATGGAGCGACCTGGGAACCTGGGCATCTGCTTACGAAAACCTGGAAAGAGATGATTCCGGTAATGCCGTGCAGGGAAAGAATGTTATGCTGGTAGATGCTACCAATTGTATGATAAAAGCACCTCAGGATAAACTATTGGTAGTGCAGGGCCTGGACGAATTCATTGTAGTGGATACTACAGATGTGCTGCTGATCTGTAAAAAAGAAAATGAGCAACAGATCAAAGAATACGTAGCAGAGGTAAAAAGAAATAAAGGAGAAAAATACCTTTAAATAGGGCAGATTAGTTGCGAATTATTAATTTCAGAAACAGATTCAATAATTCGCAACTGATTATGTCTAAATTACCGAATGTAGGAACCACCATTTTCACTGTCATGTCTGCCCTGGCGGCACAACATAAAGCCATTAATCTCTCACAGGGTTTCCCCGATTTTGATTGCAGCGAAACATTAAAGCAACTGGTAAATGAAGCCATGGAACAAGCCCATAATCAATATGCGCCCATGCCCGGTATTATGCCATTACGCGAAGCAATAGCAGAAAAGATCAGCAACCTTTACGGACAAAATATAAATCCGGATACTGAAATCACCATTACACCCGGAGGCACGTATGCTATTTTCACAGCAATAGCCACATGTATTGGTCCTGGTGATGAAGTGATCATTTTTGAACCCGCCTACGATAGCTATATACCCAATGTACTGGTGAATGGTGGTGTGCCGGTATTAATCCCGCTTTCTTATCCTGATTATCATATCGACTGGCAACTTGTACGTAGCCGGATTACTCCCCGTACCAAAATGATTATGCTGAATACTCCACATAATCCTACCGGCAGTATTTTAACGGAAACAGATATACAGGAACTGGAAAAACTGGTGGCAGAATTTAACATCTTAATATTATCAGATGAAGTATATGAACACCTGGTGTATGATGGGGCAAAACATCTTAGCATACTGCGTTACCCGGCATTGTTCCGCAATAGTTTTGTAACCTTCTCTTTTGGAAAAGTATTTCACATCACAGGCTGGAAGATGGGTTACTGTGTGGCTCCGGCCCATCTGATGCAGGAATACCGTAAGGTACATCAGTACCTGTGTTTCTCTGTCAATACTCCTATGCAGTATGGTATAACAGGGTTCCTGAAAACACCGGAACACTATCTTTCCCTACCCGCATTTTTTCAACAGAAGCGGGATCATTTCCTGCAACTGATGGCAGACACCCGGTTCACTCCTTTACAGTCGTATGGTAGTTATTTTCAGCTGATGCGTTATGACCGTATTTCTGATGAAGGAGATAAAGATTTTACTATCAGGATTACAAAAGAGTTTGGAGTAGCCAGCATCCCCGTATCCGCATTTTACCAGGATGGAAAAGATGATCATGTGGTACGTTTCTGTTTTGCGAAGAAAACAGAAACACTGGAAAAAGCAGTAGAAAGACTCCGGAAGATATAAAATGAAAAAGCCGCTCCAGAAAAAGAGCGGCTTATCCTTTGTATATGACTACAAGCGTAGCTTGTTCCTTTGTTCAACCTTAAACAGCAACAGCTTCGTGCTGTTCCCGGAAGTTCTCCCTGCCTATAACAAGGGTGTTCTCCAGGAAAGTCACAACTCCTGTTTCCACATCGTATAAAGCACCCACAATACCTATTTCGCCATTCAGGATCATATTACGCAGGATATGACTCTGTTCCATGATAGCCTGTACAGAACGTTCCGTGTGGATATGTGTTACTGCTTCTACAAATTCAGGATTGCTGGATGTTCTGTTTTCTTTAACCGTTTTTTCTGCATACACGGAAGGCGTGATTTTATTCAACAAACCAGTAAGGTTACCCATTTCTACTTTATCACATGCACCCTTGATAGCGCCACATTTGCTATGACCGAGTACCACTATAAATTTGGAACCGGCAACATTACAAGCATATTCCAGGCTTCCCAGTACATTATCAGAAATGACAGCACCAGCTAAACGGATGCTGAAAATATCTCCCAGTCCCTGATCGAAGATGAGTTCTGCAGAAGTGCGGGAATCCATACAGCTCACGATAGCTGCCATTGGCCATTGACCGTCGCGGGTATCGTTCACCTGTTGCAGCAGATTACGATGCAGTTGCAGATTATCTACAAAACGGGCATTACCGTTTTTGAGCAGGTTCAGCGCTTCTTCAGGAGTAATAGATTTCTGTGATATTTTATTTAATGTTTTCATTTTTTTCATTTTAAGGAGATGAATAAACAATTAATTCAATTGCAACTCTTTTAACAATTGCTTGTGATTACCAGTTGAAATTGTATGGACATGTCCGCTTCTTAAGGCTGCCTCATGTCCGGCATCATCTGTGTTAGCGATCTTGTATGCTTCTTTGAATCCTTTCAGCACAACAAGGATGTTTTTCTGTGGTGCTTTTACATCTTTAAATTCACGAATGCTTTCCAGCACGTCAAAATCTATGTATGTTGTTTTGCCGGCGTCAATGATCACGGTTGTATTTTCCGGCATATGATCCAGTGTAAGCAGGATGCTGGCTTTATTCAGGAAGGATACTTCCTCTGCCAGTTCCAGGCGGATGCTGTCTCCATTCTTGTATTTCTCTTTGCGGAAAAAGTAAGAACTCTTGATATTACCTCTTAATATGGCGAAGACACTAACGATCATACCCAGTGCAATACCGATCAGCAGATCTGTAAATACGATAGCAACCACGGTTACCAGGAAAGGAACCCACTGGTACTTACCATTTTTAAACATTTCTGTGAATATGGAAATCTTACACAGTTTATAACCGGTTACCAGTAACACAGCTGCCAGAGTGGCCAGCGGTATTTTGTTTAACAATACAGGGATCAGTGCAGTACATATCAGCAGTAATGAACCGTGTATAATTGTAGACAGTTTAGACTTACCACCTGCATTGATATTGGCAGAAGAGCGCACAATTACAGAGGTGACAGGTAAACCACCTACTAATCCACTTACTATGTTACCGATACCCTGTGCTTTCAGTTCCCTGTTAGGTGAAGTATACCTTTTCAGCGGATCCAGTTTATCCGTTGCTTCTACATTCAGCAGTGTTTCTACAGACGCAACAATTGCAATAGTTGCGGCAGTGATCCATACTTCCTTATTACCAATAGCGGTGAAATCCGGTGTGGTGAATTGTCCCACAAAAGCATTGAAGCTATCCGGTATTGGAAGGCTTACAAGATGAGAGGGCGCAATTGCCAGCGGACTACCGATGGAAATGAACAGTGCATTCAGTCCGGCCCCTACAATTACAGCTACCAGAGCAGAAGGGATGATTCCTGCTTTAGGTATTTTGTTCCAGTAAAGAATGATCAGTATGGAGATAGCGGTAATTAATATGGCACCGAAATGAACATGATTCAGTATTGATAATAAGGCGATCTGGTTGTTATCATCGTCGGTCATACCACCTGCATCATACCCGAAAGCATGAGGCAATTGTTTTAATATGATGATGATACCGATAGCCGAAAGCATACCCTTGATCACATTGGATGGGAAGTAGTTGGCTACTGTACCGGCTTTTATTATTCCCAGCAGGAGTTGCATACCACCACCAATCACCAGTGCCAGCAGGAATACATCAAATGCGCCCAGTTTGGTAATCGCTGTTAACACTACAGCTGTAAGGCCGGCAGCAGGGCCGCTTACACTCATTTGTGATCCGCTTAATGCGCCAACCACAATACCACCGATTATCCCGGCAATCATACCGGAGAATAAAGGAGCTCCGGAAGCCAGCGCAATACCCAGGCATAACGGAACGGCTATCAGGAATACAACAAGACCTGATGAAAAATCACTTTTTATATTGGCAAAAACAGATGGCTTACTCATAGTACAAAGGAATTGACTGTTCCGGCAGGGCATAGCTATACCTGTTCGCTAACGTGGTAAAGCAAAGTCCTGCGGACACTAATTAATTAATAAAATAAATAGAGAAAAACGAGGCGACATACGAATGGTATGCACCAGAAGGTGGTAGTTTATAGCCTATAACAGTTAATGACAGTCACATGCGGACGCATGCATAATAAATGAATGTAGTTAAAAGACTATAAACAGATTAGCAATTGGGTGGAGGGCAGTGGATCTCTCTTGCAGGGCCCAGAGGAATTTCTGCAAAGAAATTGTAATGAGTACTGGTAAAGAATAATGATGGTGCATATTGGAGAGAGGGATCGTATACCTTTAAGAACTTAAGTTCTTTAGTAAGCTTAACGAGGTCACTGCAACCATCTACCGGATGTTCTTCAACAATCTGGTTATTAAACAATAATCTTCCCATCTCCTTTATTGGAAGGAGCTGTGTACTCATCAGTACCAGAAGAAATATGCCTAAAACCTTTTTCATCATGTTGTTACAAAAGTAGGTAAGCGAAATTTACTTTGGTAAATATACGGATTAAAAAAATGTTAAAAGAGGTTTAAGCAGCCAACCCGGTTCATTTCATCCCGATATATTACCGTTCATCACAAACAGCCAAACTTACTTATATAAGTAAAAATGGTCTTAAAGCTTTGATAGTGGCTTTATCACCACTGCAAATCTGGTAGCCTTCTAAGCAAGTTATTTTGCTTTCTATGGTATTGTGTATTGCATAGTAGTATGTTTTCTCTATCTTTGTATTGTAATTATCAAACACCAATGTTTTATATGTTTTTAATAAAGCTCACTTGCCATGAACATAGATAACACACAATCACAGATGAGAAAGGGGGTGCTGGAATTCTGCATTCTCTCTATCATCAAGCAAGGCGAGGCTTATCCTTCAGACATTATTGAAAAAATGAAAGAAGCAAAGCTGGACACCCTGGAAGGGACCCTTTACCCGCTACTAACAAGATTGAAAAATGCAGAGTTGCTCACATACAGATGGGTAGAAAGCAGCTCGGGGCCCCCACGTAAATATTTTTCCATGACCGAGAAAGGAGAAAACTTCTACAAGGAACTGGAAACAACCTGGAACGAGCTGGCCAATGCAGTCCATCAGCTCACAAGTAACAAAGAATAAATCCATCCAAATACCACAACCTTAATTAAACATTGATCAGCAAATGAAAAAGATTATTAATATAAACCTGGCCAGCCGCCTTATTCCCATTGAGGATAGCGCATATGAGATATTGCGGCAGTATCTGGACAGTCTGAAGCGGTACTTTGCCCGTGAAGAAGGAGCTGATGAGATTGTAGGGGACATTGAAAGCCGTATAGCAGAATTATTCCAGGACACACTTAAGAAAGGCGCCCATTGTATTACCGATGAGGATGTACAGGCGATGAAATCTGCCATGGGTACCCCGGAGCAGTTTGATAGCGCATCAGATGCCGGCACACAAACAAAAGATTTCGCACAGGAGTCTTTATTTGATAAAGCCCGCCCGCGTAAACGCCTGTACCGCGATCCGGACAGTAAAGTACTGGGTGGTGTATGTGGTGGGCTGGGTGCTTACCTGAACGTAGACCCCGTTATCTTCAGAATTATCTTTGCCTTACTGGCAGTAGGTGGTTTTGGTACCGGTATCCTGATCTACTTCATATTATGGATGGCTACTCCCGAAGCGAATACCGCTACGGAAAAACTGGAAATGAGAGGAGAACGCATAGACGTTAACAATATAAAGGCTACCGTTCAGGACGAAATCAACGCCATGAAAGGTCACCTGAAGAATGTGGGGGAGGACGTGCGAAATTTTTCTCAGGGCCGGGGAAAACAAGTTGGTAATGATATAGAACGCTTTTTCCGTAGCCTCTTCGGAGGATTGGCAAAAGCGATCGTATTCCTGACTAAAGGTTTCTTTTATTTCTTTGCTGCCATCATCCTGCTGGTATTGTTTGTCACAGGAATCATGATTGCAGTTGCTTCTCCGGTCCTTTTCCCGCTGAAAGACCTGCTACTGTCAGGCACTTTACAAAACCTGATCTTCTGGCCAACCCTGTTTTTAGTGATTGGAGTTCCGATCGTAGGGCTGATCGTATTCTTCATCCGCAAAATGACCGGGATAAAAGAAACAAACCGTTATGTAGGATACACCCTTAGCTTCTTATGGCTGGTAGGCGTATTCGGTACAATACTGCTTGTTGTATCTGTCGGGAAGGATTTCAGGGCCGGTTATGGTTATCCTGTAAAAGAAAAAATTGCAATCATGCAACCTTCTCACGGAAAGCTCGTCATTAAGAAAGGGGAAGATATTGTTGATGTGGATGATATGGGGTTTTTTGACGGGAACCTTCGTATGACAGAGGATACTGTAATTATTGGGGATGTGCGGATAAAAATGGAAAAGAGCCCGAATGATAGCTTCCAGGTAGAAGTACAACGTACTTCGCGTGGCCGGAATATCACTCAGGCGAGAATGCTGGCACAACAAATCAGTTTCCAGGTTACACAGCAGGATTCAATTCTGTATCTGCCATCAGGATTTTCAATTCCCCGGAATTCTAAATATCGTGGTCAGCGCCTTGTTGTAATCATCAGGGTCCCGGTAGGTAAGAAAGTGGATATTGATAATGATGTATACGATCATTATCATTTTATCAGGGACTGGAACGATGATGACTTCGATAATGAGAACCAGGAACATGTGGAATTGAAAATGACCACAGACGGGGTTAATAGCATTCACATAGAGAAGAACACCAATAAGGAGGGATTAAAAGAATCAAAGGATTCTCTGGACAATAGCTATCATTATAAAAGTCACGAAAAACAAAATACCACACCCATAGACGATAGTGGGGATCATTCTAAGCCAGCAAAAGACACCGAGATGGATATTGATGTAGTTTTCAATAGTCTGTACAACCTGATTAAGTGATGAATAGATATAGTCAGTTGCTGATCAAATATGTTTATCACAATAAGTTCAATAGTTAAAGAAATGAAAATTACCACGGTTTTTACCGTGGTTTTTCATTTAACATAGTCTTTGCAGAACTTTTTCCCGATATGATAACAGCCCTCCCGTATTAATTCATAGTTTTGCTTTTTTAATCGTTTTATCAGGATAAGGATAAGGAATGCTGCAGGCAACAAAAAACGCATCGATTAATATTGCGCTGGTAGGAAATCCGAATAGTGGGAAAAGTTCGCTGTTTAATGCATTAACTGGCCTTAACCAGAAAGTGGGTAATTTTCCAGGGGTAACAGTAGATAAAAAAACAGGTAGTGCCAACATCTCTGCCAATCTGCAAGCCAATATCATTGACCTGCCAGGTACTTACAGCTTATATCCTAAAGGTGCTGACGAATTTGTAACCTACGACGTGCTGGTAAATCCTAACGGAGAACAGCCAGACATGATCCTGATCATTGCCGATGCAGCCAACCTGAAACGAAACCTCCTCTTTTGCTCCCAGATCATAGACCTTAAAATACCGGTAATTATCGGCCTTACCATGATGGATATTGCCCGTAAAAAGGGAGTGGAAATCGATGAAGCCGGTCTGGAAAGAGAACTCGGCGTACCCGTAGTAACCATCAATCCCCGCAAGAACAAAGGACTCGTAGAACTGAAGAAAACGATAGAGCTGCTCTCCAAAGAAAAACATGTGGCTCCTCCCCGTGATTTTATAGACAGCCGTACACTGGCACCGGAAGTATTGCAGGTGGTTAAACAATTCGTAACTACCCGTAGTGATTATGCCGCCCTGCACATGGCCGTTAACTACCAGGAACTATCATTCCTGAACGGTGGACAAAAACTGGCCATTACCAACGCGATCCAGGAATACCACTTCAATAAAACCAAAGTGCAGGCAGAAGAGATCATGCAGCGATATGCCCGCATTAAACATATTATGAAGATAGCGGTAGTGGAAGCCGATCCGTTACAAAAACAATTGCAGACAGAAAAGCTGGACAATCTCCTGCTGCACCGCTTCTGGGGATATGCTATCCTGATGGGTGTAATGTTCATCATGTTCCAGAGTATTTTCTGGCTGGCATCCTTTCCTATGGATTGGATAGAAGCTGCCTTTGGTGCATTGAGCGGCAAGCTGACAGATATCCTGCCCGAAAGCCAGTTAACAGATATCCTGGTGAAAGGGGTTGTTGCCGGATTGGGTGGAATCGCCGTATTTGTTCCGCAGATCATGATCCTTTTCGGGTTTATCACCATCCTGGAAGATACTGGTTACATGGCCCGTATCAGCTTTCTCACAGACAGGCTGATGCGTCAGGTGGGTCTTAACGGTAAATCCGTAATGCCCCTGATCAGTGGGGTGGCCTGTGCCGTACCGGCTATTATGGCTACGCGTAATATTGAGAACCGTAAGGAGCGTCTGATCACAATTATGATCACGCCTTTAATGAGTTGCTCTGCCCGCCTGCCCATTTATACTATAATGATCGCCCTGGTGATCCCCAATAAACCATTCCTTGGCATCCTCAATTTACAGGGGCTGGTAATGATGGGCCTATATCTTTTAGGATTTGTAATGGCATTGATTATTGCTGCCATCATGAAATTCTTCATTGCTATTAAGGAAAAGAGCTACTTTATTATGGAGCTGCCGGTGTACCGGGCTCCCCGCTGGAAGAATGTAGGTACTACCATGGTACAAAAGGCGAAGATCTTTATTACGGATGCCGGTAAAGTGATCATGGTCATTTCTGTAATACTCTGGTTCCTGGCCAGTTATGGACCTACAGAGAAAATGCACGCGGTTGATACAAGATATGAACAGCTTACGACTGCTAATCCTGCACAAAAAGATGAGCTGCTGAGAGAAAAGGAATCAGAGAAACTTGCTAATTCCTATGCAGGTATATTAGGTCATGCTATTGAACCAGCTATCCGCCCGCTTGGGTTCGACTGGAAAATAGGCATTGCATTGATCACCTCCTTTGCTGCACGTGAAGTCTTTGTAGGCACAATGGCTACATTGTACAGCGTAGGGGAAAACCCCGAAGATAATGATGCCACTCTCAGGCAGAAAATGAGCGGCGCTACCTGGAGGGACGGCCGCCCTGTATACACATTGGCCAGTGGGTTGTCCCTGATGTTGTTCTATGCTTTTGCCATGCAGTGTATGAGTACGCTGGCGATAGTGAAGCGGGAAACGAAATCATGGAAATATCCTGCTATACAGTTTGTTTATATGACGGCCCTTGCTTACGGCTTTAGCCTGCTTGCTTTCCAGTTATTTAAATAGGTATTACGAAATGCAGACGCAGGGAAATACCTTATATTGCAATAGTCAATCATAAGGCATGAAAATACTACCTGTTTGTTTATTTCTCTTTATGGGGTTTACAGCCCAAGCCCAGTCTTCCATAGATTCCCTGCAATTAATAAAGGATATCCGTACACTCTCTTCGGATAAATTTGAAGGCCGGCGTACAGGCAGCAAGGGAAGCCGCATGGCACAGTTCTACCTGAAAGACCGTTTTAAGCAGATCGGCATAGAACCTTACCACAATACTTTTGAGTATCCGTTCTTTTTCCCGGAAGGCGAAAAGCAAACCATGGGTACCAATCTCTTTGGTTACATCAAAGGGAAGACAGATTCTATCATCGTAGTATCCGCGCACTATGACCACCTGGGAATCAAAAAGGAACAGGCCGGTAAAGACAGTATATATAATGGTGCTGATGATAATGCCTCTGGCGTAGGTGCCTTACTGGCGATTGCCACATATTTTAAAAAGCATACTCCGGAACATACACTGCTCATTGTCACCTTTGATGGGGAAGAAGAAGGTTTACAGGGAGCGAAGGCTTTTCTGAAACAGCCCCCCGTACCGGCAACCCAGATGGTCCTCAATATTAATATGGACATGGTGAGCCGTAATGATAAGAATGAATTGTATGTATGCGGACTTACCCAGTTCCCCCAGTTAAAGAAATATGTAGACTTATCTCCTGACGGGAATGTAAAATTACTCTCCGGACACGACCATAAAGAAGATGGTGCACAGAACTGGATTAACCAGAGCGACCATTATGAATTTTATAAGATGAAGATCCCGGCTTTATACTTTGGTGTGGAAGATCATCCTGATTATCATCAGCTCTCGGATGAGTTTGAACATATCCAGCCTTCTTTTTATTACCAGGCTACCCAACGTGTTTTAAAAGTAATACTGGCTGCGGATAAAGGCATTTAAATAGTGGTAAAAGGAATTGGGCCGGTAATAGCTCCATCTATTGTTAATGCGGTAACCGCTTCTGCTATTGCCCGCTGCCATTTTGCCTGCGCAGCAGGGTTCTGTCCATGGCTCGTTTCGTCATCATAGGCATCCTGTAAACGGTTCATTTCCCGGAAAGACTCCAGGTACTGATATTGTATAATGCTGTCATAGTCTTCTATGGTAAGCGGCATTGTCTTTATGCGCTGCTGAAAACGCAATGCTACCAGCCAGGTAATATCAAAATGCAACTGTTCATGTGCGAGCCCATAGGGATCCATAACAATGGGCTTTGACCAGGACGCGCTTTTTATAAAGAAGACCTGCAGGGTGAGATTCAGTAATAAGGTATCTTTTTTATGCAGACTGTTCCCTTCATAGGCAAAACTGGTATAACTCACCGCTCCGCTTTTACCGCGCATGGGAGGAATGGCTTTGAAATCTGACCAGCGGAGTTTCCTGGAAGCATGATAAAAGAGGCTGTCTGAGTTGGGGTTTTCCGGCCGCCTGTCCGGCATAAACGTCACTTTTATTACCTGCGTTGCGGGTTTTATATGAGATGGGCTGGTTACCGTTAATACCGGTAACAGGCAACAATACAATATGGTGCGAAGCGGCAAAAACATATCGTCTAAATGTATTTAAAGATACATTTTTCGTAACTTACGGGTTACCAAAACAATCGCACTATGTACGGTGGCGGATATATCTTCGAAGAACCCAACAGGGTGCAACAGCGGGAGGAGCAGTTGCATGATGACCCTGAAAAGCTGGCCGCATTTGAGATGCGAATTGCTAAAGGGGAAAAAATAGAACCCGGCGACTGGATGCCGGCAGAATATCGCAGACAGCTGATCCGGCTGATCGAACAGCATGCACATTCCGAAATTATAGGGGCATTGCCTGAAGGCACCTGGATAACCCGGGCACCTGGTTTCAAACGTAAACTGGCACTCATTGCCAAGGTACAGGATGAGATCGGCCATGGACAATTGCTGTATAATGCAGCAGAAACGCTGGGGAAATCCCGGGAAGCCATGATCAACGATCTGTTAAGTGGCAAATCCAAATACTCTAATGTATTCAACTATCCTGCAGAAACCTGGGCAGATGTGACTGTAATAGGTTTCCTGATAGATGCGGCCGCTATTGTAAACCAGGTGGCCAATGCAAAAGGATCTTATGGTCCTTATTGCCGGGCGCTGGACCGGATCTGTTACGAAGAAAGCTTTCACCTGAAACAAGGGCATGATGCATTTATTGAACTGGCTACAGGAACACCCGGCCAGAAAGCAATGTTGCAGGATGCACTTAACCGCTGGTGGCAGCCTATCATGCACTTCTTTGGCCCGCCGGATAAAGTTTCGGGACACAGCGAAAAGCTGATGCAATGGAAAGTGAAGATGGCGAGCAATGACGATATGCGTAACCAGTTCCTGGAAGCATATGTACCCAAGATCCGTGAACTGGGACTTACATTACCCGATCCCTTACTGAATAAAAATGAGGAAACCGGTCGCTGGGAATATTCAGACCCGGACTGGGACCTTTTCTTTGAAGTGATAAAAGGAAATGGCCCATGTAATAAAGAAAGACTGGATGTAAGGAAATGGGCAGAAGAACATGGCCGCTGGATCAGGAAGGCCCTGATGAAAGAAGAGGCTTTCGGGAAGAAGGCAATGCCCGTGGCATAGAACAGCCCCAGACAGAGATATAAATTTCACACGATTATGAATGACTCATTAGATCCACGGATAAACCGCCTTAAGCTGAATAAAACAGATGATCCCTGCAAAGTAGAAGAAGGGGAGAACTGGAACGTATTCGAAGTATTTCATCAGGAAAAGAGAGGAGCCCACCATGAACATGTTGGCTGCGTGCATGCACCGGATGCCGGACTGGCACTGGTATTTGCGAAGGAACAGTTCGGACGCCGTAAAAAGTGTGTGAACCTATGGGTAGTGCGCAGCGCAGATATCCTTGCCTTTGATGTAGAAGATGAAGATATGTTTGCCAATAACCTCGAGAAAACCTACAGGGATGCCAGTGGTTTCAAGGTAATGGAGAAGATCAATAAATTTAAAGCACAGGCTAAACAAGCCAACGACAAATAACTCCCAGATGTTATTAAATCAGTTAATAAAAGAGCTTATTACTAAAATGGGCGATGATGAACTTATTTTAGGTCATCGCAATTCTGAATGGACAGGGTTGGGCCCTGTAATGGAAGAAGATATTGCCTTTTCCTCTATGGCACAGGATAAAATAGGTCATTCCTGGGCACTGTACCGCATCTTACATGAAGAACTGGGAGGAGAAGACCCTGATCAGTTTGCATTTATGCGCAGCGAAAAGGATTTCAAATGCTGTCACCTTACAGAAATGCCTATAGGGTCTTATGACTTCAGCCTGATGCGTCATTTCCTGTTTGACCATGCAGAAACAGTACGTTACAACAGTATGCTGCAAAGCAGTTTTCTACCATTACAACAACTGGCAAGAAAAGTAAGGGGAGAGCTGAAGTACCATACACTGCATGCGGATGCATGGATCATGCAGCTTTGCCGGGCAGGAGAGGAGAGCTACCTGAAAATGCAGACGGCATTGGATAATTGCTTCCAGCTGGCCTGTGGTATTTTCGAAGCGGGGCCGGATGATAAACAGCTGGCTGCTGAAAACGTATATCCAGGCGAAGAAGCCCTGTACGAGCAATGGATAGAGGCTATTTACCCGGTGCTGGTAAAGGCATCGCTGAATATGCCGGAAAGAAAGCAACCTGTATATGGCGGCCGTTATGGTAAACATACAGCATATTTGCAACCATTGCTGAATGAAATGGGCGAAGTTTTCAGGCTTAATCCTGAAGCAACCTGGTAGAAAGAAAAATACATGAACAGTACGATTACGATACAAGCAGTTTATACTTCCCTGGAACAGGTAATGGACCCGGAGATACCAGTATTAAATGTACTGGAACTGGGAATGATTACGGATGTGATCATGGAAGAGGAATACCTGCTGATAAAAATGATTCCCACTTTTGCTGCCTGCCCGGCAGTGGAAGTGATAAAGACCAATATCAGAACAACACTGGAAAAAGATCTGCAGATACCTGTAAAGGTATCTGTAGATAAAGAAGTACAGTGGAACAGTAACCGGTTAACAGCCATCGCCAAAGAAAAACTGCAAAACTTTGGAATAGCAGCTCCTCAAAAGCATGAGGGAGATGTAGAGATAGATATGATCATGCATACAAACTGCCCGCATTGCGGCAGTGAGAACACTTACTTACGCTCCCCGTTCGGTTCCACACTCTGCCGTGCTATTCATTTCTGTAAACATTGCGGGATGATGTTCGAGCAATTTAAGCCTCTCTCATAACACATTATTGTTTACTTTCACGCTCAAAAAAAAGCAGGGGCATGAAGATAGGCTTGTACTTTGGGTCCTTTAATCCTATACATACCGGACATCTCATTATTGCCAACTACGTGGCATACAATACAGACCTGGACAAAGTATGGCTGGTGGTGTCTCCACATAACCCATTAAAACCATCCGGATCATTACTGAATGAACATAATCGCCTTCACCTGGTAGAACTGGGTGTGATGGGAGAGTCTAAACTAAGGGCGAGTAATATTGAATTTACATTACCCCGGCCCTCTTATACCATTGATACACTCACTTATCTGTCGGAGAAATTTCCTACACAGGAATTCACGGTGATCATGGGTAGCGACAGTTTCCAGAACATTACCCGCTGGAAAAATTATGAGCAGTTAATAAAGCATTATCCCATCTACATATACGAACGTCCCGGACATGAAGTGAAAGATACTTATGGCGCACAGATCGAGATCCTGAAAGCACCGTTACTGGACATTTCTGCCACCAGCATCCGGCAATGGGTAAAGGAAGGAAAGTCCATCCGTTACCTGGTACCCGATAATGTAGCTGCCTATATTGCAGAGAACAACTACTACAAATAAAAACGTTTTGGGTGCAGGGCGATGCATCATCACGAAAAGACTAAGAAGTAACCTATCGTTTAACCAATACTTCCCTTTTCTTGGTAAGGAACTCATTGGTATATATTTCCAGTAACAGGATGAACATGGAAATTAATAAGGGGCCGAATATGAGCCCGATGAAACCAAAGAGATTCACACCTATCAGCACGCCAAATACCGTAATAAGCGGATGAACATCGCCTATCTTCTTGGCCAGCATAAAACGGGAAATATTATCCGAAGTACCTACTACAGCAAAACCGTAAATCAGGATACCTATTCCCTGCCAGGTATTTCCGGCAGCAATCATGTAAATTCCCATTGGAACATATACCGCTGCGGCACCCACTACCGGTAACATAGCAGTGAAACAGGTGACAGCAAACCAGAAAAAAGGTTCGGCTACGCCGAAAATAAAATACCCTATCAGCGATATAATACCTTGAATAACAGCAATAAGGGGAATTCCTACAGCATTGGCAATCACCAGTTTGCGAAATTCATTACCCAGTCGTAGTACATTCTCATCTTTCAGGGGAATATATTCGTAGAGGCGTGCTTCCAGTTCCCGGCCATTCACCAGCATAAAGTAGAGGATAAAATATAGTATAGCGATGGCTGTTAAGGTGTTGAATGTTGCACCAAGTAATGCCGGCACAACGGTAGTAAGATATTCCTGTAGTTTTTGCAGGCGTACCTGTGAAAGGAGATCTATTTTAGTGGCAGTATAGATGCGGTAATTTGCGGAGCGGATACTGTTCATCATTTCTGATGAATGTGATACGGCATACACAATTTTATCCGTCAGCATGTTGATCAACAGACCAAAAGGAAGTAATACAATGATGAATGAGAGGAACATAAGTGTTGCTGCGGCAAGACTTTTATTCCAGTTACGTTCTTCTACCAGCCGGAACATGAGTTTGCGGGCAATAATATACAGGGTTACCGCCCCAAGGAATCCGGGGAAAAAGGTATACAATTCTGAGAAGAGAAGTGCTGCCAGCAGTACAATTAGTAATAAAAAGCTGATCTGTTTGAGGCGCTGATTGTCGATTACACTCATGAGGTTAATGTTAATATGTCAGTTGATATTAACATTGTTGCAAAAAAGATACCGTTCACTACAATTTAACAGGTTCATTTTATCATCTGGTGATTATTGGAATAGTGTTTGTATCTGTATCATACCGAATCACGGTAATAAATGTTAATCTTTAAAAACTAATCTTATGGCAAGCAACAGTTCAAAAGCAGTTGTATCATTTATTGTTGGTGCTGCAGTAGGTGTAGCAGTAGGTTACTTCCTGAACTCTGATAAGAAAGACGAATGGGTTGACAAACTGAAATATCAGGCAGACAAATTAAAAGACAAGTTCAACAAGAAGAAAGAGCAATATGAGGACGCTCTTGAAAATGAGCTGGCTTAATCCCTTATTGCACTAAAAACATTTGCATGGAAGATAATTTCAGCAATTATTTCAATCAGACAGGCAAGGTTGCCAAAGATTATTTGGAAACCCGCCTGGACCTGATTAAACTCCAGGCAGCAGGAAAGCTATCCAAAGCGTTAGGACTATTTTTCTCTTTGATCCTGGCTTTCCTGCTGTTCTTTTTTGTTATTGTTTTCCTGGGTATGGTTGTAGGCTTCTGGATTGGTGAAATGACTCACAGTAATACAATAGGATTTTCCTGTTCAGCAGGATTGTTCGTGTTTCTGCTGGCCATCATTTTAGTGTTCCGTAAACCCCTTATACAAACACCCTTATCTAACCTGCTTATTACAGAATTACTAAGTGAAATGAACACCGATGAGGATGAAGACCTGGTAAGCAAAAAAGAGGAAGAAGAAGAGGCATATGAACAACTCTAATGCATTACGAAAATGATAAACCTTTACACATGCCTAAGGTGAAAATCACCAGTACAGAATCACTGCAGAAGGAAATAGCCCGTCTTAAAAGACGCACGCGCAATCTTGAAGGGGAATTAGGAGATCGTGTTGAATTCTTCAAGGGTAATTACAAAAAAATGGCACTGAACACTGTAATACCTGGTAGCGCTAAACATAGCGGCTGGCTTGGTATGGCAGGGCGCATTGCCAAAATTGCCTGGGAGAGCGGTAAATTCAAATCTTTTGCTACCAGTTCCATTATGACGGCACTGGAATTTGCGGGTGTAAGACTGGGCATTAACCTGTTTGATAAATACCGCAAGGGCCGTAGCAAAAAGAAGAAAGCGAAAGCTACTGCGGAAAGAGAAGAAGATTAATCCTTTAGTTAACCCCAGACTTTTGTTCCTTCACTACAATTAGCACAAATATCTATATTCTTCCGTCCCTCTTTTAACTGGGTACGGAACTTTACGTACTGGTCATTATGCCACAGTTCCTTAAAGGATTGTTTCTTGAGATCCCCCAGTTTATGCTGTGCATCTTTATCAAAGCAGCAGGGAACCACCAACCCGTCGAAGGTAATTACCGGTGCATGTGACAGTCTCCAGCAATGGTTTCCCATTTTATTTTTAATCTTATAGGTGCCGTCTTCATTCTTTTGATAACGGCTATATTTATCGATAGTAGGAATAAGGCGGTTGCCTTCTTCATAATCATATACCTGTGCAGTTTTAAATCGTACCTGGTCTACCCCGATTTCTTTCGCCAGTACTTTAATATCTTCTATCTGGTGTTCGTTGGGTTTCACTACCAGGAACTGGAAGAACACAAAAGGCGTTTTTGAATTCAGCTCCTTTTTCCATTTCACAATGTTCTTAGCTCCCTGTATTACTTTCTCCAGGTTACCACCTATACGATATTGTGTATACACATCCTGAGTAGTACCATCAATAGAAATAATCAACCGGTCTAATCCGCTTTCCACCGTTTTACGTGCATTCTCATCTGTCAGATAATGTGCATTGGTAGAAGTGGCAGTATAAATCCCTTTATCATGGGCATACTTTACCATATCCAGGAAACTTGGATTCAGGTATGGTTCTCCCTGGAAGTAAAAAATGAGATATAAAAGCTCTTTGGATATTTCGTCTATCGTTTTCTTAAAGAGTTCCTGTTGCAGCATACCCGTGGGCCGGGTAAAAGCTCGTAATCCGCTTGGACATTCAGGGCAACGCAGGTTACATGATGTGGTTGGTTCAAATGATACCGAAATAGGATAACCCCATTGAGTGGGTTTATTGAACCATTTGCTTACAAAGTAGCCACTGAGTACTTTGCCGGCGTTCCAGGCGCGGCGCAGGGTAAACTTGGAGAAAAGGTTCAGTGTATCGTTCAAATTAAAATCCGGCATAACCACAATACTTGTTATTGTAAAAATAAGATAACTATACCGGTTATGTATAATTAATATTATACTTGCTGTAAAATTGGATGGTGATTCAGTTTTATTTTGGGGTGTGGGGTGAAGCCCTGTAAAAAACCCTTTCAATTTTTTTGTGATGGTGCTAAGCTCCATCACAAAAAAATTGGTCTTTATAGAAAAGCGAAATGCGGAATAAAAAGAAAGTAGTAAAAGTAAGGGGCCGGAAGGCATGGCGTCTGCCATTTATACTGGTAGTTCTCCTGTGTTTAACTGCTGGCGCCTGGTATTGGTGGCAACAGAGGGATTCAATTAATTTTGTACGGTACGAGGAATTTGGAATAGATATGCCTGTGAATTACTCCATGCATGGCATTGACGTCTCTAAGTTTCAGAAAAATATTAACTGGTCTGCCGTAGAGCAGATGCAGGTAGACAATATTCATATCTCATTTGCATTTATAAAAGCAACAGAAGGAATTACCCGGCAGGATGCGGCTTTTCGTCAGAACTGGCAAAAAGCTAAAAAGGCCGGGATTATCAGGGGGGCCTATCATTTCTTTTACTCTACCCGGGACCCTTTAAAGCAGGCCATCAATTTTCAGAATGTGGTACAGCTGGAATCAGGAGATCTTCCTCCTGTACTGGATATAGAAGTTAATAATAATCAACCTGCTGCAGTAATAAGAAGTACAGCCAGGATCTGGCTGGAGGAGATGGAGAAAGCATATGGCGTAAAACCTATCATTTATACCAATGTACATTTCTATGAAACTTACCTGGGAGATGAATTTGATAGTTACCCACTTTGGATAGCCCATTATTACCAGGAAGAGCGGCCATCTGCCAGTCGTAAGTGGACCTTCTGGCAGCATAATGATATGGGCCGTGTAAATGGAATAGCTTCTACAGTGGATTTTAATGTTTTCAGCGGGGATAGTCTTGCCCTCAGAAACTTATGCATACCTTAGGAATATGGAATCACCTGAACAACATGACCAAAAGGAACCATTCGATATGGGGATTGTGGCATATTTTGTCAGGATCATGCGTACGCTGTTCATTGGATTTTTCTGGATGATGATCAATGTATTCTTCGGGTTATACCTGGGGTTCGCAGTTCCTGAGGAATCTACTCCCGGCAGGATGATTTTTTTCTATAGCTGGTTTGTGATAAGTCTTGCCGGCTATTTGTACCTGGTGTACAAATTATGGAGAAAGAAAGCACCGGTACAGGATAACTACAAATAAAATAGCCAATCACAACTTGTACAGGTCGTAACTGGCCATTTTTCCATAAAACATTATTACAGTAATGACTCCTGCAGATAGCATTGTTGCATGCCTTTAATAATACGGGCTACATCTTCCTGAGGTTTACCTATTTTTCTCTCTAGTCGCACAAACAGTTCTACTTCTTTACCACTTTCAAAAATCAGATCTTCATCTGACAGTTGTGTAAAGCGACGCTTCAGCAGTTTCTTTAGTACCGACCACTGGTATCCACTAATGTTCATAGAAAGACTATTTATTTGTTATTCAATCGTTTATCCCTGATTATTAAGCAGCGTTAACATTACGGCTGAGTATTATATAGCTCAACATCTATGCCATCAGTCAGCAGGGAAATGTTAATTAATGCCTATACGAAAAGAATTGAAATGCTCTATGGCAAAGTGTTTAAATGGAAAGGGCTCTAACGGGAGAAAGTAAAAAAGACATTAAACACCGTAAACAGGAATATAAATAATGAATTGCAATCTATTGCACCTGTCTCTGCGGCCATCGCTTGTGGAGTGTGCTGCACAGCAAAAAGAACATTTTATTGGGCAATCTGTGGAACCCGTTACTCATTAATCTTATGTAATGTCCTATTGACAAGCATTTCAGGGATGGAATAAACTTTGCAAAGTATATAGAAGATTAAAGTCATTACCATATATATAATGGATAACCCCTAATGTTCTTCTTTAATGTTGTGGTGTATAGCAGGCCGTCCCATTCATGGGATGGTTTTCTTTTTTTAGCTACTATGGTCGGCGATAATTTTCCAGGCACCTTTGATCTTCTTAATGATCAGGGTAAAATGACCTTCCATATCTCCCGCAGTACGTTGCAGATGCCATTTCCCTACTACGAAATATACTTCTGATGATAATGGTCTGATCTCCAGCAAATTAAAATTCAGTTTGCCCATGGCGGCAGTATCCGGATAGGATTGTTTGTACCGGTCTAATGTTTTCTGCCAGCCATAGGTAGGGCCATGTTTGCCGATAAACACAAGAGAATCCGATTGCCAGTAGGTTTGCATGAATGTTTCCAGATTGCCCTGGTTCCAGCCTTTGATCTGTTGTTCCAGCAGGGCCTTAATTGCCGTTTCCGGCTGTTGCGCCCGTAAGGCCGTAAGCGGTGCTGTCAACAGGATAAGGTACAATACAAAACGCATGTTAATTTTTAGTAAAAGATAAACAGTTTTTGCGATGTAAGGCAATCATGATTATACTACCTTTGCAAAAATCTAGAACTTATGCCCGGATATGAATTTTTTGGACCGGAAGAACGCAAAGAGATAAATGATGTGCTGGATACCGGCATTTTTATGCGCTATGGGTTTGACGGCCCACGTAAAGGCATCTGGAAAGCAAAGGAACTGGAACAAGCCATTTCCCAAAAGCTGAATGTTGCCCATACGCACCTTGTGTCCAGCGGTACTGCTGCCCTTACAACCGTTATGGCTGCATTGGGAATTGGTGCCGGAGACGAGGTGATCATGCCTACATTTACCTTTGTGGCCAGTTTTGAATGTATCTTCTCTGTTGGTGCCACTCCGGTACTGGTGGATGTAGATGATACACTGACACTGGACCCGAAAGCAGTAGAAGCTGCCATTACTCCGCGTACCAAAGCCGTTATGCCTGTCCATATGTGCGGTGCTATGGCCGACATGGACGCATTGAAAGCGATCTGCGAAAAACACAAACTGATCTTATTAGAAGACGCCTGTCAGTCATTCGGCGCTTCCTATAAAGGCAAAGCATTGGGAACAATCGGTCATGCCGGAGCCTTCTCTTTCGACTTTGTAAAAACAATCACCTGCGCGGAAGGTGGTGGTATCGTTACCAACGATGAGGAAATATACATTAAATGTGATGCTTATGCAGACCATGGACATGATCACCTTGGTGTAGACCGTGGTGCAGACCTTCACCCGTATATTGGTTACAACTACCGTATCTCCGAACTGCATGCAGCGGTTGGCCTTGCACAGGTACGCAAGCTGGATACCTTCCTGGAAATACAGCGCAACACAAAGAAGATCTTCAAGGATGCATTATCTGCTATACCAGAAGTGAGCTTCCGCCGTTTGCCGGATCCTTCCGGTGATAGCGCCACTTTCCTTGGTTTCTTCCTGCCGGAAGAAAATCAGGCAAGAGCAGCAGCTGCTGCTATGAAAGCTGCCGGTCTGGCTGCTTTTTTCTGGTTTGATAACAACTGGCATTATATCCGTAACTGGGAACATTTTAAGCAAAGCTCCGTAATGAGCCGTTTGGCTCCCGGATTACAGCAGGCTATGGAACTGTATAAAGTGAAACAATTCCCTGTTTCCGATGCACTGATGAGCCGTTGTATCTGTACCCCTATTAACCTGGGATGGAGTGAAGAAGAAGTGAAACAACGTGCAGAGAAACTGGTGAATGCAGTAAAGAGCGCTTTATAATCAATTCATGAAAAAGATAGCCTTAATTCCTGCCCGTTATGGAGCTACCCGGTTTCCGGGTAAACTAATGGCCAAACTGGGAGATAAATCAGTGATACTGCGCACGTATGAAAGCACAGTGAACACCGGTGTATTCGATGAGGTGATGGTGGTATGTGATAGTGATATCATTTACAACGAGATTGTTAATAATGGCGGTAAAGCTGTTATGAGCAAAAAGGAACACGAGTGTGGAACAGACCGTATCGCAGAGGCCATTGCCGACAGAACAGATATCGACATCGTAGTGAATGTACAGGGAGATGAACCTTTTACTCAAAAGGAACCCCTGGAAAAACTACTACAGGTATTTGAAGGCGAATCGGGTAAAAAAGTACAGGTTGCCTCCCTGATGCAGGAGCTGAAAGACTGGAAATCCATTGAAGACCCAAACTATGTGAAGGTGGCCGTGGACAAACAGTCTAATGCACTTTTTTTTTCCCGTTCAGTAATACCTTATCCCCGGGATAAAGCGGTAAAAACAGTTTATTACGAACATATTGGTATCTATGCTTTCCGCAGACAAACTTTACTGGACTTTACCCAAATGCCGGAAAGTCCGCTGGAAGCTGCGGAAAAGATTGAATGTTTACGCTATCTGGAAAACGGCATTCCGTTGAAGATGGTAGTAACAGAATATATGGGGGTAGAGATAGATACACCGGAGGATCTGCTGAAAGCTGAAAAATTACTATAAACTTAATTGGCTAAGATGAAATTCAGGAACTTTAAAATGGTCGACTATGTGGTATTTGGCCGCGGAGCATTTGACCAGTTAGATGAGATATTGGAACCGCAACGCAAAGGTGATGCGCCCATGATATTTTTTGTAGATCATTTTTTCCAGGATAAGCCTGCTTTTGCTGCACGTGTACCGGTAAAAGGGAAAGACAAGATCGTGTTCATCGACGTTACTGATGAACCGAAGACAAAATACGTGGATAAGGTACGTGATGAGCTGAAAGCCGAATTTGGGGAAGTGAGTGGTATCATTGGTATCGGCGGCGGTTCTGTAATGGATATGGCGAAAGCGGTTGCTCTGATGATGACTAACCCCGGTTCTTCAGCAGATTACCAGGGTTGGGACCTCGTAAAGTTCCCTGGTGTATACAAGGCGGGTATCCCTACTATTTCCGGTACGGGTGCTGAAGTGAGCCGTACCTGTGTATTGACGGGTCCTACCCGTAAGCTGGGTATGAACTCAGACTTTACACCTTTTGACCAGATCGTATTAGATCCTGAATTGATAAAAGGTGTACCAACTAATCAGTTGTTCTACACTGCGATGGACTGTTACATTCACTGTATAGAATCCCTCACAGGAACTTACCTGAATGCCTTCAGCCGTTCTTATGGAGAAGAGTCCCTGCGCTTATGCCAGGAGATTTTCCTGGAGAAAGATAAATGGGATGATGATGCAGATGAGAAACTGATGATGGCGTCTTATGCCGGTGGTATGAGTATCGCTTATTCCCAGGTAGGGGTGGCACATGCGGTGAGTTATGGTCTCGCTTATTTATTAGGTACTAAACATGGTATTGGTAACTGTATCGTGTTTGATAAGCTGGAAGAGTTTTATCCGGAAGGGGTGAGAGAATTTAAGCTGATGGTGAAGAAGCATAACATCGATATTCCTCAGCATATTACAAAAGGTCTTACTGATGAGCAGTTTAACATCATGATTGATGTGTCTCTGGGTATGGCTCCTCTGTGGGAAAATGCATTGGGTAAAGATTGGAAAGAGCAAATGACCCGCGAACGTTTACGTGCTTTGTATGAGCAATTATAATCCTCTTCTAATGAGCTAATCATAAGGCTGCTTAAAACGGAGTTGAAAATATTTCCCGGTTATCTCGTAAGAGGTAACCGGGATTTTTACTTTACAACCTGTGGCTGGCGATTTGGATAAATGAACAGGAGATAAACGGATGCCAGTAGTGTTACTCCTGCAGTCCAATAGAAGGTGGTAGGGAATAAGTGAGGATCGTTTTTATAAACAAAAACGGATAGATAGGCGCCCAATCCTATCCCGGCTTCCATCGCAATATACATACTGGCCAGTGCCCGGCCTTTGTAGAGGGGATTACCAAGGTCTACCGTCCATGCTGTAACAGCAGGAGAGTTCAGCCCGACAGAGATACCATAGATTACAGCTGCTGTCAGCATCATGGCAGGGGTGGTGCTAATGGCCAGTATGAAAACAGCAGATGCCATGATAATGGAAGATAACTTCAGAATGGGTAATCGTCCGTATTTGTCAGAAACTTTACCTGCCAATAAGCGTATACCAATAGAGCTGGCAGTAAAATAAGTATAGAAGAGACCTTTATTCTGTATGCCCAGATAACTGCTGAAATCGGGGATGATAGTAAAGAGTACGCCGTAGCTGAGATATGTTAAGAAGGTAATAATCACCGGAGCCAGTACAAGGGGCTCAAATATTTCGCTTTTTGAGATTTTAAGCGCCGTAAAACGGAAAGGCTGCTTGTTGGGCAATGTTTCCCTCATACCTCCTGCCAGTATTACTACAGATAATAAGGCAAATACTGCTGATACCTGGAACATGACGGTAATCCCCCAGATAGGAGAGATCGTACCCCCGATAGCAGGGCCTAACGCCATACCGATAGTACTGAACAATCCTACCATTCCCATTGCTTCCGCCCGGCGGGTAGCAGGGACGATATCTGATACATATGCGGCAGTACCTGTAGGTTTGAACCCGGTGCTGAACCCATGGAAGAAACGTAACAACAGAAACGCTCCTACACTGCTTACCAGCGGGTATAACAGGCTGCATACTACACAAACAACAGAACCGAATATCATTACCGGTACACGACCAATAGTATCTGTCAGTTTTCCGCTGAAAGGGCGGGAGAGTCCCGCCATGAGAGTAAAGAGGGCCAGGATATACCCTTTGTATTGTTCTCCGCCCATACTGCTGAGGTAAGCTGGTAATTCCGGAAGCAACATATTAAAGCTGGCGGAAAACAGGGCGTTGCTGAGACATAGCATGATGAAGTGGAAGGTGTAGATTCTTCCCGACGACTGATCCATGCTACAAAGTTAATTATAAAGGGCAGATGGTCAGTACATTGTATAACTGTTCCGGCAATAAAAAAGCAGCCTTACATTGTAAGACTGCCTTATAATATCGTAATAAATTAATAATTAGCGTTTTGCGTATTTCACAGCTGCGTACAGGAACATCAGCGCAAACAGGCCAACCATGAAAAAAGTCAGATAATGAAAGAACTTATCTCCACTTCTGTAAAAATCAGAAACCTCTACATTATTAACTACTGAAAGCAACATAAAAATACGTTTAGTGATCTGCAGTGCAAGTTAGCGCATTACTTTTAAAAATCCCAACACATGAATATTGTTAATATGCATTCAATTGTTGTACATATTGGTGCAGACGCGTTTTAGCGAGAAAATTTTTCTCCAGTGCGGCGGCAAATGGTACCGGTGTATCCAGGCTTGCGCAGCGCATAACGGGTGCATCCAGCATATGGAAGCAATGTTCTGCTATCCAGGCGGCAATTTCTCCGCCTAAACCGCCGGTGAGCGTATCCTCATGAAGGATCAGCACTTTGCCGGTTTGTGCAACAGCGGCTTTTATGGCCGGGTAGTCCAGCGGTAACAGGGTGCGCAGATCCAGTATGTGAAGGGATATTTCCGGGTGCTGGTGGGCGTATTCCTGCGCCCAGTGCACACCACTGCCGTAGGTGATAATGCTGATCCCTTCTCCTTCCTGCACCAGTCTTGCCTTCCCGATCTCTATGGTGTACCATTCGTCTTTTACCGGGCCGGAAATACTGCGGTATAGCGCTTTATGTTCAAAGTAAAGTACGGGGTTGGGATCTGCAAAAGCTGCGAGTAACAGACCTTTGGCATCTTCGGGAGTAGAAGGGTATACGACTTTCAGTCCCGGGGTATGCGTAAACCAGGCCTCATTGCTTTGTGAGTGGAAGGGGCCGGCGCCTACACCTGCTCCTGCCGGGAGGCGGATGACAACATCGGCGGCCTGTCCCCAGCGGTAATGGATTTTGGCCAGGTTGTTTACGATCTGGTTGAAGCCGCAGGTAACGAAGTCTGCGAACTGCATTTCAACCATGCTTTTAAAGCCTTTTAGGGAGAGGCCCAGCGCGGCGCCTATAATGGCGCTTTCGCAAAGAGGGGTATTGCGTACCCGGCTTTTGCCGAATTGCTCTACGAAACCCTCTGTTATTTTAAAGGCCCCGCCATATTCGGCAATGTCCTGCCCCATCAGAACAAGGTTGGGGTATTTATCCATTGCCAGATGCAGCGCATCTGAAATAGCATTGATGAAACGTTTTTCTGTTGTTTTTGAAGGAAGCGTAGTATCAGATTCCTCATATACATTAGCCTGTATTGCATACACATCCCCTAACTCTACGGCTTCATCTGCATGCATCTCTGTTTCTATCAGCGCCGCTGTAATGTCTGCATCTATCTGATGCTTCAGTGTTTCGCGGGTGTGAGTGATTAGCTCTGGTGTCAGAAGTTCCAGGTATTTCAGGAAGTCTTCGAAGTGTTGTATCGGGTCTTGTAAGGCCCATTCTTCGAGCAGAGCCGGGGGCACATATTTAGTACCACTCGCTTCTTCATGTCCACGCATGCGAAAGGTAACTGCTTCTATCAGCACTGGTTGCTGCTCCTGTAATGCATGCCGCCTGGCTTCCCTCACAGCATGGTATACTTCCAGCAGGTTATTCCCATTGATGCGCATCCCCCGCATTCCGTATCCTGCAGCCCGCTGAACAAGCTGTTCACAACGGTATTGCTCTTCTACAGGAGTACTCAGGCCGTAGCCGTTGTTCTCTATGAGGAAGATCACCGGCAGGTCCCATACCGCCGCTACATTCAGGGCTTCGTGGAATTCGCCTTCGCTGGTCCCGCCTTCGCCGGTAAAAGCAAGAGACACCTTGTTTTCGCCTTTCAGTTTATGCGCCAGCGCAATACCATCAGCCACGGAAAGCTGTGGCCCCAGGTGGGAAATCATCCCGCAGATATGATGGGCCTGACTCCCAAAATGAAAAGAACGTTCCCGTCCTTTACTAAAGCCCAGGGGACTTCCCTGCCATTGGTGGAAAAGCTGCTGCAAGGGCATATTACGGGTAGTGAATACTCCCAGGTTGCGATGTAGCGGTAACACCCACTCATCGTCGTCAAGGGCCAGTGTAGCCCCAACAGCAATGGCTTCCTGGCCAATGCCGGAAAACCATTTACTTATCCTGCCCTGGCGCAGCAGTAAGAGCATTTTCTCTTCTACCAGCCGGGGATATAACAGTGCATTATAAAAGCTCAGCAATTGCTCATCACTGATATGTGTGCGGTCGAAGTACATGGGGCTTAGTCGTTATCACTACTACTACCTGCAATGCTGTTCATGATACCACTGACGATGGTTAACACCAGACTGAATATAAGCGCCCACCAGAAGCCATCTACTTTAAACCCATCTACCAGTTTTGATGCCAGCAGAATGATAATAGCGTTAATTACCAGCAGGAAAAGACCCAGGGTAATAATAGTAACAGGTAGTGTAAATATGATCAGTATTGGTTTTACCAGCAGGTTAAGCAGAGATAATACAACAGCCAGTATAAGGGCTGTAACAAAATCCTTCAGTCTTACACCTGGTAATAAATATGCGGTAACCATTGCGGCCAGTGCCGTTACCAGCAAGCGGAGTAGAAGTTTCATGGCAACAAATTTAAGGGGAAGGTAACGATTTGAAATAAGAAAAGCTTTTGCTGTTTTATCTGCAAAAGCTCTTCTTTTATATAACCTTATAAACTTAACGCCTACAAAAAGTCATCGCTTTCTCTATATGCTTTTATCAGAGCCAGTTCTCCTTCTTTCCCCGGCTTCGCATTTCCATGCTCCATACCCAGTACTCCTGTAAATCCTTTCCCATGCAGGTGTTTGAATATATTCTTATAATTGATCTCCCCTGAAGTAGGTTCTTTTCTTCCAGGATTATCCCCGATCTGAACATAGGCGATTTCGCTCCAGCAAAGATCTATATTAGGAATGAGGTTACCGGTATTACGCTGCATATGGTAAATGTCATACAGTATTTTAACACTGGGGCTATTTACGGCTTTGCAGATCATATAAGTTTGTTCCGCAGTACGTAAAAAGAGATCTGGGTTATCACTAAGTGGTTCCAGTACCATCACCAGTCCGGAAGGTTCCAGAATAGATGTTGCCAGTCGCAGGGTCTCAATGACATTCGCTGTTTGAATACCAATAGGAAGGTTACGTTCAAAATAGCCGGGAACAAAAGTGGCCCATTTCGCATTCACCCGTTTTGCCGTTTCAAGAGATTTACGACAAATCTTCACAAAGTTATCCTTGAACTCCTGTTTACCTGTTGTAAGGGATGTTTTCCAGTTATCGCCGCCATCAATTACAAATACACCCATGTGCATACCCAGTTTGGCCAGCAGGTTACCAATCTTTTCCTGTTCGGCAACATCCCGGTTCATCAGCCCATTATCTTCAAAAGCACGGAACCCCTGATCATACATAAATTTGATCTGGTCGAGTACATCATCACCGGCACTGTTCTTAAACATACCCTGATGCGGAGCATAGTTCATATTGAATACCTTCCCGTCTGAGGGTGTGCGGGTGGCTGCTGCGGTAACACTACTAAAGGCCAGTGTAGAAAGACCTGCGAGGGAACCCTGTTGAAGGAATTGTCTTCTTTCCATAACGTTAACAAGTTGAATTCTAAAAATAAGTGCTTTTATGCGTAAATGCAATACAGTGCTTTTTTTTGCCAATGTTTAAACATTCATATAAAAAACGTTGCATCCCTGAGATGGATTTAATAAATTGACCTGTATTAATGAATGTTATGAAAAACAAACTTTGGGCGCTGTCGCTGGGAAGCATGCTTACAGGTGCAGCTTTCGCACAGAACGCTCCATTTACGGCCTATGATGAGAAGTTGCCAGGCACGGATTTAACCTTTAAAATGATGCCTATACCCGCCGGGGAATTTTCCTTTGGTAGCCCGGCAGGAGAAAAGGGCAGAGGAGAAGATGAAGGACCACAGAAGAAAGTAAAGATTGCTGCTTTCTGGATGGGGGCTCATGAGGTGACTTTTGATGAATACGATATTTATTCAGATGCAGAAAAGGACAAAACACCTGTTCCTGATGGAATGACGCGTCCAAGTCCTCCGTACATAGATCTTACCCTGGGGATGGGTAAACTGGGCGGCTTTCCTGCCAACAGTATGAGCCAGTACGGAGCATTGATGTACTGCCGCTGGTTATATGCAAAAACCGGTGTGTTTTACCGTCTGCCTACAGAAGCAGAATGGGAATACGCCTGCCGCGCAGGAGCAATTACCGCTTATCCTTTTGGAAATGATGCCGCACAGTTGAAAGACTATGCCTGGTTCGCCACCAACAGCGGGAATAAATACCATAAAGTAGGAGAGCTGCGTCCCAATGCCTGGGGCCTGTACGATATGCTGGGAAATGTAGCTGAATGGACACTGGACCAATACGACCCGAAATTCCTGGAACAGGCAGCAGATACAGACCCCTGGAATAAACCAACAGCTAAAACACCACGTACTGTAAAAGGTGGTAACTATCAGGATGATGCCGCGCACCTGCGGA
This sequence comes from Chitinophaga sp. YR573, assembly GCF_900110995.1. Lineage (GTDB taxonomy): Bacteria > Bacteroidota > Bacteroidia > Chitinophagales > Chitinophagaceae > Chitinophaga. The sequence continues at coordinate 2,586,715 of NZ_FOJF01000001.1, forward strand.
GTGCAAGCCGCCTGAAATCAAACACAGACTGGAACCGGAGAGATCCCCAGATTCCTAAAAGCAAATGGTGGAATGCGGATGCACCATTTATAGGATTCAGGATCGTAAGACCAGTAAAGCAACCCACTAAAGAAGAAGCAGAACAGTTTTTCGCAGATGTAGTAGATAAATATCTGGGTTCCCGATAGAATAAAAAATGTTACAGGTATATCATTCCCCCATAATTAACAATTATTAAAAACTATCTATCATGCAAGAAGAACAACAAGAATTCCACGCAGGCAGGCGTGATTTTGTAAAACAATCGTCTATGTTGGCAGGCGGTCTGTTAGCAATGCCTGTATTATCTCAGGCCAATTTCTTTTCAGGTGCAGGTGATGTAATTAAAATAGCGTTGATAGGTTGCGGCGGTCGTGGTACCGGTGCGGCTGTACAGGCATTAAGGACTAAACAGAATGTACAGCTGGTGGCTATGGCAGATGCTTTTGCAGACAGACTGAACGACAGCTACAATAATATTAAAGAGGAGCTGGGAGAGAATGCCAGCCGTTTAAATGTTAAAGAAGAACACAAGTTTACCGGTTTTGATGCTTATCAGAAAGCAATCGCGCTGGCGGATGTGGTGATCCTTGCCACACCTCCGGGTTTCCGTCCTATTCACTTCGAAGAAGCAGTGAAACAGGGGAAACATATTTTCATGGAAAAGCCGGTAGCTACAGACCCAGCCGGTATTAAAAGAGTATTGGACGCAGCAGAAATAGCGAAGTCTAAAAAACTGAATGTGGTGGTTGGTTTACAACGCCGCTATCAGGCATCTTACCGTGAATTATTCAAGCGTTTCAATGATGGTATTATCGGTGATCTGCTGTCTATAAATGTATGGTGGAACCAGGGTGCATTGTGGATAAGACCAAGACAACCTCAGTATACAGAAATGGAATACCAGATGCGTAACTGGTATTACTTTAACTGGCTGTGCGGAGATCATATCGTAGAGCAGCATATTCATAATCTTGACGTAGGTAACTGGTTCATGAAAGATTACCCGGTAACCGCATATGGTATGGGTGGCCGTACCGTGCGCACAGGTAAAGATACCGGAGAGATCTACGATCACCATGCAGTGGAGTATCGTTATGGTAATGGTGTTATAATGAACAGTGAATGCCGTCACTGGAAGGATAGTGCCAGCCGGGTAGATGAGGAACTGACAGGAACAAAAGGACGTATTATTTGCGACAGAGGTCTGATACAGGACCATAAAGGAAAAGTGCTGTTCCAGTTTGATAAGAAACAGGAGAACCAGCCTTACCAGAATGAACATGATGAACTGTTTGCTGCGATTGCAAAAGGGGAATATAAATTCTGGGATGCTGAAAGGGGTGCTAAAACAACCCTCACAGCTATCATAGGTCGTTTGGCTACTTATTCCGGAGAAGTGATTCCTTTTGATAAAGCGCTTAACTCTGGTCTTAACCTGCAACCGGCAACATATGCGTTCGACGCGAAGCCGCCGGTAATGCCGGATGCGGACGGTTTTTATCCATATGCAAAACCAGGTATAACAAGGTATTTTAGCTAAGAAAATAATAAACGGGCTGATGACGTGTCAGCCCGTTTTTTTTAAAGAAAGAAGAGTTTATGAAAAGAGTCATGTTGTGTTGCCTGTTGCTTTGTTTGCAAAGCACTGTGTACGCTCAGTATAATGAGATAAAGAAATGGGCAGAGAATGAGTTGCTTAAAACAGCCGCTTTACGACAGGCACATACCGGTATCTGTATATACGAACCGGCTACAGGAAAATACTGGTATAGCTATCAGGACAACCGGTATTTTACACCAGCATCCAACACGAAAATATTCACACTCTATACGGGCTTACGTTATCTGGGAGATTCTCTTCCGGCAGTCCGTTATCTCAATACAGATTCTGTTTTATATGTAAAAGGGACAGGAGATCCTTCTTTCCTGCACCCGGATTATTCTCTGCAACGAGTGTTAGAACTTCTGCAAACTTCTAAACATATCGCAGTTGTTCCAACCGTTAATGAGAATAAACGGTTTGGACCGGGATGGGCCTGGAATGATTATGCAGATTATTACCAGTCGGAATTAAACGACTGGCCAATGTATGGGAATGTGGCACATATCAGGCATCATGGAGATAGCAATCTGATAGTACCAAAGCAGTTCGGTTTCTCTTACAAAAATGATGATACGTTAAAAGAATTACTGGCAGAAAGAGATGAGCACAGTAATCAGTTTTCTTTGACGTTTAATAGTCGTGATAAAAGTCTGCAGGAAGCAGAAGTCCCTTTTATCGTAGGTAGTACACAGGATCTTGCAGGAAGACTGGCAGATACATTACACCGGCCGGTATCCGTTTCAGATAAAAAAGGCCTGTTTACTATGTTAAATGGTATTCCCGCAGATTCTCTTTTTACACCCATGATGCACCGCAGTGATAACTTCTTTGCAGAGCAGACGTTGATGATGTGTGCAGCCCGTTTATGGGATACAATCAGTACAAGCCGTATGATTGATTATATGCTGCATACTTATTTATCTAATTTGCCGGATACTCCTCACTGGGTAGATGGCTCCGGACTTTCCCGCTATAATCTTTTTACTCCCAGGGATTTTGTAAGTGTACTAACAGACATGTACAAAACATATGATCATGAAAGACTGTACAGCATATTCCCTACAGGAGGAAAAGGAACATTGAAAAATTATTATAAAGGACTTTCTGTACATGCTAAAACAGGTACCTTATCCGGTTGTGTAGCATTAAGCGGATATCTTATTACCAGCAAAAAGAAAACGTTAGTATTCAGTGTGCTGGTAAATAACCATAATAACAGCGGAAGTAATGTAAGAAGAGCTGTAGAAAGCTTCCTGACGCAGATATCAGAACACTACTGATCTTATTTTATACTGGCACTCTTCATAGAGATTTTATAGGTAGGCGCTATCACTTCAATATAGCCTACTTTTTTCGCATAATAATAAGTAGCAATAGTATTAAGCGGATATACCTTTCCATCAATCAGTAATGCAGCGTCCTGTTTTACGCCTATTACATCTGTATAGGTCTGTCCCAGTACTGTTCTTGTGCTTCCTTTTTCAAGGATGGTATACTGTAATAATCCCACTACCGGTTTGCCTGAAATCACAGAGGTAGCAGTATCTGCCCATGTAGCACCTTTTTCTTTATCATCATACAGGAACAATCTTAAGCCATCAGGTCTCTGGTAATCAGTTTGAGAAACGCCTTTTTCGAACGAGTAATAACGGCCATTATCGCACCTGATATATTGCTTGTTATACCCATCACTCACTATGGCAAATTTGTTGCCATCTATAAGGGTATCACCGCTTACTCCCATGTTGTAATATGAAGTGTCATTCGATTCAGAGATGTACTGATAATCGAAAGTATTCCCTGTTGCATAGGGATTATATTCACACGTTGCCGTTGAAACGGGCGGCAGCGTAGTGATAGGCGGGGTTGTAATAATGTCTGTATCCTCTTTACTATACTCTTTCTTACAGGCCAGAAAAAGGGACACAGAAAGCCCCAGGCACATCAGGTACGGATACCGCATACAGTTTAAATTCTAAAGTTGGCAAAGGTGTCTAGGGGACAATTAATCTGGATGCAGGTTACAAAGCTAATATTTTAATGTATTGATAGTCAACAACATTCGTGTTATGCTATTCATACTACAAAGGAGAGGGCCATTCATGCCAGTAGCCAGTTTAAGCATTTGGCGGCAGTAGCAAAAATGCAACGTTCGTAGCAAATCTGAACAGGGTTATTTTACGTTGTAGTTTTTTAGAGAGACAGTGTATTCAGGAGCAATGGCTTGTATATACCCTACATCCTGTGCATAATAATAGGTGGCAATGGTACCAAGCAGGTGTACCGTGCTATCTATCAGAACGGACGCATCCTGCCTTACGCCAATCACGTTTGCGTATTCATGCCCCATTACTGTTCTGAACCCACCTTGCTGGAGAATGGTATATTGTAATAATCCAATCTGGGGCTGCCCGGAAGCAACTGCTGTAATGGTATCAGCCCAGGTGGCACCTACGGATTTATTGTCATAGAGAAATAGTCTTACTCCATCGGGTCTTTCATAACCTGGAACAGAGATGCCAAATTCAAAGAGGAAATAACGGCCATTGTCGCAGCGGATGTACTGACTGGTATAACCATTGTTCAATATGGAAAACCGGTCTCCGTTTATCAGGGTATCGCCTGTTACGATTAATGTGTAGGCCAGTGTATCCTGTGTGTTTGATACATACACATAATCGAAGGTACTTTCTGTTGTATAAGGAGCATATCCGCACACTTCATAGATCGTTTCGCTGCTCTTCTCTTTTTTGCAGGAGAACAGGCCCATTAACCCAATCCCGCATAAAAGTCTGGTTATGGCTTGCATACTATCAGTGAAGGGGTAATTGTACCATTATTGGCATTGATAGTGGTAATGGTATTGATATGAGTAGCAGTATCCGTTGCAGAAAAAGTAACGTCTGTGGCAGAAGCATTACATCGTATAAATGTCATTTTAAAATTCCCGTTGTTGATATTAGTGGCATAACATAATCCATCTACTGTGATATTTATTTTACCCATTACCGGCTGATCTGAACAATTATTGGCGGTACCATCTATCATCAGGGTGCTGCTGGCAGGGAGAGGAACAGAAAAAGGATCTGTTGTTACATCAGCAGCGTAGGGGCCTATTTCCTGGTGATAAAAAATTTGTCCGCAGGGATCAATAAGAGAGAGAATGAGCTGGGAATTGGAAGCTACCTTACCGGCAAACCTACCTCCTGCATCTGTATAACTGTATACCGGAATGAAATCTATCTTACTTACAATACTCATTCGCATATTGGGGATGGGATTATTATTCTGGTCCAGCATAGTTGCTTTAAGATTCACCACATTATAAGGGACCGCAAAATGCCAGAATCCTGTAGATTTTACCATAGCGATATAAGCATCTCCCTGTTTTGATGCAAATCCCTGCTGTTCCCAATAGCCCGAAGCAGTATTAAAAGACCATAAAGCAATTTGCGCTGGTGCACTGCTTTGCAGGGAACCGGGAATATTCACCAGCAAGCCTACCGGTTGTTTAACATCCAGGTGTAGTGGTTCTCCGCTCTGACCAGTGAAGTTCAGTGTTACTATACCGAACGACTGCAAGCCTTTTTTGTTTTTTTTGTCGTCAATACCACGAAGGTCTCCGGTCATCATATCAGCAAAATGCTCATTTTCCGGATTAGTATATTTAAAGTTGATGTCTACTATTCCTGTGTAGGAAGTGTTGTCTTTCATCAACACACTATTAGGCTGTATGGTGAGTTTACCACCGGGCAGATTGATGTTGCCACCACTGGCTGCGCTGAAGGTAGCAGCGGCTTCACGGGCCTGTAAGATGATTTGCACATAATGCAGGCTGTTGGTGTTTACAGTCAGCGTACGAATGCCATTGAGATACTGGTCTTTTGTAACGGTTACCTGTGCCGCATCAGGAAGAACTTTTACCCGTTCCATTAAAAAGTTACCATTTGCATCAGTACTATCTCTTTTCCCGCCGCATACAACCAGGGCACCCTGCACAGGTTGTAACAGTTCATTTAGTACGCGGCCCTGTATACTGGTTAGTACCTTCTCTGTTTCTTTTGTTGCGGATGCAGACAATTCACGGGAGCCGGTTTTACTACAAGCCCATATTGTTAATGTGAATACGGGGAACAGCAGTAACTGCGACAATCTTAACAATTTCATGCTTATCAGGATATGGGGGTTAGAATGACTCTCTATTGTAAATATAGGCTATAAATGATTGATTAACAAAGAAAAAGGGGACTCAGCTACTGAGTCCCCTTCCATATAAGACGGTTTAAAAACTTATACTCCAAGGCTCCAACCTTCGCGGTAGGTGCGTTTTACAAACTGGTTAGCATCATCAAAGTTGGTCACTTTCATATTATCACCATCCCATAGCAGTTTGATATAACGGCCGGGATAAGAAGTATGTCCTTCCACTTCCTTTTTGATATCATAACTCCTGATAGCCAGGTTAGCCATGAGCAGACTTTCTGTAAGCGGACCTGCAATAGAGAACGGAGAACTGATCAGTTTATCTTTCGGACTGTTATAGCCAGCAATAGCGGCATTTACCCACTGTACATAGTGTCCTTCCGGTACGCGATCAATCGTTTTAGCAACTGTTACTTCTTTAGTGCGGCTTGTGGGTAGCAAAGTAGGATTCATACCATAAGTACCACACATCATCTTGCCTTTTGTACCTATCAGGATAGCGCCATTACCACCATCACCCATGATTTCATTTGGCCCCAGTTCTTCCGGACGTTCCGGCTGAATACCACCATCCATCCAGTGCAATGTGATTTCTTTTCCGTTCTTACCCTTGAATTTCAGGATCACATGAGAAGATGGAGGACAGCTTTCCGGGAAGTAACCACGCTTGAATTCATCTACATAAACACTACCAACACTGGCTTCTACGGAAGTAGGATAACCCAGTCCCAGGATGCGGAAAGGTGGTTCTATGATATGACATCCCATATCACCTAAAGCACCGGTACCGTAATCCCACCAGCCACGCCAGTTGAAAGGTACCAGTTTGTCTATATAATCTTTGTAAGGTGCGGTACCCAACCAGAGGTTCCAGTCGAGTTCCTTTGGTATTTCCGCTTTCCTGGAAGACCAGGGAATACCCTGTGGCCATACGGGACGGTCTGTCCAGCAGTATACAGTATGTACATCGCCGATAGTACCAGCGTTGTACCATTCCATCATCTGCCTTACGCCATCTCCGGAAGCACCCTGGTTGCCCATCTGGGTAACTACTTTATAACGTTTTGCGGCTGCCGATAACATACGGGCTTCGTAAATATCATGTGTCAGTGGTTTTTGCACATACACATGTTTGCCAAGTTGCATAGCAGCCATCGCAGCAACAGCATGCTGATGATCGGGAGTGGATACAGTTACAGCATCGAAATTCTTATGCTCTTTATCCAGCATCTCCCGGAAGTCTTTGTAAAATTTTGCCTTGGGGAAACGCTGTACTGAAGTGGCAGCGCGGCGGGCATCCACATCGCAAAGGAAAGCGATGTCTGACGGACCTTTTGAAATCTCTAAAAGGTCGCTTTCTCCTTTACCTCCTACACCGATACCTGCAACGCGTAAGCGATCACTTGGCGCAATAAAGCCTTTACCTCCTAAAACATGACGTGGAACGATCATAAAGCCGGCAGCGGTTAGGGCCCCGTTTCTTAAGAATGATCTGCGGGAGACATGACTTCCCTGGTTATTTTTTTCCTGGACCATAGTAACAATAAATTTATCGTTTCAATATAAAAGAAAATGAGAGAAAACTATATTATTAAATGATGTACGGATGCATGGATTAATCCCATGTCATCAGCTTGTTGCGGTCTTCTACTTTCAGACATTCTGCCAGTGTTTTTTCATCATACGATAAGCCATACTGTTGTAAAACATCTGCAGGAACACCATCCCATTCATTAGGTGTATTACCTCGATAGTCAATGTCTTTAATACCTATTTTACTGGTGAAGAACCCGTTGGCGGTAAGGTCTCTCATCAGGTTAAAGAAAGCCACACCCTGACTCATTTCCGGTGCTGCTTTTTCCGGGTAGGCGATCTGGTCTATCAGCGCCAGTTGCTGCTTACTGCTGCAATCCGTAAAGCGGTTGTCATAGAGCCGGGAACTGTGAAGGTCCAGCCAGCGTAATCCGCCACGCATGGGCGTTTTATATTTGGGCATATCTTTTACAATGAACTCGATAAATTCAGGCACTTTGGCATCTGTTGCACTACCGGAGTGTTCATCTGCGGGGATGATAATATCTGCCAGTACGGTGATCGTTTTCATTTCTTCCGGTGTAAAGAATTTCTCTTCTTCCAGTTTTAAGTCCCGCTTTTTTTCTTCTTCGGTTCTCCCATACACAGGTGTTTTAACGCCGGCACCTACCGGAGGTTTAGTTTTCTTATCATCACTACAGGCGGTCAGAAAGGCACTCACAGATAAAGAGCCGACTGCCAGCGCTTTGAGGGTTTCTCTTCTATCCATTGTTAAATGTTTTGTTTTTTTAACTCACTCATAATGTATTCAGAAGCACGCATAGACAGGGCGAGGATGGTCCAGGTAGGATTTTTATCTGCCTGGGATACAAAAGATCCTCCATCTACCACGAACAAATTTTTTACATCATGGGCCTGACTATATTTATTCAGAACAGATTTTTTAGGATCATTTCCCATACGGGTTGTTCCTACTTCATGAATGATACGACCGGGGTTTTCCAGTCCGTACATCGTTTCCGGCCCGGGTTTGTTACCCAATGGCACACCACCCATTTCATGAATCAGCTGTTCGAAAGTATCCTGCATATGTTTAGCCTGTTTGATCTCATGATCGCTCCAGGTGTAGTTAAAGCGTAATACAGGAATGCCCCATTTATCAACTACGTTGGGGTCTATTTCACAGTAGTTGTCTTCGCGGGCAATGGACTCACCTCTTCCTGCAAAGCCGATGGTAGCCCCGTAAAAGCGGCGGTAATCGTCTTTAAGGCCGGCGCCATATCCACCGGCAGGTTTCATTTGTCCGTCACGGCCCGGATATTTACCGTTCATGTTTTCTATCGCATTCACAAATCCGTAGGATGGCATACGCAGCCCGCCACCGAATTCCATATGATAACCACGTGCGAAGTCCAGCTTTTTATTATCGCCCCACCAGGGAATGTACATGTGCATGCCACCAACACCATCTTCATTATAACGTTTACGGTCCATGAGTTGTGGCAGGAAAGCTGCACGGGAAGAGCCGGTGGAGTCATGCAGGTATTTACCTACTATGCCACTGGCGTTGGCCAGTCCGTTCGGATAACGGGATGATTTGGAGTTCAGCAGTAAACGGGCGGTTTCCCCGGCACTGGCTGCAAGCACTATCACACGTGCCATTACCCTGTATTCTTCCAGGTCGGTTTTGTCTACATAGGCAACGCCGGTGGCTTTGCCTTCACTGTTGGTGAGGACTTCCCTGGCCATGGCATTATCATACAGGTCTACATGCCCGCTTTTTACCGCAGGGTTTACGAGTACAGAAGAAGAGGAGAAGTCGGCATATACAGCGCAGCTTCGTCCGCACTGCCCACAATAGAAACAGGGGCTGCGGTCTTTATTAACAGAGCGGGTCAGCATAGACATTCTTGCAGGTATAACAGGAATGCCTAGTTTGGTACCAGCCTTTTTTATCATTAGTTCATGCAATCTTGGTTTGGGAGGAGGCAGGAAAAAACCATCCGGCTCATTGGGCAGGCCTTCTTTTGTACCGAAGACACCGATCATCTTATCTACACGGTCGTAGAAAGGCGCTACTTCTTCGTATTCAATAGGCCAGTCATCGCCCAGCCCGTCATAACTTTTGTGTTTAAAATCGCGTGGACCAAAGCGCAGTGAAATTCGTCCCCAGTGATTAGTACGTCCGCCTACCATACGGGAGCGGAACCAGTCGAATTTCGTCCCTTGTTTTGTTGTATAAGGTTCTCCCTCAATTTCCCATCCGCCATAGGCCGCATCAAAATCCCCGAATGCGCGGGTGGTACCGGCACCTCTTCTGGGCGATTCATAAGGCCATTTCAACTGTGTCATTTGTTCCGGATTAGCTGGGTCGAACTTTGGGCCTGCTTCCAGTAAGGCTATCTTTAATCCTGCTTCTGATAAGATCTTTGCTGCCATACCGCCGCCAGCCCCGGAACCGACGATGCAGACATCGTACACCGGCCCCTTTTGCTTAATTTGGAATGCCATATCGTGGATAATTTAATTGAACTTTAAGTGACTTTTAAATCTATAAATTATTTTTAAGGGATTAAAGAGAAATAGTAGGAACGGAGATTTTAGACAAATATTTATAACTATGGAGGCATCATATCTTATTGGCGTGGATATCGGAACCAGCAGTACCAAAGTAATAGCTGTACAAACAAACGGAAAGGTGCTGGCACATCACCAGCAGGATTATCCCACCCAACAGTCTCAACCCGGTTATAGTGAACAGGATCCCGAAGAAATACTGAAGGCGGTAAAGAGTGGTATCCGTAGTGTTGCGCTTTTATTAAAACAGGACCCACTGGCGATCTCATTCAGTTGTGCGATGCATAGCGTGATGGCTGTGGATAAAGATCACCAGGGTTTAACACCACTTATTATCTGGGCAGATAACCGTAGTCAGGAGATTGCGGACAAGATAAACGAACGCGAAAGTTTATATCAGCAGACAGGTGTTCCGGTACATCCGATGTCTCCCTTGTGTAAGATTATCTGGTGGCGGGAACAGGCGCCGGAGACGTTTGAATCAGCGGCTAAATTTATCGGGATCAAGGAATACATTTTCTATCATTTCTTTGAACGTTATATCACAGATCATTCTATTGCTTCGGCAACAGGATTGTTTAATATTCATGAGCTAGAATGGAATGCCCCTTCTTTATCTCTGGCAGGAATTACGGCAACGCAGTTAGCGGAAGCGGTACCCAGTGAAAGCATTATTACCGGCTTGTTACCTCTATTAGCGGAAGAAATGGGGATCCCTGTTACTACAAAATTTATAGCTGGCGGTAGTGATGGTTGCCTGGCACAATTAGGCAGTAGTGCGCTGGATGCAGGGCATGCTACTTTAACGATAGGTACTAGTGGAGCAGTGCGGATGGCAATAGATAAACCGGTGACAGATGCGCATGGACGTTTGTTCACTTATGTACTTACTCCAGGGCATTTTATTACAGGAGGGGCGTCTAATAATGGAGGGGTATTGATCCAGTGGTTCCTGGATGCTTTTGTGCAGGCAGTAACAGATAAGAAGATCTCTGTGGATGGGGCATTACAACAGGCATTGGCTGTTGCTCCCGGCTCAGAAGGCTTGTTGTGTTTACCATATCTGCATGGAGAAAGAGCACCGGTATGGGATGGACATACCAAGGGGGCTTATATAGGAGTACGGCCACAACATAATGCCTGGCATTTTATGCGGGCTATGCTGGAAGGAATGGCCTTCGGCCTGTTAAGTATTACGGAAGCACTGGAAGAAACAGCGGGAACAATTAATAAGATTTCCGTGAGTGGCGGATTTACCGCTTCAGCTGAATGGGTACAGTTGCTGGCGGATATCTTCCAGCGCCCTATGTATCTGCAAAGGGAAGGGGATGCCTCAGCGATGGGCGCTGTTCTGCTGGGTTTTCAGGCATTGAATATTACGCCGGATTTTGCAGCAGTGCTGCCTGATAAAGTGTTTACACCTGATGCGACACATGCGCAAACATACCAGGCAGCATATGCTGTTTATAAAAAACTATATAGTGCGTTGAAAGAGATCTTCAGAGAGATATAATCACCCGAACATCTTTGCCAGATCAGACAGTTTAAATGAGATATAAGTATACTTTCCGCCGGGGGAAGAGGTTGGCATTGCACAGGCAAACAACTCGTCAATTACGTTCTGCATCTCTCTTGTAGTCAATGATTTACCGGCAGGGATAGCATTGTTGCGGGCCATGGAGCGTACCAGTTGCTCGCGACGGTTTACTTTCAGGTCATTACTGAAATTCTTGAACTGCTCCAGTAATCCTTCTATGCTGGCCTGTTCGTTACCGGTTTGTATATCAGCAGGAGTACCACGCACAACAAAGGTGTTGTTCCCGAAAGGTTCCAGGTCATAACCCAATACCAGTAAGTCAGGTAACATTTCAGCGATCAGTGCCGCATCTGCGGGCAGGAGCGGGAGTGTCTGCGGGAACAGGTTTTGCTGTACCGGCACAGGACTGTCCTGTAATGCCCGCTGGTATCGTTCATAAAGAATACGTTCATGAGCCGCCTGCTGATCAATCAGGATAAATCCTGATTTTATCTGAGAGAGGATATATCGTTGATGTACCTGTACCGGTACCTTCTGATCTATAGTAGTATCCTGCCAGCGTTCATCTATCAGAGAGGAAGAGGCTGAAAAGCCACTAGCCTCTTCATTTTGAAGGGGCGTATTCACAGAAGGTCCGCCTGTATCCAGGGAAGACCTGTCAACAGGAGGTCTCTCAAGAGAAGACCTGCCGGTAGAAAAACTATCAGACTTCCCTATATCATACAAATCCTTCCAATGCTTAAGATTGCTGCTGTTATCAATTACATGGGCCTGGTTAGCCTGCGTAAAGGTCTTATATAAGGAGCCGCTGGCCGACTGTGTCTGCTGCTGTTCCGTAAAAGGTTTGCTGATGGCATCCAGTTGCTGAATACCCGGGTCCAGTTCAAAATCCAGGGTAGGAGTGATACTGAATTGTGCCAGAGCATGTTTCACGGCAGACTGAACAAAGGCATACATCACTTTATCATCATCAAACTTTATCTCCTGTTTGGTAGGATGGACGTTGATATCTATATGTTCAGGGTCCAGGTCTATGAACAGTACATATAAAGGGTAGCTGTCTGCCGGTATCATTTCCGCAAAAGCGTTCATGATAGCATGGTGCAGATAGGGACTCTTAATAAAACGATTATTGACAAAGAAGAACTGATCACCCCGTGTTTTCTTGGCTGTGTCCGGTTTACCTACAAAGCCATTTACATCCATATAGTCTGTCGTTTCTTTTACAGACACCAGGCGGGCATTGTAATGCTGGCCCAGAATGGAGACGATGCGTTGTTTCAGCGAACCTTTTTCCAGGTAAAACAGCTGGGTGTTATTATTATTAAGGGTAAACTGTACCAGTGGGAAGGCCATGGCTACCCTGATAAACTCATCTACAATATGCCGCATTTCTGCCGCATTGCTTTTCAGGAAATTACGGCGTGCAGGAACATTGAAGAAGAGGTTCTTCATGGCAATGCTGGTGCCTTCTGCTGTCTGGCAGGGCTCCTGTTTCCTTACAGCGCTGTTGTCTATTTCTATATAGGTGCCGAGGTCTGTACCGCGAAGCCGGGTTTTCAGCTCCACCTGTGATACGGCGGCGATAGAAGCCAGGGCTTCTCCACGGAATCCCATGGTACGTATACGGAAGAGGTCTTCGATGGTTTGTATTTTGGAAGTAGCGTGTCTTTCAAAAGACATGCGGGCATCAGTCTCACTCATTCCCTTTCCATTATCGATCACCTGCACCAGTTCTTTGCCTGCATCCCTGATAATCAGTTGTATTTCAGTAGCTCCCGCATCCACAGCGTTTTCAAGCAGTTCTTTCACTGCCGATGCCGGCCGTTGAATCACTTCCCCTGCTGCTATCTGATTGGCTATGTTGTCTGGTAATAGATTGATTATATCCGCCACTTATGGTGTCCTTTTAGCGTAAAGTTAGGAAAGTTTAATGGTTGCTAAAATGTTAAATACAGTAGGATGGTCTCTCATATGAAACCAGGATACAATACAAATCGTAAATTTAAAAAGGGCGTCAATATAAAGTTTAATCATCAGAAGCTTGTTAATGAGTCGTTAATCGGGTAAAATTATAGCTATGAAGTGGCGGAATCTGATAATTTTGAATGTCGCTGTGTTAGTTAGTAATTGCTCCTGTTCACAGAACGGGGCAAAAAATAAGACTATGGAAGGAAAAAAGAGTGAAGTGTATTCCCGTACGGACACCAGCAAGGTAAGCCTATCCAACGATAAATGGAAAGAACAGCTATCCCCTGAGGTGTATAACATTGCCCGTGAAAAGGGTACTGAATGGGCATTTACAGGAAAATACTGGAACAGTACGGAAAAGGGTACTTACTACTGTGCTGCATGCGGAAACCCTTTATTTGTTTCTGATGCCAAGTTTGAGAGTAGTTGCGGATGGCCAAGTTTTTTTGAACCAATTACGAAGGGAAGTGTTATTTATTCACCGGACAATGATCACGGGATGCAACGTACAGAAGTAATGTGCGGACGTTGTAAGGCACACCTGGGTCATGTATTTGATGATGGTCCGCCACCAACAGGGTTGCGTTACTGTATCAATTCAGTTATACTGGATTTTGATAAAGCGCAAAGTGCTGAAAAGCATTATACAGAAAAACACTAAGGGGGAATAATAAAAATAAGGAAAGACGAATTGCAGGGAGTAAACATCCTGGTAATTCGTCTTTCCCCATTTTATGAAAGGTAAGCTTGCAGTTCGTTTACGTAAGACGTTGGCTCAAATTCAATAATCTCATAAAGCGCCAGCTGGTATTTATCCAGCGGATCCTCACTCATAATTTGTTCTACTTCTTTCCGGCTCGAGGCTTTGCAAAGAATTACACCTCCGGATTTAGGCTTTCTTCGTCCCGCCAGAATAAATTGTCCGCTTTTATAGAATTTATCAAGAAAAGCTCTGTGCTGGTCCATGTAGTGTTCTACGGCAGCTACGGGACGGATGTATTGCAACATGATTAAGTACATAATAGCGCTTCGATGATAGGATTTAAGATCATAATTAGGATGGCATTTGTACAAAGGTATAAAACTATTGCAGCTTTAATTTTTTTAATAAATAGCTAGAAATTAGGCCCTTGCCCAAGATATGATAGTATATTAACCAATACCAGATACTATACGTAATATATGCTCAAAAAGACTAATTTAATAATGGGTCTTCCTATTGTACTAACGAAAATCTGAGTATTTTAGCGTATAATAATATTATTAATTCTGATCCCCTGATTATGACAAGAAACATTTCCAAGGTTTTGTTAACCGCTGTTACAGCAGCGGTCGTATTCTCTGCTTGTTCCAAGCTGCCGGAGCAAAGTAAGTATATCCCCAAAACTGCTGGTGTAGTACTTAACATCAACAGCAAAGAAATCAGCAAGAAGCTGATTACAAATGGTATCACCATGGACAAGCTGTTTACGGCTGTGCAGGATAAAGATACTGCCAGCACCGCAGCTAAGGCATGGAAGGATGCAGAGAACTCTGGTATAGATCTGCAGAGTAATTTCTTTGTGTCTGTTGTATTTAACAGCAGCCAGCAGTCGTATGTAAGTATGACCGGTGGTTTGAAAGATGCCGCAAAGTTTGAAGCATATCTGAAAAAGAATATTGCTAATTACTCCCTGAAAACGAAAAAGGATTTTCAATACGTTTGGGAAGAAGACCAGAAGGCTGTGATCGGCTGGAATAAAGAAACAGTGATCTATGTTAAAGGTGTAGACGCGGACAAACTGAAAAGCGGAATGCCTGGTGGTGCAGCTCCTGCTTATCCTGACTCGGATTCTGAAGCAGTAGATTCTGCTGTTGCTGCTCCTGCCCGCGTGGTAACAGCTGTTGCTAGCGCAGAAGAAGATACCTGGGTAGCAGAAACAGATCACCTGTTTCACCTGAAAAAAGAAGAAACGGCCGGTACTATTGAAGCATTCAAAGACCTGCTGAAAGGGGATGCTGATGTAAGCGTATACGTAAACCCGGAGCCAATCTACAGCACACAGGCTACCATGATCCCTGCCAATCTTAAAGAAATCATTTCCGGTAGTTATTACACCGGCGCTGTGAACTTTGATAAAGGAAAGATCGTGATGGAAGGTTCTTCTTACATGGGTAAAGAAATGGCTGCTATATATAAGAAATATGGCGCACAGGAAGCTGATCTGGACATGCTGGAAAAATATCCTTCCAGTAACATTACCGGTTTTCTGGTATATGGTTTCGATTTCCGCATGCTGGGTGATATCATTAAAAGCACCGGTATGGATGGCATCGTAAACATGACACTGCACAGCTCGGGACTTACCCTGGATGATATCCTGGCTGCATTTAAAGGTCAGATGGTATTTGTTGCATCCGACTTTGCGGTAAACAAAACCCCTAATCCTTATTTCCCGGAAGACAGTATCACCAAACCGGATGCTAAATGGCTGTTTGCAATGAAAGTAGGCGATAAAGCTGCTTTCAATAAAGTAATGGCTTCTCCTATGGTAGGTGGAATGTTTACCAAACAGGGCGACCATTATGTAATGAATCAGCAGATGCCAGGCATGCCGGCAGTATCTATCACTGATAAGCTGGTAACCCTTGCTTCTGATAACAATGTATTGACACAATACCTGGATGGTAAATCAAAAGCTGGCGGACTGGATAATAGTTTCGTAAGCAAAATAAAAGGTAATCCGTTAGGTGGTTATGTAAACCTGGAAAAGATCGTCAACAATATTCCTGAGGAAGAAGTTCCGGCAGACGGTAAAGAACTGGCCGGCCAGTTTAAGAACCTGTTGAAAGATGCCACTGTTCTTTCTGAAAAATTTGATGGTAAAGTACAACACTCTCACATGGTACTGACCTTCAAAAATGAAAATGAAAACAGCCTGGTACAACTGGTGAACCTGGGAACAAATGTTGCCAAATACATGCAGGATAAAAAGAAGAAAGAAGCGGCGGAAGCCGTAGCAGTCGATACCGCTGCTGCTATCGCACAATAATCTTTATCAAACTTTAATATGGCCCGGCTTCGAAAGAAGCCGGGTTTTTTATACATTACAGTTATGCAGATACAGTTAGAGAACCTGGTGCCTGTTCCGCTGCGGGATAAAGTATTGCAGCGGTCGTCAGACATCTGGAACAGGGAAATAACCTTTACGCCTGGACATTTCGTGAAGATAAAAGCGCCTTCCGGTACCGGTAAAACTACACTGGTACATTACCTGTATCATATCAGGTATGATTATACCGGCAAGGTGCTGGTAGATGGCAAGCTGTGGCAGTCGTACAATAAAGAAGTGATTGCTACCATGCGCCAGCAACAGGTGAGCGTGATATTTCAGGACCTGCGCATCTTTGAACAGTTGACCGCAGAAGAGAATATTGAACTGAAACGGGTAATGACACCTCAGCCATACTGTACCTCAGAAAAGGTAAAAGAAATGGCCGCCCGCCTCAACGTTACCCATATACTGTCTCAAAGTGGCAAGACCCTTTCCTACGGAGAGAGGCAGCGTATTGCTATCATACGCGCACTGGTACAACCCTTTAAATGGCTGATCATGGATGAACCATTCAGCCATTTGGATGAAGAGAATGCAAAACGTGCAGCCGAGCTGATTGGGGAAGAATGCCGTGCCCGCGGCGCTGGTTTTATTTTAACAGACCTGGACCATGATACCAGGTTTGCGTATGACTCACACTATAACTTATGATGCAATCGTTTTTTGGCTTACTCAGGAAGATCATACAAACCGGCATTGGCAAAACCCGCTTAGTGATGGCCACATTGGGTCTCGCTATCGCGATGCTGCTACTGCTGCTGGCGATACAGGCACATACGGATTTTGACCAGCTGCTGCATAGCCAGCAGAACCAGAATGAAAGCGCCGATTTTTTAGTGATCAATAAAAAGATCACCAATGCGATGATGGGGCAACCGGCAAAAAGTGAGTTCTCCCCTGAAGAGATTGCCGATATTAAAAAACAGTCATTCACAGATGCATTCGGTTTTATTACCTCTAACCAGTTTAAGGTAACAGCTGCTGCTCCCGGTGAACTGCATTTCTATACAGATATGTTTTTTGAATCTGTTCCGGATGCGTTTATTGATGTAAAGAATGAAGACTGGAAATGGAATACCGGTGATAATACTATCCCTATCATCCTGCCTAATGATTTCCTGAACCTGTATAACTTTGGATTTGCGTTAAGTCAGGACCTGCCACAGATTTCCCAGGAAACTGTGAAAGCATTGCCAATGAAGATCACGATTTCCAAAGGACTGATTACACAGGAATTTACCGGGCGTATTGTTGGCTTCTCGGATCGTATTTCCTCTTTTCTTGTTCCTGGTAATTTTATGGAATGGGCTAATCAGAAATTCGGCAATGGAGAGATAACAGCTCCTTCGCGGGTGATCATCAAAACAAAAGATCCTTCCAATCCTGTACTGGTACAATACCTGGATGATAAGGGATATACAACCAACCAGGATAAGATCAAATACAGCAAAACAAAGATGATTGTGCAAACCATTGTATCCGTAATAGGGTTCTTTGGCATTGTATTATTACTGTTTGCATTACTGGTATTCAGTATGTTTATTCAGCTGGTAATAGCGAGTTGCAAACGTGAGATCCAGTTGCTGGTAACACTGGGAACAGCGCCCCGTCAGTTGCGTCGTTACCTGATGCGGCAGTTCATTCCGCTGTACATTGTTACCGGTGTTGTAGCCTTACTGGTACTCGCAGGTTTACAATGGTGGGCATCCGGTATACTGGCTACGCATGATATGTTTGTGGCGCCCATGTTGTCTGTTTTTACATTTGGCGCTGCTATACTGGTAGTATTACTGGTATACATTGTGAACCTGCTGAATGTGCGGAAATATGTAGCAGAGATCAGTTAATTTTGAATCCTTATTAAATATTGAAAGATGTTTGTACACGTTGTTAATTTTTATCTGAAAGCCGATCTTTCAGCCGCTGATATCAAGAAATTTGAAGACAGCGCCAATTCGCTGGGAGCCATTGAATCACTGGTATTATATAATGTAGGTAAACCTGCATCAACAGATCGCCCTGTTATAGACAGAAGTTACAGTTACTGTGAGCTGGCCGTATTTAACGATCTGGAAGGCCATGATATATATCAGAAACATCCTTTACACCTGGCGTTTGTAGAGAACTGCAAACATCTGTGGGACAGGGTCGTGATCTTTGATTCTGAAACTATTTAAATGAAAAAGGACGGTGTTATACCGTCCTTTTTTTATGTTAGCTAATTATTTTCTGTAGTAAGGGCGTATACGGCAAAAGAAGCCAGCCAGTGTTCACCGGCATAATCTCCGCTGGCGACATGAGGAATGGCTGCTTCCAGATGTTCATTCGCCATCTTCAGAATGTTGTTTGCGTTTACTTTGGTATGCCGGGCAATATTATACAGGCACCAGGCGCGGCTCAGATTAAGTCCGTTCAGGTGTACGAGTTTGCCATCAGTATAGTCTTTTACCTCTGCTACTTTAAAAATGCGGGAGTCTTTTTTGAACAGCTCTGGAATGAAAGCCTGTACCCATGTCTGGTATTCAGCGGGTGGCAGAATACGCCACATCAGGTCTGCTTCTTCCAGGCAGGGAGAGAGGAAATCATATCCACCAGGTTCCCAGGACACCGGACAGTCTTTATCTGCT
Source organism: Chitinophaga sp. YR573 (assembly GCF_900110995.1). Taxonomy (GTDB): domain Bacteria; phylum Bacteroidota; class Bacteroidia; order Chitinophagales; family Chitinophagaceae; genus Chitinophaga. The sequence continues at coordinate 2,605,903 of NZ_FOJF01000001.1, forward strand.
TTATAAAAACGGATGGCAGCCTCCCGGATAGCTACTTGTAAGGCGGTATCTTTTGCGGTTTCTGCATAGTCCCATGCCAGGCAGAGGCCAAAGGCAAGGTTGGTATGTTCTCCGACACGGATAGGGTATAGCAGTTTCCCAAGAAAGTCTATGTATGCTTTGGAGAACTGAGTAGCCAGTGGTTGTACATTGGCTGCCAGTTGTTTTCCATAAGGATCATTCCAGGTAAGCAGCTCACGTTGCAGTTGCAGCAACCAGCTCCAGCCATAGATACGTTCGAATCCCCTGTTTTCTTTATTGTTGAACAGGAGTTGTTCCTGTTCGATATGTTCTGCTGTCAGGTTCTGAGACAGTTTGGTCCTGATTTCGGGTGTTTGTGGTAAATCCGGGAATGATTTCAGCAGGCGTACCAGCATCCAGTGCCCGTGAACACTGCTATGCCAGTCGTAACAGCCATAAAATGCCGGGTGGTATGTTCTGGGATTTGTTACCAGGGATGTATCAGTAAATACGATCCCTGTTTTATAAGGAAATTCCTGTTGCATACACCTGAGTGGCAACTGTGCCAGGTGAGCGGCACCCTGTACAGTAAGTTCCAGGTTGCCGGCACTGTTGTGCGTGTAAAGCGGCTGTTGCGCAGATGCAGATGGCATAAGTAAACAGGTTAGAAGGGATAGTATTAATGTTAATTTCACTGGTTATCTGTTAAAGAGTATTTCAGATAGAAGTTACCTGTTAAAAAGTAGTTTCAGATAAAAAGATGGTTTGGCCAGCTTTTTCCGCAAGTCTACCTCATAGAACATACAGGATAATAACTCCTGCAATTGTTTATTACGACTGCTTACTTTCATCAGCGTATTAAACAGCCATGGGAAGTTGATCAGCTTTTGCAGGCGGTGACTCAATCTCAGTTCGGGTCCCATGATGCGGTATACTTCCGAATCGTAGTGAGCCAGTTTAGCTGCTGAAAAATCATTTGCTTTGAGGGCCTCTGCTGCTTCCAGTGCAGCTATGCGTCCACTGTACAACCCATTACCGATACCTTCACCAGTGAAAGGGTCTATAAGAAAAGCCGCATCCCCAACCAGCATATAACGTTCGCCGGAAATCACCCGTTTCTTACTGCCAAGTGGCAGGCCATATCCGTCTATGCTGCTGGTGAGTTCTGCATCTTTGAAACGTTCCTTAAAAACAGGATCATTCTCAATGATGTCCAGCATAGACTTCTTCAGGTTCATTTTCTTTTTACGTACTGCTTCGCTTAATACACCCACACCCACATTGGCTTCTCCGTTTGGCAGGGGGAAGATCCAGAAATAGCCAGGTAAGAGGCTTTTCAGGAAGTGCAGTTCTATAAAGTTGTCAGGATTATTACCACTTACATTTTTGTAATAAGCACGAATGCCGGCTACATAATGTTTATGTTCTATAGTAATGTTAGCAACGTTCTTAGTGAAAGAAGAGTGTGCACCATTAGCGATGATAAGCAATTGCGCTTTCACCTGGAAGCTGCCTTTATTACCGGTAACGATATATCCGTCGCTGGTGAGTTCGTAACTTTCTATGTTAACATTTTCGTGCAGTTGTATTTCCTTCCGGCGTTTCACTTCATCTACCAGGAAATTATCGAAGTCCATGCGTTTGCATACATATCCGATAGGTGTTTCCTTATGACTACCATCTTTGCTGTCATAGTCCGGGCGATAACCAACATCCAGGCTATGACGGGCAGGAGATACAAACGTAACCCCCCAGCTGTTTAACTTGAAATTAGCTTCTTTAAGACGGGTTGCAATAGCGGGGTCTATACGGTTAAGGGCTGTGATTACTTTTCCACTTAATCCATCGCCACAAACCTTATCCCGCGGGAACACGGCTTTATCCACAATGATACAATCGATATTCAATTGGGCCAGTTGAAGCGCAGCTGCTGTTCCTGCTGGTCCTGCCCCAACAATACATACTTTGGTTTCTAACATTCAGATACAATTAAAGTGTTAAGATAAGAAATGTGGAATATCTTCGCGCCTTTAAATCAACATACCATGTTTGGAGATCTTTTTGGTAAGCTGCAGGAAGCGCAGGAAAAAATGAAAGACAGCAAGGTGCGTCTTGCCCGGATTACTGTAGACGGAGAGGCCGGAGATGGCGCCGTGAAGGTAACTGTTACAGGTAACCGCGAAGTAAAAAGCATCGACATTGCAGAACGTTTGCTGGAAAAAGACAGCAAAGAAGAACTGGAAGATTTAGTGATCACAGCACTGAACCGTGCCCTGAAAAATGCGGAGAATGCCTGGGAAACTGAAATGAAAGGAGTCGCTGGCGGAATGATGGGTGGATTAGGAGGACTGTTCTAGGGCTGCGGTGTTGTGCGTTATTTTTATCATGGAATAACGCCAACCTAGCTCAGCTGGCAGAGCAACAGTTTCGTAAATTGTAGGTCGAGGGTTCGAGCCCCTTGGTTGGCTCAGTATGAAGCATTTATAACCCTGTTATAAATGCTTTTTTTATAGGGATAATCACATTATAATAATTGGTATTATCTTTAGCTTATGCGATATATAATTCTCTTTATTGCCGGCACCTGTTTGTTTGCGTGCACCCCTTCTTCAAAGAAAACAGCCGCTGTTAATGCCCTTCATTTAAGCGCTGATAATCTGTATGATAAGGATTCTGTATTGTTGGTAGTAAATAGTGCTACTGAGAAAAACAGCGCTTCGGATAAGTTATTTCTTGATGGGATAGATAAATACAGGAATAAGAAAAATCCTGCTGCTGGGATTGAATCATTTAAGCAATCCATTTTGCTGAAGCCACAGGCCAAGGCTTATTATGAACTGGGTAACGCCCTGTTTGATAAGCAGGAACTGAAAGAGGCGATCAAGGCGTATGGCGTCGCAGAACTGCTGGATTATAAACCTTTACACAAGGTGCTGTATAATATGGCCTGTGCTTATTCAAGGATGGGGGATAATGAATGGGCTAAATATTACCTGGTATCTGCGATAGAATTCGGGTATAGTAATGTGAAAAATATCTTTGCGGATAAGGACCTTGAAGGGTTGAGACAAAAGGATGGTTATTCATTCCGAAGTGAGGTTACCGCTGCTCTGAACGGAGCAACTGACCCGGAAAAGTTACAATGGAACCTTTTCTGGCATGAGTTTAAGCCATTAGGTTTCCCTGTTTCCCTGGATAGGAAATATGCAGATAAATTAGGGGAAGAAGATTATATCTCATACGAGTACGAACGTTTTGTTCCTGAAATGAGAAATGCACAGTTTTCCCGTGATGTGGGTAGTGAATATTATCACGTAGGACTTGTAAAGAACACTGATAGTATAAAAACACTGATCTATGCAGTAAAAGATGTGGTGGGAGAAGGATCTGCCCCACAATATTATATTGTAAGTTTTGATAAGCTGGGCAAACTGATAGATAAGTTGCTGATTGGCGGTCAGATAGAACTGGAAAAACCGTTTAAAGTAGCTACGATACAACAGAACGGAACTATCCGGGTAGGATTGTTTAAAGAGGTATACGAGAAGAACCCGGATACGGCAGGCTATGAAAACAATAAGCTACAGGAATCAAAAGAGGGGGAAGAGGTTTATACTATTTCCGCTGATGGTCATTTTGTTAAACAGCAGCCGGTTTTGCTGGGAATGAACGGTTGATCTTTCCGAAACCCCATTTTATGATGGCTTCAGCTATTAGCAGGTTTAATGTCCAGCTAAGCCAGGAGATAAGAATGTACCTGTTAACAGGGTGTATGGGGATATGAAAGAAGGCAATCAGGAATGCATAGAAACGGAGAGTGAGAGCGGAGAGAGTGAGGGCATAACTGCGTATCAGCATAGCCGCATGTTTTTGCCAGTTACGTTGCAGCGCATAACGCCAACCCATATAGGTAAAAACTATCCAAAGGGTAGCGAGGATTACAAAACTGATACGGGCCGGTAATCCGCCATTGGCGTAAAAGCCCATTATCAAACCACTGGGGCCGCTGAATAATAAGACTATCAGAACATATATTTTCCCGGATGTGCGATGCACTCCGGGATATTTTTTTAGAAGATACCAGCTGAACTGCAAAAGTCCTGTGAGGAGTACAAGAATACTGATAAACACATGTGTGTAAAAGCTCACTCTCCAGAGTCGGAGATGGTAGACCAGCTGTTTGGTCATGAGGAAATCCACATGTGGTTTGAGAGAAGTATAAGGCAGGCTTAATAACAGCATCAGCCAGGAGCCGTACATTATTAAACCTGCCAGTATATAAAATAAGATTCGTTTAATCACTGAGTATTAGTGTTAGAAAGAAGGTGTGAATTCATATCCTTCTCCTGTAACAGTCATCATACCTTCAAACCCTTCCAGACCATCTTTATAGATGATAAAAACACTTTTGTCTTTATTCCACTGCGCTGTTTTGTGCCAGGTCACCAATATAGCGCTATCTTTCCTCTCCCAGGTACCTCTTACTGTATTCATCTGTTCTGCAAATGTAGAATCGTTTATTTTGTCGTAGTAATCGAATATACAGCTACCATCTTTTTGGAAAGTGATATCACAATGATCTCCTCCCAGGGTATAATAATTGGATATGTCACCATCGTCATTGTCATTAGTAGCCTTTGCGCGGGTGAGAGTAAATTGTTTTTCTGTTAATGTAGATGGTGTATTTAACGGCTTCCATTCTCCTTTTGCAGAGGTGAAGGCGCTATCAAATGCCAGTTTAAAGATACCATCAAAGGGATGATCTCCTGGTTCATTCATCACCAGTTCCCAGCCATTAGCTGTTTGTAGCATGGTACCACTTATGTTGCGACGTAATCCTTTGTGAACATTATAACCCGCTACATGTTTACCACTGGAAAAATTAATAGTGAGGTAAATAGGATCGCCGGCAAAATCACCTTTATAAAGGCCTTTCGCATTTGCTTTTTCTGCGTCCGGAAAAACGGTCATATTGTATTTGGTATGTTCGGGGGTAGATGAGGTACATCTGCTGAACAATGAGATAAACAAAAATGCTCCGATAATGTATTTCACAGGATAAAATTTTCCTAAAGTAATAAAATAAATCTCAATAGAAAAGGCGAAGGATATCCTTCGCCTTTTCCATATTATAACTATAAGGTTATTTAGTATTCAATGCCTGCCACAACAGGTCTTTCAGTTCAGGTAAGCCCTGTTGGGTAACAGAGGAGATGAATACATGCGGCACATGCGTTGGCAGTTCTTCCGCAATAGCTGTTTTCAGTTCATCATCCAGCATATCACTTTTACTGATGGCCAGTATAAACTTCTTATCCAGCAGTTCGGAATTATATTGCTCCAGCTCGTTCAACAGGATATCGAAATCTTTACGATGGTCCTGGCTATCTGCCGGAATAAGGAACAGTAACACCGGGTTACGTTCTATATGACGAAGGAAACGATGTCCCAGACCTTTACCTTCATGCGCACCTTCAATAATCCCCGGTAAATCCGCAATACAGAAGGAGCGGTCGTTACGGTAAGCAACCATACCCAGGTTAGGGGTAAGGGTCGTAAATGCGTAATCGGCAATTTTAGGTTTGGCAGCTGTGATGGTAGATAACAGGGTCGATTTACCCGCATTCGGGAAGCCTACCAGTCCTACATCCGCCAGCATTTTCAGCTCCAGTGCTTTCCAGCCTTCTTTGCCCGGCATGCCCGGCTGAGAATATTCGGGAGCCTGATTAGTAGCAGATTTGAAGTAGGCATTACCACGGCCACCTTGTCCACCGGGAACCCATATCACTTCCTGACCTTCATGCAGGATCTCCACTTCCATTTCCCCGGTTTCCTCATCAAAGGCCTGGGTACCCAGGGGGACTTCGATGATCACATCTGCGCCGTTGTGACCGGTACTGTTATTATCACGTCCGTTTGCGCCGTCTTCTGCCACTACGTTCTTGTACCAGCGGAGATGCAGCAGCGTCCACAGCTGTGAGTTACCCTTTAAAATGATATGCCCGCCACGGCCACCGTCACCACCATCCGGACCAGCCTCGGGGTTGTATTTGGTACGCATAAAGTGCGCACTTCCTGCCCCACCTTTGCCTGATTTGGCAGATATTCTTATATAATCAACGAAATTACCTCTTTCCAATGTTTATAATTTTTGCGTGCTTTTCAACGCTTTCTATAAAACGTAAAAACGCAAAGATCGTTAAGTTCAGGCATTTTACTAAGTAAAATACATACTTACAATCTTTGCGTTTAAAATATATGCGGTTGCCTGTTATACTTTTTCTTCTACCAGACTATCGATTTCTTTGCTTAAACGGTCAAATATTTCGGATACTTCACCTTCTCCCTTGATCTTTTTAAACTTGCCATATTTGGCATAATGATCAGCAACAGGAGCCGTTTTGTTATGATATTCCACGATACGTGCACGGATTACATCTTCATTGGCATCATCGCTGCGGCCGGAAGTTGCACCCCTGTTCAGTAAACGGGCAATCAGCTGATCCTCCGGTACTTCCAGTGCCAATACATTGGATATAGATGTTTTTTTCAGTGATAACAGCTTATCAAGCGCTTCTGCCTGGGCAGTAGTACGTGGGAAACCATCAAAAATAAACCCTCTTGCTTCCGGGTTGGCATCCAGTTTGGAACTGATCATGCCAATCACTATTTCATCCGGAACCAGTAAGCCCTGATCGATTACTTTCTTAGCTTCCATGCCCAACGGTGTTTTATCCGCTATCTCACTACGGAGTAAATCTCCTGTGGAGAGGTGAATAAGTCCGTATTTTTCAATAAGATTAGCACTTTGTGTGCCCTTACCGCTGCCGGGAGGGCCAAATAAAATGATATTGACCATGTGTTTATAAAATCTTTAGCAAGAGTACAAATATAATAAACAATTGAATGTATAGGTAACTAAAATTGGTATTGCTTGAATAAAGTGAAATATTTAAGAAATTTCATAGATATCATTCAATGATATGCTGTAAATAATGGATTATTTTTAAGGAGGCTTAAAATATTTCATAGATACAGATATGGAAAGAACGTTATGAACCTTAGGGTAAAAATAGTTATTTACACTGCCGGACCACGTCTATCGGGAAATTATGAAATATGCAAAAAAATAATTAATTCGTAAGTTTAGCCAATGATTATGAAGCAATTACTGATTTTAGGGCTCTCCGGGTTATTCCTGGCGGGCAGTGTTCCGGGAGTATCAACCAGGATAAATCCAAGTAATCCGGACAAGACAGGACCTGATAAACCTCTTCGTGAAAGCAAAACCCGGGCAGTCAGAAGGGAAACCCCTGAAGATCACTGGGTAGACAGTGTCTTTGCTTCGCTGAATTCTGATGAACGTATTGCGCAACTGATTATGATCAGAGCCCATTCTAACTTGGGGCCGGATCATGTCAGGAAAATAGTCAACGATATCCAGGAGAATAAGGTAGGAGGATTGATCTTCTTCCAGGGCGGACCAGTAAGACAGGCTCTGCTCACCAATTATTACCAGTCTATTTCCCAGACACCGCTTATGATAGCCATTGATGGAGAATGGGGATTGGGTATGCGGCTGGATAGTGTTATCAGTCTGCCCCGTAACCTGATGATAGGCGCCGTAAAGGATAGTACCCTGGCCTATGATGCCGGTAAGATCCTGGGGCAGCAGTGCCGGAGAATGGGCATCCATATGGATTACGCTCCGGATATGGATGTGAATAACAACCCCAATAATCCTGTTATTAATGACCGCTCTTTCGGGCAGGACAAATACCAGGTGGCCAGAATGGGTGTGCAGGCTATCAAAGGAATGCAGGACCAGGGAGTATGGGCCTGTGCCAAACACTTCCCGGGTCATGGAGATACGGATGTGGATTCTCATCTTGATCTGCCAACCATTCGTAAAACAAGGGCGCAACTGGATTCTCTGGAATTGTATCCTTTCAGACAAGCGATCGCTGCTGGTGTAGGTTCCATTATGATTGCACACCTCTATGTTCCGGCTATAGACAGTACTCCTAATACACCTACCTCTATCTCCTATAATACTATTACTAAACTGCTGAAGCAGGAGCTGGGTTATAAAGGCATCGTTATTACCGATGCACTGGAAATGAAAGGCATCGCCAAATTTTATACAGGCGGAGAAGAATCTGCGCAGTCACTGCTGGCAGGGAATGATATGCTGATGTTGCCCTCTACGGCAGAAGGCAGTGTAGATGCCATCAAACGGGCTATCAGAAAGGACCTGATCTCCTGGGATGAAGTGAACCTGCGCGTGAAGAAGGTATTGCATGCTAAATACCAGATGGGGCTAAACAAGCCACAGGTAATAGATACCACTAATCTTACCAACGACCTGAATGCCGTTACAGACTCCTTAACCAAAAGGATCTCTGAAAAAGCACTGACATTATTAAAGAATGATAATCACCTGATCCCTTTCAATGAACATACTCCGGGTAAAGTAGCCGTGATAGCAGTAGGGGCGGATGTGAACAATGCTTTCTTACAAACAATCAAAGCATTACGGCCAGACGCTGCTACCTATATCTTTACTTCCCGCCAGCAGGAGAACCAGGTAGGACAGGTAGTGGAACGCCTGAAACGGGATTACCAGGCAGTGATTATTGGTTTACATAATTATGGCCGTCGTCCTGCCAACAACTTTAACATCAGTACCGCTGAAAGATTGCTGATCCAGCAGTTGCAGCAGGAGATGCCAACTGCGACTGTGGTATTCGGAAATCCTTATGCCATCCAGTATTTCTGCGATGCGCCTACGATCGTAGCTGCTTATGAAGATGATGATAATACACAGCGGGAAGCTGCCCGCTTGTTATTCGGACAGCTACAGCCGATGGGGACATTGCCGGTAACGGTATGCTCTAACTTCCCTTATGGAACGGGTATTGTAACTCCGCCGCCACCAGTACCGGTGGTACAGCCGGAATTGCAGCATGTGAAGCCGGAAACGGTGGGTATGAACAGCCAGGTATTACAGCATATCGATGTACTGGCCAATGAGATGATCAAAAAAGGAGCGGCCCCTGGTTGTCAGATCCTGGCAATGAAAGATGGTAAGATCGTGTATGACAAAAACTTTGGCGCATACGATTATGGCAAACGGGAAGCGGTAACGGCTCAATCTATATATGACCTGGCCTCCGTAACGAAGGTCTGTGCTACGACCATGTCCGTCATGCATTTATATGATGAAGGCAAACTGGACCTGGATGCTACGTTGGGAGATTATTTGCCCTGGGTGAAGGGTAGTAATAAAGCTGGTCTGCGTATACGGGATGTGTTATTACACCAGGCGGGACTGGTCCCTTTCATCGCCTTCTATAAAGAAACACTGATTGGCGGTGTAGTACCCGATACGGCGCTTTACCATAGTTATGCAGATTCACTGTATTCTGTAAGGGTAGCAGAGCATCTGTACCTGAAGAGCAGTTATACGGATACGCTGTTCAAACGGATACTGGAAAGTCCGCTGAAACCACAGCAGGGATATGTATATAGTGACAATGACTTTATCTTCCTGGGAGAAGTGGTAGAACAGATCACTGGTAAGAAGCTGAATCATTATGTACGTGAAACATTCTATGAGCCACTGGGCATGTCCACTACCGGTTTTAAACCAAGAGAGCGGTTCTCTTTAGCACAGCTGGCGCCAACAGAAAATGAACGTATTTTCCGTATGCAGTGGATCCGCGGAGATGTACATGATCCGGGAGCAGCTATGTTTGGAGGTGTTGCTGGTCATGCGGGATTATTCTCCAATGCAGAAGATCTGGCTATTCTGATGCAGATGTTGCTGAATGGTGGATCTTATAATGGAAAGCAGTATATCAAACAGGAAACGTTACAGTTGTTTACAGGGTATAACAGTAATCTAAGCCGCCGTGGACTGGGCTTTGATAAACCGGAAAAGGATAATGGCAAACACGGAGATCCTTATCCATGTAAGAGTGCTTCGCCGCTTACTTATGGTCATACCGGGTTTACAGGCACCTGTATCTGGGTAGATCCTCAATCTAAACTGATATTCATTTTCCTGAGTAACAGAGTCTGTCCTGCCGGTGGGGATAACAAAAAATTAGGCAATATGCATGTGCGGGAGAACATGATGGAAACGCTGTACGAAGCGATAGAGAAAGGCAAATAGCGCTTTTAAATAGTCAATAGCGCCAGGTGAAATATGCTGTAAAAGCCATTCACCTGGCGCTATTTTTTTAGTATTAATATCTTACTGTACGGATACTGTTCGGTTAATACTTGTTTCTGTTCTTATGTCTATTGATTTTTCTGCCAGTCTGGTTTTTCCTTTCCTGATCTCGAAAGTATAGTTACCATCTTCCAGTCCCTGCAGGTTGAACTTAGCCTTGTAAACAAGGGTAGCCGGAAGGGATTCCTGGTGAAGGACTACGTTATTTGCATCTTTTATGCTAAGGATCACTTTTTCTGATCCCGGATTTTCAACTGTTATGCGGAAAACGAGGTCTTCCTGATTTAATCTGGCAATTTCCAGTTTGAAAGATGTTACTGCAACGGGCGTTTCATCATTGATGAAAGAGGCTTTTCCGTTGTAAGCATATGTGTTGTCCTGGGCGTTAACGGATGAGAGGCTCAGCAGGATAGCTACCAATACCAGTATGTGTTTCATACAAAGTTTTTTTGTGTGATTATGTTTTGATGTTTAGGGCCGTATTAGCTAATACAATGGTTCCTTATTTCGCCGCAAAGATCCATGCCTAAGGTTAACTGAATATTACCGACATGTTAAGAAAGGATTAATTGACATTCCCTACCTTTGCTGGCGTTTATGGAAACTTCAACATTACAAAAGCAACGGCCGGTAGCCATCTGGCTCTATATAGGAGTGGGGATGATCATTATCCAGGTATTACTTGGGGGCATTACCAGGCTCACCGGTTCGGGATTGTCTATTACAGAATGGCAGCCGCTTCTCGGCGCCCTGCCACCGATGAATGAGCAGGCGTGGCAAACAGCTTTTGATCATTATAAGGAAATTGCACAGTTCCAGTATGTGAACAGTCATTTTACTCTCGCTGATTTTAAGGCTATTTACTTCTGGGAATGGCTGCACCGCGACTGGGCACGGCTGATGGGTGTTGTGTTTGCTATACCTTTCGTTTACTTTCTGATTAAGAAAAAGATAGACGGTACCATGGTAAAACCTATGATCATCCTGTTTCTGCTGGGTGGATTACAGGGAGCCATTGGTTGGATCATGGTGCAGAGCGGGCTGAATGTAGAAGACCTGTACGTAAATCATATCAGACTGGCCATTCACTTTATTGCAGCGCTAATACTGGGTTGTTATGTGTTATGGTTTGCCCTGAAATTAAGCACTCCTGCTAAGGAAATATTACCTGTAAAAGGATTAGCCTCCCTGAATATATGGATACTGGGGCTGCTTACCTTACAACTGATATATGGCGCTTTCATGGCCGGATTGCATGCTGCCCTGGTGGCCAGTAGCTGGCCGGATATCAATGGAATGTGGGTACCGGGAAGTATGCTCACACAAGGCAGTTTCTTCTCAGATATTACCCATAATCAGATTACTATACAATTCATTCATCGTGGACTGGCCTACATCATTGCCATCCTGGTAGGCATCTGGTGGTGGAAAGCTGCTGAAACACCTCAGCATAGCCTTCTGCACAAAATTCGTTATCTGCCCCTGATGCTGGTATTATTACAGGTATTGTTAGGGGTGCTGACGATTTTGGGTAGCCAGGTGAAAATTCCGATAACCCTCGCAATTTTACATCAGTTTACCGGTATGATGCTGCTACTGTCGCTCTTATGGACTTTATTTCTTAGCCGTGGGCGCGTAAGATAATTATCTCCGGGCAGTCGCATATTACAATTTTTCGTAAGTTTAGCTGTAATTGCGTTACGGATGAAAGTGAAACTTCTGCTGGTAAAGATCTATTATTCATTCCCGATACAACTGCTATTGCTGCATTTCCGCAAGTACCAGGTATTGCTTATTTTCTGGGCCATACTTTTTAGTACTGTGAACGGCAACTTTGCTAAAGTATTTGGAGGTGATGCGCTCTTTCTGGCGCCGGAATATCTGGGTAAAGTAAATTTCTATAGCACTACTATTCTGGGGTTGTCCACCGGGCTGTTTGCCATGAGCTGGAATATCACCACCTTCATTCTGCATACCGGCCGTTTCAAATTCCTGGCCACTACCACTCAGCCGTTCTTCAAATATTGTCTCAATAATTCCATTTTTCCGCTTGCTTTCATGGTGAACCTGATATACCGCGGTTGGGAATACCAGCGTTATCAGCAGTTAAGCACTGTACCGGAAATATTATTACTGGCAGAAGGGTTTATCTGTGGATACCTGTTCGTTATCTTCTTCTCCTTTTTCTATTTCTTTAATGCAGATAAGAATATCGGTCGCAGGCTGGGTAAGCAATTCGGAAATACCCGCAATTTCGTGCGTACCATCCTAAAGCCTACACAGGAGAAAGATGAGAACGCCCTGCCGGTACATAATTACTTTAATTCCCCCTGGAAATTGCGCAGGGCAAGGAATGTGGATCATTACAACAAACATTACCTCGATAGTATCCTCAAACAGCACCACTTTGCGGCGATGATCACAGTCGGGTGCGCATTGGTGTTCCTCGTTTTCCTGGCTTATATGATGGACCATTCTTTTTTCCGTATTCCGGCAGGAGCGAATGTGATGATCTTTTTTGCTTTTCTGATAGGAGTAGCAGGCGCTTATGCTTATTTGTTGCAAAGCTGGGCAATACCCATGGTGCTGATCATGCTGATAGGGCTTAACTGGATGGTGAAGTATAACCTTGTAGATAATCGTAATAAAGGATACGGACTTAATTATCATGAAAGAAATGCCCGTCCTTCCTACAGTGTTACTTCCCTTCAACAGTTCTTTACCATAGAACGTGCTGAGAAGGACAAACTGGAAACACTGAAGATTCTTGAAAACTGGAAAGCCCGTTTTCCGGCAGGAAAGAAGCCCAAGCTGATCGTTGTTAACTGCAGTGGAGGAGGATTGCGTGCTGCCACCTGGAGCATGAACGTGTTGCAGCGGCTGGATACCCTTATGCATGGAGAACTGATGCAGCATACTTTCCTGATGACAGGAGCTTCCGGAGGAATGATAGGGTCTTCTTATTTCCGGGCGCTTTACCTGGAAAAACAACAGGGGAAACAGATCAATTTACACGATAGTATTTATACAGAACGAATTGCCAGAGACCTGCTGAACCCTGTATTTACTTCTCTTGCTGTAAATGATTTTATTACACCTTTCCGGAGTTTTAAGATAGGGAATAACCGGTATGCAAAAGACCGGGGATATGCATTTGAAATGCAGCTGAATACCAATACAGATAATGTGCTGGCCAAAACACTGGGTTACTATAAGGGACCTGAACAGAAAGCAATCATTCCAATGCTGATATGGACGGCTACTATTAATGCAGACGGGCGCCGGCTGATTATCTCTCCCCAGCCGGTGAGTTATTTATGCGCACCTGAGTATAGTCCTGCGAAGCCAGGGTTCCAGGATGTTGACGGCGTAGATTTCGGGCAGTATTTTGCTGGTCAGGGAGCTATGAATATGCGGGTGACCAGTGCTATCCGTATGTGTGCCACCTTCCCATATGTATTACCGAATGTTTTCCTGCCCAGCGATCCTATTGTAGATGTAATGGATGCGGGGATCCGTGATAACTTCGGACAGGAGACTTCTATGCGTTTCCTCCATACATTCCGGGACTGGATCAATGAGAATACCAGTGGGATAGTGTATATACAGATAAGGGATACGAGGAAAAATGATATTGGGGGTATTAAACAAACCATGCAGCTGAGTGACATGATGTTTGACCCTTTATTTACCATGCAGCAGCACTGGAGTGCTATGCAGGATTTCGTACAGGATAATGAGTTAACCTACCTGCAGGGATATTTCCCGGACAAGTTAGACAGGATCATTTTTCAGTATGTACCTCAGAAGGAAGATAAATCGGCAGCGTTGAGCCTGCATCTTACTTCCAGAGAGAAAATAGATATTGCCGGAGCACTGGATAATCCCGCCAACCAGCAGTCATTTGATAGTGTGATGCATTTGATAGAACACTAAGAATAGTACCTCATTAGCTTCAATACAGGAATATAACAGGAACAAAACAGGAATATAACAGGTTCATCCTACGTTTATCCTACGTTAAAGACGTAGGATAAACGTAGGATGAACCTGTTATATTCCTGTTCAGAAGCTGTTCAAGATTATAGCAGGAACTTAGACAGGAGGATATAGCTCCTGGTAAACCAGACGCTACCGATAAATTATATAATCACTTACTAATCAGGTGATTGAGTGGGGAACTTCAACATTAACACATTGATCACAATTATTTAAGATCTTATCCCCCTTTTTTCCACATTTTATTGTAACTTTGCGCCTTCTTTTGGCCAGATGTGTCGTCTTCAGCCAGAATCATTTTAACAAGATTTATGAATATCCGTAACATAGCAATTATTGCGCACGTAGACCACGGTAAGACTACCCTGGTTGATAAGATCCTTCATCACACCAACGTTTTCCGGTCTAACCAGGAAACTGGTGAACTGATCATGGACAGTAACGACCTGGAAAGAGAACGTGGTATCACGATCCTCAGTAAAAATGCTTCTGTTGAATACAAAGGCGTGAAGATCAATGTGATAGACACCCCTGGTCACGCCGACTTTGGCGGTGAGGTTGAAAGGGTGTTGAAAATGGCTGACGGCGTACTATTGCTGGTGGATGCCTTTGAAGGACCAATGCCGCAGACACGTTTCGTGTTGCAGAAAGCATTGGCGCTTAACCTGAAACCAATTGTTGTTATCAACAAAGTGGATAAGGCTAACTGTCGTCCTGACGAGGTACATGATGCGGTATTCGAACTGTTCTTTAATCTGGATGCTACTGAAGAGCAGCTGAACTTCCCAACCTATTATGGTTCAGGTAAGAATGGCTGGTTCAATGATTCATTGACTCAGAGCGAAGATATTACCCCATTGATCGATGGTATTCTGAAACATATTCCGGAACCACAAATCGCTGAAGGTACCCTGCAATTGCAGATCACATCACTGGATTATTCTACTTTCCTTGGCCGTATCGCTATCGGAAGAGTAGCCCGTGGTTCTATCAAGGAAAACCAGCCGGTTTCTCTTGTACAGGCTGACGGTACTATCAAGAAAACCCGTGTACGTGAACTGTATGTTTTCGAAGCACTGGGTAAAAAGAGAGTAACAGAAGTTTTAGCTGGAGATATTTGTGCAGTAGTAGGTATTGAAGATTTCGGTATTGGTGATACCATTGCTGATTTCGAAGAACCGGAAGCATTGCCAATCATTCCGGTGGATGAGCCAACAATGAACATGCTGTTCAGCATTAACAACTCACCTTTCTTTGCAAAAGATGGTAAGTTCGTTACATCCCGTCACCTGCGTGACCGTCTGATGAAAGAAACTGAAAAGAACCTGGCGCTGCGCGTGCTGGATACTGACAGTGCTGATAGCTTCATGGTATACGGTCGTGGTATCCTCCACTTAGGTGTACTGATAGAAACTATGCGTCGTGAAGGATATGAGTTGACTGTAGGTCAGCCTCAGGTAATCCTGAAAGAGGTAGATGGTAAGAAATGTGAGCCTTATGAAACACTGGTGGTAGATGTACCTCAGGAGTTTGCAAGTAAGGTGATTGACCTGGTTACCCGTCGTAAAGGTGAAATGCTGATCATGGAAACCAAAGGTGACATGCAGCATCTGGAATTCGAAATTCCTTCACGTGGTCTGATCGGTTTACGTACACAGATGCTGACCGGTACTGCCGGTGAAGCTGTAATGGCGCACCGTTTCAATGACTACAAACCATGGAAAGGACCAATTCCCGGTCGTAACAATGGTGTGTTGATCGCTAAAGAAAACGGTACCACTACCGGTTACTCTATCGATAAACTGCAGGACAGAGGATTCTTCTTCGTTGATCCGGGAGAAGAGGTTTACAAAGGCATGATCATCGGTGAAAACAATAAGCCTGGTGACCTGGTAGTGAACCCTAATGAAGGAAAGAAACTGACCAACATGCGTGCAAGTGGTACCGATGGTGCTACCAGCATTGCTCCTAAAACCCTGATGACACTGGAAGAATGTATGGAGTACATCCAGCATGATGAGTGTATAGAGGTTACGCCTAACCACATCCGTATGCGTAAAACCATCCTGGACGAAGAAGAGCGTAAGAGACAACAAAAAGTAATGAAGGCTGATAGCGTAGGCTAATGAATCCTTCTTTAAGATATAACCGTCCTGGCGTAAGCCGGGACGGTTTTTTTGTTTTAGACCCTACGTATATTGGATGCGTATCCAATGCCTACATTTGTTATATTGAAAGACCTGTTAACACCAAACTATTAAGACATGAGGAATCCGATATTGCTGATAGGTAACGATATCAACAACATATCCAAAGGCCAGAGCTGGAAAGAACTGTTGCAGGATATCATAAACTTCTGCCTTCCTGAAGGCTGTGTGCAACTGGACGACCGGAAGCCTTTCCCGCTGTTATACGAAGAAATCTTCCTTACTGCCATCCGGCAAACACATATCAATGAAGCTGATTTAAAAACATTTATTGCAAAGAAAACACTGGCTATACAGTCTAATGAAATTCATGCAGAGATCCGTAGTCTTAAACCGGCACATATTCTCACTACCAACTATGAGTTTACGCTGGAAGGAGTAATACCAACCTCTTATGATGGTATCATCACAGAAAGGATTTTCAGTATTTTCAGAAAATATATAGTAGATAATATTCACTACTGGCATATCCATGGAGATTGTCTGAACCCCCTAAGTATTAACCTGGGCTTTGAGCATTATGGTGGACAGCTGCAACAGATGCGGAATTATGTAGTGTCCGGTACTACGTATTCCAGCCCGCAGGCACCCAGGTTATCCCTGGTAAGACGTATGCACCTGAAAGAACCCATCAGGGAAGATTCCTGGCTGGACCTGTTCTTCACAAAGGATATCCATATATTCGGGTTATCATTGGACTTTGTGGAAACGGATCTCTGGTGGTTGCTGACTTATCGCGCACGTCAGAAATTCCAGAAGAACACTATCCCGGTAAGGAATGCGCTCTATTATTATATCCCGGCAGAATTTGTAAAAGGAGCCAAATTCAAACTGGATATGCTGGCCGCCAATGATGTAAAGGTGATTGACATTGAAGCAAAAGATAAAGCGGCTTATTACAGAGAGGTGATCAGAAGAATCCGGCAGTTATAACTGATGGTTTGATTTTTGAATGAGATATCTTACTAAACCTATAATCATGTTTTACAAATTTACCCTCACATTAGCTGTAATACTGGCGAACGCCTGCAACCCTCCTGCTACAACGAAAGAAACTCCAAAAGTACCTGCTGTAGAAGACGCCGTGAAAGAAGTAAACTTAACAGGAAGCGTATGGCATTACATACAACGGAAAAGATGGAAGCTGATACAGATGAATGGCCAGATGCAGGAACAATCTTCCGTATGGCTGGAGTTTGATACGACCGCACGCCGCATCAGTGGTAACGGTGGTTGCAACAAACTGGCCGGAGCTTATAATCTGACAGCAGATACAATCTCATTCCGGCAGGTCATCAGCACCCGCATGGCCTGTGTGGATCAGGCAGCAAATGAAAGAGAGGTAACATTTCTCCGGTTATTATCAGACCATCCTTATACATTTGATGTAGCAGATCAGACATTACAATTGTACGATAGCAGCAAGATAATACTGATGTTTGGTGCAATGGATAAAGAATCGCAGCAATAAAAAGTAACTATAATAAAAAAGGCCCGGTAGCATCACTACCGGGCCTTTCTACACAAGCATAAATTATTTTATCAGCTTCAGCTCATTCACAATATTAGGAGCCCCACCCAATTTATCAATACACCAGAGTACATAACGTACATCCACACAAATTGTCCTGTTATATACAGGATCAAACTGAATCTTGTGGCTCAAAGCTTCATAGTTACCATCAAAAGCAAGACCAATCAGTTCCCCATTAGCATTCAATACAGGAGAACCAGAGTTCCCACCTGTAATATCGTTAGTTGTAATAAAACAAGTAACAAGATCATTCTTCCTAAGATCTTTATACTGGCCAAAGTCTTTCTTCTTATATAAATCCAGGTAGTTATCAGGTAAATCAAACTCATAATCTCCTGCTTTATATTTCTCCATCACACCTTTCATCGTACACACATAATCATAAGACACCGCATCACGGGGAGAATAAGGTTTCACCTGTCCGTAAGTAAGACGCATAGAGAAGTTAGCATCCGGATACCATTTCTTATTAGGCTCCATGGCTAACAATCCTTTCAGATAAACACGGCCAAGGTCATTATTCTGCGTAACGAACTGGTTATAGATCGGCATGTATTTACTTACATAGTTCTTTATGAAAGCACTGGAATAAGCAAAAGCAGGATCAGTCTGCAGGGTCACTGCATCAGGATTAGCAATAAACGCCTTCCAGCGGGCATCATTCAGGATCATAGATCCGGACATCAGTGCAGAAGACCAGAGACGGTAAGTATTATCATCATCCAAAGCACCGAATTTAGCTTTAACCGCATCGTAGAAGCCAATAGGATGTTGTGCCTGTGGAATATCCGTATAGAAAAGACGACAGGTAGCAGCCAGGATTTTCTGATCGCTGGTCTTATCTTCCTGTGCCAGGAAAGCGGTACGGGCTTTATCAGCAGCCTGTATACTTTGCTTGATTGCATCAGATGCCGTACCAGGAGTCACCATCGCTTTTTCTACCGCCTGTAAACTGGCAGCAAAAGCGGCGAGAGGAGAACCTAAGATCCCTTCGTTGATATAAATACGATGTTTAGCATAAGGAGTCCAGTCCTGGTAAGCCTTTGCATAATCCTTAAAGATATTTTCAAACTCAGGTTTACCCTGCGCCCATTTCTCAAATGTAGCTTCCTGCTGTTGTTTCTCTTCCTGTACTTTATATTTCAGGAGTTGCTGTGTTTCTCCATCAAAGAATTTCCAGTAATTGGCAATACCTGCATAAGAAGAGGCCATTTTCAATTTAATGGCCGGGTCTT
Organism: Chitinophaga sp. YR573; assembly: GCF_900110995.1. GTDB lineage: Bacteria > Bacteroidota > Bacteroidia > Chitinophagales > Chitinophagaceae > Chitinophaga. Next base: position 2,625,115 of record NZ_FOJF01000001.1, read on the forward strand.
TCTTCATCTGCTCAAACATATATTTAAGACGAACAGCGCGAAGCGCCACTACAGAAGGGTTTTCCACATTTATTTTCAGCTTCACCCCTTCAGAGCTTTCGTATCTGTTGGTACCACCCGGGTAACCAAAGATCATGGCATAATCATTTTCCCTGATCCCTTTTATAGAAACCGGTAAGAAGTATTTAGGTTTTAAAGGCACATTGTCCGCCGCATATTCAGCAGGTTTGCCGTCTTTACTCACATATACACGGAAAATGGAGAAGTCGCCGGTATGGCGGGGCCATTCCCAGTTATCCGTATCACCACCGAATTTGCCTATACTTTCAGGCGGAGCCCCTACCAGGCGGATATCTTTATAACGCTCGTACACAAAAAGCAGGAACTGGTTACCCTTGAACATAGGGAGCACCTTTGCTTCATAGCTGGTATTGGCGATAGTCTGGCTAACAATATCAGTGGTAATTTTCTGTTGTTGTGTTACTCTTTCCTGACCGGAAAGTCCTTTCAGGGCTTCTTCTACCTTTGCCGTAACGTCTTCCACTCTTACGAGGAACTGTATAGACAAAGTTTTTGAAGGGATTTCCTGTTGTTTGTTCAGGGCATAAAAACCATTTTTCAGGTAATTATGTTCCATGGAACTGGCTGTAGCAATGGCATCATAACCACAGTGATGGTTGGTGAATATTAATCCCTGACTACTCACTATCTCTCCTGTACAACCTCCTCCGAATATTACAATGGCGTCTTTCAAAGAGGCCTTATTGATACTGTACAACTGATCTTTGGTTAATTTCAGACCTTTTTTAACCATGTCGTTGTACACTTGCTGTCCCAATAGGTACGGCAGCCACATACCTTCATCTGCCCTGGCAAATTTAACCGTCAGCAGTAAAAGGAGGAGTAATACATTTTTCTTCATAATTAATATTCTATTTTGTAAAGGACCTCAAACCTAGCTAATTTTTCATTAAGTGCCATATTGACTGTGCTGAGTGGTTGTATTGAGGCACTGGCGGGTATCTTATAAAATTGGAATGGCGTTTGTAAGGGACGTTTATTATCACTAAACATCATTTTAAAAACCTACGTATGAGAATATTGCTGTACTTGCTTGCTGCCGCTACCTTTTCTGCCTGTCATGAGACCGGAAAGCAGCAGGAGAAGAAAGATGAGATGAAAGAAGGTGTGGAGAAAATTGGACAAGATGTTAAGGAAACTGCCAAAGATGCGGGAGAATACCTGGATGAACAGCGTAAAAAAGTGAGTGACGATCTGCAGGACCGTAAGGATGAAATAGATCAGAAAATGAAGGACCTCAAAAAAGATGGTTCAGAAAAGAGTACAAAAGCCCGTAAAAGGTTGTCAGAACTGAGGGATCAGATCAATCGTGAACTGGAAGATGTAAAAAAGAGCAGCGCATCTACCTGGGAGGATACCCGTAAAGGAGCAGATACCCTGCTTAAAAAATCAGACAGGGAATGGACGGAGTTCAAGCAGGAATTTAATGAGTTGTTCCAGTAAATTAAGAATTTGTAACGGTCTGTGGGGGCTAATCTAAAATAACTAACTTTACCTGGCAACAATCACTATAGGGCTGTGTTACTTTCATACCATCAAAAGGAAATTGCGTTTGAAGCTGGCTGTGACGAAGCCGGAAGAGGGTGTCTGGCAGGGCCGGTATTTGCGGCCGCTGTGATATTGCCGGTTGAATTCCGGCATAAGCTCCTGAATGATTCCAAGCAGATGAAGGCGGCAGACCGTGATACCCTGCGGGTGGTAATAGAAAGAGAAGCAGTATGTTATGCAGTTGCCAGTGTAGATAATGAGGAGATCGACAGGATCAATATCCTGCAGGCATCTTTCAGGGCGATGCACCTAGCTTTAGAAAAGCTGAAGCAAAGGCCCGGTTATATATTGGTAGATGGCAACCGCTTTGTCCCTTATGGAGATATCCCTCATGCCTGTATTATTAAAGGAGATGGGATATATGCTTCTATAGCAGCAGCATCCATACTGGCTAAAACTTACCGGGATGAATATATGCAGTCCCTGCATGAACAATTTCCGCATTTTGGCTGGCAGGAAAATAAAGGTTATCCTACTGTATATCACCGTAATGCAATCCGGGAACATGGAGATACCCCTTATCACCGTAAATCTTTCCGGTTATTGCCGGAACAGATAGAACTGGATTTTGCCGACAAACCTGTGAAATAGGCCTTCCCGCCCGTGGAAGTTGAATACTTAAAACTATTGTTATTATTTTTGCCATTGGATAGGATCAGACTATGTTAAAGCAGACACAACAGCAGAAGCTATTACAAAAATTGTCTCCACAGCAGATTCAGTTAATGAAGCTGCTTCAGGTACCCACGGCTGTTCTTGAAGAACGTATCAAGGAAGAGCTGGAGGAAAATCCTGCCCTGGAATATGGAGAGGAAGCGCAGGAAGATGAATTTAAGGAAACGCAGGAAGAATACACGGCGCCTGAAGAGGAGGATGATTTTGAGCCTGATGGAAGCGAGAATGAATACGATAATATTGATATCTCCGAATACGTAAGTGAAGGAGATGATGATATAGCCGATTACAGGTTGCGGGATGATAACTACCCAGACCCGGATGAGAACAAAACCATCCCGGTAAGAGTGGAAACATCTTTCCATGAGCATCTGTTGGCACAACTGGGTATGCTGGCACTGGATGAAAGACAGACCAGCATCGCAGAACAGATCATTGGTAGCATTGATGATGATGGTTACCTGAGAAGAGAGATCAGTGCAATTGTGGACGACCTTTCTTTTTCTCAGAACGTATCTACAGATGAAGACGAGATCAAGGACCTGATTAAAAAGATCCAGGAGTTTGATCCGCCGGGTATCTGTGCTACAGACCTGAAGGAGTGTCTGTTACTGCAATTGAAACGCAAAATTCAGGATGATCCCGGAGTGATGGGCGCTTACCAGATCCTGGAGAACTACTTTGATGAGTTTACCAAGAAGCACTACGAGAAGATCCAGAAGGGATTGAATATGAGTGATGAAGCGCTGAAGGAAGCCATAGGCCAGATTATCCGTCTTACGCCAAAACCAGGCGGCAATTATGCCACCCTGAATAAGGCCGAGAGTTATGTGATACCTGACTTTTTCATCCTCAACAATAACGGTAAACTGGAATTGTCCCTTAATTCAAAGAATGCACCTGACCTAAGAATTTCTGAAGGTTACAGGGATATGCTGAAGGATTATGACCGTGGAGATAAGAAAGACAAACGTCAGAAAGAAGCGGTACTGTTTATCAAACAGAAGATAGATGCAGCTAAATGGTTCATTGATGCTATCAAGCAAAGGCAACATACGCTGTTGTCTACAATGGAATCTATCATGGGGTATCAGCGGGAATTTTTCCTTACAGGGGATGAAACAACGATGAGACCTATGATCCTGAAGGACATTGCAGATATTACCCAGCTGGATATTTCTACCGTAAGCCGTGTGGCGAACAGTAAATACGTGCAGACAGAGTTTGGTACTTTTAAGCTCAAGTTCTTTTTCAGCGAGTCATTATCTACAGATAGCGGGGAAGAAGTATCGACCCGTGAGGTAAAGAAGATTTTGTCTGATCTGATAGAAGGGGAGAACAAGCGTAAACCGCTGAGTGATGAGAACCTGACGAAGATGCTTCAGGATAAGGGGTACAATATTGCCCGCCGTACGGTGGCCAAATACAGGGAGCAGTTAAATATACCAGTAGCAAGGCTTAGAAAAGAGCTTTAAAAAATTAATATCAGGGGGTATCGAATGGAACAGGCAACATTATCAACAACGGATAACCGTCCGGTATTTTCATCAGCATTGCGTGCGGTAGCAACGGTTATTTCTTATATCACGCATCCGTTATTTATACCGTTAATTATTACGTTCCTGATAGTGAGGTCACTGCCGGAATACTTTGTAGCATTTGCCCACAGCAGCAAGCGTTTTCAGTATGATACGCTTTATATCCGTGTACTCACCATCAGTATATTTTTCCCGGTATTAACTTTAATGCTGGCACGTTCCCTGAAGTTTGTAGAGTCTATACAGATGCATACGCAGCGCGACCGTATCATTCCATATGTAGCCTGTACCATTTATTATTTCTGGGCATTTTATGCGTTTAAGAGGGAAGGGGTAACACCTCCTTTTTTCAATGCATTTTTCCTGGGGGTATTTTTAGCGGTGGTATTGTCTATGGTAGGTAATACGTATGCGAAGATCAGTATGCATACGACCGGCTGGGGCGGGGTAATCGGCCTTTTGCTGATGCTGATGACCGGTATGCATATGAATGTTAGTTTTCCGCTGGTAGTCACTATTCTGATAGCCGGTGTTGTAGCAACGGCCCGTTTAATTCTTTCCGCGCATACTCCTGCCGAGATCTATACCGGTTTTATTATCGGTATTCTATCGCAATGGATAGCATATGGTATAGTAGGGTAAGATTATTTTTCTTTCTTTTTTCACTACGCACATTCAGTGCGTGAAGGTGGCCCATCTTTGTAGTGTTATTTGAACATTGACATATGTTACCGTTGTGAGTTAACCCTTAAACTTTTTTTTGATTCGGTGAAAGGTTGCAGGCTTTACTATAGGATTTAGCATTTTTGGTGTAAAATGCTAAAAAATTTGGGAAAGTTAAAAATTAGATCTTAACTTAGCGCACCATTAAATTTGTAAAAAAACACTTACTAATATGTCTACAGCCAATGCAGATAAATTGAAGGCACTGCGCCTTACCATGGACAAGATCGATAAAGATTTCGGTAAAGGGTCCGTGATGATGATGGGAGAGAAGGGCGTGGTTGCCATGGAGGTAATATCTACAGGCTCTCTGGGTCTTGATATTGCACTGGGTATTGGTGGCCTTCCTAAAGGCAGGATCGTAGAGATCTACGGACCTGAGTCTTCCGGTAAGACGACACTTGCGATACATACAATAGCAGAAGCGCAGAAGAAAGGCGGTATCTGTGCTATAATAGATGCTGAGCATGCTTTTGACAGTACTTATGCCCAGCGTTTGGGTGTGGATGTTGATTCATTGCTGATTTCACAGCCGGACCATGGAGAGCAGGGTCTGGAAATTGCGGACCGTTTGATCTTATCAGGAGCGGTAGACGTAGTGGTAATTGACTCCGTAGCTGCCCTGGTTCCAAAAGGTGAGCTGGAAGGTGAAATGGGAGATAGCAAGATGGGTTTACAGGCCCGTTTGATGTCTCAGGCATTGCGTAAGCTGACGGCTACCATTTCAAAGACGAATTGCTGCTGCATATTCATCAACCAGCTGCGTGAGAAGATCGGTGTTATGTTTGGTAATCCGGAAACAACTACCGGTGGTAATGCCCTGAAGTTCTATGCATCAGTACGTCTAGATATCCGTCGTATGGCACAGATCAAAGATGGTGATGAAGCAGTGGGTAACCGCGTGAAAGTAAAAGTTGTAAAAAATAAAGTTGCACCTCCCTTCCGCCAGGCTGAGTTTGATATCATCTACGGACATGGTATCTCCAAAGTAGGTGAGATCATTGATATGGGTGTTGAATATGGCATCGTACAAAAAAGCGGCAGCTGGTTCAGTTATGATACCAACAAGTTGGGCCAGGGCCGCGATGCCGTGAAGCAGTTGCTGATCGACAATCCGGAAGTAGCGAATGAGATTGAAGGGAAAATCAAAGCGAAGATTGCAGCGCAGCAGCTGGAAGCCGCTTCTTAATTAGAGTTGTTTTAGTTTTAGATATAAGCAATTGGGTTAGTTAGTATTACCTATATCCCCGCCTTTTTCAAGGTGGGGATTTTTTTTAGCTGCTTACGCAGTAGGTTTCATATCCTTCCAGGCCCATAAATATCTACAGGCATAAGTCCGATAAGGAGACCACTTCACAGAGATCTTCAGTAGCTTTTCTCTGAATGCTTTTTTATCTGTTTTATCCAGCTTATATAATTTGATCATCGCCTGCTGAATTCCCAGGTCATCTATCGCAAATACATCTTCTCTTCCAAGATAAAACATCAGCAACATTTCTACTGTCCAGCGACCTACACCTTTGATCTGCGTCAGATAGGCAATCACCTCATCATTATCCATCTTTTGCAGCTTCTTATCCGTCAGTTTTTCTTCCACTGTGAAGCGCGCAACGTTGTGAACGTAACTTACTTTAGCATTAGATAAACCTATGCTGCGCAAGGTTTCCGGAGCAGTGTCAAGAATCTGCTGTGCAGTGGGTTCTTTCCCATTATACAAAGCAAGGAAACGCTTGTAAATAACGTCTGCTACTTTTACACTTAGCTGCTGGCTCATGATAGAAGCTATCAGCCGGAGAGCAATATTTTTTCGAATGGCCAGAGCAGGAAGAGGACTAACCATAATCGGTAAAAACTTTTTGTCTTTACCTAAGTGAACGTGGTAGATTTCTAAAGGTTGAGTCATAACAAGGGTATAAAAACAGGATGCTCCTGAGACAGCAAAAATAAGAATATTTGCCTGCTCAGGAGCATCGTTATGTAAGGTGTTATCTAGTACTCGAAAGGCTGCGCGTAAATCACCTGCATAATAGTTTGCCCGACTGCCTGTAATGTACGTTTATCAATAACACTCATGTTATCGTTCTGCGTATGCCAGTGAGGAGCAAAATTACCGTTAGGCTGCAACGCAATAATATCAAACGTAGGTATGTTCGCCATCGTGTTTACATACACATGATCATCCGTAATAGCAGAGCCATTATTCTCATACCGGAAATAATCAGAATATCCAAGACGATTCGCCACATCCCAGAACATCTTCATAGGACCATACGCATACTGCTGAGATCCCGCTTCCATAAAGAACTGTGAGCCACGGGCACCCACCATATCCAACAGAATACCATAATTAGCTTTATAACCTTTCACATGCGGGTTCTTCGCCCAGTACTGCGTACCAAGGCAAAAGCTGTTCTCCTCTTCACTGATTCCATAATCTTCCACATCCGTCAGTAAAAGATCCACACCAATACCTTGTTTCTGCGCATGCAATTCACGGGCGGTTTCCAATAGCACCCCAACACCACTGGCGCCATCATCGGCACCATCCATCTGTTTGGTTTTATCAAACGCATCCTGATCCGCATGCGGACGAGTATCCCAATGCGATAAAAGAAGGATACGCTGTTTAGCATCCGGATTGAAAGTAGCAATGATATTGATACAAGGGAGAGGCTGTTTCTTAGGTCCCATCACAGTAGTACGCTGTACATACACCGTATCCGCCAAAGGTTTTAACTCCTGTATCAGCCATTCAGCACATTTAGGCTGTGCCGGCGTATTGGCAATACGTGGACCAAAGCTCACCTGTTTAGCCGTAAATGCATATGCACTGTCTGCATTGAAAACAGGGACTTTCGCTGCCGCAGTCACCTGCTGACTGGCACTATCCGCACCATTGTTCTGGTTATTATTCGTTGATTGATTACAGGCACATGCAAACAATGCGATACCCGTAAAAGTGCTGATGATTTTATTCATATAAAAATGAGTACTGTTTATTATTGGATACTATAACTCACGCCACCATCCTTCTCATCTTTCAACTGTATACCTACAGCTAAAAGCTGATTGCGGATCTTGTCGGAAGTAGCATAATCTTTACGGCTTTTAGCTTCTTTCCTCATCTCAATGAGTAACTGCATAACACCATCAAGCGTATTATCATCAGTAGATAAAGTCTCCGGTTTAAGCGCCAGGATCTCTATCAGATAAATATTCCATGTTTTCTGCAAAAGCGTGAAAGTCTCTTCACTGATCTCGTGCATTTTAATCTGACCACCCTTCAATGAATTAATCACTGGTGCCAGTTCAAAAAGATTCGCCAATACTTTAGCCGTGTTGACATCATCATTCATGAACTCCTGGCATTCGTGGCACCATTCACGTACCTGCTTGTCCAGCTCTTCATTGAGAACACCTTTCGCCCCGTCGTAGCTCAGTTTCAGCAATACTTCATACGCAGCCCACAAACGTTGCAAACCTTTCTCCGCAGCCTGTAACGCTTCATTGGAGAAATCCAGGGTACCACGGTAATGTGTCTGCAATACAAAGAAGCGGATCGTCATGGGGCTATAAGGCTTATCCAGCAAAGGATTAGTACCCGCAAACATCTCCGTCAGTTTGATGGTATTGTTATACGCCTTACCCATTTTACGGCCGTTAATGGTAATCATATTGTTATGCATCCAGTAACGGGCCATCATCTCACCATGCGCCACTTCACTCTGTGCTATTTCACACTCATGATGAGGGAATTGCAGGTCCATACCACCACCATGAATATCAAACTGTTTGCCCAGATATTTACTGCTCATAGCAGAACATTCAATATGCCAGCCAGGGAAACCATCACTCCAGGGACTGGGCCAGCGCATCAGGTGTTCTGGTGGTGCCTTTTTCCACAGGGCAAAATCTACCTTATTCTTTTTCTCATCCTGACCTTCCAGCTCACGGGTAGTTTCCAGCATATCTTCTAATATGCGGCCACTGAGAATACCATAGTCATGCGTTTCTGCATATTTCTTTACATCAAAATATACAGAGCCGTTTTTCTCATAGGCATAACCTTTACCCATGATATTCTTAATCATTTCAATCTGTTCGATGATATGACCGGTAGCAGTAGGTTCTATGCTTGGTTCCAGACAGTTGAACTGGTGCATAGCCCAATGGTAGAGGTTTGTGTATTTCTGTACCAGTTCCATTGGTTCCAGCTTTTCCAGCAGGGCTCCTTTGGCTATTTTATCTTCAGCTGCGCGACCTTCTTCCTCGAAGTGACCGGCATCTGTAATATTCCTTACATAACGTACTTTATAGCCAAGGTGTTGCAGATATCTGAAAACAACATCAAATGTGATATAAGGACGGGCATGACCCAGATGTGACTCCCCGGATACGGTAGGACCGCATACGTACATACCAACGTGGCCGGGATACAGAGATTTGAATACTTCCTTTTGCCGTTGTAGCGAATTGTATATTTTAAGCTCAGACATATCAGATAATTTCGAATAGTAAAAACCTTCCTCGGCTTTTGTTGGATTGCAAAGATAATTATTGTTTCGTCAGTGACATTACCATTGAAAAAGCATATAAACCGGTTAATGTCCCAGCAGGGTCAGGTTAGCAATAACAGGGTAATGATCGGACAGATCGGAGTTTATTTTCCTGAAAGAATTGATAATGAATGATTTATCGGTAAAGATGTAATCTATACGCAGGGTAGGTGCTAATCCGGCAAAGGTACGGCCTATGCCACTGCCCCTGGTAAGGAAGGCATCCTGCATAGTTCCCCTGATGGTAAAGTAGGTGTACGAAGCAGGAGTATCGTTGAAGTCGCCACATACAATGGTAGGATAAGGGCTCGTTTTGATGAAAGCCGCTACAATATCTGCCTGCCGGCTACGGCCCACATATGCATCCTTCATTTTCTCCACAATATTGCGGGTAGCTACCAGCCCGGTATCTTCCTGTTTTTTTATCTTTTCTATAAAACGGTAATCCCTTTCATTGAACCGGTAAGATGCCAGGTGCATATTGAAGACACGGATGGTATCTCCGTTTTTAACGATATCAGCGTAAATGAGACTTTCACTTAATGGCCCTGTAGACATCTTCAGCTTGCCGGATTTGATGATAGGGGAACGGGAATAAATGATAGATCCCCAGTGTTGCATCCCGTCCCGGTTAAAATCGCTGGAAAAGTAACGGTAGGGCAATCTCATTTCACGGGAAATATCTTCCCGGTTATTGAAATCATTCTTCTTCTCCGAAGTATAAAAATCCTGGAAACAAACGATGTCCATGTCCTGCTTGTTGATCAAAGCAAACATAGCCTGACGGTTGTATTTACTGTCTTTCTCCTTGTAAAGTCCAAACTGCGCTACGTTGTAGCTCATGATGTTGATACTTCCTTCAGGATTGGCAAACTGTTTTTTAGTAGACGGTAAGTTGAATGCAATGAAAGCCGCAATGGATTTCCACCCGATAACGATAGCCAGTAAAGATAAAAGACAGTATTTGAAATCGAATATGAGCCAGCAGATAAAAAAGAGTATCAGCGCAAGTAGTAATAAAGGGAATAAAAGGGTAATAAAACTGATAGGCCACCACTGTTCAGGTGACACATAGGGAGCCAGGCATGCTACCAGGAACAGCAGCAATACAATGACGTTTACTGTCAGAAAAAAACCTTTTGTAAAAAGCTTCAAAAATCTCAACTGCTATTGCTTTTTGCTTAAAGATAGTAGAAAGAGAGAAATTAATTTCTTTTTAGAGAGAACGTGGCCATTACAGGAAAATGTTCAAACCCTTTCTTCTTAAATGTATGGTAATCCAGGATGTTAAAAGAAGGCTGGGCAAGGATATAATCAATTCGCAGCGTTGGAGATAAAAAGGACAAAGTCCTGCCTAAGCCAAAACCATGACTGAGAAAAGCATCCTGCATGTTATTGCTGATGGTATTATAAGTATAAGATACGGGTATATCATTGAAATCTCCGCAAACAATTGCCGGATAAGGACTTGCATCTGCAAGGGATGCAAGCAGACGGGCCTGTTCCGCTCTTTTGTAAATGGTACGGCGCATTTTGCTTACCAGCGTCTTGCCTTCTCCCACAGCAGGGTCTTTCATCTCGATGAAGGAGTAATCAACTGATTTAAACATGTAGGACTGTAGCTGGGCTGTGAGAATACGCACAGTATCGCCTTGTATAAGTATATCTGCCTGAAGTATACTGCTGCCACTGCCAACAGCGCTGTGTCCGCAGGGGATGGCAGAAGCATTTATAATAGGATATTTAGAAAACAGGATGATCCCATATTGCCAGGTATACCAGCTTGTTTTATCACAGGTGAAATAGAAGTACCGGTAATGTAGTTGTTGCTGTATATCGGAAATATGATCAGTATAACCGCTTCTGTTATTGGTGTAAAACTCCTGGAGACAGAGAATATCCGGTTGATTTTCTTTTATAGTATAGTAGATGTTGTTTTTAATAGAAACATCTTCTTTGTATTCTTTCAATCCCATGCTACTGGTGTTGAAAGTCATAAGGGTGAACTGTTTCCTGCCTTTGGCTTTTATGTCTGATCCCGGGTGTAGTCCAAAACTAACATACAATGCAGGGGATGATAATACAAGTGCAAACACACCCATCCAAAGAAATCTCTCTTTATAAATGATCCAGAGAATAAGGAATAAAAAGTTAAGGCACCAGCATAGCGGAAACAATAAGCCAATAAAGCCACTCGGCCATATTGCCTGCGGATTGAAATGTGGTAGCCAGGATGTGAGGATAAGCATAAAAGCTATCAGCACATGTGTATAATATAGCGCACGACGTTTGAACAGGGACACGGGGTGGGGTTTAAAGGCATAAGTAAAATAAAAAAACATCCGGGTATTCCGGATGTTTCTCTGTTATATTTATTTTACCATGTTAAGGCTGTTAGGCCCTTTAGGATGGGAAAAATGTGTGATCTTATAAAGGATCCTGTTAAAGCCGGAGCCGAGGTCATTGCCCTTTCTCCACTGTTGCATATAAATAAAACCGGTAAGACCACCACCCAATAATGCAGGCAGGTAAGTCATATCATGTTGTGTAACCACGTGTGTGCCTACATTTATAATAATAAACAGGATGGTAATTATCCACAGGGGAATACCACCGGATAACAGTGGATAGATGCGGTAATTTGGAGCGATGGTAGTAGCTCCTATCGCCAGTGCCATGATGCTGGCAGAAGCCCCTGTCATAGCAGCATATGGTTGCAGGTCGCGGAAAGAAGGAATCAGCTGCATCCCTAAAAGGTAAAACACGATACCACAAAGGCCGCTGTAGATATAGAGGGGAAGAATGCGTCTGTGCCCGGCCAGACCTTGTAAGAAGGAGCCGAAAACCCATAGCCAGATCATATTGCTGAATATCATCCAGAAGCTGTTATGTGCAAAAAGAGACGTGATAATGCTCCACGGGCTATGTAATACCTGTTGGATACTTCCTGATAAAATTATCCTGCTCAGTACTTCTCTGTTAAATCTTTCTGTCGTATTGCCTTCAATGTTGTAAATGATCTGTGTAAAGAACAACAGCATGAACACGGTAATGTTTACCAGCAACAGCTGTGTAACCATGTTCCTCCGGTCTCCCAGTGATAGCTGTATTATTCCTCTGTTTTCCTCCTGATGCATGGCATAAAGTTGTGTGTTAATAAAAATGCTGTCGGTTCTTTCTGTTCCATGTCTTCAATAAGAGGTAGCTGAACAGTACTCCGCCAAGGTGGGCGAAGTGGGCTACGTTATCGCCTGCAGAGTTCTGGATACCGGATATCAGTTCAAGTACTATCAGGAAGCCAATGAAATACTTGGCTTTGACCGGAAACAGGAAGTAGAGATATAAAAGATTGTTCGGGAAGAGGTATCCAAAAGCAAAGAGGATCCCGAATACAGCGCCTGAAGCTCCGAGGGTAGCGGTATCGCGGTAGTCGCTTACATATTGCTGTAAGAATACTTTAGTAGCTTCCATCTGCTCAGGCGTGGTAGGATAACTGGTTAACTCATAACCGCGGAAGGTAAGGTCGTACTTGTTTTGCAGCATTACGAAGTTACTGGCGGAAGGAGCAGACAGGAAGGCCTGTATATCTTTACTGAGTGAGATGTTCTCGTACGTCAGCACTCCAAGGTGACAGAGGGCTGCACCCAGGCCGCAAACCATATAGAATATCAGGAAACGTTTGGGCCCCCAGATATTTTCCAGTGTAGCACCAAACATCCACAAGGTGAACATATTCATGAACAGGTGTTCAAGAGAGCCATGCATGAACAGGTGAGTGATCAGCTGATGCGGCTTAAAGAGGTCCGAACCCCAGTAATGCAGTGCAAAAAGGTCTTCAATTTTATGGTCCAGACTTGCACCCAGCGTGTATTGTGCAAGGAATACCAAACCGTTGATGATCAGAAGGTTTTTGATCACGGTGGGAAGAATTTCAAATCTGCTGGGCCTGAACTCACTCATTTATTAACTGATTCTATTAATGATTAATCCTTTTTTCCAGTAACACCACATTTTCTATATGGTGGGTGTGTGGGAACATATCCACTGGTTGTATCTTTTTTACAACATATAACTGGTCCAGTAAAGCCAGATCTCTTGCCTGTGTTGCCGGGTTACAGCTTACATATACAATACGGGGGGCTGCAATTTCCAGTAATTTGTTTACCAGCTTTTCATGCATACCCGCCCTTGGAGGGTCTGTTATCACTACATCCGGTTGCCCATGTTGAGCAAAGAAAGCATCGTTGCAAATATCTACCACATCGCCTGCAAAAAAGGTAGCGTTCTTCACGTTATTCATTTCTGCATTTTCAACTGCATCATCTATCGCCTCTTTTATCAGTTCTATCCCTATTACCTTGCCTGCCTGTGGAGATACAAAAATACCAATACTGCCTGTTCCGCAATACAGGTCATAAACAATTTCTGTTCCTGTTAAGCCTGCAAATTCCCTGGTTACCTGGTATAATGCTTCTCCCTGGTAGGTATTAGTCTGGAAAAACGACTTGGGGCCTATCTTAAATACAAAATCTTCCAGTTTTTCTTCCACATATCCTTTTCCGTAATATACTTTAGGATCCAGGTCGAAAATAGTATCGTTCCCTTTGGGGTTGATGGTATACAGTATGGTAGTGATACCGGGTACTGTTGCCAGCAGGTGGTCCAGCAGGGCTTCCCTGTCTTTTTTGTTCTCGTGGTGGATCACCAGGTTTACCATCACCTCCCCGGTGGTGCAGATCCTGACGATCAGGTTGCGCAGCCACCCTTCCTGGGCACGGATATCGTAAAAAGAGAGGTCGTTTGCCAGTGCATATGCCTTAATGGTATTGCGGATGGCATTTACCGGCTCTGCCTGCAGGTAACAGGTATTTATATCCAATACTTTATCGAATAACTTGGGTACATGGAATCCCAGGGCATTACGCCGGGGGATTACCCCATCTTCTCCGATCTCATCTGCCAGCAGATAGGCTTTGTTACTGAAGGTAAACTCCAGTTTATTGCGGTAATGAGTAGAAAAACGGGAACCCATGATAGGTTGCATGGGGGGCAATTCCAGTTTCCCGATACGCTGAAGGTTATCTGCCACCTGCTGCTGTTTGTATTCCAGCTGCTGGGCATAGGGTAACATCTGCCATTTACAGCCGCCACAGTTTCCAAAATGTTCGCAAAAGGGCTTTACGCGGTTTTCCGCGTAGCTATGAATGTGTATGGCTTTCCCCTCTGCCCAGTCCTTTTTGTTTTTACCGAGCCTTACATCCACTACATCTCCGGGAACCACGCCCCCTTCTATAAATATCACCTTTCCGTCAATACGGGCCAGTGCTTTCCCTTCTGCGGCATAAGCGCTAACCGGTACTTTTTCCAGAATAACATTTTTTTTCCTCACGGGTGCAAAGGTAGGATTTTAGCTACAAGCAACAAGCTGTAAGCCATATGTAAACCACAGTTTTCCGGGGTATTGTTTCCCCCTGAGATTTTAAATTTTCCCTTTTCCTTGCTACATTTACACTAACCGATGTCCTATGCAAAGACTAATTATCATTTTAGCCTGCCTTTTATCCCAGTTTCAGTTACAGGCACAGGGGTACCAGATTACCATCCAGTTAAAGCAGTATAAAGGTGGACAGGTTTACCTGGCCCATTATATGGGGAATAATAAATACATGTCGGATTCTGCTTTACTGAATGAGCAGGGTATTGGCGTAATAAAGGGGACCCAGGCATTACCTGGTGGTATCTACATGATCCTCCTCCCTGGTAAACAGCGTTATTTTGAGTTATTACTGGATAATAAACAACAGCAATTCAGTATTATCGCTGATTCCTCAGACCTTATCACAAAAACAGTCTTTAAGAACTCTCCAGAAAATGAGCTTTTCCTGGGATATAATAAGTTCCTGACGAATGAGATAGGCCCTATCAATACTCAGTTACAGGCAAAACTGGCTACAGCTCATACAACGGCAGACAGTGCTGCTGCGAGATCCCTGGAAACAACTTTGCGCAAGAAGCTACAGGATTACCGCAATGATGTGATTGCCAAACATCCACAGAGCCTGCTCAGTAGCATGTTTAAAGCATTAAAGGAACCAGAGATCCCAACTAATCCTTCTCCTGAAGATTCTACTTTCGCTTATCGTTATTATAAAGCACATTACTGGGAGAATGTAGATCTGGGTGATGACAGACTGGTATATACTCCTATACTTGAAAATAAACTGCACAAATATTTTACACAACTTGTACCGCCTCATCCCGATTCTGTGAATATAGAGTGTGACCAGCTGATAGCACAAACACGTAAAAACAAAGAGGTGTTTAAGTATGTGGTGTGGTGGCTTACCTACAACTATGAAACATCGCAGTACATGGGAATGGATGCTGTGTTTGTACACCTTGTAGAAAAGTATTACGTAGCAGGAGATGCATTCTGGCTGAATGATGAACAACTGAATAAAGTTATCTCGCGTGCATATTCTATAGCACCTAATCTGATAGGACAACAGGCGCCACCACTGGAAGTAAAAGACTCTGCATTAAAACCGGTATCACTCTATACTACCAAAGCAAAATATACTGTTCTTGTTTTCTGGGACCCCACTTGTGGACATTGTAAAATAGAAGTTCCCCGTTTGGATTCTGCATATAAAGCCAGTTGGAAAAGTAAAGGAGTAGCGATGGTTGGCTTTAAAACAGAAGGTACTAAAGAAGAGTGGCAGAACTTTATTAAACAGTATAAACTCAACGGTTGGATTCACGCCTGGGACCCCGATGCACAAAGTAACTTCCGCAGATTATATGATGTGTACAGCACTCCCGTAGTATATCTGTTAGATGAAAAAAAGAAGATCGTGGCTAAACGACTTGGGGTAGAACAACTCAATGAATTCATCGATAAAATGGAAGCACGTGGAGGAACCGCACACAAGTAAAGCGTGTGTAGCCTACATTAAAGTATGTTATAACTCATTTATTACCAAAGAGATATAATTGCAGTACTAGCCTTTGGCATAGTCTTTGGAAAGTTGATGTCGTAATCAAAAATTGTAGGTTATGACTAAGAAGAAGATTATCCTTTCGTTTGCTGCCCTTGCGATATCATTTGGTGCAATGTCTCAGGCTCGTGTAGGTGTTAAAGGTGGATGGAACCTTTCATCAATTTCAGTTAATAGTGATGGCTCCGTTGACAAGGACAAATCATTATCAGGGTTTAACATCGGCGTAATAGCTGATTTCCCTTTAGTACCCAGTATCCTGTCATTCCAGCCCGGAGTATTTTATACTACTAAAGGTTCAAAGCTGACATCAGGTGATCCAAACAATTCCGCTTCTGTGTATAGAAAGTACACAACCAGTCCTTCATACATAGAGATTCCTTTAAACTTCGTTGGTAAAATTCCTATTGGAGAAGATACAAGGTTATTTGCTGGTATCGGCCCCTACTTTGCGTTTGGTGTAGCCGGTAAGAATAAAGTGATCTCTTCATTAGGCGGTGTAACAACCACTACTGAAACCAATATTAAATGGGATGATGATACCCCGTTTAATTCCGGTGATGCTAACCAGGGTTATGACAAGTACAAAAGATTTGACTATGGTGGTAACCTGATGGCGGGTGTTGAAACCCACGGTTTAATCCTTTCTGCCCAGTACGGACTTGGCCTTGCTAAGATCAACTCTGGTTCGGACAATGGTAGTAATGACAAAAACAAAAACCGCACATTCAGTCTTTCTGCAGGTTTTCTGTTTTAGCAGAGACTCATCCATTTTGTATATAGACACAGGAAAAGCGTAAACAGGCAACGCCAAATATTTAACAGTATAGCATCCCAACGCCTGTAGGATGCTATACTATTTTATAAAAAAACTGATATGAAAAAGATATTATTATTTTCCGCGGCTCTTTTAACAGCTGGTATTACATTCGCACAAACTAAAGTGGGTATTATTGCAGGCCCTAACTTTTCCAGCATTACTTCAAAAAATACTATTGCAGGCAGTGGCAAAGAAACCAGTGACATCCTTGTAGGACTAAGAGCTGGTGTTACGGCAGATCTGCAACTGGCTGATGAATTCTACATTGGTACCGGATTATTATATGCAGGTAAAGGAGGAAAGAATAAAGATAACAGCGATGTTAAAACAACATTATCTTATCTCCAGATACCTATCAATTTCCTGTTTAAACCGGAAGTAGGTTCAGGTAAACTTAATCTTGGCGCAGGTCCTTATGTTGCGTATGGTATTGGTGGTAAGAACAAAGCAACTGTTGGTAATGTTTCTGCCGAATACAAAGCATTTGATGATGAATCAGGTGATCTGAAACTGAAACGTTTTGATGCAGGTGTGGGTGTTGTTGCCGGTTATGAATTCAATGCAGGTTTATACCTTGGACTAAATGCTGACCTGGGTCTGGTGAATGCTTACGAAAAAACTGATGGCAACAGAAGCTTCAAGAACACTTCATTTGGTGTTTCTGTAGGATATAAGTTCTAAATAGTAACATAATCTTATTATAAAAGGGTGGATGACAATGGTTGTCCATCCTTTTTTTATTATAGGTATCTTCTCCTATTTTTCCCCAGAAAATAATTAATAAAACCATTTGTTGTTTTTGTACGTTAATTTGGTGCAGAGTCTGTCGTAGCTTGAGTTATGTTCGTATTCTAAAAATCGAAATTTCGGGACATTTTACTGTTATCTAACCACTAATGCATGAAAAAAATTCTATTCCTATTCTTATGTACGGTCTTTCTATCTCCCCAAATCTATGCACAGGTTAGTATAGGTGTACGTGGGGGCTTTAATTTATCTGCCATGAAGTTTGAAACTGCCTCCGGACAAAAAAGTGGAGGAATAGGGAGTGGCAATCAACTAAAAAATTTACAGGCAGACCTTTTGCTGAACATTCCTCTGCAGGGTGGTTTATACCTGCAGCCTGCATTCCGGTATATTACGAAAGGCACTTTCTTTGAACCGGGGACATCCCATTCGGATGGGGAAGCCGGGAATAGGATCAAAGTGCGGTATATAGAGATGCCGGTAAATCTGGTGTACAAATTCCCCTTTCCGGGATTTAAGCTGTGTGTAGGTGCGGGTCCTTATGTAGCTTATGGATTGGACGGAACTTATCGTACAGATCTGATATCTAACGGAAAAGTGGTAAGCCATAGCAGTCGTTCCCTGGCATTCGGGGAAGAAGATAATGTGGTGTCTCCAGGTATGTACCTGAACCGTTGGGATGCCGGGTTAAATACAATGTTGGGTGTGGAACTTAACAGTATGGTGATGATTGGGGCAAATTACAGTTATGGGATGGTAGACCTGGACAATTCTGCTGCTTACAAGGTAAAGAACAGTTCTTTGGGGATAAGCATCGGCATATTGCTGAACAGGGAAGATTATTAGGTTAAAGCAAATATAAAAAAGAGGCCATCTTACCCGGGATGGTCTCTTTTTATGTCTTATAGGGGTAAGAATAGCTGTTGCCGTCTTATAGATACATAGGACAAAAAACAAAAAGTGTGACAGTTATTCGGACATGCCACTGCGTTTCCACGTGATGGCATTATTATAAAGAAAAGGGATCATAGCAACGCCATGACCCCTTTTCTTTATAATATACTTTTGCTTTATGATATTGCCTGTATGGCTTTCAGTATTACGTTTGGTTTACCTAAAGTATAATAGTGCAGTACGGGAACACCAAAGGCTTTCAGTTCTTTTGACTGCTGGATCAGCCATTGAGCACCCAATTCTTCTACGTCTTTATCTGTTTTACACTTTAAAATCTCGTTAGAGAAATCAGCAGGAATATCTACATGGAAGGTCCTTGGCAGAATATTCAACTGTTTGCGGGAGGTGATGGGTTTTAATCCCGGAATGATAGGAACAGTAATACCTGCTTCCCGGCATTTGGCCACAAAGTCGAAGAACTTCTGATTATCGAAGAACATCTGTGTAACGATGTAGTCTGCACCATTTTCCACTTTACGTTTCAGATAGTTCATATCTGTCTGCATATTGGGGGCTTCGAAATGCTTTTCGGGATAACCGGCAACACCGATACAGAATTTGGTTTTAACACCACCCTGCAGGTCTTCTTCCAGGTAAATACCATTATTCATATGCACCACCTGCTGCAGCAGTTCATCTGCGTAGCGGTGTCCATGAGGTTCTGGTTCAAAGGAGGCTTCATTTTTTGGAGCATCGCCACGTAATACCAGTACATTATCTACACCAAGGAAGTTGAGGTCGATGAGTGCATTTTCTGTTTCTTCCCGGCTAAAACCGCCGCAGATAAGGTGAGGAACAGCATCTACATTGTAGTGGTTCATAACTGCCGCGCAGATAGCGACTGTACCCGGGCGTTTACGGATCTCTACTTTATCAAAGGAACCGTCGCTTTTTTTCTTGAACATATGCTCACTTCTGTGGTATGTTACATTAATAAAAGCCGGTTTAAACTCCATTAAAGGGTCCAGATGTTCATATATAGATTCAATACTCTTTCCTTTTAATGGAGGAAGGATTTCAAAAGATATAAGTGTATCTTTTGCCTGTGCAATATGTTCTGTGACTTTCATAGTAAAATAAAAGTGAGCTTAAGTTTGTGCGGAGCAAAAATAGTATATCTCTTAGTATTATCATCTATTTATTAGTTAATAGTCCGTATAATTGTATCCCACATCGCTCTTTTGCAGAAAAAAACGATAGCTGGGTGGTTGAAACCAGCAGTTATGGACACTTATCTGTTGAAAGCTAAATGAATTGTTTATTTTTGCTAAGTTTAGACATATGGCATTAAAAATACATACAGAAGAGCTGGTTAAACGTTACGGTAGCAGAACCGTAGTGAACCACGTATCTGTAGAAGTTACTCAGGGAGAGATTGTAGGGTTGCTTGGACCTAATGGAGCAGGAAAGACAACTACCTTTTATATGGTGGTGGGGTTAATTAAGCCGGATGAGGGACAGGTGTTCCTCAATGAGGTGAATATTACCAAGCTGCCAATGTACAAGAGAGCCAAGATGGGCATCGGTTATTTACCACAGGAAGCATCGGTATTCCGTAAGCTGAGTGTGGAGGATAATATTTCTGCGGTGCTTGAAATGACAGACCTTAAAAAGGCAGAGCAGAAGGAAAAGCTGGAAAGCCTGCTGGAAGAGTTCCATCTGACTCATGTGCGTAAAAGTCCGGGAGATGTACTGAGCGGGGGAGAACGCCGCCGTACGGAAATAGCCCGTGCCCTTGCCGTAGACCCAAAATTTATCCTGTTGGACGAGCCTTTTGCAGGTATTGACCCAATTGCGGTAGAGGATATACAGTCAATCGTTGCGCGACTTAAATATAAGAACATTGGTATCCTGATTACGGACCACAACGTACAGGAGACATTATCCATCACGGACAGAGCATACCTGCTTTTTGAGGGTAAAATCCTTAAGGCCGGAACCGCAGAAGAGTTAGCCGAGGATGAACAGGTAAGAAAAGTGTATCTTGGCCAGAATTTCATTTTACGCCGTAAAAATTACCTGGACGAAGCAGCAAAGCAACTATAAACTAACTACTACGTTCCTAATCCTATTATGAGAATATTAAGTCCTGCAATATCACAACTGGCGCGTTTGCGCATGGGACGCATAGAGTATTTTATGCAGTATCCCCTGCAGGTGCAGCAGCAGGTATTCCAAAACCTTATCAGCGCAGCTCAGTATACCGAGTTTGGTAAGCAGTATAACTTTTCACAGATCTATAAGATAGAGGAGTTCAAGCAGCGGGTACCGATACATAATTATGATACACTTAAGCCTTACATCCAGCGTTCGATGGAAGGGCAGCAGAATATTTTGTGGAATACGCCCATCAAATGGTTTGCAAAATCAAGCGGTACTACTGCTGATAAGAGCAAATTCATCCCGGTATCTGTAGAGAGCCTGGATGATTGTCATTACCGTTCTGGTCGTGATGTACTTTCCCTGTATTATAATAACTTCCCTGAATCCCGGTTACTGACCGGAAAGTCGTTGGTAATAGGTGGCAGCCATCAGGTAAATAAACTGGCACCGGAAAGTGATTCCTACTTTGGAGATCTTAGTGCCGTGATGTTACAGAACATGCCTTTTTATGGTAACATGATACGTACGCCTGATCTTTCTATCGCCCTTATGGACGAATGGGAAGAGAAGATCGAACGTATGGCGAATGCCGTAATACATGAGAATGTAACTTCTATTGCCGGTGTGCCTACCTGGACGCTGGTATTGATCAAACGTATCTTCGAAATTACCGGAAAGGACAATCTTGCTGATGTATGGCCTAACCTGGAACTATACATGCATGGTGGTGTGAGCTTCACGCCTTACCGCGAAAGATTTAAGCAATTGATCGACAAGCCGGACATGTTCTACCAGGAAACCTATAACGCTTCTGAAGGCTTCTTTGCTGCTCAGGATGTAATAGGAGAAGAAGGATTATTGTTATTCCTGAATCATGGCATTTTCTACGAGTTTATGCCGATGGAAGAATATGGTAAAGAGAATCCGCAGACATTGCAACTGCAGGATGTGGAGATGGGCAAGAACTATGCACTTATCATTAGTACTAATGGTGGATTGTGGCGTTATCTGGTAGGTGATACCATACAGTTTGTATCACTGGCGCCTTACCGTGTAAGAGTGAGTGGACGGACCAAATCGTTTATCAATGCTTTCGGCGAAGAGCTGATCGTGGAGAATTCTGATATGGCGATTGCAAAAGCATGTGAGCAGACAGGTGCTGTGGTAAATGATTACACAGCTGCTCCGATTTATTTCAGTGAGGATAAATGTGGTGGACATGAGTGGTTACTGGACTTTGATGTGATGCCGGACAATGTGGAACATTTTATCGATGTGCTGGACAGTACACTTAAATCTATCAACTCCGACTACGAAGCCAAACGTTATAAGGATATGGCGCTGCGTCGTCCTCTTATACATGTATTGCCTAAAGGAACTTTTACAGAATGGTTAAAAAGTAAAGGCAAACTGGGAGGACAACATAAAGTTCCCCGTTTGAATAACGAAAGGCAGTATGTAGAGGATATTCTGAAATTTGCCGGTATTACCGGTGTAAACTGATTTGCAAACAAACAACTATCACGCTTATATGAAATTACTGGAGAACAAAGTAGCTATTGTAACAGGGGCCAGCCGGGGTATAGGTGAAGCTATTGCAGAGAAATTTGCAGAACATGGCGCACATGTAGTGTTTACCTATCTCAGTTCAGATGAAAAAGCCAAAGCGCTGGAGCAGAAGCTGCAGGCTAAAGGAGTAAAGGCAAAAGCAGTTAAATCCAATGCCGGGATTTATGCGGATTGTGAAGCGTTAGTGAATGATGTGGTAAAGGAATTTGGTGCGGTTGATATCTGTGTAAACAATGCAGGGATCTCTAAAGATAATCTGCTGTTGCGTATGAGCGAAGAGCAATGGGATGACGTGATGGACATCAATCTGAAGAGCGTATTTAATATGACCAAACATGTTATACGTCCTATGATGAAGGCAAAGAGTGGTGCTATCATTAACATGAGTTCAATTATAGGTATCACCGGTAATGCAGGACAAAGCAGTTATGCTGCTTCTAAAGCAGGTATTATCGGATTTACCAAGTCTATAGCGAAAGAATTGGGTAGCCGTAATATCCGTTGTAATGCGGTGGCACCTGGTTTCGTAGAAACTGATATGACGAGTTACCTGAAAGATGGTGAAGGTGCAAAAGCTTATATAGAGAAGATTCCTTTGGGTCGTTTTGGTACTGCTGAGGATATCGCAAATGTATGTCTGTTCCTGGCATCTAACATGGGCAGTTATTTAACTGGTCAGGTGATCAGTGCCTGTGGCGGATTGAATATCTAATCTAAGAATTTTGTATAAAAAGGAAAGAGGGTGTATCACTTTTGATACACCCTCTTTCCTTTTTATACATCTGATAGTTTAGTATCGTTTACCAGGTATTGCTACACGAAACATTTCCATGCATTTTCTATCCTGTAAGGTTACAAATACGGTTTTACCGTCTTTGCCGCCAAAAGTTAAGTTGCTGCATTGTTTACCTGTAAGAGGAATTTCCCTGATCTCTTTACCGGTAGGGGAGAGGACAACGATGGTGCCTTTACCCCAACGGGCTACATACAGGTTACCTGCTTTGTCACATTTCATCCCATCAAATCCAAAATCAGGATATTCTGCAAAGAGTTTTTTGTTGCTGATGTTACCGGCTTTATCAACGTCATACTTCCAGATTTTACGCTGGATGCTTTCATTTACGTAGAAGGTCTTTTCATCCGGACTGAGTTCTATCCCATTGGTAGTACCCATGTTGCCTTCAAGCAGAACCATCTTACCTCCTTTATCAATACGCCATAACTGTCCGGCGTTGTTTTTCCAGTCAGGATCGGAAGCATATACCTGATCACGGCTGTTTACACAGAGATCATTAGGCTGGTGAAATTTATCTGAATGTACGTATACACTTACCTTTTTAGTCTTGGGGTTTACTTCAAGGACGTTGTGCCCTTTAAAGTCGGGGAGATACATGTTCCCTTTGCTGTTGAATTGGATGCTGTTGCCTATGCTGCTGTCCGGAAGGCTAACGAAGATTTCCCCACTGCCATCTTTGAGGCTGATTTTTCCTATGGTACCATCCCGCTGGAAGTTCACCACATAAAGGTTGCCTGCTTTGTCGAAGTTGGGACCTTCGATATTCACTGAAAACATTTTCTCTTTGGTAAGGTCCTGTGTTTTGTACAGTTCCAAAGTCTTTACCTGTGCCATAGCTGTGTAGCCTGCGGTTACAGCCAGTAATAAACAGATATGTTGTTTCATGATAAAAATATTGACGTTGAGCTATCAAGTTAAGAAAAGATATGGGGAATCTGTATTTTCGCCCCGCCATGATACATGTTTCTGAATTTAAAGATCTTGAGTTACTATCTATACATAAGGTAGGTAACCCTTCGCAGGAAGAAGCCCTGATATGCTCGCAGGCTCCGCTTGAAATGCAGGATGAAACGATCAGTCAGTTGCTTTTAACTTATTTCATACAGCCGTTCACCAACAGCGCCGAGTATTTCCGTTTTTTCCATGAGGCTGATTTACAATTAAATGAAATATTTCAGTATTGCCGTCGTATATTTGAGAATCGGGACAATTTTCATGAGCAATCAGTCAATATAGCGAAACATCTCTATAAGCATTCCACTCATCCGAAGATAAAAGGGGGCGAACTATACATAGCGTACTTCAGTAAATGTCAGGTAGACGGAGAAGACGTTGAAGCATTAGGGATCTTTAAATCAGAGACCCGGGACACATACCTGAAAGTATTCCTAGCCAATGAAAGCTACCAGGTAAATTATGATGATGGGATCAATATAAACAAGCTGGATAAGGGTTGTCTGGTATATAATATTGAAGAAGAAAATGGGTACAAAGTCAGTGTCATAGACAGCATCAGCAAGCAAAATGAGGCGGTATACTGGAAAGATTCTTTTCTGCAGATTCAACGCAGGGATGACAGTTATCATCAGACGGAGCTTGCGGTGAATATGTGCAAGCAGTTTATACACGATAAATTGCCCAGTGAATATGAAATCAGCAGAGTAGACCAGGTGGATCTGCTCAACAAATCAGCCGCGTATTTTAAGGAGAAGGAGCAGTTTCAGCTGGATGATTTTGCACAGGAAGTATTAGGGAATCCGGAAGCGATTGCATCGTTTAAGGAGTACCGGGACCACTTCCAGCATGAGTCTCAGCAGCAGATCCCAGACGAGTTTGATATTTCCTCACCGGCGGTGAAGAAGCAGCAAAAAGTTTTCAAGAGTGTACTGAAGTTAGACAGGAACTTCCATGTCTATATCCATGGCGACAGAGAGATGATAGAGCGGGGATTTGATGAAGCTACCAACATGTCTTACTACAAGCTACTATTCGAGAACGAAACGTAATCGATTAATTTTTTTTTCATAAGCAAAAACCAATTGTTAAACAAAGGCTGTTCTTTAGGACGGCCTTTTCTGTTTTTGGTAGCCAGTGAGTCCTTTTTATAGGCTTTAAATAAAAGAGGCCGTCCTGATCGGACGGCCTCTTTGTATGAATGAGATGTACTATTGTTGTTTTTGCCTTGGTTTAGGCGGGCGGTTATTTCCTCCTGGTCCCTGTGGCCTTGGGCCTTTCGGGTTGTTAGGATTGTTACCCTGTCCTTGTTGTCCCTGACCTTGTGGTGGTCTTGGGTTTGGATTGTTCCGTTGTTCCTGCTTAGGCTTCTGTGGTTGTTGCTGCCTTTGTTGTTGTTGTGGCGGGCGGGCGTCTGGCCTGCCTTCAGCTTTTTTACCAGGTTGCTGCGGCTGTTGCTGCTGCGGTTGATCCTGAGACTTTTGTTTGTGCTTTTGTTTTTCCTTGTCCTTATGCTTGCGTTTCTGAGAGGTTTTTTCCAGAGAGCGAAGGCTGATCTGTCCAACCACATCGGCAAAGCCAAGGTCAGTTTCTTTTGGTTTACCGGCAACAACTTCTACCGGTTTCAGGTCTTCGGGTTTAATACCCTGCCTGTTCAGCTGACGTATTTCCTTTACACGGGTAATAGTAAGCGGGTATTGCTTGTTACTGTCTCCGTAGGAATACCACATCAGGTTTTTAAAGATGTCTCTCTTCTGGAGGGAAGCAACACCATTGGTAGTTTCAATGTTGTCTGCATCTTCCGGGAATTCTTTCAGCGCATCCAGGTAAGTATCCAGTTCATAGTTCAGACAGCATTTAAGACGTCCGCACTGGCCGGAAAGTTTGGCCTGGTTGATGGAAAGATTCTGGTAACGTGCAGCAGTAGTATTTACGCTTTTGAAGTCTGTTAACCAGGTAGAACAACAAAGTTCTCTGCCACAGCTTCCGATACCACCTACTTTACCGGCTTCCTGGCGGGCACCTATCTGGCGCATCTCCACCTTTACTCTGAATTCGCCGGCGTATAATTTAATCAGTTCGCGGAAATCCACCCTGTCATCAGCGGTGTAGAAGAAAGTAGCTTTACGTCCGTCTGCCTGAATCTCCACTTCTGCAAGTTTCATTTCAAGACCGATACTACGGGCCATTGCTCTGGCTTTGATGAGGGCTTCTTTTTCGCGGGCTTTATTATCGCCCATGCGGCTAAGGTCTTCATTCGTAGATCGACGCAGCACTTTTTTCACCTCAGGGGTATCTTCTATGCGACGTTTCTTCATCTGTAGTTTTACCAGTTCTCCGGTGAGGGTCACCTGGCCAACATCAAAACCGCTAACTCCTTCTACTGTGACCATTTCTCCTTTATCGAGAAACTGTTTGGTGACATTGCGGAAAAAATCTTTGCGGCTACCGTTGTTAAAACTTACTTCAATAATATCAAATGGTGCTAAGCTGTCACTTAAGGGAATATTGGCCAACCAGTCAAATACATTAAGCCTATTGCAGCCTCCAGTACTGCAACCTCCATTGCTTTTGCATCCTGACGGCTTCCCCTCTGCACCTGTACCACATCCGGCACAAGCCATATTAATTAGTTTAAAGTATTAAATGAATATGCTTCCGGTATCTGTCCCGGGCGGCTTTAAAGTACGTCTTTCCCTTTGTAATACAAAAAGTACGTAAGTGACAAAGATAGCGGAAATTGTGCTAAAGTGCGGTGTTGCCGCGGAAATGGGGCTGAGGCGCTTTTACATCATTGGAATAGGCCTCTTTTTAAAGATATACTGCAGCTTGATAGAGAGCGCATGGAACAGTAATTTAGCATTGGCATTACGTTCAACATAATAACAGGCGCTATCTAACTCCTGCATGATCAGCTCCATCTGTTGCAGGTTTGCCAGCTTTTGCAGTTTGGCAGCAAAGTCTGTTTCCTCTTCAGAAAATGCCAGCAGGCTCTTATCAATATATTTAAGGCGAAGGGTATGTTCCAGCAGGTTGATGAAATAGCGGAGAAACTGTTTCTGGTTTTCACGTCCCATTTTAGCAACGGTGTCCACCCATTCCTGCAGGGCAGAACGGTTACCTGTGAAGATATAGTTGAGCCAGTTGCGTAACAGCTCATGGTAATCATCGTCTGAGTTCTGCAACAGGTATAATGCCTCCCGGTAGTTACCTGCAGCAATCGTTGCCGCCTGCCGGGCTTTGGCAGGCGCTATCTGCGCACGTGAGATCAATGCCTCTACCATTACTTCTTTTGGTAAGGGGTTTACCTTTATCAGATGTGTACGGGAGAGGATAGTGGCCAGGATCTGTTCCTGGTTCTCCGCTATTAATAAGAACAGGGTATTAGGTGGAGGCTCTTCTATCAGCTTTAATAACCTGTTCCCTTCATTGCCCAGATATTCGGGCATCCACATTAATAAAATCTTATACTGACTTTCAAAGCTCTTGAGGCTGAGTTTGTGAATGATATCCTGGCATTCTGTAGCGGTGATATTCCCCTGTTTATTTTCTGCCCCGATAAACTGTAACCAATCGTAAGCATTTCCATAAGGCTGGGCTACGATAAACTCCCTCCATTCAGCAGCATAGTCGGTACTTACGGGTTTATCTCCCGGTTTACGGGGAATCACCGGATAAGAGAAGTGAATGTCCGGATGGATGTATTTAGCCGCTTTTATACAGGCCTGGCATTTGCCACAGGCACCATCTGCCTGTTTATCTTCACATACGAGGTATTGCGCAAAGGCTAATCCCAACGGAAGACCACCGGTCCCTTCCGGAGCCAGCAACACAATTGCGTGGCTCATGCGGTTCTGCACTACTGAGTTGATCAGTTGTTCCTTAATATCCTCCTGGCCTATGATGTTGGAAAAAAGCATAGGTGCAAATTAACGGAGAAAAGGAGAAATGAAAAAAGCAATTACAGGAGACTCCCGTAATTGCTTTTAAATCTGGTATCTTAAGTAATTAGTATTTCTTTTCTATAGCAGCTATTACCTCGGGAGCAGAAGGTTGTGTTTTGGGTGCAAATACAGCAACCAGGTTGCCCTTTTCATCCAGAAGATATTTCTGGAAGTTCCAGGTTACTTCCTCAGGAGTGAAATGTTTTGCTTTACTTTCTTCCAGCAACCATTTATATATAGGATGGATATCTGATCCTTTTACAGAAATCTTAGCTGCCATTGGAAAGGTAACTGCATATTTCTTTGTGCAGAACTCCTGGATCTCTTTATTAGAACCTGGTTCCTGTGAGCCAAAGTTATTAGCCGGGAAACCGATGATCACCAGTTTACCTTCATATTTTTTGTAGAGCTTTTCCAGTTCAGCATACTGTGGTGTATTCCCACACATGGAAGCCGTATTTACGATCAGGATCTTTTTGCCTTTGTAATCGGCAAAGTTGATCTTGCCGCCATCAACAGCATCTACTTTAAAATCATAAATAGCACCTGCTTTCATGAATATCAGCATTGAAATGAGCAATGTTTTTAACATATGGATAAATTTTATTGTGGTTTGTAAAGATGAACGTGTTGGTATTGAAATTAAGTAAATAAATGAATACAAGATGTTAAGTGTGATTAGCGTAAGCCAGGCTGCATATACTCACATTTACTTTTTCCTGTAATAAAACCTGGCAACAGGCTTCTGTGGTAGCGCCGGTGGTGATTACATCATCCACCAGCAGTACATGTTGATTCCTGATAACGTGAGCATGCTGCAGTGAGAATGCTTCTTCTACATTTTCCCATCTCAGGACCCTGTTCTTGTTTGTTTGGGATGAGCGGTAGCTTTTCCTGGTAAGCACATGGGAAATTACCGGTTTTTTTATGACGGCGGCAATACCCGCAGCCAGTAATGCCGCCTGGTTATAACCCCGGTGCCGTTCCCTTGTTTTACTGAGTGGCACAGGGATAATACAGTTGATTTCGTGTAACCATTTACTTTGCAAAAGCATGTACCCGGTTTGCTTTCCCAGTTGCAGCGCAATATCCCTGCGATTGTGATATTTGAACTGGTAAATGAGCGATTGCAAAAGGGATGCTTTCCTATAATAATAGGCGGCCATTGCATGACGGATATCTGCTCTTCCCCGGAAGATTTTCGCTACCGGGTTGGCCGGGTAATGCTGATACCCGGTACGGGGTAATTTCTCCTGGCAATTCAGACAAAGTACCTCTTCGGATGATGTAAGATCTGTACCACAACCTTCACAGGCATGCGGATAAAATAAATGCAGTAAAGAAGACAGCAGGCTTCTCATTTTAACAATGGATTGGTTAACCTGCTGAAAGTACGAATTAAAATAATCCTTTGTACACTTCGTCTACCCTGCCTACTGCTATCACTTCAATATTGAACTTACTGAAGTCTGCTCCTTTTTTATTATACCGGCTGATGAATATTTTTTCAAAGCCCAGTTTCTCTGCTTCTGCGATGCGTTGTTCTATACGGTTCACTGCACGGATCTCTCCACTTAATCCTACTTCACCCGCAAAGCAGATATTACTGCCAATGGCAATGTCTTCATAAGAAGATAGTAAGGCGCATAATACGGAGAGATCTATAGAAGGATCTTCCACCCTGATTCCACCTGCAATATTGAGGAATACGTCTTTCATTCCGAAGTGGAAACCACCGCGTTTTTCCAGTACAGCAAGCAGTAATTGTAACCGGCGCAGGTCGAAGCCGGTAACAGTACGTTGCGGAGTACCGTAAACGGATTGTGTTACGAGTGCCTGCACTTCTACGAGCATTGGGCGCATGCCTTCCATTGTGGATGCAATTGCCACACCACTGAGCATGTCTTCACGCTGTGAAATCAGGATCTCTGAAGGGTTGGTTACCTGCCGGAGTCCCTGCCCGGTCATTTCGTAGATGCCCAACTCTGCGGTGGAGCCAAAGCGGTTCTTGATGGTGCGTAATATGCGGTAGGCATAGTGCTGATCGCCTTCGAACTGTAACACGGTATCTACCATGTGTTCCAGTATTTTAGGACCGGCAATGGAACCATCTTTAGTGATATGTCCGATGAGGAAAACAGGTGTATGACTTTCTTTAGCAAAGCGTTGCATCTCTGCTGCTGTTTCCCTTATTTGTGATACACTACCAGGAGCAGACTCTATAAGTGGCGATTGCAATGTTTGTATTGAATCGATGATCACTAATTGCGGACGGAGTTTTTTTATTTCCTGGAAAATGGTTTGTGTAGATGTTTCTGTAAGCAGGAAGAACTTATCATTTTTTATCTGTAATCTATCTGCACGCATTTTAATCTGTTGCGCACTTTCTTCTCCACTGATGTAGAGTGTTGTTATATCTTTCAGTAACAGTGCGTTCTGCAGGAACAGCGTGCTCTTACCGATACCTGGTTCGCCGCCAACCAGCACCAGTGAGCCCGGGACGATACCTCCGCCTAATACACGATTCAATTCTCCATCAGGCGTTAATAATCTTTCTTCTTCAATACCGCTTACATCAGAGAGATTAACAAAGTTATTGGAACGGGTACTTTCTTTTTCTTCCTGCCAGCTGATATTACGTAATGGAATATCTTTCTGCACTTTCTCTTCAACAAAAGTATTCCATTGTCCGCAGCTTGGACATTTGCCTGTCCACTTAGCTGATTCGTATCCGCAATGCTGACAAAAAAAAGCGGTTTTTATTTTCATGAAGCGAAGTTAAGTTTTTCACTACAAGCAATTCGTTGTAAGAAGTTGGTGAAAAAAGTAATTGTGATTGAAAAAACTGCGTGGATATGTTGCAAAAAAGTGGGAGAAGGAAAATGAGTAAAAAAGAAAAGAGCCAACAGAATTTTCTGCTGACTCTTTCTACTTACTAACCCATTAAATTCACGTCTAAATTACTAAATGGCTACAGAATAAAAAAGTTTATTTAATAGATGTTAATAACTTTTGATGGGTTGTGGGCGTATGACAGATCGGCTCCCATAGCATGTTTCAGGGCAGAAAAGCATTTAATAATACGTTCAATTAAAGTTCGTAAAAGGTTGATAAATAGGAATGATGAAGCTCAGATTTATATATGAAAAATCTCTAATAGTGACATAATTTATATCTGTCAGAACGGCCGGAAACAGGGTTTAAAAGTTTCTTTTAAGGACATATTGGCAGTGTTAATTTTCAGTTTGGCAGAGAAAAAAGGTAAGTTTCTTAAGGAAATCACAAATGATTGGAAGGAGGGGTGGTTGGATGTTTATTTGATGTTACTACCTGTAAATTTGTAGTCAATAAACCTTTATTCTATAATTATGACACCTGGAATTATGATCGTATCGCTGATATTTATAGGTATCAGCATGCTGGTTAGTTTGCGGTTGAAGGGTAAATTCAGGGAATATAGCCTGGTTCCGACCTCTTCTGGTCTTATCGGTAAGCAAGTTGCCGAGAAGATGCTGAAGGAGAACGGGATTTACGATGTGCAGGTGGTTTCCGTGGATGGTTTCTTATCCGATCACTATGATCCAGCCAATAAAACAGTGAATCTCAGTCCTGATGTATATAGCGGGGCCAATGTAGCCGCCGCAGCAATTGCAGCGCATGAGTGCGGTCATGCTGTGCAGCATGACCGGGCATACCCCTGGTTATCAATGCGTTCTAAATTGGTGCCAGCGGTGCAGTTTAGCTCTAACCTGGTACAGTGGGTACTATTGGGGGGGATTCTGCTGATAAATGTGTTTCCGACCTTATTGTTGGGCGGGATCATCCTGTTTGCAGTAACGACGCTCTTTTCACTGATTACGTTGCCGGTAGAGTTTGATGCTTCCCGCAGGGCGCTGGCCTGGCTGGATAATACGAACCTGATGAGGCGGGAAGAGCATGACAAGGCCAAGGATGCTTTGTGGTGGGCTGCCATGACTTATGTGGTAGCGGCGCTGGCTTCA
Source organism: Chitinophaga sp. YR573 (assembly GCF_900110995.1). Classification (GTDB taxonomy): domain Bacteria; phylum Bacteroidota; class Bacteroidia; order Chitinophagales; family Chitinophagaceae; genus Chitinophaga. Next base: position 2,657,122 of record NZ_FOJF01000001.1, read on the forward strand.
GTGGTTACTCTGTTCCAGTATATATTAATATATATGGGTGTTTCCCGGAACCGCAATTAAGGATATTTACCCAATGAAGGCCGGAAGCAGTTATGCTTCCGGCTTTTGTATGTAGTATATAGTAGATATGTTAAGTCGTATTTATCAGTATAAAAATAGCTGACTTTAAATAATGGGAACGTGTGTTAATAACTAATCGTCAAAATATTTATTGATAATCAATACATTGCAAGGGCGCTTGTAAAAAAGTTGCCAAAATTCATTGTTATTCGAAGTAAGAAAGTTAGCTTTGCCCTCCCAAATTGTTTGGGATAGTTTGTAAGACGTATAAATTTTATTATATACTATAATGAATACTTTAAGCTTTAAGACTAAATCGGCCAACGACGCAACCGTAACGCGTGACTGGCACATTGTAGACGCTACCAACCTGACATTGGGCAGGATGAGCGCTAAGATTGCGTCCATTTTAAGAGGTAAGAACAAACCTTACTACACACCTCATACTGACTGTGGTGATTTTATTATCGTTATCAACGCTGAAAAAGTGCAGTTAACGGGTAATAAATGGAATGACAAGGAATATTTAACATATTCCGGTTATCCAGGTGGCCAGAAAGCAGAAACTGCTAAAGAACTGATCAACCGCAGACCAGAAGTAGTAATAGAAAGGGCTGTAAAGGGTATGTTGCCTAAGAATCGCCTGGGACGTGCTATGTACAAAAAATTGTTTGTATATGCCGGTGCTGCACATCCGCACACAGCGCAGAAACCTAAATCCTTAACTTTCTAATTCTTCTCTGATACATGGAAAAGCAAAAAAATACCATTGGTCGTCGTAAGGAAGCTGTTGCCCGTATCTATATCAGCAAGGGTACTGGTAACGTTATCATCAACGACAAGGACTATAAAACATACTTCTCGTTAGTTTACCTGCAGAATCAGGTTGAACTTCCGTTGAAAACAGTAGACGTACTGGATAAATTTGATATAAAGGTTAATGCTGCCGGTGGTGGTATCAAAGGTCAGGCAGAAGCCGTGAAACTGGGTATTGCGCGTGCATTGTGTGAGGTGAACATTGAGTTCCGTCCTGCATTGAAAGCGGCTGGTTTGCTGAAACGTGATCCTAGAGGCGTTGAGCGTAAGAAACCAGGTAAACGTAAAGCAAGAAGAAGCTTCCAGTTCTCTAAACGCTAGTTGTGGTGAATGCGTAAGGCTAATCGCTGATCGCAGATTATTAACATTGATCCTTTATAACAGATTACAATAACATGGAAAATAATACCTCATTACAGCAGCAATTACTGGAGGCAGGTGTACACTTCGGTCACCTGAAGAAAAAGTGGAATCCTAAGATGCTGCCTTATATTTTCGCAGAAAAGAAAGGTATTCACATCATTGATCTTAACAAAACAGTTGAAGGTTTACAGGAAGCAGCAGCTGCCCTGAAATCTATCGCGAAGAGTGGTAAGAAGATCATGTTCGTGGCCACGAAGAAACAGGCTAAAGAAATCGTAGCAGAAGCTGCAAAACGCGTGAACATGCCTTACGTTACCGAAAGGTGGTTAGGTGGTATGTTAACCAACTTCGCTACTATCCGTAAGAGTGTTAAGAAAATGCAGAGCATTGAAAAGATGCTGACTGACGGAACATTCGATAGCATTACCAAGAAAGAACGTCTGACATTAACACGCGATAAGGAAAAAATGGAGAAAGTATTGGGCGGTATCGCTCAGCTGGCCCGTGTTCCTGCCGCATTATTCCTGGTGGATATCAGCCATGAGCACATTGCACTGGCAGAAGCTCGTCGCCTGGGTGTTTCTACCTTCGGTATGGTAGATACTAACTCAGATCCTACCAAAGTTGACTTTGCAGTTCCTGCAAATGATGACGCCACTAAATCAATAGCAATCATCACCAACTACATTGCTGCAGCAATTGCAGAAGGTCTGGCTGAAAGAGCTAACGAAAAAACTGACGACGTTATAGAAGAGGAAGAAGCAGACAACCAGGCTCTGAAATTTGAGCTGGAAGGTGGTGATGATCGTGGTGAGAGAGGTCGTAAACCAGGTGGTCCTGGTCGTGGTGGTCCTGGCGGTGGTGGCCGTGGTCCTGGTGGACCTGGTCGTGGTCCCGGTGGCGGCAGCGGCGGCGGTGGTAACAGGCCCGGTGGTGGCGGCGGTAACAGACCTGGTGGTCCTGGCCGTGGTCCCGGTGGTGGCGGTACAAGACCCGGTGGCGGTGGTGCAGGCGGACAACGTCGCCCAGCTGGTTCCGGTGGTGGTCCAAGACCTGGTGGCGGAGGAAGATAATTCCGAATAATCTACTACAAATAATCAATTGCGAGTCGTGGATATCTTTGATCCGTGATTCGCAATTGATCATTAGAATGGATAAACTAAACCTTAATTGATTTAAACTCATTATAATTTATGGCAGCAACAATTACAGCCGCTGATGTGAACAAACTGCGTCAGCAAACCGGAGCAGGTATGATGGATTGCAGAAAAGCACTGGTTGAAAGTGATGGTGATTTCGAAAAAGCAGTGGATTACCTGCGTAAGAAAGGACAGAAAGTAGCAGCGCTGCGTTCCGACCGTGAAACTAAAGAAGGTGTAATCATTGCTAAAACTGCAGCAGATGGTAAATCTGGTGTTGTAGTAGCATTAGGTTGTGAAACTGACTTCGTTGCTAAGAATGAAGACTTCATCAAATTTGCTCAGGCTATAGTTGATCTCGCTATCAGCACAGGTGTTAACACAGTTGAAGAACTGGGTGCAGCTACCCTGGATGGTGCAACCGTTGCAGATAAAGTGAACGATCAGGTAGCTAAGATCGGTGAAAAAATCACCCTGGCTAAGTTTGAAAAAATCACTGCTGCTTCCGTTACTTCCTATATCCACGGTACTTACCGTATGGGTGTACTGGTTGGTTTCTCCCAGCCTGTATCTGAAGAAGTAGGTAAAGATGTAGCTATGCAGATCGCAGCTATGAACCCGATTGCAGTTGATGCAGACGGCGTACCTGCTGAACTGATCGCTCGTGAAAGAGATATCGCAATTGACCAGATCAAAGCTGAAGGTAAACCAGCTGAGATGGCAGAGAAGATAGCACAAGGCAAGATCAACAAGTTCTATAAAGATAATACCCTGTTACAGCAGGCTTTTGTTAAGGATAACAACAAGTCTGTAGCTGATTACCTGAAATCTGTTAGCGCAGATCTGAAGGTAACTGGCTTTACCAGGATCGCATTAGGGTAATTCACTTACCTGTGAGAAAAGGAGAGACATTTGGTTCTCTCCTTTTTTTTGTGCCTATACGGAGCGGTTTGTATTAAGCATGAAGCGTTCCGCATTTTTTGTATCTTCGGGCCCAGTAATCTATTCTCTAACTACAATCTCAATATCATTTTTCAATAATCATGTTGCCAAAGTATAAACGTATTTTACTCAAACTGAGTGGGGAATCCCTGATGGGAGATGGTAATTATGGTATCGATCACAAAGTGATCTCGCAGTATGCATACGATATCAAAGCTGCAACAGATCTGGGTGTTCAGGTAGCCATCGTAATTGGTGGCGGGAACATTTACCGGGGAATGAATGAAGCAGAAACCGGTATTGAAAGAGCGCAGGGAGATTACATGGGGATGCTTGCAACGGTAATCAACGGTATGGCTATGCAAAGCGGGCTGGAAAAGGCCGGGCTGTATACCCGTCTGCAATCTGCTATCAAAATGGAACAGATCGCTGAACCTTACATCCGCCGCCGTGCAATCCGTCACCTGGAGAAAGGTCGTGTGGTAATATTCGGAGCCGGTACCGGTAACCCGTATTTCACTACAGACACCGCCGCTTCTCTGCGTGCCATAGAAATACAGGCAGACGTGATTCTGAAAGGGACCCGTGTAGATGGTATTTATACGGCAGACCCTGAAAAGGACCCTACTGCTACCCGTTATGAAACGATCTCCTTTTCCGAAGTCTACCAGAAGTCTTTAAACGTGATGGACATGACGGCGTTTACGCTTTGTCAGGAAAATAAACTGCCTATCATTGTGTTCGATATGAACAGGGTAGGTAACCTGTTACAGGTGATTATGGGTAAAAATGTGGGTACGTTAGTAACCGGCTGAACTTTACGTTAAATCATTGCTATAAAAAAAGCGGAATACTTAGTATTCCGCTTTTTTTATAGTTTGAACTGCAATCGGGTTCATATTTTTTGGGTGCAGGGCGAAGCCCTGCAAAATCCCTTTAGTTTTTTGTGATGATGCTTCACATCATCACAAAAAACCGAGTCTTATTTTAATAACGATTTGATATCCTTAAAGGGGATGAACAAAGTGACCTGTCCGAGGGCATAGGGGCCTATCTCGTATGGTGTATAGCTGAATGCGACCCCTTTATCTGTGAGATAAAAGTTGTTGTTTGGTTTGATATTTTTTTGCAACAGCATCCCCTCAATTGAATCATCTTCTCCCATCTTGAATGCTTTACGGAAAGACTTTGCCAGTTCCGGGATCAGTGCGGTTTTATATTCTGGTTTGAAAATATCTTCCGGTTTGAGGATCTTCTTTTTTTCCAGATCAAGCACCTGGTAATAAGCGCCATAATTACCATGTGCCCCTCCCGTATACTCATAACTGAAATATTCAACAGACAGGATCGGGTAGTGATTCCAGACTACTTTCATATCTGCATCTGCCGACCAGTTGGCGGTAGCTGGTATACCACCGGTAGTGTCCATGTCTGCCGCGCCTGTTTTATAGGTAAGGAGGAAGGAATCGATATCTCTTTTTATATACTGCCTTACGTTATCCACCTGTTTACCATCTGCAAAGCTTTTCCGCATAAAGTCTGCCACAGGTTCTTCCATTGATGCCGTTGGCCATAAGATGCAGTTACTGGCTTCGCCTATTGGTGTAGCCGGATTGTCTGGCAGCAACTTTACAGAATCGGCCGCATAATACACATCCAGCCCCGTAGCGTCATCAAAATCGGGCTTTAAGGTAAATGGATGGGACGTTTTATTACCCCGCCAAATGCCTTTAAAAGTGCCAGTACTATCAAGCTGTCCTGTAAAGTATCTTTCATCGTCCCGGTCGGTGTTTTCATTGAGCACAATCTTCCCGTTATTGTTCGGGCTTCCCCATATTGTAATTGGTTCCCCTATCCCGTCATAGGTATAAAATCCCTTGTACATCCAGGGGCCGGATTTTACAAGGTCCATTGTTACTGCCTGATCACCGAGTTTGCCTTTGAGGTGTACATAGTAATAAGGAGTGGTAGTAAAGTTTGGTAACGTTACAGAGTTATGATGTTTGGCTTGCCTGCCGCAGGACATAAAGACGCAACAGGTAATAGCAAAAAGGATAGTTCTCATGTTATAAAAGTACTAAATATTAATATTTGGTAGTGACTGAGTTTGATCTTTGAGTACAGAGCAAAGCCCTGCAAAACCCCTTCAAAAAAATTGCCTATGATGATAATCATGTTATAGGGACTCATCGATCTACTATCTTTGCGGAACAGAAAATTATAGGCCCATGTTGAATAAACAAGTTGCAGACCTGCGTAAAGATTACCGCCTGGCCTCCCTGGATGAGCATGATGTTGCTCCGGAACCATTAGAACAGTTTAATCGTTGGTGGAAAGATGCTACCACCAGTGAAGTGGATGAACCCAATGCCATGACGCTGGCAACCAGTACTCCGGATGGATATCCGTCTGCACGTATTGTGCTGCTGAAGAGTTTTGATGCGGATGGTTTTGTGTTTTTTACAAATTACGAAAGTCGCAAGGGGCTGGAGATGGCAGCCAACCCGAATGTATCGCTGTTGTTCTTCTGGCGGGAGCTGGAAAGGCAGGTACGTATAGACGGCGTTGTTAGTAAGGTATCTGCTGCGATGAGTGATGAATATTATAACAGCCGTCCGGCCGGTAGCCGTTTAAGCGCGATTGTTTCTCCTCAGAGTAGGGTGGTTCCGCACAGAAGTTTCCTGGAAGAACAGGTGCAGATACTGGCAGAGAAATATGTGTTGGAAGAACCGGAGCGTCCTGTGTATTGGGGTGGTTATGCTGTAAAGCCGGTGAGGATGGAGTTCTGGCAGGGACGTAGTAATCGCCTGCATGATCGTTTACTGTACAGTCAGGAAGGAAATAGCTGGAAGATTGAGCGTCTGGCTCCCTGATAATAATTACGAATGATCAATTACTGGTCATCAGTAATTGATCATTCAAAATGTTTTAAGCTTGCTTTGCAGCAGCGGCAGCTTTCTTTTCAGCGGCAGCCTTAGCTGGTTTGGCAGGTCTTGACTTGCCGAAAGAACCACTGAAAATTTTACCTTTTTTGGTTTTGATATCACCTCTACCCATTGTTAATAGTTTTGTTGACGTTTAATATGATAGGGACCTGAGTCCGCTAATTTCACGCAAATTACGCTAATTCGCTTAATTCATACTACTCTCCGCCTGTATACGGGCAAAAAAAAAGCAAGAAACAGAAGTGTTCCTTGCTTGAATAAGTTAAGCTAACAGACTAAAGCTTGTCGGACAGAGCCTTACCAGCTTTGAATTTAGCAACTTTCTTAGCCTTGATCTTGATGATCTGACCAGTCTGCGGGTTTCTACCGTTACGTGCAGCACGTTTAGAAACAGAGAAAGTTCCAAAACCTACTAAAGTTACTTTTCCACCTTTTTTCAAGGTATCAGCAACAGCTTTAGTAAAAGAATCCAGAGCTTCATTAGCCTGGGTTTTAGTGATCGCGGCGTCTTTTGCCAGCTTGTCGATTAATTCGGCTTTGTTCATAGCTAGTAAGATTTAACTAGTTAATTAAAATGTTTGATGTGAGCAAATATAGCGCGTTTTATCAGATTACCAAATTTTTTGAATTATTTTTAAACAAAAAACTATCGGCTGAAAACGCCTACAGGTAACGGTTACAGAAGATTCACCATTGTCATGGTAACGTAGGGTATTACCCTATCACATTCTGAGATCGGCCACTATAGAGTGTTTGCCATGGTAATTATAATAAACGCTGTATGTATTCAAGTATTGTACCAAAGTCTAAACCCCTTATAAACAGTGGATTTCCTGTGGATAAGTTTAGGTAGTTATACTACCTGCATCACCGTTCGGAATGATACAAACTGGCTTCCGAAGAGCAGATACGACGACTGGCGAAGCGCCGGAGCATGCTCTGAGAGGTAAGTCTGGTAGTTTTCCAGTGTATCAGTAAAGTACTGTATTGAGTAGGTTGGACCATCCTGATCATCCTGTTCCAGCAATCTGCAGATGCGGAAATCGTGGAAAAGACCAGTAGCCATTATCTTGGGAATATGCTCCTGTTTCATCCACCGGAGCCATTCTTCATTGATATTGTTGGTTACTTTGGTAGTTACGTTATAGATAATCATGATTAACTTAATTGCAGAAAAACAGGGCAGTGATCAGAATGTTTAACATCCTGCCATATCTGTGCATGCAGTAAACGTGGTTGTAAAGGAGCTGTTACATTGATGTAATCTATGCGCCATCCCTTATTATTAGCCCTTGCATTAGCACGAAAACTCCACCAGCTGTACTGATGAGGTTCCGGATGAAACTGCCGGAAAGTGTCTACAAATCCATTATTGAACAACTTATCCATCCAGGCCCTTTCTTCAGGAAGGAAACCGGTAGAGTTTTTATTACCTACTGGATCGTGGATATCGATAGGTTTATGACAGATATTGTAATCGCCGCATACTATTACGTTGGGCCTTGTTTTCCTTAGCTCTTCCAGATAGCCGTAGAACTCGTCAAGCCATTGGTATTTATAGGTCTGACGCTCGTCTCCGCTGGTACCTGAAGGAATGTAAGTATTGATAAGGGTGATATCTCCGAAGTCTATGCGGATAACACGGCCTTCAGCATCGCTTTGCATGTAACCGTTTCCATACTGTACATTGGTAGGTTTGATTTTAGTCAGCACCGCAACACCGCTGTAGCCTTTCTTTTGCGCAGGATACCAGTAGTGTTCGTAACCAAGTTCGTCGAACTGCTGATGATCTACATTGTCTTTATGGGCTTTTATTTCCTGCAGGCAGATGATATCAGCAGGATCTGTACGCAACCAATCGGTAAAACCTTTGGTCATTGCGGAACGCAGGCCATTTACGTTATAGGAAACAATTCTCATGATCAGTATTAAATAATGTGGGAATTACATATCATATTCCAGCACCGGCCGTAACCATTTCTCCGCTTCTTCCACAGGCCAGCCTTTACGTTCGGCATAGTCTATCACCTGGTCTTTTTCGATCTTACCGATACCGAAGTATTTGGCGGCAGGATTGGCGAAGTACCAGCCGCTTACACTGGAAGCGGGCATCATGGCAAGAGATTCGGTTAATGAAATGCCTGTGTTTTCAGTAGCATCCAGCATGTCGAACAGCTTATACTTTTCAGTATGTTCCGGGCATGCAGGATAACCTGGCGCAGGACGGATACCAAGGTATTCCTCTTTAATAAGGTCCTCTTTGGTAAGATGTTCTTCTGTCGCATATCCCCACCATTCTTTTCTTACACGTTCATGCATCAGTTCTGCAAATGCTTCTACAAGACGGTCTGCCAGGGCTTTCAGCATAATGCTGCTATAATCATCATGATCCTGTTTGAATCTTTCCAGCCATATTTCTATGTCATTACCGGTTGTTACGGCAAAGCCACCCATATAGTCCTGGATACCTGATTCTGCGGGGGCAATGAAGTCGGCGAGGGAGTAGTTGGGTTGTCCCGGCGCTTTCTTCACCTGCTGCCTGATAGATTCGAGGTTTACTTTTCCTCCTTTGGGAGATTCTACCGTGATGGTGTCGTCTGCGGTCCTGCTGGCAGGGAACAACCCTATTACTGCGTTTGCAGTGAGCCATTTTTCTTCGATAATGCGTTTGAGCATATCTTTCGCATCGTTGTAGAGGCGAGTAGCTTCTACGCCTACTATTTCGTCTGTGAGGATCTGCGGGAATTTACCGTGCAGTTCCCAGGAGATGAAGAAAGGATGCCAGTCGATATATTGAGCAATCTCTGCCAGGTCGTATGCGTGGAATACCTGTACTCCCAGCTTCTTAGGCTTTACAGGCACGAAGCCGGTCCAGTCGGTGATCGCTTTATTCTTGCGGGCATCGGCGATGGAGAGGAATTGTTTGGTAGATTTTTTATTCTTGAAACTCTCGTTGAGTTTATCGTATTCGGTTGTTACTTCTCCCAGGAAGTTCTTTTTAAGTGCTTTGTTAAGCAGGCTGCCGGTAACAGTTACGCTACGGGAAGCATCCAGTACGTGTACTACACCATGTTCATACTCAGGCGCTATTTTCACAGCGGTATGGGTACGGGAAGTGGTAGCACCGCCAATTAACAGGGGAACATTAAAGTTCTGCCGTTTCATTTCACGGGCCACGTGTACCATTTCATCCAGGCTGGGAGTGATCAGACCACTCAGGCCAATAATGTCTACGTTTTCCAGGCGGGCGGTTTGCAGGATTTTATCTGCAGGAACCATTACACCCATATCTATAATGTCGTATCCGTTACAGCCTAATACTACACCTACGATGTTTTTACCGATATCGTGAACATCTCCTTTTACAGTGGCCAGGAGTATTTTACCTGCAGCCTTTACCTTACCGCCATTCTGTTCCACTAATCTCAGCTTTTCTTCTTCAATGAAAGGAGTGAGGACGGCTACAGATTTTTTCATTACACGGGCGCTCTTTACTACCTGTGGCAGGAACATCTTACCGCTTCCGAAGAGATCTCCCACGATGTTCATTCCATCCATCAGCGGACCTTCGATTACATCGAGGGGGCGGGGATATAACTGGCGGGCTTCTTCTGTATCTGCTTCGATATAGTCTGTGATACCGTTTACCAGCGCATGGCTGAGTCTTGCCTGCACGGTACCGAGGCGCCAGGTTTCATCTTTCTCTATCACTTTGCCTTTTGCCTTTACGGTTTCGGCGTAGTTAATGAGACGTTCTGTGGCATCTTCCCGGCGGTTGAGGATGGCGTCATCACACAGTTCGCGCAGGGTAGGTTCGATTTCATCGTAGATCTGCAGCATACCTGCATTCACAATGCCCATGTTCATGCCTTCTTTGATGGCATAATACAGGAATGCGGAGTGCATGGCTTCACGCACAACGTCGTTACCACGGAAAGAGAAGGAAATATTACTTACACCACCGCTTATGCTGGTGAGGGGCATCAGTTGCTTGATCCTGCGGGTAGCATTGATAAAGTCTACTGCGTAGTTATTATGCTCCTCTATACCCGTAGCGATGGCAAATATGTTTGGGTCGAAGATGATATCCTGTGGATCGTAACCTACTTGTTCTGTAAGGATCTTGTAGGCGCGGTGGCAGAAGCTCACTTTTTTCTCTTCAGTATCAGCCTGTCCGTGTTCGTCGAAGGCCATTACCACTACGGCAGCGCCAAAGCTCTTACAGATTGTGGCATGTTCTATGAACTTCTCTTCGCCTTCTTTAAGACTGATAGAGTTCACGATACATTTACCCTGCAGGCATTTGAGGCCGGCTTCTATGATGCTGAATTTACTGGAGTCTATCATTACCGGAATCCTGGAGATGTCCGGCTCTGAAGCGAGTAAGTTGAGGAAGGTGGTCATGGCAACTTCTCCGTCGAGGAGTGCGTCATCCATGTTCACGTCTAAGATCTGTGCACCGTTTTCCACCTGCTGGCGGGCAACGGAGAGCGCTTCTTCATATAATCCTTCACGGATAAGGCGGGCAAACTTTTTAGAACCGGTTACGTTGGTACGTTCACCGATATTGAGAAAGTTTGTTTCCGGTCTTACCACCAGAGGTTCCAGACCGCTCAGGCGCAGGAAAGGTTTAATCACCTTTTTATCATCCTGATCCTTTAAAATATCTTCAGTAGTTAATGTTTCGCTCATTTGTTGCTGTGGTAGTTATGAGGACTATTTACTTTTACACAAGTTCTGTAGCAAGCACCGGTAATGGTCTTGGTTTCAGCGATTTCACATGTTCTGCAATGTGGCGGATATGATCCGGGGTTGTACCACAACATCCACCTACAATATTTACAAAACCTTCTTTGGCAAAATCTTCTATGATATGTGCTGTTTCGTCAGGTGTCTCATCATATTCGCCGAAGGCATTTGGTAAACCTGCATTGGGGTAGCAGCTTACATTACATGCGGCAATCTGTGACAGTTCCTCGATATGCGGCCGCATCTGGGCACCGCCCAATGCGCAGTTAAGACCAACGGAGAAAGGCTTTACATGCATTACTGATATGTAAAAGGCTTCCAGTGTTTGTCCGCTCAGGGTTCTTCCTGATGCATCCGTGATGGTACCTGATATCATAACAGGCAATTCCGGCTGGTTGATATCGCGGAAGTATTTCTTAATGGCGTAAATGGCGGCTTTGCTGTTGAGCGTATCAAAGATGGTTTCTATGAGTAAAATATCTACTCCACCTTCATGCAGTCCTTTTATCTGATCGTAGTAGGCAACTACCACTTCATCGAAATAAACAGAACGGAACCCTGGATTGTTTACATCCGGGGAAAGAGACAGTGTTTTATTCATGGGCCCTATAGCTCCCGCTACAAACCTTGGCTTGTCGGGGGTTTTAAGGGTGTATTCAGTGGCTGCTTTTTTGGCGATACGTGCGGCGGCTACATTCATTTCGAATGCGAGGTGCTGCATGTCGTAATCGGCCATGGCAATTGTAGTGCTGCTGAAGGTATTGGTTTCAATGATATCCGCCCCTGCCTCCAGGTATTCCTTATGTATGTCTTCGATGATCTGGGGTTGTGTAAGACAGAGCAGGTCATTATTACCTTTCACATCTGAGTGATGGTTTTTGAATCGTTCCCCTCTGTAATCTTCTTCTTCCAGCTTGTAGCGCTGGATCATGGTCCCCATGGCCCCATCAATAATCAGAATGCGCTCTGCTGCGCACTGGGATAATGATTTCATATGTTTAATGCGTTTATTAGTTACTGTTTATGTTACCGGAGGTCGAACAATAAACAAATCCACCTGCGGAAGCACTGCAAAGGTACTTAATAATTGACTATAAATTAGCTGTATACGCTGCACAGAACTGTTATTTCCCAATTTTACAATTATTAAAGAAAAACTAAAATTTTGTTTAGAATCTAAAAGTCTACTATATTTGTAGAGTAATAGAAAATTGCCATGCAAAGAAACACGTATTGTCAGTGCTGTTATAATTAAAAGGAGCACCCACCATTGCCCGCTTAGTTGATTAACCTTGTTTTCAAATTAATTAATTACTATGAGTATTTCTAAGCATGTACAGAGCTTGCAGAAACACTTGGCGCAATTTGGGTTGTACCCGGTACCGGAAGAGACAGTAAGTGAAGAGTCCGCAATTTTCAAGATCTGTTTTTTGAACCATACGGAAATGCAGCGTTGGAAAGAGTTACAGGAGAGAGATGGGAAACAGGATGAGCTAACACCATTAAGAGACATAAATTAAAAACCAACCGTTTTTAGCTTTTTCATAACGTGGAATTACAGGTTAAACACACACGGGTGTTATTTAACATCCGTATTATTCTTTAAGCTGAATGAGTAATACGCCCCCGTATTAAGCATTCAGCTTACTTTTGCACATAACTTTCTAATGGGAGCCTGTTGGAGATAGACCGGGCCAGGGTCATTTCGTCCGCATATTCCAGTTCGCCACCAAAGGCAATACCACGGGCAATTGTAGTAATTTTTACAGGAGATTCTTTCAACTTTTTGGAGAGATAATAAATGGTTGTATCCCCTTCTATTGTAGGGCTTAGTGCCATGATTACTTCCTCTACACCCTGCTGTTGTACCCTGTCTACCAGGGAATAGATGTTCAGTTGTTCCGGACCAATACCATCAATGGGAGAGATGATACCACCCAATACATGATATACGCCATTAAATTGCTGTGTGCTTTCTATGGCCATTACGTCCCGTATGGTTTCTACCACACATACGATGGCCTTGTTGCGGGAGGTACTTGCGCAGATGCTGCAAATTTCTTCGTCGGATACATTGTGGCAGTTTTTACAGAATTTGATCTGCTGCCGCATGCGTGTTACCACTTCGCCAAATAATTGTACCTGTGCAGGGTCCTGTTTCAGGAGATGTAATACCAGTCTTAATGCTGTTTTCTTGCCAATGCCCGGCAAGCGGGCAAATTCATTTACCGCATTTTCTATCAGGGCTGAAGAAAAGATCATATCGCAAAGTTATAAAAATCCACCGTTAAAGCGTGAGGCGGATGGGTACTCCCCAGTTGGCTTTTATGTTTTCTTTTTTAGGGAAATTGACCACTCTTTCCGGTTGTTTTTTAGGCGTTCCAAAGTATACACCGCGGTCCCATTTCCCGTTATTGTTGTTGTCCAGCAGGATTCTTACCTCATATTCAGACGGTTGGATCAGTTTTTTTACCCAGGTACCATTGACGAGAGTGCCTGAATATTTGATCTCTTTGTCTTTGATCAGCTGTACCACAATGTGCATAGAATCATTTATCTGTGCTTTGGCGCTATCGCTGAGATGCAGGGTTACCATGGCTCTGCCGTAGTCAGACTCTTTCTTTGACATGAATTTGATGGTATCGGCTTTTGCCAGCGATAGCCCTGTTGTATCTGTGATAGATTCTTTAGGGATGATGAGCCTGTAGGGTGTACCCTCTTTCCAGGTGTACTGAACGGAGAGTTTGGTACGGGTAGAATCAAAGGAGACAGAGAATCTTACAGGTGTATTAGTGGTATCCTGTGTTAAGAGGAACGTGGTACTGTCCATTGTTTTTACCGGTCCGCTGAAAGTGAGGAGCAGGGGCTGGCCCAGATCCTGGTGATTATCAGAGAGGGTAGGTGCGACGGTGATATGACGTTTCTTCTTTTTCTCTTTATCCTTGTCTTTTTCTTTATGTTCTTCTTCTGGTGGCGGCTCATTGCCCATTTCTCCCGGCTCCTTCAGGGTACTATCTTTTTCCAGGAACAGCAGCATGGTAACATCTTTGATGTTTTGCTCCCGCAGGTGTATGAGACTGTCTTCGAAAGCGATGAGTTCCCCTGGCTGGTTGTATTGAAGGTCTTTATCTTCTTCTTTGAGTGCGAACAGTTTGTAATCGCCGGGAGCCATGTTTTTGAACCAGAAGCTACCATTCCCTTTGGAACGGGCGTAGTATACCGGCTTTTCTTTGGAGACTACGGAGTCTTCATTGTGGCGGTATATCATTACGGATACGTTACTGTCTGGTTTACCGGTTTCAGCATTTATGATATAACCTCTTACCTGTAAGGAATCGAGGTAATCTCCTGTAGAGACTACGTAGGAGTATTCCTGGATGGGATTACGCTCATTGATATCCTTAATGGCATCGGAAAAGTTAAAGGTGTAGGTGGTATTGGGTGCCAGTGTATCCTTGATTGTCATCGTCACAGTGTGCAGCTTGGCAGTTACGGTGGGGGTACGTTTGAGCGTAGGTGATACGATCAGTTTATCAAAGATATTGTCTAACTCTACATATTCATCAAAAGTAAGGACCACCTTTTTGCTTTTGAAGTGCAGGGTTGAGTCCGATGGGTTGGCACTTACCAGCTTTGGAGCTGTAGTATCCTTTGGACCACCGCTGGGAGGTACTATGTTGGCACAGCGGGGGAGTAAGAGGATAGAGGCACCTATTATTAACAACCAGGATATCCCGGCACGAAAGTTCTGCTTCATTTTCATTTTATTATTCCGAAAACCGGGACCAAAGATCAAATTCCAAACAGTAAAATCCAAATCCGGGTGGAAGCTTTGTCTTTTACAAGAGAGGGCTACGCTAATTGCCGGATTTTTGTACTACTGGTGCAGGGTTATATATAGATTGTTCTCTTTTACAAAGTTGCACCAGCGGCAGTTTGCTTTGCCACAGCCAGTGTAGAAGTCCTTTTCCTGGATTTTGTTCCAGGTGGAGACGATCTGTTGGGTAACGGTGGTTACGTCAGCGGGTGTGATGGTGACTTTTTCTTTCCGGTAGATGTTCTGAGTATCAGGTTCTATAAAGTCGAATTCTGTGCTGGTTACCTGCCAGTTCTTTTGTTTGTAGTTGTCCAGGAGGATTTTGTAGAAGACTGCCTGTCGCCAGTAATCGCCTCCGTTGGGGGTGTATTCTCCCGGGGGATCGAACTTGTGGAGCTTTACAGCAGCCTTCTCGTAGCTACCGGTTTTG
Organism: Chitinophaga sp. YR573; assembly: GCF_900110995.1. Classification (GTDB taxonomy): domain Bacteria; phylum Bacteroidota; class Bacteroidia; order Chitinophagales; family Chitinophagaceae; genus Chitinophaga. The sequence continues at coordinate 2,672,383 of NZ_FOJF01000001.1, forward strand.
TAATCTACCAGGTTTACTTTGTTGCCGTCAAATTCCAGTTTGTCGATTTTGCCTTTGAGGGGAACGCCGCTTACCAGCACGTTACGGATGTTGCGTTCTACGCTTACCACTTTATTCCATTGGCTGATGTAAGTGTTGTAATAGTTGGTAAGGATTTCCCTGCCATATTGCAGCCTGCGTTCAAAAGCCTCTTTGGTAAATGATTCCGGGTTACGGGTCATGTATTGTAAAAAGTCTTCGATGAACTCTTCTGTTGAGGGAAAGGTGTTGGTGTCATTATCCTGCATTTTCTGGAACAGCTTTTCCACTGCATGGTGCACGGCAGAGCCGAACTCCATGCTTTCAGAGCGGCCATAAGGTGCGCGGATAATACTTTTATAGAAGAAGCCCAGGGGACAGTCTAAGTAATTGTTAAGCGCGGTTACGTTCATCATAAAGCCTGATAACAGTGGATTTATGAAAAGCGGGTCCATTGCCGGTATTTCCGGTGAAAGGATAGGAGACGGTAATACGTTATCAACCCTTTCTATCTCATCTATCTTATTCATAAAGCCAATGAGTGTAAGTGTGGGCTCCCGGAGGACTTCTTCAGCAATAAATGCATTGAAAAGCACTATTTCAGGTAAATGGTGGCTGTCTTCTTCATTAATTCTCAGTGAGCGACTTATGCGTTCTTCATTAATAATGATCGTAAACAGTTGTTGAAGAGATACCTGCTGTGCTGCCCGTATCCAGCTTTCCAGTAAGGGACTGAATTCCATCATTGCCTGTTCCGCCGCGGGGGTGAACATGGTGAGGCCATGGGAGTTATGCCATTCCTTCAGATATTGCCGGAGTGAGGTTTTATCCTTATAACCTCTTTCTGCTACACGCCGGCTTACTTTGGCTATTTCTTCTGCCGGGATATTAAAGAAATCAAAGTGTAAAATAGAGAACAACAGATCATCCCCACTGTAAGGAGTATCCAGCTCACAGGCAATATAGCGCATGATTGTCAGGACCTTACGGGCGAAAGGTTGTTTCGGTAAATTATATACTTCAGGAAGATGATGTTCGTATTGATCTGTAGACATGACTATATTTGAAAATGCAAGTCGTATAAAGTTATGGGAAAAATCTATCGTTTAGAGTACGAGCAAGTGATAAATACCAGTCTGGATGAGGCATGGGACTTCTTTTCGGCGGCGGAGAACCTGGAGCGTATCACACCGTCCTACATGCGTTATGATGTTACATCTCCCCAAACAGGGAAACCTGTGTATGCAGGTCAGATCATTACCTATAAAGTACGTCCGGTACTGGGGATCCCACTGCGCTGGGTGACGGAGATCACACATGTAAAGGAAGGGGTGTATTTTGTTGATGAGCAGCGGAGAGGGCCTTATAGTCTGTGGCATCATCAACATCATTTTGAAAGGGTAACAGGTGGGGTAAAAATGACGGATATTGTTCACTATGAGATGCCTTTTGGTATATTAGGACGATTCGCACATGGATTATTCGTAAAAAAGCAGTTGGATGATATTTTTGAGTACCGGAAACAGCAGGTGAATGAATTATTCAAATAGGTGAGGCATTCATGATTTAATATTATCTTAGTTAGCTTTAAACCTATAACAATTTGCAGCAATCAGCTGTTCATATCGACGATTATATACTTTCAGAGCGTTTGATGGCCGGAGACCCCGGGGCCAGAGAGATGATATATGATCATTACGGTCCTGCACTTTACACTATAATTCTCCAGGTTATTGCAGATAATGAGAAAGCAGAAAACGCACTTGCTCAGGTTTTCGTATATATCTTCAACGATGCTGTCGCATACAGAGATTCTGGTGATATTACCCTGTTTGGCTGGATGAGGAGAGTAGCACGACAGATGGCTTTAAAGCTTGCTGTCGGGGAGTTGGAAGATAACGGAACAATGGTGAGTAACGGGAGTTTGTTGTTTCGCTTTACAACAGGGTTACCGGAAGGAATACAGACAGTATTCCGGTTGTGTTACTACAAAGGACTATCCAGGGAAGCTGTGGCCCGTATGCTGGGACTGCATCCTGAAGAAGTTGCCAGTCAGTTGAGAGAAGCAATGGTTGCCTTTAGAAAATTCTTAAATAACTAATTGGAACTTGATCACTATATAGAAAGCGGCATTATTGAAAGCTACGCGCTGGGTCTTGCTACTGCAGCGGAAATAGAGGAATTGCAGTACATGAGAAAGCTGTATCCGCAACTGAATACGGAGCTTCGTATTGTAGAGCGTAGAATAGAGATGGCTGCTTTAACAGAGGGGGTACAACCCCCATCAAGACTAAAGGACAGGGTTTTTCAGCGCATCAACTGGGACGAGGAAAAAAATACTACAGGGAAAGATAAGTCGAACTACACCTTCATCAATATACAATCCAAAAATCAGGACTATATCACGGTCCACAGGTGGTGGAAACTATTTTTTATCATGGTATTCATTGTGTCTAAAATATGCCTGTTTGCTGCTATCTATTTTTACCTCAAATACCGGCAGTCACAGGAGAAATTAGCGCAACCTTCTTCCCGGATAGAGTACCGTGTTCCCACAAAATAAACTCCATACAGACAGGTGCCAGCTGGTAGTAATTAATTGTTGTAACAATAATCATTTCATAATCAATCTGATAAAAAAACTTGCATAATATTGTTGGGTTTTATTTGGAAATGAATTAAGTTAATTTGACATTTGAAAGTCTGATTACTGCGGAAGAAGGGGTTGACCTGAACTCTCAATTATAACCATCAATCTATTTACAATACTATCTTGGATCTGGAAGATTACATAGAAAGTGGCATTATCGAAAGCTATTTGCTTGGTCTCGCTACCCGCGATGAGGTAGTGATGTTTGAGCGTATGCGGAATATTTATCCCCAGTTGAATGGAGAGATCGCCACTATGGAATATAAACTGCAGAGATTGGGAGAAGAGGGTGGTATTGCTCCTCCGGCACAGGTGTGGAACAGAATCGCAGAACGTATTCAGTGGGAAGAGCCCCCTACTAAAACTGACACCAAACAAAAACAAGGTCACACATACATTATACAGGCTCAGAAGAGGACTATGACTATCAGTATCTGGTGGCGTTGTGCATTTATTGCTTTATGTGTGATTATTATGGCATTAATAGCCAGTACCTTTTATTTTTATCAGAAATATTCCCAGCTGGAACAGCATCTGCTACAAATATATCCTACCTCACAACCAATGAGCCAGCCAGTTGTTAAATAACGGAAAGTCTATTTTGGTACATTTCTTGTCTTTCCACATCTTGCGCCGGTAAACGGTTACTTAAACATCAAACTATTTTGTACATGAAACATCTTACACTTGCTATGTTATGCCTGGTGGCGGCATTTTTTACGATATCCTGCAAGACGCAGTCCGCAGCCGGCACAACACAAAGTATCAGTAAAGGCTCTGTAAAAGGCAGCTGGATTGTAACCGATATCCGTTTTGAAGGTATTCCGGCACATTCTAAAGTGACCGTTTTTGATCAGGCTTCTTTTGGTTGTTTTAAAGGCAGCCAGTGGGTATTACCATCCAATGCCAATGGTTCTTACACATTATCTTCTACCGACGATGGTTGTAGTACTGCAACACAGCCAATTGTATGGTCTTTATATAAACTGAATGGTGCAGACATGTTCCAGTTCAAGAAAGTGGGAACCGGTTTGAAGGCAAAGAATGTAACTGATGGTTACAGAGTTGAAATTAGTTCTCTGAGCAACACTACTATGGAGTGGAAGGCTAGTGTGAATTATGAGGATAAGACTGGTGCTATCATTTATACGCTGCAGCGTAGTTAATATATCAGTATCTGTTATAAAGCGCTTAATGTTTCATGCGATTGCATGCGGCATTAAGCGTTTTGCGTTATAGTACCTGCGTTCTGACGGGCAAAGCGCATGAACAACTGGGCCAGTTTATCCTGCTGTCCCTGTAGGTGAATGAAATGGAACTTACGTACCAGGCGGAAGTTCTTTACGGGAAGGATCTTGAATTCCCCGGCTTCCAGTTCCCGCTTTACTGCCTGTAAGGAAAGAAATGCTGCGCAGGGGGCATGATGGAGATATGATTTTATACTTTCAGTACTACCCATGTACATAGCAATCTGCAAATCTGTTAGTTTGAGCTTAAGGCGTTTGAGTTCATCTGTAATTACCTCCAGTGTACCTGAGCCTTGTTCCCGCATAAGAAGGGGAATGGTTTTTAAGGTAGCTGCGGTAAGGGGCATATTATCCCCATAAGTATAGTTTACGTTGCCAATGAGGGCTATCTCATCTTTGGCAAATTCCACGTATTTCAACACCGGATTTTTGGAACGGCCTTCGATGAGGCCCAGCTGAATTGTTTTATCAAAGAGGGCCTGTTCTATTTGTTCTGTATTGCCGCTCATTAACGAAGCTGTTACATCTGTGTAACGCAGGTTAAACTGTGCGAGTACGGGTGGTATGAAGTATTGTGCGATGGTTGTGCTGGCGCCTAAGGGAAGCAGGCCGCCCTGGGCATGTTTCAGCTGATTGATCTCGTATTCCAGGTTGCGGTAGCTGGTGAAGATATCATCTGCATGTTTCAGGAGTATCTGACCGGCGCGGGTTATTTTGATACGGTTACCTATTCGTTCAAACATGGCCATTCCAAGCTGTTGTTCCAGTTCATGGATATGTTTGGTAACGGCTGGCTGAGAGATGAATAATTCTTCTGCAGCCTTGGTGAAGCTGAGCCGCCTGGCAACTGTATAGAAAACTTTTAGCCTGAAATCCAACATGCGTTAAAGGTACGAAATAAAAAAGTGGAGGCTGACGAGTAAGCCAGTGCAGGGCTTCTGACGTTGATGGTCCGGAAGCACTGACAGAACTTCTTGTCAGCCTCTTTAGAAATTTCCCGTTAGGGATTATGATTTTTTCTCAGGAGCCTTGTTTGCTTTGTAGCGTTTGTCAGGAGTACCATCTTTTTTCTTTGGTCCTTCTGCTGCTGCAGCTTTGTTTTCTTTGAAACGTTTGTCAGGCGTACCATCTTTCTTTACTTTAGGAGCAGCGGTAGCCGGAGCAGGTGTAGCAGTTTGCTCAGTTTTTGCTTTCTCCTTCTTTGCAGGTTTTGCAGGGGCTGCAGGTGTTTGCGCCATAGACACTGATGCGCCTATTAACAATGCGAACATTCCGGTAAGGAACTTTTTCATAGTCAATTGATTTTACTGAAAATTTAAGACTTTTTTCGATTATAGCTGTAGTAGAAATGTGTTATTTATAGCCGTGTTGCAATAGGCTGGTTTACAAGTTATTAAAACGTAGTTCCCGCAGCTATTTTACGTATAAATACGCTTGACAGGGACTATCCGCCCATGTACCTTTGTGTCACACAATTAAACAATGATATTTCTCTACTAGGTATAATATATAAAATAACAATTCGATTGTCTGATACTATATAACCCCATTATTGAATCATTTAGTCGTCCGTTAACCTCAAAAAGCACACTGCTGCACAGGGCTGTTGGAAACAACAGCCCTTATTCTTTTAGTTAGTTTCTACCCACATGCCGTTTTCCTTAATCAGGTCTATCAGTTCATTTACAGCTACATCGCTGCTCAGCCCACGTTTTACTACTTCTTTTCCCCTATAGAGCGTGATCTTTCCTACACCACTGCCTACATAACCGAAGTCAGCATCGGCCATTTCGCCCGGGCCATTCACAATACAACCCATGATGGCGATTTTAACGCCTTTGAGGTGATTAGTGACAGCGCGAATTTTGGCGGTAGTCTCCTGCAGGTCGAACAGTGTACGGCCACAGGAAGGGCAGGAAATGTATTCTGTTTTGGAAATACGGGTGCGGGTGGCCTGTAAGATGCCGAAGGAAATATTATTGAGTAAGTTGTAATCTGTGAATTCCGATCCGTTGGCAGTATTTACCAGCCAGAGACCATCACCAAAGCCATCCAGCAGTAAAGCGCCGGCTTCGGTAGCTGCGTGAATCAGTTGTTCGTCTGCTGTTTCATCTGATGCAAAACACTTCAGGATACAGGGTGTCTGTATGTTGTTGTCCAGCAATGTAATGAAGGCACGGCGGATTTCCGGCATGGCATGCGTATTGAAAGAGTTCAGACACAGGACTGCTGTAGTATCCGTTTTCAGCTGTGACAGGATCTTTTCCGGAAATTCAACGGCGGTATTAAAGTCGATGAAATTGAGAATGGTGGATTTATCCTTTTCCTTCAGGTATTCCATGAGGGAAAGGATAGGCATGTATTTCTCCTTATCCTCACAGGTTTGCCAGATTACATAAGGCACTATCACTTTTAATGTACCTGGTAATGTGAAGGTTAAGGGTTCGTTCAGGTACAGATAATCAGCGGCAGCATCTGCTATATTCCATTTATCGGTATCTGCATTGTAGGTGTAACCAATAGCTTTCAGGTGATCTGGTGTGATTACTTCCAGATCGCCAAGATCGGCTACTACTACGGGCACCTGTTTACCGCCAATGTTATTTACCGCCAGTGTTTCGCGGCGTTTATACGCAAAGGGAGAGTAAGGTACCAGATCTACCGGTGGGATGGGCATATGTCCTTCGCGGGTAGTATATCTCTTTACGAGATCGCGGCATACGGGTAATTCGAATTCAGGATCTTCGGTGAGGGATACGCGGATGGTATCTCCAATACCGTCTTCCATGAGGGTGCCGATACCTACGGCCGATTTGATACGGCCGTCTTCACCGTCGCCGGCTTCTGTTACACCCAGGTGTAGCGGATAAGCATGACCCAGTTCTTCCTGCATGGTGTGAATGAGAAGGCGGTAAGCCTGCACCATTACCTGCGGGTTGCTGGACTTCATACTTAATATGATGTTGCGGTAGTTGAGATCTTCGGCGATACGCAGAAATTCCATAGCGCTTTCTACCATTCCCATGGGGGTATCTCCATAGCGGCTCATGATACGGTCGCTGAGAGAACCATGGTTGGTGCCTATACGCATGGCAGTTCCATACTCCTGGCATATTTTTACCAGTGGGGTGAACTGTTTGTGAATACGCTCTATCTCTTCCTGGTATTCACTATCTGTATAAGTAAGTGTTTCGAATTTCTTTTTGTCTACGTAGTTGCCCGGGTTGATACGTACTTTCTCCACAATGCGGGCTGCAATTTCAGCTGCATTAGGTGTAAAGTGGATATCTGCCACCAGGGGAGTGGTGTACCCTCTTTTACGTAGTTCATTACGAATCGGGAGGAGGTTTTCTGCTTCCTTTTTACTGGGAGCGGTGATGCGGACCAGTTCTGCTCCCGCTTCAATGCAACGGATGGCTTGTTCCACGGTACCCAGGGTGTTCATGGTATCCGTGGTGGTCATGGTTTGTATACGTACAGGATTGAAATTACCTATCAGCAGATCCCCGACTTTTACTTCTAAAGTGGCCAACCGCTTATACTCCGTCAATGAATTACTATATAGCTGCATAAATAATGTTCGAGAATATTATGGAGCAAAGGTAACGAATTGAATTACCAATCTTTCTCTACCTGTACTGCCTGGCCTTTTGCCTTTTTCATTTTATCCTGCAGTTTATTTTCTTCCTGACCCAATGCCTGTAATAAACGTTCAGCTTCCTGTTTGTTTAATTTACTTGGCTGTGGCTCTGGTTTCTGATCCTGCTGATCTTTGTCTTTATCTTTATTTTTATCCTTATCCTGGTCCTGTTTATCCTTGTTCTGCTGATCTTTATTCTTGTTCTGATCCTGCTTATCCTTGTCTTTCTGGTCTTTGTTATCCTTATTGTCTTTGTTCTGATCCTTGTTTTTCTGGTCTTTATTCTTGTCTTTATTATCCTTGTTATCACCTCCACCGCCTTGCTGCTGTTTCTTTAGCATGGCCTGCGCATAGGCCAGATTGTAACGGGCCTGTTCATCGGTAGGGTTCATTTTCAGTGCTTCTTTATAGGCTTTAATGCTCTCTTCCCATTTCTTTCCTTCCATGAAGGTGTTGCCTATATTGTAGCTGGCGTCTGCCTTCTCCTGTTTATTGGGAGCCAGTTTGAAGCTGTTTGCATACTGGGTGCGGGCATCGTCATACCGTTTTTGTTCATAGAGGGAGTTACCCAGGTTATATCGTCCTTCTACGGACTGCTGGTTTACTTCCAATGCCTTTTTATAATTGGCTTCCGCATCGGTGTACTGTTTCTGCTGATACAGTTCGTTTCCTTTACGGATATATTTATTGCCGGTTTGAGCAAAAGCGCTGCTTCCAAGGCATATTAAGGTGCCTGCCAGTATAGTCTTATAAGTTAATTGTACTGTACTCATGGTTTTTCTGTAGCTGTAACAACGTTTACACGGGTCTTACGTCTGATTTCAGGAATAAAAAACTCTGCTACCAGTAAGAGCGCACTTATTGCCAGGAAATACTGGTAGTAGCTGTTGTAGTCTGTGAAAATATTTTCGCCAAATTCTTTCTGTTCCATACTGTCTATTTTACGGACCAGGGAATTCACTACTTCTTCTGTGTTGTTATCCAGGTGTTCGTAGATACCTCTGCCTGCGGAGGCAATGGATTTCAGTTCTTCTTCATTCAACCTGGAGATAACGGTATTCCCTTCTTTATCTTTTTTGAAGGTACCGGTTTCCGGATCAGGAAGCGGGGAACCGGTAGGAGAACCAATACCTATTGTATTGATCACTACTCCGTTATCAAAGGCCGCATTTGCCCTGGATATAGCGGCTTCATCATGATCTTCCCCATCGGAGATGATAATGAGCGATTTATGTTTGCGTTCTTTTTTATTGAATGCATCATCACTGACCTGGATAGCCTGACCGATGGCGGTACCCTGTGTAGGGATCATATCGGGGCTGACAGTGGTAAGGTACATTTTTGCGGCAGAGTAGTCGATAGTGAGCGGCATCTGCAGGTATGCGTTACCGGCAAATACAACGAGACCTACGCGGTCGTTATCGAGTTTGTCTACCAGCTTGGAAATGAGTTGTTTGGCGCGGGTGAGACGATCGGGTTTCACGTCTCCTGCCAGCATACTTTTACTTACGTCCAGGGCTATAACCACGTCCACACCTTTACGGGTGATCTTTTCCATGCGGCTGCCTTTCTGCATATTGGCCAATCCCAATACGCCGAAGAAGAATGCGAGGAAAATAAGCAGGAAGCGGAGAACAAAACGGTGGCGGGAGTAACCGGTAAAGAGTTTTTCTACCAGTACAGGGTCTCCCAGTTTACGGACAGAGCGGCGTTTCCACCAGGAGATACTGATAAATGCAAGTTGTAATACCAGCAACAATGCCAGTGCCCATAAATATTCACTATGCTGAAAGCGTAACATCATCCTATTCAGGTTTCAATAAATGTGTCTTGTAGGAAAGACAAAGATCAAATATAAATTTTTTAGTACGTTTTACAGTATGTAAAGGTTGGGATTTAGGAGTTTTTTAACGTAGCGTGGGTTTTTGGAGATAGTTGACTGGAACAATTAACTTAGGATCAGGGGAATAGCCCATAGTTGCGTAAGTCAACTATGGGCTGTTCTAATATTATTCTATATATCCGGCTTCGGTGAGAATGCTTTTGAGGATGTTCATCCGAACGGTGCGCATGTCGGTCTTCGGATTTTCTGATTCTATGTTCAGGACGAAAAAGGTGGGCAGGCCATTTTTTTCTATCCATCCGGTTATCCATCCGATCTGTTTCTTACCTACTGTACCCCATCCGGTTTTGTAGCTCAGTTCATATTGAGGCGTTTTCTCCATCAGCATTACGCTACGTACGGTTTGCATGGTCAATTTATGGAAAGGGAGCTGGTCGAAATAAAGTTTCTTGACAAAGCCAAGTTCTTCGTCTGGGGAGATCTGCAAGGTATTATCTACCCAGAAGGTATCTATCTTGCTGATCTTCATGTTGCCATATTTAACAGTGTCCAGCCATTTCTGCATGACAGGTTTTGTAATGCGACGGGCTACTTCCTGGTAATAGGGAAATGAAGACAGGCGGAATGCCTGGTTCATACTGAGAGAACGGTTGATCTCTTCACGTGAGCGGACAATACCATCCCAGGGAATTACCATGGAAGTGTCTTTGATGACACCGGTTTCAAGTCCTACCAGGGAGTTGAAGATCTTGAAAGTAGAGGCGGGGAGGAAACGTTCTTTAGCTCTGTCTAAGTTGTATACGCCAAAAGTACCCTTGCCGTTATCAAACAGCATAAAACATCCTTCTACTTTGTATTGGGTAAAATACTTTTCCCAGGACGGTTGTACTTTAACATTATTTGGTGCGCAGGCATTTGCCAGTATGGCAACCAGGAAGAGCATCCAGCCAGTGAGTTTCATTGCAGATCTTTTTTTGATGCTGCAAAAGTAGCTTTTTAGGTGTTAAAGTGCGCGGTTAACATGCTTCAACTATGCTTCAGGTATGACGGAGACAGGAAGGAGAGAGGACGGAGATAGGAAGGAGGGTAGTATGAAGCCCGACCGGAAACCCGGCCGGACTTCTTTAAGGTTGGTTTATTTTATCACGCCTAATTCTTTACCCACTTTGGTAAAGGCAGTAATAGCTTTATCGAGATGGGCCTGTTCATGGGCAGCACTAAGCTGAACACGGATGCGGGCCTGTCCTTTTGCTACTACGGGATAGAAGAACCCAATAACGTAGATGCCTTCTTTTAACAGTTTGTCGGCAAACTGCTGACTCAGCAGGGCATCGTACAGCATTACAGGTACGATTGGATGATCTCCGGGCTTGATGTCGAAGCCGGCTTCGGTCATTTTGCTGCGGAAGTATTTGGTGTTGTATTCCAGTTTATCGCGGAGGGTAGTTTTCGCACTCAGCATATCGAGTACGGCGATAGAAGCGCCTACGATGCTGGGAGCCACGGAGTTAGAGAAGAGGTAAGGACGGCTACGCTGGCGTAACATGTCTATGATTTCCTTACGACCGCTGGTGAATCCGCCGGAAGCACCGCCAAGGGCTTTACCCAGGGTACCGGTGATGATATCTATGCGCCCCATTACATTCCTGTATTCATGGGTACCACGGCCGGTTTTACCTAAGAAACCTGAAGAGTGGCTTTCATCTACCATTATGATAGCATCGTATTTATCGGCCAGGTCGCAGATTTTGTCCAGCTGGGCGATAGTACCGTCCATGCTGAAGGAACCGTCGGTAACGATGATACGACTACGGAGAGCTGCAGATTCCTGGAGTTTTGCTTCCAGGTCGGCCATATTATTATGTTCATAGCGGAAGCGCTGTGCTTTACACAGGCGTACCCCGTCTATAATAGAAGCATGATTAAGGGCATCGGAGATGATAGCGTCTTCTTCATTGAACAGTGGTTCGAATACACCGCCATTGGCGTCGAAGGCTGCAGCATAGAGGATAGTATCTTCTGTACCAAGGAATTGCGCCAGTTTCTGTTCCAGTTCGCGGTGAATATCCTGGGTACCGCAGATGAAGCGAACGCTGCTCATTCCGTATCCGTGGGTATCAATAGCATCTTTGGCTGCCTTTACGACTTCCGGATTACTGGACAGGCCGAGGTAGTTATTCGCACAAAAGTTGATAACTGTGTTTCCTCCAACCTGAATTTCAGCTCCCTGTTCGGAAGTAATGATCCTTTCCTTCTTAAAAAGACCTGCGGTTTGGATCTCTTCCAGTTCTTTTTGCAGACGGGTAACGAATTTTTCGTTCATAAATGACAGCTTTTTGTAACCTGGTTCAAAGTTATATGAATAAATGTATTACGATTCGGGCAGCTGTGCGGGGTTTTATGACAAGTAAGTAAAAAGTTTGACGGGAGTGTAACATTTGGTAGTTGGTCTGCGTCATAGTAATGTCTGGACCCTGAATTTGTGGTCGCGGTATCATCCGGAATCATCGAGCAGGAATTTTGTACAGGTAGCAGTCGGGGAGATAAAGAGAAGAGATATAAAGCGTTATAAAAGTATTTGTCGGACATTAGCATTAAAATCACGCAGAATCCGGATGACCGAAAAGGAGTATAACAAATGCGTGGATCTGTATTCAGACAATCTCTTCAGGTTTATTGTGAAAAACTTAGACCACACAGAAGATGCGAGAGATGTAGTACAGAATGCGTTTGAAATATTGTGGAAGCACTGTACAGATGTGCCTTTTGAAAAGGCCAAGTCCTATCTGTTTACAGTAGGCTACCACAATATGATAGATCATGTCCGGAAGATAAAGCGGATTACACTGGTAGATGAGTTTAAAGAAGAAGTGAAAATATCGGAGCAGCGGGTACATGATGCGAAGAAAGTGCTGGAGAAAGCGTTGGAACGGTTAACTGAAGTACAGCGGTCCCTGGTTTTATTAAAGGATTACGAGGGCTACAGTTATGAGGAGATTGGAGAGATTATGAAGTTGAACCCTTCCCAGGTGAAGGTTTATTTACATAGGGCACGGATATCTTTAAAGCAATACCTGGTGAAAATGGAGAACGTTATTTAATGGAGATAAATATTGACATATCAAACTATGAAGAGTATCTGCTTAGTGCCGTAGACGGGGAACTAAACGGAGACGAGATGGCGGCGCTGGAGCTGTTCCTGCAGCAGCATCCGCACATCAGGGAGGAGATGGCTTTATTGGAATCGGTGAAGCTGACACCTGATACTGAGATACAGTTTGATGCGAAGAACGAGTTATATCACGAGTCGATACAGCTATTGGATTATGTGGATAATGAGTTACATGGAGCGGAGAAGCTGGCTTTTGAGAAGATGATCCGTGGGAATGTACATTTATCCAAGGAGCTTAATTTATTACAACAGGCAAGGTTACAGCCTGATCTACACCTTCAGTTCGAAAATAAACAAACACTTTACAGGCATAACCGGCGTACAATACGCCCTATCTGGTGGTGGAGTACCGCAGCGGCAGTTGTTGCCGGAGTAGCGATATGGGTGTTACCGGTTTTGCCGGGTAAAGAAAATGTGCCGGTGGCAATGAATAAAGTAACCACGGATAGTGGGGTGAATAATGGACAGGTAGCTGGTAATCAGCAGGTAGGAGATGGAAGTAATGGGCAGGCAGCTACAGATACGAACCAGCAATTAATGGCGGATCAGGCCACTAATAATAATCAGGCCGGGAACCAGCAATCAGGTAGTCTTGCGCAAACAGGCACTGGTTCTACAAGTAGTCAGACACAAACACCTAATAAAACGAACGGGCAACAGCCTGGTAGCCTGTCATCAACAGGGAAACAACTGCTGGCAAGTAATAAACCTGCAGAGCATAATAAACCAGACGTATCAGTAAATGGTAGACCGGGCGTGACTTCAAATGGTAGCCCAGGTGTAATAGTAAATGGCAAACAGGTAATAAACAGTGTTGGCGATAAACCAGCAGTTGCTGATAACAGCAATCCGGGACTTACTAAACTGGCGCAGCCAGTTGCGACTTCTGGGGAAGTGGTGAAGCAATTGCAGGACAAGATGAATGAACAGGAGCAGATAGCGGCTGCCGTTGCTAACCCCGTGCAGAAAGCTCCAGTGCTGGCCAATGCAACAGCTATCAACACCAATAACAAGGTATCTGAAATAGTAACGGCTCCAGCCCCCGTACAGGGAGAACTGGTGGTATCAGTGACAATGAACGGAGACAGCAAGCTATTGAACGGGGTCGCTAATGTGGCGAGGTTCTTCTCAAGGAAGAAAAAGTAAATGTGATAGGATTTGTCAGTGACAATGAACCGCAACAGCAAGCTATTGAACGGTGTAGCCAATGTGGCGGGATTCTTTTCAAAGAAAGAGTAACAATTATACCGGGAATAACATAACCGGTAACAGGATTGAAAATATATTATATGAAGTGTAAAGCTTTACGCTGGCTATTATTGCTGCTTTTGGTAAGTGTGGGTGTAAACGCCCAGGAAAAGGATTCCCTGGTTAAGATCCAGGTAAAAGGACTGGTGATCTTACAGGGCAAAGATGCTAAAGGGAAGCGTGTTTTTAAGATTTATAACGACACTGCCTATGCCCGCGCCAAACTCAAAAGAAACCTGCAAACAAAATGGTTTGTACTTGACCTGGGTTTCAATAACTATATAGACCGCAGCGATTACACAGGCGTTGTTTCTTATGCTTATTATTCAGCTACAAATCCTTATCTGGCAGATATCAACAGATCTTATACCTACTCTGCTTCAGGATTGAACACACTGGCTCCCCGCACAGGGAGTACGCCATTAACTCCTTCAGAATTCAAATTGATAACAGGAAAGTCTGTGAATGTAAATATCTGGTTGTTCCAGCAACGCCTGAATCTCTACAAACACAAACTGAACCTTATATATGCGCTGGGCGTAGAAATGAATAACTACCGTTTTGCACGGAACATTACCTACGTACCCGGTTATCCAACCGAAATCATACGGGACACTATTAATTTCTCCAAAAACAAACTTTTTGCTGAATATCTTAGCGTACCGCTTATGCTAAATTTTAACAGCAATGCGGCCCGTCCGTCGAAAGCATTTAAGATGAGTATGGGTGTAATGGGGGGATATTTAGTAAAGGCACGTACCAAACAGATAAGTAAAGAGAGAGGGAAAGTGAAGAAGGTAGACGATTTTAACCTCAATAAATGGAAGGTTAGCCTGACAGGGGACATCGGCTACGGACCATTTAAACTGTATGGTAATTTTGCCTTAACACCGTTACATGATTACGGTCTTGAACAATATCCATTTTCCATAGGTATACGTTTTAATGGTTTTTAAACGTTTTGGGGTGTACATAATTTAAATTAGTTATGCGTTCTGTTATTGCTTTTTTGGCCTGTACCGGATTTATCATCTGGGCTCATTCGTGTGACACAAGGATTGTGGGCGTAAAAGCTTATGCTCATGAACCTGTTACTCAACCTGTTAGTAAACAGGGAACACTACGTCTGGACACGGTGCGTTCTTCGCCTGTCCTTTATGCCCACTATGTCCATACAGTCTATCTGGATACCATAAACATCAGTGCCAGAAGAGTTTACCCGGATTAGAGTCAGTTCTCCGCTGCTCATTTTATTGCCCCTTTTAACATTTTCCTGCTGCATGACATCCGGACATTACCATTATATTTGGTCATGTTTTTTTTATTTGTCAAAAACCAACACATGAACCTCATTAAAAAAGCAATTAATTTATTGCTGTTTACCTGTGCCCTGATGAACACCACATCTGCACAGCAAAAGTACGAATGGAAGGAGGGTGAGTCCGGGGGCTATAAGTACCGGTATATCACCAACGACCCAATGAAGGCTCGCTTTTACACATTAAAGAACGGCCTTACTGTAATTCTCAGCGTTAACAAGAAAGATCCACGTATCCAAACGCTGATCGGAACAAGAGCAGGTAGTAACAATGACCCACAGGACCATACAGGTCTTGCCCACTACCTGGAACACCTGTTATTTAAGGGTACCGAACAGTACGGTTCTCTTGACTGGGCAAAGGAAAAGCCTTACCTGGACAATATCGAAGGATTGTATGATACCTACAATCATACAACCGACCCGATAGCGAGAAAAGTTGTTTATCACCAGATAGACAGTGTATCCGGACTGGCAGCAAAGTATGCCATCGCTAACGAATACGATAAGGCAATGGCCAGCATGGGATCTCAGGGAACCAATGCGCATACCTGGACAGAAGAGACTATCTATGAAGAAGATATTCCTTCCAACGCGGTAGATAAATTCCTGGCGGTACAGTCTGAACGTTTCAGAGACCCGGTTTTCCGCCTGTTCCATACAGAGCTGGAAGCGGTGTATGAAGAAAAGAACAGAGGACTGGATAATGACGGACGTAAGTCTTATGAACTGATGCTGAAGAGCCTGTTCCCTACTCATAATTATGGCCAACAGAGTACTATCGGTACTGTTGAGCATCTGAAAAATCCTTCTCTTAAGGCTATCCGTCAGTTCTACAATGCCTACTATGTGCCTAACAATATGGCCATCGTAATGGCGGGTGATTTTGACTTTGATTACCTGATCAAACATATTGACAGCAGTTTCGCTTATATGCAGCCTAAGCCTGTACCGGAGTATAAAGCTCCTGTAGAAGCGCCGATCACTGCACCTATTGTAAAAGAAGTATTCGGTCCGGATGCTGAAAATGTAATGATTGCATTCCGTATGCCGGGAGCGCTGGATGTTAAATCGTCTACGCTGCTGAACGTTCTTTCAGAGATCATGGAAAACGGAAAGGCTGGATTACTTGACCTGAACATCAACAGGCAGCAGAAAGTACAGGGCGCAAGCGCTGGTTTAATGCAATGGAAAGACTACACCGTATTTAGCCTGAGTGGTAAAGCCAAACAGGGCCAGACACTGGAACAGGTAAAAGACCTGCTGCTGGGACAACTGGAAATTCTGAAGAAAGGGGAGTTTGATGAAACACTGGTAAAGGCGATTGTAAACAATGCCAAACTGGCTGAACTGCAGGGCCTGGACAATAATAGCAACCGTGCGAATTCCATGATGGACGGCTTTATTAAACACAGGGGACAAAACTGGCTGACAGATGTTTCTGCTGTGGACGATATGAGTAAGGTGACTAAAAAGGAGATCGTAGATTTTGCTAATAAGTACCTGAAAGACAACTATGTACTACTATACAAACGTAAAGGTGAAGATAAGAATATCGAAAAGGTAGAAAAGCCTGTTATCACTCCGGTGGAAGTAAACCGCGAAGCTCAATCGGCTTTCCTGGTGAAATTAAATGCTATTCCTGCTACACCGGTAAAACCACAGTGGCTGGATTTCGATAAGGATATCCAGAAAGGAAAAGTAGGAGCGGCTGATGTATTGTATGTACAGAATAAGGATAATGGTTTATTCCGTCTTTACTACCGTTTTGATATGGGAAGCTGGAATAATAAGTTATTACCACTGGCTTCACAGTATCTGCAATACCTGGGAACAGACAAGTATACTACGGAACAGATCAGTAAAGAGTTTTACAATATTGCCTGTAATTTCAGTGTAAGTTCGGGTACAGATGCAACAGTGATTACCATTTCCGGTTTACAGGAGAACTTTGATCAGGCAGCCTCTCTGTTTGAACATCTGCTGAGAAACTGTCAGCCTAACGAGCAGATACTGGCTACATTAAAAGGTCGTATACAAAAGGGCCGTTCAGATAACAAACTGAATAAAGGCGCTATCCTGAAAGGGCTGGTGAATTATGGTATGTATGGTGCGAAAAATCCTTTTAATAATCAGTTGAGCGACGCTGAACTGAATGCAATTACTGCAAAGGACCTTGTAGATTTACTGCATTCCCTGCCAGACTACAAACATACAGTTATCTATTATGGCCCTCAGTCTCTGACAGCCGCTGTAGCTTCTGTAAAGAAAGAGCATGCTTTACCGGCAACTTTTAAGGTGGCACCACCAGCCATCAAGTTTGAAAAAGCTGATCAGACAAAGAACAATGTACTGTTTGCAGATTATGATATGGTACAGTCTGAAGTAAACTGGGTAAGGAATTCATCTGTATATAAACCAGAGAATACTGCACTTATCAGTATGTTCAATAATTATTTCGGTGGTGGTATGGGATCTATCGTATTCCAGACTATCCGTGAGTCCAAAGCGCTTGCTTATTCTACTTATGCTTACTATGCATCTCCTGATAAGAAAGATGAGCGTTATTCTGTGGTTGCTTATGTAGGTAGCCAGGCAGATAAAATGGATGATGCCATTACTGGTATGAATGAGTTACTGAATGATATTCCCCGTTCCGACAAACTGTTTGAAACATCCAGGATGAGTCAGAAACAGGATATTGAAACAGAACGTATTACGCAGGATGGTATCATCTTTAATTACCTGGCATCCAAGAAGCTGGGTTTAACTACTGACTACCGCAAAACTGTATATGAGAATATTGACAAGATCACTTTTGATAATGTGAAATTATTTCATGATCAGAATCTTGCGGGTAAGCCATACACTTATTGTATCCTGGGTTCTGAAAAGAAAATCAGTCTGGATAATCTGAAGAAATATGGTGATGTGAAGAAGGTAACGCTGGAAGAAATTTTCGGTTACTAGTATTAGTAAAATATTAAATGGAAAGGAGAAAGGGCTTGTTGCTCTTTCTCCTTTTTCATTATCTTTCACAATAAAGGCTTGAATGCCAACGTTAAGATTGAGCAAAATCCCTTGTGAAATGCGTTGCTATTGCTTATTGCTATTCCTGCTACTGGGTGTTTCGGTGCCAGGATTAAATGCTGAAAGAGAAGAGGACCTGTATACTGTGAAGGTAAGCCGTGATAATATTGATCCGGATAAGGTATTTCTTCTGATAGATAAGAGTGATTACAGGTTGTACCTGTATGAAGATGTGACCTTGCGTAAGGTATACAAAGTTGTGTTCGGCAGCAGGGATCAGTCGGACAAACAACTGGAAGGTGACCACCGTACTCCTGAAGGCACTTTCCATATCCAGAGTAAACGTTTTGACAAGAGCTGGAGCCGTTTTATGTTACTGGACTATCCGAATGAAGTTTCCTGGACAAAATTTCACCAGTTACAGTCTGAAGGTATGTTACCCGCTAATGCTTCTATTGGTGGTGGTATTGGTATTCATGGAGTGGAATATGACTCAGGTATCCGAGATAATTATGTAGAGAATCGTATTAACTGGACACTGGGTTGTATCAGTATGAAAACCCAGGATGTTGCCGAGCTGTATGAGATCATAAAGGTGGGTACACCTGTAGTAATAAGACGTTAACCAGCATTCCCGTAGCAGTCTTCAGGAGTATCTTTGAAGTCTGTTAATCTCCTATATTATTTTCCCGTGCTGCTGTTGACAGCGGAGCATTGTAGTGGTACTATCATGGTGCCATGAACTATCATAAGCGGGTATTGGTCTTGTGAGGCACGCTTCATTTTGTGGAGCGTGCTTTTTTATTTTTATCGCAGAAACTCTTTTATTGCGCTTTTCCATTTAGCTGGTTCATGACGGCAGAAAGACTGATGACCAGACTCTGTAAATATTACCAGTTGTTTTTTGCGGCTGCTCAGGTGTTGGTAGATGAGATCTGTTTCTTCCCTGGTTACTCTTGTATCATGAGAGCCCCAGCATACGAGGGCCGGCATGTTTATTTGACGGGCATCTCTTTCTGGTTTAAAACCTATACTCCAGAAGCCCTGTTCCACACCTCCCCAGAAGGTAAGCATTTGCGCTAGTGGTGTACCGGGAAGGTGTACGGCTCTCATTCTTCCTTTTACAGCATCTGTTAATGTAGCGAAAGAGCTTTCGAGAATTACTTTGTCCGGGTGTAACTGATAGGAAGGTACTGCCCTGATGATGGCAGCAGCGCCCATGCTCATGCCCCAGAGAATAATATGTTTGTCTTTTTGTTTTACGTATTCATAGGTGAGTTTCACATCTTCTGCTTCTTTGTAGCCAACAGTGCAGGTACTGCCTTCACTGTTACCATGGCCGCGAAAGTCTATCATGAATGTGTTGTAGCCAAGCTGGCGGAAGTAATATGCTTCCGGGAGATAACCGTCTTTACAGGCGTTATAACCGTGAAATAATATAACGGTGCCTGTGGCTTTGGGTGCGGGGATATACCATCCTTCCAGTCGCAGCCCATCTTTGGTATGAAGGAGTACTGTTTCGAAAGGTACGTTTGGGTGTAGTCTTATTACAGATTTAGAGAGGCGTACGCCCAGGGTTACCATCTTCACTTTTTCCCAGGTATTCATCTGTTCCGGTTTTTTGTTTTTAAAGGCACCGGCGGGATAGAAGTGAGTGAATTTCCAGGCATGGAATGCTGCGATGATATTCAGCAGCAGGAAGAGTATAAGGAGAAAATATAGGAGGCGTTTCAAGAATTTCATGAACAAAAATAAATAGGGCTGACTAATGTCTGTACTTCCAAACAGTTGGCGGTACTTCGGATTAGTCAGCCCTTATAGTCAGTTATATTTTACCACGTTTGATCTCGTCTACTACAGCGGGATCGAGGAGTGTGCTGGTATCGCCCAGGTTATCGATTTCGCCTTCTGCAATTTTGCGCAGGATGCGGCGCATGATTTTACCGGAGCGTGTTTTTGGCAGTCCGCTTACAAACTGGATCTTATCTGGTTTGGCGATAGGGCCAATGATACGGGATACTGTTTGCAGGATATCTTTTTTAGTGAGTTCGGGATCGTGCGTCATGCGATCTGTGATCACATAAGCGTAGATGCCTTGTCCTTTGATATCGTGCGGGAATCCTACTACAGCGCTTTCCACAACGCCAGCATGCATGTTGATGGCGTTTTCCACTTCGGCGGTACCAATACGGTGACCACTTACATTGAGTACATCATCTACACGGCCGGTGATACGATAATAACCGTCTTCATCACGAAGACATCCGTCGCCGGTAAAGTAGAGGTTATCATAGGTAGCAAAATAGGTGGTACGGCAGCGTTCATGATCGCCGTAGGTAGTGCGTAACATACCTGGCCATGGGAATTTGATACAGAGGTTTCCGTTCACATTATTGCCGGTTACTTCTTTCCCTGTTTCATCTACCAGTATCGGTTGTACGCCGGGGAGCGGTAAGGTAGCGTAACCTGGTTTTTCTTTGGTGACGCCGGCAATGGGAGTGATCATGATACCACCGGTTTCTGTCTGCCACCATGTATCTACGATAGGACAACGTCCTTTACCGATATTATCTTTAAACCAATGCCAGGCTTCTTCATTAATTGGTTCGCCTACGCTGCCCAGTTTTTTGAGGGAGCTGAGGTCTTTATGATTTACAGGACCAAGGCCGTAGCTCATTAAACTACGGATAGCCGTAGGTGCGGTATAGAGTGTATTAACACGGAACTTATCGGTGATAGACCAGAGGCGGCCGGCATCCGGATAGGTAGGTACACCTTCAAACATCAGGGTGGTAGCACCTGCGCTGAGGGGGCCGTATACGATATAACTATGACCGGTGATCCAGCCTATGTCTGCTGTACAAAAGTACACTTCACCGGGCTGGTACTGGAAGGTGTTTACGAAGGTGTAGTTGGCGTATACCATGTATCCGCCGCAGGTATGTACAACGCCTTTAGGTTTGCCTGTGGAGCCGGAAGTATAGAGGATGAAGAGCATGTCTTCTGCATCCATTTCTTCTGCGGGGCAGGGTGGGTTGCCCATTGTTTCCACCTGTTTGATTTCATCTTCCCACCATAGATCGCGGCCTTTGATCATACTTACGGGAGTACGGGTGCGGGTGCATACGATCACTTTTTTTACGGAAGGGCAGGCGACGAGGGCATCGTCTATTACAGATTTGAGAGGAATGTCTTTATTACCGCGGAAGGCGCCGTCGCAGGTGATAACGAGGTTACACTGAGCATCCTGTATCCTGTCTGCAATGGATTGTGCGCTGAAGCCTCCGAATACTACGGAGTGTATGGCTCCGATACGGGCACAGGCCAGCACGGAGATAGCGAGTTCCGGTATCATACCCATATAGATACATACGCGGTCGCCTTTTTTAACGCCATTGTTCTTTAGTACGTTAGCGAACTGGCATACTTTATTGTATAGATCACGGTAGGTGATTATACGGTGACGTTCTTCCGGATCATTGGGTTCCCAGATGATGGCGGGGGTATTTCCATTTGTGGCGAGGTGTCTGTCCAGGCAGTTTTCGGTAATATTGAGTTTACCGCCTACGAACCATTTAATATTGGGGTCTTTAAAGTTCCATTCCAGCACTTTATCCCATTTTCTGCGCCAGTAAAAGTGATCAGCAATATTCGCCCAGAACCCTTCAGGGTCCATTACGCTTTGCTGATAGTTCTGTTGGTACTCTTCTATGCTTTTGATCTGGTACGGATAAGCCATAGCTTCAATCAGTTTTTTTTGTTGGTCGTTTAAGTGAGTAACGTGATGTCAATCTGCGGCTTAAATTTAATAAAATTGGGGAATAGTAAGTATTAATAGTGACAGACTATTATGTAATGCCTTTTAATTGGATAACCTGGGGCTATTAGTAAGGGAAAGGAATTAGGGGCTAAAAGAGACGTCAAAAGAGAGAGAGAAGTAAAACCAACCGGCTATTTACCTGGTTTCTTACGGTATTTATCACAGTAATTCCAGAAGCCCTGGTAGACCTCATCCATTACAGCGATAATTTTCTCTTTTTCAGCGTTGCTGAGCGAAGGTATGATCTTGTCTTTGTCAAGACCTCCGGGTTTGTTAACACTACGCATTTTACGATAGAACGTTGGTACGCTCCAGGCACATTCTTCACAAACTCTTTCCCTGAAATAAATAGGGAGATTGATCATTCTTGAATGTACGTCTTGTAACACGTTTACTGGTGGCGGTGTGGATGGCATGGATTTTTTCATATTAATAGTTGTTATTGTATGCTTTTGGGAAACGTGAATTTTTAGAGAACAGTACTGTCGTATTTATCATTTATGGTTACTTATAATCAAATATATTTATATTTATTTTGCTGTCCCAAAATTTGCACATATATTTTTAAGAATATATGAAATTTTTGAAAGTGGCCACCAGTAAGCATTACGGAGGGAGTCTGTCTGGCCCATTCTAAATTTTGTCAACATTTTTGGCTGATGTAAAGTGTGCAATGTGCTGTTTTTACTGCATTTAAAAAATCACCTGATCAGCATTATAATAACCACATTGTCTATATGAAATTCTCATTTCATAAAATGAAATGGAAATTATTATTATATTGTATGAGTTGCACAACACACTGAAGCTATCAACTAATCTAAAGAATACATGTCCAGGTTAATCCACATGGGCCAGCGCCTGAAACAA
Source organism: Chitinophaga sp. YR573 (assembly GCF_900110995.1). Classification (GTDB taxonomy): domain Bacteria; phylum Bacteroidota; class Bacteroidia; order Chitinophagales; family Chitinophagaceae; genus Chitinophaga. The sequence continues at coordinate 2,695,239 of NZ_FOJF01000001.1, forward strand.
ATTTTAAAGCAGAAGAAAATAAAGATAGTAGATTTTGCCGATCTGGCCGGTTTTACAAACCAGATAGCCCACTACCATTTACGAAAGAGCGATATGAAACGAAGCACGCTCGAAAAATTCTGTGAATTAATCAATGTAACACCGGAAGAATTCTACGAATGGAACAGTGTAACTGTAAACAGCGGGGATAAGGCTGGAGAGCACACAGTTTTGCATCATGGGAGCCGCCTGATGGAACTGATAGGAGAACGGGGTCTTAACAAAACAAGATTAGCAAAACGACTGGGCATGAGCCGCAGAACGATGTATAATTTGTTTGAAAAAGAAGTTTTTGGTGCAGAAGAACTGGAGCGCGTATCCAGGGCACTGGAAATGACTACCGCCGGATTCCTGTACCCGGGTGTACTGGAAGATGCAAGGCAGGCTGATAATGATGAAATGCTGGCTATGCGGGAGAAGTATTACAAATTGCTGGAAGAGCACAACCTGTTACTGAAAAGTTATTCTTCCTTAAAGGACGCACTGGAGCTGGCAAAGAAAGATATCATCCAGTTACGTAAGCAGGTCCGTTCAAAAAAAAGCACCTGATCTGATAATAAGGTTATTACCCACCAGTGCATTATACCTATATCGATCTCCTCTGTTGTATTTTATTACTCTGTAGCTTATGAAATGAAACTTTCCTTTTTCATTGTATCATAAAATTATTATAATTTCACTAGTGTTACCATAACGATACTGCTGGTATCATTGTGTGTATGATCTACTGCTAAATATATAAAGCTACTTCATATGGATTTTTTGCCAAACGCATTTGATTCTCCCATATGGTATATTGGAATGCAGATTAACGGTGCGGCGGAACTACTTACACAGAAGCGTAATCGTGAAATCCTTGCAAAGAGATTGAACCGGGATCAGCGTAATGCATTAATAAAGGTGGAAGAATACACTATTCTTCCGGATGCGATACATCTGATAGTGCGGGAAGTTGCTTTATCCCTGGAAATGTGGTGGCCGGTATTCCGGGATGCTACTGCCCATGAACTGGGGGACAATGGCGGGGAAGAAGGTATAAGCTGCACCTGGACCAACTTCACACAGGAGCTGATCATTGATGCGGTAGCATTTGAACGCTGCGCATACGACCTCTTATACCAGCCTGTTTTAAAAGGCTATGCCACAGACCCCGGATTTTATGAATTCAACAGCATCAATAACGTTGCCGGTATTGATCTATAATAACAGTTTACCAACTTCTTCCCAGTTGTTTACACGTTTGTAGTCTGTCACATTTATATTATGTGGCGCTGTATACATCAGTGCTTCTCCTTTAAAATGCTGCAGGTTTTTGATATGATCATCAATCATATAATCTGCCTGTACAATCGTCTTCGATCCACAGAAAACTATATTCTGCCAGCTGATGAAAGGGTAGTGTTCCTGCAACCAGTCGATTTTCTCTGTTAAAGACCCAGGGAATTCTATTGCGGCAGATACTATGAATACCTCATATTTATCCTGTAATGCTTTTATTACTTCCTGACTGTCTTTTATCACCGGTTTGGTCCTGAAGAAACCTGGTTCGAACAGGAAGCTGCGGATGATTGCTTTCTCGTGAGGAAAACCGTCTGCTTCCGGATGGCCGTTTAATGACTCCTTATCTATTCTTACCCCATAATGTTGTTCATAGTAGTTGATAAACTGCTGTGCAGTATCTGCCATTACGCCATCCATGTCTATTGCAATCCTTGCCATATTCTGCTGTTTTGTGCAAAGTTATGCATTTATTGCAGATTATTTCATAATATTGCATTAAATTGCAAGAACATGCTGAAAGAGGAGCGTTTCGATTATATACTCAAGAAGCTAAAAGCCGATCATAAGGTATTGCATACGGAGCTGAGTAATGATCTGCAGGTATCTGAAGACACTGTGCGCCGCGACCTGGAAGTACTGGCACAAAATGGCCTGTTAATTAAAGTAAGAGGTGGCGCTATTCCGCACTCTCCTCATCCTTATACTTTTAATGAACGCATTGCTATTCATGAAGATGATAAGAAAGCGATTGCAGGCAAGGCATTGTCATTCCTGGAAAACGGACAAACACTTATTATAGACGGGGGCACTTCTACATATGCCCTGGTAAAACTTTTCCCTCCCTCATTAGAACTTACGGTGATTACTCCCAGTGTTCCTATTGCCATGCAGCTGATGGAACATCCGGGTATAGAGGTGATCCTTACCGGCGGGCGTATTTTTAAAAGTTCGCAGGTAACGGCAGGGCTGGACACTATTCGTATGCTGGAAAAGGTGAGGGCGGATATCTGCTTTATGGGGGTATGCAGTTTGCATACAGAAGTAGGGGTTACTGGTCCGGATATGGAAGAAGCGGCGGTGAAGAATGTAATGGTGCAATCAGCAAACCGGGTGATCTCTCTGGTAACCAGCGATAAGATGGGAACAGCCGAACCTTATAAAGTATGTGATATTACAGAGATGGATACCATTATTACAGACGCTGCGGGGCTTGAGTTGGCAAGTCCTTATCTACAACTAGGTATAAAAGTAATCTGATATGGAACTTACATTAGACTATTCTCAGAAAAAATCTGCACGTATTGCGGTAAGTGCATTGTTCTTCTTAACGGGACTCTGCTTTGCAAGCTGGGCATCCCGTATTCCTGCTATTCAGCAGAAGCTGCATATGAGTGATGGAGAATTGGGTGGGATGCTGCTGGCATTGCCGATAGGTTCTATGTTGTCTATGCCGGTAGCAGGATGGATGGTGAGTAAATATGGCAGCCGTCAGGTAGTGATGATTGCGGGGTTATTGTATGCGGGGGTGCTGCCTACGCTTGGACTGGTAGGTGAATCCTGGCAGTTATTTCCCTGTCTGATGCTGTTTGGTTTTTGTGGTAATATGGCTAATATAGCCGTGAATACACAGGCAGTGCTGGTAGAGGCGATGTATGGCCGTTCTATCATGGCATCTTTTCATGGATTATGGAGCCTGGCCGGATTTACCGGAGCAGCTATTGGAACTGCGATGTCTGCCGGTGAGGTAGTGCCTTATCAGCATTTCCTGATGATCATGGTAACGGCGATTATCATTGTAGGTGTTAGTATAAAATGGGCTGTTCGTCATGATGTGAAAGTGGAAGATGAGAAAGAGGGAAAAGGGATAAAGTACCTGTTCCCGTGGATGACGCGCAGGTTACTGATATTAAAAACAACGACAGGCAGGCAGTTTGCATTCTCTTTTTTTAAAAGGAGGATACGGGTAATGATGCCTATTCTTATCCTTGGGGTGATTGCATTTTGTTCTATGATCTGTGAAGGAACGATGTTCGACTGGAGCGGTGTATATTTCAGAAAGGTGATCCACTCACCGGAAGGTATTGCGGGTATTGGTTATACTGCTTTTATGAGTACGATGGCCTCTTTCCGTTTTATTGCAGACTGGCTGACCACACGGTTTGGTGTAAAGAGAATGTTGCAGATGAGTGGCGCGCTAACAGCGGGAGGATTGCTCATTTCGGTATCATTACCATATTTCGCTACAGCTATTTTCGGTTTCCTGCTGGTAGGAGCGGGGGTATCTTCTGTAGTTCCACTGGTGTACAGTACGGCGGGGCGTAGCAGAACAATGTCTCCGGGAGTGGCGCTGGCAGCGGTATCTACGATCGGTTACCTGGGATTTCTGCTGGGACCACCATTGATAGGGTTTGTAGCACAGGCAACGAGTTTACGAATTTCGTTCTCTATAATAGCTGTGATGGGAATGTGTATAGCATTGATGAGCGGGAAGATAAAGAGCTAAAAAGAAGGCCGCGGATCATACGATCCGCGGCCTTCTTTTTAGTAGATTACTTTTTCAGATATTCATAATAGTCTGCGGATACATTGCTGTCATAACCACGTGCAGCAGTGCGATCATTATCGTATCTTTTCTCAAGATAAACAAGTCTTGTAGCAGATAACTCTGTTACAGTATAATTATAGATAGTAATATTACTTGCATCACCATCATCAGTAGTACCATTACCATCATAGATTACAGTGAGGACTTTGGTTTTTGCATCATAAACATAACCACCGTAATATTTCTCATCATACCCTTCCTGATTATATACGAGGTTACTGCAAGAGGAACTCCCGACATTCAGCCTATTATCGATACGGATATAATGTTCAGTATACAGATTATTAGCAGAGAACATCATATCGTTTGTGGTATAACCGCTCTCCTGATATAGATAGTCTTCACATCCACCGTCGCATGACTCTAACTTACCCGCAACGCAGGAGTAACTTGCAAAGGTGGTATCTATTTTATAAAAGGATGGCTCACTCCAGTCATTATTATTATAACGGGACCGGTTATATTTCCAGGTACCTGCCAGTAAATTGTTATCGGTAGAATCTGCGGAAGCTATTATACTTACAATAGCGGTCAGTGTGTTACTTACGCGATTCGTAGAATCATATGCGGCATATTTAACAGAGAAAGTATCTCCTTTAAGACCAGCAGGCAGTTTAATTATGATCGCAGAATCTGAGTTGTCGCCATCTTCACGCAGGTTATGAGGTATTTTATTTGCCTTCTTTGCACCTTTTGCAGGGAAGCTTATTTTAAAGTAATTGCCAGCGCCATTAATCTTTACATAATACCCTGCTATAAAGCCAGTGGTTGATCTTGGATAGATAACAACATAACGGTTATTGACAGCGTAGTAAGTACGCATATCATAACCATCAGTGAGTAATACCGGAGCATCTGAAGAAGATGATGATGCAGGAAGATCTCCTGTTGTACTGGTTGCATTGGGTAATTTTACAGCAGCAGAAAGGGCTACCGGATCTATTACAGCTGTTGGTGTTTCTGTGACTGGAGTCGTCTCAGTTTTACTATCTTTTTTACAGGAGTAGAACGCAACGCTGCATGCAACCGCACTGAATAATATAATTTTCTTCATAGGTAATTATTTTTTAAGGAGTTCGAGGTAGGTTATCTGATTAATCTCGTCATGTGAAGCACCTTCGCTCATATATGTCGTGTACACAACCATTTTGGAAGAAGTGAATTCCTTTACTTTTAATGGCAGCGTAGTGATATAAGATCCTGTACCATCCTCATCCTGGATTACAGTAATGGTTTTAGTGGCAGCATTATATGAGTAACCACCTTTAGTTAAGTAGTCCCCTGAGTTAACTATATCGTATACGAAATTACTGCAGGATGATGTCTCGTGGTTTAACTGAATATTTTTGTAGGATTGTGCTGATGCGAATAGATTCATAGTCCCAAATGAGAATATAAATGAACCGGAACCTATATTATCCGGCAGGTGCAGATCAGTGCTATCCTCTGATGTTTGCAACATATTCTTTGAGCAGGTATAATAGTTATAGTTGCTGGAGTCTGTCAGACTAATTATCTGCCAGTCATCATTATTATATTTAGTTCTGGATACCTGCCAGTCACCAATTATTTTACTGTTATCAGTGGAATCTGCAGAGGCGATTACATTAACAATTGCTGTTATTGTATTGCTTATACGATTCAATGTATCATAAGCTGCATAGCTGATAGAGAAAGTATCTCCTTTAAGGTGATCAGGTAATTTGATTACGATAGAAGAATCTGAATTATCTCCATTATTATCACGTAAGCCAAACAGATTCTTCTGCTGTGCTTTTCTTAAACCATATCCCGTTTTGTAATCAATTTTAAAATAAGAATCTGCGCCATTGATTTTCAGATAATAACCGGCGAGGTAACCTGCACTTACACGTGGATAAATTACAATGTAACGGTTACTGATAGCATCGTACACACGACCATTGTATAAGGTATCCAGTACGGGTGCATTTGCATCTGATGATGCAAGGGGGAAAGTACCTTTTACATTAATAGCGCCATAGCCGACTTTTGCTCCAGCGGAGAGGGCTATAGGGTCAATCGTGTCTGCCGGCGTTTCTGTTAACGGAGTAGATGTGGACGTGCTGTCTTTTTTACATGCATACAGTGCCATGCATGCTATAGCACTTAATAGTAGGACTTTTTTCATAGATAATAAGGATGATGAATTGAAAATGTCAGCGATACAAGACCTTTTTGTACCGCTGACATTTTTATGGAGGAATTATTGTTTCAGATATTCGGAATATATGATCTTGATGTCTCCATCACGGGCCCCTGCACGATCACCATTATTAACGGATTCTTCTTTGGAGTAGTAAACAAGTTTGGTAGAAGATATCTCGGTAACGGTATAACTTTCAGTATATATATTATTCACGTAATCGCCGGTACCGTTCTCATCATAAATTAAAGTGAGGACTTTTGTAGTGTTGTTATATGTATAGCCACCGATGCTGGAGTAAGCACGACTACCATCGTAGTATATCAGGTTACTGCATGTAGATTGATCCGGGTAAAGATCTTTGTATATACGCGCATAACTGGTGGTGTAGAGATTATTTGCAGAGAAGATCTGATCATTTGAAACAGGACCATAGATACGCGAAATATATGGCTCACAGCTATACCCTTCTGTGCAACCCTGTAGTTTACCATCAATGCATGAGTAATTTACATAAGTAGTATCAGGTTTATAACTTTGTGGATTACTCCAGTCATTATAATTCATTTTAGATCTGTTATATCTCCACGTACCATACAATAAACTGTTATCAGCAGTGTCTTTAGATGCGATAACACTCACAATAGCAGTGATGGTATTACTTACATGATTTAAAGTGTCGAATGCGGCATATTTAATAGAGAAGGTATTTCCTTTAAGGCCGGCCGGCAGTTTAATTACAATAGAGGAATCTGAATTATCTCCTTCTTCACGTGAATCATGAGACTTATTTAATTTCCTTGCACCGGCTGCTGCTTTATAATCTATTTTAAAATAATTCTGAGCACCGTTGATCTTTACATAATATCCTGCTACAAATCCTTTGTCTGATTGAGGATAGATGACAACATAGCGATTATTAACAGCATAGTAAGTGCGATTGTCATAACCATCAATAAGCAGTGTTGGTCCGTCTGCAGATGCCGTTGGCAGGTTTCCTGTAACACTGGTTGCATACCCTATTTTAACCGCAGCTGAAAGCGCCACAGGATCTATTGAGGTAGATGTATCGTCCGTAGCAGGAGTATCGGTTTTGCTATCTTTTTTACAGGCGTAGAATGCCAGGCTACAGGCAACTGCACTGAATAATATAATTTTCTTCATAGATAATATCTTGTTTAATTAGTTTTTCGTGAACTCAGAATATTCCAGCTCAAGCTGGTTATGATAATCATCAGAACGGTCTATTTCGTAGAACACAAGTCTGCTGGAAGTCAGTTCCTTTACATAATATTTTGTACTCTCAAAATTATTTCCCGCATTATCCTGATCCTTAATTAAGGTGATCACTTTAGTTGTTGCATCATATGAATAACCACCGGAATAAATATCAGTACCTTCACTATAAGGAGTATAAACATAATTACTACAGGAAGATTCATCCAGATTTAAGTTGCGATTACTGTGATAATATATTCGCTGGCATCCATTGTCAGCTGAGAACTGAATGTTGTACGTATACTTATTCTTATATGTTACCAGAAGAACGAGACCATCTGTAGTTTCATCATCCTCTGTCATTACTATTTTATTATCTATGCATTTGTAATAACGGAAATAACTGCTGTCCTGCTCTACATTAGGTTGCCAGTCATCGCTCTCACTCCCTTTATAACCTACATAATGCCAGCTGCCTGCCAATAAAGCATCATTTGTGGAGTCCGCAGGAGCGATCACATTCACGATAGCTGTGATTGTATTACTCACATGATTCAGGGAGTCATAAGCAGCGTATTTAATAGAGAAGGTATCACCTTTGAGACCAGCAGGCAATTTGATGATGATGGATGAATCCATATTATTGACTTCATCACGTGTACCATGATTCGGATTCCTTGCTTTTCTTAAACCGGAAGCAATGGTGTAGTCAATCTTAAAATAAGAATCTGCGCCATTGATCTTTAAATAATAACCACTGATGAAACCAGACCTTACACGTGGATAGATCAGAACGTAGCGGTTGTTAACTGTGGTATAGATACGTCCGTTGTAAATGGAATCCAGCACAGGCGTTTCCGCAGCGGTAGTTGTAGCGGGGAAAGCACCTTTTACGCTGGTACCACCATAACCGATTTTCACTGATGAGGAAAGTGCTACAGGATCAATTGCGGATACTGCTACAGTGTCCTGGGGAACTGGGGTATTTGTGTCCGTCGCGCTGTCTTTTTTACAGGCATAGAAGGTCACTGTGCATGCTACTGCACACAATAATAAAATTTTCTTCATAGATAAGATGCTGTTTAAGGAGATATTAGAGTGTAAACATAGTCTTTGGAGGTCTATATATTAACGATTTGTGATATCTGGGAAGATGTTGTAACGCCTTTCCCTTGACTGTTAACAAATTGTAAAAAAGTACTATGTGAGAATATCTAATAACTGGTGAGGAGAACGGGAAGAAATGATATATGTATAATTATTATTCGTCTCGTCTTTTTATTGTCTGTGAAGGGTTTAGGCGGAAGGGTAGTTTTTAGCGGAAAATTTAATTATCATAATACACTGTGAAACCCGTACTTTTGCACGATTTTTTTGTCTGGTGAATGGTATTAAAATCGTCTGGTTTTTAATTTTTACAATAGAAAACGCAAATGCCTAAAGACTCCTCTATCAAATCTGTTCTTATTATTGGTTCTGGTCCTATTATTATTGGTCAGGCTTGTGAATTTGACTATTCCGGTTCCCAGGCAGCACGTTCGCTGCGCGAGGAAGGAATTAAAGTGGTGCTGATAAATTCTAATCCGGCTACTATCATGACGGATCCCATGATGGCCGACAAGGTATACCTGTTGCCACTTACGGTGGAAAGTATAGAACAGATACTGGAAGAACATCAGATAGATGCCGTATTGCCTACCATGGGTGGGCAAACAGCACTGAACCTCTGTAAAGAAGTAGATGAGCTGGGAATATGGCAGAAATATAATGTACGCCTGATAGGTGTGGACATTAAAGCAATAGATAAAGCAGAAGACCGTGAGCAGTTCCGCCAGTGGATGATACAACTGGGTGTTCCTGTGGCTCCTGCAAGAACGGCTAACTCTTTTCTGGAAGGGAAGGAATTTGCCCAGGAAATAGGATTCCCGCTGGTAATCCGTCCTTCCTTTACACTGGGTGGTACCGGTGGAGGTTTTGTACACAGCAAAGATGAACTGGATGAAGCGTTGCAACGCGGATTACAGGCGTCTCCTATCCATGAGGTACTGGTTGAAAAGGCAGTGCTGGGATGGAAAGAATTTGAACTTGAATTACTGCGAGACAGTAATGACAACGTGGTGATCATTTGTACCGTAGAGAACCTGGACCCTATGGGGATCCATACAGGGGACTCTATCACAGTAGCACCAGCCATGACGCTCAGCGACACGTCCTTCCAGGATATGCGTAACAAGGCGATCATGATGATGCGCGACCTGGGCAATTTTGCCGGTGGCTGTAACGTACAGTTTTCACAGAACCCGGCTAATGAAGAACTGATCGCTATAGAGATCAATCCACGTGTGAGCCGTTCTTCCGCACTGGCTTCCAAGGCTACCGGTTACCCGATTGCCAAGATAGCTGCTAAACTGGCTATTGGTTATACACTGGATGAACTGGAAAACCAGATCACCAAAACTACTTCCGCTTTCTTTGAACCAGCACTGGACTATGTAATAGTAAAGATGCCACGCTGGAACTTCGATAAATTTAAAGGTGCTGACCAGACATTAGGCCTGCAGATGAAATCTGTGGGAGAAGTAATGGCTATCGGCCGTACTTTCCCTGAAGCACTGCAGAAAGCGTGTCAGAGTTTAGAGAATGATGCCCTGGGATTAGGTTACTATGGCAAGTCGCTGATGAGCAGTGAGCAACTGCTGGAAAGAATGAAGACGCCTACCTGGGACAGGATTTTCCGTATTAAGGATGCGTTGATGGCTGGTGTTTCTGTTAAACATCTGCACCAGATGACTTACATAGATAAATGGTTCCTGAACCAGATCAACGATATCGTTACACTGGAAAAGCAGCTGCTGGAATTTGATCTGAACACCGTTCCGAACGATCTGCTGTCTGAAGCCAAGAAGATGGGCTTCTCCGATATGCAGCTGACGCACCTGCTGGATTGTGAGGAAGATGAGGTATATGCAAAACGTAAAGCGTTGGGCATTACCCGTACTTTTAAAATGGTAGATACCTGCGCTGCAGAGTTTGAAGCTAAGACACCTTATTTCTACTCCACTTTTGATACAGAGAACGAAAGCAAACCTACTGATAAGAAGAAGGTGATAGTGCTGGGTTCTGGTCCTAACCGTATTGGTCAGGGTATTGAATTTGACTACTGCTGTACGCATGGTTTGCAGGCTATTCAGGAGTCAGGTTACGAAGCTATCATGGTAAACTGTAACCCTGAAACGGTGTCTACAGACTTTGACATGGCAGACAAGCTGTACTTTGAACCAGTGTTCTGGGAACATCTGTGGGAAATCATAGAGCTGGAAAAACCAGAAGGAGTGATTGTACAATTAGGCGGACAAACAGCATTGAAACTGGCAAAACGCCTGGAAGAGAAAGGTGTGAAGATCATCGGTACTTCTTTCGATAACATGGATATTGCAGAAGACCGCGGCCGTTTCTCCGATCTGCTGAAAGACCTGGGTATTCCTTATCCAAACTATGGTACTGCTTACAATACAGATGATGCGATAGAAGTAGCAAAAGAGGTAGGTTACCCTGTGCTGGTTCGTCCTTCTTATGTACTGGGTGGCCAGCGTATGAGGATCGTGATCAACGAAGAAGAACTGGAAACATCTGTACTGAGCCTGTTGAAACATTTACCTGGTAATAAGATACTGATTGACCACTTCCTGGACCGTTGTCAGGAGGCTGAGATAGATGGTATTTTTGATGGGGATGATTTCCATGTGATGGGTGTAATGGAGCATATAGAGCCTGCAGGTATCCATAGTGGGGATAGTAATGCATTGCTGCCATCATTCAACCTTACTCCGCTGGAAGTAACTACTATGGAGTTTTATGCAGAGAAGATAGCACGCGCACTGAATATCCGCGGACTGATCAACATCCAGTTTGCCATTAAGAATGGCCAGGTGTTCGTGATTGAAGCGAATCCACGTGCATCCCGTACAACACCGTTCATCGCGAAGGCTTACCAGGTACCTTACCTGAACATTGCTACCAAAGTGATGCTGGGTGCCAAGAAGCTGAAGGATTTCACGATAGAGAAGAACCTGAAAGGGTTTGCTATCAAGGAGCCGGTGTTCTCTTTCAACAAGTTCCCTGGAGTGAACAAGGAGTTAGGGCCTGAGATGAAGTCTACCGGTGAAGCGATCCGCTTTATCAAAGACTTGCGTGACCCTTATTTCAGAACATTATACAAAGAGAAAAGCATGTACCTGAGCAAATAGGTGCAGAGATATTATAAAAGCAAAAGGCCTTCCGTATGGAAGGCCTTTTGCTTTTATATCAAGGCGATAATATTGCGGTCTTGTATTAAAAGATCAGAGCCTGATGAAGATCAGGCTCTTTCTTTTCCCTCAAAATAACCATTAAAGACACGTCTATTTATTTGCATAAATAGCGTGACCGGTAGTGCAGTTTACTATAAATATTAAATATTAAAAAGATGTTAACTAATCAATAACAGATCAATAAAAACGTTATTACTAATTTACTGTTTTTCAATGATATAATAATTGTAAAATATATAGATATTTAAAATCGATCTTATTGCAGAAATATATTTCATCGAAAAAACTTATCAAGTTCTTAAAACCTGCGAACTGATCTGTTTTATATTTGTAGTCCTCAATTGCCCATTTATGTTTGTTGCCTTTTTAAAACGCGCACCTTTTGTACGGTTGATCCTTCCATTTTCTGTAGGCATTGTATTACAATCATATATGCCTTTATTACCGGTTGTATTATGGGGGACTTGTTGTCTGTCCGGGATAATATTACTGGCTTTATCCAGGTTGGCTTTATGGGTACAGTTTACTTACGGATGGATAAAAGGAGTGGTTATTCACCTGCTGGTTATTGCCGTGGGCTGTCTTGTTATGAGCTATGCGGATATCCGGCACAGCGGGCATTATTTTGCCTCTTTTTTGAGATCTTCAGACCTGTTGCTTGTAACGGTACAGGAACCTTTGCAGGAGAAGCCACGGTCTTATAAGACGGTTGTGCGGGTGGATGGGATTGTTCGTGGGGATAGCCTGTTACCGGCGAAGGGGAATTTGCTGGTGTACCTGGAAAAAGAGGGGGTTGCTTTGGAATGTGGTAATCAGTTGTTACTCTGTAATAAGCTGCGGGAGATACAGAGCAGTGGGAATCCTGATGGATTTGATTACAGGCAGTATTGTGTGGCGCAGCAGATTTATCAGCAGGTTTATTTGCGGGAAGGAGAGTGGAAGCTGGTTTTAAATAACCGGACAGGGAGAGTGAGGGATTATTGTCTGCGTATACTTAAACAATATATAGGAGAGCCAGAGGCCGGACTGGCAGCCGCATTACTGATAGGTTACCGTTATGACCTGGATAAAGCCATGGTGCAGGACTATACGAATACGGGGATCGTGCATATTATTGCTATTTCCGGGATGCACCTGGCACTTATTTATGGGAGTTTGTTATGGTTGCTGCAATGGTTGCCATCGAAGATATTGAAGGCAGGGATCATTCTATTTTTCTTATGGGCTTTTACATGGCTTACAGGTGCCTCTGCCTCTGTATTAAGAGCTACTGTAATGTTTTCCTTTATTACTGCAGGCCGGTTTGTGCTGGATCGTCATACAAATATCTACAACACATTGATGGCTTCTGCGTTCCTGTTGTTATGTTATAATCCTTACCTGTTGACAGATGTAGGCTTTCAGTTGTCATATCTGGCCGTGTTAAGTATTCTTATCTGTTACAGACCGATTTACCAGTTGTTGTTTGTTCGTAACCGTTGGCTGGATAAAATATGGGAAGCGATTGCTCTTACTTTGTCCGCACAGGTGTTTACCTTGCCAGTGTGTCTTTATTACTTTCAGCAATTTCCGTTGTACTTCCTGCCGGCTAATCTGCTGGCTGTGCCTTTATCTACAGTGATTCTTTACGGGGAAATTCTACTGCTGATAATACCCGTTCATTTTACAGGAACGATTTTAAAGTGGCTGATGTATTACATGAATACATCTGTAGCATGGATAGGGCATTTGCCCGGGGCGTTGATAACAGAGATTCATATAACATTGTATGGCACGTTTTGCTGTTACGGAATAATCGCCGGGCTACTGGCCTGGTGGCTTTGCCAATGGCCAAGAGGATTGATACTGGCTCTGTTAAGTTGTTTGTTGTGGGCTGCATGGGATATGGCAGATAACTTACAGGCACAGTGGCAACGTAAGCTGATTGTCTACAACATTCCGGCGCATACAGCTGTTGATGTGATATACGGACGTAGTGTGCAGTTCTTAGGAGATAAAACTGATGCTATAAGAGATAAGCTGGTTAGTTCCTGTCTGCAAACAGCGAGGGCATCTTTTAAAATTACCCGCAGTTGTCAGTATTCATCAGGTTATATTAGCCTGGGTGATAAGCGATTATTGGTGATAGACAGTTCTCAGAGATACCTGCCCGTCAGTGCTGAAGGAAAAAAATTACAGACAGATTATCTTTTACTGTCACATAATCCTCATGTGGATATCAAACAATTGGATTCATTGTATGGAATAGGGATGCTGATTTTTGATGCTTCCAACACATCTAAGAACATTCGAAAATGGAAAAGTGATTGTTACGCGCTAACTTTGCGCTTCTTTTCGGTTCCGGACCAGGGAGCTTATGTCGTAAATTTCTAATTTTTTCTATACATGCAAAAGCAAATCAAATCAGCATTGATCTCCGTTTTCTATAAAGATAACCTGGAGAACATCGTTAAAAAATTAGGGGAACAGGGTGTAACCATTTATTCAACAGGTGGTACACAGAAGTTTATTGAGGAGTTGGGCGTAAAATGTGTGGCTGTAGAAGAACTGACTGCTTACCCTTCCATTCTGGGTGGCCGTGTAAAAACGCTGCATCCCAAGGTATTTGGTGGCATACTGGCCCGCCGTGAAAATGCGCAGGACCTCGAACAGTTAAAACAATACGAGATTCCTGAGCTGGACCTGGTAATTGTAGACCTCTATCCATTTGAAGAAACTGTAAAGAGTACTACAGAGGAACAGACCATCATCGAGAAGATTGATATTGGTGGGGTATCTCTGATCAGAGCTGCGGGTAAGAACTATAAAGATGTAGTGATAGTGGCATCCAAAGATCAGTATGCTGACCTGGAAAAAGTACTGGTAGAGAATAATGGTAATACAAGTATAGAAGATCGCAGGGCTTTTGCTGCAAAGGCTTTTGAAGTATGTGCCAACTACGATGTAGCAATTGCACAATATTTCCTGCATAACGAACCTGCTGCTTACTTCCAGGTATCTGCTGCGGAAGGTCAGGTAATGCGTTATGGAGAAAACCCGCATCAGCGTGGTGTATTCTACGGCGATCTGTCTGAGATATTTAACAAACTGCATGGCAAGGAACTGTCTTATAACAACCTGGTGGATGTAGATGCTGCCTGTCAGCTGATCCAGGAGTTTACCGAGACTACTTTTGCTGTTATCAAGCATACGAATGTATGTGGTATTGCCAGCAGAGGTACATTGAAAGAAGCCTGGGAAGCGGCACTGGCCGGTGATAAGGAAAGCGCATTTGGTGGCGTACTGGTTACCAATGCCGTTGTAGACAAGGCTACCGCAGAATCTATCAGCGAGATCTTCTTCGAAATCCTGATCGCTCCGGGTTTTGATGCAGATGCACTTACTGTGTTGCAGGTAAGGAAGAACAGAATCCTGTTACAGCAATTAAAACCTGTAGTAACAGCTAATGTATATAAGAACGTACTGAATGGTGTGCTTTTACAGGAAAGCGATAAAGGCAGCTACAAAGAGTGGAATGATACGGGTGCAAGACCAGCTACTGCTGCTGAAAAGGCCGACCTGGAATTCGCCAACATCGTGTGTAAACACTTAAAATCCAATGCTATTGCACTGGTGAAAGACAGGCAGCTGATTGGTAAAGGTTGTGGACAAACTTCCCGTATAGATGCATTACGTCATGCTATTGAAAAGGCTAATCAGTTCCAGTTTGATCTGAAAGGTGCTGCACTGGCTTCTGATGCATTCTTCCCGTTTGATGACTGTGTACGTATCGCTCATGAAGAGGGAATCGTAGCAGTGATACAGCCAGGCGGTTCTGTACGTGATAATGACTCTGTTGAGTTCTGCAAACAGAATGGAATGGTGATGGTGATGACGGGTATGCGTCATTTCAGACACTAACTGTTACCTGTTACAATATTTTAAAGCACCAGCTTATGCCGGTGCTTTTTTTATAACTTGCAGGAAGCAATTATGGCTTTTTTACATCACAATATCATGAAGGAGGAGGACGATGCGGCACTGATACAGGAGTATAAACGCTCCGGTAAGCTGGATGTCCTTGCAGCCCTTTACCAGCGTTACATGAACCTGGTATATGGGGTGTGCCTGCGTTATTTTGATGAGGAAGCCAGTAAGGATGCAGTGATGCAGATCTTTGAGGAGCTGATAGCGAAGCTGAAACAGCATGAGGTTCAGAACTTTAAGAGCTGGTTGCACGTTCTTACACGTAATTACTGCCTGATGCGTTTACGGTCTATGAAGAACCGGGAAGGAAGGGAGATCTCTATCGATGTTATGGAAAACGATTCTTTTCAACATCATGAGAACGGAGTGAGTGTAGAAGCTCATCTGCAGGATATGGAGAAATGTCTGGAAACATTACCGGAAGAACAGAAACGCAGTGTAGACCTGTTTTACCTGAAGGAAAAGAGTTACCGGGAAGTGGCGGACATGACGGGATATGAGATGAATAAAGTGAAGAGCTATATTCAGAACGGGAAGCGGAACCTGAAAATTTGTATGGAACAACAACATGCCTCACAAGCATAACGATATTAAACACGGGGTGGATCCTGAACAGATCCGCCGTTACCTTGCCGGAGAGCTGGATGATAAAGCTATGCACATCCTGGAACGGCAGGCGTTGGAAGATCCTTTCCTGGCGGAAGCGTTGGATGGGTTTACCGGGTATGCTGCGGACCAGACTGTCAACCTGGATGATCTGGATCGCAGGCTGGAAAAGAGGGTGGCTGGCGCTAAGGAGCGGAAGATGTTTGTGTATTATCGCTGGGCAGCAGCGGCTGTTGTGCTGATAGTTGCGGGTGTTGGTGTGATGAAGTTATGGCAGGCTCCGGTGAAGCAGGAGATTGCTGATGTGAAAGTACTACATGACTCTGTTCCTGCCGGTGGGATTATAGATGAAAGCGGGCAGTCTCTGGCTGCCAGAGCAGATCAGCAACACCCGACAGCAATACCAGACTTAAAATTGAAGAAAGAAAGGAATCAGTCAGCTGTGCCGGAAGAGCGGCGATCAGCGCCTGAGATTGTTGAGACGTCCCCTTTGGCTCGTGGAGTATATAAGCAAAGTGATAGTGTTACAGGGGCAATGGATATTGCAGCATCAAAAGCGGCACCGGCACCAGTACCGGCAGCCTCAATACCAGCTCCGGGATCTGTAGTGGTAGCTGAAAAGGCTGCTGTTGTACCTGTATCGGCTGATATGGCATCTGAGAAAGAGGTTACTGAGGATGACAAGAAAGGTGTCGCATCTGTATATAGCCCCCCTAAGGCGCTTACTATCAGGGGAAGAGGGGTTAAGGTTACCCAGAATCAAAGTAATGTAGCACTGTTTCCGGGTAAAATGCGGATGTTACAAGGTAAGATAACAGATGCGAACAATGATAGCGGACTGGCATACGCGTCAGTTGCTGTTGCCGGTACGAATAAGGGCGCACTGACAGATAAAGATGGATATTTTACGATCGCAGTTGATAGTACTGCCAATGTTCAGCTGAATGTAGCCGCTCTGGGTTGGGCCAGCAAAAATGTGCTGGTAAACAATAATGAAAATAATCTTAGAATAGCGTTACCTGAGAATCAACAATCTCTGAATGAGGAAGTAGTGGTTACCGCATATGGCACTAAAAAAGCAAAAAAGGCTGTTTATCAGGCACCTCAGCCTGGAGAAGGGTTAGATCGTTACAAGGAATATCTGGCAAAAAATGTTCGTTACCCTGCATCTGCGGGAGGTGTAAAAGGACGTGTACGGGTTGCTTTTACGGTAAAAGCTGATGGTACCCTGGAAGATTTTAAAATACTCCGGAAGCTGCAGCCGGATTGTGATGCGGAAGCGATTCGTGTGGTGAAAGAAGGGCCGGCGTGGATACCTGCTTCGGATGGCAGGGCTACAAGAGCGCAGGTGGATGTTCCTTTTGCCCCTTAAATAGTCCCCCGGGTTCTTAACTTATCTGATTTGATAATACCAAATTATCTGAATAGATAGTCCCTATCAGCCCCCTCTAAGTCTACTTATCCCACCATCATCTTTCTATCCTCTACTCTCTTTAATCGCCCTGATCAGTCTCTTATTTCTTCTGTTTTCTCTGCTATCATTCAGGGATAATGCAGCCCATATAGCAGCGGGCAGCCAGCCAATCAAAGTAATTTGCAGCAAAAGGCATACAATGCCGGTCAGGATTTTACCTCTAAGGAAAAAAGATAGCCAGGGCAAAAGGATTGCTATCAGCATCATGGGACTAAAAGTTTAATATTAACAGATCGGGTTATAGTAAAAAGATACTATTTTTTCCGGTCTTTCCACATTTGGTTGAATGATTTCGGAGCAAAAACAGGTAGCTCCCTGTTATCTCCCCAGGCATCAGCAAAAAACTTCTTTATAAAGAAATTCTTGGTGTTACCACCTACAAGGTTCATCATGCGGCGGCTCAGGCTTGCCTGTTTCCAGCCAAACCAGGACATTTTTTCACCACCTGAAGTGAGGTTATCTTCTACCGCTTTATGGCGGTTATTGAGCAGTAATTCGTGGATATTGATGCGTACAGGGCATACTTCTGTACAGTTGCCACAGAGGGAAGAAGCATAACTAAGATGCATATTCTCTTCCATCCCCTGTAAGTGAGGGGTAATCACGGAGCCAATAGGACCACTATAAGTAGTACCATAAGTGTGACCGCCTATATTCTTATAAACAGGACAGGCATTCAGACAGGCACCGCAGCGAATGCAGTACAGGCTTTCACGCATCTCTGTATCTTTCAGGATGTTAGTACGTCCGTTATCCATCAGGATCACATACATTTCTTCCGGACCATCCACTTCTCCTTCCTGTCTTGGACCACTGAAAATAGAATTGTACACAGTTACCTGCTGCCCGGTACCATAAGTAGCGAGTAAAGGCCAGAAAAGCGCCAGATCATTAATAGACGGCAGCATCTTTTCTATACCTACGAGGACAATATGTGTTTTAGGAAAGGCAGTGCTAAGACGCGCATTTCCTTCATTTTCGGTAACAGCCACTGCGCCAATATCGGCCAGAATGAAGTTAGCACCAGTGATACCTATTTCTGCATCCAGATATTTCTGACGCAGTTTTTCACGAGCAACCTGTGTTAGCTGCTGCGGAGTAAGGTTAGGCGCAGTGCCCAGCTTTTCAGCAAACAGGCGGGCCACGTCTTCCTTGCTTTTATGCATGGCCGGCGTTACGATATGATAAGGAGGTTCTCCGTCAAGTTGTTGTATGTATTCTCCCAGGTCTGTTTCCACGCATTCGATACCATGTTTGGCGAGGAAGCTGTTGAGATGTACTTCTTCGGTAGCCATGGACTTACTTTTCACAATGCTTTTACATTGCTTGGCTTCACAGATGGCCAGGATTTCGTCCAGTACCTGTTGTGCGTTCTCTGCCCATATCACTTTTCCTCCGCGGCGTGTAAAGTTGGATTCAAAGTCTTCCAGGTGTTTATCGAGATGTTCCAGGGCTCTCCACTTGATATTTTTGGCTCGTTCGCGCGCAGTCTGCATGTCGGCAAACTGTAGTTTACCGGCTTTAACAGCGGTGTTATATTTACCAATATTATGATTGATAGTATTCCGGTGGCCGATGTCGGCTACTTTTTTCTCGCTATCTGCCAAAAAAGTGGATGCTTTCTGATGCATACGTAATTGAATTCGTAGTTCCGAATTACAAAACCCGTACCGGTTTCCGGTTTAGAGGCTTTGCTAAACAACTGTTGGTAAAGATAGGGAATTGCAGGGATAGCATCAGGGTGGTAAACCTACTCTGCTTTGTACTTCTTGAGTGCTATTTTGTCCAGCACTTCATAGAAATCCTTACCGTATTTACGGGTAATCGCATCGCGCAGGAAACGGTATACTGGTACGCGTAAAGTTTTCCCGTTTTTACAGGCAGGTTTACAAACGTCCCAGCGATCGTAATTTAACGCTTCAAAGGCTTCGTATTTCTTTACCCGGATGGGGTACAGATGGCAGGAGATAGGTTTTTTGAAATCTATTACTCCGTCGTTGTATGCTTTTTCTATACCGCAACCCACAATACCATGATTATCTATTGTAGCATAGGCACAGATCCCTTTGTTGACAATGGGGGTTACGTAGCCATATTCATCATCGGTGGTATTGGTACCGGTCTTTTCTATTTCTGCGATACCATCCGGCCGCAGGTAGGAAGTTATTTTCGGGTAGATTTTTTTGAGGATTTTCACTTCCTCTTTTTCCAGCGGAGCCCCACAATCACCGGCTACACAACAGGCCCCTTTGCAGGCACCCAGGTTGCAAACGAATTGTTCTTCAATCAATTCATCGCTGATGTATTTATCGTCTATTATGATCATTGTTAGTTAGCATCTATATTCACACCTATTCCAATACTGGCAAAATTACAACAATCTTACCTGTTATCTCCATTTTAAGGTCTCAACGAGGTGTAACAGGTCTTTTTGCAGGAACTGATTTACAGGAGCCAGAGAGTCTGCATTAGGAGCAGCATCGAAATAAAGGGCGCCACGAAGGAAATGACGGACAGAATCGGTAGCGAAGAATTGTTTGGCAGAAGCCGCATTACCCCCTACATCGTAAAAAAGTCCGTGTACGTTGTTTGGGGTAGCAATTATATTTTCATTGATGTATTCAGCCTTATAAGTGTGTTTATAAGTCATTTTGAATGCATCGTTGATCAGCTGCTGGAAGTTATTCTCTCCTTTACCGATTTCCTTATAGCTCATGTATATTTTCCCGTTCAGAGAGGGGAATTCCACATTTATCCAGTAAGGGTTTTCTGTTTTTTCACCAAAGAAGAGGCTATCCTTCACGATAGTGGCATATACAGGGTATTCGAAAGTGTAGGGATATCCTGGTTTATCAAAAACCTGGTATTCCCGTTTCGGGAACTTTATCTCAAAATATCCGCGTGGTTTGGGAGTAAATGTTTGTTCGCAGGCGGTTGTAAATAACAAAATAGTAAGTAACCAGCTATAAGCAGGTAGTATAAGGCTGTTCTTGTTCCCTTTGAATTTCATTACAGGCTGGTTGTTATTTTATTCCTCTTCTGCATTCTGCCGGATGCTCACCTGTACTTTCTGGATACGCATTTTGCTTACTTCCAGTACGGTGAAATCGTATTGTTCGTGGCTGATCACGCTGTTTTCCTCGGGGAATTTACCCGCCAGTTCCAGGATCAGACCACCGATAGAATCACTTTCTCCTTTTACCACTTCAAAGGTATCGGGAGGAATGTTCATGATACGGCAAACGTCATTGAGCATGGTTTTACCTTCAAATACATAGGTGAAGTTGTCCACTTTGCTGTAGTTGAATTCTTCTTCATCGAACTCGTCTTTGATATCGCCTATTACTTCTTCTACGATGTCTTCCAGGGTAACGATACCCGAAGTACCGCCGAATTCGTCCACGACTACGGCAAAGTGCATACGCCTTGTCTGGAATTCGGAGAGCAGGTCTTCTATCAGTTTATGGCCATGTACAAAGAATGGCTGCCGCATAACGGTGTGCCAGTCGAAGGCATTGCCTTTATCGAGATGAGGAAGGAGATCTTTTGTATGGATAACGCCTACGATATTGTCGAGGTTACCTTTATACACCGGTAAACGGGAATAGTGAAGATCTGCCACGTGTTTTACGACGGTGGTGAAAGTATCATCATATTCAATACCAGACACATCCAGGCGGGTGTGCATGATTTGTTTTACGGTGATGTTGCCGAATTTGAGGATTCCTTTGAGGATGTTCTTTTCTTCCTGGGAGGCGGTAGGATCTACGCTCATTTCGATGGCTTCGTCTATTTCCTGGTAGTTGACAGCGCCACTGCCTCTGTGGAAGAATTTGGCTTCTATGCTTTCGCTGACGCTTACGTAGAAGTCGCTCACGGGTTCGAGGGTAGCATGTATAATGCTGACAAACCAGGCGAAGTAGGTAGCGAAGCGGATGTTATTCTGGGCGGCCCATACCCGGGGAAGTACCTGACCAAAGAAGAGGAGTACGAAGGTGATGATAGCGATACGTACTACGAAGGATACTACGGGCAGGGTTTGCAGGTCTTCCATCTGTGTGATCAGATAGTTGGTGACAAGTATGAAGGCCAGGGAGAGGAGTATACCTGCTATCTGGAGGGATGCCAGCAGGGAGCGTGGCTTTTCCAATAGCTTGGTAATCAGCTTTCCACTGGTATTTTGCCTTGTTTTAAGGGCATTGAGGTCTTTATAGTTGAGTGAGAAGAAGGCGACTTCTGCTCCGGACACGATAAATGCCAGTAATAGTAATATAAATATTACAAGGAGATAAACTACCACATTGGGTGTGGCAATCGGCACTGCGGCTTGTAACTGGGTAAGCTTACCAAATAGAATGCTTGCCGGATAGATGTCCAAATTGTACGACTTTGACGTGATAAATATTAAACCTGAGTCTTTACACTACAAAGCAGGTTCCAAAAAAAGGGAAAGAAATTCAGGTATTAAATTGAATCACTTTCCCTATATGCAAATATAAGTAATGTCCCATTACAGGATTATCAATTAAAAAGAATTAATATTTTATTTGGATAGTTAAAAGGGTAGGTCGTCCGCTGCGTCGTTCATTTGGGGTGGAATCTCCATATTGGGGAAATTGTCTCCTGTGGAGCTACCGGTGTTACTGTGATGGATAGCGCTTTCAGAGTTATTGAGATCCATCCGTTTGTCCAACATAACGAGGTTGTCACCGACCACTTCGGTAGCAAATTTTTTATTTCCTTCCTTATCTTCCCAGCTGCGGGTACGCAAACGGCCTTCAATATATACAAGACTGCCTTTGTGCAGGTATTTTTGCGCCAGTTCAGCCAGTCCTCTCCACAATACTACTGTGTGCCATTCTGTTTGGGATATCAGTTTACCGGCTCTGTCTTTGAATGTTTCTGTAGTAGCAAGTGAGAACTTGGCTACTGCTATATTACCTTCTAAAAACTGTACATCCGGATCTCTTCCCAAGTTGCCAATCAGGATTACTTTATTAACACCTCTCATTGTTGCAGGTTTTAATCTATTGATTTTAAACTATTGAAAATATACTTCTTCTTAAATAAACAACCTTCTTAAAGTTAATATTTTTTTCCAATCGACAGGGAAAATTTTAACACATACTTTTAGCGTCAAATACCTTGCCGCAGCAAGTTAAGAGCAATTAACCCCTCCTGGAATCCTGGATCAAAACAGGCTCAACTCCCTGCTTTTTAGAAAGTCTGTAATCGTTTTTGGAAATGCGAAATCGTCCAGCTGTGTACGTGGAACAGCAATGTAGCCGGGCATTTCGGGTTGTTTTTTAACTGACATGAAGATGAATTGACTGTAAATTGTTTGGTGTGTAAGCTGCTGCTTAAATGCAGCTGAAGTCCCATCTATGTTGTAACTTATATCAACAAGTGTGTTTTTAAATACGGGCATTGTCTGCAATGTGGGAATATCTGCAGGTTGCTGTGTTTCTATTAAAATGAATTCGTGCAGGTTTTGCCAGATATCATTTTCGGTGCGTTTGCGTATGTAGATTTTGTCTTTGTATTGCAGTACCAGGTAGTAGAAATATCTCTTTTTGATAATGAGTTTCTTCGTTTTTACCGGTAACAGGCCAACGAGGTTGAGTTGTAATGCTTTACATTTTTTAGCCAGGGGGCAGATGGAGCAGGCAGGTTGCTGTGGCTTGCATATCACAGCTCCAAAGTCCATGATGCTCTGGTTATAGGCCGCTGACTGTGCGTGCGGCAGGAGTTCCTGCGCCAGTGCGGTGAATTGTTTTTTACCTGTGGTGCTGTCTATGGGAGTATCTATATCGAAGTACCTGGACAGCACGCGGAATACGTTCCCGTCTAATACTGCATGTGGCAGGTTGAAGGCAAATGATGCTATCGCTGCTGCAGTGTAGGGTCCTACACCTTTAAGTGATTGTATAGCGTCATATGTATTGGGGAAGTGACCATGGAACTGTTCCACGATCTGCCGGGCCGCAGCCAGCATGTTTTTACAGCGGGCGTAATAACCCAGTCCCTGCCAGAGGCGGAAGACCGTTTCTTCCGGAGCGGCGGCCAGGTCCTGTACGGTAGGATAGGCCTGTATGAAGTTTTCATAATATGCCCAACCCTGCTCAACGCGTGTTTGCTGGAGGATAATTTCAGACAGCCATATCCGGTAGGGGTCTTTTTCACCTTTCCAGGGCATGGAGCGGGAATTCTCGTTTTGGTTCCATTCAAGAAGAGCGGGGGTAAAGAATTGCTTCATTTTTTATAAACGGGACGATCCTGTGAGGGAGCGGCTTGGAATTTTAGTGCAAATATATGTTTGTGAGGGGATAAACAGGACAAGTGTTCTGCCTGAAAAGAAGAAATTATCTGTGTGAAGAGGTTTAAAACAGGAATAAAACAGGATCATCCTCCGTTTTTTAACGGAGGATGAACGGAGGATGATCCTGTTCAGAAGCCGATATAGTCCTGTTTTGAAGCCGTTAAGGGTATATTTCCAAGGTCCTCAAATAAATAATTTTATAACTGAAGTTATTGGGAAATAGACGAATATAGAGAGATATGCGTTATATTAATGTAGCATTTGATGAGCGATTTCAGCTATTTAGGACACATTTTTCCCCCTTAAGTGCAGAAAAAAAAGGTGAAATGAATATTATTTTTTGTATATTCGTTAATGAGTGGTTTAGTGAAAATTTGCCTGTCATACCTATAAAAATGAACATGTAGTGGTCAAGAGCCTGAAAATCTTTTTTCCTCACGATCGTCCAACATTTTGCCTAGAGGTTCATAGTTAATGACTTGCATTGGAAAATATTAAAAAAAAGTAAGGTATAAGAAAAAAAGATAAAATTTATTTGCTTAAAATTCAGCAATTAAAAAAAATTAGATAATTTTGGGACAAGTAATCCTTCGCTTCAATTATGAGAAAAGCTGACTTAATTAACAATATTGCTGAAAAAACCGGCATACCTAAAGTAGACGTGTTAGTAACACTAGAGGCCATGTTTAAGGAGGTCAAAGAAGCGTTGGCTAATGGCGAGCACATCTACATACGTGGTTTCGGTAGCTTTATTACCAAGAAAAGGGCTGCGAAGATCGGCCGTAACATTAAGAAAAATGTTGCAGTTGAGATTCCTGAGCACTTTATTCCGGCGTTCAAACCGTCAAAAGAATTCGTTGCGGAAGTAAAGAAGCTTAAAAGTTCTTAATTTCGCAGCCTAATCTTATAGGCGTGCAGAAAAAACAAGTTCTCCTGGTAGGTGCCGCTGCGGCATTACTTATAGTATTGGTAGCCTTTGGCCGCACCATACCACATTCGGACAAAAAAGCGATGCCAACTGACACTCACCTTCATAGTGGTCAGGAGGAAAAACCTATTGCCTTCAACGAATTGCTGGCGGCAGCCAAGCAAAAAGTTCCCGCAGGAAAATTACTTTCTATCACTACCTTGGAAAATAAGGTTGTGCGGGGTGATGTAAAAAATCAGCAAATAGCCGCTTACAAAGAATTGTATGTCACCTGGGATAGTCTAAACCAACTTCCCGTAGCTGCCTATTATCTTGGCGAAGCAGCCAAGTTGGAAAATTCCGAAAAAAGTCTCACCTTTGCAGCCAATTTATTTTTAGAACACCTGGAACACGCACAGGATCCTGCAGTTATGAAATGGGAGAGCCAACAGGCTATTACCTTGCTCGATCGGGCTATACAACTTAGCCCTGCAAATGATTCTCTGAAAATAAAACAAGCGCTGTTGTATATGAATACCGGCGAGCCTATGGTGGGTGTTCAAAAGCTCAGGGATGTGGTGGCAGCTAATCCTGATAATATTGAAGCTCAATTAACACTGGCAAATCTGGCAATTCAATCCGGTCAGTACGACAAAGCTATCGAAAGGCTGGAAACGCTTCTGCAGAAACATCCTGACGAAGCGAAAGCAATGTTTGTATTGGCTGAAGCCTACCGTAGTAAGGGTGATACCAAGAAGGCCATTGAGATATTTGAGCAATGTAAGAAACTGCTGAAAGATCCGGGGCTGAAAGCGGAAATTGACAACTATATTAAAAGTATTAGATAATATTTCATTTTTAAACATTTAAAAACGTTTTAGCGTATGCCTTGCGGTAAGAAAAGAAAAAGACATAAGATTGCCACTCATAAACGTAAAAAACGATTGAGAAAGAACCGGCATAAGAAAGGTAAAAAATAGTTTTCTCCTGTTTCCCGCCATTTATACTAACCAGGTTTTATTTGCGGCGCGGTGATCGGACAAAAATTTTGATATATCCTGCATGATTTTAGCGATTATTCTTAAATTGCTGAAGTCATGCAGGTTTTTCCACAAATCCCGCTTAGTATTCCGGATATTACCTGCAGATCGCTGAACCCTTAAGCAATCCATCATCACGTATACTAACATAATGTTAGGTGTAATCTGGTATGCAGCAAGCTGTTATTAAATAGCCGTGCATAACAATAAGGTGAAGTTATAATGGTTAAAATTTTGGACGCTTGAACAAGGAACTTATTATAAATGCGGCACCTACTGGTGTGGAAATAGCGTTGCTGGAAGATAAGAAACTGGTCGAATTGCATCACGAAAGTGGCAATCCCAATTTCTCAGTAGGGGATTTATACCTGGGGAGAGTGAAAAAACTCATTCCAGGCCTCAATGCAGCGTTTGTGGATGTTGGCTTTGAAAAGGATGCTTTTTTGCATTATACAGATCTAAGCCCTTACATACGCTCCATACTTAAATTTACCCAGCAGGCTATTACCGATAAAACCCCAGAGGGTTTTGATTTTACAAAGTTTAAGAATGAACCGGAAATTGTTAAAACCGGTAAGATTACAGATGTGCTGGGCGGTAAGCCTAACATTCTTGTGCAAATACTAAAGGAACCGATCTCTTCAAAAGGCCCACGTCTTAGTTGCGAAATTTCATTACCCGGAAGGTTTATTGTGTTAACACCCTTTAATGACATTGTAGCTGTATCTAAAAAGATACACTCTTCCGAAGAAAGAAAACGCCTGCAAAAGATTGTGGAAGCGATCAAGACACCGAACTTCGGTGTTATTGTGCGTACAGCCGCAGAAGGAAAGAAAACGGCAGAACTGCATGAGGACCTTACCACCCTGGTTGAAACCTGGAAAAACATTCAGGCTAATCTGCGCGGCGGCACGCCTCCGCAAAAGGTACTGAGCGAACAAGCCAAAACCACCAGCATATTAAGAGATCTCCTGAACGAGAGCTTTAACCGTATCGTCATTAACGATAAGAACATGTACACTGATACCAGGGCTTATATCGGTAAGATAGCCCCGGAGAAACAGGACATCGTTCATCATTATCATAATGGCGCTCCTATCTTTGATCACTACGGCATTACCCGGCAGGTGAAGGCTTCATTTGGTAAAACAGTGAACCTCGACAGTGGTGTATACCTGATCATAGAAGCAACGGAAGCCCTGCACGTCATAGACGTAAACAGTGGTTATAAAAGCTCCAGTAACAATCAGGAGCAAAACGCGCTTGCTTCGAATTTAGAAGCTGCGGGAGAAATTGCACGTCAACTGCGGTTGCGTGATCTTGGGGGCATTATTATCATTGACTTCATTGATATGAAGCTGCCGGAGAACAAAAAGGTAGTGTACGAAGCTATGGAGAAATTCATGGCACAAGACAGAGCCAAGCATACTATTCTGCCGATCTCAAAGTTCGGACTGATGCAGATAACACGTCAGCGTGTTAAACCAGAAGTAACAATTTCCGTGGCGGAAGATTGCCCAACCTGCCATGGTACCGGTAAAATAGGGGCCTCCGTATTAATTATAGATGAGGTTGAAAAGAACCTTCAATACCTGATAAATCATCAGCATAAAGGACTTACCATCAGAGTTCATCCTATATTTTATGCTTTCCTAGCCAAAGGATTCTTAACCTCCCGCCAATGGAAATGGTATTTCCAATATAAGAAATGGGTTAAGGTAAAGGCAGATTCTAATTACCACCTTACTGAATATCGCTTTTTCGACGCCAACGAAGAAGAAATTAAATTATAAGATATTGTTTAAACAAAAACGCTTAACGTCATCGAACGTTAAGCGTTTTTGCTTTTATAGCATACCAGAGGATGCCTGAATCAGTTACCCCAGAACTGATCTTCCCCGGCTTCATCAACTGTAAATATCTCGGCCCTGACAATCTTTCCGTCTTCAACGGTGTAGACATCGATATTATCTACGTCTAAAATTGCACCGGCAGGATGTGTTGCGTTCCAGTGTAATAAACAGGCAACCTTATTGCCGTTGGCACTTATAGATTTTATATCCGTCAGTTTTACGGTATTGGCAGATAACTCGAACATTTTACCTACCATCTGGAAGACTTCATTTCTGGAACGTTTTATTCCTGAGATACTGTTGTTACCTGGTTGTTTCCATTCTACATCCGGATGAAGGAGCTCCCCGAGTTTTTCAGTATCTACGCGTTTTACAGCACTTAAAAATTCGTTTACTACATGTGTTGCTTCGTTTTTCATGATTTTATATTTGATGATTAAGAATGTTTTTGATGATACAAAGATCACCAGAGAAGGACCTTTGAGAGTTATCTTTAGGTGACAACGATTTACCATATTCCGCCATTTTTTGGGGATACGTGATAGTAGAGGTATTTTAGAGTGATGGAAGATCAGGTTAAGAAATTGATGATGGGTTTACTGGCCTACGCCGCACAGCGGGATTTGTCAGTTGAAAGCCTGTGTCATTTATCAAATGTTACAATGGAGGAATTGCAAAGCAGTCATCAACCGCTTTCTCCAAAACAGGTGAATGATCTCTGGCTGAATGCCTTGCATTTAAGTAAAGACAAGCTGTTTGGTTTGCACTTTGGGGAATCATTGCAGTTATCTGCATTGGGAGTAGTGGGAGATATTATCAAAAGTAGCGAGACTGTTGGCAAGGCTTTGCTGATAGCAGCATCCCTGACACATCTGATCACCAGTGATTTTATACTGGAAGTAAAACAGGAAGAAGAAACCTTTAGTGTGATATTTATTCCGGCAATGCCCGAAGGACAAAGCTCTCCTGCTGCTATACAAATGTTGGATCTGCTGATGGTTTTTGTGATACATGAACTGGACGGTCTTATCCTCAAAAAGATAAAACCTTTATCGGTGAGTTATGCCCGGCAGATCGATGATGTGGTCGAATATGAGCGTGTAATGCGTTGCAGACCTGTTGTAAATAGGGACACCTGTATCACTTTTGAGAAGAAATACTGGAACGAACCTATTATCACTGCTAATTATGAGATGCAAAGTATACTCTTGCAAAAGGTAGCAATGTTGAAAAATCCGGCAGAAAAAAAAGCGCTTAAAAACAGGATCTATAATTACCTGCTGGAGAACTCCTACCTCGGGCTTGTATCCCTGGAAGATATTGCGTCTAACTTTAACATCAGTACGCGCACACTGCAACGAAAATTGAAAGAAGAAGGTATCAATTTTCAGCAACTGGCTGATGAAGCAAGAATGGTGTTAGCCATAAATTATCTAAAGGCCGGGTCTTACCCGGTGAAGGAGATATCTTACATGCTTGGCTATAATGAGCTAAGTGCTTTTACCCGCACGTTTAAGCGTTGGACAGGTATTACTCCTGCTCTTTATCAAAAAAATCAAAGTTAAGCTATCACAAGAATGCTCGTTAGGCAGCATCCTGCACCTGAGATAATTTTACATCTTAATTCCTGTTTACCAAAAGAATCCTGGTTAAGCAGCAACCTCAAGCTCAACATTTTAGTATAATTTTATGTTGTTCTTAAAAATGAGATCACGCATATGTCCGTACGTAAATTGTTGTTGTTCGTAGTTTTGCTGGCTGCCTGCCGCTCCGGAGGAAAGAAAGGGCCACACATTGGAAGGGATACCACCCATTATACCCAACAGGAATACATTGATCAGAAACTGGATAGTAATATCGTTAACAATTTCCTGCAAAAGGATACTACCTATGCAGAGTATATCCGCGATTTCTACCGTGAACGTGATTACCACTACGCCTGGATTGGCGGCGATGGTAAGCTGACTGAGCAAGCCGGTAACTTCATTAACCTTATGAAAACCGATGCTGCATATGGTCTGAATGATACTGGTCTTATCAGCAAACCACTACGTGAGTTGAATGATACACTGATGCTGGAAGGTGATAAACTGAAACCCGGTGACAAATCCATCCCACAGGCAGAATTACAGTTAACCGCTCAGTTCTTTGCCTATGGCAGTAAAGTGTGGGGAGGCATGACTTCAGACAACGCAAAAGACCTGGAATGGTTTATCCCCCGTAAGAAAATAGATATGCAGAGTTTACTGGATTCTATGGTCAACAGACCCGCGAATACTTTTGAAGAACCAGTAAACATCCAATATAAACTGTTGAGAGGCAAACTGCATCAACTGGATGTCCTTTCAAAACTGCCCTGGGATTCCTTAAAGGCTACACAGAAAATATATAAAGAGAATGATTCTGCGCCAATCATTGTTGCTGTGAAAGAGCGGCTGCATTTGTTAGGAGATCTTCCTGCTGCAGATGCTTCCCCTGTGTTTACTCCTCTGCTGGACAGCGCTATCCGTAGCTTCCAGCATTGCACCGGTTTAAAGATTGATGGTACTATTCAGCAACCTTTACTGAACGCATTGAACATCTCTCCGCGTAAACGTATTGAGCAGGTGCTGATCAATATGGAGCGTTTGCGCTGGGTGCCTGCTTCTTTGCCGGCAGAATACCTGCTGGTGAATATTCCTGCTTTTAAACTGTATGTATATGATGATAACAAATTAGACTGGACCTGTAATGTAGTAGTAGGTAAACCAGGTACGAACACCGTTATCTTCAGTGATCAGATGAAGTTTGTGGTGTTTAGCCCTTACTGGAATGTTACCCCTACTATTATTGCTCATGAGGTGATACCTGCTATGAAACGTAATCCGGGGTATTTAGCCCGTCAGAATATGGAAGTGGTGACTAATACAGGGAAGCCTGTGAGTATAGGTTCTATCAACTGGAACAAGTACAGTGGTACCAGTTTT
This sequence comes from Chitinophaga sp. YR573, assembly GCF_900110995.1. Lineage (GTDB taxonomy): Bacteria > Bacteroidota > Bacteroidia > Chitinophagales > Chitinophagaceae > Chitinophaga. The sequence goes on from NZ_FOJF01000001.1 coordinate 2,725,987, forward strand.
CCTTATATTATCCGGCAGAAACCAGGAGGGGCAAATGCCCTGGGTAAGGTGAAGTTCCTCTTTCCTAATGAATACAATATTTACCTGCATGATACGCCATCCAAAGGGTTGTTTGGAGAGAACAAACGTTCTTTCAGTCATGGTTGTATCAGGGTGTCTGAACCTCAGCACCTGGCGGAATGGCTGTTACGTAAAGATCCTTCCTGGACACGGAAAAAGATAGTGGATGCAATGAATAGCGGGAAAGAGACCTTTGTGTCTTTAAAGGAAAAAGTGCCGGTGTTTATTGGATATTTCACGGCATATGTGGATGATCAGGGCCGCCTGAATTTCAGAGATGATGTGTATGGGCACGATGCACAACTGGCAGCCAGCCTGTTTGGCAAAAAGTAATCAATTTAATTTTTGGGTGCAGGGCGAAGCCCTGCAAAACCTCTTCTATTGTTTAGTGATGGTGCGAAGTACCATCACTAAACAATTACTCCTTTTTTTATTTACAGGCAATCACTGATATCTCTACGTTTACGCCTTTGGGCAAACCGGATACTTCTACCGTTTCTCTGGCAGGGAAATAGCCGCTGAAGTACTTACCATATACTTCATTGATCTGCGAGAAGTTCTTCATGTCTGTAATAAAGATGGTGGTCTTTAATACGTCACTGAAGTCCATATCAGCAGCAACCAGGATGTTTTTCAGATTGTGCATTACCTGGTGTGTTTCAGTGATAATATCTTCCAGCATCAGTTGGTTTGTTTCTGCGTGAAGAGCGATCTGTCCGGAAACAAACAACATATTACCTGCTTTAATGGCCTGATTATAAGGACCAATAGGAGCAGGAGCATTTGTAGTATTGATAATCTGTTTTTCCATAGTTGTAAAATTACAGGGAATTTTTAATTCATCATTATTAGTTATTAATTAATAGGTTTGCGAAAATTTTGCTCATGAAGATCCTGGTAATAGGAGATGCGCAACATTATACAGCCCTGCTGCTGAAAGGCGGCTTAAGCGGGCATCAGGTGCAGCAGGTAACCACGCTGGACAGGATTGATTCACTGGCAGATTATCAGCTGGTGATAGACCTGGTCTTTGATGACCACCAGGAGCATGCGGTGCTGTACGCCAGGTTCCCGGCAGTACCAGTGCTGGCAGGCATCGTAAAGACGTCCCTGGGCGCTGTAATGGGTAACTATGCCTTCTCTCAGGGGTTTAACCTCATAGGATGCAATTGGCTGCCAGGCTTTATTGAAATGCCGGTGACAGAGGTATCTGTAATAGATGAGGAGCAGTTGCCGGTGTTGCAGGAGATGATGGGGCAGCTGGGCTGGCAGTATGAGGTGGTGAAAGATAGCGTAGGGATGGTAACGCCCCGTGTAATATGTATGATTATTAATGAAGCGTACATGGCTGCTGAGGAAGAAATCGCTTCCAGAGCTGATATTAATACGGCGATGAGACTGGGAACCAACTACCCGTTAGGGCCTTTTGAATGGTGTGAAAAGATAGGAATAAAGCATGTATGTGATGTTTTATCATCTGTATATACTGCCACAGGAAATGAAAGGTATAAGGTAAGTCCGCTGCTAATAGAAGAGGCACAAACATCAAATGTAAAATAGATTGTCTTTAATACTCAACATAGATACTGCTGCGAAAATAGGCTCTGTTTGTCTTTCTAAAGACGGTGTGCCTTTACAGACGCTGGTCAATGACCAGCAAAAAGATCATGCCGCTACAATGGTCCCGTTTGTACAGGAGATCATGAAAACGCAGGGTGTTGCTCCTGATCAACTGGATGCAATAGCTGTAAGCGCAGGCCCTGGTTCTTATACCGGCTTACGTGTGGGCGTAGCCACCGCCAAAGGGCTGTGTTATGCCTGGAACAAACCGCTGATAGCCATTTCTACTTTACAGATGATGGCACAGGGGCTGTATATGCAATTAAAGGATAATGCAGCTTTCTATTGCCCGATGCTGGATGCGCGCCGTATGGAAGTGTATACGGCCATATATAATGCGGATTTGTCAGCTGTAATGGCTCCTCAGGCGCTTATTCTTACTCCTGAAGCTTTTACAGCGCAGCTGGATCATCAAAAAACGTATTTCTTTGGCGATGGCAGTGAAAAATGGCAACTACTACTAAATGGTCATAAAAATGCCTTGTTTGTGCCTTATGAGATGAGCGCAGCTCATTTGTCATTACTTTCTAATGCCGCTTTTGACCGTCAGGACTTCGCAGATGTGGCATATTTCAGTCCTTTTTACCTCAAACCCTTCCATTCTACTCCCAAAAAATAGGGATTTTTTCCATCAGATTACATAATTGTGTCATAGAACTGTCAAATTACATTTAATTGGCACGTAATGACCATCTATATATTAAAAAATAAGGTATAGAAGTTTTTTTTATTACGACTAATATTATATTTTTGTATAAATCGATACCCGGTTATTGTTTTCTAACAATTTGTGGGTTTACTGTCCGTTGATCCCTTTCATTTCATCATTACTTTAAAAACTATTATGCGATGGAAAAAACATTATTAACTACCTCTTCTAATACTCTTATTATTTCTAGAGGTACCAATGAAAAAGACCAAATTAAATTGGATTACATTGCTGTTAAGAAGGCTGCGATGGTATTGCGTGCAATAAACCATAAGCTGCGCCAGCAAATGATTAAATTGCTGGAAGATCACAAAAAAATGACAGTTACTGAAATCTACGTTAAGCTGCGTCTGGAGCAGTCGGTTGCATCACAGCACCTGGCTATTCTTCGTCGTGCCGGCATTGTAATCACAGAAAGAGATGGTAAGTTCATCCACTATACGATCAACAAACAACGTATAGCTGAAGTTGCCAAATTTGTGGAAGAGCTGGTAGGCTAAATCTGGTTTTGGATGACAGGTCATCTGAGTACAAAGAAATTATTCGGGCCTAACTGAGAGATTTTACTTTTAGTTAGGCTCTAATTTTTGATTTGCCAAGGTTACAACTGAAAGTAAATTATACTACTCAATTGAGTAGTATTTTGTTACCTGCATATTTCCCGTTATATATAATAACAGGTCTCGTATTCGTACGCGTATGTAATTTTGACGTTAAAAGTCATATCATATTATGACTTCTCTCATACATTCCTCCGCTGATAAATCCGTAAATTTGCACGAAATCAAAAACCGATGTTCGTCAAGCAACTTTATACGAATTGCTTATCAGAAGCTGCCTACTTTATAGAGTCAGAAGGACAGGCTATTGTGATAGATCCACTGAGAGATATCGAAGCTTATCTTGATCTTGCTAAAGAACGGAACGCTACCATTAAGTATATCTTCGAAACACATTTTCATGCAGACTTTGTATCAGGTCATCTTGATCTTGCTGCTGCTACAAAAGCTCCTATAGTATTCGGCCCCGAAGCTGTTACCAGTTTCCCTATCTATCTTGCTAAAGATGGAGAGAAATTTACTATAGGTAAACTGACTCTGGAAGTATTACATACACCAGGGCATACCATGGAGTCTACCTGTTATTTACTATATGATGAAAACGGTGTTCCCGCCAGCTTATTTACAGGAGATACACTGTTTGTAGGTGATGTTGGTCGTCCGGACCTTTTCAGTGGTAACCACACAAAAGAAGAACTGGCAGGTTTGCTGTTCGAATCTTTAAATACCAAGATCAAAACTTTACCAGATAATGTAACCGTTTACCCGGCACATGGTCCTGGTTCTTCCTGCGGTAAAAATCTGGGTCCTAATACTTCCAGTACCCTGGCAGAAGAGAAAAGCACTAACTATGCTTTACTGGCTACCGATAAAGCACAGTTTATCTCTGAAGTTACTGATGGTCTCAGTACACCTCCTTCTTATTTTCCTATCAACGCTAAAATAAACAAGGAAGGATATGATACGCTCAAGGCTGTGATGGAAAAGAGCAATGTAGCATTATCCGTAGCTGATTTTAAAAAGAAGATCAAAGAAGGTGTGCTGGTACTGGATACCCGTCCTGCAACAACATTTGCAGAAGGTTTTGTTCCCAGCTCTCTGAGTATTGGCCTGGAAGGTCGTTTTGCGGAATGGGCTGGTAGCCTGTTACCATTTAACCAGGAGATTATTCTTGTAACAGAAGCAGGAAAAGAAGAAGAAACCATCGTTCGTTTAGCGCGTGTTGGTTTTGATCATGTGATCGGCTACCTGAAAGGTGGTTATGAAGGATGGGCTGCTGCAGGAGAAAAAATCGATATGATCATTACGGTAGAACCGGATGAACTGGCGATGGATGTTCCGCATGATCCGAACCTGATAGTGCTGGATGTGCGTAAACCGGCAGAGTATGCTGACGGACATATTAAAGATGCTATCAATCTTACATTAAGTGATATGGTTGATCCTGGTACTATGGCAGATTTTGATGATCATCATAACCTGTATGTACATTGTCAGGGTGGATATCGTAGTATTATTGCCTGCTCCATGCTGAAACGAGAAGGCATTCATAATCTGCGTAATGTAGAGGGTGGATATAATAATATGAAGGATACAAAAGGGCTGGAAACAGTGAAAGAGAAGAATGTATTGAATTAACATATTTTCCGGAAGAGTATAAAAGGAGAAAGGCATTACTGCTTTTCTCCTTTTTCATTTTCACAGGTATGCTTTTTGAACCCTAACCGTAAATATTTCTATGGGAAAACAACTGGAAGGACAGATAGCATTGGTTACAGGAAGTAGTAGTGGCATAGGTGCAGGCATTGCTGTTGCATTCGCGGAAGCCGGTGCTACTGTGGTTGTTAACTATCATAGTGATAAGAGTCTTGCAGGTGCGGAAGCTGTGTTGGAGAAGATTAAAAGTGCGGGATCCAATGGGGTGATCCACCAGTGTAATATTAGTGAGGAAGAGGATGTGAAGAAGATGTTTGCGGAGATTCTTACCCAGTTTGGAACTGTAGATATTGTGGTGACAAATGCGGGTATTCAACAGGATGCTCCTTTTTTAGATATGACACTGGAACAGTGGAATGCGGTCATCAGTACTAATCTTACCGGGCAATTCCTTTGTGCAAGGGAAGCTGCACGTGAGTTTAAACGCAGAGGGGTGCTGCCTGAGCGCTCTAAAGCAGCGGGCAAAATTATCTGTATGAGTAGCGTGCATGAAGTGATTCCCTGGGCGGGACATGTGAACTATGCTGCCAGTAAGGGCGGGGTGAAACTATTAATGCAGTCTATGGCACAGGAACTGGCGCCACTTAAAATAAGGGTGAACAGCCTGGCTCCAGGGGCTATTAAGACGCGTATCAATAAAGATGCATGGGATACTCCTGAGGATGAGAAGAAACTATTAGAGCTGATTCCTTATGGCAGAATAGGGGAGGCTGATGATATTGGAAAAGCAGCGGTGTGGCTGGCCAGCGATGAGAGTGATTATATTACTGGCATAACTATGTTTATAGATGGGGGTATGACCTTGTACCCCGGATTTGCGGATAATGGTTGATTATTTCAACTGTTTTGATTGACTAACAATTAATTATGTGCAACGATGCCCATTCTAGCATGTTATTTGTAAAACTCAAATAAACTTTTGACTATGAGAAACAGATCATTATTGATGGCTGGCTTACTATTTATCGCAGTGGGCCTATTTTCCTGCCAACCTAGCGATACTACAATTCAACAGGGTGTTAATGAAAAATTAGCAGGTGTCCCTGGTATTACTGCTGAAGTAAAAGGTGGAGTAGTTATTTTGAGCGGAGAGGTTTCTGATGATGCGGCTAAGACTTCTGCAGAAGAATCTGTGAAGAGTGTAGCTGGTGTGAAATCTGTAACCAACAATGTAATGGTACAAGCTGCTATTCCTCCCCCTCCTCCTCCAGCAGCACTGAGCCCTGATGAGATACTGAAGAATACCCTGGATTCTGCTTATAAAGCAGACGGGTTTACAGAGGTGACTGTAACAGTTGCGAATGGAGAAGCTACCCTGGAAGGGAATGCTAAGAAAGCAGATGTTAAGAAAATCGTGAAAACAGCAGAAGATGCTAAAGCCACGAAAGTGAATAATAAACTTACTGTGAAGTAGAGAATGTACTATCTAATCAACTCCGTCTTTGGCTCCGGCTAAAGGCGGAGTTGGTGTTTTAGGGCTCTGGTAGAGAATTCTTTGTTTCTTCTTTGTATTCATGCTTCCAGCGTCTGTGGCTCCACACCCATACTTCGGGTTGTTCGTAGATATTCTTCTCCAGGAAGTTTACGAATGCTTCTGTGATAGCGCCATCAGGAGCTTGCTGAGGTTCTTCAAATGCCAGTTTGAGGGTGGCGTGATAATAGCCACGTTTTACTTTACGGATGTCTGCAAATACAACAGGGATGTTGTTTCGTTTGGCCGTCATCTCAGGGCCTTTATAGAAAGCAGTCATTTTATTTAAGAAAGGAAACCAGTAACAACGACGGGGGTTGCCGGGATTCTGATCTGCTACCAGGGCAATGAGGTATTGTTTGTCATGCCATGGCAGCATGGCCTCCCTGATATCATTAGCGGGTAATAAGGTACTGCCGGACTTCTCACGGAAATGACGAAACAGCCTGTCAGCTGCTTTGTTGGTCAGTGGCATGTACACAACCAGGAAAGGGAATTGTACGCCCTGCATACAAAACTGATTCGCCCATTCCCAGTTAAAGTTATGTCCCAGGTGCAACTGGCAGCTTTTGCCTTTTGCATAAAGTTCATGTAAAACAGTAAGGTCGCAGATAAACCGGCGTTCCAGATTCTTAGGACTGATGGTTAACAGCTTAAGGGTTTCCACCATCATATCCGTAAGATTGAGATAGTATTTTTTAGCCAGCTGTGTAATCTCTTTGTTTGTCTTATCAGGAAAAGCCTGTCGCAGGTTTGCGAACACTACTTTTTTGCGGTAGCCCACAATGTAGTAGATGATCAGATATAATCCGTCACTAATGAGGTATAACAGCCATAACGGCAATATGGAAATTCCATATGTGAATGCCAGCAAAAAATAATACATGTCAGCTACAATTTCTATAACACAATATTCTGTACCAGTGCGCTCTTCTCAGGATAATCAGTATTAAAATGTAAACCACGACTTTCCTTACGGAAGGAGGCGCTCTTCACGATCAGGTAACCTACAGTAATGAGGTTACGTAGTTCGCAAAGCTGGGGAGAAACTTCTGTTCTTTCGTATAGTGATTCTGTTTCTTCGTGTAAAATATCCAGTCTGCGTATAGCACGTTGTAAACGTTCGTTGGTGCGTACGATACCAAGATAATCGCTCATGATCTGCTTGAGTTCTTTTAAACTCTGTGTGATCAGGATCATTTCTTTGGGAGCAGTAGTACCGGCTGTATTCCAGTCGGGCACATCATTCTTTAATGGAATGGATTCAATCCGCTGCACCGCATCTAAATAACAACGATGTGCAAATACCATTGCTTCCAGCAGAGAGTTGGATGCCAGTCGGTTTGCGCCGTGCAAACCCGTGCTGGAGCATTCTCCGCATGCATACAGATTGTTAATGGAAGTACGTCCCCATTCATTTACTTTGATACCACCACAGCTGTAATGTGCAGCAGGTGATACCGGTATCATATCCTTCTTTACGTCAATACCGGCAGAAAGACATTTCTCATAAATGTTTGGAAAGTGATGCACAAACTTTTCTATATCCATATGCCGGCAGTCGAGGTACACATATTCAGTACCGGCAATTTTCATTTCACTATCTATTGCGCGGGCAACAATATCACGGGGGGCCAGAGAAAGACGTGCATCATATTTATGCATGAATTCCTCTCCATGTACATTGCGGAGAATACCACCATCACCGCGTACAGCTTCTGTGATAAGGAATGCATTATTCACACCAGGCTCGTAGAGGGCTGTAGGATGGAACTGGATAAACTCCATATTCTCTATCCTGCCTTTAGCACGGTATACCATCGCCACACCATCGCCGGTAGCGATAATAGGATTGGTTGTACTGCGGTATACCTGGCCATTACCACCGGTAGCCAGTACGGTAATACGGCTGAGGATCTTTTCGATCTTATTGGTGAGAAGGTTCAGTACGTATACACCGTAACATTCAATATCCGGTGTTGATTTCGTGATGAGGTAACCCAGGTGATGCTGGGTGATGAGGTCTACCACAAAGCAGTGGGTAACCAGTTCTATATTCGGGTTTTTGTGAATGGCATCGAGTAATGCACGTTCTATTTCTTTCCCGGTAACGTCTTTATAGTGGATGACCCTGAACTCCGAATGTCCGCCTTCGCGGCCAAGGGAGAAATCTCCGGCATCATTTTTATCAAAGTTTGCACCCCATTCAATGATCTCATTTACACGTTCCGGTCCTTCCTTAACAACAATCTCAACGATATGTTTATCGCAGAGGCCATCACCGGCAATGAGCGTATCATCAATATGTTTTTCGAAGCTGTCATTCTCCAGGTCGTTTACCACGGCTACACCGCCCTGTGCGTATTTCGTGTTGGTTTCGTCTTCACGCGTTTTGGTGATGATGGTAATCTTTTTATCAGGGCATTCCGCTGCCACTTTTAAGGCGTACGTAAGGCCTGCAATACCGGAACCAATCACTAAGAAGTCTGTCTGTTGCATAGTTACTTTAGCAAGCACCAAATGTACGCTTTAATTTGTTCCCACACTCCCTGTGCCATACCCCTGCCGGATCTGTAAGTATTTGAGTCCTCCGGTACAGAGTCCCCATTGTGCAAGGCCATAGGTTAATGTAACCAGGAAGTTGCCTGCCGGTACGGCATGATAGAAGTGATCTATTGCGGTGAGGGTATCTGAGAGAATGAAGAGGATGGCACCGCCAACGGCAAACCATCCGATGACCTGTTCTTTCAGCCGGAAAGCATGCATACTCGTTAGCAGGGTAAAGGAAATGAATATAGCATAAATGATTACAGGAATACGCATCTCTCCCAGGTAGGGTAGCATAGCAAAGATGAATAGAAGCAAGGCGGCTTCTGTTAAAAAAATGAATGGCCACTGACAATCGGGAAGCGGATAATTACTGTATCTGATCTTCAGAAAGAAACCTATATAAGCTAAGTGCGTGAATAGAAAACAACCAATGCCAGCTATGAAAAATTCTTCTCCCTTATCCTCAAATAAAAGAAAAATATCACCGATACATGAAAAGAATAAGGCAGCAAACATCAGTATCCTGAATAAGCGAGCTACATGTTTTGTATTATTAAGAAAGTAAATCGCGAGCAGTATGGTGAGCATTGGCTCTGCCACATAAGAAACTACTTCTCTGTTACAGGCAATGGCAATCAGATCTATAAGAAGAAAAAGAAAGAACAGAATAATTAATACACGTTTTTTCATCCGTGGATAATGGTTTAATGGTGGAGTTAAAGAACCGGGAGTAAAATATGGAAGGTAGTACCGTTGTTGTTCGTATTGCTCACTTTAAGTTGTCCACCGTGCAGCTGTATGATTTGTTGCGACAGACTAAGACCAATACCACTGCCTTTCTTTTTGGTGGTATAAAAAGGGATGAAGATTTTATCCATCGCATCTGTGTCTATACCAGGGCCATTATCTGTGATCTCTATACTTACCTGGCCGTTATTATTGAGTGTAACGTTAACGCGGATAGCAGGCTGTTGTGAGTGTTCCAGTGCATCCATCGCATTTTTAATAAGGTTGATCAGTACCATTTGCAACTGGGCTACGTCTGCATGAATCTCTGTACTGGAAGATTCTACCTGGTGATGGAAATAGATGCCGGCCTGTTTCATTTCCGGCTGTAGCAGATTGCTTACGCTGGTGACCAGCTCTTTTATATTTACGTTGGTAAACTGTGGCTTTGGCAGCGTAGTATAATCACGGTAAGCATTTACAAAATTCATGATGCCTTTACTACGGCTCTTGATTGTTTGCAGTGCTTCCTGCAAGTCGGTGATAGCTTCCTGTTGCTGCGTTTCCGGTAAGATATCCTGTTCCACGATATCCTGCATCGTACTGATCAGCGATACGATAGGCGTAACGGAGTTCATGATCTCATGCCTTAATATTTTGGTAAGGTTCTGCCATGCTTCCAGCTCTTTTTCCTGTAGTTCTGCATGGATATTCTGGATAGAAAGCAGTTTCACCAGGCGCCCCTGTAACCTGACAGTAGCTGCATGAATAGACAACTGCTGTTCCTGCCGGGTGCGGTACAGGATTTTGTTACCGGAATGTACCTGTAATAATAATTCAGGTAAACCCGGATGTGCGTTTTTAAGTTCTGCAATATTGCGCAGGCGGTAAATGCCTAAGAGGCGAAAGGCAGCAGGGTTGATCAGTTCTATTCTGCCTTCGGAATCAAAAGATAATACACCAATGCTGATATGCTGAACGATGGTATCAATGTATTTGAGGTTGGCTTCTTTCTCCGCACGTGTTTGCCGGAAGGCTTCCAGTACTTCGTTAAACTGATGATTCAGTGCCTGGAAACTTTTTCCCAGTTTATTGTCTGCGCTGAAACGGATGGAGAAGTCCTCATAACGGATAGATTCCAGGAACAGGGTGAGTTTACGGTTTACCCTGTTGATGTAATAATACATGCCATAGATCTGGACACCCATCAGCACAATGATGGCCAGTCCGGGTAATACCCCCAGTTTATTCCACACCCATACACCTGCTATGGTGGTAGCCGTAAGCAGTATGATGCGTAGAAAAATGGTGAAACTGAAGTTGTTCATTGGGAGCTATATATTGTATTTTTCCAGTCTTCTGTATAGTGCGGCTCTGCTGAGTCCAAGTTCTTTGGCGGCCTCAGTGATATTACCGTTTACTTTCTTCATGGCCTGGGTGATGATATTACGTTCCATCTCTTCCAGGTTGTAACCGGTATTGAGCTGCTGATCCTGTGCAGGGGTTTTTACGAATACATCTTTAGGCATCAGTACTTTTCCCTGTGAAAGGATGACCGCTCTTTCCATGGCATGCTGCAGTTCACGGATATTACCCGGCCATTCGTATTGCTGTAACTGCAATACCAGTGATTCGTGGAGACTGGTAGCGGAGCGTTTGTATCGTTCGCGGTATAATTGCAGGAAATGTTCTGCCAGTGGAATGATATCTTCCACACGTTCACGCAGAGGGGGCAGTTGTATTTCGATCGTATTGATGCGATACAGTAAATCCTGACGGAAGAGATGTTGTGCTGCCATCTGTTCTATGTTACGGTTGGTAGCGCAGATGAGGCGTACATCCAGGGGAATGGCCTTATTGCTGCCTACTTTTGTAACGGCCCGGTTTTGCAGTACGGTGAGCAGTTTCGCCTGGAAGGGGAGGGAGATATTCCCGATTTCATCCAGGAAAATGCTGCCGCCACTGGCTTCTTCAAAGCGGCCGGAACGGTCGTCACGGGCATCTGTAAAGGCGCCTTTCACATGGCCGAACAATTCGCTTTCGAAAAGCGTTTCGCTGATGGCCCCCAGGTCTACACTTACAAAAGGATGTGCGGTACGGTGCGACAGCTGGTGAATGTGACGGGCCAGCATATCCTTACCGGTACCATTCTCTCCCAGGATGAGGATATTGGCATCTGTAGCCGCTACCCGCTGCGCGGTATCGAGAACGTGTAACATGGCAGGACTGCTGCCTATAATGGAAGAAGATGCTTGTGTTTGTGCGGCAGGGGCTGCCTGTTTCTCCTGGGTCCTGTTCTTTTTGTTATAAGCAGCCTGCATGGTTGCCAGCAACTTTTCATTTTCCCAGGGTTTCAGTACAAAGTCGGCTGCTCCGGCTTTGATAGCACGTACGGCCATTTCCACATCGCCATAGGCGGTGAACATGACTACAGCAGCTGTTGGTTGCAGGTCCAGGATACGGTCCAGCCATTCGAAGCCTTCCTTACCGGTGTTAAGGTCGCGGGTAAAGTTCATATCCAGCAGGATCACATCGTATTCAAAGTTGGACACGAGGTAGGGGATCTTCTGGGGATTGCGTTCAAAGTCCACCTGTCCGAAATGCCTTTTCAGTAACAGGCGGGCGGCACGAAGCACGTCCATATCGTCATCTACAATCAAAATTTTTCCTGGCAACTGTGTGGTCATAACAACTTCTTATATATAATTTGTAACGGTAGCTGCAAACAACGTTCCTGACGGGCAGCAGATGTTTGTGGTGGTAGTGAATGCGGCCACAGGCAATATTATAAAAAGATTTCGGTTTTCTGCTAACGGATATTGGTGCAGGGAGAAGTGTCCGGAAATGGACGTGCGGTGTGCGGTACAGGACGTTTTAAATGGAGGGTAATCCTTGTAATTCCTTTGTGGTGGCTGTTTTCGTGCTTTGGCATGCGGGTTGCCTAACCAGAGAAGCAAAGTTATTAATATAACCTATGGACAAGAAAATAGAAAAAAAGTATTGGTCTAAGAAACGGATTTCACTGATTGGTGGAGGAGTGCTGGTGGCATTGCTGCTTGGGTATAACCTCATATTTGCCGATCACCGTTCCAAGCTGAACGTGGAGAAAGACAAGATCTCGATATCTACAGTTACAAAAGGCACTTTTGATCAGTATATAGCTGTAACAGCAGTTGTACTTCCGCTGAAGACCATCCGCCTGGATGCGATAGTAGGAGGATATGTGAGTCAGAAATACCTGGAAGGGGGTAGTAATGTGAAAAAGGGAGACAGCATTCTGCGACTGGAAAACCAGAACCTGATGATGGACTTTGTAAACCATGAAACGGAGATTTACCGTTTGATCAATGAACTGCAGAATACCAGGCAGTCGCTGAAACAGAATAAGTTCACTATGCAGCAGACTATTGCCACCCTGGATTACCAGATAGACCAGGCAAAAGACCTGTACGACCGTAACAAACAACTGGTAGACGAGAAGATCGTAGCCCGTCAGGACTATGTGAAGTACAAGATTGATTACGAACGGCTTGTAAAGCAGAAACAGATTGAAGTACAAAGTCAGCAGTTTCAGATGGAAAATGCAGCTATACAGATAGAACGCCTGGAATCTACCATTGCCCGCACACAGCGTAATCTGCAGATGATGAAAGAGAACCTGAACAACCTGGTGTTAAGAGCGCCAAGTGATGGGCAGTTATCTTCTGTAGATGCAGAAGTGGGAGGAAGCATCACAGCTGGTCAGAATATTGGTCAGATAGATGATTTGAATGGGTTTAAGATGCGGGCAGAGATAGATGAGCATTATGTTTCCCGTGTATTTGCGGGATTGAAAGCCTCGTTTGAGTTCAACAATAAGACCTATGGGTTAGTTGCTATAAAGGTTTATCCTGAGATAAAGAATGCCCGTTTTAATGTGGACCTGAAATTTGAAGGTGAAACACCGGATGGTATCCGTAGGGGGCAGTCTTCTCCTATCCGTCTGGAACTGGGCAAGTCTTCATCAGCGATATTGCTTCCTGTAGGCGGGTTCTTCTCCGATACAGGCGGAAACTGGGTGTATGTGGTAGATAAGAGTGGCAAACGTGCAGTGAAACGTACGATCTCTCTGGGTCAGAAAAACCCTCAGTTCTTTGAAGTGCTGGAAGGTTTGCAGGAAGGTGAGCAGGTTATCACTTCCTCTTATGAGAACTTCGGGGATAAAGAAGTTTTAGTATTCTAAAGTTACAGTTGTTTTAGTCCTGTCGCCCATCCTTCGTCCACGGACGAAGGTGCGCGAAGGCCAGCATCATACATTAAATTTATTAAACTCAAATCAATGATACGTACCGTAAATCTGCAAAAGATCTTTACCACGGAAGAGATTGAAACTTCAGCCCTGAATGGCATTAACATGGAAGTGAAAGACGGGGAGTTTGTAGCTATCATGGGACCTTCCGGTTGTGGAAAGTCTACTTTACTGAACATCCTGGGATTACTGGATAATCCAAGTGGAGGGGAATACCATTTCTGGGATCATGAAGTAGCCCGCATGAGTGAGCGTCAGCGTGCGCAGTTAAGGAAAGGATCTATAGGGTTCGTATTCCAGAGTTTTAACCTCATTGATGAACTGACCGTTTTTGAAAATGTGGAGTTACCGTTGTTATACCTGAAGGTGCCTGCCAGTGAGCGTAAGGAAAAAGTAGAAGCAGTACTGGAACGTATGAATATCATGCATCGCCGTAATCACTTCCCGCAGCAGTTATCCGGTGGTCAGCAACAGCGTGTGGCGATTGCCCGTGCCGTAGTTGCCAAACCTAAAATGATACTGGCGGATGAGCCTACCGGTAACCTGGATTCTACCAATGGAGAAGAAGTAATGAAGCTGTTACAGGAATTAAATGAAGCGGGAACTACCATGATCATGGTAACACATAGTCCTTATGATGCCGGTTTTGCGCATCGTGTAATTAACCTGTTTGATGGTAGAGTAGTCACTGAGAATATCAAGGAGCAGTTCCATATTTAGAAATGTCAATTTAAAATGAGTAATCATGATCAGTAATTATCTGCGTATCGGTTGGCGCAACATCCGCCGGCATAAGCTGTATAGCGGGATTAATATCGGCGGACTGGCATTGGGGCTTGCTGTGGGCATTTTATTACTGATATGGGTGCAGGATGAATTGAGTTTTGACAGGTTTCATAAGAATGGTGCGAGTATTTATAAGTTAAGCGTAACGTTTAAATCAGGTACTGATGTGCAGACATGGGGTGCGATGCCTGCTCCTATTGTACCTGTTGCTGTAAAGAATATTGCCGGAGTAGAGGGTGGTGTAAGGATGAACGACGCATATGATATTGGTCAATATACCTATGGTAATAAAGATTTTTATGATGTTAAAGCCGCTTATGTAGATCCCGGCTTCTTCACGATGTTTAGCTTTCCTATGCTAAAGGGAAACCCGTTTTCCAATAATCAATCGATTGTGATTACCCGTAGCGCAGCTAAAAGATATTTTGGCACTGAAGAGGCTGTGGGCAAAGTGATACAAGCGAACAAAAAGGATAATTATATGGTCAGTGGAGTAATGGAAGATTTTCCGCTGAATTCAAGTATTCATTATGATTTTCTTTTTCCCTTTGATATTCTTACAAAAAACTTCACCCCGGGAGATCACTGGAAGACATTAAATGATGACTGGGGAGATTTTTACTATTCTACTTATCTTCAACTGGCTCCGGGTACCCGGCCGGACAAAGTTGGACAACAGCTTGCATTATTGCGTCCCGGAAGTAAATATGATACAAAAGTGCAGTATAATGTACAGCCTTTGTATGATGTGCATTTGTATAACTCCGATCAGAGTGAAGGTGGTATTAAAATAGTGCGCATTTTCCTGATAGTGGCTATTGTAATATTGCTGATCGCCTGTGTAAATTATGTGAATCTTTCTACTGCCAGGGCTATGCAGCGGGCAGGTGAAATCGGTATCCGGAAGATGGTGGGCGCAGCACGCCGACAGTTATTCCTGCAATTCCTGTGGGAATCTGCGCTGGTATTTGTAATGGCATTAGCATTAGCAGTGTTGATTATGCTGGTGGTTATTCCATTCTACAATGATCTTACTGACAAGCATCTTTCTTTAAGTGTAAATAATATGCAGATGATCATAGCCATAGGCATGGCTATGTTACTAACACTACTCGTAGCGGGAATTTATCCCGCAATACTGTTATCATCTTTTGACCCTTTAAAAACATTAAAAGGCCGTATCACACTTGGCAGAAGTAATATTTCTTTCCGTAAGGCGCTGGTGATATTACAGTTTGTGATTGCCACAGTACTGATCATCAGTACGCTGATTGTTGGTCAGCAGTTGCAGTATATCCGGTCAAAGGCATTAGGTTATGATAAAGAAAATATATTCCAGTTTAACCTTGGAGATGCAGAACCACATTTTAGCAGTGTAGCGCAGGAAATGTCCGCTATAGCTGGTATACATGGGGTGGCCGGTGCCACCCAGGACTTACTGAATATAGATAATAGTACAGGTGATACTCATTGGGATGAGGAAACACATGATCAGTCTATGATAGTTCATGTGGCAGGTATTAACAAGGCATTTCTTGAAGTCATGAATTTCAAGCTGGTCAGTGGCGTTAATTTTACCGATTCTAAAGCAGATTCAGGACATTATATCGTTAATGAAACGGCTGCGAAGATGATGGGTATGAAGGATGCGGTTGGTAAACGGTTCAAATTGTGGCAGAATGACGGGATTATTATTGGTGTGGTAAAGGATTTTCACTTTGCATCATTGCATGAAAAGATCGCACCACTGGTGTTCTATTATGGTGGTGGAACCAATGTGCCAACCGGTTACAGGATGTACGTGAAAACCAGTGGTAAAGATGCGCAAAAGGCTATAGATGCTGCTGCGAAAATATATGCACGTTATAACGGGGATCATCCTTTTGAATATTCTTTCCTGGATGAAGGACTTGACAGAATATATCGTACAGACCAGCGTACCGGCCGCCTGTTTAATTACTTTGCCTTTATCGCCATCTTTATCAGCTGTCTTGGGCTTTTCGGACTGGCCACTTTTGCTACTACACAAAGAGTGAAGGAGATCGGTATCCGTAAGGTATTGGGTGCTTCTGTTACAAATATAGTTACACTGCTATCTTCTGATTTCCTGAAGACGGTCTTTATTGCTATTCTGTTATCTATTCCTATTGCCTGGCTGGCCATGCATAAATGGCTGGAAGATTACGCTTACAGAATTGGTATTGACTGGAAGGTATTTGTAATGGCGGGCAGTCTTGCTGTGTTGATAGCGTTGTTTACTGTTAGTTTCCAGGCTATAAAAGCTGCTTTGTTAAATCCCGTAAAATCACTCAAATCAGAATAGATCCTATATGCTGAAACATTATTTAAAAATAGCTATTCGTCACCTGCGTCAGCAGAAAGTAATCACAGCAATTAATATTGCCGGATTATCAATCGGAATGGCCTGCTGTATACTCATCATTCTGTTTGTAAAAGATGAGCGCAGTTATGATACTTTTCATGTGAATGCGAAGAGCCTTTACCGGCTAAACAGCGCTATTGTAAAAGATAATGACCGCGACTTTTTTGGTGGTTCACAGTTGCCCGCAGGGCCTGCATTAAAGGCAGAGCTGGGAGATGTTAAAACTACAGTACGTATACAGGATGATGGACGTACATTACTTTCCTATAAGGATAAACAGATAATAGAAGATGTAGTGTATGCGGATGTGGACTATTTCAAAATGTTCAGTTTCCCTTTAAAGGAAGGTGATCCTGCTAAAGTTTTGCAAGCGCCTTATACAATGGTGATCACAGAAAAGATCGCTAAAAAATATTTCGGATCAGAAGATCCGGTAGGAAAGATAATGAGAGTCAGCACCAAGTTTGACTGCCAGATAAGTGGTGTGGCTAAAGACATGCCGCAGAACTCTGAAGTAAAACATGATGTGATCATCTCTTTTGCTACTTACAAACAGATGGAAGAAGCAGCGGGGAATAAGTTCGATGATGCATGGTTCTTCTTTAACAATACAACTACCTATGTGCAGTTGACCGAACATGCTGATATAAGAAGAGCCAACAGGGAGTTGGTAAAGCTAAAGGCCAGGCACATTGACAAAATTGCGAAAAGTTTAGGGTTAGAATTTGCATATGAGTTGCAGCCATTATTACATACGCATCTGCGACCACATGGAGAAAATGATAAGAGCGCTCAATCAAAACTCATTTATTTCTACATGATCATTGCTGCTTTTATTCTGCTGATAGCCTGTTTCAATTTTATGAACCTGGTTACTGCGAGGGCAAATGAAAGAGCCCTGGAAGTAGGCTTGCGCAAAGTGATGGGTGGTGCGCGTAAAACGCTGATAGCTCAGTTCCTGTCAGAATCTATCTTATTGAGTATATTATCTTTCATCATTTCCATATTGCTGGCATTACTGATATTACCGTTCTTCAATGCATTTGCAGATAAGAGCCTGTACCTGTTTGGCTGGCAACAGTTACCTATGCTGGGTGGATTATTTGTAGTAGCCTTACTGGTAGGTGTAATAGCAGGCAGTTATCCTGCATTTTATTTATCCGGATTTTTGCCGATAGCCGTGCTGAAAGGGAACTTTAAATCTTCCGGTAGCAGGATATGGATGCGTAAGGGGTTGGTGATCGCACAGTTTTTTGTAACGGTCGTATTGATCATTGCTACCATTGTCACAGAAGCACAGCTTCGCTACTGGCAACATAAAGATCTTGGATTTGATAAAGATCGTCTGGTAAATATTTATCTGAATTATAAAGAAACCGGGAAAGTTGCTTCTGTGTTAAAGACAGAATTGCTCAGGTCTCATAATGTAAAGAGTGTAACGCTGTCAAATATGGCGATGGGTATCAGTAACTCTATAAATCCGGTAGTAAAGGATGGAGATACAGATGATAAATCTGTTACCACCAGCATTATTACGGGAGACTTTGACCTGTTGAAAACGATGGATATTAAGCTGCTGAAAGGACGGGATTTCTCTCCTGTTTTTTCTACAGACAGCACCAATACATTTATTGTTAACCAGGCCTTTGTAAAGGCTATGGGGCTGAAAGATCCGGTAGGAACTATTATCAAGTGGGAGCCTGGCTGGACGATACGCAAAGGAGAGATCATTGGTGTTGTAAAAGATTTTAATTACCAGACGTTAGTGGTACCGGTATCTCCTGCTATTTGTTTTGTAGCTCCGGCGGAAAGGTGTAATGTGATTAATGTCCGGTTAAATCCGGGAGATGTACCTAAACAGATGGCGGAAATGCAGAAGCTGTGGAAAGATCTGGTTCCTGCTTATCCGTTTGAAACTTCCTTTGTGGCAGATGATCTGGCTAAACAGTATGTGGAGGCCGGAAGAGTGGCGAAATTATTTGGCATCTTTTCCATGTTGTCTATTTTCATTGCCTGTATGGGATTGTTTGGATTATCTATCCTGATATCGCGTCAGCGTATGAAGGAGATCGGTATCCGCAAAGTACTGGGTGCTTCTGTAATGGGTATTACTGCCCTGTTATCCAAAGACTTTATGAAACTGATTGGTGTAGCTATTGTGCTGGCTACTCCACTGGCCTGGTTCGTTATGAGCAAATGGCTGGAGAATTTTGCTTACCGCATTAATGTAGAGTGGTGGATGTTGTTGATGGCGGGTATTGTTTCGATATTTATAGCATTGCTGACTATAAGTTTTCAATCGGTAAAAGCGGCGTTGATGAATCCAGTCCGCTCGTTGAAAACAGAATAAGATGTTACGTTTTAAAATGACAAGTGAAAGATGATACTGGGGCTGGTATCCACCAGCCCACACTTTTAAGTTACGAATTTTAGAGTAATTAGCATAATATTTTACATATGTTCCGCAATTATTTAAAGATAGCCTGGCGTAACCTGGGAAGGCAAAAGGTGTTTGCTGCCGTGAATATCACGGGGATGACAGTGGCATTCTGTGCTGCATTATTGTTGGGAATAGCCGCTTATCACGAATGGTCATACGATAATTTTCATAAGGATAGTGATCGTTTATTCCAGATATATACAGAAGAACGTGTACCAGGCGGGAAGTCGCTTCCATCGTCAAGTGAGGCAGTACCACTGGCTCCTGTATTACAAAAGGAGTGTGCTGCTGTGCAACAGGTGACACGTTATGCCGGAGAAGAAGAAAATGTGCAATACGGAGAGCGGAGTATGGACCTGCTGGTGAGATTTGTAGACCCTTCTTTTTTATCCATGTTCAATTTCCCCGTACTAAAGGGAGACGTGAATGCCTTACGCAGAGCAGACCAGATATTACTCACGGAAAAGACAGCGCATAATCTTTTTAATGATGGAAATGCGATAGGAAAGATTGTGCAGATTAAAATGGATAATAAGTTAAGGTCGTATACAGTGGCTGGTATAATGGCTGATGTACCCGGGAGTTCCAGTTTTGATTTTGAAATACTGACCAGTTTCGAGAATGTAATACAGATGCTTGATGAGCCGGATTCCTGGACCAATGAATCTTATCGTACATTTATTCAGCTGCAAAAGAATGCATCGGCAGCCGCGTTTGAAAAGCAGAGCAGAACTGTTGTGCATAAATATTACCCGGGCCGTATAAAAGACCAGATAAGGGATGGAGCAACTCCTGATAAAGACGGTGAGGTGTTATCTCTCCATACTATTCCATTGCGGGACATTCATTTTAATGAAATCAGCAACATAGGAAATGCTATCAGCCGGTTTTATCCCTGGATGCTGGTGATTATGGCCTTTATGATCGTATCTATTGCGGCCATTAATTTTATTAACCTGTCTATGGGCCGTTCTTTTACACGTGCCGGAGAGATAGGACTGAGAAAGGCGCTGGGTGCATTGCGGGGGCAACTGATATTCCAGTTCTGGAGTGAGGCATTTATCATCTGCTGTATTGCACTGCTGATGAGTATTGTACTGGCGGGATTATTATTACCCTGGTTTAATGCTATGTTTAAATATCATTTTACACTGAACATATTGAGAGATGTGCGTGTAATAAGCGGAGTGATATCGATTTTCCTTTTTGTAACTGTAATGGCAGGAGGGTATCCCGCCTGGCTGATATCAGGGTTTAATATAGTGGAAGTGCTGAAGGGTAAGCTGCGTTTGGGGAAAAGCAGTTTTATGCGGAATACACTTATTATTGTACAGTTTATTGTAGCGGTATTACTGATCAGTTGTACCCTTGTTCTGTGGCAGCAATTGCAATATCTGCGTTCCCGCCCCCTGGGATATAACCAGCATCAGGTAATCAGTTTACCGGTGAACGGTAATGTGAATGCGGCACAGGCATTGGAATCGTTGCGTAGCCGTTTGGCTGACAATCCGCGTGTATTGAGTGTGAGCGCTTCCATTATGAATCTGGGGAAGGGGTTGGACGGATCAGAGTCTAACTGGCATATTGGTTTTGACTATAAGGGGCGTGGGGTTAAAATGGCTATGCAGGAAGTGAGTTATGATTATGTAAAAACACTGGACCTGCAATTAGTTTCCGGAAGGGAGTTTACTAAAAACTATGCAGATTCCGGAGTGGTTATTATTAATGAAAAGATGGCATTACAGCTGGGAGAGAAGGACCCGATAGGGAAGGAGCTGTCATGGGGCGATGCGCATCCGGTGAAGATAGTTGGTGTTGTAAAAGATTTTAATTTTAAATCATTACACCAGGATATTGAACCTTTAACGATGCAACTGATTCCTGCTTTACAGGCTTCTTATATTTTCATCAAAGTACAGCCTGCAGATCTTCCGGGATCTATGGCAATGATAGAAAAGGTCTGGAAGGAAATTAATCCGCAGGGAACTTTCCAGGGAACCTTCCTGGATGACAATACGAACCGTATGTACAGAACAGAGTCCAGGCTGGCGAGTATTATTATCAGCAGTGCGGTACTGGCTATCATTATCTCCTGTATGGGATTGTTTGCGGTAGCAGTGCTGGTGATTGCACAGCGGAATAAGGAAATAGGGGTACGTAAAATACTGGGGGCATCTGCAGCCAGTATTGTTACACTGATCTCCGTAGATTTCCTTAAGCTGGTAGCGGTGGCTATCCTGATAGCCACACCGGTAGCCTGGTATTTAATGAACACCTGGCTGCAGGAGTTTGCCTACAGGATCCATATTCAGTGGTGGACATTCGTATTATCCGGTATAGTTGCTGTGATCATTGCTTTTTTTACCATCAGTTTTCAATCTATACGGGCGGCATTAATGAACCCGGTAAAATCTCTAAAAACAGAATAATAAAATGATACAACTCAAACACATCTCAAAGCATTATCCGGTAGGATTTGGGAAGAATGAAATATTAAGAGATATCGACCTGACTATATTTGAAGGAGAATTTGTGTCTATCATGGGGCCTTCCGGTTCAGGTAAATCCACTTTGCTGCATGTGCTGGGATTACTGGAAGAGCCGTCCCAGGGGGAATATCTTTTTGAGGGGGAGTCGGTGTTTAAGATGAATGAGAAGAAACGCACACAGTTGCACAGGGGGACTATCGGTTTTGTTTTTCAGGCTTATCACCTGATTGATGAACTGACGGTATATGAGAATATAGAAACACCGCTGTTGTATAAAAATATACCCTCTGCTGAACGCAAAAGTCGTGTGGCGGATGTACTGGATAGGTTTAACATTGTTGCCAAGAAAGATTTATTCCCGAGTCAGTTATCTGGCGGTCAGCAGCAGCTGGTAGGTATTGCCCGTGCTATTGTGGCTGAACCCCGTGTGATACTGGCAGATGAACCTACCGGTAACCTGCATTCCGACCAGGCAAAGGAAATCATGGAACTTTTCAAGCACCTGAATGAGAAGGATAAGATTACGATTATACAGGTAACTCACTCCGAGTTAAACGCAACGTACGGTCACAGAATTATACAGATCCGGGACGGGAAAATCGCATAATTTCAATTTACCGGTTTGATGAATTAAGTTTGAGGTTTGATTAATACGGGTGTAATGGCTCATCCGTAGTGATCAAACCTTAAACTTAAAAACCAGTAGCATATCCCCGATATTATTTTTCGCCTTTCTTAAAGAAAATGTTTATGTTATCATTACAATTATTATATTTTTGGAATGTCATGAAATTATCCAAAAAGCCCGGATTTGTCCTGGCACTTTGTTTATTGTTTGCTAACGTAGTTACCGTAAAGGCACAGGATACCTGGAGCCTGCAACGTTCTGTAGATTATGCACTGGCTAATAATATAACGATCAAGCAACAGGACGTACAAAAACGTTTAGCCAATCTGACTTTCAGGCAAAGTCAGTTATCCCAGATCCCTACTGTGAATGTGGGGGTTGACGGGAGTTATAGCTCCGGTCGTAGTATTGATCCCAGCAACAATGCCTATATCACCCAGAGTTATTTTTCTTCAAGCGCAGGTCTTTCTTCCGGAGCCACCATTTTCAACTGGTTTTCCCAGCAGAATCTCATCGCATCCAATAAATATCAGGCACAGGCTCAGGACCGTTTGCTGGAGAAGGCAAGGAATGATGTGGCATTTAACATTGCCAGCGCGTTTCTGCAAATCCTGCTGAATAATGAACAGGTGCATATCAGTGAGCTACAGGTAAAGCTGACTACTTCCCAGCTGGAAAACACCAAGAAGCTGGTAATTGCCGGTTCTGTTCCTGAAAGTAACCAGGCAGACCTTGAGTCCAAACTGGCGAGTGACAGCGTTACACTGGTAACAGCACAAAACCAGGTAATCCTTTCTGTTTTACAAATGAAGGCACTGCTGAACCTTGGATTTGAAGTGCCATATGTACCGGAAATTCCTGAAAAGATTGCAGATATTCCGTTGCCGCGTCTGGATGAAGTAGACCCTGAGATGGTATATAGTGCTGCATTAAATTCCAATCCGCTGATTAAGGCAGATGAATTGCTGATCAGGTCAATGGAACGGTCCTATGCATCTTACAAAGGACAGCTATACCCAAAATTAACAGCATCCGGCAACCTGAATAGCTTCTATGCCAGCAGCGCTAAGTATATACCGACAGGACAAACTGAGCCGAAAACAATCTCCCTGAGTGATCAGGTAAGTAATAACTTCAAACAGGTAATAGGATTATCACTAAATGTACCTATCCTTAATGGCTGGCAGGCACGTACCAATGTGCAGAAAGCAAAATTAAACATTACCAATCAGCAGCTTGTACGTGACAAAGACAATCAGCAGCTTCGGCAGGATATTTATACTGCCCATGCGAATGCAGTAGCTGCCATTCAGAAATTTTCTGCTTCTTCAAAAGGGGTAGTAGCATCCCAGAGAGCCTATGATTTTGCCACTAAAAGGTTTGATCTGGGATTGATGAATACGATTGATTATATTACAACTCAAAGTAACTTATTTAAGGCGCAGGTAGATAAAGTATCGGCCCAATATGATTATATATTTAAAATGAAGCTGCTGGAGTTTTACAGGGATCAGAAGATCACTTTGTAGCTGCTCCTACCCATAGAAATTAACCTGTATGAAAAAAACACTTTTCTGGATATTAGGAATTCTCCTGGTAATAATTATTGTAGGATTCGCTCTTAAAGCCAACAAAAAAGAGGGAATCAGGGTGGCCGTTGACAAAGCCGCCGAAAAGAATATTATAGAGGTGGTGTCTGCCAGTGGGAAGATATATCCTGAAACAGAAGTGAAGGTAAGCTCTGACGTTTCCGGTGAAATAGTAGAGCTGCCTGTGCTGGAAGGGGATTCTGTACAAAAGGGACAGGTACTGGTACGCATTTATGCGGATGTTTATGGTTCTGTAAGAGATAAAGCGAATGCGTCTCTCAGTCAGGCCCAGGCACAACTGGCCAATACGGCAGCGGCGCTCAATTCTTACAAAGCCCGTCTGGAACAAAATAAAGCTGCTTACGAACGTAATAAAGAGCTGCTGGCACAAAAAGTGGTATCCCGCAGTGAGTTTGAAACTGCTGAAGGTACTTACCGTGCTGCCCTGGCAGATTATAATGCCGCCGCAGAACTGGTGAACAGTAACAGATTTGCTGTGCAGAATGCCAAAGCGGGATTAACAGAAGCGAATACGAACCTGCTTCGTACTACTATCTCTTCTCCTATGAACGGAGTGGTATCCCTGCTGCCGGTTAAAAGAGGTGAAAGGGTAGTGGGTACCGGTCAGATGACAGGTACAGAGATCATGCGTATTGCAGACCTGAATGTGATGGAAGTACAGGTGGATGTTGGAGAAAATGATATTCCCCGTGTAAAATATAATGATACGGCTGTAGTGGAAGTAGATGCCTATAATAACCGTAAGTTTAAAGGGATTGTAACGCAGATAGCCAGCTCCAGTAAAGGATCTGCTACTGCCAGTTCCAGCTCTACTTCTTCTGCGGAACAGGTAACCAGCTATATAGTGCATATCCGCATTCTGCAGGAAAGCTATCAGGACCTTCTTGATCCTAAAAATCCAAAGAATTTTCCTTTCCGCCCGGGCATGAGTGCCAGTGTGGATATACAAACGCACAGAAAAAATAATGTGCTGGCTGTACCTATCAATGCAGTTACTACCAGGGAAGTGGTGGACAGTACCGGTTCCGGAAGAAAGGTTGGAGAGGCTAAGAAAACAACAAATGACGGATCTGTTGCTGAAACAGAAAACAAAGTGACCAAGGAAGTTGTTTTTGTATTACAGCCGGATAAGACAGTGAAGATGGTGGAAGTAAAAACAGGGGTGCAGGATGATATTAATATTGAAGTGCTTTCCGGATTGAAGCCGGGTGATGAGGTGATCAGTGCACCTTATTCCGCAGTGTCTAAAGACCTGGATGAGAAGAAAAAGGTGATCATTGTACAGAAGAAAGAGCTGTTTGAAGGTACCGCGAAGAAGTAAGAGACATATGGCAAGCTAAATATAAAAGAGCTACCTGCTGATCAGCAGGTAGCTCTTTTCGTAAATGCTGGTAGGGTATTTGCATGTATGTTATAACATCTATTACCTGTTTCTACAACTGTTATAGATGTATAGGACAGTGAATATACCGGCCCGGCATTGCCGGGCCGGTTCTTTTATATCAGTTTACTGATGATGCCCTGGGCTTTCCGGTAAGCATTATTTAACTGGTTCCGGACGGTTTGTTCAGTCGTACCCTTACGGATGGTTATCTCCCTTATACTCAGTTCATCGATATGATACCAGGTAAATACCTGCCTTTCTTTTTCAGGCAGGTGTTGCAGATCTTCCTGCAAAAGGGAGAGTATGTTTTCATGAATAATCGTACTAAGTGTTAGTTCGTAATATGGATCTCCGTTTAATACGAACATCTCCGGATGTTTTTCTTTCAGTTCACCATCCCTGAATTTGCGAAGGATCAGTTTTCTCACAGCGTTGAAAAGATAAATACGGATATGTGTGTGGATCTGCAGTGAGCCGCGTTTTTCCCAGAGGTCTGTAAACAGCTCCTGTATTATATCCTGGGCATCGGCATCATTTAATAAAATACGGAAAGTATACTGGTATAACGCTTCCCGGTACAAGGTAAAGATGGCTTCAAATCCATCGGGTTTCTGAATAGGCATAAGGATACTACAATGGGCCTTAAAGTTAGGGGTTGGAAAAGGTGAAAAAACAGGGTGGATTAAAGCATCATACAGGCTTAACATGCTTGCTTAATCAATTACAAATACGGGGCAACATGATATAACAGGTTTTTATATTTAATATTTACTTAAATCATTGTTTAATAGTCTGTTAGAGGCGTTTTTACAAAACTTAACATTGTCCTGTGTTAAATTACCATTAATTTTATGTTATCACATTAAACCACTCTCATTAATATTATGGCTACTACAAATGCTCCAAAGGCAGCTAAATCTTCCCGTAAAGATGCCCGCAATACAATAGAAGAAAAGTTGAATCTTCTCTTAGTTGATCTGAAAAAAGAACTGGGGGAAAGTAAATTCAAAAACAGGATTAAGAAAGCTGCGAAATTGTTGAGCAAGGGATTGGACAAAACAAAGAAACCGGTTGTAGCGGCAAAGAAGAAGGCTGCAAAGAAAACGAAAGTATCTACTAAGAAAGCTGCAGTTGCTGCAACACCTGACGCTGAAAAATAATATAGTTTAAAAGCAGCAGAAGTCTCTGTAACTCCCGCTGCTTTTAACGTTATTACTTCTGGTTCGGTGTGCAGCATGGTAAAATTCCTTACTTTGCAAGAAAAAGAGATACTTGAAAGCAGGCATTATAGGCAGCGGCAGTTGGGCTACAGCATTAGCTAAAATACTAACGGATAACGGGGAACAGATCATGTGGTGGATCAGGAATGAAGACACGATCCGGTATATGCAGCAGCGTCATCATAACAAGCATTATCTAACCTCTGTATATTTTGATACTAACCTGGTACAGTTAAGCAGCAACCTGGAAGAGGTAGTAGCCGCCAGCGATTTGCTGGTACTGGCCGTACCCTCTGCGTTCCTGGAAGAAGTGATGCTGTTGTTACCTCCCGGTGCATTGAACGGGAAGAAAGTTGTGAATGCTATCAAGGGGCTGGTCCCCGGCAATAACCTCCTGATCAATGAATATCTGTTTAATATGTTTGACCTTCCATTGGAAAGGTATTTCACTATAACAGGGCCTTGTCATGCGGAAGAAGTAGCCAATGAAAAGCTCTCTTACCTTACATTTTCAGGATTACAGGAAGAACCTGCCCAGGAGATCGCCAACATGTTTGGCAACAGCTATCTGCAAACCATTGTTAACAGGGATGTAATAGGTGTGCAACTGGCGGCTGTATTAAAGAATATTTATGCATTAGGTGCAGGTATTGCACATGGCCTGGAATACGGCGATAATTTCCTGAGTGTTTATATTACCAACTGCTTCCGGGAAATGCAACAGTTCCTCGAAACCTACGGGCAGGAACATATTGAAGCCGGTACAGAACATAATTACAATGCCAGCGCTTATCTGGGAGACCTGCTGGTAACCTGTTATTCTTTGCATAGCCGTAACCGTACCTTCGGTAATATGATCGGTAAAGGATATAGTGTAAAGGCCGCACAACTGGAGCTGAGCATGATAGCAGAAGGTTATTATGCCAGTAAATGCCTGTTTGAAATGAACCGGGAAGTAGGTGCTTATATGCCGGTGGCACAGGCCGTGTATACTATACTGTGGGAACAACTGAATTCGAGAGAAGCCTTCCTTGCACTGGAGAAAGGATTTTTATAATTAACCAACTGTTAACCTTCTGTTAAAACGGGCATAAAGTAAGTTTGTAATCTTCGCAGCAGAATCAAAGTAACCTATAAATCAATCTGTATTCTGCTATGCACAACTTATGCCTCAAAGGCCTGGCTACAGGCGTTTTCCTGTTTTTATTTTCATTTGCAGCGATGGCTCAGTCCATTAGCGGCAAAGTATTGTCCGGCGATGATAAACAACCCCTACCAGGAGCAACTATCCAGGTAAAGGGTACTACTAAAAAGACGGTTACTGATACTAACGGATCCTTTACAGTGGCTGCAGAGAACAGTGATGTACTCATCATCAGTAATATCGGTTTTGCTACACTACAGGTGCCCGCTTCACAGGCTGCAGTTATTTCACTGGCCATAGATACAAAAGGGCTGGGTGAAGTAGTGGTTACTGCATTGGGTATTAAAAAAGAGAGAAAAAAGCTGGGTTATGCCCTGCAAGAAATGAAAGGGGATGAACTTACTACTGCCCGTGAAACGAATATAGTGAATCAGTTGGCCGGTAAAGTTGCCGGTGTAACGGTGGTGAGCAGTCCGTCTGGTGTGGGAGGCTCTTCCAGGGTGTCAATCCGTGGAGAACGTTCAGTCGATCTGAATAAGAATCAGCCACTGTATGTGGTTGACGGAGTACCTATCAGTAATGCTATTAATAGTGGTTCAGGCGGTAATAACCAGGAAGTGGATTTCGGGAATGGGGCCAGCTTTATCAATCCTGATGATATAAAAAGTATGACAGTGCTGAAAGGTGCTGCCGCAGCTGCATTATATGGTTCAAGGGCTGCTAATGGGGTTGTGATGTTCAAGACCAAATCCGGTAGGAAACAACAGGGGTTAGGTATTGATGTGAACAGCAACTTTACACTGGAAACACCGCTTAAATTACCTGAATACCAGAAAGTATATGGACAGGGAAACAGCAGTGGCGGAGATTTTGCTTTTGTAAATGGTGCTGGCAGCGGTTTGTCTGATGGTACAGATGAAGGCTGGGGCCCCGCGTATAAAGGACAATTGTTTCCTCAGTTTAATTCTCCCCGTACATTAAACGGAACAGCTATACCATATACAGGTGGTGATATGAATGCACCGGCAGGTAGTGTTATTACTCCCACCAAATGGGAAGCTGATAAAGATAATCTGAAAAACTTCCTTGAAACAGGCCGCACATTTACTAATAATGTGGCGATTACCGGTGGTAATGATAAAGGAGATCTGCGTGTAAGTTACACCAACCTGGATCAGAAAGGAATGGTGCCTAATACTGATCTAAAAAGGAATACCACTACTTTCTCCGGTAGTTACAATCTCACTCCTAAGTTCTCTGTTAAATCTTACGTGTCTTATATCAAAAGTGAAAGTGGCAACCGTCCTTCTATCAGTTATGGTACAGAAAGTATTATGTATCTGTTTAACTGCTGGTTGCCATCATCTGTAAAAGTGAGTGACCTGCGTCGTCTGTGGCAAAAGGGTTTAGACAACAAACAACAGTATAACTGGAACTACAATTATCATGATAACCCCTATATGAACGTTTATCAAAATACGAACGGACAGTATTATGATCGTCTGATAGGGAACGTGATCCTGAGATATGATATTAGCAGCTGGTTAAATGTACAGCTGCGGTCTGCTACAGACTGGAGTAGTGAACGCAGGGAATATCGCCGTGCATTCAGCACACAGCGTTACCCTTATGGTGAATACCGTGAAGTAAATATCATCAATGAAGAACGTAATACAGACTTCCTGTTTGCTGCAGATAAAGAAATCAATACTAAGTTTTCTGTGAATGCTACACTGGGTGGTAACCAGATGCGCCAGACTTCCCGCTTTAACGAGTCAACTGCAGGGCAGCTGAATATACCGGACATTTATAGATTGACAAACTCGCGCATTGCACTGGTAGCTAATCAGAATAATGTAGGGAAACGTATTAACAGCTTCTATGGTTCTGCCGGGGTGTCTTATGATAATAAACTGTTCCTGGATGTTACAGGCCGTAATGATCGCAGCAGTGCATTGACTTTACCGGAAGCCCTGAAATCATTGGGTACAGAGAAGAATTCTTATTTCTATTCTTCCATAGCATTAAGTGCTGTTATCAGTGATATGATAAAACTGCCTGCTGCTATCAGCTTTGCAAAAGTGAGAGCCAGTTTTGCACAGGTAGGTAATGATACCGATCCTTTTGCATTTACGCAAACCTATAACAGAAGCGATCCTTACGGTGCATCACAGGTTTATGGAGAAACCAGTCGACTTTCCAATCTTAACCTGAAACCGGAAATAAGTTCTGCTTATGAATTCGGAACAGATCTGCGTTTTTTAAATAATCGTGCAGGCATTGATATTACTTATTATCAGAGTAATACTAAAAACCAGATCCTCAATATTCCTCTTTCCAATACCAGTGGTTATGAAACCCGTGTGATCAATGCAGGATCTATCAGGAACAGTGGCGTGGAAGTAATGCTGAACGTAACTCCTATCCAGAAAAAACATTTCACCTGGAGCGCATATGTGAACTTCTCTGCAAACCGCAGTAAAGTAATAGAGCTGAGTGATGGCCTGGATAATTATGTGATGGCTGATCGTAGTGTAAGTGTGGAAGCAAGGGTAGGTGAGCGCATGGGGGATTTATACGGAATTGGTTTTGCGAGGGTACAAAATACAGATCCGGCAGCTGCTTATTATGATAAATCAGGTAAGTATGTTGGACAAATGGTATTTGCTGCGAATGGCCGCCCTATAGCTACTACAGAAAAAATAAAATTGGGTAATTATAACCCTGACTGGCTGATGGGTATTGGTAACAACTTTAGTTATAAGGGAGTAAGATTGAGTTTCCTGTTTGATATCCGTCAGGGAGGTAAATTATATTCTCATACACAAACAGTAGGACGTGAAGGTGGTATTATAAAAGAAACGCTGGAAGGACGCGCAGATGGATATGATATGAGCAAACCGGGTAATGGCGTGATAGGTACAGGAGCTGTACAAAACGGAGATGGCAGTTTCAGTACCAATACTACCAAGGTAGCTGTACGTGAATGGCACAGCGCCTGGACAGGTGGCCGTAGTATTGCGGAAGGCGTAATGTACAATGCCTCTTTTGTGAAGCTGCGTGAATTGCAGATAGGCTATAGTATTCCGGGTGTTTTTGGGAAGCGACTGATTAAAGGATTAAGTGTTTCTCTGGTAGGACGTAACCTGCTTTTATGGGATCATGTTCCGCATGTGGATCCGGAGACGATGTCTTATTCCGGTGGTACTGCATTACCTGGTATAGAGTATATGAGTTTACCCAGCTCCCGCAGTTATGGTGTGAACCTGAGCTTCAAATTATGATGAGTCCTTACGTTTAAAAAAGAGAAAAAATGAAACTACTTAATATAATAACGTTTGTTCTGATAGCCGGACTTTTGTCTGCCTGTACCCGCGATTTCAGTGGAACGAATACAGATGAAAATAATCCTACCAATGTAACACCGGATCTGTTGCTGAGTGGTGTGATCCGTAATATGATGAACAGACAAGTGAATACTGCCTGGGGTATTGGTAATATCGTTGTGCAGCATCATGCAAAGATCCAGTTTGTGAATGAGGACCGTTATCTGTGGGGAGAGCAAAACAGTGTATGGGACGATGTGTATAATAATTATCGTAACCTGCAGAATATTTTTGCTGCTGTAGGAACTGATGAAACCAATCCTTATTATGGCGTGTCGCTGATATTGAAGTCGTGGATGTTTGCACAGGTAACAGATGCATATGGAGACATCCCGTATTCCGAGGCTGGCAAAGCCAAGCTGGAAGGTTTGTATCAGCCGGTATATGACAAACAGGAAGATATTTATACAGGCATACTGGCGGATCTGGAAAAGGCCAACAAGATATTGGCTACAGGTAGTACTATCAACCTGGATGGAGATATCCTTTATGGTGGTGGTGCTTCTTCCATTATTCACTGGCGTAAGCTGGCCAATTCATTGCGTATCCGCTACCTGCTGCGTATGTCTAAAAAGAAAGATGTAAGCGCTGCAATGGAAGCTATTGTGAGCGACCGCATGAACAACCCCATTTTTGAAAACAACAGTGATAATGCAGAACTGGAATACCAGTCTGCTGCACCTAATCAGTGGCCGTTATATGGTAGCCGTGTAGGTTCCTTTGATGAGTTCCGTGTGAGTAAAACACTCAGCGATCGCTTAACCGCTTTGGGTGATCCACGGTTAAAAGTATTTGGCCGCCCTACACAGAAGTCTGTAGCAGCAGGTACACCTGTAATAGCAGGCATCCCCAATGGACTGAGCGACGTAGATGCACTGGCTTATAACGGTGGAGTACAGGGCGTTTCCAGGATAGGTTATACTTTTGCCTGCCTGGTGTGTAATGATCAGGGAGAGGCTGCGCCGGATCCTGCAGCAGCAAGAGGATTACTGATGACTTATGCAGAACTGGAGTTTTCACTGGCAGAAGCGACTGAAATGGGACTGATCACTAATGAAACTGCCGAGACCTATTATACAAATGGGGTGGTGGCCAATTTTGATTACTGGAAAGCAATTGTTCCTTCCGCATATGGTATTGATGTAAGCATGCCGGCAGGTTATCTTACACAGACGGGTGTAGTTTACAGCGGAGATAAAAGTGAGAGACTGGCGAAGATTGCTTTGCAAAAGTGGATAGCGTATTATTTTAACGGACTGGAAGCATGGTTCGACTGGCGCCGTACCGGTATGCCGGAAATAGTACCTGGTCCATCTAACCTGAACGATGGTAAAGTACCTGTAAGATTTATTTATCCATTGAAGGAACAATCACTGAATGGAGTTAACAGAGCTGCTGCTGTTGCAAGACAAGGAGTAGATAATCTGAATACGAAACCCTGGTTGATAAAGTAATATTATTCTAAAAAAGAAAGCTCCGTGAGGAGCTTTCTTTTTTAGATCATTTATTTAGCGATATCGATCTTTACTTTCTTATTCTTGATCTTCTCATTTTGTACAAGTTGCAATGTTGTGCTGGCTTTTGATTTACGGATAGCTACAAAGGAGAAGAAATCCTTTACTTCTATCAGTCCTATTTCCTCTTTCTTCAACTGTCCCTTATTGGTAAGGAAACCTACTATATCTACTTTATTTACTTTGTCTTTTTTACCTGCACTGATAAAGAAGGTCGTCCATTTTGGTTTCTCGGGAAGTTCTATCTCGTCCGGTAAGGTAATGGCGGTAGCTTCTTCTGAAATATAAGCAGGGAGTTTCTCTTCCGGGCCAATAATCAGGATAGCAGTACCACTCGCATCCATCCTGGCTGTTCTACCGTTACGGTGGGTGAATGTTTCTTCTGTATTAGGCAGGTGGTAATGGATAATGTAGCGGATGTGTGGAATATCCAGTCCACGTGCAGCGAGATCTGTTGTTACCAGGATATTCGAAGAGCCGTTCCTGAATTTGCCCAGGGCAGCATCCCTTTCCTGTTGTTCCATGGCGCCATGATAGAATACACTCACCAGTCCGTTTTCTTTGAGCAGGTTATTGGTGCGTTCTACAGCTTCCCTGTGATTACAGAATACGATGGTAGAGCGGTTGCCCAGCATACATATAAGGCGGAAGAGGGTATCGAGTTTGTCTTTACCATCGCTTTCCAGGTATTGAATAGCGAGGGCTTTGGAAGTTTCTTCTGTGACGAAGTTGAGTTCAACCGGTTCTGTCAATCCTACGAATTCAGGGATGTCTACCGCATCGGTAGCGGAAGTAAGGATCCTTTTCTTCAGGGATTTAAGAGAGTTAAGGATGAATGCCAGTTCTTCCTGGAAGCCGAGTTCCAGGGACTTATCAAATTCATCCAGTACGAGGGTATGGATACCGTCTGGTTTAATATTCTCCCGGCGAAGGTGGTCACACAGGCGGCCTGGTGTACCTATGATAAGCGCTGGAGCTTCTATCAGGTTGTTTTCTTCTGTTTCTCTCAGGTGTCCACCATAGCAGCAGGTTACTTTAAAGCCTGTTCCCATGCTTTTGAATACCTGTTCTATCTGGAGTGCCAGTTCTCTGGAAGGAACTACTATCAGTGCCTGGGTTTTAGGATTGCTGATATCCAGCAGATCCAGTACGGGTAAAAGGAAACCTAATGTTTTGCCCGAGCCTGTGGCAGAGAGTAGTACGACGTTGTCTGCCTGCTTATTTGCTTCGATGGATGCCAGTTGCATTTCGTTCAGTGCATCGATTTTTAAAGCAGAGAGGATGTTTGTAAGAGAGTATGATTCGTTTTGCATTGGGGCAAAAGTACGGGAGTTCCCCAAGCTACACAAAAGAAGCCTGCTTATTGTTCTTTTTTTGCATCTGTAAAGTAATGTCTTATCATCCATTCTATGTGAGGAAGGAGGGCGCTTTCCGGTAGTTCTGGCCCATCTACCTGCTGGATTTCGCTTTCATTTGTGTAGGTGTATTCCAGTACGTGTCCCCTCACAACTATCTGGAATCTCTTTTCCCGTCCCCTTTTTCTTAGTGCAACTTTAGTATTTACACCATTGATCAGAAAGGTACAAGCAAGCGTACGCATGATGGTTTAGTTTAAACATGATATTAAGAATCGCACGACTATGCTGACTAGTGGCAAGTGTGTGGCATATCCCCTATAAGTATAGACTGTAATATGAAATGCTGATATATTGTCTTTCAAATGTATGGGGTAATAATAACAAAAGTGTGAATGAATTGTTAACGGCAAAAAAAATGTCCCGGCTACTACCCCGGGACAAATAACTAAACAACAGCTATGAATGAAAAAAAATTTCTACGACATATATAGGGTTTCAATTAGTATACCATATGCCGGAAATGCATAATTCCTCATATGTAATACTGCTGGATGGGGAGTTTTTATAAGCACTGTGGAATTTATTCTACAGTTTTGAAATATTCGGGTTCTGGAAACCAATACATTTATAATGGATTGATATTTGAAAGTAATGATTGGTTACCTGTACTTACAGAGGTATATCGGCTATTTGACGCAGATAGATTGAAAGTGAGGAAAGTATACTTCTTTAATGCCTGGTAATCAATTTCTTAATGGAACAAGTGTAAGCATGTCACAAGATATAAAACCGGATGTGGAACTTCCGTCCGACTCAGTATTAGCAAATAGAGGGAAGAAAGGACCATTTATTCTGATTATCGATGATGAACCCGATATCTGTAAACTATTGCAATTGAGCCTGGTGAAACATGGGTATAGTGTAAAATATGTACATGCTCTTACAGAAGGTATGCAATACCTGCAGGAACATCAGCAGCCTGATATTCTTTTCCTGGATATTCACCTGCCGGATGGTTCTGGCCTTGAAGCAATTCCGGATATAAAAATGCAGTGCCCTGCGCTGCCCGTAATAACAATCAGTGCGTATGACAATGGGATGGAGAAACAGAAAGCATTAAAAGCAGGCGCCAGTTATTTCCTGGCTAAACCTTTTAATGTGAAGAATCTGGACGAACTGATGGGTACTATGTTGAGTAAGAAGTAAAACTATTATTAAATTTAAATTAGCTGTTGTCTAACACCACATATAAATATTATGAGAAATATCCTGATTATTGACGACGAGATCAATATTTGTACGTTACTGAGTAAGTTCTTAGGTAAACACGGCTTTAAGGTAGATACTACCATGAGCGGTGCTACAGCGCTGAAAATGATGAAGGAAAAGACTTTTGATCTGGTGTTGTGTGATTACCGTTTAAAAGATACTGATGGTGCTCAGTTGCTTCAGGACATACGATTGATCAACCCACGTACAATTGTTATTATTATTACTGGTTATACGGACGTAAGAGTTGCTGTGGATATGGTGAAGAATGGTGCATATGATTACCTTTCCAAACCACTGTATCCGGATGAGATCCTGAATCTGGTACATAAAGCATTTGCACATATGGACGCGGAAAGAGAAAGAGAATCATCTATGCCAATGCGCTCTGTGAGTAACGGAACTGAAAGAAATAACGGGTCGGAAGAAACAGAAGATATAGGCAGCGAAGTGCTTGATAAAAGCCATAAATATGTATATGGTGAAAGTGCCGGTGCAAAGGAACTGTTACGTCAGATTAAACTGGTTGCTCCTACTGATTACAGTGTAATCATCTTTGGAGAAACGGGTACCGGTAAAGAATCAGTAGCTCACTTAATCCATCACCATAGTAAACGTCAGTCGCAACCTTTTGTTGCACTGGATTGTGGTAGTCTTTCCAAAGAACTGGCAGCAAGTGAATTGTTTGGTCATGAGAAGGGTTCTTTCACAGGAGCCATCAACACCAAAATCGGTGCTTTTGAACAGGCACATGGTGGGACTTTGTTCCTGGATGAAGTCTCCAATCTTTCTTACGACATACAGATAGCATTACTGCGTGTGATACAGGAAAAGGTAATCCGTCGTGTAGGTAATCTGAAAGAGATTCCTATTGATGTACGAATTATCGTGGCATCTAATGAAAAGTTGTCAGAGTCTGTACAGAAGGGAAGATTCCGTGAGGATTTATTCCATCGCTTTAACGAATTCACCATTTATATTCCACCATTACGTGAGAGAGTACAGGACCTGCCACTGTTTGTAAATGCGTTTATGAGACAGGTGGAAAGGGAATTGCAAAAGAACTGTGGAAAGATTGATAATGATGTGTGGGAATGTTTCAATAAGTACAACTGGCCGGGTAATATACGTGAGCTGAAAAATGTGATACGTCGTGCCTGTTTGCTGACGCCGGAACATGAAGACATTACATTGTCTACTCTGCCACTGGAAATGAAAGAGTCATTTGCACAACTTTCTTATGAAGAAGATCATCAGGTGAATATGACAGGTGAATTGATTTCAATTACCAATGAGAATGATCTTAAAACAGTTGCTTTACAGGCAGAATATAATAAGATTATTAATGTGCTGAAAGAGGTAAAGTATAATAAAACAAAAGCTGCGCAATTGCTGAATATAGACCGTAAAACGTTGTATAATAAATTGCGTTTACTCAATATAAATTATTAGTTATTATATGTCATGCAGTCAGAAAAGTATCAACATAAAAAGATAAATGTATTTGAGCGGTTTTCCAGTAAGGTAAGTCATGCTACGGGTTCTCCCATGGCCTTTGTTCTGGCGATGGTAACAATTATTGTGTGGGGTATTACCGGCCCATTATTTAATTATTCGGATACATGGCAGCTTGTAATCAACACGGGTACTACTATCATCACTTTTCTGATGGTATTTGTGATTCAGAAATCGCAGAATAAAGATTCGAAATCTGTACAGTTAAAATTGAATGAGCTGATAGCTGCTAATAAATATGCGAGTAACCGTTTGATAGTTGTAGAAGATTTATCTGAAGAGGAGCTGGATGTATTGCACAATTATTATAGCAGGCTGGCAGAAGAAACAAAGAAGAAAATTAATATGAAAGAATCTCATTCAGTGGAAGAAGCAATAGAGAATACGGATGAGAAAATGAAGCTGGAGCCGATAAGTAAGTCGTTGAAAAAAGGAGACCATCCTCTGTCTTAAAATTATTTCTTTCAGATAAAAAAAGCTCCTGATCATTTCAGGAGCTTTTCTGTTTTTATAAGTTTACGGGTAATACAATTGTAAATGTACTGCCGTTATCTATCTCACTTTCTACATGTACTGTTCCTTTGTGATTCATAATGATATTCTGTGTGCTGGTAAGTCCTAACCCCGTTCCTTTTGGTTTATTTGTAAAGAACGGATCAAACAACCTGGCTTTTGTATCTTCAGGAATACCCGGACCATTATCCGTGATCATGATGAGGGCTTTATCTTTCTGACGTTCTGTACGAAGGGTCAGTAAACCTTTGGATGGTGTCATTGCTTCTATTCCATTGATGATAATATTCAATAGTGCGATCACTATTTTTTCATCATCAGCAGGAATCATTACATCTGGTTTCACATAGCCTTTCTGCACTTTTATTTCGTTCAGTTGCAGACGGTCCTGGGCCAGTACCAGTGCCTTATCTGTTAATTCATTGATACCATGAGGACGGATGTTCAGTTCTATCATACGGGTAGAATGCAGGAGTTCCGTGATCAGCTGATTGATACGGGTGCAATTCCGTTCAATGATATCAACATATACCTGGCTTTCTTCCACGCTTACCGGTTCCCCTTTAAACTGGCTTACGGCCAGTAATATATTGGTAAGAGGATTTCTTACTTCATGTGCAATCACACGGGCAATACGGCCTGTGATTACAAACTTTTGCTGTTGTTGTTTTTCCAGCTCTTCGCGTTTCCTTTCTGTGATATCCTGTACCACGCAAAGGAATACATGTTCTGCTTCATCCAGTGTTACAGCGCTTACCAGTACATCCAGCTTTTTGCCTTCTTTGGTAATGAAGTTATATTCTGTTTGCAGGCTGGAATCTTCTCCGCAGATATGATCAAAAAAATGTTTGCTTTGTTCTTCCTGGAAAAAGAGTTGTTTGAGATTTAACTGTAATATTTCCTCTTTGCTGTATTGTAAAGATCTGATAGCAGAGGGGTTGGCGTCTATGATATTTTTATTACAGTCTGCCAGTATAATAAGATCATGTGCTTTTTCGAAAACACTGAAATATTTCTTTTCTTTTTCTTCGATAACACGCAGGTGATGTGCTTCGTCCAGTGCATAACGGATAGAGCGTTCCAGCAGATCTGCACTGATTTCCCCTTTTACAAGGTAATCAGAGGCACCGGCCTGCATGGCTTCTTTATCTATTGTATAATCGCCTTTACCGGTAAGCATGATTACCGGGGCGTTGAATTGTAATTGCTGGAAATGGTGGAGTATATCTATACCTGTGTAAGGGCCGAGACGATAATCTACCAGGTAAATATCATGTTCTTTTCTATCTATTTCCTCTAACGCCTTGGAATAGGTAGGAGCCCAGTCGAGTTGATATTGTCCTGGAGAAATGTCCTGTAATAATTGGCTCACCAGATAAAAGTCATCCTCATCGTCATCAATCATCAGGATGTGAACAGGTAAATCGGTCATCTCATTTATACATTTGGCAGTTCTGCAATTTCAAACCAGTATTTCCCCAATACACGGGTAAATTCTACCAGCCCTGAATATGTGACTGGTTTGATAATAAAGCTGTTTACACCCAGCTCGTAACTTTTAATGACATCTTTTTCTTCTACTGACGTGGTTAGGATGATTACCGGTATGCTTTTTAGTGCATGGTCGGTTTTCAGTTCCTTTAACGCCTGGCGTCCGTCTTTCTTAGGCATATTCAGGTCCAGCAGGATAATTTGTGGAAATGGGTGTAGCGTTTCATCCGCATAATGCCCGCTACGTTTCAGGTAATGCAACAATTCTTCCCCGTTCTCCACGAAGCTAATGTGGTGCTGTGTACTGTTTTCATCAAAAGCTGCCTTAATCAGGTCTCTGTCATCTGCATCATCATCAGCAATAAGGATGCTAATCTTTTCAGCAGTTTTAATTTGAGTCATTCTGCTGGGTTTGGGTGAGTGGTAAGATGACGACAAAGGTGGCGCCTTTACCGGGGTAGCCGTAAGCCATGATCTGCCCATGATGGCTATCGACGATTTTTTTACATATAGCAAGTCCTATACCGGTACCAGAGTATTCACTCATACCATGTAACCGCTGGAAGAGCTGAAAGATTTTTTCGGTATGAACGGGGTCAAATCCTATGCCGTTATCTTCTATATAGATACGGCAGAAGGAATCTTCTGCGCGGTTTTCATTTATACTGTTTTCAAGTTCTTTTCCTTTGAGTACCTGACTGGTGATATTGATGATCAGCTGACGGTCGGGATGTGCAAACTTGATAGCGTTCGCCAGCATGTTCTGAAAAAGCTGGTGGAAGGATGTGGCGCTGCCTTCAATAAAAGGGAGCGGGTCTGCTGTTACGGAAGCGTTATGTTCCTGTAAACTTACTTCAAGGTCGCTGATTACTTCCTGTAGCAGTGCATCCATATCTACGGGCGTAATACTTTCCGGCGTGATACGTCCTGCACGGGAGAAAAGCAGCAGGTCATTGATCAGCACACGCATTCTGGATACGGCGCTTACCATACGGTCCAGCATCTGACTGGCTTCGGGGGGTAGCTGTTCTCCGTATTTCATCTGTAGCCGGTCGCTGAAGGTGGATATTTTGCGTAAAGGTTCCTGCAGATCGTGTGAGGCAACGTAGGCAAATTGCTCTAATTCCTCATTTGATTTATTTAAAAGGAGAATGTTTTGTTGCAGATTACGTTGGTAAGATTTGAGCCTTGTTTCTATATGTAGCTGTAAACGGAATTCCCGGGTGAGTGTAATATATGAGTAGATGCCGATAAGGATAGCTACAAGTGACGAGATGAATATCACAGGCACCCAGATGGCAGAGAAGAAATCGTACAATTCTGATTTTTCATGCAGGTGGCCTTCTTCTATCAACATCATGTCCTGCACTTTGCGTTCTATTTTAGACATGGATTTTTCTCCCTGCTGCACGGCAGAAGTATCTTTCTGTAAAGAAGTTTCCTGTTGTTCTCCTTCCATCAGCTGCCGGTATTTGTTATCCAGCAATGATTTGAGCGTATCCAGGTGTAATTGCTGCTGGTGGTTATCGGCAGTTACCCGGCGGAGAATAAGGTATTGTTCGGCTATTTTAATACTGCGCTCCTGCATACTTGGTACCAGAAAGGAAGTGTCTTTTGTGATGTTGTAACCACGGATAGCTGATTCTGCATCTTTGAGCTGTCGGGTAATTACTTCAAGACGTTTGGATACTTCGATGGTATGATTCATCCATTTTGCATTGTCGAGTAGGTTTTTTGTTACAAGATAAGAGCATATGGAGGCGGCGATTACTACAGTGCATGCTATAAAGAAGCCTAACCTTACCTTTTTCTGTACTGGAATGTGCATGTGCCTGAACTATTAGATAATAAGTACGCATTCGAATTTACTATATTATTAATAATCAGCATGAATTATTCTTAGATAATGTGGGGAATAATTGATAAAGTATGCAACAATTTCTACACTATGAAAGTATGTTAAGGTCGTGATCGCTGTTTATATTCATATAACCATATACGTGAGTAGTGAATTGATGGGATGCTTTATTGTAGCGAACTTACAGCGGAATATAATTTGTGCATATTGCGGGTGATATTCTGATTGTTTATCTGATGGAATGAACTTTGTCTTTTTAATTGCGGAAAAAGTTAAAAGACGCAGACAATAAACAGCAATACTCAAATAAAAATTTAGCCATGCAAGATCATACTTATTTATCAACAGGTAATCCTGAACCGATCGGCGTTCCTGTGAGAGAACAGCCACCTGATCCGGGGCCGGAAATTACGCCCCCACCTTCACCACAGGGGCCACCGCCACCAGTGCCCAATGAAGTGCCGGACCATGATATTCACCGTACACCTCCTGATCCCAAAGCAGCAGATAGTGATAAAGAAGCGCTGATAAAATAATTTACTAATTACATAAACTCCAAATAAAATGGCAACTAAA
Organism: Chitinophaga sp. YR573; assembly: GCF_900110995.1. Classification (GTDB taxonomy): domain Bacteria; phylum Bacteroidota; class Bacteroidia; order Chitinophagales; family Chitinophagaceae; genus Chitinophaga. The sequence continues at coordinate 2,767,251 of NZ_FOJF01000001.1, forward strand.
ACTCAGGTAAAAAACGGCAAATCCGCCGCTTCCACAAAACCCGGCAGCACTGCAAAGAGCGCTACTGCTAAGAAAACAGTCGTTGTTACCCGTTCTGCTCCTAAATCAAAGTCTAATGGTTCGGAATCCAAATTCCATAAATTGTTTATGGACGAACTGAAAGATATTTACTGGGCTGAAAAAGCACTGGTAAAGGCGTTGGGTAAAATGCAAAAGGCGGCAACGTCTGAAGAACTGGTGAAAGCAATTACTGATCACCAGGGACAAACGAAAGGACATGTTGAAAGACTGGAACAGGTATTTGAACTGTTAGGTCAGGAGCCTAAGGCGAAGAAATGTGAAGCAATGTCCGGACTGATAGCAGAAGGACAGGAAGTTGTAGATGATACAGAAGAAGATAGTGCTGTAAGAGATGCCGGTATCATCATTTGTTCCCAGAAGATCGAGCATTACGAAATTTCTGCCTACGGTAGTTTACGTACGCTTGCAAATGTAATGGGACATGCCGATGCTGCTGATATTTTCTCACAGACTTTGAGTGAAGAAAAAGACGCGGACAGCCTGCTGACGCAGATAGCTGAGTCTTCCGTAAATGAAGAGGCTTCTGCTGAATAATATCGTTCGTTAATGAGCATCTCCGGGGCCTCTGCATGTAAAAATGTAAGAGGCCTTTTAAATCGACGGGAATACGGCCTTTTTTAAGGGTAAAGATAAAAAAGGTGTTATGGGCCGGATCACATTAAAACATGTCTAATTGGGCCGCTTATTGCAAAATGCGAAGGATATCCCTGGAAGAAAGAGCATAAACTCTCCTGTAAACTCTTTATAACTGAGAATAGACTAGTATATACCCCCTATATAAGCCCCCTCTAAATAAGGTGGTCTTGTATACAAATTGTATAGGACTTATAGTGGGCTTATATAGGGTTTATACCCTCATATAGGTTGAATATCAGTGCATTATGAGCAGGTTGTTAGCGGTAGCTAATATTTCTATATCTTTTTAATACTGATTAACAGTACATTAAAATATAAGGGAAATTGTTATAGCAGGAAATGAGGAGAATTAATTAGCGTTTGAGCACCGCTAATATTTGAAAAGGGTGACTAAAAAAGTCACCCCCTATAATGATTTAATCAGACAAAGATCAACTGATCTTCTCTGTCTTCTACCGGTATCTTCTGCATAAATTCGTCAAAACCTGCCTCTTCATGTGTACTGTACATGCCGTAGGCGTCCAGCACGTAACCTATTTCGCCTTCTTTGTCTTCAATGAGGTATAATACAGACGTATCGCCCGGATCAGACTCTCCTTCAAACCGATAGGTTTTAATAATCTTCAACTCATCAGGGTTGTAGATCTTTTGCTTTTCTTTATTCTGCATTCTGCCGTGATCACTCATTTTTAATTCGTGATCAAGACCTTTCTGATGCAATTTTTCTAACACCCTGCTTAGGGTTGTCATTTCACCTGGCTTTTCCATAAACAAAGGTTTTTATAGTAACGTGAAGTCCAAAAGCCATGCCATGGCATGTACTTATCCCTCCAAAGTTATATAGTGTGGTACGGGATAGCAGGCTGGATATGCCTGATAAGAAAAATCAAGCGCATATTAAATTTCAACGTGTAAATGAGGATACGGGGAAAGAAGTCCCCCCGGAACAGATTGTGAAAGGATATTTACATCAACCAGCCCAATAGCAGACAGGCGAGTACGATAAAAGGAGAAGGCAGCTTCGTAAACCAAAGCACTGAGAGGGTGGACAACATGATTAATATGTTGTACCAGTTAGTGGGAATAGCCATGAAGAGCATGATGGTGGCTGCCCACATAATACCTACTACGGCAGCATTGATACCTTCCAATGCACGATAAATGATCACATATTTCTTGAGGTTGTGCCATATCGGAAAGAAGAACAACACAAGTAACAGACTAGGTAAGAAGATGGCGATCGGCGCCAGCATACAGCCCAGAAACTGATAGCCCGGGCCAAGGTTACGCATCACCATTCCACCAGCATAGGCTGTAATGGAGAAGGTAGGACCAGGCATGGCCCTCATGATACCGGCACCGGTGAGCAGCTCTTCTGCGCTCATAAAAGATGATTTTGCACGGGTAACGTACTGCTCCAGCATCATTGCAATGAGTATATCTCCGCCTCCGAATACAAGGCTACCGAAACGGTAGAAGTTTTCAAACAGGTTGAAGGGACGACGGGTGATCCAGTTATTTGTACGGGCAAGCTCAGAGAATACCCCTGCCAGGATGAACAAGAGGGCGAACAGCCATATGTTAGTCCACTGGATCTTTTTAGGTTTATCTGCAATGTCCGGGATACGTTTGTCACTGAAATTTGATACAATTCCCCCCAGGATAATGAGGGCGGGGAAAGTCCAGGGGGACTTCAGGAAAAATGCTGCCAGCAGGGCAACCACCATGATAGCGGTAGTGGCCTTACTGCGTATACTGATGCGGAAAGCCCGGATACTGCCGTATACCAGGAAGCCTACCGCCATTGGTTGTACGTATTTAAAGATATCGGTGTTCAGCGCTTTCTGGTCGAAATACTGTAACAGGAAGCTCAATGACCCCATCAGCAGACAGGCAGGTGAGATCCAGATCAGCAGTGTAACGATGGCGAGCGGGACACCGCCGCGCTTATAGCCAATGAGAGTGAGTGTTTGTGAAGAGGACGCCCCCGGCAGCAGCTGGCAGAAAGCATTGTACTCCATCAGCTCCTGTTCCGTCACATCCCTGCGTTGCTGCACGAATGTTTTCAACATCATAGCCAGGTGCCCCTGAGGGCCTCCGTAAGCCGTTATGCTGTGCATAAAGACTGCTTTTAGAAAAGGAATGTGGCGTAAAAACACTGATGAGAGATTATTCGGTGTCCGAATTTCAACAAAAAATTAAAGATAGCAAACTATTAAAAAAAGCAAATATACGGGCATAATACTTGTGATTGTTTTTTTTCGGCGCCACCTACGATTTGCAGCAAAATTTATGATATATGAAGAGACTAATGATTCTATTGCTTCTGGCTTTATCTTCTGTAGCGCATGCACAGCTATCTTTTTACAATAGCGATGCTTACTGGTCTAACTTCTGTTTACAGACTTCCTGCATCGAACCCGCAAAGACAGATACCTGCCTGGTATTTGTTAGCAACCGCCACCTGCACCCGGACAGTCTGCGTTTTGTAGATGAATATGTGGATACAGCAGGACTTAAATATTTCTTTCTTCAGAAGAATGCGGGGACATGGAATGTATACCAGGCGCCGAGTTTACAGGATGCTATGCACCTGCTGCCCGAGAAAAGGGATATTGTAGTGTATGCGGAGGGGATGGGTAAGATATTCACTACCAATGTGGAACGGGCTTTACTGATGCGGTCTCAGTATCATGTGAATGTGGTGATGTTCGATTATTCCAGCATTAATACAACGTATAAGCCTTCCAGGAATTTCAAGTTTGCCAGGAGTAATGCAAAGTTGTCTGCCCCTCATTATTTTCATCTGTTAAAGACATTACAGCAGGCAAGGCATAATGATGAGGATTGGGTAAGGAATGTGAGGATTTCTACATTTTATCATAGTATGGGGAATATTATCCTGATGGAGATGATGAAGCAGCAGCGGTATGAAGAGTTAAACGGGGAACCTTTTATCGATAACCTGGTGATAAATGCAGCCTGTGTACCTCAGAAGAATCATAAGGAATGGGTGGAACATATCCGCTTTGCGAATAAGATTTATATCCATTATAACCGTAAAGACCTGCAGTTGAAGGGCGCGCACCTGATTACCTTAAGACCTCAGCTGGGAGAGAAGATTAAAAAATCGAGGGCAGATAATGCGACTTACGTGAATTTTCATGGCCAGGCAGGAAGACAACATAGTTACTTCCTTAACTTCCCCAGGAATGAATACAGGATGACGGATGCCATGAAAGAGTATTTCGCACAGCTGTTTGCCGGAAATATTGCCAAGTTGAAAGAGAATAAAACAGCATTGCTGACAAGTAATGAATAAAGGCTCCTGCATCAAACAGGAGCCTTTACTTTTATTTTTTCAATCCTATTTCTCTTAATCTTTCATCCAGGTACTCACCGGCAGTAATCGGCTCATATTCGCAGGGATGTGTAGCTGTGACACAGCTTTCCAGGCAGTTGAGCGGCATTACTGATCTGGGATGCAGGAAGAACGGAATGGAATAACGGCTGGTGTTCCACATTTCGCGGGGTGGGTTCACTACGCGATGGGTCGTGGATTTCAGCCTGTTATTCGTTAAACGCTGCAACATATCTCCCACATTTACTACGATCTGTTCCGGCAGGGACGTTACGGGTACCCAGTTATCCTGTTTATCCAGTATCTGCAAACCATCTGCGGAAGCGCCTACCAGCAGGGTGATGAGGTTGATATCCTCATGTTGTTCCGCACGGATGGCAGAAGCGGGTTCCTGTGTGATGGGCGGATAATGGATAGCCCTTAATATTGAATTACCATTATGTACCTGTGGGTCGAAATAATGCTCATCCAGTCCCAGATACAATGCTATAGCCTGTAACAGAGAAGTGCCTGACTTTTGAAAGGCCTGGTAGGCTTTGTAGAAAGTAGGGGTGAATGGCGGAATTTCTTTTACCGTAAGGTTATCCGGATATTCTGCTTTTACAGGATCGTTGTCTTCTACTGTTTGTCCGAACTGGAAGAACTCTTTGAGATCGGGTGCGTCATATCCTTTGGCATGTTCCTTACCGAAGGATGTATAACCGCGCTGGCCAGCCAGTTCAGGTAGTTCGTACGAGCGTTTTACATCAGATGGTAATGTGAAAAACGACTGTACGTACTTGTAAAGATCAGCGATCAGTTCATCAGAGATACCGTGATTTTTTACGGCTACGAAACCTACTTCTTCGTATGCTTTTCCCAGCTGCTGCACAAAGGCATTTTTGCTGGCGGCGTCGCCTGAAGTAAAGGCGGCGAGGTCCACAACCGGAATGGAATGAGTTATTGCCATAGTAAATGTTTTACATTACTAAGGTAGATTAAAATGAAGATTTTAGAAAAGCCTTTTCTTCCGGTGTAATGTCTACCATGGCGTACCTGGATATATCACTGATCAGCATTTCGTCCATGATATCTACTACATTCCTGTAGTTAGCATCATTATCTGCTTTGATAAGGACCATGAGATCGTTTTTGCCAAAGCGTTTTAGCACTTCAGTGCGTTTAGCGAGGATGATATCCCGGATACCATTTGTGTTGGCAAAACGGGAGTTCATGATTTTTGGTGGATGCTGCAGATCATTGCCCATGCCGGCATAGTAGCTGACTTTATCATTGGCACCAAGCAGGATGGTGAGGGCCTTACTGTCTGCGATGGCAGAAGGATCTCCGTCATTACGGGGCATGATAAGATCCATTACTTTAGGCTTGGTTAAGGTAGTGGTAAGCATGAAGAAGGTGATCAGCAGGAATCCCAGGTCTACCATAGGTGTCATATCTACACGGGTACTTAATTTTTTGGAACGTATGCCGCCTTTGTGGCTATTCTGTGTAGAGCCAGTGTTCATTTCAGCCATGACTAATGGTTTTAGGTATGTAAGGAATAAGTGAAATGAAAGCGCTTTCAGTAGTATAGATGCAGGCGGGGAATTATTCCATAAAGTGTGGGTCGTAACTCAGTTTAATTTGGGGTTTTGCAGGGCGAAGCCCTGCAAAACCCCAAATTAATTTTTTATTTAAAATTCTGCACTTTTAGGTGTACGTGGGAATGGGATCACATCGCGGATGTTACCCATACCTGTTACGAAGAGGACCAGTCTTTCAAAGCCAAGACCGAAGCCTGCATGGGGGCAGGCGCCGAAGCGGCGGGTATCCAGGTACCAGCTCATTTCATTTACGGGCAGGTGCATTTCTTCCATGCGGGTAACCAGTTTATCGTAGTTTTCTTCTCTTTGAGAACCACCTACAATTTCACCGATGCCCGGGAAGAGGATATCCATTGCACGTACGGTTTTACCGTCGTCGTTCTGCTTCATGTAGAACGCCTTGATAGCTTTAGGATAATCTGTGAGGATTACTGGTTTCTTGAAATGTTTCTCTACCAGGAAACGTTCGTGTTCACTTTGCAGGTCTGCACCCCATTCTTCGATGATATAATTGAATTTCTTGCTCTTGTTCGGTTTACTGTTTTTCAGAATGTCGATAGCTTCTGTATAAGTAAGGCGTTCGAATTCGTTGTTCAGTACAAACTCCAGTTTAGGAATAAGGCCTAATTCGCTGCGTTCCTGCTGAGGTTTCTGTTTATCTTCTTCTTCCAGGCGTTGTGCAAGGAATTCGAGATCTTCCCGGTTGTTTTCCAGTACATACCCGATTACGGATTTGATAAAGGTTTCAGCCACGTTCATATTGTCTTCCAGATCAGCGAAGGCCATTTCCGGTTCTATCATCCAGAACTCAGCCAGATGACGGGCCGTGTTGGAGTTTTCTGCACGGAAAGTTGGTCCGAATGTATAGATATCACCAAATGCCATTGCACCCAGTTCTCCTTCCAGCTGTCCGGAAACGGTGAGGTTAGTGGCTTTGCCGAAGAAGTCTTCTTTATAATCTATTTCGCCGTTTTCTGCCAGTGGCGGATTCTTAATGTCCAGTGTGGTTACATGGAACATTTCGCCGGCACCCTCTGCGTCTGACGCAGTAATAATAGGAGTGTGCAGGTACACGAATCCTTTTTCATTAAAGAACTTATGTACAGCAAAGGCCAGCGCATGGCGCACACGGAAGATAGCGCCAAAGGTATTTGTGCGGAAACGCAGGTGGGCAATTTCGCGCAGATACTCCAGACTGGGGCGGTTTTTCAGCTGCAGCGGATATTTTTCGGGATCGCAGTCGCCTAATATTTCAAGTTCTGCTGCTTTTACTTCCACACGTTGTCCTTTACCCAGGGAAGGGATTACGGAGCCTTTCACGCTGATAGCAGCGCCGGTGGTGAGACGTTTAAGAATATCAGGTGTAACGGAATCCGGTTCCAGTACAATTTGCAGGTTATTATTAGTAGAGCCATCATTAAGGGCTATAAACTGGTTGTTACGGAAAGAACGTATCCAACCTTTTACTACTACATCATAGTTTGTGTTTTCATCCAGCAGTATTTGCTTGACTTTCACCCTTTGGCTCATAACTGTATCAATTTTGGACTGCAAATTTAAGTGATAAGTGGGAAACTGCATAGGGATTAAAACGAGGGGAGTTGAGGAGATGGCTCAAAAGGAAATGTTAAATAATAGCGGGCTGTAAATGACTGATTGGCAGGAATGTTGATGTATGTTTTGGAATGATCACCCGAAAGATGCTATGGGAGGGTATTTTGTACTGTGGGAATTGAGGGAAAGGCTACATTGGACTAGATCAGAACTCGCCCGGGACGTGCTTTTTTTTTGGATAATAGCGAAACTTGTTTTAATCTTGCGTTACAATCTGCCTGATTAAGTTTTAATTTCCATCTTCATCAGCAGTCCTAAACTCAACATTCCCTATCAGATTTAATAACCAGATTAAATTTATTGGACTCAAAAAACAATTATTTGTAATTGGTGTATGTTGGTATGTAGTGGTACCCACCTCACAACACTTCTAAAATTTGACAACACACGATGATGTACGACATCTTACAATTGAACGACATGCTCGTTCCTGAGCTGCTTGACATTGCAGAGAAACTGGATGTGCCAAACGCCAAAAAATTGAGCAAACAGGATCTTATCTACAAAATTCTCGACAAGCAGGCAGTAATGGCCTCAGAAGGTAACCCGGCCAATGGAGAAGAAAAAAAGACACGTAAACGGAAATCAGCAAAGAATGAAGCAGAAGAAGCACCAGTAGCAGAATCCACGTCATCCGAAGAAAAACCTAAACGTGGCAGAAAACCCGCTGCCGGACTCAAAACAAAAGAACAGGAGCAGGAAGAGCAGAAGGCACAAGAGCCTAAAGCAAAGAAAAAAGACTTTGATATTGACCTGGACAGTATTCCATCTTTAACATTTGATGATGATGATGATGAGATTATTCCCCAGTTCACAGAGGATGAAAATGACGAGGATGACGAAGAAGATGTAATCACTTCTTTACCTTCACAGGACGAAGACGACGAAGAAGAAGACGATGATGATTTTGTGATGCCGGAACTCGAAGAGCCTGTTATAGCTGTACAGAAACAGCGTTTCCAGAAGAAAGAACCTGCCTTCAATATTGAATTTGATGGTATTATTATAAGTGAAGGCGTATTGGAAATGATGCCGGATGGTTATGGTTTCCTGCGTTCATCTGATTATAACTATTTAAGTTCCCCAGACGATATTTACGTTTCTCCTTCCCAGATCAAATTATTCGGACTTAAAACAGGTGATACTGTTAAAGGTTCTGTAAGACCTCCTAAAGAAGGTGAGAAATATTTTGCCCTGCTGAAAGTAGAAACAATCAATAACAAATCGCCTGAAGAAGTTCGCGACCGTGTTCCTTTTGATTATCTGACTCCGTTATTCCCCTTCGAGAAATTAAGATTAACAACTACTTCCAATAACTACTCTACCCGTATCATGGACATGTTTACCCCTATCGGTAAAGGCCAGCGCGGATTGATCGTAGCACAGCCAAAGGTTGGTAAAACCATGCTGCTGAAAGAAGTTGCGAATGCTATCGCTACTAACCACCCGGAAGTTTACCTGATGGTAGTACTGATAGATGAACGTCCTGAGGAGGTTACCGATATGGAACGTAGTGTAAAGGCAGAAGTAATTGCTTCTACTTTCGACGAACCTGCGGAAAAACACGTGAAAGTATCTGCTATCGCTTTGCAGAAAGCAAAACGCCTGGTAGAATGTGGACATGATGTAGTGATCCTGCTGGATTCCATTACACGTCTTGCCCGCGCACACAATACCGTTGCACCTGCATCCGGTAAAGTACTGAGTGGTGGTGTGGAAGCAAATGCTATGCAGAAACCAAAACAATTCTTTGGTGCGGCACGTAAAATTGAGAACGGTGGTTCCCTGACGATACTTGCTACAGCATTGATTGATACCGGTTCTAAAATGGATGAAGTTATCTTTGAAGAGTTCAAGGGTACTGGTAACATGGAATTGCAACTTGACCGTAAACTGGCCAACAGACGTGTATTCCCTGCTATCGATGTATCAGCATCATCTACCCGTCGTGATGATCTGCTGCTTGAAAAAGATATCCTGAAACGTTTACATATCCTCCGCAATCACCTGGCAGATATGAACACAGAAGAATCCATGCATTTCATGTTACAACACATGAGAGGCACTAAGAATAATGAAGAATTCCTTATTTCAATGAATGGATAAAGAGATAAAAAAACCGGCGAACATCGCCGGTTTTTTTTATTTGTATTGTTTCCAGTAGCCAATTAAATCTTTCTTCCTTCTCTCTGCTATTTCCAGTTTCTCCCCGTTTTTTAATGACAACTTATTTGTATTGGGATTAATCTGACTGATCTGCGACAACTGCACCATCTGAAAGTTATTTACCTGGTAAAAGCGCAAGGTGCTGAACAGGTCTGCATAATAGCGGAAGGACCGTTCCGTTTGAAATTGCTGTCCGTCAAGTAAATGAAAGGTGCATTTCTCTGCACCGGCTTCCAGGTGAGTAATCTCATTTAAGGGAATGGTGCTGTCTTCTCCATTTGCCAGTGGAACCAGGATATTCAGGGAAATACTGCGTCCGCTGATGAAATTGTTCAGTAATACTTTATAGCGGTTTTTGCTTGCCTGTGTAATGATACGCTTCTGAATAGTATGCACCGCAGCGGTAAGGCTTTCCCTGTCTATGGGTTTAAGTATGATTTCCACCTCACTGAAACGGATGGTATGCAGGAATTTCTTTTCGAAAGCAGTTACAAATACGGCTTCGAACGGGGTTTCTTCCTGTGTGCCCATCAGTACGTCAAATCCGGTACCATCGGGCATTTCAAGATCGAGGAATACTAACTGTGGCTGATGTTGTTTGATGGTAGCAATGCCATCTGCACAGTCGCATGCGGTAGCCGCAATCTGCACTTCCGGGCAATACTTCTCCAGCATCAGGGCAATGATATCCCTGCTATTGCGTTCATCATCTATAATAACGGCCTTTATCATATTATATAAAGTGGGTAGTGTTGGCCTTTAAAGTTGGGGGATAAGAATCCTCACAATAGTACCACTTTCCCCAGGATTATTTTCTGATTTGTCAATAATGTCTATGTGAATTCCCGTATTATACATTTTGTTGAGCAGTTCAGCCCTGTTGGAGCTGATTTCCATGCCTGACGACTGGTGATGTTTGGGCAGGGTACGCATTGTTTTGGAGCGGGTAATCCCTATCCCGTTATCGTCTACCAGGCATTCCAGCATATCCGATTCTATCTGGTTGAACTGGATAAACAGTTTACCAATAGGATGAGCGCTGTTGGTCATGCCGTATTTTACGGCATTTTCCACATAGGGCTGCAGCAACATAGCCGGAATTTCCAGTTCGGCGGTGGCAATAGCCGGATCTACAATGATCTCGTATTCCATTTTATTCTCGAAACGCATCTTTTCCAGTCCTAAGTAGGTACTGAGGTATGCAATTTCATCTGATAATGAAATGAAGTTGCGACGGGAGAAGTCCAGTGTTTTACGGATCAGGTAAGAGAAATCGGATAAATATTTCTGTGCGTATTCATAATCGCGCTGCATTACAAACAGCTGGATAGAATTAAGACAGTTAAAGATAAAGTGCGGATTGATCTGGGCACGGATGGCTTTTAGTTCTATCTCCGTCAGTTTCTTATCGTATTCTGTTTCCAGCTGGATTTTACGTTGTTCGTCCAGTTCCTGTTTTTTACGCAGGATTTCAGTGGTCTGTTCTTTCACGAGTTCTTCCAGTTGCTCGTTCAGTGTATGTTGCAGCTCTTTGTTCCGGTTCAGTTGTTTGATCAGGAGTTCCTGGGTGCGGGTCCTTTCGTGGTGTACCAGTTTATTACGGTAGCTGAGCCCTGCCAGGAAGAACATGGATTGCAGCAATACGCCCAGGATGATGAGGAGAGAAGGTGCAGAGATTTCTCCCAGTGCGCTCATGAGGCCCAGAGGGCGGATCAGCATGAGGAAGGAACCGAAGCAGGCCATGTAAAAACAGAGGGAGCCGAAGAGGAAAAAGCGTACCAGCGGATGATGGCGGGAACGTTTTGCCAGTGCGGCAAATACAGCCAGCAGCGGGAGCAGGGTAGCCAGGTATACATAACTGTAAATCATGCCGGGCACCTGGTATTGTTCACGTGCGATGCAATAAAAGCAGATGATAATAATGCCGCCGATAAAGGCCGCTACCGTGGTAAAAAGCCTGTCCATAAAGGGATAGCGTTCCTGTAGGTTGAGGAAAGCGTTCCCAAAGGAGAGGTACATGAGGTAGAAGCAGAACAATAATGCCGGGATATCCCAGTAATATTTCAGCATGGGCCAGTGATAGAATATAGACAGCTGGTAAGGTTTACTTTCCAGCCGGAGTGCAAAGAAGAGGATCAACCCCAGCATATAGGCCGCAAAATAAAGGTAGGAGCGGTCTGGCAGCTGCATGTAGTTGATAATGGCAATGCAGAGGCATACCAGTAACATACCAAGCAGTACCTGAATGAGTACGGTTTCTTTGCGGTAATATTCCAGTTGTCTGTTGCGGAACTGTCCGTATTGCAGTGCGTTGTATAATACGGGCATCAGCGGATTTTCGTTGTAGTATTTGTTGGTGATGTGCAGAAGAAAGCTGCGGGATTGCCCCGGAGGTACATTTACCTTAAACCCGTAGTGTTCCCACCTCTCCACGTTTGCGTTGTCCTGCATCAGACCTGTAGTCATGAGCAGACGGTAGTTACTGGTGTAATCCTGTGCATACCAGTACATGTAATCGTGCCAGCCTGCAAAGAGGGTGAGAACGGAATCTTTTGTACCTGTATTACGGACATGCAGCTTCAGCCAGCAATTGTGCACTTTTCCGCTGTTCTTTTTTTGCTCGTGGAAAAGCTGATCGTTGCGTGTAAATGATGATGATAATACCTGTTGTAGTGTTAGCTGTCCCCCATTGTCCTCAAGGCTTGATAAATAGGGCCTCAAGTCAATACGGGAAGGCAGATTTCCAAAATCTGCCATCAATGTATCTTTTGTTGGCATCCCCCCAAAAACATCAATGGAGTAACAAAACAACAGCAATAGTATATGGATACGGATCACTGTTTATGAATAAAATTTTATAACAAACTATCTATTACTTTAGCCAGTTTATGATCTTTCTCGGTGACTATACTGCCGGCCTCGTGTGTATTCAAATATATTTCTACCTTATTGTAAACATTGACCCAGTAAGGATGGTGGTCCATTTTTTCTGCTACCATTGCGACTTTCGTCATAAATCCGAATGCATCTTTAAAATCAATAAATTCGAAAGCGCGGTACAATTGGTTGTTTTTTTCCTGCCACATAACAAAAGAATTTATGCATGAAACAATAATTACTGTTCATGTGTGTGATTCGGTGAGGAAGATCCGGCATTGTGCCGGGTTTTAGAAGATGAGGTTCATCTTGTTTTTGATATCTCTGATGTCTAATAAAGATACTAATTGTACGAGCTCTACACGACGCAACTGATCTATTAATTTTTTCACGTCCTGTTGCTGATAGTAATCGCCTTTAATGAGCCAGAGATAATCTATATTCTTTAGCTCGGGGAGCAGGAATTCTGCTTTACAGTGATTATTATAAAAGTAGTGTGATACTGATTTTGTGGGCTCTTCATAGTCAAATACACTGAAATAGAAGGCTCTCTGATGTTTAGACAAGTTTATTTCCAGGGAATTGTTGACCCGGAAATTATAATGCATATGGTTGTTTATCTGCCAGCAAAGCTGATAGTCGCGAGCTGAAGAAACGATGCCTATGAGAAACGTAGACTCAAAGAAATCTTCCAGCAACTGATCCTGATCCAGCTTTAATTTTAGTACTGACATATTATTTGGTGGTTTTAGTCCGTGCAATGGCCGATAGCCAAAGTACGTCTTTAAAATTTAATTTTCCCTTCTTTGGGCAAGGAGTTCTTCTCTTTTGGGAGATGCGACATTTTCATATGCGTATGGACAGTGTTTACAGCCATTTCCACAACAATGGCCACGTTTGAGGTGATATACTTCCGTAAATACCACATAACCCTGTTCATTATAATAAAAATCAATCCCCTCCACCAACGGTTGCTTCATCTGACGGCAGTTTTATGGTACGCCAGTCCAGCGGTTCAGCTGGCAATGCAAATTTAAGGAACCTGATGGTACGACCATCTTCCAGGTGCATCCCTTCGTAATAGGTTTTTATCTGTAAGAGGGGTGGTACTTCGGGGAGTGCATATACATCCGGGATATCTTCTATGAGGGTACATCCGGCTGCTGCGATGACTTCCTGGGTGAACTGATAGAGTTCGGGAGAGTCTGTTTTAAGGTTGATAGTTCCTCCGGGTGCCAGTAAAGGCTGGTACAACTGAAGGAATTTCGGGTGTGTGAGTCTCTTTTTTGCTTTGGAATTACGCAGGAAGGGGTCTGGAAAGGTGATCCAGATCTCTGAAATTTCTCCGGGAGCAAAATAATTGTTGAGTTTATCTATCTGTGTGCGGAGAAAAGCCGCGTTATTGATGGATTCGTCGAGGGCTGTTTTGGCGCCGCGCCAGATACGGTTCCCTTTAAGGTCTACGCCGAGGAAGTTCCTTTCAGGGTATCTGCGGGCGAGTGCTACGGTGTAATCTCCTTTACCACAGGCCAGTTCGAGGGTAAGCGGGTGGTTGTTTTTGTAGAATGCAGGCCATTGTCCCGGCATGTTTTCCGGGTAGATAAGTACATTCGGGAATGTTTCAATTTCTGCGAAACGTATTAATTTTTTGTGTCCCATTGGCGCAAAAGTAATTATTTCGGATTATTCTTTTTGCCGGGTGTAAAACAAAACGGCCTGTAAGTTATTAACTTACAGGCCGTTTATTAAGCTGTAGGGGAAGGGGTCGAACCTTCACGAGGCAGTTAGCCGCAGCACAAATAAGATTAGTGGTCAACCCATTACGCTGTGTTTATCCTGTGATCCCCACCCTCGAGACAAGAGGGCATGTCTGCCAGTTCCATCACCCCACAATTTTAAAGAGCTCGTTATTCTTTGTATAAAAACGGTGTTTTGAATAACTATTATGATGCAAATCTAAAGACATAACTATTTTCTTGCAAATTTTTCAAGAAAAATTTTTGAAATTTCGAAATTTTTCAAATATTTGCATGTAGTTTTAATACATTCAAAAACAAATTGTAAAAATGAGCCACAATTTGAATATTGACAAACTAGATTTGCAGATCATCAGTGAAATGATGCATAATGCAGAAATCTCCTACGCTGACCTCGGGAAGAAACTTTTCGTTTCCGGTGGTACTATCCACGTTAGAATGAAGAAGCTACAAGAGCTGGGTATCGTTAAAGGTACAAAATTACATGTAGATTTAAAAATGATCGGCTACGATGTAATTGCCTTTATTGGTATTTATCTTGAAAAAAGCTCTATGTACGACACTGTGGCTAAAGAATTGCGTAAAATACCGGAGATGGTCCGGCTTAACTATACAACGGGCAGCTATAGTATGTTTGCCGAGATTATTTGTAAGGATATAACCCAGTTGAGGAGGATCCTGCATGACGAGTTGCAAAAAATAAAGGGTATTGAAAGGACTGAGACCCTGATATCTCTTGAAGAGAGCTTCTACAGAACGATTAACGTTGTGGAATAAGGTTATCCATCTTCGGCCTGCTTATGGTATTCCTGCAATGCGGGGAATGCTATAAGCAGGCAATTCATTAATTTACTTTATGGTTACAACAGAAATTGCCGATAAAATAAAGCGGCTGGAAGAAAAGTATGCCGCTATGGGCCAGGATATGTCTTCATATCTTGATGGCCTGATATATGCGGATTTCCTTACTTATTGGGATTATATCCAGTTGGATGTACTATTAAACCTGCAACATCCCCGTACGCCTATACCTGATGAGAACATTTTCATCATTTATCATCAGATCACAGAATTATATTTCAAACTGAGTTTACAGGCGATTGAGCAAATCTGCACTGCTCCTGTGTTAACGGCTGATATTTTCAGAACGCAGATCAAAAGGATCAATAACTATTTCCGCAATCTGATCAACTCTTTTGAGATCATGGTAGATGGGATGGATAAAGATCAGTTCCTGCAGTTCCGTATGGCATTGCTGCCTGCTAGTGGCTTTCAGAGCGGGCAATTCCGTAAGATAGAGATCTGTTCCACTGAGCTGGTAAACCTGGTATATGAATCACAGCGGGAGGCATTGAAGGGTGCTGAAACCGGTAAGATACTTGAAAACATCTACTGGCGCAGCGGAGCCACTGAACTGGCAACAGGGAAGAAAACGTTAACACTCCGCCAGTTTGAGCTGAAATATATGGATGAGTTCCTGTTGCTGGCTACCCGTTATAAGGCTTACAATATGCAGGCCCGTTACAAACAGCTGACAGCAGCAGAACAGGCAGAACTGATACCATTGCTGAAGGAGTATGACCTGAATATCAATGTGAGATGGCCGCTGATGCATTATAAGTCGGCTGTAAGATACCTGAACAGGAAACCGGAAGACATTGCCGCTACAGGTGGTACCAACTGGCAGCAGTATCTTCCTCCAAAGCACAAACGTATCGTGTTTTTCCCGGAAGTATGGACAGAGGATGAGATGAACAACTGGGGTAAAATGGCTTTTGAGTAAAGTATTGATAAATAAGGCTGTAAAGTTTTGTGAAAACTGCTTCAGAGGCGTTTTAACTATTCATATAATTAAACTATTTTTCATAAGTTTGCATAGAATGGTTGCTTTCACATATTAAGACTTACCCTAAGTACAATAAATGTTCTTCTTTAGCTGTTTTTCATTGTGAATGCCAGAGCATGACTTACCTTTCAAAATTACATTAATACTATTTTTTTAAATTGCGATATGGAATACAATACCACCCGTAACCATCTGATAATGAAGGAGTATGGAAGAAATATCCAGAAGATGATCGAATATGTGCTGAATATTGAGGATAGGGATCTTCGCCAGGGGAATGCCATGTCCCTGATAGAGCTGATGGGTACGTTAAATCCTCATCTGCGCAATGTAGAGGACTTCAGGCATAAATTATGGGATCACCTTTTTTTAATATCTGACTTTAAACTGGATGTGGATTCTCCGTATCCTATTCCTACACGTGAAACCTTAAGGGCAAAGCCGGATAAGCTGCCTTACCCTAAGAAGTATCCACGTAACCGTCACTTTGGTAAGAACCTGGAAATGGTGATTGACAAAGCGATTAACGAAACAAATCCTGAAAAGAAAGAAGGATTTACCCAGTGCGTAGGTAATTACATGAAACTGGCTTATAGCAACTGGCACAAAGAAAGTGTGCATGATGATGCTATTAAGACTGAACTGAATACTATTACCAACGGACAACTGGAATTCCACCCCGGATATTCCAAACCAGTGGTTGAAGTTGCTGGTCCTAACTACAATACCAACAGCGAATACCAACGCCTTACCGGAGCTGCCGCCAGTGCGAGCAGTCCCAACAAACGCAAAAGCTTCCAGCAAAACAAGTTCAAAAGCAATAGCGGCAAGAGTAATAACAATAAGCACAGCAACAACAACAATAACAACAAATACAATAAAAACAGGAACAAGTGAGTAGTGCTTTTGAAGTAAGAGGAGGCAACCGTCTTAAGGGGGAAATTGTGCCCCAGGGAGCCAAAAACGAAGCTTTACAGATTATCAGTGCCGTTTTGCTGACTGCAGAGAAAGTGATCATCAGCAATATCCCGGATATTGTGGATGTGAACCTGCTGATAGAATTGCTGGGAGATATGGGTGTGAAGACAAACAGGATCAGCCGTGATACCTGTGAGTTCCAGGCCGACCAGATTGACCTTCCTTATATAGAAAGCGCGGATTTTAAGAAGAAATCAGGCCGTTTAAGAGGCTCTGTAATGATAGCCGGTCCTTTGCTGGCGCGTTTTGGAAAGGCATACATTCCAAAACCAGGTGGGGACAAGATAGGCCGTCGCCGGCTGGATACCCATATTATCGGTTTCGAAAAACTGGGTGTACAGTTCGTATATGATACAGATGATAATTACTTCCGTCTGGAAACAAGTGGTCTGAAAGGAGCTTACATGCTGCTGGATGAGCCGTCTGTAACCGGTACTGCCAATATTGTAATGGCGGCAGTGATGGCAGAAGGAGTTACAACAATATATAATGCCGCCTGCGAACCTTACCTGCAACAGCTTTGTAAGATGCTGATCAGTATGGGGGCAAAAATTAACGGGGTTGGATCGAACCTGTTAACGATTGAAGGTGTTAGTTCTTTACGCGGATGTAGTCATACTATGTTGCCTGATATGATCGAAATAGGATCTTTCATTGGGCTGGCAGCAATGACGAAGAGTGAGATTACCATTAAGAATGCAGGTGTGGAGCATCTGGGGATTATTCCTGAGAAGTTCCGTCAGCTGGGTATCGAGTTAGAGATCAGGGGGAATGATATTTATATTCCTTCCCAGGAGTTTTATGAGATCCAGACGTTCTTAGATGGTTCTATCTTAACTATTTCCGATCATCCCTGGCCTGGTTTTACACCAGACCTGCTGAGTATAGTACTGGTAGTAGCTACACAGGCAAAGGGAAGTGTAATGATCCATCAGAAGATGTTTGAAAGCCGTTTGTTCTTTGTGGACAAGCTGATTGATATGGGAGCGCAGATAGTATTGTGCGATCCTCACCGTGCAGTTGTTATAGGAATGGGCCGTCAGCATTCTTTACGTGGTATCACCATGTCTTCGCCGGATATACGTGCGGGTGTATCGTTACTGATAGCAGCGCTAAGTGCGGAAGGCAAGAGTACTATTCAGAATATTGAACAGATTGACCGTGGTTACCAGTATATCGACGAACGGTTGAGAAAACTGGGAGCGGATATAAAAAGAGTATAGTTTAGTTTAATAGCCGCAGGCTACGGGCTGAAGGAAGGTACTTTCCCGGTTTGTAGCCTGTCACTATTTTAAGTATGAATAAGATCATCATTATTACGGCTCCATCCGGAGCTGGTAAGACCACCATCGTAAAAAAGTTGCTGGCAGCAATGCCGGAACTGGCTTTTTCTATTTCTGCCACTACCCGTTCTGCGAGGGAAACAGAAGTGGATGGACGAGATTACTACTTTCTTACCCCTGAAGATTTTCACAATAAGATAGAAGCGCATGCTTTTGCCGAATACGAAATGGTATATGCCGGTAAGTATTATGGCACCCTGAAAACAGAATTACAACGGATCTGGAATAATCTTCAGATACCGATGGTTGATATTGACGTAAAGGGCGCTTTATCTATCAAAGAGAAATATCATGAATCTACATTAACGATTTTCATTGCCCCACCTACATTAGATGCTTTGCGCGTACGTCTCAGCGAACGTGGAACAGAAACACAGGCTTCCCTGGAAGAACGTTTGGGGAAAGCCCGGTACGAACTGTCTTTTGCCCACGAGTTTGACGAGATCGTTGTGAATGATGAACTTGAAAGGGCATACGCAGAAGTGAAAGCATTGGTGCAGGCCTTTCTGCAAAACACATAATGGTTCGGTTCAATCTTTGCATAAGGTTGTCGGAACTTATTGTGTGGATTTGAAATTCCTTACTTTTGTCATTTATTTATGGATACTTATACACTCGTTATCCTTGCTATACTGGTATTACTGGCAGGCTTTTTCGCCGGCCTTGAGACGGCTTTCGCCAATGTGAATAAGTTAAGCATTGAGTTAAAAAAGAAACAGGGCCGTGCTACAGGTAAAATACTGGCCAGTTTCAATGATAACCCCTCCCGTTTCCTGGCAACCAGCCTTTTAGGTCTTACCAGCGTGATAGTGATCTATGGGATCCTGTTTGTGGGCTTTTTTCAGCCTATGTGGAACAAGGTATTATCTCCCCAGGAAAACACCAGTTATCAGCCTCTTTTGCTGTTAATGGAAGTATTACTGGCTACATTGATCCTCCTTTCTTTTGGTTTTTTTATACCCCGTGCTATATTCCGTTCCCGTCCGGAAGCGTTGCTCAGTTTCTTTGCATTACCGATTTCTGCGATCTCCAAGCCACTGTTTGTGGTAGGTAGTTTACTGGTATCGGTATCTGAATGGATACTGAAGTACCTGTTTAATGTACGGATCGTAGAAAGTGCTACCTCCTTCCCAAGGGTGGATGTGGAACATTTTATACGGCAGTCTCAACAACATGCAACAGAGAATCAGGAGCTGAATACGGAGCTTTTTGAGAATGCGTTATCACTGGCACATGTAAAAATAAGAGGATGTCTGATTCCAAGGAAAGAAATTGAATCCCTGGAAATCCAGAGCCCTATTGCGATGGCGCAGCGCAAGTTTATGGAAACAAAGCTGTCCAAGATCATCGTATATGAAAATACAATTGATAATATACTGGGATATATTCACCAGCTGGATATGTTTAAGAGTCCGGCAGATATGCAGGTAATTTTACATCCGATACTGGTGGTACCTGAGACAATGAGTGCTATAGACCTGTTGAGTAAGTTTAACAAGGAAAGAAAGAGTATTGCCTGGGTAGTGGATGAATTTGGAGGAACAGCGGGTATTGTAACAATAGAGGATGTATTGGAAGAGATATTCGGAGAGATCAAGGATGAACATGATGTGGAAGAGTTTGTGGAAAAGCAGATTGCAGAGAAGGAATATATCTTCTCAGGCAGGCTGGAACTGGATTATCTGAATGAAAAATATGGTTTTGATTTTCCTGAGGATGAGAGTGAAACGCTTTCCGGGTATATAATTAATCATCATGAGACGATTCCAAGGTTAAAAGAGCGTATCATTATCGACGATTACGAGTTTGATGTACTGAATGTAACGGAGACTAGAATCGAAATGGTGAAGATGAAGGTGCTTGGATAAGTAATAAACAGAGAATTTGACGTTTTAAGCGGTAGAAGTCTACATTTTTATTTGCTTAGATCTCAATTATTTAGGAGAACTTACTAAATCTTTGTAAAAGAAAAGAAATCAATTGTTGATATTGTTAAGTTTTTTTTAATATATTTGCAGTGTTGAAAAAGCATCCAACTGCTAAAACGATTTAAAAAAAGTAGTAGGGAATTAACACGAATTTTATACATTTGCTATAGTTAATGTAACACAATGATTTGATTTTTGTTAAAAGGATGTAAAAAAAATTGTTACAACATTGATAATAACATATTTCTTTCTATTTTTGTGATAGAAAATTAAAAGTAACCAGAAACACAAACTATTTTGAAAGCTTGCCATCAATCGGATAGCTAGTGAATCTGGAAACAAAGACATTCTCGAATTCAACTTTTTTGGGGTTAACAAACAATGGATGAAAGGCCGGCTCTTGATTCTTCTCGGGCTGGCTCTTTTTTTGTACATACCTCAACTGCTAAATCGTTTAATAGCCCCACAATCCCTTCTCTCTTTTTCCCGTATCTGTTTTGCACGAAGGAATCCCCATCAATTCTTTAAATTCCATTAAACTTTACACTTATCCGATTGTTCACTGCATTTTATTGTATGCATCCGCTATATTTGTGATCCTTATTAAACTCAGCCCGACTATCAGATATGTTCAAGAAACTTTTTGCAAATA
Source organism: Chitinophaga sp. YR573 (assembly GCF_900110995.1). Lineage (GTDB taxonomy): Bacteria > Bacteroidota > Bacteroidia > Chitinophagales > Chitinophagaceae > Chitinophaga. Next base: position 2,788,073 of record NZ_FOJF01000001.1, read on the forward strand.
ACGGAGAGAAAGCGGAGATGTCTTTCTTTGACCACCTGGAAGACCTGCGCTGGCATATAGTTCGCTCGTTCGTCGCTATTGTTGTATTTAGTACTGTAGGATTTATCTACACACAGGAAATACTGGATAATGTAGTATTCGGGCCTACCAATAAAACTTTCCCTTCTTATGTGTTATTGTGCAAAATCAGTCAGCTGGTAGGCATGGGAGATAAATTGTGTATCACGCCTGTTGTTTTTAATTTCCAGAACCACCAGATGATAGGGCAGGTAATGTTACAGTTCAAACTGGCATTTATCTTTGGGCTGGTTGTAGCATTCCCTTATATTTTCTGGGAATTCTGGCGTTTTATAAAACCGGCACTGAAAGACAGGGAATTGAGAGGAGCACGTGGAGTTATATTTTGGGTGTCTTTCCAGTTCTTTTTGGGAATAGGCTTCAGTTATTTTCTGATGGTGCCCTTTACGATCAACTTCCTGGCAGGTTATACTGTTACTACTAAAGTGGTTAACCAGTTCTTCATTGATGATTATTTCGATTTATTGTCGCAGATAGTACTTGGTATGGGTATTTTGTTTGAATTACCGGTCCTGATATTCTTCCTGACCAAGATCGGTTTTGTTACACCTACCTTCCTGCGTACTTACCGTCGCCACGCAATCGTTGTTATACTGGTACTGGCTGCTGTTGTTACACCGCCTGATGTAGTGGATCAGATGATCGTATTTACGCCGTTATATGCGCTGTATGAGATCAGTATCTATGTATCCAAGAGAGCATTGAAAGGCATGGAGGATAAAGAGAACGAACCGGAAGTAGAAGAGTGGTCCTAATTTCATGTTTAAAAAATTAACGTTATGTCACAGACATCATTCAATCTTACCCTGCCGGTAGCTGTCGGCTCTGATCATGCAGGGTTTGAATATAAAGAAGAGATCATTTCTTACCTGGAAGGTAAAGGTCTGAAGGTAAAAGATGTAGGAGCCTTTTCTAAAGACTCCGCAGACTACCCGGATTTTGCTCATCCGGTAGCAACACTGGTAGAAAGGGAACAGGCTGCTTTTGGTATCCTGGTATGTGGAAGTGGCAATGGAGTAGCTATTACAGCTAATAAACACCAGGGCGTACGTGCAGCAATCTGCTGGGGTGAAGAGCTGGCCAGACTGGCCCGTTCACACAACAATGCAAATGTGCTGTGTGTGCCTGCACGTTTTGTAGATGATAACGTGACAAAGCAGATGGTAGAGGTATTTATTGACACTCCTTTTGAGGGAGGACGTCATGAGAACAGGGTGAGGAAGATTGCCTGTTTATAAGAAAAATTGAGACTTACATAGTAGAAAGCTGATTGCCGGAATATATCTGACAATCAGCTTTTTAGTTAGATGTTATCACTAGCTTTTTTTTGGTGGATACAATCTGATTTGTTAAATTGTGTTAAGAGTCATTAAGTTGGATATATATTTTGTCTGTGAATAGTACAGTTAAGTATAGGATGTTTTGTTAAAGTAAGCACCATATTACAATCTGAGAGTCAGTCATTACAGGATCTAGTTCATACCCCAGTCATTGAGTAACCATAAAATCTACGACGATGGAAACACCTTCTACAATTGTATGTTTGAAATTCGAGAATTTGAATAATGAGAATGATTATATAACGTGATGTTGATGCATTGAATTAGTATATGTGTATATCCCATACTGATAGCGGTTGTTTAATAAGTGTGTTTCTTTTTCATACACCCTTTTGAATGTTTTAATACCCTACATATGACAATCACATCATCATTTTCGGCAATCAATAATTGTTTCCCTTAAAAGTCTGGTTTATCAGCTGAAGCATGATTTTTTTTCAGATGCTTAAACTTTGTTCGTTATGTCATCCACAGAATTCAATACACTACTACTGGGAAATGCTGATTTCCTGAGACCGTACGCTGTTACGCTTACAAAGGACACTGAATCAGCAAAGGACCTCTACCAGGAAACCCTTTTCCGTGCGCTGGCCAACCGGGACAAATACCTGGCCGGTACCAACATCCGCGCATGGCTTTACACTATCATGCGTAATATCTTTATCAATAACTACAGGCGTGGTAACCGGCAATTCCGTTTGCTGGATAATTCTGCAGGAGAATTCCTGTTGCATCAGCAACAACCTGTTATTGGAAATGGTGCAGAAACAAATCTGCGCATTAAAGATGTTCACATGGCAGTATATAATCTGCCTGTAATATTTAAACAGCCTTTCATGCTTTATTTTGAAGGATATAAATACTTCGAAATAGCCGCCATGCTCAATGAGCCGCTGGGTACGGTGAAGAGCCGCATCCACTTTGCACGTAAGATGCTGAAATCACGGATTGCAAGATATTGACCGATCTTTTGTATTTTTACGCCTTCCCAATTTAATTTTTTATTCCACCAGTTCCTGGTGGAGGTCAGGAATTTTAATTATAATAATGAAGGCAAATTATTTAGATGAATTGAATGAGCGGCAACGCGAAGCGGTAGAACATATTAAAGGTCCGCTGATGATTGTTGCTGGTGCTGGTTCCGGTAAAACGAAAGTGCTGACAATGAGAATTGCACACTTGTTACGTAATGGTGTGGATGCTTTTAATATACTATCACTAACGTTTACTAATAAGGCTGCCCGTGAAATGAAGGAACGTGTGGAAAAGATCCTTGGAGGATCAGAAGCCCGTAACTTATACATAGGTACCTTTCACTCCGTATTTGCCCGCCTGCTGAGGGCTGAAGCCCATCGCCTCGGTTACCCCAACGACTTCACCATTTATGATTCAGATGATGCCAAAAGTGTATTGAGAACAATCATCAATGAGCAGAATCTGGACGATAAACACTACAAACCTAACTTAGTATACAACCGTATTTCTGCTGCTAAAAACAGCCTGATGGGACCTGAAGAATACCAGGTAGACTACGGTGTACAACAGGAAGACATGCGTGCAAACAGACCTATGGTAGGTAAACTGTACGACATGTACGCCAAACGCTGTTTCAAAAACGGCGCTATGGACTTCGATGATCTGTTGTACAAGATGTACATATTGCTGAAAGGCTTTCCTGAAGTATTACACAAATACCAGCACAAGTTTAAATACATTATGATCGATGAGTACCAGGATACGAATCCCGCACAGTACGAGATCATTAAGTTACTGGGTGCTGCACACGAAAATATCTGCGTAGTGGGAGATGATGCACAAAGTATCTATTCTTTCCGCGGTGCTACCATCGAAAATATCCTGCAGTTTGAAAAGGATTATGATGATGCAAAAGTTGTGAAGCTGGAACAGAACTACAGAAGTACAAAGTCTATTCTTAATGTGGCCAATGAAGTAATCGGCAACAATAAAGGACAGATAGAAAAAAACCTGTGGACTGATAACGGCGAGGGAGAAAAGATCAAACTTGTGCGTACCATGACGGACAACGAGGAAGGTAAATTCGTAGCAGAAACTATTGCGGAGCAACGCCTGCGCAATCACTATGCTAACAAAGATTTTGCTATCCTTTACCGTACCAATGCACAGAGCCGCTCTTTTGAAGAAAGCCTTCGTAAAAAAGCAATTCCTTACCGCATCTTTGGTGGTACCTCTTTCTATCAGCGTAAGGAAATCAAAGACTTTGTGGCGTACCTGCGCATCACAATGAATACACAGGATGAAGAAAGTCTGAAACGTATTATCAATTACCCGGTGCGTGGTATTGGTAAAACAACGATAGAAAAAGTGGTGGTGTTAGCGAATGATCATAACATTACCATGTGGCAGGTGCTGGAAAGAGCCCGTGAATTTGGTTTTAAAGCAGGTACACTGGAAGCGATTGAAAGCTTTGTGATAATGATCAGCAGCTTCCACGCCATGCTGGGCAAACACAATGCTTACGATATTGCTTTGCAGGTGGGTAAATCTACTAACCTGGTAAAGGAACTATTCAACGACAAAACTACGGAAGGGCTGGCCCGGTATGAGAATATACAGGAGCTGCTCAACTCAATAAAAGAATTTACAGAAACACCTACTGAAGACGGAGAACTGCTGGAGAAAACATTAGGTACTTACCTGCAACAGATTACCCTGCTGACAGATGCGGATAAGGGTGGTGAAGAGAGCAGTGATGTAGTATGTCTGATGACTATTCACGCTGCGAAAGGACTGGAGTTTCCGGTAGTGTTTACCGTAGGACTGGAAGAAAGTTTATTCCCAAGTGGGATGTCTATCAATTCCAGGGAAGAACTGGAGGAGGAACGCCGCCTGTTTTATGTGGCCATTACCCGTGCAAAAGCACGTTTGTGGCTGACATATGCCAATAGCCGTTATCGCTTTGGACAACTGGTGAATAATGAGTCCAGCCGTTTCCTGGAAGAAATGCCTGAGAAGTACATAGACCGCAGTTATGCCGGTGGAGGATCTGTAAGGAACTCTCCTGGTAGTGGCTTATGGGGCAACAGCAGCACTGGTGGCGGTGGTGGAAATATGTTCGACAAAATGCAGAAGAAAGCGCCGGCACCGGCAGCATCTCCGCGTCCTATGGCAAAACCCGCAGGAACAGCAGGACCCGCCAGTACACATGTGCCTTCGCCAAACTTTACACCGGATGACCCGGCATTGATGGAAGCAGGTATGGAAGTAGAGCATCAGAAGTTTGGGTTTGGCACCATCCTGCAAATGGAAGGGGCGCCTAATAACCGTATTGCCAATGTGGTATTCCCCAAAGGAGGCGGTGAAAAGAAGATCATGCTGAATTATGCCCGTTTAATGATTGTAAAAAAATAATTAAGGCACAAATAGAAAAAGGAAGAGGCCACGGTCTCTTCCTTTTTGTTTTATATATGAGTAGTTCGTACATAGCAAAATTACAGCACTATTGTGCCTATCAGGAGCGTAGCCATAGCGAAGTGAAATACAAATGCCTGGAGCTGGGACTTAGAGGAGAGGAAGTAGACGAAGCGATAGCAGCGCTGGTATCTGAGAACTTCCTGAATGAGGAACGCTTTGCCAGGGCCTTTGTGGGTGGGAAATTCCGGTCTAAACAATGGGGGCGTAAAAAGATATTGGCGGAATTAAAGCAGCGGCAGGTATCTGCTTACTGCATTAAAAAGGGGATGGAAGAGATAGATGCCGATGATTATGAGCAGGCATTGACCACGCTGGCTACTAAGAAATATGAGTCGCTGAGAGGGGAAGAGTCGTTCAAAAGGAAGTACAAAGTGGTGCAGTACCTGATGCAAAAAGGGTATGAACCAGAGCTTGCACAGCCAATAGTTGAACAAATCGCAAAAGACGCTGCATAATTTTAAAAGTTTCTAAGCCAAGTCGTCGTAAATTTATGGGCTTTCTTTTTTATTAATCGATAGATATTTATGTCAGATCTGAAGGTTACACTCATCCAGGCCAACTTACATTGGGAAGACATCGCAGCTAATCTGCGCATGTTCGACGAAAAGATTGATGCCATTACTGAACGTACAGAAGTAGTTGTATTACCGGAAATGTTCAGCACCGGTTTCAGCATGAAGCCTGAGACGCTGGCTGAAACAATGGAAGGCAGTGCCGTACAATGGATGAGGAAGAAGGCTGCCGAGAAGAATATCATCCTTACAGGAAGTCTGATTATTGAGGAGAACGGGGAATACCTGAATCGCCTGATCTGGATGCAGCCCAATGGTGTAGCGGGAACTTATGACAAGCGCCACCTGTTCGGGTATGCCGGTGAACATGAGCATTATCATGCAGGCGATCGCCGCCTGATAGCACAGGTGAAGGGCTGGAAGATATGTCTGACCATCTGTTACGACCTGCGTTTCCCTGTATGGTCACGTAATGTGATTACTCCGGAGACAGGGGCTCCTGCTTACGATGTACTCATCAATGTGGCTAACTGGCCGGAAAGGCGCAGTATTGCCTGGAAGACGCTGTTACAGGCGCGTGCCATTGAAAACCAGTGTTACATGATTGGTGTGAACAGAGTGGGCAATGATGGTAATGAGATTTACCATAGCGGTGACAGCAGCCTGATAGACCCAATGGGAGAGATCATTTACCGCAAGGGACATGATGAAGATATTTTTACTACTACACTCGAACGTACCAAGCTGGATGAGATAAGGAAGAACATTCCTTTCCTGAAAGATGCAGATAAATTCCAGGTATTTTAATGTTAAAGCATATTCATCATATTGCCGTAATCTGTTCTGATTACGAACGAAGCAAATTATTCTATACAGAGGTACTGGGCCTGGAAATCATTCGTGAAGTGTACCGGCTGGAACGGAAATCATATAAGCTTGACCTGGCACTGGAAGGGCAATATATCATTGAGTTGTTTTCTTTTCCGGACCCACCACCACGCGCCAGTGGTCCGGAAGCACGCGGATTGCGTCACCTCGCTTTTGCTGTTGACAATATTGATCAGTCAGTAGCAGAATTGAACGCCCACGGGGTAGTAACCGAACCTATACGTATAGACCCATACACAGGTAAACGGTTCACCTTTTTTACAGACCCTGATGCATTACCGCTGGAATTGTACGAATTGTAAAGCTGCCGATAAAAACATTGCCAAATGCTGAGTGCGTATCTGAATGCTACCATTTTTACAGGAGAGACATTATTCTATGCACATGCTGTACTGAAAGAGAACGGCCGGATAACCGGTGTTGTTCCTGTTGAGGAGGTGCCGTCTCATGCAACTGTTATCGATCTGCAAGGAGATATATTAGCGCCTGCTTTGATTGACCTGCAGATTTATGGGGGTAATGGCGGATTGTTCCCATTACATCCGAATGTGGAGACCTTACAAGCTATGTATGCCTATTGTAAGAGTGGAGGGGCTGCTTACTTTATGCCTACGATCCCTACCATGTCTTTTGAAGTGATGCTGCAGGCAATACAGGCGGTAAAGGATTATTGGAAGCAGGGTGGTGAAGGTGTACTGGGATTACACCTGGAAGGCCCGTTTATCAATAATGAGAAGAGAGGAGCGCACTTAACAAAATTCATAAAATCACCTACGAAAGAAGATATAGACCTGTTACTGCAACATGGACAGGGGATTATAAAAATGATGACGCTGGCTCCGGAGTGCTGCGATCCTGTATTGGTGAAGCGATTGCAGGATGCCGGAATACTGATCTCGGCAGGGCATAGCAATGGTACCTATGAACAGTTATACCAGTCGTTTGAGAACGGAATCACTACCTGTACACACCTGTTCAATGCCATGTCTCCATTGCAAAGCAGGGCACCGGGTTTCGTGGGCGCCATTTATGACCATCCACGGGTAAGTTCCAGTATAGTGGTTGACGGTATTCATGTTGATTTCAATGCGGTACGGATCAGTAAAAAGATCATGGGACCCCGCCTGTTCCTGATCACCGATGCTGTGGAAGAAGGACCAGGTGATTATGTCTATGTGAAAGAGCCGGACCGTTATGTAAATGCACAGGGAGTATTAGCCGGTTCCCGGCTTACTATGTTGCAGGCGGTGAGAAATTGTATTGATAAAGTAGGGATAGATGCAGAGGAAGCGTTGCGGATGGGATCTGCTTATCCTGCTACGCTGGCCGGTTTGGGCAGGGAACTGGGGTATATTGCTACCGGTTACCGCGCCAGTATGATAGTGGTGGATAAACAATGGCAGCTTAAACAGCTGATAACTGCATAGTTACATGAATCGGTTCTCATAATTGTTTATTGGGTTATCTTAGCAGTTTCAACCGGTAATTTCATGGATGTAGTTCGCTATTTCACAAAGCATCATTATAAACGTCTTTTCCTGCTGGCCTGGTTAATCCTGGGGCTTCTCCAGGCATATTATACACAGTTAATGGACGATGAAGCGTACTACTGGGTATATTCCCGTCATCTCGACTGGGGCTATTTTGATCACCCGCCAATGGTGGCACTACTGATAAAAATAGGTTACGGGTTGTTTCATAATGAGTTTGGGGTACGTGTTTGCATGGTGATCCTGAGCTTCTTTACACTGCTTATTACTGATAAACTGATAGCACGCCGGGATAACCGGATTTTTTATCTCCTCTTGTGTTCCATGGGGGCTATGCAGATAGGTGGTATGCTGGCCGTACCAGATGTGCCTCTTCTCTTTTTTGCAGCACTTTACTTTTTAATATACCGTTCCTTTCTTGAACAACAGAGCTGGAAGAATACATTCCTGCTGGCTTTGAGCATGGCACTGATGTTCTACAGTAAGTACCATGGTATTTTACTGGTAGCCTTCACGGTTATTTCCAACCTTAATCTCTTAAGGGTATTTAAATTTTATATCGCTGTTATTGTCACAGCTATTTTATTCCTGCCGCATATTTACTGGCAGTATGCACATGGATTCCCTTCTTTACAATATCACCTGGTAGAGCGTAATGCCGCCGCTTATGAGATTGGTTTTACCGCCGAGTATATATTAGGGCAGTTATTGTTGTTTGGTCCGATAGCGGGATGGCTGATTCTATATTATGCTTTTGTATGTCCTATACAAAGTGCATTTGAACGTAGTCTGAAATTCTCTGCTATTGGTGTCCTCGTATTCTTCCTGCTGAGTAGTTATAAGGGTAGGGTAGAGGCTAACTGGACGGTGATGCTTTTTACACCCGTGTTCGTGTTGGCGCATCAGTCTATTTTCCGTAGGCGGAGATCTATTACCCCATTGAAATATTTTGCATTTTTTACCTTACTGCTTATAACGGTAGCGAGGGTATATATGGTGTGGGATTTTGCACCGGGTGTGACTATACGCCCTGAGATCCATCACAACAGAAACTGGGCATTAGCCCTGCAGGAGAAAGCAGCGGGTAGGCCGGTGGTGTTTCTGAACTCTTACCAGTTGCCTTCCAAGTATATGTTTTATAGTGATAACGGGATTTCTTATAGTGTTAACAGTCGTTTTTCCAGGCGTAATCAATATAATTACTGGGATACGGAAAAACAGTTATGGGGGAAGCCTGTGATGATCGTTACTGCTCCCTGGGATCATTTCAATTTACCTGTAACAGGGACTATTCAGACAGATAAGGGACCCTGGATTTACTTTATGCAGGACCATTATTACTCTTATTCCCTTATCCAGTTAATACCTGCAATGACAGAGGTGAAGACGAAGGCAGGGGCGCATATGACATTCGTCCTTCAGTTAAAGAATGGATATAGAGGTCCTGTTCCGGCGGATAGTGGAATATTGGGTTATGGATTTATGCATAATGGGGGAGAGATACCAGCGGTGAAATCCGACTTAACGCTTGGGAAGGCTATTGAAAGACGAATTAACAAGATAGAAGTAGTAATGCCGGATGAACCGGGAATTTATCAGTTGAAGTTTTGTGTGTTTGCCGGGATGTTAACACCGACGCATAATAGTCCGACGGTGAAAGTAATTGTAGAATAGGATAACAACGATATTAAAAAGGAGGCTGTCATATACTATGACAGCCTCCTTTTTTTATTGTTCAAAGGCATTCCAGCCCTGAGCTACCAGTTTATATTTATTACCGCCTTTGGTGATGATATGAGCACCCTCACTGATATCCGCCATGTAGCCTATTACACTGATTTGTTCGGACAGTACTATTTTATCGTAGTCTTCCTGTTTCATGGTGAAGAGCAGTTCGTAATCTTCGCCACCGCTTAATGCGCAGGCAGTAGGATCCAGGCTGAATTTCAATGCAGCTTCTTTTGTTTCTCCTGCGATAGGGATTTTCTCTTCATATAATACGCATCCCAGGTTGCTCTGTTTGCAGATGTGCAGTATTTCTGAGCTGAGTCCATCGCTGATATCCATCATAGCGGTAGGATGGATTTCCTGTTTTTGCAGGTATTCGATGATATCCTTGCGGGCTTCCGGTTTTAACTGACGGCCTATTACGTAGGTCTGGTTTTCCAGATCTGGCTGTAACTGAGGAGCTTCCAGGTAAATCTGTTTTTCTCTTTCCAGCAGGGTAAGGCCCAGGAAAGCAGCGCCAAGGTCTCCGGAAACGCAGAGCAGGTCGCCCTTCTGGGCAGTGGAGCGTTTCACGAATTTGTCCGGGGCTACTTCTCCCAGCGCGGTTACGCTGATAACGAAACCTTTTTTGGAAGAGGTGGTATCGCCACCTATCAGGTCTACCCCGTATTTCTCGCAGGCAGCATACACACCTTCGTAGAATTCGCTGAGAGCTTCTACAGAAAAGCGGTTGCTGAAAGCAATGCTCATGGTGATCTGTGTAGGGGTAGCGTTCATAGCGTAGATGTCGGAGAGGTTCACTACTACTGATTTATAGCCCAGGTGTTTGAGGGGCGTATACATCAGGTCAAAGTGGATACCTTCTACCAGCATATCCGTGGTAACCACCGTCTGGCGGCCGAAATGATCTATTACGGCAGCATCGTCGCCTACACCAAGAACGGTGCTGGCCTGCTGAATTTCTATATTTTTAGTTAGTAGTTCTATCAGACCAAATTCCCCCAGGGATTCGATCTCGGTTCTTTCCTCGCTCATATTAATTAGTATTTTCCGTTTACAGCATCCACCAGTGAAGCATGGATGTTGCCGTTTGTTGCAATCAGTTTTTTCTGGTAGGGTGAATAACGTGTGCCGGTAAAGTCAGTTACTTTTCCACCAGCTTCTTCCACGATAATAAATCCGGCAGCAGCGTCCCAGGCGTTGAGGCTATGTTCATAAAAGCCGTCGAAACGTCCGCAGGCTACCCAGCAGAGATCTATAGCGGCGGAGCCTAAGCGGCGTACCGGCAGGCCCTGTTTTATAAAATGTTCAAATACCTGTATGGGGTTGTTGGCAGAATCTTCCCATTGGTAGGGAAAACCTGTTACCAGACAGGCGCTGGCCAGTGACGGTTTTTTAGATACATGGATGGGCTTGTCATTGAGGGTGGCCCCTTTTCCCTTTTCAGCAAAGAAGAATTCGTTCATAAAAGGGTTGTATACCGCTCCCATGATGATTTCTCCATCCTGTTCCACTCCTATAGATACGCAGCAGATGGGAATGCCATGTGCAAAGTTGACGGTACCATCCAGGGGATCTATGATCCATTTCACATTGGAAGTGGTGGCTATCTCACCGGACTCCTCACTTAGAATAAAGTGGTCCGGGTAAGTTTCCCTTATCACACTGAAAATGGCAGTCTCAGCCCCTTTGTCTGCTTCCGTTACCAGGTCATTGATTGTACTTTTGCTGCTGATCTCAAAAGCACCATTAAAGTATTGCTGTAATATTTTACCACCGGCATATGTCGCCTTGAGTAGGGTTGCCTTTAACATTTGGCAAAGGTACGCGGGAATTTTTTTTCTGCCCATATCGTTTTTAGTAATATGTTTGCAGAGAGGTTTCCGGAGGGACAAAGGAAACCTTTATATTCTGGCCGCCGCAATCCAAAATTCGGCGTATTTTTGCAATTCATATCATAAATGAGAAGGTAAATTAATGGCCATTTTAGGTAATCTTATATCGAGGTCGCTACGCATCAGGAAGAAATTCACATTCAAGTTAGGTACGCCTCGTCAATACCAGCTTCAGGTATTGCATCGTCTGCTTGCGAAGGCAAAAGATACGCAGTTTGGTCAACACTACAACTTTCAGGAAATACTTGACAGCCCCAGCGTTATAGCGCAATATAAAGCTACAGTTCCTGTGCATAATTATAATAAGATGCACGGAGAATGGTGGTACAAGGCCCTGGAAGGCCAGGCCAATGTCAGCTGGCCGGAAAAGATCAAATACTTTGCATTAAGCTCGGGTACTTCAGAATCGGCCAGTAAACATATACCGGTTACCCGGGATATGTTGAAGACGGTAAAGAAGGTGGGTATCAAGCAGTTATATTCCATGGCGAACTTTGACGTGCCGCCTAAATCTTTTACAAAGGGTATCCTCATGCTGGGTGGTACCACTGCTTTGTATGAGAAGGGCGACTACTATGAGGGAGACATGAGTGGCATACAGGCCAAGAACATTCCCCGTTGGTTCCGTCGCTTTTACAAGCCCGGAGGTAACATTTCCAGGAAACCGGATTGGGAACAGCGTATCAAGCTGATTGTGCGTAAGGCGCCACAATGGGATGTGGGCACCGTTTGTGGTGTACCTGCCTGGGTGCAGATCGTGCTGGCGGAGATCATTAAATACCATGGGGTAAAGGATATTCATGAGATATGGCCGAACCTGGCTGTATATATTCATGGCGGGGTTTCTTTTGAGCCTTACCGGGATAGTTTTAAGAAGCTGCTGGGTAAACCTATCAACTTCATTGAAACTTACATGGCATCTGAAGGGTCTTTCGGGTTCCAGGCAAGACCGGGTGTGAGAGGTATCAAACTGGTACTGAACGCTGGTATCTTCTTTGAATTCATTCCTTTTAATGAGGAGAATTTTGATACAGAAGGAGAGGTGAAGCCTAATCCGAAGTCATACATGATTCATGAGGTGGTAGAAGATGTGGAGTATGCAGTGATGCTGTCTACCTGTGCAGGTGCATGGCGTTACCTGATTGGTGACGTGGTGAAGTTTACTTCCGTGAAAGAACATGAGATCGTGATAGTGGGTCGTACCAAACAGTTCCTGAGCTTATGCGGGGAGCATATGAGTATCGATAACATGAACACGGCGATTGATATGGTGCAGAAGAAACTGGGCATTACTGTTACTGAGTTTACTGTAGCTGGTTTCTCTTATGAGAACCTGTTTGCACATCGCTGGTACATTGGTACAAATGATGTGAATGTAGACGGTAACCGTGTGCGTGAGATCATAGATCAGGCGTTGTGTGAAGTGAATGATGATTATGCTGTTGAAAGGACTGCTGCACTAAAGGAAGTGTTTGTTGAAATACTGCCGCACGATTCATTTATCGAATACCTGCGTGGTAAAGGTAAAGAGGGCGCGATGAATAAATTCCCAAGGGTGATGAAGGGTGAGAAGCTGAAAGACTGGGAGAAGTTTTTAGGCGTTAAGTCAGTTTAAGCATTCATTAACGATTTTAATATAAAAAGAGGGGTAACTTCAGCAATTAAGTTACCCTTTATTTTTGGATGGTTGTCAATACCTGGAATTTTGTAACGCATGACAGCAGCAATTGTAGCGGGACTCGTGTTAGGATTATTCCTCTCCATATCGGTAGGCCCTGTAATCTTCGCCATTATTAAGTATAGTATCAATAACGGTTTTAAGGCTGGTATCAGTTTCGCATTTGGAGTATCCTGCAGTGATATTATGTTTGTGTTGACGGGTAACCTGGCTACTTCATTTATATCACGTCTGGAAGAGTATAAACAGTATATAGGGATTGGTGGTGGAGGATTGCTGATAGGCATGGGCATTTACGGCCTGTTGTTTAAGAAGGTAAAGATCAGTACAGGTGATGAGAAGCCGGAGATGTTCCGTACGCATGATTATCTGAAGATATGGCTGGCGGGTTTTCTGATGAATACCTTAAACCCGGGGGTTATTATTTTCTGGCTGGGAGTATGTGTAGCGAACAGTGCTACTCCGGTTAGTCACCGGTTGATTATGTATACGGTTTGCCTGGGCTGGGTGCTTTCTACGGATGTATTGAAGGTGTTTGTAGCGGATAAGATCCGTCATAAACTAACGTTGAATAATGTGGTATGGCTGAATAAAATTGCAGGGGTGAGTATGATTATATTCGGAGTGGTATTGTTATACAAGGTGCTGTTTGATGTGGGACATATAGGGCATTAACAACAAGATATTATATAAATAAAAGCGGAGCAGGTTAACCCTGCTCCGCTTTTTTATTATTGGTGGTTTGGTATGCTTATTTGATCGTCCAGGTTTCGCGGCCAGCCAGCAGTTTGTCCAGGTTGCCTGGTCCCTTCTGAGCGGTTGCTTCCTGTACCTGGAAGTTCAGCTGATCTTCGTAGGTAGGACGGAAAGCCTGGTAGAATACGCCGAACGGACGTGGTAAGTGACCTTCGATACGCGGATCATCGAACAGGCGGGTAAGCAGCTGTGCTTTGTAGAAGTCGTTCTCGTCATGAATCCAGAGATCATCGGCACTGTATTCTCCACCCAACTCTACTACAACTGGTCTTAAACCATCTAAACGGATACCTTTGTTCTTCTGAGCACCAAAGATCAATGGCTGACCCTGTTCAACAAAGATGGCTTCCTCAGGTTTGCTGCCTTTTTCTGTGAATATTTCAAAAGCACCATCATTAAAGATGTTACAGTTCTGGTATATTTCCAGGAAGGAAGCGCCTTTATGTGCATGACTGCGTTTCAGCAGTTCCTGCAGGTGTTTAGGATCGCGATCCATACTACGGGCAATGAAAGTAGCATCAGCACCGAGGGCCAGGGCCAGCGGATTAAACGGATGGTCTATACTGCCGAATGGAGTGGACTTGGTCACTTTATTCTCTTCCGAAGTAGGAGAGTACTGTCCTTTTGTTAAACCATAGATCTGGTTATTGAACAGCATGATATTAAGATCAAAGTTACGGCGCAGCAGGTGGATGGTATGGTTACCACCGATAGACAGCCCGTCGCCATCACCGGTTACTACCCATACACTCAGTTCGGGGCGGGTAGCTTTTAAGCCGGAAGCTATTGCGGTGGCACGACCATGAATTGAGTGCATGCCATATGTATTCATATAATAAGGGAAACGTGAAGAACAACCGATTCCGGATACGATCACAATATTTTCCTTAGGAATGCCCAGTCCAGGCATGATAGTCTGTACCTGCTTTAATATAGAATAATCTCCGCACCCCGGACACCAGCGCACTTCCTGGTCCGTTGCAAAATCCTTCGCTGTTAACGCCTGCGGAGCTATAGTTGCTGTTGACATTTGTATATTTTATAATAAATAAGTTGTTATCGGATTGCAAAGTTACGAATTGTCTGCTGTTTGAAGGTTACGCAATCAGGAATACTTATGCCTGTTGTTGTAATGCCTCCCAATATTCAGCTGCTCTTCTGGTGTGAGGAATAACGATAGTCCCGCCTACAATGTTCGCTACTGCAAAGATTTCGTACATTTCTTCGGTAGTAATCCCCTGTTCATGACATTTCCCCAGGTGATATTTGATACAATCGTCGCAACGTAATACCATTGAGGACACCAGTCCCAGCATTTCCTTTACTTTGGTACTTAATGCACCTTCTGCATAAGTATTGGTATCCAGGTTAAACAGGCGGTTGATTACCTTATTCTGCTGACCCAGAATTACCTCATTCATTTTAGCCCGGTAATCATTAAATGCTTTTATCTCATCTGCCATTTTTATAATGTTTTCGCCCACTAAAGCTATGAAACCATTCGCAAATATAAATCAATCTACTGGTCAGGTAGACTATACATTAGTGTTAGATAGAATGGGGAATATTAAATAGTTGATTAATAGATGATTGTAAAGGAGCTGATAACCTGAGGTTATTGTTCATAACCAGAAGTGATGGCCAGGGCTATAAAAAGGAAAACCCCTTACGACGAGCGTAAGGGGCTTCTTTTAGTGCTATCAACTGGTTAGAATTTGAATGCAATGCTACCAACGAGGTTTCTTGGTTTCTGAGGATTCATTGAAGACCATCCTATCCAGTATTTCTGGTTAGTGAGGTTATCAAGCTTAGCACCAATTCTGAATTTAGGGGTATCATAAGATACGCTTGCATTCAGGACTGTAAATGCCGGCAGTATGAATACGCCCTGTGCATCACTGTTCACAATCTTGTTATCACTGGCGTAGTTACCACCAAATCCGAATGAAAGACCTTTTACCGCACCCTGTGATACGCGATAGTTTAACCACAGGTTAGCAGACATTGGTGCGTTTGCTGTAGCCGGGCGACGACCTTCATCCGTAGTTGCTTTCTCCAGTTTAGAGTCATTGTAAGCAAAACCTGCAACAACGCTAAAGCCCTGGAAAGGATTAGCAATTACTTCTGCTTCGAAGCCTGTGCTTGCCTGTGTTCCATCCTGAACTACATTATAGGCAGTAATCGGGTTCTGATCAGCTCCTGTATAAGAACGAACGACGTTTTTTACTTTGATGTTATAGTAACTTAAAGTACTTGTCAGTCTTCCACCAAACAGATCCATTTTAACACCACCTTCCAGCTGGTTAGCCTGTTCCGGCTTTAAGGTTTCATTCTTGTAGTTTTTACCATCTTTATTCTGGAATCCGTTCTGGTAGTTACCGAACAGGGATAATTTATCTTTCAGGACCTGGTAAACGATACCAAACTTAGGAGAGAGTGCTGTCTGGTCATAAGCACCTGTATGAGTACCGGTAGTTTTGTTGTAGTCTCCCTTGTTGTTATAATAATCAACACGAAGAGCTGCCTGTACCATTAAGTTGTCTGTGATATTAAATACATCTGAAGCGTAGGCACTGTAGGTATACCTTTGGTATACGTAAGGGTATTGGTAATTGTATGTAAGAGACTGGTATGTCTTATCTAAATTCGCACGGTTAAAATCATTATATGTTGGAATGTTACCATGAGAAGGGATGGCATCAAAATATGTAGCAGCAAATATCTGATCTGAATTCAGATAGAACACATCCAGGCCACCTACAAAGCGGTTTCTAAAGCGACCGATTTTAAAGTCACCAATGAAATTCTGCTGGAGTTCGGTAGTACTTACACGACTGTTATTGGTAGACTGATCATTACGCGATATTGAATCCCCAGCCATTAAATAGAAGTAAGGTCCTGCACCATTAGAAAAACTATTCGTATTAGAGAATACTGTCTGAGAGGTCCACTGATCAGAAATTTTGTAATTCATGGTAGCAAAGAAGTTCATGTTCCTTGATACCTGTGTGAGGTCTTTGCTGGCAAATAAGCGGTTATAATCAAGGTTCAGTTTATCTGCCCTGTCTGTGCCCAGTATCTGGCTCACAACTCCTGAGTAAGGGAAGAAGAAGAAAGGATTTCCGGTACCATAGTTATAAAAGTATTCAGCATCAAACTGGAATGTTAATTTGTCACTTGCTTTATAAGTGATGCTTGGTGCAACAGCCAGCGCTTTGTTAAAGCCATTGTCTGTGAAGCTGCCTTCATCTGTATAAGCAGTGTTCAGTCGGAATAACAGTGTTTTTGCAGAATCGAGAGGAGTATTGATATCTGCAAAAAAACGGTTGTATGAATAAGTGCCACCAGCATAGGATATTTCACCACCAAAATGATCGTAAGGTTTTTTAGTGATCCTGTTGATCAAACCACCATAAGAAGTTAAAGTACTTCCAAAGAGGGTTGCAGAGGGGCCTTTGATTACTTCTATGCTTTCTAAGTTAACAGCATCTATTTTAGAAGATACGTTACCGGTTACACCATTGCGCAGCAGGCTCTGTGTCACAAAACCACGTGAAGTATAATAAGCGCCACCATCACCACTACGGCCGGTTGCTTCCCACATTTTGGTAATACCCGGTGCATTTCTCATGGCATCATCAACGGTAAACACCATTTGCTGTGTGATCAGATCTTTCGTAATAGTGCTGTATACCTGTGGATTTTCGAGATTGCGTAAAGGTAGTTTGGAAACGTACTCACTGGATTTTTTTGCCAGTTTATTCTGGTTACCGGTGATAACGATTTCACCTAACTGTTTGCTTGAAACGGCCAGTTGAAAACTCTCGTTAATCGTTTTACCACTTTCAACTACGATATCTTTTGTTACGTTGGTGTAACCAGTCAGTGATACCACTACCTGGTAATTGCCGGCAGGAACGTTATGGAAAGAGAATGTACCGGAACCATCTGTAGTAGTAGCATATTTGGTACCCTGTAAGATTACGGCTACATCTGCGGCTGCTTTGCCATCAGAAGTAACTACTTTACCTTTGATAACACCGTTGTTATCTTCAAGGTCATTAGCTACGGCGGTAGCGAAGAAAGAAATAAATAAGCTGAATATCAGGATAATCGTTGGCCTTAAACTCCTCAGTATCATAAGTTGTGTTTTTGCGTGTGCAAAATTGGCACAATCTTACCCTGCTATTGCATCGTATCGGGAAATTGATTTACGCGATAAGGAATTATTTACCGGCCTGCTTCAGGAAATCCTTTAGTCCCAACACTATCTTATCAACCATCTGATGACGGAAACCCTCGTCCAGCACATGCATTTCATCTTCCGGATTGCTGAGGAACAAGGTTTCTATCAGCGCATCCGGGAATTCTGTAGGCTGGTTGAGGACAAAGTTGAAATTGGCGTTATTGCCGAAATCTCCAAGGCCGGCTTCCATCATGCGTTGATGAAGGTAGTAGTTGAGCGGCTGACAGAAAGGCCATTTGTAATAAGTAGCGGTGCCTTTTACGTCTATGGGATTTACGGATGAGTTCAGATGAATGCTGAGTAGTAAATCCGGATTTGCCTGCCGGTAGTAGTCGAGGCGGTCTTCGTTTGCTACAAATTTATCAGTAGTGCGGGTGGTGAGTACACGTACGCCTTCTTTTTCAAGCGCATCTTTCAGCAGCAGTACGATAGCCAGGGTCATCTGCTTTTCATAGATACCTACTGCACCAAGTGCTCCCACATTAGTGCCCCCGTGGCCGGCATCCAGTCCTATGGTAAGACCTTTCAATTCCAGTTTGGCAGGCGGGCGTTTGATCCGGATGGTGAGACGGCTGCTGTCGTAATAAAGCTGGTAACCCCAGGGCTGGCCATGTTTGAGAGAGATGACCATACGGAACACGTCTGGTTGCACCTGTTGCCAGTCAACCTGACTGATTTCCGCTGTACTGCCCATTTCAGGCACAAAGGCCGACTGATCTGAGTAAGCGCCATGTACATCTACAATTATTTTACCGGGGTTTACAGTTTGTGTAGTGAGGTAAGGCAGCTTTTCGGAGAGGCCCACAGAAACGTAATCGTACTTTGTATCGCTCCATACTTTTGCTTCATTCACTATGCTAAGTGGAATAGATTCCGGTAGTGTAGCAGTATCTACAAATGCTTCCGGAATGAAAGCATAATTTCCCCTGCTCAGTCTTACTTTGTAATAGTCGTCCTCTTTACCGGTGATATGCAGCAGTACATCTTTATCGAGGTAGCCTAATTTTTCCGGTCCCAGTCTGTCTCCTTCAGGAGAGTTATTGAGATAGGTGAGGTTATCGGTGGTACGGCCTGTGAGCAACTGGTTAAGCAGGCAGGTATAGTGAGTGGTTGTTTGTAAGGCAGTAGTATTGCCACTGCTATCTTTCAGGAAGATAGCGAGCCTGTCGTAGCGAAGGGAGTCTGTAGGTTTAATCACATAAAACCCTTCGTAGAAACCTGGTATGCCACCGCTTTGGGAAGGAGGTAATTCTTTTAACGGTGTATTGTTGATCCAGGTAGCCCGGCAGCCCGGAAAACCTTTGATTTTTATGCGTAGAGTATCTCCTGCAGAGAGCTGTACATCACCTTTTGGAGTGATGGTAGCATAGTCTATGCGGAAGGCACTTGTTACCTGTATGGGAGGTGGCGGATTAAAATAATAGTTGAGAGTCCGGATAGTCACTTTTCCTGCAGGATCAGTAACATGGATGGTCATGGTTGTCTGGCCTGGCTGCAGATCACGACGCAGGGCGAATACACCTGTTGGGTATACGTATACGCTTTCATTGTTCAACAGTACTTTACAGTCTTTACAGGTATGTCCTACCAGGTATTGCCTGGCGCTGCTGGTATTGATTTCTGTTTTTACCGGTTGGTGCATTTTTAAAAATGCCTGTGCATGCAATTGTGTCCCGGCAAATGTGCTTAGTAACAGTAGTAGTAATCGCCTCATAATCCTTGTCTACAGCAAATAAACGAAAAAATGCCATCTGTTGGTACAGGATGGCATTTTTAGCATGATAGAAAATAATATTTTACCAGATGTATTTATTCTCAGCGATCAGTTTATCAGCGATACGTCTGCGTGCTTCTTTGGTATTGTAAGAAGCCGCTTTGGTAAAGCGTTTGATACCAAGTAACATCATACGTTGTTCATCGCCTTCTGCAAATGAATTGATAGCATCTTTCGCATATTTGTTAATACGGTCTGCAGCATCTGTGATGTATGTACGAACGATATCAGCCTGTAATGCATTCGCGCTTTCACCTTCAATTTCTATTCTCTTCAGCAGGCGCAGTAAGGCGCTTTCCGCAACAAATGTTTCGATGGCCATGTCTGCAATATGCATCAGCAATTCCTGTTCGGAATCCAGTTTGGTCATGAATTTCTGTACAGCTGCACCCGCTACCAGCAGGATTGCTTTTTTGAAGTTGTTGACGAGTTTTCTTTCAGCACTGAAAGGTGTTTCATCATCGCTGCCGAAGTCTGGAATGCTCATGAGTTCTTTCATCACATTCATGGCAGGCGTCATGAGATCCAGTTTACCTTTCATGGCACGTTTCAGTGTCATGTCCAGTGTAAGCAGGCGATTGATTTCGTTGGTACCTTCAAAGATGCGGTTGATGCGGCTGTCGCGGTATGCTTTAGAGATAACATATTCATCGCTGAAACCGTTACCACCATGGATCTGAACACCTTCATCCACTACATAGTCCAGTACTTCAGAACCGTTTACTTTAAGGATGGCGCACTCTACGGCATATTCTTCCGCAGCACCTAATACTGCTTCATTGAATGGTTTGCCGGCAGCTACCAGTTCTTTTTCTTTTTCATCAATCAGCTGAGCTGTACGATAGAGGGCAGATTCGCATGTCCATGTACGGATAGCCATTTCTGCCAGTTTATGTTTGATAGCGCCGAAATTGGCGATCGGTTGTTTGAATTGTTCGCGGGTGGTAGCGTACTGAATAGCGATGGTGTTTACTTTTTTGGAAGCACCCAATGCTGCTGCACATAATTTCAGACGACCGATATTGAGGATGTTAAAGGCGATAAGGTGGCCTTTACCGATTTCTCCCAGTACGTTCTCTACAGGAACCGGTGTATCCTGGAAATAAATCTGACGGGTAGAAGAGCCTTTGATGCCCATCTTGTGTTCTTCGGCACCCAGGGTGAAACCGGGAGTGCCTTTCTCTACTATGAAGGCGGTGAATTTATCACCATCTATTTTAGCAAACACAGTGAACACATCGGCAAAGCCGGAATTGGTAATCCAGCATTTCTGTCCGTTCAGTAAGTAGGTCTTCCCATCAGCAGAAAGTTTGGCGGTGGTTTTAGCGCTTAGTGCATCTGAACCGGAGTTTGGTTCCGTGAGGGCGTAGGCACCTTTCATTTCACCGCTGCCCAGGGAAGGTATGTATTTCTGCTTTTGAGCTTCTGTACCAAAATATAATATGGGGAGAGAGCCTATACCTGTATGCGCAGCCATGGCTACGGAGAAGGAATGGCCTGCGCCCAGGGCTTCATTGATGAGAGTAGCGGTAACGAAATCTTTACCGAGTCCGCCGTATTCTTCCGGAAATGCAGCACCCAGTAATCCCTGTTCGCCTGCTTTTTCCAGTAAGGAAGGCATCAGACCTTCTTCCAGCTTATCTATACGTTCAAGTATGGGGGTCACTTCTTTGGATATGAACTGCTCAGCCATCTCCTTGATCATCCGCTGCTCTTCATTAAAATCTTCGGGTGTAAATACTTCATTTACAGCGCTTTCTTTGACAAGAAATTCTGCGCCTTTTAAAGTGGGTTTATTCTCTATGGTTGCGTCCATCGTGAAATTTTTAGTCTTACCGTAATTTACTTAGTTTAGGTCAAACGGCAAAAGTTGATACTTTTGCAGGGATGTCTTCGTTCTTTCTGACATATGGAAACAGTCTTTTTCATGGCACCTGTGAAGGTGAGGGGGAAGAATTATTGATTTGTCTGCATGGCTTCGGGGAGCAGGCTGAAGGTTTTAGCAGGCTTGCCCGCACAATGGGTACGGTATTCACGTTGGTATCGCTGGACCTGCCACTGCATGGGCAAACTACCTGGAATGAAGGGAGGGCGTTTACCGGGGAGGATATGCAGGCGGTAATACGGCTGGTGCTGGAAAGGCAGCAGCAATCGACTTTTTCGCTGATGGGATATAGTATGGGGGGAAGGGTATCATTGTGCGTGTTGCAGGATATGGCACCACAGATCCGGCGCTTGTATCTGCTGGCCCCGGACGGCCTGAAAAATAATCCCTGGCATATGTTTGTAACGCAGACAGCTATAGGGAACCGGTTATTTAAACATGTGACTTATCATCCGCAGTTATTTTTCGGATTATTGAAATTATGGCACCGGTTAAAGCTGCTGAATGAAAGCGTGTATAAGTTCGCGTTAAACAGTATGAATAAACTGGAGAAAAGAGAGAAGGTGTATACGGTGTGGACCTGCATGCGGAAGATGATGCCTGATAAAAGACGATGCAAAAAATTATTGTCACGATATAAGATACAAACGCTGCTGATATTTGGTAAATATGATCGTGTGATACCACCTGTGCTGGGTGTACGTTTTATGGACAGTACTTTCCCCTGCAAAATGCTGGTGCTGGAAAAAGGGCATCAGTTGTTGTCTGAAGAACTGGGGGAAGCTATCCTGGATAATTACGAATGATAAACTATGTATTTTATTTTAGCTATACTTTTTGTTCCCGGTGTTATTTACGGATTACTGATGCTGCGCTATGGTTCCGGGTGGACCGGGCTGGCTCCGTTTACGCCATTGATACCCACCAGTGGTACTACAAAAGTGACAGTCATTATTCCTGCGCGGGATGAAGAAGATAACCTGCCGGTTTTGCTGCAGGCATTGAAAGACCAGAACTATCCCATGCACTTGTTTGAGGTGATTGTGATTGATGATTTCTCTACTGATAATACAGCAGCTGTAGTAGCGGAATTTCCTGCTTCCAATGTTCGCTTATTACAATTAAGCCGTTATCTGAGTGCAGAACAACGTCTGAATTCCTACAAGAAAAAGGCGATTGAAATGGCTGTGGAACAGGCCAGGGGAGACCTGATCATGACTACGGACGCAGACTGTATTATGGGGCCTTTGTGGATCAGTACAATGGTGCAGTATTATGAAACGTACAGACCGAAATTTATTGCTGCCCCGGTAAGTTTTTACAAGGAGAATAATTTCTTTAAGAAGTTACAGTCGCTGGATTTTATGACGATGCAGGGAATCACCGGAGCATTGGCTGCGTTGAAATCCGGAACAATGTGTAACGGTGCTAACCTGGCTTATGAGCGGGATGTGTTTTATGAAGTAGGAGGGTTTAACGGGATAGATGATATTGCATCGGGAGATGATATGCTGCTGATGTTTAAGATTTATAAACAGTATCCGCATGGGGTGTTGTACCTGAAGAATGATGATGCAATTGTGCGTACCCTGCCGGTAGATACTTTTAACGGATTTATGCATCAGCGGATACGCTGGTCGTCTAAAGCGGATAAGTATGAAGACAGGCGACTGACCTGGGTACTGGCGCTGGTATACTTCTGGAATGTGGCGTTATTGTTCATGACAATAGTAGCGGTGATATTACCGGAATGGCGTCCCTGGCTGGGAATTTTCCTGTTGTACAAGATTACGGTAGAATATTATTTCCTGATCCCTGTGGCCCGTTTTTTCCGTAAAACGGACCTGTTATTCTGGTTTATTCCCGGACAACTATTCCATATTCCTTACATTGTAGTAGCTGGCTGGCTGGGTAAGTTTGGTTCTTACCAGTGGAAAGGCAGAAAAGTAAAGTAACGCATGATCAGATCTTCATTTGGCCGTCAGGCATGGACAAGGCTGCGGCGTAATAAAGGCGCTGTGGGGGGCATGCTGCTGATAGGGATTGCAATTGTGTTGAGTATAGTGGCTTACCTGATATCTCCGGATGGCACGCCCTATGCCAACAGGATGATGCTGGAGATAGGAGGACAACGTCCCGGGTTTAGTATTGATTTACTGGCAGTACCTAAAGAGCAGCCTGTTGCCAAAGTGGATTTGTTTCAGCGTCTGCTGAACGGGCAGGAAGATAATGTGACTTACATTCCTTTGCATAGCTGGCGTATTGCGGGGGATACGATGGTGATAGAAAGATATATAGATGAGGAGACAGCCATAGAAGAACGTTACAGCAGTAAGTATAAGATCATTCACCATACCTGCTGGCTGGGTACAGATAAATTTGGACGGGATATCCTCAGCAGGTTGCTGGTAGGTACCCGGGTAAGCCTGAGTGTAGGCTGTATAGCTGTTATCATTTCGTTAAGTATAGGTGTTTTTCTGGGGGCGATAGCCGGTTATTTCCGGGGTCGTGTGGATGATGTGGTGATGTGGCTGGTAAATGTAATATGGTCGGTGCCTACCTTATTGCTGGTATTTGCTATTACGCTGGCGCTGGGTAAGGGTTTCTGGCAGGTATTTATAGCGGTGGGACTTACCATGTGGGTGAATGTGGCCCGTATTATCAGGGGGCAGGTGATGGCACTGCGGGAGTTACCCTTTATAGAAGCCACCAGGGCACTGGGATTCGGCCATATGAGAACGATTGTAAAACATATCTTACCCAATATTATGGGGCCTGTGATGGTAGTAGCAGCAGGTAATTTTGCCACGGCGATAGTAGTAGAAGCCGGCCTGAGCTTTCTGGGAGTGGGGGTACAGCCTCCGCAGCCTTCCTGGGGGCTGATGATCAAAGAGAATTACAACTTTATTATAACCCATAACCCCCTGCTGGCATTAGCCCCCGGAGTTGCTATTATGCTCATGGTACTGGCCTTTAATCTGTTAGGTAACGGATTGAGGGATGCTATGGATGTAAGGCAGTAAAGGTTGCTTCTTATTAAAAAAACTCTTAATTTTACTTTATCCAGAATTTATTGACTATGCCTCTGAAATCATATCTTTTACCTATCCTGGCCCTGTTAGCTATATCATTTACGGCCTGCAAAAAAAAGAGTTCCAATACCGGTGATCCTGCTCCGCAGGAAGAAGGGCTTTCTGTAACTTTAGTGAATGTCACTGAGGGTCAGTATACTGCAGCTCCGGGCTCTACTTACACGTTCCAGGTTAAAATCAATTCTGCCATACCTTCACAGGGTGTGACTGTAGTTGTAACCGCTATCACTGATCCGGGTGGTATCCTTATCCCCCAGAATCTTATTGCACCTTCCAAAGATGGTACTATAGATGTAAACCTTACCGGTCTGGAGCCTATCCGCACGGTAAAGGTGACTGTAGTGATCACTTCTGTAGGAAAGTCTAATAATACAGTGACCAAAACATTCTGGATCACCAATAAGTCTGATCAATAAACAGTTATTTGTTATATTTACTGTACTGGTAAATAATTGTATACCTGCTGATATTCGGTAGAGATTCAGTGATCCTACGTTCATCCTACGTTCCGAACGTAAGATGAACGTAGGATCACTGAATCTCTACCGAATTCTCATTAGCTTTGCGGCAGCAGAACAAGCAGGTTAATTATGCGTATAGGAGTAAATGCCAGCCCTATGTCCCTGGATACCGCAGCGGATACGGGCAATATCGTTACAACCCTTTTAACAGGTCTATGCCGGTTACATCCGGAACATACTTTTATCTTCTTTTTTGATAAAACGCCTTCTTCCTCTTTACAATTACCGCCTGATGCGGTTGTGGTGGTACTGCCTTTAAAAAGCAACAGTGGCTGGAGATTGTCCCTGTGGCAGGAGTGGACATTGCCCCGTGCATTAAAAGCACAGGGAATAGACCTTTACCTGGGGATGGATGGTTTTTTGCCTTTGCGCAGTAAGATCCCTGCTGAATTATTTATCCCGGATATGGGCTTTATGCATGGAGTAGCGGGTATGCGCCCTTCTGTGCAGCGTTTCCTTCAGAAGAATACGGTTAAATATATTCAAAAGGCACAACGGGTGCTGGTATTGTCCCAGACAGCCAAAGAGGATGTGCTGCAATACGCGCCGGATGTTGCGGCCAGGGTACAATTGGTGTCTCCGGGGATTCCGGAGAGCTATCAACCTTTGGAATGGCAGGAGCGGGAAGATGTGAAAAGGGAATTTGCCTGGGGGGTGGAGTATTTTATAGCCGTGGGGAGTTTACATCCCCGGAATAATATCCTGCCTTTGTTAAAAGCGTTTTCTGCATTAAAAAGAAGATTACATTCCAATATGAAACTGGTACTGGCAGGTGCCGGTATCCCTGGAGGTGAGGAGATAACAGGGTCTTTATCCAGTTATAAGTACCGCGATGACGTGGTATTACTGAAGGATGCCGATCAGGTAACATTATCCAGAGCGGTAGCAGGTGCTTATGCGTTGATATATACTTCCCGTTTTGAAGGGATGGCTATGCCGGTATATGCCGCATTACAATGCCAGGTGCCGGTAATTGCACTGGAAGGACAGGCAGCCAGAGAGGCCGGGGGGGATGCGGTACTGTATACTGATCCGGAGAGCCTGGAAGACCTGGCTGATAAGATGTGTCTGTTATATAAAGATGAAGAACTGCGTAGCCGGCAACTGGGCAGGATAGCTGCCAGGCCTTTACCAGTGTTGAGTGTAGAGGGGTTTATCCGATAATATGTGGAATATCCTATAGTTATAGTAGACTAAGATTGATCAATTAATACTAACTTTGCGTTTTCAAAAATATCGGAACAAGCTTTATGGCAAAATTATCTACCATACAGATCCAGGTAGGACTGGACAACGACCGGGTACCGGAGAAGATTGAATGGCGTGCAACAGACAGTTCGGAAGCTGATCGTTACCAGCAGGCGAAGGCGATGCTGATCTCTTTCTGGGATGGCGCAGATAAAACCGCATTACGTATTGATCTGTGGACTAAGCAGATGATGGTGGATGAAATGGCGGATTTCTTTTTCCAGACGATGATGACGATGGCAGATACTTACCAGCGTGCAACTCCATACAAAGACATGGCAGATGACCTGCGTGTTTTTGCAAAGGATTTCTATAAGAAGTTTGAGGAGAAGCAGAAGGAAGAACAGAAATAGTCTGTTTGTACATTCAATCAAAAACAACCACTTTATGTCATTAGAACTAAATATTAATGCGGCTATCAAAACAGCTATGCTTGCAAAAGCAGAAGCTGATTTGCGTGCATTGCGTGCTATTAAGGCAGCGATACTGATTGTAAAAACATCTGAAGGTGCCGGAGCAGATCTTACCGAAGCGGATGAAAGCAAGTTGCTGCAAAAGCTGGCTAAACAGCGTAAAGATTCTCTGGAGATTTTCCGTCAGCAGAACAGGGAAGACCTGGCAAAGAAAGAAGAAGAAGAGCTGGAAGTAATAGAAAGATATCTGCCTAAGCAGATGAGTGAAGATGAACTGAGAGCAGAAATTACAGCGATTATTGCTTCTATGGGTGCAAGTTCTCCGGCGGATATGGGTAAGGTGATGGGCGTAGCTTCCAAACAACTGGCTGGTAAGGCAGATGGTAAAGCTATTTCAGCACTGGTGAAGGAGCTGTTGGCTAAATAATCAACAGGAGCAGGTAAAGCAGGACTATTTTAATCAATCTATGGGAATCGACATTGTTTTTGCCATTATCCTGGTCTTTGCCATCTATAAGGGGTATAGCCGTGGTCTTATTGTAGCCGTATTTTCTTTTGTAGCGGTGACTATAGGGATGGCTGCAGCGCTTAAACTTACAACTGTAGCTGTACTGTATGCGCAGCAGCATTGGCAGGTCCACACCCGTTGGCTGCCTGTTTTATGTTTCATTAGTCTTTTTGTAGGGGTTGTGCTGCTGGTAAGGCTGGGAGCCACACTTATGCAAACGCTGGTAGAGCTGGCGATGATGGGGTGGTTAAACAAATTAGGCGGAATTATATTATATAGTGCTATATTTATCATTGCATATAGTGTCCTATTATGGATTGCCAATCAGCTATATTGGCTAAGTCCTGAAACCAAGATGCAATCCGTAGTTTATCCCTACATTGAGCACCTGGGCCCTGCAATGATGAATGCCTTAGGTAAGGTCATTCCACTTTTCAAGGATATGTTTGCCGGCTTGCAATCCTTTTTTGATAATGCAGCAAAGGAAATGCAGGCTACTTAGCTCGCTTCAAAGATTATTTGAATTAATAAAAAGAATTATTTTAGCGCAAAATTGACTTTCAAGCTTTGGCAATGGTTTACGAAATTAAAACACAGGGAAAGTTTAAGTACGTAGAGGAAGGAGAGGGGGAGCCGTTAGTATTACTGCATGGGCTATTTGGTGCACTAAGTAATTTTGGAGGATTAATAGAGTACTTCCGTCAATTTAATAAGGTAGTGGTACCTATGTTGCCTTTGTTTGACCTGAATATCCTGGATACTTCTGTGTCCGGCCTTGCAAAATATGTACATAAGTTCATTGAGTCTCAGGGGTATACAAACATACATATACTGGGTAACTCACTGGGTGGTCATGTGGGGCTGGTGTATCTGTTAAAACATCCGGAAGCACCGGTAAAGTCATTGACATTAACAGGTAGTTCCGGTTTGTTTGAGAATGGTATGGGTGAAACCTATCCTAAAAGGGGAGACTATGACTACATCCGTAAAAAGACAGAACTTACTTTTTACGATCCGGCTATGGCTACCAAAGAACTGGTGGATGAGGTGTTTGAGATTACTACGAACCGTTTAAAAGTTATAAAGATCATCACCCTGGCAAAATCCGCTATCAGGCATAACCTGGGTGAAGAGCTGAGAGAACTGAAGATACCGACCCTGTTGATATGGGGACTGAATGATACTGTTACGCCTCCTATGGTGGGTGAAGAATTTCAGAAACTGATCCCTAATTCTGAACTGCATTTTATTGATAAGTGCGGACATGCTCCTATGATGGAACAACCGGAAGAGTTTAATAAGATCCTGCATCCTTTCATGGAGAAACTTAAGAAGTAGCATATCGCCCGGGGTAGGGAACATTCAACGATCAGCCTGGTATTTTTATATACGTTTATCTGTACCTATATGTAACAAACCACCAATTCCCATCGTTACGTATATAAGTACAGCGGCATGTCCATTCATAATTCTCAATTGACCGTTCGCGATTCTTTTCATATTATTGTATTACAATAGCGCAAAAAAATAATGCTTGCACGTGATCTCATATCAACAGTAGTTCCTGTTCTGCATCCACTGGATTCGGGGTCAAGAGCTTTGCGCCTGATGAATGAATATCATCTTACACAACTGCCCATGGTGCTGGAAAACAAGTACCTGGCGCTGGTAGAGGAAGATGATATTATGGACCTGGAAGACGCTGAGATTCACCTTGAGAATATGGAATATAATGGTTCTAAACCAGCCATTATGGAGAATGCACATTTTTATGAGGCACTGAAACTCTTCAATGATCTCAAATTATCTACACTTCCTGTTATCAGTCATGAGAATGAGTATCTGGGCGTGCTTACAAAAGATAATCTGCTGAGTGTACTGGGTCAATACAACGGGGTAAAGGAACATGGTGGGATACTGGCGCTGGATATGGATCCACGTGATTATAGTCTGAGTGAAATTGCCCGTATAGCAGAATCAAATGATGTAACACTGCTGAGTGTAAATACGATCACCAATCCTGCTTCCGGCAGACTGGAAGTATTGCTGAAAACAAACCGTCAGGAGTTACAGGGATTACTGGCTACTTTTGAACGTTTTAACTACGCTGTTAAATACACTGTTACGGAAGAGCAGGAAGAAGACCTTGTTAAAAAGAATTATGATCTGCTGATGAATTACATCAGTATGTAATGATAAAAGTATTCATGAAAGAAGCTTAATGTAGTACGCAGCACGCGTTTTGCATTAAGCTTTTTTCGTTATTTTACTACCCCATATGGCTTTCAAAAAAGCACTTCTCCTTTCCTTTGTATTTTCTACCCTGTTCATTTGCAAGGGTTTTTCCCGCCAGATAACTCCGGCCGGCAGAGATACCAGTTACATTGTAGTAAGGAATGTGATAGTGCTTGGCAATAAGAAAACAAGGACCAATGTGATATTGAGGGAACTGGGTCTTTTCCCCGGGGATACCTTGTGGCTGCGGGACCTGGGCAGTACGCTGGACCAGAAACGCAAGCAGTTATTAAATCTCTCTCTCTTTCTGAATGTTACGGTAAACGTAAAGAACTGGCAAGATAACAATGTAGATGTGGTGTTTGAAGTATGGGAACGATGGTACACTTTTCCGATACCTATCTTCAAACTGGCCGACCGTAACTTTAACCAGTGGTGGGTAGAGCAGGGGCGCAGCCTGAAGCGGGTGAACCTGGGCGTACGGCTTTTCCAGGATAATCTTACCGGGCGTAATGATGAAGTAAGAGCAGAGTTGCAAATGGGTTATACTCAACGGGTTGCCCTCTCTTATGATTTGCCTTATGTAGATAAATCGTTCCGGCATGGGGTGGGTTTCATCTTCTCCTATAGCCGTAACCGGGAAATAAACGACAGTACATTTGAGAATAAGCAGCACTTCTTTAAGCAGGATGAATTTATCCGCCAGTTATATACAATAGGGCTGAGTTATAGTTACCGCAAAGCCATCAATACCCGTCACCAGGTATTTCTGACATATAATTATGAGAAGGTCAGTGATTCTGTGGCTATTTACAATCCTAACTATTTAGGAGACGGGCATACAGTAGCCAGGTACCTGAACCTGATGTACCGTATCAGTTATACCAGGGCGGATAGCTGGACGTATCCTTTAAAGGGGATGATGTTACAGGCAGAGGCTGAGAAGATGGGGATAGGGACACTGGATGATATAGACCATGTAAGATTACGGTTAAGAATAGCCGGGTACTGGCAGCTGGCGCGCAAAACATATGGAGCGCTGGGGTTAAGATCGCAGGTAAAGTTTACCGGCAATGCGCCTTATGCAGATCAGAAAGCGATTGGTTATCAGGAGGATTATCTGCGGGGGCTGGAATATTTTGTGGTAGATGGCACCAGTTTTTTCATCGCGAAATCTACTTTGCGGCAGGAGCTGATGAATTTTAAAGTGAACCTGCCGGTAGTGCCCAGGAAGTTTAGCGCAGTCCCTTTCCGGTTGATGCTGAAGATTTACGGAGATGCAGGTTATGCATATAGTAAGCGCTATGGTTACGGGATGCTGAATAACCGGTTTTTATATACAGGTGGTGTAGGTGTAGACATCGTTTCCTTTTATGATTCCTGTCTGAGGGTAGAGTATAGTATAAACCAGTTAGGGCAAAAAGGGTTATTTTTGCACACTAAATTAGACATGTAGGAGAGTTAATGACAGATTATGCAAATTGCCATATATAGCCGGGGTTTTGTTAAAGAGGATTTACCGATTATCCAATTGTTGCTGGATGAACTGCAACGGGAGGAGATTGACACTATCATTTATGACCCGTTTTGCCGGGCACTGGAACCGCATATTAAGTTCGGGAAGGACCCGGTTACTTTTGCACAGGCAGAGGACCTTTACGGTAAGGCGGATATCCTGGTGAGCCTGGGAGGAGATGGTACCCTGCTGGATACTGTGTGTTATGTGAGGGATAAGAATATCCCGGTGCTGGGGATCAATTTTGGTCGTTTAGGCTTCCTTGCCAGTATAGGTAAGGGGGCGATATATGCAGCGGTACAGGCATTAAAGCAACGGACCTACATCGTGGACAAGCGTGCATTGCTGCACCTGGATTCCAATGTGGGACTGTTTGGCGATGTGCCTTATGCGCTGAACGACTTTACCATTCACAAGAAAGATACCTCTGCGATGGTAAAGATCCATACTTACCTGAACGGGGAATTTCTGAATACTTACTGGGCTGATGGACTGATTGTAGCCACGCCTACCGGATCTACGGGGTACTCCCTTAGTTGCGGGGGACCGGTGGTATTCCCCGAAGCCGGTAGTTTTGTGATTACGCCGGTAGCCCCTCATAATCTGAATGTACGCCCTATCATAGTCCCTGATAATAATGTGATTTCGTTTGAAGTAGAGGGCCGTAGCGACCAGTTTTTATGCACACTGGACTCCAGGATGGAGACTATTGATAATACAGTGCAGCTGGCGATTAAAAAAGAAAGCTTTAGTCTTAGCCTGTTGCGTCTTGACGATAGCAATTTTCTGCATACCTTGCGGAACAAGTTATTGTGGGGGATAGATGCAAGAAATACGCTTAAATAGGCGTGTACGTACTCTCCTTTTCAGGGGATACGACCAATTGACCAAAAGAATTACGTTGCCGGGGACACCTTCTGCACATTTGAGAATTAGCATATTAGAAAAAATTATTACATTTGATTACTTTTCTTAATACCAAAAGCAGGTATTATAGCGTTTAAAGGAATCATCGCGTTTAAGCAGAACGGATTTATGGGCATACCTTTCTTTTACTCCAAACGTTTAATCAAAATCAGTCTCATTGCAATGGGTTCTCTGTTCGTGATGCCTGCTTTTGCTCAGAACGAGCTATCCTATACCGGTGAATTAGGTATTTCGGTTGGCGCCGCACATTACTTCGGGGATTTAAATACCCGTGGGGCTATCAATGCTCCCAAGCCATCAGTTGGTATCTTTTACCGCAAATACATGAATGATTATGTAGGTGTAAGGGTGCATGGCCGTTTTATGCAACTGGGTTATTCTGATGTTTATAACAAGAATGATTTCCAGAACCGCCGTAACCTGAGCTTCAATACCAATTT
The DNA here is from genome assembly GCF_900110995.1 of Chitinophaga sp. YR573. Lineage (GTDB taxonomy): Bacteria > Bacteroidota > Bacteroidia > Chitinophagales > Chitinophagaceae > Chitinophaga. Next base: position 2,820,696 of record NZ_FOJF01000001.1, read on the forward strand.
ATGGGAACTGGGGCTGCAGGGTGATTTTAACTTCTTCCGGTTTGAACCTGGCAGTCAGGTTTACCGGTTTACCCCATATTTTACAGGAGGAGCCTCTCTCTTCTATTTTAATCCCTACGCATACCTGGGTGGCAAAAAGTATCATTTACAGCCATTGGGCACAGAAGGACAGGGTACAGCCATGTATCCCGACCGTAAGCCTTACAGTCTGGTATCTTCTGCTTTTATGGTGGGAGGCGGTTTTAAATATAATCTCTCCAAGAAGGTGAATGCCGGACTGGAAGTATTATACCGCTTCACCAACACAGATTACCTGGATGATGTAAGTACTACTTATGCCGGATCAGCCGTATTTCCGGCTAACAGTACCGCTTATTTACTGCAGGACCGTTCATATGCAACCGGAGATCGTATCGGAGTTGCCGGACGTCAGCGGGGAAATAGCCGGGACAAGGACCAGTATGTCACCGTAGAGTTCACAATCAGCGTTTTATTTACTACTTACAGATGTAAATTCTAATTTCGCAGGTATTAGATGCCTGTTTGCAGTTTATTATTGGCAATTGGCCTATTATTAGCCTCAAATTCAAACTTCTTCTAAGGGGAAACTGCCTACGGTAAAGGATTTCGCTGTTAAAACTACGTTAAAACCCCCCTTCACCCTTTGCAGGGAAAGCCATATATCTATTTTTGTATCTTTGCACACTTTTACTTAAATCGGTTCGATATATATAATCCGCCGCAGATACACATGAGTTTGAAGGATAAATTAGACTTACAACGGTTACCACGACATATCGCCATCATAATGGATGGTAATGGCCGTTGGGCTAAAGAACGAGGCCAGGACCGGCTTTTCGGTCATCATGAGGGGGTGGAGAGTGTCCGGAATATTACGGAAGCTTGTGCAGAACTGGGTATTGGGTATCTCACTCTTTATGCCTTTTCAACAGAAAACTGGGATCGTCCTGTTTACGAGGTTAACGGAATTATGGAGTTGCTGGTGAACACTATCCGCAATGAAGTTGCCACGTTATCAAAAAATAACATCAGATTGCATGTAATCGGAGACATGAACATGTTACCCGGCCAGTGTAAAACTGAAATGGAAGAGGCAATGGCCTTAACCAGTCAGAACACCGGCTTAAACCTGGTAATGGCTCTGAGCTATAGTGCCAGGTGGGAGATTGTGAATGCTGCGAGAAACATTGCGCAGGATGTGAAGGACGGGAAGCTGACACCGGAGGCGGTAACGCCTGAGATGTGGGAGCAATACCTATGTACCGCTAAAATACCTGATCCTGAATTAATGATCAGAACCAGCGGAGAATGCAGAATCAGTAACTTTTTACTATACCAACTGGCTTATGCGGAGCTGTATTTCACAGATACCCGCTGGCCGGATTTCCGCAAAGAACACCTTTACGAAGCAATATTAAACTACCAGACCAGAGAACGGCGCTTTGGTAAAACAAGCGATCAAATACAGCAGAATGAAGAAATTATTTCCTAAGAGCCTCCTGGCTATAGTATTATGTTGCAGTGCCGCCACTCGTGTATCCGCCCAGGTACGGGATACGATCCCTGCAGCAGACCAACCAGTGGGACTGAATTTACCAGTGGGAAATGCACAGCCGCAGCAGTATGAAATAGCTGACATCACGGTGTCAGGTACACAGTACCTCGATAAATCATTGCTTATCTCTTTATCTGGCCTGAATGTAGGCGATAAGGTAGTTTACCCCGGTGGTGATCAGTTTGCGAAAGCGATACAGGCTCTCTGGGGTCAGCATCTGTTTGCAAACGTAGCCATTTACGTATTAAAGATAGAAGACGGTAAGATCTGGCTCGAAATTGAGCTGGTGGAACGCCCCCGTCTTAATAACTTCATTTTCAGAGGCGTTAAAAAGTCTGATGCGGAAGAGCTGTCCAAAAAGGCCGGTCTGCGTAAAGGTTCAGTAGTAACTGAAGCCATGAAGCAGAATGCGATCGGGATCATCACCAAGCATTATGCAGATAAGGGATTCGGTAACGCCACAGTAACTGTGACGGAAAGAGCCGATACCGCACAGGTAAACGCAACCAATGTGGTGTTTACCGTTATCAAGGGGGGGAAAGTGAAAGTGAACGATATCTACATTGTAGGTAATGAGGACATTTCCGACTCCAGGATCAAGAAGAAGATGAAGGGAACCAAGGAGCATTCCCGGTTTACCATTCACCCTGATTCTGAGCCTGTATGGGTAGATTCGCTGGAGCAGCCGCAGAATTACTGGTCTACTTTCGGGTTCCTGTATCCTTCCCGTACAATGGAAGCGCTGGACCCTTACTTCCGTTTTAAACTGTTCTCCTCTGCCAAATTCAATGAGGGTAAGTATACAGAAGATAAGGAAAAGGTAATCGCTTATTATAATACCCAGGGTTTCCGCGATGCGGTACTGGTAAGAGATACAACTTACAAATCCCGCAATGGTGGTGTGAATGTGAGCTTACAGGTGAGTGAGGGTAAGAAATATTACTTCGGTAACATTACCTGGAAAGGGAACAGCCGCTACACGGATTCTTTGCTGGGTAAAGTACTGGGTATCAAACCAGGGGATGTTTACAACCAGGAGATTTTACAGAAACGTTTACTGTCATCAGAAGGTGGTGACGTAGGTGGTTTATACATGGACTATGGTTACCTGTTCTTCCGTGCAGACCCTGTTGAAATCGGGATCCGTGGAGATACCATAGATTATGAGGTGAGAATTTCTGAAGGACCTCAGGCTACTATTAAAGAAGTACGTATCGCAGGTAATGAAAAAACCAACGAACACGTAATCCGTCGTGAGCTGCGTACATTACCAGGTGAAAAATTCAGTCGTACGGATCTGATCCGTTCTAACCGTGAAATTGCCAACCTGGGTTTCTTTAACCCTGAAAAGATTGGTATGGTGCCGGTACCTAATATCCAGGACGGTACAGTGGATATTGATTATACTGTTGAAGAAAAAGCAAATGACCAGTTGGAACTGTCTGCGGGCTGGGGTGGTTATATCGGTTTAACCGGTACCCTGGGTGTAACGTTCAACAACTTCTCTCTCCGTAATATATTTAACAAACAGACATGGGACCCATTACCAAGTGGAGACGGACAGAAATTATCTGTACGTGTATCTTCTAATGGTAAAGCGTACCGTTCTTATAACTTCTCTTTCACTGAACCATGGTTAGGTGGTAAAAAGAGAAACCAGTTTTCTGTAAGTTTCTATAACAGTTATCAGAACCCATACGCTTATGCAGCGTTATATGGTACGGCCAGTTCTTCCAATGCCTACTTTAAAGTATTGGGTGCTTCCGTATCGCTGGGTAAACAGCTGAAATGGCCTGATGACTATTTCACCCTGATTTACTCTGTGAACTATCAGCAGTACAAACTGAAGAACTACGATTACTTTAACATCGGGTTCGCTAACGGTACTTCCAATAACGTGAACATAAAACTGACATTGTCACGTTCTTCAGTGGATCAGCAGATCTTCCCGAGGAATGGTTCTAACTTCCTGTTATCCGGCCAGTTCACTCCTCCTTATTCCGTATTTAATCCGAGCAAGGATTACAAACTGGAGTCAGTAGCAAGTCAGTTTAATTTCATCGAGTACCAGAAATACCGCTTTAATGCAGAATGGTATGTACCATTGAGCCGTCCTCACGGAACAGACAACAAAACGTTTGTACTGAAGGTGGCTGCTAAATTTGGTTACATTGGCCGTTATGACAATCGTACCACCTTGTCTCCGTTCGGCCGCTTTGAGCTGGGTGGTGACGGTTTGAGCAACTTTGCGATCTACGACCGTGATATCATCTCCCAGAGAGGTTATCCTGTATATTATACCTCTGATCCGAAGAGCAACGTGGAAAACAGTCAGCCGAGAGGCTATGAAGGTTTCACGATCTTCAACAAGTACATCATGGAGTTGCGTTATCCGTTCAGTCTGAACCCAAGTTCTACGATCTTTGGTCTGGCTTTCCTGGAAGCAGCGAATGGTTACAGGGATGTACAGGATTACAATCCGTTCAGATTGCGTCGTTCAGCAGGTTTGGGTATGCGTTTTTACCTGCCGATGTTTGGATTGCTTGGGTTTGACTATGGTATCGGATTCGACCGTTTACAATCAGGAAATGGTCTGAAGGATGCAGCTAAATTTACCTTTATGCTGGGCTTTGAACCAGAATAGGGTAGAATTAATTTTAAATTATATATTGCAAATCCGATTTGCAGTATAATTTAAACCCGGAATTATGAAAAAAATATGCCTCATATTAGCTGTTGTTCTTTGTTCGGCCTTTGGTGCCAGTGCGCAGCGTTATTGTGTAATAGATACCAAGTATATCCTGGATAACGTTCCGGATTATAAGGAAGCACAAGGAAAACTGGATGCTATAGCAGAACAATGGCAGAAGGAAATAGATGCTAAGTTCCTGGAAATCGATAAGATGTATAAATCTTACCAGGCAGAGCAGGTAATGTTAACAGATGAGTTGAAGCACAAACGTGAAGACGAGATCGTGGCTAAAGAGAAAGAAGCCAAGGATCTGCAGAAGAAGCGTTTCGGGTATGAAGGGGATCTTTTCAAGAAGCGTGAGGAGCTGATCAAGCCAATACAGGATAAAGTATACAATGCGGTACAGAAACTGGCAGCAGCGCGTATGTACGATTTCGTACTTGATAAGTCGGGGGGAGTAACAGTTATCTTTGCAGATCCTAAGCTGGATAAGAGCGATGATATATTACGTTCGTTAGGCGTTAAGAAATAGACCTTTATACCAATTTAAACCTTAGTTTTAGTATCAAAATTTTTTAAACACAGACAACATCATGAAGAAGTATGTAATTATCGCTTTTGTGACAGTTTCAGGATTGTTCAGCGTAAATGCAATGGCACAGTCCAAAGTAGGACACATTAATGCACAGGCACTGATAGAAACAATGCCTGAAGCGCAGACAGCGCAGAAATCTCTGCAGACGTACGCAGAAGAACTGGATAAAGATGGTAAAGGGTTGATTGATGAGTACCAGAAGAAACTGAAAGAATTTGACGCAAGTGCGGCCAGCATGACCGACAATATGAAAGAAATTAAGGGTAAAGAGATTCAGACTGCACAGAAGAACATCCAGGACTACCAGGAGTCTGCTCAGCAGAAGATCGAAGCTAAACGTCAGGAAATCCTGAAACCAATCTACGATAAAGCCCGTAAAGCGATCGAAGATGTAGCTAAGGAAAAGGGTTATGCTTATGTACTGGACAGCTCTGCAGGTGTACTGCTGGTTTCTCCTCCAAGCGATGATCTGGCTCCTGCTGTGAAAATCAAGCTGGGTATCAAGTAATCCGGTAATCCCGTAAATAATTGTATAAAATATGCCCCGGTATTAAAGCCGGGGCAATTTTTTTAAATTCCCCTTTGCTTTTTCAGATTTTTCCCTACCTTTGCCTTCCGTTTTAAAAACAGGCTTCCGCAAAACGGGAAAGTGTTTAGTATAGTACAGGTAAAAATAAAATATTAAAATGAAACGTACTTTTCAACCGCACAACAGACGCAGAAAGAGCGTTCATGGTTTTAGAAAGAGAATGGAAACTGCTAACGGCCGTAAAGTATTAGCTTCCCGCAGAGCTAAAGGACGTAAGAAATTAACAGTTTCTGACGAGCGGAAGCTGAAATAAGATCAGCCCCGTCACTGCATAGCATATAGTGCTGGCAGGCTTTGAGGCTGGATCTTGATAGAAGGAATTGTATCGCTATTGGGTTGATAAATCAGACTTGCCATAAAAACTTATTCTTTTAACACAGAAGAAAGGTTAAAAAGCAGAAAACTCATTGAAACGCTTTTTCGGGAAGGAAAAGCGTTTTCTGTTTTTCCCTACCGTGTACTTTTTATGCGGGTAGATCACCCTGGCAGTAAGTATCCCGCTCAGGCTGGCTTCACTGTTTCTACCAAACGCTTCCCCCATGCAGTAGACCGTAACCGCGTAAAGCGGCTTACACGCGAATGCTGGCGTCTGCAAAAACAGCCTTTTTATGACTACCTGGCTGAACACTCCTGCCAGCTGGCCGTTTTCTTCATCTATACAGATAAGAAAATAGCTCCATACTCCCTCTTACAGGAGAAAGTTTCCGTAATTTTAAAGAAGCTCGAGAAAGAAGTGCTTAAACTGGCTATGCCAGATAATCCGGCATTATGAAGATCTTCAGTTACCCGTTCATCTTCCTTATCAGGATCTACCAATGGTTTATTTCACCTTTGCTGGGTAACAAATGCCGGTACACCCCCACATGCTCCCAATATGGCATAGAAGCCCTTAAAAAGCATGGAATATTCAAAGGAGGCTACCTGACCCTCAAACGCTTCCTTTCCTGCCATCCCTGGGGCGGACATGGGCATGATCCTGTGCCTTAATTTAACTTTTCTGATTCTCAATTAACTTGTAGCTTACAGTAGCTTATTAATTTAACTTTTACCTATGCGTTCATTTTTTCAAAGAAAAGGAAGGGTAGTGTTGGTCGTGCTACTGATTGTAGTTGCCGGGACCAGTATCAAAGCCTACAGTGACAAGGACAAATACTTTGAGATCGCCAAGAACCTCGACATTTTTGCGGCCTTTTACAGGGAGCTGAATACCTATTATGTAGATGATCTGCCGCCGGAAAGACTCATGCATAAGGGAATAGATGCCATGCTGGAAGAAACGGACCCGTATACCGACTTTATCCCGGAAGAGAACCTGGACGAACTGAAGTTCATGGCTACCGGTAAATATGGAGGCGTAGGGGTTTCTGTGAATACAGACAGTGGGCGTACCGTGATCACCGATATTTATGAAGGAAGCCCTATGCATAAGGCAGGGGCCAGACCAGGAGATATTATCGTGTCCCTGGATGGGAAAAAGACACTGGGAATGGACCAGGACGAAATCAGCCACCTGCTGAAAGGTGTGCCGGGTACTTCCCTGGACATGGTGTTAAAGAACCCGGTAACAGGAGAAGAGACTACCAAGAAGATATTACGCGAAGAAATTAATGTGCGGCCCGTGAGTTATGCCGGTATGACCGGGAACGACATCGGTTATATCCGTATGACCCAGTTCACTGAAAACAGCGGAGAAGCGGTGCAGAAGTCTTTCGAAGACCTGAAAAAGGAGCATCCCGGCATGAAAGGCATGATCCTGGACCTTAGAGGAAACCCGGGGGGATTGCTGGATGAGGCCGTACTGGTGGCCAACATCTTTGTAGATAAGAATAAGCTGATCGTAAGCACCAAGGGGAAAGTAAAGAACTGGGACCGGGATTATAAAACGGAAGAGGCGGCAGTAGATGCCAAAATTCCGCTGGTAGTACTGACCAACCGTTCTTCTGCTTCTGCATCAGAAATTGTGGCAGGCGCGGTACAGGACCTGGACCGTGGCGTGATTGTAGGTCAGCGTTCTTTTGGTAAAGGACTGGTACAAACTACCCGCCCTCTCCCTTACAATGCTAAACTGAAAGTAACGACTGCCAAATATTATACGCCAAGTGGCCGTTGCATACAGGCGATTGACTACTCTCACAGAAGTGAAGAGGGAGAAGCTGAAATAGTGCCTGATTCTATGCGCCGTTCCTTTACTACTGTCGCAGGCCGTAAAGTAAAAGATGGTGGTGGTATAGAACCTGATGATGCAGTTGATCCAACTTTGCTGAGCCAGGTAGCTGTAACCCTCATCCGTAAGCTGTACATATTTGATTATGCTACACAGTATTACTATCAGCATCCGAATATTGCAGCTGCCGGTAAGTTCTCTCTGAGTGAGGATGATTTCTCTGATTTCATGCATTACCTGGACGGACGTAATTACAGTTATAAAACCCGTAGTGAAGAAGCCCTGGAAAGCTTCCAGAATACTGCCCGCAAAGAGAAGTATTATGATGCAGTAGCAAAGGAGTTTGATGCACTGCAACAAAAAATGAAACACGATAAGAAACAGGATTTACTGAAGAATAAGACAGAGATCAAACACTTGCTGGAAGAGGAAATAGTGAACCGTTATTATCTGCAGAGAGGACGTATAGAAAAGTCGCTGACTACGGATAATGAAGTGAATGAAGCAGTGGCTGTATTACATCAGCCTGAACGTTATCAGAAATTATTACAGTAGATTATCTGCTTAAAAATATCAGGCCCGTCAACATCGTTGATGGGCTTTTTTATGGCTATAATTATGATATCCCGCATTTTAATTATAAATTAAAGTTCATGACCCACCATCACGTTATTGTAAACTAAACTAAGTAGCATGCCTGAAAATTCTAACCGAAATTCCCGCAGGGGATTTATTACCAAATTAGCCAAGGGAGTAGTAGGTGCTTCTTTATTACCCAACATTCTTACCGCTGCAGATAAACAGCGTAGCCTATTAACCCGTGTAAAAGAAAAGTATAGTGCGAATGACCAGATCCAGATAGCGGTGATCGGGGCAGGAGGGATGGGAACATCTGATACCAATACAGCCATCACCGTGCCGGGCGTAAAGCTGATAGCAGCCTGCGACCTGTATGATGGGCGATTGGCAGATGCAAAGAAGAAATGGGGTAGTGACATTTATACCACCCGCGATTACCGGGAAATTCTTGAACGGAAAGATGTGGATGCGGTGATCATTGCCACACCCGACTTCTGGCATAAAGACATTTCCGTAGCAGCTATGAACAAAGGCAAATCTGTGTATTGCGAGAAGCCTATGGTACATGATATTACGGAAGGTCCTGCTGTAGTGGACGCACAGCAACGAAACGGGAAAGTAGTATACCAGGTGGGAAGTCAGGGCATGAGTTCCCTGGGAAATGAAAAGGCAAAACAATTGCTGAAAGACGGCGCTATTGGTAAGCTGAATTATGCCGAAGGTTTCTGGGCGCGTATGTCTCCGTTTGGGGCATGGCAGTATCCCATTCCGGCGGATGCTTCTGTGAAAACGGTTGACTGGGATGCTTACCTGACGCATGCTCCCAAGCGTGAATTTGATCCGTTGCGTTTTTTCCGCTGGCGTAATTATAAAGATTATGGTACTGGTGTGTCCGGCGATTTGTTCGTACACCTGTTTTCAAGTCTGCATTTTGTAACAGGGTCTATTGGTCCGGAGAAAATCATGGCTACCGGTGGATTGCGTTACTGGAAAGACGGGCGTGAAGTACCGGATATTATGCTGGGCATGTTTGATTATCCGGAGAATGAAGTACACCCTGCTTTCAATCTTTCTTTGCGTGTGAATTTTGTAGATGGCACCGGTGGTACCAACTACCTGCGTATGGTAGGTAGTGAGGGATCTATGACGGTAGAATGGGATAAAGTAACGCTGTACCGGAACAAGGAGTATGCGGCTACAGATGATCCTTTGCTGCAAAGTAAAAAAGATGTGGATAGTGGTAAGCAGTATGTGTATGAGAGAAAAGATATGTTGCCACCGGAGAAGATGGAATATGCCGCAGAAGAGGGATACAAGGGCGCACACTTTGATCACTTTTATAATCTCTTTACTGCCATGAGAACAGGAGGTAAAGTGCATGAAGACGCCTTGTTCGGTTATCGTGCAGCAGCGCCGGCGCTGTTGTGTAACGATAGTTATTTCCAGAATAAGATCATGCAATGGGACCCAAAGAATCTGAAAACGATCAATAAATAAAAACGATAATCATGATGAAGAAATTATTTGTTCCTGCGTTGTCTGTAATGGCTATGGCTGTTATGTCCTGCAATAGTGGTAAGAGTACAGTTTCTACAGAAGATACCACGACTACCATTAAAAAAGAAGATTCTGCTGAGGCAGCAGAAATTGTTGCTGACACTACCGCCAATACGTTAACAGATGCTGAGAAATCCGAAGGATGGAAATTGTTATTCAATGGACAGAACCTGGATGGATGGCATATCTACAAAGGCAAGACTTCCAGTGGATGGGTAGCAGAAGATGGTATTTTACATTGCCTGGGTAGTGAGAAAGATAAGAGTGATAAACGTGCGGACCTTACCAGCAATGATACGTTTGATAATTTTGAGTTAGAACTGGACTGGAAGCTGTCTCCGAAGGGGAACAGCGGTATTATATACCTGGCATCTGAAGAGTTTGATGCCGCTTATCTGAGTGGTCCTGAGTACCAGCTGATAGATGATGAGAATTTTCCTGAGAAGCTGGAAGGATGGCAGAAGACTGGCGCCAACTATGCGATGAGCGCTCCACTGGTAGCCGCTTCCAAACCTATAGGAGAGTGGAATCATGCAAAGATCATTGTGAACAAAGGGCATGTGGAACACTGGCTGAACGGGCAGAAAACTGCTGAGTATGAGATGGGCTCTGCAGAGTGGAAGAAAGCAAAGGAAACCGGGAAATGGAAGGATGCTAAAGGTTATGGCGCAACGAAGAAAGGGCATATCGATTTACAGGACCATGGCAGTGAGGCGTGGTTTAAGAATGTGAAGATCAGGCAGCTTTAATAGTATTGATAAAAAAGGAAAGGGTGTATCATGATTCATGATACACCCTTTCCTTTTTTATCATCAGTAATTATACTGCTGCTTCGTAGTGTTTGCTAACTGCATCCCAGTTAACAACGCTCCAGAATGCTTTCAGGTATTCCGGACGGCGGTTCTGATATTTCAGGTAGTAAGCATGTTCCCATACGTCTACACCTAAGATAGGAGTACCTTTTACTTCAGCAACATCCATCAGAGGATTGTCCTGGTTAGGAGTGGAAGTAACTTCCAGTTTGCCATCTTTTACGATCAGCCATGCCCAGCCTGAACCGAAGCGGGTAGTACCTGCTGCGTTCAGTTTTTCTTTGAATTCGTCGAAAGAACCGAAGGTGCTCTTGATTGCATCTGCCAGTTTGCCTTTAGGTTCGCCACCTGCGTTAGGAGCGAGGATAGCCCAGAAGAAACTGTGATTCCAGTGACCGCCACCATTATTCCTTACAGCAGGGCTTATTTTACCAGCAGCAGCTACCAGTTCTTCCAGAGATTTGCTTTCGTTCTCTGTACCGGCAACAGCCTTGTTCAGGTTGTCTACATAAGCCTGGTGATGCTTACCGTGATGAATCTCCATTGTCAGTTTATCGATATGAGGCTCCAGTGCATCGTGTGCATACGGTAAGCTCGGAAGTGTAAATGCCATAACCTAATGTTTTATTGTTTTTAAATATTGTGTTTAAAGAGTGTTCAAATTTACTGCCTAATAAGGTAAATATCAAAACACATATAGGTACTTCTGCCCAATTCACGTACCAAAAGCCTTGGATATATGCTTTTTTATTTTATATTTACGTTAAGTGTTATAACAACTTTAGCATCGCATTGTGGTTCGTATACACGTAAAAGTTACTTAGCTTTTAGACCTCCCGCCATTCAATTTCAACTATTGTTTGTATAAAACTTAATGTATGTTGACAGACTCTGACATGGGCCAGAACTATTCCCTCAATTCCTTGCAGAAGGAAAACGAACTATTGAAGACACGCATCCAGTGGCTTGAAAATATACTGGATAACGTGCCTGCCATGCTTTACACCCACGAGAACAGCGTTAAGACCGTGAACTGGTGTAATAAGCGGATGGAGGATACCACAGGTTATAAGCTGGCTGAAATTACGGCGCTCGGCCTGGGTTTTTTTCAACGGGTGATGCATCCGGATGATTTTGATCTTGCAGTGATAGCCCAGCAATCCTTTAAAGAAAATAAGAGCCTTTTCGGCGGAGTATTACGTATCCGCAGACGGGGCACCGATGACTGGTGTTGGCTGGTAGGGATGGCTATTCCGTTTACCCGTGATGAAGAAGGGAAGGTAAAAGAAGTGATCTGTGCTTTCCTGGACCTGACCCTGGCGATGGATACCAATGACCAGCTGGCGGAAGCAATGCGGGATGTATTGCGCCGTCATAATGATGACCTGAAGAACAAACTGACGCCGCGGGAACTGGAAATACTGAAGCTGACAGTACAGGGACTGAATAACAAAGAAATAGCAGGTGTACTTAACCTGAGCCGCTATACGGTAGAGACCCACAGGAAAAATATACGGCTGAAGTTAAAAGTGAGAAATACCACTGAGCTGATCGCGCTGGCGAGGAAGGTGGGGTATCAATAATTTAACATAGTTTAATGATTTTAAGCCCCGGTTTTCAGAAAAATACCCAAGCTTGGGTATTTGAGCAAAAACTAAACTCCACTAATTTAGTGAAAGAATAACCGAACGTTAGAAAGACATTTTCAGGAGAAAGATTCGATGAAATAACCCTACTAGCTATGATAAATGAGGAAAGCGCCTATAGCATCCTGCAACTGAGTGATTCTGCTACGGCAGAAGAGATTGTTGCGCAGTATGAGATCTTAAAAGGCCAGTACAAGAGAATTAAAGATGAGACAGGAGATTTAAAGACCCATTTGGAGTATCAGCTTAAGCAGATAGAGCTGGACGATGTTTATATTTATTTCAGAAGAAAACAAAGGATATAACTAAGCTATTATTTTTCATTCGTTGTGTTTTTAGCTCGGCTTTCTTTCATTGTTTGTCTTCCTATCCCATTAACCCACTCACCTTTCGTAATTTCCATATTACCACACTTTACTATATATTTACTCATAAAATCCTTCCTTATGGGTACTGTATTACTTTATATACTGTTGGTATTCGCAGCGCTGGTGGTGTTATCCAGCTTTGTGACAATACAGCAGGGTATTATTGGAGTTACTACCGTTTTCGGGAAATATAACCGAGTGTTGTTCCCCGGTCTTAATTTCAAAATTCCGCTGGTTGAAAAAGTATTCAAACGTATTTCTATCCAAAACCGTTCTGTAGAGCTTGAATTTCAGGCTATTACGGTGGATCAGGCCAATGTGTATTTCAAGGCCATGTTATTGTATGCTGTGTGGAACCAGGATGAAGAAACCATTAAGAATGTGGCTTTCAAGTTCATGGACGAACGCAGTTTCATGCAGGCACTGGTACGTACCATTGAGGGCTCTATCCGTGGTTTTGTGGCTACCAAACGTCAGGCAGAAGTGCTGGGTTTGCGTAAAGACATTACTGAACACGTAAAAGAACAGATTGACAAGACCCTGGAAGACTGGGGTTTCCATTTACTTGATCTTCAGATGAATGATATCACTTTTGATGAGGTGATCATGAAGTCGATGGCACAGGTAGTGGCATCTAATAATCTGAAGGCTGCTGCTGAGAATGAGGGTCAGGCATTGCTGATCACCAAGACCAAGGCAGCGGAAGCTGATGGTAATGCTATCAAGATCGCGGCAGAAGCGGAGCGTCAGGCTGCGCAGCTGCGTGGTATGGGAGTGGCACTGTTCCGTGAAGAGGTGGCCAAGGGTATGTCTATGGCAGCTAAAGAAATGCAGCAGGCCAACCTGGATACCTCAGTGATCCTTTTCTCTATGTGGACAGAGGCGATTAAGCACTTTGCAGAGAATTCCAAAGGGAATGTGATATTCCTGGACGGTTCTTCAGAGGGAATGGAACATTCCATGCACCAGATGATGGGTATGAATAAACTGATGGAGAATAAGAAATAATTATTAATGAAGAGCTTTTTAAAAGGGTTTGAGGAGAGTATCCTCAAACCCTTTTTTAGTAGATTTTTGGGTGCAGGGCGAAGCCCTGCAAAAAAATTGCTCTTTGATCAAAATAAATCAGCCTCTTCTTTGTTCAAAGAATGTTTTTACCAACTGCAGGCTTTCCGCTTCGCCAGGTCCCTGTTCCAGTTTTGTTTTGGGATGGAAGGGGTTTGTATCCCCGGTAGACTTCCTGTAACTGTGCTTATCGTCGCGGGCTGCATATACAATACGGCCAATTTTACTCCAGTAGAGGGCACCTGCACACATGAGGCAGGGTTCCAGTGTTACATAGAGGGTGGCTTCCATCAGGTATTTGCTTCCCAGGTAGTTAAATGCGGCCGTTAAAGCCAGCATTTCTGCATGGGCGGTACAATCATTCAGCTTCTCTACCTGATTGCTGCCACGGCCTATTATTTTATCATTTAGCACTACTATAGCACCGACTGGTACCTCTCCATCATCGAATGCATTCCGGGCCTCACGAAGAGCCTGCTGCATGTAGTATTTATCGTCCATAGTATTTATTGGATCAGGTTAATGAAGTCGTCCTCACTTAAAATCCTGACCGTATTAATCTTCTTTGCTTTTTCCAGTTTACTGCCGGCATCATCTCCTACTACCAGGTAATTCAGCTTGCTGCTTACCCCACTGAGTATTTTTCCACCCTGCTTTTCCACCATCTCTTCCGCATCACTGCGTTTCAGTTTGTTGAGGGTACCGGTGAACAGGAAGGTCTGACCTTCGAGGTTACCGCTGGTATGATGGTCTGATTTGGTGCTTTTAAAATTCAGCCCTAATGCTTCCAGCTCCTGCAGCATTTTGACGTTGTCCTCATTGCTGAAGAAGTGACGGATACTGCCTACTACCTTAGGTCCTATATCTTCCAGCACCAGGAGCTGCTCTTCCGTCCATTCCCGGAAATCCAGCAGGTGATGGGCTGCATTGGCCAGTGTTTTAGCGGTTGTTTCTCCTACATAACGGATGCCCAGGCCAAAGATAAGACGGTGCAGGGGCTGGGTTTTAGACTGTTCAATAGCAGTTTGCAGGTTGGTCAGGGATTTTTGTCCGAAGCCTCCCAGCTGTTCTATTTTTGAAAAGTCGATGGTATAGATATCCGGGATGTGTTTGATCAGTTTAAGATCGTAGAACTTACGGATGTTACTTTCGCCCAGGCTGCGGATGTCCATCGCATCTTTACTCACAAAGTGGATCATACGTTCTACTACCTGTGCTTCGCAGTTAATATTAATACAGCGCCATACGCTTTCACCTTCCGGCTTAAAGAGAGGATCGTGACAAACAGGGCATTCCGTAGGGAATTTAATATCCTCTTCAGTACCATCCCGCAGGTCTGCCACGGATTTTACAATGTAGGGGATTACATCGCCGGCACGTTCTACCAGTACAGTATCTCCTATTTTCAAATCCTTTTCCTTTATTACATCTTCATTAAAAAGTGAAATGGAAGCAACTGTAACCCCTCCGATGGGCACAGGGTCAATTTTGGCTACGGGTGTAACGGAACCGGTACGGCCTACCTGGAACTCCACATTACGCAGTTTACTGGTAGCCTGCCTTGCTTTGAACTTGTAAGCCATGGCCCAGCGCGGATGGTGGGTAGTCATACCCAGCTGGTCCTGCAGGGCATAATCATTCACTTTGATCACCATTCCATCTATTTCGTAAGGAAGGGTATCTCTCAGTTGTTCAAATTCCAGTACGTAGTCTATTACGGCCTGGATGCCCTTTACCACCTTCTTTTCTTTGGAAGGAGTACGGAATCCGAGTGATGAAAGGAGATCGAGGGTATTACTATGTGTTTGTATTTCTTTCGGTTCGGTTTCATCCTGTTCCATAGTGTGATAACTCATGTGATACAGGAAAGCTTCTAAACCACGTTTAGCTACTTCCCGGGGATCTACCATGCGGAGAGAACCGGAAGCTGCATTGCGCGGATTGGCCATGGGTGGCAGGTTTTCAGTAGCGCGTTGCTCATTGAAAGCCTTGAAAGTGTTTTTATTAATTAATACTTCGCCACGGATTTCTATAGAATGAATGCCATGGGCAGAGAATTTAGCGTTAAGAGGGATAGAGCGGATCTGTTTGATATTGGTAGTGATATCGTCTCCTGATACGCCATCACCCCGGGTAGCACCTCTTGTAAGGCGGTCGTTTTCATATATAAGAGAGATACTGGCACCGTCGAACTTAGGTTCTATACAGTATTCAATATCTGCAAGACCACTGATTTCACGGGCTTTACGGTCCCAGTCGTTCAGGTCATCTGCATTATAAGAGTTCTCCAGGCTGAGCATAGGCACCAGGTGCTGCACGGTGGGGAATGTTTTGGTAAGGCCCTGTGCCACACGCTGGGTGGGGGAATCGGGGTTTACCAGGTCCGGATGTTCAGCTTCCAGCTTTTTAAGCCAGGCATATAGCTGGTCGTATTCGTAATCACTAAGCACAGGCTCGCTCTGCACATAATAGCGCCAGTCGTTGTAAATAATTACACGACTCAGGTCGTCCATTGTTTTCTCTATGGCAATTTTGCTTTCTTTTTCCTGCAATTGCCCTAACAGTTCCTTTGCTAATTGTGATAAACTGATTTCTATTTCTTTCGTATACATATAAAAGTGCTAACTGAGCGTAAAATACAAATTGTTTGAGGTTTATTATGGCTTATGTTAAAGTATTGATAATCATTATAAAATGGACAATATCAAAATTTAATCGTATCTATTTTTGAAAAAAGATGTTTGAAAAGTTTTTTATTAACAAAATATTAATTAAGATTGTGTAACGAAACGAAAGTAACTGAAAGCCAAAATTTAAATCTAAGTGACAAGGAAGCAAATGCCAATGATCGACGACTGATTATTTCCTTGAAAACTAAGAAAACGACGAACAAGGTAGTGTAGTAGTAACCAAAATATTTTTTGTCTTTATAAATTCCATTTTGCCTTTATAGATTCCGTATGTCTTTATAGATTCCACTTTTTGCCGTTATAAATTCCGAATTGCTTTATAGATTCCATATGTCTTTATAGATTCCATGTTAAGTTTTTGCTTTTATATAATTCCACGTTATCGATTCCACGTTAATTAAATTCCACGTAAGTTATTTTATAATTCCACGTCAATGAAATCCGGCCGTGTGTAATGCCGGTCTTTTTCCCCTGCATAAAGTATTTATGCAGGGGAATTTTTTATCTACATGTTTCTTCTGTACTGACCACCTACTTCATATAATGCATGGGTAATCTGGCCCAGGGAACAATGCTTCACTGTTTCCATTAATGCATCAAAGAGGTTGCCATTCTTAACAGCAACGTGTTGTAATTTTTTTAATGCAGCAGCGCTTTTATCATGATGACGCTGGTGGAAAGCCGCCAGGGTATTGATCTGGAATTCTTTTTCTTCTGTGGTAGAACGGATTACTTCTGAAGGAATGATAGTAGGAGAACCGTTTTTATTTAAGAAAGTGTTTACTCCTACAATGGGGTATTCACCGTTATGTTTCAGGGATTCATAATGCAGACTTTCTTCCTGGATTTTATTGCGCTGGTACATCCTTTCCATCGCTCCCAGTACTCCCCCTCTTTCTGTAAGGCGGTTAAATTCTGCCAGTACGGCTTCTTCTACGAGGTCTGTAAGGTCTTCGATGAAGAAAGCACCCTGGATAGGGTTTTCATTTTTTGCGGTCCCAAGTTCACGGTTGATGATGAGCTGTATGGCCATGGCCCTGCGCACACTTTCTTCTGTGGGTGTGGTGATGGCTTCATCGTATGCGTTTGTATGAAGGGAGTTGCAGTTATCGTAAATGGCATAGAGCGCCTGTAAGGTAGTGCGGATATCGTTGAAGTCGATTTCCTGTGCGTGCAGGCTTCTGCCGGATGTTTGAATATGGTATTTCAGCTTCTGGGAGCGGTCGTTCCCCTTGTATTTATATTTGATAGCCTTGGCCCAGATACGTCTGGCCACACGGCCAATGACTGCATATTCCGGGTCCATACCATTGCTGAAAAAGAAGGAGAGATTAGGCGCAAAATCATCAATATTCATTCCCCGGCTGAGATAATACTCTACGTAGGTGAAACCGTTAGCGAGTGTGAATGCCAGCTGTGTGATGGGATTGGCACCTGCTTCTGCTATGTGATAACCGGAGATACTTACAGAGTAGAAGTTGCGGACTTTCTGTGTGATGAAGTATTCCTGTACATCGCCCATTAGTTTGAGGGCAAATTCTGTAGAGAAGATACAGGTGTTTTGTGCCTGGTCTTCTTTTAATATATCTGCCTGCACGGTACCCCTGGCGGTGCTGAGGGCCTGAGCTTTTATCTTTTCATAGATATTTTTGTCCAGTACTTCATCTCCCGAAATCCCTAACAGCTGTAATCCCAGTCCGTTGTTGCCTTTAGGCAGTTCTCCGCTGTATTTAGGCAAATCTTTGAATTTCTCTTTGATGATAGCATTTACCTGATCTGTTAATCCATGCTGTGCGATGTATTTTTCACATTGCTGATCTATGGCTGCATTCATAAAAAATGCCAGGAGGATAGGGGCCGGACCATTGATGGTCATGGATACCGATGTTTTCGGATCGCAGAGATCGAAGCCACTGTACAGCTTTTTGGCATCGTCCACTGTAGCGATGCTTACGCCTGAGTTACCCACTTTACCATAGATATCCGGGCGGGGAGCAGGGTCTTCACCATAGAGTGTTACACTATCGAAAGCCGTGCTGAGGCGGATGGCCGGTTGATCTATTGATACATAGTGAAAGCGTTTGTTGGTCCTTTCCGGCCCACCTTCTCCGGCAAACATGCGGGTAGGGTCTTCGCCTTCTCTTTTTAGGGGGAATACCCCTGCTGCATACGGGAATTCTCCCGGCAGGTTTTCCGTAAGCTGCCAGCGGAGCAGGTCTCCCCAGTCGTTGTACTGAGGCAGGCTTATTTTAGGTATGCGTGACTGGGACAGACTTTCTGAGTAGAGAGGGAGTTTGATGATCTTATCCCTTACCTGGAACTCGTAGTATTCTGCTGTATATTTTTCTTTTATGGCTGGCCAGTTTTTTACCAGTTTATCACATTCGGGATCAAGTTGTTTGCTCAATGCGTTGATGGCGTTGTCCAGGCTTTCATGGTCTGGTACGAGGGCTTTTGCGCCGTTTAGCTGATAGAGTTTAGTGGCAATGGCAGCCTGTTCCTCCACCCATTGCCCATACTCATTAATAGCAGCTGTGATTTCTGCCAGGTAGCGGGTACGGGAAGGCGGGATGATCATCGATTTGGTGACTGTATCCTGACTGGTTTCGTGTTTGACATTGCCAAAAGAGATGCCCTTCTTTTCTTTCATGATGGCCAGCAGTTTTTCAAACAGCTGGTTGATACCATGATCATTGAACTGGGAGGCGATAGTGCCTAATACCGGCAGTTCTTCATCTTTAGCGCTCCATAGTCCGTGGTTACGTTTGTATTGCTTGCGTACATCGTGGAGAGCATCGAGGGCGCCTGCTTTATCAAATTTATTGATAGCAATTACGTCTGCATAGTCCAGCATATTAATCTTTTCCAGCTGGGAAGCAGCACCGTATTCCGGTGTCATTACATACAGGGATACGTCGCAGTAGTCGGTGATGGCGGTATCGCTTTGGCCGATACCGGAAGTTTCCAGGATGATGAGGTCGAAACCGGCGATGCGGCAGATATCTGTAATCTCCCCGATATGTGTACTGATGGCTTTATCGCTTTCGCGTGTAGCCAGGGAGCGCATATAGGCACGGGGATGATGGATGGCGTTCATGCGGATGCGGTCGCCGAGTAGTGCCCCGCCGGTCTTTTTCTTGGAGGGGTCTACAGAGATGACTGCAATTGTTTTATTGCTGAAGTGGTGTAAGAAGCGTCTTACTATTTCGTCTGTAACACTGCTTTTACCTGCCCCTCCGGTACCGGTGATACCGAGTACAATGCCTTTGGTGGATTGTACATCGGGAAGCTGATCATTTTCGGCTATGGTAATAGTTTGCGCAATATGTTTATAATCCTGTTGGGTGAGCGCTTCCGGTTGTTTGTTGAGCGTTTTGACAGTGGGAAAGTCGCAACGGTCGATGACATCTCCGATCATGCCTTCCAGTCCCATGGTCCTGCCATCATCCGGGGAATAGAGGCGGGTGATACCATACTGGTGCAATTCCTGGATTTCTGTGGGGAGGATGGTACCGCCTCCGCCGCCGAAGATCTTGATATGTCCGCAGTTGTTTTCCTGTAAAAGGTCGTACATGTATTTAAAGAACTCTACGTGACCTCCCTGGTAGGAAGTAACGGCGATGCCCTGGGCATCTTCCTGGATGGCACATTCTACAATTTCTGCTGCGGAGCGGTTATGGCCCAGGTGGATTACTTCGGCACCTTTGGACTGCATGATGCGACGCATAATATTAATGGCGGCGTCGTGGCCATCGAAAAGAGAAGCTGCTGTTACGATACGAATCTTGTGAACCGGTGTATCAGTCATATTGTTTTTGGTGTTTAACGTGTTGTGCAGCAGTGAGGAGCTGCAGAAGTTGTAATTTACTAAAAGTGACAGTGGAATATTCGTACATTTTTTTATTTTACACCCTTATTGTTCACGTTTATAGAAAACAATTTACAGAAATGGTGGCTAGAAGAGATTTTATCAGGAATGGCGGTCTGCTGGCAGGCGCTGTAGCATTGGGGTTTCCTAAGGCTGTATTCAGCCAGGGAGTATATGTATCAAAGCGTCCGCTGCCTGCGCAACGTAAGTTTAGCAGTGTGGGTGTAGAGAAGGCGATCAGCAATATTAAGAAAGAGATATCCGATCCGAAACTGGGCTGGATGTTTGAGAACTGCTTTCCGAATACGCTGGATACGACAGTAAGTTTTAAGATGGAGAATGGCCGTCCGGATACATTTGTAATTACAGGTGATATCAATGCGATGTGGCTGAGGGATTCCAGTGCGCAGGTGTGGCCTTATCTGCCATTAATAAAAGAAGATGAAAAGCTGAAACAGCTGATTGCCGGTGTGGTAAACAGGCAGACTAAATGTATACTGATAGACCCTTATGCCAATGCCTTTAATGAAGGGCCAACGGGCAGTGAGTGGGATACGGACCTTACAGAAATGAAGCCTGAACTGCATGAGCGTAAATGGGAGATAGATTCCCTTTGTTATACTGTGCGCCTGGCTTACCATTACTGGAAAGAAAGTGGTGATACCAGTGTGCTGAATGATACTTATCAGAAGGCCGCAAAGCTGATCGTTAAAACATTTAAGGAGCAGCAGCGTAAAGAAAACCGCGGGCCTTACAAGTTCCAGCGTAATACGCCTATCCAGTCGGATACAGCCCCTAATAAAGGCTGGGGAGCGCCTATGCAGCCGGTAGGACTGATCGTATCTATTTTCCGTCCTTCGGATGATGCGACTGTTTTCCCTTTCCTGATCCCTTCCAATATGTTTGCAGTAGTATCACTGCGTCAGCTGGCAGAGATGAGTGATGTGGTATTTAAGGATGCTGCATTTACAAAGGAATGTACAGAGCTGGCAGATGAAGTGGACAGGGCTATCAAAGCGTATGCGATCGTTCCTCATCCGCAGTTAGGTAATATGTTTGGTTTTGAAGTGGATGGTTATGGTAACCGTTTATTCCTGGATGATACCAATGTACCTAGTTTGTTATCTATTCCATACCTGGGATATACGACAGCAGATGATCCTTTATACCAGGCTTCCCGTCATTTTGTATGGAGCAGCTTCCATTGCTGGTTCTACAAAGGTAAATACGGAGATGGTGTAGGTAGTCCGCATACCGGTCCGGATTACATCTGGCCAATGAGTATTATTATGAAGGCGCTGACGAGCAGTGATAAAGAAGAAATAGCGGAGTGTTTGCGTACTATACGTAATACAGATGGGGATACTGGTTTTGTGCATGAATCGTTCCACAAGAATGATCCTACTAAATTTACCCGTCCATGGTTTGCATGGGTAAATACTTTATTCGGAGAACTGATCATGAAGGTGAGTCTTGAGTACCCGGAATTGCTGAAGAGACAATATGCTTAAATATAGCCGGAAGATCAGTTACGTAACTGATCTTCCTTTTTCAACAAAATAACCCATGACCCCTATCACTATTTACGAACAGCAGGTTAACGATTATAAAGCTGAAATATCACAGTTACAACAACGTCTGAGTGGGCTTGGATGGGTAAGGCTCTTCTGTTTTCTCGCCGCTTTGCTGTGCGGATATCTTTATTTCCGGGATGATTTTGAAACGATCTGGTTATTACCGATCGTATTACTGGCCGTAGCATTTATGTATATCCTGGGGAGATACCAGGCCATGCAGGACCATCTTACTTTATCAAAGACATTACAGGAGCTGAATGAAAAGGAGTGGAGGCTGGCTACTACGGGGCAGTCTGGTTTCCAGGACGGGGAAGCATATTCAAATGAGCAGCATTCATATACAGGGGACCTGGATGTATTCGGGCAGTCCTCCCTTTATTCTCATATGAATCGTACGGGAACGCTGATGGGGAGCCGTAAACTGGCAGACTGTCTGCAGGAACCGTTAAAGGAAGTGAATGATATTGTACGTACACAGGAAGCTATTCACAAGCTGGTACCAAGGATTAAGTTCCGGCAGTTGCTGACAGCACAATCCATGCTGGCAAAGGAGAAGCCGGGGGATATATCTTCTTTGTATAAGTGGTTGCAGTTACCACTGGAATTCCTGGGGAAAAAATGGCTGAATATTGTACGCTGGGTAAGTCCGGCTTTGCTGATAGTTTCTGTAGTATATTATTTCATCTCGAATGAATATTACCCTATCAGTATTTTCCTTTGTATTAACTGGGTGATACTGGGAAGTAATGTGAAAAAGGTGAATGCGCAGCATCAGCTTATCTCCAATAAGGAGAAGATTTTCAGCAAGTTTGCTTTATTGCTGAAGCTCATAAATGAAGAAGAAATTGAGGGCGCGTATCTGCTCACTGAACATAAAGAAAAGGCAGCTTCTGCCAGTGTAGCGTTACAGCGGCTGGCCCGTATCTGTAATGCGCTGGACCAGCGTATGAACCTGATAGTGGGGGTGTTCCTGAACTCTTTTATATTATATGATCTGCATTGTGTTTTTGCCATAGAACGCTGGAAGGCCCGTTACCAGAATGAAGTGCCGGGCTGGATGGATGTAATAGCGAGAATGGAAGCGCTGAACAGTATGGCCACTTTTGCGTTTAATCATCCGGAATATATTTACCCGCAGGTAAATGAGCATACAGGGCAACTGGTAGCAAAGGGAGTAGGGCATCCGTTGATTCCCGCAGAGGATTGTGTGCGGAATGATATCCGTATAGGTGATCCGCAGCATTTCCTGATCATTACGGGGTCTAATATGAGCGGTAAGAGTACTTTCCTGCGTAGTGTGGGCAGTAACCTGTTACTGGCGCTGAGTGGTATGCCGGTGTGTGCAGAATCGTTTGCATGTAGTCCTATGAGGATTATGACATCAATGCGTATTAAAGATTCCATTGCAAAGCATACGTCTTATTTCCAGGCAGAGTTATTACGGTTACAACAGATAGTGGAAGTGCTGAAAACGGGGGAGAGGGTATTTATTCTGCTGGATGAGATCTTAAAAGGGACTAATTCTGAGGATAAGTTATCGGGTTCCCGCAAACTGATAGAACACTTTTTACAATATCATTGTCTGGGGATGATCGCTACACATGACCTGGAGCTGGGTCATCTGGAAGAGACGCATCCGCAGAAGATCAGCAACTATTGTTTTGAAAGCACAATACGGGAAGATCAGCTGTTTTTTGATTACCGGATCAGGGAAGGGGTGGCCAGGAATAAGAATGCTACTTTCCTGATGCAGAAAATGCAGATTATCTAATTTGGTAATTAGCTAATATATTTAGTATTTTTACTAAA
This sequence comes from Chitinophaga sp. YR573, assembly GCF_900110995.1. Classification (GTDB taxonomy): domain Bacteria; phylum Bacteroidota; class Bacteroidia; order Chitinophagales; family Chitinophagaceae; genus Chitinophaga. The sequence continues at coordinate 2,844,283 of NZ_FOJF01000001.1, forward strand.
AATATTAGCTATGACCTTGCCTTTTCAGGAAGGGGTTCCGGAGAACCCTTATTACAAGGGGCGTGGAGCCCAGTTGAATCCTAAGAACAGATACCTGAAAGAGGAGTATGCACAGGAACATGTAGAGGGGATTGATGAGTGGTGGCAGGCGGATGTGCCAACGCAGGTGATAGAGGAGCATGCGAAGACCCTGGTCAATAAAGTGGATAGTGCGGATGTGGGCATGTGGTATTCTATGAATCCTTACCAGGGCTGCGAGCATGGCTGTATTTACTGTTATGCGCGGAATGCCCACCAGTTCTGGGGAATGAGTGCCGGACTGGATTTTGAGCGTAAGATCGTTGTAAAGAAGAATGCTCCTGAGTTGTTGCGTAAATTCCTTGATAATAAGAACTGGGTACCCAAGCCTATATCATTGTCCGGTAATACGGATTGTTATCAGCCGCTGGAGCGGAAAATGTTCATTACCCGACAACTGCTGGAAATAGCGCTGGAATACAAACAGCCTATAGGTATCATTACAAAGAATTCACTGGTATTGCGGGATAAGTACATTCTGCAGCAACTGGCAGCGCAAAACCTGGTTTGTGTGTATGTATCTGTTACTACACAGCAGGAGGACCTGCGTTTGAAGATGGAGCCACGTACGACTACTGCGCAGCAACGGTTTAAGATCGTGAAGGAGTTGAGTGAACTGGGTATACCGGTGGGGGTTATGACAGCGCCTATGATACCGGGGCTGAATGATCATGAGATGCCGGGGTTACTGGAAACGGCGGCGGCGAACGGGGCTAAGTTTGCAGGGTATACTGTGGTACGGCTGAACGATGCGGTGAAGATCATCTTTAATGACTGGCTGTATAAGAATTTCCCGGACAGGGCTGATAAGGTATGGCACCTGATTGAGAGTATGCATGGAGGACAGGTCAATGACAGTGTTGCAGGGAGAAGAATGAGAGGGGAAGGGAATATTGCGGACCTGATAAAGCAGCAGTTTAAGATTCATACGAAGAAGTATGGTCTTAATCAGGAGCGTTTTGAATTCAATACTGAGTTATTCCAGCGTCCACAGATTCAACTGCGGTTGTTCTGATTGCGGACTATACGCAAATAGAAAAAATTTATTAAGAAATATGTGTAAATAAAAAAAATAAAAAATATCTTTGTGTAGCAATAAAAAGAATGAAACGCAATCCAAAAAATACAATTTCAGCGATGTCCTGTACACAAAAGCAGGTCAGTGGTGAATTGCGGGTATGTTGCACCAAATGCTAACGATAAAAGTTACCAAATGATAAAACAAAGGTCCCGCAGGAATTGCGGGACCTTTTGCTTTGTAAGCGCCGAAATGATGATTGAGCAAGAAACGAATTTGATAACTGTAATGTGTATACACTGCCGGAAACTATCGGCGGTGATGATGCGAAAGGATGGCTTCACCTTTAAGAAGCCTAATGGACATGGTATGTAAAATCATAATTAACTTATGTGATACAAACCCGGTCCGTTACAAGGAGCCGGGTTTTTTATTTGAAAGATCCGGATGATGAAAATGGCAATAATAATTCTATAATACGTTATGCGCTGCCCGTACAGAAAGTGGATCAGGTAGGGACATAACCCCAAACAGACAGACCATGAGAAACGTAATTAATGTTGTAAGAGAGGCTTTGCTAACCAACTTCAGGGAGTTGGACACCTGGTTTGAAAAAGAACCTGATCTGTTGCATTTTAAACCGGATGCCGGACAATGGAATATCCGTGAAGTGCTGGAACATATCAGCCTGACAAACTATTTCCTGTTGCTGATAGTAAACAAAAGTACACGTCGTGCGCTGGACCGTAAGAGTACCAGTAACTCGATTATTATTCCCGGTAATTACCAGGAAACATTCAGTAAAATTGATGTGATAGGAAGCCGTTCCTTTGGATGGATCAGGCCTGAACATCTTGAGCCCAGCGGGTTACAGGATATGCGTGATATCAGAGTTTTACTGAAACAACAGTTTGCTCAATCTATGTATAATCTTAGTTTACTTAAAAACGGAGAAGGCTTCCTGGTGCAAACCAATATGTCTGTAAACCATTTGGGTAAACTGGATATCTATCAGTATATCTATTTTCTTACAAAGCATATTGAAAGGCATATCCGTCAGATGCAAAGACTGGCAAACGAGTACGCAGGTGCAGAGGCAGAGAGAGCCGAATCAGATGCAGAAAGCATGTTACTTATATAAGCGGGTCGACCATTTTATATCCTTTGTTGTTAATGCCTCTGTGGTATAATGTAATTGTGATGCCGGTAACTGTATGTTACCGGCATATTGTTTTTATAGCCGCGTAAAAATAAATATGCGAAATATTTGTTAAAATTGTAATAATCAATTTATCTTTGTGGCCTTAACAAATCAATTTATAACATGCTAATGTCAAACACACATATGAACACAGCGCCGGCATCCTTTGCAAAGGGTTGCGGTCGTAGGTTCCGGGCATGTTATAGTTTTATATGAGATAATTAACTTTATATATAACGAGCCCCGGAACCAGTTTCCGGGGCTTTTTTCATTTAGTACTGAATGACAGGAATACCAGGAAACATATACCGTAATGGCTGTGATAGTATTGAAATTTTCAATGCTAAAAGGACAGGATATGCACTAACATAATATATTCGTTAGCGTTATATAACCCGGTCCGTTTAAAAGCAGACCGGGTTTTTTTATAAAAATATTGAGTAGTAAGTAGAATCTGTATTTACCCGGCGGGGTAATCTTACCCTGCCGAATTTATTTTAAGATGATATTGTTTTTGTCTTAGTTTGCAATTAACCCCGTAATCATTACCGGGCGCCTGAGGCGTACCGGTATATGATTACCCATCAAACAACATTGATCATTTATTTAAAACTGAAATGGATAATATTTTACAGCAAAAGGAGATATCAGGGGAACATATTTTCGGGAACGGATTGCTGGACAGCAAAGCTTTTTACCTGTATTACTTTAATGCGGTACCTAATATCAGCTTCATATATACTATTAATGGTGAGAAATCCATGGTGGCCTTTAAAACCGCCTATGCAGACAGTATAGTGGGTGTTTACCAGCGTGAGGAAATCGGTAGTAAAGACAAGGAATACAAACATGACATTGCGCTGATAGTATTGAACAACGGCTGCATGGCCGAGTTTGGAGAAGATTACTGCGAGATCCTGCACAATGGGAAAGCAGATGCCTTTATTAAAGATGTGACTACACTGGTGCGTAAGTACCGGCAAAGGGAGAAACGTAAACAGTACGAGATCAATCTCATTACAATGGGAGATAAGGGGTTGGTACTGAAAAGCATGGAGTTCAAAAAGACAAAGCTTGATCTGAGCCTTTATTATGAAGATGATTTCATGGCGATTGATCAGTTGATCTTTAAGCGACTGAATACCAATGATGATAAAGGGATTGTGCTGCTGCACGGGATTCCCGGATCTGGCAAAACGACTTACCTGCGCTATCTGATAGGAAGGCTGAAGAAACGTGTATTGTTCCTGTCGCCTGCAGTAGCGGGTAATATCATGCAACCGGACTTTATAGACCTGTTAATAGATAATCCCAATACCATCCTGGTGATTGAAGATGCGGAGAACATCATTATGGACAGGAAAACTACGGGTAACTCTTCTGTGTCCAACCTGCTGAATTTATCGGACGGGTTGCTGGCAGACTGTATGAACGTACAGGTAGTATGTACATTTAACAGTGATTTGTCTCAGGTAGACAGTGCATTAATGCGTAAGGGAAGGCTGATTGCCAAGTACGAGTTTGGCAAGTTATCTGTATCCAAGGCACAGTCATTGTCCGGAAAACAAGGTTTCAGTACCCTGATCCATCAGCCGATGACCATCGCAGAAATTATGAATCAGCATGAACCTTCCTTTGAAAAGGTAGAAATCCCCATCGGTTTCAGGGCTGGCCTGCGATCATAGTATCTCATTATCAATGACCTTTTTACAGGGAAATTAAATAGTCTACTCAAATAGTGGACTATTTAATTTAATTGTGTAATATTGTTTCGATTATTGCTTTGTGGCTGTACAGGGCTATAAAGCTATTACCCGTAATTCGAAACTTACAATTGTGCATTTAAATCACATGGCATGGGCCATTCCACTGTTTCTGGGGTTGATGGGCATAGAATACCTGGTTGCGCGTAAAACCGGAAAGAATTATTTCGGCTTCAGTAATTCTGTGAGCAATATCAATATTGGTATTGCGGAACGTCTGCTGGATACTTTTACAATAGGTCTCTTCTATTTTATTTACGACTATATCCACCAGCATTTTGCCATTTTTGATATCAAATCGAGTGTGCTGCTGTGGATTGCTCTCCTGATTTTAACAGATTTTATCTGGTACTGGTACCACCGGCTGGCACATGAGGTGAACCTTTTGTGGGCGGCGCATGTGGTGCATCACCAGAGTGAGGACTTCAACTATACGGTGTCTGCCAGGATCACGGTTTTCCAGGCATTTTTCCGGATGGCTTTCTGGTCGGTATTACCGGTGATCGGTTTTCCGGCGGCTATGATCGTGAGTGTACAGCTGGTACATGGGTTGTACCCGTTTTTCATACATACGCGTACTATAGGGAAACTGGGTTTCCTGGAATATATTTTCGTAACACCTTCTCATCACAGGGTGCATCACGCATCGAATGAGAAGTACCTGGACCAGAACTATGGGGATGTGCTTATCATATGGGACAAGCTGTTTGGGACTTTTACAGTGGAGGATGAGGAGCCGGAGTATGGGCTGACCAAACCGCTGGACAGTCATAGCTTTTTATGGCAGCACTTTCATTTTATCCTTGAAATATTATATACTGTAAAACAAACTAAAGGTTTCAGGGCTAAGCTGAAGGTAATATTTGGCAGGCCGGATTATGTAGACCCTGCTATCCGTCCGAAACTGGAGGAACGTTTCTTATCAAAGAACCGCAGGAAAGCCGGTAACACGGACAGGCTGCAGCATTATGTAGCATGGCAGGTGGGGGTGATTATTATGGTACTCTTCTTTTTCCTGTTGTTTGAGAATTATATTCCAATTTTTGCACAAATATGTATAACGCTGGTGATATTACTGACACTTGTGAACAGTGGGGCCATACTGGAGCAAAGACGTTGGGTATTTCACCTGGAGTATGCCCGGTTGCTGATTGCTTTTATTGCGTTGTTTTACTGCTGGCCGTATTCTGTTCTGTTACTGGCATTTGCTGTTGTTCAACTGCCCTTCTTCCTTTACAGGTCTAACCTGGAGAGGGGTTACCTGCGTCTGCTGTATGGCAGGGCTAATTAGTGCTTTCTTTCTCTGTATATTTAAACTTTTCGAGATTTAACTGTTCTTATTGTCTCCCGGACTTGCCGGGAGACAATAAAATGCTGTGTGGAATTATTACACTGATTTCCATCAAGTTAATATTTATATGTTATTTTTAATAGATTTGCAGCTGATTTACTCTAAATCGGGCTAATCAATAGTTGAATAAGGTATTGAAGAATGTTTTTTTAATCCGAATAGTTTATTATCCGATAATTCATGTTGAAGAAAATATTACTGTTGCAGTTGTTATTGTTGGCCGTTTGCTTTAGTCTAAAGGCACAGATTCCTTCTTCTATGTCTAAGGATCAGATGAGTCAAGTTAAAATTGACAATCTGACTGACGATCAGATTCGCCAGCTGGTTGCGCAAATGAAAAAGAATAATGTTTCTTATTCTCAGATTGATCAGTACGCTGCGCAGAAAGGTATTTCCAGTACAGAAGTGGCCAAACTGAAGGAAAGGATAAAGCTATTGAACCTGGATAAGACACTGGGAGGAGATAATAACGGTTCTGAGGACCCGGATTCTGTTGGCAGACAATATAATTCAGATGATGCTGATAATGAACAGGATTCAATACATCGTTATGAGGAAAGGTACAGGAGATTCAAGGACAGGGAGGCGTTTGAAAAGGAACTGAAGCGGCAGCGGATTTTTGGTACAGAACTGTTCAGTAACAAGAACCTTACATTTGAGCCTAACCTGCGTATGGCCACTCCGGCTAACTACCATCTTGCCGCCAACGACGAATTACAGATAGATGTTTATGGATATTCAGAGGTACAGCACCGTTTAAAGGTGAGCCCGGATGGATATGTGCGTATCCCTAACCTGGGACCGGTATATGTGAACGGACTGACTATCGAAGATGCCCGTATCCGTATTACCAAACAGTTAAGTACTATTTACTCCAGTATAAAAACGGGCAATACATCTGTACAGATATCGCTGGGAAACATTCGTAGCATCCGTGTATTGCTGATTGGAGAGATCATGAAGCCGGGTACTTACACAGTACCATCTCTTGCAACGGTGGCAAATGCACTGTATGTGTCTGGTGGCCCTAACGAAAATGGCTCATTCCGTAATATACAGGTAATCAGGAATGGTCAGCCGGTAGCAACTTTCGATTTATACGATTTCCTGATCCGCGGCGATCTGAGCAATAATGTGGTATTACAGGATCAGGATATCGTGAAGGTGAATCCTTATAAAATGAGGGTAGAGCTTTCGGGAGAGGTAAAACGTCCGGCTATATTTGAAGCGAAAGAAAATGAGACATTACAGAACATCATTGATTTTGCAGGAGGATATACCGATAATTCCTTTAAAGATATCATCAGGGCATTACGTGTAAATAATAAGTCGAGGGAAGTGGTGGATGTGCCGGCAGATAAGGTGGCATCTTTCCAGTTAAAATCAGGAGACAAATTTTATGTAGATTCTATACTTGCCCGTTATACCAACCGTGTTACTGTTTCGGGTGCTGTATTTCACCCGGGAGAATATGCGTTGGAAGAGGGAATGACGGTAGGTGACCTGATAAAAAAAGCGGATGGAGTACAGGAAGTTGCTGCATTATCCCGTGGTATGATCCGTCGTTTGCAGGCAGATTACACGCCTTCTATTATCAGTTTCAATGTACAGGATATATTGAGTGGCAAGCAGCAGATCCTTTTACAACGTGAGGATAGTGTGATGATATTTTCCAAGCTCAATCTGCGTGAGGAATACCAGGTGAAGATTGTGGGAGAGGTGAATATGCCGGGGTATTTTATTTACGGAGACAGCATGCAGCTGGAAGACCTGATATTACTGGCGGGTGGATTAAAAGATGCGGCCAGTCTGAAACATGTAGAAATATCCCGCCGTATCCGTACGGGCGGTGTTTATGATTCTACAGATGTACGTATGGCTATTACGCAGCAGTTTGATATCAATGCTGATTTGTCCGGTACTGCAGCCGGGGCATATTCATTACAACCATTTGATGAAGTAATGATCCGTAAATCTCCGGCTTACAATGAACAGGCAAATATTCAGATTGACGGAGAAGTAGTATATCCCGGTTCATATGCAATTAATACAAAGAAGGAGAAGATTTCTGATGTGATCCGCAGGGCTGGTGGTTTACGTCCCGGCGCATATTCAGAGGGCGCTGTGATGTTGCGTAAGACCTTTATTAATAGTTCTGACAGTGCGCTGCTGCTGAATAAGCTGGAAGTGTTTTATAATAAACTGAGAGACAGTACAGACATTGAGAGAATGCGTGGTACGGTAGAACGGAAAGAGCAGTTGCTGGGTATTCAGCTGGATGAGATTCTGGCACATCCTGGTTCTAAATATGATCTGTACCTGGAAGAGGGTGATATCATAAAGGTGCCTAAGAAATTACAGACCGTGCAGATGTTTGGAGAAGTATACTTCCCTAAGAAAGTACGGTTTGACAGAAACTATACCTTCCGTGATTATGTGCGTGGGGCTGGTGGTTTTACTGCTACCGCATTAAGACGAAGAAGTTATATCGTGTATTCTAACGGAGAGGTAAGGAGTACCAGGAAGATGTTATTCTTTAACAGTTATCCAAAGGTAAGACCAGGTGCTGAGATATATGTACCTGCCAAAAAACAGAGAACAGGATTGAGTAGCGGCGAAGCAGTAGGGCTGGCAAGTGCATTGGCTTCTGTTGCGTTGGTAATTGTTACTATCATTAATGCAACAAAATAGAAAATATTCTATGGAAGAACATAAGCCGACAGCAGATAGTAAAGAACAGATTTCTTTAAAAGAATTGTTGCTGAAAGTCCGGGATGGCTGGAGATATCTGTTGTCCAGGTGGTTGATTATAGGTGTTTTTGCTATAGTGGGAGCTGCGCTGGGATATGTTTTAGCGATAACAAAGAAGCCCAAATATGTGGCGGATTTAAATTTTGTACTGGAAGAGAGTAAGTCGGGTTCTTTAGGTTCGTACGCAGGTATTGCCAGTCAGTTTGGGATAGACATAGGCGGTGGCGGTAGTGGAGTGGGTGTTTTTTCCGGGGATAACATTATTGAGTTTTTAAAGTCGCGTTTCATTATAGAAAAGGCGTTGTTATCTACTGTAAAGATAGATGGCAAAGAACAGACGCTGGCATCTTATTATATAGATATTAACAAGTTAAGGGCAAGGTGGGCAAAGCTTCCGGAGTTGCAGCATGTTAATTATCCGACAGGAGCAGACCGGGCAACATTTACCCGGCAGCAGGATAGCGTGTTGAATCAGTTTTATGAGGATATTGTTAATTTCAATCTGACAGTTGCCAAGAAAGATAAGAAGCTAAGTTTTGTGGGTGTTTCTGTTGTCTCTGGCAATGAGCTTTTCTCTAAAATGTTTTGTGAGCGGTTAGTAAAGGAAGCAACAGACTTCTATGTGCAAACCAAGACTAAACGTTCGAAAGCAAATGTGGATGTTCTGCAGGCAAAAGCGGATTCTCTGGAAACGTTGTTATCCCGCAGAACTTATTCAGCTGCTGTGGCGGAAGATCTGAATCTTAATCCAGCCCGCAGGATAGCATCTGTAGGGTCAGAAATAGCATCACGGGATAAAATCGTTGTACAGACTGTATATGGTGAGGTGGTTAAAAATCTCGAATTGAGCCGTCTTTCCATGTCTCAGGAAACGCCTATTATACAGATAATTGATACGCCTATATTGCCACTGCAGGTAGAGAAATTAGGAAGGGCAAAGGGAATTGTGCTGGGGTTGATTGCAGGAATATTTTTAACATCATTTGTTCTTCTGTTAAGAAAGATGGTGAAAGAGATTATGAGTTAATATCTGAAATTGTAGGCATTGCTAAAAGAACGCATTCTCAGTATTATAAAGAACAGCACCATTAAAAATATCTTATGGCTGCTGTTTGATAAGGTGTTTAAACTGGTGATAGGCCTGGTAGTAGGTGTATGGGTAGCGAGATATTTAGGGCCGGGGGAGCTTGGCAAGATGAATTATATTGCTGCTTACATAGGAATATTAACAACTATCGCGTCTTTAGGTATGGACCAGTTTCTTGTGAAAGAGATTCTTGCCAGACCATTAGAAAAGAGTCAGTTATTAGGCACCGCGCTTATATTCAGGATAATATCTGTTATTATATTATCGCTGGGTTTACTGGGTGTGTTCTACATGATGCATGTTGACCGGGAGTACTACCTGTTATACTTTGTATTACTGTTCACCTTTATACCTACTCCTTTTGATCTGATAGATGTAGAATATCAATCCCGGTTACAATCCAGGAGAACGGTGATAGCAAAGAACAGCGCTTATTTTGTGGGCGCTATTCTTAAAGTGGTATTTATCCTGCTTCATAAACCATTACTGTATTTTGCAGCTGTGGTAGGTGCTGAATCTTTACTGGCTTTCCTTATACTGATTTTGCAATACCAGATAGGCAGCGATGGTTTACAGACCTGGAAGTTCAATCTCGACTTAGGTGGGGAATTACTGAAAAAGGGCTGGCCTTTCATCTTATCGAGTATTGCCATTATCCTGTATATGCGGATAGACCAGGTAATGCTGGGTAACTTATTAAATTCTACCGCTGTAGGGGAATTTAGTGCGGCCGTGAAAATAACGGAGATCTTTATTGTTATACCAATAGCAGTTTCCAGTAGTTATTATTCTACATTGATGAACTCTATCAATAACAATGATTTTGCTGGTTACAGGCGGAAGATGCAGGTACTTTTTAACTGGATGTTCCTGATTTCGTTTGTGATTGCCTGTGGAGTGACTCTCTGCTCTGACCTGATTGTTCATGTTTTATATGGACAGCAGTATGTGGAAACAGCTGGTATTATGAGGATTCATGCCTGGACGATTGTTACCCTTTTCTGGGGAGTAGTATCCAGTCAGTACCTGGTTATAGAGAACCTACAGAATTATAGTTTATACAGATCAGTGATAGGCCTGGTGCTTAATGTGGGATTAAACCTCATATTGATCCCATATATGGGGGCCTACGGATCCGCTGTTGCAACGCTTATATCCCAGCTTGTATCAGCCGTATTTGGCAATTTGCTCTTTAAGCCAACAAGAGTAATTTTTAAATATCAGGTGAATAGTGTGTTGAACTTAATTTTATTAAGAAGGAAAGAGTATCAATATACCTAGACAGATATTTTTAAATATTTAAAAAATCAGGCTTACATATTGCTGTAAGCATTAAAATTTCCTGATTTTAATATGAATATCATCCGCTCATTAAAATTCCGTTACCGGAAAATTGTAAACAGGAACACCTTTAGAAGAGAAGGGGTGAAGTGTGAAGGGTTTACTATTAATGGCATTATTAAAGTCATCAATAAAGGTAAGCTGGTTATCGGTGATAATTTTATTGCTAACTCAGGAGTGGATGAGAACCCGATTGGAGGAGATACGGTATTAAGATTGATAACCCATCTTCCTGAATCGGAACTGACAATAGGAAAGAATGTAGGGATTTCCAATTCGACTATTGTATGCTGGAATAAGATTACAATAGGCGATAATGTGGTGATCGGAGGGAGTGTGAAGATCTGGGATACCAATTTTCATTCCCTGGAACCGGTAATGAGGAACAGTGGCGCTGACACTGATATTAAGACAGACGCTATCGTAATAAGCAATAACGTTTTCATAGGATCTTCTGTAATTATCCTGAAAGGGGTAACGATAGGAGAGAATTCAGTTATAGCAGCGGGCAGTGTGGTAGTGAAAAATATTCCGGCAAATGTTATTGCAGGGGGAAATCCCTGTAACGTTATTAAGGCATTAAACGTTTAGTCTCCAGTAAATAGGATTTTATGAAGAAATATGGTTTATTCGTCGTTTTTCATCAGGACTTAAAACGAGATTACTATGATCCATCCCTCCTATCCAGCTATATATTCGTTAATGTAAATCCTAAGAATGAAGCAGTTGCTAATTATAAGGATTATAAAATCATTAATCAGTATGAGTTTAACCAGTTCCATTCTTTAGGTAAGTGGTATACGGAATCAGAGGTTATCTATAATATTTATAAGAATGCGTATTTATACGAAGATCTGGATTACCTGGGTTTTCTGCAACATGATATTGATTCGTCTGTACTGACTGCGTCTAAAACAGACGACCTGCTTACAAAAGTGGAGCATGTAAACTTTCAGCCTTATCTGTTCAGTACTGACTACAATCAGAAAATACTGATGGACAGTACACAGCCTAATAAGAAGAACGGAAGCGGGCTTAATTGTTATGATGTGATACTGGAAGATTATAATGCATTTTATAAGACTAATTATAAGTTAAGTGATCTGAGTGGTAAGACCATTAACCTATGCGCTTCATTTATTCTGCCGAAGGAAACTTTTAAGGAAATGATGCAGTTTATCTCGTCTATCATTGAAAGTGGTAAACTGGATAATTATGATACGTTAAGGCAATTCAGAATGCAGGGGGGATACCTGGAACGTTATTATGCGGTGTGGCTTGCTTTTAAAGAATTGCAGGCAACTACCGTTGGACTGGTACATCATTTTGAACGCAGTACTGTGCAGGACTCTTTATTGAGTCGTGTACTCAGGAAGATAGGAATTAGAAGATAATGAGCTTGCTGATTGTCACATCAACAGTTTATGTAAACAGTAGCTTTACAGCGCTTACGGACCCCGCTGTCCGTAAGGAGCAATATGTTGATAGTATACTGTTTTATCTTGAAAAACCCTGGCTGACTGCCATGATCGTATGTGATAATAGTGGATTTGATTTTTCTACGGTAGCAACTATTCAGCAACTGGCAGCATCCAGGAACAAACAAATTGAGTTGCTTTCTTTTGAGGTGGATTCTGACAGGGTATTAAAGTCCGGGAAGGGATATGGAGAAGGGGCTATCATGAATTTTATTCTTGATAACAGTCATCTGATTCAGCAATACGATTTCTTTTATAAAGTGACTGGTAGGGTAAAGGTGACAAATATTGATGAGATAGTAGCCGGGGTAACAGCTCCTGTTACTTATTTTGAAAAGGTAGGAGTTAACCTGAACAGGAATTCAAAGGCTGTAGATACAAGGTTCTACAGATGTTCCAAGGATGTTTTTATCCGTTATCTGAGCAATGCGTTTTTAAATGTAGATGACTCTAACGGATATTACCTGGAACATGCGTATTTTGATGCGTTGAACGAGAATGGGCTACATTATTATTATTTTGATAAGGTTCCAATCTATAAAGGGGTTTCGGGGACAACGGGATTATCCCTGTCTCACATGAATTTTAAAGAGCGAATCGTTTATATTATCAACTCTATTCATCGGATAATATATTATAAGGTGATGAACAGAAAGAGCAAATCATAGATGTCAAAAGTTTCGATTATTACAGTAGTATATAATGGCGCCACATCACTTGCAAATACGATTGAAAGTGTTGTGGCGCAAACCTATGCCGATATAGAATATATCATTATTGATGGTGGTTCTACGGATGGTACTATTGATGTGATCAGACAATATGAGAAGTCTGTGAGTATATGGCGTAGTGAGAAGGATAAAGGTGTGTATGATGCAATGAATAAAGGAGCTGCGCTGGCAACAGGAGAATGGCTCTTTTTTCTGAATAGTGGAGACTGCCTGATTGATAAAGATACGTTGCGTAATTTCTTTCGGCAGGAATCCTTATTTCAAAATGCATCTATTGCTTACGGGGATATTCAGCTTACTTATCCAAAACATATTGTGCTGAAACAATGTGAGAGAAATCCTAAATATGAATCTATCTGTCATCAGGCACAGTTTATAAAGAGAAGTTATTTTTTGGAGCAAAACGGATTTAATCTTTCTTATAAAATCTATGGTGATTTTGATTTTCAGCGCAGGGCGTATCTGAAAAGTAAAGATCAGTTGTATTATGTACCTGTTGTGATAGCAACGTATGAAAATGTAGGATTAAGTTCAAAACCATTTTATCATTACTTAAAGGAATACATCAGGGTTGGGAAGAATAATCATGTATCCGGTGCGGAACTCCTTCGTTATTATTTCTATGGGGTTTCTATGTCGGCGCTTACTTTTGTTTTAACCCGTATCCTTAAGAAGTAAACCTTGTGATATGAAAATCAGTATTGGCATCACCACATATAACCGTCCGGAATATCTGCATAGGATGGCAACATCATTGTATAATTGTCGGCATATTGATGAGCATACAATAAGAATTTATGATGATGCAAGTGTTGAGTATGATGTACAATATATAGCGGGGGTATTTCATTCTGCAGGAGAGATTAAACGCAGGGAAAAAAACCTGGGTGCAGATGGGAATATGCATCAGATGTTTGTTGATTTTTTGGCAACGGATGATGATGTGCTTTTTATTGCTGATGCAGATCTGATATTCAGTCCGGCTGCTTTGGATACAATTGTACACCTGCTGCCTGCTACTGACGGGATACTGAGTTTATATAATTCAGTTACACATGCGGTGATTAATGAAGTGGAGATTGCAGGAACGGCCATGTGTACCAAGCAGTATTTCGGGGCTGCGGGAACGGCTTTATCAAGGCAGGTGATTGACTTCATTATAAAGAATGTACCGGTGTCTGATAGTTATGACTGGGACTGGTCTGTAGCGCTTGGTAAACAGGGGACCCGGTTATTATGTCTGAAAAACAGCCAGGTACAGCATATCGGGGCTGTGGGGCAGAACAGTGATGGCACTTTCATCGATTTTGGTTTGAATTTTTACCCTGGTAATGAATTTAATGAAAAGATCCTGGTGGAGTTTTTTCAGAATGCATTAATCAGTAAAGATAAATTTATCAGGAGTGGAGTGGTTTACAACCTCTTACGAAAGAAACTCCGTACTTTGATCAGGATTATAAGACGTAATATTGGCGGACGTCACCGTTGACTTGAAGTATTATGATTTACTATTGTATATTATTAATCCTGTTCTTTTTCTCCTTTCTTGAACTAAGCAAGATCCAGAAGGTCCATAAACTGTACATTCTATTTACGGTACTCGTAATGTTTGTAGTAATAGGCGGGCTGAGGTTTGAGGTAGGAGTGGACTGGTTTTCCTATAAAGATATATTCAGGGATATCACTAATAAAACAGCCAGCACTTATCCACTGGAGCCGCTGTATATCTTATTCAACCTGATCATTAAAGATATAGGGGGGAGTTACCAGCTGGTTGTTTTTAGTGTTGCTTTGATTGCCATTACCCTGAAACTGACCACTTACTTTAAGTATTCCCCTTATGTGATGGCTTCCCTGATGGTCTATTTATCCGTTCAGTTTATGGCTTATGAACTGAATGGGGTAAGGCAGGGATTAGCGGTTGGTATTGCATATACTTCTATTGGCTTTTTGCTGCAACGAAGACTCGTCCCTTACCTGATTATTGTGGGAATTGCCTGCATGGTGCATTACAGCGCTATCATATTTTTACCTTTTTATTTTATTGCTAATAAGGAAATCAGGCTGAGTGTTATCAATATAGGTATTTTCGGTTCTTTGCTGATAGGTATTTTCCTGCAAAGCCTTCTGAAGAACCTGATCACTAATCACCTGACGGGGGATATGTATCTTGCCGCGAAGGTACTCAGCTATTCTGAGGATGATACTTATGGAGAATCTGCTTCATTGGGTTTTTCGGCTGTGCACAGGCTGGTCATATTCTATATTTTCCTGTTGAACAGGGGGAAGTTCTCTATCAGTGATAAGTTTTACCGGCTATTGTTAAATGCGTATTTCATATCACTATTGATCTATTTTCTTCTTTCTCCCATACAGATATTAGCAGGCCGGCTTGGGCTTTATTACAGGGTCGCGGATGTGTTTATCATAGCGCTGTTCCTGGACCTTGGGAAAGATCTGAAAACGAAATTTATAATTCTTGTGTTGATAGCGCTTTATTGTTACTGGGGTGTGAGAACTAACCTGGTACTACCTGATAATGGGTTGATCCCATATAAAAATTTCTATTTGAAGTAATGATAATATAATATTGCTTTTAATTTCAATTGATGAGTAAGAAGATATCACTGGCTGTAGATTGTAGAATGTACAGTATGTCCGGAATAGGTACATACCTGAAAAATGTACTATTAGGATTGATAAATTCTGGTAAATATGAGTTGATTTGTCTTGGTTATAGGGAGCTGGGGGCAGAAGTATGGTTTGATAAAGTGAGATTTATAGAGGTGAAGAGCCGTCCTTTACACCCTTTTGAACAGGTGGAGATATTTTTTAAAGTACCACGTTGCGATATCTATTTTACGCCTCATTTTAACACTCCCTGGATAAAACCATGGAGAGCAGGTAAAATGATTTCCACTATCCATGATGTATATCATCTGGCTAATCCGGCGCAATACAACCGGTTTTTGTTATTATATATCAGAATGCTCATTTGGTTTACGGTAAGGAATACTACAAAGGTCTTTACTGTTTCTCATTTTAGTGAGCGTGAAATACTGCGGTTTTTCCCACATGCAAAGGATAAACTGGTGGTGAGTTATTTAGGGGTATCGGGTGATTTTGATGAAGTGTCTGATGCGGACGTTGACTTTAAATATCTGCTGTACGTTGGAAATGTAAAACCACATAAGAATGTACAGGCCATATTGCAGGCCATGCCGCTGATTGCGGATAAAGAGATAAAACTTGTGATCGTTGGTAAAAAGGATGGATTTTATTCGCAGAATACGGATATGGACCCTCTGGTTAGTGAACTGGGCGACCGGGTTATTTTTACCGGGTACATTGACGATATCACATTGAAGAAATATTACAGGAATGCATCACTGTTTATATTTCCATCAAAATATGAGGGGTTTGGATTACCTGTACTGGAAGCAATGAAGTTTAAAATACCTATTCTGGCTTCGGACGCTGCAGCAATACCAGAGGTAGGCGGGGAGGCAATCTACTATTTTGACCCTTGTAATATCAATATGCTTGCGGGAATGATTGATGAGGTTTTAAGCGGGCGATTATCCTACAATTATGGTTTGTATGATGAACAGATAGGCCGGTTCAACTGGGAGAAAACAATTGATATACATCTAAATACCCTGACGTAATATGAGGATCCTACAACTGACAAAACATTATCCTCCGCATATTGGTGGTATTGAAACCATGACGTACGATCTCACTGAGGGATTGAACCGTGCGGGGGTAGTATGTGATGTATATTGCGCCAATGATCATAACAGCACTGAAGAAGATGAGGTAAGGGGGTATAAAGTTTTGCGTGCAGCACGCCTGGCGAAGATGTTATCTACCTCTATCGCACCTGCTCTTATTAAGTCCCTTTGGAAAGTCAGGAATCAGTATGATATTATTCATGTACATTTTCCTGATCCGATGTCTGCCCTGGCTATTTATCTCACAAGGCCCAAAGCAAAGATTGTTATCCACTGGCATAGCGATATCATTAAGCAGAAAATGGTGCTTAAGGTGTACCTGCCATTACAGAACTGGATACTGAAACGTGCTGATGCTATTATAGGTACTACTTCCAAATATATTAATGAGTCCTGGCAGCTGAAGAAGGTGGTGAATAAAACAACACCTATTCCTATAGGTATCCGTCCTGGTTCACTGGTGGTGAATGATGCAGATGTGCAGATGATAAGGGAGAAGTATGTGGGAAAAAGGATTGTTTTTAGTCTGGGAAGACTGATTTATTATAAAGGATTTGAATATCTGATAGAAGCTGCACAGTATTTGCCGGATGATGTTGTTGTACTGATAGGAGGGGCGGGGGAGCTGGAACTTAAACTGGCCGGCATGGTGGAACGGCTGGGGTTAGCGAATAAAATCGTATTATTAGGCCCGATTTCTCATCAATTGGTAGGCGCCTATTTCAAGGCATGCGATGTATTTTGTCTCCCTTCTGTAGAGCGCTCTGAGGCTTTTGGAATAGTATTACTGGAAGCTATGTCATTTGGTAAACCGATAGTAGCCGCAGACATTCCTGGTTCCGGTGTGCCCTGGGTAAATCATCATCATGTAACAGGGTTGAATGTGCCTGTTAAGGATGCGAAAGCGCTGTCGGATGGTATTCTTCAGATATTGGGTAATCGACCATTGTATGATCAGTTTTCAGCGAATGCGTATAGCAGATTTAAGGAGTTGTTTACTGATGAAACGATGGTTCAACTATGTATAAAATTGTATCATGATATCTTGTCATGATTCTATTGTTTGATAATATTTTTATTCATTTATTATGAAAGTAGCTTTAATTACGGGTGTTACTGGTCAGGATGGAGCCTACCTGGTAGAACTCTTACTGAACAAGGGATACGAAGTACATGGTATTAAAAGAAGGAGTTCTCTCTTTAACACGGACCGTATTGATCACCTTTATCAGGATCCCCATGAGCGAAATGTAAATCTCACGTTGCATTACGGTGATCTTACCGACTCTACCAATCTTATCCGTATTATTCAGCAGGTGCAGCCTGATGAGATTTATAACCTGGGTGCGATGAGTCATGTGCAGGTAAGTTTTGAAACGCCTGAATATACCGCTAATGCAGATGGTATCGGAACGCTGAGAATACTGGAAGCTGTTCGTCTGCTTGGTTTAATAAATAAAACAAGGGTGTATCAGGCATCTACTTCCGAGTTGTATGGCCTGGTGCAGGAAGTACCACAATCAGAAAGAACGCCTTTTTATCCGCGTTCTCCTTATGCGGTAGCGAAGATGTATGCATACTGGATCACTATCAATTACCGTGAGGCTTATAATATGTTTGCCTGTAACGGTATCCTGTTTAATCATGAAAGTCCGCTGAGGGGAGAGACATTCGTAACGCGTAAAATTACACGTGGGGTGGCTAAGATCTCTTTAGGCATGCAGGATAAATTATTCATGGGTAATCTGGATGCGAAACGTGACTGGGGACATGCAAAGGATTATGTAGAGGCAATGTGGCTGATCCTGCAACAGGATAAAGCAGAAGATTTTGTTATTGCAACTGGTATTACTACGCCTGTAAGAGAGTTTATAAAAATGGCTTTTGCAGAAGCGGGTATTGAAGTAATATTCGAAGGAAGTGGTATTGACGAAAGAGGCATTGTGAAAAGTGTGGCAGCTGGTGTAACTGGTGTTGTGGCAGGACAGGAAGTTGTGCAGATAGATCCGCGCTATTTCAGACCTACGGAAGTGGACCTGTTGATAGGGGATCCTACCAAGGCACAGACACAGCTTGGCTGGAAACCTAAATATGATTTGGCTGCGCTTGTAAAAGAAATGGTAGCGGCTGACCTGGAATTATTCAGACGTGAACTGTTGCTGAAGAATGCAGGGTATAAAGTGTTAAACCAATTTGAATAGAAGAGGATGCAACAACAAGATAAAATATATGTAGCCGGCCATAGAGGAATGGTAGGCTCTGCTATTATAAGAAGATTACAGCGGGATGGTTATAATAACATTGTAACGAGAACATCCAAAGAACTGGACCTGCGTAGTCAGCCGGCCGTGAGTGCTTTTTTTGCAGAGGAAAAGCCTGATTATGTTTTTCTGGCGGCTGCTAAAGTGGGAGGTATTGTTGCAAATAACACTTACAGGGCAGATTTCATCTATGAAAATATGATGATCCAGAGTAACGTGATACATCATGCGTATGCAAATGATGTGAAGAAACTGATGTTTCTCGGATCATCCTGCATATATCCTAAAATGGCTCCCCAGCCGCTGAAGGAAGAGTACCTGTTGACAGGTCTGCTGGAACCTACGAATGAACCTTATGCCATTGCGAAGATTGCAGGTGTCAAGATGTGTGATGCCTACAGGGCGCAATACGGCTGTAACTTCATTTCGGTGATGCCTACCAACCTGTATGGACCTAATGACAACTATGACCTTAAGAACTCTCATGTATTGCCTGCGTTGTTACGCAAGTTTCATGAGGCGAAAGAGAATCATACGCCAGAGGTTGTAATATGGGGAACCGGAAGTCCGTTAAGAGAATTTTTGCATGCAGATGATATGGCAGATGCCTGTTTCCACCTGATGCTGAATTATGATGAGGAAGGGCTGGTGAACATCGGTAAAGGGGAAGACATCAGTATCAAAGATCTTGCATTGCTGATAAAAGATATTGTCGGGTATGAAGGTGCGCTGACGTTTGATGAAACTAAACCAGATGGCACTCCCAGGAAACTGATGGATGTTGCGAAGATTAATTCGCTGGGATGGAAAGCAAAAATTGAATTAAGTGAAGGTATAAAAGCGGTGTATGATGAGGTGAAGAGTGGTAAATGGAATAAATAATATGAATACACATAACTACGTATTTATTATGGCAGGTGGTGTTGGTAGCCGGTTTTGGCCTAAAAGCCGCAATACCTGTCCTAAACAGTTTATTGATATCCTTGGTGTAGGGAAATCATTGTTGCAGTTAACCTGGCAACGGTTTCAGAAAGTTTGTCCTGCTGAGAACATTTTCATTGTTACAAATGTAGAATACCGGGAACTTGTGAGGGAACAATTGCCTGAGCTGCCGGAGCATAATATTTTATGTGAACCATCGCGTAATAATACGGCGCCTGGTATTGCATATGCCGCATTCAGGATATGGGCAAAAGACCCTGCAGCCTGTATGGTGATAGCTCCTTCGGATCATTTTATCCTGCATGAAGATGTGTTTGTTGCTAAAATGAAACAGTCGCTGGAGATTGCAGGGAGTAAGGAGATATTGTTAACGCTGGGGATTACACCTACGCGGCCGGATACTGGTTACGGCTATATTAAATATCAGCAGACGGATGAGGCCGGGATACATAAAGTAACGCAGTTCACAGAAAAGCCGGTGTATGAGAAAGCGTTGGAGTTTCTGAACAGTGGTAATTATGTGTGGAATGCAGGTATCTTCATCTGGAGTGCAGCTGCTGTATTAGCTGCGTTTGAGAAATTTGCGCCTGGGATTTATGAGTTATTCAGTAAGGGGAAAGATATTTACAATACGGAAGAGGAGCAGTCATTCATAAATGTTCATTTTCCACAATCGCCTAACATTTCTATTGATTATGCGATCATGGAAAAAGCAGATAACGTGTATACGATGCCTGTAGATTTTGGATGGAGTGACCTGGGTACCTGGGCTTCTTTATACCAGGTAGCAGAGAAGAATATGGAGGGTGGGAATGTGTTTGCCGGTGGGGAAGTGGAGCTGCAGGATACAGAAGATTGTATCATACATGTTCCTAATGATAAGTTTGCTGTTATCCGGGGATTGAAGGATTTTATCGTTGTTGATGATGAAAAGGTGTTGTTGATTTATCCTAAAAACTCTGAACAGGAAATTAAGAAAATTACGGAGAAGCTGAAAGAACAGAAGAAAATCAGACACTTATAATGGCATTTTAATCTGCGTACCGGCGTTATTCAACAGAAAGAAAATATATTTGCATCAGGCAAGCAAATTCTTACTTATGTTCAAAAAATGGATTACCCCTTTAGCCATGTTACTTTCCTGTAGCCTGGCGATTAATCTGTCTGTGAATGCACAAAGCGCCGGACGTCAGTATTCGATAGGTTTTTATCAGGGTACGGCAGACACAACCGGTTATCATTCTTCCCAACGTGATTACATGGTCCAACCCACCTTCGACCTTCCCCAGGGAGATACTACCCGTAAACAAAGCTGGTTGTACCGTAAACTGTTCCGTGAACATCTGCTGGAAGTAAACGGGGAGGACTACACTTTTTATGCAAGCATATTGCCGGATCTGCAGATTGGGCACAGCAGTGTGAATAATGGCACCTGGCTGAATACCCGTGGTGTAATTGCAGGCGGGTCTATTGGAAAGAACCTTACTTTCCGGACAGAGTTCTATGAGAACCAGGGTAAATTCCCAGGTTATATAGATGCTTATGGCAGGGAGAACCTGGTTGTTCCCGGACAGGGACAGTGGAAAGATTACAGTAACGGAAAAGCATTTGACTTCGCTTATTCCTCTGCCTTACTTAATTACAAGGCAGGCAAACATTTCGATTTCCAGCTGGGTTATGATAAGAATTTTATTGGTGATGGTTACCGTTCCATGCTTTTATCTGATGCCTCTTTCAACTATCCTTTTCTGAAGATTATTGCGAATGTGGGACGTATCCAGTATACGACCATGTGGGCACAGTTTATTGATATGAAATACCCTGCATCATCTTATGGTACCGGTTACCGGAAGAAGTGGGGGGTATTTAATTACCTGGACTGGAACATCAGCAAGAAGGTATCTCTGGGATTGTTTGAAGCAGTGATATGGCAGGATTCTGACTCCAGTGGTAAACGTGGTTTTGATGCCAGCTATATCAACCCTATTGTATTCCTTCGTCCGGTAGAGTTCTCTGTAGGATCGCCTGATAATGCACTGATGGGTATCAATCTTAAATATGCCCCATCAGCTAACAGTACCTTGTATGGTCAGTTTATACTGGATGAATTTAAGTTTAAAGAGATCACTTCCGGTACCGGATGGTGGGCTAATAAGTTTGGCGGACAGATAGGTTTCCGTTCCAATAATGTGTTTAAAGTGAAACATCTGAACTTCTTAACAGAAGTAAACGCTGCCAGACCATATACTTATTCCCAGCGTACTACACTCAACAACTACGGACATTATAATCAGCCACTGGCACATCCCCAGGGAGCCAATTTTGTTGAATGGGTAAGTATTGCAGATTACCAGTACAAACGCCTGTTCCTGCGTGGTCAGATAACAGTTGCTAAGTATGGACTTGATTCGGCTGGTATCAATTATGGCAAGAATATCTTTGAATCATATAATACCCGGGCAGAAGATTTTGGCAATCATGTGGGACAGGGATTAAAAACTACTCTCGCGAATGTACAGGGAACGGTTGCTTTTTTATTGAATCCCAAATATAATCTGCGTATAGAATGTTCTGTTACTGCACGTCAGGAAAAGAATAATATGTGGAAGAATAATGAGCTAATATTCCAGGTGGGCCTGCGTAGCAGCTTCCGTCAGTTATACTATGATTTTTAATGTATGGATGAGAGAGTATTGTTTAGATACTCTCTCATTTTGCTACTTCATAGTTTGAATAGATATTATACACGGACGCGGCACATTTCTCTATCGTATAATTCTCCACTGTTTCAAGCGCGTTGTCACTGTAGATATTGTTCTGCTGAATTAAAAGAGACATCTTCTCATACAATTCTTCATCTCCGTCTGAATATAACATACCGTTATAACCATCTTTGATAATTTCCATTGTACCACCACCATTATAACCAATTACAGGAACACCGTAACTCATCGCTTCAATGGTCACTCTTCCAAGTGCTTCGTGTCTGGAACACATTAAAAGGCAATCAATAGATGTGTAGACCGTCTCTATTTTTTCAATATAACCGGTAAATGTTACTTTCTCTTCCATATTATTTTCCCTGATATAATCTACCAGCATGCGGGTATATTCTTCAGGGCCGGAACCTACAATTGATAATCTTACATTATCGTATTTCTGTAATAACATACGGAAAGCAGAAAGTGCTTCCAGCTGACCTTTACCAGGATTGATATGACCTACAATAGCGAATACGAATTCTCCATCTGGTTTTTTATCATGACCTGATTCCAACAGGTGCTGTTTGTTTTCCTGTAATTCTTTCTTTGAAATAACACCATTATAAATAAGGGCTGTTTGTTTTACATGGCATTTCACCACACGTTTATCGTAGATGGCTTTACTGATACCAATTACTGCATCTGCTTTGTTGATCCAGTATTGAAAATATTTATATCCGAAGTTGTATTTTATCCTGTAATCTTCCCATCCAAATTCTCTTACATGCCATATTAAACGCTTGCCAAGAAAGTAGGCAAAATAGGCGCCTATTAAGGTAGCGGTTGAGTTAATATGTATGATGTCACAATCTCTGAAGATAGAGGAATGCTTAAATACGGTTCTCCAGTTATATAAAAACTTAACGCAATCTTTCATTAATTCAACCCCTCTTGTTATCAATCCCATTTCCCTGTTATCACCGGAATGAATTTCATTATAGAAAGGTATAACGGAGAATTTTATATTTTTCTCCCGTGCGATATCTGTAATTCTACCCATGGAAGGAACTACTAAATGAATCTCGATGTTCTTAATGACAGACATCCCTTCCAGTAAATTTAGAAGAGACTTGTTAGCCCCATATAGTTCGGTATAATGTGTGATGTAGACAATCTTCATTTCGGTTGGAATTAAGGATATAGTTTAGGTAAAAACCTGCGTAGGGGGTGTAAGAGGTTGACTGCCTCCAGATAGAATGCTCGATTAAAATATTTGTTCGCAGGTATGATTAGTAGAATCAGGACAAATGCGCCGGATATGGTTTGAGTCAGAGGGGAAAGACCAGGTATATGATTGATAAGTAAGAACGCAAGCAGCAGGCAACATGCTACTTTAAAAGGCTTCAGCAGCAGCCCGAAAAATTCTGAAAAGGTTGCTTTACTGAGTGGATAAGCCAATACACGCCATGAAATAAATAATAACACCGTTATTAATATTAAGTGTGCGTATGCAATTCCCAGAAGGCCATACATGGAGCCTATAATTACGGCAACAGGTACACAAAGGAACATAAAGCAATTCCAGAAGAAGGAAAGCCGCATTTTACCTTTGGAAAATAACAGGGTACCTATTGGGTTAATGATAGATCTTACCATTGCATATGCAGACAGGATCTGCAGCAATGGACCAGCATCATGCCATCTGTTACCAAACACCAGGGCAATCAGCGGGGCTGCGAATACCCCCATGTATGTATAGATAGGGAAATTGACAGACGATAAGTAGTTAACACTCTTTAAATAAATCGACTTTAACATGTTATCATCATGTTGCAGTTTCGCCATTACAGGGAAAGTCACCTGCGTAACAATTGGATTTATTACCTGTGTGGGGCGCATTGATAAATTCTTGGCCACATTATATATCCCTAACATTTCTACGCCTAACAGTTTTCCTATCAGCAGGGTATCTACCTGGTTATAGAAATAGTTCAGCATATTTTCTCCCGACTGGTATAACCCGAAAGAGAGAAAGGGTTTTGTATCCGAGAATCTGAAGTGCATGCCCGGCTTATGGAATTTAATGCCAGATATAATAACCAGTATTGCCCCGAGGAACACGGATACCAGGTATGAGATTACCAGTGCATACACGCCGGCACCTTTCCAGGCCAGTACAATGGCCACCACAAATGATATGAGTTTTGCTGTGATATCCCGTTTTGCTATCTGGTTAAAAAGCAGCTCCTTTTTCATGAGGGCATAAAACTGCTGTTCAAAAGGGAGTATAATAAATGCGGAAGCTATAAGGATGATGATATTCTTCAATTGTGCCTCATGATAAAAGGCGGCGATAGATGGGGCCATTAATAAAATAACAACGAAGAGGGACCAGCCAACGATTATGTTCAGCCAGAAGAGGCTGTCCAGTTGTTGTTTGCTGACCTGTTGATTATATATAATAGCAGTGGGAATACCCATGTCCAGGAATAACTGGGAAAACCCGATAAAGAAAATAGCAATAGCCATTACTCCAAAATCGGCAGGGCTCAGGAATCTGGACAATATTACTACCTGAAGTAGCTGTACCAATGCTCCGATCGCTGATGATAGGGTAGTCCACTTTATTCCTAATATGGCTTTTTCTTTTAGCATTCTTGCTTGATAATGACAGAGGCTCCTATATGAGCATGATGCTCTCAGTGAATAATATAACGTAGCGGAATATGACAGGATATTACGATTTTGCCTTCCGGAACGCTGGATTTATAGTTTTTCAACAAGGGGACCCTCCCTTGAATAGTTTTCAAAAAATCAGATGCTCATAAATCCTCGGATTTATCCTGAATGACGTAAGGAGACCGACAGCATTATTATTAGTGCTGAAAATTCGCATCGATATTAGGTTGATGATCGCAGATAATATTAATTGTCCTTTGATCCCCTTCTGCTCATAAGGTTTAACAAAGAAACTATTTTTTATTTATAATACACATATTTTGCTCTTAATGACGATGTTACGTCATGTTAAATAGTGTTAAAATAGTGAGTAGTCCTGCTGTTAGCAGACTGTTATCAGAAAACAGAACAATGCGGAACTTGTAAAGCTTTTACTAACTTCGCGCCATGCATTATGTTACGGTAGAAGGATTAACAAAAAGTTACGGCGCAGGACCGCTGTTCAAGGATATTTCTTTTCACATAGAAGAAGGTGATAAAATAGCGCTGGTGGCACTGAATGGCCACGGTAAATCCACCCTGTTACGCATTCTTTGCGGTCAGGAGTCTCCCGATTCAGGAACCGTATGGATCCACAAAGGTGTTACAGTGGTAATGCTGGAACAACAATCTTTTTTTAAACCCGGAGAATCCATCCTGGAAAATATCTTTGCCCAGGACCATCCTATATTAAAAGCCATCAGGGAATATGAGCTGCTGTCTGAGGAAGAAGAGCCTGATGTTCATAAGTTTACAGAAGCCATTGAGAAAATGGACGAGCTGAACGCCTGGCATTTTGATACCAAAGTGAAACAGATACTGGGTAAGCTGAATATTCACCACCTGGATCAACATGTAAGTACCCTTTCCGGAGGCCAGCAAAAACGTGTGGCATTGGCTAAAGTGTTGATAGACATAGGATTTGAACACAGGCACACCCTGCTGATCATGGATGAACCTACCAACCATCTGGACGTATCAATGATCGAGTGGCTGGAGAATTACCTGGATCAGGAGAATGTGACGCTGCTGCTGGTAACGCACGACCGTTACTTCCTGGACAGTGTTTGTAACGAAATCATGGAAATAGATCAGCAGAAGCTGTTTATCTATAAAGGGAACTACGAAAACTTCCTGGAAAAGAAGGCAACCCGCGATGAAATGGACAAGGCCAGCGTAGAAAAGGCCAGAAATACTTATCGTAAGGAGCTGGAATGGATGCGTAAGCAGCCCAAAGCACGTACTACCAAGTCGAAATCCCGCCAGGACGCTTTCTATGATGTAAAGGAAAGAGCTTCCGCGAGGCTGGAAACCCAGCAGCTGGAGCTGAATATGAAAATGACGCGACTGGGAGGTAAAATACTGGAACTGAAGAAGGTATACAAAGCCTATGGCCAGCTTACTATCCTGAAAGGGTTCGATTACACCTTTAAGAAAGGGGAACGTGTTGGTATTGTCGGTAAAAACGGGGTGGGTAAATCTACCTTTGTAAATATGTTACTGGGGCTGGAACAGGCGGATTCCGGTAAGATCAATGTGGGAGAGACCATTATATTTGGTAACTATGACCAGCGTGGGCTGATTGTGAAAGAGGATATGCGGGTGATAGAGTTCGTAAAGAACATTGCAGAAAACTTCCCACTGGCAGATGGCAGCAAGGTAAGTGCCGCACAGTTCCTGGAATTATTCCTGTTTTCTCCTGAGAAACAATACACTTATATCTCCAAACTGAGCGGTGGGGAGAAAAGAAGGCTGCATCTGCTGAGCATCCTTTTCCGTAATCCAAACTTCCTGGTACTGGATGAACCGACCAATGACCTTGACCTGCCAACCCTGAGCATCCTGGAGGATTTCCTGCAGAGTTATCCTGGTTGTGTGATCATTGTGAGCCATGACCGTTACTTTATGGATAAAATAGTGGATCACCTGTTCGTATTTGAAGGTGCGGGTGAAGTGAGAGACTTCCCTGGTAACTATTCCCAGTACAGGGAATGGGAGAAGGATAGAAGTGAGAGGGAGAAAGAAGAGAGTAAGAATCCGCCGGTTGAGGTTAAACCAGTTGTACAGGAGAAAAAGGTGGAAGCCCCTGTGGCACCTGTCCGTAAGATGTCTTTTAAAGAGAAAAGGGAGCTTGAGTTGCTGGAAAAAGAGATCGCAGACCTGGAAAATGAGAAAAAAAGCATTGATAGTCAGCTGGCTGGGGGTACAATCCCTTATGATCAGCTGGAGCCATTATCCCGCCGGGTAGGGGAAGTGATAAAGTTGCTGGATGAGAAGGGGATGCGCTGGCTGGAGTTAAGTGAAGGTTAAGTTTTAAGATATAAAAGAAAATGCCCTTATGCTTTGTAGCGTAAGGGCATTTTCTTTTAATTATTGCGGCTTATCATGTATTTCTGATGCCTTCAGGTAGATTTTTTTACCTTTTTCATCAACATAATACTTCTTGTCGTGCTTATTTATATAAACAGTCTGGCCACCTGGGCCTTCTTTGCCTTTGTAAGTTTTGTCAACAATTTTTGATGCACCTTTTACAGCTATGGACGCTGTTTTATGGCCTACTTTTTTAGCAGTGCTATCAATACCCTGAGCCATTCCTGCCTGTCCGGCAAGTACAGCAGATACTGTGATGGCCGCAGCAAACAGACCTGTACGGAGTTTTTTTGAGTTCATAAACAATTATATTTTTAAGTTGTGCAGGTCAATATGACCTAGTATTGTACTTATATCCAATTTTAATGCCAGCTCATATTTGGATGCCATTAACAGGATGTATATTTTGGGGGAGATAAATAAACATAGTCAACTTGGAGGAGAACTCATATAGTTGTTTAAATGACAAAGAGCTATGGAGCAAGCTGATAAATGGCGATGAAGATGCATTGGCTTTCATCTACAATACTTACTTCCCTTCGCTGTACAAGTATGGCATGAAGATTTTTACGGAGAGTGGGGTTGTAAAAGATTGTATTCATGACCTGTTCGCTGCTCTATGGTTTAGCCGGGAAAGATTGTCGGACACGGATTCTATTAAATATTACCTTTTTGCCAGCCTGAAGAGGCGTATTGTTCGTCATTCCCGCCCGGGACTACTGCACAGGTTCCTTGAGACGGCTGTATCGGCCCCTTCTGTTGAGCAAACTATTATTGAAGAACAGTCCAGCCAGGAAAGAAGTAAGAAGCTGGAAAAAGTGATTAAAAAATTACCTAAGCGGCAAAAAGAGATCCTTTATCTCCGCTATTATGAAGGACTGAGCACACAGGAAACAGCTGATATTATGTCTCTCAGTATCGACTCCACCTACGTATTACTGTCAAAGGCATTGAATTATCTGAGAAAACACAGCGATGAACTGGTAGCGATTATGGCTTATATATACGGATCTAATAAGTTTTAAAAAAAGTTACAGATAAACGCTAAGATTTTCCTGCTATCCTGCTTTATCTGTAAAAGCATTGCAGGTGATGTTGTTTAATGATTATTCTATAAAAGATTTTCTGCATCATGAGTTGTTTCGTAAATGGGTAATCAATCCCGATCATGATACTAATATTTTCTGGGAGAATTGGCTGGCTGAGCATCCTGATAAAAGGGGAATGATCGAACAGGCAAAGGATATTCTATTGCTCATTGGTGAGGAAGAGTATGCGCCTGCACAGGAAGATCAGCAGGAAGTGTGGGCAAAGATCCTAACGACCATTCATGCCGGTAAACGATTTGTTATGCCGCAATGGTGGCGTTATGCAGCTGTATTCCTGGGAGTGCTGGTGGCCAGTGTTGTATATTATAACTATGACAGACGGGAAATAAAATACACTACGCAATATGGAGAATTGAGAACCATCATATTGCCCGACAGGTCAGTCGTAAGGTTGAATGCGCATTCAATACTTCGTTACAGGCATAATAAAACCCGTGAGATATGGTTTGATGGAGAAGGTTATTTCTCTGTTCACAAAAATACAGACCAGCCTTTCCTGGTACATACTACAGATGTAAATGTACAGGTATTAGGCACTGCATTTAATGTAAATACCCGTAGGGTAAAAACACAGGTAGTACTGGACAATGGGGCTGTGAGATTAAATCTTAACCAGGCACAGTTGCCCGATATTACCATGAAGCCGGGAGATATGGTCACATATTCTGCTGCTACGAAACAATTCAGCAGCAGAACAGTTAATCCGCAGGATTATTGCTCCTGGTTGAATAACACACTCGTTTTTAATAATACACCTATCATAGAAGTCGTAGCAGCATTACAGGATAATCTGGGGATCGAAGTAAAAATAGAAGACGAAAGACTGGCTCAGCAAACATTTACAGGGACTATACCGATGGATAATATCGCCATCTTCTTTAAAACATTATCGAGGTCGTTTAACGTAGTAATCAAAGAAGACCAACAGCACAACTATATCATCAGCAGAAAGTAGCACTGCTATTTGTAAATCAACCAACCTTAATCTATTGCTTATGCCTGGAAATTACTTTAGGTGTATTGGCGGAAAGACGGCGCTTTTATTATTGATACAACATGCTGTATTTAGTAATCCCATGCCGGAACAAATGTCATTTTCCGCCAGTAGTTATGTTCAAAATACCGCACGCGTCACATTAAAAGATTTGCTGACGACTTTTGAAGGCCGGTACAAAGTACGTATCAATTACATAGGAGAAATCGTTAACAACATCCAGGTAACGCCACCTTCTGCTAAAGCAGATGGTGTGCAGTTTGTAGATTACCTGAACAATTTACTGAAGCCATTAGGACTGGAAGCAGAACAGGCCGCCATGAATCAGTATATCATTTACAAGCTTAATCCGGCTGTGACCAAAGTTGCGCAGGTAGCAGCAACACAGGTTATACCGGTACAACAGGTGAGAACTGTGAGCGGTACTGTGACTGATGAAAACGGCATACCATTACCCGGTGTTACTGTACTTGTAAAAGGAACTAATAATGGTGTGCATACCAGTAATGACGGTAAGTATGCATTAAAGAATGTACCGGAGAAAGCTATACTGGTATTTAGCTTTATAGGGTTTAAAGCGCAGGAGATAAACATTAATAACCGTACAGACATTAACGTTAAATTGTTAACGGATATACAATCTGTAAAGGATGTAGTGATCACCGGTTACCAGGAAATAAAGAAAGATAACTTTACCGGAACAGCTATTACGATCTCCGGAGAGGAACTTAAAAGATTTAATCCTCAGAATATTCTGGCCAGTCTTCAATCATTTGATCCTTCCTTTAAGATTGTAGAGAATAATATTAATGGCTCTAATCCTAATAAATTACCTAACATCAATGTAAGAGGTACTACCGCATTACCAACAGGAGATATTGCCACGCTGAACAGGAATAACCTGGCCAGCGTTACTAACCTGCCTACATTTATTATGGATGGGTATGAGGTAAGCCTGCAAACAATCTTTGACCTCGATCCCAACAGGGTAGCATCTATGACCTTACTGAAAGATGCTGCTGCTACTGCTGTATATGGTTCCCGCGCTGCCAACGGTGTGCTGGTAATTGTTACCAAAGCGCCTAAAGAAGGTGCGCTGGCGCTTTCCTATAATTATGAACTGACTGTCACTGCACCTGATCTTACAGATTACCGCGTATTAAATGCAAAGGATAAACTGGAATATGAAAGACTGGCGGGTGTGTATACGGCTAATATGGTTGACAGTCCGGATGAACTGGAACAGGAATATTACCGTAAGAAGAAAAATGTACTGAGCGGCATTAATACTTACTGGTTGTCTCAGCCGGTAGCCACAGCGCTTGGCCATAAACATTCCATTTACCTGGAAGGTGGTTCCAAAGCCATGAGATATGGAGTGGATGCAAGGTATCAGACTAATGATGGTGTGATGAAAGGCTCATTCCGTAAGCGTTACAGTTTATCTACAAATCTGTCTTATAATCTGAATAACAAGTTCAGATTTATGAATCAGTTTACTATCTCACAGGTTAGTTCAAAAGAATCTCCTTACAGGGAATTCTCTAATTATGTGAGGATGAACCCATACTATCCTAAAACGGATTCAATGGGAAGGTTGCTGCGTGAAGTAGATAAATGGGGTTATTATGATGCGGTAAAAGGGGCATCTTCTCTTACGGTGTTAAACCCAATGTATGAAGCTACCACTGGTAGTTTTGATAAGGCAGAATACCTGGAATTCGTAGATGCATTTTCAATAGAATACAATATTGCTGATGGGCTTAAAGTAAGAGGACAGGCTAGTCTGACCAAACTAAAAGGTACTGCTGATAAATTTGTATCTCCCTTTAGTAATGACTTCTTTACGGTTACCGGTGATGACCTGAAAGACCGTGGTAAATATACCTATGGTACTCAGGATAACTGGCAGGTAGATGGAAGTCTGACGATGAATTATTTCAAACAGATCCGTTCTTCTCATTATATAAATCTGAGTCTTGGTACAAATATCCAGGACCGCAAAGAAGACAACAGATCTCTGGTAGCGCAGGGTTTTACCAATGACAGGTTTTCAGAATTAGAGTTTGCCCGCAGATATGAGATTGATGGTTCTCCGGATGGATCTGTTTCTCAGGAAAGACTAATAGGTGGATTCCTTTCTACCAATTATTCTTATCAGAACCGTTTCCTGGTGGATGGTACTATACGTGTGGATGGATCATCCAAGTTTGGTACTGATTCGCGTATGGCCCCGTTCTGGGCTTTCGGGCTTGGATGGAATATCCATAACGAGCGGTTTATGTCGCATAAAGTAATTAGTCAGTTAAAATTAAGAGCAACGACCGGGTTAACAGGAGATGTTTCCTTTCCGGCTTATTTATCCAATACCACCTATCAATACTATAGCAGCGACTGGTATTCTACCGGTGTAGGTACTGTGTTCAAGAGCTATGGTAACCAGGGACTGAAGTGGCAACGGACCAGGAACTATGACTTAGGTCTGGAGCTGGGTCTGTTCCACGACAGGATCTATATTTCTCCACGTTACTATTATAAACTCACAAAGGATCTGCTGGCAGATGTGATAGTACCACCATCAACAGGTTTTACAGAGTATAAAGAAAACCTTGGAGAGATGGTGAATAAGGGATACGAAGTTACTTTCCGTGCGAATGTATACCGTAGTAAGAACGTGTCTGTTAATCTGACAGCTAATGCCGTAAGGAATGATAACAAGATCACAAAGATCTCTAATGCACTGAAGAGCTACAATGATAAAGTAGACGTTAAACAGGCAACAGATAAAGATTTTAGTTCTGTACCATTGTTACGTTATAAAGAAGGACAATCACTGTACACTATTTATGCAGTGAAATCATTAGGTATAGATCCTGAAAACGGGAAGGAAATATTTGTGAAGAAAGATGGTACGAAGACTTATGAATATGATGTGAAAGATATGGTACCTGTGGGCGATCAGAATACGAAACTGGAAGGATTCTTTGGTGGGAGTCTTAACTATAAGAACTGGATGACGGAGATAAAGTTCTATGGCAAATGTGGTGGAGATATGTATAATCAGACATTGGTAGACCGTGTGGAAAATGCTGATCCCCGTTACAATGTGGATTCAAGGGTATTATCTTCCAGATGGAAACAACCTGGTGATCATGTATTCTTTAAGAATATTGCTGATCAGGGTTCTACGAAAACATCTTCCCGTTTTGTACAAAGGGAGAATGTGCTGGAATTAAAATCCATCTATTTAGCCTATGATTCTCCTGCATCTTTTTACAAACGACTGAAGATGCAAAGTCTGCGTTTCTCTGTAAACATGAATGACATCTGGCGTACTTCTACTATTGAAGCAGAAAGAGGGATTGATTATCCATTTGCGAGGAGCTTCACCTTTTCACTTTCAACACGGTTTTAACTATGAAAACATTTTCACTACTTATTATCATAGGCTGCTGTTTAATCTCCTGCTCAAAGTGGCTGGATGTGAAGCCGCAATCAGAAGTTTCACAGGATGTACTGTTCAGTACAGAAGAAGGATTCCAGGAGGCGCTGAATGGTGTGTATAGCCGTTGTGCCCAGGAAGATAGTTATGGTAAGGAAATCACCTGTGGTATTCTGGATGTGATGGCGCAGAATTATACCATTCCCAGCTTAGACGGAAAGAACTACAGGCAAACAGCCCTGTACAATTATAAGAATGACAGTTTAATTGCGCGTAAGGACCGTGCGTGGAAGGCGTTATATAATGGGGTTGCCAATAGTAACCTGATCCTGCAGCATATTGAAGGAAAACAAAAAATGTTTTCCGGTACCAAATATTCATTGATCAAAGGAGAAGCACTGGCATTACGTGGATATTTTCACTTTGATGCACTAAGAATGTTTGCACCATCTTATGTCAGTAATGCAAATGCAAAAGGAGTTCCTTATGTGACGGTATTCAGTAAAGCAGTAACACCCATTAATAGTGTATCAGCCGTGCTGGATTCTGTTATTGCAGACTTAAACAATGCAAAAGAATTACTGCGCACATCAGATCCTATTTTATCCGGTGGGTATATAGTTGGTTATCCTTTAAAAGATTCAAGTACGGAAACTGCCGGAGAATTGTTTTTGCAACAGCGCAGGCATCGCATGAATTATTATGCTGTATGCGGAACACTGGCAAGAGTTTATTTATACAAAGGAGATAAAGCCAATGCATTGAACAATGCGTTGGAAATAATCAATGCCAATAAATTTCCCTGGACCAAACAGAATAGTTTCCTGAATCCTGATCCTGAGAAAAAAGACAGGATCTTATATAAGGAGCTCATATTCGGCTGGTATATTCCTAACAGAACAGATAACCTGAGGGACCTTTTCCGCAGTGGTTCACAAAGTCTGCATGTTACTACCAGCGAAGGGCAGATTATTTACGAAGTAGCCAGTGTAGGTGCGGACGATTTCCGTTATAAACAATGGCTGAGTGAGCAATCAGAATCATCCGGTACTTATCTGCAGGTAGAAAAGTATACCCGTGACGGAGATGCTAATTTGCATTACCAGATGGCTCCTGCTATCAGGCTGAGTGAAATATATTATATCGCTGCGGAATGCACTTTCGATAGTGATCCTGAAAAAGCCTGGGGATATTTTAATACAGTAAGGCTGAACAGGGGGATTGGTACTACTATCACCAATGAGCCATCCAAAGAGGTATTCCTTAATGAGCTGGTGAAAGAATGCCGTAAGGAATTTTATGGAGAAGGACAGATCTTCTATATGTACAAGCGCCTGAACAGGGCTATTGTTGGGCAGTCGGGAATATTATATTCTCCGGCGGATAACATTTTTGTACTGCCATTGCCTGATGATGAAATCCAATTTGGTACCAGATAAACCAATCAGATGAAAAAGATAATCGTTTTTTTATCAATCGTATTATGTTCTGCGTGTAGTAAGAACGAATCATTGGTATATAACAGTTCCGATAATATATACTTCGACTTTACTCCGGATATAAAAGATGATAAGACAGATAGTCTTGTTTATTCCTTCGCTTACAGTATAGGTAAAGAGCTGGATACTGTATTTATCCCAGTGCGTATTTCCGGTATAAGGCAAAAGAAGGACAGGAAATTCAGTGTAGGAATTATAGATACTTCTACTACTGCTGTTGCTTCTCTGCATTACCAGCCGCTGGAAAAAGAATATACTATCCCTGCAGATTCCGGTATTTTCCTTTTACCGGTAATCCTGTTGAATAAAGACACTGCTTTAAAAACAAAAAGCGTCATCATTTATCTCTCCTTACAGGCCAGTGCAGATTTTGGCATTTCTTTTAAAGATCTGCGGACGGGTTTTGTGAAGTTGTCTAACAAACTGGAAAAACCAGCCTGGTGGGATGTATGGATAGGAGAGCTGGGCGCTTACTCAAGAGTGAAACATGAGTTGTTTATACGTGCGGCAGGAACTACAAAACTGTCTGCCTCTCAGGCAGATTATATGGAGACACCGAAGACCCTGTATTATATCAGACGTTTCAAATCCTTCCTGCAGGATCCGTTTAAATGGGTAGCCGATTATCCTGAAGCAGGATTTGTGATTACACTGGAAGCTGATGGTAATTATTATTTCTACAGCAGTGGTAACCCGGATAACAAGTACCTGTTAGAGAAGAATGCGAGTGACGGTAAATATTATTTTAAGGACGAAAACGGCAACCGTATCGTCTAAGTAAAACATTGCACCAATGAAACAAGTATTGCTCAGTATAGGTCTGTTATTGGTATTAACAGCCTGTTATAAAGATAAAGGCAACTACGATTATGTAGACATTAAGCCTCCGGTACTATCAAACTTTGACAGCTCTTATGTTGCTTATGCCGGTGACAGCCTTATTATATCTCCTGTTGTAAAGTTGCCTGATGGCAGAACGGATATGACCTGTACCTGGAAGATCAGTATACCTGAAGAAGCGCGGTCGGCAGATTATGAAGGGCCTTCCTTAAGGATTGTATATGGGCTGGGAGCCTCCAGATATTCAGCGTTGTTTACGATTATGGACAATACAACCGGTATGAAGTACTTCTATAATTTTACGATTATAGGAAAGACGGCATTTACAAGTGGAACCGTTGTATTAAGTGAAGATGGCGGGGTTGGTAAATTATCATTTATAAAACCGGATGGTAGTGTACAACCTGATATATATGAAGGGATCAATCATGAGTCACTGGGAACCGGTGCGTTGCAGGTGGTGCCGGTGCAGAATCTTTATTACATGAATGTAATCACTGCCTATTGGGTGGTATGTGCCGGTGGAACACATCCTGCTATAGAAGTAGATGCAAATAACATGAAGCGTCTGAAGTATATCAATGAGAACTTCTATGATGCACCGACGGTTATCAGGCCCAACTATTTTCAGAATATCGTGAATGGAACAACCACAGCCATTATCAATAATCAGATGTATATAGGTTCTGCTGAGACAGCTCCTTTTGCTACTTATTACGGGTTTTATGGAGTAGCTGTTGCCGGCACCTATAATCTGCATCCAAGTTTTGTATTTACTGTTTCGCAAAGTGATAATTATTATCTGGGATTTGATGCGGTGAAAAGGAATTTTATACGTTTCACAGGAGGTACATATTTCGGAACAGATTATGTACAGGTAGATTCTGTTTTTAACCCAAAGGATTTAAAGATGGATCTTATAAAGATGGCGAAGTTCAGTGAGAATGATATGTACGCATTTTGTGATAGCGCAGGAAAAGTACTGGAACTGAAGTTTGCATTGGATTTTTCAAATGGTAATACCAGGTTCCAGACAAT
Source organism: Chitinophaga sp. YR573 (assembly GCF_900110995.1). GTDB lineage: Bacteria > Bacteroidota > Bacteroidia > Chitinophagales > Chitinophagaceae > Chitinophaga. The sequence goes on from NZ_FOJF01000001.1 coordinate 2,880,731, forward strand.
TTATAAAAAGGAATTTCCTGCTGCTAATCTGCTGACAGCTGATACGCGCTGGCAAACATCACCTATTGGCGTATTCTTCTTTACATCCGGAGATAAGATCTACCGGTATAATCCATTGAACAGGGAAGTGAAAGCGCTGACCAGTGATTTTGGGGGTAAGGCAGTAACGATGATAAAGGTGATTGAAGATGGTAACAAATTGATTGCGGGTACGGAAGGTAGTATTTATACGCTGGATATAAGTACCGGTAAATACGGAGATATCCTTCAAAAGACGGATGGTATTCCCGGAAAGATAATTGACATAGTAGTAAGATAAAAAGAACGTCCCGGGTTTATTCCCGGGACGTTCTTTTTATCTGCAATTGCCTTTTACAAATGGAATGCTATCGAATTGTAATTTGCTGTAATCTTTATCAAAGAGAGGCTGACCATCTTTATTCAGCTTTTCAGCTTTCGCTTCAAATATATTATCGTCGTTCAGTTTAAAGATCGCTTTACGTACACTCATGATTCCTTCGCTCATATAGTGATAATCTACCTCTATCACATTGTCCGTAATAGTTCCTGAAATGGTGCCTGTATTCTTATCTTTTTCAAATGGTTTGTATTCCAGTTGTCCGGTTACTACTTCATTATCCGTTTCAAACTGGAGGTAAGCCGTGTCTTTTCCCATTATCTGCGTAAAACATTGAGGGCCGGGATGTACAATGTTAACTGTTTGTGTACTGTCTGTAAGGGCTGTTGTAGGTTTTTTATCAGGCTGCTGACAGCTGCTGAAAGTCATTGTTAACAATCCTGCAAAGAGGAAGAATGGTCTCATCTATTATAAATTTTGCCTAAGTTAACGGATTTTGCCTGTTTTTGTCCGATATAGTAATTGATAACAAAACAGTATTTGTGCTATTGTTGATTTATCAATATTTTTGTTTTACCGTTAACAAGCGGTTCTATCACTTATTCAAATTAATCACTATGGCAAAGTTACCCAAGTTTATGATCGCAGATGATCCCGTTACGGATCCTGATAATGAATATATCTTTCACACGGAAGAACCCCGTTTCTTTGCTAAACGTGTGGAAGAAGACGAGGAGAAAGCGTATATAGACATTGTTCATGAGGTGGATAACGTGGATGCTTTCTTTAAGGATGCACCAGAAAAGAAGGCAGAACTGCTGGAAAAACTGGAAGACTGGTACTACTCTTACATGGAGTGGCTGGAGGAAGATGAATTCGAAGACGAAGAAGATGATGAAGAATAGATATTAGGAAAGTCGGCCATAAAGGCCGGCTTTTTTTAATACATTAATAATTATATAAATCAATTAGAATGGAGTACAGACAATTAGGAGGCTCGGGATTAAGAGTACCTGTTTTAAGTTTTGGTACTGCCACTTTTGGTGGTGGCAATGAATTTTTCAAGGCATGGGGAGCTACACAGGTAGATGAGGCGAAGAAGCTGATCAATCTTTGTATGGATGCCGGTGTAAACTTTTTTGACACGGCGAATGTTTATTCAGCAGGCGCATCAGAAGAGATACTGGGAAAAGCACTGGCCGGAATAAGGGATAAAGTGCTGATTTCTACGAAAGCTACGTTTCCATTGGGAGACGGGGTTAATGATTATGGTTCTTCCCGGTCTAACCTGGTGAAATCATGTGAGGAGAGCCTGAAAAGGTTAAATACAGATCATATTGATGTGTACCACCTGCATGGTTTTGATGCGAATACGCCTGTAGAGGAAACGTTAAACGCATTGAACAACCTGGTACAAAGTGGAAAGGTGCGTTACATTGCCTGTTCAAATTTCTCGGGATGGCATCTGATGAAATCGTTGTCTGTTTCTGAGAGGTATGGCTGGGCGAAATATATTGCTCATCAGGCGTATTATTCTCTGCTTAACCGTGATTTTGAGTGGGAGCTGATGCCATTGGGTATAGACCAGCATGTAGGCACTATTGTATGGAGCCCGCTGGCAGCAGGCCGCTTAACCGGTAAATACAGACGTAATCAGCCAATTCCCCAGGATGCAAGGGTAGCGCAGGGTGGTAGCCCTGTCCCTGCATCGGCTATCTCCGATGATGTGTTCTATAATATCATTGACGTACTGGATGAGGTTGCAGAAGAAACGGGTAAAACAATCGCACAGGTATCCCTGAATTGGTTGTTACAACGCCCAACTGTATCCAATATCATTATTGGAGCAAGAAACGAAGAACAACTGAAGGCAAATCTGGCTAGTGTAGGCTGGAACCTGACGGTAGAACAGGTGAAGAAACTGGATGCGGTAAGTGAAGTACCTCCGGTATATCCTTACTGGCATCAGCGGGAGTTTCCGATGCTGAATGCAGCTCCAAAACTGTATTAATTATAGCACAGGCAGTCACCGGTGACTGCCTGTGTATACGATTCCACAACTGTTAATGGCATAGTTTTTTCGGTAAAATTTATATAAAATAACTAGCTATTATATGATTGATACACAGAAATTCCTACAGGAGTTTAAAGAGCAATATGTTGATGGCGAAGCCACTGGAATGACAATGGATTCTGAATTTAAAAGATTTCCGTCCTGGGATTCCCTCACAGCCATATCATTACTCGCAGAGATTAAATACAGGTATCATGTAGATATTGAGGAAGATGAGCTGAACGGGTGTTCCCGTGTTGCTGATGTATACCACCTTATTGAGAAAAAAATTGCACATGCATAGTGCTTATATAATAGATACTACTTACTTTCTTCCCGAAATATTAATCGATAATGAGAAAATAAATGCAGAACACCCGGAGTGGTCTGTGGATAAAATAAGCGCTAAAACAGGTATTGAAAAAAGATATTACGCCGCGGAAAATCAAACAAGTGGAGACCTTGCATATATTGCTGCAGAGCAGTTCTTTCATAAAGGGTCCATTGAAAAAAGTGAAGTTGATTTTCTTATTTTATGTACACAAAGCCCCGACTATTTCTTACCTACTACTGCCTGTATTTTACAGGACAGACTGGGGTTAAGTAAAAAGACAGGCGCATTTGATTTTAATCTTGGCTGTTCTGGTTTTGTGTATGGATTAGGAATAGCTAAAGGATTAATCAGCAGTGGTCAGGCTAAAAATGTATTACTCATTACAGCAGAAACATATTCCAAATTTATCAATCCGAATGATAAAAAAAATAAGACCATTTTCGGGGACGCTGCAGCAGTGACATTAATATCATCTCAACCGGCTACCGGTGCAGGTAAAATTATGAACTTCTCTTATGCTACTGATGGTTCCGGTGCCAAACACCTGATGGTGAAAAATGGTGGTCTGCGGAATATACAGAAGGGAGATGGAAAGGATGTATATATAGGAGAGGAATTCTATTCTAATGATGATTACCTGTTCATGGACGGAAAGGAAATATTTGATTTTACTGTATTCAATGTTCCTGGATTAGTGAATGATTGTATCAGTAAAAATGAAATTTCTCCGGAAGATGTGGCTCTGTATATCTTTCACCAGGCCAATCAGTTTATGCTGGAGAGGGCAAGGCGGATGAGTAAGATCCCTGCTGAGAAATTTTATATTTATATCAAAGACAGTGGCAATACGGTTTCTTCTACTATACCTATTGCGTTGCATCATGCAATGGAAAATAATGTTATCCGCAAAGGGAATAAAGTTTTGCTATGTGGTTTTGGTGTAGGTCTTTCAATGGGAGCTACGCTCATAGAATATTAAAGTCCCTGTAGTTTGTTACAGGGACTTTATTTTTTATTTTGTCCATCTTGGCACGCGGTCCTGTTCTTTATGAGGTGCTGCCTTTAATAATTTTACCAGTATATTACTATCTGTTTCCAGGCTGATAACAAGTCCCTGACCGGGTACTACTGTTACTTCTTTGCTGCTGAACCCTTTTTCATTCAGTGAAAGGGTTACAGCGCGTGAAAGGTGTTGCTGGTAATCATTTTTATCTTCCGGTTCATTAACGGTGAGAATACATTTGTTATCTGTACCAATAATTTCGTAAGCGCCGGGTCTCATCAACATAGATACTACGATATCTCCTTTAAGCAGCTGACGGGTATTATAGACCGGTTTTTGTTCTTCGGCATATAATTCCACATGAAAGCCATCTGTGCCTGTAGAACTGAAGAAAAATACGTATCCGTCCGGTTTTACCTGGTATTGATGAGAGGATGCAGTGCAACCACATTTATCCTGTGGTTCTTTTTCAAAGGAAGCCATGTCGATATCTGCCTGTGTTGCTGTGACATCAGCGTAGCTGTTTATATAAAACTCACCTACCTGTTTGTCATTGCGGAACACGATACCCTTGAACTGTCCTTTACTGAGTGGATGAGCAATCATCACACTACTGTTGATCTGTTGTGTATCTGCACCAAAGGTGCGAAACAATGATTTATTGAACATGATCTGTTACTTTAAGAATTAAGCAATGTTGGATGTGATGACCATTTCCGTATCTGTTACGTTAACACCAACATCTCCTATTGGTATCAATATGGGAATGAGGCTGCCATTTCCATCGAGAATTTTAAATGGCGTTTCAAACTGGAAGATGGGATACTTGCTGGCAAAATAATCTGCCACGGCAGTGACTACAAAGTCGAAGAGTCCCAGGCTTACTCCGAAAAGATTGGACAGCCATTCCTGTATATCATCTCCTATATCCAGGGCGGCACGGATAAGGGCGATAACAGGGGAGAGTATTGCTTTGACGATTGCTCTTGCCCAACCAGGTGCCCATCCCAGTAATGAGTCAATGATGCCATCTGTAATGCTTTGAATGAGGTTACCGGCAGTATCAGCAATATCGATGATATCAATATCCAGCCATATCGGATCCAGATAGAATTGCCATTCATTGGCTACATTCAGATCATGTGCATCATGATCTGTTAGTGTACCTTTTGCAGGGTTGTTATAAAACTTTGGAATGATCCTGAAGGCCCCGGAGATTTCGCTCTGGAAGATACCATCGAAATTGATGGGTACACTGATGTCCGGATTGGCATCAAAGAGCGTGATTTTGGGTGCTCTGAGGATACATCCCCAGAAGGATGGTATGATACAGAACCCACCTATTGTAATGGTAGGAATATCGATACCAAATGTAACATTCAACGGATCGTAGATGATATCCATTTCATCAATGCGTACGCTGTTATCACTTTGCAGGTCGATGGAACCGGAACCCAGTTTAACGCCTGCATTGTATGAAACGCTGAAAGGACCGAAGGAACCACTGCCGGATGTGGAAGGGTGGAAATAATCGCGGGCCCTGTCTACCAGTTTATTAAATGCCCGTTCATTGGCGGCTAAAGTAATATGTGACATATTATGGGGTTTCGAGAGTTAAGAAAACAGATACAGTATCATTGTCTACAGATGGATTGAATGGTACATTGGTAGATATAGGAGTTGGCACAATACTGATGAAGTCTCCTATTTCAAATGCCAGTGCATTGAACGCTACCCTTAACTGTGGCAGGATACCCAGTTTCAGTGTTGTTCTCATGTAACATTCCATACTGTTCTCTAATCCATCCGGTTTAATATCCACCAGTTCCAGGTTTTGCAGTTCAATGCCCAGTACGGGTTCTCCGTTGTAATCCTCTCTTACAAATTTCAATACAACATACAATTCCAGTTCAAAACACTGTAAGCCTTTTTCTGTAAATGGTAATCCTCTTTTTGGTGGATTGATACTTACTGAAAATGAGGGATTATCACGTGTGCTGTTACCTTTAAAATCCGGGCGATAAGGTTCGGGGTAAATAACAAACTCTTTCAATATCCTGGAATCGGGACAGGCAATACCACCACAAACAACTGCTCTCAGTGCAAAGGACTGTTCTCCCAGTTTGTTATTTAATTCAGAGGGTAATTCAAAAACATTGGTGGGGAAGAAATCGATCTCAAGCCTGTTCAGAGAGAAGTTAAATTCAAGTCCTGCATCCCCCGGATAACCTGGTATTGGTAAATAAGGCATTACTGTTACTAGAGGGTTGCCTCTTTTAATTACTTCGGGATGCACTTCTCCGATACCACAACATAGTAATTTGGGATTCTTTACAAACGATGGCGTGCCATAATGGAATAAAGAGGGTCTTTGCATAGAAATATGACGTATAATCCTATTAAAACCATCTTCATGAGCGCTGGCAAACACATCACAAAAATCTGTGAATGACATGATGAGTGAATTTTTAGTATGATGTAATTGGGGTTCGACAGATACAAATTTATATGGAGAAAACCAGGGAAAACAGAGAGGAAATACCTGAAAGGGCTGCGTATAATTACCTGATTAATGAGAAAAGGACAGCTGGATAGCCGCCCTTTGTTTGAAATCCTATCTGACAATTCTATCTGTGGATAGAAATAAATCCGGTTTTCTGCAAAGAGATATTATATGTGGGAATAAAACGAGTAAGAGGCGTATACAAAGTGTATACACTTACATAATTTATCAGAAATGAATTGATAACGTGTGAGTTAGGTTTAGTTCTGTTCTGGCGATTGGAAGGCACCGGCCATTTTTTTGTTTAATCTTGCCTTGGCTTGTCTTACACTGGCGGGCGCAATATTCAGCAGTGCGGCAATTTCTTTGGTGGATAAATGAATATGAAAATAGGCGTAGAGTCTTAATTCGTTTTGGGTAAGAGAAGGATGTTTGGAGCGAAGTGTTTTGAAAAAGTCTGGGTGTACCTGCTCAAAATGCAATTTGAATTTATCCCATTCAAGGTCCAGGTACTGACTATCTTTCAGGGAAGACTTGATGCTTTTTAAGCCGGGGTGTTTGACATGTGGATAAAGGTTATCTATATCCTGTATCTGGTCTTTCAGGTCAGCCAGTAATTTGTTTTTCTGATGAATATAAAGACTGTTACCAACCAGTTCACGCTGATTGATTTCCAGTTTTTGCTGTAATAGTTCGTTTTTGTCTTTCTCCTGCTGGATGGCTGAAATGATGAACTCATTTTCCTTTTCAATCAGTGTATGTTTATACTCTGTGAGGGCTATATCTGCTGCTAATTTCCCGACTTCCAGTTCTTTCGCTTTCAGTTCTTCGTTCACTATTCTTATACGGGCAACCAATGCTACTGCAAAGGTGAATATCTGGGAAATGATAGCGATTTCAGGTAGAAAGGACCCGTTATTAGTATAAGTGGGAGCTGAATTAATAATAAAAAATACAGCGGTAAAGGTGCCAAAAATTAAAGGGAGTGTATTTGCCAGCAGAAAATATTTTGCTGCCCTTATATGTCGTTTGTACGCGACTATACAGGTGAAAAAGATTAGTAAGGAAATAATCAGAATGGCAATATTATCATAAATCAGTGTATAGCTGTCTAAATAATAGATGCCTGCGATAGTTATGATAGCTGGTGGCAGTTCGATTCCTGCATAAGTATAAAGTGCATATTTAAGCAGGTTGTCGTAGGCCGGCAACAATTCTTTGGTGCGTAAATATGATCTTGTGAGCTGGATGGTACCGGAGAATATAATTATACAACCTATATGCAAAAGGAAAGAATTCAGGTCGTAATTATAAGTAGAGCCATCCGCATTCAATCTTATATTATAAAACCCGAATGGCAAAAGCAGGTTGAAAAAATGCTTGAAGGAAGTGATGAAAACAATAGCCCCCAACTGAACTACCAGATAACAGAGATATACCTCATCCTTTAACTGAAAATAGACAAACAGGTTGTAACAGGCGAAACTTATCAATACGGCAATACAGAGCAGCCAGGAGATCCATAAAACATCTTTACGGCTATTAAATGAAATTTCTTTTTCCATTATAATGGCTGGTTTTATGGCATAACCATAAGATTGAATATCGCGGACATCTATTTTTAAATAAAGGATATTCCTTGTTCTTCCCTGTAAGGTACAAGATACTGTCCCTTTATTTGATTCTCCCAGACCAGCGTTATAGCTGATCCATTTTTGGGTACTGTTATCGAAAAAGTAGAGGATATAATTCAGTTTGAGAGATAGTGAGATCCGGTAATTTTCATTATTGGGATATGGGTTTTCAACAATCATTTTTATCCAGTAGTAGTCAGCCGCTGATGTATTGAGTGAATCATTTTGTGCAAACCGGAGTGTTGTACTGGAACGGATCTGATCGAAACTATAATGTTTGTCGGGTAATACCTCATAGGTATTAATCTGTAAGGAAGTATTGTTTGTTAAGCAGTGTACTGTTTGTGCTTTTAATGAAATAGAAACACAAAAGAGTATAGAGAGTAAGTATTTTATCTTTAGTGGCGGCATTAATATTTAATGGTAAGAGTTCAGTAAAGTTAGGCGTTTAACTTATTATTTTTTGAAGAAAATAAATCAAATGAGGACGCCTGTAAAAACAAAAGCCAGCAATATTGCTGGCTTTATAGACCTTTTTTCTTATCTGTGTTACCAAACCTGGTAAATTTCCCGTGATCCGGTGAGGTACATATCATGATATCCGGCCATAGCCTCCTTCATTTTCTTCATTTCTTCAGAGTCTTCTTTGTATTTCTCCCAGCTTTGTTCATATGCGCTAAGGCTTTCATATTGGCTTACCATAACTACTTTGTTATATTGGCCGGCCATATCGGTCATGATGTTGACCAGTTCACTGTTACCGGTCATTACCTCTTTGAATATTTTAGCCAGTTTAGAAGCGTTACCAGGTTTACAAATAAAAATATCATGAACAATGATCATAGCTACTTTTTTACTGATGAGGAAATAGGTTTAATGACATGTTATAATTTCACGATCTCTACCCTGCGGTTTTTGGCTTTACCTTCTTCTGTATTGTTATCTGAGAGAGGCTTTGTCTGTCCCCATCCTTTGGAGGAGAGCCGTGTTTTATCAATACCTTCTGTGATAAGAGCATTCATCACTGATTTAGCCCTGTTTTCTGAAAGTGTTTTGTTTGCAGCAGGAGTTCCTGCATTATCAGTATGACCTTCAACGCTTATTTTCATGGATGGGTCTGATTTAAGCATTTCCGCAACCTGACCAATTATTTTTTGAGATTCGGGCTTAATATCCGATTTGCCAGTTTCAAAGTTGATGTAAAGAGCAATGGAGCCATTTTTATTTATTGCATCCAAGAGGTCACTTGCATTTATATCCTGTTGCATACCTTCAATCTCGAGTATATTAAGCTCGAAATTGCCAAGATTCTGTCCGGCCATATCCTGAAGCACAACCCAGACGTCTTTGCCGGATGATTTTGTAAAAAATGTTGCTATACCGGCATCTTTATTATAATACACTTTCTTCCCTCCCGTCTTTAGTATCGCATTCTCGAAGTTTTTTACTATCTGAAAAAAGGACGGGGCGGGTACTCCGCTTTCATTGTTGTAGGCATATTGAATAAATGTTTTTGTGCCCTCTTTCGTTTCTGATTTATCCTGGGCTGTTGGTATAGCGAATTCATCATAATTCTTTGAACATACCGCGATAAGTGTATTGGGCATCCTGTTAAACATAGGGCTGTCCTTGCAGCCCGGAACATCTTCTTGCGCAAATACCGGAATTGAAATGACAATTGCCAGTATGAAGGCGAATATCACTTTTTTCATTTGTGGTGTTTAATTGAGGTGATTAAATGTTCGAGGTGAAGGTTGAGAGTAAAAGAGGCATTCGGGAACCCCATTCCATTGTTCGGATAAGATTAAGATAAGGTAGCATAGTATATAACAGAGAGGGATAGTTTTTGTTCGGTCAGAGATGACTATAAAATCAAAAAGGGTTTAAGTTCTGTAACTTAAACCCTTTTTGATTTGGTAGCCTCGACAAGAATCGAACTTGTATCAGGAGCTTCGGAAACTCTTATACTATCCATTGTACTACGAGGCCATCTTTACCGGTTTAACCCGGTGGAGGAAGGCAAAACTAACGTTTTTACAGATTAATAGCAAAAGCGCGTTATAAGTTGACATTACTCTTAAATATCTTCACTGCAATAGCCAGCAGGATCACTCCAAAGAACTTACGTACCACCATCAGTCCGGCTTTACCCAGGATACGTTCTATCCAGCTCAGGGAGCGTAATACCACATAAATGATGACCAGGTTAATGAGGATACCCGCGAATATATTGGTAGCGTTGAAGTTGGCTTTAAGTGACATGATGGTGGTGAGAGTACCCGAGCCTGCAATCAGCGGGAAGGCAATCGGGATAAGACTTCCCGTTTTCGAGTCCTTTTCGCTTTTGAAAAACTCCACACCTAAGATCATTTCCAGCCCTATCACAAATATTACGATAGAACCGGCTACTGCAAAGGAATGTACATCTACGCTCAATAGTTTCAGGAAAGGTTCACCTACCAGCAGGAACAGTACCATCAGGAATCCGGAAGCTATTGTAGCCTTACCGGAATCAATATGTCCCAGTTTCTCTTTCAGGGATATCAGTACAGGTATTGAGCCTACAACATCTATCACAGCAAAGAGTGTAAAGGTAACTGCCAGTATCTCGTTGAAGTTAAACATGGGCGTGATGCATTTTTACAAAAATAAAGGTTAATTATTTATTATACATCACTTCCTTGTCCACAACATCATCAGCCAGGCATTCTGGAGATGTATTTATCCATTTCTTTGATCTGACTTACTATCTGGGCAGTAGTAGGTTTTTGTGCTTTTGCTCTGCGGAAGTAGTCTTTGGCGGTTTTGAAATCCCGGCGGCTCATAGCAATAGAAGCCAGGGTTAGTAAAGCAGCCGCAGTGTTTTCCTTATCAGGAAGTCCCATCTTTAATGCTTTCCTCAGGTTCTGATCAGCAGTTTTGAGGTCGTTCTTCTGGTAAGAGATAGTTCCCAGCTGGAAGTACTGCATACCTTCATATTCTTTCATCGGACTGCCGGAAGCAATACTCTGGCGGATGGTAGCTTCTGCCTTATCCAGGTCTTTATTATACATGGCCAGGTTACTCTGCATAAAATAGTATACAGAACGGATTGGCTTATACAGCAATTTAGGGAAAGCAACTTTGTTCATTAAGCCCATCGCCACATCGATATTTCCAGCCTCAACAGCTTCCTGTACCAGACGCATAGGTCCAAACATGAAATGTGTAACCAGGCAAACTACGGCCAGAAACAGGGGAATAGTAGCTTCCCACCAGCCAACAGTAAAACCCAGTGCAACACCGCCCAATAACAAAACAATACCAAGTGGTAAGCGATATAGAATAAATAAATTAAATGCTTTCATCTGTATGATATATATAAGAGGCGCAAAGATAAATAAAAAAAGGTGTGAGGATGTGGATTGATTAATTACCTTTGTAATCATCTGATGATATGATGAATATGCAAATTAAAAGAAACAGCCTGGCAGACGAGGTAGCACAACGTCTGCAGGAGCAAATATCACGCGGCACCTACAAACCAGCCGAAAAGTTACCTACCGAACCTGCCCTGATGCAGGAGTTTGGGGTTGGTCGTTCTACCATCCGGGAAGCTGTTCGCATCCTGGCAAACGGGGGAGTGGTCCGTGTACAGCAGGGGCTGGGGACGTTCGTGGAAGAAGGCGGAAGTATAGAAGAGCCGTTACCTCAGCGCCTCAAAAGAGCACAGTTCGTAGATCTGGACGAAGTGCGGCAGCTGCTGGAAATGAAGATTGCCCAGAAAGCAGCCCTGAACCGCAGCGATGCGGACATTGAAAAGATGGAACTACACCTGAAAAAACGGAAAGAGGGCATCAGTGCAGAGCTGGTAGCAGACTGTATACAGGCCGATATCGACTTTCACGTGAGTATTGCAGAGGCTTCCGGAAACAGTATTTTATCAGACCTGTATAAAACAGTAGCCAGCCATCTTAAAAAGCATTTTATAGAGATATTCAATTCAGTAGAGTCATTCAGATCTACCCAGCAATTACACAAAAACCTGCTGAACAGCATCATCGCCCAGGATGGGCAAAAAGCCTGGCAGTGGGCACAACGTATTACACAACATAGCCACGAAGAGTACAAAAAGTAATAATTATGGAAAAGATGATCCTGAACGAAACCCAGAAAAGCGAGGCACAGAAAGTAGCTGAGAAAACGGTATTCTCCGTTTTGCTGGCCCTTAGCTTTTCCCACCTTATCAACGATACTATTCAGTCCCTGATACCAGCTATTTATCCCCTGGTGAAAGATTCGTTACACCTTACATTCACCCAGGTAGGACTGATCACATTAACTTACCAACTCACTGCTTCGTTATTACAACCACTGGTTGGTTTATATACAGATAAAAACCCTAAGCCATATTCCCTGGCCATCGGCATGGGCTTTACATTAGCAGGACTGATAAGCCTGTCGCAGGCGCATCATTTCTACCTTGTACTGTTTTCGGTTGCGCTGGTAGGAGTAGGGTCTTCGGTATTTCATCCGGAAGCATCCCGGCTGGCTTATATGGCTTCCGGTGGTAAACATGGTATGGCACAGTCGCTTTTTCAGCTGGGTGGTAATGCGGGCAGCTCCCTGGGGCCTTTATTTGCGGCGATGATTATTGTTCCCAAGGGACAATCCAGCATCAGCTGGTTTTCACTGGCAGCTATACTGGCGATTGTAGTGATGCTGAATATTGGTGGATGGTATAAAAAGAATACGCACCGTATCAGAAGTAAATCAAAAGAAGTGGTAGCACATGCACAGCTGCCCAAAAGTAAAGTCGTTTTTGCGTTGGGTATCCTGCTGATACTGGTATTCTCCAAGTACTTCTACATGGCCAGTATGACCAGCTACTACACATTTTATCTCATCTCTAAATTCCATGTTCCCGTACAAAGCGCCCAGATATACCTGTTCATATTCATGTTTGCCATTGCTGCGGGAACTTTTATAGGCGGCCCTGTAGGCGATCGTATCGGTCGTAAATATGTGATCTGGATTTCTATTCTTGGAGTAGCTCCATTCTCATTATTGTTGCCACATGCGAACCTTTTATGGACATCTGTATTAAGTGTTTTTATCGGTGTAATCCTGTCTTCCGCCTTTTCTGCTATCCTGGTGTATGCACAGGAACTGGTGCCTGGCAAAGTGGGTATGATTGCCGGATTATTTTTCGGGCTGGCCTTTGGTATGGGGGGTATTGGGTCTGCAGTGCTGGGTAAGCTGGCAGATAAAACAAGTATAGAGTATGTATTCCAGGTATGTGCTTACCTGCCTTTAATAGGCCTGTTGACAGGGCTATTACCTGATCTCGAGAGATCAAAAAAATAAAAGAACCAGCTCACCAGTCCCTGCTGATAAAAAATGTATTATCACCAGGGACAGGTGAGTGCATTATTAAATAAAACGCCCTGGGTTTCATCAATTAAATAACCATTAAGACACAATCTTTAGCACAATCTGTGTGCTGTTAATATCTTTCTCAATAAGTTTGCAGTGTAATTCGTGGAATGCCTGGAATGCCGTGTTTCGTATTATGCTATTGTCTGTTCGGGTCTGATTCAAAATTAGCTGGTTTTGCTGAAATGGCGCAGCAGTTGCAGATCTGTACGCAATTATCTCCGTTCAAACATGAAGCTCTTATATTCAGGAAAAAATCTCTATATTTAGTTATATCTACGTAAAAACTGACGCATATGGAAACAACCTCTCAACGTGATGACCGTCTCTGGCATATAGCTAAGTCCAGGTCCAGGTTTAAATCTCATTTGATGATATACCTTGTCATAAATGCGTTTCTCTGGGCCATCTGGCTGCTTACATCCCACAATTTCTCAGGTGGAACGCCGTGGCCTGTATGGGCAGGATTGGGCTGGGGACTTATCCTTGCTTTCCAGTATTTTTATGCCTGGCATCGCGATCCTTTTGGCGATACACTGAAGGAGTATGACAAATTACAGGAAGAAAAATACCGGAGGGGGATCTAAACCCGGCATTACTTTATTAAAGAGCAATCATGGAGCAGCCATTAAGATTATTTGACGTAATCGCATACCAGCTTAAGCATTATCCTAAAGCAGATATGCTGGTAGGAAAGGAAAATAGCGTTTGGAAAAAATATTCAACACAGGATGTAGCAGATATCACCATGCGGTTCAGTGCAGGGTTACTGCAATTTGGATTTGGCAAAGGAGATGCTACTGCTGAAGGCACTGATAAAATAGCAATTGTTTCTCCGAATCGCCCGGAATGGCTCATTACAGATCTTGCCTGTCAGCAGGCAGGGGCTGTACTTACGCCTATTTATCCTACACTAAGTGAACATGAACTGGAATTTGTATTGAATGATGGTGGGGCAAGTATTCTGTTTGTGAGTGATAAGGATATGTATGATAAGATCGCTCCTTTCCGTCATAAACTGCCACTGTTGAAGGAGATCTTTACTTTCGACAAGGTAGAAGGGGTAAGGCATTGGTCAGAGATTCCTGCTATGGGAAAAGAGGAAGACTTTGCAAAGATAGAGGAGATTAAAAAGAACATTGATCCTGAACAGCTGGTTACTATCATATACACGTCCGGTACTACGGGTACGCCTAAAGGAGTAATGCTGAATCATCGCAACATCATGAGCAATGTGACAGCCTGTACGCCTTATCTGCCGGTGAATCAGGATGCCCGTGCATTGAGTTTCCTGCCGCTGAACCATATTTTTGAACGCATGGTTTCTTACGTATACCTCACGGCAGGTGTACCGATATATTATGCGGAGAATATGGATAGCATCGGAGATAATCTGCGGGAGGTGAAGCCGACTATATTTACAACCGTTCCCCGTTTGCTGGAGAAAGTATATGAAAGGATAATGGCTAAGGGCCTGGAATTAAAAGGCATTAAACGTGCTTTATTCTTCTGGGCAGTGGAATTGGGTAAGAAATATGAGATTAACAAGCCTATGGGCGGATGGTACAACTTTCAGTTGTCCATTGCCAATAAGCTGATTTTTAATAAATGGCGGGAGGCCCTTGGCGGAAAGATAGACGCAGTTGTTCTTGGTTCTGCTGCCTGCCAGGTACGTTTGCTCAAAATCTTCACTGCTGCCGGTATTCCGGTACTGGAAGGTTATGGTTTAACGGAAACCTCGCCGGTGATCAGTGTGAACCGCGCAGATGTGAAGGACCGTATGTTTGGTACTGTTGGCCCTCTTATCAGTAATGTGGAAGTAAAACTGGCAGAGGATGGGGAAATCCTGTGTAAAGGACCTAACATTTCCATGGGGTATTACAAACGCCCCGACCTGACAGCCGAATCTATTATAGATGGCTGGTTCCATACAGGGGACATCGGGGTACTGGTGAATAACAAGTTTCTGAAGATCACAGACCGTAAAAAAGAGCTGTTCAAGACCTCTGGAGGCAAGTTTGTGGCCCCACAGCCTATTGAAAACAAATTCAAGGAGTCTCCATTTATAGAGCAGATCATGGTGGTGGGTGAGGGCCGGAAGTTTACCGGAGCGCTGATAGTGCCTTCTTTCCCTCAACTGGAACGCTGGGCTGCCAAAAATGGTATAAAAGCCGGAACACATGAAGAATTGCTGAAGAATGCGGACGTGCAGGGCTTTTACAAGCAGATATTGGATAAATACAACCAGTATTTCAGTCATATAGAACAAATCAAGAAGTTTGAGCTGCTGGCCCATGAATGGACGGTAAGCGGAGGAGAGCTTTCCCCTACACTAAAGGTGAAACGCAAGGTGATCATGCAGAAATACATGGATCAGGTAGAGAAGATCTATAGTTAATTAATTTCCTAATTTGGGAAAAACGTTTACTTTTGCACTCCACTTTAGGATTTAACAGATCCGGAAGGGCCCGGTAGTTCAATGGATAGAATAGAAGTTTCCTAAACTTTAGATACAAGTTCGATTCTTGTCCGGGCTACAAAACGAAAACGCCAGCAATTTTGCTGGCGTTTTCGTTTTGTAGCCCGGCAACTCATTTTTTATTATTTTTCATATAAACCAGGCGTTGTCTTTTTTGGTGAATATGTCTCCCAATTGGGATATTAATACCCTTAGATAAGGAGTACTTCTTCTATTATTTTGTATTAACACCGCATTAACTGTTTTTCTTTCAAACCCCTTTAAATTTGTCAGAATTGTGAAATTTCAAGAAGCGAAACTGGCAATCAAATTATAACTCCAGGCCCCTATAAGATCAATCAAAGACGAATGAATTTTACATCAGCTCATGTTGTACAGTGTTTGTCGATACTGGCAAGCATTGCTTCTATTTTACCTTTACTGACCTTTTTTACAGGTAAAGAATACCTTGAAAAATTCAATTGGTTTAAGAATTTACCCAATTGGGGCCGCAAACTGATCTTATTCGGTATGCCGGCTGTATTTTTGGCGATTGCCATTGTGTTATCAATACCTAAATCTGAAAAGAGTTCCCGCGAACACCCTCCTAAACCATCTCAGGATTCGTCACATAGAGAGGAGAAACCACCTATTGTAATTAATGTATCTACAACACCTGTTACACACTTAAAACCCAGCAAAGCCCCTGTTAATACTGGCAATAGTAATGACGTACAGGTTATCGTTCGGGTGAATAGTCAGCAGAATGATGAATTCTCAGCTTTGCTGGCTAAGTATTATGAAAGCAAGTCTTACAATGTGACAATAGGTGATATTCCAGATATATCTGCTAATAATACTATTGTTGGTGATCTCACTTCATCTGAACCTGTGGAAGATGAATCAAAACAATTTGTCAACTATACCTTAAAACTTGTTTTAAAAATACATAAAGGAAACAGTACCCCATGTGCGAAACGCGTATATGAAGAGAAATTGCCATTAGCTCCCGGGGATTCCCTCGACAAACTCGTCCAACAAGCTTTTGCAGACTTTTTACGGAAAATAGAAGCTGCTAATTTAATACCTGTATGTTCCTGAAATCTGTAAGCATGAAAAATAAAAAGTTAACAAAAAGCTATCTGCTTTTTCTCCCTCTGTTAATAGTATCCTCACATCTGTTATACGCACAGGTCAATGAAATGAAAATAGTGGGTATTGTCCCTTTTTCACCCACCAGCTACAGGGATTCCATCGTGGCGAAAAATATTTATGCAACAGTAGCCCGGATACTCGTGCAGACAAAACGTTTCACATTACTTGAAATAGAAAAATGGAAACTGACGCAGGAAGAAATAGCAAGGCAAAAGGGGACCGCGTTTTTGGAAAGTAAAATCATTGATCAGGGGAAAAGTCTGGGAGCTCAACTGCTGGTATTTGGTGCGGTAAAAAACGCCAATGCTTTTCGGGAGAATAATGAGGACGTGGTGAGAGTTGATTATGATATAAAATTTGTGGATGTTGAAACCGGAAAAACGATTGCTTCACAATATTTTTCCGGGGATAGTAAAAGTTCGGTGGTCGAAATTACTAAAGGCGTCAAGAGCTTGTCTGCGTTAAGTAAAATCTTGAAAGTAGAAGACAGGAACACAGAGGCTGTGAGTAATGCAATTGATAAGTTGAAGGCTTCTGATCCCGGAAGTATAGAAGGAAAGTTGATCAACGCAATTGAAAAGACTTCAGGGAAGTTAAACAAGTGGATATGCAATACGTTTGGACTGTACCTGACATTTTTGAAAGTGGTGGATGGAGATGATAAACAGGTAAGCCAGGTATTGATAGAAGGAGGGGAAAATATAGACCTGAAAGAAGGGAGCAAATTAAGAGCCATTGTGGCCACAGAAATGGATACCCCAGGCGGTAAAGTCAGAGATGAGGAGCTTGTTGCGAAACTAGAGGTGGTGGAAGTACGTCCTCAAACATCTAAGTGCAAGGTGATAAACGGCGGGAAGAAAATGCAGGAAGAAAAAGGGAATAAAAATCTGCGTATAGTATTAGAATAAGATCTATGAAAATCCAATATAATTTAGTGGGGATCCTTATTTTCTTGTCTGCCAGCGTACATGCGCAGGATAAAGACAGAATGAAAATGGACCGCTCTCAGCTCAGTTTGATTGTTGTGCCAATAGTAAATGAGGCGAAACGTGAAATAGAGAATGATTATTGTTCGGCTATTTCTGAGATCAACAGCGCGCTACTCAAAAGTGGCTATAAGAATACGCTGGATTTTAAAACGCAACAAGAGAATATCATAAGCCAGCGGGCCTTTACTGCAGCGCATTCAAAAAGTGATCAGATGAAGATCATAATAGAGAAAACACCTGCCGACATCTGCATAGAAACGAAAATGCGCTGGATGGATTCGCCTCCGGGAACCACGGCAAGGCAATTACAGCTATCATTGAAAGCCGTGGATAAATTTACAAATGCTGTATATTCAGATGCAATACTACACTCGCAGCAGCGTGAGTTCCCCGGTATGGATAAGGCTGTAGAGACCACCCTCAGGATTGATGGGAAGGACGCCTTTAGCCGTTTTCTTGAACAGCTGGATGAATCGTATAGGACCGTACTTAATGAAGGGAGGCAGGTCAATATGCAATTTGAAGTAGAGGCTACCAGCGACTTCTCTATTGCTAAACGGATTGGAGACGTACGTCTTTCAGAAAAAATCGAAGACTATGTGCGTGAGAAAGCCAATGCTTTTAAAGGTCAGTATAAAGTAATTGGAGAAAGTCCCGATTATATGAATATACTTATACAGGTACCCCTTATTGATACAGCGGGACATGCTGTGACACCTGGTAATTTTGTAGGAAGAGGTATGGACAATTATTTCTCACAATTGGGGTTGGAAGTCATATATGCAACAAAAGGGACATTGTTAAAATACGTTTTAAAGCAAAAATCGGGTAAATGATGGATTCCTGGCTCAATGAGGGAAGCCTTTTCCTCGGATAATTAATGCTACTTATTTAAGTATAATTCGAAGGTTACTGTAAGAAAAGGTCAAAAAGTTATACAGCTATAATATAATATTTATATTTGTATAAATCTGTACCTAAAACCCTATCCCTACATGAAAACCTTTCTTTTTCTTATAAGCTTTTGTATAACAGGCATATCCTTATCTGCACAAAGAACGATTTATCAGGAATTACATCTTACTCCTGGTGGCTGTAAATTATCTTTTTTTGAAACCGTAATGGAAGAGGGTATTGCTGATTTCTCACATGAAAGAACACCAGAGAAAGAAAGTAGCGGGCCTTCATTGCTTAGCATAATAAATGAAAGCCGCCCATTGTTCAAACTGACTTCACCTTTTACCAATCTATATGCAGCAGCGACCCGGCCGGATATTATAATGAGCAATGGGAATGTAGTGTTTAAAGAGAATGGATTGTATGGATTAAAAACCAATGCCGGTAAGATCATCATTCAGCCCTCTTTTCAATATATTATTCCTGATGGAAAGAAAGGTTTTGTAGGATATAAGGCTGCTGTCTGCAATTATTATGATCTCAACGGAAAGAAATATTTTAATACTGATTACTACTTTATCCAGCCAACAAGTATAAATACATTTATTGTACAAACTGCCGCAGGCTTTGGTGTAGTAGATGCATTGAAAAAGACGTTGATAAAACCTGCATTCTATAAAATAAACACGTTTTCCGATAAAGGGCAGTTCTATTATAAAATATACACTGAAGCAGATAAAACATTTTTCCTTAGCCAGCGTGCTAAAGATACTATCCGTGTAAGTATGCCTCATGGTGATCCTACTATTTTATCCGGAGGGTACTGGAAGACAGACGCAGGACTTGTAGATACCAAAACAAATAAAAGTGTTATTTGTGAACCCCGGTTTTATACAGAAGTACTGAGCGCTGAAAATCAGCTGGCATCTGTATCTCATGATGATAAGAAATACCTGATCAATTTTAAAGGAGTACTCCTGGGAAAAGAAAGCTTTAAAGGGATTTATTCATTCCAGAAAAATGGGCTGAGCATAGCTTCTATAGAATCTCCTACAGATAAGAATACGTATTTCCGTGCTTCTTTATGGGGTGTAATTGATAGTAAGGGTAACTGGGTAATTAAACCTGTTTACAGCTGGCTTAATTTCATCAATGATGATTTGCTGGAAGGAGGGTATAAGAGAGAAGGAGGAGCGATCATCAGCAAAACGGGAAAAGTACTGACTGATTTTAAATATAACAACATAAGAATAGTTAATGATTCCATGTTACTGGCAGTCGTGGAGACAAAGGATACCATCCAGTCAGATCTTATCCGTATACGTGATCTAAAGATTATCAGGAAAGATCTTCCTTACAGATCCATCTCAAAGAATGAATTATGTACCAGTGAAAATTATATAGCAGAATTAAAGAAAGGTGAGTGTTGGCTAAATGAAAAACTGGAACCGATTTTACCACGTGTATACAGCCGGCTTTTTTACGGACCTAATAGAACATCCATTATTGGTTCCAATTTTTTCAGGGACAGGAGTGGCTCTGAAAGCCAGTTATATGACTGTAATGGTGTGATTAAAAAGTTCACTATAGATGGCAAAATATATGACACCTTTGATAGTTATACATACGTGGACAAAGATCTTGGTCACGTGTTACTAACAGATGGAACAGGATATTTCATACTGCCGGATGGACGTACTGTTGCGAATAACAGTCACTGGCAGGACATAAAAAAAGGTAATAACAAAGATCTGTTTATCACTATGATCTATGGTGGCAAATTCGGAATTGTAAACAGTGAAGGGACAACTGTTATCCCACCGGTATTTGAATATATAAGCCCTTATGACCCGGAAACAGGACTCGCTGCTTATAACTTCAATGATAAGCAGAAAGGATACCTGACTAAAGAAGGAGAACTGCTGTTTGACTTACTCTATGAAGATTGCGAATGGTTGGGTAAAGGCCTTTTTAAAGTAAAAAAACATAATAACTGGGGAGTTGTTAACCGGGAGAATAAAATAATCGTACCTGTTGAAAATGAGCATATTGAGTTGAGTGGCGGAATCATTCTGGCCGGTGATGGCAATAGTCCCAGGAAGTATACCCTGACAGGAGAGGGTATTAATTAGAGAGCTTCTGATATAATCTTTTAATTAAATATGCTTATATGAGTAAGTGTAAAATTTTAATTAACCTTATCTTGTGCGGGTACCTATACCTATAATATAAACTATGAGAAAAAAACTATTCTTCTATTCAACCCTGGTTGTTTTATTTGCCATGAAACAAGATCTCGCCGCCCAAACGGTGACTTACACTGATTATAAGGCGCCTGTTTACAGGTTCGCTGAAAATCAGCGCTTTAGTAATCACAAAAGCATTTTCTTCGTTTCAGATATTAATGCCGACCTGTTAGATAACCTTTTAAGTTCCAAAAAGGACAACAGTATTGACCTTTTCAGAGGGAGCATTATCCAGGAATTATCTAAAGCAGGAATTGCCACACCGAAAGATACCGGCGACCTCGTAGTAGCATTCCTGGTAAACAGGATGAGTTTATCACCTATCGCTGGTAACACCTTTACTCCTACATATAATGTAGAAGGTGAAATACAGGAAGTGGTTATTAACAAAAAAGGAGAACCTTACAGCAGCAAGACCATCAAAATATCCCAACAGGAATCTCTTGCTTCTGAAGACCAGATCAGTAATGATTTTACCAAGTTACTGGCGAATGCAAGAGCAGTTGATGTTTACAGAATAATAGTTAAACATATCAAAAGCATGTCCTTCCAGCGTCAGAAAACTTTCATAGATGGTTATCAGATGCAGTCCTTTAACTTACCCGTTATCTATCGTGCTAAAAAGAAATATCCCGAACTGGCTTCTTTGGATTCTCTGAATGACGACCTGGTAGCTAACCTGAAAAAGAAGGACACAAAGGATTACGCTCAGTTAATCAAACCATATGAGCAATCATATCTCCAGTTGCTTGCACAACCCTATCCTTCTGATTATAACATGAAGCAGATTAAAGTAGCAGGATACTCAGAACTGGCATTCCTGTATTATCTGGCTTATGATACCGTACAACTGAAAAAATCACTGGATACATTGTACGCTTATTCAAGCAAATTCCTTGGTACCAGAGCTGATTATTCCAACAGGGAACCACTGCTGAAGGAAATAAGCGGTTACTACACTACATTGAATGAGCGTAAATATCCGCTGGATTCTTCTTCGGGAGAAATAAGATCTAATATGTTCTCTACCGAAAAAGTATCTGCTGGCTGGGTGTTACTAAGCAAAGGGGATACTATTAAGGGGAAATATATAGATGAAAAAATGAGTGGTAGTATTGTGAATCTGGATGAAGGTAAATATGTGAAATTCGAAATCATTGAGAAAGATAAAACCGTAAGGAAAAACTATAAACTCTCTGATGTAACGAGCTTCGGTATTTTAGGAAAATCTTATGAAATACATAAGTTCAAACCTGTATTTGAACAAAACAATGCAGTAAGTTTTGATATGCTCCGCTCTAAAAGTTATCCTTTCGAAATCCTTTACAGCTCTGCTAAAATCAGAATACTGAAAGAGAACTTCGGAGAAGGCGCGACTAATGCAATTGTGTTTATCAGACCAAATGAAACGGAAGTCGCAAACCAGGGACGCGACTGGTTCAAGAAAAAAGCTGAGATGATGAAAGAATACTTTAAAGATTGTCCGGAAATGCTGGCTAAACTGGATGCAGCCACATACGATTTCAAATCTGACAACTCCTATATAAAGATGGCAGAAGACTATACAAATAGTTGCAAATAATTAATACTAAAAAGAAGAGGCCACCCGGCCTCTTCTTTTTATTTATTTCTTTCAATCATAACGGGCCCTAATAATCCTGCCGGAACCAGCTTACTTTTCTGATCATAGTCTTTCATTATTGACCACGTCTTTCGCTTATCTTCAGGAAGAAAACTATCTCCTATCAACCGGTTCACCCAGGTATTCACTACACTGATCTCTATCTCGTTCTTACCTTCCTTTATAGCATCAGTAATATCCAGACTGTAAGGTGGAGTCCACAGTCCTCCAACATATTTGCCATTTACTTTCACCTTTGCAATAGCTATTACCTTTCCTGTATTCAACCGAATATGTTCTCCTTTAGTAAGTCTCGCTAAAGAGAAAGTGTTATGATAAACAGCAGTGCCCGAATAATATTTTATCCGGGAATCACTGTTCTGAGACCAGTCTGTGAGTTTATTGAATGTTACCGGAGCCGCAGGCCCTCCTGTTAATGTATCAAAATTAACTGTCCAGGGAGTAGTGATTTCATCTGAGGAAATGAGCAGCGGATAGTTTAGTAAGGATTTTTTTTCAGCCTTAGTTTTTCTGAAAAGGATAAAAGCACTTTCATAAGCTTCCAGTTCAATGGGTACCTGTATTGTCTCTCCATCATTTGTAAACTGGGGTAAAGGTCTCATCGTACCTGTAGTGGCATCCCATAATTCCGGCAGCTCATCCTGTATTCTGAATGCCGGATGGATACTGATTTTCTCTGCTTTTTGATTGGATAGAAAATAGATATCTCCATTATCAATTTTGCGGTGTATGAATAGCGCTTCCTCGTCTTTGGGTAAGTTAAAATCAGGGCGCATTTTTAATGCTGAAAAAACCTCTTCTAAACTCATACCATCCATGACCATACCTTTCCCATAGGAATGCGTCTTAATCATTTTTGTATCAATATTACCCCAAAGTATTGCCGCAAGCGTATTTAATTTATTATCTGCCTCAGGATAGTTTTGTAAACCTGGTGTACGTATAGGTTTAGGCCCAAGTACAACTCCTCCCTGTTCTACAAGTGCTGCAATCTTCTCCAGCAGTTCCGGCCGCATCGTCTCCAGCTTCGGTAAAACCAGTACTTTATAATTCATCCCATCAGGTAACACAAACCTTCCGTTTTTTACAGACAAACGATTCTCTATTACCTCTGCATTGATATAATCAAATGAAAAACCTTTTGGTAATGCAGGGTCTTGTACTCCTGTCATTTTCGGCGCATCTTCTCCTATGAAGTAAGCTATATCAGCTACATATTTACCCTGTTGCAGCATAAAGTTGCATCGTTTAAGATATGCAGTAAACAAGTCCATATCATAAAACCAGGTATTATTACGATTGAACTCATTGCCAAACCAGGCGCTTACACCTGGTTTCCTGTCATCAGGTTGCTGAATATAAACATGCAATAATGTATTATTGATGCCTTCTGTAAAGAAACGGTCCGTACGTTGTTTCATATTTGCCGGATACCGGCCGAATGGCTCTAACGCAGCAGTTTCTGATTCAGCAGAAACCTTCACCTTACCATAAATATGTGCCGAAGAAGAAGCTGCCCTATTCTCTATATTACCTAAATCTCCTTCACTCCAGAACTCACCACCAACTTCATCCGACTGACCACCATATTGCAGAAACTCTCCCGGGAATCCCCAATGGCCATAGTTTTCCAGCCATGTTGTTAAACCATGCTGATGACAGACTTCCCTTAATCCACCTACATAATTATAGGCTACTTTATCTGCTATAAAACGCCTCACGTCCCATAAAAAACGATCAGACTGATCCTGACTTCCTACTACATTACCTTTAAAAACAGGCAGATAAGGTAAAGGGTCATAATGATAGGTTGATTTAAAGCTATCTATCAATGCATCTGTCCAGTTCTGACCACCTGTTTCATAACTATCCTGTACCACCACCTTCCAGGATTTACGATCTGCCGCAGGAACACGCCTGATAATTTCACCCATAAATGAATCAAAATGGGAAGCGATATGTTCCTTACTCATTTTATCAATCTCTAATCCTCTTCCTTCGGGAGAGGCAGGCGAGTTGGTTACTTTAGTTGGGGTCATACCCGTACGCATGATAACCCAGTTGCCTTCCGGAGCATTCCATTTTAAAGTACCATCTGCCTGCATGAAGGCCGAAATATCCAGCACCTCTTTTGGATTAATCAGTGTGCCGGCATCCATAACTTTTTCCTGAACAGGCCATTGGTATTCCTGCCAGTAAGGCAATGGGCTCTGGAACATTTTCGCCAGTGTTTTCTCCGCGTACTTTTCAACTCTGGGAAGAGGAGAGAGGACTAATTCTGTTATGCCGCTACCATCGGAATAATGATCAAATAGTAAACGAAAGGATGTAGCTTTTGTCTCATGGAATGAGACTGCTACGGGTGCATAAGGGGAGAATCCTACATTCAACGCATCATTGCCCCGGTTAATATCAAATTGTTTTATCGTCTTATACCCTGTATCTTCTTTTATCTGTAAAGTGACATTGGATACCATGCTATGAAGCGTCGGATATATAGTTAAGCTCTGTGCTGTATATTCAGCAGGGAAATCTATATCAATTTGTTGTTGCCCCTTAGAGTCAAAGTTGATAGCACGAATGGTATCTGCGTTAATGAGCACATCCAGATCAGCAAGCAGAGGAGTAGAACTAAGTTTGGGAGAGTATGTCTTTAATTGTGGTGTTTTAAACGTAATAACCCGTACATCCTGAAACTGGCTGATGGGCTTCTCTAATTTCAACATCACTTCCTTGCCGCCCAGTACTGTCACCTGCGATGATATCAGATAACGCATGGCTTGTTCCGGTTTCACCCAGGGACCGCCAGACTGGCTCCATCCGGGGCCATTGAATATACCGATTTCAATACCCAGCTCACCTGCAGTTTTCAGTGTAGTATGCATGATATCCCACCATTCATCTGAAAAGAGTTTTACTTTTCCATAAGGAGGATTGTTGGGGTCTAAACCTATGTTTCCTATGAAGGCACGATTGATCCCCACCTTTTTCATCGCCTGCAAATCTTTAATAACACCTTCTTTTGAGATGTTATCAGAAAGCCAGTACCAGTATATGCTGGTCTGAATAGTGTCCGGGGGCAATTTGAATCCTTTCTCAATTCCGGCTACATGATAACTACAGGAATCTAAGAGGGCTACAGACGCGATAAAGAACAGAACGCGGCAGATGTTTTTCATAATGGGCATCGTACAATATATAAAAAAGGGGGTATCAATTCCTGATACCCCCCTTCTTTTATTTATACAATTCGTTCTTCAATCTTTTTGCTAATAATCCTGTAGCCAGATCAGGATCAATATCAGCTACAATTACGCCTGACTTCCCATAAGTTTCATGAATAATGCAGCGGCCATCCGGGCCTATTATTGCACTGCCGGAATCCGGGTAAGTGGATGCATAATTAGAACTGCCAAAGTAGATAGTATTCTCCAGCGCCCGCATCATCATAGCCTTTTCGTAATAAGGATTGTCTTTGTTTCCCCATTCAGTGAGTTGTACGCCGCTGGTATTACTGCCACCAAAATGAGGATGGAATACAATTTTCGCATCGCGCCGGGCGGCCCATCTTACAGTTTCAGGATAACGAAATCCTTCATGGCAGATGACAATTCCAAACTTCACTCCATTCACTTCAAAAACGTTGCGCTCAGTACCCGGAATCCATATATTATCTTCTGAAGGATCTAATTGATTTTTAGTCTGATAACCTAATACTTCTCCGGTAGCAGATACTACATGAGCAATGTTCAGCAATCCATCCGGATGATGCCAGTCCATCGGTACAATGATAGCAATGGAATTTTCAGCAGCTATTTTACACACACTATCCAGTGCTGCCTGTAGCTTTGCCGGTTCGCGTTGATCTTCCTCAAATCCCATTCCCGGATACCCCGGAATATATGATTCAGGAAAACAGATGATTTCTGCCTGTTGTGCAGCGGCATCTTTCACTAGTTTTTCAAGCCAGAATAAACCTTCACTGATAGATGTGGGAATCGGAGGAGAAGCTATCGCTACTTTCATAAGTTATAAATTGGGTTAGTCTTCTCAAATTTACAAATTCTGATAGCAAAAATCAGTAATTTGATGCTCAAATGGGTTATAGAGAATACCTTCCTCATCCTGCTTTGCAAAGCTATATAGATGCTTACTGGACTCTCCGTGTCGGTGAGGAAGCACACCCATATGCTCACCGTATACTACCAGACTGCTGTGCAGATATCATCTACAATATGGGTACAACTGAAGAAAGCTTACTGGTGGGCACAATGACCACTTTCAGGGATACTACCCGCCAGGCAGGGTCATCTGCAATAGGTATCCGTTTCAAACCGGGAAGTATAGGCGCCTTTTACAAACTGGACCTGAAAGAAGCTACCAATCAGGCGCTTCCTTATGAAGATAAACAGCTGGCTGAAATTATCCATCAGAGAAAAGATGTGAAAAGAAAGCTGGACAACTACTTCCTGAAAAAACTGCATACACCGTATTTACCGATAATCGCTGTAATGAATGATATCTCCGCATATAAGGGGCAACTCAGCGTTGCAGACCTCATCAGCAGGCATGCGATGAGTGAAAGAAAACTGGAACGGATTTTCAAACAATACACCGGTGTAAGTATTAAAGGGATGATCCGGCTGGTAAGATTTACCAATGTGCTGCATACCATTAAAAATAACAATGGTACAAACCTCACCAGTATCGCTTATGCAGCCGGTTATTATGATCAGGCACATTTGTGTAATGAAGTAAAATCCTTTACCGGTCTTACCCCCGCTCAATTATAAAATTGCCGGATTTTTCCAAGTTCCGGGACATACATAGTCATAATTTTGAGGCACTAAAAAAACAAAACATGGAATCATTATCGCCTAACATCTACGTTCATGATATGAACAGTACCATCGCATTCTACCAGATTTTAGGATTCAGCCCTGTTATGACGGTGCCTGAAAACGGAGAAAATCCTGTTTGGGCAATGCTGAAAAACGGCAATGTTAGCCTGATGTTCGAATCTTTTAAAAACATAGAAGGCCGCTTGCCAGAAATCAATAGAACAGATGGGGGCTCCCTTCTTTTATACATAAACGTAAAAGATATCAAGGGGTTTTTTGAATCGATAAAGGATAAAGTAACAGTATTAAGCGGACTGGAAAAGACCTTCTACGGAGCTACTGAATTCGTTATCAAAGATTGTAATGGGTATGTACTCACGTTCGCGGAACACGAATAAATAATCAAATTTCATCATCATAAACTGTTTATTAATAGTGTAAACTATTGATAAACAGTTTTTTGCATTAATATATAGCCTTCCCATATGTGTTAGCAAAAAGTTATATTAACCGCTCCCCCAGCATCCTTTTTGCTTAAAGGTAAAATCTCATTACTTTTAATAGGCAACTGTAGCCAAAAGCAGGGCTGACAGACTCATAAACCCAATTACTAAATGATCAGTTACAAGCACTTTTCATTTGACTTATGGCTAACTTTAATTAAATCTCATCCTTCTTTTAAACAGGAGAGGAACAGGTTCTTTTTTGATAATTTTAATCAGAAAAACAAATCTCTTGAAGAAGTAACACAGATATTCCGGCAGGTAGATCTGATGTGTAATGCGATTAATGAAAAAACAGGCAATAACCTGGAAGCAGAAGAAATGTACCTGATGGTCATTAGTGCCATGAACGATCATACATATGCTTTTCATGATATTGATCTGAAAGGTTTGTATGATGAAATGGAACAGCTTGTTTTTAAGTACCTGCCTGTTATTTATTGCAGTAATACTTCTGATGCATTAAGCCGGTTAAAGGATGGGGATAATACACTCAGCCTGCTCAGCAACACCGCTTTTATCAAGGGACGTACATTGAGGGAAGTGTTGAAAAGATTAAACATCCACGACTTATTCGACTTTCAATTGTATTCTGATGAGGTAGGAATGTCAAAACCCAATAAGGAATTATTTCAGCTCATGATAAGAACTGTGGAGGCAAACAGGAAAGAAGAGATGCTGAATTTAAAAGAAATCATTCATGTAGGAGATAACATTAAAGCCGACATAGAAGGCGGCAGCATAGCAGGCATCAGTACATTGCTAATAAATTCCAATAATAAAACTATTTTAAGTTTATTTAACTAAAAGTCTATAACATGGCTATTAACTTGCAAAAGGGACAAAGAGAAACAATCAATTCCCCAAAATTTACAATTGGTTTAGGCTGGGATACTAACAGTTCTTCAACAGGCACCGGCTTCGATCTGGATGCTTCTGTTTTTATCTTAGGAGAAAATAAAAAGATACTTTCTGATCAGCATTTTGTTTTTTATAATAACACTAAATCTCCTGACGGTGCTGTACAACATACCGGCGATAACCTTACCGGTGAAGGAGCTGGTGATGATGAACAAGTGATCGTAGATCTTGCTAAGATTGATGCACAGGCTACGGAAATTTGTGTAGTGGTAACTATACACGAAGCAGAAAGCCGCAGACAGAACTTCGGTCAGGTAAGAAACTCATTCGTTCGCATCTTCGATTCAGCTACCAATGAAGTACTGCTGAAATATGAACTGGAAGAGGATTTCTCCATCGAAACAGCTGTAGAATTCGGAAGAATCTACAAACGAAATAACGAATGGAAATTTGAAGCAGTAGGTGTAGGTATGAAAGGCGGACTGCAGGATTACTTAAATAAATATAACTAAGATGGCTATTAATCTTCAAAAAGGACAACGGATATCGCTTGAAAAAAGCAATGGCGCAAAATTACAAAGTGTTTGTGTTGGGATTAACTGGGGCGCTATAGAAAAGAAAGCCATGTTCGGGTTATCCAAAACAAAGGAAGCAGTAGACCTGGATGCCAGTTGTGCATTATATAATGAACAAAAACAGGTACTGGAAGTTATTTACTTTGGTAACCTGCATTCAAAAAACTACGCAGTAAAACACAGTGGTGATGACCGTACCGGTGATATAGGCGGAGATGATGGTCTGGATAATGAAGTGATCACACTTGACTTCTCCGGACTGGATGCGAATGTATCCTATGTAGCTTTTGTACTCAATAGCTTCAAAGGACAGGATTTCGGTACAATACCATTTGCGTCTATCCGTATTTATGAAGGCACTCCTAAAAGAGTAACAGAAGTATTCGCCAAATACGATATCGCACATGAATCTGCATTTGCCGGACATGTATCCATGGTAATGGGTGTATTTTACAAGAAAAACGGAGAGTGGAAATTCAATGCAATAGGGGAGCCTACTAAAGATAAAAAGTTGCAGGAAACTGTGAACACAGTTACACAGAACTATTTATAACCTTGTTTTAAAAAATGCCTTATGGAAAATAATTTAAACAGCACAGATCTCGCGATTACCCATCCCAGGGTAGACAAAGAGGGAAATGTTGATCTGACGGTAGTGACTCCGGAAGATGCCAAAAAGTATGGAGAACTCAGTAAGAACCTGGTACCCAGTGATGTGAACTCCATCCTGAACTATGGTACTGATGTGCAGAACTCCATGGAGAAATACAGTAATGAATTTCTCACCTCTGTACGTACATTCAACTCGGGGGAAGTTGGTAATCTGATCAATGATCTGTTAGGAGAACTGAATTATATCGATGTTGATGAACTGAACCAGGGTGGCTTCAAATCCATGTTATCAAAAATACCTTTCTTGAAAAAGATAGTATTTGATGCACAGAAGCTGTTCCAGAAATATGATACTGTTATCAATAACATTGATAAGATCACCAATAAGATCAAAGCAGGCAGAATCAATTCTATAAAAGATAACAGCTCCCTCCAGACAATGTTCGACAGCAATGTCAACCACATTAAACAAATGGAAGAGCTGATCATCTCCGGTACTATCAAGTTCAAGGAACTGAGTGAGAAACTGGCTGAGATGGAAGCTAACTCTGCTAACTACAACGATTATGAAATTGCCGATTTAAGGGATTTCGTGCTGAGGTTAGACAAGCGTCTTGCTGATATGAAGATCGTACGGTTTATCATGATGCAGTCTCTTGCCCAGATAAGAGTAGTACAGAACAACAATACATCTATTGCTGAAAAAGCACAGTCTATTGTATCTACTACTATTCCTGTATGGAAAAACCAGCTCACCATTGCCGTAGCGCTGCAAAGACAGAAGGCGAATGTGGAGATGCAGAAAAAGATCTCTGATACCACCAATACTATTCTACAGAAGAATGCAGAGATGCTGAAACAGAATAGTATTGATGTAGCGAAAGAAAATGAAAAAACGGTTGTTTCTATAGAAACATTGAAAATGACCACTAAATCATTAATCGATACACTAACCGAAGTGAAGAAGATTCACGAACAGGGTACTGAAAGCAGAAGACAACTGGATACAGAATTACAGAGCCTTGAAACTGAATTGAGAAAAGGTGTAACTAATGTTTAAGTAGGGGGAAGAAGATGGATGACAATGTGGCTATATTATTACGTGATTCAAATAGAATGGTCAGCAAACTACAGTTGCTGTCCGTTTTTTTTGAAGAGGAAGTGATTTATAAAATCTATCTCCGTACCCAGGTAATTCATAAATTATTTGAGAACAATCCGGAGCTGGATATTAATAAACTGGAGTTATTCCATCTTCAATATACTACTACAGTAGTTGATCTGTTAAAGAAAATAAAGGTTGCCAACGAGAAGAATGTGAATGTGCTGTTCGATGAAATTCATCTGAACAAAGAGATGATGGACAACATTGAAAATTCCGTATTCACAGAAAAGAATTTTAATCTTGATAAACAACGGCAGGCGCTAAAGGTCAATTTATCGTTGAGGAAATTGTTTCAGTTTTTATCTGAGAACACAGATGAAGATCCATTTTCCAAAAATATAAATGCATTCAGCGCCCGCTTTTCTGCTGACTTCTACTACGATATCCCATGGCCGTTGTTTGAAGAACTCACTACCTTTAATCCCGCAGAAGTATACAGGAATACATATGCTATTATTCAGCGGAAGCTAATGGGGATCCTGAATAAAACAGATTTTAAAAGTGAATTCTTCTGCGGACTTACATCCGGTCATTTAGTATTGGAAATATATAAGATAGTGGGAGATGAGCGACATTTCCTGTTCCTGCCATCCAGGAATTTATTCCTGTTTTGTGATATTAGTAAGATCTCCGGAATCGACTGGTCAAATACTTTATCCAAAAAAACAAAACTCCGGCAGGAGCTGATGGATAGAAATGATCAACTGCAAAGTGCTGCAAACATTACCAAAAGCACGATCCCGGATGAAATTAAAAACTTACTGAAAGAATACTACGACAAGATTGATGATGTGAATTTTTTACAGAATATCAGCAACTTCGATGTGCAGGCTAATATTCTTAAGTCCATGCTGAATACAAACAGTCTCTAAGAGAATGGAATTAAACGACGCGATACAACTGATTCAGAATGATCAGCTTTCTTCCTCACAAATCACTAACTGGGCAGATCTGGGTTGTGGCTCCGGCTTATTTACCGCCGCTTTGTCACATTTCCTGCTGCCTGGAAGTACTATTCACGCAATAGATAACAGGCCACCAGCCAATATTAAATCCGTAAAAGCAGGCATAAACATCAAAATAGAGGAAGCCGATTTTGTAACTGATCCATTCTTTTTCAAGGACTTAGACGGTTTTGTTATGGCTAATGCACTGCATTATGTAAAAGACAAGCCAGACTTCATGCGTAAAATAAACTTCGCACTGAAACCAGGCGGTAGTTTACTGATAGTAGAATACGATACGGACCAGCCAGTCCCTACCTGGGTGCCTTACCCTTTAAGTTATAAATCCCTTCAGCAATTCTTTGAGAGCCAGGGATATACCCGGATAACTAAATTACAGACCCACCCCTCCCTCTATGGACGTGCTAACATATATGCAGCACTTATCCACAGGTAGGTCCAATTCTCCGGTTTTTTCTCCAAATTACAGCCTGTATGAATAAAAAGGACCTTCATGGGTTAATATCCACATCTCCGGCCATACAGATGTTACGCCTGCGAAATGCCAACTGGATATTACCATTTCTATATAACATTTTCAAAGAGGAGAACATGTTCTCCATTTCAGAAGCCAGGCTGATACAGCTCCTGGCGGAAGAGCTGGGTTCTCATGAGGATGTAGAGGAAGATCTGGAAGAGGCAAAGATCAATTTTGGGGATGATGAAGAATCCCGTAGCCGTAAATACATCCTCAGCTGGGTACAGAAAAGGATCCTGCAGGATTTGCCGGATGCAGAAGGAAATACCCAGTACCAGTTAAGCGCACATACAGAGAAAGTATTCCAGTGGATGCAAAACCTGCAACTACGCCAGCACGTTGGAACAGAAAGCAGGTTTAAATTATTATTCAACTCATTAAGGGATATCGTTGAGAATACAGAAGATGACAGGACCAAGCGGCTGGAAATACTAAAAAATAAGAAATCGGAAATAGAGAAAGAGATCAAGGCGATTGAAATGGGACGCGGACCTGAACGCTACAGCAATGCGCAGGTGCAGGAACGACTGGAACTCTTTACAAGATTATGTTATGAACTGATCAGCGATTTCCGCGAGGTAGAGGATAATTTCAAAAATATCCACCGTTCCATAGTAGAGCAACATACAAAAGCAGAACAGAACAAAGGCGCTATCCTGGGCTTTGCATTTGATGCATATGATACATTACGCAACAGCAATCAGGGTAAGAGTTTCTATGCTTTCTGGGACTTTCTCATGTCTCGTGAAGGGAATGAAGACTGGCGGGAATTAACCGTTCAGTTGGCCCAGCTGCTGGAAGACAGACAAATAGAGAACGACGAATATTTCCTGCAGAATATCAAATCACTGTTACTGGAACAAGGTAAAACAGTGTATAGTGCCAATGATAAAATGGCAGAGAAACTCAGTCGTATTATTTCTGAAAAAGAAATAGCACGGCACAGACGTCTACGTAAACAGATCAATGGTATTAAAGAACTGGTATTTGGTCTGATAGATAATGGGGATGTAAGTGCGGGTATCACATTAGAGGACAGTGCAGAGATAAAGATGGTGATGGAAAGGAAGGTAGCGCTGGAACAGAAGAAAGGAGTTGCGGAAGTTGTACAGCCTATCGCTACTACAGAGAAAATAGAGGATATGGTAAGATTCGGCCGTTTGCTGAATATGAGTTATGTCAATAAAAAGCAGTTATGGGCAAAAGTGGAAGAGGCTTTAAAAGGAAAAGATACTGCTACACTAAAAGAAGTATTAGATCATTCACCATTGGAACATGGATTGGCAGAGGTGATAGGTTATTATGATTTTCTCCGTGAGAAATCTAAACAGGCACTGACAGTGCAGAATACCTACGAACTGATTCCTCTCAATGCGGAACAAACTAAATTCGTAGAAGTACCATATTTATTGTTTACTAAACTACAATGAGATGAGCGCTCCTGATAAAATATTACCTTATGCAGTGGTGGTAGTTAAACTGCTGAAGGGACCAGTAGAATACGTGGATAGAAATATCTGGGAAAAACTGATACAGTATAAAGTAGAGCTGACAGGATTCCTGATGCAGTTAGGTCTTATGCTGGTGCTGGATGAACAGGATGGATTTGCATTTGTAAAACATTCCCTTTCGGAAGATGATGATGCTTATGTGAGCTGGGTACAGAGAAGATCATATACTTATGAAGAAAGTATTATGCTGGTATTACTCAGAGAGATGATGGCAGAGTTTGAAATAGGGGAAGCCACCACACGCGAACTGATAAAGAAACGTCGGGAAATAAAAGAATACGCAGAGCTGCATTTTAAGGAAGGAGCAAGCCGTATAAAATTTTTAAAAGAAATAGACAGACTGATTGATAAAATGGAAGAGAATGGTTTTCTGCAAAAAACAGAAAACCATGAGGTAGCTGATGAACAGAAGTTCAGGATCAGGAAAATAATAAAAGCTAAGGTTGATAGCGAAGTATTGGAGAACTTTCATCAGCAATTAACAGCACATTCAAATCCGTAGCCTACAAATGCAATTAGACGTTTTTAATACAGATAGTCATAAGAGTGGTTTCCGTTTGCAATATCTGGAGATATTTAACTGGGGAACATTTGATAAACATATACACAGCATCAAGCCGGGTGGAGAAACCAGTTTGCTTACCGGCGCTAACGGTAGCGGTAAAACTACTTTCATCGATGCCCTGCTGACACTGATAGTGCCGGAGAAGAAATACCGTTTTTACAATCAGAGCAGTGGTAGTGAAAAGAAAGGTGACCGTACAGAAGACTCCTATGTAATGGGTGGTTATGGTATGATCAACAGTGAAGTAAGCGGCGCTACCAAAACTTTATACCTCAGAGAAAATAAGGAAGAAGCCTATAGTATTCTGCTGGCCAATTTTGAAAATGAAGCAGACCAGGCGGTAACACTGTTCCAGGTAAGATATTTCTCTAACGGGGATATGAGGAAGGTGTTTGGTATCGCGCATAAATCCCTGCACATTGAAGATGACTTTAAACCATTTGATCTCGGTGGAAACTGGAAACGTCGTTTAGACCAGAGCTACAATAAGGGCGCCCGTAAAATGGTGGAATGGTTCGACTCTGCCAGTAAATATGCCCTGCGTATGGTAGATGCATTGGGTATGCAAAGTATTCAGGCATTGCAGTTGTTTAACCAGACTGTGGGTATCAAAGTATTAGGCAACCTGGATGATTTCATCCGTATGCATATGCTGGAACCGCGTAATATGGAAGAGCAGTTTCAGGAGTTAAAGAAGCATTTAACAACCTTACTGGATGCGCAGCGGAATATAGAAAAAGCAGAACAGCAGATCTTATTACTCGAACCTTTAGCCGAACATTACAAGAATTTTTCCAAGCTGAAAGTAGAGAAAAAACAACTGCAACAGGAGTTGGATATCTCCGCTATATGGAACAAATTCACTAAACACCAATTGCTCTCTCAGACTTTAGACGAACGTCGTCAACAGGTCAGTTTGTTATTAAAGAAAATTGAAGAAGCAAAATTACTGCAGAGTGAATTGCAGGAAAAGGAGAGGGTTACAAGAAATTTATTAGATCAGAATAAAGCAGGCCAACGTTTACAACAGCTGGAGAATGAGATCCAGGAGTTAAGAAGGAAAAAACTACAGGCGGATGAAAACCTGCGGCAATTACTGGAATGGTGTACTGATCTGAATCTGAAAGAAGAGGATATTCCGGATGAAGCTACTTACCAGCGTATACTAAAAGAAGTAGGCAGGTCTGTATTAAAACTGGAAAACGAACATCGTTTAAATGAGGAAGATGAGTACAGTGCTAAAAGAGAAAAAGATGATGCAGAGAAAGAGAAGTTTGGATTAGAAAAGGAAATCGAATTACTGCATCAGTCTAAAAATAATATTCCTTCTCACCTGGTACAGGTGCGTAAGGAAATGTGTAACGATCTTAAAATTGATCCAAACGATATTCCTTTTGCAGGTGAACTGGCACAGGTAAGAATGAGTGAGGCGGACTGGCAGCCTGCAATTGAAAAACTGCTGCATTCATTCTCACTAAGATTACTGATACCTGATAAGCATTATAAAAAAGTAACCGCATACGTAAATAATAATAATATGCGTTCGCGTCTGGTGTATCATCATATTAAAGATGCGGCACTGGATTTATATCCTGATGATAATACAGTTTATCATAAACTGGAATTTCATCCGGACCATAAATTGAGCAAATGGGTACAACAACAGATCATTCAGCGATATAATTATATCTGTGTAAATGATGAGAAATCTTTACAGCGGTATGATATGGCTATCACTATGGAAGGGTTGATCAAGAGCCGGGAAAGACATGAAAAAGATGATCGCCCTGGTAAAGGTGGAGCTTCCAGTTATGTGATGGGGTGGAATAACGAAAAGAAAAAAGAAGCGCTGATCACAAGAAGGAATAAGCTGAACGACATCGTCTCTTCTTCTACAGAGATCTTACAAACCTGTAAGAACAGATCCAACCGTTTACAAAAACAATTTAGTGCTGCCAGCAGGATAAAAGAACATAAAGGATTTGATGAGATTAATCTTGTTAAGATCAATAAAAGTGTTCGTAAAACAGAAGAGCAGATTGTCTCCCTGCGTGAAGAGAACAAAGAACTGGATGCACTGAAAGTGGAGTTACTGGATATAGAAAGACAGAAACTGGATAACCAGCATTACCAGGATGGATTGATCCGCAAAGAGGCGCTGGATCAGCACGAGATCTCCCTGATGGAGAGTGAGATAAAACAGCTGCTGCCTATTCTGCAACATATCACTGAAGAGAATAAGGATGAACTGTTACAGTTCCAGCAACAGAATAGCAATATCCTTAGTGAAGTAACGCTTGATAATATCAGTATTGTCTACAACTCATTACGCGAATCCAAAGAAGCCAATTTCAAGAAGGCAGATGATGCCAGTCATAGAGAAGAGGTACAATTGGGCAGGAGTATCAACCGTGTAAAAAATCCATCTGCTGAATTATTACAGAAATTCCCGGATTGGATTTCAGACGTAAAAGGATTCTCTGACGATGCTGCATTTGCTGAGGAGTACATTGAATGGATGGGTAAATTAGCAGAGGATAATCTACCCAAATTTAAGAAGGACTTTGAGAGCTTTATCAATGTTACCATCACTTATAAGATAGGCGGATTGAATGAAGAGATGGAAAAGTGGGAGAGGGATATCAGTAATACAATCCGGAAACTGAATGAGTCTTTAATAGGCATTAATTTTAACAGACTTCCTGATACGTATATCCAGCTGGGCAGAAGACCTGTATCCTCTGGTACCGAAATAAAAGAATTCCGTAGCCGTTTGCTGGAGGCGTTGCCACAGGCAGCTAACTGGCAGCAGAGTAGCTTTGAAGAAAAGGCCTCGCATTTCAGGGAGAAAGTACAGCCACTGATTAGTGCATTAGATGAAAGTGAGGCTTATCGTAACCGTGTAATGGATGCAAGGAACTGGTCGGAATTCTGGGCGGATGAGTGTTTCAGACAAACAAACGAAATTAAAAAGACATACCGTCAGATGGGACAGCTTTCCGGTGGAGAAAAGGCCCAGTTGACGTATACCATATTGTGTAGCGCTATTGCCTACCAGTTTGGAATAACAAGAGAAGGGAAGAACAGTAAGAGTCTTCGCTTTATAGCAGTAGATGAAAGCTTCAGTAATCAGGATGAGGAAAAAGCAACTTACCTGATGGAGCTGTGTAAACAATTGCATTTGCAGTTACTGGTAGTTACTCCCAGTGATAAGATCGCTATTGTGCAGAATTTCATTGCACATGTACATCTGGTGCAACGTGTTCAAAACAGACACAGCGTATTGTACAATATGACCGTAAAAGAATTGCAGGAGAAGATAAAGGGGAATGAAGTAGAAGTGTAGCGGATAAGTTGTTGATTATCCTTAACTTGTGAGAAATAACCGATCAAGATGAGAATCCTGGTTCCCCTCGCCGCTTACGGATTTGACCCCTCAGAAACCGCCATTCCCTGGAAGTTATTATCGAAACATGGTCATGAGATAGTGTTTGCCACACCGGAAGGAAAGATAGCGGCAGCAGATACAAGAATGGTATACGGAACAGGATTGGGTATTCTCAAAAAGCTTTTAAAAGCCAGAGAAGATGCAGTCGAGGCCTATCATGAAATGGAACAGTCCCCGGCGTTCATGCAGCCTATTAAATACAGTGCTATCAGGGAAAAAGACTTTGATGCACTGCTACTTCCGGGAGGTCATGATAAAGGTGTAAAGGAATACCTGGAATCATCTGTTCTGAAGCAAACTGTTGTAGACTTTTTCAATGCAAAGAAGACAGTAGCCGCTATTTGTCATGGTGTGGTACTGGCCGCCCGTAGCATTGATCCTGTTACAAAGAAATCAGCTATTCATCAATATAAAACCACGGCATTGTTAAGGGCTCAGGAACTCACTGCCTATAACATGACCCGCTTCTGGTTAAAGGACTATTATCTTACCTATCCTAAACATACCGTACAGGACGAAGTAACAGCTGCTCTGGCAGATAAGCATAACTTTATCCCGGGCCCCAAGCCACTTTTCAGGGATCGTATTAATAATACAGAAAGGGGATTTGCTGTCAGGGACAGAAATTATTTATCAGCCCGGTGGCCCGGAGATGCCTACCGCTTCTCACTCGAACTCTTAAAAATGCTCTGAAACGGTTAAAAATATTATCTTAGGGCGTGGAAAAAATATATACAATATCTGTTGCATTGTGTACGTATAATGGTGAGAAATACCTGCACAAACAACTGGATAGTATCTTTAATCAGACCGTCCCGGTAAATGAAATAGTTGTTGTAGATGATGTTTCTACAGATAATACTATTGCCCTTCTCAATGACTATGCATCAAAATATCCCGGCATATTCAATATCGTTAAAAACAAAAAGAACATAGGAGCCAGAAAGAATTTTGAGAAAGCATTGTATCTGTGCAAAGGAGACATCATTTTCCTCAGTGATCAGGATGATAGCTGGTATCCACAGAAAGTAGAAAAAGTAATCGCGCATTTTAATCATCATGAGGAAGATAAAGTAGTCTTTACAAATGCGAGTTTCATAGATGATAATGACCAGCCTTTATCCTCCTCATTATGGGACGTGAATGTTTTTACAAAAGAGATTGTACAGTACGCAGCAGATAAAGATAATCTCCTGCGTTACCTGCTCAAATATGGTAAGATCGTTACAGGAGCTACCGTTGTAATAAAGAAAGACTTCCTGGATAAAATACTTCCTTTCCGTTTAATGCATAAACTATGGCACGATGGCTGGATAGCTGTTGTGGCTGCGCATTATCATGCATTAGGATTTATAGATGAACCGTTAATTAAATATCGTCTGCACCAGGGGCAGCAGGTAGGATTTGAATACATCCAGAAGATCAACAGGATCATGGAGGGGATTGATCCCGTTTCTGATATGCTGCGGAAAGAGATGAATGGTCTTGTTGAAGAAAATGAACTGCATCTGCTGATACATGCCAGAAGAAAACGGGTACGTTTTATAAGGCGTATTGGTCGCTTTATAAAATTGGATAAACATATTACAGATGAGATAAGGGAAGAATGTAAGCTGGCTGAAAAAGCTTTCACCCGGGCAAAACCTTTCCCTGTAAGAATAGCAGAAACTTTTAGAAAAATGTTTAAATAGATATGATCAGGGCGTATAAATTATTTACAGGAGAAGATGGCCATTCGCATGTGATAGAAGGGACCGTTGCCAACAAGGAGCTTAGAGATACCGAATCAGTAATGTTTAATGAAACGGCGCCACATTCGTCTTACGACTGGCATCCGGCACCTACTACTCAATATGTCATTACCTTATCAGGGACTTTGTTGTTCGAAACTTTCCTGGGAGAGACATTTACTTTAAGACCGGGAGATATACTGATAGCATTGGATACTACAGGAACAGGGCATAAGTGGAAACTGATAGATGATCAGCCCTGGAACCGGGTGTATGTTGCATTCAAAGACGAAGCTTCTATTAACTTCATTGCAAAATAATTACTGAGTTACATAGTGTAAGAATCTTTCTACGGTGTAAGTAGATAGCTGTCCGCCAGGCCCGTTCAGGTTATAATCAAAACCATGCGTAGCCCAGGGCAGCGAAAGGAAGAAATGTTTGATACCGTTGGCGCTGAGTTTTTTATTCAGCCGCGTACTATGTTCATACGCAACCAGTACATCATGTTCTCCATGTATAATAAGTGTAGGTACAGTGTTTTTATTGACGAATTCAATAGGAGAACTGGCTTCGTAGTTTTTAGGAACGGCTGTATAGGAACCGCCCAGGTAATTCTCCATCACCTTACGTGAATCCATTACCCACGGATTGGCAGGAAGAGAATATCCCCATACCATATCTGCAGGACCATAAAAATCTATCACACCTTTTAGTCCCGGAATGGGTTGCCGGTAAGCGGCCAGTAAAGCTATCTGCGCACCGGCAGAACGTCCCAGTAATACAAAGTTGCTGGTATCTATCTTTAATTCAGCAGCATGTACTTTCAGGTACTCCATGGCAGCATATACATCTTCTACGGGAAGAGGGCATTGAAACGCCGGAGCCAGTCTGTAATTGATAGATGCTACGTGATAACCTGTATTGGCAAGGTAGGTATTCAGCTCAGGTAATTGTTTGCTGTCGCCGCTACTCCATGAACCGCCATGAATCACTATTACACAAGGGCGTAATCCTTCGGATTGTGAAGGGTAAAAATCCAGGTGTAAAGAAGAATGATAGTTGAATGTTTTACAGGGCACTTCTTTCAGATGATTACCTGTGATCATTGTTGCGAAGCTAAAAGGAGCTTTTGCTGACGGATCATTGCCGAATGTATTATCAACAGCAGCAGCCAGTTGCCGGCCTTCTGACCATGCACGTACGATGGGCGTGAGGAAAATGATCAGTGTAATAATACCTAAGATAGTACCTGCCAGTTGATACTTTCCGGCGAAGAAACCACTCAGTAATAATACCAGTGTGATTGCTGTGAATATCCAGGCAAATTCAGCAACGCCAATAGCCAGCAGCCAGAGGTGATAGGTAGGTGCTTTAAATATCGCCAGCAGGGAAATTAATAAGAAAATGATAATTAATACTAAACGGATCATATAAATAGGCATATTCCTAATGCGTAAAGATATGAACCTTTTGCAGGGATATCCATCTATCAATTACTATTGTTTATTTTAGACAATAGCCTTATCTTTTCAATAACTGACCTTATAGAAAACCCGTATTTTCGTAAAC
The DNA here is from genome assembly GCF_900110995.1 of Chitinophaga sp. YR573. Taxonomy (GTDB): domain Bacteria; phylum Bacteroidota; class Bacteroidia; order Chitinophagales; family Chitinophagaceae; genus Chitinophaga. Next base: position 2,922,280 of record NZ_FOJF01000001.1, read on the forward strand.
TATTTGAATAAGGAAGATTATGCCGGAAAGAAAGACAAACTCGTCAAATTATCAGAATCAGTCATTTTTAGAGAGTAAATGTCCTTTGAACGAACTCTTATTCTCTATGAGCCGCCGTTGGACAACAGACATTTTATTCTGCATTGAAGAGGGTAAAAACCGATTCTCTGCTATCAGGGAAGAGCTTACCTATATAACGGACCATATCCTCTCAGATCGTCTTAAAACGCTGGAAAAGAATGGTCTTATCAGCAGGCATCAATACCAGGGGATGCCGCCTAAGGTAACATATGCTTTAACAGAACATGGGGTAGAGTTGTGCCGGTTACTGGAGCAGTTGTGTGAGTTTTCAAGTTTGATATACGAAGATAAGGGAGTAGCTGTATAAATAATCAGGTTGATTTAAAGCTCCGTTAAGAGCTTCGTGGTATAACAAAACATAATAGGCTCCGTTAGGAGCCCCGTGTTTGTAGCAAACACCTTAAACAACAAAACACAGACTCCGTAGGAGTCCCCTAAAATTGCTAACCTCAGGGGACTCCTACGGAGTCAATTATGTAGAATATTATATTTTACTACAAACACGGGGCTCCTAACGGAGCCTATTATGTTTTGTTACTACTTTAAAGCTTTTATCTTCAACTGTATGTTCACCTGGGAGTTGATCAGCTTATCCTGCATGGATTTATCTGCCCGGTAGGTCATTCCCCACAGAGTACGGTCTATATTAAAGACAGCTTCCGCAGTTAATACCTCATTGTGTATCCTGATATAGGCCGGAAAGGAGATGTTCTTGGTAATGTTCTTGATGGTCAGATTACCCTGAATCATATAATTCGCATCCTTCATCATTACATCATTCCCTACAGACGGACGAAAATCACTGGCGCCGGTAATCTCAAACCGGGCAAAAGGATATTTTTCCACGTCAAAGAACAGGGGGCCTTTCAGTTCTGTTTCCAGTTTACGTTGCAAAGAAGTATCAGTATAAGACAGGTCCATATCTTTCAGTGAACTCATATTGATCTCTATACTACCACCTGTAATGGTTGTGTCTTTTACATAGAGCTTACCCTGGTGTATCAGGAAACGGCCGGTGTGTTTGCCGGTAGGTTTGGTACCTATCCACTGCAACTCACTGGTGGTCGTGTCCAGACGATACGCACTGCCTTCTCCTTCCTTTACGGACTGAGCCTCGGTTGTTGTCGCCTTGTCTGCTTTCGGCGCCTGCTCGCAGGCCGTCAGTAAAGCAAGAAAAATAAGAGGTAGTATATATTTCATAAACATATTGTTCTATCAGCTGCCGGTCAGTTCCCGGTTGCCAACCCATACAAACCTCCTCAGGATAAATTCAGGATTGGTGAAGCTTGCATTGCCCGCAGGATTGCCTCCCGTCACATGAAAATCTGAAAAAGCAGCGTGTTGGTTTACCCAGATGAATCCGGTAAAATTAAAAGATACAGGTGTGAAAACACTATTCATTGCCTCAGTGATCTTTTCTTTCATTTCAGGACTGGTAGCATATGCCGCACAGGTAATAGCCCCGTGTTGCTGTGCCATCTGCCTGGCCAGTTGAATTGATTCATTTGTATCCCTGGTTTTGATCAATAACAAAACCGGGCCAAATAATTCCTGTTCAAAGATATTTTTATCGGTGCTGGTTACTTCCAGCAGGGTAGGTGTATAACCTCTCAGCTGTGTAAATTCTTCGCTGGCTATTGGTTGTCCTTCCAGTATCACTTTGGCTCCCAGCTTGTTAGCATTATGCGCACGCTGTAAGGTCATATCATTCTGTAAGGCGCCCAGTGTACCTGCTCCCATTTTTGGATTATTCACCAGTGCCAGTATCGCATCCTTAAATTTCTGTACCACTTCATCAAAGCTCAGATGGCCACTGGCGGTAGTTACACCCGATTGTGGAATGAAGAAGTTTTGCGGCGCGGTACACATTTGTCCGGAGTAAAGAGACACTGAGAATGCCAGATTCTGTAACACAGCATCTATATCAGTTACGCTGTCAATTATCACAGAATTAACACCAGCTTTTTCAGTAAAGACAGTTTTTCCTGTCAGTGACTCTACGTAGTTGCCAAATTGGCTGCCACCTGTATAGTCGATCAACTGAATGCCTGGATGTTCGCACAGCGTTTTTGAAACAGGTGCTGCAGAAGTATCTGCCGCCAGTTGGCAGAGGTTAGGACTGAATCCTTTTTCCTGTAATACCTGCTGGATAGCGCTTACTGCAATCGCAATCGGTAATATCGCTTTTGGATGAGGTTTTACGATAACAGGATTACCGGTAACGAGATCTGCAAAGATGCCGGGTAATGAGTTCCATACCGGGAAAGTGGAACATCCTATTACAACGCCGGTCCCTTTAGGGATAGCCCGGAATTCCTTTTTCAGCACCAGGGATGTTTTACCCATTGGCTTTTCCCACAGGAGGGTAGCCGGGTAACGTGTTCCCTCATGATATCCCATAGCAATGGCTTCCAGTGCCCTGTCATTGGCATGTGGGCCAGATGCCTGGAAACTCATCATAAAACTCTGACCTGTAGTATGCATGGTAGCGTAAGCAATCTCAAAGAAGCGGCCTTTAATAGCTTCCAGCGTTTCTACCAGTATGTCTGCACGTACGGATACAATGGTATTACGCCATTGCGGAGCTGCTGCCGCTGCTTTTTCTACCAGTGTGTTTGCATCAAAAATAGGGTAGGTAATGCCCAGGGGTTGCATGGAATAAGGAGATAATTCTTCTCCGGCCCATGAAGTTTCATTCGTCTGTAACAGCTGTTTATAAGGTTGCTGTAACATATCCTGGTACTTTTCCGCACCCTCTGCCATGGCGGTTTCGCCATAGGCTTTAGGATGTTCGGGGTACTGAGAATAAAAAGCGCGTTCATGATTCGCCTTCACGGCGTTATCAATCGTGTTTTGGTGTTTGATCGTGAGCATATGTGGAATTTGTGAATTTGATCAATCCTTATCTTGGCAGCGAGAACTCATTATTGTTATAATATTCATCCGGTCTCATTTTCAGTGGGTGATTTCTCTGGAATTGCAGGAAGCTGTCGTAATCGGTTTTATGAAGGGTGGTCCATGCTTTGAAGGCTGCCTGATTAGCTACTGGTCCAAATACCCATTGGTTATAGGCTTCGAACATTCCTTCTTTCAGCATCGCGCGTTGAAAATCGAATAATGCATATGGGTATTTAACCCCGGAAAAGTTATACCAGTCGAGCAGGAAGCGGGTACGCACCATGATCAGTGATTCAGGGTCTATGCCTGTCATTACCACGCCTACCTGTTTGCCCATAGCTGCCAGGTAATCCCTTTGGAATTCCGCAGCAGAGGGGCGTTTACTTTTCTTATCTACCTGTTGCTGGTCCTCAACGGCTTTGCTCAGAATAGAAGGATCGTTATATAATTTTTTATAGGCATCTATCAGCAGGTTCCTGATTTCAGCGGTACGGTCTGTATAGCTTTCCAGGTTTACAAAGATTTCTCCGTAGATGATGATCCATAACGGATTCTTTGTATAAGAGTAGGCGCGGGCCGCATTGTAGTAATTACCAGGGAAATTGGGATCTTTCTCAATTCCTTTCAGCCAGCTGCCCATTCCACCTTCGTATACTTTCAGGAACATGAGCAGTTGTCCGTTGTCATTATACAGTTCTCCGCTTTCAGGAAATTTCTTCAGTCCTTTCTCGTATAATTTCTGTGCAGTCTTAAATTCCTGGCGTGCCTGGTAGATATTTCCGGCAATCTGGTATAGCTGTGCATCTGCCTCTTTTTTATTCAAAAGGGGTTCTATGATGTTTTTTGCTTTGCTCATATCACCTTGCAGGAAATAAGAAAATCCCAGTTGCTTGCGGAATTCTACGTTATCAGGTTCCATTTGTAATGCCTGATTCAATACCAGTATGGCATTGGCGTAATCTCCACCACGTATAAAACCCGTTGCTGTATTGTATAATTCTTTTGAATCCTGCCCTGATGCTATTACTGAAGAGAACAATAACCCCGCAAATAACACTGTTTTCAACATATTCATACCTGTCTGAACGTTTGTTGTAAAAATAAAGAAAAAAATGTGCCATCCATTGTTAACCCCAATTAAAAAGCCCGGGCCAGCAGGAAGTACTGGTTGGCCCGGGCAGGATATATGAGTTAATTATATGATCAGATCAGGTGACTGATCAGTCCATCTCTCAGTTTAGGTTCAAACCAGGTACTCTTCGGAGGCATCACATTACCACTGTCTGCAATATCAAATAACTGCTGAATGGTTACAGGATAAAGGGCGAAGGCAACTTTCATTTCGCCGCTGTCCACTCTTTTTACCAGTTCATTCAGTCCGCGGATACCGCCAACAAAGTCGATGCGTTTATCGGTGCGCTGGTCTTTAATGCCCAGGATTTTATCCAGGATATTATTGGAAAGGATGGTGACATCCAGGATACCGATAGGATCGGTGGTATAGGTGCCTTCTTCAGCCAGCAGGCGGTACCAGGTACCATCCAGGTACATGCTGAATTCATGCAGCATAGAAGGGGCCTGAGGCATATGACCGATAGGCACTACACTGAAATCGTATTCCAGCTTAGACAGCAGGGCTTCTTTGGAAAGGCCGTTCAGGTCTTTTACTACACGGTTATAATCCAGGATTACCAGTTGACTGGCCGGGAAAATAGTGGTGAGGAAGAAATTAGCCGGATCATCCTGGGAGATCATCTGTTTTTCTTCAAATTCTTTCTGTACCAGGGAAGCAGAAGCTGCGCGGTGGTGGCCATCTGCGATATAAGTGAAAGGTACTTTTTTCTCGAAGAGGGTAGTGATATTCTGTACGGCAGTAGGCTCATCTACAACCCAAACGGTGTGCTGAATGCCATCTGCTGCGGTAAAGTCGTAAGCAGGAGCATGGGCGGTCATCCAATGTTCTATCAGGAAGTTTACTTCCGGAACATCATTGTATGCCAGGAACACGTTGCCTGTCTGTGCGCGGGTAGTTTTAATATTATTGATACGGTCCTTTTCTTTATCAGGACGGGTAAATTCGTGTTTCTTGATGATGCCGCTGTTGTAGTCTGATACAGAGGATGCACAAACCAATCCGGTTTGTGTACGGCCGTTCATAACCAGCTTGTAAATATAATAGCTGGGGGTGTTATCCTGGAAGAGCGTTCCTTCCTGAATAAAGCGTTGCAGGTTTTCTGCGGCTTTATCATATACAGCCTGACTATACACATCTGTGCCTTCGGGCAGGTCTATTTCCGATTTGGAAACATGGTAAAAAGCATACGGGTTACCGGTTGCTTCCACCTTTGCTTCTGTTGCGCTCAACACATCGTAGGGGCGTGCCGCTACTTTTTCAGCCAGTTCCGGAGTAGGTCTTAAACCTTTGAAGGGTCTGATGATTGCCATGATTTATAGTTGTTAAGGCGCAAAAGTAATTAATAAAGAACAAAAAGAAACCCCGTATAAATTCCCTTATAATTATAGAAGGAAACTCATACGGAGTCAGATGTGAATATTTTGCTACAAACATGCAGCTCCTGCCGGAGCCTGTTATGCCTTTTTCAGACTGAAATACTTCATGGCTTCTACAAGTACTTCTACACTGTCGTATGGAAGGGCATTGTAAAGGGAAGCGCGGAAACCGCCTACACTACGATGACCTTTGATACCGATAATATCTTCTTTCTTACAGAATTTCAGGAATTCTTCTTCCAGTTCAGGTTTATCCATGATATAACACACATTCATACGGCTGCGGTCTTCTTTGGCTACAGTACCACGGAACAGTGGGTTATTATCGATCTCGTTATATAAAAGTGCCGCTTTCTTCTCATTGATCTTCTCTATACCGGCTGCACCACCCTGGTCTTTTAACCAGCGGAGCGTGAGCATGGATATATAGATAGCAAATACGGGAGGGGTATTTAACATGGAACCGTTTTCTATATGATTACGGTAATCCAGGATGGTTGGTATTTTGCGGGTCACTTTACCGAGAGCGCTCTTACGCACGGCTACCATAGTGGTACCGGCGGCTCCCATATTTTTCTGTACACCTGCATATATAAGCGTAAACTTGTTAAAGTCAAGCTGACGGCTTAATATATCACTACTCATGTCTGCTACCAGGGGAACATCCGTTTCCGGGATCTTCTGCCACTGCGTACCATAGATGGTATTATTGGTGGTAATGTGGAGGTAGGTGGACTTTGGCTGAATAGTAAACTGTTTGGGAATATGATTGTAGTTGCTTTCTTTAGAGCTGGCAGCTACATCTACAAATCCAAATTGTTTTGCTTCTTTAATAGCCTTATTGCTCCATACACCTGTATCGATGTAAGAAGCCGTTCCATCATTTTCAAGCAAATTCATAGGTACCTGAAGAAATTGGGTGGTAGCTCCTCCATGTAAATAGAGAATCTCAAAATCATCATCCAATTGCATCAGCTCCCTTAAGAGATTGCGTGCCTCATCCAAAACCGCCTGAAACAGCGGGGTTCTGTGTCCTATTTCGAGAATAGACATTCCTGAACCCTCAAAGTCAATCAAAGCTTTGCTGGCCTTGTATAGCACCTCATTTGGCAATACAGAAGGCCCTGCGTTAAAATTGTGCACCTTCATAGGTCGATCTAAGTTAAATACATTGTTAGCTTGTTCCACGTTGCTTGGTTTGTTCAGAGGAATGGATTAAAAAATGTATGGCATTTCAAAATGGTGCTGTATAGCGTGTAGGATAAGGCTAAAAAAAGATAGTATCAACAAAGATAAATTATTATTTTTTAAAATCGAAATTAATTGAAAATAGCCCTTTATTCTTCTTGTCTGCCTATCATTTTGTCTTTCACAGGGAGTACCCTCTCCTTCAAGAAAATCCTCGCTTCTTCCTTACCTAAAGGGGGCATACCGGCATTTACCCAGGCGGTATACCAATAACTGGCAACCATATGCACTGCGCCGGTCATCCGGCGTTCTACCATGTCTCCAAGGGCAGTTTGATAGGCTCTGACATAAGCTGTTGAATAGGTCCTTACCAGTTTACCTTTCCTGTTTTCCCAGGCGTAACGTTGGTCTGGCGCCATTTGTAATGTTCTCTCTTTTTTTAGCACAGTATCCGCAGCCTTCCCGCTTTCTGTCACTATCTGCCAGGTGGTGGCTGCTATGTCTGTTATATATACGGGTTTTTCTGTAAAATAGTTGAAGGTCTGGTCTGCTAATAATTCAGGAATCCTCGATTCCCATAAGCCGTGGATACCCTGCTGCCCGGTAAATTGTCCGTTGTGGTTGGAACAGGCATGGAGTGGAACGTGTGCATCTGCAATGTAATGGCCCAGGTCTGCACTTAGTTTTATGATCTGTTTGGTATCTCTTTCCATGAATGCTTTTGTAAGACGTTCCATCATCACAGAGATATGCCAGGGGAGAATACCGTAGGTGTTCAAAGTATCCTCACCAAACTTGGTAACAGCGTAGATCCATTTCCTGGGAAGCTCATTGGGTTTGTAGTGATCAAGATCTATATAATGCCTGGGGCCTTCAGCGGCTACTATGTAACGGCGTTTATCAGCATCTGTAGCGTGGGTAGTCAGATATTCCAGCTGAGGTTTATATAATACCATCATCTCCGGAGGTAACAGAAATACGGCCAGCCGGTTAATACGCTGATGGGCAAAAAAGCCCCATCCTTTGGTAGAAAGAGGAATGAATACAATCAGAACGATCGCTAAAAATCTGTAATACATTGGGTGAATTGGTTAACAAACGTGTACTAAACATAGTAGAGATATAGTGATCCTTCGTTCATCCTTCGTTCGCGAACGAAGGATGAACGAAGGATCACTATATCTCTACCGGATCTCTGTTAAAGAAGAGATAAGCTTCTGATAAGATTCAAAAGATACATATCCTACGCTTGTCCTTCGCTAAAAGGCGTAGGATAAGCGTAAGATGATCCTGTTCGGAAGCCTGTCAGAACCTTATCAGAACTATTTCTAAGTTAAGATTATTATTTATGATGAGCATCAAGACTGGTCACTCCACCGCTCACGGCAAATTTCATCGCTTCTCCGGCAGAAATATTTGTAAGAGGTTTTACCCGCTCATTGGGTACTATAAAAACCTTTCCGGTAATAGCATATGCATGAGGAACATATACTGCCATATGGCCTTCCAGGCCCAGGCTATCCACATTGGGCTGGGTAATGAATCCCATCTCCCATACATCAACCCCATAAATCTGTACCAGTACAGGATGATCGAATTTCTTCTTTTCTCCTACAAAAGCATCAAATACATCCTTTACCGAAGTATAGATATATTTAATGAAAGGAGTCCTTTCCAGTAAATGATCAAATAAGGAAAATAACCTGCTTAATATAAAGGATGAACTGAGGTATCCTACTACCACCACCAGTACTATTACCAGTACAAAACCTACCCCCTTATAACGGAGATATTTCAGCGGGGTATCAATAGGGATCAGTTCTTTAGGAATGATATTATCAATTGTCATGAATGCCCAGTAAAGGGTCAACGCTGTTATTCCAACAGGAGCGAGAATGATGAGTCCCTGGAAGAAATACTGCAACATGCGGGCAGCCAGGCGCTTCAATCTGATTTTTGGAGACATATATTTTTTATGTGTAAGTGTGTCCCGGACCTTTGTCCGGTAATGACAGCACAAAGTTACACCCTTTATTTTATCTGCCCTGTTTGCCCCTGTTTTATACAAATTAAGAGTGTCTTCGGAGAGAGTTCGGGGAGTCTCTATATGTTGAGCACACCTTGAACATACCTTGAACATACCTTGGTCATACTTAGAGCACATAGATAAGTTGAGAGTATCTCCAAGGTATGTTTTACGTGTGGCGCACATATAGAGACTCCCCGAACTCTCCCCGAAGATACTAGCTTGTATCCTGGGTGATGTAGTACCCCTATCTTGATAAGCACATTAAATAAAAATGTATTGGAAACTTTTGTAGTTTAAAAAGTTTCCATAGTTTTGCCCCGAGCATAGCAAATCTGTGAAACCGCCAGACTGGAAAACCTACGAACCATCCAACTGACTGGAAATGAGCCTGTACTGAAAAACTATCTTATACACTCAAAATGGAAATGCAGGAACGGATTCTCGACACCTCATTTGGTTTGTTCCGTCAATACGGAACAAGGTCCATTACTATGGATGATATCGCCCAGAAAATGGGAGCGTCTAAAAAGACTCTCTATGCCCATTTCGCCGATAAAGACGAACTGGTGATGAATGCGATAGCCCGTTACCTGACTCAAATGGATGCACAATCCAATGAAAACCAGCAACAAGCCGGTGATGCAATTGATGAAATGTTCCGGGTAATGCAGATGCTGGACGAATGTTTCCGGTATATGAACCCTATCATACTGTTTGATCTGCAACGCTTTCACGCCCGTGCATTCCAGGTATTCCAGGATTATAAGAACGGCCCGCTGCAACTCACCATCAGACAAAACCTGGAACGGGGTATCAGTGAAGGACTATACCGTCCGGAACTGGATGTAGATGTGATGACACAATACCGCATAGCTGCTACTATGATATGCTTCCAGCCCGACTTATTTCCTGCGGCAAAATATGAAATGGGTAAAGTGCAGCTCCTGTTGCTGGAACATTACCTGTATGGGGTAGTATCTGAAGAAGGATATAAACGTATAGGAGAATACAGAAAAACAACCACTGCTAATAAATGACCTTTATGAGACTAAAAATCACAGTTTTACTGTTGATGATCAACCTACACGGGATGGCACAGCAGCCTGCGAAGCAGGACGTGCTGCCGCTATCCGCCAAACAGGCAGTGGACTATGCACTGGCCAATCAGGCAACTGTACGCACCGCTAAACTGGACCAACTGATTCAACTGGCTAAAAACAAAGAAGTAAGCGGACTGGCCCTGCCCAATGTAGCCGGTTCTGGTTCCTTCCAGCACAATCCTATCGTTCAGAAACAACTGATCGATGCCTCCAACTTTTCTGATAGTGTTCCCAAAGGAACACTGGTCCCTTTTTCATTCGGACTAAAATTCAATGCAGTAGGAGAAATAAAAGTAAACCAGGTACTATTCGACCCCAGCGTTCTCGTAGCGCTGCAGGCACGTAAAACCCTGGAAGACCTCTCTACCCGCACAGTTCAGAAAGCTGAGATAGATGTAAAGGTAAGTGTGTACAAATCTTACTACAATGTACTCTCCGCCCGTAAAGCATTGCAGTTCCTCACCGGGAATATTGCAACGCTGGAAAAACTGCTGAGTGATACAAAAGAAACGTATAAAAACGGACTGGTTGAAAAACTGGATGTAGACAGATTAACGGTACAGCTAACCAACCTGCAGACAGAAGAAACCAAACTCCGCAACCTGAATGAAGTAGGCGTTGCTGCCCTCAAATACCAGATGGGCATGTCTATGCAGCAGGAAATTGAATTGACCGATACGTTATCTACTGCAGAAATAAAATCAGCAGTGGTAGTAGAAAACTTCGACTATTCCCAGCGCATAGAATACCAATTACTGCAAACACAGAAACGGGCATACGAATTTGATCTGAAAAGATATAAATTCAATGCATACCCTACACTGTCCCTGTTTGGTACAGGTGGTATGAGTCGCGCCAGCGATCAGTTCAACTACTTCAACACCGCCACCTGGTACGGATATGTTGGTTATGGTGTAAACCTGTCATTGCCTATCTATGCAGGTTCCCAGCGCAGACGTAAAGTAGACCAGGCTTTCCTGGAAGTAAAGAAAGCAGAAGTAAAGATAGAAGATGCGAAACTGGGTATAGACCTGGAACGTTCTCAGTCTTCTTCCAATCTGCGTAATAACATCCTTACACTGGATGCTCAGGAAAGCAATATGAAACTGGCGCAGGAAGTACACAACATGACACAGATCAAATACAGAGAAGGCGTAGGTTCCAGCCTTGAAATGAGTACGGCAGAAAATGACCTGCTCACAGCTCAGAACAACTATTTCTCTGCCCTGTATAATGCTGTTGTTGCAAAAGTAGATTACCTGAAAGCAAACGGCAAACTGTAAAAACCAACATCGATCATCCTTAACTAGAACTATATGTTAAAAAGATATTTCCCTGCTTTGCTGATCATTACATTCTTCGTGGCTTGCGGCGGCGAGGTTACCAAAGAAGAGCAGCTGAAAAAGAAGAAAGAGGAAAAGGCTAAACTGGAAACAGAAATTGCTAAACTCGAAAAAGAAACCAGTAAAGCAGATACACTGAAGAAAAAGAAAACGGTGGTTATCAGCCCTGTACAGGATACCGTATTCGAACATTACATAGATGTACAGGGTAATGTAGACGCCCGTGAAAACGTGAACGTTTCTTCCCGTATCCCTGGTGTTATCACCGGCATCTTTGTGAAAGAAGGGCAGACCGTAAGTAAAGGTCAGGCACTGGCACAGGTAGATGATCAGATCATGAGATCCAACCAGGCAGAACTGTGTACACAACTGGATCTGGCTAATACCTTATTCCTGAAGCAGCAAAACCTCTGGAACCAGAAAATAGGTTCTGAAGTACAATATCTGAATGCTAAAAATCAAAAAGAAAGCCTGGAAAGAAAGATGTCTACCCTGCAGGACCAGATGGGACAGGCAAGGATCATTTCCCCTATCAATGGTACTGTGGATGCGGTAATCTCTAAACTGGGAGACAATGCAGCTCCGGGTTCTACGTCTTTCCGTGTAGTGAATAACTCTAACCTGAGAATACTCGCAAACATAGCAGAAGCTTATTCCGGTAAAGTGAAAACAGGAGATGTGGTAGTGCTGAACTTCCCTGATATCGATAAACAGGTCCGTACCAAAATAGGGTTTGCTGCAAGAGTGATCGATCCGTTAAGCCGTACCATTAAAGTAGAAGTACCGCTGCAACCAGATCCTGCATTACGTCCGAACATGATGGCACAGATTAAAATTATCGATTACAGTAAGTCCAAAGCGATAGTGATACCAGTGAATGTAATCCAGTATTCTTTAGGTAAACCTTATGTGATTATTGCACAAAATGGTATGGCAAAAAGAAGAGAAATAGAACTGGGACATACTTACAATGATAAAGCAGAAATCAAGAGTGGCTTACAGGCAGGTGAAAACATTGTAACTATCGGTTACCAGGGATTGAATGATAATGACCTGATCCAGCAATAATAATTAAAACAAGGTTTATGCAAGATAATCTGAATAAAGAATTTAAACCTACCAGCTGGTCGATCGATAATAAGGTGAGTATTTATGTCGCCACCATTATCATCGCATTTGCAGGTATCATGTCATATCAGAGCCTGCCGAAGGAACAGTTTCCTGAAGTAGTATTCCCTCAGTTTTATATCAGCACTATCTATAATGGTACTTCTCCGGAAGACATGGAAACGCTGGTAACAAAACCTATAGAAAAACAACTGGGTGGTATCTCCGGTGTGAAGTCTATCAAAAGTACTTCCATGCAGGATTACTCTGCCATCACCATAGAATTTGATGCCAGTGAAAATATGGATGCCGCCAGGCAGGAAGTACGGCAGAAAGTGGATGATGCAAAGAAAGACCTGCCCAATAATCTTACACAGGAACCACAGATCATTAAGATAGATGTATCGCAGATACCTATTATGAACGTGAACCTGTCCGGTGATTTCGACCTGCAAACACTGAAAAAGTATGCAGATGAAATGCAGGACCGTATAGAAGCATTGAATGAAATTACCCGTGTGGATATTGTGGGTGCATTGGACCGTGAAATACAGATCAACGTTGATAAGTATAAGATGGAAGCTGCACAGGTGAGCTTTGATGATATCGGAAATGCAATTGCCGCAGAGAACAGGACAATCTCTGGTGGTCTTGTATCTATGGATGGTCAGAAGCGTACGCTGAGTGTGAAGGGTGAGTATAAAGATGCCAGCAAGATTAAAAACATTGTTATCCGTGGACAATCAGGTGCCATTGTATATCTGCGTGATATCGCAGATGTGGTAGATGGTTTTGAAGAGCAGGAGAGTTATGCACGTTTGAATGGTAAGAATGTAATCACGCTGAACGTTATTAAACAAAGTGGCAAGAACCTGATTGATGCATCTGATAAGATCCGTAAGATCATTACAGATATGCAGAAGGATTATCTGCCTGCCGGACTGGATGTAAAAATTACAGCGGATCAGTCGGATAAAACACGTGTAACATTACATGATCTGATCAACACCATTATCATTGGTTTCCTGTTGGTAACATTAATTCTGATGTTCTTCATGGGAGCTATCAATGCGATCTTCGTTGCATTGTCCGTACCTATCTCCATGTTCATCGCATTCCTGCTGATGCCTGCATATGGTTTCACATTGAATATGATGGTACTGTTCTCTTTCTTATTAGCATTGGGAATAGTAGTGGATGATGCGATTGTGGTGATAGAAAACGTACATAGAATTTTTTACTCACGCAAAGATCTTGGTATTGTCAAAGCCGCCAAGATGGCGGCAGGAGAGGTGTTCCTGCCGGTGTTCTCCGGTACGCTGACGGTACTGGCTCCGTTCGTACCATTGCTTTTCTGGCCTGGTATCATTGGTAGCTTCATGTTCTTCCTGCCGGTAACGTTGATCACTACACTGGGAGCATCACTGATAGTAGCTTATATTATCAACCCGGTATTTGCAGTAGACTTCATGGACCGTCATGAAGGAGAAGCACATCCAAAACCAACATTCGACAAGAAATTTGCTTTCCTCACCGCCGTATTTATGGTAATTACAATAGGAGGATATGCAGTGGGTGGTGCAGGAGCAGGTAACTTCGTTGTATTTGTTTATCTCATGATAGTGCTGGAGCGTTTCTGGTTAGGTGGTGTAGCCCGCCGTTTCCAGAGTAACCTGTGGCCAAGGGTACAGGAGCGTTACAAGCGTGTATTGAAATGGTGTCTGATAGGATGGCGTCCCATATGGATAGTGTTAGGTACATTCTGTCTGCTCATCTTTAGTATCATGTTAACAGCCATCCGTAATCCAAAGGTGGTATTCTTCCCTGAAGCAGATCCTAACTTCATCTATGCTTACATAGAGTTGCCAATGGGTACAGATCAGAAATACACAGATTCTGTTACACATATTATAGAACAAAGGATTACAAAAGTGATGGGAGAAAATAATCCTATCGTGGAATCTATTATCTCCAACGTAGCTGTAGGTGCAGGTGATCCTTCACAGATGGATATGAGTGTGCAGCCGCACAAAGGAAAGGTAACAGTGGCCTTTGTGGAATTTGGCAAACGTAATGGTGTTTCTTCCAAACAGTACCTGAATAAGATCAGGGCTGCCGCAAAAGGAATTCCCGGGGCAGATATTACTGTTGAACAGGAACAGGGAGGCCCTCCAACAGGTAAGCCAATCAACATAGAAATTTCCGGTGATGAATTTGAGGAGTTAACATCAGGAGCAGATAAACTGAAACGTTACCTGGATTCTTTACAGATAGCCGGTGTGGAAGAACTGAAAACGGATTTCCAGAGTAATAAACCGGAGATCCTGGTGAACATAGACAGGGAAAGAGCTAACCGTGAAGGTATTTCTACCACTACTATCGGTATGGCATTACGTACCGCATTGTATGGACAGGAAGTATCCAAGTTCCGTGATCCGGAAGATGATTACCCGGTGATGGTTCGTTTTAAAGAGAATGAGCGGAACAATATCAATACGCTGATGAACCTGAATCTTGTTTACCGCGATATGACGATGGGTGGCGCTATACGCCAGGTACCATTGTCGGCTGTAGCAGATATTAAGTATTCCAATACATATGCAAGTATCAAACGTATAGATCAGAAACGTGTTATTACGCTTTATTCCAATGTACTCACTGGGTACAATGCAAATGAGGTAGTGGCCCAGATTCAAACAGCTATGCAGGACTTCCCTAAGCCGCCGGGAACATCTATCAAGATGACGGGAGAGCAGGAAGACCAGGCAGAAACTTCCAACTTCCTGATGATGGCGATGGTAGGTGCATTTGGACTGATCCTGATGATCATGGTAACCCAGTTCAATTCTATCGGAAGGCCGCTTATCATTTTCATGGAAATATTGTTCAGTATCATCGGGGTATTCCTTGGGTTCTCGATTTTCGGTATGGACATTTCTATTGTAATGACAGGGGTGGGAATCATGGCCCTGGCCGGTATTGTGGTACGTAACGGTATTGTATTGGTAGAGTTTACGGACCTGCTGGTAAAGCAAAAGACACCGGTATACGAAGCCGTGGTAGAAGCCGGAAGAACACGTATGACGCCGGTATTGTTAACAGCTATTGCGGCTATTCTTGGTCTGATACCACTGGCAGTAGGCTTTAACATTGACTTTGCCGGGTTGTTCTCCTCTTTTGAACCGCATATTTACTTTGGTGGAGATAATGTGGCATTCTGGGGGCCGCTGGCCTGGACGATGGTATACGGGTTAGTTTTTGCCACTTTCCTTACGTTGATCCTGGTACCGGTGATGTATGCCATGAACAAGCGATCTATCGATGCTCTGGACATGATGGGGTGGCCGCGTGTACTAAAATATGTACCGTTCACGGTATTGATATTGAAGATTACGATGAGTGGTGAAGACCTGAAGAAGCTCCATGATCCTGCTTATACATCTCCAAAGCCTTATAATTTCTTTGAAGATGAGGAGGAAAAAACGCATTAAATGTTATAACACAAATGTTTTAGTCGATACACGTACAGTGTAACAGTTGTAGGTTTAAACAGATACCGCTCCGAATCTTCGGAGCGGTTTTTTTTTGCCCTTAACAAACTTTAACAATTAACTGCTGTCTCAATTACTTATTTTTGATAAAGAAACCGGCCATTAGACGTTAACCTGTATAAATGTGAACAAGAGAGAAACCGGATAGGAAGAACCAGAATAGAGACAGTTATGTTTGAGGTATCAAAGGCGTTTGCTGAGGAACAGGATCAAAAAGACACTTTAGCCCCATTTAGGGAGCAGTTTTATTTTCCTCAGCGGAATGGAAAGAATGCTATATATTTTTGCGGTAACTCATTGGGTTTGCAGCCCAGGAATGTAAAAGCAGCGATAGATCAGGAATTATATGATTGGCAGCAATGCGCTGTAGAGGGATATTGGGGAGCAAAGAACCCCTGGTTATATTATCAGCAATATTGCAGCCGGCCACTTACGGAGATATTAGGAGCAAGCCAGGATGAGTTGTCAGTGATGAATACGCTCACGGTTAATCTTCATTTAATGATGATGAGTTTTTACCGGCCAACAAAACAGCGATTTAAAGTGTTAATGGAAGCGGGAGCATTCCCCAGTGATCAGTACGCTGTTGAAACTCAGGTAAAACTGCATGGGTTAGACCCTGCAGAGGCGATCATAGAAGTATCACCGCGGCAGGGGGAACATTTGATCCGGGAGGAAGATATTTTTAGGATAATTGAAGAAGAAAGTAGTAGCTTAGCACTAATATTATTGGGGGGAATAAACTATTATACCGGCCAATTGTTTAATATGCAGTCCATTACGGACGTGGCTCATAAAGCAGGAGCCTTAGTCGGGTTCGACCTGGCACACGTAGTAGGAAACGTACCTGTGAAGTTACACGACTGGAAAGTTGATTTTGCCGTGTGGTGCTCATATAAGTATTTAAATGGAGGCCCCGGAGCTGTAGGTGGAGCATTTGTACATGAAAAACACGCCCGAAACCGAAACCAGCAACGCTTAGGCGGCTGGTGGGGCAACGAAGAAGCCACCCGTTTTAAAATGGAGAAGGGTTTTGAACCCAAAAGCCGTGCAGAAGGCTGGCAATTGAGCACGGCACAAGTATTTAACATGGTAGCACTAAAAGCCTCATTGGAACTGTTTGAGTCCGCTGGTATGGCCGCTTTAAGAGATAAGAGCATTAAACTCACCAATTATCTTGAATTCCTGTTAAAACATATAGAAAACATAAATTTTGAAATAATTACGCCTAAAAATTGTAAGGAACGTGGTGCACAGTTATCTTTGTTATTCCATGACAGAGGTAAAGATATCCAACAAAAGATGACGGAAGCTGGTTTAATTGTCGACTGGCGCGAACCCGGAGTAATACGGATATCACCGGCGCCCTTGTATAACTCTTATGGAGACGTATTTCATTTTTATGAAATAATAGCTAATATTGATTCAAACGCTTAATTAAGGTAAGATGACTTTTGAGAGAAACGAACGCCCCCGCAGGCCCTACTCTCCTCCTGGTGCAGATAAAGACCAAGATCCCAATAAGGAGAGACCAGGCGGTTACTACAAACCCGATTTTAATAACGAAAGGGAAGGCAGACCCGGTGGATACAACCGGGAAGGTAATGACAGACCTCCAACAAACTATAACAGAGACCGTGGTGAAGGCGGTGGTGGATATAATCGTGGCGGCGACCGTGATGGTGGTGGCGGCGGTGGATATCGTCCACGCGACAACAACGGCGGTGGTTATGGCGGCGGTGGTGGCTACAATCGCGATGGCGGTGGTGGCGGCTACAACCGTGGTGGCGACCGTGACGGCGGTGGCGGAGGATATAATCGTGGCGGCGACCGTGATGGTGGCGGCGGCGGTGGATATCGTCCACGTGAAGGTGGCGGCGGCTATGGCGGCGGCGGTGGTTACGATCGCGATGGCGGTGGTGGCGGCGGCTATAACCGTGGCGGCGGTGGTGGTGGTTACGATCGCGGTGGCGGTGGTGGCGGCTATAACCGTGGCGGTGGCGGCGGTGGTTACGATCGCGGCGGCGGTGGTGGTGGTTATAACCGTGGCGGTGGCGGCGGTGGTGGCTACAATCGCGGCGGCGGTGGTGGTGGCGGATATCGCGGTGGCGGCGGCGGCGGAAGTCGTCCAAGCTTCGGCGGACAAAGACGTCCTTTCACTCCGAAACCTGATAACAAGATCTACTTTATCGCCTTACTCCCTACTGCTGAAGTAGGTAAGGAGATCATCAAAATAAAACAGGATTTTGCTGAGAAGTTCGGTCCTATATATGCGCTGAAAGTTCTGCCGCATATTACGCTCCAGGTACCTTTCACTGCAGACCCTGCACTGGAAAAATCCTTCTGCGACGAACTGGCTGAATTTGCTAAAACACAGGCACCTTTCGAGGTTTCCCTGAACGGTTTTGGTACTTTCCCGAACAAGCAGAATCGTGTACTGTTCATCAACGTTGAAAAGAGCGAAACAATGGGCGCCCTTCACAGGCAGCTGATCAACTTCCTCCGCAAGGAATTTGGTTTCAGTACCATGCTGGCACGTACCGGTTTCACACCGCACGTAACAGTAGCGTTCAAAGACCTTGAAGATGCTCAGTTCGATAAGGCATGGCCTGAATACGAAAACAAAGAGTACACAGCTACTTTCAAAGTAAATAACCTGTACTTCCTTCGTCATAACGGTAAATCCTGGGAAGTTCTGCAGAAATGCAAACTGGGAGGAGCCTGATAATAAAGGAATATCAAAAAATAAAGAGGGAGTCTGTAATACAGGCTCCCTCTTCTTTTTGGCAGTGACTCAGTTTGATTTTGGGTGCAGGGCGAAGCCCTGCAAAAAACCTTTAATTTTTTTATGATGGTGCGAAGCACCGTCATAAAAAAATTGTTCAAAACAAAAAAAGCCGGGTAATTAATTACCCGGCCGTATCTATTATACCTACAACATACTATGTGTTCTTTTTCTTTAAGTGATAGACTCCCTGTTCTTTAGTCCAGGTGGTTTCTGCGGTGCTTGCAACTACGTCCAGTACATTTTCCAGTTTAGGATTATCAAAGAAATCTCCTCTGTAATCCAGGTGTGCGACTGTACTATCCTCAATCACGATCTTCACATTATAATATGATTCCAGTGTGCTGATCACATCTTTTATCTGGATATTATTAAAGCGAAGTACATTCTCTTTCCATGCCATCAGATTGGGATCAGAGATGGCAATCTCTTCTAACTGCTTATCTGTTTTGAAAATGGCTTTTCTGCCGCTGGTGAGTACCAGTCTACTAGTAGACTTCTCCTCCGTTTTGCGGGAAACAGCTACTTTGCCAGTAAGCACTGCTACTTCCACCGGTTGTGCTTCGTACGCTTTAATATCAAATGTAGTTCCCAGCACCTGCGTTTGTGTATGATTTGCATACACCACAAAAGGACGCGCCTGTTCATGCGCTACATCGAAAAATGCTTCCCCTTCCAGGTATACCGCACGTTCCGCACCGGCAAGATTACTGGCATAATGAAGCTTGCTGTTCTGGTTCATGAATACCTTGCTGCCATCCGGTAATACAACTTCTTTCTTTTCCATAGAAGCCGTCTGTACAATTATCTCACGGGGGCTCAGCAGGAAATATGCTGTACCAGCACCTGCGAGTACCAGGAAGGCTGCCGCTATACGGAATGCATTCCGGTAAGGAGAGATATGTTTCACAGGCTGTATCTGCCGCTGAAATCGTTCCCAGTTACGCTCCGTATCAGGAACAAAATCAGTATCTGCTGTAGCAGTCAGGTCCCAGGTCTTTTTTATCTCCTCATAATACCGGCTATTAGCTGCATCTTCTTCCAGCCAGGCCTGCAAAGAAGCTTGTTCCTCTTTACTGAGACTATTTTCCATCGCACGAACAATCAGCGTTTCTATATCAAAGGTGTTAGGCATACCGTTAAAATTGTAAGAGTAATGCAATAATGAGGATGATCGTGTGCAGGTAATCCTGCAAAGACACCCGTAATTTTTTCAATGCCGTCATCATCTGGTTCTCCACTGTCTTAATAGAGATACTCAGTGTAGTAGCTATTTCCCGGTATGAAAGTTCTTCATAACGACTGAGAATAAAAATCTCCCGGCACTTCTCCGGCAGACGGTCAATTGCCTGCTGAATATGCTGCGTCGTTTGTTTCAACCCCAGGCTGGACTGGGCCGCCTGTATTGGTTCCATATGATCTTCCAGTGACATATGCGTGCCACGGCGTTTGTTCTTGTCCAAATGATCCAATGCCATATTAATTGCTGCCCGATGCAGGTATGCTTTGAAATATACGTCCTTCAGGGCGGCCCGACGGTTCCAGATCTTTATGAATACATCCTGCGCAAGATCCTCTGCTGTAGCAGTATCCTGCACAATTCGATAGATGGTTTTACAGACAAAAGGGAACCAGTTTTTGAATAGCGTTTCCATAAACTGCTCTTCATCCTCCTGTAAAAGCTTTTGTAATTCGGCATTCTCCGGCATAGTACAAAAATAAGATTTGTCGCTGTTCCTGCTGACATCGTTATTTGACTGACGAGAGTATGCTACCATAGGCATAGCTTGCATGTGTGTGACGCTTTCGTACTTATAATTTTATAACTCTTCCTGATCCCTGTATCTCTGTATTCACAGTGGGATTTCCTTTATACTGCACATTTCCACTGCCCCAGATACTCACATCCAGCGCATGAGAAACACTGAGTGTATGTCCGCCGGAACCTTTTACGCTGATCTCTGCATCTGTACAGGCAAGCCCCAGTGCGCTTATATCTCCGCTGCCATTAATATCACTGTTGTAAACACCGGCACTGCCATACAGCGTAACATCCCCGCTACCATTCACCAGCGTTTCCAGTTTGGGTGTTACCACTGTAAAACGTGCATTGCCACTGCCATTCACTGTATAATCAAAATTATCTGTGCGTAGGGTATCCGTATTATCAATACTACCGGAACCGGAGAAACTTACAGCATGGTAATGCTCACTTTGCAGGTATACATTAATGTCTTTATAGAAATTCAGTCTTACCCCTTTTTTCAAAGTAACATGCAGTGTGGAGCCAGTTACATACGTATCTATCACACGCATTAAATTATCCTCTGCACTTATCTCTACACGTGTATCTGCCGCTTGTTTCAGGTGTACATAAAAAGGACCATCCACCGCTACATCAGTAAAACTGCCTGTCTGACGCTTTTCTGTCACCACAAGACCGGATCCGCCAAGTACTTCCTTGCTGCAACCGGATAATATGAAGCTGAATATTATGATCATCAGCAACAACCATCCTATACCAAGACTGCTATAAACGATAATGACTTGTTTTTTAGCTGTATACATAATGGGGGAGATTTATGTTATACAGTTATAACGGGGTGAAGAAGAAATACCCCTATGGAATTGATAAAAAAAAGAGAGCCGGTCGTATTGAAATATGACCGGCTTTTTGATTAACCCCTATGAAAACCAACTATTGCTTATAAATTATTATTCAGTTAATGAGTTCTGTCGTCTTGCACTTTCACATCTTTAAAGGAATTCTTCAACTTAAGAACTATGTAATAGAAAAGACAATTACCATGCCACAGGATGCTAATAAATTTATAATACAGTTTTTAACATTCCTTTACGAATCCTTTAACAGTAAATGGGTTATGCTTTAACAAATTGTACACTTTTAACTATTTTCTGATGGGGAACCCGACTATAAACTGACCCTTTGGCGCAACAAAAAGCCCCCTTCAATCAACGATTGAAGGGGGCTTCATTACTTATAAAGAGATATTATCTTCTGTTCAGTTTACTCAGCAAACGCAGGATTTCCAGGTACAACCATACCAGAGTTACCAGGAGTCCGAAAGCTGCATACCATTCAAAGTATTTAGGCGCGCCCTGTGCAGCTCCGTTTTCTATCATATCGAAGTCCAGGATCAGGTTCAGTGCAGCAACAGCTACCACAACCAGGGAGAAAATGATACCAATCATGCTGCTATCGTGCAGGAAAGGCATGTTGATATTGAACATACGCAGCACCATTGCTATCAGGTAAAAGATAGCGATACCGGCAGTAGCAGTGATTATAACCGCTCTGAATTTCTCCGTAGCACGGATAACACGGGTCCTGTACAGGATCAGCATCGCAATGAAAGTACCGAAAGTAAGACCTACCGCCTGTAAAACGATACCATCATACAGTCCGCTGTACATAGCTGAAAGAACACCCAGGAACAGACCTTCTGCCAGTGCATAAGCCGGAGCCAGATAAGGAGCCCATTCCTTCTTAAAAGTAATAACGATAGCCAGTATAAAACCGCCTATGCCACCTACCAGCAGGAAAGGCATGATATTTTGTTGCCTTGCTCCAGCGCCCCAGGAATAAATAGCAGCAGCCATTACCATAGCCAGCAGAAAGCCCATTTTAGCCACTGTACCATTAATGGTCATTACACCATTGGAATGGTCGGCAGCAACAGACTGGAACGTTTTCTCCTTCAGGACAGGGTTATTGGATTCAAATAATGCCATGATATTAAAAATTTATCTTACAAATTTACGATTCTGAATTGATAACAGGTACACGTCTTCGCATCCCTATCACTAAAAGTTATACTGCATAACTTTTAGCTATGACACCCTTCAGCATAAAAGTCTATTCACTTTGTGTACTTTTGTAATAATGACCGCTTTGAAAAGCATATAATTATACAATGGATACTAGCTCCCGAATTGTTAAATTTACAGCCTGAAAAACATCGGTCAGTTAAATAAGCTAATAAATGTCAAATAGTTCGATTCAAAACATAGAGGATGTAGTGATCAAATTTGCCGGGGACAGTGGTGATGGTATGCAGTTGACGGGTACCCAGTTTTCGAATAACACAGCCCTGTTCGGGAATGACCTCAGTACTTTCCCAGACTTCCCCGCAGAAATACGTGCCCCAATAGGTACCCTGCCCGGGGTGAGTGGTTTCCAGTTACACTTTTCATCTAACCGCATATTTACCCCGGGAGATGCCTGTGACGTGCTGGTAGCAATGAATGCTGCTGCGCTGAAAGCAAACCTCAAGGGACTTAAAAAGGGAGGGATCATCATCGCCAGCACAGATGGTTTTGATGCTAAGAACCTTCGTCTCGCGAACTATCCGGAAGGGATTAACCCACTGGAAGACGGTTCCCTGGCTAACTACCAGCTCCATACCATAGACGTTACCAAACTTACACGCGAAGCATTGAAGGACAGTCCGCTGGGTATGAAGGAGAAAGACCGTGCGAAAAACATGTTCATCCTCGGCTTTATATACTGGATGTACGACCGTACCCTCGAAAGTACAGAAACTTTCCTCACAGAGAAATTCGGTAAGAAACCGGATATCCTGGAAAGCAACCTGAAAGTACTGCATGCCGGATATAACTATGGGGATACCGTAGAGGCTTTCACCACCCGCTACCATGTGGAAAAGGCCCGCATGGAACCTGGTACCTACCGCAGTATCACCGGTAACACCGCCCTTTCCTATGGGTTGATAGCTGCTGGTCAGAAGTCGGGCCTGCCGTTGTTCCTGGGTACTTACCCTATTACACCGGCTTCAGACATCCTGCATGAACTGAGCCGTTACAAAAACTTTAATATACGCACCTTCCAGGCCGAAGATGAAATAGCCGGTATCACCTCTGCCATTGGAGCTTCCTATGGTGGGCACATGGGCATTACCACTACTTCCGGTCCAGGTATGGCATTAAAAGGTGAAGCAATGGGGCTGGCAGTAATGCTGGAAATACCTTTGCTCATCATCAATATTCAGCGTGGTGGTCCTTCTACGGGCTTGCCTACCAAAACAGAACAATCGGATCTGTTGCAGGCTTATTATGGTCGTAACGGCGAATGCCCTATGCCGATCGTATCTGCCTCTACACCTTCAGACTGTTTCAACGCAGTATTTGAAGCCTTCCGCATCTCTGTACAGCACATGACACCGGTAATATTCCTGAGTGATGGATACATTGCCAATGGTGCTGAACCATGGCGCTTTCCGCAGAGCGCAGATTTGCCGGAAATAGCGGTGAAGTTCAAAAAAGGACTGGAAGAAGGAGAGGAGCAGTTCCTGCCTTATCACCGTGATGAGAAACTGGTACGTCCATGGGCTGTACCTGGTACTCCCGGACTGGAACACCGTATCGGTGGTCTGGAAAAGCAGAACATCACCGGTAACGTGAGTTATGATCCGGAAAACCACCAGGTGATGGTGAAGATCCGTCAGGAGAAGATTGATAAGATCGCTGATCATATTCCACCTCAGACAATAGAGTTAGGGCCTGAAAAAGGTAAGGTACTGGTACTGGGATGGGGTTCTACTTATGGCGCTATCAAAAGTGCAGTACTGGAACTGTTGTCAGAAGGTCATGAAGTGGCACATGCACATATCAGGTACATGCGTCCTTTCCCTAAAAACCTGGAAGAGATCCTGCACAGTTATGATAAAATCCTGATTCCTGAAATCAATAACGGCCAGCTGATCAAAATTATCCGTGATCAGTTCCTGATTGATGCACAGGGTTATCATAAAATCATGGGTGTTCCTATTACAAAGGGAGAACTGGTGATTAAAATCAAGGAAATGCTTCAATAACAATACGTTATCATATTAATAATAAAATCCTGCCCACATGGGCAGGATTTTGTATTTTTAATAACCTTATATGTTGATAATATAATTAGCATGATATAACAAAAGGGACAGTCGAACGTTAGCTATATAGTAGCATATTCTTAGCCAAATTCTCTATTATGAAGGGCATCAACCTAGTGATTATTATCTTTCTCTTTTCCGGGAACTGGCTATATGGACAGAATCACGAGTACGAGATCCGTTTTGCAAATCGTGTTATTGGTAATGTGAGTGCTCATTGTAAGCAGAGCGGTGCTGCTAAGAACATCTCTATACAAAGCAAAGTAGATATGCGACCCCTTACCAGATTCAGCCTGGATATCTCCTGTGAATTTGAGAACAGTGTGATGATAAGGTCTAAAGTGATTAAAGATTCAGGGAAAGAAGGGGATAGCAAATCGATTACTACGCAAAAGGATGGAAAGATTTATACTGTGGTACAGAATGGCGAAAAGTCTATCCTGAATAGTCCGGAGATCATGCATTCTGTATCAGAGTTATACTTCATGGAACCCCATCAGATCACCCGTATTTTCTCTGAATCAATAGGGGCGTTTTTAAGCCTGAAAACGTTGGGTAATGGGTTATATGAGCTTACGTTACCGGAAGGCAAAAAGAACATCTATAAATACGAAAAAGGGGTATTGGTGCAGGTCGAAGTGAGCCAGACCTTTGGAAAGGCATATATCATCAGAGTTTCTTAATGAAGAAGGCTCCTAAAAAGCCTCTAATACTCGATTTGGCTCCGTCAGGAGCCCCGTGTTTGTAGTAAACACATTAGACAACAAAACAAGACTCCGTTAGGAGTCCCCTGTTACATTCTTATAAGGGGACTCCTAACGGAGTCTATGATCAAGAAGGTAAATTATTGCTACAAACACGCCGCTCCGGAGCTTTTATTCAATCACTCTCTCTATAATCTGTCCGCTCGCTTTATCTTTCAATATTAATTTCTTCGCACCAAAGTGCGTCATCTCTTCTTTTACGAGGTAATACTGCGCATCATATTCCACCAATGTAACAGGCTTCGTTAATCCTTCCTGCCCACGCCATATATCCAGTTTCACAGGTTCCCATAATTTAGTAGCCGCACTGCGGTAAGCCGCATCTAAAATAGCATTCACTACATACCCGTCATAGAACGTTTCTCTTGCGGGACGGTTCCCTTCTTTTGCATGGAACATATCCGCAAACATGTGATTATACCCCAGCTCATTCAACTCATCACCCACGGGAAATAACCAGCCGGTATTACTCTCTGCTTTCTCCGCTACATAATCCGCACCCTTGCCGGTAGTAAACATATCAAACCCTGTGCGTAAAAAACTATTCAGCCATATCGTTCCTTCTGTTCCCATTACTTCATCACGAAGGTCAAGTCCTCCGCGGAAAGTCCAGCTTACTTCAAACTGTCCAATCGCGCCATTCTCATATTTCACCAGGCCAATCGCATGATCTTCCGCATCAATCGGTTTCACCTGTGTATCCGCCCAGCACATCACCTCTACCGGTTTAATATCCTTGCCAATAAAACTGCGTGCAATCTCCACACAATGACAACCCAGGTCGAGGATACATCCACCACCTGCCTGTTCCTTATCCCAGAACCATTCACTATGCGGGCCAGGATGTGTTTCACGGGATTTAGCCCAGAGTATGCGTCCCAGCGCACCATTCTGTACACTCTCCAGTGCCTTCAGAAACTTAGGCGTATATACCAGGTCTTCCAGGTAACCATTAAAGATGCCTGCTTTCTCTACAGCTTCCAGCATGCGTTTGGCTTCTTCTGCATTACGCCCCAGGGGTTTGGTACAAATGACGCCTTTCTTATGCTTACAGCAAAGCGCTACCGCAGCCTCATGCAGGTTATTGGGCAATGCGATACAAACGATATCCACATCAGGATGAGCAATAGATTCTTCCATATCCAATGTCCAGTGATCAACGGAATAATCTGTTGCGAACTTCTTCGCACTCTCTTCCCTGCGGGAATAAATACTGACAATCTTATCCCGGCTTCTTTGTCCCTGCAGAGAATCTGCATAGAAACGACCAATAAAGCCGGAGCCTAACATGGAAATACGTTGCATAATTTCTGGTTTGAAATGAGAACTCCGCAGTAAAGTATTTCACTGCGGAGCGATATTTAAAATAACTGTTTATTACGCTACTTGTTTTTTGCTGTCGCGGAATGATACCAGGAACAACAGGAATACTGCCAGGGCAATACCTGCAGGTATCAGCCATACCTGACGCCAGAAATTCTCAACAGGATGAGCCGTGTAGTAATCAGTAATAAATCCTGCAATCTTGAATCCCATCCACATTCCAAAACCATAAGTGGCCAGTGTAATCATACCCTGTGCAGCACTTTTGTATTTTTCGCCTGCCTGTTGATCTGTGTAGATTTGTCCGGATACGAAGAAGAAGTCATAACAGATACCATGTAATGCAATACCTATCAGCAGCATGAAGGAGAGGTCAGTTCCGTTACCATATGCAAAAAGTGCATAACGAACGGCCCATGCCAGCATACCTATAAGAATGGTTTTCTTAAAGCCAAATTTGCTGAAGAATACAGGGATCAGCAACAAAAACAATGTCTCAGAAACCTGTCCTATAGACATTTTCGCTGTTACATTCTCAATACCTGTCTGCTCTATAAAAGTATGTGCATTCTGATAATAAAATGCCAGTGGGATACAGATAAGTATAGAAGAGACGAAGAACACCGCAAAATTAGGGTTCTTCAATAGTTTAATAGCATCGAGTCCAAGAAGAGAGCTAATGCTGTCTTTCTCATTTTTATTCTTAACAGGAGGTGTTTTAGGCAAGGTAAAGGAATAAATTCCCAGGATCAGGGAAGCAACACCACCCATTGCAAAAGTATTCTTCAACTCACCTGCTTCAAGCCCGGCTTTTCCATCCCAATGGAAAACATAACTGATCAGTAAACCGGCCACTATCCAGCCTATCGTTCCCCATATGCGAATAGAAGAAAACTCTTTCTCCGGATTCGTCATCTGTCGGAAGGATACAGAATTCACCAGTGCCAGTGTTGGCATGTAACCCACCATATACCCAAAAACATAAGGGAAGAATGTACTGATGTTATCCGCACGGAACATCAGGAACATCAATCCTGCGCCAATCAGGTGCAGCACTCCCAGGATCTTTTCTGCATTAAAATATTTATCAGCTATCAGTCCTATTATAAAAGGTGCGATGATTGCACCATAGGACTGGGTAGAAAATACATTGCCTATCTGTGTTCCATTAGCATGAAGATTTGCCCCCAGAAATGTTCCCAACGTAACAAACCATGACCCCCAGATAAAAAACTCCAGGAACATCATAAACGACAATTGAATTCGGGTCTGTGATTTCATAACGATTTTTAGTCTTTATAGTTTAGCGCTAAAAGATAAGTAAAATATTATCGAATTTCCAAATTAGGGTACCAGTGGCGGGTATTATAATATTTTTTTCGGCATAACTGTAATAGCAGAACCTTCCGCAAGCAACGCAGAAAGGGGTGTTTGCTGCAGCATCGGAACAAATTGTTCTCCATAGAGAGCAGCTGTATCACATTGATAACTGAATGCGGAAACAGGGTGTACTCTCCATTGAGGGTGGGTAACCTGGTATTCACCGCTATGGGCAGTACCCATATTTGTATATCCCCAGTAATGATCTGTAATAAAGGAAGCCTCGCTGCCTTCTGTAATAGGAAGCGCCTCTGAAGAGGCAGTAGCTTTCAGATAATTCCAGTGCTGTCCTACTTTCCATTCATAAGCTACTTCCAGTTGTTCATCTGTATGTTTCCAGGAATGGCGCATCGGATGAGTGGCATATTTCTCCTTGTATACAGTATTGGCTACAAAGGTGATCATCCTTTTAGGCACTACTTCTTTTACAAATACAACACCCCGTTTCCAGATACCGTCTTCTTTATACCGTACATAAAACCGGAGATTCACCTCTTCAAAATGACGGTGAAAGGGGAGGGAGAGTCCCATCACTTTGGTATTGGTAAAAAGGAAGCCTACCAGGCTGGCATAATGGGTATTATTCCAGGTATCCAGTTCAGTATGATGTGGTACAAATGGCTGTAATACAGCAGGATCTGCTTCAAAGTTGATCATGAGCAGGTTGCGCCACTCAGCGGTAAGGAAGGGTTTGACCATATTAGCTACCTTTTACAAGGGAATGATAGTATTTACACACAGGCCGCAGTCCGCATTCACCACATTTAGGTGTACGGGCCACACAAATATAACGGCCGTGCAAAATTAGCCAGTGATGGGCAATGTGCACCTTTTCTTCCGGTATATATTTCAGGAGTTGCTTTTCGGTTTGAAGAGGGGTAGTGGCGTTGGTGGTAAGACCAATCCGTGCTGATACACGGAATACATGTGTATCTACGGCCATATTGGGCTGATGGTGTACCACAGAGGTGATTACATTGGCTGTTTTACGGCCCACGCCAGGCAGGGTAACGAGTTCTTCCACGGTAGAGGGTATCTCTCCGTGAAAATTCTCCACAACCATTTGGGCCATACCTATCAGGTGTTTGGTCTTATTGTTTGGATAACTGATACTGCGTATAAGAGGGAAGAGATCCTCAAATGTGGCGGTGCTGAGTGCTTCCACATCCGGGTAATTTTTAAAGATAGCGGGCGTGGTCATGTTAACACGCTTATCTGTACATTGGGCAGACAGGATCACGGCTACCAGTAACTGGTAGGGATTGTCATAGATCAGCTCCGTTTCAGCATTGGGAGCATGTTCTTCGAAGTAGCTGAGTACAAAGGCAAAGCGTTCTTTCTTTGTCATACCGCGCAAAGGTAGGGCAAAATGGGAGCAATTATACCTGCTAAACAGTCACTTATTTTGCCGGTTGCGTTTTTTTAGCGTAATCGGAGATTGCCTGCAATGTTTCAGGTCTTGGAGAAAAACGGATCGTATCAAGCGCTTTACGTGTTTGATTAAAACAAATCTGTTCTTCACGTGATAGTTCCGGGTCTTGATCTGTCATCTTGTGTAGTTTATTGGCGCTATCAGTTACAGAATATAAAGTAGAAAAAAGGTTTGTAGAATTCCCCATGCAAATGTGTTTTTTTGTAAAAGACTAATTCATAACAGTATAACGGAGATTGTGCAGAATGTATTGTCAAAATAAATGAAATATTTCGAAACTAAATATAACCGAATTAAACGGAAAGCGGAGTGGATGCGGATTAACGTTACTTTTTCTCTGTGATAATGAACAGGTCTTCATTATCCTTTTTCATCAGGTACTTTTCCCGGGCGAATTTTTCCAGTTTCTCCGGGCTGGAGAGTAATTCCTGCTGTTCTTTGCGGGTTTGGTCTATTTCCTGCTGGAAAAAGGCCTTCTGATCTTCCAGTTTGTTCACCTCAGACTGCAATTCGTACTGGGAAAGGAAGTTATTACGGTCCATAGATGACAGCCATACCACAAATGCCACTGCAGCAATGAAAAACTTATTTTTCATGTAAGCGGGTATTTTGATGGATTTAAGTCTGGACATACAATTGAATTTTTAAAAAAATCCGGGTTTTGAAGTAACTCAAAACCCGGAAATATCGACCACTAATTAAAATATCGGCAATCAAAGATCAAATCCCGGAAATGCACGAAATCCAATCTGAAGGTTATTTCTTACTAAATTTAACGGTTTTTCCCGGATAAAAAGCCACTTCATCCAATTCCTCTTCAATACGGAGTAACTGGTTGTATTTAGCCATACGGTCTGTACGGGAAGCAGAACCGGTTTTGATCTGACCGCAGTTCAATGCTACTGCCAGGTCAGCAATAGTAGTGTCTTCGGTTTCGCCGGAACGGTGACTCATGATAGAAGTGTAACCAGCTTTGTGAGCCATGTTTACTGCATCGATCGTTTCAGTAACAGTACCGATCTGGTTTACCTTGATCAGGATGCTGTTAGCGATATTCTGATCAATACCTTGTTTCAGGCGTTTTACGTTGGTAACGAACAGGTCATCACCTACCAGCTGTATTTTATCACCTAAAACTTCGGTCATTTTTTTCCAGCCAGCCCAATCGTCTTCAGCCATACCGTCTTCAATAGAAACGATAGGATATTTACTGCACCACTCAGCCCAGTAAGCAACCATTTCATCGCTGCTGATTACTTTCTGAGAGCTTTTGTAGAATTTGTAAGTTTTAGTAGCATCATCGTACATTTCACTGCTTGCAGCATCCAGTGCGATACCTACCTGCTCACCTGGTTTGTAACCAGCCGCTTCGATAGCCTGCAGTACTGTTTCGATTGCTTCTTCATTGCTCTGGATTTCAGGAGCAAAACCACCTTCATCACCTACGTTAGTGCTGTAACCCTTCTTTTTCAGAACGGATTTCAGGTGATGGAAGATTTCAACACCCCAACGCAGACCTTCAGAGAAAGAAGGAGCGCCAAAAGGAACGATCATAAATTCCTGGAAGTCGATTTTGTTATCAGCATGTGCACCACCATTGATGATGTTCATCAAAGGAATAGGCAGGGTAGTAGCGTTTACACCACCCAGGTAACGGTACAGGGGCAGGTTCACTTCTTCAGCAGCAGCTTTGGCAACGGCCATGCTCACAGCCAGGGTAGCGTTAGCACCCAGTTTACCTTTGTTTTCTGTGCCATCCAGCTCAATCAGAAACTTGTCAATACCGGCCTGGTCCTTAATATCCCATCCAACAAGTTCTTCCGCAATGATTTCGTTGATATTGTTAACAGCCTGCAGAACGCCTTTACCCATGTATACGGATTTGTCGTTATCACGCAGCTCAACTGCTTCATGTTTACCTGTAGAAGCACCGGACGGTACGGCAGCACGGCCAAAATGACCATCTTCTGTGGTTACATCTACTTCTACCGTTGGATTTCCACGGCTGTCAAGGATTTGCCTGGCATGGATTTCTGAAATGATACTCATCTTTGTAAAGTTGTTTTATTATTTTAAATAAGCTTCAAGCCGCAACACGCAAGCGTCGCTACCTTGTAGCCTGAGGCTTGTCGGTCGTTAACTGCCTGAATATTGCTTCCAGGCTTTGCGAATTGCTCTGCAAAGAAAGGATGTTCCGGTTATTTATCAAAGCAAATTGTAAGAGGTTTTTCTGCACCTCTTCTATATTCGCAGCAAATAGCTGCCACGTCTGGGCATCCTGCTGTTTAATACGTATCACTCCGGCCAGTTGTTCTAAATCTGATGGGGAAGGAAGTGGCTCCCCAAAGGATACCTGTATATAACCATTTTCGGTGCCACCTTGTTGTAAATTCTGTAAAGAATCATCCGCAATGATTTTCCCTTTGTTGATAATGATCACCCTGCTGCACATTGCCTCTACTTCCTGCATGATATGCGTGCTCAGCACCACTGTCTTATTCTGCCCCAGATCTTTGATCACCTGGCGGATATCTGCCAGCTGGTTAGGATCTAAACCGGAAGTGGGTTCATCCAGGATCAGCACTTCGGGATCATGTAATAATGCCTGAGCCAGTCCCACACGCTGTTTATAACCTTTGGAAAGAGCGCCTATCTTCTTTTTGCTTTCAGGCAGCAAACCGGTGAGGGCAATGATTTCAGCTATCCGCTTATCACTGTTCGCACCCAGTTTATGTACCTGGGCAACAAAGCCAAGGAACTCCTTTATATACATATCAAAATACAGGGGATTCGCCTCCGGCAGATAACCGACGCGTTGCCTTACTTCCATAGGATGGGTTACCACATCATAGCCGCAAACACTGGCCTGACCACCACTGAGCGGCAGATACCCGGTGATCATCTTCATGGTAGTACTTTTGCCGGCACCATTTGGTCCCAGGAAACCTACCACTTCTCCCTTATTAAGGGAAAACGAGATGTCATCCACCGCCCGCTGTTCCCCGTATACCTTGCTTAACTGTGTAACTGTAATTGACATAAGGTTTTTCCGCTTTGGCGCGGCTAAAGTACGGAATTTAATCGTTCCCTGTAGGTGCATAATGACAGGGAATTATTGTTTAGCCAGAAAAAGAGTGTTGCTTATCAGTAGGATAGTTATGATTATTAATACGATATTAACATTTTGAGGAACGGTTTTTAATAACAAAAACTTTTCTTCAAATTCACCCCTGAATACTTAATTTTAATTTTATTGTTTGCTGACCAGAGGTAACAACATAAATCTGACTTTTCATGGCAATTAACTTACAAAAGGGACAAAAGATTGATATAGGACTTTCCAATATTAGTGTAGGTTTGGGATGGAATCCGAATGAAGGTACAGGAGGCGCTTTTGATCTTGATGCATCTGCCTTCATGATAGATGCCAACCGCTTGATTCCATTGGAAGGATACTTCGTTTTCTACGGTAATACAACTTCTCCGGATGAAGCCTTACACCATTCCGGCGATGATCCTACCGGCGGTAACAGCGCAGGCGGAGATGATGAAATTATTAAAATAGATCTCTCTAAAGTAAATCAGGATATCAAAGAAATCCTGTTTGTAGTGACCATTCATGAAGCTACCAGCAGAAGACAAAACTTCGGACAAGTACGGGATTCGTATATCCGTATCGTTAATAATGCCGATGGTGAAGAAATTGCAAAGTATGAACTGGGTGAAGACTTCTCCATAGAAACAGGCGTTGAATTCGGACGCCTCTACAACCGTGATGGTAAATGGCGCTTCGAAGCCTCTGGTATCGGTTACAAAGAAGACCTTGCTTATTTCCTCTCCAAATATTACAAAGGACAGATCATTAAATAAAACCTTCAGACACATGGCTATAAATCTTGTAAAAGGTCAGACTATCGACCTGCGTAAAAACGACAACGGAGAAAGTTTTGATCTGTCTACCGTAACAATAGGATTGGGATGGGATATCCGCAAAAAGAACAGTGGTGGTGGATTCCTGGGGAAATTACTGGGTGGTGCAAAAGAAGATGAATTCGATCTGGATGCAATAGCTTTTCTGCTGGATAAAAATGGGAAAGTGGCAGACCTGGGCAAAACCGTTAAAACAAGCGATGGCCGCAATATCGGTTTATCCGGAAGCGACGTGATATTTTTCAATAGCATGAAACACCCTTCCGGTAACATCTGGCTCACAGGTGATAACCGCACCGGTGCAGGCGATGGTGATGATGAACAAATCATTGTAAAGCTGGAAAGCCTCGATCCCAAATACGATAAGATCCTCTTTATGGTAACTATCTATCAGGGGCGTCAGCGCAATCAGCATTTCGGTGGAGTAGAAAACGCATTCATACGTGCGGTAGATAGTAAAGGAAAAGAAATCGCGAAGTTCAACCTCTCTGCCAACAGCGCTTATAATAATATGTGCGCAATGGTGTTTGCAGAAGTATACCGTAAAGATGGTACCTGGAAATTCAGGGCCATAGGAGATCCACAGGCTACAGACAGTTTCATGGATATACTTAAAAACTATGCCTATTAAAAGAAAGGAGACCGCATTCTGTAACTTATACGCGAACTGAACGGAGGCGGGAGTAAACGTACAGCAGGGAATTGCCCTAAAATTAACCCTTAAACAAGTTGTTTATGAAAGATGTATTTGCCCTACATCGCATCGTAGATGCTAATGAATTCTCATTTGATCCGGCTGCCTACAGCCGGTTTAAATTTGGAGATGGCATTGCTGCGGATGCATTTGGAACAGCCCTTGCCAACGGATTCATCACCACACATGGTACCGCTCTGTTACAAAGCGAACAACTGGTGATATTACCCAGCCCTTACACCGCAATACCCACGGCGTCTTATTTCCTGACGCTTGCATTTACGAAAGTACTGAACCGCTTTCTGTGTATGAATGGCCGTAGTCCTGCTGAAACTTCCAAAATACACCGTTTCAAAACATACAGTATTGATTACGGTGCTTTGGATATGCAAAGCAGGAAAGCCCTTATCATCAACGATAAGTATCATCTTGATAAAGAATTCCTGCAGGATAAAACACTGATCTTTACTGATGATATCCGTATTACAGGCAGCCATGAACTGATTATCCGCAACCTGCTGGAAGGCTATGCACTGAGTAATGATGCTTATTTCCTTTATTATGCCCAGTTACATAACATGGATATCCATCCCAATATCGAAAACAAACTGAATTATTATACCGTCAACTCTCTGCCAAACCTGGTTGAAATATTAAAAGGCCCCTCTTTCCGGTTCAATACCCGGGTAGTGAAGTATCTGCTGCACGCCCCTGCACAGGAGTTTGAAGACCTGTTGTTGCTGCAGTCAGCCGCTTTTCTGCTGGAACTGGGCGACTGCTGCCTGGGTAATAACTACCACCAGATGAAGGAATACCGGGAAAATGCTACCTATCTTTTCAATTATCTGCAGAAAACGGTACCCTACTGGCAACTGGTCTTAAAACCTGAATTACAGCTGATATAGAATAATTGAGCTTGTATTGATGACGGAAACGGGCTAGATTTACACCGAAACTTAAAACCTATCAGCAAATGAACGAATTAATTCAACAGATCATTAATAACCCGATTCCCGCTTTACTGATCGTAGGGAACCTGATCATTATTGAAAGCCTGTTGTCTGTGGATAATGCAGCAGTATTGGCAACAATGGTAATGGACTTACCCAAAGAAAAACGTAACAAAGCATTAAAGTATGGTATCATTGGTGCTTACTTTTTCCGTGGTATCTGTCTGCTGTTCGCATCATTCCTCATAAAAGTGTGGTGGTTGAAGCCATTGGGCGGTTTATACCTTTTATATCTCACTTTTGATTACTTTAAAAGTAAAGCAGCCAAAGCCAAAGCTGCTGAAGCAGTTGAAGAGGAAGTCGTAGATAAAAGTAGTAACTGGTTATATAAAGCTACAGTAGGATGGATGGGTCAGTTCTGGGCTACCGTAGCATTGGTGGAACTGATGGACCTTGCCTTCTCTATCGATAACGTATTTGCAGCAGTCGCTTTCAGTGATAACATCATATTGATCTGGACTGGTGTATTCATCGGTATCCTGGCTATGCGTTTTGTTGCACAGGGCTTTGTAACGCTGATGGAAAAATTCCCTTTCCTGGAAACAGCCGCTTTCCTGGTAATTGGTGTATTAGGTATAAAACTGATGTTGTCTTTATACGAACACTTCTATCCGGAAACTGGTATCACTAAGTTCCTGGAAAGTCATGAAGCAGATTGGGCTACTTCCATACTCACTGTTTCTATCTTCCTGATTCCGTTAATAACAAGCTGGTTATTCAATTATCCTAAGAGACATAAATTAGGAGAAGCAAAATAATTCTTCCGGGCCGGCTTCTAATGAAGCCGGTTTTTTTTACATCTTAAACTGACTGAAAAAACCTGCCTCATAACTACTTCCTACAGGTATCTCATTCCCCGCTATTAAAATAATTTTATTACGCACCTGCTCTATATGTGCCAATGGCACAATGAAAGATCTGTGTACCCTTACAAATGCACTGGCCGGTAGTTTTTCCATCATAGCCTTCATCGTCATACGCACTATTAAAGGTGGTTGCTGCAACAGATGTATTTTGAGATAATCATCTAATCCCTCAATAAATAATATATCAGGAGGATTCACTTTTACTAAACTATAATCTATCCTGAAAATAAGCGGTGGAGGAGGAGGTTGAAACAGCTTCGCTTTTTCAGCAGCCTGTAAGAAACGTTCAAATGTAAAAGGCTTCAGCAGATAATCCAGTGCATTGAGATTAAACCCTTCTACAGCATATTCACTATGCGCAGTAGTAAAAATCACCATCATCTTTTGCTCTATGGACCTGTATAAATCGGTACCTGTGATAGATGGCATATTGATATCCAGAAACAATAAATCCACAGGTGATTTACAGAGATACTTCAACGCTTTATCGGGCTGATTAAATGTTTGCTGCAGATGGATATAATCCACCTTCGCGCAAAAGTTTTCCAATACTTTCAGCGCCGGTATTTCATCATCTATTGCAATAGCTTGTATCATCATGTTAATTGTAATAACAGTGAAACAGAGAAATAATTAGGATCATCAATGATCTCCAGTGTATGCCTGCCGGGATATAGTAATTCCAGCCGCTTCCTGGTATTCACGATCCCCAGTCCGCCTTTGTCTTCCGGCATTTCCTGTACAGTCACTTTATTATTAAATGCAGTAAAATGCAGTTGATGCAGTGTGATGTTGATCTCTATCCGTATATCTGAATCTTCCGCAGCATTCACTCCATGTTTGAATGCATTTTCTACAAAAGAGATAAGGATGAGAGGAGCAATCTGTTCTCCCACATATACACCGCTCACCCTGAAAGATAATGGCACTGCATTACCGAAGCGGATCTTCTGCAATGCAATATAATTATTGATATAATCAATTTCTTTAGATAGAGAAACAAGATGATGCCCTGAATCGCTGATTACATAGCGCATCATGCCGGATAACTTTACGATCGCTGCCGGTGTCTGGTCAGATTTATCAATAGCCAGGGAATAAATACTGTTAAGGGTATTGAATAAAAAATGAGGGTTGATCTGTGCCTTGAGATAGGAAAGCTCCGCGTTCAGTTTCTCCTTTTCAGATTGTCGCCAGCGGTTGCTGATTTTCAGGATCAGGGAAAAGAAGAATACAGCAAGGAACAGGAATACCTGGTGACCCACATCCAGCAGAAGCGATTTGGAAGTATGTTGCTGTACCGGCATATTTGAAGTATGCTGTTCCTCCGGCATATGGGGCGGTGATGGCTGTATGGAGAATCTTTCATCCGGTGGTGGCGGAGGCGGTTTTGCTCCTTCTGGTGGTTCCGCTCTTTCTGGCCGTTCGGGTCTGTAGGCTGATTTCTCAAAGCCGTTATCTTCCTTTACCACTGCATTAGGCAATAATACAACCACTGCAAAGCATACAAAGGAGATAAGGAAGAACCCGGTATAATTCCGTTTGAAGTAAAAGACAGGGATTAAAAAGAAGAAGTTGAAATAAAAGAAGAGGATCAGTGAAAGGTACACCAGAAAATCCTTCAGTGCAGGTGCATACTTCCATACATCGGCTATACTGTTCGCATCCGGCGAAAAAACAATAGGAAGCGCCAGGAAAGTGACGCATCCGCCAATGTGGATCAGTACCTCTCTTAATTTGCTCTTCATCATTTGCTACAAATGTAAGGGCAAAATCGGCTTTTTTACCAGCACTTCTTACATTTGCAACATGATGAAGCGAATATTCGGGTTATGCTTTTTATTACCTCAGCTGTTACATGCGCAATTACCGGGAAAAAACTATCCACAGGGATATTTCCGCAATCCACTGAACATCCCCATTCAGCTGGCTGGTAATTTCGGGGAACTTCGTCCCAACCATTTTCATGCAGGTATTGATATTAAGACCCAGCAAAAAGAGAATCTGGCGGTGCATGCCGCCGCAGACGGTTATGTAAGCCGTATTGGTGTATCCCATGTGGGTTACGGTAATGTACTGTATATTACCCACCCTAATGGGTATACTACTGTGTACGGACACCTGAACCGCTTTTTCCCGGCACTGGAAGAATATGTGAAGCAACAGGAGTATGCTGCTGAAAGCTGGGCCACCGATCTCAAAATCCCCGCAGGGAAATTTCCTGTAAAGAAGGGCGACTTTGTTGCCTGGAGTGGCAATACCGGCGGTTCTGCCGGTCCGCACGTACACTTCGAAATCAGGGGTACTCAATCAGAAAAACCGCTGAATCCTTTATTATTCGGCTTTGACATACCAGACAGCCGTGCCCCGGATGTATACCGTATAGCCATCTATGATATGGATAAGAGCCTCTATGATCAGACACCACAGATGGTTCCCGTGAAAAAGGTGAATGGGGAATATGTGACCACACAGGCGGTAATCCCTGTAAAGGCAACACAGGCCGGACTGGGGATCAATGCGGTAGACCGTATGGGCGTGGCGCCTAATTCTTATGGCATCTACGAAGTAGTACTGTTCGACAGGGACGTGCCTAACAGTGGTTTTCAGCTGGATAACATTGCTTTTGAGGACTCCCGTTATATCAATGCCCATATCGATTATAAAACAAAGAAGAGCGGAGGGCCATATCTGCAGCTCCTGTTCTCCCTTCCAGGTAATAAACTGGATATTTACAAGGATGTTCAGGGAGATGGTGTGCTAGACCTTTCCGATGGTAAGCCTCATCCGGTAAAACTGCTGGTGAAGGATGCCTACGGAAATACCAGCACAGTGAAGCTCTCTCTGCAACAGAGTGGGGAAGCTGCTGCAGTGCCTAAGTGTGCCAATATGATGTATGCAGAGTCCCGCAATATATTTGAGAACAACCAGGTAGAGTTTTCCATGGAAGAAACAGCCTTGTATGATCAGATCTGTTTCAACTATGCAGAACTGCCATCTACTCCTAAAGCTTATTCCGCTACCCTGCATCTCAATACTCCATTAATTCCCGTGCATAATTATTTTACCCTGCGCATGAGGCCCAACAAGCCTGTTTCTGCTGATTTGCAGAGTAAGATCGTGATGGTACGCGAAGGACTTGGAGAGGATATTGCTGGTACTACTTATGAGAATGGCTGGTTCACTGCTAAGTTCCGCGATTTTGGCAACTTCCATCTGGAAGCAGATACCATTGCGCCTAAAATTACAAGCGCTTTAAAAAATGGTGTTAACCTGTCAAAGGCTGCGAAACTGACGTTCTCTATCAGCGATAACAGCGGCATTAAAAGTTACCGGGCAGAATTAGACGGCCATTGGCTGATGTTCTCCCGCAAGAGTAACGTCATCACATATACTTTTGATGAACATTGCCCTGCAGGTTCTCATACACTCAAACTCACTGTAACAGATGTTGCAGGTAACATAGGTACCAAAACATTCACCTTTATCAGATAGTTATGACACATTTAAAAGAAGGAGATAAAGCACCCGTTTTCAAAGGAAAAGACCAGTCAGGAAAGGAATTAACCCTCAGTGATCTGAAAGGGAAAAAAGTAATTCTGTATTTCTATCCGAAGGATATGACACCAGGTTGTACTGCACAAGCCTGTAACCTGCGTGATAACTATGATGCATTGCTGAAGAAAGGTTATGCTGTAGTAGGCGTAAGCGTAGACGGAGAAAAGAGTCATCAGAAATTTGCAGAGAAATATGATCTTCCTTTCCCTTTACTGGCAGACGATAATAAAGAGATCGTAACCCAGTATGGTGTATTTGGAGAAAAGCAGATGATGGGCAAAACATATGACGGCGTTTACCGCACTACTTTCCTGATCAATGAGAATGGCGTAATAGATAAGATCATTAAGAAGCCAGATACAAAGAATCACACAGAACAGATCCTTTCACTTTAATTTTTGGGTACAGGGCGAAGCCCTGTAAAAACCCCTTCAATTTTTTTATGATGGAGCGAAGCCCCATCATAAAAAAATTAAATCATAATAAAAAAGGCCCTGGGATTATCCCAGGGCCTTTTTTGTATAAAGAAGTTTTGAATTATCTCTTCTGACGTTGTTTCTTGAACAGGTTACCAGTTTTGAACTTGTTACCTTCAGGGCTACCTACACGGTCCATCGCACAACGGAAACCTACAGTGTTGGTTGCCATATCTTCCTGCATGAAGCGACGTGCACCAGGAGACAGCCAGTAAGCTCTGTCATTCCAGCTACCACCTTTCACAACGTGTGATTTGTCGTTCACCAGTGAAGTAACACCATAACCATATTCAACCATTGAAAGAGTATCACCATCTAAGTAGTTGATAACATCACCTTTCTGGTAGTTCAAACGGTTAGCACTTTCTTCATCGGTTACATCACGCATTTTCAGGTGACCCAGGCTATCCTTTTCAGGTTCGTTTTCGCCATTCATATAGGTAGTCTGGAACTTGTTACCACGGAAGTAGTTAAAGTCATCACCATCGATTGGGTTCAGAGGACGATATACGTCAAGTACCCACTCGCTAACGTTACCAGACATGTTATAGATACCAAAAGTGTTCGGGAAGTAAGATTGGATCGGACCAGGGATGGAAGCACGGTCATTCAGACCACCAGCCATACCCATGTTATCACCGGAACCACGTTTGAAGTTGGCCAGGAACTGTCCCTGCCATGCTCCGCGGCGGATATCTCTCAGACCGCTTGTGTTAGTTCCCCAGGAGTACACCTGTTTGTTCATGATCAACTCTTCACCACGTTTACCTTCTTTCTTGGAAGGACCAGGGTTCTGGCCAATGTAACCCAGTGCAGCGTATTCCCACTCAGCTTCTGTTGGGAGACGGTAGTTAGGTAACATTACACCATCTTCGAATTGAGCAGTACGGGGAGAACCATCAGCATTCTTAAACTGTGCTTTGGTTTCCTTGCTCATCTTACCGGGAATACCTTCGTATAAACCAGCGGTATATGATTTTGTATCGAATGTGTTATCGTCTGCCTGATTGTTGATGTCAGTTTTTCCGAGTAAACCTTTGTCGATCAGCATCTTTTCGTTTACACGGTTAGAACGCCATTTACAATAGTCTACAGCCTGTTTCCAGTTAACACCTACTACCGGATAATCGTTATAAGCAGGGTGACGGAAATAGTATTCTACCAGAGGCTCGTTATAAGCCAGCTCGCTACGCCAAACCAGGGTATCCGGTAAAGCTTTACGGAAAACATCAGGGAAAGATTCTCCATACATTCTGCGGAGCCAGTACAGATATTCACGATAGTGCACGTTGGCAACTTCCGTTTCATCTATATAAAATGAAGATACCGTAATACGTCTTGGAATGTTATTCCAGTCAGCCATTACGTCTTGTTCGGTCGCTCCCATTGCAAAGGTACCACCTTGCACGAAAACTAAACCCGGACCAGTTTGTTGATCTTTGCTCTTGGCTACACTAAAACCACCCATCTTAGGATCGTTATAGTTCCAGCCAGTGGCCGAAGATTTTGCCTTTTTGCCACCGCTGCCGCTTTTGTTGCAGGCAGTCATCGACAACATGACACTGGCGCCTATGAGCATTGAGACAGAGGTTAATCTATGCATGCGAATTAGCTTTAGTATTTGATGTTTTATGGTAAACGCAAATGTAGGATATTTTATTTTATAGTAAAAATAATTAATCTGTAAGCGTTTGCCTGTTAATTGTACGTATATTGTTTTGAATCAATGTTTTAACTCTAAAAGATTTTGGTCGCCTACACATTAAGTTAATATTACTTATTTCAGCCACATTCACCCCCTTTTTCGCAAGTAATCAAACAGTTGGTCGATTTCAGCAGATAAATATACTTTAATTTTATTATGTTTGTTCAAATTGCCGGTATGAAATTTTTTTGCCTCAGCTGCTTACTCTTTATCTGTTGCCGGATACTACCGGTAATAGCTAAGGATGGTACAGGCAAACCTCACTCCGTACTGGCATCAGGAAACTGGTATAAACTGGCAGTTACCAAACAGGGAATCTATAAAATAGATGTTGCCCGGTTAGCCGCCATGGGCATCAGTACCAGCGCCATTCAATCATCAGGTATAAGACTATTTGGCTCCGGCGGACAAATGCTTCCAGAGAATAACGCAATTTCCCGCTATGATGATATACCGGAAGTAGGAATAATTATTGAAGATGGGGGAGATGGCATACTAAATGGCTCAGATTACCTGCTTTTTTATGCCCCCGGCCCCCATAGCTGGGTTTACCAGGCCGGCAACTATACCCACACTGCCAACCTTTACAGCGATACCGCTTATTATTTCCTGAACATAGGCACTACTGAAGGAAAACGTATCACAGCAGATAACAGCGAACCCGCTGCCACTGCCTCTGTCAACTCATTCGATTACCACGCCTTCTACGAAAACGATAGCATCAACTTCTTAAGCAGTGGGAAACAATGGTGGGGAACCGTATTCAGTAATGTACAACCGGTACGTACCATCAGCTTCTCCCTGCCATCCACCCCCACATCGCTTACTATAGGCTCTCGTGTAGCGGCCAGGGGACTCAGTTCTGCCAGCTTCTCTATAGAAGCCAATGGCAGCGCCATCGGGAAATT
Organism: Chitinophaga sp. YR573; assembly: GCF_900110995.1. Classification (GTDB taxonomy): domain Bacteria; phylum Bacteroidota; class Bacteroidia; order Chitinophagales; family Chitinophagaceae; genus Chitinophaga. Next base: position 2,964,834 of record NZ_FOJF01000001.1, read on the forward strand.
ATCCTTAACACCTATCAGCGGCAACATCTTTGAATCCTTTGCATCCACCGCTTCAGGTAGCTTTTCCGCTACTCCATCAGGCAGTAGTGTCCCTGTCACCCTGCGCTTTACACCCGGCAGCAGCGATGGGCAGGGATGGCTGGACTATATCAGGGTGCAGGCCCGTTGCCCGCTGCAAATATCTCAGGAACCACTTTTCTTCAGAGATGCCGGCAGCATCGGGCAAACTGTTCAATTTACCCTCAGCAACGCTACGGATCAAACGCAGGTCTGGGACCTCACCGATCCTTTACAGCCCGTAATCGTAAAGACCCGCCTTAGCGGCAGCTCCTTATCTTTCTCGCGCAGCAATACTTCCCTGCACGAATACGTGGCCTTCAGTAATCAGGGTTTCGGGCAGCCTGCATTTATAGGCATGGTACCAAATCAGGACCTGCACGACATCAGTGGTGTGAATATGTTGATTGTCACTACGCCGGCTTTGATGGGAGCTGCCAGTCGCCTGGCAGCATGGCATACCGCTCATGATGGACTAACCGTGAAAGTGGTTACTGTCAACGATATCTATAACGAATTCGCCTCAGGATCACCAGATCCTACTGCCATAAGAGACTTCACGAAAATGTGTTACGATAAAGGGAGCCTTCAGTATTTACTATTATTCGGAGATGCTTCCTATGATTATAAACACAGCACCAACATGGTGCCTACCTGGCAAAGCACTATCTCTACTGATCCTATCAATGCCTACCCTTCAGATGATTTTTTCGGATTCTTCGATAACGATATCAATGATAACGGCAGTCAGAACCTCTTGAAAATAGGCATTGGCCGGCTGCCGGCACAAAAAGCGTCCGATGCGGAAATCCTGGTAGACAAGATCATTCACTATTACGATAACACCAATTTCGGCCGCTGGCAACAGCATATCACCTTCGTGGCAGACGATGGAGACAACAACCTTCATCTGGAAGATGCGGAGTACATGAGCAACATTGCACAACAGCAATGGCCTGCCGGCAGAGTCAATAAAATCTACCTGGATGCCTACCCTAAAATATCTGATGCCGGTGGCAGCCGTTATCCGGCCGTCAATACCGCCATTGCAGAAGATATTTACAACGGTACGCTGATCTGGAACTATACTGGCCATGGTAGCTATTCCCGCCTGGCAGAAGAAGTAGTCGTAGATGAAAGCTCACTGGATACCTGGAAGAACGGCACTAAACTGCCCCTGTTCATCACAGCTACCTGCGACTTTGCCCCTTTCGACAACCCTGCCTACACTTCCCTGGGAGAACAAATCCTGCTACAGGAAAATGGTGGTGGCATTGCCTTAATGACTACCACCCGTGCCGTATTTGCCGCTTCCAATAAAGTACTGAATGCCAACTACCTGCAGGCATTATTAACACCAGATGCAGACGGCAGTATGCCTACCCTGGGAGAGGCTGCCATGAGGTCCAAAAACCTCACCTATGCCACTTACAGCGATATTCCGAATAACAGGAAGTTCCAGCTGCTCGGAGATCCGGCGCTGACACTGGCCTTCCCTAAATATCATGTAGTCACTGATTCCATAAACGGAGATACGCTCAAAGCGTTAGGCCAATATACCGTTTCAGGTCATCTGGAAGATGAACAGGGTATGCCGCAGAACACGTATAATGGTATCGTATACCCTACTGTATACGATGCACCCGCTTTACAATATACACGGGCCAACGATGCGGGAAGTACTAAAACAGGATTCTATCAGCAACGGAATATCCTTTACCGTGGGTCCCAGACCATCACAGCTGGTAAATTTACTTTCACCTTCGTTGTACCCGCAGATATTAATTACCAGGCAGGGGAACCCAGTAGCATCAGTTACTATGGGACCAACGGGGTTACAGCTGCCGGAGGGGTATATTCGGCATTCAGGGTAGGGGGTACAGATACTACTGCCGCAGAAGATACGCAGGGACCGGATATTAAAGCATACCTTGACAATGAATACTTTAGAGATGGAGACATTACAGGAGAGAATCCTGTACTGTTATTAAACCTGTACGATGATCATGGTCTCAATACCACCGGGTATGGCATTGGTCATGATATGGTAGCAACCCTGGATAACGACCCTGATCAGTACTACATCCTGAATAATTTTTTTGAGGCAGAACTGGATGGCTATAAAGCAGGAAAGGTAAATTTCCCCCTGTATGGATTACCTTCCGGAACGCATACACTTTCAATCAAAGCCTGGGATACCTATAATAATTCAGGGACCGCCACCCTGCACTTTAAGGTAATAAATGGCAGTGAAATGGTAGTTCAACAGGCAGGTTGCTTCCCCAATCCTTTTCATAATCAGACAAATTTTACGTTTACACACAATCAACAGGGGCGGGAACTGGACGTTACAGTGAGGATCTATACGATAGAAGGACGACAAGTAAAAATTATTCATCATACAATAAATGCTTCGGGGAGCCGTTATGTAGGGGCATATTGGGATGGCACCAATGATGCCGGTTCCATACTGTCACCTGGGATCTATATTTATAGCATAATGGTAAAAGCGAATGGAAAAACACAATTTTTAGGTGGAAAAGTAATTCTATTATAACCTATGCATCAAAAGAATAAATTAGTTTCGCGCAATGTCCCTTACCAGGCCCCTGATCTTGTATATATTAAAAATCGAACTATTTTTACATCTCGTTCTAAACACAACTGCATGTACAATTACATGATACGAAAGGTAACTGTAAACCTTTTTCTTATTTGTTGCCTTACAACTGGTTTCTCTGCTGTAGCTCAAATCACCAGCGGTAGCGTTGATGGTCGTACCAATACCATTAATACCGCCGTACCTTTTCTGCGTATTTCACCAGATGCCCGTGCCGGTGCAATGGGGGATGCAGGTGTTGCCACCTCACCCGACGCCAACTCCATTTACTGGAATCAGGCTAAGATTCCTTTTGCAAAAAGCCGTTCTGCGGTATCCGTTACTTATACTCCATGGCTGAAAGAGCTGGTAAATGATGTATTCCTGGCTACAATAGCAGGGTACTACCAGATGGATGAAATGCAGGCCGTATCCGGGTCCCTGCGTTACTTCTCCCTTGGTACCATCAATTTTACAGATGTTACTGGTCAGCCTACTTACGATTATCACCCACGTGAGTTTGCATTCGATGCCGGTTACTCCCGTAAATTATCAGATAACTTCTCTATAGCACTGGCTGGCCGTTACATTTATTCTAACCTTGCCAGTGGCGAAGTTGGCGGTCGTGTAATCAAACCAGGTACCGCTTTTGCTGCAGACGTTTCCCTGTTCTACACGAAAGAATACGAAAAAGAAAATGGAACAGTAAATACCTGGAATGTAGGTCTTGCACTGACCAACATGGGTACCAAAATCTCTTATACTTCTTCTGCTACCAATAAGGATTTCATCCCTACTAACTTCGGTTTAGGTACTGCCTATACCTTTGGCCTGGATGAAACCAATAAAATCATGCTTACCGCTGATGTGAACAAACTGATGGTACCTACTCCGGACAGCCTCGGTAAATACCGCGAAAAAGGTACTTTACAGGGTATGTTCTCCTCTTTTGGGGATGCACCGGGTGGTTTTAAGGAAGAATTAGAGGAATTCACGGTATCTGCAGGTGGTGAATACACCTACAACGATATGTTTGCTGTAAGGCTCGGTTATTTCTACGAGAACAAAAACAAAGGCAACCGTAAATACGCTACTGCCGGTGTGGGTGTTAAGTACAACATGTTCGGACTGAACTTCTCTTACCTCGTTCCTTCAGGAAACGGTATCCAGCGTAACCCGCTGTCCAATACCCTGCGATTCACGCTGATCTTCGATCTTGGTCATCAGGATGAAGGTGATGGCGGCGCTACCTGGTAATATGCCTGAAACTTAAATAGTTAATATTTTTTTAAAATGTTTAAATCCTCCGGATATTTCCGGAGGATTTTTAATTTAGAGCTTATCTTCATTTCTAATAGACATATTTTATCATGAGTAAACTGCGTATCGGGTCGGGAGTGGATTTTCATCAGCTGGTAGAAGGCCGCGATTTTTGGTTAGGAGGAGTTTTAGTACCACATCATAAAGGGGCCCTGGGCCATAGTGATGCAGACGTTCTGCTGCACGCTATCTGCGATGCCATGCTGGGAGCCCTTGCCCTGGGAGATATAGGGGTGCATTTTCCTGATACGGATAACACTTACAAGAACATAGACAGCAAAATCCTGTTACAACGTACCATGGAGCTGGTGGCTGGGAAAGGATACCAGGTAGTGAATATTGATAGTACCCTTTGTTTACAGGCCCCTAAAATAAAGCCCTATGTATCGCAGATGCAGGAAACTATTGCCCGTATTCTTGGTCTAACCATAGAAGATGTTTCCATCAAAGCTACCACCACCGAAAAACTGGGCTTTGTTGGCCGGGAAGAGGGAGTAGTGGCCTATGCAACTGTGCTCCTGGAAAAATAACACTATTAACTAATTAGAATATCTTTGCCCAATGGCTGCTATTTCAGTAAAAATCATCAATAAATCCGCTAATCCTCTGCCAGCTTATGCCACGGCAGATGCGGCAGGTATGGACCTGCGTGCCAACCTGGAAACAGCTATTTCGCTGCAACCACTCGAAAGAGTACTGGTACCTACCGGCTTATTTATGGAACTGCCTTCCGGTTATGAAGCGCAGATAAGGCCCCGCAGTGGTCTGGCTATCAAGCAGGGACTCACCCTTTTGAATACGCCAGGCACAATTGATGCTGATTATAGGGGAGAGATTAAGATCATTATGATTAATTTGTCCAACGAACCCCAGGCCATCGCACCCGGAGAAAGAATTGCACAGATGATTATCGCACCATTTGTGCAGGCCCGCCTGGAAACAGTAGAGCTGCTTACCGATACAGAACGCGGTACCGGCGGGTTTGGACACACAGGAAAATCTTAAATATGAGCATAAGGAGAATAGAAGGAATCAACAGAGCCAGGTCATACTTTAGATGCGTGATGCGTATTTCCATGCCCCTGTTGCTTTTTGCCGTTCTCTTTTCATGCCGCACACCTAAAAAAACGACTGCTTTTACCCCGCCCCGTATCTATATCAAAGATCCGGCACTCCTGGAACAAAGAGCAGATAGTATCTTCTTCGCCGCACAACGTTCTAAAATATTAGGTGATTACCGTACGGCTATCACCCAGTTCTCAGACTATCTGCGTCTCAAAAAGAACAATCCGACTGCCTATTACGAACTCTCCCGCCTTTTTGTGGAAGTACATAATCCCGGATATGCACTGGGCTTTGCCCGTCGTGCTGCCAGTCTGGATACTTCCAATAAATGGTTCCAGATTACCCTGGCAGATGCATTCGGGGTAAACAGTATGTATGATAGTGCGGCCAACGTCTATGACCATCTTTCAAAAAGATATCCTTCCAACGACGAATACCTTTACAACAAAGGAATGTTCCTGGCCAAAGCAGAGAAGAACTCCGCAGCCCTGGACGTTTTCGACCAGCTGGAACAAAAAACAGGTGTCGTGGAAGAACTGGCCTATCAGAAACAGCGCCTGCTGCTCAAACTGGACAGGGTAGATGATGCTGCCGCAGAAATTCAGAAACTCATCAACCAGAACCCCGGTGAAACACGTTTTTACCTGGTACTGGGAGATATTTATAATGCCAATGACCGTACGGACGAAGCCAAAGCCATCTATAATACTGCACTCGGACTGGATTCCAGCAACCCGCGTGCATTGATCGCATTAGCCGGTTATGCTAAAAAGGAAGGCAATTACAAAGAATACTGGGCATACCTTACCCGTGCTTTTGCCAATCCGGAATATAGCATCGATGAAAAAGTAGCTTATGTGTACCCTTACCTGCAAATGCAGGAGGTAGACAGCTCCAAGCTAAAGGAAGGCCTGCAGCTGGCACAATTGGTCATCCAGGCTCACCCGGAAGAGGCCAAAGCATACGCCTTACAGGCAGATATGTATTCCCAGGCAGGACAACTGGACAGCGCCCTCATGGACTATAACAAGGCTGTGACGCTGGATTCCACACGTTACACCGTATGGTACCAGCTGATGTGGATTTATTCCCGCAGGGAAGATCCTAATAACTTATTGAAAGTGAGTACAATAGTCGCTCAAAAGTTCCCACAGGAATTTATGGGCCACTATTTCAAAGGCGTGGCTGACTTTTTGCTACAAAATTATCCGGCTGCAATAGACGCTCTCAACAGTGCATTGATGGCCAATAAGGCAGAAAAAGGCATGAAAGCAGATGTATACTCTCTGTTGGGAGATGCCTACCATGCCACAGGACAGCATTCACAGTCGGACAGTAGCTACGACCGTGCCCTGGCAATTACGCCGAACGATGCCACTGTACTAAATAATTACAGCTACTACCTTTCCCTGCGTGGCGAACAACTGAACAAAGCAGAAGAGATGTCACGCCGCTCTCTGGAACTGGAACCTGCAAGTACCAATTACATGGATACATATGCATGGGTACTGTTCCGGCTTGGAAAATACGATCAGGCAAAACAATGGATGGAGAAAGCCTTGCAGGCTAAAGACGCCATGCAAAACCCCAATATGCTGGAACATTACGGAGACATTCTGTTTAACCTGCATGAAGTGGAAAAAGCAATGGAATACTGGCAACTGGCAAAAGAAAAAGGGGCAACTTCTGTAGGACTAGCGCGCAAAATAGCAGAAAAGCGGTACATCCTGGCTACAGAAAGAGAATAACAGAATAAAGAACATGATGAAGCAAACACTAGCACTAATTACTTTGGGTATCATAAGCACGGGAATGTTTTCATGCAGGCACGCACGCCATATAGAGCGTTCTGCTTTTCCTGTAACGGATACCTCTCACAATAATACCACCGCCACCCTCGACAGCAGCGCAATCGCAGAAGCTACCGCTTTCAATATAAACATGCTGTCTAAAATCCGTAGTAACATCATCGATTTTAATACCTTTTCTGCTAAACTGAAAGTAGATTTTGAAAGTGAAGCAAAACAAATGGCTGGCATCAGCGCTGTTATCCGTATGCAGAAAGACAGTATCATCTGGATCTCTGCTTCTCTTCCCGTAATTGGTGAAGTAGCACGCGCCATTATTACTCCGGACAGCCTCAAAGCAATAGACAAGTTTCATAAAAAACAATATCTCCGTGCTATAAGAGATGCGAATGATGTACTGAATATTCCATTCGATTTTAAAACGCTGCAGAATTTAATCATAGGTAATCCGGTATACCTCTCGGATTCCATTTACCAGGTGATTAAAACACCGGCAGTTATTTCATTCAGTTGCGACAGTACTTTATTCACCAGTTTGTTTAATGTTTTTGCAGATGATTATGTGTTACAGCAGAGTAAAGTGATGGACAAGGATACTTCGCATAAACGTTCCTGCGAACTCACCTATGGTGAATACAGATCTCAGGATGGACATAAGTTCGCTACACGTCGCCGTGTATTTGTAGAAGACAAAAATTTCACGAAGATAGATATGGATTTTAATAAGGTAGATTTCAATCAGCCTGTTAGTTTTCCATTTACAATACCTTCAGGTTATTCTAAAGAATAGTACGCTTCTGTTGAACACAAATTTGTAAATTGCTGTTTTGCAGTTATCTTTAAAACCATCATGCTGAATTTGAAGAAGTTTCTCCCATTTATATTAATACTAGGTTTACTACCTGCACTGCTCAACGCGCAGGCAACTCAACCATCGCGGGAAGAACTGGAACATAGGAAAAAAGAGCTACAGAAAGAGATTGATGAAGCGAATGAAGCATTAAAGGTAACCAAGAAGTCTACCCGCGAAAGCCTTGGTCAGCTGAGAGCTTTACGCGATAAAATCACACTGCGTACCCGGCTTATCAATAATATCAATGAAGAGATCAATTTCATAAACGGAGATATTAACTCTGCCTACCGTGATATTAAAACACTGGAGAAAGATCTGGATACACTCAAATCTCAGTATGCACAACTCGTAGTATATGCCTATAAAAACCGCAGTACTTACGATATGCTCAACTTTATTTTCTCTTCGCAGACTTTCAACGACGCAATCAAAAGGTATCAGTACCTGAAACAATACCGGGATTATCGTCGCCGTCAGGCAGATAATATTCTCGAAACACAGGTATTGCTGAATAAGAAAATAGAGAACTTAAGAGATCAGAAAGATAAACGTGCAGGTACACTGAAAACAGAACAGGAACAACGCAATATCCTGGAAACAGATAAGAAAGAAAAAGACCAGGTACTCACGCAGCTCAAAGGTCGAGAACAGGAACTGGTAGCAGATATCAACAAGAATAAGAAAGATGCACAGAAAGTGCAGGTAGCGATACAGGTAGTAATCCGTCGTGAAATTGAAGCGGCCCGTAAACAGGCCGAAGAAGAAGCACTGGCAAAACGGAAAGCACTGGAAGAAAAGAAGAGACGTGAGGAGGCAGCCCGTAAAGCGGCAGCTGCAGCAGCGGCGGCAGCAAAAGCCAATGCCGCAAATGATGCAGTAGCAGATAAACCGGACAAGCCGGAGAGACCTGCTGAAACACCTTCCAAACCTGCACCGGCGCCAACACCGCCGCCTGCAGAAGTAGAAAAACCAGCCCGTGTAGAAAACGTACTGGAAGCTACACCTGAAGCCCTTGCATTATCGGAAAGCTTTGAAAGTAACCGCGGAAAATTACCATGGCCTGTTACTTCCGGTAATATCATCGGTCATTTCGGCAGACAACAGCATGCGGTAATGGAAAGGATCACGGTAGAGAATGATGGTATCATCATCGGCACCAATAAAGGAGCGGCTGTAAGAGCGATCTTCCAGGGAGAAGTAAGAAAAGTGGTAATCATCCCTGGTGGTGGAGCGCTTGTTATCATTCGTCATGGTCAGTACTTTACCAACTACGTTCGCTTACAGACAGTGAATGTAAAAACAGGAGATAAAGTAAATACCGGACAGGTAATTGGAACTGCTGGTACCAACGAACTGGAAAACCAGGGAGAAGTAGAATTGCAGATCTATAAAGGTGTTGCCAAACAGAATCCTGAAAGCTGGATAAGAAGAAAATAATACTCCCTTTTGGGTGCTTGGGTGTAGGGCGAAGCCCTGTAAAAACCCTTTAAAAAATTAGGGCTGGTGCGAAGCACCAGCCCTAATTTTTACATCACTAATGCTTTATTAATCACCTCTTCATACAAGGCTTCATATAGCGGTATAATATTGCTGATATGAAAACGTTGCGCCTGTTCCAGCGCACCTTGTCTCATAATAGACATCAGCTTATCGTCTTTCAGCAGCTGTATAGCATATTTTGCCATGCTGTTCACATCACCTACAGGGCTTAAATAACCGGTTTGTCCATGAATATTCACTTCGGGTAAACCACCTGCATTGGACGATATTACCGGTACCTGTGCCGCCATTGCTTCCAGTGCCGCTAATCCAAAACTTTCATACTCAGAAGGCAGAATGAACAGATCGGAGATAGACATTACATCTTCCAGTTGTTCCTGCTTACCTACAAAACGGATATCCCCGCAAAGGTTCCATTCACGGCACATCCCTTCTATTACAGGTCTGTCAGGGCCATCACCTACCAGCAACAATTTAGCAGGCATTTCCTCACGCACTTTACGGAATATCTTCACCACATCAGGCACTCTTTTTACCTTACGGAAGTTGGATACATGCAACAGGATCTTCTCTCCATTAGGTGCAATGGCATTACGGAATTGCTGTAGCTCAGGTTCTCTGCGTTTGAAACGCTCCACATCTACAAAGTTGTAGATCACCTCAATATCTTTTTCTATAGGGAATGATTTATAGGTCTCTTCCCGCAGGTTATTAGACACTGCTGTAATAGCATCAGATTCGTTGATGGAGAAGGTTACCACTGGTGCATAGGTCTTATCTTTCCCTACCAGGGTGATGTCTGTACCATGCAGTGTGGTGATAAAAGGAACGATCCTTCCCTGTTTACCTACAATCTGTTTTGCCAGGTAAGCAGTGGAAGCATGAGGAATGGCATAATGTACATGCAGCAGATCAAGCTGATGATTCATGATCACATCTACCATAGTGCTGCTCAGGGCAGATTCGTATGGTGGAAAGTCGAAGAGAGGATAAGTTGGCACCTGCACCTCATGGTAAAATATATTGGCATGAAAGGCACCCAGACGCACAGGTTGCTGATATGTAATAAAATGTACCATATGCCCCTTATCTGCGAGTGCTTTGCCCAGCTCCGTAGCAAGGACGCCGCTACCCCCATAAGTAGGATAACATACTATTCCTATACGCATATTTTATTGTTTGATACTTAACCCTTAGCGTGGTACTTTGTACACATAACGCTGTTTACTCAATTACAGACTACGAAATTATAACATTTTAACATGATTAAGCCGTTTAATGGGATTAACGGTTTGTTAGATGATTTGCGGCACATTTGAAATAACAGCGGTAATTATTTAGCTTTAAATCCAAATATTAGACTTGTGCTTATGAGAAAATACCTGCTGCCGGTATTATTGATCTGTTCACTCCCGGCAAGTGCGCAACAATTGGAGAATGATTCATTGAAATTACGTCAGTTAGCAACGGAAGTACTTACAAACAGTAAGGCTTACGAAGAGCTGAGAGTACTTACACAAACTGTAGGCGGTCGCCTGGCAGGGTCTCCTCAAATGGTGAAAGCCGAACAATGGGGAGCAAAGACATTAAAAGAATCCGGTGCAGATACGGTCTATCTGCAGGAATGTAAGGTACCTCACTGGGTACGTGGTGCAAAAGAAGAAGTGCGCATCATTTCCCGCCGCCGCGATTTCATTCCACCTTTAAATGTACTGGCCCTGGGAAATTCAGTCGCCAGCGCTCCGGGTGGCATCACAGCCCCCATCATTGAAATTGCTACTTTCGATGAACTGGAAGCAAAAAAAGACAAGATTAAAGGCAAGATCGTATTCTACAACCATCCCTTTAATCCGGCCTTTGTCCGCACCTTCGATTCTTACGCAGAAGCTGTGAGATATCGTGGACAGGGTGCCAGCCGTGCCGCTAAATACGGTGCTGTAGGCATTATCCTCAGGTCTATGACACATGGAGCCAATAACTTCCCGCACACCGGTGCAATGGCCTATAACGACTCCTTCCCTAAGATTCCGGCAGTAGCCGTGGGCCTGCAGGATGCAGAGCTGTTAAGCAGCCGCCTGAAAGGAGAACCAGATTTAAAACTGTACCTGCGCACCAGCTGCCACATGTTACCTGACACAATTGGCCACAACGTTATCGGGGAAATCCGTGGTACTGAACACCCGGAGGAAATCATTACGATAGGTGGTCACCTGGATTCCTGGGATGTGAACGAAGGTGCACATGATGATGGTACCGGCTGTGTACAGTCTATCGAAGTATTAAGAGCTTTCAAAGCCCTGGGTATCCGTCCTAAACGCACAATACGGATCGTATTGTTTGCCAATGAAGAAAACGGTTCCCGTGGTGGTAAGAAATATGGGGAATTAGCCAAAGCAGCTCACGAACAGCACATCTTTGCACTGGAAAGTGATGCAGGTGGCTTTACACCAAGAGGTTTCTCTTTTGAAATGTCAGCAGAAAAGAGAGCAAAGATCAAGTCCTGGGCACCACTGTTCCTGCCATATGATATCTATGAATTTGATGCAGTGGGCGGAGGCGTGGATGTAGGAGAGCTGAGTGCGGCAACAGGATGTCCGATGGGTGAACTATTCCCTGATTCCCAGCGTTATTTTGATTTACATCATGCTGTCAATGATGTATTTGCAGCAGTAAACAAAAGAGAGCTGGAACTGGGTGCATTCAGCATGGCGGCATTAATTTATCTTGTAGACGAATACGGACTATAATCTTATATAATTATGCGCAGATTCCTATTATTGATTACCCTTGCTGTTATTGTTATTCTGGCTGGTTTCTTCGGCTATAAATACTACTTCGTATTTGGCCGTGGTGTAAAGGCAGGAGAACTGAATTACTTTGTTCAGAAGGGCTATGTATTTAAAACATACGAAGGCCGCCTGATTCAGACTGGCTACCGTTCCAAACAACCGGGAGCATTACAGTCAAATGAATTCCAGTTTTCAGTAGCAGACGAGCGTATCGCGCAGCAGCTGATGACGGCCAGCGGGAAATTTGTAGAGTTACACTATAAAGAATACCTGGGAGCTATCCCCTGGAGAGGCTACAGTAATTTTATAGTAGATAGTGTGATATCGATGAAAGACGCTAATTAATACAAAAAGAGAGGCTGGATTACAGCCTCTCTTTTTATATGTTTAAAGCATAGCTGCTTCATGTCTCCTTCATAGCTCCTTCCTGTCTCCTTCCTATTAACCGCGCACTTTGCCTACTCCACTTCCCCTGCATACAGGAGAAAAATAGCCGGTTTCTTATTCAGTTCGGGTAATGTGGTCTGTTTCCAGGCCTTGATCGTCCGTGTATGAATGTACTCTTCCGCCCCGGTAATATCCGCCGCTACACATAGTAACGTATGATCTTTACAGGTAGCCAGTATATCCTTCAGGATATAATTATTCCTGTAAGGGGTCTCTATAAAAATCTGTGTCTGTTTCTTCTTATTCGCCTGTACTTCCAGGTCAGCAATCGCCTTCATCCTTTCCGCCGGTTTCACCGGCAGGTATCCCACAAACTGGAAATTCTGTCCGTTCATGCCCGAAGCCATCAGCGCCAGTATGATAGAATTAGGCCCTACCATGGGTATCACCGGTGCGTCTATAGTATGTGCCGCTTTCACCACTAAATGCCCCGGGTCGGCTATCGCAGGGCATCCTGCTTCACTGATTACACCAATATCCTGCCCGGCCAGTAATGTCTTCTTTGCCAGCGCCACATCCGGAGGATTATGCGAATCCATCAGCAGCAACTGCATTTCATCAATATTGACAGTCCTGTCCAGCGCTTTCATATAACGGCGTGCAGTACGTTCATTCTCCACAAAAAACACCTTGATCCGCTGTACGGCAGCAGTTACATACGGTGGAATGGTATGTAATGTATCCGGACTTAATACAGTCGGGATCAGGTATACTTTACCAACGGGCTCCATGCAACAGTCGTTTATCTGATAAGTGAATAGTGGCAGCAATAACAGCATAGGAGGGTGCCATTATCCATCCCAGCACAGGAATAAACATCAGCAGGTAAAATACCATACCATTGCCAAGTGCCATACCTCTGTGCGCCTTTATAAAGGAAATACTTTGTTTCGTAGTCAGCTGATGCCTTTCACAGCTATAATCCATCATAGAAAAACCATAAAAATAGCATTCTATAAAGAAAGCAATGAGCGGCGTTATCCATCCCACAACAGGGATAAAGGATAGGATGATGAGGAATATTACACAGATAGTCTGATATAACATATTCCGTAGGGAAATGCGTATCCCCCGCATCATATCTTTTAGAAACTGTTGCATGCTGAAAGGAAATTCCTTCCTGTCCAGCAGTGCTTCTGTTTTCTCTGATAAATAAGCAAAGAGGGGAGATCCCAGTACCAGGAAAAGATATTTATAGTAGGAAAAATATAATAACAGGAACACGATCCGTATAGAAAATCCCAGCAGGATGAAGAAGAAACTTATCCAGCTGCTGGCGAGGTCCTGAATCCATATACGGATGGGTAACAGGTTAAAGAGATACTCTACAAAATCTCCCGAATATCCCCATACAAAATAACTTCCCGTAATAAACAATATGCAGTACAGGATACCGGGTACCAGTATCCATTTCCATAATTTATGCTGCATAATAAACTGATGCGCTTTCCCGTAAGCCTGCACGGCTGCCAGTACTTCTCTGAATGAAAACAATTGAGTGTATTTAGTGGTTTAGTTAGTCCTTCTGGTTATCGATCCGGTTGTAAGTAACTAAAAATCAGTGGAACAACAGAAAAAAATGTGGAAGGCAGAAATAAAAAACCTGCCGGGCTGATGCAACCGGCAGGTTTTTTTAGGTATAATTAGTTGATTAGAATCGAGGGCAGAGTGTTCTGTACTTGTTACCATCACTCTTTCTGTGAATGTAGATCACTGATATTTCCATACCACCGCGGTAGTTGGAAGCGGGTTTCAGTGAGGATACGTTCATGTCATAGGAGAGACCTACAGTAAAACCATTGATTTCCATACCTACATAAGGGTTAATAGCATCTTTTAAACGATACCAGCTACCCAGGTAGAATGTTTTGGGATTATCCTCATCACCACCGCTCAGGTCAAACCCATAGGCGCCACCGAAAGTAAACTCAGAAGCGGTACTCTGTTTCATGTACAGGGCACTCACGTGGATACGGTTACCCATACCAACAGGAAAGGAACCACCACCATGAGCTGTCCAGCGGGCAGTCAACCGGTTGTTATTTTCGTTCTGGAAAGTTTCTGTAGGCTGAGTGATATGATAGAAGGATGTTCCAAGATAGATATTGGAGGATTCTCCAACAAGACCGTTATAGAGGATACCGATATTAGGATCTATATAAGAGATAGAAGGATGAGCAAAGGATTCACCGCTTGGAAGAGCAGGGTTATAACCATTGTTATCGATCTGATTTTCGAACATCAGTTTAGTCTGGTCCAGTCGCTTTTGTACATAAGTCGCCTGGATACCAACAGCTAGTGTATGATTCCCTTCAGGATCCAGACCTTTATGATAAGCAGTACTGAAGCTCAGGTAAGTAGATGTGAGTGCACCACCCCCTGTTCTGTCATACATTGCCATTACACCAACACCCCATATATCTGTATAGTTAATAGCATTTTTTAGAATGCCGAAGTCGATTGCCGCAGTACCTGTAGTAAATGGTGTTGAGATGCTTCTCCACTGAGACCTGTAGTTGCCGGAAACACGGTAGTCACCGGAGAAAAGGCCGGTAAAAGCCGGATTCAGGGTAAGCGGAGAGGCAAAGAATTGCGAAAAATGCGGATCCTGCGCCCTTGCCGGGGTCATCATTGCAAGAATGATAATGAATAAAAGCAGCACTTTCTTCATAAAACAATACTTATATGTATAGGGTTTTCTCATGGTTCCATGTGAAGGTATTAAAAACTCGTCATATCGCAAATTAAAAATATATAATAGAAAGGATGAGAACGCCCTAACTCATTAATAATTAATGGGTGTTTTATTATAATTTTTTATTGGCTAAGGATCTTCCGGGTCTATCTATAATTCAGTCTTATGATGATTCTGGTTTATTGCTGCAGTTTGTTTCCGAATGCCAGGTCACCGGCATCTCCCAAACCTGGAACGATGTAACCTTTGGCTGTCAGTTCATCGTCAATATCTCCGGCCCATATACTTAGGTTGCTGCCAGCATGTCTTTGCACATATTCAATTCCTATGGTACAGGCGATGGCTACCACCAGGTGTATATGTTTGGGTTTTCCTATTCCCTGCAGGTGTTCGATAGTTTTCACAAGGGAGGCTCCTGTGGCGAGCATAGGATCAGACAGGATCACTACCTGTCCTTCTATGGACGGGCTGGAAATATATTCCAGGCTAATCTCAAAAGAACCGTCATGCTTGTGTTTACGGTACGCAGAAATAAAGGCATGATCAGCTTTGTCAAAATAGTGGAGTAATCCCTGATGTAATGCCAGTCCTGCCCTTAAAATGGTTGCCAGTACCGGTTGTTCTTTTAATACCCGGCAATTGGCAATACCCAGGGGAGTCTGTACTTCTTTCTCCTCGTACTCCAATGTTTTGCTGATCTCGTAGGCGGCTATTTCTCCAACACGTTCCATATTACGTCTGAAGCGCATCCTGTCTGTCTGTATGTCCATGCTCCTTATCTCACTTAGCCATTCTCCTACCAGCGAATTGGTATTACTTAGATTAATTAACATGTGTGCAAAGTACACATTTTTCATTGTAGTGTTAAATGATTGGTCGTCAGAATCAGGCCGTATAAAGAAAATTTTATACGGCTCTGATTGCTAACTGTTTAAGGGGCTCACAAATGCCTTGCGGCGATTATCTTTCTGATATTTTTTATTCCCTGATAGCTATTCTTTTATAATCATCGCTTTCTTTACCAGCTGTATAAATTCTGCTCTGTATCCTTCAGGATCTTCTCCTTTGGCTTTCCCTGCCAGTGCTAATACCTGGTCATAGGTGGCCTGTCCTTTGTATTCAGAATTCCGTAGTAATAATCCGAAGGCAGCAACGGCTGTGGCCATCTGGAAATCCGGTGCAGTAGCTGTTACCGGCTGATTCTTCCAGGGCAGCACCTGTGATAATAACTGGCTGCTGTTGGATTGTGGTTGTTTGTACCGGAGTTTCACCGTAAGCACTTCCGCAGTATTGCCTCCTATAATCGTTTGCTGCTGATATTTCAGGGGATCCACCCAACTGATCGCCTCTGTATTATTACCGGCTGCAATCACCTCATAGAGGGCTGTAACGGTATGTCCGGCACCCATCTCACCAGCATCTTTTTTATCGTTGTTAAAATCCTCATTTTGTAACATCCGGTTTTCATATCCTACCAAACGATACGCCTGTACATATTTAGGGTTAAACTCTATCTGTAATTTCACATCTTTGGCTACGGTATACAGTGTACCTCCAAACTCTGTAACAAAGGTCCTGCGGGCTTCTTCGAAATTATCTATATAGGCATAGTTCCCGTTACCCTTATCAGACAGCAATTCCAGCTTACTGTCCTTGTAATTGCCCATTCCAAAGCCTAATACAGAAAGGAAAATCCCTTTGTCACGTTCCTTCTCAATAATATGCAGCAGGTCTCCGTCACTGGAAGGCCCTACGTTAAAATCGCCGTCTGTGGCAATGATCACCCTGTTATTACCTTCTGATTTAAAATTGGACGCTGCTGTGCTATAAGCCAGTTTAATCCCTTCTCCTCCGGCTGTAGACCCGCCAGCTTCCAGGCGATCCAGCGCATCTAAAATGGTTTTCTTCTCTCCACCTGAAGTAGATGGTAATACCAGTCCGGCTGATCCTGCATATACTACGATCGCTACCCTGTCCTGGGTACGAAGTTGCTGTACCAGTGCTTTCATAGCCTGTTTCACCAGTGGCAGTTTGTTTTCATCTGCCATAGAACCGGATACATCTATCAGAAACACCAGGTTGGAAGGGGGAAGATTTTCCTTAGGTACATCTTTGGCTTTCAAGGCAACACGTACCAGTTGGTGAGAAGGCTCCCATGGGCAAACGGCCATATCAGAATAGATCGCTACCGGATCTTTTCCTGTCGGATTCTTATATTGATAATCAAAGTAATTGATCATTTCTTCTACACGTACAGCATCAGCAGGAGGGAGCTGGCCGCTGTTCAGAAAACGCCTGATATTGGTATAAGAGGCACGGTCCACATCAATAGAGAAGGTGCTGAGTGGCTGATCACTTACTGTATGAAAATTGTTTTCATTGATAGGGTTGTAAGTTTCTGTATTGTCCACGGGTGCGAAATATGTACCTGGATATGAAGTAGATGGCGAGATCTGTGTCGCGGCCACTCTGCCTTTCACCTCTTTCATCGGACTGGCATAACCTGTTACTACCACCTCACTTAAAGATTTCTCGTCTTCCATTATTATCTTTCTCTTCACATCTTTTATCCGCAAATCCTGTTTCACCCGTGCTAAAAGAATATTTACCGTATTGTTTGTCGATTGTACAACGGTAATCCTCTTTCCATACCCGGAATAAGTAACCTGTATGGTAACAGCGGTCGTCGGTGCCGTCAGTTTAAAAACACCTTTGGCATTACTTGTAGTCTGGGCAGAACTACCGGAGATACTGATCACAGCTCCTGCCAGAGGTGCTTTAGTCGCGGAATCTGATACCGTTCCGGTAATGATTCGCTGGGCCTGTGCGTTTAAGCTAACTAGTCCCACCAGCAACAAAAAAAGATATTTTTGCATAACGATTTGTTTTAATCTGCTACTATGATGCAGGGGTATTATCCGATTCCATAAAAGCAGGAAAAAAATATCGCCTACTTTTGCACAAATTTTAGTGGATGGTATATAATGTAATAGGGATCACTTCGGGGAACTCACTGGGAGGACTCGACCTCGTGTTTGCAGCGTTGACAGAAGTAAGAGGAAAATGGACATACGAGATTAAAGCAGCAGAACGCCGGCCTTATACTATAGAATGGAAAGAGAAACTGGCAGGAGCCGTAAATGCCTCCGCCAGGGATTACCTGTTGTTGAACAGTGAATTCGGTCATTATATCGGTTATGCCGTAAAGGACTTTATCGCCAGTTACCAGTTAGATCACCAGGTGCATTTCATTGCAGCTCATGGTCATACGGTATTCCATATGCCATCGCAAAAAATGACGGCCCAGCTGGGAGAAGGTGCTGCCATCGCCGCGGTAACAGGTTTACCGGTAATCAGTGATCTGCGTGCCATGGACGTAGCCCTGGGAGGAAAAGGGACGCCACTGACGCCTGTCGCAGAACAACTCCTGTTCCCGGATTATCGCTACCGCCTGAATCTGGGCGGAAACGCAACGATCTCTTCCACAGCAAATAACCGCTTCATCGCATTCGACGTCTGCCCCTGTAACTATATCTTAGATGCGCTGGCAGAAACGCTGGGTAAACCTTTCGACGAAGATGGCAGGCTGGCAGCAGGTGGAGTTACGGACAGTGCGCTGTTAGAATCCCTCAACGGCTTATCTCATTACGGACAGGATTATCCTAAAACACTGGCAGGCAAATTCGCGACAGGGACCGTATTACCGCTTATCATGGGACAGCAGCTTTCCACTCAGGGTAAACTAAATACTTACACGCATCATATCGCTATACAGATCGCAAAAGCTATCTCGCAATTACAAAGCGGATCAGAACAGGAACAAAAGTTATTACTGACAGGTGGAGGTGTGCTTAACAGTTTCCTGCTGCAAAACATCCGTGAACAATTACAGCCTTATAATATTGAGATCATTATATCTGATGCGCAAGCCATTACATTCAGAAATGCATTGATGATGGCATTGCTGGGAACTTTACGCTGGAGGCAGGAGCCGAATGCATTGTCATCAGTGACCGGTGCAGAAAAAGACAGTGTGGGCGGTGCTTTGTGGGCTATCTAATTGCGGTGCAGGGCAAATATAATTTGGGCGCGAATATAATTTTGGGTGCAGGGCTTCGCCCTGCAAAACCTCTTTATTTTTTTTGATGGCGCGAAGCGCCATCAAAAAAAATCAGATAACATTCGTAAAGCTAAAAGTATCTCCATCAAATAACCCCAGATCACTCAGCTTCAGATGTGGAATTACCAACAACGCCATAAATGATAATGTCATAAAAGGTGCGCCCAGCTGACTGCCTAATGCCTTGGCTGCTGCATCCAGCTCACTATATCTGGCGGCTACTTCATAACCATCCAGGTTACTCATCAGGCCCGCTACCGGCAGCGGTAATACGCTGGCTACGCCATCACGTACCACACTTACACCACCATGTGCAGCTATCACTGCATTCACGGCAAGACTGATACTTACATCATCCACACCTACTGCAATAATATTATGACTGTCATGTGCTACCGAAGAAGCAATCGCACCATGTGAAAACCCAAAATTGCGGATAAAACCCAGTGCAACAGGAGCAGGATGATAACGGTTTACCACCGCCAGTTTCAACACATCCTTCTCCACAGAAGAATTCACCACACCATCACGAACAGGTAATGTCTCCAGCAAACTATTGGTAATAAGCTGCCCGTCCAGCGACTCTATTACTTTAACCGTAACTGTATCTCCACTGGCAGGAATCCAGAAATCAGAAGGAATACTTGGTACACAATCAAAGTTATTAATCACAGGAGCTACAATAGAATCTATCAGTGTAACACCTTTATCAGCCACTAATGCGCCATCAATATAAGTAGAGAGTATATTGAAGTCATGAAGATCATCAATAACGATAAAATCCGCAGGATCTCCCACACGCAATAAACCGGCAGGAATCTTATAATGTAACACCGGATTCACACAGGCCACACGCAACACTTTAAACAAATCAAGCTTTAATGCAAGCGCACGTTTCACCAGCACATTAATATGTCCTTCCACCAGGTTATCCGGATGTTTATCATCACTGCAAAACATCATCTTCTCATAATGTTCATCCAGCAAAGGAATCAACGCATCAAAGTTTCTTGCGGCACTCCCTTCACGAATCAGGATCTGCATACCATATTGCAATTTATCCAGCGCTTCTTCTGCTGTAAAACACTCATGATCTGTACTGATACCAGCGGCGATATACTTTTGTGCATCTTTGCCGCGTAACCCCGGTGCATGGCCATCTACCGGCTTCCCGGCACGTTTAGCTGCTGCAATTTTAGCCATCACATCGGGCTGTTCATGCAACACGCCCGGGAAGTTCATCATCTCTGTTAAATAAAGCACTTCCGGTTTGGCTAACAATGCTTCCACATCTGCTACACTCACTGTAGCACCAGCCGTTTCGAACGTAGTGGCAGGCACACAGGATGGTGCTCCGAAGCAGAATTTGAAAGGCACTTCTTTCCCGTTCTTCAGCATATATTCCACACCTTCCACTCCCAATACATTGGCTATCTCATGGGGGTCAGAGACTGTTGCTACAGTTCCATGTACAACTGCCAGTCGTGCAAACTGTGAAGGCGTAAGCATAGAACTTTCCACATGCACATGCGCATCAACAAAGCCCGGCAGCAGATACTGATCGTATACGTTCTCATTAGGTGTTATACTACTGATACGTCCGTCAGTTACCTGTATGGTAGCCGGGTAAATGCTTTGCTGTAATATGTCTATCAGGTTACCTGATACCTCGAATGTTTTCATATAACGGGGTATTAATAAAGTTCCAGCATTGCTTTTGCAGATGCTGCTATTTTATCTGCCAGCGACTGTGGCTGTAATATTTTCACATTTGCTCCATAGCTCAGTAAAAGCATTTGCAGCTCGTGATTGATGACCACATTCAGCGAGATACGGCATTCCTTTTCATTATCTGATTCCACTTGTTGAGAAGGATGAATAGGCTGCGATTTGATATATTTCCCCTGTATAGGAGTGAATGCCAGTACTACTTTCTCCGGCTCTCCCAGTGGCACTGTAATACCAATTGCATGCTGGTAATAACTGGCATCATCAAAGTTTTTCTCATCAAATTTCTTATCCGTAGGCCATAAGTCAATGATCCTGTCTAATGCAAAAGTAAGCAGGGTACCACCTTTTGCTTTCTGACTTTTCCCTATCAGGTAAAAGCGCGACTGATATTCCCGCACATGATAAGGCTCTACCCAATGTTCTTTGGGTTCGGTCCTGTCGAAGCTCTGATACGCAATACGGATCACTTCCAGTCCTTTGATGGCATCTACGATCACGGGGATGTGAGCTGCTCCTTTATACTGTGCTGCGCGGGCAAATTTGATCAGTCCTTTATGTTCCATCACCTCACGGTTCTGTTTCAGGCTGGCCGCTATTTTCAGGATAGCATCCTCAAACTGTTGTATAACGGGCAGGCTGCGGAACTGTTCCAGGATACTGATGGCTATTTCAAGGCCCTGCAGATCGGTTTCATCAATAGGAATGCTGCTGATGGAGAAGTTATCGTCATCATAACGGTAAGTTCCGGAGCTGCGGTCGTATAGGATGGGGGCATGATAGTTCAGTTCAGGATCATGGCGCATGTCCTGGATGTCTTTTTGAATAGTGCGTACAGAAATGGTAGCATCCATTTTCCTGGATACGTATTCTATAAGGTCTTCCAGGCTGGGTTTCTTTAAACGTTTATTGCGGAGCCGTTCATCTATCCAGCGATAACGTGAGACGGCATCCTTATTTTTCGGCATGGACAGTTATTATTTAGATGATAAAAATAGTTAAAATTCGCTACGCATATTCGCTGCGTTATGCCCATATACCTTTGAATTGTTATAAACGCCTAATCACTATGAACAAGGTAAATACAGCAACCGCACAGACATTCCAGGCTATATCAATAGGACAGATCATTCTGGATGATTCCAATTATTTAACATTCTGGGGCCACCTGCAAAAGGGGGATGGCTGGCACCGCTGCGACTTTGTAACCACTTATGAAGTGCTGAACACCATGTTACGTCATGTAAAAGACAGAAGTGATGCTGTACAGATGACTATCGTACAGAAACTGGAAAACATGCGTCAGATCCCTGAAATGATTGATCTTGAAGCAGAACTGGGTTCAGCGATTGTGTTCGATAACATGAATTTCCGCTTAACACGCCCTGGTTACCGCGAAGAAGGTAATTGGGTAGAATATACAAAAGGAGAATGTTACTTCATAGAAGACGCATCTCCGTTAACCCCTCAGAAAACCAAACAATATGTAAAGAAGATCGACCACTGCATGGATGTGCTGTATCAAAGTTATGCTCTCTACCTTGGCTATATGGAGCTGGATTTTGAGGAAGAAGCCGCCCGTCAGAAGGCCGATCTCACAGACGATCTTAAATATACCCTGGCATATTATGCCTGGAAAGAAAGAACGATGTAGGTCCATTTAACCATTAACCCCCTTGTTTCCCTTGCCTGTCAGTCTCTGACAGGTAAGGAAACAAGACCTTAACTCATCTGTTGAATAACCCTTTCCATTTAACCTATGCCCTCAATCCATGTTAACCCTGACTATCCCCCTGAAAACCCTATACCCCAGCAGAGTTGGATCGCTTATATTATTAAGCATAATCCATAATGCGTTTATTTTGAATTGTTTGTTACACTCCATCCCTGCCTGTTCCCCCAGGCAGGGACTTTTTTTACAAAAAAAATAACTAAAGTCTATAATATTTGTAGGAATATCCTACTTTTGAAACGTAAAAAGATATAACTATGAGCTTAAGACTAGGAGATATAGCGCCAAACTTTCAGGCGAAGACATCAATTGGCGATATAGATTTTTACGAATATCTTGGTGATAGCTGGGGTGTATTATTTTCTCACCCTGCGGATTATACCCCTGTATGTACTACAGAACTGGGTAAAACTGCACAGCTGAAAGATGAATTTGCAAAACGTAATGTAAAGGTACTGGCACTAAGTGTAGACTCATTGTCTAAACACGAAGGCTGGATCAAAGATATAAACGAAACACAGAACGCAGACGTTACCTTCCCTATCATCGCAGATGAAGACAGGAAAGTATCTGACCTCTACGACATGATTCACCCAAATGCTTCTGAAACATTTACGGTAAGATCGTTGTTTGTTATAGGACCAGATAAAAAGGTAAAGCTGACGATCACTTACCCGGCTTCTACAGGAAGAAACTTCCACGAAGTATTACGTGTAATTGATTCTTTACAGCTGACTGCTAAATACAGTGTAGCTACCCCTGCAAACTGGCAGGATGGTGAAGATGTAATTGTAACCGCAGCAATTAAGACGGAAGATATTCCTGAAAAATTCCCTAAAGGTCACAAAATCATCAAGCCTTATCTGAGAACAACACCACAGCCGAATAAATAAGGCTGTGTACATAAGATATAACGTTTAAAACCTGCACCCCGGGGTGTCAGGTTTTTATTCATAAGAGTTTTTAATGGTTGGTTTTTGATTTTTACGAAACGGGGATTTCTCCCCGTTTTTCTTTTTTATACAGGTTGAGAACTTATTAGGGGAGTAAAGGAAGTAAGGGGATTTTAAAGAAGATTGACTTGGAAGATTAGCTTATTCTGTTATATCAAGCCCTAGCAGTTCAAATAACTTATACATCTCAGCTTTGCCTTGCTGAGGGTTATTTATATCAAAATCACCTCTTTTAGCTGCATTCTCAATGCCGCTCTTTAAATAAGGTCTAAGTCTTTTATAGATGTCAGGAGTGTCTTTAACAAAATACTTCTCAGATTTAGCAAAATCCTTCAAAGGATCATATTTGGTCAGTTCTTTAATGAGCTGCTCTCCGTTTGCATAGTATTTACCACTATCTTTTACGTGACTGAGAAACCAAAACTCAAGGCACGGTGTATTAACAAGTATCTTGATCTTACTATCTGATTTGGCTTCAGTCAGGTATTTGTTCAGCTCAGCAATTCTATTCTCTTTGATCACAACATCCAGGTCTATAATCCAGATAGATTGGTCATAAATCAGGGCATTGGATTTTACTGCCTTAAACTGATCCGCGAGCTTTTTTTTAGTGGGAAGTTCCGGCTGAATGGAAATCCCTTTTATTTTTTCATTCCGATGTAGCATTTGAAGATACCACATCTCGGTTTCGCCATCTACAACGATAGCGAATGTCTTTCTGCCAGTCCCCTTTATCTTCGAGTTACTTCTTCCCATCAGTTAAGTCTATATAATAATCACTTAAATCTGGGACAGCACCTAATTTGCCTGATCTATACGCATTAAATATAGAAGTAGTGTCCCGTACAATTGTAGAGTCAAAATCACTCAATGAATACAAATCAACACTTCCATTCTCTTTTTTCTCTGTGAACCAGATTACATCATCTCTTAAGATATCTCTTTCTAATAATAGTTCACGGTAATGAGTAGTAGCAATTAGTTGAGTTGTTTTAACATTTACGAGGAAAAGGAGAAGAAAATGTTTTAAAAGATCGGGGTGTAAGGAAGATTCTAACTCATCAATAGCGAGTACACTTTGTTCGTTAAGGATTATGTCTAATAGCCCACTAAATTCAAAATATCGCTTGGTTCCCTCGGATTCTTCTCTAAAAGGAAGTGTGTATTTTGATATATTGTCTCCGTTTTTTACTGAATGCTGGAAAAACAGTTCTGTTAATTCAACATTATCCAATTCCTCTAATTTTTTAGGATCCAGATCTATCTGTTGTTGTTTACTAAAAAACAACATTACCTCGCGAATATTCTTGTCAACTTGATTTGTATGTTTCTCAAAAGATATATCACTGATTTTGAAATCAGCTTTTCTTAAAAATTGTAAGATATTTTTTTTATTAATTTTTTGACTTTCCAATTCGCTTGTAATGTATTCGCTTATATCCGAAGTGGGGGTGATAATAGGTGTTAAAACGCTGTGAAACCAATCTGTAACATTCCTAAGTTCACCGGAATCGATATTCGTTTTCAAAAAACCACTAAGTACAGTTGTATTCCATAATGTATTAGCTTCTAATGTTGATTCAGCAACCTTTTTTACTTTGATTTTTCCGCCGAATTTAATTATAGAGAGCTGCTTTTCTACATCAGTATTTCTCTCATAGACTAACGACTTTTTAGGGGAATAAAATTCTAGCTTCTCGTATAAAATTGCATCTCTGGTGAAATCTATCTGATAGGTATATTTAGTATTGTTGTGAACAAAATTTAATTCAAAACTGGATTTTTCTTTAGGCGTCTGTTGATCAAATAAGAAAGGACTGAAGTCCAGTTTATCATGCTTTTGCTGTAGTGGATTCATGACTAGCCGACGCAAAAATTCCAAACCTTTTAGAATAGTACTTTTTCCTGAACCGTTTGAGCCATAGATAAGACCCAGCTTTAAAAGCTTTAACCCAGGCATGGGCTCAATAATATAGTAATGCGCCAGATTTTCTGAATTTTCCGGCTCAAAGGATAGCGTGATTTTATCCTTGATAGTTCTGAAATTCTTTATGGAAAAGTCAATAATCATTATTTTGCCTCTAAATATGTAAGTGTATTACAAATATAAAGATAAAAACATGGTAAATGCACAAAAGAAAAGCCGTCTCAGATATTGAGACGGCTTTTAGAATAGTTTTGAAATCTTTCTAAAGTAGATATTAAAATCTTTTATAAGATAAGCTCAGAGCTTCTGCCACTGTTCTTTCTCAACTGAGTTACTACTGCCTGAATATCTTTCGCCAGCGGCGCTTCAATAACATGCTTTTCTCCCTGTTGATCTGTGAACTGTAACTGCCATGCATGCAGTCCCAGACGCTTTAACAGCGGACGTTCTTCCTCAGTTCTCTTACCTAATTTGTAGGTTTTCTTGATAGAAGATAAGAACACAGGCGCCTCAGTGCCATATAATTCGTCTACTGCTATCGGATGTCCCAGGTATTTCGCATGCACCCTGATCTGGTGTGTACGGCCGGTATGCAGGTGAAACTTCACCAGGCTATATAATCCGAAAGATTCCAGTACTTCATAATCAGTATGAGATGCTTTTCCCTTGCTGTTAATCACCATCTTGCCCTTTTGAACAGGATGTTCCATAATAGCCTGTTCCACACTGCCGGTAGCAGGAGTCAGCTGTCCGTTTACCAGTCCCTGGTAATATTTCTCCACGTTCCTGGTCTCAAATAACTGAGAGTAGTACTTGTGAGATACTTCGTTTTTCGCAAATAAGATAATACCGCTGGTATCCTTATCAAGGCGGTGTACGGTAAATATTTCACCGTAATGTTTCTTCAGCATTCCCTGTAAGGATGATAACTGGTTATCATGCCTGTCGGGTATCGTTAATGTACCAGCTGGTTTGTTCAATACAACAAAGTCTGGTGTTTCTTTTATAATAATGTCGTTGATCCTCATAATTCGTAATAGATAGGCTGTTATTTAAAATGTTTCAGTAAGATGACTTCCTTTTCTGTCAGGAAACGCCATTTACCACGGTTAACATTCTTCTTGGTAAGACCAGCATAAGTTACACGGTCCAGCTTCTCAACCTGGTATTCCAGGTGTTCAAATATGCGACGTACAATACGGTTCTTGCCACTGTGGATCTCAATTCCAACTTCCTTACGGTCATTAGTTTCTACATATCCCAGTGCATCTACCACTGCCACGCCATCTTCCAGTGTAACCCCTGCAACGATCTGATCAAAGTCAGCTTTGGTGAGTGGTTTATCCAGTCCTACGTGATATATTTTACGGATATTATGTTTAGGATGTGCCAGTTTCTGAGCCAGTTCACCATCGTTGGTTAACAGTAATAACCCGGAAGTATTACGGTCTAAACGTCCAACTGGGTATACTCTTTCATCTGTAGTAGCGTCCTGTACCAGTTCCATCACTGTTTTCCTGCCCTCAGGATCGTCAGTAGTGGTGATGTATCCTTTTGGTTTGTTCAGCAGGATGTACACCAGGTTCTTCTGGATATTGATACGTTTATTGCTGATAGCTACTTCGTCTTTAGGTGTTATTTTGGTAGCAGGTTCTGTGATTACGATACCGTTTACTGTCACCTTACCTTCTTTCACAAAATCTACCGCTTTACGACGGGAGCAGAGTCCGGAATGCGCAATGTATTTATTCAGCGGCATTTCTCCCGGAGCATATTCTGTATTTTCTCCTTCTCCTTTCCTGGGGCGGTGTTTACCGAATTCCCGGGAAGAGTCATCTCTGCGGGATGTATCCCTGCGAGGTTTCCTGTCTTCTGAATCTTCTCTGCGAGGTCTTTTTTCTTCGGAGTCTCTTGTAGAACTATCTCTGCGTGGGCTTCTTTCACCAGCATCATCTCTGCGAGGTTTTCTCTCATCAGTATCATCATCCCTGCGGGATTTTCTGGCGTCAGTTTTACGCTCTTGTTTATCTGCAAAGCGGTCGTTTGCAGTATCGAAGAATTTCTTGCGGTTAAATCCACTTGGAGTAGAGCGTTCTTCACGGGTATCCTTGCTGCGTGCGCCGCCTGGACTGTGAAATGCACTGTCGTCGTCTGTTTTTGGACGGGGTTTGAAAGGAGTTCTGCCATTGGCAGTTTTCTTTTCTGTTTTATTGGAGATACGGGGTCTGCGTTCGCCTTCACCTCTTGCTGGTTTCTCAGCTCTTTCAGATTTATCTCCGAAGCTTTTACGTTCGCCTCTCTCAGGTCTGTCACCAAAACTCTTACGTTCAGTCCTTTCTCCACCGAAGCTTTTGCGTTCGCCTCTTTCAGGTCTGTCACCAAAACTTTTACGTTCTGTTCTTTCTCCACCAAAGCTCTTGCGTTCACCTCTCTCAGCTTTCTCGCCACCAAAGCTATTACGCTCTGGTCTTTCCGCAAACTTACTCGGTTTATTACTTCTCTCAGTTTTAGGTCTTTCTTTACGTTCGCTATCACCTCTTTCAGGTCTTGCTTCTGTACGTTTTCTGTCCGACTTATCCCAGAACTTACCTTCAGCTCTTGGTGGTTTCTCACCAAATTTACGGTCAGTCTTTTCTCTTTCAGGACGCTCAGGTCTTGTCCACTCACTTTTTTCAGGTCTTTCAGTAGCAGCACCATCTTCAGACTTTGTCTTACGTGGTCTGTACGCACCATTATTCGGCTTTGCAGCCTTTTTATTTGAACTGCTTTTGTTTTCTTTAAAAGGGGAAAAACCCTTTTTAGCAGACGTATTTTTCTTCATCAGATAAATTTTAAATTATTCGCAAAGGAAACGGATCAACCTTTATTTGCCAGTTGTCCGCAGGCAGCATCAATGTCTTTACCACGGCTCCGGCGCAGTCGTGCATTCACACGATGTTTGCCGAGATATTCCATAAAGGTATCTGCCACTTCCTCGTCCGGTTTCTGGAACTTCGCGTTAGAGATGGGATTATATTCGATAATGTTAATGAGATCCGCAGGAACCTGACGGTAGATCTTTATCAACTCGTCCGCATCTTTCAGGGAATCATTGAAATCCTTGAAAAGGATATATTCAAATGATATCTGGTTCTGCGTGCATTTGTAGAAGTAGTTCAGCGCCTCTATGAGTACCTGTAAATTATTGGTATCATTGATAGGCATGATCTCACTACGCTTAGCATCATTCGCAGCGTGCAGAGACAGCGCCAGATTAAACTTCACCTGATCATCTCCCAGCTGACGGATCATTTTAGATACGCCCGCAGTAGATACGGTAATACGTTTAGGAGACATACCCAGCCCATCAGGAGAAGTAATGCGTTCGATAGATTGCAATACATTCCTGTAGTTAAGGAGGGGTTCACCCATACCCATGTACACGATGTTAGTGAGTTTTTTGCCGCTGGATTCCAGTGCCTGCTTATTCAGCCAGGCCACCTCATCAAAAATTTCGTCGAAGTCCAGATTGCGTTTGCGATCCATATACCCGGTAGCGCAGAATTTGCAGCTCAGGCTGCAACCTACCTGGGAAGAAACACAGGCAGTTTGTCTGGTATCTGTAGGAATGAGTACACCTTCCACAAGATGACCGTCATGCAACCTAAAGCGGTTTTTGATGGTCCCGTCGGAACTGTTCTGCGTAGCATCCACTGTCACTGCCGGCAGTGTAAAATGCTCTTCCAGTTTGTTGCGGAGATCTTTGGAGAGATTGGTCATTGCATTGAAGCTGGTGGCATGTTTCAGCCAGAGCCATTCGTAGACCTGTTTTGCTCGGAATGGCTTCTCTTCAATTGACCCGAAGTATTCCTGTAATGCCGGTAAATTAAGATGCCGGATGTTTGTTTTACCCAATTTGTTTGACCTTTAAATGAGAAATGTCTGCCTTACGGCAGTCGATATGAGCGACAAAGGTAAGGTTTTTTTAGTCGATGGACTTTTTACCTACATTTACAGCCTTTTATAACCAAAACAAAACAATGCAAGCTGCTTATATAGTAGACGCGGTACGCACACCCATCGGCCGCTACGGTGGGGTACTCAGCACCATCCGCCCAGACGATATGCTGGCCCACGTTATCAAAGCCCTGATGGAACGCAATCCCACAGTGGATCCTGCGGGTATTGAAGACGTAATTGCCGGGGCCGCCAACCAGGCCGGTGAAGACAACCGCGGTGTAGCCCGTATGGCAGCGCTGTTGGCTGGTTTGCCCGTAACTGTAGCCGGTAATACCGTTAACCGCCTTTGTGCTTCCGGTTTGCAGGCCATCATGGACGCTGCCAGAGCCATCATGTGTGGGGAAGGCGACGTATACATCGCCGGTGGCGTGGAAAGCATGACCCGTGCTCCGCTGGTAATGCCTAAAGCAGATGGTGCTTTCAGCCGTAAAACAGAAATCTACGATTCTACTATCGGCTGGCGCTTTACCAATAAGAAGCTGGCAGACATGTACCACCCTTATTCCATGGGCGAGACCGCAGAAAATGTAGCCCGCCAGTGGAAGATCAGCCGGGAAGACCAGGACTATTTTGCTCTCCAGAGCCAGATAAAATACAAAGAAGCCCTGGATGCCGGTAAATGGGAGGCTGAAATAGCGCTTATCGCCATCACTCCCAATAAAGACGGACAGGTAATTATCTCCAGAGACGAACCTCCCCGCGAAACTTCTTACGAGAAACTGGCCGGTCTCAGACCTGCTTTCTCCAAAGATGGCAGTGTAACGGCCGGTAACTCATCTGGTATCAACGATGGAGCATCCGCTGTATTAATCGTATCAGAGCAGGCGCTGAAAAAATACAATCTCACCCCCATCATGAAGATCAACGCCATGGCAGTTGCGGGTGTAGACCCTTCCATCATGGGTATTGGTCCTGTCCCTGCTACGAAGAAAGCCCTTAGAAGAGCAGGTATCACCGTAAATCAACTGGATTTAATAGAGTTAAACGAAGCCTTTGCCGCGCAATCGCTGGCCTGCATCAGAGATTTAAATCTCGATATTCAGAACATCAATGTAAATGGTGGATCTATCGCTATCGGTCATCCTTTAGGATGCAGCGGAGCCCGCATTACTACTACGTTAATGCATGAAATGAACCGGAGAACCGGCGCTAAGTATGGATTGGCTACAATGTGTGTGGGAGTAGGCCAGGGAGCTGCCATAATCTTCGAAAAGCTCTAAGCACTTTTCGGGATAAAGATAAAAAGAACGGGCAGTCGGAGACTTAAACCGGCTGCCCGCTGATGGCAAGCAAAAAAACGGATTACAAACAAATCTGCTTCTCCGTCATCATTTTACGGAGATTGATTAAGCCATATCTCATACGGCCTAATGCGGTATTGATACTCACGTGTGTGAGGTCAGCAATTTCTTTGAAACTCAGATCTGCGTAATGCCGCAGTATGATCACTTCCCGTTGTTCTTCAGGAAGCATATCCAGCATTCTGCGCACACGATCGTGGCTCTGCCGGGTGATCATTTTTTCTTCTGCACTGCTTTCGCTAAAGCCCAGTACGTTAAAGATATCTTTATCGTCGCCCGTCTTGATGATCGGGTTACGTTTAATTTTGCGGAAATGGTCTACACAAAGATTGTGCGCGATACGTATAGCCCATGGGAGGAACTTACCTTTCTCTGTATAACGTTCAGCCCTTATTGTATCGATGATCTTGATAAAGGTATCCTGGAATATATCTTCTGCCAGGAAAGAATCTTTTACCAGTAAAAAGATGGAGGTATAGAGCTTGTCTTTATGCCTGTGAACTAATTCTTCCAATGCGGAAGCGTGCCCCTTCTTAAAGAGGGTAATTAATTGTTCGTCACTGAGTTTGTACATTATTTGCATAAACATCTACAATAGCGGGTTTAAAATAAGAAACAGACCTTTGACAGTCGTAGGTATTATTGTGTAGAGTTTATGCTATAATTGGCAGTTTTTTGGTGAATGTTAAGATAATCCTAAATTCTGGTATATTGCAAATATAATGTAATAGTTGAATAAAACAAGATGCGTTTGTAAGGATTTAATATGAGGTAATTGAGGCAGGGGAGCCGCTTTGCTGCGTAATCGATTCAGTACAAATGTAATTATCTGAGAATATCCTTACTTTCGGTATTTAACGGAAGAATTCTAAACCTTTTAGAGGAAAATGGCTACTAAAGTGAAGAAAACGGAAGCAATAACTGACGATCAGTCAGTTAACACAAAGGATGAAATATTCATTAAAGGCGCAAGAGTACATAACCTGAAAAACGTAAGTGTTGGCATCCCCCGGAATAAGCTGGTTGTAGTAACCGGGGTGTCTGGTTCAGGTAAGTCATCATTAACAATGGATACGCTGTATGCGGAAGGACAACGCAGGTACGCAGAGAGCCTTAGCTCCTACGCCCGCCAGTTCCTCATGCGTATGAATAAACCGGACGTAGATTATATTAAAGGCATCTGCCCGGCCATCGCTATAGAACAAAAGGTGATCACCCGTACCCCACGCTCTACCGTGGGCTCTATGACAGAAATCTACGACTACCTGCGCCTGCTCTTTGCCCGCATAGGCAAAACATACTCCCCCATATCCGGACAACTTGTTAAAAAACATGAGGTCAGTGATGTGGTGGACTTTATCAAAAAACTCCCTACCGCTACTAAAGTACAGCTGCTGGTTACCTTCCGCCGCCACGCCAAACGTGAGGTAAAGGAAGAACTACAGATCCTGATGCAGAAAGGCTTTACCCGCTTATACGTAAAGGATAAACTGCTGCGTATAGAAGAACTGCTGGAAGAGAAAAAACCTGCTGTAAGCAAAGATGCCTACCTGCTGGTAGACCGTCTGGTGGTAAAGGACTTCGAAGAAGACGACCTGCACCGCATCGCAGACAGTGTACAGACAGCTTTCTACGAAAGCGAAGGCGATTGCCTGGTGGAAGTAGATGGCGGAGAGATGAAACACTTCTCCAACCGCTTTGAGCTGGACGGACTGCAATTCGAAGAACCTGTCCCTAACCTGTTCTCCTTCAATAATCCATACGGTGCCTGCCCTGTCTGTGAAGGATTTGGCCAGGTATTAGGCATAGATGCAGACCTCGTGATTCCCGACAAACGCCTTAGCGTATTTGAAGGGGCCATCGCTCCCTGGAGAGGGGAAAAGATGGGCGAATACAAAGACGCACTCATCAAAGTGGCCCGTAAGTTCAACTTCCCCGTTCACAAACCGATCACCGATCTGACAGATGAACAGGTGCAACTACTGTGGACAGGCAACGAACACTTCTACGGACTCAACGAGTTCTTCAAAATGGTAGAGCAGAACCTCTACAAAGTACAATACCGTGTATTACAGTCCCGCTACCGCGGACGTACCCTTTGCCCGGAGTGTAATGGTGGCCGTCTCCGCAAAGAAGCGCTGTACATAAAGATCAACGATACCAATATCGCCAACCTGGTGGAGTTGCCTATCGAAGACCTGAATAACTGGTTCACCAACCTTCAGCTCAATGAATACGATCAGCAGGTAGGGAAAAGGATCCTGATAGAAATACACCACCGCCTTAAAACGCTGCTGGATGTAGGTCTTAGTTACTTAACCCTCAACCGTCTGGCGAATACATTAAGTGGTGGGGAAAGCCAGCGTATCCAGCTCACCCGCTCCCTTGGCAGTAATCTCACCAACTCCATGTATATCCTCGACGAGCCCAGTATAGGGCTGCACGCCAGGGATACACACCGTCTCATCGGCGTAATGAAAGAACTGCGCGACCTTGGCAACACAGTCGTAGTAGTAGAACATGATGAACAGATGATGGAAGAGGCAGATTATATTATAGACATGGGGCCCCTGGCCAGTCATCTCGGCGGAGAAGTGATCTTTGCCGGTAACTACCAGGAAATACTAAAAGACAGCAAAAGCCTTACAGGTAAATACCTGAGCGGGCATCTGACCATAGAACCACCTGCCAATACCCGTAAATGGAAAAAAGCCATTACACTGGAAGGCTGCAGGCAAAATAACCTCAAAAATATCGACGTCGATTTCCCCTTACAGGTACTCACCGTTGTAAGTGGTGTAAGCGGCTCCGGTAAAACTACCCTCATTAAACAAATCCTCTACCCGGCTATGATGAAGCTGAAAGGGGAATTTGCAGAAAGAGTAGGGCAGCACCGTGCACTCAAAGGCGCAGTGGATGATATCACCCAGGTGGAGATGATCGACCAGAATCCTATTGGTAAATCATCCCGTTCCAACCCGGTTACTTATATCAAAGCATACGATGAGATCAGGGACTTGTACTCCAAACAACCCATGAGCAAAATGCGTGGCTTCCAGCCCAAACATTTCTCTTTTAACGTGGATGGTGGCCGTTGCGATACCTGTAAAGGAGAAGGGGAAGTGATTGTAGAAATGCAGTTCCTGGCAGATGTACACCTGGTATGTGAAACCTGCGGCGGTAAACGCTTCAAGGAAGAAGTACTGGAAGTAACCTATAAGGGCAAAAGCATCTATGATGTACTGTCTATGAGTGTGGAAGAATCGCTGGAATTCTTTAAGGAAGAGAAAGATGTCTGCAACAAGATCCGTCCTTTAAGTGATGTGGGCCTCGGTTACATCAAACTGGGTCAGAGCAGTGATACCCTTAGTGGTGGTGAAGCACAGCGTGTGAAGCTGGCCTCTTTCTTAGGTAAAGGCAAGGCACAGGGACATATCATGTTCATCTTTGATGAACCTACTACCGGTCTGCACTTCCATGATATCAAAAAACTACTGGCATCCTTTAATGCACTGATAGAACAGGGGCATACCGTACTGGTCATCGAGCATAATATGGATGTAATAAAAAGCGCTGATTGGGTAATAGACCTTGGTCCTGAAGGCGGTGCCGGTGGCGGAAAACTACTTTACGCAGGCTTACCGGAAGGATTGAAAAAAGTAAAAGAAAGTTACACAGGTAAATACCTATAAAAAGAAAGCCCCTGACAACGTCAGGGGCTTTTTAAATTATCTTAATCTATCCAGCGACTTAATCAACCTTTCATCTTTATAAATCCCTCTCGCCGCTAAAAACAGGAATACTAATATAAGTACTGGCAGAAATGCTGCCGGAAGATAACTGGAAGAAGTAATTGTTTTACCACCTGTCTGCAACGCATTAGCAAAATCCAGCACTTTAAAATACTGTAGCACAATAGCGCCTATAGACAAAAATATATTCAGTACGGTTAACCTGAACTGTACTTTGCGTTTCTTGAAAAGGAAGATGCAAACCAATGCCAGCATCACTATTACCATATAAAGCACAAACACCAGGTAGCTGGATTGTACATTAAAATAGCTCACTACATTATCACTCAATGTAGCTTTCCAGATCTCAAAAAACCAGGTAGCTGCGCCAGCCGCAGCAGCTAATAAAAGATAAAGACTTTGAATACGTTGTATCATGTTATACAGTCAGGTTTAACGCCATAAAAGTAAGTAATTATTGTGAACCTACTCTTTCGTGGTACTTCCTGTTCCTGCAATACTTCGTATATTGCACGCCCAAGAACAATCTTATTTGAATTATGGCTAAAAAACTGAACAAGCAGGATGCATTGGATTACCATGCTATGGGACGGCCTGGAAAGATAGAAGTTGTACCTACAAAGAACACTAAAACGCAATGGGACCTTTCACTCGCCTATTCTCCAGGTGTAGCTGAACCCTGTAAAGAAATTCACAGAGACGTAGAAAATGTATATAAATATACTGCCAAAGGTAACCTGGTAGCCGTAATCAGTAATGGTACCGCCGTACTGGGACTGGGAGACATTGGTCCTGAAGCCGGTAAACCGGTAATGGAAGGAAAGGCAGTATTATTCAAGATCTTTGCAGATATAGATGTATTTGATATAGAGCTGAATACCAGGGATGTAGACGAGTTTGTACAGGTAGTAAAAGCACTGGAACCTACTTTCGGAGGTATTAACCTGGAAGATATCAAGAGCCCGGAATGTTTTGCTATCGAAGAGCGTCTGAAAAAAGAACTGAAGATCCCTATCATGCATGATGATCAGCATGGTACGGCCATCATCTCCAGCGCTGCATTGCTCAATGCCCTGGAACTGGTAAAGAAGAAAATAGAGAAAGTAAAGATAGTTATCAATGGAGCTGGTGCTGCTGCCATGGCTTGTGCAAAGCTGTACGTGTCATTAGGTGCAAAGCTGGAAAACTTCGTAATGTTTGATAAGAATGGCGTGCTGAATACCAGCCGTACAGATCTTACAGATATGCACAAACAGTTCGCTACTACTTCTAAAGTAAAGGACCTGGCAGAGGCAATGAAAGGTGCAGACGTATTCGTAGGACTTTCCGTAGGAAACGTGGTAACGCCGGAAATGATCAAAGGCATGGCCAAGAACCCTATCGTATTTGCGATGGCAAACCCTGATCCGGAGATTGCTTACGACCTGGCCATAGGCTCCCGCCCGGATGTGATCATGGCTACCGGCCGTTCAGATCATCCTAACCAGGTGAACAATGTACTGGGATTCCCTTACATCTTTCGCGGAGCATTGGACGTACGCGCTACCCAGATCAATGAAGAAATGAAACTGGCCGCAGTACATGCCCTGGCAGAACTGGCCAAAGAGCCGGTACCGGATATCGTGAACCTGGCCTACAATGAAAAGAACCTCTTTTTCAGTCCGAAATATATCATCCCAAAACCACTGGACCCGCGCTTATTAAGCCATGTTGCTCCTGCAGTAGCTAAAGCGGCCATGGATAGCGGTGTGGCACAATTCCCTATCACCAACTGGGACGATTATGTAGAAGTACTGAACAAACGTCTTGGACTGGATAACCAGTTATT
The DNA here is from genome assembly GCF_900110995.1 of Chitinophaga sp. YR573. GTDB lineage: Bacteria > Bacteroidota > Bacteroidia > Chitinophagales > Chitinophagaceae > Chitinophaga. The sequence continues at coordinate 3,001,307 of NZ_FOJF01000001.1, forward strand.
CCGTGTAATTGGTACCAAAGCACGTCAGGACCCACGTAAGGTGGTATTTGCAGAAGCAGATAACCTGAAGGTGCTGAAAGCCTCTCAGGTTGTGAGAGATGAAGGTATCGCCTATCCGATCCTGTTGGGTAATGAACTCAAAATCAGGCAACTGGCAGCAGAAAATGGTATTGAATTAGAAGATACTGTAATCATCGATCCTAAGAGCGATGAAATGCATGATAAACGCCATGAATTCGGACAGTTATTCTTTGAAAAGCGTCAGCGTAAAGGGTTTAACCTGTACGAAGCAAAGAAAGTAATGCGTGAGCGTAACTACTTTGGCTGTATGATGGTGGAAACCGGTGAAGCAGATGCGCTGATCTCCGGTCTTACCCGTAACTATCCGGATACTATCCGTCCTGCATTACAGGTGATAGGTATGGAAGAGAATGCGAAACGTGTGGCTGGTATGTATATCATCAACACCAAACGTGGCCCGTTATTCCTCGCAGATACAACAGTGAACTTTAATCCTACTGCGGAGGAACTGGCAGATATCACATTGCTGGTAGCAAATGAAGTAAGACAGTTCAATATCGTTCCCCGTATAGCCATGGTATCTTATTCCAACTTTGGTTCCAGTGGTACACCGGAAGCACAGCTGGTAAGCAAGGCCCGTGAAATAGTGAAGAAGAAAGATCCTACCCTGATTGTTGATGGTGAAATCCAGGCAGCAATGGCATTCAACAAAGAAATCCTGAAGGATAGTTATCCTTTCAGTGAGCTGATAGACCAGGAAGTGAACACCCTTATCTTCCCTAATCTTACAGCGGGTAATGTGGCGTATAACCTGTTACAGGAAGTAGCGGGTTTTGATGCCATAGGCCCCATCCTGTTAGGTATGAAGAAACCGGTACATATCCTGCAATTAGGTAGTACAGTGCGTCAGATCGTGAACATGGTAAACATTGCTGTAGTAGATGCACAGCATAAATGCTGCGAAGAAAAAGTACCTGCTAAGAAGAAATAAAAACAAGCTCCTGGCGTACACCACGTCAGGAGCTTGTATATTTGAGTCATGCAGCACATCTCCAAAAAGAAAGCATTCTTCCCGCTCAATCCCAGTTTCAGGGGATATCTCAAACTATATGAGAGAGAAGTGCCGCTGCCTGTATCATACGAGGAACTCCGTTATTATGATAACAGCATTCCTGTATATGACAAAGACGGGAAAGATACCCTCTGGGAATCTGTATTCTACCCCCAGAGCATGATAGGCCAGTTACAGGCCGGCCTGAAAAGAATCTATTCTATCATGAAAGCAGGAGGAGACCAGGCGGCTGAAGAGCATTTAAGCATAGAACGCATAGATATCTGCACATTCGGGAATTCTCACCCCTTCCGCATAAAAATCGTGAACACCTACAATGAGGTGTATGATTATTTTTATATTAAGATTGCCGACGCTTCCCGCATCTACGGACTGGAACTGGAACATATTTTATCCCCCTACTGGATGAATTTCATGGTAGATGGGAACACGCTGGTAGAAGAACATATCGCCGGTGTACCCGGAGACCAGTTCGCGGCACATTACCTGAACCGCCCGGAATTCAATCCAAAACGTATAGCCAAAGAGTTTGTAAAGTTCAATGAGCGCTGTTTTGTACGCCTGCTGGGCGATATGCGTTCCTATAATTTCGTATTTGACATTACTCCGGACTTCGACGATGTGCAGTTCAGGATAAGGGCCATCGACTTCGACCAGCAATTCTATGAGGGCAAACGCACGCTCTACATGCCGCAGTTCTTCAAAGAAAACCGTGTATTCGTGGAACTGGCCATGAAACACCTCAATGCCGAAGTAGTAAAACAATACCAGCAGGAAGAAAGATCACTGATAGCCAGGAGGATAAAAGCCCAACGCCACAGGATCAAAGATTTACGGGATGTAATAATGAAAGACAATGTCTCTTTCCCCGAAAAAATATCCCAGTTGGGCCATGAGCTGGCCGAGTACTATGGAGACTCCGTATTTTCACGCTGTAAAACAATGGGGGAGATCATAGAACGCAGTTTGAAGCGTCTTCTCGTCAGGAGCCTGAGATGATTATAACATTTTCCACTATCTTTGGCCAGTTATGGAGTTTAGATTCTTTCATCATTTCGGAAGTTACCTGCTTATGCTCAAAGGAATGTTTTCCAGACCGGAAAACATGAAGATGTACTGGAAGGAGTTTATGCTTCAGTGCGTTGATATAGGCATTGGTTCGTTGGGGATAGTATTGATTATCTCCATTTTTATGGGAGGGGTAACCACTTTGCAGATCTCTTACCAGCTGGTAAGTCCGATCATCCCCAAAGCTACAATAGCACAGGTTGTGAGAGATACTATCATCCTGGAATTTGCGCCAACGCTCACCTGTATCGTACTGGCGGGTGTGGTAGGTTCCAAGATAGCTTCAGAACTGGGTAATATGCGGGTATCCGAGCAGATCGATGCCCTGGAGATCATGGGTATCAATACAAAAGGATATCTCATCGGTCCTAAAATCCTTGCTTCGCTTATCATGATCCCCTGCTTAATTGCTATCGCAGGTTTCCTGGGTATCTGGGGTGGACTGGAAGCGGGTTCTTTGGCCAACATCCTTTCCCATGAAGAATTTATGCAGGGTTTAAGACAGGAATTTAAAGCATATAATATATTCTTTGCCTTATTCAAATCCTTTGTTTTTGCCTTTATCATCTCTACCGTCCCATCCTACTACGGATATAACGTACAGGGGGGAGCGCTGGAAATAGGTAAGGCAAGTACTGCAGCGGTAGTTGTTACCTGCGTACTGATATTATTCATGGACTATTTGCTGGCAGCAATCTTATTATAGTATGATCGAGTTGGTTAATATAAAGAAGAGTTTTGGAGATAAGGTGATTCTGCCGGAAGTTTCGGCAGTGATGGAAACCGGCAAAGTGAACCTCATCATAGGCTCCAGCGGTAGTGGCAAAACCGTGATGATGAAGTGTATGGTAGGCCTGATGGAAGTGGATAATGGTAAGATCCTTTACGAAGGGCAGGATTTCACCGGGATGGAAGAAAAAGACCGTAAAGAGATTCGTCGCGAAATAGGTATGCTGTTCCAGGGATCTGCCCTGTTCGACAGTATGACCGTAGAGCAAAATGTAATGTTCCCGCTCGATATGTTCGGTTCCGGCTCATTAAGGGATAAGAAGAAGCGGGTAATGGAATGCCTGGAAAGAGTGCAACTGAAAGATGCCGCCAAGAAGTTCCCGGCTGAAATAAGCGGGGGGATGAAAAAAAGGGTAGGTATCGCCAGGGCTATCGTCCTCAACCCCAAATACCTGTTCTGTGATGAGCCAAACTCCGGTCTGGACCCCCAGACTTCCCTGCTTATAGATAAGCTCATCAAGGATATTACCAAAGAATACAACATTACCACGGTTATCAATACTCATGATATGAACACCGTAATGGAAAGCGGGGATCATATCGTATATATGTACCAGGGACGTAAACAATGGGAAGGAAGTAACAAGGATATTATTTTTAGCAAGGATGAGAAACTGAATGATTTTATATTTGCGTCCGACTTCTTAAGGGAAGCCAAGGAAATTCGGCAAATGGAAATGTTCCAGCAGAAAGACTGGCGGGATAAGCTGAAAAAAGACTAGTTTGATTTCCGGGTACTCCGCGCTCGTGCAGGGTACCGGGTGCAGGGCGAAGCCCTGCAAGACGGCCTCCAATTTTTTGATAGTGCGAAGCACTATCAAAAAATTATCCAATAATCAAGCACCAAGGAAAAGATTGGGAATTTAAGAATAGGACTTTAATTTTGCCGATATCATTATAAAACAATAAACCAAGCGCGATGAGTGTTTTAGTTAATAAGCATAGCAAAGTGATTGTACAGGGCTTTACCGGTACAGAAGGTACGTTCCATGCCACACAGATGATCGAATATGGTACACAGGTAGTAGGCGGTGTTACACCGGGAAAAGGCGGAAGCAAGCACCTGGACAGGCCGGTATTTAATACAGTAGACGATGCTGTAAAAGCCACTGCAGCCAATGTATCTATCATTTTCGTTCCACCAGGGTTCGCAGCAGATGCGATCATGGAAGCAGCAGAAGCAGGTATTGAACTGATCATCTGTATCACAGAAGGTATTCCTGTACAGGATATGATCAGGGCTAAAAACTTCCTGTTAGGCCGTAAATCCCGCCTGATCGGACCAAACTGCCCTGGTGTAATCACTGCAGAAGAAGCGAAAGTAGGTATCATGCCTGGTTTTATATTCAAAAAAGGTAACATTGGTATCGTATCTAAATCCGGTACTTTAACATATGAAGCTGCTGATCAGGTAGTTAAAGCTGGTCTGGGTGTTTCTACCGCTATCGGTATCGGCGGAGACCCAATCATCGGTACGCCTACCAAAGAAGCGGTAGAACTGCTGATGAACGATCCTGAAACCGTAGGTATCATCATGATCGGTGAGATCGGTGGTAGCATGGAAGCAGAAGCTGCGCTGTGGATCAAGAAAAACGGTACTAAACCTGTAGTAGGCTTCATCGCTGGCCAGACAGCGCCTCCGGGCCGTCGTATGGGTCATGCCGGTGCTATCGTAGGTGGAGCTGATGACACTGCTGCTGCTAAGATGAAAATCATGGCAGAATGCGGTATCCATGTAGTAGCAAGCCCTGCAAATATTGGCCAGACTATGGCTGATGTACTGAAGGCTGTGAAAGCATAGTATTTGCTAATCAATCAGTTAATGATATAGATAGTCCTCCTCCGGAATCAACGGAGGAGGATTTTTTTTGCCAGCTACATCGGTAACAGGTAGCCAGCTACCTCCTTCGCCCATATTATCCGGGAAGGATTTTTTTGCCCTGAAATTAATTTTCTTGACTTTTATGCCCTGTCATTGTGGAATACCCTGAAATTCTGCATCCTCTGAATAATACAAACCTTAAACGCCGTCTGTATGCGCCTCATTTTCTCATTATTGATTTTTTTAACAGTTATCAGTACTACCGCTATGGCCCAATTTAACTATGATACCCACTGGGAAAAAGTAGAAGCTTTTGACAAAAAAGGATTGCCAAAGTCGGCATTGGAAGAAGTGAACAGTATCTATACACAAGCCCTGCAACAAAAACAGGATGTGCAATTGCTGAAAGCACTGATCTACCGTATTAAATACATGAATATCGTTGAAGAGTATTCTGCCATGAAAGACCTTCATGAGGTGGATACCCATATCGCACAGTTCGATGGCTCCATAAAAGCCATTTTACTGAGCATAAAAGGAGAACTGATCTGGAGCTACCTGCAGCAGAACAGATATATGCTGTACCGTCGTACCGCCGTGGAAAACGATACCACTACAGACATCACCGCCTGGAGCCTCGACCGCCTGAACAAAGAAATCGCTGCGGCCTATCTGGCTTCTTTAGAAAAAAGCGCTGATCTGCAAAAGGTGAATATTGCTACCTACGATCCAATCATAAACAAAGGAGAGAACTCCCGGCAATTACGCCCTACATTATATGACCTGCTGGCACACCGTGCCCTGGACTATTTCAAAACAGGAGAGGCGAATGCCACCCGCCCGGCTAACCAGTTCGAACTGACGGACCCCGCTGCATTTGCACCGGCGAAGACATTTGCAACACATCATTTCATTAGTACTGATGATGTCTCCTTACAATACAAAGCCCTGTTAATATTACAGGAACTCCTGCGTTTCCATGAGAAAGACAGCAAAGCGGCACTTCTGGATGTAGACCTGGAAAGAGTGACGTACATGAACCAGGTAAGTGTGATGCCTGATAAAACAGTGCTGTATGTGAAACTCCTGAAAGAAATGGAAGTGACATATGCTGGCGAAGCAGAAGGCACGCAAGCCACCTATCTGCTGGCACAATACTACTACGGTTTACCCGACAAAGATGCTTATATAACAGCAAAAACGCTGTGTGATAAAGCTATCAAACAGGCGCCATCCTCTCGTGGAGGTATAGAGGCTGCCCGTTTATTGGAACAGATTAAAAGCAAAGAGTTAAGGCTGGAAACAGAACTGGTGAATATACCGGATTTGCCTTTCCGTACGCTGGTTAGTTATAGTAATCTGAATAAGATTTACCTGCGTGTTGCCCGTATCGACGAAGATTTCCGTCAGGCATTATACAAAGCATCCCAGAACGCTTATGTTGATAATGAAGCCTACTGGCGACTGGCAACAGAAAGGCCCGTAACAAAAGCATGGGAACAATCTTTAACAGGATCAGAAGATTACCGTAAGCATACTACTGAGATTAAAATAAATGCATTACCGATAGGCCAGTACATGATCCTGGCCAGTACAAACCCTCAGTTCTCTATTAAAGAAAACCTGCTGGCTGCACAGTTCATCCATGTATCTGAGATCAGTTATATCAGCCGGGATGACAATGAAGGTGAACCAGATCTCTATTACGTTTTACACAGGCAGACAGGTAAACCAATGCCTGATGTTAAATTGAATGTATGGCAGAATGTAAGAAATGCTAATTCCGGTGAGGATGAGTTGAAACTCGTCTCAACTGATCTTTCCGGGAAAGACGGATCACTGCGGATGAAGAAACTGAAGAACAATACAAACGTAAGACTGCAATGGATTAATGGGAAAGACGACCTGTTCCCGGATGATTACAAATACATCTATAACTACACCAGGTATAAAGAGGATACCACTCCTCATACAACATTCCTGTTTACAGACAGGGCTATTTATCGCCCCGGACAAACAGTGTACTTCAAAGGTATCGTTGTAAAGAAAGGTAGTCCGGCCATTAAAAGCCGTGTATTGGCCGCTTACAAAACAATGTTATACCTGCACGATGTAAACGGAGATGACGTAGATTCAATAGAATTGACCTCTAACGAATATGGTACATACTCGGGTAAATTCACCTTACCTACAAATCGCCTGAATGGAGATTTTAGAATAGAAGAAGATGGAGGAGCCGGTAGTATTTCTTTCTCTGTGGAAGAATACAAACGACCTAAATTCTATGTGGAATTTGATAAGGTAAAAGGCACTTACCGTTTAGGGGACTCCGTTACAGTAAATGGTAAAGCACTGGCTTATGCCGGAAATAATATTGACGGTGCAAAAGTAAAATACCGTGTTACGAGAATGGCCCGTTTCCCTTATCCATGGCTGATGTGGAAACGTCCGTTCTATAATGTTCCTTCCCGTGAGATCACACAGGGGGAAACAACAACGCTGCCGGATGGTACATTTAATGTTACCTTCCCTGCCTTACCGGAGTTAAGTATAGACACGGCATTGAAGCCTATCTTTACTTATACCGTACAGGCAGATATTACAGACATCAACGGTGAAACACATAGTGGTAATCAAAGCGTAAGTGTAGGGTATCAGTCGCTTGAGATTTCAGTGAATATACCAAGTCCTCTCTTACAGGAAGAGCTGAAATCACTGTCTGTTACCACACAAAATTTAAACGGTAATTTTGAACCTGCTAAAATAACCCTGGCTGTAAAACCATTACAGCATCCTGGTCGCTTATTACGCACGCGTTACTGGAATATGCCAGACCAGTTTGTGATTCCGCAGGCGGATTATATCAAAGACTTCCCGGTAGATATTTATAAAGATGAAGACAAAACTGAGAACTGGGTACGTGGTGCTGTTACTGTTACCAAACAGGTAGAAACAAAGGCAGACAGTACCATTGCGCTGGATACAAAAAAACTGCCCGCAGGTTGGTATGAACTGGAAGTAAGTACAGTAGATAAATATGGAGTACCCGTAATACAGAAAACAACATTTGAACTGATAGACCCAACGGCGAAAACAGTATCTTATCCGACTTATTTATGGCAGTATGAAGATAAGATGAAGATAGAGCCGGGAGAAACTGAACAGATGTTGTTTGGTACAGCAGCAAAGGATATACAGGTATTACAGATCTTTGAGAAAGTAGATAAGAAAGAAGTATTCAGCACATTTACTATAGATGCAAAAATAGAGAACAGGGCTTATACAGCTACAGAAGAAGACAGGGGAAATGTAGGATTTCAGTACGTATTTGTAAAGGATAACCGTGTGTTTACTTCCAGTAAAACAGTACTGGTTCCCTGGACAAATAAAGAACTGGATATCACATTAGCTACACACCGTGATAAACTATTACCTGGTGAAAAAGAAAAATGGCAGGTAAATATTAAAGGATATAAAGGCGCACAGGTAGCTGCTGAAATGGTAGCAACCATGTACGATGCATCACTGGATGCTTTCCGTAGACATAGCTGGGAAACACCAGGTTTGTATCCTTCTTTATATACCTATAACCAGTGGAGTGGTGCTGTAAACTTCAGGGAAATTGCCTCTACTAACTGGCAGAAGATTATATCTCCGGATATTCCTAACGAGAAAGGATTCTCATACGATGCCTTAAACTGGTTCATGGATTATGCAAGACCAGGTGGTGGACGTCTTCAGATCAGAGGGATGAGCAAGCTGAAAAAAGAAAGTAGTGATAACGCAGAACCACGAATGATGGCAATGGCACCTGCCCCATCAACTTTCCAGGGACAGGTTTCTATGGATATGGCGAAAGCTGCTCCGGCTGCTCTGCAGGAAAGTGTAGTAGCTGGCGAACCTCAGAAACCGGCTGCACCGGCAAATGCACAACCAGCAGAGAAAGTACAACCACGTACGAACCTCAGCGAACTGGCATTCTTCCTACCAGACTTACATACAGATAAAGACGGTAACATCAGTTTTGAATTCACCGTACCTGAAGCATTAACAAAGTGGAACTTCATAGGACTGGCACATACTAAAACCGTCTCTTTCGGCCAGGTAAGCGCCAGTATTGTTACACAAAAACCACTGATGGTGCAACCCAATGCACCACGCTTCATGCGCGAAGGTGATAAGATAGACTTCTCTGCCAAAATAAGCAACCTCGCAGACAGCGCATTAACAGGAGAAGCCCGACTGGAATTACTGGATGCCACTACTATGAAACCTGTAGATGGCTGGTTCCAGAATGTCTTCCCGGTGCAGCACTTCACCGTAGAGAAGGGACAAAGCACCGCGGTGAATTTCCCGGTACAGATTCCTTTCAACTTTGGTAGTTCTCTGTTATACCGCGTAGTAGCACAGGCAGGAAAGTTCAGTGATGGTGAAGAGAATGCATTACCGGTCCTTACCAACACCATGCTGGTAACAGAAACATTGCCGCTGGCAATGCGTGGTGATGGTATCCGTTCCTTTACAATGCCTAAACTGTTAAGCAGTGATACCTCAGAAACATTACAACAACATGCGTTAACCGTTGAGTTCTCCGGCAATCCTGCGTGGTATGCTGTGCAGGCATTACCATATCTGATGGAATATCCGTATGAATGTTCTGAACAGGTCTTCAACCGTTTTTATGCAAATGCGCTGGCATCACATATTGCCAATACATTACCCGGTATAAAGAATATGTTTGAGAAATGGAAAACAACGGATACGGCCGCGCTGCAAAGTAATCTGCAAAAGAATGAAGAGCTGAAATCTGTGCTGTTACAGGAAACGCCATGGGTAATGGAAGCAAAGAATGAAGCAGAACAGAAACAGCGTATCGGGCTGTTATTCGATCTGCAACGTATGAGCGGAGAACAGAACAAAGCAATCAGTCAGTTAGAGCAGAAACAACTGCCTTCCGGTGCTTTCCCATGGTTCACCGGTATGTGGGAAGATCAGTACATCACACAATACATCCTGGCTGGTATCGGTCGTTTACAGCATATAGGTGTAATGGATAAAGAAGCCACGCAAAGAATCGTAGACAAGGGTATGGCTTATGTAGAGAAAGAAATAGAAAAACGTTATCAATACCTGAAACAAAGCAAAGCAAACCTCAAGGAACAGCATCTCGGTTACCTGGAAGCGCATTATTTATATGTACGCAGCCTGTTCCCGGAAAAACCTGTTGCTAAAGCATACGCAGAGTCTTACAAATACTATCTCTCACAGGCGAAGCAATACTGGCTGAAACAGGGCAAATATACCCAGGCTATGCTGGCATTGGCCTTACAGAGAAGCGGTGACGCAACAACTGCAAAAGCAATTATCCGCTCGCTGAAAGAAAATGCGATAGTGAATGAAGAAATGGGGATGTTCTGGAAAGATGTACGTGCTGGTTACTGGTGGTACGAAGCGCCTATAGAAACACAGGCTATCCTCATAGAAGCATTTGAAGATGTTACACATGATACTGCCGCTGTCAGTGACATGAAAACATGGTTGCTCAAAAACAAACAAACGAATAACTGGCATACAACCAAGGCAACTGCCGACGCTTGTTATGCGATGTTATTAGGTAGCAGCAACTGGTTATCTGCTACTCCGCAGGTAAACATTCAGATCGGTAATACCACTATCAGCTCTGCTACTGAAAAAACAGAAGCAGGTACCGGTTACTTCAAAAAACGTTTTGAAGGACACGAAGTAAAACCTGATATGGGTAAGATAGAAGTGAAACTGGAAGGCAGTCACGGACAGCCGGCCTGGGGCGCTATCTACTGGCAGTATTTCGAACAGCTGGACAAAATAACATCTGCAGCTACACCGCTCACCCTGCAAAAACGCCTGTTCATTCAGAAGAATACGGCTAATGGTCCTTTACTGACTGCTATCCAGGAAGGTAATGAACTGAAGGTAGGGGATAAAGTGAAAGTACAGGTGACCATGAAAGTAGACAGGGACATGGAGTATGTACATCTGAAAGATATGCGTGCTGCCTGCTTTGAACCTGAGAACGTGATCAGCGGTAGTAAATGGCAGAATGGAGTGAGTTATTATGAAAGCACAAAAGATGCTTCCACCAACTTCTTCTTCAGCCGTTTGCCAAAAGGCACCTATGTATTTGAATATACCTTGTTTGTCACCCATCAGGGTAACTTCAGTAATGGTATCAGCACTGCACAATGTATGTATGCGCCTGAATTCAGTGCACATAGTGAAGGAATCAGAGTGAAAGTGATAGAATAATCGATATACTTTTTTCTCAAAGGGGATCAGAATTCGTTCTGATCCCCTTTTTTATTGCTTTAAACCAGGCTATTTTGACTTCCTGAAAGACTCTCTCAAGGCTCATTCTATCATCATTCCTTCGTCACTCCTATATCACTCTTATATCATTCTACTAGCATTCCTATATCCAAACGATATAGGAATGACGAAAGAGTGCCGAAGGAATGAGCTTTCTGTGATGAAGGGATATAGGATTTCAAGGGAGTTTTAGTTCTGATAAGAGTTTACAGTCCTGTTCAAAAACGTACACTTCCTCTTCAAAATCGAACAAAAAAACACCCAGTCAACTTCTTATATTTATGATAATCAACTATTTAATGCGTGGTATTCTTTTTGTCATCACGCTCATCTATTGTTACAACCATGTTTAATAACAACCATTTTAAGATTGCTTACCGCTCCCTGTGGAGAAAACGGGCGTTCTCCTTCCTGAATATTGCCGGACTGGCAGTCGGTATTGCCGCCAGTCTGCTGATCTTCCTCGTCATCAGGAATGAAATGAGTTATGACAGCTACCATACCAATGCCAACAGGATCTACCGCGTGGTGACCACCGTGACTAACGTCAGCAATGGAGAAGTGGAATCCAGACACGCTGCTGCCCCCGTGCCTTTATCAAGTACCTTGAGACAGGATTTTCCAGGTATTGAACAGGCCGCGGCCCTCTGGGACATAGGAACGGCCCAGGTGTATGTACCCGGAAAAGACTTAGCCGATGAAAAACGTTTTAATGTCAAAAACGGGCTGTTTTTCTCAGAGCCACATCTCTTTAAAATATTTGATTATACCTGGCTGGTTGGTAATGCCGAAGGCTTAAAAGATCTGAACACTGTAGTCATTGATAAAAGCCTGGCAGAAGCCTTTTTCGGCAGTTATAGTAATGCGATAGGTAAAACAGTGCAGTTATGGTCATATAGGGTCCCTTTAAAGATCGTAGGAGTGTATAAAGACCTTCCTGCCAATACAGATGTTCCCGTACGACTGGTAGGCTCCTTTGTGACCTTCCTGAAGCTGAATGGGAGCAACCTGCTGGATAAATCTTCCTGGGGCCATACAAACAGTAACAGCTCCTGCTTTGTGCTGGCGTCTGCGAAACAGGATATGAACAAGCTGCAACAGCAGATGCCTGGTTTTGTAAACCATTATTACCCGCAAGAACAGGGGCCCAAAGCCAAACAAATACACTTAGCTTTTCAGCCGCTGAAGGAAATGCACCTGGATAAGCGTTTTACGCATTACGGTAAAGCCAGTCTCACCTACCGGGAACTTTACTCATTAGGACTTATCGGTATCTTCCTGCTGCTGGTAGCCTGCATTAACTTCATCAACCTGGCCACTGCACAGTCAGTAAGCCGTGCGAAAGAAATAGGAGTGCGTAAAGTATTGGGGAGTACCCGTACTCAGCTACTTAGGCAGTTCCTGAATGAAACAGCCCTGATAACTGGGGTTGCTGTGGTACTTGCCTGTGTGATAGTTACAGTGTCATTGCCGGCCCTCAGTACATTAATGCAGAAAGAGATTTCCCCGCAGTTATTATATTCCCCGGCCACTATCCTGTATTTGCTCATTACAGGCGTTTTAATCACCTTATTGGCCGGTTCTTATCCAGCCATGGTTTTATCCGGTTTTAACCCGGTAGCGGCCATTAAAAGCAAGATTACGGCCCGTACAATAGGGGGGATCTCATTGCGTAGGGGATTGGTGGTGATGCAGTTTGTGATTGCCCAGTTGCTGGTAATAGGTACCCTGGTGGTGGTAAAGCAGATGGCATATTTCCGTAGCCAGCCTATGGGATTTACAAAAGAAGCGGTTATCTTAATAAGTCTCCCCAGTGAGAATAGTTATAAAACACACTATGAAAATCTGAAACAGCAGTTATCACAGATACCTGGTGTATCGGCCGCCAGTTTATGTATGGATGCTCCTTCCGCCGGCTGGGAATCTACCAGTACTTTCTTTTTCGATAGCAATCCGGAGAAGCAGCCTTTTGTAACCATGCAGCAATTTGCTGATACAGGCTATTTAAGAACGTTCCAGTTAAGTCTGGCTGCAGGCAGAATGCCATACGCCAGTGATACGATCCGGGAATTATTAGTGAATGAAACAATGGTGAAAAGACTGGGATTAAAATCAGTCAATGAGATCCTTGATAAAACAATTGCTTTTGATGATGGTATAAAACATCCTGTAGTAGGGGTATTGCAGGATTTTAACAGCAGGAACCTGCGTTTTGCTGTGGAACCGTTAGTATTAACCACCTATTTCGGGACGTACAGTTTTATCGCGTTGCGGCTGGACCCTGCTAAAATGCACACTACATTACCCCAGGTACAAAAGGTATTCACGTCCGTATTTCCTACTTATCTGTACGACTGTACATTCCTGGATGAAAGGATTGGCCAGTATTACGAGATAGAAGGGATCACTGCAAAACTCTTCGAGGTATTTGCATTCCTGGCCATCTTTATCTCCTGTCTTGGTTTATACGGATTGATCTCATTCATGGCAGTACAGAAAACTAAAGAGGTAGGGATCCGTAAAGTATTAGGCGCTTCCGTACAAAGCATCGTATACATGTTTTCAAGAGAATTTACTATCTTAATAGGGATTGCTTTCCTGATAGCAGCACCCCTGGGATATTATTTCATGCAGGAGTGGCTCGCTGGTTTCTATTATCATACAAACATGGGCTGGGGGATCTTTGTGATGTCTGTTGTATTATCCGTCATCATCGCCTGGATGACTGTGGGATATAAAGCCATAAGTGCAGCACTGGCAAATCCTGTTAAAAGTCTGAAAACAGAATAAATATGAAAAAACTGATTGTTATTTTTTTCCTGCTACCTGTAGTTGCGATGGCGCAGACGGTCATCAAGGATTCTATTTATTCCACTATCATGAAAGAACAGCGGAAAATAGAAGTAGTGCTGCCGGATGATTACAAACCGGGATCTGGTGCCCGGTATGACGTTACTTATGTGACAGATGGAGAATGGAATACGAAGATCGTTGCACAACTACAACGCTTTGCACAGATCCAGTTTATGCCGGCGAATATTATTGTAAGCTTGCCTAATACCTATATAAATGGCCATAACATGCGGGATAGGGAGCTTACTCCTATACATGTGGATGGTAATCCTGTTTCCGGTGGTGCAGATAATTACATTGCATTCATCAAAACAGAACTGATCCCTTATATCGAAAAGAAATATCCTACTAAAGGACAACGCACACTGGAAGGTGGATCATTAGGTGGCTTGTTCGGATTATATTGTTTCTTTAAAGAACCTGAGCTATTCCAATCATACATGTTGGCAGATCCTGCTTTCTGGTATGGAGATGGTTTTCTGATGAAGATGGCAGCGGAAAAATTGCCATCATTACCTAATCCTGAGAGAACAATTTTGTTTACCGGCAGGGAAGGGGCCGCTTTCAGGGAAATGGGAGTAAAGGCAATGGATTCTATTTTCCATGCCAATGCGCCTGCGACATTACACTGGAAGACATTGGTATATACCGGTGAAACGCATAACTCCACAATTTTCAAAACAGTATACGACGGATTGAAATATACTTATGAAGGTTATACCCCTGATAGCCTGGTATTTCATCCGATGGCAGGCATTATATTAAAAGATAAACCTTTTAATTTCTATTGTTTCTCTGATGAAAGGATGCATGTGAGATATACTACAGATGGGACGGAACCAACTTCTGCGTCTCCTGAAATGCCACAGGGTATGAAAGAGATGAATACACCATCACAGGTAACATTAAAAGCGTTCTGTGCAAGACAGGAATATAATAAAGTCCTGAAGACTGATTACAAAATCGGGACTGTACTAACTGCTGTTAAAAAACCAGGAAAAATAAAACCCGGTGGACTGGATAGTATCGCCGGTCTGCAGAGTGGTTTTCTGGAAATAAAAGAAGACGGCTATTATATTTTCGGATTAGTGGATCCTGTAACGGATGTAACATTACATCTGGGTGATCAGTTATTATTTGATTATAAGAAAGCCACGGGTAACGGTAAAGACAAAACGTTTATTATTCCGCTGCAAAAAGGATTTTATCCGCTGCATTTACAATACACAGGTACAGTTATTCCTATGATCATTTATCTGGTGCCGGGGGGCAACGAAACTAATCCTATTCCCCGGGACGTACTTTATCATCATTAAAAAATACTCCCATGTTTAAGAATTATTTCAAAGCAATGCTTCGTAATCTCTGGAAGAATAAAACATATAGCTTTCTGAATATTTTCGGATTAGCAATAGGGATTGTATGTGCAGGAGTAATTTTTCTATGGGTAGAGGATGAAGTAAATTATGATAATGTAAACCTGAAAAAGCCACAGCTGTATCAGGTTATGCAGAACTGGAATTATGATGGATATATCCCTACTTTCAGATCAACACCAGGATTGCTGGCAGCCTCTATAAAAGCAGATATACCAGGTATAAAAGAGGTGTGTCGTGTAACAGATTTCTCTCCGTCTTTATTATTCAGTATCGGAGATAAGTCAATGTATGCGTCCGGTTTGTATGCAGATGCTTCTTTGTTTAACATGTTCACAATACCTTTTGTACAGGGAGATGCAAAGACGGCTTTTGCACAATTATATTCTGTTGTAATTACTGAGAGGACGGCGAAGAAGTTCTTTGGAGAAGAGGAAAATGTTGTGGGTAAAACATTAAAGGTTGATAATAAACAGGTATATACGGTCAGCGGTGTAGTGAAAGACTTTCCTGAGAATAGCACTGTACGTTTTGAATGGGCTGCACCATTTGGAGTGTATGCGCTGGAGAATGGATCATTGACCGACTGGGGCAGTAATGCTCCATATACTTATGTAGAACTGGACCCGTCTGCTAACCCGGATGCCATCAATAAGCAATTGTATGATTATGTGAAAAGCAAGCAACCAACAACTATTACGCATGCTTTTCTGTTGGCGATGAAAGACTGGCATCTGCGCAGTAATTTTGATAACGGAGTCCAAAGTGGGGGGCGTATTCAATACGTACATATGTTCTCAATCATCGCATGGATCATTCTTTTTATTGCCTGTATTAATTTCATGAATCTTTCTACTGCACGCAGTGAAAAACGTGCAAGAGAAGTAGGGGTGAGGAAAGTAATGGGAGCAGGGAAATCGGGGTTGATTGCACAGTTCATAGGCGAAGCTATATTCATGGCGGCACTGGCAACTTTGATTGCGGTGCTGATCATGATAGTGGTGTTGCCTTACTGTAATACGCTGATGGATAAAAACCTGCATATAGGCTTGGGAAACCCTGTTCACTTATCTGCGTTATTACTGATTGCCATTGTTTGCGGTTTGGTAGCAGGTAGTTATCCTTCATTATATTTGTCTTCTTTTAATCCTGTATTTGTTTTAAAAGGATTAAACATAAAAACCGGTGGTGCTGCATTTATCCGGAAAGGATTGGTTGTGTTACAATTCACTGTTTCAATTGTATTAATCATCAGTACTATCATTATCTATCAGCAGATCCGTCATGTAAAAAGCAGGAACCTCGGATATGATAAGGATAATCTGATAGTGATGAATATGCAGGGGGATATGCTGAAGAACTTTACAGCCATAAAAGAAGATATGCTGAATACCGGTGCAATAGAGAATATGGCATTGGCGAACGTTATCACCATGTATGGTGGAAATAATACAGGAAATGTAGGTTGGGAAGGAAAAGATCCCAATAAGAAAATATTGTTTTCAATAAGAGTGGTAGATCCTGCATTCATGGCTACTTTGGGTATGCGTATCATAGATGGCAGGGATTTTCAGACCAATGCAGTTGCAGATAGTTTTAATGTAATCATCACGGAATCTATGGCAAAGCTGATGGGAACTGGAAGTGCTGTTGGTAAAGCTATCAGCTATACGGGCTTCCCCGGATCTGCTAATGGTAATCTGAGGGTTGTCGGTGTTGTAAATGATTATGTATACGGCAATATGTATGGTCAGTCGGACCCGGTAATATTTGGCTGTTTTCCTTCGCGGGCTACTGTGACATACATCCGTACAAAAGCAGGACGTGATATGGAACAAACGCTGGCTAAGATGGAAGCAGTGATGCACAAATACAATCCCGGTTATCCCTTTGAATACAGGTTTGTAGATGATATGTTTAATTGGCAGTTCACTAATGAAATGCTGATCAGTAAACTGACACGCATCTTTGCCTCACTGGCAATTATCATTTCCTGTTTGGGTTTATTTGGATTAGCTGCTTATACTGCAGAGCGCAGAACAAAAGAGATTGGTATCCGTAAAGTACTGGGTGCAAGTGTGGCCGGTATTGCCGGTTTACTTTCCAAAGATTTCCTGCAGCTGGTATGTCTGTCTACGCTTATCGCATTTCCACTGGCCTGGTGGGCTATGTCTGTATGGCTACAGGGTTATGCCTATCGTGTGTCTATACATTGGTGGGTATTCCTTGTCGCAGGTGTTTGTGCAGTATTTATCTCACTGCTCACTGTCAGTTATCAGTCTGTAAGAGCTGCCTTGATGGACCCGGTGAAAAGCCTGAAAACAGATTAACGGATCATGCTATTATATTTGATGCTCCTGACATAGCGAATGTTGCTTGTCAGGAGCATCTTGTTTTAATAGATATATTACTGACCATCATCCAGTGTACACGTTAACGTGCCATATCCCAACTGATCATATCCTCCACTACCTGAACTATAGTTTCCTCCACCGCCTTCAGGTCTTACATTTGCTGCATACTGTGTGGTATATGGCGCAGACAATCCTTTCAGCTTTACATAGTGATTATAGATCAACTCCCATACCGGGCGGGCATTGCCACGAGAAGCTTCGCTGATAACTGTCTGGTTCACTCCCAAACAATTGGTATATGCAACATAAGGCACATCCTGTCCCAGGTTATATTTTGCTACATATTCGGCTCCTTTCAGAAAACGGTTGTCATCATATCCATACAGATCATCTCCCTGGCTCCAGGCCATTTCGCAAAAAGCACCCATCAATGCCATTCCCAACATTGTGTGTCCCTGGTCGCGGCCGCTTTCCTGCCATTGTCCCAGTCCGTCATCGTGAACATAATAGACAGCATTTTTGATATTACCGTTTCCTGCTCCGTACTTGAAATAGGTGATGGCTTCATTATAGATGTCCCTGTCATCACAAAGCACGCCGATTGCCAGTAGGGAACACATATTGCAGAGGTCCCAGTTTGCATAATAATGGCCCATACATCTTTCCCATCTTGTTATGAAAGTATGATTCACCGGATAGAATACTTTCAGCATCATTCGCTGAAAACGAGCAAGATCGGAAGCAGACCATCCTTTGTATGTTCTCATGATCTCCGCTGCATTGGCAAATTCATAACCATACAAACCTGCGGCCAGTACGGAATCATTATTCCCTGCCAGCAGGGTTAGTTGGGCCGACCATGCATTCATGATGCTGATAGACTGCTTCGCATATACTTCATCACCGGATACTTTCCATCTCAGCGCGGAAGCATAGGCGGCTGCTACATCGTTAAATAACAGGCTGTAATTTTCTGGATGCACACCATCAGCCCCGCGGTAAACAATGGCTTGCGGACTGGCAGTCCAGCTTGTAGAAGAATGTGCATTGGAAGTAAGTTTGTTCCAGCCGGATAACCAGGGTTCTGTGCCGGCTGCTACCTTTGTCTTCATACGTTCAAAAGCGGCTGCAGTATGTAACAGCCCCGGATGTACGAATGTGGTGTCATGGTCATTAATAGCTAAAGGAGCTACCAGCAGTGTTTCTCTGCTTTTTTCGCATGCGGCAGCGAATAAAATGGGTAAAAATAGGGTACAGAAAAGTACACACAAGTAATTGGCTCTCATGGATTAAGTTGTTTGCAGGTTTATTTTATTGTTACACTGTTAGGTATTCAACCAGATTTTTCAATACAAAAAGGAATGGCAGCTCATCGTTCACGAAACAAGGTCAAGATAAGTATAAATATTTATTTTTTAAAATACGTGGCTGACAATGAAAATTTTACCTTGTCCGGAGCATGCTGTTTATTGTAATTTGCATCCCAATGAATGTTGATTTTCTTATAATTGGTCAGGGGATTGCAGGGACAGTGCTCAGTCATACCCTGATGGAAGCCGGTTGTTCTGTGATGGTGATGGATGAGTACAAGCCGAATAGTGCGTCCCGTATTGCAGCTGGTGTTATTAATCCTGTATCGGGTCGGCGGTTTACTATTTCCTGGTTGTATGATGATATATATCCGGTAGCAGTAAAGACTTATCAGCGACTGGAAGAATTGCTAAACGTGCCGGTATTCAAAGAACGTGATATCTGGAATGTACTGCCATCTGAACAGCTAAAGGATGCATTCATAGAGAGAACATCCGGACTAACGTACATGCATGTTCCGGAGAATGATCCTTATGAAACGTTCTTACATCAGCCATTTGGGGCCGCAGTTATTAAAGGAGCTACGGTGTTATTGCATAATCTACTGCCTGCCTGGAGAACCTGGCTGAAAGAGCATAATGCTTTAAGAGAAGAACGCTTTGATGCAGATGCATTAGAAACAGGAGAGACGGTCCAGTACAAAGATATCACCGCTAACCGCATCATCTTCTGCGAAGGCGCTGCCACTACCTCAAATCCCTGGTTCAATAACGTCCCTTTCCTGCTCAACAAAGGAGAGGTACTAAAAGTACGTATCCCCGACTTCCATACCGAAGATATCGTGAAGAGAAGCATTACCCTGGTACCACAGGAAAAGGATATCTATTGGGTAGGATCCACTTTTGCCTGGGATTATAAAGATGAACAGCCTACTACAGATAAAAGAGCATACCTGGAAGCAGGGCTGCAACAACTGCTGAAAGTCCCTTACGAAGTACTGGACCAATATGCAGGCGTCCGCCCATCCGGTACGGACCGTCGCCCTATGATGGGGTTACACCCGGAACACCCCGCCCTGGGTATCTTCAATGGCCTGGGTACAAAAGGCACGTCGCTGGCACCCGCTATGGCGGCTCAGTTTGTGGCGCATCTGCTTGAAGATAAGCCACTATGGCAGGAAACAGATATTAAACGCTTTTTTAACAGGCGTAAAGGATAGAAATGCAGTGATCATACGTTATCTTTGCCGACCCCGGTAACGAAGTTTCGGGACCAAATTTGAACTTTATAATATAATTATATGTACAGAACGCACACTTGTGGCGAGCTACGACTGGAACACAACGGTAAACAGGTATCATTGTCCGGCTGGGTACAAACAGTCAGGAAGTTTGGAAGCATCACTTTCGTGGATCTGCGCGACCGCTACGGTATCACGCAGTTGCTGTTTGGTGAATCTTTGAATCAGCAGCTTGATAACCAGCCACTTGGTCGCGAATTTGTAATACAGGTCACTGGTACCGTTACGGAACGTTCCAGCAAAAATAAAAACATCCCTACGGGTGAAGTGGAAATCACTGTCAGCAGCTTTTCTATTCTGAATGCTGCTAAAACACCTCCTTTTACCGTACAGGACGATACTGACGGTGGCGATGAATTACGTATGAAATTCCGCTACCTCGATCTGCGTCGTAATATCGTGAAGCAAAACCTGGAACTGCGCTACCGCCTCAACAGGGCTGCACGTAACTTCCTGGACAGTAAGGGCTTCATGGATATCGAAACGCCTTTCCTCATCAAATCTACTCCGGAAGGTGCCCGCGACTTCGTAGTGCCAAGCCGTATGAACCCTAACGAGTTCTACGCTCTGCCACAGTCGCCACAGACTTTCAAACAACTGCTGATGGTAAGCGGATACGACCGTTACTACCAAATAGTGAAGTGTTTCCGCGATGAAGACCTTCGTGCCGACCGTCAGCCGGAATTCACCCAGATAGACTGTGAAATGAGCTTCGTAGAACAGGAAGATATCCTGAACAACTTCGAAGAGATGCTGAAATATATCTTCCAGGAAATAAAAGGGATCACGTTCAATGAACCATTCCCCCGCATGACCTTCGACGATGCCATGGAATTCTATGGTAACGATAAACCGGATATCCGCTTCGAAATGAAGCTGGTAAACTTCAACGACGTTGCCAAAAACAACGGTTTTAAAGTATTCGACGAAGCTGAACTGGTAGTAGCTATCTGTGCGAAAGGTTGCGCAGAATACACCCGTAAACAGCTGGACGAACTCACCGAATGGGTAAAACGTCCGCAAATAGGCATGAGCGGCCTGATCTACGCCCGCGTAGGCGCTGACGGTACCGTTAAGAGCTCTGTGGATAAATTCTTCGACGAAACCAAACTGAAAATCTGGGCAGACAAATGCCAGGCTCAACCGGGCGATCTGATACTGGTATTGGCTGGTAAAGAAGAACGCACCCGTAAAGCCATGAGCGAGCTGCGTCTGGAAATGGGCGAACGCATGGGCCTGCGTAATAAAGAAGAATTTAAGCCGTTATGGGTAATAGACTTCCCGCTGTTCGAATACGCGGAAGAAGAAAACCGCTGGGTAGCACGGCATCATCCGTTTACCTCTCCAAAACCAGAACATATCAGCTGGATGGAGGACACCTCTAAATACGCAGACATTAAGGCAAACGCCTACGATATAGTACTCAATGGTACCGAAATTGGAGGAGGATCTATCAGGATCTTCCAGCGTGAACTCCAGGAAAGAATGTTTGCCGCATTAGGCATGAGTCCGGATGAAGCCCGTCATAAATTCGGCTTCCTGCTCGGAGCCTTCGAATATGGCGCACCTCCGCATGGTGGTATCGCTTTCGGATTCGACCGCCTGTGTTCGCTACTGGGTGGTAGCGAAAGCATCAGGGATTTCATCGCTTTCCCGAAGAACAATTCCGGCCGAGATGTAATGCTGGACGCGCCTAGCGACATTGATCAGTCACAATTGAATGAGCTGAAAATATCATTAGTGAAGTAGGATGGCATAAAATTTGCCAATGGGTGTTTGCTTTGTAACAGGTCCCCCTTGATGCTGGAATTTTCAGTATTAAGGGGGATCAGTGCAAACAATAAGGAACATTAACTGTTGGTAGCTTATATCTAACAGATTAATAATTAATTACAAGTTAATCATCATATTGTATAAATATTTAAACTATATTGCCAGAACAAAAAATAACAATGCCATGTCATTAAACCGCTTATTCTGCAGAGGATGGGTTTGTGCGGTGTTATGTATCATTTTATTTGCTGGCAATACAGCGTTCGCGCAGCGTTCAGTTACCCGCTACGTGGACAATCACAAAGAAACTGCTGTTAAACTGATGAATGAGACCGGTATCCCTGCCAGTGTAATACTGGGTGTGGCTATGCTGGAATCTGGTTCAGGCACCAGCAAAAATGCCAGACTACTGCATAACCATTTCGGAATAGTAGGGAGGAATAAACTGCATAAAATCAAAGGGGCTACCTATCGCTCAAAATACAAGGAGTTTGCATCTGACGCCGAATCTTACCAATACTTTGTGAGTATGCTCTCCCGCAAAAAATGGTTCTCCAAAGTAAAAGGGAAACCGGAGTATAAATTATGGCTCACCCATATGAACCGTGGAGGGTATTCCTCTGCCGGACAGGAATGGGTGAAAAGAGTGACCAACATGATCACTAAACATAAATTGTACAAATTGGATGAGCAAATGGCGTATTCAAGTAATTAACATATAGATTTGTAGTAATTTCCATATATCGTGTGATGTAAGTGGGGACTACAAACGTGAATTACAAATCTGATTTAGAGTTATGTCCGGCAAAAACAAATCGGCCTATCCTTTCTATATAATCGCAGGATCCCTAGTGTGTTTAGTGGCTTTGTCAATGGTCAGAAACACATTTTCCCTTCAGAATTATACTTCCCGACCTTTAGATATGCTGGCAGATGTCCGTAAGGATGAGCCGGCAGACAGTTCAGCTTTTGCTGCTGAAATACCAACAGATACAGCCGCAGCAAGCCCTGTGGATACAGTCGCACTGGCTGGTATTCCCGACCCTGACCATGATCACGATTTTACCTCTTATACAGGTATCCTCAACTATGCGGTACGTGATACCACCGTTAGCGGACTGGAACATTTCCTGTCAGCACTGAATGAATTGAAAACCGGTAAAAGAAAGAAAGTACGTATCGCCTACTTCGGGGATTCTATGATTGAAGGAGACCTGATCACAGCAGACCTGCGCGATAGCCTGCAAGTCCTGTTTGGTGGTTCAGGGGTAGGTTTTGTGCCTATTACGTCAGTAGTAGCAGGCTTCCGGACTACCATCACTCATACCTTCTCCAAAGACTGGAAAGATTATAGCTATAAAGAATTACCGCCTGCCAGCATTCCCCTGGGAATGTCCGGTCATACGTTTATACCGGGTGATGGCAGCTGGATCAGGTATGCACCTGTACATAAGCATGGCCTTGACAAATTTGAGGAAGTAAGCCTGTTATATGGCCCTGCTTCCGGTGGAAATATCTCTGTAAACGATAAACAATACGCTTTAAGTGGGCATGAACCGGTAAATACATTGTCCTGGAAACAGGATTCGGCCCATCCGAACGTTAATATCAAATGGGCGGGCGGAAGCAGTATGCCTTTTTATGGCGTTTGTTTTGAAGCGGATAACGGTGTATATGTAGATAATTATTCCTTCAGGGGTATTAGTGGCATAGAGTTGGGTAAATTGTCCAGACAGTTGGTGGCACAGATGCAGACGGAGCATCCATACGACCTGGTAGTATTGCATTATGGAGCTAACATGCTTTGGAAGCCTGAATTGACAGATTACTCCTGGTATGGCCGTCCCATGAAAAAAGTAATGGATTCATTGCGTAATGACCTTCCGAATACTTCTTTCCTGGTGATTACCACTGCTGATAAGTCGTACAGGAAGGGTGGCAACTGGATGACAGCTCCGGGTGTACCAGCGCTGGTGAAAACGCAGCACGAACTGGCTAAAGAACATGGCACTGCTTACTGGAACCTGTATGCCGCCATGGGCGGAGACGGTTCAATGGTACAGTGGGTAGAAGGGGACCCTGCCCTTGCCAATAAAGATTACACGCACTTTAACAGACAGGGAGCGGCCAAAGTAGGGGCGCTGCTGTATAAAGCAATGATGGATGAATATAAGCTGGAACATCAGTAGATCTTTTTTAACCGTGATGCTGGCTATAACCGGCAGCACGGCAAAGGCACAAACAAATACGATTGCACAGGATACCGCACTGAACCGCTTTTATGCAGCCTTGCATAAAGCAGACAGCAATGTGATATCCATATTGCATCTCGGTGATTCTCATATTCAGGCAGGCTTTTTTCCTTTAACAACTGCTAACTACCTGCAACAGGCTTTTGGCAGTGCGGGGCGTGGATGGGTATTTCCTTTTAACCTGGCAGGTACCAACGGCCCGGAAGATTACCGTTGGAACAGTACCGGCAGGTGGCAGTCGGCCCGTGTGGTAGACCGTTATAAAGACGAACCCCTGGGGCCGGGTGCTATTGTGCTCACTTCTCAGAGTGGAGCGCCTACGCTGGCCTACAGTGGCAAACAGGATGGCATAGATAACACCATCCGCGTAGCGGAATTGTTCTATGATGCTGGTCTGGATGATAGCAGTATTAACACACCGGGCGCTGATGTAGAGGTTACGGGCGTACCTTTCCCGGGAGCGGGTGAAACAGTGAAGAAGGCTACCTTAACATTCCCCGAACCGATGCAGTCATTCCAGGCAAGATGGGATGAAAAGGGAAACAGTCCTTTCCGTTTTTATGGTGCATTACTGCATAATGGTCATAATGGGGTGTTGTACAGCGCTATTGGCATCAATGGGGCCATGTACCAGCATTACAATGAGCAGAGCAGTATTCTCAGTGCGCAGATGGAAGTGTTGCAACCGCAATTGGTGATTATCTCTCTGGGTACCAACGAAGCCTATAGCAGCCTTAGTGCGTCTTCCTTCCGTGCCCAGATAGACAGTACTGTACAGTTGATAAAACGTACGCGTCCTGATGCATCCATCGTGCTTACTACGCCGGCAGAATCCAAAAGAACGAGTAAAAGGGCTTTCAGAAGAAAGGTAGGTAAGAAGTACCGCACGTATTATAAAATCGCTTATTATCCGAATCCTTATACCACAGTCGTTACCCAGCAGATCATGAATTACTGCCGGGAAAACGGACTGGCATGCTGGAATTTTAATGCATTAACAAGGTCGATGGCGGGTAGCTTTTCCGGCTCCTGGGCTGTAGATCATATCCACTTTAATGCACGTGGTTACCAGTTGCAGGGTAAACTGTTATATGAGGCATTACATGCCGGATACCAGAAATATTTAAAAACAGTGGAATGATTGACCTGAACAAACTGTTAGAGACCTTACTGTATAGTAAAAAAGATCCCATACTCTTTAACAGCGCTTTTTTCTTCTACTTTTTTGCAGTGTTCCTGCTGTGCTACCTGGCAGCTGCAAAGAGTAAACGCTGGAGAGTAGCTATTTATACCATCTTTTCCCTGTACTTTTTCTACAAGGCCTGCGGCGCTTATGTAGGACTGATACTACTTGCTGCCATCGTAGATTTCAACCTTTCCAGGTGGATCTATCACTCAGAAAAACCAGGATTCAGGAAAGGATTGCTGACGTTCAGTATCATTCTTAACCTGGGATTGCTGTTCTATTTCAAATACATGAACTTCTTCATAGGAGTAGGAAATGATCTGAGTGTATGGCACTTTAACCTGATAAGAGATATCATATTACCTATCGGGATCTCCTTCTATACATTCGAGAATCTCAGTTATACCATTGATGTGTATAAGAGAGAGATCAAACCGGTGGATAATTTCATGGATTACCTCTTCTTCCTGTCATTCTTCCCTAAACTGATGATGGGACCTATTGTAAGAGCTGCTGATTTTATTCCACAGATTTCCCAGCCTTATGAGCTTGATTCAGAAGATATTGGGAAAGGAATGTACCTGATCATCAGTGGATTATTCAAAAAGGTGATCATCTCCGATTTTATCTACCAGAACTTTGTACAATACATATTTGACGATCCTTCCAAACACACCGGACTGGAATGTCTCTTAGGTGTATATGGTTATGCGTTGGTGATCTATTGCGACTTCTCCGGTTATTCTGATATGGCGCTGGGTATTGCCCGCTGGACAGGCTTTAAGATCCCGGCTAACTTCGATTCTCCTTACCAGAGCTCTACTATCACAGAGTTCTGGCGTCGCTGGCATATCTCTTTATCATCCTGGTTAAGGGATTACCTGTACATTCCTTTGGGAGGTAATCGTAAAGGGAAAGTACGTCAGTATATCAATCTGTGGTTAACCATGCTGATAGGTGGGTTCTGGCATGGCGCCAGCTGGAATTTCATTTTCTGGGGAGGCTTGCATGGTACCGCGCTGGCAGTAGATAAAGTAAGAATTGATGCCCAGAAGAAGCGGGGAGGGGCACCTGCAGGATGGAAAGGTACTGTGCTGAAAATAGGCGGTATATTCTTCACTTTCCACTTCGTTTGTTTCTGCTGGATCTTCTTCAAAGCGTCTACATTCCATGATTCCTGGGCTTTGATCAACCAGATAGTACATGATTTCCAGCCGGAAGTATGGCTGGAACTGTATAACGGCTATACTATGGTATTCTGGGTAATGCTGGGCGCATTTATCCTGCATTTCTTACCCAAGCGCAGTGAGAACTTTGCCGAAAGGACAATGGCCCGTTTCCCGGTATGGGGCAGCATAGCTGTAATGGCTCTCTTCATTTATATCCTGGTACAGGTCAAATCGGCTGATACCATGTTACCGATCTATCTTCAGTTTTAAATAAGCAGGTTTTTGTGGTGGTGCTTCGCACCATCACAAAAATTTGAAAGGGATTAAGTCCTGCACTTAAGTATCTATTACGATAATATCCTGAGAAAACCTACTATTCCCCGTTACATTATTGTTAATTATTTTCCTTTGCTTTGCGGCAAATTACCTCTGCAATGCGGCTTAAACATCTGCCGGCCCTTGGCCTGCTATTGTTGTTTTCTAATGCTCTGAAGGCTCAGTTCCTTACAGACATGATCGACACTACTACCAGCCTGGGTAAGGGAATGTTCTCCCTTTATCAGAAATACGACGCTGTACGCTTCAGCGGCTACCTGCAACCTCAATTCCAGTATGCCGGAGACAAAGGCATTAAAAGCTATGCCGGGGGAGATTTCCCGGCTCATGTAAACAATCGCTTTACGCTCCGCCGTGGCCGTTTCCGCTTAGATTACTCCCGGTATGATGAGCACCAGATGCCTAAAGTGCAGTTCGCCTTCCAGTTTGATGGTACAGAAAGAGGCGTTTTCATCCGCGACTTCTTCGGACGTGTATTTGAAAACAGATGGAATGTATTATCCGTCACAGCCGGTATGTTCGGCCGTCCTTTCAGTTATGAGGTAAACCTGGCTTCTGCGGACAGAGAAACACCGGAACGTGGGCGTATGTCTCAGATCCTCATGAAAACAGAGAGGGACCTGGGAGCTATGATCTCCTTTGAACCAAGGAAAGCAACACATCCGCTGAGATTCATAAGAATAGATGCAGGACTGTTCAACGGTCAGGGGCTTACTGCTACCAGCGACTTTGACAGTCATAAGGATTTCATCTCCCGTATTACTATCAAACCTCAGACAATACTCAGCAACTGGCGTCTGTCTGGTGCCATATCCTGCCTGTATGGTGGTATGGAGCAGTTTACACAATACATCTACACAATGAATAACAATGTATTCAAAGTAGATTCATCCACCACTAATCTGGGGAAAATAGCGCCCCGTCATTACTATGGGGCAGATATGCAATTGAAGATCCCGAACGGGAAGAATAAAGGATTTACAGAGATAAGAGGAGAATATATCAGGGGATTACAAACCGCTACTGCCGCCAGTACCGAAACACCGGGAACTATTCCCATGACTGGTACAAAGAACGCTCCGTTATACATCCGCAACTTCACAGGCGCTTACTTTTACTTTTTACAGAACTTAGGCAGCCCATTCCACCAGCTGGTATTAAAATATGACTGGTACGATCCCAATTCGAAAGTAAAGGGGAAACAGCTGGATGCTAACTTCACAGAAGGAGATATCCGTTACGATACCTTCGGTGCCGGTTACATTTATTACTTAGATGAACATATGAAACTGATGTTGTACTACGACATCGTAAAGAATGAAAGCACTTCTTTAGCAGGTTATACTTCAGATGTAAAAGACAATGTATTTACCTGCAGGTTGCAATACCGCTTCTAAATACTATTCTCCTGATTCAAGCGTAAAACCAAATGTAGAGCCGATCTCCGGTTTACTCCGGATATTGATCGTCTGGTCATGTGCTTCTATAATGTGTTTAACAATCGCCAATCCTAAACCAGTACCGCCAATATCCCGGCTCCTGGCCCTGTCTGTGCGGTAGAAACGTTCAAACACACGTGGCAGGTGTTCTTCAGACATCCCGATACCATCATCGGAGATTTCTACCAGTACACGTTTATCATCCATCACATAAATACTCGCAACAGTATGCCCGTCCGGACGGCCATACTTAATAGAATTATCTATCAGGTTAATCAGTACCTGTCTTACTTTTTCTTTATCCGCCTGCACATGAATAGGAGCCTCACAGCCTTTCTTCACCTGGAATTTAATCCCTTTGGTATTGGCTTTAAGAGATAAAGTATCAAATACATCCCTTATCAGTTCCTGTATAACAAAGTTCTCTTTGTTGATCGTCATTTCCCCGCTTTCCAGCTTGGAGATCTCATCAAGATCATCAATCAGGCGGCAAAGCCTGTCGATATTCTTGGTCGCATTTTTCAGGAAGAGTTTATTCACATTGGGGTCATCCAGTGCGCCATCCAGTAAAGTATGGATGTATCCCTGTACCGCAAAGATAGGCGTCTTCAGCTCATGGCTCAGGTTGAGCAGGAACTCTTTACGGAACTCTTCGTTCCGGCGAAGCATATCCAGTTCTTCTTTTTTCTGGCTGGCCCATTTCTCCACATCTTCACTCACCTCTTCAATGGTCTTTAAAGGAAGGATATTCTTGTTGAAGAAGTCCTCACGTTTAGACGCTTTGGTTTGATAGATGAATTTATAGATCAGCTTTATTTTCCGGTAGATAAAGTTCTGTAACGTATAGAGATACAGGTAGTACGATACCAGGAAGGTAAGTACAAATGCCGTCAGTATTATCCTCCAGTCGGCATCAATTAATGCTGTACCTAACGTGATAATACCTGATAGTATCAGGGCAGTAAAACCTGCCAGTTTTTGTGGGGAAAGGTTCTTTGCTTTAAACATACTCCATACTGAGTAATTCTTATAATACCGGGAAATTAATCCAATTTTTTCACCTGACATAACTCACACTGCGAAAAGCTTTACGCTTCCGGCACTTTGCTTAAAAAGAACATTCTACATTTCGAACTTATACCCAACACCTTTCACAGTGGTGATAAGGTCGATCCCTATTTTCTGACGTATTTTCCGGATATGCACATCGATAGTACGATCACCTACGATTACCTCTGTACCCCATACCTGGTTCAGTATTTCGTTACGGAGGAATACGCGGCCCGGTTTAGAGGCAAGCAGTTGTAACAGCTCAAATTCTTTCTTTGCCAGGATGATTTCCTGACCCTTGTATGTAACTGTAAATTTCTCACGATCGATGATCAGGTCTCCCAGGTGTACCTGCATTTCTTCCGGTTTGTGAAGGCGGCGGAAGAGAGCATTGATGCGGCTTACCAGTAATTTTGGTTTAATAGGTTTGGCGATATAATCGTCTGCACCCATGTTTAAACCATCGATTTCTGATTTCTCATCATTGAGGGCTGTGAGGAACAGCACCATCGTATCTTTAAATTCCGGAATCTTTCTGATCTCTCTGCAGGTATCAATACCGTTCTTGTTCGGCATCATAATATCCAGCATGATCAGGTCGGGACGAAACACCTTTGCTTTCTGAATAGCCTCGCTGCCATCTTTAGCGGTTACAGTATCATATCCTGCTGATTTGAGATTGTAACTTATAATTTCGAGAATGTCCAATTCATCATCCACCACTAAAATTTTTCCTACTACCGCTTGGTCTATCATATGCTTTGACGTTTTTTAAAGACGACACAAAATTATATCGCAGGCTCCGCTATTAATGTAAATTTAACATTATGTAATTGTTAATTCGGCCGCATGACACAACCCTGACATGAAGTATGGTACTTGAATTTACGCTTTTTTCATGAGCTATACTACCTGATCCTTATTTGTATGCTTATGATTACCATTGTCTCCGGCCATCTTCTTCAAGGCATTTGTCACTTCGTTCAACATCTCAATCTGGGTTTGCTGCATCTCCAGCATGTCCTGTTGCTGGTGAATCAGGAGGTGGTCCATTTTCTCATGCAGCACCCTTAATTCCAGTTCTGCCTTCAAATTGATCATATAATCGTTCTTTGAACGGAGCCGATCCTTCTCTTCCTGCCTGTTTTGGCTCATCATAATCACGGGAGCCTGTAAGGCAGCGAGGCAGGAAAGGATCAGATTGAGTAAGATAAAGGGGTAGGGATCAAAGCCTTTATTCATCAATATATAGATATTGGCCCCTATCCATACCAGGATAAAACTGAGGAAGGAGATGATGAATGTCCAGCTACCGCCAAAAGTAGCAATCTTATCCGCCACACGTTGCCCGAAGGTCATCGGTCCTTCATCTTCCCCATCATCCAGTTTGTCTGTCAGGGTTTGATGATCGCGGAGTTTCTCTACTACATTCCTTTGTAATTGGCTCAATTCATCTATTTCTTTGGAGAACAGTCCTTCGAAATACAGCTGCCGGTAAGGATTCAGCTCAGAAATAGAAAGATTGGACTTCTGCGTGATATGAGGATGCTCTTTCCGGATGATATCCATTAAAGGCTTACGGATAGAGCGGCAATGTACTTTTTCTGAAATAGGAAACTCTTTACCAGAGAGGTCGCTGACGAAACTTTGCATAAACTAAATAGCTTGGAGAGTACTAAATTAATTCATTTTAGCTAGAAAGAGGGGACCCCTACGGGGTCAATCATGAGATATAACAATATGTTCTACAAACACGGGACCCCTAACGGGGTCAATACTGGGTATGTTATAGTTTACTGTGACGAAGTGTGTGGTTAATACGGGGCACCCAGAGATCATCTACGCTGCATTAGGCTCCGATAGGAGCCACGTGTTTGTAGAAAAAGCCTGTTCCCTCCCTGAGGGCCGCTTGCAGGCGGCGTAGCAACTTATCTGATATTTTGGTAGTAAATTTGCTACTATAGCTTTATCAAGTAAGAGAAAAGCACATTTATATTAATGAAAAGATTTATAACTATCTTATTGCTGGCTGCTTTTTCGGGTAGCCTTTTACATGCGCAAACATCAACTCAAAAGATAGAAATTCCTATCGGTCGTATTGGTTTCCATGATAATATCGACAAAGAACAACTGGCAGCTAAAAAGTTTGATGGCAAAGCAGACGACCTGGTACAGGTGTCTGACGACCAGACCATCAACCTGCAGGTAACCAATGCCCTGATCAAACAGGTAGACGATATGCAGAATGAAATAGAGCTGGATAGCAGTCTTGATCACCGTTTAAAGATCAAGTACCTCTCCGGCCTGTACATCATGCTGCACGATTATAACGTAAAACGTTCCTATCGCAGAATAGCGCCGGAAGAAGCCCCCGCTATGGTAAAGGCTTACCGCGATATGATGCATGCTGATATTAAAGGAGAAAGCATCCTGCCCTACATCCAGAACCTGTCTTTTGATGCAGGGGAAAAGATGATAGGAGCATTCAAAGATAATCCCGGATTTAAAGACGCTACTGGCGTGATGTTCGCAAAATATGCCTTCAATCACCTGGAAACAGTAATGACTGAGATCAGTAATTACCTGGAGTACCCGGCTACAGACTCTATCATAGCCGCCGTAGCCAAAAAGTATCCTAACCAGATCCTGACTTACGCAACTTCTTATACACCCATAGCTACTGTCATCAAAAGAAACCAGGACCCTCTTGTACAGCAGATCGTACAAATCGGTAACTCCGGGCAATCCACCCGTATCCTGCCTTTCATAGATGAACTGCTGGCGGGTACTACTACCATAGATAAACTTTCTGCCACCGTAGCTGATGATGATCAGTACTACAAGCAGATGGTAAAAACATCTATCATCCTGCAACAACGTAAGAACAATGGAGAGAGCCCTATGGGTCTCAAAGCCATGATGGAGAACATGCAGGCCAAGTCACTGAAATACATCCGTGAAGTAAACGACCTGCATGAAGAGCCAGCTCCCGTTCGTTTTCGTATCGTAAAAGACTTTACACCTGAAGAACTGTACTACCTTATCATAAATGGTCAAGAAGAACTGTATACCTCCAGTTATACCAACCATAACAACGCCGGTATATATGACCAGATGATGGCCCGTATGAAACCATCCCGTGGGGATAGTTTACTGATGCTGGTATCATTCGATCGCTTCAAGAAATTCATTGCAATGGCAGCGGGTTTCAACACCCTGGATAATTTTCTGAAGTCTATGGCTCCGGAGAATTCCAACTACCTGATGAAGAAATATGTAAGTGCTCTGGAGAAAACAGAAGACCTGGAAGATGCGGTGGACGTAGCCAATTCATTTGGTAGCATCCGCGATCCCCAGCTGCTGTCTTTCCTGCGCGAAGAAGTGCGGAAGAACTATGTATACGTTTCTAAAAAGAAGGAAAGACGTGGTACTGTAATTTATGAGCTGCTGGGTAGTTTGTTTGATACTGAAACAGAGAAAAGTACCGATTCTTCCAAAGCAAGTGAAATGTCTGCCAAGCTGCAACTGCCTCCTATCAACTTCGTATCTTTTAACTCTTTACAGAGTGATAGCGGACGGGTGTATGAACAGGTATTCTTCTACGGAGATAAAGACGGACATGAGTCATACCTGAGCTTCATGAGTAATTTCCCTGGTGGGGAATGGAAAGTGACCAAAGGTAAATACTGGACTACCATCACTTCCCTGAAAGGTAAGCCTGTAACAATATTCGCAAACCTGCCAATAGCAGAGCCGGACGATAAAGATGCTATCCAGAAACTGAGTGAGTACCTGGATGAGAACGATATCCATCCTACTGTATTCATTCACCGTGGTCACAGTTATCACATTAACACTACGCTGGACAATCTGCAAAGCTCTGCCCGCATAGTAGTACTGGGTTCCTGTGGTGGTTATCACAATATGTCGGTAGTACTGGAAAAGTCACCAGAAGCACATATCATCTCCTCTAAACAGGTAGGTACCCGTTTTGTAAACGAGCCTATCATCCGTGCGCTGGATGAAACGATCCGTGCAGGTAAGAATGTAGACTGGGTAGAGATGTGGGCAGGATTAGGCAGACGTTTTGCCGGTGATCCAAGGAATAAGGAACTGTTTAGTGATTATGTGCCACCCCACAAAAATCTGGGAGCCATTTTCATCAAGGCTTACCGTCAGATAATGAAAGACGCTAAGTAAATATATTTTGGGTGCAGGGCGAAGCCCTGCAAAACCCCTTTAATGTTTTTGTGATGGAGCGAAGCTCCATCACAAAAACATTGCTTTTTGATCAAAATAAATCACCCCAAGACGGTTTTTTTATTGTAAAAATAAAAAGCAGTAGGTTTGCTTACCGATCGCTGATCAGATCTTAGCATCCGTTCTCCGCACAAGAAAAGTATAAGGAAGTAGTAAAACAGGTGATCGGTAAACACATGCCAGGCGGAAGCTTATAGCGAAAATAGTACGGTGGAAAATTTAGCAGTCAAGAAGGTTTTTAACGTTAGTCTATTACGGCGCATATTCACTTTTGCAGTCCCTTACAGGCGATCCTTTTACATGTCGATGTTCCTGACAGTATTGCTGGCAGTCATATCGCCTATGCGTCCTTACCTCATACAGTTAACAGTAGATAAATACATTGCAGGGCAGCTGATGCAGATGCTGATAGGTGTTACTATCATACAGATCCTGTTATTGCTGGTAGAAACCGTGATGCGGTTCTATTTCTCCTATCTCACGAACTGGCTGGGACAGTCGGTGGTAAAAGACCTGCGGGTAGCGGTGTACAAGAAGATCGTACATCTGAACCTGGCATTCTTCGATAAAACCCCTATAGGAACTTTAACCACCCGTACCATCAATGATATTGAAGCGATTAACGACGTATTCTCGGAAGGGTTGATTTCTATAGTAGCAGATATGCTGATGATCATCGCCATCTTAGGCGTGATGTTTATGGCCGACTGGCGGCTGACGCTGATCAGTTTATCCCCTTTCCCCATCCTGATCATTGCTACTTATGTGTTTAAAGAAAGCGTGAACAAGTCGTTCTACAAAGTGAGAAACGCGGTTTCCGCCCTGAACGCCTTTGTACAGGAGCATCTGACAGGAGTGGCTATTGTACAGGCTTTCTCCGCAGAGAAAAGAGAGTTCGCCAAGTTCAAGACCATCAATAAAGAACACCGTACGGCCAACGTAGAGGCCATCTTTGCCTATTCGGTGTTTTTCCCTATAGTGGAAATCATTCTTGCTATCTCCCTGGGCCTCATGGTTTGGTGGGGTGCTAACCAGGTATTGAATTATGAGGTGAGTCAGGGTGTGATGATCGCTTTCATCATGTACCTCAATATGTTATTCCGTCCACTGCGTATGCTGGCAGATAAGTTCAACACGTTACAGATGGGGATGGTTGCCAGTGAAAGGGTGTTCCGCATCATGGACAGTGAGGACTATATCGATGACAGGGGCAGGAAGGACGCGTCCGCTATGAAGGGGGCTATTACATTCGATCATGTATGGTTTGCCTATAAAGATGCCGATTATGTACTGAAGGATATTAATTTCCACGCCAACCAGGGCGAAACAATCGCCATTGTGGGGCATACGGGTTCCGGTAAAACGACTATCATCAGCATTTTAAACAGGTTATACGAAATCCAGAAGGGGCAGATCCTGATGGACGGCACAGACCTGAAAGACTACTCTTTACGCTCCCTGCGCAGCAAAATAGGGGTGGTATTGCAGGATGTATTCCTGTTTGCCGGCTCTGTATATGAAAACATTACCCTGCGCAATACAGGTATTACCCGGGAGCAGGTAGAGCATGCAGCCCGGCTGATAGGTATGCACGAATTCATCATGCAGCTGCCTGGCGGCTATGATTACCAGGTAATGGAGCGGGGAAGTACCCTTTCCCTGGGGCAGCGCCAGCTGATCTCTTTTGTGAGGGCTTTACTGTACGATCCGGCTATCCTCATCCTGGACGAAGCCACTTCCTCTGTAGACACTGAGTCCGAAAC
This sequence comes from Chitinophaga sp. YR573, assembly GCF_900110995.1. Classification (GTDB taxonomy): domain Bacteria; phylum Bacteroidota; class Bacteroidia; order Chitinophagales; family Chitinophagaceae; genus Chitinophaga. The sequence goes on from NZ_FOJF01000001.1 coordinate 3,036,846, forward strand.
ACTGATCCAGAACGCCATAGATAAACTGATTGCAGACCGGACCTCTATCGTCATAGCACATAGATTATCCACTATCAGCAAAGCCAGCAAGATCATTGTGCTGGATAAAGGGGAGATCAGGGAGATGGGTACCCATGAGGAATTGCTGAAACTGGGCGGTTTTTACTACAAACTGCACAGTATGCAATTTAAGCAGGCAGGTGTAGCATAAACGTTGTATATGCTTATTATTTTTAAAGTGTTAAATTCGTAATATCATTCCTTCACTTTTTTTTGTGATGCACCTACCTTTTTGATAATAAATCAGCTATCTTTGCGCAAAATTTCAGAAAGCGGTGATTTCCTTAAATCTGTTCAAACATAGACTGGTAGCACTTGTTGTTGCTCTTAGCATAAGTGGATTTTGTTCGTTTGCGTATGCCGAGGAACCTGCAGCACAAGAGCATGGTGAACATGCGGCAGCCCCCGGACACGAAGAGAAAAAGGGTTTTAACGCCAAGGAGGTAATTCTTGGTCACGTTAAGGATGCTCATGACTGGCATCTGCTGGACATATCCGGTACCCCTGTAACAATGCCTCTTCCGGTGATCGTTTACAGCAAAGTAAAAGGGTTCACTGTATTCTCTTCTTCCCATTTCCATCACGGACATGTTGCTTACGAAGGTTATCGCCTGGTAAATGCGCATTACCTGGAAGAAAAGGGCTTGAGTGCAGCTAAATACATGGAAGGCAAGATCATCGCGGTTGATGCGAATGACATGCCTACTGATGAAGCGATCTATGATCTCTCCATGACGAAGAACATCACCTCTATGCTGATTGGCGCTATTCTGCTGATCTGGCTGATGCTGAGTGTTGCAAAGACCTATACTACCAGAGGTTCCAAAATGGCACCTAAAGGGTTCCAGGGTGTAATAGAGCCGGTGATCATCTTTATGCGTGATGAAGTGGTAAAGCCTAACATCCCGGGCAAACACTTTGAAAAATATACGCCTTTCATCTTAACTATCTTCTTCTTTATATTGATCAATAACCTTCTTGGTTTATTACCTGGCTCTGCCAACGTAACGGGTAACCTGGCTGTAACTGCAGCTTTGGCCCTGATCAGTTTCCTGGCTACCATGTTCAGTTCCAACAAGCATTTCTGGGCACACACGCTGAATCCTCCTGTACCGGGATGGGTAAAGCCGATCCTGGTTCCTGTGGAAATCATTGGTATATTCACTAAGCCGGTATCATTGATGATCCGACTGTTTGCTAACATACTGGCAGGTCACATTATCATCCTCAGTATCATTTCCCTGGTGTTCATCTTTGGTTCTCTGAACCAGATTGCGGGTTATGGATTCTTACCAATCACTATCCTCTTCAACATTGTAATGATGATGCTGGAGTTACTGGTAGCATTCATACAGGCATTCATCTTTGCAAATCTTACGGCGGTATTTATTGGCCAGGTGATGGAAGAAGGACACAGCCACGATGAAAAACATCATTAATCAGATTATTCGTAATAACAATAAATACACATTTCAATTATGGCAATTTTAACTGTTTTACTGCAGGCATCTGCAGATGCAGCAGCGGCCGCTTCAGGACTGGCTAAGGCTGGTGGTGCAATCGGTGCTGGTATCGCTGCTATCGCAGCAGGTATTGGTGTTGGTAACATCGGTAAAAGCGCACTGGAATCTATCGCTCGTCAGCCAGAAGCTGCTAACGATATCCGTGCAAATATGATCCTGGCTGCGGCGCTGGTAGAGGGTGTTGCCCTGTTCGGCGTTATCGCTGGTCTGCTGGCTGTTGTGCTTTAAGCGAAACTTATTACTGCATCCAAAGCACAGGGCGATGGATGCAGTAATTCAATTACATGCGAACCAAATAAATTTTCATAATCATGGATTTGTTACAGCCAGCGTTAGGCTTGTTTACCATCTCGTTGTTAATTTTCATTATTGTATTTCTCATACTGAAGAAATTCGCGTGGAAACCAATTCTTTCTGTATTGAAAGAAAGGGAAACTTCCATCTCAGAATCTATCGCCACTGCTGAAAGGGTGAAAGAGGAAATGGCGCAGATGAAAGCCGAACATGAGCACGTACTTGCTGAAGCAAGAGCGGAAAGAAGCAAGATTCTGAAAGAAGCCAAAGACGCTAAAGATCATATCATCAGCGAAGCCAAAACACAGGCACAGGCAGAAGCCAAGAAAATCATCAGCGAAGCATATACCGCTATTGATAACCAGAAGATGGCCGCTTTAACAGACGTGAAGAACCAGGTAGGTAAACTGGTAATTGAAGTTGCTGAGAAAGTCCTGCGTAAAGAACTGTCAGATAAAACTGCACAGGAAGGTTACATTAAAGAACTGGCAGGAGGAATAAAATTAAACTAAGTTACAAAGCTCCTTAGGTAGATCAATGCTCCCATAAGGAGCTACGTGTTTACAGAGCCTACAGCTAACAAGATATAAATTATGCAGAATCCCCGTTTAGCATCCCGGTATGCGAAATCTTTGGTAGATCTGTCTTCTGAAAAAGGACAGCTGGAAGCGATACACGCAGACATGCTGTTCATCCAGCAGTTGTCGAAAACGAACGCCGATGTGGTAAGTTTGCTGAAGAGCCCTATCATTAAACCAGAAAAGAAAAAACAAATCCTGGCTGCTATATTCGATAAAAGAGTAAGCGCAATCACCAGTGCATTTGTTACTTTACTGGTAACGAAGGGAAGGGAAAGCAATCTGCCGGAAATAGCGACTGAATTTATCAGCCAGTATAATGTGCTGAAGAATATCAGTAAAGTGAAGATCACGACGGCGGTTCCTGTAGATGCTGCTACACTGGATGTAATCAAAAAGAAAGTACAGGCTGGAACTGACAAACAGATCAATCTGGAATCAGCAGTAAATGCTGACCTGATAGGTGGTTTTGTGCTGGAATCAGACGGTAACCTGTATGATGCTTCTGTATTACGCGATCTGAACGATATCAAAAAACAGTTTACGCAGAATATCTACGTAGCTGCTATTAAATAAAAAACATTCACAGCAGCCGCTGCGTACACGCAAAGCTGTTGTCGTTATAACATTAAAATTTAACGACTCTTTCTAAAAAGCATACATATGGTGGAGATAAAACCTGATGAAATTTCGGCGATATTACGCCAGCAACTAAGCAACTTCAATGCTGCTGCCGACCTGGAAGAGGTAGGTACAGTATTGCAGGTGGGAGACGGTATTGCACGTATTTATGGATTAAACAATGTTCGCTCAGGTGAACTGGTTGAATTCGAGAATGGTGTTAAAGCAATCGCACTGAACCTGGAAGAAGATAACGTGGGTGTGGTATTGATGGGTGAATCCGGAAACATCAAAGAAGGTAATAAAGTACGCCGTACCGGCCAGATCGCATCTATTAAAGTAGGTGAAGGAATGGTTGGCCGCGTAGTAAATACACTGGGTCAGCCTATAGATGGTAAAGGCCCTATCACTGGTGAACTGTATGAAATGCCCCTGGAACGTAAAGCTCCTGGTGTACTTTTCCGTGAACCAGTAAAAGAACCACTGCAAACAGGTATCAAAGCTATCGATGCAATGATTCCTATCGGCCGTGGACAGCGTGAGCTGGTAATCGGTGACCGTCAGACCGGTAAAACTGCTATCTGTATTGATGCTATCATCAACCAGAAAGAGTTCTACGAAGCTGGCAAACCGGTTTATTGTATCTACGTAGCTATCGGACAGAAAGCTTCTACCGTTGCAGGTGTAATGAAAACCCTGCAGGAAGCTGGTGCCATGGCTTACACCATCATCGTAGCTGCAACTGCTGCAGATCCTGCTCCATTACAGTTCTACGCTCCTTTCGCCGGTGCTGCGATTGGTGAATTCTTCCGTGATAGCGGTCGTCCTGCCCTGATCGTTTATGATGATCTGTCCAAACAGGCGGTTGCTTACCGTGAGGTTTCCCTGTTGCTGCGTCGTCCTCCAGGACGTGAAGCATACCCTGGTGACGTATTCTACCTGCACTCCCGTTTGCTCGAACGTGCAGCGAAAGTGATCAGCAAGGATGAAATCGCTCAGCAGATGAACGACCTGCCGGAATCTATCAGACACCTGGTTAAAGGTGGTGGTTCCCTCACAGCGTTGCCAATCATCGAAACACAGGCTGCCGACGTATCTGCTTACATCCCTACAAACGTGATCTCCATTACGGATGGTCAGATCTTCCTGGAATCAAACCTGTTCAACGCAGGTATCCGTCCGGCGATCAACGTAGGTATCTCTGTAAGCCGCGTAGGTGGTAACGCACAGATCAAATCCATGAAGAAAGTATCAGGTACCCTGAAACTTGACCAGGCTCAATACCGTGAAATGGAGGCTTTCTCTAAATTCGGTGGTGACATGGATGCGTCTACAAGACAAACAATCGATAAAGGTGCCCGTAACGTGGAAATCCTGAAACAGGCACAGTTCTCTCCATATGCCGTAGAAAAACAGGTAGCTATGATTTACCTGGGTACAAACGGTTTACTGCGTGAAGTACCTGTTAAGAATGTAAAAGCATTCGAAGAGGCTTTCCTGCATGAAATGGAAGTACGTCTGCCTGATGTGCTGGCTGAATTCAAAAAGGGTAACCTGCCTGATGATGGTCTGAAACGTATGACCGCTCTGGCAAGTGAACTGAAACCAAGATTTGCATAAGCGCAAGTATATTATGAGAAGGTCCGGCTGATTTCGCCGGACCTTTTTTATTTCCACTTACCGGTGAACAATCTGCTTTTTTATCTGTAGAACTTCTAACCGACAATATTCCTGTTTTTACCGGTAATCTACCCCTCATTTGCCTGTTTGCCGTTGATTAACGCCTCCTGACCAACTAGTTTTGTTAAAAATTAACACAGCCCCCTATGTGGAGAAAAATTAACCTTAATCTGTTCGCTTTGATCTTTTTACCGGTCTGCCTGATGGCTCAACAGAAAATAACTGGTAAGATCACAGATAGCAAAAAAAAGCCATTACCCGGTGTTAACATCGCCATAAAAGATACTTACGACGGAGCTTCCAGCGCCGCCGATGGTACCTTCTCTTTTACCACAGATCTTAAAGGAGAACAAATCATCTCCGTTACTTTAAACGGCTATCGCCCCTTCGAACAAAAGATAAATCTCAATAACCCACAGGTATATAATATCGTTTTAAAAGAACTCATCAGTCAGCTGAATGTAGTGACTATCTCCGCCGGTAGCTTCGAAGCCAGCGATGAAAGAAAAGGAACTGTACTGAAACCACTGGATATCGTATCCACTGCCGGTGCAGGTGCGGACATTGTGAACGCATTGAAAACATTACCAGGTACGCAGCAAACCAACGACCGTGAAGGTCTCTTTGTACGCGGTGGTACAGGTTACGAAACACAAACCTTCATAGACGGATTGCTGGTACGTAATCCCTTCTATTCCGGCCTGCCGGATATGCCGGGCCGCGGCCGCTTTTCACCATTCCTGTTCAAAGGAACAACCTTCAGCAGCGGTGGTTACTCTGCCCAATACGGACAAGGCCTGTCCTCTGCACTGATTCTGGAATCCCAGGACTTACCGGAACGTTCTTCCTCTTCTGTAGGAGTATCTGTCATCGGTGCCAGCGTAGGAGTAGACGAACTGTCTAAAGACAAGAAAGGTTCTTACGGAGTAGAAGCAGACTACACCAACCTGGGGCCATACCTGGACGTAGTGAAGTCTAAATTCAAACCCAGTGTAAACCCGGAGATCATAGGTACTTCCGCCAACTTCAGAAGAAAAACGTCTTCCACCGGTATGCTGAAATTTTACGGTTACGGTAACTGGACACATATGGGTACTTATCATCCAAGTCTGGAATACCCGGGATATAACGAATTATTCGAACTGCGTAATCAGAACGTCTATACCAATCTTACCTATAAGGAAAGATTAGGTAAAGGATGGCGCATCAGTTCCGGCCTTTCATTCAGCAGTAATACAGATGATATCCATACGGATACACTGGAAAAAACTGCCCCCACAAAAATCAAAAACCTGTCTTCGTTAACACAGGCAAGAGTGATGTTCACCAAATCTATCGGTTACTATTCTTCCCTGCGTATGGGGGGAGAATACCAGTACGGTGTGGAGAATGGGGCCTTTAACAGCTATCACGCAAATTATACAGATAATTATTCAGCAGTTTTTGCAGAGGGAGATATCTATCTTACTCCGCAGCTGGTAGGTCGTGTAGGTGGTCGTGTAGAACATTCTTCTGTACTGGCAAAAACCAATTTTGCACCACGTGTATCACTGGCGTATAAAATGGATGCTTATAGTCAGGTGTCCCTGGCGTATGGAGATTACTACCAGAAACCGGAACAGCAATACCTGCGCTTTAAACCCAACATGGATTATATGAAGGCTACGCATTATATTGCCAGCGTTCAGCGTATTACAGGGAATTATACATTGCGTGTGGAAGCATTCTATAAGAAGTATCACAACCTGGTGAAAACCAGTCCTGATACCAGCAATGGTGGTACCGGTTATGCAAAAGGTATTGAACTCTTCTGGCGTGATCATAAAACCTTTAAGAATATGGATTACTGGATTTCTTATTCTTATCTGGATACAAAGCGTAACTACCTTACATACCCGTACGAAGTGCAGCCTGATTTTGCAGCGAAGCATACATTTAGCGTAGTATACAAATACTATGTACCTTCAATCACCACGTTCTTTGGCGCTACCTATAGCTTTTCTACAGGCCGCCCTTACTATAATCCAAACCTGCCGGTTAATAAATTCATGACGCAGAAAACAATGGACTACAACTCGCTGGGACTCACAGTCAGTTACCTTACCAGCATCAAAAAGGCGTTCACTGTTTTTGTATTATCTGTGAGTAACATCGGTAATTTCAAACAGGTATATGGTTATCGTTATTCAGCGGATAAGCTGCGCAGGGAAGAGATCACACCTAATATACCCCGCTTTGTTTATGTAGGTATGTTCATGAACTTTGGTATAGACAGAAGACAAGATGTAATCAACAATTTATAACTATAAAATTCACCATTATGAAACGTATACTATTTGCCTTATTACTGTCTGCCGGTATTACCTCAGCTTCTATGGCGCAGAGCGCACAGTATGAAGGAGCAATGACTAAACAGATTGCATTGCTGGATGATTATAATAACTTCAACCCTGAGAAATTGCAGGAACTGGCTAATACTTTCGAACGTATTGGTGCAGCGGAAAAAACACAGTGGCTGCCTTTTTATTATGCAGGATATTGTAATGTAATGCATGCTTTCCTGGAAAAAGATCAGAGTAAAGTAGATGCGATTGCAGATAAGGCAGCAGCGGATATATCAATAGCAGATACGCTGAGTCCCAAGAACGACGAAGTGTATGTAGTGAAATCTTTGATAGCCTCTTCCCGTATCAGTGTAGATCCTCAGAGCAGAGGCAGACAATACGGAATGGAAGCGGCTAACTGGCAGAGCGAAGCTGCAAAGATCAACAGTGAAAACCCACGTGTATATATCTTACAGGGACAATCACTGTTTTATACACCAGAGCAGTTTGGTGGCAGCAAATCGGAAGCAAAGAAGAAATTTGAGATTGCTTTACAGAAGTTTGGCACTTTCAAACCTGCCAGCAGCCTGGCTCCTCATTGGGGAGAAAGACAGGCGCAACACCTGATTTCACAGATTAAGTAATTATAAAATCGCCCTCTAAAACCTGACTCCGGATAGCCCTCTGAAAAGAGGACTTTTCCGGAGTTCTTATTTTCCGGTATTTTTGGGTGCAGGGCGAAGCCCTGCAAAATCCCTTCAATTTTTTTGTGGTGGTGCGAAGCACCATCACAAAAAAATTACCTCTCCTCTGCTGTGCGATTTCAGTTGTTACGGTTAACTTTATAAAGCACGTAAATACCCCTGTTAACCTCGTAAATGTAACCTCATGAGAATCCTGGAGAACAAACTCACAGTCGCGTCCACATCCGCATTAGTATTATCCGTGGCAAAAAGCCTTTACCAGGACGGCTGGAGCTATGAATACATTTCCCGTATAGATTTCAGCGCCGTAGAAAAACTGGCAGAAGAACTATACAACATCACCCCCTTATTCCAGGATGTACTGTTAATAAGAAAAAGAATGGTACGTCACCTGGTAACACAACTGATGCTGCAACATCCCCGCCAGCAGGTATGCATATTAGGGGCAGGATTAGACCCGCTGGGATTAAAAATAGCAGAAGACTTCCCCATCCACCTCAAAGCCATCTATGAAATAGATAACGCCTGTGTAGAGGAAAAGAAAGAACTGTATGCGGCCATCTCTTTTGATGATGACAGGTTATACCACCTGCACGCGGATTTGACCAACATCCCTCTGCTGATGCAGACATTAATAGACACCGGTTATAACCCCGATGAGCCCACATTGATCGTATTTGAAGGTATTATGCCTTACATCTCTGAAGAGCAGTTTCTGCGCATTATGAGGGCCTTCTGTTCAAGAACAAGGAACAATGCGGTAGTAATGGATTATATGCTACAGAACGAAGATCTGCCTTTTAATTTTGTATCCAGGGCCAATGATATACTGGAAGTACTGGGTAGTGCCTTTGGTATGCCGCTGAGACAGTTCAGCCGCAAAAAGATATTAAACCTGTTATCCTTACTGGAAGCAGAAATATTTGAAGTATACGATATGCAGGCCGCAGAATATATCCTGAACGGCCATAACAAAAAGTATCACCTGAGAGGAGAAGGAATGCTGGAAATGGTAGCTTTCAGTATTTAATTACTCAGAAGCCAGCTGTATTTTCTTTAAAGGGTTACGTGTATTCTCCGCATAGGTTTCGCGTTTCTCCAGAATCTCCAGGCAGGAAAAAATAGCCTGGCGGAAAGACTCAGGATCTGCCAGGTTCTTACCGGCAATATCAAAAGCAGTACCATGATCAGGGGAAGTACGTACTATCGGCAGACCGGCAGTAAAGTTAATGCCCTCACCGGTAGCCAGTGATTTAAAGGGGATAAGACCCTGGTCGTGGTACATGGCTAAAATACCATCAAACTGGTTGTACATGCTTCTTGCGAAGAAAGCATCTGCACTATAAGGGCCAAAGCATAAGATGCCATTGCTCTTAGCCTGGTTAATAGCAGGTATGATCTGTTCAATTTCTTCACGGCCAATCAGTCCTTCATCACCTGCATGGGGGTTAAGACCCAGCACTGCAATACGCGGAGTATCAATCCCAAAGTCTTTTACCAGGCTCTCCTTCATCATCTGCAGTTTATCCAGGATATTCTCTTTGGTCACATATTTCGCTACATCAGCCACTGGCACATGTTCAGTAAGCAGTCCTACACGCATATTCTCTGCAGTCATGAACATCAGCACATCTTTAGCGCCGAAGGCATCACGCAGGTAAGGCGTATGACCGGTATAGTTGAATTGTTCGCCCTGTATATTCTTTTTATGGATAGGAGCTGTTACCAGTCCTTCGATATGATCATCTTTCAGGCATTGAATAGCCACTTCCAGTGAACGGGCAGCATATTTACCACCTAATTCGTTCAGCACACCCGGAGTGATCTGTACTTCCTCTTCCCAGCAGTTGAAAACGTTCACCTGCTTATGGTTAAGGCGGGTAAAGTCTTTGATACTCTGGTAATTGAAGTTGTTCTCATTCATCAGCTTCCGGTAGAAGTTGATGGTTTTGTTGGAAGCAAATATCACCGGGGTACAAAACTCCAGCATCCTGTTGTCTGCAAAGGTTTTGATAATGATTTCCGCGCCTATGCTGTTGATATCGCCGACAGTGATACCAATTACCGGTTTGTTCGTATGGGTGGTGCTACTCATGCTTGTTTGAGAATAATGCGCAAATATACGCAGAAAGGACATCCCTTGTTGCTTGTGGCTAATTACGTAATTTCGCAGACGAATGTATACACTCAAAAAATCGCTGGGCCAGCATTTCCTGAAAGACGAGAATATTTGCAGGGATATTGTGGGGTCCTTACCTGTAGTTCAAGACCAGCAAGTACTGGAAGTAGGCCCCGGTGCGGGCGCCATTACCAAATACCTGTTGCAGTTGCCTGGAATCCATTTCAAGGCAGTGGAGCTGGATGCTGAAAAGGTGCAGTACCTCGAGAAGACGTACCCGGCCATAAAAGGCAAACTGATCCATCAGAATTTCCTCGAAACACCTGCGCCTTTTGAAGGGCAGTTCAGTGTTATCGGCAATTTCCCCTATAATATCTCCTCTCAGATCATGTTCAGGATACTGGAATGGAGAGAGCAGGTACCACAGGTGGTAGGAATGTTCCAGAAAGAGGTAGGGGAGCGTATCGCTGCCGGCCACGGTAATAAGGAGTACGGCATTCTAAGTGTGCTGATACAGGCTTATTACAAGGTGGAATACCTCTTTGAAGTACATGAGAACTGCTTTAATCCGCCACCAAAGGTGAAATCCGCCGTAGTGAGGTTCACCCGGCTGGAGCAGCAGTACGACATTGCCAGTGAACGGAAGTTCTTTGTACTGGTAAAAACTGCTTTCGGCCAGCGCCGCAAACAGTTACGTAATCCGTTAAAAAGTTTATTTGATAAGGAAGTCCTGCAGGACGAGATCTTCACTAAAAGAGCAGAAGCTTTGACGGTCGCTGATTTTGCAGCACTCTCCCATAAGATGAGATGATATGAGCAGGAAAGTTTTAATTACCGCGAAAGCGCATAATTATTTGAAAGACAGGCTGGAAGAGAAAGGATTCGAAGTTACCTACCAGCCATCCATCAGTTACGAAGAGGTAACAGCCATTATATCAGAATACGTGGGGATGATCGTAACCACCCGCATCCGGGTAGATAAGGATATGCTGGACCGTGCCGGCCAGCTACAGTGGATAGGCCGTCTGGGAAGCGGGATGGAACTGATAGACGTTCCTTATGCAGAAAGCAAGGGCATCAAATGTGTAAGCAGTCCGGAAGGCAATTGTGATGCAGTAGGAGAGCAGGCGCTGGGCATGCTTCTCAGCCTGATGAACAATGTGCTGAAGAGTAACCTGGAACTGCGTAAAGGCATCTGGGAAAGGGACGGTAACCGTGGTTTTGAGCTGAATGGCAGGACGGTAGGTATTATAGGCTTCGGAAATACCGGGGGGGCCTTCGCCCGTAAGCTGCGAGGCTTTGATGTGAACATCCTGGCATACGACAAATACAAGACGGGCTTCGGCAATGAATACGTGAAAGAGGCCACCATGGCACAGTTGTTTGCAGAAGCAGATGTGGTAAGTGTACACCTGCCGCTGACAGCAGAAACGCAGCATATCGCCAATACCAACTTTTTCAACTCATTTCATAAACCAGTATGGTTCATCAATGCAGCCCGGGGGAAACTCACGGATACTGCAGATGTGATTACCGCGCTGGAAAGAGGTACTATTTCAGGCGCCTGCCTGGATGTACTGGAAAATGAGAAGTTAAATACTTATTCCGCTGTGGAAAAGGAGCAGTTGGAAAGACTATTACAGTTGCCCAACGTGGTTTTAACTCCTCATATAGCTGGTTATTCTCACGAAGCAAGTATCAAGATGCCGCGTATTGTTCTGGAGAAATTAAACATTCTCTGAACATTATAAATACCGTACATATGACAATATTTACCGGCGGAATTAAAAAATAATTATATTTGCATTATACCAATAATACAACGCTTCTGTGCAAATGGGAGCGTTGATTTTTTTTTACTATTTCTAAAACATAACGTTATGTCTGGTATAAACTACGTTACCAAAGAAACCCTGGACCAGATGCGGGAAGAGCTCAACTTCCTGAAAACAAAAGGCCGGGCAGAAATCGCCAGGGCTATTGCAGAAGCAAGGGAAAAAGGTGACCTCAAGGAAAATGCTGAGTATGATGCTGCAAAAGAAGCACAGGGATTACATGAAGCAAAACTCGCTTCCCTGGAAAATGCAGTCGCAACAGCGAGAGTATTGGACCAAGAATCCATTGATACCTCTAAAGTATCCATATTATGTAAGGTAACGATTACGAATATGGCGAGTAAGAAGACCGTTACATATCAGATAGTATCAGAAAAAGAAGCCGATCTTAAGTTGGGTAAAATTTCTATTACTTCTCCCATAGGTAAAGGAGTATTGGGTAAAGCTATAGGTGATGTAGCGGAAGTAGTAGCGCCTAACGGGAGCATGAAATTCAAGATTGATAATATTACGATATAGCTGAACTATACGGTAATAAGATGATTATGAAAAAGTCCCCTCGCTAATAACGAGGGGACTTTTTCATAACTTTGTTCTCATTAAACCCGAATCCATGACTGTTTTCAGTAAGATCATAAAAGGAGAGATACCCAGTTACCGCATTGCAGAGAATGACAGTTTTTATGCATTCCTGGATATATCACCGTTGATGAAAGGGCATACGCTGATAGTGCCTAAGGAAGAAGTAGACAAGTTCTTTGATGTAAGAGATGATATGCTGGGAGAGTGGCTGTTGTTTGCGAAGCCTATTGCCAATGCAATAGAAAAAGCTTTTCCGTGTAATCGTGTAGGTGTAAGCGTGATTGGTCTGGAAGTGCCGCATGCCCATATGCATCTGATACCCATTAATACGGCAGATGACATGAATTTTTCCCGTCCTAAACTAAAGTTATCAAAAGGTGAATTTGAAGAGATACAGGCACAGATTATATCTGCCCTGGCACATTAAAGCGGAATCCCACGCCGTGTAATGTTTCCAGCTTTATAGCGGGATCTGTCCTGAAATGCTTCCTGAGTTTCGTGATAAATACGTCCATGCTGCGGCCCAGGAAGTAATCGTCCTTGCCCCATACGTGAAATAGTATCTCTTCGCGTTTGAGTGTTTTGTTTGCGTTATCGCAGAGATATTTCAGCAGATCGGCCTCTTTTTGGGTGAGGGTGCTGGATACTTCTCCGTTTTTCTCGCGCAGAATGAGGTCATTATAGTCAAAGGTAAGTTTGCCTATACTGTATTGGGTGCGTTTTTCTGTGGTTACAACTGTTGTGCTTTTGCTTCTTTTCAGGAACACTTCTATACGCAGTAACAACTCCTGCATACTGAAAGGCTTGGTGATATAATCATCAGCCCCTGTTTTGAAACCTTTGATCTTATCCTCGTCCATCGCTTTTGAGGTGAGGAAAAGGATGGGGATGAAATCATTTTTCCTCCTGATCTGTTCAGCAAGTGTAAACCCGTCTTTCTTAGGCATTACAACATCCAGCAGACATATGTCAAAGGTCCTTAGCTGGAATTGCTCCCAGGCCATTTGTCCATCTGTACTATGCACTACATCGTAGCCCGCATCTTCCAGTCGTTTTTTTGTTACTGCACCAACATTCTGATCATCTTCCACCAATAGGATTCTTGCTTTCATAGCTTGTGATGCTGATTATAATCAAATACCATAGTTTATGGTGTGTAAAGCTCCGTGTACCATATTTTTGGAGCCATTATGAGGAATTTACTTCAAAGTAAACGCAATTTATTAACTTCTTGAAAAACGGCAAGCTCTAAAACGAGAATTATCCAATTATTCTATCCGGGTGCTTCTGCAGGAACTGCTCCCAACCTTTGCCTTTACTGGTATCCGGTAATACGCTTGATTCCTGGAAAAAATGACAGACTGCCACTGCCAGGGCATCTGTAGCATCCAGATACTCAGGGCGTTCCTGGAAATTGAGGATTCTTTGTAACATTTGCCAGATTTGCTCTTTATCTGCATTCCCATTGCCTGTAATAGATTGCTTCACCTTTTTTGGGGAATACTCAGTCACCGGTACCCCTGCATGCATGGCCGTCGCTATAGCTACTCCCTGGGCTCTTCCCAGTTTCAGCATACTTTGGACGTTTTTGCCAAAAAATGGGGCTTCAATAGCGCAGGACACCGGTTTATGCGTTTGTATCAGCTCTTGTACACGGGCGTGTATTAACTGCAGCCTTTCGTAGTGGTCTTTATATTTGGACAATTTCAATACATCCATTTTCAACAGGCTGGCCTTTGTACCCTCTACCAGTATCAGTCCGTAGCCCATTACCAGCGTACCGGGGTCAATGCCCAGAATTATTTTTGCCTTGTTTGCCAACCACAGTTTATTTTTGCCAAAATCTTGATGTCTGAACAAAAGTACCAAAATAATTCTCAATTACCTGCTGGGTGCAGTGCTTTTTGCCTGGTTAGCCTATTCCATCTACACCCAGGTGTTAACCAAAGCTGACTTGCAGACATCTTTGCGGCAGATGCTTTCCACCCTTAGAAATAAAGGCGGAATAGCCCTGGCCGTGGTGCTGATCGGTATGCTGCTGAACTGGGGGCTGGAAGCCCGCAAATGGCAGATGCTTGTACAACCCCTGCAGAAAATATCTTTTCTGCGGGCATTCAGCGCAGTGCTTTCCGGCGTTTCTTTCTCCATTAATACCCCTAACCGCATTGGCGAGTACGGAGGCCGCGTACTCTATCTCAAAAACAACCGCAGCAAGCTGAAGGCTATTGCCGCCACCATGGTGGGCAGCTTAAGTCAGCTGATCGTGACTATTATCTTTGGGTTAATTGGGCTGATGTACTATATCAGCAAATTCGCGCTGGTAAAGGGAGATAGCCATTTTGCCCCCGGCTTCTGGGAGAAAATCCTGCTGGGGGTCCTTACAGTTATTTGCGTACTGATCATATTGTTATATTTTCGGTTACAGATCATTGTGGCTATATTTGAAAAGATCCCGTTTCTAAGAAAAGCCAGAGTGTTCATACAGATCATTGTTCGTTACTCCGCAGGAGACCTCGAACGTTTGTTACTGCTTTCTGCCTGTAGATACATGGTCTTCTCGGCACAGTATTTGATTTTGCTAGACTCTCTGGGCGTGGAAATGCATTGGTGGCAAGGGTTTTTGATGAATGCGGTCATTTACCTTGTTATGGCGATAGTGCCCACGATAGCCATTGCTGAACTGGGCCTCCGTGGTAAGGTGAGTCTATACTTTATGGGTTTACTCAGTGCCAATAGCCCCGCTATCATCGCTGCTACTGTAGGTATCTGGTGTATTAATTTACTGCTGCCCGCTATACTTGGCAGTGTGTTGTTGCTGGGAATTAAGATTTTTAAGGAAAAATAGCTTTCACCAATGAGGTTTATTTTACTCATCGTACTCAGTCTGGCCATTATCCGCCCTGTAATTGCACAAACAGAATTCTGCGGTATTACCAACACCAGCTTCCGGGCTGGCGAGAATATTACCTTCAAAGTATATTACAACCTCGGAAGACTCTACGTAGGAGCCGGGGAAGCCGTATTCACCTGCCAGCTCGAAAAGCTGAATGGAAGAGATGTGTATCATGTTACCGGTAACGGCAAAACCTTTCGTACCTACGACTGGTTCTTTAAAGTACGCGATAAATACGAGAGCTTTATCGACACCTCCAATATGCTACCCCTGCATTTCTTGCGCAACGTGGATGAAGGCGGCTATAAATTCTATAACAACGTAACCTTTAATGCTCCACAGGGTACAGCTACCAGTACCAACGGTACCTTCAAAGTTCCCCCTTGTACGCAGGACGTGATCAGTGCCATTTACTACGCCCGTAACATCAATTTCGATAAATATAAACCCGGAGATAAGATCCCCTTCAGCATGTTCCTGGATGATAAGGTTTACAATATCTACATCCGCTATGTCGGCAAGGAAACAGTGGAAACCAAATTTGGTAAGTTTCGCGCTATCAAATTCATGCCACTGCTGATAAAGGGTACCATGTTTGAGGGTGGGGAAAAAATGACCGTATGGGTGAGTGATGACGGTAATAAGGTGCCATTGCGTGTAGATAGTCCCATTTCTGTTGGCAGTATCAAGGTGGATATGGTGGATTATAAGAACCTGCGTTATAACTTTACCTCACTCATTAGTAAGTAACACCCGGACTTTAGTCTTATCTTAACGTTCTATGAACAATGGACAGACTATATTTGTTTCTACATTAACACTTTAATGAATATGGAAGATCGTAAACCAAAAATATTACTGGCCGAAGATGATACCAACCTGGGTATGGTACTGAAAAATTATCTTGAACTGAATGACTATGAGGTAGAACTCTGCCGCGATGGTATACTGGCACTGGCCGCATTCAGAAGAGAGAAATTTGATATCTGCCTGCTGGATATTATGATGCCTAATATGGATGGTTTTAAACTGGCAGAAGAAATCCGTGACGTAGATCCTGATATTCCACTCTTCTTCCTGTCTGCTAAAACAATGAAAGAAGATATCATTCAGGGATATAAATTAGGGGCAGATGATTATATCGCGAAACCATTCGACAGTGAATTGCTGCTGCTGAAAATCAAAGCTATCCTGAAACGTAACCAGGAGCTGAACAGCAAAGAGGAAGATATCCATGAATTTAAAATAGGCAGATACGAATTCAATGCGCGTCTGCGTACTCTCGCAAAAGAAGGCGAAACAAATACCCTTTCTCCAAAAGAGAATGAGTTGTTACGCATGCTCTGCGAGCATAAGAACGACCTGCTGCCGCGTGAACTGGCCCTTAAGAAAATATGGGGTAGTGATACCTATTTCAACGGACGCAGTATGGACGTATACATCGCCAAGCTGCGCAAGTATCTGAAAGAAGATACCAATATCGAGATCGTGAACATCCATGGTAACGGTTTCCGGCTTGTTGTAAAAGAATAGAACTGATTAATCATAAAGAGGCTCCTGACGAAGAAAATTGTCAGGAGCTTTGCATTTATAGCCGTGCAGATGAAACTTTTACTGATAGAAGATGAGCCCTCCGTAGTATCCTTCATCCGGCGATACCTTACAGAAGCAGGATATGATGTGAGTGTGGCCCTTGATGGGCAATCAGGGCTGGAGATGGCTACGGATAATACTTTCCAGCTGATTATCCTGGATGTGATGCTGCCGGGCATGAATGGCATTGCTGTCTGTAAGCAGTTGCGTAAACAGCAGAATGCTACGCCTATTCTCATGCTTACTGCTTTAGGGTCTACTGAAAATGTGGTAAGCGGCCTGGATAGTGGCGCGGATGATTATCTCGTAAAGCCCTTCAAACAAGCTGAGTTACTGGCGCGCATACGTTCTTTGCTGAGAAGGCAACCGGAAGCTGCGCCTGCGACTGCCAGTATTTTGAAGATAGCGGACCTGGAACTTGATCTGAATACGAAAAGTGCCAGTCGTTGTGACGAAACGATTGTACTTACTGCTACAGAATACCGGCTGCTGGAATATATGATGAGGAACCCGCGCAGGGTATTATCCCGCATGGAAATCCTGGAGAATGTGTGGGGTGTGGATTTTAATATGAATACGAAAGTGGTGGACGTATATGTAAATTACCTGCGTAAGAAGGTAAACCGTAAATCACAACCTGCACTCATCCAGACTGTAGTAGGGATGGGGTATATGCTGAAAGAAGAAGAATGAAGATCCGTTATAAGATATTAATCCTGTTTACTGTACTCACGGTGTCCATTATACTTTTAATGGCCACATTTGCCTATTTGCTTACTAACAGATACTCCTTTGAAGACTTCTACAAACGGCTGGAAATAAGGGCTTATATCGCAGCCAGGGCTGCTTTTACAAAGGATAAAGCTTATTCACAGATCAGAGCAGAACACCTGGAACGCCTGCCGCATGAACAGGAATATTTCCTTAAGGCAGACAGCACCCTGAAGATCCCCGCAGATAATAAACTATTGACTTCTCCTTCATTAAAAAATCTTCCGGCTTCATTCTATCGGGAGGTACTGGCTGCAGGCAAAGCGACATACAGGCATGAAGATACCTTCTATGAAGGCGTCCGTTATGTTAATGAGAATACGCCTTACATTGTTATTGTCTCCGCCCGTAATGACTACGGTTCTCAATACCTGGCAGACCTGCGTAAAGTACTGCTCTTATGCCTTGCTATTGCGGCTGTAGGCGTAGTTAGTGCCGGATTGTTCTTCTCCCGTTACATCCTGCAACCTGTAAGGGAGATCACTTCCCAGGTAAAGAATATCCGTGCACATAATCTGCACCTGCGCTTAAATGATCCCAATAGCGGAGACGAAATGAGTGAACTGGCCCAGACATTTAATAACATGTTAGACCGTCTGGAAACAGCCTTTGAAACGCAGAATAACTTCGTCAGCAATGCTTCCCATGAACTGGGAACCCCGCTTACGGCTATCATTGGCGAAGCCGAACTGGCGCTTAACAAACAACGCCCGGAAGATGAATATCGTCAGTCATTGCAGGTTATTCTGCATGAAGCAGATAGATTGGAACACATTACCAAGAGCCTGTTAAATCTTGCCCAGACAGGGTTTGATGGTAAGCGTCAGCAGTTTGAAAAGATCCGTACTGATGAACTGATCTTTAGTGTAAAGAATACTATAGACCGTATCAACCCTGATAACAAGGTTGAAATAGATTATACCATGTTACCTGAAGATGAAGACAAACTCTTTATAAAAGGTAACGCTCAGCTGCTGCAGCTGGCGCTGAGTAATATTGTACAGAATGCCTGTAAGTACTCAGATAACCGTCCTGCTTATATAGCGCTGGCGGCTACAGACAAAAGCAATGTGATCATTATAAAAGATAACGGGATAGGTATTCCTGCTCAGGATCTCCCTTTTATTTATGAACCTTTTTTCCGGGCCTCTAATACCAGCCGTTATAAAGGGTATGGTATAGGCTTACCATTAGCTCGTAATATTATTCGTCTGCATGGTGGAAATATGGTTGTAAACAGCCAGCAGGATGAGGGCACAGAAATCAGAATAACTCTTCCAACCAGTGCTGAATAGGGGAGAATGTTATGACAGTGTAGATTCGCAGATGTTGTTGATCGATAAATACACTGCATCTGACTGTTTAGTTCTCTGATTTAGCTTTGGAATATGGGCTCAGGATTTGTTTTTCAATTTAACTTCACCTAATATTCACGTCAGATAAGGTGTATTTATCGATCAACAACATCTGGTGCGAAGATTATGTAATCAAACTGAGGCACTACCTGTTAAATCTAATACTGGCCTGTATAACCGTTGTTTCTTACCAGATTCTTACCACATTTTTACCTCTTTTTTATCCTATCCTTACGGCTTACTAATCTCGTGCCGGTAGCTTTGTGTTATAAAACAAGGCATATGAAACATGTATTGATTCCTACAGATTTTTCCATCCGGTCACTTCGTGTAATACATAGCGTTATAGAGAAGTTCGGTAATGAGAAAATTACTATCGTAATGATGCACGCACTACGCATGCCTACATCTATTACAGACCTGATGATGCTTTCGCGCAGATCCGCTCACCAGGATTTAATCACAGATGATTATAAAGACGCCTGTGAAATCATCAGAAATAAATACGCATCGAACATAAAATTATTAAAAACAGAATTTCTGTTCGGTAATACCAGCGCAGTATTCAGGAATTTCCTGCAATATCAGAACATAGATATTATAGTATGTGCTGATACAGAAGAGTTCCGGTTAACAGGGAAAGACAGCTACAATCCGGCTGCTTTAATAAACAAAAGTAAATACCCTGTTTACCGCGTACCACTCGCACAGCGCAAGGAAAAGTTCCTGGTATCCGCTATGTCGGAGCTGTTTGAGGCTTGAAGTTTATCATAAAAAACGTTGTATATGTTGCTGAAAGAAAATATTCCCTTAAAATACGTTTTCGGGAAAATAAAGTATGAGGTATTGCTGGTGGCAGTGTACACGCTTTTTATAGTACTCCTGCACAGCCAGTTTAAGTTAACAAATATGGAAATCCCATTGGCAGTGCCAATGATAATGGGTACAGTCATTTCTCTGTTGCTGGCTTTCCGTTCCAACCAGGCATATGATCGCTGGTGGGAAGCACGTACCATATGGGGGGCCATCGTAAATGATTCACGCTCTTTATCAAGACAGATATTATCATTTATAGATGACCGGGAAGACACCGTATTATTCAGAGAAAAGCTGGTGCGCCGGCAGATAGCATGGTGTTATGCATTAAGTCAGTCATTGAGAGGACTGGATGCAAAAGAAGGACTTGAAAGACTGCTCTCCAAAAGAGAAATGGCTTTTATATCTAAATATACAAGTGTGCCAATGGCATTACTGGAACTGCATGCACGTGATCTGAACTATGCATTAAAACAGGAGTGGCTGAATGAATATCAGCAGGTGGAACTGGATAGAACGCTCAGTCGTTTATGTGATGCAATGGGAAAATGTGAAAGAATTAAGAATACGGTGTTCCCGGCTACTTACAGCCTGTATATCCATTTTTCTATGAACTTCTTTATACTGCTGTTACCTTTTGCATTGATACAGAATTTCGGTGTCCTGGCCATTCCAATGGTAGTAGCTATTTCAGCATCTTTCCTGCTGATAGAAAAAATGGCTATCCACTTACAGGACCCATTTGACAATAAGCCAACAGATACACCTATGACTGCTATATCACGCAATATAGAAAGAGATCTGAAGCAGATGCTGAATGATCACCAGATACCAGAAAGCGAGGCTGTTTATAAATACTACGTAATGTAAAAAAAGGAGGCTTGTAATCAGGCTGGATCGAAAGGGAAGGAATTAAGAAATCTTCGTGAGGAACCCTTGTTTAACTGGATTACTATAAGCAGGGGGCTCCTCTGGGGTGAGTGTTGAATCAAAGGTTGTTGTAGCAAAAAGGCTCCTTATGGGAGCCTTTTTGGTGTATTGACTCAGTTTGTTACATAATCATCTTCGGGCCGGATGTTGTTGATAAATACACCTTATCTGACGTGAATATTAGGTGAAGTTAAATTGAAAAATAGATCCTGAACCCATATTCCAAAGCTAAATCAGAGAACTAAACAGTCAGATGCAGTGTATTTATCAACAACATCTGGCAATCTACACTGTCATAACATTCAAACTAATTGTATATAGATCTTAGAATAATAATCCGCCTTCAGCTCTGGGAGTCTTACCCAGATGTTTATATGCCTTCTCAGTAACTTCTCTTCCCCTTGGTGTACGTTTAATAAATCCTTCCTGTATCAGGAAAGGCTCATACACTTCTTCAATAGTACCGGATTCTTCTCCTACTGCAGTGGCAATAGTAGTGATCCCCACAGGCCCGCCTTTAAAGTTTTCTATAATAGTCAGCAGGATACGGTTATCCATCTCATCCAGTCCATACTCATCCACATTCAACGCCTTCAGGCTGTATTGAGCAATATCAAGATCTATCACCCCATTCCCTACTACCTGTGCAAAATCACGAACACGGCGTAACAGGCCATTGGCAATACGCGGAGTTCCGCGGGAACGTCGTGCAATCTCCATTGCAGCATCCGAAGTGATCTTGGTTTGCAGTAAACCTGCAGCACGCCAGATGATCTTCTGTAAGGTAGCCGAGTTATAATATTCCAGTCTGGATTTAATCCCAAAGCGGGAAAGTAAAGGCGCTGTCAGTAACCCGGAACGGGTAGTAGCCCCTATAAGTGTAAAAGGATGTAAAGTGATCTGTATAGACCTTGCACTCGGACCCGTATCAATCATGATATCGATACGATAATCTTCCATGGCAGAATACAGGTATTCCTCCACCACATTGCTCAGGCGGTGTATTTCATCAATGAACAGCACATCTCTTTCTTCCAGATTGGTGAGCAATCCTGCCAGGTCTCCCGGTTTTTCAATTACCGGTCCTGACGTTTCACGGATGTTCACCCCCATCTCTGTAGATACTATACGGGAAAGCGTGGTTTTACCCAAACCCGGAGGGCCATGGAATAAAATATGGTCCAGCGCTTCTCCCCGCAGCTTGGCCGCCTTGATAAATATCTTCAGGTTATCAATGATCTGGTCCTGCCCGGAGAAATCGACGATTTCTTTCGGCCGTATGCTGTTCTCAAACTCCTTTTCTGCCGCACCCGGGCGGTTTTCTTCTGGTCTTAGCGGATTAGACATATCAGGGCGAAAGTTACCAAAAATATGGCCAATGTTTCATATATTGTATATGACGGTTGACCGCAAAGTACTCCATTATGAAAAAACAATACATCCTGATAAATGCCCTGTGCTTTTTCTCTATGTGCACCACTGCACAGGATATCAAAGAAAAAGAAGTAACAAGGATCATTTCAACATTAGCTGCCGATGATATGCAGGGGAGAAAAACATTCACTCCCGGCGCTGAAAAAGCGGCCACCTTTATAGAACAGGAATTCACCAAAGCAAAACTGCAACCCTTCCCCGGGAATAAAGGCTTCCGCCAGGTATTCTCCCACTACGAAGTAAAACCAGGTATACAGCAACTCTGGCTGAACGGACATACACAACCGGGAGGTGACAGGGTACTGGTACTGGGGGCCGCTTCTCATGTGGAATGGAATCAGGATACCCCCCTGGAAAGTATTCAGGTAAAATCCGGCGATAACTTTTACGAACAGCTGGAAAAACTGCTGCGTGGAGCGAAACGTAATACCATTGTATGGGTAGACTCTGCGCATAACAAAGAATTCACCAGTTATAATCATGGCATACAGGAAACCGGCAGGCACTTGTTAGACAGTGGAAAAACGGTAGTCATGATACTGAAAACT
This sequence comes from Chitinophaga sp. YR573, assembly GCF_900110995.1. Classification (GTDB taxonomy): domain Bacteria; phylum Bacteroidota; class Bacteroidia; order Chitinophagales; family Chitinophagaceae; genus Chitinophaga. The sequence continues at coordinate 3,059,506 of NZ_FOJF01000001.1, forward strand.
GCGGCAGACAGCGCTATTCAAACCTGGGCCGTAAAAGCAGATCAGCAGGTAACACCACTGCCGCTCTTTAATGTGGTAGGCATGATCCGTGGTGCTACCAAACCAGAAGAATATGTCATCTTCTCTGCACATTATGATCACCTGGGTATCCAGCCACCGGAGGCAGGGGACAGCATTGCCAATGGGGCAGATGATGATGCCAGCGGGATTACTGCCATCATTTCCATGGCGAATTATTATAAGAAACAGCCGGCACCGGCCCGTACTATATTATTCATTGCATTTACGGGAGAAGAGATCGGTGAATATGGATCGCATTACTATGCTGCACATGGAGATCCTGCTGCTGAGAAGATAATCGCTATGTTCAATATAGATATGCTGGGTAAGGTCTCTAAATTCGGGAAGAACAGTATTTTCGTCACGGGTTATGAACGTTCAGATTTTGGGGAAATCCTCAAACGTAATGTAAAAAACACGCCTTTCCAGGTATACCCCGATCCTTATCCGGATCAGCATCTCTTTTACCGCGCGGATAATGCAGCGTTAGCAAAATTAGGCGTACCAGCACATACTATTTCTACTGCCCGTATAGATACGGATACGTTGTATCACAACGTAGGGGATGAGGTGAAAACACTTGATTTAGCTAACCTCACCAACGTAATAAAGGGAATCATTACCAGTGCACGTAGCATCGTAAACGGAACAGATACCCCTAAACGTGTGGATAAGAAGAAGGTGTGATCATCTGTAAGATCAGATCAGGGTCCGGGCAATTCGATAAATACTTTTCTCTTTTACTGTACTGGCATACACCGGGATAATCACCTTGTAGCCCTTCCATATCTATGATCAGCTGGAAGTGTAAATGAGGGGGCCAGTGACCGTTTTCTTCAATAGTTCCAAAGTGGGCTATCTGTTGTCCGGCGACTATTTTCTGACCATCCTGTAAATCTTTTAAATCGGCTAAAGAGAGATGTCCGTATAAAGTATGAAAAGTAAATTCTTCCAGCTGATGTTTCAAAATAATTGTAGCTCCATAGTCTCCATGCTGGTCATTGAAACGGAAGCTGTGAATTTCTCCATTTAAAGGTGCAAATACGGGCGTACCAGCTTCTCCCCATATGTCTATACCCAGGTGCAGGCGACGCGGTTCTTCTCCCGTATCAAAATGCGCACTGCGGGCATATATAGTGCGGTGTTCTGCATATCCTCCAATTCCAAACCGGCAGTGATGATGTGCTAATTCTTTAGATACATAATCTGAGAATAACTGTACATCATCCAGTATCTCTGGGGTGAGTGCGGTATTGGCAGCTGTGAAGTCCATAGGAAGCAGCTTGTCCTGTAAAGGATTGTACAATACTATCGGCTGAAAGGGCTGGTGCCGCTGTAACAGGTTACTAAGCATAAGTTTTTAAAATGAGAATGATCAGTTACGAAGGTCGCAACTGATCATTCAGGTACAATCTTTATAGAAATCAGATCACAATATTGATCATCTTTCCTTTCACAATTATCATTTTCTTCAATGGTTTTCCTTCCATCCACTTCAGTACAGTTTCATTTGCCAGCACTGTTTCTTCAATCACGGTATTTTCGAGATCCAGTGCAAAGCTCAGCTCTGTACGGGTTTTACCATTTACAGCTATCGGATAATTGAATGCGCTTTCCTTCACATATTTCTCTTCAAATACAGGGTAAGGAGCATCCAGTATGCTGGAAGTATTACCCAGTAAATGCCAGAGTTCTTCACTCACGTGAGGAGCATAAGGCGTTAACAGGATCAGTAAAGGCTCCAGTATGCTGCGTTTGTTACTTTTCAGTGTACTCAGTTCGTTTACACAAATCATGAACTGGCTCACTGCTGTATTATAAGAGAAATGCTCGGTATCGGCATCTATCTTCTGAATAGTTTTATGTAATACTTTCAGCTCTTCCGGAGTAGCTGCTGCATCTTTTACGATCAATCCTTTCTGCTCATCAGCATATAATCTCCAGAGTTTTTTCAGGAAGCGGTGCACTCCTTCAATACCTTTGGTTTCCCATGGTTTGGATTGTTCTACAGGGCCAAGGAACATCTCGTACATACGGAAAGTATCAGCACCATATTTCTCTACAACAACATTGGGATCAACTGTATTGAATAAACGCTTACTCATTTTCTCCAACTGTGTACCACAAAGGTATTTACCGTTTTCGAGTACAAACTCAGCGTTACTGTAATCAGATTTCCATTTCTTAAATGCTTCAATATCCAGCTCTACACCATCTACAATATTTACATCCACATGTAATGCATCTGTTTCGTACTGGTCTTTCAATCCAAGGGAAACAAACGTATTTGTACCACGTACACGATATACCAGGCGGGAACTTCCGCCTATCATCCCCTGGTTGATCAGCTTTTTATAAGGCTCATCAAAACCAATCTCACCAAGATCATACAGTGCTTTTGTCCACAGACGGGAATACAGCAAATGCCCTACAGCATGTTCTGTACCACCTACATACACATCCACCTGGTTCCAGTAGTCGGTTGCGCTACGGTCTGCAAATGTGGAAGTATTATGAGGATCTGCATAACGGAGGAAGTACCAGCTGCTGCCCGCATAACCGGGCATAGTATTGGTCTCACGTTTAGTATCCGCATCGATATTTACCCAGTCAGTGATGTTGGCCAGTGGCCCTTCGCCTTCTTCTCCGGGTTTATAATTCTCTACATGTGGCAATGTTACAGGCAGATCTTTTTCTTCCAGTGCATATGGAATACCGTTCCTGTACACAATAGGGAAGGGTTCGCCCCAGTAGCGCTGACGGCTGAATCCGGAATCCCTCATCTTGTAATTGATCTGGCGTTTGCCAATACCCATGCTTTCTATCTTATCTGCAGCAATATCCATTGCAGCCTTCATATTCACACCATTGAGGAAGTCGCTGTGTTGTAAGATAGCGTCCTTGGTAGGATTGGCTTCTTCACCGTTAAACGCATCTCCTATAATGTTTGTGATAGGAATATTGAAGTGTTTGGCAAAGAGAAAGTCGCGCTGGTCACCACATGGCACCGCCATAATAGCACCGGTACCATAACCTGCCAATACGTATTCAGAGATCCATACAGGAATGAGTTTGCCATTAAATGGGTTCACCGCATACGCACCGGTAAAGGCTCCTGTGATAGATTTTACTTCAGCCATACGTTCTCTTTCGGAACGGCTTTGTACATAATCCAGGTATTTCTCTATTTCCTCTTTTTTGTCCGGAGTAGTAATCTTCCCTACTAACTCATGTTCAGGAGCTACCACCATAAAGTCAACACCGAAAATGGTATCAGGGCGGGTGGTATATACTGTCAGAACGTTATCTGCGTTGCCATCAATTTTAAACGTAATCTCAGCGCCCTGGCTCTTACCGATCCAGTTACGCTGCATTTCCTTCATGGCATCGCTGTAGGCAACTGTTTCCAGCCCTTCCAGCAGGCGATTCGCATATTCAGTGATACGCAGGAACCACTGACGCATTTTCTTCTTAACCACGGGATGACCACCGCGTTCACTCACACCATTCACTACTTCATCGTTGGCCAGTACGGTACCCAGTGCTGCGCACCAGTTTACTTCCGCATAAGCCAGGAAGCCCAGGCGGTAATGCATGAGTATTTCCCTTTGCTGTGCTTCCGGGTATTGTTTCCATTCGGCAGCAGTAAAGGAAATGGTACGGTCGCCGGGGCATTCATGGCCCGCATTACCGTTACTTTCAAAAAGGGCAATCAGCTTATCTATTCCTATAGCTTTTTGTTGGGAACGGTCGAACCAGCTGTTAAACAGCTTCAGGAATATGGATTGTGTCCATTTATAATAATTAGGATCGCTGGTATTGATTTCTCTTTCCCAGTCGAAGCTAAAGCCGATATTATCCAGTTGTTTACGGAAAAAGGCTGTATTCTGCGCAGTTGTTACCGCAGGATGTTGTCCTGTTTCCAGGGCATATTGTTCTGCCGGCAGGCCAAAGGCGTCCCATCCCATAGGATGCAGCACATTAAAGCCTTTCAGTCTTTTATAGCGGGCATAGATATCCGATGAGATATATCCCAGCGGATGGCCTACGTGCAGGCCTGTTCCCGAGGGGTAGGGGAACATATCCATTACATAACATTTCGGTTTGGGGCTGTTGTTGCTTACCCGGTAAGCATGGGTCTTTACCCAGTGTTCCTGCCATTTTTTCTCAATAGCCCTGAAATTATATTCCATATTTCTGATTATCTGACTAACTTAAAATAACGTTAAAGGATGACAAAAGTAAACATAACTGCTAATTTTTGTTATTTTCGCCTGTAAACGGTAGATTAATGGCGCAGCAACCCGGTAAATCATCTTCAAAAAAATCTAAACCTTCCTATTTATATTCCATTATTGGAGTAGCGCTGGTATTATTCCTGTTAGGAATTCTTGGATTGATAGTGATACATGCCAATAAACTAAGTGAGTTTTTTAAGGAAAGCATTGAAATCCAGGTGATTTTAAGGGATAATGTAAAAGAAGAGCAGGCAATTGCCCTGAAAGACTCCATTGCCCAGAGACCGTATATCAAATCGATCGAGTACGTTTCCAAAGATATGGCGGCCCAACGCTTTAAAAAGGAATTCGGCGAAGATTTCATCAATCTCTTACAATACAATCCGCTATACGCCAGTATCAATATTAAAGGTAATGCGCGTTATGTGAATCCGGACAGTCTCAAAATTATTGAAGCTAACCTTACACAGCAAAGCATCGTAAGGGAAATTTCCTATCAGCGTGTGCTGGTAAGCAAACTGAATGAAAATGTGAGAAAGATCGGTCTGGTGATACTGGGCGTAAGTTTACTCCTGGCCCTGGTAGTGATCTTCCTGATAGATAATACGATCCGTCTGGCTATGTTCAGCAACCGTTTCCTCATCAAAACCATGCAGATGGTAGGGGCGACACGCTGGTTCATTGCCAAACCATTCGATATCCGCAGTATTATTAACGGCGCCCTGAGTGCCATACTGGCTATTGCAGGATTAGTGGGCATTTTATATTTTGCAGACCAGCTGTTGCCTGAGCTTGGCAGCATGCGGGACTACTTCATGATTACGGTATTATTCCTGGGAATGATCATCATCGGTATCTGTATATCGCTGGTAAGCACCCACCGTTCTGTTATGAAGTACCTGCGTCTGAAACTCGATGATCTCTATTGATAATTTCAACATACTATGAGTAAAGAAACCAAACAAATCGAAAAAACAGTGACAGACAGTAATCCTGTTTTCGCAAAAGATAACTATAAGATCATGATAGCGGGACTGGTAATTACTGTGATCGGTTTCCTGTTAATGATGGGTGGTTATACTGATGATCCTAATCATTTTAAACCTGAAGAAGTGTACAGCTTCCGCCGTATTACCGTTGCTCCTACAGTAATAGTACTCGGTTTGCTCGTAGAGATTTATGCTATCATGCGTAAGCCTAAGAAAGCATAGGACCTGCAGCTATTAAATAATTCTGGCGATGAACGTTCATCGCTTTTTTTTTGATAAACAAGCTAAGATGTCATGGGCACACTGGATGCTATCATTATTGCAATTATTGAAGGACTTACCGAATTCCTGCCTATCTCTTCCACCGGGCATATGATCATCGTCAGTGCTCTGCTGGGGATCAATAAAGACGAATTCACCAAGTTGTTTGAAGTATGTATCCAGTTAGGCGCTATCCTGGCTGTAGTTGTATTATACTGGAAGAAATTCTTTGTATTTGATAAGAACAGGCTGAACTTTTACATCAAGTTATTCCTGGCGGTACTCCCGGCGCTCATCATCGGTTTCCTGCTGGCAGATAAGATCGATGCTTTATTAGAAAGCCCGCTGGTAGTAGGTATTACCTTACTGGTTGGTGGTATTATCCTGCTTTTCGTGGACAACCTGTTCACCAAACCCGAGATAGATCATGATGAGCAGATCAGTTTTTTCCGCGCCATCCGTATCGGTTTCTGGCAATGTATTGCCATGATCCCGGGGGTAAGCCGCAGCGCTGCCACTATTATTGGTGGTATGCAGCAAAAGCTGACCCGCAATGTAGCTGCTGAGTTTTCCTTCTTCCTGGCTGTTCCTACCATGGCTGCTGCCACCGGTTACAAACTGCTGAAAGAACGTGAACTGCTGATCTCTCATCCGGAAAATATCAAGTTATTACTGATAGGAAACGTGGTGGCTTTCATCGTAGCTATGATCGCTATTAAGTTCTTTATTACTACATTAAAAAAATACGGCTTCAGAGTATGGGGCTATTACCGTATCATAGTAGGGATTGCGATCCTGGTAGCTATTGGTATGGGGTATAAATTATCCATATAAATAATATTTTTTGTGAGCGGTCTGACAACTGAAAGGTTGTCAGACCGTTGTTTTTTTAAACCTATACTTCTGATAATGAGAATTATTCCGCTATTCCTTTTTCTATTACTGTTTGTAACCAGTATCTCTGCACAACGTAATTATGTTCCAGCTGTTATCACAAACCTGCAGGGAGACTCTCTCCGGGGATTTATTGATTACCGTAACTGGAATATTGCACCATCAGAGATCAGCTTTAAAACAAGTTTGTCTGACGATAAAGTACAGCATTTTGGTCCTGGTGATATCAGGGCTTTTCGTATAGCAGAACCGGATGAAACAAATGTAAGCAGGCAGATCAGAATGGATGTTACCAGACAGGATATACAGGCACTGACTGCACCCGTTGAAAGGGTATTCCAGGATACACTTGTTTTCATACGGGTACTCGTTACAGGTACCTATAATCTGTATGTGTATACGGATAAAAATGCCAGGACCCATTATATCTATGAGGCTTCCGGCAAGCCGGAAAGTGCTACGGACCTGGAGCATGTAGTAGCATTTGTATCCAATAGTTCCACTGGTGGAATTTATGAGGGCAAAACCTATCAGCAACAATTGTCTACCCTGTTTGCAGATTTTCCTTCTGTTGCTAAACGTGCATCACATGTGGCATACAGGGAGAATAATCTGGTAAATCTTTTCGAAGAATACAATCACTCGAAGGTTGTCAATGCTAAAGAACCTTTTGTAAAGAAGAAAGAAAAAGCTGGAGTGCTATTTGGTGTAATGGCAGGCGCTTCCTTTAACAGCTATAAATTTTCCGGCCCGTCCAATATTTTTGATGGGAGCAGCTATAATTCTTCTACAAGCCCTATAATAGGGGTCTTTCTGGATGTGCCATTTGGCAGAAACAGAGGGCAGTTTGTGTTGCACAATGAGGTGTTCTATAAAGAGGTAAAGGCAGATGGTACAGCGAGAGATAAGTCTCCGGTAAACCTTGATTTTTCTTATTTGCAGATAAGCACGATGTTCCGTTACGTTTATCCTAAAGGAGTAATCAGACCATTTGGAGATATAGGGATGGGTAATTCATTTGTGATCTCTACAAAGGAGAACAAAATTATAAGAACTTCGGGTTCGGGCAGGGCTGTAGATGCTATTGATGGCCCACGTAAACTGGAGCAATCCATACTTATCGGTCTGGGAGTACTTGTTCATAAACTGAGTTTTGAAGCAAGATATGCCGGCAGTAATGGAATGTCTGGTATGGTTAACAATAGTGTAACTATTGATTCCTACCAGCTGATTGTAGGGTATCGCTTTTAAAGCGTTACCCTTTCACTGCCAGTAACAATTCCAGATCTGTATATTTCAGTTTGAACTTTTCGCTTAGGTGGTAGTTGGTGAGAGCGCCTTTGTAAAGATAAATACCGTTACGTACGCCGCGCTTTATCCATACCAGGTTCTCAAACCCGCCATCATCTGCAGCTTCCAGTAAGAGTGGCATCAGTACATTACTGATAGCCTGGGAGGCGGTACGGGCAAATCCTGATGGGATATTAGGTACGCAGTAATGTACTACGTCATATTTCTTGAATACCGGATTCTCATGACTGGTAATCTCCGATGTTTCAAAGCACCCCCCACGGTCTATACTTACATCTACAATCACAGCGCCGGCCTTCATATTGCTGACCATAGATTCGGTAACAATAATAGGAGTACGGCCGCTCTGGGAAGAGAGTGCACCAACTGCCACATCAGCAGTACGCAGTTGTTCTCCCAGTACTTTGGGCTGTATAACAGAGGTGAATAAACGTACGCCTATGTTATTCTGTAAGCGCTTCAGCTTATAAATATTATTATCAAATACTTTTACGGAAGATCCCAGTGCCAGGGCGGTACGGGCAGCAAATTCGCCCACAATACCAGCTCCTATGATCACTACTTTGGTAGGAGGGATACCGGTGATACCACCTAACAGGATGCCCTTTCCTTTGTTACCATTACTGAGGTATTGCCCTGCCAGCAGCATTACTGCCCCACCGGCAATTTCACTCATCGCACGTACAATCGGGTAGGTACCTGAATCGTCTTTCAGGTTTTCGAAAGAAAGAAGGGTGATACGTTTCTCCATCATCTTCTGTACCTGTTCTGCTTTCAGGGCAGCCAGGTGAATAGGGGAGATTACAATCTGGTGAGGGCGCAGCAACTCAATTTCCTCATCACTCAGCGGAGCCGATTTTACAATGATTTCCGCCTTAAATACTTCCTTTTTATCATACAGGATCTCTGCACCGGCTTCTGAAAAGTCTGTATCGTAGAAGTGAGAACCGTCGCCGGCTTTATGTTCTACTACGATATGATGACCATTATTAGCCAACACACCAACAGCATCAGGCGTTAACGCGATGCGGTTCTCCTGGAAGGAGGTTTCTTTTGGTATACCTATAAATAAACGGGAGTTTTTTTGAGGAATATCCAACGTTTCTTCCAACGGTGAATATGTAAAGCCAGCACTCACAACAGGTTTTTGCCTTTGCTCCATATTAGTATCAAGATTGATCCGGGTGATTATTACCTTATCTCCAAAGATACAATATTTGTTCACAGCAATTATCTGGCACGTAAAAGCCTTTTTTTGTCCGGTAAAACGGTTAACTGCAACCGGACTGTGTCTGGTGGCAGCAAGGAAGCGATAATATCCGGCCATTCTATAAAGCAAATTGCGCCAGGCTGGTAAATTGTATCCTCTACACCGGCAGCAATCGCTTCTTCCTCATCCCGTAAACGGTACAGGTCCAGGTGGTAGATGGGCTGCTGATCGGCAGATATATATTGGTTGATGATAGAAAACGTAGGACTGGCAGTCGCATCTGCTACCCCTTTAGCGGTGCACAGGGCCTTCACGAAAGTGGTTTTACCCGCTCCCATAGCCCCTTCCAGTGTAAATACATGTTGTTCCCTGTAATATTGCCAGAAACTGAGGGCAGTAGCCGGCAATTCTTCTTCAGAAAAGATCCATTCCATAGCGTAAATTTAAATAATGCATTGCTACTCCGTTGCATTAATATTTTATTCACATAAATGGCTGTAGGGTAACTTTGTTAGGGTATGGAAACGATTAGCTGGAAAGTAAAAGGTATGCATTGCACCAACTGTGCGCTCACGGTATCCAAATACCTTGAACAGAAAGGTATGCAGGATGTGAACGTGAATTTTGCCACAGATGATCTGAGCTTTATATTACCGGAAGGACATGCTGTGAATGAGGTGCTGACAGGCATTGGTCAGATGGGGTACCAGGTAATATTACCGGATCAGCCGGTGTCCAAAACGGCCTTTCTCAATACATTAACATTCAAATTCATCTTTTGCGCAATATTTACAGCGCCCCTGCTCCTGCATATGTGGGTACAATGGGACTGGCTGCAGAACCCGCTTGTTCAGCTGGCTTTATCTACACCGGTATACCTGCTGGGCCTGTGGCATTTTGGACGTAGTGCCTGGCGCTCACTGGTAAACAAAATGGCCAATATGGATGTGCTGATTACTCTGGGAGCTACTGCTGCCTTTGGGTACAGCCTTACAGGCACTATCCTGTACCTGGGCCATGATTATATGTTCTACGAAACAGCCGCGGCTATCATCACCCTGGTATTCCTGGGTAATCTGCTGGAAGAACGTTCTGTAAAACAAACTACTACTGCCATCACGGCACTGGCTAAGATGCAGGTAACCACTGCCCGCCTTATAGAAACTCATGGCGACCATGAACATATCCATGAAGTGGACAACCAGATCCTGAAAGCGGGAGACCGCGTACTGGTAAACACCGGGGATAAAATCCCGATGGATGGGACGATCTACTGGGGTAGCGGACATATCAATGAGGCGATGATTACAGGAGAGAGTGAGCCGGTAGCCAAAAGGGAAAAAGACAAAGCCATTGGCGGAACGATTATGGAAGATGGCAGTATCAAAATGTTCATCACCGCTACGGGAAAAGATACTGTTCTCTCTTATATTATAGAACTCGTAAAACAGGCACAGTCGCACAAACCGGCTATGCAGAAGCTGGCTGATCGTATCAGCGCCATCTTTGTACCACTGGTACTGAGTATCGCCATATTTACCTTCCTGGGCTGGTTCATTTTTGGCCATGTAACAGCAGGAGAATCCATTATGCGCAGTATTGCGGTACTGGTGATTGCCTGCCCCTGTGCGATGGGATTAGCGACTCCTGCAGCTGTAATGGTGGGGTTAGGCCGTGCTGCCCGCAATGGTATCCTGATAAAAGGGGCTAATACATTAGAAGCATTCAAAGACATTAAATACGTGGTGCTGGATAAAACAGGTACCCTTACTACCGGCAAATTAAAGCTGAGTAAGTATGATTTTAAGGGGATGACGGAGCAGGAGTTTAAATCCGTTATCTACAGCCTGGAGAAGTACTCCTCACATCCTATCGCCCGTTCCCTGACCACTATCTGGAAAGGGGAAGCTGGCGTATCCTTACAGCAGGTAAGGGAGATAAAAGGAAAGGGAATGCAGGCAAATGATAAAGAGGGGAATGAATGGCAGCTAGGCTCCTTTATCATGGCACAGCAGGCTACTCAGGATGATAGTCATAATATCTATCTCCTGAAAAACGGGCAGCTGGCAGGATGGATAGACTTTACCGATGAACTGCGCCCTGATGCAGCAGCGATGGTAATTCAGTTAAAAAAACGCGGTATTATCCCTGTTTTATTGAGCGGAGATACTGAACGCAAATGCCGGGAGATAGCTGCTTTGACAGGCATCACAGAAGTATTCGCCGGACAAACACCGGAACAGAAATTACAGAAGATAGATGCCCTGATGAAAGAAGCGCCTGTAGCAATGGTGGGAGATGGTATCAATGATGCGCCTGCACTGGCAAGGGCCAGCATAGGCATCTCTTTGAGTGATGCTACCCATGTGGCTATGCAGAGTGCCAATGTGATCCTGTTAAATAATCATTTATCTTCTTTGCCACTGGCACTTGGGCTGGGCAGGCATACCTATATGACCATCAAACAGAACCTCTTCTGGGCGTTCATTTATAATATAGTGGCTATTCCTTTTGCTGCTTTCGGGGTGTTAAGCCCTATTTCAGGAGCAGGTGTGATGGCACTGTCAGATATAGTGCTTGCAGTGAATTCTATAAGACTGAGGTACAAAAAAGTGATCTAAACTGCATCCGTTGCTTTTCACTACTTTTGCAGTTGCACTTTATTATGTCTACCCCCGCTGATATACTTCAAAAATACTGGGGCTATGCCCACTTCCGGCCATTGCAGGAAGATATTATCCAGTCCATTTTAAAGGGGCAGGATACACTCGCTTTAATGCCCACAGGCGGGGGGAAATCCGTTTGCTTCCAGGTACCGGTATTAATGAGAAAAGGAGTATGCCTGGTGGTTACACCATTAATCGCCTTAATGAAAGACCAGGTAGCCAACCTGCAGAAGCGTAACATCCCTGCTGCTGCCATCTACGCCGGTATGTACTACCAGGATGTAGAACGTCTGCTGGAAGATGCCCGCCGGGGACTTTTCAAATTCCTCTACGTATCACCGGAGCGTTTACAAAGCAAGCGCTTCCTGGAATATTGTGATGGGATGCCGCTGAACCTGATAGCCGTGGATGAAGCGCACTGTATCTCCCAATGGGGCTATGATTTCCGTCCGGCATATCTGGAAGTCGCCGCTATACGTGAATACTTCCCGGGTGTGCCCGTACTGGCATTAACCGCATCTGCCACGCCTAAAGTCCAGAAAGACATCTGCGACAGGCTGCTGATGAAAACACCACAGATCTTTACTAAAAGCTTTGCCCGTTCCAACCTTTCTTACAGCGTTATGCAGGAAGAAGAAAAACAGGTAAAACTTAAACATATACTGGAAAGGGTAACAGGCAGCGCAATCGTATACTGCCGCAGTCGTAAGAGATGCCGGGAAATTGCCGACCAGCTGGAATTACAGGGAATCTCCGCCAGTTATTACCATGCCGGTTTAACAGGAGATGACCGTAGTGCAAGGCAGGAATTATGGTTGAAGAATCATATCAGGGTGATGGTCTGTACCAATGCCTTCGGTATGGGGATAGATAAACCGGATGTAAGAGTAGTGGTCCACTACGATGCCCCGGACAGCCTGGAAGCATATTACCAGGAGGCCGGAAGGGCCGGGAGAGATGAACAGAAGGCATATGCCGTACTGCTCTATAACACAGAGGAACTGGACCATATGGTCGATAACATCGCCCTCTCATTCCCTGAACTATCTAAAATCAAGGAAGTCTTCCAGTGCCTTGTGAACTATTTACAAGTGGCGGTAGGTAGTGCGGAAGGCGTATATTTTGATTTTGATATCAACGATTTCGCCCGTCGTTTTGAGTTAAACATCACCATGACTTACAGCGCGCTGCGCATCCTGGAACAGGAAGGTGTATTACAATTAAGCGAAAGCGTATTCCTGCCTTCCATGGTAGAGTTTGTTACCAATAAAGAAACGCTCTACGCATTTGAAGATGCACAACCTGCGCTGGAACCACTGATAAAAAGATTGCTGCGCACATATGAAGGGATCTTTGACAACCCCGTTCCTGTCTACGAGAAACAACTGGCGCGCCTGTTACGTCTCACAGAAGAACAGATTGTCAAAGGACTGATACAACTGCACCAGCGTGGGATTATACACTATCGACAGCGCAAGAATGAACCGCAGCTTTGTTTTGTACAGGACCGGGTATCTGCGGATCGTTTATATGTAGATACCGCCCGTATCCGGGAACGTATGAAAACTTACAAAGAAAGACTGGATGCGCTCTTAAACTATATCAACAACAACAGCACCTGTCGTACACAGGTAATAGCTACCTACTTCGGAGAGAAGGATGCCACTGAATGTGGTGTCTGCGATATCTGTTTACAAAAGAAAGTAAAGCCGCTTAGCGGTCAGGATTTTAAACAACTCTCTACAGAATTGTTATTACAACTGCAACCAGAACCAGAAGAATGGAGCCTGCTGTATGAACGCTTATCTCATATTAAAGAAGACAAACTAAAAGAAGTCATCCAGTTTCTGATTGCCGAAGGTAAGGCTGGAAGAGATGAGGATGGGAGAGTATATGCAAAATAGAAAGAGGGAACTCCAACAGAAGTCCCCCCGTAATAATATCTATTTCTTAAACGGAACTACCTTCCCCGACTTACTACTCTCAAACGCTGTCTCAATAATCTTTATCACATTTAACCCATCTGAAGGCTGTACCGGGTTCGGCGCACCTTTCGCCAGCGCATTATAAACATCATCATAAAAATCCAGGTAGTTACCTTTAGGTGTAGGCAGATACTGCTTTATCACCTGACCATCTTTTTCTGTATGCAATAAGCCCCATTCACCAATCGCTTCCACACCCCATCCGGGAGCACCAGGCATCAATCCCTGTTGCAGCATTGTCTCCTGCATATCCGCTTTGGTCTTAATGAAAGAACCTTTACGTCCATGGAACTGATAAGAAGGCAATGGTTCTCTTACAATGTAATTACTCTTTAGTCGCACGCGTAAATTAGCATAGAACAGTAGCAGTTCAAAGTAATCATCCACTAAAGAATCTTTACGGATAATACGGATATCTGCCCATACTGATTCCGGTAAACCAAATAACATCAGCGCCTGATCCACCAGGTGAGAACCCAGGTCATACAAGGCACCAGTGCCAGGCAAAGCAGCTTCTTTATGTTTCTTATAACTCAGCTCTTCACGATAACGGTCATAGTGAATTTCAGCTTCTAAAATCTCTCCAAGATCACCACTTTGAATCACCTGTTTCACTATTTTAAAATCACCATCATAACGACGGTTATGATAAACAGTTAACAACAGGTTTTTGGAAGCAGCTAATTCAATCAGCTCCTGTCCTTCAGCGCTATTCACAGTGAAAGGTTTTTCAACAATCACATTCTTACCCGCATTTAACGCAGCTTTTGTGTAATCATAGTGCGTGTAGTTAGGCGTGTTCACAATGATGAGATCAAGTGAAGCATCCTGCAACATCTCTTCTACACTGGCATATACTTTTACATCAGGATAACGGTCCTGTGCAGTATGTTTACTTCTTTCCACTACAGCAGAAAACGAAAATCCCGGATGCACATGAATAAACGGTGCATGAAAAATACTACCGGACATGCCATAGGAGCAAATCCCTGCTTTGATAATCTTATCCATAAATAATGTATTTGAATATTAAAACCAGCTACTTTTTTTACTGCTTTTTCCACCAAGACCTAATGCACCTAACAAACTACGTGTAATCATATTTGCCGCAGTACGACCTACCTGTTTTGCAACAGGACTGCTCAGTACTTCTTCCAGCATACTCTTCTCTGGCTTACCTGCCTTAGAAGAAGGGGCAGGCGCAGCAGCGGCCGTCTTTTCCGCTGCTTCATTCAGTTTGGCATTCAGGATCTCATAAGCACTTTCGTTATCAATCTCCTGGTTATATTTCTTCACCATTTTAGATGAATTTACGATGTTATCCATTTCCTGTGCAGAAAGAATATCCATGCGTGAACGTGGAGATACCAGCATTGTTGCAGCCAGTGGCGTAGGTACACCTTTCTCATTCAAACAGGTAATCAGCGCTTCGCCGATACCTATCTGTGTAAGCAGATCATCTGTTTTATAAAAATCAGACAGGGGATAATTCTCCGCCGTCTGCTTAATAGTTTTACGATCATTCGCAGTAAATGCACGCAGCGCATGCTGTACTTTAAGACCCAGTTGTCCTAATACAGCCGGTGGCACATCCATAGGGTTCTGCGTACAGAAGAATATCCCTACTCCTTTGGAACGGATCAGTTTTATAATCGTTTCTATCTGTTGTAAAAGAGCAGTACTGGCTTCCTGGAAGATAAGATGTGCTTCATCGATAAATAATACCAGCTTAGGTTTATCTAGATCTCCTTCTTCAGGTAAAGTAGCATATAATTCGGCCAGCAGGCTTAACATGAAAGTGGAGAATAACTTGGGACGATCCTGTAAATCCGCTACACGCACAATAGAGATCATACCACGACCATCATCACTGATACGTAGCAGATCTTCCACCTGGAAAGAGGTTTCACCGAAAAAGAGATCAGCGCCCTGTTGCTCTAATCCTATCACTTTACGCAGGATAGTACCGGCAGATGTAGTAGAGATTTTACCGTACTCTTTTTCGATCTCATCTTTACCTTCGTCACTAACGAACTGTAATACTTTCTTGAAATCTTTAAGATCGAGGAGGGGGAGTTTGTTATCATCACAATACTTGAAGATCATGGATACCAGGCCTTCCTGGGTATCATTTAACTCAAGTATTTTAGAAAGAAGGATAGGGCCGAACTCACTCACTGTTGCGCGTAAACGGGCTCCTTTTTCTTTACTGAGAGAGAGTAATTCAGTAGGATAAGCGGATGGAGTCCAGCTGCCGCCTATCTTCTGATAACGTTCATCTATTTTAGCATTGGAAACACCTGCAGCGGCTATCCCGCTGAGGTCTCCTTTAATATCCATCAATAATACGGGAACACTGGCATCGCTGAGGCCTTCCGCTATTACCTGTAATGTTTTGGTTTTACCTGTACCGGTAGCGCCGGCAATCAATCCATGACGGTTTAAGGTCTTTAACGGAAGAACGATATCCGCACCACTTACAACCTCGCCATCCAACATGGCACATCCCAGTTTAAAATGCTCTCCTTTAAAAGTATAGCCGTTCTGAATACTCTCCAGGAATGCTTCTTTTGTTGCCATGATTTAATTTTTTATGAAGATAAAAAATTAAATCATAGATCTTCTTCCCGTTCCAGCATCAGGATAGCTCCCTGTGGTACAATAAAGTATTTTTCGCCCTGGTACATAACTTCTGTGGATCCGCTCACCAGGAATATGGCCAGATCCCCTTCTTTGGCCTGTAAAGGCACATACTTTACCTTTTCTTCCTCTTGTTTCCAGGATTCAGTCTCTTCGGAAGGCACGGGAATAGCATATCCCGGTCCTGCTTTGATGATATATCCCTGCTGGATCTTTTCCCTTTCCTGCAATCCGGGAGGCAGATAAAGGCCACTATCGGTACGCTCATTGGGCGTAGTGGGTTTTATCAGTACACGGTCTCCAACGACGATCAGCTTCTTCAATTTATTATCTTGTGTTAAGTGTATTGCCATGCCACAGGTAGTACAAAATGTGTGCGGCACCCCTTCATAATGCCATTATGGCACTATTATATTTCAGATAGTTTAAATAGGTCTCCTGCCCGGATGCCCTTTTCAGTCACCTGTAAGGTGCAGCACTCTACCAGCGGATCATGTTCCAGGAACAGCACATAATTATTTTCTGCCGCTTCCTGGAAAAAGCGCTTTTTCTCGCCTAAAGTAGTCAGCGGGAACATATCATAAGACATTACATATGGGAGCGGTATATGCCCTGTACTGGGCAAAAGATCCGCCATGTACAGGATGGTCCTGTCTTTATAGCGCAGCTGAGGCAGCATCATGGCATCGGTATGCCCATGTACAAAACGCACCTGGAAGTTGGGGCAGAAGGCTATATTCTCCCGCTGCTCAATGAACTTCAGCTGACCGCTTTCCTGTATGGGCAGGATATTTTCCTTTAAAAAAGAGGCCTTTTCCCGGTCATTCGGCTGGGTAGCCCATTGCCAGTGTTGCGGATTACTCCAGTAGGTGGCATTTTTAAAGGCAGGCAACAGTTTGTCTCCCTCGCGGATAATACTGCCCCCGCAATGATCAAAATGAAGATGTGTTAAGAACACATCTGTAATATCATCCCGGTGAAAACCATGTTTAGCCAGGGAGTTATCCAGGGTAGCATCCCCATGCAGGTAATAATGCCGGAAGAATTTCTCATCCTGTTTATTGCCGATGCCGTTATCCACCAGGATTAACTTATTGCCGTCTTCTATGAGCAGGCAACGCATGGCCCAGGTACACATATTGTTTTCATCTGCCGGGTTCAGTTTATGCCAGATGCTTTTGGGAACTACGCCATACATAGCCCCGCCATCTAATTTAAAAAAGCCCGTATCAATTGTGTATAGTTTCATTTTTCAGGGTTGCATTTTTTTTGAGAGCAAACAGCAGGCATATCAGTCCGAGGATGAAGAAAGCGGTCAGTGCCAGCACAGAGTTACGCATACTTCCCGTTTGTTCATGAATAAAGCCGAAAGTACTCATACCTATTACGATGGAAATCTTTTCCGTTACATCATAATAACTAAAGAAGGAAGCGGTGTCTTTTGTTTCCGGCATCAGCTTGGCGTATGTAGAACGGCTGAGAGACTGTACTCCACCCATTACAAGACCTACCCCTGCTGCCAGTACATAAAACTCGTTGGCCGTTGTTACGCTGTAACCAGCGATACAGATACCTATCCAAAGAATAATAACAGCAATCAGTACCGGTAAGTTGCCGAATTTGTCAGATAAACGCGCAATTCCCCATGCTCCAAGCACACCCACCAGTTGTATAACTACCACGGTAACAATGAGCAGCGTGGCAGAGAGGTGTAGTTCATCGCTGCCAAAAATGGTAGCTGCCATCATCACGGTCTGCACACCCATGCTATAGAAAAAGAAACCCCGCAGGTACATTTTTAACACCGGCATTTGTTTCACCTGAGCATATACTTTACGCAGCTCGGAAAAGCCTTCTGTTAATGCGCTGCCTTTATGCTGATCAACAGCAGGAACAGATGCCGGCAGGCGGAAGAACGTGATCTGTGCAAATCCTATCCACCATATACCTACTAATAAAAAGGTAATCAATACGGCCTGGCCATCACTGATACCAAATGGTTTTACAACCACCAGTGCAAAGCCGATCAGCTGCATTAACACACTTCCTATATAACCAAGAGAGAAACCCCTGGCACTCACGCGGTCGCGGTCTTCAAGGGTTGCTATTTCCGGGAGATAAGAGTTATAGAATACTAGTCCTCCGCAATATCCCAGCGTAGCGAGGATAAAAAAGATCACCCCGAACTCTACGTTAGCACCATTAAAAAAATACAGGGCGCTACAGCTGATCCCACCCAGCCACGTGAACATCATCAGGTATCTTTTCTTATTTCCTCTTGTATCTGCAATAGAAGATAAGATAGGAGAGAAGATAGCAGCAACAAGGAACGCAGCAGCCATGGCATAGTCGTACAATGCCGAGCTTACAAAGAATTTTCCGAAGAAGGGAATGCGTTCGCTGTTGAAATGAGCTTTGGTAGAACTGAGGAAATAAATAGGGAAAAAAGTGGTGGTGATAACAAGGTTGTATACTGAGTTAGCCCAGTCATACATAGCCCAACCATTAATTACTTTTTTACTGGCAGTTTGCATATGCATCTTTAATTGGGGATGAATATACTATACATTTTTATAATCCTGAATACTGATATGGTTGGGACACATGAAATACTCCTGTTCATCATTAGAGCTGACGATCACCATGCGGTTACCGCAATATTCGGTAATCAGCTGCTGATAAAGGGCGGTACCGGCAGAATCGAGGTTGGTGCAGGGTTCATCCAGTAATAGTACAGGCACATCGGAGAAGATGGCCAGGGCCAGTTTAAGACGTTGTTTCATACCGGAAGAGAAATACCGGATCTGCTTATGCATGGACTTTTCCAGTCCTACAAGGGCCACCGCATCTTTCGGTTTTACCGCAGGTATGAATTGTTTAAACTGTAAATGAAATTGGAGGGCTTCTGAGAGTGTAAACTCCTCTACCAGTTCAAGATAGGGAGCAGCAATGGCACAATGTCTAAAAAACTGATCGGGAGGGATCAGTCTTTTAGACATTGTACTATATAAAACGGTGCCTTCATTGTGATGAATATGACCGCTTATTACTTGTAGAAGGGTAGATTTTCCCGAACCATTGGGGCCAAGTATAGCGTAGCGTTCGCCCTCATTGAAGGTGGCGGTTACACGACGGAAGATCCAGTCGTAGTTGAAACGTTTACCTGCCTGTTCAAGAGTTATCTTCATTCGTCATTTGATAGAGAGGTATATCCTCTCATGATGCCACGTCCTGATTCACGGATGAAGGACAATATTTCATCCCTTTCATCTGTGGCAGGATATTCCGCTTCAATAATGCTGATCGCTTTAGACAGCTTATATCCTTTTACAAAGATCACACGGTAGAGGTCCAGTATATGGTTGATTTTCTCCAGGGAGAAACCTCTTCTTTTCAGACCTACGGAATTCACGCCTACATAAGACAATGGTTCACGTGCGGCCTTTACATAAGGAGGAACGTCTTTCCTTACCAGGGAGCCACCTGTAACAAAGGCATGAGCGCCTATCTTACAGAACTGTTGTACGGCCACCATTCCTGCCAGTACTACGTGGTCGCCCACGGTAATATGACCTGCCAGTGTGGTATTGTTGGAAAATACGCAGTAGTTACCTACTTCACAATCGTGTGCAATGTGGCTGTAAGCCATGATCAGGCAGTTATCGCCGATCACTGTTTTTTGTTTGTCTTTCGTACCTCTGTTTACGGTTACATACTCTCTGATAGTCGTGTTATCGCCTATGATGGTAAGAGTATCTTCTCCTGCAAACTTAAGATCCTGTGGAATAGCAGATATTACAGAGCCTGGAAATATGCGGCAATTTTTACCTATCCGGGCACCATCCATGATGGTTACATTGGAACCAATCCAGGTGCCATCTCCGATCTCAACGTTTTTGTGAATTACAGTAAAAGGATCGATTTTTACATTGGGCGCCACTTTGGCGTCAGGGTGAATGTAAGTTAGCGGATGGATCATTGCTATTGTTTAGCTTCTCTTGTTTTAATGATTTGAGCTGTCAGGTCTCCTTCTGTAACTACCTTGTTTCCTACAAATACAGTTCCGCGCATTTCTACTATTCCTCTCCGTATAGGGTTCAGCAATTCCATCTTCAGGATCATAGTATCTCCCGGGAAAACTTTTTGCTTGAACTTACAATTGTCAATCTTTATGAAGTAGGTGTCATAATTTTCCGGGTCAGGTACCGTATTCAATGCCAGGATACCACCGCATTGTGCGAGGGCTTCTACCTGTAAAACACCAGGCATTACCGGATTGTTGGGGAAGTGACCCTGAAAAAATCCTTCGTTGAAGGTTACGTTCTTAATACCGATTACTGTGCTCTCATTCAGATCAATGATCTTATCTACCAGCAGCATGGGGAAGCGGTGAGGCAGGGTCCTTTCAATACGTGGCAGATCAAAGATCGGCGGTTTGTTAGGATCGTATACAGGCACATCTTTGATATGCTTGTTCTTTTTGATGTATTGCTTGATCTTACGGGCAAACTCCACATTGGAAGCATGTCCCGGACGGTTGGCAATGATATGCGCCTTAATAGGGTAGCCTACCAGTGCCAGGTCTCCGATAACGTCCAGCAGTTTGTGACGGGCTGGTTCATTAGGGAAACGCAGCTGGATATTATTGAGGATCCCTTCACGCTGTTCAACGCTGATATGTTCGCGTTCGAATACTTTCGCCAGGCGTTTCAGCTCTTCTTCACTTACCGGTTTATCCACGATCACGATGGCGTTGTTGATGTCACCACCTTTGATCAGGTTATTGGAGATCAGGTATTCCAGCTCATGCAGGAATACGAAAGTGCGGCAGGAAGCCACTTCCTTTTTGAAATCCTGTATACTGTTCAGGTTCGCATGCTGCGTACCCAGAACAGGAGAATTAAAATCTATCAGAGTAGTAATGCGGTAATCAATAGCAGGTAATGCTACCATTTCCACATTCTTCTTATCATCATAGAAACTGATATTCGTATCTATGGAGTAATATACTTTCTTGGCGTCCTGCATAGCCACACCTACTTCGTCGAGGATTTCAACAAAAGGCTGTGAACTACCATCCATGATAGGGATTTCGGGGCCATCGATCTCGATCAGTACGTTGTCTACGCCGGTACCTACGAGGGCAGCCATAACGTGTTCAATAGTACTTACACGGGCGCCATTGTGTTCGAGGGTAGTACCACGGGCGGTATCTACTACGTAATCCACATCGGCTTTCACTGTGGGCTGGTCCGGCAGATCTATACGCTGAAACTTAATACCGGAACCGGGAGGAGCCGGCTTAAGGGTCATGTTTACATGGGCTCCCGTGTGCAAGCCGACACCCGATATAGTGACAGGGGCTTTTATCGTATGTTGACTTGGCGACTGTTGATTCTCCATATTTTTATATAACTGTTTATCCTACAAAATCCTTTCAAACACCTTCCCGCACGGAAAGCAGCTGTTTTACCATGTCTTCCAGTTCCTTCACTCGTTTTTCGAGATCGGGCAAATTTCTAAAAATTGCCTGACTTTTCAACGAA
Organism: Chitinophaga sp. YR573; assembly: GCF_900110995.1. GTDB lineage: Bacteria > Bacteroidota > Bacteroidia > Chitinophagales > Chitinophagaceae > Chitinophaga. The sequence goes on from NZ_FOJF01000001.1 coordinate 3,081,306, forward strand.
CTTTTGTAATCAAATGCGGGTGAACCCATTAAAGAGGTATTTGGGTCCGGAACAGATTTGGATAAACCGCTCTGTGCATTAATCTTCGTACCGTCTGCCAGATGGATATGGCCTACAAGACCAACCTGACCGCCAATCACACAATTCTTACCGATTTTAGTACTGCCGGATACACCGGTCTGTGCTGCAATAACGGTATTGGTATCTACATCTACGTTGTGTGCCACCTGGATCAGGTTATCCAGTTTAACACCCTGACGGATAATGGTAGAACCCATTGTAGCCCGGTCTATGGTGGTATTGGCACCTATCTCAACATCATCATGAATAATTACATTACCGATCTGGGGTACTTTTTTATAAGTACCGTCCGGCTGAGGCGCAAAACCAAAGCCATCACCACCAATCACACAGCCTGCATGCAGGATCACACGTTTGCCCAGTACACAGTTATCATACACCTTTACACCAGGGAACAATGTACTGTCATCATTTACAGTCACATTATCGCCCAGGTATACCCCAGGGTATATCTTAACATTATTACCCAGCACCACATTTTCTCCCAGGTATGCAAAAGCGCCAATGAAGACGTTCTGGCCTGTTTTCACAGTGGCAGGAATATGAGATGGTTGTTGTATACCGCTTTTGTTACTGGTCATCTGCTTGTATGTCTCAAGCAGCAGAGCAAAACTGCTGTAGGCATCCTTCACCCTTATCAGGGTTGATTTTATCGGCCGTTCAATTACCAGACTCTCATTTACTATCAGAATGGAAGCATTGGTGGTATATATGAACTCTTCATATTTAGGATTAGCAATGAAGCTGAGCATCCCTTCACCGGCCTCTTCAATCTTGGCGATGTTGCTCACTTTTACCTCCGGGTTGCCTTCCAGCTTACCATCCAGCATGGTAGCCAATTGTAATGCGCTAAACTGCATAGTTATTAATTAATATAGTTACCTAAGCCTTTGTCTTTAACGGCGCTTAGATTTTAGGATGACAAATGTAGAATTTTTTTACGGGTATAGCCAGTGTATGGCTTACCAGCGCATTCTCGATAGAGGAAATGTCTTTCACAGTTCCATCTTTAAAAAGAATATTGATCTTTTCCGTATTCATGTTATATGCGCTCAGACTGGCTGTGCCCGTAAAAACGAAATAATCCAGGTCCTTTCCGGTGATGCCATATTCTTCTTCCACACGTTGTTTAAATCTTTGAATCTTTGTTGCATCGAAGCCCTCATCACTGAGGGTGCATTTCAATAAATGCCTGTTTATAAGCCAGTTGCAAAGCAAAGACAACACTTTATCCTCGTGTTGTACCCAAACCTTGATAGCGCTCATGATATCGTAGTCATCCAGCAGGCAGAACTTCTGTAAACAGGTAGGCTCTTCTTCAAAGTTGGCCGCAGTGATCGTATTATATAAAAAATACTGCAGGGCAGGAGAGGCAAAAAGGGAGACGCCCTTTGAGGCCAGTTCTTTCGCTCTGCGCAGGATATTCACCAGCATATTTTCCGCACTCAGTACGGTTTTATGAAGGTATACCTGCCAATACATCAAACGCCGTGCGACAATGAATTTTTCTATAGAATAAATACCTTTTTCTTCCACCATCAGCTCGCCGTTATGCACGGTGAGCATCTTTATAATACGGTCGTAGCCTATCACTCCTTCCGAAACCCCGGTATAAAAACTATCTCTGTTCAGGTAATCCATCCTGTCCACATCCAGCTGGCTTGAAACGAGCTGATGCAAAAAGGTTTTATGATAACGCCCGTTAAAGATATCTATTGTTAAACTAAGGGCTCCGCCCATCTCCTTATTCAGCTCTTCCATCAGCCATTGGCTGATCTTTTCATGGGATACTCCCTCTATAATCCCATTTTCCAGGGCATGAGAATATGGCCCATGGCCAATATCGTGCAGGAGAATGGCCATTCTTGCCGCTATATCTTCCTCTTCCGTAATCTCTACCCCCTTACTTTTTAATTCTGCCAGGGCACAGCTCATCAGATGATAAGCGCCCATACTATGGTGAAAACGGGTGTGCATGGCGCCGGGATATACCAGATGAGCTAATGCCATTTGATGAATCCTGCGTAAACGCTGGTAGTAGGGGTGAGAAATAAGGGTAAAGATCAGTGGATGGTCTATCGTAATAAAGCCATATACCGGATCATTTACAATTTTGCGCTTGCGTTCTGCCATTTACCGTTCTCCTTTAGCTTAGACAAAGCTACGTTAAGGAATTATTATCTGTAACTTTTTCTAATGTATAGACGATGGAGGATGAAACTTCCCCTATATACCTTCTCATTTTTAACGTTTTTGTAATTTTATGATTAAAAATACTAATATTTGAATATTATAAAAGAAACCAGGTGCTTTTTAACAATTAATTGTGTCTCAATTGGCTATGGGGAACAGTTTTTGACAAAATAGAATGTTAACTTGAGCTGATTGAGCTGAAAATTTACCATATCAAAATAATAAAGTTGCATGAGTCAGATAAATATACTCTGGGTAGATGATGAAATAGAGTCTTTGAAATCACAGATCATGTTCCTTGAAAATAAGGGATATAAAGTGTCTGCGCTGACCAATGGCTATGATGCACTTGAATTTCTGAAGGAGAAGTCGATAGTTGTAGATGTAGTACTGCTGGATGAGTCTATGCCGGGGATAACCGGACTGGAAACACTGGCCAAGATCAAAGAGATTGATCAGCAGATCCCTGTGGTGATGATCACAAAAAATGAAGCGGAGAACGTGATGGATGAGGCGATAGGCTCTCAGATCACCGATTATCTTATAAAACCGGTAAACCCTAATCAGGTATTATTATCCCTGAAAAGGATCATCGATAACAAACGCCTGGTAGCAGAAAAGACAACTACCGCTTATCAGCAGGAGTTCCGCTCCCTGTTCATGGCCCTTAGCTCCAATCCGGACCATAATGAATGGATGGACATCTATAAAAAGCTGGTTTATTGGGAGATGGAGATGGCCAAGACGAACAGTCCTGAAATGCTGGAAGTCCTGAATATGCAGAAGGCAGAGGCTAATACCGAGTTCGCCAAATACATAGGCCGTAACTATGCCAGCTGGGTAGGTCCCAAAAGCAAAGACGCACCGGTGATGTCTCATACCCTCTTCCAGGAGAAGGTGGTGCCTAACCTGGACCCGGACGTTCCCAATTTCTTTATTATCATAGATAATCTGCGCCTGGACCAGTGGAAGGCTATCATGCCTATCTTCCTGGAATCCTTCAGGCTGGTAAATGAAGATACTTTCTACAGCATATTACCTACTTCTACTCAGTACAGCCGTAATGCCATCTTTGCAGGCATGCTGCCGATAGATATAGAACATGACTTCCCCGAAGAATGGAAGAATGATGATGAAGAGGGAGGGAAGAACCTGCATGAGGAAGCATTCTTTGCTGATCAGCTGTACCGGCTTAAAATGGATACCCGCTTTTCGTATACAAAAGTGACTACCCATAATGACGGTCAGCACCTGGTGAACAATATTCATAACCTGATGGCTTATCCGATCAATGTGATCGTGTATAATTTCGTGGATATGCTGAGTCATGCCCGTACCGAAATGGAAGTACTGAAAGAACTGGCAGGAGATGAAGCCTCTTACCGTTCTATCACCGCCAGCTGGTTCGAACACTCTCCTTTACACCAGGCATTAAAACGTATTGCAGATAAGAAGATCAATATAGTGCTGGCTACCGATCACGGCAATGTACGTGTGAAAACACCCGTAAAGGTGATAGGGGATAAGCAGACAACTACCAACCTGCGTTACAAACATGGCCGTAATCTGAATTACGAAGCCAAGGATGTAGTGGCTTTCCGCGATCCCCGTGAGGCAGGGTTACCCCGGCCAAACGTAAACTCCTCTTACATCTTTGCCAAGGAAGACGGATATCTCTGTTATCCGAATAACTACAACTACTTTGCTAATTTCTACCGGAATACCTTCCAGCATGGTGGTATTTCCCTGGAAGAAGTGATAGTACCTGTAGCAAGGATGGTGAGCAAGTAAGTACTATTGAAGAGTAAGTAGTATTTTTGCCGAATGAACTTTAAAGTCACACCCAATAACCTGACACGTCTGGAAAAGATTTTCAGCGAAATCAAGTATGAATTGCGTTTTGAAAAAGGCACATTCAACTCTGGCTATTGTGTTCTGGAACACAAGAAAGTGGTGGTGATCAATAAATTCCTGAATTTAGAAGGACGTATCAACAGCCTGCTGGATATCTTATCTACTATGCAACTGGATGATACGCTGCTGACACCGGAATCGCTGAAGTTATACAAGCAGATAGTGGAAAACAGGAATGCGTTGCAGGCCGCTGAGGCAGCAGAAGAAGTGGCAGAGGCTGAAGCCGCGAAAACCGCTGAAGCTGCGGCTGCCGAAAAGGCATCTGCTGAAGTAACAACAGCTGAAGCAGCACAACCATCCACGGAAGCAGAAAAATCTCCTTCAGATAATATATCTGAAGAGGAAAACCCTTCACCAGCACAACCATCAGAGAATTGAAAATAACTTTTCTAGGAACAGGTACTTCTCAGGGTGTACCGGTAATTGCCTGTGGTTGCAGGGTTTGTACTTCTGCGAATAAGAAGGATAATCGTCTGCGCAGCAGTATCATGGTTAGCGGAACAGGTGCCGGAAACATTGTGGTAGATACTACTCCCGATTTCCGTTACCAGATGCTGAGAGCAAATGTCAAACACCTGGAAGCAGTACTGATCACCCATTCTCATAAAGACCATATCGCTGGTATGGACGATATCCGTGCATTCAATTATTTCCAGCAGCGACATATAGATATATACGCCAGTGAATTCTCTCAGGAAATAATCATGCGGGAGTTTGCCTATGCATTTGCAGAACATAAATACCCGGGTATTCCGGAAATAAACCTTAAAACAATTGATAGTGATCCCTTTGATGTAAATGGGTTTACCGTCATGCCTGTAATGGTGATGCACCATAAGATGCCTGTACTGGGCTTCCGTTTTGGTGATTTCACCTATATCACGGATGCCAATTTCATCTCCGAAGAGGAAAAGGATAAGATCCGTGGCTCTAAAGTACTGGTGCTGAATGCCCTGCGCATGGAAAAGCATATCTCCCATTTCACATTAGGAGAAGCTATTGCCCTTGCACAGGAACTGAACATTCCCCAGGTATACTTTACCCATATTAGTCACCAGCTTGGATTACACGACGAAGTAATGGCAGAACTGCCACCCGGAATGGCCCTGGCCTACGACGGACTGGAAGTAGAGCTGCCATAACCACCATAATTCTTTAACTGCTTATTAACCCTATCTTTTTTATTTATGCCATAATTTGCCGCACTTTAACTGTTAACCCATGAAGCAGTCGTTATGGAAGGAATACTTCAACTTTTCCAAACAGGAAAGAACCGGTATTACAGTATTACTGGTATTAATCAGTATTTGCGTTTCCACGCCTGCTGCGTGGGAATATTTTTATCCACCAATAACTGAAGGAGAGATCATTGCAGATAAAGGATGGATAAGACCGGAAGAAACTGACCGTAAACAGTTTAAACAAAAGGAACGCATACACGGTGCAGCCTGGAAGAAAGATACGGTCTGGAAGAGAACAGTTTGGAAAAAAGACACAATTTATAAGAAACTAACCATCAGTATCAACAGTGCAGATTCTGCCACCTGGACTTCTTTACCGGGAATAGGTCCGGTCCTGGCCAGCCGTATTATCCGCTTCAGAAACAAACTTGGCGGCTTTTACAGCATCAGTCAGATAAGAGAAACATACGGTTTACCTGATTCCACATTTGTGAAAATTCAACCATATCTGCAATTGGATACAGTTTCACTAAAAAATCTGGATATCAACCAGCTGGATGAGAAATCTTTGGCCCAACACCCGTACATACACTATAAAATGGCACGGTTAATAGTGTTGTATCGCAATAACAACGGGCCTTTCAGGCATGCTGACGAGCTTCTTGGGATACCATTGGTAGATGACAGTATTTATCGTAAACTTGAACCTTACATCAAAACAATAAAATAGACCCCCGTTATGAATTTTGAGCCTACAGAAATGCAGAAACAGATCACACAGGTGATCCGTGACTTTGGAAAAACGCATATTCAACCACATGTACTGGAATGGGATGAAACTCAGACCTTTCCACTACAACTATTCAAACAACTTGGAGAACTGGGCTTAATGGGAGTACTTGTACCAGAACAATACGGTGGCAGCGGACTGGGATATCTGGAATACGTAACAGTCATCAGCGAAATCTCTAAAATCTGCGGAGCTATCGGCTTAAGTGTTGCCGCACATAACTCTTTGTGTACCGGGCATATACTGCAATTCGGAACAGACGAACAAAAACAGAAATACCTGCCTAAACTCGCCACTGCAGAATGGATAGGTGCCTGGGGACTGACAGAACCCAACACCGGTTCTGATGCTATGAACATGAAATGTGTGGCACAGCAGGATGGTGATGAATGGGTACTCAACGGTACAAAATGCTGGATTACCCATGGTAAAAGCGGAGACCTGGCAGTAGTCATTGCCCGTACAGGAGATGTACGTGACAGTCATGGTATGACAGCCTTCGTTGTAGAGAGAGGTACTCCCGGTTTCAGTGGTGGTAAAAAAGAAAACAAACTGGGGATGAGAGCATCTGAAACAGCAGAGATGATCTTCGACAATTGCCGTATCCCGGCAGGTAATATGCTGGGCCACACCGGAGAAGGTTTTATTCAGTCTATGAAAGTACTGGATGGTGGCAGGATCTCTATTGCAGCCTTATCCCTTGGTATCGCCAAAGGAGCATATGAAGCCGCCCTGAAATACTCCCAGGAACGCTATCAGTTCGATCAGCCGATTTCCAACTTCCAGGGTATCTCCTTTAAGCTGGCAGATATGGCAACAGAAATCGCGGCAGCAGAGTTGTTAACCATGCAGGCAGCAGCAGGCAAAACGCTGGGACAAAAAGTTACACAGCATGCTGCGATGGCCAAATATTACGCCTCTGAAGTGGCAGTACGTGCCGCTAATGAAGCTGTACAGATCTTTGGCGGTTATGGCTACACGAAAGACTTCCCCGTAGAAAAATTCTACAGAGATGCAAAACTCTGTACTATCGGAGAAGGCACATCAGAAATACAGAAACTGGTGATAGCAAGAGAAGCACTGAAATAGCATTTAGCTCCGTGCTTGTCACAAATTGTGAGCTCCGTTAGGAGCTCCGTGTTTGTAGCAATAAGACATACAACAAACCCAGACTCCGTAGGAGTCCCCTATTTATCGCAAATAGGGGACTCCTACGGAGTCTGGGTTTGTTGTATGTCTTATTGCTACAAACACGGGGCTCCTACGGAGCCTGATTAATAACTATCCAATAATGGAGCCCCAAATAATATAGCATCTTATAACATTTAGATAATTCTGCTTTTCTTACCTTTCAGTACTAAAAACTATGTCATGAGTTTTGAAGATCAACTACATCATATGTTCCCCTCAGCAGATGCCATTCCGGCTCAATACCAACTGCCTGCAGAAGTTCACCAGAGAGAATACCTGACCGGTGGAGAAATGAAACCCTGGAACGGAGACGTACATACTGTTCTCTCTCCAATATGCATTCAAACACCTGAAGGACTAAAAAGAAAAGTAATCGGTTCTTACCCGTTATGCGGACCAGAAGAAGCTATGACCGCCTTGGACGCCGCTGTATTAGCATATAATGACGGTCGGGGTGAATGGCCTACTATGCCCATCGCAGAAAGGATCGCCTGCATGGATAAGTTCACTGGTAAGATGATCGAGAAGAAAGACGAGATCGTAAAGCTGATCATGTGGGAAATAGGAAAATCCTATGGAGATTCTGTAAAAGAATTCGACAGGACGATAGAATACATCAACAGCACAATAGATTCGCTCAAAGATCTGGACCGCAACTCCAGCCGTTTTGAAATAGAACAGGGGATCATAGGACAGATCAGAAGATCTCCACTGGGGGTAGTCCTCTGTATGGGGCCATTCAACTATCCGCTGAATGAAACGTTCACCACATTGATCCCGGCTCTGATCATGGGGAACACGATCCTGTTCAAACCACCAAAGCACGGTACTTTATTACACTACCCACTGCTGGAAGCTTTCCGTACCTGTTTCCCCAAAGGAGTAGTAAACACGATCTACGGACGTGGTAACGTGATCATTGCCCCGCTGATGGAATCCGGTAAAATCAATGTATTAACACTGATAGGCAGCAGTAAAGTAGCCAACCAGCTCAAAAAACTGCATCCGAAAGTAAACAGGCTCCGTGCTATCCTCGGACTCGATGCCAAGAATGCCGCTATTATCACCGATAAGGCCGATTTAGACCTCGCAGTGAAGGAATGTGTGCTGGGATCATTATCGTTCAATGGACAGCGTTGTACGGCCATTAAAATCATTTTTGTACATAAAAAGGTAGCAGATGCTTTCCTGGAAAAATTAAGCGCCGCTATCGGAAAGCTGAAACTGGGTATGCCCTGGGAAAAAGACGTATTCCTTACGCCATTGCCGGAACCTCAGAAACCTGTGTACCTGAAAGAATGTATAGATGATGCAATTGCTAACGGTGCAAAGGTGATGAATGAAAACGGCGGGCTGATTTACGAATCTTTAGTATATCCGGCAGTGTTATACCCGGTAAACAATAAGATGAAGTTATATCGTGAAGAACAATTCGGTCCTGTAATCCCCGTACTGCCTTTCGATGATATCGAAACTCCGATAGAATACCTGATCCATTCAGATCATGGACAGCAGGTAAGCCTGTTCTCCAATGATGCAGATGAACTTGCATCACTGATAGATCCACTTGTAAATCAGGTAAGCAGAGTGAATATCAATAGTCAGTGTCAGAGAGGACCAGATATTTTTCCATTTACCGGTCGTAAAGATTCTGCAGAAGGAACATTAAGTGTGCCGGATGCACTGAGAGCATTTTCCATTCGTACAATGGTGGCAGTAAAACAAACAGAAGAGAATAAAAAGCTCCTTAATCAGATCATCAGCGACCAGACTTCGAACTTTTTGTCAACAAAATATATATTTTAAGCAATATCGTATTAGCCGAATAAAGAGTGTTACGATATTATTAACTAATTATTTAGCCATAAATTAATTTATTAATATATGGTTGCCGTTCATATTATTTTACAAAAAAGTGAGTATTAACCCTTTAGTGTGATGGAATATTGAACTAAGAACGTTAAATTTGGGTTAATTCATCACTCTTTACCATTTATCAACCTTCAACACAGACAGACACTCGAAAAATTTCTACCCAAAAAAAAAGCATCCACTCAACCGGATGCTTTTTTCATTTGTATCAATCAATAATGTCTAGTGTTCCAGGAAGTCGTTCTCTTTATTACTCTCACCCGCTCTTTTCTCAATATCTTTAAACCATTTGTCTACAGTACCCGCTAAAAAAACAGGTACTTTACCATTTACAAATTCTTTCAGTATCTCAAAAGTTTTTTGTGCCTGCTCATTGGTAAGGCCGGCTTTGTCTTTTAATTCTTGTAACAGATCCATAATTAATAGCTTGAGCTTTAAAGGTAACGAGAATTGAAAAAAGGATGAAATAAATGGTAGGGCGTTGTGATACATATAATATTGTTTTAATTTAATATCTTGTTGTATCAAGCTATACCTACTATGCGCATACCTATCATCTATGGCCGGCACCACTATTGCCGGAAAATTGTTAAGCCCCAGGACCTGGGCATTCTGGCTCCGCTGGGAAATATTGAGCATTTTGAATATACACAACGTTATGGGCATCTGTACTGGATTCCTTTGTTCCCGATCGGGGCTGCCTGGCATGCCAGGGGTAAGGATAACAAATTGTACGAGATAAATGATGCACTGTTATCACATCTGAGCGGGATACGTTCTTCATGGTACAGTCTTTTGATAGCCTTTCTGGGGCCGATTTTAGGATTTGGCGGCTGGGGGATATATTGTGCGAAAGAAGCCTATCACGAGCATGAGTACAAGGTTTACAGGGAGGCAGAAGATGCACGGGAGTATAAGGAGAGAATAGATTACATCACGCATCCGGCTATAAATGACTATTACTGCTTTCATAACGAAAGCCGCGATGAACATGCAAAAGTGCTGGCATTTAATGATACTGCCATCAAATTATCCCATCTCCAGATAAATCCTGCAAAAATGCCTATGCCGCAGGTAATAGCACTGCTTTCAGATACTACAGATACATATTCTGACTGGATAAGCAAACGAACGTTACTGGAGTTGGCCAAACAGGATAAACGGGAGGAAATAGGACTTCTGGGAGAAGGCACCTTTTATGTAGATGGTGTTATCCGGCTGGGAGAACCCATTCTCGAATACTACGGAGCATCAAACATGGACCATTTTTCACTGGGATTGCGGAGCAAGGGGAAAAATCTTACTATTACCTCCCTTACGGGGGCAAGCAGCAGTTATGTACTACCCGATTTATGGGAGTATGATAATAGTCGTTATTTTGAGATGAAAAAGGACCCAGGTGAGAAGTTTGCGTTTAATTTCACCTGTGAAGATGATATGGGAAAAATCTACAAATACCGGGTAAGTGGTAATAAAGATCTTCATTCAGATGTTATAATCACCAAACTACAATAAAAAAGGAAGGCTTCTCCATGGAGAGGCCTTCCTTTTTATAAACGACTTTTATACTTACGCAACTTTCAGCTGCACCAGTGTAGACTTGTCTAATCTTTCTTCTGCATAGGCCCTTGTCAGTACAAAAGTACTTTCATTGGAAGAAGGCAGGTTGAACATCGCATCGCTCAGCACCACTTCACAGATAGAACGTAAGCCACGTGCACCCAGTTTATACTCCAATGCTTTTTCAACGATGTAGTCAATAGCGCCGTCTTCTATAGAGAGTTCTATGTTCTCTACCATGAACAGCTTCTTATATTGCTTTAACAGGGCATTTTTAGGCTCTGTAAGGATCAGTTTCAGTGCGTCTGCATCCAGTGTGTTCAGATAAGTAACAACCGGTAAACGGCCTAATAACTCAGGAATAAGACCAAACGCTTTCAGATCCTGTGAGTTGATATAACGCAGGATATGTTTTTTGTTTTCTTCTTCTTTTTCCTTGTTAACAGTAAACCCGATGGAATGGGTCTGTATTCTGCGGCTGATGATCTTATCTACGCCATCAAAAGCACCACCGCAAATGAACAGGATGTTCTGGGTGTTTACTTTGATCAGCTTCTGTTCCGGATGTTTACGTCCGCCCTGTGGGGGAACCAGTGCTTCTGTACCTTCCAGGAGCTTCAGGAGGCCCTGTTGTACACCTTCACCGCTAACATCACGGGTAATGGACGGATTGTCGCTTTTACGGGCGATCTTATCTATCTCATCAATATATACTATACCACGTTCTGCTGCTTCTACATCGTAGTTACAAACCTGCAGAAGGCGGGTTAAGATACTTTCCACGTCTTCTCCTACGTAACCTGCTTCTGTGAATACAGTGGCATCTACGATGGTAAAGGGCACATTCAGTAAACGTGCGATGGATTTGGCAAGCAGGGTTTTACCGGTACCGGTTTCTCCTACCATGATGATATTGGACTTTTCAATCTCCACATCATCATCACCCACCTGCTGGTTCAGGCGTTTGTAGTGATTGTATACGGCTACTGCCAGGATTTTCTTGGCGTCATCCTGACCGATCACATACTCATCCAGGAATTTCTTTATTTCAACGGGCTTGGACACTTTGGGTACAAAGTGGGAAGGCGCTTTCTTTCCTTGTTGCTGAAACAGCTCCTGCTCTATGATCTCCTGAGCATTTGCAACACAGTTCTCACATATGTGGCCGTCTGCACCAGCAATCAGGATCTGCACTTCATCTTTAGAGCGGTTGCAGAATGAGCAACGTATTTTGGACTCTTTCATAGCTTACAAATGTACATTAAAAGGGGCAAAACATAAGGGAAAAAGGGTACGCCGTACTGTACAGCGTGCCCTTTTTCCCTTACTGGTATACTCCGTATAAGATATTATTGAGGATTATTTTCCTGCTGTTTTCTTGGGTGCTTGCTCAGTACGTCATCGATAATGCCATACTCTTTAGCTTCGTCAGCAGTCATCCAGTAGTCACGATCAGAGTCCTTTTCTACCTTCTTAACGGGCTGGCCGCAATGAGTAGCAATGATTTCGTTCAGCTCTTTCTTCAGCTTAACGAACTCACGGGCTGTGATTTCGATATCGGATGTTTGTCCTTCTGCACCACCATGAGGCTGGTGAATCATTACTCTTGCATGTTTAAGAGCAGTACGCTTGCCTTTAGCACCAGCTACCAGCAATACAGCGCCGAAAGAGGCTGCCATACCGGTACAGATAGTGGCCACATCAGGGGCGATGATCTGCATAGTGTCATAAATGCCTAAACCTGCATAAACGCTACCACCGGGGCTGTTGATATACATCTGTATATCTCTTGTACGGTCTGTAGATTCCAGGAACAGCATCTGTGCTGTAACGATATTCGCTACATAGTCATTCACGGGATCTCCCATGAAAATGATACGGTCCATCATCAGACGGGAGAATACGTCCATGATAGCCATGTTCATCGGGCGTTCCTCGATGATGTTTGGTGTCAGGGCGTTAATCTGATGACGCGTATAACTATCTACTACCAGGCTGCTGATCCCTCTATGCTGGATGGCATACTTCCTGAATTCGTTATTAATGTTCATGATGGTGATGTTTATTGGGTAATTTAGCAAATTCTTCGGCGGTAATTTCCTCTTGCTTTACATTTACCTTATTTTCAGCCCAGTCAAACAGTTTCTGGGTCACCATTTCACGGTAAGTCTGATCTACGAATTTCTCATCCTGCAGCAGGCGCTCCAGGTAGCTGTCCAGCCAGTCTGCACCATCTGTAGCGGAGGCGCCACCAAAATAGCCCATAACTTTCTGTTTGGCGTTTTCTTTCAGTTCATCAAAAGAAACGTCCAGTTTATTTTCGCGGATCAGTTTATCGCTGATGAGTGTCCAGCGTAACTGATGATCAAAACCAGGATATTCTTTGTCAGCTTCTTCGGCAGTTTTTGGTTTTTCACCGCCGGTTTGCAGCCAACGTTTCAGAAAATCTTTGGGCAGTTCTATAGGCGTTTCGTGAACCAGCACTTCGAACAGTTCGTTATGCAGATGGTTCCGGCTTTCGGAATCCCAGTATTTTTCTATTTCTGATTGCAGTTTTTCACGGAAAGCTGCTTCTGTAGTAATGCTGTCAGCAGGGTAGATCTCTTTGAAGAACTCTTCGTTCAGTTCTCTCTTTTCAATTAATCCTACTTTGGTAATACTGAGTTTGAAGTATTTCTTCGCTGCTTCAGCGTCGTTTTCTTCAAAGCCCAGGTCTTTCAGTACCCATCCCAGTTTGTCTCCGTCAAAAGACGTAGCCAGCTGGAATACGATAGAATCACCCAGTTTCTTACCCATCAGTTGTGCCTGGATAGGAGCAGAGAAATATTTTAACAGGAGAGAGTTATCTTTTTTGATACCACCTTCTGTTATGTTACCCTTTGCATCGCTTTCCTCAAACTCTACGTTCAGCACGTTTTCTTCAGTAGTGATGGTTTCAGGTTCGCTCATCTTACCACCTTTCATCTGTAAACGCTCAACTTCTTCGTTGATCATTTCAGGGGTAGCTTTTATTTTATAACGGGTAAGCGTTGTTTTTCCTTCTTCAAGGGGAGTGATATTGAAAGCCGGTTTCAGACCTACTTCGAAACCGAAGTCATAATCAGCAGGCTGGAACTGGTCAAATTTTACGCTTTCACGATCAAGTGGAAGGGGTTGTGCGAAGATCTCCAGTTTCTCGTTCTGCAGGTATCCGGTCAACTCTTTTTCTACAGTTTTCAGTATTTCGTCTGCAAAAATAGCTTGTCCATGCATCTTCTTCACCATGCCTACCGGCACCATGCCTTTACGGAAACCGGGTATATTGGCGGTCTTGCTGAGTTGCTTTACTGCTTTGTCAAAATTCGGAAGATAATCTTCCTGGCTCACTTTCACAGTGATCTTATCATTCAATAAACCGATGTTTTCTCTGGTAACGGTTGCCATAATTGTTTAAATAAATGTTCTTGTATGAAGCAATAATAATTCCTTGTTTTGAATTTCTGCCATGAAGTCACAAAGGCACGAAGGAATGGCAGCTATGTGGGAGTTACTTGGTGACTTAGCGCCTTAATGGCAAAGTTCGATGTAAGCTGTTGTTAAAACACCGAATGCAGAAGGCTTCATCTAATTATGTGTATAGCATTTTAAATTCAGCGTTCTGCATTCAGCATTTTGTGCGGGTGGAGGGACTCGAACCCGCATACCGTGAGGCACCAGATCCTAAGTCTGGCGTGTCTACCAATTTCACCACACCCGCGATCCTATTTATAAGAGCTGCTTAATCAGTACTTAAACATACCGAAAAAGGTCTGCAAAGGTACTGTATTTTATGGATTAAAAAAATGTGCTTCCGGATTTATTGCTTTAGTAACGCGGACAATTGTGCTGAAAAGGCAGTGATATAGGTCCCGTGAGGGTCCAGTGTCGGGTCCAGGATCGTAATATTGATCCCTTTAAAAGAAGGAGAGGCCAACAATGGCTGCAATGTTTGCTTTAATTCCTGGTATGTCAACCCGTCTTCCTGAGGCGAATCTACACAAGGCATAATCTCATTGTCCAGTACGTCCACATCCATGTGAATCCAGAAACCGTCCAGGTTATTTTGCGCTACCATCCTCAGAAAATCTGTCGTAATCCGGCCAATTCCCTGTTTACGGATAGCCGGCAGGTCATAATAATGGACATTGCTGTCTATAATAGGTGCTACATAATCATCATCCAGTTCCCGGTTGCCATAGGCGAAAACAAACTCCTCTGATATATAAGGCCCCTGGTTGTCTATGTCGGAAAGAATGGCAGGCCCGTTGCCGGTAACCAGTGCCAGGTCCATACCTGCCGCTCCGGCAGTGCCGGAATGTTCCGGCAACATATAATCCGTATGCCCGTCTATGGAAAACAGCCCGTACCGGCCGCCGGTGTTTTTAAGTCCCAGGGCATTGCCCAGTACAATACTGCAATCACCACCTATGACCACAGGAATAATCCCCTGTTCCACCGCTTCCTGTACATGAGAGGCCAGCGTCCGGCTGTAGTGGGCAATCGCTTCTGCATTCCGGATCTTGCTTTCCGCATGAATATCCATACTATATGGGGGAGCCGGTACCTGAATGGTTTGGGTAATACCAGTATTATCAGCAAAGCCGGTTTTCCGGAGCGCTTCCGGGAATAGTCTAACACCTGGCTCTGTTCCTGGTTGTAATGATTTTAAGCCTAAGTTAGATGGGGCTTCGATAATAACTAAGTTGCGCATGAAATCAGGTTTGGGTATGACAGATCTTATAAAGATAAATATTCTGAGGATACTGATATTAGCTTCACTATTTCCTGATATAATAGTTCTAATTATATTTTAATGAATTGATAATCAGTAGTAAAAAAGCATCGAAATATTAATAGGTAGTGTTAACCTACTGAGATTCTGTGCATTAGGGTATATAACCCGTATATAAGCTGTATATAACCCCTATATAACAGGTATATAAGCCGTACCTATATAGATAGGGCTTATATAGGGATTATATACTAGTCTATTTACAGCTATAAAAAGTTTACAGGAGAGTTTAGGCTCTTGCTGAGTAGTGTTTAAGACGAGCTTATTAAGTAGAAGTGTTCACCGGGCTTTGGGGTTAGTCCGATCTGTTAAAAAATAAGGGAGACTTTTTAGTCCCCCTTATCTCTAGTCTAATTGTTGCCTGCCTGGCCTGTACCTGAAAAACAAGGATACATTCAATATTATTACCAGCGACGCTCCCAAACATACAGCCGGCCATCGCCCCATATTCCACAATAACAATCCCAATGCAGAGCCACTGGCCCCGCCTATAAAGGTAGAAGTCATAAAGACAGTATTGAACCGGTTCCTGGCTTCGGGCATAATAGAATAGATAATCGTCTGGTTGGTCACCTGTACCGACTGATGACCTACATCCAGCAGGATAATCCCTGTCAGCAGTAGAAAAATCCCGCTGCCCGTAAAATAAAAGGCGGCAAAGCTGATCAGCTCACATATCAGCCCTATTAATATATTTTTCCCGGGATCACGGCCATCACTGATCTTGCCAATCAGAGGGGCCGCTAAAGCGCCTGCCGCTCCGGCAAGACCAAACAGTCCTATCTCGGCCGACTTATACCCAAAGGGTGGCAGCGTGAGGAACAGCACCATCGTTACCCAAAAGGCACTCACTACGGCAAAAGACAAGGCATTTATCAGCGCTGCCAGTCGTAACGCAGGCTGGGTCTTTACATAATGGGCTACAGAAGCCATCAGTTCTTTATAATTACCGCTGAAAGTAGGAGTACTCTTAGGAAAGCGCCACCACATCACCCCCAGCAATAAAGTACAGATGCCTGCTGCAATCAGGTACATTTCCCGCCATCCGTACAAACTGCCTACAGCCCCGCTCAAAGAACGGGAGGCTAATATACCAACCAGCAGTCCGGCCATAATGGAGCCTATCACACTGCCCCTTTTATGAGCAGGTGCCATACTGGCTGCCAGTGGCAGAATAAGCTGGGGTACGATAGAGGAAACCCCTATCAGCACACTGGCAATCTGTAATACAAGAAAACTCGGCGCCTTTGCAGACAGCAACAACGCCAGGATGGTAATAAATGTGGAGAATAATATCTGTTTCCGGCGTTCCAGGATATCGCCCAGTGGTACAAGTAGTAATAATCCTATGGCATAACCGATCTGTGTGAAGTAAGCAACCCTTCCGGCGGCACTCTCCCTGATCCCAAAATCCCTGGCCATTAAAACGATCAGCGGCTGGCAATAATAAATATTGGCTACCATTAATCCTGCGCAGGCCGCCATTATAATGATATCTGTTTTCCCTAAATACTGTTGGTCCATTTTCCTTTATTTACGCGACGGCGCAAAGGTAGGGAAATGTTTACGGCCTTAGCATGTCAACAGCTCCGTTAGCGAGGAAGGATGCACCATAAGCGATACAATCTTCATTAAAAAGTACGCGTGGATGATGCAGGAAATAACCGGCATTATCAGGGTGCTGCGCTCCCAGGAAATAAAACATGGAAGGCACTTTCCGGGAGTAATGCGCAAAGTCTTCCCCTGCCAGGATGGCTTCCGTTTCAATCACATTCGTATCTCCGAACACCTGTTGCAGGCTTTGCTGTAAACTGCCATGTACCTGTTTATTATTGATTACACTTGGCAGATCATAATAGAGATCAAATTTTATCTCCGCATCAAAGGCTGTCATCAAGCCCTCTGCAATCTTCTCAATACGACGGATAATCTCCTGGTAAACATCCAGGTTGAGAGAGCGGATAGTACCTTCAATGACAACCCTGTCGGCAATCACGTTGGGTGCTACACCACCGTTTATTTTTGTAAAGGAAAGTACGGCAGTCTCCGTAGGGGCCGTATGCCGGGACACGATCATCTGTGCAGATTGTATCAGCTGTGCGGCAATCACTACAGCATCCACGCCCAGCTGAGGAGTAGCGCCGGCATGTGTGGCCTTGCCCAGTACATCTATCGTAAAGAATCCTGTACAGGCCAGTGCCGGTCCCAGGGCATAAGAGATCTTACCTACAGGCATCAGTGGATGAACATGCAGCCCCAGGGCCGATTTTACATCATCCAGGTAACCTGCTTCCACTATTTTATGGGCGCCTGTTTTACTTTCAGGATCGCCATTAGGCCCCTCTTCTGAGGGCTGGAAAAGCAGTTTTACTGTTCCTTCAAAGGGAATATCTTTTAGCAGTGTAGCTGCTCCTATAAGCATAGAAGTATGCAGGTCATGACCGCAGGCATGCATTTTACCGCTGTTGGCAGAGCTGAAAGGCAGGCCGGTTTCTTCTTCAATAGGCAACGCATCCATATCCGCCCGTATCGCTACAGAGGGTCCATGGCCTTTGGTGATAGTGCCTATTACCCCGGTGCCTGCAACATCCTTCACATAAGGAATGCCCAATGCATCCAGCTCCCTGCGGACAAGCTGTGAAGTATGTATTTCCTGATAACCTAATTCCGGTTGAGTGTGAATCTGTCTTCTGATACTGATGAGCCGATCTGTAAGTTGCTTATCCATTTTAATGCAGGATTTTGCATTAAGATAAGCGGTTTTTGCGATATTCTCTTGGTGAACAACGGTAGCGCTTTCTGAAAACGGCAGTGAAGTAATTGGCGCCGCTATAGCCGGTATTAAGACTGATATCCTTTATGCTCAGTGAAGTTTGCAGTAATAGTCCCGCCGCTTTCTTCATTCTCAAATGTTCAATATATCCCCTTGGTGATGCCCCCAGTAATTCCTTAAATGCCCGTTCAAAAGTATTGATATGCATTCCCGCCTGTTTACTCAGTTCAGCAATACTGAGCGACTGATGATAATGATTCTGGATGTATATACATACCTGCCGCAGTTTCTTTGCCAGGTCCCCGTTTTGCAGGTACTTAGGTGTAAGCGCATTGAAATAAAAGGTGAGCAGTTCGTTCAGTTTTTCCTGAATGAACGCCTTTCTTTCAGCGCCTTCTGCTGGGCTCAGCCGGATCTCATTCAGTATTTTCAGATCACAGTTATCCATTCGGATAGCAGGTAACATGGTACCCCTGCGTGCCTGTTTTAATTGTTGCTGGTAAATATCTTCAAAGGAGGGATGCCGGGTAATAAACCTGCTGAAGAATGCAGGAGAGAAAGAGATGCAGATCATTTCATAATTCCCTGTTTTTAAATCTGCAATGTTCTGAGATTGAGAAGGAATATAATATACCCCGTACTCTTTTTCTATCAGCATTAATTTCCCCTGTCCCTGTAACCTGCATGGTACATTCCCTTTCAGGATGCAGTACATGACCAGCATAGGTTGGGCGGCAGAAGGGCGTAACCGCACCCTTTCCTTAATAAAACATTGTTGCCAGCTGATAGCCCATTCAGGGTCCCTTATCTCTTGTGTAATGTAACTACCGAAAGGGGCTTCTACATATTTGGTCTCAGCCGGAACAGCAATCCTGTATTGACGGTAATGGTCGGGCAGTTGCGTGGAGACTTTTATATGAGGATGCATTTTTGCAGGTATCCCAAATTGCAGCGCAGAGGGATATTGACTGGAAATCATATTATTCACATATTTAGCCGGTTAAACTGAAAGACTGATTCTGGTTTTTGTAAGTAGCGTACATGCAATTTATAGCGTAGGACTGCGATGGTACTACCTATTGTTAAAATAACACTTAAAACGATCTGCGAAGTATTGTATCCGGGTGTCTTTGTGTACAGCTGTGTCAGGTTATATAAAGGAGCTATGTAAGATGAACGCTATCAGGAAATTGCAATAACTTAGTTAAATTATCATACCCCATAAACACTTCTTACAATGACTACACAACAAATCGCCACTCAGCTGGCCGCGTTATGTGCTAAAGGTGAGTTCGAAAAAGCACAAAAGGAATTGTATGCAGATGATGTAGTAAGTATTGAACCGTTTGCTACTCCTGCATTTGAAAAGGAAACAAAAGGTTTGCCCGCCGTTAATGAAAAAATCAGGCAATTCATGGGTATGGTAGACGAAGTCTATGGTGTGAAAGTGTCGGAACCACTTATCGCCGGCAGCGCAATCGCGTTTACCCTGGATATGGATGTGAAGATGAAAGGACGGGACCGTGAAACGATGTCTGAAGTTTGCGTGTATGGCGTAAAAGATGGAAAGGTTATTTCCGAGCAATTCTTTTTCTAAAAAGTACCAGGAGCCTTTTTAGTTAGTGTCTCCTGATGTCTTAAAGAGGTTCTGACTGGCTTTTGAACAGGATTATCTTACGTTTATCCTACGTCTTTTAACGTAGGATAAACGTAAGATAATCCTGTTCAAAAGCTTAGCAATTGCTCTTCTATTCCTAACCGCTCATGTAAGGAA
The DNA here is from genome assembly GCF_900110995.1 of Chitinophaga sp. YR573. Lineage (GTDB taxonomy): Bacteria > Bacteroidota > Bacteroidia > Chitinophagales > Chitinophagaceae > Chitinophaga. The sequence continues at coordinate 3,101,445 of NZ_FOJF01000001.1, forward strand.
TACTCTCAATACAGGCTATTTTCTTAATTTACGTCTTCCGTATTTAAATCTGTTAATAGCTTATGAAACACTTTTTCCTCCTCGCTTTCTCCTTACTGATAATAGGAAAAATACAAGCCCAGCAAACCCAGAAACCACCTTTACATGGTAAGAACTGGATGGCGGTTACAGGTAAACCTTTGGCAGCTACTGCAGGTGCCATGATTTTCCAGAAAGGAGGCAATGCAGTTGATGCTGCCTGTGCTATGCTGGCTGCTACCTGCACTATGTGGGATGTACTTAGCTGGGGAGGAGAAACCCAGGCCCTCATCTACAATCCTAAAACAGGAAAAGTAATAGCTATTAATGCGCTGGGAGTGGCGCCCACCGGTGCTACCGTAGATTTCTTCAAAGGTAAAGGATATAATTTCCCACCTGAATACGGGCCGCTGGCGGCTGTTACACCAGGTACTCCGGGTGGTCTTTGTTACATACTGGCGGAATACGGTACCCTCAGTTTAAAAGAAGTACTGGCCCCTGCGATGGAGATGGCTGCGGGTTATCCTATAGAAGCACAAACAGCCAACAGTATAGAAAATAATAAACAACGTATTAAGGAATGGCCTTACAGCAAGGCTGTATTCCTTACTCACCCGGGAGAAAAGAGAGAAGCGCCGGAAGCAGGGGAGATCTTTGTGCAGAAAGAATTACTGGCTACATTGACTAAAATGGTAGAAGCAGAGCAGAATGCGCTTCGTAATAAGAAAAGCCGGAAAGAGGCTATCATGGCTGCATATGATCGTTTCTACAAAGGAGATATTGCGAAGGAATTTGTACGTGGTTGCCAGGAGCAGGGAGGTTTGATTACCTTAAATGATCTGGCTAAGTGGAAGCCTATCGAAGAAGAACCTTTACATGTTAATTATAAAGGGATAGAAGTATACAAATTGCAATCCTGGACGCAGGGCCCTATGTTACTGCAAAGTCTCAACATCCTTGAAAATTTTGATCTGAAAGGGATGGGATATAACAGTACCCGTTACATCCATACGTTGTATCAAACGATGAATCTCACTTTTGCAGATCGTGATTTCTACTATGGTGATCCTTACTTTACACCTAAAACGCCTATCACAGGATTACTCAGTAAAGCATATGCAAAAGAAAGAGCAAAACAGATCAATCCTGACAGGAACGATCCGGAAGCTGCTCCCGGAGATCCTTATCCTTACGAAGGAAAAACAAATCCATTTGCACAACTACTGCAACAAAGAAAATCATACACAGATACGACGAATAAAAAGCAAGGTGGATTTTTACCAAAGCATGATGCTGCAAGTCTTAATGCAACTGGTCTGCCTGTTGATCTTAGTTCAAATGGATTGCAACTTTTACATGCAGATACAGAGAACATGCTTGCAGTTAACTCAGACAGCTTATACATGGATCGCTTATGGCGCGGTACTACCAGCGTAGAAGCTGCTGACAAAGACGGCTGGGTAATCTCTATCACACCCAGTGGTGGATGGACTCCTGCCTGTATTGCCGGACATACTGGTGTAGGTATGAGTCAGCGTCTCCAGAGTTTTGTACTGGATTCTGCATTATGCCCTTTCAATGTGATCGCTCCCGGTAAACGTCCAAGAGTAACGCTCACACCTTCACTCGCATTAAAAGATGGTAAACCTTTCCTCGCCTTTGGCGTACAAGGTGGTGATACGCAGGATCAGAACTTATTACAGTTCTTCTTAAACATTGCAGAATTCGGGATGACGGTACAACAGGCCACAGAAGCTGCAAACATCAACACGAACCAGTTGTGGTTATCACTGGGAGGTACTGCTACCAAAGACAGACAACCACGTCCCGGTAATATCCTGCTGAGTAAAAACACCGCAGACAGCATAAGAACTTCTTTGAAAAATATGGGATATATCACCACCTTTGGGGAACGTACCAGCGGTCCGATAAATGCAATACTGATAGATACCAAACATGGTAGCTTATGGGGTGGCAGCAGTAATAACGGAGAAGATTACGGTATAGGCTGGTGATAAAATATAATTATGCTAGAGGTTTTCAGAGATTATATAAACAGTAAAACAAGTATCACGGATGCAGCATTTGAAGTAATTAAATCACTCTGCATTGTAAAGAAACTCCGTAAGAAACAATATCTCTTACAGGAAGGAGATACATGGAAATATCATGCCTTCATCTGCAAAGGGTGTTTACGTGCATATCGTATAGATGATAAAGGAGTAGAGCATACAACAAAATTCGCTATAGAAAATCACTGGACGGGTGACCGGGCTGCATTGCTTTCCGGAGAGCCTGCCAGTTACAATATAGATGCAATAGAAGACAGTGTATTATTACTGATCACAAACGAGAACTTTATTACCATCTGCAAAGAAGTACCTGCTTTTAATGAGATGATCAACACCATCCTGAACAAAAGTTTTGTCGCCAATGAAAACAGGATACATGCTGCCATCAGTTATTCAGCAGAGGAAAATTACCAGAACTTCCTGCGGAATTCCCCGGATATCGCTAACCGTGTACCACAACATATGATCGCTTCCTATCTGGGAATTTCTCCTGAGACACTCAGTAGGATACGAAACCAGGCAGCCAAAAGGCAAAGCTGATGTTCTTGATAAATGTCAATTGTTTTTTTAGTAAATGTCATTGGAGGAGGGACCTCTTTCATCGCAATTTTGTATCAGAAATTCAAACAAACAATTATCTGAAAACAAAAAAATACTAAAATGAAAAAGACAATTTTAATAACAGGAACAAGCACTGGTTTTGGTAAATTGACAGCGATCACATTAGCGAAAGCAGGTCATCATGTAGTGGCTGCTATGCGCGGCACAACAGGTAAAAATGAAGCGGTAGCAAAAGAACTGGGTGCAATACCAAATATAGATGTTGTAGAACTGGATGTAACCAGTGATAATTCTGTACATAAAGCCATACAACAAACACTGGCTAAACATGGTAAGATAGATGTACTGGTGAACAATGCAGGTGTAACTGGTTTTGGTGTACTGGAAGCCTATTCCATAGATAAGGTAAAGGAAATGATGGAGGTAAATTTCTATGGAGTAATTCGCACATATGACGCGGTATTACCTTCCATGAGAGAAAACAGAAGTGGGTTGATCATTAACATCTCTACCGGAGCCAGTGGTTTTACATTACCTTTCATGATCCCTTACTTTGCTTCCAAGTTCGCAGTAGAAAGTATTACAGAAGGATTGCAGGCGGAGTTAAAACCTTATGGCATCGAAAATGTTTCTATTCAGTCTGGCGTATATCCAACCGAAATGAACAACGGTAGCAAGATGGGTGTACACGCAGATAAACCAGAAATTGTAGCAGCTTACGGAGATGATGCGGTGAATGCTGCGAATCAGATGGGCGGTGCGTTATTTGGTAAGATGGCAGAATTCAAGATGAATCCGCAAACCATTGCTGATGGTATCCTGGTACTGGTGAATATGGAAAAGGGGAAACGTCCGTTACGTTATCCTCTGGATGCTGTAGCATTAGGCACCGACGCTGAATTCATCAAAGCAAGAGCAGATATCAAGTCTAAATGGGTAGGCAGCTACGGCTTTAGCCTTTAGTATGCGACTCAAATTGGCTCCGTTAGCCTCGTGTTTGTAGCAAACATGTTAAACAACATAACCTAGACTCCGTTAGGAGTCCCCTGTTAAATTGTTATAAATAGGGGACTCCTAACGGAGTCGATTAAATAGGATATCAATATTTGCTACAAACACGAGGCTAACGGAGCCCAAATAAAGGAAATTTTAAAACTACCACCAATATGGAATTATTCGTAAAGATGGCCTTACAGGCATGGGATGTACAGATAAAGAGAACAGAAAAACTGATCAGCAGCCTTAGTGATGAGCAACTGTTACAGGAAGTAGCCCCGGGAAGAAACAGGGGTATTTACCTGTTAGGGCATCTCATTGCGGTACACGACGCTATGCTGCCCTTATTCGGCCTGGGAGAAAAACTCTACTCTGAGTTAGAAGAACCCTTCATCAAAAATCCTGATAACGCTGGCTTCACAATGCCGGCCATCAAAGACCTGCGTGAACGCTGGACGACTATTCACAACAAGCTGTCTGAAGCATTCAACGCTATGACAGCAGAACAATGGTTACAGCGCCACAACGCGATGACAGATGAAGATCTGCAAAGAGAACCACACCGTAACAAACTGAGTGTATTGATGAATCGTACATCGCACGTTGCTTACCACCTGGGTCAGCTAATATTTATCCGCCGCGACTAAAAACTAAAGGACATAAAAAAAGTCTCACATATTTAATGTGAGACTTTTTACGGGTGGAGGATATCGGACTCGAACCGATCACCTCAAACATGCCATGCTTGCGCTCTACCAGATGAGCTAATCCCCCGAACGAGGTGCAAATTTAAATTTTTTCCTGTAATTGCAAGCATTTCCCTAAAAATCTTTGAAAATCTCTATGATCGCGTTTTTCAGCTCTGACGCTATCAGGGGTTTCCTGAGTAGTTTAACCACCATAGGACTGGCATAAGTACGGTTGAGATCACCATAATCAAGAGAAGAAGAAACCATGATTACATGACATTGTGATTTGATTTTCTGAGGATAACTGTCAAAAGCATCTAAAAAATCAAAGCCATCCATCTCCGGCATTTGTATATCCAGTAACAACACAGTAGGAGGAATCCTGGGCAGGGCAATATTGGAAGACAGGAATTCCAATGCCTTATTTGCATTATTGAAAGCAAGCACAGTTCTGCTGATATGTTGTAGCGTAATCAGCTTCTCGTGCAGCAGAAGATCTACCTCATTATCATCAATCAGAATTACACGCAAATCAGGAATCGAAATCATTTCTATTGGGGATGCTTATTTCAAATTGTGTACCTTCTCCGTATTTGGATTCCACGTTAATCGTACCACCAATCTTATTCAGCGCTTCTTTCACAATATACAATCCTATACCACTGCCCGGTTTGTTATTGTTCTTGGAACGGAAGAACATCTTGAAGATGTTGTTGAGATGTTCACTCAATATGCCAATACCGTTATCCACTATATAAAGAGTGGCCTTATGTGGTTCTACTTTCACAGACAAATTCACTTTCGGATTACTCTCATCCGGTTTCTGATACTTTACAGCGTTGGAGATAAGATTATTGAGGATAACGCTGATACGGAAAGTATCTCCTTTAAAATCTACCGGTTGTTCCACATTCACCTGGAACTCGATAGCCGTATTCTGATGCCGGAATGAACCAATGCATTCCTGTAAAAGGTGATTGAAATCTATTTTCTCGTATTCCACATCCAGGCGGGAATTACGATAGTATTCTATGATCTTCTGAATAAACCCGTCCAGCTTCAGTATACAAACCTCTATCATATTCAGATAACCGTTGGGATCTTCCACAGAATTATCCAGGCGGCTAAGATTGATAATGCCCAGTACAGACATCAGCGGAGAACGAAGATCATGGGAAGTTGAATAGATGAAGCGGTTGAGTTCATCATTAATCTTCTCTAGCTCTATGATTTTTTCCTTCAGTTGCCTGCGCGTCTGATATATTTCAAAAGCATTGTTAATGGTCTTATGCAATTCATGCTCATCCCATGGCTTCTTGATATAAGAGTAAATATGTCCTTTGTTGATGGCATCAATGATGTCTTCCACATCAGTATATCCCGTCAGCAGTATCCTCATGGGATCCGGCAGCGTTTCTTTTATCTCATTGAAGAATTCAACCCCGGTAGAAACAGGCATCTTCTGGTCAGCAATGATGATGTGTACATCAATGCTTTTCAGCAGTTGTTTCCCTTCCTGAGCGGAATTGGCTGTGTAGATCTCATAACTTCTGCGGAACCCCGCTTTAAAAGCATTAAGATTATGAATCTCGTCATCAATGTACAATATCCTGATACGGTTGTCTTTCATCCATTAAGGTTTTATATCGCGGTATTGAGTGCTTTCGGTATATGGGGAACATGTCATAACTGATATGATGGGTTTTATAAACCTGAAATAATGTTCATAGGTAAATATATAATAAATTCCGCACCTTCCCCGGGGCTAGATATCACGTTGATACGTCCATGATGTTTTTCTATTATACTGAATACAATAGAAAGTCCTAATCCGGTACCTTCACCCACGTCTTTGGTCGTAAAGAAAGGATCGAAGATCTTCTCCTTTACTTCCTGTGTCATGCCCGGCCCTGTATCTTTTATGCTGATGACAGCCTGCCCGTTCTCTTCCCTGGTAGTAATGGTGACAAACTCTTCGCGTCCGTCCGAATGTGTTTTGATCGCATTAAAGGCATTCGTGAGGATATTCATGAACACCTGGTTGATCTTACCCGCATAACATTCTATTTTGGGCAGAGTGCCATAATTCCGGGTAATGGTCACATTCTTTGGGATATTGGTGCGTAGCAATACCAGTGTGCTTTCCAGTCCTTCGTGAATATCCACGGACTTCAGATCACTTTCATCCAGCCGGCTGAAAGTCCTTAGTCCTGTTACAATCTCTGCGGTACGTGTTGCGCCGTCTTCTATACCTTTTATCAGAGAAGTGATCTCTTCATGAATATAATCAATATCAATTTCCTGTCTGAAAAGTTTTATATCCTGCAGGCCCGATTTGAAATCTTCGGCATGTTCCAACCGTTCGTATTTGCCCAGCAGGGATTTAATATCCTCTATATCTAATTTTAAAGGCTTGATATTGGACGTTACAAAGTTGATCGGGTTATTGATCTCATGAGCAATACCTGCCGTTAATTGACCCAGAGAGGCCATTTTCTCTTTCTCCACCAATTGTGACTGTGCATCTTTCAGGCTTACAAGCGCAACGTTCAGTTGGTCATTAGCCTGTTGCAACTGGTTAGTCCTTTCATTCACCTTGATTTCCAGGATCACGTTCTGCTCACGTACCAGTCTTTCATTTTCCTTGGATATTTCAAGTGATAGTGCCTGTGAATCTTCTTTTTCCTTCCGGTAGATGTTGATCCTGTAAGCCAGTGCGAACGACAGCAGGGTAACTTCTGCTGCGGATCCTACTTCCAGGGCATAGTAAGTAATGTCATTATAGGGCAGCACATTGAAGTTGCGCATTACAAAGATGATAACACCTGTAAGGAAGATAGACCATGCCACGAGGAAGAACTTCGCCGGCATATAGTTGGTCTTGGCCACTTTATACCCCACAAATATCGCCAGAAAAGATCCTGACAGCGCTACCAGCTCTACCCATATCTGCGCCACGTAATAGTTATTGGCGAACATGGGTACAAGACAGCCGAGATAAGCAATGCTTACAACGCTGAGGAGCTTATGTCCCAGCGGGAACTTTTCCCGGGCATGCAGGAATGATTGTATAAAAATAGCCGCTGTAAGTCCGTTCAGAATAGGTATCAGCACCGTATCATGCATGGCCAGCCAGCTATTGCCAGGGTAGAGGTAGCGGAATGCATAACCGTGCTGGGAAGCCTGGGTAAGGCCCACGCAGATGATATAGGTAACGTAGATCAGGTAACTCCTGTCGCGTACGGAAAAGAAGATAAACAGGTTATACAGGGCCATTACCAGTATAATCCCGCTGTAAATCCCGAATATCAGGTTCCTGAGTGCATTTTTGTTATCGATGAGCGTTTCCGGTCCAAGGAATACGGGCAACTGTACCTGTTCACCTGCTCTGATTTTCAGGTAATAGGTTTTGGTTTCTCCGTATTTGAGAGGAAGGGGGAAAATATAGTTCTGATGATTGAAGATGCGGTATTTGAAAGGCTGAAATTCCCCCATCCTGGTTACTTTCCAGGAGCCGTTCGGTAATGGTTCGTATAAACTGATATCGTCGATAGTAGGATATTCTATTTCCAGTAAGAGGCGTTGTATGGTTGTATTGTTGGTAACAGTAAACCTGGCCCAGTGTGTATAGGGAGTTATCTGCAGGTTAGGAACATCTTCATTCAGATTGGTGAAAGTCTGATTAATTACCTGCTGAAAGGTAAGCTGGTTGGTCTTATCTGTGTACAGGTCCAGCCATTTACCCATCTGGAGTAGTTTGGTGCTATCTGAATAAATGACGGGTACCGATGCCTGGGTATTATGAATGAACAGCGTAACTGTAAGAAGAAACGCAAAAAATGCACGTATAGACATTTGTTCCTTTTGATTAAAAAAGACAGCTGTAAATTATTACTTTTTAATGTTATAAGCTACGTACCTGGTGAAGGTTCGGGACTTCCAGCTGGTAATTTACATCAAAAACACCTTTCGGACCTTTTTCCTGCCGGTGTTGCATGGGAGTTTCCCGTAAAATGTCTATCAACTCTTTTTCTGATGGATCTGCGTTGGGAAGGTTGTGTATATCATCTATCACCATGGCAGTGGCAATGAAGTCGTCTTTGGGATAATAGAAAGTACCTTCATTTCCCAGGGATTTGTCTATCACGGCACCCACGCGTTTTCCCATGCGGGTGGTGATGGGGGCGCAGAGTACATGTACCTGATCTACCGGCAGCTGCGGCATCAGTGCCACGCATACCCGGCAGAGGATCAGGCTGCCGATGCCCATACCGGCCACCTCTTTGGAGTTCCACATCCCACAGATCTCAGCACTGCCTTTACGTACGTATGAATATATGTTCGGGTCGTATTTTCCGATAGCTGTTTCAATGGGAAGCGGCAATACACCGTCTGCTATCTGTACACGGGCACCACCATATGTTTTGGTGCCGGTTTCATCTTCAACTATTACTACTATTGTATTCCTGTGTTGTAACCAATCTATATTACCTGATGTGATCTTTGCTATGCCGAAATGAATTTCCAGCAGTTTGCTGTGGCCTTCATAAAACCGCATACATGCTTCCGGATCATCAGGAGCAACAAAAGCCCGCACATTTATTGTTATACTCATTTGATTTATTGCTTACCTGATCAATTGTTCGAAATCTACATAATACCGCCCGGAACTGCGGAGTTGATCGAGGATAATTCTGCGACAGGTATCTGCTACCATGGCTCCTCCCAGTACTACCGATGATGCAAGCTGAGGCCAGGTGGTAATCGTTTTACCAATTTCCGACAGAGAAAATTTCATTTTGGGTGACATATCTTTCATACCTACCATGGGTCCCAGGATGGGTATCTTTTCTTCTGAGGTAAGGTGTTGGAGGGTAGCCAGGTCCATATCAGGGATTAATCCATGCAATAAGGGTAGTTCCGGTTCCAGGTCAAAACGTTCTATATCCAGCATACCCCGGTCGTTCATCTCCATCACTACTGGTATCTTCAGTTCTTTCGCCATCATGCGGCTGATAATCTTGATATCTATTCCATCACACTCTTCTACCAATATATCCAGCTGGCCGTTGCCAGTCATAAAATCCATCAGGTTCCCCTCAGTAGCACCCTCAGTATAACATTTTACTTTTATAAAAGGGTCCAGCTCTACTATCTCTCTGGCGGCTATTATTACTTTCGACTGGCTCAGGTTATAGATCCCCGTTCTGATACGATTCATATTCGACAGCTCCAGTTCATCAAAGTCGGCCAGCCTCAGCTCTCCGCAAACTCTCTCCATTGCCAAAGTTAAAGCAATCGATTGCCCAACAGATAAGCCGATGATGCCAATTTTCTTCGTTCCCAATATGGCAGCTTCTTCATCTGTGATCTTGTGTTTGTTTCTGCTGGTACGCAGTTCAACAAACTCTTTCTCGTCAAGTATATGTACAACACGACCTGACCATGGGAAGTAAACCCATACACCTACTGCAGATAATGAAGCGTTCCCAAGGAACTCATTTATCTGTTGCTCAGATTCTTCGGGCGTAAGGCGTTTTGTCGGATTACGGATTTTCATCAACTCACTCAGTTGAGAAGAGATCTGATCATATACCTGTATATGTGGTTTAGAGGCAAGCAGGGCTAATAATGCATCGTATTCCTGTTGATTCTTTAATCGGTAAAATACGGGTGTATAATTATCCGGCTCTTTTTGCTGTTGTTTTATATATTCCTCTAATTCTGTCATTTTGCCTGGCATAAAAAATTTATTGAACAATGTACGGGCCTACTGGAATGGTTAGTATGGTATGAAAGAAATACGCGATATAAAGCTGTTGTACAGCAGATATAAAATGTAAAATGTTGTGTTCCGGTATAGTGTTGGCCTGGTAAATAGGCGAGTTAGCTGTTCTCTACATATACCATATAACTAATATGTAGCCTGGGATAAATTATTTTAATTGGTCAAATAAAAAGTTTCACATGAAAGCGTAAGGTAAAATAACAATTAATTTGAAAATATTGTGCAATGAGGCAGTTATTTTATGGATAATCCTTATTTTCTTTCATATACATTATCATAAATTAAAATTTAATAATATTGGTGTAGAATTTGCTGCTTTCAGCATACATCAGTTCTTCACTTTTATTTAATGTCTTTGTATATGCACAAGAGAGAATTTATAAAGCTGGGTGGCCTTGCAGGCGTAGCCGCTTTAATCAATCCAACAGGTATAATCGCAGCTCCTTCAAAGTTACGCGTTTCTGTTAACAGCCCTAAAGCTCCTTTTGAAGTACCCAAGTTAACTTACGCGTACGATGCACTTGAACCTCATATCGATAAAACAACGATGGAGATTCATCATGATAAACATCATGCAGCATATGTAAAAAACCTGAATGATAACATCAAGGGATCTGCTTACGAAAGCCTTACCCTCGACGAGATACTGGCGAAAGTAAAACCGGAAGACAAAGCAATCCGTAACAATGCAGGTGGACACTACAATCACTCCCTGTTCTGGACTTTGCTTTCTCCGCAAAAAACAACACCTTCAGATAAATTGAAAGCTGCTATCACAAGCAACTTCACTTCATGGGAGAAATTCCAGGATACCTTCAATACTGCTGCTAAAACAGTATTTGGTTCAGGTTGGGCATGGCTGATAGTAACACCTGCTAAAAAACTGGCAGTCATCTCTACCCCTAATCAGGATAACCCGTTAATGGAAGGTATCGTGAAAGATCTTGGTACACCTATTCTGGCACTGGATGTATGGGAACATGCATACTACCTGAAATACCATAATGTTCGCCTGGACTATATTACTGCTTTCTGGAATGTAATTAACTGGAACGAAGTAGAAGCAAGATATAATGAAGCATTAAAGGGTTAATACCTGCTGTATATAAAAGCAAAACGCGAAACATTTCAGGTGTTTCGCGTTTTGCTTTTTATTTCCTTTTGAAGAATACAAATCCGTTTTTCTCTCCGATCACGACAAGATTGGGATTAGCTCTCCAGGCATCACTGTCTGTAATACGACAGATGAAATAAGTTGGTTTATCTACCGCCCCGCTCAGCAACCAATCTTTCTTATAATAATCCTTATTGGCAGGAGGTAGTTTTTTGGTATAAAAGAGATGTGCATAACTATGATAACTCAGTACCTGTACGTAATCATCTTTCCCTTCGTGCGACTGGAAAAATTCAATGGCAGCGCCCTGTGAAAACTTTTCAATCTTGGGAGTGAAATGTACAATAGTAAGCTGCATCACGAATATGGTACTAAGGAATAAACACAGGAAACCTGTCTGCATTTTTTTCTGGAACAGCAATACAGCACTTACAATAATCAGCACCATATATCCCGCACCATAAGCCGCTTCCCAGGCCGACCAGGGTACCTGCGCCTGTAAGTTACCCTGCGCAAAACGGTCGCCTATATAAGGGATCAGCACTTCTTTGTACAGACCTACAACAGGTAATAATGTGATGGCAAGTCCCAGTAAAAGACCAATCAGCAGCATTAACACAATATTCCATGCATGCAGTTGCACCTTCTTTTCTGTAATACGGTACAGTTGCCATGCCGCCAGGAAACTAAGCGGGAAATAACAGAGGGAAGAATAGTGTACGATCTTGGTTTCTACAATAGAGAACAGGATCAGCACTACCCAGAATAACACCCACATCCATATTTTGAAATCCTTTATTTCCTGCGATTGTGAACCGCTGTAAATAGACTTGCCCTTACGTCCGCGGATATAGGAGAACAGGAATATACTGGCCGGGAAACAACCCAGTAGTAATACTATCCAGTGATAAAAGAAGGAGCCTCCATGTCCTGCATCCGGAGTGGTGAGCAGTCTTACCTGGTAAATGATGAACTGGTTCACGAACCACCAGCCATGAGAAAGAATCTCGTAACCAAACCAGAGTGCAGTAGTCACTGCGGCACAAAGCACGATAATGCCCAGTTGCAGCAGCCCTATACCGATCTTTCCTTTTTTACAGATCCAGTATATCAGCAGGGTGAGTAAGCTCACCAGTATAGCTACGGGGCCTTTGGTTAATACCGCCAGTCCCAGGCATATACCGCTCAATATAGCCATACGCGAAGGTTTGGTAGTATACGCGATACGGAAAGCAAAATAAATAGCGAGGAAGATGAAGAAGTTGAAAGTAGGGTCTATGATACCCGATTTGAAGAAGAAATGAGGCAACCATGATCCGGCATAAGCCAGCACCCACCATAATCCCAGTTTTGCATCAGCCAGTTTCTTACCAATACCGTAAAGGCAGAGTAGAGTAGCGATACCGATAATTGCATTAGGAAAACGTGCAGCGAATTCATTGATACCAAACAGGTGCATACTACCTGCTTGTAACCATATGAACAGGGGAGGCTTTTCCCAGAAAGGCATAAAGTCTATCTGCACCTGTGAGTAATTATGGCTCACGATCATCTCTCTGGCAGCTTCTGCAAAATTAATCTCGTCCCAGTCAAACAAGTGTACGGCCCCCAGAAAGGGTATAAAAAGGATGGCGGCCGCAATGGCAATCAACAGATATCTCATTCCATTCATTAGCGTGAATTATTGTTGATCAGTTAATCAAGTTGACCTGCCTAATTAACATAATCAACAAAAATAGCTAAATCAACTTAGACCTACGAGAGGTTCCTGAACAATTTCAGGAGACGACTTGATTTTTCTTTGTTCGAACAGCATGTAAATGAACACGCTGCTTAATGTACCTATGATACTGCCTACATACACATCGATAAAGAAATGTTGTGCCAGGTAAATTCTTGACCAGGCAGCAATCAGTCCCATTGTAATAAATAACGCGCCGGTCAGTTTATTCTTACTGATCAGTGCCAGGAAACAGAACATGGCAAAAGCCGTGGTGGTATGGCCTGAAGGAAAGCTACAGCTACTGTGTACAGTTACCCATTTCACGGTATGTATCAGGCTGGCATCGCCGAAATAGCTAATGGGCCTTGGTGCATTAAAGATATGTTTAGCCGTTTGTACTATTATAGTCACCAGCAACAGGATCGCTGCTGCATTAAAGAACAACCTGAATTTGCGTAATAACAGAATGATCGCCAGCATTATTGCAAAGGTGATCCCATCCCCGATGTAGGTTACGCCAGTCATTAAAACATCGGCCCATGGCGCGTGTGCATGATTGATAGCAAGAAATAATTCTTCATGTGTGAAGAAAAAGATCTGCAGTACTCCACCAGTTACTACCCATAACAGGAACGGAATGAAGAACCATGGGTTCTTTCCGAATAGTGTAATCAGCGTTTTCAATATTCGCGTTTTAAAAGTTGTAGGTTGTTATGGTCTGCCGGCGGACTAAATGCCGGCAGTTTTCTTTAATCTCAATTTCTCAGTGAATTGTTTAATAATTCTGAAAATCTTGATATAATAATCTTTGTTAAACAGCTGGGAATCGTTGAGCGCTTTCACAATCAGGAAAACCGCAATAGGTATCAGCACTATGTTGGAAAGCCACATGCCACTCCAGGTAGCCATCACATCCTTACGCGCCATCTTTTCCCCCACCATGAAAAATATATTAAAGATAACAAAGAATATAACGGCAAAAATGAGCGGAGTACCTAAACCCCCTTTTCTGATAATTGATCCCAGAGGGGCACCAATCAGGAACATGACAATACAGGAAAAGGCCAGTGTAAATTTCCGCTGCCATTCCACCTTATGAAGGAGCAGGGTATTATGCTTATCTGCAAATTCTCTGGAAGGGCCTTCAAGATTACTGATAGCATCACGGATATTCTGTTCTGTTCTCTCGGCAACATAACGCTGGGACTTCTCCGGTATTATGTCCTTGAAATGTTTTACTGTTAAGGGAGGTGCAGTAGCTAACCAGCCGGTGTCCTTCCATTTATAAAAAGGATACCGGGTTGTAATGTATGCGTTGACGGTACGGGTGAACATTTTCTCCTGCAGGGCCAGGGAGTCGATGGCTTTGTCCAGCTGCCTTACGTTCAGCATCTGCTGGTTGGAGGCAAAGAGACCCATATCCAGGCGGCTGAAAGCAAAAGAGCTGAGGTCGAATGCTTTTTTGTATTGCCGGAAGCCCAGGCGGATCATATCTCCGGGGATAGTGGCCGCACGGGTACCACGTTCTTCGTAGCGCCATCCTTTTTCCAGCACAAAGTATAGGAAGCGTTTGTCTTCAGACAGCAGCATGGTCCCTTTCTCAGCCAGGATCAGTTTATCCTGTCCGCCAGCGCTATGATCATAGATCATTACCTGGTGAATGGTTTTATTATCCTTTTCCTTGCTGGCCACTTTAATGGTATAGTCCGGTATATCGGTATAAAACACACCTGCCTTGATATTAAAGGCCGGTTTGGAGTTGGTGATATCGTATAAGAGTGATTTTGCCCGCAGGTTGGCCACCGGCATGGCATAGTTGTTAAAAAGGAAAGCGAGTACGGCAATGGTGGCACATACCAGCAGCAGGGGGCGCATAAAGCGCAGTAATGAAATGCCGGATGATTTCAGGGCCACCAGTTCAAAGCTCTCTCCCAGGTTCCCGAAGGTCATGATAGAGGATAAGAGCACAGCCAGGGGCAATGCCAGGGATACCAGGTTTGCGCTGGTATAGGTAATAAGTTCTATGATTACAGGAGTATCCAGCCCTTTTCCTACGAGGTCATCGATGTATTTCCATAGGAATTGCATGACCAGTACGAATAAAGTAACAAAGAAAGTGGCCACAAACGGACCTATAAATGTTTTAACGAGTAGCTTATCCAGTTTTTTCACAGCCGGCAGTTAATTAGAGACTTCCGGATCACAGTCCGAACTTTCCACAAATCTTACAAATTTAATATGAATTACGGACAGACCGTGATTTAAAATACCGTTAAATTATAAATTTACTACATGAAGATACCCGCATTAACACAGGAAGAGCAGGAATTGATTGATAATGCAGGATGGATCTACCTGAAGAACAGTGCTTTACAAAAGGTGATGGACTTGTTTGGTGTGTTGCAGGAAGAGTTGCAGGCACATCCTTTGACAGGTGAGTTCCCGTTTCCGGAAGGTTGTCTGGCAAAAGGGGGGAAGATTTCCCGGGGAGAGCGGTATAAGGAGTTGCCGTATGCGATCCTGGATTATCCCAGGCATTTTAGCAGAGAGAACATATTTGCGTTCCGGACCATGTTCTGGTGGGGGCATTATTTTAGCGCCACCCTGCATCTGGCGGGTGAGGCCAAAGACAGGCATAGCGGGGTTCTGGCAAAAGCATGGTCATTACTGGCCACTCATCAGTTCCAGATCTATGTTAGGGAAGACCCCTGGGAGCATGATTTTGGGAAGGGGAATTACAAATTAATATCAGCTATGCAGGCACAGGAATTTGAGCATCTTATATACCAGCTATCTTTTATTAAACTCGCTAAACCTTATAAATTAGCTCTTTGGGAAAAAATAATACCTGAAGTAGTAATGGACTACGCACTACTGCTACAGATATTAGTTAATAAGTAACATAATCAATTAGTTACCGATTCTGTGGAACAGGTCTTTCACCTGGTAATCCCACAGCTGGCTTTGATCAGCTATTTCTTTCTTTTCAGCAAAGTCTTTGACAATCAGGATTGTTTGGGTAGTTACTTCGGATATCTGGATGCGAAATTCAAAGAATTCTTCTTTGGGTGCATGTTTCCAATGTAAACGTATATACTCATTTTCCTGCTGCTCCAGTACTTCAGCTTCTTCCAGTGAACCATTCCATGAAAAGGAGAACACACCGTCCCTGTAGTCTACTTTATCCGCAAACCACTCCTGCAGCCCGGCGGGGGTCGACAGGAACTCGTAAAGGATACTTGGTGAGCACCGTACGGGGTATTCTAACTCATATTGCACTTTCTTTGACATCGCTCAAGTAATTAGTAATTCAATATCATCTGGCTGCAATTATAGAAAATTATTTATTCTGTCAAAATTATTTCATGGTTTTTTTTAATAATTGCCCCAAATCTTTTTACACTTTATAAATAACAATTCTATTATGAAAAATAGAAATACATTAGCATTTTGGGGACAAATTCAGACCCTTTTTGTTGCTGCGTATACGTTCCATGGGTTCAATAACGAACTTATGAATGATGAAACGTTTTTGCTTGAAAAGGATTTAACAAGTAAACATTTTTTTTGGCTACTGTCTAAAAAAACTTATTTTTGTCTTGCATTCATCAAATAGGTAACATTTTATTAACCTGTAACTGTTCCGAGTTATTATGTCAATGCGCCAACTGAAAATCACGAAGTCCATCACAAATAGGGAATCCCAGTCCCTGGAGAAATACTTACAGGAAATTGGGAAGGTGGATTTAATTACTCCGGAGGAAGAAGTAAACCTGGCCATCCGCATTAAGCAAGGAGATCAGAGAGCTCTCGAAAAGCTCACCAAAGCCAATTTACGTTTCGTGGTTTCTGTTGCAAAGCAGTACCAGAACCAGGGATTGTCACTGAGTGATCTGATAAACGAAGGTAATCTCGGTCTGATTAAAGCGGCCCAGCGTTTCGACGAAACCCGCGGGTTCAAATTTATCTCTTATGCCGTATGGTGGATTCGTCAGTCTATCCTGCAGGCATTGGCAGAACAGAGCCGTATCGTACGCTTACCGCTTAACAAAGTGGGTCTGAGCAATAAGATCAGCAAGGCTTATTCCCAGCTGGAACAGGAATTTGAGAGAGAACCGTCTCCGGACGAATTAGCTACCATCCTGGAAATCAATACGGAAGAAGTGGAAGCCACTTTAGGTGTTGCCGCCCGTCACGTATCCATGGATGCACCCTTCATTGATGGGGAAGATAATTCGTTGCTGGATGTACTGGCCAACCCGAATGCCGTAAGTGCAGATGAAGAACTGGAACACCACGATTCTCTGCGCCGCGAAATAGAACGCTCTTTATCTACCCTTACAGACAGACAGAAAGACGTGATCATCCTGTACTTCGGTATAGCTGTTGAACACCCAATGTCCCTGGAAGATATCGGTGAAAAATTTGGCCTTACCCGCGAAAGGGTACGTCAGATCAAAGATAAAGCGATCACCAAACTGCGTACTACTTCCCGTAGTAAGCTGCTGAGGAACTATCTTGGAAGCTGATTAATTGCTAAAAGCAATTAGCAAACATATTTAAAAGGTGAGTATCTACCCGATATTCACCTTTTTTTGTTAATTATAGCTGCCTACTGGTTTGCATGCTACTTTATACTATTTTTGCATCCCTTGGGAAAGCTCCCATTTTAAAAAAACAGATTAATAATGTTTGAATCATTATCAGAGCGGCTCGACTCGGCGTTCAAGCAACTGAAAGGTGAAGGCCGTATCAGCGAAATAAATGTGGCCAGCACGGTGAAAGAAATACGCCGCGCACTGGTGGATGCTGACGTAAACTATAAGATAGCCAAGGACTTTACAGACAGAGTAAGAGAAAAAGCCCTGGGTGAAAAGGTAATTACTGCCATTTCCCCCAGTCAGCTGATGGTGAAGATCGTAAAGGACGAACTGGCAGCCCTGATGGGTGGGGCAGAAGCCGAACTGGATACCAAATCCAATCCTTCCATTATCCTCATCGCAGGTTTACAGGGTTCCGGTAAAACCACCTTCTCTGGTAAACTGGCTAACTTCCTCAAAACCAAAAAAGGTAAAAAACCTTTGCTGGTAGCAGCAGATATCTACCGCCCTGCGGCGATAGACCAGCTGAAAGTACTGGGAGAGCAGATCGGTGTGGAAGTATACAACGAACCGGAAAACAAAAATGCAGTGCAGATAGCCCAGAACGCTATCCAGCATGCTAAACAGAATAATTACAACGTTATCATCATAGATACTGCCGGCCGTCTGGCTGTAGATGAAGTGATGATGATCGAAGTGGCCAACATCAAAACTGCTGTAAAACCCAACGAGATCCTTTTTGTCGTAGATGCTATGACCGGACAGGATGCTGTTAACACTGCCAAAGCGTTCAATGAACGCCTGGACTTCAGCGGTGTGGTACTGACCAAGCTGGATGGTGATACCCGTGGTGGAGCTGCCCTTACAATCAAATACACGGTGGAGAAACCCATCAAGTTTGTGAGTATGGGTGAAAAGCTGGATACCCTGGATGTATTCTATCCGGAACGTATGGCGCAGCGTATCCTGGGGATGGGTGATATCACCACCCTGGTAGAGCGTGCTCAGGAACAGTTCAATGAGGAGCAGGCTAAGAAACTGGAAAAGAAAATCCGTCAGAACCAGTTCGATTTTGATGATTTCCGTGAACAGTTACAGCAAATTAAGAAAATGGGTAACCTGAAAGACCTGATGGGCATGATCCCGGGGGTTGGAAAGGCCATTAAAGACCTGGATATCAGTGATGACGCATTCAAGGGTATAGAAGCTATGATAGGCTCTATGACGCCCCAGGAACGCGGAAATCCCGACGTGATCGATGGCAGCCGCCGCAAGCGTATTGCCAAAGGAGCAGGAAAAGAGATCCAGGATGTTAATCAATTTATGAAACAATTTGACCAAATGCGTCAAATGATGAAAATGATGAATAAATTTGGAACAGGCGGGAAAGGTTTAAAGGCGTTAGGGAGATAGAGATATTTTGGAATTGAGGCCTGTTTATCTCAATTCTGTAGAAAATATTTTGAACTTCCTTATTTACTACGTACTTTTGCAGCCCGATTAAATATTTTTTTAAACTCGCAAAAAAATAATTCGAATTATTTATGCCAGTAAAGATCAGATTACAACGTCATGGCGCTAAGAAGAGACCATTTTATTTTATTGTAGTAGCCGACGCTCGCGCGCCCAGAGATGGTAAATTCATCCAGAAGATCGGTACTTACAATCCGCTGACTGTTCCTGCATCTATCAATATAGATACAGAAAAAGCATTGCGTTGGTTGCAGAAAGGTGCACAACCTACTGACACAGTTAGAAGAATCCTGTCATTTAAGGGTGTTCTTTATTTGAAACACTTACTGAGAGGTGTTAAGCTGGGTCTGTTCGACGAACCTACTGCATTCCAGAAATTTGAACAATGGCAGGCTGAACACGAGCAGAAAGTTGCTGCCCGTCGTGATAGCAAAAAGCCAGCAAGAGCAGTTCAGCCAATTATTAAAAGGGTAGAAGATGCTCCTGCGCAGTCTGAAGGCAGCACTGAAGCTTAATTCAGCCTTTTAAGATCATATTGAAAAGGGAAATATTTGCTTGCAAATATTTCCCTTTTTCATGCAAAAGCATATGAATAATTATTTCAGTATCGGTAAACTGGTAGCTGTATTCGGCCTACAGGGGGAATACATCCTTAAGCATAGTCTGGGTAAAAAGACTACACTGCAGGGGGTAAATGCGCTTTTCGTTGAAGAACGCAAGAACTCCTTTATTCCGTACTTTGTAGAGAAAACCAGCCCAAAAGACCACGAACATGTATTCGTGAAGTTCGAAGGCATTGATAATAAAGAAGATGCCCGCCGTTTATTACAAATGGGGGTATACATGGAAGAAGCTGATTTCAAGAAACAAACAGCCTCCTCTGCACCTTTATCCCTGCTGGGCTTTACCGTACATGACAAACAACTGGGGGTACTGGGCGTTATTGAGGAAATTATTGAAATGCCTATGCAGGTACTGGCTAAGATAGTCATCACCGAAAAGGAAGTATTACTGCCTATCAATGACCAGTCACTCGTAAAAGTGGATAAGAAACAGCAGATTGTGCATGTAGACCTGCCCGAAGGATTACTGGATATATATTTAGCGTAACCATGAGAATAGATATCATTTCCGTACAACCCGGGCTGCTGGAAAGCCCTTTTTCGCACTCTATCTTAAAAAGAGCGCAAACAAAGGGATTGCTGGAAGTACACGTACATAACTTACGTGATTACTCCGTGCAGAAGCAAAAACAGGTAGATGACTACCAGTTTGGCGGAGGGGCCGGTATGGTAATGATGATCGAACCCATAGTAAGAGCCATCGAAACCTTACAGGAAACGGTGACATACGACGAAATTATATACCTGACACCCGACGGGGAAACGCTGAACCAGCAGATTGCCAACCAGTTATCCCTCAAAGGGAACCTGTTGCTGCTGTGCGGGCACTACAAAGGCATAGACCAACGCATCCGCGAACACTTTGTCACAAAGGAAATCTCCATCGGTGATTATGTATTGTCCGGCGGAGAACTGGCAGCTGCTGTACTCGTAGACGCCATCGGCCGCCTGATACCAGGAGTGCTGAATGACGAAACATCGGCCCTGCTGGACTCATTTCAGGACAATCTCCTGGCACCGCCTGTATATACCCGTCCGGAAGAATTCCGGGGCTGGAGGGTACCGGATGTGCTGTTAAGCGGGGATCATAAGAAGATAGACAACTGGCGGCATGAACAGGCGCTGGAGCGCACAAAGGAACGCCGTCCCGATTTATTATAGAAGATGCGGGAAATCTGAGGGAACGGGGTGGTAGTGTAACCGGGTTCTCAAATTTCTTTCTGATTTAATTTGGATTTTGATATTTCTTAAATTACCTTTGCACTCCGATAAATATTTGAATGATGAACGCTATTTCTTTTGTTCACGAGCAACTGACAGGTAACAAAACATACCCTAAGTTTAAGGCCGGTGACAACGTCACTGTAAATTATAAAATTGTAGAAGGTAACAAGGAGAGGATCCAGTCCTTTAAAGGGGACGTGGTGAAAATCCAGGGTACTGGCTTTACTGCATCTTTTACAGTTAGAAAAATCTCCGATGGAGTAGGTGTAGAAAGGGTATTCCCTATGTTCTCACCTAACATCGATAGTATCTTGCTGCATAAAGTAGGTAAGGTAAGAAGGGCTAAGCTGTATTATCTGCGCGAACGTGCTGGTAAAGCTGCCCGTATTAAAGAGAAAAGGGTTTAGTATAAATACAGGGAAATTAGTGATAACGGGGACCTTTCCGGTCTCCGTTTTTATTTCGTTTGGTGAAGATCGCACAGTGTTGCAGTCTTCACCTTTTCTATTTTATACGGCTGAGCTTTGACTCTTAAAATAAAATTAAAACTCCTCATGCCCCGTCCGGCATTGAAGAAATCCCGAATATAATTGTCTATCTTTGTTAGCTTAACATTATAAAAACTGAGAAAATGACTGCCGTTATCGCAAAAGCACCACTCTTATTGTTCCAGGATCTAGGTATGACTGAAATTCTTTTGATTGCAATGGTTGTACTGTTATTATTTGGTGGTAAGAAAATCCCTGAATTGATGAAGGGCCTTGGTAAAGGTATCCGTGAGTTCAATGATGCCAAGAATAACGTTCGTAAGGAAATTGAAGACGGTATGAAGGATCAGCCTTCTACTACCGATCAGAAAAGCGTTTGATATAACTGAAAGTCCCTTTAATCGGGGACTGCCTCAGTATCTTATTAATGTTCAAACTGTATTGGGGAACGAGGACTATCTCTGACCAATATGCCACCGGTATATTCCGGCACGCCAACCAAGCCTGGCCTACGTTTGATTAATTATCTTATCTTATTAAGCAATTAACTGGTTTGTCTAAATTCAGCAGTATATCAGCTTTCCATGAAGCACTATACGCCGGCAGAACTACCTGTACGGAGATGGTACACCTGTACTTGGATCGTATCGGTAAGACAAAACACCTGAATGCTTTCCTGGAAGTTTTTGAAAAAGAAGCCCTGGAGAAAGCTCAGGCACTCGACACCCGTATACAAAAAGGGGAACAGTTGGGGACGCTTGGGGGTGTTGTTGTGGGTATCAAAGATGTTATCTGTTACAAAGGGCACAAAATAAGCGCAGCTTCGCGCATGCTGGAAGGGTTCACTTCCCTGTATTCCGCCACCGCCGTAGAAAGGCTGCTGGCGGAAGATGCTATTATCATAGGCAATCTTAACTGTGACGAATTTGCCATGGGTTCCACAAATGAGAACTCAGCACATGGCCCTGTTCTTAACGCATTGGATAACAGCCGGGTTCCGGGTGGTTCTTCAGGCGGTTCGGCAGTAGCGGTACAGGCTGATCTGTGTATGGTAAGTCTTGGCAGTGACACAGGGGGCTCCGTAAGGCAACCGGCAGACTTTTGCGGTATAGTAGGCTTAAAGCCCACCTATGGCCGCATTTCACGGTACGGGCTGATTGCTTATGCGTCTTCTTTTGACCAGATTGGCATTTTTGGCAGGAATGTTGCAGACGTTGCGATAGTTCTACAAACCATTGCCGGGCCTGATGAGTATGATAGCACCGTTTCTACAGAAAAAGTGCCTGATTATCAATCACTGGACAATAAATCCTGGAAAATAGCGTATCTAAAGGATGCGTTAATGCATCCGGGACTGGACGAAGAAATGAAAGAAGGCTACGGGCTCTTCTTAGAAGAGCTGGAAACCGTTGGTAATACTGTCTCTGCCGCGGATTTCGCCTATCTCGATTACGTAGTTCCTGCATATTATGTATTAACTACTGCCGAGGCCTCCTCTAACCTTTCAAGGTTCGATGGAGTAAAATACGGGCATAGAACTCCCTTAAAAAACCTGGATCTGGTTGATTTTTATAAAAAAAGCAGATCAGAAGGTTTTGGAATGGAAGTAAAACGGCGTATATTACTGGGGACATTTGTGCTGAGTGCAGGGTATTATGATGCCTATTATACGAAAGCTCAACAAGTTAGAAGACTGGTAGTAGATAAATTATCGGAAATCTTATCCCAATACGACGCGATTATTATGCCAACAGTGCCTTCAACGGCATTTAAAATAGGGGAGAAAACAAACGATCCTATAGCCATGTACCTGGCAGACATTTATACGGTACTGGCAAATCTGGCAGGGGTTCCGGCTATTTCGGTCCCTTTGCGGCGGCATTCAAACGGGATGCCGTATGGTGTACAGATCATCACAAAGCAATTTAGCGAAGCGAACCTGTTAAGCATTGCAGAACATGTAATGCAAACAAGACAGGTCACTCCTGTTTAAAATAAATATGTGTATGAGGAAATTCTTATTAGTACTGCTGTTACCTGCTTTGGGTGCATGGCATTCTGAGGCGAAAGGGAACAACAGGGTATCTGTAAACACGGCATCTTCCTATGGGGCGCCGGATACTACAGTACTGAACCACAAAGTGCGTTTGCCTAAGGACACTACGGTGCCTTCCGCAACCTCTGTAACAGTGCGTCAGAACGCACAAAGCCTGCCCGCCAGCATTAGTAGTCCCAAGGTCTACGAACAAATCAATAATAACATAGTAGCAGGTTACATTAACAACTTTGCCAGCAGATATAGCCAACACCTGCAGGTAATGATTGCCAAAGGACAGCCATACTTCATCATGGTTGAAAAGATCTTCAGAGAAAATGGGATCCCCGAGGAAATGAAATACCTGGCTGTGATAGAATCCAGCTTTAATACAAATGCCCGTTCCCGCGTAGGAGCTGTAGGCGCCTGGCAGTTTATGTCCGGTACTGCACGCATCTTCGGACTGAGCGTTGGTAAAAAAGTGGACGAACGGAAAGATTTCTACAAATCAACCGTGGCAGCAGCAAAATTCTTAAATGAACTTTACGACCAGTTCGGCGATTGGCTCCTGGTAGTAGCAGCTTATAACTGTGGTGCAGGTGGCGTAAAACGTGCCATGAATGCAAGCGGTCGCAGCGATTTCTGGGGTATGCAGTATTTCCTGCCTGCTGAATCACGTAACCACGTGTACAAATTCATCGCTACAGGTTATATATTAGACAGGTTCAATAACTTCTTCGGTGTGGGCGACGATGGTGCTAAAATCATCCCGACCAACATCCCGGCTTCTGCAGCAATAGTAAGCTCTATGGCTTCAGAACTCACAGAAGAAGAAATGTTCAACACCGTAGAATTCAACATTTCCGGTAAATACAGGATGGATGCAATTGCCAAACGCCTGAATATGGAAAGAACTGAACTGGACCACCTGAACCCCGATTTCGAGAAATTGATGTCAGGTCCGTCTAACAGCTACGATTTACG
Source organism: Chitinophaga sp. YR573 (assembly GCF_900110995.1). Classification (GTDB taxonomy): domain Bacteria; phylum Bacteroidota; class Bacteroidia; order Chitinophagales; family Chitinophagaceae; genus Chitinophaga. The sequence goes on from NZ_FOJF01000001.1 coordinate 3,125,834, forward strand.
TGTGCCTAAAGAGAAAATGCAACAGTTCCAGGCAGAAAAAGAAGAAATCCTGAAAGAATCTCTTCAGATGATGCTGGATGATAAAGCAAGTGGTGTAGATAAATCTAAGTTCCCGCCGCCAGCAAAATTGGCAGCGATTCCTGAAGCGAAAGCAAAGAGAACTTATACTTCTACAAGAGCGAAACACACAGTAAAACACAGAACAGCGGTAAAGAGCAAATCAGCAGCTAAGAAAAGAACAGCAGCTAAGAAAACAACTACCACTGCAACTAAGAAAGCTACCAAATAAAGATATTCTTATAAAGAACGAAAAGGCTGGTCATATGACCAGCCTTTTCTGTTGGGGGCCAGTTTGATTTTTGGATGATTTTGGGTGCATGGCGAAGCCCTGCAAAACCCTTCCCTTTTTTTTGATGGTGCTTTAGCACCACCAAAAAAAAGTAAACCCGCAGCATTATACAAACGCTGCGGGTTTATCTATCTAAAGAATAATATTATACGCCACTTGTCTGCAAACGATTCGTCTCTATTCTTTTCACCAGATCCAGTATCGGCCCTGTCATAAAGGTAGTAGCCAATGCCATCAGTACCATCATCGCAAATATCTCAGGAGTCAGAATACCAAGATCATAACCGATATTCAATACCACCAGCTCCATCAAACCTCTTGTATTCATCAAAGCGCCTATCGCTAAAGAATCTGTCCAGGACTGCCCCATCAGCTTCGCCGCCGCCGCGCTTCCTCCTAATTTACCGGAAACCGCTACCAGCATAATCATTCCGAATACTGTCCAGAGATGCCCCTGACCCAGTAAACCGATCTGCGTCCGTAAACCCGTAAAGGCAAAGAAGATAGGTAACAATAATAATACACTCACATCTTCCAATTTATTCGTCAGCAACTTCTGTACAGAGACTTCTGCCGGCATAATCACACCTGCCAGGAAAGCCCCGAACAACGCATGAATACCAATCACCTCAGCAGCCCATGCAGAAAACAGTAATATCAGAAATGCCAGCGCAACAATAGATTTCTCCCTGCCTTTAGCTTCAAACTGTTTAAACTGTTTCGCAATCCAGGGTTTTATCACATACAGCATCGCACCTACAAATACCAGCGCCATCCCCAATGTAAGCGCTGCACTCCACAGCGTACCCGCTTTCACGATGGTGATCACCACCGCAAGAATACACCAGGCCGTTACATCATCTGCTGCTGCACAGGTAATCGCCAGCAAGCCAAGAGGTGTTCCGCTCAGTTTACGCTCCTGTACAATACGGGCCAGCACCGGAAAAGCTGTGATACTCATAGCAATACCCATGAACAGTGCAAAAGACAGGAAGCTCACATTCGCCGGAGAAAACTGCGGATATATATGATATGCCAGCCATACACCTAAAAAGAAAGGCACCACAATACTGGCATGACTGATCATCACAGCATCATGTGCTTTGTTCTTTATCTTATGGGTATCCAGTTCCATACCCACTACGAACATAAAGAACGCCAGCCCTATCTGACTGAGAAACTGTAAGTTTTTGAAGCTGTCCGCCGGGAACAGAAAAGCGCTGGTATCATGAGATAGCCAACCCAGGAGGGAAGGCCCCAGACAAATCCCTGCCACAATCTCACCCACCACAGCCGGTTGCCCGATTCGGCCGGCCAGCCAGCCAAACACACGGGCCACTATCAATATTAATATGATCTGCAATAGCAATAATGCCAGCGGATGTTGTATATTATGTACTAAAGACGTCCATACAGTTTCATGAGCAGAAACTGTTGCCGTTGTTGATGAGGTAGTTGTAACAACAGGGCCGCTTTTTACTGATAATGTACTGCCCTGCTTTATAATAAACCAGGTCAGGCATCCGAAAAATCCTATAATAAGCGGGTACAACAACAATCGTTTATTCATATCATTCCTTATTAATTGTGAGAAAGATAATAATAAATATCCTGTCGAGGGCATATTTACCCCTCTCACAATGTTAAATAGGTTTGAACTTTTTAATGAGTAATCGTAGCTTAGATACTCATACATTATATTGCCACGAATATGGATAACAGGAGAGATTTTATTAAGAAAGCCGCATTATTATCCGGCGGCGCAGGTTTATTGGGTGTATTACCCGCTTCTATTCAAAAAGCATTAGCAATCGATCCCGCTCCTGGCAGCACTTTTCTGGACGCAGAACATATTGTTCTGCTGATGCAGGAAAACCGCTCATTCGATCATTGTTATGGTACATTAAAAGGCGTAAGAGGATTCAACGATCCGAGGGCTATTACACTGCCTAATAAAAACCTGGTATGGCTGCAGTCCAACAAAGAAGGCGAAACATATGCGCCATTCCGGCTGGATCTGAAAGATTCCAAAGCGACCTGGATGAGTTCTCTTCCGCATTCCTGGGAAAACCAGGTAGATGCCCGCAATGATGGCAAATATGATAAGTGGCTGGATTCCAAAAGGTCCGGTAACAAGGAATATGCAGATATGCCATTGACCATGGGGCATTACACCCGGGAAGATATCCCTTTCTATTATTCACTGGCAGATGCCTTCACTGTGTGTGACCAGAACTTCTGCTCTTCTCTTACAGGTACCACTCCCAACCGCTTATATTTCTGGACAGGCACCCTTCGTTCCGGCGCAAAAGCCGATGGGCAGCCAAATGTCAGGAATAGTGAAGTGGATTATGGTTTCCCTGCCAACTGGACTACCTTCCCGGAAAGACTGGAAGACAACGGTATCTCCTGGAAAGTATACCAGAACGAAATAAGCGTAGGAGTAGGATTTGAAGGAGATGAAGATGCGTGGCTGGCTAACTTCACTGATAATCCCCTGGAATGGTTCGCTCAGTATCATGTGAGTTTTTCTATCCCGCATTATAAAGACGTACAAAAACAAATCGCAAAGTTATCCGAAGAAATAAAGAATTCTCCTGATGAAGAAAAGCAGAAAAAGCTGACAGAGCTGAAAGAGTATGCTGCCAAATGGCGCCCGGAAAAATTCGCGCAGCTCTCCCAAAAGGAAAGGAACCTGCATGAAAAGGCGTTTACTACCAATAAAAAAGATCCTGCTTATCATTCCATCACTACCCTTAATTATAAGGATGGAGATAAGGAGAGAACAATGACCGTTCCCAAGGGAGATGTTTTACATCAGTTCCGGGAAGACGTAAAGACCGGCCAGCTGCCGACCGTTTCCTGGCTGGTTGCTCCTGAAAACTTCTCAGACCACCCCGGCGCACCCTGGTATGGTGCCTGGTATGTATCCGAAGTAATGGATATCCTTACCCAGGACCCGGAAGTATGGAAGAAAACAATCTTCATCCTGGCTTATGATGAGAATGACGGAGATTTCGATCATATCCCTCCGTTTGTATCACCTCACCTGCCCGGAACAGGATTTGTTTCCAGAAAGATAAACACCGCAGCTGAATACGTAACCCGTGAACAGGAATTGAGTAAGCCCGGTATGAAAGCTGCAGATGTAAGGGAAAGTCCTATCGGGCTTGGATACAGAGTACCACTGGTAATTGCCTCTCCCTGGAGCAGGGGAGGATGGGTGAATTCCCAGGTATTTGACCATACCTCTACATTGCAGTTCCTGGAGGAATTCCTTGGGCATAAGACAAAGAAAAGGATTGTAGAGAGTAATATCAGTCAGTGGCGCCGTACTGTTTGCGGTGACCTGACTTCCGTTTTCCGTCCATACAACGGCGAAAAGATCACCCTGCCAAAATACTTAGACAGGGACCCTTTCATAGAAAGCATCCACAAGGCACAATTTAAAAATGTACCATCCGGTTTCCGTAAACTGACAGCAGCAGATATTGCCGCCATCAACCATAATCCTGCTGCATCTCCACTAATGCCCAAACAGGAAGAAGGTATCAGTAACTCCTGTGCGTTGCCCTATGAACTGACAGTGAACGGGCATTTATCCGGAAAAGCGTTTGCCATTGAATTCCAGGTTGGTGATACATTGTTCAAAAAGAAGTCGGCCGGTGCACCATTTAACGTATACGCCCCCGGGAAATATCAGTCCAGGCGTGACAACAAAATGGAAGGCGTAAGAACATGGTCTTACGCGGTATCAGCAGGTGATGAACTCACCGATAAATGGGTACTGTCTCAGTTTGAAAATGAAAAATATCATCTGAAAGTATATGGTCCTAATGGCTTCTTCCGGGAATTCAAAGGAGATAAGGACGATCCTAAGATGGAAGTTTACTGCTATAACGAGCATTTTACAGGCAATCTGAATATAGAATTCTCCAGCTCCGCTATGTACAGTATTGAAATTACAGACAACGGTTACAAGAGCGGTGACCATTCATTCGTTATTCCCGGCAAGGGCAGTATTAAGCTGGATCTTAGCCAGAGTTTCGGCTGGTATGATTTCACAGTAAGGGCAAAAGGATATACAACATTTGAACAACGCTTTGCAGGAAGAGTGGAAACAGGGAAAGCCAGTTTCACAGATCCGTTGATGGGAAGGGTAAAGCTCTGATTTGTAACAATTGTGGAATGATTATGGCGTTAAAATACCTATGAATAAAGCCGGATTTTGGGCAAATCCCGGAGCTGTTATCAAAGAGTATAAGCTCTTAACGGTTACGGTGTTGATCATCCTTTTGCTAAGATTAGCATTCATAGGCATAATGGGATTAATGCCCCAGGATGCCTACTACTCCTTCTATGGAGAACATCCTGCCCTTTCATATTTTGATCATCCTCCGGCTATTGCTTATTTATTAAAAACATTCACGACCATATTTGGTAAGAAGGTATTCGCCATTAAACTGGCGGATACCTTTATTACCTTACTGACTTTACTCTCATTCTACAAACTGGCAGGATATTTCCTCAGCCCCCGCAGAACAGACAATGCCTTATTGGTGTTTTTCTCCACGCTGATGGTAACCATTCTGTCATTGGTATCCACCCCGGATGTACCATTACTATTATGCTGGACATTGTCTCTCTTATGCCTGTATAAAGCCATTTTTCAGCACAAACAGGTTTGGTGGATACTGGCCGGTATCAGTATGGGCCTTACTTTCGATAGTAAATACACCGGATTGTTGATGCCTGCAGGTGTGGTACTGTTTTTAATATTATCAAATAAATACCGGCGGCTGTTGTTCTTTCCCTGGAGCTGGTTAGCTGTATTATTCTTCGGTATTACGATTAGTCCGGTCATCATATGGAATGTGCGTAATAATCTGGCATCCTTCCGTTTTCAGTCTTCTGAAAGAGTAAGCGGCTTCCATATCAATGTCATTGATTTCCTGGGAGTAGTTGGCCATCAGGCGGCTATCCTCATGCCCACATTATTATTCGCATTATGCTGGTTGTTATACCGGATCATTAAAAAATACAGCTGGAGAATAGCCACTATTCCTCAGGAGAAATTATTCCTTTTATGTTTTTTCGTACCGGTATTTGCAGGGTTCTTCCTCCTGTCATTTGTTACCTGGGTGAAATTAAACTGGATGATGCCTGCTTATATCACAGGTATTATTTTAATCACTCCTTACTTCAGTAAGAAATTAATCCGCTGGCAATTATGGTTTGCGCTTGTTGTACATCTGAGTATGGCAGTGGAAATATTGTGTTATCCGGTGGCTGTGAAATCAGATGATATCTGGCTGGGATGGGGGAATATGGCTAACGATGTAAAGATATTACAGCATAAGTATCCAAAGGATTTTATATTCTCTGCGGATGATTACAAAACAAGTGCCGTGCTGAATTTCTATATGAATGAAATGGTATACGGACAGAATATTCTTGGTCGTCCTGCCCTACAGTTTGATTATATCGGTACGGACCTGAATACGCTGAAAGGCAGGAATGCCTTATTTATCAATTCTCTTCCGGATGTAAAAGATGATTTTGATGAGAAGGGATTTGTTGCTGATCTGAATGGTTATTTTGATAATATCATACCATTAACACCGATTGTTATTCACAGGAATGGTAAAGTAGTAAGGAAATTCCTTGTATACAGATGTGAGAATTATCATCCGGAATTTATCCAAAATAACAGCCATTAAATGTAAATCTCACCTTTATAAATAATTGTCACTCCTACAGCTTATTTTTATTTACCTGTTTGTTCATCAGGATGTTTTTGTATTTTTAGGTACGAGGGGCATATTTCTACTTATTTTGCTAAGGGGTGAACAGCATGTACAATAGTGAGCATAATGAAAATAATCTGTTGCAACGGATAGCTGCCGGAGACGAAGCAGCATTTGCAGGATTATTTCATACCTACCATAACAGGTTGGGTGGCTTTGTATTGGGATGGACTAAATCCGCCGCCCTGACGGAAGAAATCGTCCAGGACGTATTCATGAAGATCTGGACACAGCGGGAACGCTTACCGGAAATAAAACAAATCGACAGTTATCTATATATCTTAGCCCGTAATGAGGCTTTCAACTGCTTGCGCCAGGCCGCCAGGGAACGTGTACGCCGGGAAACCTGGGAACATGATCAGGACGCAGCCCCAGTCGCAGAAGATAATGACTACACCCCGTTAATAGAACAGGCAGTCGCCAAACTCCCTACCCAGCAAAAGAAGGTGTATCTGTTGAAACAGCACCACCGCATGGCATATGCAGAAATCAGCCGTCACATGCAAATCTCCCCTGAAACCGCCCGTAAGCACCTGTCAGCAGCCTTACGCTCTATCACTGTTTATGTCCGCGCCCATCTCCATCACATCATTTTATTGGTCCTCATAAAGTTTTTTTAAAATAATTTGAAACGGACTACCCGGTTTTGTTTTTTCTGGTGTCTTTAATATACAAGGAACCAAAATCATCAACCGATGTCTGAGCCGGTATTACAAGATCTGATGCGCCGTTATTTCAATGGCACAGCCACTCCCGAAGAGGAAGAAGCGCTGATGCAATGGCTGTCGGACAGCAAAAACGAAGCTGCCGTTAAAGCTGTAATGGATGATGTGTGGAAAGACAGTACAGATGCACCTAAGATCTATACAGAAGAACAAAGCAGGCAATTATTACAAAACATACTCTCAGTAAAAGTAATACATACTAACAGGACCATCTGGTGGAGCGCTGCGGCGGCTGTACTATTATTAATACTCGCTGGTGGCTGGTGGTTAAGAACAGACAGGAAACAACCAATAGCACAAAAAGATACTAAAGATATTGGTCCTGGTGGCAACAAAGCTACCCTCACTCTCGCAAACGGCTCTGTAATCGTGCTGGAAGACGCTAAAAACGGCGCATTAAGCAAGCAGGGTACAGTTACTGTAATAAAACTAAAAAGCGGCCAATTGGCCTATAATAACGCAAAGGGGAATAGCAATGAACCTGCAGCGTTGAATACACTCGCCACTCCAAGAGGAGGGCAGTACCAGGTAACCTTGCCTGATGGTACTACCGTATGGCTAAACTCCGCCAGCAGCATCACTTTCCCAACTGCCTTCACCGGTAAGAACAGGGAAATAGTCTTAAAAGGAGAGGCCTACTTTGAAGTAGCCGCCAATGTAAAGCAGCCTTTTATGGTGAAAGTGAATAAGATGGAAGTGCAGGTATTAGGCACCAGCTTTAATCTGATGGCTTATTCAGACGAACAGACCGTGAAAACCACCCTGGTAGACGGAGCTGTAAAAGTAGTACAGGAAAGTAAGGACGTCATCCTGAAACCTGGTCAGCAGGCACAAACAGATAACAATGGAGATATAAAAATAGTAAAGGCGGATCTCGATGCAACCATTGCATGGAAGAACGGTCTCTTTACTTTTAACGACGCAACAATAGAAGATGTAATGCGCCAACTTGGCCGGTGGTACGATATGGAGATTGTTTATCCGGAAGGCATTCCGCAAGACCACTTCCGGGGGGAAATGTTCAGGAATGAAAACATGTCTTCAATATTAAAAATTCTGGAAGCAAGTGGCGTAAACTTTAGCATACAAGGCAGAAAGATCATAGTAAAGCCGTAATCAACTAATAATCAACCACGTTATAAAACTATGGACAAAGCACCGTAAGGAAAGACTGCCCATATACCGCAAAAAAAAGGGGCGATTGAGCCCGCCCCTGAATGCCGGGCCACGTTAGAAACAATCCGCGAAGACTATTTATTACTTAAACCCAAACACTGCAAAGTTATGCAATTGCATGATTATGTAAGGGCCACTTCTTTATCGTGGCTTTTACCAACCAAAATCGCAGCCCGCTGCAAGGGTGCTATGATGCACCGCAAAATTCTACTTGTTATGAAAATGACTGTTTTTTTGCTCACTATCGCCTTCCTGCAGGTTAATGCCACAGGATATGCGCAAAAGTTGAGCCTGTCGTTGAAAGACCGTCCGCTGGAAGACGTATTCCGGGAGATCAGGAAGAAGACAGGGTACACTTTCTTTTATAAACTGCAAATGTTGGAGCAGGCTAAAAAGGTAAGCGTAAGCGTAGAAAATGAAGACCTGCACGAAGTGCTGGACATCATCTTTAAAGATCAGCCTCTTACCTATGAAATGGTGAATAAAACTGTGGTGGTAAAGGCTAAACAGCCCGGGAGCCACTCCACTATGGTGGCTGAACCAGACGTGGCGCCTGCCCTGACCGTAGTGGGAAAAGTAACTGATGACAAAGGCAATCCTTTACCCGGCGTATCCGTACAGGTAAAAGGTACCACCAAAGGCACTCAAACCAGCGCTACAGGTGAATACAGCCTCAGTGGCGTAGCTGACAATGCCGTACTGGTATTCAGCTTTATAGGATTCCAGTCGCAGGAAATAACCGTAGGTGGCCGCAGCAACATTGCTGTTTCCCTGCTCACCAGTTCTCTGGGACTTAGCGATGTGGTAGTAGTAGGATATGGTAGCCAGAGCCGCCGGGCATTAACCAGCGCCGTAACTTCCATAAAGAGTGAAGACCTGAACCGTACCCCCAGCAACGACCCTGCACAGTTGTTACAGGGTAAAGTACCGGGATTAAACGTTACCAGCAATGGTGATCCGAATAAAACGGCTACCATGGTCCTGCGCGGTGCTTCTACTTTACGTACAGGAGCTGCACAACAGCCTTTTTATGTAGTAGATGGTGTACCGGGTGTAGACATCACATTGATTGCACCGGATGATATTGCCTCTATTGATGTACTGAAAGATGCTGCTGCAACTTCTATCTATGGTACACGTGCTGCAAATGGTGTGATTATGGTAACAACCAAAAGGGCAAAGAGCGGACAATCACAATTATCATATAGCGGTTATGTAGGTTTCGAGAAAGTGTCTAACAAGATGAAGATGATGAATGCTTCTCAGCTGAGAGACTTTGTAACGAAGAACAACCTTGCATTTGATCCTATTGATGATCAGGGTGGCAACACAGACTGGCAGAAAGAAGTAGAACGTAAAACCGGCGTTTCTCATAATCATAATATAGCCGTAAGCGGTGGAAGTGATAAAACTTTATATAGTGTAAGTCTTAATTATTTTAAGAAAGAAGGGATTATCAAAGGGACTCAGTCAGAGCGTTACAATGGCCGTTTGTTCATTGAGCAAAAGGCTTTTGATGATAAACTGAAACTGGGTTTCTCACTCAGTAATTCAGTGACGAATGCAGACAATATTCCTAACCTGCAGGTGACGGATCTGACGAGTGCAGCAAATTCTCCGGAGAATACCAACAAGGGTTATCTGCTGGAGAACATGGTAAAGTATTTACCGACTGTTCCTGTGTACCAGGCAAACGGTAGTCTCACAGAGAATTTTAAACGTGAAAAATATTTCAATCCGGTAGGGCTGCAAACCAATGCGTTTAGCAAACTGCAGACCAAGGCAATGATCGCAAATGTAACTGCACAACTGGAGTTACCTTTTGGATTTAAATATAACGTCAGCCTGGCCTGGCAGAATGTGCAGAAAACCGGAGGCACTTATTATAACAGCTATTATACTACCAACTATAATTCTTTGCTGCCTACAGGAGCCACCAATGGTCTTGCTTACAGAACATCTTTCCAGAATACCAATACTATTGCAGAAACCTACCTGACCTATGATAAGAAATTAGGCGCCCATTCCATTAACGCACTGGTAGGTTATTCTTATCAGCAGGATGGTAATAATGATGGGTTCCAGAGTAGTAACTACAATTTCCCTTCCGATGCACTGGGATATTATGGTATTAGTCTTGGAAGCAGTGGAACAGGCTACAAAGTAGACTGGGGAAATAACTATTATACCAAGCTGCGTCTTATATCGGACTTTGCCAGGTTGAATTATAATTATGCAGGTAAATACTTTTTGCAGGCTTCTGTGAGACGTGATGGTTCTTCTGCTTTTGGTAAAGATCATCAATGGGGATATTTCCCTTCCGTATCAGCAGCATGGAATGTTACCAGCGAGGAATTTATGAAAGGACAGCATGTTGTTGATGAACTGAAATTACGCGGAGGTTATGGTATTACAGGTAACTCTCTTGGTTTTGATCCTTATGTTTCAAAACTGCAATTTGGTTTTGCGGGTAACTTCTATTACAACGGATCGTATGTAAATGCGATAGGAGCTACACAGAATGCTAATCCTGATTTGCGCTGGGAAAAGACAGCCATGAGCAATATTGGTATCGATTATACCCTGTTACACGGACGCATTACAGGTACGGTAGATGTGTATAATAAGAAGACATCTGATCTGATATGGAATTATCCTGTAGCAACCACACAATATCCTGTAGGGACTTTAATTGCGAATGCAGGAACAATGACGAATAAAGGGATAGAGATCAGTATTAATGTGACGCCTGTAAAAACAAAGGACTTTTCATGGGTTACTTCACTGAACGTGGCGCATAATAAAAACAACATAGTATCTATGTCCAACAGCCGGTTCAGACTGGATTCCATTGCATTGATGCAACCGGATGGTGGCGGACAGACAAACGCTACACTGCAGTTGATAAAATCAGGACATCCTATAGGACAGTTCTTTACTTTTAAATATGCAGGTAAGGATGCAAACGGCGTTTCTCAGTACTATAATTCAAAAGGAGAGGTTACTTCGAGTGTATCTACGCTTACGAATCTGAAGGATTATTATTATGCCGGTGATGCACAGCCTAAATTATTGCTGGGATGGAATAATACGATTAACTATAAGCAACTGTCAGTTAATTTCTTCTTCCGTTCAACATTAGGTAATCATATCTTCAATGCCACCCGTGCAGATTTGAACAGACCTTCTACTGCCCAGCTCAACAATCTGCTGGTATCTTCTGCGGATGAATCTGCAAAGGATGTCAATGCCTACAGGTATTCTACCCGCTTTATTGAGAAAGGAGATTATGTAAGACTGGATAATGCAACGGTTGCTTACACCTTTAAGAATCTTGCAAAGAACCTCCGTTCCCTGCGTGTATATGTAAGCGGTAATAACCTGTTCACTATTACAGGATACAAAGGCATTGATCCTGAGGTAAACCTGGGCGGTTTAACCCCTGGTGTAGACTCAAATAATTTCTATCCTAAAACGCGCACTATCCTGGTAGGATTAAACGCTTCGTTTTAAATAAATAAAATTATTAGTTATGAATAAGCTTCTTCAATATATATTATTCACATTTCTGACGGCAGGTGGTTTAAGTGCCTGTCATGATCTTGATGTGCCCGTGGAAAGTAAACTGAATCCTGAAAACTTTCCACTAACACAAGCACAGGCTATTCTGGCATCCGGTCCGGTGTATACAGCTTTTGCGAATGCCAACCTGACCAGGGAATTCTGGTTCATGGAATCATTAAGTACCGATGAAAGCATATTACCTGCAAGAGGTGGTAACTGGCTTGATGGTAATAAGTATCAGCAGATGCATCTGCATACCTGGAATGCTGATAATGGTAATGTGGGTGCCGGATGGACATTACTGACCTCTACTATCAGTACCTCTAACCTGGTACTGTCTATCCTTGCCGCTTCTTCAGTAACACCTGATCCGCAGATCGTCGGAGAAGTGAAGACTATGCGTGCACTGTCTTATTATTTTATGATGGATAATTATGGTAATATTCCGGTGACTACTACTTTCGGAGATACCGCCCAACCTGCTACTACCAAACGTGCAGATGTATTTGCCTTCATTGAGAAAGAGGTGCTGGCTGCATTGCCGAGTCTCAGTACAACTGTAGGTACCAGTACGTACGGCAGGCCAACAAAGTATACTGCATTTGCATTACTGGCTAAAATGTACCTGAATGCAACAATATATACCGGCACAGAACGTAATGCTGATGCCGTAAGAATGTGCGATAGTATTATCAGTTCCGGTAAGTTCGCTCTGGAAAGCAACTACAAAGCTATGTTTGCTATCAATAATGGTCCCAATACCGGTGGCGGTAAGGAGTTCATCTTTGCAGTACCTAATACAAATGCAACAACGAGCAGTACCCAGACAACCGGACAGTTCTTTGCACGGTATTATCTTCACCGGGCAATGAAAGCCAAATACTCACTTCCTTATACACCAAGTGGTGCAGTGAGTATAATGCCGGAATTTTACAGTTACTTTAATCAGACCGGCGATGTGCGTAATGATATCTTTTTAAAGGGCAAACAGTATGATTACCAGGGGAAGCCTATTGTGATCTCTACAACCAATATAGGTTATGATGCCAGCTATGCCGGTGGTGATCCAACAGCAGCATATAACTACGAGTTAACTCTTACCCCGAATATCGTACTTACCGATGTCCTTAACTTTGATGCCGGTAATGATGAAAAGAGCTGGGCTGAAGGATATCGTTGTATTAAATTCTATCCGGACAGTACTTCTACTTCCCGTAACCAGGATAATGACTTTCCGATTTTCCGGTATGCAGATATCCTTCTCATGAAGGCGGAAGCTATTCTGCGTGGAGCCGCTGCGACCAATGGTCAAACAGCTCTTTCCCTTACCAATGATGTAAGAACTATCCGTAATACGACCGCTTTAACCGCTGTAACGCTGGATGATCTGTATGCCGAAAGGACCCGTGAATTGGTATATGAAAGCTGGCACAGGAATGATATGATCCGCTTTGGTAAGTTTGAAGGCTCATGGGGATATAAAACGGATGCAGATGTAAATCACCGCATCTATCCTATACCCACCTTTGCCCGGGCATTGAATCCTAAGCTGGATCAAAACCCCGGATATTAAAATAGTTCATTTTGCATTTGTTTTTTTATATCTTTTCAGGGATTTGGGGCTGATATCTGGTCAGCCCCATCCTCGTTATGAATATAAAATAAATTAATCATGAAGGTCTCTCGTTTCATTCTGTTACTGCTTTTTGTTTATAAAGTGTCTTTCGGACAAGAAATAGCTGCTACACCTCCAATGGGCTGGAATAGTTACAACAGTTTTGGTGGTGCTGTACATGAAGATGAAGTAAAAGCGAATGCCGATTACATGGCTAAGTACCTCAAACCATATGGCTGGCAATATATCATCGTAGATTATTGCTGGTATTATCCTCACCCACCCGGAGCAAAGGTATCTAACGCACCACAGTTCAGGCTGGAAGACGGAGCTTATGTTCCCTGGTGCAGTATGGATGAGTATGGAAGACTATTACCTGATCCGGGCAAATTCCCTTCCTCAAAAGATGGACAGGGATTCAAGCCTTTAGCAGATTATGTACATTCTCTCGGATTAAAATTCGGGATTCATATTATGAGAGGAATACCCCGTCAGGCAGTATGGGCGAACACAAAGATCTTAGGTACGGATGCACATGCTGCTGACATTGCGGATCAGAATTCTATCTGTCCCTGGTTGAACCATATGTATGGATTAAAAGATGCAGAAGCGTATTATAAATCGCTGATAACACTGTATGCCTCATGGGGCGTGGATTACATTAAGATGGATGATATGACCGCTGATGCGGAAGATCAGGTATATCACCAGAATGAAGCAGAAGCTATTCACAAAGCAATAAAAGAATCAGGCAGGCCTATCGTTCTCAGTCTTTCTCCTAAAAACCTGAAGAAAGAACTGCCCAGTATAAAAGAGAATTCAAATTTATCCCGTATCTCAGGGGATTTCTGGGATAACTGGAAACAGTTAAAACAACAGTTTGATCATTGTGCAGAATGGATGGGCATAGGCGCTCCCGGCTATTGGCCGGATGCAGACATGCTGCAATTCGGGAAAGTCTCCAAACGCGGACCGGTATCAGAAGAAAGATTTTCAAGATTAACAGAAGATGAACAACGTACACACATGACCTTATGGTGTATGTTTAATTCTCCTTTGATGATGGGAGGGAATATGCCGGAGAATACAGACTTTGTAAAACAGTTACTGACCAATAAAGATGTGCTGGATGTTGATCAGCACAGTATTAACAGCCGGCAGTTATACCGTAAGGAAAACGCTGTTGTATGGGTTTCTCAGATGCCTGCTACAGGTGCCTGGAACATCGCATTCTTTAACCTGGGAGATGAGCCACAGGAAATAGCTGTAGACTTTTCCGCACTGGGTATAAAAGGAAGCTGGCAGGTAAAAGACCTATGGCAACAAACATCAGCAGGTGTTGCTAAAAATAGTTTTAAACAGAAGATCAATCCGCATGGAACAGCCTTGTTCCAGTTGAGTAAGAAATAAAACATCATGAAAATATGCAATAAATTGTTACGCATGATCTGCGTAATGGTAATATCCATGCAGCTTCCTGCCGTTGCTCAGCTGAATAAAGAAGCTGCTTTAGCGCTGATAAAAAGAGTAGTGCCGCAACAGGCCGCAGCGTTTACAGTCGAGTCTTTACCGCAGAAAGATGTGTTTGAAATAGAAAGCAAACAAGGGAAAATAATTCTTCGCGGTAATAACGGCGTATCAGTTGCTTCTGCTTTATATTATTACCTCACGGAATATGGTCATTGCCAGATCACCTGGAATGGCAGCAACCTGAAACTACCGGTTAAACTACCTGTTGTTCCTCAGAAGATAAAAAAAGCAACACCTTACGAATATCGCTACTATCTCAACTACTGCACCTTCAACTACAGTATGAGCTGGTGGGACTGGGACCGTTGGCAAAAGGAAATTGACTGGATGGCATTGCATGGCATCAACATGCCGCTGGCCCTTACAGGAGAAGAATATACCTGGTACGAAGTATACAAAAACATGGGTTTTACAGATAAAGACCTGGAAGACTTCTTCTGCGGCCCTGCTTACTTCGGCTGGTTCTGGATGGGAAACCTGGATGGTTGGGGTGGTCCTTTACCTCTCAGCTGGATGAAAAGTCATAAGACCTTACAGGAAAAGATCGTAAAACAGGAGAGAGCATTAGGTATGCGTCCTGTACTCCCGGCTTTTACCGGCCATGTCCCTTCTGCCTTTAAAAAGAAATTCCCGAATGCAAAACTCAAAGCCACCAACTGGACCAACGGTTTTGCTGATACCTATATCCTGGATTCAGAGGATCCGCTGTTTGCACAGATAGGAAAGAAATTCCTGCAGACACAAACCCGTTTATTCGGGACAGATCATTTATACTCTGCTGATACCTTTAATGAAAACGAACCTCCTTCAGATGATTCGGCTTATCTCTCCCAGTTAAGCGCCAGGATTTATGAAGGCATGAGACAGGCGGATACAGCAGCTATCTGGGTGATGCAGGGATGGTTATTTTACAGCGACCGTAAGTTCTGGAAAGCTCCTCAGATAGAAGCATTGTTAAAAGCCGTGCCGGATGATAAGATGATCCTGCTGGACCTGGCCGCAGAAATAGAACCTGTCTGGAAAAGGACGGAAGCCTTCTACGGCAAGCCCTGGATCTGGAATATGCTGAACAACTTCGGTGGTAATGTAAATTTATTCGGCCGTATGGATGGCGTAGCTGCCGGTCCTGCACTGGCGTTACATGATACTGCCTCTAAACGCTTATCCGGCATAGGGCTTACTATGGAAGCCATTGAGCAGAACCCTGTCATCTATGAATTAACCATGCAGCATACCTGGCAAACAGAACCTGTACAGTTAGATGAATGGCTGCCTAAATATATACAGAACCGCTACGGCACACAAAACGATAGTCTGTTAAAAGCATGGCAGATACTAAGGCACACTGTTTACAACGGTAAACTGATCAGAGATGGAGCAGAATCTATTATCACCGGCCGCCCTACTTTTGACTCAACTACTAAATGGACAAGGACATTACTCAATTATCCGCCTAAAGAATTACTCCCGGCCTGGGATTTGTTTATCAGATCAGCTGATATAAAAACCGACGGCTTCACTTATGATCTTGTAGACATTACCCGTCAGGTAATGGCAAACTACGCATTGCCTTTACAGCAGAAATGGATCAAAGCCTACAAAGCAAAGGACAGTGTTGCTTTCAGGAAAACAAGTACCGCATTTTTAACATTGATAGAAGATCTGGACAGACTGCTGGCTACAAAGAAGGACTTTATGCTGGGGCCATGGTTAGCGGATGCAAGAAAATGGGGAACTACTCCAAAGGAGAAAGCGCTATACGAACGTAATGCCCGTGACCTCATCACCCTCTGGGGAGATGCAGAAAGCCCTTTACACGAATACTCTAACCGGCAATGGAACGGCTTATTAAATGACTTCTATAAAGCACGCTGGCAACAGTTTTTCACCCTGCTCAATAAATCTCTTGTAACAAACACAGCCCCAGATCTGAATACATTCGAAAAAACAATCAGTCAATGGGAATGGAAATGGGTAAATCAACAAAAGGTTTTCCCTGTAACAGCATCTGGTAATCCTGTCTCAGTATCAAAAGAGATGTACAACAAATATCACAGGCTAATTGAATCCGCATATGAATAATTGTTGTATTGACACAGAAATAAATTATTCCTGAAAGTAATGAACTTCAGAATAACTACAGGATTGCCCGTTAATTTTGCCACATGAAACCGATAACATTCCTGGCAATCATACTGCTCACAGGTTTTTGGGGTTATGCACAGCAACCCTATCATTTGGTAGAAAAGATCAACTTACCCGGAGACGGCAAGTGGGATTACCTGATGATGGATGATGACAATAACCGGCTGTTCGTCTCTCATGCAGACAGGGTACATGTGGTATCACTCACAACCGGTAAGCCGCTGGCGGAAATCGGTAACTTAAGTGGGGTACATGGCATTGCACTGGTTAAGGAAGAGAACAAAGGATATATCTCTAACGGTACAACGAACTCAGTGACCGTTTTTGATTATACAACCTTTAAAGTCCTCAAAACGATTCCTCTCAGCGGTAAAAAGCCAGACTGTATCATGTATGATAAATTCTCCAATAAGGTATACGCCTTCTGTGGGAACAGTCAGAATGCAGTTGTTATTGACGTAAAGACAGATACTGAAACCAGTACTATTCAACTGGGAGGAAGTCCGGAGTTTGCAGTTTCCGATGGAAAAGGACTGATATATAATAACCTGGAAGATAAAAACGAAGTAGTTGTGATTGATACCAAAGCAGGTAAGGTAATCAGGCGTTATGCTTTAAAGAAAGGAGAAGCGCCTACCGGTATTGCAATGGATAAGACTAACAACAGGTTATTCACTGTTTGCAGTGATACTAAAAACCTGCTGGTATTAGATGCCGCAGATGGAAAGATCGTTGCTGAATTGCCTATCGGTGGAAGGGTAGATGCTGTTGTTTATGATAAGGCACAACAACTGATTGTTACTTCCAACGGAGAAGGGAATGCCACTTTTATCCATCAGAAAGATGCAGATCATTACGAAGTAATACAAACTTTACAAACACATCCGGGGTTAAGAACATTGGTGTATAGTAAAGCATCTCATAACATTTTTATCAGCGGAGCTGAATTACAGGACAAACAAATTAAACCGGGCACTTTTGGCGTGTATGTATACGGGCCTGGAAAGTAAACATATTATATCCTATGAATAAATGGGCTGTCTTATATTTTGAGACAGTCCTTTCCTATGCAGATAACTGACCTTCGACCATCTTTCTATAATACTTATGCTGTATCTCTTCCAATAAGGGGATCTTGCTGGTAAGCATTTCACTCAATACATACAACTCCTCATCATGTTTTCCCTTATCACTAAAATATACATACTGCGTATTAATATAATTACTGATCTTTTTATATAAAGATGATTCCGGAGAAATTATATTCTCTTTTATTATAGACTGCATCACTTTCTTTATCACTATTTCATGCGCTGTTATTTTATCTAAGGCAGATCTCACTTCTTCAGGAGTAAGCATACTGATATAAAAAGAGTGTATCAATTGTTTGATCTGGTCTACTGTTTCCGCGAAAGTAATTTGTTGCTGCTGAATGGCCTGGCACTGCTGATATAACACCATCACACTATTATTCTGCTGATAAAAAAAAGCAAATGCCTGTTTATCCATCTGCAATAGCTTTTCTTTCATCAACACAATCTCTTCTTCCATTTTTGCAATGAGTGTATCACAATTACTCCGCACATACCTGGCTCCTTCGAAATCAAAAGACTCAGCACGAATATGTTTTTCTTTAATTGCTTTTAAAGTAACAATATCCTTTTCATTACGGGAGATAAAAGAGGGTAACTGTCCATTTTCTTCATTGAACAACTCCCCGAACTGCACGTATACAGGTTGAGTAGCCAATGCTTCCAGATCCCAGCCGATAAGATCAATATAACGTTGATCATAGAGCCCTTTATAAACAGCAGGCATCTTATATGGATTTGTCTGATACCATGTATCAAACTCCTCTTCCTCATAAAACTGAAAATTGCGTCCCTGTGTTATTTCCCTGTAGATATTAGCTGTTAATGTCTCCTGTAAGGCCTTTGCATTATTGAACAACTCCCAGGCGCTTGTATCATCCGGCTCAAAAAGATCGGGAAATTCTGTTGGAGCAGCAGATTCAAGACGTTGTATTCTTTCTTTCAATGTTGGATAACAGGCCCACTGATTTTTATAATTGATCCTTGACTTTGAAAGAGGATGGACAAACCTGGAACGTAATACCGTTAGTTGATTGCTAAAAATATTACGCGTTACCTTCTTCTCTTTCATAAATGCACTGGCCGCATTCAGTGCAATGGTATAACAACCACCGGCAACAGCAATCCTGTTAAGCGCAGTTACCAGATTATTCCCTCCGGCAACACCCGCTGCAATCGCATCTGCATGAAACGAAACCTCATGGCTTATCGTCAGATAGTTTTTACTGATAATCTTATACACCTTTTGTAAGATCAGTAAAATACCCTTACCAATCTTACCTGCAGGCAAAGCAAAGAATGCGAAAACATCGCGCATCTTTGCCCTGGATTGCATAAATTTTGCATCCCTGCTATTATCATACAGCATATTATAAATGAGGTAATTAGCCTCGTATACAAACCGTTTTGTACTTTTCCGGCTAAAGTACCCGAATTCACAAGCTAAAGTCGCCCTAAACTCATCGATATTAATACTGTTCACAAACCCCGGCCCGATTTCAAGATTACCAGATACAGGGAAGAAAATACTCCATAAGCTGGCGTTATAACGTACACTGATATTTATTGCAGGAGATAGAAAGATCTTCTTAGGAAATGGGATGCCAACATCGGCTGTCAATTGCCGGATAAATGTAAACAACTGAGGATGTTCTTCTTCTGTAATTTCTACCCCACCTGGATTGTATCCCCTGAACAAGTAGTTGATTAGAAAAAACAATACCAAACCATCAGCGGCAATCAATGCCGCACCCGCTAAAATGTCTGCCATAGCAGGTCTGGTCATAATGATCCAGATACCCAAAGCACCACAAACACCAATAAGCGCCATCGCCGCACTCACTATAACAGCATAAATGACTTTGTCGTACCGCCAGGGCTTAACCAGGAATTTTATAAGGTGGAACAACACCAACCCACCAAAGGCAACCAGGGCCACCCCTGTAACAACAATCAGGAATTCAGGGGTAGTAATAATAATCCAAAGACCGGCATAACAAACAGCAACAGCAAGAAGAGCAACTGTTATCAACAATGCTGCATAAACAACAAAGAAAAGAAAAACAGCAGTTATCACCTTTCTAAACCCCACAGAACGTCCCGGCTTGAACCAAAACAACACATCTTTTATCATAGAAAGGACAGATATTCCGGAACAAAAACAATCTTATTTCTTTAACAAAATAGCGAGAACTTTGGAATAACCATTAAACTAATTATATGATTCCACGTAAAGTTGCAATCGTAGGTTATAACCGCATCCCTTTTGCCCGGAACAATACCGCCTATACAGAGGCCGGTAATAAAGATATGATGACAGCAGCCCTCAACGGTTTAATAGAGCGTTATCAGCTGAAAGGAGAACTGCTAGGTGAAGTAGCCGGTGGTGCTGTCATCAAACACAGCTGGGAAATCAACCTGCTACGAGAGTGTGTGATGAGTACTTCCCTGGACCCGAACACTGCCGCCTGTGATATCCAGCAGGCATGTAACACCGGAATAGAAGCTGCAATATATATCGCTAATAAAATAGCCCTGGGGCAGATAGACTCCGGTATCGCCGGAGGTGTAGACTCCGCCAGCAATGTCCCTTTAGTACTGGGAGAAAAACTCAGACATATTCTACTATCCGCCAGAAGAGCAAAAACCTTCGGTGCAAGACTAAAACAGTTCTCAAAGATCCGCCTGAAAGACCTTAGTCCCATAGCGCCTATGAACATAGAACCAAGGACCGGTTTATCTATGGGCGGACATACAGAGATCACTGCTAAATACTATAATATTTCAAGAGAAGCGCAGGACCAGTACTCATTGGAAAGCCATCAGAAAATGGCAAAAGCCTATGATAATGGCTTCTTTGATGATATGCTAACGCCCTTCCTTGGCCTGGAAAAGGATAATAATTTAAGGAGAGATACCAGTCTGGAGAAACTGGCAAAGCTGAAACCAGCCTTCGATAAAGTAAATGGTACACTCACTGCCGGTAACTCATCCCCTTTAACAGATGGGGCTTCCTGTATCCTGCTGGCCAGTGAAGACTGGGCAAAAGCACATAACCTGCCCATTCTGGCTTATCTCACGCATGCAGAAGTCGCAGCCATAGAATACATCGAACACAAACAAAACCTCTTATTATCACCTGTATATGCTGCTGACCGTATGCTCACAAAAGCCGGTCTCACGTTACAGGACTTTGATTTCTACGAGATTCATGAAGCCTTTGCGGCACAGGTACTGGCCATCCTTAAAATATGGGAAAGCCCGGAACTAATGAAAACTTTCGGGATTGATCATGCATTGGGCAGTATAGACAAAGCCAGACTAAACGTAAACGGCAGCAGCCTTGCAGGAGGACATCCCTTCGCCGCCACCGGCGGACGTATCCTGGCCGTTATGGCCAAATTGCTGCATGAAAAGGGGAGTGGCAGGGGATTTATCTCTGTTTGTGCCGCAGGTGGACAAGGAGCTACGGTAATACTTGAAAAATAAAAAGAGGCTCATAATTGAAATGCCCCGACACTTTTTGGGGCATTTCAATTATGAGCCTCTTTAGAAAATTAATATTCTACCATCATCTCATCCACATTACACCACAACCATCTTTCTCCCGGTTCTGCCGATGAAATAACCGGATGTTTTGTCTTGTGATAATGTTTCTGCATATGCTGATTCGGAGAATCATTACAACATAAAGTTACCCCACAGGTCTGACAGGTACGGAGATGCACCCAGTCGTCGCCCGTCTTTATACATTCCTCACATACATGCTCATGCTCAACTTTTAATGTGTGAATTGCTTGCAGGTGTTGACAGATATCTGGTTCCATGTATTATTATTTTACTTCAGCAAGATATTTATGTACAAAACTAATCGCCATTGAACCCTCACCCACAGCTGCCGCAACTCTATTCATTGCACGCGCACGCACATCGCCAGCAGCAAAGATCCCCGGACAACTGGTCTCCAGCAGATAAGGATCGCGGTTCTGTTTCCAGATCTTAGTAAAGTTCTCATATCCCTTCAACTCGCGCCCGGTTTCAATAAAGCCTTTTTCATCTTTGATAATATCCAGTGCAATCCAGTCCGTAAAAGGCTTCGCCCCTATAAAGATGTATAACGCATCGGCCTCCACGGTCGCCGTCTCGGACGTTTCAATATTCATCAGTGTCAACTGCTCTAATTTATCAGACCCTTTGGCTTCCGTAATCTCAGTCTTGGGGCGTAAAATGATATTAGGCACCCCCTTTATCTGTTCAATAAGATAAGCAGACATCGTACTGCTAAGATCATCTTTACGGATTAGGATATACACGTTCTTCGCAAACTTGGACAAATACATCGCCGCCTGACCAGCAGAATTACCCCCGCCTACAACATACACTTCCTTATCCCTGCAGGCCGTAGCTTCCGTCATAGCAGCCCCATAATAAATCCCTGCTCCTGTAAAATCAGCCACCCCTTTTGTATCTAAGGTCCGGTAATCAACACCGGTAGTGATAATCACGCTGCGGGTGTTAATGACAGTATCATCTTCCAGGATAATCTTATTATATCCATCCTTCTGCTGAATATCCTTCACTGACTGTGGTGTAATCAACTCCGTCCCTAATCTCGCCGCCTGCGTCACCGCACGACGTGTTAACTCTGCACCACTCAACCCCGTAGGAAAGCCCAGGTAGTTCTCTATACGGGAGCTGGTGCCTGCCTGTCCGCCAGGCGCGCGTCTTTCTATCAGTAATGTCTTCAGCCCTTCAGAAGCGCCATACACTCCTGCTGCAAGACCCGCAGGGCCACCACCAATGATCACCACATCATACACATCATGTTTCACCTGTGGATTCAACCCCACTTTTTGGGCAATCTCTATAATAGTAGGATTGATCAGATAACTGCCATCTTCAAAAAAGATAACAGGTAGATTATCATTGCTGAGATTATTCAGTTTAAGCAAACGACCGGATTCTTCCGCCGTCTGTACATCCAGCCATTTATAGGGAATAAGATTCCCCGCCAGGAACTCCTTGATGGTATGAGATGTTCTGGAATACTGCTGCCCTACTACTTTAATCCCTTTAAAATCAGAATGATACTCAGTTTGCCAGTCTTCGAGCAATCCGCTGATAACCGGGTACAGTTTCTCTTCCGGTGGGTCCCATGGTTTCACCAGGTAATAATCCAGTTGCACCGTATTGATCGCTTTAATAGCAGCATCTGTATCTGAATAAGCCGTCAGTAACACACGTTTGGCTTCCGGATAAAACGATATCGCCTTCTCCAGGAAGGCCACACCTTCTACACCAGGCATACGCTGGTCTGTGATGAACATGGCAATTGTCTCGCCTTTATTCTTCAGTTCCAGCAAACTTGCCAGCGCCTCTTTCACATCAGCAGTACTGATTATTTTATATTGATCACGGTATTTACTTTTAAGGTCCCGGACTAAAGCTCGTAGTACTTGCGCATCGTCGTCGATGCAGAGAATGATAGGTAAATTCATTGTTTTATCTGTTGGCATACAATACCAGTTTAAATATGCAAATTATCCATTGATCGGAAGGTGAACAACAAATGCCGTACGCCCTGGTTCAGAGCTAACGTTAATGTTGCCACGGTGATGACGAATAATCTGGTGTACAATATCCAGTCCCAGACCGGTTCCCTTTCCTACTTCTTTAGTAGTAAAGAAAGGATCAAAAATCTTCGACATGGTAGCCTCAGGAATACCCGGGCCATTATCAATAATACAAACCTGTATATACTCCCCTTCTCTCAGCGTATATATTTCTAAGACACCTTTCTGATTAGGCTCCATAGCGTCCAGTGCATTGTCTATCAGGTTTGTCCATATCTGGTTCAATTCACCAACATAGGCCAGTATCTGTGGCAGGTCCCTGTCGAAACGCTCAACCACTTCAACATTCCCTTTACGGATCTTATATTGAAGGATGGTCAGCGTATTGTTAATCCCGCTATGGATATCGGTCAGTTGTTTTTCCAGTCCCTGGTCCATATGGGTGAATGTTTTGATAGAGCCTACCAGGTGTGCAATACGACTGGAAGCTTCTTCAATATCAGTCACCATTTTTTCAGTCACAAGATTATTATTGATCCACATGAAGACGGCAGAGAGGTGGGCCGTTGGTATATGTTCCTTAAAAGACTCCAGATCTTCCTCCGTAAACCCAAAGTCAACAAGATTCTCCGCCAGTTCCACACTATTTGTTATCTCATGATCATCCAGCCAGTCGGTCAGTTCATCTTCCTTATCAGATCTATCTAATAAAGATAACACTGGTTTATCCGCGCGGTTCAATACGGCAAACATTCTGTCATTCACAATATCCACATCTTCAGGACTCATCCTTATAGAAAGGATATCTTTAAATGATTCCGGTAATAAATGCAGGTGTTTCTTTAAAGACACTGCTCCGCGTACCACAGCTGCTGCGGGGTTATTCAACTCATGTGCCAGGCCGGCAGAGAGTTTACCCAGCGCTACCATCTTTTCATTCTGCTGAACAAGAGCGGCATAGTTACGTACCCTGTCGGTCATTACATGCACCAGCGCCTGCGTCAGTTCAAAATAATTACGGATCAGTTCATTCATTTTCCCGATGGGAAAACGCATGATGAGGGTGTCTACAATGGCCTCGCAGTGAACACTAGCAGTCAGTCCTCTTGAAAAGGGCAGGTAACCAATAATGTATTTGTCTTCAAAACGGGCTATTTCCTGAGCCTGATTGTCATTGAGGACCCGGCATATTCGCACTAAGCCGGATATAATGAATAGGGTTGATGCCAGTGGGTCTCCGCTTTTGAATAAAAACCCACCTGCAGGTATGGTGAGTAACTCACTTTGGTCTATCAGCCATTGAAGCTGATCCACGGGAACATCCTGTAGCACTTCTACAGATTGCAGCCATTCAGTTGTAATATTATTCATGTCAGTTAAAGTTACTTATTATCCTGCTAACTGCCGAGGGAACCGATGATATGTACATCCTAAGCCACTACTTTAGCAATACCAAACGCTGCGCCTGCAGCCAGTAAACCTATCATGGTTACTTTTAATGCGCCCTGAACAGGTGGTTGTCCTGTTACTTTACTCTTGAAGAAGCCAAATACAAAAAGACAGATAATAGTAAGAATGGCAGACACTACCAGTCCCTGCTGAGGATTAGATGTAAAAATATAACCGGAGAGGGGGAGTAACCCACCTACAAAATAAGACCCGCCAATGGTAAGGGCGCTCTGCAGGGCGCGGTTAGGATTGGGGGCTTCCAGTCCAAGCTCAAACTTCATCATAAAATTCACCCATTTGGTTTTGTCTTTGGCCATTTCATTGGCTATCAGGTCCTGGGTTTCCGCACTAAGCCCATATTCGGCAAATACTTCCTTTACCTCTTCCATTTCCTTTTCGGGCACTTTTTCCACCTCATCATATTCCCTTTTCAGCTCACTCTGGTAATGTTCCAGTTCTGTTCTCCCTGCTAAAAAACCACCTAAACCCATGGCAATACAACCGGCTACGATTTCAGCGATGCCAGCAGTGATAATAATATTATTACTGCTAACAGCTCCACTCAGCCCTGCTGCCAGTGCAAAGGGGACAGTCAGCCCATCACTCATACCTATGACCATATCAGTAATAAAATCCGAGCTTTTAAGGTGTTGTTCCGTATGCTGCATATTCAAATTTATAATATTTTTCAAGAGGTCCAGCTAAGGAGAAAGAAGTGTTTATTCTCTTTAAATGAATACGCAGGCGTAATACCTGATACCTCACAAATCTGCTTGATAATGGATAGCCCAAGGCCATTGTGATTACTGTGCCGGGCCTCTTTATAAAAACGCTGGAATAACCGGGACTGGTCCAGGGCATGGGGCGGACCGGTATTACAAATCTCCAGACTGTCTTCTTTCAAGGTAATCCCGATAGAGCCACCGGTTATATTATGCTTGGTAGCATTGCTCAGCAAATTATTCAGCAGGATCTCTATCAGTTCAGGATTGGCATTGATCGTAGCCGGTGCCAGCGTTTTAATCACTTCTATCTGGTTATTCTGCCATAACTCCTGGAACTGGGCAATCTTTTCTTCTATATTCTCTTTAATATCTACTGCCTGAATATCCGTAAACTGGTAGTTATCTATTTTAGTCAGCAGCAGTAAAGACTGGTTCAAACGGGAAATCTTCTTAATTCCCACATAAGCGCTCTGTAACGTTTTGCTCTGTGTCTCAGACAGGTTTTCATCCTGTATCAGCAGGTCCAGTTTAGAACGTATGATGGCCAGCGGGGTTTGTATTTCATGAGAAGCATTCTCCGTAAATTCTTTCAGCACCAGGTATTCATCATCTGCTTTCCGGGCTACATGCTGAAGACTCGAATTCATAAAGGAGAACTCTTCAATATCCGTTTCAGGCAGAGTAAGCCGGTTCTTGGTACCTAACTTGAAATTCCGCATAATACTTATCGTGGTATAAAATGGCTGCCATAGTTTGCGCAGCACAAGACGGTTGATAAGCAGGGAAGAAATAATGATGATGAAGATAGTAGAGATGGTAAGTATAACAATCGTGCGTAAAAGTCTTGTGGTAGCTTCTGTTGGTTTAGTGATGGTGATCTCATAATGTTTCTCTCCTGCGAGGATAAAAAAAGTAAGCACCCGGAAGGTTATTTTCTTTTTCATTGCAGGATCATACAGCTTACGGAACGCTATCTCAGACCCTGTTCCCGGGGAAGATACAGGAGCATAAGTAATCTGTTCATCATCTATCAGCCTGTTCGTAGGAAGCTGGTGATGTTCCGCTACATATTCTTCCAGCTTATCTTTAATCACATGCAGATCTCTGTCAGACTCATTCAGCAGTACATAACTCAACACAATGTAATAAGCACAACTGGATAACAGGAAAACAATTACCATTACAAACAGGTTGATACGGTTGTATCTGGTAAATAGTTTCATATTGATTTTATTGATTAATGGTGAACTTATAACCCATGCCATACACGGCTTTAATATAATCAGGGCATCCCGCCTGCATCAGTTTTTTACGCAGGTTTTTAATATGGGTATAAATGAAATCGTAGCTGCCAGCCATATCAATATCATCTCCCCATAAATGTTCTACGATAGCTTCTTTGGTGATGACACGGTTTTTGTTGGCGAAGAAGTATACCAGTAGCTCATACTCTTTCCTGGTAAGATCAACAAGGACACCTTTTGTACCGGTCAATGTTTTATCCTGGATATTGAGGGTAAGACAATCTAAGCGGATAATAGTTTTCCCTTCAAATGATTTTCTCCGGATAATGGCAGATACCCTGGCACCTAATTCGGGGAGATGAAAAGGTTTAGTGAGATAATCATCTGCTCCCAGGTTAAGCCCGAGTACTTTATCATCCAGAGAGTTTTTAGCGCTGATGATAAGTACCCCTTCTGATTTATTGGATGCTTTTAATTCTTTGAGGATATCAAGTCCATCCCCATAGGGGATAGTAATATCCAGTATGATACAGGCATAATCATACAGATGAATCTTTTCACTGGCAGTATTGAAGTCGTATGCTGCTTCGCAAATAAAGTTTTCATTGTTCAGATAAGTACAGATACTATCCGACAGCTCCTTTTCATCTTCTACGATTAAAACTTTCATGTATAAAAATTTACAATACTAATTGCTCATGTAGTCTGATAAGTGTCGCCTCCGGATTACTGGTAAATCCCGGATGTACTTTGGAGGTCTGTAATATGGTACTACGTGTAGCTGTGAGCCAGCGGAAACGGGACGCCATATCCAGGCTTGCAATAGTTCCTGTTTTATTTCCTATGCAGATCTGGTCGAATGCATGGAGATATTCTTTTAGTACAGCTATATCTAAAGATGCACAGAAAGCAGAAAGCCGTTGTTCGTCCAGTGTATAAATCGCCTGTAAAAACCTTTGTTGTTTACAATAAAGAATGACACCGATATTGAGAAATTCTTCCCGTTCAACCCGTGGCATAACCCGAATAACGGCATACTCAAATAAGTGATTTTCTTGCATTTTGTGCTTCTTTTACAAAGATTTCCGACGTAGCGATTCTTGACGTTAAAAATTGTGCGTATACCTGTCTGCGTTCTTCCGCTGTCTCTTCTTCTGATCCTGATGCCAGCCATGCGTCCGGGACTACAGCAACTATCGCCTTGATTTTTTCCGGAGTAAGGATCGCGCGGAACGCTGCATCCACTTCTTCCAGCTCAGATGCCTGGGGTAGCAGCACATGATCCTTTACATGTACGAATGGGCGTTTAGCCTGTTCTTCCCAGTTTTGCCAGGAATGATGGAAATAAAGAGAAGCCCCATGATCTATTAACCATAACTCCTGGTGCCATATCAGCATATTGGTATTACGGGCGGTACGGTCTACGTTAGTGAGCAGGCAATCCAGCCATACGATCTGTGAGGCCACTCTAGGCGCTACTTTATTAACGGTAGGGTCAAAAGTGATGGCCCCGGAGAGGTAATGCAGCGCAAGGTTAAGTCCTACGCTTGCCTTCAGAAGGTCCTGTATTTCTTCATCCGGTTCTGTTCTGCCAAATGCTTCGTCGAGGTTGGCAAATACCAGTTCCGGCATTTTTATTCCAAGCGTACGGGCTATTTCGCCTCCTATTAATTCTGCTACCAGCGCTTTTACGCCTTGTCCGGCACCACGGAATTTAAGCACGTACAGAAACCCATCATCTGCTTCTGCTATAGCAGGTAATGAGCCCCCTTCGCGCAATGGTGTGACATATCTTATCACATTGACGGTTCTGAGTTCAGGCTTATTATTATCCATAAGTAGATCGGAAATTAACCAAATTTCCGCTATTTCAGAGGAATTACCGCAGTCGCTTCTATTTCAATCATCACATCATCTCTGAACAGTTTACTCACCTGTACCAATGTACTTGCAGGTGGATGCTGTGTATTAATAAACTGGTCTCTCACGGCACGTACAACAGATATCTTCGATACATCAGTAATGAAATACCCCAGCTTCACGATATTCTCCATCGTACCGCCATTAGCTTCAACAATACTTTTAATATTCCTGAAAACCTGCTCCGTCTGTTTTTCAAGATCATCTTTGCCTACCAGGGTCCCTTGTTTATCCAACGCTACCTGACCAGACATAATAATCATCTTAGCTGTACCAAGATCAATTACTGCTGCATGGGAATAACCTTTGGGAGTAGCCAGGGCAGGAGGGTTTACTAATTTTACGGTAGTCTGGGAAAAGCCCTGCAGGGCCATAAAGAGAGCGACTAATAATAAAACGGGTTTCATCTTAACGGATAATTTAATAAATTTTATAACCTGGTTACACCTTTGGCTGCCAGCCCTTTTCATACTCCCTTCTCCATAATTTCATCGCTTCATCATCATGCAGAATGTGTCCATTGGAAGGATCTGTATGTAATATTCTGCCGGTACGCTGGGCAATATTGCCTAATAAAGGCAGCAGCGCACTACGGTAACCAATATTTATCTCCGCATTGAGTGCGGCATTGCCTCGTATGCTTTCCAGGAAGTTATTAATATGTATAGCGTCATAATATTCCCCGGCCGGGCTCACGGTATTAGTCACGCTCTGATCGGTATTAGTTGACTGTTTCACATCTTTCACCACCTTTCCTTTCAGGTCTGTAATCTTATAGCTGTCACCTCCGGTATTATACAAACTGCCATTTTCCCCATAAAGCACAAATCCGCGGTCACTGCCCTCAAGACTGAAGGGACTGCAACTCCGTCCTTCCCAGGAAATAGCTTTTCCGCCTTCAAATTCAAAGTTCAGTGTTTGCGTATCCGGTGTTTCCCAATCATCTCCGGAATAAGCATAACGGCCGCCTGCGGAAGTCACTTTAGTAGGAAACTCCACATCCATGAACCAGCGTAAGCAATCCAGCTCATGGGTTCCGTTATTACATGTCTCTGAAGTGCCCCAATGCCAGCGCCAATGCCAGTTGTAATGCACAATATTATCCAGGTAATCCCGACGAGGTGCCGGTCCCTGCCATAGATCCCAGTCCAGCGTTCCCGGTACCGCTATTTTTTTACCCGCCCCTATAGGCTGACGGTTATTCACATACCAGCTTTTTCCATAATATACTTTGCCTAATACATGTTGTTCTTTCACCTCTTTTATCGCCTGTTGCATATTAGGCCAGGAACGGCGCTGACTGCCCATCTGCACATGCCGGTTATATTTTTTTGCAGCAGCAAGCAGCAGTTCACCTTCCGCGGGGTTATGGGCACAAGGCTTCTCCACATAAACATGTTTGCCGGCTGCCGTAGCCATAATTGCCGCCGGTGCGTGCCAATGGTCCGGTGTGGCTACAAAGAGCGCATCAAAATCGGAACGTTCCAGCAATTTGCGTATATCTTTTATAACGGTAGGTTTGCGGTCCTGGGCACCTGCTATGGCTTTCAGCCCTTTTGCAATGGCGGAGTCTTCAACATCACAGATATAGCCTATTTCGGCACCTGGTAGCTTAGCTGCACATTGTGCCAGCCAGTTCCCTCTGGAATTAACACCCATTACTCCCAGTACCAGTTTATTACTGGGTGCATTTTTCCCGAAGACCGGGAAGTTGAGAATAGTTAACCCGGTTCCTATGCCGGCAAGGCTACCTGTTTTTATAAAGTCTCTTCTTTTCATAACGTAGTTTAAACAGCATGAATATAGAAAAATAAATAAGGGGTTTACATAATTTATGATGAGTGAAAACCCCATTCTTTTGTCATATACGTAACAAAAAATAAGGATAAGTAACAATGTGAAAGTCTGATGATAGGAATTGAAAAGGGAATCATTTTTTTTAGTAGTAGAGGGGATGAAATTTTTTTTCGGCTCTCAAACTTTTATTATTTTCGGCTTCCAAATGAGACTAACTGTATTTTTAGTATGCCTATGCGTCCTTCTGCTAAAGGGGTATGACTATGTATATACAGGTACCAACACTTCAGCTCAGCATAGTGAAAAAGCACAACTGGTAAAATTTAAACATACCAGTCAGGGCCATTCTTTATCCCAGGATACTGACCCGGATGATGATAATGAATATCTCATCGGTGATGATCCTGAAGATGATGATACGGATAGTTTTTTTGCCAGAAAATATAGATTGCTGGTCAATGCCAGTTTGATTAACTCCCATCTGTTTTCTTTACAATATCTCCATAACTGCTGCAAAGCCCCTCTGAACTTTGGCAGTCTTTCATCTTATAAATATATCACACAACAAGTCTTAAGGATCTGATCAATAACATGTATCAGTTACCTATGTGCGATCATGTATGTAAACCTGAGGGTTCAGGTCTCACCTTGCGACTGATATCTTTATTTGTTCAAAGGAATCTTTGACTTTCCAACCATTCAAACGTTCAATATCCATTTAATATCATGAAGAGAATTGTCATGTTCACATGCTTGTCTGTTATATTGTACCAGACAGGCTGTAAACCTAAAAAAGAAGAAAAGGAAGAAGCCAGCAAATACACCGCTACAAGTCCTTTACGGGTTGATACTTCCTTTACCAAGGAGTATGTTTCGCAGATAAAATCTGTCAGGAACATTGAAATCAGGGCCCAGGAAAAGGGTTACCTGCAAAACATCTATGTTGATGAAGGCCAGTTTGTGAAAGCCGGTCAGCTGTTGTTCAGGATCATGCCTAAAATATATGAGGCAGAACTGGTGAAAGCACAGGCTGAAGCAGAAGGTGCAGAAATAGAACTGCAGAACGCTAAAACCCTGGTAGATAAAAATGTGATCTCAAAAAATGAACAGGCAATGGCGCAGGCCAAACTGGATCAGGCAAAAGCCGAAATGGCACTGGCTAAACTCCACCTGTCATTTACAGAAATCAGGGCCCCGTTTGATGGAACGGTTGACCGTATCCCATTGAAATTGGGAAGCCTGATCGATGAAGGTGCTTTATTGACCAGCCTTTCAGATAACAGCCAGATGTTCGCTTATTTCAATGTATCTGAGCCGGAATACCTGGACTACGAAACCAATACAAAAGATCGTGGAAACACCAAGGTAGGTCTGCTGTTAGCAAATAATACTTCCCTGAAGTATAAAGGAAATGTGGAAACTATTGAAAGTGAGTTCGATCATGAAACAGGAAACATTGCCTTCAGGGCAAGATTCCCAAATCCCGATAAACTGTTGAAACATGGTGAAACCGGTAAGGTCTTAATGACTGTTCCGCTTAGCCATGCATTGGTTATCCCACAGAAAACAACTTACGAAATTCAGGATAAGATCTATGTTTTTGTGGTTGACAAGAACAATGTAGTAAAATCAAGGAATATTACCATCAGTGGTCGTATGCCCGATCTGTACGTTGTTGAAAGTGGCATTTCAGAAAATGATAAGATCCTGCTAGAGGGTGTTCAGAAGGTAAAAGATGATGATAAGATCAACTATGAATATCAGGTACCTCAGGAAGTTATTTCTCATCTGCGATTAAAAGCAGAATAGTAGTTTAATCTCTAATAGCATAGATCAATGTTTAATAAATTTATACAGCGGCCGGTACTGTCAATAGTCATATCGCTGATCATCGTCTTCCTGGGGATCCTGGCTATGACTTCATTACCGGTAACGCAGTTTCCTTCCATATCACCGCCAAAGGTGAATGTGACTGCAGAATATCCCGGTGCCAACGGGGAGTTAATGATCAAAGCGGTTGTCATTCCTCTGGAAAGAGCTATCAATGGTATTCCGGGAATGAAATACATGGAATCATCTGCGGGTAATGATGGTGAGGCTAACATACAGGTAGTATTTAACCTGGGAACAGATCCTAACCAGGCTTCGTTGAATGTGCAGAACAGGGTGGCGTCAGTGGTAAATAAATTGCCGCCGTTAGTTGTTCGTGAAGGTGTAAAGATTACCCGTGAGGAATCTAACATGCTCCTGTACATTAACCTTTACAGTACAGACCCTAAATCAGATGAGAAATTCCTCTTCAACTTCGCGGATATTAACGTGTTGTCGGAACTGAAAAGAGTGGATGGTGTTGGATTTGCAGATATCCTTGGGAACAGGGAATATGCCATGAGGATCTGGCTGAAACCCGACCGTATGCTGGCTTATAAGATCTCTGCTGATGAAGTGATGAAAGCACTGGATGAACAGAGTCTGGAAGCCTCACCAGGTAAAACAGGTGAAAGCTCCGGTAAAAGGTCCCAGACATTTGAATATGTATTGAAATATCCCGGTAGGTTCAGCACAAAGGAAGGATATGAAAATATTGTTTTAAGGGCCAGTGCAGATGGTGAAATATTGCGTCTGAAAGATGTGGCAAATGTAGAATTCGGCTCTTCGATGTACGATATTTACTCCAACCTGAATGGTAAACCTTCAGCTGCAATTGTACTGAAACAATCATATGGAAGTAATGCCAGCCAGGTAATCAGGGATGTAAAGGCGAAAATGGCGGAGATCAAAGCAAATTCTTTCCCTAAAGGAATGGATTACGAGATCAGCTATGACGTTTCCAAATTCCTGGATGCCTCTATTGAAAAGGTAATTCACACCCTGGTGGAAGCCTTCATCCTGGTGGGATTGGTGGTATTCCTGTTCCTTGGGGACTGGCGCTCTACGCTGATCCCTGCAATGGCTGTACCGGTATCTCTTATCGGAACATTCTTATTCATGCAGTTCTTCGGTATTACACTGAACCTCATCACCTTGTTCGCATTGGTGCTGGCAATCGGTGTGGTGGTGGATGATGCCATTGTGGTAATTGAAGCGGTACATGCCAAGATGGAAGAAGAACATCTTTCCCCGCTGAAGGCTACAAAGAAAGCGATGCATGAGATCAGTGGAGCTATCATTGCGATCACCTTCTTAATGACAGCGGTATTTATTCCGGTGGCATTTATGTCTGGTCCGGTGGGAATATTCTACAGACAGTTCTCCATCACCATGGCAACGGCCATTGTGCTTTCTGGTGTGGTTGCATTGACCCTTACTCCGGCTCTTTGTGCCATGATCCTGAGAAATAATCACGGACAGCAAAAGAAGAAAAATATACTGGATAAATTCCTGGGTGGTTTTAATAACTCGTTCAACCGTCTTACAGGAAGATACCAGAAAGTGCTGGGTGTTATCGTTAACAGAAGAGCGATCACCTTTATCATGCTGCTTGCTTTCTGCGCCGGAACGTATTTCGTGAATAATACCCTGCCTTCAGGATTTATTCCTAATGAAGATCAGGGGATGTTCTATGCTATCATCCAGACTCCCCCGGGATCATCCCTGGAAAGAACAAATGATGTGGCTGAAAGAGTGCAGAAACTCGCTCAGGGCATTGAAGGAGTACAATCCGTTTCTTCCCTCGCAGGTTATGAGATCCTGACAGAAGGAACCGGATCAAACTCAGGTACATGTCTGATCAATCTGAAAAGCTGGGAGGACCGGAAACATTCTGCTCAGCAAATCATGCAGGAGCTGGAAGAGAAAACCAAAGATATTGGAGGAGCTACCATTGAATTCTTTATGCCACCTGCTGTGCCGGGGTATGGAGCTGCCGGTGGTTTCGAATTGCGCTTACTGGATAAATTAGGTTCCGGTGATTATAAAAAGATGGAAACGGTGAGTAATGACTTTGTGGCGGAACTGAATAAACGCAAGGAACTATCCTCTGTATTCAGCTTTTACAGCGCCAGTTTCCCTCAGTATATGCTGAGAGTTGATAATGACATTGCCCAGCAAAAAGGGGTGTCTATCGACAATGCCATGAATACGCTTTCCACACTTGTGGGTAGTAACTATGAGATCAGCTTCATTAAATACGATCGCCAGTACAAGGTGATCATACAGGCATCGCCGGAGTACAGGGCATTGCCTGAAGACATCCTGAAGTTATATGTAAAGAACGACCGTGATGAGATGGTGCCTTTCTCTGCTTTCATGAAAATGGAAAAAGTGTATGGGTTATCAGAGATCACCAGGCATAATATGGCCAATGCATCGGAAATAAGTGGTTCGTCTGCTCCTGGATATAGTAGTGGTGAAGCCATTAAGGTGATCGAAGAAGTGGCAAAGAAAACTTTACCAAGAGGATATGGGATAGATTGGGCCGGTATTTCGAAAGATGAGGTGGGCCAGGGTAATCAGGCTATTTACATCTTCCTGATCTGTCTTGGTTTCGTATATCTGATCCTGTCTGCACAATATGAAAGTTTTGTACTACCGATGGCGGTAATTCTTTCATTACCGGCTGGTATTTTCGGGGCATTCATGTTGCTGAAATTATTAGGATTGGAGAATAACATTTATGCGCAGGTGGCGATGGTAATGCTTATCGGTCTGTTAGGTAAGAATGCTGTACTGATCGTGGAGTTTGCTGTTCAGAGACACAGGGGAGGAGCATCCGTATTAAGTGCTGCAATGGAAGGTTCTAAGGTAAGGTTCCGTCCTATCCTGATGACTTCATTTGCATTTATCGCAGGTCTGATCCCATTGGTTTTTGCTTCAGGCCCGGGCAAAATTGGTAACAGAACAATTGGTACTGCTGCTGCCGGAGGTATGCTTTTCGGAACCATTTTCGGAGTGCTGGTTATACCCGGATTGTACTACATATTCGGCAAAATCGCAGAAAAACATCTTCTTGTTAAAGATGAAGAAGAAAATCCTTTAACCGAAGAAATTGATCATAATGTATAAGTTCAGAATAAATCAGTGCATTGGGCTGCTGAGTGTTTGTCTGGTGATAGCAAGCTGCAAGGTCCCGGCGATCACATCTTCGGATGAGAACAAGCCAGTTCCCGGCACTTATAACAATAATGGGGATACAACCAATATTTCAAATATTGAGTGGAGAAAGTTTTTTACAGACCAGAACCTGGTGAGCCTGATCGATACTGCGCTGAAAAATAACCAGGAGTTGATGATGACCTTGCAGGAAATTGAGATCGCAAGGAATGATATCCGGGTGAGGCAGGGTGCATTACTTCCAACAGTTGGAGTAAGGGCAGGAGCAGGTGTTGAAAAAGTAGGCAGGTATACCAGTCAGGGTGCCGGTGATGCCTCTACGGAGATCGAGCCGGGGAAAGAAATGCCGGACCCGCTGATGGATTATACCATCGCTGCTTATGCGAACTGGGAAGTGGATATCTGGAAAAAACTGCATAATGCTAAGAAAGCTGCCATTACCAGGTATTTATCAACGGTTGAAGGCAAGAATTTTGTAGTGACTAACCTGGTCGCAGAGGTAGCTAATTCTTATTACGAATTGCTGTCTTTTGATAATCAGCTGTTGATTGTAAGACAAAACATTGAACTGCAAAAGAACGCGCTGGAAATAGTAAAAGTTCAGAAAGAGGCTGCCAGAGCAACAGAACTGGCCGTTAAGAAATTTGAGGCTGAAGTACTGAAGTCTCAGAGCCTTGAATTTGAAATTCTGCAAAACATAACGGAATCTGAAAATAAGATCAACTTCCTGTTAGGCCGTTATCCGCAGACAATAATCAGGGATAAAAGCAATATGTTGGATTTGTTGCCAGCTGTAGTCAATTCAGGAATCCCTTCACAATTACTGGCTAATCGTCCGGATATTAAAAAGGCGGAACTGGAATTAACAGCGGCGAAGCTGGACGTGAAAATTGCCAGGGCAGAGTTTTATCCTTCATTTGGTATTTCAGCGGCGGCAGGACTTCAGGCATTTAAGCCATCCTACCTGGTGAAGTTCCCTGAGTCCTTGCTTTACTCTCTGGCAGGAGATCTTGCAGGACCATTGATTAACCGGAATGCTATCAAAGCTGAGTTTAGCAGTGCCAGTGCACGACAATTACAAGCCTTGTATAACTATCAGCGTACCATTCTGAATGCATACTTTGAAGTGTCTACACAGCTTTCGAACATCGGTAACCTTGAAAAAAGTTATGATCTGAAGGCTAAACAGGTAGATGCACTAACGAAGTCAATCGACATTTCTAATGATTTGTTCAAGTCCGCAAGAGCTGATTATTTTGAAGTCCTGATGACGCAAAGAGATGCTTTGGAATCTAAATTGGAACTGATAGAAACTAAAAAACAACAGATGAATGCTGTAGTGAATATCTACAGAAATCTGGGAGGCGGTTGGAAATAAAAACTACTCTGACTTTTGGGTGCAGGGCTTCGCCCTGCAAAAACCCTTCATAAAAAAGCCGGCAACAGAATGTTGCCGGCTTTTTTTATTTATAAAATAATTACTGTATCATCAACTTCGTACTCATCACTTTCTTATTCTTACTGCTAACATCAACATGATAGATACCGGCAGGTATAGAAGAACTAATAGTAAAAGTCTCATTCGCTTTTGCTGTCTTCTTCAATACTACTTTGCCAGACATATCAGTAAGTGTTACTATCACATCCGTAATCGCCGGATCAGAGATACGGATAGCAAAACTATGTTGTGTAACAGGGTTAGGATAAATAGCGCCAGTACGTTTTCCCTCAACTGAACTACTTCTTGCAGCGGACTCAGATCCATCTGCCTCAAAGTGTGACCATGCATACGGGCCAACATAATGAATATAATAATTGCCATTCACCCTTGCCGGAAGACTGTTAGACCAGGTATTGGTATAGTTAACGCCATTGATCTCCAGAAGGCTCAGGTTCCAGGAATTGATGAAAGAAATATTACCTGAGATAACGTAGCAATATTCTCCCGCACCATCTTTTTTGAATGGAAGTGTTACCGGACTTGGATTATCACAACTTCCCTGATTTCCAGTTTGAGTAAAGTTTGCTGTTATAGCTATGTTGGTATTTACGGTTACAGTAACAGGATTGATGGTATCTGATATGGCTCCGCTCCAGTTGCTGAACTTATATCCGGTTGCCGGGATTGCAGTAATTGTAACAGAAGTTCCTTCAGTATAAGTACCACCGGAAGGATTGAGCGTAACAGATCCTGAGCCGGTTACCGCTGTAGTGATTGTATATTGTTTGGGCACTACCACGTTTGTAACTGTGATAGCAGCGCTGGCAGTAAATCCGCCATCCACAGTAGTAGCAGTGATGGTAGCTGTACCTGCGGCCAGGGCTGTTACAAGGCCGGTACTGCTTACAGTAGCAATAGCAGGCGCACTGGAAGTCCAGCTTACATTTTTATTGGTAGCATTAGACGGTAATACTGTAGCTGTGAGTTGCTGGGTGGTGTTGATATTCAGGGTATCCCTTGCAGGGCTTATAGTTACCCCTGTAACATGTACTACCGGAACTTGTGTTGGCGTATTGCCATATACAAGCACATTATCTACATAAAGAGGGATGTTGGAAACTTCTTTAAGAGTGCCGTCAACATTCTGTGAAGACCAGTCGTTGGAAGGATTCCAGGCAGCAGCACTGGCTTCATAAGGAAGTCGTATGCGTATCTGCGATTCTTTTCTTGACTCACCCTGTCCGCCAGGCCAGATCTTGATGCTGGAATTAAACGTTACTTCAGTATAATAAATATGCAGCGTAGAATCCCATGGCATTAACTGCGTAAAAGTAACATCCGAATTATTAGATGAAACAACATATTGTGAAGGAGTATAACCTGCCGTCAGTCCTTCTGAAACATCAATGAACAAACGGAAAGCATGTTTGGATGCAATGCGTGCAGGCCATGCAGTATGATTGTTTACCCACACGGACCATTCAGTATAAGTATTTCCGCTGCCATTTAATTTTGCTTCGATCAGGAATTCACCGGAAGGAGTTTCTGCAACCGGGAAATTGGCCAGCGGTGTTCCTCCGTAATCCTGAACAAGCTTTGCAAGCAGTCCTGAAAAAGCAGCATTGTAATCACAGGCAACTTCATTGTTTACATAGTTGGAGCGATCATCCGTGTAGGCGTCATTACTTCCCGGGCCACCTACCAGTGCACCATATAAGGTATGCCGTGTTGCCGTAGGAGGGCCATTCAGATTATTGGCCCAGGCTCCATGCGCAGTACGGTGATGTGGTTGAGTAGGCGGGTTATTGCCAAATCCGCATACATAGCTGCGGTTGTTGGGATTATTACCCAGCGCATAGTTCATTTGTTGCTGCGCAAAAGTATAGTACTTTGTTCCTTTGGCGGTTGTTGTTGCCGCATCCTTGTAATAAGCTGCCAGGAACCCGGTATTGATAGCATATCTCAATGCGCCCCATACATCCAGGAAGGCCAGGCCACCGGGAGTATAAGTAATACGTTGACCGTTATAACCATCTGTCCAGTAGTCGAGGTGTCTTTCTATATCTTCTTTGTATTGGGCTTTACCTGTAAGTTTTGCTAACAGGGCATAACATCCGAATGATTTGTCATCCCAGGCAAGTCCCCACTTATAAGACTTGATAGTACTCTGGGATTCTACGGATAGGTTAGCATAATAGGTTTCTGCCTTTGTCAGCCATGCAGCATCGCCGGTAGCGCGATATAACCAGATAGCGCCCCATACCAGTTCATCATTGTAGCCGCTGTAGGATTGATAATATCCGGCAGCATCAGTGATGGCGCCGGTATATGTTCCGCGATAAGTGTCGGCAAAATTGTATAACTGTATGGCATGGCTCAGCAATGTGGAGCTGTACGATGGATCATCCGTTTTAAATACCATACTGGCGGCTGCCATCGCTGCTGCTGTTTCGGCAGCAAGGTCTGAGCCCGGGTGTGTTTGATCGATCTTGTAAGCAGGGCGGGACATGGCCATTACTTCCGACGATCCCCACCAGGCATGATCCGTACCACCATTGCCAACCTGTCCATACAATTCGTTAGGAGCTGTATGACAACGAATGAAATAATCATTTACAAACCGAAGGTTGCTTTTCAGGTATTTCATTTGTCCGGAAGCATTATACCCGGCGGCAAAATCTACACCTCCCCATGCCAGCATGGTAGCGGAGAAAGCCATAGGAAAATTAAATTTGACATGGTCACCGGCATCATACCAGCCGCCTGTCAGATCATGGCCTACATCACTGCCATCATTCATAGCGGAGTTGGCACGCCAGGCTACCCGGTTATCCGAAGGAAGTTGGCCGGATCGCTGGCATTCATAGAAGAACATCGACTTTTGCAATGTTTCTGCATAGTTGAAACTCTGTGCATAGCTGAATTGGAGAAACGCCATCAGTAAAATGGTACCAAGCAGGCGCAATTTGTGCGCACGCGCAGGTTTTTCGAGGGTAAATCTGGTTTTCATCGGGTGTATTTTATGGTTAAAATGCAATGAGTATTCCATTGGAACTCATCAACTGTTATCAGGTATATGGGTTTTTAAAAGAGTATGTTAGTTAAGAATAGGTTTTAGCAATAGTTTTCAATAAAGAATTTTTCTGCCTATGGCAGGGCAAACAATATAATTCTACAAGTTTACAGAAATTACATACGATAAACAAGGAGTCATTAAAAATAATAATAATCTAATTAAAGTCCTATGACCACCATTTTAAAGGGGTTTCAATTTGATCTACAGAACTTACTATCAAATCCGGTTTAAAGGCATACTGGCTTAAATCTTCTTTTTTTGCAATCCCGGAAAGTACCAGAATTGTTTTATATCCCATCTGTACACCTCCCTGTATATCAGTTTCCATTGTATCTCCCACAACGGTTGTTTCAGCTGTTTCCAGTCCTAAATATTTCCGTGCAGAACGCATCATCACAGGGCTGGGTTTTCCGGTAACAAAAGCTTTCCTTCCGGTGGCTTCCTCAATCATGGCGGTAGTGGCAGCAATACCTAAGTTGTTCCATCCTGGTTTTTTAGGAGAAGGGTCCCTGTTGGTAGTAATAAATTTCGCACCTGCCAGAATCATATCTACGGCGCGCTGAACCATCTCTAATGTGAAATTTCTGCCCTCTCCTAAAACAACAAATTCCGGGTCTGAATTCACCAGGCTAATGCCATTTTCGTGCAAACTGGTTAACAGCCCTCCTTCACCCAAAACGTATGCTGTATGAGCGCCCTGATCCCCAAGGAATTTCCCTGTAGCCATAGCGCTTGTATAAATATGGTTTTCAGTAACTTCAATACCAAGAAGCTTGAGCTTCCGTACGGCATCAAGTCTTGTTCTCTGACTATTATTGGTCATAAAAGTAAAGGGGATATCATTTTTAAGCAGATTCCCAATAAATTTATCAGCACCTTCAATTAGAGTTTCACCACTATAAATGACGCCATCCATGTCAATCAAAAGTCCGTGTTTCATATATTTATGCGATTAGTATAAAAATGAGCATTCCCAGATTTAACAAATATAACATATCTAAAGGCAAGTCTCATATAGGTTAGGTTATACTTTACAAGAAATAACAGGAAAAAAGTGTTAGTTTAATCCGCAAATCAACTGATTGACAACTAGTGTCTCAAATACTGAAAAAGAACTTTTCTCACGTATCGCAGAAGGGGACGAGCAGGCCTTTAAACAGCTATATCTTCAATACCTGCCAAAGCTCCGCCCTTATCTGGTAGACATGGTAAAATCTGCAGCTGATGACGTTATACAGGAAGCTTTCATCCGCATCTGGATGAACAGGGACAAACTGTCAGCCATCG
Organism: Chitinophaga sp. YR573; assembly: GCF_900110995.1. Classification (GTDB taxonomy): domain Bacteria; phylum Bacteroidota; class Bacteroidia; order Chitinophagales; family Chitinophagaceae; genus Chitinophaga. Next base: position 3,167,400 of record NZ_FOJF01000001.1, read on the forward strand.
AGTATCCTGCATCCTGGATCTTCAAAGTAGCTGCCAATGAATGTTATAAGGCGCTCCGGAAGATCTCCTATGACATGAAGATCTCTGACAACCTTAAGCAGGAACACTTTGAGGAACCGGATATCCAGTATAAACAAACAAGGGAGTACGTGAATGAAGCCATTGCACAACTAACCCCGCAGCGGAAAAAGATCTATGAAATGAGCCGGCTGGAAGGCAAAAAGCCGGCGCAGATTGCTACTGAGTTGAATTTGTCTGTCAGTACGATAAAAAATACACTGACCACCACCCTGGAACAAATAAGGACCTACCTGGCTGATAAAGGTATCCTGCTACCCATTATCCTGATCTGGTATTTTTTTTAAACCCCATTAGTACGTTCTTCCTTTTCATGGTTCTATAAGACAGATGGACATGCAACAACGCATTACTTATTTACTACAGCAACATCAGGCTGGCAAACTGACTCAGACAGAAATGGATGAGTTAACGGAGATCCTCCATATGGAGGAACACCGCCTTTATATCACAGACGAAATTACCCGCCAGATGGAAGCCCGTGAGGCTGATCCCGTGTTTGATACCAGTGAATGGGAAAACGCATTTGAACGGATAGTAGCTGTTGACAAGCCAGTCCGGCGTATACTCCCAGTCCGGAGATGGTTAAGCTGGGCTGCGGCTGTGGCGGTAATAATACTGGCAGCTTACTTCTGGTCACAGAGGGAACAACGGCCGGCAATGACCCGGGTGAATACTAAAGTAACGCCGGGCATGAACAAAGCAATCCTCACTTTATCTGACGGATCTGCCATTACGCTGGACAGCGCAGGCAAAAAGATATTCCGGCAGGGTAATACCGCTATATATCAGCAAAATGGCCAGCTGCAATACAACGTACAGGGAAATGCACCGGCTTTCAGTTATAATACGCTCACAACACCACGTGGCGGACAATATCAGCTCATATTGCCTGACGGCAGTAAAGTATGGCTGAATGCAGCATCCTCACTCAGATATCCCACAGCCTTTTCCGGGAACGAGCGTTTGGTAGAGCTTACCGGGGAGGCTTATTTTGAAGTGCAGGCTTCATCAGCAATGCCTTTCAGGGTAAAAGTAAATAACAGCATGGTGGACGTGTTAGGCACCCACTTCAACATCATGGCTTACAATGATGAACTGGCCATCAGGACAACGCTCCTGGAAGGCTCCGTAAAGGTGAGCGGCCGGGTACTCCATCCGGGCCAGCAGGCTGTTGTAACTGCTGATAATGAGGTGAAGGTATTAGATAATGTGGATGTACGGGAAGCTGTAGCCTGGAAGAACGGTATTTTCCAGTTCAACAAGTCCTCTTTACAGGTTGTTATGCGGCAGCTGTCACGCTGGTATGATGTGGAAGTGGTGTATGAAGGAAATGTCCCTGACCTGCAATTCCTGGGCAAAATGCAACGGGAATTGGACCTGTCTGAAGTACTGAGCATATTGGAGAAAAGCGGGGTCCGTTTTCGTATTGATGGAAGGAAAATAATAGTAACGCCTATATAAATCATTTACTCATTAAAAACCACCCAATGCCATAAAACACAACTGTACCTGAATGAAAAAACCGGTAATGCTAGAACATTACCGGCGCAAGGGGCAACCAGGATCATCATGTGAAGTAATTATCTGATCACCCAAAATCGAAATTATGATTTTTTACGTGTTGTGCCAATACGGAGTTGGCACGCCATTCCCATCAACCAAAATGAGCAGGGTTATGAGACTATCTGCCATACTGTTACTTGTAGGCGCGCTGCATGTGAGCGCAACAGGACTTTCTCAGAAGATCAGTTTTTCCGGTAAGAATGTCCCGCTGGAGAAAATATTCCCGGTAATAGAAGAACAGACCGGATACCTTGTTTTCTGTAACTATGCTTTGCTGAATCAGACAAAGCTGGTTTCGCTTTCTGTAAAGGATATGCCAATGAAGGATTTTCTGTTGGAGATACTGAAAGGGCAGCCTTTGGAGTACTCCATTGAAAGAAAGACCATTGTTATCATTAAAAAAGCATTGCCTCCACCACCTGCTATAGATACTAGCATCCTGCAAACCGTTACGGGTAAAGTAACGGATGTCAATGGCAGGCCTGTCATTGGAGCTACCGTAACAGTAAAGGGAACTAAAAGTGGTGCCACTACAAATGAAAAGGGCATCTTCACACTCTCTAATGTAAAGCGTAATGCCCTGGTAGTGATCAGTTCTCTGGGTTATGAAAGAAGGGAAATACCTGTCAGGGGAAACAGTATTCAGGCGCAGCTAAATATGGATATCAACAAGCTGGATGAAACAGTGGTGATTGCCTACGGTACCACTACAAAACGCCTGAACCCGGGAGACGTTACTACCGTGACTGCGGAAGAAATTGCGAAGAACCCGGTGAACAATGTGTTTGAGGCTTTACAGGGAAAGGTGCCGGGCTTGTTTATCCAGCAGGTGACAGGGCAGCCAGGCGGCGCATTCAACGTCAGGCTGAGAAGCTCCGCCAACTTTGTAACAGATCCATCAGTCCCACCACCACAGCCTTTGATAGTAGTGGATGGAGTGATATATCCCGGCAGTACATTACCAATGTCTGCAAATACAAGTTATGGCACTGCTGATTTTCTAAAAGGTGGCAGCGGACTGAATTACCTGAATCCAAACGATATTGAAAGTATCAGTGTGCTGAAAGATGCAGATGCCACCGCTTTATACGGTTCATCAGGTGCATATGGCGTAATATTGATCACTACAAAGAAAGCCAAACCCGGACCGTCAACGTTTAACGCCAATATCTATACCGGTGTATCTGTACTGGGTACAACCCCCAAACTATTGAACACTCAGCAATACCTTATGCTGAGAAGGGAGGCGCTGGCAAATGACGGCACTGCTGTTTCTATATTTGATAAGGACATCAACGGCACCTGGCCGGAAGATCGTTATACAGATTTCAGGAAAGTATTGATGGGCAGTCATGCTCAAACCACCAACATCAACCTTTCCTATGGTGGAGGTACACGGAATACCAGCTACCTGCTCAATGGTAGCCTGAGGAACAACGGGAATATTCAAAGGCATAAAGGATCAATGGGGGATGGCACTTTTAGGTTTTCGCTCAATACTGCCACAACAGATAATAAACTCGGCTTTACGCTTTCCGGTAGCTATCTTTCCTCAACCAGTACTATGGTGCCTACTGATTTTTCTTCCAGTATTGCTCTCTCTGCACCCAATGCGCCACCTCTCTTTTTGCCCGATGGCAGCATCAACTGGGAAACGGGTGCCAATGACCTGGCAGACGACATTAACAAAATATATAAGAACGTAACCAATAACCTGCTGGCGAATGGTACACTCACTTACAAACCCATTAAGCAATTAACCTTACGCGCTATCCTGGGCTATAACAATATAACAGGCAGGGAGTTCATGGGTTATCCTACCACCACAAAGGCCCCTACTTATACCAATGCTGCTGCGGAAACACATAGCCTGGTAAATAATTATGAGGTACGGACTATAACAGTTTCTCCCTATGCAGAATACAATGCAACAGTGTGGGGGAAAGGCAATCTGAACATCAAGACAGGTGGGATGATAGACAATAAATTGAAATATGCAGAGGAGATAGAAGGTGTCGGCTTTCCTTCAGATGCCCTGCTCAGTAATCCGGCCGCAGGAACTACAGTAATATCCACTTATACACAAACACCATATAGGTCCCTTGGCTTTCATGCGGTCATCAAATTTGTATGGGATCAGAGATATATCATTAACCTGAACGGTAGGAGGGACGGGTCTACCAAGTTCGGGGCAGGCAGGAAGTTCGGGAACTTTGGTTCTATAGCTGCTGCATGGATTTTCAGTGAAGCTGCATGGATAAAAGAACATGCTTCGTTCCTGAGTTATGGGAAACTGAGAGGCAGTACAGGTGTTATTGGAGGGGATGCCATTTCTGACTATTCTTATCTGAGTACATACAGTACATTAACCGGTACCTACCAGGGAAAAACAGGACTTGTCAATGGTTCCCTGGCTAATCCGCTGCTTAGCTGGGAAAAGAATAAAAATTCAGAGGTAGGACTGGAATTAGGTTTTTTGAACGACAGGATCTACACAGAAGCGAGCTTTTACCGCAACGTGGCATCTAATCAGTTGATCAAACAGTCGTTGTCAACTGTCACTGGTTTCAGTGGATATGCTATGAACTCCGATGCCATTATACGCAACAGCGGATGGGAAATAAGTCTTAGCTCCTCCAATATAAAAACCCGCAATATCACCTGGTCAACCAGGATGAATATATCTATTCCAACAAGCAAACTAAAAAAACTGCCCACCCACAGGAACCTGAGCGCCAGTTATATAGTTGGCAAGCCTGTAACGGGTATACTGTTGTATAAATTTGCAGGGATAAACCCGCAAACAGGATATTACAGTTTTACTAACGCCAAGGGGACTACGGATGATTTCAATAGCGGATTAGAGGATGCTGACAAAACAGAATTTTTAGACCTTGCTCCCAAATACTTTGGCAATTTTCAGAATAGTGTCCGTTACAAACAATGGTCTGTGGACTTTACGTTCGCCTTTACAAGCAGGAAGGGCCAGAATTTCCTGGGACAGAGCGGATTTCCGTTTGGGTATGTGGGCATAAACGGTGGAACAGAATGGTTACGCCGCTGGCAAAAGCCGGGAGACGTAACTGATATCCCTAAAGTAAGCGCCGATTTTGGTAACTGGTCAAGGCACGACTATTTCAGAGCCAGCACAGGGGCCTATAGCGATGCTTCTTATGCCAGGTTACAGAACGTGAGCATCAACTATCATCTCAAACATGAATTGCTTCAAAAACTGCATGTGAAGGACTTAGCAATTTATCTGCAGGGACAGAATTTACTGACCATCTCCCGGTATGGCGGCCTGGACCCTGAAAACCTGGACGCAGGCACCATACCTCCAATGAGGATATTTACAGCAGGCGCAAACATTACATTTTAAAGCATTACAGCATGAATAGGAATACTAAATATGCCGTCATTATAATGATATTATCATCCCTGCTGATGAGCTGTGAGAAGTACCTGGAAAATACACAATTACCTTCCGGCACTATTGCAGGAACGGATGCTTTTGTTTCAGATAATTCTACATCGGCCATTGTAACAGGCAGCTTTATAAGTTTAAACAATTCAGGCCCTTTCACGGGGTCTTCGTCTGCAAACATTGCATATATAACAGGGCTTTATACAGATGAGCTGAAAAATATCAGTACGGCCACTTTTGCAGATGCCTTTTATAAAAATACCATTACGAGCAGCAGGGTAGGACATTGGTCCGATCTGTATGGCAAAATGTATGTGATCAATAGCACTATTGAAGGGATACAGAACACTACTGCAACATTATATTATAAGGACCAATGGCTGGGAGAATGTTATTTTATACGGGCATTACTCTACTATTACCTGGTAAACCTTTATGGAGATGTGCCTTTGGCTTTATCTTCTGATTACAGGGTGAACAATACATTGAGCAGAGCGCCACAGAGCCAGGTCTACCAGCAGATGATCACAGACCTGAAAAGGGCACAAACGTTGTTAAGTGCCGATTATAAAGATGGTTTTGGCGCAACAACTAATAATCGTGTAAGGCCCAATCAGGTCGTGGCGACAGCATTACTTTCAAAAGTATATATGTATACAGCGCAATGGGACAGTGCTGAAGCACAGGCCACTGCTGTGATCAATAATTCCGCCTATCAGCTGATATCGCCTGACCAGGTATTTCTGGCAAACAGCAAAGAAACCATCTGGGCGCTGGCAACGGTTTCCGATACGAAAGTCGTTGAATACGGGTTTTATAACAACGGTATGCCGGCGGAAATCACGCCACCCGCGGACCTTGTAGATGCCTATATTGTATTGGTGGCAATGAACAGTCCTCTGCTCAATGCATTTGAACCTAACGATACCCGTTATACGAACTGGGTAAGGTCAACTACTGTTAAAGCAACAGCCACAACGCCTGCCGTTACTTATTATTTCCCTAATAAATATAAATCTGCTACCAATGGGGTTGAAAAGGAGATAGTGCTCAGACTGGCAGATCTGTACCTGACCAGGGCCGAAGCACGTGCCCGGCAGAATAATATCAGCGGCGCACAATCAGACCTGGATGCCATCAGAACACGGGCAGGGCTTCCGGGTACAACAGCTTCTACTCAGGATGAATTGCTGACAGCCATTAGCAGGGAAAGGCAGGTGGAACTGTTTACAGAATGCGGGAACAGGTACTTTGACCTGAAACGGTCCGGTAAAATAGATGATGTGATGAATGTGGTAGCACCTCTGAAAGGAACATCCTGGAGTCACTATATGCAACTGTGGCCAATACCTCCGGGCGATATTGTACTGAACCCAAATATAACACCGAACCCAGGTTACTGATAATAATTTAAAAATGAGAAAACTAATATTCACAGCTTTAGCGATAGCGCCTCTGTTAGGCCAGGCGCAAAGTATAGATTACCAACTAACAGTAAAACTGCCGACTTTAAAGATGCCTTCAAAAGCATACCTGGTATATGGGTACGGATGGAGTAACCAACGCGTAATAGATTCTGCTGAACTAATAAAGGGGACTTTCTCTTTTAAGGGGACAGCTGAAGATAACATGAAAGCAATGCTTGTAATAGATCATTCCATACAGGGTTTGCAAAACCTTGACAGAATGGCGGATACTCATGTCGTGTATCTCACAGATGACAACATCCTCATAAAAGGAAAGGATTCCGTTAAATATGCCGTCGTTACAGGATCAGCCCTTAACACAGAATATACAAAGTATAGCAAAACATTTGCTGTAGTCGAAAAAGCACTCGGCGCTATTGATGCGGAATATATAGCAGCCCCTGATGCTAAAAAGAACGATACAGCTTTTTTTGCCAGTCTGAAGGAGAAAGTGAACAAGGCAAATCAACTCAGCGATTCCCTTAAGTATGTCTATATCAGGCAAAATCCTGATTCCTATTTCAGCCTGGAAGTATTAACAGAACTGGCAGGTGAGGATATTGATATATATAAAATACAACCTCTTTTCAAAGGGCTTTCCGCCAGGTTGCGCAATACTAAGGCAGGAACAGACTTTGCTAAATTGCTTTATAACATTGGAGCCACTTCAATAGGTGCTATGGCGCCGAACTTCACGCAGAATGATGTAAATGACAAACCGGTGAAGCTGTCGGATTTCAGAGGAAAATACGTGCTGCTTGATTTTTGGGCATCATGGTGTGGGCCTTGTCGTGCAGAGAATCCCAATGTAGTGAAGGCTTTCAATAAGTACAAAGATAAAAACTTCACGGTGCTGGGTGTTTCACTGGACCAGCCGGGTAAAAAAGAGGCATGGCTGGCCGCTATTAAAGCCGATGGATTACCCTGGACGCAGGTGTCAGACCTGCAATTCTGGAACAATGCTGCGGCAAAGCAATATGACATAAGGGCTATTCCTCAGAATTTTCTGATTGATCCAACGGGAAAGATTGTGGCGAAGAATCTTAGAGGGGAAGCGTTGGAGAAGAAGCTGGAAGAGCTCCTCATCTTATAAACTCTTATTATATCCCTATCCTTAATAACCAGTAAAGGTTGCTCGTTTTGAGCAGCCTTTTTTATAGGCAACATTAAAAGTTAACTTTACTGCATAAAGTGTAACTGAAAAAGAAAAGATATTCCCTTGTATAAATCTCTATAAAGCAATGACCTTAAGAGCCGACTTTGCAATACAACAGGGGCATCTTCCTTTGGCAAAGCAACTGCTGGATGAGGTAAAGACAAGCCAGTTGTTCAGTAATAACAGGGAGAAATATAAGGCTGAATACCAAAGGGTGGCCGATTTAGAACAAAAGATGTTATAGTACAACCTCACATCCTGGATAATTCGGATTTTATTTTTGTCAATTCACCTAATAAGGCTGTCATCGGAACATGGGCTCTGTTGGCAGCTTTGGCTACAGCAAAATTCAGTGTTTCTATTTCTGTTTCCCGCTTATTGAGTATATCCTGATAGGTTGATATTTTCTGTCCGTCAGACATTTTACTTATAAAAAGGACGTTTTGCAGTACATCATCCATTGTTAATTTAATCCCACTTTCTTTTGCAACATCTAAACACTCGCTGATCACTGTTTTTGCAATTTGAAGTACAGCATCATTTCGTTGAAATACTCCGTTATCTATTTCCAGTAAAGGACAAATGGAATTAAACACGCAGTTGCTGATTACTTTTTTCCAGATTACTGTCTGTATGTCTGCTTCTGCACGGAAAGAAAAGATGTCCGTATTCAGTTCATCAACAATACTGTGAAGGACTTCTGCCGAACCCTTAATCACGCCAACCGGAGATGATGCAACAGGTCTGAATCTTACTTTATTTTTCGTAATGGACTGACTGGTTGCTAATAAAACACATCTGTAAAGTTGAGTAAATCCCCTGTCAATAAAGCTATTTTCAATATGCAAACCATTTTGCAGAAAGACTATCGGCGATTGTTTTGTTTTTAGCTTAAGCTTATCAGCCAACCCTTCATTTCCAAATGATTTGTTGGTTAATAATATTATTCCGTCGAGTTTTTCATAATTACTTATCGTGCTGATCGTTACATCAGCCTGTAATATCTTATCGTCTATTTCTACCTGGATATTTTCCGAATAAACGGGTTGTTGATCGATACTCCCCCGGAGTATTGTCACTTTTCTCCCATTGATGGTAAGGGCCACAGCTAAGGCTTTTGCAATTACACCATTACCGATTATGTATAGATCTCTGGAGAAGGCTGGTTCCATATGTAAGTTGGTTATTAAGGTTACTTCAATTGCAATTCCATTTGAATATTGCAACGCTCATAAGGTGTGGACCTGCCAACCACCTTCCTGAATCCTAACTTTTGATACAGGTTAATCGCGGGTTTCAAAGCAGTATTGCTTTCCAGGTAAATTTGGGATGCTCCCAACTCTTTTGCGGCATTTACAACTGCCTGACCAAGCAACCAGCCAATACTTTTACCCTGAATTTTAGGCGATACAGCCATTTTGGCCAGTTCAAAGTCGTAATCAGGATCGTCCATTTTGATCAGTGCGCAAACCCCGACAGGTTCATTATTATACAGCGCTACAAATATCTTTCCACCTCTGTCCAGAATATATCCTTTGGGATTGTCCAAAGCCTTGTAATCCGCTTCTTCCATTTGGAAATATGTAGAGATCCATTCCTCATTGAGTGATTTAAAGGCCGCCTGATATCGGTCTTCATAATTCACAATCCGTACATCTTTGCTTTCCCGCAGTTTCTTTTGTTCCTGAACTCTTCTCAACAACGACTTTTGTTCCAGCAAAAACTCCCATTCCTCGATCGCTTCCCACAGGTTATGCCTGGCTTCCGAAATAATGCTTCCAATAGCAGCATCCACATCTGCGCATTGTACCCTGATCCGCTCTGAAACCCTCTTTCCCTTTTTAGTCAATGCTACAACGTTCCGCCGCTTATCCGGCGATTCCCGGTTCTCCTGTACCAATCCGGCCCCTGTCATTTCCTGAATTATCTTGCTGACAGAGGGTTGCGAATGGCCAATTTCATTGGCGATTTCTGTAATAGTGTTTTCTCCATCTTCTGAAAGGACAAAAAACACCGGGAACCATTTGGGGGAGAATTCCACATCATACAACTCGTAAATCTTAGCCGCATCATCAGTTATCCTTGCGGTCATCAGACGTAGCCGACTCCCCAGAGCCATTTTACCTGTTTTCTCAAATAGTTTCATAAAACATAATTGATTGCATAACCAGTTATGTAAAACTACGGAATGGTAAATAAAAAAGCAAATATTTATGGAGTCCTGAGCTTTATCGTATTTTGTTACTATGATAGCGGAGATTGTATAACCAACATTTATGACAGTGTTTAACGATCAGATACAAAGAATAAAAAGTAAACTTCCCCAGGCAAAAAAGGCCGACAAAAACCTGGAAGTATTTGGAGCAGACAGTCATAAATATCAACTGAATGCCCCGGTAACTGCAGAAGAAGTGTCAGGATTTGAAGAAAAATACGGTATTCAATTACCAGATTGTTACAAGTCGTTTATACTTCAGGTTGGAAATGCCGGAATTGCTTATGCAAATTCTGCAGCGGGGCCTTTTTATGGAATTTACCCGTTTGGCGAAAACGTAGATGAACTCATTTATGACAATACAGAGAAATATCTGAAAAACAATTGTGTCATCTATCCGACAATGTCCGATCAATATTGGAAATCATTGAATGAGAACATTGACAACAATGATGATCTTTCGGACGAAGATTTTGGAAAAGAACGGGGCAAAATATTGGGGGGAATTCTTCCTATAGGCTCTCAGGGTTGCTCATATCTTCATGGGATTATTATACATGGAGAATACAGGGGGCGTGTTGTGAATCTATGTATAGATGGACAAAAGCCTCAATTCACTTTTGAGAACAATTTTTTAGATTGGTACGAAAGATGGCTTGACGAAGTTATTTCGGGCGAATTACTGAAAGAGGGGCCCAATTGGTTCGGCTATTCAATGGGAGGTTCCGATACAGCAATAATCCGTATATTTTTAGATGCTGACACGATTCAACAAAAAGCAGATTGTTTAAAAGGTATTTTAAGTAAGAAAAAAATTGAAACAGTAACGATACAAATTATTGAGGAACAGTTTTTGAACGGCACAGACGAATTCAAAACGATACTGCTTCAAATACTTACCAAATTTGATTATGAAAAGGCAAAGCCCTACTTAATTGAATTAGCCAAAACCGATTTGCAATCTGTTTGTAAGTTCATTTACTGGTATGCAAAAGACAAAAGTGCTGAATGGTTGTCTTTGATTGCTGAATATATAAAGAGTATTGATGATGACGAGACATTCAGGTTTTGTACGTATATACTAATAGCAACTAAAATAGATTTTGGACACCTGATTGTTCCATTCACACAAAAAGAGAATGAAAACATACGGATAACGGCATTCTATACATTGGGGCAATTAAAAAATAAAAAAGATTTTTTAGACACTTTCATAAAGGGCTTAAACGATAATTCAAATCGTGTCATTCATATAACATTGCAGGCGCTTTCTGATGTGCATGATACAAAGCTCCTGCAACACTATAAACGGATTGCTGAAAAGTTTCCGGAAGAACAGGACTATATTTTAGCAAATCTAAACCATCGGCTGTCCGAATATGGGCTGACGAATAAGACAATTCTAAACAAAGAAATAGTAAGTCTTAAAAACGGAAACCCGGCACAGGAAAAGAAGAAATGGTATCAAATCTGGAAATAAGAAATCCAAATATTCTGCTTCGCTGGTTATTGGTACTGAAGACAACCGCTAAGTGTATAAATGTTAAAAACCAAAGCCTGCAGTGTTCCTTTTGCGGATAGCTTCTTCGGTTCTTGGAACAAGAGATTCTAATCCGACTCTTACAGCTTCCGCTTGAACCTCCTCTATAAAAGGACGAAAATGTTTGTTGTAGTCTTCAAACGCTAATTCAAAACTTTCGCTGTGTTTTTGAAAAGCATCCGCTAATGCGGCAGCTCCATCTATTGCCAACGATCCACCCATTCCTGCAGCAGGCGAAGCACAATAGCCAGCATCGCCAACCAGGGCCACTCTGCCTTTTGTCCACGACGACATTTTTATTTGACAGAGCTTATCGAAGTAAAACGTCTTCGAATTATTTACTTCTTCCAGTAGTTCTGCCGTTCTCCAGCTCTCTCCGGTAAACTGCTCCAGAATAATTTTTCTTTGTTGCGCTTCATCACGATAATCATAAGGGATTTCTTTTTCTGAGCGGAAACAGAAAATTATATCGGTCTTATTGTTGCGGGCATTAAGCATTACTGCTTTATTTGGCACATTATACATTTGTGCTGTGTTTTGTTTTATCAGCAATTTGTCTACGATGGTGATAGAAAAATATTGCTCCAGAAAATGCATGTATTCAGCTTCGTTACCAAACCAGATTTTTCTTACGGCCGAATGTATGCCATCGCAGCCAAACACCAGTTCAAATGAGCGTTGCGGGCCATTTTTAAATGTAACCTGTATATCGTCTTTTCTTTCGTTTAAAGCTGTGATACTATTGTTGAAAATAAATTCAACATCATTTTTTATGGCATCAAATAAAATATCCAGTAGTATATCCCGTTCAATTTCGAACTCATCATCAGGAAGTGGTTCACCTTCTTTTCTTAGAAAAAACGCACCTTCCGTAACATCGTCGGCATTTTTAAATTCCCACATTTCCAAATTCAACCTGTTTGATTTTATTTGCTCAAAAAGGCCCATACGCTTAACAATGTCTATCGTATTTCCACGCAGATCAACAGGGGTACCACCTTTTCTAAGTTCGTCTGCAATTTCAACAACAGTTACTTTGTAACCTAATTTGTTCATCCAGTAAGCGGTTGAAAGGCCGGAAAAACTAGCACCAGAAACGAGTATTCTTTTTGATTCCATCTCTTATACGATTTATTTGTTGGTGCAAAGGAAGATCGTATAACAGGGGTAAACAATATCAATGCAAAGTAAGTATTGGACTAATCGAGGTTTTTGTTTCGGAAAGCTAAAGCCGTCATTCCTGTAACTTTGGTAAAGAGCCGTGAAAAATAAGGGTAATCATCAAAGCCCAGTTCAGCTGCAATTTCTTTTACCGATTTATTGGAATGATAAAGCAGGCGTTTTGCTTCTAACATAATACGCTGCTGTATGTGATATGACACGGAATAACCTGTTGTGTTTTTCACACATTCGTTCAGGTAAGGAGTAGATATGTTGAGTTTTTGTGCGTACGCTGTCGGGCGTTTGGTCGTGCTGTAATTACGTTCCAGTATTTCGTTGAAGGCTTTGGTAACAGTTTCAAATCGTGATAGTTTGTCTGATGATTTTGATTGTTCTATATATTGTGAAATGACTAATCCCGCCAATGCGTTGCAACTGTCTTTTAGTAAGGAATGATATAGCTTACCATGTTTCCTTTCAGAAAATTTCATGCAAAGTGATATTGCTTCGGAGATAATGGAAAACGTTTCTTTCGTTAACAATAATGGTTTTGCAGGTGTGATGTCTTCCAGCAATTTCAGATATTCAGGATTCAGATTTTCATTATTGATTGCGCAACTGCTGACTCTTACATCTTCAAATGCCATTATACGATGCACTTGATTTGGGTGCATATAGACGATAGATGGAGACTCGATTTCATACTTTTGAAAATCTATCTCGATAGTAATTGTACCTTTTTCAAGTAAGTGGAATGTATGGCGGTCGTGCCGTTCAGATTGCTCCTCTCCCTCGAAATCGGGTAAATCGTTAAGAGATAATTTTTCAATAGAAATACCTGAGCCATACTCATCACCAAAATGATTTACAGGAATGGAGGTTGGTTTTTTACGCATCGTTTTTCAATTCACTATGCAAAGATAGCCTTTAGTATCTGATCCGCGTTTCCTGGCAACATAGGGCCATTAGAAAATCGATAAAAAACAAAAATCCCCTCTCTGCGTATTGTATTGATTATCAATAGAATAACACGGCAATTCGGGCTATTAAGAAAAAACAACTAAATTTGTATTATGTTACGCAAAACAAAAAAAGAGATTCTAGTTCAGGTCGGTACTAAGCCATTAGTTATGGTAGACCCGGCCTTGCCTTCATTTGAAGGACATCCTTTTTTTGAGAAAAAAGCTAATGCTGTAAAAAAGCTTTTAAGTAGAGTAGGTTTACCTAAGGGTATTAATAAAAAAGTACCTTAATATCAATTCCTATAATGATGGAGTGCTATGCACTTTAACAGTTTCTTCATAAATGCGTTTCGGGTTAATATACCTGCTTAGATCTTCGTAGTTCCCTTTTTTAAAATTACCCTTATAAGAATTATAATCAACAGCACTACTGTAAATAGTTGGAGTGAATATTTTTGTAATGCTTGTTGCATTATAGGATGAGTGGCTGGTAGGAGTGAATGGGAATAAAAAAGGTTGCTCAAATAAACAACCTTTTAAAAGAGTATCGCGGGGCAGACAGATGTCAAACTATTGGTTGGGGGATTTTAGAATGATTTTAAAGATGGAGCTCACAAGATGAAGGATTGTAGCTCAGAAAACGACTTATTTGGGCTTCATTTACCTTTCTTTTGAGCTTGAAAAGCGCATACAAACAAATATTACATGTTTCTTAACTCATTCATCATATCGATCAAAGGCAAAACAGTTACGTTATTAGCTGCAGGGAAACGATCTTTGCCCGGATAAACGATAAAGCGGTTAGTATTCGGTGAGTAAACCCGCCTGACACCAAACCCTTGTTAGTGGCATTGGCTTTTAGCAGGCTGCTTTTCTGTCGTCTTTTAATTAAACGACTGTCTGAACTCCAGAGGCGAAACGTTTGTCTTTGTCTTGAAAAGTTTGCTGAACGACTGTGAATGTTCAAAGCCCAATTCATAAGCAATTTCCGAAACGGATAGATTTGTCATTGATAATTTTTCTTTGGCTTTTTCTATGATTGCATTCTGAATGTATTGTTGTGTGTTTAGTCCTGTCAATGAACTCAGCATATCACTCAAATAGCGTTGCGATAGCTTTAATTCTGTGCTGATATATTTCACGGATGGCAAACCGTTCTTCAGGCTGTTTCCCTCTTCAAAATAGTTGTTTAAAAGTTTGTCCAAAGCAGTTATGATGTCGTGATTGATTGCCTTCCTCGTAATAAATTGCCTATTGTAAAAACGATTGCTGTAATTCAACAACAATTCTATTTGCGACACCAAAACATCTTGGCTGAAATTGTCAATATTATTGTTTAATTCATTGGCTATTGAAGCAAATAAACTGGCTATAACTTCTTTTTCTCTTGCAGATAAAAATAAGGCTTCTGAAACATCGTAAGAGAAAAAGCCATATTGATTCATTGTGTTTCCTAATGGATAATTTCGTATAAAGTCCGGATGGAAATACAAAGCAAGACCTTCATAGCTTTCTATGTTTTCTGGTGGATAAACAATTTGTTTTGGCTTCAAAAATGCTAATCCGCCTTCTTCAAAATCGTAATATGCTTGTCCGTATTTTATTTGTCCAGTGAATGTAGGCTTAAAGGAAATTTTGTAAAAATCGAGACTTGTTTTTTGCCCTCTTGGAAACATTTCAATCGAAACATTATTGTAATCAACCAATGCAATTAATGGGTGCAATGGCGCAGGAAGTCCCAATACCCGTACAAGTTGCGATATACTTTTAATATGAGTTATGTTAGATTCTCGTTGCATTTTTTTTGTTACAAATGTAATCAACTTTGTTTTGACGGACGAATGACACTACTTGCACCTGTAACAGCTACAACTTTTTCTTTAAGATATTGCATATTCTTTCGCCTGCGGTCTAAGGCGTGTGTGTGCAAGCTCATTACTTGTCTTGCACACACACCTCATAGTTGCTCACACTTGGTGCAGCTTTATGATCTATCTATTTGTTTTTCTAAAACTTCGGGATAGCGGTCACCCACAAGTGTAATTCCATTTACTGTTGTGTTGATCTTTGCAAGTTCATCAGCTGTTAGTACAATATTTGTACTGTCAATGTTTTCCTCTAAACGATGCAATTTTGTAGTTCCCGGTATTGGTGCTATCCAGGGCTTTTGAGCTAAGATCCAAGCCAATGCTAATTGTCCGGTTGTAACATTTTTTTTGTTAGCAATCTTAGAAAGTTCGTCCACTAGAACCAGATTGGCTTTTATGTTCTCTTCGCTGAAACGAGGAATGACATTTCTGCGGTCGACATCCGCTAATTTTGAATTTATTGTACCTGTGAGGAAGCCTTTGCCCAAAGGACTGAACGGAACGAAACCAATTCCTAACTCTTCTAATGTTGGTATGATCTCATTTTCGGGTTCACGCCAAAACAAAGAGTATTCGCTTTGTAATGCTGTTACAGGTTGAATTGAATGTGCCTTGCGAATAGTTTTTGCGCTTGCTTCCGATAAACCGAAATATTTTACTTTACCCTCTTGTATCAAGTCTTTTACTGTACCTGCAACATCTTCTATTGGAACATTGGGATCAACTCTGTGCTGATAAAGCAGATCGATATAATCTGTTTTTAATCTTTTTAAAGATGCTTCGACTACTACTCTGATAGTTTCGGGTCTGCTGTCTAAACCTGTTGTTGGTCTGGCATCTTTACAACCAAATTTTGTTGCTATAATAACGTCTTTTCTATAAGGCTGTAATCCTTCGCCAACAAGTTCTTCATTGGTGTAAGGCCCGTAGGCTTCTGCGGTATCAAAAAATGTGATACCCCTTTCAACTGCGTTGCGCAGTAGTGTTATGGCATCTTTTTTATCAAGACCTTTGCCATCCAAAAAGTTTAAACCCATACAGCCAAAACCTAATGCGGAAACTTCTAATCCGCTATTTCCTAATTTTCTTTTTTGCATAATTCTTTTTTGATTGTTTCTGAAACTGAATAAATCTCAAGTACAAAATTCTTGATTGTCGTTCTATAAAAAGTAGTTGGATTGGTAATTGTTGTAGTCAAATTTTCAAACGTTTTTCAAACACTATAAATTAGTCCGCCACCTTGATCTAACGATTTGATAGTTTCCATATCATCCGCAGACAACTCAAAGTCAAATACATTGAAATTTTCATTGATCCTTTTCACATTTGCTGATTTTGGAATAGCAACGACTTCTTTCTGAATTAACCATCGTAGAACCACTTGGGCAATACTTTTATTATATTTGCTTGAAAGCACTATTAAAGATTCATTGTTAAAAAGATTATTTTTACCCTGAGCAAAGGGTGCCCAAGACTCCAACTGTATGCCTTGAGATTTCAAATCTTTTTGCATTTCTGTTTTTTGGGAAAATGGATGTGTTTCCACTTGATTGACTGCTGGTATCACACTATGCTGCTTCAGTAAATTCTGAATCTGATTCATATTGAAATTACTTACACCTATAGCCCTTACTTTACCTTCTTTGTATAATTCTTCCATTGCAGTCCAGGATGAGCTTACGTCTCCCTGCGGGAGATGTATCAGGTACAGATCAATATAGTCAAGACCCAATTTTGCTAGTGATGCTTTAAAGGCACTCTTTGTTTTTTCGTACCCTATATCCGCTGGCAAAAATTTTGTAGTTACAAAGATTTCTTCCCGTTTGACATTACTTTTTTTAATCGCTCTGCCCACTGATTCCTCATTATTATATACCGAAGCTGTGTCTATAAGTCTGTAGCCAATATTTAAAGCATTTAGCACAGACTGCTCACACTCAAAACCGTCTTGAAGCAAGTACGTGCCAAAACCAAGCAGCGGCATCGTTACTCCATTGTTTAATATTACATTTTCCATTTTTGCACTTACTTAAATTTCATTGCAAAATTCTTAATAGTTGTCCGATGAAATGTATCCGAGTTGGTATTTGTTGTAGTCAAATTGATTTCAATACAAGACATTATACGATTGGGGATGGAAATGAAAATGATTTCAGCACTAACACAATTGTATGCTTAAGAAGCTCCAGCTCTACAACATTTGGGATTAATCCGAAGTTTTCCTCGACATTGCCCAACAGGCGGGGCAACTGCCCGAAAATAAAAACGGGGATAATACTTTCGTACTATCCCCGTCGTTGTTGGTACACCGGACCGGACAACTGTCGAACTTTTGGGTGAAGGATTTTGAGAGAATAAGTATGGTTTAGAAAAATAATATGAAGTGCTCGCCTAAGACTTATCCGATTGACTGATCGGCTGAAATTCGAGAATAAGAACACCGTTATCGACCGCATACGAGTGTTTGAGCGCGAATTTCTTTAATTCCCGATTGTCATCGAAAAGCCTCTATGATATCCTCTTTTTATTTCATATAATTGCTTGTTTACTGTCGAAACGGCCATACATCCAGTCTTATCGCTTAAAATTTCAACGCTTACAACCATTCGCCCCAACCCATGCGTTTTATCCATTCCTGGTTATACGGTGTTTTTGTATCTGCATACTCCTGCTCAAGGTTACCGGTGACGCGGTTCACAGTGGTGTGAAACGGTCTTGTACCAGGCTCCATCTCTACCAGTTTGGTTACTGCATCAGCTATTTCCTGCGGATTCATTTTGTACTCTTCGATCTTTCTATACATAATGCTGCCGAATTTCTGGATCTTTTCCAATGTTGCGTTGCCATAAGCTTCCGTTATCTCGGGGCGGTCAGATCCATTTTCCGGTTTATCACTAATGCCGGTTGGAAAAGCACCTGGTTGAAGCGTTACGGTTTCAATCCCATAATCCTGTACCTCGTAACGAAGCGTTTCCGTGATGCCTTCAATCGCCCATTTCGAGCCATTGTAAGGCCCAAGGTATGGCGCGGTAATTAAGGCCAAACCACTGGTAATATTAATGATCAGACCCGAACGGTGCTCACGCATAGACGGTAGCACTGCAAGCACATTGCGTATGGAACCCCAAACATTCACCTCGAAGATATTTTTCATTTGCTCAATGGTTGTTGCTTCGAACAGCCCAAAACCGGTTATTCCTGCATTATTCACCAACACGTCGATCTGCCCGTATTTTTTAACTATTGCTACTACCGCAGCATTTACAGATTCTGTACTGGTAACATCCATTTCAACCACTTCGATGTTTGGTATTACGCCCAGTTCCCTTGCTATGCCAGCGTTTTTGGTGGATACGTTACGCATAGCAGCAATTACCCGGTATCCTTTTTGGGCAAGGTCAAAAGCCATTAGCTTTCCAAATCCTGAACTTGTTCCTGTTATTAAAACCTTCTTTGACATATGTTTCTTATTTAAATATCAATAGTGAAATACTTCACAAAGGTCATGAGAACAGACTGTCGGGGACAAGGACATTTGAGACAAAATACCCGTGACATTTATCACGGTATTTTCACGCTCAGTACCCCGTTTGTCAATTTATAAATTGCCCAAAGGGAGATTTTGGATAGATTTGATCTAATGTGATGTAGCCATGTTTAAAACTTTCGAAACATACTTAAAGGAAAAAGCGGATCTGACTGTTGACGAAATGGTGGCAGTGCGGGCTGTTAGCATAGAAAAAAAGATCCGGAAAAGACAATACCTGCTGCAGGAGGGGGATGTGTGCCATTACAACTGCTTTATCGTAAAAGGCTGTCTTCGTTTGTACAGGGTTGGGGAAGACGGCACAGAGCACATACTTCGTTTTGGCGTAGAGAATTGGTGGATGAGCGACCGTGAAAGTTATAATACCGGGGATCCTTCAAAAGGCAATATCGATGCGTTGGAAAACAGTGAAGTGATCTTGATAGACAAGCCGGACTTCAATAACTTAACGACGACTATACCCAGGTTAAATAACTTTATAGAAAAGCTTAAGGCCAGAAGTTTTGATGCCAGCCAAAATAGGATCATGAGCAACATCAGTCGTACTGCTGAGGAAAGATACCAGGAGTTCATGACATTTTTTCCGGACATTTTTTATCGTGTTCCTCTGCATATGATTGCTTCTTACCTGGGTGTATCAAGGGAAACGCTGAGCCGGATCAGGAGCCAGTTTTCTCATAAATAAATACAATATCATGGAAATAGGAATTGATAGTTTCGCATCGGCAATGTATGCCAGTAATGCCCTGAGTAGTGTGGAAGAGATGGAGCAGTTACTGGAAAGGAGCGTTCGGGCCGATGAACACGTTTTATACATCGTTTGACTGATGCTGAAGCTAATCGGATCCGGGAAACGCATATGAAAAATAATGGATTACTCTAAGCCGACATTACTTGTTATCTCCTTAATTATCCTCCATATCCAGAAAATCCATGATGATAAACTAACCCACTAATACCGGATTTTTTTAATTCTCCCATTAAAGAAACAGAAATGAGAATTCCACCACTCAAAGAATTTTCATATGCCCATATTTTCATACCGGATGTATCCAGTTGATTTGTTGATGCTCTTTCAATGGTTTCTTTTATATAAAGTCTGTGATATCCTGCTATCTGAGTTTCAGTAGACCTGTCGTAAATTATTATAGGATCAGAAGTGAACCTGTCAGGTACATGACGTTCCAGAAGTGAAAGCATTGTTCCACTTACTACCGTAAACAAACCATTCACGATGATTGGCGTCATGACACCCTTTTTAATGATCCAATATCTGGGGTCATCACCTTTATACAGGGTAACAGAGTTTGAAGTTTGAATATTCCAGAAGTGAGGCATAGTAATAATCAAAAGAAAAGGTTGCTCATCGAGCAACCTTTTCTTCGTACAACGGGGCGGACAAATGTCGAACTATTGGGTGGGGGATTTTAGAATGATTCTAACGATGAAACAATCTCCAGATTTTTAATCAATCGTGATCCAGTGGTGAGTATGAGCTTATCACAGAGAATCATTTGATTTCTAGTTAAGGGGTAAGAAATCGGTTTAATCCCATTTTAGCTGTTTTTCTGATTTAATGGAGTATATTTTTTATTATTGTATATGCGTCTTTACAAAGGCGAAAAATGATAATATGTTATTGTATGACTGATTTAACAAATAGCAGCATTCATCGGAAAAATATTCTAAATAATAATTTGGCCTTAACTGAATTATATAAAGAAGTTGCATTTCCGGGAATTATGTTTGAACGGAAATACAGATTTACTAAAAAGCAGATTTCAGATTTTTTTCAGGTTGATGAACGTACAATAGAAAGACTTGTAGAAAGCCATTTTAGTGAAATAGCTGAAAATGGTTATGAAGTACTTCAGTATAACTCTTTGAGAACCTTTAAGTTGCAGAAGGTCGGCGACATTAATGTCGCTGACCTTCCAGAATTAGGGATAGATAAATTTGCTGCAAGTTTAGGCGTTTTTACATTCAAAGCCTTTCTGAATATTGGGATGTTGCTTTCTGAAAGTGAAAATGCAAAATTACTCAGGACGCTAA
Source organism: Chitinophaga sp. YR573 (assembly GCF_900110995.1). Lineage (GTDB taxonomy): Bacteria > Bacteroidota > Bacteroidia > Chitinophagales > Chitinophagaceae > Chitinophaga. The sequence goes on from NZ_FOJF01000001.1 coordinate 3,188,435, forward strand.
TTCTTGACATTGCAATAGACGTATTAAACAAGAAAGCTGGTGGTAGCACAAAATATATTAATCAAAGAGAAGAGGAATTTGTTTCAAGCGCAATTCGGGAGTATAATTACAGGCAAAGTTTTACTAATGCCTTAGATGCGTGTATTGAACCAAGTAAGTTTAAATATGCTCAACTTACAGACAAGATCTATAAAACTATATTCAAGGAGAATTCCAAAGAGTATAGGCAAATTTTAAATCTTAAATCAAAAGAAAGTGTTCGGGTAACTATGTATAGCGAAGTGCTTGACTTAATAGCTGCTTATGAGAATGGTTTCGCAGATGCGCTTGCTAAAGAAATGGGAAAACTAGGAAGACGATTAAAGTTGTCGGAAGCTAATCAATTATTTAGCGAGTTTGCAGGTTCAAGTAATTCTTTATTAACACCTTTGATTGAAAAGGCGCGCAGCCTGATGGCTAGTCGCGATATGGCATTCAGAGACGCATTGCACGAAAAGCTAAAGAACTACATAACCCATTTAAATGCAGAAGAATTTGATAAGTTTTTGGGAGAAAGAACAATGGTTTTAGAAGAGCGACTAAAGGAGAATATTGATGTTTTTAAACGTTTAAAAGATCGCTAGCATGGCCTTACAGTATTTTGACTTAGTTCACGCGCGAAGAACTCATACGTTTATTATTAATCACTCAGGAGGAGTTCATGGGGAAAGGGATATTAATTTAATCTCCAGTATTTTAGAGCATATTCAAAACGATTTATATTATCCAGACATTGAATGCAAGCTTACTCATTTGGTTTTCTCTATAAATAAGAGTCATGCATTTACAGACGGAAATAAAAGAACGAGCATAGCCTTAGGAGCATATTTTCTAGAGATAAATGATCTTGATTTTTGTGTTTCAAGATTTATAATCGGGATGGAAAATGTAGCAGTTGATATTGCTGATAATAGAATTGATAAAGATTTACTTTATGAAATTGTGGCCTCTATAATAAATGAATCTCAGTTCAGTGAAGAATTAAAATTAAAAATATTTGATGCCATTAACACTGAAGAAAATGAAGTAGACCAGAATAATGAACCCTTTTGACGGAATTATGTTTTATCTGAGGGCTCGACATTGCATGAAGAATATTAACAAAAGAGCCTTGTAAACTTTCATTTACAAGGCTCTTTATAATGTGTACCGCGTACGGGAGTCGAACCCGTCATTCCTCCGTGAAAGGGAGGTGTATTAACCGATTTACCAACGCGGCATTTCGTGTTTGGGATGGCAAAGGTAAGGAAATACTGAATATTTCAAAATTTATTTATGCTATTTATTACAACACCTATGTATCTATTCGATTTCTATGTTTTTAAATTTGATTATCAATATTATATGTGATGTGTAAAACATGCACTATATTTTGTGAATGAAGGAGTTACCTTTGCATTATTATGAGAAAGCTAAACATCCTGATAGCAGAAAATGATGCAGAAGGGAAGGTATTCATCAAAGAATCCTTTGAAGGTTCCGGCCTGTTCAATGTCATGGCTATCGCAGAAAACGGAGAGGAACTAAAAAGCATTATGGAAGATTCGGATATCTTTTATCCCGACCTTATCCTGTCTGATGTTGCTCCCGGATATGACATACTATATTACATCAAAACCAGTGAAGCCTTCAGGGAAATCCCTGTAGTGACATTCGCCAGTTCATCCGCAGATGATAATATAAAGAAGTGCCAGCAGTTAGGTGCTGTCAGGCATTTTGATAAACCGGATAATCCGGACCGTTACCACGAGTTTGCCAAAGAACTCTACGTCTTCCTTTCGGAAGAGTAGAAGCATGCCTCCTTCATAGCTGAGTCATATCTCAGCCGTATTAACCGCGCACTTTGTCTGGTGCCTGAATGAAACAATATCGCAGTAGCTATAAAAACATATAGCCCGTCAACGCGGGCTATATGCTTACTTTTTTGAGGATACTCATTTTTACGCAGCCGTAAACCTGAATGAATGTATGATAATTTCTACTTCAGTGGCATTAGATGGTGCATTACCATTAAACAACCACAAGTTCATATGAACAGGCAAAGCCAGGGTACTTACATTATATCCTGCAGGAGTTGTCCATGGGAAAAATGCATTAGCCGGAGCCGTTGTATGTCCATGATATCCCTGGAAAGATACCGCTGAACTGGTACGGGTAAATGTATGCGTAGTGTAAGTGCCATTCAGAGCCAGTTCGTTTGTCTGGGAAACACTGCCGGACCCCGTAGCAGGATACACGGTGTAATTGTAGTTAGGCCATGCATTATTACCCCAGCGTGCAAACTCGATATCTACTTCATGGTGACCATCATCTCCGGCTTTGTAGTTAAACAGCCCCAGTACAATGTTTTTATCAAGTTTATCAACAGCACCTTCTACTTCCCATAAATAAGTACCATATCCGAAGTTGGTAGTACTTGTTACTTCAGAGCATAACCATCTGCCAGTAGAAGCATCTTTCCTGATCTTCAGATGCAGGTATCCGCTGGCGTCTACCCATACATTGCTGCTACTGTTGCTCCAGTAGTTTGGACCAGGACCAGAAGTACCGGATTCGGTTCTTACTTCCCATGTATAACCACTGAAACTGATAGTAGAAGCAGCAGCTGCTGTACGTGCAGACTCGTTCTGAGTAGTCGTAGTTGTTGGTGTGTTTTGTGCGGCCTCTTTGCTACAGCTGGATAGAACAGCTAAAGAGATGATTAGCATTGCAATTTTGTGCATAAAAGAATGGTTTATTTTAAGGGTGAAAAATGACGTGGATAGGTTTCTCAGCACAGTGTCTGATATAATGACAATTTAAAAAGACAAGACTTTGATGTTTGCAGAAAAAAGTTGAAAGAAGAAGATAAAAAAAGCTCCCGGTCGGGAGCTATATTTTCTGAGGAGTTCTGTTATAATAAAATTTCTCTGATTCAATAAGACCTTCATGCCATTGCTGGACCGAAACCTCCACTCTTCTTGCAGTCTTACCCGTCTCTTTATTAGTGATGAGCAATTCCCACTCACTGAATACTACATTCCTTTCTTCATCAATCGCCTGATTGATCAGCGTACTCACAATCTTAAACGTATCCAGGATCATCTTCTCATGTTCTATATTTGTTTCCTTCCCTTTCCTCGGCTTATCCTCATTTTCCTGCATCTCCACATCATGAGAATAAAATAACTCCATCGCTTTCACTGTCTCATCATTAATGATCAGCTCATTCAGGGTTTGCACATTATCTTTTAAAGTAGTCATATAATGAAGTTAAACAAATAAATGGAAGCTGCCTCACTGTCAAGAGACAGCTTCCTGGGGTTACATTATGCGAAGGGACATTAATAAACGACCAGTTTCTTTGTTTCTACATTATTATTGGCAACCATCCTCACCATATAAATACCAGACGTAAGACCATTTAATGAAACATTCAACCGCTGCACTCCCGACTGAGCATTAACTTTTGCCGTCTTCACCACCTCTCCATGCATATTGGCAATCTCTATCAACACAACACCTGCTGTTTTCAGTTCATAACTGATGATCACATAAGAGCTGGCAGGATTGGGATATACTTTAAGCGTTGTCACCAAAGTCTCTTTAGCAACTGCTTGTCTTGCTGCGGTAGTACTATTCCAGTTGAAAGTCTCCCAGCCACCAATGGCAGTCCTGTTACAGTTCATAGACGTAGCTCCGTTCTCAGAGCAGATATATAGTCCTGCTGCGCTCTGGAAAGCCACTGCATTATTACCTAAATCAATCCAGTTAAATGGTACCATCGTACTGCTGTTGCAATACATCGGACTGGTAGCGCTCACATACAAACCATTATTCCCCTGTAAGGCAATTGTACCATTACCTGCATCTACTACGGTAAAATTCTCCCAGGCCCCTACAACTGTCCTGTTACAATTCATTGCTGCATTACCATTCTCAGAGGAAACATAAAAGCCTCCATTCGTTAATGAGATAACACTGCCTATAGGAGCTTTAGTAGTAATGCTGCTATCAATGGCATCTTCAACAATAACATCATCAAAATAAGCAGAGAAGCTGCCACTTAAAGAAGGGTTATCATAAGCAACAATAATACTGTTGATCTCATCACCTATCAGTTCTCCTTTCCCTATCTGACAGGTAAATTTCTCCCATGCACCGATTGTACCTCTTGCAGTACGGGGATGCATGCTATTCCCTTTATTATCTTTATACGCAGTAAGATTACGCAACACTTTCCCCGACTTAAACGCCAGATCCACCGACGTATATCTTCCCGGATCATTCACTGTATATTTCCAGAAACTCAATTGCATGTTAGCTTTCACCGCAATCTTCGTCTCAGATATTTTATAATAATAATTCCCTGCACCAGCAGCTGTACCATTGATCTTTACACTATAAATACCGCTTTTAGAAAACGCAGACTCATTTACAATTGCTACAGAAGTATTGCTCACAGCAGATCCGGATAATAACGCATTCTTATAAAAACAGGCATCAATAGGAGAGATGATATCTGTCGCTACATTATTGATTAAACAATTAGCTACCCTGCTTTCAAAGCTGTTCCTGTAATAAAGAGGACCATTAGAATAGGGGATAGGTATTTCAGCAGGCATAGTAGCGCTTGTCAGCATTTTAGAAGCTGCACCAGCCAGTCTTGTATAATAATCAGAAGAAGTCCATACACCATCCATGGCCAATGTACCAAAATACTGATCTGTAGGGATATCAAAATAATCAACGGCGGAGCTGATGATATTAGTAGATTCTTCAAACTCATCCAGCATAGCGAAGTACATGGATTTAATCCCTAGGCTTTTGATATTTTTAGCCTGCTTCCAGAGGAACTCCCCACCAAGTCTTTTCGTATCATTCGGATATCCAGATACATGCTGAGACCAGGCGCTGCCCGGGAATATCACAGGATAAAAAGCCATCCCGTTCTGGGTACAATATTGCTGATCAGGAATCATGTAATTCGTCCTGAAATCATTAGCGCCGGTAGTATCGCTATACACACCTACTGTCCAGGGTGAGATCATATTATATGCCTTATACACATCTGCGAAATCTGTTCTGGAGCCACCGTCCATTAGTCGCCAGTCGCGGGGTACACCAGCAATCACATAACATCCTCTGTCTTTAAAAAACTGGGCGAGTGCTAATGCTTGTGTCCTATCCACTGTAATCGTCGAATATCCTAAACCCCACAGCTCAACAACAGGTTTGCCATTTACGGTAGCATACGCGCCCGAAGAAGTGAGTGCATAGATCTGTTCCATCTGATACACCCAATCCCGTTTAATTCCTTCCACGAGATCAGCAGACAAAGCGGCTCCGTTATTCACATCTGGCATGCAATACATTACATAAAATGATCTGCCATTTGTTTCACAGGCATTCTTGATACTCACATAATAATCATCTGTAGAAGTATATTTCAGGTCTCTTCCCACAGGTGCATTTCTTTGTATCGCCACACCATCAAAACCTGCTTTTTGCAGTAATGACATCTGCACATCTATCACACCTTTATCAGTAGAATTATACAATTTCGCCGGACTGCCATTCCCCAGATTTGCAAAGTTGGTAGGGTACATGGTTACATTAGTATTGGCATAATCAGCGATATAGGGAAAGGTTTCTGTATTATGATTCCCTCTCCCTGCGGCAGGTAGTTTGCCATAAGCCCAATGACTCCAGTCTTTCGGTTCATTACCGGCTTCGTGCCATAACTGGTACCCCGCATACGACTTTCCAATAAACTCTGAAGTGGTGGTGGGTCTTGCCGGAACAGGCTGTGCATCAGGAGTTAAAGTACCTGTATATACAGTAATATCTTTGATATAATTATCCTCGCTGCCAAATCCCATTCTGATATCTCCGCCATAGCCCATAGAGCCATCGAATCCTGCATCAGTAAGGATAACGAGCCGGGTAATCCATTTCTTAGTGTTCGATTTTTTAAAGTCCGCTCCACCCCAGCCGGTACCTGTCCTGGTATAGTTTAACCAGAGGTAGCTCATGCTGTTATCGTAATAGGTAATGGAAAGGATCAGCTGTTTAGCAGTACTGGGAACTGCGGATCTGTTACTGTTTACGTACATAAACTTCCCTGCGGGAATCTTACGGCAGGGTACACCATCAACGGTAGTAATCTCTGTATATCCTTCGCCACTGGCATTGGTTTCTATCCCAAACGCCATATTACTGGCTACCACGGGATTAGTAAATTTAATGGACGCAGATACCGGAGGAAGCACAATGTCTCCCGCATTGACGAACAGTACATTTAGCAATAAAGCAAATAGTAAAATTGGGTATTTCATGTAGAGGATTTAAGGTATGGTTATTCGGTTAAGGTTGCCACAGGTCTGGTATTAAACGGAATTGAGTAAGGGATTATTGTAAGGGTTTATCTCAGGCTGCTGATTCCGGTATAGATTCGGTCATCCTACGTTCATCCTTCGTTCGTTACGCAGGTTTAACGTGCGATGCGGCCCCGGGCATAAGTTTGGGCCTTGTAAAAGTGCGCGGTTAAAGCGAATCTATGCACTTATTGTATTCAGGATAAACTCAGTCCAGTTGGGATTATCTTCTGCTATAATGATCGTTTTAAAGTTAAACCGGTTTCCTTCCATTTCAACACCTTTAGAATCATCTATATGAATATCTATTGCAAAAGCAGGAGGATATTTTGAGTAATATTTACGGTTTTCTCCCAGTATCTTTTCATGAATAGTCTGATTGATGATTTTGTCTGGTTTAATACCATATGAACGGAATGTCCACCAGATCTTTCTCGTTTTCCGGAAAGATGTAGTATAAATGAATATTGTATGTCCCTGTGCCTGTAAAGTTTGTATAAGATCAATAGTGCCAAGTCTCAATTTCTCAATACCACAAAGCTTCTGTAAAAAGGTTTGTGGCTCAGTATTAAAACGCTTAACACCAGGTATTAAAGTATCATCAAGGTCAAAAGATATTGTCATGGAAATGGCGTAAAAATTCATTAAATTTAGTAAAAGACACAAACTATGGCAAGATGGTGCGGGCAAAAGCCTCCTCCTTTTACGGGTACAAAAGACGGTATTACCGTTTACCGGCTCAAAGATGATGAGCAGTACTACGTACGCCTGCAAAGTTCCATTACCGGCAAAAGAATTAAGAAAGATCCTGCTTTCAAAGGTTTCCGTAATAGTTCTGTAAGACTGAGAGATGCTTCGCGTATTGGGTCTAAAATCTACCGGCAGCTGCCTGTAAAGAAACATACGATATACCGGGAGATTACCGGTAAAGCTATACTCCTGCTGAAAGCAGGGGAGAAAGAAGATGTTATCATAACCAGGCTAACAAGAGAATATCTGCCGGTACCTAAACGAACTAAGACTGTTAAACCTGTTATCAAAAAGAATAAACCACCTAAAATAGTAGTACTCAATAGACCATACAAAACACCCTCTCTTTCAAAGATATATCGCGCTGCTCCCGGATAATCTAAATTGTTTAATTTTATAGCATATGCCATCAGCGCTCAGTTATTTATTACATCTGCCGGTATTATCACTATGGCTCATTTTCTTCCTTGAAAATGTAATAATCACTGCGATGGTATTATTCTCAGGCAGGCTATTACACAAAGCTCCTTACACCTATACTGCAAGAGAGTGGAGAATCTGCATCCTTACCAACATACTAAACACAATAGTCACCTACGCCGGTTTCTGGATGTGGAAGAATAGCATCATTCACATTGCTACAAATATCTCATGGATGATCGTAATAGATTTCCTGATCCTCTTTTTAGCGATGGACTTACTCATGTTCATCTTTCATTACATCATCCACAAAACATTTCTATTTAAAGCGGTGCATCAGTTACACCATCAATCAATAGATCCAAGCCCAATTGATTTATTCGTCTTACACCCAATAGAAACGATTGGATTTGGAAGTTTATGGCTGATACTATTAACACTATATCCTTTCAACATTTACGCAATCATAACCTACCTGGTTGTAAACGTTGTCTTTGGTTTGATAGGGCATTTAGGAATAGAACCTTTACCAGGAAGAATCAGCAATCTGCCGGTAATAAAATATTTAGGTACTTCTACTTTCCATCACAACCATCACCAGGATGTTAAATATAATTTCGGTTTTTACACCAGTATCTGGGACCGCTTACTGAAAACCTACAAATAGGAAAGGGGCAAAGATCCCTCCCTGCCCCTAAGCCATGTCCCATACCCATATTTTTATTGATACTCTACATCCAGAAAAGGCAGCAGTGTATTATTCGGTGCATTAACTGTATTACTTCCTGTAAGCAAAGGATCAAAATTATCAGTAAAGTACCCATCCGTAAAGGTAATAGCCTGTTGTGTATACGGATAGACTGAATTCCCGTTCATATTGGCCACATTGCCAACAAAATCACTGGTGTAACCGGTTGGACCACCAGATATATACATCCGGCTTACGATATACGTATTACCGGTAGTAACAGCAACAGGCGTTGATAACGGAAAGAACTGCATCACACCTATCGTAGAAGGTGTTACAGTAATAGTCGCCAATGGTGTAGTATTTCCTACCTGCCACAAGGCTAGTTTATAAGTAATCCCCGTTACCCACGGCTGATATCCCAGCTTGGTAATGGTTGCAGCCTGACTGGCAGTAAAGCTGTACGCATGTGTTTTCAGGTCCATTGTTTTCTGTTGCTGATAACCATTCGCATTCGTGAAATTGGGGATAGATAAATCCATAGGGTGGTAAGTAGTCGCTGCAGGTGTAGGAGGTGCAGTAGGTGTGCAGGATTGTATAATAAGGACAAAAGCTATAAGTAAGAATGATGTTTTCATGATCGCAGGCATTTCTATTATATCAACAGATACAAACAATTGTTACCTCTCTAATCTTGGTAGTGCCTCAGTTTGATTACATAATCTTCGTGCCAGGTGTTATTGCTTATAAATACACCTTATCTGACGTGAATATTAGGTGAGGTCAAATTGGAAAACAAACCCTGAACCCATATTCTAAAGCTAAATCAGAGAACTAAACAGTCAGATGTAGTGTATTTATGAGCAATAACATCTGGCAATCTACGCTGTCATAACATTCAAACTGAGGTACTACTCTTCTCTTAAGAATTTAATAGTTAACTTTATTGCTATGAGGAATCATAAGAGAAATAGTATATTAATTATAACCTGTATTTTATTATTTGGATGTACGTCATCAGATAAAAAGAGAACTAACGGAGTTCCAGATATCAGCGTAATCGTCAAAGTAAATAATGAAAAGAACGATGAATACTCAGCTGCATTAGCTGATTTCTATAAAGAAAGGAAGTTTAAAGCCGTAGTAGAAGATTCTACTGCGGGGACATTTGTTATTGGAGATCTTTCCGAAGAGGATAATAGAGTGAAATTCATTCTGAGAGTATTCAAAGGCAATAAGGAAAAGCCTTGCAGTAATTATATTTATGAAGTGATAGTAAAAGGAGATGTTCCCGAAAAAATTATTGAGCAGGGATTTAAGAATTTGCTTAATGATATGAAAACAAAGCCCGGAAGCCCTGTTTGTCCTTAGAAAATTATCATTAATTACACCCACATTTCATTTTACCCCACAACTCCCACACTTTACCCCAATTGTATTTTCTTAACTAAACCATTGTTGTATTTCTGTGTCTACTTGATAAGAAATTTATAGCATACCGGGTATAATTCAACCGACCCGGTATCAACCTATAAAGCCAAATACTATTACTTAAACTTACGAAAATGAAACAAAACCTTTTGCTGCTCTTTGCTACCGGATTATTAACTGCGGCAGTTCTTAATGCCTGTAAGAAGGATACGAGTAGTACTACTACCACATCGGCTACGATTACTGCATTAAGTTGTTCTTCGGTTACATTCTCTGATTCGGCTAAAGCAGGTACAGCGTACTCCGCTACTGCTACCGTGCCTTATTCCGGCGGAAACGGGGCGACTTACAGCGCAGGTAGTGCTATTAGTTCAACAGGTGTTACGGGGCTTACAGCTACTTTAGTAGCAGGAACATTGGCCAGTGGCTCCGGCAACCTCAGCTACACCATCAGCGGTACGCCATCGGATAGCGGTACAGCCTCTTTCGCTATCACTTTCGGAGGACAAAGCTGCACATTTGCATTAAGTGTGGACTCTGCAACAACAACTACTACTACAGACTGTTCTTCAAAGACCGGTATTGACAAGGTGCTTTGCCTTATAAGTAGTCTTGAAGCATCACTCAGTTCTACACAGTTGGCATCTTTGCAACTTAGCTATGCTTATTCTTACGCAATAAGATGGTCTAACTTCCCTGATGCTATTTATGGTAATAGAATAGGTTTGACGTTTGGTGATATGTCCACCGCGCAGATCGCTCTGGCAGATTCATTATTAAAAGCAGTATCCGGAACCAGTGCAAATGAGGGCTTCAGTGAACTGATGCAATTGCTTGCTGCTGACAATTACCTGAGCGCTAATGGCGGTGGTACCGATTATGGCCAGGCTAATTTCCATATTTGTATTTTAGGTACACCTTCTACAAGTGGTACTTTTGAAATTTATTTTGGCGGTCACCATACACAACTTTCCAACACTTATATAAACGGTACGCTGGTAGGCGGTACTCCTTCTTTCAGAGGTGTAGAGCCATGCAGCTATAGCGCTGGAACATCTTTCACTTACAATGGTACAAGCATTGTACCGATGGATCAGGAAGGCACCGCATTATCTGCCCTGCTTACAGGACTTAGCAGCAGCAATCTGGCATCTGCCCTGCAGAGCAGCACTTACAGTGACTTGGTTTGCGGTCCGCAAAAGGACTGGAGTTTCCCAACCACTTCAATAGGTGTTGTAGGCAGCAGCTTGTCATCGTCTGAAAAAGCATTGTTGTTAACTGCGATTAAAACATATGTAGATGACATCGCAGATTCTTCATCTTTCATTACTACTTATACCAATGAGCTGTCTAGCACATATATAGCTTATTCAGGTAGTACAGGCCTAAAAACAAAGTATGACTATATAAGGATCGATGGACCTCACGTATGGATCGAATACTCCGTTGGTGGTGGTGTTGTATTACCAAGCTATACACATCCGCATTCAGTTTGGAGAGATAAATCATACGACTATGGAGGAACTAAAAACTAATTGAGAGCTAGTGGATATTGGACAACTGCGCCTGGAAACAGGCGCAGTTATAATTTAATTTGATTTTTTATGAAGCGGTATATTTTAAGCACATTGCTGTTATTATCAGGGTTTTGCTCATTTGCGCACCCAATGCCAAGCTCGATTGTCACCCTGTCTGTCCTGGAGAACAGCATTACAGGCGAAGCGAAAATGCCTTTGCTTGATATTGAAGGCGCTCTGAAAATGGAGGCAAACAATTACCTTGATATAAATACCCCATTTTTCAAAGAGTATTTTCGCCAGCATATCAAATCATACAACGGGCAGGAACTATGGGCAACTACCATCGACAGCATAGGTACGGAAGATAATGTAGATGTAAATGTGGGAAACTACCGTGAAGTGATCGTATGGTTTACAATGGTCCCGCCAAAAGGGGGTAACCTCAGGAAATTTTTGTTTGACTACGATGTTATCGTTCACCAGATCATAACGCACAGCATATTAGTATATCTGAAAAATGACTGGAAGAGTGGCTTGTATTCGGAAAATGCAGGAGAGCCATTGGGGGTAATTGCAACCAATTTTAAGATTGGAAAATTTGAACCACTCACTATCAATCTTGAAAACGGTAGCTGGTGGAAAGGGTTTGAAAATATGGTGGAGCTGGGAATGCAACATATTAAGGAAGGAACCGACCATTTATTGTTTTTAATTGTATTGCTGCTGCCTGCAACGCTAATGGTAAAGAATAGAAAATGGACAAAGTATGCCGGTACAAAATACAGCCTTACCCGGTTGTTTAAAATAGTTAGCGCCTTTACTGTTGGACATTCCATTACTTTGCTGATAGGAGCATTGGGCTGGTTCCGGCCACCAGCGCAGCCTATTGAAGTGCTGATAGCCGTGTCAATCCTGGTTTCTGCTATTCATGCTTTACGCCCCATTTTTCCCGGCAAAGAGTATTTTGTAGCCGGTGGCTTTGGACTGATCCACGGAATGGCATTTGCCTCTGTATTGTCTGGTATGGGATTGGGCGCACGCACACTGGCATTAAGCATACTTGGTTTCAACCTGGGTATTGAACTGATGCAGCTTTTCATTGTTGCACTTATTATTCCCTGGTTATTATTATTAAGCCAAACACCTATGTACAGCCGGTTTCGTGTGACGGCAGCAGTGGCGGCCGGTATTGTTTCCATTGCATGGATTGTGGAGCGCTATACAGGCGTACCAAATTTCATCACAGGGCTTATTACAGGCGCGTACCAATATGCAATATGGCTGATAGTGGCAATTGCCGTTTTTTCAGTTGGTTGCTTTATGTGGCAGAATAATGCAGTTAGGTTGCAGAAAATAAACAGGTAAACTACAATACTGATTTTAAATAATCAGTCGTTTCTTCAATTAAGGATTGCATCAGCGCTGTCGCCTTGGTGTGTTTTAATATCGGTGCGATCTGTCCTCCCCAGAACAATATCATATCCCATTTTTGCTGGTCCAGGGCTGCTTTTCGCAGAGGAGACATGAAGGTGGTTTGCAAAGGGAATGGCAGGAATTCTTTGCCCGACAGGTCTTTGGCAATCCTGCTGGTAAGTCCCCTGCCAAGTCTGCCGGTAAAAGCCCGGGATAAAGTAGTGTATTTAGCCGCCTCAGAGAATAACATTTGCCTGTGTATAGGCAAAGCATTCGATTCATCACAAGCCAGAAAGGCTGTGCCTATTTGCGCCGCACTTGCTCCCAGCATAAGCGCGGCAGCAACTCCTCTGCCATTGGCAATGCCTCCCGCGGCAATAACAGGCGTTTTTACCTTCTCCCTGATCAGTTGCAGCAATACAAAGGTCCCCGTAGTGGAAGCCTCCGCAGAGGCTAAGAACGAAGGGCGATGTCCACCCGCTTCAAAACCCGAAGCAATGATCATATCAACACCTGTCGCTTCCAATACAAGTGCCTCATCTAATGTAGTGGCAGCACCGACAGTGATAATCCCCCGTTTACGGCATAACTCCAGAACATCAGCAGACAGCACACCAGATATAAAGCTGAACACCTTCGGTCGAATATCCAGTATCACTTGCAGCTGGTTTTCAAACCTGGAACTAAATGGGGCGGGCTTGTCCGGCAAAGGAATACCTGCTTCATCAAAGTAAGGCTGGAATAACTGTCTGGCCCGATTATATTGCTCATCTGTGATAGTTGAACCATCATTATCAGACACCCAGAGATTAATATTATAAGGCTTATCAGTAGCAGTTTTTATCTGCTTGTCTACATCAATAATCTCCTGCGGACTCAATGTATAAGCCCCATAACCACCGAGTCCACCGGCATTGGATACTGTAGCTACCAGCTCTACTGTGGAAAGGTTACCTCCAAAAGGCCCTTGCAGGATGGGATATTCAATTCCCAGTATTTCCTTGGCTTTAGTATTATACCACATGATTTATTGATTAACGTCAGAGATCATTTTATTTACAATCAGCCAGGTACCATCAATTTTATGAAAAGATAAAAACTCATGATAAAGGAAATCATACATTTTCACTTTCACTTCTGCTACTCCGATAGAGTTGATGACACGAACAGATAAAATCTCTCCTTTAAATGGCTTGCCTGAATCTTTCGGACTTTGACGATGCGCTACACCATCAAGATATTGATCAAGTGTTTTGGCATAAGGCTGACCTTTGACATCTCCGAAAAGTAATGTGCCGGGATAATAGATATGATGTAAAAGCGCAAGATCTCCTTCATATATTCCCTTGAAATAATAATTCTCCAGCGCTTGCGAAATCGCCAATGAATCAGTTTTCATTGCCTTGTTTTTTTGTGCTTTACTGACCAGCAGATTGCAAACCAGTAAAGCAGTTAATAATAAAGTCCTCATTTTATTTCTTATTAGCGGTGATCCCTTTTTCTCTTAAAACAGATACCTGGTCTCCGGCATATCCCCAGTCATCCAGTTCTATTTCCTGAATAACCACATGTGTCAGATGAGGATCTTTGTTTAATACATCCACAATAAGATCTGTCACCCCTTTAATGAGTTGTTGTTTTTGTTCGCGGGTAACACCTTCGCGTGTAACCTCGATTTTTACGTATGGCATAACTAATTTTTTTGAGCAAAAGCCGTCTTGTCAGACAGCTTTTGCGGTGATGTTTACATTCAGATCAAAGTCGTTGTAGATAAGGGTATCACCCAGGTCTTTGAAGAAATTACCGGAGCGAAATTTCATATCATATTTGGTACGATCGATCACAAGTTTACCTGATGCGGTTAAGGTATCGCCATTAGTAGTGATAGCAGCATCAAAACCTACAGGCTGACTGATACCTTTAATAACCAGATTTCCTTCAATGTGTTCATCAATAACATGAGTAATCTCCAAAACGGCTTCCGGAAATTTTTCAATAGAGAAGAAGTCATCAGATGCCAGATGACCGGCAAACTGTGCATTAGTAGCAGGATCCGTTACATCCAGTATTTTAATGGAAGTAGTATCAATGATAAACCTGCCAGCAGTGAGCTTGCTATTATTCAGGTCAAGGTAACCTTCTTTAATAGCGATAGTCCCGTTATGCGAACCGGTTATTTTTCTGCCGGTCCATTCGATGTTGCTTTGTGTGCCTGTTACAGCAAATTTCTGTGTTCCCATTTGTTTGTGTTTTTATTACAACACAAAGGAAGGAAGGAAAGGGAAGATAGCTACGTGATGTACATCACATTCTAATGAGCGCTGTAAAGCCGGCTTAATGTTTCCCGGCTAATACCCAGATAAGCAGCGATCAGGTGCTTGGGAACGAGGTTATATAGCTGAGGATATAATGCCAGAAGTTCTTCATACCGTTTCCTGGCATCGTTGTTCATAAATGACAACAATCTTTTTTGAGAAGCCACATAGCCTCTGTTTGTCCTCCACCGGAAGAAATGTTCTACCTGGTGTATTTCATTACAGAGTTTTTCTCTGTCGGCGCCTGAAAGGCAAAGTATTTCTACATCTGTGATGCAGTCTATATTTATAGTTGCTCTGGAGTTATTGTAAAGCGCGTTATAGTCTGATGTCCACCAGGTGGGCATGGCAAACTGTAAAATGTACATTTTGATATCATCATTAATAAAAAACGCCTTTAAGCATCCTGAGAGTACAAAATATTCACAGTCAACTTTATCCCCTTCCGTAATTACGGTTTGTCCTTTCTTGTAGGATAGCAGTTTAAAATGGGAAAAGAAATAATCGAACTGCTCATCAGTTAATGAAGCTGTTTTAGCTATATGTTCTTTTAATATTTCTTTTGCTTCCATACTTTAAAAGTAATAAAAAGGGGAACAATACACGTATTGTTCCCCTTTTATATACAAGAGATTCCTGATTATTCCCACCACAATTTCATTGGAGCAGTAGGGTCCGTATCATATTTATAAGGCTTTTTGTCTGCAGGGGCTGTTGCTTCTGCAGGCCAGTTGGCTATTGTAAATGTAGAGAGGTTAGTATTAATGTCAGTAGTAGAAGCAAAAATAGTTACTCCTGTCTGTGCTGTTCCTGCATTTGCAAAACAATTGGTAACAGTTGTTGATGTCATTGCATATTGTACAGGGCCTATAGCTACAAATGTTGGTGAAGTATAATCATGAGCAACTACATAACTATTGGAAATACTTAAAACGGAAGAAGGTGAATACACCGATCCGATTCCACCAACCGCATAGGAATCAAATGAGAAATAGGCATAACACATATTTATTACTGAGGATGTGCCCATGCTACCCATTAATCCGCCGACATTACTTCCGGTGATGCGTCCTCTGAAAGAACAACCAGTCATCGTAACTTTGTTATTATGACCGGAAATACCTCCTATAAAGGAGGATACATCTTTTGGGATCAGGATATTTCCTTTTACAGAGCATTGGCTGATAGTGCAACCAGAGGCAAAAGCAACCAATCCGCCGCACTCAACTTGTCCAGTAGATGTAATGCCGGCATCAGAGAGTTCCAGTCGTATGTTTTTCAATACACTTCCGCTATCAGCGCCTGCGAATAAGGCAATACGTGCAATTTCGTTGGAAGTTGCTCCGGGAGACTTAATAGTGAGATTGGTGATTTTAAATCCTTTCCCATCATAACTTCCAAGTAAGTATGAGTTCCATGGTGCTTTTGTAAATACCGTATCCGGGAAAGCGATGTCATTTACCTGTACGAAATGGTCGGAAGTATCAGCAGTACCGAAAGGGCTCATATACATGAAATCCCGGTAATTCCTGATCTGATACTCTATTTTTTGTGTTTTTACCTGTATAGTTGAATCCGTTGCAGTGAAGTGTACTTTCAAGGTAATCTCTCCATCCTTATAATTCCATAATCCCCATAATGGGAGGGTGGTATTACCTGCTCCATCTAGTGTGCCACTGCCTTTTATAAGGGTATCTGATGCTCTTTTCAATCCATTGCTACCGGTTAATTCATAACTGAAAGAGCTGGAGGATTTACCGGTGCTTATTTTTGCCCCGGGATTAACACTCGAAAGCATATAATACAGTTCAGTTGAGCCGAACTTATCATAGGTAAAACTTACTGTGGTGTAATCGATGCTAGCAGGTTGTTCAGGTGAAGGGTCATCCTTCTTACAGGCTGATATAAATAGGATTATAGACGCTAATGCGTACAGGGAAATGAATCTCATATAGGTTATACATTATTATGAAATAGTAAAATTATAAAAATTAATAATATCTATAAGTTAATTTTCTGATTTAATACCGGGGTTTTATTTGAATTATCACCCCTCCGGAGCTATATTTTGCCACAATCTTAATATAAGCAGGGAAATAAAAATGATCTTTGTATCCAAACAGGACGAGATGTTCAAAAAGATAAAAGGAGGTATAACGACACATATTTTTTTTCTTTTTCTTTTTATAGTAGTTCCTATTCTTGTATTTCTCAGACCTCCGGGAGAGTCTGTTTTTGAATTGAACAGACCTTTTGTTCAGGATACGATCGCAAATTGTATGCTGCTCTGTTTTTTTTACCTCAATTACTATATTTTCATCCCCAGGCTCTTTTTCAATCACAAATATGTTATATACATATCCTGTGTATTGCTTTCGCTAACCATAGCGTTTGTACTTCCATATGTCATAGTAACCCATTTGCTCAGAATGGAGCATGATTTTCATGAATTTCTTCCACACAGAGGCAATATAGATATTCCACATCCACCACATAATCGTTCCCCATTTTTCTTTTTGTATGACGAATTGCGGCGGCATCTTTATCTGTTTTTTACAGCCACTTTTTTTTCTTTCCTTTTAAGGACCAGAGAACATTTGTCTGAAGTAAAGGAGGAGAAGTTGAAAGCAGAGTTATCATCGCTTAAATCACAGATAAACCCACATTTCCTGTTTAACACACTTAATAGTATCTATGCTTTATCGGTAATGAAAGATAATAAGGCAAGTGAGGCGATCATTCATCTTGCTGGTCTCATGCGTTATGTGATTAAGGATGCTAATGATTATAAAATCCCTTTACAAAAGGAAATTGATTACATCGGGAATTATATTGAACTGCAAAAGGCCAGGCTTGGAAATACAACCTATGTTCGATTTGAATGTTCGGGGGATCCGGGGAATAAGGAAATTACTCCGTTAATATTAATTACCTATATTGAAAATGCTTTTAAATATGGGATCAATCCTGATGTGGATGATTGTATAGTGGAAATAACATTGCAGATTACTGATACCGGGATCAGATTATATGTATTTAATAAAAAGGTACAAAGTTCATCCGGGAATCATTCTACAGGTATTGGCATGAGTAATACCAGTGAGCGGTTGAAGCATCTTTATCCTGAAAAGCATAACTTGCAGATTAGTGAAAATAAAGAAACATACTCGGTCACTCTTTCACTTCAGTTGTCATGATTAAAGCAATTGCACTAGATGATGAGCCATTGGCTCTTGAATTAATTGAAGCATTCTGCGAGAAAATTGATTTCCTTCAATTTGAAAAAGGGTTCACTAAAACAAAGGCAGCATTACAATATCTTGAGAAAAATCCAGTTCAATTATTATTTCTTGATATAAAAATGCCTGCCGTTTCAGGGATTGATTTTTACAAATCACTCTCATATAAACCAATGCTGATATTTACCACTTCGTATAGTGAATTCGCATTGGAGAGTTATGAGCTTAATGCGGTTGATTATTTACTAAAACCGTTTACGCTGAGCCGGTTTGAAAAGGCAGTTGAAAAGGCCAAAGAGATTTATAATCTGGTTCACCACGCAACGGTTGCAGAACAATCAAAACATTTAATGTTAAAAGTTGATTATGGTGTTGTAAAGGTTGTACTGACTGATATATTATTTATCGAGGGCCTGGATAATTATCTGAAAATTCACTTGCAGAACCAATTGCCAATAGTTGTCCGGATGACCATGAAGACATTGTTAGAAAAGCTGAGTGAGAAAGAATTTATAAGGGTACACCGTTCTTACATAGTCCCTGTAAACCGCATTGAATCGGTAAAGCAAAGGATAATTACCATTGAGGGTGAAGAAATACCTGTAGGGAAGCATTTTGAACAGCATCTTAAAGTTCTTCTTAACAGTAATCGCTGAAACCTTAACAGTTCATTTTAAGCTGAACTGTGGATGCTAATTCCCTTTTTTACGATTGTATGAAAAGATTTTAGCTAAAGACACAAGTTCGCTTATAAGGATTAGTCCACCCATAAATAAGAACGTCGATTTGGCCATACCCAGGAAAAAGACGATCATAATAGCAATAGGGATCAATAACATACCATATCCTTTCCATCCCACAATACGTTGAAAGAGTGAAATGAATATCCCCCATATCAGACTATAAAAAAGACTTCCTGCAAGTAGAAGCAGAATGAGTTGAGATTCCTTTACAGGAGCGAGGAACTTGTAAAATAGTACACACCAGAGAAATACAAGAATCAGATAAGTTAAAATAAAAGGCAGCCTTCTCATGCAATTATTGGATTGTAATATATCGTATCAGGGCAAGCCCCGGAGGGACAATATACGCAGAGAAATTATTTTTTGAAACAAGTGTCAGTAGATGAATGTCAAACTTTCTTGAAAGGGAAGGCTAATAGTAAATTAAAGCCCGAATCTGGTTATAGTGAGTTTTTTATCATGTTTATTTATAAAATATTGATATACAACATATTAATATTAATGGGTTTGTTTTGTTACAATTTGTCGACTAAAATGGGCTTGTTTTATTACAAAATAAGCGTAAATTTGCCCTTGTTTTATGACAAATCAATTATGGCTTTTAAAAGAAGTGTCGAAATATATCTCCACGACTGGAAAATTAACCCTACCCGTAAGCCACTGATTATCAGAGGCGCACGACAAGTTGGAAAAACAACGCTGGTAAAGGATTTTGCCAGGTCTTACTCTCATTTTATCATGCTTAACCTGGAAAAAGCAGCTGATAGAAGGTACTTTGAGGACTTTGATGATGTAAAAACAATTTGTGAATCGCTGTTTTTAACCTATAACATTCCTTTGTTGGAGGTAAGCAATACATTGTTGTTTATTGACGAAATACAGGAGAGCCCGAAAGCTATTCAGTTGCTACGTTTCTTTTATGAAGAAATACCCGCCTTACACATTATCAGTGCGGGATCACTATTAGAATTTGCCATTCAAAAAGTAAAAAGTTTTCCTGTTGGAAGGGTAGAGTTTTTATATCTCCATCCAATGAATTTCGAAGAATATCTGGTAGCTGTAGGTAGGGAGTCTCTCATTAAACAGCTAAAAACAGTTCCTGTAAAACCAGTTGCTCATA
Organism: Chitinophaga sp. YR573; assembly: GCF_900110995.1. Classification (GTDB taxonomy): domain Bacteria; phylum Bacteroidota; class Bacteroidia; order Chitinophagales; family Chitinophagaceae; genus Chitinophaga. The sequence continues at coordinate 3,208,469 of NZ_FOJF01000001.1, forward strand.
AAGTCTTAATGGATCAATTTCATCGATATGCTATTATTGGCGGAATGCCCGAAATCATTAAAACAGATATTGATAAAAATAACCTGGCAGATCTTACAAGAATATATGAAAGTATATGGGGAACGTATAAAAATGATGTAGAGAAATATACAACCAGTGATAATGAAAGGAAGATCATCAAACATATTATGGATACTGCTCCTCTTTATTTAGACGAGCGGGTTAAATTCCAGGGATTTGGCAATTCCTCCTACCGGTCCAGAGAAGTAAGTGAGGCATTCAGAACGTTGGAAGAAGCAAAAATTATCCGTTTAATTTATCCCACCACAGATTTGCTGCCACCACCCAGGGCTGATCTTAAAAAATCACCGCGATTTCAGATACTGGATGCCGGTCTTGTTAATTATACGCTATCCATTCAGGCGCAGATGTTGGGTATGGATGATTTAAGTAGTGCCTATAAGGGCGCTGTGATCCCTCATTTGATTACACAGGAGCTCATATCACTACAAACAGTATCTCCTAACAATCCGCTTTTTTGGGTAAGAGAGAAATCACAATCAAATGCGGAAATAGACCTGGTACAGGTGTATCGTGAATTTTTAATTCCAATAGAGATAAAATCAGGTAGCACAGGTTCACTCCGGTCACTTCATCAATTTATAGATGCTGTTGATCATCCCTATGCTATCAGAATTTATGGTGGTACCTTCTCTATTGAAAAAGCAATCACCCCCAATAAAAAGCCTTATTTATTAATGAATCTTCCGTACTATTTGGGTACACAACTCCCTGATTATTTACCGTGGTTGGTGCAACAGAATATCGTATAATAGGATCAGGGAAATGCATATGAAAACAATGGGCGATCTACCTATAGAGACTTATACAGCTTACATCGAACAGTCACTACTCAAACTAAAAATTCTGTTAAATCTTGGGTTTTTAAGATGAAAATGAAATAATGTTTGGATACATGAAGAAATAGGAGTAGGTTATAAACTCGTTTATTCAGGCTCTTTTAACTTTAAATAATAAACAAAAAAATATGGTAATCGTCAATAGTTTTGCAGAATATCAAGCATACGAGGGTAAAGAAATAGGCAGTTCTGAATGGCATAAAATAGATCAGGAACAGATCAATAAATTTGCTGATGCAACGCTTGATCATCAATGGATCCATTGCGATGAGGAAAGAGCAAAAAATGAAGGGCCTTTCAAGAGCACTATTGCCCATGGTTATTTGACGTTGGCGTTAATTCCCTATTTATGGAAGCAAATTGCAGAAATCCGCAATGTTAAAATGGAAATAAACTACGGTATAGAGCATTTTAAATTTGGTCAGGCGGTGCTTGTGAACGACGAAGTTCAATTGAAAGCGAAACTCAATTCTATAGTCGATTTAAGAGGTGTCACGAAAGTGATAATTGGTGCGACTCTCAGTATTAAAGGTAAGGCAAAGCCAGCTTACACGGGGGATGTGGTGTTTCTATACCATTTTTGAGACATGCAAACCGCCCTGTTGATAGAAAATAATAAAGAAGAGGGTGTCTAACACCCTCTTCTTTATTTCATATAATTGTTTGTTTACTGTCGAAACGGCCATATCGCTTAAAATTTCAACGCTTACAACCATTTGCCCAAGCCCATGCGTTTTATCCATTCTTGGTTATACGATGTTTTTGTATCTGCATACTCCTGCTCCAGGTTATCGGTAATGCGGTTCACAGTGGTGTGAAATGGTCTTGTACCAGGCTACATCTCTACCAGTTTGGTTACTGTATCAGCTATTTCCTGCGGATTTATTTAGTACTCGCCTTTTCTGTCGGTCTTGAAATAGAATATTTTTATAATAAAAGCCTTAGAACCAGCAATATTATTGTAATTCCGGATTGTAATCCGGTAATATTATGTAATTTCTGGATTGTAATCCGGTAATATGATAAAACGAACATTAGAGAGAATAAGCTCATTTTTTAAATGGGTTTATTCTGTTACAAATAATAGGTTAAAATGGGCTTATTTTGTTACAAATTAAGCCTGCTTCAAAGGATTTCCTCACTTTGCCTCATTTTATGCAACACTTTTAGCATAGAAACTACAATAATATTGAGTTTACGATATACATGAAATTTTGCAATCTTTAAATAAAGTTTACGATATACATGAAACTCATTATATAACTGAAGGAGTTAATTCCACTTATTAATAAGCAGGTCATTAAGGAGAATCTGCAGCCTTCGGGAATAGGGATATGCGATTTGACAGGAAAATCCATTCCCAATTAATTTCAAGCCCATTTATAGGCTGATTGTAGCCCAAATAATGCGTTATTTGGGCTACATTTGTCTGTGTTTTGGGCTTGAAATGAAAAATGTATAAAAATGGCAAATAACCATCAAACTGAAATCCTGAGATTTATCAAGGAAAATCCCTCTAGCTCTTCTAAAATGATCCACGAAAGTCTGGAGTATGTAATCTGTTTTCGAAGCTAAGTATGCGCCTAACTATACGTTTAACTATACCATTCATTCTTAATTTCTTAGATGCTCATATTTTTCCATTCTTCTTTTCATAATTCCTAGTAAGGTATGTCATTAGAAGACGGTTCATTGGTGCATCTATCAATTTGAACTATAGAAGGTAATATAATAGATTCTCCAACAAGGAGAGCTTCGCCTTGTTTTAGCGATGGCATTGTATCAATTAAAGTCCCTAATGTATCCGGAAGAAGTTTTTTTACATAGCCTTGATCAACAGGATTTGTTAAACGCATAGCTATGAAATTATTGCATTGGGAGAATATTGTTTCTGAGATTTCGGAAGGCCGTTGACTTGCGAGAAGTAACATAATTCCATATTTTCTGCCCTCTTTAGCTATTTTTCAATAGATTTTTTAGAAGAGTGATACTTAGCTAAATCACTGTTAGGTACATATTTATGAGCTTCTTCATAAACAAGTAGAATAGGGATATCATTATTTATTTTTTCATTTGGATCTTTTTCATTCCTGAGTCTTTTTTAATCTCCATCATGAAGACATACAACCTTCTTTTTGTATTATCTCTTTGTTTAAAGATATTTGATCATACTTTTGATCTGACCATAGTGGCTTATCTGATCTTCCATGAAGTGAAATATGCAGTAATAGTTATTCCCCAATCCTGCTAAATACCCATGTGGACGTTTATACAACCACGCATCATCGACTGCTTTAAGATGCTCGAGGGTAAAATTCCTAACGTCTTTCCAAAGGTTTAAATAGTATTCAATACTATTAGCTTTTGTAATACTTAAAGATAGATTGGGGGAGAACGCTTCATTCCAGATTGTTTTTTCCAACTCGTTCAGGTCGCGGTTGAGAAAAACTATTGTTTGTGTTCTTTTTTCCAGGGCTATCATGTGTTTCAATAGCAAACCAATTGTGTTGGCATGATTTACTATTCTGGCATCCAGGTTATCGACACTTAATGGCTTAACTTTTTGTACAATAACATATTTTGTCATGGTCAATTGTGCAACCAGGTGCGAAATTATACTGGTGTAACCACTTGGTGCCTGCAAATCCAAAGGGTTTTCTGACATTTCTTGTAGTTTACCTATGAAGTTTTGATTTGGCGATCGCTAAATTTGATTTATAATATCTCAGTTGGAAATTATAAATTACCCATTCCTGTTTTCTTGGATTCGAATCAAACAGCTTATTGAAAAACATGTGTATATGGCTCGCTATGAAGGGCGAAAGATCTATGTCTTTAAAGGCTGAGCGATATTCTTTAACTGTTGACAATAGTGGTGCCATTTTTAGTGATCGTTCATGGAATATCTGGATAGCCATTTCAACCAATGGATTGTGTTCACTGGTATAGTCCAATACATTAAAGATCGATTTGGTTTCCTGTCTATATCTCGCATTCATGTTTGCTCTTAACAATTCATGACTTAAAAATTCCTGAGCGAAGTTATGTTCGAGTTTTGTAAGCAGGCTAATTTTGTCGTCAAGGTTAAATTCCAGTTCATTCAAAAACATGTCTAATGCGCGCATTCCAATAAGCCAGCGCATGCGCTCATCACCACTCTCATTTAGGAGTCCGACAATTTTTAGCATTGCATCACTGTCAAAATGGAATAGTTCTTCAGAAAGCTCTATATTAAATGGCAGATATCTATCATTTTCCCTGATATAACTATCTAATTGGATATTATGTATTAACTCATCTTTTAAATATTGTTTTGTATAATTATTGAAGAGGGAAAGGACGTTTCCGATCTTTTCAGGTTGTGATACATGAAATCTTATACGAAGATGATGCTCAGGGTCCCGGTACCGGATAAAAAACCATTTGCTTATTATTTTTTCTTCATGCAGATTTGAAACCAATGGTGAAATTACTTCTATCATCAGTCTTTCAGCTGTCTTGGTTCCACAATATACCTTAAAATAGAGCCATTGACTGCCTGGGGAAAATGACTCTGGTTTAATTGAGGGCATCTCCCTTAAAGCCCGCCGGGGTGTATCTTTGTTCTTTTTCTTTATAGGTATAACTATTTCGTTACAGTACTTATTCCCATCTTTATCGGTTACCACACAATTGTCTGGTGTAGCAAAAAACTCCCTGAGAGATATTGTCCCCTTTTTAAGCAGCTCGTTCCTTAGAATGGATAAACAACTTCCATTTTCAATATCGACCACCAGGTAATTGTCCGACTCTGCCATCAAAACAAATTTTGGCAGACCTAACTTCGATGCAATTTCTTTAAAGTACTTTTCCAGTTCAGAAGCATCAAAATCTTTTAATATTTCGTGATCTTCTTTCTTTAATTGCCATTGCGCTGGGAATAATATAATTTTTCCAAACGTGACCCGTGGTAAAAATGGGGATTCGCTTAGTTCGCCCCAATCCCAAAAATACCTGGGAGCATAGTTATGATATTGTAAATCGGATAAAAATCTATAAACGGGAATAGTACTATTTTTCGTGTTGTGGGCATTGGCCAAGCGCGGAATAACACGTTTGTTTAAAGACTTGCTTTTAAGAATGATATCTCTGTTTTCAATCGAAATATACAAGTCTGATATTGCAATCCTATTCGCACTTTCTACCGCACTCTGGGTTACTATAGGAATTTCGTATTGCCTTAACACTGGTCGTGTTGTCACATTCGCCAGTCTTGGCTCTGGATTGTGAACGATCTCTGCAAAAATGCAATCTGGTTCCATGGCTGCTTCATCTGACAGGTGTGTCTTAACCATTTCTAAGATACGTTCATTACCTAAGCAGAACCTGCCAAGGTATACTGATGATGTAGGGCCGCCGCAGTTAGAAAGAAAAAAGCTATAGTTGCCTTTATCTATGTCCTCGTGGCTCTTCCCCAATAAGGAACCAAAAATAGACATGCTATCGTGCGCTTCTACATTTGCGCTTTTTATCAGTCGGTCCATTTCCTCATTGGTGATCATGATTTCGCGCGCACCATTTACCAATGATTCATGCAGCTTTTTTAACTGGAAACGCTTGTAGGTGTTCATGTAAACAGGGTCTTCGATATGCTCATTTTCCAAAATTTCGAGCTCATTTAAAAGGTTGGGTTTGTCTGTTCTTTCATTTGTAAAATCTCCATACCCAATTCCGTATTCCATATCCAATGCTAGTACTAATTGAATTTCCCGTCCCGGGAAGCGTTGCATAAACCTGTTTATGAAGGCTTCAATGGCCGTGCCTTTATATCGTTGTGCCCTGGACATGTAAATCTTCGTAGCGTCACGAACGATTTCTTCAAGAACTTCTTTCTTGAGTGAAAAATTTCCTGAAAGAAACAGGTCGGTTTGGATAATTGCGGAATTTACAAATCCGGGAGTAATTTTTTCTAATTGACTACATATCTGGTTATGTTCATTAACACTTAACAATTTACTTGTTGAAAGTATGGATTTAATAGTTTTCAGTCGATTTACGATGTCATCCAGGGATGGGATATTATTTATCTTATGAATCAGGGTTTCCAAAGGGTCATTTCCTGTAATAAGTGGCTCCAGTTCGCTTACCAGTAGTTTACTCTCAATAATTTCCAGGACGAAGTCAAATGCATCCTCCTGCGAAATTTCTTCCTGAGTGAGTATCTCAACCAGTTCGCCAATCGTACACCCGGCTATAGCTTTGTTCAGCACCAGCTCAAGGTATTCATTGAATTCTACTTCAGATATAGCATACCTGAAACGTTTGCCTGTGTTTTTGAATTCAATATACCTGTAATGATCTGATATTTTATATATAGTGTTATTGATGAAATATCTTACATGACTTTTAACCTCATTACGATTATTTAAATCTTCGATGATTGCTGATAGACAGCCCATGTCAATTCTTGAACTAAATATATGCTCGTCGCGGCCTTGTATATTCAGGTTTGTATTATTGCCGGTTAATCCCGGAGCAACGCCCGCAAACGCTCCATATGGAGTACATCTGCTAGCCATTCTGATCCAGTACTTTAAAAGTGTTAAATGTAGTTTTAACTCATTATCAGGTTTGTCGAACCCGTTTTTATTCCATTCGGCAAATCTTTCATACACTTCAGATGAGGAAGCTATAATTGCATCCAGAAAGAAATCATCTTTTGCTAGTTCGTGTGCAAAGAGTTTGAGGTCGTTATGTGAGAGGTCCAATCTATTGATGGGTGAAACCGGCGTTCTTATAAGAAAATCACCCGCCAAAATGAATGCTTGTTTTTTAATCATGCTGAGCAACTTTTATTATTTACCTTCGTTTTGACTCAATACAGTTTGTTAATTAATCATTACTTATGAAAGGTATTCTTGAGAAAATCCTTGAAATTGAATCCTCATTGTCCCAACAAAAAGTTAACGATTTGTCCCTATTACTGGGATCTACTGGTATCGCCATCTTTTACGCACACCTATACGAATTAACTGGTGATAGCTCTTTCTTAAAGAAGTGCAATTCTATTATTGATACAACAATAAAACGTTTATCACGGGTGCTGATAACTCATTCCTTTTGCAGTGGCTTTACAGGTGTTGCATGGGGAATTAATTACTTACTCAAAAAAGGGTTTATTGGTCCTTATGATGAGGATATCTTTGAACAGCTGGATGATATGATATATCATACTTCTGAAGACTGTCTGAGTATCGGGAAGTATGATTTTTTACACGGTGGCATTGGTGCAGCTTTATACGCATTGGAAAGGGTACATACAGAACGGGCAAGGCTATTCATTTCACATTTCATTAATGAGATCGATAGAATAAAAATTATAGATGAATCCGGGTTAAAATGGGAGGATTCAGATTTTCTCAACAACCCTGGTAAAGCAGGTGCAAGATTATATAATTTAGGTTTTGCGCATGGCATTCCTTCTATTGTTGAAACTCTTAGAAGAATTAACCAGGCAGGCTTGTTTCCTGAGGAAACTAAAAAATTAATAACCGGAGGAATAGAATTTACCAGGAGTTGCAGGATCACCGATATGAAAAGTGTGTCAGCCTTTCCTTCAAATGTGAGGGACGACCTGCGTCGGAACCCTATCCCTACTAATCTATCATGGTGTTACGGTGATCTGATGATTGCAAACGTCCTTTGGAAATGTGGCCGGGATTTCGGTATTACAGAATGGCAAACCCAAGCCACAGACCTGATGACGAAGTCAACTACGCGATTTGAATCATTCAACTACCAATATCTTGATGCCTGCTTTTGTCATGGCTCCTCGGGAGTAGCTCACCTATTCAAATCCTATTATAATCTGACAGGTATAACTAAATTTCAGGATACTTCAGAATTATGGATTGAAAAGACGCTAGCACTTGCAAGGCATCAAAGCGGTCCTGCCGGCTTTCGTCAATACCGTTTCTACGAAAAAGACCAGAAAACAATTCACCGGTGGAGAAACTGTTATGGTGTTCTGGAAGGCGTAGCTGGTATCGGGTTAGTGTTAATCACCCAGTTAAACGGATTATCGGAATGGGATAACTGCCTGCTGGTATCCTAAATCTGCATGAGTTGCGAAGTTGAAAATCAGACTGCTTTCGATTTGAAAGCAGTCCCAAAGATTAGCAACTGGCACATCCTGTTTGTACGCTGGTAGGACACAAATATACTTGTGTCGGAATGCTGCAATAAGTTGGTGTCCAGAGACGGGTGATAGTGTCATCGCCACCTACTACGCGGCTGGCTGTAGCTGAATCTAAAGCTGAAATGGTTTTCTTGCTTAATTTGAGCTTTTCGGGTTTTTTGTCTTCTTTTGACATTATGGGTATATTTAAGTTAACAATACTCCAAAGTAATCATTAGTTCAATGCATAAATATTTTTTATAGTTCAAATTAATGTTAATTTAATGTACGTACGATTTGCGGATAAAAATATAATTTGTACGAGTAAGGACTGAATTGCAAATTGAGTATATTTTGAGTATTTCATTATCGACTTTATAAATGTTCACCCGTTAGACAAAATTATTGCACACCTTTGACCCGTTGTCAACTTCGAAAAATGGATTTTAATGAAAGGCTTTCCATATTTTAAGCAATTCGACAAGAAGGATTGTGGCCCTACATGTCTCAAAATGATTGTTAAGTATTACGGGAAAAGTATTTCACTTGAAACCCTTAGAAAATACACTGGCATAACACGATCAGGTGTTTCTTTATTAGGATTAAGCACCGCAGCAGAAAAGGTTGGTTTAAGATCAATTAACGCCGCTATTACCTTTGAAGAACTAATGGAAGATGTAGATAAGCCTTGCATCGTTCATTGGGACCAGGCTCATTTTGTAGTTGTAACCCCAAAAATCAGTAAAAACAAACTGGTAATAGCTGATCCGGCACAGGGGCTTGTAACCTATACCAGGGCGGAATTCAAAAAGCATTGGATATCGTTAAAAAATGAAGGTGTTGAAAAAGGCTTCGCATTGTTGCTTGAGCCTACTGCTTCGTTTTATGAATTGAAAAATGAAGGTGGTAAAGTCGTAGGATGGAGCTTGTTCTCAAGATATACTACAAAGTATAAAGCACAGGTAATACAATTGTTCCTAGGGTTGATACTGGGCAATCTCCTGCAGCTGGCATTACCCTTCCTTACACAAAGTATTATTGACGTTGGTATCAATACCCATAACATCACTTTCATTCAACTTATACTGTTAGCCCAGTTCACATTGTTCTTCGCAAGAACGGCCATTGAATTGTTGCGAAGCAGGATATTGTTATTCATGAGCACTCATATTAATCTAAGCATTTTATCCGACTATTGGATTAAGCTGATGAAGTTGCCATTAAACTTTTTTGACAGTAAACAAATCGGAGACATCTTTCAGAGAATTGGCGATCACAAACGTATTGAAGCCTTTTTAACCGGCACAGCACTCCAGACCATATTTGCCATATTTAGTCTTATCACCTTTTCGATAGTTTTGTTATACTATAACCTAACTGTATTCACTATCTTTTTTGCTGGAAGTTTGTTATACTTTTTTTGGATACGTTTTTTTCTGAAATATCGTAGAAGTCTTGACCATAAAAACTTTCAAATTTTAAGCCGGGAAAACTCATTGACAATGCAGCTTGTTCTTGGCATGCAGGAGATAAAGCTTAACAATGCGGAGCAGATGAAGAGGCAGGAATGGGAAAGTGTACAGGCCTCATTATTTAAGGTTAACTACAAAGCGCTTTCATTATCTCAATACCAGCAAATTGGAGCTGTATTTATAAATGAAGGGAAGAATATTTTCATTACATACATGGTTGCAACCCTTGTGCTAAGGGGTGAATTAACATTAGGTCAAATGCTGGCCATTCAGTACATGATTGGACAGTTGAACAACCCTATTACACAACTGGTTCAGTTTACCTGGCAGTCACAGGATGCAAAAATTTCTATTGAACGACTGAATGAAATTTATCAACTGGATGATGAACAATCCGGTGGTGAAACAATTATTAATATCTCATCTGATAATAGAGATATTGTGATTGAAGACCTTAATTTCGAATATGAAGGCACAAATAAACAACCTGTAATAAAAAGCCTTTCAACAAAATTTGCCAGTGGAAAGATAACGGCGATAGTGGGAATGAGTGGAAGTGGAAAAACTACGTTATTGAAACTTCTCCTTAAGTTTTTTCAAAATTACAGTGGACAAATAAACATTGGAAATACCAATTTGAAATACCTTGATAATCATTATTGGCGTAGCATTACGGGAAGTGTTATGCAGGATGGATTTATATTTAGTGACAGCATAGAGAAAAATATTGCCATCGGAAGTGAAAACATTGACAGGGAAAAATTACTACACGCCTGCAAGGTTGCTAATATCCTGAAGTTTATAGAAAACATGCCAATGGGGTTCAGTACCAAAATTGGTGCAGAAGGTAGTGGCATAAGCGCTGGCCAGAAACAGCGTATTTTAATTGCCAGGGCGGTTTACAAAGATCCTGAATTCATTTTCTTTGATGAGGCGACTAATGCTTTGGACGCCAATAATGAAAGAGTCATTATGGATAATTTACTTGACTTTTTTAAACAAAGAACAGTTGTAATTGTGGCTCACAGATTAAGTACTGTTAAAAACGCAGACAAAATACTCGTGTTGAATGATGGGGAAATAATTGAGGAGGGTAATCACCTGGAGTTAACTAATCTGAAAGGGAAATATTACGAGCTAGTAAAAAATCAGTTGGAACTTGGTAATTGATATATTATAATGGCAAAAACTATTCATGATACCGAAGCCGTAGATAGCGTAAATATCTCTGACTCATTTCAGGAAATAATTTCAAACAGGCCCGGATTTCTTATCCGGTTCGGGATTATGTTTCTTTTATTGATCCTTGTTAGCCTTGTTGTTGCCAGTTGGTTTGTGAAAGCTCCTGATATCGTTTTTGCCAAAGCCAAACTTAAGTCTATAAATGCCCCCAAACGTGTGATAGCGATCGTAAATGGAAAATTGGTAAAATTATTTGCAAAGGAGGGCGAATACGTTAAAACAGGAAAAGTACTCGGTTTTGTTGAAAGTACCGCAAACCATGAAGAAGTCATTAAACTGGTTAAACAAATCGACTTATTGCAATTAAGGACGTCTAAATTCGAAGGCAACCTGGCCATTGACTTAGCAGGCTTCAAGAATCTTGGCGAGTTGCAGCAGTCTTATCAGTCATTTATAAATTCATATCAGGTATTCAGGCAATACCTGCCGGATGGGTTTTACGACCGGCAGATGAAGTTATTGTTGTATGACCAGGCTAACTATAAAAAGGCCCATGCCATCTTGCTAAAGCAACAGGCATTATTTGAACAGGACCTCGATTTGACTGAGAGTACATTTAAAGCCAATGAAACGCTGAAGGCAGATAGAGTAATCTCCGAATTCAACTTTAGAAGTGAGAAAAGCAAGTTAATCAGTAAAAAAATTGAAGTGTCTCAAATTTCAACTGAGTTGTTGAATAATGAAATGCAGCAGAATGAGAAGATAAAAGAGATTCAGCTATTGGAGAATACAATCGCCCAGCAACAAACAATATTTTCACAGTCTGTCAATACGTTAAAAAGCCAGATTGAGGATTGGCAGAAGAAATACCTGCTCGTGTCTCCTGTAGACGGGAAAGTAACATTTGCTGAATTTTTCCAGGAAAACCAACAATTGCAGAGTAACCAGGTAATCTGTTTTGTAAACCCATTAAACTCAGCATACTTCGCAGAGGTATTTATTACTCAGACTAATCTCGGAAAGGTGGAGGTTAATCAGGATGTGAACCTGAAATTCCCATCTTACCCTTACCAGGAATATGGTGAATTGAGAGGAAAGATCGAATTTATAAGTGACATTAATACAGATAGTGGTTACCTGGCAAGGGTTAGGTTATCAGATGGTTTAAAAACGACCTTCAGCAAAAAAATACAATTCAGAGAAGGACTGATAGCAGGTGCAGAAGTTGTAACTAAAGACATGAGATTGTTGCAAAGGCTCTATCTCAATACTATTGGAGAGAATAGAAGATAGTGTTTTAAACAGGTTAGTCAGAATGAAGTTAAGCTGAGTTGTCAGCAGCAGTTTTTATTTATTAATGGTAATGCCATATGATTAATTCTTTAAACTCTTTTTTTGATCATATTTATTGTATAAATCTTTCCTCACGCAGTGATAGATGGGCAGAATGCCTGGTGGAGTTCGATAAACATGAAATTAAGGGCGTAGAAAGGTTTGAGGCGATTGAAGGCATCCCGATAGCATTTAATGACTACGGAACTATGGGCCTGGAAGTGAATGATAATAATTATAAGGTGAGGTTAGCCGGTAGAATTGGATGCCTGTTATCTCATCTTGAGGTTATAAAAGCAGCGAAAGCACACAACTATAGTAATATTCTAATCCTGGAGGACGACGTTCAGTTTGTTGATGATATCCAAAACAGGTTTTTCGACTCTATTGATGGATTGCCAGATGATTGGTCGCTGCTTTATCTCGGTGGTAATGAAAAAGGCACTCAAACCGAGGTTATACCAGGTATTCTAAAAGTGTCAAATATGCTCATGGCACATGCGATTGGCATACAATCTCATTTTTATGATGAACTTATAGAACTCCTGACTAAATGTGAGCTGCCTGTGGACGTTTACTATGCATTTCTTCAGCAGAAATATCCCTGTTACGTTATATACCCTTATCTGGCATGGCAACGCGTAGGTTGGAGTGATATTGAGCAACGTTTCAGAATATATGATTTTAATTATCGGTCGCCATCTCTTAATGAAATGTTGAAATGCAAAAAAATAAAATAGCATTATTGCCGGCTTTAGAGAAAATTGAAGGTGTAATAAGTGCCAGTGGTGATGGATTGATAGGTGGTAGTGCAGGCCTGAGTATTTTTTACCATCAGCTGTACTTAACTTCCGAAAATGAATCTCATCTGGAAAAAAGCAGGGAACTCATTACAGCCGCTGTCGAGGCCTATGCCGGGATGGAGGACATTTCTTTCAGGGATGGTAGTTTTGGCGTCGCCCTGTCTATTAATTACATGATGAATGCCGGCGTCATTGCTATTGATGCCGGGGAGTTGAGTGAATCAATTGATACGCCGGTATATATATCATCTCTCCGGTCTATTGTTCAGGGACATTATGATTTTTGGGAGGGAGGTTTAGGGGCGGTGCCATATGCGTATGAAAGGTTACCTGATGCCAGGGCCAAAGGTTATCTCCACCAGGTACACTCACTTATGGCAGATAGTAAATTACTGGGCATTTACATGGATGGTATTATGGAATATCTTAGTGCTGGCGCAACACGGGCGAATGGAAGCATGATCTTACGTATCCTCGATCAAATTACCAACATTGTTAAAATATTAATACAGTTCAGGAAGTTGCTTCCTCAAATCACTGGCATAGATGCCGGGTTATCCAGCTTTGCTGACTGGATAGTAGGAGTGAGAAGTGATCTTAAACGTTTGAATAATGAGAGTGAGTACTTATTCTTCGAATTACGTTTATGCTTTATCCTGTTACAAATTGGAAATGAGCATCAGAAAGACTTTGCGTTGCTTATATTGAATGATTTATATAGTAAGAGAGAAGACTTATTAAATTCACCTCTTCCCCTAACCTGTATAAATGGGTTAGGTGAGTGGGCCTATATCTTCAAAAAACTACATAGAACGTTCGACTTGTCTGTTGCAGGTACGGAATATAATTTCTGGATTGCGGTAATTAATGCTGAGGTATTAAAAGGCACTTGTACCAGGGATTTAGCAGGTATAGGTATTGTATTGACCGATTACCTCAATGATTTGGATAATGGATTAATAGATAAATTATTATTAATGTAACCTATATACTATGCTTATTTATTTCATACCATTGGTCAGTGATCAGGAACTGACGGGTGACCTGCAACCTATTGTTAGCATACCTGGAGTGGATGCCAACATTCATTACCTATCCCCTGAAAACCTGGATATTACCTTAAAGATTGACCCATCCTGGCATTTTGAACAATATGGTTTCTACCTGTCACCTTCTGAGATTAAAAATTACCAGCTTCACTACAATGCCTGGCAGTTATTCTTAAAGCAAAATGACGATTGGTGCTTAATAGTTGATGCTTCGGTAAAATTAGAGGCTTCTGCTACAGCCATTAATGAGGTGATGCAAACTTTAGACGAAGGTTGGGACGTCTTTTTCCCGTTTGACAGGATGACTATCCAGGAAGAGGAAAATGCGTTAATAATGGAAAAGCTACGTTCCATGATAAACTGGAATTCCAAGGAAAAAAAGGATCCTCTGCCTCATCTGCTTGGTTTTTCCTGGGGCAATAGTATTTATTTTCTCAGCAAACAGGGCTGCCGTAAACTGATGGGAAACACTAGTATCAGACAACGAGTGGATGATGAAATTCTACAACTTTCTATGGATGAAAAGATCGAGGTTTTTTGCCAGGAGGTTGAATGGTTTAATTATGGGCAACAGCCAGTACTAAAGTCTAGAGACCGGAATAGGGCCATTTATGAGGCCATCACGGAAAGAAGCCGTTGGACCCCGCAAAATAAGGAAAAGGTACAGTTACTTTTAAAGACGATCAGTAATATAGCCGCCAAGCTAAATATAGACCTCTTATTACAGGGAGGTTCGCATCTTGGGTATGTAAGACATGGTGGTATCATGCCATGGGATGATGATGTTGACCTTGGAATAAATGAAAAGGACCTACCCGCATTTTTAGCCGAAGTAGAAAAAACAACAGGACTGTATCAAATGATGAAAATTGAAGAGAGGTCGGGAATTCCGTTTTATAAATTATGGATGGACGACGGGGAGCAGATAGATGGTTATGATTATAAGTTTCCTTTTGTTGATCTATGGCTTTTTAAAATTATAGGCAAAGATCTGGTGGCAAATAATGGCATTATTTCACCCGGCTCTGCTCAATACCCATACCAGGAGATCATCTTTGAAAATGCAGCTTTCAAGATAGTCGCAAACTCTGTTGAAGCCCTGGATGCAAGATACAGGACCTGGAAAAAAGGGATCAGGGTATATAATTATCATCATCGGCAGGAGCGTATAGAAGGGTATCCCCTTCGCGTAGAAATATCTGTAAATGAAAACGGAAAAATGATAGACCTATGAAAATAACAATAATCGGAGCTAATAATAACGGAGGCCTCGAAAAGGATAAGATCATCCTAACGAAATTGTTGCAGGAGCACAACTTTGATGTTGATGCTCGCGACAATCGGGATTTTGCCCCGTTAAGTGAAGATACTGATCTGTGCATACATCTTGAAGTTGTGGATGAGCGGTGCTTTGGCAAGAGAAATATTCTTATTCCTAACCAGGAGTGGTTTATGAGAAAATGGCTACCGTCCCTGCATAAATTTGAAGCGATATTCTGCAAATCAAGGTATGCATACAATATATTTAATAATTATCATAACAATGTTCACTATACAGGTTTCACGTCAATAGATTGTTACGTGCCGTCAGAAAAAGCTAAAGAGTGTTTTCATGCGGCCGGCAATTCAAAGGCAAAAGGCACACAGCTTTTAATATATGCCTGGGACAATTTTACTGACGCCAGGTTACACCTGGCAACCCGCACTATTGACACAGCAACCATTACCAACGAATCAATATCTGCTCATTATTATTTATCTAAGGAAGAATACAGTCGGCTTCGAAACAGCACACTCATTCATATATACCCTTCGCAGGTGGAAGGTTTTGGGCACTGTATTAATGAGGCTATGTCTTGTGGTGCAGTGGTTATCACAACTGACTACCCGCCTATGAATGAATTTAAATGCAATTTCTATATACCAGCTCAGGTGGAATATACATTACCCAATAGTCTGGGAAGTGGAGTTTATATCGATCCAGCATCTATCAGAAAAACTGTTGAAGAAGTGTTGGCGCGTAACGACCTTCATGAATTAGGCAAAAGGAGCAGGGAATATTTTTTGCAAAGTGATAAGGAATTTCGGGAACGGTTCATGTCGCTTTTCAATACGCTTAAAATCTAATAACCGAAAAACGACTAGTGTCGAACCTCGCGTGTAAATGAAGTTTTCCTCGACATTGCCCAACAGGCGGGGCAACTGCCCGAAAATAAAAACGGGGATAATACTTTCGTACTATCCCCGTCGTTGTTGGTACCGCGTACGGGAGTCGAACCCGTCATTCCTCCGTGAAAGGGAGGTGTATTAACCGATTTACCAACGCGGCGTCTAATTTAGGACTGCAAAGGTAGCCCGTATTTTGATATTTTCAAAAAAAAGTTGCTTAACTTAAATTTATATTGCTTAATCCCTGTATTGCTTGTAAATTCGCTACTCAATTTTTTTCAATCTCAACAAACTCAGTGTAAAATGGGAACTACTCTTAAAATCGGTATTAATGGTTTCGGTCGTATTGGCCGTTTAGTTTACCGTCAGATCTCTAAAATGCCCGGCATAGACGTGGTAGCTATTAATGACCTTACAAGTCCCGCTGTTTTAGCTCATTTGCTGAAGTATGACTCTGCTCAGGGTCGCTTTGATGCAGACGTGAAGCATTCTGAAAATTCAATTTCTGTAGACGGTGCAGAAATTAAGATATACGCACAGAGAGATCCTTCTCAGATTCCCTGGGGACAGCATGGTATTGACGTGGTGATAGAATCTACTGGTTTCTTCGCAGACAGAGACAAAGCTGCTGCTCACATCACTGCCGGCGCTAAAAGAGTAGTTATCTCTGCTCCCGCTACCGGCGACCTGAAAACTGTTGTATTTAACGTTAACCACGATATCCTCGATGGTAGCGAAACAGTTATCTCATGCGCTTCCTGCACAACTAACTGTCTGGCTCCAATGGCGAAAGTTCTGGATGACAAATACGGTATTGAACTCGGCTTCATGACCACCATCCACGCTTACACCAACGACCAGAACACCCTGGATGCTCCTCATCCAAAAGGCGACCTGCGCCGCGCACGCGCTGCCGCAGCTAACATCGTACCTAACAGCACCGGTGCTGCTAAAGCAATCGGACTGGTACTGCCTAAACTGAAAGGTAAACTGGACGGTAGCGCTCAACGTGTACCAACCATCACCGGTTCTTTAACTGAACTGACTACCATCCTGAACAAAAAAGTAACTGCAGAAGAAATCAACGCCGCTATGAAGGCTGCTTCTAACGAATCTTTCGGTTATACCGAAGACGAAATCGTTAGCAGCGATATCATCGGTATCCACTTCGGTTCCCTGTACGATGCTACACAAACTAAAGTAATCACCGTAGGTGACAAACAACTGGTTAAAACCGTTTCCTGGTACGACAACGAAATGAGCTACGTATCCCAGCTGGTACGTACCGTTAAGTACTTCGCAGGTCTGATCAGCAAATAAGTTATCATATAACTATGTAAATGGTGAATAGTAAATGGTGTTGATCACCATTCACTGTTCACCATTTTACCATAAATAAATAGTTCACCAATGAGCAAATTCTCCGATTTCAACTTCAGTGGTCATAAAGCCCTCGTACGCGTAGACTTTAACGTTCCCCTGAATGATAAATTTGAAATTACTGACGATAATCGCATGACCGCCGCCGTTCCTACCATTCAGAAAATCCTGAAAGATGGCGGTAGCGTTATATTAATGTCGCACTTAGGTCGTCCAAAAGACGGTCCCACCGATAAATACTCTCTCAAACACCTGGTAAACCACCTGATAAAACTCCTCGGTGGCGTAACAGTAAAGTTTGCTACTGACTGCATCGGTCCCGTTGCAGAAGCAGCTGCTAAAAACCTCCAGGCCGGAGAAGTCCTGCTCCTGGAAAACCTGCGCTTCTACAAAGAAGAAGAAAAAGGCGATACCGCCTTCGCAGAAAAACTCTCTAAATTAGGAGATGTATACGTGAACGATGCCTTCGGTACCGCTCACCGTGCCCACGCTTCTACCGCTGTTATCGCCCAGTACTATCCTGCCGACAAACGTATGTTCGGTCTGCTGATGGAAGCTGAAGTTGGTAACGCAGAGAAAGTACTGCACAAATCAGAAAAACCATTCACAGCCATCCTCGGTGGTGCTAAGGTGAGCGACAAAATCCTCATCATAGAAAACCTGATGGAAAAAGCCAATAACATCATCATCGGTGGTGGTATGGCATATACCTTCCTCAAAGCACAGGGTAAAGAAATCGGTAACTCACTCTGTGAAACCGAAAAACTCGACCTGGCGCTGGAACTCCTCGCTAAAGCCAAAGCGAAAGGTGTTGCACTGATCCTGCCCGTTGATTCTATCGCTGCAGATAAATTCGCTGCCGACGCTAACACTCAGCTGGTAAGCAATGATAACATCCCTGCAGGATGGATGGGCCTGGATATAGGAGAGAAGTCTGTCGCTATCTTCAGCGAAACGATCCAGCAATCAAAAACTATCCTGTGGAACGGTCCTATGGGTGTATTTGAAATGGCAGCTTTCCAGCACGGTACCAAAGCAATTGCAGATGCAATCGTTAAGGCTACTTCACAGGGTGCTTTCTCCCTGGTAGGTGGTGGAGACTCCGTTGCTGCTGTAAACCAGTTTGGCCTGGCAGACAAAGTTAGTTACGTTTCTACCGGTGGTGGCGCTATGCTGGAATACTTTGAAGGCAAAGTATTACCAGGTATCGCAGCTATTAAAGGATAATCACTTATAACGCCTGACACTGCAAGAGTGCCAGGCGTTTATTTTTTTTTGTATATTGATGGATGAGCAAATTGATCCGGCACCTATACTTCCAGGTAATCATCGCTATCATCCTAGGTATACTCGTAGGGGCATACTTCCCCGGTATGGCAGGCACAGGCAAAATAATCAGTGAGGTCTTTATCAACCTGATCAAAATGCTCATCGCCCCCATCATCTTCCTCACCATCGTCCTGGGAATTGCCCGCATGGGCGATATGAAGAAAGTAGGCAGGGTAGGAGGCAAAGCCTTACTCTACTTTGAAATAGTGACCACCATGGCCATCACCATAGGTATCATCCTGGCCAACCTGCTCAAACCTGGACAAGGCGTCGTCTTCACCAACACAAACGTTACCGCCCTCGCCAAAATAGAAAAAGATGCTGCCGGCTTCAGCTGGACCGAATTCCTGATGCATATTATTCCTTCCAATGCCGTAGATGCCTTCGCGAAAGGAGATATTCTTCAGGTACTGGTATTCGCGATCTTATTCGGTTACGGCATCACCAAAATGAAAAACGGTGGCACATCACTACTGGCCACCTTTGAAAGACTCTCGGAAGTCTTCTTCAATATCCTCAAATTCATCATGAAACTGGCTCCACTAGGCGCCTTCGGTGGCATGGTATACACGATAGGAAGTTTCGGTGTAGACTCCCTGAAGCCCATGGTTAAACTGATGGGATGCGTATACCTCACCATGTTCCTCTTCATCTTCGTAGTCCTGAATATTATTGCTAAATACTACCGCTTCAATCTCTGGCGCTACCTCAAATTCATAAAGAACGAAATACTGCTGGTATTGGGCACTTCCTCTTCGGAATCCGCCTTACCCGGATTAATGGAACGCCTGGAAAAACTAGGCTGTTCAAGGGAAGTGGTTGGACTGGTAGTCCCTGCCGGATACTCCTTCAACCTGGATGGCACCAGTATTTACCTCTCTATGGCGGTCATATTCCTGGCGCAGGTATTCAACGTACCTTTAACCATCTGGCAGGAATTAACGGTGCTCGGTATCCTGATGATCACCTCAAAAGGAGCGGCAGGAATCACCGGCAGCGGGTTCATTGTGCTGGCATCTACACTGTCTGTTATCAAAGTAATTCCTGTAGAAGGACTGGCAATCCTGATAGGTGTAGACCGCTTCATGTCGGAAGCAAGAGCTATTACCAACCTGATAGGCAATGGAGTAGCAACAATAGTAATGGCTAAAAGTGAAAATGCCTTTGATGAAGAAATGTATCTTAAGGCAACACAGAATACTTAATTTAGAGGCCACCTTATGAGATGGATGCTCGCATTTTTATGGCTGATTACATTGCCTGTCCGGGCTCAGGACCCTGGCATCTCTTACTCTTTCATACACCTGGATATAAAAAGCGGACTGGCCAGCAACCACGTCTCCGCTATTATGCAGGATAGAAAAGGATTTATCTGGATAGCCAGTACAGCCCTCCAACGCTATGACGGATATAACCTGGTCACCGTAGCCAGTTTCGATAAAGTACCTGGATCTATTTATTATGATGATATCTGCCTGTGTGAAGACCGGGCGGGAAGAATATGGATGGGTGCCCCGGACAATATCCGTTTTTACGACCCTAACAGTGCTAAACTAAAAGTACTTAAAACAGATATTTTCCCTGCCGTACAAGGCAACCTTAATTGCAGTCAGATAGTACAGGACCGTGCAGGTATCATATGGATTACCACCCAGGAAGGACTGCTGCAATACGATGAACGAAGGGAAACATTCATAAAACCACCCGGTATTCCGGAAGAATTAAGAAAGGAAA
Source organism: Chitinophaga sp. YR573 (assembly GCF_900110995.1). Lineage (GTDB taxonomy): Bacteria > Bacteroidota > Bacteroidia > Chitinophagales > Chitinophagaceae > Chitinophaga. The sequence continues at coordinate 3,228,995 of NZ_FOJF01000001.1, forward strand.
TGTACAGCGCCATCATAGAAGATGATGACGGCAACCTGTGGATCAGCGGCAAGAACAGTGTTTACATGCTGGATGCCAGCAGGAAAAAACTGTATAGCGCTACCAATAACCCGGATAAAAACCCTTTGCTCTCAGTCGTCGGTAGCGTAAGAAAGTTTTATATAGATGAACAACATCGTTTATGGGTCTCTGCCCGTATTGGTCATACCCTTTATTGTTATGATAAAGGACAACTGACATGTTATCTCAAAGACAATATGATCACGGATATTACTTCCGATAAAGATCATCGTGTATGGATTTCTACGGAACTGAATGGTATTTACAGGTTTGATGACAGTACCAGAACATTCGCTACACATATTGTTGCTAATAATAAAGATGAAGGCGGATTACACTATGCATATGAGGTAAACTGTATCCTCAATGACCGTGATGGTTATCTGTGGATAGGTACAGACGAAGGAGTGAATATTCTGAGTTTGCCTGATAAGTCTTTTCATATCATGGATGACAACGCTGCGGGATTACCCAAAGCAGAGGTAACAGGTCTGTTCCAGGACAGTAAAGGCTATATCTATGCCGGTTACTGGGGAAAGGGTTTCAGCTGGATGACGCCATCCATGGTCCTCAAAAAACAATTCACCCACAAAGAAAACTTACCCGAAGGGCGCAGCCTGGTATGGAGTTTTGCAGAAATGCCGGATGGGAAAGTCCTTATAGGACAGGAAAATGGATGGATATCAGTGTTTGATCCGGATAAAGGCGAATTTATCGCACACCATCAGTCCCCTTTATTTGGAGATCAGACATCCATGAACATGAAGGTAGAAAGCGACACCGCTGTATGGATAGGTCTGTATAAAAAAGGACTGGCACGCTGGGATCCTAAACATGAGCGGTTCTATCATTATACGGCGCTTACCAGCTACTTAAAACGGCCTACCACCGTCATGGATATCGCCCCGCAGTATGATTCCCTGTTATGGCTGGCTACCAGCGATGCGGGATTAATCCGGTTCAACCGCTTTACCCAAAACGTTAGCAGCGCAACAATTTTTCATATTGATAAACTGTCTATCAGTAATATCACCTGTCTGAATTTGCTGAATGACACCACTTTAGTTGCCGGTACAGACCATGGCCTATGGCTTTATGATACCCGTAACGGCAGTTTAAAACCCTTAAAAATCAACAGTGCCCTGTTTGATGAATGGGTATTAAGCATGCAAAAGGATGGTGAAAACGGACTGTGGTTCACTACGCAATACGGCTTCTATCGCTTCAATGCAGCAAATTTCACCCTCAGTACATTTGTACAGTCCGGAGATATCATCGATAACAACCGTAAAGTAAGACGTTGTATTGCCAGGCTAAAAGACGGGCGACTCATGGTAGGCGCTTCCGATCACTTCGTGATATTTGATCCGGCTAAATTAAATGTAGCGCCACCACCACCGGATGTAACAATACTCAGTTTCCGTACGATGGACAGCACCGTACATATGACAACGGGGAAGCCGGTTACATTAAGTTACCGTCAGAACTTTATCAGCATAGAATTTAAAAGCCTGCAATATCATCATGAACCCATCCGCTATCTCTACCAACTGGAAGGAGTGGATGAAGAATGGCTGAAGGCAGAGAATATCCTGGTAGCAAGATATACGAACCTGCCCCCGGGTAACTATACATTCAGGGTGAGAAGTGTAAATACAGCAGGTACCTTTTCAGAAGGTATCACGGAACTAAAGATCAATATTCTGCCCGCCTTCTGGCAAACGACCTGGTTCAGGATGCTGGTGCTGTTGCTGATCATATCCCTGATCTATCTCTACTTCAGGATGCGCATTTATTATATTAAACGGGCTGCCAGACGCAGAGCAGTTATCCAGCAGCAGATGGCCCAGCTGGAAATGAAAGCGCTGCGTGCGCAGATGAATCCTCACTTTATCTTTAATGCATTGAACTCTATCCAGACGTTCATGATGAAGAATGAGACAGAACAGGCCCTCTCTTACCTCAGCCGTTTTGCTCGACTGATAAGGAATGTGTTGGATACATCCCAGTTGAACATCATCCCCGTATCCAAAGAAATAAAGATGCTGGAGAACTACCTGGAGCTGGAGAAACTACGTTTTGCTGATCAGTTTACTTATGAGATTACAATTGATGATGAGCTGGATGCGGACTACACAGATATCCCTACAATGGTGCTGCAACCATTTTTAGAGAATGCAATATGGCATGGCTTACTGCATAAAAAGGAAAGAGGAAATGTGAGCATTGCTTTCCATAAAGTAAAGGACCGGGTACTCTGTATCATTCAGGATAATGGGATTGGAAGGGTAGGAGCAGCAGCGCTGAGACAACAATCCGGACATAATTCAAAAGGATTACAAATTACAAGAGACAGGCTGGCCCTCTATAACAAGCGTTTTAATTTAGATGCTACATTCGATATTGAAGATCTGTTTGATGAGGACGGACAGGCTTGCGGGACTAAAGTAAATGTATGGTTCCCATTAGGAGAAGCATAATAGGCTCCGTCAGGAGCCCCGTGTTTGTAGAAAACATGTTAAACAACAAAACACAGACTCCGTTAGGAGTCCCCTGATATTAGCAATTTTAGGGGACTCCTAACGGAGTCTATTATGTAGAAGATAGATTGTTGCTACAAACACGGGGCTCCTAACGGAGCCTTAATATGTTTGAGAGCCTGATATTTTTTACCAGCTTCCACTGGCGCCACCGCCGCCGCCGGAGCCTCCTCCGAAGCCACCAAAGCCGCCTCCACCGCCGCCGAAACCACCACCACCACGACTACCACCGCCAAATCCTCCACCAAGAGCGTTACCTATTATCATAGGGGCTATCCAGCCTCCCCATCCGCGTCTGCTGATGGTAGTACCACCACCACCGCCGCCACGGTTATTAAAATAGGAGATGATAATCACGAGAATGATAATACCCACCAGTATGGCGCCACCGCCACCACTGCCTTTGCGGCTTGAGGGAATACCTTTGTACTCTCCCGCAGCTGCCTGTATGATCTTATCAACGCCTTCATCTATCCCCTGGTAATAATGTCCCTCACGGAAATTAGGAGCGATGATCTGGTCTATGATCCTGTTGGCGATAGCATCAGGCAGTACGCCTTCCATGCCGGAACCTGTTTCAATTCTTATTTTATGATCGTCTACTGCAATCAGTAAAACAACCCCGTTATTCTTTTCTTTAGTCCCTACACCCCAGCCCCGCAGTATTTTTAAGGCTACTTCGCTGATGTCATAAACGCCGGTAGTTTTTATAGTAACAACGGCTATTTGGGTAGAGGTGCTGTCGTTATAGGCTATCAGTTTGCTTTCCAGCGCATCCGCCTCATTACTCAGCAGAACGCCGGCAAGGTCATTGACCAGGCGCGGAGGATCAGGGCGTGCAGGAACATCCTGTGCCCATCCAGTAACGGTGGTGACCAATAGCGCAAGCATCCATAACCAGCCAAATTTCCTCATGGTTTAATAATTTATTTATTTCCCGATAACGATATCATCCGGTAATTCATTATCATCACCGGCTTCAAAAGGGAAGTGCTGACACAATGATTCTCCTATTTCTTTGATACAGGCTTCGATACCATCTATCACCCTTTGACCGGAAAAATGGGAGAGTAACAACTTTGATTGCTGTTGCCAGAATTCGTCCCCTACTTTTTCATGAATGCCTTTATCGCCTACAATAGCGTATTGGCGGTCTTTAAGAGCAATATAAAGTAGCACGCCATTGCTGCGTTTTGTTTTGTGCATCCCCAGTTGCAGGAATATTATTTCTGCCCTGTCTATAGGGTTTACAAATTTGCAATGACTTTCTACGTATAGCCGTATCTCTCCGCTTGTAAGCCTTTCGGCTGCGCGGATGGCCTGTACCAGCCGTTGCTTCTCAGCTTCGGTTAACAACTCTTTCTTTGAGAAAGGAAATATGCCCATAGAACTGGTTTTTAGAATTGCACTTTAGGCGCATTTTCAGATCCTTTATCTGCTTCGAAATATCCTTTTTCATGGAATCCGCCAAAACCGGCAACGATATTACCAGGGAAGGTACGTACAGCACTGTTGTACCCTTTTACTGAATCGTTAAAATCATTACGTGCAACAGCAATCCTGTTTTCAGTTCCTTCCAGTTGTGCCTGTAAATCCTGGAAGTTCTGGTTAGCTTTTAATTCAGGGTATGCTTCAGACACTGCCAGTAACCTGCCTAATGCCGAACTTAATTGTCCCTGTGCTGCCTGGAACTGCTGAATTTTCTCAGGGGAAAGATCGTCTGCATTCACCGTGATTTGCGTGGCCTTGGCGCGGGCTTCCATTACCTGGGTTAAAGTTTCTTTCTCAAAGTTAGCCGCGCCTCTTACAGTGCTTACCAGATTAGGTATCAGGTCTGCTCTGCGTTGGTACTGGCTTTGAACGGCGCCCCATTTGCTTTTTACAACTTCATCCTGCTGTACCAGAGAATTATATTTCTTAACACCACAGCCGCCGAAAATAACTACTACGGCAAGGATAATCACGATAACGAGTGTACTTTTTTTCATTTGAGTTTTAATTTAGAGTTAAATGCTGATAAACACATTAAACAATACTACGAGTATATTTCTTTGGTTATGTGCATATTAGTACACAAGAGTACTGAGTATATCAAACCTACACGAAATTATGCAAAATGCAAAAACAAACCTGTCTGCATTTTTTAATCATACACTGTTCGTAGAACGATAAAACGTCGTTACTTTACTTTCACAGAAAAGTTGTTGTCATTGTCGAAAAAAACAAACTCCGAATGCGGCTTTCTCTATAATTTTACAGTCATTTCCCGGTAACCAGATATGGAACAGATTATCTATAAGGGAGTTATGGCGTTTTAAACAGAGCAAACTTTTACTACGCATACCCACTCGTCTTTCATTCGTTTGTAACGCTTTTTATTTTTAATTAAATTGAATTTAAGTCTGCGTCAATGAGTGCACAACACATCCATATTCTGTATATAGATGATGAGATTCATAATCTAAATGCTTTTAAAGCATCTTTCCGTAGACTTTACACCGTGTTTACGGCAGCCTCTGCGGAAGAGGCAGAAGCGGTGCTGGCAAAAGAAGAAATCCAGATCATCATTTCAGATCAACGGATGCCTAAAATGACGGGCATCGAATTTTTCGAATCTATCCTGGACAAGTACCCCGAACCTATCCGCATATTACTTACCGGTTATGCAGATATCAATGCCGTAATAGACGCTATCAACAAAGGACAGGTGTACAAGTACTTTTCCAAACCATGGAACGAAGAAGAGTTAAGGCATAATATTGAGAAGGCATACGAAGTGTATTCTCTCCGTAAAGAAAACAAGGAGTTAACGGCAAAACTGCTGGACGTAAATGAAAAACTGGAGTTTTTATTACGTCAGAAATTAATTTCCTGATTTACGTATGCTGAAATGTATTGTTTCATCGTACACTTTGTAATCAATGTCCGACTCACTGCTTATTTCATTCAGGAACGTAGACAGGGGTTTGTCTTTATCAAGATTAGCAGAGAATAAGTGATGAGATAATGCAGGTGTTGAAAAATCAAGTTTCAGACCAAACCAGCGCATGATTACCGGGCCAATATCTTCCAGCGGTTTATTCACAAAGCGGTACATACCATCCCTCCAACCAAGGGTGACCGTTTCATCAAAGCGCTTTACCTTAAATGGTTCTCCTGGCCTGTAAATGGCTTCATAACCCGGTTTAAGGGTTACATCCAGGCTATCTCCTACATCTGTTATTACCGTGCCTTGTACCAGCGATGTTGTCATCACCTTGTTATCATAGGAGTTGACATTAAAAGCTGTGCCCAATGCGATGACCGATGCCGTGCCAGTATGTACAATAAATGGCTGTGCAGGGTTATGCGCTACGGTGAAGTAAGCCTCTCCTTCCAGGTATACTTCCCTCGTTTTTCCCGGGAAAATGAAAGGGAAGCGCAGTGTGGAACTGGCATTTAAGTGCACTTCTGTGCCATCGGCCAGTTCAATATGATAATCTGTTTGCGGAGGTACCGTAAGTGTATTCCATTCAATAGTACTGCTCTGGTAAATCGTATCGTTCTCTATATGCCTGGCAACGACCTGCACAACAGGCATAGCAGTATCTGTTACAGCTGCGGTTTCCTCCTCTATTGGTTCATCCGGATGAATAATCACCGGTGCAATAAAAGAATGGTAACGTGTTACTTTCTTATGTGGTGCAAAATGAGCGATAGCCGATGGCGCTTTATGCTGACGGGTACTAACAAATACAGCTGCCGTCAGCATAGCAGCAACCAGCATGGCCGCAACAGCCCTGTACCTTTTCAGGAAATAGTAAATACGCGTATGTAAAGGTTTAGGTGTTAACACCGCCCTTATTTTACACCAGTCGTGTTCCACACGCAGGTCTTCCAGAAAAGCATTAAACGTATAACGCCTGGCTTCTTCCTGTTCGATCCAGCAGTTACGCACCTGCTCATCAGTTTCCATCACCTTTTGCAGTAGCTTGTCTTCTACTTCGCTCAAGTCGCCAAGTTGCTTTCGCAATAGTAATGTGTATATATACTCTTGGTCGTATCTCATACAAAGAAGAGGTTATAGAGGGTGATTGGTTAAATCTGTCATTCGTTCATACAAGCAATTGCGGGTGCAATGCCTGGGGTATAAGTGCCGGCCCGGTCTTACAGGGTGGGCATTGTGCCTTTATCCGTTCTGTACCTGTCTGCAGATGACTGCATTCCTGACACACAAGCTGATAAAAAAATCCTCCGGGGGAATGATCAATCGTTCTATATGCGCCTGTTTGCCATACTTCTATGAAAAGACCCTGCACCATTTCCTTCGCTTTTTCCATATCCCCCAACATCTGACATGCTTTTACGCAAAGGGGCTTGTAGTATTTCATGAAAAAGTACTGGTAGGCATCAAGGTTGCTATCCTTTAATGCGGATAACATAGCGGTATCCTCGCTGGTTTGCATACGCAATGGTATTTGTAATGGTGTACGGTTTTATGGTTTAAAACAGGCGTTCAAGTTCGAATAAAAGATCCAGAAAATTGTTAATGACTGGTTAACGATCATAAATAACAATGAAATACTCCCCACTTTAATTTATGACTTTCCCTTAAATTGCAGCATTCTTAAAGTCAACTACACTGAAACATGCAAGTTTGGAAAGATTATCAGGCAAAGAATAAAGATCGTTTTCTGGATGAGCTGCTGGCACTGCTGCGCATCCCTTCTGTAAGTGCAGATTCAAGCTACAGCAAAGATGTAAAGGCTTGTGCTGAAGCCGTAAAGCAGCGGTTACTCGAAGCCGGAGCTGAGAAAGTAGAGGTATGTCCTACCGCCGGACACCCTATTGTATATGGTGAAAAGATCATCGATAAAGCGCTCCCTACCGTTCTGGTATATGGTCATTATGATGTACAACCCGCCGATCCGCTTGAACTGTGGGATAGCGGTCCGTTTGAACCGGTTATTAAAGATGATAAGATCTACGCCCGTGGCAGCGCGGACGATAAAGGTCAGTTTTATATGCACGTAAAGGCATTTGAAACCATGACCCAAACCAATACCCTCCCCTGCAATATCAAATTTATGATAGAAGGAGAGGAAGAAGTGGGCTCTGCCAACCTCGGTATCTTTATCAAAGAAAATAAAGAACGCCTGAAGGCAGATGTAGTACTCATCTCCGACACCTCCATGTTAAGCCTGGAAAATCCTTCCCTGGATACCGGCCTGCGCGGACTGTCATACATGGAAGTGGAAGTAACCGGCCCTAACCGCGACCTGCACAGTGGTGTATATGGTGGCGCAGTAGCCAACCCTGCTACTATCCTCTGTCAGATGATTGCCTCCATGCATGATGAAAACAATCATGTCACCATTCCGGGTTTCTATGATAAAGTACAGGACCTGAGCAAAGAAGAAAGAGCTGCCCTCAACGCTGCTCCGTTCGACGAAGCGGAATATAAAGCCGATCTGGGCGTGAATGAACTCTGGGGCGAAAAAGGATATACACCTATCGAACGTACCGGTATCCGTCCTACTCTGGAAGTAAACGGTATCTGGGGTGGTTATACCGGCGAAGGTTCCAAAACAGTATTGCCTTCAAAAGCATCTGCTAAAATCTCTATGCGCCTGGTGCCTAATCAGGACTGGATCGAGATCTCCGAACTCTTCAAAGCCCATTTTGAGAAAATAGCACCTAAGTCAGTAAAAGTAAAGGTAACCACCCACCATGGTGGCAGCCCTTATGTTACGCCTATCGATCACGTAGCTTTCAAAGCTGCCAGCGAAGCCATCAAAGCTACCTTTGGTAAGTCTCCCATCCCTATGCGTGGCGGTGGAAGTATTCCTATCGTAGCGCTGTTTGAGAAAGAGCTGGGACTTAAAACCATCCTGATGGGCTTTGGTCTGGATAGCGATAACCTGCACTCTCCCAATGAAAAGTATGGTTTGGCTAACTTCTATAAGGGTATCGAAACAATCCCTTATTTTCATCAGTACTTTGCCGAACTGAGTAAATAAATTGGGTGCAGGGCGAAGCCCTGCAAGATCCTTTCAATTTCTTTGTGATGGAGCGAAGCTCTGTCACAAAGAAGTTGCTTTTTGATCAAAATAAGTCTATGCAGAACACAGAAAAACTCCGGCTGGATAAATATCTCTGGGCTATCCGCATCTTTAAGACCCGTTCCCAGGCATCCGCTGCCTGCGAAGCAGGGAAAGTAAAGCTGAATGGTATATCCGTGAAGGCTTCCCGTGCAGTAGCAATAGGAGATAAGTACGACATCAGGAACGAAGCCCGTAAATGGAAAATCGAAGTCCTCAGCCTGTTGCCAAGCAGGGTACAATATGCAGAAGCCATTAAACACTACCTGGATATCACCCCTGAAGAAGATAAACTGGCCATGCAGAGTACCGCCTTCAGCTTTGACACCGGTAAACGCCCCAGCAAGATCGGTAGGCCTACCAAAAAGGAAAGACGCAGCCTTGACGACTTTATGGATGATAAAGACGAAGAAGAATAGTGAGTGGCCCCCACGCAAAAGTTTAAATCGGACCCATACTACCCAATAGTATATTCTCTTTTCTGGAATTTGCGTAGTAAATTCGCAGACTTTTAGGAAGAGTCCGAAAGGCTCCGATATGAATTTTGTAAATCTGAATGCATAAATGTCTAAACAAAGCGACGTCCTCTCCACAGAGTTCCTGGTGAAAGTGGCAGAAGAATTTGGAACACCGGTATACATATACCATGCAGAAAAAATAAAAATCCAGTACGAAAAGCTGCAAAATGCTTTCATAAAGACGGATGCCCGCTTCTTCTATGCCTGTAAGGCCCTTACCAATATCAATATCCTGAAGTATATTAACTCCCTTGGCTGCGGACTGGATACTGTATCCATCAATGAGGTACAACTGGGTCTAAAGGCAGGATTTGAGCCTAAAAACATCATTTTTACCCCTAACTGTGTAGATCTGGATGAGATCATCGCTGCAAAAGACCTGGGTGTAAACATCAATATTGATAATATCTCCATCCTGGAACAGTTTGGTAACCGCTTCGGCGATAGCTACCCTATCTGTATCAGGCTGAACCCGCATATCATGGCAGGTGGGAACTACAAGATCTCTACCGGCCACGTAGACAGCAAGTTCGGTATCTCCATTCACCAGCTGCGCCATATCGAACGCATCGTGAAGAGCACCAAACTGAAAGTGACGGGTTTACATATGCATACCGGCTCAGAAATCAAAGACGTGGATGTATTCCTGCGCGGAGTAGATATCATGTTCGAACTGGCCGTAAACTTCCCCGACCTGGAATTCATCGACCTGGGTAGCGGATTCAAAGTAGCTTACCAACAGGGTGATCCTGAAACAGATATCGCATTACTGGGCAGAAAACTGTCTGAGGCTTTCAATAAGTTCAATAAAACTTATACCCGCCCATTGCAGGTGTGGTTCGAACCTGGTAAGTTCCTCGTAAGCCAGAGTGGTTATTTCGTGGTAAAAGCAAATGTTATCAAGCAAACCACTGCTACCGTTTTCGTAGGTGTAAATTCAGGCTTTAACCACCTGATCCGCCCTATGTTCTACGATGCCTTCCACCTGATCCGCAACATCTCCAATCCTAAAGGAACAGAACGGATCTATACCGTAGTGGGAAATATCTGCGAAACCGATACTTTCGGCTGGGACCGTAAACTGAATGATGTAAGAGAAGGTGATTACCTGGTATTCTATAATGCAGGTGCTTACGGCTTCGAAATGTCATCAAACTTCAATTCCCGTTTTAAACCGGCTGAAGTGCTGATCAAAGATGGCAAAGCTCAGCTTATCAGAAAAAGAGATGTTTTTGAAGACCTGTTGCGTAACCAGATAGAACTATAACAATTACAGATGTTAAAATATTATTGCAGGTTTGCGAAGGCAAATCTGCAATTTTTTTTGCTCCTGATATAAGTGAATTGTTATAACTTTGCTAAATCTTATCTCAACCTTTTGCTTAATCCTGCACACTGACACCACTGCTTTTAACAGACACAATATATTATGCTCTTAATCGTCTAAATATAAGAGATGAGTCATTTTTACACATATTAGATTATGAAAGTATTATCCGCCAATTCGGAAATATTTAAGGAAGGAGAAGTTCTGATAGACAGCCATATCTCGTTCGCCCCTTATGTAAATTTTCTGAAACAAAAGGCAAACAACAAAGAAGACGCACGTGCCGCGTACTACCAACAGATCATAAAACGCTTTGAAGGTAATCCGGCTCTGCTGGGTCCTATCGCAGGAGCAGACGACATGTCTGCTTACCAGGAATATATTGACCTGGTAATCGCTACTATATTTCCGGTTACAGTAGACATGAATAAAGATATCTATGGTATAGGTATCCCTAGTAAATTCGCAATTTTCTATTATTCAGATCTTTTCAAAGATCTGTTCGGAGCTAATGGAGAAGGACTGGTGGCTGTACCACAAGGAATCCCGCATGAGAAGATTAAACGGGATAGACTGGAGTGGCTGTATAAACTGATTCTGGAAAAAGTATATGGGTTCCCGGTAACATACGCAAACGAAATCATTCACCAGATAACAGTACCGGAAGGAAATGGATTGAAGAAATACATAAAAGTAAATATCGATCCCCGTTTCGTTGATGTAAAGATAAAAGGAGATGCGCCAAAGGTCGCTTACGATAACCTCTGTATGCGCCAGTTTTCACTGGATGCATTACAGGAGTTAATACCACTGCAAAACTTTTCCCTGGAAGGATTTGTAATCTGGACCGTACAGGATGTAACCAGAGATGAAGTGCAGAACAGCATGAGGAACCTGATCCTGAATATGTCGGAAGGTAACGAACAGCAAACCTACCGCCGCATGGAAGAGGAAGTGCAGTCACTGATGCAGGAAACGGATTTGACAGTACATATCATACCCGTTCCTAAAATCAATGGGCGCTACGTACTGGAATGCAATCTGTGCGAAACAGGTCTGATGTTAGGCGTGAAGGGAAATGAAAAACAACAGCAGCAATTGTTTCAGCAACTGCAGCAGTATGTAATGTCTCACCGCGATCCTTTATTGATTCCTGATGTAAATGAAACAACCCCTATCAGCTATCCTTTCCTGAAATATCTTCCGCTGAAAGGGATCAGGAGTTTTGTAATGTGCCCTATATGGCACGAAGATCAGTTGCTGGGTATCGTAGAGCTGGCCTCTTCCATCCCAAACAGGATCAGTCAGGAAACAATGGGCAGGGCAATACCTGCGTATTCGCTGGTGATCATGTTACTTAACCGTGGACTGGATATCCTGAATAATAAGATCGTAGGTGTTATAAAAGAACAGTTCACTGCTTTACAGCCTGCTGTAGAATGGAAATTCATAGATGCTGCATGGCATTACCTGCATACACCTAAAAAGGAAAGAGAAGACATCGGTAACATTTCTTTTGAAGATGTATATCCTTTATATGGTGCGGTAGATATCCGCAACTCTTCCACAGAACGTAGTAATGCTATTCACGACGATCTGAAAGAACAGTTATTGCTTATCAAAGATACCCTGCAACACGCCAGTGAGGCTATTTACCTGCCTCTCCTGGAAGAGCTGCAATATAAAAATAATGACCTGATCACCGGTATCACCAGTGGTATGTTGTCTGAAGATGAACTAAAGGTGAATGATTACCTGGATGATGAAATACAACCGCTATTCCGTCACCTGTATGATAGTCACCCGATTCTACAACCTGCCCTTGAAAACTACTTTTCTCTGGTAGGTAAAACAGAAGGACATATTCAGCATCACCGTGAAGAATATGAAGACAGCCTGGCTCAACTCAATGTTGAAATAGGTCAGTACCTGGATGTAGAGAAAGATAAAATCCAGCAGTCTTTCCCATGTTACTTCGAGAAGTACCGTACCGATGGACTGGAATACAATATCTATATAGGTCAGGCTATTGCACAAAACCGTAAGTTCGACATGTTATACCTGCGCAACCTGCGCCTGTGGCAGATGTCATCTATGGCGGAGATTGCAAGGCTTACACATAAACTGGTCCCTAAACTGAAAGTGCCTTTATTAACCACACAGCTGATACTGGCGCACAGCAACCCTATAGATATCAGCTTCCGCCAGGATGAACGCCGCTTTGATGTGGAAGGCGCTTATAATATCCGTTATGAGATCATCAAAAAACGGATAGATAAAGTAAGAGTACGCCAGACCGGTGAACGTTTGACGCAGCCAGGTACTATTGCTATCGTATATGCATATGCGAAAGAGATGGAAGAATATCTGAAATATATCAACTTCCTGCAAAACAAAGGTATCCTGTCTTCTGATGTAGAAATGCTGGACCTGGAAGATTTACAGGGAGTGAGTGGGCTAAGAGCCGTGAGGGTAAAAGTGATCGTGGACTAACCAGACTATATATAAATAAAAAAGCCCTGTTGCGGAGAGCAACAGGGCTTTTTTTATATCTTTTATCAGAACTTAAATCCGAACGAAATATACGGCAACAAGCCTTCATTTGAATTACCTACTGTAGCCGTCAGTATAAACATATTGATAGGAGAGAAGTACAATCCTCCGCCATACCCATCATGCCATACCTTGGATGTTTCACCTTTCAGCCATACACGCCCTACATCATTAAATGCAATCAGTCCCACACTTGCAGGGAAAAGGTAAGACTGGAATTCAAACAGTTTCAACCTTAACTCTGTATTATTATATACAGAAGCATTTCCTGCAAAACGATAGTTACGGTAACCACGCAGATTCTGCGCACCACCCAGCGTTACAGCCTGGAAGTATTCATACTCTCCCCAGATCTTATTAGCTCCGAAACGTGTTACCAATACCAGTTTGGCAGGAACGTTGAAGCTGGTATAGATACTCATATCTGTCTGTAACTGCAGGTAATGCCTGTTCTCCTGGTTCAGTCCCTGGTTACCATGTAAATAGGTAGACCATAATATTCCCCTGGTAGCAGAGACCTTATTATCACGGGTATCTATCTGTAAACCCAGTTTTAAACCTGCATAGGTCTTTGCCTGGTATACATCCGCAGAGTCAAGTCCGTTATGTGCAAAGTCAAAAATATTACGGTTTATATTATCCGGTTGATCCATCCTGTAATAATTAAATGTAGGACCATAGATCAGTTTTACATCAGGAGATAATTTGCTTTGCAGTAATGGTTGTAAGTCGTACAGACTAAATCTTGCCCTGTAATAACGGATTTTCAGCGGATTATTCTTGTCATACACAGTTTCATTACCATATCCGAAGAAGTTGATCGTATTATCCGGTGCTTTGGCAGAGGCAGACAATACAAAGTCCGTATGACCAATAACATCTGTAAACTCTCCCAGGTAACGGAACTGCCATGCATTGGTAGCCAGTGCATGCCCTGCCGTGAGCGTATGTCTTACGGCAAAAGGAGATTTACGGAAGCCCTGTCCTGTAAACTGAAATCCTAAGCCCAGGGAAATACCATCATCCGGGTTATATCCTGCTGTTGCCAGCGGCATCAGTTTATCGTATTTATAAGGGAAGATTCGCTTATAACTGATTACTTCAGGATCTGATGATAAGATCTTTCTCTCATGACCACTCAGTAAGAAGCTGTCTTTACCGTTGGAAAGATCATAGATCTTAATATGTCCGCCTGCACGCATCCCCGAACTATCTACATAAGTATCAGTATCTTTACCGCCAATGATACGTACTTTGATAGGGGTATGATTATCTCCCCTGATCTCAAATTTATCCTCTCCGCCTAAACCGTACAACCTTATTTCACGGGTATCTTTAGGATCAAAAACGCGGGAATAAATGCTTTGTTCCAGCTCTCCTTTTTTATTGACCTTATTCACATTAACGGATAAACGTCCTTCAGGCAAACGTTCTATAGAGAATAATTCCTGTTTCTTACTACCCGTTACATCCACGTTATGTGCAAGGAAACGATAGAACTTGTTGGATTCTTTTTCCAGGATATCCCTGCGGGCCTGCATCGTAGTATAAGTACGGTTGCCTACCATTGCTTTAATAGTATCGGGCAGCTTGTTTACAGCACCGGCAAGTACGGTATCCGTCATCTTTAATACAAAAGCATGTGTGATATCTTTCCATTGCTGCTCACTCAGTTCATTCATGAAAGAGCGGTCGAAAACCTGTGCAGATACATTGAACCTTTCTACGTTAGGAATGTTTTTACGGAATCCCTGGAAGTTAGGCAGCCCCCATTTATGTGAAGCGGCTCTTGGGATAACACCTTCATTAACGAAAAATGCCTGGTCCCTGTCGCGTGGAATAGGATAAAACACTTTCGTTTTTTCTTTCTTGTTCTTTTCTACACCCCAGCGCCACTGGTCATCGTGGCGGTCCCAGTCAGCCATCATGATATCCAGCAGTCGTGCATTTAAAGTTGCCGGCTGGTCAGTTGTATTATCATTGTCACCTTGTATTTGATCTAATACTTTCAGTGTATTGAGTGTCTTGCCTTTTACATCCGCTTCACGTTCTTCAAACAGATAAACATCATCTCCGAAGGTATTCATATAAATACCCAGGGAAGTATCTTTCGGGAGATATACAAATGTTGGGTTATTATGAGGAATACCCGCAGCTTCTGCCAGTGGCGCTACTACCAGTGGACCATAAGGATTGGAAGCAGAGATCTGGTCCTGTACCACTTCTTTGGCCACTGTTTGCTTCAGTGGTTCAGGGATTGCTTTCTCAGGATATTTCTTCAGGGAGCGCAATACCCATTCTTCGCCATTACTATCTTTCAGACGTAATGATAACGTCTGCATACCACCCCCACGCTGTAAAATGGTTAACCCGCCTTTTTCTTTGTGCAGGTCCATTACCGGGAAGTTCAGCGGGGTAGCCCATACCTCACGATAGTTGTTCCCCAGCAGCCAGCGGTGGAAACTGCTTTTGTTTGTGTATTGCGTATCAGCCGCCATTCTGATGGTAGAAGGTAATTCACTGGCTGGCGGAGTGGTATTCGCTATTTCCTGTGAACGTACATCCTGTATGCTGAAAAGCTGTGCTCCATAAACAGGGGCTTCAGTTTTCTCTACTGTGTAATATTTTACAGATACTGCACCGCTGGTAGAAATCTCCAGGGCCGTGTAACCGTTTTCATTACTGGCAAACAAAGACTTACTGCCTTTCTTCACACGGTTCTCTTTAGCGCCACTGCCACTCACTACATAAAAGTTCTGCTGGTCTTTGATCAGTTGTAAAGTATGGTCATGCCCCGAAACAAATACCGCAGGACCATGTGGTTTCATGGCCGCTTCCACACCCTTTATCATCTGCTGGTAGTCTGGATTTGGAATATCTTCCGGAGTACCAAATACCCCACGGGTAAGTGGGTAGATAGAACCGATAACGGGTAGCGGGATATATAAATTGGGTTTAAGATCAGTAAAAGGGAAGATATGTTGCTTGATGGTATAATAGCCACCATGTACGCTATAACTGCGGAAAGGATGATGCGCCGCAAAGATAATCAGTTTATTACGGTTGCGGCTGATGATATCACTCAGCTGTGCCAGCACATCGTCTTTTGTTTTACAGTCGCAGGAAGATTCTGGTCCCGGTTTGGAAAAAGGGAACAGCCACCATTCCGTATCCATGATGATCAGTGTTACGTTTTTATCCAGCGCCACTTCCACTGGTCCCGGGCAACCATCCTTTGGCAGGAAGTTAACGTTGGGTAGTTGCAGTGAGTCTATGTACTGCTGTTCATTCATAACGGTCCGCCATCCATCGGGCTTAGACCGTTTCCAGTCGTGGTTACCCGGAATAAAGATCGCCTGTGCCGCAGTATTGCGTACCAGGTCTACCTGGTAATCCAGTATCTGTTTTGCCTGCGGGAAGCGGGAAGACGCGGGGTCTGGCATTCCCAGCGGGTATACGTTATCACCCAGGAACAGTACTGTGTTCCTGGAATCCTGAAGATCGAAACGTTTCTTCACCGCATCTATTACCGGGTTGTGTCCGTCCTGGTGTAATTCTCCTGCATCGCCTATCAGGATGATCCTGCGGGCGAGGCTGTCTGTCTGCGCCTGTGCAAGTGCAGGAAGGAGTAATAAGGGGAGTATGTGTCTAATTTTCATCATCGTTATAAATTCAATGGTGATATTTGAATTTTAAAATATTCGCCTGTGCTTCGTCTGCTGATTCGTTGGATATATACATATCTCCGTTTGGAGCGAACGAGATTCCTTCTGGTTGTCTGAATATAGTATGCCTGAGGTTGTATGCTTCCAGCACCTTGCCGTTGAGGTCTGTGATCACCAGTAATCTGTTCACGGCGGCAAGGATATACAACCTTTTCTCTATGGGATGTATCAGCGCAGCAGAAGGTTTGAATTGCGCGATCTTATCACCGGTTATTTTTTCAATCTCTTCTATATTGATCTGGTAAGCAGGGGTATCACTAAACTCCCATGTAGCCATATTGAAGCTGTAGGCAGTTGTTCTGCGTTGTCCTTTATCTTCTTCACAGGCTTTGCAGACCAGGATCATACTATTGCGGGTAGAGTCGAAGTAGAGTGATTCAAATTCCCTTTTACCCGGTTCACGAAATTTATAAGATTCTGCATCGGTAGAATCTGAGAAGAGGTTAAGTACATGGTAAAGATGTCCGTTGCTTTTGAGTACCATCACATCTTTCCCATCGGTAGCAATGTCTTCATAGTCACCGCTTTTATCAAATTTCCAGGAAGGATAGGGTTTATTGGCATTAACATCTATAGAAAATACACGGCCCTGTTCATCATTGATAGCCAGTATATGCTGCTCATCCGGAGCCAGCAGAATACCTGATATTTCCTGCATAGACTGTCTTACATAATAACGTACTGGCTCCCTAAGATCATAACCTTTGGGAGAGTCGAAATTTTTATCCTGCCGGTTTTTAAACTGGTTACAGGAAAGGAGAACGAGGGGTATTACAAGATGCCATATACGCATAAATCCGGAATTAATTGTTGCACATTTCCTATTATTTAGTGCACGTTTAATGAAAGCTGTTTGTATTTACGATTCGTGAAATAAAATTAACTTAAAAATGCAGTAACTTGCTGTATTAGTAGTGCTTTTTTAACTAATGCTTATGCAAACAGGTTTAATCATAGAGGCTGCCCAACAATATGTAACGGCACAGTATAAAGATCATCCGCATCCCCAGCTGGTGTATCATAATCTTGAACACACAAGACAGGTGGTTGCAGCAGCAGAGCAGATTGCAGCGCATTACAGGCTGGAAGACACGGACCTGCTGGTAGTATATGTAGCGGCCTGGTTTCATGACCTGGGATACCTGTTGGGAGAGGCTAAAACACATGAAGAGAAGGGGGTGGAGCTGGCACGGAATTTTTTAATTGTACAACAGGTTCCGCTAAATGTACAACAGCAGGTAAGCGATTGTATTATGGCTACCAAAATGCCGCAGGACCCTCATAACCTTTTGGAACAGATTGTTTGTGATGCAGACCTGTTCAACCTGGGTACCAAAGATTTCAAGACCCGTACCAAGCTGCTGCATGAGGAAATGGAACTGACGTATGGCAAGGAAATTCCGGGAGCCGTTTGGACAGAAGGTTCCCTGCGTCTGCTGGAAGAACAGCATTATCATACCGCCTATTGCAAAGCATTATTGCAACAACAGAAAGAAGCGAATATTGAGTGGTTAAAAGAAAAACTCGAAAAGCAATTGGATAAGGCAAAGAAGAAACATAAACATGAAGTTAAAGAGGCAGAAGCAGCCGTTGTTGCTGCCGGTAAAAAAGGGGCAAGAGAAGAAGCTGCTTTTGCAGTGGTGGAGAAACCTGTAGCAGAAGAGCCTAAAAAGAAGAAAGAAAAAGAGCCTAAAGAACCTAAACCTGGCCGTGGGGTAGAAACGATGTTCCGTACTACTTCCACTAACCATATCCGTTTGAGTTCCATGGCAGATAGTAAGGCGCATATCATGATTTCGGTAAATTCAATTATCGTATCAGTGATATTGGGTGTATTGTTCAGAAGACTGGAAGACTATCCCAACCTGATTATTCCTGCTGTTATCTTCTTACTTACAGGAGTAGTAACCATCATTTTCTCTGTACTGGCTACCCGCCCCAATGTAAATGTCGGACGTTTTACCCGGGATGACATTGACAAGAAAAAGACCAATCTCCTGTTCTTCGGTAATTTCCATAAAATGTCCCTGGAAGATTATACCTGGGGTATGACGGAAATGATGAGAGACAACGACTACGTATATGCAAGTATGATCCAGGATATTTATCACCTTGGCGTAGTACTTGGTAAAAAATACAAACAACTGAGGATAGCATACAACATCTTTATGTTCGGTTTGATTATATCAGTGCTGGCATTCCTGATTGCTGCACTCTTTTTTCCGGTGAAGAACTAACCAATGGATAATATCTCTGTGAATCTGCCGCTGTTCGACCGCGATCTGAGCTGGTTGTCTTTTAACTATCGGGTATTGTGCATGGCCAACGATAGCACGGTGCCTTTATACGAACGTATAAAATTCCTGTCTATCTTCTCATCCAACCTGGATGAGTTTTTTCGTGTACGTATGCCCGCAGTGCTGGCAGTAGATCACCTGCTCCGTACAGATCCTTCTGCAGCTGGTTCCGCCGAAAGTATGCTGCCCGCTGTACAGGAAGAGATCAGCCGTCAGCTGGGCGAGTTTGGTCAGACCCTTACACAAAGCCTGCTGCCTGCTTTACATAACAATCACATACATCTTTACTATAATGAGCCGGTACATGCAGCGCACAAGGCAGATATCAGGGAATATTTCCTCACCCGTGTGCTGGCTTTCCTGCAACCCTTATGGCTGCAGGGGCATCAACCGGAAGACGTATTCCTGGAAAACAACCTGCTGTATGTAGTGGTATCGTTGTCAACAGCGGAAGAACCGGATATGCTGAAATATGCGCTGGTGAATATTCCCAGCAATCAGTTACCCCGTTTTACCGAGTTGCCGTCCATAGATGATATATCCTACATCATCATGCTGGATGATGTGATCCGTGAGAATGTCGGTTTTATATTCCCTGGTTATACCGTCAATGGCTGCTACAGCATTAAGATTACCCGGGATGCTGAAACCGATATGAATGAGCTGGCGAACGATGTGCTGGAACAGGTAGAAACCATGATCGCCAAAAGAGAACTGGGCATTCCTACCCGCTTCCTGTATGATGCGGCCACGCCTTTGGCATTAAGGCAACTACTGGCAGTATACTTTAAAATTCTGCCGGAAGAGATGGTGAGGGGAGGGCGTTATCATAACCTGAAAGACCTGATGGACCTGCCGATGCCGGTCAAATCCCCTTTATTCACTTACCCCCGTCAGCCAGCCGTACAGATGCATGCGCTGGACAATGTACCCCGCTTACTGGAAGAAGTGCTGAAGCGGGATATCCTTTTACATGCTCCCTACCAACGATACGATTATATACTCCGCTTCTTCAACGAAGCCGCTGTAGATCCTACCGTGGTGGAAATCTATATCACCCTGTATCGGATCGCTTCCGGCTCACAGATCGCCAACGCACTGATCAGTGCTGCCCGCAACGGTAAGCAGGTGACCGTGTTCGTGGAACTTAAAGCCCGCTTTGATGAAGCGAATAATATCCGCTGGGCCAAGAAGATGAAAGCCGCCGGCGTGAAAATCGTGTACAGCATCCCCGGACTGAAAGTCCATGCCAAGATAGCCCTGGTAAAACGCCGCCGTGGTTATGTATGGGACTACGCCGGCCTGATGGCTACCGGTAATTTCAACGAAAGCACTGCCCGTTTCTATACAGACCATGTATTACTGACTGCCCACCGGGGTATGACGCAGGAGCTGGAACTGTTATTCCTCTATCTGCAAACAAGAGAGCAACCGGGGCGTTACAGCTACCTGCCTTTTAAGCACCTGCTGGTAGCACAATTCAACCTGGTAGACCGCTTCTCTGAAATGATAGACCGGGAAATCTCCAATGCGAAAGCCGGTAAACCTGCCCGTATCACTATTAAGCTCAATAACTTACAGGAAAAAGACATGATTGCCAGACTGTACGCTGCCAGCGATGCCGGGGTAGAAGTACGGATGCTTGTAAGGAGTATCTGCTGCCTCTTGCCGGAACAACCTGAAAGTCGTAACATTACAGTAAGGCGTATCGTAGACCGTTACCTGGAACATGCCAGGGTATTCATATTTCACAATGACGGGCAGGAAGAAGTGTACATGGGTTCTGCCGACTGGATGAACCGCAACCTTCTCCGCCGTATAGAAGTATGTTTCCCCATTTATGAACCGCAGTTACAGGAGCAGTTGAAGGAAATCATCCGCTTACAGCTGGCTGATAATACCAATGCAGCAATGCTGGATGCCAACATGCACAATGTTCCAGTGAAACCGGCACCGGGAGAAGCCCTGGTAAATGCACAAATGGCCATACATGCATATGTGGAAGCTCTAAATCATTAATCATATGAAGGCGTTAATCATAGCAACTCTTTTATTGTTAGCCGCTCCTGTGCTGAAGGCCCAGGACCTGGAACATATTTATGATCCAACGGCTGATGCCAGCGCCGACCTGGCCAAAGCAGAAAAGCAGGCAGCAGCTGAGAATAAACATATCCTGTTACAGATAGGCGGCAACTGGTGTATCTGGTGCAAACGCTTTTATAAGTTTGTGCAGGATGATACCACATTACACGCCCTCGCAGACAAAAACTATATCGTATATCACCTCAACTATAGCAAAGAGAACAAGAACCTGCCTATACTTCAGAGCCTGGGTTATCCCCAGCGTTTCGGATTTCCGGTATTGGTTATTCTTGATGCCAAAGGGAAAAGACTGCATACACAAAACTCGGCTTTGCTGGAATCTGCTGACACTTACGACAAGCAGAAAGTAGAGGCGATGTTGAAGGAATGGTCGCCGGATGCACTGAACCCTGCCCATTATGTAAACCAATAACCCATGAGCAACACTTCCTTCATCCGTTTTGTACAGCATCCGCTAAAGTTCTCATTATACCTGTTATGGAAACTGCCCAGCGCCTGGCTGGCAGGTGTGAGAGTAAAACAAATACAGGAAGATAGTTGTATAACAGTAGTACCATACAAATGGCTCTCGCAGAATCCTTTTCGTTCTACCTATTTCGCATGCCTGGGTATGGCGGCTGAAATGAGTACAGGAATGCTGGCCATTATACATGTCCGCGCTGCTGCCCCCAAACAGGTATCCATGCTGGTAACCGGTATGGAAGCCACCTTTGTGAAAAAGGCTACAGGTAAAACATATTTCACCTGCGATGGAGGGAGTGCAATAGCAACAGCCGTAAATAAAGCAATAGAGACAGGAGAAGGAGTAACACTCACAGTTGACAGTACCGGTAAAAGCCATGATGGTACAGCAATTGCAATCTTCAGGATCACCTGGTCTTTTAAGGCAAAAATATAAATATGAAGATAGCATTTCACGGAGCAGCACGGACTGTCACCGGTTCTAAACACCTGATCACTTTAAAAAATGGCAAGAAGATCTTGCTGGATTGTGGATTGTTCCAGGGAATGGGAAAAGAAACAGATGCGCTGAATGAAGACTTTGGGTTTGATGCATCACAGGTAACACACATGATCCTGTCCCATGCGCATATAGACCACACTGGTCTGATCCCTTTACTGATAAAAAGAGGTTTTAAAGGGACGATCTTCTGTACCCCTGCTACACTCGATCTTACAGAAATCTTATTGATGGACTCTGCAAAGATCCAGGAAGATGATGTAAAGTATATCAATAAGAAAAGGCAAAAGGAAGGACAGCCACCAATAGCGCCTTTATATACCATTCCTGATGCGGAAAAGAGTGTAAAGGCGCTTAAACCCGTAAATTATAAGACCTGGTTTAAGGTAGATGAAGATGTGGAAGTATTATTTACCGATGCGGGCCATATCATCGGCAGTGCCGCAGTACACCTGCGGATTAAGGAAGATGGTAAGACTACACAAATCTCTTTTAGCGGAGACATTGGCCGCTATAATGATGATATTCTCCGTTCCCCGGATGTATTCCCTCAATCGGATTATATCCTGATGGAATCTACCTATGGCAGTACGTTGCATGCAGAAGCTGCTCCTTCCGAGCCTTTGCTTCTGCAACATATTCAGCATACCTGTATAGAGAAAAGGGGTAAACTGATCATCCCTGCCTTTAGCGTAGGGCGTACCCAGGAATTATTATATACATTAAATAAGGCGCAGTTAGAGGGGAGGTTACCCAGGGTGGAGATCTTTGTAGATAGTCCGTTGTCAATGGAAGCAACAGAAGTAGTAAGAAGCCATCCGGAAGTCTTTAATAAAAAACTGACGAAGTTACTGGAGATAGATGATGATCCTTTCGACTTTCCCGGCCTGCATTTTATCGAAACGGTAGATGAATCCAAACAACTCAACTTCCGGGAGGAACCTTGCGTAATCATTTCTGCATCGGGTATGGCGGAAGCTGGGCGTGTAAAACATCATATCGTCAATAATATTAATAATCCGAAGAACACGATCCTGCTGGTTGGTTATTGTGAGCCCCAATCCCTGGGCGGAAGGCTGATGAGAGGTGCGAAGGAAGTATCTATTTATGGTACCCATTATGAAGTGAAGGCAGAAGTAGGATCTATCCGTTCTATGAGTGCGCATGGAGATTATGAAGACCTTGGGCATTGGTTAGCCTGCCAGGACCCGCAAAAAGTAAAGAAATTATTCCTGGTACATGGGGAGTACGAAGTACAGCTTATTTTAGCCGATTGGTTGAAGAAAAAGGGATTCTTTGATATTATAATACCTGAGAGACATTCGGAAATAGCACTGTAACAATACACTGAATAGGTTCTGAAGGGCAACTGAAGAGCTTTATCTTACGCTTGTCTTACGCTAAAAAGCGAAGGATAAGCGTAAGATAAAGCTCTTTTGAAGCTTATCAGTTGCTCTTCTGTTCCTCTTTAAGTAAAATCTACAAAATAAAAAAGAGGATGTATCAAACGATACATCCTCTTTTTGTAAAGGAATTATCTATTTATTCAGACTATTCACAATCTTCAATATATAATCACTCTGTTTATTCAACTCCGCTTTTATTTCAGGAGTAGCCAGAGAAGCCTTATCCTGTTTCTTTTTGGCAAGCGGTTGCAGCATCTTAACAAGATAGCTGTTTACCATTTTATTGTTAAACAACTTAGCCATATTTTGGATCTGGTCCAGCCCTTTGATCACAGTTTCTGTGTTATCAACATTCGCTAAGATGCCGATGTACTGCATGGCAGCCTCAAACTTCTCCTGCCCGTTCGCTTCGTCAAATGCTTTTGCAAAGAAGGCTACATCAGCATCATTCCCTTTCTGTGCGTACACAGTAGCAATTGCATTACTCAATGCACCTTTGGATTCTGCTTCCAGTTGTTTAGCCAGGGCGTACGATTTTTCCAGGTCCAGCTGTGCCAGGCCAGCTAATCCGGCACCTGCAGCAGCATAAGAGCGGTCTTTTGTTGCCTTCTCAAACAAAGGGATCAGTTGTTTATCTTTCAGTTTGCCTAATTGTCTCAGTGCAGCAGCCCTTACAGAGGAATTCTCATCATTCTGAGCCAGTTGCTGTAATACAGGAAGAGCAGCAGTTTTCACGCTTTCATCTTCCATTTCAAGACCCGCTACAGTAAGGGAACGCAGGCCATAGAACTTATCTTTCAGTGCAGCAATAACGGTCTTACGTGCAGCAGGATTGGTTGTCTGTTCTTTCAGACAAGCCTCAATAGCTTCACGGCGATCACCATATTCAGGCGCATTCGCATACTCAAAGATGTAAGTATTTATATCACGATGATCATCTTTATCATCCAGAATTACTTTCTCCGCATCCACATTCACAAAATCAGGCCTGGTAGTATAAGGGAAAGTAAAGGTTTCAGACTTATCATTAATGGTAACAAGATGGCGTGTTTTCTTACCACCAGCGTATACATCAATAGCAATCGGCAGTTCGAATACTTTATCACCGGGTTGTTTCTGCTGAATGATCACACTTACCTTTTTACCTGCATCATCATAATTATAACTGATATCCAGGATAGGGTATCCCTGACCAAAGTACCACTGGTTAAAGAACCAGTTTAAATCCTGTCCGCTCACTTCTTCAAAAGCAAGACGCAGCTGATGTGCTTCGGCAGATTTAAAGGCATTCGTTTTCAGGTAAAGATTTAAGGATTTAAAGAACGCGCTGTCACCTACCACATTCCGCAGCATGTTCAGGATACGGCCACCCTTCTGGTAGCTAACAGCATCGAACATATCTTCTTTATCATGGTAATGGAAGCGGACCAGGTCGCGGTCACCAGCATATTCTGTAAACTGTATATAATTTTTAGCAGCTTTATAAGCATGATCATCCGCCATATCTTTCCCGTATTTATGGGAAAGCCAGAGGTATTCGCTATAGTCTGCAAAAGATTCGTTGAGGGTAAGATTGCTCCATGATTCAGCAGTAGCCAGGTCACCGAACCAGTGGTGGAACAGTTCATGTGCTACAACAGCTTCGTCATAATGGTTGTTGTCCAGCAGTTCACGATCAGTTTTCTGGAGGAAATCGCCATGCAGGGTAGCAGTGGTATTTTCCATAGCGCCTGATACATAATCTCTTACTACGATCTGGGAGTATTTCGCCCAGGGATATTCGTAACCCAGGATATCAGAATAGAAACTGAGCATTTCCGGTGTGTTACCGAAGATGGCCTTGGCATATGGAGCGTAAGGTTTTTCTACATAGTAGTTGACCTCTTTACCACGCCATTGGTCTTTTACAATGGAGAAATCTCCAACTGCCATCATTACCAGGTAAGGAGAGTGGGGGAGTTCCATTTTCCAGGTATCGGTACGGGTACCATCTGCATTATCTTTCTGGCTTACGAGCTTACCATTGGAAAGGGTTACATATTTCTTTTCCACGGTCATACTGATTTCATCCGTCATTTTCTGAGCGGTCCTGTCTATAGTAGGGAACCATACGGAGTTGGATTCCGTTTCACCCTGTGTCCATATCTGTATGGGTTTATTGGGTTCAGTACCATCATGGTTAATGAAATAAAGACCTTTGGCATCTGTAATAGCCGCGCTGCCTTCTGCTTTTACCTCTTCAGGACGGGCAGTATAGTCTGCATATATAATATATGACTCGGTACGCTGATAGGATTTATCCAGCTTAATGTGCAGCTGGGAGCCGTCGTACTCATATTTTAAAGGTGTATTTTTACCATTTTTTACTACTGCTATTTGTTTGATTTCCATACCTTTAGCGTCCAACAAAAGGGAATCAGTAGCGTAGAAGTGGGGTTTTAATGTGATCCAGGCTTTCCCGTAGAGGTATCTTTTAGGATAGTCGAAACGTACATCCAGTTTGGTGTTCACCAGATCATTTATCCTGGTAGTGGTGCCCCGGTAGATTTTTAGCAGGGGATCGTTTTGCGGAGGGGTTTCCTGTTGCTGTGCGACTGCCGGAGTAAGAAAGAACATTCCGGTAACACCTCCCAACAGCAGGCTTTTCAGCACTTGCTTAAAAGGTTTAGACATCTTATAGATCAATTTTTGCCACGAATTAACAGGAATTATCACAAATAATAGTACCTCATACTGTTAATATTGGCTAAATCGTGATAATTGGCTATAATTAGGGATCGTTCGCAATGCCTGCGCCCGCTAAAGTGCTTAAAAATACTATTTTTGTTCAGCTCAGTTAAAGTGCAACAATGATCAAAGCAATTGTCAATGGTGATACACCGTTCGTTATTAATACGGAAGCCGGAGTGCAAACCTGTAACGGGGAACCGGTAGCATACTCGGGAATTGAACTGCCGGCAGGTAATTACAGTATCGTTCTGGACGGGCGTAGTTACATGGCCCAGGTGTTGAAAGTGGATAAGGAGGCTAAAATGGTGACTATCGTAATAGATCAGCAGGAATATGAAGTAGCTATTGAGGAGCCTATAGACCAGCTGTTGTCTGCAATGGGGATCAAAGATGCCATGACGCGTAAAGTCAATGATATTAAGGCACCTATGCCGGGCCTGATCCTGAAAATCCTGGTAACGCCGGGGCAGGTCATCAAAAAAGGAGATCCGGTACTGATCCTGGAAGCCATGAAAATGGAAAATGTGTTTAAGGCAACGGTAGATGCTGTGGTGAAGGAAATAAAGGTAGCGGAGCGGACAGCTGTAGAAAAAGGAGAGGTGCTGGTCATAT
This sequence comes from Chitinophaga sp. YR573, assembly GCF_900110995.1. GTDB lineage: Bacteria > Bacteroidota > Bacteroidia > Chitinophagales > Chitinophagaceae > Chitinophaga. The sequence continues at coordinate 3,255,907 of NZ_FOJF01000001.1, forward strand.
TGGAATAGTATTTGTTTTATTTAAGACATGAGTATGGTGCAATATTTGAAAAGATTTTTATTTGTCCTGGCCGTTTTGGTGGTGTCTTTACACCTCGGAGCGCAGGATCCGGAGTATTTTATCTATCTGCAAAGTGAAAGATCTCAGCCTTTTTACGTTAGATATGAGGGTAAAGTGCTCAGTTCTTCTGATAAAGGATATCTGATTATATCAAAGGTGCATGCCGGTACGGCTTCATTGCGTATAGGTTTTGCCAATGGCAGTGGGCCGGAACAGCAGTTCCTGGTGAAAATGTCTGGTACCAATGACCAGGGGTACCTGATTAAGAAAGACGGGGATGAAGGATATGCACTATACAATCTCCAGACTTTCGCCGCCATCAGGCCAAGTAAGGGAGTACCAAAAGAGTCGGTAACGGTTACACCTGCAGTCATTGTAAAAGATACCGTGGTAACTGCAGCAGTTATACCTGCACCGGTAACCGGGGATTCTATGATGACCTCTCTCAAAAAAGATCTTGATTCTACATTCACGAATACATCAGACGTAACGGTAGGACCTGGTAGTCGTCCTGTAAATGCGATCGCTCCACCAGTTCCAGTTCCTGTCCCCGTTCCTGTTACCCCGCCAGTTGCAAAGCCACAGGGTAACACGTTCTCCAATGCATTGGACAAGGTAGTAGGAGATGACCGTGTAGAGGAAGTACCGCCGCCGGTGGATGATATAGTAGTGGTTGATTCTGTGGCTGCTACTACAGATGCAGCGCCGGCAGCTGCGAAGAAGCCCCGTAAAAGGCGCCGTGACGTATTAACACCTGAAGAGCAGAAGTTAGCAGCAGATGTAATCGCGGAAGAACATCTGGCAGCAGCAACAGCAGATGCGCTGGCCTTTGATTCCACATTGGCTCCTGTAGAAAAGAAAAGCAGGAGACATGCTGCGAAGAAGGAAGATGAGCCTGCATTTATAAATTTTTCGGAGGATAGTACGAAACAGGCAGCCATACCTGCTCCCGATCCGGTAGTTGCTCCTGCGGAAGAAACACCTGCGCCATCTAAAAAGAAGAAACATAAAACAGAAACACCTGAAAATAATATCGTTGCAGATTCAACCGGTTATGCCATAAGTGATCTGTCTATTGACCATCCAAAGGAAAGTAAGAGAGAGAGACGCAAAAAGAAAGAGGCAGAAGAAGCAGGGACAACACCTGCAGTTGTACCGGCAGAAGTACCTGTCGCTGTGCCGGTTACGGAACCGGTAGAAGAGAAGAAGCCCGCAGTAAAAATGATTAATTCTGATTGTGGGAATGTATTGGATGAAACTAACTTCAGAAAGGTATTGCGGAAGTTTGTAGCAGGTAAAGATGATGACGGGATGATTGATGCATTTCGTCGTCAGACAAAGGGTTATTGCCTGGAGACATCGCAGATAAAAACACTGGTACAGTTGCTGGGTACGAATGAATCGCGTTATCGTCTGCTGGACCTTGCCTATCCTAAGGTATCGGATTCAGAACATTATTCATCACTGGAGAATGTGCTGACGGATGATTATTATAAGGGGCGGTTCAAAGCCATGTTACATAAATAAGATAAGCTCCGCGAGGAGCTTTTTTTGTTTTTAGGGGTTACCTTCGCGGATTATGAGGTATTTTATAGAGGTAGCCTATAAGGGAGCAAAGTTCAATGGCTTCCAGATCCAGGAGAATGCAGAGACGGTGCAATCCGCGATCGATCATGCATTGAGTACGCTGATGCGGGAAAAGATTGAAACAACGGGATCCAGTCGCACGGATGCAGGAGTACATGCCTTGCAGAACTTCCTGCATTTTGATCTGGAGAAGCCTTTACATCCTCAGTTTATCTACAAAGTAAATGCGATCCTTCCACCTGATGTTGTTTTACGGAATGTATATAATGTAAAGGATGATGCGCATTCCAGGTTTGCAGCATTGAGCAGGTCTTATGAATACACTATATATATGCAGAAGGATCCTTTTCTGCAGGACAGGGGATATTTCTTTCCTTATCGTTTAGACGTTGATTTATTGCAGGAAGCCGCGGGTATTCTAAAAGAGTATCAGGACTTTACAACATTTTCCAAGCGTAATTCGCAGGTGAAGACATATATATGTGCGATAAAGGAATCGCGTTGGACGGTGGATGGTACCCGTATAGTCTATAACGTTACGGCTAACCGTTTCTTAAGGGGGATGGTAAGGGGTTTGGTAGGAACGATGTTGAGAGTAGGGCGGGGAAAGATGACGATGCAGGGGTTTAGAGATGCGATAGAAAGCCGGAATTGTGTGAATGCAGATTTTGCGGTGCCGCCTCAGGGGTTATTTTTGATGCAGGTAGCTTATCCTGAGGGGTTATTATCTGATAAAATGATGTTGTAGAAATGCCATGGGAAAGGATCTACGAAATTCTTTCAAAATTTATTTGGCAGTAACGAAAAAACGGCTACTTTTGCATCCCGCTTTGATAGAAAGCACAGCGACAAAAGCTCTTCCCAAGTATACGTTTTTTCTCTTTTTTCAGATGATAATCAATAAGCTGTAAGGCGTAGTGACAATGAGTTTGAAGGAATTATTCGAAAGAATAAAAATCTTTTAAAAAGATTTGGTGGTAATCAAAAATTGATACACCTTTGCAACCCCAACGCAAACGATGCGAAACGGAAAAGAGAAAAAAATAAAGATGTAGACTGCAAGAGTCACACGAATCGGATTCGAAACATCGGCAAACATTGAACGTAAGGTTTGGTGTAAAGTTCTTTGAAAGATTGGAAACAAC
>NZ_FOJF01000001.1:3260802-4830363 GCF_900110995.1 Chitinophaga sp. YR573
AACAAAGATTTTTAAAGCGAATAAGGGCGCATGGTGGATGCCTAGGCTCTAGGAGGCGAAGAAGGACGTGGTAAGCTGCGATAAGCTACGGGGAGATGCAAACGATCGTTACATCCGTAGATTTCCGAATGGGACAACCCAATACACTGAAGGTGTATTACCCGCAAGGGGGCCAACGCAGGGAACTGAAACATCTAAGTACCTGCAGGAAAAGAAAATAAATAATGATTCCCTAAGTAGTGGCGAGCGAACGGGGAAGAGCCCAAACCTGGATGGCGTGCTGTCCGGGGGTTGTAGGACTACATTTAGAAAGTCAGATCAAGTTGAATCATCTGGAAAGATGAACCATAGCAGGTGATAGTCCTGTAGGCAGAAATTCTGATGGACGCGTAGTATCCTGAGTAGCGCGGGACCGGAGAAATCCTGTGTGAATCTGTCAGCACCATCTGATAAGGCTAAATACTCCCTAGAGACCGATAGTGAACCAGTACCGTAAGGGAAAGGTGAAAAGTACTCCGAACAGGAGAGTGAAATAGTTCCTGAAACCGTGCGCCTACAAGCGGTCGGAGCATAGTAATATGTGACGGCGTGCCTTTTGCATAATGAGCCTACGAGTTACTCCTTACTGGCAAGGTTAAGCACTTAAGTTGCGGAGCCGTAGCGAAAGCGAGTTCTAACAGAGCGCTTAGTCAGTAGGGGTAGACGCGAAACTTTGTGATCTATCCATGGGCAGGTTGAAGGTTTGGTAACACAAACTGGAGGACCGAACCCATTAGCGTTGAAAAGCTATGGGATGACCTGTGGATAGGGGTGAAAGGCCAATCAAACTGAGAGATAGCTCGTTCTCCCCGAAATGTTTTTAGGAACAGCCTCGTACATAGAGTTATCATAGAGGTAGAGCTACTAATTGGGCTAGGGGGCTTCACCGCCTACCAAACCCTAATAAACTCCGAATGCTATGATATATCTGCGGGAGTGAGGCTGTGGGCGCTAAGGTCCATGGCCGAGAGGGAAATAACCCAGATTAACAGCTAAGGTCCCTAATAGTACGTTAAGTTGAACAAACGAAGTTCAAATCCTATAACAGCCAGGATGTTGGCTTGGAAGCAGCCATTCATTTAAAGAGTGCGTAACAGCTCACTGGTCGAGGGTTTGGGCACGGAAAATAATCGGGCATCAAACGTACAACCGAAGCTTTAAGATTGCTGGCGATGTCAGTATATCGGTAGGGGAGCATTCTAAACTGCATTGAAGGTGTTACGTGAGTAATGCTGGAGCGTTTAGAAAAGAAAATGTAGGCATAAGTAACGATAATTTGGGTGAAAAACCCAGACGCCGTAAGACTAAGGGTTCCTGATCAACGCTAATCGGATCAGGGTTAGTCGGGTCCTTAGGCAAAGCCGAAAGGCGTAGCTGATGGCAAAATGGTGAATATTCCATTACCTGCTATAACTTCGATGGAGTAACGGAGTAGTGAAAGGACTGCGCACTTACGGAATAGTGCGTTAAAGGGTGTAGTTATATCTTGTGTAGGCAAATCCGCATGAGATGATGAACCCGATAGTACAACAAAGCTTCGGCCGCGTTGATAATGTCCCTAATCAGACTTCCAAGAAAAACTTCTAAGGTTCGGTTATAGCAGCCCGTACCGTAAACCGACACAGGTAGTCGAGGAGAGTATCCTCAGGCGCTCGAGTGATCCGTGGTAAAGGAACTAGGCAAATTGACGCTGTAACTTCGGGATAAGGCGTACTGCAGTAATGCAGTCTCAGTAAAATGGTCCAACCAACTGTTTAACAAAAACACAGGGCCCTGCAAAATCGAAAGATGACGTATAGAGCCTGATACCTGCCCGGTGCTGGAAGGTTAAGGAAGGATGTTCGGAGCAATCCAAAGCTTCTGACTGAAGCCCCAGTAAACGGCGGCCGTAACTATAACGGTCCTAAGGTAGCGAAATTCCTTGTCGGGTAAGTTCCGACCTGCACGAATGGTCTAATGAGTTGGACACTGTCTCTACCACGAGCTCGGTGAAATTGTAGTATCGGTGAAGATGCCGGTTAATCGCAACGGGACGGAAAGACCCCGTGAACCTTCACTACAACTTAACATTGATTTTGAACCACAGATGTGTAGGATAGTTGGGAGACTATGAAGCAGCTTCGCCAGGAGTTGTGGAGTCAACGTTGAAATACCAACCTTCTGTTGTTTAGAGTCTAACACCGCAAGGTGGACATTGTTTGGTGGGTAGTTTGACTGGGGTGGTCGCCTCCTAAAAAGTAACGGAGGCTCGCAAAGGTACCCTCAGTACGGTTGGTAATCGTACGCAGAGCGCATTAGTAAAAGGGTGCTTGACTGTGAGGCAAACAAGCCGAGCAGGAGCGAAAGCTGGCTAAAGTGATCCGGTGGTTCTGTATGGAAGGGCCATCGCTCAAAGGATAAAAGGTACTCCGGGGATAACAGGCTGATCTCCCCCAAGAGCTCATATCGACGGGGAGGTTTGGCACCTCGATGTCGGTTCGTCACATCCTGGGGCTGGAGAAGGTCCCAAGGGTTCGGCTGTTCGCCGATTAAAGTGGCACGTGAACTGGGTTCAGAACGTCGCAAGACAGTTCGGTCCCTATCTGTTGTGATCGTTAGTAAATTGCGAGGACATGACCTTAGTACGAGAGGACCGGGTCGTACGTACCGCTGGTGTATCTGTTGTGCCGCCAGGTGCAATGCAGAGTAGCTATGTACGGACAGGATAAACGCTGAAAGCATCTAAGCGTGAAACCAACCTCAAGATGAGTTTACTTTTAAGGGCCGTCGGAGACTACGACGTTGATAGGCTACAGGTGTAAGGGTGGTAACATCGAAGCCGAGTAGTACTAATTGCCCGTAAGCTTTAATTTTATTTTGTAAATGTATTATCAACTTCCCAATATGTAAATTATTGCGTTGCGAGAGCGTGGAGTGATCTGGAGAGGATCTTATCTAATTAAGAAAAGATAAGAAACTGATACAGAGAAACGACAGGCTGATAGTAACAAAAGATCCTTCAAGATCTTATGGTGGTTTTGCCGAGGGTGTTCACCTCTTCCCATTCCGAACAGAGAAGTTAAGCCCCTCATGGCCGATGGTACTGCACAATCATGCGGGAGAGTAGGTAGCTGCCATATTTATTGAAAAAGCCTCGACAACAGTCGGGGCTTTTTTTATTATACTAAGTACCAAAACCTTTAATACTTACTCGTAGATTCCCTGGGTATCAACTCAACCGGAAACACAAAATTCTTCGTCACTTCCTTCGTCTCTTTAGAACTGATCAACTGTACAATCGTTTCTACTGCTTTCTGCCCCATCTTATAACCCGACTGCTCAATCGTAGTTAAACTAGGCGTAATAATGCGCGAAGACTGATCATTCGAATAGCCCACCACTTTTATCTGCTCAGGTATCTTAATAGCATGCAACCTGGCTTCCTGTATAAATGCAACAGCAGAAGTGTCATTAGCCGCAAAAAGTCCGTCTGGAAGCACCGGTAAAGAAAGTAACTCCTGTGCTGCTATAGTTGCCGCTTCCGATGTTAGATTATGCACGTATAACAACTCCTCATCAAAAGGAATATTATGTTCTGCCAACGCAGCCTTATAACCTGATAAACGTTCCTGGTAAAGATTGCACGTCAGCATACCAGAGAAGATCGCAATACGTCTGCAGCCCTGACTGATAAGATGCATAGTAGCTAAATACCCTCCCTTAAAATCATCCCCTGTAATAGTATAACCGACAAAGTCAGTAGGTACACGGTCATAAAACACTAAAGGAATATTGTTCCTGATAAAAGGACTGAAATGTTCGTAAGTAGTTGTATACATAGAAGACACAGCCAACAGCCCATCTACCCGCAAAGAAAAGAAGGTATTGACCAGCTCTTTCTCCATCTCTACTGTATCATCAGACTGCCCGATCACAATACTAAAACCATACTTATGTGCATCATGCTGAATACCACTGATAGCAGTACTCTGAAAGTACATAGAAGTGCGGGGAACAATCAACCCAAGAATATTGGATTTCTTCTTCCGTAAACTTGACGCTATCCAGTTGGGAACATATCCCATTTCCAGAGCAGCCTCCTTCACTTTTTCTCTTGTCTCCTGGTTGATCAGTGGATTATTCTGTAATGCCCTGGAAACCGTTGATGCAGACAGGTCAAGTGACCTGGCAATGTCGTAGATGGTAATCTTTGAAGTGCGTTCTTTCACATTCTTGAGGTTCAGTGTATAAATATAGCAATATATTAAGCAACCACAGGCAATGGATATGGTATAAAAAAATGCAGTCCCGGATATCCGGACTGCATTTAAATAAAAATTATAAACTGTTATTATTTGGGATCGAGTGTATGATTGATTCTTTCCGTTAAATCACTCAGGTGATAGCGGCTCATATTGTCCGTCATACCGGCTGTAGCAGCACGAATCTCAGTACGTAATGCTACCAGTTGCGCACGGGCGATACTGCTAACATCGGTTTTAGTTGCGTCTGCAGGTTGCTGTCCAGTCATAATCAGCATGATAGAATTATTACCCTGGTCAGGAGCCGACATCAGATCCGCCAAATGTTGTACATAAGATTTCTGAAGATTCCTGCGATACACATCAATGGGCTGATGAAGAGCCAGTTCACTGAAGATACCCTTCTTGAAATCGTTCAGCAGCGCAGTTGCCTGATAAGCATTATCATCTGTAGCTTCAGCACTGATCAGTTTATTAAGAGTAGTAGCACTCATAACCCTGTCTAACACGGCATTCTGACGCGTACTAATCACCGTAATAGGATTATTACCCGTACGGCTCAGGATATCTTTATCAAGTAACCATTTAGGCGTAGTGAACAACTGCTTGTTAAGGAATTGAACGGCTTCCTGTTGTATAGCCTTAGGAACATTCTCATAAATTCCGCCCTCTTGTTCAACCGTTTTTGGCGTTTCATAGATACCGCCAATGTTTTTGGTCACGTGACCGATATAACGGCCGAATTGGGTGTTTATTTCCCGATACAGCTCTGTCAGATTGGTATAGTCCTCATTTGCTTCGCTGGTCCATGATATGAGGTTAGTAATGATACGCTGTAAATTCTTAATACCGTATGCACTTGCTTTCATCGCATTATCGCCCAGATCTTCATTCTGAGACCTTGGATCATCAGGATTAGATTCAGTCCCAAACCAGTATTTCTTCTCTTTCAGTTTATTGATGGCCCATTTATTCAGTGTTGCTTTTTCAGCTTCCGGATTAGTTACTCCGGGAATAATACGGTAGCCCCATTCAATCGCCCATTTATCATAGAAGTTAATACGGGGATAAAGATCAGCACCGGTGATGCCATCTTCAGGCTGTGCGATATAGTTAAAGCGTGCATAATCCATGATAGAAGCAGCATGACCATTCTGCTTAACCCATTCTTTATCACGCAGTTTTTCTACCGGATAAGCAGAGCTGGAACCAAAGTTGTGACGCAACCCCAGTGTATGTCCCACTTCATGAGAAGAAACAAAACGAATCAGTTCTCCCATCAGCTGATCATCAAACTGCATTTTACGTGCCCTTGGATCATTAGGTGCGCATTGTACAAAGTACCAGTTACGAAGTAAGTGCATTACGTTGTGATACCAGTTGATATGGCTTTCCAGGATCTCACCGGAACGGGGATCGTGTACATGCGGACCACTTGCATTTGGCACATCAGAGGGTTTGTATACAATAGCAGAAAAGCGCGCATCTTCGAGGCTCCAGGTAGAATCCTGATCATGAGTAGGCGCTACTTTCGCAATGATGGCATTTTTGAAACCAGCTTGTTCAAAAGCGCTCTGCCAGTCGTTTACACCTTGAATAAGGAATGGTACCCATTTTTTTGGAGTAGCAGGATCTATGTAGAATATGATAGGTTTCGCGGGTTCTACAAGTTCCCCGCGTTTATATTTTTCAAGATCTTCAGGTTTAGGTTCCAGACGCCAGCGTGTTACCATAGATAATCTTTTCACACCCTGAGGATCAGCATCAAAGTCGGTAAGAGAAGTAGTGAAATACCCAACACGCGGATCAAAATAACGGGATTCCATAGGTACTGCTGGTAACAATATCATGGAAGAATTGAGTTCGAGAGTAGCGTTACCACCCGCACCCGGAGGCATACCCGGGCCAGCTGGGCCACCACTTCTTGAATATGTTTTAACTGTTTTGATCTCAGTATTAATAGGGTATGATTTTACATCAACGATATAAGACTTGTCCTGCTGCACAGAACCCAGTTTAAGACTAGCTTTACTCCGCTGATCAAAGAAGAAGATCTCGTTATCTCCCTGTATATAATCAGTCATCTCTATTATACTGCTATTACCTTTTTCAGAGAATGCTTTTATATCAAAAGCAGCTGCAATAGGTTGGATATTAGAGTTCATCACAGCGTTAAACATAGGCTGGGATGAGTCTTTGGATATTTCAGAATAGGAAATGTTCTTCAGGAAAATGCGATTATTAGGTCCTTTTTCGAAGCGGATAACATTCTCACCTATCTCATCACCACTGTAACCCAGCATCATAGAACGCAGACCAGCAGCAGATTTCGAAATGCGGTTCACAATGAGTATATCTCTCCCCAACAGGGAATCGGGGATTTCGAAAAATACTTTATCCTCTTGCTTGTAAATATTGAACAGGCCTGAATCTGCTTTGGCATCGGCTTTAATAACATCTGCGAATTTCTTCGGATCTGTTTTTGGACCACTTTTAGCAGGCATGGGAGGACGTACTGTAGAATCTTTCACCGCCGCAGGATTGGACTCTTTCCTGTTTTTCTTTTGAGCCAGTGTAGTGGTGGGGAAGATTATTCCCGTTATAAGTGTACTAATTACAATTGCAATAAAGGCTCGGATAACATGTTTATTCATTGATACTTATTAAAGGTTGATTTTGATCAAGGTTGTTTTTTCACCAAGTAAGTTGCAAATAAACATATTAAGCAGTAACTTATCAGGGAAATCCATAAACGCTGTAAAAGCTATAGGAATGGAAATTCGGACTACTTATTTGTGATGTGAAATTGTAACTGCACCTGTTATATTTTATGAATAAATTTGTTGATATGGCATCTTTTATGTTTATATTACGATGCGTTTGAGGAGCGGTAAAGCCCGTGTCATAAGCATTTTCAGAAGGAGGGAATAGGATGAATATTGCATGATAAACGTTAAAAACGTTAAAATCAAATAGTCATAAAAAGGGGGTAAATGGACGGAAAGTGAGTGTGGTGGCGGGAAACAGAAGAAATTACAATAATAAAATTTCTGTTGGAACATTTAAAAAATTTCTTAAATTGTGCGTCCAACTTTGAACAAATTCAATAAATTTCAGGTTCTAAGGACAGTTATCATTAAGGGTAGTAACCCATCATTGATATAAGTTGTATTTAAATATTGTAAGTGTACGCTCAATAAAAAAATGGAATGGTAAAGTCAGCTACTGGCGGGCTTTTGAGGAGGAGGTTAAATTTTGTGAGATTTTTTGAGCTGCACTTGTTTTTTTGGATCAACCGTATATCTTTGCGAATCACGTATTTATATTGCAGAAATAACAAAAAACAATAGTTTAATCTTTAACACTAAAATTCAATCAACATGGCTGAGACTAAAACAACTGTGACTCCAGCTTCTGCCAAAGCGACTTCTCATCAACCTAAGAAATCATCCAACTTATTTGCATTGTTGGCTGTACCTATTTGTATCGTAATAGGTGTGCTCTTTTATATTTTCGTATTGGGAAACCCTGCGAATTTCCAGGGCGGGATTAAGGGACCAAACGCACATCCGGTTGAAGATGGTATTGGGCATTGGTTTGCCACTGTTTATCAAGGTGGTGTGATTGTACCGATCCTTATTTCTGTATTATTGATTTGCATCACGATGGTAATTGAGCGTTTCCTTTACATCAGCAAAGCAAAAGGTAAATTCAGCGGCGCTGAGCTGGTAAGAAAAGTACAGTATCACCTGGCTAACAAGAATGTGGATGCAGCACTGGCAGAGTGCGACAAACAACAAGGTTCTGTTGGTAACGTACTGAAAGCTGGTCTGAAAAAGTACAAGGAAATGATCACCAACACTGAGCTGGACACAGATCAGAAGATCCTGAGTATCAAGAATGAAATCGAAGAAACAACTGCTCTTGAACTGCCTATGATGGAAAAGAACCTGGTGTTCTTATCTACCATTGCTTCTGTAGCAACCCTGTTAGGTCTGTTCGGTACGGTATTAGGGATGATCAAATCATTCTCTGCGATGTCTGCTTCTGGCGCACCAGATTCTTCTAAACTGGCGATGGGTATCTCTGAAGCCTTGATCAACACCGCATTAGGTATTGGTACTTCAGCAGTAGCTATCATCATGTATAACTTCTTTACAACTAACATTGACAGCATCACTTATGCTATCGATGAGTCTGGATTTACTTTAACACAGAGCTTCGCTGCTAACCACAAATAATTTCTGATTATTTGTGTGGAATATCAGCAGTTTTGAATCTATATAAAGTAAACCAAAAAAGGAGTAAAGATGCCTAAAGTTAAAATGCCCAGGAAGAGCACGCTTGTCGACATGACAGCGATGTGTGATGTGGCCTTCTTGCTGCTCACTTTCTTCATGCTGGCAACTAAATTCAAGCCGGACGAACCGGTAACTGTGGTTACTCCGTCTTCAATCAATACCAAATTGTTGCCTGATTCTGATGTAATCATGCTGACGGTTGACAAGGATGGTAGAGTTTTCTTCAGCATGGACGGCCAGCCCAAAAGGCAGCAGCTCATCGAGGATCTGAATACTCAGTACAAACTGGGTCTCACTCCTGCTGAAATGAACAGCTTTACTATTGGTGCGAGTGTAGGTACTGAAATCAAAAATCTGAAATCTTACCTGGCAATTAAACCTGCTGAAAGAAAGAAATCAGGTCTGGAAACCGGTATACCTTCAGACTCAGCTAATAACGAAGTTGGTGTTTGGATTGAATATGCGAGAAATGCACAGGGCGGAAATCAAAGGTTACAGTACTGCATCAAGGCGGACAACGGTACGCCTTATCCTAAGATCAAGGAAATCCTTGACACCTTTAAGGATAAAAAGATACAGAAACTGAACCTGGTGACCAATCTCGAAACAGCGCCTCCGGGCACTGCAGCCGCTCTGGCCCGTGACGAACACCACTAAACTAGTAAACAGCAGGCTGTACGGAAGTATAGAATTGCTTTTGAAAACTTAAAAAAAGAGCTACTATGGCAGAAATGGATACCAGCAGTAGTGGCGGGAAAGGCAAACACCAGGGTACGAAATCAAAGAAGCAGTCTACACGCGTAGACATGACTCCGATGGTGGATCTGGGTTTTCTGCTAATCACTTTCTTTATGTTGACTACGACCATGAGCAAGCCCAAAACAATGGACCTGATCATGCCGAAAGATACAAAGGATGAGAAAGAGCAGAATAAAGTAAAAGAAAGCACTGCCCTCACAATACTGCTAGGAAAAAAGGATCGGGTATATTATTACGAAGGTTTGGCGCAAGACCCGAATGCATCCGCCAATCCGGACTTTTTCAAAGCAACCACCTTTGCCAATGCTAATGGCATCCGTGATGTAATCATCAAGAAGCGCGATGCGGTTGCTCAATTGAGAAATGCAAAAGGTGAGCCAGAAGATGTTGTAGTTATTATAAAAGCTGATAATGACGCTACTTATAAGGACTTTGTAGACATCCTGGACGAAATGGCTATTAACCGTATTCAACGTTATGCAACAGTTGATATCAGCGATCAGGATAAAACCTGGATCCAGCAGACTGAAGCAGCAAACGGCGGTGGTAACCAATAATGAACAATTAACTTTTGCATCCATCTTATAAAATTGAAACAATGGATACCGCTAAACTCGCAAAGTCCGATTTTCTGGATATCCTGTTTGAAAACAGGAATAAGGAGTATGGGGCTTACGACCTGAGAAGAGATTACGATAAAAGGCTGCGTAATGCCATCATCGGTAGTACCGTCCTGATATTGCTTGTCATCATAGGTTATGCTATCAATTACTACATTATGAAGGTTGAAGCAGAAAACCCGAATAAGCCAGTAATTGAGCAGATAAAGATGGAAGATGTGAAGATCCCGGATGATCCGAAGACTCCACCTCCTCCTCCGCCGCCACCAGCTCCACCTCCACCGGTGAAACCGTCTGTACAGTTCACTCCTCCTGTTATCAAAAAGGATAACGAGGTACCACCAGACGAGGAACCACCGAAAATAGAGCAAATCAAGGATAAAGCGGTGAGTACTAAAACAGTAGAAGGTGATCCTAACGGTATTGACCCGGGATTACTGGAAGACAGTAAAGGTACCGGTGTGGTAGAAGCACCACCGCCACCTCCTAAAGAAGAGATCTTCACATTCGTAGAACAGCCGCCTACCTTCCCCGGTGGAGAAGAAGCGCTGGCTAAGTTCCTGAGCAAGAACATTCACTACCCTCGCGTTGCGCAGGAGAATGCTATCTCTGGTACCGTGTTCGTACAGTTCGTGGTAGACTCTGAAGGTAACATCAAAGATGTAAAAACTGTTGGCGCTGCAAAAGGCGGTGGCCTGGAAGAAGAAGCTGTTCGCGTGGTGAAAATCATGCCTAAATGGAAAGCTGGTAGACAAAATGGTCGTCAGGTATCCGTACAGTTCAACCTTCCTATCCGCTTTACTTTGCAAGAGTAGCAGATACGATATTTGTTAAAAAATCCCTGTTCAGGCTTTGCCAGGACAGGGATTTTTTATTTATGGTATCTTTGCGCCCATGTTAGGCAATAATCTTACAGGATACGACGATACAATAGTGGCGCTGGCTACCGCTCCGGGCATAGGAGCGATAGCAGTAATACGCTTAAGCGGCAAGAATGCGATTGACATCTGTAACTCAATCTTCCCTTCCAAAGACCTGAACAAACAGGCTGGATATACCCTCCACTTCGGGGCTATCGTGTTTAAAGGGAAAACAATAGACGAAGTAATCATCAGCCTGTTTAAAGCTCCCCGTTCCTATACCGGTGAACATATCATAGAAATCTCCTGTCACGGTTCTCCATACATCCAGCAGCAGATCATAGACGCCTGTATACAGTCAGGCGCCAGGATGGCAAAACCCGGTGAATTCACCATGAGGGCTTTCCTTAATGGTAAATTAGATCTCACACAGGCGGAGTCTGTAGCTGATCTGATAGCCAGTAATTCTGCCGCCAGTCACCAGACAGCCATGCAACAGATGAGGGGCGGCTTCTCCAAAGAATTGCATGTTCTCCGCGAACAACTCATCAGCTTCTCTGCCCTGATAGAACTGGAACTGGATTTCAGTCAGGAAGATGTGGAATTTGCAGACCGTACACAGTTATACCGTCTTATCAGTGAAGCGATGAAAATGGTGCAGCACCTGGTAGATTCTTTCCGTATGGGAAACGTGATCAAAAACGGGGTAAACACCGCTATTGTGGGCAAACCCAACGCGGGTAAATCCACACTGTTGAATACTCTCTTAAATGAGAACCGTGCTATTGTGAGTGAAATTGCAGGGACCACCCGTGATACTATTGAAGAAGTGCTGAACATAGACGGTATCCTCTTCCGTCTCATCGATACTGCAGGTATCCGTGTAAGCACAGATACGATAGAAAGTATTGGCGTACAGAAAACAATGGAGAAGATCAAAGAGGCTGGGGTAGTGCTATACCTCTTCGACGTGAATGAAACTTCCGTGCAGGACTTGCAACTGCAAACAGAAACCTTTGAACGCGAGCATATCAACTACCTCTTAATTGGTAACAAATCAGATATAGCAGGTTTACCTGCTACCCAGGAGAAATTCAGCAGCATACCAGGCATCTTATTTATTTCCGCCCGTCAGCATGAACATATTCAGGACCTGAAAGATAAACTGGTGCATAAAGTAATGAGTGGGGATATCAACACCGAAGATACCATCGTTACCAATGCCCGACATTACGCTGCCCTGCAGGAAGTATTGCGCTCATTACTGGATGTACAACAAGGACTGGACAACCAGCTTCCCGGTGATCTCTTATCTCTTGATATACGCAGGTGCCTGCACTTCCTTGGCGAAATCACCGGTCAGATCACGAATGAAGATCAGCTGGATTTTATTTTTAGTAAATTTTGCATAGGTAAGTAGCCAGGGTATATATAATGCTAGACAGGCTTTTTCTTTATATTTGAAGAAAGTACGTTAACCATTATTTATATGAAGACAAAAGTATTCTTCTTCTTAGTAGTTTGTTTTTTATCAAACGAAGTATTTGCACAAAAAGATAGTCTCAGAATTAAGATTGACAAAATAGCTAACACCGCTAAAGGCACTGTGGGAGTAGCGATGATACACCTGGAAAGCAGAGATACATTTACACTGAATGGAAACCTGCATTACCCGATGCAAAGTGTTTACAAGATGCCTTTGGCGATGGCAGTACTGCACGAAGTAGACAAAGGTAAGTTGTCATTAGATCAAAAGATTCATATTCGTAAAGAAGAACTATTGCCAACATGGAGTCCTATAAAGACGAAGTATCCGGAAGGAAATGTTGATCTGCCGCTGAGGGAAATATTAGGATATACGGTATCTCAAAGTGATAATAACGGATGTGATATATTATTCAGATTGCTGGGAGGAACTGCGAACATTAATAAGTATGTTCATCGTATTGGGATAGATAGTATTGCTATTGCGGCAACGGAAGAAGAGATGGCCAGAGCATGGGGTGTACAGTTTACCAACTGGTCTACACCAGGAGCGATATTACAGTTACTGGATGGTATCTATAAAGGGAAATACCTCTCAAAATCAAGTATTGCTGTATTGAAAAAGATGATGCAGGAGACCACTACAGGCCCTGGCAGGATAAGAGGTCTACTGTCTGAAAATACAGTTGTTGCACATAAAACAGGTACTTCCGGTACAAACGATAAAGGAGTTACTTCCGCTACCAATGATGCAGGAGTTATTACATTACCCAACGGGAAACATTTCGCAATAGTCGTTTTTGTTTGTAATGCCACTGCTGATGAAAAAACAAGAGACGCTGTTATTGCACAGATCACGAAGGTTTTCTGGGATCATTTTGCTTCTTTGAAATAGCTATCTGGGAATCATAGTATTTGCTTAAAAAGTGATAGATCACTAGTTCATGTTTACGCTGATTGGAGAGTAACATCCTGTTCAGAAACATATGAATATAACTGGAGATTAATTCATCCACAGGTCCTTTAATAAGGTTACGTATACGTAAAGACCTGGTGTTGAATAATACTGTTGCTTCTTCAATCTCATTAGCTGCATCCTGTTGCGCATCCAGGAAGCTGCTTAGTTGCCGCATATGCTGCCTGTATTGATCATTTAACTGGGTTTGTAATGCCTGGTCTCCGCCAAATTCTTCAAAGAAGTGCTTTTGAATTTTCTTCAGCAAAAGAGACTTTTGTGTTAAGGTGTAACCGAAATCCTGCAACAGCATATCCGTACCACGGGCAGCCAATAACCATCTAAAGTTTTCGCCGTCTTCTCCTTCCAGCAGATCAATACAATCCAATACAGCTTCACTGTCAAAACAAAAGATAGATTCACTGAGTTCCATGGTAGAGAAACCATAACGCTCAAGTTCTCTTACATAAGTATCGGTCTGGATTTTATAGACTAATTCACTATCGCTAAAGGATGCATATAGTTTCTCCAGCACCTGCATCCAGAAGGTTGGATTGGATGAATGATGGAAACGGAGCCTGATATGATGATCAGGATCTGTATAACGGATGAAAAACCATTTGTCTATGATTTCTTCTGCTTTAAGAGAATTGATCAGAGGCCTGATGATCGATTTCAATATCTTCTCTGCAGTACTGGTGCCGCAATAAATCTTTACATATAACCATTCACTGCCTGTCATGAAACTCCTGGTTGGTATGTTTTCATTAACAGGAGAGAGGAGTAGTTCTTTTTTAGAAGAAGTACTTTTAAACGGTATGATTAACTCGTGCGTAAAGGGGCCATTGGTGCCAGTTATCCAACAGTTATCAGGTCTGCTTAGCATCTCCTGTATAACAATACGATCTTTCTTTAATAGTGTGTTTAAAAGCAATTGCAGACAAGGTTCACTTTCCATATCAATAAACAACTCGTTATCTCCTTCCGTAATTGTAATATAACGGGGAAGATTTAACTGCTTATGGATCTCTTTAATATGGCTGATATCCTTTAACCTGGGATAATCTTTTTTATAAAGAATCCAGGTAGACTTGCTGAGGATGATTTTTTTATATCGTACAGCAGGTAAAAAACGTTCTTCTTCCGGCAGGCTCCATTGCCAGCCAGTAGCATGATGTAATTCCTGGAATTGCAAATCACAAAGGAACTTATATACAATCAGGCTACCTGCACTGAAATTGTGTGCGGTACTTAATCTGGGTATGACGCGTTTGTTTAACTTCTTAGAACGGAGAATGACGATGTTGTTTTTTACGCTTACCATCAGATCTGTGATAGGGATTTGATGATCAGGCAGGACACTGCCATTGCCAAGATAGACGATCTCATAGTCCCGTAGCTGTGGACGTGCCAGAATATTGCCCGTGCGGGCTTCCGGTAAATGGATGATCTCTGCATAAATGCAATCAGGGTTTTGCTGCTCTTCTTCACGCAGGCAAGCTTGCACCTTTTCGCTGAGTACCGCATCACCATGACAAAACCTTCCCAAAAGATTAGCCGCAGACGGCCCACCACAGGAGGTGAATTCAAAGAGATAATTACCTTCATCTACAGCTGATGTGCTGCTGCCAAGGATACTGCCCATCAGGTACAGGCTATCCGGCAGGGAAGGTGTATCCGTTTCTTTCAACTCATCCAGATCCTCATCAGTGAGTACTATTTCCGTTTCATTATTACGTAAGCAATGCTGTAAACGTTGTGCCTGGAATTTCAGCAGTTTATTCCAGGTGACGGTTTTCGCTTCGTCTTTACTCTTTATAAAGATGTTATCTACTAAAGGATTATGATCACCAGCATACCCGGTGTATCCTATACCAGCCTCTGTATCCAGCGCAATAGCCAGCGGTATTTCCTGTTCTTCGTAGCGGTCGCGGAAATGCTGACAAAACTGTTGCAGATCGGGATTATGATTGCGCCTTGACAGCTTCCATAAAGGAATGATTTGCTGTTGGATATCATTGATCAGTGTATTACTGATAGTATTGTGAACGGTAGAGAGGAACAAATCCGTTTGCACCAGATCTTTGCTATTGGTATCCGGTAACAGGCTTTTTACCAACGTATGTGTTTGCCGGTATTTATCAATATCATTACCTGGCTGTTGTAATAACTCCTGAATTTTATGCAGATAAGGGAAAGCATCTCCCAATCTTTTAATCAGAATAGAAAAGAATTCTTCCCCGGTGATAGTGGGTTCCAGGTTACTGATTAATAACTGACTGTCTATTAACTCATGAACGAATTCATTTGCTTCTTCATAAGAAATATCCTCACTGACAATACAGGAAGATAATGTATGAATAGAGGCGCCATCAGCAGCTGTTGTAAGTATCTGTTGTAAATAGTTGCTATGATTGACAGACGTTAAAGTATAATGCCTGAATTTATTTTTAATAGTGAAGGCCGCATAACGGAATGTATCTTCAATTTTGTATAAAGAGTTATTGGGATAGAAGATTAAGCGGGATTGTATTTCAGGAATCTGTGAGATATTGGATACTAATTCAGCTACATAGTTCATATCCAGCCGGCAACGTTTCTTATGCAGATCAGGATGGGCGATTTCTATATGAGTATGATCACTGAACTGCCCGGTAGCGCTACCGGCAAACAGTCCGTAAGGTGTACTGCGGGTACACATACGCAACAGATATCTGAATAATGATAAGACCAGTTTAGGCTCTTCCTTCTCAACGGAAAACCATTTTACTAACTCCTGGTATAACTCGGGAGAAGCGATATAAATGGCTTCGATTAAATAAGGATCATGAAAAATCTCTTTTATCTTATCAGATAAATCTTTGTAGGGAATTTTGGTGAACTGGTCTAAGAAATTTACCGGCAGCAAGGGTGTTCTGAGTAAATAGAAATCTTTAACGGCTATCATAAATAATGCAGAGGCATGTAAAAATGGTCAATGGAGCATGTAAAATGCTTAATAAGTTAACTTATTTGACCAATATCAGATCCCCCCTGAAAAGGTGATATTTCCTCTACTGGACAAAAAGCATAAAAAATCCCCTTTTCCCGTGATGAAGGCAAGCTCTGTTTATAATTATCTTTAAAAGGGAGGTCATCTGTGTCCGCCTGCACAGCTGGTTTCCCATTTATTTTTAACCTATAATGCTACAGTCATGAAAAAAGAATCCGTAAAAAAACTCAGCCTTGGCAAAATCAAGATTGCAAAACTGAACACTACACAGTTGCAACTTGCCAATGCTCCTACTTACACAGGATGTAGTCTTTTAAAATGTACTCCCCCTCCGGTAGAACAGCATTAATTTCTAAAAATCAATTTGCTATGAAAAAGACATCAGAGAAAAAATTACAGCTCGGTAAAATTAAAATTGCCAGTTTGAGCCAGGTAAAACCCAGAGGTGCGAACGCCTATACAGAATCATTTAAGGTTTGTACCAATGATATTAGTCAGGGCGCTCCTATCTGCAGCGTTGATTCCTGCCGTTTTTAAGTAACAAATGGTGGAGCTTTATTCAGCTCCACCATTGCTTTTCACAGATATGGATTATAAAAAGGTTTTACAGGAGATCAGTGTTGCACTTGATTATTATACAGAACAGGAAAACCCGCCCGGCTTATTAGGTGGTTATACTGGTTGCGCTTTATTCTATGCCTATTATTACAATCTCACCGGTAAAAAGAAGCACCTTAAAAAGGTGCATACCTTATTATTAAAAAGTATACAGGCACTATCCGAAGAGGAACTGATCCCCTCGCATTGTAATGGGATTTCGGGAATAGTGTGGTGTATACAACATCTTATCAATGAAGGATTTGCCAGTGCTGATGGAATGGAAGATGTATTCGGAGAAGTGGATACCCTGTTAGGGAGGGTCATGGAACAGGAGATAAAAGAAGACAGGTATGATTTTCTGCATGAAGGCTTAGGTATCGCTTTATACTTCCTTGAAAAAGAACAACTCTCCCCTTATTTAAATACGTTAGTAAAGCAACTGGAAGCCATAGCATATCAGGATGAAAAAGGCATCCGCTGGCGGGATTTTATTTACGGAACAAGGATAGGAGGCACGGATGAACCTGTCTTTAATCTTGGTTTAGCACATGGTACTCCTTCCATTATATCTGTTTTAGGAATGATTCAGCAGAAAGGGATAAAGATCCCTCTGATAAAAGAAAGTATAAACTGGTTGTTATCAACCAGGAATGAACCAGAAGAAGGAATTACATCTTTATACCCCGTATTGGTAAATGCAAGAAACGAGGCCATAACAGGCAAACAAAGCCGTTTAGGCTGGTGTTATGGGGATCTGAGTATCGCTATGACTTTATTAAATACAGGAAACTGGTTGGATAATGATCAGTACAAAGAAGAAGCTCATAAGATTTTCACGTACACGTTACAACATCGAAATAATAACAACGGAAGTATATTTGATGCCTGCCTTTGTCATGGGAGTGCAGGTATCGCACATATCTACAGGCGGGCTTATTTAACTTTAAAAGACCCACGTTTATTACTGGGTGCAGAACACTGGTTACAACAAACACTGCAAATGAAAACATGGAAAGATGGCCTGGCAGGATTTAAATTTTATGCGGATGAGAAATATGTAAACAGTTATGGTGTACTGGAAGGCATTGCAGGAATTGGGTTATCATTGATTGCTGCACTGGATCCTGCTACTCCCCCTGCCTGGGACCGGTGTTTGCTTTTGTCATGAGATGTCTCCTAAACTTTCCTTATATTACATATAGTAATGCCAATTATCC
The DNA here is from genome assembly GCF_900110995.1 of Chitinophaga sp. YR573. GTDB lineage: Bacteria > Bacteroidota > Bacteroidia > Chitinophagales > Chitinophagaceae > Chitinophaga. Next base: position 3,278,872 of record NZ_FOJF01000001.1, read on the forward strand.
TCAAGACCTGTAACCCATTATCTTTTTAAACCGGAAACGACATGATCCGCCTGTATATTTTAGATAATCATCCATTGATATTGGAAGGATTGTATTCACTGTTAAGTATTGAAAAAGATATAATAATAGTCGGACACGCCCGCAATGGCAATGATTGTCTGACCTTTTTACAAAACAATACTATTGATCTTATTTTGATGGACGTTAGCCTGCCTGATATGGATGGGGTTGACCTCTGCGCTACTATCCGGATGGAGTATCCGGAAATCATGATAATAGGACTGAGTTCCCTTACTGAAGGGAAATGTGTAACCGGAATGATAGAAAACGGCGCCAGCGGATATGTGTTGAATAATGTAGAGAGAGAAGAGCTGTTATACGCCATACATGTAGTATATGAAGGTGATACCTATTTCTCTAAGGAAGCCAAACTGGCTATACAGGATGAAAGGAATAATGCCCGTCATCACTTCCCTCACCTTACCCGAAGAGAAAAAGAAGTACTGTTCCTGATTGCAGAAGGGAATACAAATCCTGAGATTGCGGAGCAATTGTTTATCAGCGCAGATACGGTGAACAGTCACCGGAAAAATCTACTGGCAAAGCTGGAAGTAAAGAATACTGCTATGTTGATTAAATATGCGATCAACAATAAGTTACTGGTATAAAAAAAGGCTTACCGTTGTACACGGTAAGCCTTGATATTTAATAATGAGCTGATTAATTGCTTTTGAATACAATTTTCTCTACAACAACGTCCAGTTTCTTCAGCACAGACTGATCTGTTTTTATCTTCTTACCACCTGTTACCTGGTCGTATAATTTAGGGTCTCCGGTATTGTTGGCTTTAAAGAGTACACCTACTCCTTTACCTGCAAAGGCTCCACCTTCCCAGCTATCTACTGTTCCTCCGTTTTCCCATTCAAACCCGTTTATCTTAAAGGGTCTGCCATTTACTTTTGTTACTTTATCCAATGGATCACCTACTTTAATCCCGAAAGGAGACTTCCATTTGGAGTGTTCTTTGGTGAAGGTGATGGCAGTACCATTCTCTCCATCAAAAATTACTTCCATCTCGTTATCTGTATCCGGGAACACGTAATAAGCGGTACCGGCATCATTACCCTGAAGGTCTGTAGCGCCATGTGACGTTACATGTTCCTTACCATATAATTCTTCCAGTTGTTCCGGTTTGCGAAGTTTGAACAAGGTACGTACGTCCCAGTTATATCCATCTTCAGCAGGTTTTGCTGCTGCAGGAGTAGTAGTCCCTGGTTCAGCAACTGTACCTGGAGTAGTAGCGGTTGCAGGAGCAGGTTCTGTAGCTGTACTGTTATCATTATCAGAAGATGCTGGTGTTGGTACCGGCTTCGCTTTTGCTGAACCCGGAGGCGGTAATACCGGCATTCCTCCCGATTTCACCAATGCCGCTTTATCTTCCAGCAAAGTCTTCGCTTCACCTTTGAATTTATTAACGGTATAAGTAGCAACGGGGAATACACTGTTTTCCTTTATACCCAATGTTTTCAGATTAGCGATCAATTGCTGCCTGTTACAGTCACTGTACTGGTAGTAAAACTTCAGTGCAGCATCCAGGGCTGCCGGATCGCTTTTCAGTTCTGTCATTGTTTTATCAATATCAAGACCACCGGAACCGCTGCGCGACAGCTCTTCCGCTACAAATAACATCCCCAGGTCCGTTTGCGCCAGGTAACGTTCTCCCATTTTTGTAGTAAGGTCTTCAACAATGTTTTCGGCAAGTTTAGTCTGTGCGTTCAGTGCAAGTGGCAATATGAACACAATCAATGCGATAATCCTTTTCATGCATGGTTCTATTTAGTGAACTTCACTGTCACTAAATTATGTAATATTCCCGAGTGTTAGACAGGATACAGCTTTTTTACCTTATTGATGGGCTGGAGTACAAAAATGACAGCCATGGCTCCGCCCAGCAGTCCTGATACGATCGACAGAAGCAACCCGTCAAAGCTGTAATCAGGGGGTAAAGATGCATGTAAAGCAAGCATTAAACATAATATTACTGATAATGTAATAGTTGCGTTTACGCCCGCCGTTCTAAACAGGAATTTGTTCTTAGGGAAATGGGGGGAGAACAGCATACCTCCCGTGTGTTGTTCTATGAGCGTGATGGTTTTTTTTGATATATCTAAGGTGATGAAAAAAGGAAGGAACACGGCCATAGGCAATACATATCTCGCCAGCGGATGAGCACCCCGGAACAGATGAACGGCATGCCGGTCTTCGAAATTGAAATAAGGCACAATTCCGTTGATAATCACATTAGAGATAATAGAGATGAGCAGTTGCTTTTTAGTGAACTTCTTCAGGATGTGTTCTCCGGGCAATTCCATACAAAATGATTTATGCTTGTTCTAAAACGCCCATCTTCTCAAACAGTAATTCCATCATCCTGTCGGTCAGCACCGTGGCATCCTCTTTTGTAAGGAAGCTCTCATTGGAAATAAAGCTGAAGTCTATCTCTCCCCGGTAATTAGTGATCACCAGTGTGTTCGGGTTTCTCCAGGGGAAGCAGGCGCTGGGGCTGTAGATGGTTTCCAGTTGGAAAGAGTCGTATCTGTCCGGGATATTAAGGCGTCCCATATTAGACAGGGTCACATCATGTGTCCCCTCATTGGACCTCAGATAGGTAACGATTTTTTTTACGGATGAATGGAAGTACTCACTCATCAACAATAATTCATGGATGTTCATTACATCTATTTTGCCGGCCAGGTCATTGCGGAGTTTCCGGGTTTTGGTCCAGAAGTCGGCAGAGTTATCTTTTATGATGGGCAATCCCTCTATGGGTGCAAAGGCAAAGAGATGATCGTTTTTTATTTCAGGGATATACCTGCGGATGTCTACCGGGTAGATGACATTACCTTTTGCTTTATCCCCCTTAAGGTCCCGCATGGCTTCCAGGAATGCGACCGAGAAGGTGGCATGCAGGGCGGTTTTCTGCTGTTTGCAAAGATTGGTAAGTATGGTAGAGCTTTCCTCATCCATCTTCCAGTGTAACAGGTAGCTTTTGCCTGGAGCTATGTTTTTCTTACTGGTTTTGAGGGATAAAAAGAATCCGGCTATATGTGAAGAGAGCCAGGCTTTTATCTTCTTCCTTTTATCAAAGAGAATATGAGGGGGGATGAGCGCATGCACAGATTCAAAAGATTCATAGGGTTCCAGTGGGGTATCAGGATGGTCCAGCAGCAGCAGCATTTCCCGCATTAACGTAAGGATGGAGGTGCCATCGCAGATGCAATGAGCGCATACCAGCAGGAGTTCTGACACATCATCGGATCGCAGCCAGAGTACCCTGGCCAGTGGTCCTTTCTGCACATCAAAGTGGTATTCCCATTCCGCTTCGGAAGCCGCTATCCAGTCATCATCAGAAAAGCGCTCCACTATCTGCACAGGGATTTCAGAAATCTGGGTGTTGGATACAAAATAGGGTCTGCCCTTTTCATCTTCACGGATCACTACCCGCAATAAAGGGTGTTTGCGCTGGATACCGGCAAGGGCGGTCTTAAGTTGTTGCTCAGTAATACTGCCACGGATCTTGGCGGTGAATATACAGTTAACAGTTTCTTTTGCATTTACATACATGATCCTTTCTCCGATGATTAATTGTCTGTTCATAGTAAGATTATTAGGATAATACCGTCTCTGCTACGGGAGCCGTTTCGTGCTGCAATAATGTGATAGCGCTGTCTTTGATAGACAGGGCATCTAAATAAGGTAGCAGCCCATCGTTAGAAATAAATGTAAAGTCGATCTGGTTGTCGAACGTGGAAGTAATGATTGTAGTGGGATTGGCAAAGGGACCAATCACCGAAGGACTGTAAATCGTTTCAATATCAAACGTATTGAAATGCCGGGGGATGTCCAGTTTCCCCATATTAGAGAACATCAGGTCATTACCTACTTTACCGTAGGTGAGTACCTTTCGCAATTTATGTACTATAGCATGTGCATTTTCGAAGGTCATCAGGAAATCGTAAGGATTCATGGCTGCCATTTTCTCTGTGACTTTCTTTTGTAACAGACGGGTCTTGTTCCAGAAACTCATGGAAGGATCTTTCTCCATGGATAAAATAAGTGCAAGGCCAAAAGAAAACATGGTATCCTTACTGATATTCTCCACGAACTTCCTGATATCTACGGGGCAGGTTACTTTGTTATGCGCAGCAGCACCCCTCACTTCCCGGAAGGCAGTCAGGAATGCTACACATAAGGCGGTGTTCACGGTGACGCCTGCTGCGGAACAGGCTTTGAATAAGGCGGCGGAATCAGCTTTACTGAACTTCCAGCTGATAAGATAGTCTGACTCCCGGTTCAATTTCACCGTTTTGCCCGGGGAGATGAATGCAGATGCTGCGGATAATACAAACCTTATAACGGCGCCACTCAATCCTGCTTTGAATAACTGTTTGCGACTCCGTAATATTTCCGGGGGAACAATATCCTGTATAGTTGTGTAGGCTGTATGCTGACCAATTTCTTTCTCAGGATTATCCAGCAGGTCCAGTATTTCCCGGATCAGCAACATCGCTGCTCCACCATCACACATACAATGATGAAGGCTCATGAGCAGTTCTGAGCTAGCAGGAGATTTTATCCAGGTGATGCTCATCATAGGACCATTTTGCGTATCGAATACATTGGCCCAGGCATCTTTAGAGGCCTCTATCCAGTCGTCATTATATCTGCGTTCTATGATGCGTATAGGGATTTCCGGTACATTCCCGTTGATAAAGAAGTGAGGCATCTTTTTATCATCGGTTTTAATACCCGATCTTAATAAAGGATGTTTAGCCTGCACTTTTGTAAGGGCATTCCGGAGGTTTTCATGGGAGATGGTTCCTGCTATTTTCACAACAAAGACAATATTAAATGGTGTTATACCATCTCCGTAAAGGATTCTTTCAGGAAAGAGTAGTTGTCTGTTCATATGTTTTCTGTGCAAATGTTTCCAGTAATTCCGTTGCCTTCTCGTTGCCGCCTGCTTTGATGAAAGTATCCTGGATACGCTGTGCAGCCAGCCGGTACTTTTCATTTTCAAGTACATCCCACATAGCGGTTTTAAGGTCGCTTACCCGCAGGCGTTTATAGCGCAGTTTCACGCCGCAACCGGCATTCTCTATAAGAGAGGCGGTATGGAAATGGTCGTAGGCAATAGGTGTGATAAGCATGGGTAAACCATTCAGGAAGGCATCATTGACAGTATTAAACCCACCATGACAAATCACGGCATCCATATGCGGCATGAGGGTAGACTGTGGCACATAACCCTGCAGGATGAAATTGTCCGGCCATTTATCGAAGATGGCGGGATCAGTAGCAGCTACAATGGTGAGTGGCTGATCTGCAAATGCTTCAATGAGTTTCTGGAAGAAATCTTTGCGGATGTCTACCAGTAAGGTACCCAGGGATACGAATACTTTGGGGGTGGTAACAGCAGCCAGTCTGTCCCAGTCGAAAGGGGTATTGTTGGGCCTTCCCTTCACAGGACCTACATACTGCATATGCTCAGATGTGTCTTTACTGGCGGCAAATTCTTTAGAGGTAAAGACGATGTTCATGTCGCGGGAATGGATCACGTAGTCGTCTGTATACACGCCAAACTCACGCTGCAGGCCCAGGATGAGGTTTTTTTGCCATTCGAATATTTTAGGAGATTGCATGGTGTCGCCTGTTACATCAGGAGGAACAGGGGTAGTTGTTACGCAGGGGATGCCTTTATTATAGGCGCAGATAGCGCCGGCAAATGTGATACAATCGCTGATGATCACATCGGGTTGAAACTCGTCTACTATACGGGATAATCCCTTCATGATATAACGGCAGAAGGGGAGATAGGTTTCTTCCAGTGCCAGTTTAAGGGTTTCTACCCCGGAAAGTTTAGGGCCTTCATCCTGCATTTTGAGGATGCGCTGGATATCTGGTTGATGTTCTGCCAGTTCTTCATGAGGAACGATGAATTTCCCGCCTGCAGGAATATGTTCAGCGCCCAGTTCTTTGATACCTACCCATACTACCTGGTGGCCCCTGGAAATTAAGCTGGCGCCTACGCTTAGTGTAGGACTGATATGCCCAAAGAAGGGCGGTACCACAAACATGAATTTTGGCATAATCGGTTCTTTATTTTAATAAAAGCGGTTACGGTAAAAGGCCTGACTGGAAGTAGGCTGTAGCACCAGTTCTTCCAGCAGATTAGCAGCAGTAGCAGCACCACCGGATTGTTCAAAGGATGATTGTATCCGTTTGGCGGCTTCTTTATATGCCGGGTTGCGGAGGATCTCCCATACTGCGGTATGCAGGTGTGCTGCTTTGAAACGTTTGTAGTTCAGCCGTACACCACTCTCTACCTGTATCACCCGACCGGCTACGTGCGACTGGTCATACGCAATGGGTATCACCACCAGGGGCAGGCCATGAGACAAGCTCTCACATACGGTATTATGTCCGCCATGGCATACAACGGCATCCAGGTGGGGTAGTAATTCCAGTTGAGGGATTCTCTCCTGCACTACGAAATTGTCCGGCCACTCTTCAAAAAGAGAAGGATCGGATACCACTACTACAGACACAGGTTCATTGCCCAGTGCTTCAATCACTTTCTGAAAGAATTCTTTTTTATAGGTATGGTCGAACGTAGTACCGATGGACACTAATATCCTTGGCACATCACCCAGGTGGTACAGTTTTTCCCAGTTAAAAGCAGTGACGGTTGTTCTGTGCTGAATAACAGGACCAATGAATTTATACCAGGGAGGCAGGGACATATCTCCAAAGAAATCTTTAGAGGTAAAGATCATGGTGAGGGCTTCGGAACATACTATAGCTCTGTCGTACGGAATACCCAGTTCCTGTTGTAATGCAACGATCTGCCTGATTTCCCATTCATGTACACCGGGTAAATCTTCCATCATTTTAACAGCTGCCGGAGCGGTGACAGAAGTAGCATAAGGGATCTCCATTTTACAGGCAGCGATAGCACCGGAAAACAGCTGATGGTCATTGATGATCACATCTGGTTTAAAAGCATCCAGAATAGTGGTAATGCCTTCAAACATATACCTGTTAAGCGGTATCAATACCTCTTCATATAAAAACTTGATGCTTTCTATACCGGATACATTCTTTTTAGTGATCTGATCCAGGTATTGTTCACTGTCTCTTTTTTCTACATCGTTCTGGTCGTATTGCAGCAGCAGTAGCCGTCCGCCCTGCGGTAAACGGTTTTCCAGTGAAGCATCCAGACTTATCCAGCCTACTTCATGTCCTCTTTGCAGCAATTCTGCACCAAGACTGAGTGTTGGATTAACATGACCCGTAAGGGGTGGTACTATGAACGCAAACCTTGCCATAATCTGCTATTGATTTGTTTGAATTTGATATGCCATCCTTCAAAAAAGTCTTTCAGCCTGTTAGCAATTTCTTCCGGTTGTTGTATAGGAACATTGTGATCTCCTTTTACGAAGACCAGTTTAGACCTGATGATTGTGTCGTATAATTTCTTTCCCGAATCAATGCAATTTGAATCCTTACCATACAGCAGTAAGGTGTCGTGTGAGATGTTACTGATAGTTGTGTCTTTGAAGAATGCCCGTTCGTTGTGCATGTCTGACTTAATGGATGTTTCATTAAACAGGTATTCGTACATCCTGTGATTTTTATCCAGCTGTCTTTTGCCCATGCGCATTTTAGTGGTATCAGTAAAGTTGTTGATATAGTCTACCAGGAACTCTTTACTGTAGATGTCGATGATACCCAGGGTTTCATTATCGCTGGGATCGGGGGCTTCTATGACTGCCAGCTTTTTAACTCTGCCGGGATAGCGCATGGCCATTTTAAGGGCTACGAGTCCACCGTAACTATACCCTGCCAGGTATACGGATTTCAGTCCCAGGGCTTCCATCAGGGCCAGCAGGTCGTCTGTCATGGTATTGAGGTCGTAGCCGTCCTTGGATTTGGCGCTCATACCATGGCTTTTCATGTCGTACATGACTACATGAAAGTTCTGCGCCAGGATGGGTGCGATGTTGAAATAATAAACAGACAGATTGCTGAACATACCATGAATCAGCAATACTGTTTCTTTTGCCCCTTTATTCAGTTCCTGAATGTGTACAGTGGCATTGTTGACTTTGATTACTGGCATGTTTCAATGTGTTTTATGATGTCATCTAGTTTGAGATTGATCAGCTGATCCAGGTCCATGCCCGAGAGCCAGCCGGTAAAATCAATGTTCTCTCCAAAATGAGCTTTTACCTTTTCTGAAAATGATACAATTTCAATACTGTCCATTTCGAGATCTTTGGTAAAGGAACTTTCTCTGGAGATATCCATGTCTTCTACAAACTCTTCCCCGATAACTTCGGTGATAAAAACTTTCAATACAGCAAATATTTCCTCGCTGTTCAATTTTCTTTTAGTTACAGTGTCCATCCTATTATGTAGTTATTATGTTTGATTGTTTTGATGTGAACGTCTTTGATTCTTAAAGTATCTCCGGTTATTTCTTCTATTGCGTATGCTTTGGGATTGCCCTGTAAACCTTTACCCAGGTATTTCCCATATGCTTCCTTGGCTACCCAGCCACGGATAATCCATTCCGGATCTGTTATCAGTTTCAGCTCGCTTTCAGAAAAGACGAGTTCTGTGAAGCCGGTACTTTTTTCACTGATCTCTTCGATATCTATTCCTACTGGTTTGTCAAACCGGGCAATACCTACAGCGTCTGTATTTTTATGTGCGATAGAGATATTGATACCGTTGGTCATTGATCCTTGCGGGAATGGTTGTCCGGTTGCATCTGTACAGACTTCGAATTCTATGGGATAATATGCTTCCTGTTTTTGTTGTTTCAGTAAAGCTCTTACGGCGTCTTTTACTGCAACGCGACTGATAATTCTTTCCTTGCGTTTGTTGGGAAGGAGAGAACGGATGTATGCTTTTTCAGTCTGATTGAAATATCTTTTCAGGATAAAATCCCAGGAGACTACACGCTGGTAAGCGTTGTGGAACATAAAGATACCAGGGGCTATCTCTTCAGACATTCTGTTATGTAATGGAGACATGGATATTCTCCATAGCGCTTCATCTATTTCCAGTCTCCTGTTTTGCCATCCGGTGATAACAGCCCATACTTTATTATTTCTTTTGAGGATGATGTTACCAGTGGCAAATTCATCGTTCATTTCTGTGAGTTCACAGGTACATTCAAAAGAGCCCTGTTGGTCCTGCATGTTATCATAGAAAGCTACTTCCTGGATTTTAACAGGGAAGGCGATGCGGTCTTTTTCTAAGGTGAGTTGTAACCAGAGACCGAAGAGTTGTCCTGCATTATCAAGTAAGGAGCCTTTGCCGGTGCTGCTTTCTATGATACCGGTGATGCCTTTGCCGCCTACTGCTGTTATCTCTTTTATTCCCTGGTAGGCGGGGCCATGGAACATATGTTCTTCATAGATCTGTGTTGGGGTTTTGGTGATGTGTAAAGGGTTACCTGTTTGAAGGGAAGATATGGTTGGTTTTTGATAGTTATCAGATAGTTCTACGGATGCGTTAGCATAATTTTCCAGGTTCATGGAGATGTTGCTGGCATCTTTCCATTCTCCGGTGATGGTTTCCCGGAAGGGAGTGGCTACGTTCATCCATTGGAATACCTGGATATGAGAGATTTTGTTTACTATTCTACCGGGTGCGTTTTCTTTGGCGATGTCTGCGAATAGTTCGAAGATCATAGTCATGGGGATTACCGGGTCCATGTCATCAGGGCAGTGCCATCCTGGTTTTTGCCTGATGAGGGCATGATCTATGAGATAAGGAGTATTATCCAGAGAGATATCCAGCTGTTTGGATACGGGGTTTAATTTATCTGGTAAAGGATTTAAGGTGATGGGATGATAGTTTGATACAGGGTTCAGTATGGCAGGCCTGTCATTGAACAGGGCAATAATTTCTTCCTGGATAGCAGCTATTTCATCACAGTTTTCCTGGAATGCTTTCATTACAGGAGAACCGACTGATTCGTGTATAGGTGTAGCTTTCTTAGTAATCTGTAGACTTTTAAGAGAGCTCAGATCTTTTACTATAGGAGATCCCAGCTGTAGTTTTACAGGGTTTGATTTTGATTTATTTTCTATCCCCAAGAAAGAGTAATTAATATCTTTTCCTTCAGTAAACAGGGCTGCCAACACACGTTGTAACTGCTCTATACCTGATCTTATAGGTACGTTGGCGGCAATAGCGCTGTATGTTTTGTTTTTCAGTGTATCATCTACAAAACCTATCAAGCCACCGGAGCCGGCTTGTATAAATACCCTTACGCCTTCATTATATAGTTTCTCTGTGAGTTCACGGAAGCGAACAGGTTTTATCAGATGATCGATGCTGAGATCACGGATAGCTTCCACGCTTTCCGGATAGATATCCAGGGTAGTGGCAGACCATAAAGGAATGGTCGTCTTCTGGAAACTAACTTTGCTGATACCTGTCAGTAATATATCCAGTTTATTTTCTACGAAAGGAGAGTGGAAGCCTGACTGGAAAGGGAGTACCTGATGGAAGATTTGTTCTTCCCTCAGGATAACCATCAGTGTTTCTACTGCTTTGCCTGTACCACATAAGATTACCTGCTGAGGGCAGTTATCCATGGAAAGATAGAGGTCTTTGATATTTTTCAGATAAGGAGCGATGCGATCGTATCCACAGCCGATGACAAGAAACTTTGCATCTTTCTGCTCGAAAGAAGCGGGATTGAGTTCCTGCAGCAGAGCGAGAACAGAAGATTCTTCTGCCAGTCCGGAAGATCTTCCGGCCAGCCATTCTCCCAGGCTATGGCCTGCGTTGAGATCTGGAATAATACCCAGTTGTTTCAATGCACTATCCACTATTCTACTCCTTTCAAGTAACTGTAACGCAGAGTCTAATACGCCATCAGAAGTAGCCTGTGCAGATTCAAAACGGGGCAGCCTGAAATATTCAGCTACGCTGTCTACTTCACCACCGGAGAGGCCATCTAAGCCGGGGAAGAGGAAGGCTACTTTGCCACCTTTGCTGATAAGGGGATCATTAGTAAACCAGATATCCTGCTTATTTCTCCAGGGGAGGCCCCTGCTCACTATTTTAATTGCTTTTTTGATACGTTCAGGAGTAGGGTTGAATAAGGCAATCCTGTAATTACCACGTCCGGGGTCTGTATCGTTTCTTTCTAAGGCTTTGGTGAGAGTATCTGCATCAGGTCTTGCAAGTAACAGTACATCTGCTTTAGTGGAAGAAATACCATTGAAAACAGGTTTCACAGGAGATGTAAAGCCTTCCACTACCACATGTGCATTAATACCCCCAAAACCGAAGGCGTTAATACCAGCCAGTTTAGGTAACTCATCCCAGTCCCGCACTTCACTCACCGGTTCAAAGCGGGTTTGCTGCATAGCAGCTAAAGGCTCTTCACAATGAAGGGTAGGCGGTAGTTTGTGATGGTATAATGCCAGGGCCGTTTTGATTAACCCGGCAATACCTGCCGCCGGCATTGCATGCCCTATCATAGACTTGACAGTGCCTATACCGGCCTTTGACCGGCCTTTGCCACTACCGAATATGCCCGCCAGTGTATCCAGTTCTGTCTTATCTCCCAAAGGAGTACCTGTGCCATGTGCTTCAATATATCCCACTTCATTCACATCAATCCCTGCATTTTGCCATGCCTGTAAAATGGCTTTAGACTGCCCTTTCTGAGAAGGACTCATCACACTTGTTCCTGCTCCATCGCTGGAAACCCCCGTTCCTTTCACCACTGCATAAATCCTGTCTTTATCTCTAACCGCATCTTCCAGCCTTTTCAGCACCACAAACCCACATCCTTCTCCTATCAACAAACCATCCGCCCGCTGATCAAAAGGACGAATCTGACCCACTCTGGATAATGCGCCCAGCTGTGTGAAGATGCTCCAGAAGGGGGCATTCTGACAAACATGCACACCTCCGGCAATGATCATATCGGAGCGATGAGAACTCAATTCCTGCATGGCATGGTCAACCGCAAGCAGGGAACTTGCACAGGCGGCATCAATAGTATAGGCTGCACCACCGAGATTCAGCCTGTTGGCGACCAACGAAGCTACGAGGTTAGGTATCAGTCCCATCGCTGTATCCGGTCCGAAACGGCCCTTCTTAACCTGGAACTCTTTTTTTACTTTATCGAGGTCCTCACTTTTCAGATCGGGTAATAACGTTTGTAGTACCTGTACGATCTGCTCTCCTGTCCTTACAATTTCTATTGCACGAGTAGCACCAGGACCAGTATAATTGCCTTTCCCTATAATGATACCGGTTTTCTCTAAATCCCCTTCCAGCACACCTGCATCCTGTAGCGCCTGTTGGGCAAGGGAAAGGGTAAGCAGTTGTTCAGGTTCTGTACCTTCCACCGCTAGCGGAAGGATACCAAATTTAATAGGATCAAAGGCCGCAAATTCATCTATAAATCCTCCACGACGGCAATAGAACCGGTCAACAGCGTTGGACAAAGGGTCGAAGAAAGTGGCATCTAACCGGTTTTCGGGCACTAACTGGATAGCGTCTTTTTTAGTTATTATATTATTCCAGAACGTAGGGATATCACCCGCACCCGGGAAAATACCGGACATTCCGATAATCGCTATATCTACCTGGTTTTTCATTTGTATGGTTTGGGTTATTCAGCCATAATCAGCACCTGGCTCTCATTGCCATATTTCAGTTCATTTACAAAGATCTCCATGCCATCTTTTAAAGGAATCAACGGAATACCTCTGCGTTCATACTCTTTCTCCAGGGTAGGAGACACCATGCCGGTGCCTTTCCATGGTCCCCAGTTGATAGCAGTTACTTTCCCTTTGAGCGTTTTCTTTAACTCCCATGCGTAACGGTCCATCACACTATTTGCTGCTGCGTAATCTGTTTGACCACGGTTACCATACACAGAAGCTACACTGGAAAACAGAATTACGAACTGCACATCAGGGCGTAATTGCTCTGCCAGTATTCTTAACGGTGTTACTTTGGTAGAGAACACTCTTTCGAAAGAGTCGGACGTTTTCTGCTGAAACAGTTTATCTTCTAATAGGCCTGCTCCATGAATCACCCCATCTATCTTCCCATAATCTTTATAAATATTGCTGATTAAATGACTCAGTTCCTGTTCATTTCTGAGATCAAGCATATGGTAAGTAACGGTAGCACCGTTTGCTTCCAGGGAAGTAATGGTATGCAGGATCTGATTACACTTATGAATATCTGAAGCTCTCTTTTCTATCTCAGCAGGTTTACTGAATTCTCCTTCTGTAATCAGTTGTTTTTTGATATCTTCTTTGTTACTGAATGCAGCATATTTATTCCGGCCTTCTTTGCGGGGATCCGCTGATCTGCCTACCAGGATATAATTGCAGGGATAGTCTTTAGAGAAACGTATCATCAGTTCTGATGTAATACCCTGTGCACCACCAAGCACTAATATCACACCGTTTTTATCCAGCTGGATATTGGAAGTGTCGCCGGTAGGTATTGCTGAATGTATCAGTTCAAAAGTATGACGAATACCATCCTGGTAGATGACTTCTGCCGGTTCATCCGGATGCCGGATTTCATTTAAGGTGATAGTCGCAATTTCTTCCGGAGATAGTGTGCCAGTGAGGCTGATGCTTCTGCATTTGGTATTGTCCCACTCTTTATCGAGGCTTTTTAAGAAACCCGGATAACCCTGGTAATTTCTGAGTTGGGTATTATCTGTAGTAGCTTCTATCCCTGATATGGCATATACCCACTTTACAGTTTCAGGATGTAATTTCTTGATGGTATCAAATGCACTCAGGATATTCTTTCTCTGAGAAGTCGCTAATATATCAAGGATGATCAACCCATTATATCCTTCCAGGGAATCACTGTCTGTGATAATATTAACAACAGCTCCCTGTTGTTCCAAAAGTGTTTTAATAGATAATGCAACTCTGCTGCCATCATCTGTGATAGCGAATTGCTGTCCGTTTAAATTCTCCGGAATGGCATTGCCAAAGCGGGAAGGCGTCAATGCAAAACGAATACGTGATAATACTTCTTTCTTAGCAACAACAGGTGTTTCTGTGATGGTGGCTATTGTTTCGGAAGAGGATATCATGTTTGCCGCAATCCAGCTTACTAATCCGTTCAATGTTTTGATAGCGGCCAATGCTTCTGTTTTATCTTCCGACTGAGCAAAGCCGCCTATCTTCACTTTCAGCTCTCCCAGTATTTCCATGCGTTTGATGGAATCTATACTGAGATCAGCTTCCAGGTCGAGGTCCAGTCCCAGCATATCCTGTGGGTAGCCGGTTTTTTCACTTACAGTAAGTAATATGGTACTCCTGATATCCTGTTCAGACCAGCTTTTTTCAGCCGTAGCCGTTGGTTGCTGTATGGCATGTTGTAAAGAGATACCACCTGTATCAGGAATGTTATTATCTACATTATCTGCTATCCACTGTAATAATCCACTTAATGTTTTGATACCAGATAATTGCTCAACAACTGCTTCATCACTCTTACCGGCAGTTTTAAAACCACCTAACTGTGTTCTTAACTCACCAATGATTTCCATACGTTTGATAGAGTCAATACTGAGGTCAGCTTCCATGTCCATATCCATACCCAGCATTTCATGAGGATAACCGGTTTTATCACTCACTACTTCTATCAGGATTTTCTTAGGATCTCTTTTGATATGTACCTGAATAGTTTCGGGTTGTTGTGCAGCAGGAGCAGGAATCTCCTTTTTCAATGGAACCGGCACTATTTCAGGCTGACTGAAAGTAGCCGGAGAATGTCCCAGGTAACCCAGTATCACATCCCTTTGTGCCTGCACCAGGTATTTTACACTGTTCAGGTATTCCTGCACCATATGTTCCGCATTACCACCAACAGTAGCTGTTACCACCTGTTTAACCAGCTGTAAAGGCTGTGTAATGGGCAATGCACCATGTGCTGGCAGTTTACCTACGGATGGAACCGATAACTGTCCGTTTACATACCATACCGTACTGCTCTTTTTATATTGTTCAGGTGTATCTAATTGCAGGAGCTGTGCATCCCTGCCATCAAATAACTTTTCCAGTTTTACTTCCCTGCCGCTGGCAATGTATCTGGCGATAGTATTTAACAGGTGAGTGATCGCCTGTTTATCTTCTGTATGTAGAATCAGTTCATCCTTTCCGATAATTGATTTTGTAAGACCTGATAATACTTTACCCGGACCCACTTCTACAAATACCCTGGCACCTGCTTCATACATCTGTTCAATCTCTTCTGTAAAACGTACAGGTTTAACAAGATGATCTGTCAGCAGTTCTTTGATGTCTTTAGCTACAGTAGGATATACTTTTGTAGTAGTATTAGACCATACCGGGATGGATGGGCTGCTGAAAGTAACATCGCTGATAGCCTTTTTATACAATGCTTTGGAGCCGGATAATAAAGGGCTGTGGAATGCGCAGGCAACTTCCAGCTGTTTATAGGATATTTTCAACTGCTTCAGTTGTTCCATGAAGCGTTCCATATCTTTTGTAGTACCAGCCAATACCCATTGCAACGGAGAATTATGATTCACCGGGTACACCCCATTTTCTTCTTTCGCAATAGTGGCCAGTTCTTCTTTAGAACAGTTCACCGCTACCATTACGCCTTTGTCATCTACTATTGCATCGAGGATGGATTTTGCTCTTTTCTCACTGAGCGGTATTAGCTGGTCTTCTGAGAATACATTTGCAAAACATAAGGCAGGCAATTCACCATAGCTATGTCCTGCTACCATATCCGGCTGAATACCCAGTTCTTTTAACAGGTTGGCAATTGCCAGGTCTACCACGCCTAACAGCGGTTGCGCAACACGGGTATCTTTAATCTGCTCCTTCTGTTTTTTAGCAGCATTATCATTGAATACTGCATTAGGGAACAGGATCTTTTCATAGGAAGGATTGTTTTTTAACAGTCTGCGCATAACCGGGAATGTTACAAACAGTTCTCTTGCCATGTTGATACGCTGACTTCCCTGTCCAGGGAAAAGGAATGCTACTTTACCTTCCAGTTTTTGTGTTACATATATTTCTTTAGCGTTAGCTCCGGATAATGCCAGCTCTATCTTCAACATTAAATCTTCCCTGTTATTCGCTACGATAGATAATTGAATGGGTTCATCACTTTTAACTATCAGGCTGTAGGCAACATCTTTCAGGGAGATGTTATCATTGTTTTCAAGCAGTGTGCGTACAGATTGCAAGGACTGTTTTACATTACCTCTGAAAACAAACAGTTCAGATGCCCAGGCTTTTGTAACCGCTTTTTCTTCCGGTCGATTGCCTTCATTTTCAATGACTGCATGGAAGTTAGTGCCACCAAAACCGAAGGCACTGATACCTGCCCGACGAATATCATCCATCCACAAACCTGCTTCTGTATTGAAGAGGAAGGGACTGGTGGATTCATTATAGTAGCTGTTAGGATTCTTGATGTGCAGAGTGGGGGGCTTTACGCCATGATATACAGAAAGGGTAGCTTTGATCAATCCGGCTAATCCTGCTGCGCACTTGGTATGTCCTATCTGTGTTTTTACAGAGCCCAGGTGAGCCTGTCCGGTAATAGCGCCGGACTGTATCAGCATATCAGAGATGGCGCTTAATTCTGTTTTATCACCTACTACGGTACCGGTACCATGTGCTTCTACCAGTCCTACGGAAGCCGGTGAAACACCACTCTGTTCGTATGCTCTTTCCAGTGCTTTTATTTGTCCTGCTTTACGCGGAGCCGTTAAGCCCAGGCTTTTACCATCACTGGAACCGCCTACACCTTTGATAACAGCGTAGATGGTATCGCCATCACGTTTAGCGTCTGCCAGTCTTTTCAGTACTATCATGGCCACACCTTCACCTAATGCAATCCCATCCGCAGCTGAGTCGAAAGTAGCACAGCGGCCGGTTTTAGACAATGCATGTGTGCTGGAGAACATTAAGTAATCGTTGATGCCATTGTGAAGGTCGGCAGCACCAGACAGCACCATATCTGATTTTTCGAGGATCAGTTCCTGGCAGGCCAGGTCAATCGCCGCCAGAGAGGAGGCGCAGGCAGCATCTACTGTATAGTTACGGCCACCCAGGTTCAGCCTGTTGGTGATACGGCCGGAGATAACATTTGCCAATACTCCCGGGAAGGAATCTTCTGTAAGTTTAGGTAGGGCGTTATCCAGTTCTGCCGGCATTTCACCTAAGAACTGCCGGTAGAGGGAGCGGAACCCATAGTTATTAGCCAGGTCATTTCCTCCTTCCGCACCTATGATGACAGAGACATCTTCTCCATTAAAATCTTTATCTGCATAACCTGCATTTTCAAGTGCCTGTTTTGCTACTAGTAAACTTAATAACTGAGTAGGATCGATGGCGGCCAGAGACTGTGGCGGAATACCGAAAGCAACAGGATCAAAGTCGATACGGGGAATGAAGCCACCCCATTTGGAAGGTGTTTTATCCCCATCTGTAGAAGCTCCATCATAATACAATTCTTTATTCCAGCGTTCATCCGGGACTTCTGTTACACAATCTTTTCCTGCAAGGATATTGCTCCAGAATTCCTCAATGTTTTTAGCGCCCGGATAGATACAGGCCATGCCGATGATGGCTACGTCCAATGCTTTTTCCGGTGCATTGATGGGGGCTGATAAAACAGCCGATTGTATATGTGTGAAATTATTAACGGCTACTTCTTTGTGTAAGTCGGCCATGGAGACGATCTCATTTCTCATGGCAGCCACCTGGCCTATCATGTACATGCCGTCTTTTACCTGTTGTTTTGTATCAACAGTTATGAGGTCATTGTCTTTTCTGTCCAGCCCTTTTGCCGCAATTCTCAACCGGCCAACGTTTAGTTGTTCCAGTTTGCCCCAGATTTCTTTTTTATCCAGGTTTTCAGCAATCAGTTTATTTTTCTCTTCAGTAAAGAAGTCGGCAAAAGGAGATTGTAAACAACGGGTCTCATGACCAGGCGCTGTTTCCAGTAATACAGTGCTGGTATGTTTGATGGCCTGGTCCTGAAACTGTTGGAGGATAGCCCCGGTTTCCACTGCTTCTTTTGTATAGATATAAGCGGTTCCCATCAGCACACCTATTTTAGCTCCTTTGGTGGCCAGTGAAGCAGACATTACAGAAATGAAGGCGGTGGATAAGGAATCATGGATACCGCCGGCAAAGAAGATATTGAGTTGTTCCGCATGGTCTTCCTGTAGTAAGCGGTCGATTTGTTTTTCCCATAATACCAGGCTGGATAGGGGGCCTACGTGACCACCACATTCTCTGCCTTCGAAAACAAATCTTCTGGCGCCTTCTTTAATAAACATGTCTAATAAAGAAGCCGAAGGAACATGCAGGAATGATTTGATGCCCATTTGTTCCAGTGCTTTAGACTGAGAAGGTCTGCCACCGGCAATGAGTACAATAGGTGGTTTTTCCTGCTTAATATATTCAATCTGTTCGTCGCGCAATTCCTGGGGAGCAAAGCCGAGTATACCTACTCCCCAGGTCTTGTCGCGAGCCAGCTTCTTGGTTTGTTGAATTAATTGCAGTGCGCTTTCTCCTTTTAATAAGGAGAGGGCCACGAAGGGCAAGGCACCGGCATTAGCCACAGCTTCTGCGAATGCAGGTACATCGCTTACACGTGTCATCGGGCCTTGTGCGATAGGGTAAGGAATGTTTAATTCCTGTGCCAGTGCATTACCCGGACTAATAACATTCATTGTCTTCGCCTGGTGCAGATGGCCACGGATGCCTTCCCGGATACCGGTAATCAGCCTGCTGAGTTTTTTATATCGTTTAACAAGATCGATTGAAATGGCGATGTCTTGTCCTAATGGGAGATACCCTTTGTCGAGATCAAGCAGGCCAAGATATTTTTCTATATCTGCAAATGTTGGATTCTCTGGTATAACCGGAGAGTTAGGACGAACGAGTACACGAAAATTATCAATCACACGTGTTTCATTTCCATTTAATTTTTCGCATACATTTTTAATGGAAGAAGGGGCATTACATTCCGGAAATAATACGAGTTGACTATCCAGAATTATTCCCTTTGCACCTGTAGCGATTAATGCAGAAGATGTGTGAATTCCTGCACCGCCCTGTACCCATATATCCGTACCGGGAAGTGCGGGGATTATCTGTTGAAATAGTATAAAGGACGATTCTTCCCCGGTTTTTCCGGCGCTTTCATTTCCTTTTACGATAATTCCATCTGCATTATTGGCTTTAGCCTGCAGCGCTTCTGCCAGACTATGTACCTGGTAGAATAGCTGTACATTCTTTCTGGGGGCCATTTTAGTGCCGAAAGACGCTATTACAATGGATACCTGTTTAGGTAGAGGGAGATCGGCAAAATCTGTTGTTGCGGGGAAACATACGCCAAAGTCCGGTAGGTCTTTCAGTGCTTCCAATGCTTTAACAGCGACAGCTTTATCGCGTCCAAGGTGAAGTACCGGGAACGCTTTGGCTTTAGCCAGGGCCTTGACAAGGTTTACATCAGGACATTCAAAGGGCGTCAGTCCTATAATAACAGGATCTTTCATATGGTTTTTGATTTTGGTTACGGACAATACATTGCCGGTACCATGATTATTCAATCATCGTGTTACGTAATACCGCTGTAATAATTCTTTTCTGTTGGGTCCGGGAAGGCAAAGCGATCCCATCCTGTTGCTACGAACTGGTAAGTGTTTTCATAGTGTGGATTATAGAAGGCTAAACGGCCGGATTCTCACAGATGGGAGAATGGCGGATATGTTGTAAAAGAACTGATGTTCTGTATAACAACATAAGTAGTAGAAAGTTTGATGGAAGTTATCCTTTTACTAAACCAAAATGCTTACAAATGGTGTAATGGCTAAATTGATACTGAAAAGAATTTAAAAGCAACATCACATAGGGAATTCCCTGTCGGGCTTCTTTTTCGTTGTAGGAAGTAGTGGGTTCCATAAAAATAGCATAAAGACGGTTATCGGTTATTTTTGAGATACATTCACAGTTAGGGTACTTAGAATGTTAAAGCTTTCTTAAAGCTACTAAAATCTTCTCAATAAAACTAGCTTAAGTTCCGATTTAGGGTACTATCGTAACAGAAAGGTAATATTTAAATATTTTCACATGAATAGTTGACTGCGTAATTCCCGGCTAAAAATGACGGGTGGAATATAATAGCGAACTACTATATTCCACCCGTAAATTTCTATCTCCTTCTTAATTCCCTGCAGACATCTTGCCTACAATTTTGTAACCTCTGGAATTGTCCGGATTAGTTACTTCCTGGTAGTACATTCCGTCCGGAGAAACATATAACTGCTGACCATTAATTTCTACGCCTCTGCTACCACTGGGCAACTGTGCCATGACCGTTTCCTGTGGAGGAGTGGTTGGTTGCTGCTGCTGTTCCTGGGGTTGCTGTCCCTGCTGCTGATCTGAAGAACCATTGTCCAGCTGACCATTTTTACCAACTACCACGTATTTGGTAACGTTGTCCTGTACTATTTCCTGGTACAGGGTACCATTTTTCTGATAATAGGTATTTCCGTCTATCGTTACTGTTTCTGCATGTTTAGGCAGGGTAGGTACGACCACTCCCATAGGAGGATCTACTACCTGGTATTCATCTACTTTTTGCTGTTGATCGTAGTACGGCTGGTAGAATGTACCGTCGTAATAGTAGTAAGGGCCAAAGCCGGTATTAAATGTCAGGAAGCCGTAAGGTAATATTCCCATTGTGAATCCTATTGGCGGACCATAGAAGCGATAGTGAGGTCTGTAGTAGTAACCAGGAGAGTGGTAGTACCCTCCGAATCCACCGCCATAAACACCTACGCCTACGCTAACTCTTGGGCCTGCTGAGAAACGTCCTCCTCCCATGGCAAAATGCCCTCTGCCTCCACGCTGTGCGAATGCTGTAATACTTACAAGGGCCATAAGTATTGTGAGCATATATATTTTCGTTTTCATCTTCTGGTCTATTGACTGTTTATAAGTTAGATAGCTATCTAACGTTGAGGTTTAACAAATAGTCTATTTTAACATTTTTTATATAACCAGAAGATGAAGGTTTAATACAGTTGATTCCTGAGGATTCTTTTGATCATCTGTACGGTAGTGCGGCTGATTTGTCCTTTATATCTTTCCAGTATAGCTGATTCGCTGATGCCTTCTCCGAGGTCATTGACGATTTTCAGCCATTTACTCAGGAATTCTGAGTTAGGGGTACGGTATTTTAAGAGTCGTCTTACGGTTTCTATAACGGCTTTGGCAACAGTTCCTTCATGCAGTTCGAATACTTCGTCTGTATTTAATCCCAGTTCAATATCCTGGGCAACACGGGAATAGTCCTGTAAGTATTTTTCGTTGGCTTCCATTACCTGGAGCAGAGGATTGTCGCTGTAATGAATGGTTGCATACTTCCGAGCCTGTTTATGCAGGTTGGTTACTGCATAGCTGCGGGCAATATTATCACAGATAACGAGGTCGTCTTTATTGAGTTCAAACCATTCTCCTTTTACACGTTTATGCTGAAATATGATATGCAGGCATTCTTCCAGGTCCGACATGTTTGCGGAGGCATATTGCCTGATAACGCGGAACATAACGGGCAGGTGGGTATGATAGGAAGCGAGACGCTTTTGAAGATCCTGGGTTTTACCGATCTTATAAAGGTTCTTTCCTGTATTAATGATATAGACACATTTTCCGATCGCTATTTGCTCCATAATTTTTTAGGGGATGACAATCGTATACAAGGTTATTTATGCAAATGTGGACAAAATTTTTAAGAAAATGATGGTTTGAGGCTAAAATGATTACTTAAGCATCATCTGTTAGTATTGAATTTTCATTCTAATATTACCAATCTTATATTGATCCGTTAGTGTGCATATCGTATTGATAATCATATAATTATTTGTTTTTTTGAAGATAGAAACTCTTAAATTTGATTTAAACGACCTCGAAAAATGGAAAACATACAGATATGCGAAATAAAGGGAGGGAAGAATAAGGATTATCCTCACATCCTATCTCATGATGGAAAATATATATTCTCATGTTCAGATAGATTAGACACTTATCATCCAGGCGCTAAAGTCTTCTATATATGTAAGCATCTGAATAAGGCATTTTTTACAGAGGTAATGGGAGAGGAGATTTATACCAAATATAATTTTCATCTGGATGAATGGGTTTTTGAATATGAAGAGCATGAGTATATCGCTAGGAAAGATGATGTTTTGCTGGTAATGTATGTGATGAGTGAAAGGAGTATTCCGTCTGACTGGGCATGGATGAGATCATTAGGAACTAACTATGGTTACCCAATATGGAATGCTGAAATTGACAATCCTCAGGGAAGACTGGGAAGGGTAAATGATTTGCAGAGGATATTTAAGAATGGGGCAGCATCCGATCTTTTAGAAGATTGTAGTAAAAAATTACTAGGACTGACGGATATAGTAACTACAAATGTTAAAGAAACGGACATTAATTTGGGAAATACACGACTGACTTTTTATGAGCAATCGGGTGATGTAAGTATCACAGAAGAGGTACGGGTACAAAATACAATAGACTTTAAAGATAAATACCGGCAGATTTTAATGGCAGTTAAGGCAAAACCATTTGTGCTGCTTGCCGGAATAAGTGGTGTGGGGAAATCAAGCATGATACGTACACTCGCTTACAAGACCTGTACGGAGAAAGAACTGCAATATCCTGACAGACCAGGCAATTTTGAGTTAATAAAGGTGAAGCCTGATTGGTATGACTCTTCTGAATTAATGGGTTATACTTTACAAAGAGAAGGAATACTCAGGTATTATCCTACTGCTTTTATCCGATTTATTATAAAAGCATGGCGTTATGCACAGGTTCCTTTTTGGTTATGCCTGGATGAAATGAACCTTGCAAAAGTTGAACAATATTTTGCAGAATTCCTTAGCATTATTGAAACCCGACGCTTTCATGAAGGACAAATTTACTCGGATGCCTTTATTAGCAAGGAAAATATATTGTCATACAGTAATGACGATCCTTCTTTCTGGTTAAGCTTAGGATTAGAAAATGATGAGGTTCTGCGTCAGCAGTTTCTTTCATTAGGGATTACGATGCCGCCTAACCTTATTGTGATGGGCACTGTCAATATGGATGAGACAACGCATTCCTTTAGCCGGAAGGTGTTGGACAGGGCTATGACCATTGAGATGAATGAAGTAGATCTGAATAAGGGGCT
Source organism: Chitinophaga sp. YR573 (assembly GCF_900110995.1). Classification (GTDB taxonomy): domain Bacteria; phylum Bacteroidota; class Bacteroidia; order Chitinophagales; family Chitinophagaceae; genus Chitinophaga. The sequence goes on from NZ_FOJF01000001.1 coordinate 3,302,200, forward strand.
TGGCTTAGCGGATAACGACTGGGAATATCCCGATGTATATATCAGTGCTGATTTTTTTCAGGGTCAATTACAGGATGCAAATACTGCATATAATGAAAACCCTGATGCCGGCCGGAAGATTATAAAAGAATTGGAAGAGATAAACAGCATATTAATTAATTCTCCTTTCAGATTTGCCTATCGCGTAAGAAATGAGATATTAATTTATTGCGCATATAATGCAGTATTACAGCCTCCAAAGACCACTTCGAGAAAATGGTTATTCACTTGCCTGGATGAAATGATTATGATGAAAATATTATCCAGGATAGAAGGGAATGAAAACAAATGTGGTAATGTAATTAAAGCGCTGTTAGAGAAGATTGATACTAAATTTCCGGAAAGCCATAAGAAGCTGTTGCAAATGCAAATCCAATTAAATAATAGTGGTTACACTTCATTTTGGAATTAATATGGACGTAATAATTATCAGACACACAGATTTTCTGATCCAGGTGTCGGAAGAGGAAGAGGATACAGATGGTTATTTTCACGAAACATTTATTAAAACGAAGGAAAGAGATACAGAAGAGTATTTCGTCACAGAATACTTATTCTCAGATATGCCTTTGCTGGAGGAATTCTCTATATGGGATCCTGTAAAAGATGATTTGAACAAGGGGAAGATTACAGCAGTTAAGCATCCGGTTTTTTTCGAAAACAGGCTGTACCGTATTAACGTAGAATTTCTGAGTGATATATCTAATCCAAGGATCTATTCTAAAGATAAAAAGGTCACAAGAGTATTTAAAGTAAAGGAAACAACATACGGAGCGTTTATAGTTTGGGGGACTGCCTGTTTTAAAAATGACGTTGGCTTTTTTGATTTGAATATCAATTATGATGCGGGGACTATTCCCAAAACAGTTATTTTCAGATTTGAAATATTTTCAGTAAGGATGACCCTGAAAAAACATTTCCCAGTGATGATAAATGATATTGAAGTTATTTATCCCCGGCTGGTACTTGACTATATGAAGATCTCTTATCATAATACTGATAGTGTTCCCGGAGGGTATAGTGATATGTTGTGGTGGATATTTTTTGATAACATTTATAAACGTATTCTTCGCAATTTTCAAGTCATTTTCGAGCATCCACATAATCAGTATACAAGAGTAGAGAAGGCAAAGAGATTAAGAGACATAAGGATTGTTACAGATAAGTTGCAAGAAAAAATAGAGCGATATTCCGGGGACCCTAATAAATACTTTGTTGTACATGGGAGCCTCCCCCTGGAAGACAATTATGAGAACCGTTTTGTGAAATTTGTGCTGAAAGATATTATTGATAAGTTTCAGCGGATATATAAACGGGTGAATGCACATGAAGTCTGTAAACAGATGACAAATGAGTATAGAGCACAACTGGAATTTGCTTATAAAGCATTGGGCCGGATGCCTGAACATCCTTTTTTTCGGGTAGTTGGGGATATAGATACTGTAGAAAAGGTTACATATGTACTCGCTAATAAGAACGGATATGATGCGCTACGTCAAGACTGGGAAAAATTAAAGAAAGGGTACCGGTTGTTTGAAGGACTGTATGAAATAGAGTTGAAGAATATTGACTATTTATATATGCTATGGTGTTTCCTTGAAATGGTGGCATTAATTAAATCAATGGGTGGTAAAAAGGTTAAAGTGATAAAAATGCCAGAAACTATGCCGGACCAATTCATTTTGTCTGCGGACAAGGATATGAGTTCCCGGATCATATTTGAATTTGATAATGGAGATGTTGTAGAACTATACCAGGAACTACTATATGATAACAAATTTGATAAAAATGATTCAGGGGCAGTGATAGGATCAGTGCGCCCGGATATTGTGCTAAGAGTGAGGAAGAGAGATCTTCCGGATAAACTATACCTCACTTATCTCTTCAATGCTAAATATAGAGTGGTCAAATCTGAAGATGCTAATCTGCCTGATCTTCCCTACAGTACCGATATGGACCGTTTGCATATGTACCGGGATATAATCTATTACAGAGAAAAAGGCAAAAACAAACTGAGCAAGGAAGTAATGGGGATATACCTTTTATATCCCGGGCATGGTACTCTTGAACAAATAGAGAATATGAACAGTCAAATGCCACCTGATGCTTGTGGTATTCCATTCTGTCCTGGACAGGACGTGACTAACGGCTTGTTAAAAGACCGGATTTCGTATATTATCAATACGGAAGCTGTAAAATTACTCAGGGAGACCCATCCTCAGAAGGGAAAAGAATATAAGAGAGATGAAACATTTGTTTTTATTCCGTTTATAAAAAAAGAGGATATCGCGCAGATCTATTATCTGGAAAATACGGAGATGCCATTCTTTGATTATAAATCATTTCTTCCTGCCCTGGGAGAAGGAACGCTTCGTTATTTCGCTCATTATGTGGAAGGCAAAGGGGTTAAATATATTTATGAGATTGTAAGTCATTACTGGAAGGCCAGGAAAGATGTATATCCCCCTGATCATGAGTTATTTCAGGATGAAACAAGGAAATGTCTGGTATTAAAACTGGACAATAAAAGGACATTGGATGAATATCTGCAGATCAAAGGGGTAGTGAGTAATATAAGATATACGAAAATGGAATATATTAACAATCCTGTAAATGGATTCATAAAAACAATCACAGAAAGGGATACGCTGTTAGGTGGGGAGAATTCATAAATTCTTAACTTAGGCCCATGAACTACAGAATCCTGGGCAACTCTAACCTTGATATCAGCGAAATCGGCTTTGGATGTATGTCTTTAGGCGATAGCACTGCTGACAATATCTCCCTGGTGCATAACGCACTGGACAAAGGCATCAACTTCTTTGATACCGCAGATCTCTATCAGCATGGACAAAATGAAGCACAACTTGGGAAAGCCCTGGAAAGTAGACGTGAAGAGGCGATCATTGCCACTAAAGTAGGTAACCAGTGGAAAAGCGATGGCAGCGGATGGGAATGGAATACCAACAGGAAATATATACTCAAGGCAGTAGAAGAAAGCCTGCGCCGGTTGAAAACTGATTATATAGATCTTTACCAGTTGCATGGTGGTACTATGGAAGATCCTATTGATGATGTCATAGAAACCTTTGAGCTGTTACAGCAACAAGGTAAAATCAGGTATTATGGTATTTCCTCTATCAGGCCCAATGTGATCCGTGAATATGTGAAACGCTCAAATATCACAAGCGTAATGATGCAGTACAGTCTGCTGGACAGAAGACCTGAAGAAAGTATGTTGCCATTACTGCATAATGAACATATAGGGTTATTGGTGAGAGGTGCTATTGCTAAAGGATTGCTGGCTGGTAAACCCGCTGAACCTTACTTTAATTATAAAGAAGAAGAGATCACAGAAGCGGCGAAGGCGGTGGCGAATTTATCCGGTCCGGAACGAAGTCCTGCACAGACAGCACTGAGGTTTGTACTGGAACAGCCAGTGGTTAGTTCTGCAGTGGTAGGTATACGGACATTGCTACAACTGGAAGAAGTGGCCGGTGTTTCTGATACACCTATGCTGGCACCCGCAGGTATACAGGTGTTGAAAAATGCACTGACGGTTAACTACTATGATCAACACAGATAAATAAAAAAACTGGCGCAATCAGAAGAACGTTCTTCTGGTTGCGCCAGTTGCATATAAGTATAAGAAAGATTAGTTCTTTAAGCGTTTACCCAGTCTGTAATCCACCATGCCATTGAAGCGTGGAGATGCAATAGAGGTAGGTATGGAAGCCCGCAGGTTAAGCGTACTTGTAGCAGTACGTGCAGAAGCCCTTGTAAAACTACCATTGCTGATATAATTGAATATATATTCCAGGTTGTTGTCGTTGGTATTACCCCATGGAACATTGATATAATCATAGGCCGCCTGATCTGGCGCTATACCGGAATAATAACCGCCAACGTGATTTGCATTTTGGGTAGCAAAGTTAATAGCGTATAAATCGGCCAGGTATTTCTCGGTATGCGTGCTATCATATTTGTTGATCGTAAAGGTGATGAACCCTACAGGTTTACCATAAGTACTGTCACCCACCAGTTTCACACTCATATAAGGCTTCAGGTTGTTCAGCGTTAATTCGCTGGCAGAAGCCGTGTTTTTGGATGTGATGAAGAACACGTTGTTTAATGCAAGGCCGCCTGTGGTGGAAGGGAAGTTTACACTGGCTTCCAGTCCGGCTTCATCCATATTGGCAGTCAGCTTGTCGTTGTAGAGATAGTAATACATTGCTTTGGAGGCAGCTGATGCCGGCGCGATAGCGCTGTCCAGGTATTCCGCAGTAGTAACAGACCCTCCACCGTTGTAACGAAGATCCACAATCAGGTTGGTAACACCAGATGATTTGAACTTCGCAAACAGGTTGTCGAGTATCGTTTTGGTATTGGTGTAGGCGCCCTGGGTATTTATTGTGCTGGTGAAAGTGTAGAATACAAAGTAGCCGGTTTTTTGTCCGCCAATAGTGTAGGTGGTATCGAATAATACCGGATTGATATTGTAAGTACCGGCGTTTACGGTGTAAGTGTTAACGGCTTTGGTATATCCTTTTGTCACCTTGAGGGTAACAGAGCTGGAGTTATAGATAGCGTTCACTACTTTGGTTGTATGGGCACCGGAAGAACCATCGTAGGAGATAGCGGTATCCCCGTTGATAGCTGTGATTTCATCACCACGGGTGAGGCCCTGCAAACCTGCCGGGGAGTTTTTATCTGCGTAGAGGATGTAGAGGTATGTTTTGGTACCATCAGAAGCGTAGCTTACTTCCATCCCTAAGCTGCCGGTAGCACTTATTTTCTTATTTACCTCAGAAACACCGTCTTGCAGAGCGCTGGAAAGAGAGCCGGTACGGTCCAGGAAGCTATATCTGTCCAGGGCAGTGGTACCTGTTCCTGTAGAGTATGTTTTCATCACTTCCAGCAGGGCATCTGCGGTGGCGTATGTACTGCTTAAGGGGTTCAGGGTAGGCACCTGTGAATACCAGTAGTAAGTCGGCAGGGAAGTGGTGGTACTGCGGCCACCGTCTACATAAGATACCTGCATGGTGTGATACATGAGGTATTTCAAAGAATCTTCATCTGTAACCGCGGTGGTGGTACCTGTACCACCGGTTGTATCTGTACCGGATTTGCTATCCTTACGGCAGGCTACAAACACACTGCTGCAAAAAGTGCTGATAAGCACGACCCTTAAAGCGACTGAGGTAAAAGATCTATTCATGATATAATTTTAAAAACTATGGAGGATTGGGGTTTACTGAACGCAGGAAGAATATTTACTCTCTATAATAAATTAACGATACAATGTCAGTTTCGTATTTCTCAGGTAGATACTAAGTTAACAAAAAGTTTATCACTCTCTCTTTATCAACTTCATACAAACTAACGACAGAATGTGTTTACTCAGTATAAAAAAAAGCGTATACTGATTTTTAATCGGTGAATGACTATAATCGATCGATTTAAGTCATGTCAGGGAACAGGGACCATGCCTACAGATACTACCATATTTCCTCACTCCCTCACAATTGGACTCCCTTTACCCCAACAAGGTTTAGTCCGTTACCCGTGAAAACACATATTAATTAATAATATGAAGATATGCTAAAACAATTTAGCCTTGCTACTGGCGATGATGTAGCATTTAGGCCGTTTATAAAATAAACCGTATTTTTTCTCCCGAAAAGCTATTTTTACAGACTTTATACATGCTAAAATTCCAGAAGATCTCAACATGAAGACAATCCTCTTTTCCGCGCTTATGCTGGCTACCTGCTACGTAAATGCTCAAACCGTGAACAGCGTAGCTGATCCTGTAGAGTGGGTAAACCCACTGATGGGAACAGCCTCAAAAGGATCGCTGTCCACCGGTAATACTTATCCTGCCATCGCATGCCCCTGGGGTATGAATTTTTGGATGCCACAAACCGGCAGAATGGGAGATGGCTGGGCTTATACCTATGATTCTGACAAACTGCGTGGTTTTAAGCAAACTCACCAGCCTAGTCCATGGATCAATGACTATGGCCAGTTCGCTATCATGCCAGTTACAGGTAAAGTGAAATTCAAAGAAGATGACAGGGCCAGCTGGTTCTCCCACAAAGCAGAAGTTTCCCGTCCTTATTATTATAGCGTATACCTGGCAGATCATGATGTGACCACAGAAATCACACCTACTGAAAGAGCCGCTGTAATACGCTTTACCTTTCCTAAAACAGACAGTGCTTTTGTAGTAATCGATGCACTCGACAAGGGCTCTTACATCAAAGTACTGGCTGCTGAACATAAAATCATTGGTTATACTACCAAGAACAGCGGAGGTGTACCTTCTAACTTTAAGAACTACTTCGAACTGACCTTCGACAAGCCTTTTACCTTCGTATCTACCTTTAAAAATGGTACTTTATACAGAGGCGAAGCAGAAGCTAAGGAAAATCATGTAGGTGCCGTAATCGGTTTTGCTACTATGAAGGGTGAAAAGGTGAATGTAAAAGTAGCATCCTCTTTCATCAGCCCTGAACAGGCTGCGCTGAACCTGCAACAGGAAGTTGGTAATAGCTCTTTCGACGTGGTGAAAGCCAAAGCGAAAGCTGCCTGGAACAAAGAACTGGGCAGAATTGCTGTAGAAGGTGGTACTTCCGAACAGGTCCGTACTTTCTACTCCTGCCTGTACCGTGCTATGCTGTTCCCCCGTAAGTTCTACGAAATGGACGCACAGGGTAAAGTAATGCACTACAGCCCTTACAATGGCCAGGTATTACCAGGTTACATGTTTACAGATAACGGTTTCTGGGATACTTTCCGCGCTACCTTCCCATTCTTCAACATGATGTACCCATCCATGAACTCCCATATTATGGAAGGTCTGGTGAATGCATATAAAGAAAGTGGCTGGTTACCTGAGTGGGCAAGCCCCGGTCACCGCGATTGTATGATCGGTTCCAACTCTGCTTCCCTGATTGCAGATGCTTACTTAAAAGGCGTAAGAGGTTTTGATATCAATACCGCTTATGAAGCTTTGATCAAGAACAGTAATAATTCCGGTCCGCTTACTTCTGTAGGTCGCGCTGGTGTGAAATACTACAATGAACTGGGTTATGTTCCTTACGATGTAGATATCAATGAGAATACTGCCCGTACATTGGAATACTCTTATGACGACTTTACTATTTACAAGCTGGCAAAGGAACTGAAACGCCCTGCTGCTGAAATAGAAAGGTTTGCCAAACAAGCCCGCAACTACAGGAACGTATTTGATCCTGAAACTAAGCTGATGCGTGGTAAGAACAAGGATGGTAAATTCCAGACTCCTTTCAATCCGTTCAAATGGGGTGATGCATTCACTGAAGGGAACAGCTGGCATTATACCTGGTCCGTATTCCATGACATCCAGGGGCTTGAAACCCTGATGGGTGGAAAGGATATGTTCGTGAAAATGCTGGATTCCGTATTCACTATGCCTCCGGTATATGACGACAGTTACTATGGTGGTACTATCCATGAGATCCGCGAAATGCAGATCATGAATATGGGTCAGTATGCACATGGTAATCAGCCTATTCAGCACATGATCTATCTGTATAACTATGCAGGTCAGCCATGGAAAACCCAGTATTGGGTGAGAGAAGTAATGAACCGCCTCTATACAGCAACACCAGATGGTTATTGCGGTGATGAGGATAACGGACAAACTTCTGCCTGGTATGTGTTCAGTGCATTGGGATATTATCCTGTTTGTCCTGGTACACAGCAGTATGTACTTGGTGCCCCGCTGTTTAAGAAGACGACTATCACCTTCGAAAACGGCAAGAAACTGGTATTGTCTGCTCCTAAAAACAGCGCAGAAAACCGTTATGTAAAGGCGGTAACATTCAATGCGAAGCCTTACACCAACAACTGGCTGGATCATAACGAAATGATGAAGGGTGGTATCATCACTTTTGATATGGATGCAGTGCCTAACAAAAACAGAGGAACTGCAGATAAGGATGCTCCTTATTCTCTTTCTCAGGAGTTGAAATAAGTAATCAAATTATATATGAACCGGCTCCTTCTGCAGGAGCCGGTTTTTTTATTCCTGCTGATGGCACCGGTTTTGCATTAGTCAGATAATCATTAACTTAATACAATGAAAGCGTTTTCCCATTTATTGCTGCTGTTGGCAGTAGTTGTTATATATAGTTGTGCGCATCAGCCTTACGCTGCTACTAATAAAGTATACCGTAAACAGGCAAAACAATATGCCAATATTATAAAGCAGCAGCCGGTGAATGATATTCCGCCGGTATCTGCCTGGATAGGGACCACCAATTTTAACCTGCGTAAGCCTAATTACGTGATTATCCATCATACAGCACAAGGCTCCTGTGATAGTACCTTCCGTACTTTTACCCTGACAAGTACACAAGTGAGCGCACACTATGTAATATGCAGCGATGGTTCTGTGCATCATATGCTGAACGATTACCTGCGGGCCTGGCATGCGGGCATTGCCAAATGGGGTAATGTAACGGATATGAACTCTGCCTCTATTGGTATTGAGCTGGATAATAACGGATTTCAGCCTTTTCAACCACAACAGATCAATAGTCTGATTGTATTGCTGGATACCCTGCGTCACCGGTACAATATTCCTACGGCTAATTTTATCGGGCATGGAGATATTGCTCCTTCCCGGAAGGTAGATCCCAGTGCTTATTTCCCCTGGCAACAACTGGCAGAGAAAGGTTTTGGGTTGTGGTATGATACTACTGCCATTACAGTACCGGAAGGCTTTAATGCTTTACAGGCCCTGCGTATAATAGGGTATGATACAAGAGACAGCAGTGCTACGATTAAAGCATTTAAAAGACATTTCATTCCTGCGGATTCTACTACCGGTAATAATCTGGATGAGGGAGAAAAGAAAATATTAATCAGTATCATGCAAAAAAGCTAATTATGATCAGATATTGTTTCCTGCTGTTGTTTATTTCCTCTGCAGCTTTTGCCCAGAGAGGGGAGTGGTATACTTACAGCACAGGTAAAGCGCCATTGTGCCATCTTACTATTAACGATGATGAGATGATAGTGGAAAGGATGGACCCTGCCTTTCGTCAGGTGAAAATGATGGGACGCACAAGCAAAGCTGATGAGCAGGAACATATGGAGATTGTGAAGAAAGTGAATGCAAATGACAGAGTGTATATGATACACCTCTCTTCTGATAACCTCTACTTCTGTACAACTTTAAAATACTTTAAGAAACAGGATTCCCTGCAAATGTTCTGTGCGGACGGAGCAGATGATGGGTATAAATCTATTGATGAGGCAGTGGCTGCTGCCAGGAAAGACACCGGCACACATTTCAGTATTACATTATATAGAAAGGAAAAGCTACAATCGCAAAAACATTATACTCCTGTTGCTAAAATCACGGAAGTGGAGTTCCGGGCTGCTTTACAGCAATTTACCCAACAGATGGACCAGTTCTGGCAATACAGAGGTTATGGAAGATATGAGCCTTATCATGCCTGGACTAACCTCATCTATGGCAATGCATTTGCCGCTTCTTTTGACCCCCGATATGATAAATTAACCCTGGACGCCAAAAATCTGAAAGCCCCCATTACCCAATATGGCAATGATCCTGCTATTAAAAAACTGCTGCAGGATGCCGGTTTATTAGCCGAGGATGCAGTTAAATGATTGAATCTATTCTAGTTTGCATGTTATTTTGTCTTATTTAGTCTACTTGTTTTGTAGATTAATAAAAGTTATGTTAATTTTGCCCTGAATTAACGAAGAGATAAATGTTCACAACCTATATTTTTAATAGGGGCGCTGCTACCGGCGTCTGTACTGGTCCAACTGAGTTTGCCATAAATCACCTGGTACCTTCGGGGTGTTGTATCTAATTATCACTGATTAAATAATCAATCTATAACGACTGCTGCCGCTTCCCGCGGTGGCCTGGCAATGCTTTGCCTTCCATCTTTAAAACTGATACAAATGAATAAACAATTACAAATCCTGTTACTGCTATTATTCGGACTGCAGGCTGCTTATGCACAGGATTCAAAGATTACGGGGGTAGTGACTTCCAAATCAGATGCCCAGCGTATCCCTGGAGCAGTTATTACCGTAAAAGGAACTTCCCGCGGCGTACAGGCGGATGTTGATGGAAAGTACTCCATTACTGCCGGCGCTAACGATACACTCCATTTTTCTTTTATTGGTTATGGTGCGGTAGATAAAGTAGTTGGCAACAACAAAACAATCAATGTTGGACTTGAAAGTTCTGAAAGCCATTTGAATGAAGTTGTAGTAACGGCATTGGGTATTTCCCGGGAAAAACGTTCCCTGGGTTATGCTGTACAGGAGCTGAAATCAAAAGATATTGCGGAAGCAAGAGAAAGCAACCTGGTAAATGCACTGGCAGGTAAGATTGCCGGTGTAACCGTGACTAACAGTCAGGGTAACCTTGGATCTTCCCGTATCATTATCCGTGGAGAGACTTCCATCGCTGGTAACAATCAGCCTTTATTTATTATAGATGGAGTACCGGTAGATAACAGTCAGCTGGGTATTGGTACTGGTCGTGATTTTGCCAATGCCATTGCGGATATCAATCCTGATGACATTGAATCACTGAACGTACTGAAAGGACCGAATGCCGCCGCATTGTATGGTTCCCGCGCCTCTGCAGGGGTATTGGTTATTAAAACCAAAACCGGCAAAGGACAAAAAGGACTAGGTATAACAGTAAATTCCGGTGCTACTTTTGAAAGCCTGCTGGTATTACCTACTTATCAGAACTCATACGGACAGGGTTCCGGCGGACAATTCTCTTATGTAGATGGTAAAGGCGGTGGATTGAATGATGGTGTGGATGAGAGCTGGGGACCTAAGATGGATGGCCGTTTAATCAAACAGTTTTTCTCTAATGGAGAAGCTGTACCGTTTGTTGCACATCCTGATAACGTAAAAGATTTCTATAAAACAGGTTACACCTTAAATAATGGATTGTCTGTTGGTGGTAGTAATGATAAAATGGATTACCGTTTTTCTTACAACAATACCAAACAAACGGGCATCCTGCCTAATACCGGTATCACCCGTAATACTTTCACCATTAATAATACTTACCGTATCACACCTAAGTTAACGTTAAGTACTTTCGCTAACTATACAAGAGCGGGTGCTGATAACCTACCAGGTGTGGATGGTAAACGTGGTAACAGTGTTACATTGCAGTTCATCTGGTTTGGCCGCCAGGTAGATACCCGTTTACTGCGTAATTATAAGAATGCAGATGGTACGGATTTCAACTGGAACCATAGTTACTACAGCAATCCTTACTGGATACAGAATGAAAATACCGTTGGTCAGCTGCGTAACCGTTTCCTTGGTAATGCACGGCTGTCTTATCAGGTATTGGACTGGCTCTCTGCCAATATACGTATAGGTACAGATACTTATAATGATAAGCGTAAATACAAAGTAGCTTATTATACAAATGGTACACCGTATGGTTCTTATACAGAAGATAACTACGTGGTAACAGAAACCAATGCAGAGGCTACATTAAATGCCAACAAGAAAATAAATCACGATTTTACTATTGATGGATTGGTAGGTGGTAATATCCGTACCAACCAGTACGAGCAGAACTATCAGCAGGCGCCCAGACTGGCAGTGAAAGATGTGTATACACTTAACAACTCAAGAGATGCGTTGATCTCCACCAGTTATTTATCCCGTTTAAAAGTATATAGTGCTTTTGCTTCCGCACAATTATCATTCAGGGATTATGCATTCCTGAACGTAACAGCGCGTAACGACTGGTCATCTACTTTGCCAGTTAATAATAACTCTTATTTCTATCCTTCTGTAAATGCAAGTGTGGTACTGAGTGATGCATTACATATTTCAGGTCCTGTGTTATCTATGTTAAAGATCAGAGGTGGCTGGGCTGAAGTAGGTAAGGATACCGATCCATATCGCATTGTCAATACTTATCCTTTTAATCAGCCTTTTGGCAGCGCTCCGCTGGAAACTGTGAGTGATAAATATTATTCGAAAGATCTGAAACCTGAGATTACACGATCTACAGAAGTTGGTCTGGAAGCAGCTTTCCTGAATAACCGTATCAGAACAGATATCACTTATTATACTTCCAGCAGCTTTAACCAGATTCTGCTGGCGGATGTAAGTGCTTCAACAGGAAACTTACAAAGACAATTAAATGGTGGGCAGATTAATAACCACGGTGTGGAAGTAACATTGGGTGTAACGCCTGTATCTACTGCTTCCGGTTTCCGTTGGGATGTTAATTTCAACTATGCAAGAAATGTGAGTAAAGTGATAGAGCTGGATAAAGAAGGTTTACTGAATAATTATGTACTGGGTAGTTCCGGTAACATACAAGTATTGGCCAGCAAGGGACAACGTTATGGCGCTTTATATGGTAAGGCTTACAAACGTAATGATCAGGGACAGATACTGGTGAGTGCAAGTGGTACACCTGTGATTGCAGATGATAAAAAAATACTGGGTTATTTTACGCCGAAATGGACAGGTAGTGTAAACAATGCATTCTCTTTCAAGGGCATCTCTCTTAGCTTTTTGATCGATACACGTCAGGGTGGTCAAATCTGGTCAGGTACTAACTACACCGGTATTTATACAGGTGTGCTGGCAGCAAGTATGCCGGGCCGTGATCAAGAACATGGTGGCCTGCCTTATTACTATGCAAATAATAATCAGCAGGGAACAGCTATCAAACTGGATAATCATTCAACACCTGCACCTAATGGAGAAACCGTATATCATGACGGGATCATCTTTGATGGGGTAGCTGCTGCTGATGGTAAAAAGAATACAGCCATTTTACCTGCACAGCGTTACTACAAATCAGTGTACAGCAGCTCTCTGAATGAAAGCAGTGTATATGATGCTTCTTTCATCAAACTGCGTGAAGTAAAACTGGGTTATGCACTGCCACAGGAATTGACTCACAAATGGGGTTTACAGGGTGTAAACGTTACTGTTACAGCACGTAACCTCTGGTACATCGACAAGAAAGTACCGAACATCGATCCTGAAACAGCATTCAATACAGGGAACGGACAGGGACTTGAAACATTGCAGATCCCTACTGTACGCAGCTTAGGTGTTAATCTGAAAGTAACGTTCTAATCACTATTAAAAAGAAGATCATGAAATTATTCAAATATATATTTTGGGTGGCAGGTGCAGGACTGATATTAACAGGATGCAGCAAGAGCCTGGAAAAGATTAACAGGAACCCTAATGAAGCAGAGACGGTGCAACCGGATTATCTGCTGACGAATGGTATCAAAGCAAATGTAGATACCTACTGGGGTACCGATGCATCTATGGAAACAAGCACGCTGTATGTACAGTACTGGGCTAAGATCCAATATACAGATCCTGATAAATATATTCCTGCTGCTACCAGTATTCAAACTGTGTGGAACAATTTCTATGCACAGGGTATAAAGGATTTTACCACGCTTGCGCAGTTGGGAGATAGCTTACACAATCCAAATTACAAGGCAGTAGCGTTGATCATGCGTTCCTGGATTTTCCAGACACTGACAGACCTGTATGGAGATGTTCCTTATTCTCAGGCGGGGGATATCGAAAAATATCCGACTCCCAAATATGATGCACAGAAAGATGTGTATACCGGGATACTGGCAGAACTGAAAACTGCTGTAGGGCTGATTAGTCCGGCAGATAATCCTATTTCCGGAGATATACTCTACAATGGAGATCTGACGAAGTGGAAAAAGTTTGCGAATTCATTACGCCTGCGTATAGCCCTGCGAATTTCAGACCGTGAATTTGCTACAGCGAAGGTTGTATTTGATGAGATAGGAGCAGATGATGCAGGACTTATTGCTTCAAATGCACAGAATGCACAACTTATTTACCAGGCTTCTCCTAACCAGAACCCGGTATCCAAAAACAGGGAAACCCGTAGTGACTACCGTATCAGCAAAAGTATTGTAGATAAATTACGATCATTTAATGATCCCCGTTTAAGTATTTATGCTGCTTTGCCAAGGGATACCAATGTAATTATAGGAGTTACAAACGGATTACCTACCGATTCTGCATCCCGTTTAGGATTGTATAAAACTTCAGATGTGGGGGCTGCATTTACTATCAATACAGCGCCGGCAGTATTGTTCAATTATGCAGAACTGTTGTTTATTAAAGCAGAAGCTGCTCAGCGTGGTTTGTTGTCTGGTGATGCGGCTGATCTGTATGCACAGGCAGTAACTGCTTCATTGAAACAGTATGGTATCAGTGATGCGGCTGTATCAGCTTATCTTTTACAGCCAGGAGTGGTATACAATAGTGCTAATTACAAGCAGTCTATAGGAGAGCAGAAATGGCTGGCTTTATTTGGAGACGGGCTGGAAGGTTTTGCAGAATGGCGCAGGCTGGATTATCCTGTACTTACACCGGCTTACCAGGGAAATTTAGGTGGTAAGATTCCTTTCAGGCTGACTTATCCTTCAGGGGAACAGGCATTGAATGCTGTGAGTTATAAAGCAGCAATAGTTAATCAGGGGGCTGATCAGCTGATCACTCCGTTATGGTTTGATGTACAACAGTAAATAAAACAACCGGGAAGAGTTTTCCCGGTTGCGTAAATACTTTTCCGTTTTTGCTTTACTTAATAAATAAGGAATCTGGAACTTTACATTCTAATCAGATACACACTTGTTCAATTTGTAATAGTAAAAGTGATGAAATCAGGCCCTGGCATCTGCCGGGGCTTTTTCTTTTTACAATACCGGTGTTTTGCCTCCATCTACAGTAAGATTAATGCCTGTGATATAACCCGCAGCAGGAGAAGCCAGGAAAGCAACTGCAGCTGCTATCTCTTTAGGATCACCAAAGCGTTTCATGGGAATTTCACTTAGCAGTTCTTCCTCTATAGTACTGAGAGAGGTGTTACGTTTGGCAGCCATAGATATCATCAGGCTATCCAGGCGGGCTGTATTGGTAGAGCCGGGTAATACGTTGTTGACGGTAATGCCGTAGGGGGCGAGTTCACCGGCCAGTGTTTTGGCCCAGGAAGCAACAGCCCAGCGGACAGTATTGGAAACGCCCAGGTTTTTAAGCGGGGCTTTTACCGAAGTGGAGATGATATTAATAATTCGTCCGTAACCGGCGGCGGTCATTCCGGAGATAACAGCCTGTACCAGGATGTGGTTGCATACAAGGTGTTGCTGGAAGGTATCTGTGAATTCGTGGGTATCAGCATCAATGAGTGGCCCCGCTTTGGGGCCACCCGTATTATTGACTAATATATGTACCGCCCTGCGGTTGGTAATCTCTTTGATGGCGTCTTCTACCTGTTTGGTATCCCGAAAGTCGGCGATCAGGTAGCTGTGTTCCTGAAGATGCTCGGTTGCCAGTGATTCAACTGCGGTTTGCAGGCTTTCTTTATTCCTTGCTAACAACACACATTCTGCGCCTAAAAATGCCAGTTCTTTGGCTGTAGCTAACCCGATACCCTGGGTACTACCACAGATGAGCGCGGTTTTTCCTTTTAACGAAAGTTCCATACTAATTCTAACTAAAAATAAGCAATGCTAGCAAAGCACGTTGGGTTCACAAGGCTAATATAAGCATATCATACATTACACACGTACGTATATACGTTTTTTGTCCAGGATTTTACCCACACTCCAGCAAAACAGCATATAAGTGAGGGCAAAAATCAGGGACCCTACTTTTCCGGGAGCGATGGGCTGGAATATGTGAATATTCAACCATGCAAACACGGATACCGTACCTATTGTAAAGAAGCTCAGAAAAATAACACCTACCTCAGATAAGAGGTAGAGGAACAGTGGATTCTTCCCGAATACGGTGAAGAAGCTGGTCCAGCCTGTGGAATTTTTAAAGTCTATTATATAAATGAGTAATGAGATGATCAGCAGATCTATACCTACGGTATTGAGAACAAAGGAGCTGGTCCATAATTTTTTGTTGACAGGGAACTGTGTATTCCATAACCAGGCTATCAGGATGAGAATAGCTCCGGCAGTGATCAGCCGGGTAATACCCTGTGGCGTTTTTCCTTTTTCCTGGATAAAGAGCCCTGCAAGGTAACCTGCAATAACATTTACAATAGCCGGTAATGTGCTGAGGATACCTTCAGGATCAAAAGCAAAGCCTTCGCCATGGTAGAGATGGCTATCGCCCATGATAAATTGATCTACGTATAAAGCAGCGTTACTGTGTATTTCATAAGGAGCACCTGGTTCTCCAAAAGCATACATGATGGCCCAGTAACCCAGCAGTAAAACAGCGCTCACTATCAACAATGCTTTTTTAGGCAGGTAATGTATCAGTAAGGAAGCAAAACAATAACACAGTGCTATACGTTGTAATACACCTAAGATGCGGGTATCTGAAATGGGAATAAACTCCCAGTGACCATCTGCACCAGTACGGACGAAAGGTAACCAGTACATGATGAATCCCAGTAAGAAGATGAGGAGCGTACGACGGAAGATTTTGGATAATACGGTTGCATTGCCCATTTGCTGGTACTTACGCATACTGAAGCTCATGGCATTCCCTACCGCAAAGAGAAAGGACGGGAATACGAGATCCGTAGGTGTAAATCCATGCCACCGGGCATGCTCCAGTGGAGCGAAGATATCATTCGTACCCGGTGTGTTTACGATGATCATAAAACAAACAGTCAAGCCCCTGAAAACATCCAGAGGTAGGAAGCGTTGCGGTGTTGTTTGCATAATTAGTTATTAGCTAGTTATAAATATAATACAAGAATTCCCGCTATGCAATTAGAAAATTTGACATATTTCCGATTCATTTGTATACATTAGTATTAAACACAGCCCTTATTGAACCACAAAGTCACTATAGCAGATATCGCCAGGGAGCTGAATCTGACGGGAGCTACCGTTTCCCGGGCGTTAAATAACCGGAAAGGAACCAGTGAAGATACCCGGAGATTAGTGCAGGAAGCAGCAGAGCGTCTGAACTACCGGCGGGACAGGATTGCGTATTCTCTCCGTTCCGGCAGGACTAATATCATCGGCGTAATCATCCCCAGTGCAGAAATCAATTTCTTCGGTTCCGTAGTACATGGAATAGAAAGCATGGCCAACCAGCATGGCTATAGTGTGCTTATATACCAGTCCAATGAACAGCCGGAGTATGAGAAAAAAGGAATAGAAACCTTTTTAAGCAGCCGTGTGGATGGTATCCTGGCTTCTATTGCCAAAGAAACTACCGAGTTCTCACATTATCTCGAAATAAAGGAAAGGGGCGTTCCGCTCGTATTCTTTGACCGTGCCAATGATAGTCTCAATATTCCTTCTGTGGTAATTGATGACTATAAAGGGGCCTATTTTGCTACTGAACACCTGATCAGGCAGGGATACAAAAGAATTGCCCATATAGCAGGGCAACAGCACCTGAAAATATTTAAAGACCGGCTGGACGGTTATAAGGGTGCGCTTACCGCTTATGGTATTACGGTAGAGGATGAGCTGGTGTATTTCGGGAATGTGTCCATAGAATCCGGCAGACAGGCTATTCAGCACCTATTGTCATTGTCTCAGCCACCGGACGCTGTATTTGCTGTAGAGGACTTTACCGCTTTAGGCGCTGTAAAGGAATTAAAAGATAAAAAGATAGAGATCCCGGAAGCCTTTGGAGTGGTAGGATTTGCCAATGAATCTTTTGATGAACATATTACCCCCAGTCTTTCCAGTATAGATCAGCAAACGGTACAGATGGGTAAAGAAGCCTTTAAGTTGCTGATGGAACTAATTGAAGATAAAGGAGATGTACAGGTTCAAAAGCGGACCAAAATAGTGCTTGAGCCTGTTACCGCATTCCGCCAGTCATCAATGAGGAGATAACTCCTCTTGTATAATTGAAAGTAAACGATTACATTTATTGACTGTTACAATTCCTCTTGATTATAATCTATTGATATTCAACGTTTTGATTTAAAATGAATAGAGAGATAAGATTTTAATGCAACTTTATTGTAATCGTTTACGTAAATCATATAAATTTGAATATTGATTCCACTTTTTAATGATTCCATGATGAAATAAATACCATCTTTTTATAGCTCCACAAAAATGCAAGTATGAAACTGAAACTTTTTCTATTTGTACTCCTGGCGGCAACATCGGCCAATGTTGCTTTTGCTCAGAGAAGTACATGGTCTAAAAAGAAAGCAGCCCGATGGTATCGTCATCACGACTGGCAACGAGGCTCCAACTTTATCCCCGGCAATGCTATTAACCAGCTGGAGATGTGGCAGGCAGCTTCCTTTGACACTGCAGTTATTAACCGTGATCTGGGATATGCCGCTTCTATCGGATTGAATTCTATGAGGGTATTCCTGCATCATGCAGCCTGGGAACAAGACCCGCAAGGTTTTAAACAGCGGATGAACACTTACCTGACCATTGCTAATAGTCATGGTATTTCAACTTTGTTTGTGTTGTTTGACGATTGCTGGAATAATAATTATCACTATGGTACACAGCCTGTTCCTAAAGTGGGTGTTCATAATTCCGGCTGGTTGCAGGACCCCGGGTTCCGTCATGAACCAACAGATACACTGGAAAGATATGTGAAGGATGTACTGACGACTTTCCGTAAGGATAAACGCATCCTGTTGTGGGACCTCTATAATGAACCGGGTAACTCGGATTATAAGGATAAGAGTTTCCCGCTGTTAAAAGCGGTGTTTACCTGGGCACATGAAGTGAAGACGAAACAACCTGTTTCTGCCGGTGTATGGAGTGAGCAGCTGACTGCATTGAATGTATTCCAGCTGAATAATTCAGATGTGATCACTTATCATAATTATGCGGATGAGAAGGAACATAAGAAAGCGATAGATACACTGCGTAATTACGGTCGTCCGCTTATTTGTACAGAATATATGGCGCGTACCCGTGGCAGCCGTTTTGCGAATATTATGCCATTGCTGAAAAGCGAGCATGTGGCTGCATATAACTGGGGACTGGTATCCGGTAAAACGAATACTATTTATGCCTGGGATAGTCCGATGCCGGATGGTAAAGAACCCCCGGTATGGTTTCATGACATCTTCCGTGCTGATGGAACACCTTTCAGTGCAGAAGAAGTTACGCTGATCAAATCATTAACAGGGAAAGAATAATAAATTATAAAACAATTCATAGTGGAGCAAGCAAAATTAAGCGCTTTCAGTCAGCAGCATTTTGATCAGGAGCCTATCATGGTAAGGGCTGCCGGGCGTATTAACCTCATTGGAGAACATACGGATTACAATAACGGCTTTGTGTTGCCAGCCGCTATAGACAAGGCAATTTACCTTGCTATAGTAAAGCGTAACGACCGGCAGATCGTGATGCATGCACTGGATATAGATGATCACTACACTGGCAGCCTTGATCTGTTAAAACCTACTGTACAGCAATGGCCTGATTACCTGCTGGGTGTTGTTCAGCAACTCCAGAAACGTGGTCATATCATTGGTGGATTCGAATGTGCATTCTGCGGTAATGTACCCCTGGGCGCCGGCCTTTCATCCTCCGCTGCACTCGAATGTGCTACTGTATATGCTTTGAATGAGTTATTTAGCCTGGGCATCGGCCGCAGGGATATGGCCCTGTTATCTCAGGCTGCAGAGAATGAGTTTGTGGGTGTTCGTTGTGGGATCATGGACCAGTTCGCAAGTATGTTTGGCAAGAAACAGCAATTGATCAAACTGGATTGTGCTTCTCTTGAATATGAATATATTCCTTTCAACTTTGATGATGTAAGTCTGGTATTATTAGATACGCAGGTGAAACATTCCCTGGCTTCTTCTGAATACAATACCCGTCGTGCAGAGTGTGAGCAGGGTGTGGCGCTTATCAAAAAACATCATCCCGAAGTAAACAGTTTACGTGATGCTTCTATGGGGATGCTGGATGAATATGTGAAGTCGTACAATGCAATAACATATAACCGTTGCCGGTATGTAGTAGAAGAGATACAGCGTTTGCAGGATGCTTGTGTAGATCTGCAGCATGATGATCTTGTTTCATTCGGTAAGAAGGTATTTGCTACTCATGAAGGGCTGGACAAACTGTATAATGTAAGTTGTCCTGAGCTGAACTGGCTGGCTGAATTTGCCGGTGGTGAAAGTGGTGTGTTAGGCGCCCGTATGATGGGTGGAGGCTTTGGTGGCTGTACAATCAATATTGTAAAGAAATCTGCTGTACCTGCATTGCTGGAGAAAGCCGCGGCAGGATATGAGCAACAATTTAAAGTACCTCTCAAAGCTTATGTAACGAGCATTGAAGATGGTTGTCGTACCGTGAATGATCTAGTTAATAATTAAGTATGTCTGAAAATCCCTTTGACCTGACAGCGCACCCGCATACCCGCCTGAATATCCTTACAGGTGAATGGGTGCTGGTTTCTCCGCATCGTTCCAAACGTCCCTGGCAGGGGAAAGTAGAAGCTCCTGCACTGGGGCAGCGACCTTCTTACGTGGATGATTGTTACTTATGTCCGGGTAATACCCGTGCAGACGGAACAAAGAACACCGCTTATGAAGGACCGATTGCCTTTACCAATGATTTCTCTGCTTTGTTATCTGATACGCCCGCTGGTGGTGTAGATGATGATGGCCTTTTTGTAGCACGTTCTCAGAAGGGTATTTGTAAGGTAGTGTGTTTCAGTCCGAGACATGATCTTACATTGCCGGAAATGGAAGTGCCTGAAATCCGCAAAGTAGTAGACCTGTGGTGTACTGAGTTGAAAGAGCTGGCAGCAGTGCCTTTCATCAAATACATACAGATCTTTGAGAATAAGGGAGAGATCATGGGATGTAGTAATCCTCATCCGCATGGTCAGATATGGGCATCGGAAGATGTGCCGATGGAGATTGAAAAAGAATCCCGTGAGCAGCTGAAGTATTATCAGCAACATGGTAAGAGTTTATTATCAGCTTATTTAGATAAAGAGCTGAAAGCAGGAGAGCGCGTGATTGCCGAGAATGATCATTTTGCTGCTGTAGTGCCTTTCTGGGCAGTATGGCCTTATGAGGCGATGATCATCAGTCGCAGGCATGTACAGAACCTGTTGCAGTTTACAGCTGCTGAAAAGGAAGGCCTGGCCGATATCTTAAAGCAACTGACTACGCGGTATGATAACCTGTTTGAGACGTCTTTCCCGTATTCTGCGGGTATGCATCAGGCGCCTTTTAACAGTGGTGATCATCCGGAGTGGCACTGGCATATGCATTTTTATCCGCCGTTGCTGCGTT
The DNA here is from genome assembly GCF_900110995.1 of Chitinophaga sp. YR573. Classification (GTDB taxonomy): domain Bacteria; phylum Bacteroidota; class Bacteroidia; order Chitinophagales; family Chitinophagaceae; genus Chitinophaga. Next base: position 3,323,564 of record NZ_FOJF01000001.1, read on the forward strand.
CTGCTACTGTAAAGAAATTTATGGTGGGCTATGAAATGCTGGCAAATCCTCAGCGGGATATTACGCCGGAATATGCAGCAGCGAGGCTGCGTGCATTGCCTTTAGTGCATTATAAAACAGCAGTTAAGCAACTAGTATAATATTTTTTTTTGATTCTAACAATGTGCAGGGGCGGCCGTTTGGCGGCCCCTTTCTTTTATAGTGCGAATCTTACTCCGCCGTAATAGTTTCTTGTAGGAGAAGGGTTGTAATACCTGTTACCTACAGCGTTCAGATCATTCCCTAAACTATAGAACTGATTTAATAAGTTATCCGCTCCTGCATAAACAGCTACACGTTTACACAATTCCCAGCTGACTTTACATTGTAACAGGTGATACTGTTTTGCATAAGTAGTGTTGGCATCATCCAGTGGTAGTTTATCTGTAAAGGTGTATTGTGTGAATAAGGAAACATGTGCGGGGAATTGCAGCAATAATCCTGCTGTTACGGTATGTTTAGGAACACCTGTGAGTGCATTGCCTGAATAATCCTTTCCTACGGCGTTATAATCGCTGAACAGGAAGTGACTGTAGGTGTAGCTACCCTGTAACTGGGTACCTCTTAAAAAGCCTGTCTGTGCAGGTTCCTGAATCCATGTCATGCCCTGTACTTCTACACCAGACTGTCGGGTGCCACCTGCATTTATATAATACTCATTTCCATCATCATGCAGTTTTCTTACAATAGCATCCTGTAAGTGATAGTAGAATACGGATGCATCTAACTGGTAACGGTTATGACGGTTATTGAGTCTTAAGCCAGCTTCGTAGTTCCAGCCTGTTTCTGCCTGCAGGGAAGTATTGATCACATTATCTGTAGGACGTACTTCAGCAATGGAAGGGGTGGAGTAACCACGGCTAACCGTTGCGCGCGCAGCAAACTCCGGTGTAATGAGGTAGGAGAGGGAGAACCTTGGCATCAGCTGCGGGCTGAATTTCTTTTTACCTGTGCCGCCGGCAGATTCGTCATTGAAGCTGTAGTTGAAGTAATTCAGACTGGCAGCTGCTTCGGCCAGCAGTTGTTTACTGAGGTGAAAAGTAAGGCTGGTAAAGTAGAAGTACTGGCGTGCTGTAATGTTACTGGCCGCCTGTACGGTATCCCGTTTACCTGCACGGTTGCCGTAGTTGTTAATATCAGAGCCTGTTTGCTGCCACTCGATGCCGGTGGTCCAGTCGAGGTGAATGTTTGTATTACCTATAGCCTGGTTCTGTAAGGCTATGTAGGTGCGGGCGCCAAACGTATTCTCATCACGGGCTTCGAAATTGGTGATGAACGGGTTTTCGAAGTGTGTATTACTGCCATATACGGAGATCACATGTTGCCAGTGGTCAGAGAGTTGTGATTCGTGCACCAATCCGCCCAGGGCAGTTTTATTGTGGATACCGGCCTGCTGGGTAACGGCTCCCGGAAGGGTAGCTGTAGCCGGGCGGGCAGCTTTGGGATCTGCCGCAGCCTGAGCAGCCGTCAGGCCACCCGGTGTGTGGTAGTCGAGGTCACTATAAAACGCGATCAGTTTGAGGCGGTTATGGGCATTGTACTGCCATTGCTGATCTGTTTGTACATAATATCTTTTTAAGGCGCTGTTCACCCGGTATCCATCGGAATGTTGTACTGCCTGGTAAAGGTTCATGCGGTAGTTGCCCCATTGCTGTTGCCAGGCAGCCTGTTCGTGGAAGAGGCCATAGCTGCCACCCTGGATATCGCCCTTTATGTGGTTGGTATCAGGCAGGCTGCCTGCCGGGTGGAAGATGAGTACACCGCCTGAGTTGGCTCCGAACTGACTGCCATCGGGGCCTTTGAGGACTTCTATGCCATCAAAGCTGCCGGCATCAGCCAGATTCAGGTAGGTATTGCCTCCGGCATCAGTGAGGGGAATCTCATCCATATATATTTTCACGTTGCGGATGCCAAAAGGAGAGCGTAACAGGCTGCCACGCAGGGAGAGGCGGTAGCTGCCCGGAGAGCGTTCTTCCATGCGTACACCGGGAATATTGTTTAAAGCAGGTAAGAGGGTAGTACCCTGTTGCAACTGTAATTGCTGAGGAGTGATGACAGCACTGCTGGTAGGGACCTGTAATAAAGAAAAGTGTTTGCCGGGATAGGCCTGGATAACGACTTCCCGCAGGAGATGGGTGGTATCTTTTTGTGCCTTCAGAACAGGAATCAGGAAGCTGGTAAGGCAACAGAAAAGGAGGATTTTTTTCATGATAGTGATAAGTTAACGGGCCACAGACCCTCTTCTCAAATCTAAGAATATTAAAATTATTTCACCTTCCAAATGGGATTACCGGTATATAACCAACTATTTATGGAAGGCTTATCAGAAAAAAAATAAAAAGTTTCCATCTTGAATTTGGAAATATAAAAGCATAACGTATATTTGTCTACAGAATCAGTGGACTAATACTGATGGTCACCCGGGAAGCGGTGCTGAGTGCTTTCCCTGTGTAGTGTCTCACCAGCAGTATACAGTAATCAGCAAAATGAAAATCTAAAACTGATAACATTATGCAATGGCATAAACATATTTCTACTAAGGGTGATCTGGTGATCTCTACCTGTTACAATTCCTGTAACACAGCCTGTTGTTGCTGCTGTTAAAACGTTCAAATATTTTGTTTGCTTTAATGCTGTAAATAAAAATGCCGGTCAGGTTAGCGGGGAGGGTATGTTGCAAATTTATTGGTGGTAAATTATATGTAACGTATCTCCCGCACCCCCTGGCATAACAACACTGAACAACGACATTATTATATATAAGATAGTGAATACTTCCTTTAGCAAAATAGGTGACCCAAATCCGGATTTCAATCTGGGATGGTTATTATAACTCCTTTTTAAAAGCTAAATATTTTTTTATAGTTCTTTATGGAAAATGTTTCTACACGCATCTGTATAGAAACGTTTATCCCATGAATGCAACTAACACTTATTCATCCGATTTTTTAGACATTCTCTTTGATGGAAGAAATAAAGATTATGGTGCTTATGACTTGCGGAGAAGCCAGGACAGGCGTGTTCGCAATGCTATCATCGGTACTGCATCTATTGCAATAGTCATCATTGGAGGATATGTATTGAGCAACCGTTTAGTGGCTGCGGATATGCATACACGAATTGAGGTTATACCTCCTATTAAAATTACAGAGCTACATACAGATGTAGAGAAACCACCTGTTGTAACACCACCACCTCCTGCTCGTGCAGCCTCTGCCCTGCCGGCCGTTTCATCGGTTACTTATACCCCTCCGGTTATCACACGTGAAGAAGTAAGACCTGAAGATGAAGCGCCCAGAATAGCGGATATTGGCAAAAAGAGTGTCAGTACCACTACAACAACCGGTGATGATATAAGTGGTGTGGATGCACCATTGCTTACAGGTGGTACGGGCGGCCCTGGTGGGAATGTTGTGGAAGGACCTAAAGGAGAAGACCGTTCAACTATTCACACATTTGTTGAAAAGATGCCATCCTATCCCGGGGGTGAAGCAGCTTTAGCTAAATTCCTGAATGATCATATCCACTATCCACGTATGGCGGCAGAAAATGACATTGATGGAAGAGTGTTTATCCAGTTCGTTGTAGATTATAATGGAAATATTACAAGTGTTACGCCTGTTGGCGCGCCTAAAGGGGGAGGACTGGAAGAAGAAGCTGTACGAGTAGTGAAATTAATGCCTAAATGGAATCCCGGCAGACAGAATGGACAAGCTGTGAACGTACAGTTTAGCTTACCTGTAGCATTTCATCTGAATAGAGAATAAATAAACCTGATTAATTTTTATCCATTTAACGTAGTTAATTCTCAACTGTAGATTTCAAAGGGGTGGGTTCATACATATGCCACGGCGTCAAGTCGTGGCATCCCTGTTTTAATCCGGTTCAATTCTTGTTTCTAACTATTTTATACTACTTTTATCTCCCGGTTAGCTAGAGGTCATTAAAATTACGAAAATTAGTTATGGAAGCACCGGTTAATAATACCTTGCAATTGTTCAAGAACCTGGTCGGCACCAAGTTCCAGCTTTATAACAGCCTTTTTACTGCACTGCCTTTTCATAAGGTAGAGAAGACCGGCGTATTTCTCTCATTATTCCTGATACATTGTGAAGAAGGGTATGCAAAGGAAAAAAGTCCCCAGGAAATTCTCAACTCTTTCTTCTCGCAATATACTACCACCGCTAATGAACAGCAGAAGCTGGACCTGATGTTTCGTTTTGTGCAATATGCAGAACGTCAGGTAGTGTTGTTTGATGCGCTGGAAGATGCTGCCTTCCGCAATATTCATGACATGCAGGGTACTGGTTCTCTCACGCATCTGCAATCAAAAATTGTTGTAGAACAGGCAGAAGATCTGCTGGCAGAGAAATTACAGGACTTTTCTGTAAGACTGGTACTGACGGCACACCCTACACAGTTTTATCCCGGAGAGGTGCTGGGTATTATCAATGATCTGTCGAGGGCATTGATAAATGAGAATACTTCGCAGGTAAATACTTATCTGCAACAACTGGGCAAAACACCTTTCTTCAAGAAAGAAAAGCCTACTCCATATGATGAGGCTATCAGCCTGGTATGGTTCCTTGAAAATACTTTCTATACTGCGGCAGGAAAAATTGTAGCTAAACTGAAGGCACAGTTCCCGGCAGCGATCAATAGTAACAATCCTGTGATAAGAATGGGCTTCTGGCCCGGGGGAGACCGTGATGGTAATCCTTTTGTGAATGCGGAGATTACATTGAAGGTAGCGAATGCATTAAGAGGCGCTATCATCAAGTGTTATTACCTGGATGTACGTAAACTGAAACGCCGTCTTACTTTCAGAGGTATTGAGAATGAGCTGAACCAGCTGGAATTACAGTTGTTTAGTAATCTCTTTATCCCTGGTCATAAAACAAATCTTTGCCGTCAGGATATACTGGATAGTTTATTCCGTGTACGTATTATCCTGATAGAAGAAAATAACGGGTTATTCCTGAATTTACTGGATGACCTGATCAGTCGTGTAGAATTATTCGGGTTGTTCTTTGCAACACTGGATATTCGTCAGGATAGTTCTGTACATGGGCCGTTACTGGCTGCTATTGCAGAAGCTACAGATATACTGCCATCAAATTATAAGAATCTTTCTGATGAAGAGAAGATCAGTAATCTGTTGAAGATTACTGCAAGTGTAGATGCTTCTGTGCTGAAGACTGATTTGCAGAAGGATACACTGGCTACGATTGCTGCGATACAAACAATACAGGAAGCGAATGGTGAATTTGGTTGTCACCGGTATATTATCAGTCATACGACAAGTGCGCTGGATGTAATGGAAGTATTCGGTCTGTTCTTTTTGAGTGGCTGGAAAAAAGAAGCGCTGAGCATTGATATTGTTCCTTTGTTTGAAACGATCGATGACTTGCGTCAGGCAGGTACGGTGATGCGCTCTTTGTATGACAATGCGGCTTATCGTCAGCATCTGAAACAACGTAGCAACAAGCAGACTATCATGCTGGGGTTCTCTGATGGCACCAAAGATGGTGGTTACCTGATGGCCAACTGGAGTATCTATAAAGCGAAAGAGGAGCTGTCTCGCATCTCACGCGAGTATGATATCAATGTGGTGTTCTTTGATGGTCGTGGTGGTCCTCCGGCAAGAGGTGGTGGAAAGACGCATCAGTTCTATCAGTCGATGGGACGGAATATTGCGAATAAGGAAATACAGTTAACAATACAGGGGCAAACGATCAGTTCTAACTTTGGAACAGTGGATGCTGCTCAGTTTAATATAGAGCAGCTGGTACATGCCGGTATTGCGAATGATATCTTCTCTTCCCGTGAGATTACTTTTACCGCAGAAGAGGAAGGGCTGATGCAATCGCTGGCAGATGAAGGGTATACTGCTTTTAATAAGTTAAAGCATCATCCTGATTTCCTGGATTATTTGGATCATGCCAGTCCACTGCGTTATTATGCAGAGACGAACATTGGTAGCCGTCCGTCCAAGCGTAATTCCGGTGGAAAGCTGAACCTGAATGATCTTCGTGCAGTACCTTATGTAGGGGCATGGAGCCAGATCAAGCAGAATGTACCAGGTTTCTTTGGAGTAGGTTCTGCATTGCAGGCCATTGATAAGGCGGGTAAATGGGAGTCACTGCAAGGGTTGTATAAGAGTTCACTGTTCTTCCGCACCTTACTGGATAACTGCCAGATGGCCATGAAGAAATGTTTCTTCCCGCTGACTGCTTCTTATGGCAAACATCCGAAGTTTGGAGAGGTTTGGAATATCATCTATGATGAATACAAACTGGCTACGAAATATATGCTGAAGATTATGGGAGAAACTGAGTTGATGGGCAACAGTCCGGTAGATCAGTTATCGATCCAGATGCGTGAGCGTATCGTACTGCCATTGGTGACTATACAGCAGTATGCACTGTGTTGCATCCGTGAGTTGGATAAGGATGGTGATAAAGAAGGCTTAAAGGCTACTTACGAAAAACTGGTTGTTCGTTGTTCTTTCGGTATCATCAATGCCGCCAGGAACTCTGCTTAATTAAAATATTAAGCTACAAACACGGGACTCCTAACGGAGTCCATGCGAAGAACATAATATACTTAATTTGCACCGGCGGAGTAATTCGCCGGTTTTTTTTGTAATTTAACCTGAGGAAGAAGGTACGTTAACCAAAATCTAAACTTATGCATTTAACGGCAAGGGAAACAGAGAAGCTGTTACTTTATCTGGCAGGAGAACTGGCGGAAAAACGGAGAGCAAGAGGGCTGAAGCTGAATTATCCGGAAGCTATTGCTCTTATCAGCAGTCATTTACAGGAAGGAGCCAGGGATGGTAAAACAGTGGCGCAGCTGATGCAGTATGGCGCGACTATCCTTACCCGGGAAGATGTGATGCCCGGGGTACCGGAAATGATTGAAGAAATTCAGATAGAGGCCACTTTTCCTGATGGCTCTAAACTTGTGACTGTACATCATCCTATCAGATAAACCTTATTGTATGATTCCTGGAGAATACTTTATTAAACCTGGTTCTATAGAGGCTAATGCAGGCCGGAAGACCGCGCAGGTGGTTGTGGTGAATACGGGCGACCGTCCTGTTCAGATAGGCTCTCATTGTCATTTCTTTGAGGTGAACCGTCAGCTGGCATTTGACCGCGCAGCTGCTTTTGGGATGCGGCTGAATATTATGGCGGGTACCGCGGTGCGTTTTGAACCGGGAGAGGAGAAACCGGTGGACCTTGTTGCTTTAGGCGGTTTCAGGCGTGCCTTTGGGATGAATAACCTGGTTAATGGAGAGACTACTTCTCCGGCTGCGCTGCAGGCAGCTATGCAGAAAATCACCGATCAACAATTTAAACAATGAGCTTACATATAAACAGGAGCCGCTATGCGGCAATGTACGGCCCTACTACAGGGGATAAGGTGCGTTTGGGGGATACTGATCTTATCATCGAAATTGAGCATGATCATACTGTGTATGGGGATGAAGCTAAATTTGGCGGGGGGAAGACGATCCGGGATGGTATGGCGCAGTCTTCTACTGCTGTGAGGGATGAAGGAGTGCTGGATATGGTGATTACCTCTGTGATGATCATTGACCACTGGGGGATTGTGAAAGCGGACATTGGTATTAAGGATGGGAAGATTGTGGGGATTGGTAAGGCGGGAAATCCTGATACGATGGATGGGGTTAATCTTATTATAGGAGCCAGTACAGAAGTGCATGGTGGTGCGGGGTTGATTGTTACTGCAGGAGGGATTGACACGCATATACATTTTATCTCTCCCCAACAGATTACGCATGCTTTGCATAGCGGGATTACTACAATGATAGGTGGGGGGACGGGGCCTGCTGATGGGACGAATGCTACGACGGTGACACCGGGGAAATGGTTCATCCGGAAGATGTTAGAGTCTGCGGAAGCGTTTCCGATGAATTTAGGTTTCCTTGGCAAAGGGAATTGTGCTACGGAGCCGCCGTTATGGGAGCAGATAGAAGCAGGTGCGCTGGGATTGAAGATCCATGAGGACTGGGGTTCTTCTCCCGCGGTGATAGATGCTGCGTTAAAGGCGGCGGATAAGTATGATGTGCAGGTAGCTATTCATACTGATACATTGAATGAATCCGGGTTTTTAGAAGATACAATTAAAGCGATTGATGGACGGGTGATTCATACTTATCATACGGAAGGTGCCGGGGGCGGGCATGCGCCTGATATTATCAAAGCGGCGATGTACCCGAATATTCTGCCTTCTTCTACAAATCCTACACGGCCTTATACGGTGAATACGATTGATGAGCATCTGGATATGCTGATGGTTTGTCATCATCTGGATAAAAGTGTTCCCGAGGATGTGTCGTTTGCGGATTCCCGTATCAGACCCGAGACGATTGCTGCGGAAGATATTTTGCATGATATGGGCGTGTTTAGTATGATGAGTTCTGATTCACAGGCGATGGGAAGAGTGGGAGAGGTGATTATCAGGACCTGGCAGACGGCGGATAAGATGAAGAAGCAAAGAGGTTTGCTGGCGGAGGATGTTAAACAGGATGCTTCATCTGAAGATATTGCTGCTGATAATTTCCGTGTGAAACGATATGTAGCTAAGTATACGATTAACCCTGCTATTACGCATGGAATTTCTGAGTATGTAGGTTCTATAGAACCGGGTAAGCTGGCAGACCTTGTGTTGTGGAAGCCTGCGTTGTTCGGAGCAAAGCCGGAGATGATTATTAAAGGGGGGATGATCATCTGTAGCCGTATGGGAGATCCTAATGCATCTATCCCTACACCACAACCTGTTATGTATCGGGAGATGTTTGGGGCCTTTGGTAAAGCATTGCATAATACCTGTGTGACCTTTGTTTCTCAGGCTGCTGTTGATAAAGATATTGTGAAGGAATATGGATTGCAGAAGATTGTATTGCCGGTGAAGAACTGCCGTAATATTGGTAAGAGAGACCTGATACATAATAACAGTACGCCTGATATTACAGTAAATCCTGAGACTTACGAGGTGGCTGTAGATGGGAAAGTGATTACATGTGAACCGGCGAGTGTGTTGCCTTTGGCACAACGCTACTTTTTGTTTTAATTTATGATTGTTGCAGAAGCTATACTGGGGAATGTAAATACTGTTTCACTTAATGACCGTAATACAGATGCATTGCACCTGGAATGGTTTGAAACAGGCAAACGTGTGTTGCGCAGATCTACGGCTGGTGGACGTGAAATAGCTTTACGCTTTTTACAGGAGTCTCCTTTATTACAGGAAGGTGATATTTTGTGGATGGATGAGCATATAGCCATTACTGTTACTATTCTGCCTTCTTTGGCAATAGTGATCACTCCTGCTACAATGGCGGATATGGCCGCTATCTGTTATGAGATCGGGAATAAACATCTCCCTTTATTTTTATCCGGTAACCAGGTATTAATCCCTTTTGAAGAACCTTTATTCCGTTGGCTGGAAGCCCGCGGATATGCTCCTGTTCAGGAACAGCGGGTTCTTTCTAACATGTTACGCAGTAACGTATTACCTCATAATCATAACTCCGGCAGTTCGCTGTTTAGTAAGATCATGCAGTTAACTTCTAAATAACGTGTATGCAAAACTGGTTACCACATCTGCTTCATCTTACTGACCCTACTTTACCTGTAGGAGCATATACTCATTCCAATGGGTTGGAAACATATGTGCAGCAAGGCCTGGTTACTAATGGTACGCAGGCTACTGCGTATATAAGGAATATGCTGGAACATAATCTTCCTTATAATGATGCCTTATTTGCAGTACTGGCTTACAGAGCTGCTGAAGCTAATGATATTGCACAACTGATTTTATTAGATGAAGAATGTACCGCATTGAAAGCTCCTCAGGAGCTAAGGCTGGCCAGTCAGAAGTTAGGTATGCGGCTGGTGAAATTACTCACTCCTTTAGTAGATAATAATGACTTTACTGTTGTGATGCGTAAAGGGATACATTACTGCCTGGCTTATGGGGTATATGCTTTCCTGTTAGGAATACCTTTAAAAGAAGCATTGACTGCGTATTATTATAACGCTGCTACCGGAATGGTTACTAACTGTGTGAAACTGGTGCCATTGGGGCAGCAGGAAGGACAGCAGATATTGTTTGCTTTATTACCGGGGTTATCATTATTGGCGGATAAGACATTCACTATACCAAGGCAATTAGCAGGCCGTTGCAGCTTTGCCTTTGATATAAGAAGTATGCAACACGAGCGTTTATATTCAAGATTGTATATGTCATAACTATGGAACAGAGAACATACATAAAAATAGGTGTGGCCGGACCGGTAGGTGCAGGCAAAACTGCATTAATAGAAAGGCTGTCCCGACAGATGAGCGGGCAGTATAGTTTGGCTGTTATCACCAATGATATTTATACCAAAGAAGATGCGGAGTTTTTAGTGAAGAATAGTCTGTTACCAGCTGAAAGGATTATAGGTGTGGAAACAGGTGGTTGTCCGCATACTGCAATACGGGAAGATGCCAGTATGAACCTGGAAGCGGTGGAGGAAATTGCTACACGTATTCCTGATGTACAGATCATCTTTATAGAAAGTGGGGGAGATAACCTGTCAGCTACGTTTAGCCCTGATCTGGCAGATGTGACCATCTTTGTGATTGATGTGGCGGAAGGGGATAAGATCCCCCGTAAAGGAGGGCCGGGGATTACACGGTCTGATTTACTGGTGATCAATAAAATTGATCTGGCGCCTTATGTGGGGGCCAGTCTGGAAGTGATGGAACGTGATGCGCGTAAGATGCGGCAGGGAAGACCTTTTGTATTTACCAATATGATGAGTTTAGAAGGATTGGATGCTGTGATAGGCTGGATTAAACATGATGCGTTACTGGAAGCGGTGGAAGAACCTGCTTTGTTAAAATGATCAGTGAGTTACCAACAACAAGGAGCATGGTCAGTGAACTGCAAATAACAGCGGGAGAGCGTCAGGGAATCACTTATCTGCAACATAGTTATTTTACAAGACCTTTTAAGCTGGCAGATATCAGTGGGAAAGGTAACCCTGTATTACATCTTGTAATGATGACTGCTTCTCCGGGAATATTAGACGGAGATAGTTATAAGATCTCCCTGGAGTTAGTCCCTGGTGCCAATGTTCATCTGTATACCCAATCCTATCAGCGGATATTTAATATGCAACAAGGTGCTAGTCAACAAGTGCTGGTGAGGATGGGTGATGGAAGTAGTTTATGTTATCTGCCTCATCCTTCTGTTCCTCATGAACAATCTGTGTTTGAAGGGTATAACAAAATTGAGATTGGAAAAGATTGCCGGTTAATGTGGGGAGAGATTATCACCTGTGGGCGTAAACTGAGCGGAGAGATTTTCAAGTGTCGTCTTTTTCAGAGTATTACTGAAGTGTATAGAGAGGGGAAGTTGTTGTTTAAAGATGTTACCGTGCTTCAGCCGGAACAGATACCAGCCAATGCTACCGGGCAATGGGAAGAATATACTCATCAGGCAGCTTTGCTATGGCATGATGATACAAAGGATATGATAACGATGTCTGATCTTATTAATGGTATTCTGTCAGAAGAGAAAGGGATTACTGCCGGAGTTTCTCAAACAGCATCAGGTGCTTTATTGGTGAGAATACTTGGACAGGGAGGAGAGCAACTCTACTCACTATTTAAAAAGATATCAGCGTTAGCCGGAAGTGAAAGGATGCTATAGAAAATAATTGTCTTTATAACGGAAACTATTGCCACAACTATCTGAAAATACCCGTATCAATGAACACTGAACTGCAAATGTTGTTATTTACAGCTATTACAATCAGTTGTCTGCACACGGTGACCGGGCCTGATCATTATATCCCGTTCATCGCATTAAGCAGGGCAAGGGATTGGTCTGTTGCCAGGACCATAGTATGGACGCTGTTGTGCGGGCTGGCCCATGTAGGCAGCTCTGTATTGCTGGGCGTACTGGGCATAGCCTTCGGATGGTCATTATCGAGGATTACCGGGTTGGAGAATTTAAGAGGAGGAATTGCGGGATGGGCATTACTTAGCTTTGGCCTGATATATACGGTATGGGGTATCCGTAGAGCCATTCAAAATAAGGCCCACAAACACTTTGATATATATGACGATGGCAACATTTACGTATATGAACATAAACATGGAGAGGTTGTTTATCCACAGGAGAGAAGGAAGGTAACCCCCTGGATCATGCTGATTATATTCGGATTAGGCCCCTGTGAGCCATTAATCCCCCTGCTGACGTATCCGGCGGCCCAACATTCCGTTTATGGCATGATTATGCTGGTGGTTATATTCACTCTTTTTACCCTCCTCACCATGATTATGATGGTATTATTGGGATATTATGGATTTTCTTTTCTAAAAACGGGGAAACTTGAAAAGTATGTTCATGCGCTGGGAGGCTTTACCATCTTAATTTGCGGGGCAGGGATGGTGTTTTTGGAGTGGTAATGAAACTGTCACGTCTAAAGTAGTATTTCCCATTTTCAACATCCTTCCCTAATTTTACATATTCTTAAGGCACTTACACGATAATTTATGGCACAAAGCGTATTCGATTTTGGCATGATTGGCCTGGGCGTAATGGGACGTAACCTATTGCTCAACATGGCTGACCATGGTTTTTCCGTTATTGGGTTTGATAAAGACAGTACCAAGACCGGCGCCCTCGAATCGGCGGCTACACCGGGCACTACCGTAAAAGGGGTGGCGGAACTTGCAACGATGGTCCAGTTACTGCAAAGTCCGCGAAAGCTGATGATGCTGGTACCGGCGGGGCAGCCTGTAGATGATGTGATAGAATCCCTGATCCCGCTGCTGGAGAAAGGTGATGTAGTGATAGACGGAGGTAATTCCCATTATACAGATACAGTACGCCGGGTGAAATACCTGCGCGAGAAGGGCATCCACTTCATGGGTATGGGTGTATCCGGTGGTGAAAAAGGCGCCCGTACGGGTCCTAGTATCATGCCGGGAGGAGACAAAGAGGCTTACGAGAAGGTAAGACCCATGCTGGAAGCTATTTCTGCCAAAGTGAACAACACGCCATGTGTTGCTTACCTGGGAACAGAAGGAGCAGGCCACTATGTTAAAATGGTACATAACGGTATTGAATATTCCATTATGCAGCTGATCAGCGAAGCATATGCCTTGCTGCAACATGCCGGTTTGGACAATGACCGCTTACACCAGGTATTCAAAACATGGAACGAAGGGGCACTGCAATCTTTCCTGGTAGAGATTACTGCGGACATCTTCCTGCAGAAGGACGATAAAACATCTGCACGACTGGTAGACGTGATCTCTGACAAAGCAGGATCAAAAGGTACTGGTAAATGGACTTCCCAGGATGCGATGGAATTACCGGTAGCAATACCTGTGATTGACACAGCAGTAGCTATGCGTACTATCTCTGCATATAAAGAAGAACGTGTAGAAGCAGCTAAGATCTACAACAAACCTGTAGCTTCTTTTAACACAGATACAGAGACCTGGATCAAACAGATCCATGATGCTTTGTACTTCGGTGTAATCATCAGTTATGCACAGGGACTGGCGATGCTTCATCAGGCTTCCAAAGAGCTGAAAATGGAGATCCCGTTACCGGAAGTAGTGAAGGTATGGAGAGGAGGATGTATCATCCGTTCTACCCTGCTGGAAGTATACATGAAGGCTTACTCAGCATCGCCTGATCTGCCAAACATTTTATTAAACAAAGAAGTAGCAAATTTAATAGAGAATGCACTCACTAATACCCGTACTGTTGTAGCGCAGGCTGCACAAAGTGGTATTGCTGCCGCAGGTATCATGTCTGCCCTGGGGTATTTCGACGCTTACCGTACAGAACGTATGCCTACCAACCTGGTACAGGCACAACGTGATTACTTTGGCGCACATACTTACCAGCGTACAGACGCTACCGGTAGCTTCCATACTGTATGGGGTGAGTAAGGATAGGATAATGTTAAAAAGATAGTCATGACAAATCACAAACGTCCGCCAGCTTCAGTTCTTTTTATTTTTGGTGGAAGTGGCGACCTGAATTACAGGAAACTCACACCGGCATTATATAATCTCTTCCTGGATGATTATATGCCGGAAAAATTTGAAATAGCTGGTATAGGTCGTAGTGCCTATACAATTGATGCATACCATGAGCATCTGAAAGATGGGATCACTAAATTTTCCCGTCGTAAAGGAGAAGAGAACGGTCATTGGAATGAATTCAGTAAGAACGTTACTTACCTGCAGATGGATGCGGAAGACCAGGCTGCTTACAGTGTTATTACCGACCTGGTAAAAGCGAAAGAAGCAGAATGGGGTACCCATCCTAATGTGATCTTTTATCTGGCAGTAGCGCCACAACTGGTTCCTGCCATAGCCACAAAACTGGGCAGTCTGAACCTGTGCAGCGATAAAGCCAGCACCCGCATCGTAATAGAAAAACCATTTGGCCATGACCTGCAAAGCGCTCATGACCTCAATACCCTCCTGGGCCGTATGTTCTCAGAAGAACAGATCTACCGTATAGATCACTACCTGGGTAAGGAAACTGTACAGAACATTATCGCGCTGCGTTTTGCAAATGCTATGTTCGAACCGGTGTGGAACCGCAACTTCATCGATCACATACAGATCACTGCTTCTGAAACCGTTGGGCTGGAAGGCCGTGGTGGTTATTATGAGAACTCAGGTGCCCTGAGAGATATGGTGCAGAACCATATCCTGCAGATCCTTTGTATGGTAGCGATGGAAGCTCCCGTATCATTCGATGCGAATGAGATCCGTAATAAGAAAGTAGACGTACTGAATGCGATCCGTCCTTTTTCGAGAGAAAAAGTACACGAGAACGCAGTACGCGGACAATATTCCAAAGGATGGAGACAAGGAAAGGCAGTACCCGGTTACAGGGAAGAGAAGGGAGTGGCTCCTGAATCTGCTACTGATACTTATGCTGCTGTTAAGTTCTATATAGACAACTGGCGCTGGCAGGGTGTTCCTATCTATGTACGTACAGGTAAACACATGCACCAGAAGGCTACCAACATTACGTTGCAGTTCCGTCCGGCCCCGCATAATGCTTTCCCTACAGAGTCTGCGGAAACCTGGCGTCCAAACCGCCTTACCATCAGTATACAGCCGGAAATGGATATCCGTATGCGTTTCCAGGCAAAACGTCCTGGTCAGAGCATGATGCTGGAACCTGTGGAAATGGTGTTCAACTTTGACGAACAGTTTGGTGATCAGCATGCTCCTGAGGCATATGAAACATTGCTGCTGGATGTAATGGAAGGTGATGCTACGCTTTTCATGCGTGCAGACCAGGTAGAAGCTGCCTGGAAAGTGGTGATGCCGATACTGGAAACATGGGAGAACCGTACACCAGTAGATTTTCCAAACTATGCTCCGGATTCATGGGGTCCTGAGGATGCCGATGCTATGATCGCAAGAGATGGTCACAGCTGGATAAATCTGCCGAAATAAAGACTTATGGAATTACACATAGCTCAGAATACACAGGAACTCAGCGAAAACCTGGCCGCCTGGATCAGTAATTATATCCAGGAAGTATTACAAGACCAGCCCATCTTTACACTGGCGCTTTCCGGCGGGAATACGCCAAAACAATTGCATACGCTGCTGGCAAAGGAGCCTTATAAGATCATGATACCCTGGAACAGAATCCATTTCTTCTGGGGAGATGAAAGGGCCGTACCTTTTGAAGACGAGCGTAACAATGCGAAGATGGCGTATGATACCCTGCTGAACATTGTAGGCGTACCTGAAGAGAACATTCATGTAATGCGTACTGATATTCCTCCGGAAGAATCAGCTGCTGAATATGAAAAGATGCTGCACACTTATTTTAAAGAAGGCGAAACCACTTTTGACCTTGTGCTGTTAGGCATGGGTGATGATGGTCATACTCTGTCTCTGTTTCCCGGTATGCCCGTGGTACACGAACAGGATGCCTGGGTGAAAGCATTCTTCCTGCCTGCGCAGGATATGTATCGCATTACACTCACTGCTCCTGTAGTGAATAATGCGGCATGTGTAATATTTATGGCTACCGGTACAGGTAAGTCGCTCACATTAAAGAGTGTTATTGAAGGCACTTTTAATCCGGATAAGTACCCTTCCCAGCTGATAAGGCCAGAGGATGGAGAGCTTCACTGGTTTGTGGATGAAGCTGCTGCCGGCGCACTGGAAATGTAGGAGTATTCAAAAAATATAAAGAAAGGGTGTATCAGTAATCTGATACGCCCTTTTTCTTTTTGGTAGTGACCCGGTTCTCATATTATGAGAGAGTAGATTGCCAGATGTTGTTGATCATAAATACACTGCATCTGACTGTTTAGTTCTCTGATTTAGCTTAGGAATATGGGTTCAGGATTTGTTTTTCAATTTAACTTCACCTAATATTCACGTCAGATAAGGTGTATTTATTGATCAACAACACCTGGCGCAAAGATTATGTAATCAAACTGAGTCACTACTCTTTTTTGTGATGTCTTGTCAAGATACTATTGGTCACTGCACAGATGGTATTTGGAAGTTGCCCCTTCGGGGTTTATTTTTAGATAACTTAAATTCCTGTATGAAAAAGATCTTCCTTTTTATGGCCATGTTATTGGGCTTTTCACCCCTTTTTGCACAGAAATATACTGCTGACTGGGCTTCGCTGAATAAGCGGGGTATCCCGGCATGGTTTAATGAATCCAAGTTTGGGATCTTTATTCATTGGGGGGTATATGCAGTGCCTTCTTATGCAGTGGTAGGTCCGGGAGGGTATTCTGAATGGTACTGGTGGCAGTTGAATGGGGCTACGGATGGCACACATCAGCAGGTGACTGCTTTTCATGATAAGAACTATGGAAGGGATTTTCCTTATGAGAAATTTGAACAGCAGTTTACGGCTTCGTTATTTGATCCTGCCCAGTGGGCGGATGTGTTTAAGCGTTCCGGGGCTAAGTATGTTGTACTGACTTCCAAACATCATGAGGGGTATTGTCTATGGGACAGTAAACAGGCGAATGAGTCCTGGGGGCATCCCTGGAATGCAGTGAGTGGTACGCCTAAACGTGATTTACTGGGGGATCTGACGACAGAAGTGCGGAAGGCCGGTTTAAAGATGGGATATTATTATTCCCTGTACGAATGGTTTAACCCGGTATGGAAGAAAGATAAACAGCAATATATTAAGGAAGTGATGACGCCTGAGTTTAAAGACCTGGTAACCCGTTATAAGCCTTCTGTGATTTTCTCTGACGGGGAATGGGACTTGTCTGATACTGCCTGGCATAGTACAGAGCTGCTGTCCTGGTTATATAATGAATCTCCTGTAAAGGATGAAGTGGTAGTAGATGATCGCTGGGGTAAGGATACACGGGGGAAGAATAACGGCGCGACTTACTTTACTTCTGAATATGGGAGTGGGATGCAACCGGGTGTAGTATGGGAAGAGAACCAGGGTATTGGTAGTTCTTACGGATATAACCGTATGGAGAATGTGAATGATTACAAAAAGAGCAGTGATCTGGTTTTATTACTGGTGGATATAGTGGCCCGTGGAGGTAATTTGTTACTGGATATCGGCCCCACTTCAGATGGACGGATTCCGGTGATTATGCAACAGCGGCTGATTGATATAGGGGCATGGCTGGAGACTAACGGAGAAGCTATTTTTGATACAAAACCCTGGAAGGAAACACGTCAGTGGAGTGCAGGGAAACGTCCGGAAGTAAAGGAAGCCAATTTTATGGCGGATTATAATATCTCTAAGATGGTGTTACCTTCTAAGGACTATGCACATATTGAGATGTTCTTTACACAGAAACCGGGGGTGCTTTATTGTATCGCAACAGCTTTTCAGCAGCAACTGAGGATTAAGAACTATACACCGGCTAAAAAAGCGGTAGTTAGTATTCTGGGGTGTAACAAAGTCATTGGTTATCAGCAACAAGGACACGATTTGGTGATAAATCTGGCCGGGTTAAAGCCGGGGGATATTCCGGGAAATATGTTTGTTGTGAAAATTAAAGAGTAGGCAAAGTGCGCGGTTAATAGGGCGGAGAGTGGGAGGAGACAGGAAGGAGAGATACATTAGCCATGCTTTAGATAGGTTCAGAACAGGAATAAAACAGGATCATCCTCCGTTTATCCTCCGTCTTTTAACGGAGGATAAACGGAGGATGATCCTGTTTTATTCCTATCTTATTCCTCTTATTACCATTTGTCGCTACTTACCATTTCTATGATTTCACCTTTCAATAAGGAGCCGGTAGGTGTGTTGGGGTATATTTCTTCGAAGCTGCGAACCTGGTTCATAAATACCCTGCGGGAAATATGCCCCCTGGTAATTTCGTGAGGGTCTCCCAGTCCGGCAGCAGCTGTTAATTCAATGGCGCTTTCTATGGTATCGCGGTGGTAGTTAGCCACGCGGTGTTTTTTATCTTCTACTACCAGCCCGGCCATTAACCATTTATCCTGGGTAGCTACGCCTGTAGGGCAGCGGTTGGTATTACATACCAGAGCCTGTATGCAACCCAGGGCCATCATCATGGCTCTTGCACTGTTGCAGGTATCTGCGCCTAAGGCCATGGCCCTTAGAATATGGTAGCCGGTAAGGACTTTACCGGATGCGATCAGTTTTATTTTGGTACGGATGCTGTAGCCTCTGAGGGTATCATGTACAAAGGCCAGGGCATCCATGAGGGGCATACCCACGGAATTAGAGAATTCAGGAGGTGCCGCGCCAGTGCCGCCTTCTCCACCATCAACAGTGATGAAGTCCGGATAACAGCCGGTTTCCAGCATCGCTTTACAGATGGCGTGGAACTCCTGTTTCTGGCCTATACATAACTTGAAGCCTACCGGCTTCCCGCCGCTTAACTTCCGCATATGGCTGATGAAGGTGACCATTTCACGGGGAGAGCTGAAAGCGGTATGATAAGGAGGAGAAGCAACTGTAGTATTGGGTTTTACGTGCCTAATAGCCGCAATTTCGGGTGTATTCTTAGAAGCAGGTAAAATACCACCATGACCCGGTTTAGCTCCCTGGGAGATCTTTAATTCGATCATTTTTATCTGGGGGATGGCACTTTTCTCTGCGAAGAGTTTTTCGTCGAAGTTGCCTTCGTCGTTACGGCAGCCGAAGTAACCGGTACCTATCTGCCATATGATATCTCCACCCTGGTTCAGGTGATGTTCACTGATCCCCCCTTCTCCTGTATTATGAGCGAAGTTACCCAGCTTTGCCCCGCCGTTCAGCGCTTCTACTGCGTTGGAACTCAATGAGCCATAACTCATAGCGGATACGTTGAGGATACTGGCAGAGTAGGGTTGGGTACATTCATCTCCCCCGAAAAGTACCCGGGGATCTTTATTCATTTTATCGAATGAACGGGGTTGTATGGAATGGGCCATCCATTCGTATCCTTCTGCGTATACATTGAACTGGGTACCAAAGGGCTGGGAATTGAGTTCTCTTTTTGCCCGCTGGTAAATGGTGGAGCGGTCTACCCGGTTTATAGGGCTGCCGTCGATATCACTTTCAACGAAGTACTGGTAAATTTTAGGACGGATATCTTCCATGAAATAACGCAAACGGCCCACGATAGGGTAGTTGCGCATAATAGCATGTTTTTTCTGTGTAATGTCTATTAATCCCATGATAATGAGTGGTACTATGAGAGCCAACAACCACCATGTCCATGGGAAGAAATAACCAAGTGCCGCAATAACTGCCACACTGCCAAGCGAGAAAGCAATAAATCCTTTCATATATTAAGTCCCTTTTATTTAATAAATAAAGATAGGGAAAATCAAAAGGTGAACATTTTATGTTACATCAGTTCCTTCTCTTTTAACACATTGTTGATTCTCACTGTACCAGTTTTTAAGGAAGAAAAACTTACCCAATAGCTGTTTGATTTGCAACAGTATAACATTATCTTACGGCAGTTAATATAGTTCACTTATGAATTTTCGCCGTTTAACTCTCGTATGCAGCCTGCTGGTGGTGATTGTCGCACCAGGCTTTGCACAAGCCACGTTTGAAACTTCCCGGTTGAAGGTATCCTGGGAAGTAGTTGAAAATCACTACAAGGGGAAAGATCAGTTCCTCTCTGTATTTAAGATTGTAAATACTGGTAAGACGGCTTTACCCGCACAGGGCTGGCAGTTGTATTTCAACTTTGTACGGTTTATTACACCTGGTGTTACTGCCGGGAATGTGAGTGCATCACACATAAACGGTGATCTGTATAAGTTAACACCTACTGCAGCCAGTAAAGGTATTGCACCTGGTGATTCTCTTCGTATAGAGCTGGTAGCAGATGCCTGGGCGGTGAATTTTACAGATGCTCCGGATGGTTTGTATCTTGTATGGGATAATGATCCAGCCAAAGGATATCCGCTCAAAAATTACAGTATCCTTCCTTCTACACAGCCTAAACAGTATCTGCGTTTTCCGGGTGATAAATCCCCTTTGCTGACGGCTGCTGATATCTACAAACAGAATAAGAATATTCCTGATATAGCCGCTTCTAAATTACCGTTGGTATTTCCTACTGCGCAGGAAGAAGTAGCAGGTACCGGTGCTTATATACTGGACATTAATACACATATTAATGCGGCTCCTGCTTTTAGTAATGAAGCCGCTTACCTGTCATCAGAACTGGGAAATATACTGGGTAAGAAACCTGCCATCGTGGGTGGTACCGGTATTGACTTACAGCGTGATAGTAGTTTTGCTGCTGAGGCATATAGTTTAGATGTAACTGCTGCTGGTGTTGTTATTAAAGCTGCGGATGGTGCAGGGATTTTTAATGGTATACAATCGCTGAAAATGGTTATGCCGCCTGCTACCTGGGCTGGTGTACAGAAGTCTGTGACTATTCCGGCTGTGAGTGTGAAAGACGGACCGCGTTATGGGTACCGTGCTTTTATGCTGGATGTAGCGCGTAATTTTCATAGTAAGAACGATATACTGCGATTACTGGAAGTGATGTCATTGTATAAACTGAATGTGCTGCATTTTCACCTGACGGATGATGAAGGCTGGAGGCTGGAAATTCCTTCCCTGCCTGAGTTGACAGCTGTAGGCGGACATCGCGCACATGGGGTAGATGAGACAGCTGCATTGCAGCCTGCATATGGTTCAGGACCTGATTTAGTGGATAGTGCAGGTAATGGTTTTTACTCCCGCAAAGATTTTATAGAGATATTACAGTATGCAACTATAAGGCATATACGTGTTATTCCTGAGATAGAAACACCGGGGCATGCTCGTGCCGCTATCAAATCTATGGACGCGCGTTATGCAAGATTAATGAAGGAAGGGAAACGTGAAGAAGCAGAAACATATCTGTTAAGAGATCTGGAAGATAAATCAGAATATCATTCTGTGCAGAACTGGAATGATAACGTGATTAACGTTGCTTCGCCTGCTGTGTACCGTTTTCTGGATAAGGTAGTGGAAGAGGTACAGGCTATGTATAAAGATGCCGGTGCTCCTCTGGAATATGTGCATATGGGAGGAGATGAAGTGCCTGGTGGTGTATGGGAGAAATCTCCGGTGGTGAAGACCTTGATGGCGAAGGATAGCAGAATTAAGAATACAAATGATCTGTGGTATTACTATTATGGAAAGGTGTATTCCCTGTTGAATGCAAGAGGATTGAAGTTGTATGGCTGGGAAGAGATGGGCATGCGTAAAACAATACTGGATGGTCAGCCGCATAATATTCCAAATCCTGATTTCAGTAATGGTGGTTTTATGCTGGATGTATGGAATAATACAATGGGTGGTGGTGCAGAAGATCTGGCTTACAGACTGGCGAACGCTAATTATAAAGTGGTATTCTCTGGGGTGAGCAACCTGTATTTTGATATGGCTTATCAGAAGGTGTTTGATGAACCAGGTTTTTACTGGGGTGGATTTGTGGATATCGATAAACCGTTCTATCTGATTCCTGAAGATTATTATAAAAATTCTAAAGTGGATGCACTGGATAATCCGCTGAGACCTGATCTTTTTGTAGGGAAGGACCGTTTAACTTCTTATGGTGCGGATAACATTATAGGGATACAGGGGTTGTTGTGGAGTGAAACCGTGAAGAATTCCGGAAGAATGGAATACATGCTGCTGCCTAAGTTACTGGCGTTGGCTGAACGTGCCTGGGCTAAGAATCCTGCGTGGGCTACTGAAAAGGATAATGCAAAGAGTGAAGAGATGTATCAGAAAGCATGGGGTGCATTTGCGAATGTATTGGGTAAACGTGAAATGGTAAGACTGGATCATTATAATGGAGGGTATAATTACCGTATTCCTACTGCGGGTGCAGCGATTATAAATGGTGCTGTTGTAGCTAATTTACAAGTACCTGGTCTGGTGATCCGTTATACTACCAACGGGAAAGAACCGGATGTTAAAAGCAAGGTGTATACAGGTCCTGTTAAAGAAAAAGGAATCATCACTTTTAAAGTGTTTGATACAAGAGGACGTAGCAGCAGAGTAACTTCTGTAGTGAATAAATCAGCTGATATGAAGGCCGGGGCTTTACAATAAAAAGAGATTTTATAACATAGCTCCGTTAGGAGCGACGTGTTTGTAGCAAATATTGATATCCTCTTTAATTGACTCCGTAGGAGTCCCCTATTATTCGCGAATTAGGGGACTCCTACGGAGTCTGTGTTTTGTTGGATAAGTTGTTTGCTACAAACACGGGGCTCCTGACGGAGCCAAGTTTGTTAGATCAGATTTTGCACTAAACATGTCGCTCCTAACGGAGCTATAAATAGAAACTTTACAGCCGTTAATAGTTTATCAGGGTCTTTTAATATTTTATGCAATAAATACACTTACTTATAGTAAATTTGCTTAATAAATGGGCATGAGCCTATTCCCGCCTGAACCTACTACACATCTCTGCTCTTAAAAAACGATGCATATGTCAAAGATTATGATAGCTGTAGATTTTAGCAGCTATTCCGCCAGCGTTATCGCTGCCGGTATGGAACTGGCCAGGAGTACAAAATCCTCAGTAGTATTACTTTCTATTCTGGATAAAGCGGCCGAACTGATTCCGTCTATAGAAGGCGGTGAATCTTCCGATGAATGGACAAGAAGGGTACAGGACATCGCCACGCGCCTGAATGTTTTTGCAGCAAATTATTCTGATGTAGCCGTAAGCGTTAGTGCCATCATTGGAAACCCGAAAGCGGATATCCTTGAACAGGCAGCAGAACAGGAAATACATACACTTGTACTGGGAACACATGGACGTACCGGGCTAGACCATTTGCTGGTTGGCAGTACTGCGGAATTTGTGATCCGTCATTCTACAATACCTGTACTGGTAGTGCCGTATAAACAAACAAAGCATTAAAATTAAATTAAACTAGAGGTTCTCACCCTTTTTCACCACAACTTACTTGTAGATTTGTGTATAAGTGTGAGAAACGCTTAACGACAAAATCGACCTGTAATGCCCTTGATGAATAAGTTGAAATTAGGACCATTGTTGCGTAAGCTGCATTGGAAAGAGTTACTGGCTGTACTGTTCATACTGTTAGCCATTTACTTTTTCCGGCAGCAACGGCATGAGCTGATGTCATTGATGCCAGCCATTGAACGCGCTAACCGTTTTTGGGTAATCACCGGTGTATTACTTACCGGAGGATATATCCTTTTGCAGGCATTAATGTATGCCTATAGTTTTAAATCGGTAGGTAGTAAACTGGATGTGGAGCGATGCACTGAGTTATTTCTGAAAAGAAACCTGCTGAGTATTTTTCTTCCCGCAGGAGGAGTGAGTTCCCTGGCCTACTTACCTCAGAGCCTTAAGCGCAGTTACATCAGCAAACAACAGATTCACCAGGCATCCGGTATTTACGGATTTACGGGGATCTTCTCCGTATTCCTGGTAGGGATACCGGTAGTTGGATTTGCGATACTGCATGATGAATCTATGCTGGATGCTGTAGGCGGACTGGTAGGTATCTGCCTGGTACTGGGGCTGACAGTATGGGTTGTACGTTCTTTCCAGACGAAAGGATCTGCTTATCGCCTGCTTGAAAAATATTTTCCCAAGGCCATTATACATGTAGATGAGATCTTTGCATTCAACCTGCATCGCCCTTCCTTTGCAAAAACAGTACTGGCATCTGCCGGTATTGAAATAGTAGGTATTGCGCATCTGTATATCAGTATGCTGGCCACAGGGGCAACGCCTTCGCTTGAAGCTGCCTGTGTGGGATACATTGTAGCCACCATCTTCCTGATCGTGTCTCCTTTTCTCCGTGGATTAGGCGCGATAGAATTGTCTCTTGCTTACTTACTGACTAATTACGGATATACTTCTCTGCAGGCGCTGGAAATCACCCTGCTCTACCGCCTGTTTGAATTCTGGTTACCCCTGATGGGTGGTATACTGGCTTTTATCTTAAAAGGCAGGCATCTGGTGTTGAGGTTATTACCACCGGTATTGATTTTTCTGTTGGGCATGGTCAATATCTTTTCTGTATTAACACCACCACTGACCAACCGTATTAAAATGCTCAGGGCTTATATTCCGGGGGAGAGTATCCACGCGTCCAACCTGTTGGTAGTATTCCTGGGGTTGGTATTGTTGGTGACGGCCACTTTCCTGTTCCGGGGCTTACGCAGCGCCTGGACAGTGGCATTGTCCGTGTCTGTATTGTCTGCCATCGGGCATATCAGTAAGGCGTTGGACTATGAAGAAGCTACGCTGGCCTTGCTGACCAGTCTTATTTTGATTATAACAGCACGTCAGTACCGGGTAAGGAGTAACCGGCAACTGGTGAATATAGGGGTGGTTACGGCAGTGGCTACAT
This sequence comes from Chitinophaga sp. YR573, assembly GCF_900110995.1. GTDB lineage: Bacteria > Bacteroidota > Bacteroidia > Chitinophagales > Chitinophagaceae > Chitinophaga. The sequence goes on from NZ_FOJF01000001.1 coordinate 3,348,505, forward strand.
TGCTGGTGGTGTTGATATTCGGGACGATAGGGTTCTATTTCCTGAATGTGCGGCACTTTGGAATGGACTTTACACTGCTTCGTTCCCTGCGGGCCTCTTTTCATGGGTTCCTGTTACTGGAAGATGACGGGTTGCATCCGGTAACACGTTTCGGTCGTGAATTTTTAAGTGCGATCCGGGTACTGGGCGTAGGTGCCTGGGCGTTTTTGTTCTATACTATCATCCGGCCATATCTGCCGGTAGGCAAGCAAACCAATGCTGCTCTTGAAAAAGCACAATTTTACCTGAGCCAGTATGGAAATTCTGCGATGGATTATTTTAAGATAGCGGATGATAAGTTGTTGTTCGTCTCTGAGGATAACCAGGGATTCATCGCTTACAGGGTAGCCAGCAGCTTTGCCATTGTGCTGGAAGAACCTGTTTGTGCAGAAGATGCCAAATTGCCCCTTTTGCAGGAATTTGAGGCTCAATGCCGCAAAATGGGGCTTCGTCCTGCTTTTTATCGTGTAGATGAACAAAGTATGTATTATTTTGAGCATCTGCGGAAAAAGAAACTGCTGATAGGACAGGAGGGGATTATGGACGTTACAACCTTCTCCCTCAGTGGAAAGGATAAGAAGTCTATGCGGAACGGATTGAATAGTCTTGCCGCCAAGGGATATATTACTACCATGAACCGTGCACCGTTGTCGTTAGAATTGGTACAGGAATTGAAAGAGGTATCTGATGAATGGCTGGAACAATACGATGTGAAGGAGCTGACTTTCTCCCAGGGATTGTTTGATGTGGATGCAATTCTGGAACAGGATGTAATTACAGTGACCAATGCGGAAGGGCAGATTGCCGCTTTCCTGAATATCATTCCGGATTATGCCCCTGGTGAATGTACATACGACCTGATACGTAAACGGACGGATGCTCCGGGAGGGTGTATGGATGCGCTGATCATTGCATTGATACAGGATGCAAAAGAGAAAGGCCTGCAATACCTGAATTTAGGGCTGGTACCAATGTCTGGTATAGAGCAGCCTCAGAATACGGCGGAGCAGGTAGTGAAGTTTGCTTATGAGAAGATCAAGGCTTTCCGTCATTATCATGGATTGCGTGAATTTAAAGAGAAATATGCTACCGAGTGGGCAAATAAATACCTCGTATACGAACATGACTTTGACCTTATACAGTTGCCTGCAGCGCTTAGTAAGGTGATGAAAACATAATAAAATGGCAACAGGAAAATACGCCCTCTTGATGGGTTGCATGTTATTGGGAATGGGAGTAGTGAATGCGCAGACAGATATCAGCAGGTTACCGGTAACGGTGAAAGTGCCTTCAGTGGTGGTGGCTGAACGTCCGATCGTGTTTTTCATTACAGGAGATGGGGGAATGAAGAAATTCTCTGTAGATATGGTTAACATTTTTGCAGGCAAGGGGTATCCTGTTATCGGATTAAATACACTTAAATATTTCTGGAATAAAAAGACGCCGCAACAGGCCGCAGCAGATGTGACGGCCTTGTTGCAGTATTATTCTTCCCAATGGAATAATCATGCTTTTATACTGGTAGGTTATTCTATGGGGGCGGATGTACTGCCTTTTATTTATCAGCATTTACCGGCGGCGTTTCAATCTCAGACACAGCATCTGGTATTTATGTCTCCTTCTACAAGTACAGATATGGTGGTACATATTTCTGATATGCTGGGTAAGACATCTACGCCTGGCAGTATGAGTGTAACGGGTGAGATGAATAGTATTACCACTAAGCCATTGTTACTGGTATTTGGCCAGGATGAGAAAGATTTTGATATAAAGGCATTGACTATCCGTAATTATCATCAGATTGTTTTACCTGGCGGACATCACTATAATGAGGATGCGCAGGGAGTAGTACAACAGATTCTCACACATTTATATGCTGCAGTGAAGCCGTAAGGTCCATTAACATTTCCATTTTAGCTCTGATTGGCTCTCATGGCGGTTCTGCCTGGGGGTATATTCTATTATTTCCTGATATATTTTTTACCGTTAACAATTTATTAACCAAATTCTGCGCGCTGTAATGTAACATTACAACGTCGTACGGAACCCTATACCGATATCTATCGGAGAGGATTTTTTTATTAAGACAGCACATTACAAACATTCAGCTATAATGGATAAAAGAATTATACAAACGATAAATTCATGCAAGGGTGATCTGTTTTCAGAAGCCTTTGCGGAGAAGACTTTTAATGGTTGGTTTTTGATGAAAACTTCCCAGGTTTCAACCAGGGGAGTTTCTATTTTATCTAAAACCATGCGCCTTAAAAAACAGTTTGGCTGCTGCAAAGTAGCAGTAGAATTCTTTAGCTTGCAGACTGGCTATCCTGCAGGCGGATTTTGCTTCAATCTAATACCCTCAAAATATATGTTTATGAAAAATGCATTTATGATCCATAATGAAAAAGACACTATGCACACAACACTACTTACGTAATTAACCAGAGGAAGGAAATTAGCCCATTACAGATCAGGAAAAATTGACTCACTATTTAACACATTCGTACATTGTAAACCCCCGTATGCCAGCATGCCTAAACGTTATTTTGAAAGACTGCAGACTATTGATTACCTGATAAGGATCAAAGGCACAGGAAAACCGGCACACCTTGCAAAGAGGTTAAGGATTTCCGAGAGAACACTATTTGAATTTCTGAAGATGATGAAAGAGTTGGGAGCACCTATAGCTTATGACCGTTATAAAGAAAGTTATTATTATTCGGAGAAGGGTGGTTTTAATATCCGCTTCGTAAAGAATCTGACATTAGTAGTCATTATATTAATGTTGTCCATCAGCATATAATAACCCATAACCCGTTCTCCCATATTTTTTAAATTATCTATCCACCTGCCAGCATGCATATATGCAGGGGGATTCCCTCTGCCTTAGCGGAACGTGACTGCGGAGTGTTATACTCCGCAGTTAACGCCGTATTAACTATTGCATTAACCCTTGCTTAACGCCTGCAGAGATAAAGCTATTTATCTTGCCGTCCTGTAAATAAATTTTATTTACAACAAAGCGGCCCCCCTTTTTGTTAATTATTAAAATGCAAACCTGATATTTTCAAGGATACTTTTTCTCATAAGACGGTTTAGATTTCATAAGCTTCATACGCAGGTTTCTATTCAGTTACCTGCTGTTTTTCTTGTTAAACAAATCTGGTGACCATTTCAAAAACTTAAACGTATGCAGAATTTAGCTTCATTCTACACGTCCTGGGAAGGACAGTCAACCAGAATTTCCCTGGAAGAATTAATGTTTGTTGAGATCATGGAAGATTCCTGTGTATTACATCTGGAAGATTCACGTGTAATGGCTGACAACGGTTCGGAAAAGATTATGTCTTACCTGCCGGAAGACAGTTTCCTGCGGGTACGTCATAAATACATGATTAACCTGAAGTATGTAACGGACATTAATGAGGATTATGTGTATGTAGGAACTATCAGGATTGCTCTCAGGTCGAGAGTACAGGGAGCGCATTAATGACAAAATATTATTATAAACTTAAAGGCCCTTGCCACTTTTGGTAGTAAGGGCCTTATTATTCACATGACAATCATTAACAACTGTTGCAGTACAATTATTGGAAAAGGATACTACAACGAAAAAAATCTTTTATTATTCAACTATAATCGCTGAATATTATATCAAAACTAGAGATAATGTTTGGATTTCGTGGTTAACCGATTGTTAAGGCTCTTCTTTTTTAGTATGCTTATTCTTTAAATAGTAATGTTATTTTCTCTCCCCTGGTAATATATCTTTCTTTCCTTTCAGTTTGTTTCTATTTCGTCTGTTAAAATTTTAATATAAACCCGTAAATTGTATTGTAATTATCTTATTTACTATACCCGTGTCAACCTGATTCTGATCGTAACTATTTTCTTCCTTTTTGGTTATTTATAATATTCAACAAATTGTTTATTAGTATTTACTGAAAAACCATATACTTATCCGATTGACTACTGCTTGTATTTGTATCAAATTTGTTTCTGTATGGGAAACCTTATAATCTGACCAGTTTATTGATTATCGCCATACAAAAATCCGTCACTGGGGGATACAGAAATAAGGTTTTGAAACATATACAAACCCAAAAAAAACGATATGAAAAATGTGCGGCGTAACAGCGCAGGTCAGCCCGGCATAAATGATGAGGTAGATGCAGAAGGGGGACATGGCGATACCCTATCGGTACAGCAGCTGGCAAAAGATATATGCAACATCGTATTTATGGATATTGATATCCCTGGTCTTGCCCCGACCGAAGTCGCGAATATTTTTAAAACAGCTTATCCTGAAGTGAACGTGGTTGTATTCACGTTGAGTGGAAATAAAACCTCCAAAGAACAGATTGCTACTACACCAGTTAATCCCTCTCCTCCAGCGTCTATTACAGAATTTATTACTACTGTATATGAGTCTACCCTGCAATCCAATATGCTGGCGATACAAAAAGTACTGACGTTCTTTAACCGGAAAGGCAGCGGACTGCCGGACCCTTATGGATTATCTTCCCGTGAATTGCAGGTGCTGGATTGTCTTGTGGATGGAGATACTTATAAGAAAATAGCAGAACATTGTCATATCAGTGTTGGTACTGTACGATCCCATATCATGAATATTTACCGCAAACTTGATGTCAACTCCCGCTCCGGCGCTATTGTAAAAGCGATGCAGGAACGATTGATAGGAAACTGATTCCTGCATAAGTTTTTATGTCCTTATTGTTATATAAAAAGAACTGAGTACTTTGCAATCGAGTCCATTTGTCTGCCATAACTATGGCTTCCTATGATTGTTTGTTCATTCGTCTTATTTCCCTCTATCCTCCATGTAGCATTCTTACCTAAGTCACTATTGAATTTGATAACTCGAAGAAAACAATTCGTTATGAAAGTCGTTTGTACAAAAGCATGTAGCATTCTGCTGTTACTGGCCTTCTATGCAGCCGTATCAGTAAAAGCACAAACCCTGGTTACACCCAACACTCAACAGGCCGGTCCGGTTAAAGGTATTGTAAAGGACAAAAATGGCGCAGCCATTCCCGGAGTGACCGTCCGTGTAAAGAATACCAGTAGTGGCACTACTACCGGCCCTTCCGGGGAGTTCTCCCTTAGTTTACCGGAAGGAAGAGATACCCTGATCTTTTCTTACCTGGGATATGTAACACAGGAAATAAAGGTGGGGGCACAATCATCTCTCAATGTTGTATTAGCATCTTCGGAAAGTCAGCTGGAACAGGTGGTGGTGATCGGATATGGTACCCAGCGAAAAAGGGACCTTACCGGAGCGATCTCCTCTGTGAAAGGGGAAGACCTCGCCGCACAACCTGTACAGACACCCACGCAGGCTGCCCAGGGGCGTATTGCGGGGGTGCAGGTAATTGCTTCCGGGCAACCGAATTCTCAGCCCCAGATCAGGGTACGTGGTACAGGATCGGTACTGGCAGGTGCTAACCCGCTGTATGTGGTAGATGGTGTACTGACTGATGATATCCGTAATATCAGCACATCGGACATCCTGACGATGGATGTACTGAAAGATGCCTCTGCAGCTATTTACGGGGTACGTGCTGCCAATGGCGTGATCATCATTACTACGCGTAAAGGGAAGGCTGGAAAACCGCAGGTACGGTATGATGCCAATGCAGGTTTCCGTCAGGCATCCAACCTGGTGAAGATGGCAGATCGTAGTCAGTATATTGCTTATCTGGCGGATGTTTCTCCATCTAAAGATCCTGTTAATAATCCTTATGTATACGATGGTACTACTGACTGGTATGATGCTGTCTTACGCAATGCTTTCCAGATGAATCATAATATATCTGTGTCCGGTGGATCTGAGAAAGGGACTTATTATTTAAGCGGGGGCTATATAGCAGAAGACGGGATCATCACTACCAATCATTTTAAACGTTTTACATTCCGGGCGAACAATGATGTGAATATTACGAATCAGCTGAAATTCATTTCACAGTTATCATTCTCCCGCGCTGCTACCCGTGATGTTGAACTGGGTGATACTTACCGTAATTTATACAGGGCTGCTCCTATTGTGAAAGCTGAAGAGGGTGGTCGTTTTGGGAATACTTCCGGCTGGGGTAATGTGGGGAATCCTTTACTGGCGCTGAACAAACGTTATGATGGCAGACAGGAGAACCGTATACAGGGAAATGTAGCGCTGGAGTACAGTCCGGTATCTTTTCTGAAGTTCCGCTCGGGATTTAATGCAGATCTTAAGTATGGGAATGACAGGGTATATAGTTACAAATACCTGAATGATGATGTTACTTTCCTGGTAGCAGGTGGTAATCAGCAGAACCCTAACAGTAGACTGGTGCGTGAGGAATACCGTACGCAGGGTTGGGTATGGGACAATACTGTCACCTTTGACAAGACCTTTAATAAACATAGTCTGACGGTACTGGCGGGTTCTGTTACGGAAGGGTTTTATACCACTTCACTGAAGGGTACTCGTATTAATGTACCTGAAAGCCCGGACCTCTGGTACCTGGACCTTGGGAATCCGGATGTGCAGTCAACCATCAGCAATACCGGTGATAAGTATGCACGTCAGTCGTTTGTAGGGCGTGTGACTTATGGATATGATAGTCGTTACCTGTTAAGTGCTTCTATCCGTGCAGATGGTAGTTCCAAGTTCAGGCAGAAATGGGGGTATTTCCCAACGGTAGGAGCAGGATGGGTTATTTCCAGCGAAGGATTTATGAAAGATCAGCAGCTGTTCAACTTCCTGAAACTGAGGGGGAGTTGGGGTATACTGGGGAATGACAATATCCCTACGAATGCATTCAGGGCTATTACCAGCATAGATCTTCCTTATATCTTAGACAATACCATTACGGTAGGTGGTGCTATCAAGGATATTAAAGATCCTAATCTGAAATGGGAGTCTACTACCCAGTATGATATCGGTTTTGAGTTTAGTATGTTCAATAGCAGGTTGAGTGGTGAGGTAGATTATTACAATAAGAAAACAAAGGATGCACTGGTGATCGTGAATACACCAGCCCTGCTGGGAGACCAGGATAACTCTTATATCACCAATGCTGCTTCCTTTAAAAATGAAGGGTATGAGATATCGCTGAACTGGAAGGATAAGATCAGTGAAGATTTTGGATATACAATAGGCGGTAATATCACCTTTAATACAAATGAACTCACCGGTTTGAATGGGGGACAGGCATTGCTGGGCGGAAATGTAGGTCAGCAGAGTTTTGTAACGCGTACAGATAACGGTCATGCCGTGGGTACTTTTTATGTACGTAAAGCACTTGGCGTGTTTAAAGATCAGGCAGAGATTGATAATTATAAAGACAAGAATGGTAAAGTGATACAACCGGGTGCCGCTCCGGGAGATTTGAAATATGAAGATCATAACGGGGACGGTAGTATTGACGATAATGATAAAATTTATGCAGGTTCTTTTCAGCCTAAATGTTTCTTTGGATTTAACTTTGGGCTTAACTACAAAGAGTTTGATCTGGGTGCCAGTTTCTATGGGAATGCCGGGAACAAAATCTATAATGGAAAGAAGGCTTATCGCTTTGATGATGCGGATAACATAGAAGCTTCTTATGCGGGTAAACGCTGGACTGCCAGTAATCCATCTTCGACAGATCCCCGGATCATTTCTTCCAGTACACCTGCATCTACTTACTTTATTGAATCGGGTACCTACCTGCGTTTGAATAATCTTACCCTGGGGTATACTTTATCTCCCAAAACATTAAAAGCTATTGGTATCAGCAACTTCCGCGTGTATGTTACCTCTCAGAACCTGTTTACACTGAAGAAATTCAGTGGATTTAGTCCTGAGTTACCCGGAGGTACTATTGATGATGCCAACAGCACCAATAACAAGAGCGGTATCCTGGATGCTGGTATTGAGTTGAGTGCTTATCCAACTACACGCACGTTTGCATTGGGCGTTAATGTTTCATTTTAAAAAAGAACAATCATGAAGAAGACTATAATACTTTGCCTGGTCCTGGGTATGTTCTCCTGTAAGAACTACCTGGAAGTAAAGCCTCAGGGACAGATTGATCAGGAAGCGGCGGCAGGTGATCCTGCTACTGCGCAGAACCTGGTGATAGGCGTTTACAATTCGATGTGGGAAGGCAATATGCATGGCTTCTCTTATGTGGGTATGACGAACATTGCTTCTGATGATGCGGATAAAGGAAGTAATGCGGATGATGGCAAGACTACCTATGGTGCATTGGATAATCTTACAATGGATGGTACGATAGGTAATCTTAATGATGTATGGTCTGGTTTTTATCTGGGTATTTCCCGCGCTAATCAGGCATTGGATGCGGTTGCCGGTAGTCCTTTAAATGAGACGCTGAAGAATCAGCTGATGGGAGAAGTGCGATTTTTACGTGCTTACTTTTATTTTGACCTGGTACGATTCTTTGGTGGAGTACCTAAGATTGATAAGGTGCTGACCCCGGGAGAAGCTAACAGCGCTACGTATCAGACGAAGGCCGGCGCCGATACTATTTACCAGCTTATTATTTCAGATCTTGAATTTGCGCTGGCTAATCTGGCTATAAAGGGTGGTGCCAATACTGCTGTGGGCAGGGCGACCAAAGGAGCTGCCGCAGGGTTACTGGCCAAGGTGATGTTGTATCGTCAGAATTTTCAACGGGCATATAGTTTAACAGATTCGATTATTAAACAGTCGGTAGGGACTTATGGGCTTCTTGACAATTATGAGGACATATGGCGGACTACAGGGGCGGATGGGATAGAATCTGTGTTTGAGGTACAAACAGGCGTTAATTCGGCTTGTAATGCCGCTATAGCCAGTTATTCGGAGTGTCAGGGACCACGAGCCGGTGGTAAGTATGGCTGGGCGGACCTGGGCTTTGGGTTTGGAGCGCCTTCCCAGAGTTTGCTGGATGAATATGAGGCGAATGATAAACGGGAGGCTGCTACGGTGATCTTTATCACGGCTACGGGTACTTTTTTATGGGACGGGTTCAGGATTCCCAGTCAGGATAGTGTACAGAACAGCTACTATAACTACAAGGCTTATCATAGTCAGATCAAAGAACCTTATTGTGGTGACAGGAGCCGTATGCCGAAGAACCTGCGTGTGCTTCGTTATGGAGAGATTCGTTTAATTCATGCAGAGGCAGCGCTGGCACTTTCTAAAAGCGGAGAAGCGCTGGATGATATTAATGCGTTGCGTCCAAGAGCAGGATTGGCGCCTCTTGGCAGTGTAGACAGGCATGCGATATGGCATGAGAGAAGGGTAGAGCTGGCGATGGAGCATGACCGGTTTTTTGATCTGATCAGGGAGAATGAGTTAGAGCCGGGGCTTGCAGCGGCGGCATTTGCAGCGCATGGGAAGACGTTTGCAGATAAGAATAAAGTGTTTCCTATTCCTAAAACGCAGATAGATTTAAGTGGCGGGAGTTTGAAACAGAATACCGGGTATTAACCTGAAATACAGGGCGCGTTAAAGTTAATAGTCCATATTTGAGATAATCCTTCCGGATTTTGGAATTATTATTCCCAAAATCCGGCGGATTTGATCTGTTTCCCGCCCAGATCTTTTATTGTTTTCCTTGTTTTTACAAGGAGAGGGATGTTACCGGCCAGGTAAAATGTGGTTTCCTGTACGGGAAGATGCCGGACCCAGTTGGTTAATTGTTCTGAAGTGCCGGTATGTATGGGCATGTCCAGGATAGTGGAAGGAAGATGTTTATCTATGATCATCGCATGAAACTGTTGCTGGGGATGCCTGCATTTGTAGAGCGATACAAAATGCCCGATAGCGCTGGCATCTCCTATACACACCAGGTTATCTGCCGCGGTAGGCTGATGGAAACCGCCACCGGGGCCTGCATAAAAGAAAGACTGTTCCGGTTGCAGTTGTTTAGCCCAGTTACTGCCTGTGCCTTCATGACTGGTATGGATCAAAAGCACAGCTGTTTGTGTAGCCTGATCCCAGCTGGCTATGGTATAATCCCGGTAGGCTTGTTTGCCTACTTCGCATTTAAGGTGCTGGCAGCTGCGCCAGTTGATAGCCTCTGGCAGGTGCAGGGTAATTTGCAATAAGGAGTCTGTAATGGCTGTTGTATTGATGACATAAGCTGTTTTACCTATGCGCGACATGAGGAATGCCGTGGCTTTTTCTTTAAATGTTGACATAGCTACTATTAGTTGATCTTACCTGTGAGGTGAGGATAAATATCTGTGATGAGTGTAATGGCTTTTTCTGAGCGTAGGCGGAAGTGTTTAAATACGCCCAGTGTTTCCAGTATGGGTGTTAGTTCTATAAGGTCTTTTACTGCGGCTTCATATTCCGGATAATTTGCGGGCTGTTCTATGACAGACAGGTTAGCCATGAATGCAGCAACGGAGCCTTTGCGTAATACCTGTCCGTTTATTTCTACGGAGTTGATATTATCTGGCAGGATGTCCTGAGGTTTCATGTGTGTATTATTTAAAGGCAAAACTACTACCGGGGACTTTGGACTAATTATACTATTCCGGGATAGATAGATACTTTTCCCGTACTGCTTCGCGGAAAGCTGCAGGAGTATGCCCGGTATGCTGTTTGAAAAACCTGTTGAAATAGGATATTTCATTGAATTGGAGGTGCCAGGCGATTTCCTTTACACTTTCTTTTGCATGTAAGAGCAGGCGTTTGGCTTCCAGGACACGGCGATCTGTGATTAATGAGGAAGCTGTTTGTCCGGTATGTTGTTTGACGACTTCATTCAGATGGTCTGCAGAGATGTGCAGCGCTGCTGCGTATTGGGCTGGTTTGGTCCATTCCCGGAAATGGGTGGCCAGTAATTCGCGGTAGCGGAATAGTAATGCAGGACCAGGTTTCTCTGCCCGATCGCAGGTATTGCGTTGCAGTAATGTAAGGAGTACTGACAGATAGTTTTGCAAGATAGAAACGAAGTGAGGACCGCGTTCTGCTTCCTGTTTTTTCATCAGGCCTGCAATGGTTTTAACTTCGGCAAAGTCTGCATCGGAGAGTTTTACTTTATCCGGGGGGACAAGAGGAAGATGTACAGGGTGACCTGCCAGGAATTCTGCTGTAAAAGCGATGAGCCAGCCTGTAGAGGTGTAATGGGGCATTGCCTGGTGGACTTGTCCGGGTAGGATCAGGACCATTTCCTGGGCCTGTATTACGACGCGTTCGAAGTCAAACATATGACAGGTTTCACCTGTAGTGCAGATCCCCAGGGCATAATAGCCGTGGCGGTGTGGGGTCATCCCGGGGTCATCTATCTCATTATCTTCTGCCCCTATCTGCTCTATAAAGGTAAAGGGAACTCCGGAAGAGGAGATGTCTTCCATCCCGTAAGAAATAATGAATGGTTTTTTAGTAGCCATATAGCTGTAGACGAATAAAGAGGGCAGAAATTGTATTGATCTGCAATATAATGTACACTTTAATATATTAGGATAATACTATATTAGACGTAGGGTCGGAATCGCTAAATAAAGCGTTAAAATAACACAGACGTAACAAAAAAATATTCTCAACCCCTTGTTTATTAATAATATTATAAATATTTTTATATACCTATGAAAACTACCAACTATGAAATGGATTGAAGAATTAAATGTTATTTACCAAAAGCTGGGAGCGATTGGTTTCGAAGATGTAAAAAAGGAAATCTTAAAAGCCCAGATGAGCGGCCATGGCGGAGAAACGTACTACCTGGTACTTCAGCAGCTGATCATGATCAAGAAAGACAAGGTGCAGATTTATGAGCTTATTAAAGGAGAAGTGGAGAATATTATCCATTTCAGTAAGCACATGATCCATCTGAACTAATTAACTGGCTAACTCTTCCTTTAACCTGGCTACTTTCCAATATATCGGTGCATTGACCGGTATTTTCAGCAGCCATTCCAGGCATTGCTGTTTATCTCTTTCCCGGAGATAACTTAGTGCTATATAGAATGCTGCATCGTATTTGTAAGAGGATGATCCTCCGTAAACAAAGTTCAGATCTTTACGGGCTGCTTCCAGCTGGCCTTCGTCTATCAGGGATACTCCCCGGTAGTAACGGGTAGCAGGCTGTGTAGAGTCTTTCACGATCACCTGATTCAACAATTCTACCGCTCTGTTGTAATGTCCTTTGTTAAAGGCAAAAGCTGCCTGATGCAATAGCAGGGAGGTATCTGTTTCGTTGCCGATATGGTGATGGTGTACCATTTCCGTTCCGGAGAACTGCCTGTATACGTCTTTATGCCAGGGGCTGACGAATAAGAGGCCTGCCAGTCCAGCCGAAATAATGGCGGTGATCACCACATAGAGGCCCACCTTTGTATGGGCAGCATGTTCTTTTGAGTGGAACCATTTTTCCCGTTGGTCGGCAATCATTTCTTCCAGCTCATTACGGGTATTGTCTGTCTCCATGTTATTGGATTCTACGGACAATGCTTCCTGTATGTATTGTATATGTTTGGAATCCAATCCCGGAGCAGGGGGGACCGGGTGGAAAGATTGTGCTTTGTTGGGGGATTTCTCCATCATTTCCTGTTTCCATTTCAGCTGACAGGCGTAGAGGAAAAAGGGTTCGAAATGATCGGTGAGGGTAAGCTGATGGTGCTGGCCGTAGTTGTAGATCGACAGCAGTACTCCTTCAAATACGCCGGAGGCGTCTCTTATACTACCGCCCCATCCTGTTACCATATGCTTCACTTTACGGGCAAAACGCTTGTAAATTGCATCAATAATAGCGGGGGAGCTGTCTAGCAAGCCATCTATGTATTCGTCGTCATTATTTATAATCCGGCTGGAAACCATAATATGAATCGTCTGCTACTTAAACTAATAATTATTTTAACACAGGGGTGTTAGATAGTTAAAGCAATGCTTATGCCGGAATGCCGGATTGAGCAGATTAAATTAAAAATGTTCTGGTCGCAGGGTAGATACCAGCTTGCCGAGGATCAGTTTCAGGGAGTCAGCATCTTCCTGCCCGATGATATCTGTGTATTCTTCCTGTATTTCGCGGAAGCTCTCGGCTGCAGAGATAAGGAGCCGTTTTCCATTGTCTGTGAGGAAGATAACAGCAGAGCGGTTGTCGTTTTCATGTTTACGGGTGAGGATATAGCCTCCCGCCTCAAGGTTCTTTACCACTTTGCTCATGGCCTGTTTGGTAATCCGGGCCCTTTTTGCCAGTTCATTATTGATGATACCTTCTGGCTGAATGTTAACAATCAGCACGAGGTCGCCCAGCTTAAAGTTATCATATCCTTTCTGCTGGAGCTTTTCCGTGATTTTGAAGTCCATATCCTTTTTCAGCAACCCCAACAACCTGATAAGGCTACGTTGCCGTTGCGCCAGGTATTGTTCGAGTTGCTCATCAAGTGAACCGTTCATATTATACGCTTTTAGGGGTGCTTATTAGTTTGTTCCTTATCCCAACCTTATAGTGCTGCCAATACACGGCCGCAGGTGTTGACTTTCACCTGTTAAACACAGAACGGGCAATACCGGTTTCCAGTCCGCGGAGCTCTGCCAGTCCACGTAAACGGCCTATAGCGCTGTAACCGGGATTGGTTTTTTTGTGCAGGTCGTCCAGCATCTGGTGACCATGATCCGGACGCATGGGGATTGAGACGTTTCGTTTGTGCATCACGGCAAGGATGTTTTTGACCACTGCATACATATCTACATCTCCTTCCAGGTGGTTTGCTTCGTGGAAGTTACCCAGGGCATCACGCTGTGTGCTGCGGAGGTGAATGAAATGGATATGTTCTCCTAATCTTTCCACCATGCCTGGCAAATCATTATCCGGGCGAACACCATAGGAACCTGTACAGAAGCAGAGGCCATTAGCCGCATAAGGAGCAGCTGCCAGCAGTTCTCTTGCATCCTGTTCGGTACTCACGATGCGTGGCAGTCCTAATATAGGGAATGGGGGATCGTCCGGATGGATAGCGAGTTTGATCCCTGCTTCTTCTGCCACTGGGGCAATCTGTTGCAGGAAATAGAAGAGGTGCAGTTTGAGCTGTGTAGCATCAATGCCCTGGTATTTATCGAGTGCTTCCTGGAATTGCTGTAGGGAGAAACTTTCTTCAGAACCGGGTAATCCGGCGATTATATTTCTTTGTAATAAGTTCTTTTCGGCTTCGGTCATGCTGTCGAAATGTTCCTTAGCCATAGAGATATCGGCAGGATTATAATCGTTTTCAGCGCCGGGTCTTTGCAGCATGAAAAGGTCGAAGGCCATGAATGCCGCCTTCTCAAACCTTAAAGCTTTTGATCCGTCAGCAACGGTGTAGGCAAGATCGGTACGTGTCCAGTCCAGCACCGGCATGAAGTTATAGGTAACGACATAGATACCGCATTCTGCCAGGTTGCGAAGGCTTAACTGGTAGTTGCTGATGTATTCTTTAAAGTTGCCGCTCTGGGTTTTAATATCTTCATGTACGGGCACGCTTTCCACTACGGACCATGTAAGTCCGGCAGCTTCTATCACGGATTTCCGCAGCATGATTTCATCTACTGTCCAAACCTCTCCGTTCGGAATATGATGCAATGCTGTTACAATACCGGTAGCTCCGGCTTGTTTAATATCGGTCAGTGTTACAGGATCTTTTGGTCCGAACCATCGCCATGTCTGTTCCATTTTTAGCATACGCATATACAGATTTGAAACCCCAAAAATAGGACTTCCCTCAATAATTAATAATTTATTATTACTACGATTATATCCATAACATTTGTTTGTGTGGCTCCTGTTTTATATAAACCGCCTGTCTGCTCAAAAAAATGCCAGGCATCATTTTGTTTGAGGTAGGCTGTTGCATCCAGGTTTTTCTCAGCAGCAGCGGCTATTACAGCCGTATCGGCAATGGCGCCTGCAGCATCTGTGGGGCCATCTGTACCATCTGTTCCGGCACTTAATAAAGTAATATTCGGATGATCATTTTGTAATGCAATTAATGCTGCCAGTGCCAGTTGCTGGTTACGTCCTCCCAGGCCATTACCGGTAACAGTAACGGTGCTTTCTCCTCCGGCTAACAGGCAGGCGGGCCTTTTCCCCGGCCAGTCAGCAGCTTTTTGTATGAGTTGCTGTGCCAGTAATTCCGCTTCTCCTGTAGCCGTTGCAGTGAGTATATGTACTTCATAACCTAAGGCAGCCGCTTGTTCTGCGGCAGCATCCAAAGCTATTTTATTATTGCCTATCAGCAGGTTATGTGCTTTCCCGTGTTTAGGGGTATCGGGGATATGGCCCTGAACACCTTTTAACAGGTGCTGTAAAACGGGATCAGGCAGTTGTGTGGTAAGATGATATTTTTCGAGGATGGCATATGCATCCGCAAAAGTAGAAGGGTCAGGAACTGTAGGGCCAGAGCCTATTACATGCAGGTCATCGCCTACTACATCACTTAATATCAGGCTATAAAATGCATTTGTATTGGCAGTGAGCTGTCCTCCTTTTACTGCGGATAAATGTTTGCGGACTACATTCATTTCATGGATATCCGCACCACTTTTCAGTAACAGTTCAAATACTGTTTGTACCTGTGTAAGGCTGGTCCCTTGCGGATAATCTGCCAGGAGTGCAGACGCCCCGCCGGATAAAAGAAAGAGTACGAGATCGTTTTCCTTTACTTGTTTAAGCAGGGAAATCATTTGTTTGGTGGCCTGTACACCATTTTCATCCGGCACCGGATGGGCTGCTTCAGCCAATATTATATGTTGAAGAGGAAGTGCATGGTGATATTTGGTAATCACTAATCCTTTTAACGGAATGCCGGAGAGGATTTCTTCCAGCGCTGCGGCCATTGCCGCCGCCGCTTTACCTGCGCCAAAGATCCATACAGGCCTGTTTTCCTGTAGCCGGAAAATACTATCAGCTATTTTTATTGTATCCCCGTTCCTCTGTACATTTTTCTTCATCAGTATAACCGGTTGTACCGCTGCTACTGCATGACTGAATATAGAGATCGCATGTTCTCTACTCATATCTTTTACATTAAAAAAGGATGCAGCGAGGCATCCTTTTTATGAGTGTATTTAGTATGGTCATTTAACTGTTGCGCTTCTGTTGTTTTTTGTCCAGTTTGGCCTCCATCTTTTCCTTCTTCTTCATTTCCCAGTCGTTCCATTTCTTATACTGATCGGGCGTAAGCACAGGTTTGAAGCGTTGACTGCGTTCTTCATTCAATGCTTTTGCCTGTTGCATTTTATCTTTCTTTGACAGGCTGGTATTGGTTTTAATCGCTTCCATCCTGCGGGTGATATCCGTATTGATATCGGATATTTTCTTATCCTGATCTTTAGTCAGGTTTAACCGCCGGTCCAGTTTATTCGTCATTTTATCTGCACGTTCTTCGGCCGTGAAATGCACTTTTTTATGGGTGCTATCCTTTGCCTGCGCTATACTGTTTGATTGGATACCGAGCAGCAGGCATAACAACATGCTACTCACAGCGATCATATATTTTTTCATAAAAAATGGATTGTTCTCCTTTGTTAAATATAGGTAATTACTGCAATATTAATACCAATCCTGTAAAATATGAGAAGAGGGTATAATCATTTATTAATTTAGCGTCATTCGTAAGCACATCAAACCAAATCTAACCGTTTAAACAGTAACAAATGAAGAAAACCCGTATGTCCCTTGCCCGGCTTTGTCTGCTATTGGGTGGACTGCTGGCTGGTAATTTTGCCCATGCCCAGGAAACCTTTCCAGTAAATGGTATAGCTGACAAGCGAGAAGGCTGTTATGCTTTTATTAAGGCTACCATTGTAAAGAATGCCACTACTACTTTAAACAATGCTACCCTGGTGATCCGTAATGGGAAAATTGTGAGTGTGGGAACAGGACCCGTTCCTAAAGATGCGGTAGTCATTGATTGCGGAGGTAAATTCATCTATCCTTCTTTTGTAGATCCTTACAGTGATTATGGCACCCAACCTGTAAAAAAGGCTACTACCGGAAGGCGTGGAGATCCGCAGTTCCTTTCTGCAACAAAAGGAGCTTATGGCTGGAACCAGGCAATTAAAAGCGAGGTGAATGCGGCTTCTGTTTTCAATACAGATGAAGGCACTGCAAAAACGTTACGTGAAGCAGGGTTTGGGACTGTTCTTTCTCATCAGCAGGATGGTATTGCCCGCGGAACAGGGGTACTGGTAACACTGGCAGATGGGAATGAAAATAAAGCGATGATCCGTGAAAAAGCCAGCGCTCAATATTCTTTCGACAAAGGAAGTTCTACACAGGATTATCCAGGTTCATTGATGGGTAGCATTGCGCTGCTGCGTCAGACTTACCTGGATGCGCAGTGGTATAAGACCCGTCCTGCAAAAGAAGGTACAAACCTCACTTTGCAGGCATGGAATGAAAGCCAGTCGCTTCCTCAGGTTTTTGACGTAGAGGATAAATGGGACGCTTTACGTGCTGATAAAATAGGCGACGAGTTCGGGGTACAATATATCATCAAGGCGGCAGGTAATGAATACCAGCGTATGCCGGAAATGGCTGCTACCAAAGCATCGTTTATTCTCCCCCTTAACTTTCCCCTTCCTATAGATGTGGAAGACCCTAATGATGCGCGTTTTGTAGCGCTCAGTGATATGAAACACTGGGAAATGGCGCCATCAGAACCAGCCGCTTTTGAAAAAGCGAATATTCCTTTTTCTTTAACTGCTTCCGGATTAAAAGATGCAAAGCAGTTCCTGGCTGCCATCCGCAAGGCTATTGAATATGGGCTTAGTGAGCAGAAAGCATTGGATGCGGTTACTTTAGCGCCTGCCCGTATGATAAAAGCAGATGACCAGGTGGGTTCACTGGAACCAGGTAAACTTGCCAATTTTCTGGTGACTTCAGGGACTCTTTTCAATGAGAATACAGTGCTGTACCAGAACTGGATACAGGGGCAACGATATACTATAAAAGATGAAGATTTCAGGGGGACTTATACCCTTACCGTTTTGCCTGCCAATACTACTTATACTTTGCTGGTAAAGAATGCGTCTTCCTTGTCCCTGATACAACAGGACACCGTAACCGGTAGTATTTCGTTTAGCGGAGAACTGGTGAAGCTGGCATTCCCGCTGAAGAAAGGAGCGGCCCAGTTAAGGTTGAGCGGTGTTGCAGCAGCAAAGGAATGGAGCGGTACCGGTATCGATACCAGTGGCGCTCTTATAAAATGGCGTGCAGTGTTTAATGCTCCCTATACTAAAAAGGATAGTACCAAACCTGCCAGTCAGCTGGCAATCGGTAAACTGTATTATCCTTTCAACGGATATGGCTGGGAGACTTTACCTCAGCAACAGGATATACTGATAAAGAATGCTACTGTATGGACAAATGAAAGTGAAGGGAAACTGGAGAATACAGATGTACTGGTACGTAACGGTAAGATTGCACAGATAGGTAAGAGTTTAGCAGCCGGTAATGCCCGCGTAATAGATGGTACCGGTAAACACCTTACACCTGGTATTATAGATGAACACTCTCATATTGCTATTTCCAGAGGAGTGAATGAGGGCACACAATCTGTTACATCTGAAGTGAGGATTGCAGATGTGGTGAATCCTGATGATGTGAATATTTACCGTCAGTTAAGTGGTGGGGTTATTGCTTCTCATTTGCTGCATGGTTCTGCAAATACTATTGGTGGACAGAGTCAGCTGATAAAGCTACGTTGGGGTGCAGATGCAGAGGAACTGAAGTTCGCAGGTACAGATCCTTTTATCAAATTTGCGCTTGGCGAAAATGTAAAGCAATCTAACTGGGGAGAGCGTCAGAAAGTGCGTTTCCCGCAAACACGTATGGGAGTAGAAGGGGTACTGACAGATGCGTTTACCCGCGCCCGTGATTATGAAAAAGAAGGCCCCGGTAAACGTCAGGACCTTGAGCTGGATGCACTGGTAGAGATCCTGCACAGTAAAAGATTCGTTACCTGCCATTCTTATGTGCAGAGTGAAATCAATATGCTGATGAAGGTGGCTGATAGCTTCAATTTCCATATCAACACGTTTACGCATATACTGGAAGGATATAAAGTGGCTGATAAGATGAAAGCGCATGGCGCTGGTGGTTCTACCTTTGCTGACTGGTGGGCGTACAAAATGGAAGTACAGGATGCGATTCCTTATAACGCTAATATTATGCAGCGTGTAGGGCTCACTGTTGCTATTAACTCCGACGATGCTGAAATGGCCCGCCGTCTGAACCAGGAAGCAGCCAAGAGCATCAAGTACGGAGATATGGCTGAGGAAGATGCCTTGAAGATGGTCACATTGAATCCGGCTAAACTGCTGCATGTGGCAGAACATACCGGTAGTATCAAAGTTGGTAAGGATGCTGACCTGGTGTTGTGGAGCAATAACCCGATGAGTATTTATGCCAAAGCAGAGAAAACGATGGTAGATGGTATCGTTTACTTTGACAGGGACCGTGATCTGGAATTGCGTCAGCGTATCAGTACTGAACGTAACAGGTTGGTGCAGAAAATGCTGGCAGAGAAAAAGAAGGGCACCGCTACACAGAAAGCTGCTCCTACCCAGGAAGAAATTTATCATTGTGAAGATCTGCAGGCCGGACATCAGAAGAGCCTGATCAATGGCAACTAAACACAACAATCATGAAGCTAGTATCAATATCAATCATATTATTGGCAAGTCTTGCGGCTAATGCGCAGGAATTAATATACCCGGCGCCTGCACAGGAAAAGACTATTTACCTGCAGCATGCTACTATTCATGTGGGCAACGGGCAGGTAATCGAGAACGGGTCGCTGGTATTTTCAAATGGTAAAATCACGGCTGTAGGAAGTAATCTGCCAGCTCCGGCAGCAGATGCGAAAGTGCTGGACTTACAGGGTAAACATGTATATCCCGGGCTGATTGCACCATTGACTACACTGGGTCTTACAGAGATAGAGGCAGTACGTTCCACGAACGATTACAGTGAAGTAGGGGAGATCAATCCTTCTGTACGTTCACTGGTAGCGTATAATACAGATTCCAAAGTGATCAATACCCTGCGTAGCAATGGAGTTCTGCTGGCACAGGTGACACCGGAAGGCGGTCTTATAGCTGGATCATCTTCAGTAGTACAGCTGGATGCATGGAACTGGGAAGATGCGGCTTATCGTACAGATGGGGCTATTCATTTTTATATGCCCAGCCTGTTACAGCCTGCTAATAATCCTGGTCGTAGTGTTCCGGATGATAAGATTAAGGAATCTATGGATAAGCTGAACCAGGTGCGCACTTTTTTCAGGGAAGCCCAGGCTTATAATCAGGAAGATAAACATGCTGTCATCAACCTGAAATTTCAGGCGGTACATAAACTCTTTACCCGTGAGGAAAAGCTGTTCATCCACTGTGATCTTGTAAAGGAAATGCTGGTGGCGGTAGATATTGCCAAAGAGTTTGGCTTTGATGTAGTGATTGCCGGTGGAGCCGATGCATGGATGATAACAGACCTTTTAAAGCAGAACAATATTGCAGTAGTGTTAAAGCAGGCGCATAGTCTGCCGGTGATGCAGGATGATGATGTAGACCAGCCTTATAAGACCGCAGCACAGCTGCAAAAGGCCGGGATCCTGTTTTGTCTGAGTAATGAGGGATTCTGGCAACAGCGGAATCTGCCGTTCGAAGCAGGCACAGCCAGTACTTACGGACTTAGTAAGGAAGAGGCTTTAAGTGCAATCACGTTGAACTCAGCCCGTATACTGGGTATAGATAAAACGACGGGTTCGCTGGAAGCTGGTAAGGACGCCAATATTACTGTCAGTACAGGGGATATTATGGATATGAGGTCCAGTATTATCACGCAGGCTTTCATTCAGGGTAGAGAAGTTAACCTTGATAATAAACATAAACAGTTGTACGAACGTTATAAACATAAGTACGGTCTGAAGTAATGGCATGAAATTTTATTGATTTAAGTGGGACCGTAAACAGGATAGGCCGGTTTACATAAATCAAAATTGTTATGCAATCAACCATGAAAAGAGAAGAGGCGATAAAGAAAGTAACCGAATTAATAAATGAAGTAAGTGTGTGCATGTTCACTACTATAGATGATCATGGGCAGGTGATATCCCGTCCTATGGCTACTGTAGATGTGGATAAAGATGGTAATGCCTGGTTTTTTACCAATGAGTTTTCGGGGAAAGTGATGCAGATCTCTGAGAATAATGAGTTGAATTTAATCTATGCGAATCCGGGTAATAACACTTACCTGAATATATTCGGTATCGGAAGTATCATCATTGACAAGGAAAAAATGAAACAATTGTGGACACCTGCTGTAAAAGCGTGGTTCCCGGATGGGATTGATGATCCCCGTTTGTGCCTTTTAAAAGTGGATACAAAACAAGCATGGTATTGGGACAACTCTTCCAGCAAAATGGTTGTCTTTTTCAATATGCTAACGTCCATTGTTACAGGTAAGAAATACGAAGAGGGAGAATCCGGAGAGTTGGATATAGACTAAAAGAAAGAAGATCAATTGCAGAGAGCAATTGATCTTCTTTTATTGTTATTTAGCGATGATCAGGTAATAATTCCTTCTACCTTTTTGTACAAGGATATATTTCCCTTTCAGGAGTAAAGATGTATCTATTGATTTTTCTATTCCTTCCACTTTCAGCTTATTAATACTAACTCCTCCTCCCTGCACCATTTTACGGGCTTCTGTTTTACTGGGGAAAATAGCTGTTTCTGCCAGGAAGGTAACTATATCTTTACCAGCTTGAAGGTCTGCCAATGACACTTCTACCTGCGGAACGCCTTCCATTACATCCATTAACTGCTCTTCGGTCAACGTCTGTAAGACATCGGCGGTGTCATTACGAAAAAGCAGTTCAGATGCTTTCAATGCAAATTCATAATCTTTCTCACTATGGATAAAGATAGTGAGCTCTTTTGCCAGTCTTTTCTGTAACTGTCTTTGTTCCGGTGCCTGTTGATGAGCTTCGATTAAGGCATCAATTTCAGCATGTTCCAGCAGGGTAAATATTTTGATATAGTTGGCTGCGTCCACATCGGTAGCATTCAGCCAGAACTGGTAAAACTGGTAAGGGGAAGTTAATTTAGGATCCAGCCATACGTTACCATTCTCAGATTTACCGAATTTGCTACCATCAGCCTTTTTCATCAGCGGGCAGGTAAAGGCGAAAGCCTCTCCATCTGCCTTACGACGAACCAGTTCAGTACCGGTTACGATATTTCCCCACTGGTCAGAACCGCCCATTTGCAGTTTACAGTTCTTATGGGTGTATAAATGGAAGAAATCGTAGCCCTGGATCAGCTGGTAAGTGAATTCGGTGAAAGACATACCGCTATCCCCTTCAATCCTTCTCTTTACTGAATCCTTGGCCATCATGTAGTTAACAGTGATGTGCTTGCCTGTATCACGGATAAAGTCGAGGAAACTAATGTTCTGGAACCAGTCAAAGTTATTGACCATCTCAGCCGCATTCGGTTTGGCAGGGTCAAAATCCAGGAATTTCTCCAGTTGGGCTTTAATACCGGCCTGGTTATGTTTCAATGTATCGAGATCCAGCATTTTGCGCTCTGCAGCTTTAAAGGAAGGGTCACCTACCATACCGGTAGCGCCACCAACCAGTGCAAGTGGTTTATGACCAGCTCTTTGCAGATGTACCAGCAACAGGATAGGTACCAGGCTTCCTACGTGCAGGGAATCTGCTGTAGGGTCAAATCCCACATAGGCTGTGGTCATTTCTTTCAGCAACTGTTCCTCTGTGCCAGGCATTATATCCTGTACCATGCCTCTCCAGCGTAATTCTTCTATCAGGTTCATGATTAATTGGGATAATTTTTGCAAACCTAAGAAATATACCGTTGACAAACGGTATCATCAGTAATTTCGTACATTCATCAATTAAATAATCAGCGCATTTGTATGAAGAAATCACTTGTTTTTATTGCAGTTTTAGTGGCGTCGGTGAATTCCCTGTTAGCACAGGACTGTAAGACCTATTATTATCTCCGGAATAATGCAGAAGTGGAGATGAGTGTGTATGACAGTAAGGGAGAAGTTGTTGCCAAAAATTTATACAATGTACTGTCTGTTAATAAAGAAGGTACCGCCCTGGTGTCTGATTTTACGACTACGGTAAAAGATGCTAAGGGAAAGGAACTGTCTTCCGGTAAGGGGAAAGTGAAATGTGATGGAGATAACCTGCTGATAGACATGCAAATGAACATGCCTAACATCCCACAGTTGCAGGCAATGAAAATGGAAACGGGTACCGGCAGTTCTTTCCTGACTTACCCATCCTCTATGAAAGTAGGACAAACATTACCGGAAGGTGCTTTTGAAATGAACAGTAATACTAACGGGATGGATGTAACGCTTCAGTATAAAGTATCTGACCGTAAGGTAATTGCCAAAGAGAAGATTACTACTGCGGCAGGTTCCTGGGATTGTTTCAAGGTGACTTTTAATATCAGTCTTTCTCTGAAAATGATGGCAATGAGTATGCCTTTTGATCTGATTGGTGCGGAATGGTTTGCGCCAGGTTTTGGTGTAGTGAAAACGGAATCTTATAAAGATGGGCAGTTGATGGGGAGTATGAAGATCACAGGATTAAAGAAATAAAAAAAGAGGCAACTGCCTCTTTTTTTTATAAGTTCTTCAGGCACACCTGTAAACTGTTTCTCCAGTAAGGAATTTGCAGTTCGAATGTGTCTTTAATCTTTTGTTTATTGAATACACTGTATGCAGGTCTTTTTGCAGCAGTAGGATATTTATCGGAAGTTACCGGCAGCACGGTGCAGGTAGCGTTCGTCAGTTCCTTGATGGCTACTGCAAAATCATACCAGCTGATTACGCCTTCGTTGCTGTAATGATATACACCGCCATAGCTGGCAGGAACATCATATACCTTGCTTAATACGGTTAATATTACCTGAGCCAGATCAACTGCATAAGTAGGGGTACCTACCTGGTCAAATACCACGTTCAGGGTTTCTTTCTCCTGCATCAGTTCGCGCATACGCTTTACGAAGTTCATACCGAATTCGGAGTACAACCAGGATGTACGGATAACGATAGTAGCCGGGTTGCTACCGATAGCGGCAGCTTCTCCACGCAGTTTGGAACTGCCATAGATGCTGTCCGGATTGGCTTCATCTTCTTCTGTATAAGGGCGGTTGCTTTTACCGTCGAATACATAGTCCGTAGAGATGTGGATCAGCTGTGCATTGTAGTTTGCGCAGGCATCTGCCAGGTTCAGGGCAGCTTCAAAGTTGAGTTTGAAGGCCAGTTCCTCATCAGTTTCTGCTTTATCTACAGCGGTATATGCAGCGCAATTGATGCATCCGTGTATTTCCTGTGCTGCAAAAATGGTGTCGATGGCTGCAGTGTCGGTAATATCCAGCTCTGTATAATCTGTATATACAAAGTTGAAAGCCGGAAAACCAGCTGCCACCTTTTTTATTGCTTGTCCCAGCTGGCCATTGGCGCCGGTGATCAGGATGTTCTTCATGTAGTTATTTATTGAAAACGAAATTATGCGTACAGTTTTCCAGCGTAGGTAACACCAGGTCTTTTTCAGATACCAATGCCTCTTCCAGGTCAATGCCCCAGTCGATTTTCAGTGCAGGATCATTGTAAATGATACCACCTTCGCTTGCTTTATGATAAAAGTTATCGCATTTATACATGACTTCTGCGGTAGGGCTTATTACGGAGTAACCGTGTGCAAAGCCTTTAGGTACCAGCAGTTGCAGTTTGTTTTCGGCAGAGAGTTCTATGGCAAATGATTTGCCATAGGTAGGAGAACCTTTACGGATATCTACTACTGCATCTATGATACGGCCTTCGAGTACACGTATCAGTTTGGTTTGTGCATATGGTTCCAGCTGATAGTGGAGACCACGTAATACGCCAAAGGTAGAGCGGGCCTGGTTATCCTGTACAAAGGGTAAGTTGAGACCGTATTCTTCAAACGCGCGTGCGCTGTAGCTTTCAAAAAAATATCCCCGGTTATCATTAAACACTTTAGGCTCATACACGAGTAAGCCGGGAATTCCAGTTTCGGTAAATGGCATATTTTAATTTATCTTTTTTGATACTGATCACTGTAATATTCCTGGTAAGCACCACTGGTAACGTGGTCCAGCCACTGTTCGTTGCTGAGGTACCATTCTACTGTTTTTTCCAGTCCTTCTTCAAATTGAAGGGATGGGGTCCAGCCAAGTTCTTTATTCAGTTTGGTAGCATCGATAGCGTAACGGAGATCGTGTCCTGCACGGTCTTTTACGAAAGTGATCAGTTGAGCAGAAGTACCGGGAGCGCGTCCCAGTTTCTTATCCATGATGATGCAGAGCAGGTTAATGAGGTCGATATTCTTCCATTCGTTGAATCCGCCTATGTTATAGGTTTCACCAACACGTCCCTTGTGGAAGATGGTATCGATAGCGCGGGCATGGTCATTCACATAGAGCCAGTCGCGGATATTTTCCCCTTTACCGTATACCGGAACGGGTTTGCTGTTTTTGATATTATGGATAGCCAGCGGGATCAGCTTCTCCGGGAAGTGATGAGATCCGTAGTTATTTGAACAGTTAGAGATGATAGCCGGCAGATGATAGGTATGATGGTAGGCCATCACAAAATGATCTGAGCTGGCTTTGGAGGCGGAATACGGAGAGCGTGGATCGTAGTTGGTCTCTTCTGTAAAGAAGCCTTCTTCACCCAGGCTGCCATATACCTCATCGGTAGAAACATGATAGAAAAGTTTTCCTTCCATATCATCTTTCCAGTATTTACGGGCAGCGTTCAGCAGGGTAGCAGTGCCCATTACATTGGTTTTGATGAATGCCAGCGGGTCCATAATAGAGCGGTCTACATGGCTTTCTGCAGCGAGGTGGATTACACCGTCGAATTTATACTTTTCAAACAGTTCGTTGATAAAGGGTTCATCAGTGATGTCTCCTTTTTCAAAGATATAATTCGGTTTATCTTGAATGTCTTCCAGGTTTTCCAGGTTGCCGGCATAAGTAAGGGCATCCAGGTTAATGATCTGATAGTGCGGATAAGTATTCACAAACAACCTAACTACGTGTGATCCTATGAACCCGGCACCACCGGTAATCAATATGGTATGATGCATAATCTGATTTATTACTGGTTACGAATTATGAATAACGAATATAAGTAGGATTTATTCGTCATTCATAATTCGTACCGCGTAATTTTATTTATTTAACGCTTCTTTAAAATAATCGTAGGTGATCTTCAGACCTTCTGCTCTGTCGATTTTCGGTGACCATCCCAGTAATTCCTGTGCTTTTGTGATATCCGGTTTACGTTGTTTCGGATCATCTTTAGGTAATGCCTGGAAGATGATTTTCTGTTTACTACCGGTCAGTTTAATGATCTCTTCTGCGAACTCAAGCAGGGAAATCTCTACCGGATTACCGATGTTTACCGGTAAGTGGTAATCGCTCAGTAACAGACGGTAAATACCATCCACTAAATCAGAAACGTAACAGAAAGAACGGGTCTGTGAACCATCGCCGAATACGGTGAGGTCCTGGCCGGTTAATGCCTGGCTCATGAAAGCAGGCAGGGCACGACCGTCATTGAGGCGCATACGTGGGCCATAGGTGTTGAAGATCCTGATGATACGGGTTTCAACGCCATGGAAGTTATGATATGCCATGGTGATGGATTCCATGAAGCGTTTAGCTTCATCATATACACCACGGGGGCCTATCGGATTTACATTACCCCAGTATTCTTCTGTCTGAGGGTGTACAGTAGGATCACCATATACTTCTGAAGTAGAAGCAACGAGGATGCGGGCGCCTTTTTCTTTTGCAAGACCGAGCAGGTTATGTGTACCGAGGGAACCTACTTTTAATGTCTGGATAGGCATTTTCAGGTAGTCGATCGGGCTGGCAGGAGATGCAAAATGCAGGATGTAATCCAGTTTGCCGGGAACGTGTACGAATTTGCTAACATCATGATGATAGTATTCGAACTGAGGCAAAGGGAACAGGTGTTCTATATTTTTAAGGTTGCCGGTAAGGAGATTATCCATACCTACAACGCTATAACCTTCTTTTATGAAGCGGTCGCACAGGTGCGATCCGAGGAAACCGGCAGCACCGGCGATGAGTACTCTTTTCATGGTAATGTTTTTAATCAGATGGTAGCCGAACGGCCAACGCTTTCGTAATGGAAGCCTAATTCCTGCATACGAGCCACATCAAACAGGTTCCTGCCGTCGAAGATCAGGTTGTTTTTCAGGGTAGCTTTGATCTTGTCGAAATCCGGTGTTCTGAAAACACTCCATTCTGTAGCAATGATCAGTGCATCTGCATTGTTGAGGCATTCGTACTGATGAGGAGCGTAAGTTACCTTATTCCCCAGCAGTTTCTCCACATTGGCCATTGCCTCAGGATCAAATACAGTTACTGTAGCACCTGCTTCTACCAGGGCATCGATCATATACAAAGCCGGAGCTTCGCGGATATCGTCAGTATTAGGTTTAAATGCTAAACCCCACAGCGCAAAGTGTTTGCCTTTGAGGTTGTTTTTAAACCAGGAATTGATTTTAGGGAGAAGGAACAGCTTTTGCTTTTCATTCACGTCCATTACTGCGTTCAGGATCTTAAACTCGTAATCAGCATCTTCAGATGATTTTACAAGTGCCTGTACATCTTTAGGGAAGCAGCTACCGCCATAACCGATACCAGGGAAGAGGAAGCGTTTGCCGATACGGTCATCGCTACCCACGCCTCTGCGTACCATGTCTACATCTGCACCCAGTTTTTCGCAGAGTACAGCGATTTCATTCATGAAAGAGATCTTGGTAGCCAGGAAGGAGTTAGCAGCATACTTTGTAAGTTCTGCAGACTTCTCATCCATAAACAGGATGGGATTACCCTGGCGTACGAATGGCGCGAACAGTTCGCCCATCACTTTACGTGCTCTTTCAGAGCGGGTACCAATCACTACGCGGTCTGGTTTCATGAAATCGTCTACCGCTACGCCTTCACGCAGGAATTCGGGGTTAGACACCACATCGAATTCACCTTTGCAGTTTTGGGCGATTTTAGCGTATACTTTTTCTGCGGTCCCTACCGGAACGGTGCTCTTGTCTATTATCACTTTATAATCCGTGATAATTTTTCCCAGATCTTCTGCTACGCGAAGAATGTAGGAAAGGTCTGCCGAACCATCTTCTCCCGGGGGTGTAGGGAGGGCAAGGAATATTACTTCGGCATCTTTAACGCCTTCTGCCAGATTGGTGGTGAAATGCAGACGATCTTCTTTGAGGTTACGATCAAATAATTTTTCCAATCCTGGCTCGTAAATAGTTATTTGTCCGTTGGATAATTTGTTAACCTTGTCAACATCGATATCCACGCAGATAACATTGTTTCCTGTTTCTGCAAAACAGGTACCTGTAACTAATCCTACATAACCAGTACCTACTACTGTAATCTTCATTTGGAGTTTTGATTTAAAAATGATTGTACTGAATCAATGATGTGTTGTAATTGATCTTGATCCATTTCGGTGTGAATTGGTAACGAAATTACCTTGGTTGTCAGGTCATTTGTAATAGGAAGGTTAAAATCATTTCCCCCCAGGTGTGCAAACATTTTTTGCTGATGAGCAGCGACAGGATAGTAGATCATGGCGGGAACCTGGCGTTCCTGCAGGTATTGTTGCAGGGCGTTGCGGTCTATGCCATTTAACTGAAGGGTATACTGGTGATATACGTGGTAACTGTTGGCAGCGCGGAAAGGAGTAGTGATCTGCGGGATGCCTGCAAAAGCAGCATCGTAAGCGTCCGCTACAGCCCGGCGGGCCTTAATATATTCATCGAGGAGGGGTAACTTGATGTTGAGTACTACAGCCTGAAGGGTATCCAGGCGGGAGTTTACGCCTACCACATCGTGGTAGTAACGGGCAGACTGGCCATGGTTAGCCACCATTCTGATTTTTGCGGCCAGCGCATCATCATTGGTGAAGATGGCTCCGCCATCTCCGTAACAACCCAGGTTTTTGGAAGGGAAGAAGGATGTACAACCGATCTGGCCGATAGATCCTACCTTTTTCACTGTACCATCTTTAAAAGTATAATTGCCGCCTATGGCCTGCGCATTATCTTCTATTACAGGGATATTATGTTTACGGGAGATCTCCATAAGAGGTTCCATATCTGCACTGTGACCGTACAGGTGTACTGGTACGATCGCCTTTGTTTTAGCCGTAATGGCTTTTTCTACCTGCACAGGGTCCAGACAGAAAGTTTTAGGATCTACGTCCACAAACACCGGCTTCAGCCTTAACAGCGCTATTACCTCTGCTGTGGCGATGAAGGTAAATGAAGGCGTAATGACTTCATCCCCTGGTTCCAGGTCCAGTGCCATCATGGCTATCTGTAAAGCATCTGTGCCATTGGCACAGGGAATTACATGTTTTACACCCAGGTATTCCTGCAGTGCCGTGGCGAATTGTTGTACAGGTGCGCCATTGATAAATGCGGCATTATCTAACACTTCTGCCATGGCAGCTTCTACCTGTGGCTTTATTTTTAAGTATTGGCGTTTAAGATCCACCATTTGAATCGGAACCATGTCTGGGATAGATATTTTGTTTAAAGTGAGCAAATTTACAAATTTTGACATAGGAAGGACAGTATCTTTGCCCCGGGTTTAAAATTCAGTAAAAGTACTTATCCTATGGTGGACACTCTGGTCTATAATATTGGTATCCGGTTATACAGGGCAGGAGTGTCTCTGGCTGCTTTTACGGGCAATGCGAAGGCTCGTTTGTGGCTGGAAGGGCGTCAAAACTGGCGGGAGAAAATTCGTGTGGATGCCGGGGTTATATGGGTGCATGCGGCTTCCCTGGGAGAATTTGAGCAGGGAAGACCTGTGCTGGAGGCTATTCATAACAAATACCCGGGTAGCCGGATCGTACTTACGTTTTTTTCTCCTTCGGGTTATGAGGTGAGGAAAAATTATCCCGTGGCGGATCATATATTTTATTTACCACTGGATACGAAGCAGAATGCTAAAGATTTTATAGCAATCCTGCAACCCAGGCTTGCTATTTTTATTAAATATGAGTTCTGGTACCATTATCTCACTACTTTATATAAAAATAATATACCGGTGTTGTTGATTTCCGGCATTTTCCGGCCGGATCAGCCCTTTTTTAAGTTTTATGGGGGGATGTTCAGGGGTTTGTTGAAGAAACTGACCTGGTTGTTTGTGCAGAACCAGGAATCTTTGGATTTGTTATCCGGGATTGGGATTACAAATGCTTCTTTAGCAGGGGATACCCGTTTTGACAGGGTATATGATTTGTTGCAGGAGGCGCCACCAGTGGCAGGGATAAAAGAATTTATTGCCGGCAGGAAGGCGGTGATTGCAGGAAGTACCTGGGAGGAGGATGAGGTTATGCTGGCGGGTTGGTGGAAGCCTGCTTCAGACAGGTGTTTGATTATTGCTCCGCATGAAGTGAATGAAAGTCATATTCAGCAGTTGCTGGAGTTATTTCCGGGGGCAGTGAGGTATTCTGCATTGAAACCGGGATCTGTATTGATTATAGATAATGTGGGGATGTTATCAGCATTATACCGGTATGCGCGGGTTGCTTATGTGGGTGGAGGATTTGGGAAAGATGGAATCCATAATATACTGGAGCCTGCTACTTATAGCAAGCCGGTGGTATTTGGGTCTGTGTTCCATAAATTTCCTGAGGCAGCGAGATTGCTGGTTTTAGGAGGAGCGATCTCTGTTAACCATCAGTTTGCAATGAACAGGGAAATGGAAGCTTTGTTGGAAGATGATTCACTTTGCGCAGAGATCGGACAGATAGCCGGTCGTTATGTGGCAGATAATAAAGGTGCTACTGAAAGGATACTTGATTATATCCAGACGAAGCAGTTGATAAGCTGATTCTTATCTGTATAGATGAGATTGGGTAAGATTTATTTAGACGATCGGCTCAGGCTCAGGTGAAACGTTTTCTTACGATGGAATAGAACTGCTTTACGATGCGGTTATCATCTTCCCAACCCTGACGGATTTTGAGTTCTCTTTCAATCCAGTATTCAGCTTCCTGTAAGGAGTTGAAATCGTTAATTGTCTTGATAGAACGTTCGTAAGTGTCTATATCTCCGCGGAACAATTCCTGGATGAACTGGAATTTATCGTTTATGCCTATGGCATGACGAAGGTCCTTTACAGGCATTTCACCCAGTCTGTCTGCCAGTTCTACCTGGCCCTGACGGAAGCGTTCGTTTAAAGAAGTTGTATTTTGAGCTACGCGCTGGTTAAGTTCTTTGAGTTCTTTATGCAGACCGTTGTTAGTTTCTACCCTGTTGTTGTTCTCTGTCTGGGAGTACAAGGTGATCATGGCAGGCTTTTTCTCTTCCGGTGTTTCTGGCAGAGGAGCCGGAGGCGGAGGAGGAATGGCAGATGGTCTTTGTACGGCAACAGGTTCAGGGATTGGCTTAGGCTCAACCGGTGTTGGTTGTTGTTCGGCAATTGGCTGATAAACAACTTGTTCCGGTGCTTTTGCAGGCTGAGGTGTTTGAGCTGGCTGATATACTGGTGCTTGGGCTACCGGTTCAGGTGCTTGTTCCGGTTTCTGTTCAGCAACCGGCTGAGGTACAACTGGTTTAGGCTGATAGGCCTGATGCTCAGGAGGGACTGGTGCAGCTGGTTGTTGTACAACTGTCTGAGGTTCGGTCACCCTTACAGGAGGTTCAAACTCAGGTATTTTTGCAACAGCAACTGCTTTAGCAGGTACTTTCTCAGTATAATTATAGTTATTTGGATATCCGTTTGCAGATTCATTCAATGTTGCAGAGGGCATAATCACAGCAATATGGCTGGATTCACGATGACCTTCCTGCTTTTGCCTGTTGCGTGTCTGAGTTATTTCAGCCTGCAGCAGTTGGGCATAATAAGATATGGACTGCAATCCGGCATTTGAATTCTTTAATTCCTGTAATTTGTCAATTAATGCACTTATTTTTTCCATAGTCTAAAAAAAAATAAATTGAATGCAAAATGCGTTCCATGCTTAATTGTTAACGCCTGTATCAGAGAATTTATTTTACTTGCATAAAGTTATACCTTTTAATTAACTGTAAATCACAATAGTAGAATATGTTTATTGAACCTTCTCTTGCAGGAGGGCGAAGGGGTTGGATCGAAGTTATCTGTGGCTCAATGTTTTCGGGAAAAACGGAGGAGTTGATCAGGCGATTGAAACGTGCCCGTATTGCCAATTTAAAAATAGAGATTTTTAAGCCGGGTATTGATACCCGTTATGATTTACAGCATATTGTATCTCATGACGAGAGTAAGGTAATGAGCACTCCTATTGAGAACTCACAACAGATCCTGCTTTTGGCTCAGGACGTAGACGTAGTAGGAATAGATGAAGCCCAGTTCTTTGATGGAGAGCTCCCTTATGTATGTGACCAGCTGGCGCTGAAAGGGATCCGTGTGATTATAGCCGGCCTGGACATGGATTATCTGGGCAAGCCTTTCGGACAGATGCCTTTTCTGCTGGCTAAGGCCGATTATATTACCAAGCTGCACGCCATCTGTGTGAAATGCGGGAACATTGCCAATTACTCTTACCGTAAAACAGCAGATACCAGCACAGTGCTGTTAGGAGAAACAGACCTGTACGAGCCAAGGTGCAGACATTGTTATTACGAAGTGAAATAATTTATTTTGCGGACGCTTCTGCCCTGAATGTGAATTTCTTCTGAGTCAGGTAACTGAAACTCACAACAAATAAAGTAGTTAATATTTTAGCGATAGTCGGGTATATATGAAATTGTTCTACGAACAGTTTCATAAACCCGTAGTTGAGGCATATGCAAATGCTTACCAGCAAAAAATAGCGCACCAACTGCACCCGTCCGCGGAGATTGGACTCCGTGAATACAATATATTTACTGAGGAAGAAACCTGTAGGGAAGGTAACGGCCAGGGACATAAACAGGGCCGCGATATGTGCACTTACAGGGATGAATAAGAGATGATAGACTATTTTTTCGTCTAAGAGAAACCTATAACTTACCCAGTATAAAAAAATATCCAAAGCAGTATTACCGCCCCCGCAAGCCAGGTAGCGGAACGTTTGTAGTGGCATTAGTTTGGCGAACGGACGGTAAAAGAAGTCGATCACCATTAAAATAAACGTTCTCATATCAAAAATGTACGGGACAAAACTAGCAAGATTTACCGTTACTGTATCGCGCTTTAGAATTATCTTAACAATTTCCGGGTTTTCCACTTGTCCGGTTGTTGATTCACAGGTGTCTGCCGGGCTTTGCGCTGTTCCCGCTGCCATATTTGCACAGCGAGTATGGCTGCCGCCCGGGCCTCATCCGGCACCGGATGCTGCAATGATTCCGGGGTAAAATACTTCCCGATAAAGTTAGTGTCAAACTGTCCGTTGATGAAAGCCGGTTGCTGTAAAGCCCATCGTCCGAAAGATAACGTCGTACGTATGCCTTTTATTTGATATTCGTCAATAGCCCTTAATAATCTTTCCCTTGCTTCCTCACGGGTAGTACCCCAGGCTATCAGTTTAGCGATCATGGGGTCATAATATATAGGGATATCCATACCGGATTCGTATCCGTCATCTACACGTATCCCATATCCCTGCGGACGGATATACGTACTTAATTTACCGGTATCAGGCAGGAAGTTATTAGCCGGGTCTTCTGCACAGATACGCAGTTCAATGGCGGCTCCATTAATAGACAGGCTTTCCTGGTTAAAGGAGAGTTGTTCCCCCCGGGCTACACGGATCTGCTCTTTTACGAGATCTAATCCGGTGATCATTTCCGTAACAGGGTGTTCAACCTGCAAACGGGTGTTCATCTCCAGGAAATAAAATTTCAAATGTTCATCTACCAGAAATTCTACTGTACCTGCTCCATAATAATTACAGGCACGGGCTACATCCAGGGCACATTTTCCCATGGCGGAGCGGATGTCCGGCGTGAGGCAGGAAGAAGGCGCTTCCTCTATCAATTTCTGGTGTCTGCGTTGTATAGAACACTCACGTTCAAATAGATACACGTAGTTGCCGTGCTGATCGCCCAGGATCTGGATCTCTATATGACGCGGAGCGCTTACGTATTTCTCTATAAATACGGCATCATCTCCAAAGGCGCTCATCGCTTCACTCTTCGCCAGGCGGATCTGTTCTTCCAGTTCTTCCGGGGCATTCACTACCCGCATACCTTTACCACCACCACCGGCGGAAGCCTTGATCAGAATCGGGAAGCCAGTGGTTTTCACCACTTCCTTCGCCTCTTCCAGGCTGCGTAAAGGCGTTTCTGTACCGGGTACCATGGGCACACCAAATTTCTGTGCTGCCTGTTTGGCCGCCAGTTTGCTCCCCATCATTTCTATTGCAGCAGCACTGGGGCCGATAAATGTGATACCGGCATCCGCCACTGCCTGTGCGAAACGCGCGTTTTCACTCAGGAAGCCATAGCCGGGATGAATGGCGTCAGCACCTGTCTGCTTTGCAGCAGCTATAATTTTATCTCCTAAGAGATATGACTGATTAGAAGGAGGGGGGCCTATGCATACTGCTTCATCTGCATATTGCACAAAGGGCATGGTGCGGTCTGCCTCAGAATACACTGCCACAGTTCCTATGCCCATTTCTCTGGCCGATCTCATGATCCTTAAAGCTATTTCACCACGGTTAGCTACCAGTATTTTTTTCATGGAAGCGAATATAGCGGAAAAAACAACTTGCACGCTATTCACTATCTTTGCGGCAACATGAAATCCACCGCATTACATCAAACCATTACACTTGTAAAAAAGGATATATTACTGGAATTGCGTCAGAAATACGCTTTTTATGGTATCCTCTTATACATTGTATCTACTGTGTTTGTAATCAATCTGATGATAGGCAAGCCGGAAGAAAAAATATGGAATGCCCTGTTTTGGGTGGTACAGTTGTTCGTATCTGTGAATGCGATTGCCAAGAGTTTTATGCAGGAGAACAGAGGGCGGCTGTTATATTTCTATTCCCTGGTACATCCGCGCAGCTTCATTGCAGCCAAGCTGATATATAATATCCTGCTGATGGCCATTATGAGTGTGATTGCGCTGGTATGTTGTATTATGTTCCTGGGCAATCCCATTATTAATATATGGTATTTCCTGGCAGTCATTATGCTGGGGGGCATCAGTTTATCCCTGTTGTTCACGATGCTGGCAGCTATTGCGGCACAGGCCAATCAGAATGCGGCCCTGATGGCTATTATGGGGTTTCCTATCATGTTACCGCTGCTGATGATGTTATCCAGCATAGCCCGTTCTGCCTTTATCATTGTTTATCAGCCTGGTTTACCTAAATTATTCCTGATGATGGGGAGCATGGATGTACTGATCATAGCCCTTTCTATGATATTATTTCCTTTCCTATGGAAGGATTAGGATCAATCTGCTATCTCATTATAATCAGTTTACAGGATTTTGAGATTAGTAATAAAACCTGTAGGTTTGCCCCGAATATAGTTCGTTTAAAATGGCAAAGCACTGGTGGAAAGCTTTAGCGGTATTAATTCTTACATACACGATAATAGCCGGATTTACGCATAAAATACCGATTATCGGTACCAACGGACAATCATCCCGCGGACTCTACTTCCATGTACCCATGTGGATCTGCATGTATACAATGTTCACCATTTCTGTAATCAACTCTTTACGTTATTTGTCGGGTTATGATCTCCGTAAGGATGCACTGGCCAGTGCGGCAGGTGGTGTAGGGGTATTTTATGGTGTGCTGGGTTTTGCTACAGGTACCTTATGGGCTACTTACACCTGGGGGAGTACTTTCACCAGTGATCCAAAGCAGATGTTAACCGCTGTGGCACTGCTCATTTATATGGCTTACCTGGTACTGCGTATGTCTATTTCAGACATCGACAAAAGGGCCAGGATCTCTGCTGTATTCAATATTTTTGCATTTGCTTTGTTGATCCCCTTAACATACATTATTCCGCGTATGGTAGACTCTTTGCATCCCGGTAGTGCCTCCACACCTGGTTTTGCATCTAAAGACACGGATAATAATATGAAAATGGTATTATATCCTGCGTTTATCGGATGGACGTTGCTCAGTGTATGGATATTTACCCTCGTTGTTCGTTACAAAAAGTTAGAGCTAAAAAATATTTTTAAATGATCAACAAAGCGTTTTCCTTTTGCTGCACATGTGTGCTGTTACTGCTTTCTTTAATAGCGAATGCACAGCAGCAGGATACAGAAAAAGGCCCCGTAAATGAATTTTTCCGCAGTAATGATAAGATTTATGTGATAGTAGGGGTACTGCTGATCATCTTTGCCGGCATTATCATATTTCTGATTTCGCTGGAACGTAAGATCAGTAAGCTGGAGCAGCGCGATCATCAGGATAGGCAATAAGTCCAACTACATATATTTATACCAAAACAAATTCTACTTATGGCGCAGGAACAAAACATGGACTTCTTTCAAAGTGTTGAAAGAAGCTTCGACAAAGCCGCACAATTCACGAAATGGGAAAATGGCATTCTGGAACAGATCAAAGCCTGTAATGCTGTGTACCGTATGAAATTCCCGGTACGCGTAGGTGATACCATAGAAGTTATCGAAGCCTACCGTGTACAACACTCTCATCACAAACTGCCATGTAAAGGTGGTATCCGTTTCAGCGAAGCGGTAAACCAGGACGAGGTAATGGCCCTGGCAGCTCTCATGACATACAAATGTGCTATTGTTAACGTACCGTTTGGTGGCGCTAAAGGTGGTATCAAAATCAATCCCCGTAATTACACTCCTTTCCAGCTGGAAAACATTACCCGCCGTTATACTGCGGAACTGGTAAAGAAAAACTTTATCGGACCCGGCGTAGACGTACCGGCACCTGATTATGGTACTGGTGAAAGAGAAATGAGCTGGATCCTGGATACTTACATGAGCTTACGCCCGGGAGAAGTAGACGGTTATGGTTGTGTGACAGGTAAACCGCTTTCACAGGGCGGTGTCCGCGGTCGTAAGGAAGCTACAGGTTTAGGCGTATTCTATGGCCTGCAGGAGCTTTGCAATATCAAGGAAG
Organism: Chitinophaga sp. YR573; assembly: GCF_900110995.1. Classification (GTDB taxonomy): domain Bacteria; phylum Bacteroidota; class Bacteroidia; order Chitinophagales; family Chitinophagaceae; genus Chitinophaga. The sequence goes on from NZ_FOJF01000001.1 coordinate 3,385,698, forward strand.
ATATGAAGAAAGTAGGCCTGGAACCAGGTATACTGGGTAAAAAAGTGATCGTACAGGGTATGGGTAACGTAGGTTACCATGCTGCCAAATACTTCCATGAAGCAGGTGCTATCATAGTAGGGCTTATCGAGTGGGATGGTGCTATCTATGACGAAAAGGGTATGGACCCCGATAAGGTATTGAAACACAGGAATGATACCGGTTCTATTATCAACTATCCCGGTGCCACCAACCTGAAAAACAATACAGATGGCCTGGAAATGGAATGTGATATTCTAATTCCGGCAGCGCTGGAACAGGTGATCCACAAAGGCAATGCGGCTAATATCAAAGCTCGCATTATCGGAGAGGCTGCGAATGGTCCTATTACACCGGAAGCTGATGAAATCCTGAATAAAAAAGGGGTGATCGTAGTACCGGATATGTTCCTGAATGCCGGTGGTGTAACGGTATCATACTTCGAGTGGCTGAAGAACCTGAGCCATGTACGTTATGGCCGTTTGGGCAAACGTTTCGATGAAAATATGAACATCCATATCCTGGGTGTAATTGAAGATCTGACCGGTAAAAAGGTATCAGACAGAGAACGGAAATTTATAGCACATGGTGCGGATGAAGTAGATCTGGTATATTCAGGTCTGGAAGAAACGATGCATGCTGCCCTGCATGAAGTGCGTGAAATAATGGTAAGCAACCCTGATATACATGATATGCGTACTGCTGCTTATGTGTGTGCTATTAATAAAGTAGGCGCTGCTTACGAACAATTAGGTATTTTCCCTTGATGGGTTATTTGTTTATACAAAGAAAAAGGACTGTTCTTTTCGGACAGTCCTTTTTTTATAAATGAGCTGGTAACTGTGGGATAAACGTCCATTGCTGCTCAATATGCTGGCAACAAAAGGTATTCACTCCGTTTGTAATAACGAGATAAGCGGTGGGTAATACCATATGATAACGGATGATCTGTTCAAGGACTGATTGTGTTAAGGCAACGTTCATTTCCTTACATTCAATAATCATCCAGGGTTTGGTATCCCTGTTATATACCACGATATCACAGCGTTTCTTTAATTCTCCCAGATGAATCTCTTTCTCTATTCCTATCAGTGAAGCAGGGTAGTTGAGCGTTTTTACCAGGTAATTGAGAAAATTTTGTCTTACCCACTCTTCCGGAGTTAGCACCACGTTCTTTTTACGATACCGGTCAAAGATGAAATCTCTGCCGGTTTCCCTTACAATTTTGAAATCAGGGGCAGGGAATTCTATAGCAATCATGGGACGAAGGTAAGAAGATGGACTCTTTTTCGTATATTCGCTTGTCAAAAGGCTATGAAGACAAAAGAAGAAATTGTAGCTAACTGGCTTCCCCGCTACACGGGAGAAAAACTCGAAAACTTCGGGTCTTATATTCTCCTGACCAACTTTAGTAATTACCTCACTTATTTTGCTGAATGGAATGAAGTAGAGATCATTGGCGCCGGTAAACCCATGCAATGTGCTACCGCCGGTGATATCACCCTTATTAATTTCGGGATGGGCAGTCCCAGTGCAGCTACTGTAATGGACCTGCTGAGCGCTATCTCTCCCAAAGCCGCATTATTCCTCGGTAAATGTGGTGGTTTAAAGAAAAAGAATAACATAGGCGATTTGATCCTGCCCATTGCGGCTATCAGGGGAGAGGGTACATCCAACGACTATTTCCCTCCTGAAGTACCGGCGCTTCCTGCTTTCGCCCTGCAAAAAGTAATTTCTACCACCATTCGTGAATATGGCTGTGATTACTGGACAGGCACCTGCTACAGCACTAACCGCAGGGTATGGGAACATGATGTTGAGTTTAAGCGTTACCTGGAAAAGATTCGTGCAATGGCCGTGGATATGGAAACCGCCACTATCTTCTCCGTGGGCTTTTACAATAAAATCCCTACAGGAGCCCTGTTGCTGGTATCTGATCAGCCCATGGTACCGGAAGGCGTGAAAACAGAAGAGAGTGATAAGAAGGTAACCACCGAATTCGTGGAAAGACACCTGAGAATAGGTATCGAATCCCTGAAGAATCTTAGTAACAGCCACCAGACGGTAAGACATCTCCGATTTTAGATTGTGATTCTGCGGATTGTTTCGTAATATGCCAATACTAAATGTTATCAATCCGCCATCTGACCGTTTCATTTCCTGGTACAATAGCCGTGAACGATATTTCACTGGATATTGGTACCAGCGAAATTGTGGGTATAGTAGGAGAGTCCGGCTCCGGTAAATCTGTCACAGCCCTTTCTATTATGCGGCTGGTGCAGCCTGCTGCCGGGAGTATGTTATACGATAATGTTAACCTTTCAGATCTTTCTGAACAACAAATGCGTGCATGGCGGGGTAATGAGATCGCCATGATCTTCCAGGAACCAATGACTTCGCTGAATCCTTTACATACCTGCGGGGCACAGGTGATGGAGGCTATAAGGCTGCATAAGAAGGTCTCTGCACAGGAAGCGCGGGAACAGACCCTGGCTTTATTCCGGCAGGTAAAACTGCCAGATCCCGAATCATTATTGCATCGATATCCACATCAGCTTTCCGGCGGACAAAAACAACGTGTGATGATCGCGATGGCGATTAGTTGTCAGCCCCGGTTACTGATCGCAGACGAACCTACCACAGCGCTTGATGTCACCGTTCAGAAAGCCATCCTCGAATTATTAAAAGAACTGCAGCAGCAAACAGGAATGAGCGTAGTATTTATTACGCATGATCTGGGTGTGATCGCAGAGATCGCAGATAAAGTAGCCGTGATGTACAAAGGCCGGATCGTAGAACAGGGCACTGTACAACAACTATTCACTCATCCGCAGCATCCTTATACAAAGGGACTGCTGGCTTGCCGTCCTCCGCTGGATAAACGTTTATACCGGCTGCCGGTGATCCGCGACTTTATGGAAGTAGATGCAGACGGGTTTATTCATGAGAAAGAGAAAGCGGTGAAAGGACTGGTGAACAGTCTGGAGATACCAACTGCTGAAATCGCCGGCCGGGAACAGCAATTAGCCACAAACCCGCTGCTGCTGGAAGTAAACGACCTGCATACCTGGTTCCCCGCTACCCGTAACTTCTTAGGGAAAACGCTTACCTGGACCAAAGCCGTGAATGGTGTGAGTTTTAATGTGAGAGAAGGAGAAACAATGGGGCTGGTAGGAGAGTCCGGCTGTGGGAAGACAACTTTAGGCAGAACATTATTACGACTGGTGGAACCTACCAGTGGCAGTATCATCTACAAAGGAAAAGATATCAGCAGTTTGTCTGCATCCGCTATGCGGGACCTTCGCAAGGATATCCAGATCATCTTCCAGGACCCTTATTCTTCTTTAAATCCACGGTTAACAATAGGGCAGGCCATCCTGGAACCCATGCATGTACATGGTTTACACAGTAATGATAAGGTGCGCAAGGAGAAGGTCCAGGAGCTGCTGGAGAAGGTGAACCTGCAGCCTGAGCATTACCACCGCTATCCGCATGAGTTCTCCGGCGGGCAGCGGCAACGTATTGTAATAGCCCGGGCATTGGCTTTGCAACCTTCCTTTATCATCTGCGATGAATCTGTAGCAGCGCTGGATGTAAGCATACAGGCACAGGTGCTGAACCTGCTGATGCAGTTAAGGGATGAGTTCGGATTCACTTACATCTTCATCTCCCATGATCTTTCTGTTGTACGATTTATCAGTGACCGTATGATGGTGATGAATAAGGGGAAAATTGAAGAATCAGGGGATGCCAACCAGGTATATGAACATCCTCAAAGTATATATACCCGCCAGCTCATCAGTTCTATTCCTAAAAACATTCATGTATAATTGTCTGTTTATAATGGTATCTTAATCATTTTTTGATTGATACCATAATTATCCTTACTTTTGCGACCTTAAATTCATTCATACCGTAATATGAAACTATCACAGTTCAGGTTCGATCTTCCTTTAAATCTAATTGCACAGCACCCTTCCAAGACAAGAGATGAAGCACGTTTAATGGTGGTAAACCGCGCCACTGGAAAAATCGAGCATAAAGTTTTCCGTGACATTATCGGCTACTTCAATGATAAGGATGTAATGGTGGTGAATAACACCAAGGTATTTCCTGCACGTCTGTATGGCCGTAAGGAAAAGACCGGCGCTAAGATTGAAGTATTCCTGTTGCGTGAGCTGAATAAGCAAAACCGTTTGTGGGATGTGATCGTAGATCCTGCCCGTAAAATCAGGGTTGGTAATAAATTATACTTTGGTGATGATGAATCACTGGTAGCAGAAGTAATTGATAACACTACTTCCCGTGGCCGTACTATCCGCTTTTTGTTCGAAGGAAATGACGAAGAGTTCAAGCAGGTATTAGACACACTGGGAGAAACTCCTCTTCCTAAATATATCAAACGTAAACCTGAAGACGAAGATAAAGAGCGTTACCAGACCGTTTATGCTAAATATGAAGGCGCTGTTGCTGCTCCTACTGCAGGTTTGCACTTCAGTCGTGAGTTGATCAAACGTCTTGAAATCAAAGGTGTAAAGTTTGCGGAAGTAACACTGCATACTGGTTTAGGTACTTTCCGCCCGATTGAGGTAGAAGATTTGAGCAAACATAAAATGGATGCAGAGTATTTCAATATAGATGAATACGCTGTAAAGATCGTAAACAAGGCAAAAGAAGATAACCGTAAGGTTTGTGCTATCGGAACTACTACTGTAAGAGCGGTAGAATCTTCTGTAACCGCACAGAATCTACTGAAAGCTGCTGAAGGCTGGACGAATACTTTTATCCATCCTCCTTACGATTTTTCTATTCCTAATGCACTGGTGACTAACTTCCACCTGCCAAAAACTAGCCTGCTGATCATGGTATGTGCTTTTGCCGGTTACGACCTGGTAATGGAAGCTTACCAACAGGCGATTAAAGAAAAATACCGTTTCTTCAGTTATGGTGATGCCATGCTGATTATCTGATGATAAAAATTTTGAAGGAAGTCCTGCAATTATGCGGGACTTTTTTTTGATATGGAACCAAGAAAAAAGATAGCCATCATCGTTGCCGGCGGATCAGGTACCCGCATGGGAAGCGCTGTGCCCAAACAGTTCCTGGAACTGGCCGGAAAGCCTGTGTTATGGCATACTGTCTCTGCATTTGCAAAGGCATATACTGATATGCAGATTGTGCTTGTATTACCGGAGGCGCATTTCAGTTATGTACAGGAGTGGCTGGGAGAGTTTCCTGGTATTAAACTGGTAAAGGGAGGAGAGACAAGGTTTCATTCTGTGAAGAATGGGCTGGATCAGGTACCGGAGTATTCGGTAGTATTTGTACATGATGGTGTACGGCCATTAGTAAGTGCGGAGTTGATCCGTAATTGTTATGACGCTGCTTTAGAGTCTGGTAGTGCTATTCCTGCTATCGATATGAAAGATAGTATCCGTGAATTATATAAAGAGGGAAACCGGGCGGTAGATCGCGAGCGTTTCAAAATTATACAAACCCCACAGACGTTTTTATCAGAATTAATCCTTCCTGCATTTGCATCACCTTATGATCCGTTATTTACGGATGAAGCTACGGTAGTAGAAAGGCAGGGGCATAATATCCGGTTGGTTCCCGGAGAGGAAGCAAATATAAAGATCACCCGTCCGCTGGATTTAATTATAGCCAGTGCTTTACTGAGCTGATTCAGCACTGGATAAGCCCTTATTGATCTTCTGTAAAATCTGGTGAGCTACATCCAGGGCCTGTAATCCATCAATCGCATTCACCGGTACAGGTTTATTCTGTAAAATAGCATCGCGGAACATTTCCAGTTCCAGACGGATGGCATTCACCTGTTTAATTTCCGGGTTATCGATAGCGATGGTTTTTCTGCCTGCATTGGTTTCTATATCCAGTGTAAACAGCCCTTCATCTTCAGGTGTTTTCAGCTTGATGATCTCTGTTTTCTTATCCAGGAAGTCTATACCTATGTAAGCATCTTTCTGGAACAGGCGCATTTTACGCATCTTCTTCAGGGAAATGCGGCTGGACGTTAAGTTAGCCACACAGCCATTATGGAATTCTATGCGTACGTTGGCGATATCGGGAGTATCACTCATCACGGCTACGCCGCTGGCAGAAATCCTATTCACAGTAGATTTTACAATGCTCAGTACGATGTCTATGTCGTGGATCATCAGATCCAGGATCACACTTACATCAGTACCGCGTGGATTGAATTCAGCCAGGCGGTGTACTTCTATGAACATTGGTTTAAGGTCGTATCCTTTCAGAGCAAGGAAGGCGGGATTGAAGCGTTCAACATGCCCTACCTGGAATTTGATATTCGCTTCTTCCACCAGTTTTACCAGTGTTTTAGCTTCTTCCAGGGTGTTGGTCATCGGCTTCTCCACAAAAATGTGCTTTCCGTTACGGATAGCCATTTCACACAATTTAAAGTGTTGTGTGGTGGGAGCAACGATGTCGATAGCGTCGGAAGCCTGTATCAGTTCTTCAGCTGCATCGAATCTCGGAATCTTGTACTGCTCGGTAATACTGTCTGCATTTGTATTAGCCGGATCGTAAAAACCTACAACTTCTACGTCTTTCATGGTGGCCAGCTGGGAGAGATGAATTTTACCCAGATGCCCTACCCCAAAGATTCCTATTTTGAGCATGTTAGTATTTGAAAATAAAATAATTGCGAATGTAAGGAAAAAGAGATTATATATTCAAATCTTATATAATGAACCCTTCTTCCACCATACTGCAATAGCCTGCTTCTGATACGATTATATGATCCAGGACTGCGATATCAAAGAGGAGGCCGGCTTCTTTTATTTTTTTTGTGATGCTGATATCGGCGCTGCTTGGCGTGAGATTTCCTGAAGGATGATTATGGCAAAGGATGATGCGTGTAGCGCCCAGCTCCAGGGCTTCCCTGAAAATGATTCTGGGATCTGCGAAGGTGTTGGTGATGCCACCTTTGCTGATGCAACTGCTCTTTAATGCTTTGGAAGCATTATTCAGATACAGTACATGAAAGGTTTCGTAGGTATGATCGCCGAGTAAGGGCTTAAAATAAAGTGCGGCATCACTGCCATGCCTGATGGTTTCCTTTTTAAGGGAATAACAGGCCTGCCGGCGCCGGGAAAGTTCCATAGCGGCTACAATGGCAACTGCCTTGGCATTTCCTACACCTCTGTTCTTTTTAAGCTGACGTACACTTTGTTTGCCCAGCTCACAGAGGTTGAATGCGGCATTACGCAGTATATCCCTGGCTAATTCCACGGCAGATTTCTGCTTATGCCCGTTGTTTAATATAAGTGCCAGTAATTCTGCATCACTGAGTGAAGCGGCGCCATTATTCATTAATTTTTCTCTGGGCTTATCATCATCTGCCCAATTTTTAATGGCTGTATGAGAGGGTAGGTTAACAACAGCTTCCATAACTTTGCTAAAAATTTTAGCAAATGTACATATTTTCCTCAATCCCTTAAATTCTTTCTAAATTGAGGCACTTTAGGATTGGTACATTATTATTTGCGCTATAGGATTTTCATGTAAATAACTGATAATTAGTTAATTTATACATTTTGAAAGCAGTAAGATTGCCTGCTGTATGGTGATTGATACAAAAAAAAGCATTTACATACTCCAAAAGTTATAATTTCGCAACCTCTTTTCCATAGTCATAGACATGCAACCATCAGTAAAAATATTTACAGGAAACAGTAATCCGGAGCTGGCAGAAAAGATTGCCAAAAGATATGGCAATGGTCTGGGTAAGCTTACCATCCAGAAGTTCAGCGATGGCGAGTTTCAGCCTATCTACATGGAGAGTATCCGTGGAGATTATGTTTTCCTCATTCAGAGTACCAATTCTCCTTCAGAAAATCTGATGGAATTATTAATGATGATAGATGCGGCCAAGAGGGCTTCAGCAGGGTATATTACCGCTGTCATCCCATACTTTGGTTTTGCGAGGCAGGACAGAAAAGACAAGCCAAGGGTAGCTATTGCGTCCAAACTGGTAGCTAATCTGCTTACTTCTGCAGGGGCTAACAGGGTGATAACCATGGATTTGCATGCTCCCCAGATACAGGGGTTCTTTGATATCCCTGTGGATCACCTGGACAGTTCCGCAATTTTCATCCCATACATAGAGAATTTAAAGCTGGAAAGTCTTACCTTTGCGTCCCCTGACGTAGGTAGTACTAACAGGGTAAGGGAAGTTGCGGCCTATTTCAATGCGGAAATGGTGATTTGCGACAAGCACCGTAAACGTGCAAATGAGATCGCTTCCATGGTAGTGATAGGAGAGGTGAAAGACAGGGAAGTAGTGTTGATAGATGATATTTGTGATACGGCAGGTACGCTTACCAAAGCAGCTAACTTGTTAATGGAAAAGGGAGCAAAAAGCGTTCGTGCATTCTGTACCCATCCTGTATTAAGTGGAAAGGCCTTTGAAAATATTGAGAACTCAGTGCTGGAAGAGATGGTGATCTGCGATACGATCCCTTTGAGGATAGAGAGCAGTAAGATTAAAGTACTCAGTGTTGCAGACCTTTTTGCAGTAGCTATCAGGAACATGTACGAGAACAAGTCGATTACCAACTTGTTTGTACACAGTCACCGCCGGTAGTATTTAACGTGTTTAATTTTTAACAACATAAATGTTTAATCAATGAAAACGATAACAATCGAAGGACAACTCAGGAGCGAATACGGCAAAAAAGCCACCCGCCAAATCCGTTCTGAGGGACAAGTGCCTTGTGTTATTTACGGGGGTGCAGAAACCGTAAGTTTTTCAGCTCCAGCTATCGCATTCAAAAATCTGGTGTACACACCTGATTTCCAGCTGGCCGAAGTTAAGTTAGATGGCAAAGTTTACAGGTGCGTATTGAAAGATCTGCAGTTTGATGTAGTGACAGACGAACTGGCTCACATCGATTTCCTGGAACTGGTAGAAGGTAAGCATGTATCAGTTACATTGCCTATCAAAATCGTTGGTCAGTCTGAAGGTGTTAAGGCCGGTGGTAAACTGGTTGTTAAGATCAAGGCGCTGAAAGTTAAGGCATTGCCTAAAGACCTGCGTGAAAATATCGAAGTAAGCATCGACAATCTTGAACTGAACGGTAACGTTCGTGTACAGGACGTAGTTGCTCCAAACATCGAGATTCTGAACTCTCCACGTATTCCTATCGCTTCTGTAGTAATGACTCGTCAGTTGCGTCAGGAAGAGGCTAGTGCAGATACTAAAAAGAAATAAGCTTCTTTTCAGATATTTTTGTAAAAAGTCCCGTCTCGGTTCAACCAAGACGGGACTTTTTCTATTTTTGCCGGAGACATTAAAATATAATAGATGAAATACCTGATAGTAGGATTAGGTAATATTGGTGCTGAATATGAGAATACCCGTCATAATATAGGCTTCGACGTTGTGGACACTTTTGTGAAAAAGCATGGTGGTACTTTTAAAAGTGAAAGGCTGGCAGACGTGGCTGAGTGCAAATGGAAAGGGCGCGTATTTGTGGTCATCAAACCTACCACCTATATGAATCTCAGCGGTAAAGCCGTGAAGTACTGGATGGACAAGGAAAAAATCCCCCTGGAGAATATATTCGTAATATTAGATGATCTGGCCCTTCCTGTGGAAAAGGTGCGTATTCGCCCTGGTGGAAGTGATGCCGGTCATAATGGGCTAACCAGTATCCAGGAATTGCTGGGTACAAATCAGTATCCCCGCCTGCGTTTTGGTGTAGGGAATAATTTCCCTAAAGGGAAACAGGTAGAATTTGTGCTGGGTAAATGGTCGGGAGAGGAATGGCCTGTCGTACTTGAAAAGATCAATAAATCTGTGGAGATCATTGAGAGTTTCGGATCCATTGGAATCGAGCGTACAATGAATAAATACAACTAATATGAAAATTATTTGCGTTGGTAGAAATTATGCTGATCATGCAAAGGAACTGAAAAATGAGGTGCCTACGGAACCGGTGATTTTTATGAAGCCGAAGAATGCATTGTTACAGAATAACCACCCTTTCTATTACCCTGAGTTTACTGATAACCTGCACTACGAGTGTGAACTGGTGCTTCGTATCTGTAAGAATGGCAAGCATATACAGGAGAAATTTGCTGATAAATATTATGATCAGTTAGGTGTTGGGATTGATTTTACCGCCCGTGATCTGCAGGATAAACAAAAGCAGAAAGGTTTGCCCTGGGAGATAGCCAAGGCGTTTGATAACTCTGCTGTAGTGGGTCAGTTTATTCCTATTACACCAGAGCTTGATAAGAAAGACATTAACTTCTGCCTGTATAAGAACAAGCAGATAGCGCAACAGGGGAATACGAAAGACCTGCTGTTTTCTTTCGATTTCCTGATTGCTTATATCTCCAAATACTTTACGCTGAATATTGGGGATCTTGTGTTTACGGGTACTCCTGCTGGAGTAGGACCTGTAGAAATTGGGGATAAGCTGGAGGCGTTCATTGAGAATGACAGCCTGCTTGAATTCGACATCAAATAAGATCCGGGGCTGACCAGGGATACTTTCCTGGTCGGCCTACGGTACGTTATTATAAATCACATCCAGGATTCTTGTTAACTCCTGATAATCACCTTCATTCAGGCCCACCCAGCCTGTTTTACGCATTTCCAGCACTAAGGGTCTCACATCTTTATATTTTTCAGATCCTTTAGGGGTCAGTTGTAAATATACTTTCCGTCTGTCCAGAGGGGAGCCTTCACGCACCACTAACTCTTTCTTTACCAGCAGTTCTATGATACGGGATACCGTTGTAATATCCTTGGAAGTGAGCTTTGCCAGCTCATTATGGGTGATTTTATTATGCTTGTAAAGGTTCTCTATCAGTAACCACTGATCCACTGTAATGTCTTTCTTGTTTGCATCGAAGGTTTTTTGCCAATAGTTACGGATTCTCTTCAGGGTTGCATCCAACTTATAAAATGTTGGATTATTTACAAAAGTATCAGGCATAATAGTTAATTTGCGGTAGCAATAGTTGTTGTAGCAACTATATATTTGTTTTTAAGAATCACCAAAACAATCTTACGTGTTTAAAGATAGTATAAGCGCTCCAACTTTAAAAGCCACTATTACCACGGAGGAGCGATCAGTAAGCAAACAGGCCATATTATTAAAGGCTTACCGGCTGATGTGTCAGGCCAGGGACATGGCTGCCATCTATGAGGCGAACCGCCAGATATGCAAGTATGTACACTCCACTTCCCGTGGTCATGAAGCGATACAGATCGCGACAGGGCTTCAGTTACACCCCTGGGATTATGCCAGTCCTTATTACCGTGATGACAGCATGTTATTAGCGATGGGCTTTTCGCCTTATGAGCTGATGCTGCAGTTACTGGCAAAGGGAGATGATCCTTTTTCCGGCGGGCGGTCTTATTATTGTCATCCGAATAGCATATCAGATAATCGTCCGCGTATTCCTCACCAGAGCAGCGCTACGGGGATGCAGGTGATTCCCGCTACCGGTATGGGGCAGGGTATCAGCTACCTGGAACGTATTGGATTAGCTGCTGAAGAACAGGCGCCGGTGGTGTTATGTTCCCTGGGAGATGGCAGTGTGACGGAAGGGGAGGTGAGTGAGGCGCTGCAGAGTGCTGTTCTATGGCAATTGCCGGTCATCTACCTTATCCAGGACAATGAATGGGGTATTTCGGCCAGTGCTGCCGAAACCCGGGTAATGGATGCTTATGAGTATGCTGCCGGGTTTAAGGGACTGGAACGCATGCGGGTGGATGGGAGCGACTTTGAGGAATGTTACCACGCCATGGGAGCTGCTATCAGTTATGTTCGCCAGGAAAGGAAGCCTATTTTGGTGCATGCCTGTGTTCCTTTGCTGGGGCACCATACTTCTGGTGTTCGCAAAGAGTGGTACCGCACGGCGGAAGACCTCTCCTTACATGAAGAAAAAGATCCTATTCCGCGGTTACGAAATATTTTATTAGCATCCGGATTTCCGGAGGATGATCTCCTGACCATTGAGGAAGACATCCAGGAATATATCAGCATCGAGTTTGCCCGTGCTAAAGGCGCTGACGATCCTGATCCTTCCACTGTGCAGGACCATATATTTGCGCCTGCTGCTGTGGCCGAAGAACGTGGTGTACGTTCACCTGTTAATGGCAGTAAAGTGGTAATGGTGGATGCGGCATTGCATGCGGTGGAAGAGATCCTGCAAGAGTTCCCTGAAGCGATTTTCTTTGGCCAGGATGTTGGGCGTCGTCTGGGCGGTGTATTCCGAGAGGCGGCTACACTGGCTGAGAAGTTCGGTGATCATCGTGTATATAATACTGCCATTCAGGAGGCTTATATTGTAGGTGCTACCGCTGGGTTGGCGGCTGTTGGTGTCAAACCTATTGTAGAAATCCAGTTTGCCGATTACATCTATCCAGCCTTTAATCAGCTTGTAACAGAGATTTCTAAGTCCTGCTATTTGAGCAATGGCAAATACCCTGTGCAGACGCTTATCCGCGTCCCCATAGGAGCATACGGTGGCGGCGGCCCTTATCATTCCGGCAGCATAGAATCTACCTTGCTGACTATCAAGGGGATCAAAGTCGTCTATCCTTCCAATGCAGCAGACATGAAAGGGCTGATGAAAGCAGCCTTCTTAGATCCTAACCCGGTAGTCATGCTGGAACACAAAGGTTTATACTGGAGTAAGGTTCCTGGTACGCAGGCGGCTATTATGGTAGAACCTGACAAAGACTATGTTCTGCCATTAGGAAAGGGGCGTGTTGTATTACAGTCACATCCCCGTGATACCAAACGCGGTGAAACCCTTTGTATCATCACATATGGCATGGGGGTATATTGGGCTATGACGGCCGCGACATCTTTCCCTGGTCTGGTAGAGATTATAGATCTCCGTACGCTTTTCCCTCTGGACGAAGAACTTATCTTCAATACAGTTAATAAACATGGCAAGTGCCTTGTCCTTACAGAAGAACAGCTAAACAATTCTTTTGCGCAGGCATTGGCAGGGCGTATACAAAAGGCTTGTTTCAAATCTCTTGATGCGCCTGTTTTCACTCTCGGAACGATGGATTTACCAGCTGTTCCAATGAATATGTTACTAGAAAATGTTGCGTTGCCAAATCCTGAAAAAGTAGCTTCAGCAATAGAAGAGCTATTATCTTATTAAATAATAATAACTTTTTGCATTTAACGTTTGGCTTTTATCATTTTCCCCGTTATCTTTGCACTCCGTTTTGAAATACAGAGCGGGGAAATGGCGAGGTAGCTCAGGTGGTTAGAGCGCAGGATTCATAACCCTGAGGTCGAGGGTTCAACTCCCTCTTTCGCTACACGGTTAAAAGGCTTTTGGAGGTTTGCTCTAAAAGCCTTTTTGTTTTGGGCACATATAGTTTACGTTTTGTCTCCGATTGTCAGATCAAAGCAATTACCACAGATATATTCAACTTGATCTTTATTACAGATCTTTTTTTATATTATTGTACTCTCAATATGCTTATTTATGATTAATAAATTTAAGAAAATCCTGTATGCATTCAGGGCAGTCAATGAAAGTGTTTTACTGAATAGAGAAATATTGAAAGCTCAGGTATTTACTAGCACTATTGAGAATAGCAGGTGGCTTAAAAATAAAAGTTTTTCACCAGGAGGGTGGGCTGTGGACTATGGAGTGCTTTATACATTATACCGGATATTGAATGATGTTAAACCCAAAAATGTACTTGAATTTGGATTAGGGCAGTCTTCAAAAATGATCCATCAGTATAGTAGTTATTTCACTGATTCCACTGCAGAGACTTTTGAGCATGATGAAGAATGGATTCAGTTTTTTAAAGATGGACTGGCAGGTGATTACACCACAAATGTTAGTGTATGTGAATTGGAAAAGAAAGAGCTGAATGGTTTTGAAACGCTGATATATAAAAATATTACCAGTCACGTTGGAAATAAGAAATATAATCTGATACTTGTAGACGGGCCTTATGGGTCTCCCCGTTATTCCAGGCATCAAATTGTAGATCTGGTACCTCAAAACCTTGATACTTCATTTTGTATATTACTCGATGATTATAATCGTATAGGGGAACAGGATACTTTTAATGATATCTGTGCGGTGCTTACAGCTAATAAGATAGAATACGTTACTGGTAACTATTTAACAATGAAGGGGCATGCCGTAATTTGTTCAAAGGATCTTAAATTCATTACCACTTTATAATTTCTCCGTTCTGGCTGCGCTAGAATAAACGCTGAAAAAATTAAAGGCATTGATGCAAATTGATGCCTTCTTTAGTACATATTTAAAACAAAGTTCTGGCATCCAAAATCATCCAGCTGCCTTCTGTTATTTCTTCATCCAGTTCAAGGTAATCCCAACCACAATAGCCAATAAATATCTTTATATCTTTTTCACTGAGAATATTATTGTCAATATTTTTCACAGCTGATTTAAAGTCTCCTCCCAGGAAAATATTATCAGTAACTGGTATACCTCCTTCTATTAAATCAGGCCGTTGATGTACAAAGTAGAGATGCTCCTGATCTACAGGTCCTCCGAGATGTATAGGGAAGGAGATTATATTCTTAAATTCTTCCAGTTCATTTAATTTTCGGGGGAACTCTTTATTTATGATAAAACCCATTGCACCTTTTTCGTTATACTCGGCGACGAATATTACTGATTTTTCAAAGATGGTATCATCCAGAGGTGAAGTGCTTTTTAAAAAGATGCCTGGTTTCATATGATGCAAAGATAATTGTTAACCGATATCCAACCGATATAATCATATCCAGATTATATCTGGTATTTAACCGTTCTATTTCCTTCATCTTGAATTTGTGCAATTTTTGCACAAGTTGCCTTTTCGTCTGGAAATATATCCTACTGATAGAATAACGTCGAGATTATAATGGGTTATATTCTATTTAACCTTTCGTTTGCCTTCTTGTTGAACTCCCGAGTATTCCTCGGTAGTTGAGTTTTCATCTAATTCGCCTTCAGCATAAATATTTTTAATGTGAAGGGCAATATTGAAGATGCCTTTTTTATTGCTCCCTATATGAGGACTCTCTGGAATGGATTAACTACTAAATAATTATATTAGCAGATAAAAAATAGATTATGGAATATGTAAAAGAATATACCGTTAAGCCAGAGCATATAGACGTTCAGGGGATAATGGATGGTTTGTATTACCCTTTTTACATGGAATATTGCAGACATGAATTTATAAAAGATGTACTTGGATTCAGTCTTGAAGAAGAAGCGGAAAAAGGAATAAATATGGTGTTATCTCAGTACACTATTAATTTCCTTCGTTCCTTAAAGAAGGATGATACATTCACAGTAACATGTGAATTGTTTGCTGAAAAAAGTGATAAACCTCAGATACACTTCGAACAAAAAATAATTCTAAACGGTAAGATCGTTACCAAAGCAGTTTTCACAGGAACATGTGTACCTGCTACCGGTGGGCGCCCATATCTTCCGGATTCAATTAAAGAAAAGTTAAAAGGTGCGCCTGTGCTGGATAAATAATAAAAAATGCCCATAGTGTTTTACTATGGGCATTTTTAACTGTGAAGCAGAAAGAACTGCTATTTTATGTCATGGAAGAATGTAACATCTCCACTGGTGTATACCTGTACTACCAGACGTTTATTATCCTTTTTCAGCTCAACAAAATAACTGTCGGCAGCATCTGTCTGAAGCCCGAATAACTGAATGTCTGTAGCGTTTAATTCATTGTCATCATAGTTGATAACAGATTCTACACTGTAATTTTTATAGTCCTGTTTGATGCGCGCTTGCGCATTGGCAGGCAGGTCGGAAAACTTAGCAACGGATGTTGTACCTACCAACTGAGAATGCGTATCATAGAATGCTGTATAGCTTTTCCCATCTTCAATAAATGACACTTCATCAAAAAGAGAGGTTCTTCTCCATACGGCATTTGAAGTATTGTCAAAATCAACAGCAAACTGTTCTTTGGAGAAACTGCTTACTCCTTTGTCTGTTGATTTGTGACCTTTTGCTTCGGTGGTAACTGTTGCCAGAAAAATGGCGGCTGTTGTTAATATGAAAGTTCTCATTTGTTTTAGTTTATGTAAGTATGACCGGCAGTTACCCGGTTATGTTTAATGGTTGTATAACATTTAACAGTTCTTATATAAACGCTGAAATTCTATATCCCTTCGTCATGATATAATGGCTTCCCTCTCCGTACTATTCAGGACTTATACAAATTAAGAGTGTCTTAGGGGACAACTCTCCCCTAAGACACTAGCTTGTCTCCCGGGAGGGGTTAATAAATCGAACTGATGCACTACCTTATAAAGATTGTTTTCAGAGATTTCAGGGAAAAATGTATCTTAAACGATATGTTGTTAAATGTGTCCTGCTCACTTGAATTTTCTTCAGAAACCACCGTACCAAGTATTTTCATGTTGCATCCTCAAAGCGGGAATGCGCAATTTGTTGTAAGGAATGAATTGTTAACAACACCCTACACACCTGTAATTGAATTTCCAGATATATATCGCAATTTATGCCAGCGTATTATCATCCCTGCCGGTTCATTCAAAGTGGAAAGTCGTGCCCTGGTAGATTGTTCCGATACTATTGATGTAAATATGTACGCCTCCTGGATCCCCATGCCGGAACTACCGGATCATGTACTGCAGTTCCTTTTACCAAGCCGTTATTGTGAGTCGGATAAATTTGCAGACCTCGCTATAAAACTCACGGAAGGATGTGCGCCGGGTTATCAGCAGGTAGATGCTATCTGTAAATGGATTAATGGAAGTATCCGGTATGAATACGGAACTACAAACAGCTCCACCTCTGCTGCGGATGTATTGGCCACTAAAGTAGGCGTATGCCGGGATTTTACTCATTTAGGGATCACCTTATGCCGTGGCCTGGATATCCCTGCCCGTATGGTAGCAGGATATCTGTACGACCTGAAACCAATGGACCTGCACGCCTGGTTTGAAGCCTACATAGGTGGACGATGGTACTGTTTTGATGCTACCCAGCGGGAACCTAAAGGCGGAAGGATAGTATTAGCTTACGGTCGGGATGCCGCAGACGTGGCTTTTGTAAGCCATTTCGGAAATGCAGTACTAAAAGAAATGATTGTAAATGTTCAATCGGCTTAAAATCAATAAATTACATACTTAAAGATAATATATCCCTGATTTCAGCTATACCCCAGCCTGCTGAAATACTCTACTTTTGTTCTCGAATTAAGGAATACTGTAGATGAAACAAAAACCGTCATTCGCATTTATCGCAACATCTTGGGTCGCATTGTTTATTGGGATAGCAGGTTATATTATCGGACTCTGGAATGCTCAGATGCAGCTGAATGAGAAAGGTTACTACTTTACAATACTGATGTATGGATTATTTGCAGGCGTCTCTGTACAGAAATGTGTGAGAGACAGGCTGGAAGGAATACCTGTTACTGATATCTATTATGGAATCAGCTGGGTGTCTACCATACTAACATTGGTATTATTAGCAGTAGGATTGTGGAACGCTACATTATTACCAAGCGAAAAAGGTTTCTACGCATTTGCTTTCCTGTTAAGCATTTTTGGAGCCATCAGTGTACAGAAAAATACCCGTGACAGCCAGGCGGCGAAAGTTACGGACAATATAAATAATTGATATATAGTAGATTGTCATTTCTGTAGTTGTTTTGTAGTCATCCGTTTTTTAACCCGTAGTTCATCTGTAGTAGTGGGGAAATAGCAAGAGAGATTTTGGGACGATACTTTTGCTGACATATTCTTAACACAAAAAAATATTCATGAAGAACAAAACGCTGGCAATCGTAGCCTACATCACATTAATCGGCTGGGTAATAGCATACCTGCAGTATAAGAATCAGGCAGAGAAGAGCCCATTGGTTCGTTATCATCTTACTCAGGCACTAGGTATTTTCATTTTCGCTATTGCCTTGAATATTGTAATTGCTATTATAGCCTCTATTATCCCTTCGCTAGGTACTATTTTATCAATAGCCGGCCTTCTTCCATTGATACTGCTGATTTTTGGTATTATCTCTGCTTCAAACGAAGCATTGAGCCCCGTTCCTGGAATTGGAAAATTGTTTGAAAACAAGTTCAGCTTTTTGAACTAGATCCCAACCGGTGCTGACCACACTGTTATAATATAATTAAACCTGTCTTTATTGAATGAGGCTATCTTCGAACCAGAGATAGCCTCTCTTGTTTTTGTCAGTCTTCTTTGTAAATATGAATCTCAATTTTTCCATCAGCAGTCACTGTACCCCGGTACATACCATCTGTATTAAACGGTAAGGCTGCATTACCGTCTTTATCCAGGGCTATCAATCCTCCGTCACCTCCCATCGCATCTACTTTGGCAATCACCGTTTTTCCCGCTTCTTCTACTGATAAACCCTTATAGGCAATCAGTGCAGAAAGATCATAAGCTACTACATTGCGGATGTAGAATTCACCCCAACCAGTACAGGAAACAGCTACCGTTTTATTGTTGGCATAAGTACCGGCTCCAATGATAGGAGAGTCGCCGATACGGCCGTATTTTTTATTAGTCATACCGCCGGTAGAAGTAGCCGCGGCCAGGTTGCCCGCTTTATCAAGGGCAACAGCTCCTACAGTCCCGAATTTATTGTCGTGGTTTTCTATGCCTAATTTACCGGCAGGCTGATAGCTGTGGTCCAGTTTACTCTTCATGGAGTCTTCTTTTAATGCCTGCTGTAAACCGTCCCAACGCTCTTTTGTCCAGAAGTATTTAGGATCAACGATTTCGATACCGGCGTCTTTGGCAAACTGTTCCGCACCCGGACCCGTCATCATCACATGTTCTGATTTCTCCATCACCGCCCTGGCAGCGCTGATGGGATTTTTAATATTGGTTACACCTGCAACAGCGCCTGCTTCCAGGGTTTTTCCATTCATAATAGCGGCATCCATTTCATTCCTGCCATCGTGAGTGAATACCGCGCCTTTGCCTGCATTAAACAGGGGGCAGTCTTCCAGTACACGAATGGTAGCTTCTACAGCATCTATGCTGCTCTTGCCTGCCTGAATAGCCTGATAACCTGTGGTTAACGCTTCTTTAAGGGCGGCCCTGTAGGCCGCTTCCTTTTCAGGCGTCATATTCTTTTTAAGGATAGTACCCGCGCCACCGTGGATGACCATCACGTATTTCTCCTTTGGTAACATATTGTCACTTTTTACAAGTCGTCCGTTATCCACATACCACCAGTTCCATGTACCGCCCTGCGCTTTGGCCTTATCAAAGTGAGCCACATCAAAATGACCACCCGCGGGCAGTTCATATACCTGCAATGCTTTCTGATGTAAGTTCCATTCTAAGGGCTGACCGGCAACACAACGTTCCGGGGCGGCAGTCGTATAAATAAAACAGGCTTTACTTTGCCCCATCACAGTAGCCACACCTTTGGTATCTATACAAACGGCTGTCTGCTCGTCCACTGCAATACCTTTGGCAAAGAGGTGCCAGTCTTTTGCAATACGTGCCAGGAAGGAGGCATGCCTGCCTTCCCGTCCACGGGCCAGGAAATGCTGGTCTGTGAGTACGTTTTGCAGATAGGGAGGATGCAGGAAGTCGTTATTATGCAAAGTAACCAAAGGATCGTAAGGATTCGCCAGCGTTTCTATAGAAACGGCACTGCCACCTTCTCCACTGTAATAAAGGCCGCTAAGGATAGCACAGCCGGCACTGGTGCCGCCTACAGGAGCCTTCTTTACATTCAGCAGGTAATTGATAGCAGCATCTGTTTTAGTCCCTTTCCAGTAGCGAAGATAGTTCGACTGATCCCCACCGGCAATGAACAGCATTTCCGCATGACGGATAATATTCGCAACGGTATCATTATTCGCAAGATCCCGGCTATCTATTTTCAGCGTTTCTATCGAGTTGGATTTCCCCAGTTCATCAATGTAACTGTTATAAGAATCAGTGCCGGTAGCCCGTAAAATGACCACATCACCTCCACCACTTCTTTCCAGCATCCATTTAAAAGCATCATCCACACTGGTGCTTCCTCCCATTAACACAACACCTCCTTTTACAGGCGTCTGTATATCAGCGGTATCACCTATAATACCCACAGAAGCTGGTCTGTGTTGTGCATGCAAACAGGAGCAAAGTAAAAGTAAGCAGGTAACAAATCTTACAATCATATAATTAGTAGTTACTGTTTTGACTCATATTCTTATTCGCCAGGATCTCTGCATCCGGGATAGGAAATGTATACCGGGTATCTGTAGATTTTAACAGGATAGCTCCCAATGCATTCACTGCATCCGCTGGTATACGGCTTACCGGTAAATCCCTTCTGCGCAGGTCGAAGAAACGATGTCCTTCAAAAGCCAGTTCTTTAAAACGTTCTGCATATACCGCCCTTATTAAAGTATCCTTGCCTGAGAATGTTTCCGGTGTATAACCATAAATACGTGCGGCACGTAATTCGTTGAGAGCATCAGCCCCGGCAGAAGGATCATCGTTTTCTGCCAGTGCTTCTGCCAGTATAAGGTACATCTCTCCGGTACGGAAAGGGATCATGTCTGCCAGGTTGGGCGTGTTCTCAACATCGCCTTCATATTTACGTACAATATAAGGAGCATTGTCTCCTCCTGCATCCGGACTCTCACGGATATAAGCAGAAAACCTTATGTCATTGTCTTTGTCAAATGTAGATAATAAAGCAAAAGAAGGTACATACAGGATAAATCCCCTGGTATCATAATAAATATCACCAGCCAGGTCTTCGTCAGTAGCTGTGCGGGATAGGCGCCATAATACTTCTGCATTGTTTTTAGCAGGAGTCCATATAGCTGGGAAGACGGTACTGTCTGCCAGTGGCTCTGCAGCAATTACTTCTCTGGCATAAGCAGCTGCATTCGCCCAGTCTTTTGCATAAAGAGCAGTTCTTGCCTGTATGGCAATCACCGTATTCAGTGTAATACGGGTTTTATCATCAAAAGAAGCCGGGATTAATGCCCTGGCAGCAGTCAGGTCTGCATTGATTTTAGTGATCACATCTCCGAATTTATCCCTGGAAGGATAACTGATTTTGGACTCGCTCATGAAAGGAACTCCTTTTGCGGCAGGATCATATTTATCTGCGAAGTAACGCAGTAATTCAAGATGGCAATAAGCTCTTAATGCTAATAACTCTCCTTTGTATTGATCACGCAAAGCTTCATCAGCTGTTGAGATTTTTATCTTATCTGCCGCAGCAAGCACCCTGTTTAAACGGTCTATCGTTATGTAAAATTCTCCCCATGCATCTGTAATAGTAGTGCTGCTGGGATCGTACTGCCAGCGGTAGGTAGATACATATTTACCGGTAGAATTATCAGAAGGAAGCATACATTCATCAGATACCAGTGATGAAGCACGGATAGTCGTAGACGTAAGTGCCGCATATGCACCTATTAACCCTTCATTCAGATCTCCGATTTTCTGATAAGCTTTTTCTGCATCAATAGTATCAGAAGGTTGAAGATCCAGTTTTTTGTTACAAGCCATTGTGAAGATGGAGAGCAACAGTATAATGGTAATATTTTTCATGTTCATCATCGATTAAAAGTTAACATTCAAACCAGCGGTATATGTTCTTGCACTTGGGTAGTCAAACTCTGCTTCCCCATTATTATCCTCAGGATCAAATCCCCGCCATTTCGTCCATGTATGCAGGTTTTGCGCCTGTACAAAGATGTGAATGCCTTTGATGTATTTTAATTTGAAGGGTACATTATAACCCAGGTTTACATTTCTTAAACGGATATAAGAGGCATTTTGAATATCACGGGAAGTGAAGTTTCTTTCTGCATCATACCTTGGCAGGATAGCGTTGTCGCCCGGTTTCTTCCAGCGATTGTACAGCATACGTGTAGTCTGATTGCTGGTAGTGAAGCTGGGATTCTCGTTATAATAATCTTCATTATTGTAACGGTTTGTTTTATCCGCATAAGTAAATAATGCAGTGAGATAAATACCTTTCCATTTAAATCCTGTATTAAATCCTCCTGTGATAACAGGAATATAGGTACCAAATTCGGCTACACTTAAAGTAGAGAAATTATAATCCGTAGTGATTTTACCATCGCGGGTATAATACTGAGGATCTCCATTGGCAGGGTTTACACCTGCCCATTTAGGTGCATAGTGCGAACCATAAGGATGACCCACCATTACAATCTCTGTCGTATTCTGTTCAAACTGACCAGCAGTCCCCAGGTCTGTAATGACATTTTTATTATAAGCGATGTTGAAGCCCAGGCTCCAGGTAAAGTCTCCCACTTTTAATACGTCTGCCTGTACATCAGCTTCAATACCTCTGTTGCGCATAGCGCCTGTATTTAAGAGCAATTCACTGAATCCGGAAGTGAGCGATAAAGGCTGTTCCAGGAACAGATTGCTGGTGACTTTATTATATACATCTGTAACGATACGCACCCTGTTATTCCAGATGGCCAGATCAAATCCGGCATTGAATTCTTTTGCATATTCCCAGTCGTACTTTGCATAACCTGGTGCCGAAGGTGCGATACCACTGTTACCATTATACGATACGTTATTAAAAGTAGCAGCATAACCATATGCTGTACTGAACGGACTGGCAGTCGTCCCATAACTTACGCGAAAACGCAGGTCATTAATGAAGGAAACATCTGATAAGAAAGATTCTTTCTTCGCTTCCCATCCTAAACCGGCAGAGTAGAACCCATGCCAGCGGTTAGTAGCAGGAACAGTAGATGATCCGTCATAACGATAGCTGGCATTTAATGTATACTTACCATCCAATGTATAACGTCCAACACCGATGTAAGAAACAAGCGCACGTTTTTCTCTTCCACCACCCAGGGTAGCACTATAAGCATTGTCTGCGGAACCCGGTGTAATAGCAGCAGGAGATTCTCCTATTTTACCATTCAATCCATATCCTTCATAGTTGAAGTATTTATAATTATTCTGAGAGAATTCATAATAAGCAGATACTTCAATATCATGACGCTGTGCGATCATCTTCGCCCAGGTAATTCCTGAAGTAGAGATCAGTCCTATGTTCCTGTCCAGTCCTTCTCCAAAGCTACCTTTGGTACCATTGTCTACCGTAGAACCGGAATAAGAATCAGGATTGATATAACGCTGATCTGTAGTCTCCCGGAAGTCTATACCCAAACGGGTTTTCGCCACGAATCCACTACCGATGGCATAGTTGAGAGAAGAACTGAGGATACCTTTTATTTGGTTACTGGTGCGGGTCCTGTTTTGCATTCCTTCCAGTGCAATAGCGCCTTCCTGATCCCCGAAAGCATTATACTGAGAGGCATTGTCCGGTAAGATCATCGTCCCGTCAGCTGCATAAGGGTATTCGTATGGCAATGCATACATCGTAGCAGCTAAAGGATTATTGATCTTACTGGAGCCTTCTCTTTCTATAAAGCTGGAATTGGCATAGCCCAGGCCCAGGTTTACATTGGCGGTTAATTTGCCTGCGGTGAAATCCAGGTTGTTCTTGAGAGTATATCTTTCAAGCCCTGAACGCAGTACAATCCCATCCTGTTTGTAATAGTTAATAGAAGTATAAAAACGAACATTTTCATTACCACCGCTGGCGCTTACCTGCTGTTCCATGAACTTGCCGGTACGCAGGAGAAGATCGCGCCAGTTGGCATTAATATGACTGATACTATCCAGTCTTGTATCATAAATATGTTGTTCTGCGGATGATAATGCCGCATAATCAGGGTTCTTTTTTGAATAGGCCCAGCCGGCGCCTAATGTCTCTCCATAGGTTTCACCTATCTCTTCTTCAAACTGCAAACGCTCTTTTGTATTCATCATAGGCGTACGGGAAGAGGTCATTTGGGAGATACCGTACTGCGATTTATATTCTACAGTAAGTTTTCCGCTTTTACCTTTTTTAGTAGTGATTACCAATACGCCATTGGCGCCTCTTGAACCATACAAGGCTTTGGAAGAAGCATCTTTTAATACCGTGACAGATTCAATATCAGAAGGATTGATCGCCTGCAGATAATTGGATTCTACAGGAACTCCATCTACCACGTATAAAAGAGAAGAATTACCGTTGATAGTTCCCACACCTCTCAGCACTACGCTGGCACTGGTACCAGGCTGACCGGAGCCGGATGATACTACCAGTCCGGGTACACGTCCCTGCAATACCTGGTCGAACGTAGCCATTGGCACCTGACTGATTTTATCAGATCCTACCACCGCGGTAGCGCTGGCAGATTTATCACGGGTATAATTAGTATAACCGGTGATAGTGACACTATTCAGCGTTTGAACATCTATCTGTAAAGTAATATTGATGATCTTTCTATCACTGATAGATACCTGTTGTCTGGAATATCCTATCAGAGAAAATTCGAGGGTAGTAGCCCCTTCAGGAGCTTGTATTACATACTGGCCATTGATATCTGTAAGGGCGCCTTTACTACCGGCTCTTACAGTTACACCGGGCAGGGGCAGGTTATCTGCACCACTTACCTTTCCTCTTATTTCATGATCACCTTCCCGGGCATAGATCACCACCAGGCCATCTTCTTTAATGGCATAGTGCAGATTGGTAGATGCAAATGCTTTGTCCAGTACCGTTTCTAAAGGCAGGGCATTCGCGGTAATGGTGATCTTACTGTTGGCCGGCAGGGTTTCATTGTGATATACAAACCGGTAGCTGGTTTGTTTTTCCACTGCTTTCAGTAATTGCAGAATACTTGTCTCTTTTAGTTGCAGACTAATTTTTTCCTGGGCATAGCTTTTGGCATATACCTGCATACAAGTCAGAAAAAAGAGCAGGGTGGCTAGTTTCATCGTTAATAGTAATTGACTGGGCATAAGGGCATGAACCTTCCTGCCCCAAAACACAATTTTTCGCATAATTTTGGTTGGGTTTGTTAGTGATTTGGCGAACCTAAAAATCGGGGGGAGGTGTTCGTAGCACTTCCCCTCTCTTTATTTACTGATAACGATCACGTTATTATTGACTTTAAAATTGAAAGGGTAGGAGAGCTGTAGCGCTTCCAGGGCTTTAATGATGGATTCACTTTCAAAGGTGCCGGAGTACCGGTAGCTTTTTACAGCTTCATCTGAGAATATTACAGGGATACCATACCACTTTTCCAGCTTTTTCGCTATTTCTTCCAGTGGCTCATTATCTATCTCAAGCCTGTTATGAATCCATACAGGTGTTGCTTTTTTGTCCAGTTTATATATCCTGGTAATAAATTTTTGGTTGGGCTGTAAGACGATCTTGTCTCCGGGCTTCGCTTTCAGGTTAACAGCTATTTTACCACTTAATAAAGTGGTTTCAGTTTCTTCACCGGGATTAGCGCTTACAGTAAAGGTGGTGCCCAGTACAGTGATATCGGCGGTGCGTGTATGTACTATAAAAGGATGTTGATCATTGTGTTTTACGTCGAAGAAGGCTTCTCCGGTGAGTGTTACTTCCCGGGTGTTTTTGCCAAAGTCGTTGTCTATCAGCAGTGTTCCATTTTCCCGAAGGGTAATGATGGAGCCATCTGTAAGAATATAGGTGTGGCGCGGGTTGTGGGAAGCTGTGTAGGTTGCCGGTTGTTTTTTAACGGGCAGCATCCGCCATACGCCAAACAGGATTAACCCTGTAGCGGCAATGGCATATATAAAACGGCGTTTACGGCCTTTAGATGCGGAAACCTCTAATAGTTGCTGTAATTGAACGGATTGTCTTAATCCGTCCTGTAATTGCCTGGAATGGTCTAGCCGGCTGCCCTGGTTGGCACTAAGGATATTGACGATCCGCCGGGCTTCCTCAATCATTTCGGGATGTAATTTTAGTTGATCTTCCCAGTAGCTGTTTGTGTCGGCATCATGTCCCAGGCAAAATTGCTGGAAACTTTCGTCGCACACCAGTTCTTCGATACTATTCATATAAGGTATTGTCCCCCCCAACTATACAGACGGAAGAAATGAAACGTTTTCCTAAGGAATTTGAAACTTTTTTATTTCAGGAGTTTGCGGAGTTGCTTAATAGCGTCGTAGATAGTGTTATAAGCAGTTTTTACACTCTGGGAAGTATGAGCGGCAATCTGTTCATAACTAAGGCCATCAAAGAATTTTAGCTGGATTAATTCCTTTTGACGATGGGTAAGCTGCTGCATGGCAGCATGTAATTTCCTTTTCAGTTCCTCATCATGCTGTACATTAATGATGATTTCCTCATAAGACAGCTCGTTAGGCGCTGCTTCTCCGGACATGCGGATAATAGCATTGTCCATTTTATCCAGGTAAGACAGTTCATCGAGGATCAGGTGACGAAGGGTAGTAAACAGATAAGCACGCACCTGTATCACAGGCTGCATTTTAGCCCTTTTATCCCATAGCTGCAGGAACAGCTGGTTCACGCAATCCTTTACCAGTTCATCGTCTCCGCATATTTTAAGGCCGAAACGTATCAAATGAAAATAGGTATTACCGTGTAATGCCAGCAAAGCCTGCATATCGCCCCGACTGATATTTTCCCAGTGTACCCGGTTTTCTTCTTCATTTGACATAAGCCCTCAATTTATAAAATCTCTATGGGATAGTATAGGATACTTTATGTTGCATTTTAAAGTTAAGTTTGTTAACTTTTATGCAAACGTTTCCATAAAGCAGGTTCCACGAATGAAAACTATAACCACGCTTATTATACTGACCGTGTTATGCATGGGGGGAATGGGGCAATCCATCAACCGGAAAGCCCTGATAGAAAGGCATAACGTCATTAATCTTAAATACGATTCACTCTCTTCCTTAACACTGGGGAATGGGGGATTTGCTTTTACTGCTGATATAACAGGCTTGCAGAGCTTCCCGGAAGCATATAGCAAAGGTGTACCGTTGGGTACGCAATCTCAGTGGGGATGGGATAGCTTTACAGATACTGCTGCTTATCGTTTTGAAGAAAGCCTTAAGATTTATCATTTACATAACAGGGATATTACTTATGCTGTGCAATGGCATAGTCCGGAAAGGAATAAACGGGCATCAGACTGGTTCCGGCAAAATGTACATCGCTTACAATTAGGGAATATTGGGTTTGAAATTATTAAGAAAGATGGACAAGCTTGCAAATTAGAAGATATTCAAAATATAAAACAAACGCTTGATCTCTGGAATGGGTTGATAAAAAGTCATTTTACTGTAGAAGGGATTCCTGTGGATGTAGTAACAACCGTACATCCGAAACAGGATATAGTATCAGTAAAAGTAAATTCTTCTTTAGTTAGAGAAGGCAGATTGAAGATAAGAATCCGATTTCCTTATCCCACAGGAGAATTCGCAGATGCCGGTGTAAACCTGATAGGAAAACATCATTCAGAGATTATTGATAATACTATTTTACATCAGCTGGATAACTATAAATATTATGTACAGATAGTCGGGGGGAAGGTTACAAAAGGCCAGCCCAATGAGTTCTTTGTAAAACCCGAAGCTGAATGCAGTTTCCGTTTTTCAGAAAAACAGCTCACCTCTTCAATACCGAATACGCAAACAGCTGCTGCTACTTATTGGAATGCTTACTGGTCACATGGAGGGATGGTAGATTTCTCCGGCAGTACAGATCCCCGTGCTTTTGAACTGGAACGCCGTATCATCCTTTCCCAATACCTGATGGCAGTGCAATGTGCCGGTGATATGCCACCCCAGGAAACCGGTCTCACCTGCAACAGCTGGTATGGCAAACCTCATTTGGAAATGTACTGGTGGCATGCCGTACATTTTGCGCTGTGGAACCGGATAGAATTGATGGAGAAAAGCCTGCAATGGTATTTTAAGGTGGCAGACAAAGCAAAGGTTATCGCTGTAAGACAAGGCTACGAAGGCATCCGCTGGCAAAAGATGACAGACCCACAGGGGAATGAAAGCCCTTCTTCCGTAGGAGCTTTCCTCATCTGGCAGCAACCTCACTTTATATACATGACGGAATTAGTATATCGTCACTATCATAACCGCGCTACATTAGACAAATACAAAGACCTTGTCTTTGCTACCGCAGATTTTATGGCATCATATGCTGCCCCCGATAGTAACAGGTATATTCTCGGCAAAGGACTGATCCCTGCACAGGAACGCTTCAAACCAGAAGAGACTTTCAATCCCACTTTCGAACTGGCCTACTGGCGCTGGGGGTTAACAACGGCACAACAGTGGAGAATACGTCTTGGATTAACCCGCAACAAAAAATGGGATGAAGTTCTAAGCAAATTATCTGCTTTGCCCCAACAGGATGGTGTATACCTGGCCGCAGAAAGCGCCAAAGATTCTTACACCAACCCGGTATACATGACAGACCACCCTGCAGTATTAGGTGCCCTCGGTATGCTGCCCGCCAGCATAGCCCTGGACACGGCTATCATGCACAACACCTTCAACAAAATATGGGACAACTGGAACTGGAAAGAAACCTGGGGCTGGGACTTTCCGCTCACCAGCATGACGGCCACCCGCCTCGGTCTAAGAAACAAAGCAATAGACGCACTATTCATCCCCGTCCAAACTAACACCTGGTTAAAAAACGGCCATAACTACCAGGACGAACGTTTAAGATTATATCTACCCGGCAATGGGGGATTACTCACGGCCGTAGCTCTGATGTGCGCCGGATATGATGGTTGTAAAACTAAGAACCCCGGTATTCCGGATGATGGTACATGGAAAGTAAAATGGGAAGATATTCAACCCATGCCCTGATAAAATTTATTAAATTTCACACGATGAAGAAGAACATTTTATTACTGTCTATGCTGCTGGGAATGCTCCCTGCTTTTGCTCAAAACAAAAAAGAAGTACTAAAAGTACTCACCCTCACCAACGGCTATTTCATGCAGAAATGGCCGGACACCGGTAAAGACATCGTCCTCAATAAAACCTGGCCTAGTAACATCTGGACAAGAGCCGTGTATTACGAAGGACTAATGGCTTTCTACAGTATCAATCCTAAAAAAGAATATTACGATTACGCTGTATCCTGGGGTGAAAAACACCAATGGAACCTGCGCAGCGGTATCACTACCCGTAACGCAGATAACCAGGCCTGTGGACAAACATACGTTGACCTCTATCTGATAGATAAAAAACCAGAACGTATCAATAACATCAAAGCATCTATAGACAGTATGTTAAAAACTGATAAAATAGATGACTGGAACTGGATAGATGCTATCCAGATGGGCATGCCCCTGATGGCACAACTGGGCAAAATATATAAAGACACTACCTACTTCGGACGCATGCACCAGATGTATAATTTCACAAAATACCAACATGGTGGTAATGGGTTATACAATACCGCAGAACACCTCTGGTGGAGAGATAAGGATTTCGTACCTCCCTACAAAGAACCTAACGGTGAAAACTGTTACTGGAGCCGTGGTAATGGCTGGGTATTAGCGGCACTGGTAAGAACAATGGACCAGTTACCACAAACATCTCCTTATTATAAAGACTATCTGAAAGATTTCAAAGATATGTCTGCTGCATTACTTAAACTACAAAGAAAAGACGGTTTCTGGAATGCAAGCCTGCGCGACTCCACACATTTTGGTGGTAAAGAACTCACCGGTACTTCATTATTTATATATGGAATGACCTGGGGGATCCGCAAAGGATACTTAAACAAATCAACTTATCTACCTGCCGTATTAAAAGGATGGAATGCACTGGTGAAAGATTGCGTACATGAGAATGGTATGCTCGGATTTGTACAAAGTACAGGTAAACAACCTTCAGATGGACAACCCGTAACTTATGACAAGATCCCTGATTTTGAAGATTACGGATTAGGATGTTTCCTCTTAGCCGGTTCAGAGATCTATAAATTAAAATAATTCTTCGGATAAAGTCAAAGCTCACCCCGGCTTTGACTTTATTGTTTCCCCCATTCATAAAAAATAAGCGTAGAAGCTACCTTTAACAAGAAATAATTTCTATTTTTCCGGTAGTGAGGTTGATTGTTGTGTGTTTTTATCCACGTTCGTCACCAATATTCTGGCGTATGAGTCTCAACAGGTCCGCAGCTGCATGCAGTGTTGCGCAGTTACCCGCGTTTTATTATCTAAATATAAAGCTCCACAAATCATGAACAAAGTTTTTGGTATTGCTGCCCTATTGCTATCACAGCAATTGTACGCGCAGCAGCAACAGGCACCGGCCTACCCGCTTATCACTCACGATCCGTATTTCAGTATCTGGTCGGCTACTGATGATCTGACCGCTTCTCCTACCCGTCACTGGACAGGCACAGACCAGTCCATTACAGGCATGGTAAAGGTAGATGGTGTTATCTATCGCATATTAGGCGCTAAAGGTGAAAATTATGAAACTGTGATTCCTGCTGCTGATGAAAAATCATACAGTTGTCAGTATACAGAAACTGCTCCTGCAGATGGATGGCAGAATGAACAGTTTAATGATGCGCAATGGCAAACAGGTAAAGCGCCTTTCACCAATACACAAAACCTGGATGGTACCCAATGGAATACCAGGGAAATATGGGTACGCAGAACATTCGTATTAAATGATACAAACCTGGATAAGCTCCTGCTGAAAATAAATCATGATGATAATGCAGAAGTATACCTGAACGGAGAACCTATCTACAGTTATGCAGGCTGGTTAACCCGCATGCAATACTTTCCCGTAAGTGAAGCTGCCCGCAAAAAACTGAAGAAAGGTAACAATGTACTGGCCATACATTGCACCAATACTCAGGGCGGAGCATGGTTAGACGCCGGACTGGTAAAAGAAGCGAAAGACCCGGCAGCATCTAAAATCCTGGTAGCTACACAGAAAAGTGTAAAATTGACTGCAACACAAACTACCTATACTTTCACCGCAGGTAAAGTAGATGTAACATTGAATTTCACCTCTCCTTTACTGCTCAATGACCTTGATCTGCTCTCCCGTCCGGTATCTTATATCACTTATAAGGTACAGGCCAATGATGGAGGTACACACGGAGTAGTGTTATACTTCGGCGCCTCTTCCAGTCTTGCTGTGAATACGCCTTCCCAGCAGGTAACTGCACAGCAGTATACCAGTGGAGATTTATCTGTCTTAAAAACAGGTACAGTAGATCAACCGGTACTGGCGAAAAAAGGAGACGATCTGAGAATCGACTGGGGCTATCTATATGTAGCGGTACCAAAGGCTACCAATGCCATTCAGTACATTACAAAAGAAGGAGAAGGCATGAGCTCATTTGCTAAGAAAATGCCTGCTACAACTACTACCAGCGGTACACAGCTGATGTTGAATACCATTGTTCCATTAGGTAAAGTAGATGCTAAAGGAAAAGAACAGGTAATTATGTTAGGATATGATGACCTGTTTTCTATCCAGTATTTTAATACCAACCTGGCTCCCTGGTGGAAAAAGAATGCTTCTTACACAATCGAAAAAGAATTGTCAAAAGCAGCTACCGATTACCCGGCCATCATGCAACGCTGCAATACATTTGATGATGGTTTATACGCAGATACCAAAAAAGCAGGTGGTGAAAACTACGCTAAACTGTGTATCCTGGGTTACAGACAAAGTATCGCTGCACACAAACTGGTGAAGAGCCCGGATGGAGAGATCCTCTTCTTATCTAAAGAAAACTTCAGCAATGGTTGTATCAACACAGTAGATGTAACTTATCCGTCTGCTCCTTTGTTCCTGGTATACAATCCGGACCTGATGAAAGGGATGCTTACCGGTATCTTCTATTTCAGTGAAAGCGGAAAATATACACAGCCCTATGCTGCTCATGACCTGGGTACTTACCCGCTGGCTAATGGCCAGGCATATGGAGAAGGCATGCCTGTGGAAGAATCCGGTAACATGATCATTTTAACAGCCGCTATTGCCAAAGCAGAAGGTAATGCGGACTATGCTAAAAAGCACTGGAAAACATTAACCACCTGGGCAGAATATTTATTGAAAGAAGGATTTGATCCTGCTAATCAGCTTTGCACCGACGACTTTGCAGGGCATCTGGCGCGGAATGCCAATCTTTCAGTTAAAGCCATCGTTGGTTTAGGTAGTTATGCCATGCTGGCTGATCAGTTAGGAGATACTGCTACCGCAAACAAATACCGTAAGGCAGCAAAAGATATGGTGCCTAAATGGATGCAGCTGGCAGATGATGGAGATCATTACACACTGGCATTTGAAAATAAAGGCTCCTGGAGCCAGAAGTATAATTTAGTATGGGATAAAGTATTAGGATTAGATCTTTTCCCCACTTCAGTATATGATAAAGAAATAAAATATTATCTCACCCGTCAGCAGCCATTTGGTTTGCCACTGGATAGCCGTAAAGGATATACCAAGTCGGACTGGATACTGTGGACTGCTGCCCTGACAAATAATCAGTCAGATTTCAGCGCATTAGTAGACCCTATATATAAATATGCAACCGGCACATCTTCCCGTGTACCTCTCAGCGACTGGCATGAAACGTCAGACGGTAAGATGGTAGGCTTCCAGGCAAGAAGCGTAGTTGGTGGATATTACATGCAATTACTCAGTACTACCATAAAGAAATAATGCCCGATGGGGTAGCTTGTAGAAAAGGCTACCCCATTCTTTTACTGAGTGTAGTAATGTTACTACAAAAGGATCGTTCTCATCTCTCTATATTTGTAACCAGTTACTATCCTTATATAAAAAAGGCGCCGCCTTTCCCAATTCACTAAATGCAAACATTTCGTTCAACATATTAGGCGTATGATCATCGATCATACTGCACAAGCTTGGTTTTTATTAGGATATGGTAGATAAGGTTGTCATTCTTGGCGACCTTCCTTTTTTATACCAGTGAGTAAAATAAAAGAAGCCCACAAAGATGACTTTGCAGGCTGCTCGCTTTTTTGGGCGATGGATGTATTGAGGAATTAAATGGATGTTCGAGGTTACAATGAACGAAGGGCACAATGAATAAAAGGTGAAATGGATGAAAGTGGGATCGTAATGGATGAAAAATTAGTTCTCGCTGAATTCGCTGAAGAAACGACGCGCCACGTGTTTAAACCTGTTCACATCTGCCTCACTGTTAAGCGATATAATATCCGGAGTTGTTGACTGATAATATTTCAAAGCTGCCGTGGCAAAATCAATGTTCCCATTTGCATCTACTGTAGCTTTAATATTATTGCTATTACTGTTTAAGTAGTGCAGCGCCTGGATGTCGAATTGAAAAGTTATGATATCGTTTGACATGTTATTTTTCGTTTTATACAGATCCTATATAAAAATTTCGTGCCAAAAATTTTACCCCCTCAAATCGTTTTGTACCTTGTCGGTCTCAAAAGCAAGATAAATTATGCAATTAGCCACGTTAACGAGATTTTTCTTATCATGTGTTGTCACATGCTTAATTGTGCAGAATAGTTATGCAGATGTGCGTTTACCTGCATTGGTAAGTAACAATATGGTGCTGCAGCGCAACAAACCCTTACACATTTGGGGTTGGGCAGACAAAGGGGAGAAGGTGACTGTCTCGTTTTTTAAGGGTACTTACAAGGCCACTGCGGGGGCAGATGGCAAGTGGCAGGTAACATTACCCGCCCGCCCTGCCGGTGGTCCTTATACCATGACAATCAAAGGGAATAATGTCATTACACTGGATAATATCCTGATAGGGGAAGTGTGGATCGCTTCCGGACAGTCGAATATGGAAATGCCCGTAAATGGATGGTCTCATGTCATCAACTTCGAACAGGAAATAAAAGCCGCCAACTATCCGGAAATTCGTTTATTCCAGATCAATCATACTACCAGCACAGCTCCACAGGAAGATGTGGTGACCTGGAAAGGCGGATGGTTAACCTGTACCCCGGAAAATATTCCACTGTTTTCCGCAGTAGGTTACTTCTTTGCCCGTGAAATTTATACACACGAACATATACCTGTTGGCGTTATACACACATCATGGGGTGGAACTGTGGCAGAAGCGTGGACAAGTGGGGAGTCTTTAAAGACAATGCCTGCATTCGCTGATACGGTGAAAGCCCTGGAAAGCCTGCCGGAACCAAAGGCTCCCGGAGACCCCAATAAAGCCACTTTATTATATAATGCGATGATCCATCCTTTATTACCTTATCCCATCCGTGGGGCAATATGGTACCAGGGTGAAAGTAATGCAGACAGGGCTTATCAATACCGTGAACTGTTCCCTTTGATGATCAAAGACTGGCGCAGGCACTGGAATACCGGGGAGTTCCCTTTCTATTTTGTGCAGCTGGCCAACTTCAAAGACAAAAAAGCAGAACCAACTACGTCTGCCTGGGCAGAGTTAAGAGAAGCGCAGTTGCGTACTTTGTCATTGCCGAATACAGGAATGGCTTCTGCTGTTGATATAGGAGATGCAAAAGATATCCATCCCAGGAACAAACAGGAAGTAGGCAGACGTTTATCGCTGATAGCAAGGGCGCAGGTATATGGAGAAAAGATCCCTTATTCCGGTCCTGTTTATTTGTCTAAACAGGTTGCCGGTAGTAAGATCACTTTATCTTTTAAATATACTGATGATGGTTTAATGATGAAACATGGTACAGCTGCATTAACCGGCTTTGAGATTGCCGGGGAAGATAAACAGTTTCATTTGGCGCAGGCTAAGATCTCCGGAGATCATGTAATTGTATGGAGTGATGATGTGAAGAACCCTGTAGCCGTACGTTACGGCTGGGCAGATAACCCGGATGGAAATCTGTATAATGGAGCAGGCTTGCCTGCATCTCCGTTTCGTACAGATGACTGGCAGGGAATAACTTTCGGTAAATTCTGATTTTTGGGTGCAGGGCGAAGCCCCGCAAAACCCCTTTGTTTTTTTGTGATGGGGCGAAGCTCCATCACAAAAAAATGCTTTAGTCAGTTCTAATTTATGTAAACAAGATGCGCCAGATTATCATAGGTTTGCTCTTTGCGTCTTTATGGGCATCCGCTGCGGTAGCTACTAAATACGGCATTCATTCCGCAGATCCATTTATCCTTGCCAATATCCGTTTCTTATTAGCAGGAGGGGCCATGCTTTTCTTCTCCTATGCCATTAAACGCGAATCATTACCTAAAGGAAAAGAATGGCTGCACTTACTGTTATTCGGCCTGATGAATACCACCATCTACCTGGGGTGTTTTGTCATCTCCATGAAATCTGTATCTGCCGGTATTGGTAGTCTTTCTACTGCTACCAGTCCTCTCTTCATTATGATGATATCAGCCGTATGGCTGAAAAGATCATTGCGCTGGTATGAGATCTGTGGGGTTATCCTGGGCCTGACAGGGGTAGCGCTGGCAACATACCCATTATTGCAGGATAGCCACGCTACATTAAAAGGAGTATTAATCTTAATGAGCGGAATGGTATCTGTTTCTATCGCCACTGTCTATTACGCACGTGTAAAATGGACGCTGACAAGGGTCGCTATCAATGGTTGGCAGGTATTCCTGGGCGGATTATTACTATTACCCGTTACCTGTATCACCAGTAACTTTTCAGATAGCCATTTTGATTTACAATTCTGGTTAGCCGTTGGCTGGCTGGCTATCCCGGTATCTATCATCGCTTTACAACTGTGGTTTTACCTGGTAAGTAAAGATACCGTGAAAGCCTCTTTATGGCTGTTCCTATGCCCTGTTTTCGGGTTCCTGTTTTCTTCGCTGTTATTACACGAACCACTCAGCTGGTATACCCTGGCTGGTACCTTACTGGTAATAGGCGGATTATACCTGGCTCAAAGAGAAAAGTTTGCAGCTCATAAGTGAAGACAGCATTGATTAATCCTCAAAATCAATGGATTTGATCTTATTGGCCAGATTATCGATGCTTTGCAGCTCGATTTCTATCATCTTTCTTTTCAGCACAATTGCTTCTTCCTGGGAAATGAGCCCATTATTAAGGGCGGCCTGAATTTTCTTTTGAAGGAGTGTTTTAGACTTCTCTACTTTCTTCCCTTTGAAATAAATATTGGTTTTTTTGGAGAGAAATTTCCAGAATAAAGACAAGACTATAGATACGCTGGGGGCTATTATGACCAGCCATGATTTTAGCGGGTAAGACTCAGGAAGATTGTTGGCGAGCAATACTAAGAGTGTACCACCGCTGGCGCCGGCTATGCTTGCGGATGTAGTATTATTAGGTTGCTGGATATTGGAAGCCGGTGTGGATAGGTTAGCAACCAGTGGATTTTCCTGGTTCAATTGAAAAAAATAGGATTTAAATTAATACGGTTCTATTTGCCTAACAATGCGTCCATCGTACGGAGTAGCTGCTGGGTGTCGTTTTGCTTTTCAAGTTCTAACACTATTACGTTTCCTGATCTATTTTCTATTACAAGGGTTTTAGGCGGATATTTACTGAACTTCTTCAGCTTTGCAGATTCTTGCGCTGCACCTATCAAAGTTACAGCCAGTGAAGACAGTGAAGCGAAAACTGCAATTATTCCCAATATGGTTGTGAATGTAGCTGACATCTAATAATATTAAAGTTTAGATATCTAAATTACGAAAATTTTATTGGAATAACCTTCTTCTTGTCGAGATATATAATAAATAATGCATTCAAAAGAACATACGTATGAGGCAGATTTTAATTTGAAATATTTTTCTCATTTTGTAAGTAGTTTTCCCGGATTACCTGTCTCTATAAGAATAAGAACTCATTTAAGGAGGATAAATTCCACGAAGAAAACTGTAAAATGCTTTATACCATATGATTAGGAGACAATTCCTACAGCATTAGTTATCTTTACCTTTCTTGCAGGCTTAACAGTATTACACGTTATAAAACCACATGGTAGCATTGTAGCATAAAGAGGTGAAGTATGAGCAGCAGCGCAAATTTAAAGTTGTGGCAGCAACAGATCGCATGTGAAGAGGATGAAAAGGCCTTCGCGGAGCTATTCCGCCATTTCTACGACCGGTTGTTACACTTTTGTATCCAGTACGTTCACTCCCGCGAAGCAGCGGAAGAGATCGTTTCTGATGTATTTGTGAAAATATGGAACCGCCGTACAGAATTAGAAAAGGTAGTCAACCTGGAAGTATATCTCTTTGTCGCCGTTAAAAATCACTCACTTAATTATCTCGAACAATATTCTTCCCTGCGCATTTCTCCTATTAATGAAGAAACAGGGATGGCAGAACTCACCAATTCCGTAGATCCCGAAAAGAGAATGGAATGGAAAGAGATCCTGTTCAGAATGGACCAGGAAGTAAGTCGCCTGCCTGATCAATGCCGTCGTGTATTTAAACTCATCAAAGAAGAAGGATTTAAATATAAAGATGTGGCAGAAATCCTCAACATCTCTCCACGTACCGTAGAAACCCAGTTATTTCGTGCCATGAAACGTCTCAACGAAGTAATCGGGCCCTATATGTTCAACCGCATCAAAAAAAAATAATTACATCTTGTAAGTAGTTCTTTTCTTTTCCCTGTCCTTCTTATACAACCGGCTCCATTTTTATGATCAACGAAGAATTATTCACCACGTTATCTGCCAGGAAACTGTCAGGAGAAGCAACCGAGGCAGAACAGCAGGAGCTGGAAGCCATGTTGCAGCTGGATCCTGCTTTACAGGAACGTTATGCTATCCTTCAGCAATACTTTACAGAAACATCTTATCACGCATCTGCAGATACCGAACAGGCATTGAAACGCACAATGGCGCGTATTCATTTAACCGATATACCGGTTAAGCGCACACGATTCTCTCCTGTGTGGAGATGGGCAAGCGCTGCCGCCGTTTTATTACTGATAGCTGGTTTTGCATTTACCTTTCATCATACGGAATCAGTAAAACAATTAGCTGTTATTGATACTACAGAATGGTTGCACAGGCAGAATGGTAAGGCCACCAAAGCCACTATTGAACTGGCAGACGGTAGTAAGATATGGCTGAATGCAGATAGTAAACTCTCTTATCCCGAAGTATTCAGTAAAGGGATACGTGAAGTATATCTGGAAGGAGAAGCCTTTTTTGATGTAGCCAGTAATCCCGACAAACCTTTTATTATCCATCTTACAAAAGGGAATGTGCAGGTATTAGGTACTTCATTTAATATCCGTGCTTATGAGAACGAGCCGGTACAAACATCCGTAAGAACAGGGAAAGTTGCATTCATCCCTGCCTATGAAGGCACTGGTAAAAAGCCGGATACTATTTACATTACACCGGATGAGAAAGTAACCTATGAACAAACAGCCAACAGCATTAAAAAAGAAGTGACTTCATCAGAAGACGATAAAGCCTGGACAGAAGGCCGCCTTGTATTCAGGGATATGACCCTGGAAGATATCTCTTATGAACTGGAAAGAACATTTGGGAAAAAAGTATCCTTTACTGAAGATGCACCACGGCATTTCCGCTTAACAGGTAATTTCCAGAATAACAACCTGCAGGATATCATGTATTACCTGGCCAGATCAAAATCATTCCATTACGATATTACTGACAGTACATTAATTATCAGTCAGTAAGTTTTAGCATTATAGTTCACGTTATTTCAATCAATCAAAATTTACAAACACAGCCGCGTTATGAAAGAAAGACCGCTACCTATTTTCTTTTCGGGTCCTTTCCGCTCATTGTTCCTGCCGCTGATTATCTGCATGGCTTTGTTAAGCATGTTAGATTTAAAGGCACAGGTGGCATTTGCTTCCAATGTGGGGCATCCGTCATTAGGACAACAGGTAAAGGATACTGAGAAACCTTTAGAGAACCGTATTAGCCTGCAGGTAAATAATGAACTGCTGGGCCACGTATTGGAAAGAATAGAGCAACAGACACCTTTTGTGTTTGTATACTCCAATGATGAGATTAAAGCTGCACAGAAAATCTCTCTCAATGTAAAAGACAAAAAACTGGCAGAAGTGCTGGAAATGGTATTATCTCCGCTGAATATCCGGTTTGAAATGATCAATAACAAGATCATTCTCAGACAGGGTGGTGAAATCGCTACATATACCGGTGTGGAAGATGTAACAGTGAATGGGCGTGTAGTCAATAACAAAGGAGAAGGAATACCCAATATCAATGTTCGTTTGCAGGGCTCCTCTATTGGTACTACTACAAATGATCAGGGTTTTTTTACGCTAAAGATCCCGGCTGGGCAAAGCAATGGTACCTTGGTATGCTCTTCCGTTGGTTACATCCCATCGGAAGTGGGGATCGCAGGCAGAACTAATATTACCATCATGCTTACTGCCGACTCTAAGGACCTGGGAGAAGTAGTAGTTACAGCATATGGCTCACAGCAAAAGAAACAGGTAACAGCTGCTATCAATACCATCTCCACAAAAGATTTACAGGGCAGACCCGTTACCAATATGTTTCAGGCTTTGCAGGGACAGGCTCCTAACCTTATCCTGCAACAGAACACCGCAGAACCCGGCGCTACATTAACACTCAATATACGTGGTGTGGGAAGTCTTACCGGTAACACCCCGCTCATCATCATTGATGGTGTACAGGCCGGAACAACCGGATTACAGAACCTGAACCCATATGATGTGGAAAGCATCTCCGTATTAAAAGATGCGGCATCTTCTGCTATCTATGGTTCACAGGCTGCAAATGGTGTGGTGTACATCACTACAAAAAGAGGTACCAAAGATGGTAAACCAAGTGTGCAGTACAACGCGATGTATGGCTGGCAAACGCCTACCACACTGCCAAGACAAACAGAAGCATGGCAGTACATGACGCTGAAAGATGAAGCACTGGTGAACTCCGGTAAAACACCGCAGTATAGTCCTGAAGATATTGCTTACTGGGAGAAACGTGGTTCAGAACCCGCTATGCTGCACGAAATGCTGCGTAAAACGACGCCTCAGCAAAGTCATAATCTTAGCCTTACCGGTGGTGGTAAAAACAGCAGTTACCTGATCTCTCTGGGATATTTAGACCAGGGTAACATGTTGCAGAACCACTACGTAAATCAGGACTTCTACTACAAACGTTACAATGCAAGAACAAATCTTTCTGTGGATGTAAGCAAGTATGTAAAGGTGAATGCAAACATCGCCTACACAAAATCATACTATCGCACACAGGCTGCCGATATCGGTCTCCTGATGAGAGATGCAATGCGTACACCACGTATCTATCCTGTAAAAGATTCCCTGGGAAACTACGTTGTGCCTGCTCTTAGCAGTAATAACGTGATTGCACAACTGGCGCTGGGTGGTTATAACATGAGAGAAGAAGATAACCTGCTGGGTGGTATCGATATAACGATCAACCCCGTAAAACATCTTTCTTTTAATTTCAACGCTTCCGGTAACTATAAAATTAATAATAACATAAATCGCGTTAATAAATACACCTACGCTTCTTATTATACCACTGCCAATCCGCCTATCTACAACCAGTTGTCAGAGTCTGAATATAAAGACATGACCTCAAATGTATACGCTACTGCAGAGTATGAAAATACCTTCGGTAAACATTACGTAAAAGCGCAGGTAGGTGCAAGAAGTGATGCTACCAATGAGTTTTATGGTTTACGCGCCAGTCGTTATGGTACTACCAACCTGGACGATCAGTATGCTATCGGTGGAGGATATATTCCTAAACCAGATGGTAGCTATGACTATTCCAGCATCGGTACTTATAACGACATTACGAATCCTAATCTGTATGCACTGAACTCCCTCTTCGGCAGAGTAAACTATGTATACAATGATAAATACATGGCAGAGTTTACCTGGCGTTATGACGGGTCCTCTAAACTGGCTCCCGGTCACCGCTGGCAGTTCTTCCCGGCATTTTCACTGGGATGGCGTGTTACTGATGAGAAATTCATGGAAGATGTGAAGAGATATGGAAATGTGAAACTCCGTTATTCCTGGGGACAGGTGGGTAACTCTAACATAGGTGGTTACAACTATCTTGCGAGAGTAACACTCAATCCGAATAAGTATGCATTTAACAATGCTCCTTCTCAGGGTGCAGACTTCTCCGCTTACAACGAAACATTACAGTGGGAAATCTCTACCATGAGTAACTACGGTGTGGATGTGGATTTACTCAATAATAAAATCTCTGCTTCATTCGATTACTTCAATAAGAATACTACAGGGATCTATCTGTTCCAGGTAGTTCCGGGTACGGCGGGTATCGGTTCTTCTTTACAGAACGTTGGTAAAGTACAGAACAAAGGATGGGAACTGTCCGTTTCTTACCATGCTAAAACCGGCGCATTCAATCACACCATCACGGCTAACCTGTCTGATAACTTAAATAAGGTGATCAAATACGGTGAACAGTCTGTACAGGGGTCCGACTTTGCTTATATCATTAAAGAGGGTTTCCCGATTGCTTCTTATTATGGTTATAAATCCAATGGTCTGTACCAGAACCTGGATGATATCAAGAATGCACCTGCAGTACCATTCGCGTACAACCAGCAGGTAATGCCAGGAGATGTAAGATATATTGACCGTAATAAAGATGGTAAGATTGATGCCAATGACCGTTATGTATTCGGTAATCCTTTCCCCCGTTATACATTCGGATTCACGTATGCTGTTAACTGGAAGAACTTCGACTTTTCCATGTTCTGGCAGGGTGTAGGTAAAAGATCTCAGTTCCTGCGTGGTGATATCGTAGAGGCCTTCCATAACAATGAAGACCACTCTTTTGTACAACACCTGGACCGCTGGACGCCTACCAATCCTAACGCTACCTATCCTCGCCTCACTATTGGAACAGCAGATGCCAACAACTTTGCATATTCTGACTACTGGTTGTTTGATACCAAATACCTGCGTTTAAAGAACCTGCAGTTTGGTTACACCTTGCCACACAATATTCTGAGTGCCATAAAGGTGCAGAGTGTAAGGGTTTATTTCACCAGTCAGAACCTGTTAACGATCACACCAAAACGTTTCCGTCAGTTGGGTGTAGATCCGGAGTTTACACAGTATGATGATAAGTTAAGCAACGCTAATTACAATCCTATTGCAGGACGTAACTATCCCAATGCTTCTACTTTCTCATTTGGTCTGGATCTGAAATTCTAAAAAGTTAATTGTATGAAGAGATTAATAATATTGATATTAAGCGCCACTACGCTGTACTCCTGCCGCAAGCTGGACCAGCCTATTACGCGTGAATATACAGACGCTGCCTACTGGCGGACAAATGACGATGCATTAGCCGCTTTATCCAGCTGTTATGAAAACATGTCTAACGACGGCTATTTCTTCGGCGATGATGCGCTGAGTGATAACGCATATGTTAGCGGAGATGGTTTTAACGCCGTATCAAAGATCGCCAATGGCGCCTATGATCCATCCAATGGCCGTGTAACAGCAGAATGGGGATATCGCTTTACCTGTATCCGCAAGTGTAATGTGGTGGTGCTGAACATTGATAAAGTGCCGGGTATGGACTCCACTTTAAAACACAGGATACTGGCAGAAGCCCGGTTCATCCGCGCTTATTCCTACTTCCAGCTGGTAAACTGGTATGGGAATGTACCTTTCTACACAGATCTTATCACTATCGAAGCTGCAAAAACAATCGGCCGTACAGATAAAGCGCAGATCCTGGATTTCATCCAGAGTGAGCTCACAGACATCCGTTCTTCCCTGCCTGTAAATAACTATACTGGCACTGCGGGCGGATATGCAGAGAAAGACAAAGGCCGTATCACACGCGGAGCTGCTATTGCACTCAGTGCACGTGTACACCTCTTTAAAAGCGAATGGCAGGGAGCTGTAGACGACTGCGAAAAACTCATAGGCAATACCACTAACGGTACTTATGGTCTGATGAGCAATTACAGCGACATCTTCACCACTGCTAATGAATATAATAACGAAGTGATCCTCGATCTGCAATATGGAGGTGGCAGAACATACAGCTCACAACGTAGCTTCCTGCCACAGACAGTAGCCTTGCTAAGAAGTGTACTGGTGCCTACACAAGACCTGGTAGATGATTACGTCATGCTGAATGGTAAAGGTATTGCTGAATCAGGCTCTGGCTATGATGAAAACGATCCCTACAAAAACAGGGACCCGCGCTTTGAAGCCACTATCCTGCATGATAAATCTACCATCACAGACTTCGATGGTAAAGTGCAGACTATTCTTACGCAACCGGGTTCTAATCCATCTACCAACAGTATCGATGATCAGGGAGCTTCCCCAACCGGTTATTATTTCTACAAATATTACGATCGTACAGCCAGTAATTATAACTCCTCTCTCAACCTCATCATGATCCGTTATGCAGATGTACTGCTGATGTATGCAGAGGCGAAGAATGAACTGGGACAACTGGATGCTACTGTATGGAATCAAACCATCCGTGCATTACGTGTACGTGCTAAGTTCACTGATGCAGGAGCTACCGAATTTCCAGGTGGTACAAAAGAAGTACTGCAAACTATTGTTCGCCGCGAAAGAAGAGCGGAGCTGGCATTCGAAGGTATTCGTCCTTTTGATATCCGCCGCTGGAAAGTCGCAGACGTAGTGCTAAACAAACCAGTAAGAGGTATTAAAGTAACGTCCGGTGCATTCAACAAAGATCCAAACGGGTATATCATTGTGGAGAACAGAACTTTCTCGAATCCCAAACATTACCTGTGGCCGGTGCCTACTTTTGAACGCGACCAGAACACCAACCTTGGACAAAATAACCTCTGGTAAATTCCTACTAACAATTACAAACTGATACGATATGAAAAAATATTTCTCCGCTATAATTGTTGCATCACTGGGCCTTCTGTTCGGCGCTTGCAAAAAAGACTATAAACTAAATTCCAATATTCAACCGGTTAGCAAACTGAGTGCACCGGTAGATGATAAATATATCAAACTGCAACCTGCTACCAGCGCTTCTGTAAGTTTCGAATGGGAACA
The DNA here is from genome assembly GCF_900110995.1 of Chitinophaga sp. YR573. Taxonomy (GTDB): domain Bacteria; phylum Bacteroidota; class Bacteroidia; order Chitinophagales; family Chitinophagaceae; genus Chitinophaga. The sequence continues at coordinate 3,429,664 of NZ_FOJF01000001.1, forward strand.
GGCACGCGCAGAAGATGGTTCCCTGGTATTGTATGAAGTAGTGTTTGATAAAGAGACCGGCGACTTCACCGATCCTATTGCTACGATCGCTTCTGATGGTGGTGGTGTACAAAACAAATTAAGCCTCTCTCATAAAGAGCTGAACAGCATTGCCGGTAAAGCAGGCATCGCAGCATTAGCAACAGGTAAGCTGAAATGGAGTGTAAAAGCTGCCAAAGGATTCAATATCAAACTGGCTACTGAAACACGCACTATAGAAGTAGAAAGACCAAATGGCTTTGCAGAAATTCCCGTAGATGTATACCTCACCGGTGCAGCTACTGAGGTGGGTACTGATTTGTCAAAAGCTATCAAACTGAAATCTACTGCAGCTGGTGTATTTGAAATTTATACTTCTTTGAAAAATGGTACATATCAGTTCGTTGATAGAAATACCGGTACTCCTGCTACTTATTATATCGATGGCACTATTTTAAAAGAAGATGGTGAAAGCACTCAGGCTGATGGTACCAAACAATACCGCCTGCGCCTTGACTTTAATAATACAGCCGCTACCGTTACTGAGATCACTGCTATTGGTTTGTGGTTCGCTCCGGAAAATAAAATCCTCTACGACTTACCATATGCAGGTAACAGTACCTGGTCTTTCCAGAACCAGGTTATCACTTTCCATCAGGAATCATGGGGCCGTGATGAACGTTATAAATTCCGTATGGATGTAAAAGCTGCTGATGGTACAGCCGGACAGGAATGGTACGGTAGTTCCAATGCAGATAACAACCGTCCTACTGCTGCTACACCGTTGTCTTTCTGGGAACTGAAACCTGTGCCGAACAACGATCAGTACAACTACAGTTTCAAATTCATGTCAGAGGTAGATACCAAAGCCTGTGATGTAAATGTATACTTCTCGCCAGACAAGAATTATACGCATGAGGTAATCGTTAAATAACTCTTTCAATCTAATTAGCATATGCGTAGAATCTTAATTTTATTAACACTGGCTACTGCCTTTACATCCTGCCTGAAAGAGCCGGTAGATAATGGTCCCGGACCAGGCGCAGGACAAACCAGTTATGTATATAACTGGCCCCTGATCGCGGATTCCTCTTCCTCAGCACTGATCAGCAGCTTTTATAATCAAAGCAGCAAGACATTCAATAAAAACAATGCAGGCGATCTTACTTTCAACTACTGGCCCAATGCACATGCACTGGATGTATTGACAGATGTTTACCTGCGCACCAATGACCCGGCCATCAAAACAAGGATGGACGATTTACTGGATGGGATGAAAGCAAAGAACGGCGGCACCTATATCAATCATTATTTTGATGATATGGAATGGATGGCCTTAGCCTGCCTGCGTGCTTATGAAGCCACCAGTGATGACCGTTATAAAACCACCGCAGAACTGCTGTGGAATGATATCAAAGGCGGATGGGATGATACCTTCGGCGGAGGTATCTACTGGAACAAGGACAGGCAGAATAAAAACACGCCTGCCAATGCTCCTGCCAGTATCATCGCTTCCCGTATCTACCAGTTGAACCGTAATGCGGATGATCTGGCCTGGGCTAAAAAGATCTACCAGTGGCAAAAGGATTACCTGGTGGATCCTGTATCCGGACTGGTATGGGACGGACTGGATGCTACCGGTACCAATAAAAGCTGGAAGTTCACTTATAATCAGGGTGTTTTTATGGGCGCAGGTGTTGAACTCTACAAAATCACCGGTGATAATGCTTATCTGAGTGATGCGGTGAAAACAGCGAATAACTCAATGGCGGGTGATTTCAGCAGTAACAATATCATGAAAGATGAGGGGGGCGGAGATGGAGGCTTATTCAAAGGCATCCTGGTACGTTACATGATGTTACTGATTACAGATGGTAACCTGAGCAGCACAGATGCTGCGAAGTATATCAGCTTCCTGCAACTGAATGCAGAAACATTATGGCTACAGGGAACTTCCCGTCCTCAGATACTGTTTAATACCAATTGGACAACAAAAGCGACTACTTCAGACCTTACTACTCAATTGAGTGGTACGATGTTAATAGAAGCTGTAGCTAGATTAAAAGAGTTGAATTTGATAAATTAATAATAAGTATATTTATGGCCACTATGAAATAGTTGGCGGATAAAAAGGTTACCTCACAAGGGTAACCTTTTTGTTTTCCGGCATAACCGACACTATGTATATCGTATATATCCTATTTTCCCGGAGTAATGAGAAGATCTATACAGGGCATACTACAAACCTTGTCAAAAGATTTCACTTCCATAATATACATGGGCGTCAGCGATGGACACTGCAATACAGGCCATGGGAAGTTATTTATCTGGAAGTTTTTGAAGACAAGCCAACTGCTATGAAGCGGGAGTGGTTATTAAAATCCGGCAAGGGACGTGCCTGGATTTGGGGGAAAATTCAACAGGAATACTATGCTAAGGGATTTATCAGCAATGATTTAAGCGATTAAGGGGCTACAAACACGAGACTCCTAACGGAGTCTATTCGTAGGATGACATATTAGTTACAAACACGAGCTCTGTTAGGAGCTTAATTTGTTATGCCATATTCTACCAAATATCCAGGCTCCGTTAGAGTCCCCTGATACTATTTTTTACCGCCGCGCGATATAAGAAATATAATCAGGATCACTACAAAAGCTACTGCGATGATGCCAGTCCATACGCCTGCCTTGAAAATACCGCCTACTACCTGACAGCTGCTTAATAACAGGATGGCAAAGCTGAATAATGCCAGTTGTAAGTTTTTCATATCATTTGATTTAGCTGTGGTATATCATACTCTGTGCCAGACTATTACTTCATATGTCTGAAGTCCAGCAACAGGGATACAATATGCGCAGACAGTTGATCTGAGCGTTTGTAGAAGGAATACCGCAGTGCTACTTCCTGAAAAGAGCTATGCTTAAATATGGGTTTAAACATAGCATACCGCCCTGTAATACCCACTTTGTAGCTATTAAACTTACTCAGGTCATAATCAGATGTGTAGAAATCTTCCGTCAGCAGATGCTGATCAATAGGCTTAAAATACCGGGAAGGTGTTTGTGTATAAAAACGTACAAGAGGAGATAATGTAAATAAAGGACTGGTTTTCACCGGTAATTCCAGTTGAATGGTATGTCCGGTAATACCAAAGTTATCCCTGTAAAACCGGTAATAGGAGCGGAGAATCACGTTATTACCGATGAAGGTATTCAGCTGCACAGCCAGTGGCACCTTCCATCTTTCACGTGGAAGATTCTCTACTTTTACCTTTCCGGTATTAAAATAAACACGATGAAAAGGAGTGGAGAGTAATCCTCTCTGATATACCAGCTCCGGGTAAATTGCCAGCTGCATACGCTGGTTAATCACCTGGAACAAAGCCAGGCTGAGATTATAAGAAGAGCGGCGGTAAATATCAAACCATTGCTGATCACGCAGCTCTACAGGATATACTAATGTTTTCGGATAATAATAATCAGGATCAAATCTTCCCCAGCGCAGGTCATCAAAGTAACATTGCAGGGATGCTGATACCTGCCTGGTATGCGTAGCATTATCATGAGAGATAGAAACGCCTACAGGTAGAGACATGTAATCAGACTCTATAGAAAATCCTGCATTAATACCCGCTGTAATACCGGACTTCTTCATCAGCCGGTTATATCCGCCTGCAATATGAAACCGTTTATCCACGCGGGATGCAGAGGATAATACAAGATCTATATTATCTGTAGAAGCAGAAGATATCACATCTATACCCGCATTCAGGAATCCTGAATTTACAGAATCACGTTGATGCGTCAACGTAAACTCAGATACATACACCTGCAGGTTCTCTGTACCTTTACCGCCGGTTACCGCAGAATGATCCCCATCCTGTGTATAGTAAGAGAATAGCAGCTGTATATCCGATTTTGCAAGTTGTTGTTTCTTATATACCGTGCTATCGTTTCCTTTTTGCGCAGTTGCCGTGAAATAAGCCATCAGCAGGGCTGCCGCAACAAATATTCTTTTCATGACTGATCAGTTACATCCACATCCTCCGCTACCTTTCCCTGTTCCACCACCACTACTTCCTTCACGGTAAGACTGTGCGCTTTCATCTAATTTTTCTATTCCTGTTTTTCCTAATTGCATATTGGCATCATTCAGATACTGGCGCTGGTAAGGCTTTACCGTAGCACAGGCCTGTAGTAGCAATACCACAAGAATGATGATTAATATGCCGCTCTTATCCTTTTGCATGTATTTGAATCTTTTCCGACTGAAATATCTTGTTCTTACTATCGATGATGATACAATGCACATCCGGTAACTGGTTAATGAAGTCCAATCCTACGGAAGGCCCCATTACTGTTACGGCTGTTGCCAGGGCATCCGACAATTCTGCACTGGGGCTTATCACTGTTACGCTTTTAATATAAGGGACAGGCTTTCCTGTCCGGGGATCTATATTATGTGAATAGCGGATGCCATTCCTTTCTATATACTGTTCATAATTACCAGACGTTGCTACAGACGCATTGTATACAGGCAGCCACATTAATATCTTTTCAGGATCATCGGGGTTTGCAATACCTACCTTCCAGGGCTCACTACCCCAGGCGGTAAGGTCGCCACTGGCATTTATCACACCGCTGCTAGCTCCGGCAGCTATCCACAACGCCTTTACCTTATCCGCAGCATATCCTTTCCCTATCGCCCCAAAACCTATCCGCATACCTTTTTGCTCCAACAGGATACGGTTATTATCCAGTAACGTAATATAACGGTAACCGGTTTTTTGAAGAGCGTCTGCTATTGCAGACGATTGAGGCCACTGAAAATTGTGTTGTTTGAAATTAAAGAGTCGTTTCAGTAAACCGGAGGAAATATCAAAGGCTCCCTGGGTAATAGCGCTTAAGCGCAGGCAGCGTTGTATGAGCTGGTATACCTCAGCCGGTACGGTAACCGGTTGTAAGCCGGCATTGGCATTTAGCTGCGCCGTAACAGAAGTATCATTGAATTCTGTGAGTAAAGCTTCTATCCGTTTGATCTCTGTAACACCCTGTTCCAGCCTTTGCTCCGTTCCTATCAGTTCAAAATCAGAACCCATTAAGCGGATATGGAGCTTGTTATCAGGCATTACTGAAGCAGTTGTTTGAGGGTGCTGATAAAGTCGGAAGGGGATTGCTGTCTTACAGGTACGGCTGTCATCAGTTTCTTTTCAGGACTTAACAGCACTACATGCGGAAAGGCACCCTCAGGATTAAAAGCTGCGGCCAGGGAATCGTATTGTGAACGCAGGGGAGCGGCTATCTTTTTACGCTGGGGAAAGTCTGCTTCCAGCAGTACAAGGTTATCTCCTGCAAAACGCAGAAAAGTACTGTCGGATAATATTGTCTTATTGAATTGTATACAGGGGATACACCAATCAGAACCGGAAAAAATCAGCATTACCTTTTTGCCTGTCTGTTTTGCCAGGTCGAATGCTTTATTGGGGTTTTGTATAATCTGTGCTTCACAAACCGCACAAGAGAACCACATTCCCACGAACAGAAACAAAATAAGTCGCATGATGCGATGATTTTATGGCATGGCTACCGCCGCAAATATAGTTAAAAATACTATATACCTTCCTGATCTGGATGCTTTTCGGATGAATCTGCTTGTTTTCCAATAAGAGGATCTGCCGGCTTTTCGGCAGGTTGTGTCCCAGTTGGCGGAACATTTTCTTCCTTTCGATAAACATCCTGTCCCATCCTGATTTCCACCTGTTGTGGAGAAGGATGCGCAATCTTAATGCCTGCCTGTTGTAATTGAGAATAAGTATCTATCAGAATAGCGCTTTTCAAAGTACCAGCCTGCCCAAGGTCACTAATCCAGAACGATACTAAAAAGTCGATCGCATTATCTCTGAAATTAGCCAGTAACACTACGGGTTCAGGTACCTCTAATACACCTTCCTGTTCTTTAATACATTTTTTAAGGATCTCTGAGACTGTTTTAATATCCGAACCATAAGCAACGCCTACCGGCAGATCTATCTTACGGGTACGGTTGTTCACCGTCCAGTTTACCAGTTGCTGGGCTATTAACTCCCCGTTAGGGACAATCACCTCAGAACCATCTCCCGCAGAGATCTTACTGGATCGGATGCCTATTTCTTTCACCACTCCGGACCGGGTGCCCAGTTCTATCACATCACCCACTTCAATAGGTTTCTCAAAGGCCAGTATCACCCCGGAAACAAGATTATTTACAATATTCTGTAACCCAAAACCGATACCCACACCCAAAGCCCCAATTACAATAGCCACTTTATCCATAGGTATTCCGGAGGCGGCAAAGGCCAGCAATGTACCGGCTCCTAATACTGCCAGGCGTATTAATAGTATCGCAGAACCTAACCCTTTACGGGGTTGTGAGCTTTTACCGGTATAGCCCATCAGGTAAGAAATAATCTGAGTGATCACGGTAGATACCCAGATAATCAATAAGAAGATAATCACACTGCTAAAGGAGAAAGTGATATTTCCTATTTTACGTTCTGCGCTCAGAAATTCACTGACGAAATCATAAATAGCCTCATAGATATACAGATTACGGGCCATCAGTACTAACCATCCTATAGTAGCGATGATATAAAAGAAGGTCTTTAGTTTACTCTTGATATTCTGATAATCTATCAGAGAGATAAATGTGCTGGAATCTTTATTAGCCTCAACCTGTAAATAAATAGCTTCCATTAGTATCTCCACCATCAGCACAATACCTAAAGCCATTGTAATATTTACTACACTTGCCGCACCAATGATCTTAGCTGCTGTAACCCTTGCTATAATTACCAGTAAGAGGGAAAAGGAACTCATGATGATGAATAACCATATCGCAGAACGGGAATACTTAGGTAATGGCAGCGTTGTATTACGCAGGCTCTGTAATAAATAAGCCCCTAATGTAATAGAGAGAATTGCCCCGGCAAAAAGGCCCCATTGCTCTGCAAAGGTGGCCTGTATTAACAGGTTGTTCATGCAGTAAATAGCCAGTAAGAACACCAGGAATAACCATCTTTTAAAAATATGAACAGGGATATTTTCCCTGATGATAAAAGAGGCAGAAAGGACAGTAATTCCCCAGGCTATTTCTGCATAAAGAATAGGATACTGGATAGATAACAATGATGTAAACGTCGCTACTAATAAGATGGCACTGGCAATGGGATGACGATACAGATATTTTGAATGCTGTAAAATGGATTCCGCTTCAGTAGGTTCATGATGCAGCCTTATTTTTCGGGTATTAAACCGTATCCACCATAAAAAAGCAATACCTGCTAATAACCATATAAAGAATAAGGGTCTTCGTACCGCGTAAAAGATCTCAAGCACACGGATGTTTTTACGCAGGGAATGACTTAACACCTGTGTAAACTTCGGGCCTTTTTTATCTGGCAGTGGAGGTTCCCATAAATAACTAAAGTCTTTATTAAACATCCGGGAACTAAAGGTGGATAACTGGAAATCCATGTCTTCCAGTAAATTGGTAGACTCAATATATCTGCTGGCCACTTTGTTTTGCAATAGGCCCAGGTACAGGAGGTTTCGTTTATTGGCACTGTCTACCTGTCGCCATTTCCCGATGAGCGTAGCCATTTGTCCCACGTAAATATCGCGCAACTGATCTTCTGCGGGGATGTTGCGCATAGCAGTATCTTTTCGCAGCAGTTGTAATGTATCGCTGATATTTACGAGGCGGTCATAATATTTAAACAGATTATCCTGCCATCTGTCTAATCTCCATTCCAATTGCAGCAATAATACCCGGTTGGTATAGATATCGTGCACATTGGGAGTACTGCCTAAGCTGGCAATATCTCTTTTAATAACTAATAAAGAAGAATCTATTAAAGGAAGATTTTCACTGATACCGGCGGTATCGAGTCCACGTCTTAGTGTACTCATTACCTGGTTCAACATGAGGGTATAACTTTCTAATCTGTTAATGATAACGGCAACGGATGTATCGGATATTTTAAGTGTGGATTTACCGGAGCCGGTATCTTTTACCTGTTGAGAGATGATTTTGCTGAGGGTAGCGCTGTCCATTGGCCTGGCGCCAGGTTTGATGTCCTGAGCCTGAATGCCTGTGAAAGATAAGACCAGAATGAGAAGAATGCTCCGGGGGATATGGATCAGCATATACAAACAATTTAAATTTTGATTTATGTGATGGTGCGAAGCACCATCACATAAAAAAGATTATTTCTCCCACTTCATTTTCTCTTCCATTGGTTTCAATCTACGACCAGCCTGTGCTGGTTCATCTGTATATCCCAGGTAAAAAATCCCCAGCACTTTATCTTCCTCTCTCAGGGAAAGATATTCCTTCATAGCAGGGTGGAAGGTCATTCCACCGGAGCCCCAGTAACCAGCCAGTCCTAACGCTGTAGCACCCAGCCACAGGTTTTGGGTAGCACATCCTACTGAAACTATTTCTTCCAGTTCAGGGATCTGAGGTTTATTCCCTCTCTTCATACAAATCGCAATCACATGCGAAGCAAGATCACCCTGTTGTTGTAATTTTTCATAATTACCCAGGATGAATTTGTCCGGTGCTGTATTGGCTTTATATATTTCTGCGTGATCATTGCAGAAGCGTTTTACCGCATCTCCTGCAAATACTGCAAAATACCAGGGTTCTGTATAACCATGAGTAGGAGCCCAGTCGGCCAGTTGTATTAACTGTTGAATCTGTTCGTCAGGGATCTTTTTACCATTCATGCTGAATGGTTTGATATTCCTGCGTTGTTCGATGATGCTTGTCAGGTTGGCGATATCCATGCTTTAATATTTATAAGGTCAGTTTTTGTTTCCATGCTTCTGGCAGACGGCCTACTTTCCGTTCATTATAATCAAAGTAAATCATCCCTGATTTCGCTTCTGAAATAACGATTGTTTTATCTTCCCGTTTAGTAGTAATACGGTAATAGATATCAAATCCAAAGGAAGAGATATCTCCCGCACCAACGGCTATATCAAAAATATCCCCGTGAAAGCCTTCGCCTTTATATACTACGGCAGCATCCGCCATAATAAGTCCCAATCCTTTTTCTTTATCCAGCTCCTGGTAACCCATGGATGCCAGGAAACGGATTCTTGCTTCGTGTATCAGTGACAGGATGGAATCATTGCCCACGTGCCCGCCATAATTTACATCTTTAATGGTTATCTGGATCTGTGTCGTAAAGCCCAGCTTTTCCGGGATGTCTATTCTAACTCTAGCCATTTAATTATTTGTTTTTCAAAAAGTTAACCAGTTTATGAAATGCTTTTGCCCGGTGGCTATACTGGTTTTTCTCAGTCATATCCATTTCTGCAAATGCTTTTGCAGCACCATCCGGTACGAAGATGGGATCATATCCAAATCCTTTGCCACCTGTGCGTTCCGTTAGTATAGTACCCGGACAGATCCCCTCAAACTGGTATTCTTTTCCTGCCAGGATAAGGGAGATAACGGTACGGAACTGAGCCTTACGGTTGGTAGATCCGTCCAGCTCCCGCAATACTTTGCTGATATTATCATCAGCCGATTTCTGTTCACCTGCATACCTGGCGGATAATACGCCCGGAGCGCCATGCAGCGCCGGTATTTCCAGACCTGTATCTTCCGAAAAGCAATCTTTTCCCGTCATATTATTAATAGTAACGGATTTTTCTGTGGCATTGGCTTCGAGCGTATCATGAGGTTCCGGGATATCTATATCGATACCTGCTTCCTGAAGGGTGATAATAGAGAAGCTATCTCCAAGTACGGCACGGATCTCTTTTACTTTATTCTCGTTATTGGTGGCAAATACAAGTGTCATCGTAATTATTTAAACATTCAGGAGCTGTTTCAGGCCCGTCCATAGTTTCCCTTTGAGGGCTTTATCCTGGGAAATATCAAAAAAGGCATCGGAGTACAACAGCTGGCATCCGCTTACCTGCATTACCTGGTAAGTAGGAAAGGTCTCCAGGCCCAGGCTGGCAGGAGAAATCCCGAACAGTACACACTGTTTCATGGGAACGGCAGTCTGCCATGCTGTAAAGGGCATAGCAGGATATTGTGATATATTTACGAGTGCAATGTCCTGCATGCCTAGTTTACAGGCATTTAATATATTGGTGAGCAGATTAAATAATTCATCATTTAAATATGCTTCACTTTCGTTTTGTATTAACAGCGTTATGTTTTTTTGATTTTCTCCTAAAAATTTCACCTTAGGAGGCGCTTCCTGTACTTTTGGTGCAGGACTGTTTTTCCCCGGAACAATCGGCTGGGTATATATCCTGGCTAGCAGGTAAGGGTCCAGTTGAACCTGATCAAGAGACATGAGTGTATCGTTTTAAGTAAATGTAAAGGTCCCGCTTGGGGAAAAAACAGTTTATTTGCATTTCGCAGTGAGCAAATGTAAGTGTATTCAATTTTAGATTCACGATTTCCGACTTTAGATTTGAAATCTTCACGGTTAAGAAAAACATCAAAACAAAACTAATTAAGTCTCATGATGGCAGTAGATCATCCAACAACAAACACCGTTCGGGAGGAAGCTTTACAAAAAATAAAGCTGAGCCTGACGAAAGAAAGCAGGATAGGCGAAATTGATTTCAACAACCTGCAATTTGGTAAGAAATATGCGGACCATATGCTGGTGGCAGATTTCGACGGACAGGAATGGAAGAACGCAGAGATCCTGCCTTTCCAGCATTTATCAGTTAGCCCATCGAATGCCGCCTGGCATTATGGGCAGGCCATTTTTGAGGGAATCAAGGCGTATAAGGATCAGGAAGGAGAACCAATGATTTTCCGTCCGTATGATAACTATGCGCGTTTCAATACCTCTGCGGAAAGGATGGGTATGCCATTTGTACCTGAATGGTTGTTTATTGGTGGGATGGACCTGTTAATTGATACAGACCGTAACTGGGTACCTACCAACCAGGGCAGTTCCCTGTACCTGCGTCCTTTTATGATTGCTGCTGATGAGTTTATAGGTGTAAAGCCTTCTGATACATATAAGTTTGTTATTATAAATTCTCCGTCAGGCCCTTATTTTAATAAGCCTATCAAACTGCTGGTGCAGGATAAATATATACGTGCCTTTCCCGGAGGCGTAGGATATGCCAAGGCGGCCGGTAACTATGGAGGCGCTATGTATCCTACCATGCAGGCTAAAAAGCAGGGATACGACCAGATACTGTGGGTAGACGGGGCGGAGTTCAAGAACCTGCAGGAGTGTGGTACCATGAACGTATTTGCGATCATCGGTAATAAGGCTATCACACCTGATCTGACCCAGGGAACTATCCTGGCAGGGGTAACCAGGGCCAGTGTGATGGATATTTTAACAGATATGGGGCTGACAGTAGAGGAAAGACCTATCTCCATAGAAGAGGTGGTAGCAGCCTGGAAGGATGGCAGCCTGAAGGAAGTATTTGGTACAGGAACTGCATCCAGCGTGGCTTACGTAGAGCAGCTGGACTATAAGGAACACCTGATCAGACTGGATACTACCAAATATTCTGTAGGGGCGGAAGTGATTGAGCGTCTGGATGCTATACGCACCGGCAGGGCAGAAGATACCCGTAACTGGAATTATAAAGTAGGAAGTAGCGCGCTTTAATCTATCTTTATACGCATGACACTTGCAGATTTTATAACATCTCTGAGTCTGGAAGCGCCGCCACAAGGGCTGTCGTCTTATTCCCGGGCACTCTGGTGGGATGGAAAAGGTAACTGGCAGAAGGCACATGATATTATAGAGGACCTGGGTGATGATACAGCAGCCTGGGTGCATGCCTACCTTCACAGGAAGGAAGGCGATAATGGAAATGCCCGATACTGGTACGCATGTGCGGGGCGAAAGATGCCTGAAATTCCTTTAAAGGAGGAGTGGGAGGTGATGGTGAAAGCGCTGAATAGCGAGAGACCGGAAAAAAATGTTTAAAACATTTTGTTATTAACACAGAGAAGTATACCTTTGCCCTCCCAAATTCCCATTCTGGGTGATTTGGATGTCATTGTAAACCGACAGAAAAAAAAACTAGGTAGAATGCCTACTATACAGCAATTAGTAAGAAAAGGAAGAGAAATTATCCGGGCTAAATCCAAGTCCAGGGCTTTAGATAGCTGTCCGCAGCGCCGTGGTGTATGTACACGTGTGTACACTACTACTCCTAAGAAGCCTAACTCTGCACTACGTAAAGTAGCGAAGGTGCGTTTGACTAATAAAGTGGAAGTGATCGCTTACATTCCGGGTGAAGGACACAATCTGCAGGAGCACTCTATCGTGTTAATTCGCGGTGGTAGGGTAAAAGACTTGCCAGGTGTGCGTTATCATATCGTACGTGGATCTCTGGATACTGCCGGTGTGAAGGATAGGAAGCAGAGCCGTTCCAAGTATGGTACGAAAAAGGAAAAGGCTAAGAAATAATACATTATAAAAAGTTGAAATCTTTCAGATAAAATGAGAAAGCAAGCTGCAAAAAAGATGCCTTTGGCTCCGGATCCGCGCTTTAACGACAAACAGGTAACACGGTTTGTTAACAACGTGATGGAACAGGGCAAAAAAAGCATTGCCTTTAGGATATTTTATGATGCGATCGACAGAGTAAGCCAGATAACCGGTGATAACGGTTATGAGGTTTGGAAGAAAGCTCTGGTGAACGTAACTCCTGCCGTAGAAGTTAGAAGCCGTCGTATCGGTGGTGCTACCTTCCAGATCCCTGCTGAGGTTCGTCCTGACAGGAAGATCTCCCTGTGTATGAAATGGTTGATCCGTTTCGCAGGTGAAAGGAATGGTAAGAGCATGGCTGAGAAGCTGGCTAACGAAATCGTAGCTGCAAGCAAAGGTGAAGGTGCTGCTTTCAAAAAGAAAGAAGATACTCACCGTATGGCTGAAGCGAACAAGGCATTCTCCCACTTCAGGATTTAAAATCTCCTGCCACTAAGGTAGATGGTTTATAAAGATATAAGGGAAACATCCCGGGATAACCCCGGGGTGTTTCCCTTTTTATATGCCTGGAAGAAGCCGCTTTTAAGAAGGCTCCTTCCTGTCTCCTTCCTATCTGCGTCCTGTCTCCTCCCTATCTCCTTCATGTCTGAAGCATGGATCATCCGTATTAACCGCGCACTTTCTTATAACACCCACAGATTTGTAATAAAAATGTAATTGTTAGGAGAAGCCGCAGGAAATAACAATTTGGCAAAACAGGACACTTTATTTATTGGTAAATTATAGTTACCTTTGCCCCCCAAATTGTATTATATACAGTCATTTTAATATTATATGGCAGACTTAAGATTTCAGAGAAACTTTGGTATTGCGGCGCACATTGATGCGGGTAAAACCACTACCACAGAGCGTATCCTGTATTACACAGGTAAATCCCACAAAATTGGGGAAGTGCACGAAGGTGCTGCCACCATGGACTGGATGGCACAAGAGCAGGAGAGAGGTATTACCATTACATCTGCTGCTACTACTTGTTTCTGGAAATTCCCAACCTTACAGGGAAAGATTCAGCCAGATTCAAAAGAGTATAAATTTAACATCATTGATACTCCGGGTCACGTGGACTTTACCGTAGAGGTAGAACGTTCCCTGCGTGTACTGGATGGTCTGGTAGCATTGTTCTGCGCCGTATCTGGTGTTGAACCTCAGTCTGAAACCGTTTGGCGTCAGGCTAACCGTTACCGTGTACCCCGTATCGGTTTCGTTAACAAAATGGACCGGTCTGGTGCTGACTTCCTGAACGTGGTAAAACAGGTGAAGGAAATGTTAGGAGCTAACCCTGTTCCCCTGATGCTGCCTATCGGCGCTGAAGATACCTTCAAAGGTGTGGTTGACCTGATCACTATGAAAGGTATTATCTGGGATGAAGAAGGTAAAGGTGCTACCTACCAGGAAATCGAAATTCCTGCAGACATGAAGGACGAAGCGGAAGAATGGAGAGCTAAACTGGTAGAATCAGTTGCTGATTATGATGAGAAGCTGTTGGAGAAATTCTTCGAAGATCCTAACTCGATCACTGAAGATGAAATTCACGAAGCTATCCGTAAAGCTACTATCGACATCGCTATCATTCCAATGCTGTGCGGTTCTTCCTTCAAGAACAAAGGTGTACAGAAAATGCTGGATGGTGTTTGCCGTTACCTGCCTTCTCCAATGGATATCGAAGCTGTAAAAGGAACTAATCCTGACAACGGCGAAGAAATCGAACGTAAACCAGATGCTAAAGAACCATTCGCAGCACTGGCCTTTAAGATCATGACCGATCCTTTCGTAGGTCGTCTTGCATTCTTCCGGGCTTACTCTGGTCACCTGGATGCTGGTTCTTATGTACTGAACACACGTACAGGTAAGAACGAGCGTATCAGCCGTATTATGCAAATGCACGCCAACAAGCAGAACCCTATCGATTTCATCGAAGCTGGTGATATCGGAGCTGCTGTAGGTTTTAAAGATATCAAAACAGGTGATACCCTGTGTAACGAAGATCATCCGATCATTCTGGAATCAATGACCTTCCCTGAGCCTGTAATACACATCGCCATCGAGCCTAAAACACAGGCAGATATGGATAAGATGGGTATGTCAATCGCTAAACTGGTAGAAGAAGATCCTACCCTGAGAGCGAGAACAGACGAAGAAACGGGTCAGACCATCCTCAGCGGTATGGGTGAGCTTCACCTGGAAATCATCGTTGACCGTATGCGTCGCGAGTTCAAGGTAGAAGTTAACCAGGGTGCGCCACAAGTAGCTTTCAAAGAAGCACTTACAACCACCATTGAACACCGTGAAGTGTACAAGAAACAAACTGGTGGTCGTGGTAAATTCGCGGACATCCAGGTTACAATCGGACCTGCTGACGCTGAATGGCTGAAAGAAAATGATGGTAAATCATTCCAGTTCGTGAACGATATCTTTGGTGGATCTATCCCTAAGGAGTTCATCCCTTCTGTACAGAAAGGTTTCGAACAATCCATGAACAATGGTGTACTGGCTGGCTATCCTTTGGATAATCTGAAAGTACGTCTGTTTGATGGTTCCTTCCACCAGGTTGACTCCGATGCTATGTCATTTGAGTTATGTGCTAAATCTGCTTTCCGTGAGGCTGGTAAAAAAGCCAAACCAGTTTTACTGGAACCAATCATGAAAGTGGAAGTACAGACTCCAGACCAATACATGGGTGATGTTACAGGTGACCTGAACCGTCGTCGTGGTATGCTGGAAGGTATGGAAATGAGGAATGGTGTGCAGGTAATCAAGGCTAAAGTACCATTGAAAGAAATGTTCGGTTATGTAACCCAGCTTCGTTCAATGTCTTCTGGTCGTGCATCTTCTATCATGGAGTTCTCTCACTATTCACCTGCTCCTAACAGCATCGCTGAAGAGGAAATAGCAAAAGTGAAAGGTAAAGTGAACGCAGACTAATTCTGAATAGATTCTGAATTTATACGGTCCGTCCTGTTTATACAGGACGGATTTTTTTTGTTAAGACCCCGCCACCACCTTAAAAAGAGCTTAATAATTGCTTAATCCCCTGCAGAGCTTGTAACTTCTTTTGTAATATCGCGTTCTATAAGTGTTAATTAGTGTTAACTACTGTTATTTACTGTTAATTGGCATTTGATAAATAACTGATACCTATATCTGTATGGATTTTATAAGATCTTCTACCAGAAGACAGGCATTATTCGCAAAGATGATGCATCCGCTTACTATTGGGATCATATATATGCTCGCAACGATCATATTATATGTGCAGGCAATTATGATGGGACGGTATAATAATTTTGTCATCTTCCGGGCTTCTTTTTACCATCTTATTCATGGGATGCCGTTATATCAATTGTATCCTGCTGAATATTATGACTATTTCCTATATCATCCTTCTTTTCCGGTGCTTTTTGCCCCTTTTGCAATATGGCCAAAGGAAATAGGATTACTATGCTGGTTGCTGGCAAGTACAGCCCTCTTCCTGTACACATTACGTAAGTTGCCACTGGACGTAAAGGTTAAGTCTTCCATAAGCTGGTTCCTCCTTATAGAGCTAAGTAACGCCATACAGTCAGAACAGACTAACCCGGCTGTTGCAGCATTCATGGTCCTTACTGTGATCCATTTGCAAAGAGGGCAGTCTTTCCGTGCAGCACTTTTTGCCAGTCTGTGTTTCTTTATAAAAGGTTATGGCGCTATTGCAGCGCTGGCTTTCCTCTTTTATCCCCGTAAAGGAGCTTTTATCGGATGGGGTTTATGTTGTGGTATCATAGGCACAGCCTTACCTCTGTTGTTTATCACTCCTGCACAATTGTTACAGCATTATAGTGATTGGGTGCAGTTATTAACAAGTACTACTATAAAAGAAGATGGGTCTTTACTGGGCATGTTACACGTAATGTTGGGTTTAGCGCCGGCATTAATCGCCGGTTTTGATAAGGTCATGCTGGGCCTTGCGGTCATTGGCTTATTGTATGCCCTGCTTTGCGGTTATTTAAAACCAACCCCTGTATATCCCTGGCTGCTCACGGCTTACCTGCTTATATGGGTGGTTATATTTAATCAGAGTACAGAAGCGCCAACCTATATAATAGCCGCAACAGGTGTGGGTATAGGCTGCTATATGATGCCATTGCAAAAAAGGTGGCAGGATATATTGCTCTGGTCGGCTTTCATCATTGTATCACTGTCTCCCACTGATCTGATTCCCCGTTGTATTAATCAATATGCCATTGCCTGGCACATAAAAGCGTTGCCTTGTGCGGTTGTCCTTCTTTTTTTACAGGCAGCTATAGGGGGGCTGAGAATATCTTCCGTTTTTAAAAAGTAAAGTATTGTAGCATAGATACATATATATATAAGTAGAGAATTAAGATTTATTAATTAACTGACCGTTCCAACGGAGCAGAACGGGGGTGGTATGTAAAAATACGTTATGTCTGAACAGCTGTTTATTAAACATGTAACTGTTGGTACAAAACCTATGTACAAACAGGTAATGACTCCAGGATTTGATCTCATTTTACCATGTTTTAATCCACCTGAAGGCTGGGTAAAAACTTTGGAACATCATTTTACCGAATTAGTGAACATCATGGAAAATGTTCCGGTACAATTGATTGTGGTCAATGATGGATCGGCCAGGAATTTTGGCCCTGCAGAAATTACAGCTCTGCGGAAGGCAATCCCGGATATCATTATTGTAGATAATCTGGTGAACCGGGGGAAAGGGTATGCAGTAAGGGAAGGTATCAGGAGAGCCTGGTATGATTTTCAGATCTATACAGACCTGGATTTCCCTTTTGGGACAGCAGCATTGAAACAGGTATACATGCAGTTGATAGAAGGTGCAGATATTGTTGCAGGAGAAAGAGGCAGACAATACCTGGAGGTATTACCTGTGAAAAGGAAAGTTGTCACGCTTATCAGCCGGGTATTGAACAGGCATGTTTTAGGTTTAAAAGTAGGAGATGCACAGGCTGGTCTTAAAGGGATTAACTATTACGGCCGGCAGGTATTGTTAGCTACACAAATAGACGGGTTTCTGTATGACAGTGAATTTATTCATAAAGCATCTAAATTATCAGAATTAAATATTGCATCTGTTGATATTACATGCCGGCCTGAAATTAATTTCTCCTCTTTTGGTATAAGATTATTATGCCGCGAATTACTGAATTACATCTCTATATTAAAATCAAGATAAAATGAATATCACCAGGAAATTATTGATCAGTGTGGATGTAGAGGAGTTTGATATTCCGGAAGAATATGGGGTACGGGTTAGTCCCGAAGATAAATTGAATATTTCGCGTAAGGGATTGCTGATAATGCTGGACCTGTTTGACAAATACAATGTAAGGGCCACCTTTTTTGTAACAGCTTACTGGGCGCAGCATCATCCGGAGTTAGTCCGCCAACTGGCCGTCCGGCATGAAGTCGCATCCCATGCGCATTTCCATAGTGATTTCGAACCGGCTCATCTGGAAAGCTCCAGGACTGTGCTGCAAAAAATAACCGGGAAGCAGGTGTATGGCTTTCGTATGCCCCGCCTGCAAAAGGTGGATTATACGGCCTTAAAGGCAGCAGGGTATGTTTATGACGCGTCTGTTAATCCAACCTGGCTGCCGGGAAGATATAATAACTGGGATAAAGCCAGGACGATGTTTACTGAAGAAGACTGCTATATCATTCCAACATCTGTTTCACCCCTGATTCGTTATCCCATCTTCTGGTTAAGTGTGAAAAACATGCCGGATTTTGTAACAAGATATTTCAGCAATATCATTTTAAATAAAGACCAGGTGCTTTCCTGTTATTTTCATCCCTGGGAGCTGTGTGATCTCGAAAAGTACGGTCTGCCTGCTTATATCTCCCGTATTAGCGGTCTTAAAATGAAAGCAAGGCTTGAAAGCTTTCTACAATTCTTACAACGTAAAGGGGAGTTTTGCCCTCATATTGAATGGCTGAATGATCAGTTACATGAGAACTATTAACCCATTATGGCTTCTTTTTGGAAATGAATATCTTATAATAAACATGTAACCCCCTGATACCTACCTTTTTATTCAAACATTTCCAGCACTTATGTGTAATGTTATTCTGACGGCAAGTATTAACTCAAACAAAAGTTCAGAACATGAAAAGAATTCCAAAACTAACCATGGCCCTAATGGCATTGTTTGTTAGCAGCGCAGCAGTTGCGCAAACGCAGAAAGGTAATTTAATGGTGGGATCAGATATTACCGACTTTGGTTTCACCTTCCAGAAAGCAAGTACCCGATTTAATTTCAATTTGAATCCCAAGCTGGCTTACTTTATTAAAGATGATCTGGCAGTGGGTGCGTATGTTAATTTCGGACTGTCAACCAGCAATGGTGCCGGTTCTGACGTGAGTTATGGGGTAGGAGCATTAGCCCGTTACTATATCCATGATAAGAATGTGGAGAAACTGGAGTTCTCCAAACGTGCCCGTTTCTTTCTGGAAGCAAATGCCGGTTTTGGTGGACAGAATCCAGCCAGCGGTGCTTCTACTAACGGTGTGCAGTTGGGTGTGGGCCCCGGTCTATCTTATTTCATAACACCTAACGTAGCGTTGGATGCGTTGTTGAAATATGATCTGATAGTAGGTGGAGGGAACTCTACTACTTCCCAGAACCTGAGTTTTGGCTTAGGTTTCCAGATCTTCCTGCCAACATCAAAGGCAAAACAGATCATGCGTGAGGAAAAGATGATGAAATAGGAAACTGACTACAGTAAATGTATCGGGCAGAATGGCTTTTTAGCTGTTCTGCCCGTTTTGTGAATAGACATAAACATGTTGAACACTTTGAACACCTTGAACGAACGTATTGATAATGAATGTAATGAACACACTTAATACGCCCCATACGTTTTAACTTTATCTCAGAAAGCAGGCTTACCCTCAAGTGCCTGCTACTCCTGGGATCGCCGAAAACCAGTAACAGAGTAGGCATCATCTCAATCTACTAAGACATGTTATCAACTATCCTTGCTGCACTGATGAAATTTGTGACAACTGTTCTGGGTGGACTCTAAGCACCACAATGTTCACATTGGAAGGTTCTGGTATTACACCGGAGCCTTTTTCCAACCTTCTAAGTCATTGAAAATGAATAAAATGAACGATTGCGATATTTAATATTGCTGTTAATTTTATTCCTGTAAGATGATGATCATCACCATTGGGATTGCCGAAAACCAAGAAAAGAGTAGGCATACACGTATGAATAACTGTTAATATGGCCTTGTTAAACCAATTACTTGCAACAATCATGTCATTGTTGCAAGGACTGCTGGGTGGTTTGTAACCTCAGCTCTCTTAATCCGTGAGGAAATGTTAAGCCACAATGCGACATTTCCAAATTTTTAAAGAAATCCCCTTGTTTCGGCAGGGGGATTTTTTTGTTCATTCCTGATCGCCAAATAAACAGGCTATTTTATGCCACTGAACAAAATGGCAAAACTGGTTGATAATGAACGAAATGAACAGCTTTTATTTGGGCGCTTGCAATTAATTTACAGGCATGTTTCCGGTTATGGGGAACAATTGGAATTGCCGAAAACCAAGTAACAGAGTAGGCATTAACCTCATGAAAAGCCTTTCCAGACAACTATGGATTTATTTAATCAGGTATTGGCTTAGTTTCTGACTTGCAGGATTCTTTGTCGGGCGGGTTACCCGGCCGGGCATCTTCAGGAATGAAACTATTGCTTATTGCATTCCCAGACAGGACAGGCCACCGGTTTCCGGGGGCCTGTTTTTTTTGGACTGACGCAATAAGTAGGGTAAAGATTCGTTAGGGATTGACTATCAATAGATCTATAAGAGGTAATTTTACAGGTTATGGGAATGATATCCTCACTCATTGTGGAGATCTCATTATTTTTTCCACAATTTATTTGTGAAATAAAAAAAACGGGTTACCTTTGCCCTCCCAAATTGTAAATGGGAAAAAAGAAGAAGTTCATTGCATATGTCTCAGAGAATTAGAATCAAGCTGAAGTCCTACGATCATAATCTGGTAGATAAATCTGCTGAGAAGATCGTTAAAACCGTGAGGAACACGGGCGCCGTGGTAACAGGTCCAATACCTTTACCAACTGAAAAGAAAATTTTTACGGTGTTACGTTCACCACACGTGAACAAGAAAGCACGTGAGCAGTTCCAGTTATGTACGCACAAGCGTTTGCTGGACATCTACACTTCTTCTTCAAGGACTGTAGACGCGTTGAGCAAGCTGGATTTACCTTCCGGTGTGGAAGTTGAAATTAAGGCGTAGTACATCTGCAGGTGGGCGAAAGGCCTGCCTTGTTTGATATAATATGACTTGTTATTTCCTGGTTATAAGGTTTCGGCCGGATAGCCAATAGGGGAAATAACACCCACAACAAACACATACAGGTCACACCTTCTGGGTGGCCGCCCAATAAAGCATTTAAACCGCCCATCCTGAGGATAGCTGGAAATCCCTCAGGCGCTGGGTAAAATATATATAAAATGAAAGGTATTATTGGTAAAAAGATCGGCATGACCAGTATCTTCGAGCCTAATGGAAAGCAAACTGCTTGTACCATTATCGAAGCTGGTCCTAACGTTGTAACTCAGGTTAAAGATGTAACCACAGATGGGTACAACGCTATTCAGGTAGCATTTGGTGAAAAGAAACCCAAAAACACTACCAAGGCAGAAACAAATCACTTCGCGAAAGCAAGCACCTCCCCCAAAAGATTTGTAAAAGAGTTCCGTAACCCGGACGTACAAAAAGCCCTCGGTGAAACCATCACCACAGATATATTTACAGAAGGCGAAACAATCGAAGTAGTAGGTACCTCTAAAGGTAAAGGTTTCCAGGGTGTTGTAAAACGTCATGGATTCTCCGGTGTTGGTGAAGCTACACACGGTCAGCACGATAGAAGCAGAGCTCCCGGTTCTGTTGGTGGTTCATCTTATCCTTCCCGCGTTTTCAAGGGTATGCGTATGGCAGGCCAGACTGGTAACGAACAAGTGAAAGTGAAAGGTCTGAAAATACTGAAGATATTCCCTGAAAAGAATTATATCCTGGTAAGTGGTTCCGTTCCCGGCCACAATGGTTCAATCGTTTTAATCCAGAAGTAACATGCAAGTAGATATTCTAAATATAGAAGGTAAGAAAACCGGAAGATCTATTGAGCTTCCCGAAGAAATTTTCGGTGTAGAGCCCAATAATCATGTGATTTACCTGGCTGTTAAGCAATACCTCGCCGCTCAGCGTCAGGGTACCCACAAGGTAAAGACAAGAGCTGAAGTGAAAGGTGCTTCCCGTAAATTACACAAACAGAAAGGTACTGGTGGTGCACGTAAAGGTAATATCCGTAACCCTTTGTACAAGGGTGGTGGTACTATCTTCGGACCAAAACCACACAGATACGACATTAAGCTGAACAGAAAAGTAAAAGATCTTGCTAAGATCTCTGCTCTCTCTATCAAGGCTAAGGAAAACAATATCATTATTCTTGAAGACGTAAACTTCGATACCCCTAAAACTAAACAGTTTGCAGGTATCCTGAACAGTCTGAAAGTAAATGTAAATGGCCGTAAAACTTTAGTTATTCTGCCAGAATACAATGATAATGTATACCTGTCTCTGAGGAATCTGCCTTCTGTTGACAGCGTAATGCTCAGCGATATCAATACTTATGATATCATGAACAGCAATACCCTGGTATTCACAGAAAGCGCTGCTAAAATCTTCACAGAAGAACCGGTAGAAGCTTAATCAAATTACAAACACAGGTTGCAGCCCATGCCGCAACTCAAAGCATAAAAGATGAAACTTTCAGACGTTTTAATCAAACCGGTGGTAAGTGAAAAGGTGAACAAAGCCACTGATAAATTCAACCGCTACTACTTCATCGTAGATAAGAAATCCAATAAACTGGAGATCAAGAAAGCAGTGGAAGAATTTTACGGTGTTGCCGTAGCAGATGTGAACACTGCCGTAATGCCAGGTAAAAGCAAATTCCGCTTTACCAAAGCAGGTTTCATAGCGGGTAAAAAACCTGCTTACAAAAAAGCAGTGGTAACACTGGCTCCAGGAGAAACTATAGATCTGTATGCTAACATATAGTGCTCATTCCTGCTAACCGCAGGATGATGGATGTATATACAGATCACTTTTTATAAACAGAAACTAGTTAAACAAGACACTAGATCATGGCACTGAAGAAATACAAACCGATGACAGCCGGTACCCGTTGGAAAATAGGCAACGCGTACGCAGAGCTTACCTCGGATACCCCTGAAAAAAGTCTGCTGGAGCCTATCTCCAAAAGTGGTGGTAGGAACGCACAGGGTAGAAGGTCTATGAGATACATAGGTGGTGGTCACAAACAACACTACCGTATCATCGACTTCAAACGCGACAAACACTCTATTCCTGCTACTGTTAAGAGCATCGAATACGATCCAAACCGTAGCGCATTCATCGCTCTGCTGAACTATGCAGATGGTGAAAAACGTTACATCCTCGCTCCGCAGGGACTGCAGGTAGGCGCTACTGTATTAAGTGGTCCTGATGCACCTCCGGAAGTAGGTAACTGCCTGGTATTAAGAAATATGCCTTTAGGTACAGTTGTACATAATATCGAACTGCAGCCTGGTAAAGGTGGTGCAATCGCTCGTAGCGCCGGTACTTATGCACAGATGTCCAACAAGGAAGAAAAATATGCCACACTGAAAATGCCTTCCGGTGAACTGCGTAAAGTGTTAATCACTTGCTCTGCAACCGTAGGTACTGTTTCTAACTCTGATCACGCATTACAGTCTATTGGTAAAGCAGGTGCTAACCGTTGGAGAGGTATCCGCCCACGTACCCGTGGTGTTGCGATGAACCCTGTAGATCATCCGATGGGTGGTGGTGAAGGTAAATCTTCCGGCGGTCACCCAAGATCTAGGTCAGGTAAATATGCGAAAGGTCTGAAAACCAGGAAATCGCAGAAGAGCTCTGATAAACTGATCATCAGCAGGAAAAACGGCAAGAAATTATAAAACTTAACGCTTTACTAGTTCCGCCTTACGCAGAGACGCTTTATGCGGAACTTGTATCGCGGAACCTGGAATAAAAACAACAAGACATGGGTCGTTCCATTAAAAAAGGTCCTTACGTTGACCAGAAATTAGAGCAGAAAGTAGAAAAAATGAATGAAGGTGCGAAGCGTACAGTTATAAAAACCTGGAGCCGCCGTTCTACAATCACGCCTGATTTCGTAGGCCATACTTTTGCGGTACACAATGGTAACAAGTTCATCCCGGTATACGTTACTGAGTTTATGGTTGGCCATAAACTGGGAGAATTTGCACCTACCCGCAACTTTAAAGGACACGCTAACAAGAAAATGTAGTAATTCGTTTGGAGTTTAAAAGTTAGAGGGTTTGACGTAGTTCAACCTCGAACCCCCAAACTTCGAACCTCAAACATCAAATAATAAAGACAATGGAAGCAGTAGCTAAGCTTAGAAATAATCCTACATCGCCTCGCAAAATGCGCTTGCTGGCAGACCTGATCCGTGGTCTCGATGTAGAAAAGGCTTTGAATATTTTGAAGTTCCATGCAAAGCACTCAAGCGTACCACTGGAAAAACTGCTGGTATCTGCAATCGCTAACTGGAAACTGAAAAACGAAGGAACCAGGGTAGAAGATGCTAACCTGACAGTTAAAACCGTCTTCGTTGATGGTGGCCGTACTCTCAAAAGAATGCGTCCAGCTCCACAGGGTAGAGGTTACCGTATCCGCAAGAGAAGTAACCACGTAACAATTGTTGTGGACAGCAAAGTGGTGGCAGCAAAATAAAAGGAACTAAAAACTATTAATCTAATAGACAAATAAACCAGGAACATGGGTCAGAAAACAAATCCTATTGGTAACAGGTTAGGTATCATCAAAGGATGGGACTCTAATTGGTATGGCAGCAAAAAGGATTATCCTGTCAAACTGATCGAAGATAACAAGATCAGAACTTACCTGAGCGCCCGTATCAACAAAGGCGGTATCTCTCGTGTAGTAATTGAAAGAACATTAGGAAAGCTGATCATCACCATCCATACATCTAAACCTGGTATCATCATAGGTAAAGGCGGTGGAGAGGTTGATCGTATCAAGGAAGAGCTGAAGAAGCTGACTAGCAAAGAAGATGTTCAGATAAACATTCTTGAAATTCGTCGTCCGGAAATAGATGCTAACATCGTTGCTGAAACAATCGCTAAGCAAATCGAAAGCCGTATCAACTACAAACGTGCTATAAAGATGGCAATCGCCACAGCTTTAAGAATGGGTGCAGAAGGTATCAAGGTTAAAGTTGGTGGTCGTTTGGGTGGTGCTGAAATCGCTCGTTCAGAAGAAATGAAGCAAGGTCGTGTACCTTTGCACACTTTCCGTATGGACATCGACTACGCTTCCCTCTTTGCCTTAACCGTTTACGGTAAAATAGGTATCAAAGTATGGATCTGTAAAGGTGAAGTACTGGGCGAACGTGATCTGAACCCTAACGCAGTTGCCGGTAAAGATGGCGAAGGTCGTACAGGCGGTGGAAACCGTGGTGGCGAAAGAGGTGGTGAACATCGTGGCGGTGGAGAAAGAAGAGATAACAACCGTGGTGGCGGAGAGAGAAGAGGTGGTGGAAATAGCGGTGGTGGTGACCGTGGTGGCCGTAGATAGTCTTACTTAACAATTAACATTAACAATTAACTAATACCGAGATGTTACAGCCAAAGAGAACGAAACACAGGAAGATGCACAAAGGCCGCATCAAAGGTAATGCGAAGCGTGGTGCTGCGCTGTCCTTTGGTACTTTCGGCCTCAAAGCAATGGAACCTAAGTGGATCACTGACCGGCAGATTGAAGCTGCCAGGGTGGCTCTGACCAGGCATATGAAGCGTGAAGGTAACGTGTGGATACGTATTTTCCCTGATAAGTCTATTACCGCCAAACCACTTGAAGTGAGGATGGGTAAAGGTAAAGGTGCTCCGGATCATTGGGCTGCCGTAGTAAAACCAGGCCGTATCTTATTCGAAGCGGATGGTGTGTCTATGCAGGTAGCTAAAGAAGCAATGGAACTGGCTGCACAAAAGCTGCCTATTAAAGTGAAATTTGTAGTACGTCGCGATTACGTTGCATAATCCGGTAACGCAGGAATGCAAAACGGAAGTGATAAACTATAAACGATAAACCAGAAATTAAATATTACAATGGTAAAAGAAAAGCTGGATCTGAAAGGCCTGAGCGAACAGGACCTGAGAGCGAAAATCTCTGAGGAAGAGTTACGCCTGAAGAAAGTTACGTTCAGTCATGCAATTACGCCCATTGAGAATCCAATGAGCATCCGCTCACTCAGGCGTCAGATAGCACAGCTGAAAACTGAGCTGCGCAAAAGAGAACTGGGCTTTTAAATAAGCCTGAATACTATAAATATTCATTAATCCAATTCCGAAACATACCGGAAGAGGCTTGAAGAGTAAACACTTTCAACAATGATCGAAAGAAAATTACGAAAAATCAGAACTGGTGTTGTATCCAGCAACAAAATGGATAAAACCATCACCGTTAACGTTGAGCGTAAGGTGAAACACCCTATGTATGGTAAGTTCGTTAAGAAAACTACCAAATTCATGGCGCACGACGATAAAAACGAGTGCAGTATCGGCGATACCGTTAAAATAATGGAAGTTCGCCCTCTGAGCAAAAACAAATGCTGGAGACTGGTTGAGGTTTTAGAAAAAGTAAAATAATCTATTTGTTTCAAGCTACACTCGGCATCCCCGGGTATAGCCGCTGATTAAACAACTAACAAATTCTTTAGGAATGATACAACAAGAATCAAGGCTGAATGTAGCTGATAACAGCGGTGCCAAAGAGGTGCTGTGTATTAGGGTATTAGGCAACTCCGGCCAGGACTATGCAAAAGTGGGCGATAGGATCGTAGTAACAGTGAAAGATGCAATCCCAGGCGGTGGCGTTAAGAAAGGTATGGTTACCAAAGCTGTTATCGTAAGAACTAAAAACAAGCTGCGCCGTAAAGACGGATCCTATATCCGCTTCGATGATAACGCCGTTGTATTGCTGAACAACTCTGACGAGCCACGCGGTACCCGTATCTTCGGACCAGTTGCCCGTGAGCTGCGCGATAAGGGATACATGAAGATTATCTCTCTGGCTCCCGAGGTGCTGTAATCAAAGACACTACAGAAAGGCAAAAAGTAAAAAGTAAAGGGCTCGAAACGGCAGAATATTTTACTTTTTAATTTTTGCTTTTTTCTTTTTATCTTTGCAGCCCGTTTCAAAAACGACAATATTAATCAAGCGAAACCAGTGTTTCGCTTGGCGTTTATAAATAAACAAATAATGAAAACGAGATTCAAGCCTAAGTTCAACATTAAGAAAGGCGACACGGTAGTGGTGATTGCCGGTGATGACAAGGACAGAACCAAGCCCCGTCAGGTGCTTGAAGTAATTCCTGACAAGGCACGCATACTGGTTGAAGGTGTTAACATCATCACCAAGCATACCAAACCAACCGCTCAGAATACCAAAGGTGGTATTGTTAAGCAGGAAGCTCCTATCGCTATCTCTAACGTAATGTTATGGGATGCTAAAGCAGGTAAGGCTACTAGGGTTAACAGACAGCGTGATAACGGTAAATTAGTTCGTATAGCTAAAAAATCAGGGGAGGTAATTAAATAATGGCAAACACTAAATATACACCCAGACTACAAACAAAATACCACGACGAAGTGGTTGGAACTCTGCACAAGAAGTTCAACTATAAATCTGTTATGCAGGTTCCTCGCCTGGTGAAGATCTGTCTGAACCAGGGTATCAATGGTGCTGTAGGTGATAAGAAACTGGTAGATATCGCTGTAGACGAAATGACCCGCGTATCTGGTCAGAAAGCTATCGCTACAATGTCTAAGAAAGATATCTCTAACTTCAAGTTGAGAAAAAACATGCCTATCGGCGCACGCGTTACCTTACGCAGCACCAATATGTATGACTTCCTGGATCGCCTGATCGCAGTTTCCCTGCCTCGTGTACGTGACTTCAAAGGTGTAAATGAGAAAGCTTTCGATGGCCGCGGTAACTATACCCTGGGTATCACCGAGCAGATCATTTTCCCTGAAATCGATATCGATAAAGTAACTAAGATTTCCGGTATGGATATCACCTTCGTTACTACGGCTAAAACCAACGAAGAAGCTTACGAGCTCCTGAAAGAACTGGGTATGCCGTTCAAGAACATGAAGAAAGATACTCAGGAAAACTAATCATACTGATATCAAATTCCAAACCTTTACAGGATTTGGAATTTGAACTTTTTATAAACTGGAATTTTAAACTCATTATGGCAAAAGAATCCGTAAAAGCTCGCCAAAGAAAGAGAGAAGCTATGGTTGCTAAGTTCGCAGAAAAACGTGCTACCCTCAAAGCTGAAGGTAACTACGCAGCTCTGGACTTACTTCCTAAAAATGCATCTCCCGTTCGCCTGCACAACAGGTGTCAGCTGACCGGCCGTCCAAAAGGTTACATGCGTCACTTCGGTATGTGTCGTAACATTTTCCGCGACCTGGCACTGGCTGGTAAAATACCCGGCGTTAGAAAAGCTAGCTGGTAAGCCGATCGCTCCCGGAATATCTCCGGCCGCATCGCAAATTTTGAATTGATTTTCCCATCTATTACTGATTGGATATCGCATTGTAAACAGTTTTTAAATTTTAAGAACAATGGTTACTGATCCAATAGCAGACTTCCTGACAAGAATCCGGAACGCGCAAATGGCCAACCACAGGATTGTAGAAATTCCTGCCTCCAAACTGAAGAAACGTATCACAGAAATTCTGTACGACAAAGGTTACATCCTGAAGTACAAATTCGAAGAAGATACTAAACAGGGGCTTATCAAAATAGCTCTGAAGTATGACCCGCAAACTAAAATACCTGCGATCACTGATCTGCAGCGTATCAGCCGTCCGGGCTTACGTCAATACTCCAAACCTGCCGACTTCAAACGTATCAAGAATGGTCTGGGTGTTGCAATCATCTCTACTTCTAAAGGCGTAATGACCGATAAAGAAGCGAAAACACAGAACGTAGGTGGCGAAGTAGTTTGCTTCATCTATTAATATATACGGATGAGTCTCTCATCCGACCAGCAAAATGGAACTCTGACAATTAAGCCTTCTATACGGAGCTGAACACGGAGAACCTGCTATTACAACATAACAGTAAAAACTGAAATTATGTCTCGTATAGGTAAAAGTCCTATCAAATTGGTAAGTGGTGTTACAGTTTCTGTAGCGCCGGTTTCTAATGAACTGACTGTAAAAGGCCCTAAAGGTGAACTGAAAAGAATCATCGACAGGGATATCAAAATAGAAGTAAAAGACGATGTACTTACTGTAGTTCGTCCTACTGATCAGATCCGTCACCGCGCATTGCACGGTTTATACCGCGCTCTGGTTGCCAACATGGTAACAGGTGTTACAGATGGTTTCAAAAAACAACTCGAACTGGTGGGTGTTGGTTACAAAGCCACAAACGCTGGTCAGCTGTTAGACCTTTCCTTAGGTTACTCTCATAATATCATTATAGAGATCCCTAAAGAACTGAAAGTAGCTACCCTCACTGAAAAGGGTTCTAACCCTAAAATCATGCTGGAAGGTATCGACAACCAACTGTTAGGTCAGGTTGCCGCTAAAATCCGTAGCCTGCGTAAACCAGAACCATACAAAGGTAAGGGTGTACGTTACAGTGATGAAGTGGTACGTAAGAAAGCAGGTAAGTCTGCAGGTAAATAATTTTAATTAGCTAACTGGTAGTAATATCAGTTAGCTAATTCAACACCGTTCCGGCAGTATCGGAATGATAAAAATAAACAGAGAAATGAGCACACAAATTAACAGGAGACAGAAGATCCGCTATCGCATCCGCAAGAAAATCGGCGGTAGTGCACAAAAGCCAAGATTATCTGTATTTCGCAGCAATAGCGATATTTACGTGCAATTGATAGATGATACCAATGGCGTAACACTGGCTTCCGCATCTTCACGTGAAAAAGATATCGTAGCGCAGAAAGTTCCAAAAATAGAGAAATCTAAATTGGTAGGTGCTGCATTAGCAACTAAAGCAAAAGCGCTGGGTATCACTACATGTACTTTTGACCGCGGTGGTTATCTGTACCATGGACGTGTAAAGAGTGTAGCAGATGGAGCCAGAGAAGGTGGTCTTCAATTCTAAATCGAAATTGATTAAATCGTAATTCGCAAATAATAAAATGGCAAAGAATACATTTAATAAAGTAAAAGCCGGTGACCTGGAGCTGAAAGAGAAGGTAGTGGCTATCAACCGTGTTACTAAAACAACCAAAGGTGGACGTACTTTCAGTTTTTCTGCCCTGGTAGTTGTTGGTAACGAACACGGTGTAGTAGGTCACGGTCTTGGTAAAGCTAAGGAAGTGCAGGAAGCTATCACTAAAGGTATCGATGATGCTAAGAAAAATCTCATCAAAGTACCTGTAATGCATGGCACTATTCCTCACGACCAGTTAGCTAAAGAAGGTGCTGCTAAAGTACTGATAAAACCAGCTGCTCATGGTACCGGTGTAATCGCCGGAGGTTCAATGCGTGCTGTACTGGAAAGTGCAGGTATCACTGACGTATTGGCTAAATCTCTTGGTTCTGCTAACCCGCACAACGTGGTTAAAGCTACTTTCAAAGCTTTAGGCCTGCTGCGCGAACCTTTACAGGTAGCAAGAACAAGAAGTGTGTCTCTGAAGAAAGTATTTAACGGTTAATAACGCGCGCTAAGCGAAATTTATATAACAATGGCAAAGATCAAAATCACTCAGGTAAAAAGTGGTATAGACCGTTCAGAACGTCAGAAGCTTACGCTGAAAGCGCTGGGCCTGAAAAAAATGAACGCCACTGTAGAAGTGGAAGCTACTCCCCAGATTCTGGGTATGGTACGCAAAGTAGATCATCTGGTAAAAGTTGACGGAGCCAAGGCGTAATATCTTTTATTACCCGGGAAATAATCATACTTTTATACCGAAGATTTAAGAAGAACATTTATATTTAAGCGAGCGGGTAATTTCCGCGTAAGTAAAAAGAATTAATTATGAATCTGCATACGTTACAGCCTGCACAAGGTTCCGTACATAAAGAAAAACGCCTCGGTCGTGGTGAAGCATCCGGTAAGGGTGGTACTGCTACAAAAGGTAATAAAGGTGGACAATCACGCGCTGGTTACAGCAGCAAAAGAGGTCACGAAGGTGGACAGATGCCAATTCAGCGTCGTATGCCTAAACGTGGTTTCAAAAGCCTGAACCGTGTTGAATACCAGGTATTTAACATCGGTGAGCTTGATCACTTAGTGGAGAAATTCAGCCTGACTGACTTCTCTGTGGAAAATCTTTACATGAACGGTCTTATCAATAAGACTGCTAAAGTAAAAATCTTAGGCCACGGAGAACTGAAAGCCAAAGTAACCGCGAAAGTAAATGCCATCAGCGAAAAAGCTAAGCAATTAATCGAATCTGCGGGTGGAACTGTAGAGTTGGTATAAGATTTCACGACTGAGGAGACGCCTACGAAGTAGTGCGTCTTTTCATATTTTAGATATTAAATATTCTCTTCCTGTGAAGAAATTTATCGAAACGATTAAGAATATCTGGAGCATCGAGGATTTGCGTAGCAGAATCCTCACTACTTTGCTCCTTGTCCTAATTTATCGTGTAGGATCCTATATCGTGTTACCCGGTATCGATGCCAACCTATTGCACCAGTTCTCTGAAAAATCTAACCAGGGTATTCTCGGACTGTTCAACATGTTTGCCGGTGGTTCGTTTTCCAGAGCTTCTATCTTCGCGCTGGGAATCATGCCTTTCATTTCTGCGTCTATCGCAATACAGCTGCTGACTATAGCAGTACCGTATTTCCAGAAACTGCAGAAAGAAGGTGAGAGCGGCCGGAAAAAAATCAACCAGTTTACCCGTATACTCACCGTAGTGGTTACAGGTTTCCAGGCCAGCGCTTACGTAGCGTTCCTGAAAAACCAGTCCAGCGGTGCTATCATAGCTGAATACGGTACCTTCTTCTTCTGGTTAACTACCACCATCGTCCTTACAGCAGGTACCCTGTTCGTAATGTGGCTGGGTGAAAAAATCACAGATAAAGGTATTGGTAACGGTACATCTATCATCATCATGGTCGGAATCCTGGCTCGTCTCCCGCAGGCGCTTATTCAGGAGTTCACTTCCAGAACTACAGAAGCCGGTGGCGGTCTGTTGGTGTTCCTGATAGAACTGGCTGTTTTCATATTCATCACTATAGGACTGATCCTGCTGGTTCAGGGTACTCGTAAGATACCTGTGAACTATGCAAAACGTATAGTAGGAAACAAACAATTTGGTGGCGTTCGCCAGTTCATCCCTTTAAAGGTGAATGCAGCGGGTGTTATGCCTATCATCTTTGCCCAGGCAATTATGTTTATTCCTGCAACTGCAATCGGATTCGCAACCTCCGACAGTGCTTCAGGTTTCATTCGCATCTTCAGTGATCATACAAACGGTTGGTATAATGTAATCTACGCGGTACTCGTGATCGTGTTCACTTACTTCTATACTGCGTTGATCTTTAACCCAACTCAGATGGCGGATGAAATGAAACGTAACAACGGTTTCGTACCAGGTGTTAAACCAGGTAAGGCAACTGCTGATTACATAGGTGCTGTAATGGACCGCATCA
The DNA here is from genome assembly GCF_900110995.1 of Chitinophaga sp. YR573. Classification (GTDB taxonomy): domain Bacteria; phylum Bacteroidota; class Bacteroidia; order Chitinophagales; family Chitinophagaceae; genus Chitinophaga. The sequence continues at coordinate 3,462,006 of NZ_FOJF01000001.1, forward strand.
CTTTACCGGGAGCATTCTTCCTGGCAATGGTAGGTATCCTGCCTGGTGTGGCTGCTGCTGTACATATCAATAGCAACTTTGCTTCTTTCTTCGGTGGTACCTCCCTCCTGATCATGGTAGGTGTTATCCTCGATACATTGCAGCAAATTGAAAGCCAGCTCCTCATGCGTCACTACGATGGCCTGATGAGTACCGGCAGAATCAAGGGCAGAACAGCCCCTGCTAACGTCTAGTTGATTTCGGCTACATTAAAATAAAGCCACAGAAGCATAAAGCCAACAGCAGGGAATAGCCTTTCTGCAGGATTTATGCTTTAGTGGCTTAACTTTTTAATATATCCGCGGCAGATTACTCCGCATTTGAACTTTTCCAACCCGTTTTTAAACTATGGTGCATTACAAAACTAAGGATGAAATTGAGCTGATGCGTAAAAGCGCATTATTGGTTAGTGCTACATTAGAAGAAGTAGCCAGTAAATTAAAACCGGGAATGAGTACGCTGGAAGTTGATGAAATAGCGGAAAAGTTCATCCTGGCAAACGGTGCTACCCCATCTTTCAAAAACTATAAAGGCTTCCCTAAAAGTATCTGTGCTTCCGTTAACTCGGAAGTAGTACACGGTATCCCTAATGCATACGTATTACAGGACGGAGATATCATCAGTGTAGATGTTGGGGTATTCCTCAACGGCTTCCATGGAGACAGTGCTTATACATTCGCTATTGGCAATGTAAAGCCTGAGATCCTGCAACTGATGAAGGAAACCAAGGCTGCCCTTTATAAAGGTATAGAGAAAGCTGTAGTAGGTAACCGCGTCGGCGATATCGGTAATGCCATTCAGGAGCATACAGAGAAGGAACGCGGCTACGGTGTGGTTCGCGAACTGGTAGGCCACGGCCTTGGCCGTAACCTGCATGAAGACCCCCAGGTGCCTAATTATGGCAAACGTGGTAGCGGTCCTATCATGAAGGAAGGATTGGTCATCGCTATAGAGCCTATGGTGAACCTGGGTGGTAAAGATGTGGAGTACCTGGAAGATGGCTGGACTGTCATCACCCGCGATGAAAAACCATCTGTTCACTTCGAACACACAGTGGCTATCATGAAAGGTAAGGCAGACGTGCTTTCCTCTTTTGCAGGCATAGAAAAAGCGGAACAGAATAATCCAGCTTTAACTGCAAACTATTGATAATTAACACTATGGCTGCAATAGCAATCCCAGCCGAGATTAATTATTCACGTTTATTTTATTAATTTTATTTTTTCTTAAGATTTTGCTATCTTTGCAGTCCTAAAAATTTTTATGGCAAAACAGGCACTCATTAAACAGGATGGAATAATACTAGAAGCCTTGTCTAACGCTATGTTCCGGGTAAAACTGGAAAACGGACACGAGATATTGGCTACCATTTCTGGAAAAATGAGAATGCACTATATACGCATCCTGCCAGGCGATAAAGTGGGAGTGGAGATGAGTCCATACGATTTAAGCAGGGGAAGAATCATATTCAGATATAAATAATAACAAACAGAATTATAACTTATAACTTATGAGAGTTAGAGCTTCCATAAAAAAAAGAAGTGCAGATTGTAAGATTGTGCGCCGCCATGGAAAATTGTTGGTAATCAACAAAAAGAATCCCCGTTTTAAACAACGTCAGGGATAATCATTAATTAGTAATTAGTAAATCTAAAATACAAATATGGCACGTATAGCCGGTATAGATCTTCCTAAAAATAAAAGAGGAGTAATAGGCCTGACCTATATCTATGGTATTGGCCGTTCCCACGCCCAATATATCCTGGAAACAGCTAAGATCGACTTTAGCAAAAAGGTTAAGGACTGGAATGATGATGAGCAGGGTGCTATCCGTAACATCATTAATGCTGAGTTCAAGGTTGAAGGTCAGCTGCGTTCCGAGATTCAGATGAATATCAAGCGTTTGCTGGATATCGCCTGCTATCGTGGTCTGCGTCACAGGAAAGGTTTACCATTAAGAGGTCAGCGTACACGTACCAACAGCCGTACCCGTAAAGGTAAGCGTAAGACGGTTGCAGGTAAGAAAAAGGCGCCGAAGAAATAAACTTGATATTACAAATAACAAGTTCCTGTTTCCAATAGTCGTTTACATGACAAGCGGAAGTTGGAACCTGGAACCTGGAATTTTATATAATTATGGCAAAAGCAACAAATCAAAAAACTGCTGCTAGCAAAAAGAGGGTAGTTAAAGTAGATAACTACGGTGATGTTCACATCTCTGCTAGTTTCAATAACATTATCATCAGCATTACCAACAAACAGGGTCAGGTAATCTCCTGGTCTACTGCTGGTAAGATGGGTTTTAAAGGTTCTAAAAAGAACACTCCGTATGCTGCCCAGCTGGCTGCTTCTGATGCTGCTAAAACAGCAATCGACGCAGGGCTGAAAAGAGCAGATGTTTTTGTAAAAGGACCAGGTGCAGGTCGTGAAAGTGCTATCCGCGCTATCGCTAACTCCGGCATCGAGGTGAACATGATCAAAGACGTTACGCCTTTACCGCACAACGGTTGTCGTCCTCCAAAGAAGAGAAGAGTTTAGGAATTACACATAGAGTGGAATTTCGAAAGTTGAAAGTTGGAAGAAATCTTCTCACTTACTGCTTTCGATTTTGCACTTTAACTTTAACATTAACAATGGGTGTATGATCAGGTTTAAGATTTTTTAAAGATCATACATCGCAACTAAAAAATCTGTTTAATAACATGGCAAGGTATACAGGGCCCAAGACAAGAATCTGCAGAATTTTCGGAGAACCAATTCTGGGTAACGGAAAGTATTTAGGCAAAAACAGCAATCCTCCCGGCCAGCACGGTGGAACCAAGAAGCGTAAGCAATTGGGAGAATATGCTCTTCAGTTACGTGAAAAACAAAAAGCAAAATACACTTATGGTGTATTAGAGCGCCAGTTCGCTAACCTGTTTGATGAAGCTACCCGTCGTAAAGGTGTTACCGGTGAAGTATTGATCAAATTACTGGAAGCTCGTCTGGATAACGCGGTATTCCGCTTAGGACTTGCTGCATCACGTCCTGCTGCACGCCAGCTTGTATCTCACAAACATATCACTGTTAACGGTGAAGTAAACAATATCGCTTCTCATCAGCTGAAACCAGGTGATGTGATCGCTCTGAAACCTTCAGCCGCTGCTAATACTGCTATCACTAGCAACATTCGCGGTAAGAACCCCAAGTTCAGCTGGTTGGATTGGAATGAAAAAGAACTGAAAGGTGTTTTCATTGCATACCCTGAGAGAGAAAGTGTTCCGGAAAATATCAAGGAACAGCTGATCGTCGAATTGTACTCTAAATAATAATATGTCACTAGTCGTTAGTCATGGGTCATTAGTAATCAGCGTAAATAAATTGCGCCGGTCACTAATGACTGCATGTTAATGACTATGGCTGTTTTACATAAACAATTAAACTTAGCATATCAATGGCAATTCTGAATTTCCAAAAGCCTGATAAGATCGTTTTGCAAAAGTCAACTGACTTTGAAGCTCAATTCGAATTCCGGCCATTAGAACCGGGTTATGGGGTGACCGTGGGTAACGCGCTTCGTCGTGTACTGCTGTCTTCTCTGGAGGGTTATGCCATTGTGGGAATAAAAATTGAAGGCGCAGATCATGAATTTGCTACTTTAAAAGGAATTACTGAAGACGTAACAGAAATTATCCTGAACCTGAAACAGGTTCGTTTTAAAAGGATAGTTGAAAATGAAGTAAGCAACGAAAAAATTCAGATTTCCATAAAAGGTAAAACAGAATTCCGTGCAGATCTGATCGAGAAAGCTACAAGTGCTTTCCAGATCATGAACCCTGAACTGTTGATCTGTACTCTTGATCCTTCCGCAAAGCTGGATATCGAGTTAACTATCGGTAAAGGCCGTGGTTATGTACCTGCAGAAGAGAATAAGCCTAAAGATGCCGTTTTCGGTTATATAGCGATAGATTCTATCTTTACTCCAATCAAGAACGTAAAGTATAGCATCGAAAATACCCGTGTGGAACAAAAGACGGATTACGAGAAACTGATCATGGAAGTGATCACTGATGGTACCATCCACCCGGAAGAAGCTGTAAAACAGGCTTCCCGCATTCTGATACAACACCTTATGATCATCACTGATGAAAACATCAGCTTTGATACCAAGGACACTGAAAAAGAAGATGTTGTTGACGAACAAACGCTTCAGCTGCGTAAGATCCTGAAAACGCCACTGGAAGATCTGGACTTGAGTGTTCGTGCTTTCAACTGTCTGAAAGCTGCGAAAATCAACTCCCTGAGCGAACTGGTACAGTACGAACAGGAAGAACTGATGAAATTCAGAAACTTTGGTCAGAAATCCCTGAGCGAAATCGAACAGGTTCTGAACGAAAGAGGTCTGCACTTCGGTATGGATCTGTCCAAACTGAAACTCGACGAAGAATAGTCACATATAAAAGCCGGAAACAGCGCTACCTGGTAGAACTGTTGCCGGCTTTTACATTTATATTAAACAAGTACCCTGTAATTCCTGACACGGTATAGGGGAAATCTAAAACAAATAGTCATGCGTCACGGAGTAAAATTAAACAAACTGAGCAGAACTTCTGCTCACCGTAAGGCCCTGTTATCTAACCTGGCTTGCGAACTGATCAGACACAAACGTATCAACACTACCCTCGCTAAGGCGAAGGCGCTGCGCGTTTATGTTGAGCCTTTGCTCACAAGAGGAAAGACCGATTCTACCCACAACCGTAGAATTGTGTTCAGCTATCTGCAGGAAAAGGAAGCTATCAAGGAACTGTTTGGTCTTATCAGCGAAAAAATCGCAAACCGTCCAGGTGGTTACACCCGTATCATCAAGTTAGGCAAACGTGTTGGTGACAACGCTGAAGTTGCTTTGATTGAACTGGTTGACTTCAACGAGATCTATGGTGGTAAAGCAGAAAAAGAAGCTGCTCCTGCTAAGAAAACTCGTCGTGCCGGTGGTGCAAAGAAAAAAGCTGGTGAAGAAGGTACAGATGCAACTGAAGAAAAAGCAGCTGAATAGTAGTTTAGCACAGCTTAAACTTATAAAGAGGTCCCGGGATTATTTCCCGGGATTTTTTTATGCATGATAGTCAGGATATTAAGTAAAAGGGATATGTATTGATTATAATTTTTTGTAATATCGCATTCTGAACCTGATGGTTTGTCGCCGGAAGGTTGGTTTTTAAATCCCTCTATTTTATGATATACCTGAAATGTAAGAGCTGTGGGCACTATAATGAACTGCGATCGGAGTTCCTCACCTTTTGCGGTCAATGTGAAAAGAAATTAGAAAATAATTATTCCGAATGGAAGAATAAGCGCCCTGAAAGTAACTTCGAAGATTTCCAGCAGGAAGTTGCGGTGGAGACAAATGGTGTAAAAACCAGCCGTCTGACCATCCTCAAACAACGTTATCTCAAACAGGTAGGCAGAAGGGGAGTACTCCTCACCCTCATTCTGGTGATTGGGGTGGCTGCGGTAGCTGGTGGCTACTTCGGCAAACGTGTCGTATACGGCATGATCTTCCCTAAACTAAATAAAGCCTCTCTGTATAAATCCTGGGAAACAGCTGTTATTGGCCGTCAGGCATTGGAAATCAGTACGCCTATGCACCTCGGAGTTGACGACAAACCACTCATACCGGAAATCGCGCAGCTGGTAGAATATGCCAAAAGCTACCGCAACAGGGGCGATGATGGTATGCAGATAGAAGTGAACATGTACAGCTACCGCCCGAACATCTCTAACGACCTGGAAGTAGCTGGCGTAGCCGCTGCTGACGAAATGAAGAAATCCGGAGAGATCTCTGATCTCAAATACACTTCCAGCCCGGTAATGCAAAGTGGCATAGACGCCCTCTTGCAACAGGGAACTTTCGCCTTTAAGAATGCTATCCGGCTTTCCTTTTGTAACCTGTTACTGGTAAGCGGACAACACCGCTGGCAGATAGCTATCCGTTACAGGGAAGACGATACAACCGCATCTCTGGCAGCTCAGCGTATTATAAAATCGATCCGCATTAAGTAATTGAAAATTAAAGCTTGAGAATTAATATGGGCAATTATTAATTCTTAACCTTTAATTCAATAACTTTGCACGATTTTTTAAAACGAAAAATAAGCATGCCTCAGACAAGATCAATACAGCCAGCCATACTGTTGTTAGACGATGGTACGGTATATCAGGGAAAAGCTTTTGGTAAAATTGGCACCGCATCTGGTGAATTGTGTTTTAACACGGGAATGACCGGATACCAGGAAGTATTTACGGACCCTTCTTACAAAGGGCAGGTATTGATCATGAATAACTGCTACGTAGGTAACTATGGTGTTAAGAAAGACGATGTAGAGAGTGAAAGTGTAAAGATCAGTGGATTAATATGCAAGAATATCTCTTACAATCACTCCAGACAGATGGCAGACGGCTCCATAGAGCAGTTTTTAAAGGATAACAACCTGGTAGCCATCTATGATGTAGATACCCGCGCTTTGGTGTCTCATATTCGCAGTAAAGGTGCAATGAACTGCATCATCTCTTCTGAAATTCTCGATATTGACCAACTGAAGGCAGAACTGGCTAAAGTACCTTCTATGGAAGGTCTGGCACTCTGTGCTGAAGTAAGTACAAAAGAACCTTATAATATTGGTGACCCGTCTGCTGATATCCGTATCGCAGTGCTGGACAATGGTGTTAAGCGTAACATGCTGAAATGCCTGTCTGAAAAGGGCGCTTACCTGCAGGTATTTCCTACAGATACTACTTTCGAAGAGTGTGAGAAGTTCAAACCTAACGCTTACTTCATTTCTAACGGTCCCGGTGATCCGGCTCCCCTGAAATATGCAGTAACCACTGTGAAGAAGATCCTGGATGCCAGTCGTCCAATGTTTGGTATCTGCTTAGGTCATCAGCTGCTTGCCCTGGCAAACGATATCCCTACATACAAAATGCACCATGGTCACCGTGGTCTGAACCACCCGGTAAAGAACCTGGCTACCGGTCGTTGCGAGATCACTACCCAGAACCACGGTTTTGCGGTAGATCCTAAAGCAATTGCTGCCAGTACTACAGTAGAGATCACACACGTGAACCTGAACGATGAGTCAATAGAAGGTATCCGTATTAAGAATAAACCGGCATTCTCCGTACAGTACCATCCGGAATCAACTCCTGGTCCTCACGATAGCCGTTACCTCTTCGATGACTTCTTCAGTATGATCAGGAAGCACATGTAAAAAGAAAAGAAAATAAATATAGAGCGGTCCGGAATTTCCGGGCCGTTTTTCGTTTAAACCTGTTTTTGCCCCGGCTGCTAAACGAGAAGAAAGTATTAACCATATCCGGTTCGGATGAGGGAATATAATTGCTATAAGATTGATAATGAGTGGATAGAGGAGAGGTATGGGCAAAAAAATACGGCTCCGTGATCGGAGCCGTTTGCCTTTATAAATTCCACGTTATGAAAAACTGATACAAAAATACGGTATTTAGCTAAAACGTTTTAGTTTATCTTAAACTTTTTTTCAGAATTGACAGAAATTTGATAATTCTATCCTTCTGTGTTGATAAGTCAAAGGTCGTTCCTAAAAAACGTTCAAAAAAATTACGAAGGTTAATTTTATGCTAAACCTCTTTCTTTGGTCTTCGCTTTGGCAACTCTTTTACTTCACTCTATATCTGTTTGCTGCCGTTCACAATTCAAATATACAAACAAAATTGAACTAAAAAACATTTTCAGTATAAAAAATGCTCTTTTTATCTAAAAAAGTAAATATAGATTTTTTTATAATGCAAAAAAGGAGCTGTTTTAGCATAAAAATGGCAGAAATAAGAATAATCACATTATATAGAATTTTATATAATGTGATTACTGTGTATTTAATGTCTCTCGCCAAACAAAACTGAACCGTTCCTTTGTGCAGTTTTGCCCGGATAAACTTCCAATGCCCTGGATAAACAGGTCATCGCCTTACGAATATCTTCCTTGTTCAGTACATAAGCCAGCCTTACCTCGTTCTTACCTAACCCGGGGGTTGCATAAAAACCGGTAGCAGGGGATAACATCACCGTCTGCTGTTCGTAAGAGAAAGATTCCAGTATCCACTGGCAGAATTTATCTGCATCATCAATAGGTAAACGGGCAATCGCATAAAACGCTCCTCCCGGATTAGGGCAAAATACCCCCGGCATCTTATTCAGCATCTCTACCAGCACATCACGGCGGCTTTGATACTCTGCCTTTATCTCATCAAAATAATTAACCGGCAGGTCTACAGCAGCTTCTCCGGCTATCTGCGCAAAAGAAGGAGGGCTCAGACGGGCCTGTGCAAATTTCAGCACTGCATCCAGTACTGCCTGATTTTTAGTTACCAGCGCACCTATACGTCCGCCACAGGCACTATAACGTTTGGAGATAGTATCCATTAATATCACATTGTTCTCCAGTCCTTCCAGGTTCATAGCTGAGAAATGTTCTCCCGTATAGCAGAACTCCCTGTAAGCCTCATCAGAGAAGAGATATAAATTATGACGCAGACATACCTGCTTCAGTACTTCCAGCTCTTCACGGCTATATAAATAACCGGTAGGGTTGTTAGGATTGCAGATCATGATTGCCTTTGTACGTGGGGTAATGGCTTTTTCAAAATCTTCCATAGCAGGCAGCGCAAATCCACTTTCTATATGAGAAGTGATCGTCTGTACCTTAATACCTGCTTCTACCGCAAAACCGTTGTAATTAGCATAAAAGGGTTCTGGTACCAGCACTTCATCACCCGCATCCAGGCAGGCCATAAAGGCAAACAGGATCGCCTCAGAGCCTCCTGTAGTAACAATAATCTGCTCATGTGTAAGCTGAATATCAAACCTGTTGTAATAGGTCACCAGCTTACGGCGATAACTTTCATTACCCGCACTATGACTGTATTCAAGTACTTTGAAATCTGAATGGCGTACCGCATCCAGCACTGGTTTTGGTGTTTCAATATCCGGCTGCCCGATGTTAAGGTGATACACCTTAATCCCCTTTTTCTTGGCAGCTTCTGCATAAGGGACTAATTTCCGGATGGGGGAAGACGGCATTTGCTCTCCTCTCTTACTAATGGTAGGCATAAAATGTTTTGATTTTGCGTATACAAAGGTAGGGGATATAAGACAGAGGAAATTACCTGAATAAAAAAGCCTTACAGTTAAACTGCAAGGCTTAATATTTTACTGGATGCAGTTAAACTGCGCAAGTAAGAAAATTAGTTTTCTACTGTTCCTGTCAGGTGTAATTCTTTGTCCTGATCTACTCCTTTCAGCTTAACCCAGATAGTTTTGTTCTGCTGACCTACACTGTTTGCACTGTAACCAGCAGTAATTTTACCTTTCTTACCAGGTAAGATTGGTTCTTTAGTCCAGGTAGGAGTAGTACAACCGCAACTTGCGCGGGCTGTTTCAACTAATACTGGTTCTTTTGAGGTGTTGGTAAATTCAAAATCAACTGAAACTGGTTTGTTCAGCTTAGTTTTACCAAAATCAATGCTTTCCTGTTTAAACTTTACTTTAGCATCAACAGGGTTTGCTGGTGTTGTTGTTCCGCTTTGCGCTTGAGCAAAGATAGCCGTAGTTACCAACATGCTCGCAAATAGGGATAAGATAAACTTTTTCATCATTAAGGGTGTTTTAAACGATTGGTTAAAAATGATCATCGTCTGTGTAACAAATTTACAGCCAAAAATAATCTATCGTCAGAGAATTTATTAAAATCTTATTAAAAAAAATAAGATTATTTTAATGCATGTATTTTCAGGCATTTCACAACTGTATAATTTAACCTTACTTTTGTACCATAACAATGAGGCATGATAGAAAACAATGAACTGACTATGAATACGGAAAGCCGGTTGTCATTCGAAGAATTTCGGAAAGAAGTGCTAAATGATTACCGACTGGCCTGTGAAAGCAGGGAAGTTAGTCTGCTGGCCCGTAAGGAAGTCCTTACAGGTAAGGCTAAGTTCGGTATTTTCGGGGATGGAAAGGAAGTGGCTCAGGTAGCCATGGCCAAATACTTCCAGCCTGGAGACTTTCGTTCCGGTTACTACCGTGACCAGACCTTTGCTTTTGCCAGTGGTATTGCCACTCCGGAACAATTCTTTTCACAAATGTATGCTGATCCGGACCTGGCCAACGAGCCATTCTCCGGAGGAAGGCAGATGAATGCACATTTTGCCACACCCAACCTGGATCAGGATGGTAAGTGGCTCGACCTTACCAAAATAAAGAATACTGCTACTGATATGTCTCCCACCGCCGCGCAAATGCCGCGTGCATTGGGATTAGCCTTTGCTTCAAAGTTATTCCGCGAAGTGGAAGTGCTGAAATCATTCTCCCAGCTTTCCAATAATGGAAACGAAGTATGCTTTGCCACCATCGGCGATGCTTCTACTTCTGAAGGCCATTTCTGGGAAACTATGAACGCTGCCGGTGTACTTCAGGTACCCCTGGCCGTATTTGTATGGGATGATGGGTACGGTATCTCCGTTCAACGGGAATATCAGACCACTAAAGACTCTATCAGTCTTGCCATGGAAGGCTTCCGCAAAGCAGAAGACACTAATGGCTTCGATATCTACAATGTGAAAGGCTGGGATTATGCCGGCATGTGCGAAGTGTTCGAAGCAGGTATCCGTAAGATCCGCGAAACACATATCCCGGCATTATTCCATGTGGAAGAGCTGACACAGCCACAAGGCCATTCTACCAGCGGTTCTCATGAACGCTATAAAACAAAAGACAGGCTGAGCTGGGAGAAAGAATACGACTGTAACTCACAGATGCGTGAATGGATCCTGGAAAATGCCCTGGCTGATGAAGCTACCCTGCTGACAATAGAAGCAAAAGCAAAGACTATTGCTGTAGATGCCCGTAAAAGCGCCTGGAACAAGTACATTTTACCTATCCGCGAACAGGTAGACGCGGTATTGGCGCATGGTAAGGCTGTTGCTGCCGTACCTCATACAGATAAGGCCATGATCAATGGTCTGTTGCATGAACTGCAGATCAACCGTGAACCATTACGCAGGGATGTGCTGAAAACAGCTGCCAGCATCCTGTTCCATCATAAGAAGATCAAATCTTCCGCAGTTGCTGAACTGAAAACGTTCTATGAGAATATGCTGAAGCTGGAAAAGGAGAATTATAACTCCCTGCTCCATGCCACCGGTGTAAACTCAGTACTGAATGTGCCTGTAGTACCAGCAGAATATGAAGAGGATGCTCATTCTCTGAACGGATACGAAATACTGAATAAATACTTCGATCAGCTGATAGAGAACGATCCCCGTGTATTCGCCTTTGGTGAAGACGTAGGACATATCGGCGACGTAAACCAGGGATTTGCCGGATTACAGCAGAAACATGGTACACAACGCATCTTCGATACAGGCATCCGTGAACTGACCATCATGGGGCAGGGCATCGGGATGGCTTTACGTGGTCTCCGCCCTATCGCAGAAATCCAGTACCTGGATTATCTGCTGTATGGTCTTCAGCCACTGAGCGACGATGTGGCCAGCCTGCAATACCGCACTAAAGGAATACAGCATTGCCCGATTATAGTACGTACAAGAGGACACAGACTGGAAGGTATCTGGCATTCCGGATCACCTATGGGGATGATCCTGGGCGCTTTAAGAGGCATGAATGTATGTGTACCACGTAACATGGTACAGGCTGCCGGTATGTACAACAGCTTACTGGCTGCTAATGAACCTGCCCTGGTAATTGAATCCCTGAATGGCTACCGCCTGAAAGAAAAATTACCTCAGAACCTGGACAAATTCACGGTTCCGTTGGGTATACCGGAAGTGCTGCATGAGGGTAACGATATCACTATCGTTTCTTACGGTTCCACACTGCGTATTATAGAAGAAGCACTGGTAACGCTGAAACAGCTGGATATCTCCTGCGAACTGATCGATGTACAAACATTGCTGCCTTTTGATATCAATCACAGTATAGTAGAATCCCTGAAAAAGACCAACCGCATCCTTTTCGTTGATGAGGATGTACCAGGAGGCGGGTCTGCCTATCTGTACCAGCAGGTAATGGAACTACAGGGCGGTTATCGCTGGCTGGATGTTGCTCCGCGTACATTGAGTGCACAGGCTCATCGCCCTGCTTATGGCTCTGACGGGGATTACTTCTCCAAGCCTAATGTGGAAGATGTGATAAGGATAGTACTGGAAATGGTAGAAGAATAGGACTCCTTTTGATATAAAAAACTAACGCAAGGCATGATCTGCCTTGCGTTTTGTTTTTAACTATAGTTGTAGGTTTGAATAAAAGACTAAGTACTTATGCAAATATTATAAAACTATTTTGTAATATTATCATATAACATGGATTTGATAATAAATTTATCCACGGCTCTACTCACTGCATTTACTCTAAAAAAAAGATAGGTTTTTCATAAATACCTTTGATAATTAATACATTAAACATGTATACTTTATCATTTGTGAATAATGAATAAAATGAATACAGAAATATAAGTTGTACTTCTTAAATTTAAGTAGGAATATAGCTAAATTAGATAAACAATTCAGTCCACGTTATACTGTTGAAAACTATGGTTTTTCTGATGCGTGTATGTAGCAGTAGCAGGATTACCTCTTTGATTAACAAATCAACCCAAATCCATTTATGAAAGCAGGAGTTCTTTTAGTAGAAGACGACCACTTTTTTGCCAAGGTTATAAAAAATCAGCTTGAAAAAGCAGGTTATAATGTAGTGCATTGTGCCAATGGAGAGGAGGGATGGGCAGCATTTCAGGAGCGTCCTTTTGATATTTGCCTTCTTGATGTAATCATGCCTGGGATGGATGGCTTTGCGCTGGCCCGGGAAATCCGCGATAAGGATGAAAACGTTCCTATAATCTTTGCTTCTTCCCGTTACATGGAACAGGACAAACTCAACGGTTTCGAAGCCGGAGGGGATGACTACCTGGTAAAACCCTTCAATATGGAGGAGTTGCTTTGCCGGATGGAAGTATTCATGAAGAGAAGCCGCCTTTTACAAAATGATAAACAGATCATTTTTAACCTGGGTAGCCTGGTATTCAACTATAGTGAATTCAAGATTTATCATGAACCAACCAATACCAATATTAACCTGCCTCCTAAAGAAGCAGAACTGTTGAAATACCTTTGTGAGAATCCCAATAAACGCCTGAAGAGAGATGTAATATTGTTAAGCGTTTGGGGTAATGACGATTTCTTTACCGGCCGCAGCATGGACGTGTATCTTACACGTATCCGCAAACACTTTAAGCTGGACGGTACTGTAAAACTGGAAACGATTCATGGTAAGGGATTACGCCTGGTAACAGACAATGAGGCCTGTCGCGTGCTGTAATCACCTAAAGTATAAAAGAAAAAGCTCCGTTCTGATAACCAGAACGGAGCTTTTTCTTTTACGCTAATTATTATCTGAGGTTGTGAAACACCTGCTGTACGTCATCATCCTGTTCCAGACGATCTACCAGCTCAAGTACTTCTTTGGCCTGCTCTTCATTTAATTCTACAGTAGTACTAGGAATACGTTTCAGTTCAGAGCTGATAGGCGTGATATTCTTCTCTTCCAGTGCTTTAGACATGTTTCCGAAATCACTGAATGCTGTACGCAATATGATATTACCTTCGCTGTCTTCCCCGATCTCTTCCAAACCGGCATCAATCAGTTCCAGTTCCAGATCTTCCATATTCATGCCTTCATTGTTGATCTTGAATTCTCCCATACGGGTAAACAGGAAGCCCACAGAGCCACTGTTACCGAGGCTACCACCCATTTTATTGAAGTGCATACGCACATTCGCTACTGTACGGGTAGAGTTGTCTGTAGCCGTATCTACTACAATCGCTACGCCGTGTGGTGCATATCCCTCATATACAACCTCTTCGTAGTCGGTTTTGTCTTTACCCATAGCCCGCTTGATAGCGGCATCTATACGATCTTTTGGCATGTTAACACCTTTGGCGTTAACTATACATCTTCGCAATGCAGGGTTATTATCAGGATCAGGACCGCTATTCTTTACAGCCATCGCGATTTCCTTACCGATCCTGCTAAACTGTTTAGCCATCTTGTCCCAACGGGCAAACATGGTTGACTTTCTTACTTCAAATATCCTTCCCATAGTGGGTATGTAATTAATAATTATTAAGAAAACTGAAACGCAAAAATATACACTTTATGGTAATAAAGTGGCAAGGTCGGAAAATCAATCTGCTTATAGCTATGACTTTCCGACCTTGCGATCTTTATTGTAAATTATTTCAGACTATAATTTTCTCGCCTTACTGTTCTTCACGCTGTAGCCAAAATAGATCAGGAAACCGATCAGTAACCAAACGATCAGTCGTGTCCAGTTTTCCCATCCAAGACTTACGATCATGGTCACACAGAACAGGATACCCACAACCGGTACAAATGGTACCCATGGTGTTTTAAATTCACGTGGCTGATCAGGATTTGTTTTACGCATTACCATTACACCGAGGCATACCAATACGAAAGCAAATAAGGTCCCGATACTTGTCATGTCACCTACTACGCTATCCGGTACGAATGCTGCGAATATAGAAACGAACACGAAGAACATCGCCTGTGATCTGTAAGGAGTGCGGTATTTAGGGTGTAATTTGGAGAACACCTTAGGTACCAGACCGTCGTTAGACATAGAGTAGAATACCCTTGTCTGACCCAGTAACATCACCAGGATTACAGAAGAGAAACCTGCCAGGATAGCAATAGTAACGAAAGTAGACAGCCAGCTGTATCCAATCATATACTTATCAATAGCATAAGCTACGGATGCTTCACCACCTTCTTTCAGGAAGTCTTTGTAAGGAGCGATACCTGTCAGTACATAAGAAAAGAGGATGTATAATAAAGTACATACAGCCAGTGATACCAGGATACCTATTGGCATGTTCCTTTTAGGATTCTTGGTTTCCTGTGCTGCAGTAGATACCGCATCAAAACCGATGAATGCAAAGAACACCACACCGGCCCCTCTTAGTACACCGGGTATACCATGGTACCAGAAGTCGGCATAGTTGATGACCGTCCCATTATGCATGGTTACAGAACCCGCATCTGCCGGTATTGTAAATGGAGTATGGTTTGCAGGATTGATAAACTGCCATCCGAGGATGATCAGCAGGATCACAATAGCCACTTTAGTGATTACGATGATGTTGTTTACAATTGCAGAACCTTCTATGCCTCTTATGAGTAATAAAGTGAGTAACAGTAAAATGAAAACAGCAGGAAGATTCATGATACCATGAACACCTGCATCTGATGTTTCAAACGGACTATGTGCCCATTGATAGGGTATCGTAAATCCGCAGAGCTTACCCAATAGTTTATTGAGATACTGAGACCAGCCAATAGCTACCGTAGCAGCGCCCAGCGCATATTCCAGTACAAGGTCCCACCCGATAATCCAGGCAATAAATTCACCCATAGTAGCATAGGAGTAAGTATATGCACTACCTGCTATCGGGATCATAGAGGCAAATTCAGCATAACAGAGTCCTGCAAGTGCACAACCTATTGCTGCAATAATAAAAGAGAATACTACTGCTGGTCCGGCATGTTGTCCGGCAGCTGCAGCCGTCCTAACAAAAAGACCGGCGCCAATAATGGCCCCTATACCTAACGCTATAAGAGAACCAGCTCCTAATGTACGTTTTAGTCCTTTTTCAGTATCGTTTGCTTCAGCTAATAGCAGGGAGAGTGGCTTTTTCACGAAAAGTTTGCCCATACGGAAGAAATATTGTGGTTGACGTTTAAGTGGTTTGGTTTTGTTGATTCTTTTTTTTAAGATCGCCAAATATAATTATCTAAAAGCAAAACCATGGCTTTTATTTTATGGGTTAACGCACAAGTTTACCGTAGTAACCTTATTTTTGAGAGATTTTTATCACATTAACATTTTTATTCAATAGAACTTCATGAAGAAATCTAACCGGCTGACTGTCTTTATATTCGTGGCAATGGTGCTGGGAATATCATTAGGGTACATTATCAATGTAATCTATGCTGGTCCTGAAAACGAAGCTACCGTTCAAAAATTTGCCGGTAACATTTCTATCCTCACAGATATCTTTCTCCGGTTAATAAAAATGATCATTGCTCCGCTGGTATTTTCTACCCTTGTAGTGGGTGTGGCCAAGCTGGGTGATATCAAAGCAGTAGGAAGGATAGGCGGTAAAACCATGCTGTGGTTTGTGACTGCTACGTTTATCTCTCTTTTTTTAGGACTGATACTCGTTAACCTGTTGCACCCCGGCTCCACCCTTAACCTCACTATCCCGGATGCTAACGCCAGCAGTGGTATCGCAACAACAGATATGAGCCTGAAAGGGTTCTTCCATCACGTATTCCCTGATAGTGTGATTGATGCGATGGCACACAACGAAATCCTGCAGATAGTAGTGTTCTCTATTTTCTTTGGAGTAGCAACAGCTGCCATTGGAGATATGGGACAGATCGTGATTAAGTTTATGGATAGTGTGGCGCATATCATGCTGAAACTTACAGGATATGTAATGAACTTTGCTCCTTTTGCTGTATTTGGCGCTATGGCAGCCACTATTGCGGAAAAAGGACCTGGTATCCTGTTAACATACGGAAAGTTTATCGGACAATTTTATATAGGACTGAGCGCTTTATGGATAGTACTGATATTTGCAGGGTTTTTAGTACTTGGCCGTAGGATATTGTCTTTATTAGGTCTGATAAAAGACCCGGTATTGCTGGCATTCAGTACTGCAAGCAGTGAAGCGGCTTATCCCCGTACGCTGGAAGGACTGGAGAAATTCGGTTGTGATCAGAGAATTGTAAGTTTTGTACTGCCCCTGGGTTATTCTTTTAATCTGGATGGCTCCATGATGTATATGACTTTTGCCAGCCTGTTTATCGCGCAGGCATATGGTATGCACCTGGGTTTTGAACAGCAGATCTCCATGCTGCTGGTATTAATGATCACCAGCAAAGGCATTGCCGGCGTACCAAGAGCTTCCCTGGTAGTGATTGCAGGTACGTTGTCCATGTTCCATATACCGGAAGCCGGACTGCTGCTGTTACTGGGCGTAGACCATTTCCTGGATATGGGTCGTTCTGCTACCAATGTAATCGGTAATGCAATGGCTACAGCAGTTGTTTCCAAATGGGAAAATTCCCTGGAAGAAGAATCTAAAGCAGCTTAAAGGAAGTATAATAATGGCGTAACACATTAATGCTTATTTTGCTGTCTGGTACGCTATATTAATTAATGAATTATGCAGGAATACAGCAGGGCATAAATGTACATTAGTACCTGAATTTTTGAAGATTATAAACATTATATGGATCAGTTAATTGAGTTATTCAAGCATCTTATCAATCCCCAGTGGATTATTGAACATGGCGGGCTTTATTTATTATTGATAGTCATCTTTGCAGAAACAGGTTTGTTTGTAGGTTTCTTCCTTCCCGGAGATTCTCTCTTATTTGTTGCAGGCATCTATGGTGGGTTAATAAGTGACAGTTTCTACAATGTCCCCTTTGTAGTGATTATGCTGATGATTTCAATAGCTGGTGTGCTGGGTAATATGGTTGGTTTCTGGTTCGGACTTAAATCTGGTCCTATATTATTTAGCAGGAAGGATACCTTCTTCTTCAAGAAGAAACACCTGTACCAGGCCAAGGAATTTTATGATAAATATGGTGGAGGAGCTATATTCCTGGCCCGTTTCCTGCCTATCATCCGTACGTTCGCACCTATCGTTGCCGGTATTGTGAAGATGGAAAGAAGGAAGTTCATGTTCTTCAATATCATCAGTTCTTTTTCCTGGGTATTCTCTATGATGCTGGCAGGTCATTACCTCGATAAATTTTTCCCTACGCTCAAAGATCACCTTGAACTGGTAGTCATTATATTGATATTAATTACTACATTACCTGTATTATTAAAGTTATTCTTTGGTAAAACAAAACATGCGCATCCACCGCATAATGTGAATGAATAAACCTTAAATCGCGCTATGAAATCCGGCAATCACCCAGCAACCATTTTTAACGTAGCTGTGTTAGTAGCTTCGTTAGGCTATTTTGTAGATATCTATGATCTGCTACTGTTTACGATCGTACGTGTTCCCAGCCTGAAAGACCTGGGAGTTTCACAAACAGAGATTGATACAGGGGTAGGACCATTACTGATAAGTGTACAGATGTTGGGACTTTTAGTCGGCGGGATCTTCTGGGGTATTATCGGTGATAAGAAAGGAAGACTACGTGTATTGTTCGGTTCCATATTATTATATTCTATTGCCAATATTGCCAATGGCTTTGTAACAGGTACCAATGGTTATCTGTTCTGGAGATTTGTGGCTGGTCTGGGTCTGGCAGGAGAGCTGGGAGCCGGTATTACACTGGTAGCGGAAATACTCCCAAAGGAAAAACGTGGGTATGGAACGATGATCGTTGCTACTGTAGGTGTTTCCGGAGCCGTTGCTGCTAACCTGATTGCCAAGCTGGTGCCAGACTGGCGTTACTGTTATTTTATCGGAGGAGGATTAGGACTGGTATTGCTCCTGTTGCGTATCAGTGTAATGGAATCCGGCATGTTTAACAATGTAGCGGAAGATACTACAGTTCGCAGAGGTAGCTTTTGGGCACTCTTTAGTGATCGTACACGTTTTCTTAAGTATTTGAAATGTGTGTTGTTAGGTACTCCTACCTGGTTTGTAGTAGGCATCCTGATCGCCTTTTCCAATAAATTTGCGATAGAGCTGGGTATAAAAGAGCCTATCAGTCCTGGTGATGCGGTAGCTTTTTGTTATACAGGGCTGGTATTAGGAGATTTTACAACAGGTATGCTCAGCCAGGTGCTTAAAAGTCGTCGTAAGGTGATGATGATTTTCCTGTTATTGACAGCAGCTTGTGTAGCTGTTTATCTCAACCTGCATGGAATAGAAAAATGGCAGTTTTATACTGTTTGTTTTATCCTTGGATTTAGTGTTGGCTTCTGGGCGATCTTTGTAACTATAGCAGCAGAGAGCTTCGGAACTAACCTCCGGGCTACGGTTGCGATCACTGTTCCCAACTTTGCCCGTGGCATGCTTCCCTTGATCACCATGCTTTTCATCTATTTACAGCATTATGTTACTTACCTGCAAAGCGGAGCTATAGTTGGCACGATCACAATTGTAATAGCATTGATCGCTGCGTATACGGTGGAAGAAACTTTTGGTAAGGACCTGAATTATCTGGAAACTATCAAGTAAAAATTAGACGAAGATGGTTGAGTATCAATACTCAACCATCTTCGTCTAATAACGTGTTAATACCTTATCGAGGAGTCCATTCAGTTGTAATATTTCGTCTTCGGAGAGAGATAATTTGAGAGAATCTTCCAGATCAGGAAGGTCAACATCCATCGTCTCCAATAATGCCAATCCCTTGGCAGTAATCTGTACATCCACTGCGCGGCGGTCTACTTCGCTACTCTTTCTTTCTATCAGCCCGGCCTTGCGAAGACGTTCTACCAGGCGTGATACATCACTCATTTTATCGAGCATTCTTTCCTTTAAAGTGTTGATATTGGCTGCTTTAGGGTATTGTCCCCGCAGTATGCGCAGTATATTATACTGCTGCATGGTAATGTCAAATTTCTTAAAGAATTGCTGATGGCGTGAGACAATCCAGTTACCAACAAATATTAGACTTATTAACCCCTTGTTATACTCGCTCGAAAATGATTTTTGCGATATAAGTTTTTCTATGTTTGACATAAGTGAAGATATAGCCGTTTAAAAATACGAATGAATCATATTATTTCGGCAAACTAAAGCTGCAGGTTTGATAAAATGTTGAAACGAATATAATGAATGTTTCCCGTTGTGAGAAAGGTTTTGTACCCGGCGGAGAACCAAAGTAAAGAGGCTGACCAGTAGTAATCTGCTAGTCAGCCTCTTATATTTAAATATTGTTATATTATGCTGTAACTTTCATATTATCCAGTACATCCATAACTTCTTTCACGTGGACAGCAGATGTGCTGAGTAATTCTTTTTCGCTGTCATCCAGCTGAAGCTCTATAATTTTCTCTATACCTTTTTTGCCCAGGATAACCGGAACACCCAGATAAATATCCTTCAGGCCATATTCGCCGGTTAACCATGCGCAGCAGGGGAAGATGCGTTTCTCATCTTTCAGGATGGCTTCAACCATCTGTGCAGCAGCAGCTCCCGGAGCATACCAGGCGGAAGTACCCAGCAGGTTCACTATTTCTCCGCCACCTACTTTGGTCCGCTGGATAATTGCTTCCAGCTTATCAGCAGCTACCAGTTCAGTAACGGGAATGCCACCTACAGTGGTGTAGCGGGGAAGGGGTACCATTGTATCGCCATGGCCTCCCATCAGGATAGCCTGGATATCTTTAGGGGAACAGCCAATTTCATCGGCCAGGAAAGCGCGGTAACGGGCAGTATCCAGGATACCAGCCATACCGAACACTTTGCTGCTGTCTTTTTTGGCGGTAAGGAAGGCACAATAGGTCATTACGTCCAGCGGATTGCTAACAACAATAATTATGGCATCCGGGGAATGCTTACTGATGTTTTCCGTTACGGATTTAACGATATTGGCATTGGTAGAGATGAGGTCATCGCGGCTCATGCCGGGTTTGCGGGGTAAGCCAGAGGTGATTACCACTACATCGCTGTTTGCAGTTCTTGCATAGTCGTTTGTAACGCCTGTCACTTTGGTGCTGTAATAATCGATCGGGGCCTGTTGCCAGGTATCCAACGCCTTACCTTCTGCGGTACCTTCCTTAATATCCAGTAACACAACTTCCTGCAAAAAATCTCTGTGGGCCAGCACATTAGCGCAGGTTGCGCCTACATTACCAGCTCCTACAACAGTAACTTTCATCGTATGTATAAAATTAAAGGGTGAATAATCGGGCAACGTGGTGGTATTAGTTCAGGTATTCTGTCAGCTGTTCCAGCTTAACAGTACCTTCAAACCCCTTTACAAACTGCTGTTTCTTATTATATACAAACAGACCCGGGAAATAATGCAGATTGTAATAGTACATAATCTGGCGGGTGGGTTCACTCGTCATAACGATGTTGGGGTAGTCTTTGATCTTATAAGTATCGTAATATTCCTTCATTTGCTCCGGTTTAAAGGGAGTAATCATCAGGATCTGTGTTTTTTTGAACTTATCTATATTCTTCAATACTTCCTCTGTAAGGTGCTTACAGTGGTCACAATCAACGCTAAAGATGAAAACGATCGTCTGTGTGTTCTTTTTCAGGTCGTTTTTGGTAATGACATGTCCATCGGGTAAAGTAAGCGGAAATGCCGGGATAAAAGGGAACTGCAGGTAAGGAGGCTTATCTTTGTCTGCGGCCGTGGCGGAAGTTTGGGATTGTGCGGATAACAGCGCTGGCAGACAGCATAAGCACAAAAAGAACAAATAACGCTTCATATAACTCATAATTTTTGTCTAGGAGCTAAAGGTATTGAATTTTGGAATAGCTGGTCAAGCCAGCCACACTATATAAGTACTATTCGCGCTCTTTATCACTTTTTTATAAAAAAATTACTAGATTACCCTTCCTTACATTATGTTTGCATTCCTAAAAAAAATAATAGGTTATATCCAGGTCTATAACTTAAAAAGAAAATTTAGGGAAGAAAAACCAGTTCCATGAGGGATTTTGTAAGAATGAATTACTTTTGCAATCCTAATGTAAATTTTTAACTTTAAATTAAGTAACCTTTTTATGGCTACCACTGCAGATATCAGAACAGGATTAATCATAAAGCTGGATAACAGCTTGTATTCTGTTGTAGAGTTTGGTCAAAACAAAACAGCCAGAGCGGCTGCTAAAGTATGGGCTAAACTGAAGGGAGTTGACAATAGCCGTTCTATTGAACAAACCTGGAACTCAGGCGAAACAATCTATCCCGTACGTGTTGAAAAGAAAACTTTCCAGTTTTTATATAAAGACGACAGTGGTTACAATTTCATGGATAATGAGACTTTCGAACAGATCGCTCTTCCTGAAACCATGATTGATGCACCACAGTTCCTGAAAGAAGGTCAGGAAGTATCTGTATCTATCAATACAGAAACAGACCAGCACATGAGTGTGGAACTGCCTGATAAGATAGTAATGAAGGTTACTTACTCAGAACCAGGTTTAAAGGGGGATACTGCTACCCGTACCCTGAAACAAGCTACCGTAGAAACCGGCGCAACTGTGAATGTGCCATTGTTTGTGAATGAAGGTGAGCTGATCAGGGTGAATACCAAAACAGGTGATTACATCGAGAGAGTAAAAGAATAGTTTTAGTCCATAATTTCATCTACTTCAAGCATTTCTAAACCAAAAACTGTCTACATGGATTTTAAACAGATTCAGGAGCTGGTAAAAATGGTCAATAAGTCCAATATCAGTGAACTGAGCATCGAGCAGGACAAGTTTAAGATTACAATAAAGCAAAAGGATAACGAGACTCAGCAAGTGTTTACTATGCCCGCAACACCAATGCAGGCAGTAGCACAGGCGGTTCCCCAGGTTGCTGTATCAGCAGAAGCTCCTAAAGCAGCAGAAGCGAAAGCCGATAACCTGGTTACCATTAAATCTCCTATGATCGGAACCTTCTATCGTAGTCCTGGTCCTGACAAACCATCTTTCGTGAACGTCGGCGATGAAGTGACCACCGGTAAGGTAGTTTGTATCATTGAAGCTATGAAGCTGTTCAATGAGATCGAAAGTGAAGTAAGTGGTAAAATCGTAAAAGTACTGGTAGACGACGCCTCTCCGGTGGAATACGATCAACCTTTATTCCTGGTAGAACCATAATTTGTTAGTTGAAAAGGTTGGAATATTATAAGGTGGTAAGTGTACTTTCCAACCTTGTAGTTTTCCAACCTTTTGGGCTTATTACTTTTTCTTTAACCTATTGAAAAAACATGTTTAAGAAAATATTGATTGCCAACCGTGGAGAGATTGCCCTGCGTATCATCCGTACTTGTAAAGAAATGGGCATCAAAACGGTGGCTGTTTATTCTACAGCGGATAAAGATAGCCTGCATGTGAAATTTGCAGACGAGGCAGTGTGCATTGGAAAACCACAAAGCAGCGAATCTTATCTGAATATACCTCACCTGATGGCAGCTGCTGAAATTACCAATGCAGATGCTATACATCCCGGTTACGGCTTCCTGGCAGAAAATGCAAGGTTCGCGGAAATCTGTGGTGAGCATGGTATTAAATTTATCGGACCCACTCCGGATATGATCCGTAAAATGGGTGATAAAATTACCGCCAAAGAAACAATGATAGCTGCTGGTGTACCGGTTATTCCAGGTTCAGCAGGTTTGTTACAGAGCCTGGATGAAGCAAAGAAAATTGCCAAGGAAATGGGCCTGCCTATTATCCTCAAGGCAACTGCCGGTGGTGGTGGTAAAGGTATGCGTGTGGTTTGGCAGGAAAGTGAGCTGGAAACGGCTTATAACATGGCTAAAAACGAAGCACGTGCTTCCTTCAATAATGACGGTATCTACATGGAGAAATTCGTGGAAGAACCCCGCCACATTGAAATACAGGTAGCTGGCGACCAATACGGTAAAGTATGTCACCTCAGTGAGCGTGACTGCTCCATCCAGCGCCGTCACCAGAAACTGGTAGAAGAATCCCCTTCTCCGTTCATGACGCCTGAGCTGCGTGAGAAGATGGGAGATGCTGCTATTAAAGCGGCATCTGCTATCAATTATGAAAGCGTAGGTACCATCGAGTTCCTGGTAGATAAGCACCGCAACTTCTACTTCATGGAAATGAATACCCGTATCCAGGTGGAACACGGTGTTACGGAAGAGGTAATCAACTTTGACCTGGTAAAAGAACAGATCAAGATTGCTGCCGGTATTCCCATCTCCGGAAAGAACTATACACCGGAAATGCACGTGATCGAATGCCGTATCAATGCGGAAGATCCGTTTAATGATTTCCGTCCTTCACCAGGAAAGATCACAGTATTACACATACCTGGTGGTCATGGTGTACGTGTGGATTCTCATATTTACGCAGGATATGTGATCCCTCCGTATTATGATTCCATGGTAGCTAAACTGATCACCATCGCACAAACCCGTGAAGAAGCGATCAATACTATGGAACGTGCGCTCAGTGAATTTGTGATAGAAGGAGTGAAGACAACCATTCCTTTCCACCAGCAGCTGATGCGTGATGAGAATTTCCGTAAGGGTAACTTCACCACTAAGTTTACAGAAACATTCAAGTTGGTATAACTGACGGGTAATGTGAAAATAAAGAAAGCCGTTCTGCTGCAAGCAGGACGGCTTTCTTATTATACCCTGAGCAGGACGTAGCTTTACTTACATGAGTATTTTAAGTGCGCTACATTCAGGGAGAATGATAAGAAATAGGCGAAATAATATCCTTTGCTATTGTAGGCAACTGTTGTTGGAAGCCCGTATTTATTAATGGTAGAAACAGTAGCTGCGTTATTCTGGCTATAATCTTTCTCCAGGAACTGCCATAAAGGATTGGTACGGCGGTAATTGACAGTGTTGTCATAGTTACCGTAAACAACGGTGTAACCAAGTCTTACGATAGAATCCAGGTTCCCCCTGTTGTTATAATAATAATGATTATCTCTGAAGAGGTCTTCTTCTGCGGCTCTGATGATCCTGTTTTGTGCATCATATGTGTAATTGTTGACGATAATAACCTGATATACGTCCGGGATCTTAATAGGGTTAGGCCCGATGATACCTACATAAAAAGAGCTGTCTTTATACACTCTGTTCTTAGCATCATATTTTAACCGGAACCAGAATTCAAACTGATCCCCATAATTGCCGCTGCCGTAAGAGCCGATCACATCGGTGACCCTGCCTTTGGCATCATGTCTGAAAGTATAATTGGGTGCGCCGGTAGCTACATTGGTACGTGTAATACGGAGCGGGGTCCCTTTTGCATCGTATTGGAAATCTGCTGTATAGCTGTCACTGGGATAGATGCCATCTGTATTTTGCAGTTGAGTGATCTGGCATGATTGCAGGGTACAATCAGGGGCGGGGTCATGTTTATTGCAACCGGTAAATAGCAGGGTAGCAGCAATAATGGCTGCGGAAAGCATGGGTATAGAATGCTTGGTCATAATAGGGAAGTTGAGAAGGGTTAAAGAGTTGTGTGAAATGACTAGTATAAGTGCTACAGGGTATACTACGTTAACAAAAGAAAAGGAGGGGTATGCGGTTATCAGGAGTAACTGAAGATAAGCATAATTCTCTGAAAAAGGATAGGGGCATTACTAAAAACACAAAGCCCCGGATGAAGATCCGGGGCTAATCATACACCAAAACAATCTTACGGTTTTATCGCAAGAAAAGCAGCTCTCTGTACTTGGGCAACGCCCACATTTTGTCATCCACAAGGAACTCCAGTTTATCGGAGTGGTATCGGATCACATCAAAGTACGGCTTAATTTTTTCACAGTAATCTATAGCTTTCTGACGGCTGTCGGTAACTTTGTTGGTTACTTTGCGCGCCTCGATCATAGCCTGTACGTTCTCACTGATGACATTTACATGTTCAGCAATTTTTTCAGCGATCTGTTTCTGCGCTTTAACTGCAGAATCTCCCAGACCTATTTCTTTCAGACCACGGATGTTGTCCACCAGTATGTTCATGTAAGAAATTGCTGAAGGCAGGATCGTGTTGGTAGCCAGGTCGCCGATTACGCGGGCTTCGATCTGCACTTTCTTCACATAATCCTCGAGCAGAATCTCATGACGTGCATGTAATTCTTTCTCGTTGTACACACCAACTTCTGAGAAAAGTTTTGCTGATTTTGCGGTAACGAATGCATCCAGTGCCTGAGGAGTAGTTTTTACATTAGGTAAACCTCTTCTTTCGGCTTCTTTTTCCCATTCTTCGCTGTATCCGTCGCCTTCAAATAAAACTTTTTCCGAATCTACAATATATTTCCGAAGAGTTTGCATAATAGCAATCTCTTTTTTCTCGCCTTTTTCGATCAGTGCATCTACCTCTACCTTGAAGTTAGTCAGGGTTTTAGCAACGATTGTATTCAGTACTGTCATCGCTGAAGCACAGTTAGCAGAGGAACCTACAGCACGGAATTCAAACTTGTTACCAGTGAAGGCAAAAGGTGAAGTACGGTTACGATCGGTGTTGTCCAGTAACAGTTCAGGAATATGACGGTGAAGGTCCAGTTTCAGGATAGCTTCGTCCTGCTCATCAAACTTGTTGTTTACGCGGGTCTTAACTTCCTGCAGTACATCGTACAGGTATTTACCGGAGAACACAGAGATGATAGCCGGAGGCGCTTCGTTAGCACCCAGACGGAAGTCATTGCTTGGTGAAGCAATAGAAGCTCTCATCAGGTCAGCGTAATCATGTACCGCTTTGATCGTGTTAACGAAGAAAGTCAGGAACATCAGGTTGGTCTTCGGTGTTTTACCGGGAGCCAGCAGGTTTACGCCAGTGTCGGTAGCCATGCTCCAGTTGTTGTGTTTACCGGAACCGTTGATACCTGCAAATGGTTTCTCATGCAGTAATACTCTCAGCTTATGACGTTTAGCTACTTTAGCCATTACGTCCATCAGCAGGGAGTTATGATCTACTGCAATGTTTACTTCTTCAAATATAGGAGCACACTCAAACTGAGAAGGTGCAACCTCGTTGTGACGGGTCCTTAAAGGAATACCCAGTTTGTAAGATTCTTCTTCGAAGTCGCGCATGAAAGCATATGCACGTTCAGGAATGGAACCAAAGTAATGATCTTCCAGCTGCTGGCCTTTTGAAGGAGCATGACCAACTACTGTACGGCCACACATTACCAGGTCAGGACGGGCGTTAGCCAGGGCTTCATCAACGATGAAGTATTCCTGTTCCCAACCTAATGTAGCAGTGATCTTGGTTACATTTTTATCGAAGTAGTTACATACGTCTACAGCAGCTTTATCCAGTGCAGAAAGAGCTTTCAGCAATGGAGCCTTGTAATCCAGTGATTCACCGGTGTAAGCAACAAATATAGTAGGAATGCAAAGTGTTTTGCCTGCACCCTGTTCCAGGATAAATGGAGGAGAGGATGGGTCCCATGCAGTGTAACCACGTGCTTCGAAAGTTGCACGTAAACCACCGTTAGGGAAGCTGGAAGCATCTGGTTCCTGCTGAACAAGAGCATCTCCGTCAAAAGTTTCCAGTGCAGAACCGTCACCTTTCAATGTGAAGAAGGAGTCATGTTTTTCAGCGGTAGTGCCGGTTAAAGGTTGAAACCAGTGTGTGTAGTGAGTCACACCTTTTTTCATTGCCCATTGTTTCATACCGGAAGCTATCTGCTCAGCCATTTTGCGCTCGATCTTGGTGCCGGCTTTAATTGAGTTGTTTAAGCTCTTGTAAGCTTCGTCACTCAGATTTTCGCGCATTGCTTTTCCTGTAAAAACATTAATACCGAAGACATCGGTAATCTTAGTACCGGTAGTTGGTTCGGGTTTGATTTTTAGATCAACGCCGGAGAGGTTTTCCAGCGCGGTGAAGCGTAACGATTGCATGCTGTAAATAATTTTACACAAAAGAACGCTCTTGTGCTTACATAAGCAAGAAATAAGTTGATTTTAACTAAAAAATTACATTTTTTGGTCAAAAAGGGTTAATTATTTAATTTTTAAATAAAAAAACAACAGCCATCTACAGGTAAACTAACACATTAAAAAAATAATAATCTGTATAAACTGCTAGTTTGGCGCAGTATTAGCTGCATTTCAGTCTGAAACCTGCAAAGTATTGTCTTTACTGCAAATAAACAGCCTCATGCCCAATATCCTTTGTCAATTGCAGGAAAAACTTGTAGTTTCGCATCTTCTTTTATCTATCGTACTCATACTTTTAGTTACATGCAAACTACCGTAGAAACTACAGATAAGTTTTCCCAAACTACTGTTGAAACTGCCGAACAGCTTGGTCTTACTGCTGACGAATTTGAACGTATTGTCAGCATATTAGGCCGCACTCCTAATTTTACCGAATTAAGTATGTACTCTGTAATGTGGAGTGAGCATTGCAGTTACAAGAATTCAATTGTATGGCTGAAATCCCTGCCCCGTGACGGTGAGCGTCTGCTTGTAAAAGCAGGGGAAGAGAATGCCGGCCTGGTAGATATTGGTGATGGTTACGCCTGCGTATTTAAAATAGAATCTCATAACCACCCTTCAGCAATTGAACCCTTCCAGGGCGCTGCTACAGGTGTGGGTGGTATCCACCGCGATATCTTTACTATGGGTGCCCGTCCTATCGCAGCTTTAAACTCCCTGCGCTTCGGTAATATCAACGATAAGAAAACACAGCACCTCTTAAAAGGTATTGTACATGGTATCGGCCATTATGGTAACTGCTTCGGTGTTCCTACCGTTGGTGGTGAAGCATATTTCGAAGACTGCTATGGTACCAATCCCCTGGTTAATGCCATGAGCGTAGGTATCGTGAAGGTTGGACAAACAGTTTCCGCTACTTCCTATGGTGCAGGTAACCCTGTATTTATAGTAGGTTCTGCTACCGGTAAAGATGGTATCGGCGGAGCTTCTTTCGCCAGTGCAAACATTACTGAAGACAGCGTGGAAGATCTGCCATCCGTGCAGGTAGGAGATCCTTTCCAGGAAAAGAAACTGCTGGAAGCCTGCCTGGAAATCATTCCTACAGGTGCTTTGGTGGGTATGCAGGATATGGGTGCCGCTGGTATCACCTGCTCTACCGCAGAGATGAGTGCAAAGGGAGAACATGGTATGATTATTCACCTGGATAAGGTCCCTACCCGCCAGGAGAATATGAAAGCATGGGAAATGCTGCTGAGCGAAAGCCAGGAAAGAATGCTGATCGTATTGCACAAAGGCCAGGAAGCTGAAGTGCTGAAGATATTTGAGAAATGGGACCTTCACTGCGTACAGATCGGTGAAGTAACAACTGATAAGAACCTGAAGTTCTATATGAATGGTCATCTGGAAGCAGATGTTCCTGCTGAAAGTATGGTTCTTGGTGGTGGTGCTCCTCAATATCACCGTGCTTATACAGAGCCTGCTTACTTTGAAAAGGTAAAAGCATTTGATATACAGAACATACAGGATACCCTGCATGCACGTTTTGCAGCTGAAAGGCTGGTGAAACTGCCTAACATTGCTTCCAAGCGCTGGATCTATACCCAGTACGACAGCATGGTAGGTACTGCTAATGCCAGCACCAATGCTCCAAGTGATGCAGCTATTGTGACCGTTAAGGGTACTAAGAAGACCCTGGCAGTAACAACCGACTGTAACAGCCGTTATGTATTTGCTGATCCTCACACTGGCGGACAGATAGCCGTTGCTGAAGCTGCCCGTAATATCGTATGCAGTGGTGGTGAGCCGGTTGCGATTACCAACTGCCTGAACTTTGGTAACCCTTACGACCCGGAAGTATACTACCAGTTCGTATATGCACTGAAGGGAATGGGTGAGGCCTGCCGTAAATTTAATACTCCCGTTACCGGTGGTAACGTGAGCTTCTATAATCAGTCTCCTGATGGTCCGGTGTATCCTACACCAACTATTGGTATGCTGGGTATCCTGGACAGTATCGAACAGCGTATCACTTTAAACTTCAAGCAAACCGGTCACCTGGTGTACCTGGTAGGCAGAAGCCGTAATGATATCAGTAGTTCTGAGTACCTGCACAAGCTGATCGGAATAGAGTACAGCCCTGCACCTCACTTCCACCTGGAAGAAGAACAGCAGCTGCAACAGGCTATTACGAAGCTGAACAAAGCAGGATTGTTACAGTCTGCCCATGACGTAAGTGAAGGCGGATTGTTCATTACTCTGCTGGAAAGTGCAATGGCTGGCGGACTTGGGTTCGATATCAATGCCAATAGTAATTTCCGTAAGGATGCTTACCTGTTTGGTGAAAGCCAGAGCCGTGTAGTTGTAACAATAAGACCAGAAGATAAAGACAAGTTTGAGTCGCTGTTACACAGCCTGGTAGATGCTACTGATTATTCTGTTCGTTTTGAGAAGATAGGTACCGTACACGGTGAGCAGGTGATAATTGATGGTGAGAGTTGGGGAACTGTTGCTGACTGGAAGAATAATTATGATACAGCGCTGGAATCACATTTAGTTTAAAACGTATCTATTAATTTATTAACAAGTGCAGTGTATATCCCACATGGGTGTTATACTGCACTTTTCCTTTTTTAACAGTATTTAACAATTGTACATCACACACTTATAAACTTTCTTATACCCGAAATGTAGTGTTGTCGCGTATTTTCTTTGTGTAATCCATTTATTGTATTACACTTTCGTTTTAACAACTCATTAACAAAATCCCATGTTCGTGTGAGCTTATATAGCAGTGGTTAACCTACTTTTGATAAAGAGAGAAGCAAATAAAAAAGGTCGAAATTTAAGTAGACCGAACAAAAATTACTATCCTATACCTAATGAAATAAAGAGAAGACTATCCTATACCTATTGACTACTATCCTATAAATTATCCCTGGAATCAAAAGGATTCCTTATTCTATGAAAACCATAGTTCTACCATGTCCTAATGAAAGCTAAGTGAATAACACCTAGTGAGAAAGAACGATTTGTTGTGAGGCCCCGGGATTTTCCCGGGGCTTCCTTATTTTCAAGGAAGCATGTAATCTATTTCAATAATCAAGCCAACTCATCCCTGCATAACCATTCTGGTTAAAACAATCTCAGACTTCAATAATATTCTATCAGAATAAAAAAGCCCTGTATCACCTTCCGGCAATACAGGGCTCTTATCAGCAATATTATTACACCATAGGTATCTCAGCCACTTTGTATTCTTTTTTATCCAATTTGGCTTTGGTTTGGGTGAATGCTTCAAGGGTAAGTTCTATATCCTCATCGCCATGAGCAGCGGTAGGAATAAGACGGTAAATGATCTGTCCTTTAGGTATAACAGGATATACAACGATAGAACAGAAGATATTGTAGTTCTCACGGAGGTCCAGACACATAGCAGTTGCTTCCGGAATATCGCCCTGCAGATAGATAGGCGTAACAGGAGAGTTAGTGCTGCCAATGTTAAAGCCACGATCGCGAAGACCCTGTTGCAGCTTGTTAACGTTCGACCACAGTTTAGCTTTCAATTCCGGATGTTTGCGCATCAGTTCCACACGCTTTAAGTGACCAATCACTATAGGCAAAGGAATAGATTTGGCAAAGATCTGGGAGCGTGAATTATAACGCAGGTAGTTGATGATCGCTTTATCACCGCTGATGAAAGCGCCGATAGAAGCTCCGGATTTTGCGAAAGTATTGAACAGCAGGTCAATTTTGTCCTGACAGCCCTGTTCTTCCCCTGTACCGGCACCGGTTTTACCCATCGTACCAAATCCATGCGCATCATCTACTAAGAAACGGAATTCGTATTTGTCTTTCAGAGCAGCAATTTCCTTCAGTTTACCCTGGTCGCCGGCCATACCGAACACACCTTCAGTAATTACAAGGATACCACCACCATTAGTTTTAGACAGTTCTTCTGCACGTTTCAGTTGTTTCTCCAGGTCGTCCATGTCGTTGTGTTTGAACACATAACGGTGACCCTGGTGAAGACGTAATCCGTCTATGATACTGGCGTGGCACTCTGCGTCGTATACGATCACGTCCCTGCGGTTGCAGATAGCATCGATAGAACTCATAATACCCTGATAACCATAGTTGAGCAGGGTAGTGTCTTCCTTGCCCATGTAGTCGGATAATTCTTTTTCCAGCTTCTCATGGTAGTTAGTGTTACCACTCATCATACGGGCTCCCATTGGAGAGGCAAGTCCATAATCTGCTGCTGCTTTGGCATCCGTAGCACGCACCTCAGGATGGTTAGCCAGGCCAAGGTAGTTGTTCAGGCTCCAAACGATCTTTTCATTGCCCCGGAAGT
The DNA here is from genome assembly GCF_900110995.1 of Chitinophaga sp. YR573. Classification (GTDB taxonomy): domain Bacteria; phylum Bacteroidota; class Bacteroidia; order Chitinophagales; family Chitinophagaceae; genus Chitinophaga. Next base: position 3,494,096 of record NZ_FOJF01000001.1, read on the forward strand.
TCATGCGGGGACCAATTTCACCTTCCAGCTTAGGAAAAGCGAAATAACCATGGGCTCTATTTGAGTGTTCGCCGATCGGGCCCATGTGTTTAAGCAGTTTCTCGAATATATCCATATGTTAAGTAATGATTAATAATGTTTGAATCAATCGGACACAAAGGTATTAAAATATTAGTTTTTGTAAACTTGCTTTACTTTTATAAAAGTGAACAATTTCTTAAATATGAACTGGAAATTTCTTTCGGGAATCTGCGTGGCAACATTATTATATACCTCACAGAACGGAATCGCACAAAAAGCAACCTCTCCCAAACCTGTTACCATTATTACACAAAGCAAAGTAAAAAATGTAGATCGTCCCAAACTGGTGGTCGGCATAGTGGTGGATCAAATGCGATGGGACTACCTTTACCGTTATTCAGACCGTTATACTGATGGTGGCTTCAAACGGTTACTGAAGGATGGGTTCTCCTGCGAAAATACATTAATTAATTATACTCCTACCATTACAGCCTGCGGACATACCTGTATATATACCGGTTCTGTTCCCGCTGTTCACGGAATTATCGGCAACAGCTGGTATAGCCGGGAGCTGGGAAGAGACCTCTACTGTGCAGAAGATACAACCGTAACTACCGTGGGCAGCACTTCCGCTGCCGGAAAAATGAGTCCCCGCAATATGCTGGTGACCACCATCGGCGATGAACTGCGCCTCTCTAACAATTTTCAGAGTAAGGTGATCGGTGTGGCGATTAAAGACAGGGGTTCCATTTTACCTGCCGGACATACCGCTACCGCTGCTTACTGGTTTGATGCCAGTACCGGCAACTGGATCAGCAGCACCTACTATATGAAAGAGCTGCCATCCTGGGCAAAGGACTATAACAACGAAAAATGGCCTGCCCGTTACCTGAGCCAGCCATGGACCACCTTATATCCCATAGAATCATATAAACTGAGTACAGACGATAATAAACCTTACGAAGGCAACTTCAAAGGAACAACTGCTCCTGTATTCCCACACGCTAATCCACCAATAGCGTCTACTCCTTTCGGAAATACCATGACCCTGGAATTTGCCAAAAAAGCAGTAGAAGCTTACCAGTTAGGTAAAGGAGCTGTGACAGATATGCTGGCTATCAGCCTTTCGTCAACAGATTATGTAGGTCATCAGTTTGGGCCTAATTCGATCGAAATAGAGGATGTTTACCTGCGCCTTGACAAAGACCTGGATGCCTTCTTTAAGTACCTGGATGCGACCGTAGGGAAAGGACAATACACCTTTTTCATTACCGCAGATCATGGCGTAGCACATGTACCTGGTTTTATGGAAGAAAACAAGCTTCCTGGTAAGGCTTACAATGATCCAAAATTAATCGCTAACCTCAACCAACTGGTAAAAGACCGTTTTGGTATAGAAAAAACCATCATTGCAGCAGATAATTTCCAGTTAAGCCTGGATCATGATGCGATTGCTAAAAGTGGTAAAAATGAGAAAGAGGTCAGAGACCTGATCATCGCTAACCTGCTGAAACAACCGGCCATCTCCAATGCTTTCTCATTAACAGAACTGAATACCACTACACTGGCAGAACCGCTGCGTACCATGATCACCAACGGATTCAATGTTAAACGCAGTGGCGATATCCAGTATGTATTACTGCCTGGTTATATTGAAGGCGGTGCAACAGGTACCACACATGGTGTATGGAATCCTTATGATGCGCATATTCCGCTGGTATGGATGGGATGGGGTATTCATCCCGGCCATAGTAACCGCACCATTGGTATGACGGATATCACGCCTACCCTGGCTGCTTTGCTGCATATTCAGATGCCTAGTGGTTGTGTGGGTAAAGTGATAGAAGAGATTACCCAATAAGCCCGGTTGACAATTTCAGATTGCAGAATTTCGCAGGTTCTTGCTATATTCATTCTGCAATCTGAAATTGCCAATACGAAATAAATGACTTTTGAACATATCCTATATAATGTCACAGCGCGTGTAGCAACTATCACCTTGCACCGCCCGGAAAAGCGTAATGCGCTTAACGGTGCTATGGTAGCAGAGCTACAGACCGCCTTTAGCATAGCAGAAAAAGATGTAAACGTAAAAGTAATTATACTGAAAGGCTCCGGTGAAGCATTTTGCGCCGGTGCAGACCTTGAATATCTACAGCAGCTACAGAAAAATACAAGAGAAGAAAACCTCACTGATTCCCGCTCTCTGATGCAACTGATGCAGCAGATCTATTATCATGATAAAGTTATTATTGCCCAGGTAGAAGGACATGCCATTGCCGGAGGATGCGGACTGATAACTCTCTGCGACCTGAGTTATGCCGTACCGGATGCATTGCTGGGGTATACAGAAGTGAAGATCGGCTTTATCCCTGCACTGGTATCCGTATTCCTGGTAAGGAAAATAGGGGAAGGGCGTGCCCGCGACCTCTTACTGACTGGCAGACTGATATCTGCCCAGAAAGCGGAATACTATGGTCTTGTGAATCAGGTAGTTCCGGCTACAGAGATAGCGGAATATGTAGCGAAAATTGCAGAAGACCTGTGCAGCGGTGCTTCTGCCAATTCACTGAAAGTGACTAAAAAACTGATTGCCGGCGTACTGGATTTACCCCTCGAAGAAGCTTTGGAAGGAGCCGCACAAAGAAACGCTGAAACCCGTGAACATACTGACTGTCAACGTGGTATCCAGGCATTTCTCACCAAGGAAAAAATGAAATGGTAAACCGGTATGATTTTTTCAATATACCTATGAATCACACAACACTTGTTATGCAGAAGTATCTATTAACGTTTTTGTTATTCAGCCTGATCACCGGCCAGTTAACTGCACAACGCCTGGTTTCAGATGCGAAAATTGTTTACAAAATGGAGACCGCCGGGCAACCTGCTGATCCAACTTTTGAAGGAGGTACCCTCACACAATACGTAAAGGGCCTTCAAAGCCGTGTTGACATCGATTTTAAAGCCCTTCATTATAGTTATCTGATAGACAGCCGGAATCAGACAGTAGTAACACTGATTGATAATCATGGTGATAAATACCTGATCCGCGCAGGAAAAGAGGATTATGAAAAGGAGCTGAAACAATATGCCAGCGTGCAGTTCACAGATGCAAAGGAAACCAAGGAGATAGCAGGATACACCTGTAAACGCTCTGTTGGGAAAATGTCTGATGGCCAGACCTTTGACGTGTATTATTCAACAGACCTGATTCCTGAGAACAAACAGTTCAACCGCCGTTTCGTAAACCTGAAGGGGATTCCTTTACAGTTTGAGATCCTTAATAAAAACGGGACCAAGACAACGATGATTGCGACGAAAGTAGATCTGTTTGCGGTGCCGGCGTCTTATTTCGATACGCCTAAATCAGGTTATAAAGAGATTAGCAGGGAAGAGATGTCGAAGATTGGGAACTAACTATAAAAACGAAAGGCTTCGGGATTACCGAAGCCTTTCTTATATGCAGGAATGCAATATCAGTTGTAATTAGTTCCTTTTCAAAGGCAGAATGATCTGCAGATGATGGAAATTCATGTTGGAAGGTGGTTGTATCTTCGTCGCATAAGGCAACACGTACGTCACATTTCCTTTCTTAAAAGTCATTACTGACTTGATGCTCAAGGCACTGTTATCAGACAATCGGAATGCTGAAGTCATAGAACCACTGTAACGAAAGCCTGCATCCAGGCTTAAGTTAGCTTTAGGCATCAGCGATAATCCGCTTTCTGTTTTCTTTATCTTGTCTTTATTCTTGTCGGTTAATATGTTGTCACTGGCTTGTGCGCTGATAGCAACTATTGCCAGGGCGCCCGCCAAAAAGAAAGACAATGAAAAGGCCTGAAATATGTTAGTTATCTGTTTCATTGTATCACAAATGTACAAACTTTTCAATATATTTTATAACAAATCCTTAACTAAGTTACGATAAATTCTTAAATAAATGTTAAATTTTTCATAAAGCTTGCTACTTTGGGCCATAGTGCCCGATTCAAAAATTTCTTATATTTACATTAATGAATCAAGACTTTCCATTTTTAAACGAAGATTTTGAGGAGCTGAGAGACTTGTTGCAGCAGTTTGAAAACCTGAAATCTGGCCAGTCTCATTCCTTTCTAGATGAGGATTCTTTCGAACTGATCATAGACTATTATGATGAGCATGATGAACTCCCCAATGCGATGCACGCTGCTGAAATAGCAATCGAGCAGTTCCCTTATTCTTCCTCCCTCTTACTAAAAAAAGCCAATCTGCTCATAGAAGCAAAAAAATACCAGGATGCCATGGAGCTGCTGGAAAAAGCAGCCATCCTTGACAGTACAGATATTAACCTGTACATCTTACAAACAGACGTATTCCTGGCTATGAACCAGCATGCGAAAGCCGCAGCCTTGCTGGAAGAACAGATTGCAATATTCGACGGAGAAGATAAGACGGAACTGTTACTGGAACTGGCCGATGTGTACGACGACTGCGAAGAATTTGACAAAGTATTCGACTGCCTCAAACTTACCCTGGAGCATGCTCCCAATAATGAAGAAGCCCTGCATAAGATCTGTTTCTGGACGGAATTCACCGGAAGAAACGAAGAAAGCATACGCCTTCATACCAATATCATCAACGAACACCCTTATAATCAGCTTGCCTGGTTTAATCTCGCTACCGCCTTTCAGGGGCTGAAACTCTATGAGAAAGCAATAGATGCTTACCAGTACGCTATTGTAATCGATGAGAAGTTTGATTATGCCTATCGCAACATGGGGGATGCCTACATCCGCTTACGTAAGTACGCAGAAGCTATTGAAGTGCTGAAAAAACACCTGGAAATAGCCAAACCGGAAGACGTTATCTATGAGGCTATCGGCCACTGTTACGAGAGACAGCGCAAATACACGCAGGCAAGGTATTATTACCGCAAGGCTTCTCACTTAAGCCCCAGCGATGATAAACTGTATTATAAGATAGGGGTGGCCTATATGACAGAATCCAACTGGGAGAATGCCATAAAATCCATCAACAGCGCTATTAAAATCAATAAAAACAGCGCTGAATACCTGATAGCACTGGGTCAGTGTTACCTGGAATTAGAGCGTAATAAGGAAGGGCTTATTCACCTGCTGGCGGCTGTTCGCTTACGTCCTTCCAGTATCACCACCTGGCAGGAATTTATCCGCGGTCTTTACATTTCAGGCTTCTTCCAGGAAGCATTGACACAGCTGGATGCTGCAGATAACAAACTGGGTTACAAGCCGGTATTGTTATATTACCGTGCAGCCGTGCAGTTTGCCCTGGGGAAATCCAAAGAAGGCTTGATATTGCTGGAAAATGCCCTGCAACGCTCTGCCAAACATGTGAAAAAGCTCATAGAATTAGATCCTTCATTGTTGCAGCACAGCTCAATTGTAGAGATTATATCACGCTATAAAAAGACCAAACGCAGTAAAAATCAATAAGATAGCGTAACGCTTATATCAAATGCGAAACGCTGAACGTTCAATGCAAGCGTTCGGTGTTTCGCATTTTACATTTCCTAAAATTCTTATTTGAGACACTTTAATTGGAATGTAGTAATTTTGCGCCCAGTTTTATATACATATAATTTACTATTCCATACCATTACATTTATGAAGGCCCGTCCTCAGTGCCTTTATATTTAGATGATAGGGTTACTGACCAGGACGATAAAAATGTTTTAAATGAATTTTAATCTGACACAAATTCCCGATCGGACAAAGAAGCCTCGCAACCATGGACTTACAATGGTCATGGACAAAGGATTAAGTTTGGAAGAAGCTAAGAATTTTTTATCGGTCGCGGCGCCACACGTAGATATTTTAAAACTGGGTTTTGGCACCTCTTTCGTTACGCCTAATCTGCGTCAAAAGATTGAATTATACCAGGCTGCTAACATCCCGGTATATTTCGGTGGAACTTTATTTGAAGCTTTCCTCATCAGGAATCAGTTTCAGGGGTATGTAGATATCATCAAAGACTACGGCATCACAATGATGGAAGTATCCGATGGTTCTATCACTATTCCTCATGCTGAGAAATGCGGTTATATTGAGAAACTGGCTAAAATCGGAATAGTACTGAGTGAAGTGGGTTCTAAAGATGCGGAACACATTATCCCTCCTTACAAGTGGATTGAGCTGATGAGTGCTGAACTGGGCGCTGGTGCTACCTATGTGATTGCAGAAGCCCGTGAAAGTGGTAACGTAGGTATTTACCGTGGTACTGGTGAAGTACGTGAAGGTCTGGTACAGGAAATCCTGACACAGATCCCTGCTGAAAAGATCATCTGGGAAGCTCCTCAGAAAGCACAGCAGTTGTATTTCCTGGAGCTGATTGGCTGTAATGCTAACCTGGGCAACCTGGCCCCTCATGAAGTAATTTCCCTGGAAGCTATGCGTGTTGGCCTCAGAGGCGACACATTCCATCTCTTCCTGGATAAAGAATAATGCAAAACATAATAGGCTCCGTTAGGAGCCACGTGTTTGTAGAAATATATTAAACAACAAAACACCGACTCCGTAGGAGTCTCCTAATATTCACAACTTAGGGGACTCCTACGGAGTCAATCAAAGAGGATATAAACATTTGCTACAAACACGTAGCTCCTAACGGAGCTAAATTGTAGGTAAAACGGAGTTCCTAACGTAGCTAAATCGGAGCTAAACACATAGCTTCTAATATCAGCGCTAAATTTCTACAGTTATGAAAGTATACGGTCTCATTGGCTATCCTCTCAGCCATTCGTTTTCTAAGGGTTTCTTTGCTGAGAAATTTACTAAAGAGAATATTAAAGATTGTATCTACGACAATTTTCCGCTGCCTGCCATAAAGGAGCTTAGCTCTCTGATAAAAAATCAGTCGGACTTATGCGGATTAAACGTCACCATCCCCTACAAACAGGCGGTAATCCCTTATTTAGATGAACTAAGCCCTGCTGCTGCGCAGATCAAAGCTGTGAACTGTATCCGTTTTATCGACGGTGTAAAGACCGGCTTTAATACAGATGCCATAGGTTTCAAGAGATCTCTGGAGCCATTACTGAAATCACATCATACTAATGCATTGATATTAGGTACCGGTGGTGCCGCCAAGGCTGTACAGTACGTGCTGGAAGCACTGAATATCCCTTATAAGCTGGTAAGCCGGAAGGCTTCTCCGGGTGCTGTGACCTATGATCAGTTAGATGCTGATGTGATGGAAGAAAATACCATTATTATCAATACTACCCCTCTCGGAATGTATCCTAATGAAGATGCTGCTCCGGAAATACCTTACCAGTTCCTCTCTTCCAAACATCTGTTATATGATCTGATCTATAACCCGGCTACTACTTCTTTCCTGCAACAGGGGAAGGATAAAGGAGCAACTGTCAAGAACGGGCATGAAATGCTCATCCTGCAGGCAGAAGCCAGCTGGGAAATATGGAACGAGCTGTAACAACCGGCTAGTGTATCATATAATACACGCAAGTAGTAACAAAATTCCTTAAGAAGGGTAATTTCGCTACCGGTCCCCACTGTAACCTTGGTTTCAGTCCGAATTTATACTTGTAGATAGGATTAATGAGATAAAACTGCTTCTTAGTAATACCATACCCCTGTTCCTTCACGATCTTCTCAAACCGTTCAATAGAAATCCCTGTATCCTTGATCTCCATTAATTCGGTGATCACGGATTCATCTTCTTTAAAAGCACGTAACAGTCCTTTGTAAAGCGGGTTAGGGAGTAAATGTATATAAGGCATCATATTCAGCACCTTGCTACGGCAGGTCTGCTGATGGCCGCCATGTGGCATATACCAGGGAGGAAAACCAAAATACACCTGACCTCTCGGCGTCAGCAGGTTTTTGAGATAACCGATAATTTTCGCCTGATCAGGAATATGTTCGATGGCATCTTTCAGGATAATAAGGTCAAAAGAATTTTTGAACTCTCCTAAAAAATCAACATCATAAATATTTTTGTTGATGAGCTGCATGATACCTGCATCTACATACTGCTTCAGGAACTCATACCCCAGTGCGATCTTATCATCGGATAGATCCACACCTACACAATGACATCCTTTTTCCAGGAAGGGGATTAATACGCCGCCTTCTCCACAGCCAATCTCCATAATCCGGATATCCGGAGTAATAGGCATGGCCGCTTCAATGAATGGCATCACGTAGTTAATGGAATTGTCCACCTGTTGCTGGTATCTGACGTTTGCGTTGCTGTGTTGTACTAAGGACATAGTCTGAAAATTGCGTGAAAATAGTAAAAAATCCCTAACCCACTTATATTTGCGCCATGAATCAGACGGCAGACAAAAATATTTACGAAGAAGGACAGGTAGTGTTGATCAATAAACCATTGAAATGGACCTCCTTCGATGTAGTGCGTAAGATAAGGAATACTACCAGGGCGAAAACCGGTCATGCAGGTACCTTAGATCCGCTGGCTACCGGTTTGCTGATTTGCTGTACCGGTAAAATGACCAAGAAGATCAACGAATACCAGGCAGCAGAAAAAGAATATACCGGTACGTTTACGTTGGGTTCTGTAACACCTACCTACGATTTGGAATCTGAACCTGTCGATTTTAAATCCCTGGACGGTATCACTGAACAGATGATCATAGATGCTACAAAGCAGTTCATGGGAGCACAGCAGCAATTACCGCCTATTCACTCCGCTATCAAACAAAACGGGAAACCTATTTATGAGCTGGCCCGTAAAGGAGTAGAAGTAAAGGTGGAACCAAGAAGCATTTTCATTGCTGAATTTGAGATCACTAAAATAGAATTGCCTGTAGTACACTTCAGAGTAGTATGCAGTACCGGCACTTATATCCGTTCACTGGCAAATGACTTTGGCGCTGCATTAGGTGTAGGGGGGTATATGAGTAGCCTGTGCAGAACAAGGATAGGCACCTTCAGATTAGAAGATGCAAAAGATATTCAGGTATTTATAGATGAATTTAAAGATCAGAAAGGATAACCGATCGCGATATTCCAGATAATATTATCTCTGCGCCATTGGCCATCACCCAGTTGCCATTGACTGAGATACCAGCCATTTTTATTACCGGTAAAGTAAGGTACTTTGATGGGAATGCCCCAATCCAGCCTTATCAGGAAGAAAGAGAAATCCAGTCTTAAACCCGCACCAGTACCAATGGCGAGGTCGTGATAAAAGCTGGACAACTGAAAGTTTGATCCCGGACGGTCCGCATCTTTCTTCAGCATCCATATGTTACCGGCATCCAGGAAAGTTGCTCCTTTCAGGTTGATGGTGCCGTTAAACAAACGAAGCAGGTCGAACCGGTACTCCACATTGCCTTCCAGTTTCATATCACCTGTCTGATCGGGGAAGCTGATCGCCGTTGCAGAAGTATCTTTATAGGTACCCGGACCTAAAGTTCGCAAACGCCATGCACGTATACTGTTAGGCCCTCCTGCGGTAAACTGCCGGATATAAGGCAGTACGCTTGAGTGGCCATAGGCGATACCTACACCGGCATAGGCGCGGGTGGCCAGGGTAGTGTGTGTGGTCAGGTTCCAGTAATGCCGGTAATCCAGTTCCAGCTTTACAAAGTTGGCGATGGAAGTATGTGTTAATGTATCCAGGTTCGTTTTGTAATTGGTAGCTGCACCCAACAGGCTGTTGATCCCATTCAGCCATGCGCCGGATTCCTCTATGTTCGCGCGGAAATAAGAGTTATGCAGTTTATGGTAGATATCGTTATTACTGAAGATATAGGTTACGTTCTCTCCTCCAATGAATGCCGGTTCAAAACTCCTTTGCAGGTAAGGGTTCTTTGCAACGGTAGAGTCGCGGAATAATTTATTGAGATTTACACCTACATAGTTCAGTGATATTGGCTTAACGATCCAGCGTTTGTTCTGGGACTCGTTCCATTCGTAACCGAAGGAGGCATTTACGTTGGAGATATAGAACTTATCAATACGTGTCAGGTAATCTACCCCGGTGGTTAACCTTGTTCTTCCTGTAGAACGGTTTGTCTGCGCTACTTTGAAAAAAGGAATGATGAAGCGGGGGAAGATCAGACTTACCTGTCCGCCAATCTCCTGCGATTGCAGCATCCAGGTATTTTCCTGGTTGCGGATCAGTTCTATACCACCGTTCAGCGTGATATTCAGCTGAGTGGCAGAACGGGCGATATTCAGGTGTTTGTAGTTCAGCGTGATACCACTACCCAGCAGGTAATCCGAGCTGGTACTTACCTCAAAGTTGGCCCCTATTTCCTGGCGGCGTTTCGGTGTCAGGAAAATATAAGCGTCCAGTCTGTGGGAAGTATCTTTCTTCTCCTTGTATTGCAGCGTTACAAACTGCCAGGCGCCTAAATCATACAGGCGGTTGATAGCGTCGTTTGTTTTTTGCTGTGAATAGAGATCTGTGCTGCGTAGCAAAACAGATCTGGATAATACAATTGGTTTTAATAAGTTCTGCCGGTAGCGGATGGTAAGGTCTTTCTGTTGCAGCTCTTTAAAGGTCGAATCAGCCGTATTCCCGTAGGCCGGATAATCCGGATAGGTGTATATGCTGTCTATATGATAAAGGTCGTAATGGGCAGCAGAATCATCCGGGTTACGGATTTTCACTGTGATATCCATCGTAGGACGGTCCAGTCCTTTCTTCTCATTGTACACGTTCACGATACCTTCGAATGGGTTCATCAGGTTACGGAACAGCATTTTATGCAGGGTATCTATCTCAAACTCTATCGCATCACGGTCAAATTTGTAATAACCGGCATTGCGCATAACACGCATAAGCCTTTCGCGTTCACTGCCCAGCAGCTCCTGTTTGTAGGCCATACCGGGTTTTATCAGCGACAATGATTCGTTTTTCTTTGTAAGGTTGAGCAGGGTGGTGTCTGGTATTTCGTAATCTATTTTATCGATGATGAAGTTCCGGCCGGTATTCACTTTGTATTTAACGCTTACCTTCTGCTTTTTAATTGTTTCATGATAATCCACGGTAGCATAGAAATAACCCTGGTTATTCATATAGCTGACCATACGTTTTACAGACTCCTTTGTTTTCAGGGAATCGTAGATCACGGGTTCATCGAGGTTGCGTTTGGAGAGCATCATGTTCCAGAACCAGTTGGACTTCTTCTCGTTGTATTTCTGGTTATACAGCCATACTTTGAAGCGGCTGCCAATAAAGGGTTTATTGGACTGCTGCATCATCAGCTGCTTGGATGTAAGGGAACTGCGAAGGTTTTGTTTATCTATGGAGGCGGCATCTCCCTTTACTTCTACGCTGCTGTTGATATACAGCAACTGGTTTTTTTGAAGGTATTTCGTATTGGAACAAGCTGACAGTGCCACGGAAGTGATCAGTATAAATAAATAATTCAGTGGCCGCTGCATCACAGTCAATACAATATTTATAGTTAGTAGCTTTGTTTCAATCAGTGCACATAGACCCCTTGCTTTGCCGATTAATAGAAATCATGTAGGTTTGGCCCTATGTTGTCAAAGGCGCAAATTAAGTATATTCAATCATTACAGCATAAAAAATACCGTCAAAAATCTGGCCAGTTCATTGCCGAAGGAGATAAGATCGTCCCTGAACTGCTGTCAGAAGGAGTACCAGTGCAGGAAGTATATGCCACTGCCTCCTGGATCAGTGCACATGAACAATTACTCAGTAATGTACGGGTCACTGCTGTAGATGAAGCTGTTTTAAAGCAGATTTCCGCTTTAACCACGCCCAACCAGGCCATGGCCCTGCTGAATATCCCTGAACCAACACCGGCTGTTTTAAAAGGAGTAGTCACTATTGCGCTGGAAACTATTCAGGACCCTGGTAACCTCGGGACTATTATTCGTATAGCCGACTGGTTCGGCATTAAACAGGTCATCTGTTCTCCGGATTGTGTGGATGCCTATAATCCTAAAACGATCCAGGCTACGATGGGTAGCATAGCCCGTGTACGGATAGTAGAAAGTGAGATCATCCCCTTATTACAGGAAGTACCTTCTTATGCCGCTACGCTGCATGGAACCAATATTGTTGAATTTAAGAAGATAGAAGAAGGGATTATTCTGATAGGAAATGAATCCCGCGGATTGAGCGACCAGGTCATTGCTGCCTGTACCCACCGGATTACCATCCCCCGGTTAGGTGGAGCCGAATCATTGAATGCAGGTATTGCAGCAGGTATTATCTGTGGGCGGCTGCTTATTTAAACTGTATCGCCTTCATCGGGGTAATCCTCCGTATAACCATAGACGGTATAATCAGTACCAGCAGGCAGATGATAAAAGTACCTGCATTAATCAGCAGTACTTCCCACCAGTGTAGTGATACAGCGGCTACAGACATATAATAACTTTCTTCAGATAATTTAAAGAAGCCGGTCTTTTGCTGCAAGGCCACGATGCCGATGCCCAGTATATCTCCCAGTATCAGTCCGGCCAGTACAATGTACCCGGCCTGGTAAATAAAGATCTTCTGAATATTCCAGTTACGCATCCCCAGCGCTTTGATAATACCGATCATATTGGTACGCTCCAGTATCAGGATCAATATAGCAGTGATCATGTTAATGATTGCTACTATGGTCATGATGATGAGGATGATGATTTCGTTCTGATTCTGTAATTGTAACCAGTCGAACACATTCGGGTATATCTCTTTAATGGTACGGATGAATAATTTATCAGGCATCACCGCATCTGCTTTGATACTGATCGCATTCATCTTTTTATAGTCATCCACAAACATTTCATATCCGCCTACATCTCCCGGTTGCCAGTTATTGAGTTTCCGCACAAGTTCCAGATCTCCTATGATATAGGTTTTATCATATTCTTCGATACTGGTTTTATAAATACCGCTGATAGTCAGTTTACGTGCCCGGGGAGCCTGTCCGTTCCCCTGAATAAAATATACAATAAGGGGATCATGGAGTTTTACCTGTAATTCTTTAGCCAGGCTTACGGAAATCACTATTTCAGGGGAATAACTGCTATCCTTGTAACGGATAGGGCCACCCTCTACAAAAAACTGCTGCAGGTGCTGCCAGTTATACTGACGGTCTACACCTTTGAAAATAACGCCTTCAATATCTTTTTCTGCTTTAATGATGGCAGATTTGGAGGCATAGGCATTCACGGTATTGATGCCTTCAATATTCTTCAGCCGGGCTACCATGGCGGGATCTCCCTGGAAAGGGATTTGTTCTGTCAGGGGGCCGGCATTGGGCTGGTACTGTGTGATGTGAATATGTCCCCAGAAGCTGAAGATCTTTTGCTGGATCGTCTGCTGAAAACCATTTACCAGCGCTATTGCCATGATCATCACCGCTACGCTGATGGCTGTAGCTAAAACAGCTATATTGATGATGAACCGGGAAAAAGAGGAAGACCTGTTAAAAGCGATCCTCCTGGCAACTAGAAATGATAGACGCATAGGACAAAAGTATCAAATTATACTTATCCGCTCAAAAGCACCGTTATTAGGTGACCGGAAATAATGTAACTTGAATATTATTATGAGGATACCACCTGTTTTCTGCCTGCTAGTACTATTAGCATATATCCTGCCCGTAGCAGCGCAGGATAACCCCATTGGCCCCGACCACGTGTACTATAACAACATCAAATCTGTTAAGTTCAACCAGGCTGGCGACCAGCTCACTTTACCCATGATTACACTGGGAGGTGGCGATAAACTGGACCTGAGCTTTGATGATCTTGATAATGATGTAAAAAACTACTACTACACCTTTGTGCTGTGTAATGCAGACTGGTCACAGGCTCAGATCAACCAACTGGAATACCTGCGCGGTTTCTCCGAAAACAGGATCCAGGATTCCCGTTTTTCCAGTATTGCTTTACAGAAGTATACCCATTACAGTGTGCAGCTGCCGAGTCAGAATGGCTATCCTATCAAATCAGGGAATTACCTCTTAAAGGTTTACCTGGATAGCGATACCACTCAGCTGGCATTTACCCGCCGTATGCTGGTAGTAGGGAATAAAGCAGGCGTAAGTGGTTTTATACAACAGCCGGTAACACCTAAAATATTCAGGACACATCAGAAAATTAATTTTTCAGTGGGTACAGGTGGATTGAACCTCGTGAACCCTTTTGACCAGCTGAAAGTGGTGATCCTGCAGAATTACCGTTGGGATAAGGCGATCAAATATCCCCGTCCGTTATTTATCAAAGGAAATACGATAGAATATAACTGGGAAGTAGATTGTGTGATGCCGGCAGGGAAGGAGTGGAGATGGATAGATCTCCGCAGTTTCCGTTTACAAACGGAAAGGGTGAAACATACGGATTACCGTAAAGATGGTACAGATGTATATGCCCAGCCGGATTTTGAAAGAGGCAGTAAATTGTATCAGTATATCAAGGATATCAACGGGTTATACTACCTGGCTACGCTGGATGATTATGACCCGTTCTTTGAGGGGGATTATGCCAATGTACATTTCAGTTTCCCTGTAAAAGAGCCGTATGCGGGTTATGATATGTATATAGTGGGGCAACTGACCGACTATGAGATCAATGATAATACAAAGCTCTCTTTTAACCCTGCTACAATGGCCTATGAGGGCGCTTTATTCCTGAAACAGGGATTTTATAATTACGAATATGCATTGGTAGATAAAACCGTAACTGGTAGTCAGCCATTTACAGAATATACAGAAGGTAACTGGTGGGAGACAGAGAATAATTATACCATCCTGGTATATTACCGGGCATTAGGGGGGAGATCAGATGAACTGGTGGCTACTGTTACATTGAACTCTATGTTAAGCAGAAAGTAATTAATACGTGAAAGAGGTTCTGAACGGCTTCAGAAGAACGATAAAAGAGCAATATCCTACGCTTATCCTTCGCTTTTTAGCGAAGGATAAGCGTAGGATATTGCTCTTTTGATGCTTAACAGTTGCTCTTCTGTTCCTCTGCGTAAATTAGAAGTTTACTGTCTGTCTTAGTTTCACAATATTTGCTGCACCCCGTTTAATAATAATACGGGTCCCTCTCTCAAAGGTAAAGTAGCGGTAGAACCAGTTGATAAACACTACCAGCCTGTTACGGAATCCCAGCAGGCTTAATAAGTGTACTGCCATCCATACCATCCAGGCAAAATATCCGTACAGTTTCATGCCGGCAAATTCTGCCACTGCCTTGTTACGGCCTATGGTAGCCATACTGCCGAGGTCTTTATATTTAAAAGGCACTAAGTTATGATCGTTTTTCAGGGTTTTCTTCAGGTTAGCGGCTACGTTGGCGCCTTGCTGAATAGCTACCTGTGCTACCATCGGATAGCCTTTGGGGTGAATCTCATCCGTCATCAGGGCGATATCGCCTATCGCATATACGTTGGTATGGCCCACTATCTGGTTAACTGCATTTACCTGCACACGTCCATTGGGCGCTATTATTTCTGAAGCAATACCATTTACCGGTACGCCTTTCACGCCGGCCGACCAGAACAACGACTGGCTGTCTATTTTTTCTCCTGTACTCAGTGTTAAGGTTTTACCATCATATTCTTTTACAACGGTTTTCACCATCACTTTCACGCCTAGTTCTGTAAGGGCTTCCAGTGCCTTTTCAGAAGAGTGTTCAGCCATTCCTGCCAGCAGGCGGGGACTGCTTTCTATGAGATATACGTTCATCAGGGAAACGGGTAGCTCGGGGTAGTCTTTAGGCATGATGTATTTACGGAGTTCCGCAAATGCGCCGGCCATTTCCACGCCGGTAGGGCCGCCGCCCACCATTACGAAGTTGAGTTTGGGTTTTATGGCTGCTTCATCTTTCAGCAGCAGACTTTCTTCGAATTGTTTGATCACATAGTTACGGATCTGTACGGCTTCTATCAGCGATTTCATACCGATAGCATGTTCTTCTATCAGTTTGTTGCCAAAGAAGTTGGTAGTGCTGCCGGTAGCAAATACGAGGTAGTCGTAGTGTAAGTCGCCAATACCGGTTTCGAGAATGTTTTCTGCTGCGCGGAGGCCGGTAACTTCGGCCATACGGAAGATGAAATTTTTCTGACTTTTAAAAATTGCGCGAAGGGGGAAAGCGATACTGTCTGCTTCCAGTCCGGCTGTAGATACCTGGTATAAGAGGGGCTGAAAGAGGTGATAGTTGTTCCTGTCTAACATTACAATCTGAACAGGTGCATTTTTGAGCTTTTTAGCCAGATTAATACCGCCAAAGCCGCCACCCACAATAACAACGCGTGGCACGCCGGCTTCCGGAACATTCGGTTGGATCATAAAACATCATTTATCAGTCAAAGAATAAACCTACTGTGCTGTTCCTAACGCTGGAGTTCATAAATGCATCTCAAAGTTACAAAACTTTCAGAAAAGAATGAAAGTTTAATTAAAAAAAATCCCCGGTACATTACTGCACCGGGGATATATACCATCTAAAAGTATGTACTACATTTTTTTCGCGTCTTCCAGGAATTTGGCCAGGCCAATATCTGTAAGAGGGTGTTTCAGCAGACCCAGGATAGAGTCTAATGGGCAGGTACAAACATCAGCACCGGCTTCAGCACATCTTACGATGTGGAGGGCGTTGCGGATAGAAGCTGCCAGGATTTCAGTTTTAAAGCCCTGCAGGCTGTATATCTGAGCAATCTGAGCGATCAGTTCTACACCATCCCAGCTGGTATCGTCGATACGGCCGATGAATGGAGAAACGTAGGTAGCGCCTGCTTTAGCAGCCAGGATCGCTTGTCCTGCGGAGAATACCAGGGTACAGTTGGTTTTGATACCGTTGTCGGTAAACCATTTCAATGCTTTGATACCATCCTTGATCATTGGAACTTTCACAATGATATTCGGGTGAATAGCCGCTAACTTTTTACCTTCTTCAACAATGCTTGCGAAGTCAGTAGAAAGTACTTCAGCGCTGATAGGTCCGTCTACCAGTTCGCAGATTGTTTCGTAATGCTTGATGATGTTCGCCTCACCTTTGATGCCTTCTTTAGCCATCAGGGAAGGGTTGGTTGTTACGCCGTCAAGTACGCCCAGGTCGTTTGCTTCTTTGATCTGTGCAAGGTTTGCAGTATCTATAAAGAATTTCATGATGAAATGATTTAGTAGTTTAATGGCATTCAATTGTTCAACGAACAAGATAATTGAAGTGCAAAGTTAGGTAGTTTAAATTTAATGCTGAGGGCTGCAGTGAAAATTTAGAAGAAATCTAAAAAGAGGAGAAAAAAAATCGGCAAGTTACTTACATCGCACCGCTACAACCACCTACCCTTGCTACATTCCTGTCCTGGGGGAGTTCAGTAGGAGCTGGTCGTATAAGACTTGCCGGCTGCAAATGTAGGAGAATTGTAGATAATTCCAAAAAAAGAGCTTAAATTTCAGGTAATAAAAATTTAACTCCCAGGAACAACCTCATTTAAAGTTATTTAAGCATATTTGTTAATAATAATACGAATGTTGTATAAATATTAATTAAAAGATCTCTATTTTGTATAGTAATCATTTATCCAATTATCATTAACCTTTAACTTTTACACGTATGCAACCTAACTACGACGCCTCATCCGGAATATCTGCCATGTTCGGTGTTGGCTTCTTCATTTTTATCCTTGTCATTCTTGTCTTCTACGGCTTATGCATGTGGAAAATATTTGAGAAGGCTGGCCATCCGGGTTGGAGCGCCATCGTACCCATCTATAACTACTACATTTTCACAAAAATCATTGGCAAACCAGGATGGTGGACTATCTTATTGCTGATCCCATATGTGGGTATCATCTTTCAGATCTGGGGAGCTAATCTGTTGAGCAAGAGCTTCGGCAAGGATACCGGCTTTACAATCGGCCTGATCTTCCTGAGTTTCGTGTTTTTGCCAATCATGGCTTTCGACAAAACCATTCAGTACCGTGGTCCTTCAGGAACACCTTTAAACGTGGATGATCAAATCGACAGCATTGGAAAACCAACTGTGTAATTTTTGTTTTCTGCCATAATGATCACTGCCGGCATACATTCAATGTAGCCGGCAGTTTTTTTTATCTGGTAGTATAGTAATTATAATCGTTCAGTACTGTTTCAAGGAAGGGAAGATGATCCAGGTCCGATTGAATGCTTAGTACATCCCTTACCCGGTAGGATACACGTGCCGTTAACTGCTCGTCTTTAGATTTAATAGCCCTGTCCATCAGTTCTTTGATCTTATTCATGTCCCTGTCAGACAGTTTTAAGATCTGTGGGAACTGAGGTGTATAATCTACCTCAGACATATCCCTGAATATGGTTTCGCTGATGCTGGTCTTACTTCTTGTATTTACTACGATAGTGCCGGCTACCACATCTCCCAGTCTCTGGTCATAGGGAGAACGTACCATTGATACGATCGGGATAACAGCATTAAAGACAATCCAGGGGGTTTCTATCGCACGAAACAGCCAGCGGATAAGGTGCTGACTGATACTGGGTTTGCCACCATTCATATTTCTCACCCGTATCTTCATGACCTTTTTACCAGGCGTTTGCCCGTTCATCAGTATTTCAAGCGCCAGGAAATAAAAGGTAAAAGGGAGCAGGTAGATGAAGAAGTAAATCACATACATCGTGGTGGGCGAGTAATGCATATCTCCCAGAGTGACACTCATTACCAGCATAAAACCTCCTCTTATTAAAACATCAATAAGCCAGGCGAGGAACCGCTGACCGATATTCGCAGTTTCAAATTCCAGATCAATGTTGAAGGATGTTGGTATTTTTACACTGGTCATGTACAAATTTACTAATTAATGTATATGTTTGTTAAGAGATTATAAATTTAATAAGAGTATTTTGAGCAGACAGAAAAATTCTGGGACATAGTCTGCATACCTGATCTGACAACCCATGCGCGAATCTACTTTCATTAAAAAGAACCTGCCCCGCTGGAAAAAATACCAGGAGGAGCCCACCGGTGACCCCGATGAAATGGCAGAGCGTTTTACCACGCTGCTGGACGACCTGGCCTATGCTAAAACTTTTTACAGCTTCAGCAAGGTAACCGGGTATATCAATAGCCTGGCTGCAGGCATCTATCAAATCATTTACGCTAATAATAAAGAGGAGAGCGGACGATTCCGTTCCTTTTTTGTATACGAACTGCCACTCCTTTTCCGCAAATACCATCGCCTGATATTATTCACCTTCCTGTTTTTCCTGCTCTTTTGCCTGATTGCCGCATTTTCCGCTGCACATGATGAAACATTTGTAAGAGGAGTAATGGGAGATGAATATGTGAATATGACAGAACAGAACATTAAAAGGGGAGATCCCTTTGGTGTTTATAAAGGAGAGAATGAACTCTATATGTTCCTGCGTATTGCCTATAACAATATACAGGTAGCATTTCTTTGTTTTATAGGAGGCATTCTGTTTGGCGTAGGGTCGTTGTGGTTTATGATGAAGAATGGAGTGATGCTGGGTGCTTTCCAGTATTATTTCTTTTCAAAAGGATTGGGACTAAAATCGGTACTGGTAATATGGATTCACGGAACACTGGAAATTTCTTCTATTGTCATTGCCGGTAGTGCAGGACTGATCATGGCCAGTGGATTACTGTTCCCCGGTACCCGCAAAAGAGTGGATGCTCTTAAAAAATCGGCCAGGGATGGAGTGAAGGTGGTGATAAGCCTGGTGCCTTTATTTATAACGGCTGCTTTCCTGGAAGGATTTGTAACACGCCATACCGCTATGCCTATGGCTGTCAGTATTTCCATATTACTGATATCGCTGGCGTTTATCATCAGTTATTTCATTGTATATCCTATACTACTCCAGCGCAGGGGATTCCGGCTGGATGAAAAAGGGAAAGTTATAAAACCTGCTAAATGAATAGATGTGTAAGACTGGTACTGTTGCTGGCATTACTCCCCCTGGCAGGCAGGGCGCAGTATAAAGAACCACTGTCTGTATATAAGGCCCGTCTGGATTCAATCTCGAATGCAGGAGAAACAACTTCAGATGAAGAAGAGGAGGATGAACCGTTAATACTGGATTCAACTGCAACTGCACAGGATTCAACGGCATACGATGATGCAGATACTACGGTAACAAGAGTGGCTGCGCCACATCATCTCTGGGACCAGGAAATACCTGTAAATCAGGATTCGACGAATTACGAAGATGATGAAGGTTATGGACTGAGATTACGGGAAGTCCCTGCATCCCTGATAAAAGAATTTAAAGCGGATAAAGACTTACAGTACAAGAAGAAGAAAAAGGCTGATGAAAGGGATTTCACTGCTCTGCAGATGATATTGATCGCAATATTCATGTTCATCCGTTCTTTTTACTGGATACTGATCATTCTGATAGTACTGGTACTGGCTTTCATCCTGTACAATTATCTGAAAAGCCAGGGATATATTTTAGGGCGTAAAAGCACTTCTATTGATGATGAATTTGTAGCATTATCAGAAGAGGAACTGGACCTCAGTGCTTATGAAAAACAGGTACAGGCGGCTATTGCAGCCGGTAAATTAAGGCTGGCTGTACGGTTATTGTATTTACAGACACTGCGGCTGTTATCTGATAAAGAAATTATTTCTTTCAGCAAGGAAAAAACAAATGCGGCTTACCTGCGTGCAATGGCACAAACAGCATGGTATAAACCCTTTGCCAATCTTACACTGGATTATGAATATATATGGTACGGAGAAATACCTGTGAATGAAGTACAGTTTGAAGCTATTCACAAGCATTTCAGTCAATTTATGAACGAATTAGGCTATACCCGGTGAAATCAAAACTAACCATCATCATTATCGGTTCGCTGACAGTACTGCTGCTGATCTATTTGGTCGCGGCATCGGTGCAGAACATACAGGACCTGGATGCAGAGTTGAAAAAACAAAGCTTCGACTATAAGGAGAAAAAACCGGGAGGTTGTTATGTACTGTTTAAGGCATTGCCCGAATTATATTCTACTGAGATAAAGCCAAAGGTAGTTACCAAACCATTTGCAGATACTTATAAGAAAGATAAAGAGCTTTCCAGCGGATACAACCTCTATGTACTGGTATCAGACAAATTGTATGCTACCAGACAGGATGTAAACGATATGCTCACTTATGCGGATGAAGGTAACCAGTTGTTCCTGGCAGTGAACACCCCGGACAGCCTGTTGCTGGAAAGACTGGGCCTGGCTGTCGCAAAAGATTCTTCGCATGTTTATTACAGAGAAAGTGCACAGTTTTATGTCAATCCTGCAATGGCGCCGGATACAGCTTTCTTGTGTACGGGTATTCCGGGAGGGGATTACTTCACCTCCATGGATACCAGCATCACTACTATCCTGGGTACAGACAATCAGCGTCGTCCCAATTTTATCAGGGTAACAAAGGGATCAGGAAATATATTGATCTCCCTTAATCCTTCTGCTGTTACCAACTATTTCCTGATGCATGAAAACAACATTGCATCAATGAGTAAAGAATTTTCTTATACCAATTATTACCAGGGTAATATTTATTGGGATGAGTATTATAAATACCAGGATTATAAACGTTCCGAAGGAGATTTTAGTGAATGGCAGGTGTTGATGCGTTATCCCGCTATGCGCTGGGCATTATGGCTGGCTATACTGCTGCTCATCATCTATATCGTATTTGAAGGAAAACGCAGACAGCGTATTATTCCGGATAAGCCGGTGATTACGAATAACTCGCTGGAGTTTGTGAATGCACTGGGGCAGTTATATTATCAGCAGCATGATAATGCGAACCTGGGGCAAAAGATCATTCAGCAGTGGTTAGAGTTTATCCGTACCCGTTTCTACATGAACACCAATTATCTGAATGATGCCTTTATCAATACACTATCGCATAAATCGGGTATCCCGGTAGATACCGTGCGTGAAATTATTGATAGCGTTCATCATATACGACTTGCCGATCAGGTAAGTGACGATTTTCTGAATACATTTTATAAAAATATACAGGCATTCTATTTAAACACTAAATAATGGAGGAAACTACATTTCAGCCCCGCACAGATTTTGGTGCCCTGCATGAGGCAGTGGCAGCTATCCGGGTACAGATAGGAAAAGTTATTATCGGCCAGCACCAGATGGTAGACCTGCTGATTGCCGGTTTACTCACACAGGGACATGTGCTGATTGAAGGCGTGCCTGGTGTGGCTAAAACCCTCACCGCTAAATTGCTGGCACGCTGTATAGATGCTGATTTTTCAAGGCTGCAGTTCACTCCGGATATTATGCCGGCAGATGTACTGGGTACTTCTGTATTCAATCCCCAGACAAGGGAGTTCGAATACAAACGTGGCCCTGTATTCAGCAACCTGGTACTGATAGATGAAATCAACCGTGCTCCTGCTAAAACACAGGCAGCATTGTTTGAAGTAATGGAAGAACGTCAGGTAACCAACGATGGTGTTTCTCACAAATTACCTGCTCCGTTTATGGTACTGGCTACACAGAACCCTATTGAACAGGAAGGTACTTATCGTTTACCGGAAGCACAATTAGACCGTTTCCTTTTTAAGATAGAAGTGAAATATCCTTCTTTAACAGAGGAAATAACCATGTTGCAGTCTATGCATCAGCATAATGGTTTAACGGACCTTACCAAACTGGTAGACAAAGTAGTCACCGCTACACAGATCATAGAGTTCCAGGCACAGGTCAGGCAGGTACATATTGAAGATAAACTGTTGCATTACATTGCTGCGCTGATACAGGAAACCCGTGTGAACGCTTCTTTGTACCTGGGCGCGTCGCCACGTGCTTCATTGTCTGTAATGAATTGTTCCAAAGCATTGGCAGCAATGAATAACCGTGATTTCGTAACACCGGATGATGTACTTGAAATGTTGCCGCATGTATTGCGTCATCGTATCATGCTTACACCAGAGCGTGAAATGGAAGGGATCAGCACAGATGAAGTGATTGCACAGATCATTAAAGCGGTGGAAGTACCGAGATAATATATGAAGAAGACATTTTTTCATTCTTTATTTTTTACTACCCGGTTTTACCTGATCCTGGGTAGTACTACTATGTTATTTGTGCTGGCTTATTTTTTTCCGGCATTATATCCGATTGCACTCATCATCATTGCATCATTGACTGTACTGATGATACTGGATGTTGTATTCCTGTTTGTAGCAGGTGCTTCTCCTTTGATAGTAGAGCGTATAATGGCACAGCGGTTCAGTAACGGAGATGATAATAATGTTGATATCGGGCTGGTAAATAATTATCGTTTTCCCGTATTCGTTACCCTGCTGGATGAAATACCTTTTCAGTTTCAGCTACGCGACTTTACACAAAAAGAAAGTCTGAAACCGGGAGAGACAAAAGTATTACGTTATGTACTGCATCCGCTGGAAAGAGGAGAGTATGAATTTGGTAATACGAATGCTTTTATCCGCAGTCCTTTAAGTCTGGCCCAGCGTCGCGTGGTAGTGGAGAACGGACAGATGGTAAAGGTATTCCCTTCCTTCATTCAGCTGCATAATTATGAACTGTTTTCCATCAATTCCAAAATGATGGAAATGGGTGTGCATAAGAAACGGGTGGTAGGGCATAGCATGGAGTTTGATCATATCAAAGAATATGTAAGGGGAGATGATATCCGCCGGTTGAACTGGAAGGCTACGGCCCGCCGTGGCAACCTGATGGTAAATAGTTATGTGGAAGAGAGATCTCAGCAGGTGTATTGTGTGATTGATAAAGGCCGTACCATGAAGATGCCTTTTGAAGGGTTAACATTGCTGGATTATGCTATTAATGCTTCTCTGGTGTTCAGCAATATTGCTTTGCAGAAGGGTGATAAAACAGGGCTTGTTACTTTAGCTGCCAACCAGGTAGATGTATTGGCTGCCAGCAATAAAAAAGTGCAGCTGAATAAGATCCTGGATACTTTGTATGCACAGGAAACACAATGGCAGGAGAGTGATTATGAAAAGCTGAGTGTAACGTTGCGTAGTGTATTTTCTCAACGTTCTTTACTGATCCTGTTTACAAATTTTGAGTCTGTATCCGGTTTGCAGAGGCAGTTGCCTTATCTGCGCCGGTTAGCGAAATATCATTTATTACTGGTGGTGTTTTTTGAGAATACGGAGTTGAAGAAGATGAGCCAGGAAGCAGTGCATTCTACCTCGGATATTTACCGGCAGGTAATTGCACAGAAGTTTGCGAATGAGAGAAAGCTGATGGTACGTGAGCTGACACAGTATGGTATTTTGTCTTTACTGACTCCCCCCCAGCAGCTGACGATGAATGTCGTAAATAAATATTTGGAATTAAAAGCCCGTTCCCTGATCTAGGATTATTTCTTTTTGATCAGGGACATATCATCCGGTAATTGTTTTACGGGGATGCTGGTGGTAACTTTTAGGTTTGGATTATTTTTATCAGTCGCTGTTACTGTAATGATACGGGTAGCAGAATGCAGGTCTATCAGCAGGTCCTGACCAATTACTTTCCCTTCACTTACTTCAAATTGTATGACTGAAGTATCCAGCGGATATATTTTGCCGCTACTGAACACCCCTTCTACGTTCAGGTAAAAATGAACATCTCTTTTTAAGCTGTCTGCATAATGGTTAAACCGGATACTTTGCAAATAAGGAAGCTTGAGCGGTACCTGGAATGATTGTGCTTTGTCAGGAACGGTAACGGACAGTTGTACAGTGTATTGTTGTTCTGCCAGTTGCTTACGGTTAATGACCAGGGTACCATTCTGGAAGGAGCCATTGTTAGTGTTTATTTTGAGGCGGTTCCAGCGGTAATCACCTTGAAGGAAACCTTCTGTTTTTCTAAGCTGGCCGTTATCATATAAGAGTTTTAATCCGATAGGAATGCGGTCGTAAAGTTCGGCGACGGAGGTGGAATCGTAGGTAGCAGAGATGGCTGTCTGGCCAAGGGCAGGTATCCAGAACAGCAGTTGTAATGCAGTGAAAAATATTCTCATGAGATAAAAGTAGAAAAAATCGTTCCAGAAATAGGGGAGAGATTCGCCGGGACTGACCCTAAAGCCCGGTGAACACTACTATTCAATAAGCTCCAGGTTTGTGTAGTAAACATCTCAGACAACTCAGCAAGAGCCTAAACCCTCTTGTAAACTCTTTATAACTAAGAATAGACTAGTATATAAACCCTATATAAGCCGTATCTCTATAGGTACGGCTTATATACCTGTTATATAGGGGTTATATACGGCTTATATACGGGTTATATACCCTAATGCACAGAATATCAGTAGGTTAACACTACCTATTAATATTTCGATGCTTTTTTACTACTGATTAGCAATGCATTAAAATATAATTGGAATTATTATATCATAAAATGAAGGGGATCCACAGGTGAATTAGAGGTAGTTTTTCTGCAGGGTGGCTTTAAGGTCTGTGGTTATATCAGCAACAATATCTTTTATGCTGCTCACTTCATGGACCATTTCAACACTCTGACCGGCAGTCCAGAGTTGATTATAGTTATTCGGCTTTATCGCCTGTTCCAGTTTCTTCATGCCACGCAGCTGTACCAGCATTTTAAAGTACTTGCGGGTGCGCTGGTTGTTACTAAGCAGTTTCTCGTACCAATGCTGCTTATAGCCCATTTTCTTCGCCGCAGGGGTGTTAATTATATTACAGGGCGTACCAGAGAGGCGTTCTGTCAGCACAATATCTTCCATCCCATAATTAACGATCCCATTTTTATACTCTTCACTAACCGGAGCTTCTTTGCTGGCAATGAAACGGGTACCGATAGAAGCCCCATCCGCACCTAACAGAAGCGCACTGGCCATTTGCTGACCGGTAGCGATACCACCAGCCGCTATCAGTATCTTATCCGGATAGGCTTTCTGCAAAGCAGGCACCAGTATGTGCATGGGGTAGGGACCGGCATGACCGCCGGCGCCGGCACATACGGCAATGAATCCATCACAGCCCGCCTGGGCAGCTTTATCCGCGTGAAGCATATTAGTTACATCGCAAAAAACTTTAGCCCCATAGCTATGGGCTGCCGCTATCACTTCTTTAGGACTACCCAGTGAGGTAATATAAAAAGGAACTTTAGCCTCTACACATTCTTTTAAATGCTTGCTATACAATGGATTGGTCTTCTGAACGATCAGGTTGATACCATAGGTCCCTTGTCCGGGAGGTAAGGTAGCCATGTATTTATTGAGATTTTCCAGTACTGTCTTCAGTTCACCTTCTTTGCGGAAGTTGAGGGAGGGGAAAGTACCGGCAATCCCGTTGTCCATAGCAGCTTTTACCATTTTCTCATTGCTAACGAGAAACATGGGGGCCATAATGATGGGGTAACGGATAGCCAGGGCAGAGGTAAGTTTCATAATTATGATTTGACGGATAGTTGCCTGGCCACGTATTTGCCGAGTATATCAAATTCCAGGTTGATGGTACTGCCGGGTAAAACAGAAGAGATGTTAGTGAATTCGTATGTATAGGGGATGACGGCCACGGTAAATTCGGTATCAGTTACATTAAATACGGTGAGGCTGATACCATTCAGGCAGATAGAGCCTTTTTCCACTATAAGGGCTGCGAACTGGGCAGGGTAGCGGAAGCGGTACTCCCAGCTGCCGTCCATGGGGGTACAGGAGATACATTCCCCTGTGCTGTCTACATGGCCCTGAACGAGGTGTCCGTCTATACGTCCGTTGAATACCATGGCACGTTCCAGGTTTACTTTATGGCCGGGGGCCAGTAAGCCTATATTGCTTTTCTGCAGGGTTTCGGCCACGGCAGTGATGCTATAGGTATCGTGTCTGATCTCTGTAACGGTGAGACATACGCCGTTGTGAGAGATGCTCTGATCTACTTTCAGTTCCGGGGCCAGTGAGGACCGGATGGTGATCTCCATATTGCTGCCTTCCATGCTGGTGGCTATTACTTCTCCTGATGCTTCTATTATTCCTGTAAACATGGAGCTAAATTAATTAATAATAAGGAGATGGGAGCTGCCTGCAAAAGAGTGGATTTGATACTTACATTTTTTTGTTTTTTTAAAACAATGCTATATCTTTGCCTTCCTGAAAAAAAGGAGACTAATACTATGTTGATCATCGATTCTAAAGATTGCGAAAATATTGACAAGGCGCTCAAGAAGTATAAAAAGAAGTTTGAGAAAGCTCGTATCCTGCTGCAACTCAGGACACGTCAATCTTTCACCAAGCCTTCTGTAAAGCGTCGTACTCAGGTACTGAAAGCTGTTTACAAACAGCAGTTGGCTAGTGGTAAATTGGACGATTAATTCGAACTACAGATAATTCCAACGCAAGATATGTGATGATTGTAAGGTTTTACATAACTTTACAATCATCAATTTTTTTGTATTGAGTGAAGAATTACATCCGGTAGCCATCCGCTTTTTGGCTTATATCCGGCTCGAAAAACGATACTCTGAGCATACTTTCTCTGCATACCAGCAAGATCTTACCCAGTTTTTTACGTTTTTGCAGTCAACTTACGGTGATGTGCCACTTACGGGCATCACCCATTCCCATGTCCGTACATGGCTGGCCTGGCTCATGGAGCATAGTAATGTGGCCAAGACTGTTAACCGCAAGATTTCCTCTTTAAAATCATTCTTCAAATATGCATTAAGGCATGGGGAGGTTAGTATGACCCCTATGACGAAGGTGACTGCGCCCAAGATCGGGAAGCGGCTGCCTGGCTTTATTGATGAAAAGGGGATGCGGGCGCTGGAGGATAATCATAGTATGCGTAGGGGAGAGGAGAAGGAGCCGGTGTTTACGGATAGTCTGGAAGGGCGTACGCACCAGTTGATATTTGAATTGCTGTATAATACGGGGATCAGGTTGTCTGAGCTGATCTCTTTGAAGGAAAGGCATATTGATGCCGGTAATCTGAGCATTAAGGTGCTTGGAAAGGGCAATAAGGAGCGGATTATCCCTATCAGTCCACATCTGATGGAGGAAATAAACACTTACCGGGCAGTTTGCAGGAAGGAACTGGCGGAATATGACCAGGAGGTTTTGCTGGTAAATCCGAAGTCGGGCCGTAAGTTATACCCCAAATATGTGTACAATGTGGTGCGGGATTACCTCACCCGGTACGAGATAACAACGATTAACAGAAAGAGTCCCCATATACTCCGGCATACGTTTGCCACACATCTCACTAATAACGGAGCGGATCTGAACGCAGTGAAGGAACTGCTGGGTCATTCCAGTCTTGCATCTACACAGGTATATACATCCAATAGCATAGAGAAGCTGAAGGCGGCTTTCAAGAAGGCTCATCCGAAAGGATAATGAACATTAACAAAATATTACTAAATGGTTATCAATAAGAGTGCAAAAGTGACTAAATTAGTAATGAGTTCTTTGTAAAGCATATTTGATACCATTAAAACAAATGAGAGCCTATGTAAACAATGTTACAAGCATGTACTAAGATTGTTAAATATTAAAATTAAAATGCTATGAACGTTCAGATTCAAACTGTACACTTCGATGCGGATGCAAAACTGATTGACCATGTGAGCAAAAAACTACAGAAGCTCAATACATTCTACGATCGCATTATCAGTGTTGAAGTTTTTTTAAAGTTAGATGGAATAGCCCACCAGATTAAAGACAAAATTGCTGAGATTAAAGTCCATATCCCCCGCCAGGACGTCTTTGTAAAGCATGAATCTAAATCCTTTGAAGAGTCGTTCGACTCCGCCTTTGATTCAGTCGTAACCCAGATCAAGAGGCAGAAAGAGAAGAAATTTCAGTAAATCCTTAAAAATATTTTGGAATTAAATATCTGTTTACTACCTTTGCCATCCCGATCGAAAAAAGGGATCGGCGAAGGTAGTAAAGTTCTTTACTGTAGGGCATTTTAGCCAATACAAACAAGTTTTGAAATTTGTATCCGGGCGCAAAAAAAAGATTTTGAGATTATCTAAATACTGTTATTTTTGCACCTCTTTTAACGGATACCTTTTATAAATACTTGGTATGCCACCATAGCTCAGTTGGCCAGAGCTACTGATTTGTAATCAGTGGGTCGGGGGTTCGAATCCCTCTGGTGGCTCCGGAAAAATTCCGAAGCAAAATTAAAGTCCGGACGATGGACGTGACTTTTGAAAAGGAGTTTTAGGATTTTAGTTGGGCAGGTTCCAGAGTGGCCAAATGGGGCGGACTGTAAATCCGCTGATTCGTCTTCATAGGTTCGAATCCTATCCTGCCCACACAGTGCAAATGTTCCGCCTTTGCCCCTAGCAAAGGCGGAACTTCCTTGTTACGCTAGTTCTTTATTATTATTTTTTATGCGGGAGTAGCTCAGTTGGTAGAGCGACAGCCTTCCAAGCTGTAGGTCGCGGGTTCGAGCCTCGTCTCCCGCTCATTAGTTAAGTAATGGGCAACTGTTGGTTAACGAAAGAGTTCTTTACAAATTTAGTAAAAGCTGTTGTAGCTCAGGGGTAGAGCACTTCCTTGGTAAGGAAGAGGTCGTGAGTTCAATTCTCATCAACAGCTCTAAAGGGTTTCAACAATTTGAATCCGAATTTCGTTGTAGCTCAGTGGAAGAGCAGTTCTGGTATTTTACCGGAAAAGGCCATGAGTTCGATTCTCATCATCGGTACAAGTTTGTAAAAACCGTTTTTTAAAACAACTATCAATACAATCTTTACAAACCATCTAAAAAAAATACAATGGCAAAAGAAACCTTTAAGCGGGATAAACCCCACGTAAACATTGGTACCATCGGCCACGTTGACCACGGTAAGACAACCTTAACTGCTGCCATTACTACGATCCTGTCAAATAAGGGTCTGGCAGAGAAGAGAGGATATGATGAGATCGATGCGGCTCCTGAAGAAAAAGAAAGAGGTATTACTATCAATACAGCACACGTTGAGTACGCGACTGCAAGTCGTCACTACGCACACGTTGACTGTCCTGGTCACGCTGACTATGTGAAGAATATGATCACTGGTGCTGCGCAGATGGACGGTGCGATCCTGGTGGTTGCCGCTACAGATGGTCCGATGCCACAAACTAAAGAACACATTCTGTTGGCTCGTCAGGTAGGCGTTCCACGTATAGTTGTGTTCATGAACAAAGTTGACCTGGTTGATGATCCTGAGTTGCTGGAACTGGTTGAACTGGAAATTCGCGAATTGTTAAGCAAATACAACTACGACGGAGACAATACTCCAATTATCCAGGGTTCTGCAACCGGCGCTCTTGCTGGCGATGAAAAATGGGTGAAAGCTGTAGATGAGCTGATGGATGCAGTGGATTCTTACATTCCATTACCTCCTCGTCCGGTTGATCTGCCTTTCCTGATGTCTGTAGAAGACGTTTTCTCTATCACTGGTCGTGGTACTGTTGCTACAGGACGTATCGAGCGTGGTGTTATTAACGTAGGTGAACCCGTTGAGATCGTAGGTCTGATGGAAAAACCACTGACATCTACCTGTACAGGTGTTGAAATGTTCAAGAAATTATTGGACAGAGGTGAAGCTGGTGATAACGCAGGTCTGTTATTACGTGGTATTGAAAAGAGCCAGATCCGTCGTGGTATGGTTATTTGCAAACCAGGTTCTATCACTCCGCACACTGAATTCAAATGTGAAGTATACGTACTGAGCAAAGAAGAAGGTGGCCGTCACACTCCGTTCTTCAACAAATACCGTCCTCAGTTCTACTTCCGTACAACTGACGTAACAGGTGAAGTTGAATTACCAGCAGGTGTTGAAATGGTAATGCCAGGTGATAACGTATCACTGACTGTTAAATTGATTCAGCCAATCGCTATGGAAAAGGGTCTGAAATTCGCTATCCGCGAAGGTGGACGTACCGTAGGTGCTGGTCAGGTTACAGAAATTATTAAGTAATCACTTTTTCGAGATAAGGCCATTAGCAATTAGCAAATTGCGATTAGCAGAGAAAATTTAGTAAATTTGATCAGCTGATTAGTCAAACGCTCACCGCTAATGGCTTTTTATACGGGCATAGTTCAATGGTAGAATAGAGGTCTCCAAAACCTTTGATGTGGGTTCGAATCCTACTGCCCGTGCATCCAAATTGTCAAAAGTGAAAGGTGGAAAGTGAATGATTTTAATCACATTTCACTTTTCACCTTTTACGTTTCCAAACGGTTAATATCATAAACCATGAATAAGATTAGAACTTACTTCCGGGAATCTTATCACGAACTGGTGCATAAAGTGTCCTGGCCTACCTGGCAGGAGCTGCAATCCTCTACAATGGTAGTTTTAATAGCAACTGTTGTTATTACACTCGTTGTATGGGGTATGGATGCCCTTTCTAACTTAGTGTTAACTCAGTATTATAAAATGTTCTGATAATGATCGAAGAATCAATTAACCCCGAACAGGAACAAGAGGAACATGAACATCAGGAAGAGGAACAACAAAAAGCTCCTATCCCTGAGGTAGAACATGAAGCTGTTGTACCTGCTCAGGATACAAAATGGTATGTACTTCGCGTAGTAAGTGGTAAGGAAAGAAAAGTGAAGGAGTACCTGGATATTGAGGTTCGCCGTTCTGACTGGGGTAGTATGATTGCTCAGATCTTTTTACCTGTAGAAAAAGTGTACAAGGTACTGGCAGGTAAAAAAGTGATGCGCGAAAAGAACTTTTATCCTGGTTATATAATGATCGAAGCGATAGACGGCAAAATGTCTGATGATGTGATCCAGGCTATCCGTAACGTTTCCGGTGTTATTCACTTCCTCGGTAAGGATAAACCTATCGCTCTGCGTAAAGCAGAAGTAAATAAAATGTTGGGTAAAGTAGATGAGATGTCTGATAACGGACTGACCATGAGCGAACCTTTCATCGTTGGTGAAACCATCAAGATCATCGATGGACCATTCAATGACTTTAACGGTGTGATTGAAGAAGTGATAGAAGATAAGAAGAAACTGAAGGTTACGGTGAAGATCTTTGGCCGTGCTACTCCTGTAGAACTGAACTTCATGCAGGTAGAGAAAATCAGCTAACTATTTCTTTTATAATATTAAAAAAGTCCCGGCAGATTGCCGGGACTTTTTTGTTTGCGATGGAACCGAATTACTTTTTGCGGGTGAATTTGATCTCCATGTTCTTAAATTCCTTGTTGTCAGCGGTAGGCATGTACATTTCCATGGTATGATGATCATCATCAATCATCTTAAATACTTCTTTTACGTTTACATCTTTACCAGCCATGCAATCGTAACTGGTACCAGTGAGGGTAATGGATTTGGTGGCATCGTCCCATTTTCCTTCCATGGTCATAATACCGGTGCCCATGTTATCTACCCAGGTGTTCTGGAAGATCTTTTTGGCGTTGTCATAACCCAGCAGGCCATGTCCTTCAAAAGGCATTCCCTCCATCTGGGATTTATGAACGGATTCCTGGTAACGTCCGCCCAGTACCATTTTGTTTTCTGTGGTACCGGTGGTGTTGGAAGGAGGGGCAGTGGGAGACATCCAGTAAGTCATTTCGAATGTCCATGCGCCATCTGATTTGGCCAGCATTTCGTGAACATGGCCGGGAGTCATGTACTCCATCCAGGCTTTTTGCTGATCGGCGGTTTGTGCTTTGGCAAGGAAGGGGAGAATAACAGTGACAAATAACAACAGACGTTTCATAATTGGTGGTATTTTATTAAAGATAACAGATAGAAGCGGGGAAGGTTGAGGGCATAAGAGACAATCTTAGGGGGAATTTGGGACAGACTTGTTAACGGGGCTGGGAATTCCGGTAAATTAAATTAGATTTGTCAGGCTCGCCGGGGATGTGTTAACCCAGAATGTTCGTACCGGCGGTTTAAGATAAAATAGTTTTGCAATAGAATTGTAAAATTTTAACCTCAAAATGGTGATAATAGCAAAAAGGATGCCCGAAAGCAAATTCTTTTTGCGAATCAATACATTATTATATACCTTTGCATCCCCTTTAAAAGGTAAAATTTCGTCCTTTTAGTTTTGGGAGTCCCGTCTTAGGCGGAACGTTTTCACCAAATTAAACTGAAACAACATGGCAAAAGAGATCGCAACGTACGTGAAATTGCAGGTAAAAGGCGGCCAGGCCAACCCTGCACCTCCGATTGGTCCCGCACTGGGTTCCAAAGGTGTGAACATCATGGAGTTTTGCAAACAGTTCAACGCCCGCACCCAGGATAAAATGGGTAAGGTATTGCCTGTATTGCTGACTGTTTACACCGACAAATCATTTGATTTTGTAATTAAAACACCTCCAGCACCTGTACAGTTACTGGAAGCAGCCAAATTGCAGAGTGGTTCCAAAGAGCCCAACCGTAATAAGGTAGGAAAGGTAACCTGGGCACAGATTGAAGCTATTGCAGCTGATAAGATGGCCGACCTGAACTGCTTTACTAAGGAAAGCGCTATGAAAATGGTAGCTGGTACTGCCCGTTCCATGGGTATTACTGTTGAGGGTAACGCTCCTTGGGGCAACTAATTGTGTCACCCTGTTGAACAAGCAGGTTAACTTTTAAAACATTTTGCAATGGCAACGAAGAAAAGAAAAGCAGCCGACACAAAGGTGGACAAAAACAAGCTGTACAGCCTGAAAGAAGCATCCACTCTTGTAAAAGATCTTAACTGCACAAAATTCGACAGCTCTGTCGATTTACATATCCGTCTGGGCGTAGATCCCAAGAAAGCTGACCAGGCTATCCGTGGTTCCGTAACGCTTCCCCACGGTACTGGTAAAACTAAACGTGTACTGGTTCTTTGCACTCCTGATAAAGAAGCTGCAGCAAAAGAAGCTGGTGCTGATTTCGTTGGTCTGGATGAATTTATCCAGAAGATCGAAGCAGGTTGGACTGATATTGATGTAATTGTTGCTACTCCGGCGGTAATGCCTAAAATAGGTAAGCTGGGTAAAATACTTGGTCCCCGTAACCTGATGCCTAACCCTAAAACTGGTACTGTTACTAATGATGTAGCTGCAGCAGTGAACGAGGTGAAAGGTGGTAAGATTACGTTCAAGGTAGATAAAGCTGGTATCATCCACGCTTCTATCGGCCGCGTATCATTTGCTTCCGACAAAATCGAACAGAACTCACAGGAGCTGATCAACGCTATCATCAGGTTAAAACCTGCTACAGCGAAAGGTCTTTACCTGAGAGGCCTGGCAATGGCAAGCACCATGAGCCCAAGTATCACAGTTGACACTAAATCTGTTCAAAACTAACTGATTCACCTTCCGGTAGATCAACAAATTGAAAAAAGCTATGAACAAAGATCAAAAAAACGAAGCGATTGAACTGCTGAAAAGCAAGTTCACTCAATATAACAACTTCTACATCACCAACACCGAGTCTCTGACCGTTGCACAGGTGAACAACCTGAGAAAGGTTTGTTTTGATAAGAATGTAGAAATGAAGGTGGCTAAAAACACCCTCATCCGTAAAGCACTGGAATCTCTGGACAGTACTAAGTACGAAGGCGTATACAGCGCACTGAATGGCGTAACTGCCCTGATGTTCTCTGACAGTCCTAAAGAACCAGCCCTGATCATTTCTACTTTCCGTAAGGAAAATAAGAAAGTGGAGAAACCAGAACTGAAAGCTGCTTTCGTAGCAGACGAAGTTTACCTGGGAGACAACCAACTGGCTAGCCTGGTGAAAATCAAGACCAAGAACGAACTCATTGGAGACGTTATCGGTCTGTTGCAATCTCCTGCAAAACGCGTTATCGCTGCTTTGCTGGAAAAAGGCAAGAAAGAAGAAGCTGGTGTAGAAGCTCCTGCAGCAGAATAATCAGTTACCCCCGGGTAACAAACAAAAATGGCTTCCAAGTCAAATTATAAAACACTCTGTTTAACAACATTACAAACATCTTTTAAAAATTATACAAATGGCAGACGTTAAAGCATTAGCCGAACAATTAGTAGGTTTAACTGTTAAGGAAGTACAAGAACTGGCCGATTTTCTGAAAAGTGAATACGGTATTGAACCAGCTGCTGCTGCAGTTGTAGTTTCTGCAAGCGAAGGCCCTGCTGCCGCTGAAGAAAAAACTGCCTTCAACGTTATCCTGAAATCTGCAGGTGCTAGCAAACTGAACGTAGTTAAGATCGTTAAGGATCTGACAGGTCTTGGTCTGAAAGAAGCTAAGGAATTAGTTGACGGCGCTCCTAAACCTTTGAAAGAAGGTGTGAGCAAAGCTGAAGCAGAAGACCTGAAGAACAAATTGACAGAAGCAGGCGCTGACGTTGAAATTCAGTAATTCTTTGCTTAAGGATACCTCTTTATAAGGTCAAAAGTGCTTCTGGCACTTTTGGCCTTCTTCCCTTTGGGAAAGTGTCTTTTCGGAGAGTCAAAAAGGGGAAAATCACCAGGTCGGTGGATTTGACAAATAGGGAAGACAGATAATTTTTGGAGGGTATTTGGCAAAGAAATCTTAATTTCCCCGATTCATGTTGTGATTTGCTTCTTCACAATATTATATAAGTTAATATAACTGCTAACTTCGAATATGTCTCTAAAAAAAGCCCAAACACAAGAAAGAGTAAATTTTGGAAAGATCAAACAAGTTACGGAGACTCCAGATTTGTTGGCTATTCAGATTCAATCTTTCAAGGATTTTTTCCAGTTAGAAACCACACCAGACAAACGTAACAATGAAGGCCTTTTTAAAGTATTTAAGGAGAACTTCCCGATTACAGATACGAGAAATATCTTTAATCTGGAGTTCCTGGACTACTTTGTAGACCCTCCGAGATATACTATAGAGGAATGTATTGAACGTGGGCTTACCTACTCGGTACCGTTGAAGGCTAAACTGCGCCTCAGCTGTAATGATGAGGAGCACGTAGACTTCCAGACAATTGTGCAGGACGTGTTCCTTGGGAACATACCCTACATGACGCCTAGAGGTACATTCGTGATAAATGGCGCAGAGCGCGTGGTAGTATCACAGCTCCACCGTTCTCCTGGTGTATTCTTTGGTCAATCTGTACATCCAAACGGAACCAAGATCTACTCTGCAAGGGTGATCCCGTTCAAAGGAGCGTGGATGGAGTTTGCTACAGACATTAATAATGTGATGTACGCATACATCGACCGTAAGAAGAAATTCCCGGTTACTACTCTGTTACGTGCCATCGGTTACGAAACAGATAAGGACATCCTGCAGCTGTTTGGCATGGCAGACGAAGTAAAAGCAGATAAGAAGAGCCTGGAGAAATACGCTGGTAAGAAACTGGGTGCCCGTGTACTCAGAAGCTGGGTGGAAGATTTTGTGGATGAAGATACCGGTGAAGTAGTGAGTATCGAGCGTAATGAAATCATGCTTGAACGTGACAGTATCCTCGATGAAGCCAATATCGAGACTATCGTGGATATGGGCGTGAAAAGCGTGTTCGTGCAGAAAGAAGAGGTGAGCGGCGACTTCTCAATTATCTACAATACTTTAAATAAAGATACATCCAACTCCGAACTGGAAGCCGTTCAGCATATCTACCGCCAGTTGCGCGGAGCAGATGCGCCGGATGATGAAACAGCAAGGGGTATCATTGATAAATTATTCTTCTCTGATAAGCGTTATGATCTGGGTGATGTAGGACGTTATAAGATCAACAGGAAACTGGGTCTGCCTACACCACTGGATATGAAGGTGCTTACCAAGGATGATATCATCTCTATCATAAAATACCTGGTACAGCTTACGAACAGTAAGGCGGAAATCGATGATATCGATCACCTGTCTAACCGTCGTGTACGTACCGTGGGTGAACAGCTGTACGCTCAGTTTGGCGTTGGTCTGGCCCGTATGGCCCGTACCATCCGTGAAAGAATGAACGTACGTGATAATGAAGTATTTACTCCGGTAGACCTGATCAATGCCAGAACATTAAGTTCCGTGATCAACTCCTTCTTCGGTACCAGCCAGCTGAGCCAGTTCCTGGATCAGACCAACCCATTGTCTGAGATTACGCACAAACGTCGTATCTCCGCGCTCGGGCCCGGTGGTTTAAGTCGTGAAAGAGCAGGTTTTGAGGTGCGTGACGTACACTATAGCCACTATGGCCGTCTGTGTACTATCGAAACTCCGGAAGGACCAAACATCGGTCTGATATCTACCCTTTGCGTACACGCCAAAGTGAACGACATGGGCTTCATCGAAACGCCTTACCGCAAGGTGCGTAACGGTGTAGTGGATATGGACAAAGTGCAGTTCCTGAGTGCTGAAGAAGAAGATTCTGTGAAGATAGCCCAGGCAAATGCACCGTTAGATGCAGAAGGTCACTTCTTAAATGAAAAGGTAAAATCCCGCGAAACCGGTGATTTCCCGATATTAGACAGAGAGGAAGTAGAATACATGGACGTTGCCCCTAACCAGATCGTTGGTTTGAGCGCTTCCCTGATTCCGTTCCTGGAACATGATGATGCCAACCGTGCGTTGATGGGATCAAACATGCAACGTCAGGCAGTGCCGCTGATCAATCCACAGGTGCCTATCGTAGGTACTGGTCTGGAAGGTAAGGCAGCCCGTGACTCCCGTCTGCAGATCACATCAGAAGGTAATGGTACAGTTGAATTCGTAGATGCAAATGAAATCCATGTACGTTACGTACGGGACGAAATGCAGAAACTGGTGTCTTTTGAAGATGACCTGAAAGTATATCAACTGGTTAAATTCGCTAAAACGAACCAGAGTACCTGTATCAACTTACGTCCTGCCGTTAAGAAAGGACAACAGCTGGTATACGGCGACTTCCTTACAGAAGGTTATGCTACCCGTGGTGGTGAGCTGGCCCTGGGTCGTAACATGAAAGTGGCCTTCATGCCATGGAAAGGTTACAACTTTGAGGATGCGATCGTAATCTCTGAACGTGTAGGCCGCGAGGATCTCTTCACTTCCATCCATATCGATGAATATGAACTGGAAGTACGTGATACCAAACTGGGTGAAGAAGAACTGACACCAGATATTCCAAACGTAAGTGAGGAAGCTACTAAAGATCTGGACCAGAACGGTATCATCCGCGTAGGTGCTCACATCAAAGAAGGTGATATCCTGATCGGTAAGATCACCCCACGTGGTGAATCTGATCCTTCTCCTGAAGAAAAACTGCTTCGCGCTATCTTCGGTGATAAGGCTTCCGATGCGAAAGATGCTTCTCTGAAAGCGCCTCCAAGCACAGAAGGTGTGGTAATCGACAAGAAATTGTTCAGCCGCGCCAAGAAAGATAAAAATTCCAAGACCCGCGAAAAAGCGTCCCTGGAAAAACTGGAAAAAGTACACCAGAAGAATGAAGAAGACCTGCTGGAAGTATTGATGAGCAAACTGCTTACTTTACTGAAAGACAGAACTTCATCCGGTATCACCAATACATATGGTGAAGTACTGATCTCCAAAGGTTCCAAGTTCTCTCAGAAGAACCTTGCGAACATCGATTTCCAGAACGTAAATCCGCTGGGCTGGACTACAGACGAGGGTACCAACGATCAGATCAATACACTGCTGCATAACTATAACATCAAGTACAATGAAGAACTGGGTCGCTACAAACGCGAAAAGTTCAACATCTCCATTGGTGATGAGTTACCAGCCGGCGTACTGAAACTGGCGAAAGTATACCTGGCCAGCAAACGTAAACTGAAAGTAGGGGATAAGATGGCAGGTCGTCACGGTAACAAGGGTATCGTTGCCAAGATTGTACGTGATGAAGACATGCCGTTCCTGGAAGATGGTACACCGGTAGATATCGTACTGAACCCATTGGGCGTACCTTCCCGTATGAACCTTGGACAGATTTACGAAACCGTACTGGGTTGGGCTGGTCTGCAGCTGGGATTAAGGTTTGCTACACCAATCTTCGATGGTGCTACCACTGAAGAAATAGCAGACTACATCACAGAAGCTAAACTGCCAAGCTTTGGTCATACTTACCTGTATGATGGAGAAACCGGAGACCGTTTCCACCAGAAAGCAACCGTGGGTGTTATCTACATGCTTAAATTAAGCCACATGGTAGATGACAAGATGCACGCCCGTTCAATCGGACCATACAGTCTCATTACACAACAACCGTTGGGTGGTAAGGCACAGTTTGGTGGTCAGCGTTTTGGTGAAATGGAGGTGTGGGCACTGGAAGCATATGGTGCATCCAATATCCTGCAGGAACTGTTAACCATTAAATCGGATGATATCGTAGGCCGTGCTAAAGCATACGAAGCCATCGTGAAGGGTGATAATATACCAAAAGCAGGCGTTCCGGAATCATTCAATGTATTAATACATGAACTCCGCGGTCTGGGTCTGGATCTGAAATTTGATTAGTAGTTACAAAATATAAGCTATGAGCAAGGCAGTATTTCGTGAAACGGAGTACTGCCATAGCTCTTAGTAGTTGCAGCTTCTAATTCTACATGTGAATTTTCTTTAAACAACATATATGGCCATCAAGAAAGAAAATCGTCCTAAATCAAACTTTAGCAGCATTACCATCAGTCTGGCATCTCCG
The DNA here is from genome assembly GCF_900110995.1 of Chitinophaga sp. YR573. Lineage (GTDB taxonomy): Bacteria > Bacteroidota > Bacteroidia > Chitinophagales > Chitinophagaceae > Chitinophaga. Next base: position 3,533,603 of record NZ_FOJF01000001.1, read on the forward strand.
GATTCCATTCTGGAACGCTCTTACGGGGAAGTGTTGAAGCCGGAAACCATTAACTACCGTACTTACAAGCCGGAACGTGATGGTTTATTCTGTGAAAGGATCTTCGGCCCCGTAAAAGACTATGAGTGCTATTGCGGAAAATATAAACGTATCCGTTATAAGGGTATCGTGTGCGATCGTTGTGGTGTGGAAGTAACTGAAAAGAAAGTACGTCGTGAAAGAATGGGTCACATCCGTCTGGTTGTTCCTGTTGTTCACATCTGGTACTTTAAATCCCTGCCTAATAAGATTGGTTACCTGCTGGGTATGAGTTCCAAGAAACTGGAAACCATCGTGTATTATGAAAGATACGTGATCATCCAGGCTGGTGCCAAACAGGAAAAGGGTATGAACTATGGCGATCTGTTAACTGAAGAAGAATATCTGGATGTACTGGATACGCTTCCAAAAGATAACCAGATGCTGCCGGATGAAGATCCAAACAAATTCATCGCCAAGATGGGTGCTGAAGCGGTAGAGATGATGCTGGCCAGGATAGACCTGGATGGCCTGTCTTACCAGCTCCGTAACCAGGCGGCTACTGAAACCAGTCAGCAACGTAAGGCAGAAGCCTTAAAACGTCTGAGCGTGGTGGAAGCATTCCGCGAAGCGAATGGCCGTGTGGAAAATCATCCTGAATGGATGGTGATGCAATATATCCCTGTAGTACCGCCTGAACTGCGCCCACTGGTGCCGTTGGATGGTGGCCGTTTTGCGTCTTCCGACCTGAACGATCTGTACCGCAGGGTAATTATCCGTAACAACCGTCTGAAACGTCTGATCGAGATCAAGGCACCTGAGGTGATCCTGCGTAACGAAAAACGTATGCTGCAGGAAGCGGTAGACTCCCTGTTCGATAACTCCCGTAAGTCAAACGCAGTGAAAGCAGAAGGTGGTCGTGCCCTGAAATCATTGTCTGATGTACTGAAAGGTAAACAAGGTCGTTTCCGTCAGAACCTGTTAGGTAAACGTGTGGATTACTCCGGTCGTTCTGTTATCGTGGTAGGTCCTGAACTGAAACTGCATGAGTGCGGTCTGCCAAAAGATATGGCGGCAGAGCTGTTCAAACCGTTTATTATCCGTAAACTGATCGAAAGAGGTATCGTTAAAACCGTAAAATCAGCGAAGAAACTGGTAGACCGTAAGGAAGCAGTTGTATGGGATATCCTGGAAAATGTACTGAAAGGACATCCTGTAATGCTAAACCGTGCGCCAACCCTGCACCGTCTCTCCATCCAGGCATTCCAGCCTAAACTGGTAGAAGGTAAGGCGATCCAGTTACACCCACTGGTGTGTTCTGCGTTCAACGCCGACTTTGATGGTGACCAGATGGCCGTGCACGTACCGCTGAGTAATGCAGCAGTACTGGAAGCACAGTTGCTCATGCTGTCATCTCACAATATCCTCAACCCACAGAACGGTACACCAATCACCCTGCCTTCACAGGACATGGTATTGGGTCTGTACTACATCTCTAAGGGTAAGAGATCAACTGAAACCGAAAAGGTAGCAGGAGAAGGTAAAGCATTCTACTCAGCAGAAGAGGTAATCATCGCTTACAATGAGGAGAAAGTAAACCTCCATGCCAACATCCGCGTAAAGGCAACAATACGTAACGAAAAGGATGAACTGGAATGGAAACTGATCGAAACAACTGTAGGCCGTGTAATTTTCAACCAGCACGTTCCAAAAGAAGCTGGTTTCGTAAATGCACTGCTGACTAAGAAGTCACTGCGTGAAATCATCGGTGACATCATTAAATATACTGACATCCCGAAAACTGCGAAGTTCCTGGATGATATCAAACAGCTTGGTTTCCGCACTGCGTTCCGTGGTGGTCTGTCATTCAACATCAATGACCTGATCATACCGGAAGTTAAACAGCACATGATTGATGGTGCTACCAGTGAAGTAGACGAAGTTTGGGATAACTATAACTCTGGTCTGATTACGAATAACGAACGTTATAACCAGATTATCGATATCTGGTCACGTGCAGATACCAAAGTAACAGAAACGCTGATCCGTGAACTGGCAAATGACAAACAGGGCTTCAACTCTGTGTACATGATGCTTGACTCTGGTGCGCGTGGATCCAAACAGCAGATCAAACAGCTGGCAGGTTTAAGGGGATTGATGGCCAAACCGCGTAAGAGTGGTTCCAGTGGCTCTGAGATCATTGAAAACCCGATCCTGTCCAACTTTAAAGATGGTCTGAACGTATTGGAGTACTTCATCTCTACGCACGGTGCGCGTAAAGGTCTTGCGGATACGGCGTTGAAAACAGCGGATGCTGGTTACTTAACCCGTCGTCTCGTAGACGTTGCACAGGACGTGGTAATCAATGAAGAAGATTGTGGTACCCTCCGCGGTATTGCCACTTCTGCACTGAAAGACAATGAAGAAGTAGTTGAACCATTATACGACCGTATCTTAGGCCGTACTTCCCTGCACGATGTGTTTGAACCACACACGGAAGAACTGATCGTTGCAGCAGGAGCTATGATAACCGAAGATGTCGCTCATAAAATTGATAACAGCTCTATCGAAACCGTAGAGATCCGCTCCGTACTTACCTGCGAAAGCCGCAGAGGTGTGTGTGTGAAATGTTACGGTAAGAACCTGGCAACCGGTTATGTAACACAGCGTGGTGATGCCGTTGGTATCATTGCAGCTCAGTCAATCGGTGAACCTGGTACACAGCTGACACTGCGTACGTTCCACGTAGGTGGTGTGGCTGGTTCTACTTCAGTAGATACCGGCTTACAGGCTAAGTTTGATGGTACTGTACAATTTGATGGTCTGAGAACGACCACTTACGAAAACAGTGATGGTGAAAAAGTACAGATAGTAATTGGCCGTACAGGTGAATTACGTATCGTGGATGTGAAGAATGACCGTCTGCTGATCACTAATAACGTTCCTTACGGATCCAGCCTGCTGGTGAAAGACGGACAGAAAGTAGTGAAAGGTGATATCATCTGCACATGGGATCCGTACAATGCCGTTATCGTTTCTGAAATTGCGGGTAGCATTCGTTTCGACAGTATCATAGAAGGTATCACCTTCCGTGAAGAAGCTGATGAACAAACTGGTCACCGTGAGAAAGTGGTAATTGAAACCAAAGACAAGAATAAGATCCCATCTCTGTTTGTAGATGGTAATAAAGAAGCGAAATCTTACAACTTACCGGTTGGTTCACATATCATCCTTGAAGAAGGAGATACTGTAAGAGCTGGTCAGGTTATCGTGAAGATCCCACGTATCCTCGGTAAACTGAGAGATATCACGGGTGGTCTGCCACGTGTAACTGAACTGTTTGAAGCACGTAACCCAAGCAATCCTGCCATCGTATCTGAAATTGATGGTGTGGTAGCTTTCGGTAACATCAAACGTGGTAACCGTGAGATCATCATCGAAAGCCGTGAAAGTCACATCAAGAAATACCTGGTGCCATTGACACGTCACATCCTGGTTCAGGACGGTGACTTCGTGAAAGCAGGTACAGCTTTGTCTGATGGTTCTATCACTCCGGCAGATATCCTCTCCATCAAAGGACCGTTCGCAGTACAGGAATACCTGGTGAACGAAATCCAGGAAGTTTATCGCTTACAGGGTGTGAAGATCAACGACAAACACATTGAAGTGATCGTGCGTCAGATGATGCGTAAGGTGAATATCGAAGATCCCGGAGATACACGTTTCCTGGAAGGTGATACCACCGATAAGTTTGAATTCTTTGAAGAGAACGATCATATCTACGATAAGAAGGTAGTTACAGAACCTGGTGAATCAGGTAACCTGAAAGCTGGCCAGATCGTAACATTGCGTCAGGTGAGGGAAGAAAACTCCTTACTGCGCCGTGCAGATAAACAACTGGTGGAATACCGCGACGCTGCTCCGGCTACTTCCAGCCCACTGTTGCAGGGTATTACCAAAGCATCACTGGGTACTCACAGCTGGATCTCTGCTGCGTCCTTCCAGGAAACAACCAAAGTACTGTCTTCTGCAGCCATCAACGGTAAAACAGATGATATGCTTGGCCTGAAAGAAAACGTAATCACGGGTCATCTGATACCAGCAGGTACAGGTTTACGCGAGTTCGAAAACATGATCGTTGGTTCTAAAGAAGAATACGACATCCTGGCATCTTCTAAAGAAGTATTCCAGTTCGACGAAGAAGAATAGTTTAGTACATCATTGTATAAAAAAAATGTCCCGGCACTTTGCCCGGGACATTTTTTTTACCTGTAACTTTCCGCAACTTTCAAATGTATTATGAAGCAAAGGATCCTTTTAATAGTTATACTTCTTATAACAGGTTTCATCGCCTGTAATAAAAACAGTGATAGTTCTATCCCTGTTACCAGTTCCAGTATCAATGTGGTTTTAGCAGTACCCGGTAAACAATATGATGTAATGATCGACACAGCTACTATTGGTACTAATCTGGGGGCCGGACAAAGTACCGGTTATCACAGCTTCCTGGCAAAACGTTATAACTTATACATCTTTACAGCAGGGAATCACCTGGATACTATTGCGGGCGGACAAATCAGTCTGCGCAATGGTCACTTCTCCTCCGTATTCCTTTCCCTGGACCATAATAATAACCTGCGTTTGCAGGCAGCAGAAGATAATCTCACGCCACCGGCAGCCAACATGGGTAACCTGCGTATCGTGAACCTGAGTGATACTTATGATACTGTTCCCAACCAGGTAACACTCGATTTCTATCTCGGGGATACCTTACGTTTTCAGCGTATCAGTTATACGGCTGTCACCAGTTTTATACCGGTACAGGCAGGAACACATATCCGTGATATCCGTTATGCAGATTCAAGTCTGAGCCTGCGTGGAAATATTGATTCCAACTTTGTAATAGAGAATCAGAAGATCTATAGCTGGATCGTATATGGAAATGCGCTCGTGGCAGATAGTTTTAAACTGGTATCGTTTATGCATTAAAATATCAAATGTGAAAGTGTTGTTAAGATGGCTGGACACTACCTATAATCATGTAAAAACCTTATTTTAGCCGTTCAATTTTTAAATCGAATCAAAGGAGATTAAAAAAATCCACCTAACAACATGCGCACTAGTAAACAATTTGTGAAAAGCGGAGTATTGGCAGCATTGGCAGCCGGAACATTTATGGCCTGTCAGCAACCAGCTAAACAAGGCAGCACACCCGCTGCGGCAACTACAACAGGGAATAATACAGCAACTGTTAATCAAGGGTTTATTATTGCTTATGTGGATATTGACACCGTAGAAGCAAACTATAATTACTTCAAAGAGAAGAAAGCAGAACTGGAAAAGAAACAGCAGGCGATCGATAATGAACTGAAAGCTAATGTAAGGGCATTACAGAACGAAGCAGCTGATTTTCAGCGTAAAGCACAGAGTATGACACAGGCAGACGGTGAAGCCGCTCAGCGCCTGTTATACGACAAACAACAGCAACTGGAAGGCAAAGCACAGAACATGCGTGCACAGTATGCCGAACAGGAAGGTAAGTTCAATGATGAACTGCAGAAAAGGCTGAACGACTTCTTACAGAAGTTCAACAGCGACAAAAAGTATGCATATATCCTTTCCTATCGCTCCGGAGCCAGCAATGTACTGTACAAAGATGAACAGTATAATATCACCAATGAGGTAATTAAAGGGCTGAATGAAGCGGACGCTTCTGAGAAAAAATAATACTTGCTATAGCAAAACATATAAAAAAAACTTTAACTTGGAATCCCGTTCTGTCAAAATAGACTGAACGGGATTTTCTAATTACACCGATATAACCATTAACCTGTATGGAGAACAACCAGAATTCGGCTTTCCGTCCCAGCCTTAGCCTGCTGGATGCTACTATGATTGTTGCCGGTTCCATGATAGGATCAGGCGTATTCCTTGTTTCAGCAGAAATTACCCGTAACCTGGGATCTGCCGGCTGGCTCACACTCATGTGGGTACTGGGAGGTATTGTTACAATTATAGCAGCAGTTAGTTATGGAGAGTTATCCGGTATGTTTCCAAAAGCAGGCGGCCAGTACGTATACCTGCGGGAAGCTTATAATCCCTTTGTTGCTTTCCTGTTTGGATGGACGCAATTCAGTGTAATTCAGACAGGTACGATTGCAGCTGTGGCAGTTGCCTTCGCAAAATTCTCCTCTTATATCATTCCTTCCTTTAGTGAAGAAAACATACTGATGGACCTGGGCTTTCTGAAAGTCTCAGCCGCGCAGATAGTCGCTATCATCTCCATTGTCTTACTCACCTGGATCAATACCCGGGGTATCCGCAATGGAAAGATCATACAGACAGTGTTCACTCTGGCTAAGCTGTTATCGCTGTTTGGTCTGATTATCTTCGGTTTCCTGCTGGGAGCAAAACAGGAGATATGGAATGCGAACTGGGCACATGCCTGGGATGCTGTATCTCTGACACAGAATAACGGAGAAGTCGTAACTACCTTATTATCAGGCCTTGCATTGTTTGGTGCAGTGGCTATCTCCATGAAAGGTTCACTGTTCAGCAGTGATGCCTGGAACAACATTACTTTCATTGCAGCGGAAATCAAGAACCCGCAGAAGAACATTGGCCGTGCATTATTCTTTGGTACACTGTTAGTTACCATCGTTTATGTAAGCGCTAACCTGATGTACCTGGCAGTACTGCCATTACATGATATTGCTTTTGCGGCAAAAGACCGCGTGGCAGTAGCGGCAGCGCAGGAGATTTTCGGCGGGGTTGGTTCTACCATCATTGCAGTGATGATCATGGTATCTACTTTCGGATGTAATAACGGATTGATTCTGTCTGGTGCAAGGATTTATTCTACGATGGCAGAAGATGGTCTGTTCTTTAAAAAAGCAGCCAAACTGAATGCATTTAATGTACCTGCCAACGGGTTATGGATACAGTGCGTTTGGGCATCTCTGTTATGTCTTTCCGGAAAATACAATGACCTTTTAGTATTAGTAATATTTGGTGTATTGATATTCTATGTGTTAACCATACTGGGTATCTTTATCTTACGTAAAAAACGTCCTGAAGCACCTCGTCCGTATAAGGCATTCGGTTATCCTGTGTTGCCACTTATATATATAGTGGTAGCAACTTCGCTGGCTTTGTTACTGTTAGTATTTGAAAGTAATTATGCATTACCCGGACTTGGAATTATCCTGCTTGGTATTCCTTTATACTATATTGCGGTAAGAACACAGACTAAATAGCTAGAGAGGACAAGGAAGGGCTTTAATTCACACAAAAGTTGTATGTAAAAAAGTTGAAATTTTATTTTACTGCTGTGGAACTTTCAGTGAATTGATGTAATTTGCATGAACACTTCCGGACCCGAAGAATGATTTGTGTATAACCCTTGGCGCAACACGTATGAATAGAAAACCCTTTGTCATTAAAAATTTTAAAGGTGTACTATTAGTAACGCGGGGGTATATACCCGCAAAGAACGAGGAAGCATTGTAGAAGGAACGTGTTGTAGAACCTTATTATAAAGACTATATGCCAGCAACATACTATATTCATCAACATTATTTATTGTTAGCAATAAACATTATTTCTCATTAGGTACTAATATAATTAACGGATCCCAAAAGGATCTGCACGATTTGCATTCTCGAACATTCACATGACAATCTTAACAACAAGCGTATGGTATCTACCATACGCTTTTCTTTTGCCCGGCAGGGCCGGTGTTAAGGAATTGTAAACTCCACTTATCCCATTGGTACTTCCCCTATTCATCTGCGTACTCTTATTACCACACACAGGAAATGAAGATAGATCCGCAAATACTTGAAAAATACTTTAAAGGTGACTGCACAGCTGAAGAAGCTGCAATGGCAGAAGCCTGGCTGGAACAACCGGAAACACCGGAAGTAGATGACTGGTTCGGTCAGATGTATGCTTTGAGTCAGCCGGTGAAAATAAAGAAGACAGGTAATCGTATATATCGCCGTTTATACAGCATAGCAGCTGCCGTAGCGGTCTTATTGGGAGTATGTGCATGGTTATGGCAGTCGAGGCTTCAAACGGCCGGTAAAGCGCCTCTGGCGTTTAACTGGGATACGCTCTCCAATAAGAGTAATGATATCAAGCTCTTATCACTGACAGATGGTTCCAAAGTATGGTTAGGCCCGCATTCATCGGTGGCCTATGCGAATAATTATAATGACACAAGCAGGGAGTTGTCACTGAACGGGGAAGCCTATTTTGAGGTAGCACATAATCCCCAACGTCCGTTCAGTGTACGCACAGGTAAGCTGGTGACTACAGCGCTGGGTACTGCCTTTAACATCTCTACGGCTAATCTTGCAGACGGACATATACAGGTAAGTCTGGTAGAAGGTAAAGTCTCTGTAATAGCTGCCTCTTTCTCCTGTATACTACATCCGGGACAGATGGTACAGTATGGTGAAAATCAGAAAACAGCTGTACCGGCAGTATTTAAAGCAAAGGAAGTACTGGATTGGAAATATGGCAAACTGGTATTTGATGGTATGCCATTGAAGGATGTCTTTGCCAAACTGCAGACGAGATTGGGATGCCGGATCATAATGGATAGTACTGTGTCTGGTACACGTAAGGTATCAGGTGTGTTCTCCGCAGGTGAATCATTAGAAAATATACTGGAAGCCATACAATATGTACACGGATTTAAAATAGTGAGATTGAGTAGCAACACGTATGAAATAAAATAGACACAACAAGATCAACAATAACTCCCGGGGGGGCCCGGTTCTGTATTTATTTATAACTAAAAGTAATCTTCAAGTATGCAAAAATCTACAAACAGATTTTGTAATGGGAAAGCTATGCAACTCCTGTTAAGTTTTTTAGTGACAGGTTCTCCTGTGGCGCTGTTGGCGCAATCGTATCAATCATTGTCAGAAAAGGTTTCCGTAAACCTGGAAAATACTACCGCAGATGTAGTAGTGAAATCGCTCGAAAAGCAGACACCGTATACTTTTACGTATGATCCGGAATATCTGCAACATTGTGCATTTTCAACTGTAAAATTTAATAATCAGCCGTTAGGAGATGTACTCCATTTCCTGGATGTATATGCTCCTTTAGATATCGCTTTTGTAAATAAAACAGTCGCATTAAAACAGGGAAAACAGGAACGTGTGGCAGGACAGGATAAAGGTCGGGTTACAGGTAAAATAGTAGACAATAAAAATGAGCCATTACCGGGCGTAACGATACAGTCAAGTGATGGACAGGGCATTGTTACGAGCGTGGACGGTACTTATACACTTAGTCTGCAGCCAGGTACATACACACTTACATTCAGCTATATTTCTTATGATACCCGCAAAGTAACAGATGTAATTGTGAAAGAGAAAAGCATTCTACCGCTGGATATCGTTATGAAAAGTGCGGGTTCTCATCTGAAGGAAGTAACCATCACAGGAAATTATAAACGTGCATCTGTCGAGGGGTTGTATGCATTGCAGAAAAACAATGCATCTATCACAGATGGGATCAGTGCGGAACAGATCAGCCGTACGCCGGATAAAAATATAGGAGATGTATTAAAACGTGTAAGTGGATTAGCTACTGTTGATAATAAATATGTGGTAGTACGCGGATTAAGTGAGCGTTATAACCAGGCCGTATTAAACGGACAGGTAATGCCGAGCACTGAGATGAACAGAAAGAATTTCAGTTTCGATATCATTCCTTCCAATATCGTAGAAAATGTAACAGTTGTTAAAACCCTTACACCAGACCGTAGTGCAGAATTTGGCGGAGGATCTGTGGAAGTGAATACACTGGACATGCCCGCACAGGATTTTCTTAACATCGGCATAGGTGGCAGTACAAATGATAAAACGACCGGTAAAAACTTTCGTACGCTGAAACTGGAAGGGCAGGAGTATTGGGGTAAAGCAGCATCTCACCGCAACCTGTTGGGTAAGCTGGACTGGACGAACACTGCTGATGTAATTGCTAAATATAATGCAGAAAATAAGCAGTCTGTCTCATTTAGTAATAACTGGGGTGTATATGAAATGAAGGCGCCTGTTTCACAGAATTATCAGTTATCAGCAGGTAAAGTATTTCATCCAACATCAAAAGACCAGTTTGGGGTTGTAGTATCTGCGAGTTACCGCAATACGTTTCAGACAAAAGATGTGCGTATGAGCAGAGATGGTTTTGACGGGGCCGGTGACGGTGATGAAGCTGGCAGAGCGGCATTTAGTGGCAAGAGCTATGGCTTTTCTACCAGCCTCGGTGGCTTACTTGGATTGGGATATAAAAATGAACGTACCCGTCTTAGTTTTCAGAGCTTATTCCTGCGTAGCCTGGATCAGCAATTATTGATCGGTTCTGGTTATCACTCAGATCCATCAGGATTTCTTTTAGGGTATTATGATCTTACTACCCAGACTAACTTATGGCAGAACCAGTTGAAGGGAGAGCATGCCTTAGGAAAACGTGGCATCAGGTTAAAGTGGATGGGTAGTTATGTATTACTTGATAAACAAAGACCGGATAATCATCAGCTGAAGGCCACTATGCTGGATAATGATAAACTGGAATCAAATGAATTCAATATCCGCTCACCATTCAGCAGTGGTATTAGTGAAGGGGCCTTACGTTGGTGGAGCCGTACTTATGAGAAGGATTATAACTGGGATCTTGCAATATCCGCTCCTTTTAATCTTGGAACTGGCAAACTAAAGTCTGAGAATACACTAAAAGTGGGTTATGCAGGATGGAGCAAGAACAGGTTGTTCTATGTATTGAACAGTGGGTCAAAAGGATATAACACAGCGGATTTCCCTCCTTTGGCACAGACATTTGTCCCGGAACGTGGTGGTGAGATCTACTTCAACAGGTTTACAGATGATTTCCATAAAACAGCAGTATTACATGGTGTATATGCTATGCTGGACAATAAGATCAATGACCGGTGGAGACTGGTATGGGGTGTAAGAGCAGAAGGTTATAATCTTAATAAGATCAATAATGTACTGGATTCTCTTTTCCGCCAGATCAATGAATCAAGAGGTCCTGGTACTCAGTTGGATTATAGTGCCCTTACAAACCGGGAGCCTAACTGGCGCTTTTTCCCTTCAGCAAACCTTACTTACACTTTAACACAGCAGATGAATCTGCGCCTGGCTTATGCAGAGAGTATTATCCGTCCGGACCTGAGAGAGTTATCTTTCTTTAATGAATATGATTTTGAACTGGGAGGTACTTATGGCAGCAATTTGGTGAAATCCACAACAGTACAGCATTTTGATTTCCGATATGAATGGTATCCTGCAGCTGGTGAAGTGCTTTCTGCAACATTATTCTATAAGAAATTCAGAGATCCTATGGAGATCTATAAACAGGGAGATAACAGGATCTATTTTCTGAAGAATAATAAATATGCGAAGAATTATGGACTGGAAGTAGAGGTAAGAAAATCATTGTCTTTTACCCAGGTACCTGTAATACGTAATATTACCTTGTATGGCAATTTTACAGCATTGTCCTCACGTGTAACCCCTGTAGATATAGATTATGGAAGTCTGGACCCTAATGATCCTAACAAAGTACTGCCAGTTGAAAAGGTAGGTAAAGAAGAAAAGAGACCACAGACAGGTGCCAGTAACTATATGGTAAATGCAGGTTTCTATTATGATATCAAGCCTGTTTCTTTCAGCCTGGTATATAACTATGTGACAAACCGTATGTTCCGCCCTGCGGCATATTACAGTGAATCATTGTTCGAACGTCCGCTGGAATCATTAGACGGACAACTGGCTATCCGTTTGCTGAAGCAGAAGATGCAGTTGAGATTGAATATTTCTAACCTGTTGAACAGTTATTCGGTGGTGTACAGGAATTTCTATAAGGATGCGGCGATCAGCAATCACCAGAAGGATCCGAGTATCAAGGACCTGCTTTATCAGAAGGGACAGGATTTGATAGATTATGAGTCAAGACCAGGCAGAACCTTCAGTATCACAATTGGCTATAGTTTTTAAGAGTAAACGCGTAAACACAAATATATCCTGATCAGGTATTCATTTATCATTCATTCCATCTTTAACAAAACAAAAAGAGAACCCATGAAAAATCGTTCCCTTATTTTATCACTTGCAGCAGTTGTACTGGCATTGGGTACAGCCTGTAAGAAAGAGAACCAGGTTGCCAACAACGACAGGTCTTTAACCGCTGGTCCAATTCATTCCTGCGGAGACAGTACCATTACTGGCGTAATTACATCTAACCTTTCTTTGGATAGTTGTAAAGTTTACAAATTGAGCGGTATCGTGTACGTATCCAACAACGCTACACTGACCATTTCTAAAGGTGCTCTGATTCAGGGTATCAAAGGTGCTCCAGGTGGAACACTGGTAATCACAAGAGGCGCTAAGCTCATCGCTGCAGGTACTCAGTATAGCCCTATCTTATTTACTTCTGATCAGGCAGCACCAGTATCTGGTGACTGGGGTGGAGTTGTTTTACTTGGAAAGGCTGATATCAACCAGGGTGATTCTGCTCTGATCGAAGGTATCGGTGGTGTTCCTCCAGCAAGCCCTTATTATGGTGGTAGCAACAATGCTGATAACTCAGGTGTTTTGCAGTATGTTCGTATTGAGTATGCAGGTTATGAATTATCAACTGACAATGAACTGAATGGTCTTACATTTGGTGGTGTTGGTTCTGGTACTACAGTTGACCACGTTGAAGTTTTCAAATCCAAAGATGACGCATTCGAATTTTTCGGTGGTGCAGTAAATGCTTCTTATCTGATAGCTGTTGATGCACTGGATGATATGTTCGATTTCGACAACGGTTTCTCTGGTCACATTTCTTATGCTTTAGGTATTTCTGATGTTACCCGCGCTGATAAGAGTCAGTCTAACGGTATCGAAAGTGATAACCTGGCATCTGGTGATTCAACAGTATCTCCTTACACTAAGGCTGTTGTTGATCACATGACTATCATCGGTCAGGCTACAGCTGCTGCTGCAAGCATCACCAATGGTCAGCCATCAGGTACTGGTATTTATGGCCGTGGTGCTCATATCAGAAGAAGCAGCCGTATTGATCTCCAGAATTCTATTTTCATGGGCTTCAATAAAGGTATTTCTCTGGATGGTAATTTAGGTAACACTCCATGTGCTTATTCAAGAGGTCTGTCTGTAATAAACAACAACCTGGTTCATGCTTTCGTAACTCCATTCGGAATCGAAGGTACCAGCGCATGTTTAACTACAGCTAACTTTACAGCTGTTGCTCAGTTGCTGAACAGTGGTTACTCAAGTGCTACTCCTAATGCAGGTATATTACTGGTTAATCCTTTCGTAAGGCCTACTACTGCCAGTGCTGCAAATTATTATCCTAGTACATCAAGTGATGCCCGCACATTTGCTGCCGGTGCATTCACATATGGTGGTGCTGACTGGGCTGCAAACTGGTCACGTTTCTAGTAAGATTCAATTATGTAAAAGTGTGGAGAGGCAGCTCTCCACACTTTTTTTAAAAAAAGCAAAAATGATTAAATTTTTCAAGTGCATTTTATTTACCGCTTTGATATTCCTGGCGGCTTGTAAGAAAGGGGAACCTGTGAATGAATATTATTTTGCGTCTTTTACGGCGGAGCTTCTGGCACTACCGGGGACGATGACTGTTGACGTATATGTAGACGATACAAAGGTAGATACGCTTGTGGCAGGTAAGACAATAGGATTATCATCACCATTAATGTTGTCTGCAGGTAAATCAAGCAAGATCATTTTTAAAAAGGCAGGAACAGATACGCTGTTATTGGATACGACAGTAAATGCAACAGCAGGTGCCTTGCTGGCATTAAAACTGGCATACAGCCCAACATTAGGAATACAAAGCTTTATGACAGCCGGCAATGTTGTTATTGCTGCTGATTCTGCTTCGTTTTTCCTTTACAATCAGTTGCCGGTAGAATTACAGGCAGATGATGTACAAATTGATGCATATTTATTCAAATTTAATGGTACAGAATATGAGGATACAGGTATATCCTGGAAAGGATTTGAAAAGAATAAATTACATCCAACTCAGATCTCATTATTGGCCACTGAAAATGAAGTGCCAATATCATATATATTGAAGTTTAAAAACACTGTTACCGGTGAATTCCTGATAGATGCTTTTTCATCTGAAGAGTGTGCCATCAGCCCTATTCCCGGAAAAAGTCAGATCATTACTGCTTATGGTGTACAGCAAAGAGGTAGATGGAAATTTGCTTCACAGAATGCTGAATATTAGTTTCTATTGTTTGTTAACCTCCTCAGCCCTTAAAATAATAACCATTGCTATTGAAATGAGTTTAGTAAAGTTATACCCACTGATAGTGTTTCTTTTTTGCATCAGCTGTAAAAAGGAAGAGGGCAATATACCCGGAAAACAACAGTTGCAGACAATACCGGCCAATGATACCTTACAGGCAATTATTACCGGGAATACCCTGTTGACAAATACACATACATGGTACATTCAGGACTGGGTATATATAAGTAATGAAGCTACTATTCAAATTGAACCGGGTACTGTTATTGATCTGCTGCCAGGAAAAAAGGGGAGTGGTCTAATCATTACCCGTGGTTCAAAAATACTGGCGAAAGGGCAGCCTTATTTCCCTATATCTATTCTTGTAAAAGATACTGTTAGTCCTATCTGGAATGGAATCGTTTTATTAGGGAGAAATTCTCAATCTAAAATGATATTTAGTCACGATAAGCTGGTAGGTGGAAGAGAATTTGTGTATGGAGGATATCTTCCTGAAGATACTTCCGCTATTATGCAATATGTACATATGGATTATGTGCCGCTGAAGGATCCTGCTTTAACTCCTGGTGTTTTATTAATGGGAACGGGAAGTGGAACTGTTATTAAGGATATTAGTTTGCGGGCTACCGGAAAGAAAGTATCCATTAATGACATTCAAAAAGATTAATACCTGCTAAAGAATAGAATACCCCCTTGGCGATTAAAGAGATACGATTCATCTCTCAATCAAATGTTTCAAACAAAGCGTACTGTATCTACAGTACGCTATTATTTTTACCGGGGTATTTTTACAATGTTCATATCTGCTGCCTGCTGTCTTGAATCATAATAACTCCTCACTGCCGTATTTGTTTCTCTTTCTCTTGCACCTCCGTTAATGATATTTATTGCTTTTGCTATCAGGGGATCATTCGTATTTCCAATAGGAGATAAGGGCTGAGTTGCCAGTTCATCCAGCTGATACTGGGGCGTAATCCCCTGTGTATATCCTCCTTCTCCTTTGGCATTTAAGAGATTATAAGTGATGGGCAATATAGCCCAGGGGATGCGTTGTGGTGAACGGGTGTCTCTGATAATAACAGCGCCCTTATCTTTACCAAAGGTGCTTTGCCCAATTTGTACCACCGTTGTATATGGCTTTAGTGAGTTAATTGTTAATTCAGCAGCGGATGCTGTTTTTGCACCGGATAAAATAAACACACGGTTTAATGAAAGCCTGGCACCTGTCAGTGAATTGAAATCAATGGGTGATCCGCTTTCGGGAACGGATAGTGCTGACTTATAAGAGATAGTTCTTTGTCCAAGGTGGTTATTACCACTGTATTTGGCAAAAGTACTTTGTTCATTTATACCAGGTGCTATAAATGCGTTTAACAATGCAGCCCCGGCGACACTTCCACCGGGATTGTAACGCAGGTCGAGGATCAGTTCTGTGGCCTCTGCATTTTTGAATTGCTGAAAGGCTGCTGTAAGTGCCTGGTTGTAATTATCATCAAAAGCATTATAAAACAGGTAAGCGACTTCTTTTCCGCTTATATGCCAGGTAGTGGCCTGGTAAATGGGTTTCTCTGAGAGGGACTGCGCCGCAAGAGTGATGGTACTGTCTTCTTTTATTGTAGTGTTATTGACGGTGGCCATTGTTAATGCGGCAGATGATGCTTCCAGTAATGCGTTGCTTAACGTGGTAGCATTTGTACCGGTAAGAGTAGTACCATTGATCTGTGTGAAATAGTGTCCCCGTTTTATTCCGTTTTGATCGGCAGCAGAGCCGGGCAGTACTATTTTAACCACACCCAATGCCCCTCCCGGAGCTGACGGCCAGTCTATTACGGAGAAATCGATACCATACATATACAACATGTATTTAGGATAGGTAGAGATATCAGCAGGTTTATAGATGAATGAAAACCGGTCTTCTTTGCTTTTTATCTGGTTGAAGAATGCGGTGGTCGTTAGTGTGGTATCTGCTGTAGCGGGGAGCTGATCATTCCACAGGTAAAAGTACTTCATACTGTCCAACATCCAGTTATTGGTCTCTTTCTGCGTAACGGGGCCTGTTGGAACAGGGGTAACAGGTTGATCCTTTTTACTGCAGGCGGCTAACAGCAGGAAAACCAATGTGTAGCGTTTCATCATGAATAGTTTTACATATCGTAATGGGCCATCATTTCCCGCCTGATATATTGCAGGGCCAGGTTGAGGTGATTTCTTACAGTAGTAGGGGAGATGCTTAGCTGGTCTGCTATCTCTTTATAACTTTTGCCTTTATCTCTGCTTAACAGGTAGATATTGCGGCGTTGTTCCGGCATTCTCCCTATTACTTTCTGGATGTGCTGGTGAAATTCTTTATGTAACAGGGAGTTATCTGTTGATGATTGTGAACCGGTAGATATTTTTTCCAGGGATTTTTTCTCCCGGTATAACTTACGTGTTTCATCAATTACAATATGTTTTACATACACGAAGAGAAGCGGAAAGATGTCTTGTCCGGGTTGTACTTTATGCATGTTTTCCCATAGCTTAATAAAGCATTGTTGTGTAATTTCCTGTGCCCGCAAACGGTCTTCGGTTAGTTTGAAAGCAAACCGGTAGACCTTTTCGCGGTTGTCCTCAAACAATTGATCAAAGAGTATTCTGGATGGGTTATCAGACATATAGTTTGATATAAGGTTGCTATTATGGAAAATAAATGTAAGCAGTACATGTTACTTGAATGTTAAGGCTATTTATATACATTTGCTTCATGTTTACAGAACTGTGCAATAAAATATTTGATCAGAGTATTGCCGATTATCATCTGCATAACAGTGTAAATCAGCCTATCCTGAATCCTTATGAAAAAGCAGCCATAGAGCACCTGCTATACCTTAAAAACTGGATTGATACGGTGCAATGGCACCTGGAAGATATTATCCGCGATCCATTGATTGATCCGGTAAAAGCGTTGGAAATCAAGCGTTGGATCGACCGGTCTAATCAGGAGCGTACGGACGTGGTGGAGTACATAGACAGCTACTTCCTGGAGCAGTTCAAGACTGTTTCACCGCTTGCTGAGGCGTCTATTAATACGGAGAGTCCGGCATGGGCGATAGATCGCCTGTCTATTCTTGCACTGAAGATTTACCATATGCGTGAAGAGGCTACCCGTGCGGATGCTTCTGCGGAGCATCGTGAAGCCTGTCAGCGTAAACTGGACATCCTGCTGGACCAGCGCAATGACCTGGGAACGGCTATTACGCTGTTACTTTCGGATATTGGCGCCGGTAAGAAGTACATGAAAGTGTATAAGCAGATGAAAATGTACAATGACCCGTCTCTGAATCCGGTCCTTTACGCTAAATCCTGATGAGAACAATACTGGCTATCCGTTTTTCTGCCATGGGGGATGTCGCCATGACTATCCCTGTGATGAAGTTAGTCCTGGATGCCAATCCGGATATACAGATCGTTTTTGTCACCAATAAGAACTGGGGTGCGCTTTGTGCCAACATCCCCCGGCTGATCTTTTTCCCGGCAGACCTGAAAGGGGCGCATAAGGGGTTTAAAGGTCTTTTTGGGTTGTTCCGGAGTATCCGGCAGGCGTACCATATAGATGCGGTGGCAGACCTTCACCAGGTGCTGCGCTCTCAGATAGTGCGTACTTTCTTTAAGCTGAGTGGCAAACGTGTTGCTGTGATCGATAAAGGGCGTGCGGAGAAGAAGGCGCTGGCCCGCCAGGAGAACAAGATCCTGCGGCCACTGACCAGCACTATTGAGCGGTATGCAGCTGTTTTCCGGGAACTGGGGCTGGCGGTTGATGTTGCTGCTACTCCTCCGGTGTTTCCGCGTTCTTCTTCCAAAGATTCAAACCGCTGGATAGGCCTGGCGCCTTTCGCTACATATCGCGAGAAAACATACCCCCTCGATAAAATAGAGCAGGTACTGGCCGCTTTAGTGCAACAGCCTGCTACGACAGTCTTACTGATGGGCGGTGGTGCTAATGAAGTAGCCCAACTAACGGCTCTTGCCGCGAAATACCCGACGGCTGAGGTTATTGCAGGGCGTTACACCCTTCCTGAAGAGCTGGTGATTATCAGTCAACTGGATGTGATGATCAGCATGGACTCGGCGAATATGCACCTGGCGTCACTATTTGGGGTGCCGGTGGTATCTGTCTGGGGGGCTACGCATCCTTTTGCAGGATTTATGGGATATGGGCAAAGTATTGATAACGCAGTGCAGGTAAATGACCTTTCCTGCCGTCCGTGCTCTATTTTTGGCAATAAGCCTTGTTTTCGCGGTGATCATGCCTGTATGGAGTGGTTAGCACCAGAGGCCGTAGTATCTAAAGTGTTATCAGTAGCGGGTTAAGCTAATTCTTTAAAAGTTTTTTTTGTGGGTTAGGAAAAATTGCTAATTTCGCCATCCAATTATACGGTGCCCTATAGTATAATGGTAGTACGACAGTTTTTGGTACTGTTTGTCTTGGTTCGAATCCAGGTGGGGCAACAAGGCAAAGAAGGCTCTGATTTATCAGAGCCTTCTTTGTTTTTTAGACCTCTCTGTATCCCTTTACAGGTCATATTCCTACAAGGTTTTTTCGTTTATAGCTACAGTAACATAGTGAACAGTGAATATGCATCGAAAGATAAGTTCAACTGCCTTGAGAAAGCTATAGTAATCCTCAGCTGGCCTGCATATTTGTAAACCACATTTGTTACATAATCAAGGAATTCACTTTGGTTAAATGTGGGATCTGAAGGCGGATAATTAAAGATATAGGTGACACAGGAGTTGATTTTATCCAGGTTATTGCTACCGGCAGGAGGATAGGTAGACAACGCCTGCATAATCAGACTGTTATACAGATTTATTTTGGCACCCGCACCAGCGTAATCCGGTAGTGTTCCATTAATATAATCGATATAAAGATGGAAGAAAGCCTTTAGAACCTGGTCATCATTAACATTGGGGGCATCCGGATAAACTTTTGTTAATATAACAGGAGGGGCAGGGGGATACAAGGTATGACCAGACGTGGATCCGCTGCCGTATGAACCGGCACAGGATTGAAATTCGAGTTCTGCGGATCCCGGAATATAATCATCCGGCGGATTCTCCAATGTCTGATTAAGCGTCCAGTAACAGGCCGCAACACCGGTGAAGCCTGTAGTATCGGAATCTGTCATCAGTCCATTGGCTAATTTTAATTTCTGGGAATCATTCTCATTTTTGGAACATGCCATCAAAGAGAAAATAAATAGCGTGAAAATGAGTCTTTTCATGGTCTTGGGTTATTTGGGTGAGAAAAAGGGTAATTAATCTGTTTTATAGGTAATTCAATATACTCATTTATAGAATACATTCAGCTCAGGTCGGTTAACAAAATGCAAGATCATTCCCCCGCATGATCCGATATGAATTTATTTGGCGCTATCCGGCCACTTGAAATTCAAACAATTAAACTCAACCCTGAAAGAATAACGCTGTTTAATTATTTTTAGCGAATGAATATCATATCCCAACTGAAAGAGCTGCTCGGGAACTATGACCATGGAGCAATGGATACCCTTGTAGAAAGCCTTTCACCCATTCAACTGGAAGAATATAAACAAGAGATCATTGAAACCTATGATACACTATACTCCTATGGTATGTACGACCTTGACTGTGATAAAGTCAGCGACCCGGTAGACTTTATTTTTTACCTGCTCGATATCATCGCCTCCATACAGCGTTTCTTTCCTGATCAAACTTATTACCAGGAACGTGGCTGTTGTTACCAGAACCTGGCCGATCATGCGACTGCTTATGAAGATAAAGTACGTTACATACAAGAGGCCATCCATATTTACAACATTGCTCCTCAAACCACCGACATACAAATGTTGATGGTGAGAGCCCTTACGGATAAAATGGAAATTACAACACAATTCACCACCGAAGCGTTCACAGAGTTGTTGTACTTTTTCCGTCCCGTGCTCAGCGATACTACCTTTGTAAAAGCCTTGATCCATCATTGCTTTAGGGTACTTTTTCTCCCGTTTGAACAAAATTACTACTGGCATCAGCGCCTGCTAAGTGAGTTTGAAGTCGCTATGTATGAACACGCAGAAAAGAACCAGCTCGTTTACCTCGACTGGGCAGAGACATACCACTACATCCTCTATCACGACTCACCTGAAATTGAATTGGCATACAAGGCGGTTATGGTTGCACAAACAGCGTCGTTGTTGCAGCCGCTTGACGGTTATTATACAGAAAATCCTGAACTGCTGAACCGCCTGGGTAAAGCATTTGCAGACACAGCCCAAAGATCAACAGACAACGATCTGAAACTGGAGTATTACAGGATTTCAGTAGATTTCTTCAAAAAAGGTCATGAGCAACAACAGGCCGCCTGGACATTTCCAGTATATGCTACCAATTCCCTGCTGGGCATGGCACATATCTATCATGAACAGGGAGCTTACGAAAAATTAATTAATACATTTGAACATGGGCTACAAATTTTCTCACAGGTATATAAACATGAAGAGGATTTCCAGCTGAATATTTACTGGGGCGATTTCCTTCTTGAATATACTGGGCTAGCCTACGATTACAAGTCGCCATCCATTAACCGCCTGGCAGAAGAAAAACTGCAAATCGCTGCAGTGCTGGGCAGGAATTACTATTCACATCCTTACATCTCTATGGCAAGGTTAGCGATAAAATCAGGCGATAAAGAGAAATGTGTTAAACTATTGTTGCAATGCAGAGATGCCATACATTCAACCGGGTATGATGCTTATAATTTGAGTGAAGCACTTAGCGATGAAGATTTCAGGGAGATATGGGACCAGTTGCTGTGACCTAAAAGCCTTCAGTTCATCTGCCCCGGAGTCCCAAGCTTCGCTATAGCCTTATCATTGTCAGATATTATTCCCGATCTCCTAATTATTTTTTTTAGTTAATCAATAACTTTATAACACTATATGGCATGATGCATTTTAGAGTTGCCATAATAAATAACTGCCTGGAAATAATATAACTACTCAACCTCATTGTCTCATATTCCATTTATCAGAACACCATTCGAACAGAGTAGGCAATTAATTTAAATATAAAATCTCTTCATTTATGAAAACTCCTAAAATCTTATTAGGCCTCATTTGTATTTTTGCTATAGTTGGTGGCGTGATGGCATTTAATGCCAAAAAGATTAAAACAAACAAGGGAATCGTGCGGACGCTGGAAGAAACCAAGAGAGAAACGTATGATTTCTCTTTTACAGGAGAGACATTTTTTGCGAGAAATGAACCTTCCACTAAACCAACATCTCTACCCGGTGATTATTCTGGGATAGCTTCATCCAATAATGTTATAAAGAAAGATAATACAGCAAAAGAAGCCGCTGCCAGAGATTTTGCTGCCAGGCATAATCCGGCTAACTATGTATTGGCACCTGGTGGTGTATTCTGTAGTACACCAAAAGTAAATCTTTGTGCAATCAGGATATTTAATTCGGCCTGGATCTACTCTTCAACGTATTCCGTTGTAGCATATCGTAATAAGCCTATGGTAGATCAAAACCCATTAAAGCAGGATATTGAAGACGCTCTTGATGCCGGATCAGAATATGCAACGGCTGATTATTGGATACGTTTGAAACCTTAGCATTAATTGAGATCGATAACTGTCCAACTGGTCCAACAAAAGGTCAAAAGTAGCAGGATTGCAGCTTTTGACCTTTCTTCATTAATAGTCTCATCTCTTCAAGGTTAACAAACGAGCACATCAAAGGCTACTTCATACTTTCCGGCAGTCATAAAAAATTATTTATCAACTTTAAATAGTGCTCCTATTGTAGATGTATCAGGATGATATAACGACAGAATGTTGCTTATTGTCTATGAATCACTTATCCCGTATAAATGAAGCTTGCAGCGGCATTTATAAGCCTTTGCAATGTTCTTCAAACTTATTATCTTGGAATAGAATTGTTATATAAATGTTAACTATTGAGCAAAGGGTAACTTAAAAACTTGTCAAGAAGAAAGCTATGCGTAAACGTTAGAGAAAAAACAATCAGCACTTAATTTCTGCGAACCAATTATCACGTTTTTATATAAGCAGTAAATAAGAAAATTTGTCCTCTGCAGGCTTGATCCTGACAGAGACAGGATTCTTTTATTAACTGATAAATTCCACATTTATGTATATGACAGCTGTCATTAAACATCCACCTTAATCTTAATAAAAAGAAGAAGAGGAATGTTGACGCATTCCCCCTCTTTGTAATCAATGGATTAAACCCAGTCTTGCAGGACTGAATTTATCATCTCAACGCTTAAATTTATGAAATCTTCGGTTGTGATTGCCCATAAAAATTGGGCAGTTAAGTGGCTATGCTTTGTATTCTTCCCCCTTTTAGCCTTTTCAGTACATACACATGCAATTCCCAATTCAGAAATAGTGATTAAAGGAAAGGTCTCCGATGAAAGCGGAGAACCGCTACAGGCCGTTTCGATTGCCATAAAGGGAACAGCCAGAGGTACGATGTCTGGTACTGAGGGTACTTATACCATTACAGCAGATGAACATGCTGTGCTGGTATTTTCATTTATTGGTTATGCCAATATAGAAGTACCGGTAAATGGTCAGACAGAACTAAACGTTAGGCTGAAAAAGAGTAATAATCAACTGGACCAGGTTGTAATAGTTGGATATGGTACACAGCGCCGTAGCCAGGTAGTGGGATCTGTAGGAACTGTGAAGGGTGCGGAAATTACCAAACAGCCCGTTTTAACAGCTGCTCAGGGATTGCAGGCTAAAACGAGCGGTGTACAGGTCGTAGCTGCAGGTACTCCGGGTTCTCAGCCGCAAGTACGTATCAGGGGAGTAAGTTCTATTACCGGTGATGCTAATCCGATCTATGTTGTGGATGGTGTTATTACTACTGATATTACTAATGTCAGTAATTCGGATATTGAGTCTGTAGAGGTATTGAAAGATGCTTCAGCACAAGCCATTTATGGAAGTCGTGCCGGCAATGGTGTAATACTTGTTACCACCAAAAGAGGGAAAACAGGAAAAATGCATATTGGGATAGATGCTTATTCCGGTTTCAGGGCAGCTACTTCCAAAGTGAAAATGGCAAGCGGTAAAGCATATGCACAATATACAAATGAAGCCAATGTGTATGATGGGAATTCAGCCATATTTGACGTGGATACCATTAATAACAATACAAACTGGTTTGATGAAATTACACGTAAAGGAATTGTTCAGAACTATAATCTGAATATCAGTGGTGGGACTGAAAAGACCACATATTATTTCAGTGCAGGTTATTTTAAAGACAATGGTATCGTCAGAGGGAATGATTATAACCGTGGCGTGATCCGCATTAACAATGAATACAGGCTGGCCCCTTTCCTGAAACTGGGACATAATCTGAATATAAGTATTGTTAAAGCCAACAATAAGAATAATGAGTTTACGAATGCTTACCGTATGGCACCTTCTACCCCGGTGAAATATGCAGATGGTTCCTGGGGATATGAACAAAATCTGAGTGTTGCCAACCCGGTAGCAGATCTGGAATATACAAATGATATCCTGAACCAGGTACGTCTCCAGGGAAATGTATATGGAGATCTTACTCCGGTTAAAGGGCTCACACTGCATAGCAGTTTTAACTTTGACCGGCGTGATAGTAAAAGTACAATATACACTCCTGCCTATTACATCTGGAGTGGTCAGAAGAATGATACTTCTTTATTGACGGCAGGAAGAGGGAATGGATTTTATTATAATATAGATAATAATCTCACCTATAATAAAACGATTAATGACAAACATGAACTGTCTGTTACGGTAGGTTATTCTGCAGAGCATAACAAAGGAGATTCTCTTAGTGCTTCTGCGAAAGGAGTTCCTAATCAGAGGAATCTCTGGTACCTCGGGCAGGGAGATCTTACTACTACTTCTGTCACAAACTCCGGGCAGTTGGTTACCAGGGCATCTGCTTATGGTCGTCTTACCTACACATTTGACCGGCGTTACAACTTAAGCGGTTCATTTCGAAAGGATGGTTCCAGTAATTTTCCGGTTGGCAATAAATGGGGTACATTTTATTCAGCAGGTGCTTCCTGGATAATTACAGAGGAACGGTTTATGGAAAACCAGCACATTTTTGATGAGCTGAAAGTAAGAGCAGGTTATGGTAAAGTAGGTAATGACAACGTAAGTGGTTTGGGTATATTAAATGGTGTAAGTATACAGAGCTATTATTATGCATTTGGTGGAAATTCCTATTCTCAGCAACAGGCTATTACGTACGATCAGGTGAAAGATGCTACTGCTACCTGGGAGCCTACTACAGGTACTGATGCAGGTATAGAGTTTTCAGTACTGAACAGAAGACTGAATGGTAGTGCAAGTTACTATAACAAGCTAACCAGCGCTTATGTAGATGTAACTGTTCCCAGTACACTGGGCGATGCTGATCAGACTATTTATTCCCGGGCAGCAGATGTGCGTAATAAAGGAGTGGAAATAACCCTGAACTGGAGTAATAAGGTCAATAAGGATTTTTCTTATTTCATAGGTGGTAATATCACCTTTAATAAGAACAACGTGGAAAAGGTGAGTGGTAACCTGCAATTGAAAAGCGGTAG
Organism: Chitinophaga sp. YR573; assembly: GCF_900110995.1. Classification (GTDB taxonomy): domain Bacteria; phylum Bacteroidota; class Bacteroidia; order Chitinophagales; family Chitinophagaceae; genus Chitinophaga. Next base: position 3,558,589 of record NZ_FOJF01000001.1, read on the forward strand.
TCTGGGCAATGGACAGATCACTACTTACACAGTAGTAGGTAAACCAATAGGTAGTTTCTGGGTATATAAAACAGATGGGATCTACCAGACACAGGAAGAGATAGATAATTCCCCGCATTTAACAGGAACAAAACCAGGCGACTTTAAACTGGCTGATCTGAGTGGCAGCGATGGAAAAGCAGATGGTGTAATAGATGATAATGACAGGATCTTTACGGGGTCTTATCAGCCAAAGACCTATTATGGTATTAATGCAGGCTTCAGCTGGAAACGGCTGGATTTCTCGGTAGATTGTTATGGTAATGCCGGCAATAAAGTATATAATGGTAAGAAGGCAGTACGTTTTGGTAATGACAATATAGAAGCGAGTGTAGCTGCTAACCGCTGGACATCTGCCAACACAAATACCAATGTTCCCAGAGCGTCCAATACTATCCCTGTACCTTCCACTTATTATGTGGAATCAGGTTCCTTTTTCCGTATCAATAATATCACACTTGGCTACAATATACCTACTACCCGGTGGGGCAGTACTGTAAGCAATTTCCGGGTCTTTGCCACGGCGCAGAACCCTGTTATCTTTAAAAAGTATAGCGGTTATACACCTGAATTGCCAGGATCTGCTACCAGTTCGGGTATTGAATTGAATATCTACCCGGTTACCTCTACTTACATGGCAGGGTTTAATCTCTCTTTCTAATCTTCTAAAAGTGTGCGACATGAAAAAGTATTGTTTATTCATCATAGCTGTTGCGGCTTTTGTTATTACACAAAGCTCCTGCAGTAAAAGCTGGTTAAGTCCCAGTCCGGAGGATCAACTGACCAGTTCCGATTCTATATACACAGATAACAGTAATGCCACTAAATTTGTCAATGCCTGTTATACTAATCTGCTCACCTGGAGTGAGAGTAGTTTTGCCTGGATAGGTGTTACCAGTATTACTTCTGATGATGCAGATAAAGGAAGTTCTGCCGGTGATAATGGTTCTGATAAAGACCAGATGGATGCGATCACTTATACACCAACTTCCGGTAGTGTCAGTGATGTATGGTCCGGTAATTATCAGGGTGTTTCCAACTGTAACCAGGCACTGGCTAACATACCTAAATTTACAACATTGGATGCAGCCACTGCTGTACAGTTAAAGGGAGAGGCCAGATTTTTACGCGCCTATTATTACTTTAACCTGGTACGTATGTTTGGTAATATTCCTTTGGTTGATACAGTCATAGATGCTAATGACGCAGCATCCCTTGAAAAAGCCAATACACAGGTTGCATCATCTAAAATCTATGCTTTAATAGAAAGTGATCTTAATTACGCTATCAGTGCATTGCCTACCCGCGATGAACAAGCGGCCAAAGATGTGGGACGTGCTACGAAAGGTGCTGCTATAGGCCTGCTGGCAAAAGTAAGTCTCTATGAAAAGAATTATCAGCAGGCTTATGATCTTACTTCAGAGATTCTATCTGGTGCTGCCGGTAGTTATGCGCTGGTCAGCGATTATAGTACTATCTGGAGGGAGATAGGAGAGAACAGTGCTGAATCTTTGTTTGAAGTGCAGGGGAAAACAGGAAGTCCGAATGCCGGCGTACAACAATATTCGGCTGTACAAGGCATCCGTGGCGGTACTTTTGCCGGGGTAACCGATGCCTATAGCGGCTGGGGTTTCAATACGCCCAGTGAAGATCTTGATAATGCTTATGAAACGGGTGATGTGCGAAAGAAAGCAACGATCATTCATGTAGGGGATACTTTATTTGATGGTGTTATCCTTGTCAGTGCTGTGAATGACAGATATAACTATAAGGCCTATGTGAGTGAAACACAGGAGTCGTATAATGGAGATGGGGATCTTACCAACAAGAATGTACGCATTTTGCGAATGGGAGAGATTTACCTGATCCATGCAGAAGCTGCCAATGAGCTGAGTAATATTACTGTGGCGCAGACCTCGCTTAATGCCGTGAGGACACGTGCAGGACTGGCCAATACTACCGCTGCGGATCAGTCTGCACTGCGTACCGCCATCTGGAATGAAAGAAGAGTGGAATTGGGGATGGAGCATGACCGTTTCTTTGACCTGGTGCGTCAGGGGCGTGCGGGTATTGTATTACGTGCACAAGGGAAAAATTTTGTTGATGGGAAGAATGAAGTATTTCCAATTCCGCAGTCAGAAATTGATGCCAGTGGGAAAAAGCTTGTACAGAATGCCGGATATTAATACCTGCTTCCTGTTGCTTTGCTGCAGAAAATAATAACTTTACACTTACGTTAGAAAAATAAGATGGTACAATCGTAAGCACTCTCTGGAATAACCAGGCGCTATGCTGGTTTCATTTAGTACCGGTAAGTATATTGTCCATCTACAAGGGAGCTCTTCTGAAAATGTTAATCTTGTAGTGCAACTACATTAAATCATGCTAATGAGAACAACGTTATTTGTAAGCCTACTCATCATTGTAACAGGAAGTGGTTGTTATACTTCTAATGGGCCGGTAAAAGTAAAGGCAGTTGTTGATACAACAATAAGCGCAGATTCAGTATTCAATCTTGTTGAACAGCATACTTTCCAATATTTCTGGGATGGCGCGGAACCAAATAGTGGGATGGCGCGTGAAAGATATCATGTAGATGGAGATTATCCGGAACATGATATAAATGTAGTTACCTCCGGGGGCAGTGGTTTTGGAGTGATGGCCATACTGGTAGGTATTGAAAGAGGATATATTACCCGCCAGCAGGGATTTGAGAGATTATCGCATATCGTTCAGTTCCTGAAAAAGGCGGATCGTTTTCACGGTGCCTGGCCACACTGGATGTACGGAGAAACGGGCAAAGTAAAACCTTTCGGACAGAAAGATAATGGCGGAGACCTGGTAGAAACGGCCTATATGGTCCAGGGACTGTTATGTGTACGTCAGTATTTTGCAGATGGTAATAAGCAGGAAAGAGCATTGGCCATGCAGATCAATCAATTATGGAAAGAAGTGGAATGGAGCTGGTTCCGGAATGGCAAGAATGTATTATACTGGCATTGGTCGCCTACCTATCAGTGGGAAATGAATTTTGCTGTAACCGGGTATAATGAATGCCTGATCATGTATATATTGGCCGCATCTTCTCCTACATATGGGATACCTGCAGAAGTATATCATGAAGGATGGGCACGTAGTGGTAAGATCAGGGATAGCATTACTGCATATGGGTATACGCTGACTCTATCACATAATTTCGCCCGGCAATACGGAGGCCCTCTTTTCTGGGCACATTACTCTTTTCTGGGACTTGACCCTCACGGGCTAAAAGACCGTTATGCCGATTACTGGGAGCATAATACCAACCAGACGCTGATTAACCACGCCTGGTGCATTCAGAATCCCAAACATTATAAAGGATATGGACCGGATAACTGGGGACTTACTGCCAGTTATTCCGTAAAGGGGTATGCAGCACATGCACCAGGTCAGGAAACGGATCTGGGAGTAATTTCTCCTACGGCTGCGATATCGTCCATGCCTTATACGCCTGAGTATTCCAAACAGGCAATGATGCACTGGTATAAGGATTTTAATGGTAAGCTTTTGGGGAAATATGGTTTTTACGATGCCTTCAGCGAAACAGCTCAATGGTTTCCGCAGAGATACCTGGCCATAGATCAGGGGCCGGCAGTGGTAATGATGGAAAATTACCATAGCGGATTGTTATGGAAACTGTTTATGAGTTGCCCGGAAATAAGTACAGGCCTGAAGAAACTTGGTTTTGAAAGCCCGTATATAAAAAATTAAATCCAACAAAAAGAGCGCTGAATTTTCAGCGCTCTTTTTGTTGGATTTAACCTCAGGTATTAGTCTCCACATCATCCCATGCCGCATCCATATACTGTATTAACCAGTTGAGGGCATAATGCCTTTCCTGTATAACTTCACTATTCAGATTACCGGGTGCGGGTTTGTTATTTATCCTGGCTTCCTGACAGGCCCAATGTAAACGAAGAATCAGATCTGCCTGATCAAGGATTTCCTTTTTTGAACGCAGCTTTGCCTTTTGAAAGAACTCCTGTTCTGTGAGGTCGTGAATAATTTTTACATCATCAGCGACTATACAGGTTTTATCAGGATAACTAAGGGTATCAATAAATCCTAATGACCAGAGTAAAACATGCAAACCTTCATACTTCCAGTTGGCATCTATTTTTTGTTGCTCTGTTGGTTCGCTGGATAAAACATACGCTCTTTCTTTGGGCGTTAGTTTAATTCTGATATGATAGGTCTTATCTATTTGCGCTAACAGATCATCAGATAATCCTTCACTTTTTAATCCTATATAACAAAGGGCTAAAGCGCGGTCAACTACTTTATCTTTTGTTCTTATAACAACCTGTTCTTCAGGATCAACAAATAAAGCGGTTGGATTTTTATAAAAGGGAACATTATGCTGCTGGCAATAGGCTTCAGAACTTTTGCGTCTTTCCTGTTGATCGGGTGTAGCTGTTATCTTTTCAACAGGGACAGCTGCATTCTCAGAAATAATACTTTTGGGCTTATTATGGCACGAGAACAAGCCTAATGTTAAAAGTAGAAGTATAGGTCTCATAGTATTATAAAGTTAATTATCTAATCCCATTCTTTCATCCCCCACATGTGTAAATCATGAATAATAGATAAGAGCGCTGTTCCTTTTGAGGTGGCGGAGTAGATTGTCTGAGGAGGAACAGTATCTTCTACAATGGCTTTATTAATTAGCCCGTATTCCACCAGTTCCTTCAGCCTTTTTCCCAACACCTGATCTGATAAAGAAGGAAATGCTTTTTTCAATGTACTGAATTGCTGTGTGCCATGCGCAATGCTATGTAAAATCTGCATCTTCCATCTGGAACCAATTTTCTCTAACACCTCATTTACTTCACAGGAAGTTGCCAGCACCTGTAGATTATAAGCATTAGAAGAGCATTCTTTCACTTTCGTTGCCATATGATATCTTATTAAGCCAACTCACTTTAGGGTGAGCTATTGAGATTGGAAACAGTAGCATTTAGCTTTGCACAAAATTACAAACTATGTCAATAAAATCAGTCTTCTTTAGTCTTTTATTACTAATCGCTGTTAATGTAAATGCGCAATCTGTTTTTGTATTGGTTCATGGTGCCTGGCATGGCGGATGGTGCTGGCAGAAAGTAAGTACTAAACTGCGTGCAGCTGGGAATGTCGTGTATACTCCTACACTAAGCGGATTAGGAGAACATAAGAATACATTGAACAAAGATGTTGATCTGAATACGCATATCACTGATATCGTAAACCTGATAGAGATGGAAGATTTGCATAATGTTGTGCTGGTAGGGCATAGCTATGCCGGTGCAGTCATTGCAGGCGTTGCAGACAGGATACCTGAAAGGTTAAGTAAGCTCATTTTTTTAGATGCGCTGCTTATGGAAAACGGACAGAGCACTATTTCTGTGCAGCCAAAGGAAATGGGAGAAAGGGTAGCGAAATCAGCGGAACAGGATCATGGTTTGAGTATACCCGCCTGGTCTCCTGAAACTTTTGGCGTAACTGATCCCAAAGATATAAAATGGACAAAAGAGAGGTTGACGGCTCAACCTTACAGAGCATTTACGCAGCCTTTGGTTTTAAAATATCCTTACGGCAATAATATACCAATGTCGTATATCGCTTGCCTGAAGCCACAAATGCCAGTATTAAAGGTATTTGCAGACAAGGCGAAGAACAGTAAGGATTGGAAATATTATATGCTGAATACAGGACATGATGCGATGATCACTATGCCGGATGAATTAACCACATTACTGGAATCAATATAACAGGAGCCGGGATTTATCCCGGCTTTTAATTACCAGCCAGTTTCTGATATACTTTTTGAATAATTAATACTGTTTAATTATCTTCATTCCCTCAACCTATATAGATGAAAACTGTTAGCTATCTGCTCCTTTTGAGCTTCTTTGGCACTGTTACCCATGCCCAACATAAAATTTCACTGACAACCTCTGATAGTAAAGCACCTTCAGGAATGGATATTTCCGGGATACAGGTGATGAATGCAGTAAGCGATTCTTCCCTGCTGGGGTATGTACAGACCGGGATGTTAAACAGGTGGGGTGAAGCGGTAGCTGATAAACCTTTAACTATCTTTCTACAGTCTTATCTAGATGAACAGTATAAATCAATTTATAAAAAAGATGCCCCCCAGTTGTTGTGGGTGATACAGGAGTTACATATCAATGAGCGTACTTTCAGTATGAGTGAAAAAGGGTTTGTACGATTAAAGGCCAAGGCTTTTGCCGGTAATGAAACGTTTAAATGGATTACACAGATAGATACAGTACTGGTGATGTCTGGCCTGGATGTTACACATAAACATGGAGATCATATTGCAGAGGCTTTACAGCTATTATTACAGGCGTCGCTTGCCTCAAAACAGTCTGATAGTCCGGCTTATTCACTGTCTGAAATAAAAGAAAAGGCGGCACAACGTTACCTGAAGCCAGCCTTACAGGCGAAGGAACATGAAGATGGTATATACATGACATTTGAAGCGTTTATAAACGATACGCCTTCTTTTACAAACGTAGCTTATGACAGTGATACGGACCACTTTTATTATAAAGACAGTACAGGAAAAAGAATCTATGTTGATAAATTCTGGGGATTAAGAAGAGAAGGAATGGCGTTCAAACAATATGAAGGTAAGCTGATACCTATAGAGCAGAAACAGAATGCTATTGTTCTTACCGACTACCTGCCTAAGGCACGCCGTAAGAATAATGTGTTACTTGGCAGTATGATAGGAGGAGGATTAATAGGAGGCGCAATAGCAGGTGCTGCATCAGGCGGTATGTTACCTACAGTAGATCTCCCATATATTAAAAAGAAAGCCCCACTGGCTACAGGAGTGGATATTGAAACAGGAGAGCTTACATTATAAAAGCCCTATACGGGCTTTTATACTACGCCATCATCATCTCTTTATTATACTTATTCCTGTATTCAACAGGAGATAACCCTGTTACTTTTTTGAAGATAGTCCTGAAGGCTTTGGTATCTGCATAACCCACATCATACATTACCTCATTCACATTTTTACGGGTATTCTCCAACTGTTTCTTGGCCGCTTCAATCTTTACACGCTGGATATATTCGCTGGGCGTATTATTCGTAGCTTTCTTAAAGCGTCTTTCAAAATGGCGTCTGCCGATGGCAAATTTAACCGCCAGATCTTCTATGGAGATCTTCTCCGTTACATTCTTTTCAATAAACTCCTGCGCCTGTTTGATAGGCTCATCTTCATGTTTCTTCTGCCCGTTGAACATAATAAAGGGCGACTGACTCTTACGGTCTATCTCTATTGCAAAGAATTTGGATGCTTTAATAGCCATTGTACGGCTGGTATATTTCTCTACCAGGTGCAACAGCAGGTTCCAGTATGAGTTAGCCCCACCACTGGAATAAAGCCCCTGTTCATCTGTAACAATGCTACCATCTGTGAGTGTTACATCCGGGAATAAAGTCCGGAATTCATTGGCAAACAGCCAGTGTGTAGAACACTTCTTCCCATTCAGCAAACCCGTAGCTGCCAGTAAGAACGCACCTATACAAAGAGAGGCTACCTCAGCCCCCCGCTGGTGTTGTTCTACTATCCAGGGGATCATTGCCTTATTTGCTTCCAGCGCGGCGTAGATATCACCACTTAATGCCGGTATGATGATCAGGTCTGTTTTAGGAGTATCACTTATCAGTGCATCTGTATGCACATAAAAGACCCCATTGTGTAAAGGGATCTCCTTTTTTAACCCGATAAGCTGCACATTAAAGGCAGGATCTTCCCCGGCATCCTGTAAAAACTGGTTAATGGCAGTGAACATATAACGAGGATCTACGATACTTGCCGGAACTGCTTCATTAAACACAAGTATTGAAATATGCTTCATTTGTAGGTTTTTGGTCGTGGAATAGTAAAAATAAGGAAATTAAGTCGCAACCAACCCTGTAAGATGTCCTGTTTACACATGATAAAATTATATTAATGGGGATACATTTGTAACTATAAATTATTACCCATATGAATATCTTACTGATTATCGTATTGCTTATAGTATTAGTCTTTATAATAGGCTTATTCTCAAAGAAGTCTTATGCTATTCAACGGGATATTATTGTCGATAAGCCAAAACAGGATGTTTTTAACTATCTGAAGTTCCTGAAGAACCAGGATCATTACAGTAAATGGGTAATGACCGACCCCAACATGAAAAAGACATTTACCGGTACGGACGGGACTGTAGGATTTATCTACGCCTGGAATGGTAATAAGAAGGCAGGTGAGGGAGAACAGGAAATTACAAACATAGTAGAAGGGGAGAAACTGGATATAGAAGTACGTTTTGTAAGGCCTTTTGCCGGCCTGGCACAAACGCCGTTTACTACCACTGCCTTATCCCCTCACCAGACAAAAGTTACCTGGGGCGCGAGCAGCACCCTGAAATATCCCATGAACCTTATGTTATTGTTTATGAACATGGAGAAAATGCTGGGGAAGGATATAGAGATCAGCCTCGTGAATATGAAAAATATCCTTGAGGAAGGAGTGATTACCTCATTATAAATAAATGTGTGCATGCGAAAAGTGGTTCTTTCCATGAATGTTACTCTGGATGGTTTTATAGCAGGTCCCAACTGTGAACTGGACTGGCATTTTGAAAAATGGGGGCCTGACATGGCGCTTTCCCTATGTGAACAGTTAAGTAAAGCGGATACAATCATCCTTGGCAGGGTTACTTACAGTGCAATGGCGAGGTACTGGCCCGGACGGGCTGCGGATATGTCTTTCCCAAGAGAAGACCTGGCATTTGCAGAGATGATGAACCGTTATGAAAAAGTTGTCTTCTCCAGAAGTATGGATACCCCGGTGTGGAATAATTCGAGATTTGTAAGAGGAAATACCGGCAAAGAGATTCTGGAGTTAAAACAGCAGGCCGGTAAAGATATTATCATCTATGGAAGTGGTAAACTTGTTAGCTCTTTAATGCAGTTAAACCTGATTGATGAATACCTGCTCTGGGTACATCCTGTTATATTAGGAAAGGGAAAACCATTGTTTAAAGATAAGATCAATATGAAACTAATGAAACTGAAGACGTTTGACTCCGGCGTCGTTATATTATATTATAAAGCAGCTTAACCCTAATTTTCAACTAGTTATACAGCGGGGCTGTATGATATTCCATGCCTCACCAAAATTTCCATGCCGATATTTACAGGTAATAGTATAATCTTCCATTCCCGGAGAGATAAGGTCCTGCTAACTTAGCATTCCACGAAGAACTGTAGCAGATATAAAGATAAATTCCATCATCAACCAGAATTAGTCTCTCTGTTAGCCGGGACAATGTTAAAGAATTCGTTATGAAAAAAATGATCCGAAGTATCCAGCTTCCGGGTACAACCTTTCTATTGTTTATTTGTCTGATTTGTAGTTGCCGTAAAAAAGCATTTGATGAATATTATGGCCGTCCGGACTGGCTTGCTGCTCCTATCTACCAGCAACTGGAAGCGCATAAGAACTTCAAACACCTGCTGGCTGCTATTAATAAAGCAGGATATAAAGATATCCTTAGTAAGGCCGGTTACTGGACATTCTTTGCAGCTAATGATGCTGCCTTTGAAAAGTATTTCCAGGAAAAGGGAATTGGTGGGGATGATGGTATAGACTCCCTCACTGCCCGTAAAATAGTGACATACGCACTTGTGTATAATGCTTACCGGAAAGACCAGCTGAGTAATTACCAGAGGGCAGGACAACCAGATACCAGTCAGGGTTACAAAAGGAAAACCACTTACTACGACTGGGTATATACAGAAAGCACTCACTCCGGCAAGATTATAGCAGCCAACAGGAATGGCGGCTATGCAGCTAATGATAACAACAATAAGAACATCCCTTACTTTATCGACAGGTATTTATCTGCAAACGGACTAAGTGGTGCAGACTATAATTTCTTCTATCCTGGTATTCCCTATACCGGTTTTAATGTAATGGATGCTACTGTGGTAAACGCAGATATCGCTGCTGAAAATGGGATCATCCATGAAATAGATAAAGTGTTACTGCCCCTGCAGAACCTGGAAGGCTATCTGTCAGCTAATCCGGACTATAGCGAGTTCAAAAGCCTGCTGGACAAACTGGTTACTTACCAGTCCAACGCCGATCTCACACACCGTAATATGGTGTTGACAGGATCAACAGATTCGGTATTTGTAAAACTATATAGTGCGGCATTAGCCTTCTCTCCCAACAATGAAAATTATATCTCATCCAGTACTGATGCACAAACAGCGGGATGGACATTGTTCGTACCTAAAAACGATGTGTTGCGCGCTTATGAAAAGGAAATACTTGTCAATTATGGCACATTCGAAGCTGCTCCGCCAATTGTTTTATTAAGCCTGCTGAATGCTCATATGTGGCAGAACAGCGTATGGCCTGGTAAACTGGCTGTAACGGGTAACAGTCAGCATGAAGTACCCACCTTTACAATGTCTGATATAACAGATAAAAAGGTGCTTAGTAATGGCTTTTTCTATGGGATGAATACCGTGCAGGATGCCAATGTATTCAGGACAGTTTATGGTAAGCCCTTTCTTGATCCTGCCTATTCATTGATGACAAGAGCACTGGATGCAGACCTGAAATTCTCTATCATTAATCCCAGTATAAAGTATACAATATTCATGATGCCCGATACAAAACTAAGGGCTGCGGGATATGATTTTAATTCAGACAGAAATGACTGGTCTTACCAGGCACCAGGTGGTACTATCCAGTTTGGCTCAGGTGCACAGGACAGGTTATACCGCATATTACAGACGTCTGTGTTAACTACCCTGAACGGAGAACTCGATGACCTTTCCGGAGAGGGGATCGTAGAAGCATGGAACGGAGAGTATGTAAAGTATAAGAACAATACCGTATTTGCCAGTGGAAATGCAGATGCGGGTACAGTGTTACATATTGATAAACTAAGTACAGCGAAGAATGGTAACGTATATTATACAGATGGACTGCTCACCTTCACAGAAAACCCTATTGGTTTTCATATTGAACAACTGGCAACTACTGATCCTACCAACTTTAACAGCTTTTACCAGTATCTGAAAAGCTCCTCTTTATGGACAAGCACCAAGGATATTGCAGGCACTGTTCCCGGTAATTTCTATACAGTATTGATCCCTACCAATGATGCTGTTTCAACAGCGGTTAAAGAAGGCTGGCTGCCGGGAAATGCCACAACAGGCGTCCCCAATTTCACACCCACACTGGATGCGGACAAAGACAAAGTCACCCGTTTCATCAACTATCACATCCTTAATAAAAACAGCGTTGTTCCCGATGGTAAGAAATCCGGAGCCTTTGAAACGCTGCTGAGAACAACAGGTGGTGATCTGACTTTCATTACAATAAACAACCAGTTGAACGTAATGGACCTGAGAGATGCATTTAATAACAGTGTGCTGGTGAATGTCGCCAGGAGTAATAACCTGTCTAACCGGGCAGTCCTTCACTCCATTAATAATTTTCTCAGATACAAAGTTCAATAACAATGATCAATATGTACAAACAACCCTTCATAATTTTCTGTTTGCTGATCATGCTATTCAGTTCTCTGCATGCGCAGAAAGTTGAAAAGATTACGGTAAGAGGTAAGGTATTGGATGCAGGAACAAAGTTGCCGGTTATTGGAGCATCTGTAGTAGAACTGGACAAAGACAAACGTACTGTAGCAGGTGTGGTGACAGATATAGATGGAAACTTTGCCCTTCGTATTTCCAATCCTAAAAATCAGATCTCTGTTTCTTTTATCAGCTATAAAACCATTATACAGCCTATCAATGACAGAACAGTTATCAATTTTCAACTGGCATCCAATACAAGAGATTTAAATGAGGTAAACATTACTGCCCGCCAGATAGTAGACAACGGTACCGGTATGAATATAGAAAGCCGTAATACCACGTTTGCCACTGCTACTATCAAAGCCAAAGACCTGGAAGAACTGTCTGCTACATCGATAGATCAGGCATTGCAGGGACGCCTTCCCGGTGTGGATATTGGTACTACATCCGGTGATCCCGGCGCGGGTATGTCTATTCGCATCAGGGGAACTGCTTCTATCAATGGTTCTGCCAACCCGCTGATTGTGCTGGATGGAATGCCATATGATACGGAAGTTCCTTCCGATTTCAATTTTGGTAGTGCAGATGAACAGGGATATGCGCAGCTGCTGAATATAGCCCCTTCGGATATCAGGGATATTACCGTATTGAAAGATGCGGCAGCCACTGCTGTATGGGGATCAAGAGCGGCTAACGGTGTATTGATCATTAATACGAAAAGAGGTAATATCGGAAAGCCCTCTATCACCTATAATTTCAAAGGCACATTTTCAAAACAACCTGCTAATGTTCCTTTGCTGAGTGGTGATCAATATGCCACACTGATACCAGAAGAAATAGCAAACACTGGTGGACTGCCCTTAAACATCCAGACTAACAAAGAATTTTCATTCGATCCTTATGACCCTTACTGGTACTATAATTACAGTAACAATACCGATTGGGTGAAAGCGATTACCCGTATAGGTTATTCCCAGGAACATAATGTGTCTATGACAGGTGGTGGCGAAAAGGCCCGCTATTATGCTTCCGTCGGGTATCTGGATCAAAAGGGGACTACAGTAGGTACTGCATTGAGCCGTATTACCTCTAAAATTAACCTGGACTATAACGTATCTAACCGTATCCGTTTCAGATCGGATATCACCTATACACATGTGGTGAATAACCTGAATTATGTACCGGATAAAAGTTACCAGGTAAGAGGAGTGGCCTATACCAAAATGCCCAATATGGCTATTCATGAATACGATGAATATGGAAATGTTACGCCTAATTATTTGTCGCCGGCTTCTAACATCCAGGGTATTTACTACAAAACTTATAACCCGGTGGCATTAGCCATGGAAAGTATGTACAAGCAGGTAGGAGAACGTATCACGCCTAAATTCAATATTCAGTATGATGTGATCCCATCCTCACTGCTGGCCACTTTTGATGTACAGTTTGATATCAATAATACAAAAGCAACCACCTTTTTGCCACAGGTAGCCACAGGCAGACCAATAACAGAAACAGTGGTAAACCGTGCAGGAGACAGCGATGGAGATGTGCTGGACGTATACACAAAAACCAATTTAATATACACCCGCAAAAAGAACGACGTTAATCATAACCTGCAGGCGTTAATGTCTATCCAGACAGAGGACAGGAATTATGTGACGCATAATGCACTTACTTCCAATACAGCTTCTTCTGCATTCCAGGACCCTTCTAATCCTTCCAGAACAGCTAATTCAGATTTGGTATTGGAGTCTGTGCAGGGAAGAACAAGAAGTGTGGGACTGTTATTACAGGGCCAGTATGGTTTGTTGGATCGTTATATTATAAACGCAGGCGTTCGTGGTGATGGTAATTCAAGATTTGGCCCTAATCACCGGTATGGATTATTCCCTTCACTTTCGCTGAGATGGCGTTTTTCAGGAGAGCCATTCATGAAAAAATACAAGTTCATTGATGACCTGAGTTTCAGGGCCAGTTATGGACAAAGTGGTTCTGCTCCTCCTGATAAAGATGCCTGGAATTATTTCAATACTTATCAGCCTTTCGGATATAGTTATATGGGCATGTCTGGTGTATATCCTTCCAATATTGAACTTTCTAACCTGAAATGGCAGACAGTAGTAGGACAGAACCTGGGTTTTAATCTATGGATTTTTAAGAACAGGATAAGGTTAGATGTAGAAGCCTACCGGAACCGCACTAAAGACATGTTTTATGAGAACCTGCAAATCCCTTCCTACTCGGGATTTTCAGATATAGCGATGAATGTGGGGACGATGGATAACCAGGGATGGGAAGTGTTGCTGAATACAATCCCTATAAAAACAAAGAACTGGCAGATAGGCTTTGACCTCAATATTGCCCGCAATACAAATGTGGTGAGATCTGTCTCTGAATTCTTCCCGCGGGAGAATAATGTAGCCATCAATCAGAATGGCCTGTATAAGACTTATTTACAGATCGGTAATCCTTTTGGATCATACTATGGCTTCAGGTATAAAGGGGTCTATAAAGACCAGGATGCCACCATTGTGAGGGATGCCAAAGGGGGTAAGATAGCGGGTGCCAATGGGCAAACATTGTACATGCGCTTCAATTACCCAGCTACAGACTACACTTTTCAACCAGGTGATGCCATGTATGAGGATATCAATCATGATGGCAATATCGATAACAAAGACATTGTATACCTGGGTAACGGGATTCCTAAAATTACAGGCGGGTTTGGGCCCAACGTTAGTTTCATGGGCAGCCTTAAACTGACTACTTACTTTGTTTACAGGCTGGGATACCAACTGGTGAACCAGGCTGATATGAATACCAGCAACATGTACGGATATGATAACCAGAGCACCGTCGTATTGAGAAGATGGCGTAATCCCGGAGATGTAACAGATATACCAAGAGCGTTATACCGTTCCGGTTATAACTGGCTGGGATCCGACAGATATGTGCAGAACGCTTCTTTTGTGCGGTTGCAGTCTGTTACACTACGATACAATTTTGGTAAGAGGATCCTGGATAAACTGGGGATCAGGAGCGCCGGATGTTATATCACAGCGGAGAATTTATATACCTGGACAAAGTACATTGGTCAGAACCCCGATGTATCTATGAAAGGAGATAACGACCCTTTTGCTTATCCGGTGGATAATGCCCTGACGCCTCCTGCAAAGAATTTCCTGATAGGCATCACTGCCAGTTTCTAAACTGATAGATATGAAGTACAAATTTCTTTTGATAATGATCTTTTTATCATCCTGTAGTAAATGGCTGGACGTAAAGCCACAGGATGGTATTATCCGTGATAACTACTGGCAGAACAAGGAACAATTAAAAGCAGCTGTCATTGGCTGTTACGCTTCTCTGCTGGATAATGCACTGGTGCAGAATCTTTTTGTATGGGGAGAATTAAGAGCGGATATGGTGAGTTCCACGCTGTATACAACGGTGGACGAAATCAGTATCATGCAGGCGAATATCCTTGCCAGTAATAGCTATACAGGATGGGCAGCAGTTTACCGTACTATCAACTATTGTAATACAGTGATAGATTTTGCTTCGCAGGTGACTGAATCAGATAAAACATTAACACAGGAACAACTGGATGCATACCTGGCAGAAGCGCATGGACTGAGGGCCCTGATGTACTATTATCTGCTAAGGTCATTCGGGGAAGTGCCTTTGCAGTTAAAGGCGAGTTCAGGTGATGATCAGTTACAGCAGCTTAAAAAGAGTACACAACAGGAAGTGTATGATCAGATCATGAAAGATCTTGTTTTTGCTGAACAGCATGCACAGGAAACGTACGGGAATGTACTGGAAGATAAAGGCCGGCTTACAAAGTTTTCGATATATGCTATTGAAGCAGATGCATTTTTATGGATGGAGAAATATGATGATTGCATCGCTGCATGTGATAAGATCATCCTTTCAAGCAGGTTTGGATTGATGGATGGCAATGTACAGTCACAGTGGTTCAACACGGTGTATTTCACAGGTAATTCCAATGAAAGCATTTTTGAGTTCCAGTTTGATAAACAGAAGTTAAACCCCTTCTATCTGATGTTTGGCGCTGCCAATAACCGCTTCATTGGTTCTCCCAGGGTAATGGAAGAAGTATATGGGATAGATATAACAGATGCTACGAAGAAAGATATCAGGGGGGATGGGGGATCTATCCGGGCCACTGATCAGATGATCTGGAAGTTTGCCGGGGCTACCAGCGGTACACAACTGGATGCCAGGACAGCTGCTGATTCCTATGCACATTGGTTTGTATATCGCTTTGCAGATATCCTGCTGCTAAAGGCGGAAGCATTGGCCTGGACAAACAGGGGGGCAGAAGCATTGGAACTGGTAGGCCGTATCCGCTCACGCGCGCATGCACTGGTATTTACAGAAAGAACACCTGATCCTACTTCTGCAATAGACGTATCCAATTATATACTGGAAGAGAGGTCCCGTGAATTTGCTTTTGAAGGTAAGCGCTGGTATGATGTATTACGCCATGCGAAACGGGATAACTACGCACATCTTGATATCCTGCTGGATATGGTAGCATTCAACGCACCTGGAAATATGCAGCAGTCAATTATCAATAAGTATAAAGATGTGCGCAGTCATTACTTCCCGATTAACCAGTACGAGTTGCAGGCGGATAAACAACTTGTACAGAATCCTTATTACCAATAAAACTACGTTATGAGAATCGTCTTTATATGTCTGTTACTGTTGTGTAGTTGTAAAAAGGTAGCTATTGTTTCTAATACTTCTGATGAAGTAAATATCACAGGTTATCTGCAACTGCATCCGGATAAATTTTCATCCTTCCTTAAAATCCTTTCTATTACCGGGGATGAGGGGTTTCTGGGTGTATATGGTGCTTATACAGCATTTGTGCCAGACAATGATGCTATCACTGCTTATCTGCAATTAAAAGGGAAAGCAGCGATAGAAAATATAGATGTACAGGAACTGAAAGACCTGGTTAAATTTCATCTGCTGCAAGACACTATTTCTACCAGTTCTTTTTCTGATGGTAAGTTGAACAAACTCACTATGTATGGTCAGTACCTGATTACCGGAGCCAGTAATAAGGATGGTTTTACAAGGATCACCGTAAACAGGCAGGCGAACATCATAGAGAGTAATATCAGGGTAGGAAATGGGATCATTCATGTGATAGATCATGTATTACAGCCAGCGGTATTCACACTGGCCGCCATGATAGAAAATGATCCCAGGTATTCCATTTTCTCACAGGCCATTAAAGAAGCCGGGTTATATGATACACTGAATATATTACCTGTTGCTAATACAGATAGTAGTCGGGCCTGGCTGACAGTAATAGCCGAATCTGATTCCGTATTAAAGAATGCTGGCTTCAACAGTTATGCTGATCTGAAAGCCAGGTTCTCTCATACAGGAGATCCTAAAAATCTGGATGACAGTCTTCACCTGTATGTGGATTATCATATCCTGTATGGAGTAAAATACCTGGCAGATATTGTTTCCAGTACATCGCATAATACGCTGGCTCCTTTGGAAGTAGTGACGTCCAAACTATCGGGACAAACCGTATTAATCAATGATGATACTTTTAATGGCATCTACGAGCCAGGTGTAGAACTGAACCGCCCAGGCAGTGACAATGCTGCCAGCAATGGTGTACTGCATACTGCTATGGGACATTTCTCAATTAAGATCCGCAACCCCGTACCTGTTTACTGGGATGTGGCCAATTTCCCTGAGATCCGCAATCTGCCTGCTTATTTTGGTAAACAGAATTATCCTTTTGCCCTCACCAATATGCCTAAAGATATAACGATGCCTGGTCCTTCTGCAATGACTTATACAGTGGGTTCTACTTATGTGAACGGCGATTTTCTGCAGATTGCTTTAGGTGGTCCTAATCGCAGTGCCTGGGTGGAATTAAGAACTCCTTTGCTGGTGAGAGGGAAATATAAAGTGTGGATCTGTTACAGAACACAGAAGCAATCAGGTAGTTCTAATAACGTGAACCAGATTTCTGTTGATGGAGAACCTTTACAGCGTACGATGAATTTCACTACCTCTATGCCTGTGAGCAGCGAAGGTGAAATGGAAGCACAGGGCTGGAAATGGTTTACAGATCCTGTATCTAATGGCTGGGCAGGGCGACAGGTAGGTACTATTGATATCAAAACAACCGACCGCCACCTGATACGCTTTACAACCTTACAGGGTACGCAGAATACCAATAACCTGGATATGATCCACTTTATCCCACAGGATATGGATCAGTTGTATCCACGTTTTAAAACAGATGGAACACCGGTACCCAGACCCTAACTAATTAATGCAGCAACAATGACAAGATCTGTAATAATATTATTCCTCTTAGTAGTGCTTTCCTGTAAAAAGGATAAATGGAATGACAGGAACAGGATTGATGATCCTGCACTCAAAAAGAACCTGCTGCAAATGATCAGCGGCAATCCTGATCTGAGTCTGTTTAATACATACCTCGTTAAAACTGGTTATGATAAAGTGATTGCTTCTTCCAAGACGTTTACTGTATGGGCGCCTACAAATACAGCCTTGCAAAGTGTGGACCCTTCTGTAATAAATGATACGGCAAAGCTGAAACTGCTGATAGCGAATCATATTGCCAATCAGTCTTACCTCACTACAATGCCGTCTCCTGCTTTACGTATCAGGACATTAAACGGGAAGAATATAACATTTACGGCTACACAGGTAGATGAAGAACATATTACCAGTGCTGACCAGTATACAGCTAATGGCATTTTACATGTTGTAGATGGTGTATTACTCCCTAAGATGAATGCCTGGGAATACCTGAACAGCATTGGTGGTTTTCAACAGGCATTCCTGCAATCACTTAAATACACGGGTATTGATACTACTATTGCCGAACAGATAGGAGTAGATCCGGAGACAGGCCGGCCTATCTATAAACCCGGGACCGGCGTCGTTGAACTGAACCTTTTCCTGCAAAGGACAGATATCAGTAATGAAGATTCGCTTCTCACCTATGTGATCCTGAAAGACAATGCTTATACAGATGAAAAGAATAAGCTGGTACAGTATTTTACAGATACTACCGCTACACTTACAGATACCACTACGCAATGGAATGTGGTAAAGGACCTTGTGTTTAACGGGGTATATGATCCTGATAATTTACCAGCAGTATTATATTCTGTGAAGGATAGTGTGAAATTCCATCTGGATAGAAATGCCATCGTATCCGTACAAAAAGTAAGTAACGGGATTGTATATGTGATGGACCATATAGATTATGAACTGGATTCAAAAATAAAACCGGTTATCATAGAAGGAGAAAGGTTCTATGATCTGAAAGATCGTACCAAATCATCTTCTGTACGCACCCGTATCAATCCTCTTACTCATCTCTTATTCCGCGATATCTATATCGCTAACCATGGTATCAATGCTTTCTGGATTAATTACAGAACAGTAGTGAATTCCGTAAAATATAAAGTCTACTGGGTAGCAGTAAATGATTTTCAGACAGGTACTTTCCCTATGAGAGTGGCTTTTAAAGATCCTGCTGTTACCGGCTTCGCCTATAAAACGGTTGAGCTGAATAATTACGGTGAAGTGTATCTGGGTGATTATACAACAGATCACTACGGATTGCTCAACTTATACCTGGTGGGTAACAGTGTTACCACTAACGGATTGAACACGCTTGTGCTGGATTACATTAAACTGGTACCCATTCTAAACTGATCTTTATGAACAGATGTATAAAACTGCTCTTCATCATCTTACTGTTCTCTTTTCAATTAAAAGCACAGGATACTATCAGAGGGGTCATTAAAGAAGCTGCTACCGGTATGCCCTTACCGGGCATTAATATCAGTGTGCCTGGTTATTCGGCGGCTATTACAAATGAAAAAGGAGCATTCCGTATTAAAGTACCTTCTTCTGATGCTGTACTAATTGTGTCCGGCCCGGGATATCAGGTACAGGAGATCGTATTGAAGGGACGGCATAACATTACCGCTATGCTGCATGAAGCCTCTTTTAATAGTGTATATGATGATGCTGTGCTTCCTTTTGGCAAGCAGCCTAAGAATCGCATTATTTATTCTGTCAGTGCTGTTAACGCAGATGATAAGTGGCAGCGCGTACCTGTTTCCCCGGATGCTTATTTGCAGGGAAGTGTGGCCGGTATGAATGTGATCAGACGTTCCGGTACACCGGGTATTGGCGCTGAACTTTTCCTGAGGGGCTATACTTCTTTGTATGCTACTAATAAGCCGCTGATAGTAGTGGATGGGATGATATACGATATTAATGAATACGGTGGTTCATTAATTGCCGGACATGTGAATAATCCGCTGGCAGATATTGATGTGAAGGACATAGATAATTTTACAGTGATTAAAGATGGTACTTCTACTTATGGCACTAAAGGGGCTAATGGGGTGATTCTGATCACTACAAGCCGGGCAAAGGAGTTGGCTACTAGAATTGATTTTTCGGTGAGTGGCGGGTTTAATACAGCTGTTACAAAGCTTCCTGTAATGGAGGCAGGTGATTACCGGGTTTATTTGTCAGATCTGTTCAAAAATGAGAAAGAGCCTTATATGAATGATAACCCCAATCCGGATTATTATCGTTATCACTACAATACTGACTGGCAAAAGAAGGTAATGAGCAATAGCTATAACCAGCAGTATTATCTGAAGGTAAGTGGTGGGGATGATATTGCTACATATGGGTTGTCTCTTGGATACCTGAAACAGGCGGGTATAACAGATAATACAAACCTGGGCCGTTATCAGACCCGCTTTAATGCTGATCTTAATTTATCTTCCCGGCTAAAAGCATCTGTCAATCTTGCTTTTACTTCTAACCAGCAACGTCTGAAAGACCAGGGCATAGCGAATAAAACCAATCCTTTATACCTGGGACTGATAAAAGCGCCTTTTCTGCCTACACAGGTGGTGAGTGATGATGGTATTGAATCTCCCAGCCTTGCTGATTATGACATTTTTAATGTTTCCAATCCGGTAGCGCTGATACAGAGTATGCAGGCTGTGAATAAGAATTACCGGTTTTCAGGATCTGTGAACTTCCGCTATCAGTTGAATAAATCTATTAGTCTGCATACTTTATTAGGGATTACATATGATAAAGTAAGAGAGAACTTCTTTATTCCTCAAAAGGGAATAGCGCCTGATACGGCTGTGAACAGTGTTATTTATAACAGATCGGGCAGTAATGTGCAGCGGTATTATGCTTTGTATAATGATACCCGTTTTTCATATGATCATACTTTTAACCAGCATCATCTTTCTGCCAATGCGGGTGTCCGTTTTAACAATAATAACAGTGAAACTGATTATGGGCTGGGATATAATTCAGCTACAGATGAATTTATCAGTGTGGGCATGGGACAAAGTCAGCTGAGACAGGTAGGAGGAGGAATTGGTAAATGGAACTGGCTGAATACTTATATCAATGCTGATTATACATTGTTGAACAGGTATTTCCTGTCGTTTAATATGGCAGTGGATGGGTCTTCCAGGTTTGGTAAACAAGCCCCGGGAGCGTTGGGTATTGGTCAGTATAAATATGCGGTGATGCCTTCTGTAGCTGCGGGATGGCTTGTTTCCTCAGAGCCTTTTTTATCAGGAATAGAATTGTTGAAGCTAAGAGTTAGTTATGGAAAGGTGGGGAATGATGATATCGGTAATTATGCTGCAAGACAGTATTATGTATCGCAGAACTTACTGGGAATGCAGGGACTGGTAAGAGGGAATATCGGTAATCCCTATCTGAAGTGGGAGAGTGTAGAGAAGCTCAATGCAGGTGTAGATGTTTCGTTTCTGCATGAGCGTTTAAATATAAGTGCAGACGTATTTAGTAATCGTACTAAAGATATGCTGATGGTTGAACCTGTTGAATCGGTTACTGGTTTTAAAAGTATCATTACCAATAATGGTGGAATGCAGACACATGGTTTTGAACTGGCCATAAATAGCAGAATAGTAGACCGTGTTCTGAAATGGGATATGGGATTGAACCTGGCTACTTATAAAAATAAGATCACGAAAATACCGGGAGATAGAATACTGACTACTTATGCAGATGCTACATATCTGACAGAGAAAGGACAGGCTGCCAATCTTTTTTACGGATACAAAACGAATGGTGTGTTCACTTCGGATGCAGAGGCGCAGAGTGCTGGTTTGATAACACCGTTTAAGGGAGGAGATATGCGCTTTATTGATAAGAATGGAGATCATGTGATTGATGAGAACGACAGGCAGGTAATTGGGAATCCTAATCCTTCTCTTACAGGCATGTTCAGCAACATGCTGTCTTTTAAGAGATGGGAGCTTGATGTGATTTTTACTTTCATTAGTGGTAATGACATCTATAATTACACCCGTGCGAATATTGAGTCTATGAAAGATGCCGGTAATCAGTCGCTGGCTATGGTAAACAGATGGAGAGCTGATGGGCAGGTAACTGATATCCCCCGTGCTGCCTGGGGAGATCCGGCAGGTAATGCACGTTTTTCAGATCGCTGGATAGAAGATGGTAGTTACCTGCGTTTGCGCACGTTGTCGCTTACTTATAGTCTGCCTTTGAAACGTGGGGCTATTAAGTATGTTAAGATATCTGCTGCCGGTAATAATGTGTTTACGCTCACTCACTACCTGGGATATGATCCGGAGTTCAGTGCTTCGGGTAGTTTATTCACACAGGGTATTGATGTGAGACTTGAACCACAATTCAGAACAATTCAGTTGGGGGTAAGGATTGGATTATAATTTTAAAAGAGCCTATATGAAAATATTAATTTCAGGTCTGGTGCTTTGCATAAGCCTGTGCGCATGTAGTAAGATATTTGATATAAAGCCAGAGGAAACCCTGGACCATTCACAGACGTACCGGGATGTACATGATGCAGATGCTGCTGTAGTAGGTATTTATGGTAAAGTGATCTCGCTTGCCGGAAGGTTGGTAATTTTAAATGAATTAAGGGGAGATCTGGTGGATGTAACGCCGTCGGCTAATGGTAAATACTTGCAGCAGTTAAGTACACATAGCGTAACTGCTGATAATCCTTATGCAGATCCCAGACCTTTTTATGAAGTGATTCTCAACTGCAATGATGCACTTTCTAATTTTGACGTGATGCTGAAGGATAAGAGAATGACTGTGGATGAGTATGGCCTGCGATATTCTACTGTAGGTGCTATCCGTTCCTGGTTATATCTGCAGCTGGGGATTCAGTATGGGACTATTCCTTATGTTACTGATCCGTTGTCTAATGTAAATGACCTGAAAGATGCAGCTAAGTTCCCGAGAGTAACGTTTGATGAACTGCTGGATAAGCTGCTGGCATTTACAGAAGCTTTACCTTATAAATTACCTTTTCCGGCAGGGACTTCTTTGTTAACTACTGTAGATGCTTATAACACGGAGAAGTTTTTCATCAATATAAAATGTTTCCTGGGAGATCTTTATCTGTGGAAAGGTAATTATGTGCAGGCTGCGATTAATTACCAGTACATGATGAACTATGGGGATGTGTTGTATCCTGCAAAGAACAGTGAGCAATGGTATGAAACTTATAAGCTGGCTTATACGGCTAATCTCACCGGTGGCAACTGGCGTAATATTTTCAGTCAGCCTTATGGTGAGCGGTATTCGAATTATGAGATTATCTGGGACCTTCCTTTTGATAAGAACTTTGATCCTCCTAATCCTTTTATAGACCTCTTTGATAATACAAAAGGAAGTTATCAGCTGAAACCTTCTGCGCTGGCTGTTAAAAACTGGAATGACCAGATACGTGCAGGCGATGCGGTAGGGAATAATACACCTGTTGATCTTAGAGGTCCGGGTGCTTCCTGGAAGATGAGTGGCGGATCTCCTGTCATTAATAAGTTTACTTACAACTTTAATCCTTTATTACCTTTTGAAACAAATGGCAAATGGATATTGTATCGTGCTGCTATGTTACATCTGCGGTATGCAGAAGCTGCTAACCGGGAAGGCAGGGATAAGCTGGCGTATGCGTTGCTGAATAACGGTATTAAAAATACGTATGATCCTGTTTATATGGCCACAGGTGTGAGTGGAGGGGAAGGACGTAATGTAACAGACATAGAACAGACACATGATGTGCCTCCTTATGATTTTGATGCGAGGGACGGGAACTATCCTCAATACAGGAATACCTGGTATCGTAATACGGGTATCAGAGGACGTGTGGCTTTGAAGCCGGCATTGATCGATTCTGCCAGTTATTTCGATATGAATAGCAAAGAGGTTATAGACAGGGCCGGATTGATTCTTTTTATGGAGGATAAGCTGATTGCTGAAGATGGACTGGAGCTGGCATTTGAAGGTAACCGCTGGGCGGATTTGTTACGTATTGCATTAAGGCGGCAGGGAAGTGATCCTGCTTATTTAGCGAATAAAATAGCGGCTAAGTTTGAGGCAGCGAATGATGGAATGGCAGGAGCGGTGAGATCTGCTTTGATGGATAAGCAGAACTGGTATCTGCCTTTCAGGTGGGAATAGAGGTGTATGATTTTACAGGGAATTGTATGATTTGCCATTCCTGCGACTTTCAACGGATGTTACCTTAGCGACTTATGAAGCAGTTACTTATAGTTATTTTCCTGTGTTATTTATTACCGGTTAACGCGCAGCGGTTAATGGAAAACCTTGATCGTGGTGTTATTGCTGTTTACCAGGGGCACGGGAAAGTGTATGTGGGTTGGAGAATGTTAGGCACCGATCCTGAAAATATAGCTTTTAATGTGTACCGGAAAACCGGTACTAATACAGTAAAGCTAAATGCAAGACCTGTTACAGAAAGTACGAATTATATAGATAACTATGTAAGCGGAGCGGAATACTTTGTAAAGACTCTTTTACAAGGAAAGGAATCTGCTACCCTTGGCAGTTATACCTTAAAAGATACCTTGTCCTATTTATCCATCCCTTTAAAAACACCCCCTGGTTACACGCCCAATGATGTTTCTGTTGGAGACTTAGATGGAGATGGTCAGTACGATATTATCTTACATCAGACCGGCCGTGGCCGGGATAATGCTTCTCCCGGTATTACAGATCCGTCCATCTTCCAGGCATATAAATTAGATGGTACTTTCTTATGGGAGATTAACCTGGGAAAGAATATCCGTGAAGGAGCGCATTATACACAATTCATGGTATACGATCTTGATGGAGATGGTATCGCGGAGTTTGCCTGCAAAACAGCAGATGGTACAATTGATGGCATTGGTAAAATAATAGGAGATAGCAGCAAAGACTGGAGAGAGCTTACCCCCAACACCCCTAAATATGGCAAAATCCTTAGCGGCCCGGAATACTTTACCATATTCAGTGGTCGCACTGGCGAAGCGCTGGCTACCACAGATTACATTCCCGCAAGGGGAGATATAGGCAGCTGGGGTGGAATTGGAGGTAACGGTAAGAATGACAATACCGGTAACAGAGTAGACCGCTTTACAGCCTGTGTTGCATATTTAGATGGTGTACATCCGAGTGTAATCATGTGCCGGGGATATTATGGCAGGATTGTGATGGCTGCCTGGGATTGGCGTGGTGGCAAATTGACTTCCCGTTGGGTATATGATTCCAATGGCACACTATTTTCCGGTATGGGAAATCATAACTTAAGTGTAGCGGATGTAGATGGTGATGGGAAGGATGAGATTATTTACGGGTCTATGTGTGTAGATGATAATGGCCACGGTTTATATACCACAGGGCTACGTCATGGTGATGCGATTCACGTAGGAGACCTTGACCTGGATCATAAAGGATTGGAAGTATTCGGTATTCATGAAATAGAAGAAGGAACAAAAGGCCCGGGAGCTGCAGTATACGATGCCAAAACAGGAGAAATCCTTTTTAAAGGATCTATGGATAAAGATGTGGGAAGAGGAGTAGCGGAGAATATTGATCCTGATAGAAAAGGGGCACAGATGTGGTGGTCTGGCTCAAAGGAATTGTACGATATCAAAGGCAATGTGATAGGAGAGGCGCCCAAATCAGTTAATTTTTTAATCTGGTGGGATGGGGATCTTTCACGTGAACTATTAGATGGTAATCATATTGATAAATATAAAACCGGCAGAATCTTCACAGCTGACGGATGTATCTCTAACAATGGCACAAAATCCACGCCTGCACTTAGTGCGGATATCTTAGGAGACTGGCGGGAAGAGTTAATATTACGCAGCAGCGATAACCAAAGTTTAAGAATCTATACGACCACTATCCCTACTAAATACAAAATGCCAACCCTAATGCACGACCCGCAATACAGGTTAAGCATCGCCTGGCAGAATGTGGGTTATAACCAACCTCCACATACCGGGTTTTATTTGGGTACAGGCATGAAGAAGGCGGTAAAGCTAGATATTAAGATAAAATGATTACCAATTGGAAGTTGTATATCTGGAATCACACAATACTGTGATTAGGTTATTAAATTGAGATCTTCTGTTCAATATTTAAGATCAAACCTGTTGCATCCTTAAATTTTTGGATATCAATTATGTAATTACTATTAGATCGGGGTCTAAGATTATTTGATATATATGCTTCAACCTTTGTGTAATTATTTATATCATAGGTCTTTGAAAATGCTTCAATGGTTGTTGTAAGTTGTTTCCGGCCTTTGCCTAACCAGCCACTTCCAGTTCTATCCTTTAGTTCTACAAAAGTTAAATTATTATCATAATGTAATATGCCATCACATCTGTTCTCTTTTGTTCCATCTTCTCTTAAAATTTCCACACAATGATCAATTGCATAGAAATCTACATCTTTATTATCTGGATTGTCTACTATTGCGATCCACTTTGAAAAGTCGTCTTCATTAATATATGCTGGATTCTCGGCAGGCGGAGGATCATCACAAAGTCCAAATTCATTAGTATTTGATTCAGTTTTACAACTAGCCTCGAAAAAGTTTATTGACATGATTCTTCAATTGCTATTAATTCAGTAAATAATTGATTACTCTCTTCTAATTTATCATTAAGATAATTTTCATCAGAAGGTAACCCTTTATAATCACCTAATTTAATTATTTTTCCTTGATCATCTAATTCATAAATAACTAAATCTTCTGGTGATAAAACTGAATCTAAAGGAACTATTTCGTTTAGTTTATTTTGTAATTCGTCTTTATTACTGGCATTATTAATTTTGTTTAGCACTGAATTTGCTTTTACTGCTAATGTCAGATAATTGATGATATATGGACTATGTGTTGTTAAGATTAATTCACTACCCTCATTAAGATTTGTAAAGTCTATGAGACTATTGAGCATTTGCCTTTGTGAGCTAGGGAAGAGATTTTGTTCAGGTTCTTCAACGATGTTAATAAATATTGACTTATTAAGTTGAAAGAAGGACGTGTATAAAGTACTTAAATCTTCCTCATTTATTTTATTTTTTCTAATAAGATCTGTAAGCTTATTTTTTAATAAACTCCATTGATCGCGATTAGAATGGGAAGAATTATCTCTTTGCTTTTTTACTGAATAAGCAAGGTATCTGGAAACTAAAAACAGAGGTATCAAGGATTGAAATCCACTTGAAGCTTCTGTCAACTTTACCTTATAATTATCACCACTTATACTTACGATATCATCTAAATCATTATACTCTACTTTTATTTTATTTATTGGTAGTGCAACGGATTCTTTTATTTCACGTTTTGCATTATCAAACTCGGTTAAAAAGTCTACTAATGGATCAGAAGAAAGTTTTATAAGCCTTGCATTATTAATAGTACTGATAAAATTTCTTTCAGCAGGAACATACATTATCTGAGGGTGAAAATAAAAATCTGGCTCATTTCTTTTCTTGACATAGAATTTTCCATTCTTATAAGTTAGATGATAAGCATTTCCCTCATATTCTATTTCAGTATTGTCAACCCCATCTGATCCCTTGAAATAATTTTCAAGCCTGTGATAGGCACAACATCTTTCCATGAATTTGTTACCATCTGTAAACTCTGTTTCCTCATAGTCTCCTCTTACCAAAACTTTCTCAATCCAGGTAAGTGTGGAAATTAGCTTTGCCACAGTACTCTTACCAGAACCCTGAGTTCCAATAAAAACGGTTACTTTTTTAATATCCATCCATTCGTTACTGTCCTCACCAGTAAATCCTTCTTTAATTGGACCGAATTTTTTGATTTTTATTTTACTCATATTTCAACCTTGTGAGCTAAGTTAGGAGAAAAGGCTACTTATGCCAAATGTTGTATTTTATCCTTGTTTCCTTAATACTAATAAATCCCGCGCTTCAACATCTAGTGCCTCTGCTATGGCGAATAATGTTTCTACTGTTGGTTGCATTGTATTTGTACACCACTTGGAAACCGATGTCCTGTTTACATCCAATGTTTCGGCAAGCCAATTATTGGTTTTACCCTTTTCTGCCAGGACTGCTTTTATTCTGTTGAAGACTTTATCGCTCATAATGTTGCTTTAAAAGCATATTTCTTCAATTTAAGCAGATTGTATTTATTGTGACACAGGTGTTTGTATATTAATAAGCGAAATATTTTGTGTAAAAGTAGTTATAAATTGCTTTTAAAGCAAAATATATGTATGTTTGAATAAATCTATTGTTTATGGAATCCACAGAAATAATATCCTCATCTTTCTTCCATTTTACTCATCTAAATGAGCAGGAATTAAAGCATCCGGAATTAGCAATTAACAAGTTCTGCGAGCTATTTCCTCTGGCAGAAATTCGTCAGACGCTTGGGCTATGGCTTAATGAAACCCTGGCAGCGCAAGATACTTATTATGATAATGCAGAGAACAGGTCTAACCTGATGCTTGTTTATAATCAGTTGCTTTACCTGCTGGATGCTAATTATCTTTTGAACAAGCAACTGCAAGAGCCGGCAATAAATCAGGAATTTACTATTAGCTGATGCTCTATAAAAGAACAGTTTTTAATCCTATAGTGTGATTTCAGGTATAAAATCTAATTATCTGATGACTTAAAGTACCTGTAATCACACTATAAGATGATTTTTAGTATAAAAAGCCATGATCGCATTATAAACTAACTATGTCAGTTAAGGAAATCGGACAAAGCATTAAATCGAGAAGAAAAGCATTGAGGATTACCCAACCAGATCTTGCACAATTAGCAAAGGTAGGAGTTAATACCTTGTACAAAATCGAAAGAGGACAAGCAAATCCAACGATTGATATTATTGAGAAAATAACAACCGTATTAGGTCTGGAAATAAAAATAGGAGCGAAAGAATTAACTATGTATAATCAAAATAACGAAAAGATCGCTATTGAATGATATTATCTGAGATGATAAAATTGATCCAAACCTGTATATAGACCAACAGCCTGTTCAAATCATTTGAACAGGCTGTTGGTCTTATATGAGATTAGATTACTGCTCCTTTTGTTTCAACTGCACCGCTTTACCTGCTGGTCTGATTTTCAGGTTTAGGATTTCGATGAATACGGAGAAGGCCATCGCGAAGTAGATGTATCCTTTTGGAATGTGCTGATCAAAGCTCTCTGCAAGGAGAGAGACGCCGATGAGAAGCAGGAAGGAGAGTGCCAGCATCTTTACAGTAGGATGTTTGTTGACGAAGTTGCTAATGCCTTCTGAGGCGATCAGCATAACGCCTACTGCAATGACAACGGCTGCTATCATGATCTCGATATGGTCTGCCATACCGACAGCCGTGATGACAGAGTCTAAGGAGAACACAATATCGAGGAGTAAGATTTGTATGATGGTATGTGTGAAGCTGGTGACACGCACTTTCGTTTCCTCATGCTCGCTGCCTTCCAGCTTTTCATGGATCTCTGAAGTGCTTTTGTAGATGAGGAACAGTCCGCCTATTAAGAGAATGAGATCACGGCCGGAGATGGCAGTCATTTCCAGCCATTTTGGGTTTTGGATGCCGATCCATTCGCCCATGTTGAAAAGGGTGTTGGTGAGTGACATGATCCAGCTGATGGATAATAATAGCAAGACACGGATGAACATAGCCAGGGATAGGCCCAGGCGACGCGCCTTCTTCTGCTGGTTATCCGGTAGTTTACCGGAGAGAATAGAAATGAATACGATGTTGTCAATACCCAGTACGATTTCTAATACAGTTAAGGTCAAAAGGCTGATCAGGGAATCGACGGTAAAAAGAGTGTCCATAGAAATAATTATGATTGTCAATTGTAGCTATCGCAAAATTTGATCCATTCTTATTGCAAATATTGGATATTTTTGTTCTCTAACCCTTGAGATCTAAATATATGAGTATAAAAGTAATAGCTTTTGATGCGGATGATACGCTCTGGGTAAATGAACCCTATTTCCGTGAGACAGAAAATGAATTCTGCCTGCTGATGGAAAACTATGTGCCACAGCATACCGCCGCCAGGGAACTCCTGCAAACAGAGATTAAAAATCTGGCGCTTTATGGTTACGGGATTAAAGGGTTTATGCTGTCTATGATAGAGACTGCCCTCACCGTTTCCAGTAATACGATTGATATCACCGCTGTGGAAAAGATTATTGGTTATGGGAAAGCTTTACTGGCAAGACCTATCGAGGTACTGGATGGCGTGGAAACCGTATTGGATGCTTTGAAAGATAAATACCGGTTGGTGGTGGCCACTAAAGGAGATCTGCTGGACCAGGAAAAGAAACTGAAGAACTCAGGTATTGATCACTATTTTCATCATGTAGAGATTATGTCTGATAAGAAGGAATCGGATTACAGAAAGCTGCTGAGGCACCTGGATATTCAACCGGAAGAGTTCCTGATGGTAGGGAATTCTTTAAAGTCTGATATCCTGCCGGTGTTGAACCTGGGCGGATATGCCATACATATTCCTTTTCATACTACCTGGGCACATGAGCATGTAGATGTACATATAGAGAATCCTATGTTTCAGCAGGTGGAAATGATTACGGATGTTTTAGAGGAACTGGCGAGGATCAATATCATCGGTTAGAACTGATGAGCATAAAAATATAAAGCCGGATGTTTGCCTTCGCTGATAGTAAGATAACCGGAATTATCTACTTTAAATGTAAGCCCTTCACCCTGTTTCTCCGGAACATATGGTAAAACTGTTGCCGGTCTGGCCATCGCTTCTTCCACGCTTTCTCCATTTTTCCTATGCCAGTAGAAGATTTTAGTATCGTTCTTGATAATAATATGATGACCGTCTTTTGAGATATCCCCGGCTGTTATCCAGGTATAAGGTAAAGTGAGTACTTTCTCCATCTTAGCCGTTTCTCCGCTCTTAAAATCGAGATGAGGGACTTTATACACCCCTACCTGTTTTTCTCTCTTGCTGATAACGTATAAGTGCCTGGAAATAGGATCTACCATTAAAGACTCTGCATCTTTCGGACTATCAGGGTATCTTAAATAAAGATAATCCGGTTTTACGGTGGATTTTTCTGCTGGTACTTTAGTGGGGGCTTCGAAACGATAGACCATGATATCTACCCCTAATTTTACGTTGTTCCCAATATCTCCTACGTATACGTATTGTTTATCAGGATCAGGGCCTACACCTTCGGCGATATCTTCCCAGTCGCGGTTAAACATGCCTTTGAGGCGGATAGTGCTTACCAGTTTACCATTGCTGTTCAAGAGGTATACTTCCGGCTTATTACCACTGTCGTTGTGTGTCCAGTAGTAGCCGGGCAGGGTAGAGCTGGATGCTAATCCTGATGCTTCAGCTAATTTGTCTGATTTTACAATACCTAAGACTTCTGGTTTTTGTGCGAAAGCAGAAAAACCTGTTAATAATAATATAGCCAGGAACCTCATACTGCTATATTACGAAATTTTATGCCAGTCCGGTTTCAGCAGCGTATTTTAACAGTTCTTATACAAGTCCCGTTTCCAATGCCACTTTTACCAGTCCCGCAGTATTCTTTACTTCCAGTTTGTGCAACAGGCTGATACGATGATTCTCCACTGTATGCAGGCTGAGAAAGAGTTTGTCTGCAATTTCCTGGTTGGTATGTTCATGTACGATCAACTGTAAGATCTCCTTCTCCCGACGGGTAAGCGTGGTTGTTTTCCGGTTTGTTTTTTTAGTACGGAACATATCTTCCACCAACTGTTGTTGCAATACAGGAGAGAGGAACTGCCCGCCATTTTGCACGGTTTCTATCGCTTTAAGGATGGTAAGGTCATCAGAGTCTTTGAGGATATATCCCATACAACCCAGCTTCAGCATCTTCTTCACCATTAACAGTACATCTGTACTACTGAGGATAAGGATCCGTACCTGCGGATAGTTTTTAAGGATGGTAGTTGCCAGCTCAGGACCGCTGATATCAGGGAGCTGCATATCCAGCAGTAATACATCCGGCTGTCGTTCTTTGATGCCATTTAACAGGCTGTGCCCGTTATTATAGATATCAGTAACAGTGATATCGGGTACGTCCCGCAATATGCTAAGGATTCCATTGGCCACTATAGGGTGGTCGTCAGCAATTGCTAGTTTTAATGACATACCTGGATGTATTTTGTTTAAGTGTAAATTCAATATGTATGCTGGTGCCTTGTCCCGGTGTACTCTCTATGTGCAGTTCTCCATTGAGGGAGTTCATTCTTTCGCGGATGGTTTTTAATCCCATGCCATCATAGGCACCATGATGCAGCAGCATACCATTGCCATCATCTTCCACGGTGACGCAAAGTTGTTTTTCATGATAAACGATCTGTACGATAGCGGTGTGGGCAGCAGCATGTTTGAGAATGTTATTCACCAGTTCCTGGATGATACGGTAAACCGCCAGTTCAAAATCTGCATGCAGGGAAGGTGCCGTACCCCATGTTTCGAAGTTGATTTCCAGAGTATGTCCTTTGCGTACACGTTCACAGAAGAGGGCAGTAGCCTTTGCCAGTCCTTCCTGCAACAATATCTCCGGCATCAGGTTATGGGCTGTTTTACGCAGCTCAGAAGAGGCTTCTTCCAGCAGTTGTAACACCTCTATAAAATCATTGGAAACGTTTGCACTGGTATGCCTGCGATAGATAGCACTGAGGCGTGTCCGTATAGTCCCCAGGGTACCGCCCATTCCATCATGCAGATCGCGGGCAATACGGCTGCGTTCTTTTTCTTCCCCTTCAATCATGGACTGTAAGCTACCGATCTGCATTTCCTGACGCAGGTTACGGATCTTTTCCTGTTGCAGTTTTTGTTTATGGAGGTCGTTTCTATATAATAAGATACTTACCAGGGAGATGAGGAGCAGACCTGCCGAGATACCGATAATCAGGAAGTTCTTTGTTTTGATACGGTTTTCATTCCTGGTAATGGCTAGTTGTTTCTCAGCCAGTTCTTTGTTCTTATCTGCAATACGGTATTTCATTTCCAGGTTATATACCAGTTCCAGCTTCTCCACTTTCATCATGGTATCGCGTAGTTCTGAGTATATCTTACGATTGAGGGATGCTTTTTTGTATTGTCCTGTAGCATCGTAACAATCTGCAAGAATTCTGTAAGAACGTGTAACAAGAATATGTGCCAGGTGCCGTTCATTCGCATCATTAAGCGCAGGTATGATAACGGCAATGGCTTTATCGTATTTATGCTGCATAGTATATGCCTCTCCGCTAACAAGATCTGTAAACAATTGCTGACGTACGTAGTAATCGTTCCCTCTGGTAAAAAGGTCTTTTGCTTTTTGAATGGAGAGTAATGCCTTCTCCGGATTCTTATCATCAATATAAGTAAGCGCAATATTAATTAACAGACCTGCCTTCATGGAGTTGGCCATATTGTTGAGATTCCCCATTTTCAGGCTGGTCTGACAATAATACCGGGCGGAATCGTTCTGTTGTATATTATTATAATAACCTGCCTTATAGAAATAGAGGAACATCAGAGAAGCAGTATCCTTTCTGTCCTTTGCTTTGTTTACCAGTACATTCACATGTTGCATTACCTGTTGTATGTGCAGGTCGTTACGGATATCATCATGGATGTTGAGCCAGAAGTCCAGAATACTGCAATAGACCTTCATCTGCATCTTAGGATCTAATAACCTGTTGGATTCCAGTTCGCCCAGGGCAGCATAACGATACCAGGCAGAGGAGTCGTATTTTCCCTTGTAATAATAGGTGTGGGAAAGCATAATGTATGTAAGTACCCTTTGCTCATGGCCTTTGATGTCATTTGTACAATACTGTAATGCCATTCGTCCACAGGCCAGCGCTTTATCTTTCTGGCTACTGTTATTATAACAGGTACCTAATCCCAGCAGCGCCCTCGTTACACCATGGTTGTAATTTATCTTTTGTGCGAGACCTATTGCCTGGTAATATATTTTTTCGGCTCCCTGACTGGAGCTATCCCGTTTGAGGGCAGCGATTTTTATGAGGCTATCCACATGTTTCCTGTCATCGGGAGGCATGGACAGACAGTTTCCTGCAAACAACAGCAGCATGATACACAATGATATCCTTCGATAGTTCAAAGCAGTAAGGTTCCCCATATAAGAAGTCATTTTTGGCACAGTCACAGTTAACCCTGGGTTGTTTCAGGAATGTTTGCTACAAGGTTATTTGTTAAAAAATTTCAACAGGCTTTACGATTTACGATTCTTTAGACCTAAAGTTCGCTGATTATATTCTTTGGTTGATTCTGAGAGTTAAGATAATAATTAATTAGTGGTTTACCGCTATTTTCTATTTAAGCGGTTTACCGGGGGGCCATGTTATGTTAACAGGAATAATTTTAGGTTTTTAATCAACCAGAGAGTTCACAATATTCTAAAGGGGTTTTTTGCATTGATAAATAAATAGTTACAACTAGAATCGACAGGACGACCTGAACATATAAGACAAAACAAATTTTAAGTAACCGGGATCTATTACGTAAACCAAAATCATTTATGATATTACCTCTACATGGTAATCAATTGCCTGTGCCGTTTAAAGGAATAATTATTATTACCCTCATGTTAATTTTCTCCACGCATCTGTTTGCGTCGGAAAAAAAGAACTTACGAGATTCATTACCAGCAAACAGCGCGCAGGGAAAGGTGACCGATGCGGATGAAAAAGTGCCGCTACCAAATGTGTCTGTAGAAAATATGTCTACACACAAAGGAACTGTAACCAATGTTGATGGTTCCTTCAGCCTGTCTGCCCACAGGGGAGACAGCCTCCGCTTCAGATACCTGGGTAAGCAACCCCGGGTAATATTGTTTAGCGGACAATCAATATTAAATGTCGTATTAAGCAGAACAGAAGGTGTACTCTCTGAGGTGGTGATTACCGGCTTCCAGAACGTAGACAAGAAGAAGTTTGCGGGTGCTGCAGTATCATTAAAGGCAGACGATGTAAAACTGGAAGGTGTGACGGACGTGAGCCGTATGCTGGAAGGCCGTGCAGCCGGGGTATCGATACAGAACGTATCCGGTACATTTGGTACGGCGCCTAAAGTACGTATCCGTGGTGCGTCCTCTATTAATGGTGATAACAAACCATTATGGGTGGTGGATGGCGTAGTACTTGAAGAAGTAGCTAACATCTCTAACGATCAACTGTCAAGCGGTGACCCTACCACCTTACTGGGTTCTGCTGTAGCAGGATTGAACTCAAACGATATAGAAAGCTTCGACATCCTGAAGGATGCGGCAGCTACTGCACTGTATGGCGCCCGTGCGATGAATGGTGTGATCGTCATCACCACCAAAAAAGGTAAAGCGGGTAAACCGGTTATTACCTACAGCAGCAGCTTCACTACGCAGTTAAAACCTACTTACGGTAATTTTAATATCATGAACTCCGGCAGGCAGATGTCTGTTTTAGGAGAGCTGGAGCGTAAAGGTACCCTTACACCGGATATCCTTTCCCGCTCAGATAATGGTGTGTTTGGAAAGATGTATGAAGCGTTACAGGCTGATGCCAACGGTAACTTCAAACTGGAAAATACACCAGAGGCGCGTAAGGCTTTCCTGATGCGTTATGGCAGAGCGAATACGGATTGGTTCGATATCCTGTTCAGGAATAACTTCATGCAGGAACATTCCCTGAGTATCTCTTCCGGTACAGATAAATCACAATCTTATTTCTCTACCAGTTATTATGGTGATAACGGATGGACTATTGCAGATAAAGTAAAACGTTACACCCTCAATTTCAGAAATAACTACAAGTTCTCTGATAAAGTAAGTGCAGGATTTTCTACTATCGCTTCTGTTCGCCAGCAAAGGGCTCCGGGTGCTTTAACCCGTACCAGTAACCCTGTTGAAGGACAGTACGACCGCGACTTTGATATCAATCCTTTCAGTTATGCGCTGAATACCAGCCGTACTATCACGGCGTATGATGAAAACGGCGACCTGGAATATTTCAGACGCAACTTCAACGGCTTCAACATCATCAATGAACTTAAGAACAACTATATAGATCTGAACGTAATGGACCTGCGTTTGCAGGGCGACTTCGGATGGAAAATCACGCCTCACCTGCACTACGATTTCGTAGGCGCATTACGTTATGTGAAATCTTCCCGTGAACACCAGATCACTGAACATTCCAACATGGCAAATGCCTACAGGGCGGCAGACAATGCGACTATCGCAGCTAACAACAAATTCCTGTATACAGACCCGGACAACCCGGATGCATTGCCCGTGATTGTACTGCCTTATGGTGGTTTCTACAACCGTACAGAAGATCAGCTGATGAACTACGACTTCCGTAACACTTTACGTTATGATGTTTCCCTGGGTGGTAACCATACACTGAATGTTCTCGGTGGTCAGCAGGTGAAATATGCCGACAGACAAAATTCATCCAGCACCGGATATGGCTATCAGTATAATAATGGTGGTGTCCCTTATGTAGACTACCGCATCCTGAAACAAACCATTGAAGGCAACTTCCCTTACTATGGTATGAGCAAAGACTTCGACCGGTTTGTTGCTTTCTATGGTACTGCTGATTACTCTTACGGAGATAAATATAATGTAAGCGCCAATGCCCGTTACGATGGTTCCAACCGCTTAGGTTCTTCTTCCGCTGCCCGCTGGTTACCTACCTGGAGCTTTGCCGGCAGATGGAACCTGGACAGGGAATCCTTTATGCAGCCTGCTACCTGGGTAGATTACCTGTCGCTGCGTGCCAGCTATGGTTTAACTGCCAGTATGGGCCCTGCTACCAACTCCAACATTGTATACCATACTATTAATACCAACCGTGCACATCTGAGTGAAGTAGAATCTGTGATAGACCTGGCGCACTTGCAGAACAAAGAATTAACCTGGGAAAAATTGTATACTTCTAATGCAGGGCTGGAAGGCGGCTTCCTTGACAGGAGGCTGAACTTCACCCTGGACCTTTACAAACGTAAAAGTTTTGACCTCATCAGTGTTATCAAAACTTCCGGTATCGGTGGTGAAACCTTTAAAGCGGCTAACTACGCAGATATGGATTCCAAAGGTATTGAGCTGATGATTGGCGGAGAAGTAATCCGTCATAAAGACTGGGGTTGGAGAACCAACCTCACCTTCGGATACAACAAGAACAAAATCACCAATGCGAAGAATGCACCTATCATCTTCGATCTGGTATCTGCAGAAGGTGGAAACGTAGAAGGATATCCTGTACGCAGCCTGTTCTCTATTGCTTACAGAGGACTGGACTCACACAGCGGTGTGCCTTCCTTCACAACTGAAGATGGTTCTACAGGTACCAATGTATACCTGCAGGCTGATTCCGTTGCTTACCTGAAATATGAAGGCCCTGTAGATCCACCGGTAACGGGTGGGTTCTCCAATACCTTCCGTTACAAAGCATTCTCTCTGAACGTATTTGTTACCTACCAATGGGGTAATAAAATCAGGTTATATCCTGCTTTTAAAACTTCCTATTCAGACCTGGATGCTATGCCAAATGAATTTTATGACCGTTGGGTAATGCCTCATGATGAAGGAACTACAGCTGTACCATCCCTGGTAGATGCTTTTGAAAAAATGGTGATCAGTGGTTCTTATCCTTATAACAACTACAACTATTCATCTGAAAGAGTTGCCAAAGGAGATTTCATCCGTTTGAAAACAGTCTCTCTTACTTATGTAGTACCGGAAGCAATTGTAAAACGTTCAGGCTTTAAAAGTCTGATGGTAACCGGCGCTGCTACCAATATGTGGCTCATCTATTCAGATAAGAAATTAAGAGGTCAGGACCCGGAATTCTTCAACTCCGGCGGGGTAGCACAACCTATACAGAAGCAAGTAACAGTATCTCTTAAAGTGGGCATTTAAAATGACAAGCATGCAAAGATCAGCACTATATATTCTTTTAATCAGCACCCTGGGTTTCGCAGGATGTAAGAAATACCTGGAAAAATCTCCGGATAGTACCTGGACACTACTGGATACACCGGAAAAAGTAAGTCAGTTATTAGGTACGGCTTATCCTCAATCCAATTATATGACCTTCTGCGAGGCTTCCTCTGATAACGTAGAAGATAAGGGAACAGGACAGGATGATAAAGTGAACAGAGATCCTTTTTATTTTAATGATGTGGAGTCCAGTGATGATGACAGTCCGGAATCATACTGGCGTGCCTGTTATGCCGCTATTGCTGTTACCAACAATGCTATACTGGCATGTAATGCAGCTCCTGATACGGCCGCTTATATTCAGCAAAAGGGAGAAGCGCTGGTAGCAAGAGCTTACGCGCATTTTATGCTGGTAAATTTCTTCTCTAAATTATATGATTCTACTACCGCTGCTACTGATCCCGGTATTCCTTATGTAACAGTACCGGAAGATGTAGTAATGAAACAATATGAAAGGAAAACAGTGGCTTATGTGTATGAGCAGATTGAGAAAGATTTATTGGAAGGATTGCCACTGATCCGTGATGACCGTTATAAAGTTCCACGTTATCATTTTAACCAGGCTGCGGCTTATGCATTTGCCACCCGCTTTTACCTGTTCAAAAAGAACTACGCAAAAGCGGCGGCATATGCTGCCATGGTATTCCCTGCCAACAACATTGCAGACAATATGCGTCCCTGGAATACAACGTATGCTACTATGACGCCTGCTGCATTATGGAATACCTATTCTAACTCTTCCGAAAAGGCAAACCTGCTGCTGGTAGAAACACCATCTGTATATGGCCGCTATTTAGCGCAGTACCGTTTTGGAATGAACTATACGCTGTTCAGGGAAATACTGGGAGCCAATGTTACCGGTGGTGACTGGGCATTCCCTGTATATACACAGGGAGAGAAGAATTACTTCGTACCTAAAATCACAGAGTACTTCGTAAAATCTTCTGTGAATGCTTCTATCGGTACCGCTTATGTAATGGTGCCTTTATTTACTACAGAAGAAGTATTGTTCAACAGGGCTGAAGCGAATGTTTACCTGAACAACACCACTGCTGTATTAGCCGATCTAAACCTGTTTGCGAGTAAAACGGTAGCTAACTACGACCCTGCTGTAAATACAATAACACTCGCTGGCATCAAGGCTTTCTACAGTATCTCAAATACACAGCAGGCACTGATACAAACCATCATGGATTTTAAAAGAGCGGAATATGTACAGGAAGGAATGCGCTGGTTCGATCTGGCACGCTACAAAGTACCTGTTACACACGTAACAAGCACTGGTAACGTGATGACACTTGAAGTGAATGATCTGCGCAGGGTGTTCCAGATACCTGCATCTGCAAAGACTTCCGGAATCGCATTGAATCCAAGATAACCGTATTAAAATATTCATATGAAAATTATAAAGACATTTTTTATCCTTTTAACTGTTGCTACTCTTGGAGCCTGCTCCAAGGACGACAAACCGGATAACCTTGAAGATATCCCCGGCCTGGGTGGAGATACCTGGGCTAAAACTCCACTGGACCTGTGGTTACATGATTCCATGGTGGCACCTTATAATATCGAAGTAAAATATAAATGGGACCAGTTTGAGTTTGAACTGGATAAAACACTGGTACCACCGGATGAATCTATGGTGAAGCCTGCAATATCTGCTATTCAGAAAGTATGGATAGATACCTACATCGCTGAAGCAGGAGATATATTCTTTAAACGTTACAGTCCTAAGTTCCTGATCCTTTGCGGTAGTGCCAGCTGGAATGTAGACAATGGTACCATCACGCTGGGTACTGCAGAAGGCGGACGTAAAGTAGTGTTGTATTCTATCAACGACTTCCGCACTAAAACCTCTCCCGGTTATAAGTTATCTGATTCTGTGGTGATAAAACAAATCTTCCACGTAATAGAGCATGAATTCGGGCATATCCTTCATCAGAATATATTATACCCACCTGCCTTCAAACAGATCTCTACAGGGCATTATACTGCTAACTGGAATAACATTTCTGATGAGGAAGCACATAGCACCGGGTTTATCACTCCTTATGCGATGTCTGGTTATGATGATGATTTCGTGGAAACCGTTTCCCTGATGCTGACAGATGGCAGAGCTGCCTTTGACAACCTGGTAAACAGTATTCCTGAAGGAACAGTGAATGGCGTTACACAAGCTGCTGCTCAGTCGGCATTACGACAAAAAGAAGCGATGGTAGTCGGATACTTTAAATCTGCCTGGAACATTGATTTCTACAGTCTGCAAACAAGAACACGCAAAGCTGTTGAGCAGCTACTTTACTAATTCTATAATTACAACTATGCGCAAACAGCTACTCTTTATATTTCTTACTATCACCGTACTGGCTGCCTGTAAAAAGTCGGATGATGATAATTTATTCGGGGCTTCTCCCGATACCAGGCTGAATGATACACTGAATAAATACCAGAAAATTCTGTCTGGTGCAGAGCATGGATGGAAAGGACTGGTGCTTCCTGATGGACTGGACCATGGTGTATTTGCTTTCTATTTCAAGTTTAATGATTCCAACAGGGTACAGATGTTTGCTGATTACGACAGTGTTTCTTCTATTACCATGAAGGAAAGCAGTTATCGCTTAAAGGCATTGCAACAACCCAGTCTTTTATTCGATTCCTATTCCTATATACATATTTTAAGTGATCCCGATGCTGCTGTAAATGGTGGTGTATATGGAGAAGGATTGTATTCTGATTTTGAATTTTCCATTGATGGTATGTCTGGTGATACTATGAAACTGACAGGTCGTTTCCATGGCAGCAAGGCGATGATCATCAAAGCTACTGCGGAAGAAGAAGCGGCTTATTACGGTAAGCAAAGTAACAGGCTGATAGATAATATTGATAAATATCTTACCTACTTCAAACGCTTAACTACCGGTGGCGTAAACTATGATATTGCATTTAACATCTTCACCCGCAGCGCTAAATTCAGCTGGATAGATGAAAGCGGTGCAGAGCATGTAGAGATCACAGGGTTCTATTACACACCGGATGGTGTTGCTTTTTATCCTGCAGTAAATGGCAGTATAACTGCTTTTAATAACGTTACCTGGAGCCCTTCCACCACTACATTGAGCTTCACCGTAAACGGCAGTGCAGGTACTATTAAGGAAATAGCTAAACCAACAGTGATAGACAAGACTGCTCCTAAAGCATGGTATAACGCGGTGATTGGCTCTTACTGGCAGTCTGTAACCGGCTTCCATGTAAACGGTGTAGATGATGCCTATGGTATCCAGACCTTACCGAATTACTACCTGCTGCTGTTTTATCCGCAGTTTGGGACGAGTTCCGGCATTAACTATGATCTGCTGAGTTTTGTGACGTATGACGGTGTTACCCAACCCAGCATAGAGTATGGTCCTGCTTTCAGTGCTCCCAACTATACCACAGACGGCAGAATCGTTTTCCCTTACCTGGGCGACCTGGGCACTTACCCTGATGATGCGACCCCCATCATAAATACAATTACAAAAATTTCAGAGAGCACAGGATTCTACCTGGTACGCACCGGAAGTGCTACTTACGATATGGTAAGTGCAAAAGATGGCAAAGCCTGGATATCCTGGAACTAAAAATCTAAAAGAGCTTTTGATATGAAACGGTATACTACTTATTCCTTTTGCAGAGTAACCTGGCTGGTCGCAGTATTGCTGATGAGCATACTGAGCGTACGTGCCCAGACGAATATCAGTATAGGCGCAGGGACCTTCGGTAATGAAGAGAGCTGGTATCCCTGTCCTTTGCAGGATTATTATGATGGGGCCAGGGCGCAATACCTGTACAAGGCATCTGAGCTACAGGCGGCCGGTATGGGCGCAGGTGTTATCAGCGCACTTAGTTTTAAGGTGCTGAACCTGCGTGGCGGAGGATTGATAGAAAACTACACTATTAAGATAGGTACCGTTTCAGCCTCTCAGTTAAACCAGACTACCTGGGAAACTGTGAGTAGTGTGGTATATGGCCCTGCCATGTATCAGCCCGTAACCGGTACAAATACTTTTGCGTTTGCTGCCAATTTTACCTGGAATGGTATGGATAACATTGTAGTGGAAATATGTAACGGGGATAACAGTGGTGAAACGAGTGATCAGAACCCCGAAGTACAGTATACTACTAATCTGCCTTTTAATGCTTCACATACTTACAGGGCTTATGGCGAGGGTAACCTTTGTGCTACTACGAATACAGCCAATACCGGTACTTTAAGTAACCGCCCGGATATTGTGTTTGCATGGACAGCCGCAGCTGCCTGTACAGGTACACCTGTTGCAGGTACGCCTGTTATAGATGCTTCTGAAATATGCACTACAGGTAAAGTAAACCTCTCCCTGAGTGGCACTACGATTGCTTCCGGTTTAACATTCCAGTGGCAATCATCTCTGGATAACAGTACCTGGTCGAATATCACCGGTGCTACAACAGGTAGTTATACTGCTACACAAACCGTTAACACCTGGTATCGTTGTGTTGTAAGCTGTGGTGGATCTTCTGTTTTTTCTGCCAGTGTACAGGGCGTATCACCTTCTCCTGTAAGTGGTACTTTTACTATTAACAGTGCAGTTGCTACAGGTGGAAGTAATTTTCAGTCGTTTAATGATGCTGTTAACTTTATCAAATGTGGCATCAGCAATGCAGTTGTATTTAATGTAGTAACTGCCAGTGGCCCTTATAATGAACAGGTGGTGATCCCGGCTATTCCGGGAGCATCTGCTACCAACACTATTACTTTCAATGGTAATGGCAATAATATTCATTATTTATCTGCTATTAGTACAAGTCCGGCTGTTATAAAACTGGATGGGGCAGATTATATCATCATCAACGATCTGGATATTAAAACAGATGGTAGTGGTTACAATGAATATGGATTTGGTATTCATCTGACGAATGACGCAGATTTTAACATTATCAATAATTGTAGGATTACATCAGACCTGTTATCCGGTTCGCAGAACTTTGCTGGTATTGTTATCAGCGGAGGTAATTTCCTGACGGATGAAAATTCAAAAAGTGATAACAATACCATCAGTAATAACACTATTACGGGTGGCTATTATGGTATCACGATGTATGGTAACCTGGTAGATGCAGCTGGTAATAATAAGATCATCAATAATACTATTCATGATTTCCATCATGGAGGTATCAATGCGCAGGGCACATTTAACCTGTTGATAGAAGGAAATGAGATCAGTCGTCCTGCACGTACCACCACCTGGCAGTTTTATGGCCTGTATCTTACCGGTCTTAATACTAAGCTGAACGTTAATGGTAACAGGATCAGTAATCCTTATGGTGGTACTCCTGATAATCTTGATTACTGTTTTGGTATTGATATAGAAAGTGCAGGAGCATTGCCGGGATTGGAAAATGTGATCAGCAATAACCTCATTTATAATTTTAC
The DNA here is from genome assembly GCF_900110995.1 of Chitinophaga sp. YR573. Taxonomy (GTDB): domain Bacteria; phylum Bacteroidota; class Bacteroidia; order Chitinophagales; family Chitinophagaceae; genus Chitinophaga. Next base: position 3,602,165 of record NZ_FOJF01000001.1, read on the forward strand.
TGCCGGGGGGAATGCGGAAGGCATTCATGTGTCTGCCTGTAATAATGCCTGGTTCTATCATAACACGATAGCGTTGGATGGTGCCAGCACTGCTGCTACTTACACAGCTTACGGTTTTTATGTAGATCCCTATTGTGGTGGTATCAACTTTAAGAACAACATTATTCATGTCACCAGGGCTGGTGCCGGTAAGAAGTATGCACTATATGTGGAAGCTGATCCGGGTACTGTAATCGCTGACCACAATGACTACTACATAGCTAACTCTGTACAGCAGGGTGCTACCGGTTATTATGGTGCTGCTGATTATCAGACACTGGCACAATGGAAAGTTGCTTTTGGCGGGGATGCTACCTCTGTTGCAATGAATCCTTTGTTCTTTGATGTGACTGCCGGTAACTACATGCCGCAGAACAATTCACTGAACGATCAGGGTGTATTTGTAAATATTACCAAAGATATTACCGGTGCTGTACGTAGTACGACCAAACCGGATGTAGGGGCCTATGAGTTTACACCTCCTGCATGTACTGCGCCACCAACGCCTGGTACTACTATTTTATCTGCCAACCCTATTTGTGCGAATACACAGGTAGTACTGGGATTAACAGGTAACTCAATAGGAGTGGGACAAACTTACCAGTGGCAATCTTCTCCCGATGGCGTTACTTTTACTTCACTGGGCGCTGTGATGGATGGTTCGGATACTACCATTACCGGAACTGTTTCTACTTATTACCGTGTAGCATTAACCTGCAGTGGTAATGCGTCCTATTCTACCCCTATACTTTTAACAGTAAATCCACCGGTACCAACTGGTGTGTATACCATTAACAAAGGAGCTGCTGCCAGTGCCACCAACTATGTGAGTTTCACGGCTGCCAGTCAGGCCCTGCAATGTGGTATTACCGGTCCGGTCGTATTTAATGTAGTGGCTAATTCCGGTCCTTACAATGAGCAACTGATACTGGATAGTATCAAAGGCAGCTCTGCGGTGAATACTGTTACATTTAACGGTAATGGTAACACGATAGCGTTCAGCTCCATTAATTCATTCGAACGTTCAGTCATCAAACTGAGAAGTACAGACCATGTGATTATTGATAGTCTGGTGATAGATGCTACAGGTACCGGTACTTATGGATATGGTGTGCAGTTGTTGAATAATGCTGATAGCAACGTTGTAAGCAGATGTAAGATTACTGTGCCCACTGTTTATAATAGTGGAAGTGAATATACAGGTATCGCTATCACAGGTGCCGAAGATTATGCCGGGTCTACGGGTTCTAATTGTGATGGTAATACTATCAAAAATAATACGATTACCGGTGGTGATGGTGGTATTACGCTGATGGGTTATTACGCTGGTATTATTAAGGGTAACACGATCGCCAATAATGATATCCGCGATTTCTACAGAGTTGGTATTTATATCACCGGAGTTTCCAATACATTGATTTCCGGAAATAAAATAAGCAGACCTACCCGTACAGATCTTAACAGTTTTGTTGGGATTGTTTCTGATGGTCATAGCGGCCTGGTGATAGAGAACAACAGGATCTTTAATCCATGTGGCGCAGATCCTTCTGCTTATGCCAGCTTTACCGGTATTGAAATGGATCGCTCTGATGATAACAATCCAACGGAGAATGTGGTAAGGAATAATGTGATCTACAATGTTAATACAACCGGTAGCATTGATGCTATCTATACAAATGGTTCAGACAATACCCTTTACTATCATAATACTATAGATGTTAATCTTCCTGCTGTTGCTAACACCAGTGGTGTGAATGGTTTTGTACTTTACGGAGATGTAACAAGAATGATCATCAGGAATAATCTTGTTCGTATTACAAGAGGAGGTACAGGTGAGAAGACGGCGATGAATGCGATGAATAAAGTGGATGGTATCACGCTTGATAATAACAACTACTCTGTAAAAGGCGGTGTTGTTAATTACATCGGAAGAACGGATAATATCGCTTATACCACATTAGCCGGCTGGAAAGCAGCAAGTCTGCAGGAAGCACATTCTACCAATGTAGAACCTGTATATGCAGATGTAACCAACGGTAATCTTGCTCCTGTTATTTCTCCGCTGGATAATACAGGTACACCTGTTCCTGTTAGCAAAGACATTAATGGTGTAACCAGGAGTACTACCACTCCGGATATGGGCGCGTTTGAAATCAGTATTCCGGCATGTGCTGCTCCTCCGGTAGCTGGTACTACAGTTGTTGTTCCGGCTACAGGTGCTTGTTTAGGAGACAGTGTGAAACTGAGTTTAACAGGTAACACCACGGGTGGTACACAAACTTACCAGTGGCAGAGTGCAAAATCTGCAACGGGTCCGTGGACAGACTTTGGAGATCTGCAATATATTCCTGAAACAATTATAGCGCTGACGTTTAGCAATTACTTCCGTTGTGGCGTGACTTGTGGCGGTACTACCGTTTACTCTGCTCCGGCCAGTGTGAATATGAATGCAGCGTTCCAGTCGGGTTTCTATACGATCAATCCTGCATTACCTGCGGGTGTGACCAACTTCCAGACTTTCAACGCTGCAGTAGCGGCACTGGAATGTGGTATTACCGGTAATGTGACCTTCCTGGTATCTCCGGGTACTTATAATGAACAGGTGAGGATGCACCATGTAGCAGGTTCCGGTGTGAATGCACGTGTGGCTTTCACCAGCGCTAACAATGATGCAACTTCGGTTACACTCACTTACGCAGCGGTTGACCCAGGCGATAACTATGTACTGACACTTGACAGTGCTGACTACGTTACTTACAATGCTATCACACTGAAGGCAGATGGCCCTGATTACGGAAGGGTGATCTATATGGCAGGTGCTACCTCTCATGACAGCTTAACGAATAACACCATCATTGCTCCGGTAGCTACATTCTCTACTCCTGATATCGCAGGTATTTATGCAGATCAGTTTACAGGTATCGATAACGTAATCAAGGGCAATACCATTCAGAATGGAGACAATGGTATATGGCTGGCTGGTGTAAATCAGCAGACTTATTACCATGATCATGTCATTGACAGTAATAAGATCTCAGGTGCTTATTCAAATGGTATCTATACGATGCTGAGCAACCACCTGAAGATTAATAATAATACAGTGGATCTGAATGCACCGGGATACGGCGTTTCTGGTATTTTTGTTCAGTATGGAGACAGTATCTGTACTGTTACTCATAACCACATCACTATCAATAATGCGCACAGCCCTGCATACGGTATCAACTTTACTTACAGTGGCGCTTCGATTGCAGGTTCCGGTTCCATAGAAGGAAATACTATCCTGGCCTTGAACGGTAATACCAGCGATTTGTATGGTATCTATACGGGTAACAACCAGTTCCTGAATGCAGTGAACAATGTGGTGAGCATTAAAACCACCTCTTCAGTAGCCAGTGGCTTGTATGTGCAGGGGGAAGAAAATGCGAGCTATACTAATAACAGCATTTACAATACGTCTCCTACCAGCGGTACAAAAAATACAGCTGCTTACCTGAGACAAAGTAAGCCAACTGTAGTAGTAAGGAATAACATCTTTGCACATGGAGCAGGTCGCAGAGCGTTGTATGTATATAATTACCAGTATGAAAATACGGACTTCAATACGCTGTATACTACTGGAACGGTGCTGGCTTCTACCCGTACTGCGGACTATGCTTCCTTACCCGCTTTTGTTGCGGCTACCAAACAGGAACAGCATTCCATGGTGTACAAACCAGCGTTTGTAAGCGCCAGCGACCTCAGACCGGATGTGACAAGTACAGATGTATGGGCTTTGAATGGCCGTGGTGTACAGGTTCCAGGTAACAATCATGATTTCAATAACCAACTAAGGCCAACTACATTAGAAACAGGCGTACCGGATATGGGCGCATTTGAATTTGCTCCCACTTCCGTACCTGTTGCATTGACAGGCATACCAGCTATACCGGTTGCAGGCAGTACACAAACATTTATGTTTGGTTCTGATACGGTAGCTACCCTTAAATGGGATGCAGCGAGCGCTATTCCTTCTGCTATCACTTTACAGCGTTATACCGGTACTGTACCAACGGGATTATCTCCTGCTGCACAGTACATGTACTTCTATACCAATGTAAATGTAACCGGCAGCGGCGCTTACAACTATACGCTGAAACAGTACTATATGGACCCATGGCAGGGTACTGTGAAAAATCAGTCGCTGTTACAACTGGGCAGAACAGATGCTGCTGATAAATGGATAACAGGAGATAGCAGCACGGTAAATGATCCCGCTAATTATCTCACAGAATCCAAACTCAGCTTCTTAGGCAAATTTACCGGTCTGGTAGACAGTGCAAGAGCAGTAGTGCCGGTTGTGATCTCTCCTGCGGATAGTTCCAACACAGGTACCCGCTTCTGGGTAGGTTATGGTCATCACGAATACTTTACAGAGAACAATGCACAGAACATGGTATTGTACCTGAGTGCTGCGAATGAAGATGCTGATGTAACCGTGAAGATCAATAATACCAGCTGGATAAAAACATATCATATCCCTGCGAATACCGCTATCACAAGTGACCTGATTCCTAAACAGGGTCTTGAAGATGCGAGGTTACTGACAGAAGGGGTGTCTGATAAAGGCATCAGTATTGAAAGTACCAAACCGATTGTAGCATACGCACATATTTATAGTCATGAATCATCAGGAGCTACCATGTTATTACCGGTAGGTACTTACGGATATGAATACTATGCATTAGGGTATAATCAGTCTTACAGTTATCTCGATTACTCCTGGAGTTATGTAGTAGCTGACCAGCCGAATACACTGGTAGAGATTACCCCATCCGTACCAACAGAAGGTGGTCATCCGGCAAACGTACCGTTCACAGTAGTATTAAATAAAGGAGAGATTTACCAGGTACTGGGAGCAAGAATAGGTGGTGGCCTTGGCTACGATATCACTGGTACCAGGTTCAGGTCTGTATCCAATGCTTCCGGCAAATGTTATCCTATTGGTGTATTCACCGGTAGCAGCCGTACCAGCATCAGCTGTGCAGGCAGTGGCAGCGGTGGTAACGGTGATAACATTATCCAGCAGAACTTCCCTTCTCAGGCATGGGGCAAACGTTATCTGACAGCGCCTACTTCTACTGATGAAGATCCGGGGGTACTGATGGGCAATGTGTACCGTGTACAGGTAAAAGACCCTGCTACAGTGGTGAAGAGGAATGGTACCGTGTTAACAGGACTGATCAATAACCGTTACTATCAGTACAACAGTACTACCGCAGATTATATTCAGGCAGATCAGCCCATCATGGTGGCTCAGTACATGGCTTCATGGACAGAGTGTTTCAATACCGGTGGATATGGAGATCCTGAAATGATTTATCTGAGCCCTATTGAACAGGGTATTAAAAAGACAGGTTTCTATCGTAATACACAGGAAAGCATTGAGGCTAACCTGCTGACGCTGATCATCCCTGATGGAGGTGTATCTACACTGAAGATTGATGGTAGCAGCACATTCGACTATACTTACAAACATCCTGCATTGGCTGGTTATACGGTAGTCGTAAAACGTTGGGATGCTGAACAGGCACAGAGCAGCGTACAGAGTGATTCTGCCTTCACTGCCATTACTTACGGTCTTGGTGAAAACGAAAGCTACGGTTACAATGCCGGTACGCTGGTGAGGAACCTGAACACAAGAACATCTATTACAAATACAAACAGCGACAGTACTTCGGTGAGCGATCACACTTGTGCCAACACACCTTTCAGGTTTACATTTATCGCTACACAAAAACCAGCATCCATTGTATGGGGTATTAGTCAGGTGAGCAATATTACTCCTGCAACAGATGTAACACAAACCAATCCTGTTCCGGTTGATTCATTTGTAGCCAACAGCAGAAAGTACTATCGCTTTGCCATTAAACAGGATTATACTTTCACTAAAGCAGGTACTTATTATGTACCGGTAACAATGATAGATCCTACACTGGAAGGTTGCGATAACAAACTGGTTACTTATTTACCAGTCACTGTAATTGCTGCACCGGTAGTGAGTTTCACTTATGCCTTTAACGGTTGTGTAAGTGACTCCGTAAGGTTTAAAGGAATGGCAGTTACCAGCAATGCTGCTGCGATCAATAAATGGAGCTGGGCATTTGGAGATGCTGCTACCAGTCTGTTACAGAATCCTGTTCACCTGTATGGTAACGGTGGTACTTACGCTGTGAACTTTGATATCATCGCAGCAGATGGTTGTACCGCGGATACGACTGGTAACATAGTAGTAAAAGGACCTGCTTCCGGTATACTGACAACGGACTCTATCACCACATGTATAGGAACTGCTGCTTCCTTCTCTGTACAGAGCCCTGCTACCGGTGTAGACTATAACTGGTATGATGCACTGACCGGTGGTGCGCTGGTTGGAACAGGCAGTACGCTTAATATCAGCGCGGCTAATGTTACTGCTACTTACTACCTGGAAACAATAAAGGATGGTTGTCCTGGTCCAAAACGCACAATCGCTAAACTGGTGGTACTGCCACTGTTAACGGCTCCTGTTGCACAACTGGATTCTGCAGGTGTGAACACGCTTCGTTTCAAATGGGCAGCTGTTCCTAATGCTACCGGGTATGAAGTCTCTACAGACGGATTGACCTGGACATCAGTAAGTGGTCTGTCATATACTATCAGCGGATTGAAACCTTCTCAGGAAGTAACGCTGCACATCAGAGCATTGGGTTGTGAAACGGTGAATGGTGCGAATGTGAGTGGTACTACATTACTGGATGGTATCTATATCCCGAATGTGTTTACTCCGAATGGTGATGGTGTGAATGAGACGTTCAAAGTGTATGGTTATATCGTGAAAACGATACACCTGATGATCTTTGACCAGTGGGGTGAGAAATTGTTTGAGTCTGATAGTCAGGACAGAGGATGGGATGGTGTCTACAAAGGAAAACAACAGCCTTCCGGAGTGTACATGTATGTATGCAGGCTGCAATTGCTGGATGGAAGTACTGTAGAAAAGAAAGGCATTATCAACCTCATAAGATGACATTAGTAAAACACATAACACCTGTTGTTTGCCTCCTGCTGATACTCAGCGGGATGGCAAACGCACAGGAGCTTTCCAACAAAGGAAAAGAATTCTGGGTAGGGTACGGGCATCACCAGTTTATGGAACCCGGTTTAACCAACACACAGGAAATGATCCTTTACCTGAGCGCTGAAGAAGCGGCTAATGTAACGGTAATGATTGAAGGTACTGCCTGGACAAGGAGTTACAGTATTCCTGCCAATACCGTTATCCCTACCGCACTCATTCCCAAAAGCGGACCTGATGATGCGCGTCTGGTTTCATTGCCGCCTTCATACGGAGGTACTGGAGGAGAAGGTGTTTTTACAAATAAAGGGATTCATATAGTAAGTGATGTTCCCATTGTAGCCTATGCACATATTTTTGGAAGTGCCTCTTCGGGTGCAACTATGCTGATGCCGGTCAATACCTGGGGGTACTCTTATATTTCATTAAACAGTCAGCAGCATTATGCGGATAACTGCTTTTCCTGGATGTATGTAGTGGCCAAAGAGAATAATACGGTGGTGGAGATTACACCTTCTGAACTAAGCCGTAATGGTCGTCCTGGTGGCGTTCCTTTCACTGTTACATTGAATAAAGGAGATATTTATCAGTTGATAGGCGCTTCGCTTGGTAGTGGGATAGGAAGGGAGTTAACAGGTACTACGGTAAAATCTTTAGGTAATTCAAATGGCAAGTGTTTTCCGATAGCAGTGTTTTCCGGTAGTAGTCGCACGGCTATTTCCTGTCCCGGTGGAACAGGCAGCAGTGGAGATAATAATATGCAGCAGGTATTCCCTTTCCAGGCATGGGGTAAAAGATATCTGACGGCTCCTATATCCGGTAGAACGGCTACCAGTTATCAGACTAATCTGTATAAAATTGTTGTAAAAGATCCTGCTACTGTTGTAAAAAGGAACGGGGTGGTACTGACAGGATTAACCGCTCATTCCTGTTATGAATTTCAAAGCAGGACTGCGGATTATATAGAATCTGATAAACCGGTATTACTGGCGCAGTTCATGTCTTCTATGGATGCTTGCCCTTATACAGCGGACATTGGAGACCCCGAAATGATTTATATAAGCCCGATAGAGCAGGCTACCAAAAGAGTGGCATTCTATCGTAATACAAAAGAAGTAATTGATATAAACGGGTTGATCCTGATCATCCCGGATGCCGGATTGACTTCTTTAAAAATAGATGGTAATAATACTTATGATGTGTCTTATGCTCATCCTAACTTACCCGGTTATACGGTAGTGGTAAAAAAATGGAAATCTGCGGATGCACAATGTATCGTACAGAGTGATTCTTCTTTTAATGCGATTACTTATGGGCTGGGTTCCTTTGAGAGTTATGGTTACAATGCAGGTACTTATATCAATAATCTGAATGCAATAGGACAGATCCATAATACACTGGATACGTCTGCTACACAAAATGCTTACACCTGTGTAAACACACCGGTAAACCTTTCCGTACTCTTCACTTATCAACCTGTTAAACTGGTATGGCAGCTGAGTAAAACAGCTATCACGCCAGGTACGGATGTGGTTGATAATGCGCCTGTGTCTACTGCTCAGGTGAATATAAAAGGAGTGATATTCTATGAATATTCATTACCGCAGTCTTACCAGTTTGCTGCTGCAGGTTCTTATGATATTTCTGTATTGTCTACGGCCCCGCACATTGAAAATTGTAATAACACCGAAGAAATTATTTATACGATAACAGTAAAAGGAAAACCTGCTGCTGTTGCTTCTTATACAAACGGATTGGGTTGTGCCTATGATTCTGTTCATTTTAACGGAACAAAGACAGGGAATGGCTATAATATTAATCGCTGGACATGGGATTTTCCTGTTAAGAAAACAGATGGTATAAACACTACACAGTCGTTTGCTGCCGGTACTATACCGGTAAAATTAACAGTTGTTTCTGGTGAAGGTTGTGTGGCGGATACTTCTTTTAATGTGGATGTGTATCCTGTTCCTCATGCAGCATTTTCTTTGAATGATGTTTGTCAGGGTTTACCGGTAACGGTTACTGATCAATCAACAGGTGTGATAAATAGCTGGAACTGGAATTTTGGAGATGGTACAACAGTGGTGAAAAATGTGGCAGATCCTTTTGATAAGATATATGCCACAGCGGGTACTTTCCCTGTGAAATTACTGGTGACAAGTGATCATAGTTGTGTAAAGGATACAACTATTTCTATAGCTGTACATGCCACACCGGTAGCAGATTTTACTATGCCAAAGGCGGTATGTATGCCGGAAGGGAAAGCCACTTTTACCAATATCTCTAAAGTATCTGATCAATCTCCTTTATCCTATCAGTGGAATTTCGGAGATGGCAGCAGTCCTTTAAATGAGATCAATCCTTCACATATATATGCCACTGCTGGTAATTACGGAGTTAATCTGCGGGTGAATACTTCTTATGGTTGTACAGATGATACTACGAAAGCATTAAAAGCATTTTATGAGAAACCTGTAGCAGATTTTGCTACAGCAGCAGATACTTTATGCCAGGGTGCGGATAATGCTTTTACAGATAAGAGTACAGCGCTGAATAGTACAGTACAGGAATGGGCATGGGATTTTGGAGATGGTACGAATGATAATGTACGTAACCCGGATAAACGTTATACGCAACCAGGTAACTATACGGTGCAGCTGGCAGTGACCAGCAGCGCAGGTTGTATCTCTGATCCTGCCACACAGGATGTAAGAGTGTTCCTGCAACCAGTGATAGATGCCGGCCCTTCTTTCACGGTGGAATATGGCACTACGGTACAGTTTCAGCCGGTAGTGAATGATGTAACAGGACTTACTTTCAGCTGGACGCCGGCGATAGAACTGACATCTTCTACTGTATTGAACCCTCAGTTAATTGCTTTACATGATGAAAAATATACGCTTACGGCAACGGGGTTGAGTGGTTGTACTGCCAGCGATGACATGGAAGTGAAAGTGTATAAACCAGTGAAAATTCCCAACGCGTTTTCTCCTAACGGCGATCATATAAATGATACATGGATGATCACAAACCTGGCCGATTACCGAAACAGTACTGTAGAAGTCTTTAACCGCTATGGGCAGTTGGTGTTTAAATCGACCGGGTATGATCGCCCATGGGATGGAATGTACAATGGTAACACGTTACCACTGGCTACCTACTATTATGTAATAAAACTAAAGGATGGATCTGCACCTCTGACAGGGTATGTAGTGATATTAAAATAATAAAAAATAAAATGCTGACATCATGAGAACTTTTACCAAAGCATTGTTGATGCTGATCATAGTGAGCCTGACCGGTAAAAAGCTGCAGGCGCAGTCAGACCCCCATTTCTCCGGGTATTACGTATACCCGTCCTGGTTGAATCCGGCGTTAACGGGCGTGTTTGATGGGAGCTACCGTTTATCGGGGATTTACCGTTCACAGTGGGGAAGTGTGAATAGCCCCTTTAAGACTTATGGCGTAGCAGCAGATGTAAAGACTAACAGCAATATTAACGTAGGTGGCAGCCTGTTGAATCAGGCAGCCGGTGATGGTGGGTATAATTATACAACAGCTTATGGTAGTGCATCATATACGGGTGTAAGGCTGGGCGATTTTGAACAGCACCGTATCGTACTTGGTTTACAGGCAGGATTTATACAGCGCAAGTTTGACCCCGCGAGGCTGCATTATGGTGATCAGTGGAATCCTATCACTGGTTATAATCCTGCAAATACTACCAATGATATGATTACTAAAACATCTTCGATGACATTCGATGCGGGCTTTGGTATTCTGTATTACAATGCGCAACCGGGTAAAAAGTACAACCTGTTTGGTGGTTTCTCTGCCATGCATCTGAACCGTCCGGCGGATCGGTTCAGCGCTACAGGTGATGCCAGAATACCCGTTCGTTATACGGCGCATGGTGGTGTGCGTGTACAGTTATCAGAACTGTTCACCCTAACACCTAACGTATTGTACATGCGTCAGGGAACAGCACAGGAGAAGATGCTGGGGGCTTTTGGCAGTTATAAATTATCTGAGGAAACAGACCTGATGCTGGGTGCTAACTATCGTTTTAAAGATGCCTTTGCATTGTATACAGGATTCAATTATAAGAACGTAATGCTGGGACTGAGTTATGATGTGAACTCATCAGACCTGGGTAAGATCAGCAGGGGAAGTAACAGTTTTGAGCTGTCGATTTCCTTCATAGGCAGGAAGAAGCTGAAAACACCGGCAGGTGAATTTGTTTGTCCAAGATTATAAAAATTACAACATGAAGAAGATATTATTCACCGCTGTAATGCTTGTAGTTGTCCAGGCAGCGTGGTCACAACATAAAACAGGCTATCTGAAAGCAGCAGACAGTTATTACAAACAGGCAGATTATTATTCGGCAACATTGTATTACGAGAAATACCTGGTGGCCGGTACAAAGCATACAGATCCTATGACCTACAATCCATATGCTGCACCGGGTCCGTCAGACAGAGTGACGGCGGGCCCCGCAGCAGATGAGCAGCAGGCAGTATATCAGTTGGCGGATAGTTACCGCAGGCTGAATGATCCTGCTAAAGCGGCGCCGTTGTATGAGAAGTCGATGACGTATAATAACGACCGTTATCTCCTGGCGGCTTATTACTATGGAATCTGTTTGCGTTCTACAGAGAAGTATGATGCTGCCGAGGAAGTGTTAAGCGCTTTCCTGGCGAAATATAAATCAACGGATACATATAGTGCAGATGCAGAGAAAGAGTTGAGGAATCTTCGTTTCATCCGTCAGCAGTTGCAGAAGGGTGATTTGTCCCTTTACCATTTACATAAAGCCGCTGGCACTTTGAATGCCGGCGGCGCTACATATGCTCCTGTATGGGCAGGGGATAAGCTGTTGTTTACTTCTACGAAGGGGATGCCGGTGATGAACCGTATTTACCAGTCTTCCGATACAGTTGCTGTTACGCGTATTCCTTTAGTGCAGTTGTCTAAAGTGCATCAGGGTGCTGTGAGTGTGAGTGCAGATGGTAATTCTTTGTACCTCACACAGTGGACTATGGATAACGGAAAGAAATCTGCGGCTATTTATATCAGTAAGAAGAAAGATCAGCAGTGGAGTGAACCGGTGAAACTGGATGAGATGATCAATGTTACTGGTTTTAATGCACAGCAGCCTTTTATTATGGCTGATGGGAAGACGTTGTTATTCTCCAGTGATAAAGCCGGTAATTATGATTTGTACGCAGCTACTTTGGATGCTACTGGTAAAGCTGTTTCTGTGAAGGCGCTTTCTGCGCTGAATACAACTGCTGATGAACAGGCGCCTTATTATCATGCTGCTTCTTCTACGCTGGTATTTGCCAGCAATGGTGGTGTGGGTATGGGTGGATATGATCTTTATTTTAGTAAGGGTACTATTGATCAATTATCACCTGCTGTGAACTTTGGTTATCCTGTGAATGCGGTGAAGGATGATATCTATTTTGCCAGTAAGAGTCAGACAGCGAATGTACTGGATGATGCCTGGTTTTGTTCCGACCGTTCTGCGGAATGCTGCCTGGAGTTATTCAGTCTGAATATGACGCCACCTCCGCCTGTGGATACACCCGTGATAGTAGTTGTTACCCCTGTTCCTACTATCATTGATACAATTCTTCGCACACCTGTGAATGAGGCGATTGCCATCCAGCAGATTTACTATGAACTGAATGAATACACACTGAGTGCTTCTTCTTATCCAACACTGGATAAACTGGCAGAGGTGCTGTTGTCTCATCCGCAGATGGAGATAGAGATCAGTGCACATACGGATAGCACCGGTACAGCAGTGTTTAACCAGCAGTTGTCTGAGAAACGTGCGATGAACTGTGTGGCTTACCTGATGAGTAAAGGTGTTCCCAAGGACCATTTGCAATACAAAGGGTATGGTGCCAGCAAACCTGTAGCGCCTAATACATTCCCTGACGGAACAGATAATCCTGAAGGCAGAAGACTGAACAGACGTATAGAGCTGAAGATATTAAAGCAATAGTGTATGAGCCGTGTTATAACGTTGGTGTTGATGCTGATTTTTGCTGTTCATAGTTATGCGCAGCAACAACCGCATTACACACAGTATGTGCTGAATACTTTTATCATTAACCCTGCGGTAGCCGGTATAGAGAATTACTGGGATGTGAAGGCCAGTCACCGGCATCAGTGGGCAGGATTGAATGGCGGGCCGGTTACTACATACTTAACAGTACATGGGCCGCTGCGTAAGACGGATTTCCCTTCTGCTTCGGTAACGGGGTTTAGTCCGGATGGAGCAAATCCGCGTGGTAAGGCTTACTGGGAAACGTACACGGCGCCGCCTTCTCATGCGGGAGCAGGCTTCACATTACTGAACGACAAGACTGGCCCGCTGAACCGGTTTTCTGCCAGCGTAGCGTATGCGCATCATATTGGTATTGCTCCCGGAACGAGTTTGTCAGCAGGTATTTCTGCTGGTGTACAGCGTATTTCTTTAGATGCTGCCGCCTTGCAGTTCCAGGACCCTTCTGACCCGGCGATAGCCAGCAGTACTACGCTGAACAAGTGGCGCCCTGATGTGAATGTGGGGCTTTACCTGTATTCGGCGCAATACTTTGCGGGGATTTCTGCACAGAATATTATTCCGGCGGAGTTAGGTTTTGATGATGGGAAAGTGAAGGGAGATTCTCTTTACAGGGGGAAACTGGTACCGCATCTTTTTGCGACTGCGGGGTATCGCCTGTGGGTAAACGAAGATGTAAGTGTATTACCATCTGTGATGATCAAATATATAACTGCTTTACCGGTGAGTGTGGATCTCAATGCCAAGTTACAGTACAGGGATGTGTTGTGGGCAGGTGCTTCTTACCGTCATAAGGATGGGGTAGCGGCGATGCTGGGTATTAATGTGAATGCCACGTTCAACATCAGTTATGCGTATGACTATACAACTTCTTCATTAAATACGGTGAGTCGTGGTACACATGAGATCATGGTAGGTTTCCTGATAGGCAACCGTTATGCTGATCTGTGTCCGCGGAATATCTGGTAAAATATTAAATACACACAATTATCAAACATTTAAATCAACTCAAAATCATGAGAAACACATTTTTACTTTCGCTGGCTGTTATTATTTTTTCCTGTGGGGCATGTTCTAAGGACGGTGCTGTTGGTCCTGCGGGAGCAACGGGTCCTGCCGGTGCTGCTGGCCCTACCGGAGCAACAGGTACAGCCAATGTGATTTATTCAGACTGGTTAGATGTAGCTTATGATCCGATTACCGGTGATTTCGATGAGGATGGTAAACTGGATACTGCTGCTTTCGAAACAACTATTGCTGTTGATAAACTGGACAATGATATCCTGACCACCGGTGAAGTGAAAGTATATATCAACCTGGGTACTGCCGCAGCTCCTGACATTACTCCTTTGCCTTACTTTGACGTTTTTGCTGGTTACAGCATTAATCCGTCATTCTCTGCAAACCAGATTTACATGCTGGCAACTAACAGTTTCCAGACTTACATCGGTACTGATAATGCAAAACATCAGCAGTACAGGTATGTCCTGATTCCTGGTGGAACAGCTGCCCGTACCGGCAAATCTGTTGACTGGAATAATTACAGTGAAGTGAAAGCTTACCTGAAGTTAAAAGACTAAGAGGGCACGTTTAATGAATATGATGGGATGTGATTTATTTCACATCCCATTTTTTGTACCTTTTCTTTACCAGTTTGGATAGTCCCGGTATCATTTGTACATTCCGTTTGCAAAATTTCAAAGTTATGAGAAGATACAGGTCGATACTTTCGGGATGCATAGCCATATGCATGATGCAACAGGTGAGCGCACAGGCAGTACGTACAGCTGCGGTAACACGTAGTAATGTCAGTTATGTAGACCCCACTATAGGGGGCGTAGGGATCATCCTGGAGCCTACCCGTCCTACAGTGCACCTGCCCAATAGCATGCTGAGGACGTTCCCTTTCAGAAAGGACCAGCTCGATGACCGGATCAGTTATTTCCCGCTTATGATCGCTGCCCACCGGCAGAATAACCTGTTCGGCCTGATGCCGGTATCAGGGGACGTAGAGGATTATAACTGGCTGTCGCCCACCATATATGACCGGGAACAGACAACCCCTTACTATTACAGTGCCTATTTAGAAGATACAGACCAGGTGGAGTTTACGCCTGCCGCTCATAGCGGATATTTTCGTTTCCATTTCAACGGCAACATACCGCATGCGATAAGAATTAATGTGCTTAACGGTGATGGAGATATCGCCGTGTCCGGCAAGAGGGCCATTAGCGGAAAGGAAGTATTTGAAGGTATGACAGCGTTCTTCTATGGAGAACTGAACACGGATATTGTCAACACCAGCTACCGGGACCCGAACGGTAAAACACAGCTGAAAGTGAATACCGCTGAGAAAACGCAGGTCGTAGAATTCCGTTATGGGGTGTCTTTTGTCAGCGTGGACCAGGCAAAGGAGAATTTACAGAAGGAGATCCCTAATTGGGACTTCGCGGCTATCAAACAACAGGCATATAACGCCTGGGATAAAGTACTGGGACAGATAGACGTAAAAGGGGGTACTCTTTCTCAGAAAAAAGTATTTTATACTTCACTGTATCGCGCCTATGAGCGCATGGTGAATATTAATGAATATGGGAAATACTATAGTGCATATGATCATACGATACATACTTCTGATCAGCCTTTTTATGTAGATAACTGGTTATGGGATACCTATATCGCCCTGGAACCTTTACAAACCCTGCTGAACCCGAAAATGGAAGCAGATAAGATCAGATCTTATGTGCAGATGTATGAGCAAAGTGGCTGGATGCCTTCCTTCGCCCTGCCTTTCGGAGATTACGCCTGTATGACAGGTAACCATGCTGCCGCCTGGATGGCAGACGCCTGGTTCAAAGGCATACATGATTTTGACCTTCCCAGGGCCTATGAAGGGCTTAAAAAGAATGCCCTGGAAGCAACCCTGCTGCCCTGGAGAAATGGCCCTGCTACGTCCCTGGATAGCTTTTATGGGGTATATGGATATATGCCTGCACTGAAACCTAACGAAAAGGAAACCGTAAAAGAAGTGCATGACTTTGAACGCCGTTAGGCAGTAGCCGTAACATTAGAGAACAGCTATGACGACTGGTGCATTGCACAACTGGCAGCTGCTGCCGGCAAAAAAGAAGATGAAGCGCTGTTCCTGAAAAGAGCCGCTAATTATAAGAACGTATTCCGAACTGATAAAGGCTTTATGTGGCCTAAGGATGCCAGCGGTAACTGGATAGATCCTATAGACCCTAAATTCTCCGGTGGGCAGGGTGGCCGTGATTACTTCACCGAAAACAATGCCTACACCTATAACTGGGATGTAAAACATGACCTGAAAGGGCTTTTTTACCTGATGGGCGGAAGAACTAAAGCAGAAGCTAAACTGGACCAGTTATTCCGGGAAGACCTTGGACGGAGTAAGTACCAGTTATGGTATACTTTCCCGGATGCTACGGGTTTGGTGGGTCAGTTTGTAATGGGAAATGAGCCCAGTTTTCATATCCCTTACATTTACAATTACCTGGGAGCACCCTGGAAAACGCAGAAACGGATCCGTATGCTGATGAACACCTGGTATACTGATAACCTGTTTGGTATTCCGGGAGATGAAGACGGGGGTGGAATGACTGCTTTTGTCGTGTTTTCTATGATGGGTTTTAGCCCGGTAACACCTGGTATTCCGGTGTATAATATCGGTAGCCCGGTATTTGAACAGGTAAAGATCAAATTATCCAATGGAAAGGTGTTTACGATAGATGCTCCGGGTAGTTCTGATGCTAAGAAATACATCCAGAGCGCCACTTTGAATGGTAAACCTTTAAATACCCCCTGGTTCACGCATCAGGCAGTGTTAGACGGCAGTACGTTAAAGCTGGTGATGAGTGAGAGCCCTAATAAACAGTGGGGTAGTGGAGAAGAGGATGCTCCTCCCTCTTCTATAGATTATAAGTCGGGTAAGTAATTTATTATTAAGGTATAAGGCCCTTTATTCACTTGCTGAGAGGCAGTGGATAAAGGGCTTTTTATTTGCCAGTAAAGGCTCTCTGAACACTTTCTCATGGCTCATTCTATCATCATTCCTTCATCACTCCTATATCACTCCTATATCATTCTACTGGCATTCCTATATCCAAACGATATAGGAATGACGAAAGAGTGCCGAAGGAGTGAGGTTTCTATGATGAAGGGATATAGGATTTACCTGGAGTTTTAGTGTTTGCCAGGAGTAGACAAAGTGCGCGGTTAATATGGCGGAGAGTAGGCGGAGACATGAAGGAGCTATGAAGGAGGGTTGGACTTAAGCAGGAAATAGATGGTGTAACACCTTTAAAATAATCCTTCAAAAATTATCAATCTTCATGCTTCCTCTCTATTTTAGTAGGATAACCGAATCTATCACTATGTCAAAACATCTACGTCAGGATAAAACTTGTTTGAATTGCGGGGCCATTGTGGAAGAAAGATATTGTACGCACTGCGGACAGGAGAATCTTGAATTAAGGGAATCTTTTGGTCATTTATTCAGGCACTTTTTTGAAGACTTTACACACTACGATTCTAAACTATTCATTACGATTAAAGACCTGATACTAAAACCAGGGTTTTTAACCAAAGAATACCTGGCAGGTAGAAGATCGCAATACTTACATCCTATCCGGATGTATGTGTTTATCTCTTTTTTATATTTTTTAGCCCTGCTTAGTTTTAATCATTTTGAGGATCATATAGAAGAATCTATTGCCAATAGCGCTTCTCTGAAAACGAAAAAACAAATAGTCGCTAACCTGGATAGTCTGTTGTTAACAAAAAGCAATGATACACTTGCGGATAAAATAAAGAATACAACTATTCATCAGGTAATAACAACGAATGGGCTTGATACGCTTCCGCGATACTACGATTTTACTGTGGTAGGGAATATTACTCATAAGGACCTGAGATCATATGATTCTCTGCAAAATTCTTTGCCGGAAGAGAAGAGGGACAGAAGCCTGAAGTCGTGGTTCTATCATCGTTGTCTGGAAAAGGTAGATCACTATGGAGGAGAGGGGACAGTACTGCGGACCGCCGCCAGGACCCAGCATATTATTCCTAAAATGATGTTTGTTTTATTACCCTTATTTGCGTGGTTATTAAAACTCTTTTACGACAGGAAGAAATATTTATATGTTGATCATGCTATTTTTTCTCTTCATTTCCATTCAGCTTTTTTCCTGTTTTTCCTGGTTGTAGATATCATCACAAGAATATTCTCACTTCATGATCTTAATAACCTGGAATTAATAGCATTTATATATATAGTAGTCGCTTTAAAGAACACTTATCATGAATCATTACTCAAGTCTTTTTTTAAAGCGCTTGGAGTGGTTATATTATATTCAATTTTTATTCTAATAGGGTTTATGATAGTAGCATTAGCTAATTTGGTATTCTGATAAAAGAAGAGGGTGTCAATTATTTTTGACACCCTCTTACTTATAATCTTTTCATTAGTTCTAAACAGGCCCGCCCATTATGATAAGGGCATTTCCAGAAACCTGCTTTATCCTCCTGCATAATGCTGTAATCTTTCTTTCTTCCCCAGTACCATTCTCCTTTAGATGTATCCAGTATATACTGTTGGATGAATGTCCAGTTATTGAATGCTTTCTCCAGGTATAGTTCGTTCTTACTCACCTGCCAGGCGTTTACAAAACCTACCAGCGCTTCTGCCTGTGGCCACCAGTGTTTTTCTGCTATCAGTCCATGACCGGATGACTCATACCATAATCCACCGTCTTTATCAAGCCCTTTGATGGTAGCATCTGCAATCTGGACAGCTATTTTTTTGAATCCGGAGATAAGAGCAGGATCTGCCAGTACTTCCGCAGCCTCTAATAACAACCAGCTGGCTTCAATATCATGGCCATAGGAGATGATATCATCTTTCACCAGCCAATGCTCATCAAAAAACAAATGTAAATGCCCTGTTTTGAGGTCTAATATCTTGTCGTGGAATATGTCCAGTAACCCCCTGATAGCGTCTGCAAGGGCCTTATCCGGCCAAATACGATAGAGGTTTGTATATGCTTCCAACACATGCAGGTGCGTGTTCATGGTTTTCTTCTCATTAGCGTCTTTTTCGCTTAGTCGCAGGTCATTGATTTCCTGCCAGTCGCGGGTAAAAGCTTCCAGGTAACCTCCGAAAGTGGGGTCATAGCTGTGCTGCTGAATGAGTTGATAGCCGTCTATGGCTATTTGTTTAGCGTATTCGTTTTGTGTAGCGAGGTAATATTCACTGCAGGCGTAGATGTTGAAAGCCAGGGCATAGATCTGCTTTTTGGTTTCAGCGGGATGGCCTTTGTAATCAACGCTCCAGAATACACCGCCATATTCTTTATCAAGGAAATGTTTATCAATATATTCGAAAGCCCTGCGGGCAATATCCAGGTGTTTAGGATCTTTTGTGACATTATAGGCCGCGGAGAAAGTCCAGAGGATCCGTGTGTTTAAAACAGCCCCTTTATCCGCAGTAATATCAATCTTATTCTCATTATCCAATTTCCCGTAAAAGCCTCCGTTTTCATGATCTGGTGTGTGATCCATCCAGAAATGAAGGATATCATTAAGGGCGATTTGTGCTGATTGTTTTAGTTCGGCTTGCATTACTGTTGTTTTCTCCTTTGTTCCAGTGCGACGGCTATTTCTGCTACGCGGCTTTCTGATAATGGATATAAGGCGATGAATACGATGGATAAGACAGACCCGATGGCAGGTAAGAAACTGAGCATCAGTAAGATACCTGTTTGTGCACTGCTGCCCTGTACTGCATTGGCTTTGAACCCGAAAGCATCGAGTAGCCAGCCGGTTAAAGCCCCGCCTATCGTCCAGCCGAATTTCTGAGACATGGAAGAAGAGGAGAAGATCAGGCCAGTGGCACGACGCCCGCTTTTCCATTCGGAATAATCGGCGATATCTGCATACATAGACCAGAGTAAAGGGAAAATGATACCGGCACAGATGCTGATAATCAATTGGAAAGAGAATATCAGGAAAAGCTGGTCTTTGCCCAGCCAGTAAAAGAGGATACTGAAGATAGATGCAATGACCATTGCCCCCATATAAGTGTTCTTTTTACCTATGCGGTTAGCTACCGGAGAGGCTAAGATCACCCCTATAATATTTGCGCCCTGACCCACAATGAGATAAAGCGTGGAATAGGTGATACTGGTGCTGCCCAGTTTGAAAGCCTCTATATTCTGGATAAAGTATTTGAAGTAGTAGAGTGTGGCGCCATCCCGGATAGAGTTGAAAATCAATGCCATAATACCGGCACAGAGTAAGATCCACCAGGGTTTGTTACCGGTGAGATCTGCGATATCTTCCTTCAGGGAAGGTTTTTCTTCTTTAATCGGTTGTACCCTTTCTTTTACCCCGGCGAAACAGCCAAGGAACAGCAGCACACATATCACTGCTATCACCGCTACTCCCATCTGCCAGCCTGTTTTCAGACTGGTTCCTTTACTGAAAAGCGTGACTAAAGGTTCTATCAATGCCAGCGCAATTAAGCTACCCGCAAAGGCAAAAGCCATCCTGAAAGAAGCGAGGGTGTTCCTGTCCTTTGCATCAGAGGAGATGACCCCTAACAAAGAAGCGTAGGGCACGTTTATCAGTGAATAGATCATCATCATGGCGGAATAGGTGATGTATGCGTATACCAGCTTGCCACCAGGAGAAAGATCGGGGGTGGAGAAGGTGAGTACGCCTATCACGCCGAAAGGGATGGCTATGTAAAGGATGTAAGGGCGGAATTTTCCCCAGCGGGAGGAGGTCCTGTCGGCCAGAGTGCCTACCACAGGATCGAAAAGGGTGTCCCAGATGCGGGTGATCAGGAACATAGTACCTACGGCAGCCGCTTTTAATCCGAATATATCTGTGTAAAAGAACAATAGATACATGCCGAAGAGTTTCCAGAACATGGAAGAAGCCATGTCACCGAACCCGTAGGCAATTTTTTCTTTTAATTTTATCATAAGGAGTGGAACTGGTTTCTTACGGGTACAAATCTATGGGAATACCCGTCCCCTTATGTAATATTCATTTATCTATTGGCTGTATTATTTTATCAGAGCGATTCCTGGATGTTTAACCCCAGCGCTTTGATGGCTTCTTCGTTCCGTTTGTAGTAAGTCCATTGTCCTTTACGGGTCACAGTCACCAGATTGGCACGTAAGAGAATGGTCAGGTATTCCGAGATCGTAGACTGGGTCAATCCCGCCTTTATCTGTATAGCCCCCACACATACACCGGTAGGGGTGTTCGCTTCCTCCGCAAAATGTTTATCAGGCTCTTTCAGCCATTCCAGGATCTGTAACCTGGTTTTGTTTGAAAGAGCCTTGAAAATTTCAACTTGTTCCATACTGTAAAGGTATCGGGAATATCCGATTTATAAAATATTGATTCCTTTTTGTTCCAGATGGGCATAAATAGCATTGCGTACTTCCTCTGAAATAGCAGATACTTTGCTGATATCCCTGCACCAGAAGATGATATTGATATCTGTCTTTTTAGAATTAATGTTACTCACAGCTACTTCCACCTCTCTCTTTTCCACCACTTTTTCATTGCCTTTGATAATATTGAGGATCTCCGGTTTCAGGATCTCTGTCCCCGGTTTCCTTTCGATACTGAAGCTGAGGGTCACACGGGCATGGTTGTTACTGAGTGTCCAGTTCACGATATTATGGGAAAGCACGTCTCCGTTTGGCATGATCACCTCAGCCCCATCTTCAGTGAGCAGGGTGCTGGTACGGATACCGATCTCTTTCACACGACCTTTTTTATCACCTATCTCTACAGTATCTCCTATTCTTAAAGGGCGGTCGAATATCAATATAATCCCAGATACAAAGTTGTTGACGATGCTTTGCAGCCCCAAACCAATACCTACACCTAAAGCGCCCAATATCACCGTGATCTTGTCTATTGGTAAGCCGGAGGCGGCTACTGCCAGCAGGAAGCCCAGTATCAGTAATACAAGACGGGTAATGAGTAAGCGGGAACGTTGTCCTTTATCGTCAAAAGCAGCATCATCTCCCGTATCTCCGAAGAAGTAAGCGATGTAACGCTGTAAGAAGTTGGCTACCCATATAATACCCAGGAAGATAGCGATTTCCTTAAGTGTGAATCTAAAGCTACCGATAATGACAGGAGCGGTGAAGAGCTCTGATAATATATCGTTCAGCGCGTCGTAGAGGTTGAGGTTGGTCGTGAATACGATGTACCACAATACGGCGGCAAAGACAATTACCAGGCGAAAAAGAGACTTCCTGATATCTTTTACTTCAAACTCTTCAGGATAGTTTTTACGGATCCTGCTGCTTTGTATCTGTAATAGGAAGGCTTCTATGATGATTTGTACGAATACAGCCAGACTAGCCGTTTGTGCCAGCGCATATACGGCTGTAGCGGCAAAGATCTGGGAAAGGGTGACCCTGCCGAAAATGTTGCAGATCACGGCCAGGAAGTTGAAGAAAGTATATAACCCGGTTGCGTAGAAGATCAGCTTGTATTTGCTTCTTACTTCTTTGGAACGGGAGAGGATATATAATCCGAAGAAGATAGAGGCAATATCGAGAGCCAGGGTGGCCCAGCGCATCAGCCTTATAGGCAGGCCAAGGATGCGGGTGCCCGGTAATAATAAGAACAGCAGGATAAAGATGCACCATCCCCAGAAAAGATCTTTTGGCAAACGTTTATAGAATGCGAAGGTTAATAAGATCATTAACAGGAACTGGGTGGATTCTATATAGATAGCCGGCGCATGTACATCGAAGATGGGCGCCAGGTTGAGGATCAATAATAAAGTAGCAATAACCGGAATATGGTTGATATAGCTGAAGTTGAAGCTGTCTACAGCGCTCAGTTTCTTCCGCTTTTTAAGGCTGCGGTAGTTGTTCCATACCCAGAAAAAGAAGGCTAGTCCGGTTAGGAACAGCCAGAATCGTTTGCTGCGGGTATTTGTGAAATAGTATTGCGCCAGTTGCTGTTCGTTATTCACGGACTTCTGGAAGGCGCCTCTGGACATGTTGGTCCTGGCAGTAGGTTGTTCCCACAGGTAGCGGCGTTCCTTACCGAAAGCTTTGCTGCCTACTGATGCTAAGGAAGCATCTGCCTGGTACAGCAGTTCTTCTACGGTGATGGAGTTGGCGGAAGTATGTGCTTTCAGGTCGTTGATCTGGGTAGTACTGCGTCTGATGAGGCTGTCGGCACGTTTGAATTTGGTACGCAGCTGTTGTAGCTGGGGAACGAAAGACAGACGCAGGGAGGAGTCTCTGAATACCTTGCGGAGCAGGGTATCCTTTCTCAGGTCGCGGATCTCTTTTTTAAGATCTTCCAGTTTGGTATCGTAGCTGTTCAGTTGAACAGAATAGTCATTCATGTTTCTGTCCAGTTCATCCAGCAGGGTATTGTACATCTGCAGGTTGCGGATGTTGAGGGTCCTGTCGCTGGTAGAGGAGAACTTCTCTTTTAAGATAGCGAGAGCGGAGTCGCTTTCGTTCAGGTGTTCCTGTATATCATCTGCTTTTACAAAAGACCCTGTTACGAGGGGAGCTTTGTTCAGCGTCTGGAATACTTTTTCAAATTGGCTAAGGTAATCGCTCCTGGTAGGGATGTTATCATCACCAAAAAGAGTGGAGTCTGCCATTTTGCGGCCAGGCTTCTGTGCGGTCACTGTTCCGCTAAATGTTATGGTTAAAATCAGAAAAAGTATATATCTCATATCTCTATAAAAAGTGCTGAAATATAACACTATTTTTTCTTATATAAGGGCTGTAGAGTTCCTTTTTAAAAAATGTAAAAGCTCTTGCTATCACCTGATCCATGTTATAATATTTAAAATCAGCCAGTCTGCCACAGAATTTTACGCTTGTCAGTTTATCGGCTTCTTTCCGGTATTTATTATATAAAAGGCCGCTTTCTTTTGTCTGTACTGCATAAAAGGGTTCTTTGCCCTGTTCCCATTTACAGGGGTATTCCATGGTAATACTTGTTTGAGGATGTTGCTGACCGGTAGCATGTTTCCATTCTACGATGCGGGTGTAGGCGAAATCATTGGGATAATTTATCTGCTGGCATTCCTGGTAAAACTCCTGATTGATGGTTTTATGTTCAAAGTGTAATGAGCGGTAGGGTAATGCGCCAAACTGATGCTGGAAGAAGCTGTCGATAGGACCTGTATAGATCACCTGGTTAAAGTTGGCAGAGAGGGTGTTGAAATCTGTTTGCAGGGCTACCGTGATGTTTTTATGGTTAATCATCTTCCTGAACATTTCTGTGTACCCGTTTTTTGGAATGCCCTGGTAGGTATCTGTAAAGTAGCGGTCGTCCTGATTTGTTCTTACCGGGATCCTGGCAGTAATGGAGGCGTTTAACCTTTTAGGATGCACATCCCATTGCTTAATGGTATAATTCTTATAGAATTTATTATAGAGATCATAGCCAACCTGACTAATAATCATTTCTTCTGCATTCTGGGGATGTACAATTTCCTTTACTCTTACGGAATCATAAAACTGTTGTACTTGTTCAGGAGTCTGCAATTTCATGTTGTACAACTGGTTGATGGTATCCATATTGATGGGTATGGGTAACAGCATATTCTCCACGCTTGTTTTTACTTTGTGTTCATGCAGGTGCCAGTCTGTAAAAGCAGAGAGATAACTGAAGATGTCTTTATCATTTGTGTGAAACCAGTGGGGCCCGTACTGATGCACGAGGATACCTGCGGCATCTGGTTTGTCGTAACAGTTGCCGCCGATATGGTCTCTTTTGTCTATCAGTAATACTGTTTTATTCAGCTGTGTAGCAATTCTTTCAGCCAATACACAGCCGGAAAGACCGGCACCGACAATCAGGAAGTTATACTGCATATATATTGATTAATGATAGTGCTGCCCGATAAATAACTGGTGGCAAATGTGCGTGCGTTTGGCGACCAGTTATTTTGTGTTGCCGATAATTGCACAATTGCTTTATGCAGCTGATCTATATTCTCGGGTTCTATGAGCAGTCCCAGGTTATGGTTCGCAATGGTATGATATAAGGAAGTGCCTTCGCTGGCGGTAGCAATGATGTTCCCGCCTACAGACAGGATAGTGGTTAGTTTGGATGGCATGACAAGGTCTGCTGCATTTTTCTTTTGCAGGATGAGATGGATGTCTGCCATATTAAGGAAGTTGTTAAATTCTTCTATAGGTTGCAGGGGCATGAAATGTACATTTTGTAATCCCATGATAACGGATAGTTCCAGCAGTCGGCCTTTGTAGGCGCCGGTACCACAGATAACAAATTGAATATTGTGACATCTTTCTGCTACATGTAAAATGTTGTCCAGACCCTGTTTCTCCCCTATATTACCGGAGTATAATACAATGTGGTCATCACTCTTAAATCCCCATTTCTTTTTCAGCATGATTTTATCGGGGAGTGGATAAAACAGTTGGGTATCTACCCAGTTGGGAAAGTAGATGACGGGGATATCCTGTTTCTGTTTTACTTTATTAATCATCCCTTCGGAGATCGTGCTTACATGATCCGCTTTTTCTAAAATGTATTTCTCCAGCTTAAACATCCATTTCAATAACTTGTCAGACTTTATCATATGTAATTCTTTTGCGAGATCTATCTGTAAATCCTGTATATGATAAACAACGCGGGTATTTCTGAAGAAGCGGAATAACAGAGCAGCAAAACCTATATGAAAAGGAGGAGCGATGGTGATGAATGTATCAAAACGTTTTGAGAATATTAGTTTAAGTAAGATGATAGAAGATGAGAGAAGAAAGGAGATATCCTGCATCATTCTTTTGAATCCGGAAGGTTTGCGGGGAATGTAAAACGGGCATCTGTAAATAGTGAGTAGTCCGTTTACTTCTTTCTTGAAGAATCTGTTTTTGTAAGGTTGTTGTACATGCCATTGCGGATAAAAAGGGAATGCGGTAACAACGGTGCAGCTGATACCTTCGGACACCATATGTTCTACCATTCCACTTGTATATTTTCCAATTCCGGTTAATTCTGGTGAGTAGTTGATGCCCAGTACAAGAACATTTTTCATCGGGTTTAACATGTAATCAATTTAAGGTATCGGAGAAAGGTTTACTATACTACAACCAGTAATTTTTTTTGTTTGATTAAGGGTATATATTTAGCATATTATGTTGACCAAAGAAGATATCGAACTTTCCTTGCAGCGGAAGAAGCTGCAACTTGTTATTAAGCGGATTTTTGATGTTATCGTTGCCGGTTTGCTGATCATTTTATTCTCTCCTTTACTGATTATTGTGTCTCTGCTTATTCTCTTTTCTTCCAAAGGACCGGTATTATATACGAATGAGCGGATTGGTTACCGGGGTGTTCATTTCAGGTGTTTTAAGTTCAGATCAATGGTTGTTCATGAACAACAGATGGCTACTGATGGGGTGTTGTATAAAGTGAAGAATGACAGTCGGGTTACCTGGATTGGCAGTATTATCCGTAAAACAAGCATAGATGAGTTGCCACAATTGTTTAATGTGCTGAAAGGAGAGATGAGTCTGGTAGGGCCGAGGCCATTGGTGCCTTTTATGATGGCGGGATTACCGGATTTTAATGAGATCCGTTGTTTGGTAAGACCGGGAATTACAGGACAGTGGCAGATTGAGGACAGGGAACATAATACAAGTGCTGATTATATGATGAAACCTGACCTTACTTATATCTCAACATATACGTTATTATCAGATCTGAGAATTATAATAAAAACTCCCATTGTTGTGTTAAAAGCGAAGGGAGCGTACTAGAGTTAGTGTATATATCGTACCTTACATGGCACCTCTGTTTAAGATTTCTCGTACTGTTAAAAGTTGTTTAAGATGAAAAGTAAGAAGTTGGAAATTGTTCGTTTCGCCCCAAAGGGTAAGGACAGTTTTATGGAAGCCGTGAAAACAGCTGTAAATGAGTATTTCGAGTCTAATCGTATTTCCACGTATGCAAATACCGAGATGTGGGTGAAAACTGCTGTGATGCTGGCATTGTATTTTGTACCCTGTACATTAATGATTACAGGAGTAGCTGCAGGTCATCCCTGGTTGTTTTTTGGTTTCTGGTTTGTAATGGGTATTGGTATGACCGGTATCGGTACTTCCGTCATGCATGATGCGAATCATGGTGCTTATTCTTCGAATAAGAAAGTGAATAATTTTATTGGTCATGTATTGGAACTTATAGGTGGATATGTAGCTAACTGGAAGATCCAGCATAATATTCTGCATCATACTTACACAAATATCCACGGACTGGATGAGGATATTCATAGTATTAAATTATTACGTTTTTCTCCTAATCAGCCAAGGTACTGGTATCATCGTTATCAGCATATCTATGCCTGGTTTTTCTATATGATCATGACGTTGTTCTGGATGACGGCGAAAGATTATATACAGGTTTTCAGATATAAGCAGCATGATTTACTCGTGAAACAGAAGGTAACGCTGAAGACGGCGATGTTACGTATTTCTATTGCTAAAGTGTTTTATTACTCTTATATATTGGTGTTGCCGTTGCTGTTCTCCGGAATGCCATGGTATGCTGTGCTGGCAGGATTTTTAGGGATGCATTTTGTGGCAGGATTGTTCCTGTCCTGTATTTTCCAGCCTGCGCATGTGATAGGGGAGTCTGCTTTTAATTTGCCTGTGGAAGGTGGAGATCATAAGAGGATGGAAGATTCCTGGGCGGTGCATGAAGTGGCGAATACGAGTAATTATGCACCGAGGAGCAGGGTGTTGTCCTGGTTTATTGGCGGGTTGAATTACCAGATAGAGCATCATTTGTTTAGTAATATCTGCCATGTGCATTACAGGAAGCTGGCACCTATAGTGAAGTCTATTACGGCGTCGTTTAAGATACCTTATAATGTGCAGTCAAATTTTCTGTTAGCGTTGTGGGCGCATGGGAAGATGTTGAAGCAATTGGGAAGAGAAGGTTGATTTGATAAGAAACTACTCCTGTTAATATAACTTCAAAAGGCTCCCGTTTTGGGAGCCTTTTCGTTTTATATAGTTTTTTTAAAATGCACTTTTTACGACTCCTCCATCTACTCTCAGTGCTGCGCCATTAATGGCGGAAGCTCTTTCACTTGCTACGAAGGCCACAAAGTCTCCAATCTCAGTTGGGTTGATCAACCGCTGGATTAAAGAAGTAGGACGGTTTTCCGTTACGAAAGCCTTTTCTGCTGCTTCTGGTGTATGTTGGGGGAAGATATCCTGTATAAATTTAGATACTCCTTCGGTGATGGTAGGACCAGGAAGTATTGCGTTCACAGTTACCTTAGTTCCTTTAGTCAGTTCGGCGAGACTTCTTGAAATAGCCAGCTGCATCGTTTTGGTAGCACTGTAATGCGCCATCTCCGGAGCAGGATTTAAGCCTGATTCACTGGAGATGAAGATCACACGGCCGGTACCTCTTTCTATCATCTTTTTGGCATAATGCCGGCTTAAACGTACCCCACTCATGATGTTTACTTCAAAGATCCTGAACCAGGACTCATCTGTTTCGTCAAAAAATCCTACTGCTTCGTAGATGCCCAGGTTGTTTACCAGGATATCTATCTCCGGAAATTCCTGTATGGTTTTATCGCAACCTTCTTTAGTACCAATATCAGCTACCAGACTTTTCAGGCTGGCGTTGGGTAATTGCTGTTTAATTTTGGCAATAGCTTCAGATACTGATTTCTCAGTACGGCCGTTCACGATTACTGTCGCATTTTCTCTGGCTAATGAAATAGCTATTTCCAGACCTATTCCACCTGATGAGGCAGATACTAAGGCTGTTTTATTATCAAGACCTAAGTTCATAATTGTTTGATTTATGAATGCAAAGGTCGGGGAATATGCGTTATGAGAGCCCGATTCAGATCACTTTTTTAATGTGATGTAGATCACACCATACGGCTGAGGGTTTCTCTGGATACACCCAGGTAAGCCGCAATCACTGATTTGGGAACTCTTTGAAAGAGGGTAGGATATTG
The DNA here is from genome assembly GCF_900110995.1 of Chitinophaga sp. YR573. GTDB lineage: Bacteria > Bacteroidota > Bacteroidia > Chitinophagales > Chitinophagaceae > Chitinophaga. The sequence continues at coordinate 3,631,424 of NZ_FOJF01000001.1, forward strand.
GTTCCGTAATTTATCGTAGCGTTCTTTTGCAGTGCTGCTAAGAAGACAAAGGATTCTTTGTTGCAAGGCTATATAACCGGAGTGGGAGATCTTTCTGAAATAATGTTCCATTTTATGCATCTCATCACACATCTTTTCCCTGTTTTCGTAGGAGAGGCATAATACTTCGGAGTCTTCTATACAATTAACATTAAGGGTAGCGGGAGTATGTTTGTTATAGGCTTCGAAGTCGCTGATCCACCAGCTTTCCATGGCGAACTGTAAGATATACTCCTTATCTTCTTCGTTCATCATATAGGATTTCATACAACCTTTTATCACAAAAAACTCTTGTGGTACAAGATCTCCTTCCTGTACCAGGAACTGGTGTTTACGGAATTTCCTCGTACTGAAGTGAGAGAGTACATAGTCAAACTCACTGTCAGTAAGAGGAACGATTTTTTCTATATGTTGTCTTAAGAGGTGCATCTTGCCCGAAAGTTACAGGGATTTTTGTATTTATCAATAGCCCGGGCTATTGATAAAGGGTTATGCAAAAGCGGGGGCATAATCCTTTACAAAATCTTTAAAACTGCGTGGGGGCTTGCCTGTTGCATCTTTTACCCCTGATTCTATAGATGCCGCTTCTTCCCTGGCGTAGTGTGCGTAATCTTCTATTAGTCCGTCTGCCTGCCATTCCGGAAAGTGTACCTGGGATAGCGCGTCTCTCATGGCAGCCGGAGGGACATCTATAAAGATGATCTGTTTGTCTAATGCTTTGGAGAGTTCTTCCGCCATTTGATAATGGGTAATAGCTTCCGGACCTGTGAGGTTGTAAGTTTTATTCTCATGGCCTGGCTGGGTTAATGCCACTGCGGCTACATCTGCAATATCTCTGATGTCTACAGCACTGATCCTGGCATTGCCAACGGCCGCAAAGAATTTCCCCTGTTTGATAGGCTCTTTGAAGCCTAGTAACCCCTGCATGAACAGATTAGGGCGTAGAAAGGTGTAAGTCATACCGGATTCTTTTATCTTATCTTCTACGGCTGCGTGGTAGCGCAGGAAACGTACAGGCGAGTTTTTATCTGCTGCCCATTGAGACAGTTTTACTATGTGTTTTACTCCTGCTTTTTTAGCCTGTTGCACAAAGGTAATCTGTTGTTTTTCTGATTGTTCTGAGGAGTTTGTTAAGAGGAAAGCTTTTTCTATCCCCTGTAAAGCATTGGGGATAGAAGCCGGGTCGTTGAAATCACCTTGTATTGCTTCTGGTATGTCTTCACTTAAGGAACGGACCATTGCACGAAAGGGGATGCCCTGTTCTCTGAGTATTTTTACGAGTGTAGATCCAATATTTCCCGATGCGCCTGTGATAAGAATTTTGGGTGCCATATATTTGTTTTTATATGTCAAAACTAGTGCTATTGGTATCTGTGGAATTGTAAGAAAACGAAACTTATATGAAAATCGCTTATATCTGTTATGAAGGGCAATTGTTGCAGGGTTTATCCGATGAGGATACTTTGTTGTTGAATTTCCTGCAACAAAAGGGTTTGGATATTCATCGTGAGGTATGGACAGATGCCGGGGTGAAGTGGGAACAATATCAATTGGTTATTTTAAAGTCTCCCTGGGATTATATTGATAATATAAAAGCATTTTATAGCTGGCTGTCTAAACTGGAAAGTTTGCAGATCCGGTTATTAAATCCTTATGATATTGTCAGATGGAATAGTGATAAACATTATATCCGGGAGATGATGGATGCTGATTTACCGGTGATTCCTGCTGTATATATTGAGAAAGGTACGCAGCCTTTATGGCCTGCTTACTTCAGCAATTTTAATACAGATAAGCTGATTGTGAAGCCATGCATCAGTGGTGGGTCTAAGAATACATTTGTGGTGACACCGGGTAAACTGCCAGCATTAGTATTTGATGAAGCGTTTATGGTGCAGCCTTTTATGCCGGAGATCCTGGAAGGGGAGTGGTCTTTCCTCTTTTTTAATGGGGTATTCAGTCATTGTTTGCTGAAGAGACCTGTACCTGGTGAGTTCAGGGTGCAGAGGCAGTTTGGCGGAAGTGCAGAACCACAGACGCCCCCTGCGGCTTATTTAGCAACAGCGTTGAGTTTTGTAGAGCGGTATGCAAATGGATGTTTATATGCGAGAGTAGATGGGGTGGTAAAAGAAGGGCGGTTCTTATTGATGGAGCTGGAATTAATAGAACCGCTTTTGTTCTTATCTACTAGCGAGCAGTATGAGCATTATTATCAGGCACTGAAGCAAATTATTGCTTGATGACAGCTTTTTTATCCATCCATTCTATTAATAACAAGGTGAATGTAAAACATAGGATCATGGGGAAGAATTGATAACGGAGTACGTTTATGGTAGCAAAAACACTGAAGGCAAAATTGATGATGAGAAAGGCAGTGATCAATATTAATGTCTTATCAGCAAGAAATTTTCTTGCGATCATACAGATGACAAATAAAATATTCATTACAAAAAAAAGCGGTGTAAAAGGGAATAGTATTTTATGCTGGATGGTGGCAGAAACGGCCGTTACTTTTCTGCTTTTATAATTGAACCAATACTGGGCTATGGGATCTACATTGTCTTTTCCGAGGTTGTATACTTCCAGTTTTTCCAGTGGTGGCAGGCAATAGTTTTTTGTATTGGTTAACAGATAATACCTGGTGAATGCCCCTGGATTATGTCTTATCAGGTAACTGCCATATTCTTCAAATACAATAGAAGCCTTTCCCCATTCGGCTATCACATTGTATCTGTCTGTGGGTTTGAAATGCTGTTTGTAATATTGTTTTAATGGAGCTTCTGATTGACGGATAAAGAAATTAGCCACATAATCCGATAATATTTCCTGCATATCAGGCGGGGTATTTTTAAAGAATTGTTTTGTGAGATGGTCTACTTCTCTGGATGCTTCTGAAGGTAATAACGTACTATCAACGTCTATCTGTTTATACATATACAGGGCATTATTGGCCAGTTGCCAGCCGGTGAATAATGAGAACTGATGCTTACCTGTTATTTTGTATGCGGCGTTACGTTGGTTGTTGATGAAGATCAGCACTAATAAACTTCCCAGTATAATCCCTGTTGCTTTTACCCAGATACGTTGTGTGGATATAAGAAATGCCAGCGCGGAAATAAACGGATAATACATGGCATTGTTACGTACGGTGAAACAGGCGTATAATAAAACTGCGTGGGTAAAGATCTGATATAACCGTGGTCGTTGTACAATCCATATCAGTTGTGTAATCCATAATAAACTCAATGCTGCAAAGAGTGGATCGCTGTTTACATAATTGCAGATATATAAATTTAGTGGATTGAAGAAAAGGAAGATAAAAAGAATGCTGCTGGTGATTTTTGCAGGTTTGTAAAAATACAGGATGGTGTAATAAAAAAGCAATGCTGTAAATTCCAGGAAGAAGTATTGAAAGCCTGCCAGTGCAGTATCAGAAGCAGTTATTTTGTGAAATACCATCAGAAATTTAGAATAACCTATTGGCCATATATTAATGTCCAGATTAGCATATGCTGCATACAGATAACTATAGGAATCGGAGAAGAAATCTGCGTAAGGGTATAATAATTTGAAAATGATAAATTGTACAACAAGACCTGCTACTGCTATAATAAGATATCTGCGATTTATTTTTATGAAATCGGGGAAGGTAATGAGCATAAATTTATTTTGGCTGATATCTGAATATAAGTTGATTAGATCAGCCCGCAAAGTTATTTTCAGTCCTTAACATCGGATTAACTCTTCCATGTATAAAGGGAAAACAACAATGAATGAAGGGTAGTGGTTTTTGGGGATAATTATTTTATGATACCAGGTAATAATATGCCATCAGGAGCTTTAAATTCGACGCCTAAGAGTTTTGTAATTAATGATGCGATATCCTCTACTCCTATAACAGGGATGACGGTCCCTTTATTTATGCCGGCGCCATAACCGATAAATCCGGTATACATTTCCGGGAAATTGGGATCATATCCGTGATGGCCACCACTGGCTGCGCCTAATTCATCTTTCAGTAATACGCCTTCTTTGTTTACAGAAGCACCGCTGAAAACGATGCCCGGAACGGCGGCTAAAGCCAGTGCTGCACTGGAATCTGCGCCCATTTCGTCCAGTTTGGCCCTGTCATATATGCTAAATAACTTTTTTTGACTGTAGGGCAGATTTTGCAGGATTTTCTTTACTTTTTCCAGGGCGGCTTTGTTTTTCAGGTACAGGAAAGCGGATCCTCCGGAAGACTGGAATTTGGCTACTTCCAGCAGGTCGTTTTGTTTTAACCAGATGTTGGGTCTTAGTACGCCGTGGATGTCCATAAATCCATGATCTCCCACGATGAGTATGGTGGTACTGTCTTTTAATCCGGAGCGTTCTACCGCTTCCAGTACGCCACCGATGGCGTTGTCTGCATTGGCCAATGCAAGTGTAACTTCTTCTCCTTCCCGGCCTACGCCATGTTCGGCGCCATCTACACAGGCGAAGTGTAAGGCCAGGAAGTGAGGTTTATAGGTTTTGAAGATGTAAGCCGCCATTCTGCCGGCGTTGGTATCCATGCTTACGAATTCTTCGCTCATATTTTCTCCGTTCAGTTTGCCGGTGGCATTCTGTTCTATTTCTTCTACCAGTCCTTTGGTAGCGTATTTCCTGGATTCAGAGATCCTGTCTTCTGCATGCTTATCATCCCATATTTCCGGAATGGAGTAGTCGATCCCTTCTCCTACGCTAACCGGCCATTGTACGGCACTGGTAGTCAAGCCTTTTGCTTTGAGTGCCTGCCATACGGTAGGGACTTTGATATCTTTCAGGAACCAGTTCCAGTTGCCGGTGCTGCCTACGGGTGCGTTGTAATAAATACCACTTCTTGCCGGCATGGCACCTGTGAGCATGGCCACATGGGAAGGGTAGGTGTAACTGGGGAACACACTTTTCATTTTCAGGGCATATAAGCCGCCGTTTTTTAAGTGTTGGAGGTTAGGGGTTGGATATTGACTATCCAGGTAAAATTCGGGCCGTAAGCCATCAATGCTGATGAGTATGACGTGTCTGGAAGGTTGTGCCAGGCATGCGACTGACATCACCATTGCGGTGGTAAACGTGAAAAGTGGGCGAAACATATAAAATTGAGTGAGTTATTTGAAGTGTAATGTATTATTTTTTTCATCGAAAGAGCATTCGATATCCGTTACCATTTTCAGGTTCTCTATGAATACGGAGATCGGCTGATTTCTGTCTACTCCACCGGCGAACTTTTTGTTCATGACAATTGGGTTGTCGATACTTACATTTATACCGAACCAGCGTGGCAATACTTTTGATATCTCTTTCAGGTCGGCCCCGTAGAAGTAATAGATCCCTTTTTTCCAGCCAAGTACGCGGGTTTTATCAAACTGCTCCATGCTGATCCCGTTTGCATTGGATACAGCTTCCATACCTGGTTGTACGGATACTGTTTTCGTGCCGTTGATGACGTTCACAGCACCCTGTACCAGTGCTACTTTTACTACTCCGGAATCATAGGAGTTGACGTTAAATTCCGTTCCCAGTACCTGTACGCTATTATGCGGCAGGTGTACAATAAAAGGTTTCTTTTCGTCTTTCGCGATCTTCAGGTACGCTTCTCCATTGATACTGATCTCTCTTGTATTACCGGTAAAGGAGAAGGGGAAGCTCAGCTGGCTGGCGGAGTTTAACCATACTTCTGTACCATCATCCAAAGTGATCTTATAATCTTTCCCTATAGGTACAGTAAGGCTGTTAATGCCTGTTTTTTCCTTTCCTGTTACAGTATAGGTGAGGGTATGTTGTGTATTGTTAAGTTGCGCATCTCCTGCAGCTACATCACCTTTCTCTTTACTGAGGTCGATGACCTGGCCATTGGACAGTGTTAATTGTATCGTATTATTATTGGCTATTTGTTGTTGCTGCTTTGGTAAGAAGTAGAACAAGGTTGTTACGCAGACGCCGGTTATAACAGCGGCGACTGCGAGCTTTTTGAAAAGGTGTATGTTGGTTTTTGATTTTTGTAATACGGTGGTGAGATCGGCCCATTCAACTTCACTGATCCCATCGGCAGGGAGCGCATTATTTAATGCGAGCCAGCGTTCGTGGATAGTATTATCCTCAGCAATGAGCATATCTATCTCAATAAGCTCTGTGCTATCAAGGGTACCGGCTATTTTACCTGCCAATAAGTAATCAATTTTATCATCATCCTGTTTCATCACTATGACTTATAGACACGGTTTTAATAGAATAGCACTATAGGGATTCCCACTTTTTTAGCCTGGTACGTAAAGTTTTTAAAGCTTTGACCATATGATTCATCACCGTATTGCGGCTGATGGACAGGTCTGCGGCTATTTCATGGTAGCTTCTATGTTCCAGGTAAGCGAGATTAAAGACTCTTGCGGCGGCCGGGGAGAGATCATCCATAGCGGCGGTAAGTTCTTTCTTCAGCTCGGCATTTTCGAGATGGTAAGTGGGTAGGATGAATTCATTGGGGAGCGGGATATTATTTTCTCTTTTTTTACGAACACCTTCATTACGAATAAAATTGTATGCCCTGTTTTTGATACTGTTAGACAGATAACCCTTAATAGATGTTGTGACTTGTTTATATAAAGTTTGCTGCCAGAAATCAATGAAAAGATCCTGGACAAGGTCCTGCGCCTCGCATTCGTCCTTTATAATAGACAAAGCGAGAACGTATAACCACTTCCTGTTGTTATTATATAGGTAGTTAAAGGCTTCTAAATCATGTGCCTTTAGCCGTTCCAGCAGAATAACATCATTTCCATAATCTGGATACATTCACAAATATTGACTCTGTTGAAAATAAATGATTGGTCGTACAAACATAAAGTTTACTTCTCAAAACTGCAACCCTATAACATAGATTTAATACGCCCTTCTAAATATAACTAATAGTCTTTCTTGTGATAAATAATAGGATGTTAAGGGTTTGGTTAATCTGATGTTAATGAAAACTTATCATGATTATATATTTTCGAATTTTCATTTTTTCTATCCATCACATATTGATTTTAATAATGAAATGTGATCTGACTAGTAACTTCAAAATTGATGAAAATCATCAGAAATCTGTATATTTGATTATACGTGAATGGCACAATAATACCCCAACAGCATAGAGCTACCCCAACAATTTAATTAAGATATTTAATAATTTAATTTATGTGTTTATGCCATTGGCATAAGCAGTTTGTTCATAACTCCAAAAACAATGTAATGAAAACACGTAACCCCTCCTTCTTCAGGGTAAGGGCGCTTTTTGTGGCGTTCCTGCTATCCTGTTCTGTAATCAATTATGTTAAAGCTTCCGATCGTGAAATCGGTGGCTATGTAGACCACGCAGAAGATCGCTTTGTAAGAAACGTCTGGAACTTTATAAAGAACTTCCAGGGTTGGCAAACGGTTGGTGCAAACCGCTGGCAGGAAGTACAATACTTCTGGGCAGAACCATTCGAATTTGACAGTGATCACCAGGACTTCGTTGATAAAATGGACCTGGCCTATGTAGCTGCTCACGGAAGTGCTTATTATGTACAAACGAATCAAAGCACCAGTACTGGTGTGGATCTGCGTAACTGTCCTGCTTATGGCGACCTCTCCACCGGCGGGGATCTTGAGTTCATGATTATTGAATCCTGCTCCACCGTAGCATCTGCTCCGGAAGCTCCTGCCAGTGGCGACTGGTGGACGCCATGGAGTGCTATTTTTCAGGGTCTGCATCAGTTGGCAGGCTTCCGTACACTGAGCTACTCAGATAACGGTATTCCTAACCGTTTTGCCAACAAACTGAAAGCAAACGGAGGCATCTGGCAGTCATGGTTCAGTGCAGTCGATGGTGAACGCACCTTCTACTCTGATGGCACTTATACAGAGTTCCCCGGTTATGCCAGCGCCATTATATATACCAGCACTGAGAACGACCGGTTAGGTAGTTATGCAGCAGATCCTGCTGGTGGTACCGGCGGTATGAAAACCTGGTGGCAGTTTTAATTTCATTCACTTTTAAAGTTAGAATCATGACTATAAAAAATGCAGCTGTTTTCATAAGTTGTCTTACGCTGTGTGCCTGTAAATGTAACAGAACACATCCGGGAAATGAGACAAACATTTATCTGTATTCTTTTGAAGAGACGGCACCTCTTACTCAGGATAATACCCGGAAACTGATAAGCGATTTTCTTGGCATCTCATCTGCTAAAGATCTCACAGTATCTAAAGATGAGAATATTGCTTACTTCGTATCTCCGGATGATGTGAATACAACCCTGGAACAGGATCTGACCACCGGTAACTTCGCCTTCAATAAATTCAGTAAAGAATATCTGGGCGATTTTACGCCTAAGCTACCGGGCAAAGAAGAGGCTATTAAGATAAGCGAAAAGTTTATCCGTGATAAAGGGCTGTTCCCTAAAAAAGCAGAACAGCTAAAGCTGGTACATGAAGGTGGGCTTCGCGCACAATCTGTAAATGGCCCTATCGTAGATAAATTGATTACGCTTACTTATGGCCGTATAATTGACAGCTTACAGGTAATAGGAGCAGGCTCCAAAATCATAGTGAACATCGGGGACAAAGGAGAGGTACTTGGTTTAACCTATCGTTGGAGGGAAGTGAATGAAACTTCCGGCAAACGGCAACTAAAACAGGAAGAACTGATTTCCCGCGAAGAAGCAGAAGGTCTGTTGAAAAGGCAGATCATACAGGAGTTTGGCGCAACTGCACAATACGATGTCAAAAGCGTCAATAAAACCTATTATGATAATAACGGCAGGTACCTGCAGCCCGTATTTGCTTTTGAAACTGTGATCAACCTGGGAGATAAACAGGTAAAACCTATTCGTTACCTGGGCGTTATTCCTTTGTTGAAAGATTCTCCGGAACCATTAAAATTGCTGGATGTAGATCCTAAGGCGAAAGATCAGATCAAAATGATACAACGCGGACAGGTAGATTCCAGTGGGCGTGGTAAACTACCTACGAAAGATTAATTTAAAAGGTCTGCGTCAATTTTTTGACGCAGACCTTTTAAATTAAGGCCTTCAACTTCGCATACTGCAACAACATAATTGACTTCCCATCTTTGATCTCCCCATTATCAATCATCTCCATAGCCTTATCAAGTGTTATTTCCAGTACTTCAATATCTTCCTGTTCATGTGCAATACCACCTCCCTCATGTATCTTCATCGATTTTGAATATTCTGCAACGAAGAAGTATAATACTTCTGTAACAGAACCGGGAGACATATACGCTTCAAATATTTTACGGACATCTGTAATCCTATATCCTGTTTCTTCTTCCGTTTCTCTTCTTATACAATCTTCAGGATTGTCTTTATCCAGCAGGCCTGCACATGTTTCAATGAGCATACCGGTTGGGTTACCATTTACAAAAGTAGGTAGTCTGAACTGCCTGGTGAGAATGACTGTTTTCTGCTCTTTGTTATACAGTAAAATGGTAGCACCGTTGCCCCTGTCATAGGCTTCTCTGTTTTGGGTTTCCCAGGTACCATTGGCTTTCTGATATTCGTAGGTGATCTTTCTTAACGTGTACCAGTTATCAGAGAGGACTTCAGTCTTCAGAATTTTTACCTTGTTTTGCATGGATGATATTGTAGCGTTAATTGGTAAGATAATAACGATTTAATGAATTGGGTAGTACATAAACATTTTTATACATACGAAAAAACCCGCTCTTAGAGCGGGTTTTAGTTTCTTGTTGCCTGACCTGGATTCGAACCAAGACAAACAGAGTCAGAGGGACTAATTTATTGATTCGTATATGTGTAGATCCTTCTCCTGGAGTGAATAATACCATAAATAAAATTTATATATATCAACAAGGTGTTTCGAAATGCCCGATAATCAATAAGTTAGAATGGGCAAACGGGACAATATCTCGTTTTGGGGTTAACTTTTGTATTCATATTAACAATTTATTGTATTAGATTGCCTCTGAGAATATTTCCTATTTCTAACAGGAATATCATCTGAAGTTTCCCACAAACACTTAAAACTTCGACCGTTTTTCAGCGGCTTTTACCATGTCTACTATTTTTTTGTGACCATTTTCAGCCTGCTGATAGGTACTGTAGTTCTCCCTATATTCATAAAACTCGTGATCTTCGCCTGGTGTGTATATATAAGTTTCAAAAACTAAAGGCGGAGATGATGCCCCTAAAGAAATATCATTACCGGTAAAAGTGGTTGATATATTAATATCTCCCAAAGTCTCATTCCATAATTGCTTTGGCCCTAATATTATAGAGTCTTTATCCTCCAGTAATTTTTCCATTGCTTTAGTGAGTTCAATGGGATGAGCCATATAATTTTCTAAATAGTAAACCAACATAGGTGCAAATATATATTTTGATTATTTCTGTTTACAAATTTTCTCCCAGAATAATTTCAATTTCAAAAAGGAGTATGATCTGACATTTGTCATTCTTTCGGTCATAATCTTAGCCTAAAGGAGTTCGTTTGCACATTTTTCGTTTAACCATTCCAGAATCCTCTCAAACTCAGATCCTTTTTCGAATTGATAAAATGGTAGTTGAATTCTTCCATTGACAACAGGAATCAATAAAAATTCATTCCAGTAATCTTCAAATCTTTTATCTTTTTCCATTGGTTGTATTGTTTTATAATTTGGAATTGTATATTATATTTACCTGCATAAATAGGATCATGCCATCATTTACAATACAGGATATAGATAATTTGGATGATTTTTTTAAAGGAAAAGAACTTCCAAAAGACATTGAAATTGCAAAGGGATCAATAGTCTCTCGTCCTCTTGATTTTGTTTCTGGACACATTTTAGTTCTGAAAACGCACATTGGTCAGACCTTATATGAACCATTTTACCTGCGATTATTGACTTTTAAAGATGAGCTAGAGAAAAAGTTGAACAAAACCTCACTTTAAATCATACACGTATACCTCAATCCCAGCTTCACAAAGCGTTGATTCAATGATTGGTTCAACTATTTTCCATTCTCCTCCTGCAAGTCCGCAACCAATTCTAGGCATATGCACTGATGTCGGCATATTTGTTCGCATTGCACAAATAAGATCCGTCAGATAGAATAGTCCAGTCTTAAGTTCATCATATCTTATTGGCGGATTACCCTCCTTATCCTTATAAATTCCCTCCTGTCCAATTATATTGGCTACTAAGATATTTTCCCCAACTGGTAGGGCTAATACAGCTCCTAACTTAAATGTATCATTATTATTATAGTACCATTTTTTATATTCATCCCTGATGAAAGGCCATTTTTTAGATAATGCCATTACAAATCCTTTTCCCCAGTAGCCTTGATTGTTGCAAATATGCGCAATAACCTTCGATCCGCTCCCAATAGGAGATGTAGCATCTCCGACAACATAATGTATTGCCATATTAATTTGATTTTATAAAGAATTGTAGCAGATATATATCATACATATACCTGCTACAATTAAATTTTTTATTTATAGCTCTTAATAAATCTGCCCGATGCTAACGTTATATGTAAATTCCTGACGAAAGTGACCCTATATGGAATTGTATCGTTACTCGTTTCGATAAACTCAATCACGCTATTCCCCCATGAGCGTCTAATTAATTGTTTAGCCGAATCCTCATCTTCAGTTTCAACATAATTCTTCAGGTATATTGTTGTTCGCCCATTAGGCATTTTTACTCGATGAATTTTTCCTTTGTCAATGGCACCTTCAGACGTTCTTTTTACATATGTACTATCTCCAAAATCTATGTATACGGTTCCATAATCACCCTTTCTATCCACCATTCTATAAGTGCCATGAATTTTTAATCCCTCCAATATGCAGATTGAGAGAATTACTAATAGAAATGTTTTCATTAATCAATCTTTTGGTTGTTATTTGGAAAAAATATGTAGTATGGATTTAGCTTCATATTGGCTCTTTAGAGGCTCCCGTATATTGAAAAGCGTATCAGATAATGGAACATTATACTTTATATCTGTAACAGTTGTACTGTAATCTGTAGTTTCTCCTAACCTGCCGTTTTCATTTTTGCAGGTAAAGCAAAATATTCTCGCCGGATAATGATATCCTTCTTTGTTTTTTGTGAATTCTGAAAATAAAGTCAAGTATACATCAGGCTCTCCATTGTCAAGGTCAGACATCATTCGCACTACCAGAAAGGTTTTTTGATCTATATACAAATAGGACATAATACCGGAGCTATTCGTATGCTTTACTTTATAGAGAAAACTTGATGTTATTCCTAAAGGCTTGAAATTGGTCGAGTCTAAATCAAGAATTTCCATGGGATTCCCATAATGCAATAACCCTGAAAGCAATATGGGAAGTATCTCTGGTTCAGGGGTGTATTCAGATAATTCCATGGTTTTCCAGTCAATATGTAACGAACCTTTTGGGGTTGTTATTTCGGTAAACTTCTCATTATTTTTTTCTCCGTCATAATGAGCCTTTTTATTTATCAAAACACATCTATTTAGATTTAATAACTCACCAGATTCACTTTTTTCCACTTTCTCAAAAACAGTTTTTATATTTTCGATCACCTGCCGGCCTCCCAGTGCTTTTATATGTCTGGCTATTAGCTCTTGAGTAGATATATCCATAGGAGCGAGTTTATCAGCTAAAAATGCTGATCTGAAGTCAGACGTATTATCCTTTATTGAAGTTGCACTATCTTTTGCCGGAATAGTAGGAGTACTGGGTTTGATATTTGTAAAACAAGACGAGAATGAAAGTATTGTGAATGCCATAATAATGGCTTCTTTAATGGACCTGAAAGTTTTCATTTTTGTTGTATTAATTTAATAGGGATACACTTTCCCAGTATTTAAGGTATAGTATCTTTTTATGTCGTCAGATACGGAGAACAATGAGTTGTCCATTTTTCTGTCGAAGCTTATGTTGAATATCGTGTAGTTATATTTTTGTTGCATGCCTAGCTTACTTTTTTTGTAATCATATCTTGAGACGCAGATGAGAGTAGGATGTGTGTATCCGGTTTTATTTTTAATAAAATTTTGGTATGATACGATGTCTGCAAAATATTTCCCGTCCGCAGCAATACCCGTCGTCAATTGTTTTCGCACCAACATGCTGTCTTTATCTACCCAGAAATATCCTAAATCTTTGTTTTGAATGCGCATGTCGAATATGTAATAGTCATGGTCCATTCCTAAAGGAGTGATATTTCTTTCATTAAATTGCGAGACCCTTTCCGGATACGCATACAAAAATGAACCATGTAAGCAGAATTCTTTATAACCAGGATCTTTTAAATCTATATCTACTATTGCGAAAGGTGCCTTGTGAATTTGCATACCTGCTTGTTGGCATACTAAATCAGAATGCTCTGACCCATCGACCAAATCTACAGTGCGGGACCTATTATCTATGACTACCCATTTTCTACCACTTGTTATATGGCCATCTATTGTATGATGATATTCCTCGTATTCTGTTTTAGTTTTTTTTAGAACCTCAATACCCCCAACAGCTTTTAAAAGCTTCGTGCTAAGTTCTTCTGTCGAGATATCAAAAGGATTAATGCTAGTGTTTATTAAGGGGGTTAAATTTTGATCAGAGGCAAGACTGTCATTAAATATGTCAGTTGGAATTTCTGATTTAGAATCATCAGTTGGAGGATCATAAGAGAAGGTGCATCCGGATAATTGGAAGGTGGTAAAAAGGAAAAATAAACTAATACTTCTATTTAATGAGTTCATTTTGTAATTGTATGTTTTGATTAAGGAAAACGATTGAATACCTACTAGACTGGCTATAGCCGAGGAAAATCTTTTTTAGTAAGATTGTAGTATATACCTCGCTGTTCCTCTGAGATCCTAAACAAAGAAGTTGGTATTGGAACATTGAATGTAAATACGGTTTGAGTGATATCATCTAGTTTTTTTGCCGGAAATCCATCTTTGAATTCGTAAACTGTTGTTATAGCTTTGATGGGGTAAGAAAACCCATCATAGCCCACGGTAAAATTGCTGTAATCGGTTATGTGACCAAATCCTTCTAGATCAAATCGTATTGACCTTGTTATGAGAAATGATTTATAATCAATCCAGAAATAATTATGCTGGTCGTTTGCAGTGCTATAAACATAGTATCCCCTTTTATCCATATTCATTGGCCGGAAATTAGTGCTGTTAAAATCGAGCAGCAGATTAGTTGCGGAATACATATAATCGCCATAGTATAAAAGGTTATTTTTATCAGTGATATCAATATCACCTACCTTAGCACTAATTTCATCGATCATGATAGCAGCAGAAGGAGTATATATTTCTGTTATATCGATGCTATCTCCTTTATATTCATATCGTGCATATTTTCCCTGGCATATCCATTTTTTTGTAGTAAGAGTTTTCTCCCCTTTTTTTTGGGTCACGATTTCGTATACAGTGGATACGTTCTCAATTCTTTGTTTTCCTCCTAGTGCGTGGAATAATTTATCAATTAACTGTTTTGGTGTGATGTCAACTCGGCCACTGTCTAAAACATTGAAGTCAGCATTGCCAAAATAATTTACAGAAACGGTGGGCTCATATATTAGATAGAGAATTATCGAGGCGACTACAAATACAGAAATTAAAATTGAAATGTTTTTTTTTGTTCGTGATTTCATAATTGATTTTAGAAATTTTTAGGTTATTATGATTTTTGAGATTGCGACCTGGCATAAGGTCATTAAGCATTGCTACTTTCCTGGCGCAATAGTCGGGTTGGAAGTAAATGATAGACAAGTAATGGCGATAGCTTTAAATACATTTTAAAATAAATTAATATGAATAATGTAAAAAAGGCTCAAACAGAAATACACCTACCACAATGCTACGCAAAGCGATAAGTGTCAATTCTATTTGAGCCCTTCTATGACACATTGCACTAAGGGAGAAAAGGTAACATTGTGATGAAAGTTTTTTCACTATTATATAGGGTGAAGCATTTTTTCATAACAGTCCTTCCTTTTAGCCCAATACTCCTTCCACTCCGTTTTTGTTTTGAGCCTAATAAATGATCTTTGGGGGTCAATGGTATGTATATAGTATGGAATTAAAAGGTGGCCTTCCTGCTCTACATAGATAATATAGGCTTCGAAGAATTCGTTACTAAGAGAGTTCATATGGCTGATTTCTCCTATCATTCCATACATTAGCATATTTAATAATGCCATTTTGCAACAGATACGACTGGTATCAGCTCCAAAGAGGAGTAAATGCCGGCACCTTCTATGTGCGGCCATTAGCAGCCTTCCACTTCCGCAAGCTGGGTCCAGTACCTTTTCTCCCAGCTTTGCATCCTGTGGAATATTAATTCTGGCTAAAATGTTGCCGATCTCGTCTGGAGTGAAAAACTGCCCATTATGGCCTCTTGAAATGGAATCCATAAAGAAATCCCCCAATAAATCATAGCAGTCCTTTTTGGCTTTAACATCAATGAGGATATTTTTAAGTTCCATGAAAAGGAATTCTCCTTCCGGGTGGTGTATCTTTTTCATGCACTCCTCTATTTCTTGTGGCAAGACACCTTTTTTTTGAGGCAGAAGGCAGTGATCGAGGAAAACTTCGAATGCTTCAGCTATGTCCTGGTATCTACCCAGTGAATTGAAAATTTTTATGAATTCATCCAGTTGTTTCATTTACTAAATTTGGCCGGTTAGAAAATCGATAGCTGGGTTAAGGGTTGACTTACCGGGTTTTTCTTTTGTCGCTTAGCAGGTGTTTCCAGTCCCTGGATTATCTCATTGCATTTATGGATATAATAATTATAGTCAATGTCCAGATCTGAAATATTCTGGTCTTTATAAGTGTTGATCACTTCACTTAACCACTTACCAGCTTCACATTGAGATAGTTTTTTCCCTTTTTTTAAGGATTCCGGATTTTTAACTTTTACCAGTTTTTTCCCTTTTTCAGTCATATAGTACCTAATGACCCGATGATATATATCCTTTTCACCATTACGGATATTGATACCTTCATAGTGATAATCTTTTGACGATTTAACACCTACACAGAAATCGAATACATTCTGATGCTGACGTATGGTTTGCTCGATTGGAATATTGTTAACAAAATGTTTCTCAATAGCAATAGGGATGATTCTCCTGCTTTTGTTCTTATGAAGCTCCGTGCTGATAGCAAAATCTCCTTTACGTTTTATTTCGCCATTTGATTTGATCCCTAAATAATCATTAACAGAGGTCTGAATAATTTTATCAAAATGTGTATACTCCAATTTTCCCATTTCATTGTTGCCTACAATTTTCTCCCACTCCCTGCAGATCTCGTAATATCTGGATTCCTTCTCCTGGGCGAGTTGACATACTATTCCGTCAGTATTTGCGGAAACCACCTTGATTCCTTCCATTAACAATGATTCAATGAGCATTAGCATTTCGAATTGGTTACCTATTGTGCAGGAAAATTGAACTTTGGGATCGTATTGCCAGTTAGTGGGTTCATTTGTCTTTCCGAATCCGCCACCATTGAGCGCTAATTTTAAAAACTCTGCAAGCCCTTTATATTTTTTCCGCTCGGTAGATGTCAGTGAGGTATCCTGGCTGAGGGCTTTGTACTTCAAACGAAGTTCAATCGTACGCTTGTAGTTAATTAGCCATAGTGGGCCCAGGTGGGAAGGGAATAATCCTCTTTTAACGATAGCATTGGGATATTGTGATCCCACATCGGCATCGATAATAAGCCGGCCATCACCGCCTACCAGCATGCGTTTTTTCTCCATGCTGTGGATACCGCCTTTTTTAATCATATAGGAGGTACCATCGACCTCTATAATGAATTCCTGCTTCTTTTTGAGATAGACTTTCTCATCTTTTACCCGTGCAAGAAATTCCTGGAACTTAGGGGTTTTGAACTGGACATATTTAGGTATACAGTCTGAAAACGTGAAGCCGGCTGTAGATGTTCTTTTCTCTTTCAGCTCATAGACTTCATAGGGGCTAAGTCCCGATTCCCGGATATATCCTACTCTGTTAAGCTCATCGCCGATCCTGACATCTGACCAGCTTAAGGCAGACCAAGACAGATTAAATTCGGAAATAATATCAAATCTTTCCTGGATCTTGTCTTTTCCGGCATATTCTTCCAGGTCAGTGATTCCTCTGGTAATCAGGTAAAGACGCTCAGTGGCCATCACATCATTAATACAATAGAAGATAATCTCCCTGACCTCTACTTGAGTAAAGTCCCAGCGCTTGTGATCGATAGGCATTTCCTCGATATTGGGAAAGTCCATGGAGAATTCCAGCCATTTAAGGGAGCAACGCCGGCCCTTGTTATCATAATGATGAATTTTAAATAGGTCAACTTGTTTTTTCCAGAGTTTAAATTCCTTGAATGGAGGACGTAGGTTGTATTTAGCATCATCTATCCGGTCCTGTGCAAACTGGTAAATGAGTCCAGTTATCTTTAGGGCTGAAAAACCTTCCCAGGTTGAATAGTTTTCCAGGATATACTGTATTACCTGGCTGTCAAATGAAAGGCCGTTAAATGAAACATAGTATTCACAATCGTCCTCCCGGAGATGTCTAACAAAATCATACAGATCATTTCTATACCTATCAATACGATAGACGGACATTTTTCCAGTCTGTAAATTCTTCGACACGTACAGAAACATCCCTTTGAGGGTTTCTATATCATACACACAAAACATATCAATAAGGGATTATGGGTTACCTGGGGTTATTGTAAAACAGGATGGGATATATGGAATATGAATGGGTTAATAGTCTATTAGGGTTTAATGCTGGTTTTGCAATGCTTCGTACTGCTTAATTTCATCACTGAGTTCGCTGATTATACTTTTCAATGAGTTGATGTAAATCTGCTGCAATAAGGGGTTGTCAGAGGTGACTAACTCCTGTGTTTTCAAAGATTTTTGAAAGTTATGAAGCCAACGCTGAGTAATCCTATATTGTTTCTCATTCTCAATCATGAAATTAAAAGTTAAGGATATATAATTTTAGAAGTTTAAGCGACATAATTGATCATATATATCCATATATTTTTCAATGTCCGGATGATTATATAGTTCTTTGAGATCGAATTGGCAATGATCTGACTCAAATACACCCTCCACGGGTTTTTTGTCTTCATCATAATACACTAAAGCGTACTTAAGGGGGTAATTACTGTAGACCGGTTGCAGAACACCATTTTCAAGAATTAGTATTACTTTTATCTCGGAATCGTCATCCTGTTCAAGCTCTTTTTTGATAAGCAACCGAGCATTTTGTCTTTCGGATTTATGCCGGCTGCGGTTTGCAATAATAATCTGCTGTCTGGCTGACTTGGTAATCCCTCTGGCTTTACTAGGTATCCCTTTGAATTTATGAGCTATGTATTTTGGACACCCTCTGAATTTGGTACTATAAGGTTTCATTAGTTTAAGTAGCTGATTTTATTATCACTACATTTATTTAATAGGTCATTAGCCGAAACATTTACAGTAGTTATTAAGTTACTGTAGGCTTTAGTTGAAGCTGTAAATCGAAAAGTTTTGTCAGGTAAAAATTCCATCTGATACTGAAAAAATGCCTCACTAATTCTTTTGTGCCTTTCCAATATTTCTTCGTCCATTTTGATAAAGAACCAATCTTCCTGTTGAATATCACCAATGGAAGCTGACTCTTCTATATATTTGATAGATTTATTGTATCGAAAACAACCGACCGGCGCTACATTGTAGCAAAGACACTTTAAATAAGGAGCATCACGAAAAAACAATTCGACGCGAAGTTTTTCCTTTCTGATGATATTTAGCAAACTTTCATTTAATTCAACAATTGTGTACATACTATAGCCTAAATTTCGTAGATAAATTGACCTGATATAAATAAGATTAGTAGGCTCCTCTGCTTTGGAGAATAGTGGGGGCATAGTTATATATTTTATTGGATTAGTAATTATATCAGCGTTAGAAACAATTGATGGTGTTTCTATTTTGATTGTTATGTTGCCTGCTGTGAATACAAAGCATCCTTTAAATCCTGAATATGAATGCCATTGGTTCTAAAAGTCGCTTCAGTGTACTTAGCGGTGGCAGTATAATAGAAGTTTTTGTAGTCAGTAATAACCATCATTTCTTCATCATATCTACTTTCAGGGATTTCCAGATTCTCAATTTCCTGCTCTGTGATGTCGATAAAGCAAAAATCCATAGAGCCCAGTATTGCTGAAGCTGTTAAATCTTCAGGGCAATTGTGTTTATTGCGAAAAAAGCCTTTTGGAGAATCGTAGAAGGTGACATTAATAAATTTTGAAGATATCTGCTGATTGAAAACGCTAAATCTATTTTCCAATTCCTGTAAAAATGATGTACTAATCTCAATAATTGCAAAATCACAATCTTCTGAGAAATCATTACTATATGCTCCAACCAATATGTAAGGCGTTGGTATGTCTGATTTTTTCATTTTACATCGTTATTAATAATCATTGATAGATATGCTCCCAGATACTACGGGGACTATTGCTTTCCTTTTTTAATTTGGAGTAATGCCAAATGAAAATAATTCCCATTAGGACAGCTATTATTGCCAGCGCGATCTGCCAGCCGGCAAATTTGCACAGAAGAGATAATCCTATTATAACCAACGCTATTCCTAGTGTTAAATAAAGAGTTGTTTTTCTGATCATTTGTCTCATTTTTAATGGTTATACAATAAATGATTTTTCACATTATTCGCTAATACGCAGCTGAGTGCTGATTCCTGGTGAGCTTTGATAATATATATCGTTGTTATCCAGGTATAAGGTCATAGTATTAAGATCTATGTTGATTAGTCCTTCAGACCCGTTTCCATCGAATGTTAGCCCAGAATATCCTATTAAGTGCCCGAGCAGAGATTCTATTTGCGAAAGAAATTCCTTTTGTAGTAATACAGGATTCCCACAATTGTCACAGGCTGACACATCTGAAAATTCCTCGAAATCACCGGCGGCACCATAATATTGAATCACTATTAATCTGGCTGTAGGGTATTGCGCTATAATGGAGAGTAGTTTTTCTTTAATCTCTTTTTTCTCCATTGTTGAATAATTTGGTATGTATTGGGAAATTTAATGGATTTGGGGAGTTTTGTTAAGTAATATTGGGTCTTCTATTTCACCTGCATAAACAGGTACCTTTCTCCATTCTCCGCTTGGAATTAACGCATCAATTTCTAACCAGAGATCTACTGCTTTTTCAGAGAAAATTACAAAGCTGTAAAAGCCCAAGGGAAGCCGATGTTCTCCATCCGTACTTTCAATCTGATATCCTATAATTCTACGTTCTTCCGTTTCGGTTTGATCCTTGGATTTCTTGTCATATGCTGCTTCCATGTATGGACATTCGGTATCGTCCTCGATAAATTCAAGGTTGTCCATTCCGCCATCCTGTAAGGCCGAAATCAATTTGGGTACAGCTAAACTCCAAATCTGTTCATCTGTTAAATTAATATTTACTTCAACTCGTGTCATCAATGAAACAGCCACGAGCTTTGCACATTTGGTCATGGTGAATTCATTTTATCGATATAGTAATAGTGCTGTCTTAAGTAATCAACTTTTTGAAAAAGACCGACTTATGCTTTATGAATGAACATATCGAAGCCGGCCTTTAATATTTCGTGAAATAGGCATATTAGCCCTGGTTTTATATTGAAATATATTTATTTCGTCCAGACCCATACCCGGTTTTTACTTTGATCTTCACACCTGGTAAAAAGCCATGGAAAGAAATATTCCCGATGCTGTTTCTTGAAAAGTCGTTTGTGTTTGTGAACATTTATGTTACCGAACATGATATAAGTTGAAACTTTCTTATATAATAGTTCTTCATCAGTACCGAAGGCGGAACTGGGGATTTTGTCCCAGTTTTCACCAGGTTTGTAAAGCTGGCTAACGAAAGCGCCAACAACCACCTGCGGTTTGAAATGATTGACAGCTGCGTTGGACTCAAAAGTCAGCACATCATCAGGTGGGTTAGTTGGCTGTTCATTGAATTGTTGCATTGCAGATTTCACGATGCCATGATTAGTTTGTAGCAGGCGTGAATCTGTGCTGATAATACCTAATGTCCGTCCGATTGTACCTTTGCCGGCACAGATCTCCAAACCTTTTCTCCCATCAAAGTATGTTCTCAACCAATCGATCATTTCAGTTGTAATGAATTGGTACACTCCATTCTCTCTGGCCCACAGACGCAGTTCTAAAAATCTAAAGGATCTGAGTAGGTCTGCGTCAACAACTTTTAAAAGTCCGTTTGAATCCAGTAATACCTCATCAATGTGTTTCAAATTGACATGAGCAAGTGGTTTAGAATCAAGTACTGACATATTTTTTATTTGGTTTTTAGGTTTGTATTTGTAATTAAAATGAGCAAATAGGATATCATCTTATGAGTCTTCTTCACTCCCAAAGTGATCCTTCCATTCCTCTGGTGTAATACCTGATATCAGAAACTCCCTTATTTCCGGGCTTAAATGCGGGACAACACGTTGTACAAATTCGCCGTTTTCAATTCTGAGAAGTTCTTCGGATGATATATTTATCTCAAGGGTATTTTTCTTTAGGGTAAGTAGGCTGATTCTTGTGATTTCCAACTTTATTTATTTAATAGTGGTTAATTGAATATTACATCAACCTCATTCTTAATCCCTCAGATGCCTCAAGTACCCGTTGTTCAAATGGATCCCATATTTTTATTTCGATAATACTGTCGCAATCCTCTTCCTCGAAGAAAAGATCATCGTTTGAGATATTGGGATCACTAATCTTGGAGGCAATTTTTATCAGGTCAGCTGCTAACTCAGACCTTGTTGCAGATGCAGTTATTTTTAAATCAAATCTATTTTCCATAAGCAGCGGTTTTAAAATGAAGAATGGATTATAAAGGGGAGTTTTTTATAGGCCCTGAACGGATAAACTCCCCCAAAACCGTTTTTGCTGCATCATTGCGCATCACTGGTCCATTAGATGCAGACTTTGACAGGAAGTGATTCCTGTTATCCCTATTGTTTAGCTCCGTAGGGCACGCTGAGCGTGGAATCCGGAAGTTGACCACCCGAATTTGACATTTGAATATTCTTATTATTGATGGCGCCGCCTTTTTAGTGATCAGTATTATGAACTACATGAAGAAATATAATGATGGAGATTAAAAGGCAATTTCGCTTTTTTGAGATGGCTCAATGTAGGCGTCCATCTCAAATTCGCTATGCTTCAGGTGATCACAGATACTGGAAAGGTCAACTGGATTTGTATTACACTGCTGCATCTGAGAAAAAGCTGCTTTCCTGACTGCAATCTGAAATCCTAATTCTACCTTAATGATTCGTTCGGCTTTTAATTCCTTGGTTATACTATCAAATACAACAATTTTCAGCTCATTATCATTTCTATTAATCCAATCCTCGCAGTCTCCAATCTCACATGCGCCAAAGTTTAGTGGTACGTTAAAAGAATGATTAAAGAAACTGATCATTATCTTCAGGAAATAGTATCTGTCGTAAGTACAGAGAGCATAGAAAAGCTGATTTCGTGTAATTGCACGTATATGCTCCTCACTAACATTTTGGTAGGATATTTGCATTTCCAGAAAACTCTTTGAAGTATCGAGGCTAGTTACGCTCTGTAACTGCGATGAAGAGGTTGCAGCAAATGCACGCCCTAAATCGAATACGTTTTTATCAGACATAGACATAAAGTTTATTTTAGATACTATTTGATTGAAGATGTAGTGAGTACATAATTAATTGGATTTGTTGTCATTAATAGCAATCACTAATTGGTACCCTCACAGGCTTCAAGCAATTCCCACCAAATATCATTTGGGATTTTACAGGCACCATACCACCCTTCACCATCCCAGTATCCCCATAGTATAAGCGTACACATCCAATCTGCAATAGATCCATTATAATCTTCCGGTGGTATAGCGGGCATTAATGGAGCTTTTTTCTTACGGTGACGCTTTCTCTTTGCCATGATGGTTTAGGTCTGACTTTTAGCATGCGTTAATGTATTTTCAAAGAACTTTTTATTAGATGCTATATCCGATCCGCCAGCCCAATACTGGCCAATTGGTATACCGGTTCTGTTTTTTACGATTCAAAATATTTATTGTACTCCCACCATCTGTCTATTTCTTCCTGTTCAACGATAAGGACACCGTTTAGATCCAGTTTGGCACTGCTGACAGCGTGATACATGGCATTATCTACAAGGATTTTTACCTCTGTATCAGTATATGAGTATTTGCTTTTTCCTGAGAGTATTATGGCGATAAAGGTGGTGATCTTACCGGTAGAATGTTGGCTGATGAACGATGATGTAATTACCTCAAAGGATACGGGCACACCCGTATTTAACAGGTTATTATCGATAGCAAATTGCCATTGTTCATATTTTAATGGGAATCTGCGTATCTGAATCCCTTCTGACTTCATTCCATACTTGAGTGTGACTACCATCCTTTTTAATGTACTCATTTCATCCCGTGAAAGCTGACGCTGCTCGCCGGTGGAGAGTATCTTAATAAAGTACTTCATTTCCTGTATCTGCGCCACTTTGTTGTTGTATATAACATAGTTGCCTTTGCTGAGCAGATAAACCTCTTTTTCTGTAAGTAGAATACTCTCAACCTTTCCCGGTCTTATCATAGTTGGACACAATAAATAGTAACAAAAATTAAAGGTTGTCTCCCCTCGATTCTAACGGGTCAAGAGTTATTAATTATGCTTTGCCAGGCAATTAATATCCCCCACATTTAATGTGTGACCAGGTGGTAGTCTCACCTGCGCTCTTACGCTTTGAGCTATGAAACAACCCTTACCACATACGTTTCCCCTATAAAACGTAAGTGAAATGATAAAGTGCCGGGTGATTTGAATCGGTTCTGGAATAATTCCAATTTTAATTCAAATGAGTTGGCAAGGTTTCCCCGGCACTATTTATTTTAAAGACATTTGCAGCTGTGTTATCTGACTTTCATAATTCGTTTATCCCAGATCCATATTCGGTTTAGCGCCTGTTCGTTTGCTCTGGTTATCTGCCACGGTAGCCGGTATGTTTGATGTGGTAATTTAAAGATCCGTTTACCTTTATCTACAATCTCATTTCCTAACATTATGTAAGTCTGGACTTTTTTTAATAATAACACCTCATCTACACCCCAGGTTTTTCCGGGATTATCACTATTTACATCACTGTGCAGGTATATCTGAGGGACGAACGCTCCTATGGCAACCTTTGGTTTGTCATATGTGATTGCTTCATTAGCCTCCATTTTGATTACATCTGCTGCTGGAAAGACGGGCCTTATTCCTTTCTTTAAACAATAATCGATGCCGTTAGGCTCTGTTTCATAATAGCTGTCCGTTGCCGGTATTCCAAGTAGCCTGGCAATTCCACCGTTGCCGGCACATATTTCAACGGCGCTTCTTCCTTCTATTTTCTCTTTAAGCCATTCTATCATTTCCTTTGTAATAAAATGATATACTGAATTCATTTGTGCCCAGGCTGATCTTTCTACTTCGTGAATCTTATGTAGTTCTAAAGCAGAGATAGCTTTTAGGTGACCGTTATTATCTAAAAAGAAGTCATCCAGGTGCCTGACATTTATAATAGGCAATCTTATTGTCTTCATTTGGCCACCGGGTAATGGGTTAGTAATTTTGGCATTTGACGTACATACATACATTTACCAGTTTTGAGCAGGTGCCTCAGTTTCAATTTTTATTGTTCCCTTGAAGAATGTAGCAATAAAATGGGCTTCATGTCTACCATTGAGCTTTTCCAAGATATTTTCGTCAAAATCTATCTCTTTTTGGAAATCCTGGTATTCATCAGTTACCCAAAAACCGGCATCAGGATTATTTATATCGATAAGTGAAATTTTTACTAGCATGGATTTAATTGTGAATAAAAAAAATATAAAAGATAAGGGGGCAGCACAACCATCGTTTTCAAATCTTCCCATTCACACATGAATTGTGCTACCGCCCCTACTTTTATAATGAATACTGCAGGGTTCCTGTCCGCGATCCCCTTTATTTAATATTACAGTATCCATAAACTGATGAAATCTTTCATTTCATCTTATTCTCCCCAAAAGAATTTTATTATTAATAATGAGAGGTAGAAACCCCTCATTTTTATATTTGAAGCTTATAAACTTAAACTCGCTTATGCCTCAACTGTAGCATGTTTACCCTGTTATTTACCATGATGTTATCATCAGGTATCCTCCAGGAACAGTTTTTATTATAGCAGCGCTTTTATACTCCTTGTATGCTTCTATTGATTGGAGTTCGGTAACTTCATCTGAACAGATATATACATGGTCTTTATTCCAGTCTATTACTGGCTGTTCTCCACTGAGCGGACTCTCTTTTTTTTCTGATGGCCCGCTATTTATAATGCAGAGATATTCCAGACGTACCAATCGCCCCATTCTGATCCTTATCTGCCTGGTTATTGCCAGGAACATATCAAACGGTAGGAATACAGCATCCGGATATTGGGCTGTGTACTTTACTATTTGATTCAACCAGTCAGAGTATATTCTATAAGCAGTTTCATCTGGTGACTGGTTTTTTCCGTTATTTTTTGTCAATGAATTGTTACAGTAATTATTAACATATTTAACAGCGGCCTCACCGATGCGATTTCCTATGGTAGGATTTTTTCCTGTTCCCCGAATAGCATCGGTAATATGTGCGAATTTGTCAGATAGGATCATAGAAGAAGGATTTTGGATATCATATAAGCAATAGGTATATTATCTATTTTTTAATGTTGCTACTAAGCGCTGATGTATTCGTTTATAGAATGGACAGGCGATCATCATTAAGAAGGCCAGAATATCACTCATATTGCTATGTATTGACAATAAGGTGTTCATTAGATAAACGTGTAATCCATATAACAGTAGCATAATAATAAAAGCGCGTATTTTTGTATTCATTTGAATTGATTTTAAAAAAAAATCTTACAGATCTTTATTAAATCTATAGCTATAAAACAAAGCATCCCGTTCAATTTCACTTACCAGTTCACCGGGATGCTTTTGGTCTTCCAAGCATTATCTATATTACCATTACCTTAACGTTTGTTTCAGTATCCTGGTCATACGATATTTTAAAATTAAGGTTCAGAAATCCATCAATGACTTCATGTAGTGGCCTGAGTTTTTCCCCGAATATTAGTACTTTGGAAACATTTAAATTTGTGTAAGACGGGAAAGTGTTATTTTTCATTAATTCATCACCAAAGACGAATTCCCTGCAATGCGCGAAAACTAATTGGTCTCCGTATTCCATTTTTAAACCGTCCAGTATCCCGTTAAACACTTTTTTTTTATCCTCATCACAAAATCGTTCCCATTCAACATTCATCACTATTCCAGGAAAAAATCTCTTCAGGTGCAGATGTCCTTTTATTTCATTATGTTCCACAACAAACTCTGTTGGTTTCAAGAGCTCAGCTTTATGCAATCCTTTAGAAATTTTTGCTTTAATGTGAATAATTTCAAAGATGATATACGCTTGTTTCATTTTGGATTCGATTAAAGGTTTGTAATTGCCCTTTAAACTAAACTCTTTGCTACTCACTCCTTTTGTTTCCTATCATCCATACTTTGCTTATAGTAATTCACCAACATCACAATTAATGGCAACAGGTCCTTATCTGTTAGCAGGATGTCCGCTCTGCCACTTTTCGCACTTTGAGTAGAACTTTTTTCAAGTATAAGTTTAAGGGATTGCTCCTGCGGTACGACAGAAAGCAGTGAATAGTCCGTATGTTCAGGAAGATGGACAATTTCCTCCTTTTTATAGTGGCTGACCTTCTGTACTCTAAATGTTTCCATGTTCATAAAAATGTATCTGGTTTTGTTAATAATGTTATGTGTATCACAAAAAACAGAAGGTGCAACCAGAATAATATCAGTTTCTCAGTGTTAGGCCGTGTTCCTTTCCAATGGCTTTAATTGCTTTGATTACGCCGTCACCAATCGCTTCTACTTCCTTTAGCCTGGTGACAGTAGCTTTCTTGAAAAGTTCCGCTAATGTATTGGCTTTAACATATGCGGCTCCTTTCAATATAAAAGCATTCATTCTCGGCGTTATGTCTTCGGATTTAATGTAAGGGAGTAAGAAATCCTTTATATCCGAATGAATGGCTTCTTCACGATGAGACTCGGCAACCTGGATAACTTCTTCTGTTTTGCCTGGTGGTAGTAATCTGAAAGCGCCTTCCATATGAAGCTGTCCGATTAGCGTTACAGGTATCACATAAGTTGCACCGAAGTGCTTTTCGTTATTATTGTGATTTAAAAACCTTGCTGCTGATGAAGATTCATCGAGGGCCCAAATCATAATGTTTTCCGGTGAATATATGATCTTTGTAATGCCGGATATTTGAATAGTGTTCTGTGAAAAATCTGTAGAAACATTTACAAATGCTTGGAGTTCCATGTTTTCTATTTTAAGTGTTTAGTAATGAATTTTCTTTTTAGTCTGTCTTTTTTCTTTTTATTATAGGCATACTCATCCCGCTTACGTGCTGATCTGGAAGCATGGATAGCTACCAACGTCAACAGTAACCAAAACATAGTTTTTTAAAAATTTATGTAATTGATAATCCCTTACTGAGGTGTCATGTAGTGTACACCCAACGGGTAAACAATTTCCGTCGCAATCATGTATAGGTGTCTAATTAATTTGGCAGGTTAAAACTATATCAAATTTTGTTTTCAAAAACACTAAAGTGCTGAGAGCTAGTAATTGCTGTCAGAAAAATTATGGTATGTTTAATTCAACTGCTTTGTTTTAGACGTTATTGAAATAGTTGTTCAACAACTACTACCTGATTGATATGATATAATGTTCCGGGAATAGATATTCTAGGATTATATTTATTTCGAGCAAATCTGGTTCACCTTTGTGATTACACTGCAATTAATACGTTTTAGAAAGGGAGATAAATTGCCGGCATTAGAAGACTCAGTTGCCGGGATCCATTTCTTAACCCCATTTGTAGAAAAAGATTACAAATGGTGTTATTATTAAGATGCCAGTGAAAGATTCTGATTTATAAGAGGCTGTATTTCACTGGTAATGTTTTGGAACTCTTCATACACATATTGGGTGTGTGAATCATTGTGATGGATGTCCAATGCCTCCAGCAACCCTAAGAAACTATTTTGTAATTCGATTAAGCGTGTACTTGTAAAGATTGCATCATCGAGCATTTTTACATATTCCATCAGGATACTCTCCAGTAAACCTAAATATGGTTTATCTTGAAATCTTCGAAGAGTGCTTACCACCTGAAGTAATGAAACCATTTTTTCTTTAAATTTTTTGGTCACTGACATATTATTAAGTTTATGAATAAATGAATATTAATGCTATTTATATCTTATATGTTTGACAGGATATATTCCTGATATCTAGTGGTTGAAAATCTGATTATATGAGCTGGATATATCTATCAGATATGGAAAAGAATACAGGAGAGCAATTGCCCCCCTGTATCTCATTTAACCCTGTGGTTGATCAGCTGTAGTAGCTGCAACCTGTTGTCCCCCTACTGTATTAGCTTCCAGATTTGGATCTTTCTGTTCTTCTTCTTGATCATCATCATCATCATCGTCAGCGTCAAGAGCCAGTTGCGCTTTGATTCTGGCAATTGTATCATCACTAAGAACACTGAATTTGGCAGCTTCGCTTTGCAATTCAGCCAGTTTGTTTCTGGATCGCTGAACGATTACTTCCTTATCAATTGAAAGTGCTGCGATCTCACCTTCAATCAGTGCCTCAGTTTTAACCTGAGTCAGTGATTTAGCACCAATCATCTGCCAACCCCTTTTCTCTTTCTGGATCAGGATGAAATCACCATTTTCATCCTTTTCACGCTGCTTATTTGCATCCAGCTTATAAGTGCGCTGATAGTCCTTTTTAACGGAGATCGATCCTGGTATTACATTGCCTTCACTACAGAACTTATACCACTGCTCACTGGTAATCATAACAGCCTCACTGCCATAACGAAGTAAAGCGTAACCAAAGGAGTTGTCATCATTTATTTGGGTCTTAATGAATTCTCCGAAATCACTCATGCTAAGACCGTGTATTACTTCTGGTTCCATACGATTAAAATTTTGTGTTAAAAATTAGGTTTCAAGTCGATCAATAGCCGGGGGTACCCCCGACCCTCCAGCTCAAGGGGGGGATGTTCGCAGGAGTGGGTTCAGTTTGTCTGTACAAATAAATTATCCCAAAGTGTAGGTTATGTTATAAAATATCTTTATGTTTAATTGTGGCAATCAATTTATGCAATCGGACAAGATCTAACCTATGGATTAAGTATCTGATCTAATTACGTAATTTTGGTATCTTTTTGGAATTGATTATCAATATAAAAGAATTGGAGAGAACAATTTTGACTGCTGTACGTTATCTGTGCAGTAACGTTAATTTTGATAGGTGGTAAAAATTTGTACGAAAGTTGTACTTAAAATGATTCTATAAGGATTAACTTTGCGGAACGAATTATTAATCCACTGAATTGCGAAGGCCACCATTCACTTTTTTGTAAGAATTGTATAATTTACTTACCCTGTCAAACTGATCATCATGGAAAAAGCTAAGAATCAAGTCGTTACCCCTAATGCGACCGCTGCTGCTTATGCTAAGAAAGCTGCCGAAAATGTCATTCCGAGGACTGGTAAAACTACAGAAGCCATTGTTCGTTCAAGCATTTTCAGCAAAAGTGAAATAGCAAGCGGCGCTTGGCGCACAAAATCTTCTGGTCGTGCTAAATAGCACGACCTTTTTCATTTAGAAGTATATTCATTTTATTCTACGTTATTTACTAACCTCAAACAATCAACCAATTGTCCTTATCAAAGAAAGAGGACCGTCCACTGTATATTGTACAAAAGGATGAGCTCCGTTACTACACTGAAGATTCCAGTAAAGCATGTGATTACAGGTCCCCTTACCGAAGAGATATAGACAGATTAATACATTCTACCTGTTTCCGTAGGTTACAAGGTAAAACTCAGTTATATCCTGGATTTGAATCTGACTTTTTTCGTAATAGGCTTACCCATTCACTTGAAGTGGCGTCAATTGCACGATCTATTGCAACAAAATTGAATGCTCAGAACAAATTCTTTGAAAATCGACAAATTGATGTTGATATAGTGGAGTTTGCCGGGCTCGCCCATGATCTTGGACATCCCCCATTTGGCCATCAAGGTGAGTATGAATTGGATTCATTAATGAGAAAAGATGGTGGTTACGAAGGTAATGCACAAACCCTTCGATTATTGACAAAAATTGAAAAGAAGGGGTTTTATGATATTGATGACTCAATTTTGAAGGGGACCGATCAACGAAAAGGGTTAAACCTTACAGCAAGAACATTAGCTAGTATATTGAAATATGATAATATCATAGATCCGGTCAGGCCCAAGGGTGAAGTATATAAAAGTGGAAAGAAAAAGGGGGAAAAAATTAAACCTGTAAAGGGCTACTATCATTTTGATAATGATTTGGTAACGCAGATAAAGGCAAATACCGGCGGATATGGTAAAGGTGAGAAATACAAAACAATTGAGTGTCAGATAATGGATGTGGCAGATGATATTTCTTACTCAACTTATGATTTGGAGGACGGGCTTAAAGCCGGCTTTTATACTCTTCAGGATGTGGTATTTCCAAAGCAGAAACTGTTAGATGCCATATCTGACGAAATAGAGCTTGAACTTCCAGACGGCAATATTTTTAAACCCTCACCCGAAAAGGTCGGTGAAATTCTCCAAAACTTATTTGCCGAATTTCTGTTTCAGAACTTTGAACCTACCAATGTGAAAGATATCGATACTGCCTTTAAGTATCTAAATCAGCAGTATGCAATAATAAACTCATACTCATACAATGGCTACCAGCGCAACTTTCTTTCTTCAACTCTAGTAAATAAATTCATAGAGGGCGTAAAGTTGATTCCAAATAAAGTGTACCCGGCACAAAGTAAAGTTACCCTAAATGACAAAACATTGGGGCAGGTAGAAGTCTTAAAGAAATTTACCTACATCTCTCAGGTATTGTCGTCGAGGTTGAAGATTGCAGAATATAGGGGGCGCGAAATTGTTAAAGAGATATTCACTACTTTGACCGAAGATGGAGGATGTGAGTTACTTCCTGAGGATTTTAGAAACTACTATGAATCAACGGGAGCTGATAAAAAGAGGATTGTTTGCGATTTTGTGGCAGGCATGACCGATAGCTATGCTATTGAATTTTATGCACGCCTTAAATCGGAAAACGCAGAAACAATATTTAAACCACTATAAGAAGATAATATCAATCAAAACAAACCTCAACCATTTATATGAAACGGTTATTATTAGCTGTATTGTTACTGCCTGCTTTCGCTGTCGCCCAATCCAATGAATTCGGAAAAATTGAGAATGACACGTTGTATCTGAGTACAGGTGAGAAGTACTGGAAGGGTAAGGAGGTCAGATTAGGATATGGTTCTAATGGGGCTAAAGGATTTGAGTTCATTACGTTATCTCCTTGGTCACTGGCGGGTCCTGTTCCATTAGGATCATCCTGGGCAAACTTAAAAATGACTGTAAAGGATTTTCAGTTAACCGGTACAAAGCGGACAGGGAAAAAGTTTTTTGTAGTCGCAAAGGGGGGAAACCTTTCTCCATATTGGATAGATATTGTGTCAGCATTAAATCAGAAGGAAGTAGCCAGTGATGCACCAAAAGAAATAATTGCCGCCGCAACTACTACTACACCACCAGACCTGGCAGAACAGATTAAAAAGCTCAAGGAACTCAAGGACAGTGGGGTATTGACAGAAGATCAATATAATGCTGCCTTAAAGAAGGTGATAGGAAATTAGGAGATATTCCATAAAGTGTCCAACTCAGATTTGGACACTTTGTATTTATGTGAAATAGCAAATTGAATTGCACATAAGAGGTGAATCTGTTTTCAAGTTATCAGCAAAAAGCGCTTTCTTGTCTCCTCTTCCTTGGGTATAGGTCTTCCTAATTCTTTTGCCATTTCAACGAACATCTGCCAAATCATATCACATGTGATTATAGCGTATTTATAATGGCCATGAAAAAGATTAAGATCTTTAAGAGCCTGTCCAAAGTCGTATGAACTCAGCAAGGTATTATAGAATTCAGTGAAGTCAGCTTCAATATGAATGTTAGCAATCTTCGTCTTCGGCCCTATTATCCCCCAAAAAGGAGCGGGCTCTATAGGATTGATTATTTGGTATAGATAGATACCTTCACATACTCCTAACGTAATCAGTAATCCGTTTTTAAGATGGACATTCATTTGGCGGAAATAGAGTGCTAATTCCTCCCAATCCCCTAATTCTCCATTAGCAAGCTGAAAGCCTTTATCATCCCCGTGCATTTCAAAATGCAATATGGGTATGACTTTCTTATTTAATACTCCATCTACGATTCTACTTATCAACGAAAAGAACTCGTCTTTACTGTCTACTTGAAAATATCGTGATTCTACATTCCGTAGCTCGCAGCGCCGTCTAATAATGTCATCATAAAGTCTCTTCCCGGTTGGCAATTCATCACTAGGTAACGATTGAATGACGAATATATAGTTGTAGCTAATATTGATATGAACATCAAAATGATCAGGCATAATTAAAAATAAGCAATAAGTATCAATAATTTAAAAGTACTTACAATTTGTTGTTTGTTTCAGATAGTGTAATCTGAAAATAAATGTCAGTCAAAAAGTTTCCTGTATTTCTGCATTGCCCGTTTCATATGTTCATTGAAGCTATTAACTGATATTCCCATTTGCTCAGCTGCCTGTTTATAAGATAATTTCTGCCAGTATATTTTGGTAATGGCAATCCTTTGATTTTCTGATAATTTTCCTGTCGCTAGTTTAAGCCGATTAATTTTCTCCAGGGATGGCTCCTGGTCAGAATCCTCATCACTGTTAGTGAATGGAACATCCTTTAACTTCGTTCGGTCCTTTGTTCCCGTTGTTATCATACGGAGACATTTATGATGTATGATAACAAGTACATAAGCTTCTGGAGAGACGGTTACATTTCTGAAAGTATTACGTTCCCATAGCTGAAGAAAAACTTCATTGATGGCATCTTTTGCTTTTTCAGCATCACCCAGTACTTTCATAGCTTTTGCAAACAGTACATTGTATTCCTTTTTATATAACTGCTCAAATGCTTTGTGATCTCCTTGTATCAGCCCTTCTAATAGGTTATTTTCTGCGAGGTTCTGCATATGATTTCAATTATGGATGATCGTAAATAGTGATAGGGTTTGGTAATAGCAATTTAGATTAAATTCGGTTATAAGTATTTGTAATTATAGGGACTGCAAAATTATTTTTATTGCGCATCACGCGTGGTTGGATAATTGGAATTCCGTACTTTTGTAATATCCAACCAATCAGATAAAGGCAAGGAGAAAGCTATTTCTTCCTGTCACTTCTTTTCATTAACTCTTCCAGCATTTACTGCCAGTGGTACTTCGTGGTAACCAGGAGTATTCGTGTGTAATTATTTAAATCATATCATAATAATTTTTGAAAATCTATAAAAGATTTAGCCTCTTATTTAATGAAACTCATAGAAGAGTATAATCACCTGGTTAAATCTGTAAAGGCAACCGCGAAAGCGTCAGGTAATAAGATTAACAACGAGGATATCTCAAAGCGTCTTGGCTTTACCAGAACCTACTTCTCTGGATTGCTAGGAGGGAGTGTTGCTATCAAGGAAAAACATATAAAGGATTTCAAAGCTCATTTCAGTAAAGAATTAAGCGCAGATATAAAACCTGCACCTGCTGGGAATCCTTTGGACAGGGCGGAGGCAACGATAAAAGCGCTCTTACATAGATTCGCTAAACTGGAAGCAAAAGTTACAAATCGTCCAATACAGGAAATACTGGATGAATTAGACGATGATATCATTTTACAGCTGAATGATCTCAATAAGGATAACTAATCCTCAATAACATGTTAGGGGATCTATGTAATTATTAACCGGGTAAGAATGCTCTTATGTATCAATCAGATCGCCAGGATTATTTTATAAACTAACCAGTACATAATAATACTAATATAACAACTATGACCATTATTGATTTAATTATTGAAGAGGATCGTAATTCTGTATCCGGACGAATAGAAATTGAAAATGCGCTGATAGTCGAGGACGCGGATAATTTACCCCAATTGGAGGAAATTTTAAAAAGAGTGTTGTTGGATGAATACCAGATGCCGTCTGATGAAATCGAATTTAATAAATTCTATGACCTAACTGCATTTTATTACCATATTGATAGAGCTCATCATTTACCGGCAATTTGTAAATTATCCGGTATCGGGATTGAATTAGGACACGATTATGTTTCAAAGGAAAAGTTTCCGCCTGAATCAGATGCCAGAAAATTGAAAATGGCTATTATTGAAATCATGAAATTAGATGTAGCCGACAGTGATGGCGTTCAATGAATAATATTGTGAGGGGGCAGGGTTATTCCTGGCCCCTTTATTCCAATAAAGGCGGATGAAAGATGAGTATACGTCCCATCAGGTCACTTCTTTTTATAGTGATCCTTATAGCTAAATCCCTTCCGTCTTCCTCTTACGTTTCCAAAGTAGTTTTTCAGCATCGTATCCAGGGTAGGAAAATCAATCAAAGCCTTCGTTTGCTCTGTGATATTTTCCTCAACTAGTTTAATATCAACGTGAATCCTATCGTCAACTAATCTTTGATTCATATGATATAGCAATGACTCACCCCTTATCGAAACCTTTACAAACCCATCTTTAAGCTGTTTAAAAGTGAGGGTTATGTTATTTATTTTGAGCCTCATAAAAATAGAAGACAGACCCACTCCATATCCAGTGGTTCACTTAAACTTAACAAAAATTGCAGGCTTT
Source organism: Chitinophaga sp. YR573 (assembly GCF_900110995.1). Classification (GTDB taxonomy): domain Bacteria; phylum Bacteroidota; class Bacteroidia; order Chitinophagales; family Chitinophagaceae; genus Chitinophaga. The sequence continues at coordinate 3,666,510 of NZ_FOJF01000001.1, forward strand.
TAACTCTATCGGAGACTAAATTAGCAATTTTCATTAACATTTCGTTTAATATTTATCTTATAAGATAAATATTATTAGATACGTACTATAAGATATTTACTTTAGAATATGTATTATAAGATGTTGTATATAGAGTAAATAATTTATAGGTTGCGACTGAAATGGAGAAGAACACAAAAAAGGAGAAGAACACAAAAAAGCGACGCTCTTTATCTTCGGAAGAGCAAATGTTTCTGGTCGAAATGGGCCAGGGAATAAAAGTACGTCGAGAGAATACAATAATCAGGGGTAAAAGATTAAGTCAGAATGATTTGGGTTTTTATGCGAAGGGTGGAGGGCCATACATCAGTAAAGTTGAAAATGGGGATCTGGAACCCGGTATCTTGAAGATATTTCGGATTGCAGCTACATTGGGTTGTGAGCCTAACGATCTAATTGAGGACGTATGGCCAAAATTCCTGAAAAATTTTAAGGAAGAACAGAGAAAAGGTTTTTAAGCTCTAATAATTAATACGTCTGACAGCTTCGTTGTATAGCATGGACTTAAATGTTCCTGCTTCATTTTCCAGCTGGTGGTATTTCCCTGTCGGGCAAATTTTACAATGTCCTTCTTTCCAAAAGCGCTATTGATCTGGTCTATGGCCAACATTAAGTTATTTTGTTTCTCCCGGTTTATCTGATCATAAAGGCCATACTGGATCTTATTTTCATCCACCAACTGCTGTAACTGAATACCTACCTTTTTGAAGTTGTATCCCTGTTTCCATATTCTGTTTAAGGCGTGATCGGCATAATATAGCAGCTCCACAGTGCTGCTGGTTGCAACCGGCAGGTTAATGGTAACACTTTGATAGTATTGTTTGTCGCTGGTATTAAAAGGGTTGGTTTGTAAAAATACGTGGATTTGGCCGGCAGCACTCTTTTGAGACCGAATCTTTTCTGCTACCAGGGCAGTATAGTTAGCAAGGGCTTGCCCGACATCACTTCTCCTGGAGAGGGGAGTACCAAACGATTTAGCAGTTCCAATACATTTTCTGATGGCCGGTTCCGTTTCAAGTTCAGCGCAGATAGTTCCCTGCAGCTCCATAACTAATCTCAGGCCCACGACACTTAAATGCTTCTTGATCCAATCTTTAGGGGTATGTACCAGGTCCCAGGCTGTGTAAATTCGGTACTTATTAAGCAGGTGGGCATACTTACGTCCGATCCCCCAGATATCTTCCACCTTTGTCCATTTAAGCAAAGCGTTAATTTTCTCCTGCGAGTCCAGGATATAAACTCCAATTTGCCGCCTTTCTTTTTTTGCATACCAGTTGGCTAATTTGGCCAGTGTGCGGGTAGGGGCAATACCTATACACACAGGTATGCCCACATTCCTTAAAACAGTGGCCCTTATCAGCCGGCAATGACGATAGAGGCTTACATGGGTAAAGCCATCAAGGCTAACGAATGCCTCATCAATGGAATACTTTTCGACATCTTCTACGAATTGGGAGATCGTTTTATGTACCCTATCACTAATGCTATTATAAAGGGTATAATTAGAGCTGAAGATAGCGACATCGTTAGCTGTAAGCAGTGCCTTAAATTTATGAATAGGAGCCCCCATTGGGATGCCGAGAGCTTTGGTTTCTTCCGAACGGGAGACAATGCAGCCATCGTTGTTACTCAGCACGGCCACGGCCTTGCGGCGTATGGATGGGTTAAAGAGTCTTTCGGCACTGGCGTAGTAATTATTACAATCAATAAGTGCCACAAAAGTTTGAGCAGTCATAAACGGAAGATTACAGCTTTTGCCACTCCCCATATAGTCAATTCATCTTCCTGGCCTACTTCTATTGGACTGAATGCCGGATTTTCAGGATGGAGTATCCACCGGCCATTTTTTCTCAGCAAGGTTTTAACAGTGAATTCACCGTTGAGGATAGCTATGACAACATTACCCGGACGGGCTTTAGGAGCTCTGTCAACGCATATATAAGCGCCATTGGGGATAAATATACGCTCACCCTGCATGCTGGTTCCATCTACCTGCATAATAAACACAGAGGGCTTATCCAGGCCAAATTCTTTAATAAGGTCAATTTCGTTTTCAGAATGGTCAGCTGCAGGTGAGGGGAAACCTGCGGAAACGCGGGCATCTATTATCTGCAGGATTACACTTAAGTGTTGAATGTTATAAGCTGGATGATTATCACTTTTCCCACCTTCTTTCATTTCCCAATATTTTTAGCAATTCTATGCTAAATAAATTAGTTTAAAAAGTATGCAAGTTTGTGTATAGCTGGCAGAGGACTCTAACGTATTGAATGTCAGTTTAAAAAACGATTTGTTAATGAGGGCGGTATTCAGATGACGAAATTAGTAGTTCTGTGATTGAAAGACCCGGAAAGCACTTCAGCAACTACCAGGTGTAGAGGTGCTGAGATATAATTCTTTTAAATTTTGGATTTGGACATACAATCAGGCATCTGACAATAACTAATGCCATAGGGGATTTGGGAGTATTTTCATTTGCTGTTTTGAAAGAAGTAGGTGTTGTTCACGGTGATATTTCATTTTAAATTTGAAGGGTGGGAGGATGGGAAGGGGAGGGAACCTGGATCCATCTCCCGGAGAAGGGAGATACTATAATAATATTATAAACAGGATCTTATATCTAATAGTAAATAAAAGGGGAATTTTTTAAAAATCCATTCCGGCGGACTACAATCTTTTAGGGCACTGTTATCACCTATACAAACACTACCAACTTTTAGATTTAAAGCTAATCACTATGCTAATACTTTTTTGCATTTGGGTATTCATGCTCATTTTTTCTCTTTACGTGGGATGTAAGGATGCCAGCATGTATCAGATTTCTCTATTACCAAATTTTACCCAGAGGGGAATATATAATTATACCCTGGGCTTGCATCACGGAGTTATCCTTGGTCAGAAAGGTGATGGGGAACACTTCAGGATAGAAATACTTACGATAGGTTTTGTGGTATTCACTATTGAGGCGCGATTTTACAAAGAGGTTAAATCTTCACTGCCGTAGGATATCAGGGGGATTTTGCTCAAGTAAATAGCATTATCCCCAGCCTCCGGGAGAAGGATCATTTTATGAACAAGCGATCATTGAAGGTTTTAACATTCGTTGCAACAACTATTTATTAAAAAAAATTCTTATGTGGAAGGATAGATAAAATGGGAAATTTCGTAATTTGCTCGGACGGCTTTTAACTCTATCAAATCATTAAAATATACACATAATAGTTGGATTTCTGCTCCCGGATATCTTAGGTGGATAGCTGTGGGATGAAGTGTTCAAAATTGTATTATAGGAAAATATTGTGTTATGAATGATGCCTATTGGTTGGAGTGCCTAAAATCTGATCCAGAAGATATCGCTGCATTAAAAGCGATATTTGATAAGTACTACGACGTGCTGGTATTTCATAGTACCCAAATTGTTAAATCAAAAGAGCAGGCTGAAGATATCGTCCAGGAAGTTTTTATTGATTTTACTGAAAAAAGGCAATTTGAAAACATTACCAAGAGCCTGTACTCTTATTTAACAACAATTTGCACCAATGCTTCCTTAGACTATTTACGGCGGAACAACAGGTTAAAACGCAATGAAGAAGAGTATTTTCAGACAACCCAGGATCTGCAGCATGATAATTCAGTATTAAATGATATTATAGTAAGAGAAGATGACCAGGTGAGAAGGCAATTAACCGCCGCGTTCGAGAAAATCCCTGATGCTAGAAGAAAAATCTTTGTTAAATATCACATTGATGGACTGACGATAAGTAACCTGTCTGCGCTAACGGGTCTAAGTATCAATACGATTAAAACCCATCTTCGCTACGTTAAAAATGATTTAAAACAGTTGCGAAATGAAATTGACCCGAGAAAATTAATCTTCCGAAAATGAAAGACAACGAGGAGCTGTACTTTCTCTTTTTGAGGAAGAAAGCCGGATTAACCATAGAAGAAGAAAATGTACTCATTGCTGATTTGCTGCTAAATGACCCTTCCGCCAGGCAGTTGTGGGATCAGATTAATAGTGATCCTTATGGTGTTTTTGAAAATAGTGATAAAGAGAAAGCATGGGAGAAGCTGCTTCCAAGGGTAATTAATAGACGAAAAGCAAAGATAAACTACCTCAAATATGCAGCAGCGGCCTGCCTCCTTGTACTAGCTGGTACCTTCTTATACTTATTTACTGGAAATAAAACTAACCGGATAACAGACAAGACCCTTCTCAAGGGAAATTATATTGTTTTTTCTGATAGTAGCTACATCGATTTATCGTCTTACACGAAAGATTCACCGCCACCACTGGAGAGCTTAATGGCAGAAGGTCCGGGGCCTGCCAGCGTGGTAGTAAGGAATATAAGTTCCGCCGGCTTTTTGCTTGGTGATGGTTCCAGGTTACTACTGCATCCGGGCGCAACGTTTACAACGACACTGCCCTCTGGTGGTGGGATACGCCAGGGAACTATTACCGGCGAAGGTTTCTTTGAGATTGCCGGCAATGCAAAAGTTCCATTCATACTCACTGTTGGCAAAACCACTGTAAAAGTACTGGGAACAAAATTCGCGGTGGTAAACCTGGGTTCCATCAGTAAGGTAGCTCTTGCCAGTGGAGCTGTACTGGTAACTACACCAGCAGATAGTATAGTACTAAAGCCGGGACAGCAATCTACTTTAAATACAAATAATCATTTAGATATAACCGCCTATACCGAAGTTGAAATGGAGGCGATGGAAAATGGCTTTACCTATTTCCACGACCAACCTTTATCTGATATCCTTACCACTATATACCTTAAATATGGGATTACAGTTAAACTGGACACTTATCTACCCACAGGACGGCATTTTAGCTTTCCTATTCATGACCGAACCGAAGTTGAGATGGCACTCGAAGCTGTTATAAAAACGTTTGGGTTAGAAGCAACTTTGCAGGTCTACCAGGTAAAGGATACCTTTCATATTACCACAATAGGAAGAAAATAATTTTTTTAAAAATAATTCAAAATCCTTTCACCCTTTTTTCCATTTTGAGCGTCCGTTGTTGCAGGCTATTAAAATACCCTCAATAACTTACCTGAAATGGATTTATATACGATAAAAGACTCCATACGACATCAACGTTATCCTGGCCCGTGGCTAAAAAGGTACAAGCATTTCCTTTTACCAAAACTTCGCTGCAAAGTACTTGCCTGGGACAGCAATATCCATATTGTCCAGGAATCACAGTTTGGAAATTATCATTTATATATCCATTACGTAAAATTAACTGATGGGAAATCATACGATGCTTATATAAATGTAGATGATAAAAAAAGCACACTACTTTGGGCGATTAAAAGCGCGCCAGAGCTAATTGAGTCAACTTTCCCTCCTGAAAATGAGAAACGCCCTATTATCTATCCTCACCAGCTAATGGTGTATGACCATTCAAGGGTGTATGGTACATTGCGTTTTCTGCAAGGAACAACTGTATTTTTGGGATTGGTTGCCGATACGATTTATCAGGCAGATCTATATGATCTTAAATGGCTGCAAACCACATTTAATTATTATTGCCGCAACGACTATGGAACTTTGACGCTTCCACAGTTAAAGCCTGGTAGATTTTCATTTAGTTAATGCTATTATTTCTAGGGAATGAAATAGGTTAAGAATGCCATGATGGATAGTGGCCGGTAGTGTGCAAGCTGCCGGCCTTTTATAAACGCTAGCAAAAATTCATAATGGTAACTTAACTAGTAAGGATGGGGAATCGTTAGGAGGTTGATTTTCATTTACCTTCTACATACTCAATTTAATTGAAAAGATTTCTAATTGGTTGAAAATCTTGAGTCATCTCACAATGTTCACCTATCCTTACTTTTATTTGTATTTAAACTAAACTAAAATAAATCAGTATAAGTTTTTACTATCGTTTTACTAAAAAATGAAGATTAAATAACAAATACCTGGGTCTTTACCCGGTATTTTCCTATTTAATTAGTTCGAAAATAGTAGCTATGGAAACCGAGGGACCTCAAGATACAGATAGAATCGTAGGAGAATTTGCTTGGTTTCTATCCAGGTTAAAAAGTCTGGGATATAGCATAGAAATGATCAGCATTATTATGAAGGGGTTTCCTGAAATATTTGCAAATGATAATTACGCTACCAGCAGTGGCCGGGATGTAGGGATTATGAGCAGGCAGGTGGACCTGGAAATTCCTGGAAGTACACATGGACGGATAGTCATTATTCCACCTGATGCCATTAACCAAAATGACCTACCTGGGAATATATAAACAACGGAGTATAATTACCTCAAAGAAGGTAGGCGATTCTATTGCCGATGTTATTATCAGAAACGTTGCCCGTATTGCCAGTAGGGCTTTTAGGGATAAATCATGGCATAACGCCGGGGTTTATGTTTCAGCACTGATATACTATGCAGAAAGCAGGTGTGACCAACCTCTGATAGAAAAGCTTCAGCAGGTATTGTTGCTACATATGCAGCAGGATTATCTAAAAGCCAAAAGGTGTTTCAGAGATCTAAAACCAGAAATCATTAAAAAATACAACAAGTAATAATTAGTAATGAGTCAATCAACGATCCCTGCAAAATTAAAGGATGTAAAGCGTCAATTAAGAGACCCGAAAAAGAAACTTGATCCGAATGCCCAACAACTTGTTAATAGCATACTGATAAAGATAACTAATGAAATTAATCGCCAGGCACGTAAATTATTTAAAGAATATAGAGCCATCAATTGTATGAAGGCGGTACAAAATCCTGGACTCGAACTAATGCTTGTCTATCATCTTAGCAGGCCGCACATTGGTAATGTCTCTCCGGTAGAACCGGCGGCATTCCTTATAGAAATAATTGAGAACAATGACTTTATAAAGCAGTTGCAATATAAGCTGCATAGTAATATTATTTCGCTTCCTGGTTATGTACAGCTAACGCTGCTGTTCGTAGACGATAAGCGATAAAAATGAAAAGAGAAGAGCGCCGGTTAAGACTCTCTTCTCGGTACCATGAGCGCTTCTTTTCGCCCCTCGTATTCAGTAAAGATTATACTGCAATTATTTTTCTCCTCCAGAAGGTTCACAATTTTATCGAAGGGTTTATCTTTCATGTCATCGAAGGAGATTCCGAAAGGTTTCAAAAGTAGCTTCTTGCTATGTTCAGGCAGATCTTTTATAAGATCAAATGTATGATTGTTGTGCTTTAACGCGTTTAGGCCGGTTGCAAAAACATGGTTCACTAACCTGGCTAATTTCTCGTTAGCCAGTTCGCTTTTATTGCCATACTTGAGCCATTCTTCCCTTTTAGTAGAAAAGTAATTGCATAGTGGGGGCAGCTTCCCATCAGGGATAGTCAATTTAACTAAGATGTCCATAAAATAAAAAGTTAAAGAAACGCAGTAGGAGAGAGCCTGCATAAAATAAAGTGAACCAGGGTAGCCATATATCAGCTGTGCTACCCTGGCCTACTAATGTGAATTGTGCTTTTTACAGAATTCTAATAAATATCTGACTAGTATTGAAAAGTCCTGGAAGAAATACTGTCATATTTCGAGTTGAATGAATGTTGACTTTTCAGGGGAAGACACCAATAAAAAATCGGCACCTTATACCAGATATATATACATCTGTACTACAAATGTGAATACCAAAATTACAAAAAATAAATTGTAAAATTTGAGTGTCAATAAAGTTTATTCTATGAAATTTAGTTGTACTTTGGTTAGGTGTTAACTTTTATATCTGTTCACTTCTGGCAAGTATCGTTGTTAAACTCATGTTCTGGCCGGTCCTTGTTCTCATAGGATATCAATAAAAACAGATAATGCCCATTGTGCTTTTTACAAGCTGTAATATCCAGCTGTTTGCCCGCTTTATAGACTTACCGCAATTTTTGCTGATAATATATTTATACTACTACGCTGTGATAATGTTGCAGCCTGTATGCTGTCTCGTATAATTTCTATAGGATAACCCCCAATATTTATAGTTTATGAAACCATATGCAAACAATGACGATCCCTTCAAGTGCCCTAATACACAGTTTTTTGGGGAGAGCGTACATTACCGGATGCCTGAAGTTCCGATTAAGCTACGTGAACTAAAACAAAAATATGATGAGCACGTAACCACTGATCCACATACTTGTTTAGACAAGTTTGCGGGGGAGATGGTAAGTTCCCTTCATATTAACGTTAATGTACAGGATGTTAATTACGATCTGGAAAATAAACTTTGGTGTAATGATTAAGTACCAGTTGCCAGGTAACCTGGTTAAAAATTCCATTGTTGCAGATAGGCTGCCTCATAAATACAGACAGCTAAGGTTTTTCTCAGATGACGTCACCATTTATTGTATAACCGGCTCCTGGGGGACTATGATAATCCAGAGCGGGCTTCTGGCAGGCCATTATTACAGTGAGCAATACCTGTACCCTTTGGTGGATATGGAAATTACTATGATAGCTGAAACTAACCTGGTCTGCCTTCATTTTGTTTACCAGGGCGCGGTACATCTGACCGGATCTGCAGGTCGAATCTTCCTGCTGGAGAAAAAACAGGCCATGCACTATTTTCCGGCGGAGCAGTCTTTTAAGACCACTATTATCTCCGGTAGACCATACCATTCTATCTTCATCGTTCCGGCTCTAAATATGCTTATAACACTAAAGGACACCTATTCGCCTTTAGGCCAATTAATGGACAATTTGGAACGTAAAGGGGAAAAGCACCTGGTATTGCCTTTTGAACGACTCAAAGTAACGACTAAAGCAGAAATCCGGAAGATAAAAAAAAGCCAGTTGACAGATGCGGCCGGAAGGTTATATTACGATAGTCGGGTCTGCGACCTCGTGTTAGCATACTTGGATAGTATAGGACGTCCAAAAGGGGAGAAGAAAGCGATTACTGCGTACAGCAGACGGATTGATGCCCTGATTAATCAGATTAATAATTTCCCGGAGAAAGACATTATTATTTCAGAGCAGGCAAGCAAAATGGGGATTTCAAAAAGGCTGTTGGAAATTGCCTTTAAAGAAAAGTGTGGAATTAACCCGAAACTTTACATTCAGATACAACGGATAGAGAAGGCTAAGCAATTATTTGATTCCGGCAGTAAGCAGGTGGGAGAAGTGTGCGAGCTTGTGGGATATATGGACCAGTCTTACTTTACGCGTGTGTTTAAAAAGAATACCGGAAAAACACCAACCGAGTATCTGAACAATATAGCTAGCCTGGACAATTAGGACTAGAATTTTTTAGTATGAACAGAAAAATTTCACGATCCCACCAAAATCATGTCGGAAATACTTCCGACATTTGATTTAAGAAAGACAGAAACCTGTAACCCGATATAAATAATGGTTTCTTTATTTATTGTAAGCCCAACATATCAGCATTATGGATGAATTGATTTTACCCCAATCACTATATTTTACAGACTATAAAACATTAAAGGTGTTTTAGTATTCATCATATTCCATAGATCGTTAATCTGATCTAACCTTGCTTTTTTGCACTTCATAAAATAAGGAATTGATCTATCGAGATTTAATGGTAGGTGAATTTGATCAGAGCATGTTTCTTGCAAGACATGTAGGATTCACCTACCCATTCCTTAAACTATTTTACTTTTCCTCTCCTCAGTTTACCAAGATTATTTATTGAAATAACGTTGTAATAATGCCGATCCTTATAATGCCTGGTATCGGAATTATTAAAGCAGAGTAGCTATGCAATAGTTGCAATATCAGAAATTATAAAGATTGTATTCCAATGAAAAAAGCAAAGACAATATTAGCAATTATATCAGTAGTTGTAGTTGCAAATGGAGTATTCGCATTCAAAATTTCAAGAATGCCGATAGTTTGGTATAAGAATGATCCGTCCGGATTAAATTGTACAATTCCAACAACCTTTAAATATACAACGAGCATTGATATCTCGGTTAAAATCTATCAGATTGAAACTTTTCTGGATACGTATGCTCATTCAGGATCCTGTACAAGAGCAGTAGGATTTACAACATTGTAAAACGTGCGTAAATATAATAGCATGCGAGCAAGAATAATACTAACAGTGATCTTTCTAATTACCTCTACTACAGTAATGGTAGGTATTCGTGGCAGTAGGTCGTACCATATTATGTACAAGGTTGGATTCAGTAACATTTGTACTTCTCCAACTATAACACCGTATACTACAAATGTAATTGATGCACTTGATGGCACTCCGATAGTTCAAAATTCATTGTATACGACATCAGTATTCAGTACAACATGTCCATATACTATAATTTATCCTGCAGATGCTATTGCATTAACGACCAAGTAAATGGTTTAAGTAATAATGTTGAGTTTAATTTAAGACAGGAAATGGGAAAATTATTCATAATTAAATCATCTAAAAAATATAACTATGTTTAAAGCAAAATTTTTTTTGGTAGTCATTTTTTTCTTTGCAATTCTGGGAGGATTTGCCGCATTTAAAACTTCAAGAATTCTTCATGTATTCTATAAAACAGGTCCTAATGGAGCTTGTACTGTTTCAACTCTTACCCTCTATACAACTGACCCTGCACTAGCGATTGGTCCACCTATAACAATAACTTTATTTAACCCCTCCTCCCATACTGGAAATTGTTCGACAATTATATTGTACCCGGCTCTATAGAGTATCTATCGACAACAATGACACTTGCCAAGTAGTATTCAAAATTCACGATAAGTTCAGACAAGGATAAATGATAGTAAATAAGAACATTTTTTGTTTAAACCTAAAAAACACCCATGTCAAAAGCAAAATACTTAGTGATAACAATTTTTTTACTTACAATTCTGGGCGGAGTTATGGCGTTTAATACATCAAGATTGAATCATCCATTTTTCAAAAATGACGCTGCTTGTCGTTGTATTGTTCCAGCCGTTGCCACTTATACAACTGATCCAGCCCTTGCAATTGGTCAAATAACAACTATATCTAGTTTAAATACTTTTTCACACATCGGATGTTGTACAACGATATTTGTGTACCCTGCTTTATAAAGTAGGGGATTGACAAATGATAAATCATAGTTAAAGATTTAGTAACAAAATATTAAAATAAGTTTCGACGTCGAATAAATGGGGTAGCCGAAAACCATGAGAAAAGAGTAGGCATTTTAATTTATTAAAGTTTAGCCTTTTGATTTAGAAAGGCAAGATTACCATGAGAAAAGCTAAAATAGCATTATCAGCAATCGCAATTTTTGCAGTAGTTGGCGGAGCTTTTGCATTTAAAACATCAAGAGCTGTACATCCATTCTTTAAGCTAGATGCAGCAGGAACCGTATGTACAGTGCCTACAACTGCTTTCTATACGTCAGATCCAAACCTGAATATAGGAATAACGACTACACTTTCTACAATTAACACTTTTTCACATACAGGTGTATGTACAGCCACCATTCTGTACCCAGCTCTGTAACTGCAAAAATAAAGGCTAACTAGTTAGTTAGCCTTTATTTTTTATAATGAATTTAAAGAAACTCAATACTCCAAACCTCTTTCATATCTAGCATCCTTAGCTTTAATACCATTTTTCATCCAAATTGGACAAGGGCCTTTTTTAAGATAAAAATTAAAGAACTGTAACATTCTTGTGCTAAAATCTTTAACCTGCTCAGGATCAAATATTCCATGATTACCATCTCCATATTCCAGCAACCAAACTTCCTTCTTTAATCTTCTCATCATCAGATAAAGCTCGCGAGCTTGTTCAAAAGGGCATGCATCATCAACTGTGGTGTGAAAGAGTAGTAATGGAGTCGAGATTTTGTCAACGCTAAAGATTGGAGAAACTTTTACAAATGCAATAGGATCTTCCCAAATTAGTTTATCCATACGCATTTGGCCCCATGTAAATGATGTATAAACTGAGCTAAAGTGGTTGCTTCCATAACTTATCATATCAGTTAGACTTGATGCAGCACAAATTGCCTTAAAACTATTTGAGTGTGTAAGTATATAATTTGCTTCATATCCACCAAAACTACATCCCTGGAGGCCAATATTATCCGTATCAACCCAAGTATAGTTTTTAAAATGCGCTATTGCAGACTCCACAGTTTGAAGTGCATTTTCTCCAGTCTGATTAGGTTTGTAATAAATATCCGGTTTAAATAATAAATAACCATTATTAACAATAACTGCAGGATTTACATCACAACCATTGCAAATTGGTTCTGGTGGGATGTATCCATGTAGAGAATTAGATAGTTTTTCATATATATATACAATCATTGGATACTTTTTTGTTGAATCAAAATTCTCAGGTTTATAGAGAACGCCCTTAACTAATTTTCCATCTGGCAAAGTATATGAATGAAGCTCCGTTTTATACCATAGATAATTACGTTCAGGAGCAAGATCTGTAATTTTATTAAAATCAATAAAATTCCTGGTGCTGTAATAATTTGGAAACACATCACTACTTTCCCTTTTTACTATATATATATCCTTTTCAGAGGCTTTAACTGGCTTTAAGCCGCCGTTTTCATCAGCCTGATAGAAGGGCAAATAGTAAATAAAAGGCCCCATCGTTAAAACCTTAGGATTAGTATTATGTTTCAAATCAACACTATAAAATCCATTGTCTTTGTTATTTATATTTAATGCACTTAGAATAACATTACGATCTTCTATAATGTATCCATTAGTACTTATCATTGTAAAAACAATACTGTCTTTGGCTCCGTATCCACCGGTAATGTTTTGTGGCGTTCTACTACCTGATAAATCGAACTTCCATATATCGTAAGCGTCATAAATATATACTGATTTAATATCCTTGCTCCATCCTGCAATCCCCCGCTGAAAATCTGGAAAATAACTAGGCATTTGTGTATTATAAATAAATTTAGAACTACTATTAGTAAGTCTAATTAAACTATCAGTGAAAATCGAGTAAGAGAAATATGCTAAAGAATCACGATCGTAATAAATAACATACTTCCCATCGGGTGAAAGCCTATAGTCATTAAATGGATTTATTGTTTCAATTTTTGTCAATCTTCTTCTATGTCCATCTGTTAAATTTACTAAATACCAATCTTTTTTACAAGCAGGATTCCATGCTATTTCTTGATAATAACAATCTCCAAAACTTTGATTAACAAGTACACTTTTGCCCGCACTTGATACTGGTAAAATATCATTCCATCTATCATTTTTCTCCTGAATCCTTGTAAGGGTATGACGTTGAATGTTTACCGAAGCTCGGTATTCGTCTGGCTCTATTTGTTCTTTCTGCACTGATTGAATTACTTCATCCTTGTAATTCCAGATAGTTAAGTTTAGTTTGTTAGGCTTACGTTTGGGCTCATCTCTTCCTATCTCCTTTAATTTAACAATTACATTGTCATCATTTCTAGTAAAAGACATAATACCTGATATTTCATAATCCGGATATCTATTATTACTTACTGAAAAACTGTCCTTATTGCTGAAATTGAAGAATAAAAAACGTTTTAAAGGGCTTACTAATTCTGATGTTGTAACCAAACATACCATCAGATTGCTTTTCTTATTGAAAGTTAGAGAGCTCGCTTTTTCACCTGACCAAATTTTTTCCACCTTCATACTGGTCAAGTCCAGTAATGAAAAAAACTGCTTTGCATTCCCGGATAAGGTATCAGATCCTTGTACCAATAATTTTTTCCCTTCATCGACAAAATAATAATCGATAATGTTAAATAAAGTAGCATTCCCTCTCCCGCCAATTAAAGAAAGACTATTGCCTTTTAAACTTGCAATCCAGGTTTTGCCATTGTGTTCTGATACCTTGAAGGATGTATTCCCTAAATAGTATTCTTCTGATTTACCAAGCTCAATCACGCCTAACGAGTCATTCCCCTTCAGGAAAACTGCTTTGCTATTGGTTATCTCGGCTTCATAAAAATGGAAATCCAGGCTAACTATTGATTTTTCCCAGCTAGATGTAAGCGACTTAATAATTAAGGTGCTCATATTGACAGGATAATTATGTATTTCATACATAATATAATTCCCATTCGGTGATATTTTAGGAGGTCTTAGATCTGGCCAATTGTAATAAGCGGAATCAATGGCCCTCTTTTGGCTAAATACAGTTAGATTAAAAATTGTAAAAATGATTAACAACGTATTTCTAAAGAACGTAACTTTCATATTGATCTTTAATGTAAAATATTTAAACATGAAATTATGCTATATGGACTGACGTAGGTTATCAGTTTGACAAAAGATTATTACTTCCAAGGAATTTCATTATTCAACATTTTTTGATATACCTTCTGTGTCGATTCATGAAACGGGGGATCATTTTTTGAAAGTTCCAGCGCTTTCGCCTCCCACAATAATGCCTCTCTCTTATTCCCAGATTTATACAGGAGATTGGCATAAGTGTCAAATGAATAAGGATCATTTTGATCAAAATTATCAATGCTGTAACGCATTGCAGCAATCGCTGTATTTATGACACTTGTATCTATAACATTCTCGACAACAGGCCAGCTCATATTATTAATGTGCAGAGAATTCCGCCCCGTTATAATCGCCTTGTCAAAATATAACTTATAGTATTTACCGAAATTAGTCCAGTCTTGCTTATCTAAATAGTAGAGTACATTTGTAAGCCATAATCTTTCTTGACCTAACGCTCCATATTTAGCAGTAAGATCCGTTTCAAGCTCAGGCAAATTGACATGCTGCAGATTTAATGCAGGGGCAATGTCACTATTGTAGATACATGTCATTATAGAACGCTCTGCAACATTTCCTCCCAGAATAGAATCAATAATACCTATATTATTTTTCATTATTTGAAATCCACTACCCGAGACATTGAAGGTCATCTTTCGGATAAATTTTAGATTTATTTCAGCAAATGGACTTCTGAGTTTACTTATATACAAATCTGATACAGATGTAGCAAGCGAAGAATCTTTATTTTCAAGCGCCATTATAGCAAGCTGTCTTAGAAATGCAGAGTCCTTCTTTCCATCTAAAAAAAACTTTTTCCTTTCCCCGAAAGAAAGGATTGTATTACTGGCAATCTCAACGTTTAATTGAAAAGCGGGTGTTTTTTTAGACGACAGTAATTTGGAATTAATTTCATGATATACAAACAGTGGCAGCTTAGCAATCTTGCGATCATAAGTTATTAACCCATTCTGCTCTGTTTCCACATCAAATGGTTGGGTATAGATCGAGGCACTAACCCCACCTTTTTCTAATGCTACCAATGAATCAATCATTTCTGAATACTGTTTCTTTAGCATCAGCGGTGAAACCAAGCCATCATAACCCCACCCTGCGGCAAGATCATCCCATAAATGTCCCTCGATAGGAACTCCTATCCCACCAAATTCTCCAACTACCTGCGCTTTACCTGGCTGTAACACAGGGTTTCTTGGATATGGGTATGAATGAACATCAGTCATGTCCGAGGATTGATACGGCGAGTCTGATGGCTGGTGTAATTGATTGTTTACATATAATAGCTCCCCCGAGTGACCATTTACTAACCTGGAAGGATCTGTTACTTTCACCAGCTCAGTGATCCGTTTTTGATCATATTGTCCCCACCGCTCATTGAAAACAACCCAGGTAGTGATACTTGGATTATTGTGTAACTGATCCATGGTCTCAAGCAATTCTCTTTCATATTCAGGTTTGGAACCCTCTGGAAGACTTTGGTTTGGATTAACGAAATCCTGCCATACCATCAGACCAAGCTTATCAGCGTAGTAATACCAACGAGCAGGCTCAATTTTTATATGTTTGCGTACGGTATTAAATCCCATGGCTTTTATAGCCTTCAAATCAAATGATAGAGCGTCATCGGTTGGGGCTGTATATAATCCATCAGGCCAAAATCCCTGGTCCAGTGTTCCTAAATTGTAGACATATTTATTATTCAAGAGTATTCGGCTCTTCCCATCCGCTGACTTCCCTATCGATATCTTACGCATACCAAAATAGCTTTTCACTTCATCTACCATCTTGCCATCTTTGACCAATCTAATGTTAACATCATATAGATATGGGTCATTTGGAGACCATAGATGAGCATTATTTACAGGCACTACAATTTTTGTATCAACGTTTCCCTTAATAGTCGTTCCATTTGGTGAAATGATCTCAACTATACCTGTATATTTACTATCAGAGGAATGAACTTCGACAAGAAGTTGGCTTTTGTCAACATCAGGTGTTAATTTGAAATTCTTTATATAATTGTTAGGAACAGATTCCAACCATACTGTCTGCCATATTCCAGATGAGGGCGTATAATAGATATTGCCAGGATTTAATACCTGTTTGCCATGTGGTCCTATACCCTTATCTGTTGGATCATATACTTTGACAAGTATTGTATTTTTCCCATCAATTAACTTATCTGTTATATCAAAAGTAAATTCGGTATATCCGCCAGTATGTACTCCAACTTCTTTATCGTTGATATATACAGTTGCTTTCCAATCAACAGCACCAAAATGGAGTAAAATTTTCTGATTCGACTTGATCTTTGGTTTATCAAACGTTCTTTTATACCAGAGTAGTTGATCAGGCATCAATCTTTTCTTCACCCCTGACAGTGCTGACTCAATAGGATATGGTACCAGTATAGAACCCTCAAAGGCCGTTGGGATATTTGATTCTTGGTCTGTTATCTTATACTGCCAAAGTCCATTTAAGTTCAGCCAATAGTTCTTTCTGATCATTTGAGGTCTGGGGTACTCCTTCAACGGATGATCCGGACTAACTGAATCCGCCCACCGTGTAGATATGCCTATCGGTTGCATCTTCCAACTTATCTTATTTTGAGCATTAACTTGATAAACGCCGATAAAAAATATTGAAATAATAAAGGCAATTGCTTGAATAAAAAATCGCATGATTAATATAATGTTTGATAAATTGTATGTTTTAGTACCCCGGATTTTGTTTTCCTGATAGACTCGTATTTTTTGCTATTTCTGAGGCCGGAATTGGATAGAGCTGATCAGTACTTTGCCAAGATGCTCCTTTCTCGGGTTGAAGAACATTATCAGCATGATTTAATCTTTTCAGATCAAACCATCTGTGACCATATTCTGTAAAAAGCTCAACTTGCCTTTCATGAACAATTTTGGACATCAATTCAGCCTTGTCATTGTTATTAATCAAAGGTGCTAGACCTGCTCTAACACGAATAACATTAAGATCAGTTATAGCTTCAGGTAGATTCTCCAGTTGGGTTCTCGCTTCTGCTCGTATCAAATATTGTTCAGCGAGTCTTAATACCACTGTCCTTTCTGTTACCTCAGATCCTACATCATTTACTTTGTACTTATCCGGATAGTAATATTTAACGCCACCAGCTTCGACAAACGCCACCCAATTCTGAAAGCGCTGATCTCCACTTTCAAATGCATCTACCAAGTAGCTATTTAAATATACCTTATTAGAGAAATTATTGGGACCATCTGCAGGCAAGATGAAGAGATAGGCATCAGATGTATTGGTAACAGAACTACTCACAGATTGCAATTGCCAGATCGATTCTTTGCTATTAGCTAAAAAGACATTGTTTAAGGAAACCGTATCGTATAATGCGGTGTTTGCAATTACTTGGGACGATTCATTTTCGGCGTTTACCCAATCCTTTGTATATAGATAACACCTAGCAAGTAATGCTTTGGCAGCCCATTTGTTAGGAACTATACGCTCCGTTGAAGAATTTAATAATGTTCCGTCTAAATATCCATCATAAAGCAAACTATCAGCATCTTTCAAATCTAAAATGATCTGCTCGTAGACAGTATTTTGGGATGCCCTGGCTATTGAAGCGTTTTTCTTATAATCTGTTGTAAGTACTAATGGAACATCTCCGTATAGATTAACAAGATTAAAGTAATAGAACGCTCTAAGAAATTTACACTGTCCAACTAGTTGTTCTTTTACCGTTGGCGTCAACTCGCTGGTAGCGTCAAGTCCATCCAAAGCACTATTAATGGTATAAATAAGAGAAGAATAGGTATTAGTCCAGTAATCTGGTCCTAAATTTTGACTTGCACTCAATGAGTTTTTATAATATGCTGTAAGGATTGGGTCATCAGCTCCGCTAAAGACTGATAAATCATCTGCAGAGAGTGAAGCATAAAGAGATAGCGAAGTTACACCTGAATTTATTCCTTGCTGGCTCATTACAACATACAGATTATTTACGGCTGCAATAGCAGTTGCATCACTTTTAAAAACTAAACTTGAATTTGTACTCGTAATGGGAGGATTTACCTCTACATATTTAGTGCACCCAAAAAGGAATAACACTATTGTGATTAAAAGTAAATATCGGAAGGATAAGATTTTATGAGATAATTCCATTTCTTAAATTTTTTATAATGAAGCCTGTATTCCAAAAGTAAAAACCCTCAATGGCGGTAACGATGCATTTGAAAGCGTCTCTGGGTCCAGCCCCTTATATGGCGTTATAGTTAGTAAGTTTTGTCCATTAATAAAAACTCTGCACATATTCATTTTTAAACTTGATAGCCAACGCGCAGGTAAGTTGTACGATATAGAAACATTTTTAAGCCGCAGATATGAAGCATCTGTCCAATAGGCATCGCTTAGATATTGATTATAAAATGAAAAATAATAGTCGAAATCTGAAGCAGCATATCTTTGTACCGGTTTATTATCACCTTCCTTTTGCCATCTATCTAACACAGATCTTTGTTGATTCATTTTGGTGAATCCTGGAGGATCTGAATTTTGTGTGTTTTTCCCTAAATGTTTGAAATATTGTAAAAGGAAACTAATATTAAAATTTTTGTAAGTAATTGTATTATTTAGCCCCCCATAGTATTGAGGATTCGGATTTATCAGCCTTGAATAATTGGCAGGATCTGATCCAGGATCGTTAGTTACTTTATTATCTTTATCTAGGAATTGATATATTCCAGTTGTTTTATTTACGCCATTGGTACGATATGCTCTGACGACACTAGATGATTGTCCGATAACATATGCATTAGCGTAAATACTGCTATTTAAATTTTCAAACTTCGACACCTCGTTTTTGGGCACTGTTAAATTTAGATTTGTAGTCCAAGTGAAATCATTAGCTTTATAATTAATGGTGGTTAGTGATAATTCGATCCCGGTATTGGTAATTGTTGCAGGGAGATTTGCGACGAGACCTGCGATAGGCCCTGAAGTCGCTGGAAGTGGTGCAACCACCAACATGTTTGATGATGTGTTTTTATAATAATTTATATTGAGTAGTATTCGATCATGAATAAACCCCAGATCTAATCCTACTGATCTCTTTTTTGTTTCTTCCCACTGTAAATAAGGATTTGATAGGGTATTAATAGCTAATGACGTACTACCATTATAAGGGACATCAGGGTTATTATTTTGATATAAACTTAAATAATTATAATCACCGATCTGGTCATTACCAGTGCTTCCATAACTGGCCTTGAGCTTACCGTAACTTAAAATGGCTTGCTTGTGCTTAAACCAATTTTCGCTCGAAAAAATCCACGCCGCTCCAACAGCTCCAAAGTTGTGGAATCTATTCTGGCTACCAAATCTGCTACTGCCATCTCTACGACCGGTTAGATTAATAACGTATTTATCCAACCAATTATAATTTACTTGGAAGAATGCTGCATTATACTTGTACGTTGATAGGATTGCTGTACCTGGAAATGAAGTAATGGTTTTTGCCGCATTAATGTTCTCTAATACAAGGTCACTTGAGTACCCTGAGCCCAAAAGATATTCCCTACTACTATTATTCTGCTGGAGAGTAGCACCTACAACCGCATTTATATTCCCTGAAGCCAATTTATTGTTATAGGATATCTGAGGTTCTATTATCCATGACTTAATATCATTGTTATTATAATTTGCAGAAGGTGTATTGTATTTCCTATATTCTGGAGGTCTGGCGCTTTGAGGATATGTTACAATTTCATTTGTTGAAAGATCGGTATATCCAAAACTGGATTTTAATTCCAACCCATTTAGAACCTCATAGGAAATTATTGCGTTACTTATAAGGTTCTTTGCTTTATTGAGATATAAGGAAGACAATCCTGCAAGAGGGTTTGGGAAAATTGTACTTATATTCTGTGCGTTATTATTTCCCCAGTTTATACTACCATCAGGATTTTTCAGGTTAGGTGTATTGGGAGCAAGAGTCACCGCAGCAGATGTCAAATCCGATGTGGGCAGTTTGTTGTTATCAATTAGATAGCTACTGGATAAGGTGAATCTAAGCTTTT
Source organism: Chitinophaga sp. YR573 (assembly GCF_900110995.1). Taxonomy (GTDB): domain Bacteria; phylum Bacteroidota; class Bacteroidia; order Chitinophagales; family Chitinophagaceae; genus Chitinophaga. The sequence goes on from NZ_FOJF01000001.1 coordinate 3,686,845, forward strand.
TGTTATTGGACAGAGCATCTAGGTTAAATCTAAATGCAACTTTTTCATCAGCTAAATTTGTTGAAAAAACGGTACTTTCCTTATGAATAGAGCTTCCGAAGAGATACTGTACATTATCACTCCCTCCGCTAATACCCATTTGCAGATCTCTGTATTTTGCATTTTTACCAATTAACTCCTTTTGCCAGTTCGTATTTTTCGTTGTATCCCAGGTACCATTTAGATCATAGTCTGTGGAGCCAACAGTCTGATTATCATTTGCAAATGCCTCTCTTCGCATCTCCAGATATTCTTTTGTGTTTAGTAAATCCAGTTTATGCGCAACCTGGCCGAATCCAGTTTGATATGTTACATCAACTTTCATTTTCCCACTTTTCCCTCTCTTCGTTGTGATAATAATAGCCCCATTTGCCGCACGAGAGCCATATATAGCTGTAGCATCTGCATCTTTCAATACCTCTATACTTTCTATATCGGCAGGATTAATATAGCTCAACGGACTCCCAGTAACTGGACCATTTCCGGCTCCATTACCAGAGAGTCCCAATGTATTGCCAATATTCGGGAGCAAAGACTGAGCGTATGGAACTCCATCTATCACATAAAATGGGGCACTACCTTTTTGAAGGCTGTTGAGCCCTTGCACAACAATGTTTACTCCTCCGCCAGAAAAGCCAGTTGACTGAGTAATTTCTATTCCTGGAATACGACCTACTGCTGCCAGAATTGGGTTATTGACAGGAGAATTTTCCATCTCTTTTGCAGTTACCTTGGATACGTTTCCAGTTAAAAAACGATTAGTGGTTTTGCTGTAAGCCAAGATTACGGTCTCATCGAGTTGTCCCACATAATTTTTGAGTTGTATATTTCCTAAGTTGCGCTTACTACCAACAGTAACATCCTTCGTCACAAACGAAATACTCGATATGGTGATCTTTCCTTTAACAGGAACATCCTTTAAACTAAAATCTCCACTGTTGTTTGATGTAGTACCAGAAGTTGTCCCTTTAATAATTATAGTAGCCCCAGGAATAGGGCTACCTTTTTCATCAGTAACTTTACCACTTATGTCAACCAACTTTTCAGTGGTGTCACTGGCGGCATCTACTCGAACATTGTTTGCTTTGGGGTCAGCTACATTGGAATTATCAGATTTCTTTTTAGTCGTTAATAAAATTGCTTCATCTTCGATCTTCCATTGGATGTCTGTTTTAGAAAATAACGTTTCCATCACCTCCTGGAGAGAGGCATTGAGGAACTTTACAGTAACCTTTTTGTTCTGATCAAATTCCTGACCATACCATACAATTTTACCCGTCTGCTTTCGCAATTGGGTAAATAGGTCGGAGAAACTTATACTTTTAGAGGTCAGTGTAAACCCTGATGTTCCCCCTGATCGTTGAGCTTGCGCACTGGCAAGCGCTGATGACATAATAATTAACAGGAGCATACATTGCATTATAGCCCTGCGACAGGATGTGAATTTTCCGATCATACAGCTGTTTGATTGACAGGATTAGGTAATAAGGTACTTTTCTTTACTTAAAATAATCGGGAGCTTAGTGATTAAACTGGTTGGTTTTGACACATGACATTATCGAAATTGGTTGATTATTTCCCCATTTAAGTAAAGCATCATATCCATGAGTCAAAAATTATCATTTTGTAACACTCAAAATCAAAGTATTTTCAAAAAATAATTTTTTTTCTTTCAACAACGCCGGGCATTACGGAAAATACGACATTGCAACCCAATAACAATAAATTAATTATCATGGAATTTCTTCCATCCTCAACCAAAATTCAGCTCGGAAAGTCTCCCTCAACTTTGCTGGAACATCGTATCCCCATAGCCCAGGTTGCTACCTTCCAAACGGACGATATCACTATTTTCTCTCAAAGAATTCGGCTCAAGAATTTTAATCTTCAGTTTCATATTATCGATGCAAAGAAGGATACTATTATTACTCCCTTCACAAAAGATGATTTGCTCACAGTTCATTATATGTTACGGGGTGATATTGACGCTTATCTGAAAGATGCCGGACTAATGCCTCTTCAAAGAGGGGAGTATAATATGTTCTGGGTCCCGGGTAATAAGTTTCACGAAGCAAAAGTTCTAGCTGGGCAGTATTGGAGTTTTCATATTGATCTGCAGCCCCATAGTATTCCCTGGCTGAGCCGGGATCTGGCATTCTTTAGTAAAATTCTTTCCTCGATGCAGCAAACCGGAGGAACAATCAATTCAGTTCCTTATCAAATTGAGTCGTTCGAGAAAGTAGTGATACTGAAAATTCTTTCTTATAAGGAGACTGGCGGGGATGCCCGTAAGTATCTGGATAATCTGGTTAACAACTTGTTTTTTACATTTCTTGATAAGTATCTGATTCCTATAATTCGACAACTTGCTGATGGAAGGATATCAGATAGTGATCTAGCCAATATTTTTGCTTTGATCGGACATATGGAGGTCAATATTGGGCAATCACATAATTTGCAAGGGATTGCCTCCAAGTTTCATCTTTCAATGGATACATTAGATTCCAGCTTTGAATTTCTTTTGGGGACACCTGCCGAGAAATATTACCATAACAAGCGGATGATGCGGGCGTTTGTATTGCTCGGTACATCAAATATGAGTATTGAAGGGATAGCTATCCATCTTGGATACAAAGATCATGAATTGTTTGAAAAGGACTTTTTTCAGTACTTTAGCAAGACATGTTCAGAAATTCAAGTGGAAGTGGAGTAGTCATGACTGAAATATCGTAGGATTTACGCAATTTTTTAAATGAATATATTTAACTTTGCTTCATCAGAATCAGGTTTTGATAAGGCCAGACATTGTAAAACAGCTTAATTTGTTCTTCTGTATATCTACTGCGGGGTTATGAACAAAACGATAAACACCAGATCTGGCTTTTGATTTCTTCTATTTATGTTTTCCCTTAAGCACTATTACAACAACAACTGAACAAGGGAATGATTCAATCGGGGACTGGCTATTGATCTCCATTTTACAACGTGTCAACCGTCACAGGATTGGTTATGCTTTGGTGTGAGTTTTTAAACATTACCAACCAGGTAGTATTATTATCTTATTATGTCAGAAGATAACGATCAGATATTATTAACAAGGCTAAGACTTGGGGATGAATCTGCATTTAAGGAGATTTATTCTAAGTATTTTGGAAATCTGGTATTCGAAGCATTTCATCATTTGCGCGATATCAGTGCCGCCAAAGACGTAGTACAAGATCTGTTTACGAACCTTTGGGCGACTCGCCACTTACATAACCTCAGCGGGAAGGACAAGGAAGATGTCAAGCTTAAAGCCTATCTAAAGGTTTCGGTAAGATACAGCTGCGGAAAGATTGCCATTAAGAAACAAAAAGAGCGAGGCTCGATGGTGCAATATGTGAATGAAAGTTTATACCAAAATGATGGTCAGGATGCTAAAGCACAGGAACTTGAGGAAATTGATAATCAAATCAGAAGTTTCATCAACGAGCTTCCTGCCAAACGAAGGGAAATAGTAATTGATGTATATCTACAGGAAGTTAAAATTAAAGAAGTCGCCAGAAAAAACGGTATAACCACCGGAACAGTTCGTAATTCTCTACACCGTGGACTTGAAACAATCAGGCAAAAATTTGCCGGTAAAATTAACCCTCATGGAACAATATAACCAATCATATACCGACTATATAAGGGGCCTTACAGTTGACTATCTTACCAGCACAATTGAAGAAGGTGAACTGGAGACTTTGAGAAAGGAGGTTAAAGATAACCCCGAAGCTCAATTGGCCTTTAAGGAAACCCTTGTTGAATATAACCGGCCGGAAGTTCAGGAATTTTTTAGGCATATTGAAGTTCACAATCAGTTACCAGAAAGCCTACAATCTGAAATCTTTCCTGAAAAGAAGAAAAGAGGAAGGACCAGATATCTGCTCCTGTCACTAGCTGCAGCCGCACTGGTTATTGCCTTTTCGTTTGTATGGTATCCGGTTTTATTTCATATCAGCTCCCCAAAACAGGTGGCAAGCCAGATTATTTTGAAAATTGCGGATGGAAAAAGTATTTCCTTGTCCTCAGGCGACAAGAAGATCCAGGCAGGAGGAACCACTCTTTTTAATCAGGATAGCTCCCTTTCCTATACTACTACTAATACGTCCGAAGAGGTAACTGGAATGAATACCTTAACCGTACCAGCCGGAATGGATTATAAAATAAGTCTATCTGATGGATCGAAGGTATGGCTAAACTCTGCTACGACTCTTTCATTTCCCTTTAAGTTCACTGATAAAAGAGTTATTTCTGTTTCCGGGGAAGCATTTATCGAAGTTGCCCCAGACGCAGATCGTCCTTTTACTGTGAATCTACCATCAGGCAGATCCATTGAGGTCCTTGGTACCAGTTTTAACATTAATTCTTACGAGCATACTAATACCCATATTTCCGTGGTGACCGGAAGCGTCAAAGTTAAGGCTGATGGTCATACTCTGAATCTTAAACAGGGCTATGAGGCAATAGCTGACGGATCAGCGCTAAAAATGGCTTCTTTTGATGCCTCAGATGTACTCGCCTGGAGAGAAGGAAAGTATTATTTTAACATGACCCCACTTTCAGAGGTTTGTAAAGTGATCTCTCGGTGGTACGGCGTGCAGGTGATTATGGATAATCCAGCTTCAGGAGCGAAACTTTTTACGGGTAATCTTAACAAGAGTTTTCCTTTAACTGTTTTCTTAAACAGAACCCAAAGTGTCATTGGTATTGATTATTATATCAAAGACAATACTATTCATATTAAGTAATTCCTGTTTATTCCTAATAAATTACACCTCTCTTAAAAAATAATTCAAAAACCTTTCACCCTTTTTCCCATTTTGAACGTCAGTTGTAAGTAACGGGTAGTAGTTCTCTCCAAAGAATAATTACTCGTTACTTACAACTCATTTTAAATAAATGTATTTACGACGCTTTTTTTTAATAAAAGGTACAATGGATGAGTATCCCCTGGCAACGACAGGTTGCCAGGGTTTTATTGATGATTGCCAATACAAATACCAACCATAGCTATAACTACCCCGATGAGATTTACATTAGGACGGGGGACATTTATTCACAGGGTTATTTACAATTAAACAGCAACTGTAAGGAACTATTCCCCCACGGAATAGTTCCTTACCTATTTCAATTTCATTTTAAAATTAAGAATAATCAATGATGGTTTGCATAGTCTGGAGACGGCTAATAATTGCAATAATTGTCATTTACATTATTTGCTGCTCGTCTATTTGTATAGCCGCAATTATTTTAAATCTCACCTCTTCTTTAGGATTGGGTGATGGCTTTAGCCATTCAGAAATTTTGGAGTTAGTGGAAAATAGCATTATAATGACGATTATAATATTAATAATGTCATTTATATTTCTACGTAAAAAAGTTGAACGGATGATCTCAAATAAGAAGAGGAAAAACGTTTGGATGATTTTAGGAATGCACTTTTTGATATTAGGGACATTATTGGCCGTCCTCTATGTTTATACACGCCTTGTTTCATTTTCCCTTGTATGTATTTTTGAATTTTCTGTTCTGGTTGGATTATCGCGGTTACTGGTATCATTAGAGCAAATTTTTTATCTTGAATTATTTCTGAATATAACCGGTACAAAACACAAGGGATTAGTAATTACTAAACGGCAAATTGTATTTCTGTGGATGTGAATTTTTAATACTCCTCTGATTTATATTATTTTTTCAATTTAAATAGCATTCAACCCCTAGTTGATTATAATTCACCCTCTCAGCATAAACATTATTCTATAACTTTGTAAATGTCCGCGAGTTAATCCCCCTGATTATATTAACATAACTCGTGAGACTGATGAGTGCTGTTGTTTTACAGAAATTACAGAAAGAATTTGAAAACAGGCTCCAAAAAGCAATTGCCTATTATAGTATATTATCGGCATTCAATAGCCTGAACCTTCAAACCAGAGAAATAGAGGTATTGGCTTTTGCCGCGACCCGTGGAACGATTACGCCAGCAAGTGCACGCAGAGAATTTGTTCGGATATTTGATTCTTCACTGGCTACGCTGGAAAATGTAAAATGCCGGCTCATTAAAAAGGGGCTGCTGCAAAAGCATGGAGAAATGTATCGCGTTAACCCCAGTATTGCCCCTGATTTTTCAGGTGGAGTGATCATGCAGATTAACCTTTCTTCCTTAACATGAATGATATCTCTGTTACAAGCGGAGATATAATCTCCAATCTGATAGCCCTGACAGCGGATAATTGTAAGTCGCCTATTCCGCTAGTCGATAAAATCATCAAATATCAATTTAAAGCAGTTAGCCAGGCAACTGCTGCCCATTGCACCGTTGAAATATCCGGGGTAGGGTACCTGTATTGTTCCGATAAGAAAATTGTAAAGAAGCTCATCAGAGCCAGGGCAATATTGCATTGCTATCTGGCCAAGTTGGCCAAGGATCTTTCTGAGAAAAAAAGATATAGCCTGGTAAAAAGAATTGAAAGTATTGAGCAGCTAATAGAAAGATATGAAAGTAGACTGGAAAGGACTCACGCAAGGAATATATAACGCTGTATTAGGTAAACAATGGATTAAAGATCTGGCGGCTTATAGAATGAATACCTATTGCTCTCCTTGTGAATTCAACTCAAAAAACGCGATAGCATTGTCAGGTTACACCACTATCAGACCCGATCACCATTGTACTAGGTGCGGATGTAATCTGGAATGGAAAACCCATCAGCTCTCCAGCTCATGTCCGGTAAGTAAATGGCAGGCAGAAGTTAGCCAGGAACAGGCGAACGAGATTACTAAACAGTTAAGCAATGGCGCAAAAGAAGAATAGTTTTATTACCGATGATCTGGACTGGGCAGAATCCCAGCTGGCATCCTGGAAAGCATATGTGGAATCTAACCCGCTGCATCAGTTAAAAGATAGGATTGAATGGAAGCCGACATCGCGAGGCGGAACAATACCCATGGTGATCAGCAGCATTGAGCAGCAAGGAAAGTTCCTTCAGGAAACGATGAAGAATTACCTGTCTCTCCTGGAGGTCGTAGATAGGCTCAGGGAGAAAGAAGAAACAAAAAAAGAAGCCAGAGGCAGCTCTATTGTTCCAGGAAGGATGAGAAAAATGGAATCCCCATAGTATGAATCAATCTTCCCGAAAGAAATCCAAAGCCAGAGTAAAGCGGCTATTATTTAAAGGTTCCGGTAATGGCTCAAAAACTACAGATACGGGGACAAAAGTGTAGAATCGAGCTGAAATGCTCTTATTCGCCTGATACATCTTGATGATGTTTTTTTTAGCCTCCTCAGGATCAGTAGCTTCAATGATTAGAAAGAAAACTGTTTTTGCATTCGGGTATTTACTATCCTCTTTAACATCCATAACATTATATGTAGCATTAATCTTTACTTGATAAAGTGGCATGAATAATCATTTGCTTTAACTAAGATAGTTATAACATCTGAACTGTGTAATACCTGCTGCGATGCTGCCGCAGGCAACTTTTAAAGGTCATCAAAAAAATCCGGAGCCCAGGTGAGTTGGGTCAGATTCCCCATTACATTTTCAGCAGAAACAGCTTTTAGGCAGTAATAGGGATTGTACAAAGATTTACAATCCTTGTACAACTTTTCAATATCAGCCATTGCACTTTTTTCATTATCTGCTGAAATGAGCAATTCAAACTCCGATTTTATTCCGGTTGGAATTAAATCCTCGTCCCATGACCAGGCTTCCACCTTTACCAAATAGAACCCCATTGCTTTATCGATTGAGTTAACGTAATCCTCAACGATATTATAGATTATAAAATTGTTTGTTATCCCATCCTATCCTATTCCTCCAATGGAAATATACTCGTCTGAATTTTTCCGTAACCTAAAAACATTACCCTCCCCAGACACAAAAGAGTTTCAGCAACTGGTAGACTGGGAGCTGGAAAAATGTATGGGTGGAGTGAGAATTGCCGGCATCCATATTGGTGGCTGGCTATATTTTCACATCAATCATTGGAAAATTCGCAGTGACCAGGTAGATAATTATGGCAACATTGTCAGGATTAGTCAACTGCCGGATCTGCGTGATAATGAATGGGAGCGATCTGAAGCCTTTGAGCGGTGCCGGGAGCTTAAGAAAGGTTACATGGAGATTGGCCTGCGACAGGGAGGGAAAAGTGAATTCGAGGCTTCTATTACCGGTTGGAACGCCTTGTTATTTCAGCATACCCAAAATGTAATAGTGGGGGGCAACAAGCCCGATTTGGAGTTGCTTACCGAAAAGCTTGACCATGGACTCCGTAACGTGTGGGCTGGAATTGGGATTGGAAAAATCGATAAGGACTGGCGCAAAACCACTGTGAGATTGGGGTACAAAGATAGAGATAATGAACCCCAGGTATGGAGCCATATAATGATAAGAAATGCTGACGATGGTTTTAATACGGAAACCTCGGCAGGAACGACGGCCAAAAGTTTCGTCATGGATGAGTGCGGAAAGTACCCTTTCAGCCAGGTGTTCGAAGCTGCGAAGCCTGCCTTCTTATCTGAGCATGGTTGGCGTTGCATACCGATTTTAGTAGGCACGGGGGGCTCCTTTGACCGTGGAGCCGACGCTGAGAGGTTCTTTTATAATCCCGACGCAAATAACTTCCTTGGCTTTGATGATCCCCAAACGGGCGTACGCTCTTGCCTGTTTATGCCTGGCACCTACCGGCAGGACTGCAAATATACCACGACCCTGGATCTGTATTTAAAGAGTAAAGGTATTGAGGTTAGTAACCCAGGAGAGCTTTCCAGTATCACCATTAAGGTATCTGATAAGGAGAAGGCATTACTGAAAATAAAAGAGGAGCGGGCAGAAAAAGCTAAAGACAGTGATCAGACAGAATATTTAAAGAAGGTAATGTATTACCCACTCACGCCGGCTGAGTGTTTTCTTTCTGTTACCAGTAACCAGTTCAATATAGAAGCTGTAAAAAAACAGAAAGAGAAGCTTTCCACCCTAAATATTACCGGCGTTCCCATAGAGATCTTCCATAATGGGGAAAAACTCACACACAAGTTTACCGATAAGAAACCTGTATCCTCCTTTCCCATAAAAGCACTGGAAAAAAAGGATGGGTGCATTGTCATGTATGAGGCTCCAGTAAAAAATGCTCCTTTTGGCTTATACGTTGCCGGCATTGACCCATATAAACAGGATAATTCAAAGTATAGTACCTCTCTGGGAGCCTGTTATATCTACAAACGTATGCACAACATAGCGGGTGATCAGTATCAGAACATGATCGTGGCCCAATATGTTGGCAGGCCCTCCAGCATTACTGAGTGGAATGAAACTGTTCGAAACCTGATTAAGTATTACAATGCCTATGCTTTAAGTGAGTCGGATGACTACGGGTTTATCCAGTACATGATTAATAAATCTGAGAGCATGTTCCTCATGGAACAACCTGAGTGGTTAAAAGATATTGCTCCTAATTCTGCAGTACGCCGTCAATATGGTATTCCTGCCACGCCCAAAGTGATTGCCCATATCAACGGATTACTTAAAACCTATACAGAAGAAACGATCAGCAAAGAAGTTGATGATAACGGCCTCGTCACTAAAGAGATCCTGGGACTATCCCGTATTCTGGACCCTTTGCTGCTGGAGGAGATGATAAAATATAACCCCGACGGAAACTTTGACCGCATTAGAGCTGCAGCTATTGCTATAGCTGTGGCCTCTCACCTGGATGCCAGACATGTAATGCCATCTTCCTCCGATGACCCCAGACTAAAATCCTATTTCTCCCGAAAAAAACAAAGTGAAAGCGCCCGCAAACTGCTGGGTAGTGACCCTCTCTTTTCCAGCGCAGGTGGCCGTAAGACTGGCACTTTAAGAAAACTGTTATCCTAAATGCCCATTATCCTCCATACCCAAAGCGGCAATCTGCTGCATGAATACCTTGCTACTTTCCCAGATCAATATGTCTCCCAGAAAGAAAAAGAGTCCGATGGATTTATTAAGCAGAACATGGACTACTTCGCAAATATTGCTTATGCGCAGTATAACGGGAAGAAAAAGAAAATTTCCCGCAACTATGACCTGGTAAAAGGGCATTTAAAGAAAGAAGACTTTTATGAGCAGCCGGGGCCCCGCAGCTTTATTGAGACGCTGGAGACAGAGGAGTTTGAGCTGCCAGCTCATGTTCGTCATTATCCTATTTTAAATCCTCCCTTAAACACCTTAACCGGCGAGCTAACTAAGCGCCCGGATACCACAAGGGTAAAAGCTTATGATGCCGACTCTAAAAATGAAGAGCTGGCCTTCCGCTCAGATATGCTCCAGCAGTATATCCTGCAGAATGCTCGCAATAAGATTATTACTGATCTGGCAGAGCAGGGGCAAGATGTAGGCGAGATCGATGATCAGCAGATACAGGAACTTACGGAGGAAAAAGTAGAAGACGAACTCACCTCTTATACAACACTGGCCGAACGTTGGGGAAATCATACACTGGAAGCGCTCAAGGCTGAATTCAATATTAAGGAAAAATCAGAGGAAGCCTTTCGAGATCTTCTCATTTGTTCCAATGAATATTATCACATATATGAGACGGGAGCCAACTCTTTAGGATTTTCTGTAGAAACAGCTAATCCCAAAAAAGTATGGGAACTGTCTGTGGGTGATAAAAAGTATTCCCGTGACTGGTATGCAGGAGGTCTTCTGGACGTAATGGAACTCTCTGAAATAATTGAGCGCTTTCCAAATGTTACAAAAGAAGAAATCGATCACTTAAGAAAAGCCTCTGATAATGGTCTTTTCAGCGCAAGGCAGTCAAATTATGGTTCCAGCATCAAAGGGTTAGAATCTATCCACTACGATACCTATAACCCCGCTCTCCTGGAGGAGAGACTTCTGGCGGAATCCGGATTACAGGACGACCTGGTATTTGGTCACTTCTTTTCAGGAAAAGGAACCAGTACAAGTAGCTATGGTAATAAGTTCGCTGTTGTTATTGCCTACTGGAAATCAAAAATTAAGGTAGGAAAGGTTTCGTACCTAGATCCGGAGACGGGCAGCCTTCAGACAACACTGGTTGACGAAAACTATAAAAAAGGAACTATTCAGGGTGAAATCTCCGTGGAATGGAGATACGCAAACCGCTGGTATCAGGGGCTTAAGATCGGATCTGATGTTTACCACGTAACACCTTTTACCTTACTTCCGTACTGCCCGATTATTGGTGTTACCCATGAAAGTAAAAATACCATTGCCTCTTCGCTGATTGACCTTATGAAGGGCTATCAGATGATATATAATGTATGTCTTAACCAGTTGTGGAAACTACTTGAGAAGGAGAAAGGAAAGGTTATCCTAATTCCCCTCAGGCATATCCCGACACCCAAAGATGGTGATGCCGGTGACGCACTGGATATGTGGGAACTGGAAGCCAGGGAAAGAGGAGCCATCTTTATTGACGATAGTCCTGAGAACGCGAAAGCCATTTCAAGTTTTAATCAGTATTCTGCCCTGGATCTTTCCCGTCATCAGGAGATACAGAGCCGCTATAATCTTGCGGTTCAAATGAAAATGGAATGTTGGGAACTGGTGGGACTTTCAAAAGAACGCCTGGGAAATGTAGCAGCTACCAGCACTGCAACAGGAGTAAATACTTCCCTTTCTCAGAGCTATGCTCAGACAGAAGCATACTTCACCCAACACGAATATTGTCTTAATGAGCTTTATCAGGGGCTACTGGATGCAGCGCAGTATATCGAATCCACTAAACCTACTTCGACAATATCTTATATAAATTCTTCCGGTGAGAATGCTTTTATACAGGTTAACGGAACTGATATCTCCCTTCGGGATTTAAAGGTTTTTGTTACCAGCAGAACGAAAGATTCCATTGCTTTTGAACAGCTGCAGCAACTGGCGCAACCGGCTCTGCAGAATGGAGCTTCCCTTTATGATATCGCAGAACTTTATACCACTGACTCAATGCGTAAGCTGAAAGACACATTTAAGCGTATTAAAAAACGCCAGGATGATTTTGCAGCCCAGCAACAACAGATGCAGCAACAACAAATTAACCAGGCGCAGCAGCAGTTCCAGGCAACTCAGCAGGCAGAAGATATGGCCAGAAAAGAACAAATGGTTAATGAAAATTATCAGCGAGAACTGGACAGGGTAAACAAGAAGGAAATAGCCCTCATCGCCACATTCAACCGTCAGCAGAATAATCTAAAAGATGTCGATGCAAATGGGACTCCTGATGTGCTGGAGGTCTCCAGACTTGCAATGGAAGAAACTAATGCCGGCAGAGATTATAAAATGGCCCTGGATAAGCTGGGTATAGAAAAACAGAAACTAGCTGCAGACAGAAGCACGCAACTGGAACAGCTGGGGCTGGAAAAAGCAAAGCTCAAAGTCAAACGGGAAGAGATCGCAAGTAAAGAGCGTATAGCTAAAGCCAATAAGAACAAATATGATAAAGTAGGTAAAAAATAGTACTCGCTACCATTATAACCCATTAATAATATCCAGTGGTGTGATCAATTTGTCTTCAGTGACATCTACATCCTTATCAGTAATGTCGGATCCCTGGAGGGTTACATCTACTTTGTATTTCTTGGTAAAAGCATCATAGGATTTAATTATAGCAGTTCCGGCTGGCAGGCCATTTTCAGCAAGAAATATCTTGGTGGAGCCTAAATCATGCTTTCTGTAAAAGGGTTTGGTTAGATCAATTGGATGATAAATTGTAGTAAAAAACTGGGGAAGAAGTGATAGCTGTTCCTCTCCACCATGATGAAGTGTATAAACTTTATAGGTATACTTTGCCTCTTTTTCTGAACATTGATCAGGTAAAGCAGCCAGCAGCAGACCTGCGTATGCAATTTCTATTAGTTGACTTGGCATCAGTTTACCAGTGCTATTTTCAATTACTTTAATACGTGCATTCATGTATGATTCCCATTTTCACAAATGTACTTTTTTCTCGCCTGATTAGCGGGAATAATAAGGTCTAATATTATAAAAAAAACGCGCGATCAATATTGATCGCGCGGATTCAGAACCATTATTATTAAACAAATTAATGCTGTACAATAACCTTGAAAGATCGTTTCACTTTACCGTTTGCAACCCCTATGTAATAGGTTCCCACAGGACGAGAACTCAAATCTAAATTAATTTTTTGCTGACCTAAACCAGTATAGTTATGTTGCTCCAGTAAGATACCTTCACTATTAAATATTTTAATGCTACTGATCTCAAGTGAAGGCAATAAATTGTTAGCGACCCTTGCGACATAATCATTAGTTTTAGTGTTTAGCGTCTCAACTGTAAAAGCACCACTGGTAGGATTAGGATATATTTTGAAAAGACTACTTGGTGTGAAATTTGGCCGAATACGAATAAAAGAACTGCTGTCAGCAGTATCGCTGGAATCGGCGGCCATTCTCGCTCCACAGCCTGATCTTGCGGTGATGCTAAGGGTTTTTATTACCGGTGTATTGGTACCACAGGTGTTAAAGGATTTCAAATAGTATGTCACTGAAGCAGGTCCATCAACTTGAAGTTCTGCAATATATTCAGTATAGCCCAATGAGGCATTATATTGTACTGTCGCTGTATGATAGGTTGATCCACCATCGCTGCTTACATATACCCCCGCTGCGCCAGTAGGTAGTGGACCGGTAATATCCCATCCGCAGGAACTATTGGGGCTGGTTCTTTTACCTAAGTTTGGAGATCCGGGCAATCCGACCGGTACCACTTTCGATAATGTATCATTAGATTTACAACTATAGCTCAAAATTGCTGTAAGTGTAGCAGAGCTGTTCACTGATCCAACTCTGGTGAGAGAAATAGTAGTTCCCGTACCAGATAAAGGCGTTACGATTCCAGATGGAGATAGACTCCAAGCGCAACTGGAAACCGCTGTGGGAAGACTTGCAAATGGTACTGTACCGGATGTACATATAGATGGTACAGTAGCACTAAATGCAGCAGTACTTACATACTTCGCTCCAACACCCACACTGGCCCAGGCGTTGGTGACCCCGATTTCCTGACAGCTTCCCACTCCGAAGAGATCACGTGCCGCCTGAATGGTATTATCTCTGACAGTTGCAAAGGTTGAATTAGAAACCATATAATATACCTCGGCCCGATATAGTATTTTTTGTGCGTCTGTATTACTGATAGGGGTAATAGCATACGATTGCCCCAAGGCATTAGTTCCAGTTCCACCGATAAGCAACATGTAGAACCAATGAGACATTACACTCATGTTTGTGTGAATGTAACCGTAATCGTTGGAGGCGTCCGGAGTAGCAGGCGGAGCAATGTAATTCGGGCCGCCATAGCAGGTAGGTTGCGCTCCCAGTGGAGATGTACCAGGATAGTCGATATAGCGCAATGGGAAATATATTCCATCATCTTCCCCCATTGACCACCTTGCCTTTGCCGGTGTTTTCCAATATTCTATACACGAACCCCATATATCAGAAATACCCTCATTTATTGCTCCTGCTTCATTTGAAACCGCAAAACCTACTTCTGTTTGCGCAATGCCATGTCCTAATTCATGGCCCATCACATCAAGACTAACCATAGAATTGACTGGTACTACACCTCCTGCCAATCCTCCCTTCCCGTATATCATCACCTGGAGACTTGGAACCCAACCAGCGCTCGCATAGTTGACACCATAATTGGTATAGTTCGTTACAGGAGAACCACTTCCATTAATACTATTTCTGCTATGGACTGTACTCCAATAGTCAAGAACTGCCTCGCTACCCCATTGGGCATCGAGTGCATCCCTATCATTGGGATGTTCGGCTGATGTCCAGTTATTATCGTTATCGGAGTATTCGGAGTAACCGGTAAAAGAAGTGTTTGCATTATTATTATAAGTATGAATAGTAACCCCGCCGCGCAGCTCACTGAGGCGATATGCTCCTGCATAACTATCCCCGGTAATTGCCTGGGAGCCATTATACAACGTAGAGGCAGTTCCCGGTGTATTGGTGTTTTCGATATTGGAAAAATTTGATATTAAACTACCATCTTGCGCGTTAATATATATTGTCTGATCCAGAAAAGGTTCTGTGGCAACAATATTGAATTTCCAGGCAAGTAAAAATGTATCTTTCTTATTATAAGTGGCTGAAGCAATTACGATCTGACCTTTGCCGGTAAAATCTCCTGAAGGATTGCTCCTTTTTGCCAGATTTAAAGTTGCAGTATCCTCCCATATATAGCGTTTTGCTTTAAGGGTATCTAATGCAACCCGTAAAGCAGCGTTTTCGGTAATAGCTGGTGTTACATTCATATCATTAATGGCGACCATGGAACTGTTAACACTTTCAAGACTGGTAGAACTATGGGCTACGATTTGTGCGTTATCAACCTTTACGCCTTTGAAATACTGCTGATATTTATTGTGTTTATGTCCAAGCTCGTCGGTCTTTGTAGAAAACAAACGTTGTTCATCGATACCGCTTCTGAGGTTCAGTAGCTTGCCGATAATCTGCTTTTCATTTGTTGCATTTCTTTTTTGATTTATATCAGGGGTGAAGGTGACAAAGGCAATATTCCCATGCCTGTCGCGGCGGATACTCAGCGTATCGTTTTCCGCCTGCTGGGCAAATGCGGCACTGCTGGACATGGCAATCCCAATAAGAAGTAGTAAAACTTTTTTCATGTTGCTTAATGTATTTTGAGTGTGAAAAAACTAGATCAAGGAATCCGGCTCAGGTAATAGGAATACCCATCTGTAATCTCGTCACAGAGTACAAGTAATCCATCTTTAACCTGTGTTGGTGCTAGAATATAAGGGTAGGCACCTGGCCCCTGGAAAGTCATCATGTACGTCTTTGTATGATTGAGCTCAAAATCTTGTTGCCAATTTATTTTTCCATGCAAGAATATAGCGTCATTTATTGTCCATGTGAGAGTGTCCTCACTGATACGGATATAATAGTTATTATACTCTGTTTTACCAAAACCCAAACCACCATAAGAATAGAGCATCTTGTAATTGCCCTTTGTGTAACGCTCGATTACCGATAGGGGCTGGCCTATAAGGTTTATGTTACTTTCCAGGGGCTTATCTTTCTTACAAGAAGAAACCAAAACCAAACAAACAAAAAGGATTAAAATACATCTAACTTTCATCGGGTTATTTTGATTAATAGGTTATAGAACAGTAGTCATTTAATACAGAAATTTTGAAGGAACCGCTGGTTTTCTGAATTGATATTGCACTGTATAATTGATCTACGATTATCACAGTGTAATATAATTTACCACTTTTATCCTTCAGTTAATAATTGGTTAATGAAACAAAAAGGCAATATTGATAGCTCCTACCATAGCCACTGTTATAAAATCTCACCACCAGGATTGGTAGCGAATTAGATTCCCAAAACAATCCTGAACTGAGTCAGAATTAATGTCCACGTAACGGGCAATTCATATAAATATACCCGCGTTATTAACGTTCCAGTTAATAAACCTTTTTAATAATATAATGAATATAAAGTACTGGGCCTTGTAAATAAGACACAGATTTTAGTGAAGGACTCAACTGAATTGAAAAGATGTGATGAAGGTAGAAAAAAATAACATTCTAAAATCATAAGGTGTAAAATATTTTATGTATCGGCTTATTTTATTTAATGCTATTTGAATCTGATATTATATTGTAAAACGGTTACAGTATGATGTTTCAATATAATTTTTGCTATAATTTTACTCTTGTCCGCAAATAGAATTGAACCCCCTTATTAGTCATTGTTAACCATCCTATAGCCTGATAACTCATTTTTTAACCCATCTATGGATAAAGACGAAACGGTACTACAATCCCAAAACTCCTTTGGAATTACATCCAGCACAATTCTGGATACTAACTATCTGGAGTCCCTTTTTAATAATGACCCGCAGCAGGTGACAAACATCCAGGATAAAATCCCTGGTACTGCAGAGGAAAAAAGTCCTGTATCTGATAAAGACGCTAGTGGTGGTAAAGCCTCTACTCAAAAGGAAACACCCCGGCAGCAGCCTGAAAAGCCACTCAATTTAACGATTGACGATTCAGCTTCATTCATTGAAAGTTTAGCGACCGATCCGCAGGACGATAGCACAGAAACTGCAGAACCAAACACGAAAAACGCCACAGTAGAACCGGCGAGTGACACTGCTGTAAAGGAACCGACCACAGCTAGTGACTCTCATTTATCACCCAGTAACATCGCTTCCTTTTCCAAAGAACTTTTCAGCCTGGGAATATTATCCAGCGAAGATGGTCAGGAAGATGAGCCGGAAATAAAGACCGCTGAGCAACTGGTTGAAAGACTTACCCAGGAAAAACAGCGGGGTGCAGTGCAGCTTCTTGAAAACATTCTTTCCAATTATGGACCTGAATACAGGCAGGCTTTTGATGCTATCTATATCAATGGGGTAAGTCCCCGTGATTATTTTGTTCAGGCTGAGCAGGTGGCTACTCTTCAGGATCTGGATCTGACTATCCCAGACAACCAGAAACAGGTGCTACGCAGACATTACCAGACACTGGGCTGGGATGCAGGTAAGATTCGGGCCAAAATTGAAAAGCTGGAAAATTATCAGGATCTGGAGGAAGAAGCCCGTGATATACATGCCTCACTGGTTTTGAAAGAAAAGGATGCCCTGGTACAAAAGGAAAATGACAGGAAACAGGAGCTATCCAAAAAGGCTGCACAGGAACAGGAACATCAAATCAGTGTCGGACGCATCATCACTGAGAAATTAAAGGCCAAAGACTTTGATGGTATTCCACTGGATGAAAAAACGGCTCGCTCCCTGGGCGCTTATATGCTGCAAAAGAAATGGCAGCTGGGAGAAAATCAGATCTCAGACTATGAAAAGGATATTTTAGATCTCTCGCGCCCGGAAAACAGACAAGCCCAGGTTAAGATAGCCCTGTTGATGCAGCTATTGAAAGTAGACCCAACGCTTTCACGTCTTGGGCGAAAAGCGGAAACGGACAAATCAAATAAATTATTTTCCTTTCTGCAGAGAGAGGAATCAACACAGAAAAAACAAGGTAAAAAGAGTACCAACTTTTTTGAGTAATAACCCATTGTTTGTTAACCTATACTTACCCTGATCTAACCCGCCAGGGAAGACCTATCCCTATTAAAAATGCTTCAGACAATCCCAGGCTTCACCGGATTTAAGTACGGTCGGTATGCCAGCATGGAAGGACGCGCCATCGGTAAGTTCACCGACTCCAACCACCTATCCACCCTGCGTAGTGAAAGACCGGCAGACTATGATAAAAAGATCATTGACATATATACTGAAACGCAGCTGTACAGCAACGATTTTCTAAATATGATCAATAAGGCCACCCCTTATTACATAGAAGGAAATACAGATTCCTTCCAGTGGGAAATTGCCGCACCATTCTTATTCCCCCAGGTAATAGAAGTGCCGGCTACAACCTTAAATCAGGATCGTATAGGCGTTGACGGTAAAGAGTTTCATTTGGTGTTAGACACTTCTGAGTTTGCCAAAAATTCCGTCATTGTGTTAGGCCATAAAATGTTTGGCCCCAGGTTGTATGTGACCAAGGATCCACAGCCGTATACCATGGGCTACCTGTATGAATTCACGCTGGTCGCCGCAAATCCTCGCATTCAGTTCCTGGATAAACAGTGGATTCTCCCTGGTACCAGTTGCCAGTTAATCGATGTGGTGATAGGAGAGTTTGATCAGGATCTGGGTGGATTACCTCGTCTGGGCCGCACTATTAAAATGTTCGATTCTCTGGGAGCCAGTTATGGTTTTCAGCACAAAAATACCAAATGGGCGGATCAGAGAGTGCTGAAGGATTCAGTAACCGGAAAGCCACTTGACATCTTGTATTACGCAAAGATGGGGCAGAGAGGTGAATTGCCCACCAGTATCGCCAATATCAGATGGGAACCTACCATTGAATTTTTGATCAGAAAGCAGATGCTGGAAACGAAAGTCCAGCGAATGATCTGGAGTACGCCTGGTACCGTTAAAACTGGTGGTAATAAACAAGAATTAAAGAAGATTTCTGGTGGTGTCTATTATAAAATGAAGCACTACGGAAACTACTTCCCGTACCATAAAGGAGAGCTATCTCCAGGACTTCTGCGAAGCATCTTCGGTGATTTATTCTATCGCCGGGTAGACATGAGCAAACGTAGAGTCGTGATGTTCACCAATGAAGCTGGATTCGATGTTTTCAACGAAGCGCTTAAACAGGATTTGATGAACCTGGGGCTTACTGTTATTGCCGATTCCAGGTTTATTGAAGGCTCTGGTCAGAACATGTCTGTGAATTTCGGTTTCAATAGTATGGTCTCCCGTGAGACAGGACGCGTAGAACTCAAACATCTGCAGGAACTGGATCTGCCACAACATAATCGGGAGTTTGGGCAAAACAAAAAGTCCACCCCAATATTTATGATTTTCGATGTCAGTCCTGAAAGTGATGGCACGTTCACTGATCGTATTCGCGAAGTACGTCAGGCAGGCGCACCATCGATGACTTACGGATACATAGATGGCAGGCAATCTCACCTGGGACACCAGGCATCTCAAGGTATGAATTCTGCATCGATGGATCCCGGATACATGCTTTGGATGGAAGACCGCGCCGACATCTTTATAGAAGATCTCTCAAGGACAGTACTCATTGAAGAGATTCCACAATATTAATTCCTATAACCCCCTTACAGCACGGTTGCTACGGCGTTCCCGCTTACCGGCAACCTCCCTTTTATAAAATTTAGCTAATGAGTAAAGTAGGTGTTATCTCAAGTATTCCTCTTTCAGAGGCAACAACAGGTTACGAAGGTGCCCTGGCTGCTGTTAACTTAACCAGAGCGCCTGGTACCGGTACAATGTTTCTTCCCTATAAGGAAAAGAATAATGAATACAGAACCGGACTGGATGCTGAGGCAGTCTATATCAGACGTATCTCCGATGGACATGCGCAGAAAATTGAAAAGGAAAAAGTCACCAAAGAAAGGCAACGGTTAGAGCAGATTTTAAAGCTGGATTTAAGCCCACGGTCTGATTACTATAATATCTCTACCTGGTCGCCGACAGCCAAAAACAGGCCGGTTATTGAACCTGTAAAACTTGGTGATGGTAAAACATATTTCAATCTTGAAGATCCTTTGCAGGCTGTGGCTTACGCTTTTCTAAGAGTGCATCCACATATTGCTACCTCTATGGAAGCCTACCAGCGGGGAGATTTTCCCGATGCCCGGTTTTATGTGATGGATGATGAAGTGGAGCAGGAAATTACCTATCGAAAGAAGACACATCTCAACAAAGCCATTTTTACACTGGATAATCTGTCGCTGGAGAAACGGAAAAAAATAGCAAGGCAATGCTCCCTTCCTGTCAGTGATGCCGATAAAGAGCAGGTGGTGTACAACCAACTGGACAGCTTTATAAAGCAGGGCGTTATTAAATCAGGTCCCTTTGAGGGCGTAGCCGGAGTAGATATATTCATGCGCTTTATAACAATTTCTGATGAGGTCCTGCATGTAAAAGATCTGGTACGCCAGGCTATCACACATTCAATCTACCGGCGCGATAAGCTCTCCAAACTTTTTGAGGGTGAAATTGAAATTGCCAAATCAGAAGAACAGTTGGTGGACTACCTGCTCGATGAAAAAAATCAGGCCGATATATTAATGCTGGAAGATAAACTGAGAGCAAAAAAATCAATTCTGGCATGATAGCAGTACAGCAGCTATTATATGATATAGACCTAAAGTTAAATAAGGTAGCTACCAGTAGTCACCAATTTATTTCGTTAGAGGATAAGCTGATAGCCATTAACGATGCCCAGTATTTGCTGATAAAACAAAAAGTAGCTGGCTCTGTCAACACAGCAGGGCTGGATGGAAATAAGAGAAGATATGATGATCTGGAAAATCTGATTGTACCACATACAATGCTGCCGGTATTTGAAGATAATTCAGATGGACTACCTGGTTATTATTCAGATTTATCGGGTCTTTCCCTTCCTTATATGTTTTTTATAGATGCTTTTTTTATTTGTAAAAAAGGTACATGTAAGGATAGGGTGGTACATGGATTCAGAATCAAGCATGCTGATTTGCAGCAGGTTTTAAAGAATTCAAACATCTGCCCCTCTTTTGAATACCAGGAAATGCCATTTACAGTTACATCTGGCAGATTATACGGATTTACAGATGGGACTTATACTGTGGATCACACTTATCTATCCTATATCCGTTATCCATCCCGTGTTGATATGGAAGGATACATTGATTTTAATGGCGCACCTTCTGTTACTACCGACTGTGAACTAAAGCAATATCTCAAAGATGAGTTAGTAGATATCGCCACCGGGCAACTGGCGATGAATACTGAAAATACTCCAGCCGCCGGATACGCGCAGGCAAGAATACATCAACAACCCTAAATCCTATTAACCCTATAAGCCAATACCATGGATTTTTCACTTACTACCATGTTTGTATTACCCCCTAATAACACTTTGCCGGTAGCCGGATCCACTGAGGATCTTCTTCCAAAACAATTTGGGGTATTTGGGGCTGCCTACCAGCCTTATTCTTCTGTCAATGAACCATATCTGTACCTGGCTCAGGGAAGGTTAGAGAATGTTCCAAATACAGGATCAAAGAAATCCGGAAAAATTGCAAAAAATAAGATCGTCTCCTGGTATAAGGTAACTGCAGAACCTAATACATACGATCAATCTACCATTGTTTCTGATTTTCAGGTCAAATGCGGTGACCAGATGACTATTACCATCAGAGCCCATAGCAACTATATTGATAGCGGTTTTGCTAATGGCTATACGCAATCTGTAACCGTGGAGGCACCTTGCTGCGGATGCGGAGCTGATCCCTGCACAAACACAGATCCCGCTGACGTTCAGCTCATGCTCGATGATGCTATCGCCAAATTTATGGTCTCTGGCCCATTTATGGGTAGTGTGCTTTCAAACTACATCGATGTTACCCGTGAGGGGGAAGGTGCCGATGCCAAACTTATCATTAATGGTAAACCACTTACCCCGGATGGAAGGATTTGTGATGTGAGTGCTAACCCATGGGAATATGACAGGTTATGGTACGCCGTTTTTGTAACCAAAGGGGCAGATACCACGCAGGATCCGCTGGTCTATGACAGATGTGAGCAGATTGCCACCGTTACAACGACCCCTCAATATGGATTTATCAGAGGAAATTCTGAACAGATATACCAGATGGAGAAATATTACTATTCCTATCAGTCCCCGGAGTTTAAAACCCTGGTAAACAATCCTGGATGGAATGGAGCCTATGAAAGCTATGTAGTTGATGGGCAATATTACGATACCTATTACCTGAAATTTCTGTCAGTAGATGATCTGGGAACCTGGGATAATTCTCTGCCTCAGGATCAGACGGTAATTATTGCCATTCCTATCACTCAGAGCGCTCCGTTCGAGACAATAATGACAGCCTATCTGGGGGCCGCTCCAACAAATGTATCTCCTGTAGTGAGAACAACTACCACAACTAGTAGTTCTACTACCAGCACGTTCACTTCATTTAACTGACGACTCTAATGGAAAAGTTAACCCTTGAAAGAATTGAAACACTCCATCCCCGCGTACGTTCTCAGGTAAAGGAAATTCTGGAAGAGTTGGAGTTACCAGACAATGTTCAGGTTCGTATTACCCAGGCACTCAGAACTTTTAAAGAGCAGGATGGACTGTTTGCGCAAGGCAGAACCAAGCCGGGATCCAAAGTGACCAATGCTGCCGGCGGTGAGAGCATTCACAATTATGGTCTTGCTTTCGACTATGCGCTTTTGATCGATACCAAAATATCCTGGAAGGTGGATGAGAACTGGAAAAAAGTGGCGCAGGCATTCAAAGCTAAAGGATGGACCTGGGGTGGGGAGTGGAAATCTATCAAAGACTATCCACATCTGGAAAACACATTTGGGTATACCTGGCAAAAGTTGCTGGAAAAATATAAGAAAGGAGATTTTATAAAAGGTACCCAATATGTTAACCTATGATCATCCTGGATATTGACCTGATTGAGACTTATAATAGCTCCATATTAGCCATCGCAGATGTAAGCAGCTATCCACCAGAAAAAAATATTGAAAACCCATTTATTGAAATCACCCCACCGGGATTTTCAAAAGTGGGTCTTTCTTTTATCCCAAAAACGGTGAACCTGTTTAACAGCACCAGCATAGAGCTAACCAACCCGGAAGTAAAACCAGCGCCGCTGCCGGACGGTATTTATCACCTGAAGTACTCCGTTAGACCCAATTATGAAATATATACTCAGAAAACCTTTTTAAAAACAAATGGGATCAGGGAACGCTTTGATATTGCTTTTCTGAAGGCAGATGTAAGTAACTGTGACAGTAGAAGTGCTGCCAGGTTCAGATCTAAACTGGATCTGATTTCATTTTACCTGCAATATGCCATGGCAGCCGCTAATATCTGCAATGAAAAACTAGCCATGGATCTGTACCGAAAAGCTCAGCGACTTCTTGATAAGTTTGATTGTTAACCTGAAAAAAAACAAAATAAGTATGGCCAGCTGTAAGATATGTGGTACTGCTATCTGTGATTGTAAAATAGTGTGTGATGCCTGCTCTCAGACTAACCTTACCCCTGAAGCAACAGTCGCTCCTGTAAAACCCGCGTAAGGAATATGAATCTGTTTATTACCAGTAATCTCCATCCATGTCCTGGATGTCAGGATAGCCGCAATCTCATTTGTCTGATTGATAAACACCTTTCTGCCAGCGGATATAACCTATTAAGTAATTCCCGGTTGGGTTTAAGTAACCCGGTAGATATGACCACCGATAAAAGGCTTTTAATATACCGGCACATACTTTCTGCCCGAATGATTAATCCTGATTATGCCGCCGGTTTGTCCACCAGTGAGATTATCAGCCGGACATCTCAACTCCTTTATAGCTATGGGCTGCGATTGTAATAAAACCAACTATGAATGTAATGGCGTCAATGTTTCCTCAGATTGTGTTATCTGGCGGGGAGATCCTATTCCACTACTGGGTATTTGCACCGGGGATCCGCTGACATTTCTGGAAATGCAGATCATTGATAAGATCGCTGAGCTGTTGGATAAAGAAGATAAGACGCTGGAAGATTTTGATGTCTCTACCTGTCCGGCCCTAAGCAGTAAGCTACTTGGAAAAGAGCCACAGATCGCCTCCCTGCTGCAAATTATCTGGACAAATCAGTGCAGCCTCGGGCAGGCAATTACCCAGTTACAACAAAAAGTAGATGCTGAAAAACCTACCCCTTATCCATTCCAGTTAGTATGTATCACTCCTCCCGGAGGGGGAAGTTCCAGCGATGCCATTTTACAGGGTGTTTTAAATAAAGTATGTGAGCTGCAAACGCAATTAGCAACGGTTGCTCCAGCGGTAGAGGAAGCAACAAAGATAATGATAACTGAGTATCTGGGACAGGTATTAAGGGGACTTGGGAGCAGAGGAATAGTAAAATCGGGAACAGGAAGTAATCAGTCTTTCCTGTTTAACTCATTTGTCCCTCCATATTGTCCGTTGCCGTACTATGGACCAGTGACTAATTTTGATGCTACCGGAAAGGGACTCGTTGGTACTGCTTATGAAGGGTGGTATTTTATGAGTGGACTTAATGGTATTCCTGATTTAAGAGGAAGAACACTGGTGGCAGCAGTAAAAGATATTCCTGGTCTTGCCCTGGACAGTGAAATAGATCCTACAAAGGCTGATAATGCCGGTACTAACTATATACCTGGTCAGAAATTCGGATACAGCTTTGTAAAACTACTGGCAACCCAGATGCCTGTACATAACCATGGAGTTGTTGATCCTGGACATTATCACCAAAGTATATATCCAACACCGGAAAAATTTTCAGGGAATAAATTTGATTCTGCCAATCAGAGTAATACCACTCTCAAGGATACTTCAATTGCCAAAACGGGTATAACAATAGCTAATAGTGGAGGAGGGCAGTCCCATGATAATCGTCAACCCAGCTTTACCATTACCGGATACATAATGAGAATTGACTAACCATTAAATTTAAATCAGTGCCTTGTCCAGACTGCCATCCATCCGGCCCCATATATGCTTTCCCATTTCCTGATGCCCCATGTAATGATCCCGGTAATCCAGATTGTTGCGAACATATAATTAAGGCCAGCTGTATTGAAAATGATGGTCTTCCTCTTAACTGTATAGTATCTGACACGAAGGAAAAGTTGGATATCATTTTGCAAAAGATTGATCAGAAGATTTGTGAGATCACAGGTAGTAGCGATCCTTTTAATAATTATAGTCTTCTGTGCCTGGAACCGGTAAGTAGCCAAAAAGTATTTGCCGAAAAAACGGCTGCAATGCTTTGCCAACTGAGGTCTACTGTGGTGAACTTTACTACCAACATTTTTCCTGCAGAAATTACGGCTATCAGAAATGATATTACTACGTTAAATAAAGCTGGCTTCAATTATGAATGTCCAGTATTAAACATTGCCCAGGCCGATTCCATTGCGGAAACTTTATTTAAGCTTGCCAATGCTATTTGTAACGTTTATTCCTCTCAGCTAGACTTGTCCAGTGTAGACTGGAACAATTGCTCTTCGGCTGAACCTGTACCACAGACCATTCAGGAGGGCTTTAACTTTCTGTTAGATCAAATTTGTGCTTTGACCACCGGGGGACAGACTCTTCCTACTTTTGATAATACCGGAACATGTCTTACTGCAGGTACAGCGCTTGATAGCCTTTCAGATACCATTACAAAAATTCGTGCACGTTTGTGTAGTCTGCCCACATTCTCTGTTTCGGCATTAACTAGTTCCTGTATCAACTTTTCGGGGGTTACGAGCCTTGAAGGAACATTATCAAAAATATTTGAGGCGATAGATCTGCTTACCAAAAATACGATCAGACAGGTTGATACTGATATGTTCAATATTTCTGATGCCGATGGAACGCAGCCCTGCCTGGGAAAGAAAATATCGCTTTCAGGGCAGGTTGCAGGATCTGATAGACTTGTTGCTGTATCTGCGGCAGATAGTAATCCAGGGACTCTTGAAGATAAACTTGAACAGGGAGAAGGAATAATTTTGGATACATTTACCACTTCTGGCAAAATTATTATCAAAACTTCTTCCCAACCGGAATACAAAGTAAAGTCTACCTCTTCTGATGCTGCAGCCGGCTTTCTGGATGAAAAAATTATAGGATCAAATGGAACAATTAATACTGCTGTATCCCCAAACAGTGGCAAGTTACAGATATCGTCTTCAATAGATTACGATTTATTAATAGATCGTCTCTTTGATATAATGGAGACAGATGCAGATATCAAGGCAAGGTTTTGCGCTTTGGTTTCATCCTGTCCTTCTCCTTGCGCTCCACCTACTAATGTTCAGGCAATACCAGCATAAATGACTGCTCCCTATATAATAAAGTTTACGCCCACAGCCGGTGCCACCGGAACGCTCATTGAATACCGGCAGGCCGGTTCCTCTGTATGGATTACCCCAACAAGTACCCCTAACCCCACCACAGGCAGCCAGTACCCACTGGATCTTGAAAAGGGCAAATCCTATTATGTATCCGTATCAGCAATTAGTCCAAATTGTAGAAGACGAAAAGCGATTATTACCGTGGTTGTACCTGCAGGCCCAGATCTGCCGTGCTGTCCTTCCGGGTTTACATTATCTCCGGATAATACTTTTTGTTACAAGGAAGAAACAATGCCCCCCGAAATTCTTTCTTCCGGTATGTGTTTAGCCTATTCCAAAGAATCAGGAGCATATTCGGGCGATGGAGCCAGACTTTATGATCCTGGATTTTCAATTCACCTGCCTTCTTCCAATACATATACTGCACTTACAGGGGCCTATTGGACGGGAACTCCTGCGGGCTATGGTGATCCTAATAATAGTGGTTCTTCCGCTAATGAGAGCGTTATGAATAGGGACAGTGTGTGGATAGATGCTGATTGCGATGGTACAAAGGATGCACTGGCTGCATGTTCGGTATTGCAGTTTACCTATTTGCTCAATCTCTCGTCCCCAAAAAGAGTTTATGTCGGGCTGGGAGGGGATAATACATTCAGGTTAGATATCAATAACAATATTATTGTTCAATGTGAAGCTGGCCCAAGTGGAATCGTAGCATCAGGAGGCACCGTATGTGCTACTGCACCTGCAGCTTCTTCCAGTAATGTCAGTAACAGCAATTTTAACCTCTGGCATATTATCCCGGTAGATCTGCCCTCCGGTCCAAACTATCTCAATTTCCAGGCTACCGGTGATGGATCAGTAAACGATGCTTTCGCAGCGATTGTATATGATAATACTGCCCAGCAAATAGCTGCCGCCACAAGCGATGCAGCGCTAAATATCCTTTTTCGAACTGGAGACTTTAAAGGTGAACGCCTTGATATAGCTGTCTGTGAAGCCGGGTGGCAACTGGACACCAGCGCAGGTATTGGCAATTATGTGTGTCGGAAAATAACGCAATCGCCCACTATTTCCTGTTAACCCCAATATTTTAAAAATGCCAGATGTTTCTACTGGAACCACCATGATTAAGTTTGGTTCGTCTTTACGCATAGGATATCGGGCAGAAGGTTCAGCCTCTGCTTTTACCTACCTGCCTCAATATTACTCTCAGGCTCAATTACCGCTAACTTTTACTGTTCCCTCTTCCGGGAGTTGGGAAATAGAATATTCCGAAATCTGCCCGAACTGTAGCGGGGGAATATATTCTGACAGTGTAATAACTATTGTAAATGTATGATAGGTATTGATGTTTTGACTCTCACGTAATTCAACTATTCAGAAAATCAAAAATCCTGATTTCTTTAACTTGTTAGATTGAAGAAATGGCCTGTGTTTAATTATCTGCTGTTTAATGTTTTAATTTTACAGGTAAGAATTCTCGTTGTTAACCCATAACCCCTATGACCCTACGCCAGATTGTATCTGACCTCAGATCCATGCTCAAGCAGGTAAGTGCAGATAGTGTACTCACCGATAGAATGCTGGCATCTGAATTACGTAGTGCCGCCGCTTTACTCATCAGAAGGGATTTGCTATTGCGAAGGCTATGGAATACCCCAACTCTTTTTACCCAGATCAGATGTCTGAAACTCTGTGAGGTGCCTGTAGCAGAGTGCTGTAACTATTCGGCCCCCTGCACAATCCGCCGTTCCCAGTGCAGAATTAAGGGCATTGCAGATCTTGGAACATTCGGGCTGGCCATCCAGGGAATTTTTACCATTGATGGTAGGAAGAAGTTCAAAGAAGCTAATCCTTCCAGGTATGAAAATATTTTACGATTAAACATACCCAATAAAAAAGGGTATTACTGGTTACTGGATGGTTATCTGTATATCACTGATCCTGATCTGGAAGCCATTAACCTGGTAGCTTATTTTGAAGAGGGAGTAACCTTTGAGGGGACAGACTGCCAGTGCGCAGATGCGACTGTGGATCAAAGTTGTCTCAATCCCCTTGATGAAGATTTTAAATGTCCTCAGTACTTAATTGAAAATGCGAAAAATGCTGTCTATGAAAAACTCGGAAGATTGTTTAAATCATCTTTAGCAGATCCGGTGAGTAACGAAAAAGAAGAAGCGCGATGAGACCTCGAATTGATTATAGAAGTACCAGTAAAGCAGCATATAATGATTTTTGCAGCCAGCATCCTAATGAACAGATTTCTTTTATCCAGTACAAAGAAATTATTTTGGGATTTAATACGTTACTGGCAGATCATGTCCTTGAAACCGGTGAGCGCATAAAACTCCCATTTGGACTTGGAGAAATAAGTATTGCCAAGTTTCGCCCTCCCAGACAGAAAACATTTTTAAACAAAACTGGAAAAGCTGTAACGATTACCGGCCTACCCATTAACTGGCAGAAAACCCGAGAGCATAAAAAGATCATATATCACCTGAACGCTCACACTGATGGTAATAAATATCGCTGGAAGTGGTTTGTTAAAAATGCCCGTTTTGCCGGTGCTGGTTGTTTTAGTTTCAGAGCTAACAGAATCCCTTCAAGAAAATTAGCCCAGTATTTAAAGTCAGACCCTAAATACGCTCAAATATATCGCCAATGGCAGGATTAACCCATCCATCCTATTATTATCCCTACGAATTTATCTCCCCCTCATCTATGTATGCAGAAATTAAAGAGGAGATGAAAAGTTATTTTGCTACCGGGGTGGTGGATGATACCATGTTTCCTATATATACGGAGAGTGCTTTAAAGAAAATTGGGAGAGCAACCTACAAAATAGATGAAGTTATTGTTGAGCTGAGTAATCTTTCTGCATGCCTTCCAGCCGATTTCAGTTTCATCCGCGAAGTATGGTCCTGCCAGTCTTCTTATTTTACTATGCCCAACCCAGGAGCACTATATAGTAGTAATACCTATGTCATCTCTCCGGGCGGTGATTTTGACTCCTGTAATCCATGTTCATGTCCTGAGACTTGCGATAAAAAATTCCAGGTAGTAAGTAAAACGACCACACAGACCATTCTGACTTTTAATCACTCCTACCGGCTTAAGCCAGGAAACAGAAATGTCTTAAACCTATGCAGCAAGGATTGTGATGCTATCAGCAAAGATGCTCCAGATATCTTTGATATCCGGGATGGAAAAATATTTACCGGATTTACGGAAGGTACCCTGCACATCATCTTTTATAAAAAAGAATTTGACGATTCTGAGTTCCAACTCATACCAGATAACCACCGAATCATAGAATACATCAAGGCATTTTTAAAATACAAGATGTATGAACAGATCTTCAATGAGGTAGCTGATGAATCTTTTAACCAGGCAGAGCGAAAATATCAGCTATATAAACAAGAATACTATGATGCCTATATCAATGCAGACGCGGAGGTAAAGAAACAAACCATTGGCCAGAAAATCAGCAGCATACATGCTGCCAGCCGTCGCATGAACAAATATATTATCAGGTGAGAAGCGATAACCCCTATACCGCAAATACAGCCCAGCTGGGAATGAATACTGACGCTGCAATTTCAGCAATGAAAGAAGGGCAGCTGACTTTCGCGCGAAATGCAGTACTCCAGAATTTTGACGGGAAGATGCTTTGCTATCAAAACGAGCAATCTAACGAGCTTTGCGGCCAGTTAAAGCCTGGTTTTAAAGTCATAGGGTTAAAAAATATTATTGAGCAGCAGCGCTCCGTCTTTTTCATGGTTAACCCTGATTCCGGAGATTGTGAAATCTGCCAGCAAACCCATGGCC
Source organism: Chitinophaga sp. YR573 (assembly GCF_900110995.1). Taxonomy (GTDB): domain Bacteria; phylum Bacteroidota; class Bacteroidia; order Chitinophagales; family Chitinophagaceae; genus Chitinophaga. The sequence continues at coordinate 3,717,254 of NZ_FOJF01000001.1, forward strand.
AGTGTACCTATGCAACGATCATAAATGCCCGTTGTTTAAACTTTAATATTTCATTTCCAATACACAAAGTAATAGTTAAAACATCAAACTGCAGCACCCAACTATTTTGGACTGACGGGCTTAATCCTCCACGATGGATAGATCTGGAGGAGCTTCCCTGGTTAGAGCTGCCGGATCCGGCTGACAGCACTAAAAAAATAAAACAGGAAGGAACAGCCGACTGTAATAAGCTGCTTGTTCAACCTAATTTTTCCATTCCGGTAATTACCCCCACAGCTTCAACTGTAGGTGGATCTTTAAGAATGGGTAGCTACCAATTTGCCGTTCAGTATGCAGGCAGTCTGGGTAGTGGACTCACTGGATTTTATGGCATTACCAACGCCATTGGTATTTGGGAGTCCCGTTACACCCAGGACACCGATCTTTTAAGCGATAAAGCAATTGCCTTATCAATAACCGGACTTGATAGAAGTGGTCTGTATGACTACTTTAACCTGGTTTTAATAAAAACGATTAATAATATCGCCAACGTGGAGCTGGTCGGAACTTATCCTGTTGGTAGTGGAAGCGTACAATTGATTTATTCCGGAGAAAGTAAATCAGATGTCAGGCTTACTATGGAAGATATTTTTGAACGATTCCCCTATTATGATACCGCTCAGGATGTGACTACCAGTGATAATGCCCTTATTTGGGCAGATATGGCTGTCCATCAGAAAATCAATTACCAACAGATATGGTCTAAAGTGAAATTGTTTTGGGAAACCTGGAAGATTCCTGTTACCAAATTTGAAGGATACAATAATCCCATTAACACATCGCAGTACAGAGGATATATGGGCGATGAGGTGTACGCCTTTGAGGGGTGCTTTATTTTACGAAATGGAAAAATCACTGAAAAGTTTCATATCCCTGGTAGATTGCCTACTGATTATGATCTTCAGATTATTACCGGCGATGATGTCATTGTATATGACGAGAACCCTTGTGCTGATCCAAAGCCCACCCTGCGCTGGCAGGTGTATAACACGGCTACTTTTATTGCTCACAGCGAAGACTTTATAGATCGTGGAGCAGATAACTGTTATATAGGCCCCTATCAATATGGTCTATTCGGATATCATGAGTCCACTGAGCTATACCCTGATAATAGATATATATGGGGAGATCTGGCCGGAAAACCTATTCGTCATCACCGCTTTCCAGATGCCGTCGTTTGCCCGATTCATGACGATAATACTACCGGTAATGTCGGATTTCAGCATAGTATATATCCTAAAGGAGTCCGGGTAGACCTGCGCAGCCTTTATGATGCCATTGATAACTCCGATTTAAGCGATGCTGACAAATCCCAGATTGCCGGCTTTAAAATCACTCGTGCTAACAGAGCAAGTCATAAGTCTGTAGTAGCAAAGGGGTTGCTTTTTAATGTGGGCACGTATAATTATCAAGGTACAACGAGTTTCTATCCAAATTATCCGCTAAACGATCTTCGTCCTGATCCTTTTCTGGCAGCAGAGAAAATTACGGCTAAATCCGGAGATAATCCGACAGCCCGTCTGGATGGATTTTCCAGTCAGGAAAGTAAACAACGGTATACCTTCCATTCTCCTGATACTCACTTTTATCAGCCCTATGGGGTAGATAGTGGTTATCTGAAACTGGAAAGCGTCGAATATGGTAAATCCCGATCACATTTTGTAGAGGTAAAAGATAATGCGAAATATAAATTTTTAACCAAAGATGCTACTAAGCTGGCTTTCGCAGCCGGAATGGCGAGCGTAATAACTTTAGACATCGGGGGTGGTTTCGGAACCCAGGCATTCCAGGCGCAAGCTGGATTACAGCTGCAGGCTGTAATTCCTTCTTTCACTTCTACGCTTGAAGTGATTAAAAATATCACACCAGCGGTAAATTATGGCTGGCAGTTAAATGTGGTAGGAAATTATTCCAGATCTGTTCCGGTTGAAAATAGTGGTTCGAAAATTCGCCGTATTGATATCGGCGGCTATCTCACTGCCGGTATGCAGCATTTGGGAGATATTCATACCATTAACAATTTACGACGGGAAAGCAGCGTGTATTTAAAAGTAGCGGGTCCCTTACCATTTCCCCATGAAGTTTCTGAAGACATCGCCGCTGATAATTCCAGGTACCTGATCTCTGAATCCGGATGCTCAAAATCTCCTTCTGAAATTGAAGAAAGGAATATTTGCGCATATTATGGAGCAATAAAAAGGATCGTTCCCGGACAATATGGAAGGATGTACTCTTATGAGAGCGTAGATACCGGATACTACCAACCACTGTCAGATGAAAATGGAGTAAGGCTGTATAAGTTTGCTACCGTTTTTGGCGGGGACTGCTTCATTAACCGGTTTGCACTGAAAAGAAAACTCGCATTTTTTCTTGATGAAACAGTAAATAAAGGTGAAGGAACGGATATAAACTTAGATGATCTCTCCAATATTGGATATCCTATGTTTTGGTATTCTACCAAACCAATAGATGTCGATGCTGATTTGTCCGGACTTGAAAGTGAAATGAACACCTTAACGGATTTTGGTTTTTGGACAGTACTCGGAAATCTGGTTAGTGGTGGAACAAAACCGCTGCGTGCAGGACTTACAATTCTTAATAAACTTTTCCAGGCTTACCTGGAAGTATTAGGTGTGGCTAATATCAACCTGGATTGTGCTGCCACAAAGAATATGAACGAGATAGGAAAAGCCTATCTGTTTGCTTATGGCATCCCATACTTTTTTACGGAATCAGAAGTAAATACTGATTACCGCCAGGCTATCAATATTAAGGAAGGGGACTATTTCCCAAATGTTGGAGCCGATATTCCCGATGACTGGTTACAGGAAACCTTTGTTCCGATTGCAAACGATAATCTTTACGTTTATAATAAGAGCTATTCCAAGCAAAACAAAGAAACCTATTTCCACCCTCTCCAGGAGAATTTTGATCCCACAAAAACCTGTCAGACACATTTTGCCAACCGGATCATTTATTCAGAAAAAGCAAATATGGAGGAGCTGAAAAATAACTGGTTAGTGTACAGACCCGTTAGTTATTTTGATTTGCCGAAAAACTATGGCCCACTAACCGCTGTCGATGGTATTGAAGACAGGCGTCTGCTGGTCAGGTTAAGACATAAAAGCCTTATATATAATGTAATGGCAACGCTGGATACACAGGCTGGGATTGCCCAACTTGGAAACCCTGCTTTCTTTTCAGGGCCCCCTGTTGATTTTATAGAAAGCGATTACGGATACGCTGGTAGCGCTCACAAACTGCTGATTAAATGTCCATATGGCAATATCTGGGTAGACACTATCCGGGGACAGGTGTTGCTCCATAAAGGCACTAGCATAGAGGATCTGGCTTTAAAAGGAATGAATAGCTGGCTTATGAATAATCTGCCTTTTCAGATTACTTCCCTGTTTAAGGAAATAGGTACTGACAATCATTTTAATCACATAGGGCTTACCGGGATCTTTGATACCAGGTATAATCGTTTGCTTTTGACAAAAAAGGACTTTCTTCCTTTGAACGCCGGTATTGAGTATTCAAATGGAAAATTCTTCCTGGATAATAAACAGGTTCAGCTTTCAGATGCTCAGTATTTCTGCAATAAATCCTGGACGCTATCCTATAGCTTTATCACCGGAGCATGGGTAGCTTACCATAGCTATATTCCTGATTACTACATAGGTCATCCGGCATTTTTCCAGACAGGATTTTCCGGTGGGCAATATGATCATGGAACCGCCTACACTTATGGTAGCTTCTATGGCCTGCCAGCTGAATATATACTGGAGTATCCGCTGCAATTTGGTGGACAGGAAACCATTATAGGATCTGTCCATGATTATACTACTGTATTAAAATATACCAGTGCAGAATCTTACCATGAGGTTGAAAATGATATTTATTTTAATCATGCCGTTATTTATTCTGACTCTCAATGCTCTGGAATATTGAATCTGAAACCAAAGCCCAGAGGGAACCTGAAAGCTTACCTGTCATATCCTAAATTCAATACTGATTCCAAAGATATTCTGGTTACAAAATCTGATCACCTGTTTAACTTCAATCAGTTTTGGGATATCGTTTCTTCCAGAAACCTGCCATTTTTTTCCCGCTCCTGTCAGCTACCCTCCGTGGACAGGATCTTCATCAAAGAAAATCTTGACTATGGGATGCGGCCACATACAAAATCAAGGATACGTTCTAAAGATGCACGTATCAGACTTATCTATGATAGCCAGGGGCCGTATAAGCTTATCACCAATTTTTTGTTAACCAATACCCAAGACTCTTTCAAATAATGCCTGACGATTTACAAGCCCTGCGAAAAAAGAAATTTGAACCAACCCGTGTAAGCCGCATCCAGCAGTTGGCAAAGCAATGGAATGTACCTACCCAGAATATACATACCACAGTTAATTGGGGTTATGATACTGGCATAGATATTCCGGATAGAACTGATTATTTTACGTTAGACTCTTTGGGAGCACTCACCAATCGTAAAATTGATTACGCTCCCGTTAAGGGTTATCCTGCCGGTACCTATATCCCTGCGGGCAAACCCATACCTGTAATGGATCCGGCAGCCGTTTTGCCAGGAATGACTCCGATTGGGAAATTACCACCTGTTAAGCTTCCCCCCGGCGTAAAACCAGTAATGAAAAAGGGCGGTGCAATCAAAAATGGTAGAAAGGCCCAGTATGGAGATATCCTGCCAGTTGGAAGAAACCGGAAAATATCCAGTGAGCTGGAAAATACACCCGTGTCTCCATTACCGGTCAGGGATATGCAGATTGCAGATTATTTTAACAATCCTCAGAATCGTCGTCTTATTCCCAATGACGCCTCTGTCAATGGCCCAGAGCCGGAAGATCAACAATACTACATTGATGGGAAAAATGGACAGATGTACCAGGACGGAGATCAAGGCCCCGTGCCAATTGCTGCAAATGCTGGCCGATCCGGATTTAATATGAGCCTTAATGCCGGCGCTGTGATAACAGGTGTAAATTCTGCCATTAATTCCTTGTATGATAAAAGCAGGGGCATCAAAGAGTTTTCCCGTCTTAAAAGAAAGCAGCTACAGGATAGTGGTTATAATCCCTATCAGTATGGAACTGGTTCACAGGCCATCTATAGAAATGGTGGAAGCCTGACACCGGTTGGAGGGAACTCTATTTCCGGTAATAATCCGATGTTGCAATTTAATGGCCCCTCGCATGAAAATGGTGGTATCCCAATTAATTATGCCGGGCAAAATGTGGAAGTAGAAGGAGGGGAAACAGCCTATCAGGATAGAGCCGGCGATCTTAACATTTTCGGAGACCTCACCATTCCAGGCAGCACTATGAAGTTTAAGACTGCAGGGAAAAAAATCGGCGCACTGGAAGCCATGCTGTCAAAGAAGTTATCCAAGGCAAAGAGTTTAATGGCCGAAAATGATCCGACTGATAAGTTTGAACGCCTTTCATATAATACGGGCAAATTGCAAATAGCTGGAGCCAGCAGGGATCAGGCAGTTCTCACATCGCTAAAGGAGAATTTATCCCATCTCCAGGAGAAGGCATTACTGGCAGACGGCAATAATTCCGGAAGCAAGGCAAAACATGGCTATATTATTGCGCAGGATGGTACCAAGGTGCGTAAACCCTCCATGGCTGAAAGACATAATAATCCCGGTAATATCAAATATGCCGGATGGCTTGCGAAAAAATACGGTGCTACCAAAGGAGATAAATCTTCTGACGGAGATAACTTCGCCGTTTTCCCATCAAAGCAGGCTGGTTTGCAAGCAATGAAAGCGCTGCTGAAAGGTCCTGGATATAAGTCCCGTAGCGTAGAAGATGCCATCAGCCGTTGGACAAACTCTGAAGGCTATAAAATTGATATCGGTGACCTGAAAGGTAAAAAGGTTGGCAGCTTAAATAATGCCGAGCTGGAACACATGATGAATGTGATTACACAAGGGGAAGATAGTAAGCTCTATGATCTGGATTTTCTTTTTACTAATAAGCCAAAGGATCCTGTAATTGATGCGAGCATTCATCCTCCGAAAATGACCGTTGCTCCTTTAAACCTTCCGCAGGGACCTGGTACCTATACTAACAATCCGCCAGATAGCCCAGAACAGGCAAAAGTTCCCGGTAAAAATAAGGTCCCACTCACAGATATTGATAATCCTGGATCTCCTGCTCGCCCCGGTCATCCAAATCCACTGGCCTTTTCTCAATATGGCCCAGAGCTTTTAGCGCTGGGAGAAAGACCTGATTTTGTTCCCGGACAAAGATATGAGCCTAATTTATTTGCTCCTTACCAGGTAACATTTCAGGATAAGTTAAATGAAAACGCAGCCACTTTTAATCGTGTTGCCATGCAGTCGGGAAATAATCCTTCTGCATTAAGTATTCTGGCTGGTCAGAAATATATAGCTGATTCGGCAGTGCTGGGGGATGAGTTTAGAACCAATCAGGGAATAACTAATGATATCACAAACAAAAACATTTCGTTACTAAATGACGCGCAGCTTAAAAATTTACAGCTGGCAGATACGCAGTTTGTAAGGCAGTCGCAGGCTGTAGCCAATACACGCCAAAATATTAATAATGCTATTAATTCCATTTCATCGAAGATTGCTCAAAACAGGCTGGAGACAAGAGGATATAACGCGCTGTCTTCTATGTTTCCTCAATATAATTTTGATAATAATGGAAATATTGAATACCAGCCAAATGAGGAGATGTCTTTTGGAGCTGGTGCAGATATTAGCTCACCTGAACAGTATTATCAGCGCACCAGAAACGAGTATGATGGAAGTGGAAAGTTGAGGAAGAAAGTGGTGAACACCCCATCTGATGCCGAGCAAGCCAAACTGGAATATCAAAACTGGAATAATAGCTTGAAAAAACGAATGTCGCTGCTTACTACATCGCGCAGATTAAAATCAACTTCATAGGTTAAACATCGTTAACCAGCATGGTGATAGCAGCTGTTATAGTTTTAATTTTGTTCCAACCCGATTAACCCTAATGGCAAATTTTTTAGAACAACCACGCCAGTTTAACCCATATATTCAACAAATTCCCATGGATATTTATGCCACTGTGGGAATGCAACGGCAACAGCAGTACGAACAGGGAGTCCAAAAAGTTAATAGCTACCTGGATTCCTTATCAGGATTAAATATTGCCAGGCAGGTAGATTCAGATTATCTGCAGGGAAGAATTGGTGAATTAGCAGAAAAGGTAAACAAGGTCGCTTCTGCTGACTGGTCGGGCAGGGGCATTGTTAATCAGGTTGGAAAACTTGCCGGTATCGTTGCAAATGATCCGGTAATAAAGAATGCGGTGATCGGTACCCAGAAATACCTCAAAGACGAAAGTGACATCGCAGAAGCAAAGAAAAATGGTAAATGGGCACCGGAAAACGAATGGCTTTTGAGAAGAGAGATGTCTTCCTGGATGAATGCTCCACAACCTGGAGTCAGCTACCAAACCGGCGGCTACAAACCCTATGAAGACGTGGCTGCTGAAGTTATTAAATCCTGGAAAGATGCCAAACCCAACTCTACACTCGTGCAGCGACCCAACGGTGATTTCTACGCTTATGAAACTGTTAATAATGAAACGGTTGGCAAAGATGGACGCACTTTGATAGAAACGAGCGTAAAAGAATTACGTCCTGACCAGATTGCAGATCAGATAAATGGTCTGCTTACCGGGGGACAGCGCGAGCAGCTGGCTTTCTCCGGATTATATCAACATAGAAATATTAATTCTCCAGATGATCTTAACAAACTTATTGATGGACATTTTAAAACGACTGAAGGCACTTATCAGCGGCTGTTGGATAATGAAAACCTTGAAATGTCTTTACAGGCGGGCAACGCAGGAAAGATTGCAGAAATAAAAGAACGGATTGCCGCCATTGAAAAGAAGAGATCAGAGCTTTCCGGCTCGAAAAAATCCTATAAAGAAGCAGCGCTCACCAATCCCGATGGGATTAAAAGTTCTATATACTATGAGTCCTGGTTAGGAGGTGTGAGTAATATGCTGGGCTTTTCGGAAACATCCACAAAGGTGGTTGACAATCCCAGCTACAAAGCAATGTTTGAAGAGTTCAAAGTATGGGCTGATTTACAAAAGGCGCAGATGGCTGCCACTGTAAGTATGGCACATAAATCTTCTGCTAAAAGCAAAAAAAGTGATGATGAAGAAGGCGGTGGATGGTCTCCTGTCACTGCCACTGTACTTCCCTTAAGCGAAAAAGACAGACGGGGTATTACCCTTGATAGTTTTAGAGGCAGACTTCAATCCGTTGGTGACCAGATGGATCAGAGCATGATGGGGCTTCTCTATAGAAAATTCGGAGAGTCCTATGTTAACAGAACGGTCAAAGATCTTAATGGCGATGGTATTACTGAAGATGTTTATTCGATAAAGAAGGGTAGCGAAGGAGCTGCGATTCGCGCCCAGGCGGAGTGGTGGGATGCTTACCGGAAGGGAGATCCTGGGCTTGATATTACCATAAAGGAAACACTAAAAGATGCAGATGAGAAAAGACTGGTTTCCACAAAGCTGGCAAAGGTTTTAAATGATGTGGAGGGCAAAGCCGATAATTATGTAAGGACAACGAGTCAGTTTCAGGCATATAAAAATGCTGAAAACCGATTTAATTCTCAGCCTGCTGTTCAGATATATGGTAGTATGATATCTCCTGGAGATCTGAAAGCCTATGAATCCTTAAGAATTTCAACCTCCATATCGACCCCCTCTCTTGGAATAGGATCTCCTGGTGGAACATATACGCCGGCTCCTGATGCTAAAACTCTTGCCCAGTATGGTTTGACACCGGAAAAATACAATGCTATTCTGAAAGCGGAAGGTAGTGATGACACGCCTGAAGGAGCTCATCTTTCTTCACTTAGAAATTTATACCAGCAGACAATTAAGCCACTTTCCAGGGTAAATGCTGATAAAGCGGCATATATAAAGGATGAGATAAAAAAGTACGCAGGTATTTTTAATGAAGTCGCCCTCACTCTTCCCAGCGCTAAACCTGATGAGCTTAGGCCCATAGCCAATTTTGTAAGTACCCTCGCAGCAAATGCCAGAGAAACAGAAATGGGAGGGGCCACCAACTGGAAAAAAGTAAGGGAGATGATTAATGGTGATCACCTTAAAGAAACTGCTTATTCCTACGTTCAGGACAAAGATGGTAATGTACGCCTTAGGATAAGTAATCCGGATGTTGATAAAAACAATCCCCAGGAAATTGTTGTAGATTCTCAGACTGCCAGAATAAATAATTTCTCCGTCCCCGACTTCCTGTCCTCTACCAGGTCCCTGCTGGAACTGGGTGAAAATATCCGTACCGGAAACTCCTTTGAAGAAAGTATCCCTACATCCAATGAACTCACTGGCCGCTACCAGGTTCGCCATGAGGTTGAAAATTTTAACGGAAGATATAAGGTTAAGTTATACATATCTGATCCCCAAAACAAAGAGATAAATGCCAGAGAAGTTCCCATCAACAACGTTTTATTTTCTGATTGGAACCAACTGACAGCGTTTTTGAAAAATGATGTTACAGAAAGGTTCATTACCTCTCTGCTCGCCCCTGCACAAAGTAGTCCGGCAGGGACTTCCGGTTACAATTTCCAGAATAACTTTTTTTCTACCAACCCCCTCATACCAGGTTATAACCCGACACGGTAAATATCATGATAGATAAGAATGTACTTCAAGGTAGCAGCGACCTTTCGCTGCTTCAGTCCAATTATGTTAACGGAGATCCAACTACCGATTATGCAAACAGCGTTTTAAATAAGTATAAACCCTCTACAAAGGCTTCTACCGGGTTAACTCCATTTTCCGGAGGGACGACTCCTGCCACTCAGGTGCCTACAGGTTCTGATGGTGCCCGTTATCCATACTATTCCCCTTTTGTTCCCAGTAACGAAGACTTATACGCATCTTATCAATCCTGGTACTCTAAAGCCGGCAATGGAATAATGAAAGGTGCCGGACTTGCGGGGACAACATTTTTAAATGGTACTGCAGGTCTTATTGTTGGTATTGGTAGCGCGGTATCAGATGGAAAAATGTCTAGTTTTTATGATAATGAATTTACCCGCTCACTGGACGATATCAATAAGTACATGGAGGATCGCCTCCCCAATTATTATACTACAAAGGAGCAAAATGCGGACTGGTATTCCCCTTCCAATTTATTTACTGCTAATTTCCTGTTCGATAAGGTTATCAAAAATCTTGGATTCTCCGTTGGAGCCATCGGAGCAGGCTTAACTTATGGGGCGGCGCTAAGGTCGCTGGGGTTATTTTCCAAAGTTGCTTCCGCAGGCGGGCTTGCCAGAGCGGCAGAACTAAGTGAGCAAATGGCTTCCGCCGTACCCCAAATGCAACAGGGTGCAGCTGCCACTAACAGTATTCGGGTAGCAGCCGGAGAGTTTCTTTCAGGGTTTAATACACTTAATACTGCACAACGAGCTGTGGTCTCAGGTCTTTCAACCATTGGAGAGGCTAATTTCGAGGCGCTTTTGCAATTAAATGATTACCGCCGCGAGCTGATTTCCAATTATGTAACAGAGAATGGGGTAAGACCTACCGGCAAGGATCTGGACCAGATCAATCAATATGCAGAAAAAGCGGGTAATACCATATTTGCACTCAATGTTCCCCTCTTAACAGCAACTAATTACATTCAACTACCCAAAATATTAGGGTCTTCCTATCAGGCAGAGAAAAGTATCTTTTCTTCAGGTGTCAGGAATGCGAGCGCTGTAGCTTTTGATAAAGAGGCAGGCAAGTTTACCTCTACCATTGCTCAAAAAGGATTTGGGAAAATGCTAAATCGGGCTAAAAATGTTGCTGGGTTGTTTTTTGCCCCATCAGAAGCATTTGAGGAATTAAGCCAGACCTCATTTAATTTCGGAGTTGAAAATTATTATAATAAAGCCAGGCAGGGAAAAGATACAGACTTCTTCTCAGATCTGCTGGGAGAGGGCTACCGGCAGGGGATTACTACCAAAGAGGGATTGGAGTCTGCTTTGATTGGAGGTCTCAGCGGTGGTATTTTTGAGTTAAGACATCAAATCAAAGAACGTGGATTTACCGGTTATGGTGGCAGCCAGGCCGCCACTAATAAGGCGGCCATCAATTTATTCAATAATAAACTTTTCTCTGGCTTCCTTTCAGATACCCGTGACGCTGTAGACCGTGGTGGTATTATCCAGATGCAGCGAATGGAAGCTATTCGCAGAGGCGATTTTCTTGAAGCTAAAGAGCTTCAGACTGATTTTACGCTCAATTATCTGGCCCCCAGGATAAAATATGGTCGTTTTGACCTGGTAAAAGATGATATCTCCACCTACCGTCAGCTGGCTTCTACTCCCGAAGGACTCAGGCAGTTAAAAGATCAGGGTATCATCGCTGATGATACTACCAGTGAGCAGTTACTTTCCCGTATCAGCAATATGGAAACCCATGCTGATAATGTGAACCATTTATACCAATCCTTAAATATCCGGTACAGTGGACAAAAGGATAAAGATGGAAAGCGTATTTATCCAGATGAAGTTATCGACAAAATGGTTTATGCTGCAGCAAAGGTGAGTGATTATGACATGAGGGTACCAGCTTTATCTTCCAGTCTGATAGATGCCAGCATCAACGTTCAGCCTATCCTTGATGAAATGGCACAGAGCGATCATCCCTCGGAGGCTACTATCCGTCCTGCTATAGAGCAGATTAAGAACCTGAATATATTAGCTGATAAGAAAGATGATATACGCGCCGATCTGAGAGATCTTGTTGAACTGACGATGAGAAGAAAACAGTTTCTGAAGGAATATGACAGCTTGAAAAATAAACCGGAAGAATATATCACTAAGAAATATGGGCCTGTAGTTACTCAAAACGGGGATACTGAAATTATTATTCCTCAGGTAGATCAGGATGGCAAAAGTTATGATTATAAGGTTAAAACAGGTAGTAAGTACGGTACTTCCACTACTTACCAGCGAAATGGGAATGCTTTTGTTGTAAATCCTGAGTTAAATATTGTCGAGACCAATCCACTTGGAGAAATACGAACAACTCTACCTGACGGGCAGACAAAGTTTTTATTTCCGGCAGAAATGTCTGGTTATAAGTTATCAGATCCTCTCACTGAAATTGAAGCGCAAGTCCTGGAATCAAAAATGAATGATGCTATCGATCAGACGGTAAAACTTCCGGCATTCGATCATTTAGAGCAGGAAATGAAAAATAAGACACTTGCCGAAAAGCTTGACATTATTAATTTTCTTGACGATAAACAGCTGGCAGATGAGCTGGAGAAAGCATTTGGCATCATTAACAGCGATTTTGAAAATACACGAAAGAGTATTCAAAAGTTAACTGAGGACCCAGTTGTGAGTACTCAGGTAGACAAAGGTTTTGCAGAAGCAGACGGGCTTGCCGGTACAACGCAGACTACTGATCCTGCGGAAGATAAAGAAATCATAGATCAGGTAAATGAAGATCAGGGAGCAAAAAAACATATCACTACCTTATTTCGCTCATCAACATCAGAAAATTCAGCCATTTCCGGTGTCGGAGAAAATGATGACTTTCATCGCAGGGCAAATAAGTTATTAAATAATATCGACGATATAACAGATAAAGAAAACATCCGTGTTGCAGTTGTAACTTTTGCTAATCAGAAGCAGCTTGGCCTAGAGGGGTTAATTCCTGATAAAGTACCCGGCTCCACGACTTCTTCGGCTGATATTAATGAAGGTATTATCAGGCTTGTATTTATTCGTTCCACATCTGCCGGAGACTATTTTGTAGACCAGGGTGGAAATAACATGGAAAAAGTGGGTACAAAACCAGACTTTAATAAGCTGGTATACACCACAATGCCCAGTACTTCGCTTACCTGGAAAAACTATGAATTACGATATATATCAACTGGGAAAAGGGCTTCTACTCCTGCCCAGGCAGGGACTTATCAGGATGCCTACAGGATTAAAAGAACTTCCTTATTATCCAGGGCAACCGGCTATGAAGTATTTCCGTTCTCTGTATCGAAAGGATTTGCATCTTATGATAAAACCGGTAACTCATATGCTGTTACGGAGTCTCTTGTTCCGACCAGGGAGCTCAGTAATAAATTACTAATAATTCCAACGCAGCAAACAGAAGAAGTAAATGGTAAAAAAGCGGGTAGCATCATTCATAATGATCAGACCATTTATTTACCATTAGGTAGGCCCATTCTTCAGCGCGGAGCAACCCTTGTTCCTCTTAATAACAGAAAACTTACCGGCAAAGAAAAGCAGGTTATAAAAAAGCTGATCGTAAAACTAGCTGATGGAGCCTCTAAAGGCACTGTCGATAAGGCAATTCTTAATTATTTTCAAGGTCTTTTATATTGGAAAAAGCCCAGTGATACCAAAGCTGCCACCAAAGGGCAGATATGGTATAGTAAAGGTTACCTGTATCTGGGGAGTAGTACAAATAAAACCCCATTTCTGCCCCAATTGCTTTCCTCTTCGCCGCAGCTGGAAAAGTTCCTGGACGATGTTTATGTAAGTGCCAATAATTTTCTGCTTACTCAGCGCTTTTCTCAGCCATTTAATGAAATCGTTGATATTGATAGCCAGGATAATCCAGTACAAGTCCAGTGGAAGAGCTATCAGCACTTTCTGCTATCGGGTTCATATATTACCACCGTAGATGATACTTCGGGTTTAGCCGGAACTGCAAGAGCTACTGACCAGATACCTTTCACAACTGATATTGCACCTGTTGCTGCTACATCTGATAAGTATGCTGCTACTTTTCAGGGAAGATATGTTACGCTCCAGAATTTTGACATATTCCCCCACACAGCTACTCAGCAGGCGGGTACTACAACGTCTGCAACCGTTACTCCCCTTGCTCAGCAAAGTCCTCCTCCTGGAGAAAGTATTACTCCAGTGGCTGAAACCGCAGATTTTGAACCTATAATAAAAGCAGGTGATTTTGTACTTGATGGGGTCACGCTGAACCTGATTTCCTTTGAGGGTAAAAAACTGGCGAGCGTGGCGGCAACTTTTTCCGCTGAAGGTGTGCAGTTTACCGATTATAAACACTTGCGGAAAAAAGCGCTTACAGAAGACTTTAAGGCAAGCGTTCTACAAATTGCTACTGTTCAAATTAACCAGGCAGTACTTGCCGAAATCGAGAAACGTACCTCTGCAGCTGAACAATTAACTGTTAGCCCCGAAAGTAATGCTCCTTCCCCTGCTGTTGCCCCTATAGCGCAAACAGCAGATTTAAATGCCACGGAAGCAACTAATACAGGCCCGCAGGCGGAAAGTAATGTGTCTGGTAAAACTGCTGAAGAGATTTTTAAAAACCTGCGTCCAAACAGATCAGGAAATGACATCGCTGGTGGTCAGTACAGGATTATCAGCCATCTTCCTAGCTCCAGGGAGAATATTCCGGCGTTCAAAGACTATTTAAGTAAAGTGCTGCCGGCAGTACCGCTTCGCGTAGTAGACAACCTTATATCCACAACAGATGGAGGATACGCATGGGGTGTTTTCCGGGATAATGCTATCTACCTGTATGAAGGGGCTGAAATAGGTACCGGTTATCACGAGGCATTTGAGGCAGTATATGGTATGTTTTTATCCTCCAGACAACAGCAGGAGATTATAAAGGAATTTAAAAAACGATCCGGATCATTTATAGACAGGGTTAGTAGTAATCAAGTTTCCTATAATAAAGCAACTGATCACCAGGCCAAGGAACAAATTGCTGAAGAATTCAGAGAATTTAATCTTAGCGGAACACTTCCAGAGAGGCCGGCAGCCGATGGTTTTTTCAAGCGGCTTTTAAATTTTATTAAATCAGTTCTGCTTGGAAAGGCAGCAAGTATGCGAGAGATATTTTCCAGAATTAATGAGGGTTATTATTCCCGCATGACTCCTCCCTATGCCAATAGGGTCTCAGCAGAGCAGTACAGCAGGTTTATTCCCGGATTAAATACCAGATTTATTCAACAGGTGATGGAAGGGATGACATCGATGGTATTTGAAGAGTTGTTTTCAGAAAACAGAAGTCTGGTGGAGTTTGATGAATATCATCTTTCGGTTTCCGATCTCTATAAAAAGGTTTATGACCGGATGCAGGTGTATTTTGATACTTCGCTCCCTGAGGGTTTGTTGGCAGATATTGAAGATGCTAAACTAGATCAGAAAGAAGCTGAAAAAACGATAGCGCTTTATACTGACTTTTATAATAAAACCTGGCTACCCATAAGTAACAACTGGCAAAAGCTTTTGCAGATTAATGAATCTTTCCTGAAGCCTTTTAATCTGATTTTTGAAACTGATCTGAACCAGGAAGAACTGGAGGCCGCTATCAATAATCCAGGTAAAAACCAGCGTGATTATGAGCGAGACATCTTAAAAATCAGTGCGCGAAAGAATGCCGCATCTTCTATAAAATTATTATTTGCTACCCTCACTCAGGTAGAAGATGACGGTTATAATTCGGCAAAACAGGATGTGCTGATTGCGCCAGCAAAAAAACTCTCCTCTATCAAACTCCCACAGCTCGTCAATTATGCTAGAACCTTCAACAGGATGCTATATGAGGTCGTAGGGTCTATCTCCCCAAGCGATATGATATCGAAGATTAAAGGGCTGGCCAGAAAAGATAAAACCTACATACGGCTATATAATCGACTCAAAACGGGGACTGGTTATGATAATCTTTCACTTTATGACTGGAAATTATTAATCAAACTGTATAGCGTCTCTGCCAAACAAAGACCTGACTTTTTCATCCAGATTCAGGATGAGGGAGGCCGGACTTATCTTGCCGGTGCAAATGAAAACCGGCAGACCAGCCAGGTAATAAGCTCATGGCTAAATAACCTGAAAGCCAATGCCGGCAATGACAAACTAATTTATGTAGATACTAATAGATACAGGGTTAATCCAAAAAAATTAGCTCCATTTACCGAAGCTGTAAAGCAGCCATCAGGTAAAATATCATTTTTAAATTCCCTGGGTATTGATTTTACCAGTCAGGCTTATGACTTACTTTCCGATAAGGATAAAAGGAAATTTAATGATGCTACCCAGCGGTTATTTAACCAGCTATTAAAGACTGCCGATATCGCCACCCTTTCGGGTAGATCCTTAGGGATTACAGGTGCACTTACAAAACTGGCAGAGGTTTATGTAAAAGCAAATGGAGAAAGTGCTGAAAGCCAGCATTTTAATATTGATGGTGAACCTGTCCAAAATCTGCTTTTGCACAATTATGTATCCACCATATTAAATGATCTGAATTATTATCCGACAAAATCTGACCTGGTAAATGCTTTACCGCATCTTTCAGATTCTTTTTCTACTGGTTCCTTACTTCTGGAAAACGGTGGTGTATTGTTTGACGATGACGGTAACCGAAGGCCAGATCCTATTAATATTTCTATCATAGAGGGAATGAAACCAGTAGGTCCCCGGGCAGGAACCTCCACGGAAAAATTAAGCCTTTCAGGAAGACGTCTGCAGGAGTTTAACCAGAATTTGAATGGTATTTATTATGTGTTGCTACCAGCAGATTCCCGGACTGAATGGAGTTTGAATCTTGATAAGTTTCATTATATCCCTTATTCGGATTTATCCAATCCTGGAGTCCTATCAAATAAAGTCTTCCGGATTTTTGGTGGATATCTTCAGGCGGAAATGGAGCTGGTATCAAAATTTAAAGATCGCTCTCACATCAAAAATATTAGGAAACAGGGAACCGATCTCCGGTTTTTTAAGGGGATCTTAGGCCAGGATCTACATGCCAAAGCTATTGCTGCTATTAATACTGGCTATGATCACAAAACATGGATTAGTGATAACCGCACAGCCATCGGCCAGCAGATTAAAGAATGGTTTGATAAGCGGGAAGATGAATTATTTAATTACTTCAGGGATTATGAAGTGATAAAGCCTGAAAATGAAAACCTGTATACATTCTCCGGGCTTGATAGTGATTTTAAGGATGACAATAAGATACCTGAAAAATTGACTGAAGCTGAAATCCGTTCTATTATTCGGTTCCGCACGTTGAACTACAGTATTCAGAATACAGAATTTCACAAGATATTTTTCGGAGACCCTGCTTTATATTCAGATCCGACCAAAAGAATCAAATCTTTCCTATCCGGAAGAGAGACTACTTATCATTCGGATCCTTATTTTAATACGTTTGCCAACAACCGATTGAATGCCACTTCGTTATCCGATGATAGGATTATGCTAAAGCTATCAGATCCTGGTTACTGGGAGTTTAAGGACTATATGGTCACTGCAACCGTGGCAGATATTGAGATCGTAGGGTCGTTGGCATTAGATCATTCTATTCCAGAAAACTTAAGAGCTGCATATGAGAATGCCAACGAAGCCGACGCTCAAAGTTGGATAACGCTACCGGCCTATCGTGAATTGTTGCTAAAAAGTGGCGGTAGGTGGACGGATGCGATGGAGCGACAGTATCAGTATGAGATGGCCTATGAAAGACTGGGCAGATCCAAAACTAATGGATTCTCCTATGAAAACAGGGGAGACTTGAGAAAACACGATGAAGATCTTGTTAAAAAGGGTAATCCGCAGTCAGGTATTTTTCATGTTATAAAACCGATTGGAACTGGCGTAAAAGCAGGAGCTGCGTTTGCCGATATCTTTTTAGATAAAACTTCTGCTATGCCTATATATTATAGGATGTCAGAGGGTAGAGGTCTGGGCAAACTCTATGGTAAAATGAGCGCCGCAGGTATTTCCTATGCAATTATGGAAAGTGGCCGTAAAGTAGGTGCTGAATTCCTGAATCCTGTTTACCAGACAAACGGCGATTTTAATCCGGAGCCATTTTCTGGCAACGTGAATGTTCCATTTAAGTACTTTGGAATACAGCTGGAAACAGCCGGCACAAAACATAAACAGACCAGGGGAACCCAACTGACAAAGCTTGCCATCATTAATTTACTTGCATCCGGCATCCCTCAGGATATTTCCATGGATGCAGCTGCGTGGAATAAACTTTCAGAAACCGAAAAGATACAGCTATCTCCTTCCTATAAGTTAATCTCAGCTAACATTGCCATATTGAAGGCGATGGCTGATAAAGGCTATCAGCAGGTACTGGACCAACTGGGAATTTCGGAGACAGAAAATGGCTTTCACATTGCCGATAAAAAACTTGTGGCAGCTTTTATTTCCCGAGAGGCGGAAGCCAGGGACTTACCTGATAATTTCAAGAGTGCTATCGGAATAGATGCAGAGACGGGGGACTTTAAAATTTCATTAGAGGCAATCAGTAATTACAGGGCAGTAAAATCTATTATTTATTCTATCGTAGATAAAAAGTTATTGTCGCCTAAAATGCCTGGTGGGCCAAAGGTGCAGGTAAGTTCTGCTCTTTTTGAACGCAATAATCGCCAGGCGGTGTATAAGCCGGCAGGAGCCAAAACAGCTAATTGGGAAAGGGTCACAGATTTTGATAAACTAACCGACCAGGAGAAAAGTTCCGTCAGACTTACTTCCAGCGATTTAAAGTTCTATACCAGAGACGCCCCTTATATAGAAGTATATATGCCTCACTGGTTTCGGGAGAAACTACTTGAAAGGGGATCTGGTAAAACTGACCAGGAGTTAATAGATTATCTGAACTCAAAAGGTTCTGATTTGCTTACTGGTATTGGATTTCGTATTCCTACCCAGGAACTTAACTCCGTTGAGCATATAAAAATTAAAGGTTTTTTACCCCAGGAGATGGGCGATACAATTATAGTCCCCTCCGAAATCGTACTCAAAGCCGGCAGTGACTTTGACATTGATAAGCTGAATACTTATTTAAAAAACTTTTACATCGGTAAAAACGGATTCCCTGAACCGATATCTTTTGTGCATGCTGATACCCAGACTGACGAAGGACTTAAGGTTTTGTATAATCATATCTTTGGAACTACCGAAAACATCCTACGCATTGCTCATCGGCAGCTTGCCGAGCAGGCGGAAAGAGGACAACTAAAGGCGCAAAACAAAATAGGGTTTTCAGAGGAGCATTCCAGATTAATAGAGAGTGTATTTTCCAGCCTGGCAGAACAGTTAAAAGAAGCAGGAATTAATGAAAAGTCTTACCAGCGTGCAATTGAAAAATATATACCCTTTGATAAGTTTTCCAGCATGGTCTCAGGTAAAAATATTTACCAGATTTATTCCATGTTTGATTCCGCTGCTCTGGAAAATGAATATATAAGGACACTTCAGCAGTTATTATCCCTGCCCGAAAATTTTGAAAGGCTTATACAGCCTAACAGTGCCGATGAGTTGGTAGCTCTTCGGGGGGAACTCAACCAGGCGCTAGGTATAGGTGCTGAGGAAACAAAAGGAAATTTTTCATTACTGCTGGATCCATTTTATATGTCACAAACCAGGCATAATTTTCTGAGTGGAAAGGATGGAGTAGGTATTGCAGCACTTCAGCAAACCAATACTGCCTTAAGCCAACTAGCCGGAATTGTCCTTGATCACAGAAATTTTAATAACAAACTTTCCAATGCAGAAAAATCAGTTGTCAAAAATATAACCGTTCAGTTGCCTCATAATACCGTGAGTGTGGATGGTGAGGAATTTATCAGTATTTCGGCCATTAAGGATACTATTGGAAAATATATTTCAGATAAGATCAGCTCGTACATAAATGGTTATGTAGACGTGGCAAAAGATCCCTTTATCATTGAACTTGGGGCCAGTCTCAATGTTGCCAGCACATACATGTTCCTGGAAAAAATCGGGGTGCCGACCAGGGATGTGATCTTTTTTATGAACCAACCCATCATTAAGGATTATTTGAGATTGCTTTCCATCAAAGGTTTTAATACTGTTTTTTCTGAAAAGACAATCAGGTACATTAATCAGGCAAAAGGTTTGTATCCTACCGGAAAAGTTGCTGTCGGCGCAATTGACACCAGCAATTTAAAAACCTTTATTGAGAAAAAAAGTAGAGGGAAGAAGTTCTCAGATATTGAAAATGGTATTCAGCAGCAAATACTCGATGAATTTCTAAAATACTCGGTCTTTTCAGGTCACCTTTTTAAATTAACGCAAGGTAGTAATTACGACACCGATTATTTTAGTGACGCTTCCCTGGTCTTTAGAAAGCAGACTTTCACCAGACAGGCAAGAGAAGGGAATCTTTTTAATAGCATTGATAAATTACTGGATAAGTCTTTTATTGGCACCATTGCCCAGTATCTGGGAAAAGTTAAATCAGCTTTAGGAGAAATATTTCTTTTTGACAGGCCATCTACCATGCAGGGTTTTGAGCAAATTCTATCCTATTATTTGCCTAAAGATGGAGCAGTGTCAGAAGATGATTTTCTCACTATCGCTTCAAAACTCCAGAGCAGTTTCCTGGACTTTATCACTCAACTGGCTTCAGAAAACAGTCTGAATACAAAAATTCAGGATCTGTTACTCGGACAGGATGCCGTGGCAGCAGAACTGGTGGCCTTTAAAAAAGCAATTCCAGCCGGGAGTGATCTTTCCGAAAACACAATACTTAAGTTACTGGAACCTGTTTACGATGATGCTTCCACCATTGAGCCACAAAATGTTAAGCTGACTGAGAAAGCATATGATAGCTATACTTCCAATCTTTACACGGAAGCCATGCGTGAGCTCAGAGACAACGTGCATTCTGCAGGTCTGTATAAACGACTGATCTTGTTATCGCTGGTGCAATCAGGATCGAGAAGATCTCCAATATCATTTACAGATATTATTCCTGTAGAGGACTACGCGCCGATAGTGACTCGCGCCCTCGAAAATTTAAGCAAAGGTAACTTTATCCGTGATTTTGTTTCCAGCTTTGCATTCCAGCGAGTTCATTATTGGGATGAGCGCGTTGTCCCCACTGTTGAACCAAAGGAAATATCTACCTACTACGGCTCATTTACCCCTCTTTATGAGGTGCCAACACGACTTTACAAGAATTTAAGCATAGTAGATGGATCTTACCAATTTATCCAGCTAAGTACTCATTTCCAGTCCAGAGAAAGTAATTACCCGGTTGTAAAGATCAGGCAGATAGCCATTAACCCGGTAACGAAAGCACCATACACTCCTGTAGAACAAGCACAGATGAGGAAGAACGGTGATTATTCCTTTTTTTCTATTAAGCTTTTTCAGAAAGTAATGATGGAGGATACAAATGGAAATGACGTTGCACTCTCATATGATGATGATCAGGTGAAGCGACCTGGCGCAAAATTTTACATTTACAAACAGATCAATGCCTGGGGAAAACCAGGACTTGTGCTGGAATATTATGATCACCCTCGCGTCTCTGTACTGCCTTCCAACCAAAAAATAGATGAATTTTCTGATGCCCAGGTTATCGGTGCTTTTCAAAACAGGGATGAAAAGATGCTGCAGTTAAATGATTCTAATGTAGATACAACCATCCCATCAAAAGCAGGAAAGCAAACGCTCGATAAAGTTTACAATTTCCTTGAAAAAATCGGGGTACAAATAAAGGATGTTAATCAGATCGTTGTAAATGGAAAACGGATAGATGCCAGTGCAGTAGCCGATATTTTGAATAAAACCATTCAGGTTGTAAACGGTAAACATGATACAGCCCTCCCGGAGGAGGCTATGCACTTTGCCGTAGAGCTAGTTCAGCAGTCTAATCCGCAGTTTTTTAAAGGGCTGCTCAGAGATATAGGAAAGTTCAGGCTGTATAACGATATATTATCTCTCTATGGAAATGAGCCGTTATATCAAAAGGATGGAAAGCCAGATATCTTAAAACTCAAAAAAGAAGCAATCGCCAGAGTCCTGGTAGAGGTAATCATTAATAAGTCAGAAGGCATCAATGAAAAACCTGAATTACTGGCCCAGGTGGGATCATGGTGGGAAAGGATAATTAGTTTCCTAAAGAATCTTTTCTCCAAAGGCCCCTTAAATTTATTTGAAACTGCTGCAGGCAATATTTTAAATGGACAATTTAGTGATGAACCAATAACAGGTCAGAATGAAGTCTTTTTTCAATTGAATAAAGACACTCATCAGAGCCAGCTTTCTGACAAGCTTTTAAATCTTCATTCCCAACTTTCTAAAGAAGTTTCAGCTACCAATGGTCAGGATAGTTACTATGTTATTGGGGGGAAAAGGGTAAGTGAGCGTGTAACCAATCTATCAAAACTTTATTACGAACGTAAGTTTCGCAATAAACAAATCTCTGAAACAGAGCTTCAGAAGGCAATCAATGATCAGAAGAAGGAAAAGGGAACAGATGGACACGCTGATCTGGAGGATATTTTTCACCGCATGATTGGTGATGACGGGTTTTTAAGAAATGAGGAGCTTTTACAAACCATTCCTTCCCGTTTGTCTCCTACAGACAACTCTTTTTATAGGACATTGGAAAACAACATGCGGGAGCGTCTTCGCAGCTTTAAGGCCGGTACCAGATTCTTTAGTGAGCTAATGATTTATGACGAGGAGAAAGATATGGCCGGTACCATCGACTTTCTTGCCATTGAGCCAGATAACGCTGACGGAACACCTGGAAAGATCCATATTCTCGACTGGAAGTTTGTAAATTTAAAAGAGCAGGCCACAGATATTCCTTTCTACAAGAAAGAAGCCTGGAATATCCAGATATCTGAATATTTAAAAATGCTTTCCCGCCCTGTATATGGCGCAGTAAAGGATAATTTTGGTATGACCAGAGCTATACCCATAAAGGCTCTATATTCCTTTGAGGATAATGAACGCACCAAATTAAAGTTATTTGGTGTAGAAATCGGAAATGTTAATGTCAAAGCTATTACTGATGATACTTTACTTCCTGTTCCAACAAAGTACGAAAGTACTGGTAACAAGGATTTGGATAAGTTGATATTTGCCCTCAATAGCCTTCATGAAAAGATTTTTGATACCAGGTCTGATCCCGGAGCAGAGTATCTGAAAAACCAGCGGCTTAATGACATCACAACTGCTATCCGCAGACTACAAATGAAGAAGGAGACGGAGACGCTTTTCAAATTTGCCAAAAATGATATTTACAACTTCAATGCTTTCTTCCGTAAATATTTTGAATTGCTGGACTCCGGCAAACAGGAGCTGAATGCAACTGATGTTAATGAACTTTCCGGAAAGATCCTGGATGCTGAGGATGTACTCACCCTTTATAAAGACTTCAATGTTACATTCCGGAAGATATTCTCATACAAGGACGCTGAAAGCAAGCCAATTCTTCAGGAGTCTGAAATGATAAGTGATGACGCAGAGCTGGTATTAAGCAGGATTATAACTCTTGCCAATAACCTGCGTGTCAATAGCATCGCTCGTGGTCTTGAAGTGGAAGATGTCCTGGAGCCAGAAAAAGTGGTTACCTGGTATCAGAAATGGGTCAGGTCACTTTCTCAAGGTGCCACAAAAGCCACGGAGATCCTTTGGGAGATCGTGAAAAATATCAATACCCGTATTCAGATTGAGTTTTCAGAGGAAATTGAGAAGCTTATCTCGTTAGAAAAGAAAGTGAGCGAATGGCTTCGTACAAGCGGGCTTTCTTTTAAGGAATTACAGGATATGATTTTTCAGAAAGATGCAAAAGGCAGATGGAACGGAAAAGTAATATCTACAACAAGTCCAGAGTTTTATGCTGAAATGACCGATGCGCTTACTAAGAAGAATGCCTCATGGGTAATGGGCAATATTGATCTGGAAGCCTATAACAAATGGTATAAAGAGGAGATGGATCTTCGTAAGAAGAATTTTGAGACATCCAGGTTGCATGAGGACGAAAAAGAAGATGCTGCCCTTAAAATAGCCAGGCTACAGGACTTTAAAAAGCATTTTGATATCATGGATAATCCAGATACGGCTATAAGTCTTGCTAATTATAAGCTAAAAGCCTATCCTGACTTAAATATCTGGAAATCCAAAGAATTCGCTCGTTTACATGAACCCCACAATGAACCTGTTTTAGCGTTATATAATTTCTGGATAGCTAAGCTGGAAGAGTCCTATAAATTAGGAATGTTAAAATCCTGGGAGAGAAAAACATTTTTTCCTAATGTAAGAAAGGATTTTTTGGATAAGATTGTTTTTGGAGCCGAGTCCGGCGTGGTCAAAAGTGCAAATCTGAACTTTTTGAATTCAGTCCGAATCGATAATAACGATGAAGTTTTCGGTTATACTGATATCAACGGAAATCCTCAAGACAAGCTCTCATCACTTTATCATTATGACCTGGGCGAAAAAATCCTTGATAAGGACGGGGAGTTATTCAGTGATTATGCAAATAAAAGCACGGATATATTTAAGGTGATGGCCCTTTGGGAAAAGGAAATTATCAAGTATCGCCACAAATCTGAAGTAGTAGATACTGTTAGATTGCTTCATTTTACGGAAAAAAACAGGCAGGCTATATCCAGGTCAAAGAGGACAGGAGGTATTGCTATCAAAGAGGACGGAGAGCCTGTTTTAATAGATAACGTAGAAAATACTGAATACTTCAAAAACTACATGGATTATTACTTCTATGGTAAGCGTCTTTCCGAAGGGCAGGATGTAACTTTTCAGTTTAAATATAACCGGCTGGCAAAAAAAGTAAATGAATTTTTTAAGTCGGACCTGATGCCTGTCTCCAGTGAAGAGGAAATTACCATTTCCGGGAAGAAAATGATCCGAGCAACAAATCGTTTCTTTCAGATGAAAGTGCTGGGTCTCAACCTGGCTACTGCTTTAACTAACTATCTGGGAGGTAAAGCCAATGCCTATATGCTCGCTGGAAAGTATTTCACAAAATCCGATTATACAAAAGGAGCGTTACAGCTGGCCAGTGCGAAATTTCATACTGAAGAAGGGAAAATACATGCCGGCCTGCTGAACTATTTTCTTCCCCTGACAGAAGATCGTACTGGTGAGCAGATTAAACAGCTTTCTGTTTCCAAAGCCGTCAAACTGCTCTCCAGTGATCATTTGTTTTATCTGATGCGAACATCTGATAAAGGAGTCCAATATCCAGCAGCCCTGGCCATGTTTAGTAATACGATGGTTAACGATGGTAAGCTGGTAAATATTCGTCAGCACGTAAAAGACCTCAATAATTACGGGAGTATTTATAGCTTAAGTGGCCCTGATCAGCAGGCGCTCCGTGCAAAAATTGAAACAGAGATTGAGCAGTTAAAAAATACAAAATCTTTGCCTGTAGTTGCAAAAATCGAGAATGATAAAATTGTACTGGATGGCATTACCCGAAACTCCAAAACAGTAGCGGATCTACGCAATAATATTCAGCAGTTTAGCAAGGATGCTTTGGGCAACATGAGCGAGGACGATATTTCCCAATACCGTATGACGCTTTTAGGGCAGTCATTTATGATGTTTAAAAACTGGATACCCAGGATGGCCGATGTCAGATTCGGTGAATTCCGCTACCAGATTGGTACTGATAGCTATGAATGGGGTAGGGTAGCTATGCTTTTTAATGCACTAAGGCATGGAATACTTACAGGTGCCAAAGCTTCTATAGCATCACTTGCTGGTAAAAACGAAGGTCTTATTGATATTGCCAGAAAAGTTTACCTGGAGAAAAAGCGTCAGGCGGAAGCTACCGGCAGACCATTCAAAATGACGGAGGCTGATTTTGTTGATATGTATGTTAAGGGTATCCGTACCCAGCTCAAAGAAGTAGGACTAATGATGTCTATGCTGGGAATGCTAATGTTTGCCAAATCAGAAGTTCCAGATGACGATGATGACAGGACGACAGGCGTTTATAAATGGCTTACCAGAACACTTGATAAAATGACAGATGAATTGGGATTTTTCTTAAATCCGCTTTCTTTTACGGCCATTGCCAATGGTAGTGTTTTCCCATCAGTGCAGCTTATTAATGATATTGTCAGGTTTACCAGCGGAATGACAATGGAATCCTATTTCCTACTCATTGGAGATGAAAAGGGCGCTGAAAAGAACAAGGTTATGAAATACCTGTTTAAAACATTTCCGGTATCAAAAGAGCTGATGACCTATGTTGCTATGTTTAATGAAGATCTGGCCAGGGAGTATGGTATTACTATAACTTCCCGTGCAAGAATAAGATAAAAACTGTTACTATGCCTACTATGAGGAATTGTCAGCCCTGCAATTATATTTCCGGTAATGAATGTACCCAGTATACCGGACCCACTTCCCAGGATTGCGGACTGGTAAACGGAAACTGGTATATTATCGACGACCTTATAAGCGCATTAACCTGCGCCGGCTTCAGCACAACTACTACGTCGTCCACTACCATAAGTGACCAGGAGGGAGGATGTATAACCTTGCTGGTGGAAGGTTTTAATCAGATCTATAGCTTTGGGGGTAACGGTTTTGCTACCTTAGTTTATAAGTTATATGGTGACATGGACAAGACGCAGTTAATCTATGAGAAAAGTATAGAACATGGGAATGCAGATGCTTATACTCTTTTTAATGCTCAAAATATTCCAGGCCCTATTTATCCAGTTATTTCAGCGTTCATGACTTCTCCTGATGGCAATCCATATTACAGCTATGGTAGTGGTCTTGACCTGATTATTGTTACCAATGATATGATAAGATATGCCAGAACAATACCAATGCCTGTTGAGGGTAATAATATTTTTCCGGCGCTACCGGCCCTTCCCAGGGGTAGAACTAAAATCTACCTGAACCTAAATGCTTTTGATTCTAACAGCAATCCTGGACAAGGTATTATTGCTTTAGGTGGCAGTAAACTTATAAGTTCCTATTTTGAAGTAAACACGATATTAAATAATGGCGGGGATGTTGGGACACCCAAAATGATTTGGCCGGATACTGTGTACAATTTAACAGATTACATGTATTGCGACTTTGATACTGTTAGATTTGGCTCTGCTGCCACATCGATGACTCTTAGCATAACGGGATCAAATAACGAGAGTGTGCCCGTCAAAGTTGAATTTACTGCCTCTGACGACCCTTCTTTGTCATTTACCGATACTGTCGCTGTCGGCCAGTCTTATGAGAAAGTATTAGACCTTACTATCCCGCAAGTTACCATAAATGATTTCCTGATAAGAATATTGAAATAAACTGGAAATGAAGTTCATATGTGCCCAACCTGATAAACCTTTATTTATCTGGCAATTGAAAACGCTGTTGGTTTCCCTTATCAAGCTAGGAGTGAATAAGGAAGATATTTATTTCCTCACTCTCCTGGAGGAGGGAGTACCTGCCAGCCTGGAGATAAAATCGTTAGAGAAATACGCCAGCATATTTTATTACCCGGAGCGATCAGAAGGGCGGATATATCCAGCTAGTTCAAAACCGTATTTATTTGCCAGGTTCTGGGAGCAATTCCCGGAAAATAAGGAGCGCCACTTTCTATTCATTGAATCTGATATGCTGGTATATCAGATACCAAACCTTCCTGAAGATGAAAACTGGTATTGGAGTGAGGCCGGCAAGTATTTGGATACCGGCAAATTTGAGTATTTGCTCGGATGTCCTGATAGCATTTCAAAAGCATTTGGATTTCATTGTTTCGGGAAAGGAGCTGATGCGGACTTTTGGTACCAGGTAGAAAAAGAATCCATAGATCTTTATATTAAGATGATAGCCCTAAACCTGCCGGGGAATAAATGGATTTGTGAGATGCGAACCTGGATGTGGAATGCGGGAAGGAAGTTTAACAATGTCATTTCCCCGGAACTACTTTTTAATGACGGTACAGGACCCAGAAAGCATGGAGCAACACTTTACCATCAGCTATCAAGTAAAGTATTCCGTAAAAGAGATTACACGTATACTGAGCCCTTTGATATTGAAATTAGAGTTGACCCTAAGTTTTGCGTTTACGATTACCTGCAGGCAATAAGAACTGCTGGTTCTATATTTAAAATTAATTCTGAAAGTTAATAATAAGCTCTTAGGCCGTCCTTTTAACGGTAGTAATTGATAATTTTGATTGACCCTATCCGCGCCCAACATCTTGTTTAAGAAAGCTCCTAAAGGAAGGTTTGCTCTATTTGTTCCCTTTACCTATGAAAGACCTTGTGTTTATGTCGGCTCAACCTGATGATATGGTGTTTAGCTGGCAAATTGAATTGTTCATTGAAAATATCCGGGATCTTGGTTATCAAAATGAAATCCAGGTGCTATTGTTTACGCCGGCAGATAGGATGTATAACAGAAATCCGAGTCGGTTTAAAGCTCTGGAGAAAAAATATAGCGGAAACAATGTTAAATTCTATTGGTATCCCGATGTTGCTAACTTATTAACCTACGGCATTATACCAATAAACTATATCCCGCTCTTAAGGCCACATATACTTAAGCAGCATTTTAAAAGATTTCCGGATTTGAAAGAGAAAGCCATTTTCTATCATGATTCTGACATCATTTTTACCCAATACCTGGATTTTAGCCCATACTTAAGTGACGATATCTGCTATCTGTCAAATACCGGCAATTATATGAACGTAGGGTATTTTGAAAGTAAAACAAAACAGGTTCTTACTCATAAAGCTCAGGAATATGAACAGATAGACATATTAGACCAGTGTTGCCGGTTTGCAGGAATTACCAGGGAGATCTGCGAAAAAAATGATGAGGTGTGTGGTGGTGCCCAGTATCTGCTAAAAAATATTGATAGTGACTTCTGGGAGGATGTGGAAAGGGGTGCCTACAGAATAAGAAATTACCTGGCCTACGAACTGGCTGGTATAAACCTTCGCTTCTTTAAAGATGAAAACGATGGTTTCCAAAGCTGGTGCGCTGACATGTGGGCATTACTCTGGAATCTATGGAATCGAGCATATAAAACCAGCGTGCCGGAAGACTTTGGCTTTGCATGGGCAACGGATAAAATTGAGAAATGGAACCAGGTGTATTTTTATCATGATGCCGGCGTTGGTGCCAAAAATGAATTTTACTTATTTAACAAACGTCGCCCAAACTATATTTCAAACCAGCTTTTACCTTACCATGATGACTTAAGCCACGTATCAGCGGGGTTTTGCTCTTATAAGTATGTCCAACACATCAGGGCGGTAAAAGAAAAGAATAAATATTAATCCTATGTCTCCCAAAGCTTTTATTAAATATAGTTCAGCCGATATGCTTACAAGCGGTGTATTGGTAATTAATGATGCTATACCCACCGGACTCGGATGGATAGAAGTGCCTTACACCAACTGTTGTAGTCAGGTTGGATTTCCGGCTATGCCAGCATCGTCTTTAAAAAAGAGAGGATATATCAAATATTCTAAATCTGGGCAGGTTGTTGCCGGTTCCACAATTATCAGAAATAAAAAACCAAAGAATGGCTACTGGCAAGAAGTTCCCCTTAAAAGATGCTGCTAATATGATCGATAAACTTCCTGTTATCCAGCGGTTCCTGCTATTCTTATCGAAAAACGTGGTGGCTTTAATGTTGGTATTACTGGCCACTTCAGTGACAGCAAACGTTTATTTAATCAAAGAGATCATCAGGGTAGGAGCAAATAGTGATGCTTTTAAAAATGCTACAATCGACTATGAAAGAAGGCGAGGTGAAAAACTGGAAGAAATCTTGCATCAGGAAGTAAAGCGGGAAACACTAATAAAACAAAATAGCCATGAGTAAAATCAGAATCATTCTGTCATTAACAATTGTCTGCCTGCTCATTATTTTCTCAGGACAAACTCCCGCCCCAGGAAATAAACCTTTTTATCTCTCCTCTGATCTGCCAAAGGACTCCGTGATAAGGATCCTGCGTGAAGAAAATATGCGAACGCTTGGATTTATAGAGGATAAATCAAGAAAATATGATTCAATACATCCTCCGGTGGATACAATCAAACGGTAATAAAGTTAAATACCTACTGGTACTGATTGTTATTCTTATTCTGTGCCATTTTACCTGTAGAAAGCTAATTGGTGTCCTTTCTCCATCAGATACGGCCACAAGCACCCTGGAACCTGTTCGCAATATTACTGATAACAACGGAAAAATACTCGCCGTGATCAGGTCTCAGGAATTAAAGCTGCTCGAAAATAAACTACTTATTGATTCTCTTGCTGGTGCTTTAAGGATTAAACCCACAGCAGTAAAATCCATTGAAAGGTACGTAGTAAGAACCGATACTGTAATACGCACAGATGTAAAATACGTCAGAACAGCCGACTCAGTAATTCTCTCAAAGGATGATAGCTATTTGCATCTTTTGGCGGTGGGCAAGGATTCAGGGATCTCTTATTTCAGACTGAAACATACTGATACAATCTGTCGTGTTGAGGTTATTAAAGCACCTCTACTGAGGCGTGCTTATACCGATATTTACCTCCGTAGCGCAAGTCCTTATAATACTATTGTATCAGGAAATTCGATAAGGGTAATTTCCCCCCAGCCCTTTCTAACAATAGGTCCTTATATTGGATATGATCCATTTGTAAATAAGATGTCATTTGGGCTGTCAGTTCAATACCCAGTTATAAAAATATACAAGAAATAATTATCATGACAGATATTTTCCTGGTCTCATTGAAAAGTTGATCTCCTTTTCCAAATCGGCTATAATCCTGTATGCTTCTGGATCATACTGTTTTACTTCAGATAAATCATGATCGTTCATAAAAATACATATCCTACAGCTGAACCTGCGAAGATGCCTGTAGATAGGATGAAGGGGTATATTCCTTTTTTCCAGGTAATCAAGTACTTCCATTTCATTCCAGTGATGAATCGGAAGCCAGTCCCAAACAGTTCTTTTGCTATTGGTTAAAGCTTTATTTCTTTTCAGAGGATTTAATTTGCCTCTTGACCTGCTTTCCTGAGCTCTCATTCCCATACAATTGATTATTGTAGTGGACTTTATATTCCTGCGAATCCATGTCTGTATAGGGCCTCTTTTTAAGTCTGAGGTGCATTGCCTGGTTGTCGCTGATGGGAATTTTCGACGCTTTCGGATCATAGATAAAAAGGTTTTATTTTCATTACGACAAACATCCAGCTGCAAACCCATTAATGCCACAATTTTCTTGCACCACTCTACCGCATCTTTATGCTCCCAGCCAGTATCGGCCATAATAATTCTCTTTTTTACTTGAGGGTAGTGCTCACAAAGATAGGCCAGCATTGCAGAGGAGTCTTTTCCTCCTGAGAAATTGATAACTAATTCAATATTTTGATGTTTCATTGGCTATAGATAAAAAAGGCCGATAGCAGGAATAAATCCGCTACCGGCCTTTTGATTATAATACGAAGACCACGAGGGCCATAAGCTCCTCGAATTTCTTTTTTGCTGCAGGTACTTTATCTATATCCTGCTCAATCTGCTGATGTATCTCAGGCTTTACCATCATTATATTCCATTTACAATACCGAAACTGGGGATATTTTGCCTTTGGCAATAAATGATGAAACATTGTGGAAAGTGGTTCAGTTCCCAGTGATTGGCCAGTTATTTCACAAATCCCGTTGCGTTCCTCCCAGATTTCCTGATAAAATTCACTATCCAGGATATACCTTCCGGATTGCTGTTTCTTTTTTGCCCGCTGTTTCTCGCTGATTGGCGAGAAGGGTTTATACCGTTTTAATGCCATATTTATGCCTCCAGTTCCATACGATATTGCTTTTCACGAATCAGCATTACTAGCACTCTTGTGCGTTTCATAGGCATATTGGTCATCAGCCAACTTATCGCTTTATCCAGCCATGCAGTTTTTATATCCTTAAGCCTTAAGACCATCAATTTTCCTTCTTTCAGCGCCTTCAGGACGAATCCATATTCCCGGACCGTTTCATAGTCATCCCATACATGCAGGGATATAGGTTGTATCAGATTTATATCAACTCCAGAGAATTGTTGGTAGTGTAACCCACCATCAACAGTCGTTTTATTAGAACAACCACAGGTTTTTGCCTCGTGTCTATATTTGGATTCCACCACCATGCCACATTTCAGGCATCTGGCTGCATTATATACTAACATATTATTTGTTGCGTTTTATCACAGTTACTACAATATTGTCTCTCACTTTAACTAAGAAATCGTCTACGGGGTAGGTGCCGTTGCCCAGCGTTAGTACCATGTTTTTTAACGAAGGCGTTAAAATCCTGGCTGCCACTTCAGAAGGTGGAAGAGGCTGCACTCTCTCAATGAATCGTAGAATAGCATGCTCAGAAACAATAACATTGTTACGTTTCATCAGCCGTAGCATCTTTTCTGTTTTATTAATATTATTGTTGACTTCTCCTAATTGCTGATTTAGCCCGTTAATTTTAAACAGTATAATATCGCGCTCTCCATTTAGAGAATGCAAATGGGACTGTAGCCCTTTAAGAGAACGATTATTCACAACCACGTCATCCATCTCTATCCGTTTATTTGAGGTTTATTACTTTGGCTTCCACCTCCCTATAAAGCTCCTCATTATCTTCAAGGAGTTTTCGCAGCGAATCTTCTCCCTGGCCCAACTGCGATCCTGCATAAGAATACCAGCTTCCGGATTTTTGGATGATATCGGCCTCGACAGCCAGGGCTATCACTTCTCTTATCCGGCTGATACCTTTTCCCCATTCCAGGTAAACCAAAGCTTCCTTAAAGGGAGCTGCCATTTTGTTTTTTATAATCTTTACTTTGATTTTATTTCCCCCGCCATCCTTATCCATCTGCGATCTTCTCATATCGATCCTAACAGATGAATAGAATTTAAGCGCTTCCCCTCCAGATCCAGTCTCCGGTGACCCATATAGTACGCCAACTTTTATACGTATCTGATTTATGAAAATGATAAGAGTGCCTGTTTTCTCTGCTATCGGAACAAGCATCCTGAGCGCCTGTGACATCATCCATGCCTGTCTGCCAATATTACTGTCGCCAACTTCTCCTTCCAGTTCTTTTTTAGGAACTAGGGCAGACACAGAATCGACAACTATTACTCCCAGTCGGCCAGATTCAGTTAAAGTTTTAACAATATTTAATGCCTGCTCCCCATAATCGGGCTGACTAATAAATAAGGTATTAATATCCACGCCCAGGCTTTTTGCATAATTTGTATCCAGTGCGTGTTCCATATCTATATAGGCAGCAGATAGCCCCATACTTTGGGCGCAGGCAACAGTTTGCAGACACACCGTTGTCTTGCCAGCACTTTCCGGTGCTAATATTTCGACAATTCTTCCCCGGGGTAAACCATTAATGCCTATTGCCTGATCAATTAATAAACTGCCGGTACTGACAACCGGAACAATAGCTCCTTTTTCATTGGCAGTAATAATGGTGCCTTTGCCATATGTTTTATTAATCCTTAACATCACTTCCTGCAGCGCAGGGCCTTTCTCTTCAGAAATCATTTTACTGGGTTAAGTTTGGGTCTTACCGGAAGTGCGCCGGCACTTAAAAAAGGGGATCTATATTATTGGATTACAAAATGGGATCAGTAAAGGGGAATATGCTGTGATTATTTATCCAGATAATATGTATGATTTTTTTCGATAAATTCCATTATTTCCAATAGCACTATACTGGTTAATGGCTCGCTTTCTAACTGATTTTCAAATTTCCGATAGGAGTTTATGATGGTAGTATGTTCTTTGCCGGTATATCCTGCCAGCTTCAGAAGGGAATAGCCTGCCTTTACCATGATAAAGTATATCAATCCACGCCTGAAAATAAATTGAGATCTGCGTGATTCTGTAAAGACTTGCTCCCAGCTCCAGTCAGCGGCATCCAATATCATATTTATAACAATGGGCATTTCAATCTGAATCGGTAGCTGGCATGCTGACTCCCACCTGCTGCATACAGTGATCTTGAGATTTTTCCCTGTCTTAGTGGTAAAATCCTTTTTGTATCCGGCTATAAGATCATACTCTTTCATTGTGATGAGCTATCGGGTTACTTTCAAGGATTTGAAATGCTGCTAACATACCTTCTTCCTCCGCCAGTATTCTGTCTCCATATTTTTTCTCATGGACAGAGACTACATCAGAGGTTACTTTGTATTGCCAGATACCATCAGCCTCCCAGAGGACACATATCCGTATTTGTATTTCATCAAAAAAATCGTAGAGAAATCTTCCTGGGCTGTTAAATAACAATGCTCTGATAGATCGTTCAATATCTTTTATTGAAAAATCTATACTCGGGATAGTTGATATCTGCGATTTTTCTTCATACCATTTGAGCATCCTATTATAGGCACCAGGACAATTTTCTATTATATAGTTCACTTTTGCTGCGTCCATCACTGTTTATTTAATTTTTTACGGATTGACTCAATATTTAGTGTTTCTCGCTTTATATCTGGAATAGACCAACATTCGTCCGCAAGTACGTCATCAACTATTTCTTCCATCGTTGCGATAAAAGCGGGAACTTTAAATATTACCATTAGCTGCAATGACATGTTAACAACATTGGATCCATCCGGTGATTTTTCATAAGCAGGAAGAAGAGGGACATATTCCGGGCTGAACTTAGAATACTCTCCTTTTATAAATCGCCGGTATACCCTTTCGAAACTGGTTGGAAATTTATAAACAAGGACAACAAATCCGCCGGCATAATCATAGTCGGCCAGGATTCCAGTATTGTCTTTATATTCTTTATCTACAAATTCCTGAAAGCTTTCAAATTCAGGTGGCATAAAAAGCAGGTATACAGGATATTTACAAGGAGCATCCTTTCCGGTTTCTTTCAGGAAACCGTTAATGAATCCGTACTTACTCTTTACATCTTCTACATTAATACTCAACCCCGGCACCAGAAACAACGTTGTGTTTGTTGATTTCCCCACTATCATCAGCATAAATTTTTATGGTACAATCACCTTTGTTTTCAAAATTTCGCATAGATATATCCCAGATTTCTGAGTCTCTATGCCATTTAAGGGCTGAAATGGCTTCGTTGACACCCATATACCATTTGTTTCCATCGGCAAATCCATCTCTGGCATTAATCATGTTTCCTTTTCCGATTCTGAAAATAAGAGGAGCAATTTGGGCTTTAGAATGAGCGACAATAAACCGCATGGGTATGATGCGATAATTTCCATATCCATTTTCTTTTGCCCACTGGCGAATGGCCATGTAATACAGAAATGCCTGTATGTAGTATCTGAATTTGCGATAGGAGAAGTTAAATAGCTCAACATCGAAAGTGACCTTCAGGTCAAATATTTCAATAATTTTCAAGTCATGATCTACGGAGACCATATCCAATTTGGACTTCATTTTTATTCCCAGATATTCATAGAGTACTACCAGCTGATAGTGAATATTATATCTTTCGTTAGACTTACGACATACGATATTTGACGTTTTCCAATGTTTCTGAAGCTGCGCTATACAATTGTCTGCATATTTCAGGTCGGTAGGTCCTACCAGATATTTGTCAGAATTGGCCAGCATTTCTTTATAGTAACGTTCCTGTTCACTACCCTCAAACTCCATAAGAACTGTTTCATACGACGTTTT
Source organism: Chitinophaga sp. YR573 (assembly GCF_900110995.1). GTDB lineage: Bacteria > Bacteroidota > Bacteroidia > Chitinophagales > Chitinophagaceae > Chitinophaga. Next base: position 3,752,831 of record NZ_FOJF01000001.1, read on the forward strand.
CTTGAGTTTTTCTCTAATACCCTTTGAATTGAACGCGACTGCATTGAAGGCATCGGCTAATAATTCAGTAAAATCCCTCGTAACAACCCCTTCCGGTGATAGAGCAGCAATGGTATAATTGTACAATTTTTCTATTACCTCACCCATTTGTCCCTTAGGCTTATTATTTGTTGCCTCTTTAAATAATTCATGATAAACATCCGGCGTCCAAAGTTTAGTTTCTACCAATGTTCCAAATGTCATATCATAGGTTTGCTCCTCCACTTTTCTTATTCTCAGCTCATGTTTTTCATAGTATTTCCACCGGTCTTCTATAAAATCTTTCAGTGAACTGTACGATAATCTGTTTATCGCCCTATACTCTCTTTCTGTCATCACTATTAGTTTTATCAGATGATCAATTATATACCACAGTGGATATTGTATTGGGGAAAACCTCCATAAGTTCTTCTTCATCAAGAATGTCGGGCCAGCTATTTTCCGCCCTCGTTCTGTGTTTTACATGCTTCCAGAACACGCCGGTATAGTAAAATATGTCGGCCTTTTCCTCAGTTTGCCTCCCCTCAATCTCCTTCCAGTTTCCTTTTGAAATTATAGATAGTCCCATCTGCGGAACAGGTTTGCAGGTCATTATTCCATATCTGATCATATCAGGGAGGTCTGCGAGTCTTAGAATGTTTCTCATGTTTCAAAAAATTTATTTCTTATGCAAAAAGCCATCAGCCGGCACCAATCATCAAACATCATGGAAACAATGTGATGCTCCGGTGCTCGTCCGTCCAGCTTGTGAAATAAAAAAGTCATCCTACTATGAATTGGATCATCACCAGGGAAATTTTTAATAAGCTGTTCCTTTATATTTTTGAATATTTCTTCCGGCTTAGGTCTCGACTTTCGATACCCGGTTTTGAGTGAAGCATTAAAAGGAATGCCGCTTAAATCAATACCGGAATTATCGAGCAGTCGGGACGCTTGCCTGGAAGTTTTACAATAATTAAAGGCAAATAAATCCCTGAGTTGTTTTGCAACCCATCTTTCGTAAGTATTTCCTTTCTGTTTACTGTTAATACGCTGCTTCCTTGGATATGCAGCATCATCTACGAGGGTAGATTTTTTCGGGGTTTTCAATGGATAGGGGGGATTAACTAAATAAAAGTAGGATAATGATTTCATTATTTTACTACTCTATAACCTGGGAGATTAAAACGTTTTCTATTACATCGGTCGTAAACTTTTCAATGTATTCCTTACGCTCTTCCATTGTGGAGAAATAAGGGACTTTCAAATGAACAAAGGACTCATATTCAGGGTTTTTTGTAAAGTGAAGGTTTATGGTTTGACCTTTGTATAGTTTTCTGAATTTAGCATACAACGTTTTAAACTCTTTCTGTTTCTCAAATTTATTGCTGATTACAAGCGTAAAATGTTTGGATATGTGATCTGGTAACAGTTCAGTGAACTCCATATAAAAATGATAGAATTCTTCAGTAACAGTGAGCATTGCAAGGATATTAAACTCGCTATCCATGATGATGCCTTTGCCGACATAATAAACTCTGTTTCTAATTGGAATTTTAATGATTTCAGATCCGTCCTGAAAAATCTGAATGACAATATCAGTATCAAATAATCTCTTGTAGCCATTTGGGCCGCTAGGAAGCGTTAAGTATCCCAGTGATGTAAAACATAGAATAAAGGGTATTCTATTGCCCGCAGAAGCAATGAATTTGCATGAATTTGAAATTGTCTGATCTGGAACCAAACTGATAGTTCTTTCACCTATCCGAATTGTTGATAGAAAATTTTGGTTCACCATGACTTTAATATTTAATATTCTATGTCATACTTATCAAGTGGAATAAGGAATTCGTAACTAAAAGGGACGTTACGAATTATCTTACCTTTTTTTACATTGGACAACCAGTTCGTGATATAAAATATCATGTGTGCAGCGATTCCAGCTGCGGTAGGTGTTGTTTGAGTGTAGGTACATGAAGGCGTATCCGATTCATCAGGTTTTTCCAGACAATTATTGTAATATTTCTCCATTAGATCTGGCCTATCACCTGGTACGTTGTAGATCCACATTTGTTCTGCAAGCAATCTTCCGTCTTGAAAGAAGAACTCGCTGCGTTCGTGCTCAGGCGTTCTGTTCACATATGCAGCCCACTTTTCGAATGCGAGTCTTCTTACCTCTATTTTATCCGGGCCACAAAGCACAATTTTTGATGTTTCACTGGTACGGGTATACTCTCCATGTGTCTCTATTTCGCAATCCGGGCTAAAGGAACTGATTGTATTTTTTATGGCCTCTACCTTTTTTTGCCCTACATTAGTGTCAAACATAACCTGGCCACCATTATGGTCCTCGAAAATATCCTTATCGTATACATGAAGACGTACTCCTGTTCTGGAGAGTAGTAATGACAACCAGGACCCAATCCCCCCCTGACCTATTATGACGATATCCCTTTTGTAGATAGCGTCAAACCAAAAGGCACCTTTAGACCTTCCATATATGGCAGGGGTGATCATTTTTTCACTTTCTGTTAATACATTATTTTCATTTGTCATTTTTTGTCGTTTTGTCGATAAGTGGTAAATAGGTGACTATTTTCTTTTTTTCCTTTGGATATGTCCTTAGCCGCTTTGGAAACAACCTTTTTAGGTGCCCGTGTTTTTGATTTTGGCTTTTTCTCAGCGATATTTCCTTCTGGGAATAATTGAAGTTTTTTTAATGCTTTGGCCTTACGAGGTTTTGGTGCCGTGGGTAATGATGGTAAAACAGGTTCCCTAGTTAGTTCAAAACAACGAGACCTGAAATCCTCGTCGATTTGACTTTCGTGGTGAACAATATTACATTCATATATACCTATAATCTCCTCTTCTGAATTGGTGTCGCTCATCACTTTAGTTGAATGCACTCCATTATTACCCAGGTAATTTAAAGTTGAATTTGATGTTGTTTTTTGGGTTGCAAAAACGCTCATCTTACCAATAATGTCATAGCTGTTATTTACAATAATTGATAAATAGTAATTATGATTTGGCGCATTTATATGTATATCCTTTTTGTCAGTATCGGAAAAGAATACCGGCATATTGTTATGGGAGTGAATCATGCCTTGTCTACAATATCTGTTTAAAGGATTATCATCCAGGTACGTAGCAAGTTTTCCAGTGAAAACTGGTGCAGTCATCACTGAGGAGCCCATATCCATTAGAAGTACGTCTTCTAACACGCACTTGAAGTTTTTTTCTCCGAAATCTCCTATTGTCCTATAGAATAGAACTGCGCTCCATTCCAGATCCTGTATCTCAGAACATAGAAATCGGACTTTATCCATAAAATGACTAGGCACATATACCGGAATTGATTGGGAGAAGAGAATTTCGTTGTAACGCGTAACTATTGAATCTGTCAGAAAGTTGGGTGTTAATAAATCTGGTGAATTCTGGGTCGGGATATTTCCGAATTTCATTGCTTGCGTTTTCATAATCAACAATTTTGAAATTTATTGGTTTGTTTTGAAAATAAAGTATTGGTTCGGTCATCTTATATTGGGTCGTATCGATTTCAAACGGAGAAATACGGATTAGTTTACCCTGATGGTTTTTTACCGCGTAACATTGCAAAGGAAGATTCATACGCTCCATTACAGTAACTATTTCTTTTTGTCCACGATCAGTTAGCTCAACATCGAATTTGTCTTCAATGATTTTTACAGAGAACATATCTCTGATCACTTGTGGTCGAAGGGAACTCAAATGGAAGAGGAAATGATTGCAAATTATTGGAATTTGTTCTGCCGGGAAATCTTCTGCAGGACCAGAGGTTGTGTGCTCAGAAACTCCAATTTCAGAAATGTAGCGATATGGAACGCCTGAAATAGATTCCCATTTGACCAGCTCTTTTATATGCAAGCAAAATAGCTCCATTCCATCCTCATAAAATCTGTGCTTAAGCTGAAGAATAACATCTAAAATAGATCCCGTTCCCAAACAAAAATGTCCATCGTAATTCTCTCGGTAATCTACTCTCGGAAGGTGAGAATGTGCATAGTTATACTTGAGTTCATCTACGGTAACTGTGGAACGGATACCATTTAAAAAGGAATCATCGACACTGAACAAACATCCTTGGAAGTTAATATTAAAGCTTACGAATAGATCTCGTATTATATGAGAAGCATCATGCTCATTTTTTATTTCAACTTCTGGAAAACGTATGACTACTTCATAAAATAGGTATTTATCTACCACCTCCAGGAGGTGTTCAATATTGGTGTCATCCGGATTATTTTCATCGCCGTCGGGTCCTAAAGAGATACCTAAGTAATTTAATGCAAGATCAATAGCCTGTGACTCATTTATATTGACTATTTCATTATTAAGCTCGCCAAAATGAGTGTTTAATATTTTCTTTATTTGATTAAGTATTCCGCTTTCACCAGTAATCCTTCGCCCTTCTTTGGCCTTTAGATAAACTGCCCGGCGAAGCATCGCAGCTTTTGAAATTTCAGCCATTTCAATTGGTTTTTGAAAAAGGAGAAGTGAATAATATCTCTTCTCCTTTTATTTACTGGAATTTTATTTCCTTCCTAATTCGGATTTCTGTTGAACGATATAGACAACGATATTTCCGGTAGGCAGTATCGTTGATGGGTCAACAAGAGGCTTAGAGTGACCTCTCAGCACGATACTCATTCCTTCATACCTGACTCCTCGTTCTTCAAAGACCTGCTGGACTTCTTTAAGGGTCTCTCCTTCGAATTCGTCGATTTCAATTTCATCAACTCCCCTGGTGTTAAATACTGTCAATGATCTGGTCATTTCTTTTTGATTTTAAATTTTGAATAATCGTTTTATTTTGTACAGTACCGCCTATGCGGTACAGATTTCATTGAACCATTTTATACCCTCAAATTCCGGATGATTATCTTTTATTATTATATCAACCTTATTTAGAAAACGGTTGCTTTGCCATGATTCTGTCTCTGGAAATAATTCGGGATCGTCCAGTTCAAATGAGATATTGTTGAATGGTGCAACCAGTTGTGTATAGGATTTCGCGTTTTCTCCCATAAATACAATTGGTAAAGAAGAAGGGTAATAGTTAATGATTTCAATAAAGAAATACTTCATGAATGGTCGCCAGAGGTCATAATGAGATCCCGGTTTATTTTGTTCTGCTGTTAAAGCTGAATTTAGCAATAGGATGCCCTGACGAGCGAGGAAGCCTAAATCAGGTTCATCTATCATGTCCACATTAAAGCCTGAGGAGTATTCCTGTTCAATAGCTCTGTAAAGCCGGTGAAGACCTCTGGGGATAGTCTGGGTATTTGAAACACTTAATGATAGCCCATCGGCCATACTTTTACCATTTACAACGCTACTATATGGTCCATCAATGAAAAAGACTGCCTTTAGGTTACTGTAGGCAGTTTCACTAAAACATCTAAATGTTTGTTCCTTGAATGGACATACCGTGCGGCCTCTTTTCGAGAGCCCTTTTAAAGTCCTGATAATAATATCAAACTCTTCGGTTTCAATAAACCCCTTAAATAGTGGTGCCCAAGTCGAGAATTTATCTTTTATGAGATCGTAGTTCATAAATTACCTGATTACGGTTTTATTAATTGTGTAAGTACGGGTTGGTTCAAGCCAGTTCAGGTCATAGAAATCAACTTCATAATTTGCCCTTTCCGCAAGCGGAATATTCTGTCTTATAACGTTTGTTGGAAAGTGATTCCAGATATACCTCTGCGCCCTACCTAATCTTACATAATCACCAGTAATCCTGTTCCTTATAGCATAGATCTTCATAGTGTTTCTATATTTTTAATTATTATTCGCTCTACTGTTCCTGGTCCGTAGTGCCTTGCAATGTCAGCAAGATCCTTTCGAATGGGTGGTGTTATGTAGGATGAGGGAATTATAAATGGTTTAAACTTATTATTCAGGCTGGTATAGTATTCTGTTGCCTTTTTTCCTGCTTCATCTGGGTCGTTGCATATAAGTATCCATGGAAAGGTTAGCAGGTATTTCATGTCAGCCTCGCCTATAACATTATTACCTTCATACTGAATACCATAGCAATTATCGTAGAACTTTGAAGCAACTTTAAAGTCTTTGACTGCTTTTATCTGAAAAGCGCCTTTTGACGGGTTAAGAGATTTGATTCCATAGAGCTGATCATGGGGGACGTTACATCTCCATTTATCTTTTTTATTTTCGGCGAGAGGTCTATATATTTTCCATTTCCCACCTTCAAAAAGAAACCCATATACTAATTCATTCGAACCAATTTCTATTTTTATTTTATCTATATACAATGCTCCTACTCGATATACCACTGGTTCTTTCTTTAGGTCACTTTTATCCAGGTGATACATACCCCAAAATTTGAAATCTTCGCTGCAAAATGGTTTAGGGGTTACCTGGATAAGTTTAAAGGATTGGTAGTCATCGGTATACCCAACTTGATCAGTTATTGTTCGCCTGATGGGTTTTGAAGGAGCTTTTCCATTGGTAATACCCAGATTTAGGTCATTGTCAATTTGATGCAGAATATCATTGAAATTGCTTCCAGGATAAATGTTCCTGAGAAAGTCAATGATTTTACCTCGAAATCCTCCAGGACCGAAATCTGTAAAGTATAATCTTCCAAATTTTGTTTTAATAATGGAAGCTGACGGGTTATCGTCTTTATGTCTAAGAGGTGACCTGAATGGTTTGCCCAACTTAAAATCATGCCCTAAGTAGTGCCGGAAGATATCATATTCACTTACGTGCTCGAATATTGTGTCTAAAGTCAGTTCTGTCCTCTGGCGACCCTGTATCATTTGTATAGATTTTATCCTTGGTTAAAGGATAGGAATGCCCTGCTTGAATAAGTACAAGCAGGGCATTCGATTTTTAAATCAATAATCACTATCCATTAAGTCGAGGTCGTCATCCATATCTGGAAAAGCTCCCATTGGATCATCCTCAACATTATCGCCATCCGGAGTTGGAATGTTATCATCCGTAATGATGGGACTGTCAGATAAAAGTTTATTTTGTGCTGGATCATAGTCGTGGGCCAATTCCAATACTCTGTTAGCCCCGAAAAAATCCTTACATCCATGTTCGGGGTGGAGGATCTGACTGAGAAAGAAGGCTAACTTTCTATCTTTAATTTCAGTAATAGGAATAGTACTTTTATAGTATCCAAAGTTGCTTACTGATAAGAACTCCCTGTTGTAAATAGTCTGAAATTCCTTAAATTCATCGCCCACTTTAGCGAGCCTTACAGCATACAGCCCGACAATGTTAGTGGAAAAGCTTTGACCACGGATTTCATTAATTTCACTAACATCGCCCTTCATTAATTTTTTCCAGTCAAGTACCCGGGAAACTTCCGGGCTTTTCTCCCTAAGTTCCCCTGTATGGGCTCTTAAGAATTTATACAACTCTACTTCACCTGATCTGGCAACCCATGGATTATTTTCTTTAAACCAGGATTGGAAATTATCAGTGTTTTCAACCCAGAAAGTGCTGGTGCCTTTTTTATCGATATAGCGTTTTTTTCCTTTCTCTGAGGTAGCTATCTGATCTTTGAGGCGAATCTGTATTTTATGTTTTTTGCCTGTGGATAGATCCTTCACCCAGATTTCGAGTTTTAATGATTTTACACCATTATCATTGATAACATATTCCGGATCTTTTTCACTTTCCCATCCCAGAATTTCTTTGATCTCTTTTTTTGTTGGATTTACGATTAGTGGTTCCAGCACACCAAGTCCTACTCTGAATCCGGAACTTGCACGGGGCTCTCTTGTTGGTCCTACAATACTCATAGTATTATAATTTTAATTGTAATGAATGATGATTAAAATATCAGGTCGGGATATATTTCCTGCCAGTAACGTGTGGGATATACCTTTGGGTCAGTCTGAAAGTCAGCAATTTTTATTATTTTATTTCGTAAATGAACGGGTCTTGCTCCCAGGTCAGTTTCTGTGCGTTTATTAAAATCGAGGAAGCATCCTTCATTATTTCGATTAAAAATAGCAACAGCTGACATGAGCCGAGTGATTGTATAAGGTGCAATTCCATCCAGGGCAACGTCGAGTGGAGTTAGGTCGTCTGTATCTTTACCGATAACATCTTTTTTATTCTTTACATGTGCAACATATATGATAAAAGGGGCTGCGTAACTTTCGATGTATTCTAGGATTCCAAAGAAATTGGGACGAGTATAGTTAACTCCGCTGTATTTATCAACTTTCCGAATATCCATTTTGGGAGGATCAGGTCTAACTTCCAAATTATAAGCATGCAGAGTTGCTGAATAATTCATCTCCTGCAGCTGCGTTAAATTATCTAATGCGAAGATTGGCCAACGCATTTTTGCGATATGTTCTTTTAGAGCATTAAATATTTTTACCTTTTCTTCAGGTACATGTGCAAGATCCAGCCTTTGTTGAAGTTTACGATACTCGTCCATACAATTGGTATGATATAGATCATTGACAACTTCTGCTAATCCCATTGGTATATAGACTCCATTTTTTAGCTTCTTATACGGATCCTTACTTTTCTTCACAGAAAGATGGACTTTGTTTGTACACTCGAAATATTTTGTCTCAGTGAGAGTGTCACCAATCATTATTTTTTTTGTGTTCACCATAGTCATAGTCTTTCCCATGAGTGTATGTCCCATCATTATCATTTTTGCCGGGGACTGTATCGTGAATTCCTGCCTATCAATGATGTTATTATCTTCATCCATAGGCAGCCTTCTTATTCTGTTCTCTTCTCGCTGTGTTTGTGCTGACATTATTAAATATTTAAGACAATAATTTCCCTATCCACTTCTTAAAGCAGATTTAACAGGTGTTACATAAGAGTTCTAATTTTTAAGGATACAATACCACTGCGTAGAGAATACTCACGGCTGGTAGCATCCTCAGGGATATCGCTCAATTTCTATGGTTGTCACATATCTGATATATTAAAACTGTGTCCGATTTTGATACTCATTTCTATGAAACAATCTCTATAGCCAGGGATAATTATCGCATTAGGTGTTTGTTATTTCGATTCCTTAATATCAATAGTATAAATAAAGATGATTGTAAACTTTTGTATAGTATCGCATTAGTCTAATTCTGACACTATAATACGTATAAATGCTGTTTTAACATAGAAATCTATAACGCTAACCCATATATGATTTATTTTAATCAAGAACAGTGCATTTTATTAGTTGAAAAATATTAATGTGGCGTTATGACATGTAATATTAAAATCAGAAAAAGCGAAATACCATTTTTAATGTTTAAATATTGTATAGTTAATTACAGATTCATAATCTGCGCTTGTCATTGTATTTGACGGTGGAAGACCTTTGAAAATGCCTGTCTGTGGAAGGAATGCTAGACCTATTCTAATCCCTTCAGTATCATAAGAGCTTTTGAGAATATTAAACAGTCTATACATTTTGGCACCATCAGCGCTGCGCAGTTTATTCAAATCATATCCGTTAGGGTCGAGCACTTTATACCTCCATGGATCAAAAATACTCATTACCAAATCTGCATCTTCCGTAAGGTCACCTGTATTTTTGAAATCCTCTAATCTGGGTTCTACATCTCCATTTTTCAACCTGAATGGATTAGCAATATCCCTGTTGAATTGAGACAGGATAACAGCTGAATGTCCAAACAAATCCCTCGTATAATTAGAGGTATCATCAGAAAAGCTATCTATAGTTTCCTTTAGATTCTTCCCATTCTCACCTTTTAGCTTACCAACGTGGTCGAAAATATGCAACCAGGTAATTGAAGGATCACTCGGCTTATAAACTCGTTCAAACTGATTTAGATTCCTCAGATCTCCATTTTCCTCTGCAATCCTTTGAATCTCCTTTCTAATGCCAGTAGGATTTTGACGGCCATCAATAATCCTTATATATTTGAACATATTGTCAAAGTACTCTTTGCAGCCTCTGACGATCTCCTGTTCCTGTTCGTTAAGCCTTTGTTCTTTACGAACCCAACCGAGCAGCCTTTTCATAGGGATGATCCTACCGGTATCCTTGAAGATTTTGTGTGATACCCATTTTGCTACTTTAAAAACTTTTTTCCTTTCCATACTCCAATAAATAATCCGGAGCTTTTCCGGTTTACCGTTTCGGAGCATGTAGTCATATGGATTCAAAACAAAAAGATCGTCCACTAAAGATGTCTTAGCTGAGCCAGTATAGCCTCCTAAAACATAAAGCATACTTTTCCTCAAAGAAAGATACTCGTCCAGTTTTTCAATCCCAATTGGAATTCCCTCATGTATCCCATCTAATCCCTGATCTACATAGATCATAAAGGAGTCAAATAATCCAATGCCGGCGTCTTCTTCGGACTCTCCTGTATTTATATTTTGCATACATCGTGATTACTCACGAAGCAGGGCGATTATTTAGCCATTATAATTTTTACAATGAACGCTATGTTTTAAAGTTGGAAAAATAACCGGCTACTCCGTTGTCGTTAAAGCAAATGATTATTGATTTTGCTTCAACTTTACCGGCTCCCGCCGGCCTGACTATAGCCTTGCTATAACCCTGAGGCATATATTGTTTTATCATATACTGAATGTGAATGGATCTGATTGAATATTGTTATTATTTAATCTTTTATTTCGGCCAGCTTCTATAAAAGGGGTGAAGCTTCTTATATAAAGATACCTTGGACAGTTAGGGATATAGTGGAGTTCACTTCTGCCGGATTGTAAGGATAATTGTTTAGCATTTTCCATCTGACAGATTGTGGCCCAATAGATATCATCAGTACTATACTCACCTTCGTTGATTATGTTCCAATAATATTTTCTGGATTGTTCTTTGTCAAGGTTTTTCTTTTGATGACCGGCAAATTGTCTACCGGAAATTTCAAACATATCTGTGGTCGGATAGGCATTTTTCCACCAATATTCGAAGGGATCATCGTGTTTTGAGTATTGAGGATCTGGTATTTCCTCTCCAAACCGAACCTGCTTTAATACCTTTTTTCCCTTAATGGTAATTTTATAATCTGATGTCAGGTAGCTTTTTCTGATTAGTGTTTGACACCAATCTGCAATTTTTCCGGTGACCGGCAACAAATTATTCTGATAAGCTAACTCCAAAACATATAGCAGGTTAAAATCTAAATTTTCTTTCAATAAAATTCTGCGCCCCTCTGAGCGGATGTTGAAAAGATAGGCTTCCGTATCTTCAATATCTAAGTGCAGATTGTTGCTTTCTGATTTTCCGTCACTCATATTGGTAGTCCCTTTAACCTGTGAATTTAATTCCAGATACATCTGGTGTTCGTATTCCATCTCATGATGTAACTCATCGTCACTGCACTGCTGCAAACATTCGTCGTGATATAGATCTTCGCTTCCCATTCAAGTACTGATTTATTGGTACTTCATTCTCGACTCTAAAGCAGTATTTCTTAGGCGCTGGAACAAGCGTTCCGTCCGACTTTTTTAATAGCCATTGTGTGCGACTAATATTATCGACTATAGTACCGGTGTAAAAGTGATTAATCTTTCCCAGCGTATAGCTTGTATCGTAATAGACAGTAGCCTGATCATTGACTTTTAAATCAAAACAGCAATGATACAGAGTCACCTTACATACACTTAAGAAATGAAACGCATTTACTGATTTACTACTCAATATCATATTCTCAGAATTCGTTCCAGTACAAAAGTGTACGGTTGCGTAATCCTGGTGCTTTGGATTAGTGACAATAAATAGATTCCCCCTTCCTATTGTTTCGCCCGCAATTGGCAAACATATAATTCTGTTTATCATGGAATATTTTTTATTTTTCCCAATAGATGTGCTATAATAGCAACTTTGTATGCTACTTTTAGGACACATTTATACACATCTAGTTGATAGATGTGTACTGAATTTATAGGTAAATAAATTTGATTAAGGCAAATGACAGCTGGAAGTTGCGCCTGATATGCGCAATAAGTCCGTCGGCCCTTACAGGTCAATATTCAAATGGGTTACTTTATACCCCTGTTTTTGATGTGTATTATTCGGGCATTCACATTGCTTGTTTTTGCAATGGAAATATTTTTAAAGTTCGCATGTCGGAAAACGATTGTTTAGCAGATATTCACGGTCTTTTTTTTATATGATTTAATACACCTCAGATATTTGCTTTACAAACAGTTAAACAAAATTATAAAATTGTTTTAGGTTTAGTTCTTAAGAGTTAAAAAATAGAAAAAATCAAATCATACTGCATTCAAAACCTTTTTTCGATGCAAAGAACTAGTAGTTTTTGAACCAGTAGATTAGATAACATTAAATAAATTGGGGTTGAATACAAAACACGATAATCTATGAAAAGAGAATTACGGCCTTAATTGATAATTGAATAAAAGGGGCTAACAGTTGTATGGTCCTATCGGAATGATCCGCAATTGTTACATTTTATCAGTGCTATAAGGTATTCTTTAGCATTATCAATCTGACTGTTCACTTCAGCATTGTATTTCCTGGTAGTGCCTGAATTATTATTACAAACCAAAAACTTTACGCAATCACTGGTAATTTTTTCCAAAGGTTTTATAAAACTGACATGATGTGAAATCTCAGCCACTTTTTTAAATACCTGACCAATAGGAACCTCTTTAATTTTGCCGCTTGTAAAGTAAACATTGTCATTGGCAATCTTTTTAATCTTTCTGGGAGCTTTTCTGGGATCAAATTCGTAAACCAGGTCTCCAGCTTTCAGGTCACTAAATGTGCAAAGTGAGAAATTTACCCTTTGGATTTTGGCTTCTGTGGGAGCAGTGATAATATGACCAAAACTATCGGTTATGATAAGTTTCCCCATGTCCTGGCTGATATTTACCAATTCTTTTATTTCACCACTATAAATGATTGCCTTCTCTCCAGGTTGAATGTTTCCTTTCTGATAAGTGTAATAAGCAAAGAAATTCATCGTCGTAAGTTCTTTTAATTGATCAAATAATAATATGAAGTATAAAACTGACTAATGTTTAATCAGATCTATTTCAATGTTCACCGTATAGTGTTATTATGGAATTTGTCAGTGTATAAGCTCAATGATGAAATGTATTATTCATATGGCCTTAGGTTCCCTCTCTCTTGGAGATGGATGTAAATATTTAGGGATAAAATACCATTTGGAAAATAACGCGTCATGCTATAGTTACGGAATTTCTTGAATTTGGGATTGCCATTTTGGTATTACCAGGCTTTTAAATAGAATAGTGTCAGAATCATTTCAGGATATTCAGGTACAGATATTATAGTAAATATAGAAAACAAATTCCCCATTTCGTTCATTCTACATAATTTATTATTGAATGTTGTGACATCTTTTTGCCTCAGTTTTATATATTGGGTTTGGAGTATTTCTATCCACCTTAAATAATGTTGTATTTGTATATCCTCGTGATTTTATTGACTGAATGATGCTTTGCTCTCTATAGATCAACCTGTGGTGGAATGATTTTTTCATTGTATTGACTAGCCAACATACGGAGCCATTCGTTGGCAAATTGAGTAAGGTATACTGATACACCACTAAAAGCCTTTACAATTTTATTATCCTTGAATACAATTGCAAATTCTTTTCTGGCAGGATGATGTATTAGTTTACATACATAAACTTTTGGAGACCTGTTTTTAATTCGTCCTACAGTTGAATCGTGAACTACGTAGAATTCCATTTCACATGCCGGCACCCAAATACTGCCATTTGAAAATCCTTCACTGAACTTATAAAGTGTTCCTATTCCCAGATGAGATTCAATATTACTACTGATGCACATGATATTAATGTGAAAAGAATTCTCAGACGGTATAACAATCATTGATTTATCTTCCAGCGTGCCTAAAAACTGTTTGATGATATTTATACTATCAGCAGTAAGTGAAGGGAGAAGTAATTTATTCGCTTCTTTGGCGGGTATTGGGCTACCATCTATAAATGCAGATCTTCTGGCAAACGGAACAACGACATTTTTAAGATCTTCCCTACGCCTTTCCTCCTCATTGAAGGCATAAATCTCTGTTGTAGAGTCATATTCATGACTATTCTGTTCCTTGGCGTGCTGTAGGGATAGTGTTTTTGCTATTCTGTCACTATAAAGATGCTTGAGCTTATACATGTCCTTATCGATACCCAATTCCTTTTTTACATATTTCTTCCACCGCCGCCCAAATTGGTCTGGTCTGATGGAGTAAAATTGGGGTTTCATGAATTTGCTAAATATAAATACTTCACCGGTCTTTTCTGGTACTCCGCATTTAGTTGCATATTCCTGGCAATCCGATAATATTTCTTTCCAGATATGGAGTGTATGGATGGGAATCGGTTTTATTACCTCCCGGTGGATCTTTCCTTTCAATACCCATACGGTAAACTGCCTTTTCTTTATATCCACGTTGCCTACCTTTACTAAGGCCAGCTCGGTCTCTCTACTGCCAGATGCGTAGAAAACTATCACATATCGCCAGAAATGATAGTAATTGGCCTTTAAATATTCATCAATGGTGATAATCTCCTCTTCTTCCAGAACCCGTGGTAAGGGCTCATCTTCCGGAAGAATCGGAATTTCCAGGATAAAATTTGATTTTACGACTCTGGCTAGTGCCAGTTCCTTAAACAATGAAAGCAGAAAAGACCTATACTTATTACGTGACTTTGGTGAAAATTTGGGATTGATCTTGGCGATAACCTCAAAGCTTAAGGTAATATGTTGTGGAGTTATTCTGCTGATAGGTGTTTGAAGATATTCTAAGAGGAATGCTGCACGATTCATCGCCCGGATGGCGCCTCGTACACTGCTCAGGTGTCCTGGAACTCCCTTTATTTTGCGATATGCTTTCCAAAGCGCATCAATAAAAGGCAGATCTGGGGTCAGGATATGAATAGTTATTTTATCGGAGCTTATTTCCTCCTTCAACTTCTGGGCTTTTTCGGTTTCTAGTGCGACTTTATTTGCTACAGCGAGGAGCTGTGGTGAAATATCGATCTGAGTTTTAGTGACAACATCATGAAATGGATCATGTGCCTGTTCTTTTGGTTGTTGGTTATAATATTCATTTGGTTTTAGGGTTTGTTTGGTGATAGGGTTATATCCACTTTCGAGCTTTTCTTTAATATTTTTTAGTGCCTTTCTAACCAGCTTTCTTCGCTCATCGAGTGTTTTTGCCCCGGCAAAGCCTTTCTTAAAATTGCACCGTTTTCCTCTTGGGAGTGTACTTTTAAAACTGGGATCAAAGAACCAATATTCAATGTACCATTCGGTGTCTAAAAATGCGTCTGGCAGATCCCAATCGAAGGGATTGACGTATGGCTTGGTGTAGCTACATCCATTTGGAAGTTCAATCATAAATCAGGTGGTTTGGAGATTTTTTTTACCGTTTTCTGGAGATTTTTCGGTATACCACCTTGGAGAGAGGAAATAAAAAAAGCGAAGCCCTTTACTGGAAAGAGTTTCGCCAAGTTGCCTGACCTGGATTCGAACCAAGACAAACAGAGTCAGAGTCTGTCGTACTACCGTTATACTATCAGGCAGTATATTGTTTGTTCGGGACGGCAAAATTATAACATTAAACCGAAAAAGCAAAAAATATCTAAAAAAAGTAAGAACTGACCTAAAACAAGAAAGTAGCTCTTTTGACGGAGCTACTTTTTGTGAGAGAAGTAATTGAGAAGCTAAAATAGCATATTTATCACTAATCAGAAAAAATCTTTTTAATAAGTAGCCGCTAATTTCAACGCACTATAGGCGTTCACCACACCCCCTGTATTACAAACATCCGTCATCTGTACCATTTTAGGCTCTCCGTTTATATAAATTGTTACCGGGTGAGTCACTTTGGATACTGACTTAAGGATGATATCCTTTACCTGTACAGCACTCAGTTTAGGGTAATAAGAGCGGATCAGCGCAGCTAAACCCGTCACTACAGGAGCCGCCATACTGGTACCATCATGATAATCATACTGAGAACCAGGGGTACTGGAATAGATAGCCACACCAGGCGCAAATACGTCTACGCCAGTCTTGCTATAGTTGGAGAAAGGAGCTACCAGAGACTCGTCATCACCAGGGCCGGAAGCGCCTACCTCTATCCAGGCATTTGCAGCGCCTTTACCGTCGGCATATACGCGGTTGGGGTAGAATACTGAACTGTCCAGGTTAGCGCCGTCATTGCCCGCCGCATGGATCAGCAGCACGTCTTTAGACATGGCGTATTGTACCGCTTCGTCTACCACTTTCTTATTAGGAGAGTAAGGTTTACCGAAGCTCATATTTACCACTTTGGCGCCGTTATCGGCCGCATAGCGGATCGCATTGGCAATGTCTTTATCACGTTCATCACCATTAGGTACAGCTCTTACAGACATCAGCAGCACATCATCCGCAACACCATTGATACCGATATTGTTATTACGGGCAGCACCGATAATACCCGCTACGTGTGTACCATGGTCTGCACCAGGACCAGTAACATCATTGGTACCGTAATAATGCTCTTCGGGATTGCCGTAGTTGTCACCTACAATAGCACGTGGATCAAAATCCAGGTTTAACTGATAATCCACCTGCTCTTTGAAATGATCTACCGCGCCATCCAGTTCCTTTTCTTTAAATGTTTTAAAGTCGGGGTAACGGGGAAGTTGTTGTCCGATCACCTGCTTTACCTGCTGTTCTGCAGGGTCATTAGTCGCATACGCATCTAAATCTGCAGCAGTAGGATTCGGATTATTCATATGCACCAGCATAGAATCCAGGATCTGCACAAAACGGCCGATACCTGTTAATGTTTGCTGTGCTTCCTGTAACTGCTGATCAAATTTCATCTTCATCTGTGCATATGCATATAACCCCGTAGTATCTTTAGACGTATCGAATTTGGCTTTTTGCTGACGGATAAGACGGGTAAGCTCCAGGTTATCATAATTGACATTGCCTTTAGTAGAACCGATGAAACTCCATCCGTTAATATCATCTATGTAATGATTCTTATCATCATCTTTACCATTACCTCTTTTCTCTTTCAGATTTACCCAGAGAACATTTTTCAGATCTTCATGCGCAGTGTCAATACCACTATCGATGATTGCTACAACTACAGGTTTTGCTTTTTTATCTTTTAGTAACTCTGTGTAGGCTTTCTCTACGCTGATACCAAAGACTGAATCTTTCTGAAGATCCATGTTTTGCCAGTTAGGTACTTGTGCGCTCGCTATAAAACCCGAAAATAAAAATGTGATGCTAATCACCGTCTTCTTGCAGATATTCATATATTAATTTAATATTGTTGGGGTCGCCCTTTGCAAGATATATATAATATAGAATCAAAAATGTTAAAAATTTTAACAATACCGTGACCGTTTATTTCCAGCCTCCGCCAAGACTGCGATACAAAGTAACCACCGCCTGCAGCTGCTGTAGCTTATCACTGATACTGTTTAACTGGGCAGCTAATAAACTTTGTTCTGATGTCAACACATCAGTGTAGTTAGTAGCAGAAGTATATTTGAGCAATTCCTTCGTATAGTCAACAGATTTTTGCAGATAATCGATTTGCTGGGAACGAATGTTCGCTTTATCTATAGCCGCCTGATAATCATATAATGCATTGCTCACTTCCTGTCCGGCCGTTAATAGTGTCTGACGGAAAGTAGCCAGGTATTCTTCCCGGTTGGCTTCTGCTACTCTCAAACGTTGTTTATTTAATCCCTGATTAAAGATGGGTTGAGTTAAGCTACCTGCGATACTACCAAAGAATGAAGAAGCATTGAACATCTGTGAAACGCTTGTACCTGATAACCCTCCGGTAGCAGTAATAGACAAAGAAGGGTAGAAGTAAGAGTGGGCAACATTCGTTAACTCGAAATAATATCTCAACTGATATTCAGCTTCCTGCACATCAGGGCGGTTGGCTAATAATTGTGCGGGGATACCGGTTTTCAGATCAACATTTATCTTTTGTATATCTAATGATGTACGTAAAATACTATCAGGAGCATGCCCTAATAATATACTGATCGCATTCTCCGTTTCACGGATATTCTGTTTCAGGTCCGGTATCGTTACTTCGGCAGAATAACGGTTAGCAGCACTCTGTACCACTGCGGCTCCTGTTACCACATCACTCTCCTTTAATATCTTCATCGTTTCCACATCTTCTTTACGATTGGCAACGGTTCTTTCTGTAACAGTTAATTGCGCATCATACGCCAAGAGTAAATAATAGTTAGTAGCGATATCTGCAATTAATTGCGTTTGTACGGCACGTTTATATGCTTCGCTTTGTAATAAAGCATTCAGATAAGCGCGTTTGGTACCACGTAATTTCCCCCAGATGTCTGCTTCCCAACTGGAAGTTAAAGACAACTCATATGATTGAGAAGAGAGTACCCCTGCACCCTGGGCAGAAGAAAGTTTCTGCTCAGTAGCACTGGCAGTACCACTTAAACTGGGTAGTAATGCCTGCCCGCTTTGTCTTAAATTAGCCGCTGCTTTTTTAATACGGATCACCGCAATCTTTAAATCAAGATTATTATCAAGCCCCTGACGTATTAATGATTGTAATGCCGTATCAGGAAACATCTGTGTCCAGGGTATATCAGCGATAGTCGTTGTATCGGTGGTAGTAACACCCCGGTATAATTTATCATTATTCTCCGGACGTTGGTATTTCTTCGTGATATTACAGGAAGAAATTATGATGACTACCAACAGTAATTTTAATGTCTTCATGTTGTTTGTTTTGTAAATTTCTCCTGGATCGACTGGAAAATGATGAACAATACAGGAATCACGAATACACCTATCACAGTACCAAATAACATCCCGCCTACAGCAGCAGTACCGATAGATCTGTTACCATTTGCACCTGCACCTGTGGCTACCATCAAAGGCATTAACCCGAAGATGAATGCGAAGGATGTCATTAAGATAGGACGGAATCTAGCTTTAGAACCTTGTATAGCGGCTTCTTTCAGCTCCATACCATTACGTCTTCTTTCCAGTGCATATTCCACTATCAGGATAGCATTCTTGGCTAATAATCCTATTAACATGATAAGGGAAATCTGCATGTAGATATTATTATCTATCCCGAAGATCTTTGCAAAAAGGAAGGTGCCTGCTAAACCTACCGGCAATGAGAGTAATACTGCAAATGGTAACAGGTAACTTTCATATTGTGCACTTAATAAGAAGTAAACGAAAACAAGACAAAGGATAAATACATAGGTAGATTGTGTTCCACTACTTTGTTCTTCCCTGCTGATACCAGAGAACTCGAATCCATAACCTGCCGGTAATAGTGTTTCTTTGATAGCCGCTAATGCTTCCCCCGAGCTATAACCTGCATTGGGAGAACCATTCACAGACATAGCCGTGAACAGATTAAAGCGGGAAATACTTTCTGGTCCGTATACCCTTGTGAGAGTAACGAATTCCGTAATAGGAGCCATCTTATTGTTGGTAGTACGGACGTAGATTTTATTTAATCCCTGGATATTAGCACGGTAACTGGTATCTGCCTGTATCATCACACGATACTGTTTTCCGAACTGGTTAAAGTTGGATGCATAAGAACCGCCGTAATATACCTGCATGGCCGTCATGATATTACTGACGGTAAGGCCTGCTTCTTTTACCTTCGCCACGTTTACATCTAATAAATACTGTGGGAAATTAGGATTGAAAGTAGTAGAGGCGTACTGTATCTCAGGACGTTTCTGTAATGCTGTGAGATAATCCTGTGCTACTTTGTAAAACTCTTCGGTCGTATGTCCGCCTTTATCCTGTAGCTGGAAAGAGAAACCACCTGCTACGCCGAATCCTGTAATAGTAGGTAAGGACATGGGGAGGATAAATCCCTCACGGATATAAGCAGTTTTCTGTCTGAGGATATTGATCACATCGTCATTGCTGACACCTTTACGGGTGTCCCAGTGTTTCAGTTCCAGAATAACCATCGCATAAGAGCTACCACTACCTGCCAGGATGTTTTGCCCTACCATACGCAGGGAATTGTTCACCTGGGGAATAGTACGGGCAATACTGTCGATCTCATTAGCAATGACAGTAGTACGTTCCATGGAAGTAGCCGGAGGCATACTTAGATTCACGAAGATGGTTCCCATATCTTCATTCGGCACAAAGCTGGACGGAGTGGTCTTCATCATATAATATAATCCACTTCCGAATATAGCGATGCCTAGTATCACTATCCATTTTTTACCGGCGAGGAAAGAAACGGAACGTGTATACTTATTAGTTACAGCTGTAAAGCCGGTATTAAATGCTGTGTAAAACCGTTGGACGAATTTTTGCTTGTGTTTTTCTTCTCCATGTGGTTTTAAAAAGAGAGCAGCTAACGCAGGACTTAATGTCAACGCATTTACTGCGGATAAGATGATGGCAATAGCCAGGGTGATCCCGAACTGTTTGTAGAACACACCGGTAGAACCGCTGATAAATGTTACCGGTACGAATACCGCTGCCATTACTAATGTAATGGAGATGATAGCTCCGGATATCTCACTCATCGCATCTATAGAAGCTTTTCTTGCCGAAGTATAGCCTGCATCCAGTTTGGCATGTACGGCCTCGACGACGACAATCGCATCATCCACTACAATTCCTATCGCTAAAACTAATGCGAATAAGGTTAATAGATTTATACTGAATCCGAAGAGATTGAGAAAGAAGAATGTACCGATGATGGCAACGGGTACGGATATAGCAGGTATTAATGTAGAACGGAAATCCTGTAAGAAGATGAATACCACAATAAATACAAGTATAAATGCTTCTATCAGTGTATGAATTACTTTACTGATAGAGGCATCCAGGAACTTGTTAATATCTACCAGGTTGGTATAATGCAGTCCTTTGGGGAATGTCTTGGCTGCCTCTGCCAGTATCGTTTTACAGTTGTTAATTACTTCGCTGGCATTGGAACCTGCGGTTTGATTAATAGATACATTCGTAGCGGGGAAACCGTTCACCGTAGCCATACTATTGTACGACTGTGCCCCCAGTTCTACTCTGGCTACATCTTTTAATCTGAGAAATTGCCCGTTGCCGGTAGATTTGATGATGATGTTTTCGAACTCGGGAATCGACTGTAATTTCCCTCTGTATCTGATTACATATTGAAAACTTTGTCCGCCCTGTTCTCCGAATTTACCGGGTGCAGCCTCAATATTCTGATCACTTAATGCGGTAGTGATATCATCAGGGATCAATCCATACACAGACATGACATCAGGTTTTAACCAGATACGCATGGAGTAGTTCATGCTACCAAAAGCACTGGCATTACCAACACCGTTCACCCTTTTCAGCTGGGGGATGAGGTTGATTTCTGCATAGTTCTGGAGGAATGTCTGGTCATATGCAGGGTTATCGCTGTAGATGGCCGTGATGAGCAGGTTACTGCTTTGTTGTTTCTTCACGGTCACACCTGCCTGTGTAACTTCTGCCGGTAGCAGACTGCTTGCTGTGGATACACGGTTTTGCACATCAACAGCTGCCTGGTCGGGGTCTGTACCCACGTTAAAATATACACTGATGGAAGCCGCGCCTTCATTGGTAGCGGTGGAGGTCATGTAGGTCATACCTTCCACACCGTTGATCTGTTCTTCTAAGGGAACGATCACGCTTTTCAGTACTACATCCGCATTGGCACCTGTATAACTGGCGGATACCTGTACCGTAGGCGGTGCGATATCCGGGTATTGAGCAATTGGTAACGTCACTAATCCTAAGATCCCCAGCATTACTATGATGATAGAAATGACAGTACTTAGTACCGGACGTTCTATAAACTTTTTAAGCATAATCTGTTTTTTAGAGTTCTTTCCGGTAGAGGCTGTCTGCGCGTACTTCGCGGGGTTTTATAAGGAGACTGTCGCGTAAAGTACTAACGCCTTCCAGTACAATTCTATCACCTGCTTTCAATCCTTCTTTTACGATAAAAAACTGACCGTTATCATTGGCGGTAGTGGTGATGGGAGTGCTGGTGACGTAGTTGTCTTTTCCCACAACATAAGCGAAGCGTTTATCCTGGAGTTCAAACGTTGCCCCTTGTGGTATTACAAGCGCAGAATCTTCTGTTCTCGGGACTCTTACAGTGGCGCTTGCCCCACTTTGAATGATGCCTAAAGGATTGGGGAAGGATGCTTTAAAACTAGCCGTTCCTGTTTCGGTGGAGATTAATCCACTGGCAGTTTCTATTCTTCCTTTCTCCGGATAGTTGGTACCGTTAGCGAGTATTAGCGTTACATCCGGCAGATGTGTCAGTTTCTCCTGTAAGGTATTACCCGGCACATGTTCTGAGAAGTCGAGCAGTTGTTTTTCGTTCAGTGAATAATAAGCGTATACATTGCCTGCGTTAGAGAGGTTCGTTAAAGGGTCTGTGCTGGTGCTGCTTACCAGGGCGCCTATTTTATAAGGGATGGTCCCTATTACGCCATCTGCGGGGCTTCTAAGCACGGTATAGCCCAGGTTGGTCTGTGCATTGGCGAGGGTAGCCTGCGCCTGTGCCAGGGCTGCCTGTTTGGCTTCCAGGGTATATTGAGCGGATTCCAGCTGGTATTTGCTGACGATATCTTTTTCAACGAGGGGGCGTACTTTGTTCACGTCCATTTCTGCCGCTTTAACATCTGCCACAGCGCTTTTAATGCTGGCTCTGGCTGTGACTACTTCCTGTTCATATTGAGGGTTGCTGATCTTAAAAAGAAGTTGTCCTTTTTTAACGATAGCGCCTTCATTCACGTAGATCGCCTGTACGTACCCGTCTATTTTAGGGCGGATCTCAATCACTTGCTGCCCCTGGATGGTAGCAGGAAAGTCGTAATGGATGGTGGCTTTCCTGGGCTGTAATGTAATGACGGCGTAGTCTTTCACCGCATCGGCCTGTGGGGCAGCCTTCTTATTTCCGCACGACGATAGCAGGATGGCTATTATAATTGCATTAACTCTCATTAACATATAAGTTTGACAATTTTGTTAATTATGTGGCAAAAAAAGGGTTATTCAGAGAATAACAACCCCATGATCACTTTCTTTCTTTCATTAACAATCTTTTCATATTCCTGTTCACTCAGTCCAAACAATTGGAGATTGAGGGGTTTAACGATGAAAGGGTATACGATTAAGGAAAAAAGGTTGATCATAAAATGTACTGGCTTAGACTTTTGTATAGTTCCTTTGTTCATTTCCACCTGTACCTCTTTAAGGAACTGCTGCATATATTTGGGATTGCTGGCAGGAAAGGCTGTTTCCATCTGGTTTAAGCCGGTGGTAATGGCTATTTCGAGGAAAGGGTATGTTTTTAGTCTTTTAAGGAACACATCTATCAGTTTCTCTGTTTTTTTCTTAAAGGGCAGAGTAGTTTCCAGCACTGCTTCAGACTCTATCATAGCGGCTAAACGTGCTTTTTCAAACACTGAATCAAACAGCTGATCTCTTGATCTGAAATAATAGTGTATCAGGGTCCTGTTAACGCCGGCAGCATCTGCGATATCCTGGGTAGTTGCATTGAGTTTACCTTCTGTGAAGAAAACATGCATGGCGGTATCTATGATATGCTGTTCGGTTTTGTTATCCTTAATAGCCATTATTGTTTAACAATTTTGTCAAACAAAGGTAGGGGAATTGATGAAATGGGATTGTTAAAGTTTATTAAAGATACATCTCCCTACCCCCTCACTCTCTCCCTCTCATCCTTCGCCCCATCTTTCCTTTCTTTCCGCACACCACCAAAAGACCTGGAATAGGTTAATTTGATAATAGGGAAGTACGTCGACTCCGGATATACCAGTACATGATACTTTGTATCAAAGACCTCTTTGGCGATAGTACCCAGATAATTACTGATACGGTCTGTTCGTAACAAATCAGCAACAGATAAAGTGAAGTTGTTTTTCCTGATACCAATGTTAAGCACTCCGGAAGGATCTACCTGTAAAGTGCCATAGTAAGAAGGGGAATTATACACCCCGGAAAGTTCCAGAGAGAATTGTTTAGGGAGTTTAAAAGTTTCGTTGAAATTAATAGAATAGGAGAGATAGGTCTTTATAACAGGTAAGACCGTATATTCTGCTTTAAACTGACGCAACGAACCAATAAGATTATAACTCATATCCCACCAGCTAAAAACCTTAAACGGTAAGTTTGCCTGCACGGTTAAAGTATGGTCCCAACTAAGATTCTGAGGGGAGATGTAGACAAGAGTCTTCTCCGGACCGGTAGCCAGCTGATACCCGACAATAGGATTATTATCACTACTGTAAAGAAGGGAAAAGTAACGGTACCCGATTTTTAAATTATGTGTGATAGTAGGTTTTAATAAAGGATTGCCCGTAAACACAGACAACGGATCGTTATAAGTAACATAAGAAGCAAGATCATTGTACGTCGGACGACTAATCCTTTTTGTATAAGAAAACTGCCAGTCTTTATGAGAAAAGAACAGACTGGGAAACAATTGCCGGTAGTCGCGGTCATAAATATGAGAATATTCATAACGGGCACCGAGTACTAAAGAAGTAGCCGAATTAATATGATAATCAAAAGAGGTATAGGCAGCCGCAATACCCTCCTGCATCAGA
The DNA here is from genome assembly GCF_900110995.1 of Chitinophaga sp. YR573. Classification (GTDB taxonomy): domain Bacteria; phylum Bacteroidota; class Bacteroidia; order Chitinophagales; family Chitinophagaceae; genus Chitinophaga. The sequence goes on from NZ_FOJF01000001.1 coordinate 3,777,508, forward strand.
ATATCATTCGTAGTCCCGGACCTGTCAACCCAATGATCATCCACAAAACTCTGTATCCCTGAAAGACTCTTGTTATGGGTATAAGTCCCTTTCAGACCAGCCTCTAATTTCAAAGAAGAACTGAGTTGCTTATTATAATCCAGTTTAACTACCCCCACTTGTATAGTAGTATTCGCCAGACCCTTTTGGATCGCAGCAAACTGATAACCTGTATCACGACTAGTCCTGGAAGGATATTCGTTTTGAACAGTAGTAGGATAGTAATTGTTATAATAGAGATAATCAATATCAAGATGGAAATGTTTCCACTCTCCATATGCAGCAACAGAAAGATTCCGCCAGCGGTTTATCTCTTTGATATATGCATCCACCAGTAACAAAGAATCAGTAACATATTTCCCATGATTACTGGTATTAGCCGTCGAACGACTTGTACTATAATTCACACTGCCACCAAAAGAAGCCCCATCAAAACCAACCATTATATTCTGAGCATTATCCACCCGTTTAGTCTCACTGTGAAAATCGAACGCAAGAGGGCCTCCCAGGGCCTCCAGGATCTCCGTACCCTTTCCGGTAAAACTCCCGTAAGTACGATCGTGAGAGAAGGAATAAGCCCCATACAGGTTGTTATGAGAGAGGTTGATATTACCGGCCGCTTTCTCACCTTTCCCATAACCGGCAGTGAGCGCATAAGAAGCCTGCCTGTTTTTCTTCAGTACAATATTGATGATCCCCGCACTCCCTTCTGCATCATATTTAGAAGAAGGAGTCGTCATCAGTTCTATCTTCTCAATATTATCCGCAGGCATACTGTTTAACATCGTAAACAACTGTGCCATAGACATCCGTTGCACTTTACCATTCAGCATTACTGTCACCCCGCTTTTACCATTCAATGTAATACCGTTATTATGCTGGTCTATAACCACTCCCGGAGAACGTTCGAGAACAGCCAGGGCAGTACTGCCTTTCGTCAGCAGACTATTCCCCACATTCACCACAAGCCCTGAGGGCTGCTGCTGTAATAAAGGTTTCTCCCCCCGTATCACTACTTCCCCCAACGATTTATTATTCATCACCTGCACATGAAAAGCTGTATCCGCCGGTATCTCCGCCGTCTGGTAACCTACACTGCTAAAGCGAAGGGTATACTTGCCGGGGGGGACATTATCAATACGATAAAATCCTTTCTCATCTGTTAAACTAACTTTCACCAGCACTGTATCCTGTAACAGGATTACATTGGCAAAAGGGATAGGCTGACCACCACTGGTAGTCAGTTGTCCGGAGAATAATAAGTATAGCAGGAGTTTCATAAAACAAAGAAAGAACTGCAGCTACAAAAGAAAAAAACAACATGACCAGCAGTAGTATATAATTGATGAAATACATATACGCCATTCATATATCCACATATGCATTTGGTCAATTGTCAGCGGGGGTTCGAATAGATTTATTTATCTTCAATACATGAAACCAACACATTGGTTCTACAAATATAAATTGTACCACATACCATTCTGGTTCCTGTACAATTATCTCTGGTGGGCAATTACGATTAACAATCCAATCGAAGCTGCCCGGGCGATATTCTTTTCTCCATTCGCCGTAAAGTTCTCTTTTTATGTCATCTTCGAAACACTGGCCGTCTATTTCAATCTCTATTTCCTGATACCAAAATATCTGGAAAAGAGCAGGTTCGCATTATATATTATTTACCTGCTGATAACAATATTTTGTACCGCTTCTATTATCGTATCCGGCTATTGCCTGGGCGCCTATTTATCGGGGAAAAGCCTGGAACAATTATATGGTAAGGATTCCTGTAGTTTCTATCATTTATTAATAGGAAGTCCGTTGTCTTCCACCGTAGCCAGTATCACCCTTGCTATGAGCATTAAACTAGCCAAGAACTGGTTACAGACACAAAGAAGACAACAGCTGTTAGAGAAAGAAAAACTGGAAACAGAACTGAACTTTTTAAAATATCAGTTTAATCCACATTTCCTGTTCAATACAATTAATTCCATCTTTTTTCTCATCCATAAGAATCCGGATAAAGCCTCTGCTTCTCTTGCTAAATTCTCTGAATTACTAAGGCATCAGTTGTATGAATGTAATGATACACAGATACCATTAAGTCAGGAAATTGCTTACCTGGAAAATATTATAGACCTGGAAAAGCTAAGACAGAACGATAATATAGAAGTTACCTTCGATGTAGATAAAGAAAATAATCTGACCATTGCTCCCTTTATTTTAATGACCTTTGTAGAGAATGCTTTTAAGCATGTTTCAAAGCATACGGATCAATTGAACTGGATCAGGATAGGATTACATATCGATGATAAATTACACTTCTCTGTTTCAAACAGTACGTCAGATAAAGTAACGGATGTAGTGCATTATGGTGGTATAGGGTTGAAAAATGTACAGAGAAGATTAGACCTGATTTACCCTGGTCAGTACAGCCTGGATATACAAAGCAATGCAACCACTTTTGAAGTAAATTTACAATTGCAATATGATAAACTGCGTGATCATAGATGATGAGCCGCTGGCCCGCGAAGGCATCGCCAGTTATGTAAAAGAGGTGGATTTCTTACACCTTACGGGTACCTGTGAAAACCCCGTAGAACTCATCAAATTGCTCGACCAGCATCAGGTAGATCTTATTTTCCTGGATATACAGATGCCGAAAATGAGTGGCATAGATTTCCTGAAGATAACGAAGAATCCACCTATGGTGATCATCACCACTGCCTTCCCCAGTTATGCACTGGAAGGATTCCAGTTAAACGTACTGGATTATCTTTTAAAACCTATCACATTCGACAGGTTTTTAAAATCTGTGAATAAGGCAAAAGACTATCATCATCTTCTTACAAAACCCAGTGATTACTGTTTTATAAAATGTGGCAGTAAATATGAGAAGATTCAGTTTGATGATATCCTGTATGTAGAAGGCATGCAGAACTATGTGAATATTTACACTACTAAAGGCAAATATGTCACCTTGCTGTACCTGAAAAACATGGAAGAAAATTTGGATAATAAATCATTTATCCGCGTACATAAATCTTACGTCGTCTCTATCAATAAGATAGAAGGAATTGAGGGGAATGAGATCTTTATACAATCTTATAGGATACCCATCAGCCGGAATTACAGGGAACAAGTGATTCAGCAGGTGGTGAGTAACAAACTATGGGATAAGATAAAATTCTCTTAACTAATGAGAGGGATGCCGATTGCCATCAGGTTTTTTTCAATGAAGGCAAAGGTTTCATCACTTTTCATTCCAGTTACCGTTGATCTTTGATTCTGACGGGAGAAAGGAAACATTACTGTCTGATAAGTACCTTTACTTACCAGTACCCGAAGGTCCCTGTCACTAAACCCGCCTCCCAGGTAGCAATAATCCTTTTCGCTGATGCCCAGACCAAGCTCCTGGTGCAGGAAGATAATCTCTCCGTTGTTCTGTATATTATATAATAGTAGCTGGAAGATACCCGGGGGTAGTACTAACCTGATCAGCTGATCATCTTTGGTAATGTTGAAAACGATGTGCCATAATACATGTGTCTCAACATGTATTTCCTGGATCAATAGACTACAGGGGGATGCACTGTATAATGTTGATTTACTGTTGGCTAACAGATATTGCTGCCAGTAAAAGGGAATCTCTGTTGTTGCCGTGAAAGGTAACATGGGATTAGAAATGGGATCTGGGAACATAAAATGCTTTTAGGCAATAAATGGATTGCTGATATTTAAAACGGGCTAATCTTCAATACTCAGATCATATACAAACTAGTAGAACATTATGGTGATTACGCACCAATGTTTAGGGAAATTAGTTCTTTTTGCCCTAATGATCGTAAATATTATTGACTATTTTTTCGATATTCATTTGGGGTCTTGCCTGTGGCTCTTTTAAAAATTCTGGAAAAATAAGAATGATCTGTATAACCTACCTCAAAAGAGATCTCTGCAATAGAATTAGTAGTACCGGATATTAGCTCTTTAGCCCTTTCCAACCGCTTTTGCTGCACATACATGATCACTGTAGCACCTTTTCTGGCTTTAAAAGCATTTTCCAGGGCACGGGGAGATAAACCTATCTGCTGTGCCTGTTGATTTACATTTACCGGTTTTTCCGGATGTAGCTCTACCTGCGTAATAAAATCTTCTATTTTCTTTGTAATAGATGATACCAGCCTGTTTTCCTGCTGAAGATCTTCCAGGTAGCTGATAACAAAATCACTGATGCGACTATTATAATAGATAGAATTGGATTGACCCGACAAGGCCCAGTTTTTCATTTTCTCAAGCTCATTACGGGCTTCTCCATTAAATTTCCTGTATGGCAATACATGATGAGAAGGGTTGTTATTGTCCCAAAAAGATAAAAGTGTTGTTAATTGTGGATAGCTAACCGCCAGTTCTGTAAGTAACTGAACAGAAGGTATTACATAGATAGCGTGGTATTTTTGTCCCGCTATAATATTGGCTGTATAAGAAAAGTCTGCAGGGAGGTAATGTAGCGCACGTTTTTTTGATTGGGAAAATATTCTCCCATCCGGGTATTTTAAACTCATATTACCCGATACCATTCCATACAGTACCAATATGGGTTCAGTGGCAGATATATAAATCTCTGTATCTACAGTTGGCTCAAAATATTGTTCGACATACAAATGATCTCCAATTTCTACCTGTTGATGAATAAAGGTACCGGAAGATCCGGTTGTATATACAGTACGCGTGCCAGCAAAGGGAAGTTGTAGTCTTCTGTGCTTTATTGGAATGTGATCAATTGTTTCTGCCTCGTATGCTAATGAATTGGATAACTGGAAATTCATTGGCATGCTTATCTTTTTATCAAACATTTAGTCTGGTTGCTGAGTTTAACCAACAACTATTTATTGTTAAAGTTAAAAGGATAAAGATCGGGCTAGTAGTACTAATACATTAGGGCGATTACGTTTTTTTTTAAATATTTCGTATACCCTTTTGTACTAAAATAGACTTCCTGTAATCACTGGGCGTGCTACCTATTTCTCTTTTAAAGAGCTTGGAGAAGTAGGACTGATCAGCGTATCCGACGCTGAGTGCAATATAGGCTACACTGTAATCTGGCAGACTTAATAAATGTTTAGCCATTTTTAAACGCTGTTGCTGTACATATAACAACAGGGTCATACCACATTTTAGCTTAAACGCAGTTTCAAGAATATGTTCACTAATACCTATTTTAAAGGCGAGTTCATTGATGGGAAATACTTCTTCAGGAGAAGCATCTATCCTTATTATTAATGCTTCAATTTCTTTTTCGTAGAGATCTACCAGGAAAATTTCCCTGGATACCGGCATATCCAGCTGTTCCAGGTATAACAGGATGATATCGGTAATTCTGTTAGCATAATAAATAATACCCGCCTTCCCCCTCAGTAAAGAGTTTTTCATCTTATTCAGCTCGCTGTGTTCTGCCATACTGAAACGTCTTACAGGTAACATCTGGTGTAAGGGAGGCTGTAAATTTGTAGCTTCGATAAATACATGCAGCGGTGCATAATCACCGGTAAACTCTTCAAGGAAGTGTAATTTAGGGATGATATAAAAACAATGATATTTTTTACCTGCCAGTAAAGTCATAGAATATTTACTGCCACCAGGCATATAATGCAAACACAGTTTCCCTTCTTTCAGATGAATACCACAACTTGTCCTGATATCCCCCAGCAACACACATTGCAGGGCCAGTAACGCCTTTGGTGCTACGAATAATACTTCAACGTCCGACTGTGGTTCAAAATATTGCTCTTCGTAGATATGACCGGAAATATCCACCTGCTGGTTGATCATCACTCCCCATGGGCCACTGCTATAAGTAACTGAAGTATTGGCAAAAGGTAATTTGATATGTTTATACTGTGCGGGTAAATGAGCCGATATAGCAGTTTGTTGCTGCAAAAGAGGTGATAACTGATAAGTAATCGTGAACATATATTTCAGGTTAACTGACACTTGGCTGGTGAGGCTTACATCCTGGCTACAATGTAAAAGTAGGTTTAATAAAATGGCTCGCTGAAATACCTTTCAATGTATTGACTGTCAATGTATTGATTGAGTAAAAACAGAAGGTGTTTTGTTGATGGGCTGGTAAAACACTTTACTAAATGCAGCTATACTGCCGTGGCTTATCATTAGTACTCCCGTTCATACTTTTCCTTTAATATTTCTCCCAGTGGTTTCTTCTTTAGCTTGGCCTCTATCCATGCTGAAAAATCAAACAGCTTCAATTGCTGCCGTTCATATTTATCTGTACGGATTTTATCAAAACTGGTATTGATCTTCTTCCACAATGCTAATCGTATAGTAGTAACAGCAGGAACTTCTCCACCACTCAGGAATTTGATCACCGTTCTTTCCAGTAAATAAGAGCGTTTACTATCCGGTTGCAGATGTCTCCGGAATGCACGTGTTTCATACCGGATATATTCATAATTACCCAGCTCATATTGAATAAGCAGATGTACCAAACGAAAGGTACGATAGATAGGAAGAGAGCTGTATAAACTACTTTGTTGTAATACCTGGTCTATACAGTTATGTGCCTGATTAATATCATCATTGCCCAGATGGACCAATGCCTGATACAGATATATCTCTGCCTGCTTACCAATATCCAGCAGGTACATATTTTTCTGTAACGTAGACGCATACTGTTTTTGTAAAGTTAAGGCTGCTGAGAAGTTACCACTATCAATATAACTACCCAATTCATAAATGAATAATAAGCGCTGTACCATTACTTCAAAATAAGCGCCATCATTTTTAAAGTGTCTTACTTTATCGAGAAAAGAGTGTAACGCTTTATAACGTTTGGCCGCGCGTAAACTATCCAGGATACCTTCTATCACTAACAGATGGTCTGCCGGTGTATCATCAAAAAGATAAGGATGTGTTTCAAAGAGGATTTCAAGATCATGGAAGAGTTGCAATGCGGCAGTATAATCTCCTGTGATAAGGAAATAATGTGCTTTAAATAACAGATGTGTTTTTCTTACAGCAGGAGTAGCAGATGCAGCGAGAATCTCCTCTTGCGTTACCAGTCCGTCTAATACTTCCTGTTGACGCACACTTCTTGCCATACCCTGATACAGCAGGCGATGCCGGAGTGTTTCGTAAAGCGAAGTCTGTTCATGATGATGTTGTAATTTTTTTAAAGATAGGTTGATGTCTGCCTGTTTCTGTAACAGCGCAGCTTCTGGAAGGTCCGGGAAATTCAGTTGATTTAACAGACGGACCTCCTGTTGTTTTGACCATAATAGTAGTAGTTCATTTTCCCGTTCAATTGCAAGGCCCTGCATTTTTTGTAATTGTTTCAACGCTTCTTCATGCAGGGATCTTTCAAAAAGAATATCAGATTTCAGAATACCGGTAGTGATGATAGCCGTCTGATCCCGCTGAAGACGCAGATGCAGCAGGCAATCCAGCAGTATTTTATACAGGTATTTACTGCATACTTCATAACTGCTGCCTGCATGTTGCTGTAAAAATGCTTCTTTGATAGCAGCTGTATTTTTGAATGATTTTTTTTCCAGCAGGTCAAAGAGATGTACATAATCTTTACTGCCTTGTTGTAAGGATGTGTATAAACGAAAATATCTTTTCTCTGCTTTCGTAAGTGTATTTATAAGCCGGTTAAGCATATCAGCTTTGGCCATAGGGTCTGCGATTTATGGTTGATGTACTCTACTGCGTCATTTCCGCAACGGGCAATGGCAATTATAGGCTTCGTTTACAATAACGTGATCAAACAAATAAAGTCAAAATAACGGATACTTTTATTAGGACTGTCTTATGCTATCTGTGCTTTTAATTTACCGCTAATATAAAAACAGACTTGATTCATTATATCTTCTTCTTTCCTTTAGATTATCATTATTGTATTAGTTTTTAATAGTATTTGATTTGATTAATTGATTGATAATTAATTTATTAGATGAATTATAAACCAGCTCATCCGGAAAAAAGTATCAGTTTGGGAATGTCTTTTGTAAAAGAAAAATGGCAAAAAAGTTATGCCATGGGTCACTATATTTGAATCGAAAAGTGTTCCCGTTATAAGCCCTCAAATGGAAAAAGAGTATATCAATCAAAATTGCTGTAGCTGAAATCTAAGACGAACAATTAACCGGTAACTTCAACACAATTTATTTTTTAACCTAAACATACATATACACCTTGATGAAAAGTTTACGCTAAATCGTTTTATAAGACGCCATTCCGTATTGTCCACGTTATTGTAGCCACGGGTCAGGTTAGTGCTGTTTTCTCCCTTTACAAAGCACGGCAGCGTTCTTTCTATTCTCTTTTTTATGATTTTGATGTAATCGATTACTGATGTAATCCCTGTTTAAAATATTTCACTATGCGTTCATTTGTACGGATCATAATCCCGTGCCTGACAGTGCTATGCCTTGCTATACCTGTATTGGGGCAGGATACCAGCCGGTCGGCCGCTGTTCAGCTCAAAGCTGATTCTATACCGTTGCAACGGGAAGATATTTATCCCTATGCCTCCCTGCAACAACTATTGAAAGGAAATGCTGCCGGCGTATATATCCAGGAACCCAGCGGGGAACCAGGTAGCGTTGGCAGCATCTTCCTGCGCGGTACTGCTATTCCCTTCCTCAGCAGCAAAGATATTTATGAGGCTCAGCCTACTGTTATCCTGGATGGTATTCCTCTCATCATGGACCATCCGTTTACATTCGATATACAGTCATTTGATTACAACCACCTGGGGCCTGCTACCAATCTTTTATCAGCCATTGATCTGAATAATATTGCTACTGTAGAAGTCGTGAAAGACTTTGGCCGGGCGGCCATCTATGGCCCACGTGCAGCAAATGGAGGCGTGATACTGATCACTACCAAAGCACCGGTAACAGGCCGGCGTAAGATCAGTTTCAACACTTACTTCGGTATCGTGCAACGCCCCGGTATCTTTACTACCAACGCGAAGTTTGAGAATGATTTTCGTCAGAAATTCTACGATAAATATGCTACTACAGAACAACAGCAGACCTATCCGCTGTACCTGAGGGACTCTACCAACTCTGCTTATTATGGTCCTTCCAACTGGACAGACCTCTACTATAAAAATAAACCTGTCTATGGTGTAAATGCAAGCCTGTCGAGCGGCACAGACCGCGCTAACTTTATGTTTGCTGCGGGTAATCAACGCTCTTCCAATTCAGCGGACAATACCCGTATGGACCGCTACAATGCGATGTTTGAAATCAACATGGTGCCCTTGCATAATTTCACCGTCTCTGCTATGATCAGCGCCTCCCGCCTGGAGCGTAAACGTAATACCTGGCTGCGCGACCGCTTTGCTGAAATGCAATACCTGCCGGATCTCAGCAATCCGTTAGCACCTAACAAACAATTGTACGGGCAATATCTGCACGAATACACGAAATCATTTGATGATAATAAAACCAATGAAGTAAGCGGATATTTCAAGCTGAATGTAACGATAGCAGACGACTTTCACTTTAACTCGAACTTCGGATTCGATTATAATGAAGGTGTACGCGATGTGTTCTACCCCAGCACGCTACTGGAAACAGTGAATTATTTGTCTAATTACTTCGGGTATAATCAACGCGTATACTTCAACAATACACTCACCTATCATCATAAAGGTCTTACAATAGAAGGCGGAGAAGTGTTCCAGTCGGATTATAACCGCTATAACTATGCCTACGCATACAAAGGTCCAAATGACCTGATCCGCATCAACCTTTTGTATTCAGATAACACACAAAGTAATTACCTCTCGCCTAAATCATTTAATCATGCGCTCATCTTTTCATTCATGGATAAACAGCGGCATCGCCTGTTATCCTTCTACGGACGCATGGCCTATAACTACAATGATAAGCTGGACTTCTCCGTATTAATGCGTGCAGATGGTTCTTCCAGCGCGCAACCTGATAACTGGTGGATGTATTCACCCACCTTTACCGCGGGCCTCAACCTTAAAAACACCTGGCTAAAGGATTACAACAATATCAATAACCTGCGACTGCATGCCAGCTGGGGAAGAGTAGGCAGACTGCTACCTGACGATCGCTTCGGGGAAGGGCCACAATACACATCCGACCTTTCATTCAGTAATAACCCCGTACGCTTTTCCTACAACGGGTTTCCGGGTATCAGTCGTGCCTACTCATCCGGATATATTGGCTATGGTATCACCTGGCCTTATACAGACCAGCTGGATATTGGTGCAGATGCTTCTTTTCTGAGTAACCGTATAAACGCGTCATTGGATGTGTACAATAAGATCGATAACAACATGATCTTAGGTGTACCCTTCTCCGCAGAATACGGTTATACCTCTCAGTTTAAAAACGGGATGAAAGTACGTAACCAGGGAATTGATTTGTCTGTACAGGCATCTGTGTTACCACGTAACAGCAAATTGCAATGGGTGCCCGGGATCAATCTAAATTACAACCGCAACACTTTACTGGCATTACCCGGTGGATTACAACAACTGGTAGTAGGGGACAAACTCTTACAGGTAGGTCATTCTATAGATCAATACTGGGTATTGCAAAACGAAGGTATCTATAACAGGGATTCCGATATCCCCGTAAATCATACTACCGGAAAACAACTGAATTATAAAGGTATTCCCATACTGGCAGGAGATCCCAGGTGGAAAGACCTGAATAATGATAATATCATCGATGATAAGGATAAGACCCTGAAAGGACATGTAATGCCCGTTGTATCCGGTGGATTCTCCAACGATATCTACTGGCGTGGTTTCACATTAGGTGTTTCTTTTTACTACGCACTGGGCCGCAAAATCATGAATGCGGAAATGGCTAACCACTTTGATTTTATTAACCGGGAAGGAAAGATAGATATGAGCGCCGTGAAAGAAATTACCTTCTGGAGTAAAGCCGGTAATTACGATAAATACCCTGTATATAATCCCTGGAGTACAGTAGATGCTTATCGTACCGATCAGGATCTCTTCCTGGAAAACGGCTCTTTCCTGAAACTGCGTAACCTCTCCCTGCAATATGATTTATCACGGGCTAAATGGTGGAAACGTAAATACGCACTGACTAAGTTCATTGTATACGCAACAGCCAGTAATCTCTTTACCATCACGCCGTATACCGGTGGTGATCCTGAACTGACAGACTACAACGGTTTTGATACAGGCTACGGATTACCGATCCCTAAAACATATACCATCGGGTTAAAAATGGATTTATAATGAAGCACCTACTGATATTTACATTACTCTTCTTTACCAGCTGTAAAAAACTGCTGGATATCAACTCCTCTCATGCAGTATCAGAGGCTAACTTCTGGAACTCCCATGAAGATACCCGCACAGCGCTGATAGGTGTGTATGGTCTGATGCGTGCTGCTATGGCAGATAACAATGCCTGGTGGATGTATGGAGAGCTGCGGGATGGGGATTTCTCCGCCCTGCAACGGCAGGATATGAAAGCTATCATTCGTGGTGATCTGCGTGCTGCTTATCCGCTGTTGCAATCCTTGTCGAACTGGCGCCGGTTTTATGCCGTTATCAATGCAGCTAACATGTTTCTTGAACATGTTAGTGATGTAAAAGCGCGTGACCCTAAATATTCTGAACAGAATATGCGGGTAGACATCGCACAGATGCGTTTCATGCGTGCTTACGCTTATTTTTTCATGGTATCTGTATGGGGAGATGTGCCATTAATCACTACTTCTCATGATGGTGAATTTCAAAATAAACCACGGGAAAATCAGCAGACAGTCATGGCTTTTGTAGAGAAAGAAATGTTGCAGTCTGCCGCTGACCTGCCTTATAGATACAGCACCGACGATCCTCAGCAATCCGGTAGCTACTATAATGAAACAAGTACACGCTGGTCCGGGGTACTGGCGCGCAAGCTCACCGCTTATGCTATACTGGCGCATGTAGCTGCCTGGGAAGGCAAATACGTGGATGCTTCTGTATATGGTCAGTTTGTGCTGGACAACTACTCCAAAGCAGGTAGTTATTATCTCAGTACGGAAGACCTTACCCGTTCCAACGGTTTCTTTAAATGGAAACAGGATAATCATATACTGGGATTCAACTTCGACTGGGGCCATGTAGATGCTACCTTTTCCGGTCACCTGGAAGAAATGACCCTGGCAAAGCCCGTGATAGATAAAGCCCTGCCGGATATCTATGTGATTAAGGATACTATTCTTTCCGTATTTGATCAGCCACTGGATGAACGGTTTAGTTTAGATACACTAACGGGCGCGCCTACATCAACAAGATATTTCGCGAACTTCAACAGTCAGGTACCCATCTTCAATAAAGTAAAAGTGATTCAGGATGGTAATACTGCCGACCCTACTTTCAGGATCTTCTCCAGCACCATCATCATCACCCGTCTGGAAAATATTACACTGTTACAGGCAGAAGCACTGGCTGTGATAGGGCAGCAACAGAGAGCAATTGATCTCCTCAATACCATCAGGGACTTACGCAGAATAAAACGATACGACCAGGGCCGTGAAGGAGACCTGATAGATGCCATCTTCAGAGAACGGCGTAAAGAGCTGATGGGAGAAGGCTGGCGCTGGTTCGACCTCATTCGTTATAATAAGATCAAACAAAATGATCCTGCCTTTTTGCAGCTGATCGCAAGCGGGGGTATCTACTGGCCTGTAGCAGATGAGATCATCACACAAAATCCATTGATCAAACAAAATCCTTACTGGCAATGATAAAAATGATAAGACTAGCGCTGCTGGCAGTCGTCCTGTTATACGCAGGATGTAAAAAGGATAGAGGATATTATGATTACCAGAATCAGCTGAAAAAGTATGATGGTAATACCTACGATTTCCTGAAAACGCAACAGCAGTATGATTCCTTTCTGCTGGCAATAGACCGGGTACAGTTGACTGATAGTATCAGGTCCGGTGCTTATACCGTGTTTGCACCTTCAGATGCAAGTTTCAAACAGGCTATCGATAATATGAATACACTGCGTACTATACAAGGTCGTGCCTTAATGAATATTGGTACTGTGCCTTATGAGCAACTGGATTCCCTGGTGTGCCGGTATATCGTTCGTGGTAAAGTATTATCCGACAGTATGCAGTTACAGGATGGTATCAACCTGCCTGCTATACGATATGGATATACGATGCATGGTAAACTTAATCGCACGGATGCGGAAGGAAATGTAAAAGGTGGTCCGGGTGTAATCACATACAGCGATACCAAAGAAGTGATCTATACCAACCGTTGGAGCAATGCCAGTACGGTAGCGATTGATATCAGCACTAACAACGGACTGGTAAATATCCTGGAGAAAGATCACATGTTTGGCTTTGATGAATTCATTCCACGAATGAATCCTACCACTTCTTCTCCCTGGAATGCAGATGCGTTTTTTATTCCGGGTAGCATAGGACTGGAACAGTACAACCGTGGTGGTAACAGGGTTGCTTACCTGGATTTTTCAGGTGGCAACTATGGTGGTCAATACCGCCCTGCTGAAGAGGTAGACGTCACTACTGCTGATGAGGGAGGCTTTAAAGTGGGCTGGACAGAAACCGGTGAATGGATGTTATACACTGTGAATGTAACAGAAACCGGCAACTATGGGATGATGCTCCGTTATGGCAGTGGCGGTGATAATGGTCGTTTGCATATAGAACTGGATAACAATGTGGTCATCGGCAGTATGTTGATATTGCCTGCTACAGGCGGTTATGCCACTTATAAAGATGTTACGGCTACCGTACAGCTAACAGCAGGTAAACACCTGTTAAAGGTGTACTATGATTTCGCAAACTTTGATCTCCGCTTCCTCAAATTTGTACCTGTTAACCGGCCAATGCCTATTCCCGGAGTAATTACACTGGAAGATTATGATACGGGTGGGGAAGGAGTCGGTTATCATGATAATGATGCCAATAATGCCGGTGGCAGATGGCGGCCATCCGAAGGGGTTGATATAGACTACTCCCGTAATGAAGGTGGCGGTTACCAGGTGGGTTGGACAAACGATGGTGAATGGATGAACTATACAGTAGATGTAAAAGAAACAGGGTTTTATACCGCGGCTACATTAATGGGATCACCTAATAATGATAGGAAATTCCATATAGAGTTTGATGGGCAGAATGTATCAGGGATTGTAAATGTACCTAACACCTCGGACTATCATAGACGCCAGTATGTAACTGCTACGGTATATCTCACCAAAGGTATTCACGTAATGCGCTTTTTTGAAGATACCGGTGGATACGATGTGAAGTCTGTCACCTTCAAACCACTGAATTAAAAAGAGACCAATGAAACTAAAAATAGCCATCTTATTATTCATCATCGGTATCGCCGCCTGCCGGAAATGGGCGCCGGATGACCTGGACTTCCTGAGTAAACGTGCTGTGTTTAATCAGAAAATATTTGCACCTACGCTGGGCAGGACTACCCTCTTTTCCCAGGTCTTTAATACCGATAACTCCAGCACTCCTATTAAATTCCGGATGTTTAATGTGCGGTATAAAAGTAATGGACAGCCTTCTACAGACCTGGATAAACCATTGCAGGTACTGGTATGGAAAACCACTTATACCGGTCTGGAAAAGTCTTTGGAAGAGATAGCAGCCAAACGGGTAATTGAAACACATCCTGCCTGGGAAATAAGGCCGGAATCCGGGGACTTTGTCCTGTGGGCTGAAGCAGATAGTTCTTTCTTCCGCCAACAGCCGGATTCGGGTTATTTATTTGATGTGGAAGCGACTAACTCCGGTGGTACGAATGTCTACAAAGACATGTCTTTAATGCCGCTGCGGGAACTGCCTTATATTCCTTCTGAATATGATCCGATAACAGGTAAACAAAAGGCTCAATATCCTAATCCCGCAGACTCTTCTTCTTTCATCTTACAATACAATCATCCCGGTATTAATAATATCACCAATGATGATAATAACCTGGATCTTAAATCGGATAGTGTAAGAGTATTGTTCCATAAGAAAGGAGATGGCAGTTCGCTTACATTCAAATTTATGGATAAAGATTCCCTGCCTATAGATCCTGCAAAGTTCAACCTCACCCCCTGGGATTCTTTACTGCATGGGTTTAATAAAGTCATGACCAGTACAGAAGTATCCTATCAGGTGGCTTATCCTATTCCTCTGATGAAATACAGAACAAGGTATACCAGCCCAAACGGAGATGGTTCCCAGGCATATGTGAAATTCTCTTTCACCCGCATAGGCTATGGTAATTTCCGCGAGACGGGTACGATGGATCTCACCTTTAGTATTTATAAGAAAGGAGACTGGGAGATCATCTTTTATTTCAGGAATAACCCCCGGTTCAGGGATGAGTAATGAACCAGTGAGGCTCCGTTAGATTCTGTGTTCATAACAAACATAATAGGCTCCGTTAGGAGTCCCGTGTTTGTAGCAAAACATGATCTACTATACAATAGACTTCGTTAGGAGTCCCCTGTTAAATTAAAATATTTAATACTTGCTTATATGCAATTCGATAAAAAATTAATCTGCTTACTTTTCTTTTTGCTTTATGCTTTTGGTGCTGTCGCACAGGATAAGGTACTGGTAAAGGGGACCGTAAGAGATGCCCAGACTAATGAACCGCTGGTTGGTGTGAGCATTATGGCTGGTAGTCCGCCAAGAGCGGTAGGCGTTACCAATGCCAGTGGTATGTTCTCTGTATCTGTATTACCTGATGCTCCTTTATTGTTCCGTTATATCGGCTTCTCAGACTATAGAATGAGACTGAAAGATAAACGTGATCTGGTTATTCGCCTGGTAGTAACAGAGAATAAACTGAATGAAACAGTAGTCATCGGTTATCAGAAGAAAACAAGAGAAATAACGACCGGCTCTGCTGTAATCATCAGCGGTAAAGAGTTACAGGATATTCCTGTGTCTAATGTGGAGCAATTGTTACAGGGACGTGTAGCAGGTCTCAATATTCAGAATAATACCGGTGCGCCGGGAGCAAGAGGTAGCGTGCAGATCCGCGGACTATCAAACGTAAGTGTATCCGGTAACGGGAACAATGCTTTCCTGTCACCTACTTCTCCTTTGTATGTAATCGATGGTGTACCTATAGAAGCAGATGCGAACTTTGAATATGGGTATCAGTCGGCCGGGCCGGGTGTTAGTCCGCTGTCGCTGATTCCACCTGAAGATATAGAAAGCATTGAAGCTCTGAAAGATTCCCAGGCTACGGCCTTATATGGTTCCCGTGGCGCTTATGGTGTGATGCTGATCACTACCCGCAGGGGTAGTTCTCCAATCCCCCTGGTGCGTTATACAGGTAACTTCTTTGTGAATACACCGCCTAAGCTGCGTAACACCATTGGTGGTGTGGCAGAAAGGAGATTACGTATTGCCCAGATTTACAGTAGTGGGAACATGGATGATATCAACAAGATCTCTACCACACCTTTCCTGGCAGATAGTCTGAATCCTTATTATAATAATTCTACGAACTGGCAGGGTGTATTCTATCGCGCTACTTTTAACCAGTCGCACAATGTTAATATCAGTGGCGGTGATCCTAAGTTCAACTACAAAGTAGATCTTGGTTACTACAAAGAGAATGGAGTAATCCGTAATACAGGCTTCGACCGTTATTCCATCAACACCAATATGCAATATCAACCCAATCCTAAACTGAGGGTGATGACGACTTTATCTACGCAGGTAGGTAAAAGGAATAAGGGGGATGGAAACGGGCTGATACAAAGTGGCGTATCTACCAATTCATCAGCATCTTCTTTATTACCGGGTCCTTCTTTTTATCAGAGTACTGCCGGTGTATTATCTTCTCTGGAAACAAAGAATGATAACAAAACGGCTAATCTGCGTACAAGCCTCGACGTGAGTTATCAGCTGTTCAAAGGTTTTAACATGGGTTCCAGTGTCAGTTATGAATATGCTTCTAATACAGAGGACAGGTTTACTCCGGCGGAAGCCCATAACGACTTCTCACAGGTATATGCCTATAACGATCGTAAGTACACGTTATATAACCGTAACACGTTATCCTATTTCTATTCCATCAATAATAAACATAACTTCTTTATCTCTGCTTTCAACGAGTTCTATAACCAGGGATTCCAGGCGCAGGTGATTCAACAGGAGAAGACACCTAATAACCAGTACCAGGGACCTCTGGGATATGACGGATATGCTTCTCTGGGTGGTGGATTATTAGATAATTATACCCGTCAGCATATTGCCTCTTTCGCCGGTACTTTCTCCTACAATTACAAACAGAAATACGTACTGGACGCGAGTTATCGTATGGATGGTACTTCCAGCAGCGGCTTTGAAGATCCCTATTCGAAGAACCCTGCTTTTGGTGTCCGCTGGAACTTTAATAAAGAGAATTTCTTTAGCGAGAGTAAGTGGTTATCCTATGGATCGTTACGTGGTAGCTGGGGGCAGAATATTGTACCTACAGGTGATATCTTCTCTATCTATGGTACTTATGATCCCCGTGGTACGTATAATGCTAACCCCAGACTGGGCATCAATTTCAATCAGCTTCCCAATACTTACCTGAAGCCTACTACCACTACACAATATGACGTTGGCTTTGAAGCAGGATTGTTCGACAGCAGAGTGGAAGTGATCTTCGATGCTTACTATAAAACAGTGAAGAACCTGTTGCGTACCAAGAACGTATCCAACATGACAGGCTTCAATAACATCACTACAAACGAAACCTCTCTTATCAACTATGGATATGAGCTGACGCTTACCTTCCGTCCGTTGCCAAAGACCAGCGCTGTACAATGGACGCTTTCCCTGAATGCGGCTATCAACAAAGATGTATTAACCAGTTTACCCAATGGTGCGAGGCAGCTGGTGCAATACGATTCGCAGACCTCTCAGAATATTCTGTACAGGGTAGGGCGTAACAGTCTTACCAACTATCTGTTAAAAACAGAAGGGGTCTATGCCACTGATGCAGATGTTCCTGTGGATCCTGCTACCGGTCAGCGTTTCCGTACCAGTAATGGTGTATACTTCAAAGCCGGTGATCCCATCTTTAAGGATGTAGATCATAATTATATCCTGGATGGGAATGATTACATAGCAGCAGGGAATTCACAGCCATTGATTACAGGAGGGTTACAGTCTTATGTAAACTGGAAGAATTTCTCTGTGAACTTCAGCGCTTCTTTTACACTGATCAGGGATATCCTGAATAATGCATTTGCCGAACGTATGCAGTACTTGGGTGATCCTTACAGTACAAAAGCAGTAGTAGATTTCAGTGATGTGGATTACTGGAAAGGTCCGGGCAGTGTAGCTAAATATCCCAATCCTTTTGATTACACCAGGTATAACGATATCAGGCCATACCGCTATGACCAGACGCTGATACAGGAAGATGGTTCTTATTTCAAGATTAATACAGTGACGCTGGCTTATCTGCTCAACAGGAAAATGACGAACAGGTATGGAGTGAATTCTGTGCGATTGTATATGTCCTGTAATAACCTGATTACGTTCTCCCCTTACAGTGGTCCTAACCCGGAGAATGTATCAGCATTGGGACGTGATCAATCGAGTGGTTACCCGATTCCACGCACGTATAATTTTGGAGTGAACATCGAATTTTAATTCATTAAAAGTATCCGATTATGTTTCGCAGGATCATTTATATCACCGCACTCTTAGCACTGATCAGCCAATCAGGGTGCAGGAAATTCCTGAACGTACAACCCCTGGATAAACTCTCCGGTAACGCTTTTTTCAAAAGCGCGAAAGATGTGGAAGACAACATGTGGGATATATACGGACTATTCAGGGATGTTGTCGGCTCCTGTCCGATGTTCGCTGTGGCAGGAGAGGTAAGGGCCGGTATGCTGCCTTCTTCCCCGCAAAAGAACGACGGTAACGACCGCTCCTTTGTAGACTATGCAGCAAAGAACGATTTACTCCCTCTTATATACACCCCTGCGGGGAAAGATTTCTGGAACATCTTTGCTTTGGCCAACCTGGCAGACTGGAAACCATTCTACCGTGTTATCCAGGCCTGTAATATCCTGCAATATGAGATTGGCCGCCGCAGTATTCCGGATCTCTCCGCAGATGCAATGAAAAAATACCAGGCAGAAGCATCATTCATGAGAGCCATGTCTTATTTCATGATGGTACGCTTATGGGGAGATGTTCCTTATTACACCGATGCATATCACGAATCTCCCTTACCAAGAGAAAAGATGGTAACCGTGATAAACAATTGCATAGCAGATCTGTCGGCAGCATTAGACGCACTACCCTGGACATTCACTGATCCTGCCTTTAGGGGTGCCCGTGCCAGCAAAGGAGCAGCTATCGCCCTGCTCATGGAAATGAACATGTGGAATGCGGGTTTTGATAAAGGCAATGCACAGCATCTCTACGAATCAACAGCCAAATTAGGAGATGACCTGATTAAAAGCGGGGCATATCAATTACTGCCTATAGATCAGTCGTTCACCATTTTCAAAGGCCGCTCTATGGAAAGTCTGTTCGATATTGTTATCAGTTCTAACTATAATGAAACATTGTCGCAGAAGTGGAACGACTTGTCCGAACTGGTAGTGCATTATCCTTATAAGCGTCCTGCCAACGGCCATCAGTACAGCTTTACTTATTTCAGAGCAGAATACCTGCGCAGGTTATATCCTTCCGGAGTACCCGACGCCCGTACAGAAATGTGGTTCGATTCACAGATGTTCGCCAACGACGGCACTTTCCTCTTTCTGAAATATAACAGCTTATACGAACAGGGGAATGCTGATGTGAACGTAGATAATAACCTCATCGTCCTCAGATATGCAGGAGCTATCTTATTACGTGCAGAAGCGTTGGCAGAAATAGGGCAGGATGATGAAGCCATAAGGATGATGAACATTATCCGCGATCGTGCTAAAACCACCCTTTACCAGGGCCCTGGAGGTACAGCCCTGAAAGAAGCCATTTTCACAGAACGTGCTAAAGAGCTGATGATGGAAGGACATTATTACTTCGATCTCATACGTACCGGCAGGGTAATGAACCAGCAATGGTGTTACTACCCGCTTACACAGGCGCAGTTTGACAATGGCGGCTGGACATGGCCCATCAACCCTGCTGCTTTGGATAACAACCCTTACATGCAGCTGAACAATTATTGGTTAAGATAAAATATTTTTTATGCAGCAGATTAGATGTGTACTGATAGGTATACTGCTCCTGGTAGCATCCTGTAAAAAGGATAATTACTACAAAGATTCCGGCGCTCATGATCCGCATTTCAAAGGCAGTACTCTGGATTATCTTGATGCTACGCCTTTTTATTTCGATAGCGTAGCAGCCGTAGTTCGCCTGGCAGGAATGGAAGAAGTATTTAAGAGTGATACACTTACTTTTTTCGCACCTACGGATATAAGTATTCTGAGGTTGATAAAAGACCTGAATTATAACCTGTATTCTCAGGGATATGATACCGTGAAAGTTTTGTCTGATGTACCTTCTGCCATATGGCAGAATTACCTGGAGATGTACATGTTCCATGGTGCTAATCAACTGAAGGATTATCCGCAGATAGATTATGGTCTGATAGCTATTTATCCGGGACAGGGCTATCTGTCGTGGAATGGCACACCTATGAATATAGGGGTTATCTACAATGATGATAATGGGGTGAAGTATGTGGGCTATCGTCAGTTAACACTTGCCTATATTCCTGATCCTGCTCGTCCACGTGATAACTGGTACATGGTACATGTGGCATCCAGTAATATCCTTACGGATAACGGCGTAGTACATACGCTGGATGTTAATCACCTGTTCTTCGGGTTTGATCAGAACAGGTTTGCTGCAGATATGAAAGCCGTGATGCAAAGCGGTGGTTGAAATTTTAAACTAATCAGATGAAAAAATTACTTTTCCTTTTACTTGTATTCACTGCCTGTAAAAAAGACAATAAAGTATATGATGATCCTTATGCAGGAGGTAAGAAACCTTTGGGAGTGATCATGAGTACAGACTTACCCTCGCCTTCAGAAGCTGCACCGGGAACAACTATTCTGTTTAAAGGGACTGGTCTGTTACAGCATAAGGACTCTATTCATTTTAACTTCAACGGTCAGCCGGGAGAGATCCTGTCTGTAGACAGTAATGGCATACAGGTGAAAGTACCGGATGCTGCCAGCACAGGTGTAACCTCTGTTACCATTGGTGACCAGATCTTCTTCGGCCCTGTATTCAAAGTAAAAGGTAACCTGGAAATCGATAATAACTTTAAAGTAGTGATAGGTACCAACAACGCGATATATGATATACATCGCTTTTCAGATGGTCGCCTGTTGATGATAGGACAGTTTTCCGATTATGAGCACAAAGGAGTAGTGAAACCTATCAATCGTATTGTAATGACTTCCAAAGACGGAGAGATAGACCGTACCCTGCTTTCCGGCAAAGGCGCGGATGGCTCTCTGCTGGCTATGGATGCTTTACCCAGTGGTAAGCTGGTGGTAGCCGGGGCTTTTGGTTCTTATGATATCCACCTCGCAGAAATCCACAACATCACAGTGTTGAACAGTAATGGTTCTATAGATTCTATGACGGTCAACACCTTCCTGAAAAAGGATACGGTGCCTGCCTTTAATGGTGGTACCGATGGAGCCATTTATAAAGTATTCGTGCATGAAAACAAGGTTACAGCTATTGGCAACTTCAACTATTACCTGCAATATGTATATGGGCAATCAGATTTCCTGCATGAACGTGATTCGCTGATTACAGACAGTACTGTGGTCCGTCAGCTGGCACGTTTCAACCCCGATGGTTCGCTGGACTCTTCCTTCCATTATAACCTGTCGCTGCACAAAAGCTATGATGGCGCTAACGGCCCTATTTACGACGCTTATATGCAGACTGATGGGAAGTTGATCATTGTAGGGCGTTTTACCCGTTATGATGGCCTTCCTGCCCCTTATATCGCACGCATCAATACAGATGGTACCCTGGACCCCGGTTTCGGTGGGGCAGGAGCAGATAATAGTATCAGTAGTATCCGCTTCAACGAAACTACACAAAAGTTTATGCTGGCAGGCAACTTCACTCAGTTTGATGGTGCTTCACGCTACGGGCTGGCGATGATAAAAGCAGATGGAACGCCTGATGAACACTTTGCCTCTTTGAAAATGGGTACGAATGAAAGTTTCAACTGCGCGCAGCAACTCAGTAACGGGTTGATAGTAGTCACGGGTAATTTTAAAAGCTACGGAGAGGTACATCGTAGTGGCCTGATGGTACTTGACAGCAAAGGGGCACTTGCCGCAGGATATAATAATACCGGCGACTTATCCGGCAATGTGCTGAAGATCTTTGAAACGATTAACAGTTCCGGGCAAACGCAGGCATTATTACTGGGAGGATTTTACCGCTTCAACCAGATTGATATGGGCAACATTACCCGCTTGTTATTTAAATAAAACGAATAATGAACAAGAGCATATTTATAATAACAGCCGCCATTATTTTTCTTTCCTGCAATAAAGGCTTCGACCGCCTGCTGGATAAAAATAATTATGAGGATACAACAGGAGTAGTCGCTAAAACACCGAAGGTGTTATTCCTGGTGATAGATGGTGCCCGTGGAGAAGCTGTGCGTAAGGCACAGGCGCCTAATTTACAGATGATGTCTGATCATGCCATCTATTCCTGGAACAGCATCAGTGATACATTGTATCAGAATGCTACTGCCTGGGCAGACCTGCTCACAGGTGTACACAAGGAAAAACATGGGGTCATCTCAGGAGATTTCAGTAACAATCATCTCTCTGCTTATCCTGTATTCTTTAAACATATCAAAACAAGAATGCCTTCTTTCAGAATAGCTGCTTATAGTGCTGCAGATTCTTTAGGTAATACGCTGATCACTGATGCCGATGTGAACCAGACTTTTGCTAACAACGATGCGGCTGTTGCAGATGCTGTAGTAAAGGAACTGAAAGTAGATTCTGTCGGATTGATCTTTGCACAGTTTGGGGACGTAGGAGCTGCCGGGAAAGCATATGGTTATGATGCCGGTATACCCGAATACCGGGCTGCTATCTTACAGGCAGATACTTATATCGGTAATGTACTGACAGCCTTAAAACAACGTAGTAATTATGCTAAGGAAGACTGGCTGGTAGTAGTTACATCCGGTAATGGTGGCCCTTTTGTACTGGACCCCGGAGATGATGACGGCACTATCCTCAGTAATACGAAGGTAAATACCTTTACGTTCTTTTATTCTCCGCGTTATGCACCTGCTTTTATAGACCGTCCTTATACGGGTAACCGTTATTCCGGAAAATCTGTAAGATTGTATGGCAATAATGCTGCTACAGCGGTATATGCGACCATAGACAGTGGTAAGACAGATTACAATCTGGGGAACAATAGTGAAGCAACGATAGAACTAAAGATTAAAAAGAACAAAACGTCTTATGGCGATTACTCTTACACTTATCCTTCAGTGATAGGTAATAATATGTCGCTCGACTGGTGGAATAATACCGGCTGGGCTATCTCCCTGGAAACAAATGGCTGGGGATTACACTTCGGACAAACGGGGGCGGGTTTTAACATGGCTACTGCCGGAAGTATCAGTGATGGCAAATGGCATGATATCGCCGCTGTGTTTGTGAACAGGAACAACAGACGTTACCTGCGGTTATTCACAGACGGTCTTTTTAACACAGAAGCTGATGTCACCACTTATGGAAGCTTTGATACCGATGCACCGTTAACGTTAGGCTTTATGCCTGGTAACGTAACTGATAACAATCGCTGGCTGAATGCCTATATCACAGAAGTAAAGTTCTGGAAGGCTGCCTTACCGGATACTGTTATCAGCCGTTATGTATGTGTACCTGACCTGCCATCCTCTCATCCTTATAAAGATTACCTGGTAGGCTACTGGCCTTGTAAAGACGGCTTTGGCGGCTTGTTCAATGACCAGAGTGAGTGGGACCATGATTTCCAGATTCATGGTGCTTATCAATGGGATGATTTCAGTGACCTGATGTGTCCCACTTCTGCGGGGAACCTATCGCAGCTGGTCCCTCAGCCTGTAGATGTCGCCCGTCAGATTCTGAACTGGCTGCAGATCTCTGCTGATACTAAGTGGGATCTTGATGGCAGGGTATGGGTTACTTCTTATGTTACTATCACAAAATAATTCATATGCGTTACTTACTTCTTGTATTACTCATTTGCTCCTGTAAGAAGGATAGTAAATTTAAAGATGAGCAGCTGGGTGTTGTGAATGTATCTCTCAGGGCTACACATACATTTACAAAATCTGTGGATAATATAACTGTGCCCGTAAACATTGTCCTGTCTTCTTCCGCGCCTAAGATCTTTACTGTAGGCATCGGGGTAAATAACGATACTATCAATGAACTGATCGGCAATCATTCTCTTGAAGGAGCTATATTACTTGATCCTGCTTATTACCAGTTACCTAAAACAGCGGAGATCCGTTTTGGTCTGGATACATTTGCGATTCCTTTGCAGGTAAGTATGCAGGCTATTGAAAAGTATTATGGCAATAAGCTGGCACTGGCTGTCACATTGGATAATCCCGGTAAAGGAAATACACTTGGCAGTAAAACGGCTATTGTAGTTATCAATACTATGGATATCATCCTTCAGGAAGATATTCACTATATCTCTTTTACGGATGCAGGTAAAGTGCTGGGAGAACCTTCAGGTACAGATCACACATTAGGTACAACGAATGTCATCCTGCCGGTAAGTGTTTCTTTAGGTGGCGTAGCAGGAGGGACCTTTATTATCAGTGTGAGTGCAGCTCCGGATACGGCGCAGGCATTGATTGATAATGGTACACTGGCGGGTTCTGTATTACTGAAAGAAGGGGATGATTATTCATTGCCTGCTACCATGAATTTTCCAGCCAACAGTAATGTGGCTAAGTTTAACATCACGGTTAAAACCGCTTCATTAACCAAATATGTACTAAATAAACCTGTGTTGGCTGTTACGCTCAGTGATCCTTCCAAACACTTATTAGACTCTGCAAAGCGTACGCTGGTAATGCTTCTCGATCCTGCTAAATTAATTGAAACAGACATCACCAATACAAACATTCGCTATACTACACAATATGAGAATGGTAATGGAAACGAAAACTCTCCTAAACTTATAGACAACAACATAAACACCAAATTCCTGCTCGGCAGTTTCACTTCTGCATGGTTTCAGCTGGAATTTGCAACACCACAAACCACTGGGGCCTACACCATTACTTCCGCCAATGATGCACCCGGTCGTGATCCTAAAAGCTGGAAAATGGAAGGCTCTAATAATGGTGTAGACTGGACCTTACTCGATACACGTCTGGACCAGAGTTTCGGCTCCCGTTTCCTCACAGTGAAATACACGTTCTCCAACCAGGATGCCTATAAGTTTTACCGTTATACGGTTACTTCTGTTGTAAGTGGTACCCTGTGGCAGCAAGCCGAATGGCGTCTGCTGAAACGTCCTTAAATATTTACCCGCTCCCTCCAACATAACCCTTAACGGTTAGGGTCAGCTAATATTAGCTGGCCCTTCTTAAGAGAAGAAATAGAAGCTATTTAATGAGTGTAAGACTACCCTGTTGTTTAATCAGCTGTTTTTTGATATCTGTATAAGTAGCCATCCAGGTATAATTCCCCGTTGGTATAGCAACCCCTTTTAGTTTTCCATCCCAGCCGGCGTAAGGGTCATTACTTTCAAATAATATCTCTCCCCATCGTCCGTAAACTGCCATTCTGTAAGCGGTAACTCTTTCCTGTAATCGTATCCGGAACACATCGTTTAAACCATCCCCATTCGGACTAAAAGCCGAGGGTACATACACAGCACATGTCCTGTATTCTTTAGTAATGGTCGCATTTCCCTCGATTATACAATGATGTCGGTCATCGATCTTATAATTATAAGAGCCCTGATCAAGATCCTGAAAGATATTCTCTACCTGAGGTGTATTATTGAGAATACTATAGAGATAAGGCGGAGTGCCGCCAGTTACGTTTAAGATAATCTGCCCGTCTATTGCACTGTTACAGGATATGGGATTTACCTCGATACTTTCCAGTATAAGGGAATCAATGTTTTCTATTGTGGTATATTTCTCTGCGCCATCACAACCATTTCTATCTTTAATATTTATTGTATAATCTCCCGGAGAGAGATGGTAGAAAATACTGGAGTCCTGTATGATGGTATTATTCAGCGTAAATGTATATGGTGATTGTCCTCCATCTGCTAAAATTTGAATATAGCCATCGTTCTTTCCATAACAACTGATCGGATATGTTGATATTCCTGTTGTTACATTTGCCATTTTCACATCAACGGAGTCATTTCGTTCTATTCCATTACCGTCTGTAACGGTTACTTTATATCTGCCGGCAGATAATCCACTGATAGTGGGTGTGGTATAACCGCCTGGTTCCCAATAGTAGGTAAAGGCCTGGCTACCAGAGGCAAGTGCTGTTGCCGAACCGGTGTCTGATGGGGAGCATAGATAATCTGCGGTCATATCTAACTTGAATGTTTTTCTTATCTCGGAGAAATTATCGACTGATAAGATCATTCTGGCAGTCTTTTCACTTTCTGGCCGGTAAGGAAAGAATGTAAGTACTTTTGTTTTTCTGGAAGGGGTAATATAAGCTCTGACTCTTCTCCAGTCGGTGTCGTAATAAGTTATAGAGGTCCAGAGTACTTCTCCCTGTTCATTCGGGTCTGTTGTATTCTTCCCCATTATACCTACTGCTTTGGACTCATATTCATCGGCGGCTATCTGAAAAGTAAAAGTATACGTTTTACCTGAATCAAGTGGAACTGCCAGTTCCTGTCCAAAGATTCCCATATTGGCCGCACTCCTTCTACTGATTACCACATAAGTATTTCCACTGTAAGCATGCCTTTTAATCTCAAAAGGTGGCGGAAAAAATGGCCATGGCCCTACGACAACCGGTATAACACCGCCTTCACGATCTATATACCAATCCTCAGGCATAGTTCCAACTCCAGGTGCTCCTTCCAGGGAAGGATTCTTAAAATATTGTGCAAAAGAGGAAAGAGATAATATAATGAAAATGAGAGTAAAGATGGATTTCATGGCATGGCAGGATTGCTACAAATATATTAATTAATATATATTTCAATAGGACTGCTTACGTTCCTGGTCTTCTTCTTTAGAATCTCTGTATATACTTTCACTTAATTCCGGATGATTAAACTCATATATTTGATTAAGTAAGACAGACTAAGATATTTTCGACTTTGGGATCTTTCCAATAACTATAATCCATGAATGAAGAAAATCATGATATTTATATAAATTAATGTAACCCAACTTCAACCCACTGAGAAAACAAGATTATGAAAACTAAATCGTTGCATTGCCTGATCACGGTATGCTTCCTCCTCTTTCTCCATAATACCAAAGCCGGGCCAATCAAAATTATATGGGACACCTGGGGAGTACCTCATATTTATGCTGGTACCGAAAAAGACTTATTCTATGCGCAGGGCTGGGCAGAGATGCAGTCACACGCTAACCTGCTGCTGGAATTATACGGGCAATCCAGGGGACGCGGAGCTGAATACTGGGGTATAGAACACTTGCAGGATGATAAGCTGATCAATGCCCTGGGATTCCCTGAAATGGCTAAAGCCTGGAAACAGCAACAGGACCCTGAACTGAAAGGGATGATAGATGCTTTCGTTGCCGGTATGAACGATTACATAAAGGCTCATCCGGGAGTAGTAAAACCCGCAAATAAAGTAGTACTACCCGTCACTTATGATGATATCAACCAGCATGCCATGTACGTGTTCTTCACCCGCTTCGTAGGTGGCGGAGATCTGGGAAGGACGGCACAGTGGAAGGATATGGGTTCCAACGGATACGCAATAGCGCCTAAAAGATCGGCTTCCGGTCATGCGATGCTGGTGCAGAACCCACACTTACCCTGGCAGAAAGAATTCACCTGGTTCGAATCTCAACTGAACATCGGCGATAAAAGCATTCACGGCGCTCACCTGCTGGGATTCCCCGGTTTTGGCATCGCGTTCAACAAAGACCTTGGCTGGACACATACCAACAACACCCTGGATAACGCAGATACTTATGAACTTACTTTACAGGACAGCGGTTACGTGCTGGACAGACAAAGAAGAGATTTCAGCAAAAAGATAAAGACACTTAAGATAAAGAACAAAGATGGTTCTTTCTCAGAACAGCAGTTAGAAATACTGGGTAGTGCATACGGCCCTGTCATCAGGAAAAGCGCACACAAAGCGCTGGCTATCCATATAGCAGGAACAGATCATCCCAACGCCCTGCTGCAGTGGTGGAAAATGGCAAACTGCCATAATCTCAACGAGTTTGAATCCGCTTTAAAAATGGCGCAGATCCCTTTCTGGAACGTGCTGTATGCAGATGTACATGGGGACATCTTCTACATATTCAATGGCCTGGTACCCAACCGCCTTTATGGCGACTGGTACTACTGGAACAAAATCATTCCCAGTACCGAATCCAAAGACATCTGGACAACGGCATTACCTTACGATAAACTCCCTAAAGTAAAAGACCCTGTTACCGGATGGCTGCAAAACGCCAATGATCCACCATGGACCTGCACCGTGCCTCAGGTACTGCATCAGTCGGATTACCCGGCGTATATGTCGCCCGATTTCATGTCTATGCGTTCGCAGCGTTCAGCTAACATGTTATTACACGACAGTTCCATCACTTTCGATGAACTGATAAGTTATAAACTATCCACCCGCTCCGGACTGGCAGATCGCATACTCGACGAGCTGTTAAAAGCTCCTGATACTTCTGCCATTGTAAAAGAAGCAAAGAACGTACTGGCAAAATGGGATAGGTCTGCCAATACAGACAGTAAAGGAATGCTCCTGTTCTTTATATGGGCCTCTAAATTCCAGCCGGGCAATGAAGCTAACTATGTACATCACTGGGATACTAAAAGCCCCACAACTACCCCTTATGGCCTCGCAGACCCTGCAAAAGCCATAGCATTACTGAAAGATGCAGCCACAGAAGTAAAAGCCGCCTTCGGTACACTGGATGTACCCTGGGGACAGTTTTACCGCCTGAAATGGCATGATATCAACCTGCCAGCCAATGGCGCTGATGGCTCCCTGGGCATATTTCGTGTAGCTTCTCCCGGTGTAGCATCAGGAAAGGAATGGACCGTAGGAGCAGGAGATTCATGGGTAGGAGTGGTCGAATTTGGCAAGAAGATCAATGCAAGAGTATTATTGAGCTATGGTAATTCCTCAGAAACAGGTTCTCCTCACAATGGAGACCAGTTGAAATTATTCTCGGAAAAGAAACTCAGGGACCCCTGGTTTTATACCGAAGAATTAAAGGAACACACCGAAAGAACAGAGATTTTGCAACGAAAAGACTAAAAATAGATCAAGTTGAAACTACTAAACCTCCAGTGTAAATCTATTTAAGGACTAGACATCGGGGAGTCTCTATACATTGAACACACGTTGAGCACACCTTGGTCATACGTTGAACATACTTAGAGCACATTATTCTGTTCTATGTATGTTCAACGTATGGTCTATGTGTGACGCAGATACAGAGACTCCCCGAACTCTCTCCGATGTCACATCCCGATATAGGTTTAGTGTTCACTGGACTTTTAGGTCAGTCCCTTCCCCTTATCCACAGATTTTCCACAAAATCGGCTAAAATGGAAATTATAATCGATTGATTAACAATATTTATTATGATTTTTTGTGTTTTATGGAAATAGGTGATTAAATTTGGAAGCCCAATACCGGTAAATGACCCTCTTTTCTAAAGGGTTGATCTGGTATTAATTATCGAGGCAGCTATGAATATTTAGTCCTGATACCTATGAAAACTATGAAACCTAATACGAAAGTGTCTCCCTCTCCCTTTGCCATCCCGGCAACAGATTATCCCACTCGTGCACATCAACCAGCCATTCTTTATCCAGAAACCGTTTCTTTTTTAGAAAACCCGTTACAGGTGATCTTTTCACATTGAAAATATCATCGATTGATAATGATAAAAATTGTTTCTGATTAAATTTTTTAAAATGATTTTGAAGTTTACCAAGTTACTATTCCTGTTTAGTTTATCTATTTTAAGTCTTACAGCTTACGCTCAAAAGTCCATTAAAAAGAAAAGTACAACAACTACTACTAAACAGAAAGAGAAGGCGGTGATGCCTCCTAAATCCAAGCCCTCAGTATTTAAAGAGCCGGTAAAGAATTTCGTATGGCATGATGTAACCGTTTCTTCTTTTTACCTGAAGAAAGAACAGAAAGTGATCTTTTTTGAAGATACCATTAAAGGAATTGAGTGTACAGCTTATTTAATGTCGGAAGTGGAAGTGGTGAATAAAGTAGGAACACCGAAAAGAATCCCCGGATTCAAAAGATGGACACAGGATAAACCCGCTATCTCAGTGAATAATTCACTGTTCATGTCCAGTCTCAGCATCCGGAATGCCGGTAGTCTTATACCAGTATCTATCGCATATTTTAAGTTTTATGATGACGAGTATATCATGATAAATATGCAGCTTTTTTCAGTAGTTGCCGGAGAATTCTGGAGCAATATTTTACTGAAAATGGATAAGAAACATAAGGTGATCAAGGAATATGTAATTGAATCCAATGAGAAGATGAACAGCAAAAAGCTAGGTGATTACAACAATGACCATGACCTTGATTATTCCATATATAATAAAGAGATCAGTGCTGACGGAAAGAGTATGAAACGTTCAATGGATATTTACTCTGTAGAAGGAGATAAGAAGATATTGTAATGATGATAGCTCCGTATTGGTAGAATACGGAGCTATTAAATTCCATATTTAAAAGCTAACTGTACCGTTAACTTAATCCTATTGAAAGAATATCCTCCAGTTGTTTACATAATTCACCAAAACTGGAAGGCTTGGTAAGAAAATGGGCAGCTCCCAGACGGGCTGTTTCTTCGCGATCTTTTTCTCTCTGGGAAGTAGTAAAGATTACAATGGGGATTTTACTCAAAACCTTATTCTGTTTGATTTCGGCAAGGAATTGCTTGCCATTTATCTTTGGCATATTAAGGTCCAGGAAGATAATATGGCAGTCCAGAAGATTATCCTTAAGTATGTGCAGGCCTTCTTCTCCGTCAGATGCAAAATGACAAACGACAGAGCTGTCAACAATCGCCATTGCCTCTTCAAAAAGCTCCTGATCATCCCTATCGTCATCTACCAAAAGTATAACCTTGTTTGCCATATGTGTCGCAAAATTATGAATATTTATTGATTACATAATCCTCGCACCAGATGTTGTTGATCGATAAATACACCTTATCTGACGTGAATATTAGGTGAAGTTAAATTGAAAAACAAATCCTGCACCCATATCCCAAAGCTAAATCAGAGAACTAAACAGTCAGATGCAGTGTATTTATGATCAATAACATCTGGAAATCCATTGACAGCGATAGCATAGGATAGTTACCTGATAGAATTGTCGTAATTCGCAATACTTAAGTACTAGATTCCACATGAAAAATTTCCCCCTGAGAATAGGATTGTTCGGTATTGGATTAGAGGCATATTGGTCACAATTTGAAGGACTGGAATCCCGGTTAAAAGGATATCTCGGAGAAGTGGCTGATAAACTGGAAGCGCTCTCTCCCGGAGTCGTAAATCTCGGTCTTATAGATACCCCCGAAAAAGCACTGGAAGCAGGACATCGTTTCCGGCAGGAAGATGTAGATATTATCTTTTTATACGTTACCACCTATGCACTATCCTCAACAGTACTTCCGGTTGTGAAAAGAGCAAAAGTGCCGGTAATCATTCTCAACCTTACACCAGAACCTGCCATCAACTACGCCTGGTTCAACAAATTAAATGACCGTACTAAAATGACCGGAGAATGGCTGGCTTACTGTGCCGCCTGTCCGGTCCCTGAAATAGCCAGTGTGTTTAAACGTTCCGGTATCCCTTTTTACCAGGTTACCGGCATGCTGCACAATGATGATATCGCCTGGAAAGAGATCCGTGAATGGGTAGCGGCTGCGAAGGTAGCGCATATCATGTATCATAACCGACTGGGACTCATGGGGAACTACTATGGCGGTATGCTGGATATCTATTCCAACCTTACCCTGCATTGTGCCACTTTCGGTGGTCATATGGAGATTATAGAAGTAGATGAGCTGTCCGCTATCTGCCAGACTATCTCAGATATAGCCATTGATACAAGGGTCGAGTACTTCCACGAAGTATTTGATGTACAGGAAGACTGCTCCATTTTTGAATTGAGAAGGGCCGCCCGCACATCCCTGGCACTTGATCAGTTGGTGGAGAAGCATGACCTGGGCTCCCTGGCTTATTACCATAAAGGTACCGGCAACCTGGCTAATGAAGACGCTATGAGTTCAGTGATACTGGGTAATTCCCTGCTCACTGCCCGTAATATTCCGGTTGCAGGAGAATACGAAGTAAAGAACGCACAGGCGATGAAGATCATGGATAGCTTTGGGGTAGGTGGTTCATTCACAGAGTATTACGCCATGGATTATAATGATGATGTGGTATTGATGGGGCATGATGGCCCGGGGCACATTGCTATTGCTGCCAGTAAAACGAAAGTGCGTCCGCTGGAAGTTTATCACGGCAAAGTTGGCAATGGACTGTCGGTAGAGATGAGTGTACAACATGGCCCTGTTACACTTTTATCAGTGGTAGAAAAACAGGATGGCAGGCTAATGCTGCTGTTTGCAGAGGGGGAAAGTATAAGCGGACCCATTCTTGAGATCGGCAATACCAATAGCCGTTATAAATTTTCCATAGGCGCCAGGAAGTTCGTAGAAGAATGGAACAGCCACGGCCCTGCACATCATTGTGCCGTAGGGGTAAGTCATATTGCCGCTAAGCTGAAAAAGCTGGGTGCCTTACTGGAAATTGAAGTGGTACAGGTCTGTTAAAATTTAATCCATCCATAGCATAATCAACGCTGCCTGATTTTTATCAGAGCAGCGTTTTATTTTCATTAACTTAGCGAAGGGGGGATACTCCATCTAGCGAAGCGTTACACCATGAAAAAACCTCAAAATAAGAATGCTATAATTGACCTGTTCAGAGCAGGTACAGATGTATTGGAGGAAAGCGGGAAGCGGACAGTAGTAATTATCGTTAATGTAATGGCTATCATACCATTACTGCTTGCATTTATCATGGGGCCCATCCTGTATGTGGTTACACACAAATGGGAAATGTGGGTATATCCATGGATAGAGGTGGTGATATTGTCGATGGTAGTTATCCTGAATAAGAGACACAAGTTCAATTCTGCCGGCTTACTCGTATTCTATACACATAGTTGCGGGATGTTCTTTTTCGGGCTGCTGATTGGCCCGGCTGCATGTATTGAAGGTATCTCCATATTCCTGGTAAGTCTCAGCTTTCTGATATTCTCCAGGAGGCTCTATCATATTTTTGGTATCACAGCTTTACTCCTCATCACCGCATCCCTGGAAATTAATTATTACTATGGTATCGTAGACCATGTGGCTTATTCTGCGAGTCAGTCCAGGATTATCTCTGCAATGATCTTTTTTGCAGTGATCATCCTCAATGTATTAGTCATGAATTTCTATAGTACTGATTTTCTCGAATGGATCAGCAGGGTAGAGAAAAAGAATGATTCCAAGAGCGACTTCATTACTAAAACAAGTCATGACCTCCGGGGATCCATCAACGTTATAGAAAGTATTCTGAATGAATGTTTTAATCCGGAGAATAATAACCAGGGAGAAGTAATGGTGCAATACAAGCATCTGTCAAATATGTATTTTGCTTTGCAGGATGCTAAACTGGTGATGAATGATGTGCTGAGCCTGCGGAAAATGGAATCAGGATTATATGATGAGATCACCAGATCTCCTGTAGAAATAAGAGAATGGTTTGAGAAACGTGCTTCTGCATACCAGACACTGGGCGATAGTAGATCTGTTAAAATTGAGTGCAGGATTTCTGATGATGTTCCGGAGTATATTGTCACAGATGCTGCCAAACTACACAGGATTATCATTAACCTGCTCACAAATGCCATCAAATTCACGCGTGATAATACCATCGTAAAAATATATGCATATGCGGGACCAGGTATGAGATTGATTGTGGATATAACTGATGAAGGAGATGGAATTGAAGAGGCCAATATCGAAAATATTTTTAACCCATATGTTTCACAGGCACATCAGAACACAGAAGCTACCGGCCTGGGACTTACCATTTCAAAATATTTTGCAGACATCCTGGGTGGTAGTATTACCGTGAAAAGTAAGCCAGGTACAGGCAGTACTTTCACACTTTCCATTCCAATGGAAAAAGGTGCTTCCGCAAGAATTATTACACCTCCGGAGAAAGATATTAATAAACTATTACCGATGAATGTACTGGTAATAGATGATGATCCGATGTGCCGGATGATAGCAGAAAGAATGTTGTTTAAAATGGTAGATGAAGTGATGATAGCCGATACATTGGATAAAGGATTATGGTTATCTGAGGAGAAGCCACCGAACGTTATTCTGCTCGACTTAAACATGCCTGGTCTTAGTGGAAAAGAGATGTTGCACAAGATAAAATCCCATGCCTCACTATCCGAAGTACCCGTGATTATCTGCTCCAGCGATGCCTATGAAGAAACAATTACTGAGATCAAGTTGCTGGGAGCAAATGGTTATATTGTGAAACCTATATCTTCATTCAGCCAGTTATATAATGAAATCATCAAGTTTAATCATCTTACATTAAGTTAATAAATTAGACGAAATATTTATATATAATAACCCTTCCATGTTATAACCCCACTGCATTTATTTGGATGGCATTTTTTCTATATTTCAAGTGATAATGATCTTTTTTAACCTTCAAAATCACTTGTCATGTATTATTCTTCTATCAGCATTCCTGCCTTGTATTGTCCTTTTAATTCTCAGATCAGTCCCTATGCCTCCGCAGTGGAATCTCATACTTCCCAATGGGTGGAAAAGTTCGGGATCAGAGATGATATCAGGGGGTACACGGAATCAAGATTCGCTTATATGACTTCCCGGTTTTATCCTACAGCAGAATATTCAAGGCTCTGTTTAGCCAATGACCTGCTTGTCTTATTATTTTTATTGGATGATGTTTTTGATAATAAAGATGAAGAGGCGCAGAACCCGGATAATCTTAAAAAGCTCCTGTATTCCTGTCTTGAAATATTAAAGAACGACCGGACTTATACCTTACAATCCGGTGGTAATATTCTGGCGGCGCTGACCGATGTATGGAAGCGTATGAAAGACTGCACTTCCCCGGAATATCAGCAGACATTTGTGCAGGACATGCTAAAATTATTCAGTGCCGTTGACTGGCAAAACAAAAATGTAAATGCTTCACGTATCCCTTCTGTAGCGGATTATATCGAAAGCCGTCCGCTGATTGGCGGAGCACATATTGCGGCTACCCTGATAGAACTCACAGAACAGGTACATCTTCCTGCCAACATCATCAACCATAAAAAAATCTCTGCTTTAACAATGCTTTGCGGTCATTTAGGCTGCTGGGCAAATGATCTCTATTCACTCGCGAAAGAGATAGAACATGGAGATACACATAACCTGGTACTGGTAATGCGGGAGGAGAAAAAGCTGAACATTGAAAACGCTATCAACGAAACAGTAAGACTGCATAACCAGGAGATGATCCAGTTCGAAAGAATCTTTCATTCGCTGCCTTCATTTAGTGATGAGATGGATGAAGAAGTATATAAATATGCTTTTTGCTTGGCAATGATCGTAAGAGGGAACATCGACTGGAGTTTACAGGATACGTCCAGGTATAATACTGCGGGTCTGGTAGGACAGGCATAAACACCCTTAAAGAGGGTAGTGTCTCCGTTTGATTACGTAATCTTCGTGCCGATGTTATTGCTTATAAATACACCTTATCTGACGTGAACATTAGGTGAAGTTAAATTGAAAAACAAATCCTGAACCTATATTCCAAAACTAAATCAGAGAACTAAACAGTCAGATGCAGTGTATTTATGAGCAATTACATCTGGCAATCTACGCTGTCATAACATTCAAACTGAAACAATACCTTAAAGAGGCTGTACCAGATACAGCCTCTTTAGCTTAAAATGTGCTTAAAACGGGAAAAGGGAAGTTATCATGTTGTAATTTTGCAGTAGAGCGCGCCTCATATTCTATACTTACAACTACAACATGGACTCACATCATCATCATTTCAAACGGGTTACTACCGCCGGATTATTGATTGCACTGGGAATTATATATGGTGATATAGGTACTTCTCCTCTATATACCTTCCAGACTATTATGAATGATGGAGGCTTTATTGATGAACACCTGGTTTTTGGCGCTATCTCCTGTATTTTCTGGACGCTCACACTGCAAACAACATTTAAATATGTGATTATCACCCTGAATGCCGATAATAAAGGTGAGGGTGGCGTCTTTTCACTCTATGCGCTGGTAAGGAGATTTGGTCCTAAACTGGTATTCCCCGCTATTATAGGTGCAGGTACCCTGCTGGCCGACGGTATTATTACTCCTCCGATTACAGTGACCTCTGCGATAGAAGGACTGAGTATGGTGAAAGGTATGGAGAACCTGATAGTACCGGGAAACAGCCTGGTGGTAGAAATAGTACTGGTGATTATCCTGCTCCTCTTTATTTTCCAGCGTTTTGGTACCAAGGTAGTAGGCGCTGCATTTGGTCCAATCATGTTCTTATGGTTCCTGATGCTGGGAGTACTGGGTATAAGCCAGATTATTCATTATCCGCATATTTTCAATGCCCTCAATCCTAAATACGGCCTGGCATTGCTTACAGAGCATCCCAAGGGATTCTGGTTACTGGGAGCGGTATTCCTGTGTACGACCGGAGCAGAAGCCCTGTATTCGGATCTTGGTCATTGCGGTAAAAAGAATATCCAGGTGAGCTGGATCTTTGTGAAAGCTACCCTGATCCTTAATTATCTTGGACAAGGCGCCTGGACGCTCTTACAAAATAAGAGTTCCCTGGGCGGTGCAAATCCTTTTTTCGCAATAGTACCACATTGGTTCCTGTTGCCTTCTATTCTCATTGCTACCTGTGCTTCAATTATTGCCAGTCAGGCATTGATCAGCGGATCTTTCACGCTTATCAGTGAGGCAATCAGTCTGAATTTCTGGCCAAAGGTGACAGTGAAGTTCCCTACTAATATCCGTGGACAAATCTATATACCCAGTATCAACTGGATTCTTTGTGCAGGCTGTTTCCTGGTGGTATTATACTTCCGTACCAGTGAATCAATGACAGCAGCATATGGCTTTTCCATTACCATTGCCATGCTGATGACCACCATACTGATGTTCTATTTCCTGCGCTATGTAAAGCATTACCCTTTATGGATTGTATCGATCATCATGTTATTGTTCATAGCGGTGGAATCTTCTTTTTTTGTAGCCAATGCAGTGAAGATTGTAAAAAGATTGTTCTTCCTGGTGTTTGAAATTGGCCTTATCTCTACCATGTATATCTGGTTTAATGCCCGTAAAATCACTAATCGCTTCCTGAGCTTTATCAATTTAGATAAACATTTAGGAGAACTGGCAGTGCTTAGTCATAATGAGACTTTACCAAAAGTCACCTCACATCTTATTTACCTGACGAAAGCTGATAATACCCACCAGATTGAGAAACGGGTACTCACCTCTATTTATCAGCATTGTTCCAAACGGGCGGATATTTACTGGCTGATACATATTGAACGTACGGATGAACCATTTACAATGGAATATGGAGTGGAGGAAATGAGTGAAAATGTGATTCGTGTAGACTTTATGCTGGGCTTCCGTGTGCAGCCCCGTATTGGATTAATGTTCCGTAATGTAATAAAAGACATGTTACAGAATGAAGAACTGGATATCCTGAAGCGTTTCCCTGCTATGGCATTTGAAGAACTGAACAACTACAAGTTTGTGATCTTTGAAAACACGTTATCATATGATAATGAATTCTCTGTCAGAGAAGGATTTATTCTCAACAGTTATTTTGCGATCAATAAACTGGCAACGTCAGATAGTAAGGCATTTGGGCTGGATATCAGTCAAACCCTGGTAGAAAAGATCCCATTGGTAGTAGCACCTAAAGCCGGTGTTCATCTTAAACAGTCCTTTTATAAAAAGAAGTAACCGTTAAAATAAAAACTATTGAGAGGGGTGTATCATACTTTTGATACACCCTTGTTTTTTGTATATTACTAGCTAACATCCACACACTTAGGTCATGAAGAATGTCGTATTACTTTACCTCGCACTATGTACAGGTCTCATTTCGCAGGTAAAAGCCCAGGATCGGGTCCATATTATACCAGAGCCGGTAAGCATCAGAGAACAGCCGGGAGAATTCACGCTGGACAACAACGTATCACTGGTTGTGAATTCAACCGATCAGCAATTGCAGGGAACTATCAAATGGTTTCTGGACAGGATTTCCGTATCCACCGGATTTTACCTGAAGCAGCAAAAGGAAAGCAGCGGAAAAGCTATCCGTATTGAATTAAAGAAAAGCGAAACCAACCAGGAAGGGTACACATTATCTGTGACACCAACCGGCATCTCTTTATCAGCAGCGACTCCTGCCGGTATCTTTTACGGTTTGCAGTCTTTATTACAACTGTTACCAGCGGACATTGAAAGCGCTTCGCAGATCAACCGCAACTGGACATTGCCCTGCGCAGAGATCGCAGATTATCCCCGTTTTGGATGGCGCGGACTGATGCTCGATGTTAGCCGTCACTTCTTTACCAAAGAGGAAGTGAAACGTTACATCGATGAAATGTCTAAGTATAAGTACAACGTTTTCCACTGGCACCTGAGTGATGACAATGGCTGGCGTATTGAGATCAAAAGTTTACCGGAGCTGACCAAAGTAGGTGCATGGCGCGTGGCACGTACCGGAAGATGGGGTAAGTTTGAGGCACCTAAACCAGGAGAACCAACTCCGGATGGTGGTTTCTATACCCAGGATGATGTCCGTGAGATCATCGCTTATGCCCAGCAGCGTTATATCACTATCCTGCCGGAAATAGATGTACCGGCACATAGCCTGGCTATGATTGCAGCATATCCTAACTTATCCTGTACACAGAAACAGTACAGTGTAAATCCAGGTAGTGATTTCTATAAAAAAGATGACAATGCACTCTGTATAGGTAATGACTCCGTTTTCCTGGTACTTGATAAAGTATTCACAGAGATGGCGGCGTTATTCCCCTGCAAATATATTCACATCGGTGGTGATGAAGCCTACAAAGGTTTCTGGGAGAAAGATCCTAAATGTATCGCGCGGATGAAGAAGGAACACCTGACCAATGTAGACGAACTGCAAAGCTATTTCGTAAAACGTGTGGAAAAGATGTTACAGAGCAAAGGCAAAAAGCTGATCGGCTGGGATGAAATCCTGGAAGGCGGACTGGCACCTGAAGCAACTGTCATGAGCTGGCGGGGTATGCAGGGCGGCATACAGGCAGCTAAAATGAATCACCACGTAGTAATGAGCCCCTGGGCATTCTGCTACCTGGATCTCTACCAGGGAGAATCATCTGCTGAACCACCTACCTACGGTATGTGCCGTTTAAGCGATTCCTACAACTACGATCCCGTACCAGATAGCGTAGATGAGAAATACATCCTGGGTGGACAGGGGAACCTCTGGACAGAGTCCGTAGCTAATTACCGCCATATTCAATATATGACATGGCCGCGTGCACTGGCGCTCTCTGAAGTTTACTGGAGTCCTAAAAGCAAACGCAACTGGGATGATTTTATCAGCAGAATGGAATTTCAGTTCCCACGTTTTGATACTGCACATGTTAAGTATGCAAGAAGTGCGTATAATGCTATTGTAAAACCTGCTATCAGTAATGGTGTATTATCTGTAAAGTTATCTACTGAAATAAAAGGACTCGATATCTATTATACTTTTGACAATACTAACCCCGATACTTTTTATCCGCACTACAGCGGAGAGGCGTTAACGTTCCCTCCCGGTGCAGACAAGCTGAATGTCGTTACCTACAGGAACGGTCAGAAAATAGGAGACCAGTTTACTGTTTCAAAAGAAGAGCTGGAGAAGCGAATAAAAGAAGACTAATTCTATATAAAAAGCCCGTTTCTTTCGAAACGGGCTTTTTTATTGTTACCCCATTTATTTTCCGGCAACGATTGCGTAAATAATTATTTCCATAATTAAATTATTCTGTAGCTTGAAAAAAATTAGTGTCAAGGGGACACTGTTAGTAATAGATAATTCCACCGTTAAAAGGCCTTCTGCAGTAGCTTGGCATGTAATGACCGCGTTCTTTTTATGAAAAAAATTCACGTATGAAAAAGTATGAATTCCACCACGTTGTAGCTGATGATTTCCCTACCCGCTTTGTGAAATCCAAATAAAAAATCGTTGCAACCCAATTACTAACATGCACACATCTGCATGTAATGTATTCTTCATTTTACATGCTTTAAATCATTCAGGTAATGATTAAAATTTTATTCCCTCTGTGGGGATTGTTGTTATGGAATATGACCGCTACAGGTCAACAACAGCTCGCTTATCAAAAACCAATGGCTGCCACAGACTCCCTGGTACCGGCAAAAGAAATTATACTCAAAGGAAAAGTATTTTCGGGTGATGAACGTACCGGTATGCCCGGCGTTACTGCAAGAGTAAAAGTAGGTAACAAAGGCACCACCACTTTAGTGGATGGTTCTTACTCCCTGAAAGTACATGAGAACTCTACCGTTATTTTCTCCCAGATGGGATACATCTCCCAGCAGATCCCTGTGAATGGACGTACATCAATAGATGTATACCTGGAGAAAGATGTGAAGTCGCTCAATGAAACAGTGATCATCGGTTATGGCTCGCAGAAAAGAGCAAATGTACTGGGTGCTGTAACGGCTGTCAATGCCGCTGAAATTGAAGACCTGCCGGTAGCTAACCTCGGTACTGCCCTGCAGAATAAAGTACCGGGCGTATCTATTTCACAAACATCCGGTAAACCAGGAGCTACTACCTCACTCACTATCAGGAACCCTGTTACCTGGGCCTCTACCGGTTCTACCACAGATCCGCTGTTTGTGATAGATGGCTTCCAGCTGACTAAGCAGGACTTCGATAACCTCGATGCTACACTGATAGAGAGTGTTACTTTTCTTAAAGATGCTGCTGCATCTATCTATGGTGCAAGAGGTGCCAACGGTGTTATCCTCGTGAAAACGAAAATGGGAAAACCAGGGAAACCGCGTATCAGTTATGCCGGTTCTTATGGTATTTCTTCGGCTACTTATATCCCGGAAATGTTATCAGGATATGATCAGGCTATTCAGCTGAATAATAAGTATACCAGTCTGAAAGATGCGGATGCTAATAAATATTACACACCCGATGAACTGGCATATCTCAAAACACATAATAACAACTGGATAGATGATGTGTGGAAAAGCTCTCACCTTACCAGGCATACTATCAGTGTGAGTGGCGGTACAGACAGGATCACCTTTTTTGCCGGCGGAAATTATTATAAAGAGAATGGTAATGTGGGTGATTTATATGTAACAAAATATGGTTTGAGAATG
This sequence comes from Chitinophaga sp. YR573, assembly GCF_900110995.1. Lineage (GTDB taxonomy): Bacteria > Bacteroidota > Bacteroidia > Chitinophagales > Chitinophagaceae > Chitinophaga. Next base: position 3,819,377 of record NZ_FOJF01000001.1, read on the forward strand.
GGGATTAATGCTAAGATCATTGATAACCTTACTACCAGTATTTCCTTTTCTACAGATAATGCCCTTACAAACAGACCGGCTCCTAAAACGGTGCAGTCTGGTTTAACTGAGCAGTCGGATCAGATGAGCGCTACGGTAAGTGCGTTGCTGCTTACACCGGGATGGGTGCCTATGTATATAAATGGCAGACCGGTATATTCTTCTGTACCAGGCTGGCATCCGCAGGAACTGATTAAAACAGGTAGTTACAGCAAGCTGAAATCACAGGGGCAAACGATTAATGCCAGCCTGGATTATAAGCTGCCGGCTGTCAAGGGATTAACTTTCCGTGTACAATATGGGCGTAATGCACGTACTAACTTCGGCAAGGAATATTACCTGCCTTATTCCCTGTACAACTTTGTAAGGGAAGGTACGCACAACACCTCTCAGAATGTGATTTTCACTAATCAGCTGACGACTACCAATCCAAGTACGCTTATCAAGAATGGTAATTTAATGACGGAATCGTATGGAGGTACTTCCAGTTACCAGTTGAATGAGTCCGTAAGTTATGACCGTACTTTCGGGAAACATGCGGTGAACCTGATATTAGTAGCAGAACAGAGTGAAAGTCAGACAGATAATTTTGATACGAGAAGAGAAACTGTAGTAATACCTGGTATCGATCAGTTGTTTGCTTTTAGTCAGGATAAAACATTATACGATAACTCTGGTTCTTCAGGAGAAGGTGGCAGGATGAGTTACCTCGGTCGTCTGAATTACGCATTCAAGGATAAGTTCTTATTAGAGGCAACTTTCCGTGCAGATGCTTCCCCGAACTTTCCTAAAACATCCCAGTGGGGATATTTCCCTTCTGTAGCTGTAGGCTGGAAGTTATCCGAAGAGCCTTTCTTTAAGGAACATGTAAGGGCTATAAATGACTTTAAAATCCGTTTCCAGGTAGGGTTAACAGGTAATGATGCGGTAAGGAATTATCAGTATAAAGAGAGATACACACAAACTACGGGGATGCTGTTTGGCAGTACGCTCACCAGTGGCTTAAATAATAATGATATTCCTAACCCCAGTATCACCTGGGAAAGAGCATTGTATAAAAACCTTGGTTTTGATGGAACAATGTTCAACCGTCGTTTCAACTTTGCTATCGATCTCTACCATCGTTATAATTATGATATGCTGATGCAGCCAACCAGCACTGTTCCTACTACTTTCGGCGGTGGTATCTCAGATCAGAATTATGGAAGGTTGAAATCATGGGGCCTGGAAGCCATGTTAAACTATAACGGTTCCATTACAAACGATCTGAAATTCACAACGGGTATCAACTTCTCTATCAGTGATAACAAAGTCATCCGCAAATATTACGGAGCTGGGGATACTGCCTGGAAAAATCCTATTGGCCGCAGAACGGATAACGGACTGGAAGGGTATAAATCTACCGGCATATTACGCACACAGCAGGAAGTAGATGCTTTCATGGCAAAGAACCCGGGCTGGACTATTGACGGGCAGCCATTGGTTCCTGGTTACATGAACTATGCTGATATCAATAAAGACGGTAAGATCGATGAAAATGATAAAACACGTATTGCATCAAGAGGTGGAAGTTTATTTGGTGTAGGGTTTATTCTGGGTGCTTCCTGGAAAACGCTGAAGCTGAGTGCTAACATCGGTTTACAGGTAGGTGGATATGAAGCATATGATAAAACTGCCAGAACACCTGCTACAGAGAACCAGCGCTCATTAGCTATCTGGAAAGATTCATGGTCAACGGAGAACCCGAATGCAAAGTATCCGCTTATCAACTCTCCATTGATCAAGGAAGTATCAGATTTCTGGATCCGTAGCGGAACAACCATGCGTGTGAATAATATGATGTTATCATATGGATTGCCTCAGGCATTATCTGCAAGATGGAAGATTCCGGATCTGCGGGTATTTGTTACCGGCACAAATTTATGGTCAATCATTAATAATCAGCCTTACAAAGATCCTGCTACCAACCTGGCAGTAGATTATCCTGCTCTCCGCACGTATACGTTCGGTTTAAATCTGAGCCTGTAAAAAAGATCTCATGAAAAAGTTATTGATATTTATATTTTGCCTCACATCCTGTTCCAAGATCCTTGATAAAACGGACCTTACAGGGATAGATGAACGTACCTGGGATACGGAGTCTACTGCTACACTCTTCCTGAACAGACTCTACGATGTATCCATGCCTACATGGCCTAATATGAGCAGTTCAGCTACCTTACCTACCGGTATTCACGATCTGGCTGATGATTATAACGGAGGAGAAGCGAAGATCTGGTACGGACAATTATCTGCAGATAATATAACAGATTTCTTCGGGGGAAATGCAGCCAGTAATGCCTGGGCATACATCCGTAAAATTAATATCCTGCTTACACAGATAGACCAGGGCACATTGCCTTTGGATGTTAAAACGAAAATTAAAGCGCAGGCTTATTTCTTAAGAGGATGGGTTTATTTCCAGCTGGTGAAATTATATGGAGGAGTACCATACCTCAATCATCCGCAGGACTGGGTAACAGAAAACCTGCAGGTAAAGCGTAATAAAACCTCTGACTGTATAGACTCTATCGCCCGCGATTTTGACATGGCTACTTCTTTACCGGCTTCCTGGGGCAGTACCGACCGTGGACGTATTACAAGAGGCGCTGCATTGGGTATAAAGGGCCGTATGCTGTTGTATTGGGCCAGTCCGCAGTTTAACCCCGGCAATGATGCTGCGCGTTGGGAAAGGGCTTATAAAGCCAACAGGGCGGCATATGATACACTGCTGATAGATGGGTATGCGTTATTTTCCAATTTCGCCAATGTATGGCTGGATGAGGGTAGTGGTAATAAGGAAGTGATCATGTTAAGATCATTTGACGGAGCTACAAAAGCCAGTACATTTGAAGATGTTGCCCGGCCTTATTCTGAGTCTAATGGTGGCGGTGGGGCTTACCAGCCTACGCTGGAACTGGTGAGGACCTTTCCTATGAAAAACGGGTTACCTATAACAGATGCTACTTCCGGTTACGACTCTGTGTATTACTGGAAAAACCGTGATCCCCGCTTTGATGCAACTATTGCTTATAACGGCTGTACCTGGCCGCTGAGTAATAAAACCAATCGTAAGCAATGGAATTATGCGGGTGTTACTGATGATAAAAACAAACCCTGTGTAACAGGTTTCTACTGTCGTAAACTGATCAATACAGCGACTATAAAAGATAATTCCAAACTGGGCAAAACCGACTGGATTGAATTACGTTTAGCGGAAGTGATGCTGAACCTTGCGGAATGTGCAAATGCTACGGGGCGTACACAGGAAGCATATGATATGCTGATCGCTATCCGTAAAAGAGCAGGTATTGATGCCGGGGTAGCAGGGTTATATGGATTAAAGGCAGCTATGACACAAACAGAGATGTGGAATGCTATTTTATCAGAGCGCAGGGTAGAGCTGGCCTTCGAAGGCAAGAGATACGATGATCTGCGTCGTAATAAGTTATTTGATCAGTTGAACGGAACGAAAAGACATGTGCTTAAAATAGCTCTCAAAGCGCCTTTTACTGTAAAAGACCTGGAGAAAGTAGACGGAGAGGGGGTGATGCTGAGGGATCGTATAGATATTAATGGCCCGGATTATATCACTTATTTCAGTCCGTTTGTAGATGTACTTGATACACAGAATTCGATCAACTTTTTATCTAATTATTATTTCTATGCTATCCCAACATCAAATATTCTCAGAAACCCTGCATTGGAACAAACAGCAGGATGGGGTAGCGGTACGTTTAATCCGATTGAGTAATATATAGAATCATGCGTAATTTAATCAAGATGAAAATACCTTTTTTATTAGCTGCTCTTTTTATCATGCAGCAGGCACAGGCTCAATATCCAAAGATTCCTAAAGATGTACAGGAAGTAAGTGATAAACTCCTTGACAGCGCTAAAAAACATGCTGATGAGGCATGGCAGAAAGCATTACCTATTGTTCAGAAAGAAGCAAAGAATGGCAAACCTTACATTCCCTTTGCTGCCCGTCCTACGGACCTTCCACAGGCAGATATCCTGGCTTTCCCGGGAGCAGAAGGCGGCGGTGCTTACACCTTCGGTGGCCGTGGTGGTAAAATATATGTGATTACCAGTCTGGAGGATAGCGGTCCGGGTACGTTAAGAGAGGCTTGCGAAGCTGGTGGTGCACGTACCATCGTCTTTAACGTAGCTGGTATCATCCATCTGAAAACGCCTGTCATGTTGCGGGCGCCATATGTAACTATCGCAGGGCAGACTGCTCCCGGTAGTGGTATCTGTATTGCCGGTGAGAGTTTCTGGATAGACACACACGACGTTGTTATCCGCTATTTACGCTTCCGCAGGGGAGAAACCAATGTTGGTCGCAGAGATGATGCGCTGGGTGGAAATCCTATCGGTAACCTGATTATAGACCATTGCTCCGCCAGCTGGGGACTGGATGAAAACATCTCTCTCTACAGGCATATGTATAACCCCGGAGAAGGTTATCCTGAAGAGAAATTACCTACTGTAAATATCACTGTACAGAACTGTATTTCTTCAGAAGCGCTGGATACTTACAACCATGCTTTTGGTAGTACGATGGGTGGTGAGAACTGTTCTTTTATCCGTAACCTCTGGGCTTGTAATGCTGGTCGTAATCCTTCTGTAGGATGGTTCAGTGTATTCAATTTTGTGAATAATGTAGTGTTTAACTGGAAGCACCGTACAGTGGATGGTGGTGATTACCGTTCTCAGTTCAATATCATCAATAATTATTTCAAACCTGGTCCTGTTACACCTGTGGATGATCCTGTAGGGCATCGTTTACTGAAACCGGAATCTGGCCGTAGTAAATTGAAATATCAGCAGTTTGGAAGGGTGTATGCCAGTGGAAATATTATGGAAGGAAATGACAAGGTGACTAAAGATAACTGGGATGGTGGTATACAGGTAGAAGACTTGCCGGATGCTGGTCAGTATAAAGAGGATATGCGTGCAGATAAGCCAATGCCAATGCCTCATTTCACTATTATGTCTGCTAAAGATGCGTATCAGTATGTATTGGATAATGCAGGCGCTACTTTACCGGTAAGAGATCCGGTGGATACGCGTGTGGTAGAACAGGTGAGAACAGGTAAAATTCTTTATAAGGATAATACATCTTCTAAGATCGGACATGAATATATCACCCGCCGTTTAGGAGAAGATTCTTATAAACAAGGGATTATTTATGATATCAGTCAGGTTGGTGGTTACCCGGAATATAAAGGCAAACCATATAAAGATACTGATGGAGATGGTATGCCGGATGATTGGGAAACCCGTCATAACTTAAATCCTAAAGATGCTTCTGATGCAAATAAGATAGGTAACGGAGATGGATATACCAATATTGAAAATTTTCTGAATGATATTAAACCTGAGAAGAAAAGTTATACCGTTGTGGTAACTGAACGTGCAGATAAAATAGTTGCTGCATTAGATATTAAAAATGCGGGTCAGTCTGCTACTGTAAGAGATATTATTGCGCAGCAATATATTGATATCAATAATACGGAGAAGGATACGGCAGCTTTGCATCAGTTGCATGTACGTTATCTTTCTAAATTATCATCTGTATTAACTACAGAGCAGGTAACGAAAGTAAAAGACGGAATGACTTACGGCATCTTACCTACTACTTATCATGCTTACCTGGAAATGCTGCCTCAGCTGACACCTCAGCAGCAACAGCAGATTATGGCATGGCTGGTAGAAGCAAGGGAATATGCGATGGATGCAGGTACTTCTGAGAAGAAGCATGCCTGGTTTGGTAAATACAAAGGCAGGATAAATAATTATTTATCTGCTAATGGTATAGATATGAAAAAGGCGGAAGCCGACTGGAAGAAACGACAGAATGAAAAATAACTTACTTTTTATATTATTTGCCTGCTTATCTGCTAGTGTTGATGCACAAAAGAAGCCTGCCCTGCCTGTAATGGTGGGGCAGGATAGTCATTTAATATATACGCCTGATTCACTAGCTAACCGGATACCCGATTTCTCTTATTGCGGATATATGGGTGGGGATAAACCTATTCCTGATGTACCGGTACGTGTACGGGTCCCTCTTGTTAAAGGGGATGCTACGGCGCGGATACAGGCTGCATTGGATTATGTAGCGGGGTTGCCTTCCCGGGGTGCAGTATTGCTGGATCCTGGTACATACGAAGTATCCGGTTCTTTGCATATTAATGCTTCGGGAGTAGTACTCAGAGGTAATAATACTTTGTTGCTGGCAACGGGTACAAGTAGAGAAACACTGATCACTATTGAAGGACAGGATAATAGGACATTCTCTCCGGCAATAAAGATCATTGATCCCTATGTACCTGTAAATGCCCGCAAGATCAGGGTAGCGACACAAATGCATACAGGAGATAATATCCGCATTACACGCCCCTGTACAAAAGGCTGGATAGAATTATTAGGTACAGAACATTTCGGTGGAGGGATTACTTCCTTAGGCTGGAAGCCTGGAGAAAGAGAGATTCACTGGGATAGAAAGATTACGGCTATCGCCGGAGATACAATAACATTAGATGCGCCTCTCACAACAGCACTGGATACTACTTATGGTGGCGGATATATACAGGTATATCAGTGGCCGGGTTGTATCTCTCAGTCAGGAGTAGAGAATTTACGTTGCAGCTCTGTATTTCATACGGGTAACATAAAAGATGAAGACCATCGCTGGATGGCCATCACTATTGAAAATACAACAGATGCCTGGGTAAGACAGGTAAGCTTTGAACATTTCGCCGGATCAGCAGTAGCTGTATTGGAAACTGCCCGGCGAATAACAGTTGAAGATTGTATTTCTCTGGCGCCTATTTCTGAGATTGGTGGGCAAAGGAGAAATACTTTCTTTACTTCCGGACAACAAACACTCTTCCAGCGCAACTACGCTGAATACGGCTATCATGATTTTGCTACCGGCTTTTGTGTTGCTGGCCCTAATGCCTTTGTACAATGTGAATCTTACCTCCCCTTCAGTTATAGCGGAGCTATTGACAGCTGGGCTTCCGGTTTGTTAATGGATATCGTACAGGTAGATGGGCAGGCATTAGGATTCCCTAACCGCGGACAGGATGGCCAGGGAGCAGGATGGAGTGCTGCTAACAGCATGTTATGGCAATGCGCTGCGGCAAGGATAGATTGTTACCGTCCGCCAGGAGCTAATAACTGGGCCTTTGGCTCCTGGGCGCAATTTGCAGGAGACGGGTACTGGGAGAGTTCCAATGAATACGTCCAGCCCCGCAGTCTCTACTACGCTCAGTTATTTGACCGCACAGGAGATCAGACAAGAGCGCAGTTATTACCGGTAACATCAGAAGCATCCAGTAGCCCTACCGTAGAGCAAACGGCTGCACTGATTAAACAATCAGAGCAACCTGCATTGACTTTACACGACTGGATTCTACAGGCAGGGAAAAGGAATCCCATTCCTGTTGATGGAACAGGCGCTATTACTATCGCATACAAGGAGCCTGCTGTTAATAAGCAGACAAATCCCCTGCAGATTTCCAACGGCTGGTTAGTTCGTAATGGCGCAGTCATCACCGGTGAACGCAGAGACGTTTCCTGGTGGAGAGGCAGCCCTAAACCTTACGACCTTAAAGGCGCTGGGCCGCACATCACCCGTTTTGTACCAGGGCGCACCGGCACAGGTCTCACAGATAACCTGGATACTGTCACTAACCAGATGGTACGCAAGCATATCGCTGCTATAGAACATAACTACGGCTTATGGTATGATCGCCGTCGCGATGATCATGAACGTGTGATGCGCATAGACGGAGATGTATGGCCTCCATTTTATGAACTCCCTTTTGCACGTAGTGGCAAAGGAACTGCCTGGGATGGGCTCAGCAAATACGATCTTACAAAATATAACCGCTGGTACTGGGATCGTTTAAAAGCATTCGCCACACTGGCGGATAAGAAAGGACTGATCCTCATCCACCAGCAATATTTCCAGCACAACATCATAGAAGCCGGAGCGCATTATGCAGATTTCCCCTGGCGGCCAGCTAATAATATCAATGCAACAGGCTTCCCTGAACCACCTCCCTACGCAGGTGGTAAACGCATTTTTATGGCAGAGCAGTTCTATGATACTACAAACGCAGTAAGGCGTAATCTGCACAAGGCTTACATCCGTCAGTGCCTGAACAACTTCGATGGTACCAGCAGTGTCATTCAGTTATTAGGCGCGGAGTTCACCGGGCCATTGCACTTCGTGCAATTCTGGACAGACGAAATAGCTGCCTGGAAAAGAGAAACCGGCAAGCCGGCTATCATCGGACTAAGTACTACCAAAGATGTGCAGGATGCTATTTTGGAAGATAAAACGCGTTTGTCTGCTATAGACCTGATCGATATCCGCTACTGGTATTACCAGCAGAATGGAACTGCCTACGCACCACAGGGTGGACAGAATCTGGCCCCTCGCCAGCATGCAAGGTTGTTAAAGCCAAAGAAAACCAGTGCGGAGCAGGTTTACCGGGCTGTAAGAGAGTATCGCAGTAAATACCCTGGCAAGGCAGTACTGTATTCCGCAGATGGATATGATGCCTTTGGCTGGGCAGTATTTATGGCAGGTGGTTCACTGGCCAATATCCCTGTTATTCAGGCAGATGGATTTTTATCAGCAGCAGCCTCTATGCAACCGGCAGATAATACAGACGGCCAGTTAACATTAAGCAATAGCAATAACGAATACATCGTATACAGCACATCTGCCATCCACTTAGATCTGAAAGGATCTTACAAAGCCTGCTGGATAGATCCCAAAGACGGCCATGTATTAAAAACAGAAAAAAACATAAAGACGTTGAAAAGCCCCGTAGAAGATACGGTAGTACTATGGCTAACCCGGATGTAATAAACAAGATCTATATGCTGAACAGAATACTCACTATCCTCCTGTTATTTTTCTCAATAAATACTTACAGTCAGCATAAACTGCCTGAATTACGCGTTTCTAAAAACCACAGATACCTGCAAACAAAAGACGGTGAACCTTTCTTCTGGCTTGGAGATACCGGCTGGTTGTTGTTTACAAAACTCAATAACGAACAAACCGATCTATACTTCTCTGATCGTCAGCAAAAAGGATTTAACGTAATACAGGTAATGATATTACCTTCTCTGGCAGCAACAAACGCCCATGGAGACAGCGCTTTAATCAACAAAAACGTGGCACACCCTAAACTCTCAGGATATTGGGACCATGTAGATTCTGTAATAGATAAAGCTGCTGCAAAGGGCTTATACATGGCATTAGTACCTATATGGGGAAACAATGTGAAAGATGGATTGGTAAGTATATCAGAAGCCAGGACATTCAGTACTTTCCTCGCCAAAAGATATGCAGATAAACCTAACATCATCTGGTTAAACGGCGGAGATACTAAAGGGAACGATTCAACAAATACATGGAACGTAATCGGTAATACCCTGCGTGAGCAAGACCCTCATCATCTGATTACCTTCCATCCCCGTGGCCGCCAGCAATCCTCAGAGTGGTTCCATAATGAATCCTGGTTGGACTTTAACATGTTCCAGTCAGGCCATCAGAGTTATTCCCAGGATACTACAGGCAAAGCGTACGGAGAAGACAACTGGAAATATGTAACAGCAGATTATCAGCGTACACCGGCAAAACCTGTTATAGACGGAGAACCATCTTATGAAGCTATGCCACATGGCTTACATGATCCCCGCACTACCCGCTGGACAGCCGATGATGTGCGCAGATACGCCTACTGGGCCGTGTTTGCAGGCGCTTTCGGCCATACTTACGGGCATAATGCTGTGATGCAGTTCCATCGCCCTCAGGATGGCGGTGCATATGGTGTAAAGGAATACTGGACAGATGCTATCAATGCAACCGGCGCTGTACAGATGGGGTATCTTAAAAAACTCATGCTCTCACATGCTTATTTTGACAGAGTTCCTGATCAGTCAATCATAGCAGGTGAAACAGGAGATAAATACCAGCGGTTAATTGCTACAAGAGGGAAAGACTATGCTTTTATCTATACATATAACGGTCGGAATATCTCTGTAAACATGGGCCACACAAAAGGGAAAAATGTAAGAGCCAGTTGGTATAGTCCAAAAGACGGAAGTACAAAAGAGATAGGTATATATCCTAACAGAGGTGTGATGGTATTCGATCCTCCTGGTGATATACAGGAAGGAAATGACTGGGTACTAATAATAGATAAGATCTGATGTATGAAAAAACATTTACTGTACATCCTCTTATTATTCTCCTGCCGGCCGGCAAAGGAAGTATACATGTTCTCTTCCTTCAGAGAGCCCGCCACAGACGGGCTTCACCTGTTATACAGCTACGACGGTATCAAATGGACAGATCTCAAAGGAGTAATACTGAAACCAGAAAACAGTATCCTCAGAGATCCATCCATCGTAAAAGGCCCGGACAACAGCTACCATTTAGTATGGACAAACAGCTGGAAAGGTAACACAGGATTCGGCTATGCCGAATCAAAAGACCTCATCCACTGGTCAAAACAAAAAACGATCAACATCATGGAAGATGAACCGACCACCGTAAACATATGGGCGCCGGAAATCTTTTATGATGAAGAAGAACAACAATATATCATCATCTGGGCATCTACTATCCCACAGCGATTCCCAAAAGGAATAGAAGCAGAAGATAACAATCACCGGATGTATTATACCACCACAAAAGACTTTATAACCTTCTCTAAAGAAAAACTATTCTACGATCCCGGTTTCAGCATAATAGACGCCGTCATCGTAAAAATGGAGAAAGATAAATACGCCCTTGTATTAAAAGATAATACAAGACCGGAAAGAGATTTGAAAATAGCTTTTGCCACCAAACCCACAGGCCCTTACACGAACTGCTCCGTAGCTATCACAGGGCATCTTACAGAAGGTCCGGCAACGGTAAAAATCGGTAATGAATGGATCATTTATTACGATAACTATGGAGAGAAAAAATACAACGCATTAAAAACAAAAGATTTTAAACAGTTCACAACACAGGAAATAGTTATCCCGTCCGGACATAAACATGGAACCATTTTTAAAACATCCGGTAAAAACCTACATAAACTAATGCTATGGTTAAAAGAACAACCATCCTCCTAACCCTATCCTGTTTCACTGCCTATGCACAGGATACAATGAAGGTCCGCGCCCTCAATGAAACCGTTGTAATCGGTTATGGCGTAGTGAAAAAGAGAGACCTCACAGGCGCTGTTTATTCCGTTAAACCTGATGTCATCATGCAAACACCCACGCATAACCCGCTGGAAGCATTGCAGGGAAGAGTGCCAGGTGTGGATATCACACGAAAATCCGGTAGCCCTGGTGACGGTGCAGATATACTGATCCGCGGAACAAGGTCAATTAGTGGCAGCAACACACCGCTGTACATTATAGACGGTATGCAGGGTAGTAATCCCAGCGATTTGAACCCTGGTGATATCGCTTCCATAGAAATCCTGAAAGATGCTTCCGCTACTGCTATCTATGGCTCTCAGGGGGCTAATGGAGTAGTAATCGTTACCACTAAGAAAGGAACAGAAGGCAAAACGAAAGTCTCCTATAACGGCTACTATGGTATCAATGGATTTACACAATATCCAAAACCAAGACTAGGAGAAGATTATCTGAAGCTGAGAAGAGAAGCTTACCGGGCATCCTTAAACCCCGGAGATCCTATGCCTGATGATGCCACCATATTTGCCAATGCAGGAGAATATGATGCTATTCAGAAAGGACAATGGGTAAACTGGGTTGACCTGCTCACCAACAATGGTATAGAACAGCAACACAGTATATCAGTAAGTGGTGGAACAGAAAAAACAAAGGCTTACTTCTCCGGAGGGTATTTCAAAGAAGAAGGTGTACTGAAGAATAATGACATGACAAGATATACCGTAAGATTAAGCATTGATCAGAAAATCAATAACAGGATCAAAGCAGGTATCCAGAGTCAGCTGAATTATTACAGATACAATAAACGGAAAGATGTTTTTCCCGTAGCACTTGCCACTACACCATTAGGTGTTCCTTATGATGCCAATGGTAATATCAATCTATATCCTGTAGCAGGTAATACTACCACTATCAGCCCGTTAACGGATGATCGCGGAGACTATATTGCCAAAGATCAGCTCATCGCTAACATCACTACACTCAATGGATATGCGGAAATAAAACTGGCAGAAGGATGGACATTCCGTTCTAACCTGGGAGCTACACTTACTTTTCAACGGGAGGGAGTGTATTATGATGGTACCTCTCTGCAACAAAAAGATGTGCGTACCTCTTTATCCAATATCACCAACAAGAATAACAGGTTTTACAACTGGGATAATATCATGACTTACACCCGGCAGCTACAGGATCATTCATTCACTGTTATGCTGCTAACAAGTTATACGCACAAAGATTATGATGATTCATATGCAGGTGGATATAACCAGGCACTGGCATCCCAGTTGTTCTATAACCTGGGAGCAACAGATGTAACCAGCAGGGTAATAACATCTTCGTACATAGGTTCAAAATCTATGTCTTATGCTGCAAGGGTGAACTATAACTACAAGGGAAAATATTTATTAACCCTCTCGGAACGTATAGACGGAGCTTCGAGATTAGCTGCCGGACATAAGTACGCTGGTTTCCCGTCAGTAGCTGCAGGATGGCGTATCACAGATGCTGTGAAGCTAAGGGCCAGTTACGGTATAGCCGGTAATTCCGGGATCGATGAATATGGAACACAAACAGGGGTATCTGCTTATCCCAATATGTCATTCGGAAATGTGGCAGCACCGGGGTATGTCTTCAATGAGCTCGTTGGTAACAAGGACCTGGGATGGGAGTTGTCTGCTACTACCAATGCAGGATTGGATCTTGATTTCTTTAAGGGCAGACTAAGCGCTACCATTGATGTATACAATACAAAAACAACAGATCTCTTACAGATAAGAACATTACCACAATCCTCCGGTGTTGTGAAAGTATACCAGAATATAGGAGCTACCAATAACAGAGGGATTGAGATCGCATTAAACACGGTGAATGTTCAGCAGAATGATTTCAAATGGACATCAACGCTTACATTCACCAGCAACCGTGAAAAGATTACTTCACTGATTGATGGAAAGGATGTTATTGCTGCCAGTGCTCCTGAAACGAACTCTTTATTATTAAATCATCCTGTGAAATCCTTTTATACTTACAAAAAACAGGGTATCTGGCAAACCTCAGAAGCTGCTACTGCTGCACAGTACACCTTCGGTGGTACACCGTTTAAACCCGGAGATATAAAACTACAGGACAAAAACGGGGATTTTAAAATTACCGGAGATGGTGACAGGATGTACCTGGGTGCTGCCGTTCCCCGCTGGACAGCCGGGTTTCAAAACAATTTCAGCTATCGGGCTTTAGACCTTGGCATCTTCATCTTTGCCCGCTGGGGACAAATGTTGAATGCACAGTTCTTAGGGAGATATAATCCTTCCGGAGAAGGAGGTGGGCCTGCCATGATCAATTACTGGACACCTGAAAATCCTACCAACGATTTTCCCCGTCCTTTAAAAGGAGCTGGTATCACTAAATATGCCGGTTATGAGGCGCTTAATTTTATAGATGGATCTTATTTTAAGATTAAGAACATTACACTTGGGTATACCTTACCGGCAAGATTGGCAGAACGTTTAACGATACAACGTTTACGGTTATATGCTACTGGGTCTAATATCTTCACTAAAGCCCGTAATCACCTGGTAAAGTATTATGATCCTGAAAGAGGTGGAGCGGAATCTACTCCGCTGAGCCGTCAGTTTGTATTTGGTGTAAACGTGGATTTTTAAACCGGTATGTTATGAAAAAGATATGTCTGATAATTTTACTTTTCTCCTGTAATATAGATGAATACAATCCTTCCGGAGCAACTGCAGATGCAGTGTGGTCAAACCCTCAGGGATTTCTTACACTGGTAAATTCTGCTTATGCAGAACAACGTTACTGGTATGGAAAAGAAGATGGGATATTTATGTCGGAAGCAGGGACCGACCTTTGGTTCAATTCCAATAAGGATAATTATGCGATTGAACTTACCCGTTATGAGAACTTCACACCTTCCACAGCTAATTATAATAAAAACGTGTGGAGGTCTTTGTATAAAGCTATCAACCTTTGCAATGCGGGTATTAACAGGATCAGTCAGGCCGGGTTCACAGATAGTGTACAACGTAACAACAGGGAAGGGGAATTACGCTTCCTCCGGGCCTTTTATTACTGGCATGTAGTGGAAACATATGGTGGTGTGATGTTGCTGACACAGGAATCGTCCGGAGTGGTATTGACAGCCACAAGAAGCCCTGTAAAGGCTTTCTATCAGTTAATGGTGGAAGATCTCACGCTGGCAGTGAAATACTTACCTGTTAGTTATGGCGCTGAATATAGTCGTGCTACGAAGAAGTCTGCGCTGGGGCTATTAGCCCGTGTATATCTCTCCGGTGCTTATTATTATACTGGTGCAGAAGCGCAGGCATGGTTTAAAAAAGCACAGGAAACTGCTGATGAGATGATTAACAAGAAAGCAGAATTTGGCGTAGACCTTTGGGCTGATTATGCGGATCTCTGGAAACCTCAGAATAATAAACAAAACAAAGAGGCTTTGTATACCATCAGTAATTCTACTAATACTTCATTGAATTATGATGGTAATGCGAATCGTTTGCACCTTTGGTTTCTGACTACTTATAGTTCCAAACCCGGTATGCAGATAAGCATGGAATATGGAAGGGATAACAACCGGAGATTTATGCCTACCCGTGCTTTGCTGGATTTTTATGATGAGAGTAAAGATCGTCGTTACGCAGGTGCTTTCCAGGAAGTATGGATTTGTAACAAGGCTTATACCTGGACGGCAGCAGATGTGGCTACTTATAAAAAAGATCCTTCTATAGTCGGGAAACAGATGATACCGGGAAAGGATACGGCATTATATGTTACCAAGCAAAGTATAGCAGATAAGGCTACACGTCCTTATTTAGTAATAGACAGGGATAGTACTTATCGTGCGAATGGTTCCATCTATGGGGCAAATGATTATGTGCAACTGAAGAAATACATGGACCCTATTACCCGTGCTACTGCAAATTCCTATCCCGGTTACCTGGATATCCTGGTTATTCGCCTGGCAGAGATGTACCTGATAGCAGCGGAAGCGGCTTTTCAGCAGCAGAATAATAGTGCAGCGGCTGCGTATATCAATGTATTAAGAACAAGGGCTGCCATCAAAACACCTGTAGATCATACTACAGATATGCAGATTACAGCAAATGATATCAATCTGGATTTTATACTGGATGAAAGAGCGCGTGAACTGGCAGGAGAACATCTGCGTTGGTTTGATCTGAAACGCACCGGTAAACTGATAGACAGGATTCATCAATATAATTTAGATATCACACAGGTGCAACCTTTTCATATGCTGCGGCCGGTGCCGCAGGTAGAACTGGATGCATTAACTAATGGTCAGCAATTCGGACAAAATGAAGGGTATAATTAGTTTATTCTTATTACTGGCAACATCTGCTGCTGCACAGGTACATTATACCGGTAATACGCTGGTAAACGTAGATTATCATCATGGACAATTACGTCCTGTTGTGGGTGTGCGTAATATACAGGTAATGCGGGCCGATAGAAATATTAACCATGGCTGGACTTACAACCATGCGCCCATGCTGGCATACTGGCGTAACAGGTTCTATCTTGAATACCTGAGTGATGAGATAGGAGAGAGCGTACCACCGGGGCAAACATTATTACTTACTTCTCCGGATGGTGTTACCTGGTCTTCGCCTGATGTCATTTTCCCTCCTTATAAAATTCCCGACGGACCTGTAAAAGATGGCATCGCACATAATCTGTATGCAGTAATGCACCAGCGTATGGGATTCTATGTATCCGGGAGTAATCATCTGCTGGCATTGGGTTATTATGGTATTTGTCTGAATGCAAAAGATGATCCGAATGATGGGAAAGGTATTGGTCGTGTAGTAAGAGAGATCTTACCTGACGGTAAATATGGCCCCATTTATTTTATACACTATAACAAGGCATGGAATATAAGTAATACATCTTATCCTTTTTATACCAGCAGTAAGAATAAAGAATTTGTAGCTGCCTGTAATGAGTTGTTATCCACACCGCTGATGATGATGCAGTGGAATGAAGAATCTGACAGAGATGATCCTTTGATCCCTTTACAAAAACAATACAAGGCTTTTTGTTATTATCATTTGCCTGATGGTAAGGTGGTAGGATTATGGAAGAATGCACTAACAGGCACAAGTAATGATGAAGGGAAAACATGGTCTGCTGTTGGACGGGCTCCCGGTTTTGTAAATAGTAATGCAAAGATATGGGGACAGAGAACTTCGGATGGACGTTACGCTACGGTATATAACCCTTCTGAATACAGGTGGCCGCTGGCATTGTCTGTAAGTAATAACGGGCTTGAATATACCAACTTATTACTGGTGAATGGGGAAGTGCCACCTATGCGTTATGGTGGAAATTATAAGTCTTACGGGCCGCAATATGTAAGAGGTATAGAAGAAGGTAATGGTATACCAAAAGGCGGCAATCTATGGGTTACTTATAGTATGAACAAGGAAGATATATGGGTGGCCATGATACCGGTGCCTATAAAAGATGAGGGGGATGAATGGAATACTTATAGTCCGCTTTTAGCCCCTGTAACTATCACATCTGATAAAATTACGTTGGAAGATAAAGACCCATATGATTATGCCAAAGCTGAAAGGATCATACCCGCTGCTAAAAAGTTGGAGGTAGCGTTTACTATCACTCCTCAACAGGATAATCAGGGTCAGTTACAGATAGAATTACAGGATGGGAAAGGCTCTCCTGGCCTCAGACTTATTTTTGATGCAGATAGTATATTAAAAGCAAAAGCCGGGGCCAGGTATAAAAACTTCTTCCATTATAAAGCAGATAGTACTTATGCTATCCGTATTACATTAAACACATTCACCCGTTTTTACAATATTAATATAAACGGGAAAGAGATACTTACCAGTCTTCTCTATGCCCCTTTGGAAGCCGTAGAAAGAGTGGTGTTCAGAACAGGTGAGACAAGACATTTCCCGGATGCAGATACACCTGCAGATCAGACGTATGATCTGCCGAAGGCAGATGTGCAAAAGGCTGTGTATTATATCCGTTCTTTTAAAACTGCTGCTTTATGATGAGATACCTTCTTTTATTATTATTTGTGAGCAGCCCGGTATCTGTTAATCATCTCCGTTGTGAGATGTTAACAAACCCCGAAGGTATTGATGTTCTTACGCCCCGTCTTAGCTGGGAGATAAATGGTGCTGGTAATAATATTAAACAAACAGCTTACCAGGTCATTGTTGCATCTTCTATAGAAAAGTTAAACGAAGGTGATCTGTGGAATTCCGGGAAAGTATCATCTGATCAGTCTATTCATATTACCTATGCCGGGAAGCCGTTGAAAAGCGGTACTGATTGTTACTGGAAAGTAAAGGTCTGGACTACGGCAGGTGTCAGCGACTGGAGTACCCCTACACATTGGAGTATGGGTCTGTTTAACTGGCAGGCACATTGGATAGGATTGGACAGCGCTTTTGCATGGGATAGCGCTCAGAGTAAATTCTCGCGCTTATCAGCACGTTACTGCCGTAAATCATTTGATGTAAAATCTGATATTAAAAAGGCAACTGTGTACATGGCCGGTGTAGGCCATTATGAATTATATATCAATGGGAAACAACAGCGTAATGTAGTATTAGCGCAAGCGCCTACAGATTACTCTAAAAATATTTTATACAATACATATGATGTAACGAACATTATTAAACGAGGAGAAAATGTGATTGGTACTATATTGGGTAACGGACGTTTCTTCACTATGCGACAGGCATACAAGCCTTATAAGATCAAAACATTTGGTTATCCTAAGTTATTACTCCAACTGAATATCGAATATACTAACGGTGAGAAAAAAAGTATCGTCACGGATGACTCCTGGAAGATAACAGCCGATGGTCCTATCCGAACAAATAATGAATACGATGGAGAGGAATATGATGCAACGAAAGAAATGCCGGGATGGGATAATATTGCTTTTAATGATGAGCATTGGTTAAAAGCTGCACTCGTACAAGCTCCTGGCGGACGTTTAGAAGCACAGATGAATGAGCCGGTAAAAGTAATGGAGAAGATAAAGGCTGTCTCTATCCGTGCTGTTACTCCCGGTGTGTATATCATGGATATGGGGCAGAATATGGTGGGATGGTTGCGTATGAAAGTGACCGGACAACGTGGACAACAGGTTACTTTGCGCTACGCAGAAACCTTACAATCCAATGGTACATTATATACGGATAATCTGCGCGATGCTAAGGTAACGGACAGATATACCTTAAAAGGTGGTGGAAAAGAAATATGGGCACCTTCTTTTGTATATCATGGTTTTCGTTATGTAGAAATTACCGGCTGTACACCTGCATTGGATGATTTCGTAGGAGAGGTTGTATATGATAATCTTACAACGACTGGTCAGTTTGAAACATCAGATCCTACTTTAAACCAGATTTATAAAAATGCTTACTGGGGGATAAGAGGAAATTACAAAGGCATGCCTATAGACTGTCCTCAACGTAATGAACGTATGCCATGGCTGGGTGACAGGGCTACGGGTGCTTATGGAGAAAGTTTTCTTTTTGATAACGTAAAGCTGTATGCTAAGTGGCTGGATGATATTGAATATGCTCAAACAGCGGAAGGGGCTATTCCTGATGTAGCGCCTGCTTATTGGAATTATTACTCGGATAATATGACCTGGCCGGGGAGTTATTTATTAATCGCAAATACTTTGTATGAGCAGTTTGGGGATGTTGAGTCTATCCGTAAGCATTACCCTTCTATGAAAAAATGGATGGAATATATGCGGGGTAAATATCTTGTCAATAATATCATGACGAAAGATAAATATGGCGACTGGTGTGTTCCTCCTGAATCTAAGGAGTTGATTCATGCAAAAGATTCTTCCCGTATAACAAGTGGTACGCTCATCGCTACTGCTTATTACTATCATCTGCTTACTTTAATGCAGCATTTTGCGGGATTAGTGCATGAGGATAAAGATGCGAAGACATTTGCGGATTTATCCGTTAAAGTAAAAACTGCCTTTAATCAGCGGTTTTTGAATAACAAACATTATGATAACAATACTGTAACGGCTAATCTTCTGCCTTTGTCTTTTGATATGGTGCCTGCTGCTGATCGTAAAGAAATATTTGAGCAAATAGTACGCAAGTCTGAGGGGAATATCAGCACTGGTATGATAGGTACACAGTGGCTGATGCGTGGTCTTACTGGTAATGGCAGGCCCGATCTTGCTTATGAGATAGCTGCCAGCAGGGATTATCCCGGTTGGGGATATATGGTGGCAAACGGAGCTACTACTATCTGGGAATTATGGAATGGTAATACAGCTAATCCCAGTATGAACTCTCACAACCATGTGATGTTACTGGGGGATTTACTGGTATGGTATTATGAAAACCTGGCAGGGATTAAAAGTCATGATGCTTTTAAAGATATTATCATGAAACCTGTTCTTTTAAATGGACTGGATGAGGTAAATGCTTCGTTTCATTGTATGTATGGAGATATTCGTAGTCATTGGAAAAAGACGCCGGGTAGTTTTACATGGGATATTTCTATACCTGCAAATACAACTGCTACAATATATATCCCTGCTAAGTCTGTTAAGGATGTAAAAGGCCATGGGACTTTTTTGCGTATGGAACAAGAGAGGGCAGTTTATAAAGTAGGTTCCGGGAATTATAGATTTATCTCTGAGCAAGCGAAGAAAAAAGCAGTTATTACTGATGAATTTGTATTCGATAAGGCGCCTTTCCCGGAGAGCCATGCGGCCACTATTGCAGAAACACCGAAGGGGTTGATCACCGCCTGGTTTGGGGGAACAAAGGAGAGAAACCCGGATGTGGGGATATGGGTAAGCAGACAGGTAAATAATACCTGGACAATGCCTGTGGAAGTAGCCAATGGCATTGTTTCAGATAGTGTTCGATACGCCTGCTGGAACCCGGTATTATATCAGGTTCCCGGTGGAGACCTGTTGTTATTCTACAAAACAGGCCCTAATGTGGCAGGGTGGAAAGGCTGGATGAAAACATCTGCTGATGGAGGTATTAGCTGGTCAGCTCCGCAGGCCCTTCCGCAAGGCTTTTTAGGCCCTGTAAAGAACAAACCGGTATTACTGGATAGTACATTACTATGCCCTTCCAGCACAGAAGGAGGGGGCTGGAAAGTGCATTTTGAAGCTACAAAAGACAATGGCAAAACATGGAGTATGACAGGCCCCATTAACGATGGTAAAACCAGCAATGCTATCCAGCCCAGTATCCTTAGTTATGGCAATGGGAAATTGCAGATCCTTTGCAGAAGTAAAGAACGGGTAATAGAGCAATCCTGGTCTACAGATAACGGGCGTACCTGGTCCCCGATAACAGCTACTTCTTTGCCCAATAATAACTCTGGTACAGATGCAGTAACACTGTCAGACGGGCGTCAGCTATTGGTATACAACCATGTTAAAACTCCCGAAGGTGCATCCAAGGGAGCCAGAACTCCTTTGAATATAGCTATCTCTAAAGATGGGATTACCTGGTATGCGGCGCTGGTATTGGAGGATTCTCCCATAGGCCAGTACTCTTATCCTTCTGTGATACAGTCGGCTGATGGGTATGTGCATATTGTATATACCTGGCGCAGGCAGAAGATTAAATATGTGAAGATAGACCCGCGTCAGCTTACTTTAAAACTGATAAAAAACGAGCAATGGACAGACGTCAATTTATAGGCAGAGCAGTTATAGGTAGTGCAGGAGTGCTATTGCCAATGCAATTACTGGCAGGTGCATTGCCGAAGGCAGATAAAGAACCCCGTTACAGAATAGCCGTCTGCGACTGGATGATCCTGAAAAGACAGAAGCTGGGTGCATTCCAGTTAA
The DNA here is from genome assembly GCF_900110995.1 of Chitinophaga sp. YR573. Taxonomy (GTDB): domain Bacteria; phylum Bacteroidota; class Bacteroidia; order Chitinophagales; family Chitinophagaceae; genus Chitinophaga. Next base: position 3,840,582 of record NZ_FOJF01000001.1, read on the forward strand.
CTAAAGACATAGGTGCAGATGGAGTAGAAGTAGATATGGGAGGCTTGGGTAATAGACCAACTTTTGATAACAAACTAACGGATCCTGTTATCCGTCAGCAGTTTCTTGATAAATCCAAAGAGTTAAATATTGCTATCAGCTCTGTTGCAATGTCCGGTTTTTATGCGCAGTCATTTGCTGAAAGACCTGGTGTAGATACTATGATACAGGACTGTATCAATACCATGCTGCAATTAAACGTAAAAGTAGCCTTCCTGCCATTAGGTGTAGAAGGGGATCTGATAAAACATCCTGAGCTACGCCCTGCCATTATCACCCGTTTAAAAGCTGCTGGCCTGCAAGCTGCAAAAGCAGGAGTAGTCATCGGTATTGAAACAGCCTTATCAGCAGCAGCAGAAGTAAAGTTATTAGATGAGATCAACTCTCCTGCTATCAAAAGTTATTTCAACTTTTCCAATGCTATACAGGGAGGTAGAGATTTACAGGAAGAGTTAAGAACACTGGGTAAACACCGTATCTGTCAGATCCATTGTACAGATACAGATGGGGTGTGGTTACAGAACGACCCACATATCAATATGCACAAAGTAAAACATACGCTGGATAAAATGGGCTGGCGTGGCTGGTTGGTAATAGAACGTTCCCGCGATGCAAATGATGCAAAGAATGTGAAAGGAAACTTCAGCGCCAATGCAGCTTATCTGAAATCTATCTTCCAATAAACAATCCAGGTCTCTTTCTTCGTCATGAAAAAAATTATTTCCATAGCAGTAATCCTTCTTTGCACAACACAGCTTGTTGGGCAATCCTTAGATTCTCTCTTTCTCCATCCTCCGCCATCAGCCAGGCCATGGGTCTTTTGGTACTGGCTGAATGCTGCGGTATCCCGTGAAGGTATTAAAGCAGATTTACAGGCGATGAAAGACGCCGGTATAGGCGGTGCCTACCTGATGACCATCAAGGGGAAAACTGATCCACCTTTAATAGATCCGCCCATAGAACAACTGACTCCTCAATGGTGGGATATAGTGCATTATGCGATGAAGGAAGCAGATAGCCTGGGCCTACAAATAGGTATGCATGTAAGTGACGGTTTTGCACTGGCCGGAGGGCCCTGGATTACACCGGAGCTCTCCATGCAAAAAGTAGTATGGACGATATCTTCTCCAAAAGATACTTTGCCACAACCGGAAACAAATGAAGGATATTACAGGGATATTGCCGTGCTGGCATATCCTTCTCCGTTATATACAGATGCCACACCTGTAGTTACCAGTAGTAATGGGGATGCTCATTACCTTGCTGCTCCCGGGAACAAAGAAACATTCAAAAGCACAACACCCTGCTGGATACAATATGCATATGATAAACCTTTTACCTGCCGCTCTATTATCATCCATACAAACGGAAATAATTACCAGGCACATAGATTAGGAATAGCTATCAGTGATGATGGTATAAATTTCCGTCCTGCCGGGAAAATGGAATCCCCCCGTCATGGCTGGCAGGATACAGATGCAGATGTGACGTATTCAATCCCTGCCACTACTGCCCCTTATTTCCGTTTTCTATATGATAACGATGGTTCAGAACCAGGAGCAGAAGACCTTGATGCTGCTAAATGGAAACAGAGTTTGAAGGTTGCAGGTATCACGTTATCTCCTTTACCTCGTATTCATCAGTATGAAGGGAAAACAGGAGCAGTATGGCGTATTAGTCAGCCTGCTGCATTACCAGATTCATTATGTATCCCTCTGGATAAAATCATTGATATCACAGACAAGATGGATACCAACGGAGCTTTACACTGGAAAGCCCCTGCCGGTAACTGGACTGTTATCAGAATAGGTCATACTTCTACCGGCCATACTAACGCTACCGGTGGTGCAGGAAAAGGACTGGAATGCGATAAGTTTAACCCTGTTGCTGTAAGAACACAATTCGATCACTGGTACGGCGAAGCCTTGCGCAGATCTAATCCGGCATTGAAAATGTTCCATGTAGATAGCTGGGAATGCGGGAGTCAGAACTGGTCACCGGTATTCAGAGAGGCTTTTCATAAAAAACGCGGATATGATTTATTGAAATACCTGCCAGCGATGGCAGGCATCCCTGTGCAAAGTGCGGCAAAGTCAGAACAATTCCTTCATGACATACGGGAGACCATCACAGAACTGGTACAACAGAACTTCTACGATACACTGGCTGTTCTTGCTCATGCAAAAGGCAGCACCTTCAGCGCAGAAAGTGTAGCACCCACTATGACCAGCGACGGGATGCTCCACTACAGCGCCGTAGACATCCCCATGGGAGAGTTCTGGTTACGCAGTCCAACCCACGACAAACCCAATGATATGCTGGATGCGATCTCCGGCGCACATATCTATGGTAAAAAGATTATCCAGGCAGAAGCATTCACGTCATTACGTATCCAGTGGGATGAATATCCGGGCATGCTCAAAACCTTACAGGACAGGAACTATGCATTGGGCATCAACCGTATGGTATACCATGTATTCATGCATAACCCCTGGATGGACCGTCAACCCGGCATGACATTAAACGGTATTGGCCTTTATTTCCAAAGGGATCAGACATGGTGGAAGCCCGGTAGTGCCTGGGTAACCTATGCACAACGCTGCCAGGCTTTGTTACAGCAGGGCCGCCCTGTGGCAGATATAGCTGTATTTACAGGAACCGAGATTCCAAGACGTGCCGTACTGCCGGAGAAATTAGTACCAATATTACCAGGCATTTTCGGAGATAGCATTGTGAAGAAAGAGCAAACACGTTTGGCCAATAAAGGAACACCTGTAAGAGAAATACCTTCCGGCGTTACTTCCAGTGCAAATGTCAGCGATCCCGCAGATTGGGTAGATCCGCTGCATGGATATGCCTACGATTCTTTCAATCCTGATGCGTTGATGCGGTTAGCAACAGTGCGTAATGGACGTATAGAGTTACCGGGTGGGGCCTCTTATAAACTGTTGATAGTACCAGTTACTCCTTCACAGGAAATACGTAAACGTTTAGACCAACTTGTAAAAGAAGGGGCAACAGTATTAAGCAATGATAAAATCCCCTGGCAAAAATCTTCCTTTTCATCACTTGGACTATCTCCTGATATAGAAGTCCCATCAAACATAGCCTGGACTCATCGTACAGCCCCGGGTTTTGATCTTTACTTCATCTCCAACCAGGATAGCAGCGAACGTATCATCAACGCCTCTTTCCGTATTTCGGGCCGTATTCCGGAATTATGGAATCCCGTGAATGGAGAACAGCATACCGCCGGTAACTGGCATATCGTTAACGGACGTACTACATTGCCTTTGCAACTACCAGCCAATGGTTCCGTTTTTGTCATCTTCCGTAAACCAGCTACAGCAAAAGAAGCAAACGGTAAGAACTGGGAAACATTCACTACTGTACAGGAATTAAAAGGCCCCTGGAAAGTAGTTTTTAACAAAGACACTAGCACCTTCGAAAAACTAACCGACTGGAGCAAAAACCTATCTGACAGTATCAGATACTTCTCCGGTACAGCTAATTATACACAAACTTTCTCATGGCATGGCAAAACACAGGTACAACTATCTCTCGGTGAAGTAGCAAATCTCGCAGAGATAAAAGTAAACAACATCCCCTGCGGGATAGTATGGACAGCCCCATATAGTGTAGATATTACACACGCCTTAAAACAAGGAGAAAACAATATTGAAATAGCAGTTACGAATACCTGGGCCAATCACTTTAAAAAAACACTGCTAAAAGCAGGGCTACTCGGCCCGGTAGAACTAAAAACAAATCTCCCGGATAGCAATACCATGAAAGCTATCTACTCAAAAATAAAAACACCATATAAATACGGGTTAGTAATGACCCCATCAGACAACTCCAAAAAGATGGACTGTCCCAGTATCTTCAGAAAAGATGATAAATGGTACATGGTATACATCGTCTTCGACGGTAAAGGATATGAAACCTGGCTGGCAAAAAGCAACGATTTACTCCACTGGAAAACACTGGGTAAGATGATGTCATTCTCAGACAGTACCAACTGGGATGCCACACAAAAAGCAGGATACATCGCCTTACAGGATTATCAATGGGGAGGTAGTTACAAATGGAACGAATACAACGGACAACACTGGATGTCTTACATAGGAGGAGCGGAACATGGTTATGAACAGGGATTATTATCCATCGGTATCGCTCACACTAATAAAGACATTACCACTCCGCATGAATGGCAGCGCTTAGACAAGCCTGTATTGAAAGCTACAGATAAAGATGTAAGATGGTGGGAGAATAACACGATCTACAAAAGTTCTATCATCCATGATAAAGATAAAATCACCGGATATCCTTTTGTGATGTATTACAATGCGAAAGGAGACAGCCTCAAACCTAAAAGAGGAAAAGAACGCATAGGCATGGCCGTATCCAACGATATGGAACACTGGATAAGGTACGGTAAAGAACCTGTATTAGACCATTTTACCGGTATCACCGGAGACGCCGTTATCCAGAAAATAAACAACATATGGGTGATGTTCTACTTCGGTGCATTCTGGAAAAACAGGCCCAATGCTTTCAACCGTTTCGCCTGCTCATATGACTTGGTCCACTGGCAGGACTGGCAGGGAGAAGATCTCATTACCTCTTCAGAAAAGTATGATGAACGATTTGCTCACAAATCTTTTGTAATTTACTACAATGGAGTTGTATATCATTTTTACTGTGCCGTTAACAAAGCTGACCAGAGAGGGATTGCCGTAGCCACATCTAAAGACATGGGAAAAAGTAAAATTACATTCAGCAAGTTATGAGAATATTGATTATCTTTTTTTGTTGTATCATGAGTACTGCACACGCACAACGATATTTATTTGATGAAAACTGGCGGTTCTACCGCGGTGCTGCGCAGGGGGCAGAAGATATCAATTTCAATGACTCCGCATGGAGAACGGTCAACCTTCCCCACGACTGGAGCATAGAAGACCTTCCCGGTACTACTTCTCCATTTAACCCCGGTGCTTTGAACCAGGTAAGTGGTGGATTTACCACCGGTGGCACCGGCTGGTACCGCAAACATTTCAAAACAGAAGAAGGGAAAAATACTGTCATTCAGTTTGATGGTGTATACATGAATGCAGAAGTATGGGTGAATGGAAAAAAGCTCGGTAAACATCCCTATGGATATACATCTTTCTGGTATGATATCTCTGCCTATGTCCTTCCTTCTAAAGATAACGTAGTCGCCGTAAAAGTAAGAAATGAGGGAGAGAACAGCCGCTGGTACTCCGGTTCCGGGATTTACCGGCACGTATGGCTCCATTCATTAGACCCTGTACATTTCGATCAATGGGGCGTTAATATCACCACGCCAAAAATAACTGCCAGTAGTGCTACTATCAACATCCAAACCAAACTACAAACGAATTTCAGGCAGATAACAATGATCATTCGTATACTGGATGCAAATGGTAAAGAGGTAGCTATAAGACACGCTCCTGCCACAGCAAACACTACTCACGAAATGGAGATTAAAAACCCCGTCTTATGGTCTGTTACCTCTCCTGTACTATATACTGCAGAAATGACCGTCTTCGCTAATGGCCGTCCAACTGACAGCCTTACTACCACCTTCGGTATCCGTACTATCGCTTTTGATGCAGTAAAAGGTTTCCAGTTGAATGGGCAGTCATTAAAGCTAAAAGGAGGCTGTGTACACCATGATAATGGCCCGCTTGGTGCCAAGGCTTACGACAGGGCAGAAGAGCGCAAAGTGGAGCTTTTAAAGGCCAGTGGATATAATGCTGTCCGCTGCGCCCATAACCCGCCTTCTCCTGCCTTTCTGGACGCCTGTGACCGCCTGGGTATGTTAGTGATAGATGAAGCCTTCGATACCTGGCAGAATGGCAAGAACCCCGAAGATTATCACCTGTATTTTAAAGACTGGTGGCAGCGGGATATAGAAAGCATGGTATACAGGGATCGTAACCACCCTTCCATTATCATGTGGAGCATCGGCAATGAAATCCCTCACAGGGAGAAACCGGAAGTAGCTGCAATGGCAGTTACCCTACGTGATTTTATAAAAGGTATAGATACTACCCGTCCTGTTACCTGTGGCGTAAATGGGATTGCAGAGGATAAAGATCCTTTCCTTGCTGCCCTTGATATAGCCGGATATAATTATGCACCTGATAAATATGAAACAGATCATCAGCGTATGCCACAAAGGATTATAATGGCTACAGAATCTTTTCCGCTGGATGCTTATAAATACTGGAAAGCAGTGGAAGATCATCCCTGGGTAATAGGGGACTTTGTATGGACAGCCTTTGACTATATCGGTGAAGCCAGCATAGGTTGGCTGGGTTATATGCAGAAACAGAGTTTCTATCCCTGGAACCTTGCTTATTGCGGAGATATTGATATCTGCGGATGGAAACGCCCACAATCATATTTCAGAGATGCGCTCTGGAAAGAAAAACAGCTCTCTGTATTCGTACGCCCTCCTCAGCCTTCTTTCAAAACCAATCCTGATAAAATAGACTGGAGCCGTTGGGAATGGCAGGATGTTACTGATAACTGGAACTGGAAAGGGTATGAGAATAAACCACTGAAAGTAGTGGTGTATACTTCTGATAAGCAGGTGGAGTTATTTCTAAACGGACGGTCTTTAGGTAAAAAGAAAGTAGATAGCTGTACGGCTGAGTGGGAAGTTCCTTATGAAGCAGGTACTTTAAAAGCTGTTAGCAAGAATAATACAGCTACACTTACTACCGCTGCTGAACCAACACAAATAACTCTTACAGCAGATAAAACAACAACAAAGGACCTGTCTTACATCACTGTAAATCTTACAGATGCCAATGGCATCCGGAATCCTTTGGCAGAGAACCTGGTGAAGTTTGAGATAAGCGGTCCGGGTATTATTGCTGGTGTAGGCAATGCAAACCCACAAAGTCTTGAAAGCTACCAGTTGCCTCAACGCAAAGCATGGCAGGGGAGATGCCTGGTAATAATAAAGGTAGAGGGAAGTGGTCCTATTACCCTCACAGCTAAAACGGAAGGGTTACCCACAGCAATAATGACAATCAATAGGTAAGCATAAGACAGTTAAACGTAGAAAATTACATAGCTTATTCGCAATTCTTTATCGATGATCAGAATTTACCTTTCCACGTTATTCGTTCTGTTTACCTGTTATTGTTCAGCCCAGGTAAAAGTGACGAATCTGCTATGTGAACATAAACCATCCCCTGATGGTGTAGATGCTAATGCGCCTTCATTCTGCTGGCAGATAAGTGCTACACAAAGAAACTACCTGCAATCCGCTTATCAGATCCAGATAGCAGATGATAGTACAACCCTGCAAAAGCAGCCTGCCAACATCATCAAAAGCAATCTGTCTATATACAAAGGAAAAAAGCTACTGCCCGCACACCGCTACTATTGGCGTGTAAAAGTATGGGACCAGCATAAGCAACCCTCTGGTTGGAGTAACATCTCTACTTTTACCACAGGTATCACAGACTGGAGCAACGCTAAATGGATAGGCTACGAAGAGCTCCCTGATTCCATGTTGCTGGTACCAGGAGTACATTCAGGAGAAGAAAAGATCAACAATAAAAACAAGGCAAAACAAAGATCTGTCGTCCCTTTGTTCCGTAAAACATTCACCACTAAAAATAACATAAAAAGCGCATTAGTATTTATCAGCGGATTAGGTCAATATGAACTAAATATCAACGGAAAAAAAGTAGGAGATAATTTCCTTGCTCCCGGCTGGACATACTACGATAAGCGTGTCTTATACAACACCTATGATATTACCGGATTACTAAACAGCGGTAACAATGCCATCGGTGTAATAGTAGGTAACGGATTTTACAACATCAACAAAGAACGTTACCGTAAATTGTCGATCGCTTTTGGTATGCCGAAGATGATCTGCAAATTATTCATTACTTATGAGGATGGTACTACAAATACCATCGTCTCCGGGAACGACTGGAAGACAGCCCCATCACCCATTACCTTCGCCAGCATATATGGTGGTGAAGATTATAACGCTAACCTGGAACAGAAAGACTGGGACCAACCTTCATTCCATGATGAAACATGGAAGAACGCATTACTGGTAAAACCTCCTCAGGGATTACTGGAAGCAGAAAAAGATTATCCCGTAAAAGTAACAGATATCTTACCCGTACAATCAATCTCAAAACCGGTAGATAGTATCTATATGTATGATTTCGGACAAAATGCATCTGGTATTATAGAGCTAAAAGTACAAGGTCATAAAGGACAAATTATCAAACTCACTCCTGCTGAACTGATCAATGATAAAAAATTAGCTAACCAGAAAGCTACCGGCAAACAATATTATTACTCCTATACATTAAAAGGAGAAGGAGTAGAAACCTGGCGTCCCCGTTTCACCTATTACGGCTTCCGTTATGTGCAGGTAGAAGGCGCTACACCTGATACTGCGAAACAAAACGATCTCCCAAAGATAAAAGCACTCAGCTTTTTACATACCCGTAATTCAACACCATCATCAGGGACCTTTGAATGTTCCAATACTTTGTTTAACAAGATCAATACCCTCATCCTCTGGGCGATTAAAAGCAATATGCAGAGTGTAGTCACTGATTGTCCGCACAGGGAAAAACTCAGCTGGCTGGAACAGGATTACCTGATGGGCACATCTATTCAACATAACTTTGATATCTACCAGTTGTATAAAAAGTTAGTATACGATATGATAGATGCGCAAACCAAAGAAGGTTTAGTGCCAGACATCGCACCTGAATTTGTTGTCTTCAATGATGGTGGATTTGGTTTCCGTGATTCTCCGGAATGGGGTAGCGCTTCTGTCATCCTTCCCTGGTTAATTTATAAATGGTATGGTGATAAGGATGTGATGCGGGCTGCTTACCCGATGATGAAAAGATATGTAGAGTATCTGAAAAGCAGATCGGACAGCAACATCCTGTCTTATGGATTGGGAGACTGGTATGATTATGGCCCTGCCCGGCCAGGTGTTGCTCAACTTACACCTAAAAGCCTTACTGCTACGGCTATTTATTATTACGATATCAGCCTCTTATCTAAAATGTCCACTTTACTGGGTAATAATGATGTGGCTAAATGGACACAATTAGCAGCTGCTGTAAAACAATCTTTTAATAAGAAATTCCTGCATGCAGATGTCTACGCCACTGGTAGTCAGACAGCGATGGCTATGCCGCTTTGCACTGGACTGGTAAATGAAAAAGACAGGAAACAGGTATTCAAAAACATGGTAGATTCTATTACACATGAGGGTAAAAAGCTCACGGCCGGAGATATCGGTTTTCACTTTCTCGTACAGGCGTTACAACAAGGAGGAGCTTCCCAGTTGATTTACGATATGAACTATCGCAGTGATGTTCCCGGTTATGGCTTTCAACTGGCAAAAGGAGCGACTGCACTCACAGAATCATGGGCTGCACTGGCAGAGGTCTCTAACAATCACTTGATGCTGGGGCACATCATGGAATGGTTCTATAATGGATTAGCGGGGATTAATCAATCAGAAAAATCTGTAGCCTATAAAGACATTATCATCCGCCCTGAAGTAGTAGGAGATATTACTTATGTAAAAGGATCTTATAATTCTCAGTATGGAACTATTCGCAGTGAGTGGGAAAAGGAAGGAGAGGTGTTTAATCTATATGTACAGATTCCTGCCAATACTACTGCTACGATATACATTCCTGCATCGAATACACAAATAATTAAAGAAAACGATAAGATGGTTATACCGGTAGGATATGAAGATGACAGAGCTATTATTAAAACAGGATCAGGAGAGTATCATTATGTAGTGAGATAAATTTTATAACTCTTTATTATGAAATACTTATTATTATTTTTTCTGTTCATTACACAGATAGCAAGGGCAAAAGACCCTAAATACATTGTTGTTGCCAAAGACAGTACCGGCGATTTTCATACTATCCAGGAAGCGGTGAATGCTGTCCGCGACTTCTCCTATTTTCCCTGTAAGATCTTTATCAGGAAAGGGATCTACCGGGAGAAACTGGTAATCCCAACCTGGAAAACAGGTATTATTTTAGAAGGAGAGAGCAGGGATAGCACCATTATTACCAATGCTGATTTCTCAGGTGGATTAATTCCGGGTGAGAAAAAGGATATGTTTGGAAAGGATAAGTTCAGCACATTCACCTCTTACACGGTATTAATAGCAGGAGATGATATCACTGCAATAAACCTCACTTTCGAGAATACGGCCGGGAATGTTGGTCAGGCTGTGGCGCTGCATGTGGAAGGAGATCGCTGTATTATCCGTAACTGTCGTCTGTTAGGTAATCAGGATACATTATATGCCAATAAGGGTCGTCAGTATTTTCAGAATTGTTATATAGAAGGTACTACTGATTTTATCTTCGGCGCTGCTACTGCTATTTTTGAAGGTTGTACTATTTACAGCAAGAAAAATTCTTTTGTCACTGCTGCTTCGACGACTAAGAATCAGGAATACGGACTTGTTTTCATGCATTGTAAACTAACGACTGATACCGCCGTTACGAAGGTTTACCTGGGGCGGCCGTGGCGCCCTTATGCTGCTACGCTGTTTATGTATTGTACACTGGGTGCTCATATATTACCTGAAGGCTGGTATTATTGGGAGAAAGAGAAAAACGAAGAGACGGCAAGATATGCAGAATATAAGAATACCGGTCCGGGTGCAGCTATTGACAAACGTGTAGCATGGTCACATCAGCTGACGGATAAAGATGCTAAATCTATCACGATTACTAAAGTATTTAAAGGATGGGATCCTTCAAAACAAAATTACTAGTTTGTTTGCTATTGTCTTTGAATGCTGTTGCTCAGCAAAAGCCATATACTACACTATTCCGCTATGTTGAACGCTTCAACAGGCAGGACAGTGAATATGTAAAGAACCTTATAGACAACAGGAACGCTTATAACTGGCTGGCGGAGAACGTCCCTGTATTGGAATGCCCGGACTCCGTCATCGAAAAAACTTATTACTATCGCTGGTGGACTTTCCGCAAGCATCTTAAACAAACACCGGACGGGTACATCTTCACTGAATTCATCACACCTGTAAAACATGCGGGGAGATATAATGCTTTAAGCTGTGCCTTCGGACATCATGTATACGAAGGCCGCTGGTTAAGAGATACACAGTATATCAATCAATACATTCGTTACTGGTTTATCAAAGATGCACAACAACCGGCTCCCCGTTTCCATCAGTTCAGCAGCTGGGCAGAAGATGCGGTGTATAATCGTTTTTTAGTAGATGGAGACAGCAGTTTTATCATCAGTTTATTGCAAAACATGGATGCAGATTATCGCCTCTGGAAAAAAGAAAAAGGTGTAGGAGAGGGCTTCTGGCAGTTTGATGTAAAAGATGGAATGGAAGAATCTATCAGTGGTTCCAGGAAGGAGAAGAACATCCGCCCTACCATTAACAGTTATATGTATGGTAATGCCAGCGCGATAGCAAAGATAGCTGCAATGGCAGGCAATGATACCTTAAAACAGCAATACGATAAAGAAGCAGAAACTTTAAAGTCATTCATATCCCAGCTGTGGGATGATAAAGCCCATTTCTACAAAGTAAAGTTAGCAAAGGGCCCTTTATCTGATGCGCGGGAAGAGTTAGGCTTCATCCCCTGGTATTTCAATATACCAGCCGATAAAGCCACTTATGCCAAAGCATGGGAGCAACTGGTTGATACATCAGGATTCAACGCCCCCTGGGGCATTACAACCGCAGAAAGAAGGCATCCTGCTTTCCGTTCTCATGGTAGTGGGGGCTGCGAGTGGGACGGTGCTATCTGGCCGTTTGCCACTACCCAGACATTAAAAGGGCTGGCTAACCTGCTCACCAATTACCAGCATCATATAGATCCAGCTGTCTACTATAAGGCTTTACACACTTACGCCAATTCTCATCAGAAAAACGGTATCCCCTACTTAGGCGAATACCAGGATGAACGTACCGGTTACTGGCTGAAAGGAGATGATCCCCGCAGCAGCTACTACAATCACTCCGGCTTCTGCGATCTGGTCATCAGCGACCTGATAGGCCTTAAACCCAACACCGGCAATACTATAGAGCTAAACCCCTTAATCCCTGCCGGGAAATGGGATTGGTTCTTACTTGACAAGGTTCCTTATCACGGGCATCTGCTTACTATCCGTTGGGATAAAACAGGGAGGAAATACAAGAAAGGAAAAGGGTTATACATTTTCGCTGATGATAAACAAATCTATCATGGAGATCAGTTAAAGCATGTCATCACGAAATTATAGGTAAGTCCATATTATCCTCAGCAGGATAATAATTATTCAATAAGAAAAAACAATATCTTCTTAAGTCTAGCTCCGCAATATCAGAATTAAGATAATCGATATACAATTGTACTATGTCGGCGCCGTTATGTTTGATAAGAAGCGGATCCATTAACTGACTGATCCATTCAGCTCTGTTCTGCCACCAGCTTTTAACCAGTTCATAATTCCAACATTTATTGCCATCGAAGCCATATGCCTGAAAGGGGGCTACAGCTCCGGCAGTATCTACTGCTGCCAGTTGATTATAATTCTTTGGCTGGCAGTAAATAAATTCACGGCCTTCATGATCAAACATTACATTTTCCGGTGCCTCTATTCCGGTGCCACAGTTATCTGTTACTCCTGTGTAAATAGGACCCGGAAAGTTTAATACATGTTTTTCATCCCAATGACTACCATCTGTATAAGGTATTTGACTATAGAAGAATGCATTAAAATCAACCCCATGCCTCTCTTTTAATACTGCTGCCTGCTTCTCTGTTTCCTGCATCTGACGTAGTATACGTAACGCCTCCTCAGAAGGATAAGTCCGTTTTACACCATCTTCTGTTTTAAACAGCGCTTTTATTGCTTTCAGTATGTTCATATATAGTCCGCCTTATATAGTATCGCTTACAGGTTTACTTCTGCTAAAGTTTGGTAGGTATCTTTCAGGGTTTCCTCTATATAAGATTTGGGAATTGATGTCTTCTTATTATAAAGCAGATAGCTGCTAACTACATCGTAAGCAAAATGCTCAAATGTTAATACACCAAATTTTATGGGAATCATATATTGATACAAACGAAAACGTTGCGTTTGTGCATAATCCTCAATAGTATTATTGTTTTTATCAATGGAACGGGATGCCGCAAAACAAAACGAAGCTCTTGGGTGTTTTTTAAGTAGTAGTGGTATTACTTTTGCGCAACTCATTATGACATTGCCAAGATCTCCCCTGTTTACAATTTTAGAATATTTGAACTCACTTTTCCGATCTTTTTTACAATAGAATTTTATTGCAAATACATTACCCCGATGATATTCTGCTCTTACGATATAGTGGTAAGCAGTTACAGGAGAGTAAAACTTATAAATATAAGTATACTGATGAGCGGAACCGTCAGTACATTTGCTCCGCTGGATGAATCGAAGATCATATCCTGGGTAATCAAAATTCAAGGGACTAACAGATTATTTTTAACGTTGTGTAATGCCTGCCTGCTTTTTATTTCCTTTTCAGAAATACTACGACCTTTCACCATTTGATCTGTTACTCTTTGAGAAGATTGATCATCTAAAGGTGTCCAACCTAACCTTTCTCCCTTGGAAGGTTTGTGTGTTTTATGTTTGTTTGTTGGTTTCATCGTATGTAAATATACGAAAGTAAATTATTACAAAATCGCATCAATTACAGGGAAAGGACTTTTATCCTTGTACAAGATACGCAACATAGAAGGCAATACAATAAGCAGCAAAGGAAGCGCTACTATAAACCCGCCTATTACCGCTATGGCTAATGGCTGATGTAGTTGCGCTCCTGCGCCAATGCCTAACGCCAGTGGCATTAAAGCGATGATAGCACCTAAGGCTGTCATAAGTTTGGGCCGTAAACGGGTGGAGATGGAATAAATAATGGCATCATCCACACGATGTTTACAAAGGGAATCCTTAAACTGTAAGAAGGTGAAAATAGCATTCTCTCCAATAATCCCCACGATCATAATTAATCCCGTATAACTACCTACATTCAAAGGAGTATTGGTAAGATATAATGCTAAATAGCTACCAGAGATACCAAGTACTGCAAGAATAATAATGAGCAATGCAATTTTAAAATCACGGAATAAAAAGAGAATAACGATAAACACCAGCAGACTGGCAGTAATAAGAATGATTAATAACTCATTGAAAGATTGCTGCTGATCTGCATACGCTCCACCATATTCCACATGATATCCGGCAGGCACTTTGATTTTACGGATCTCATTCATCACTGTTCCCAGATCACTATTTTCAAGACGGGCAGTAACAACCCCCATCGTTTGCAAATTCTGCCGTTGAATCTCCGCATCTCCTGCATTCAGCCTGACAGTAGCCAGTGAAGAAATAGGATGCAAACGCCCGTCAGGAGAAAATATCTCCAGCTGCTGAAGGTCTGTTATACTACGACTGCGGGGATAAATCATCCTTACCGCAGATAACTGCTCCTTTTCAGGAATACTGCCAATGACATTACCTTCCAGTGCATTCTGCAACTGCATCTGCAGGTTAGCAGGAGTAATCCCAAACTGTGCCATCCTGCTGTAATCCGGAACGATACTTACAGAAGGCCCGGCAATAACAATCCCGTCAAAGACATCTGCCGTACCATGTATCTGAGATACCTGTTCTGCTACTTCTTTCGCAATTTTCTGAGGATTATCCCCGAATATTTTTATTTCTATTGGCTGAACAGAAGTCATTAAATCGCCGAGCATATCACCAATCACCTGCCCGAAATCTATACGCAGGGCCGGCTGCGTAGATTCAATACGTTGCCTGATATCGCTGATCACTTCATCAGTACTCCTGTCACGCTGTTTTTTAAGTTGTATCAGATAATCGCCGGTATTAGGTTCTGTGATAAAGAACCCCATCTGCGTCCCCGTTCTTCTGGAATAAGCCTGTACTTCCGGAATAGCCATAATCAGCTTTTCCGCTTCCCGTAACATCTTGTCTGTTTCTTCAAGAGAAGTACCAGGTGGAGAACTGTAATCCAGCACTATACTACCTTCATCCATCTCCGGTAAAAAACCGGTTTGCAGTTTAGGCAGGATCAGATATATCAATAAACCCAGGCAAATGACCATCACAAAGCTGATAACAGGGCGATGGATAAAAAACGATACCCAACCTCGTTGCCTCACGGCATGCACCTTCACCGGTGTATCTTTCCTGGAAAACAAGAGATAAATAACCGGTAAACCAATCCATGTAACAAAGAAGGAACATACCAATGTGATGATCATGGTATTGGTCAATACTTTAAAGTAAGCACCTGCCACACCTGTCATTAAAACGAAAGGAAGGAAGATGACTATCGTACTGATAGAAGACCCCAGCATGGCCGGGAAGAGATAACGGACCGCTTCCTGTAACAGTGTAACAGTAGATTCATCAGGATGTTCCTCATGCGTACGGTGAATCTGCTCCACTACTACAATGGCATCATCTATAATTAAACCCGTTGCTGCTGCAATAGCACCCAGGGTCATGATATTAAACGTATACCCGATAGCGTATAGAAATAATAATGTTAAGCAAAGCGTAACCGGTATCGTGACTAATATCGTAGCACTGGCTTTTAAAGAACGAAGAAATATAATAGCTACCACGATGGCCAGTAATAACCCTATCCACAAACTATCCGTTACACTTCTCACTGCATCCTGCACAAAGTCCGACTGGATATAATACGGTTTGATAGTTACTCCATCAGGCAAATCAAGCTGCTGTACCTTTTTCTCCATGGCAAGAGACATGTCTGTAAGATTCGCGTTCGGCTGTTTTATAATAGCTATCAGGATACCTTCCCTGCCATTTGCATTGATCTTGGTATATTCTATGGCTTCCTTTATATCTACCGCACCAATGTCCTGTAAACGCGTAATTCTTTTGCCATCATTCCTGATGATAATATTTTTCAGATCGTCTACTGAATGTACAGTAGCATCTGTAACAGTAAGGTATAAGAATTTATAATCTGATAAATAACCATTCGATTTGATGAAGTTTGTCTGGGATAACACATTACTCACCATATCCGGTGTTACAGACAACGTACTCATTTTATTCGCATCCAGCTGTAACCAGTACTCCTTTGTTTTACCGCCTATCACCCGCACTTCCGATACACCATCCACCTGAGACAAAAACGGTTTGATGGTATAATTAGCCAGCATTTTTAATTCAATCGGACTCTTGGTATGACTTTCAATAGTATACCCCATCACCGGCAGAATAGAAGGATTCATCTTCTCCACCGTAATCTGTACCTCCGGTGGTAACTGGTTTCTGATCTGACTGATCTTCGATTCTATCCGCTGCTGACTCAGGTCTATATCTGCATCCCAGTCCATAAAAGCAGAAATCTCACAGCTGCCTTTACTGGTACTGCTACGTACCATATGCATAGCAGGTACCTGCTTGATCGCATTCTCCAATGGCTTTGTTACGGTTACCATCATCTTATCCACCGGCTGTAATCCGGCATCCGCAATGATCTTTATCTTAGGGAAAGTAATTTCCGGAAACAGCGATATCTGTATTCTGCTATAGGCGAAAATGCCTCCTGCTATAATAAGAAAGAGGATAGCCGTAATGGGATGTTTATGGGAGATAAAGAAATTTTTCACGGGTTAATGATTTTAACTTTCGCTGTATCTTCCAAACCATAATTTCCCGTAACAAGGATTTTATCATTATCTGAGAATACTGGTGAGATGATCTCTATCTTGTCTTTCGTCTCAATACCTTTTTTTACCGGTACTTTAATAGCGGTACTATCATTCATGAGTTTCATTACCCAGAATTCAGTTTGTGTTTCATCCGCCAACACAGCTGATTTGGGTAAGGTGATCACATCTGTTTTAGAAACAGTAGGGATGTTTACTTTCACCACCAGGTTCTCCGGTATGGTCTTATTACCATCCATGGTGATAATAATGCTTTGTGTTTGCGCCACAGAATCAACAGTAGGCATAGCTGCAGAAATGGTACCGGTGATCTTTTCTCCACCTGGTAAAATGAGATCAACAGTATGATGAATGATAACTGCATTATGGAGTTCATAAGGCATGTTCATCAGGAATACAAAATTATTACTGATGGTCGCCAGTTGTTCTCCATCCTGCACATAGTCTCCCGGTTGATGATCAAGCGAAGTAATATATCCGTCAACACTTGCTTTAATACTGTTGGTGCCGGAGAATTTAAAACTACTGTCGAGTGCATTCACCGCGTTACCAATACTTACCGCTTCTTTTGTTTTAACGGTAAAGAGTAATTGGCCGCGGTGTACCAGTTGTCCCAGGTGTATATTGGTAGATTGCAGATAACCGGTAGCATTGGCTTTGATGAAACTTTTTAACAGGAATGTGGATGTAGCGTTCAGCTCAATATATTCCTGCATCGGTCCTCTGCTGATATTAATGACTGATACCGGTGTCTGTATATCGGTAGTGGCATCTTCAGTCGCGGCCTGTTTACAGGACGTTATTAACAGTAATAATATCATTACCCGTTGTATCATCTGTTCCAGTAGTTGATTTGATTAATGATCTGAAGACGGCTCACAGTATTTTGTGTGAGCAGGTTCTTAGCATTTAAATAATTATTGAGCGCTATTATCAGGTCGGCTATACGTACATCGCCGGTTACCAGTAATCGGGTATTCACCTGTATTAGTCCTTCAGAATATTTTATCTGGTAATTGATCTGGTCTATCAGTTCCTGTGTACCTTTCAATTGTTGCATGAGCTGTAACACCTGCTGACTATATTGTTTCGTAAAGAACTCCTTATAATGCTGTCTTGTTTGCTCTGAGATATCTAATTTCTGATATTGCAGTTTGCGCTGTTTACCATCATAGATGGGGATATTAAGACTAAAGCCAAAGCTGGTGCCGAAATTTTTATAGGGAGTATAAGCCAATGATGAATTATACCCGGCATCTGCAAACGCACTGACAGTAGGTTTATAGCTGTAATCCAGGTTAGCCCGGTCGTTACGGAGTTTCAGGCTGTCTAAGGTATATTGATGAAAGAATACAGAGTTTTCGGGTTGAGGTAAAGCCTGGATTTTTATATCCGGTTCTTCCAGCTCTACAGTGGCAGTATCAACGATGCCACTTAAATAATTCAGGGTAGCGTAATCGTTCTGGAACTGGATGGTGTTTTGTTTAACGGTGAGTTCCTGTTGCTGTAAGGTAACGAGAAAGGTAAGATAATCAGCCTGACGATATACATTACTCCCCGTCAGCTTTTTCAAAACAGTATCTTCTTTAGCTAATAGGGAATGAATTGTTTTGGAGAAGTTGAGTTGTTGCAGATCGCCATACGTAGTAATATATTGTGCTATCAGCGTCCTTTTGAGGTCTTGCACGGAAATCTTCGCTGTATTCTCTATTCCCCGGCTTAAGAGATTGATGCCTTCAAACTGAGCCTCCAGGTTTTTCTTTCCCACAAATTTCTTATTCACACCTACAAGGGCATTCACACCAGCTCCGTTAGTGATCGCATTATCATACCCATAACCTTTTATAACGGGCGCGTATGTATTAACGCTGGTTCCCGCCACCTGTGGTTTGTAGGTAGCCAGGATCTTTTGACTGTCTATTTTATTAGACAGTACCTGGTTCTGGTAATCCAGTAACAGCGGACTATTATTGAGAGCCTGATCTATAAAATAATCCAGTGTTTTCTTTTGTGCTGTAGCAGTACCCATCAGCAGTAAAAGAAAAACACTGATAAGAAATTGTTTATACATGATGAGCAAACTTATCACGCAATTCTGAAGACTTTCTGTATAGGCTTATAGTTCTAGTTTCATCATAATATCCGTTTGATCCTCATCCCCAAACCGGAAGATATGTGAACTAAAGGCAATAAATCCGTTCTTGCTGTAAAATGAGATCGCTTTGATATTCTTTTCCCAGACCCCCAGCCATATGTAAGCAGCGTTCCTTTCCCGGCCTATCTGCAAGGCTTTATCAAGCATTAGCTTACCGGCTTTCTGCCCCTGAAATTCTTTCAGCACATAAATCCGTTCTACCTCTAGCCCATCTTCTTCCTGTAATTCCGTTTGTGCTGGTCCGGTATTGATTTTTAAATACCCGATGATGTTATCCCCGGCTTTTGCAAAATAAAAAACCGAATGAGGGTTATTGATTTCCTCCAGGAGTCCTTCTTCCTGAAAAGCCTTATTCAGGAAGGATTGCATATTGGCAGGAGTATTTTCCGCGGCAAACGTTTCAAAGAAGGTTTGGCGGGAGAGAGCCTGTAAGGCTATAATATCAGAGGATGTTACTTTAACCAGTTCTACCATAATAGGCCAAAGATCGGGGATTTGGTCCTGATTAAGAAGGGTGTCGATAAAGATGTAAATCCTATATCCCTTCGTCATGGAAAGCTCATTCCTTCGGCACTCTTACATCATTCCTATATCGTTTGGATATAGGAATGCCGGTAGAATGATATAGGAGTGCTATAGGATCGATATAGGAATGATGGTAGAATGTCGGTACCAGTCGGTGTTTTAGCCCTGTTTTACTAGGGTTTATACAACCTTATCTGCCTTGTTTTGTTATAATTTTGCATATAATTGCTTCAATCCCACTAAATTTGTAGACTAATATTTAAAGAAGATGCAAAGAGTTCTAGGTATTATTTTATTCCTGCTGGTATCCAGCCATTCCTTCTCTCAGAACAAGATTGTCGTGTTCCAATCAGATTTCGGATTAAAAGACGGTGCCGTTTCGGCCATGAAAGGCGTGGCATCCGGTGTTTCCCCTGATCTTAAACTATACGACCTTACCCACGAGATCCCGGCTTATAACATCTGGGAAGCAGCTTATCGCCTGCAGCAAACAGTTCCCTACTGGCCTGCCGGAACGGTATTCGTATCCGTAGTAGACCCCGGAGTAGGTACCACCCGTAAATCGGTAGTGCTGAAAACAAACACCGGGCAGTTCATCGTTACCCCGGATAATGGCACATTGACCCTGATAGCGGAATCCCTGGGTATAGCAGAAGTGCGGGAAATAGACGAAGCTGTGAACAGGCGTAAAGACTCCCAGAAGTCCTACACTTTCCATGGCAGGGATGTATATGCCTATACCGGCGCAAGACTGGCAGCGGGTGCTATCACTTACGAACAGGTAGGCCCTGTACTGCCAAAAGAGGTGGTAAAAATCCCTTATCAGCAGGCTACCCTGTCGGCAGGTAAGCTGAAAGGGAATATCTCCATTCTGGACGTGCAATACGGCAATATCTGGACCAACATCAGCGGAGACCTGGTGAACCAGCTGCACCCTCAGTACGGGGATATCTTGCATGTCTCTATCTTCCATAGCGGGAAAAAAGTCTATGAAGGGGATGCCCCTTACAGTCAGACTTTCGGAGCTGTAGCAAAGGGTAAACCTCTCAGCTACCTGAATAGCCTGTTACAGTTGTCCTTTGCCTTAAACCAGGGTAGTTTCGCCAATACTTACCATATTGGCAGTGGCAGTGAATGGAGTGTAGAAGTAACCCTGAAACCTAAAAAATAATCATCGATGATAAAATATTTAATCCCCGTTTTTTTATTGATAGCAGGTGCCGTGAATGCCCAGAGCATTACCGGTAAAGTGCTGGATACAAATAACAAACCCATAGCAGGTGCCAGTATCATTGGATTCAGCAGTGGTACTACCACCAAAGAGGATGGTTCTTTTGCCATTACGCTTACCAGTAAGGATAAACACTTTACCGTTAGCTCTGTAGGTTATGATACCTATACACAGGTGCTGACAACAGCGGGTAATTACACTATCATCCTTCAGTCATCCCTTCATAACCTCAACGAAGTGGTGCTGGTAGGAACGCGTAGCAGCGGCCGTACAAGGCTGAATACCGTAGCGCCGGTAGATGTGTTCAATATTTCAAAATTGCAGACACAATCGCCTCAAAACGACCTTAATCAGATATTGCAATATGTCTCTCCTTCGTTCAACTCTAACAGGCAGTCTTCTTCCGATGGAAGTGAGCATATAGACCCGGCCAGTATCAGGGGCTTAGGCCCTGATCAGTTATTGGTACTGATCAATGGGAAACGCCGGCATACCACTTCACTGGTCAATAACCAGGGTACCGTGGGTAACGGTTCTGTGGGGACCGACCTGAACGCCATTCCTGCATCTGCCATAGAAAGGATAGAAGTATTGAGAGATGGCGCTTCCGCACAATATGGCTCTGATGCCATTGCAGGTGTGGTGAATATCGTGCTGAAACAAAACACGCATCAGTTGTTCGCTTCTGCCACAGGGGGTATTACTTCCCGTGGAGATGGAGGACTGGGGCAACTGAACCTGAATTATGGTACTGGTCTGGGTAAGAACGGTGGATTTATCAATCTTACCGCAGAAGGATCTTATCGTGATAAGACTACCCGGGCGCAGAACAATAACCTGATCATCTTCGATCAGTCTTCTCTGAATAACTATTTCGCCTATGATTTTACAGATGATCCGGCAGCTTCAAGGAAGTATGATGATGACATGTTAAAATCAAAAGGGTTGAAAAGGGATGATTTTAATTTCCAGATAGGAGATGCGAAAATCAAAAACGGGGGTGCTTTCTTTAACCTGTCTTTACCTTTTGGTAAAAGTGAATTTTATGCTTTTGGCGGATATAACTACAGGAGAGGGCAAGGATTCGGTTTCCGCCGTTTGCCCAGCGATGCTACTGTAAATGTGTATAGCATTTATCCTGATGGCTTCCAGCCTACAACAGATTCGAAGATCCAGGACAGATCTGTTGCTGTAGGATTAAGACAGCAGCTGGGCCAATGGCATGCAGATTTGAGCAATACCTTAGGTGATAACCGTTTCGATTATGAAGTAGACCATACCGTCAACGCTTCTTTGCAGGATGCTTCTCCTACCAGCTTTAAAGCAGGTGGTCATGAGTTTTTGCAGAACACGACCAACTTCGATATCAGCCGCCGTTTCAGGAACTTAAACCTGGCTTTTGGCGCAGAATTCAGAGTAGATGATTATCGTATCCGCGCAGGTGAAGAGGCTTCCTGGAAGAACTATGCACTGGTAACTAATCCTGATGGTACCGTCTCTAATCCTTCTGGTTTAGCAGGTGGTTCACAGTCGTTCCCTGGTTTTTCTCCTGATAATGCGATTCATAAAAGCAGAAGTAACACAGGTGTATATGCAGATGCTGAATATGATGTTACTTCCAAATGGTTACTCAGCGGTGCTGCCCGCCTGGAACACTACAGCGATTTCGGAACTGCTTTCAGTGGTAAACTGGCTACCCGTTACAAGCTCTCTTCTGTATTTAATGTAAGAGGTGCTTTCAGTAATGGTTTCAGAGCACCTTCGCTGCATCAGCAGTATTTCAGTTATATCAGTACAGATATATTACCCAATAATACGCTGGGACAATCCGGATTCTTTACGAATGAAAGTCCGGTTGCAAAAGCATTAGGTATACCAACGCTGAAACAGGAAACTTCTTTGAACTATAGCCTGGGTTTCACCGCACAGCCTGTCAGCAATTTTAATGTTTCTGTAGATGGATATTTAACAGAGATTAAAAACAGGATTGTATTAACCGGTAGTTTCGGATTTGATCCTAACGGAGATGCGGTAGAGTCTATACAGAATATTATCAATCCGCTGGGAGCCAGCTCTGCCCGATTCTTCAGTAACGGGGTAGATACCAGGACGATGGGAATAGATGTAGTAGCTGATTATACGTTGAAAGCATTTACTGCTTCACTGGGATTAAACATCAATAAGAACAAGATCACCGGTACTCATGTACCTGCGTCGCTGAAAGGACAGGAACAGATCTTCTTTTCTCCGAACGACAGTACCCTGATTACAGAAGGTACACCCAGGGTGAAAGCAAATCTCTCCCTTACTTATACCTTCAAAAAATTCAGTGTATTACTGCGTAATGTATACTTCGGAGAAGTAGCACGTAACAGCTTCCCTTATGGAGAAGTACAGGTACACAAAGGAAAAGTGGTGACTGACCTTTCTCTCAGTTATAACGTGAAGCCATTTACATTTACCATTGGTGCCAATAACCTGCTGGATGTATTTCCCGATAAACAGGTATATGGCAACAGTTATTTTGGCGTGTTTAAATACGCTTCCGTACAGATGGGAACACTGGGTTCCTTTTACTTTGCCCGTATAACGATGAATTTGCCAACGATGTAAGATAATAGCTCCGGGGATTGCTCCGGAGCTTTTTTATGTTTACCCAACATTCGTTTAAAAACCCTCAATCAGCCTCCTTCTCCTTAACGTGATTGAGTATTACCTGAAACGTATTCAAATCATTTTTAATAAGTTATGTAATCCGGCTGAAGATTTGACCGTCTACTCACTGAGTAGAGCTATTTATTTTTCAGCAAGAACCCATAAATTAGCTATGATACAAGCTGATAACTAAGTCCCTATGCTCGTAAAATGACCTTAATTCTTGTTGTTGAGACAGTCTTTCATAAGTTTATGTAGTCCTGTTCCCTATGAAATCGATTCTCAAAATTACCCTGCTTGCAGGAATGTTATTATCATACCTGCCATTGTCGGCAAACACACTTTTCCACTGGAACTTTGCGTCCTGTAATTTCCTGCAGGAGTTGATGCAATTTGCCGGAGCCGCTACTGTCACTATCGGATCGCCGGTTAACGGTGCGGAAAGTACAACTCCTGCCGATGGCTCTTTCACTATTTCTCTTAGTAGTGTGGAAGCAGAAAATGTTACCGTTACCTATTCTGTATCCGGTACAGCTGCAAACGGAACGGATTTTACCATACCGGTAAATGTGGTGATCCCTGCGGGGGCAACGACCGGGCCGCTGCCGGTACATGTGCTGGATGATATGATCCTGGAATCTGGAGAAACGGTGACGGTTACCTTAACAGGAGCTACGACTGCTTCCGGGGGTAACCTTGTAGTGTCAGGCAGTTCTTCGCTGATTATCACAGATGATGATTATACTCCCACTAACCGTACCCTGGTTTTTGTAGATGCCCTGACGGTGAATGGAGAAGAGGGGGGAAGCAGTGGTAGCATGACGATAGCCCTTCCGGCAGGATATATTGCAGGAGAGGATATCACAGTACATTACAGCCTTATGGGGGCCAGTACGGCAAGTACGTCGGACTATATTGCTTTCCCGCTCACTGCTGTTATTAAGGCAGGTTGGAATAGTGTTCCGGTATCTATAAGTATTGTTGATGATACAGAAATAGAAAATGAAGAAACAATAAATGTAGAGTTGACCAGCGCTACCGGTACGCTTGCTTATAACGTTGGTTCTACTGCCGGATATGGTAGTCTTGGCACTACTATATCCATTATCGATAACGATAGCCAGCTTACTATTTCCAATGTTACCAATGGTACAGAGGGTGGCGCTAATGCGGGTTTTTATATTAGTCTGCCTGCGGGTATCACCAGTACCGAAGCTATTAGCGTTAACTATACACTTACTGGCGCTGCTACGAACGGAGCTGATTATACTACTTTAACCGGAACAATTGTAATACCTGCCGGACAACCGGGAATATTACTGGACGTGCTGGTAACAGATGATGAGGTGATAGAAACTACGGAAGATGTGATCCTTGGGCTGGCCAGCGGTGAGGGTGTATCCAGTGGTATAGATTTTACAATCATCTCATCAGCAAATATTGCTACCATTACAGATAACGATAATACGGCTGCCAATCGTGTGCTGACGGTCACTTCCATTGTGAATGCTGCAGAGCCTAATGTAAACGGCAGCTTTGTGTTTAGTTTACCGGGCAACTATACATGCTCGGAAACAATGATCGTTCGTTATACTATTTCCGGTTCGGCTACGGCCAATGTAGATTATACAAAGTTAACCGGTAATACGGTATTAGTAGCAGGAGAACATACCACTGCACCGATACCGGTAAAAGTATTGGATGATCTGATTATTGAAGGAGATGAAACGGTGGTCATCACCGTTACATCCGGAACAGCATCTCCTTCCGGTGCTATATTTACTGCCGGTACTCCTGCCTTTAATACTGTAACTATTGCGGATAATGATAATGCGGATATGGGTATTAACGTCACAGCTACTACTCCTAATGCCGCAGAACCTGCTGTTAATGGGTTATTTACTGTTGGGTTTTCGAATGGATTGACCGCCAGCGTACCTGTTACAGTTAACTATACCATTACGGGAACAGCAATCAATGGTACAGATTATGCCACTATTTCCGGAACAGTGACTATTCCTGCGCTTGCTAATGGGCAGACTATTCCTGTTAATGTGATTGATGATAACCTGATAGAAGGAGATGAAACGGTGATCTTAACAGTTACGGGTGCTGTTTCAACGATTACAAGTCCTTCGGGATTTATACCCGGTACGAGCAATGTTGCTACTGTTACTATTGCTGATGATGACAATACTGATATGAATGTACGGGTAACCGGCACTGATGGGGCAGAACCCGCCACTAACGGATCATTCACTTTCAGTGTGGCACCTGGCAAAAAGACCGCTGTACCGATTACTGTTACGTATACTATCTCCGGAACAGCATCTGGTGGAATTGATTATACTACCCTGCCTTTAACAGCTATTATCCCTGCTAACAGTAACGGTTATACAATGCCTGTATCTGTTATTGATGATAATATTATTGAAGGTACAGAAACAGTGGTGTTAACGGTTACAGGTGTTAGTTCATCACCTGTGCTTACACCTGCGCCTTTTACATTTGATGCGACTAAAACAACCAGTATCAACATTACTGATGATGATAATGCAGACATGAATGTAACGGTAATCGTCAGTGATGCAACTGCGGCGGAACCTGGCGACAATGGGGAGTTCACTTTCAGTGTAGCTCCGGGGAAAGTTACCAGCGTACCTGTTATAGTTAATTATACCATCACCGGTACTGCTACTAATGGAACAGACTACACTACTATACAATTAACGGACACCATTCCTGCGGGAAGTAATAGTGTCAAACTTACGGTTCCTGTAATTGATGATAACCTGATAGAAGGAGATGAAACGGTGACCCTTACATTTAGCGGTTTTAATACAACACTGCCCTATGTAGGTATTGCTAATACTGGTACTGTTATTATAAAAGACGATGATAATACTACAATAGATATTAGGGATAATGATGGAGACCCTACTAATGGTATCAATGGTGTAAATGCCGCAGAGCCTTCTACAAATGGAAGTTTTACACTAAGTCTCGGGACTGGCAAAACAACTACTGTTCCAATAGTTATTACTTATACTATTAGCGGAACGGCTGCCAATGGTACTGATTATACTACGGGTCCATTGACTGCTACTATCCCTGCTAACGGCGACCATGCAGATGTTCCGGTTACTGTTATCGACGATGATCTGATAGAAGGAGATGAAACAGTTGTTCTGACGATCACTAACATCAGTACTACATTACCTGTTACCATTGGTACACAGAAATCAGCCACTGTATTAATAAAGGATGATGATTTGGATATGAATGTAGGTATAGGTGATAATGACGGAGACCCTTCCAATGGTATCAACGGTGTAAATGCAGCAGAACCTTCTACCAATGGTGCATTTACAGTGAGTGTTGCTCCTGGTAAGAGAACCAGTGTACCAATTACAGTGGCTTATACTATTACCGGTACCGCTATCAACGGTACTGATTATGCCACTGTTTCCGGAACAGTAACTATTCCTGCGCTTGCTAATGGGCAAAGTATTCCTGTTAATGTAATTGATGATAACCTGATCGAGGGTGATGAAACCGTGACTATTACCATTACCAGTATCACCAGTACATTACCATTTATAAAAGGGCCACAGGATAATGCAGGGATCATTATCAGTGATGATGACAATAGTGATATGAATGTACGGGTGACCGGCACTGATGGGGCAGAACCCGCCACTAACGGATCATTCACTTTCAGTGTAGCGCCCGGTAAAAAGACCGGTGTACCGGTTACTATTACGTATACTATCTCCGGAACAGCATCTGGTGGTATTGATTATACTTCTCTCCCTTTAACAGCTATTATCCCTGCTAACAGTAACGGTTATACAATGCCTGTATCTGTTATTGATGATAATATTATTGAAGGGACGGAGACAGTGGTGTTAACGGTTACAGGTGTTAGTTCATCACCTGTGCTTACACCTGCACCTTTTACATTTGATGCGACCAAAACAACCAGTATCAACATTACTGATGATGATAATGCAGACATGAATGTAACGGTAACCGTCAGTGATGCAACAGCGGCGGAACCTGGCGACAATGGGGAGTTCACTTTCAGTGTAGCGCCAGGGAAGGTCACCAGCGTACCTGTTATAGTTAATTATACCATCACCGGTACTGCTATTAATGGAACAGATTATACTACTATACAATTAACGGACACCATTCCTGCGGGAAGTAATAGTGTCAAATTAACTGTTCCTGTACTGGATGACAACCTGATAGAAGGAGATGAAACGGTGATCCTTACATTTACCGGTTTTAATACAACGTTGCCGTATGTAGGTATTGCTAATACCGGTACTGTTATTATAAAAGATGATGATATTATTACAGTAGATATCGGAGATAATGATGGGGATCCTTCCAATGGAATCAACGGCGTAAATGCCGCAGAACCTTCTACGAATGGTAGCTTTACATTAGGTATAGGAGCGGGTAAAACAACTACTGTTCCAATAGTTATTACTTATACTATTAGCGGAACGGCTGCCAATGGTACTGATTATACTACGGGTCCATTGACTGCTACTATCCCTGTTAACGGGGACCATGCAGATGTTCCGGTTACTGTTATCGACGATGATCTGATAGAAGGCGATGAAACAGTTATTCTGACGATCACTAACATCAATGCTACATTACCTGTTACCATCGGCACACAGAGATCAGCGACTGTAATCATAAAAGATGATGACGATGATATGAATGTAGGTATAGGGGATAATGATGGAGATCCTACCAATGGTATCAACGGTGTAAATGCAGCGGAACCTTCTACCAATGGTGCATTTACGGTGAGCGTTGCTCCTGGAAAGAGGACCAGCGTACCAATTACGGTGGCTTATACCATTTCAGGGACTGCTATCAATGGTACAGATTATGCCACTGTTTCCGGAACAGTGACTATTCCTGCGCTTGCTAATGGGCAGGCTATTCCTGTTAATGTGATTGATGATATCCTGATCGAAGGAGATGAGACTGTGACTATTACCATTACCAGTATCACCAGTACATTACCATTTATAAAAGGGCCACAGGATAATGCAGGGATCATTATTGCTGATGATGACAATAGTGATATGAATGTACAGGTAATCGGCACTGATGGGGCAGAACCTGCCACTAACGGATCATTTACTTTCAGCGTGGCGCCCGGTAAACTGACAGGCGTGCCCGTTACTATTACATATACTATCTCCGGAACAGCATCTGATGGTACTGATTATACTTCTCTGCCTTTAACAGCTGTTATCCCTGCCGATAGTAACCGTTATACAATGCCTGTATCTGTTATTGATGATAATATAATTGAAGGGACGGAGACAGTGGCGTTAACGGTTACAGGTGTTAGTTCATCCCCCATCCTTACCCCTGCGCCTTTTACATTTGATGCGGCGACTAAAACAACCATTATCAACATCACTGATGATGATAATGCAGACATGAATGTAACAGTGACCGTCAGTGATGCAACAGCGGCGGAACCTGCCGACAACGGGGAGTTCACTTTCAGTGTAGCTCCGGGGAAAGTTACCAGCGTACCTGTTATAGTTAATTATACCATCACCGGTACTGCTACTAATGGAACAGACTACACTACTATACAATTAACGGATACCATTCCTGCGGGAAGTAATAGTGTAAAATTAACTGTTCCTGTACTGGATGATAACCTGATAGAAGGAGATGAAACGGTGATCCTTACATTTACCGGTTTTAATACAACACTACCGTATGTAGGTATTGCTAATACAGGTACTGTTATTATAAAAGACGATGATATTATTACAGTAGACATCAGCGATAATGATGGGAATGCTTCTAACGGTATCAATGGAGTGGATGCAGCAGAGCCTTCTACGAATGGTCATTTTACATTAAGCATCGGAACAGGTAAGGTAACATCTTCTCCAATAATTATTACCTATACTATCACCGGAACGGCGGCTGGTGGTACTGATTATACTTCATTGCCATTAACAGCTACTATCCCTGCTAACGGTAACACCGCAGATGTTTTTGTTAACGTTATTGACGATGATCTGATAGAAGGAGATGAGACAGTTGTTCTGACAATCACTAATATCACTACTACATTACCTGTTACCATCGGCACACAGAGATCAGCCACTCTAATCATAAAAGATGATGACAATGATATGAATGTGGGTATCGGTGATAATGACGGAGATCCTACGAATGGTATCAATGGTGTAAATGCCGCAGAACCTTCTACCAATGGCGGGTTTACGGTGAGCGTTGCTCCGGGTAAGAGAACCAGTGTACCAATTACAGTGGCTTATACTATTGCCGGTACCGCTATCAATGGTACTGATTATGCTCCTGTTTCCGGAACAGTGATTATTCCTGCGCTTAGCAATGGGATGAATATCCCTGTTAATGTGATTGATGATAACCTGATTGAAGGAGATGAAACCGTGACTATTACCATTACCAGTATCACCAGTACATTACCG
This sequence comes from Chitinophaga sp. YR573, assembly GCF_900110995.1. GTDB lineage: Bacteria > Bacteroidota > Bacteroidia > Chitinophagales > Chitinophagaceae > Chitinophaga. Next base: position 3,870,510 of record NZ_FOJF01000001.1, read on the forward strand.
TTTATAAAAGGGCCACAGGATAATGCAGGGATCATTATCGGAGATGATGACGATGATATGAATGTAGGTGTAGGGGATAATGATGGAGATGCCACCAATGGCATTAATGGTATTAATGCCGCTGAACCGGCTACGAATGGCGGGTTTACGATTACTGTTGCTCCGGGTAAGAAAACCAGTGTACCAATTACAATTACTTATACGCTTTCCGGTACAGCTACCGGTGGTGATGATTATGAAATACCGTCGTTGCAGGTAGTTATTCCTGCTGGTGGTGACATTGCAAATGTGCCCATCAATGTAATAGACGATAAGCTGATAGAAGGAACTGAAAACGTGGTCATCACCATCACTGGTGTGAGTAGCACATTGCCTTTTACAGGTATAGGGAACACTGGTTCTCTGGATATTATAGATGATGATATACCAAAGGTAGACCTGGTAGTGACTAAAACAGTTGTTCAGCCAGGCCCTTATAGTATAGGGCAGGATATTACTTACCGTATAACAGTCACGAATAAAGGAAATATAACAGCTACTGAAGTGGTAGTGACAGATTCTCTGCCACTCACGCTGGACATCAACCCTATTGCCACTACAGCAAAAGGTACGGTATCTCAGAATGGCAGGATCATATCCTGGGCCGTTGGTGATCTGGCCCTTGAGGAAACAGCAGAAATGCTGCTGGTATGTAAGGCCACAGATGGTGGTACCATTACCAATGCCGCCAGCGCTATCTCTAAAGAAACAAAGGACGATCCTACCGGTGGCAGAGGTACATCTACGATTACGGTAGATGGAGATGCGCTCATCATTCCTAATGTATTTACACCTAACGGTGATGGGAAGAATGAGAAATTTGATATTGGCGGACTGGATAAATATCCTTCTTCCAGTTTGTATGTATATAACAGATGGGGGGCAATGGTATATCAATCTAAAGATTATAAGAATAACTGGAACGGCTCGGGACTAAATGCCGGCAGTTACTTCTACACACTGGAAGTACATAAAGCCGATGGCGTAAGGATTTACAAAGGGTGGGTGGAAATACTAAGATAAATGAGCTTAAAATATGCAAGCATGCGCAAGGTGATCCTTCTCCTGTTCATGACGGTGGGACAAGCACAAGCACAGCAGACGGTACAATTCAGTCAGTATGTATTTAATGGGCTGAGTGTGAACCCTGCTTATGCGGGTTATAAAGAACAGATGTATGTGAGCGCCACTTACCGGCATCAGTGGACGGGCATTCCTGGTGCCCCACGTACCGGGGGGATCTCTGTTGATGGTCCTACGAGGGAGAACAGGGTAGGACTGGGGGTGCAACTGATGGCAGATTTTATGGGACCGCAACAGGCGTTTTCTTTATACGGCTCTTATGCATACCGTATCCCTCTGGATGAAGAAGGCACCAAACGCTTATGCCTTGGTTTAGGCATTGGTGTTACACAATATTCCCTGGATGGGAAGGCGCTGGTGCCAAGGGAGAATGATGACCCTACCGTACCTACGGGTAAAGTGAATACATTAGCGCCTGATGCGCGGTTCGGGATTTATTATTATACATCCTCTTTTTATCTGGGTGTATCAGTAATGGATCTTTTTTCGTTATATACAGAAAAAGGATATTTTTGGAAAGGATATAATTTCGGGACCATACGAAAAACCCAGCATGTATACCTCACTACGGGTTGCATGTTGTATTTGTCTGAGCATCTCCGGTTAAAACCTTCCATATTGGTTAAAGAAGATTTTAAAGGGCCAACAGGAATAGATATCAATACTTTTTTGCAGATTGATAACCTGATATGGATAGGAGGGTCTTACCGTATGAATCCGAGATTATGGAAGAATCAGTTACCCAATGACCTGCAGATAAGCAATGCGGCCAGTGCGATTGTAGAATACTATGCCTCTGAAAAATTAAGGATTGGTTATTCGTATGATTTAAATATTAACAAACTGGCAGGCTACCAGGGAGGCTCTCATGAGATCTCTATTGGTCTGTCTTTTCCATCTAAAAAATCACAGGTAATTAATCCCCGATACTTTTAAATATGATGATACGTTTTTTTGTTTTAGTGTTATGTGTAATGTTTTTATTTCCGCATATCGTACAGGCTCAGGAGCAAAAGAGTACCCGGGAGCTTGCGGATGAGGCCTATGAATTTCAACAATATCCAAGGGCTGTTAATCTTTACAATGATCTCGTTTCCAAATCTAAAAACCCTCCATTAGAGATAATGGGTAAACTGGCTAACTCCTATCTTAAAATGGGAACTATTCCTGCTGCCACTTACTGGTATGAGAATATGCTGAAACGTCCTGAAAGTGGAGATAGTATCCGTCTTATCTTTATCGAGATGCTGAAACGCACAGAGGATTATAAGAAGGCGAAAGAGCAGATTGCACTTTTATCAGATAAAAGGAAGGCTATGTTATTAGCTGGTTGTGATAGCGCTGTTGCCTGGAAATCATTACTACCGGATTATGCACTGGAAAACATTAAAGACCTGTGTACACAGAATGATGAATGGATTAGTGGAGTTACCAAACAGGGCTTGCTGATAGAAGGGAATGGTTATCGTAAAATGGGTATAAGCGGGAAGTCAGAGTCGCATCCCAATGTTGATGAACGTATTGGTCAGCCTTATTTTAAATCGTATATGCTGAAACAGTATATACGTGGTAATGCCAATAATGTGCTGGATGAAGTAATACCATCAGTGCTTGGGAGACTGCCTTATAACATTGGTCCGGTATGTTTTAATGCCAGGGAGGATACAGCATATGTTACCATTAACCAGCTGGTGGAAACGCGTGGACTGAAGCAGACATTTAATTTATTAATATTCCGTACTGTAAAGGATAAAGATGGATATAAATGGAAGAAACTGGAGTTTGTGCGGGAGTTAAATTATAAAGGAAGTTCATCCAGTCATGCAGTGATCAACCGGGAAGGCAATGTGTTATATTTTGTTTCCGACAGACCAGGTGGATCAGGAAAATCGGATATCTGGTATAGTGAGCGTCAGGCAGACCATAGCTGGGGTACCCCTAAGAACTGCGGACCAGTGATCAATACGTCTGAGGATGAGGCTTGTCCTACTATCAATGAGTACGGATATTTATATTTTTCCAGTAAGGGGCATCCTGGAATGGGCGGATATGATATTTTCCGTGTGGCAGGTGACCGGGCTACCTGGGATGGATTACAAAACTTGCGTTCTCCGGTAAATTCCGGAGGGGATGATATGGGCTTTATTCTAAGGGGGAATGACCTTGAAGGTTTTTTCTCTTCTAACCGCCTTGGTGGGATGGGAGGAGATGATGTCTATCATTTTATGGATGCACATCTTACGGAGAAGCTGAAGCAACCGGATACTGCTAAACTGGCGGTTGTTACACCGGAGACTGTGACTAAACCTACCATCAAACCGGAAATTGTCGCCGTTAAGCCACCGGCGCCTGATACCCTTACCAACCCGGATAAAGCGGTTGTAGGTCGCCTGGAGAAGCTCCGCTTCCTCTACGACTACAATAGTGCGGTGCTGCTGGATGAGTCGAAAAGAGTGCTGGATAACGTAGCTGCTGTATTAAAGGAACGTCCCAACTGGAGGCTGATCATCAAATCTTATGCTGATAGCCGTGGTTCTGACAGTTACAACCTGAATCTTACCGCCCAGCGTTGTTATGCAGTCATCGCCTATCTGACTAATAAAGGCATTTCTCCTAAGCGCTTCTCCTATCAGAATATGGGAGAAAAAGACCCTATAAATCCTTGTAGTGATGGTGTTCCTTGTACGGAAAGCCAGCATCAGGAGAATAGAAGGACGGAGTTGACGGTGGTGCATTAAAGGCTTTTTTAATATTTAGTAACAAAAAAATTCCTTTTGTTTTTAAAAATAGTTATTAACTTCGCACCGTTATTCAAATTATGAACATAAACGTACATACACATCATCACCATCATTTCTTACCAAACAGGTAGGCTGGGATGATTATGTACTATATAAGATATTAGAACATCATCAGGGGCTTACCAAACGGTAAGCCCCTTTTTTGTTTTTCACGGAACATTAGTAACAATATGAAACTGAGAATTGCCATTCAGAAATCAGGACGTTTACACGAAGATTCTATCAAGCTCTTAAAAGAGTGTGGAATCGATATTAACAACGGCGTAAACAAGTTGAAGACAGAAGCCAGTAACTTTCCCCTGGAAGTGTTTTTCCTGCGCGACGATGATATTCCACAGTACGTTGAAGACGGCGTAGCGGACATCGGAATGGTGGGAGAGAATGTGGTGCTGGAAAAGAACCGCTCTGTAAAGGTGGCTACCAAACTGGGTTTTGGTAAATGCCGTTTGTCTCTGGCCGTACCAAGGTCCGTAGAATACAATGGTGTAAAGGATATGGACAAACTGCGTATTGCTACCAGTTATCCGGTAATTCTTGAAAAGTTCCTGAAAGAAAATGGTATCACAGCAGATATCCATGAGATCAGCGGATCTGTGGAGATCGCTCCTGGTATTGGTTTGGCAGATGCTATCTGTGACCTTGTAAGCAGTGGTTCCACCCTGTTCATGAATGGTCTGAAAGAAGTAGAGGTGATCCTGAAATCAGAATCAGTGCTTATCACTAATAATAACCTGAATGCTGAACAGCAGCAATTACTTGAAAAGCTGTTATTCCGTATCCAGGCTGTGAAGAAAGCCAAAAACAATAAGTACGTATTGCTGAATGCCCCGAATGATAATCTGCAAAAGATCATCAGCCTGTTACCGGGTATGAAGAGTCCTACCGTATTGCCGCTGGCAGAAGCAGGATGGAGTTCTGTACATTCCGTTCTGAATGAAAATGATTTCTGGGATATCATCGAAAGCCTGAAAGCTGCCGGTGCACAAGGTATCCTGGTAGTTCCCATAGAAAAGATGATCATTTAATATGTTAGTATATAAATACCCTGAGAGAACTTCCTGGCCATCATTACTGCAACGTCCTGTAATGGATACGGCAGCGCTGGAAACGAATGTCGGGAATATCCTGGCAGATGTAAAGCAAAATGGGGATGCCGCTGTACGCAAATATGCGCAGCAGTTTGATAAGGTAGAGCTGCAAACGCTGGAAGTAACGTCTGCTGAATTTATACATGCTTCTGCTGTGCTGGATGCAGATCTGAAAAAAGCCATTTTACAGGCAAAGCAGAACATAGAACTCTTTCATAAAGCACAACAGGAAGCCGGTAAGATTATCGAAACTATGCCTGGTGTACAATGCTGGCGCAAGCCGGTAGCCATCGAAAAGGTGGGATTGTATATTCCTGGTGGTTCTGCGCCTTTGTTTTCCACCATATTAATGTTGGGTATACCGGCAATGATAGCGGGTTGTAAGGAGATCGTTCTTTGTACGCCTTCTATGCATCCTGCCGTTTTATATGCTGCTGAACAGGTAGGAATAGAACGTGTATTCAAAATAGGCGGTGTGCAGGCTATTGCGGCGATGGCGTATGGAACGGAGAGTGTACCTAAAGTGCATAAGATCTTTGGTCCGGGTAACCAGTATGTCACCTGTGCCAAGCAGCTTGTTAATAAGAGCGGTGTGGCGATAGATATGCCTGCTGGTCCTTCTGAAGTGGCTGTGCTGGCGGATGAAACATGTATCCCTGCTTTTGTGGCAGCAGACTTGTTGTCTCAGGCGGAACATGGTCCTGATAGCCAGGTGTTGTTAGTCACCACTGCTGAGGAGATTATTGAAGAAGTGCAGAAGGAAGTAACTGCGCAGCTGGCGTTGTTACCACGTAAAGATATCGCAGCATTGGCACTGGAAAACAGTCGTATCATTTTAGTAAAGGATACGGAAGAAGCGATGGAGTTGTTGAATGCATATGCACCTGAGCATCTGATCGTAGCTTGTAAAGATGATATTGGTATTGCAGATGCAGTGATCAATGCGGGTTCTGTCTTCCTGGGTAACTATTCTCCGGAGAGTGCAGGTGATTATGCTTCCGGTACTAATCATACATTGCCTACCAATGGGTATGCGACTGCTTACAGCGGGGTGTCTTTAGACAGCTTTGTGAAGAAGATCACCTTCCAGCGGCTGACCAGAGAAGGCTTACAGCAGATAGGTGCTACCATCGAAATAATGGCAGCAGCAGAAGGATTGGATGCGCATAAGAATGCGGTGACAATCAGGTTAAAATACAAATAACAAAGTTATGTTTGATCTTACTAGCTTATTACGCGATAATATTAAAAGACTGGTACCTTACTCAACAGCAAGGGATGAGTTCAAGGGAGAAGCGGCTATCTTCCTCGATGCAAACGAGAATAGTTATGGTTCTCCGTTACCGGTGAAATACAACCGTTATCCAGATCCGATGCAGTGGAAAGTAAAGTACAAACTGGCGGATATCAAAGGTGTTCCTCCTCAGAATATTTTCCTGGGAAATGGCAGTGATGAAGTGATTGATGTGTTGTACCGTTCTTTTTGCCGCCCGGGGATAGACAATGTGGTATTGTTTCCGCCTACTTATGGGATGTACGAAGTGAGTGCTAATATCAACGATGTAATCGTGCGTAAAGTATCGTTGACTCCTGATACCTATCAGATAGATATGGCCGCATTGCAGCAGGCGGTGGATGAGAATACGAAGCTCATTTTTATCTGCTCTCCCAATAATCCTACAGGTAATTCTATCAATCGTACGGATATAGAAATGATCCTGAATAACTTTGATGGTATTGTCGTGATAGACGAAGCGTATATCAACTTTGCCCGTCAGAAAACATTTATTCCTGAGTTAACAGAGTATCCTAATCTCGTTATCATGCAGACGTTGTCTAAAGCATGGGGACTGGCAGCTTTGCGTGTGGGAATGGCTTTTGCAGGTGAAGAGATCATCAATGTTCTCAACAAGGTAAAACCTCCTTATAATATCAATCAGGCAGCGCAGGATCTCGTTTTGCAGGCATTGGATAATATTGAACAGGTGAATGAGTGGATCAGGGATACGGTGATTGAGAGGGATAAATTATCTGCAGCACTGGAATCATTACCGCAAGTACTGGAAGTATATCCAAGTGATTCCAACTTCGTACTGGCGAAAACAACAGATGCGAAAGGTATTTATAATTACCTGGTAGAACAGGGGATCATCGTCCGCGACCGTTCTAAAGTAGAGCTGTGTAATGGTTGTCTGCGTATCACTGTAGGTACGCCTGAAGAAAACATCACCGTGGTAAACGCGATTAAATCAGTTCAATTATGAAAAGAGTACTCTTCATAGACAGGGATGGCACTATCATCAAAGAAGTTCCTCCTACGTATCAAATAGATAGTCTGGATAAAGTAGAATTTTATCCAAAGGTATTTACTTACCTGGCTAAGATTGCTGCGGAACTTGATTTCGAATTGGTGATGGTAACGAACCAGGATGGCCTGGGTACGGCCAGTTTCCCGGAAACCGATTTCTGGCCCGCTCAGAACTTCATTACGCGTGCTTTTGCCAATGAAGGTGTCATCTTTAAGGAAGCATTCATAGACCGCTCTTTCCCGCATGAAAATGCGCCTACGAGGAAACCGGGTACCGGCATGCTTACCAAATTCTTCTCTGCTGACTACGACCTTGTTAATTCTTTTGTTATTGGCGACCGTATTACAGATGTTCAACTGGCAAAAAACCTTGGCGCTAAGGCTATCTTTTTAAACGAAGGTACTGGCCTGGGTAGTGCGGAAATAAGTGATGATCTCCAGGCATTACAATCTACTATCGCCCTCGAATCTACTGACTGGGAGAAGATCTACGAGTTTTTAAAACTCGGCTTACGCACAGTTACACATACCCGTACTACCAAAGAAACGGATATCACTATCTCTCTCAACCTGGATGGTACCGGTAAAGCAGACATCCACACCGGCCTAGGTTTCTTCGACCATATGCTCGATCAGATAGCGCGTCATGGCAGCATAGACCTCACTGTCAAAGCCAAAGGGGACCTTCACATAGATGAACACCATACCATAGAAGACGTTGGTCTTGCACTCGGTGAAGCGATGGCGATGGGTCTTGCAGACAAGCGTGGTATAGAGCGCTACGGCTTCTGCTTACCGATGGATGACTGCCTGGCGCAGGCGGCCATAGACTTCGGTGGCCGTAACTGGATTGTGTGGGATGCGAAGTTTAACCGCGAGAAGATAGGAGAGATGCCAACAGAGATGTTCTTCCACTTCTTCAAATCATTCTCCGATGCTGCTAAATGTAATCTCAACATCAAAGCAGAAGGCGAAAACGAACATCATAAAATAGAAGCGATCTTCAAAGTATTTGCAAAAGCAATTAAGATGGCAGTAAAACGCAATCCTTCTAATATGCAATTGCCAAGTACTAAAGGGGTTCTATAATATTTTTTTAATAGTTTTTGAGAGCGGAATGTGTTGCACATTCCGCTTTTTTAGTAATATATATTACTTTTTACTTAGCAAATTTTTCATAATGATATTGACGTTATAACTGCTATGGTGAGGGTTCTGTGAAGATTTAAAAATATTTTTCTACTTGTGTATTTTTTCAATAGATTTGTAGAGATATGAAAAACGAAAAGATACATATTGCTCCAAATTCAGAAAAGCCATATAATCTGATCCGCCATATATTGGAGGATAAAAAACGGATTCAGGAAGCTATTGAAAAAGGAGTTCCACTATCCTCTCTTAAAGGTATAAATTTTGTTAAACCAGTACAGTATTAGCACTACTGAAGAAGGTTATAATTCTTTCACTACAGATTTCGGACTAACATATTTTCTATACTTTACTGGTTACTATTTGAAAAATAGTAATGGTGAAGATGTTGTGGTAATGTCATTAGGATTTTACCACGAACCTCTTATTGTTGAGAATAGAAAATATGATCCGAAGGTGAAAAATACCATTCTTCAAATAATCACTGATTTCTTTGAAAATAACAAAGAAATGAGTACCATATATATTTGTAGCACCAGTGATGGCTATGGCCGTCATAGAAGGATAACATTTAATAAATGGTACAAAGAAGTAGATGTTCCAATCGAGAAATTCGATTGCAGAGAAGCACAAGCTAAAGAAGGACTATATGCATCCTTCTTTATAAGATCTGATAATCAATTGAAAGATTATTATGTAGATGCTTTTTATAGAAGTATTGATGAGTATTTTCCAGCGGATAACGAGTATGTTGCCGCATAATATTTCCAGAACATGAAAAATTTAACTTTCATAACAAGATTTAAAACAGAAGCGAAAGCTTGTAAAGAAGCAGCTTCCAGGAAAAGACTTCGGGCAATTGCTGAGAAATTAGGAGATAGGGAACTTTTCCCGGAACAGGTAGCAAGAGCAAATGAGATGCTCAGAAGACTTGCTTTAACAGATGAAAGATTTACTGTAGCATAACATTGATTATAACCCTACCCCCAAAAAAAAATAAATTTATAAAACAAAAATTTGCATTTTTTCAAAAAACACCAGATATTTGTTCCGCAATGAATATAAACATGACATACAAACATTGGCGTTGGCATACTATCAGTTCCTGATAACGTGTTACAGTGCCATGTTTCGTAGTGAAATATAATTGGAAGGCTCGCTGTTACACAGCGGGCCTTCTTCGTTTTTGACGGTCACCCAATCAAATCAATTAACAAACCAATGGGTAGTATTCAAGTAAAATCAAGATCAAAGCAAATGCTGGCAGACATATTCACCCCTGTCGGCATCTACCTGCGGCTCCGCGACCGGTTCCCCGGTTCCGTATTGCTGGAAAGTACTGATTATCGCGCCAGTGAAAACAGCTTTTCTTTTATTTGTATCAAGCCGATCGCCGGCATGGAAGTTACCAGTACCAAGGACTTCGAATTTAAATATCCGAACCTTCCGCCAGAAAGGAAACAGCTGAAAAGCCCCCAGAACGTACTGGATGAACTACAGAAGTTCCTGAGTCACTTCAACTTTGTCAATAAGCCGGTATTGCCCGTTGTACAAAGCCTCTTCGGATACAGTACTTTCGATTCCGTACAGTTCTTCGAAACGATTGAGTTTAATCAGAATAAACAAAATGGTAACACCATCCCGCTGATGCGTTACCGTTTCTACCAATACGTGATCGCTATCAATCACTTCAAAGATGAACTCTATCTCTGTGAAAACCAGGTAGAAGGCCTTGATAGCGAGTTTGAACTGATAGAATCCCTCATCCGGCAAAAAGATGTACCGAACTATAAGTTCAGCGCCGAAGGAGAGGAACAAAGCAATATGACCAACGAACAATATATCGAAATGGTCGAAAAAGGAAAGCAACACTGCTTCCGCGGAGATGTCTTCCAGGTAGTGTTATCAAGAGCTTTCCACCAGCAGTTTAAAGGTGATGAATTCAATGTATATCGTGCCCTCCGCTCCATCAACCCTTCCCCTTATCTTTTCTTCTTCGATTATGGCGATTATAAACTGATGGGTTCTTCCCCTGAAGCACAGCTTATTATCAAAGAAGGAAAGGCTACCATCCACCCGATAGCAGGCACTTTCCGCCGTACCGGCAACGATGAACAGGACAGACAACTGGCAGCACAGCTACTGGAAGATCCCAAAGAAAACGCAGAACACGTAATGCTGGTAGACCTTGCCAGGAACGATCTTAGCAGGTTGGCAACAGATGTGGAAGTGGAGTCTTACAGAAAGATACAGTACTACTCACATGTCATTCATTTAGTGAGCGAAGTAACTGGTAAAATTCAGTCAGGGTTAAATCCTTTCTCACTATTGGCAGCTACTTTCCCCGCAGGAACATTATCCGGTGCACCGAAGTACAGGGCCATGCAGATCATCGATCAGTACGAACCTACTGCAAGGGGATTCTACGGCGGATGTATAGGCGCCGTAAGCTTCAACGGAGATTTCAATCATGCTATTATGATCCGCTCTATCCTGAGTAAATCAAATACGCTGTACTACCAGGCAGGTGCCGGAGTAGTTGCTAAATCAGTGGCCTCCTCAGAACTGGAAGAAGTGAACAATAAACTGAACGCATTAAAGCAAGCCATTGTGCTGGCACAAAATATCTGACATGAACATTCTGGTGTTTGATAATTACGACTCTTTTACCTATAACCTGGTACACCTGGTAGAAAAGATTATTCACGGAAAAGTGACAGTAGTCCGTAATGATGAAATTCCCCTGGAAAAAGTAAAGGCATATGATAAGATCATCCTTTCACCAGGGCCGGGTATTCCGGAAGAAGCAGGTTTATTACTGCCGCTGATAAAAGAATATGCCGCTACCAAATCTATATTCGGCGTGTGTCTTGGTCAGCAGGCAATAGGCGAAGCATTCGGAGCAAGCCTTACAAATCTCAAAGATGTATACCATGGCGTAGCCACTAACGTAAATATAATCTCAAGAGAGGGGAGGATCTTTAACGGCTTACCAGATCAGCTGGAAGTGGGCCGTTACCACTCATGGGTAGTTGATGAAAAAACATTACCGTCATCCCTGACTATCACTGCCAGAGATGATAATGGATATATCATGGCACTGCAACATCAGCAATATGATGTGAGCGGTGTACAATTCCACCCGGAAAGCGTATTAACGCCGGAAGGAGAAAAGATCATGCGTAACTGGTTGAATGCATAAACTATGAAAAAGATACTAAACTACCTCTTCGAACATAAAACCTTTACCCGCAACGCGGCAAAAGATATACTGATCAGCATTTCCAAAGGAATGTACAACGAGAGCGAACTCGCTGCTTTTATGACAGTATTCCTCATGCGCAGCATCACCGTAGATGAACTGCTGGGCTTCCGCGATGCCCTGCTGGAGCTCTGTATACCAGTAAACCTGAATGGTTATGATGTACTGGATATCGTTGGCACCGGCGGCGATGAAAAGAATACGTTCAACATTTCTACCCTATCCTGCTTTATTGTAGCGGGCGCAGGTGGAAAAGTGGCCAAACATGGTAACTACGGCGTATCTTCCATCAGCGGAGCATCCAATCTGATGGAATCAGCAGGCTACAAGTTCAAAAACGACGATGCTAAACTGCGCCAGGAACTGGAAGAAGCAGGCGTTTGTTTCCTGCACGCACCGCTGTTCCACCCCGCATTAAAAAATGTAGCAGGCATCCGCAGACAGCTGGGGATCCGTACATTCTTTAACATGTTGGGCCCCTTAGTGAACCCGGCATTTGCACAACATCAGCTGATAGGCGTGTATAGCCTGGAACTGGCAAGGGTTTACAACTACCTGTTCCAGCAGACTGATAAGAAATATGTGATCGTTCACAGCCTGGATGGATATGATGAAATCTCCCTGACAGCAGACACCCGTGTTATCACCAACCAGGGAGAAAAAGACTGGACTCCGGAACAACTGGGTAAACGTAAAGTGTATCCTGAAGATATCTCCGGAGGAAACTCTGTAGAAGCCGCTTCTAAAATATTTATCAAGATATTGAAAGGAGAAGGTAGCTGGGCCCAGAACTCTGTGGTAATGGCAAATGCAGCGATGGGCTTGCATTGTATGGGAAAATATAGTAATTACGCAGATTGTTTCCAGGCAGCAGTCGCTTCCCTGGAATCAGGAGCAGCTTACAATTCTTTTAAGAAGTTGATAAGTTTGCAATAGTACAGGAAACAAGAACAAATGAAAAATATACTCACAGAAATTGTCGCTCATAAACACACGGAAGTGGCGGCCCGCAAACAACAGCGGAGTGTGGCAGAACTGGAACAGGTTTCCTGGTTCAAACGTACGCCCCTTTCGCTTGCCCACTTCCTGCAGGACCCGGTTAAAACAGGGATCATTGCAGAGTTTAAACGACGCTCTCCTTCTAAGGGTATCATCAACGGAGACGTAACAGTACAGGATGTAACCATGGCTTATACCCGCTATGGCGCTTCCGGACTGTCCGTACTCACAGATGAAAAATTCTTCGGCGGCTCTTCCGACGATCTGCAACAGGCACGTGCCGTGAATAATAACACACCTATCCTCAGAAAGGATTTTATTATTGACGAATACCAGATCCTGGAAGCAAAAGCCATCGGTGCAGACGTTATCCTGCTGATAGCAGAATGCCTCAGCAAAGAAGAAGTGAAACACCTGGCCGCTTTTGCAAATAACCAGGGACTGGAAGTCCTGCTGGAAGTACATAGCGGTGATCAGCTCGATAAGGTCACAGATCATATTCAACTGGTAGGGGTGAACAACAGGGACCTGACCACCTTCAAGGTGGATTTTAACCGCTCCTGCGAGCTGGCGGCCCATATACCGGACGGCAAGTGTAAAGTAGCAGAAAGCGGTATCAGCAATACCGACGCTATCGTTACTCTAAAGCAGGCTGGCTTTAACGGCTTCCTGATAGGGGAGCTTTTTATGAAACAGGAAAATCCGCCCAGGGCATTTGAAAACTTTGTGACGGAACTGGCAGATAAACTAGCGAAATGAAAATAAAAGTATGCGGTATCACCAGGAGAGAAGACCTGCTCAAGCTGGTAGAATACCAGGTGGACTATGCCGGCTTTATCTTCTATGAGAAATCTCCCCGTTTCGCAGGCAGTAAACTGGACCCGCGTACCATACGGGAAACAAAAGAGATCAAAAAAGTAGGTGTGTTCGTTGACGCTCCACTGGAACAGGTAAGACGCACCATCACAGATTATGGTCTGGATATGGTACAGTTACATGGTGATGAAACACCAGGTTATTGTGCATCCATAGATATTCCCGTAGTCAAGGCATTCCGTGTAAGAACAAATATCAGTTGGGATTCCATACAGCCATATATCGCTGTCACAGATTATTTCCTGTTTGATACCGATGCCGGTAATGCTTATGGTGGTACAGGCATTAAATTCAACTGGGAACTGCTGAACAATTATCCTTACGAACATCCCTTTTTCCTCAGTGGTGGAATTGGTCCGGAACAGTTAAATGAATTACTGGAATTCAAACATCCTGCTTTATTCGCAGTAGATGTAAACAGCAAATTCGAAACACATCCGGGTGTAAAAGACATGGAAAAGGTAAAGCCCTTTACAGAACAGATTCAATCAACTTTTTTAAAATAGTCATAGCATGAAGATTGCGGAAAATACGTTCGGCTCTAAGTATCATGTAGATGAGAAAGGCTTTTATGGCAGGTTTGGCGGTGCTTACGTACCAGAGATGTTGTATCCCAACGTAAAAGAACTGCAGGATAATTACCTGCAAATCCTCCGTGACCCTGCTTTTCAACAACAGTTCGATCAACTGCTGCGCGATTATGTAGGCCGTCCTTCTCCTCTGTACCTCGCAAAACGCCTGTCTGAGAAATATGGAGCAAACATCTACCTGAAAAGGGAAGACCTGAACCATACCGGTGCACATAAAGTGAACAATACCGTAGGACAAATCCTGCTGGCACAGCGACTCGGCAAAAGCCGCATCATTGCAGAAACCGGTGCCGGACAGCATGGTGTAGCCACCGCCACCGTATGCGCCCTGATGAATATGGAATGTGTGATCTACATGGGTAGCATAGATATTCAGCGGCAGGCGCCAAACGTAGCGCGTATGAAGATGCTGGGCGCTACCGTGGTAGCTGCCACCAGTGGTAGTCAGACATTGAAAGATGCCACCAATGAAGCCATCCGCGACTGGATCAACAATCCTGTAGATACGCATTATATCCTGGGTACAGCAGCAGGGCCACATCCTTATCCTGATATGGTAGCCCGTTTCCAGTCAGTGATCAGTGAAGAGATTAAAGCACAATTATTGGAAAAAACAGGCAAGGCAAATCCTGATTACGTAATGGCTTGTATAGGCGGAGGCAGCAATGCCGCCGGTGCTTACTACCATTTCCTGAATGAACCGGATGTAAAGCTGGTGGCTGTAGAAGCAGGTGGTAAGGGGGTGAATTCCGGGTTCTCCGCTGCAACGACGCAGTTGGGTAAACTGGGTATCATCCATGCCAGTAAAACACTGCTGATGCAAACAGAAGACGGTCAGATTACCGAACCGCACTCTATTTCAGCAGGACTTGATTACCCTGGTATCGGCCCTTTACATGCACATCTGTTTGAAACCGGCCGTGCTACTTTCCTGAACGCCACCGATGATGAAGCCTTACAGGCAGCCTATGAGCTGACACGCCTGGAAGGTATCATCCCCGCCCTGGAATCATCCCATGCACTGGCCAAATTAAAAGACATGTCTTTCAATCCCAGTGATGTAGTGGTACTCTGCCTCAGCGGCCGTGGAGATAAGGATATGGAAACATACATTCGTAATCTGCCCAATAAATTATCATGAGCAACCGTATAGATCAGTTATTTGCCACGAAGAAAACGGGCATCCTCAACATATACTGCACCGCAGGGTTTCCTGAACTGAATGATACCCTGCCGGTGATGACCAGCCTGCAGCAATATGGGGCAGACCTTATCGAATTAGGTATGCCTTTCTCTGATCCGCTGGCCGATGGTCCTGTGATCCAGGAAAGCAGCACCCGTGCTATCAAAAACGGAATGAGTATCCGTCAGCTGTTTGAACAACTGAAAGATTTCCGTAAAACTATACACGTACCCGTTATCCTGATGGGATATCTGAATCCCGTATTACTATACGGTATTGAGAACTTTTGTAAGAAATGTGCGGAAGTAGGCGTAGATGGCGTGATCTTGCCGGATCTGCCAATGGATGAATACGAATCAGATTACAAATCCATCTTTGAACAATACGGACTGCATTTGATATTCCTGGTAACACCGGAAACAAGTGAAGAAAGAATAAGAAAGATCGATAGTCTGAGTAAAGGATTTGTATATGCTGTGTCTTCTTCTTCTACCACTGGTAAGGATAAAGATATGGGTAATCAGCAGGCCTACTTTGAAAAGCTGAAACAACTGCAGCTGAAGAACCCTGTGCTGATAGGCTTTGGTATCAAAGATAAAGCTACCTTTGAGGCTGCCTGCGCATATAGCAACGGAGCTATCATAGGTACTGCCTTTATCCGCGCTATTGAAAATACCACTAACCTCGACGCTGCTATCAAGAGTTTTATAGCAGGTGTGAAATAAAAGTATATGAAAACAGTCATCATAAAATACAATGCCGGTAATATCCGCTCTGTATTATTTGCGCTGGACCGCCTCGGTGTGGAAGGAGTAGTTACAGATGATCCTGAAGAGATCCGCGGAGCAGATAAGGTGATCTTTCCCGGAGTAGGTGAGGCAAGCACTGCCATGCGTTACCTGAAAGAAAGGAAACTGGATCAGCTGATTACCAGTCTGGAACAACCGGTCCTGGGTATTTGCCTGGGTATGCAGCTGATGTGTAAGTATTCCGAAGAAAATGATACTCCATGTATGGGTATTTTTGATGTAGATGTAAAGAAGTTTACTTCACCGGTAGATAACCTGCTGAAAATTCCGCAGATTGGCTGGAACAATATTACAGGTTTGTACAGCACCATGTTCGAGCATGTACCTGAGAATTCCTACATGTACTTTGTACATAGTTACTATGTAGCGCTTGGCGCTGACACGGTAGCGACTACCAATTACGTGATTAACTACAGTGCTGCCCTGCAGAAAGATAATTTTTATGCAGTGCAGTTTCACCCGGAAAAATCCGCTACAGAAGGCGCGAAAATCCTGGAAAATTTCCTGAAGTTATAAGCAATGAATATCAGAAAAATAGCGACGGAAGATACATTGGAATTACGCCGGGATGTGCTGTATCCGGGGGAAACACTGGAAGCAGTAAAAGTACCGGGAGACGAAGACGGATTACATTTCGGTTTGTTTGAGGAAGCACAACTGGTAGGAGTAGTATCCTTATTCCTGCGTCGTAAGGATGCACAGTTTCGCAAGCTGGCAGTACATCCTGCCTGTCAGGGTAAAGGGTACGGCCGTATGCTCATCAATCATCTGATTGAATTATGCCGTAAAGATCATGTGTCACTGTTATGGTGTCATGCGCGCGATACAGCAGCTACTTTTTACACACAGTTCGGCTTCACACAAGTAGGCGAATATTTTACAAAAGGGAATATTAGTTTTTGCAGGATGGAATTACAACTGGATAAAAATAATACAACGGGATTCTCGATCATCCCCGCGATAGATATCATAGATGGTAAATGTGTGCGCCTTACACAGGGCGATTACGCACAGAAAAAAGTATACAACGAACATCCGCTGGAAGTGGCGAAAGCCTTTGAAAGCATTGGGGTAACCCGCCTTCACCTGGTAGATCTGGATGGAGCTAAAAAGGGAGAGGTCGTGAACTGGAAAGTGCTGGAAGCGATTGCCGGGAAAACGAACCTGGTAGTAGATTTTGGCGGTGGCATCAAGAAAGAAGAGGACCTGAAAATTGTATATGAGAATGGTGCAGCACTGGCTACTATCGGCAGTATTGCGGTGAAAGACCCTGAGTTGTTCTTTGGCTGGGTAAAGAAATATGGTGCAGAGAAGATTTTCCTGGGTGCAGATGTAAAAGAAGAAAAGATCGCCGTTGGCGGATGGCTGGAAACAACAGAACTTTCTGTGTTTGATTTCCTGGAATCGAATATTCAGCAGGGTGTACAGAACATTTTCTGTACAGATATCGCCAAAGACGGCCTGTTGCAGGGACCATCTATCCCTCTCTATAAAAAGATCCTGGAACGTTTTCCGCAGATCACATTTATAGCAAGTGGCGGCGTAAGTGAAATGGCAGATGTGCATGCACTGGAAGAAGCCGGATGTAGTGGAGTTATAGTAGGTAAGGCGATCTATGAAGATAAGATTACCATGAAAGAACTGGAAGCATACTTAAAAAAATAAGGATCATGTTAACAAAACGTATCATTCCATGCCTGGACATTAAAGATGGTCGTACGGTAAAGGGTGTGAACTTTGAAAATATACGCGATGCCGGTGATCCTATTGAATTAGGTGCCTTTTACGCAGAACAGGGAGCGGATGAACTGGTATTCCTGGACATCACAGCAACCAATGAGCGGCGCAAAACATTATCAGAACTGGTGACCCGTATCGCCAGGAATGTAAACATTCCTTTTACTGTAGGTGGAGGAATTTCTTCTGTGGATGATGTAAGTGTGCTGTTAAACTCAGGAGCTGATAAGATCTCTGTAAACACGTCTGCTTTCAAAAGACCGGAACTGGTAGATGAGTTGTCGCGTGAATTTGGAAGCCAGTGTGTGGTGCTGGCCATCGATACCCGTTTTGAGAATGGCGACTGGTACGTGTACCTGAATGGTGGCCGGGTAAAAACGGAGATCAGGGCATACGACTGGGCCAAAGAAGCGGTAAATCGTGGTGCAGGGGAAATTCTGCTCACTTCCATGAATAATGACGGTACTAAACAGGGTTTTGCCCTGGATATCACTGCTTTACTGTCCCAAAACCTGAATGTTCCGGTGATTGCCTCTGGCGGAGCCGGTACCATGGCACATTTCAAGGATGTATTTGAGATTGCCCAGGCAGATGCGGCACTGGCTGCTACCATCTTCCATTATAAAGAAATTGAAATTCAGGCATTAAAAACTTATTTATATCAGGACGGGGTTAATATCCGGTTCTGATAAAACACTAATTTTGAGCAAAATCTTTAAACCGCATGTACAATAATAAACAGGTAGACTTTCAGAAATCAGCAGACGGCCTGGTGCCTGCCATCGTACAGGATGCGGCTACTTTAAAGGTGCTGATGCTGGGGTATATGAACCAGGAATCCCTGGATAAAACACTGGCAGAAGGGAAAGTGACGTTTTTCAGCCGTTCTAAACAAAGACTGTGGACCAAAGGCGAAGAAAGCGGTAATTTCCTTCACTTACAGGATATCAGGGTGGATTGCGACAGCGATACACTGCTGATTAAGGTGAATCCGGTCGGGGTGGTATGCCATACCGGTGCTGATACCTGCTGGGAAGAAGCCAATGTGAGCAATGACTTCCTTTGCAAACTGGAAAGCATTATCAACGACCGTAAGAATAACCCTTCCGATAACTCGTATACATCAACACTTTTTGCCAAAGGGATTAATAAGATAGCCCAGAAAGTAGGAGAAGAGGCAGTGGAAGTGGTGATAGAGGCAAAAGATGATAATGAGGAGCTGTTCCTCAATGAGTCTGCTGACCTGCTTTTCCATTATCTCGTACTGCTGAGTGCCAAAGGCTACCAACTGGCCGATGTACTTACCATACTACAGCAAAGGCACAATAAATAGTACTTATTTCTTATATTAGAGGTGTGAAACAACTTGCTTTATGCACTATTGGTGCGCTTTTCTCATGGACAGTCTCTGCACAGCAGATGATATCAGGTACCCTTAAGGGTGCTGATGGTAAAACCTTGTTCCTGTACAGTGATGAAGACAATAACCCAAAGGATTCAGCTGTCCTCAAAGACGGTAAATTCTCCTTTAATGTAACGACGGCTGCCACTCCGTCTATTCATGCCCTTATCCTGCAGGGGAAGGATTATCCTTACCTGTTTGTACCAGCTAAAGAGCCGGTAAAGGTGGTGTTTAATGTGAGTGACTTCCCTGTAGCGGAATCTATAAAAGGTGGGGAAGAGAATGCTGCTATGCAGGCTTACCAGCAGGCTTTTCGTCCGCTGATACAGCGTGCACAGGGGTTGAACGCAGAAGCGGCCGGCATTGCTGAAGATGATGAAGCAGCTAAAACTGCTTTCAGGACGAAGGCTGGTGTTTTTAACCAGGATGTGTTAACTGCAGGTAAGAAGTTTATCAAAGAACATCCTAAGCAATTAGCCAGTATGTGGGTATTGCAGAATGAGCTGCGCAACCGCCTGGATCAGCAGGAGTTTGCACAGATCTATAATTCACTGGATAAATCGCTGAAAGACACCAAGTATGGTAATGCGGCAGCTAAATACCTGGCCAGTACGCAGGGGGAAGAGGCAGGAGCATCTGGTTTAGCGCCTGATTTTACACAGGAGGATATGAACGGGGTAGCGGTGAAACTGTCTTCTTTCCGTGGTAAGTATGTACTGGTAGACTTCTGGGCCAGCTGGTGCGGTCCGTGTCGTGCAGAAAACCCGAATGTGGTAAAGGCTTTTGAACGTTATAAAGACAAGAACTTTACGATCCTGGGTGTTTCCCTTGATAATAATAAAGAACGCTGGGTAGGAGCGGTTAAACAGGACGGGCTTTCCTGGACACATGTATCCGACCTGAAAGGGTGGAGCAACCAGGTAGCACAGCTGTACCGTGTTAATTCTATCCCTGCCAACTTTCTGATAGATCCAAAGGGCCGGATTATCGGCCACAATTTACGTGGAGCGGCATTGGAAGCGAAACTGAAAGAGGTATTGAAGTAAGGATTACATATTATTCTTTATAATCCGGGGCTGACCAAGAGGTCAGCCCCTTTTTTTTGGGTGCAGGGCGAAGCCCTGCAAAATCTCTTTAATTTTTTGCGATGCTGCGAAACACCATCGCAAAAAAATTGCTCTTTGGTCAAATATCTCATTGGACCTGATTAGGTTGTTACACCGTTTATCACAATCAGTTTGACTTTCCTCTCCGGATGTGGGATTTTTGTAGTTTAAATTAGAGTCAATGAAGTCAGTATTGATGATCGCGGCATTGTTCGGGCATGCGGTCTTGTTTGCGCAGGATAAGCCTTTTACAATAAAAGGGGCGGTGGAGCAGCTTCAAAAGCCGGCGAAAGTATATATATGTATGAAGAGCCACGGCTCTAATAAAGTTGATAGTGCGGAGGTGAAGGAAGGGAAATTTGTGCTGAATGGCACAGTAGATGAGCCAACTATGGCCTACCTGATGTTGAAGGTACAGGACCCTAACACGGAGAATACAGGCCCTAAGAAACGTGATTTGCTGGCTGTTTTTATAGAAAAAGGGACATTAACCGTTACTACACAGGATTCTATCAGTAAAGCAACCGTAACAGGTTCTGTTGCCAATGATGACTATATAAAGCTGAATGAACTTTTAAAGGATGTAACCAGTCAGTTAAATGAGTTGCAACAGCTGAATCGTCAGTTATACATGGCCAAGGATGAAGAGGGGATAAAGAAGCTGGAACCCCGCTTTGATGAGCTGGAAGCTGCTAAGAGTAAGATCATGGGGGATTATCTTAAAAATAACACAGGTTCTCCCATTGCTTTATTTGTATTAGGTCAGTATGCCGGTTATGATATCAATCCTGTTGAAATTGAACCTATTTATAACAAGCTCAGTAAGAGCCTTCGTAATACACCTACAGGAAAAGAATTTGCCAACTGGCTGACTGTTGCCTGGAAAACAGCGGTGGGTAAACCAGTGATGGATTTTATCCAGCCGGATGCTGAAGGTAAAAATATAAGCCTGACTTCTTTCAATGGTAAATATGTGCTGGTAGATTTCTGGGCCAGCTGGTGCGGGCCTTGTCGAGCAGAGAACCCGAACGTGATCAGGGCATATAGTAAGTTTAAAGATAAGGGGTTTGATGTTTTAGCTGTTTCTTTGGATGATAAAAAAGAGAAATGGCAGGCAGCTGTGCAGGCAGATAACCTCCCCTGGACCAACGTATCTGATCTCAAAGGCTGGAAAAATGCGGCGGCTGAATTGTATGGTATCCGGGCAATTCCTCAGAACCTGCTGGTAGATCCGCAGGGGATGATAATAGCCAGGAATTTACGCGGAGATGCATTAGAGAAGAAGCTGGAAGAGATGATTAAATAACCCGACTCCTAACTACGTTTATATATAGAAGGCTCCGAAAGGGGCCTTTCTTCATCCATACCTCCTTCATGTCTCCTTCATGTCTGCGTCGTACCTCCTTCATGGTTTAAGCATGAACCCTATATGAATGATGCATGACCATGCATCCC
The DNA here is from genome assembly GCF_900110995.1 of Chitinophaga sp. YR573. Lineage (GTDB taxonomy): Bacteria > Bacteroidota > Bacteroidia > Chitinophagales > Chitinophagaceae > Chitinophaga. The sequence goes on from NZ_FOJF01000001.1 coordinate 3,892,397, forward strand.
CCCCTATTTAATTGTTAAAATCCTAAAATAAATTTGTTTTACTACGAACTATTCGTAGATTTACGAAACAATCGTAATTAACATGGAAAAGCTTACACAGCAGGAAGAGATAGCAATGCTGGCGGTATGGAAAACCGGGTCTGGTTTTGTGAAAGATTTTCTGGAAGCACATACAGCTCCGCAACCGCCTTATACAACGCTGGCTTCAACCATCAAGAATCTGGAAAAGAAAGGATATCTGCAAAGCCGTAAAATGGGCAATGTATATGAGTATACACCTATCATAGCGGAAAATGAGTACAAGCAGAAATTCATGAACGGATTTGTAAAAGATTATTTCGACGATTCCTATAAAAGTCTGGTGACTTTCTTCGCAAAGGAGAAGAAGATCACACCGGATGAATTAAAGGAAATATTAAAGATGATCGAAAAAAACTGATAGCCTTATGCTTATCTATCTGTTAAAAGCCAACATCGCGCTTACCTTATTTTACCTGGCATACCGTTTTGGATTACGTAGACTGACATTCTACATTCTCAACCGTTTTTTCCTGCTGGCAGGGATCGTGTTTTCAGCGGTATTCCCGCTTATTATGATCAGTGAAAAGAAGCCAGTAAATAATGTTGCGCTGACCTACGTACCAGACCTTACAACCTTGAATGCGCGTCCGTCCACACCACTGATAAATATAGTGCTGTTGTATATTTTCTGGACGGGTGTTGTGGTAATGGGAATACGTTTGATCATACAATTATTATCTCTCTGGAAACTGCACAGAAGCACTGTCAGAGAAGGAGATATAAGAGTATCTGCAAAAAAGATCACACCTTTTTCTTTCATCAATAATATCTATATAAATCCTTCCCTGCATACGCCTGTGGAGTTACTCGCTATAGTACGTCATGAGAAAGTGCATGTAAAACAATGGCATACACTGGACGTGATGCTGGGAGAATTAAACAAGATCTTTTACTGGTTTAATCCCGGTGCCTGGTTAATGAGTACAGCCATCCGTGAAAACCTGGAATTCATTACCGACAGGTGTATCCTGCAACAGGGAATGGATGCAAAAACATATCAATACAGTCTTATAAAAGTAAGTGGGATCCCATATGCGACGGCCATCGCAAATAATTTCAATTTCTCACATTTAAAAAATCGGATCATGATGATGAACAAAAAGAAATCATCTCAGTATCATTTGCTGCGTTATTTAGTATTGGGTAGCCTGGTAGGTATTGCATTGCTTTCACTGAATATCAGCAGGGCGGGTAATAAAAGTAAATCAACAACTGATACAACAGGCGTTAATCCTACAGATGAACTGGTTCTCACAGCGGATACTATTACTGTTCTCTCTAGGGACACTCTCAAAAAGGACACTGTTTATTTTATGTCTGCAAAAAGTTCTGTAAGACATTCTGTAATATTTTCTGACAGATTAGCCAATGCAGATACAACTCATCCTTCATCTAAGAAGAAAGGAAAGAACGTTGTTCCTCCTGTGCCGCCAGTTCCACCACCGCCACCACCAGCTCCGGTACCATCAGTACCGCCAGTAGCTCCGGTTCCGCCACCACCACCAGCGCCGGGAGTAAGAACAATTACTATAGTTCCTGATCCGGCCGGAACGCCATCTCCACAGCCAGAAACAATAACTGTAACAGGTTATCGTACAGCGGCCATCAGCGCATCTCCTGGCCCGGGTACTCCGGTATATTATGTGAATGGTGTATCAGTTGGGTATAATAACCCGGGTATTAAGAGTGAGGATATTCGGACGGTCACTGTATTGAACGGTCCGGATGCTGCACCATATGGAGAGGAAGGTAAACACGGTATGGTTTTTATCGATACCAAAGAATCCATGACTAATAATCAGGTGCGTAAGATCAATGTGGGTACCAATAGCGTTATAGTTCCTAACGGTAATCCGTTATATGTTGTTGATGGAAAAATTATCAGCGATAATAAAGAGCTTAAAAAATATTCTGCCAACGAGATAGAATCTATGTCTGTTCTGAAAGATGATGCAGCCACCAGCAAATATGGTAAGGACGGCGCCAATGGCGTTATAGAAATAAAACTCAAATCAAAATAACCTGATATAAAAAATCCCGGGGTATTCCCCGGGATTTTTATTTAATACTTTTTACACAACGGAATCCTAAATTCTGCAATCCTGATTCTGCTGTTGTTTTCATCCTTGCCGTTACACGATATCCCGAACAATATTCATCCGTACACATATAAGACCCTCCCCTGATCACTCTTTTAGGAGAGGCGGGATCTTCAGGGTCATAACCTGTTTCAGGTCCCCGTGGATTATGTGCATCTACAGACTGCTTATAGTAAGTATTGTTGTACAGGTCTTCGCACCATTCCCATACATTGCCGGACATATCATACAGTCCGTATCCGTTAGGTGCAAAAGACTTTACAGGGGCAGCGCCCGGGAAGCCATCTGTTTTAGTATTCTGATAAGGGAAATGCCCGTTCCAGGTATTGGCTTTAACCTTACCCGTAGTAAGGGCTTCATTTCCCCAGGGGAAAAGCTGGTCTTTTAATCCGCCACGGGCAGCATATTCCCATTCCGCTTCAGTAGGCAGGCGTTTACCGGCCCATTTGGCATATGCCTGTGCATCCAGCCAGGAGATATGCACTACAGGATATTGTGATTTACCTTTCAGATCACTTCCCGGCCCGTCAGGATGACGCCAGTTGGCTCCCTGTACAAAGGACCACCACTGAGATACATCATCCAGTGGAACAGCATGATCAGGAGGTGTGAATACTAATGATCCGGGTAGTAACATGCTGCTGTCGGGTTCCGGAGAACCAGCCGGCAATTGCTGCATCAGCTCTTCTTTGGTGACAGGCTTTTCTGCCAGCGTAACATAACCCGTAGAGGCTGTAAAGGCAGCAAATTCTGCGTTAGTCACCTCATGTTCATCCATCTGAAAACTGTCTATTGTAACGGTATGCCTGGGCTGTTCATCAGCACGGGCTTCTGCATCGTTTGCACCCATGGTGAAAGTACCGCCTGGTATAATTACCATGCGACTAAGGGCATCTGCGTGATGCAGAGAATCTGAGGAGACAACAGTCGTTTGTTTGCCCTTTTGCTGGCATGCTCCCAATAATAAAGCCAATAAGGCAATTAATATCTTATTCATACACTCATCTTATTAAACTGGTGGGAATTACAGGCAAACAGGTCAACAAGTTCGGAATTATTCCCAATTCTTAACAGGAAAATAATTAGCTATGCAAATAAAGTATTGTAAACTGCACCCTGGATTTGTATATGGAACAATTCACAAAACAAGATTTTGGAGCTGATTTCTTATGGGGAGTTACCATTTCAGCCTTTCAGAACGAAGGCGCTTTCGAGCATGATGGTAAAGGGAGTTCTATATGGGATGTTTTCACCGCCCGTAAAGGCAAAGTGAAAGATGGCACCCATGCCCGTGTAGCCACGGATTTCTATAACCGTTACTATGACGACCTGCTGTTAACCAAACAAATGGGTTTCAAAGTATTCCGCTTCTCCATCGCCTGGGCCCGCATAATTCCAAAAGGTACCGGCGAAGTAAATCCTGCCGGCATCGCCTTTTATCATCGGGTGATAGATGCCTGCCTGGAACTGGGATTACAACCTTATGTCACACTCTACCACTGGGACCTGCCGCATGCTATAGAAATAAAGGGAGGCTGGACTCATCGTGGTGTGATATTCGCCTTTGAAGAATATGTGCGCATCTGTATGCGGGAATACGGGCAGAAAGTAAAACACTGGATCGTGATGAATGAACCCTTTGGATTTACTTCCCTGGGTTATATGCTGGGTGTACATGCACCCGGCAAATTTGGATTGTCTTATTTCTTCCCGGCAGTACATCATACATTGCTTGCACAGGCATCCGCCGCCAAGGTGATCCGCCAGGAAGTGGAAGGCGCTGTGATAGGTACCGCATTATCCTGCTCTCATATCATTCCTTATACACAAAACGAAGGGGATATAAAGGCCGCTAAAAAGGCTGACGCGCTGTTTAACCGCCTCTTCCTTGAGCCCGTACTGGGGTTAGGCTACCCAGTTGCCGATTTTCCGCTACTGGGCAAAATAGAGCGCCGTTATGGCCTCTGGCGTGATTGGGACCAACTGGCTTTTGACTTCGACTTTATTGGTGTGCAGAATTATTTCCCACTGGTAATGAAAAGCAATTATTTCATGCCAATAGTCGGTGTTTCTGAAGTAAAGGCAAGGGCCCGTAAAGTACCGGTTACTGCATTGGGCTGGGAGATAAGTGGTACAGGAATGTACAATATACTGAAACAGTTTGCGGCTTATGAAGGCGTAAAAAGACTGATTGTTACAGAGAATGGTGCAGCTTTTAATGATGTACTCACAGATGGACGGGTACATGATACAGATCGTGTTAAATACTTTGAAGAATACCTGGGAGCAATATTGAAGGCGAAGCGGGAAGGGGTGAAGGTAGATGGATTTTTTGCGTGGACGCTGACTGATAACTTTGAATGGGCGGAAGGATACAGGGCTCGTTTTGGCTTAGTGCATGTAGATATGGAAACGCAGCACAGGACGATGAAAGACTCCGGACTATGGTTTGAGAAATTATTACAGGAATAACCGTTTAATTTTTGGGTACAGGGCGAAACCCTGCAAAACCTTTTTATTTTTTTAGTGATGGTGCATTCGCACCATCACTAAAAAAATACGCTTTAATATTATTCATACGTTCTGCGTATAAACCAGATATCTCTTAACGAGAAGTGGAATACACCATTAACATAAGTTTCTTTGATTAATCCTCCGCTGGTAGTACCACGTTGTCCTACCTCAACACCTACATAATAACGAAGTGCCCCGCTGCGGCTTGGGATAGAGATACCCGCTGTTCCTGCCACATCCCTGATCTGGTTATTTTTCACTACCAGGTTGGAATTGTAATAGGAGAAGCCAGCCTGTGCGATGATACCTTCTACCTGCTGGTTGTAGTAAGTACGTTTGAAGCTATACTCTATACCGGTTGAATAACGGTCGGAGTTAACGAGGTTGTAGTTAGTGGTTTTATTACCTGCTGAACCCCATTTCTCTGTACGGTAATCAGCTAACCAGGTGAGGGTCCCGTTACTCAGGGAGAAACCTCCACCGATCTGCTCAGGTAATTTGATCTTGGTCCTTGCAAGGTCGTTATCAGTAAATAACACGGTAGAACTACTGTTCAGGATATACAGTTTGTTCTGGTAGTTCATGTTGGTTTTAAAGCGATAAGTACCGCCTAAACCTAACAGCCATTTCTTGCCGATCTTACCGCTATACTGAACACCTGTAGTGAAGTTCATGTTAAAGGCGTAACGTTCTGTCCTGGTAGACACAGTATCTCCACCTACGTTTGAGGTAGTGTTGATAGGGCCGAACAGGAAGTTACTGGATACACCTACGGAAAAGTTCTTCGTTAATTTTACTGCATTGGAGATATATGCTTTGTTGATACCACCGGTACCTTCTGTGGTGGTAACAAGTGGAGATGTATCTATGTATGTAGTAGAAAGAAGTTTATAGTCAACGGTACTGTAAGGAGTAAAGCCTGCGCTGATACCCCAGCGGTTGTTGGCTTTGAAGCCTAATGCCAGTCTTTTAATGATCACGTCTCCGGCAGTCTGGTTCAGGGAACCTGCATCTTTATAAGTAATGGATTGTGCCCGCAGGGACACATCGAACATAAAATGCTGTCTGGGTATAGCTGAGTATGAGGCAGGGTTCAGCTCGTTCAGGAAAAAGTCTGAACGGCGGGCAATACCTGTGCTACCCACACCAAAGTTACGGCTGTAATCATGTTGTTCCACGTCGCCAATACCATAAGCAGAGTAAAGGGAGTTGATCCCTTTTTGTGCCACAGCATCTTTCCCTGATAATAATATCAGGCCGCCTACGCATAAGCCAGTTGTATATTGTTTTATTCGCTTCATGTAATCTGGAACTTGATGGCAATTATTCATACTGCAGGTAATAGATCTTAATCTCAATGTTATTAAACTTATTCTTTCTATCACCCAGTACAACACGGTCAAATCTCGTAAACCCTGTATTCCTCGGTTGTATCAATGCCAGTCCACGGATATTCGCATCTACGGCGGACATTTGTGCTATGCAATAATTGGTAATATCGTATGTGTAAGCGGTATTCAGATTGTATGCGTAATCAATCACCAGGTTACCGGTTTGTACACCACCTGTGCTTGGAGAAATCAGTGAATCTGTAATAGTATTTGTGCTGTTTATTTCACAAAGTGTTAGTTTACCAGGCAGATTATATGGATACTGATAGGTCTGTTTTTCAGGTCTCACTGTCAGGGTTGCACGCATTACTTTGAAGAACTTATGCAGTTGTGAAATGTTCTTCAGGTAAGGCATATCTACGCGGGTGATCAGGTTTGTCAGCGGTTGTGCAAATGTCCTGTTATCAGCGCTGGTGGAAGCCAGTGTCTTGTTAGTGCTGGAAAGCCCTGCCAGCGGAGATCCTGACGGACGTGTCACATCAATATGATTGAACTGTAACGATGCATTATATACCGGGAAATCGATGGTAGTAGTCAACTTTTCACCAGAGTTCTGATGGTAATATAAACGCATGGTGAGAGAGTCATCTCCACGGAAAGAACTAACAAGTTTGCTGTTAGCGCCAGGTTGGATAGAGAGACCTTTCAGATAGTCTGCAAACTGGATCTGATCAGTAACAGTCTGTGATTTAGCCTTACATTTCGCATACAGGTCCGCTCCTAATACATCATCCAGTTTAATCCTGATGAGTGTATCAATGCTGGGTCTGATTTTGAACTGTTTGCTACCCAATGGTGTTGTTTCAGTAGCAAATTTATCATAACTATATAAATAGCCGTTTGTAATACGGGTGTCTATCTTTTCTGTTACGCGGTATACAGATACATCCTGAACTGCCGCAGTATCACCATACATACCGGTTTTATTGGGACGCATGATCATTACCAGGGAATCATAAGATGCCAGGTCCGGGATGGTAGCACCGTTATAAGCCTTTACTCTCCAGTAGGAAGAAGCAGATACTGTTCCGAATATGGGATCAGTATGATTACCTACCAATGCGAGGCTCTGGTAAGATGTGGGAATAGAATCCAGGAATACTGTATTCATATTCATTGTTACGGAATCGACAACAATATATTGGGTTGCTCCATTATCAACGATATTATCGTAGGAGAAACCGGCTTTGTCACAGGCCTCAGCGCCTGTAATCAATAACGCACAAACCAGATATTTACAGGCCTCTTTGGCACGGATACTTTTATTCATGGAGCGCAATTTTAGACAGGATGCCTAGTTCCTGCTTATTTAATATGCCAATTGGCTTTTTTTATCGACGAATCACCTTCGCTGCTCCTTATGCTACTGCCGGGGCAGTAACAGTGGTTGTAAGGCAAACAAACCGATTGGCAGATGAAAACCCGTCCTTTATCATGTAAATGTAGTATTGTATCTATTTTCTGATTGCACTACAATAAGGGCGGATAATTTTGGCAGCTATAAAAAAAGTAAAGAAATAACTTATGCGCTATTTAAAAGTATATTTTCTGGGATTAACAGTGTTTACGTTAGCGTCCTGTACATCCAACAGCGATACGACTAAGCTGGGTAACTGGATCAAACGGGCCGACTATCAGGGTGATGCCAGACGTGAAGCTGTTAGTTTTGTGATTGGGGATACAGCGTATGTAGGTACAGGCTTTGGTGGAACTGGTGACGGTACCAAACTGAACGACTTCTGGAAATACGATCCGGTAAAGGATGCATGGACTTCTATGGCAGCGCTGGTTGACCCTGCTGATGCTACCCATGACCTTTCCCGTTTAGGTGCTACCGGCTTTGCCGTTGGTTCAAAAGGGTATGTGACTACAGGTTACGATAACAACTACGAAATGTTGAAAGATACATGGGAATTTGATCCTGCTACCAATAGCTGGCAGTCAAGAACAGATTTCCCTGGTGCTGCACGTTACTATGCAGTTTCATTTGGCCTGGGTAACTACGGTTATGTTGGTACAGGAAGCTCAGGAACAAGCGGTAGCAACTTTAGCGATTTCTACAAATTTAATCCTTCCACTAACTCATGGACAGAAGCTAACCCGTTGAAAGACAAGAGAAAACAGGCTGTTGCTTTTGTTATCAAGGATAGCGCTTACGTAGTTACAGGTGTTAGCAATACAGAATCATCCACACGTATGTATGTGTATGATGCTAACAACGACCAGTGGAATGAAAGATGGCAGATCAAGAATGCTACCGATGGTTCATTCGATGATGATTACACTACTATCGCCCGTTATGGTGCAGTTGCTTTTGTTATCGACAACATAGCATACGTAGCAACTGGCTCACTCAGCAATACCTGGGCATATAATCCAATCTCTGGTTACTGGACAGAAAAGACTGCTTTTGATGCTGCTTCCCGTACAGGCGCAGTTGGTTTCAGCGTAAAAAACAGAGGTTATGTAGCATTGGGTCTGGCCAGCAGCACTCAGCTGGATGATTGCCATGAATTCAATCCTACTCAGGAAAACGATACTAATGACTAAAACGTCCTTTTCTCTGTTGATAATCATAGCTTTAGCTACGTCTTGTCAGCAGAAACAACAGGCAAAAAATATAGAAATTACCGCAGTGCATGATAGCATTGCGGTAATTCCTTTTGAGTTAGAAGGGGGAGGTTCCTGGGGCTTTAAGATTAACGTCGGTCACAAAACCTTTATCTATCAGGATATTATACCTACCATAGCAGGCAGACATTACTTCCAGACAAAGGAAGATGCTCAGAAGGTAGGAGATTTGATGGTAGCAAAAATGCGCAGCAACGGTAAAAGTTTTCCCATTATCTCCAAACAGGAGCTACTGGATATGAAAATTGCCGGTGTTGAGTAGCATATAGCAGTCTGAAGAGAACATATTAATTATTTATAATACTGGCCACAGTACTGTATCCGGCCACATGGGATATCTATTTCCTCCAAATTTTAACATTCCTTTTACCTTACTTAACAAATTTTAACACCCCCTTTACCGGAATTGAGTGTAAGTTTATCGCGCTTTTAGCCACATGATAAATTTAAAACTACTCTATAAAAGCCGGTTATTTAATGTTGGACTGCATATTGTAGTTTGGACCTGTTTCCTGTTTTTTCCTTTTTTCATCTACCGGATCAAAATCCAGCATCCCTGGTTCTTTGCCCGTGAAATAGTAGATAATCTCTTCCTGATAGGCGTTTTCTATCTCAACTTCTACATACTCATCCCAAGATATTTTACTTTAAAAAAGATAGTTTACTACCTGAGCTGTGTCATCTTCATGCTGGTTTTCATCATCATGCAGCAGGCGCTCACTGATTACCTCTTCTGGAAAACCTATGCGGCCCAGGAAGCAGTAGACAGCAGTGGCAGGGATATCGGATTTAATCCTCCGCCACCTTTCAGCCGCTACCATGCGCCTGAAGATGAGGAGATTGTAAAGCAGAGCAGGAGTATCTATTTTAGGGAAAAACCGCCCATTGCCTTCGATGAAGGCATTTTACACGACACATCTGCCGCAGGCGTGCCTGCCCACCTGCAGATAAGAAGGGTACCTACTTTCCTGGACTATATCCTGTTCCCGGAGATACTGCGTAAATCGGTCTTTGCCGCGCTGCTCATGCTTTTCATGAGTGGATTTATCAAGATTGCCCAGGAATGGTTCAAGAGTGAACAACAGCGGGAAGCCCTGAAAGTGGAGAACCTGAACGCCGAATTAAAATTTTTAAAGTCACAGATTAATCCTCACTTCCTTTTTAACTGTCTAAACACTATCTATTCACTTGCACATAAACATTCTGCACAAACGGAACATGCTATTGTAAAGCTGTCAACCATCATGCGGTACATGATTTATGAATCGAATGAAGACAAAGTGCAATTGCAACAGGAACTGCAATACCTGGAAGATTACATTGATATTCAACGTTTAAGGATGCCGGACGATATCGTGGTAGACTATGCGGTACAGGGGAACCCGATAGGACTGCGGATAGAACCCATGCTGCTGGTACCATTCGTGGAGAATGCATTCAAGCACGGGATCAGCTACGCAGAGCCTTCTTTTATTGCCATCGCAGTGGCTATAGAGAAAAACCAGGTACGGCTGGTAGTAGAAAATAGCCTCTTCAGGCAAAGGGTGGCAGAAAAAGGGGGGATAGGATTACAGAATGTGCGAAAAAGACTTGAACTGCTCTACACCGAAGACCACGAATTAGAAATAACAGAAGCTGATAACCAATTTATTGTTGATCTTAAAATAGTGTTGAAAAATGATCAGGTGTATAGCGGTGGACGATGAACCACTGGCATTGGAAATAATTACTGATTTTGCGAAGAAGGTCCCCTTTCTTCAGCTGGTAGGTACGTTTGAAAATGCGGCGGAGGCTTTGCGTTTCCTGCAGGAAGAAAAGGTAGACCTGCTTTTCCTGGATATCAAGATGCCTGATATTACCGGTATCCAATTCATGAAATCACTCAAATATCCTCCTATGGTGGTGTTTACTACTGCTTACGGAGAGTATGCGCTGGAAGGATTCGACCTGGAAGTAGTGGATTATCTGCTGAAACCCGTTCCCTTTGAACGTTTTCTCAGGGCTGCTACCAAAGCATTGGAACTGAGGACGATGTCCCAGCAGAAGAATGGCGATAGTAGCAATAATCATGTGAATGACTACATCTTCATTAAAACAGAATATAAGATTATCAAGATCAATCTGGAAGATATCCTCTTTATAGAGGCATTGAAAGATTATACCAAGATCTATACACCTTATCAGCCTGTATTAACACTGCGCAGCCTGAAATCATTTGAAACCAGGTTACCATCAGATAAGTTTATCCGGGTACACAGGTCTTATGTCGTTTCTCTGAATAAGATTAACTCCGTGGAGAAGAATACGGTAATGATTGCTAATCAGTCTATTCCGATTAGTGACGGGTATAGAGAGAAGTTTTATGATGTGATCAACAGAAATTCATAGATATAAAAAAAGCTCCGTCAGGAGCTTTTTTTATATCTGGCACACCATATATTATATAATATCCTTCAACTTAGTCACTACCTCATCTACTTCTTCTTTCGTATTATCCTTACTGAAAGAGAACCTTACCGCTATATGGTTAGGATTGCTGGAAATGGCGCGGATCACATGAGAGCCCAGATCTGCGCCGGATGTACAGGCACTGCCACCGGATGCACAGATACCATTGATATCCAGGTTAAACAGTAACATCTCGCTCTTTTCTGTTTTAGGGAAAGACACATTCAGCACCGTATACAGGCTACGGCCGTACAGATCGCCGTTAAAACCGATACCCGGAATATGTTTCTGCAACTGTTCTGCCATGTACATACGCAGGTCGTTGATGTATTTGCTGTATTCTTCGTAATGAGCAGTAGCCAGTTCCAGCGCTTTGGCAAAACCAACGATACCATACAGGTTCTCTGTACCGGCACGCATGTTACGCTCCTGGGAACCGCCCTGCATCAGAGGAGTGATCTTCACATTCTCATTTATATAGAGTATACCCACGCCTTTAGGGCCATGGAACTTGTGTCCGGCTCCATTAATGAAATGTATAGGCGTGTTGCGAAGGTCGAAAGGGTAATGTCCTACGGTCTGCACTGTATCGGAATGGAAGATAGCGTCGAATTCTTTGCAGAGGTTACCTACAGCATGTATATCCAGCAGGTTACCGATCTCATTGTTAGCATGCATGAGTGTTACCAGGCATCTCTCTTTGGAGTCGGCCAGTAATTCACGCAGGTGAGCCATATCCACATGTCCGTCTGCCAGCAGGCGTACATTGCTGAGTTTCACCTTCTCCCTGGAGTGCAGGTGTTCTACTGTATGCAGGGTAGCGTGGTGTTCTATTTCTGAAGAGATGATATGACGGCAACCCAGGTTGTGGATAGCCGCACTTATAGCGGTATTGCTGCTTTCTGTGCCGCCGGAAGTGAAGAAGATTTCCCCGGGATTGGCATTCAGGATTTTTGCGACTGACTTACGTGCCGTTTCAATGGCCAGGCGTGTTTCGCGGCCATATGAATAAATAGAAGACGGATTCCCGAACTTTTCGGTCATGTAAGGCAGCATCACATCCAGGACGTCTTTATCCAGCGGCGTGGTAGCTGCATTGTCAAAGTATATTCTTTTCAAGGTGGTTGGTGGTTTTTGATATAAAATAAAAGCCCGTTGGCGGACACAAATGTCCAACTTTTTTTGAAAATAACGCTAAAACGAAATTGGCGGATACAAATGATGTATCCGCCAATCTACCAATATATTTATACTGATTATCAATGCATAAACTCACGGATATCCTGCATGATCCTCTTGGCGATATTATCTGCCGTGGTCTCATTCTGGCTTTCCGCATAGATCCTGATAATAGGTTCTGTATTGGATGTACGTAAGTGTACCCAATCTTTCTCAAACTCTATTTTCAGACCATCTTCTATGTTCAGCGGCTGGTTTTTGTATTTGCCTTTGATCTTTTCGAAGATGTCTTTTACGTCTACACCTTTGTCCAGTTCTATTTTATTCTTGGAAATGAAATAGTCGGGATAGCTGTTACGCAATGCTTTCAGGTTCTTTTTGCTGTGAGCCAGATGACTCAGGAACAAACCAACACCGATGAGTGCATCACGGCCATAGTGCAGGTCCGGAACGATGATACCACCGTTACCTTCTCCACCGATTACCGCATTTACTTCCTTCATTTTACGCACTACATTTACTTCTCCTACAGCAGAAGGATGGTATTCTCCGCCATTTTTGAGGGTAATGTCTTTCAGTGCCTGGGTAGAAGAGAGGTTGGAAACGGTATTCCCTTTCCTGGTCTTTAATATATAATCAGCCACCGCTACCAGGGTATACTCTTCGCCAAACATGCTGCCATCTTCGCAAACGAAGCAAAGGCGGTCAACGTCAGGGTCTACAGCTATGCCCAGGTCGGCATTGGACTTATTCACTTCATTGCTGAGAGCCGTCAGGTTTTCCGGTAATGGTTCCGGATTATGACTGAATTTACCGTTCACCTCATCAAATAATACGGTTACATCTTCTACGCCCAGCGCTTTGAGCAGGGCAGGGATGAAAATGGCACCGGTAGAGTTTACCGCATCCAGTACTACTTTGAAGTTACGGGCTTTGATAGCCGGCACATCCACCAGGGGGTAGTTAACTACCAGGTCTATGTGTTTCTGCAGGTAGCTGTCGTCTTTACGGTAAGTACCCAGTTTGGAAACGTCTGCAAAGACAAAGTCCTCACGTGCAGCGATATCCAGCAACAGGGCTCCTTCTTCTCCGGAGATGAATTCCCCTTCACTGTTCAGCAGTTTCAGGGCGTTCCATTCTTTAGGATTGTGACTGGCAGTGAGGATGATACCGCCTGCGGCGTTTTCCATCTTCACGGCTATCTCCACGGTAGGAGTGGTGGAGAGGTCCAGATCAACCACATCCAGGCCAAGACCGGTAAGTGTTGCCACTACCAGCTGCTTCACCATTTCGCCGGAAATACGTCCGTCTCGTCCAATAACTACTTTTTTATTGTCGGATTGCTGTGTCAGCCAGGTGCCGTAGGCAGCTGTAAACTTGACAACATCAAGCGGAGAGAGTCCCTCGCCTGGTTTGCCTCCAATAGTTCCGCGAATACCGGAAATTGATTTGATCAGTGCCACAATTTTCAATTTTTAAAGGAAGGGCAAATATAAAGTGACTATTCCCAAAAGAAAAATTCCATATTTTCTACTGCGGTCTTATATACCCTCAAAGGCCCTGCCAGGTAAAATTCAATAGTATATATATGATTTTAAGTTGTTTTTAAGTTCCTGTACCCCCTATGATAGAGGTGAAATTTGGTATATTTGCAGCCACGTTTAAATTTTTGTTATGTTTTTTAAACGTATTTGATCTAAAACAGTTGCTCTTTACATGAAATACACTTGGAAGAATATACCACGGTATATTCGTTACGTTATTTTGCAGGCATCATACCTATTCCTCTTTTCTGTAATATTCCGCCTGGTATTCTACTTCTTCTTTTTCAAAACCACCGTAACCGGTACGGCGCCTGTTTTGAAGGCATGGTACCTGGGACTGAAGTTCGACTTACGTCTTACCCTGATCCTGATGGTGCCGGTTCTGCTCATTACACTGATATGGCGGAATGGTTTCTTCAATAAACCTTTCCTTCGCCGGATTGCCTTCTGGTACTTCTTTATTATATACTTTGTACTGATATTATTATATGCGCTGGACCTGGGTCATTATGCCTATCTGGCCCTGCGTATAGATCCCAACATTTCCCGCTTCCTGTTAAGTGGTGAAAGAGCGGATACTGCGAGTATGTTATGGCAGACTTACCCGGTAATACGTGCCTTCATCGGCCTGTTGCTGTTCCTGTTCCTTGTTAGCAGGATGCTGATCACTACTTACCGCAGACTGGCCAACCAGCCGCCTAAGAAGATCGGCAACTGGCGTTTTACAGGATGGGCGACTACAGTGGTACTGCTTTTTGCAGCCGGCATCTATGGTAACTTCGCTTATTTCCCACTGCGCTGGAGCCAGGCGATGTTCTCCCGCGATAACGGGATTACCAGTCTTGCACTCAATCCTATCTTATACCTGGTATCCAACCTGTCTGTAAGAAATGATACTTACGATCTGAAAAGGACAAAAGAATATTATCCTGTAATGGCTAAATACCTGGCTGTAGACAGTCCGGATGTAGAGAAGCTCAACTTTGTAAGAACTATAGCAGGAGACCCGTCTAAGCGCAAAATGAACGTAGTACTGGTGATGCTGGAATCTACAGGCGCCTGCATAACCAGTATGTACGGTAACCCTATGCAGGCTACGCCACATATGAAGAGCATTGCAGACAGCGGCATCCTGTTTAAACATTTTTACGTGCCTGCCATCAGTACGGCAAGAACAGTATACGGTGTAACAACCGGTTTACCGGATATCGCAATGGCCAACACCGCTTCCCGTCACCCCAAGATGGTGGACCAGCGTGTGGTGATGGATCAGTTCCATGGATACGAAAAGTACTACCTGCTGGGTGGTAATACCAACTGGGCAAACATCCGTGCAATATTTACCAGCAATGTGGAAGGAGTGAAAATCTTTGAAGAAGGATATTATAAGGCGCCAAAAGCAGACGTATGGGGTGTATCTGATTATGACCTCATTACAGAAGCAGATGAAATTTTCAGGGGTGCCCATCAGCGTAATCAACCTTTCATTGCTTTCCTGCAACTGGCAGATAATCACCCTCCTTATACTACTACGGCCGGTTCGGGCGACTTTAAAAAAGTAACCGAAAAGGACATAGATATGGAGAAGTTCAAACAGGCAGGCTTCGTTTCCATAGATCAGTTTAATGCTTTACGTTATGAAGATTACAATGTAGGCCACCTGATAGACCTGGCAAGGAAAGGCGGTTACCTGGAAAATACCGTATTCATTATGTTCGGGGATCATAACTGTGCGCTGAATCCTTACCACTTCATGCCTATACCGGAATATGAGCTGGGCAGCGGTGGGGTACATACCACCTGTTTTATGTATAGTCCGGGTAATGTGCAGCCGGGAGTAGTAAACCAGACGACCAGCCTCGTGGATGTATACCCTACAATGGCTACCATCGTGGGTATGCCGGTGAAAAACTATACACTGGGACAGAACATGCTGGATTCTTCCCGTGCAGGTCGCTATGCTTTTAGTACTTTTGTGAAAAATATGCAGACATACATTGCCGTGATGGGTGACAGATACCAGTATGAGATTAATTATGCGACGCAGGAATCTGCTTTGTACGATCTCCAGGGCGACCCATTAAAGAATGTAAAGCTGCAACAACCGGATACGGCAAAGGCGCTCGATAATTTAACGCGCGCATTTTACGAAAGCACCCGATATTTGATGTTTAATAATAAAAAATAGGGTGCATTTATTACAGAGCATGGAAGTTTATAAAGAGATTGAAGTGGAAGTACAAAAACAATGGTTTAAAGACTGGTTTAATTCTCCTTATTACCATCTGTTATATAATAACAGGGATAGTAAGGAAGCAGCATCTTTCATAGATCTTCTCCTGGCATACCTGCACCCGACTGCAGATGCCACCATGCTGGATGTGGCCTGTGGCCGTGGCCGTCATTCAAAATACCTGGCAGACAAGGGGTATACCGTTACCGGAATAGACCTGTCCATACAGAGTATCAACATTGCCAAAAAGATGGAAAATGAGCATCTGAGCTTTTTCCAGCACGATATGCGCCTTCCTTTCAGGGTCAATTACTTCGACTTTGTCTTTAACTTCTTTACCAGTTTCGGTTATTTTGATACGCAGCGTGAGAATGAAAATGCCTTACGTACGCTGAAGAATGCCCTGAAACCTGGTGGTACCCTGGTACTGGATTACCTGAACAGCTCTTATGTGGCTGCTCACCTGGTAACGGAAGAGTCTAAGGAAAAGGAAAATGTATTATTTGATATCCAACGGGAAGTTACAGACCATAAATTCCTGAAACAGATTGATATCCTGGACCAGTCCAGGAAACAGCGGGCATGCTTTACGGAAAGCGTAAACGCATATACGAGGGAGGATTTTGAAGAGATGTTTGCCCATCAGGGATTAGAGATAACACAGATCTTTGGAGACTACCAATTTAATAACTACGATGAACAGGCTTCACCACGACTGATCATTATAGCTACAAAACCATAGCCATGCTGGAGAAACTGCTTCGTCTGGACCTTAAACTCTTTTTTAAAATCAACGGTCAATGGCATACTCCATTGATGGATGCTATTATTCCCTGGCTGAGAGAGCCTTTTGTATGGGCACCTTTATACCTGTTTCTGCTGCTGTTTGTCACTATCAATTATAAATGGAGAGGATTCTGGTGGATGGCATTCTTCCTGATTGCTTTCGGACTGGCAGACCAGTCAAGTTCACACATCAAAGACTGGATAGGCCGTTTGCGTCCCTGCCGTGATCCTTTGCTACAGCATTATGTAAGAGTGCTGGTGACATATTGTCCGGGCAGTGGCAGTTTTACTTCTAATCATGCTGCCAACCATTTCGCATTAGGTACTTTTTGTTTTCTCACATTCAGGCATATTTCCAGATGGTATGCTTCGTTATTCTTTGTCTGGGCTTTTGTGATCAGCTATGCCCAGGTATATGTGGGTGTACATTATCCGCTGGATGTTGCCGGCGGTGCTGTACTCGGCATATTTATTGGGTTGTTGAGCGGCGGGTTCTTTCAGCGCCGTATCAGGCTGGAACATGAACTAACACCATGAACTGGATCTTCTTAATAATTATATTTCTTGCAACCCTTGGTGGTGGCATTATTCCAATGGTAGTCAGGCGGATACATCCCAGCCTGCCTCTTTACCTGCTGGGCTTTACCGGCGCCTGCCTTTTCGGGATCACTATCATGCACCTGCTGCCGGAAGTATTCCAGGAGCTGGGGCATAGTGCCGGCATTTACATTGTAATTGGTTTCTTTTTCCAGGTAGCTTTAGCGCAGTTGTCGCATGGTACGGAACACGGGCATACACATGTGCCCCAAAACGATCATCATCATCATGTGGCTATTGCTCCTTTGTTGCTGGGGTTATCTATACACGCTTTCATGGAAGGGATCCCACTGGGATTTCATTTTAATGACAGCGCCTCCATGTCTTCCCTGGTCATAGGAGTAGCCGCCCATAAACTGCCGGAAGCGTTAACGCTGATGACAGTGATGCTTCATTCTCATCAGAAAGGGATGAAACTATGGCGTATCTTACTTATCTTTTCGCTTGTAACACCGCTGGCTGCGGTGCTTGCCGCTGAAGCAGGCAGCCATTCGGCACAAATGGAACATGTCCTTACATATGTGGTAGCGCTCGTTATCGGGGCCTTTCTGCATATATCCACCACCATATTTTATGAGAGCGGCACCAAACACCATGAATTGAGCTACCGCAAGGTATTTGCTATTTCAGCAGGACTGCTTTTAGCATTTCTTACCTTAATATTTGAATAATTCTTTATTTTAGCCTTTATATCATGGAAGTCGTCGTCATTATCCTCGTCCTTATTTTATTAAATGGCTTGTTCTCAATGTCTGAGAGTGCCATGGAATCGGCCCGCAAAGCGAGGCTGGAATTCCTGGCCAACAAAGGCGATGAAAAGGCAAAAACAGCGCTGAAGCTGGCCAATAATCCTGACAGATTCTTATCCACTGTTCAGATAGGCATTACCCTCATCAGTATTTTAATAGGTATCTACTCCGGCGCAACCTGGAGGATGGAACTGATAGATATAGTGGCACGGATAGAATATCTGGCGCCTTACAGCCATGGCATAGCCACAGCTATCATTGTGCTGGTGATCACTTATTTCACAATTGTACTGGGAGAACTGGTGCCTAAACGCCTGGGTGTTGCCCGTCCGGAAGCTATTTCCAGGCAGGTAGCGGCTCCTATGCTCTGGTTATCCAGGATCACTTCGCCTTTTATCTGGTTACTCACTATCTCTACAAACCTGTTGGTAAGTCTCTTTAAACTACAACCTTCAGATAATAATGTGACGGAAGAAGAGATCAAGGCGATGATCAATGAAGGAACAAGTTCCGGCGCTATTGAAGAAACCGAGCAGGAGATCATTGAACGTGTATTCCATCTGGGAGACCGTAACATTACCTCTCTCATGACCCACCGTACGGATATCGTATGGCTGGATATGACAGATCAGAAAGAGATTTTAAGAGATAAGATTTTTGAGAGCGTACACTCTGTTTACCCTGTATGTGATGGTCAGATAGATAAAATATTAGGTATTGTATCTATTAAGGACCTCTACCTGGCTGCTGCCAGCAACAATTACACCCTGGAACCCATCATAAAGAAACCCCTCTTTATCCCGGAAAATAACTCTGCTTATCAGGTACTGGAAAAGTTCAAGGAAACACAGAGTCATGCTGCGTTTATCGTGGATGAATATGGTACATTCCTGGGTATGATCACACTGAACGATATTCTGGAAGCCATTGTCGGTGATATGCCGGAAACCGGTCAGGATGATGATTACGAGATTGTAAGACGTGAAGACGGATCTTACCTGGTAGACGGGCAGATTCCTTTTTACGACTTCCTCAGCCGTTTCGACAAAGAAGACTGGATGGCCGAATTTGAGCAGGAATTTGATACGATGGCAGGTTTTATTCTCCATCACCAGGAACATATACCCAAAATAGGAGAGAAGTTTGAATGGAGAGGATTTACTTTTGAAATTGTTGATATGGATGCCCACCGTATTGATAAAGTATTGGTGGAAGCACCCGAACCTGGGATCGAAGAAGGATAGTTTGATTTTTGGGTGCAGGGCGAAGCCCTGCAAAATCCCTTCAATGTTTTTGTGATGGTGCGAAGTACCACCACAAAAACATTTCTCTTTGATCAAAATAAATCAAACTGAGGCGTTATCGAAGAACCTATATTATGTTCTTAATTAGAATTTGCTAATTTTGAGAGCTTTTTCACATATTTAAATATTATAATTTAAAATAATGGTCGTTTTAGGAAGTAAGGTACTTTCACTGGAAGAAGTGTACCGGGTATTATTTGGGGGGGAAGAATTAAGTCTGGATGAAGCAGCCGTACAACAGGTAGAGGAAAATTTCCTGTTTCTTCAGAAATTCTCAGCCAAGAAGCTGATCTACGGAATTAATACCGGGTTTGGGCCAATGGCACAATACCGTATTAGTGAAGACGATACACACCAGTTACAATATAACCTGATCCGCAGCCATAGTTCCGGTGCAGGTAAGTACTTACCACCTGTTCTGACCAAAGCATTAATGATAGCCCGTTTGAGCAGCTTTATGCAGGCACATTCAGGTGTACATGTGGAAGTAGTCACCTTACTCAAAGACCTTATCAATAAAAACGTATATCCCTGCGTTTATGAACACGGTGGTGTAGGCGCCAGCGGCGACCTGGTACAACTGGCGCATCTGGGATTAGTATTAATCGGTGAAGGAGAAGTAGTGTATGAGGATACATTGCAGCCTACTGCAGAAGTATTTGCAAAGCTGGGCATCAAGCCTATGAGTGTACATGTACGCGAAGGACTGGCGGTGATCAATGGTACTTCTGCCATGACAGGCATAGGGCTGGTGAACATCATACAGGCAAAGAAACTGCTGGACTGGAGTTGCATCCTTTCTGCCATGATCAATGAAGTAGTAGAAGCATTTGATGATCATTTATCGCACGAACTGAATGTAGTGAAGCTGCATGAAGGGCAGAATAAAGTGGCCGCAGGGATGCGCCATATACTGAAGGATAGTAAGATGGTCCGTCATCGTCCGGATCATTTCTATAAAGAACTGGAAGAAGAGATCTTTAAGGATAAAGTACAGGAATATTACTCTTTGCGTTGTGTACCTCAGGTATTAGGCCCTGTGTATGATACACTGGTACAGGCAGAAAAGATAGTAGTACAGGAACTGAATTCTGTGAGTGATAATCCGGTGGTGGACCATCATCAGCAAAATGTTTTTCATGGTGGTAACTTCCATGGTGATTATATCTCCCTGGAAATGGATAAGGTGAAGATCGCCATCACGAAGTTGTCTATGTTGTCTGAAAGACAACTCAACTACCTGATGAATGATAAGCTGAACCACAAGTTCCCGCCATTCATGAACCTGGGAAAACTTGGCTTTAACTTTGGTATGCAGGGTATACAGTTCACGGCTACTTCAACGGTGGCAGAGAACCAGACGCTGTCTTTCCCGATGTATGTGCACAGTATTCCCAACAATAATGACAACCAGGATATTGTAAGTATGGGATGTAATGCAGCGCTGATGACACAGCGTGTTATAGACAATACTTTTGAAGTACTGGCTATACAGGTGATGACCATGTTGCAGGCAGTAGATTACCTGAATTGTCAGGATAAGTTGTCCAGCTTCTCACACAGGATCTACACTGAAGTAAGAGCTATTTTCCCTAAATTTATTGAGGATAGCCCTAAGTATAAAGATGCTAAAAGGATTAAAGAATATCTGCAGACGCATGAACCGGAAATAGTATTCATATGAAATGTGCTTTAATAACAGGAGGCTCAAGAGGGATAGGCAGGGCGATATGCATCAAGATGGCAGAGCTGGGCTATTATGTACTCATCAATTATAAGGGTAATGAAGCTGCTGCCAACGAAACGCTGGAAGCTGTGCAGGCAAAAGGAAGTGACGGGGAGATCCTGAGATTCGATGTAGGAAATGAACAGGAAGTACAGGCGGTACTAGGCACCTGGGTAGAGAATAATAAAGAGAAACAGGTCGAAGTGCTGGTGAATAATGCCGGTATCCGTGAAGATAACCTGCTGTTCTGGATGAACAGTACGCAATGGAGAAACGTGTTGAACAGCAGTCTGGATGGCTTCTTCTATGTAACTAAACAGGTACTGAACAATATGCTGATGAAGCGTTACGGACGTATCATCAATATTGTTTCCTTATCCGGTATCAAAGGGATGCCGGGGCAAACGAATTACTCTGCGGCCAAAGCCGGTGTAATAGGTGCTACCAAAGCGCTGGCACAGGAAGTAGCCAAACGCGGCGTAACAGTAAATGCAGTAGCACCCGGGTTTATCAAAACGGATATGACAGCAGACCTGAATGAGAAAGAGCTGGCGGCACAGGTACCTATGAATCGTTTTGGTACACCTGAAGAAGTAGCAGAAGCTGTTGCATTCTTTGCCTCAAAAGCTTCCGCTTATATTACGGGGGAAATATTATCAATTAACGGAGGACTATACACTTAATGATATGAAGAGAGTAGTGATCACTGGCTTGGGAATCTATTCCTGTATAGGCAAAAGCCTGGAGGACGTAAGGGATTCATTGTACAAAGGGCAGTCTGGTATTATACTGGACCCGGCCAGGAAAGCTTATGGCTACCGGTCCGGGTTAACCGGTTTTGTAGACAGGCCCGAACTGAAAGGACTGTTAGACCGTCGTGCCCGGATGATGATGCCGGAGCAGGCGGAATTTGCATATATGAGTACCCGCGATGCGATGGCACAGGCGGGTATTGACCCGGATTATATAGAGAAAACGGAAGTGGGTTTGCTGTTTGGGAACGACAGCTCTTCCAAACCGGTGATAGAGGCAACTGATATCATGCGGGAGAAGAAGGATACCATGATGGTAGGATCGGGTTCTGTATTCCAGACGATGAACTCTACCGTAAACATGAACCTGGCCACTATCTTTAAGCTGCGCGGCATTAACTTCAGCGTAAGTGCTGCCTGTGCAAGCGGTTCCCATGCCATTGGCCTGGGATATACCTTTATCCGTAACGGGATGCAGGATTGTGTGATTTGCGGAGGCGCCCAGGAAGTGAACGTTTACTCCATGGGTAACTTTGATGCGATCGCCGCTTTCTCTGTAAGGGAATCTGATCCTACAAAGGCCAGTCGTCCATTCGACCGGGACCGTGACGGGCTTGTACCCAGTGGTGGTGCGGCAACGGTGATCCTGGAAAGCCTGGAATCTGCACAGCGCAGAGGGGCAAAGATCCTGGGAGAGGTGATAGGTTACGGTTTTTCTTCCAATGGAGCGCATATTTCCAACCCTACTATAGATGGTCCGGTACGTTCCCTGCAGATAGCTTTGCAGGATTCCGGATTACAGGCCCGTGATATTGAGTATATCAATGCACATGCTACCAGTACCCAGGCAGGTGATGCCAGTGAGGCCGCTGCGCTGGACCTGGTGTTTGGAGAGTCCAAGCCTTATATCAGTTCAACCAAATCGATGACCGGCCACGAATGCTGGATGGCAGGAGCCAGTGAGATCGTTTATTCCATGCTGATGATGCAGAACGGATTTATAGCTCCTAATATCAACCTGGAGAATCCTGATGGAGCTGCCGCGAGATTAAATATTACAAATTCTACTATTAATAAAGATTTTAATATATTTTTGTCTAACTCTTTTGGCTTTGGGGGTACTAACTCGTCTCTCATCGTCCGTAAATGGGATAATAAATAAATAATTAATTA
The DNA here is from genome assembly GCF_900110995.1 of Chitinophaga sp. YR573. Lineage (GTDB taxonomy): Bacteria > Bacteroidota > Bacteroidia > Chitinophagales > Chitinophagaceae > Chitinophaga. Next base: position 3,915,604 of record NZ_FOJF01000001.1, read on the forward strand.
ACTGTCAACACTTTAGAGAATTATTGCCTCAACATGCAACCTGCAGGTCTACATTGTGCACTTAACTGCCCGGATATTATTAACTTTGAGCGGGAATAATCATCATAACGTATTGACCAGGCGAACTATAGTTAACGTTAAAGGATCATTTAAGGGGATATAAGGAAGGGTAATGTCACAGCATTTCATTATTAATCAGCCTAATTATTTTAATTAACAATATTGTTTCAACCTATATCTCAGAGTTACACTTATTATGGAGAAGAACGAGATCATATTGACCACAAATGCATTCCTGGTAGAGGAATTTGAAGCCAATCCAGAGAATATCAAGCCAGATGCTAATCTCAAGATAGTATTGGACCTGGATAGTCTCGATTATATAGACCTGGTAGTTGTTATTGAAAATAACTTCGGTTTCAAGGTTAACCCTGAAGATTTCCAGTCAATTATTACATTCCAGGACTTCTACGACTATGTAGGCACTCGTGTAAAGCAAAAAGAACTGGTATAATGTCTTCCTGGGAGGGGAAATCCAAGGGAAACAAGCTGGGGTACAGTATTTTCATTGGAATTTTGCGTTACGGAGGAGTAATGCCCGCATATGTATTGTTAAGATTTGTGGCGGGATACTACTTTTTGTTTTCTTATAGTTCTTCACGCCCCATTTTTCAATACTTTCATACAAAAGTCGGATACGGCTGGTGGAAATCCTTATACAGTGTATACAGGAACTACTATGTATTCGGACAAGTGCTGATAGACAAGATCGTTGTCATGTCGGGCTTATCCAACAAATTCACTTTTGAATTTGAGGGGGAGGCCTATCTGCGTGAAATAACAGCTGCCGGCAAAGGCGGTATCATGCTCAGTGCACACCTGGGCAACTGGGAAGTGGCCGGGCACCTGTTTCAGCGGCTGGAAACAAGGATTAATATTGTGATGTTCGATGGAGAACACGAGCGGATTAAAAAGTATTTGTCATCTGTTACGGGGGAAAGGAATGTGAATATTATTGTTATTAAGGATGATTTATCGCACATTTACGCCATTAATGATGCCCTGAGCAAACAGGAACTGGTGTGCATGCATGCAGATCGTTTTCTGGAAGGCAATAAAACGGTAACAGTACCATTCCTGGGACAGGATGCTCAGTTCCCGGCAGGTCCTTTCCTGCTGGCTGCTACATTCCGTGTACCGGTATCGCTGGTGTTTGCCTGTAAAGAATCGGGTACGCATTACCATTTATACGCCACTAAGCCAAGGGAATACAACGGCCGTCGCCGGCAGGGGGTAGAACTGGCAGCACAGGATTTTGTAGAAGAGATGGAAGCCATCGTGAAGAAGTATCCTGAGCAGTGGTTTAATTATTATGATTTCTGGGACTCGTCCAATCCAAAATAAACTGATTATGTTCATCCACACAGACAACATTACAGAGTATATTCCACAACGCCCACCTGTGGTGATGATCAGCGGCCTGCTGGAAGTGAAAGATAATATTACCCGCACCGGTCTGCAGATTGCAGCTGATAACCTGTTTGTTGAAGATGGTAAGTTCATGCCCCCCGGCTTACTGGAAAATATGGCGCAGACTGCTGCTGCCAGAGTTGGTTATGTTGCCCAGCAAGAAAATACGCCCGTACCTATTGGCTTTATCGGAGCCGTGAAAGATTTTGAAGTATTTGAACTGCCGCCAGCCGGTTCATTCATCGAAACTATTACCGAAATTCAAAGCCAGGTGTTCAATGCCACCATGGTAGCAGCTAAGGTAATGCTGGATGGAAAGCTGATGGCGCAATGCGAACTGAAGATTTTCATAAACCCATAAACCCCCGATTTTTATGAAGTATTTTAAAAGACACATGTACTGTCTCTTTTCATTGCTGTTATTAAGTCTGGCCACCCAGGCACAAACCCTTAAGGATTTTTACAATAATGACACTATTCCTCTCACTTATCTTGGCGTAGACTTTTCCCTTGCTAAAGTACAGGGAGAAACAGCTGTTGCCAGCCAGATGCGTGACAAGTTTGAAGAGATCAACAACGTGATCACCAACGAGCAGAAGAAGTATGATATAGCCGGTTCTTTCAGAAGAGACCATGTTATGAACGAACTGTCTGTTGTGAATAAACTGAATGTTGCCAGGAACACAGAAACACTGAAAGTAGATGATGAGGCAGCAATGGAAAAGGATAGTGTTAAAATAGCAGATATTGCTAAACATGTGAAATCCTATGAACTGAGCGGGAAGAAAGGCATAGGGCTGGTATTTATCATGGACGGCATGAGCAAACTGAATAAAGAAGCTACGATGTACGTTACATTGCTGAACCTGTCTAACAAAAAAGTATTGTTTACTGAGCGTATGACGGGTAAAGCACAGGGATTCGGTTTCCGTAACTACTGGGCATACACAGTATACAAAGTATTACATTCTATAGATAAAGATGATTATTCCGACTGGAAGAAGGAAGCACTTGCTGCTCCTGATGCAAAGGAGGAACCCGTAGAGCAGCCTAAAAAAGATACGTTGAAAACAACGAAACCTCCCAAGGCTAAGAAAGTAGTGAAAAAGGGGGAGTAACTTAGTTTGATTTTGGGTGCAGGGCGAAGCCCTGTAAATTCTTTCAATTTTTTAGTGATGGAGCGAAGCTCCATCACTAAAAAATTGCTCTCTTATAAAATATAAACATGAGCGCCGTATTAACCGAGAGTGCCAATATACTGGTAAAGTTTAATGAAGCAGATCCGCTGGGGATAGTATGGCATGGCCACTATGTGCGTTATTTTGAAGACGGAAGAGAAGCTTTCGGCGAAAAATACGGCTTGCGTTACCTGGATATTTATAAGGAAGGATATACAGTGCCTGTGGTAAATGTACAATGCAGTTATAAACGCTCTTTACGTTATGGCGACCGTGTAATTGTGGAAACAAAATACATCAATACCGCAGCAGCAAAGATCAGTTTTGAATATACGCTCTTTAATGCGGCAACAGGAGAACTGGTGGCAGAAGGCAGCTCTTTACAGGTATTCCTGGATGCAGCTACATCTACCCTGCAACTGACCATCCCTCCATTTTTTGAAACATGGAAAACAACGCATGGGCTTATACCACCTCCAATTAATGTGAAAAGAAGATGAAAAGCGTGTATGTAGTTGCAGACAATATTTTATCTCCTTTAGGCAGAACTACAGAGGAGAATTTCTCTAATGTCTCCAGAGGGCAGAGTGGTATACAATTGCAGGATAACAAAGCATTGTATACACAGCCTTTTTATGCGGCTATGTTGCAACCCGGACAACTGGAAGGATATTGGAATGAGGATAGCCCTGACAACTATACGAAGTTTGAACAACTACTGATCCTGTCTGTGCAGACTGCATTAGACAGAACAGAGATAGACATCACCGACGGACGTACGGCATTTATTGTGTCTACAACGAAAGGGAATATTGAACTGCTGGAACAGCATCCATCTGATGCTCCTTTGCAGGAGATGGAACTATTTCATACAGCTAAAAAAATAGCGGCTTATTTTGATTACAAAGAAGACCCTATTGTAGTGAGCAACGCCTGTATTTCAGGACTGCTGGCCATATTAACGGCCCGCAGACTTATTTTATCAGGGCGTTATGATCATGCAGTAGTGACAGGCGCCGATGTAGTAACCCAGTTTGTGTTATCAGGTTTCCAGTCGTTTCAGGCAGTGAGCAGTGAACCCTGCCGCCCGTTTGATGCAGCCAGAAAAGGAGTAACACTGGGAGAAGGAGCAGGTACTGTGATCTTAACATGCAAAGAAGCATACATACCCGCCAATGCCATCCTGGTAGGAGCAGGGGCGGTGAGTAATGATGCGAACCATATTTCCGGCCCATCACGTACTGGTGCAGAACTGAGCCAGGCAATGGTATCAGCCATGAAAAACAGTATGGTGAGTAGTACTGATATAGGTTTTGTTTCTGCACATGGTACAGCTACGCTGTATAATGATGAAATGGAATCTAAAGCATTACAGCTGGCAGGTTTGCTGGACACACCTGTAAACAGTCTGAAAAGTTATTACGGGCATACATTAGGTGCCGCAGGATTAATAGAAGCCATCATAGGCATGCATGCCTTACAACAGAATGTAGTGATTCCTACTCTGGGGTTTGAAACACTGGGGGTAAGTGAGCCGGTGAAAGTAAGCAGTGAGATGATGCAGAAAGAGATGAAACATTTTTTGAAGACAGTGTCAGGATTTGGCGGATGTAACGCAGCAATGGTATTTTCCAAATAAAAAGGGTACTTGATAATTGTAATATGGAGCTTTTTAATAAAGAAACGAAGACAGCACTACAGGCACAGGAAGCAGCATTAAGACTGGCATTTGCGCCTATAGCATTCCAGGCTACCCGCGCATTACGCGATATGGGCATCCTCCAGGTAATCAGCGATAGCGGCACCAAAGGGCTGACTATAGAAGAAGTACTGGAAAAGGTAAAAGTAACCCGTTATGCTGCCCGTGTACTCATGGAAGCAGGGCTGGGCATGGAACTGCTGATCGTGAACGATAAGAGATATTCCCTTACCAAAACAGGCTATTTCATTCTGCATGATAAGCTGACCCGCATTAACATGGACTTTACCCAGGACATCTGCTACCGTGGTATGGACCATCTGCAGGAAAGCCTGATAGAAGGAAAACCTGCCGGGTTAAAGGAGCTGGGCCCCTGGGATACCATTTACCCCGGACTGCCACTGCTGCCGCCTAAAATAGGCAAAAGCTGGTACGACTTTGATCACTATTATTCCGATCTCGCATTCCCGCAGGCATTACAGATCGTATTTGAAAATAAACCCCGCAAACTGCTGGACATTGGGGGGAACACCGGCAAATGGACACTGGCATGTACTGCCCACGATAAGGATGTACAGGTAACCATGTTCGATTTACCAGGTGAAATTGAAATTGCATCACAAAGAGTGAAAGATGCCGGCGTTGCTGATCGCGTATCTTTCCATGAAGCTAATATCCTGGATGAAAGCCTGCCTTTCCCCGCTGGTTTTGATGCCATCTGGATGAGCCAGTTCCTGGACTGCTTCTCTGAAGAACAGATCGTATCCATTTTGAAACGTTGCGGAGAGGCACTCACAGAAACCGGGACTATCTATATCCTGGAACCATTCTGGGACAGACAACCATTTAAATCAGCTGCTTTCTGCCTGCAACAGACTTCCCTGTATTTTACAGCTATGGCCAATGGTAACAGCCAGATGTACCATACAGATGATTTTTTCCAGTGTATTGATCATGCAGGATTGAAAATTGTTGAAGAAAACAACCAGATGGGACTGAGTTACACCTTGCTGCAATGCAAAAGAAAATAGAAGCCACAACTATTACAACTAAACCCTACAATGTTATGACTACAGAAAAAGTGGATGTATTAGTAATCGGTGCAGGTCCTGCCGGAACTGTAGCCGCATCCATTATTCATCAGGCAGGTTACACTGTTAAAATTGTCGAGAAACTAAAGTTCCCCCGCTTTGTTATCGGAGAAAGCCTGTTACCCCGCAGCATGGAAGCCCTGGAAGAAGCTAAATTTATTGATGCTATCAAAGAGAAAGGTTTCCAGGAAAAGTTCGGCGCCAAATTCGTAAAAGGTAATTCCGTATGCGACTTTACTTTCAAAGAACAGCATACGCAGGGCTGGACATGGACCTGGCAGGTTACCCGTGCAGACTTTGACAAAACCCTGGCAGATACCGTAGAGAAAATGGGTGTCCCCGTTTCTTATGAAACAACTGTTACAGACATCAAATTCAACGGATCTGATTCTGTGACGACTGTAGAAGATCTGCAAGGCAACAAACATGAAATAGCAGCTAAATTTATAGTAGACGGAAGCGGTTATGGCAGGGTAATTCCCCGCCTGTTCAACCTGGAACGCGCTTCTAATCTGCAACCCCGTAAAGCGTTATTTGCACATACCGTAGATGTGCGCCGCTCTATGGCCGATGAACCTAACCGTATCACCGCCGTGGTGCATAAACCCGGTGTATGGATCTGGATCATTCCATTCTCCACAGGTGTTACCTCTGTCGGTTTTGTAGGTGATCCGTCGTTCTTCGCGGAATATCCGGGTACACCTGAAGAGCAGTACCGTGCCATGCTGGAAGCGGAACCCTATACCCGCGAACGTTTCCGGGGTGTAGATATGGTATTTGAACCAAGAATACTGGAATCCTGGTCCGCTACCACTGATAAGTTCTACGGAGATGGATTTGTACTCACCGGCAACGTAACGGAATTTTTAGACCCTATCTTCTCTTCTGGCGTAACTTTAGCCTGTGTATCTGCACAAACAGCAGCAAAGCTGGTGATACGCAAACTGAAGGGAGAGGCTGTAGACTGGGAGAAAGAATATATGGAACCAACCATGCAGGGTGTGAACACATTCCGCTCTTATGTGATGGCCTGGTACGAAGGTACACTGGACACCATTTTCTTTTCTAAAGATCAGGACCCTCTTATCAAGAATCAGATCTGTTCAGTACTGGCCGGTTATGTGTGGGATGAAACCAACCTGTATGTGAAGAATCACAATACAGCATTGAAACGCCTGGCCCGTACTATTGAATTAACACAAATCTTAAAACAGGAATAAAGCGATTGGGAGAGGTATCTATCACAGCAAGTTGTGTAATCCGGCAACACCGGATCTACCGGAATGGGGAGTTGTTATGGGAAGCATCGCAGGACCTGAACCTGCAGGATTTCCTGCGGGCAGCGTACGACCGCTTTTCCGGTCAGTATCCCAAGTTCCATAAGATGGACCATTTGTGCAAGCTGGGCTGGCTGGCAGCAGAAGTGCTGTTAAAAGAGCCGCTGGATTACCCGCCTGCAGAGGTGGGACTGATACTGGCGAATAAGAGTGCCAGTCTGGATACAGACCTGCGCTATTACGATACCGTAAAGGAGTTCCCAAGCCCCGCATTGTTCGTATATACCCTACCCAACATTGTGATGGGAGAGATTAGCATCCGTCATGGTTTTAAAGGAGAGAATGCCTTTTTTACTTCGGATCATTTTGATACAGAGCTGGTTATGTCTTATGTGCAGCAGCTTTTTGATGAAAATGCAGTAGGGGCCGCACTTTGTGGATGGGTGGAGGTGATGAACGAGCAATATGAAGTAATTTTGCACCTGGTTGAAAAAGAAAAGCAGGGTTTGCCGATGAATGCGGAGAACCTTCAGATAAATAAACTATAAATAGAACATGGAAAAATTGATGGCGGCGCTGAAAGCCCAGATCGTAGAGCAGCTGAACCTGCAGGAAGTGAAACCGGAAGAGATCGGAGATGATCAGCCTTTGTTTAAAGAAGGTCTGGGACTGGATTCCATTGATGCGCTGGAGCTGATCGTACTGTTACAGCAGAATTATAACATCCGTATTGCCAACCCGGAACAGGGGCCAGAAATATTCCGTTCTGTACGCACAATGGCAGAATTTATTACAGCCCAGCAAACTAAACAATAATGGCCGGCGAAGTATGGATCGGCGGTGGCGGCGTTATCTGCGGGATAGGGGATAACCTGTCTGCATGTATAGACGCCTTCAGGAATATGGCTACCGGTGCCGCTACGATGGAATACCTGTCGTCTGCTCACAAAGGTACTTATCCTGTAGTGGAAGTAAGAGCGGATAATGCTACTCTTGCTGTCCGTGCAGGTATGCCGGCTCATATCAGCAGAACGGCGTTACTGAGTAAAATTGCTGCCCGGGAAGCCTGGGACAGTACAGGGTTGGGTGAACTCAGGAACTACCGTGTAGGATTCGTTTCTGCCAATACGGTGGGAGGGATGGATAAAACCGAAGACTTCTTCGCAGATTATCTGAAAGACCCGCAGAGCGGTCAGCTGAACCAGGTAGTGAACCACGAATGTGGCAGTATTACCGAACTGGTAGCGGATTCTTTAGGCATTCGTCATCACGTTACCACTATCAGTACTGCCTGTTCTTCCGGTGCCAACGCACTGATGTATGGGGCAAGGCTGATCAGGAATAACATGGTGGATGTGGTGATAGCGGGAGGTACTGATGCACTCACACGTTTTACACTCAATGGATTTAATACGTTGATGATACTGGACCAGGAATCTAGTCGCCCGTTTGATGATACCCGCAAAGGGCTGAACCTGGGTGAAGGAGCTGGTTATGTAGTGCTGGTGAAGGACGAGTTAAAAGAACTGATACGCACGCCCTGGTGTAAACTGAGTGGCTTTGCGAATGCCAATGATGCATATCACCAGACAGCCTCCTCTCCTGAAGGCGTTGGTAATTACCTCGCAATGAAAGGAGCGCTGGAGATGAGCGGATTAAAACCGGAAGAGATTGATTATATCAATCTGCATGGCACCGGTACACAGAATAATGATTCTTCGGAAGGACTAGCCATCGAACGCCTGTTTGCTCCGCATTATCCGCCGGTAAGCAGTACCAAATCATTTACCGGTCATACACTGGGCGCCAGCGGAGGTATAGAAGCGGTGTTTTCTGCACTGGCAGTAAGGGAAGGATATCTTTATCCGAATGCCAATTTCGGCACCCGGATGAAAGAAATACCTTTTACACCGGTAACAGCGTTTTCAGAAGGTAACAAAGTGCATCATGTGATGTCTAATTCATTTGGCTTTGGCGGTAATTGTTCCAGCCTAATATTTTCAATCGGCTAAGTATGAGTATCTATATACAAGGAACGGGTTGTGTGTCGCCGCTGGAAACAGCTGCTGAAGGGCCGTTCCCGGCTGTTGTTAATCCCGCTTATGATGGTGCACGCCTGAAAGTAAGTGATCCGGACTATAAACAATGGATAGACATTAAACAGATACGGCGTATGAGCCGTATCATTAAAATGGGCGTAGCTGCGGCTAAACTCAGTTTACAGGAAGCTGGTGTGGAGAAACCGGATGCTATCATCACCGGTACTGCTTATGGCTGCCTGGATGATACCGGCGTATTTCTTACCAAGATGATCAATCAGCAGGAAGAAATGCTGACGCCTACTTCATTTATACAATCTACGCATAATACAGTGGCCGGACAGATAGCATTAATGTTAAGCTGTCATGCCTATAATAATACATTTGTACATAAAGGATTTTCTTTTGAGAGTGCACTGCTGGATAGTATCATGATCCTGAAAGAAGGGAAATCCAAACATATCCTGATGGGAGCGATGGATGAACTTACCACACATAGTTTCAACATTATCTCCCGCTTTAACCGCTTTAAAAAGGAACCGGTTACACATACTGAGTTATTGCATAGCACTACTCCCGGTACTGTTGCCGGTGAAGGTGCTGCCTGTTTTGTACTGGGTACAGAGAAAGGGGATAACAGTCATGCAAGATTAACCGGATTAACTACTTCTTACAAGCCGGGAAGTACAGCGGAGATTGCCGCAGATATCATTGCATTTCTCGCTGTGCATGAAATAGCTCAGGAAGATATAGACCTGTTAATTACAGGACGTAACGGAGACAGCGAAGGAGACATATGGTATGATCATGTGGAAAGAACATTATTCCCTGATCAGGCAGTAGGTTGTTTTAAACACCTGTGCGGGGAATATCCTACAGCTGCCTCTTTTGGCATGTGGGTAGGATGTAAGGTATTATCTTCCGGACAGGTACCAGCGGATGTTTTGTTCAAAGGCAACACACCCGAAAAGATAAAGAAGATCCTGATTTATAATCATTATAAAGGAACACATCATTCCCTGATACTTTTAACCGGATGCTGACACATCGAAATATAAATATCATTTTGTTTGTAGCCTTGGCGAATTTGCTGCTGGCAAACTATCTGTTGAATCCTGTACCCTGGTGGATATTTGTGTTATTGTTGCTCTCTTATTCAGGAATTTTGGTATGGGGTGCTATGAATGTTCGATCTGGTTTTTTTATGCCGGTAGTATGTGAAGGGAATACCACAGAAAAAGTAGTCGCTATTACTTTTGATGATGGTCCTTTATTACAACATACACCTGAGATACTGGATATATTAAAGCAACAGAATGTGCCTGCTGCTTTTTTTTGCATAGGGAACCGGATAGCAGGGAATGAATCTTTATTAAAAAGAATAAATGAAGAAGGCCATATAGCAGGTAATCACAGCTACTCACATCATTTCTGGTTTGATATGTTTGGCGCGGATAAAATGCTGGCAGAGTTACAACTGACAGATGATACGATTGAAAAAGCTATCGGTAAAAGACCTCGTTTATTCCGCCCTCCTTATGGGGTAACGAATCCTAATTTAAAAAAGGCGGTAAAGAAAGGAAGTTATACCTCAATAGGATGGAATATCCGTTCACTCGATACCGTAGTAAAACAACCGGAAGAACTGATGCAGCGTATTACACCTTTCATTAAACCAGGAGCTGTTATCTTATTACACGATTCTATGCATGTGACAGTACAGACATTACCTGTATTGATAAATCACATACGTAAAGAAGGTTACCGGATAGAAAGAATTGATAAGTTATTAAACATACCCGCTTATGCGTAGATGGATTTTATTACTGAGTTGTATTGTTTGTACGATACACACACAGGCACAGACTGCCGGTTACAAAGCAGTACAGGATGCGGCTACTTTTAAACAGCAGTTTGCAAAAGCATCACAGGCAACACAATCTATACAATGCGATTTTGTGCAGGAGAAAAACCTGAGCATGCTGTCCGACAAAATTGTTTCTAAAGGAAAGTTCTGGTTCAGGAAAGATAATAAGGTGAAGATGGAATACCTGACGCCTTCTTATTATCTGCTGGTGATGAATGGTAAGGATATCAAAACAAAAGATGGTCAGAAGGAAAGTCATGTTTCCACCAAAGGCAATAAACTGTTTGAACAGATCAATAAAATTACGGTGGATTGTGTGCAGGGAAATGTATTGAACAATACAGATTTCACAACTACTATCCTGGAGAATGCACAGAATTATTTACTGGAATTAACACCAGTGAATAAAGCATTAGCCCAGTACTTTAAATCTATTCATTTATTGGTAGATAAGAAGGATTACTCTGTATCCACCATACAGATGTACGAAACAGGAGGAGATGATACCAGCATCAACTTTTTACATAAACAACTGAATGTAGCTATTCCTGATGCGGTATTTGCTGTTAAGTAGTCTGTTACTGATAACGGGTTGCACATCTGTTTATAAAGGACTGCAATCAACAACAGGGGATGTACACTGTATAGAACAGTTCCGCCCTCAGTTTGCCAATACGTTGTACAGTACACAGGTAGATGTAATGAAACATCACCTCAGCGGATTACTCTTTTTCAAGCAGATGCCTGACAGTAGTTTGAGAGTAGTATTTGCGAATGAGATGGGATTCAAATTCTTTGATTTTGAGTTTACAAAGGATGGCGGTTTTGTAAAACATTATATGTTGCCAAAGATGGATAAAAAAGCAGTCGTAAAAACCTTAAGGGGTGATTTTGAACTGGCTTTATTAAGACCGGATTTGCAACATGCTACCATTAAGCGTGATAGCAACTACCAGTATATTGTAGTGCCGACCGCCAAAGGGAATAATTATTATATCACAGATACGATGTGTACTCAGTTGATGCATATAGAAAAATCATCCCGTCGCAAGCCGGTAGTGAAAGCATGGCTGACTAATTATAAAGCGGGTGTACCGGATTCTATAGAGATCAGGCATCAGCAGTTTAAATTTAATATTTCATTACAACGCGTACAGAAATAATGCTAGCAGGAAAATTATATACACTGGAACAGGAAGAAGCCGTTGAAGGCGGCGGTACTTTCAGAATTGTATGGAATGCACAGCATCCCGTATTTGAAGGGCATTTCCCCGGCAGACCTGTAGTGCCCGGTGTTTGCATGATGCAAACCATTACAGAACTGCTGGAAAGGTCCTTACAGAAAAAGGTGATCATTAAGAAGGCTTCCAACATGAAGTTCCTGAACATGATAGATCCTGTGATAAATCCACAGACAGAAATCACGCTGCAATACAAAATACAGGAGAATGAATTGAAGGTGACTGCGGCCCTTAAATTTGAAGCCCTCACTTTTATGAAATTCCAGGGGACATTTGCAGAGATATAACATGACGGACAACACTACACATAATGAACAGTTCACCGCATTTAAAGTAGCGGTGCTTATCCCAACCTACAACAACGCTAACACACTGGGGGCTGTATTGCAGGATGTATTGTCGTATACGTCTCATGTGATTGTAGTGAATGATGGCAGTACGGACCATACGGCTACCGTACTGGACAACTTCCCGCAGATACAGCGGGTGGATTACACGCCTAACAGGGGCAAAGGCATTGCACTACGCAGGGGCTTCCGTTATGCATTACAGCAGGGGTACGACTACGTGATTACCATGGATGCAGACGGACAACATTTTGCTTCCGACCTGCTGGTGTTCCTGGAGAAGCTGCCTACGCATCAAAGACATATCATTATAGGGGCACGTAACCTGCAACAGGAAAACATGCCCGGCAAAAATACATTTGCCAATAAGTTCTCTAACTTCTGGTTCTATGTGGAAACAGGGTTGAAAGGACCTGATACACAATCAGGATATAGATTGTATCCTGTCTATGCTATGCAGGAGATGCATTTCATGTGTACAAAATACGAGTTTGAGATAGAGGTGCTGGTACGTTGTTCCTGGAAAGGAATTAAGATAGACTGGGCACCGGTGAAGGTATACTATCCGCCCGCGGACGAACGTGTGTCACATTTCCGTCCTTTCAGGGATTTCTCCCGCATCAGCGTATTAAATACAGTACTGGTATTAATCGCCTTCTTATATATCAAGCCACGCAACTTCATCCGTTATCTGTTTAAGAAGGATAGCTGGTACAGCATGTGGCATGATCACTTCCTGAACAAGCACGAATCGAACGCAGTGAAGGCAACTTCTATAGGCGTAGGCATCTTTATGGGCATTGTTCCCATCTGGGGCCTGCAACTCATCACCGCGGTAGCGGTAGCTGCTTATTTCAGGCTAAATAAGGCATTAGTGCTGATTGCCTGTAATATCAGTATGCCTCCGCTGATTCCGTTCTTTATTTATGGCAGTTTTGAAACAGGGAAGTTATTCGTACCCGCAGATACTGCTATTACTATCACTGATAACCTTTCTATAGAAGGACTGAAAAAAATGCTTTCGCAAAACGGGCTGCTGAATGCAGTACAATATTTTGCGGGTGGCACCACGCTGGCAATCGCAGGAGGCTTACTGGGTTTTATCATTACCTGGTTGTGTCTGAAGATATTCAGGCCGGCTGCTAATAATTAAATCTTGTATGGGGACATTCTTTGTAAGCATATATAATTTCTTTGCACGTCATAAAGCCTGGCTGTGGACATGTACCATTGCCAGCTTTTTACTGGCGGGCTTTTTTGCGTCCCGTATCAGGTTGGAAGAAGATATTACCAGGATACTGCCACAGGATAAAACACTGGACAAACTACAACAGGTGTTTAACGATTCGCGGTTTGCCGACAAACTGGTCATCACCATCTCTCAGAAAGATACTTTACAGGCTGCACAGCCGGATAGTCTCACAGCTTTTGCACATGAGCTGTCTGACAGTGTTACAACGGCCTTATCGCCTTACATCAAACAGATGCAGACGCAGGTGGAAGATGCGGCCGTGCTGGACCTGATGCAGGTGATACAGGACCATTTACCGGTTTTCCTGGAAGAGAAGGACTATCATACCATAGATTCTTTAATCACACCGCAAAGGCTGCAACAGACATTAGAGAATAACTATCGTACGCTGATATCTCCGGCAGGACTGGTAGTGAAAAAAGTTATCTCCGCAGACCCGGTGGGTATGTCCTGGCTGGGGATTAAAAAGCTGCAACACCTGCAATATGATGAGCAGTTCGAGTTGTACGACGGGTTCGTTATGACAAAGAACCATCAGCACCTGATGATGTTCATTACGCCTGCTTTCCCGCCCAGTGCAACCGGTAAGAATGCTGTTTTCCTGAAAAAATTACAATCACATATAGATTCCCTGCAAAAACGTTATCCGCAGATAGAGGCATCTTTCTTTGGCGGTACGGCTGTTTCTGCCGGTAATGCACAGCAGTTACGCCAGGATACCATGTTAACACAGGGTATTACGGTAATCCTGCTGGTGGTATTGATAGCGTTATTCTTCCGTAAGAAACGTGCACCACTGCTGGTGATGTTACCGGTAGTGTTTGGTGCATTATTCTCCTTAGCCTGTGTGTACCTCATACAGGGAAGTATCTCTGTCATTGCACTGGGAGCGGGAGCGGTCGTGTTAGGTATTGCAGTGAATTATTCCCTGCATGTATTTAATCACTACAGACATTTACCGGATATCCGGGAAGTGATCAAAGACCTGGCTACACCAATGACGCTGGGCAGCTTTACTACTATTGGCGGGTTCTTATGTCTGGAACTGGTACAGTCACCTATCTTACAGGATGTAGGTTTATTTGCCGCGCTCAGTTTAGTAGGCGCAGCGTTGTTCTCTCTCATCTTTTTACCACACTGGATAGTGCTGGGAAAACAACCGGAACATGCTCCTGCTCATTCTCATAACTGGCTGGATAAAATAGCTGCTTACAAACCTGAGAAGAACAAATATTTAGTAGGAGTTATCCTGATACTCACAGTAGTATTCTTCTTCACCGCAAGGAAAGTAGGTTTTGAAAGTGATATGATGCGCATGAATTTCATGCGACCAGAATTAAAAGAAGCAGAAAATAAATTCAACACAGTAAACGCTTACACCGCTCAATCTATTTACCTCGTAACAGACGGAAACAACATAGAAGAAGCGTTACAACATAGTGAGCAACTACTGCCACAGATACAACAATTACAACAAGAAGGTATTGTTAAAAAATCTGCCGGTGTAAATGCCCTGCTGATATCTGAAAGAGAACAGCAGATCCGCATTAACAGATGGAAACAATACTGGACAAATGAAAAGCAACAACTACTGATAAACTATTTGCGTGAACATGGCCCGTCCGCAGGATATAAAGCCGCTGCTTTTGATCCTTTTGCCGCCTGGTTACACAAGGATTTTACCATGGTGCCGGATGAAGCATTACATACATTACGTGCAGGCCCGTTAGGAGATTTCATCACAGAGAAAAGACATAAAGTATCGCTGGTAACTTTGCTGAAAGTGGACCCTAAGCAAAAGGCGGCGGTATATGAAAAACTGCAACACGATCCCAATACAACAGTACTGGATAAACAATATGTAGCGAACAGGCTGGTACAGGTAATGCAATCAGAGTTTAACAGCATTGCATGGATGACATCATTGCTGGTATTCTTTGCGCTGTTATTGTCTTATGGCCGTATAGAACTGGCATTGATCACGTTTATCCCTATGCTGGTAAGCTGGGTATGGATATTAGGTATCATGGGACTGTTTGGTATCCGCTTTAATATCGTGAACATCATCCTCAGCACTTTTATATTTGGTTTAGGAGATGATTACAGCATCTTCACCATGGATGGTTTATTACAGCAGTATAAGTCGGGAAAGGAAGAACATCTCTCTTCTTTCCGTTCATCTATCTTCCTTTCTGCTATTACTACTATCCTTGGATTAGGTGTGATGATCTTTGCAAAACATCCGTCCTTACAATCTATCGCACTGATCTCTATCATTGGTATCAGTTGTGTGGTATTGATCTCTCAGGTATTAATCCCTTTCCTGTTCAACTGGCTGATCACCAACAGAACAACGAAAGGAAAAGCTCCCTGGACATTATCCGGTTTAATAAAATCCGTTTTTGCTTTCTCCTTTTTTGTGATGGGCAGCCTGTTATTAACGGTGCTTGGTTTTGTGCTGATCAAATTAAATCCATTTAACAAAGAGAAAGGCAAAGTAATATATCATAAACTTTTATCTGCTTATACCTGGGCCCAGCTGTATATCATGGGCAATGTAAAAAAGCGGATCATCAACCCATTAAACGAACAACTGGATACACCTGCTGTCATTATCAGTAATCATCAGTCTTTCCTTGATATTCTCGTTTCCACCATGCTGCATCCTAAGGTGATCCTGCTCACGAATGAATGGGTATGGAACTCTCCGGTATTCGGAGCAGTAGTACGCCTGGCAGATTACTACCCGGTAGCAGAAGGTGCAGAAGGTAGCATAGAAAAGCTGAGAGACAGGGTAAAACAGGGTTATTCTATAGTAGTATACCCGGAAGGTACCCGTTCTCCTGATGCGGTCTTAAAACGCTTCCATAAGGGCGCATTTTACATAGCGGAACAACTGGGACTGGATATCCTGCCTATCGTTTTGCATGGCACCGCTTTTACTATGGAGAAAAATGATTTTCTGCTGAAGGATGGTACTATCACAGTGAAATATTTACCAAGGATAAAGGTGAATGATAGTAGCTGGGGAGATAATTATTCATCCCGTACCAAACAGATCAGCCGTTATTTCAAAGAGGAATATGAAGTATTGAGAGCAGCCACAGAAACACCTGCTTATTTCCGTCAGCAACTGATCTATCAATATATCTATAAAGGCCCGGTGCTGGAATGGTATATGAGGATCAAAACAAAGATGGAAAATAATTATGAACTGTTCCATCAACTGCTGCCGGAAAACGGCCGGATTCTCGATATTGGCTGCGGATATGGATTCCTGAGTTATATGTTACAGTTCATGTCTCCAAACAGGCAGATCATGGGAGTAGATTATGATGAAGATAAGATCAGCACGGCGCAGCATAATTACATAAAAAGCGAAAGACTTAATTTTGCATATGCAGATATTACAAACTATACGTTTGATAATTATGATGCTTTTGTAATCAGTGATGTACTGCATTACCTGCCATCTGATGATCAGGAAAAAGTGCTGGCAGAATGTATAAACCATCTCAATCCCGGTGGTGTAATTGTAGTGCGTGACGGAGATCTGAACTTGGAGAAAAGGCATGAGAGGACCCGTTTAACGGAATTCTTCTCTACTAAATTAATTGGTTTTAATAAAACGCAGAATGAGTTGTCTTTCTTCTCTTCCACCCGTATGCGTGAAATAGTTACGCGTTACGGTGCCACCATGGAACAGATAGACAACACGAAATATACATCCAACGTTATTTTTATCATTAAAAAATCCCCATGAAACAATACGATGTAATCATTATCGGAAGTGGCCTGGGAAGCCTGGTATGCGGTGCAGTACTGGGTAAGAACGGGTATAGTGTCTGTATATATGAAAAGAACAGGCAGATTGGGGGTTGTATGCAAACTTATGCACGCGACAAAACCATCATCGATTCCGGTGTGCATTACATTGGCAGCCTGGGTGAAGAGCAGGCGCTTCATAAGATATTCCGTTACCTCGGTATTATGGATGCCATGAAGCTGAAACGCCTGGACATAGACGGATTTGATTATATCCATTTTAAAGACGAAGACAAAGTATATAAACACGCACAGGGATATGATAACTTCATTGAACAGCTGGCAAAGGAATTTCCCAAAGAAAAGGATGCCCTGCATGCTTACTGTGAAATGATGAAAGATGCCTGTAGTAAGTTCCCTTTATTCAACCTGCGCACAGGTGATTTCAAAGAAAAGGAAAAGATACTGGGGATAGATACTGCCGGTTATATCCGCAGTATTACAGACAATGAACGTTTACGGCAGGTACTGGCAGGCAACAACCTGTTATACGCCGGGGTAGAGAATAAAACGCCTTTTTATGTACATGCCCTGGTGCAGAACAGCTACATAGAAAGCGCCTGGAGATGCCTGGACGGAGGTTCGCAGATTTCCCGTGCATTGAACAGGGTGATAAGAGAACAGGGAGGAGAGATCATCCGTAATGCAGAAGTAAAAAGTATAGTAGGAAATGATGGTTTGGTAGAGTATATCAAACTGGCTGATGGACAGGAGATCAGCGGGAAATATTATATCTCCGGATTACATCCTTCACAGACCATCGCCATGACGGAAAGTGATAGCCTGCGCGGTGCTTACCGGTCGAGGATTGCCAAGCTGGAGAATACTCCCGGTACCTTTATGATCAATGCGGTGCTGAAACCGAGTAAATTCCCTTATCTCAATTACAACTATTACCACCACGCATCAGATAATGCCTGGGCGGGTGCGGATTACACAGCCGATACCTGGCCTCAGACCTTTGGTATGTTCGTGTCTGCCGGTGTAGGGAAAGACCAGTATGCAGATAATCTCTGCCTCATGACCTACATGCATTATGACGAAGTCTCCGCCTGGCATGATACCTTTAGCACGGATAGTTTTCCGGATACAAGAGGAGATGATTACCAGGCGTTTAAAAAAGAGAAAGCTGAAAAACTGCTGGAGATGGCGGAAAAGCGTTTCCCCGGACTGAAAGACAGTATACATGCCTATTACGTGGCTACGCCACTCACGTTTCGCGACTACCTGGCTATGCCGGAAGGAAGCATGTACGGGGTAATGAAGGATTGTAATGATCCGTTAAAAGCATTTATTTCACCCTCTACCCGTTTGCGTAATTTGTATCTTACAGGACAAAATATGAACTTACACGGGATACTTGGGGTCACCATGAGTTCTCTGGTTACCAGTGCAGAGCTGGTGGGTATGGATAAGCTGGTAAATGATATTATAGAAGCATAACAAACAGACTAAATAATGCGGACAAAAAGAAGAAGCGGTTGGCGGAAATTGGGAAGGGTATTATTATACATCACAGGCAGTATTGTACTCCTGTTACTGATACTGATCATTTATGTGTTAAGTGTATCTCATATCAACCCTCCTGAGATTGCAGATAAAAGCTCCCTGAAATGGGAACGTACACAAATCGATACCGGTTGTTATACACTTGGGAACAGCTGGTTCCGTAAAAGCAAAAGTGGTCTGTACGAAATGTATATAGAAGGGAAACCTTTTGAACGTGGAGTAGTGTATGGTAAATTATCTGCCGAGTTAGTAAAAAGACAGGAAGATCATTTCACAGATCAGATCAAAAAAATGATCCCTTCTCAATCTTATCTTAAATTCCTGAAATACTTTGTAGGGTTCTTTAACCGTCACCTGGCAGAGAATATTGCAGAAGAAAATAAAGAAGAGATTTATGGTATTTCTTTTTCTGCTTCTGATAAATATGATTTCATTGGTACTAACTACGAACGTATTCTCAATTATCATGCTGCACATGATATAGGGCATGCTTTGCAGAATATGGCTTTGGTAGGATGTACATCCTTTGGAACCTGGAATGATGCATCCGCAGACAGTAACCTGATCATAGGCCGTAACTTTGATTTTTATGTAGGAGATAAATTTGCAGAGGACAAGATAGTGGCATTTTATCATCCTGATAAAGGATATAACTTTATGATAGTGACCTGGGGAGGCTTTACCGGCGCTGCTTCGGGTATGAATGATAAAGGGCTGACAGTAACGATCAACGCAGATAAAAGTGCGATACCTACCGGTGCTGCTACACCTGTGTCTTTAGTGGCAAGAGAGATCCTGCAATATGCAAAGAACATCGATGAGGCCTGGGCTATTGCAAAGAAACACAAGATGTTCGTATCTGAATCTTTCCTGATTGGCTCTGCAGAAGATAACCGTGCTGCGATCATAGAGAAAAGACCGGAAGGAATGGACCTGTATGATCCTAAAAAGAACTCTATCTCCTGTACCAATCACTTCCAGGGAAGTATCTACGGTAACCAGGCAGAGAATATTAAACAACGTGATGAAACGGCTTCCGGTTATCGCTCCGAGCGCTTATCTGAGTTAATGCAGCAAAACGGTCAGAATACCGTACAGAAAACAGTAGATATTTTGAGAGACCGCTTTGGTTTACATGGGCAGAATATAGGTGTAGGTAATGAGAAAGCGGTGAACCAGTTTATTGCTCATCATGCGGTAGTTTTCGAACCCAAAAAGAAACTAGTATGGGTATCTACTTCGCCCTGGCAGCTGGGAGAATTTGTAGCATATAATTTAGATTCTATCTTCAGCATGCATGGTTTAAAAACCAATCATGAGTTGAATGATACCACTAAAACTATTGCAGCAGATCCTTTCCTGAAAACAAAGGATTTCCAGTCGTTCGTTACTTACCGTGCTATGAGAGCCGCTATTATGAACGGAGAAGAGGTGGATGTAAAAGCAATGGTAGCGCTGGACCCTGAATTTTATAACGTATATTTAATGGCAGGTGATTACGAATTCAAGCGTAAACACTTTGACAGTGCAAAGCAATACTACGAAACAGCATTGACAAAAGTAATGGCGAATAAAGGAGAAGAAATGCATGCACGCAAACAGATAGAAAAATGCATTAAAAAATGATCTACGGAGTAGGTACCGACATAGTAGAAGTAGACCGCATAGCCGCTAAGATTCAAAAGGGGCAGGGTTTCCGTGAGCTGGTATTTACACCGCATGAGATCAGTTATTGCGAAAAGCAGGTGAATGCATATGAAAGTTATGCCGCCCGTTTTGCAGCAAAGGAAGCGTTCTTAAAAGCATTGGGAACAGGATGGGGGAATGGAGGAGTTGATTTCAATGAGATTGAAATTACAAATGATGATGCAGGTAAACCCTCTCTGCAACTGATTGGAAAAGCAGCCGGTCGTTATACAAATTTACAGATCCTTGTTTCATTATCACATATCAAAACAACCGCTATTGCCACTGTGATAATAGAGGTTTGAAAATAGCTGACAATGTATATACCCAACATAGAACTGCAATCAAAAGCAGTCATCAGAAAATTCCAGGAAAAAGAAGTACTCCACCTGCTGGGTTACCTGCGTGAGTTCTCTCCCTTTTACAGGGAATGGTTTGTACAGCATGGCATTCAGCCATCTACTGTGAAATCTTTAAAAGATCTCTGGTTAATACCGCCTGTTACCAAAGAGCATTTGCAGGAACGTAACTGGGATTTTCTATGTGTTGATAAAAGCAAGATAGCTGAGTATACTACTACTTCAGGTACTTTGGGCAAACCTGTGATTATTCCTTTAACACAGAAAGACCAGGACCGTCTTACCTATAATGAATACATTTCTTTCTGCTGTGCTGATGGCACAGAAAATGATATCTTCCAGTTAATGTTAACGCTGGACCGGCAGTTTATGGCCGGTATGGCCTATTACAATGGTATCCGTAAACTGGGTGCCGGAGTATTACGTGTAGGCCCGGGCGTTCCTTCTTTACAATGGGAGAATATAGATCGTATACAACCTACTACGATTGTAGCAGTACCTTCCTTTATTGTGAAGTTAATCGCTCACGCAAAGGAACATAATATCGATATCAATGCTTCTTCCGTAAAGAAAGCAGTATGTATAGGAGAGAATATCCGGAACGCAGATTTCTCTCTGAATGTACTGGGTACGAAGATTACAGAACAATGGGATATCAAACTGTATTCTACCTATGCTTCTACAGAAATGCAGACAGCCTTTACTGAATGTAATGCAGGTATAGGAGGGCATCATCACCCTGAACTTTTATATATTGAATTACTGGATGATAATAATCAGCCAGTGGCACCTGGTGAAGATGGTGAAGTAACCATTACTACACTTGGTGTTGAGGCGATGCCTTTACTGCGATATAAAACAGGGGACATCTGCAGATACTATGAAGAGCCTTGTTCCTGCGGACGTCACACGATGCGTTTATCACCAGTGATAGGGCGGCGTAAACAGATGATCAAATACAAAGGAACTACGTTGTATCCACCTGCATTGTTTGACCTGCTGAATGATATGGAAGAGATAAGGGAGTTTGTAGTGGAAGTATTTTCCAATGAGATAGGAACAGATGAAATATTATTACACCTGTGGCCTGTATCGGAATCTGAGGATACAGACAGAAGGGTGAAGTCTTACTTACAGGCAAAACTGCGGGTGATACCACAGGTACGTTATATCTCCCAGGGAGAAATTATGAAAATGCAGATGCCAGAAGGGGCCAGGAAGCCCATCAAATTTATGGATAACAGGAATCCAATGGTTTAGAATACGATATCTGCATTGGCATTCGGATTATCCAGCTTGGTACTTTTACGTTCGTCATGCAGGATTACATGGATCATATTGATCTGGTTCGGATGTTCTGAGTATAAGATATCATTCTTTATATGTACCTGTTTAAAGGGTTTGATATTCTCCACTTCCAGGAAGCACCAGGCCGCTTCTTCTTCAATCTTATAACCTATGTAATGCAGTTTCACTGTTTTACCATCTATGGCGATCACAAGATGTTTGTTCACATAAGCGGCTATCAGGCTGTCTGTCTGGGCGCGGTTAGCAGGGTGAATGATGTCCACTGCCTGCCTGGACTGCTTTTTCAGCACATTTTCCAGGTCATCAGCAAAGATCCGGGCACTGATCTGTAATTCGTTGGTGGCAGCATCATGCTTAATCTCCGTTACGCTTACGTAGAAGGGATGCAGTACCGTAAATAACCATTTAAATAATAATATTCCCACTTGCCTAAAAAATTTTAATTATTTGTCGCGCCGTTGTATAATTACCAAAATAAGAAGCAAATATAGGTAATGGCTGAATTTGTGATGTACTTTGCAACGGGATGGCAGCATATAGTGGCCTGGGACGGATATGATCATATATTGTTTATCATTGCCCTGTGTGCCATTTACATGATGGAAGACTGGAAGAAAGTACTTGTGCTGGTAACGGCTTTCACAATAGGGCACTCAGTTACACTGGCACTGAGTGTAATAAACATCATCCATGTACCGACAAAGATTATAGAATTCCTGATACCGGTTACAATATTTATTACGGCCTTTTCTAATGTGGTAAGAAAACAGGCCCTTCCGGAGAAGATCCAACTCAACTACTTTTTTGCGCTGTTTTTCGGATTGATCCATGGACTTGGGTTTTCCAGTTATCTGAAAAGTTTATTGGGTACACAAACAAATATAGTGGCCCCTTTGCTGGCCTTTAATCTGGGATTGGAATTTGGGCAGATGCTGGTAGTAATTGGCATTTTACTGTTTACAGGCATTGTTGTAAATGTTACAGATGTAAAACGCAGGGAATGGAATATTTTCCTTTCTGCGGCAGTCTTCGGAATAGCGGTTGTATTATCTATTGAACGGTTTAAAGACTTGATATCTAAGTAGCTGGCTCAACCAACGGCTATTTACCTTTTGAAATACAAATTTGTTTATGAGAAAAAGAAACTTGAAACTGGTGTTTGGCCTTTGTTGTATTACAGCAATGGCAAATGCGCAAAACCCGGGATCTAATCATGGTAACCGCTTTGAACAGCTGGGTACTATGCTGGAAACCCCTAACATGTACCGTTCGGCCTCCGGTGCACCCGGACCCAAATACTGGCAGCAACGGGCCGATTACGATATCACCGCTACGCTGGATGATGAAAAGCAGAAGCTTACAGGTGCGGAAACGATTACTTACTACAATAACTCACCGGACCCTCTCACTTACCTGTGGTTGCAGTTGGATGAGAATGAACACGATCCCAAAAGCGATAATAACAGTTTTGACGGCAGTGCCATGTCCGACAAAATGAATATGCGTAACCTTAGCGGTATCCTGGGACCAAGAACCGGTTTCGGTACCAATATAGTGAAACTGACGGATGAAAACGGGAAGGCATTGCCTTACACCATCAACCAGACCATGATGCGTATAGACCTGCCACAGACCCTGCAGCCAGGTCAGAAACTGCGTTTCAAGGTAGAGTGGTGGTACAACATCTCCGATCGTATGATTGAAGGTGGCCGTGGTGGTTATGAATACTTCCCGGAAGATAAGAACTACCTGTACACTATTACCCAGTGGTATCCCCGCCTGGCGGTATATTCCGACTTCCAGGGATGGCAGAACAAGCAGTTTACCGGTCGTGGTGAGTTTGCGCTGACTTTCGGTAATTTCCATGTAAGCATGAACGTACCTGCGGATCATGTTCTGGGTGCTACCGGCGAATGTCAGAACTATAAGGATGTACTCACACCTGCGCAATTCCAGCGCTGGCAGCAGGCACAAACTGCTAAACAGCCTATAGAGATCGTAACCCTGGATGAAGCGAAAAAGTCGCTGGCAGGGCATGCTACGGCCCGTAAAACATGGGTGTATGAAGCGCAGAATGTACGCGACTTTGGCATGGTTGCTTCCCGCCGCCTGGTATGGGATGCAATGGCTACCAATGTAGAAGGTAAAAAGGTGATGGCGATGTCTTACTATGGACCTGAAGCTTATCCCTTATACAACCGTTATTCCACCAAGGTAGTAGCGCATACCGTGAAATCTTACTCAAAACATACGATCCCTTATCCTTATCCTGTAGCTATTTCTGTAGAAGCAGCGAATGGTATGGAATACCCGATGATCTGCTTTAACTATGGCCGTGCTGAAAAGGATGGTACCTATTCTGAAGCTACCAAAAACGGTATGATAGGCGTAATCATTCACGAAGTAGGACATAACTTCTTCCCGATGATCGTGAACTCTGATGAGCGTCAGTGGACATGGATGGATGAAGGGCTGAACACTTTCTGCCAGTTCCTGGCAGAGCAGGAATGGGATAATAACTTCCCTTCCAACCGTGGACCTGCATACAAAATTGCAGACTACATGAAGATGCCGAAAGATCAGCTGGAGCCTATCATGACCAACTCTGAAAACATTTCACAGTTTGGGCCGAATGCATATGCTAAACCTGCCACTGCGCTGAATATCCTTCGCGAAACAGTGATGGGCCGTGATCTGTTCGACTTTGCTTTCCGTGAGTATGCGCGTCGCTGGGCATTCAAACATCCAACACCGGCAGATTTGTTCCGTACAATGGAAGATGCTTCTGCGGTGGATTTAGACTGGTTCTGGCGTGGATGGTTCTACGGAACAGAACCAGTGGATATTGCCATCGACAGTGTGAAATGGTACCGTCTTGATACCAAGAACCCACAGATAAGCAATCCGGAAGCAAAAGCGAAATATGACCGTAATGCAGATCATATCTCCCGTGCACGTAACCGTGCTGCCGGAGAGAAATTTGCAGTAGAGCAGGATACCAGTTTACAGGATTTCTACAGCAAATGGAACAGGTTTGAAGTAACGGATGAAGAGAAAGCTACTTATGACAATATGTATGCTGGTCTGAGTCCTGAAGAGAAGAAGCTGTATGATAGCAAGAAAAACTTCTATGAAGTGTCTTTCTCTAACTTAGGCGGTCTTGTAATGCCACTCATTATTGAATGGACATATGCAGATGGCACTAAAGAGACAGATCGTATCTCTGCCTATATCTGGCGCAAGGATGAGCAACAGGTAAAGAAAGTGTTTGCCAAGGATAAAGAGGTGGTATCTATCAAATTAGACCCTTTACGTGAAACAGCGGATATTGATGAGGCGAATAACAGCTGGCCAAGAGTAGCTGCACCTACACGCTTTGAGCTGTTTAAACAGCAGCAGAGTGTTCGTGGCGCATCTGTAGGGGGTAATCCTATGCAGAAGGCTAAGAAATAATATTATTCTGATAAGATGAAAAGGAGTGTATCACTTTTGATACACTCCTTTTTATATGTGAAAAGAGGAGTTGAACAGGAACAAAACGGCTCTTGAACAGGACTATCCTCCGTTTATCCTCCGTCTTTTAACGGAGGATAAACGGAGGATAGTCCTGTTCAAGAGCTGATCAGAAGCGCTTCAAGGTATTACAGGATACTAATGAAGGTATTACCCGATACTCTTCAAAGTATTACCCGATACTAAAAAGGCTCTTTACTATATCTCCAGGCTGTTACTTCTTATCAGGTTTGCCCTTATCTGGTGTTTTAATGGCCCTTCCTGCCTCTTTCAGCGCACGGTTGATTAACCATTCCATCTGGCCATTAACGCTCCTGAATTCGTCCGCAGCCCATTTTTCAATGGCCTCGAATGTGGGGGCATCAATCCTTACTACAAATGTTTTCTTCTCTGCCATAAGCCATTTATAATTACTGGTGCAGCGTACCGGTATTCACTACAGGAGTTACTTTGGAATCGCCGCAAAGCACCACCAGTAAATTGGATACCATTGCCGCTTTACGTTCTTCATCCAGTATAATGATCTGTTTTTCAGATAATCTGGCCAACGCCATTTCTACCATACCTACCGCACCTTCCACAATCTTGGAACGGGCAGCTACTATAGCCGTAGCCTGCTGGCGCTGTAACATGGCACCTGCAATCTCAGGAGCATAGGCCAGGTGACTGATACGTGCTTCCAGTACGGAGATACCAGCCGGAGCCAGGCGGTCATTCAGTTCTTTTTCCAGCATTTCATTTACTTTATCACCGCCATCACGCAGGGTGATATCCGCGGATTCATCTTCCATGATATCATACGCATAACTTACTGCCAGGTGACGCACAGCTGCTTCACTCTGTACATTTACGTACTGCTGGAAGTTGGATACCTCGAAAGAGGCTTTGTAGGTATCACTTACACGCCATACAATTACAGCGGCTATTTCGATGGGGTTACCCAGTTTATCATTCACTTTTAACTGCTGGCCATTCAGGTTCTGAGACCTTAAGGAGAGGCTGGCAGATTTATAGAGTGGATTTACCCATAACAGGCCGTTTTCTTT
The DNA here is from genome assembly GCF_900110995.1 of Chitinophaga sp. YR573. Classification (GTDB taxonomy): domain Bacteria; phylum Bacteroidota; class Bacteroidia; order Chitinophagales; family Chitinophagaceae; genus Chitinophaga. The sequence continues at coordinate 3,942,311 of NZ_FOJF01000001.1, forward strand.
CACAGAACCGGTGTATTTACCAAAGAAGGTGAGTACACGGGCATGGTTGGGATTTACTATCATGATCCCTTTCACTGCAAAAATGAATACAATGAACAATAGGATGGCCAGCCAGATGAAACTCAGCTCGCCTGTCATACTCATTAAGGTAAACATGTAAACAGCTAAAGGCAGGGCAATGATGGCAACTATAAGTGCCAGGAAGCCGGAGAAAGGTTTAAGAATCTTTTCCATAAAGGTTTTAATTTGATATCAATATGATATCAAAAGTAATCAATTTAATCTGAAAACCTAATTTGATTTTTGGGTACAGGGCGAAGCAATGCAAAAAGCCGGACCTCGACAGGCCCGGCTTGTTATTTGCTGCTTTTTATAGCGGTATTGATGGCTATATAAAATCTTTGTTACTGCTTATCCCACCATACAGGTGTCATAAGGGAATTAGACCCCTGTCTTGAAATAGCTGCCTGGTAATTGGTAGCATTAGAAGCTGCTTCCGAAGAAGGATACAGCATTCTGCGGGGTATCTGACCTCCCGTAGCATTCCCAACATAATTTACAGGTACCAGCGCAGGGTAACCGCTTCTGCGCCAGTTAGACCATGCTTCATACCAGTCCAGCAGACAGGCAGCCCAATACTGGGTATTGATCTGGTTGTAACCGTCAGCATCCACATAAGGGTGGGCTGTTAAATATGTTTGTATCGCAGTGCTGCTGATGGTAGCACTGGCATCGTATTGTACAAATTGTTCCATGGCTGCAGTCACACCGGTATTATAATGTGTCTGTGCATCTGCACCAACTGACCATCCTCTCTTTGCTGCTTCTGCCAGTAAGAATTCTGTCTGTGCATAAGTAACCAGGAAAGTAGGACCGTTCAGTTTCAGCAGGATATTTTTATTAGGGATAGAATACCTCTTCAGATCTCCCGGATAATCAGGGGCTTTGGATATATCAGTAGCGCTGCCGGAACCATTGGTATCGAAACCGTTTGGCATGCCTAACTGGTCTAATGGCAATGTGCTGCCGGTAGCAGGAACGATTGCTGTAAAGGCCAGACGGGGATCGTTGTTGGTTTGCAGAAAGTCTACAAAGGTTTTAGACAGACTGGCTTCACCAGGATTATTGGTAGCGTTCCACTCGCCGGAAAGGATGTTGCTCACCCTGTTCACGGTCGTTCTTCCGCCGGAAGCATCATGCAGGATGTAAGCGTTTTCTGTGTTAGCAGATATTAAACCACTAGCATAGGCTTTCTCCACCCATGTCTGAGCAGTACCCGGATCTACTTTGGTAAGGCGCATTCCAATACGTAACATCAGGGAATAAGCCAGCTTTCTCCAGTTATTAACGATTTGAGTAGCTGGTACGGAACCACCTTTGTTGTAGATCAGATCTCCTTTACCTGGTACTGGTTTGAATGCATCCAGCGCTGCTGCCGCTTCATCCAGTTCTTTCAGCATGTCCAGCATGATAGCCTGCTGTGCATCGTATTTAGGCGTGAATATAGAACCTGCATAACCAAGGCCCGCTTCAGAATAAGGGATATCTCCGTAGATATCAGAGAGGCGGTGAAAGATCATTACACGTGCTATACGGCTGATATGATAAAGGTTGGTGAGGTATGGGTTACCATTGGTAACATGTAGTACATCAGTGATGTATTTTATCTGATCGGGATATGCACGTTCGAAATAAGAACTGGCCCATCCGTCGTTCTGCATGTATTTATCACCCGCATACCAGGAAACATTGGATAACTGCTGCATCATCATACCGCAGTAGATGATATTTACGCGCCATGTTTCATAGCTGTAATCACTGTTACCGGTATATTCCAGCAGTGCCCGGGAAAAATTATATTCCGGCACACCACTTTGTTCACTGGATTTATTTTTATCTGTATTAATATCATCAAAATTCTTTGTACAAGCCGGCATAATCATCATCACCGGAACAGACAAAGCCAATATTATTTTATGAAGAGATTTCATGATGTTGGATTTAGGATGATCAGAATTTAACGTTCAGATTAATACCAAAAGACTTGCTGGTGGGTAAACCTGCGTATTCAAGTCCCTGTGCGTTTGCATTACTGTAGTTGGATTCAGGATCAATGTTAGGCGTAGACTTCTTGATGTAGAAGAGATTACGGCCTACCAGCGAAACACTTAATCCATGCAGCTTGTTACGCAACATGCTGTTGTTGAAATCGTAAGTAAGACTTACAGATCTGAACTTGATGAAATCTGTTTTGTATACATGCAGCGCAGAAATAGTAGCCAGTTGGGAGTAGTAGGTCTGTGCATCTATTGTATTGGTAACGGGTGTTCCTTCTTCTGTTACACCTGTTACTACTACACCACCTTCACGTCCCGGAAGGGTTTCTTTCTGTAATCCGTATCCGTAAGCTCTTGCATTGGTACCGGAATATATTTTACCACCTGATTTGAAATCTATCAGGAAGGAGAGATGCAGATTTTTGTAGGAGATATTGTTATTCCATCCACCTGTTAAAGGGGCTACACCAGAACCTTTTGCCACGAGAGCATCCGTACGTTGGGGTAATCCTGATGAATTTACTACCAGGTTACCTTTGGTATCACGTTTGAGATCATATACCATGATCTGCGCAAAAGGCAATCCTACCACCTGGTTGATAAAAGCGGCTTCTGTACGGGACTGTCCATCTGTTACCAGCATGGATGTTTGTCCTTCTGCTAACTGTAATACCTTGTTATTGTTGTTGGCAATGTTGATGCTGGTAGTCCAGGTGATATTGGGTGTTTTCACCGGCACACCACCTATCAGTAATTCAATTCCTTTGTTTTCCAGTTTACCTACGTTTACAATGGCGCTGGTATAACCGGAGCCAAGAGAAACGGTAGCAGAAACGATATCGTTGGAGATTTGTTTATTGTACCAGCTGAAGTCTGCAAAGAAACGGTTGTTGAACATTTTCAGTTCGATACCTGTTTCTATTTCCTTTGCTTTTAAAGGTTTCAGCTTTTTATTGGGGATTTCACTACTGATATCACCCAATGGTACACCATTGATTGGACTACCCAGTGTACTGTAATACAATTTGGTTTTATATTCATCAGCATCACCACCTACCTGTGCATAACCAGCTCTTAATTTACCGAAGCTCAGCCAGTGTGTTTTCAGTGTTTCAGAGAAGATGTAGGAGAGGTTGGCAGATGGATAGTTGTATGAATTATTCTGCAAAGGTAAAGTAGAACTCCAGTCGTTACGGTCTGTTAAGTTCAGGTATAACGTGTTTTGCCATCCCAGTTCCAGTGAACCATATACAGAGTGGATCTCTCTTCTGCTGTCCGTGATCGTACTGTTTTTTGTACTGGCTGTAGCAGGATTATATACAAAGGGGAAGGCAAATCCTGAAGCACTCACATCATTTGTCTTATCTGTTTTCTTTAACAGGTTGGCCCCTGCGTTGAAGTTCAGCTGTAAGGAACTGGTGAGGTCTTTTTCGATGCCCAGTAATACGTCGGCATTCATTTCATTGAACTGACGGTTACGTTCCAGGTCCAGGCTGCCTGTAGGGCGGTAAGCTGTACCGGTAGGTGTGATGGAAGTGGCGTTAAAGCCAAAGTAATCATTGGTCACACGGCCCTGAATATATAACCAGGAGAAAGGAGCATACTTCAGACTGGTAACACCCAGTACGCGGTTTTTCTCTGTATTGTTTATAAAACGGTTAGCTGCAAAATAAGGGTTGGTGCTGAACAGATCACTGCTGTAAACTATTTCATTCCCCAGTGGGTCAGCACCCGGGGCCAGGTAATCGGCCTTTACATTTGAAGGAAGAAATGCAATACCATAGTTACCATTACCTGGCGCATCGCTGAGGTTAGAGCGGTTGTTGGTGATCTCTTTTACGTAGGTCACATTTGTTTGTCCGCTCCATTTATCAGATAACTTATAGTTCAGGTCCAGGTTGATATTATCACGGAAGTAGCGGGTATTGGGATAAATACCGCTGCTGCGCAAATCGCCTGCAGCTACCCGATAGGTGGTTTTGCCATTACCACCGGAAACAGACAGTGTATTGCTGAAGGTAGCACCTGTTTTGTAAAAATCTTTGATGTGATTACCCTGTTTGGAATAGGGGTGTAACTGTCCGTCGAATAATGTAGTCTGGGAGCCGTCGAGTTTTGAACCCCAGCTTTGTAATCCGCTGTTGAGTGCGGATGTTTTATCTGAAGGTTTAACGCCTTTCAGCCCCTGTCCGTATACTTCCTGAAAGTCCAGGAAATCGTTCACTTTATCTATTGAAACGTTACTGTTTAATTCTACGGCCATTTGTCCTGACTTACCGGATTTGGTGGTGATCAGGATTACTCCGTTAATACCGCGCTGACCATATAATGCAGACGCTGCGCCACCTTTCAGTACGGTCATTTCTTCAATATCATCGGGATTGATACTGGAGATCCCATCACCAAGATCTGCACCACCATACATCTTAGCGGAACCCAGGTTGTCGTTATTCATCTGGATACCGTTAACTACATATAAAGGCTGGTTGTTACGGTTTAAAGAAGAGTTACCCCTGATAGTGATACGGGAAGAACCACCAGGACCCGTAGTAGGAGGGGTACTGTTTACACCGGCAATACGGCCTTCCAGTGAATTGGCCACGCTTATTTCACGTGCTTTGGTAAGGTCTGCCCCCTGAATAGTGGATACAGCATAACCATTACTGCGGGCTTTTCTTCGTATGCCCAACGCAGTTACTACAAGTTCGTTCAGTCCCCTGATATCTCTTTCGAGTATCGTGCTGATAACGCCTTGTGTGTTTACAATAATTTCCTGAGGGATGTAACCAACATAAGTAAAAACTATTACGTCTCCGGCATCGGCAGAGATCAGATAAAAACCGTTGTCATCGGTTTTTGTGCCCCTGTTACCATTCTTAATAGCAACGGTAACGCCTGGGATGGGGTATCCCTTTACGTCGCGGACCGTACCTGTAATGTCGCGCTGGGGCAACACCTTGTTCAATAACGGAGAAGTCCCGGCCGTGGCAACTGGGGTACCACCGGCAAGCATCAGTAACAGCATGATACCTGCTGCACTGCACGCTTTTCTAACGTGTAATGTACGTTTCATAGATACTGCTTTAAATAGTTAGAGATGATAATGTAGCCCATAGTAATAGCAGCTGGATATAGTTATACATCCATTCATTCCAGAGAAGCGTGTTTCCTTTTGATTGATATTATTACCTCGTGTTTACGCTGTCTTGTCCCGCGTGTCTTAACAAGTGTTTTTTACTATGCGCATAATGAGATGTCGTGCTGAAATTAAAATAGTACCACGCTCAGAGAAAAAAAATCATGGTTTATCCCACCATAATCTGGTACCCCCGTTATCGGGTCCGTTTAATGAGAGTAATGCCCTGTTTACACCGGCAATATTGGTGGCATATTCGAATTGAATAAAGGGGATACGGCGGATAAAATTTTCTGTCGCAATCTTTCCACCGCTGTTGTTAATGACTACAGGAAATAATTTTGGATAACCGGTACGACGGAATTCAGACCATGCTTCCTGTCCGTCAGGAAATACGGCAATCCATTTTTGGGTGATGATACGTTCCAGTTTTTTTTCTGTGCTGGCAAACGGGTCCCATTGAATAGTGATGGTACTCAGGTGTGGATCACCTTTGTAGATGTTGTTGGCTGCATTTTGAGGGTCAGCATAGGCTTTGGCCGTATAGGTGCTGTTATGGATATAATTATTAAAGCCACTGGTAACATGGTATTGCTGGAAGGAAGTATAGACTCCGGTTTCATAATCGGCTTGTGCATCACCGGCGCCCTCCCAGCCGTAAAGGGCAGCTTCTGCCTTCAGGAACCAGGCTTCTGAAGCCGTCAGCAGCTGGATATAGGAAGGTAATAATGCCAGTTTGGAAAAGCCGGTGTAGGTATCTTTTCCGGTAATAGTGATACCGTTACGGATGCCCCTGTAAAGAGAATCTTTTACGTCCGTCGGTAAGAAGTAATAAGGCAGGCGGGGATCATGATAACCGCACAAAAGGGATTCCATGGGAGCGCCCATACGGATATCATTCCATGAATTACAGATGACGTTTAGCGGGTGTGTAACCGGACTGATATCAATATTGAAATTATCGTCTTTAGTAGTGAGTATACCATATGGCTGGTTAAGCGCAGCTTCTCCTTCTGTTCTTGCTTTGTCAGGATCAATTTTAGAGATGCGTATGGCCAGTCGCAGGCGTAGTGTATTGGCTAATTTCACCCATTGGATATAATCTCCGTCATAGGAAAGATCGAAGCCGGTAAAGTGCCTTTTCGTAGTGTTTTTTGCGTAGTAGGTAAGGGTGGTGATCGCTGAGTCAAGATCACTGAAAAAGGCGTAGTATGCTTGTTGTTGTGAGTCGTAATCAATGCTGCGGTCCGGATTAATCACTGCGTAATGCGTGTAGATGACCGGACCGTAAATATCGCTGATGCGATGCATGGCCAATACCCTCAGCAACTGTGCCCATGCATAGAAATCGGGGTACTTACCCCTGGAACGGTCCATTACAAATTTGCAGTTGGGCATTACATTACCGTAGGCGGTGATCCATGCATCATCATTCCAGTTATCGAGCAGATCGTAGGTCATATTATTCCGGTTATCCTGAAAAGGATTGGGTGTCATCATATAACCGGAGTATACATCGCCCATGAGGTTCTGTTGCAACTGTGCAACAGATACATCATTCACGGAGAGTATGTTCAGCATAGACTGTACCAGCGGATCTCCCAGTAATTTGAAGTCCGGTTGTAACTCATCATCATAAAGATCGTACGGATTGGTATTGATATGTTCGAAGTTGCGCGTACAGCCAACCAGCATAGTAATACCAATGCATGTAATGATTATGTTACGCATAACAAGTGTTCTTTAAAATACTACTTTAACATTTGCTCCCATACTCCTGGTAGCTGATACACCGAAAACATCTATCCCCTGTAATCCATTCCCGCTGCTCATAGAAATTTCGGGATCGAAGGGAGCATTCAGTTTAAAGAAGCATAGATTTTTTGCAATCAGCCCTATCTGCATTTTACTGATAAACCTTGATTTTACCGGTAACTGGCAGGTAAGGGATAATTCACGTAAACGGATATTGGTTGCATCATACATATACATTTCCCCGATACCGGCACGTCCGCCGATAGCGGTATAATATTTCCTCGCATCATATTTTCCTGTGAAGGCAGTGCCATCTTCATACACTGCATTGATATTTACGCCACCGTTATCTCTTGCCTTTGCGCTTTCTTCACTTACGCCGTAGTTGTCCAGCACAGAGTTGGTAACGCTCATTACTTCTCCTCCAAAACGGGCATCTACCACGCAACTGAAGGAGAATTGTTTATAACTGATGGTATTATTCCAGCCCAGCATCAGCTTGGGATTGGGATTACCTACTTTTTTAAATACGTTGCGGGTAATGAGGTTGCCCTGGTTATCCAGCACGTATTGTCCTTTCTCATTTTTATACAATTCTTTGTTGGTGTAGATATCTCCCCATGCACCACCTTCTTTGATAAAAGAGCCATACATATTGGTGAGGAAGTCTGTAAGGATGTAGTAGTTGTCGGGGCCTGCACCAGGGATACTGCTACTGCTGAGTGTCACTACTTTATTACGGTTGATAGTAGTGTTGATGGCAGTAGTCCATCTCAGACGATTGCTCTGTACAGGTGTTCCGGAAAGGGAGAGTTCTATTCCCCTGTTCTGGATATTGCCCAGGTTCAGATAGTAGTAAAGAAAGCCGGAGCCGGAAGGAGCACGTACTTCCATGTATTGCTGGTAGTTGTTGTTTTTGTACCAGGTAAAGTCTATGCTGATCCTGTCTTTTAATAGGCGCAGTTCTGCACCTGCTTCAATTGAGCGGTTGTCTTCCGGTTTCAGGTAGATACCGGGATAAGGTGCTTTGGTATTGAAATTGACGCGCGTAACACCACCGGTTGTTTGCAGGATAAAACGGGCCGGCCTGGATACATAGGCCGCGATATCATTACCTGCACGGGCATATGAAATACGCACCTTGGCAAAATTGATGGCTGATGGCATTGGAATTAAATCACTGATGATAGCGCTGAGCCCTGTAGAGTAATAAAAGTATCCTTTGCTTTTAATGGGAGTGAAAGCAAAAGTACTGGACCAGTCGTTCCTGCCGGTAAGGTCTAAGAATATTTTATTATGCAGGCTTAACTGCGCACTGGCAAAGAGGGCCTGCAGTTGTTTACGTTCAACGCTCTGCTGTGCATCCAGTGCATTGCCTGAAATGTTTTCTACGGTGAACTTATTACTGTATATCAGTCCTGTTGCAGCAGTAGGATTCGTACTGAGAAGAGATCTGTCGTGTGCTCTTACATCGGTGATGCTGGCGCCCAGCATGGCCTGTAAATGTAGTTGTTCGTTTAATTTCCTGCATGCGGTGAGCATCATATCACCATATAGCTGTGTATTTGTTTCTTTTTCCAGGGTATATCTTCCGTTTGGCGGGGAGAGTACCTGTTGAGTACCTGCATATGCCTTTAGTTCATATAGATCGTAGCTTTTATCAAAGTTACCACGTAGTTGCAGGGATAGCCATTCGCGTAGCTGGTATTTCATGGCAAGAGAGGCCATTGCACGATAGCGGCTTTCCACACGCTGATCACGTTGTAATACCCAGTAGGGGTTCTGTTGATCATCCTGGCCGGTCCATCCCAGATCATGGTGGATGTTCCACCAGTTTTGCAGGGGCATGTTGCGTTCCGTATCGAAGTATTCGAAGTGTTTGTAGTTGTCGAAATTGAGTCCCCGGGGTAAAGTATACAGTCCGGTGAGGGCATTATAGTACAATCCTGAAGAAGGTCGGTTGAGCCCATTCTGTGCCAGGAAGGAAATATTGGCATCAACTGATAGTTTATTATCCAGCAGGTTACCGGTAACACGGGCATTAAACGTGTGTCTGTCGAGTTTATTCACAGGTAAGATGCCCTTGTTGTTCATGTTGGAGTAGGAGAGGTAGAACTGTGTTTTATCTGCACCGCCGCTGAATGAGAGTGCGTTGGTGAAGGTAGCGCCGGTGTTGAAGAATGGTTTCACATGGTCCGGCGATGATAGTTTTGCCCCCCAGCTGTCTGCAGACCCGGGTTGTAAGGCATCTTTATCGTCTTTATAAGGTTGAATGGTTTGTCCGTAACGGTATTGCAGTTTGGGCAGAAGAAGGGGCTTTTCTACGGTAAGGTCCGAAGAGAAGCTTATATGTCCTTTACCTATGCTGCCTTTTTTGGTGGTGATCATGATAACCCCGTTGGCGGCCTGACTACCATACAATGCTGCCGCAGAAGCCCCTTTGAGGATGCTGATGCTGGCGATATCATCGGGGTTGATGTTGGAGATACCATCCCCGCCATCCCTGCCGCCGCTGCCTACTATACCGGATGATTGTCCCCAGATGTCAGTAGGCTGTGAGGGCGTGAAGTTGGCCAGGGGAACGCCGTCTATCACGTAGAGGGGTTGGTTCTCACGGGTAGATTTGTTACCTCTCAATATTACCCGTGCAGAGCCGCCTATACCAGACGCGCTGCGATTGATCATTACACCCGCCACTTTACCAGACAGGCTGTTAATGACATTCGCATCTTTGACGGTAGAGAAATCTTCACTAACGAGTTGTCCGGCAGAGTAGGAGAGTTCCCTGGTGCTTTTGGTAAATCCGAGTGCAGTCACTACCAGTTCACTTAAGCCTTTGATATTTTCCTCGAGTATCACATCGATGATATTGTCGCCGCCGGTAACGACTTCTTTATTCAGGAAACCTACAGAGCGGAATACGAGCACTTCTCCTTCAGCAGTTCTGATGGTGAAGTAGCCGTCATCATTGCTTTGTACCCCTTTGGTGGTATTTTTGATAAGGATAGTGACACCGGGAATGGGTCTGCCCCCGGCATCCATTACCATGCCGGTGATATCCCTGCGGATTGCCGGGCCGGTTCGCAGCAGTGAATCTTCTTCTTTGGTAGCAGAGGAAGGTAAGCTGATGATCACTTTATCATCCCGCAGGATAAAAATAAATCCTGTTTGAGCGGAGAGAAGATTGAGAACAGCGCTTACAGGTATTTTATCGCAATGCAGTGTTACCTTCTTTCTGACGTCTATAGTAGCTTTATCGTAGTGGAAGTTGAGATTGGTTTTGAAGGCTATTTCTGCCATCACGGCGGCGAGGGCTTTGTTCCTGACGTAGATGGTGATATTGGTATTGGATGGCTCTATGGTTTGGGCAAAAAGTCGCGTCTCACCTGTTAATGATGACATTATCAGGAAGCTCGCAGCAATACATACTTTACCGAAGTATGATTTTCCTTTCATATAGCCCCGGTATGTTTAGGTTTCAAAGCAGCAATAGTATTTACTTCTTATTCTTCAGAAGTATGGTATCGTTCTTCTTCGTATAAGACAGCGATTCGGTCAGGCAAATTGTTTCCATCACATTTTTCAAGGTCTCTTTTTTGAAATTACCTGTATAAGTCCAATATTTTTTATCACTCTGGTTGATGATGGTCACACCGTACATATTCTCTATTCCGGCACGTACTTCTTCAAAGGAAGCGTCTTTGAACAACAGGCTGCCCTGTTGCCAGCCAATCACTTCATCCTGCCGGAAAGTGGTTTTTACGAGTTCCAGTGAGCGGCAGTCGTAGCGTGCCTGTTCGCTGCAAAACAATATTACGGGTGTTTGTTCCTGCCGGGCGGTGACTACTTTCACTTTACCTGTCAGCAAGGCTACAGTAATCTTTTGTTCGCTGCTATAGGCGCGGATGTTAAAAGAAGTACCGAGGGCGGTGGTGCTGGTATTGCCGGCATGTACGGTGAAGGTGCTGCCTGTTTCGGGGGCCACGTTAAAAAAGGCTTCTCCTTCTTCCAGGTAGATATCACGATGACCGTTTGCAAAATGAACGGGATAACGAAGACGGCTGGCAGCGTTGAGAACGATGGTACTGCCATCTTCGAGGGTAATATGTCCGGTATCTCCTTTGGCGATGGTAACGATCATATAGCCATTGGAGATGACGTTATTATTTTTCAGGGCAAGAGGTTGTTCCTGGATGCCCTTATGGATAGCAGGTTTGTTGCGGAGCTGGAGGAACCAGGCGCCGGCAGCGATCAGCATGGCAACTGCGGCCGCCATGTAATACCATGGGCGCAGGGTGCGTGTCTGAGAGCGTTGTATACGTTTGGTCAGTTGCTGTCCGATGTCGTCCAGTTCTGTCTGTAATTCGCTTTCATTGATTTGTGTAGCGTGTTCGGGGTGAATGTCTTCAAACCACTGTTCTATTAAACGGGATTCTTCTGAAGTGCATTTTCCTTGGTTGTAACGCTCTAATATGTTCTTGATCTGTTCTAGCTCCACCGATTTTCAGTTTAGATGTTGTCCTAATGTTGATATTGTCCCAGTTAGATGTCGTCCCTCTTTGTTCGTAGTACTATCAGTTGGAAAAAAAAGTGTACATACTGGCTGCGGTGAGCAGTAGCAGTACAATATCTGGTTTAGCGTGGTTGGTGCGTAATATCTTTAAAGCTTTGGTAATCTGGTTCTTTACGGTTTGCTGTGAAAGGCCCAGGCGTACGGCTATCTGCTCTACCGTTTGATGTTCTACCCGGCTGAGTATAAAGATTTCCTTCATACGTTCGGGCAGGTGGTTGATGGTATCAAACACGTCTTTGGTCCTGGCTTTGGTATCTACCAGTTCCGCGATGCCACCTGGTTGTACGTCGAAATGTTCTATGAGTTGTTGCAGATATTTACGGTAGGTGCTGTTTTTACGGTATATATCGATGATTTTGTGTCTGGCAGACTGGTACAGGTAGGATTTGAGGGATTCGTGTACGCTGAGGGATTGTCTTCTTTCCCATAGAGAGGTGAAGAGGTCCTGGAGTACATCTTTACTGGCTTCACCTGCATCCATTTTACTGAGAATGTACAGGTATAAAGGCTGGCTGTAGCGGGCATAAATGACATTGAATGCCTTCACATTGTCCTGTTGCAGCAGCAATAGTAATTCTTGATCGGTATAATTACTATACATGGAATACAGGGGATTCTAAAGAATTTTGGTTGACAAAAGGGTTTATTACCAGCGGATAGTGCATTATCAGTTGGCCTTTGGTTAATGTTATGTTAACGAAAATTAATGCATTTTAATCAATTACCAAACAATTTACGGGGCTTACTTCTCAAGTAGGGTGTTATATGATGAAGATCAGAGCTTTGGTTTAATTTTGGGGTGCAGGGCGAAGCCCTGCAAAAAACGGCTAATTTTTTTGGTGGAGCGAAGCTCCACCAAAAAAATTACTCTTACGCTTCTTTAAGTCTGAGTTCATTTTTATACTCTTTGGGAGTTTTACCGACTATCTCTTTGAAGAAGCGGTTGAAGTTGGAGAGGTTCTTGAATCCGCAGGAATAGGCTATTTCTGCGATGGACCAGTCTTCTTCGGTCAGGCGTTTGCAGGCGTGGCCGATGCGTACTTCGTTGAGGAACTGTACAAAGGACTTCTTTGTACGGTTTTTAAAGAAGCGGCAGAAGGACTGTGGAGAGAGGTTGGTGATGCTGGCTACGTCATGGAGAGAGATCTCTTTGGAGAAATTGCTCATCACGTATTTGAACACCTCATCTATCTTGTGGTTGTCTTTCGCGTTAAAGGCGTGGGAATAACCTGTACTGGCCAGGTAATGCACGTCTTTGGTTTCCGTGAGAACTTTCAGGATGCCCAGCAGGGAGATGATACGTTCCAGTCCTTCTTTTTTGGGAAGGGTAAGGATTTCATCTTTCAGCAGATCGTAGGTGGGGCCTTCGATCTTCATGCCGCGTTGAGCTCTGTGGAAAAGGTCTGTGAGTGCTTTTGTTTCGGGCAGGCCATAGAATTTATCCCCGAAGATGTCTTTCGGGAAGTAGATAACTACAGAGCGTGCCTTTAGCGCTTCATTGTTCTGATAATAGCTTTCATCGTTATACCACACATGTGGGATATGTGGGCCGAGAAACACCATATCACCTACATCAAAGCTCTCGATGCTGTCGCCAACAATTCGTTTACCATTGCTTTCGGTCACAAAAACCAGTTCACATTCCGGATGGAAGTGGAAAGGTGTATTAAAATAAGGATCACATCGTTCAATGATAGTGATCTGATTGTCGGCAAATGCCCCCACTTTAATAAGAATGGGTTTCATGTATTTATAAGTTTAAGCATCCTATTGCCCCGTCTGGTGGCTCTCGACGGCAGTATACAGCCATTCACGCATGACCCTGGCAGCTGATTAATTGCCGTCAAATATTGATTCTCCCCCCTAACGGAACTTTTCCGGTGAATGTGCCAAATTATCAAAAATCGGTTAAAAAAACATCATTTTTCAATAAATCTCATTTATAAATATGAAAATGGCAGTATTAATTTATTTGGCGCTTTGCTGTTAAGATTATAATTTTCTAATAAATCAAACCAAATCTAAATTTCGTGAAAGGAATATCCATTAAAGATATAGCCCAACAGGCGGGCGTTTCACCTACAACAGTTTCTTTTGTATTAAATGGTAAAGGGAAGGAAAAAAGGATCAGTGAGCAGGTAAGCAAGCGTATAATGAAGATAGCTGCAAAGCTGAAATACAAGCCCAATCAGCTTGCACGCGGTTTACGTACAGGGAAGACCAAAACAATCGGGCTAATTGTAGAAGATATCGCTAATAGTTTTTTTGCCAATGTGGCTAAGGTGGTAGAGGATGAGGCCGATAAATATGGTTATAAGGTATTATTTGGCAGTACGGAGGATAATGAAGAAAAAGCCAAAGGCTTGCTGGAGGTATTGCGTTACCGGCAGGTGGACGGGTATATTATCACGCCTACGCTGAACCTGGATAAGGAAATTGCTTCTTTGCAAAAGCCGGTGGTACTGATGGACCGTTATTTTCCGAATGTGCAGGACTTCAACTATGTGGTAGTGGATAATTTCCAGGGGGCGTATACGGCGGTGAGTCATATGGTGGACCAGGGATATAAGAAGATAGCGATTATCACCACTTCCTCTTCACAGATTCAGATGCAATTGCGTTTGGATGGTTTCGTACAGGCATTACAGGAGCATAATCTTCCCGCAGGTAAGAATATGATCAAACGTTTGGCTTTTGATCTGGACAGACCTGGATTTATACAGGAGATTACGAAGTACCTGCAGCATAATACAGACCTGGATGCGATCTTTTTTGCAACCAACTATCTGGGCATCTGTGGCATTGAGAGCATACGTGCGTTGAAGTTACAGATAGGGAAAGACCTGGGTATGGTAAGTTTTGATGATCATGATATCTTTAGATTACACAGCCCTTCTATCACTTGTGTAGCACAGCCTGTAGAAGAAATCGGCCGCAGGTTAATTCAATTATTGATAGAAGAACTTGATAACAATTCAGTGACAAGAGCACAGGTAGTGTTACCATTGGAACTGCGTAAGAGGGAATCTACGATGATGAGAATAAAGTAAGTTTTTTACCCCGTTATGAACATAGTGTTAATTCGCGTTGCGATGCATAATATATATTTGCGAAGTAAGGAATTTTTTTATAAGTTTGAGAAGAACAGAAATTATTCTGCTTTTATGAAAACTGATGATAACCCGTAGCTGCTATGCCTGAATAATGTGAATCATCTCTGATTTTATCTACAGGAAAATTTTTTGAAGGAATACGAAGTGAAGTATTATCTATAGGGATACTGTGTTTAATCCGAACTCATCCATATAGCAAATAAAATTTAATATATAAAAAGAGTAGTGAAATGAGCTGATGCTTTATTGCTAAATTATAGTAGCATATTGCTGATATGCTAAATTTTATAGCTATTTAAAAGTGCATAAGGCATTCATTATCAATATTTACAACGAAGGTGTTATTGTATTATTAATTCTATTTAGCAGCTTTGAATTGTGTTAAAATTTTGTAAAAAATATTTGTGAAGTAGAAAAACTTTATATAAGTTTGAAGCCACAATGAAGCTAAGGGACAAGGCTGTAGAGAAATAGTGAATGATTTCTTTTTTTTAACAAGAGGATGCTAAAACGTTAAAGTATTGAACGCTTAATGATAAGAGCAGGAATACGGTAGGATTGATAATTAAGCAGGGGAACAATGAAAAGGGTATTTTTTCGTAGCGAACGTTATGCGAACATTAAGAGAATGTAGCATCAACCAAATGGACATTAATAACATTTCAACAATAGAAGTAAACGTAACGTAACAGAACACAATGACCATTAGTTCAAATTAATAATGCTTGATTTCGGTATTCCTATACTTATATGTGTCGACGTCACAGTTAAGTAATAACTAGAATTTTATTGTATGCTGCTTTTTTAAGTGCTATCAGTGATAGTGCATAGCTATTGCCTTGTGTCAACTGTCTAAAATAATACACACTTGTTTATAAAATTTATCCTTATTAAACACACCACAGTTTCAAATTAAAAAAATAAAAATGAAGAGATCGCTTTTCTTATTTGCGGTTCTTTCTGTTTTGTGCATTCAGTTTGCCTGGGCTCAGCAGAAAATAACCATCACGGGCGTTGTAAAAGACTCGAAAGGCTCCGCCCTCCCAGGCGTGAGTGTTTCTGAGAAAGGAACCACTAACGGTACTATGACCGATGGTGCAGGTAGCTTTAAACTTAGCGCCAGTTCTACAGGTACCCTTGTATTTTCATACATCGGATATCTGAAACAGGAAGTTGCAGTAGGCGGTAATACCAGCCTGAATGTATCACTTGCTGATGATCCTAAAGGATTACAGGAAGTAGTGGTGACCGCAATGGGTATTAAAAGAGAGACCCGTGCATTAGGTTACGCTGTAAGTACTGTAACATCTAAAGAACTTACCCAAACAGGTAGCACTAACTTTGCATCTGCTTTATATGGTAAAGCTGCTGGTGTGAAGATTGTTGCTGCTCCGGGTGGTGCTTCTTCAGCTGTTACTGTGCAGATCAGAGGTGTAAACTCTTATAATGGAAGCACTCAGCCTTTGTATGTGGTAGATGGTGTTCCTATCAGGAACTTTAACTCGCTTACACAATCATCCTGGAATACTACCAATAACAGAATTGATGGTAATGGAGCTTTGGATATTAATCCGGAAGACATTGAAAGTCTTTCTGTGTTAAAAGGTGCGAGTGCTACTGCACTGTACGGTTCTGAAGCAGGCAATGGTGTAGTTATAATCACTACAAAGAAAGGTACTAAAGGCGCTCACGGAATAGGTGTAGATGTAAACTACATTTACAATACTGAAAGAGTTGCAAGTACTCCTGATTACCAGGAAACATATGGTCCTGGTTATGATGCGCAGACCAACTTAAGTATCCCTGCTTCTTATGATGGCTGGGTAACTGACGCTGATGGTTCTAAACATCCTTTTTACAGGGCTTATGCGCAGTTTGGTCCTAAGTTTAACGGCCAGGATGTGAAGTACTGGGATGGTACCACTAAAAAATACTCAGCTGTAAAGAATAACTATAAGGATTTCTATGAGAAAGGTTACAATTCTACGTTGAACGTAGCAATGTCTAATGCAAGTGATGCAGGTAACTATCGTTTCTCTTACAGCCGTATTGACTATAAGAGTATCATGCCAGGAAGTAATCTGTATAAGAACAACTTCAACTTCAATGGTACATTGAACCTGAGCAAGAAGATAAGTTTGGATGTTGTGTCTACTTACAATAATAACTTTACTCACAACCGTCCGGAAGCGATGGGTAACCTGTTTGGTTCTTATAATGGTTTTGCAAGCCGTATGGATGATATGGAGACCTATAAAACAAGGTATCAGACTTCAAACGGTTATAAATACGTGACGTATAATAACACCAACTACGATCAGGATCAGAAATTCCTCTACAATATGAGAGCTACTAACCTGCTTGATTATATGTGGAACAACATGCGTAACAGCTATGATGAGACTCAGAACCGTTTTATCAACAGTGTTACTTTAAATGTTAGCATTCTTGATAACCTGCGTTTCAGAGCAAGAGCTGGTGGTGACTTCACCACACTGGGTACTGAAGATAAGGAGCATAATGAAAAACCTTCTTCTTTAGGTTATACAGGAAGATACTGGTTACAGACAAGAGTTAACAATGTAATCTATGGAGATGCGATGGTGGTATATAGTCCTAAAATCACTAACGATCTTGGTATGTCTTTGACTGGTGGTCTTACTGGTCGTAAACAGAATTACAGTTACCAGTCTACTTCAACAAACGGAGGACTTGTAAATGAAAACTGGTTCAGTGTTAGCAACTCTGCTAATACAGTTAGTGCGCAGGCTGTTCGTGCTGAACAGATAGATGTTGCTACATTCGGTATCTTAAACCTGAACTACAAGAGCTTCCTGTATGTAGAAGGTACTGCTCGTTATGAGGCTACTTCTACACTGGCTAAAGGTAATAACACTTATTTTTACCCTTCCTTCAATGCTGGTTTTGTATTCTCTGATGTTGTAAAACTGCCTTCATTTATCAGCTATGGTAAATTAAGAGCATCTTATGGTCTGGTGGGTAATCACCCTTCCATCTATCAGGCTAACGTAGCTTACAACCAGTTTGGTGTTGCTTATAACAGCACTAACATTTTGTATCAGCAGCCTAATAACAATCAATTCGGTAATAATGGTCTGAAGTCTGAGCAGAAAAGAGAATCTGAATTTGGTTTAGAAACTAAATTCCTTGATGGTAAGATAGGACTTGATTTTAGTTACTATAATAACAAAATTAAACGTCAGATCCTGTTTGCTACAACAGCATCATCTACAGGTGCAACATCTGCGATCATGAACGCTGGTACTCTTTCTAACTACGGTTATGAGGCAGCTATCAATGCAACACCAATCAGTGGTAAAGACTTCCGTTGGTCTACACGTTTCAACTTCGCATTGAACAGAAACAAACTGCTTGAACTGAGCGACGGTCTGACCAGCTTAACTGAAAACTTTGAAGGTGGTGGATATGCGATTGCAAGATCTGAAATAGGTGATCCACTGGGTAACATATATGTACATCCAATGACTACAGACACTAAGGGTAACCGTGTAGTTGGTTCAAATGGTCTGTATACAGTAAATACTGCTGACTATAAATTAGTTGGTAACATTATGCCTAAGTTTGTAGGTGGGTTCTCCAATACTTTCACTTACAAGCAATTTGCTCTTGATGTAACATTAGACTACCGTTATGGTGGCGTACTTACCTCTATTCCTACTTATTATCAGCTGGGTGGTGGTATGTTTAAAAGCACCCTTCAGTACAGAGATGCTGCTCATGGTGGTATTGCTTACAACGTAACTGACGAAGCTAATGCTGTTTATGTTGCAGCTGCTGGTGGTTCACGTAATGACGGTTTAATCCTGCCAGGTGTTAAAGCTGACGGAACTACAAATGATAAAGTTGTTTCTGCTGCTAACTACTACCTGAGCAACTACAACTGGAGAGATGGTGATTATTCTGCTGCAGTAATGAAGAACAGTTATATCAAAGTTCGTGAAGTAGCGTTGACTTACAACATGCCTAAGAGCATCGTTGAGAAACTGCACTTCCAGGGACTGCAACTGTCAGTGATCGGACGTAACCTGTTCTATATTTACAAATCATTGCCTTATGGTTTAGATCCTGAAGTAGCTACAGGTTCAAGATGGCTGGATCAGGGTATTGACAATGGTACTGCCGGACCTACAAGAAGCCTGGGTGCTAGTTTGCGCGCACGTTTCTAGTTGATCATTTTCTAAACGATTTTTAAAAAGACAATAATGAAAAGACTTTTGATAAATACAGCCCTCCTCATGTTACTTGTAGGTACTTTCAGTTCCTGTAAGAAAAAGCTGGAGGATGATTATTTGAACCCGGAATTAACTACTACAGGTTCTTTGAGTAAACTGTTCTCTGGTATGTTCATGAATAAAAGGATACATCCTTCATACTGGGATTATTACACTTTTGTGATGCCAACTACTGCTGCTTTCACACAGTTAACAGCATTAGTACCAGGCAACCAGATGTATGTTCCGAATACTTCTTACACAGAAGGTCGCTGGACAGATTTTTACAATGGTAGTGTTGATGCTGGTCAGGATTATAATTACAGTGGTCCTGGTATCCTGAACTCTTACAGGGAAATGCAGACTTCCCTGGGTGCTCTTTCTGCTTCACAGCAACAGCAGCAGCAGGTATTCCTGAAATGTGCTCAGGTGCTGGTTTATGATCAGACCGCACAATTGATTGATCTTTGGGGTGATATTCCTTTCTCCCAGGCTAGTTCCCTGAATGCAGACCGTACCATTAAACCAGCGCCATTTGATGATGCAGCTGCTTTATATGATACATTGATCTCCGGACTGAAAGACCTGAACACATACTTTGATACTGTTACTGTAGTATCATCAGTAAGTTCTGAGCTTACTAAAGCAGATCTTATGTATGCGGGTAACATTTCTTACTGGCAGCGTTATGCTAACTCACTGCGTCTTCGTTTATTAATGAGGATCTCTAATGTGAGTGAATCTAAAGCACAAACTGCAATTACAACAATGCTTTCTGATGCGGCTACTTATCCGATGATTGACGATAACACCGAGAATGCTACCTTTAAAATGAGCCCAACCGCAGTAAGAAGTGATCTGCGTGATGTATTCACTGACTTCGGTTATGCTCCTGATTACCTGCTGAACACTGTAATGGTCGCAAATAGTGATCCACGTACAGCAGTAATATTTGATGCTAATAAAATCAACGGTTACAAAGGTGTTCCTTATAATGTAACTAACACTGAATATGAGGCTGGTGGATATGCTACTTACGACTCTGCTACTTTTTATTACAACTATAACGTTCCAGGTGTAATGTTTACTGCAGCGGAAGTGAGCTTCCTGAAAGCAGAAGCTGGCGAAAGATGGGGTGTTGGAAGTGCACAGACTTCATACGAAACAGGTATCAATCAATCTATAGGATTCTGGTATGGTATTAACCAGTCAAGAATTTTAAGAGATGGAACACCTACACAGTGGCCTGTAGAAACTTCCCCAACTGCTGCTGCGATCACTACTTATCTGGCAATGCCTGCTATTGCATATAGCGGTACTACTACAGAAAAGCTGAACAAGATCTATCTGCAGAAATGGGTAAACTTCAGCGTACTGCAAGCAGGTCAGGCATGGGCTGAATTAAGAAGAACAGATTATCCTGTACTGTCATTCGCAACTGCCGGTAACTCTACTGCATCTGCGCCTCCAGTGCGTTTACTGTACCCTTCTACAGAAAAACTGTACAATACAGCTAACTACAATTCAGTATCTGCAAAAGATACAAGAGATACTAAGATTTTCTGGGACGTGAAGTAATTCACTAAACAGGAATGATATTCCGGGATGGCCCGCCTTTTAGGTGGGCCATCCCTTTTTATATATACCCCATTAACCCCAATTCCCTCATTTCCTTACAAAAAGGTTTAATTTTCAATATGTAAGAAAAATTATATTGTTAATCCGTACATTGTATTGAGCCACTTTCAACCAGAATACTTGTTATGATAAACGCATCGTTATGGCGAAACTATTGATATTAGCGCTGTTTAGCGGGCTGTTCCTAACTCAGTCGCTCAGCGCCCAGCTAATTGCCGGTGCAAAGTTGGCATCGGTGACGAAACTGAAAGACTTTAACGGGAAAACGTTCATGGTAAAGCCCGCAGGGAAATCAGTTGCATATATATTCCTGTCCACAGAGTGCCCTTTATGCAAAAACTATGCACCTGTACTGCAGGCCATGCAGCAAAAACACCCGGAAATTCAGTTCTATGGCATCATTAGTGGCGTTACCTTCCTGAGAAGTGAGGTGGCTGCCTTTACCAGGGATTACGGTATTACGTTCCCGGTACTGATGGACCCGGCCAAACACATTTCCAATTCACTGAATGCTACTGTTACACCGGAAGTAATCCTGATGGGATACAATGGCAAAGAATATTACAGGGGATTGATAGACGACTGGGTGGTAGGACTGGGGAAAACAAGGAAGGTGGCTACGAAAAAGTATCTTGAGCAGGCCATCAGCAGTGTGGAGACAGGAGGGGAACCCCTGGCAGCCACTACACCGGTTGGGTGCCTGATCAGCAATTTTTGATAGATAGAAAATGAGAGGCATTATTGCTGTTGCACTATTATTTATTTCTATAACAACGAATGCACAGCGTATCACCTGGTACCAGCATATCGCTCCAATTATACACAGTAACTGTTCTCCCTGTCACCGTGAGGGTGATGCTGCTCCGTTTCCATTAATTACCTATGAGGAAGTAGCTAAAAGAGCGTCCTTTATTAAAAAAGTGACGCAGAGCCGGTACATGCCACCCTGGAAACCAGATACGCATTACACCGCCTTTTCCAATGAAAGGAAACTGACAGATGAACAGATCGCAATGATCGCCGACTGGGCAGATCATAACATGCCTAAAGGCAAAGCTGTAGAAGAAGATATTCCATTTGTAAAAGGCACACATTACAGCCGTAAACCGGATATGGTGCTGACCATGAAAGAACCCTTTATTATTAAAGGGGATAACATGGAACGCTTTATCGTATATAAAATCCCTTTTGAACTGCCGGATTCTATGAACGTGGAAGCGATCGAGTTTACGTCCAGCAATAAGAAAGTTGTCCATCATGCTAATTATGAAATAGATGATGTACCTGACCTGGATCTCTACAATACAATTGATTATATCAATCTTACGGAAGGCTCCCGTCAGACTTATGAACAGTATGTACCCTACCGGAAAAAAATGATTTACTACGGGGGCTGGATACCCGGTACTTCCTATGAATCCTATCCTGCCAATATAGGCTGGAAAATGCCTAAGCGGGGAGTAATGTTACTGACATTACATTATGCGCCTATAGGCAGGGAAGAAGAGAATATCAGCGGGGTACAGTTGTTTTTTACAAAGACACCAGTAAAAAGGCAGATCATGGCCGTATCATTTGGTTCAGGCGGAGTAGGAGAGAAGGATATTGATCCGTATTTTTTTATACCGGCGGATGTAATAAAGAGTTTTAAATTAAAAGTAACAGCGCCGGAAGATCAGTCAATATTGTACGTATGGCCACATATGCATTACCTCGGAAAAGTATTCAAAGCATATGGGGTAGCACCTTCCGGAGATACGATTCCGCTGGTATCTATAAAGGACTGGGATTTTAAATGGCAGGAACCTTACTGGTTTCCCACGCTGAAGAAAATTCCCAAAGGGACGGTGATTACCGTGGAAGGAACATATGATAATACGATCAATAATCTTTCCAATCCCAACATTCCACCACGACTTATTTATTCCAGCGGAGATATGAAAACGACAGACGAAATGCTGACACTGGTGATGGTGTATATGCCATATGAAAAAGGAGATGAAAAGATAATGATCAAGTGAAATACATTATTGCAATATTATTGCTGTTCACGTATACAGCAAAGGCACAGAAGATTACGTGGTATCAGCATATAGCACCGCTGATACATAACAACTGCACCCCCTGTCACAGGGAAGGAGAGTCTGCGCCCTTTCCGCTTGTTACATATGATGATGTGGCAAAGAGAGCTGCGTTTATTAAAAAGGTAACGCAGAGCCATTATATGCCACCCTGGAAGGCAGATCCGCATTATTCAACCTTTGCCAATGAAAGGAAATTATCCGAAGAACAGATTGCGATGATCGCCGACTGGGCAGATCATAAAATGCCTAAAGGTACTGCTACTGCTAAAGATGAAAATCCTTATATAACAGGTACACGCTATAACCGTAAACCGGACCTGGTACTCTCTATGAAAGAGAGTTTTCACCTGCCGGGAGATAATACAGAAAAGTTCATCGTGTATAAAATCCCTTTTGAACTACCGGATTCTATGAACGTGGAAGCAATTGAATTTACTTCCAATAACAGGAAGGTAATTCATCATGCCAATTATGAAGTAGATAATGTACCGGAACTGGATTTATATAACACGCCCGCCTATGTGAATAATACAGCATCTCACCTCGACTATTACGAACAATATGTAAAGTACCGGCAGAACATGGTGTACTTTGGAGGATGGATTCCCGGTAGTTCTTATGAATCTTATCCTGCTAATATCGGATGGGTAATGCCCAGGCGTGGAGTGGTTTTATTAACGGTGCATTATGCGCCTTTAGGCAAGGACGAAGACATCATCAGCGGGGTACAGTTCTTCTTTACCAAAACACCCGTTAAAAGGGTTATTAAAGCGGTTTCTTTAGGTTCCGGTGGGATAGGAGAGAAACAGATCGATCCTTATTTTTATATACCGCCTGATGTGGTGAAAAGCTTTAAAGTAAAAATAGCTACACCTACTGATCAGTCTTTGCTATATGTATGGCCACACATGCATTACCTGGGTAAGATCTTTAAAGCATATGGGGTAACGCCTGCCGGAGATACGATTAAACTGGTATCTATTCCCGACTGGAGCTTTAACTGGCAGGAGATTTACTGGTTTCCAAAACTGATGAAGATACCGGCAGGAACGGTCGTGAATATAGAAGGTACGTATGATAATACAGCAGATAACCCTTCTAATCCTTCTTCCCCGCCAGCAATAGTGTATGGAGCGATGAAGACAAAAGATGAAATGATGACATTGGTGATAGTGTCTTTGCCTTATGAAAAAGGAGATGAGGAGATAAGTACTAAATAAAAAAGCTCCATCAGGAGCTCTTTTATTTATATCAGATTTTTAATCTCACTTAGTTTTAGCAACGCTTCTACCGGCGTAAGTCTATTAATATCCACATTATCCAGCATCTCCCGGATTTGTTTAAACGTATCGCTGTGCGCATCGAAGATGCTTAATTGTACTTTGGCAGCAGGACCAGTAATGTTTTTAACATGCTTTTCCAGCGGCGCATCAATATGTTTTTCTTCTAAATGTGCAAGCACTTCATTGGCTCTTTGCAGCAATTGTGGCGGCATACCCGCCATACGGGCCACATGAATACCAAAGCTATGCCGGCTGCCACCAGGAGCCAGTTTCCTCAGAAATATAATTTTATTCCCTGATTCTTTATTGGTGATATGGAAGTTCTTTACACGGCCATGTTTATTCTCTAACTCGTTTAACTCATGATAGTGCGTAGCAAACAGGGTTTTCGGCCTGTGCTCTGTCATGTCGTGCAGGAACTCCACGATGCTCCAGGCGATGGAGATACCATCATAAGTACTGGTGCCACGGCCTATTTCATCAAGAATAACAAGGCTGCGGGAAGTAATATTGTTGATGATACTGGCCGTTTCGTTCATCTCCACCATAAAGGTAGATTCGCCACCACTAAGGTTATCAGAAGCCCCTACACGGGTGAAGATCTTATCAGTCAAGCCTATTTCAGCCGCCGCCGCAGGAACAAAACTACCCATATGCGCCATGAGCGTAATGAGCGCCGTTTGCCGCAACAGGGCCGATTTACCACTCATATTCGGACCTGTAAGAATGATAATCTGCTGCTGATCTTTATCAAGTATAATATCGTTGGCCACATAGGTATCTCCCGGTGGTAAACCACGTTCGATAACCGGATGACGGCCTTCGCGTATATCAATATTGAAGCCCTCTGTAATAAGCGGACGACGGTATTTAAACTGAATAGCATTGGTAGCAAAAGAGAGCAGGCAGTCTATATTGCCGAACATCTGAGCATTCTGCTGTATAGGCTGAATGTAGGACTGTAAGGCAAGCAACAGGTCATCAAAGATTTTTACTTCCAGGGCAAGAATCTTTTCTTCTGCACCAATGATCTGCTCTTCATATTCCTTCAGCTCCGGAGTGATGTAACGTTCTGCACCTGTCAGTGTTTGCTTGCGGATCCAGGTTTCAGGAACTTTGTCTTTGTGGGCGTTCGTTACTTCCAGGTAGTAGCCGAATACATTGTTGTAAGCTACTTTCAGGCTGGAAATACCGGTAATTTCTGCTTCTTTTTTCTGTATTTCCAGCAGGTAGTTTTTACCGTTGCTGGAGATGTTGCGGAGCTTGTCCAGTTCCTCATTGATGCCCGGTTGTATCACACCGCCTTTGCTTACAAGAACAGGAGGTGTTTCCACTATCTGTTCCAGGATGCGGGAGAGGATAACAGGGCAGGGGTCCATCTTTCCACTAAGTTCGCGCAGGTAATTATTGGGAGAGTTCTCCAGTAATTTTTTTACGCCTTCCACCTGTTGCAGGGCTTTGGCCAGTTGCATCACTTCCCTGGGATTTATTTTCCTTAAAGGGATTTTAGATACTACACGTTCAAGATCGCCGGTTTGTTTCAGGTGCTGATGTAAAGATCTGGAGAGGTCTGTTTCTTTGATGAAGTACTCTACAACGTCCAGCCTTTCATTGATATCGTTGATATTACGCAGTGGAAATACCAGCCAGCGTTTTAACAGGCGGGCACCCATAGGGCTTACAGTACTGTCCAGTGTACTGAGCAACGTATGACCGTTTTCCACACCGCTGTTGAGCAATTCCAGGTTACGGATAGTGAAGCGGTCCATCCAGAGGAAGTCGTCCTGTTCTATACGCTGGATATTGGTGATATGTTGCAGGTGCGGATGTTCTGTATCGCGCAGGTAGTGCAGGGCAGCACCGGCAGCAATGATGGCATCCTGCAGGCCATCTATACCAAAGCCTTTGAGGCTATGTGTTTCGAATTGTTTTAATAAAGTTTCCTGTGCATAGGTAGTAGTGAAGATCCACTCCTCCATCGTATACACGTAGAAGCGGGTACCAAAATGCTGGCGGAAGAGTTTCTGCTGTTGTTTGGCATACAATACTTCAGCGGGTTTGAAACTCTGCAGGAGTTTATCTGCATATTCAATATTTCCCTGAGCCACAAAAAACTCGCCTGTAGAAATATCCAGGAAGGCAAGTCCGATGTTGTCTGCACCGAAATGGACCGCCGCCAGGAAGTTATTACTGGCGTTTTCCAGTATTTTATCATTCACTGCTACACCGGGAGTTACCATTTCGGTAACACCGCGTTTCACGATGCCTTTTACAGTTTTAGGATCTTCCAGCTGATCGCAGACAGCCACACGATGGCCTGCCTTCACCAGTTTATGGAGATAGGTGTCCAGCGAATGGTGCGGGAAGCCGGCAAGGTCTACATAAGTGGCAGCGCCATTTGCTCTTTTGGTGAGTACAATGCCTAATACTTTAGAGGCAATGACTGCATCTTCATTAAAAGTTTCATAAAAATCTCCCACACGAAACAACAACACGGCATCCGGATACCGGGTTTTAATAGCCTTATGCTGTAGCATGAGTGGGGTTTCTTCCGATTTGCTTTTAGCCATGGCGCAAATATATAGAAATGTAAGGACGTGCAGTTGGGGCCACTAATTATCTTATTTTTGCAAAATGCGAAAACTGAGCATGGATGAACTGGGCCGTAAAACGGTAGAACAGTTCAAAGCAGCCGATAAAACACCATTGGTGCTGGTACTGGATAATGTGCGCAGCATGCACAACGTTGGTTCTGTATTCCGTACAGCAGACGGATTTCTTTTACAGGGCATAGTATTATGTGGATATACGCCTGTTCCTCCTCACCGGGATATTCAGAAAACAGCATTAGGCGCTACAGAAACTGTTGAGTGGCAATATTTTCCAACAACCACAGAAGCTGTAACGGCGTTACAGGAAGCGGGGTATACGGTGATGGCAATAGAACAGGCGGAGCAGAGTATTATGCTGGATGCGTTTACACCGGAAGCCGGGAAACCTCTGGCATTAGTATTTGGTAATGAAGTATCTGGCGTAGACGGAGAGGTGATGAAGATGGTGTCGGGCTGTATTGAGATTCCGCAATCAGGCGTAAAACACTCCCTTAATATATCTGTTAGCACAGGTATTGTGGTTTGGGATATCTTTGTAAAGTTGAAAAAAGAGAAAGCACTATGATCAGTACCGTTAACAAGTACCTGTCACTTGTAAAATTCAGTCATACGATTTTTGCTATGCCGTTCGCTCTGACCGGCTTCTTTATAGCTACGGTGAAAGCCGGGCAGTCGTTCAGCTGGGAATTATTCCTGCTGGTAATATTATGTATGGTGTTTGCACGCAGTGCAGCGATGGCATTTAACCGCTGGCTGGATGTGGACATAGACAGGAAGAACCCGCGTACAGCACAGCGTGAAATTCCCCGTGGCGTGATTACTGAAAACAATGCGCTGCTGTTTGTGATAGTGAACTGTGTGCTGTTTATGGTAGTAACCTGGTTCATCAACCCACTTTGTTTTTACCTGTCGCCTGTCGCTTTACTCGTAGTGCTGGGATATAGTTATACCAAGCGTTTTACGGCGCTTTGTCATTTGATCTTAGGGCTGGGGCTGTCACTGGCACCGGTAGGAGCCTACCTTGCCGTAACAGGACATTTTGCCCTGTTGCCGGTATTATTATCTACACTGGTATTGTGCTGGGTATCTGGTTTTGATATCATTTACTCTTTGCAGGATGAGGAGTTCGACCGCTCTTTGTCACTTAATTCCATCCCGGCCTGGCTGGGTAAGGCAGGTGCCCTGCATTTCTCTGAAGGGCTGCACCTGGTAGCTGGTATCCTGGTGATCATTATTGGTCTGCAGGGACAGTTCCACTGGTTATATATCATTGGAGGAGCGGTATTTATCCTGATGCTGATTTCACAGCATCTGCTGGTAAAACCCAATGACCTCAGTAAGGTGAACATTGCATTTATGACTACAAACGGTATTGCAAGCGTGGTATACGCAGTATTTGCCATCGCAGATATGTTATTAATAGGATAGTATGGCACGTATAATGGCAATTGATTATGGTAAGAAGAGGACAGGCCTGGCAGTAACAGACCCTTTACAGCTGATAGCCAGCGGGTTAATTACGGTGCTGACGCATGAGCTGATCCCTTACCTGAAGAAATATATGGCAGCAGAGCCTGTGGAGCTGATGCTGATAGGGGAGCCCAAGAACCTGGATGGCAGCAGTACAGATGCCACGGCCCTGGTAACGGAATGTATCCGTATCCTGGGCAAGAATTTCCCGGAGCTGCCTGTTAAGAAGATAGATGAGCGGTTTACCTCCAAGATGGCTTTCCAGACGATGATTGACAGCGGACTGAAAAAGCAGGACCGCCGGAATAAGGCGCTGGTAGATGAGATCAGTGCAACCATTATTCTGCAGGAATATCTGCGCAGCAGATAAACTGCTGTATTTAATTCGCCATTGATCTTTACCTTTGCACTTCTGAAAAATTGAAAACAGATATAAATGATTCTACCTATCGTTGCTTACGGACACCCGGTTTTACGCAAAATGTGTGAAGATATAACGCCTGATTATCCAAAGTTGCAGGAACTCATAGCCAATATGTGGGAAACCATGTATAGCTCCAGTGGAGTGGGCATTGCTGCGCCGCAGGTAAACAGACCTATCCGCCTGTTCGTAATAGATAGTGAGCAGATCATTGAGAGCCTGGAAGAAGAGGAAAAAGCAGAATACCCCGGAGACAACGGTGTGAAGGGGGTATTCATCAATGCACATATTGTAGAGACAGCCGGTGAAGAGTGGGCGTATAACGAAGGCTGCCTGAGTATTCCAAAGATAAGGGAGGATGTATATCGCCCTGAAACCGTTACCCTGCGCTATGTAAACGAAAATTTTGAACCCCAGGAAAGAACTTTCACCGGCGTAACTGCCCGTGTCATCTTCCACGAATATGATCATATCGATGGTAAATTATTCATTGATCACCTGAAGCCTCTCAAGCGCAGGATGATTAAAGGAAAATTGGAGGACATCACAAAAGGTAAGATCAGTGTGGATTACAAGATGATATTCCATAAATAAAATAGACAAAAATTTTGTAATGTTAAAAATCCCTGTTATTTTAGTGCCTGCAAACTAAGCAAATACATTGGGTACAGCACTAACATATACAGAGGCCGAACTTGTTCTTGGATTAAAATCCAGGAGTGAAAAACATTTCGGTTACTTATATGATCATTATTCACCGGCATTATTTGGGATCGCTTTAAAAGTGATCAATGATGAGAATGTTGCCGGGGATGTGCTGCAGGAAATCTTTCTCAAAATCTGGCGGAGTATAGAACGTTACGATACTGATAAAGGCCGTTTATTCACCTGGATGGTGAATATTGCCCGTAACACCGCTATCGATACTTTACGTTCAAAAGCACATAAGCAGGGCCAGAAGGTACAGGAACTGAGCAGCAACTCCATGGGAACGGAGCAATTTGCTGTACATCAGGCTGTGGACCAGATTGGATTGACGAAAGTAATAGAACAGTTGAACAAGGAACAGCGCATTATTATAGATCTGGCTTATTACAAAGGATGTACACAGGATGAGATTTCAAAAATCCTGGATATTCCTTTAGGTACTGTGAAGACCCGGATGCGTAATGCGATCATACAATTACGGACCATTCTAAAACAGTTGTAATTAAGTGGATGTTCAACGTTACATATCATCTGGCATTATAGAAAGCCACGTTGCCGGGCTGGTATCCGATTCGGAAGCTCGCGAAGTGGAAGCTGCTATCCAGCAGTATCCTGAAATAAAAGCGGCTGCTGATGCGGTGCGCCTTGATATGGAACGTTATGTACAGACATGGGCAGTGAAACCACCTGCCGGGCTGAAGCAGCAACTGATGGCACGTTTGAATGAAATAGAGAAGGAAGAAGAAGTGATGCCTGTTGTGGAAGAGAAACAGGAAAAAGAAGAGGAAGAAACACGTTTTATAATGCCGCAGATCCCGGTGTTGAAAATGTGGCAATATGCAGCTGTCGCAGCTGGTGTATTACTGGTTGTGAGCGCCGGTATGAATGTTGTTTACATGGGGCGTGCAGATGCTTTAGGTGAGAAAATTGCCAAGGCAGAAGAAGAGCATGTAGCATTATCCGCTGAGAAAAGTGCTTTTGCCGACAGGTATCAGCAAACACAGAAAGAACTGGACCTGTTAAAGGACCCTGCTTTCAAGTGGATCAAAATGCAGGCAGTTGGTAAACATACAGATATTGTTGCTACCATTTGCTGGAACCCCGCTACAAAAGAAGCATATATACTTCCACAAACATTACCCGAACCTCCTGAAGATAAACAATACCAGTTATGGGCCATCGTCAATGGTAAACCAATTGATGCAGGTGTTTTCCAACTGGGCAATATGGCCAAAGCCTTACAAAAAATGAAAGAAGTAACGAGCGCACAGGTATTTGCAGTTACCCTGGAAAAGAAGGGTGGCAGTGAAACCCCAAGCCTGGATCAGATGTTCGTTGCCGGTAAAGTAGCTGGCTGATCTTAACCCTTCATATTCTCCTCATTATCAATTATTCCTCAATAATTGCTATATTTCCTTTATAATTGCATTCCCATTAACCATTAGTGAAGACTTACTTTGAGAGTAAATATGCAGCTGTACTTGTAAACGGTTATCTTTTCTGTAACGTATACGGCTGATATGACATTTTGCTTTAATCGTTTAGCAGCATCGAAACGTTATTTTTAACAAAATTTATTAATTGTTTTGGAATCCGCGTTCACATATACGGAATCTGAGTTGGTGCAGGGGCTTAAGTCCAAAGACCAGAAGGTATTCGGCTACCTGTATGACCGTTATTCACCTGCTTTGTATGGAGTGGCTATGAAAGTGCTCAATGAAGAAAGCAATGCGAGTGATGTTCTGCAGGAAGTATTCCTTAAGATCTGGCGTAATATTGACCGGTACGATGAAAGCAAGGGACGTTTGTTTACCTGGATGCTTAACATTACCCGTAATACCGCTATTGATACTCTCCGCTCAAAGGCTCATAAGATGGATCAGAAAATCCAAGTGATCGGTGATGACGTACATTTATATACAACGAATCTAACCGTACACCCATCAGTTGACCATCTTGGCCTTTCAAAAGTTCTTGAAAAGCTAACTAAAGAACAACGAGTCATTATTGATCTTGCATACTACAAAGGATGCACCCAGGAAGAAATTTCCAAGGTGTTGGAAATCCCTTTGGGTACCGTAAAAACAAGGATGAGGAACGCGATTATTCAATTAAGAAACTTGTTAAAAATATCATAAGAAGTGGGCGCATCACGTTACATATCGTCCGGATTGATTGAAGCTTATGTAAGCCGGTTGGCTTCTCCGCAGGAGGAGCAGGAACTGGAAATGGCAATAGATCAATATCCGGAAATAGCTATAGCAGTAGAAGACTGCCGGCTGGGTATGGAGCATTATATAATGTTGCAGTCTGTTACACCACCAACAGTTGTGAAGCAAAATCTGATCAGGATTATTGCTGATGAAGAAGCTGGAAAATTGATCGGAGAAGCAACAGAAGAAACGCAAATTATAGAAGATACTCCTGCCGGTAAAATGTATGTAAGCAGTTCCTGGCGTTGGGCCGCTGCTGCAGCAATATTATTATTGCTGGGAAGTTTGTTACTTAACTTTATTTATTTCTCACGTTACAGTGATTACAAAGTTAAATATGAGGCATTACTAACTACCAACAATACACTGGCATCAGAACAAAATGTTTACCGGACACGTATAGAAGAAATGGAACATTCACTGGAGATTGTGAAAGATCCTTCCATGCAGATGGTGAAGATGCCGGGTACTAAATCTTTCCCTTCATTACTCGCAACGGTCTACTGGAACAAGGCTTCGAAAGAGGTATTCCTGATGGCCAATAATCTGCCTCAGCCCGCTACGGGCAAACAATACCAGCTATGGGCCATCGTGAATGGAAAACCTGTAGATATGGGTGTGTTTGATATCGGTACAGACACAGCAGCAATCCTCCGGAAAATGAAATCTGTTGACAACGCTGATATGTTTGCTATCACACTGGAAAACAAAGGTGGTAGTCCCGTTCCTACAATGGACCAGATGTATGTGGCAGGAAAAGCTAGCTAAAATTCATAATTTCGCAGTATGCGGAAACTTTGGATGTGCTTAGCAATATTATTCTCTTACAGTTACTCTCACGCACAGGATACTTCTGTTGTTTATAAAGGGATGACCGTTACCCTTGATGAAGTAACCGTACAGGCAAAGCGTATAGGTTTTGATGTAAACAGCTTTATAAAAAGGGTAGAAGAGGATACCACTTTTTACCGTGCTTTTAAGAACCTTCGCCTGCTGGGTTATGTTTCTGATAATGACATCCGTATCTACGGTAAAAAAGGACAGATACAGGCATTCCTGAAAAGCCAGATCCAACAGAATATGCAGGGCCGCTGTCATACCATGAAGGTGTTGCAGGAAGAAGTAGGCGGCGACTTTTACAACGCAAAAGGGGAATACAATTACTACACGGCGGAATTATACGCCAGCCTGTTCTTTACAAAAGGAACTGTTTGTGCAGATGCCGGCGGAGAGGTTCCTGAGACTTCCGGTGGCAGTATGGCCAAACATAAAAACCAGTTAAAAAAGCTGATTTTTAACCCGGGACAACCGGTAAGAGGTGTCCCTATCGTAGGGGGTAAGGTCGCCATCTTTGACCCTGAAGTAAGACGCCTGTATGACTTCTCTATCCGCTCTGAAAATTACCAGGATATTACTCCCTGTTATGTGTTTACTGCAAGGGCTAAAAAGGACTTAAATAGTATTGACAGGGGAGATATCGTTATCAATGAATTAATTACCTACTTCAATAAAGAAAACTTCGAAATAGTAGGACGGAAATATTCTCTCTCTTATAAAACCTTATTATTTGATTTTAATGTGAGGATGAATGTGCAGATGACCAAACAACAGGGTTTACTGATTCCTTCTTTAGTAACGTATGATGGTACCTGGAATGTTCCTTTCAAGAAAAGGGAGACTTCGGTGTTTATTGCTAAGTTTCACGATTTCACAGGATCTGTTCAGTAAGTAAACATAAAGAAGGCCAGCTACCAGCTGGCCTTCTTTATGTTTAATATACAATAGTAACTGATCCGGTCTTTTTTATCAGCTTATTTGTATCACCACTGACATATTGCATAACCCAGACATAAGTGCCTGTGGGTAAAGAAGTTCCTTGTTTTTTACCTGTCCACCCTATTTGCGGGTCTGTGGTATAATAAACCCTTTCTCCCCATCTGTCATACACGCTGATCTCAAAATTGGAGATCATACCCCGGAAGCGTGGCCGGAAGTAATCATTCAAACCGTCTCCGTTAGGACTGAATGCCGTTGGCATGTATACCTGTGAGGAGCAATCCTGGAAGGTGACTTCTACAGAATCTGTTGCCCGTCCGCAGGTGTTGGTACTGACCAGTGCATATGTTCCGGGCTGCGTGACATTAAAGATAGGAACGGATGAGCTGTCCTGCCATTTATATTGAGCGCCAGCCCCCATGGGATAGAGTTTAAGCACTTCCCCGTTACACATCAGACTATCAGGCCCAAGGTGTATATGCAGTGTATCATCGAACATTACGTGAATGGTATCGGTTGATTCACAACGGCCTATCTGAGCGTGTACATAATAATAACCGGGTTTTCGTACATAGAAGGTAGCCTGTTTGGAAGTATCCTGCCAGCGGTAGGTACCGGTTCCGAAGTCGGCTGTTAGTACCAGTGTTTCTCCTTTACAGATGGTGGTATCTCCCCCGAGGTCCACATTCCTTAATGCGTTGAACCGCACTTTGATGGTATCCAGCACTTCACAGACCCCGCCTATGCTGACGAATACCCAGAGATCATACCGGCCATTGATGGTGGTAGTTTGGGTACGGGCCCCGTTGCTCCAGCGGTAGGCGGTAGCGCCCGGTGTAGCGGCTGAAATCACGATGCTTTCACCAGGGCAGAGCAGGGTATCAGGCCCCAGGGAGAAGGGGTGCTGTGTGCCTGCAAAGGTGATGTTGATAGTATCTCTGTAAACACCGCAACCTTTAGCGTCGGCGATAACGATGTATTCGACGGTAGGGCGTACGGTATCACTATGTACAATGATATCCGGAGTGGTAGCGCCTGTACTCCATAAGAAGGTACAATTCTGGGCAGTGGCATCCAGTTGCAGGGTTTCTCCTGCGCAGAGGGTGACATCGGGGCCCAGGTCTATTTCCGGGATAGGAGTGAAGAATACGTTTACCGAGTCTGGGACCAGGCATCCGTTGATTTTCACTTTATAGGTAGCTGAGGTATCAGCGACAATACTCTGATTGGTGGAGCTGTCCTGCCATTCATAGGTAGCCCCGGCCACCGTAGGAGCGGTGAGGGTGATGCTGCCGCCATCGCAAAGGGTTTGGTCCTGTGGCCCAAAGTCGTAGATAACAGGTGTTACGATGGTAATGGTTTGAGTGCTAAGGTCCTGCACACCGCTTCTGAATGCTATAAGGGTAACCGTATAGGTACCAGCAGTCACATAGGTATGTGTGCCCTGCATGGCTGATGACGTGTCTTTAACACCGGAAGCGAGGTCGCCATAATCCCATTTTAAGGAATCAATGCCTGCCTGATCAGCTTGAGCAATGGTAAATTTCACGATATCATTGAGGCAGGTGGTGTTATAGGTAAAGGGTGTCTGAGCCCTGGCCGTGGTGGAGCCAAGTGTAAATACAATAACCACTATAAGTAGATATAGGTTTCTCATGTGAGGACATGGGTAAGGCACTAAATTAAAAGAATTTTGTGATATGTATAATTTTTTTAATGGAATTAACAGAAAAGGGGGTTTGTTAACATTGGATTAGGATTAAAAACGGGAGAAAACTCATTTGTTAACATCGGGTTAGCATCCTCAACCATATGAATGTCCTATTTTTACACCCGAGAGAAGTAAAACAGCTACGGCTGGTTTCAGGCCCCCTGCTTGCAGGGGGCCTTTCCTTTTTAGTGAGTTATTCTTCCTGTAGTGGTCTTGCAGAAACGTAGGTCCTCCACCTGTCCAATACAGCAGTGAAATCCGCCGGGAGCGGGCTTTCGAAGTGTATAGGCTGACGGGTACGGGGGTGGACAAAGCCCAGTGTCTGGGCGTGGAGGGCATGCCGGGGCATGAGGTCAAAGCAGTTTTCTACAAACTGTTTGTATTTGGCGAAGATGGTACCTTTCCTGATACGGTCTCCTCCATAAGTGCTGTCATTAAATAAGGAGTGACCAATATGCTGCATATGTACCCTGATCTGGTGGGTACGGCCGGTTTCCAGTCTGCACTCTATTAATGTTACATAATTAAAGCGTTCCAGTACTTTGTAGTGGGTGATGGCTTCCTTTCCATATTCCCCGTCCGGATAGGCATCCATAATTTTACGGAAGCGCTGGTGGCGGCCTACATGGGCCACTACAGTGCCTTCATCCTCTTCAAAATCTCCCCATACCAGGGCCAGGTAGCGGCGTTGTACACTATGGTCGAAGAACTGTTTGGCCAGGTCGTTCATGGCTTTGTCCGACTTGGCGATCACCAGTAATCCGCTGGTATTCTTATCGATACGATGTACCAGTCCGAAGCGTGGCAGGGCAGGTTCGGGGTTGGTATGGTCACCGAGGTACCAGGCAAGCCCGTTTACCAGTGTACCGGTATAGTTACCACAGCCGGGATGTACTACCATACCCGGATGCTTGTTGATCAGCATGATATCTTCGTCTTCAAATACAATGTCCAGTGGCATCTCTTCAGGCACCACCTCCATATTTTCAGGATTCTTACTGGTAAAGACGATGATATGATCATGTGCTTTTACCTTGTAATTGGACTTGACAGGCTTGTCATTTACGACAACCATACCGTCTTCGCAGGCCTGCTGGATCTTGTTACGGGTGGCACCTTCCACTCTGTTCATCAGGAACTTATCGATTCTTAAAGGTTCCTGACCTTTATCGGCGATAATATTCACCCGTTCGTACAGCTCCTCGCTGCCTTCTTCATTTTCCAGCTCATCATCTAATTCAATCAATTCTTCCGCCATGAGGATCTTAAATTTTTGCAAAGGTAACAATTGTTTACCGGTTGCCCTATGTATCGTAACTTTGCCGTTGCATATGAATAAACAGATCCATATTACTGATTTGGGAATCATAGATTACCAGAAGGCCTGGGATTACCAGGAAGTGTTGCTGAAGGAGAATGTGCGGGTGAAGCTGGCGAAGGGAAAGGGTATTTCGGCTACTGCTGATGTCATAACTACTGATATTCCGATTATTACTGAGGAAGAAACCACCAACTACCTGCTTTTCTGTGAGCATCCTCCTGTATATACTTTGGGTAAAAGCGGGCATATAGAAAACCTGCTTATCAATGAACAGCAGATGCAGGAGCAGGGAATCAGCTTTTTCCCTACTAACCGTGGTGGAGATATCACCTATCATGGCCCTGGCCAGGTAGTAGCTTATCCTATTATAGATCTTGAAAACTTCTTTACAGATATAGGAAAATACCTGCGTAACCTGGAAGAGATCGTTATCCGTACTTTAGCTGAGTATGGGATTACCGGTACCCGTTCTGCCGGTGAAACCGGCGTATGGCTGGACCCGGAAGACAAAGCCCGTGCCCGTAAAATTTGTGCCATGGGAGTAAGATGCAGCCGTTGGATAACCATGCATGGGCTGGCCCTGAATGTAAACACTGATCTTCAGTACTTTAACAATATTATTCCCTGTGGAATTGCAGACAAGAAAGTAGCTTCCATGCAGGAAGAACTAGGCAGGGAAGTTTCCCTGGCAGAAGTAAAGGAAAAAATGCAAAGGCACTTTGCAGATGTATTCGGTGCAGAAATGATAAATATTTGATTTTGGGTGCAGGGCGAAGCCCTGCAAGACCCCTTCAATTTTTTGATGGTGCGAAGCACCATCAAAAAAATTACTAGTTCTTATAGTTCAAAGGTATAAACAGGTTCCACTTCTCATAAACCTTATCGCTTTCATAAATCTCAAAGTTGAACCAGCCGGAATGCAGGAAAATAGCCTTTTCTAATATCAGGAAAGGTTCTTTCACCTCTTTGATCTCAAAAAGGAAAGATCCATCCGGTTCAAAGAATTTCACTGTGTATTTCTTATCTGTAGCATCCGGTAGCTTGATATTAATATTACCATCTGCAGTGGTATATACATAGTTGGAAGGATGCCATACTATCTTCTCTACCTTTTTCTCTGCTTCTTTAGTCTCAGCTGCGGTAGGCGTAGCCCCGGCAGCATCCTGTTTGGCAGTCGCCGCCACCATCTGTTCCTTTACATCAGCCAGTTGTAACTTCTGACCAGCATCAATAGTGCTGTCCGGAACAGCCAGCATAATCTTGGTATACAGGTACTTACCTGATTTGAACGTTACCAGTAAACGGTAATAGTTAGAACCAGGTAATGGCTTATTATCTGAATAACTGTTTTTGTAATTGTTAGGATTGTTTACGTAACCTATTGTATAAAAGTATTGTGCACTATCCAGAGAACGTTGCACACCTATCTGGGCCACATCACGGAAACCTGAGATGAAGTCCAGCTGTATCTTACCTGTTTTAATAAGGGCTGAGAACGCCGGGAGGACCGGAGGATTTGTATTCTGTGCCTGAACTGTAAATGATAATGCTGTAATAATTACTACCGCTACAATAAAAAAACGCGTCAACTGCTTCATATAAACTGATTCCTGATCCAAGGTTGTCAAAAATACAACTACATCCAAATATAGTAAACGACTTTTTAAAAGTAGATATATCTGAGAATAAGTTTCTTCTTAACGACTTAACGTTCAGATATATTTCTTATCAAAAGGTTAAAATACCGGGAGTTAGAGATAAATTTCCCTGTAACCCGCCTGTGTGGATGAGTAGTATTTTGCTGCCCGGAGGGAAATGGGACTGACTAAACCCCCAGACCAGTTTACCAGTATACACTACGTCCAGCGGAATTTGTGTTTCCAGGTAGAAGTTGTTGATGAAGCTGATTAGTTCCGGGGCTGTTTTAGCATAACCCCCACTATGATAATCATGTATCAGTTGCCAGTTAGTTCCCCGTGTAAGCAGGGCTACCTGCTCTTTTAAATATTCCGCTCCCTTCAGTACTACATAACCCAATACCTGCTGATGGGGTTTAGCGCTGCTGATAAGCCCAGCCAGGGTAGTGCCTGTGCCGGTAGCACAGAGGATGTGAGTAAAGGAGCTGGTATCTGTCAATGATAAGATTTCCCGGCAGCCCCTTGCTCCGGCTTCATTATTTCCCCCTTCGGGGATGATATAAGCATTGGGGTAGTATTTATTCCAGTCGGTAGTATCTTTCTGCCTGTAGGCTTCCCGGCTGATAAACTCCAGTTGCATACCATCAGCGATGGCTTGTTGCAGCGTATGACTGAGGTTTACAGGTTTTTCTCCGCGGATGATACCTATGGCGGGTAAGCCTGCCAGTTTACAGGCAGCAGCAGTAGCTGCAATATGATTGGAATAAGCCCCGCCAAAAGTGAGGATAGTACGTTTGCCGGCAGCCTCTAAATTATATTTCAGCTTAAACCACTTATTCCCCGAAACTTCCGGATGCAGCAGGTCTAAACGCAACATGGCTGCCTGGATGTTGTCCGGCAGCCATGAAGGTGAAATATCTTGCAGAATAATATTACTGTAATTGAGATTCATCTTAGTTAAACAGGATCGGATTCAAATTTACTTTTTCTCCGTCTTTAAATAAGAATACATCTAACCATTTCAGATCTCCTGTATTAAAGTATACTGTCTTTATCTTATGAAATCCTTTACGTAAGGGAATGAAAGCTGCTTTATCTGTTAATGCATGTGTACCATCATTATCAATCAGCAAACTATCATCAATATATAACACGGCTCCATCATCTGCGTTTACATGAAACTCATATAATCCATCTGTATCTATCTTTACATATCCTTCGAATGTTACGCCGAAGTTTACTTTACCCTGATTGATGAAAGATCTTATTTCTATGTTGGGTACAATACCTGTGCTGTCTGCTTTTGCAGGTATTTGTTTTGTTTGTGTTAAAGAGATTTTGTTACTAACGGAGAAGCGTACACCTTTTATAGTTGGATTAACATTTGCAGCAGGCAGGTAATCCTTATTTACATAAGTAGCACTGTATAACGGACTTTTACGACCAGAAGGAGTTACCACAATACATTGTAACTGCACCGTACTGTTAGCAGGCACCTGCAACGCAATTGGCTGGGAATAACGTTTGCTCTTAAGCCCGGGCTGACTTCCATCAATAGTATAATAAATAGCAGCACCTTTTACCGGCGCTGTTAATTTAACAGTACTTAAACCAGTAGTAATTTTACTTTCCAATCCAACAGGTTCGGGTATACGGAAATTGACATTTTCAATTTCCATTCTTTGTAATTCTGCAGGCATCTTCTTTAAAAATCTATTGATGTTCTTTTTAGCAGCAGGAGACCAGGCCGTTTCTGATAAAGCCATAGCACGCGGCCATGTCATGTAATCCACCATCGCCTGATCGGGAATGAATTCTGTCCAGATATTTGCCTGTACCCCTTTAATATATTGTTGTTCTTCAGCAGTAAGAGAAGCCGGTAAAGGTTCGTAATTATAGACAGTAGATAAAGGCAGATAACCGCCTGCATTCAACGGTTCAGTAGCAGGATGACCCTGATAATAATCAAGGTAGAGGTAAGTGTTAGGGCTCATGATCACATCATGTTTTTCCTTAGCCGCAGCAATACCACCTTCTTCTCCACGCCAGCTCATAACAGTAGCATTAGGGGCAAGACCACCTTCCAGTATCTCATCCCAGCCAATGATACTGCGTCCTTTGCTGTTTACGAATTTCTCAATGCGTTGTATGAAATAACTCTGTAAAGCATGTTCATCTTTCAACCCCAATTTTTGTATCAGTGCCTGTACCTGTGGAGATGCTTTCCACTGGTCTTTAGGACATTCATCACCACCTATATGAATATACTTACTGGGGAAGAGGTCCATTACTTCAGTTAGTACATCTTCTAAAAAAGTAAATACAGAATCATTGGCAGGATTGAGTACATCTGTAGAAATACCCCATGTACCACGCACTGCATATGGTCCGCCGGTAACCCCAAAGCTGGGATAGGCCGCTAATACAGCCTGTGAATGGCCCGGCATTTCTATTTCAGGAATGATAGTGATATTACGTGCAGCTGCATATTTCACAATATCACGTATTTCATTCTGTGTATAATATCCACCATATGGTTTGCCATCATAGCCACTACTGTAGCGATGATGCCCCACTATTGTTTCCTTGCGGACAGAAGCAATTTCCTGTAAGCGCGGATACTTTTTTATTTCTATACGCCATCCCTGATCTTCTGTTAAATGCCAGTGGAAGCGGTTAAACTTATATTGTGCCATTACATCAATAAACTGTTTGATGTAGGAAGCAGGGAAGAAGTGACGGCCCACATCCAGCATCAAT
The DNA here is from genome assembly GCF_900110995.1 of Chitinophaga sp. YR573. Lineage (GTDB taxonomy): Bacteria > Bacteroidota > Bacteroidia > Chitinophagales > Chitinophagaceae > Chitinophaga. Next base: position 3,982,832 of record NZ_FOJF01000001.1, read on the forward strand.
CCACGGTAAGCGAAGCGGGGTTCATCTTCTATATGTACACCGGGAACGTGAATGGTCGTATTTTTTTCTACAGGTAATAACTGATGTAATGTTTGTAATCCATAGAATAAACCAGCAGCATCTCCTTTCAGGAAAATGGTACCTGCATTAACTTCCATAACATATGCCTCAGGATTGCCGGTAGTGGATTCTATGAAATTGATAACAGGATGTAATGGTTGTTTAGGTAAAGGGGCATTGCTGATTTCCAGTATTAAGTTGTAGTTACTTTTTAAAAAGGCTTGCAGGAGTTCTGCGGTTGTTTTTCCTGCTTTGCCTTCATAATGAATGATAGCGTGATCGTTTAATACAAAGCTTCCCGGAACAGCCTTTTGCAGCTTTGGTTCCGGAATAATAGTAATATCTCCTGTTTTTAATTGTGCAATTCCATATAAACAAGACAACATAGCTATAGTTGACAACAGTAATTTCCTCATAGATGTTATATTTACTTGGTACGGAGTTTGCAGCTTTGTAGCCCCGGGCTTCATATTAGAGCCTCTTTTAATAAATCATTAAAAGAATCTCTGATAGCAAAAAGAAAGTGTGAAAATACTTTTAATCATTAAATTTAGCTCCTGGAATTTCTCTTTCCAACATAATCACAATTAAAAAAATCTCATAAAGATGCAACCTACTTTATTGATTTTAGCGGCAGGTATGGCTAGCCGTTACGGTAGTTTGAAACAGATACAGCAGTTTGGCCCCAGCGGAGAAACCATTATCGACTACTCAATCTATGACGCGATCAGGGCTGGTTTTGGCAAGATCGTATTTATTATCCGTAAAGATTTCGAAGCAGAATTCCGTGAAATTTTCGAACCCAAGCTGAAAGGCAGGGTAGCAGTTGATTATGTTTACCAGGAGATGGATGCTTACCTGAACGGATATCCGGTACCTGCAGACCGTACTAAACCATGGGGTACCGCTCATGCCGTATTATGTGCGAAAGATGCTATCAATGAGCCTTTTGCGGTGATCAACGGAGACGACTTCTATGGCCGTGATTCTTTTGAAAAGATGGCGGCTTTCTTAAGTAACGCATGTAAACCAGCTACATACAGCGTTGTAGGTTATGAATTAGGTAAAACTATCAGCGAACACGGTTCTGTGTCACGTGGGGTATGTGCGGCAGATGCAGCGGGTAACCTGGCAGCTATCAATGAAAGGACCAAGGTATATAAAGATGGTGATCAGATCGTATATGAAGATGCAGATGGCAGCAAACATCCATTGGATGCCAATACGCCTGTGTCTATGAACTTCTGGGGTTTCCATCCGTCTGTATTTGAATTAAGCCAGCAACTGTTCAAGGATTTCCTGGAGAAAGATGGTGATAAACCTAAGTCTGAATTCTTTATTCCGATCGTTGTAGACCATTTTATAAAGAATAAGCTGGGTGTGGTAAATGTGTTACCTTGTGCAGCACAATGGTTCGGTGTTACCTATAAAGAGGATGCTCCGGGGGTACAAACAAGCCTTTCTGCGCTGGTAGAGAGCGGTGAATATCCTAACAATCTGTGGAAATAAGTTCGGATTATCTATAATAAATGTGGAGAAAATCCATATTTACGCTAAAGAAACGCCCTTATATTTCAATATTTTCAAAAAGCGAACAATTGTTTGCGAATTGACGAAATCTTTTTCATTGTATTGTTTTTTACTTTAACGACCAATACTTTTGTAAAAGCAAAAACGAACACCTCCATGTGGGTAAATAAGAACAACAATAAGATCAGTCAAATCGTACCAGAGCTCAATTGGGCTATTACACTGGTCGTGATCGTCGTTGTCATTATTAGCCACCAAATCGGAGGATAGGGAACTGTGTACAATCACTAACGATAACAATCGCCTTCCTCCACAAAAGGAAGGCGATTTTTTTATGCCTGTAACAATCACGATTTCTAATATCTGAATTATATGTATAGCTATTACAACGAGAACACCATTCTTTACATTGACGGAGAGTTCAAAAAAGCCACTGCGGCCACTACAGACCTGTACGGTCAGTCCCTACATTACGGTTATGCGGTATTTGAAGGCATACGTGCTTACAAAACAGCCAGTGGAGAGGTAAAGATCTTTAAGGCAAAAGAACATTTTGACAGATTCAAACGTTCATGTGAATTGATCCACATCCCTTACAAGTTTGATAATGAGGCGTTAATCGCTGCTTGTTACAAAGTACTGGAGTTGAACAATCTTCAGGAAGCCTACATCCGTCCGCTTGCTTTTTGTCCTCCAAACATGACATTAAAAGCTGCCAGCGAAACGCATGTACTGATCTGTGCCTGGGACTGGGGTGCTTACCTGGGTGAAAAGCTGCTGAATGTAATGACCTCTTCTTACGAGCGTCCGAACCCTAAAGCATTCAAGATAGAATCTAAATCTGCCGGTTTATACGTGAACTCGATCCTGGCTTCGCAGGAAGCTAAGGACAAAGGTTTCGATGAAGCATTGCTGCTGGACATGAACGGTTTTGTAGCTGAAGGTCCTGGTGCAAACATCTTCTTCGAAAAAGATGGTAAGGTTTTCACTCCTCCTCCGGGAAACATCCTGCCTGGTATTACCCGTGCTACAGTGATTGAACTGTGTAAAGAACTGGGTATTCCACTGGAAGAGAAATTGTTCACTATTGAAGAATTGAAGAAGGCTGACGCTGCATTCTATTGTGGTACCGCTGCTGAAGTGATTGGATTTGGAGCATTGGATGGTCAGACATTTGGCAAACCATGGGCAGAGTCGCTGGGCAAAGTATTGCAACAGGCTTATAAAGCCAGAGTACTGGGAAAAGAATTCAAACGTGAAGCAGCTAAAGTAGCCTAAAACTACTGGTGTTCAGTACATAATGTTGCCATATTTTCCGGGTTTTACCCGGAATCGGGGCGGTATTGTATATAATTTAGATAAGAAGATACCCATGGGTGGTCAGGCGACTACCAGTTGTCTGACCACTTTTCCATGGGAATGAAATATTTGGAATTTGGATTTTTGGCATCACGTTATGCAATGCCAGTAAGGATTTGGACGTAAATGTGACAGATTTGAAGACCGGCTAACCAACAATTGTAGGTTTGGAACTTGCCCCATTTCGCCGCTACTTTGCATCCTACTTAATATGACTAACCATATCGGTTAACAGACAGCCGGTATAAGGAAATTTTACAACAGATGGAACTCAACAAGTACAGTAAAACGCTCACCCAGGACCCTACACAACCTGCTGCACAGGCACAGTTGTACGGGATAGGTTTAACTGAAGAAGACCTGAAGAAAGCACAGGTAGGCGTTGCCAGCATGGGCTACGACGGTAATACCTGTAATATGCACCTCAATGACCTGGCTCAACAGGTTAAGAAAGGTGTATGGGCAAATGACCTGGTCGGACTTACATTCCATACTATTGGCGTAAGCGATGGTATGAGCAATGGTACACCCGGTATGCGCTATTCCCTGGTCAGCCGCGATTTGATTGCAGATTCCATCGAAACAGTCTGTGGCGCTCAATATTATGATGCGCTGATCACCGTTCCGGGTTGTGATAAGAACATGCCCGGTTCCCTGATGGCTATGGGCCGCTTAAACCGCCCTTCTATCATGGTATACGGTGGTACAATTGCCCCTGGCAAATACAAAGGACAAGACTTAAACATCATTTCAGCGTTTGAAGCACTGGGTCAGAAAATGGCCGGCAACCTGGATGATGAAGATTATAAAGGTATTATCATGCATTCCTGCCCCGGCGCTGGCGCCTGTGGTGGTATGTATACCGCTAATACCATGTCCTCTGCGATAGAAGCGCTGGGTATGAGCTTACCTTACAGTTCATCCAGCCCTGCTCTCAGCAAGGAAAAACAGAAAGAGTGTGAGGAGGCAGGTAAATATATACGCCTGCTGCTGGAAAGAGACATTAAGCCTTCCGATATCATGACGTACGAAGCATTTGAAAATGCAGCTACCGTGATCATCGCACTGGGTGGTAGTACTAATGCTGTATTGCATTTCATTGCTATCGCAAAGTCTGTAGGATTAAAATTCGGTTTAGAGGATTTTCAGCGTATCAGTGATAAAACACCGCTGATAGCCGATCTGAAACCAAGTGGTAAATACCTGATGGAAGACCTCCACAACATAGGTGGTGTTCCCCTGGTAATGAAATACCTGCTGAAGAAAGGCTTTTTACATGGTCACTGCCTGACAGTAACCGGTAAAACCATCGCAGAAAACCTGGAAAGCGTACCAGACCTGGAATTTGAAACACAGGATATCATCAGGGCACTGGAAAATCCGCTGAAAGAAACCGGTCACATTCAGATGCTGTACGGTAACATCGCTGAACTGGGTTCCGTAGCTAAAATCACCGGTAAGGAAGGAGAACGTTTCAAAGGACCTGCACGTGTGTTTGATGGTGAGTTTGAACTGATCGCAGGTATCACCAGCGGACGTGTGAAATCAGGAGACGTAGTGGTAATCAGGCAGGTAGGTCCTAAGGGAGCACCTGGTATGCCTGAAATGCTAAAACCAACCTCTGCTATCATGGGTGTGGGCTTAGGTAAAAGCGTAGCACTGATTACAGATGGCCGTTTCTCCGGTGGTACACATGGTTTCGTGGTAGGGCATATTACGCCTGAAGCACAGGAAGGTGGTAACATCGCGCTGATACAGGACGACGATATAATAGAAATAGATGCAGTGAGTAATAAGATTAATGTGCACCTGAGCAACGAAGAGCTGGCAGCACGCAGGGCCAAATGGATACAACCTGCACTGAAAGCCACCAAAGGAACCCTATTTAAGTACGCAAAACTTGTAAAAAATGCAACAGAAGGATGTGTTACCGATGAAGACTAAGCCAACTGAGAAGTTCGAGCTGACTGCGGACACACTGAATATCTCAGGCTCCGAAGCCGTGATCCGCTCGCTGATTGCAGAAGGTGTCGAAACTATTTTCGGCTATCCCGGAGGCGCAATTATGCCTATTTACGATGCCCTGTACGATTTCCAGGACAAAGTACATCATATATTGGTCCGCCATGAACAGGGTGCTACACATGCTGCCCAGGGATATGCGCGTACTTCCGGTAAGGTAGGGGTGGTATTCGCCACTTCCGGCCCCGGTGCTACCAACCTGGTAACAGGTTTGGCAGATGCTTATATGGATTCTACCCCTATGGTATGTATTACCGGCCAGGTAGCAGCTGCCCTGTTGGGTACAGATGCTTTCCAGGAAACGGATGTAATAGGTATCACCATGCCTATCACAAAATGGAACATACAGGTAACACGTCCGGAAGATATTCCGGGTGCTATCGCCAAAGCATTCTACATAGCTGCCAGCGGCCGCCCGGGCCCTGTACTGGTAGATATCACCAAGAATGCGCAGGCTGCCAAATTTGACTACGAATACAGCAAATGTGATTATATCCGCAGTTACCGCCCGGTTCCCGAACTGGACCCTGCTGCGGTAGATGCTGCGGCTGCACTCATCAACAGTGCAAAGAAACCGTATATCCTTTGTGGTCATGGAGTACTGATCTCCGGCGCTGAAAAGGAACTGATCGCTTTTGCTGAAAAAGCACAGATCCCTATCGCTTCTACTTTATTAGGACTGTCTGCTGTTCCGGTAGATCATCCTTTATATGTAGGTTACCTGGGGATGCATGGTAACTATGCGCCTAACATCATGACAAATGAATGTGATCTGATCATTGCTGTAGGGATGCGTTTCGACGATCGTATCACCGGTGATGTATCACAGTATATCAAACAGGCGAAAGTAATCCACATTGAAATAGATGCAGCGGAGATCCATAAGATCATCAAAGCAGATGTTCCTGTACATGCAGATGCTAAAACCGCATTGAAAGCATTGACAGCGAAAATAAATGTGGCGAAACATGATGAGTGGTTGCAGGAGTTTAAAGAAGCAGATAAGAAGGAACAGGAAAAGGTTATTCAGCCTGAATTATATCCTACAGGGGATCAGTTGAAGATGGCGGAAGTTATCCGCAGGATCTCTGAAAAAACAGGTGGTCATGCAGTACTGGTAACAGACGTTGGTCAGCACCAGATGATTGCTTCCCGTTACTATCGCTTTAAAGATCCAAATACCAATATCACTTCCGGTGGTATGGGTACAATGGGTTTTGCTTTACCGGCAGCGATGGGAGCCAAGGTAGGTGTACCTGAAAAGGAAGTAGTAGCGATCATCGGAGATGGTTGTTTCCAGATGACTTTACAGGAGCTGGGCACTATTTATCAATCTGAAATAGGTGTGAAAATAGTGATCCTCAACAACAATTTCCTGGGTATGGTGCGTCAGTGGCAACAGTTGTTCCATGATAAGCGTTATTCATCTACAGAGATGATCAATCCTGATTTTGTGCAGATAGCCAAAGGATTTTATATCCCTGGTAAGAAGGTCAGCACCCGTGGAGAAATTGATGCTGCTATTGACGAAATGCTGGCGCACAAAGGTGCGTACCTGCTGGAAGTAGTAGTAGAACAGGAAGGTAATGTATTCCCAATGGTCCCTGCGGGCGCCCCGATAGCTAATATCAGGCTCGATTAAACAAGAACACTATGGAAAAAGAATATACAGTAACGGTATATACGGAAGACAGGATCGGTATCACAAACCGTATCACCGTTATCTTTACACGCCGCCGTATCAACATCACCAGCCTTACTACGGCTGAAACGGAGATACCCGGAGTATACAAATTCATCATCACAGTATTATCCGAAAGGTCTAAGCTGGAAAAGATAGTTGGTCAGATTGAAAGACTGATCGAAATACACCGTGCTTTTGTACATGATGAAGATGAAGTAGTATATCAGGAACTGGCGCTTTATAAGATCTCTACAAAATCATTACAGAACGGGAATATCGAAAAGCTGATTCGTGAGAACCAGGCGAGGATACTCACTATTACGGATGACTATTTCGTGATCGAAAAAACCGGTCATCAGCATGAACTGATTGCATTACAGGAAAAGCTGGCGCCATACGGTTTAATAGAATATTCGAAGAGCGGCAGGGTAGCTATTGTAAAATGGAGCCGTCGTTTCCACGATCATCTGAAAGAGCTGGCCGGACTGCATACTGATAATCTGCCACCGGCTGATTACAGCAGCACATCCACAGTAACAGCTGCACAGGAAAGTATCTGATCAAAAATAATTTAATAACAAAAGCCCGCGGCTAAAGGCTTGCGGCACAAAACAACAAAAAACACTATCAAAACATGGCAACCATCAATTTTGGCGGGGTACTGGAAGACGTAGTAACCAGAGAAGAATTCCCCATGGAAAAGGCTAGAGAAGTGCTGAAGAATGAAGTGATAGCAGTAATTGGTTACGGCGTACAAGGTCCGGGCCAGGCATTGAACCTGAAAGACAATGGCTTTAACGTGATCGTAGGACAGCGTAAAGGATCTAAAACCTGGGATAAAGCTGTTGCTGATGGCTGGGTTCCTGGTCAGACACTGTTTGAAATCGAAGAAGCTGCTAAGAAAGGTACTATCGTTCAGTTCCTGTTGAGCGACGCCGGCCAGATAGCTTTGTGGCCTACTTTAAAGCCACACCTGACTGCAGGTAAAGCCCTGTATTTCTCCCATGGTTTTGGTATTACTTATAAAGAACAAACTGGTATTATACCTCCTGCTGATGTGGATGTAATCCTGGTAGCTCCTAAAGGCTCCGGTACTTCCCTGCGCAGACTGTTCCTGGCTGGTCAGGGTCTGAACTCCAGCTTTGCTATCTTCCAGGATGCAACCGGCCGTGGCCGTGAGCGTGCTATTGCTTTAGGCATTGGCGTTGGTTCCGGTTACCTGTTCGAAACAGACTTCCTGAAAGAAGTTACTTCCGATCTTACCGGCGAACGTGGTACCCTGATGGGTGCTATCCAGGGTATCTTCGCTGCTCAGTACGAAGTACTGCGCAAGAATGGCCACTCTCCTTCAGAAGCATTCAACGAAACTGTTGAAGAACTGACTCAGTCCCTGATGCCACTGGTAGCAGAAAACGGTATGGACTGGATGTATGCTAACTGTTCTACTACTGCACAGCGCGGAGCGCTGGACTGGTGGAAGAAATTCAAAGCAGCCAGCCAACCGGTATTTGAAGAATTATACGAAAGCGTAAAGGCTGGTAAAGAAGCTGCCCGCTCTATCGCTTCAAACAGTACTCCTGACTATCGTGCTAAACTGGACGAAGAACTGAAGGAACTGCGCGAAAGCGAAATGTGGCAGGCAGGTGCGGCTGTAAGAAAGCTGCGTCCAAACGCATAATAAACTCATAACGATAATGATCAATTGCGGATGGAGATCATTCTCCATCTGTAATTGATCATTTTTAATTTAAGTATATGTCCCAGGTAATCACAAGTGTGAATCCTCTCAATATCCTCGATGCAGCAGTGAAGTTAAAGCCGGTGGTTAATCGCACTCCACTTTCCTATAGTGCTACCTTATCCCGCCGGTATAATGCAGATATTTATCTGAAAAGAGAAGATATGCAGATTGTACGCTCGTATAAATTGCGGGGGGCTTATAACATGATCAGCAGTCTGGATAAAGAAGTTCTGGCAAAAGGAGTTACCTGCGCCAGTGCCGGTAACCATGCTCAGGGCTTTGCCTACGCATGCCGGCAGATGGGTATACATGGAGTAGTATTTATGCCTATCGTTACTCCCAGGCAGAAAGTGACACAGGTGACCATGTTTGGTGGGGATAATATTCAGATCAAACTGGTAGGAGATACTTTTGATGACTGTTCAGCAGAAGCCCAGGCATTTACCAAATTGAATGGCATGACTTTCATCCCTCCTTTTGATGATGCAAAAATCATTGAAGGTCAGGGGACTGTTGCTGTAGAGATACTGGAAGATCAGGCACACATAGATTATTTATTTGTTCCCGTAGGTGGTGGTGGCCTTGCCGCCGGTGTAGGTACTTACTTTAAAACATATAGTCCCAAAACAAAAATTATTGGTGTAGAGCCGGAAGGTGCGCCTTCTATGCTGCGTGCACTTGAAAATGGCGGGCCTGTTACGCTGACCGAAATAGAAAGGTTTGTAGATGGCGCCGCTGTAAAAAGAGTAGGTAACCTTACCTATGAAATTTGTAAAGATGTATTGAGTAAGATGCACCTGGTACCGGAAGGAAGGGTGTGTTCCACTATATTAAAACTCTACAACGAAGACGCTATCGTGGTAGAACCTGCAGGCGCTTTGTCTATGGCTGCACTGGAAGATTTCGCCAAAGAGATCGAAGGCAAGACTGTTGTATGTGTACTCAGCGGCAGTAACAATGATATCGACCGTATGCAGGAAATCAAAGAACGGTCATTGCTGTACGAAGGACTGAAGCATTATTTTATTATCCGTTTCATACAGCGTCCCGGTGCGCTGAGAGAGTTTGTGAATGATGTATTAGGGCCTACGGATGACATTACACGATTTGAATTTATACAGAAGCATAATAAGGAGATGGGGCCTGCGCTGATAGGCGTGGAGCTGAAGAACAAGGAGGATTATGATATCCTGATTGCCAACTTTAATAAATACAATATCCACTATACAGAACTGAATAAAGATGATGATCTGTTCGGATATCTTGTATAACTTCTTTAAACCGGCTTCTGAAAAGAGCCGGTTTTTTTTGGGGTAGCGACTCAATTTGATTTTGGGTGCAGGGCGAAGCCCTGCAAAACCCTTCCGATTTTTTTGTAATGGTGCGAAGCACCATCACAAAAAAATTACTCTCTTAATCACTACCTTTTTTTATATCATCGTGTTATAAAAAAGTAAATACTTTAACTTCATTACAGCATATTACGAGAAACCGTTACATTGAATAAAATATTGAATATGAGTAATTTTATGGAGGCAGCTGTGCTACCGGCTTTTGGGGCGGCAACAGTCTTCAGGATAGAAAAAGTGCCCGTGCCTTTACCGGCAGCGGGGCAGGTACTGGTGAAAGTAAGGGCCGCAGGATTAAATCCCGTGGATTATAAAACCCGCATGGGAAAAGGCGTAGCCGCAGCAGATATCACCTTACCGGCCATACTGGGCTGGGATATTGCAGGAGAAGTAGTGAGCCTGGGCGATGGTGTAAGTAAATTCGAGAGGGGCGATCGTATCTTCGGCCTCAGTAACTTTCCGAAACTGGGCAATGCCTATGCACAATATACCGTAGTAGACGAAAATGAGTTTACCATCATTCCTAAAAATATCACGAATACAGAAGCTGGTGCCACGCCACTGGCAGCATTAACTGCCTGGGAAGCCTTGTTTGACCAGGCGGAGCTTGTAGCCGGGCAAAGAGTACTGGTGCATGCCGCTTCCGGCGGAGTAGGGCATTTTGCTGTGCAGCTGGCTAAATGTAAAGGTTGTTTTGTAGCAGGTACGGCTTCTGCCAAGAACCACGAATTTTTGCAATCGCTGGGTGTGGACGTAGCAATTGACTATCATACACAAGCTTTTGAAAAGGCTGTAGAACCGGTAGATGTAGTGATAGATGGAATGGGAGGAGAGATTACCTTACGCTCGCTGGATATATTGAAACCGGGAGGGATACTGGTATCTCTGCCAAGTATGTATAAAGATAATCCCGCTGTAATTGCCAAAGCCCGTGAAAAAAATGTAAGGGTAAAGTGGATGATTGTAAAACCAGATGGCGACCGTATGGAAAAGATTGCCACTTTACTGTCTGCCGGGCAGATCAAAGTAAAAATAGACAGCACCTTTCCTTTAAAAGAGATCATCAAAGCCCACCAACTGCTGGAATCTAATCACGTCACCGGAAAAGTAGTGTTAACTGTATAACCATGCTCAGTTTCTGGGAAAAACAAAGTCTTTTACAATATGATTATATCGTTGCCGGCAGCGGCATAGTAGGATTGTCTGCGGCTATCAGTCTGAAAGAACTGGCGCCTCATGCCCGTGTCCTTGTACTGGAAAGGGAGATCTTACCCACAGGTGCCAGCACTAAAAACGCCGGCTTTGCCTGTATTGGCAGCCTCACCGAACTACTGGCTGATTTGAAAACCATGCCGGCGGCAGAAGTGGTAGGTTTATTACAAATGCGTCGTAAAGGATTGCAATTATTAAGGCAACGTATAGGCGATGCCAATATGGACTACCGGGAACAGGGCAGTTATGAACTGATTAGCGACGCAGAAGAACCTGCGTTGCAACAGTTACAGCGGATGAATAACCTGCTGTTGCCTGTATTGGAAGGGGATGCCTTTACGATCGTAGAGAACAACTTTGGTTTTAACACCAGCTTTGTAAAGGCGCTGGTGCAGAATAATTATGAAGGAGAACTGCATACCGGTAAAATGATGCGCTGCCTGATTGATATCGCTATCAGTAAAGGGGTAGAGATAAAAACCGGTTGTACCATCACCCATATGGAAGACACAGGAACAGGGGTGGATGTAATGGTGAAGGATATCACTTTTAGTTGCAGGGGCCTGGCCATCTGTACCAATGCATTTACCCGGCAACTGCTACCAGAGCTGGATGTACAACCCGGCAGGGGACAGGTACTGATCACTGATGTAATCCCGGATCTGCCTTTCCGCGGGGTATTCCACATGGAAGAAGGCTATTATTATTTCCGTGAGCTGGAAGGCCGGGTATTATTCGGCGGAGGACGTAACCTCGATTTTGCCGGGGAAACCACCACATCATTCGACCTTAACCAGGAAATACAGCAGGAATTAGAGAAACGGCTGAGGGAAATTATATTACCTGGTCATTCTTTTACTATTACAGACCGTTGGACCGGAATTATGGCTTTTGGGGCGAACAGGAAACCACTGATTCAGAAATATTCCCCTAATATTGCGCTCGGAGTGCGTATGGGCGGTATGGGTGTCGCTATCGGCTCTACAGTGGGGGAACAACTGGCTAATTTAATACTACAATAAGATGAAAAGTAATTAGCTATTCCCCGAACTATGTTATAATTTTAAATGTAAATTTTACATTTATAAAAAATGTTGCTATATTGATTGCTTATTAATTCTTTTTCACCACGTTGATTTTATGCAAAAGAGCTTACAATTCCTCGATTATGTTGTTTTTTTGGTGTATTTCGTGATAGTAGCCGGTTATGGTTTCTATATCTACCAGAAAAAAAAACGAAGCACAACCGATTCCAAAGACTTTTTCTTAGCGGAAGGTTCCCTTACCTGGTGGGCTATTGGAGCCTCACTGATTGCCTCTAATATTTCAGCGGAGCAATTCATTGGTATGTCTGGTTCCGGTTTCGCCATCGGTTTGGCCATTTCTACCTATGAATGGATGGCAGCAGCTACTTTGATAGTAGTAGCGGTGTTCTTTCTTCCCATCTATCTCAAGAACAAGATTTATACTATGCCGCAGTTCCTGCTGACGCGGTATAATAAAACAGTAAGTACAATCATGGCGGTGTTCTGGCTGTTATTGTATGTAATAGTGAACCTGACCTCTATCCTTTATCTTGGAGCACTGGCTATCAACACTATTTCCGGCATTAATTTCTATCTCTGTATGAGTTTACTGGCCATATTTGCCGTATTCATTACACTGGGAGGGATGAAAGTGATCGGTTATACGGATGTAATCCAGGTATTCTTCCTGATCCTGGGTGGTTTGGCTACTACTTACCTGGCATTGACCCTGGTTTCCGAACACTTTGGTGAAACCGGAGTTATTAAAGGCTTCCACTTGTTAACGCAGCACGCCAATGATCATTTCCATATGATTTTAAAGAAGGATGATCCACATTATCTGGATTTGCCGGGGTTAACGATCCTGGTAGGTGGTATGTGGATTGTGAACCTGAACTATTGGGGATGTAACCAGTATATCACACAACGCGCACTGGGAGCGGATCTTAAAACTGCACGCAGTGGTTTGCTGTTTGCCGGTTTCCTGAAACTCCTCATGCCTGTGATTGTGGTATTACCTGGTATTGCAGCTTATGTACTGCATCAACAGGGAATGTTCCAGACCGAAATGCTCAAAGAAGGAGTAGTAAACCAGGATAATGCTTATCCGGTGTTAATGAATCTGTTGCCTATAGGTATGAAAGGGCTGGCTTTTGCTGCATTAACTGCTGCAATCGTAGCTTCTCTGGCTGGTAAGGCAAACAGTATCTCTACCATCTTCTCACTGGATATCTATAAGGAGATCTTTAATAGAAAAGCCAATGAAAAGGAAATTGTAAACGTGGGCCGCTGGGTGGTTGTTATCGCTATGATACTGGCCATCGTGATCTCTCCTTTCCTGGGTATAGAAAAAGGTGGATTCAAGTTTATTCAGGAATATACCGGTTTCGTTTCTCCTGGTATTTTCGCCATGTTTGTACTGGGCTTCTTCTGGAAAAGGGCTACTCCATCTGCAGCATTGTTTGCGATGATTGGAGGGGTTATTCTTTCCTTCGTACTGAAGTTCCTGCCAGACGCAATGGATCTTTCCTGCCTGAGCGGTATCGGATTTTCAGCGCCTAATGCTGCAGGTGTATTTGAAATACCATTCCTCGACCGTATGGGTATTGTATTTATCTTCTGTGTGATAGGTATGATATTGATTTCACTGATATCCCCTAAACGTGTTGTGGCTGAAGGTGGACCTAAAGGACTGGAAGTTGATTCTTCTATGTTCAGAACATCTACTTCTTTCACCGTAATCGCTATTCTTATCTGCGGTATCCTCATCGCATTGTACGCAGCATACTGGTAGAATATAAACGGATTAATATATTAGTCATAAACAGGAAACTTCGTAAGGAGTTTCCTGTTTATAGATTTAACTAATCATGTGAGGCTTTGTAATATGAAATATACGATTGGATATGATATAGGCTCTTCCTCTGTGAAGGCAGCTTTGATAGATATTGAGACAGGCAAATGCCTGGCAACAGCGGTAAGTCCTGCCCAGGAAATGCCTATGCAGGCACCAAGGGCCGGATGGGCAGAACAGGACCCCGAATTGTGGTGGAAAGAAGTGCAGAACGCTACGCATATGCTAAAGCAGCAGCATGCTTTTGATGCAACGCTGGTGGCGGGTATAGGCATTGCCTACCAGATGCACGGACTGGTATGTGTGGATAAAGACCAGCAGGTGCTGCGCCCTTCTATCATCTGGTGTGATAGTCGTGCTGTAGAAATAGGTAACGAAGCATTCGATAGCCTGGGCCATAACTGGAGCCTGCAGTATTTACTGAACTCTCCCGGTAACTTTACCGCTTCAAAGCTGCGCTGGGTGCAGCAATACGAACCACAGATTTATGCACGCATTCATAAAGTAATGCTGTCTGGCGATTTTATCGCTATGCGCCTGACTGGTGATGCGGTTACTACCATTTCCGGTTTATCGGAAGGTATTTTCTGGGATTTCACCAGCAGAGAACCTTCACAGGTATTACTCAAACATTACGATATCAATCAGAGTTTGTTATCTGATATTGTTCCCACCTTTGGTGTACAGGGAAAAGTAACAGCGGCGGCGGCGTCTTTATTAGGACTGGCTGCTGGTACACCAGTTACTTACCGTGCAGGCGATCAGCCAAACAATGCGTTTTCTCTGAACGTACTGAAACCAGGAGAAGCAGCAACAACAGCCGGTACATCCGGTGTGGTGTATGCCGTGCATGACAGGATCGCTTTTGATAATGAAAGCAGGGTAAACACTTTTGTACACGTGAATGATACAAAGGAAGCTCCACGTAATGGAGTGCTGATGTGTCTGAACGGTACAGGTATTCTCAATAGCTGGCTGCGGCAGATGACCGGCAACATGAGTTATGATGAGATGAATGTATTAGCCGGAAAAGCACCCGCGGGTTCCCGCGGACTAAAGATTTATCCTTTCGGAAATGGTGCGGAGCGTATCCTTGCGAATAAGGATACCGGTGCTGTATTTAATAACCTGAACTTTAATATCCACAGTCGTGAGCACCTGCTGCGTGCAGGCCAGGAAGGTATTGTATTCGCCCTTAAATACGGGATGGATATTATGTCAGACATGGGATTGCAGATTCATCGCGTAAGGGCGGGAAAAACAAATATGTTCCTGAGCCCACTCTTCCGGGAGGTGTTTGCCAATACTGCGAATGTGGTCATCGAATTATATAATACAGACGGCGCTCAGGGAGCTGCCCGTGCTGCCGGTATAGGAGCCGGATGTTATAAAGAGGAAGATGCATTCAAAGGCATGGAATGCCTGGCTACTGTAGAACCGGATGCCAAACTGCAAAAGGAATATGGAGAGATATATCAGCAATGGCTGGAAGGACTGACACACATTATATAATAGCTGACACACAGCTACACACATACACACGTTAGAATCAAAAAAACGAATTACAATGAGCATTACTTTAGGCAATCAGGAGTACTTCAAAGGCATTGGTAAGATCGCTTATGAAGGACCTCAGTCAGACAATCCATTTGCATACAAATGGTATGATGAGAACAGAAAAATCGGTGGCAAAACGATGAAGGAATTGTTCCGTTTTGCGGTGTCTTACTGGCACACGTTCTGCGGAACCGGTGGAGATCCTTTTGGTCCGGGTACCAAGGCTTTCCCATGGCTGGCAGCTCCTGATGCAGTACAAAGTGCAAAGGACAAAATGGATGCTGCTTTTGAGTTTATCACTAAACTGGGCGTACCTTATTACTGTTTTCATGATATAGACCTTGTAGATGAAGGTGCTACTATCAAGGAGTATGAAAGCCGTATGCAGCAGGTAGTTGATTATGCAAAAGAAAAACAGAAAGCCAGTGGTGTAAAACTGCTGTGGGGAACTGCGAATGTATTCAGCAATCCGCGTTACATGAACGGTGCTTCTACCAATCCTGATTTTTCCGTATTGGCTTATGCAGGTACACAGGTGAAAAATTCACTGGATGCCACCATCGCATTAGGTGGTGAGAACTATGTATTCTGGGGCGGTCGTGAAGGATATATGACGCTGCTGAACACCAACATGAAACGTGAGCAGGAACACCTGGCACGCTTCCTGACCGTAGCGCGTGATTATGCCCGCAAACAGGGCTTTAAAGGCACGTTCTTCATTGAGCCTAAGCCTTGTGAGCCTACCAAACACCAGTACGATTATGACAGCGCTACCGTAATAGGTTTCCTGCGTCATTTTGGCCTGGATAAAGATTTCAAACTGAACATTGAAGTGAACCACGCAACATTGGCCGGTCATACCTTCCAGCACGAGCTGCAGGTAGCTGCCGACAATGGTTTCCTGGGTAGCATTGATGCGAACCGTGGTGACCAGCAGAATGGCTGGGATACCGATCAGTTTCCGATGAACCTGAACGATATGGTAGAAGCGATGCTGGTGATCCTGGAAGCAGGTGGATTCAGCGGTGGTGGTGTAAACTTCGATGCGAAGACGCGCCGTAATTCTACTGACCTGGAAGATATCTTCCACGCACATATCGGTGGTATTGATTCCTTCGCACGTTCAGCGATCATCGCAGAGAAAATGCTGAATGAATCTCCTTACAAAAAATTCCGTACAGAACGTTACGCTTCATTCGACAGCGGTAAGGGTAAGGAATTTGAAGAGGGTAAACTGACACTGGAAGACCTGCGCAATTTTGCTATTGCTAATGGGGAGCCTAAGCAGATCAGCGGTAAGCAGGAGTGGCTGGAGAATATGATCAATCAGTATATTTAAGATTTGGGTGCAGGGCGAAGCCCTGCAAAACCCCTTCAATTTTTTAGTAATGGTGCGAAGCACCATCACTAAAAAATTAAACTGAGTCACTTATTGAATTGAATAAATAAAGAAGGCTGCCCCAGGGCAGCCTTCTTTATTTAAGCTGTTTTTTGAAGATGACCTGGTTTGCAGATCAGTAACACCGGAATGAACAGCATACCTGCCATTGGTAATATCCTGTAGTGTAATAAAACTTCGTAAGCATATCCTGAAATAACATCTCTTCCTATAATAGGCGTGAAACTCACTACTGCTATACCCAGCAGGATCCACAGGAAGATATTCATCTTTTCTTTAACAACAGTCCAGTTTACTATAAAATAGTAGCTAAGATAGATGAATACGGGGGCTGTATATAAAAATGCATATTGTTGCTGATGCGGATAGAGTAATGGGATCACTAAAAAGAGATAACACATTTCCCAGTACTGGCGTATACCTGTTTCTATTTTTCTAAATGGCAGCGTTCTTAAGAATGCAAAGAACAGCAGTACTACTGCTAAGCGGACGATATTCAGTATCATCATTACCTGCTCAAACGGAAGATTGACAAAGTTCCTTTTAAAAGGCATGGTACCCTGTGTCTCCATCAGGTAAACGGGTATTAAGGCTACGAGACTACTTGGTCCGTCTTCAACTTCTGCTGTCCATTCTTTGTTTAGAGGATTTATGATAGCAAACCATTGATGTACCAGGTCCAGGTTTCCCTGCCATCCAAGATAGAATGCAGGGAGGAAAAGATAGACCAGGTAAAATACGCCTATAAAAAATACGGTTTTGAATTCCTTACGGTAGATGAGATACGCTACAAATGGCAGCGGTAACAGTTTGATATTGATTACAAAGGCAAGCAATGCTGCCCCGAGAATATGGTGATTACGTCTGATAAGTCTTATACTCTCCAATGTAGCCCAGAGCATGAGTGTGGTCATCTGTACATATCCGATATCAATTAATATGAAACGGAGAGCAAAGAATGCAGAAAGTATTAACCACAGCCGCATTTGCTTTGGACTAAGCACGGATACATCAAAATATTCCTTTGACAGGTTCCAGATCCTGTATAAAAGAAAATAGGATAAGGTGATCCATAATAATTGCGGAACTATTGTAAGAAAATAGGAAAAGGGAGACAATAGCAATGCAAACAGCGGACTATAGTAGTATTGCAGATTCTGTACAAATGGAGGGGTGTAAATATTCTGTCCCTTCAGGATCTTACCACCAGCATATACAAACACTTCAAAGTCGTGACCTTCAGATGCAGAGCGGATTGCGTAGAATACTGCTATAATCAGTAAGGCAAAATTTAAATACTTATTGTATTTCATATTAATATTATAGGCGGGTAAATATACTTTAAAAGTCATTTCTGGCACACTCTTTTTTTTGTACTTTACATACATGTTCTCCATTCATACTTTTAATCAGGCGGGCTTTGAGATCATTGCCCTTACCGACGACAGCACCGGTACACAGGTAGAAATCATTCCTGCTCACAGTGCGTTGCTGCATGCATTCAAAATCCCTCAGGATGGGGGATTGCTGAATATCATAGACAGCTACAGCAGTTTGCAGGACTATCAAACCAACCAGCCTGAATACTTCAAAAGTGCGAAACTGAGCCCGTTTGCCTGCAGGATACCCGGAAGCAAATACAACTGGAAAGAACAGGAATACACTATCTCAAAATCAGTGTCTCCGGGCAGTGCTATTCATGGATTGCTGTATGATGTTGTCTTTACTGTCACCGGGCAACATGCAGATAAAAGAGGGGCTGTATTAACATTATCTCATGAATATAAAGGTCAGGATGCAGGTTATCCTTTCCCCTACAATTGTGAAGTACAATACAACCTGTTACCAGGTAGTCAGTTAAGTATCAATACGATCATCCGTAATTTATCAGATAAAGAGATTCCTTTGATGGATGGCTGGCATCCGTATTTCTCTACCGGTACGCCGGTAGATGAACTGGAGCTGCAATTTGCTTCAACACAAATAGTGGAATTTAATGCGCAACTGGTACCTACGGGTAAAGTGTTGCCTTTCAATAAGTTCGCATCACTGACCAGCTTGTCGGATCAGAATCTGGACAACTCATTTATAGTGGACTTTACGCAACAGGCGCCGTTATGCCTGCTACGCGACCCGCAAAAGCAGGTGGATATTACCTTTTACCCAGGCACCTGTTATCCCATTTTACAGATATATATCCCACCTCACCGCAACAGTATTGCAATAGAGAACCTTACCGGAGCGCCCAATGCATTTAACAATGGGATGGGACTGATAACCTTACCAGCAGGCGAAAGCAGGGAGTTCAGCACGGCTATTATAGCCACTGCGTGGTAAGTACAGGTGGTCCGTTGGCACAGTCTTTGGAACTTTAAGGGTATTCTATTAGTTCACCCAAAAAAGTTAGTTATGGATACATTGCAAATCAAAGGAACCTGGAACGAGTTAAAAGGAAAGATCAAACAACAATATGCAGATCTTACTGATGATGATCTGTTATATGAAGAGGGGCAGGAAGACCGTCTTATCGGCAAGATTCAGCAGAAATTGGGTAAGTCCAGAGACGAAGTGATCAAATTAATTAAATCTGCATAAAATGGGAAATCTTCTGTATCTCATTGCAGTAATACTTATCATTGGTTGGTTGTTGGGAGTGTTTGTGTATTCGGCTGGTAGCTTAATACATGTGCTGCTGGTAATAGCGATTGTAGCTATTATTCTGCAGATTATCAGATCGGCCAGATAAGTAACATATGAGATAAATTATGGTAATAATTATGCGAATCCTTCCGTTATACGGGAGGATTTTTTTGTAAACCGACAGGCATTTTCTATCTTAACCCAATATTGAACAGTGTGAGGAAGGCGGTATTGAACAAATACAAGAATCAAGGACCAAATTATGAATACAAAAGGACTAGTCACATTTATCCTCGTTAGCTGTTGCAGCATGCTCATGCTGGCAGTGCGGGCGCAGGCACAGGTTACCGTAACAGGTACTATCATTGATAAAGACAACAGACTGGTACTGCCTTATGCAAGCGTTTTCAACAAAAGCACGGGTAAAAGAACTTATTCTGATAAGGGGGGCTTTTACAAGATTGCCGGTAATGCACAGGATATCATTGTATTCTCTTTTATTGGTTATAAGCCTGATAGTATTACTGTTTCTCAGGTAACAGGTACTGAAACCCGGGAGATCGGGTTAGTGATAGAAGCGAAGCAACTCCATGGTGTGGAAGTGAATTCCCGGTATACGCCTTACCAGGCAGATTCCCTGGAGAGAAGAGAGAAGTTCGGGTATATCCTGGATTTACCTAACCATAAGCTGGCAGGGGATAATACACCGCAGGGAGCAGGTATTGTATTCAGTCCGTTTACCCGTTATTCCCGCAAGGAAAAGCAGAAAAGGGAGTTTAAGAAGATTTATGCTAAAGCAGAGATGCAGAAATATATTGATTCCCGGTTTACCCCATTATTCGTGAGTCGTGTAACAAGCCTGAAAGGAGATTCCCTGACACATTTCATGCAGGATAATTATCCGGATTATAATACTTTACGTGAGCTGAACCAGGAAGATTTTATTTACTGGATTACGGATAAGTACAAGGCGTGGACTAAGAAGAAATAAGTTATCTATTTATATAAAAGCAACGGCCACCCTGTTTCCAGCGTGGCCGTTAGCATGCAGAGGCCAATAGAAAAGAATATATTAGTTGTATACCTTCACCAGGTATACGAAATCTTCCATTTTCTTAATCTGTTCCGCACGGGTTAAACCTTCCATGCGGCTCTTATGATTCCATTCCTTTTTAGGCAGTTTATCTTTCATTTCTTCCAGCAAACGTTTCAGGTTAGCTGTTTTTACTGCGAAAGCAATACCATCTGAGGTAGTTTGTTTGCCGGTAACGATACCTACAACGTCGCCTTTATTATCCATCAAAGGAGCGCCGCTGTTACCCGGATTTACAGGAATAGACACCTGATATGCGGTGGTATCACCATTAAAGCCGGTTTGTGCGCTGATATAACCTTCTCCGTAAACTACTTCGTCGCGTGGGAAACCTAAGGTGTATACATATTCACCGCGGGGAACACCCTGTGGCTTTAATGTATATGGTACCGGTTGTCCGCGGAAAGAGCTGTCGGTAATCTTCAGGATAGCGAGATCGCTGGAGATATCTTCAAATACGCTGGTAGCTTTATATACTTCACCTTTAGTACTCTGGATGTAAATGGAGTCTGCACCGGCTACTACGTGGTAGTTGGTAACGAGATAACCATTATTGGAGATGGCGAAGCCGGTCCCACCATAAGTACCCGGGTTGGCAGGTGCTTTCTTTTTGCTGTTGAAGTCATTGATCAGCGCATTCTGTGAGCGCTGTATATTATTAAGGACGCGACGTACGTCTTCGTATTGAGCGGTAGTTTTCTGCCTGCTGGCTTTTTGCATCAGGGCAATGGTAGACAGGGACGTGATGAGTGCGATACAGGCAGCAGCAGCCAGGTTGGTGAGCATCCTTCTGCTGATGGATATTACCTTTGGAGAGGCTGGTTTCACTTTCATGGCATCCATATCAAGGGTAGCATGAATCTGGTCCAGTTTATCTTTCAGTGCTACGCGGCGGCCATAACCTTCCAGCTGTTGGATCAACTGCTGGTGGGCAAGTACCTGCTCGTTTACTAACGGATTAGACTGGCGCAGCAATTCGAATGCAGCTTTTTCCTGCATACTCATATCGCCTTCCAGGTAGCGTTCTATATCACGTATTAATGTCATGTCATTCATCGCCTGTAACCTACTTTTAAAGATCTGATTGCTCAGGTCTTAAGATTTATATTGATCAAAAAATAGTTTCTTTAAACGCATGAGGCACTTGTACTTCTGATTCTTGGCGTTTTCTGCATTTGTATACCCGAATTTCTCAGAGATGTCCTGCATGGACATTTTCCTGATATAATAATCTTCGAGTATCGTCTTGCAGGGTTCCCCCATACCAGACATGGCCTGTTCCATGATCCTGAACTGTTCGTCCTTTTTCACGTGCTCGTCGATAGTATCTTCAACGGGCAGCACTTCTTCCAGTTCATCCGGTAAAGCAAGCGACACATTACCTGTCTGTAGTTTTTTAAGCCACAGGTGCCGGCAGATGGAGTACAGAAAGGTTTTCAACTTACTGTAGAGATCAAACTCTCCCTGCTGCACTTTCTCAAATAATATGATCATTGCTTCCTGGAAAAGATCTTTCGCATCATCTTCACTGCCTCTGTACTGCAAAACCATTCTTAATACGGAGGGAAAATTCTCCTTATAAATGGTAGACAGTGCTTTATCATCATTACGGGCTAATCCCAGCAATAACTCTCTATCCCTTTCTATATTCGGATTGTGCTTCACTTATTAATACTATTATTTGGCTTTGGTAACCCAAAGTAGCAGAAAATAATTCCAAATCCCAAATCAATATCCCTGAATTCATCTATATGACTACAGTGACCCCAGTGATTTTATCGCAGTCTGACTAAAAAAGTAATGAAAGTCCTTATTTCTCTGTGATAAAGATGTAAATCCTACATCCCTTCGTTATGGAAAGCTTATTCCTTCAGCTTAAATAAGACACAGAAAGAGCATAAACTCTCTTTTAAACTCTTTATAACTGTTAACAGACTACGATATAACCTGTATATAAGCCCTATCTATATAAGTACGGCTTATATACCTGTTATATACCAGTTATATAGGGCTTATATACGGGTTATATACCTGAATGCACAGATTATCAGTAAGTTAAGAGTAGTAACTAAAATAGTGATGCTTTTTTAATACTGATTATCAATTCATTAAAATATAAGGGGAATTGTTATGTCAGGAAATGGTGAAAAATTGAAGGTCATTTAGTCAGGCTTCGCAGGAGTCCTGCTTTGTTATCGCTTTAAAGGGAAAAGCCTTTAAAATGAGGGTTTTAAAAATATTTTTTAAATCTTGGGTTACCTTTTCCAAAAGAGGGTATAAAGAGGAAACATTATTTCAAAACCTAAAAAAATAATTAAACATGAAGAATTTCCTGAAAATCGGTTTCTTAGCTCTGGCTCTGGGTGTATTTGTTGCTGCTTGTGGTGGTAGCGGTTCTAGCGAAGGTACTGATTCAACTGCAAACGCTGCATCTGCTGCAATCGATTCATCTGCAAAGGTTGCTGATTCTACAGTTGCTGCTGTAGCTGATTCAGCTAAAGCTACTGTTGATAGCGTAGCTAAAGCAGCTACCGATACTACCAAGAAATAATTTTACTGGTAAGCAAATTAACGGCTTTTATATACCGTCCCGGACTTGGTCTTGGGACGGTTTTTTTTGATTAAGCTAGTTTGGACGAGTGTTTTTGAATAAATTATCGAATTAAAGGTGATTTATTAGATAGAATATAATTTTTGACATAAGCGCTTGGACAATTCAAATCCCGGCGTATTTTTGTCCGGCAATTAAGCTAACATGATACAGCAAACGACCTTTGGTTACTTTTATGGTTTCTACTTTTTCTGGTACCAGAAATAGGAGGTCGTTTTGTAAGTACTTAACAATATAAAGAAACTAGCAAAAGGCCTCCTGAATAAGGAGGTCTTTTTTATTTATAGATTATTCAAAGCATATGTTACACCGTTTCAGCCTTTCTTACTTTTATTTTTTCTTTTACTTCTTTTACGTCGTAAAGGCCGGGACTCTTTTGTAATAACTGCAGAAATGAAATAGTTGCAAATTAAAAGGGTCCCGGCTCCACCGGGGCCCTTTTTCAATTTAATTAGTAGTTGCTGTAGCAACTAACAAATTCAAAATCAAACAAATTAAAAATGCGCGTCGCGATCCAGGGTTTTGAGGGATGTTTTCATCAGATAGCTGCTCAGGGGTACTTTGGCAAGAACATAGAAATTGAATGCTGTGCTTCTTTTGCAGAACTGGTGAAAAAAACGAAACAACAGCAGGTTGCTGACGCAGGCGTAATGGCGATAGAAAATTCCATCGCAGGAAGTATCCTTCCGAATTACAGTCTGCTGAAGAACTCCGGCCTTAACGTAATAGGTGAAGTATACCTTCAGATCAAACAACACCTGATGGTATTGCCCGGTCAGAAACTGGAAGATGTCCGGGAAGTACACTCACATTATATGGCATTGTTACAATGCTCTGATTTCCTGGAGAAGTACCCGAACATGAAACTGGTGGAAACAGAAGATACGGCCCTCAGTGCAAAACATGTACAGCAGAAAAAGCTGAAAAGCACTGCCGCTATCGCAGGTAAACTGGCTGCAGAGATCTACGGATTAGAGATCATTGCTCCCAACATTCACACCATCAAAAATAATTATACCCGTTTCCTGGTGATCACCCCTAACAAGGTAGATCTACAGGAAGATGCCAATAAAGCATCCGTTTATTTTCAGACAACGCACGAAAGAGGTAGCCTGGCCAAAGTATTGACACAGGTGGCTGCAGCTGGGATCAACCTGAGCAAGCTGCAATCATTTCCAATGCCTACAAAGGAATGGAACTACTACTTCCACGCAGATTTTGAATTTGACGACCTGAAACACTTCCAGAGTGCGGTGAGTAAAATAGAATCACTGACCGAACATTTGAAAGTACTGGGTATTTATAAGAAAGGTAACACACACTAATATGAACTTACAGGTAGCAAAACGGTTGCAACAAACGGAAGAATACTACTTCTCCAAAAAACTCAGGGAGATAGATGAGATGAACAAGGCAGGCGCTAAGGTGATCAACCTCGGTATAGGCAGCCCCGATCTTCCTCCTCATCCCTCTGTGATAGCAGCATTAAATGAGCAGGCTCAGAAACCGGATACCCACGCCTACCAGGGCTATAAGGGGATTCCGGCACTTCGTCAGGCAATTGCATCATTTTACAAACGCTACTATCGTGTTGAGCTGGACCCTGAAAAGGAAGTACTGCCTCTCATCGGTTCCAAAGAAGGGATCATGCATATCTGCATGACTTACCTGCAGGAAGGAGATGAAGCGCTGGTGCCTAACCCGGGATATCCTACCTACCGTTCTGCTGTAAACCTGAGTGGTGCTACCGTTGTGGATTACGACCTGGAAGAAAAGAATGGCTGGCTGCCTGACCTGGATGCACTGGCTAAAAAAGACCTGAGCAAGGTAAAGCTGATGTGGGTAAACTATCCGCATATGCCTACCGGTGCCCGTTTCAATGCTGCATTTGCAGAGAAGCTGGTACAGTTTGCCCAGCAGCATAATATCTTAATTTGTCACGATAATCCTTATAGCTTTATCCTGAACAAACAGCCACAAAGCCTGCTGGAAACACCAGGTGCCAAGGAAGTGGTACTGGAACTGAACTCCCTCAGTAAATCTTCCAACATGGCCGGATGGCGTGTAGGAATGCTGGTGGGTAAGCAGGAATGGATCAACGAAGTACTGCGTTTCAAAAGCAATATGGACTCCGGTATGTTCCAGCCATTACAGATGGCAGCTGTGAAAGCAATGGAACTGGGTCCTGAATGGTATGCTGATTTGAATAAAATATATGAAGGCCGCCGTAACAAAGTGTTTCAGTTACTGGAATTACTGAACTGCACTTTCGATAAAGACCAGGTAGGATTATTCGTATGGGCAAAGATCCCTGCTACTGCAAAGGATGGCTTTTCCCTTACAGATGAGATCCTGCAGAAAACACAGGTGTTCATCACACCGGGTGGTATCTTCGGCAGTAACGGTAACGGTTATATAAGAGTAAGCCTCTGTAAAGATGAAAAGGTGTTTGATGAAGTGCTGGAGAGGATTCAATCAAAATTTAAGTCATGATTGCAACGATAGTAGGAACAGGTTTAATAGGAGGCTCCCTGGCTATCAGCCTGAAAGAAAAGGGAGTAGCTAACTGGATCATCGGAGTGGATCAGAATGAAAGCAATCTGCAAAAGGCAAAAGAATTGCAGATCATTGATGAAAGCGCTTCTCTGGAAGATGCGATGCAGCGTTCCGAACTGATCATCCTGGCAATACCGGTAGATGCATTGCTGAAAGTAATGCCTTCGATACTGGATAATGCGGCGCCTAACCATGTGATCATGGATGTAGGTTCTACAAAAGAAAAAATATTACAACTCGTTGCCGGTCATCCAAAGAGAGGGCGCTTTGTAGCAGCCCATCCCATGGCCGGCACGGAGTATTCCGGTCCGGAAGCAGCTGTACGCAATCTCTTCACGCAGAAAACAATGGTGCTGTGTGATGTAAAGAACAGTGATGAAGATGCGCTGGAAGTGATAGAGAATATGGTAGACAAATTACAGATGCGTCTCGTATATATGAATGCAGTGGAGCATGATCTGCACACAGCCTACGTATCGCATATCTCCCATATCACTTCTTTTGCACTGGCGCTGACGGTGCTTGAAAAAGAAAAGGAGCAGGGACGCATCTTTGAACTGGCAAGTGGTGGTTTTGAATCTACGGTGCGTCTGGCAAAAAGTTCTCCTGATATGTGGGTGCCTATCTTCAAGCATAACCGGAACAATGTACTGGATGTGTTGGAAGAACATATTCACCAGTTGCAGCAAATGAAACAGCTGCTGGAAGATGAAGATTACGATACTTTTTATAAGCTCATTCAGAAATCAAATAAGATAAAAAAAATCCTGAAATAAGTTCATATGGAACAGATACTTGCAAAAACAAAATTCTCCGATCCGACTTCAGACAAGAAGCCGTTGATCATTTCCGGTCCATGCAGCGCAGAAACCGAAGAACAGGTACTGGAAACAGCACAGCGCCTGGCTAAAACCGGTAAAGTGGATATTCTCCGTGCCGGCATCTGGAAACCCCGTACCCGCCCCGGTTCTTTCGAAGGTATCGGTGTGAAAGGTTTACCATGGTTACAGAAAGCAAAAGCCCTGACAGGTTTACCCCTGGCTGTGGAAGTAGCAACTGCTAAACAGGTGGAAGAAGCACTGGAACATGGTGTTGATATCCTCTGGATCGGCGCCCGTACTACTGTAAATCCTTTCTCTGTACAGGAAGTAGCTGATGCACTGAAAGGTGTGGATACAACTGTATTGATCAAGAACCCGATCAACCCTGATCTGGAACTGTGGATCGGCGCTGTGGAACGTGTACGTAACTCTGGTATCACCAAAATAGGATTGATCCACCGTGGTTTCTCCAGCTATGGTAATACTGAATACCGTAATGCTCCAATGTGGCACCTGCCTATCGAAATGAAACGCCGTATGCCTGAACTGCCTATGATCTGCGATCCTAGTCATATCAGCGGTCGTCGTGACATTCTGCAGGAAGTTTCCCAGGAAGCTATTGACCTGGATTACGATGGTCTGATGATAGAATCACATATCGATCCGGATAATGCATGGAGCGATGCAAAACAGCAGATCACACCGGAAAGACTGGCAGAATTGTTGGATGGTCTTGTATGGCGTCATGAACGCACCGACAAGAAAGAATTTAACTCTGCGCTGGACAAACTCCGTGGTCAGATCAACCAGATAGATGATGAGATCCTGCTGTTACTCGGTAACCGTATGAAGATTGCTGAAAAGATCGGTATATACAAGAAGGAAAACAATGTTACCATCTTACAAACCAATCGCTGGAATGAGATCCTGGAACGTGGTATTGCGAAAGGTGAGAAACTGGGTCTGACAAAAGATTTCATCCTGAAATACTTCGATGCAGTTCACCTGGAATCTATCAACAGACAGAACAGAGTGATGAACGAAGACAAATAGACATAACAACAATATGAGAACGTTATCTTACCAGTTCCAGCATAGTAATACGAAATATTATCTGGGAGAAAGCCTGCTACAGCTGGGCAATTATGCAGATCCTGCCAGGTCCGTCCTGGTACTGGATGAGAATGTGGACAAACACCACGGGCATAAATTGCAGGGATGGAAAAAGCTGGTGATCCCGGATGGGGAAGAAAACAAAAGCGCAGATGTGCTGGAGCAGATCATCAACGGGTTGATAGAACTGGAAGCAGACCGCAAAACAATGCTCATTGGTATTGGCGGTGGTATGACTACAGATCTCACCGGTTATGCATCCAGTATTTATATGCGTGGTATGCCTGTAGGATTTGTACCTACAACTTTGCTGGCACAGGTAGATGCGTCCATAGGAGGAAAGAACGGTATCAACCATGGTAAACATAAGAACCTGTTGGGTACCATCCGTCAACCGGAGTTCATTCTTTTTGATTATTCCTTACCGTTAACAATGCCTGATGATGAATGGCATAACGGTTTTGCGGAGATCATCAAGTATGCCTGTATCATGGATGCCACGCTGTTCACTTACCTGGAAGAAAACCGCGAGAAAGCGATGCAACGCGATGTGGCCATACTGGAATACCTGGTAGAACGTTCCGTAGAACTGAAAACCAAGGTAGTACTGGAAGATGAGTTTGAGAACGGTTCCCGCCGCTGGCTCAACTTCGGTCACACGCTGGGGCATGCTGTAGAGAAACTGGAAAATATTGCACATGGTAAAGCCGTGGCGATTGGTATGGTGGCAGCAGCCAAAATATCAGAGAAGCTGAAAGGCTTACCAGTAGAGCAAACCAACCGGCTGATCCGCCTCATTAATGACTATCAGTTGCCTGTAACGCTTACATCCAATAAAGAAGAAGTGTATAACATCTTCAAAATGGATAAGAAGAGGGAAGCAGATAATATCCATTTTGTATTGCTGGAGGAAATAGGTAAAGCGATTACACAGGCTGTACCTATTTCAGCATTAAAGCAACTGCTGGACGAACTATAAAAAAGAAAAAATGCAAGTAACAATATTACCCGGCACTATAAACGGCACTGTTACCGCCAACCCATCCAAAAGCGCTATGCAGCGTGCGGTGGCAGCTGCGTTGCTGAGCAATGGCAAAAGTATTATCCGTAATCCCGGCCTTAGCGATGACTGCCTGGCAGCATTAGATGTAGCAGAGAAACTGGGTGCTGTTGTGACAAGAAAAGAAGATCAGATTGAAATAACAGGTAGTGGTGTTCATCCGCGTTCCAGTGAAATCAATTGCGGAGAATCAGGACTGGGCATTCGTATGTTCACCCCGATCGCTTCCCTGTCTGCACAGGCGATAACGATTAATGGTCATGGTAGTTTAACTACCCGCCCCATGAACTTCTTTGAAGAAGTATTACCTCAGCTGGATGTGAAATGCAGCACCTTTGAAGGTAAGCTGCCACTGAAGATCCAGGGACCGTTGAAAGCGAAAAATATTACGATAGATGGTTCTCTCAGTTCACAGTTCCTTACCGGCCTGCTGATGGCTTATGGTGCTGTGGCAGAAGATGTAACTATTACTGTAAAAGACCTGAAAAGCAAACCATACATTGCATTAACACTGCAACTGATGGAGCAGTTTGGGGTGAAAGTAACAGAAGAGAAATTTGAGAAATTCCATTTCGGTAAAAAGCAGGCGTATAAAGCAGGTGAGTATACCGTGGAAGGTGACTGGAGCGGTGCTGCTTTCCTGTTGGTAGCTGCGGCTGTAGCTGGTAAAGCAGAAGTACATCATCTGAATACACAATCCGCACAATCGGATAAAGCGATCCTGGAAGCATTGGAGAAAGCAGGTGCAAGCCTGATGCCTGGTGTGTTTACAATGATCGTAGAGAAACATCAGCTGAATGCATTTGATTTTGATGCCACTGATTGTCCTGATTTGTTCCCTCCTTTAGTAGCACTGGCGGCTAATTGTAATGGAACTTCCAAGATTTTAGGAGTAAGCAGACTGGCGCACAAAGAGAGTGACCGTGGTAAAACATTACAGGAAGAATTTGGTAAGCTGGGTATCACAATAGACCTTCATGGAGATGAAATGCTGGTGCATGGTGGTACAGGGATCAAAGGCGGACTGGTACATTCACATGCAGATCATCGTATTGCCATGGCTTGTGCAGTAGCTGCATTAACAGCAGACGGACCAGTGGTGATAGAAAGAGCAGAAGCCATCAACAAGTCTTATCCAGAGTTTTATGATCATCTGCAGAAGATAGGTGGTGTAGTGAAAGTAGGAGAGCCGCAGGTTTTATAATATTTAACAAAAAGTAATATTCCGCATGAACAGTTTTGGTAGATTATTCCGGGTGAATGTTTTTGGTGAATCTCATGGCGAAAGTGTAGGTGTTAATATAGATGGTATTCCTGCCGGTATTCCGCTTACACAGGAAGACTTTCTGCCGGATCTTAGCCGTCGTAAGGCGGGTGCAAAAGGTACTACTCCCCGCAAGGAAGATGATCTGCCGCATATAAAATCCGGTGTGTTTAATGATCATACCACCGGTGCACCTATCACGATATTATTCGAGAACAATAATACCCGCAGTACGGATTATGAGAAGCTGCGTGAATTTCCCCGCCCTGGTCATGCCGACTTTGTAGCTACCGCTAAATACGGTGGCTTTGAGGATTACCGCGGCGGCGGACATTTCAGCGGAAGGCTTACCCTTAACCTGGTAGCTGCCGGTGTGATCGCTAAAAAGATCCTGGGAGAGAATATTACTGTTCGTGCTACGCTAACAGAAGTAGCAGGATTACCGGATGCAGAAAAAGGACTGGAAGCTGCGATTGCAGCCAAAGATTCTGTAGGCGGGATTGTAGAATGTGTGGTAGAAGGATTGCCTATAGGATTAGGAGAGCCTTTTTTTGACTCTGTAGAGTCTACCATTGCACATGCAGTATTTGCGATCCCTGCTATTAAAGGGATTGAGTTCGGTTCCGGCTTTGCTGCTGCCCGTATGAAAGGAGTAGAGCATAATGATGCTATTCTGGATGCCACGGGTAAAACTGCTACCAATCATGCAGGTGGAGTAGTAGGTGGTATTACCAATGGGAATCCACTGGTATTCCGCGTAGCGGTGAAACCTACCTCCAGTACGCCTAAAGAACAGCATACTTTAAATGTAAAGAGTGGTGAAGTAGAGTCTTTCAGTGTGAAAGGCCGCCATGACCTGTGCATTGCGCTGAGAGTACCTGTGGTACTGGAAGCTGTTGCAGCTATGGCGTTAGCGGATTTTATGCTGATAGAACAAAGAAGTGGAAGAATCTGGAAATAAGGCTATAGAAAGTAATTATTGGGACTGACCTTTTGGGTCAGTCCCATGTGTCTTTATTTTATGTATCAGTTTAGATTGACCATTTTATCTTTAGGATACTTAACGCTATAACTTAATTTATACTTCTTACTTTCTCCCGGTGCCAGTTCTATGTTCCAGTTCAGGATGCCGAGATCTTTATTTACATCTGCCCCGCTGGTTTCCAGCAGTTCTACCTCAATGTCTTTATTGGTGGACAAAGGGTATTGATCCTTGAGCAGCATGGAGATCTTTTCTTTTTTATTGTTCTTTACGGTGATCTCATAACTGAACACCTGCTTCTTGTTGGATCCCAGGAATTTAACGCTGCTAACATCTACCAGTTTGTCTCTTTTAACTACTACCCTTTTGTCCCTGCCCAACGTAAGCGTAAGAGTATCCTTAGTGCTGTTGGGGTCTATTATTGTTTTGCCTACATAGGTACCTTCAAAAATAATATTGGCCTCTCCGGGAATAAGATTGAGTTGTTCCCAATCGGCAACATCTGCCAGCAGGTAGGCTTCTTTATCCAGTTTTGGAGCTGCATAGAACTTATAGGTTGAAGCCACGCTGCTTTCTTTTAACTGCACGCTTTGTTCTTTACCGCTACTTTCCATATCGTAGGGCAGGTCTATGTTATAGACCATATTAAGCTCGTTATCGGCTATGGATACATAATCACCCATTTTATCTTTAAGGGCAACAACAATAGCTCCGTTGGCCGCCCTGCTGCCGTATATTGCAGTAGCTGCAGCATCTTTTAATACGTTCATGCTGGCAATTGACTGCGGGGCTATCCTTTCAAAATCAGCCTTACTAATAATATTTCCATTTACCACATAAACCGGAGTAGCATCGGCTTCGGTCGCCAGACTCTGTTTCATTTTGGTACCGTAACCCGTAACAACCACTTCCTGAAGGGACATATTTCCACTCAGCGAGTTGGCGAACGAACTGGTGCCCCTTATTTGAAGATTGGAACTAACAGGATTAATATACCCCAGGAACCATCCATTAAATACAGGTGCTGTATTTTGCTGATTGGGTGTAGACGTAGATAAACTCAACTTAACCTGCTTCCAGTCGATCCCTGTGGACTGAGCAACCTTGGCCCGGTAAATCAGCTGTACGGGTTTATTCACAGACTCTACAAATAGATCGTAGTAAGGATTCCAGGAAGCATTTTTGGTAATGTATGAGATGGTAAAATTAAAATTGCCGCTCATAGGACTAAACAGCTGTAGGATCAGGTTTCCGGTTGTTTTGGTATTCTTGTTTTTCTCCTCATTCAATTGATTATTCAGCTTAGCGATCAATTCCGCTAATTTGACAGCACGTTCGTTATAATCCGTGATCTCATTCTGCAGTTCGAGTGTTTTGGTTTTGTAATATTCCATCATTTTTACCAATTCGGCCACACTAAGCCCTGTTTGAGTGCCCCTGATCTCTTTGTTGGCGTTCAGGAGGTCCAGCATATCCTTGTCGGTCTTCAGGATCACCTGCAGCCTGGAAAGTGCCCTGGTCTCTGTTTCAACAGAGTCCTCCAGCTTTTTTACAAGCATCGGTTTTACACCGGGCTTAAGATAGTTGGTGGCGAACTCCACCGACATTACTGTCACTCCTCCATCAGAACCAAACTGAAGACTGTTAAGATCGACATCATTACTGACACCTTCAATAACAACGTCATTATTCCCCTTTTCGAGGGTAGCTTTGGCCGTGTGATGCAATTCTGCGCCGGACCGATACACAATGGCAGATTTTAACACAGCAGGAATTACGGTCCTATCGTTGTTGACATACGCAAAACTGGGAAGCAGAATAATCATTGAGCATAGCAGGCAAATAAGTTTCATATTTAAGTGGATTTATGGAAGGATGCAATAATAAACCGTTTTCCATAAATGCTTTATAAAAGCCTGGATATACATCAGTTTTTGTTGAATAAATAGTAATATAACTGAAGAAGGCTGGCCAAATGGCCAGCCTTCTTCAGTTATATCTGCAATAGACTATTTCTCAATAGCCAATAACTCAACTTCAAACACCAACGCACTACCAGGACCAATCTTCGGACCAGCCTGACGATCGCCATAAGCCAGTTCAGAAGGAATGAATAACTTCCATTTAGAACCAACCGGCATTAACTGCAAAGCTTCCGTCCAGCCTTTAATTACACCACTCACCGGAAAGGAGATAGGCTCACCTCTTTCTACAGAGCTATCAAACACAGTACCGTCGATTAACGTACCATGATAATGAGTTTTTACTTTGTCGTTGATAGTTGGTTTAGGACCGTCTCCCGCCTTCAGGATCACGTATTGTAAACCGCTGGGTAAAGTAACTACCCCAGGTTTTGTTTTATTCTCAGCGAGGAACTGCTCACCTACAACCTTATTCTTTGACATCTTTTCTGCTTTTAATTTTTGTAGATAATCACTTATGCTCATGGTGCATTGATCTTTAGTTAATAATGGCGTTGTGCCTTTTGCAGCATCCTTTATAGCTTTAATCAGCAAATCATAATTCAGGCTGTCGAGACCCTGTGCTTTCAGCGTACTGCCAATATCCTGGCCAATGCCGTAACTCACAGTGTCTATTTTTGTTCTGATCAAAGGATTCACCTTTACGACAGGTCCTTTGCCTTTAACAGCGGTTTTTTTCTGCGCAAAACCGGCTAGGGATAAGAAGCTTAATGCTCCCAATAATAGGGCGTTTTTATTCATAAAACAGTTCATTATCAATTGTAATGGTATAATTTGACAGGTTGCAAGTTAGTAACTATTTGATTACCGGCAATTCAATAAGGGAAGGATGCTGGGCATCATGATAAATATGGATGGTCGCTTTCCGGAAATCCTTATCATCACAATGGTAGATATCCGTGAATACCTGCGGGTTCCGGTCAACCAGTGGGAACCAGCTGCTCTGCACCTGTATCATCACTTTATGCCCTTTTTTGAAGGTATGCGCAATGTCCGGGATGCTGAAAGATACATCAGTTGGCTGACCAGGTACGAATGCAACAGGCTTCTCGAAGCTGTTGTGGTACTTTCCACGCATGATCTCGCCACGTACGAGCATCTGGTAACCACCCATAGGATAGGTCGCAGAAGGCATCCTGCGGTGCTCGCTGGCATCTTCTGTCCCGTATTTAAAATCATCTGGGAATACGTCTACCAGTTTTACGATGAAGTCGGCATCAGTACCACTGGTGCTTACTACCAGTTTGGCCAGCAGGGGACCTGCCAGGGTAAGATCTTCTTTCAGCTCAGCTGTTTCAAATACGGCCACATCCGGACGGCGTGAAGCAAAACGCTGGTCATCAGTCATATAGCTAATGGTGCGGGTGAAATGCACATCTTCTGTGTAAGGGACTGGTTTGGCAGGATCACTCACATATTCGTTGAAGCTGTTGGCGGCAAGAGGTTTAGTGAAATCCAGTTTGCCATCAGGCTGCAGGTAGATGGGAGTAGGCTGCATACCGGCAGGAGGCCACTGAGGCAGTTGTTTCCATTGATTTTCCCCGGTAAAGAAGACAGTGGCTTCTGCGATATCCGGTGCGGAGCCTTTACCATTCAGGTAGTATTCAAAGAAAGGGATCTCTACATGTTGCTCATACCATTCAGCCGTGTTGCTGTCGAAATGAACGTTACCCAGGTGGGTACCATCTTTAGAAGCCCATTGCCCATGGTACCAGGGACCCATTACCAGGCGGTTATTAGCCTGCGGACTTTGTTTCTCTATCGATTTATACACATTCCAGGCACCGAAGCAGTCTTCTGCATCGAAGAGTCCGCCAACTTCCAGCATTGCTGGCTGTACATTCTTTAAGAAGGGACGAATGTTACGGGCTTTCCACCAGTTGTCCAGGTCGGGATGACTGGTGAGGTCTTTCCAGAAGGCGATGCTATCACCCATTAATGCAGAGAAGTTCTTAACAGCACCTGTTTTAAGGTACCAGGCGTAGCTGTCTTTAGAATTGAACTCGAAGCCTTTAGGACCTACAGTAGTCGGCTGGGGGCGTGGTTGTCCGAAGCTGGTATAAAAAGAGAAAGCATCATCAATAAAAAATGCCCCGTTATGGTGAAAATCATCACCCATAAACCAGTCAGTAACCGGAGCCTGCGGACTTACAGCCTTTAATGCAGGATGACCGCTCAATGCCGCCATGGTAGAGTAGAAACCGGGATATGAAATACCGAATACGCCTATGTTACCGTTATTATCAGCCAGGTTTTTCACGAGCCAGTCTATGGTATCATAGGTATCACTGGCTTCATCAATATCCTGTTTAGTCTTTTTATTGGGATTAAAAGGGCGTACATCTACAAAAGTTCCTTCACTCATCCATCTTCCTCTTACATCCTGTAGTATCATGATATAACCCTTTTGAAGGTAGTTATTCAGATAGGTGTTGTAGTAAGGGCGGAATTCTTTATCACCGTATGGCGCACAGGAATAAGGTGTGCGGGTCATCAGCATGGGATGTTTTTCGGCGTTATCTTTTGGAAGATAGATGGAGGTGAAGAGTTTAACACCGTCCCGCATAGGTATGTACACTTCTTTTTTGGTGTAGTGTTCGTACATCCATAGTGAATCTTTGTTCACCGCCCTGGAGCATGCAGTATGCATAAACATACCCACTATGACCAGGCATAGCAATTTTCTCATAAGCTTTTACTGAGTTTGATGGTTATTATGATACCAGGCTTTCCCTGTCTTTTTTTGGCAATGATTTTACTACGAGATCGTATGAATCCCTGATCCATTGAAGCAGGAGTTTGTTGGGTATGTTGGAATGTACCTCTACCGTATTCCAGTGTTTTTTATTCATGTGGTATCCGGGTTTGACACCATCATAACGTTCACGTAATTCAACCGCGTTTTCGGGATCGCACTTCAGGTTAACCGATTGAAAGTCGTCAATGTTCGTGAGTGCAAAGACCTTCCCTTTTACTTTATATACAAGGATTTCTTCCCCAAACGGGAATTCTTCCGTTACACCTGGCAGTGAAATACAATATTCCTGGAATTGTTCAATATTCATAGCCCTTCAAAGTTAAGGATCATTTGCTAAAAAGAGCCGGGGCCAACCTCAGCAAATTGCTGTAGGAATAGCCCCGGTCAAATATTGAAAGTTGTTTGCTTGCTACGATGCAGATGATATGGTTGGTTTTTTTTGAATCTTATACTTTACTGATGGAAAGTATAACACGTGAATGACGACCGTAAACAATTTCTACTTCCTGTCCAGCCCGGAAATCATTCAGGCGTCCGCGCATCCAGTAAAAGAGGCGTTGTTTCTTTTTCAGTCCTTCTTTTTTTACGATAAAGCTGGTTTGCATATCGTTGTTACCCTGATACACTGTTTCAAGTGGCACCTGTATCTGTCCTTTCTGTAAAGTAGTAAGGTCTTTTTTGATAGTGTAGTAGCGAACATCTGTTACTTTGATGAGTGCGAATATCAGCACTAAAACGAAAGTCAGCAGCCATGTCCAGAACCAGGCATTCTTGTAAGAGAATAATGACTGATCTACTTCTTCCTGAGTAAGACGGCTTTTTAGAAATAGTTGTGGCACAAAGGCTGCAATCAGCACAAGTGTGAGACCGATCAAAATAAATTTGAAGATCTGCCTTCTGTTCTTTTTCAACGCATCCTGTAGGAGAAAGATTTCCTCAGTGGTCATAAAAGAGTAATCCTGCATAGTTATAATGGTTTTTCTTGATACCAATATATATAATTTAGTGTTAAATTGTTTTATTTATAATATGTTTTTGGGAATAATTTTGTATATGGGGGATAATAGATTGATAGTCAAACTATCTTTTTTTAAATAAAAAACCCCGGACTAACAGTCCGGGGTGTAAAATATCGGGAAATTCCAATTTTTAAGCTTCCGCTTCAGCATAAGCACTCACTGGTTCGCAGGTGCAAATCAGGTTACGGTCACCATGAGTGTTATTCACACGGCTGATAGATGGCCAGAATTTATTCAGTTTAACGTACTCCAGCGGATAAGCAGCTGTCTGACGGCTGTAAGGGCGTGTCCATTCATCAGCAGTAATTACAAACTGTGTATGGGGTGCGTGTTTCAGCACGTTCTGTGCTTTATCTGCTTTTCCTTCTTCAATAGCACTGATCTCTTCACGGATAGACAGTAATGCATCGCAGAAGCGGTCCAGTTCTGCCAGGTCCTCACTTTCTGTAGGCTCAATCATCACAGTACCTGGTACCGGGAAACTGAGGGTAGGAGCGTGGAAACCGTAGTCCATCAATCGTTTTGCAACGTCTTCCGCTTCAACACCTGCAGTGGCTTTAAACGGACGAAGGTCTACGATGAACTCGTGTGCGCAGGTACCGTTAATACCATTGTAAAGAATATCGTAAGCTTTTTCCAGTCTTGCCTTCATGTAGTTGGCATTCAGGATAGCGAATTCAGAAGCGTTTTTAATCCCTTCAGCTCCCAGCAAACGGATGTAAGCATAAGAGATGAGCAGGATACTTGCAGAACCGTATGGTGCGGCTGAAACTGCCTGTGTTTGTGCCTTGTTTTCCAGGCTAACGTGCCCTGGAAGGAAAGGAGCGAGGTGTTTAGCTACACAGATAGGGCCCATGCCGGGACCACCACCACCGTGAGGGATAGCGAATGTTTTGTGCAGGTTGAGGTGACATACGTCAGCACCGATGAGGCCGGGAGCAGTTAAGCCCACCTGCGCATTCATGTTGGCGCCATCCATGTATACCTGTCCTCCATACTGGTGTACGGTGCTGCAGATCTCTTTCACGCTCTCTTCATATACACCATAGGTAGAAGGATAGGTGATCATGATACCAGCCAGGTCAGCTGCGTGTGCTGCTGCTTTAGCTTTCAGATCTTCCACATCGATATATCCGTTTTCCAGTGCTTTTACTACCACTACCTTAAAGCCGGCCATTACTGCAGAAGCAGGGTTGGTACCGTGTGCAGAGATAGGGATCAGCATTACATTACGTTTGCCTTCTCCTCTGCTTTCATGGAAAGCGCGTATAACCAGCAAGCCGGCATATTCGCCCTGGGCGCCACTATTAGGTTGCAGGCTACATGCATCAAAAGCAGTGATCTGGCAGAGATAATCGCTCAGTTCATCCACTATCTGCTGATAACCGCCTGTCTGCGTTTTAGGTGCAAACGGGTGCATCTTGCTCCAGTGGCTCCAGCTCAAAGGAATCATTTCTGTTGCAGCATTCAGTTTCATGGTACAGCTACCCAGCGATATCATGGAAGTGTTCAGCGACAGATCTTTATTTTCCAGCATCTTCATGTAACGCATCATCTTCGACTCACTGTGATAGCTGTTGAACACAGGGTGTAACAGGTAAGGAGAAGTACGTTCCAGCGCAGCTGGAATGCTGGTTGTTGTTGTGTTTTTAGATACAGTACCTGCATCAAAAACAGACAATACATCATTCACATCCGGGATGGTAGCAGTTTCATCGAGAGAGATGACTACTAATCCTTCTGAAGGATAGAAGAAGTTGATGCCTTTAGCTTCCGCTTTTGTTCTGATGGCAGCAGTATCTTTTACAGATACGGTTATTGTATCGAAGAAGTTATTTGCTTTCAGTGTAAATCCTTTAGCACTCAGCTTTTCAGCAACAGCGCTGGCAAGGATAGCTATGCGGGTAGCGATATTTTTAAGTCCTTCCGGTCCGTGGTACACCGCGTACATAGCAGCCATGTTGGCCAGTAATGCCTGTGCAGTACAGATGTTGGAAGTCGCTTTTTCGCGTTTGATATGTTGTTCGCGGGTTTGCAGTGCCATACGTAAAGCACGTTTGCCTTCAGCATCAATACTTACACCGATGATACGACCCGGAATAGAACGTTTGAAATCATCTTTTACTGCAAAGAAAGCAGCGTGAGGACCACCAAAACCTAATGGAACACCAAAGCGCTGTGCAGAACCTAAAGCTGCGTCAGCACCCAGATCACCGGGAGAAGTGAGCAGTGTTAATGCCAGCAGGTCTGTTGCCATCGCTACGTAAGCACCGGCAGCATGTACCTTATCGATGAAGCTGCGGTAATCTTCTACAGCACCTTGTGCATTTGGATATTGCACCAGTGCACCAAACCAGGAAGCATCCGGAGCAGCAGTAGCGAAATCGCCTACTATTACATTGATGTTCAGAGGTGTAGCGCGGGTATATATTACGTCTCTTGTTTGCGGAAATACGTTACTGTCTACAAAGAATGTAGGACGGCTCAGATGATCGTGGTCTTTATTGAGAGCGCTGAAGAACATGGCCATGGCTTCTGCTGCAGCGGTTGCTTCATCTAACAGGGAAGCATTTGCAATAGGCAGACCTGTAAAGTCACTCACCATTGTCTGGAAGTTGAGCAGGCTTTCCAGGCGACCCTGGGAAATCTCCGCCTGATAAGGCGTGTACTGCGTATACCATCCCGGATTCTCAAACACATTACGCAGGATTACACTTGGAGTGATGGTATCATAATACCCCTGCCCGATGTAGTTGCGGAATACGTCATTTTTCAGTGATATTTCTTTGAGCATACGCAGATAGTCACTCTCACTGATCGCCGCCGGCACTGCCAGTGGCTTTTGCATACGAATAGCACCAGGAACGGTCTTATTTACAAGCTCTTCGAGTGAGGATACCCCTATGGTATCCAGCATGTGGTTGGTTTCAGTTTCGTTAGGCCCTATATGACGACCCACAAACTCATTTTGTTGTATATCAAAAAGATTCATGATGTGAAGAAGCTATGATGAAATGAATGTGCAAAGCTATAATGTTTTTCAGCAATGGCCAAACAGGGGCGGTCGTTGTGGAAAGTGTGGTGATAAACCAGGGTAATAAAATCAGGCTATTGTCACAATACTGTCTATGTACTATTACCTATCTTTGTACTCTGATGAATGACATACTTACAAACTGGAAAGAAAAGGCTATCGAGCAGCAGAAAGCAAATAAACAGTTTTTGCAGAAGCTGCAGACGAAAAAGGGTAGAGGTGTGGAGAAGAAATTGCCGGATCTCCATGATGAGGCATTTAGTCATATCGACTGCCTGCAGTGTGCTGGTTGCTGTAAAACGATCAGTCCCCGGTTTAAAGCGCCCGATATCAAACGTGCAGCTAAATATGTGGGTATGAAGGAAACGGCTTTCATAGATACCTATCTGAAGATGGATGAAGATGGAGATTATGTGGTAACAACGGCTCCCTGCCCGTTTCTGGATGCAGAGAACTACTGCAGTATTTACGATGCCCGTCCCGGGGATTGTCAAAATTATCCTTACACAGATAGTTATGATTTCGTGAAGCGGCCGAATATTACTTTTTTGAATAGTACGATTTGTCCGGCGGTGTTTTATGTGCTGGAAAAGTTAAAAGATATTGTAAAGTAAAAAGGCTCCGTGAGGAGCCTTTTTTATGCTTTTAAATCCAGCTTTCGCATAGCCGGAGAAATGATATAAGTTGTAATCACTACGCCCAGTGTAACACATCCCCCAAACACTACAGAGGGGACCAATCCCATCAGACGTGCGGCAGATCCGCTTTCAAACGCTCCCAGTTCATTCGAAGATCCTATAAACATGGAACTCACCGCAGATACACGTCCCCGCATATCATCCGGAGTTTTCAGTTGTAAGATAGTCTGACGGATAATCACGCTGATACCATCCAGCATACCGCTGACCAGTAATGCCAGTAAGGACAGGTAGAAGTTCGTGGACAGGCCAAAGACAATGATACACAAGCCGAAGCCAAACACCGCAAACAACAGTTTGATACCCGGTTTGTAGACCAGAGGCTTATATGCCAGGATGAACATTGTGATGATGGAACCTACGGCTACCGCCGCACGTAAAAAACCGAATTCCAGTGAGCCTACATGTAATACATCCGTTGCAAATGCCGGCAACAGCGCAACCGCGCCACCAAACAATACGGCAAACATGTCCAGTGCCATAGCATTCAGTACCACCTTGGTATTCC
Source organism: Chitinophaga sp. YR573 (assembly GCF_900110995.1). Taxonomy (GTDB): domain Bacteria; phylum Bacteroidota; class Bacteroidia; order Chitinophagales; family Chitinophagaceae; genus Chitinophaga. The sequence goes on from NZ_FOJF01000001.1 coordinate 4,023,764, forward strand.
ACACAAATTTCATCCCTTTGGTAAGCCCTTCAAAGAAGCTCTCTCCCTGAGATTTATACAGTATAGGCTTGGGTTTGATCATGATCATACTGTACAGCGGCGCAAAGAAAATACACACAACCAGCAACATGGCCCAATGCACACCTACCAGGTGTATTAACACACCGCCCAGTGCCGGACCCGCCATGGCTCCTATCTGCCAGGAACTGCTGCTCCAGGTAGAGGCGTTGGCGTATAGCGGTCTTGGTACGATCAGCGCCATCAGCGAGAAGTTAGACGGGCTTACAAAAGCCCTCACGATACCCCCTAAAAAAAACAGTATGTAAATGCAATTCAGTACCCAGTTAGTGGAAAAACCTGCCACTGCTTTGTCCCAGGTGAGCAGGAACAGTCCCAGTCCGAGAATGATATAAGCTATCATGCATAACAGCATGATTTTCCGCTTCTCCAGCTTATCTACCAGGTGCCCGGCAAATGGAGCCAGCAATACGGCAGGGATCACCTCTGCCAGTCCTATGAGCCCCAGTGAAAAGGGATCATGAGCCAGCTGATATACTTTCCATTCAATAATGGTAAACTGCATGGTGAGCGCGAAAACAACGGCGAAGCGGATGACGAGGTAGTAGTTAAATTCAGGTAAACGTAACGAAGCGTAAGGATCATTCTTTGAAGCGGCAGGATTATCCACGGATCAGGTTTTTTAATACTCAGGCAAAAGTAAAACATTTGCCTGAGTATATCTGATGAACGGTATCGTTATATAGCATAAGATCCGTATTTTTATAAGTAATAAGGGCCTGTAATAAGTTGGTCTGGTTTTAGCAGCAAATCTATGTGAATGTAGCAACCCTTAATCTGCTGCCTTTATGAGTACTATGCTAAATTACCCTGATTCTAATCTTTTGTTAAAGAAAGCAGCCCTTTAAGTACATATGGGGGTTTTTATGCTATATTTGATGATGTTCAATTTTGGATTTCTATGAGAAGAATGAAAGTGATTATACCAGTATTGCTGATAACCATTTCAATGGGGGGATTAGCCTTCAGCAAACTACACAAAGAAGATCCTCCTGGCAAACATGAGATAATCATGGGACTGGTTGGGCAAATTCTGAAAGAGGGGCACTATCAGCCAAAGAATATTGATGATGCTTTTTCCAAAGAAGTGTTTACAAAATTTCTGAAAACGCTGGACAGCGAGAAGAAGTTTTTCCTGAAAAGCGATATCGATAAACTTAAGCCTTTATCTACACATGTAGATGATGAAATGCAGGGAGCTCCCCTGGATTGTTTTGATACCGTAAATGTACTGATCAAACAGCGTGTTGCAGAAGCAGCTGCCATCTACCCCGAAATCCTGTCACATCCTTTCGACTTTACCAAAGAAGAAAAGGTAGTCCTTGATCCTGATAAGATCGACTATCCTGAAGATGCGGCTGCACGTGTGGAAGCATGGCGTAAAGTGCTGAAATACCGTACACTGGAAAAACTGGTGGAACTGCAGGATGCACGCGACAAGGCAAAGGCCGAAAAGCCTAAGACAGATGCAGAACTGGAAGCAGATGCCCGCGCTAAAGTGAAAGTAGTATACGACCGTTATTTCGACCGTCTTAAAAACAAGCAGGACGATAACGAACGTTTCAGCTTATACGTAAATGCGATTACCTCTACAATGGACCCGCACACCGACTTCTTCCCGCCTGATGAAAAGAGGGCTTTCGAAGAGCAGATGGCTGGTAAGTTCTATGGTATTGGCGCACAACTCCGTGAAGAAGATGGTAAGATCAGAATCATGAGCATCGTTACCGGAAGCCCCAGCTGGAAAGATGGTAACCTGAAAGCAAACGATGTGATCCAGAAAGTAGCACAGGGTGATAAAGAACCCGTAGATATCACCGGTTATGCGGTGGAAGATGCGGTGAAACTGATCCGTGGCAGCAAAGGCTCTATTGTGAAACTGACCGTGAAGAGTGCAAACGGTACTATCAAAGTAATCTCTATCGTTCGCGATGAGGTAATACTGGATGATACATTTGCGAAGTCAGCGATCATTAATGGCTCACATAAATTAGGGTATATCTATCTTCCTGAATTCTATGCAGATTTCCAGGACCGTAACGGTGCCCGTTGCTCCGAAGATGTGGCGAAGGAAATTACCAAACTGAAAGCAGAAAATGTAGAAGGTATCATACTGGATCTTCGCTTTAATGGTGGTGGTTCTTTACAGGATGTGGTACAGATGGCCGGCCTGTTTATTCCGGAAGGCCCTGTTGTACAGGTGAAGTCACGTACCGGCGATCCAATGGTATTGCGCGACCGTGATAAGAATGTACAGTATGAAGGTCCGCTGGCTATCATGGTAAATGAATACAGCGCTTCCGCTTCTGAAATCATGGCAGCAGCTATGCAGGATTACAAACGTGCAGTAATCATCGGTAGTTCTTCTACCTATGGTAAGGGTACCGTTCAGCGGATGTTTAACCTGGATGAATTCTATTCTACTAAAGATACCGGTCCGTTAGGCGCTATTAAACTCACCCAGCAGAAATTCTACCGTGCAAATGGTGGTTCTACACAGCTAAAAGGTGTATCATCAGATATCGTGTTACCTGATCCTTATTATGAGGTAGCAGAACGTAAAGATAAAGATGCACTGGCCTGGGATGAGATTCCTAAAGCAACCTACAATACATGGATAGATCCTGTTCCTGTAGAAGCATTGAAGAAAAACAGCGACAAACGTCTGGCAAGCAGCGAAGCATTTAAAATGGTGAATGATAATATCAACACCATCAAGAACATGGAGAAACAGGAGACTTACTCTCTGAATATCCAGGCTTACAAATCAGAGCAGAAGACAAATACTGCTGCGCTGAAACGTTTTGATGCTGCAAATGACAAAGTAAAAGACCTGAATATAGAAAGTCTGAAAGTAGATCTTGAAAGAATTGGTAAGGATACTTCCAAACTGGCCCGTAACAAAGACTGGCTGAAGTTCAGACAAAAAGATATTTACCTGGATGAAGCAGTGAACGTGATGAATGATCTGATCGTATTGTCTTATCCTAAGATGCAGGGGAAGCCCGCAAATAAGTAGAAACTTACTATAAATAAAAAAGCCGCGAATTTAATTCGCGGCTTTTTTATTTGGCTCCGTAGGAGCTTTATTCGTTTAATAACTTAATCAGCTCTCTCAGTTCTTCCTGCTTATATGCTTCCTTATCATCCTGGAAACATTTCAGCAATTCTCCCAGCAGGAATTGAATTACCTTTTTATTAGACTGAGGATTGAAGTAAGAAGGAACCGGTTGAATAGACATCCTTTTTAAATATCCTTCCACATCCTGATGTGTGTATATCTGCCCCTGTATAGGATCTATAAAGAACAGGATACGTACATCATCCGGCCTTGGCGGCTCAGTAAAGTCGTAGAAGCTATCAAAATAAGCCAGTATAAACTGACGGGGGATATTCACTGCATACACAGGAAGGTCCAGCATCGCACAAAGGCTCTGATAAACAATACCGTTTGTAAGAGGATTCCCTTTCTTGGATTCTATTACCTGGTTGATAAAGAACTGGTTCTTACGGACATAAGCCACTTCTTCCCCCTTTAACCCGAAGTAATTGTAGATCATGCTGTTCAATACATTGATCTGTTCCAGCGGGGTAAGGTAGTTATTCAGCTCCAGCCATATATTGCGTTTGATCCGCTCTATTTCTGTTAATACACTGTTCGACTGCATGTCCGGGAACTGGTAGCGGGCTACCAGTATAGCACCTTGCAGCAGGTCCGGTGCCTCTGCGTTGCTCCATTGCAGGAGTGCTGTTTGCAAATCCTTGTAATGCACGCGGTGGATCACCTGTTCGATTCTTTCCTGTATGGATTCATCTATTGTGTTCTCCCATAAATGCTCAAGGTTAGGTATGATCTCCTTGCCAAACAATAAGATTTTGCTGGCAACGGTATCATACACCTCCTGGTCCGGATCATCCAGCAGGTGAAATAGTGCATTTATTTCTTTGGTTTCGTGCATAGTTTATTGCATTATTCCGCCTTCTTTTTCCTCGGTGGTGCTTTCTTCTTAGGAGGATTAGCTTTTACATCTTCTATAATAGCCTTTGCTTCTTCCACAGTAAGGTCCGCAGCGGTGTCAATCTTTTCCTTCGGAATTTTAAAGTTCCTCAATCCCTGCTTTATATACGGACCATATGGGCCTTTAAGTATCTGGATCTTCTCTTTTTCAAAGATTTTTATTGTCCTTTCGTCTTTGGCTGTACGTTTTTCCGCAATTAACGGAGCAACTTCGTCCAGTTCGATGGTATAAGGGTCCATTTCTTTTTTGAGAGAGTAGAACTTCTTATCATGTGCGGCATAAGGACCAAAACGACCGATATTCACCGTAACATCTTCATCTTCAAATTTACCCAGGTTACGGGGCAGTTTGAACAACTCCATTGCTTCGGCCAGGGTGATGGTTTCGATACTCTGAGTCGCCTTCAGTTTTGCAAAACGTGGCTTCTCTTCATCTTCTACCTTACCTATCTGGATCATCGGGCCATAACGTCCCATACGTGCAACGATAGGTTTACCGGTTGCTTCATCTGTACCCAGCGGACGTTCGCCTTTTACACGTTCAGCATTTTCCAGGGTGTTCTCCACATCTTTATGGAAAGGGGTATAGAACTCATTTAACATGTTGTTCCATATCTTCTTGCCATGTGCGATTTCATCAAACTCCCCTTCAATCCTGGCAGTAAAGCCATAGTCCATTACGGAGTTAAAGTACTGGTTCAGGAAGTCGGTAACGATCATCCCAAGGTCTGTCGGGAACAGTTTGTTCTTTTCAGCGCCGGTATTTTCGGTATCAGTTACTTTCTCAATCTTATCATCTTTCAGGGTAAGAATGCGGAAATCCCTTTTAATCCCTTCTTTCTCACGCTTTTCAACATAACCACGTTTTTGTACGGTGGTAATGGTAGGAGCGTAGGTAGACGGGCGTCCTATGCCCAGCTCTTCCAGTTTCTTCACCAGACTTGCTTCCGTATAACGCGGAGCAGGGCGGCTGAAACGTTCTGTAGCTTTCATTTCTTTCAGGGGCAGGGCCTGTTTCACCTGTAATGGTGGCAATGAGCCATCATCTGTATCTTCCTCATCACTTACATCCTCATCATCCTTTCCTTCCATGTATACTTTCAGGAAACCGTCGAATTTCAGTACTTCACCGCTGGCTGTCAGTTCCTCTTTGTTGGTAGAGATATCTATTTTAGCCGTGGTCTTTTCCAGTTCAGCATCACTCATCTGGCTGGCGATGGTACGCTTCCAGATCAGTTCATACAGCTTTTTGGTATCGCTGTCATCTACAGTGGAGTTCTCCATGTAAGACGGGCGGATGGCCTCATGCGCTTCCTGTGCAGACTCGTTCTTGTTTTTGAACTTGCGGTGCTGGTGGTACTTTTCCCCATAATTAGTAGTGATCGCCTTCTGGATTTCGCCCAGGGCAGTATCCGACAGGTTCACGGAGTCCGTACGCATGTAGGTGATATTACCACTTTCATACAGTTTCTGCGCCAGCAGCATCGTTTTAGATACACTGTAGCCCAGCTTACGGCTGGCTTCCTGTTGCAGGGTAGAGGTAGTAAAAGGTGCAGCGGGCGACTTCTTGCCCGGTTTTACCTGGATATCTTTAACGCTGTAGGCAGCTCCCACACATTGCTGGAGGAACTTTTCAGCATCCTCAGCGGTTTTGAAGCGGGTAGGCCCTTCAGCTTTAAATGTAATGTTCTTGCCTGCAATGTCTTTAGCGGTAAAAAATGCTTCTACCTTAAAGGTGCTTACAGAGTTGAAGGTATTGATCTCTCTTTCCCTTTCCACTATCAGCCTTACCGCTACAGATTGTACGCGGCCGGCAGATAATGAGTTCCGCATGCTCATCTTCCTCCATAATACGGGGGAGAGCTCGAAACCTACTATCCTGTCCAGTATACGCCTTGCTTGCTGGGCGTGTACCAGGTCCATGTTCAGTAAACGGGGATTTAAGACGGCTTTTTCGATGGCTGGCTTGGTAATTTCATGGAAAACAATGCGTTTGGTAACGTCAGGGTCAAGGCCGAGTACTTCGCAAAGGTGCCATGATATGGCTTCCCCTTCACGGTCCTCATCCGTTGCTAACCAAACCTCACCGGTTTCCTTCGCCAGCTTCTTCAATTCCTTTACTATCTTTTCCTTATCTTCTGGGATTTTGTACTTAGGTTTAAAGTTATTGGGGATATCGATACCCATATCATCCTTCTCAAGATCACGTATATGTCCAAAGCAAGATTTTACCTCGAAGTCTTTGCCAAGTATCTTTTCTATCGTCTTCGCTTTCGCCGGAGACTCAACTATTACTAGATTTTTTGCCATGAATGCCTTCTTTATGTGCTACTAGATACGTAAAATTCCGTATAAAATTGCAAATCCGATTTTTGCAAGTGTACAAAAGTAGGCCGAGAATAAAAAATAAGCCTCTTTCGATGTATTGAATGTAAATGTAATATTTTTGATAAAATCATTTAAAATGAATGATTAAGAGTTTAATGGTTAAATTGCTGGGTAACAACGTTTTTAATAGGAAGGATCGCTTAACCATATATTTATATGAGTGCAAATCTCCTGATTTTTTACTTTTACTGGTACATACACCATAATATATATGTAACCTTTACTTAGAATGGATATAGTTATTATTGGCGCGGGTAATGTTGCGCATTGTTTCGGTCAACTGCTTAAAATTAACGGACACCAGATCTCACAAGTGATTAGTCGTACGAAAGAGCATGCTGATGAATTAAAGGAAGTTATACATGCTGGGGCAGCTACGAACGACCTGAGGGATATTAATATGGAGGCAGATGTGTACCTCATTGCAGTGAGCGATGGGGCTATTCCGCTGTTAAATGACCAGCTAAGGCTGGGCAAACGTATTGTGGCCCATACGGCAGGTGCCGTACCACTGGACGCAATCAGTAACATTTCTTCGAATACCGGGGTATTATACCCCTTACAGTCTCTCCGCAAGGGTGTGAAGAGTTTCCCTCCCATCCCATTATTGCTGGAAGCAGCCAATGACGAGACGATGCGCAGGCTGCAACCTATTGCACAAAGCGTTTCTTCCAGGGTGGAAGTAATGAACTCCGAACAGCGTTTGCAACTGAACCTGGCAGCAGTATTGTGTAATAACTTTACTAACCACCTGATTGCCAGGTCTAAAAACTATTGTGAGAAAGACGGGCTGGACTTTTCCCTGCTGGAGCCCATTATCAAAGAAACCTTTGAAAGACTGGATAAATTCCCTCCGGAATCTGTACAGACTGGTCCTGCCCTGCGCAATGACCAGGCTACCATGACTAAACACCTGGGACTGCTGCAGGATCAAAAGTATCTTCAACTGATCTACAGGGTAATGTCTGACAGTATTAATGATTTTTACAAATGAACATTTTAGCGCTTTTTAAGCCCATCACTACCTTTGTATTTGATGTAGATGGTGTGCTGACAGACGGAACCGTCCAATTGCTGCCTAATGGGGAACAGTCCCGGAAAATGAACATCAGAGACGGGTATGCTCTTCAGCTGGCCATTAAAAAGGGGTACAGGATAGCCATTATCTCCGGAGGAAAGTCTGAAAGTGTGGTGAGCCGCCTGCAAGGGCTGGGAATTAAGGATATCTATACCGGGATCACCGATAAACAGGAAAAACTACAGGATTATGTATTTGAGCATGATCTGCGCTGGGAAGAGGTGATTTTTATGGGGGATGATATTCCGGATTACCGGGCTATGCAACTGGTAGGTTTGCCTGTTTGTCCGGCAGATGCCGCTCCGGAAATAAAAAGTATCTGCCGTTACGTTTCTCCTGTCAATGGTGGTATGGGATGCGTAAGGGAAATTATAGAGAAGGTATTAAAGCTGAATGACCACTGGACGATAGACGAAGAAATTGCCAGTCGTTAGTCATTTCTTATTTTTACTGCAATTATAATATTATGAAATTGCTGATTGCATTTTTCAAGTTGATACGTTATCCGAACCTTATTTATATTGGATTAACACAATTTTTACTGCAATACTGTGTGGTAGCACCATTACTGCAATATAACGGGGAATCGCCATCGCTTTCCCCGTTATCGTTTTTCTTACTTTCCTTATCTACAGTATTAATAGCGGCAGCCGGTTATATCATCAATGATTATTTTGATATCAATATTGATATCATCAACAAGCCGGATAAAATGGTACTCGACAAGATCATTAACCGTCGCTGGGCAATGGCCTGGCACACCATATTTAATATGGCGGGGGTATCTATCGGGTTTATCGTAGCCTGGCGCTTAGGGCAAATCTATCTCGGGTTTACCCAGGTATTCTGTTCTTTACTGCTCTGGTTTTATTCTACTTCTTTTAAAAGACAGGTACTGATCGGGAATGTGCTGATCTCTTTATTAACAGCGCTTTCCGTAGTGGTAGTAGGGTTCTACGAGAAAAAGATTTACGAGAGTTTTGATGCGATTATGTCTCCCGTAGGGCGCAAACTTATTCAGATCATTGGCGTATACGCCCTGTTTGCGTTCCTGATTTCCCTGGTAAGGGAGATTGTAAAAGACCTGGAAGATATGATAGGTGATAGCAAGGATGGTTGCCGCACTATTCCCATTGTATGGGGAGTAACACCCGCCAAACGCCTGTGTTATGGGTTGCTGGTAGGTTTACAGGTACTGATCCTGCTCACCGAAATAAGGATTGCTTTTTTGGGATGGTATATAGCTATTATTTACCTGGCACTGTTTGTACAGGTGCCATGCGTATATATTTATCTGCAGCTGAAAAAAGCCCATCTGCCGGAACATTACCATAAAGTAAGTTCTATGGTGAAGCTGATCATGCTCACCGGTATCTTATCTATGATCTTCTTTAAAATAATGCTTTGATGTATACCGGTAAACGTGTAATACTGGCGTCACAGTCGCCCCGGCGTAAACAATTGCTGGAACAGGCAGGGATTCTTTTTGAAGTGAAAGTAGTGGATACTGCGGAAACCTTTCCTGCGGATATGCATATCCCGGATATTCCCATACACATTGCACGTCAGAAGTCTGCCGCAGTAGCTGCACTATGCAGTAATGAAGATATTATCATCACCGCAGATACAGTGGTGGTACTGGATGATACGATCATTGGCAAACCCAAAGACAGGGATGATGCTATTAAAATTCTTTCTGCATTAAGTGGCCGTACACATCGTGTAATCACAGGTGTAGTGATTACGCATAATGGAGAAGAGTTGTCTTTCTCCAAAGAAACAGAAGTACATTTCAAACCACTCACGAACGCACAGATCACTTACTATATAGATGAGTACAAACCTTATGATAAGGCCGGTGCTTATGCAATACAGGAATGGATAGGAGCAGTGGGGATAGAAAGTATTAATGGATGTTTTTATAATGTAATGGGCCTTCCAATCAGTAATGTGGTGGAAGCCTTAGAGAAAATATAACGGCGCAAGAAATTGCGCCGTTTTTACTTTTAAATGGTTGGTTACGCTTCTTTGCGTAATATGCTATTCCTCCAGTACCAGCAGGTTCACATCTTTATTCTTCAGCCACTGAGCTTCTTTCAGTTTTTCTAAGTTGATGGTACCTACTATATAGCGGTAGGTAACAGACTCATATTTCTCTGAAATATTGAAGAAGTCGGCCAGATGTACCTGATCCGGTGAGCTGTAGCGCAGATATACTTTCAGTTGTACATCATTGCTGAATGCAGGCTGGTTGGATTGTTTAATCTTTTTATACTCATAACGGTAATTGTATAACAGGGCAGAGATATCTGATAATACCGCACTACCTGTGGCAGTACCACCAGCACCTTTACCCACAAAGAATTGTTTGTCTGTAAATGCACTCTCTAACAGGATACCGTTGTATTCATTGTATACATCGTACAGCAGGTTATGTTCTTTTACCAGGTGAGGTAACACGTATGCATTTACGCTACCATTCTTCCTGCGGCAGGTGCCTATGAGTTTAATGGTACAACCGCGTTGTTTTGCAAACTGTATATCAAAATCATTCAGGTGATGAATACCGAAGTTGAATACTTCTTCCGGTTTTACAAATGTTCCGAAAGCATGTAATAACAGGATAACGATTTTGAATTTAGGATCATATCCTTCTATATCCAGGGTAGGATCAGTTTCTGCGAAACCTAAGTCCTGCGCCTGTTGCAGGGCGGTTGCAAAGCTCAGGTTTTCTTCAAATATTTTTGTGAGGATATAATTCGTAGAACCGTTACAGATACCTTCTACTGCATTCAGTAAGTCGTTATCATAGTATTCTTCCAGGTTACGGATGATGGGAATACTTGCGCAACTGGATGCTTCGTAGAGGAAAGGCACTTTGTTTTCTATCTGCAGCTGGTATAATGCAGGCAGGTTTTCTGCGATCATCCTTTTGCTTGCACTCACTACAGCTTTACCATTGCGTAAGGCAGTGCTTACGATATGAAAGGCTGCATCTGTTTCGTTGATCAGCTCTACTACCACGTCGATGGTGGGATCGTTCAGGATCTCGTTAGGATCTGTAGTAAAGTAACTGGCATCTATAGGACGTTGTTTGTTTGGGTCTTTAATACATATTTTTTTTATGCGGGCATTAATACCTTTTGTTCTGTTCAGAACTTCGTATAACCCTTGTCCCACGCAACCAAATCCGAAAATTCCTAAATTGATGATCTTTTTTTCCATTTTCTTTTTTGTGCTTAATGAGTAACGTATTGCTACGTTCCGCTTTATTGTAAAACTGTTATTTGTTTGCCTGCAGGCAGGTTGAGCTTGTCCAGCGCCTGCTTCAGGTCATTGATAAGGTCATCTGCATCTTCTATACCTACAGAGAGGCGGATGCAGGAATCTTGTAGTCCCGTTTTTTTACGAAAATCTTCAGGTATGAGACGATGTGTCATGGTTGCCGGATGATCGAGCATGCTTTTTACGCCGCCAAAACTTTCCGCCAGCTTAAACAGCTTGGTAGCATTTACTACACGTATGGCGCTTTTAATGTTATCTGTTTTCAAAGAAAAGCTGACAAGCCCTCCATATTGTTTTTGTTGTTTGCGGGCAATATGGTGGTTCTTATGTGTAGCTAATCCAGGGTAATATACTTTGTCAACAGCCGGGTGAGAAGTGAGCCAGGTGGCTATTGCCGAGGCATTGCTGCATTGTTTATCCAGGCGCAGGCAGAGTGTTTCAATACCGCGGATGGTCAGCCATGCTTCAAACGGACTGAGTATACTTCCTGAAATATTCTGATTGAAGCGTATCTGGTCTGCCAGTATTTTGTTGTTCACGACTACCAGTCCGGCTATAACATCTGTATGTCCTGCCAGGTATTTGGTAGCGCTGTGGATCACGATATCGGCGCCCATTGGAATAGGTTGTTGCAGCAGTGGTGTGCAGAGTGTATTATCTACTACCAGCAGTACGTTATGCTGCTTTGCTATTTTGCTGATGGATTTGATATCGGATACGCGTAATGTAGGATTGGTAGGCGATTCCAGCCAGATCATTTTTGTCTGCGGAGTCATAGCTGCCAGCACTTTATCGGTACTGCTGGTATCTACAAAGTTTGCTTTGATACCAAAGCGTTCAAACATATGCTGAAACATCTGGAAAATACCGCCATAAGTATCTTCCACTGCCATGATCTCATCACCGGTTTTTAATAGCTTCATCACAGCATCTATCGCTGCCATGCCGCTGGCGAAACCGAAGCCGGCGTGGCCTTCTTCCAGGCTGCAGATAATATTCTCCAGCACCTTTCGTGTAGGATTGTTGGCACGGGAAAATTCAAATCCCTTATTGATACCGGGGGATTCCTGCACAAAAGTGGAGGTCTGATAAATTGGAACAGAGATGGCGCCTGTCAATTCATCAACCGGTATGCTATGAAGTAATTGTGTTGCTATTTTCATTTTACGCTTTCAGCTTGCCGCTTAAGCAGAAAAGGGGAGTGCAGGGCATAAAAAAAGCCCCTCCGTGGTTGGAAGAGGCATCTCAGTATTTTATTACATTGAATATCTATCTCTGCCAACTTATCTTCCCTCGATTATAATTATAACCGGGGCCGGAATTAGCACCTTTATCCTGTCGTTAAACAAGATTGGTTGCTAAGGCATCGCAGGGCCAAGTCCCTCCGCCTTTCTGGATAAGTGATTTTTAAAGAACTGGGTGCAAAGGTAATGTTACTTGCTCCAATTTTCCAAAAAATTGGAAGATTGGAATAAATTGCTAACTTTATTAGCATAATTTCCTCAGATGAATACTGTTGTTAATGTTAGCCCGCTCCTCACTGAGGAGCTATTCCAGCATATATGGCAACTTCGTTTATTTACACAATCCGGTTTAACCACACTGGATGGTTTGCCTTTGCAGATTTTATATCCGGGTATGTATAACAGTCACGCAGGTCCGGACTTTACTGCTGCACGTATCCGTATAGGACAAACACTATGGGCGGGTAATGTGGAGTTGCACCTCAGAACGTCCGACTGGTACCGGCACAGGCATCAGCAGAATCCGGAATACGAAAAAGCGATTCTGCATGTAGTGTTCGAGAATGATGTGGAAGAGCTGACGACCAGCGGCATTCCCTGTATAGAGCTACAGCAGTATGTTCCCAAGGTATTAATCGACCGTTTTGCAAGGTTACGGGAGTCCACGGCTTTTGTGCCTTGCGGAAAAAATGCCGGTAAGGTGCCTTATCTTATCTGGGAGAACTGGAAAGAAAGGTTGCTGATAGAAAGGCTGGAACGGAAGGCCAACCGTTTGCAGAGCTGGTTGTTGTGCAACCGGTACAACTGGGAGGAGGTTTGTTACTGGGCTATTGCGGAAAGTGCAGGTCTGCCTGCAAACAGGGAAGCATTTCTGCAACTGGTACAGTCTTTTCCTTTTCCCGTGTTCCTTAAGCATCAGCATAGTCTTTTCCACCTGGAAGCATTGTTGTTTGGCCAGGCTGGTATGCTGGATACAGATTTTAAAGATGAATATCCTTTGCGGCTGCAACAGGAGTATAACTTTATGAAGCATAAGTATCAGCTACAGCCTTTACCGGGGTATCTCTTTAAATGGTTACGTATGCGGCCATCCTCTTTTCCTACCATACGGATTGCCTGCCTGGCGGCATTGTTACAGAAGAGTAGTCACCTGTTTTCACGGATCCTGGAAACGGAAACACTTGCCGGTTTTGAAGAACTGGTCAGGGCCAGGCCATCTGCTTACTGGTTGCAGCACTACCGTTTTGATATCCCTGTTAAGAAAGCACAGCTACCCGGACAAACGGCTATACATAACATTCTCATCAATACCGTATTGCCATTGTTGTACCTGTATGGCCGGGAGAAGCTGAAAGACAGTTACCAGGAAAAGGCGGTAGACCTGATGAGTAAATTACCTGCGGAAGAGAATAATGTAACGGATGGATGGGAAGAGCTGGGTATTAAGGCCGGAACGGCGCATGATTCACAGGCGTTATTACAGCTAAAGAATCATTACTGTGATGAGAAGCGATGCCTGCAATGTGCAATAGGAGTGAAGCTGCTGAAGGAGGATATCATTAACTGGCCCCGGGCAGAGGCCAGTTAATAAAATATTTACCAGTTAAACGTAACGCTCTGCAACAAATCAGGGTGTACACTTTTCGCTACCGGGCAGGTAAGTGCCGCACGTTCCAGGATAGTCTTTTCTTTTTCTCCCAGTCCGTTATCCCCCGGAAAATCAAATACTACCTTTACTTCTACAATACGGCGTGGTTCAGTGCCCATGATCTTCTCTATACTCACCCTGGTGCCTTCTATATTCCAGCCGTTTTTTGCAGCATTGATCCCCATAATAGTAAGCATACACGATCCCAGGGCAGTCGCTACCAGGTCGGTAGGTGAAAAGCGCTCTCCTTTACCATTATTATCTACCGGAGCATCGGTATTTATTACGGTACCGCTTTGCAGGTGAGTGGCAGTAGTTCTCAGCTGGCCATTATATAAAATTGAAGACGTGAGCATATTATCAGTTATTTCCTGTAAAAATAGGAAGAAGGAAGAAAAGGAAAAAGTCTATGAGATAAAGGCGTGTAACCATTTTACATATAATACGTTATACCTGTTATACGCGCCGCTATGCAGGGGAAAACAAATTTACGCATGAAAGAAAAAACGTGTAGGTTTGTAATGATTAGCATACCAATATAACAAGCCAGACGTTTATAATAAACAAAACAAATCTATACAGGTGAAAAAACTACACTTATTCGTGCTCTTACTACTGGTAGTGGGCGGCTTGCAGGCTCAGGACAACAGCTCAACAGAGAAGTCCCCAAAAGAGGAGCGGGAGCAGAAAAAGTTGAAACGTATTTCATTATTTAAACAGCTGGAAGAAGGGGAGAACTTATACCAGAGAGAATTCTCTGTAGGTGCCCGTATCAATACGGATGGCTGGAGCGGTTTCCTGGAAATGGGCCGTCGCAAATCCAGGGAAAAAGTAACCTACTATCAGTTTGAGTTTGCAGAGAAGAAAAATCCCAAAGAAGATAAAAAGCCAGGTTCCATAAAAGATATTGACCAGTATGGTTTTGTATATTCTGAAAAACCGTACATCTACGGTAAGAAGAATAACTTCTACCAGGCAAAACTGGGTATTGGGCAGCAACGCCTGATCGGGGGAAAAGGTAATAAGAATGGCGTACTGGTGAATGCTATCTTTTATGGTGGTTTGTCCGTTGGCCTCTTAAAGCCTTATTACCTAAACGTAATAGATCCTAACACAGGCGATGCTGTACAGGTTAAATACGGCGAAAACGCCGCATATGACCAGGCATTTACTGACAGGTCTTCTATTATCGGCGGTGCCGGCTTCGGCAAAGGCTGGGGAGAAGTGACCATCGTACCTGGTGCACATGCTAAAACAGGGTTACGGTTCGACTGGGCCCGGTTCAATGAAGTAGTAAGCGCCCTGGAAGTAGGGGTAAATGCGGAATATTACACCAAAGACATCCCGTTAATGGTTTTCCAGCCTGATAAGAAGTTCTTTTTTAATGCATATTTAGCCTTACAGTTCGGAAAGCGCTGGGACAAGAAGAAATAAGCAGATAAGTAGTAAATTTGTAGCCTAAAGAAAGGATCAGAGATGGAAGAAACACTCATAACTACTTCAACACCATGCAGTACGGCACCTGCCACAACGGATGTTCCAAGGGTTAAAAAACCGGACTGGCTTCGTGTTAAGCTGCCAATAGGAGAAAGCTATAAACAGGTTCGTAACCTGGTTGATACACATAAATTACACACCATTTGCGAAAGCGGTAACTGTCCTAATATGGGAGAGTGCTGGGGAGCCGGTACTGCTACCTTCATGATATTAGGTAATATCTGCACACGTAGCTGTGGTTTTTGCGCCGTTGCTACCGGCAGACCTGAGGCTGTTGATTATGACGAACCTCAGCGTGTAGCTGAAGCTATTTACCTGATGAAGGTAAAACATGCGGTAATCACTTCTGTAGACAGGGACGAACTGAAAGATGGCGGCTCCATTATATGGGCCAACACTATCAAGGCTATCCGGGCATTAAACGCGGATACCACCCTGGAAACCCTGATCCCGGACTTCCGTGGACAATGGGAGAACCTTCAACGCATCATCGAAGTAGCCCCTGAAGTGGTGTCTCATAACCTGGAAACAGTGGAAAGACTCACCAAACAGGTACGTATACAGGCCAAATACCACCGTAGCCTGGAAGTAATACGCCGTCTGAAAGATGGGGGTATGCGCACCAAAAGCGGTATCATGCTGGGATTAGGCGAAAACAAAGAAGAAGTAGTACAGGCCATGCAGGATCTTTACGACAATGGCTGTGATGTGATAACCCTGGGCCAATACCTGCAACCCACTCCAAAACATTTACCCGTAGTACGTTTTGTACACCCTGATGAATTCGCGGAATTGCGTGAAATAGGCTACAACATGGGCCTCGATTATGTTGAATCGGGACCACTGGTAAGGTCTTCCTATCATGCAGAGAAGCATATTCATAGTGGACGTACACTTAACAAATAATGAACTGATTAAAAAAATCCATCAACGGTGATGGATTTTTTTATTTGTGGTATATCTTCGCATCTCAATTACCTGCTGACTAACCAGGTAAGACCCGTTGAAAACAAATCATTAAGCTAAACCTACCTGCTTGCCTATTTAGTGCAAACTTTTGTATTTATCATGTATTTAAGAACAATCATGTTTTTATCATTGTTCTTACGATTGGTCTAAAGAAGAATCTGATTGTCAAAACCTTTTATGAAAAGAGTATTTTACCTGACCGCTGTCTTGGGTGTATGGCTGTGTAATGCTACTGCATTCGCACAACAGACGCCCGATTCACTATTGTCTCAAGCAACCCTGCAGAACTGTATTCAGTATGCATTGTCTCATCAGCCTGTTGTGAAACAGTCCAAAATTGATGAAGAAATTACTGAATATAGTATTAAAAGCAAGCTGGCAGACTGGTACCCCCAGATCGGCCTCGACTTCAACCTGCAGCATTACCTGAAACTGCCAACCTCCTATTTTAATGGTAGTGCTATTACTACCGGGGTGGCAAACTCCTCTTCAGCAGCCTTCTCGCTGAACCAGAACATCTTTACCCGCGATCTCCTGCTGGCAGGAAGAACGGCCAAAGACGTACGTACACAGGCAAAACAGAACACACACAGTAACCAGATTGATGTAGTAAGCAATGTGAGCAAAGCGTATTACGATATGCTGCTTACGCAGAAACAAGTGGAAGTACTGAATGAAGATATCGTTCGCCTGGAACGCAGCCTGAAAGATGCCTATAACCAATACCAGGGCGGTGTAGTGGATAAGACCGACTATAAGCGGGCTACCATTTCACTCAACAATACCAAAGCACAGAAGAAAACCGGGGAAGAAACCCTGGTGGCAAAAAATGCTTACCTGAGGCAGTTAATGGGATATCCTGTTAACGGACAACTGAACCTGGTATACGATACAATGAAGATGACCCAGGAAGTACAACTGGATACAAACGTAAGCGTAGCCTACGAAACAAGGATAGAATACCAGTTGCTGCAAACACAGCGTAGCCTGCTGGCAGCAGAACTGAAATATAATAAATGGAGTTTCCTGCCAACTGTATCAGCCTTTGCCAATTATAATTTCGCTTACCTGCATCCGGAATTCTCAAAGCTGTACAGTCATGACTATCCCAACTCACTGGTGGGCCTTCAGTTATCACTGCCCATCTTCCAGGGATCTAAAAGACTGCATAACATCAAACAGGCGGAACTACAGTTAAAACGTAGCGACTGGGATGTGGAAGCATTAAAGAACCAGATCAATACAGAATATACACAGGCCATGTCTGCTTACAAAAGCAACTTAAATGAGTACCTCGTATTAAAGGAGAACATGGATCTGGCAAAGGAAGTATATGATCTGATAGAATTGCAGTACAGGGAAGGTATCAAAGCCTACCTGGAAGTGATTACTGCCCAGACAGATCTCCGTGCCGCACAACTGAACTATTATAATGCCATGTACACTGTACTGTCAAGCAAAATAGATCTGGAACGTGCATTGGGTACAATAACAACTAACTAATTAAAGGAAACTGGCCGTAAGGTCATTGAAAGGACAAATATATAGAGATGAAAACAAAGCAACACATTCTCCTCATTGGCGCTACAGGTGCATTTTTCCTGGCTTCATGCAAAGGCCCGGGCCAGAAAGCAGCCATGGTAATGCCCCCAACACCGGTAAATGTTGCAACTGCAACACTGGGTTCTGCTATTTATTACGATAAATATCCAGCTTCAGTAGTATCACTGAGCCAGGTAGAACTGCGTGCCCAGGTAGCTGGTTATATTACCGGGATCTTCTTCAAAGAAGGAGAAGTAGTGCAGAAGGGTAAACCCCTCTATGAAATAGACCGCCGCAAATATGAAGCCGCTTACGCGCAGGCAGAAGCCAACATCGCCAGTGCCAAAGCAAACTTCAATAAAGCGCAGAAAGATGCGGACCGTTATCACCGACTGGCAGAACAGGATGCGATTGCCCGCCAGACTTTAGATAACGCTGACGCTGCACTGGAAACAAACCGCAGCCAGGTAGCTGCTGCCAATGCACAGTTGCTGGCCGCTAAAACAGACTTAGACTACTCTTATATAAGAGCGCCCTTCACCGGTCGCATAGGTATCTCTCAGGTGAAACTGGGTGCCCAGGTAAGCCCGGGTACTACACTGCTGAACACCATGTCCAGCGAGAACCCGATTGCGGTAGACTTTGTGGTGAGTGAAACGGATATTCACCGTTTTGCATCCCTGCAAGGTAAAACGATCAACCCGGCAGAAGATTCTACTTTCCGCCTGCAATTACCTGATGGTACTGCTTACGCAGAACGTGGAAAGATCATTGTGATAGACCGTGGCGTAGATAATCTGACTGCTACCATCAAAGTACGTATTGAGTTCAACAATCCTAAAGACGAACTGAAAGATGGTATGAGCTGCGTATTACGCGTGCTGAATGATCAGTCAGGAGAACATGTGATCATCCCTTACAAAGCGGTAGTGGAACAAATGGGTGAATACTTCGTGTTTGTCTCAAAGGATACAACTGCAGAACAGCGCAAAATCCACCTGGGGCCACGTCTGAGAGATCAGATCGTAGTACTGGATGGTGTGAATGCAGGAGATAAGGTGATTACAGAAGGCTTCCAGCGTTTACGTGATGGTGGTAAAATAGATACAGCAGCGGCAAAACAACAACCGCCAGCTGCTAAGAAATAGTTTTTAGAATCAATAGAAGAAGATCATGATTGCAAATACTTTTATACGCAGACCCGTAACAGCGATAGTGATATCTCTCGTGCTGGTGCTGGTAGGGCTGCTGGCCATGATGAACCTGCCCATTGGGCAGTATCCTGAGATCTCGCCGCCAACGGTGCAGGTAACTGGTACGTATACCGGTGCGGATGCCCAGACAGTGGAGCAAACCGTGGCCACGCCTGTAGAAGTACAGGTGAATGGTACTCCCGGTATGACTTACATGTCCAGCAACAGTACCAACAGTGGTGCCATGACGCTCACGGTTAACTTTGAAGTAGGTACGGACATCAACATTGCCGCACTGGACGTTCAGAACCGTGTGGGGATCGCACAGCCTACCCTTCCGCAGGAAGTACAGCGTTTGGGCCTCACCGTAAGAAAGCGTAACCCCAGTATCCTGTTACTGGTGGCGCTATTCTCACCTAAAGGATCACACGACATTACATTTCTCGACAACTACACCAACGTATTTATAAAGGATGCATTACTACGTGCAAAAGGTGTGGGTGATATCTTCACCCGTGCGGATGACTTCAGTATGCGTCTGTGGCTGAAACCTGATAAGCTGGCCCAGATGGGTGTAACAGCTGATGAAGTGAAGGCTGCTATCACAGAACAGAATGCGCAGATCGCAGCAGGTTCTGTAGGTGCACCTCCGCAAAAAGCCGGACAAACATACGAATACACCATTTTAGTGAAAGGTCGTTTAACGACTGCCGAAGAATTTGGTAATATCATTATCAAATCCCGTCCTTCCGATGGATCACTGGTATATCTTAAAGATGTTGCCCGCGTAGAACTGGGTAAATTCAACTACAGTGGTAACTCCTTCGTAGATGGTAAAAGAGCTTCTTACCTGCTGGTTTACCAGGCACCAGGTAGTAACGCTATTGAAACAGCAAACGCAGTATATGCAACGATGGCAGAGCTGAAAAAAGCTTTCCCCGCTGACGTGGATTATGTAGTACCGTTTGAGTCTGTATCTGTAGTGGAAGTATCTATCCATGAAGTGGTAGAAACACTGCTGGAAGCATTAGCACTGGTGGTACTGGTGGTATTCCTCTTCCTGCAAAGCTGGAGAGCGACTATCATCCCTGTATTGGCCATTCCGGTATCCATTATCGCTACTTTCATCTTCTTTATACCACTGGGCTTTACCATCAACACACTAACCCTGTTCGGCTTCGTACTGGCCATTGGTATAGTGGTGGATGATGCCATCGTGGTGGTGGAGGCGGTCCAGCATAATATGGACCATGAGAAGATGTCACCGAAAGATGCCACTTATCAGGCCATGAAAGAAATCTCCGGCCCTGTAATCGCCATTGCCCTGATTCTGGCAGCGGTGTTTATCCCGGTAGGGTTCATTCCTGGTATCGTAGGACGTCTGTATCAGCAGTTTGCGATCACTATCGCCATCTCTGTACTGATCTCTGCATTCATCGCACTTTCCTTAACACCGGCATTATGTACGCTGATCTTAAGACCAAGTGACCTGGGTGCGCATTCCAAAGGGCTGAACAAATTCTTTTATAAGTTCAACATATGGTTCTCTCACGTTACCAGTCGTTATTCACTGGGCGTGAAAAAGAGTATCCGTCTGGGCCGTTATGTAGCAATCATTTTGTTATGTATCATGGTAGGTACACTGTTATTGTTCAGGAATAAACCAACAGGATTTATTCCTACAGAAGATGACGGCCGTTTGTACATCACCTTCGACCTGCCGGAATCATCTTCTACAGAACGTACCGTAACTGTGTTACGCGAAATGATGCATACGCTGGACAGTGTAAAAGGTATTGCGCACTATGCTGCACTGGGAGGTTTGAACGTTGTGAGTTTTGCTACAAAATCCAACAGTGCTACCATTTTCTGTCAGCTGAAACCATGGGATGACAGAAAGTCCAAAGCGTTACAGATTGGTGCTATTGCAGCAGAAATACAGGGTAAACTAACACACTGGAAAGAAGCCAGTTCTGTAGTGATCCAGCCACCGGCTATTCCTGGTTTGGGTAGTACCGCAGGGTTCTCTTTTATCCTGGAACAGAAGAGTGGTAACTCAGATATCAAGGCTTTTGAAGGAGTATTACAGAAGTTCATAGGTGCCGCCAATCAACGTCCCGAAATTGGACGTGCCTTCTCCTTCTTTACGGCCCGTACACCAGGTTATCAACTGGAAATAGACCGTGAGAAAGCCAAGAAGATGGGCGTACAGATTTCTTCCATTGCTACTGCATTACAAACATACCTGGGTAGTTCCTATGTGAATGATTTCACCATCTACGGACGTAACTTCCGCGTGTTAGCACAGGCCGATTCTACTTACCGCGGTGATATCAAAGACCTGGGACAATACTTCGTACGTAATACAAACGGAGATATGGTACCACTGAATGTACTTACATCTTATAAGGTGATGGAAAGCGCGCCGATAGTAGCGCATTACAACCTGTTCCGTTCAGCGGAAATAAATGGTGGGCCTGCTCCGGGTTACAGTAGTGGTGATGCTATCAATGCCCTGAAGGAAGTAGCCGCACAGGTATTACCGGAAGGATATGGATACGAGTTCTCCGGATTAAGCCGTGAGGAGTTATTATCCGGTTCCAAGACGATTTACATCTTCGCCTTATCAATCATCTTTGTGTTCCTGTTCCTGGCAGCATTGTACGAGAGCTGGTCTGTGCCGTTTTCCGTATTACTGGCAGTACCATTGGGTGCATTTGGAGCGATAGTAACGCTTACCTTCCTGCCCAGTCTGAATAATAACGTATACGCACAGATTGGTTTGATTACACTGATAGGCTTGTCGGCAAAGAATGCGATCCTGATCGTGGAATTTGCGAAAGAACGTGTGGACAGAGGAATGGAGCTGGTAACAGCTACCGTAGAAGCAGCCAAGCTGCGTTTGCGTCCTATTATCATGACTTCCCTCGCCTTCCTGCTTGGTATCTTACCACTGGTAATGGCAACAGGTGCTGGTGCTGAATCCCGTAAAACAATGGGCTGGACAGTATTAGGTGGTATGTTTACTGCTACTTTCCTGGCTATCTTCGTTGTACCGGTATTGTATGTATTGGTAACCCGCCTGGCTTACGGTAAAGATAAACTGAAAGCTATGCAGGAGAATTACAAAGTAATGCAGCATACAGATCTGTAAAAATATATAAGCATTAAAAAAGGCCTCATAACACACGTTATGAGGCCTTTTTTAATGCTTATTTTTCATTCTATTTTTGCATGGCTGCCAGGTAGAAAACAATAGCTGCCAATACTGAAAGGGCAATCATGGATAACAATGCGATTAAGACTATTTTCCAGCCAATATGTACAGACATTTTGTGATTACTGGAAGGGGCTGTAACGGTATTGTATTTTATGTTATAAGAGTAAGTTTGTTCATCCTCACTTTCCGCAGCAATCTGCTTCATCAGTGCCGATTTAATATGCGCTGGTGGTAATGCCGCATCTTTAAAAGCGGCTCTTTCTATGCGCCGCTCTACTGCATCCATTTCTGTTTGCAGCTCAGGGAAAATACTCAAATGAATTTCCAACTCCTTTTTCTCTTCAGGAGTCGCAAATCCTAAGAAGTACTTTTCAAGGATTCCATCTGATATGTAACGCTCGTATTCCATATATTCCTATAAGGCAATTTCTCAAGTTAACACACCCATCATGTCGGGTGGAGAATAAGTAGTATGTAAAGGTGCTGAAAAACTCAGACAATTAATTATCCAAAGTAGTTTTATTGCAGCGTATAAACAAAAAAAATACGAATTATAAATATGTGTTTAAACATCATATTCATAATTCGTATTCTTCTTATAATGAATGCTTAGTGCTTGGTTGTGTCAGTAGCGCTCTTTTTCTTTAAGAACCCACCTAATGTATTTTTTAGTGTCTGTCCGGCTTGTTTCCCAACATCCTGCAATGGCTGGGATTTGGTAGCACTGCTATCTTTTTTGCCGGTCAGTTGTTTGGTCAGTTCATCCTTGACAGATGTAATGGCCTGATTTTTTACATGTTGTAAAGTATCTTTTAATGCTGCCTTTGCAGTATCTACTTTATTCTTTACAAGTGTGGCTGCCTGGTCTTTCAGGTTATTCATGGCTGCACCGGCAGTTTCCTGTAAATCAGTTTTATAAGTAGGTTTAGTGATATTGCCACCTAACAATACATTCAGGTGAACGCTGTCACTCACATTTACAGGGATACCTTTATTAGTAGCCGCTGTAGCCAGGCTGCTTACTAATGCATCTCCCTGTTTACCGATAATGCTGCGGGGCAGTGTCATCTGCATTACATAATCGAGTGACTGGTCAAACCCATGAGAACCGCCTACCAGCATATTGATACCACCTGCTTTCAGATTGAATGGTTTTACTTTTACGCGGCCATCTTCAAAAGAGAAATAAGTTTTGATATCCTTTAAGGAGATATTCTTTAACTGGTTTACATTCAGTGTGCTGGCCAGTTGTTCTACCGGTGCGAATTTCTGTAATACACCTTCTATCAGCAACAGGTTACCATCCCCGTTAAGGCTGCTCATTACCGGCATCATATCCTTACCCAGTTTTCCTTTCAGACTTAACTGCGAAGTGATTTTACCAGCCAGGAACTGCCCTACAGGCATTAATTTCTGTACAGTGTTAAAGGCATTGAATGTTTCTTTTACATCTACATTCTGCACACTGTAAGCCATCGTAATATCCGGAGTAAGCGGTGTGTTTTTAGTGCTGTAACTACCGTTAACTTCCATGTTACCCTGCAATGCATTGGCTTTGATCTGCTGCATGGTCACTGTCTGATCTTTCAGCAATAATGAACCGGAAACGTTATTCATATCCAGTTTATCATAATGCACTTTATCTACCTGTGCCTGTACTGTGAAATCCAGGTTGGCAGGAACTAGGAACGGTGCACTGGTATCCGGTGCAGCAGTAGTAGTTGTGGTAGTAGTCCCCATCCATTTATCCAGGTTCACCTGATCGGCTTTCACTACCAGTTTACCATCCAGCGGAGCGTTCTTGAATACATATGCCAGCATATTATTCACTTCTCCGTTTGCCTGGAAGTTGGTTCCCATATATTGACCGTCAAATTTCTGTACGGTCACATTCTTTGGATTGAATACCATAGAAAGGTTGTTCACCTTAATGCCATCAGGATAATCCTTGCTGCGGTATAACAGGTTGCTTACAATCAATGTTCCTGCTGCATAGAAACGGTCGTATTCCTGTTTCTCTATTGCACTCATATTACCTTTGGCATTCACGTCAGCATCCAGGAGACCACTTAACGCAGTACCTTCTTCCAGCTTCACAAACTGAGTTACTTTGGAGAGGTCCAGTTTACCTTTCACGGCACCATCCACATACATATCGGATATAGGTGTTTTCACCAGTAAGCGCATATCAATGGGCGTGTTATCCATTTCCAGGTGAGCGGCAGGCATGTCCACAATTGTATGATCAGGCACACCATCTGCATTCTTTACATTCAGTGTGATCTGTATATTCTTTACAGGCTTGGGCAGGTCAGGATACTGGAAGAACCCGTTCTTTACGTCCAGGTGTAAACCAAAGGCCGGCATCTGGGTAGCGCTGTAGGTACCTTTCACAAAACCATCGAAGGCAGTGGTACCATCCGTTTTTATCTTATCAAAGTCCTTCATGAAAATGGCAGGCACCAGGGAAAGGATATCCTTGAATTTGGTGGAAGGAGCTTTCATGGTAAGGTCCATGCCGTAAGTGCTGTCATTCACCATCTTAAAGAACCCCTGTACAGCCAGTTGCAGGTTGTTCAGGGTCACATCGCCTTTCTGAAGGGTATATGTGCTTGTTTTGTTATCTACCTGTACATCTGCTTCCATTTTGGTATGGGTACGCAGAAGATAGGGGATAAGGCCGTAATGGAAGGTTACGGCTGCAGCTTCAGTGCTGGTTTGCAAAGTGAACAGGTCTTGTGTGAAATCACCTTTACCCTGGTGGTCCAGGTCTTCAATCAGTAATCCCATACCCCCCTGTTCATCTTCATAACTGATCATCGCATCTTCGATCTTATACTGTTGCAGGTTCAGTGCAAAAGAGGCAGTATCAGTGGTTGCGGTGGTCGTTACGGTATCTGGTTTGGTGATGTTCCAGTTAGCTTCTCCATTCTTATGAACGATGGCATGGATACGTGGAGCTATGACTGACACGTTATAAATATCCATTTTGCCACCTTTGATCACACTCATGAGATTCAGGGCCAGATCGATCTTTTTTACAGAGATAAGGGTATCACCTTCAAAAGGCGCCCTGTTGATAACCTGTAAATCTTCAATAGCTACAGCAAGCCTGGGGAAATGCCGGATAAGACTGATATCTACATCCTTGAAATCCACATTGGCATTCAGCTGTTTATTCAGCTCTGTTTTTGCAATAGACATGATCTTTCCCTTGAAAAAATAAGGGATGGCTATGGCAGCGGCTATAAGTACTATGAAAATGATCCCTACTACTTTGAGGACTTTCTTGAACATATGTTGAATAGAGGTTTTTTGATATGTATGAAGGTAGTAAGGAAAAGCGGTATTTTAAGTTATTTTTGCCCCTGTAAATTTATATATTATTGATTATGACACCGGAACGTAGAGAAAGGTTGCTATCCGTATTAAACAAACGACAATCCGGACTGACAGTGGTCCTGGAGAATGTACAGGACCCACACAACATTTCTGCTGTGATGCGTACCTGTGATGCCGTAGGTATCCAGGAAATCTATGTGCTGAACAACAAGATCCCCAAACATAAGAAATGGGGGGCTAAAAGTTCCAGCAGCGCGGCCAAATGGCTTACTATCCATCAGTTTTCCGATGTGGATGAATGTGTGGCTGCTTTAAGACAAAAATATGAGAAGATTTATACTACCCATTTATCATCAGATGCGGTAGGATTATATGAGATTGATTTCACGGGTTCTGTGGCCCTGGTATTTGGGAATGAACATGGTGGGGTTAGTGATGAAATAAGGGCATTGGCAGATGGGAACTTTATTATCCCTCAGGTAGGCATTATTCAGTCTTTAAACATCTCTGTGGCCTGTGCAGTGAGTATTTATGAGGCATTGAGACAAAGGACCCTGGCGGGGCATTATAATCAGAAAAACCTGCCACCGGAACAATATGATAGTTTACTGGAACAATGGGGATTTTATGGAGAAGATTTACCATAAAAAAAGCCGGTTCGAACATCGAACCGGCTTTTTTATAAGAATAATATTCATCATGAACTGCAGGTTACACAACCTTCTTCCATAGTACATACTGCACCTTCAATGAATTCAACTTCATCCAGGGATGGGTCAACTTTCTTTGCGGAAGCTGTAGCGGTAGCAACGGTATCTGCTGTTGCAGTAGCTGTTGCTGGTTCTGCGGCAGCGGCTGTTTTAGCAACCATAGGCTCCATATTCTGTCCACCCTGTTTTTCAACAGTGAACTGTACGGCCTGTGTAGCAGCCTGTGTACGCAGGTAGTACATACCGGTTTTCAAACCTTTCTTCCAGCCATAGAAGTGCATAGAAGTTAATTTGGAAGCAGATGGTGTATCTACGAACAGGTTCAGTGATTGCGACTGGCATACATAAGCGCCACGGTCAGCAGCCATATCTATGATAGTACGTTGTTTGATTTCCCAAACAGTTTTGTACAGTTCTTTTATTGGAGCAGGTATTTCTGCGATGTTCTGGATAGAACCGTTTGCAGCAATGATCCTGTTCTTCATATCTCCGTCCCACAGTCCCAGTTCTACCAGGTCTTTCAGCAGGTGTTTGTTCACGATCACAAACTCACCACTTAATACACGGCGTGTGTAAATGTTGGAAGTGTATGGTTCAAAACACTCATTGTTACCCAGGATCTGTGAAGTAGATGCAGTAGGCATTGGAGCTACCAACAGTGAGTTGCGGATACCATGTTCTATGATCTCAGCTTTCAGTGCTTTCCAGTCCCAGCGTGTGGAAGGTGTAACACCCCACATATCAAACTGCAGGATACCTTTTGATGCAGGTGAACCAGGGAAGGTTTCATAAGCACCATCTTTCTTAGCCAGATCTCTTGATGCTGATAATGCAGCATAATAGATGGTTTCGAAGATATCTTTATTCAGTTGTTTTGCTTCTTCGCTTTCGAACGGATAACGCATCAGGATGAAGGCATCTGCCAGGCCCTGTACACCTAATCCGATAGGACGGTGACGCATGTTACTGTTACGCGCTTCCTCAACAGGATAAAAGTTATTATCGATGATACGGTTCAGGTTCAGCGTAGCCTGATAAGTTACTTCATATAATTTATCGTGATTGAACTTTCCGTTAGAAATATAACTAGGCAGCGCCAGGGAAGCCAGGTTACATACAGCTATTTCGTTAGCGTCTGTATATTCAATGATCTCTGTACACAGGTTGGAACTCTTGATAGTACCCAGGTTCTGCTGATTTGATTTGCGGTTGGCAGCATCTTTATACAGCAGGTAAGGGTTACCGGTTTCAATCTGCGCATCCAGGATAGCAAACCACAGGTCCTGTGCTTTCACTACTTTACGTGCGCGGTTTTCTGATTCGTACTGTGCGTACAGCGCTTCGAATTTCTCGCCCCAGCACTCATGTAATCCTGGTGCTTCGTGAGGACAGAACAAACTCCAGTCACCATTTTCCTCAACACGTTTCATAAACAGGTCCGGCATCCACAAAGCGTAGAAAAGATCTCTCGCACGCATTTCTTCTTTACCGTGGTTCTTACGCAGATCTAAGAATTCAAAGATATCCGCATGCCATGGTTCTAGGTAAATAGCAAAAGCACCTTTACGTTTTCCACCGCCCTGATCCACATAACGTGCAGTGTCGTTAAACACACGCAGCATTGGGATGATACCATTGGAAGTACCGTTGGTTCCGCTGATATAAGAACCTGTAGCACGGATATTATGGATGCTGAGACCGATACCACCAGCACTCTGTGATATCTTAGCTGTTTGTTTCAGTGTATCGTAGATACCTTCGATGCTATCGTCCTGCATAGTTAACAGGAAGCAGCTGGACATCTGTGGTTTAGGCGTACCGGCGTTGAACAGGGTAGGTGTACCATGTGTGAACCAGCGTTCGCTCATCAGGTTGTACGTTTTCAGTACAGAGTCGATATCTTCTTTGTGGATACCAACAGACACGCGCATAAACATATGCTGCGGACGTTC
The DNA here is from genome assembly GCF_900110995.1 of Chitinophaga sp. YR573. Taxonomy (GTDB): domain Bacteria; phylum Bacteroidota; class Bacteroidia; order Chitinophagales; family Chitinophagaceae; genus Chitinophaga. The sequence continues at coordinate 4,051,928 of NZ_FOJF01000001.1, forward strand.
TGCTACTTTACCATCCAGTTTCAGCAGGTAAGAACGTTCCAGTGTTTTAAAACCGAAATAGTCAAATGAGAAATCGCGGTCGTATATAATATTGGAGTCCAGGATATCTGCATTCTTCTTAATGATCTCCCACACATCATCTGCCAGTAATGGAGCAGGCTTTCCTACTTTCGGATCAACATATTCAAACAGTTTCTTCATCGTTTTGGAAAACGACTTCACTGTGTTTTTATGTAGGTTACTCACTGCTATGCGTGATGCAAGCAATGCGTAATCAGGATGTTTAGTAGTAAGCGACGCTGCTGTTTCAGCGGCGAGGTTATCCAGTTCGGTAGTTGTAACGCCATCGTATAATCCGAGGATTACTTTCTTGGCCACGTCAACAGCATCTACATACTCCGCATTCAACCCATAACAAAGCTTCTCCACGCGGGCAGTGATCTTGTCAAACTTAACCGCTTCTTTGCGGCCGTCGCGTTTTATTACAAACATGGTTAAATGAATTTAAAGAGGTTAGTGTTTAAAAAAGTTGGCATAATCTCAGCAGTTCTATGCAATTATTATGCCTTAGATACATATAGTTTAAAAATCTTCATCAAGACTGAAAGCCTGATTATCTTTTCCTGAAGACATTACGCCTGACTTCTGATAATCACCTACACGTTTTTCGAAGAAATTGGTTTTACCCTGCAGAGAAATCATCTCCATGAAATCGAAAGGATTTGCTGTATTGTATACTTTGGCATATCCCAGTTCTGATAACCAGCGGTCTGCTACAAACTCAATATATTCAGACATCAGCGTACTGTTCATTCCGATCAGTCCTACCGGTAGTGCTTCTGTGATAAATTCCTTTTCAATTTTTACAGCATCCAGGATAATGTTCTGTACTGCTTCTTCAGATAATCTGTTTTCCAGCATCTTATACAGCAGACAGGCAAATTCACAATGCAATCCTTCATCGCGGCTGATCAGTTCATTGGAGAAAGTAAGACCCGGCATCAGACCTCTTTTCTTTAACCAGAAGATGGAACAAAAACTACCACTGAAGAAAATTCCTTCTACGGCAGCAAAAGCTACCAGGCGTTCTGCAAAGTTTCCGTTATCGATCCAGCGCAATGCCCATTCTGCTTTTTTCTTAACAGCAGGAACAGTTTCGATGGCATGAAATAAACGATCTTTTTCAGAAGGGTCCTTTACGTAGGTATCTATTAGTAAGGCGTAAGTTTCAGAATGAATGTTTTCCATCATGATCTGGAAACCGTAAAAACAACGGGCTTCCGGAATCTGCACCTCGCTCATGAAATTCACGGCAAGATTCTCATTCACAATACCATCACTGGCAGCAAAAAAAGCAAGTACATGTGTAATGAAATGACGTTCTCCGTCATTCAGGTTTCCCCAGTCCTTAAGATCCGAACTCAGGTCAATTTCTTCAGCGGTCCAGAAACTGGCTTCATGCTGTTTATATTTTTCCCACACTTTTGGATAGTTGATTGGGAGAAGTACAAATCGATCCTTATTTTCTCTTAAAAGCAATTCATTCTCATGATTCATCACTCAATATTTTTTATATGGTTAACGGTTGTTACAGATAGAATGGACGTAACGAAAGAAATTAAATTCCTGCGTTGAATGCCTGGACCCCTTACGTTAATACCCTTTTTTTAAAATATTCCTAAAGATGACTTTTAGCTGGTCTTGGGATCGGGGTTTTTGCCATCCCCCGATAAATCACACAACTGTGTCAGGAACTGTACAAATGTACACATGAATGTGCCTGTAAGATTTTTAAGTTTTTAACAGAATGTGGAAAAAGAAGAATGGGATTTAGAAGATATAGCATGGCGGCTCTTTCATGGGTTGGAGGGGTATGAATAAAACTTTAAACGCACACAAAACGCACATAACAGCTTAAAATTTATTTAAATATTTCCAATGATTTTCGTACAGAAATTCCCCTTTTCGTGGTAAGACAAAATTTTGTTAAAACCCCTGCTGAGAGCTGAATTACAATTATTTATTGCACATATTTACAAATAAATACATCCGTTTATGCAATCTGCTGTACTCACCCTAAAAGATATTACCAAGGCTTATCACGAAACTGTCATTCTGGACATTCCGGAATTGCAGTTACAGCATAATATTTACTGGCTGCTGGGAGGCAACGGTGCAGGTAAAACAACCAGTATGAAGGTGATGGCGGGATTGATACCTTTTAAGGGAGATATACAACTGGAGAATAATATTAGTTGCCGTAAGCAACCAGTACAATACCGCCGGTTTGTGAATTATGCAGAGGCTGAACCGGTATATCCCGGCTTCCTTACTGGTAATGACTTAGTTAGCCTTTATTTGAAAACAAAAGGAGACGGATACCAGGATATTAAGGAACTGATTGAACTTTTAGGTATCCACACATTTATCCACAGACCTGTTAGTACCTATTCCAGCGGCATGCTTAAAAAACTATCGCTGTTGCTGGCTTTTACCGGTACTCCAAAGGTGATTTTACTAGATGAACCATTAATAACGCTTGATAAACAGACTGTTCCATTACTGTACAACATGGTAGAATCCTTTTACACAAAACATGGGGTTACTTTCTGCATTACCTCTCATCAACCGGTTAGCGCAGTGTCTATTCAGTTACAGGTACAGGAAAGAAATATTGTAAAAATCTAACTATCATGGCGTTATCGAAAGTATTCACAGTCAGGTATTATACCCGCAATACCGGATTCTTCCTGTTTGTATTTTATTTCTTCTTCGGCATCGTGCCGGGCAATCAACTCATACCTTATCATTATGCCCTGATAATAGGTTTTCTTACCAGCCCGGGTATGTTGCTGATAACATTGCTCATCTGGTTGTTATACAACCTGAAATGTATGGCTTATGTGCAAAAGACATTGTCTGCCAGAGAAAACACTTTTTTATACGCTACCCTCGGCATCCTGGAAGGGCCCCGTAAATGGCGTACCCTTTACTGGCTCCATTTCAGCTTGTATGTACCGGTATTGGTATACAGCCTCGTTGCTATCCTGATAGCGCTTAAAACACATGCCTATGTGCCGGCAATTATCATTTTAGTTTTTAACATCATCATGACTATCATGCCTATGCGCAGTTATGATCATAAAATAAAACATCCGGGGACTACACCATTCTTTTCCGATTGGGTGCAATGGTTAAACCGCCGTTTCCGCAAACCTCTCTGGATGTTCTATATATATGAACTGCTCAATGGTAATGTAAAAGCATTGGCGCTTACAAAGTTCGCAGGTGCATTGATCCTGTTAATGGCCTGCTCTTTCATTGGGGATCAACCTGATAAGCGTGTTATATTAGTAGGGCTGCTGCTCAATCTGCTGGCACACAGCGTATTAATATTTAATCACCGCCGTTTCGACGATCTCTATCTGTCTACACTTCCGCAGTTACCGGTTCCTTTGTGGAAAAGATATGTGCAAACAGGTACTACCTATCTGTTCATCATGTTACCGGAATTTATCCTGCTACTCTTTAAAACTGCCCCTGCTGATTTACTGCTGTATATCACCTTTGGTATCAGCATATTAATGCTGATGCGTAGCCTGTTATATTTTCCGCAACTGGATCAGGATAAATATTTCCGCTGGGTATTCCTTATTATAGTAGCCGGCTTGTTCCTTTCACTGGCATATTATTACTGGTATGCGGCAGTATTGTTCCAACTCACTGCATTTGTTATATTTTATTTCAGGTACTATCGTTACGAAGCTCCTTTACAGGAGGTGCAATAATGCCGGTAAAAGTTTACTTTTACGCATTCACCAATCTACCCCTTAAAAAACGATGGGACTATTATCTCGATTATTTGGCAGGAGCAAAAAAACGATTGCAGAAGATGCTCAGCTGGCAGTTGTGAATGTTGCCAATGACGATATACGCATGAACTGGGCCATTGAAAAAGCAAGGGCAACCCTGCATTATTTTCAGAACAGTCTGATTGCACCTGAGCCTAATCAGCAGTATTTCTCTGTAAAAGTATTGATAGAAGATGGCACCAATAATGAACATCTCTGGTTAACAACTCCCAGCTTTGATGAGGAAGGCAATCTGTTTGGTGTAGTAGGTAATAAACCCGTATATGTTACTTCTGTTCATGAAGATCAGCGTATAGGTATTGATTCGCAGTTTATCTCAGACTGGATGATCATTGAAGACGGACGACTGATAGGAGGGTATACTATCCGGGCTATCAGGGATGGATTGCCGGAAGCGGAAAGACTTGATTTCGATAGAATGACAGGTCTGTATATTGATGATGGAGTTGATTATTTCATACATGATTTCTCAACACCAGAAGGTGCTATTCTTTGCCTGGAAGATGCATATGATGAACAGGATATGGAAAAAGCAATTGCCTGTAAGAACTTCCTGGAAGAAGCCCGTTTGTTATTGTATAAAACGAATGATAGCATAGGTAATGAGGATATACTGGAATCAACAGCAGATGTATTGAGATTATCATTTATTAAAAACCTTATGGAAGAAGGCTTCCCGGTATTTAAGGATCTCAGCCGTGCCTATCCGCAAAGAGAAAAGATTACAGAAGACCTGTATCTTATTACAGAAATATGCACTTTCCCTGATGGAGGAAGAAGCTCTCAGAAGATCTATACTTTTAAGGAAGATGATGAATGGAAAGTATTAAATATTCAATGATAAATATCCACAGATGAAGAAGCTATTATGTTACGGTCTCTTATTACTATCTGCTCTTACAGCAGCAGCACAACAGCCATTAAAAGTGGGTGTGGCAGGGCTGAGTCATGATCATGTACACCTGCTGATGCACCAGTACAAAAAAGGACAGGTAATCATCACGGGTATTGCGGAAGCAGATTCTCAACTGATTGCCCGTTATAAAAAAAGTTATCAGCTGCCGGATTCTTTATTCTATCCCACATTGGCGGCTATGCTGGCAAAAACACATCCGGATGCTGTTCTGGGATATAATCCTGTTGCAGAGCATATTGATGTGGTAGAAGCCTGCGCACCCAAAGGCATCTCCGTAATGGTGGAGAAACCACTGGCTACTACTGTGGCACAGGCAGAACGTATGGCTGCGCTGGCAAACAAATATCATATCCAGTTACTCACCAATTATGAAACTACCTGGTATGATAGTAACCAGCAGTTGTATACATTGGTAAAATCGCAGAATGCTGTTGGTCCTGTTCGTAAAATGGTTGTGCATGACGGACACGAAGGGCCTAAAGAAATAGGTTGCAGTAAAGATTTTCTCAACTGGTTAACAGACCCTGTGAAGAATGGGGGAGGGGCTATTGTAGACTTTGGATGTTATGGCGCTAATCTGATGACCTGGATGATGGATGGCAAAGCACCGATAGCTGTTACCGCTGTTGCCCGTCATATCAAACCGGATGTATATCCTAAGGTAGATGATGATGCTACTATTCTTTTGGAATATCCTGAAGCAACCGGTATCATTGAAGCTTCCTGGAACTGGCCTTTCAGTATTAAAGACTGGGAAGTGTTTGGTAAATCAGGTTATTTACATGCGCTGAACAGTAATACATTACAGCAAAGACAGAAAGATATTTATCAGCCATTGACTGTACCCGCAGCTGTTTATCAGGATAATATCACTTATCTCACAGCGGTATTAAACGGTACTATTCATCCGGTAAATGATCTTTCTTCTCTTAGCAATAATCTGATTGTGGTGAAGATTTTAGAGGCTGCAAGAAAGTCTGCAAAAGAAGGGAAACGTATTGTGTTATAAGAGTAATATTTTTTTTATAATAATAACATATAACCGGCCCCGTTAGAGGCCGGTTATTTTTTTAATTATCCTGAATAGTTATATCATCAATATATGTTTTGAAGCTCCCCGTATCCTGTGTGTGATCATATGCAATCACAATCCTGTCTATCGTTTTCCCACTCACCCAGGTGCCAATATTACTAAGTACCTGCTGCCAGGTATTCACTGTGCCATGGCCTGCTCCGGGATGCATCGCTACTCCGTTCACATCGTTGGCAGATGTATTGCGTAACGCAGTACCATCTGTGAAAATCAGATCAACAGAAACATATCTTGAAAGCGTATTAACAGGATATGTCCAGTAGCTGAGTTTTGTGCTGGCAGTAACCGGAATATTTACATCAAAAGTTTTGAAGTAATAATAAGAACCTGCTGTAGCAGAATTATCCTGTCCGGCTACACGTATGGAATAAGTACCACTATGACTGGTTTCTCCGGATACTGTTCCACAGATAGGCGTGGTTACATTAGTGGGTGAAGAAGTAGGCTCTGCGCTGTCTGTCCAGGTAAGGGCTGCATCATATCCAACTTCGAGACTGGTGCGCAACCACACTGGTGCTACTACATAAGGAATAGTGACGTTAGTAGTAAGAGGAGCAGTACCTTTTAACACTTTGGCTGCCTGTCCTGCAAGACGTAAATAAAAATCTGAAGAGATATAAGTTCCATCAGCACTGCTGGTTAAAAAGTATTGATTAGCGGGTATTGAAAGATAACTGTCTGCTATTTTGGCAATAGCTGTTCCTTCATCATATTCATCAAACATAGCGATATAAGCGGTATTCATACCCAGGTTCTTCACATTGTATAACTGATGCCAGAAAAACTCTCCTTTATTGCGTGGAATCTGGTTTTTCGCACCACCGTTCCAGTTACTCCAGGAGAAGCCCGGAAAGAGTACAGGTTGATAATCGATGCCATTGGCATTGCAATAAGCCAGATCAGGAACAAGATGATTGGTACTGAAATTATCTGCGCCTGCATTATTTACAAACCGCCCTACAGACCAGGGAGAGAGCATGTTAAACGCTTTGTATACATCTGCATATCCGCTGAAGGAATCATCTGTACCGTTAAGCCAGTTGGTAGGCACGCCACCTATCACATAATAACCTTTCTTTTTCAGCCAGTTGATAATGGCGAGGCTTTGCACAGGAGCGTTGGGCCTGCCGGTAAAACCAAATCCCCAGAGGCAGATAACTGGTTTGCCATTCTGATGTGCGTAGTAGGGGGAACCAAGTACGTTCAGGTCGTTCTCAATATGTGACCAGTCGGTTTTAAAGTAGGTAGTATCATCCGCGCTTAAATCGTACATGATGTAGAAGATACGCTGATACTTTTCTGCTACACGACGCATGCGTACAGTAACACTGTCGCGGTGTGCTTTAAACACCCCATCTTTGGTTTCTCCGAGGAAACGTTGCAGGCCCACACCATCAATTCCATTCTGCTGCATCCATTTAAAGTGCAGGTCTAATGTTTCCTGCGGATAGGAAGAGAACAGTTTTGAAGGAGCACCACTACTTAAATTAGTAAGGCCTGTCTGGAAGAGCTGGGAAGCGGGATATTCACTTACATCAGGATAAGCTTCAAAGGTGAGGCTACCGGGGGCAGGAGCGCCTGCATTGGACTGGTAAACGCCACCAGACCAATGTCTCCACCTGGCAATCGGAGAGCCATCTCCATAACAGGTAAACCATCCCTGGTAGCCTGCTATTACTTTTCCGGTTACTGATTGTGCTTCAGGGGCTACCTGCGCCCGCAAGGTGCTGGTTAATAACGTGGAAGCAAGCAAAAAGGACATAGGTAATTTCAACATGGGTTCAAATTTGGGTTATTCTGAGATATAGTTCTTAGGCCAAATATAAGGGGTTCACTTTGAGAAATACAAAGTAGTTTGTATTTTTGAAAAGCCTTATTTTTTGTATTTTAGCATGAGAAGCGTAATCCCAAAAAGTAATACCCCATTTAATACATCAGACTTATATTTACCTAAATTTCGAAGACACATGAGTTCATATAAAGTTGGCGACGGAATGCAACAGATAAAAATGGCTGTTGATATCTCTACCTTTGGGTTAGCAGCATCCCGTGCAATAGCCCTCAAACCAGGCACCGGTGACCCATTAAAGGCCGTTGCTCATTCAGAGAATGCTTCAGGAGATATTCCGCAACAGGGGATAGGTCCTGCCATTGCCTTAGCAGAATATACAATCACTGTAATGACTAAAATAGATTTGCTGGGTGATGATGCTGCGAGGAAAAGCGCCAGCACACAGGTAAGTGCCAGGTATATTTTTGATGATGGTGAAGAAGGGCATAAAGAGTTTTCCGATCCCATCATAGAAATAAGTGATGATTGCAGAACCGTAATACTATACAAAGACATAGAACTGAAATCCTGATATGAAGTACTCAATTTTACCATTACTACTCATCTTCTTCTGTATTAATTTATCCGCACAATCCCTGGATGGTACCGTTAAATTAAAAGAGCTGGCAGTGCCCAATGCACCTGTATTTATCCTGACTGATATAGCCCCTACATTAACACAAACAAGTAATACCCCTAAAGAATTTGTACTAGGTGTAGCACAGTCATTTCAATCATCCGGAAACAGCTTTCCGCAAAACTATTCAACAGAGTTTACTCCTTACTGGTGGCTGAAACCAAAGTCGAGAGACGTATATAGTTTTGTAGGTTTGAAAACGATGACGGATGCACGTACGAATAAAAGTATGGTAGTGGGAGAAAACATTTTCTCCGGATTGAAATTTACCAGTTTCTCCCTTGCATTTTTAAATAAAGATATGATCCCGGATTCTGCTACAGCATCGCAGAAAATCTTTGCATTGGGACTCAAAACCACTATCATTAAAGTGCATCTGAAATCATACAGTGAAAAGATGGATAAGATGCTCAACAAATGGCATGATGCTGCACAGGAAGAATTGAATGATGGGATAGCAGCTATTGCTATGGAAAGAGATCCTGTAAAGAAAAAACAGCTGATCAAAGAATTTGCAAATCTGCGGCCTAAACAAACAGATGATATCGTACAGGAGATCAATGATCTGATCAATGAAAAGCCTATCTTTTCCTGGGATGTAGCCGCTGCTTATGCTACTTACGGCATTGGGGATTCTTCCTGGCAAACAGGAAGGAAAGGTGCCTGGACTACCCTGGCTACCTATATTCCGTTATCAAAAGGAGAAACTGCCACAAAAAGTTACCTGGCAGTGAACATTGCAGGCCGTTATCTGTATGATAGTTATTACAAAAACGAACTTGGAATTGTGGAGAAGGCAAACAGTGTTGACTTCGGTGGCAGGGCCGGACTCGAATTTGACAGGATTTCCTTTGGCTGCGAATCTTTATACCGGTATTATAACGGGAAAAGTGGCAGCGCTAACAGAACGGTAGGGTACATCAATTACAGGATAAGTGATAACCTCTATATCAACGGCGCATTTGGTAAAAGTTTTGAATCAACGAATAAACTCGTAGCGTTATTTGGTATTAACTGGGGCTTTGGTAGTGAGTCTGTAGGCCTTCCGACGAACTAAAAAAGATAAATTGCTAGTCTACTGCAATATTTACGGGATCTGATTACAGGATCAAAACAGGATCTGATCAGGTTCAAAACAGTACTATCTTACGCTTATCCTACGCCTTTTAGCGTAGGATAAGCGTAAGATAGTACTGTTTTGAACCTGTTTTATTGCTCTTTAAATGCGCTTTTCCTTCTTCACAAATTTACGGTGAATCACACTCTGCACCGGTATTCCTTCAATCTTGCTTTCCAGCCAGGAAATAATATCCAGGTAGAGGAATGATCTTCTTTCATAAGGATTCTGTGATAACTGTACCAGCTTTTCCTTCAGATCGGCAAATGCACTGCGTAAAGCTTTAGGATTTGCATAGATGTTCTTGCGTAAGAATTTCAGGATCTCTTCCATCATCTGTCCTAAGTCTTTATTCTTGGCAATGAAGTGGTACACAGATTTGATCAGGTATTCTACCAGGCTGTAATTCTCCAGTTCATAGTGGGCTATCAGGTGCAGTATGCGTGTAAAACACTGTATATCAGCACGAAGATTACCTATACGCAGGTGAATGATTTTATTCAGATAAACAATCGCCTTGTTATTGTCTCCACTACCAAAGTACAGACAGGCGATTTTATAATAAAACAGCAGGATACGATGCTGATCTATTTTGAGTTGATATTCAGCTATTTCGGCTTCCAGCTGAGGCACCAGGGATAACCCTTCACTGAAAGTTCCTTCCAGGAAGTAGCGGTTGATCCGTGCTGTATACAGGTACACAAAAGCGGATATCCGTGTGTTTTCGTTGAAGGACTCCTGGTTTTCGGTATTGAAGGTTTCCAGCTGTTCCAGCACCCGCATGAACTTGTCGTGGTTCATGGTGTAAAAGTGTGCTGTCAGCAGGTTATGCATGGCTTTGATATAGAGTTCTATATCAGTGCGTTGCAGGGAAGGATATTCGCTGAACAGGTCTACCCATTTCTGGGTATAGCGGTAAAACATGACGAAGTCCTGCAAAATATAGTAATACCAGCTATATGCCTGGTAAAGATGTATCTTTTCATAAAAGCTCATGTCCTGGTTGCAGTTGGGAGGCAGCTCTTTTTCAAAGAACAGCTTCACCATTTCGGCATCCCTGGCATCCCGGGCATGACCCAGTTTCAGGTACAGGCCATACATACGCAGGGAAAGGGTAGACAACTTACTCACATTACTGAGGCGGAGTTCTATCAGTTTGGATTCTGCACTCAGTTCATCAGCCCGGTTTTCCAGACTGCGGGTAATATGCCGGCTTTCTATCAGTTTTTCGAATTCTATAATTTCATAGCTTAACATCACTTCTTCCTGTTCCATGGCCATTGACTTGGCACGGGAAAGAATCTTCAGACTTTGGCTGTATAATCCTTTACTGTACAATACGCGGGCATAATCCAGCTGTTCCCTCAGGTCTATCAAGGGGTCTTTTTGCTTATACAACAGACGAAGGCTGGTAAGGAGTTGTTTATACAGATGGGCTTTTACATTACTGAGCTGTTGTTTTTTTATAGCGGGGATCTTTTTGAGGATTAACTCCTCATCATACTCCTTTAATTTATCTAATGTGTTGAATAACTGGATGAATAAAACGTCTTCTTTTGTGTTGTTTTTATTGAAAGCAAGTTGAAAATTCCGTTTTTCTGCCTTAGTAAGCGTTTTTATTAGTATGAACAGGGCATCGTGATGGTTGTTGGACATCGTTAATAATGTGTTATAATTATCTGATAACCAATTAGATGATTATCTTCAGGTGTATTTACATATCGTAATTAAGTCAAATTTAGCTATGTACTAATAACCATAGCAAACTAGCTTTGAAGGTACAAACAAAGGAAGGAAGCATAAAACGCAATTTGCGTTAAAATTTAAAAAGTAATTACGGATGGGAAAAACATTATTCGATAAGCTCTGGGACAGCCACGTGGTACTTAGCAAACCTGGTTTTCCGGATGCGGTGTATATCAACACTCATTTTATTCATGAGGTGACTAGTCCGCAGGCATTTGACGGCTTGCGTAAGAGGGGTATCCCGGTGTTCCGTACCGCCAAAACAAAGGCAACAGCTGATCATAACGTTCCTACCGTTGACCAGCACCTGCCGATTAAAGAAGCATTGAGCCGTAAACAGGTGGAAATGCTGACTACCAATACCAAAGAATTTGGAGTGGAACTGTACGGCCTCGGCCACCCTTACCAGGGGATTGTTCACGTAATAGGGCCCGAACTGGGTATTACCCTGCCGGGTATGACAATCGTTTGCGGCGACAGCCATACCAGTACACATGGGGCCTTTGGCGCCATCGCTTTTGGTATCGGTACTTCCGAGGTAGAACAGGTACTGGCTACCCAGTGTATCCTGCAATACCGTCCAAAACGCATGAAGATCGAAGTAAATGGTCAGCTGAAGAAAGGGGTATTATCCAAAGATATTATCCTGTACATCATCTCTAAGATCTCTGCTTCCGGTGCTACCGGTTACTTTGTGGAATATGCCGGTGAAGCTATCCGTGCCCTGAGTATGGAAGCACGCATGACCATCTGTAACATGAGTATAGAGATGGGGGCCCGCGGTGGATTGATCGCTCCGGATGAAACAACTTTCGAATATATCAAGGGGCGTGAGTTTGCACCTAAGGGAGCAGACTGGGACAAGGCATTAGCCTACTGGAAAACCCTTCATACTGATAAAGACGCTGAATTTGACGTAACACTCACTTTCGACGCTGCAGATATAGAACCGCAGATCACCTACGGTACCAATCCGGGTATGGGCATGGGTATTACCCAGCACATTCCTACCCTGGAAGAAACAGATGATAAAGAGAAAGCCTCTTTCAAAAAATCACTGGAATACATGGGCCTGGAACCTGGAAGTGAACTGTTGGGCAAAAAAGTAGATTATGTATTCATTGGTAGCTGTACCAATTCCCGTATCGAAGATTTGCGCCTGGTAGCAGATTTTGTGAAAGGAAAGAAAAAAGCAGACGGAGTGGTAGCATGGATTGTACCTGGTTCCAAACAGGTAGAAGCACAGGCTAAGAGAGAAGGAATAGATAAGATATTTGAAGCGGCAGGCTTCCATCTGCGTGAACCTGGCTGCTCTGCCTGCCTGGGTATGAACGAAGACAAGATTCCTGCCGGTATGTATTGCATCTCTACTTCCAACAGGAACTTTGAAGGTCGTCAGGGTCCCAATGCCCGCACCTTCCTGGCCAGCCCTTTGTCTGCTGCTGCCGCAGCTATTACCGGAAAAGTTACTGACGTAAGAGAATTAGTATAGATATGGCCTGGAACGCGGATTTGTATAAAGAAAAGCATGCTTTTGTATTCCAGCACGGGAATAATGTGGTGGAATGGCTGGAGCCCAAAGAAGGGGAGAAGATCCTGGACCTGGGCTGTGGCACCGGTGAACTGACGGCACAGATTGCTGCCAGCGGTGCACAGGTAACAGGAATAGATAGCTCTGTTTCCATGATCGCCAGCGCTAAACAACATTTCCCGGATCTTAAATTTGCAGTGGCAGATGCTACTTCTTTTACACTGTCCGAGAAGTTTGATGCCGTGTTTTCCAATGCCGTCCTGCACTGGATCCGTCAGAAAGAAAAAGTACTGGACCGTATCCATCAGCACCTGGTACCGGGCGGACGACTGGTACTGGAAATGGGCGGAAAAGGTAATGTGGACGATATCATGGGTGCGGTGGAAAAAGTGATGCAAAAGCATGGTTATGCATTCAAGCCGCTCTGGTACTACCCTTCCGTAGGAGAATATACTTCCCTGCTGGAAGAATACGATTTCCGTGTAAATCAGGTACAATACTTCGACCGCGAAACCGAACTGGCAGATCCTGAGAATGGTATCGTAGAATGGTTAAGGATGTTTGGAGACAGCCTCATGGAGGATGTTCCCACAACAGAACTGGACACCATCATGCACGAAACACAGGAATTACTGCGTGCTACCAATTTCCGCAATGGAAAATGGTTCACTAAATATGTACGGTTACGTATTAAGGCGCAGCGGATTGAACCTGTAGAAACAGATCTCTAAACAATAATTTTAAAGACCTCTTCATAAAGATGAGCAAGAACTTTCGACATTTAGTTTCCACTGCAGTTCCTATTGCAATAGAAAATATAGATACAGACCAGATCATTCCGGCCCGTTTCCTGAAAGCAACTACCAGAGATGGTTTTGGAGAAAATCTTTTCCGCGACTGGCGTTACGATGCCAACAATCAGCCAAAGGCTGATTTTGTGCTGAATGACCCTACCTACAAAGGAGAGATCCTGGTAGGAGGTAAAAACTTTGGTTGCGGATCTTCCCGCGAACATGCTGCCTGGGCTATCGGCGACGCTGGCTTTAAAGTAGTGGTAAGTAGTTTCTTTGCAGATATCTTCAAGAATAATGCATTGAACAACTTTATCTTACCTGTACAGGTAACAGATGAATTCCTGGAGAAGATCTTCAGCGCTATCAAGTCAGATCCTGCAACACAATTGGAAGTAGATATGGAAAAACAATCTATCCGTATCTTGTCTACTGGTGATGAAGCAAAGTTTGATATCAATCCTTACAAAAAAGAATGCCTGATAAACGGCTATGATGATATTGATTACCTGTTAAATCTTCGTAAGGAAATTGAAACCTACGAAGCAGGCAGGGAGTTTAATTTTTAAAAAAACAACATCAAACTAAATGGGCGTAGACAAAAAGATACTGGTAATTCCTGGTGACGGTATTGGTCAGGAAGTAACTGCCTGGGGCCAGAAAGTATTAGTAACAATTGCCGAAAACTACAAACACAATTTCGTTTTTGAAGAAGGCATTATGGGGCACGTTGCCATCGAAGCTACCGGTAATCCGTTACCGGACGAAACGCTGGAGAAAGCCCGCAAAAGCGATGCTATCCTGTTCGGCGCTATCGGCCATGCCAAATACGACAACGACCCTTCTCTGAAAGTAAGACCAGAACAGGGATTACTGAAGATCCGTAAGGAACTGGGTTTATATGCCAATCTGCGGCCTATCAAACTGTTTGATGAATTGCTGGAAGCATCCAGCATAAAACCGGAGATCCTGAGAGGATCAGATATCCTGTTCTTCCGCGAACTGACCGGCGATGTTTACTTTGGTGAAAAGAAACGTACAGAAGACCGTAACACAGCTTCTGATCTGATGATCTATCACCGTTATGAAGTAGAACGTATTGCGCGTAAAGCATATGAAGCAGCACGCACCCGCCGTAAAAAGCTGTGCTCTGTGGATAAAGCAAACGTACTGGAAGCAAGCCGTCTGTGGCGCGAAGTAGTACAGGAAATTGCAAAAGAATATCCTGATGTTGAAACGGAACATATGTTCATTGATAATGCCGCTATGCAGCTGATCAAAGATCCTAAACGTTTCGATGTAGTAGTAACAGGCAACCTGTTTGGTGATATCTTAACCGATGAAGCCTCACAGATAGCTGGTTCTATGGGTATGCTGGCATCTGCTTCCATTGGGGACGGCGCTGGTTTCTACGAACCTATTCATGGTTCTGCACATGATATTGCAGGTAAAGGTATTGCGAATCCTTTAGCTTCTATCTTATCTGTTGCACTGATGCTGGATATTTCATTTGGTCTGAAAAATGAATCACAGCGTGTGATCAAAGCTGTAGAAGCTACACTGAAACAAGGCTACCGTACCATGGATATTGCCAACAAACATACAGACAATCACCTGGTAATGGGTACGGATGCAATGGGCGCAAAGGTGTTAGAGAACCTGAATTAACTTAATTAAATTAACTAATGATGAGCGATAAAAATCGTGTATACGTCTTCGATACTACTCTTCGTGATGGTGAACAGGTTCCGGGATGCCAGTTAACTACGGTTGAGAAAATTACGGTAGCAAAGGAGCTGGAAGCCCTTGGTGTAGATGTTATTGAAGCCGGTTTCCCTATCTCTAGTCCCGGCGATTTCCAGAGTGTGGTTGAAATATCCAAAGCAGTAAGTGAGCCTGTAATCTGTGCCTTAACACGCGCTAATACAAAAGACATTGATGCTGCCGCAGAAGCGTTGCGTTTTGCAAAACGTAAACGTATCCACACCGGTATCGGTGCTTCTGATATGCACATTAAATACAAATTCAACAGTACCCGCGAAGAAATTCTGCAACGTGCTGTAGATGCTGTGAAATACGCCCGTAAATATGTAGACGATATCGAATTCTACGCAGAAGATGCAGGACGTGCAGATAACGAATACCTCGCACAGATGATACAGGCGGTGATTGCTGCCGGTGCTACTGTTGTGAATATTCCTGACACCAATGGTTACTGCCTGCCGGAACAGTATGGTGCCAAAATCAAATACCTGATGGATAACGTATCCAACATTGATAAGGCAATCATTTCTGTACACTGTCATAACGACCTCGGACTGGCTACTGCCAATACAATGGCCGGTGTATTCAATGGTGCGCGTCAGGTAGAATGTACTATCAACGGTATCGGTGAACGTGCAGGTAATACTTCCCTGGAAGAAGTGGCTATGATCATGCAAACGCATCATGCGCTGGGTTATCATACAGGCATTAATTCCAAACGTATTTACGGTATCAGCAACCTGGTAGAAACCATGATGCGTATGCCGGTACAGGCAAATAAAGCTATCATCGGTCGTAATGCTTTTGCACATAGCTCCGGTATTCACCAGGATGGTGTACTGAAGCACCGCGAAAACTACGAGATCCTGAATCCTGAAGATGTGGGTATTCCTTCCAACTCTATCATCCTCTCAGCACGTAGTGGCCGTCATGCACTGAAACATCACCTGGAACGCCTGGGTTACAACATTGATAAAGTGAATCTGGATGAGGTGTATCACCGCTTCCTGGTAGTAGCTGATCAGAAGAAAGAAATCAGCGATGCTGATCTGATGGAATTGATGGGAGATGGTGATGCTACCAACTACGATGATAAAGCGATCAAGGTAACTTTGTTACAGGTAGTATGCGGAGATCCGCTGCGCCCGATGGCAACAGTGAAACTGAGAATCAACGGAGAGGAAAAAGAAGCCAGCGCCGCGGGTAACGGTCCTGTAGATGCAGCTATCAATGCTATCCACGAAATCATCAAAGACGATATCCACATTGATGAATTTAATATTCAGTCGATGCGTGGTGGCAGTAAAGATGTGAGCAAGGTAAATATGCGTGTTTTACACAATGGCCAGTCTTATTATGGCTACGGTTATTCTACCGATATTGTGAACGCCTCTATCCATGCTTACATAGATACGCTGAACAAGATTTACTAAGAGAATATTGAAATAATAACGCAAAACGCTAAGTGCCATCTGGTACTTAGCGTTTTTCCTTTTTAGCTTATTTTCACAGATTTTGTCCAAAAAGGGAAAAATATGGCAAGAAAGTACAAGCTAAGGTTAAAAAAAGATAGATTTCCCCTTGTTAAAAGGGCTATTTTAGAACCCTTAAATTGAGCATATTATGAACCTGTTTAGACTAGATGGTAAAGTGGCCGTAATTACGGGAGGTGGTAGTGGGATCGGACAAGCCATAGCAAAGGTATTTGCTGCACAGGGTGCTGCTGTCCACGTTATTGAACTGAATGAAGAAGGTGGCCGTCAGACGGCAGCGGATATTACTGCAGCTGGAGGAAAGGCTACTGTACATGGGTGTAATGTGGCACAGCAGGCTACAGTGGTACAGACCATGGAGAACATTATCAAAGCCGAAGGAAAACTCGATATCCTGGTAAACTGTGCAGGAATTGCACACGTTGGTAAACTGGAAACTACTTCCGAAGAAGACCTGGACAGGGTGTACAGCGTAAATGTAAAAGGGACCTATAACTGCATGTTTGCGGCCATCAAACAGATGAAGCAGCAGAAAAGCGGGGTGATCCTTAACGTAGCCTCTATCGCGTCCAGCGTAGGTATACCAGACAGATTTGCTTATTCCATGAGTAAAGGAGCGGTGCTGACAATGACCTTGTCTGTTGCCAAAGATTATATCCAGGACGGCATCCGCTGTAACTGTATTTCTCCTGCACGTGTACACACCCCTTTTGTAGACGGATTTATCAGTAAAAACTATCCCGGTAAGGAACAGGAAATGTTTGAAAAGCTGTCTAAAACGCAGCCTATAGGCCGTATGGCAAAGCCAGATGAAGTGGGTACCCTGGCCTTATACCTGTGCAGCGAGGAAGCTGGTTTCATAACCGGAACAGATTATCCCCTGGACGGAGGATTTATACGACTGAACAATTAAGTTATATTCGCAATAAATCACTCAATTCCCATGAAAAATTTCGCACTATTATTCCTTATCCCTGTTTTTTTTGCCTGTAATGAATCCGGTAAACAACCGGAACAATCCACGGAAGCGTCTGCCGGAGACAATTTTACACCTGCAACACCAGCCGGTACCGTAGCTGTAGGATTCCCTGCAGGTGATACCGGACAGGTAAAAATCACTTTTGCACTGAACGGCCAGGCAAAAGAAAAGACTTTCGATCTGCCACTGGCAGATGATGCAAAGGAATCCGATATGTTCCGCACTGTATGGGACAAGCCTAACAGCTGTTATATCGGTGTACTGATGAAAAAACGTAATACCCGTTATTACCATGCAAGCCTGGATGGTACAGACCTGAAAATTAATCAGGTAGGAACACCACCGGCAGCAATATGGCAATATGCAGAAAATAAACTGGGTTTGGGTAAACTGGACCTGACAACCACTGTTACAAAAAATTACAGGAGGAACCTGACATCAGGTAAAATCATTGCAGACTTTATCATTAAAATTCAGCCTGCTATTACTACTACAGATTCTATGTATGTGTATGCAGAATTTGGAGGTGCTAATAAAACGTTGCGCCTGCCGGTTCCGGAGGGATACAGCGGGGGAATTATCTCTTCAAAAGAACATCCTGAAAACTGCATCGTAATGTTTGTGAAGGGATCTAAAATGAAAAGCATAGCGGATGTAAGCGTGAATGACGGGCATCTGCAGATTACAAACAGGTAAATAACAAGGAAATATATGAAACTGATAAGATTTGGTTTAGCGGGAGCTGAGAAGCCGGGTGTAGTAACAGATAACGGTATGTTTGATGTAAGTGCATTCGGAGAAGATTTTGGAGAAAAGTTTTTTGAAACAGACGGATTAACACGTCTGGCACAATGGTGGGAAAAGAATGCAGCCAGCTGCCCGGCAGTACCTGTAGGAACCCGCCTTGGATCTGCGGTTGCCCGTCCTTCCAAAATAATCTGTATTGGGTTGAACTATGCAGATCATGCAAAGGAAACCAATGCACAGATCCCTACAGAACCAATCGTATTTTTCAAAAGTACTTCTGCATTGGTAGGCCCTAATGATGACCTGATCATTCCACGCGATAGTCAGAAAACAGATTGGGAAGTGGAACTGGTAGTAGTGATTGGTAAGAAAGCCAGTTATGTGGAAGAGAAAGATGCCATGGATTATATCGCCGGTTATTGCCTGCATAACGATTACAGCGAACGCGCATTTCAGCTGGAACGTAATGGACAATGGGTAAAAGGTAAGAGTAACGATACCTTTGCACCACTTGGTCCATGGATGGCGACCAAAGACGAAATAAAAGACGTGCATAACCTGCGTTTATGGCTCACTGTAAACGGTAAGAAAATGCAGGATGGTACTACTGCTAACCTGATCTTCAACTTACCTTTTCTCGTTTCTTATCTCAGCCAGTTCATGACATTACTCCCGGGTGATGTGATCTCTACAGGTACACCAGCCGGTGTGGGATTAGGCATGAATCCACAGGTATATCTGAAAGCAGGAGATGTGATAGAACTGGGTATAGATGGCCTGGGATCATCCAAACAAACAGCAGTAGCTTACAAGGCAAATAATTGATAACTTATGGAGAGATATTGCCTGGCTTTAGATCTGAAAAATGATCCTGTTTTAATTGCGGAATATGAAGCATACCACCGCGAAATATGGCCTGAAATAAGAAAGAGTATCACAGACAGTGGTATCATCAATATGGAGATATATCGTATCATGAATAGATTATTTATGATCATGGAAGTGAACGGTAGCTTTTCCGGAGAAAAAAAGGATGCGGCTGATGCTGCTAATCCAAAGGTCCAGGAATGGGAAACCCTGATGTGGAAGTATCAGCAGGCGTTACCGGTTGCCAAACCCGGTGAGAAATGGGTAAAGATGGACAAGATCTTTTCCCTGTAGTACGATTTAACGTTATGAAATAATGATAATAGACGCGCACCAGCATTTTTGGAATTATAATCCTGTAAAGGACGCCTGGATCACTGACGATATGAAAGTGATCCAGGACGATTTCCTGCCACATCATCTGCTTCCCGTTCTGACAGAGAATAATGTAGATGGTTGTGTGGCAGTACAGGCAGATCAGTCGGAAGATGAAACTGCATTCCTGCTGGAGCTGGCATCAAAACATGATTTTATAAAAGGAGTAGTGGGATGGACAAACCTGTGTGCAGATAATCTCCCCGAACGGCTCGCATATTACAATCAATTCAGCCAGTTAAAAGGATTCAGACATATCGTACAGGGAGAACCCGATCCGGCATTCCTGTTACGTGAAGATTTTTGTCGTGGCGTACATGCCCTGTCAAAATATCATTTTACGTATGATATCCTGGTCTATCCTAAACAACTACCTGCTGTGGCGGCTTTTGTAAAGAAATTCCCGCAACAGCGCCTGGTGATAGATCATATGGCAAAACCTGATTTTAAATCAGGTGATATACAGGAATGGGAAAAGCATATGCGTGCAATTGCAAAAGAACCGCATGTATACTGTAAATTAAGCGGACTGGTAACTGAGGCCGACTGGCAACACTGGCAGCCCGCGCATTTTGCGCCTTTCCTGGACATTGCACTGGATGCTTTTGGCGCTGACAGGTTACTGTTTGGGTCCGACTGGCCCGTGTGTAAACTGGCTGGTTCTTATGCACAGGTGAAACAACTGATTACAGATTATATCAGCCGTTTATCGGTTACGGAACAGGCTAATATCATGGGCGTTAATGCAGTGAGGTTCTACAATCTTTAAAACAAATTAAACCATTCACATGGATCTGGGATTAAAGGATAAAGTATTTATAGTTACAGGTGGTGCTAAAGGAATAGGAGAAGCTATATCCAAAGTAGTAGGAGCAGAAGGTGGCATCGTAGTTGTTGCCGGAAGAAGCGCAGAAGATAATGACAAAGCAGTAGCAGCTATCATTGCTGCTGGCGGAAAGGCTGCTGGTGTAACAGCAGAACTGGGAGAAGTGGCAGACTGTAAAAAAGTGATCGACTTTACCATAAAACAATATGGCCGTATTGATGGCCTGGTGAATAATGCAGGTGTAAACGATGGCTGTGGTCTGGAAAGTGGCAGTCCTGAAAAGTTCATGGCTTCATTACAGAAGAACTTATCGCATTATTATAACCTGGCGCATTATGCCTTGCCGCATCTGAAAGCCACGAAAGGTACTATCCTTAACATCGGTTCTAAAGTAGCGGATACAGGACAGGGCAACACTTCCGGTTATGCAGCTTCCAAAGGTGGCATCAACGCATTGACCCGCGAGTGGGCAGTTGAGCTGTTACCTTACGGCATCCGGGTAAACACGGTAATTCCTGCGGAAGTATGGACGCCACTGTATGAAACATGGATCAGTTCTCTGCCAAATCCGGAAGAAAAGCTGGCATCTATTGTATCAAAGATTCCGTTGGAAAAACGTATGACAACTTCCACTGAAATCGCCAACATGACAGCGGTATTATTATCAAATGTATCTTCTCATACTACAGGTCAGATTGTGTATGTAGATGGAGGATATACGCACCTGGACAGATCAATTAGCTAGCTTATATCAGATGGCAGGCCTGCGGGTCTGCCTATATTTTTATCACATAAATTTCCTATCATGGCAGGAGCTGCAATTCCAAATTCCACCGTTAAAGCAAACATTGATACAAATAAAAGTTATCTCTTTCCACTCATCCTGGTTACAAGTCTGTTCTTTCTCTGGGGCCTTGCTTATGGCCTGCTTGATGTGTTGAATAAACATTTTCAGGAAGTACTGAACGTTACCAAATCCCGTTCTACCTTATTGCAGTTATCTTATTTTGGCGCGTACTTTTTAATGGCATTACCTGCAGGTCTTTTCATGAACAGGTACGGTTACAAACGAGGTATTATCCTGGGTTTACTGCTGTATGCAATAGGCGCTTTCTTATTTTATCCTGCTGCCAGTCATCTTAGTTTTGAAGGGTTTTTGTTAGCTCTTTTTATTTTGGCCTGTGGCCTGGCTTGCCTGGAAACAGCGGCCAACCCTTATGTGACCGTATTGGGTAGCAGGGAAACATCAGAACAACGTTTAAACCTTTCACAGTGTTTCAACGGACTGGGTTCTTTCCTGGGGCCTATTATAGGCGGTATGCTGTTTTTTGAAGATAAGGCTAACCCGGCCAGTGTGAAAGATCTTTCTTCTGTACAACTTACTTATATTATCATCGGCATCCTGGTATTGGTGATTGCCCTCTTTTTTTACCGTACGCCTTTACCTGAGATCAAGGAAGAGGAACAAACAGGGAATGAAAGTCTGGCAGCTACCAAACCTTTATTTGAGCATTCTCATTTTGTATGGGGTGTCATTACTCAGTTCTTTTATGTGGCAGCACAGGTAGGAGTAGGGGCATTGTTCCTGAACTACGCTACAGAATACTGGGAGGGTACCAGCAGTAAGGAAGCATCTTTTTTACTCTCTATCGGTATGGCATTATTCCTGGCTGGCCGTTTTATTGGTACTGCCATTATGAGAAAGGTAGCTGCCAATAAATTACTGATGCTGTATGCCACTATCAATGTAGTGTTGTGTGCTGTGGTAATGGCAGGTAGCGGTGCATTATCAGTATATGCCCTGATCGCTATTTTCTTCTTTATGTCTATTATGTTCCCTACCATCTTTGCCCTGGGGGTAAAAGATCTGGGTATTCATACCAAACAAGGTGCTTCTTTTCAGATCATGTCTATTGTAGGAGGAGCGATTGTTCCTTTTGTAATGGGATTGGTAGCAGATAAGCAGTCTACTGCTTTGGCTTATGGAGTGCCACTGCTTTGCTTTTTAGTAGTATTCTACTATGGCGGATGGGGTTATAAAAGGAAATAAACTATTATCATATATAGAAAGGGCGTGATGTTATTTTAAAGGACATCACGCCCTTTCTGCTTATTTTTGATCCTATGAAATGGTGCCTGTTACTTATTAGCGTGTTGATAATGAGTGGAATAAAAGCTCAGCACTTAATTGTATCGCTGGAAAATACAGTGAAAGGGGAGCCTTTGTACCTGCGCAATACTAACTATCTGAACGCCGCAGGAGATACCTTCAATATCACATCATTTAAATACTATCTCAGCAATTTCTCCTTAACAGATTCATCCGGAAAAACAGTAAAACTTTCATCCGAATGTTTCCTCGTAAGTGAGGATAGTAGCGAGTCAAAGAATATCACCTTAAACATGCCTAAGGGTGAGTATAAGAGCATTTCTTTTATGATAGGGGTCGATAGCTTACTGAACTGCACAGGAGCACAAAGCGGCGCTTTAGACCCTGTATATGGGATGTTCTGGACCTGGAACAGTGGTTATATTATGGTAAAGCTGGAGGGCACGTCTCCTTCTTCCTATCTTCCCGGGCATATGATTGAATTCCATATAGGGGGCTACCGGGCGCCTCACATTACACAGCGTTGGGTAACTTTACCTTTATCAGGTATGATTACGGCGAGGCCACCTCGCCAATATCAGTCTTCTCCACAGGATTTTATTTCCATCATCCGTGTGAGTGCAGATATCTATACCTTGTTGAATGGCATTAGCTTCCATCAACTGGCAGGCTTTATGACACCAGGTTCAGCTGCTGATCACATCGCCGATAATTATCAACATATGTTCTCTGTAAAAAACTAAAATGGCCCGTAAAGCGGTATACCTGCTCTCTCTTTTCTGCCTGTGGTTATTCATCATAGGCAAAGCCGGCAAACCCGGCCCGGAGTACTATACCCTTAAATTGCCAGACAGCCTGCCTAAACCCGTCTACGACTTTTCAAAGAACCCTTTAACCAAAGAAGGCATAGCCCTTGGCAGATATCTCTTCTACGATCCTAAACTTTCTAAAGACAGCTCCGTTTCCTGTGGCTTCTGTCATCAGCAGTTTGCAGCCTTTGGCCACTTCGATCATGCCCTTAGTCATGGTATCATGGGCAGGGTTACCAGTCGCTCCGTACCCACACTCTTCAACCTGATATGGCAAAAGGACTTTATGTGGGATGGTGGGGTAAATCATTTAGAAGTACAACCGATATCACCCATCACAAATGAAGATGAAATGGGTATGGATTTAAAAGAACTGATCACCCGCTTACAAGGAAATAAGACCTATAAAAGGATGTTTAAAGATGCTTTCGGAACAGAAGAAGTTACCAGCCAGAGAATGCTGAAAGCATTATCCCAGTTCATGGCTACTATGATCTCCTTTGAATCCAGATATGATAGTGTGAAGAGACATGAACCAGGTGTAACATTCACCGCAGAAGAACAGGGCGGATACAAAACTTTTCAGCAAAAATGCGCAGCCTGCCATAAAGAACCTTTCTTCACAGACTTCAGCATGCGTAATAATGGTTTGCCATATCTGCCTTCTATGAATGACATTGGCAGAATGAAGATCACTAATAACACAGCAGACTATCTCAAGTTTAAAGTACCTTCTTTACGTAATGTACTGGTAAGCTCGCCCTATATGCATGACGGACGTTTCTTTGATATTTTCCAGGTATTTGCCATGTACGATCATGGGCAGGAGAAAGGGAATACAATAGATCTTTTGTTGAAAAATGGGATCCCTCTAAGTGAAAAGGAACAAAGACAATTGTACATGTTCCTTAACACTTTAACGGATAAAAAATTTATCAATAATAAAGATCTGAAAGAGATAATGATCGAAGATTAAAAAACTACAAGTGCCATTTATTGATTAATGCATTCACACTTTCCTTATAAGATTTCAGGTCAGCAATTGTCTGCTGAATAAAACTATTACTTTCCAGTTTCCCTGTTACTGCATCCATCTCCGCATTGTTCTCATACGTCATCTTACGGAAAGGATTCTGATAATCCTTCTCACGGGAGCGATAAATATTATCTGTAATCAGTTCCTGAGTAGCAACAGAAGATAACAGAGATTCTTTTAAATAAGCAGAAGTAAAATCTTTTTTTCCTTGTATAAACAAGAGAGAACCTATAGCATGTTGTAATTTATCAACCGGATATTGTTCTCCTATCTGCCGGTAGTTTTCATGCAACTGGTCCCAGCCATTAATTTTTCCACTACGGATATTATCTTTCAGTAATTGTAATGTAGATGCGCGCATCAGCTGTCCGCCTACATTGCACCATGGCCCGCGTTCCGCAGCATTGGCAATAGTTTGCAATGATTCAAAAGAAGCATCAGGATGTGTATGAAGATAACTGAAGATATTACGCACCGCATATAAATTAATCAGTTCCCGGAACAAAGGATAACTCCTGTGTACTTTGAGTAATTCTGTTTTACGGCTGCTGTTCTCTACCTTCTCAGCATATATTTTCAGATGACTTACTTCTTCAATATTATTCAGTAATAACTCACGTCCTTTCTGACGATAATCCAGCGTATCATCTTCCTTTGCATACCATGCTTTACCTACAGCTACTTCCATCAGTTCCATCGCATGAATCATCTCTTCCACACTATCCGGGGCCAGATAATCATACTCTATCAACTGTGTTTTATCCGTACGTTTATCACGGTCCATATGTTTCCAGGAATTACGGGCCAGTGCATACATGTTATGCAAAAACCAGTAGCCTGTCATAATCTTCAGACTATTATGCTGTTCATCATTCAGGACTAAACTAAACGGAAAAGGGATATCCATCTCCGACATATAATTGCCTTTGGCAATCAGTGTAAAACTGGCGAACCTTGAATTATGTTTTAAGCTCACACACAATCCTGGCCAGAATCCGCGCCCTGCAACAATCTCACCATCTGCTCCACGCGAATTATGATTAGACCCGATAGTTGCACCAGCTGCCATATTGCTCTGTCCCATGATTAACGCAGCACATAAAAAAGAGTTATTATGATGTTGCTCATGTGCCGGGAAGATCAGTGAATTCAAAACTTCACAGCAAGAGATCGTTGAATTATTCCCAAGATAAGAGTTGATCAGACGTGCACCATATTTCAGCTGTGAATGAGACGCCATAACAAAACGTACCGCCTTCACACCATAAAAGACACGGCATCCGTAACCCACTACACCATTCACTAACTCACACCCTTCGCCTATCTGTGTAGTCGCATCTGCAGAACTATTGATCGTTACATTCTTTATTTTATTCGCACCTTTCAGATAAGCGTCTGTGCCGATAGTAACATCTTTAATAATCTTCACGTTCTTGATCACACAGCGATCTCCCACCATGCCATAATATCCGCGCTTTTTATCAAACTGTTTTTCTGTAAATGCTTTAAACTTCGACTGAAGGCTCTCGTCATCCCTGTTACGCGTCCACAGCCAGGCATCGCCCGGCAGCATGCCATCAAAAGGCATTACACTACGTCCCCCATTTTCATTGCATAACTCCAGCCAGATCCGCACATTTTCCGGTTCACCTTCTTTCACAATACCATTCCCGAATTTAGCATGATCTGTAGTAGCCATTTCATTTACGTTACAGATCATCACTTCATTACCAATGATGTAATGAGAGAGGAAATGTACGTTGTGAACAACTACATTATCGCCGAAGTCGCAGGAAGAAATAGTGCTGTTATATAAGCCTACAGGCTGTCGCAGGTTATGGAATTCTAAATAATAAGGTTCCAGTTTACCGATACGTACCATCCCGAAAAAATGGCAGTGCTTTACTAGTTGAGGATTAAATGCATCAGCAACAAAGATATTATTCCAGTCGTCTGAAGTATTATCATTTCTTACCAGTGTCTCTATTTCCATCGCAGACAGCTGACGGTAAACAATCTCATTGCCCGACTGCTTATTACGCAGATAATATTCATCTTTCCCGTCAGGCAGGTAAGAGGCTGCTACAAAATTATAACCTAACTCTTTGAGCGGTTTTTTCTGTATCAGGTTCATTCGCTTTGGTGTTAAAAGGATGTAAAACTATTCTACTGTCACAGACTTTGCCAGGTTCCTTGGTTTATCTACGTCAAAACCTTTCAGTACGCCTATATGATAAGCCAGCAGCTGCAGCGGAATAACAGAGAGGATAGGTGCTACCAGTTCATCTGCTTCCGGTACCATGATGATATCATCGGCCATACCCGGAATTACCTGGTCGCCTTCTGTAACAACGGCTATTACCTTGCCTTTACGGGCCTTGATTTCCTGGATGTTGGAGACTACCTTTTCATAGTAGCTGTCGCGGGTAGCCACAAATACTACAGGCAGGTTCTCATCCACCAGGGCAATAGGACCATGTTTCATTTCAGCGGCGGGGTAGCCTTCTGCGTGTATGTAGGAGATTTCTTTCAGTTTCAGGGCACCTTCCAATGCTACCGGGAAGTTATAACCACGTCCAAGGTAGAGGAAGTCGCGGGCATCTTTATATTTAGCCGCTATCTCTTTGATCCTGTCATTGAGTTTAAGGACAGCAGCTACTTTCTCAGGAATATGGTCCAGTTCATCTAAAAGATGCTGGAAACGTTGCTGGGTGATACTGCCTTTTACGATGGCCACTTTAAGACCGATCAGGCAAAGTACTGCCAGCTGTGCGGTAAATGCTTTGGTACTGGCAACGCCAATCTCCGGACCAGCATGCGTATACGCACCGGCGTCAGACAAACGTGCAATAGAAGAACCCACCACATTACAAACACCTAAGATGATAGCGCCCTTTTCTTTCGCACTTTCTATCGCCACTAATGTATCCGCAGTTTCTCCGGATTGTGATACGGCAATGATCACATCACCAGGCCCTACTACCGGGTTGCGGTAGCGGAACTCAGAAGCGTATTCCACTTCTACAGGGATGCGGCATAGTTCTTCAATCATATACTCTGCAACAAGACCAGCATGCCAGGAAGTACCGCAGGCCACGATAATAATACGTTTGGCCTTACTGAGCATTTCTGCATGCTCCCGGATACCACCAATGGTAAGTGTACCATTTTTAGCATCCAGCCTGCCACGTAAGCTGTCGAAGATGGTTTGCGGCTGCTCAAAAATCTCTTTGAGCATAAAGTGATCATATCCACCTTTCTCAATTGCTGCCAGTTCAATGTCCAGCTTTTGTATATAAGGTGTTTGTCTCTCGTTGGAGATATTCTTCAGTATCAGTTCATCTGCCTTGATAATCGCTATCTCATAATCATTCACATACACCACTTCTTTGGTGTATTCCACGATAGGGGACGCATCTGATGCGAGGAAGTGTTCTCCCTTGCCTACGCCTATTACCAGCGGGCTGCCTTTACGGGCAGCAATCAGTGTATCCGGGTTATCTTCATCTACAATAACGATTACGTAAGCGCCTACTACTCTTTTTAAAGCAATGCGCAACGCCTCTTCCAGGGTACAGTGATTACTTTTCTGAATCTCTTCAATGAAGTGAGTCAGTACTTCTGTATCGGTATCACTTTTGAAAATATGCCCCTGATTCAGCAATTCCTGTTTCAGTTGTGCATAGTTTTCTATAATCCCGTTATGGATCATAGCCAGTTTACCATTGCCGGAAACGTGTGGGTGAGAGTTACGGTCACTTGGTTCTCCGTGGGTAGCCCAGCGGGTATGACCGATAGCAATATGACTGCGCATATCCTTACCACTTACGTGGTTTTCCAGTTCAGCCACCTTGCCTTTTTTCTTGTATACCTGCAGGCCGTTATTGATCAGGGCAACACCTGCACTGTCGTAACCTCGGTATTCTAATCGTTTTAATCCTTTAAGAACGATGGGGTAGGCTTCTCTCTGGCCTATATAAGCGACTATTCCGCACATATATGTTTCTCAATTTTTTACATGGATCAGCGTGCAATATGGCTAAAATATGTGAATTCTGTACAAACAATAGGGAAAATAGTCTTATAATAACGAAATGAGAGTCATGTGATTAACGTCATTTACCTGGCAAATTATAAAAATCGTAATTTGTCGAAGTATTGAACCAGCGAATCCTATGAGGCATTATATCATCTTATTGTTGTCATGTTGTTTGGCCTGTGAGCAGCCAGTTCCGGTAAAGGAGCCTGTCCCGCTGACGGATGACAGTACCTTTCTTACCGGTACTTTTTTCCTGGTACGCCATGCAGAACAATTACCCGGTTATGATTCCTCTTTAACAGAAACAGGGTTCCGCCGTGCAGGAGATTTATACCGCTTCCTGAAAGATTCGGCTATACAGAAGATCTATATCACTCCCTTTTTACGCAGTCTTCAAACAGCAGATTCCCTGCGGGCATATAAGAATGTGGATACAGCCTCTTATAACCCTGATTCTACCGGGGAAGGACTGATTTATGAGATTACCCGTCATGACGACTGGGGCAAGCGTCTGCTCATCATAGGGCAGGGCAACACAGTAGCCTCCGTGATGCGATCCTTAAAGGCAAAGCCTCCGGCAGACACTGTCAGTTATTCAGATATGTTTTTAATAAGGAAATACAGGGATAGCGTGAAGAGCAGGAAAATCAGCTACAGCAGTATCCCTTCCATCAAAGCAAAAGCCACGGAGAAGTAAATCAGGAGCCCTGTTACATCCACCAGTGTAGCCACAAAAGGAGCCGAAGACGTGGCGGGGTCAGCCCCCAGACGTTTCAGGATCAATGGCAGCATAGAGCCCGAAAGGGTACCCCATAATACCACTCCGATAAGTGACAGTCCTACGGTAATGCCTATCAGAACAGAATGGGCACCATAGGTATGAAAGAAGGAGTTCCAGAGAAGGATACGGATAAAGCCTATCAGTCCCAGTACACTACCCAGCATCAATCCGGAAAGGATTTCCCTGCGCATGACACGCCACCAGTCTTCAATGGTGATTTCACCCAGGGCCATGGCCTGTATAATCAGGGTAGATGCCTGGGAACCGCTGTTACCACCACTGGAGATAATGAGTGGTACAAACAGGGCCAGCACTACAGCTTTGGCAATTTCATCCTCAAAGAAGCCCATGGCGGTGGCAGTAAGCATTTCTCCTATAAAGAGAATTACCAGCCAGCCTATTCGTTTCTTCACCAGCTTCATGAGGGGAATATCGAGGTAAGGTTCATCCAGCGCTTCGGTACCACCTATCTTCTGGATATCCTCTGTATGTTCTTCATTGGCAATCCACAACATGTCATCGATGGTCACAATACCCAGCAGAATGCCTTCATCGTCTACAACCGGCAGGGCCACACGGTTTTCCATACGGAATACCTGGATGGCTTCTTCCTGTTCATCGTTCACATGCAGGGCTACAAAGCGGTCATCCATCAGCGTATGCACAACGGTGTTGGTCGCCACCAGCAGGAATTCCCTGATACGGAAGTCATCTATCAGCTTGCCTTTTTCATCTACGACATAGATCACGTCTATGGTTTCACTGTCCTTCCCATATTCACGGATATAATCAAGCACCTGCTTTACCGTCCATTCTTCCCGGACAGCGATATAGTCCGGGTTCATGATACGGCCTACGCTGGTTTCATGATATCCCAGCAGGCTGAGGGTAATTTTCCGCTCTTCAGGGTCCAGTAGTTTGATCAGCTCTTTCACCACGTCACTATGCAGCTCTCCGAGGAAAGCTGTACGGTCATCCGCAGGCAGTTCATTCAGCAGTTCAGCTACTTTCGCTGCCGGCAGCTCATGAATCACATCTTCCTGTGCATGGAACTCCAGTATCCTGAAGGCCGCAGCAGCACGCCCCAGGGAGAGATTGTTGATGATAATACCAGCCTGCTCCGGTAACTCATGAATGAGTTCGGCCACATCTGTAATGAGCTGATCGTCCAGGTAAACCTTTAATTCCTGGTAGTTATGCTCATTGACCAGCGTTTCGAATTTTTCCAGTAAAGCTTCATTTTCCATATTCCAAAAGGCTGTCAGTGAGCGAAATTAAACAAAGTTGAGGTGCTACATTACAATATCTCTGCCACATGTTTGCGTATGTTGGCTGAAATGGTGTCTGTAGGCAGGTCATTGGCATCAAAACCAAAAGGGTCCTCGATTTCTTCTGCAATCAGCTCAAGACTGGCCAATACATAAAAAACGAATACTACTACGGGTATGATCAGGTAACCAACAGTGAACACATAACCAAGGGGCAGGGTCATCACATAAAAGAAAATAAATTTCTTAATGAAAACGCTGTACGAAAATGGGATAGGGGTGTTCCTGATGCGTTCACAGGCGCCACATATATCGGTAAAGGCTTGTAATTCATGGTTGATGGAGAGCAGTTGTTCTCCGGAGATCTGTTGCTGGCGGTACAGTTCGTGTATATGTGCCAGTATATGTGCCGCAATCTGGTTAGGGACATGTTTGGTCGTATCTGCCGTAAAACCGGTAACCGTTTCCAGTTCACCACCAATAAAGTTCATACGCAGATGGTTCTTAAGGGCAAATGCATAATTAGGGATCATTATCCTGAAGTATTCCCTGGAAGCAGTATTGGTAAGAGGTAGTATGGCGCTTAACTTGATGGCCAGGTTACGGCTGTTGTTCACAAGGGAGCCCCAGTGTTTGCGTCCTTCCCACCAGCGGTCATAGGCCGTATTGGTACGGAATACGAGCAGCGTTGATATAACAAAACCCAGCAGAGTGTGTACTATCACGATGTTTTTCAGTTCACTATCGGCCTTCAGCTTAAAGAAATCCATCTCTATATACGCCACAGCAGCGGAATAGATAGAGAGGCCGATGAACATAGGAGATAGCTTGCGCACGGTATCTCCTTTATGAAACCGGAAGATGAAAGTAAACCAGGCTTTTGGGTTATAATCGATCATGTTTCGTAATTACATTTCCGCAAACCTAAAATTTTTATGTCTGATTTTGATAACTTCCTGCTTTACCTTTATTTTACGCTTTGTATTATAAAATTATGATCAAACCATATTTATACGTAGATCACACAAAAGGCAAGGGCCGGGGGGTATTCACAAAAGAAAACATTCCTGCAGGTACCCGCATAGAAACCTCACCTGTACTGGTTTTATCTTATGATGATACACAAACGGTGGATACAACCAAGTTGCATAACTATATCTTCCTCTGGGGAGCACGTGAAACGCGTTCCTGTATCGCACTCGGTTTTTGTTCCATCTACAACCATGCTTACGAGCCCAATTGTGAGTACGAAATGGACTTTGATGAAGAAACCATGAGTATCATCACCCGTAAAGAAATTAAAAAGGGAGAGGAACTCAGCATCAACTACAACGGAGACGTCACAGACACATCCCCCGTTTGGTTCGACGTCCGTAAAAAATAAACCAAAAATTAAAGGAATTGAGAAATTCCTTATTATTGTATTAAATTATGTAAGTGCTTATATAATTTAATACCCTGCGTTATGAGTTTTTATTCCTCCCTGGGATACCTGGTATTTGGCAGCCGGTTAAGGCGGTTAAGTGAATACTTCCTGATGGAAGTAAATAAAGTCTATGAACAGTCGGGCATTGCCTTTGATGCCAGCTGGTTCCCTGTATTCTATATCCTCTCCAAACAACAGAATATCCCTTTAACTGATATAGCCGAACAACTGGAAGTATCACATTCAGCAGTCAGTCAGCTGGTAACCGGCCTTAAAAAGAAAGGACTGGTAGAAACGGCTCCCTGTCCCGATGATGGGCGCCGGCAACTGGTGATGCTTACAGACAAAGGGGAGTCGTTATTGCAGGAAGTACAGCCTGTATGGGAGGCTATCACCCTGGCCATGACAGACCTTACAGAATCACAACGTCAGAGTAAACTGCTGCTGGAAGCTATTACACAGGTGGAGAAAGCTGTTCAGCAGGAGCCTTTGTCCATACGTATTCTTTCTTCAATGAAAAACTGATTGTATAATGATACACCAATTCAATTACGGCATTGATCAGCTCACAGTAGCCAAAGCGCTTGATATTGCCGCCGGCTGCTTACGTGGGGTCATCATCCCCGAAGTGGCAGCACGTATTGCTGCCAGTCGTGCCTATGTACAGGAGATCGTCGCTAAGCACAGCACAGTATATGGTATCAATACCGGCTTTGGCCCTTTGTGTGATACCAAGATCTCCGAAGAAGATACCCGCACCCTGCAATACAATATCCTGCAAAGCCACAGCGTAGGCGTGGGCAATCCTATTCCGGTAACGGTAGCCCGTGTAATGCTGATCACTAAAGTGCATGCACTGGCGCAGGGGTATTCAGGTGTGGCCCCTGCTACACTGGACCGTATCATCTGGCATATAGAACATAACGTTACACCGGTAGTGCCGGAGAAAGGCTCTGTGGGGGCATCCGGCGACCTGGCGCCTTTATCACACCTGTTCCTGCCATTGATAGGGTTAGGGGAAGTATGGTACAAAGGACAACGTGTACATGCCTCTGCCATGATGCAGGCGGAAGGTCTTGATCCGATTATACTTGGCCCTAAGGAAGGACTGGCACTCATTAACGGTACGCAGTTTATCCTCTCCTTTGCGGTAACAGCATTACAACGTTTTCATAACCTGCTGGAAGCCGCAGATATTATAGGTGCTTTATCTCTGGAAGGGTTAATGGGTACTGCCCGGCCTTTCGATCCGCGCTTACATGCTATCCGTCCTTATCCTGGTAGTCAGCTGGTAGCTCACCGCCTGAAAATGATGCTGGAGAATTCCGGTATCATGGCGGCACATGTTGACTGTGATCGTGTACAGGACCCTTACTCTTTACGCTGTATGCCGCAGGTGCATGGGGCTTCCCGTACGGCCTGGTTACACCTGCTTGATCTCACTACCATAGAACTGAATTCCGTTACCGACAATCCTATTATCTTCAGCGCTGAGGATACTATCAGTGGCGGTAACTTCCACGGACAGCCGCTGGCTATTCCGCTGGATTACGCTACTGTAGCTGCGGCAGAACTGGGTAATATCTCAGACAGACGTTGTTATATGATGATTGAAGGGCGTTATGGCCTGCCAAAGCTGCTTATAGAAAACGCAGGGCTCAACTCTGGTTTCATGATTCCGCAGTATACCACAGCAGCATTGGTGACCGAAAATAAAACCCTGTGTTTCCCTGCCAGTGCAGACAGCGTACCTACTTCCCTGGGTCAGGAAGACCATGTTTCCATGGGTTCTATCAGCGGACGTAAACTACACCAGGTGATAGACAACCTGGAATATATTCTTGCAATAGAACTGCTGTATGCTGCACAGGCTGTGGATTTCCGTCGTCCGCTTACATCCGGTCCGGTACTGGAAACAGTACATAGCTTTGTACGCGAAACCGTTTCCTTTGCTACAAAAGACAGGATCTTTGCGTACGATATTCAACACCTGCATACACTCATCACCAATCAGTCTTTAGTTAATGTAGCCAATAAAGCGGCTGCCGACAATCAATTATCACTAAACGGTATTTATCATGACCAGTTCGGACTTTATTAAAACATATGCGGCACACCCGCATTACAAAGCACCCCGTGGCCCGCAATTACATGCCCGCTCATGGCAAACGGAAGCTCCCCTGCGTATGCTCCTGAATAACCTGGATGATGAAGTGGCAGAGAACCCGGATGAATTAGTTGTATATGGTGGTATTGGCCAGGCAGCCCGCAATAAAGAAGCGTTACAAAAGATCATAGAAATACTGCTGGAACTGGATGAAGATCATTCCTTACTGGTACAGTCGGGTAAGCCGGTAGGTGTTGTCCGTACACATCCGCAGGCACCGCGTGTAATGCTGGCTAATAGTAACCTTGTGCCTAAATGGGCTACCTGGGAACACTTCAACGAGTTACGTGCAAAGGGGCTCATGATGTACGGACAGATGACAGCAGGCAGCTGGATTTACATTGGTACACAAGGCATCTTACAGGGAACTTACGAAACCTTTGTGGAATGCGGTAATCAGCACTTCGGTGGAAGCCTTAGCGGTCGTTTGTTAGTCACTGCCGGTATAGGCGGCATGGGTGGCGCACAGCCATTAGCGGCTACCATGGCAGGCGCTGTGTTCCTCGGTGCAGATGTTGATGAAACCCGTATTCAGAAAAGATTAGCTACCCGTTATATAGATCGTATGACACATTCCTATGAGGAAGCGATCGCCTGGGCAATGGACGCCAAAGCTAAAGGACAGGCACTTTCCATAGGATTAGTAAGTGATGCAGGAGATTTATTAAAAAGATTACTGGAAGATAATATCATCCCTGATATACTAACAGACCAGACATCTGCACATGATCCTCTCAACGGATATATCCCTAACGGACTATCCTTACAGGAAGCAGCTGTACTCCGCAAATCAGATGCAGAAGCTTACAAACAGTTATCATTAAAAAGCATGGCCCGTCATGTAGGTTATATGCTGGCATTACAACTGAAAGGAGCCATTACATTTGATTATGGTAATAACCTGCGGGAGTTCGCTAAACAAGGGGGAGAAGCAAATGCTTTCAATTTCCCCGGGTTTACTCCGGCTTATATCCGTCCTTTATTCTGCGAAGGGAAAGGCCCGTTCCGTTGGGTAGCCCTCTCCGGAGATCCTCAGGATATCTATACTACAGATCAGGCGTTAATAGACGCTTTCCCGGAGAATAAACCACTTATTAACTGGTTACGGAAAGCACAGGAACAGGTAGCCTTCCAGGGTCTTCCAGCACGTATCTGCTGGCTGGGTATGGGTGAACGTGAAAAAGCAGGACTGATCTTTAATGAACTCGTTAGAACGGGCAAAGTAAAAGCGCCTATCGTTATCGGTCGTGATCATTTAGACTGTGGCTCTGTAGCTTCTCCCAATCGTGAAACAGAAGCGATGAAGGATGGTTCTGATGCCGTATCCGACTGGACTTTACTCAACCTCATGGCCAATACCGGTGGCGGTGCCACCTGGGTCTCTTTTCACCATGGTGGTGGAGTAGGGATGGGATATTCCCAGCATGCAGGAATGGTAGTACTGGCAGATGGTACCGACCGTGCAGCAGCTTGTTTACAAAGAGTATTATACAATGATCCTGCTTTAGGTATTTTCCGTCATGCAGATGCAGGATATGAGAAAGCTCAGGATATAGCAAAGCAATTTAACTTAGACCTTTAAATCTCTTAATTAAACTTATGAATCTGACCGGCCCTTTTTCCCAGATATTACCACTCTCAGGATTACCTGTAAAAGGGGCACTGCGTGATGAACAACTATCTGTAATCACTAATGGAGGTATAGTTACAGACAACGGTAAAATAATCGCTATTGCAGATTTCACTACCCTGCAACAACAATATCCGCAAAGTAATATTACACATATCAACACCCCGGCTGTATTACTGCCGGGGTTCATAGACTGTCACACACATATCTGTTTTGATGGTACCCGCAGTCGTGATTACGCAATGCGTATCGCCGGTAAAAGCTACTTAGAAATCGCCCGTGCAGGTGGTGGTATATGGGATTCTGTTACCAAAACGCGTACCGCTACTATAGATACTCTCACTAAAAATACTGTAGCAAGAGCTAACCGTCATTTACAGGAAGGCGTAACTACCATAGAAGTGAAAAGTGGTTACGGACTAAATTTAGAAGATGAGATAAAGATGTTACAGGCTATCAGACTGGCAGGATTACAAACGAAAGCTACATTGATACCTACCTGTCTGGCAGCACATATGCGTCCCAAAGATTTTGAAGGCACTGAAGAAACATATCTCAACTGGGTCATCAACGTCTTACTGCCAGAAGTAAAAGACCTTACGCAACGCATAGATATCTTCATAGAAGAAACGGCCTTTTCTGCTGCACAGGCCTTACCCTTTTTACAACAGGCAAAAGCATTGGGTTTTGCAGCTACTGTGCATGCTGATCAGTTCACTTGTGGTGGTGCGATCGTAGCGGTAGAAGCAGGTGCTGTATCTGCAGATCATCTGGAGGCCAGTGATATCAACTCTGTGGCAGGACTGGCAGCCGCAGACATTGTTGCTGTAGTATTACCAGGTGCTTCATTAGGCTTAGGCATGCATTATGCACCTGCCCGCAAGTTATTAGACGCAGGGGCATGTGTAGCTATTGCCAGCGACTGGAATCCAGGCTCTGCGCCTATGGGAGACCTGCTGTTGCAAGCCGCAGTAATGAGTGCTGCAGAAAAGTTATCTGCTGCAGAAGTATTTGCCGGGCTTACATACCGTGCTGCAAAAGCGCTGCAACTTACACATACCGGTCAGCTGGCAACAGGCTTTGACGCAGACATGCAGATGTATCCATGCGATGATTACAGGGATATCTTATACTACCAGGGGAAGATGAAACCATCAGGTGTGTGGAAGAATGGAGAACTATTATAGAGGGGTATCGTCACTCAAAAGTACGATACCCCTCTCTTTTATTTATTTACCGTAAAAAAACGTATCAGATAATGCCGGGGGGAAGTATCCTTATCCCATTTTATCTGGCTGTTATACCAAACCCGGGTCACGATATATGATTTATTATTCGGCTGGTTTATTTTACAAACAACCGTATCTGTAAAATCATTTCCGAATTGTATGAGCGTAGTAGGAGTACTACTATTCTTTTCCAATTGTGTGTTAGGATATAACTTCAGATAATTTAAACCGGTACTATCATCTTTCATTATCAGAAAACCCTTTGATGCATCCAGGTTTCCCTCCTTAACTTCTTTTTTTTCTCCGTTCTGAAGATAATAGACTTTTATATTATCAGCTGTATATAAAGCATTTGAAGGACCTAATATGGCATGTCCATCTTTATGGTATGAAATATTAGTAGCGACATCCCTCAGAATGCCGCCTTGTGACCCGGACTTAAAACAGGACATTAAAAAGACAGCTGATATTATTAAATAAAAGCAGTTCATCATTTATCAGTTGGGCCTGATGTTAGTGATCATCGCAGGTTTATAATTAAACGTATAACTCCCCGGATTAAAGGCATTGAAGCCATACCAGCCGTCATACTGTCCACTCCAGCCCCAGTTCATATGGAAATATAAATAAGTTGCAGTCTGGTCCCACCATAAACCTGAAATGTCGTCTACCGGGATATACGCAATACATTTATAATAGATTACCTCTGTCACTCCATCTGACACCCATGCATGACCGTCTGAGTATACATTAAAAAACAGGAATTTACTTATTGAACCACCTGATAAAATTACCGGGTGTCCACCAAATAATTCTGATTCAACAGTTGCATAGTTATATGTCGAATTATAAGAAGCAGATTTGTAATTAAAATTGTTAACCAGGGCCGATGCTGCGTTGGAGGTGGAGGCACTTGACCCGTCACAGGCATAATCCATATCAACAGCTTCTCCTATATCTTTCAATAAGTTGGAGGTTGTATTTGTACCATAAGTTAATGGCATGTTTGCCCAATCATATGAAGTAGGCCATGTATAATATCTCATTATTTGTCCTGTAGATGTAGCTACGCAACCAGAAGGGGGCATGCCATTGGAAGAGGCGGAACAATTGGCGTATGTAAGTGTATTGTTATATCCGTCCCATTGCCCCCATGTTGACGATAAAAAGGGACCAGCTACATTTGTAACCGATGTGGTTGCATTCAGCTTGGTGCATGCAACATGATATAACGAAACTCTTGCATCAGACAGATCCGCAGTAGATCTGACATTGTCCTTTGATAATTCACTATATAACCGGATCTCTTCCCAAGCATGTTTGGTCACTGAATCCTGACCTATGTTTTTAGTCCGGATGGTTTTAACAGTATCCGATAATTTTGCTAACCAACCGACTAAACCTGTAGGGTAATGGCCGTTTTCAATAATAGGGAAAGAATTTTTATCTGAATAGGCCACTATTGGCATCAGTCTGTCATCTCCGGATACAATAGCAAAACCGCTATCCTGATAGCTGATGATGTAGTAATCGGCATCGGCAGTATTGCCTGCAATACTTCTTGCATCTTTAATTTCTTTTGGGGCAATTCTTGCCAAAGCAATACCACTTCTTTGGGAGGGTAAGTCATTACCTTCGCGGACCTTAGTATATAGCGAATTTAATTTAGCTATATTCTTTGCCTGTTCTAACGTAACTTTGTGATTTTCAATTGGGCCAATGTCTATTTTTTCTATTCTTACTTTCTCATTCTTTTGGCAGCTGTAAAATAAAATAGAAAGCAGGCATAATGCACAGTAATAGTAGGAATATCTCATGGGTTATTAATTTAGGGTTCAATTCCAAGTTAAGCATTAATTGTATAATTAACGCTAATTCGTTCAGTTTTTTGTTCCAATTTAGCAAGATATTTTACACCTGTTTATAGATTATGATTACGACAAACTTTTACCGCCCACCGGTTGCATGGACGGGCCGGATAGACGGTACAGACGAAGAAACATTTCGCTGGCACCAGCATGTAATACCAGTGA
This sequence comes from Chitinophaga sp. YR573, assembly GCF_900110995.1. GTDB lineage: Bacteria > Bacteroidota > Bacteroidia > Chitinophagales > Chitinophagaceae > Chitinophaga. The sequence continues at coordinate 4,091,041 of NZ_FOJF01000001.1, forward strand.
ATGTACTGGGAGGCGAAAAGTTCCCCGTCTTACAACCTGGCCAGAAAGGGTTCGTTTTTTTAGGCTTTGCATCCGACGAAGGGGTAAGGCGTAACAAAGGACGTACAGGTGCAGCTGCCGGACCGGCAGCATTAAGGAATGCCTGTTCTAACTTCCCTGTTCATTTTGATACTAAGGAGTTAGTACTGATAGATGGGGGAGATGTAGTGTGTTATGAGCAGGCATTAGAACCCGCACATGAACTATTATGCGGAGTTGTACTGGCTATAAAAAAGGCTGGTTATCTGCCTATATTATTAGGTGGTGGACATGAGATCACATATGGACATGCACAGGCATTATATGCACATCTGCATATCAACAAATCATCTGCAAAATTAGGCCTGCTAAACATAGATGCACATTTCGATTTAAGGATTCCCGGAGAGGAAGGAAGTACTTCTGGTACCGGTTTCTGGCAACTGGCAGAATACTGCAAAGAGCTGGAGCGCCCTTTTCATTATCTCGCATTAGGTATTCAGACAAACAGCAATACACAACAACTTTTCCGTATCGCCGGAGAGCTGGATGCACAGTACGTAGATGCTGATGCTTTCCACTTACAGGATCGTACTTTACTACAGGCAGCCATCTCTCAATTCATCAAAGAAGTAGATCAGATCTACCTCACCATAGACCTCGACGTTTTCGCAGCAGCATTTGCCCCTGGCGTTAGCGCTACTGCCTATAACGGTATAAGACCCGATGGCCTTTTTCTGGAATGTTACCGCACACTGTTACAAAGCGGAAAGCTCGCAGGACTCGATATTGCAGAACTGAATCCTGAATTTGATATAGATAACCGTACAGCGAAACTTGGAGCCGCGCTGTTATTCGAAGTTGTAAACTAGAGATATAAACCTCAGTTGAGCTATTACGTAGTTCCCGCAAATATTTATAAATATGCACAGGATATGAATCTGATAATTATATTTGTCTGATAAACTGTATAGCATGAAATTAATCCTCAAATCTGCTGCTGCACTTACAATCGCAGCATGCATGTCTGTCACTGCAGACGCACAAAAAGTTAAGTTAATTGAGGGCGATGTAGCAGCTCTCAAAGGACAAACAGAAATCAACACTGTATTTGAGTATGATCATGTAGCCGTTGGTAAATTTGCCGACGAACAGGATTATATCAACAAAAAGAAAGCAGAGTACAACAAGAAAGAACCAGGAAAAGGAGACACCTGGGAGAAAGCCTGGAAAGCAGATCGTAAAGAAAGGTTTGAACCACAATTTAATACACTGTTCACAGAGAACAGTGGTGATATTAAATCCGGTGAATTCCCTACAGCCAAGTATACCCTGATATTTAAAACCAAGTTTGTAGAACCAGGTTACAATATCATGATTTCCCGTAAAAATGCCTCTATTGATGGCGAAGCATGGATCATCGATTCAGCTACCAAAGCAGTAATTGCGAAACTGACTGTGGATGATTGTCCTGGCAGAACTTTTGGTGGTTATGATTATGATACAGGTGTTCGTATCAGAGAGTCTTACGCAACAGCCGGTAAAGGTCTGGGTAAGTTCATCAGAAAGAAAAACGACTAAATAAAAGAAAGCCTGATGTTCAAACATCAGGCTTTCTTTTTAAAATACGATTGTCTTATTCCCATGCACAATCACTCTATCTTCAATATGCGCTACTACCGCTCTTGTTAACACCTGCCGCTCAATATCCCTTCCCAGCATTACCAGGTCACTCACCGCATGTTTATGACTTACACGCGCCACATCCTGATCGATAATCGGTCCTTCATCCAGATCATTTGTTACATAATGTGCTGTAGCACCAATCAGTTTCACTCCTCGCGTATAGGCATTCTTGTAAGGATTCGCACCCGCAAAAGCAGGTAGGAAAGAGTGATGTATATTGATGATCTTCCCGGGGAAAACACTTACAAAAGCAGGAGAGAGGATCTGCATGTAACGCGCCAGCACAATGAAATCAGCATGCGCATTTTTAATTAACTGAATGGCTTCCTGTTCGCGCACAGCTTTATTGCCCGCATCTACCGGTAAATAATGAAAAGGAATGCCAAAGTCTTCTGTCAGCTGCTGTAATTCTTTATGATTGGAAATCACTAAAGGAATATCCACCGGTAATTCCCCGCTTCTCCATCTTAGTAACAATTCCATCAGGCAATGATCATATTTCGATACCATGATGGCCATCTGTTTCCTATGATCTGTATAATCGATATGCCAGTCCATTTTCAGTGGCCCTGCTACTTTCTCCTGAAAATCTTTTTCCAGTTGCTCACGGGTAATGTCTGCTTTTTCCAACTGAAATGCCATACGCATAAAGAACAATCCTTCGCGGGGATCAGTACTATGCTGACTGGCATCCAGAATATTTGCACCACAGTTATAAAGGAACTGGGATACACCGGCAACAATACCCGGCCGGTCGGGACAGCAGATCAATAACTTGCCGGTAATATCAGTTTGCATAAAACAGGGATATATTCGTTTGTAAAATAACTAAATGTAATCAGCTTTTTATTATTTTACATTTGGTTATATATTGCAATATGAAGAAGATTGGGTTGATGTCAGACACACATAGCTATCTGCATCCGCAGGTATTTAAATATTTTGATAAGGTGGATGAGGTATGGCATGCAGGAGATATCGGGAACATAGAGCTGGCAGACCAGCTCGAAGGATTCAAGCCATTCAGGGCGGTATTCGGGAATATAGATGGAGCAGATCTGAGGGTACGTTATCCGGAACACTTACCTTTTAATCTGGAAGGAGTAGAAGTGTTTATCACACATATCGGCGGGTATCCAGGCAAATATGCTCCCGGTATTAAGGAGCTATTGTTGAAAAATACCCCCAAACTGTTTATTTGCGGGCATTCCCACATTCTGAAAGTAATGCCGGACCCTGCACTAAAGTTGTTGCATATGAATCCGGGGGCATGTGGCCAGCAGGGCTGGCATAAAGTAAAAACACTGTTACGTTTTGAGTTGTCTGAGGGAAATATCAGCAATCTGGAAGTCATTGAATTGCCTAAATAATAACGGGGCACGCCGTTCGCACTTTACTTATCTACAACTGTTGCACATGAGGAAATGGCTCACTCTATTGTCGGGATGCCTGTGTCTATACATTTCAGCTTTGGGTCAGGCAAAGGATATCCCTCTGCCATCCAATACACCCCCTGCTGTAAAGAAAGCCATCAGATGGTTCCAGACGGATAACGATTCCAGCTACATAGAAGATCATACAAAGGATATCACCTTCCGGGTTTTCGGTAGCCGGAAATATAACTACTACGATATCGTGGACAGTAAGAGGAATCAGGAAGTATTATACCGTCCTAATACCCCTTTTAACCTTGGTTTTGGCGTCAATTATAAGTTTTTGGGCATTAACCTTGCTTTTAACCTGCCCTTCATTAATAAGGAGGATAAGTATGGTAAAACGAGAGGACTGGATTTGCAGAGCCATTTTTATGCACGTAAGCTGGTTGTAGATCTTTATGCACAGTTTTACAAAGGATATTATATCTCCAGTTCCAAAGGATTATTAAATGGATTAAATACGCTTACTCCAGAGACCAAAGTGCCGGTAAGACCGGATATCCATAATCTCACGCTGGGACTGGGTGTTCAATATGTATTTAACGATAGCAAGTTCTCTTACCGGGCAGCTTATCTGCAAAATGATTACCAGAAGAAAAGTGCCGGTTCATTCCTTATAGGAGCAGAGTTGTTTGGTGTAAGGATGAAGGCAGATTCGTCTATTATTCCCGGTAGGCTTTCCAAAGAAGATTTCTTTAATAACCGGCGTTTTGACCGCACAGGTATTGTTAGTCTGGCTGCCAGCGCAGGATATGCATACACGTTTGTATATAAAAGGCATTTCTTTCTTACACTGTCTCTTACCGGCAGTATAGGTACTAATTACAGCAGTTTAAGTTTAATCAGGACAGATAAAAAGATTGGTAAATTCGGACTACAACTGAATAACACAGAACGTATCTCAATAGGATATAACTCCAAACGCTACTTCGCGGGCATTCACTATATGAATTTCACTACACGTAGTAACTCACCTGTACCCGATACTTATCAGAGAATAGGAGCGGGGGATTTAAGGATCAGTATAGCAAGAAGATTTAAACTGAAGAAGAAATTATTCTAAATAATTGGGTGCAGGGCGAAGCCCTATAAACCAAAATAAAAGACCCGTTCCGATATCGGAACGGGTCTTTTATTTATATCTCAAAGAAAGATTAACCTTTCTTATTCTTTGCTGCTTCAGCACGAATTACATTCAGCGCACCACCTGCTTTGAACCACTGTATCTGTTGTTCATTGTAAGTATGGTTTACCGGAATTTCATCCTTGCTACCGTCTTTGTGATTTGCAATCACTGTAAGACCAACACCAGGAGTGAAAGAAGTCAGACCCACGATATCCAGTGTATCATCTTCCTGTATCTTATCGTAATCATCCTTGTTAGCAAAGGTAAGACCAAGCATACCTTGTTTCTTCAGGTTGGTTTCGTGGATACGTGCAAAAGATTTAACGAGAATAGCGCGAACGCCTAAGTGACGAGGTTCCATTGCAGCATGTTCGCGGCTGGACCCTTCACCATAGTTCTCATCACCTATTACTACAGAACCAACACCAACGGCTTTGTAAGCACGGGCAGTAGCTGGTACAGCACCATATTCACCGGTGATTTCGTTCTTAACGGTATCAGTTTTATCATTGAACGCATTGATAGCGCCAATCAGCATGTTGTTGGAAATGTTATCCAGGTGACCACGGTATTTCAACCACGGACCTGCCATAGAGATATGGTCAGTAGTACATTTACCTTTCGCTTTGATCAGCAGTTTCAGACCTTTCAGATCAGTACCTTCCCATGCAGAGAACGGGGCAAGCAGTTGTAAACGGTCGCTGGTAGGAGATACTATTACCTGAACGCCTTTACCATCTGCAGCAGGTGCCTGGTAACCAGGATCATCTACAGAGAAACCTTTTATAGGCAGTTCATAACCGGATGGTTCATCCAGCATTACTTCCTTACCATCTTTGTTCTTCAGTTTGTCTGTCAGCGGGTTGAAGGTAAGATCACCGGCAATAGCCAGTGCCGTTACTATCTCCGGAGAAGCTACGAAAGCATGTGTAGCTGCCAGACCATCATTCCTCTTCGCAAAGTTACGGTTGAAAGAGGTGATGATTGAGTTCTTACGGTTAGGATCGTCTATATGACGTGCCCATTGACCGATACAGGGACCGCAGGCATTTGCCAGCACCACACCGCCAATCTGTTCAAATGTATTCAGGAATCCGTCTCTTTCGATGGTAAAACGAACCAGCTCAGAACCCGGAGTAATAGTGTATTCAGCTTTTACAGGCAGATTCTTGTCGATAGCCTGTTTTGCCAGAGATGCTGCACGGGAGATATCTTCGTAAGAAGAGTTGGTGCAGGAACCGATCAGGGCTACATCCAGCTTCTCAGGCCAGTTGTTTTCCTTTACAGCCTGTGCAAATTTAGAGATAGGCCATGCTAAATCCGGAGTGAACGGACCATTTACATGTGGCTCCAGCTCATTCAGGTCAATTTCAATAACCTGGTCGTAATATTTAGTAGGATCTGTATATACTTCAGCATCCGGACGCAGATGTTCTCTTACGCCATCAGCCAGGGAAGCTATTTCAGCACGTTCAGTAGCCTTCAGATAATCAGCAATTTTGCTGTCGTAACCGAATACAGAGCAGGTAGCACCTATTTCCGCACCCATGTTACAGATAGTTCCTTTACCGGTAGCACTCAGGCTATCAGCACCTTCACCAAAATATTCAACGATGCAACCGGTACCACCTTTAACAGTCAGTACACCAGCTACTTTCAGAATTACGTCTTTAGGAGAAACCCAGCCGCTCAGTTTACCTGTCAGCTTTACACCTATCAGTTTGGGCATTTTCAGTTCCCAGGCTAATCCCGCCATTACATCCACTGCATCAGCACCACCAACACCGATTGCCAGCATACCTAAACCACCTGCATTTGGAGTGTGGGAGTCAGTTCCAATCATCATACCACCAGGGAAAGCATAGTTTTCCAATACTACCTGGTGAATGATACCTGCACCTGGTTTCCAGAAACCGATACCGTATTTATTAGAGATAGAAGACAGGAAATCATATACTTCCCTGTTGGTGTCTACAGCCGTTGCCAGGTCTTCAGTAGCACCTGTCTTGGCTTGAATGAGGTGATCACAGTGTACGGTAGAAGGAACAGCTACCTGGTCGCGTCCGCATGTCATGAACTGTAACAGAGCCATCTGCGCAGTCGCATCCTGCATCGCTACGCGATCCGGTGCAAACTCCACATAAGACTTTCCGCGCTCAAAAGCCGTAGTAGTGGCCGAAAATAAGTGAGCATATAAGATCTTCTCAGACAGTGTCAGCGGGCGTCCCAGCATTTTACGGGTAGCTTCCACCTTACCCGGCAGAGCCGCATACACTTTTTTAATCATTTCAATATCAAACACCATGAAAAATAATTTAAGACCGGTTAGAAAATGCACCGCAAAATTAATTAAAAACAACAAGTTTTTAAAAGATATGTAGCCGGCTGTCAATAAACACCAAACCGGCAGCTTCCCACAAGCTCCATACCATACACAACAAATAGTTGTTTTTGCCATCATATTGCGATAAATTTGACATATGAACAGACTAAAAGATTTCGTGGAGTGGCAGGCCTTTGGGGTTTGTACAGCTATCGGCAATAAGCTGGGAGTAGCAACTTCCCGCATCCGTCTGTTTTTTATTTATACTTCTTTTCTCACAATGGGTTCACCCATAATTGTTTATATGATTATGGCCTTTTGGGTGAATATGAAGAATTACATCCTCAACGCACGCAGGAACCCACTCCGGTACTTATAATACCAGTTATATAAAAGAACAAGCCATCAGCAATACAATATCGCTGATGGCTTTTTTCTTTAAAATGAGTCCTTTTCGCCTATTCCAGGTGAAAATTGGTCATTTCATGATAATGATTTTGTAACTGGTTAACTGTGATAGACTCCTTAATCTCACGATGTTCATCACGGTAGTCCAGGCGGGTAGCTGGCTGACCATTTCCTAATTCATACAGTTTAACAGAAAAGGGCCCACGTACGTATATGCGTCCGTTACCATTCTCAGTACCTTCTTTCCTGAATTTCAGCTTAAGCAATTGATCCTCATTCAGTGGGATAGCATAAAGCGCGTCCAGATCATACCAGAATTCCTGTTCACCGGTTTGTACACAAACCTGTTTGTCCTCACGATTCACTTCCAGCACCTGGCCTTCAACTGTATTGCCTTCGTAATTCACCAGAACGGTGTCTCCTGCTTTTACATCATGTAAGTTGATCATGGAATTATATTTTTGGGTGTCGGTTATGAATTTACGAAAAACTAACACCCAAAAATCAAACCGTTTACTATTTCCTTACTGCCTCACGTATCCTTACCAGGTCTTCCAGTAATCCTTCCAGCAGATCCAGATGCAGCATATTGGCGCCATCAGATTTTGCACAGGAAGGGTCCGGATGTGTTTCTATGAATAACCCGTCTGCACCGGTAGCTATAGCCGCTTTAGCGATAGTACCAATCATTTTGGGATTACCACCGGTTACACCGCTGGATTGGTTAGGCTGCTGCAGGGAATGCGTACAGTCCATGATTACAGGCACTTTATGCTCCTGCATGATAGGAATATTGCGGTAATCCACTACCAGGTCCTGATAGCCGAAAGTAGTACCACGCTCAGTTAATAATATCTTCTCGTTACCAGACTGTCTGATCTTTTCCACCGCAAACTTCATCGCTTCTCCACTCAGGAACTGTCCTTTCTTCACATTCACAAACTTACCGGTTTCACCTGCTGCCAGTAACAGGTCAGTCTGCCTGCACAGGAAAGCAGGGATCTGCAGGATATCCACATAGGCCGCTGCCATGGCAGCTTCCGCTGCAGAGTGAATATCAGAAGTAGTAGGCAGGTTAAATACCTGTCCTGTTTTCTGTACAAGGTCCAGTCCTTCCACATCACCTACACCACTGAAAGAGTGTATGCTTGTGCGGTTGGCCTTACGGTAAGATGCTTTGAATATATAAGGAATATTTAAACGCTTGCAGATGCCGGATACTTTTTCAGCCACGTGAAAAAGCAATGCTTCATCTTCTACCACACACGGACCAGCGATCAGGAAAAAATTATCAGGATTGTATTGCTCTTTGAATAGTGACTTCAAATTTTCTATTGACGACATGATTTTTGTATTTGAGAATGCAAAGTTATACTATTCGAATTGTATTAGCATGACCACTCTGATACAATGCTTTTGTCATAATATTGTAATGCGGAAAGGTGTAAGCCACTGTTAATAATATCGCACTACACCGGATTGTTAGTGTTTTGTCATCCGCTGGAAGAGATTGTTCATATTCTACCAGAAGCAGTTAATATTACGTTCTGAAATCCTGAAGAAAGCATGAAGAAAGATAAGATACTGGTTATTGGTGCCTGTGGGCAGATTGGTGTTGAGCTGACACTGGCATTGAGAAAAATGTATGGAGATGCCAATGTACTTGCTTCCGACCTCAGAGAGGAGCATGATCTGCTGAAAGGTACCGGCCCTTATGTTACCCTGGATGTAATGAATAAGGAACAGCTGCATGTGCTGGTCATCCGTCATAACATTACCCAGATTTATCTGCTGGCTGCCATCCTTTCTGCTACCGGTGAAAAGAACCCGCTCCTGGCCTGGCATATCAACATGCAAAGCCTGCTGAACGTACTGGACATCGCTAAGGAAGAGAGTATAGACAAAATCTACTGGCCCAGCTCCATTGCCGTATTCGGTCCCAATTCTCCTAAAGAAACAACACCTCAGCACACCATCATAGAGCCTACTACCATCTACGGTATTAGCAAATATGCAGGTGAACGCTGGTGCGAATACTATAATCACCGCTATGGTCTGGATGTACGCAGCCTGCGTTACCCTGGTCTGATCAGCTATAAATCTGCTCCCGGTGGTGGTACTACGGACTATGCTATTGAAATCTTCCACGAAGCGCTGGAAGAGAAAAAATACAACTGCTTCCTGAAGGAAAGCACATACCTGCCTATGATGTATATGCCGGATGCTATCCGTGCTACCATAGAATTGATGGAAGCAGATAAATCACGCATCTCCGTACGTTCATCCTATAACCTGGGTGGCATGAGCTTTTCTCCAAAAGAGATCGCAGCGGAGATCAAAAAACATATTCCTGAATTTACTATCACCTATGAACCAGACTATCGTCAGCAGATTGCCGACAGCTGGCCACAGAGCATAGACGATATACTGGCCCGTAACGACTGGGGCTGGAAACCGGAATACTGTCTGGAAAAAATGACGGTAGACATGCTAAAAAACCTACCGGAAACACTGCAGAAATAACTGTCCTGAAAATTAACATTCTGATCTAAACAAAAAACCCCGGTCATGCATGACCGGGGTTTATATTTTCTATAGATATACTATTCTACAAATCCTACCGCTACAGTTGCATTGCTGAATTCATCTACCAGTATGAATGCACCGTTAGCCGGGTTCACGTGATAAGAATCTGCAAATATTGGCTGTGCTGTTTTCAACGTAATCTTCCCGATATCATTCAGCCCAAGTTCCTTTTTATCTTCTACTATCTTGTTGTTAGTCACATCAATCACATGATTGATCTGCTGTACTTTCGCTTTCACACGGTTAATACCATGCTGCAGTAAATATGCTTTACCAGGCACCAGCTTTTGCTGGTCCATCCAGCATACCTGCGCCGTGATTTCTTTCAGCAGGGAAGGTACATTGTCTGTTTTAGACAACATGCTGCCACGACTGGTATCAATCTCGTCTTCCAGCGTAATTACCACGCTTTCACGGGCACTTGCAATAGAAAGTTGTGTTTCAAACTGCTGTATAGTTTTAATCCTGCTCTTCTGCTGGGATGGCAGGGAGATGATCTCATCACCTACATTAAAATGACCACTGGCCACTTTACCGGCAAAGCCACGGAAGTCATGAAACTCCTTGGTCATCGGACGGATCACGGATTGTACCGGGAAACGGGCTGGATGAGTGCTGTCTGCATGATCAAAAGTGATCTGCTCCAGGTATTCCAGTAAGGATTCACCTTTGTACCAGCCGATCTTTTCAGATCTGCCAGCCACATTCTCACCATATAAAGAAGAAATTGGAATGAACTTGATAGAAGGAGCCTGGAAAGAAGCGCTGGCCACCATTTGCTGGAAATCTTCCACTATCTGGTTAAAGCGTGCTTCATTGTATTCTACAAGGTCCATTTTATTCACACACACCACCAGGTAAGGAATACGCAGCAGGGCAGCAATAAAGAAGTGCCTGTAGGTTTGTTCCACAATACCTTTACGGGCATCTATCAGTATCAGGGATACCTGTGCAGTAGATGCACCGGTTACCATATTACGGGTGTATTCTATATGTCCCGGGGTATCAGCTATAATGTATTTACGGTTAGGGGTAGAGAAGTAGATATGCGCTACGTCAATGGTGATACCCTGTTCACGTTCTGCTACCAGACCATCTGTTAACAGAGACAGATCGGTAAAATCCAGTCCCTTACGTTTGCTGGCAGCATGTAATGCGTCCATTTTATCCTGGGGAATAGATTGTGTATCGTAGAGTAACCTGCCAATCAGGGTACTTTTACCATCATCTACACTGCCCGAAGTGGTTATATGTAAAACCTCCATGTTTAATTTTTTGAATTAGTTTAAAAATAACCAGCCTGTTTTCTCTTTTCCATGGCGGCTTCGGAACGTTTATCATCGATACGCGCACCTCTTTCAGAAATTTTGGCTTCCATTATTTCAGCAATAATATCTTCCAGTTTATCTGCTTCAGACGCAACAGCAGCGGTACAGGTCATATCTCCTACCGTGCGGAAACGTACTTTATGAAGGAAAGGTTTTTCATCCTCAGAAGTATTCAGGAAAGGAGAGGTAGGCCAGTACATACCATCTCTTTCAATAATCTCTCTTTCATGAGAGAAATAGATAGAGGGGATACGGAGATTTTCCCTGCGGATATAATTCCATACATCCAGTTCTGTCCAGTTAGAAATAGGGAATACCCTCACATTTTCACCCAGATGAATCTTACCATTCAGCATATCAAACAGCTCGGGACGTTGCATTTTTGCATTCCACTGACCAAATTCATCTCTTACAGAGAAGATCCTTTCCTTGGCACGGGCTTTTTCTTCATCCCTGCGGGCACCACCCATACAGGCATCATACTTCAGCTCTTCGATGCTATCTAATAAGGTAACGGTTTGTAGTGCATTACGACTGGCATACTTACCGGTTTCTTCCTGTACTTTGCCCTGGTTGATACTGTCCTGTACATTTCTTACGATTAGTTCGAGTCCCAGTTTCTCCACCAGCCAGTCACGAAACTCAATTGTTTCCGGGAAGTTATGCCCGGTGTCAATATGTAACAGGGGAAATGGTACTTTACCAGGATAAAAAGCTTTTTGCGCCAGACGTACTAGTGTGATAGAATCCTTTCCACCTGAAAACAGGATGGCAGGTTTTTCAAACTGTGCCGCTGTTTCACGTAAAATATAGATGGCCTCATCTTCCAATGCCTGCGGAAACTCCCACTGTATTTTGTTGGTCATATATCTTAATTTAAATGGCCATTGTTCACAGACCATCTTGAAAAATAATTAAATAATTTTAGCCGTGCAACCCACATTCCTTCTTGGATAATTCCCACCACCATCTGCCGGCGCGTGGATGTTCTCCAGGTTCAACTGCACGTGTACAGGATGCACAGCCTATACTGATGAAACCTTTATCATGCAGTTTGTTGTAAGGAACTTTCTGCGCTTTAATATAGTCCATCATATCATCGTAAGTCCAGTGGATAAGGGGATTGTACTTATACATCTGCCTGGCCTCATCCCATTCAAGGGCTTCCAGTCCCTGCCGGTTTTCCGACTGTTCAGCACGCAGGCCGGTAATCCATACCTTCACACCCTGCAGGGCACGGTTCAGTGGTACTACTTTACGGATATGACAGCATTCTTTTCTGTTCTCTACCGATTCGTAGAAACTATTAGGACCCTTTTCCAGCAACAGTTTCTCAACTGAAGCTGTTTCAGGAAAATATACTTCAAATGGCTTTTTGTAACGGGCGCGGGTAAGATCCATCAGGTCATAAGTTTCCTGGAACAATCGGCCGGTATCCAGTGTAAATACCCGGATGGGTAAATCTGCCCGCCATATCATATCCGCTACTACCTGATCTTCCTGCCCGAAAGAAGTGGAGAATGCCACGGCACCTGGGAATTGTTCTACCAGGTATCGCATGGCGGCCGCTGCGTCAAGGCCTTCCAATGCTGCTTTAATGTTTTCCATGTAAACTTCCTTAGCTATAACAGTCATGACGCATTACCACTCATGCTTCCGCTGTAGGAACAAAATTACATAAAACCTATAAAAAAGATAGACTGTTTTGAAAAAAATTACAAATGTTCCTCATTGTGGAGTAGCAAAGAGGGTAGGGGAAAATGATTAATCTCTAGTCAGGATATCTTTTAATGTTTTGGTTTCCAGTATCTTAAGTGAAGCGTCACGAACTTTACCCATCACGTCATTTAATCCGCAAACGGCCTCGTCCCGGCAATTTTCACAACGTTCGTAGTAGTTCAGACTTACACATGGTAATAGGGCAATGGCGCCATCCAGTAAACGGATGATCTTGGCCAGGGCGATCTCTTTAGGCGGCTTCAGCAGGTAATAACCACCTCCTTTTCCTTTTTTGCTACCCAGAATACCAGCATTCTTTAATTCCAGCAGGATATTCTCCAGGAATTTGATGGAAATACTTTTTTCCTGAGCTATTTCAGAAATTAAAATTGGTCCTTTATCTGCATTTTCGGCCAGGTGTATGAGCGCGTGAAAAGCGTATTGTGTTTTTTTAGACAACATATCGAATGATTTGCATCCCTCCCTGAAGTTTTGTGAATACGGTGAAGATTACGCAAAGATAACTGCTTTTTACGTCATTCCTGTCTTACAGGCTTAGTACATCCTTCATGCTGAAAATCCCTTTCTTATCTTTTAACCATTCTGCAGCTACTACAGCGCCGGAAGCAAAACCTTCCCGGGAATGTGCCGTATGAGAAATCGTAATATCATCAATATCAGATGTATATGTAATAATATGGGTACCAGGGGCCGGATCTATTCTTTTGGAGATAATAGCCAGTTCATCCGGTTGATTGGTCACTTCATTTACCCATAGCTTTTTACGGCCTACCTTGTCCATCACCTGTTCAGCCAGTGTAATAGCAGTACCGCTTGGGGCATCTTTTTTCTGTGTATGATGGATTTCTTCCATCACCACATTGTATTGGAGTTGTCTGCCCATCAGTTCTGCCAGGCGTTTATTGATCTCGAAGAAGATGTTTACACCTACGCTGAAGTTACTGGCGTATAAGAAAGCCTGATGTTTCTCCAGGCATACTGCTTTCACAGCAGGTAAAGCGTCCAGCCAGCCTGTGCTGCCACAAACTACCGGTACATTTGCCTCAAAGCACTTTAATATATTATGGTAAGCGGTTTCAGGCCCTGTAAACTCAATCGCCACATCTGCCTGTTTCAGTAATTCCTTTTCCAATGGCTGCTGACTATTAGTACGGAGTACAATCTCATGGCCTTTGGCAATAGCTATTTTTTCTATAGCTTTTCCCATTTTCCCATAACCAATAAGCGCTATCTTCATAATATATAGAGTGTTGTGATTTGCAGAGTGAGGTAATTACCGGCCTATAGCCATTGCATTGTTGAACTTCTTCTTTCCGCCTATGCTTATACGTAAACTCAGGCCAATAGACCTGTTATCGATAATCGTAGGTACAACCTTCATACTAAGATCATCAGACATGTCGAAGGAGCGAAGGTGAGCAAATACAGTAGCATCTGCAATGTTCAGCCCATAGGCTAATACAAATACGAGTACGGAATAATCTACGTACTCCCGGTATCCGTCCCGTAAATATTTCAGGGAAGCATCACTGTATAGTCCTTCATATGCATCATGGGTATCCGCATTACCGTCCATTCGGATACGGTAGGCATTGCGGTAAGTCCTGTATTCTCTCATATTAATGATAAAAGTACCGGTAGTGATACCAAGTGCAGCATAAACAAGAGGAAGTTTCCAGTATTCGCGGTTATATATTTGTCCCAGACCTGGTAACACGGCAGAATAAAGTGCAGCCTTGCGTGGGCTATGCACAGGTTTTTCAACAATGGCAGCAGTACTGTCTTTTTTAATAAAGAGCTTGCTGCTGTCTTTCCGGCTGTCCGGCTGTTGTTTCCGCAGATAGGCCGCTTTGGTGCTATCCTGTGCCAGCAATGTAGACTGGATCAGACATAGCATGGGCATAGCCAGGATACAAATGCGCAATAAAGTAAAAAGTATATTCCCGGACCTTTTAGCCACCGTATAAATCTATTTTTTCTAATATGCTATCCAGTTCCTCATCGGAATAAAACTCGATCACCACACTTCCCTTACCATTCTTACCTCTGTCCAGTTTTACTTTAGTCGCAAAGTGAGTCGCCAGGTGATCTTCTATTTTCTGGTAGGCTGGTGGTAACACGCTCTTCACAGGCTTCTTAACGTTGCCTTTGTCTATATGGCTGGTTTTGCGCACCAGTTCTTCCGTCTGACGAACGGAAAGACCGTTTTGAATGATCTCGTTAAAGATAAAGAGTTGTTTCTCAATGTTCTCCACTGCAATCAGCGCCCTGGCATGACCCATGCTGATTTGCCCGTTACGCACAGCCACCTGTACATCTGGTGGTAACTTTAAAAGACGGATATAGTTGGTAACTGTACTTCTTTCCTTACCCATCCTGTCTGCCACCTGTTCCTGCGTAAATACGCATTCGTCCATCAGTCTCTTATAAGAAAGACCAATTTCTATGGCATTCAGATTTTCACGTTGCAGGTTTTCCAGCAATGCCAGTTCCAGGAGTTCCTGGTCATTGGCCTGACGGATATAAGCCGGAATGTCTTTCAGACCGGCCATTCTACTGGCGCGTAAACGCCTTTCACCTGCTATGAGCTGGTACTTTTTGGGGCCCACCCTGCTTACTGTAATAGGTTGTATTACATCGTGCAGTGAAATGGACATGCTCAATTCCTGTAAAGCCTTCTCATCAAAGTCCCGGCGCGGCTGCTTTGGATTCACATCTACCTGGTCCAGCGGGATACGTTCAATGCCCGTAGCCTGTGCCACTACCTGTTCGCCCAGGGCTACGGTAGTCTGTTTCAGATCAGTATCAATGTTTTGCAGCAGCGAGCGGATCCCTTTCCCCAGCGCCTCTTTTTTATTAGGATTGCCCTTACTCGGATTGCTCATCGTTAATTGCTAATATTTTATCGTCCTGGTTAATACGTGTAAAATTGTTGTTCTGCAGTATTTCCTTAGCCAGGTTCAGGTAGTTAATAGCCCCTGTACTGGCGGCATCATACATAATCACGGATTTACCAAAGCTAGGCGCTTCACCCAGTTTGGTATTACGGTGAATGATGGTATTAAACACGCTTTCCTCAAAATGCTGCTTCACCTCATCTACCACCTGGTTGCTCAGGCGTAAACGGCCATCATACATAGTCATCAGGATACCTTCTATTTCCAGATGGGTATTCAAACGGCTTTGTACGATTTTTATTGTATTCAGTAACTTACCCAAACCTTCCAGTGCGAAGAATTCACATTGCACCGGGATGATCACCGAGTCAGATGCCACTAGGGCATTTACCGTGATCAGACCCAGGGAAGGAGAGCAGTCAACTATAACAAAATCATAGTCATGCTTAACGGCATCTATCACCTGCTTCATCACCTGTTCCCTGTTCGGATGGTTAATAAGCTCCAGTTCAGCGCCTACGAGGTCAATATGAGAAGGTAATACTTTCAAATTCGGGGTATCTGATTCTAATACCACATCTTTTGCAAGCACATCATTCACCATACAATCATATAAGCTCTGCTGTATATGACGCAGGTCAAAACCCAAACCGGTAGTGCTGTTAGCCTGTGGGTCGGCATCTACCAGTAAAGTTTTATATTCCAGCACAGCCAGACTGCTTGCCAGGTTAATAGCACTGGTAGTTTTCCCTACCCCACCTTTCTGATTAGCGATTGCGATTACTCTTGCCATTTGTGATTAGGTATTTCTTAGGTTTACTATAGGATAATAAAAAGGCCATGGAACAATCCATGTAATATATACTTTTCTTACAAATCGATACTGCTTCCAATTGCCGGTAACAATAACTCTAAGCCAGCCTGGGCAAATTGTTGTGTCACTTTCTCTTTATCTATCTTAATATAACCAAATGTATCGTAATGAACCCCTATAATGCGCTTACACTGAATAAATTCGGCTGCTACAATAGCATCCTCAGCACCCATCGTAAAATTATCTCCTATCGGTAACACTGCAAAGTCCAGTTTTGCAAACCGGGGAATCAACTGCATGTCCAGCGTAAGGGCCGTATCTCCTGCAAAGTAGAAATTGCCTTCTTCTGTCGTAAACAGGAATCCAAGGGGATTACCACCATATGAACCATCCGGTAAACCACTGGAATGATGAGCAACCACACACTTCACTGTACCAAAATCAAACACCCACTTTCCTCCCGTATTCATAGGATGCACTCTTTCCAGCCCCTGTTTCCCCAACCAGGTTGTAATTTCAAAAGACCCAACAACCGTTGCATTGGTACGTCTGGCCAGGACAACAAGATCAGCAATATGATCATCGTGGCCATGAGAAATGAAAATATAATCGGCTTCTATCTTATTGATATCTATAGACTTGGCCAGTTCGTTATGGGTAATGAACGGATCAAAAACTATCTTCTTACCCTTAATCTCTACTGCAAAGCTGGAATGACCGTAAAAAGTAAATTTCATATATCAGTATCTTTACCAAGTCAGACAAAAGTACAACGATTAGGTAAAATTAAGGTGCAGGGGTATATTTATTTATTCACAACAGCAGATGTACGCAATTGTTAATTTGTTAATAATTAATTAGTTAACCGTATTTCTTCCTTAAAACGAAAAATTGTCGCACAAAGGTACAATATTGGCTATCATAAATCGTCATCAGATCATGCTGACTTTAACGCAAATCAACTGGCTCAAATAAAAAATCATGCGGGGATTTAAGAATACGATTATACTGGTAGCAATATTGCTTTTACTCGATATCTATGTTTTCATGGCCGTTAGAGGTATCCTCAGCGACTCATCCGGACGTACACGGACAATAGTTTTCAGTATATACTGGACCTTGTCAGCCCTCATACTGTTTACTATAGTGTCGCTACCCTACCTCAATTGGCAGGACTGGCCCGTAAATACCCGCTCTTTTGTCCTTACCGTCATCTTCGGCGTCGTATTCGCCAAATTGCTGGTAGCCGTATTCCTGCTGCTGGATGATGTAAGAAGAGGAGTACAGTGGACCTTCAAAAAGTTCTCATCTGGTGCTGCCGTGTCATCCGATATCAGCAATATCACCCGCTCCCGCTTTTTAACACAGGCTGCCCTGCTGATGGGTGGAGGATTGTTCGCTACCATATTATATGGTATCACCAACCGCTACAATTACCGGGTCCATAAAATCAAACTGTCCTTTAAAAACCTGCCACCGGCATTTAAAGGACTAAGAATAGTGCAAATCTCTGATATTCACTCCGGTAGCTTAAGTAACAAAGAAGCCGTTGCCAAAGGCATTGCCCTTATCGAAGCCCAAAAGGCAGATATCATATTCTTTACAGGCGATCTGGTAAATGACCGCGCACTGGAAATGGATAACCACATGGACTCCTTTAGCCAGATAAAAGCGCCTATGGGCGTATATTCTACCCTCGGTAACCACGACTATGGCGATTATTACGCCTGGCCAGACAAAGACGCCAACGGTTACAGCGCACAACGCACCGAAAACCTGGAAAAAGTAAAAGCCCTGCACGGACAACTGGGTTGGCGTCTGCTAATGAACGAACATGTTACCCTGGACAGGGGAGGAGAGCAGATCGCACTGCTGGGCATAGAAAACTGGAGTGCCATGAATCGTTTCCCTAAATATGGGGACATGAAGAAAGCATACGCCGGTGCATCTCACCTGCCCTTTAAAATATTATTATCTCACGATCCCACCCATTGGGATGCCCAGGTAAGAACAGAGTACCCGGATATCGATCTTACCCTGGCTGGCCATACCCATGGTATGCAGTTCGGCGTCGAAATTCCCGGAATCAGATGGAGCCCTGCCCAATACATCTATAAAGAATGGGCCGGCCTCTACAAAGAAGGAAACCAGCGTCTGTACGTAAACAGGGGTTTTGGATTCCTGGGTTATCCGGGTCGTGTGGGCATTTTACCCGAAATCACGGTAATCGACCTCGTATAATTAAAACCTTCAAACTTTTCTCTTATCTTGCGGGCATAAGTAAAATGCTTCGTGCATGCATCGCTGCCTTTGTTTTGTTTTATTTCTGTTGTGTAGTCAGGCTGTTATGAGCCAGTCCCTTGCCGAACTTGAAAAGCAACTGGATTCCCTATTGAGTAAACGGGAGAAAAGTGAATTCATGATCGGGGTAGGCTACGGTAATAACCCTGCCTATGGAAGTAAAGTCGTTGCCAGCAACGAAGACCGTCCAATTGTGATGAAGACTTTCGTCACACCTACCGTTGGATACTACCATAAAAGCGGGTTCTATGGCACCGCCAGTGCTTACTACCTTTTTGATGCCATCGGCGATCCCTGGTTTGAATGGGATTTCTCCGCAGGGTACGACTATTCCAAAAACAGGAACTTCCTTACAGGGATCTCTTATACAAGGTATATCTTCTCTGATTCTTCAGACGTTCCGGCCACACCTATTAATAATGAACTGTTTGCATACTTCTATTACCGCAAGTGGTGGGTTCAGCCCGGCATTAGCCTGGATTTTGGCTGGGGTAGCAAAGAAGAAAAAATAGGACCTGCTACCCGTAATGTTTCCGGGAATGACTGGAACATAGTAGCCGCCGTCAGACATCCCTTTATCTTTATGGATGTTATAAAAGCGGATGACGCTTTCCTGATAACCCCTTCCTTTGGCCTTACCATGGGAACAGCACATTATTACAGTAACCTCAAAGCATTCCAGTATATCTCCCGCTCTCCCAAACTGAAATGGGACGATAAACAAGAGCGTCCTGAAATTATGAGGGATGCACTTCAACTCTCCAGCAGTAACAAAACCGGCTTCGAAGTACGGGCCCTGGACTTTACCCTCAATGTTTCTTACGTAATAGGAAAATTTACCATAGCTCCTTCTTATACAGTCTTCAGACCCTTTCAGGGAACGGATAAGAGCCTGATGGGATACTTCACAGCAAGGGTTGGATTCTCAATAAAGTAATATATAAATAAACTTAGCATAGAATTTGATATAATATGTAGCACATAAAAAACGCTATATGAAAAAACTGTTTTTCGCAATGGCAGTACTCAGTGTAACTGCATTTTCTACTGTTAGTGCCCAAAGCAAATTTTTAAGATTCGGTTTAAAAGGAGGTGCAAACCTTGGTAAACTGGATGGTAAAGGTTACAAGGATGGATTTAACCTGGGATATCACCTGGGTGGTTTTGCACAGATCAACCTCACAAAAGGCTTTGGTGTACAGGGAGAACTGATCTTCTCATCTACCCAGACTAAAACAACCGATGATTTCGGTCAGATTTATAACCCGGACAATCTGAACGACCCTTCAAATGAAAACAAAAAGATTAAACTGAACTATCTCAGTATTCCCCTGCTGGCTAACTTCTCTCTGGGAACTCCACGCATCAAACTGCAGGTCGGACCTCAGTTCAGTGCATTGGTGAGTAACAAGAATGTATTCAAAGGTGCCGATGACGCATTCAATGGCGGAGACATTTCCGGTGTTGCCGGCTTATGGATTCAGCTGCCAATCGTAAACATCAGTGCCCGTTACATTGTTGGTTTTACCGACGTAAGAAGTGTACAGGACGTGTCTAACACCGGTAACTGGAAAAACCAGGCTATCCAGTTAGGCGTGGGGGTAACATTATAGTACTTATCACATAAATTATAGAAAGCGTCCCGGCAAATTGTCCGGGACGCTTTTTTTATTAGACCTATAGTTATTACGTATATACAAATGGCATTAAACTTGACAATATACCTGTGCTTATAAATAAAAGGAAAAGATAGGCCATGGTCTGACAAATTGGCCACTTTCTGAATTAAACTATGCAGATGAACAGATTTTATTTAAATAATTCTGAAGAAGAGATGGAATTCATGCCAATAATCCCTTTAAATGAAGATGGGGATGGGCAGGAAGACGATAAAATACCCGATGAACTGGCACTCTTACCTTTAAGAAATACTGTACTTTTTCCCGGTGTTGTATTACCTATCACCGTTGGCAGAGACAAATCAATTAAGGCAGTCAATGATGCTTACAGAAGCGACAAACTGATTGGCGTTGTAGCACAGAAAGACAGTACAATAGAGGACCCTAATATAGTTGATCTGGCAGATGTAGGTACGGTTGCCCGTATCGTGAAGCTGATTAAAATGCCGGATGGTGGTACTACTATCATCATACAGGGACGCAAGAGATTTAAGATCAGTGAAATAGCTTCCGAAGATCCTTATTTCAAAGCCCGTATAGAGATACTGAACGATGAAATAGTGACAGATGATCCGGAATTTGATGCGTATATCTCATCTATCAAAGACCTGGCAGGACAAATCATTCAACTCTCTCCAAACCTGCCATCCGAAGCAAGCATTATCCTCAAGAATATTGAGAACGCTTCCTTCCTCGTGCATTTCGTTTCCTCCAACCTTAACTGCGACCTGAAGGAAAAACAACAACTGCTGGAAATCAATAATCTGCGCACCCGAGCAGAACTGTTATTGAAACTCCTGCAGGTGGAATTGCAACTGGCAGAGTTAAAAAACAAAATCACCAACAAAACCAAAGCAGACCTGGATAAACAGCAACGGGAATACTTCCTGCAACAACAGCTGAAATCCATTAAGGAAGAACTGGGTGGTGATTCCAACGACCGTGAAGTAAAAGAACTGCAACGCAAAGCGGAAAAGAAAGTATGGACAGAAGCTGCTGCAGAACTGTTCCGCAAAGGAATCGAGAAACTGGAACGTATGCATCCAAGCACTCCCGATTATTCTGTGGTATATAATCACTTAGACCTGATGCTGGACCTGCCCTGGCAGGATTATACCCAGGATAGCTACGATCTTAAAAAAGCCAAAAAGATCCTTGATAATGATCATTATGGCATGGATAAGATTAAAGAAAGGATACTGGAATACCTGGCCGTGCTGAAACTGAAAGGGGATATGAAATCTCCTATCCTTTGTTTCGTAGGCCCTCCGGGTATTGGTAAAACCTCTCTCGGACGCTCTATTGCCAGTGCCATCGGTCGTAAATATGTACGTTTGAGCCTTGGTGGTTTACACGATGAAAGCGAAATCCGCGGACACCGTAAAACATATATCGGTGCTATGCCCGGTCGTATCCTGCAATCCATCCGTAAGGTAAAAACCTCTAACCCGGTGATGATCCTGGATGAGATAGACAAGATAGGCAGCGACCAGCGTGGAGATCCAAGTTCTGCCATGCTGGAAGTACTGGACCCCGAACAAAATGGTACCTTCTATGATAACTACCTGGAGCTGGAATATGATCTCAGCAAGGTATTATTCATCGCTACTGCCAATAACATCAATGCTATCAGTCCGGCCCTGCGCGACCGCCTGGAAATCATTGATCTCAGTGGTTATTCCATTGAAGAAAAAGCAGAAATCGCCAAACGCCACCTTGTTCCAAAACAGAAAGATGCACATGGTCTGAAATCTCTGAAGATGAAGATCAGCACCAGCGTAATGGACAGGATCATCCAGGACTATACCCGTGAAAGCGGTGTACGTGAACTGGACCGCCAACTGGCTTCCATTATGCGCTCCCTTGCAAAAGATGTAGCACTGGAAGAAGAAGTGCCGGATAGCCTTACAGAAGAACATGTAGAGAAAATACTGGGTAAACCACGCTATTCCAACGAAATATACAAAGTAGGTAACCCTGCTGGTGTAGCTGTTGGCCTGGCCTGGACTTACGTAGGAGGAGATATCCTCTTTATAGAAAGCAGTCTGAGTGAAGGAAAAGGAGAGCTGAAACTGACCGGGAACCTTGGTAACGTGATGAAGGAGTCTGCAACTACGGCCCTCAGCTACTTACAGGCTAATGCCGCTCAGTTCAATATCGATCCCAAGATGATGTACCAGCGTAGTGTGCATGTACACGTACCGGAAGGGGCAGTGCCTAAAGACGGTCCCAGCGCAGGTATCACCATGCTCACCGCACTTACTTCCGTATTTACAGGAAGAAAGGTAAAATCTTATCTGGCAATGACAGGGGAAATCACCCTGCGTGGACAGGTATTACCGGTAGGAGGGATCAAGGAAAAGATCCTGGCTGCCAAAAGGGCGGGTATCCGGGAAATTATCCTTTGCTGGCAGAATGAAAAAGATATCAAGGAATTAAATCCTGAGCATATTAAAGGGTTAAAGTTCCATTTTGTAAAAGAAATGAACCAAGTGATCGATATAGCGTTATTAAAGAAGTAACACTTCAATGCAGGTTGTTACAGTTGTGACCTGCATCGTATGTTTATGTTGATTGTTTTAAGGGTTTAAAATAAAGCCATTCTTCCTTCGGGCAGAGTGGCTTTATTGTGTATGCTAATTTTCCCCCGGCTCATTAATATTATTTATTATTAATTAGTTTTATGTCAGCATGTGGAAGATTAACATCTTATTTTTATTCCTATACATACAGCCATGTACCGCACAGGTACTGGGAGGAAAGAGCGTATTTTCTTTCCTGGATCTTCCCGTAGCTCCTCAACTGGCGGCTTTGGGAAACGCAAATGTGAGTCAGCAGAATAATGATATCGCCTTATCCGCATTAAACCCGGCTTTACTCAGAGAAAGCATGCACCAGCACCTGGAAATGAACTACACCAATTACTTCGCAGATGTGCAGTACGCACATTGCCTGTTTGGTTATCGTTCCAGCCGTTTACAGACAACATTTGCAGCCGGTATTCAATACATCAACTATGGTACTGTTACTCAAACAGATGCATCCGGTAATATCCAGGGAGCTTTCAAACCCCGGGATATGTCCGTGCAACTTACCATGTCCCGTCAATATCTGGAAAGATGGCATTACGGTATCACTTTACAATTTATACAATCAGGTTACCAGCAATATCATTCTACCGGTTTAGGCGTAAATGTGGGGCTCACTTACCAGGATACTACTCATAAATGGCAGGCAGGATTTGTAGCAAAGAACATGGGGGTACAATTAAGCACCTACGTCGCAGGTTCACAGGAACCTTTACCATTCGACTTACAGATAGGGATTTCTAAAAAACTGGAACATATTCCTTTACAATTATCAGCCACTTTACATCACGTCTATCAGTTCGACGTTCGTTACGCAGATCCCGGCTTTGAAGAAGGCACTATCATTACAAACGGAGATACAACTAAAGCCGGTAATAAAACAGCAGATAAGATCTTCCGGCATTTTGTGCTGGCAGCACAGTGGGAGATAGGCCGTTATATAGAGTTTACAGCAGGGTACAATCATTTAAGACGTCAGGAGTTAGCAACAGCTCAGCAAAAAGGGTTAAGCGGTTTCTCCGCAGGTTTAGGCGTTATTACACGCAAACTGCAACTACGCTATACCCGTTCATGGTACCAGCGCAGTGCAGCGCTTAATCAGTTAGGAGTGAATGTTCCACTAAAAGAGTGGGGCGTATTCTAGAAAAAATAACTTTCAAAATTTTGGTGTGCAGGGCGGAGCCCTGCAAAAAAAACTTAAAAAAATTATTGAATGAGCTTAGCTCATTCAATAATTTTTTTTAATCTATCAACTCTCTTTTATACAACTGTATTGTATTCTCAAGTCCAAGATAAATCGCATCACAAACCAGTGCATGGCCAATAGAAACTTCCTTCAACTGTGGAATATGCAGCTTAAAGAAGCGTAAATTATCCAGGCTCAGATCATGCCCTGCATTCAGATCTAATCCAATAGCAGTAGCAGCTTTTGCGGTATTCTTGTAATCATTGAATAACTGGAAATTCTGTGCTTGTGTACGCGCTTTTGCATACTCTTCCGCATAAGGGCCGGTATATAATTCTATGCGGTCTGCTCCTGCGGTTTTAGCCGCTTCCACTTTACTCACATCTGCATTTAAAAAAATAGATACCCTGATTCCTGCAGCCTTTAAAGTACCGATTACATCTTTCAGATAAGACTGATACTTGATAGTATCCCAGCCGGTATTGGAAGTAATCGCATCAGGCGGATCAGGTACCAGTGTACATTGATGAGGCTTTACAGCCAGCACCAGGTCCATGAAATCCTTAGACGGATATCCCTCTATATTAAATTCTGTAGTTACCAGTGGTTTCAGGTCTTTCACATCCTGGTAGCGTATATGGCGTTCATCCGGGCGGGGGTGTACGGTAATGCCATCAGCGCCAAATCGTTCACAATCCTGTGCTACTTTAAGTATGTCCGGCATATTGCCGCCCCGTGCATTACGGAGGGTAGCAAACTTGTTGATATTTACACTAAGCTTGGTCATGCTACAAAATTAAAGAAAAAAGGTAGTGACTCAGTTTGATTTTTGGGTGCAGGGCGAAGCCCTGCAAAACCCCTTAAATTGATTTTGATGGTGCGAAGCGCCATCAAAATCAATTTAACTAAATCATTACCAGAAAAAAAGGGTGTTCTGTTTTTAACAGAACACCCTTTCCTATATGTTTTTGATACGACTAGTACCTGTAGTAATCAGGTTTGTAAGGACCTGCAACCGGAATGTTCAGGTAAGCAGACTGGGTAGGAGTTAACTCATCCAGTTCTACGCCTATCTTTTTCAGGTGCAGACGGGCTACCTTCTCATCAAGATGTTTAGGCAGTACGTATACTTTGTTCTCGTATTTGTCTGTGTGCAGCCACAGTTCCAGCTGAGCCATTACCTGGTTTGTAAATGAGTTACTCATTACAAAGGAAGGGTGACCATTAGCACAACCAAGGTTTACCAGGCGGCCTTCAGCCAGCAGGATAATATCTTTACCATCGATGGTATACTTATCTACCTGTGGTTTGATTTCCACTTTAGTATTACCGTAGTTCTTGTTCAGCCATGCAACATCGATTTCGATATCGAAGTGACCGATATTAGATACGATACATTTATCTTTCATCAGTTTGAAGTGCTCTCCGTTGATGATATCGCGGCAACCGGTAGTTGTTACGATAATATCAGCTTCTTTCACTGCATCAGACATTTTCTTTACTTCATAACCTTCCATAGCAGCCTGCAGTGCACAGATAGGATCTATTTCAGTAACGATTACACGGGCACCTGCACCTCTCAGAGATTCTGCAGAGCCTTTTCCAACATCACCAAAACCAGCAACAACGGCAACTTTACCAGCAATCATCACGTCAGTAGCACGACGGATCGCATCTACACAGGATTCGCGGCAACCGTACTTGTTATCAAATTTAGATTTGGTAACAGAGTCATTGATGTTGATAGCAGGGATAGGTAAAGTACCATGCTGCATACGCTCGTATAAACGGTGTACACCGGTGGTAGTTTCTTCACTCAAACCCTTAACGTGCTGGATCAGCTCAGGATATTTATCAAATACCATGTTTGTCAGGTCACCACCATCATCCAGGATCATGTTCAGAGGACGGTCAGCCGCACCAAAGAACAGGGTCTGTTCAATACACCAGTCAAAATCTTTCTCACTTAAACCCTTCCAGGCAAATACAGGAACACCTGCAGCAGCTACAGCAGCAGCGGCATGGTCCTGAGTAGAGAAGATATTGCAGGAACTCCAGCGTACTTCTGCTCCCAGATGTACCAGTGTTTCTATTAATACAGCAGTCTGGATGGTCATATGTAAGCAACCGGCAACGCGGGCACCCTGTAATGGTTTGGTATCACCATATTCCGTTCTCAGGGACATTAAACCCGGCATTTCAGCTTCTGCCAGTTCAATTTCTTTGCGTCCCCACTCGGCCAGAGACATGTCCTTTACCTTATATGCAAGGTTAAAGTCAATGTTAGAATTAGCTATTGTCGACATTTTTACTTGTTTTGTGCAAATCTACCTTTATTTTATGGCTTCTGACTATGCATTTGTTCTTTTTTTTAATGCCCAAACAGAACATTTGATTAATTCACCCCTTTCTTATTTTTTCACTGTCGGTATAGTTCAGTTTGCTAATCATATGTTATAACATGATTTTAGCTGATATATTCACATCATATGTGTAAAAAAAACCATCTCATAAAAGGTTGGTAAATAGGGAATAATAAAAGTTATCCCCATTTCGGGGATAGACATATTAACAAAACATATAAAATATTTTGACTGGGTGTCAAATATTCGATATGTTTGTATTTCAATATATATGTATTGTCATTGAGTTTTCGGGGCAATACAAAATTTGATGGTTTTGGCAGCTGCTTAATGTGATTGGTACGATCTGGACTAACCATCAAGGAATCAGTTCTATGCGTTTTATTTTATCAGCAGCACAGGGCTTTTTTATTGCATTTAAAAGAATTCGTAACCATATCCTCATTATTGGTTAATCGTGAACAGAATCAGATGGATAATAGAAATTTACACGCTTTACTATGCTCAAACTTCCCAATCCTATGACACGCAATCTCCGTATTGCACACCGTAAAGTATGTCGTGTACTTTACCGGACCGTGCTGCCGGTGTTATTGCTACTTATGTGCGGTCAGGTAAACGCGCAAACTGTTAAAGCTGTAATTAATCCTACCGGCGGTACAAGTGCTGCAGATGGTATTAAAGTCGAAATATACAGCGATGGTGGTATTAAAGTGACCCGTAACGGGCTCACAGAAAGTTACTCACATACGGATAGTACAACCGGTCTCAGAGCTTTCTTCGACTTTAAAAGTACCTCGCACCTGCTGGATGGGGCCAACCTTAAAAGCCCCTCTATCTGTTATATCTCACCTGTATCAGGAACAGGTACAAGTGCAGACCCCTACAAAGTACATATCATAGGAACAATACAGGATAAATACTACGGTGGTGCAGGGCAGACAGGTACTGTTACCTGCATAGTGTCTTATATACAGAACAGTAATTACTTTTTCATGGACTTTATAATGCATATGCCCAACACCAGTTTTGGGACATCTGCATTATTCTATTTGTCAGAACAGTCATTAATGGGGGCCGCTTCGGGCGCAGATCCTGATGAAGTAAGTCAGTGTGGGTATGGTTTCGTAAGTGCAGATGGTAAATCAGTAGGTATCTTAAGAGATGTAGCTTGTTCCGGTGCGCCTGAAGCGCCCCGCTCACACGTATACAGAACATATAATCAATTTGATTCCTGGGAAGCTTCCATCCCGGACAACCGTTTTTATGTAAATGACAACGGTTACTTCCCGGGCAATGTAGTTGCTACCGGAGTAGATGGAAGGGGAAGATCTCTCGCCGTAATGCGTTCACTGGGAGCTATCTACAGTGATGCTTATAGTCCCGATCCCCCAAATATCAAAACTTTCCGCATATTATCGGGTTATGGTACTACTGCTACAGAGTTTGATGGTCTTACAACAGTAAAGGACTCATTCCCCGTAACAGGATTCTCAGCTACCCCCATAAAAGTACAGTTCACCAGTGCTGCTTTATCAGGTAATGAAGGAAATACAGCTGATGGTGAACAGGTTGCACAGGGTTTAACGCTTAACGTATCCGGTGGTAAGCTGGGTGCGCCTACTTATGTACTGGTGCAGTATGATCCTACAGCTACTTTCGCACATCCTGCAGCAGTGAATACCGACTTTAAACTGGTACAGGAAGCCGTACTGGTTCCTGCGGGAGACTATACCACCGCTAAAAATGTGGCTATCACAAACCTGCATGTAATTGGTAACGACCAGTTACAATACAGCCGCTCATTACACCTTAAACTGGTAGCTACCTGTGCGTCCCTGATCAACATCAACGGTACTTCCGAATGTGATTACACCATTGTAGATGATGAACCACGTACCATGGTACTGAGCATGGACAGTACACAGATTCTCGAAGGAAATACAACTAAGGCAAGAGTTAAATTATCCTCAGGGGTAACTTGTCCGGAAGATATCAATATTACTTTCTCCAGGCTCGCCACTTCAACAGCCGGCGATACGGATTTTGTCACGCCTGCATCTATCCTGATTCCTGCAAATGCCTCCGGCAGCGCCGATTTCATTATCCAGGCAAAATCAGATAAAGCCCTCGAGAATACAGAAAAACTTACACTTAAATTCCAGGGCACTATATTAGGTATCACGGTGACAGGCCAATCAGACCTGCTCATTCAGGATAGTACCTATTATAATGCTGCTTATGCTCAGATACAGGGAGATTTCTCACCTACTGCCTCAAGGCCAATACCTGAAGGTTACACGGGAAATCTGATGCTTCACCTGCCCACAGGAGTAACTACAGAGGTACCTATCACCATCCAGAGCATTACAGAAGATAATGCCTCTACGGCAGATGATGGAATAGATTACAGCCTGGACATCTTTGGTGGTACGGTTTACAGCATTCCTGCCGGAAGTACTTCCGTGCTGGTGCCTTTCAGTGCCCTTGCAGATAAATTAATTGAAGGGCCAACACCCGAATTCGTAAGATTAGCAGTCATTTCTCTCGATAACGTTGGTACAAAACGTTCTTATCCTTACACAGGGGCAGATATCCCTATCACAGATATGGACTACAGTACCGGCATGAAAGTAGTCATCGCACCTACCACCATAAAAGAAGGTGATGCAGGTGCTACTATTACTGTAGCATTACCGGGCGGTATCGCTACTTCATATCCTATTGCAGTAGCACTTTCAAGAGGATTGGGGTCAAAAGCTCAAATGTCAGATCTGACCAATGCTTCTTATTTGCCTACTTCTGTAACGATTGGCCTGAATAAAAAATCTGTAAATGTTGCCACCAAACTGCTGGCAAAAGTTGATAATATACTGGAGAACGATGAGATCCTTTATATCGTTACCAAACCAACAGGTTTTACAACAGACTCCTCTATCATTACCATTGTAGATTCTACAGGATTGATCCCTGGTAATAAAGATATGAACCTGCAACTGGTTACTTCTACTTTAAGTGAAGGCGCCAGCTCCGATATTAAGATCAGCCTTGTAAATCCGGCTATCACTGCAGAAGATCCTATCGTTGTAATGCTGACGCCTGATGCTGCATCAGTTGCTTCCGGTACCGATTTCAATCCTGCTGCATCCGTGACATTGCCTGCTCTCACGAACAGTTATACTGCAACCAGTGCATTAACCGCTGTTACAGATAATATCCTGGAAGCAGATGAGGCATTCACATTACTGGGTACATCTACCAGCATCTCCGGACTTAATATCCCATCCTTCGGTGGTTTGATCCAGGATATTACAGGTACTAATCCGGCTAATAAAATAATAACAATAACACCGAGTGTTACCGCCATGGATGAAGGTGGTACAGGGTACGGCTTTACTTTCAGCTTACCTGCAGGTATCACAACAGAAGTTCCTATTGTTATAACACCTGCACTGATGGCCGCTTCTACCGCATCATCAGCAGATTACACACTGGATTCAACAACATTAACATTAGATAAAACAAATAATCACAGTACCTGGTCTGGTGTTACTATCACAGATGATAACACGAATGAAGGGGATGAAACCCTGATCCTGGGCGGTTCTGCTGCATCAACAGCTATTACCGGTTTACAGGTAAATCAGGCAGCTACTGTTACTATAAAAGATAAGGCCGTTGTAGTTGGCAACCTGATTATCACTTCTGATACTACAACGATCACAGAAGGTGGGGCCGGTGCCAATATCACTATCAAACTGCCAGGTGGCGCTACTACTTCAACGCCTATCTCTATTACAGCTTCAAGAGGACTTAGCTCACAGGCTACTTCAGGTTATACAGGATTACCACAAACAGTTTCACTGGTAGGTAGTTCAATAGTGCTGTCTCCTGTTTCTGCTTCTGCTGATAATATTGTAGGTGATGATGAAACACTGGTAGTATATATAGATGCTGCAGGATATCCTAAAGACTCTGTAGTATTACAGATCAAGGATGCTACTGCCGCTTCTAAGCGTAAAATCACTTTCACAGCGCAGCCAACCTCTCAGGGTACTCATGTACTGGAAGGCAATACTTACACAGTAAGAGCCAGCTTCCCTGCAGGTGTCCTGCCTTATAAAGCAGTGTCTCTCTCTGTTGGAGCAAGTGTGAATTCTACTGCTGCATCTACCGATTACACCGGTGTTCCAACAGTAGTGACAATCGATCCTACAACAGGTTACCAGGACTTCACCCTTACTGCCAGTACAGATAACATCCTGGAAAGCACAGAGCTGTTAAGGATCATCGGTACAGTAACGAATATGTCGGGTGTAACTACAGATAGTCTGGATGTGTTCATAGATGATTCTACCATTCTGAATACAACCAAAGCAAAACTAAAAATCACTTTCGATTCTACTTCTATTCATAAAGGTAGTTTCACCAGAGTGACGGTCGGTTATGCAGATCCTACAGTAACTTCAACACAAAGTCTGTCAATCAATGTTGCTCCTGATGCCTCTTCTACTGCCGATATCACTAATTACAGCGGTATCCCTACAGTAGTAACCTTACCGAAAGACAGCAACTTTGTTACTTTCTTCCTCAATGTACCGGACAACTTTAAAATAGAAGGAACTACTATCTTACAATTCGCTGCAAGTGCTACCGGTTATACCGTAGCAACTGTACCGCCATTGTACATCCTGGATAAAACTGCTGCAGCTATAAAGCTCATCAAAATTTCCGATGCAGGCGAACCTTCTACCAATGGTGCATTCGCAGTGAAATTACCAGCTGCATCAGTTACAGATGTAACCGTTACATTAAGCGCTACGTATGGCAGCACTAACATACAGGCGATTCCTACCTCAGTAGTGATTCCTGCAGGTACAGACAGCCTGATGGTGCCGGTATATATCCAGGACGACAACATCATCCAGGGTGATAATACCCTGTCTGTTATACTTACTAAAGCAATGACCGGAATGACCTTCCTGGTTGTTGATGCTACACCTGTTCTCATTAATGTAACAGATGATGAAAGTCTGGCAACCGGTCCTAAATCAGTTGCCCGCCAGATACTGATAGAAAAAACAACAGATGCTACACAGCCGAATATTGAAGGAGGCTTCATGGTACGCTTTAGCGATACCACGCTGGTAGCCGCGAAAGATGTGTCTGTGAATTATAACATAGGAGGTACTGCTACCGCAGGAACAGACTATGTAGGTATCTCCGGAAACGTAATCATCCCTGCCGGATCATATGGTGCACTGATTAAGATCGTTCCTTCCGGAATAACATCAGCAGGTGCAAATCAAACGGTTCAGTTACAGCTTAAAAATGCCAGCTCCAGCATACCTGCTGTAGTGTGGGGTTTTGTAGCTATCCCGCAGGCAACGGTAACGATCTACAATAATAATATCGATACACCACAGGTAAATATCTTCGCCGCCACCAGTGCTATCACAGAAGGAGACGATGTGCAGTTTATCGTGAGAACAACCAAAACCACTAAAACAGATATGCCGATCACTATCGTTGTTACAAACGATATATACAGAACGCTGACGCTGAGTGGTGGAGTTGTGAAAGGAGATACACTGATCGTAACAATGCTGGCAGGACAGAAAGAGAAATATATCACTGTACACGTAGATGATAACGATGTCAATGATGATGACGGATTCCTGCAGGTAAGTGCCAAACCATATGTCCCCGGCAGCGGAACACCTGCCTACACATTGGGCCTGGCTAGTGATCTGAAAAATACCGTAACAGATAACGACTCACTCAGAATATCATTTACATCCAGTCGCTACACAGCTAAAGTAGCCTTTGATACAGTCGGACAGCCACTACCATTCACCCTCAGATTGAATCGTACCAGCTCCCGTATTGTAACAGTGTACTACGAATTCTTCACACCGGCAGCAGGAGAATTACCGGCACGTACAAGTGCTGCAGAGGGAGGTAAGGATTATGATAACACTGTTACACCGTTGTTAATATTACCAGCACAGGCTAGTGCAGAAATTCAGGTGTTGGTAAATGGTGTTGAAAGAGATAAGATGTTTGGTATGAGATTGCTGAGAGCAACGGTAGCTACGAACCAGCATACACCTACAATAGATTCCATAGTATCTGCAAGTGGTATCATCGAAATATGTACAGATTGTGATGTGGACGGTGATGGAGTTCCTGATTACATCGAACGTTTTATTACAGATGGAAGATGGAAAGATGATAACAATGGAAATATCCGTGTGCATCCTGCTCTTTCTCCAAACAATGATGGTTTGGGTAATGACGCAATGTATATCGAGAACATTGATAAATATCCTGATAACGATGTAACCGTGTTTAACCGTTGGGGTGGTACCGTATTCACAACAAAAGGATACAACAACTTCACCAACAACTTCAATGGTAAAGCAAATACCGGAAGCGGAAAGAATCAGGACGTACTGGATGGCTCTTACTTCTTTATCATACACTATACAGATGGCAGTGGTAAGAAGATACGTTACACCGGTTACCTGGTAATAAAAAGATGATGATGACTGATAAGAAGATATTCCTGATAAACCTGCTTATCGCAATTGCATTCTGTCTGCCGGCAAAGGCTCAGCAGGAACCGATTTATTCTCAGTACATGTTTAATGGACTGGTAATAAATCCGGGGTATGCAAGTGTGGATGAATCTGCCAGTCTAACAGTGGTAGGACGTAACCAGTGGGTAGGATTAGATGGTGCTCCTAAAACAGCATCCCTGTCTTTTTTCACACCTTTTAAGCAAACTAAAACCAGCATCGGATTCTCCGCAATGAAAGAATCGATCACTGTAGATTCCAGAACAGACTTTAATGCAATTGCCTCTCAGAAAGTAGCGTTAAATGATGAGTGGAATGTGTCGCTGGGTTTACAGGTTGGTATCTCTCAATACAAAGAAAATAATAGTCAGCTCTCAACAACAGACCCTTCTTTTGCAGAGAACCAGAGCTACATGAAAACGAATGTAGGTTTTGGTTTCACTTTATTTAAAGAAGACTTCTACGTGGGATTATCTTCTCCGCTCTTCAAAAGTTTTGACATGGGCAAAAAAGGAGTAAGCAAGATTATTACCAAACCACACTATTACTTAACCGCAGGTTATGCATACAGGGTGAATGATGATGTTTTGCTGAAACCTTCCATATTATTGAGAGAAGTAAAGGGGAATGGCATGCAGTATGATCTGAATGCTTGTGTACTGTTAAGAGAACTGGTATGGCTGGGCGCTTCATGGCGTTCAGAAAAAACAGTGACCGGACTGGTGCAGGTACGTATTACGCCTCAGTTTGAATTAGGTTATTCTTACGATACACCTACCAATTCTAATCTGAAAGGAGCACAGTCTGTTTCTCACGAAGTAATGCTTAACTTCCGTTTTGGGTGGAGCAGCGATCACGAAATAACACCAAGAGTTTTCTAAATATTTACCGAATACACGTACCGAAAAAAGGATCCCGCATTACATTATGCGGGATTTTTTTATTATATACCTGATTATTAATTAGTTATTATATATTATATATCTTTTTCGATAAAAACGGTCCTTTATCAAAACCGTGTTTAAACATTTATCGTAAGTTATAATACAGAAGGAGAAACGATCATTGATCACCTTCTAATATAATTAGAAAAGTTGTGTCTTTTAATGGTTAACTTGGGAAACAGCCTGGTATTTCTACCAGGCTGGATTGTTTATATCATTCTTATAATACTTTCCTCATCTCATAGTCATTCATAAAATAACCATTTCCGATATCAGTATCTTTCTCTTTGTAAATGGTAAAGCCCTGTTTTTCGTAAAAGAAACGTGCTTTATTATACCTGTTTACATCCAGTTCAAGTATCGTCCCGTTTAATGCTTTTACAGCATCAATAACAGCATTGATAAATAATTTCCCTACACCTTTTCCCTGGTAATTACCATGCACATATATCTTATGCAGTTTATAAATACCTGCGGTATCTGTAGATGCATAAGAGGCATAACCGATAGGGGATCCGTCATCATACAGCAACAAGAAATGCTGTCCCTGAGCAAATTGTTTAGTCAGTGTTGCTGTACTATACATCAGCTCTACCATATACTCAATTTGTTCCTTATCCAGGATCGTTTGATAAGTAGGCCGCCATATCTGTTCCACCAGCTCCTGTATAACTGGTATCTCTGCGGCAGTGACTGCTTTTATCTGAAACATATTTATACTTTGTCTTTAATTTCTTTAATTGCTTCCAGCATGCGCTCCAATGGAGTAAATCCGCGTGCTATCAGGTATAATTGTTCTCCATTGTCCAGTATTGCTGCCGGAAAACCAGTAATACCCCATTGTTGCACCATACTAAACTCCTGCTGAGTTGCATACTTATTCTCATCTTCCTGCATCTTCTTTAAAAACTCCGCAGCAGGTATATTATACTTTTCCAGTAGTTCTGTGTAGGTCTTATCATCATTCAGACTTTTCCCGTAATAATTAAGTGCCAGCTGCATATCATGTGCAAAACTGATCGCATTCTCCGGCTGATATTGTTTAAACACGGTTAAGGCAACACCGGGTTTCTCTGAATCCATGATATCATCTGTCTGAAGGTATTCATCCAGGAAAGCAGGCCCAAACTTAATCCCCGTCGTTGCTTCTACTCTTTTATGCGCATCCTGTATATAAGTATACATCGCAGATGCAGGTCTGTGGTTAGCACTCAGCATCATCCCGCCTGAAAGTATTTCAAGTTCCATTTCTGCTCCGAATTGCGTCTGTAATTGCTGTATTACGGGCGTAAAACCATAACACCATCCGCAGATTGCGTCATAGATATAGATCAGTTTCATATTGCTTATTTTCTCTTGATCTTAAGATAAGCATCCAATTCTGCAATTCCAAAGCTGCTGAGGTTTTGTGTAGCGGTAAGTCCTCCTTTACGGGCGGCCAGCGTTCCATAATGAATATCCTTATAACCGGCTGTGCTGTGGGAATCCGGGTCAATGGAGAGCAGTACCTTCTTCTCTGTAGCATAAGGTATCCATTGCCAGTCTATATCTAATCTGCGTGGGTGTGCATTCAGTTCTACTACTACGTTATTCGCGGCACAGGCATCAATGATCTGCTGGTGGTTAACAGGATAACCATTACGGCTGAGTAACAGTCTGCCTGTCATATGACCCAGTATGGTCGTATACGGATTCTCGATGGCTTTCAGTAAGCGGGTCATCGCTTTCTCCTCACTCATCTTTAAGTTAGAGTGTACAGAGGCAATCACCATATCAAAGGTGGCCAGCACTTCATCCGGGTAATCCAGGCTACCATCATTCAATATATCAGCTTCCACGCTTTTGAAAATGCGGAAGGGCGCTAACTTTTTATTCAGCTCATCTATCTCAGCGTGTTGTGCCTGTATTCTTTCAATAGAAAGCCCGTTGGCGTAAAATGCAGAGCGGGAGTGATCACTGATCACCAGGTATTCAAATCCCTGCTCTTTGGCAGCCAGGGCCATTTCTTCCAGGGTATGCTGACCATCACTCCAGGTACTGTGTGCATGAATAATACCTTTGATATCTGATGGCCTGATTAAGTCCGGCAGCTGCTGATTACGCGCTAAATCTATGACCTTGCTGCTGTTACGAAGGCAGGGTTCTATATAATCCATTCCGGTATACTGGAAAATGGCTGTCTCTGAAATACCGGCAGGAAGGGATGCCAGTCCGCCGTTTTCGCTGAAATGTTCCAGGAAATCAGCATCTGCAGTAGTAGAGAACAATGTTTTCCCGAAATTATCCGCAGTAGCAGGGTAGATCTTTATTTTAACTTTTTGTTCGTTTTGCCATAGTAGGGCGGAAGGAGTCTCTTCTACAAAAGCAAGCGAAGTTACAGCCGCCAGTTTTTGTTGTATATCTGCTGCAGTGGCAGCTATCACCAGTTCAACCTCATCTATGATTACTTCGTTCCGGCGTATATGCCCGGTGAGGGATACTTCAGCCGGTGCAAACAGTTGCTGCAATTCTTTTTCAAGAGAGGTAGCGGCTGTTTCTACTTCTGCATACAGGAAGCGGTCCCTGTTACTGAAATAAAACTCTATGCTTTGTTTAACGGAGTCCTGTGTTTTCTGTCCAAACCCTTTCAGCAGCATGAGGCGGTTCTCATTGCAGGCATAAAGAAGTTCTCCTAAAGATTCTACTTCCAGTTCTTTCCAGATGGTAGCTATCTTTTTAGGTCCCAGTCCTTTTATTTGCAGCATTTCGAGAATACCCGGAGGTGTTTTCTCTATATATGTTTCCAGTTGGGTAAACTTTCCTGATTGTAACATCTCCTGGATGCCTTTACCGGTGGAATCCCCGATACCTTTTATTTTGGAGATCTCTTCGGCAGGGGTATCCTGTAATTGTACGGGCAGCTTTTCAACAGTAAAAGCAGCAGTAGCATAAGATTTAGCTTTAAAACTGTTCTCTCCGTGAATATCCATCAGTTTGGATAACAGGGAGAAATTATCGGCTATAGTATAGTTGTCGAGCATGTTCGTATCAATTGAACTGCGAATTTCGTTTTTTTGGGAGAAAGTAGAGAGGGAGTTTTTGGGCAAAATAAAAGGTCCCGGCAATTGCCAGGACCTTTATGTTACAGTGTGTAAATTCTTAGACTAAAGCTCAGTTGGCTGAGAATCAGAAGGTGCTACTGGAGCAACGACTGGTTTCTTTTTAGCAGCCTTCTTTTTAGGAGCAGCTTTCTTAGCAGCAGCCTTTTTAGGAGCAGCTTTCTTAGCAGCAGCCTTTTTAGGAGCAGCTTTCTTAGCAGCGGCCTTTTTAGGAGCAGCTTTCTTAGCAGCAGCCTTTTTAGGAGCAGCTTTCTTAGCAGCTACTTTCTTTTTAGGAGCAGCTTTCTTAGCAGCAGCCTTTTTAGGAGCAGCTTTCTTAGCAGCAGCTTTTTTAGGAGCTACTTTCTTAGCAGCAGCTTTCTTTTTAGGAGCAGCCTTCTTAGCAGCAGCTTTTTTAGGAGCAGCCTTCTTAGCGGCGGCTTTCTTTGGTGCAGCTTTCTTAGCAGCGGCCTTTTTAGGCGCAGCTTTTTTTGCAGCTTTTTTAATTGTTGCCATTGTTTTTTGAATTTTGGGTTAGTAAAAAAATTGGGTATTAAAAAAAAACTTTATGGCAAACACTACCCGGGCTTACGCCTGGGCAGTGGTGTCAAATGATTTTACGGAAACGATGGTCCTGTTTTCACGTCCTTTTCTGAACTCAACAACACCGTCAGCTACTGCAAAGATTGTGAAATCTTTACCAATGCCAACATTCTGTCCAGGATGATATACGGTACCGCGCTGGCGAATAATGATATTCCCAGAAGCAGCCGCCTGACCACCAAATATTTTTACTCCGAGCCTTTTGCTCTGAGAGTCACGGCCGTTTTTTACACTACCTTCACCTTTTTTATGTGCCATTTCTAATGCAAGGTTTTAAACTTTATCTAATAATAATTAAGCAATCTCATTGATCCGGATCTGCGTAAAGTGAGTACGGTGACCTATCTTTTTCCTGAAACCCTTACGGCGCTTCATTTTAAAAGCAATCACTTTATCACCCTGAACATGTCTCAGGATCTCTGCTTTAACCACTGATTTTACATCAGTACCAACGGTCAGCTGGCCGCCATTATCTGTTAACAACACGTCAGAGAACTGCACTTTATCTCCAATATTTCCCTGTAATTGTTGTACAAAGATTTCCTGGTCTTTTTGTACTTTGAATTGCTGACCTGCGATTTTTACAACTGCAAACATAGTTATCCAAAAATAATTTCCTGCAAAAGTAGGATTTGTTTTCAAATTGACAAAGTTTTCTCTTTATTTAAATATCTGTACTGAATTTGGTACAGGTACTTTTTAGAGAGAAAACACTTAACCTTTTCAAAGATACGTACTTTATTTTAATATAGTTTGTTACAATATGCTGAATTCCTTATCTGATGTAAGCTGCAAAGAGATGGCAGCACACGGGTATTCTCTCCGTAAGCCTTGTAATATGGGCTTTTATAACAATTTTTATTTTATACATTTGTCCTTTCACATATTCTAAAATAATGGGCATGAAGCTTAAATCACTGCTTGCCAAACCATTTGCTTCCATAGTAGCCAACAAAATAAGGAAGGAAATGCAACGGGCGGTAGAAGACCAGGAAGCAATCCTGGAGGAGTTGATAAAAACGGGCCGGAAAACGGAATTCGGGAAAGACCATCATTTTGACAATATCCATTCTTATAATGACTATAAACAGGCTGTTCCTATTCGCGACTATGAACAGTTTAAGCCTTATATTAATAAGATCAAGGACGGAAAACAGAATGTACTCTGGAAAGGATTGCCCATCTATCTGGCTAAAACATCCGGAACAACAAGTGGTGTAAAATATATTCCCATCACCAAAGATTCTATTTCCAATCATATGGATACAGCCCGCAATGCGCTGCTGAACTATATGTCAGAAACAGGACACACAGACTTTGCTGATGGCAAACTCATATTTTTATCTGGTTCTCCCGTGCTGGAACGTGTGGGTGGTATTCCTTATGGTCGCCTCAGCGGGATTGTCAATCATCACATCCCCCGTTACCTGCGTACCAACCAGTTACCGACTTACGAAACGAACTGTATAGAAGACTGGGAAACCAAGCTGGATAGGATTGTAGATGAAACTATCGACCAGGATATGACCCTCATCAGTGGTATACCACCATGGATGCAGATGTACTTCGACAGGCTCATTGAAAGAAGTGGAAAACCGGTAGGAGAGCTGTTTAAGAACCTGGATGTACTCGTATACGGCGGTGTGAATTTTGAACCTTACAGGGCTAAATTACTGGCGTCTATTGGTCGGCCCATCAATACTGTAGAGACTTTCCCGGCATCAGAAGGTTTCTTTGCCTTCCAGGATACACAGGAACATAAAGGATTACTCCTGAATACCAACTCAGGTATTTTCTATGAATTTATTCCTGCACAGGAGATCTTCAACGAAAATCCTACCCGTTTATCTCTCAGAGATGTGGAAGTTGGCGTAAATTATGCCCTGGTAGTAAGTACCAATGCGGGTTTATGGAGTTATAACATCGGAGATACCGTAAAATTCGTATCGGTGAATCCTTACCGTTTGCTGGTTACAGGACGTATCAAACATTTTATCTCTGCATTCGGTGAACACGTGATAGGAGAGGAAGTGGAATACAGCCTGATGAAAGCCGCTAAGGAAGAAGGTTTGCAGATTACAGAGTTTACTGTAGCACCAATGGTAAATGCGCCGGGAGAACTTCCTTTCCATGAATGGTTCGTGGAATTCGAGAATTCCCCTGCCGATCTGGAGGCCTTCGCAAAGAAAGTAGATGAAAATCTTCAGCAGAAAAATATTTATTACTTCGATCTTCTAAAGGGAAATATCCTTCAACCCCTTAAAATCAGACAAGTACGTAAGAACGGATTTATTGATTATATGAAATCAGTGGGTAAACTGGGTGGACAAAATAAAGTGCCCCGGTTAAGTAACGACAGAGCGCTGGCAGATGAGCTGGCGAATCACCTGCTGTAAACGGGTACTGACATTCAATTGCGGGTTAGGGATGGATGTTTTTTTAATAAAGCATTCATACTTAACACTTATTTCGCATTTGTAATTCTCACTTTTCCCTTATTATTGCAACAATGAGTAAGAAAAATATAGCCATATTAGGCTCAACAGGATCCATAGGAATACAGGCGCTGGAGGTCATCGCAGCGCATTCTGACAAGTTCAGCGTGGAGGTACTCACGGCCGGACAAAATGCAGACCTGCTCATAGAACAGGCCCTGTTATTTCGTCCAAATGCGGTAGTGATAGCGGATGAAACAAAATATGAAAAGGTAAAAGAAGTATTATTTGATAAAGGGATCAAAGTGTTTGCCGGTGCAAAAGCAATGGTGGAAGTAGCGGCATGGGACACTATTGATATGGTACTGGCCGCTGTAATGGGTTTTGCAGGACTGGCGCCTACACTGGCAGCCATAGAGCAGGGTACACCTATCGCACTGGCTAACAAGGAAACCCTGGTAGTGGCCGGCGACATTGTGATGGCAGCGGCTGCCAGGAAAAATGTACCGGTAATTCCTGTGGATTCTGAGCATTCCGCCATTTTCCAGTGCCTGATGGGAGAATCCTTCAGCAAAGTGGAAAAGGTGATACTCACCGCTTCCGGAGGGCCATTCCTGGGCAAAAAGCCTAACTTCCTTATCAACGTAAAGAAAGATCATGCCCTCCAGCATCCTAACTGGAGAATGGGGGCTAAAATAACGATCGACTGTGCTACCCTGATGAACAAAGGGTTGGAAATGATTGAGGCCCGCTGGTTATTTAACCTGGCGCCTGAGAAAATTGAGGTGGTAGTTCATCCTCAGTCTATCATCCATTCCATGGTACAGTTCGTAGATGGATCTATGAAAGCTCAGATGGGTGTACCGGACATGAAGGTGCCTATTCAGTTTGCTTTAGGATACCCCGAACGTCTGTCTAACGATTTCGCCCGGTTTTCTTTCAGGAACAACCCCAGCCTTACCTTTGAACAGCCGGACACCAAAACATTCCGCAACCTGGCTATTGCTATTGAGGCAATGCATAAAGGTGGAAATGCCGCCTGTGTGATGAATGCTGCCAACGAAGAGGTGGTGCATGCTTTTCTCAAGAACAGGATTGGCTTCCTGCAAATGACTGAAGTAATCGAGGAAATTATGGTGAAGGTTCCCTTCATTGAAAAACCTACCTTGCACAACTATTATGAAAGCGATCAGGCAGCAAGAGAGTATGCCAATGCAATGATCAATGCAATTGTAATTTAGGATCCATAGAGGCTGTGTCGCAGTTAATGCGGCTATATTTGTAAGCCATTTATGGATTAAGAACAATATATATTTTTACTGTCAGATCAATTTACATGACCACACAAGAAATATTGGTAAAGGCCGGGCAGTTGGTACTGTCACTATCCATACTGGTAGTATTACATGAGCTTGGGCACTTTATCCCTGCCAAGCTTTTCGGGGCCAGGGTTGAAAAATTCTATCTTTTCTTTGATCCATGGTTCTCCCTGTTTAAGAAGAAAAAGGGAGATACTGAATACGGCATTGGCTGGTTGCCATTAGGAGGATACGTAAAAATCTCCGGCATGGTAGACGAAAGTATGGACCGCGAGCAGTTGGCTAAGCCTCCTGAGCCCCATGAATTCCGTTCCAAACCAGCCTGGCAGCGTCTGATCATCATGATAGGAGGGGTAACCGTTAACCTGTTGTTAGGGTTCCTGATCTATGCAATGATGTTATGGCACTGGGGCGAAAGTTATCTGCCTACTCAAAACGTAAAATACGGTGTAGCCGTTGATTCACTGGCCGGAAGTATTGGTCTGAAAGACGGTGATATGATCCTTTCCGTAAACAACAAGCCTGTTGAGAACTTCAGGGCTATCCCTGCAGAGATCCTGTTGCGTGAAGCTACCAGTATCCAGGTAAGTCGTGATGGTCAGCATCTGGACATTCCTATTCCGGATGGTTTCAAACGTGAAATGATTAAGGAAAAGGGTACGTTGCTGAATGTAAGGATGCCATTTGAAGTAGATTCTGTGTTAAAGGGTTCTAATGCAGATAAGGCTGGTTTACGAAAAGGTGACCAGTTGCTGACGGTAAACGGACAGCCATCTTATTTCTTCAATGAGTATGCAAAGGCGATGCTTGCCAATAAGAACAAGCAGGTTGCTATTGAAATATTAAGAGATGGGGACACTATCAGATTGATTGGTAATGTACCTGAAACCGGGAAACTTGGTATGTGGCCAAAGTCGCCGGATAAGGTGTTCACATTTGTCACCAAGGAGTATGGCTTCGTGGAAGCGATACCTGCGGGTTTCAGCAAGTGTATCAATACTTTGGTAAAGTATGTGCAGCAGCTGCGTCTGATC
This sequence comes from Chitinophaga sp. YR573, assembly GCF_900110995.1. Taxonomy (GTDB): domain Bacteria; phylum Bacteroidota; class Bacteroidia; order Chitinophagales; family Chitinophagaceae; genus Chitinophaga. The sequence goes on from NZ_FOJF01000001.1 coordinate 4,133,513, forward strand.
TTCGTTTCCAAAGAAGTAAAGGCGAGTGAATCATTAGGAGGTTTCTTAAGTATTGGTAATTTATTCCCTGGTGAATGGGACTGGATGTCTTTCTGGGAGATGACGGCTTTATTATCTATCATCCTCGCATTCATGAATATTCTGCCTATTCCGGCCCTCGATGGCGGTCATGTACTGTTCTTATTGTACGAGATCGTTACGGGCCGTAAACCAAGCGAGAAGTTCCTTGAATACGCACAGATTGTAGGGATGGTACTCTTATTCGGATTATTGCTGTATGCGAATGGTCTGGATATCTGGAGGAACATTTTCCATAAGTAGTTTCTCAATCTTCTTATATCTTATCGGAAGGAGCCTTTGTGAGGCTCCTTCCTTTTTTTATGTTAAATAATACGCTATCTTTGCAGACTGCTGTGAAGCAATTGGGGCCGCCCGGTTTTGACAGCATAGATCTTTGAGAGTGTAAGCATGTCGTGCGTTGTGTAATTAGCACGTAAATCTGAATACACAAACTTCAAAAGGCGAGTCTAACTACGCTATGGCTGCTTAATCATAGATTAAGCCCCATTATGGCCGCTTGAGTTGCTGTCTGCTGTGACTCATTCCGCTGAATCAAACCAATAGCAGAATAGGTATTCATGGTTTCCGTGAGTGAATACTGAAACAACAACGGATAAGGACTAGGTTGGTTAGTTACGCCCCTTGCCATGTCTCGAAAACACAATGCGTAAATAAGCATGTAGAAAGCTTTCGGCGGATATGTTTGGACGAGGGTTCGACTCCCTCCGGCTCCACCCAGGCGGGAATAGTACAGTCAAATGTATTGTTCCCGTTTTTATTTTCGGTCAAACCTCTTGCCAGTGTAATCATCTGCTGAAATACTTCATTTGCTCTCGGGACTCGACATTCATAATTTCCTGTTATATAAAATACACTAAAATTAAAGCTGCTGTTTTTTGCATATCCGCCTGGCCCAAGTACTAACGAGGTTTGCAGCATAGTTCATCATCACGTTTACACATTTTTCAAGATTCGATATCCTATTACCGTACTCGACTAGTTTTAGCCAAGCTGGCTTTTTCTTCCTCGAACTTTAATTTAAATTCTTTGTACATATCTCCGTTTATTTTCTCTATCGCAAACCTTTCTCTTAACCTTTCAGTTTTTGTCTATTCCCAAAATTTGCCCTTCAATTGCTACCGCATACAGAAAAATTGCACGCAGCAACAGTTGTTGTCAGCAAACCATACCCAAGTAAGACAAGAGCAATTGTTACCTATCTTGTAATTATTGCATGAATAGATGAAGCATGAGTATGAGCAGGTATTGCCGAAAAGCTCAATCGGTAATACCTGCATATAATTTAAGCGCTGGGGTAAACTAAACACCTATGTAACCGATGGTCGATTACTTATGGACAACAATACTATTGAAAACAGTGTTGGTCTTGCAGTAATAGGATGCCAGAATTACTTGTTTGTAGGTTCCCATAAGCCGCGAAAAGATCCGCCATACTATATAGCCTATTTAGGTACCTGTAAACTACATCATATAAACCCAACATGGTTAGCAGACGTATTAACCCGAATCTCATACAATCGAAAGAAAGACATTGGTCAATTACTTCCTCATAACTGGATATCACAACAAAAGTAGATACTCAATTACTTCTTACAAATAAATATTTGCAGGGTGGTATGGGTAAATTCGAATCATTACTTACTTAGAAATACATCAACCTTAGGATTTATTCTATTCATTTATTGATACTTTGGAATAACGATTTGTGGATTGACGAACATGGCATTTTTAGCACCAACCTTCATGCGAGGTACTAAGGTTGATTAACTCACAAAACTGTTATATGAGTACTGAACCGCCACTTTAGCGAAACCACTATTACAGGCTGGCGTTTTGTTCTTCGTTTCATTCCCATCATTGACTAGCGTCAACGAGAGCAAAACTTGAAAGCTCTTTTGCAATTTTGGTTGTAAGTCGGCTTGTGTGAGTCGCAAATCTGCGTATAATTGTGTGTTGGCTATTTTCCTCTGTTCAGTCGTCTTGAAGATAATTTCTTCCAAATACTATGGGCTAAATTTATTTCCTTTTGTGTTAAACTGAAATGTTCTTTCAATATTATTTGATTAGTAATCTTTAAAATTTCTTCAATATCTGTTTTGTTACGAATAAGTTTGTCAATTTGAGGAAGTAATTTAGCGTTGTCTTTGTGATATGGAAGTAAAATTTTTTCTGCCTCATTGGGCATTAGTTCCAGAACCCCCCCACCGTGGCTTCGTCCACTCACTTCTGTAAATGCAAGTGATAAGGAATTATAATAACTTGCCGTAAGAGCTTTTATGTCTTTTCCTGGTTTTACAAATACCCGGTGCATTGTGTCAGTAGTGTATGCCTCTGCCTGATTAATAATTAGTCTTGGATAAAGGTTGTTTCTCCGAATAAAAAGTGCATCAGAAATTTTCAAAGATGGTACAACAAACCAGTCATTTCGAATGCCTGTTTTATAACCGTTGTTAATTCCAATGCTTTCTCCATAAGCAATGTATTTTATAGCTCCGCTTTTTTGATTTAAATTTTGTTTGTCAGGAAATGCAAGTAAGTGTGCTTTTGCTTTAGAATATTTATTTTTCTCCCAATCTTTCTCAGTAAAAATAACGCTATTTACCTGTACGCTTCTTCCAACCATTGGTTTTGCGTAGTCGTGTAGGTCATATTCTTCAACTGTTGTAAGAGGGACTGTGAAAAATCCGTTTGCACCTGTTGTGATGCCAACTTCAACATCTGCGAACTTTCCAAGTGATAGGATGTTTCTCTTTGTAGCAATGCTTTCCAAGAAGTCAATTTCTTCTTGATCTAAAAAATAAAAAGTCCATTTGTTAGATTTAAAGTCAATTTTCTTTTGTGGGCTTCTTAGTTTTTCCGTGTTAAGAGTTTTTAATTCGCTTGCATCTTTTAACTCAATATGCTCAATATAATGTTCTTTAGTTTCATTCCTCTCGCAAAGTAGTAAAACGACTTCTTGTTGAATGTTTGGAAATATAAGTTTTTCAAATGAAATGATATTTATTTTGTTGTAAAATTGTGCAATAAATTTTCGCAATTGCAAAGCAAATGATACTTGTAAAATTTCTGCAGGAAGAACAAAACCGATTTTACCGCCTTTGTCCTTAAGCAAAAGGGATGAGCCAACAACAAACGAAACCCAAGCATTAGTTAGTTTTGAATATGTTAATCCTGCTTTAATAAAAATGTCTCCAGCCTCAATTTGTTGCTGTCTATCAAAGAACTGGTAACGTATATAAGGTGGATTGCCAATAATTAAGTCAAAGCGTTGCAGGGTGTTATTACAGTATGTATGAAAATCATCATTAATAACTTGCTTGTTTTCTAACTCAATCTCTTCAACTTTTTTTGCTTCAATCGGGTCAAGTTCAACTGCAGTAATAGATTTATATTTTAATTTTAAATCTTTCAATTGTTCAATAAAAACTCCATCACCACAACTTGGTTCAAGGATATCTGAATTTATGGAACCATTAATCCCCCATTTTAAGATAAATTCTGCAAGAGGTTCTGGGGTATAAAAACCACCTCTTAACTTTTCGGCTGATGCATCTGTGATAAGTTTCATTATTTGAGTCTTTTGATGGTTTTCAGATACTTGACTTTTTTCTCGACAATTTTTAAAACTTCGTTAGCAAAATCTTCTTCGTCCATTATTTGATAAGCAACATTATCACTGATAAATTCAATGGTGAGATTTTTTTCACTGACATTGAAAATTTTAGAAAATTTTACAATCATTTCCTTAGTAGGTTTGCGATTATTCTTTTCTATTTTTCCCAACATTGATGTATCGATTTTAAGAAACTCGGAAACCTCACGTAGTGTGAGTTTTTTTTCTTCACGAAGGATTTTGATTGTATCACCGAAGGTTTTTCCAGTTTTCATTTTGGACAAATTCAGTCCAAATGTAAGAATGTAAAATGAATTCGCAAGAGATTAATAAAAAAAGTTATAAAAAACTTAATGGGATATTAAATTCAATGTTGTTTAGCTAGTTCCATTAGCCCCGTGTTTGTAGTAAACATTGATATTCTCTTTAATTAACTCCGTAGGAGTCCTACGAAGTCTGTGTTTTATTGTCCAATGTATTTTCTACAAACATGGAACTCCTAAACCAATTGCAGTGTTGTTACAAACCCTATTATACTTAACTAAACAACATTGATATTAAATTAGACAATCTCAATTGAAAATGATTGGTTACCTAATTGGTATAGATTTAAAGTGCGCCCTGTAACATTAGTCTGTTGAAGTATTGACATAAGAACATTTCCCCAATGAAGCCATGATGGCGTATTGGCTTGGTTTGAAATTCTTATGGGGTCATAACTTAGTTTTATTGGTTGAAGACCGTGAGAAGTACCTAAGATTGTAACATCAAAATTGCATATAGTTTCTTCGTAAGTAGTACTTGTTGGTTTTGTTCTTGCCCAACCTAGGTGCTGAAATACCTGATTCCTAAAGTAAGTGTTATGATTTATCAATACACCGTTTAGCCTAAAACTAGCTTGTGATAACTTTAGATTTCCAGTTCCATTTGTACCTGTAGGAACAGATTGAGCGTCACTTCGACTAAGAGACAACTTTTGCCATACTAATACTCTTTGTTGTGCTTGATTTATAATTGGAGGAGTTATTGTTGATTGGGCGATAGTTTGAGGTGAAGTTGTGGCATTTGAAGATCCTGCAGTTTTTGGTTTTGAAGGAAATGTTGAAGGTACTTTCGCAGTTGCCCGTTTCTGAATGATAACCGTACTAGTTGATGCACTTGATCCCGAACTTGTACCTGTTAATCTTTTGGCATAATTACTTCTCCTTGTTGTTTCGTCTGGAATTATTCCTTTTGAGAATAATTCAGCGATAATAGAGGTGCTTACTTTTAAAAGATTTGGATCAGAAAAATCAAATAATGATTGATAGTAGCTTTTCAATTCTGATAATAAAGCTAAGCCTTCTTTATCATTCAAATCAAATTCAATAAGCATTGAGCTTTCCACATTAGTAAATAAACCTCCGCGAGTAAGATTTGAAGAACCAATAATTATTTTTGTTTCCTTAGCCCCTTCTATAAGGAAAATTTTGGGATGGAAAACTGGTTGCTCTTGTTGATAAAAAACATAGCTGTTTATATTGAGTGCTAAGATTTCTTCCAAGGCTTCTTTGGAAGTTCCTTCTAAATCAACTCCAACTATTAAATTTAAATGTTTAAAATTGTTCTTCGCTGCATTTAAAAATCCAGATAGTCCATATACACCAGATTCACTTGCAAAAGCTGAGATGCCAGTAAATGAATCAAATCCCGTTAAACTTAAGAAGTTAACCAAGTGGTTTCCAACTGCATTAACAGATTTGTCTTCAAAGCCCTGACCTAAAAAAGAAATTTTCATTTATATAGTTTTTTTTATAAGCATTAGTAATTCTCTTACGTCAATACCCAAAATATACGGGATTTCAAAAGGTGTTTCCATGGTAGGTTGCATTTGATTAGTACACCATTTTGATATGGTCGTTCTGTTTACCCAATTCTTCTGCAAGCCAGTTGTTAGTTTTAGCTTTTTCCGTTAAAACAGCTTTAATTCGGGTCCTCGCTTTTTTCTTTATAAAAGAAGACTTTAACATTAAACTCTCTGCAAAATAAGCTAAATCCCAATTTATATTTCAATCTTTTAGTCTATAAAAACCAGTATTATAAATATATATGTATATATACATATGTATTCATGTATAATTCGCTTTAAAAGCATTAATAAATACTTTTAAACAAATTTTAAATCTAAGAGAACGTATTGGGGGAAAGGTGAAGTAGAAAAGGATTGATATGTTACCGAGGTGATCCGAAAAATTTCGAAAATTCATTATTAGGATTTTCAAATCATTTTTACTGGTGGGACTGCGTTATCAAAAGCACATGGTCTCATTCAACGATTTTCTGAAGATATTGATTTCAGAATCATAACACCCTGTCTTGCGCAAAAAAGCCGGAGTGAACAAAAACGACTCCTCTCCACGTTTAAACATGTAGTCATCGTAGAGTTAAAAACGGTCTTCCTGATGAATGAAGCGCATATAATGGCAAGAAACGAAAATCATTTCTTTTCTATAGAGATCAATTACCATATATTTTAGTAGAATTACAATAGCTGACCTGGCACTACTTCCTATTCATTTACCTGACTCTTCTTTTATCAATGAACTATCTTCGCAATCACCGGAAGTTGAATCAATAGGCTGTACGGATCCTGTTGAGAATGCTTCTGATAAGCTGAGTGCTATCATCTGGCGCATTCCAGAAAGGGAGTCTAGACAAGTTAATGATGATCCTGATGTGGTCCGGCATATCTATGACCTCTCTATTTTAAGTGATCGTGCTATTGCTCATAGCTGCTTTAAGACCCTCGCTATAGAAATTATTAATCAGAATAATCGGTCTTCTTCGAAAATAGCAGGTCTGCCCATTGATAAAAAGTTTGAGACTGTTTTAGGCATATTAAGCAATGAACCAGAGTACTTAGGAGAATACGACCGTTTTGTAAAGGGTATGTTCCATGTGCCGGATAATATAGTTCCTTATTTCGCTCAGACGCTTCAAAAACTTCGCTTATTCTTTAGTAATGACAGTTGGCACAGATATTCTTTTCTATGTAAATTGAAAATAAATGTTATGTAAATTGAAAATTTTATTCATGTAAATTGAATATATTTCCTAAATTAGTATGGAAATCAAGCAAAATGAGCGCATTTATTCCAAGACAGTTAACACCAATCATTATGGCCCAGCAATCAAAATTTCCTGTACTTGCAGTTACTGGTCCTAGGCAGTCAGGTAAAACAACGCTATTAAGAGAAATTTTTAGTGATTATCGTTATGTTTCTCTTGAGAATCCAAATACACGTTCATTTGCAACGGAAGACCCAATCGGGTTTTTGAATCAATATGATAAAAAAGTAATATTTGATGAGGCGCAGCGTGTGCCTGAGTTGTTCTCCTATATTCAAAGCCGGGTTGATGAATCTAAAATAATGGGGCAATACATATTATCCGGCTCACAAAATTTTCATTTGTTTAATAGCATCACTCAAACTCTGGCAGGCAGGGTGGCCCTGTTTAAATTACTTCCATTGGATTTCAAGGAATTAAAAACAAATGGTTTACTGGCTGATCCATATGCTAAAGCAAGTGTTAAAGGTTTTTATCCTGCTATATTTGACCGCGATATTGATCCCGTAATATTTTATGCTAATTATATCCAGACTTACATAGAAAAAGATGTTACTGAATTATTGAATATTAGGGATCTGAAAGTTTTCCGAACATTTTTAGATATGTGTGCTGGCCGTGCCGGACAATTATTAAATTTTAGTGCCCTAGCTAATGAATGCGATATATCTCATGTTACGGCCAAAGCATGGCTTTCAATACTTGAAAGCAGTTATATTATTTTTCTTTTACAACCGTATCACGAGAATTTTAATAAACGATTGATCAAGAGCCCTAAGCTATATTTCTATGATACAGGCTTATTAAATTATTTGTTGGGAATAAGGACATCCGCGGAACTAGAGGAAAACAGGCTAAAAGGACATATTTTTGAAAACATGATCCTTGCAGAATACCAAAAAAAGAATCATCACCTATACCTTCATCAGGATTATTATTTCTGGCAGGATAGCAATGCTCATGAAGTTGATTTACTCATGAAAAAGGGGATGGGTTTTTCAATTTTCGAGATTAAAGCAACACAAACAATCAACACTGGTTTATTCAAAGAAATGGATCGCTTTGAAGAAATATCTGCTCCTGCTGAAGTAAATAAAACCCTCATTTATGGTGGTGCAGAAAATGAAAAAAGAACCCAATATAATGTGTTAAGCTGGAAGAACATTTCTGATTAATGGTATAATGTCGGTACAAGAAATGAAAGAATATAAGGTTCATTAATTAGGAATGACGCTTTATACATGAATAAATTAAAACATCAACGATAGAACAAAATGAACATATTTGGCAAGACAATACGTTTATTCTTGGTGGATGGTACAACAAATGGACTTACTACTGCGGAGCTCAGTAATTGGACAGGAATTGGTATAAAAGTCCCTCGTATTAAGGTAAAGGAATATTTTACCCGATCTGAGTTTCAGAAGCCCGGTATATATATTCTGGTTGGAAAGAACGAAAATAATGAAGATGCAGCTTATATTGGTGAGGCTGAGATTATTTATGACCGCCTGATACAACACATAAGTAATAAAGAGTTTTGGAATGAAGTAGTTTTTTTTGGTAGTAAAGATAAATACTTAAATAAGGCAAGCGTAAAATACCTTGAACATAGATTGTACGAGTTGGCAGTAAAAGCAGGCCGTTATAAGTTGGATCAAAATAATCCAACAAAATCTGAACTATCGGAAGCTGAGCAAGCCGAATTGGAAGAGTTTTTAGCTAACATTAAAATACTCACAGCTACACTTGGCTATAAGATTTTCGAAACATTGGATGAAACAATTGAAACTAACCCAACAAAGGAAGAATTTTTTTATTGTAGGAATGGTGCTGGGGCTAACGGTATTGGTAGACCATCTACTGAAGGATTTATTGTTTTTAAAGATTCATTATTTATCAAACAGGAACAACCCGCATTAACACAAAGTATGCGTAATGAAAGAATGCAAATGTTAGCTGATGGCATACTCCTGCAGAAAGGAGATTTTTATATTTTGACCAAAGATTACATTTTTAATTCCCCATCTCGTGCAGCTGCCGCCATCCTTGCTCGGTCAGCTAGTGGTCCTTTGGAATGGAAGACTGAAGTCGGTATTCAATTGAAACAGTTTGAACTATAAAGACAGAATAATATTAGTATTTCTTGAATAAAAAGAATGTTAAGTCTGGAATCTAATAATAAACTTGCTTTATTTACGTCTTTATTTAAGGGTAGGAACGATGTATTTGCTATTCGTTGGGAAAAGGAACCGAAAAGCGGCTATATGCCAGCATATTTTTACGATCCATTCCGTTACAGAATGCATAAGATGAAGGGTGGTACTTTTGAGAACTATTCCGAAAAGAGCTATCTACCCTTAACAAATGAACAAATAACAAAGCACCTGAATGGGACACAATTAATTGGCCTTTATCCGCTATTGCAGGATAATACTTCCTGGCTTATCGCTGCGGATTTTGACGAAAAGAATTGGGTAGAAGATAGCAGAAAATTTATAGTACTCTGTATGAAAAAGGGTATTCCTGCCTATCTTGAGCGTTCCCGTTCCGGTAAAGGAGGGCATGTATGGATTTTCTTTCAGCAGCCTTATCCAGCAAGTAAAAGCAGAAAGATTGTATTAGCACTACTAACGGAAGCGGGTATTATTTCAACATTTGATAAAAATTCCAGCTTCGACAGACTCTTTCCCAATCAGGATAAACTTTCTGGTAAAGGACTAGGTAATCTTATAGCTTTGCCTTTGCATAAAATCTCATGGGAGCAAGGGAATAGCTGCTTTATCAACCACAACACATTAGACGTATTTCCAGATCAGTGGGCTTATCTTGGAGCCATTCAAAAAATAAGTTTCCAAAAGTTAGAGGAATGTTATCAATCCATTTCATCTAATCAGCATGTCAATAGCATTTCTTCTGAGAGCAAAGGACTAACTATTTCATTAAGTAATACTATCCGGCTCAACCGCATTGATATTCCTATTTCATTGATTAATTTTCTGAAAGAGGAACTGAACTTTGCTAATACGGAATTTATCATTAAGAAGAAGGTTGGCAGAAATACATTTGGTACGGAAATATTTTTTCGATTTATTGAGGAAACGGAGGATCATGTAATCTTGCCGAGAGGATTTATTGGGAAACTTTTACGTTTTTGCAAAGATGCTACTATTCCTTTTGAATTTAATGATCAACGAGTAAGGAAGGAGAATGTTTCTTTTCTGTTTCAGACTGTATTGCGAGAATATCAGGATATAGCAATTATTGCATCGTCAAAAAAAGATATGGGAGTGATTACAGCTCCTCCTGGTTCCGGCAAAACAATCATTGGATTAAAGATAATTGCTGACAAACAACAACCTGCACTTATAGTCGTCCATAGAAAACAATTGATGGATCAGTGGATAGAAAGAATTGAAACCTTCCTGGGAATACCTAAACAGGAAATTGGTAAAATAGGGCAAGGGAAATCTAAACTTGGTAAACGAGTTACCGTTGCCACAATACAGAGTTTGGCAAAAGAGGTAGATAATCCTGACGGGGCAGTGCTTAAAAACGCTTTTGGTACAATTCTTATAGACGAGTGTCATCATATCACCGCCGAAAGTTACCACAGCACTATACAACAATTTAATAGCTATTATCTATATGGGTTAACTGCTACACCTTTCCGGAAATACAATGATGGGAAATTGATTTTCATTCACCTTGGTGAGATCATAGCAGAACTAACATCCCAACAAACAGGTAAGATCAGACAGGCTACTATCATAGTCCGGAATACAGAACTGGATGTTCCATTTAATCAGAAAACAGACCGGTTTGAAACACTGTCTAAAATTTTGGTACATGATTCTTCCCGGAATAAACTGATCCTAAAGGATATAACCAGTGAATTGAATGGCGGTAAACGGGTGGTTATTCTTACCGAACGAAAGGAACATATTGATTCATTATTCCAATATCTGAAACAATCTTATGAAGTAATAACATTAAGTGGTGATGATTCTGCTGTCAGCAGGGATGCCAAATGGGAAATATTGAACACTGGTAATTATCAGGCATTGGTGACTACAGGGCAATTTTTCGGAGAGGGAACCGATTTGCATAATGCCACTTGCTTGTTTCTTGTTTATCCATTTTCCTTTGAAGGTAAGCTGATTCAGTATATTGGGAGAGTACAGCGTTCAGAGCTAACTCCTGTCATATATGACTATAAAGATATTAAAATAGATTATCTAAATAAGTTATTCTTAAAGCGTAATACTTATTATAGAAAATTGACGAAACAAGCTTCATTATTTGATGATCCGGTAGAAGATGTTGTGACGGAAAGTAAGGTTCTGACCATTGAGAAAGAGATAAAGGTTACTATTGATTCTCTGGAATTCAGATATGGTAGTGTTGCCTTTACCTATTTATTTACAGAAGCAAATAGAAGTCTGGAATTTGAAATTGAGAATGAGGACATCCGCCCGGAATTTGAAGTACTGAAACCCTATTTTGCAAAGGCGCTAAGTAGCAAATCTATTTGTGTTTCGATATACGCAGAAATTGAGAAAGATCAATTACTTTCTCAATCAGCTGTATCTGAGGATATTAAAAAAATAAATAAAGAGGTGATAGAAGGAGTACGTTTCCGTTTCGTTACTAAAACAATGTTTGGAAAAGTTGCTTCTTTGGGACAAAACATTCTTAATGTTAACGAGGTTCAAACTGAACAAGCCTTATATGAATCAGTAAATGAATTGCTGGAGGATGTATTAAAACATAGCCAGTATAAACATTCCAGACAACTCCGATATCTTGCTGATAAACATGCCAAAAACTTGCTTAAAATCCGGTTTGTATTGCAACCATTTTCTTTTGTATTCCTCCTGGAGGGGGAGGAGCAATTGCATGTTGTCTTAGAAACATTGGATACAGAAGAAGCCAGTTATTTATGGCATTTTGAAAAGAATATACCTGGTTTGCCTTTTTATCTGAAAGAAATCGATAGGCAATTGGATATTATCCGTAAGCAGGGCAGACAAGGATTTCTTGCCACTCCTCCAGAAAATTTTAGCCGAATTGTTCATGACTATTCTAATGAACAGAAAGGATTCATCATCTGGAAAGATACTTTGGCAGAACGATTGGTTTGATATAGAGTGGGCTGACCTTTTTGCAATAGCATTCATAGTTTATCTTTAAACATGGAGTAATTAGATGCAGATAATTCTGCTTATTTTCTCCATAAACCATTTCGAATGTTGGGTATGGGATATTAATAATTGCTGCCACAAAAAATGGGTATGTAAAGGTTTATAATAAGATCGTAATTTAAGTGTGTGTTTTCAAAAGTGTAATACAAACGAAAATTGGAACCAATAGATTTTGAAGAATATCAATCGTGGATGAAACAGTGGTTTTCAGAAGGTTATTTTGATCTTGAATCAATCCAAATGTCTGAAGAGCTTGTACGATTTAATAGCCTGGCACTTCTTCAATTACTGCGAATCCATGCTGAACAAAAAGAATATAGGAACCTTGCGTCGCTGACGGAAGCCCTTAGAAGCAATGGGTTTTTCTACTTTGATTATATTGAGGAATTTGGGATAGCTCTTGAAATAATGTTGAGGCAGGCAATCTCTGTATTTGATAATGGGGAGTTATTTAGTGATCACTCTCTTCTTTGGTTACCCTGCGGAATATATGATATAATCTTCCATCAGATCAGACTTTTAGAATACCCACCTATTTGTTCTAAACTATACTTTGAATTATCCAACAGAATATTGGATAGTAAATTTATGCCACTTTATGAATTCGAGAAAGATTCTTATGCTCCATATAGTCAATGTTTATATTTTATTGAGATGGCGGATAACTGGTTTGCTGACAGAGGCAATGAGTTTTTAATTTTATGGAAGAAAATAGATGCACAGATTAGACTAGGAATAGGGTATCCATGGCTAGAAGATATTTGGCCTGCCACCTATATGGAGTTTAAAAAGAAAACGTAAAACCCCAACTTTAAGACTATGAATATACACGGACTAAAGTAGCTCCTGATTAAAAATCAACAAATGGATTAATAATTGGAAATATAAATTCCCATGAATTATGTAGAGTAGACGCGAACCAGCATGCCCTTCCCTCCAAAGGAAGACGGAATCACCATTTCGCGACACTACTCTAAGTAAAGGTGATTAGCGGGGATCGAACCCTGATCTCCTGATCCACATTCAGGTGTTTTACCATTAAACTACTATCACCATAAAAATATAAGTGGTATAGAGTGGTTACGATCCACTTCCTGCAATTTTTCAGACTGCCGCTTCTACCAAGTTAGCTTCTGCACCATGCCATGCCTGCATTACACAAACATTATGTAGAGTAGACTGGACTCGAACCAGCATGCCCTTCCCTCCAAAGGAAGACGGAGTTACCATTTCCCGACACTACTCTAAGTAAGGGTGATTAGCGGGGATCGAACCCTGATCTCCTGATCCACATTCAGGTGTTTTACCATTAAACTACTATCACCATAAAAAAAACAAGTGGTACAGAGTGGTTACGATCCACTTCCTGCAGTTTTTCAGACTGCCGCTTCTACCAAGTTAGCTTCTGCACCATGTTATGTCTGCATTACACAAACATTATGTAGAGTAGACTGGACTCGAACCAGCATACCCTTCCCTCCAAAGGAAGACGGAATCACCATTTCCCGACACTACTCTAAATAAAAAGCCCCAGACGATGGTCCAGGGCTTTTTATTTGTGTTATCTATAATAGATTATGTACACAACAAACCCTTACCAATGGTAAACGGCAAAAACGGTATATGTTGAAATTGTTTCATGAAAATCTGATTCAAAAAAGTAAAAAAAAAGCCCCGGTTTTCCGGGGCTCAATATTGTGTTATTTGTATTTTAATTACATACACAACGATCCCCTGCCAATGGCAAACGGAAAAAAATGCGGTATATGTATATTTGCTTTCATGATGCAAATGTGATATTAATATTTGAAATAAAAAAATATTCCAGATATTATTTGTCTGATTTATTAATACCATTGTTAACTAATTCATACACTGGTAGCCTATTTAAAGGTGCTATCTGCTCTATTGTTGTCAGAGAAAAGTAGCTTGTTGATTCCATGAGATTATAATAGAAGGCACTTCATATTTTATTTGACAGCAGAGAATTTAAACAATAAAAACCTATTTCGCTTTCTCCTCTTTTTAAAGATATTCAGGTATTTTCCACGAAAAAGCCTTAGCAGAAATGTTGAGTTTTTTTATGGGGTGAAGTTGCTATCTGCTTGCCTTTTCCAATCATTAATTTAATGAGATTTTTATGTAAAACGGGGCTTTACACTGACAAAAGTCGCAGCAGCATATGCATCTTTTTTACGCAACCGACTTTCTGTTTTTTACCGATCGATCACCGTATATTCGTCCTATGACTGAGGCGCTCCTGCAACTTCAAGCATTTGTGAATGCCGTCCACCCAATCTCTGGAGAGGACAGGGAGATGTTTTCCGGAATATGGATGCCTTTTTCTGCGAAAAGGAAGGAGATCATTACAGCAGAGGGGGCTCAGGAGCGTTACCTGTACTTTGTGATCGAAGGCGTGCAGCGTGTCTATTATTTCGACGACCAGGGCCGGGAGGCAACGTTGGTATTTACTTATGGACCATCTTTTGGCGGTGTGCTTGATGCCTTGCTATTACAGCTGCCAAGCCGCTATTTTTACGAGACGCTGACGCCTTCTTCCTTCCTGCGGGCACCTTACGGAGAGCTGGACAGGCTTATGAAGGCCCGCCCGGGAATTGAACAATTGGTCAGGATAGGTATAACGTATTCACTATCGGGAGTGCTGGAGAGACTGGTGGAGCTTCAATGCTACTCGGCCGAAGAAAGATTTGATAAGGTGATGCAAAGGAGCCCGCATATTTTCAAAATGATACCCCATAAATACATCGCCAACTACCTGGGAATGGACGCCACCAACTTCAGTAAATTGATCAATAAGCCCAAATTTTAAGTTTTGTTGGTTTTTACCAAGGTGGAAATGCCGGCTGCCTGATAATTTTGCCCCAATAACAATGTAGCATGAAACCTATTGACAAAGATAAATTGCTAGACACACTGGAAAACATGGTGAATTATCATATTCAGACGGCTGTGCAGGAATTTCAGAACATGCAGGATGAGCCATTGCTCAAGCTCTCTGCGACAGGAGGGTGGAGCATCGCACAATGTCTCGAGCATTTGAACCGGTATGGCGTATATTATATACCACTTATACGCGAGGCCCTTACCGGACAGCAGAAAAAGATAGCGGGGGGGACATTTACCAGCGGAATGATTGGCGGGTATTTCACCCGGTTGATGGACCCCGTTACCGGTAAAAAGAAACTACGGGCATTCAGGGCCTACACGCCTGACCGGCAATTGGACGCTCACACCGTTGTTGCTGAGTTCATCCGGCAACAGGAAGCCCTGCTGTCATGTTTGCAACGAGCCAGGCAGGCGGACCTCAACCATTCGCGTATACCGGTGTCTATTCTTAAGCTCCTCAAATTGAAGGTGGGAGACGCGCTGCAGTTTGTCATCTTCCATGACGAGCGACATATAAGACAGGCCAGGATGAATTGTCCGGAGATTGCAGCTGCTGGCTGAACGGGGTATAGGCACCCTATTCATGATCTTGCCCAACCAGCTTTTGGCGGGTAGCTTTAAGCATTATCAACAACATATGGCGCAGACACAAACCATTTCGATATACCCCGCCTTTTCCACAGAAACGGGAACATTACAGTAAAATGTATTGTTCCCGTTTTTATTTTCAGACCACAAGACTCAGTTCTCGAAGATGTATTCTTTTAAATTAATCTTTGCTTGAAAATAGCTTCTCATTTTTTAAAACGCACTACTTACTATACTGTTTAAATAACTTATGATCAAACGGGATATTAAGTGAAATATCTTTTGCTTCCCACCAATCATTTTCTGATGCCTGGTAGAAGTCATAAGCCGGTTTAATCAGTATTCTTGCTTCGTTAACAGATTCGTCTTTTGATTTTCGATCGTAAATAAATACCATACAACTCACACAAGTAAAGCTTCCATCGGTATTAGGATTCTCATAGCATTTGCCAATTTTTATGTTCACATTTTCATGCATTATAAACTCCGTAAGTTTACCTTGGGTTAGTCGTACAAGGGCTGCCTGAGCTTCCTCATCAGTAGGCGCTTTTTTAGCTTTTTTTAAATTTTCATAATGGTAAGATTTTATTCTTTCTAATTCCTCAGCGCTTAAAGTCATGCCGGTTGTATCAAAAGGATAATCAGGCGAGCTTACTGCAGCCGCGGTATCTATTGCTGTGTCATCTATTGCTACGTCATTCGATAATGGAGAAGCTTTATCTTCAGAACTTCCTGAAGAGAATAATAATGCTTTTGCATGCTCAAAGTGATTAGGTATATGACTAAAACCAACAATATACTTTAAGAATAGAAAGGTTAATAGTAAAAGGGTGACTGAAATTGTCAGCAGTTTTTTCTTCTTCATATTTTTATTTAATAAGTATTATACCTCAATGAAAATATTTTCCTCAATAAGAGCATGCTGTTTTATTGAAAAATTGCATTTTCCCAAACAAGGATGATTCTTTGAGGATAATAGTAATTACCTGTTTTTATTAATGTTTTTAATGTTGCCGTGTCGATTGGAATTTCCGGGAATTGCAGTTTTGCTTTTGCGATGAATCTATTTTTATTTTCGGTATCTCCGAGAAAATATGCTGCAAGGATACGCCCTATATGCGTATCTATATTTTTGTTATCAGTCTCAATGGATTTTTCGAACATTATCTGCGCTTCTTTGTATTCTTCTTTACCAAGTAAAAGGTATCCATAGTTACCTATTTCTATGGCATCTTCAGGGTTTTTACTGAGGTATTCTTTATAAGCGGATTCAGCTTTTTTATAGTCATGAAGTTCCTGATATATCTGCGCCAGGTTTGTTAGTAAAATACTTTGTGCTGTATCCAGTTTCAGTGCTGTTTCAAAGTCTTTGATGGCTCCTGTAAAATCCCCTCTTTCCTGGTAAAGCCTTCCTCGTTGAGCATAATAGCCATAAACATCAGGATACATAACGATCAGTTTATCGTAAATGTCAAAAGCGGTTTTCCAGTCTTTTATTTGTTGATAGGCTTGTCCGGCATAAAAAGTTAAGTCGTTGGAAAATCTTTCAGTATCATCTGGATATGCGGTCTCTGCATCTGTACGGTATTGGTAAAGTTTGTAAACTTCTATTGCTCTTTGCGGAGTGGGTATTTCAATTAAGCATCTTATGTAATTATGATAAAGTCTGGGAAGATTTTCCCTTTCATATTCAATTGCTTTTTCGTAGCTCTTAACTGCATTTTCGTTGTCTTTTAAAAAATAGAAATTGTTTGCCATGATCTCGTATAATTCGGCATTGGACCGGTCCATTTCAAGTGCAAACTTTACTTCATCTGTGGATTGCTTGTATTGTTTCAAATAGGATAAACAATATGCTTTAAATTTGTGATAATCAGTATTTTGTGTATTTATTACTATTGCCTTGTTAATAGTATCAATTGCATCCTCATATTGCTTTTTGTCAAAAATATCAAGTGCCTCCTTATAAAGATTTTCAGCCTCTTCATCTACCGCAACCGCTGCTACAGAAATGATAGGGGATGGTTGGAGATATTCATATTTTTTTTCCTCAATTTTATTCAAAACCCTGAAGAATTTTATATTATTGGTTTCCTCTTCAATTCCTATCTCGAATAATTTTCTACTCCGGAAATAATCCTTTTGCGCATGCTGTTTTAGTAATGCTGAGTACATAGCGAAATTGGGATTGTTCTTCATCTGGAGAAAACATAATTGTGGGTTATTGCCCAGTTCCACTATGACTTTGTCTGATTCTTTCCGGAAACTACGTACATAATTAATTCTCTTTTGAATTTTATCCTGCCCTGAACTGGTTAAGGATATAAGTGTAAACAGGGCAAGAAGTAAATGTTTCATAATTAACTATTTGTTTTTTAATATAATTGAGATAATATGCCTGGGGATTGGTAGTCGCACCTACCATCTGATATTGAAATTAAGAGTTCAGTTTTTCTCAACCTTTCCATCTTTGTAAACGCTGTATTCTTCTCCATCGGCTTTTTGCAAAGTCACCTTTCCGTTTTCAAATTTATCCGCATAGGTAAACTCAGGTTTTACAACCATTTCGTTCTTATGGTTAACGTATCCCCATCTTTGAGGTTCAATCATTACTGCCACCATTCCTTCATTTGCTACGCCAGCATCCCGA
Source organism: Chitinophaga sp. YR573 (assembly GCF_900110995.1). Lineage (GTDB taxonomy): Bacteria > Bacteroidota > Bacteroidia > Chitinophagales > Chitinophagaceae > Chitinophaga. The sequence goes on from NZ_FOJF01000001.1 coordinate 4,151,664, forward strand.
TACACTATAGGAATCACAATTTCACCTTTAAGGTTAATCATACCGTAAAGATTATACATGCCTACACGCAAAAGACCATCTTCAGCCTTATCGGCTATGTATTCATAGGTAGGTGCTACAATTTCTTTTCCTTCAAAATTTACCAGCCCTAATTTGTCAGCTTTGTTCACCTGGCAAACACTATCAGTAAATACTGGATACACACCATCGTAAATGAAGGGAACTATTATTTCCCCTTGTCGGTTAATAAGCCCCATACTAATAGGTTTTCCACCCGTATCCAGCTTTAGTACCGTGAAATACTGCGTGAGGCTGTCGCCGGCAGAAACGGTTATATACAACGAATCTTCACATATCCAGGAGTTGCTATTTTTATCCATGTATCCCTTTATCTTTTCGCGTACAATGGGAGTTTTTTGTGAGCTGTCTTTAATTTCCTGAGCACAGGAAATAGCAGAAATGCACAACAGCAGAAAAATGTATTTCATGTTTTTATTCATCATCATTAATTGAGGTTTTCAAAATTCACAGGTGATTTAATCTTTATGGGATATGATTTTGTTACTGAAGACATAAAAAGCTTAATCGTTGGATACAAACCTCAAAAAAAATCCCTGGCGAATTTAAGTAGATATAAATTCGCCAGGGATTACCGGATATTCGTGGTGATCTTTTTTAAATCCGCATTAATGCCTCAGGTTTTTCACTGGAAGCGTAAGCAAAACACTAGTACCTCTGTCATTGGAGGTAATTTCTATGTTGGCCTTCATTTTATTCTCTTTCGCTAATATTTCCAAACGCTCTTTGGCTATTGTTCCCGACAAAGACTGATGGTTGGCTTTCGCATTAGACGTATTACCCCAACCCTTTCCATTGTCGGTTATTTTTACTAACAATTGATTTTCCTGCGGGGAAATTTCTAATGATATCCATCCTTTATTAGAATGATTACCTATGCCATGGATAATGGCATTTTCAACGAAAGGTTGAATCAGCATAGGAGGAATTAATATTGCTGATGTATCCGTATCCGGTGTTGCGATTTCGTATCCGAAAGTATATTCGAAACGCATTTGTTGCAAACTCAGATAGTTTTCTATGGCATCTAATTCTTCGTCGAGCGGAACATAGGTTTTTCGGCTTAGTTCTAAGCTGCTTCGGAGCAATTTGCTGAATTGGCTTAGATATTTTATCGACTTTTCCTTTTCATCAAACCGGATAAAACTTTGCAGTGCCGATAAAGTATTAAAGATAAAATGCGGCTCCATTTGCGTTCGTAGTAATTGTTGTTGGAGTAGGATTTTCTCCTTTTCCTGTTTTTGTCTTTTTTGCCGTTGGATAAAATAAAGCAGCATGGCCCAGGAAACTGCAAGTAGTGCCAGTAATCCGAAAATAAACAACAATAGCTTATTGTTTTCAAGACGCTGTGTTGTATAATCAATTGTTCGGTTAAGGCTATGAATAGACCTGTCCTTCGATTGTAACTGGTAAATAGTGGCCATCTCTTCAGTAGCCTGAATACCCGAATTTATGAGAATGTTATCTTTTAGTTCTGATAGCTCGTCTGCTTCTTTTTGAGCTCTGATATTATTACCTATGGCAAAATAATAGTGCATTTTAGCCTGTTTGTTCAGGCATTTTTCATAAGAAGAAAGTCCATGTAAATGTTGGTATTCAATTTTATCGGCATCCTTAATTGAGTGTGCAGCTTCGGAGAATTGCCGGGTTCGAACATATAAATCAATAAGATTGGCTAAGGTGATATAGCTGTTTCTTACTGCATTCTGTTTGTCGGGATTGGCCAGTAAATTTTCTGTATCGTACTCTTTTACCAGATTGTAATAACGTATTGCAGTATCATACTGATTGGTTAATGAGTAATAGGTTGCCGTATTTTCATTAGTAAATCTGATTTGCATTAAGTCTTTTGTATTCTCAGAAATATTCCTTAGTTCTTTTAGGTAAAAAAGTAGTGAATCTGTGTTGTAAATACCGCCCTCTGCACAAGATGTAAATAATTGTGAATATGCCCGGAAATAGTAGTTGTAGTGGTTATTCGGCAGTTTTTTCAAAATATTTAGCGCGAGCTGGTTTTGTTGAACGGCCTTCTGGTACTGATTGATTTTTTTATTATCCTGAGCTGCATTGAGCAGGCAGATTACCTTGGATAAAGGTTTACTTTGAAGTGAATCATCGTTCATTATTATGGCAGCAGATTTATTGAAATAATACACTGCCTGATAGAACTTATCTTCAGTTTCTGCGATTAATCCGGCTCCATTGTAAATAGTAAATTTCAGCTCATTAAATTCTTTTTCCCTTTCTATCAGATCTAAAGCGATATTAATGTGGTATTTCGCACTATCAGTATTGGATTTTACCAGATTTTTGGCAATATGATAATGAATGAAAGCTAAACTAGGACTACTTTCAGCGAAATCTTTTTGTTTGAGTTCACTTGCCCAGAAAGCGAGTTTATCCACCTGTTTATTTTGGTCGAGGCTGTCGTTTATTACCTCTAGCCTTTTCAATAATTCTTCCGGAGCGGTTGATGCATTTTCGGGTTTCGATTGACAGGAAATTACCAGAAGCGGTAAAAAAAATAGAACTGCTCTGTTCATTATTTAAAGGGACTTAAGTGATCTAAAATGAACTCTTTTCTACGCGTAGCAACAGGGATTTCAGAAAGGTCTTTCATTATCATTACGCCTGTTTTCAGATATTTGTCAATAAAGTTTTTGTTCACGATATAGGATTGATGTGTTCTTATAAAAAAATCACCGGGTAAGAGGTCTTCGTAATATTTTAAAGGTTTGGAAGCAAGTACTTTTTTATTGTTTTCAAGGTGAATTTGGGTGTAAGAACCCTCTCCTGAAAGATATATTATTTCATTCAGCCGTATCATTTGCAAACAATCTAATGATGTGATGCAGATGATATCGTTCATCCCAATAGGTTTTGCCAAACCATGTTCTTTTAGAATATTAATCTGACCCTGATAATCAGTATGTTTAACTTTCCTAAGCTTTTGTATCGCTATGGAGAATTCTTCACTGTCTATTGGTTTCAGAAGATAATCCAATGCTCCATATTTAATGGCTTTTATGGCAAAATGATTATAAGCGGTGATGAAAATAATATGAAAAGCAGGTTCATCCAGCTGATTAAGGATATCGAAAGCGGTACCATCGGCCAACTGAATATCCATCAATACTAAGTCAGGTTTTGTGTTTTTTATCATTTGTAAGGCTTCCCCAACTGTAGCCGCTGTGGCTTCTAACTTTAGACTTTTTTCTTGCGAAACCAACCATTCCAGCTCTTTTTTTATCGCAGGCTCGTCTTCTACAATTAATGTTTTTATTTGGTACATGCAGGAAATTATTAATACCTAAAATTAGGCTTTAATCATGGTTGTTTATTGATTTTAATTATCCATAAAGACGTAATCCTCATTAAATCATCAAATTTATAATCCTGTTTTCCGGTTAGTGAGGATTGAAGTACCACCTCTTTTGCTGATTGGCTGCAGAGAATGTTGGGGGAGTGTTGTAGAATTGACCGGGGTTTGGTTGGGGTTTGAAGGGTGGATTTCCAAAGAAGTTTCATCCTGTCTTCTTCTCATGCAATGAAGAAAAATGAATCTGGATTCTGCTTTAATTTTTTCAGTGTTAAAGCTTTCTTCCAGATATTTTTCATCGTTTCTTCAGAATTAGTTTTTCGCAAAAGTTTCAAAAAAGTCTGTATTCCAATGTTTTGTACGGTTTCAAAGTATTCAATAGAAGCTTTATTGATTATAATTCATACCTTATTGCTCTAGTTTATTAATAAGATTTTTTATTTCAGGGATACTTAATTCTGTTTTTGTTTCGGTTTTTAAAATATTTTCTAACGCTTTAACATGGGCCGTTTTTAAAGCATTCTCAGCTTTTGTTTCCTGATCAGGAGTTACACCAATATGTTCCCAATTGGTATGACTTACTGATGATGTAATTTTTCCTGCCGGAACAAGCAACAAATATTGATCCTGAATAATAAAATTGTCTACGGGATTGGCTGCGCCACCCGTTCTTTCACCAATTATTTCAGCTAATTTATTTTGCCGTAAAAAATAAGCAAGTGCTTCACCTGCAGAAAATGTTTTATTGCTGGTCAGAATATATATCTTTTTATGAAGGTATTTCTGTCCGGAAACCTTTGATTGTGTGCTGTTTTGGACGGTTTTATTTGTATGCCTGAAATAAGTCGTATACAGGTTGGTTTTAGTATTAAAAAAATAACTGCAGAACAGGAGAAGCATTCCGTTATCTCCTCCACCGTTTTCCCTAAGGTCAAGGATCAGAGAATTGGTATTGGCAACAAAATTCATTGCAGATGCTAATACTCTTGCACTTGATTTAGGGTCTGCAAACCCTTTGAAATTAATATAACCGATATTGCCTTCTAATCTTTGAACATTTTCAAATCCAAAATTTTCAAGACTGTTTTGAAAGTTGTATAATTTCTCCCTTTCTTTCTCATTTATCTTCTCTTCGGGAGTATAATTTTCGATATATTTAACGAAAAAATGCTTGTCTTCAATACCTGTTCTTAACTTTTCGGTAAGCAACACTGCGAAGTCTTTTTTACTTACATTATCAAAAGCCCCTTTTTTAACTTCACTTTGAAATAAAGAGTCTACTTTTTTATAAGCATTTCCATCAATATAATATTGCTGTACCTTTTCTGTAATATCAGACAGTACTTTTGTATTGTTATCTCTCTGTGCATAGGAGATGATAGAATGAAAGAGGAAAATCCCCGTAAGTAATTTTTTCATGAAAACAGAATGTAATATTTCCACAAAAGTATTTCAATGAATAGGATATAAATTGTAAAAATGGAAACTTAAATAAATAACCAGATATTATTCTGTTCCGTATCTACATTTTCAAAAAACTTTTTGGGGCTTATTTTGGTAAGTTCCTTAAAATCTTTAATAAGATGCGACTGGTCATAAAAAAGATTTTCATAGGAAAGTTCTGTGAGATTCTTTACTTTTTTATTTGAGATCAAGGCTTTTCGGAATCGCTGAATCTTTCTGTATTCAGAAGAAGGTTTGCCTAAATATCTTTTAGATAATTTATTTAAATATTGTCTTGTAATGCTGCTTTTTGTAGCAATTTCTTCTATACTAAGTTCAGACTCAAAATCAGAGACTATTGTATAAGCAAGCATCAAATCTTTCAGCTTGAATTTCAAAAGCAAATAGTTTTCCAGCCACTGTATCTGTGTCTTCCTGTCGGACTCTTTTAAGATACGATCCATTATTTCTTTAAAATCTGAATCCTGAATTTTATCTTTTAAACCTATACTCGTATCTGCCTCAAAGAAGTGATAAATTCCCAACGGTTTAAAGTACACAGTAACTTCATTAATAGACTGCTGATAAAGGATTTCTGTAGGAACAGAGCATCTGGAAACAAAATCAATGATCAGATTTTCTGATGAAGATTCATGAATTTCCAACCATCCTTTTTCCTGAATTATAGATGCATTCTGGCAGGCTGACAAAATAAAATAGTTGTCTGGAAATGTAAGATATCTGATCGGCAGTTGAGATTCATCCTTTAACATGAAATAATAACCTTCGATATATTTTTTAAGAATGGGATGGATCGGCTGATAAAAATTGACTTTCATATAATGAGCTTGCTTAACCATTTAGGTTATAAAAGAAGTTCCGGGAAAAATAGGAACATTCCCGGGAAATAAAGATACAATGGATAATGATTACGGATAGAAGAATACGCCAATGTTTTAGAATATAGGTTGTTTCATCCGATTGTGGTTCAGTAATGTTCATCCCTTTTTGACATAGACAGGCTTTAAATCCGGTTACCATAACCAGTAGGTGCCGTTCTGTTCAGCTCCGCTATTCGCAGCCTTACATCACGGCACCTGCTGGTTGGTAATTAGTTACTCCGTTCCGGCAAAGAATTACAAGGCCATCGCAAAGGATTTTGCCGTCATTTCAAGTCCTCTCTTCAGATCATCCGCATTCATAACAGGAGAAAATTCAACTTTGGCATTCAAGCTGACAAAAAACGGTTCTGCAATAGAAGGGATCTCGGATGGGTCATGAAGCTCAAAAACCATTATGCAGGCTCTGCACCCATCAATAGTTGTAAAATAGGAGGACTCAGGATGGACTCTGTCCATAGTGGAATTGATAATCTCACTGAGAGTACCATCTTTGATAGCTTTGTTTGACGCAATTACATCCATCGTCACTCTTAACATTGTACGCATGTTGTTGTGTTTTTGATTTTTAAATAAAATGTTATGTAGAAATTAAGCAAGTATTACGCTTCACTAATGCGCCACTTTGATATACCCCCAGCCTTCTCTCTGTTTAGTGATTATTTCATAAATGGCATCCGGTACAACGTTAACACCCGGGATCAGTTCACTGGCATCTTTATTATTCCGCTTCATGGTAGCACCACATACTTTTACGCTCACTTTTTTATTGTTCAGCAGCTCCGTAAGGGCAGGGGTAATTTTTGATTTATCTTTCAATACCATATCCAGTGCATCACCATAAACGGCTACCTCCAGCTGTGCATCCGGACTGCCTTTCAAAATACCATTCAATTGCCGTATCACCGTGTTATGATCCTCTACTGATTTACTGGTAATATCAAATATTACTTTGTAATCAGCCTGGGCATAAGATGCGAGATATCCAAGCAAATACCCAACAAGTATGAACAGCTTTTTCATGATCATATTTTTATTTGAAATGATGAATATTAACGGGCATTCTTTTGATGAAGAATAGGACCAAAAGGCCCGTATTTATGTTGTTGCTCAGAAAAGGTATCGCCGAACGGTCCAAAAGGATGATCTGCCGGTTTGGTGCTTATTACTGGCCAGTCATCAGGGAATACTTTAACAGGACGTGGTTGTGAATTTACAAAGGCGGCCACATCCCAGGCTTCCTCATCCGTTAATTGCGCAGCGCCAAACGGCATATTGTTTTTTACATATCCGGCAAATCTCGATAATCTGTAAAGGCCGGCACCTGTATTATAAGTTTTCTCTCCCCACAAAGGCGGGTACACGTACTCAACAGCATCTGCAGATGATTTCCCATCGCCATTTTCTCCATGGCATTTACTGCATTGCTGCACATATACCAGCTTACCTTTTGTGGTATCCGCACTTCTTTCCAGATACACCATTTCTTTTATTCCGCTTCCTGGTGGTTTGTATCCTTTAGGTACATCTTTCCCCAGCCATTGTATATAGGCTACCATGGCCCTGAGCTCCCGGCTGTTGCTGTCAAGCGCTTTACCATCCAGACTGCGGATCAGGCAATCATTCACTCTTTTGGCAATCGATTCAACGGTACCACTTCTTTCCCTGAATTTCGGGTAGGTAGATGCTGTGCCGCCATAATTGTTTCCCCAGCTTTTAGTGCCCGCCTCCAGGTGGCAATTCTGGCAGTTCATACCATTGCTGATGGCCGCTATTTTTCCTTTAGGTCCCAGGTATACGGAGGTATGCGCAATAAGGTCCCGGCCATACCGGATCATTGCGCCATTTGGTGTATGCGGGATCGTACCCGTATCGGGAGCTATCCATAACATCACCATTGACTTTTTAACATGATGCTTGCTGAAAAACAGCTTAATAACAACCAGGATCAATCCCAGCAACAACATGCTCCACAACACCCGGAAAGAAATCTGTTTCATCCCGCAAAACAATAGCCGCAATTCCGTTCCTGGGCACGACCAACAGCCCACACACCAGAAGGCACCAGTTGTATCCCCGGTAAGATTCCTTCAATCCATTCTTTTTTTACCTCAGCAGCATCGAGCGACATGTTTTGTGCCACCACTGCACTATACACTGTTATCGCCATGTTACATACACAGAATAATACACCACTGTCCTGTAGTTCATTGATCCCAATGGCTACGTCTCCAACGCCCGGAACTTTAAAATCTCCCGGTTTAGGCTCCCAGAAAGGATTTCTGACTGCCGGAGCTTTTGTGGCAGGATCATCTGCCTTAAATAGTTCTCCGAATTTATACTTGGCCCATAGCTCACTTTTCATCGCATATGGAATCGCGTCGTGACGTAATACCACCACCACACAACACTCTTTTTCGGGTGTGCCCGTAGCTGCATTGGTTAATAAAAACACTTTAGGCCAGGCAAAAGGCAATATATCGTGTGGACGAACTACATCCAGCACCATTTTGTGTTTCCCCTTGATTTTATTCACCCATGTTTCGGGGTCTTCAAGGCCAGTATTCATTTTTTCCGGGGAGAACGCTGCCTGCAGGTCCAGAGGAACAAAAGACGGCACAGTAAACACTGTTGCCCCTGCGATGATCTTCCCGAGAAAATCGCGGCGATTGGTTGATTCATTTTCAGTATAACTCATATGGTTGCTATTTTGATGAACGTATAGGATCAGCTATTAGCAATAGCATGCAGTTAATAAAACGGCTTTAATGGAAAACGGGGATTTCGAAGAGGAGATGCATTTTCGACATCATTAATACGAATTAACCGTATTAATAAGGGGAATTACAGGTGATGCTAATTTAGGAAAATAAGAGTGGGGACTATCGGATAAAAGTGACAAAATTTAAATTCCCAACGCCTGTTCCAGACTGCTTCGGAAACCAGGATATTCATGCGGCAAACATCCCGCGAAATGCCTGAACTCATTGATAAAATGGGTTTGGTCGCTGTACCCGAACCGGCTGGCCAACAAACACCATTGAAAATTCTTTTCTTTTTCTATGTATTCAATCGTTCGCCGGAAACGAACAATGCGACAAAATGTTTTCAGATGAAGCCCTGTTTGTTCCAGGAAACTTCTTTCTAAAGTACGTTTAGTAAGATAGGTTCCCGATTCCAGTTGCCGAATGGTAATATTCCCATCTGCTGCATATATCAACCGCATCGCCTCGTTCAGATTTCTTGAATATTTTCTTTCACTTAACAACTGGCGGATAAAAAATGCTTCCAGGATAGCAATCTGTTGTTCTCCGTTACTGCATGCTCTTATCTGCTCCCCTAATTCATGTAATTGACAACCGGCAACAACCGACAGATCAGTACTTTTATTTGTGAATTTTGTTGCCGGAATATGGAAGAGTTTAAAGCAGGCACCTGGTTTAAGATTTACCACCAGGTTTTTCATTCCCGTATAAATGCAGAATTCACAAATAGTATCGTTCGGGCCTATAATGCTGTCTGATCCTATATATTCCTTATTGGTAATATCATAAACCTTATCCGGTGGGCCTAGATTAAATACGAGGTTTTGGATAAGGTGCGGCAATATGGTCATCTTCCGGCTGGCTTCCTCCTGGAAATCACTTTCCAGGATCAGGTAAGAAAGTATATAATCCTGTAACGATCTGTGTGACCGGAAAGATTGCACCTTAAACATATTCAAACGCTTTACCTGAAATTCAGCTTATAAATTATGGAATATTTGTGAATAAAGGGCCTAATTTATTACAAATCAATCTATAAGGTGAAATTTAAATGATTAACAAGGGTATGCCTGGTTTCTGATATTGCCTTTTCGGGTAAAGTTGATGCCTCCTTTAAGTAGGGCTATGCCTACCATAACCTGTCTAAAAGTTTTCATTATTCAGTATAGACTTTACATGATCAGAAGTGTGTCTTTTGCATCAGTACCCTACCCCGTCTTCTGTCTACATTGCCCAAACCGGATTTTTTTTATAGATTTATCACCGAAATGCAATACCCCTCCATTTTACAACTGTATGGACCAGGACGGCTTTGAACAACTTTACCGGAAATACTACCAGTCGCTTTGCTTCTTCGCAAGGAAGTTGCTGAACGATACGCATGTAGCCAAAGAGCTGGTACAGGATGTCTTTCTGAAAAGCTGGCAGAAAAAGGAGGGGTTGGAAAACGATCCCGACAGAGTACGGGCTTTCCTGTACCAGTCCGTAAAAAATGCATCTCTCAACTACCTGCGCGGTACTACCCGCCGTATCTCCCTGGAAACACAATGGGCCAGCACACAGGAAGAAATGGACCCGGATATAAGCAATGCAATAATAGAAGCAGAAGTCTATCGCGATATCCTGCATGCCATAGGCCGGCTACCAGATGAATGCCGGAAAGTAATAGAGCTGAGTATGAGCAGCAGCAAAACATCCGAAGAAATCGCAGAACTGCTGGGTATAAGTGCCAGTACTGTACGTAATCAGAAGCGGCGGGGGTTGCAACTGATGCGTCAATTCCTTAATTTTCAAACCTTCCTCGTTTTTCTTTCTATGTTTAAACAACACCCTTAAAAAAATAATTTGCCTTTGTTTAGACAAAAGCAAAACGACGGTGTATTATTTATAAGAGCGAGGCTGAAAAGCTGTTAACGATGAACGACGAACTTCATATAGGAAACCTTATCAGCAAGGAGCTGGCAGGTGAAATCACCGAAGCTGAATGGGCAGAACTGCAGTCCTGGATCGCTGCGCGTTCAGCCAATGCGGAATTGTTTGACAGGGTTAAAACCGTACTTGAAGAGCCGGAAAACCATCCTTTCAGGGAGTTTGACCCGGAAGAAGGATGGCAAGACCTGATGAAAAGGAGGAGGAAACCACTCAGGACCATCATAATACGAATAGCCGTGGCAGCATCGCTGCTGGGTGCCGTAGTATGGCTGGGAACACGTCAGCACGAGAACAAAATTACAATCAGGAAACAAGGGATCGTTCTGACTGGCCCGCATGGACAAGAAGTCGTAATCAATAACAACGCAGACACCACATTCAGAATCGGCAACGGTAATGCGAACGTTCAACCAGGTATGCTCAGCTTCGAAGATAACATCAAGGAAGCCCCTATTGAACAATTCACCTTACGCGTTCCTGTGGAAAACCGCTATCAGCTACGCCTTCCGGACGGCTCGCAGCTCTGGCTCAATGCCGGCTCTACGGTGCGTTTCCCTAACCGCTTCGCAGCAAATGAAAGAAGGATATCCATTCAGGGGGAGGCCTACCTTGAAGTCGCTCAGGAATCCGCTCATCCTTTTGTAGTCGAAACGGCAGGTATGAACGTAACTGTTTTGGGTACCGCATTTAACATTCGTGCCTATGGGGATGTTAATACAAAAAAGGTATCACTGGTATCCGGAAGTGTAAAAGTCACTACAGATGCAAAAGAGGTAACGCTTAAACCAGGACAGGAAGTTGGCAGTACATTTCAGGTGGCTACCGCGGATATGGAAGCAACCCTTGCCTGGAAAGACGGTCTGTTCATTTTCAGGGGTGAAAGTCTGCAATCTATTATGGAAGACATCGCTCACTGGTACGGTGTGAATGTTGTTTATCAGGGCCAGTTGCCGGCCGATAACAGGCTTAGTGTAAAAACAGAAAGGAATATCCCTTTGAATCAACTGTTATCTATGCTATCAGCCACAGGCAGCGCAAGTTTCAAAATAGAGAGGGACAGAGTAATTGTTCTGCCCTATAATGGAGAGATCAGCCAGTAATTTAATTAATCTACCAACTATCGCTTAATGATGAAAAATGTTTCAGGCTCCTGCCTAAGGAGCAGGGGGAGGTCATGTCTATTATTTGTATTGTTCACATTCATGAGTCTTTCCGCCAGTGCAAGGCAGGGAGGAATAACACTTGATTTGCATAACACCGCAATTACAAAAGTCTTTTCAGCAATCGAAAAACAATCCGGCTACGGATTTATTTACAATGAAGGAGCGTTACGTGCTATTACTGTTGATATACAGGTAAAAAACGCACCACTCACAACGGTGATGGAAACCGTATTAAACAATCAGCCATTCAGCTATTATATTTCGGGTAAAAATATTGTAATAACACCCCGTCGTAACAACGGTAACACACCACAGGCAGATAGCCTTATAGATATCAGCGGTCTGGTAATGTCTGCAGATGGAGGAGCCCTGGCTGGCGCTTCCATCAAAGTGAAAAACAGTACGCTCATTACAAATACCAACTCAAAAGGTAGTTTCACATTATCCGGGGTACCACACAATGCTGTGCTGGTAGTAACTTTTCTCGGTTTTGCAGAACAGCAGCATAAGGTAGCTGCTAAAATGGTCATCATGTTACAGCCGGTAACGGCAGAGTTAAAAGGTGTAACTATCAATAAAGGATATTATACTGAGCAGCGCCAGTTATCCACCGGTGCAGTATCCTCTATCTCTTCTAAAGAGATCGAGAAACAACCGGTAGGGAATGTAATGCAGGCGCTTGAAGGGCGTATTCCGGGGATGGTGGTAAGCCAGACTTCCGGTGTTCCGGGGGCACGTCTGAACATCCAGGTTCGTGGCCGTACTAACTTCGATCGTGATATTACTTCAGATCAGGCACTTGTTATTATTGATGGTGTGCCTATGGCGGGCGCTAACACTTCTATGAATAATATCAGCGGCCCATTCGGTGTAATAACCGGAGAAGGATTGAGCGCATTGGCAGGAATAAATGTAGCCGATATCGAAAGTATAGACGTATTAAAGGATGCAGATGCTACTGCTATCTATGGTTCCCGTGGAGCAAACGGAGTGGTGCTGATTACAACCAAAAGGGGAAAGGCAGGGCAGATGAAGATAGATGCTAACGTATACTCAGGTATAAGCCGTGTTACCCGTATGGCAACCATGCTGAATACTGAACAGTACCTGGCTATGAGGAATGAGGCATTTGCAAATGATAATGTCACTAAAACAAACGCGAACGCTGCTGACTTACTGCTGTTTGATCAGACCCGTTACACCGATTTTGGGAAGATGTTCGCCGGTAGTTCAGCTTCCACAACAGATGCACAGGTGAATGTTTCGGGTGGTAATATGACCACGCAATATCGTATGGGTGCAGGATATCATAAAGAAGGTACCGTATGGCCCGGTGATTTTTCCAGCGACCGCCTCTCGCTCAACTTCAATACCTATACAACATCTGCCAACAAGAAATTCTCAGCTGGGTTATCAGGTGTGTATTCGATGAGCAAGAGCAATCTTTTAGCGGCAGATTTAGCCAGCGCTATTCTTCTTCCTCCAAATTTTCAGATTTACGATGCAGCAGGAAATCTTGCCTGGAACGAAGGAGGCTACAATACCGGACGTGACAATCCAATGTCACAGCTGAAACAAAAATACCTTGCCAACATGAACAATTTCAACGTGAACCTTCTGTTGAATTATAATATTCTGGATGGCCTGGTACTCCGTAGTAGTATTGGGTATAACTATACGGCAACAGACGATAAACGTATGACACCAATGGCAGCACAAAACCCTGCAAAGGCCAGCCTGGCAGGGTTTGCTACTTTTGGTTCCGGCAATTTCAAAAGCTGGATCATAGAACCACAGGCAGAATATACCAGGCAGATATGGAAGGGTAAGTTGACAGCCCTGGCAGGTGCTACTTTTAACAAGACAGAGAAGATCAGGCTAACAACTACAGGGAATGGTTATTCAAATGATGATCTTATCGGGTCTCTGACCGGAGCTGCGACCTTCAGCGCTACCAATGCTTTTGAACAATATAACTATCAGGCTTTCTTCGGACGTTTTAACTATAACGTAGCTAATAAGTATATCGTCAACTTTACCGGACGTCGTGATGGATCCAGCCGTTTTGGCCCTGAATACCGGTTCTCAAACTTTGGTGCAATAGGTGCTGCGTGGTTATTCAGTAATGAGAAATGGGCCACGAATATACCTTTCCTTAGTTATGGTAAACTACGCGGTAGCTATGGTATAACAGGTAATGACCAGATCGGTGAATATATGTATCTCGACACCTGGGGCGTAGGTACATCGTACGGAGATTCTACCACACTGTTGCCTACCAAACTTTTTAATCCGGACCTGCACTGGGAGAAAAGTAAGAAAAAAGAAATCGCACTGGAACTGGGTTTCTTCAAAGACAGGCTGATGCTGACTACTTCATTTTATCATAACATCTCTTCCGAACCACTGGTAAGTTATCCTGTAACCCGTACTACCGGTTTTTCTACTATTTTATCCAACCTTACAGGAGTGGAAGTTGTGAACAGAGGATGGGAGATTACCCTCACATCACGCAACATAGACGGCAAACTCAAATGGACAACAGATTTTAATATTACTATTCCAACGAATTATCTGAAGAAATATCCCAACCTGGCAACCTCCAGTTACGCTACCAAATATTCTATTGGCCATTCTCTGAACCAGGTAATGGCAATGCAGTTCCTTGGTGTAGATCCAACTACTGGCTTGTATGCTGCTAAAGACCAGAATAATGACGGAGCCGGGGGAACACTTGATTTTGTTCCAGGAAGGAATACCGATCCACGTTATTATGGAGGAGTGAACAATACCTTCAGCTACAAAGGATTTGATCTTAGTTTCTTCTTCCAGTTTACCAAACAGTTGGGTACCAGCTGGAAGGGAAATAACCTCTATAATCCACCAGGTATGGCTTACAATGTACCGGCAATGGCATTGGACAGATGGAAGGAGCCGGGACAGGTAACTGATGTGCAGAAATTTACAACTTCAGCTGGTCAGATTACCGGTTTGCAGGGCTTCTATGCTTTCCGCTTCTCGGATGGTGTACTTACAGATGCATCGTTCCTGCGTTTGAAAAACGTGAATCTCTCTTACAGTCTGCCAGCTTCATGGCTTAACGTAGTTCATGTCCGTTCCTGCCGTCTGTATATGTCGGCGCAGAACCTGTTCGTAATTACTCCATATAAAGGAGGAGATCCTGAGATCCAGAACTATACAAGAATGGCACCGCTGCGCACAATCACAGGTGGTTTACAAATTTCACTCTAATTACTCAACTATGTTTAAGAATCGATATAAAAAAATATTGCTGATCACATGCCTTCTGGCAAGTGGTTGTACGAAATTTGTAGAGGTAGACAAACCCATTGATACGATTACAGCGGAAGAAGCTTTTGCTACCGAAACTAAAGCCGCTTCTGTAGTACGTGGATTATATAATAATATGGTGAAGACTACCAACTACGCTTTTGGTGCTGCGGTGTCGGCTGGTCTGGGTGCCAGTGCAGATGAATTCATCGTATCTTCTACTACCTCTGCCTATGCCGAACTTTACAACAACAACATCAATAGTTCCAATACAGCCACTACGAGTTATTACTGGGGAGCTTTTTATAACCTGATTTATGTAGCTAACCAGGTGATAGAAAACGTACCGAAATCAGCCGGTATCTCAGAAGCAGCTAAAATACAATTCCTGGCAGAAGCACGTTTTGTAAGGGCAGTGAATTACTTCTACCTTATAAATCTGTATGGAGATGTGCCTTTGATTTTAGGGACTGATTATGTAACCAATACCAGGACACTCCGTACCCCTATGGTACAGGTATACACGCAGATCGTGGAAGACCTTCAATATGCACGTGCCAACCTGGGGGAAAGTTATATGGGTACACAGCGTATCCGTGCCAACAGGTTTACCGCTTCTGCTTTTCTTGCAAGAGTATATCTCTATCAAAAGAACTGGACGGATGCTGAGTTGATGGCTACAGAAGTTATTGAAGCCCAGGCGGGTGGTACACCGTTGTATCGCCTGGAAACCACACTGAACAATGTTTTCCTGCTCACCAGTAAAGAGGTAATACTACAGCTGATGAACCCCGGAACAAGTATACCTACATGGGATGGGGCCGCATTTGTTCCCGGAACGGCTACTGCAGTTCCCAATTATCAGATCACTCCCGGGTTGTATAGCGCTTTCTCCACTGGTGACCTGCGTCTTAGCAACTGGATCAAAAGTGTGAATATCACTACAGCAGGTGTTACGAAAACGTATAGTTATCCATATAAATATAAAGTGATCAGCGGTACTGCTACTGTCAAAACAGAAGCACTGGTTTTCCTGCGCCTTGCAGAAATGTATCTCATTCGTGCGGAAGCAAGGGCTGAAAATACTGATCTGAGCAATGCTATCAGCGATCTGGATGTTATCAGAAGTCGCGCAGGATTGTTAACACCTACAGATCCGGCGATTACACAATCAGACCTGCTGGATGCTATTGCCCGCGAGAGAAGGCTGGAAATGGTTGCTGAACTCGGCCATCGCTGGCTGGACCTGAAACGTACAGACAAGGCCAACATCGTACTAAAAGACAAGCCTAACTGGAGTACCAACGACCAGTTATACCCAATACCATTTGCTGACATACAGGCGAACCCATTGATTAAACAGAATGATGGATACGACTTCTAAAACTTGATTATTATGAAACGATACTTATTATTAGCCGGAAATATGCTTGTTATGGCGCTGTATACCAATGCTCAGGACAGCACAGCCTTTACCATTCATGGAAAAATGAATCCTTCCCGTAACAACGCAGGCATTATGATGATAGCAGGGAGTTATAAACCAGTCAGAACAACGGTGAAAGATGGAGAGTTCTCTGTTTCCGGATCATTAAAAGAACCGGGGTTTGCAATGATCCGGGTGGGTGATGGAATACCTGCAGATTATATCCAGGTATATATTACCGGTGGAAAAACAGTGGAGCTGATTGCCGGCGATTCCATCAAATATGCAAAAGTTAAAGGCAATGAAAAAGCTGTAGAATACCATGACCTATATTCTAAACTGATACCTGTGCAGAGCGAAGAGGTTAGCCTGAGGAACCGCTGGATGGCTATCCCGGAGGCTTCCCGCAGGGATGAAGAGGGGCGTAAAATTTCTGCAAGACGCAGAGAACTGGCTCAAAAACAAAAGGACCTGACCTATACCTTCATCGATAAACATCCAAAGTCAACACTCTCCTTTTACCTGTTGAAGACGACAGCAGGTATGTTCATCAATTACAGCGAAGTGATGCCGCATTTCCAGAAACTGGATGTAACACTGAGAACATCTGCCGATGGAATGGATTTCGAAAAGAAGATCAATGGATCAAGGAATATGCAGGCTGGTACTCCGGTGAAAAACTTCGAATCCACCACTCCGGAAGGAACGAAACTGTCTCTCCGGGAAGTAATGGATAAAGGTACTTACACCCTGATTGACTTCTGGGCCAGCTGGTGTACACCTTGCCGCGCAGAAAACCCTACCGTTGTAAAAGCATACGAGCAATTTCACCCAAAAGGGCTGAACATTATAAGTGTATCACTGGATGATAAAGCTGAGAGATGGAAAGCAGCGATCCAAAAAGACGGTATGCCATGGTATCATGTATCATCACTGATTGCAGGGTTTAAAGATCCGATAGCGCAGATGTATGGTATCAATGCTATTCCTCAGAATGCCCTGGTGAACTCCAAAGGAGTGATTGTAGCTGTGAACTTACGTGGAGATGCACTGCTGGATAAACTGGAACAAGTGTTTGCGCAATAGTCCTAACCTATCTATCCAACACATACCAACCATCGCAGGTAGGCTGGAATAGATGCCTACTTAAACAAAAGCCTCCCGGTTTAAACCAGGGGGCTTTTTTATAGCATTAATTAGTTTTTGCAAAATCCGGATACCTGTTCAATAAAAAGGTTTTTAACTCTACCAGTTTATTGGTATTAATTAAGTCAACACCACAACTTAATAACTCTTTCCAGACTTTTGTATTTTCAGGGGAAGCCCACAGCCGTACTATTTTGCCATTTTGATGGGCTATTTGTACATATCTGCAAAGATTTTGTTTTTCTTCTTTTGATAATGTTTCTTCACTATTCCTGCTCAGTATCCGTCCATACCGGCAACTGGCTATCGGAAACAAATTTGCAGGGTTCTTTTCTTTTGCCATCTGTATTAAGTCTTCATCAATAAAAACATACCGGCAATCCAGGCTTTTTATAGTCCGGACAGGCTTGTGTCCGGTTATCACAATAGTAACAGCACGTTTGTATAATGTTCCATTTTCATAATAGGATAAGAGGGATTCGTAACGGTGTAACAGGTCAGCTAATGCCTGGTAGGTTTTTTCAGGGTCACTTTTTATGTCTATCATTAAAGTAATCCGCGGATAATTCATCCCCATACTATCATTTTTAAAATGATCAGACAAAGGATTAAGATATAATTTATCAAGTGTTCTGGAAGGCTGTAATACAGGTAGCATATGTGCTACCACAAGTTGCCCTTTCCTCAGGTATACATCTGCCTCTACATAAGTAAACCCATTGTCGAGCGCATCAAACAATGGTCGCTTATGCCAATAGTCATTATGGGCGTAAGCGTTTGGAAGAAATGTTGTGTTTTGTGATAGTGACGTATGCGGTAATAACAACAGTACCCAAATCGACAATAAGACGAATGGACTCCCGTTCACTTTAAAGGTGGTCATTGTAGGTTGTAGGTTTATTTACAGCAAACATAATCTTCGGATCGATATATATAATTTATAACTCATGAAATAATAGTTATGAAAATCTTATCTTAATGTTAGCACCTTCACTGACAATTTGAGTTGCTATCTTCTTCTTCAAATAATCCTGCTCTAAAAACAGATACTTTATATATTGATAATCAGTATGTTAATGAATTATGTAGACGTATTGTAGACCCGTTTTTTAAGACAGGTAAATGTTTTGTAGTATGTTGAAACTTGCAGGCTGTCGCACTGCATCACAAATTTGTGATGGCAAAAAAAATGAAAATGAAAAAAATAATTAGCCTGTGGTTTTTATTAATGGCGTTAACTACTGTCCTTAAAGCCCAATCCACACCTGTTTTGTTGCTGGCTTACGATGATTTCTCTGGTAACGGAACTGGTCTCACTTACTGGAAAAACGGGAAAACAATACCACTGACGGATGGTAAAGCAACGGCAGGGGCGTGTGCGATCACCGTATCAGGCAATGATGAATACGTGGCCGGTTATGAATACAACCCCGCAGGAGAACCTGTTGCTACTTATTGGAAAAACGGGAAAGCTGTCAGACTCACAGATGGTAAAACATACGGGAAAGCCATTGGCATTAGTGTGTCAGGTTCTGACGTGCATGTAATTGGAAATAACGGCCGGCTGGCTACTTACTGGAAAAATGGAGCACCCACCTCTATGGGAGAAGATACTAAACTATACGCTATTACAGTAGCCGGCAACGACGTTTATATGGCCGGTTCCCAGGTAAATGAGGCAGGGGAGTATGTCGCTACCTACTGGAAAAATGGGAAAGCAGTATCCCTCACAGAAGGGAAAAAGAGTGCAGAAGCACAGGCTATTGCTGTATCAGGTAACGATGTGTATGTATCCGGTTTTGCAATAAATGATGCAGGGAAAGAAGTAGCCATGTACTGGAAAAATAACCAGCCGGTCATACTTCCTGATGGCTGCGGAGCAAAAGCTATTGCTATAGCCGGTAATGACGTATATGTCGCCGGGTTTGACAGAAATGCTGCAGGTACGAATATTGCCGTTTGCTGGAAGAACGGGAAAGCAGACCTGCTGACTGATGGGAAAGAAGGTGCCGGTGTAAATGCTATAACTGTGCTTGGAGTCGACGTTTATGTGGCTGGTTATCTGAATGGCATAGCCACCTACTGGAAAAATGGAAAGGCAGTGAGCTTAAATAATGATATGCCGGGTAGGATAACAGGTCTGGTGGCAAAGTAATTAATACTTGTTAAAAGAAAGCCCTGCAAATTCGCCGGGCTTTCTTTTATTTAACTAATTCATACACTGGTAGCCTGTCTAAAGGTACTATCTGCTCTATTGTCGCCGGGCCTTTTATAATTTCGCCCTTATCACTTCTCCATTTCCCCTTCGGGAAATAAACTGATTTCTTCATGTCTTTAGTCAATACCGGGGCTACTAAAAATTTCTCGCCCAGCATAAATTGCCCTTTAACTTCAGCAAAACCCTGATTCGGAAATTCATATTCCATACTTCTCACAACTGGCTGCCCGTTTTTTGCAGACTCCTTTACCATCTGTAAAATATATGGTGTATACCTTTTTCTGGTTTCAACAGCTCTTTTCACTATTTCCAGGTTTGAGCTGCTTAGTACCCTCCATGGGGCAACAGAAAACTGCATCATAGGCATTAAAGCAGAACACTGGGCAGAACGGACAACAAGTTCCTCATCTAATTTATCTCTTCCAATGAAAGAACCATATTCCCCTCCACCTATCATATCAGGACATGTAAAATTATAACCAAGTAAACCAGCCACGGTTAAGTGAGGAATAAGTTTCTGCAAATCAATCCATGTATGCTGTTTATCCCGTAAACGTTGCACAAGCGGTTCTCCTGCCATTTTCCACATCGCACGATATTCATTTAATGGATAATTCAGACCAATCTCCCCCCATAACCGGCTATGTTCGTTGGGTGTTGCTTTTGTGAATGAAATTCCATCGGAGGGATAAAAATCAGCATCCCCGGCGTCAAACTTAAAACCATCAATGTGATAGGTTTTAATCATATAGTCCAACCTTCCGGTAAACCAATCTTTAGCTTGTGGATTTGTAAAATCCAAAACCGCACTGTAGCCATTCCACCAATTAATAATAGCTGGGTTCGTAGCATCTTTCCAGTTAGTTTTCCCGGCGAACAGAAGGAGTTTTTTATTTAACAGGTCTCTGAAAACTTCGGTGTCGGGAGATATAAAAGGGCTAACCCACAACATCACTTTAAAACCCATTTTATGCAAGCTGTCAACCATCACTGTAGCATTATCGAACCTGTCTTTTCTAAAATCAAAACGCCCATAGTAATCTGCCCAATTATCATCAATCATTAACACACCAGCTGGAAAACCGTTAGAGATAATAGCATTCGCATATTTAATAATATCGGTCTGATTCTGGTTATAAACCAACTCTATCCAGGTATTATATTGTGGCCTGGTAAATAAAAGTGTATCGGGCAACTTCTCTTTTGAAGGGAAATGCTTTTTGCTTGCGTTAATAAAAGCCTCTTTTAAATTATGGCCCATTGAATCAATTTCAATAGGCTGTGTTGCATTTAAAAACAACTGATCGCCTTTGACAGAAAATTCGAAAGGCGCATCACTCCATATATACCTGCCCGTGGTTGAAAGAAGTAGGGGAGATGCCTGGTTCCCACCAGTATTTGCATAAAGGTTAAATGAATATCCATCTTTGAAAGGCATCATTTGTCCTTCAGTTACAGTTCCTCCATACCAATTTTCACCACTTTTAATTTTTATTATATTGGGCTGAGCATATGAAGATTCCCATATTGAAAGGACTATTATAAAGAATGTAATATTTAATACAACTTGCTTTAGCCTCATGGTTTGAAATTATTAGATAATATTACTTCAATTAAGGGAACAAAGCCAGCGCAACCGGTTGTTCTATTTTTCAATACATACTCAGGATAAAGTTCTATTTTTACGATTCTGGTTAATCATTCCTGTTCGTAATCTAAGGATTAGCTATTATGAGGAAAATATTACTTTACTTATTCATTATTTCCGCAAGTTTCATTTCTTGTAATTCAACCAGACCAATTCAGTCAAACAGTTTCGGTCAGGATTATTGCTCTCCTACTATCCCCAACGTTTCGGTTGGCTTCGAAAATCTGGAAGAAGCCGATTACTCACGTGATAGTATTTTTAATAAGAAGTTGGGATTACATGAGTACCTGATGGCAAGTGCTACCGGAACGTTGCATTCAATAGATCAACTCCTGACACTTACAACAGAAGACTCTTCCCTGTCTACCAGAATATTGCGCCTGGAGAAAAAGAGTGAAATTCAACAGAGGATCTCCCGCTTTCGTACAGAGTTGGATGGTCTTGCGGCGGAACTTGATTGTCAGGGTGAAAGAGCGGATCAATTAGCCAGTTATCTGGAAAATCTGGATCAAAAGAGAACAAAGAATTTAACAATTGCGTCGGTTATTGTTGGATCTGTTACAACTGTTGTGACGGTAATACTGACAAACGACAATGCACAAAATATTGCCGGTATATCCGGAGGCTTGCTATCTGCTGGTCTTAGCGCCATGACTATTAATCCTAAAGGGAAAAAGATGTTATTTATGCATGACCGGAATTTGCTTCATGATATATGGTATCCTCAGGATAAGTCCTTAGTATATCCGGGTTCTGTCTGGTATATTCTTTCACATAAAGGCTTTAGCAATACTGAAGGAAGTACGCTTATAGAGAGCATAAAAGGCAGATGGAAAACATTTGAAATTGACGATAAAAACGACATAAACCTACTATTCAATAAAGGAGGATCGTATACTGCTGACCTGCTACATAAAAGAGCAGGGATGTTAAATCAATTACAGTCTACAGTAAGGGCGATTAACCAGGATCTCGACACTTTTATGGATCGATTGTTTCAAACCTTATAAAAAGACCGGTCTTTTACAAGATTGATATTTTCATTGAATCCGGTTATTCTTCCGCTCATAAAATCCCGCTTTCAATCCCGCTCATCTTTGTATAAATTTAGTTTAAACTATCTGTAGCCATATGCGCAAACTATCTTCCCTTTTCTATGCCCTGTTTTGTGTTGTTGTTACATCATATGCCCAGGAACAGCCTGTCATTGATTTTGAAAAATATGACCCGCCTTCCTCTCTGGTAGTGCCGGAACATAAACTGACAAGGGCAAAGTTTCCTTTCATTGATGTACATAATCATCAGAATGGCCTGGCATCCGGCAACCTGAAGGATTTGCTGCAGGATATGGACGCATTGAATATGAAAGTAATGGTGAACCTGAGCGGGGGGAATGGCAGCCGCCTGAAGGCTCAGGTAGACAATATAAAGAGTAAGGCTCCCTCACGGTTTATCGTATTCGCAAATATTGATTTTGATGGTATAGGGGAGGATGGCTGGACAGAAAAAGCTGTGCTACAATTGAAGGAAGATGTAAAGAATGGTGCCAATGGCCTGAAAGTGTTTAAAAACTTAGGGCTTAGTGTAAATGATAATAAAGGTAAACGGGTAGCCATTGATGACCCGCGACTGGATGCTATCTGGGACCAATGTGGCAGGATGAAGATCCCGGTGCTTATTCATGCGGCTGACCCCAAACAGTTCTGGCAACCTGCAGATTATAATAACGAACGCTGGTTAGAGTTGATTACCCATCCTGGCCGTAAGCGCAGTAATACCAATCCGGCGCCCTGGGAACAGATCATAGAAGAAGAGCATCGTATGTTTAGAAAACATCCCGGCACAACATTCATTAATGCCCACTTTGGCTGGTATGCAAGTAATTTGTCACAATTAGCACAGCTGATGGATCAGATACCTAACATGTATGTCGAATTTGGAGCAGTGATAGCAGAGCTGGGAAGGCAACCTAAGATGGCACGACAATTCTTTGAGAAGTATCAGGACAGGATCTTGTTCGGTAAAGATTCCTGGCAGCCGGACGAATATACCACTTACTTCCGTGTGCTGGAAACCGCGGATGAATACTTTCCCTATCATAAGAAATATCACGCTTTCTGGCGGATGTATGGTATGCAGCTACCCGATGAAATATTGAAAAAAGTGTATTACAAAA
The DNA here is from genome assembly GCF_900110995.1 of Chitinophaga sp. YR573. GTDB lineage: Bacteria > Bacteroidota > Bacteroidia > Chitinophagales > Chitinophagaceae > Chitinophaga. Next base: position 4,175,168 of record NZ_FOJF01000001.1, read on the forward strand.
ATGCTTTGAGAATTATACCCGGGATAGATAAAAGCCAGTTTGAATAGAATTGACTGGTATTTCCCCGTTTGGGTGCAGGGCGAAGCCCTGCAAAACCCCTTCAGTTTTTTGTGATGGTGCGAAGCACTATCACAAAAAACTACTCTCAGATCAAAATAAATCAAACTAAGTCTACCCCCTAAGGATTAAATTGTTAAACCAACCAGATTATCTTATTTTTAAGATGTTGATTCCTTATTGACCACCCATTAAGTGCAACGCTGCGATCTTGTGCAGGGTATTGTGTATATATTTTTCCCACAACGTTTTATTTATAACTACTTTTTTAAACATAAATAATATCTTATATGGCAGATCAAAAGAGTAATTACCAGCAAACAGCGTTGGGAGATGTTGGAGCAAGGCAACTAGCCATTGCTACCCGTACCGTACCGCAAATGGTTACCATTAGTCCACGCTGGCTCACCCGCCTGCTTAACTGGGTACCTGTGGAATCAGGGGTATATCGTTTGAACAGAGTGAAAGATGCAGGCGCTATTGAAGTGGACTGCTCGGCCCGGGACGAACGTACGTTGCCTCAAACGTTTGTGGATTATATTGAAAATCCGCGTGAATACAACCTGGCAGCCGTACAAACAATTGTAGATGTGCATACCAGGGTATCTGACTTATACAGCAAACCTTATAACCAGATCAGCGAACAGCTGCGCTTAGCTATAGAAACTATTAAAGAGCGGCAGGAAAGCGAATTGATCAATAACAAAGAATATGGACTATTACACAGTGTAGTACCATCACAAAGAATTAAAACGCGTAAAGGGCCTCCTACACCCGATGATCTGGACGAACTGATTGCACTGGTATGGAAAGAGCCTGGTTTCTTTTTATTACATCCTCAAACGATAGCTGCCTTTGGACGTGAATGTACCAGAAGGGGAGTACCACCACCCACAGTATCTCTTTTCGGTTCACAATTCATTACCTGGCGTGGTATACCATTAATACCTTGCAACAAACTGCCTATAGAAAAGGGTAAATCAAAGATCATTTTGTTGCGTACCGGTGAAAGCCGCCAGGGAGTAGTAGGACTCTTCCAGCCCGGTTTACAGGGAGAACAGTCGCCCGGCTTATCTGTACGTTTTATGGGTATTAATGATAAAGCCATTGCCTCTTATTTAGTGTCATTGTATTGTTCGCTGGCAGTACTGGTAGATGATGCCATTGCTGTCCTGGACGATGTAGAAATAGGTAACTACCATGAGTATAAATATTAATAACCCGGAATTACCTGACGAAGCTGCGTTGGAACAGTTGGCCAACCAGCTTTTTCGCCAGTCAGATACAGGTAATGGTGTGCAGGGGCTCGGGCAGCTTGCAGACTACGATTACTTAGTAAACCAGGAGGGTGGTGCAGATACCGTACTATCCGGTGCGCATACTGCCACCCGCAACAGTAGCATACCGGCTTCTGTTGCAGGCGACGGGCAATCGCCCGCTGGTATTATACATGGCAATAACATCAATTTTGACAATCCGCAAACAGGTTTTCCGGATGAAAACCTGCAGGGGGTCAGTGCTTCCTCAGTATCAGGCAATAGCTTGTTTTCTCCGGCGCTCCGGTTAAAAGAGTACCTGCCTTTTGAGGCTGACCCGGAGCATTTGTTTAATCTGCAGGCGCTGTTATCGTTTATTCCCGCTGATAATAACGCAGCTCCCACCATAGAGAATGTGGTGCCTGCCTATTATTTCCTGGAAGGAAAAACAGCTAACGGTGAAGCATGGGGTTTTGATGTGAATACGGTCAAAAAGGATTTTCCTATTTTATCAGAAAAGGTGAATGGCAAATCGTTGGTCTGGCTGGATAATGCAGCTACTACACAAAAGCCTAAACAGGTAATTGACCGGATCAGCTATTATTATCAGCACGAAAATTCCAACATTCACCGTGCGGCACATGAACTGGCAGCCCGTGCTACAGATGCATATGAAGATGCCCGTAAAAAGGTGCAGGCTTTTATTAATGCAGGTTCGCCCAATGAAATTGTTTTTGTACGCGGCACCACAGAGGCGATTAACCTGGTAGCTAAAAGCTGGGGAGAACAATATCTGCAGTCTGGTGATGAAATCATTGTTACACATCTTGAACACCACGCCAACATTGTGCCCTGGCAGCAGCTGGCTGCTAAAAAGGGACTGAAGCTACGCGTGGTACCGGTAGATAACGATGGGCAGGTATTGCTGGATGAATATGCAAAACTGCTGAACAGCAAAACCAAACTGGTTGCATTTACACAGGTATCTAACGCATTGGGTACTATTACTCCGGCGCAGGCTATGATAGAAATGGCCCACCAGGCAGGCGCAAAGGTATTGCTTGACGGAGCGCAGTCCGTTTCACATATGCGCACTGATGTGCGTGCTTTAAATGCGGACTGGTTTGTATTCTCCGGCCACAAAGTGTTTGGTCCTACCGGTATAGGTGTGTTATATGGTAAGGAAGATCTGTTGAATCAGACGGAACCCTGGCAGGGTGGGGGTAACATGATTAAGGATGTAACGTTTGAGTATACCCAATATCATCTGGCGCCTGGCCGTTTTGAAGCCGGAACAGGTAATATTGCTGATGCGGTGGGGTTGGGTGCTGCTATTGATTATGTAAGCAAACTGGGTATTGACAATATTGCTTTGTACGAGCATTATTTACTGGAATATGCCACCCGTTTGCTGCAACAGGTACCCGGACTTCAATTGATCGGTACTGCCAGAGAAAAGGCCAGTGTGCTTTCTTTTACCCTGCAGGGCTATTCCAATGACCAGGTAGGGCAGGCATTGAATAAAGAAGGTATTGCAGTAAGGACCGGCCATCATTGCGCTCAGCCTATCCTTCGCAGGTTTGGTCTGGAAAGCACGGTAAGGCCATCACTGGCTTTTTACAATACCTGTGCGGATGTTGATCTTTTAACCTCCACTTTATTACAACTAAGAGCAGCAAAAAGATAATTGCCGTACTCATTTTCTACAGGCCATATGTGTATTACACGTATGGCCTGTATCATTTTCTGATAAGAAGCTGCTGTAGAATAATATTAAAACTGAAGGTAGTGTCTCAGTTTGATTGTATAATCTTCGCGCCAGATGTTGTTGATCGATAAATACACCTTATCTGACGTGAATATTAGGTGAAGCTAAATTGAAAAACAAAATCTGAACCCATATTCCAAAGCTAAATCAGAGAACTAAACAGTCAGATGCAGTGTATTTATGATTAACAACATCTGCCATTCTGAAAAAGTATTTGTTTTTACGATCAAAAATATTAAATTAGTATAATAATGCAATCGATTGAAATTTGTATGAACTACAGACAATTGATTGTTGATTCTGGCATTAGAACTTTCGGAGAATAGCCCTGTAACCCTTAACTAACATATATCCCAATCTAGTTTATTCAATTTCACGTTATTCTTAACTTATCAATCAAAACAAAATGAAAACCTTTGCAAAAAGCAATGATGCTAATCATATGCTATGGCTACTAAATTCGCTCTTGATAGTTGTCCTTTTTACCGGTTGTAGTAAAGATGAAAAAACATTGAGGAAATCTCCCCTAACAACGGCCGTATCCCAAAATACTATCATCGATAAAAGTGAAGTATCTATAATGTCCGCACTGGGTAGTGGATGGGTGGAATATTCGCCTACCAAAAAAATCCATCTTGATAATGCAGACGGATTACAGATTTTTGACTGGACTACCTATAAATCTGTTGGGAGTCCCATTTGTGCTGATTACAGTTACAGTAATGGCATCGAGACTTTCCGGATTGTAAATAATAATTCTAACCGTTCGGAAATACGGCTGCAGAATGACTATAGCCAGGGTAGTCGTCAGTTCGATGGTTATGTCACCTTCTCTTCTCCTTTAAATGATGAGTCATTGATGCAGATTTTCGGCAGTACTTCAGGCGCTACGGAATTAATGATCCGTGGATATGCTGCTGACGGCGGATCTATCAAAGGAGCCGGGCAGACATTAGCCACTAATATTTATGGTAAGGAAGTGCATATAAATGTCATCCATTTACAGGAAGATAAAGGCAACAGGATTAAAATCTATATTAATGGGGTGAAGAAAGCCGACATTGCTGATAATGAGGCTGTCACCAATTATATGAAATATGGTAATTATGGTACATTAACTACCGGTACAGCCACCGTTAAATGGAGGAATGTAAAAGTATACAGGGATGGTACAGCTCCTGATTGAGCTTACAACGTTATAAGGGTTAAGAGGCCGTCTCAATTACATATTGAGGCGGCTTTTTATGAATTATGTAGATGTATTGTAGACGCTTTTTAAAAACTGATAGACGTTTTGTTGTATGCTAAAGCTTGCAGGTTTTCGCGCTACGTCACAATTTTGTGATGGCAATAAAAAAAGAATATGGAATCATACAAATACTTTACCAGGGAAGGAAATGTGTATATCAAAATACCTCAACGCACATTGTATTACATCGTTGCCCTGTTTTTACTGGCAGCTGCAATACTTGCTTTTGTCTATTTTGAAAAGACCAATGGCAATAAAATGCTATGCGCTATGCTTGGCATATTCGGCCTGATCCTGTTGCTTCGTGCTGGCGCCAGTACCCGGTTTGACATAGACAACCGTACCATCATTGCACAATCATTCTTCTTTACATCGCCAAAGGTGTTTCACTTTGATGATTTTCACAATTTTCTGATCTCCAAACAAACATTCCTTATCACCATTAATGCAACTGCTTCCCTGATTGTGGCTCCAAATGGGAAACAACGAAATCTGCTGCTACACCAAACCATGTTTGTGACAAGACCCCTGCAAAACGTGATAGACGAAGCCGCCCAGATTATGGGCATAACAAACAATAACTGATAATGACACCCTGGATCTTTAATGTGAGCAGCGAATCACTGGTTCTGCAACCCAACAAACAGTACAAGAATAAAATCATCATTTGTCTGTTGCTGGCAGCAATAGCCTTTTTGCTTCCATATTTTATGGTTATAGGTCGCGATCTTTATCTATTGATATTGAGCATTGGCATTATTTGTACGGTTTATGCACTGTACGATTTTTTGTTTAAGCTTAACCTTACCTATGTTTTTGATTTAACCCAAAGACAACTATTTCAGAAAGTGCCAGGTTTGTATACCAGGAAACTGATGAGTTTAGATGAAGTGTATATTCTTTTAGAAACCGATAATAGTGAACCACATTATGTATTATCTAATAGAAAAAACCGGTATGGGAAAAGCTATGCCATCAGCGATTATTTCTCTGGTACACGCAAAGGAGCGATTGAACAGGAACGCTACGAAACAGAAGTGCTGGCAGTAGTTATAGAGCATCTAACCGTATAAAATATACTTAATGCCCTACACTCATCACACGGGTAACTTTCCATTCATTATCCTTGTATTGCCAGACATGTGTAAACTTATAAACTCCAATTAATTCCTTACCATTTTCTGTATGAATAAAACGGTGAATACCCATTTCAATAGCACCATATCCTGGTACAGGGTAAACTTCCAACGTGCCTTTCACCAGCTCACGTCTCAAAGCACTATTGGCATTCATCTCAAAATTTCTCCTGAAAGCTTCCATGTTGGATGTATAGTCGCTTAGACCACCATTATCGTGATAAAATTCGAGGTTTTCTGCAAAGACAGTTTTTAGAATAGTAAGATTTTGTGTGTTGAAAGCATCAAACATTACACTATCCATATGAGCAATATCCTTATATAACTGGGGATCTTTTGGTGTGTAGAGAACACTTTGACCAAAACTTATAATGCTACTAAGTAAAATTCCAAAAATACCGATTGACCTTTTCATGTAAATGTTATTAGGTTAAATCATACAAAGGAATTTTATGCCATTAATATAACTTATTGAAATACAGTTATTTGTTTTAATATAACTGCTCATAATCGTACAGCAGGTGTTCGAAAACAGCGCACCCCTTTACATAATTTTCTGATAGGCCTCCATAGTATCAACATCTACTACTCCTTCAGGAAAAGGAACAATAGTTACTGCTTCCCCTAATCCTTCAATCACGTGTTTTGCACCTGTATCACCTTCCAATGCCAGCAACTGCGGAAAAACGGATTGGTGGAAGAGTGCCGGCACTCCATTGCGCCCTGCATAATTACTTGCAGCAACCGGCGCTGCTGTCAATTGCTGTTGATAAACGAGTCTTCTGAGATGGGTTACATCAACATAAGGCTGATCACATAACATAATCAGTATATGAGCTACATGTGGATGCTTACCACATAAGTGTTTCACCCCCTCACGTATAGAGCTTGCCATACCTTCCGCATATCCGGCATTGATCACTAATTCAATGCTCATGTCTTCCAGCTGTTGTTTTATCGTGGCAGCCGCTTTCCCCGCGACTACAACAGTGGCGGCAGTACCTAACTCCAATGCGGTACGCACCGTATTCCTTAACAAAGTATCTCCCCTGAATATCAGTTGTTGTTTAGAAGTGCCCAACCGCTTAGATTCCCCGGCAGCCAGTATCACAATACCATACGTTTCCATGGGTGAAGCAATGCATGTACTGCGCTTGTGAATTTTTCCCGACTTATTACGCAGCGATCCTACAGTTCTTCCTGCAAAAACGGCTTTTATTTCACTGATAATGGAAAGCGCTATCTCTTCTGCAGTCTCTGCGCCTATATCCAGACCTATCGGACCATATATCCGGGCACGCTGTTGTGCAGACAGCGTGATGCCCTGCTCCTGTAACTCCTGCAGTAAACGGTCCCGCTTTTTCTGCGGCCCTAAAATGCCGAAATAGGCTGCCGGACTTTGTAGCGCCTGAATAAGCACAGATTTATCATAGAAATAATTGTGAGACATCAGCACCACAGCCGTTTGTTCATCAATAGTGACAGACTGTAATGCTTCTTCCGGTTTCGCCACAATTACCTGGCAGGACGGAAATCTGGCAGAAGTGGCATAAGAAGGGCGTCCATCTATCAGCGTAAGTTCCCAACCCAGTATGGCTGCCATATGTGCCAGGGGGAGTACGTCATTGCCTGCCCCTGCTACCACCAGGGCCGGACCAGGTATCAGGAATTCAAAAAACACATGTACAGCAGTTTCGCCTGTTTTATAGGGTGCATATCGTATAAACGCAGATGACTGTGTCGCTAACACCTGCCGGATATCAGCGTCCATCCTTGAATAGGCAACCGGCATAATATCATCAACGATGTGGGTACCATCAGCATTCACAATTAACCGGGTTCCCTGCTTAGCATACTTTTTATTATCAGGTGTAAAAAAGGTCACCAGTACTGAAGGTTGACGCGTAGCGACCGCAAGCTGCAACAGCGTTATCGGGTTATGATCCTGGTGTGCAGGAATGGGTTCCAGCAGAATCCTGATAATGCCGTTACATCCCAGGCTTACTCCCAGGCCGGTAGTATCCGTTTCATCAGAGGTATCATATGTAATCAACGCCGGTTTTTCTTCTGTCATTACCAGCAATGCTTTTCGCAGTACGTCACCTTCCAGGCATCCGCCACTGACGGTCCCCATCAGTGTGCCATCCTCAGATACGAGCATTCGTGCACCAGGTGCACGATAAGCGGAGCCCTCAATGTGTACCACTGTGGCCAGCACCATTTTTTTGTGTTGCCTGAACGCTGTTTCGAAAGCCCGTATGATTTGTCTGATCTCTTTCATTGAAATTGTATCATTTATTCATGCATGTCAGCAGGTACTAATGCCCGTATCCCCCTCATAAGATGCTGAACCGCGCTGTCTACTTCATCACGGGAGGTAAACCTTCCCAGACTGATACGAATAGCACGATGTGCCTCCACATCACTTAATCCCATTGCTTTTAATACATGTGAAGGCTGCTGTACCAGTCCTGATGAACAGGCACTGCCACGACTCGCGGCAAGGTAGGGTGATAAGGAAAGCAGGAACTGTTCTGCATCGCCCTGCGGCAGCAGAAAGTTAGTGACATGAGGTAATCTGTTTTCGCTGCCATTAACGATAAGATCAGGTAAGGCATGTTCCATGCTGTCCCTTAGCTGTTGTAGGCGATCAGCATCAGTCAGCATTTCCTGGCTGCATAATTCGGCTGCTTTACCAAAACCAATGATGGCTGGTGTATTCAGGGTACCACTTCTCAAACCCCATTCATGACTGCCTCCATGTAGTTGTGTTACCGGTAAGGTTTTACCGGTAAACAAGGCGCCCACACCCTTAGGCCCATACATTTTATGAGCTGAAAATGCCAGCAGGTCAATACCATCCTGGTCAACGTTCACTGGAATTTTGCCCACTGCCTGAGTGGCATCACATACAAAGGGAACAGCGTGTTTACGTGCAATAGCGCCAATCTCCCGCACAGGATGTATAACACCGGTTTCATTGTTGGCATACATCAGCGCAATACAGATTGTTTTGTCTCTGATAGCAGCCTCCAGGCTTTCTAATGAAAGCTGGCCCAGAGCATCCACCTCCAGATAGGTGACCTGATATCCTTTTGTCTCCAGGTAAGCACAGGTGTCCAATACTGCTTTGTGTTCTGTTTTACAGGTAATAATATGATTGCCTTTAGTAAACGAGGATTCAGCAATCCCTTTAATAGCCAGGTTGATGGACTCTGTAGCGCCAGAGGTAAAGATCACTTTTTTAGAAGTAGCTCCGATAAGACTGGCTACCTGCTCACGTGCATCCTCAACACTTTCCCTTGCCATCCATCCATATCTGTGATCAGTACTTGCAGCATTTCCAAACTCAAGAGTGAAGAAAGGCATCATATTTTCCACTACCCTTGGATCACAGGGAGTAGTAGCATTATAATCCATATAGACAGGACGCTCTTTCATATTAATACAAACTAAGCTTGTAAAATCTTATCAGGCGTAATGGGCAGATTGCGCAAACGCTTGCCTGTAGCATTATAGATGGCATTGGCAATCGCAGCGGCAGAACCAATAATACCAACTTCCCCGAGGCCTTTTGAACCTGTAGGGTTGATGTTAACATCAGGCTTATTGATAAATGCTACTTCAACGATCGGAGAATCAGCATTCACTGCAAAGTGATACCCGGCCAGATCATTGCCCACAAGACTGCCATAACGGGTATCCACAGGCTGCTCTTCCATCAGGGCCATCCCGATGCCACCGGCTGCTGCACCTGATACCTGGTTGGCCGCAGCTTTTTCATTTACAATTTTACCACCATCTACTACGCATACCATTTTATCAATTTTCACTTTACCTGTTTTGCTATGCACCCTTACCCTGCAAAAATGTGCGGCAGATGAGCAAAAAGAGAATTTCTGCCGCTCTTCCCCAGGGCCGGAACTGGCCTCTGCTTCAACCAGGTCCAGGTTGTTTTTTTCCCAGAGTGAAGCATATGAAATAAAATTAGCTTTATAAGAGATGCCGGTATCTGACAGTAATATATCTTTTGCCAACGCATCTTTATACACGTCGTTTTGCAAGGAAGCATACCCGGCCAGCTTTTGCTTTAATGCCTCACAGGTGGCCACTACAGCACCGCTTATAGAAGACAATCCGGTACTGCCTCCCTGACTCGGTGCAGGTGGCAGATTGGAATTACCCAGTTCAACTTTTATATTGTTTTTGGATATACCGGTAAAATCATGTGCGATGTTCTGCATAGCAGTACCGGTCCCTGTACCAATATCAGTCATCGCAGTGCGCACAGTAATCGTACCATCCCGCTGCATTTTAATAGAGGCTCCGGCCTTACCACGCCCGGCGCCCCACATGCCCACAGCCATACCATAACCAATTTTCCAGTCTCCATCGGTTTCCTGACCAGGCACTGGTTGCCGGTTTTTCCAATTGATCATTGTCGCTCCTTTTTGAATGCCTTCATTCAAAAAATTAGTAGACCAGGTTTTACCGTTTTCAGGATCTTTCTCAATGGCCAGGTTTTTTAAACGAAGTTCAACCGGGTCCTGTTTCAACTGATAACTTAATTCATCAATAGCACATTCCACCGCAAAGGCACCAGTGCAATCACCCGGACCGCGCATCCAGGTAGGAGCACTCAAATTCAGCGGTACAATTGCAGACTCTGTTTTTAAATTGCTGAATTTATATACCATGCGTGTTATACGGGTAATGCCATCTTCGAAATTCTCGTAAACAGAAGTGCTGTGTTTGGCGATATGCCATATACCAGCAAATTGTCCATTGCTGTCTGCACCTATTTTTATTTTTTGCCATGATGCCGGTCTGTAACCCACCAGTAAAAACATTTGTGGTCTGGTAAGCATCAGTTTTACCGGACGCTTTACCTGCCGTGCCGCCATAATGGTAGCAAATGTATGAGGCCATACACGCAGGCCGGAACCGAATCCGCCACCTACAAATTCACTGATTACTTCAATGTTACCAGTGGGAATATTCCACAGCTTTGCAAAAGTTCGTTGTACATTGTTTACTCCCTGGTTTTTATCGTAAAGTTTCAGTTTGTCATCACTGGTCCACTGGGCAATTGTAGCATGCATTTCCATGGGATTATGCACCTCGTTCTGAATAGTGTACTCAGCTTCTGTCACATATGGTACATTGCTCCAGGAGTCCAGAGAACCTCTCTCTTTTCCGGTGTTACTGGCAGCAATTCCAGGATGGGATTTATCGAAATCAACATTAGCCTTGTCAATAGTATAATCTGCAGAGACCAGTGATGCGGCATAAGTAGCCTCTTCCAGTGTTTCTGCAATTACCATTGCTATTGGCTGGCCTTTGAAGTAAATTTTATCAGTATAAAAGATGGGTAAGCCAAAATGTGCCTCTTTTATTTTTGCCTCATCAGCAAAACCGGGTACGAATGGTTTGTGTTGATGTGTAAGGATATCAATTACCCCTGCCACCTGTTTCGCGTCATCAAGACTGATACTTTTAATAGTGCCGGCGGCTACCGAACTGCCTACTAAAACACCGTAACACTGATTATTTACCTTGTATTCAGCTGCATATTTTCCACTGCCGGTTACTTTGGCTATGCCCTCTATACGGCCCTCTGGTATATGCTGAATATCCGGCTGGTTATCGAAGAATCCCATGGTATTATATTAAGCAGTTAAACAATTTTGAAGCGCTACTTCAATAGCACCCTTTAACATAGGTAATTTGAAGCCATTATTCGAGAGCGGTTTTATTTCTTTGATCACAATGTCTGCTGCCTGGCTAAAAGTTGCCTGTGTAGCCTCTTTCCCCTTTAAAAACTGCTCTGCTTCATACCAGCGCCAGGGCTTGTGTGCAACGCCTCCCGATGCCAGTCTGGCTTCTCTGATCCTCAGCCCGTCCAGTTGTAAGGCGGCGGCTACTGATACCAGTGCAAAAGCATATGAATCCCGGTCTCTCACCTTCAGATACGCATAGTTTTTGTTGAAAGCATTAGCGGGGATGTCTATAGACGTGATGATGGCATTTTCTGGTAAGTTATTATCCTTTTCCGGCGTGCTGCCAGGTAGTCTGTGAAAATCTTTAAAAGGTATAGCTATAGCCTTCTGATCTTTCCCGGTAACTATAACAGACGCATCCAGGGCAGCTAAAGCAATACATAAATCAGAAGGATGTACCGCCACACAATGTTCACTATACCCGACAACAGCACTCATCCTGTTTTCACCATCTTTGGCTCCGCAACCACTACCTGGTTTCCGTTTATTGCAGGGCATTGTAATGTCGTAAAAGTATGGACAACGGGTGCGTTGTAACAGATTACCTCCCATGGACGCCATGTTCCTTATTTGCGGGGAGGCGCCCGCTAAAATGGCTTTGGCCACCAGTGGAAATCCTGAACGGATGTCGGAATTTGAAGCTGCCACACTGTTTCGTACCATAGCGCCGATACGTATCCCTTTGGGAGCAGACTGCACCGTATCCGATAACAAGGTAGTAACGTCAAGAAGAGCATCGGGTTCAGAAATATGTTTTTTCATCAGGTCCAGCAGATTAGTGCCACCTGCAATATATCGTACCGCCTCATTTTTGCCAGATACCGCCTGGCTGATAGTGGAAGGCTTGCTAAGTGTAAATGGTCTCATCTGGCAACTTTTTGAATAGATTCAACAATTCCGTTATAAGCGCCGCAGCGGCAAAGATTACCACTCATAAACTCTTTTATTTCCTCTACAGAACCAGTATGTCCCTCATTGACACAGGCAACAGCTGACATGATCTGTCCTGGCGTGCAATAACCACACTGGAAACCATCACATTCAATAAACGCCTGTTGCATGGGATGCAATTTGTCGCCATCTGCCAGACCTTCAATAGTGGTTACGTTTTTATCCTGCACCATAGCGGCTAATGTAAGACAACTCAATACTCTTTGCCCGTCCACATGAACCGTACATGCGCCACACTGGCCATGGTCACAACCTTTCTTGGTACCGGTCAGTTGCAGTTGTTCTCTTACAAGGTCTAGTAAAGTAGTGCGGGAATCTGCATTTATCCTGTATTTTTTCTTGTTAATGGTAACAAGAAACCGTAACTCTTCTTTAGGTCTGATCACCAGTTTTTTGACATTGCTGTAGAATGCTTTTACACTCTCAGGTATAAAAGCAAATGTTGCAAGTAATGAAGAGGTGGTTAAGAAAAAACGTCTGCTATAGGTTTGTTTTTCCATTATGATATGCAATGGTTATAACTAAATATAAGAAATAAGCATGTTAATGCCTCATATAAAACTATTAAAATCTCCGGATGAGAAATAATGAAAATCAAACGATAACCTGCAAAAATCAAATAATTCCAAATTTACCAGGCTTAACAGTATATAATGAAATAAATATTTTGCAGGCTGAAGAGGAGTTATTAAATTTAAGTGTAGATTTTACAATTAATATTGATAACCCGCAATCGGGAAAGATGCCATCCACGTAATATCCTGATATTCATAATTTAAAAATTCCACATGAAAACAACGATTCCCCTTCTTAGCATTGTAATGATTTGTTTTGCCTGTAAAAAAGACATGCATGATAGTCTTGCAAAAGACCCCCCTTCAAATACAATAGCATTGGCTGCAGCGCTTACTTCTGCAGATTTCAAAGGTGTTAACTGGGCCGATAGCCGGGACAATTTTGCTGATGATAAGCTTGTGTTGTCAGGTACTACCTCCTCCGACAGTTACGCCACTATTCAAACTAAAGCAGACAACATATTAACCGGGTTTCAGACCGCCGGTGTAAATACAGTACGTCTGCCTGTCAATCCTGCAACAGTATTAGATACCTGGTGGCAATCCTACAAAGGGAGTATCAACAAAGCATCTTCTAAAAATATGAAAGTATTGCTGGGTTACTGGGAAGGTGCCTCTTCCAAAGACGGATTGGTTGATAACAGTACTACTTTCTGGCAGATGTGGGATACAATAGTCGCTAATTACAGATCAAATGCGTTAATCTATTTCGAAGTATTTAATGAACCTCATGGTTATAATTCAACAGATTTAAAAAATTTGTATAATCAGTTTGTGACCAGATATCCTGGCGTGCCCAAAAACAGATTTGTACTGGATGGTGTTGGATATTCTTCGGATGTAAATACAATAGGAGCAGATAGCCGCTTTGACAGCTGTATGCTTTCTTTTCATGATTATACCTGGTTTGAAACAAGTAAAACAACAACAGCAGATTGGGAACGGCCGGTAAAATCGCTTACATATCCTGCAAGAACAATTGTAACAGAATTTGGTACTGTCATGACGGATGGTACTAACTATTCCGGCGCACCAGGCTCCAATGTAAATAATACTTACCTGCAGGGCATGACCAATTCTTTACATGATCTGGGCGTAGGCAGTATTTATTGGCCAGGGTTAAGGACAGGAGATACTTATAGTATGTTTACACTAAGTGGCACAACGCTTTCAACAAGTAACAGCTCTGGATTAACCAGGTTAAAATATGCATGGGGTACAGGCTCCGTAACCATTCCTTATGCATCCTTTACTGCAGGAACTTATTACAAAGTTTTAAATAGAAATAGTGGTAAATCATTAGAGGTAAATGGACAGTCAACTGCAAATGGTGCCAGCATTGATCAGTGGGACTATTGGGCAGGAGCTAATCAGCAATGGCTGTTTAATGCATTGGGAAGTAACTATACTTCTGTTATCAACAGGAATAGTAGTAAGGGACTGGATGTTAACGGACAGTCTACTACTGCAGGAGCCGCAGTAATACAATGGGATTATTCCGGAGGTACCAATCAGCAATGGCAGATAATAGACATAGGATTTGGATATTACAAGATATTGAATAGGAACAGTGGTTTCTCACTGGATGTAAACGGACAGTCAACAGCTAATGGTGGCAGTGTTATTCAGTGGAACTGGAATAGCGGTGCTAACCAGCAGTGGCAGATAACTTCATTGTAATCATTACTAAAATAAAAGCAGTGCAAATCTATCATTTGCACTGCTTTTATTTTAGTAGAAACCCATCTGGAATTCCGTACATGCCCCGACTTTATTACTTTTGTTATATGTTCTATTCCTATATCGGTCGTCGGCATTGCTGTGCCGCACATTTTATCCGCATTTTCATACTGTTAGCCCTGCTGGTACCAGCAACCGTTTTACGCGCCCAGAATGATAACAGGTCTCATTACCAGTTGCTCTGGCGTATTAATGGTCCGGGGATGGCTTCGCCTTCCTTCTTATTTGGTACCATGCACCTCACAGACAACAGAGTGTTCGAGTTCAGCGACTCTGTGCTCACTGCACTACGGAACGCTAACTCTTTTGCCATGGAGGTAGATCTTGATTCGATGATGGCGTATATGCTGTCGCCGGAAGGACCATTACTGGACACTGTTAATCATATGCGTCGCCTGCTGACAGCAGATGAATACCACTACATAGACAGTCTGATAATCGAAAAAACCGGGGCTCCTCTGGCACAACTGAAGCTGAAACGTATGTGGTTTGTGGAAAAGCTGCTCCTTGATGAAGAAGAGGCGCTTAGCAAGAACACTGATCAGAAAGGGGAAAATATATTCCTGGATGGCTGGCTGCATCAGAAAGCTACAGGTCTTCATAAATCTGTGTATAGCCTGGAACGGTTACAGAATCAGTTGCATATTATGAGTGCTGATTTCTCGGAGATGCAGAAAGAAGTATTCCTGTGGACCCTTGGTTACCATGATGCCGGAAGTGGAGACGCGAAAGAGAAAACAGATCGTTTCAATACACGGGTAAACTTCCTGGATTCACTCGTTAACATGTATTACAAGGCAGATCTGGAAAAGATATCAAAGTTTGTGAACAGCGCTCAATCTGAAGATAGTGATGAAGGGCCTGGGCTGGTAGTGCGTAATCTTGAGATGGCAGATAACCTGGCTTTATTGATCAACAAAGGCAGTGTTTTCGCTGCTGTTGGAGTAGCTCATTTGCCAGGAGAGAAAGGCATCATATCATTGCTTCGTGCAAAAGGATATACGGTTACTTCTGTAAAAGCAACTTTTACCGGTGCTGCAAAACGTGATCGCCAGCGGCTGGACAGCATGAAAGGATATTCACTGAATAAAATAGCAGACGGATACAGCGTGATGCTTCCCGGCATTCCAATTAGTTATCCTATACCCAACATGAACCGGAAAATGTACATAGGCAACAACGGCAGTGATGTCGGTTTTGCTTTTTCTATAGATATTCCTCAGTTGGGAATGGATAAGCGGGAGTTGGTAAATACGATGATCGCTAACATGGCAAGGCAGGGTAATGCGAAGCTGCAAAAATCCTATCCCATAACCTACCGTAATATTCCCGGTACAGAGGCCGTGCTGCTGCAAGAGAATGTTCCATTGTATATACGTCTGTTCATCCGCAATAACAGGGCTTTTGTATTTATGTACAACTCCGGAGAAAAAGACAGCAGTTCCAGAAAGGACTTTTTCAAATCTGTACGTTTTTATGATATTGCGCGGCCTGTAACAATATATGATACGTTGAATAGCCCGCAATTAGGTTTCTCTGCCATGCTGCCTTTGGATGTAAACCATATACAATCCGGTAACAAGGAAGGTGTACGCCCTGTGGAAGCATATTCTGGTCTGGATGATGCCAATAACATCTCATATATACTGCGGATCGAAAAGATGCAAAGGGGTTATTATAACATCAATGATAACCAGGTACTGGAAGGCGTCCGTGCAATGCTGCTTCAGGAAGACAGTACTTTACAGCTGATTGATTCGACTGTAACCGAACGGGAGGGCCTGCCATTATACCAGCTGATCTATAATCATAGTAATGGTTTTATATCCCGTCTGCACTTCATACCAAGGGGTAATCTTGCATACTTCCTGCTTTGTGTTTATGATGGCGTACGTACAGACAGCAGCTACTGGCAACGTTTCCTCAATGGCTTTCACATATCTCCTTTGAAAGCACAGGCACCTGCGATTTCCTTTGTACCAACAGATAGCAGTTTTACTATAGCCGGTCCCGAACTTTTTACCGGTGGGGCTATTGGCCATTACGATGAATCATCACGTGTACATGTTTATTTGTACAGAGCGATGGACAGCACTTCTCACTCCATGTACGTAGCAGAAGTAGACAAATATGCCCGTTACTACAATAACAAACCAGACAGTCTCCTGAAAGAGTTTGTACATTCTGAAGACACTACTTTTATTATTACCAGCCACAAACAATCTGTCTGGGAAGGACTGCCCGTATATGAAACAGAGATGAAGGGGCGTCATACCGGTCTGCGTTGGTATCGGAGAGCTGTAGTGGCTGGTCATACCATTTATCGCCTGTCTGTTATTATGCCGGCAGAAGTAATTCAGACGGGTTATGCACAGCAGTTTCTTGCTTCCTTTCACCCCGGAAGCCGGGAGAAGGCCGATACTTTCCGGTTACAGGAAAATAGACTGTCTATGCTTTTGAAGGACCTGCAAAGTACCGATACAACAATATTTAATATCGCCCATAATTACCTGGATAATCTGGAGCCTGACAGCGCTGATAAAGGGTTTATTATAGATGCACTGGCAAAGCCTTTTCCTGCGGATACCGGTGAGAATAATGCAAAAGTGCAGTTGCTGTTATCGCTAAAAGACCTGGCTGATGATAATGTTGTGCATGCAGCCGAACGGCTTTTTCCCAATACAACTGATGCCTGGGAAAGAGAAAGGGTCCTGCGCTTCCTGAACGGAATACCTTCGGATTCTGCTATTCGCACATTCCTGCGCCTTGCACCCGAAATGCCGGAAAGTGCTATTGCCGGCAGTAACATTTTCTCTTACTCTTTCGAAAATGACAGTCTGTACCAAAAATACATGCCTGCCATGATCGCCACTGCAGAACGGTCCGTAAGTTTTCTGCAGGCTTTTACCGCATATACTTACGGTGATTCATTATGGCTTTCCCCTCAGTTTGACAGGTATGGTCTTGAGCGCCTGTTGCCGGGTATAATGCAACAGTTTGAACGTCTGTTAAAAGAATGGAAAAACAGGGAACCGGATGAAGATAACGACTGGAAGCTGGAGAGGAGCCTGCTGAGTACTGGTCGTATACTCGCGTTACCAGGAATGCCGGCTTCCGTGGCAACAGGTTTCAGACAACTGTTGGCGGATACCGTGATGACGTTACGTAGCCTCGGCGCACGTGGTTTAATGAATAAAGGCATCCATGTTGACGACAAAACACTCAACAGCGTTTTAGCAGATAATAGCGAAGCATACACATTTATTCAGGCGGTACAAAATGACAAACAACTGTCTCAGATCCGTCACCTGCTCACCCAGGAGCTGCTGGGACGCAGCTATGTAGCTTATTATATGGGCGAAGATTATACTATAACAGACATCGAACAGGTGACCCGCGTAAAGGTGCAGCAGGGAAAACAACCTGCTGAATGGCTCGTATTATACCGCTATAAAACCGATGAGAGTGAAGACTGGGAATATGTATTGAACGGTCCTCATCCACTGGATCCCACTAAGCTCAATACTGAACCTGGGTTAATTCACACAATCAGTGAAAAAAGCACGGTGACAGATAAGAAAAAGCTCTCTGCTGAGGCTATGAAAGCCTATAAAAATTACCTGGAAGAAGAAAGTGCAGAAACAAATTGATGCCCGTTTTCACTTAAAAAGTAAAGCCTTGCAATCATTGATTACAAAGCTTTACTTTAAATTTACCTCAGGTATACAATATATACTCACTTTAACTTAATTTCATCCTCTATAAAAACCTCATATATGGGACTTTTTGATAAACTCCGGAACGAATTCATTGATATTATAGAGTGGGTGGATACATCCAACGACACCATTGTCTGGAAGTTTCCCCGCTACCAGAATGAAATTAAGATGAATGCCAAGCTTACTGTGCGTGAATCGCAGTTAGCTGTATTCATGAATGAAGGGGTGATAGCAGATGTTTTCAAACCAGGAATGTATACGCTGACTACAGAAAACATGCCTATTCTCACCACGCTGAAAGGCTGGAAATATGGATTTAACAGTCCTTATAAGGCAGATGTATTTTTTGTAAGTACCCGTCAGTTTGTGAACCAGAAATGGGGTACCCGTAATCCGGTAATGCTGCGTGATGCAGAATTCGGCCCGGTACGTCTTCGTGCTTTCGGCAGTTTTGCCTTCCGCGTACAGGATGCCGGTAAATTTATAAAAGAAGTAGCTGCCACTAACCCTGAATTTACAGTAGAAGGGGTGAACGAGCAGTTACGTAACGTTGCTATTACCCGTGGTATGGATGCCATTGCACAGGCTAAAATTCCTGTACTTGATCTGGCGGCCAATTACGACGAAGTATCCGCACTTATTACCACTAAGATACAACCCGAGTTTAATGAACTGGGGCTGGAACTTACCAAGTTCCTGATTGAGAATATATCCCTGCCACCTGAAGTAGAGGCCGTAATGGACAAACGCAGCAGCATGGGCATTGTTGGTAACCTGGGAGCTTATGCACAGTTTCAGGCAGCCAATGCAATGGAACAGGCAGCCACCAACCCGAATGGGGGAGGCCTTGCAGGCGCTGGTCTGGGTGCCGGTGTGGGTATGGCTATAGGTGGCCAGTTAGGCAATATCTTCCAGCCTAATACAGTACAACCACAACAAGGTAACGATGGCCCGCCACCATTACCCGGAGCAGTCCAGTATTTCGCTGCTGTGAATGGTCAGCAGGCTGGTCCTTATACAATGGAACAGTTATCACAACTGGTAGCTGCCGGCACTATCAATCAGCAAAGTCAGGTATGGAAAAAGGGAATGGCCGCCTGGGCTGTTGCCAGCACTGTCCCTGAACTGGCAGATTTATTTAACAACGTACCACCACCTTTACCCAGCGTATAAACTATGCCTCAGGCCGAACAAACCGCCATCCTTAATACCACCCTTCAATGCAGTAACTGCGGAGCCACCCTGCATTTTGCACCTGGTACCCATCAGTTGCAATGCACGTATTGCGGGGCTGCAAATGAAATTGCCAGCACGGACAACAGTCCCATCGTTTCTTTCGATTATCAGACCTTTATTGACAACAATAATGGCCATGTAAACCAGCAAACGGAGAAAGTGGTTTCCTGCAAGAACTGCGGGGCTGCAACCACTTTGCCGCCAGAGGTCAACTCAGATAATTGTGTCTTTTGTACCAGTCCGCTCGTACTCAGTGACATAGAGAATAAACAACTGGTAAAACCACATTACGTATTACCGTTTTTAGTTCCACAGCAACAGGCTTCAGAGAGCTTCCGTAAATGGTTAAGCAAATTATGGTTTGCCCCTTCGGACCTTTCTAAAATGGTTACCAGCGACGCACGCCAGTTTAAAGGAGTATATATTCCGCACTGGAGTTATGATGCTAACACAACTACCGATTATGAAGGGCGTCGTGGCGACTATTATTACACAACAGAAACCTATACAGAAACTGTTGACGGCAAAGAGGTCACCCGCACAAGGGAGGTACGTCATACCTCCTGGAGTTATGCCAGTGGAACAGTGATGAATAGTTTTAATGATGTACTTGTTTCCGCCAGTAATTCACTGCCTCAGAAAGTAGCGAATCGCCTGGAACCATGGCGTATGGAAGCGCTGGTACATTATAACGAACAGTATGTAAGCGGTTTTCGCTCTGAACTTTACCAGATAAAGCCGGAAGAAGGACTGGAAGAGGCTAAAACCCGTATGGACCCTACCATTCGTGATACTATCTGTGGTGATATAGGAGGTGATGAGCAAACCATCAGTAATTACGATGTAACTTATCATGACCTTGCACTCAAGTACCTGTTATTACCGGCCTGGATCAGCGCCTATAAATACAACAATAAGCTGTATCATTTCACTATCAATGCCTGTACAGGTGAAGTAGTGGGTGAACGTCCTTATAGTGCGGTTAAAATTACACTAACTGTCATCGCAGCGCTGCTACTTATCATCATTCTTATCTATTGCTTTAAACAATAGAGATATAAAAATATTTTCAGCTCCAACAGCCATGTTGGAGCTTTTTTATTTATAGCAATTACTACGCAAATACACTACGTACCCACTTCATACCTTTGCCATGATTTAAATCCCTGGCTACTTATTAACCCTGTCATTGTTAACCTTTTAATTTGAAAAAAAATGAAATTTGTTTGTTTACGATCATGCTTGGTTTATCTCATGTTCGTTTTGGGTCTATTCGCCTGTAAAAGGGAAAATGCTCCAGATCATTTACCTCTAATCAATGAAACTGCCGTCCTGCATGCTACTTCCGGAAATGATGCTGCTGTTGCCGTTTCATGGTACCAGCTGCAATTGAAACTGATAAAGGAAACCGGAGGATTTACACCGCCGGTGGCTGCAAGAGCTATTGCTTATACTGGTATAACCTTGTATGAATCAGTAGTATGGGGAGCAGGTGGTGCTTCCTCATTAAAAGGGCAGTTGAACGGGCTCCATTATGTTCCGGTTCCTGAAAGAGGGAAGAAGTATAACTGGACAATTGCCGCCAACAGTGCGCTGGCTGTTATTACAAAGAACCTGTTTCCTAATGCCAGTGCTGCCAATCTTGCACTGATAACTCAGCTTGAGATCGATAACCTGGAAGCGTTTTCAGATAGCTGTGCGCAGGACGAAATAATCCGTTCTGTTAACTACGGCAGGCAGGTAGCAGGAAGTATCTACCAGTGGTCAACATCTGATGGTGGGAAAGATGGTTATTTAAACACATTTCCCTCAGATTATGTACCACCGGCAGGCGCAGGATTATGGGTGCCAACACCGCCGCTTTTTCAACCGGCTATGCTGCCTTACTGGGGGAATAACCGTCCGATTATCAGACCTAATACACCCGATCAGGCGGGCATACTTCCACCATTATATTCAACAGATACAACATCAGTATTTTACAATGAGGCATTCCTTGTATATCATACAGGTATAACACTCTCACCTGAGAAGAACCTTATTGCCAGATACTGGGCCGACGGAGGAGGAACTTTTACTCCTCCCGGCCATCTGATAGCTATTACAGCTCAATTAATAAGTGAGCAGCATTTGAGTCTTTCATCTGCTGCAAAGCTTTTTGCACAGGTAGGAATAGGTTTAAATGATGCAGGTATCCTTTGCTGGAAATACAAATACAGGTACAACCTGCTGCGTCCTGTTACGTATATCCGGTCAAACATAGATAGCAGCTGGCTGCCATTGATAGGCACACCTCCTTTTCCTTCTTACATCTCCGGCCATGCTACATTTACCAGCGCGGCTGGTCATATACTGGCAGCTTATTTTGGTGATGGCTTTTCATTTACCGATAAGCAGAAAGTCCCTGAAGGATTTACACCACGTTTTTTTAGCACATTTATCGATATGACAGACGAAGCAGCAGCTTCAAGAGTATATGGAGGTATCCATTACCAGTTCGATAGTGAAGTAGGAAAACAGGTAGGTGAAAATATTGCAGAAAGAGTATTGGGATTGAGGTATTAATACTGTGAAGGTCTGCTTAAAAGCAGACCTTCATTAATAAGCATTCAGCTGTTTTATTTGAGTTTTATATTTCACAGGCAAAAGCAGATCTCTCAACCAACTTTGTAATTTTATTATACTGCTTAGTTTATACAGATAGAGTACCGGCAACCATACATTTGCATTACGCAGGGATAATAATTCTTTCACCAGCTTCGGTGTTATTAATGCCTGTATTTTTTTTAATAACCAATACCGCATTACTCCAAGATGTTCACGGTATTTTTTAAACAGATCATCCGTGAAATCACTATACCGCAAATCTTCCTTTAAATGGATGTCGCGTGCAATTGTCCAGTTGTGATAATTAGCAGGCAGGTCTTTCAACTGCATACGCATACCCACTGTATGAAAGACATTAAAAATATCTTCTTTTTCTGCTGATGTAAGTTTGCGTTCCAGCAGTTCATATGCGCGGATGGAATAATCAATCAACATGAATAATACATCCCTGTATGCCCAGTCGGGTATTTGCGCAGCACGGGAAATTTCTACCTGCTTATGAATAGATGTAATCTGATCGATGGCAGCATAGGCGGCCTCATTTGTTGAGAAGATGATCCGCTGGGAATAGGCAACGGTAGAAAATAATCTGCCTAAAGGATCTGCCGGTAATCTGCCGGTGAAGTAAAGCCAGTCTACAGCTTTATTCAATGCAAATTCAGCGGCAGCGCCTGCAAAAATAAACAGCACAGTATCTGACTTTCCCCAGATTTCCCGTACGATAGAATCTTCATTTACGAAGTGTTTCATGTTGTAAGCGGTTAATATCCCTATAGCAAATAATTAACGGTATAATACCCACCACACCAAAGGAGCAATCAATAATCCGCCAGAAAACAGGGATATGACGAATATAACCTGCAATAAAAGCCAGCGGAATAATGAACACACAAGCCATCATACCAAACTCTATCACCCACACATTCTTAACAGGATCTTTAAGCGGACCGATAAAAAGCAATGCCAGCATCAGGTGTGCAAAAGCAAGCCAGTCTGTACCATAGCTTAAGTAAGGATAATGCTGATTAGTTGTCAGTATAGCGAGGTATATAGTATCAAACCATTTACTCATTCCTTCCGGAAAACAGGTACTATGATTAACCAGCCATTCAAGTTCAGTCTCTAGCGGAAAAGCTGTGAGCCCACTTATCGCAAGTCCGGTTATCATCATCCATATACATATTTTAATACGTAACATCAGCTTGTTTTTTGATGCCCAGTTGTTGTAGCGTGAAATAAATAATGCCGAACATGGTACCAAATAAAAGAGTGAATGCCCACAATCTGATATTTTCAAATGGTTGAAAAATATGATGAGCAGAAGCGGAAAGGACCATTACCGGATTTATTACTATATCCCAGCTGTTAAACCGTAAAAACCTGCCGATGTAAACGCCATAGCCACACAAACCAAAACTTATAATAACGATCGTTTTTACCCATATCATCTTCAGATGCCGGGATAAAAACTGTTCTATCTGCATAAGGGATACAATACCTAATAACAAACCATTCCAGGCCCCTGTAATTACCAGTAACAGATCATACCATTGAGGCACAGGCGGTTCTTTAACATAATGAAAAAGATCCGTGATCATATAAGGTGCATTCGGGAAAAATAGCAGCCAGCAGGCCATTAATACAATTGCTTTGAAGTTGCATTTGTCCAGTTTAAAAAGGGCACGGCTGAATAATAAAGGGAGCACAGCTAAAAATGTATTCCAGATATAAAATCCATATGTTAATTCTTTTGTAAAATAGACCCGTACTAATAGCAATAACATATTAAAAAGAATGGATACCAGCAACATCCTTTCCAAAGGAGAGATATTCTTTATCATACAAATAAAGAGTTAATTTAATTAGATAAAAGTACTTTGAGATACAAAGTAATAGAAAAAGTTTAACACTAACTAATTTACTTTGATTTTTGGGTGCAGGGCTTCGCCCTGCAAAACCCCTTCGATTTTTTTGTAAGGATGCGAAGCATCATTACAAAAAAATAAAACCTACTATTTGGTCAGAAATAAAAGAGAAGGTTTACAGCGATGATGATTTTCCAAAATTCACACTAACGGTGGTAGTCATGCCTACCTGAGAATCTACTTTTAATTTAATACCATGATAATCCGCAATACTTTTTACAATAGCGAGGCCCAGTCCATAACCTTCGCCTTCTATCGCATTTTTCTTCCTGAAACGATTAAATATCGTTTCAATATCTGCGGCTTCAATACCTATTCCTCTGTCTTTTATAAAAACCGTATAAGAACCGTCTGGTGCAATGTCATCGCTAATGTCGATACTTCCGTTCTCTTTATTATACCGGATAGCATTGTTAATGAGGTTATAGAATAACTGAAATAACAGATCATGATTTAACCGATGTAGTATAATATTGGGTTGTAAAGAAACAAACATCCTGATATTCCTGTCTTCAAGCCTGTGTTGTAATTCTTCTATGATCTCGTTTATCATTTTTTCAGGCTGAATACTATCCTGCCTGGCGTATTGATCATTTTCTATTCTCGATATTAATAAGAGGGAATGAACGATTTTCTTTAAGCGGTTAAGTGTTTTCATCATCTCCATGATCTTTTCCAGTGCGGGCTCTTCAAGATCATTTAACAACATCAGGTTTTCCATCTTGGTTTGCAGGATACCAATCGGTGTCATCAGCTCATGAGAAGCATTGGAAGTAAACTCTCTTTCCCTGTCAAAATCTTCTTTTATCCGATTCATCAACGAAATAAGAGAGGCATCGAGATACTTAAAATCAACCGTTGTTGTAGGAATGGGAAGAGGGGCTTCTTTAAATGGAAAAACAGGATTTATTAATTTAGTTTGGATGATGGTTTGCAATGGTCTAAGCAGAATCCGTGTAAAGGAAAGTTCTATCAGAAGGGTTAATATGATCAATATCCCCAGTACATATAAAGCTATTTTCTGCAACGGACTATTATACTGACTGATAGAGGCAATCGTTTTCCCTATTTCCAGTTCATACAATTGATTATTGTATTCGAATGCCTGGTTCAGCACACGGTACATCACAGTATCTCCCTCTATAATTCGTTGTGCTGTCTGGATAGTATCTTCATTATAAATGTTTCTGGCTTTCTCCAGGGAAATATATTCTTCTTTAAGCAGGGTATAACTTCCATAAGTAGAATCTCCCTGTAAATAGTAATCGATCCCGTTATTACGGATATTGTCCATTACTTTTTTAGCCTGTTGTTTTAACAGGCCGTTCGTGCTTTGGAAAGCCACCCTGTTAATAAGAAAAGGCAGCAATACGATGAATAGGATCACCGTTGCAATCTTGGAAAGGGTAGATGTAAGTGTAAGTTTAGTAAGCAGCTTCACGATTACAGTTTAATTTTATATCCAATCCCCCTGATGGTTTGTAACCAGTCTACCGGTCCGTATTCTGTCATTTTTTTACGGATATTTTTTATGTGTACATCAATGTAATTAGAATCATAATCATCATCTGAAAAACTGCCCCATATATGTTCACTCAGCTGCATACGTGTAAGAGGACGGTTCTTATTCAATACCATATAACTCAACAGATCGAATTCTTTTTTTGACAATCCTACATCTGTATCTTCAAACAAAGCTATTCTGTTACTGAAGTTGATAGTGAAATCCCCTAATGATACCAGGTTATCTTTTAATCCTGATTTTCTTCTGCTGATCGCCTGCATACGCGATTGTAATTCCAGCAATGAAAAAGGTTTAGGAAGATAATCATCTGCTCCCAGATCCAACCCTTTTATTCTATCTTCTAATTTACCCCGGGCCGTTAGAATGATATAAGATGCTTCCTGGCATATTTGCTTAGCTTCTTCCAGTACCTGTAATCCATCTTTATCAGGTAACCCCAGATCGAGTAAGATAAAATCATAAGGGCCTTCTTCCATGTACTGTCTTGCCTGTTTTGCCGTAAAGGCAAGATCACAAAGATATCCTGCCTTTATAAGAAAGTCTTCCATTTCCAGGGCCATTCCCCTTTCATCTTCAATAATTAATACTTTCATATCTTTTAAAACTGGTAGTAAAAGCTTGCAGTAAAAAATGAATTGAGTTTTCCCGGGTCTGCCTGTGCTTTTTGTCCTAGGAGTGAAAGCTGACAGGCAACTTCTACAAGATAGCTGGCCCTGTTATATGCTAAAGGTAATTTTAGATTGTAAGATAAGAGATCGAAACTGGTATAAGGCTGACTGCTGGTAGTTGAACCTGAACTATTACCTCCTCCCAGAATAGGGGTAAGCACGCCAAGCAAACTATCCCTGAGACTTTTCTCTGTGATATAGTATTTATAAAATCTTTGTGTACCACCTGTCACATCTATTAACGGAGTAAGTGTGACGATATCTTTTGCACCCAGACTAAACAGATTGATTTGTTTACTTATACCAAGGGTAGTAAAGACGTCGTTTGTTTTCCCGAAAGCATAGTCCACTCCAAGACTGGTTGTAACCCAACTGGTATGGGTGATAGTTAAGCCGGCTGTATGTGGATTAGCAGCTTGCAGGAAAGGGGAGAGCTTAGGATAAAAAGTATAAGTGTAACTCAGGTCAACGGACAGGCGTTTGCTGAGTTTAAAACCATAACCGGCACCCAATGTATACGCGGAAACAAAATGAGCGCTGTCATTCAGTAACTTGTAAGCTAAACCGTTCAGGGAAAAGCCGGAGCGGTGATGGTAAGAACCTACCGTTGCTACATAGGCCATTTTTTCCTGAGATTTCATCCCATAGTAATTGGCATTATTCGCATAACTAACTCCAAGCGTAAGCGTAGATTTTTCGGCTGGCACAGTGTCTTTCTGTAATGTACTATCCGTCTGAGCCTGACATACAACACTGAAAAATAATATTGGCAGTAGATAGAATATCTGTTTCATGGTCGTTGATTTAAGTGCTGTGTTAAGGAATACGGACACCTATTTTCCTGATCACTATTTTTGGTTTTACGATAGGTGCTTTTACAGGAAGCACTGTTGTAGGTACTGCTATAGGTTTTATCTGTTTTTTTGCTTTGGGAACTTCTTTGATAACGGCATCTGTCACAGGCTGTTCCTGTTTTTGCTCTGCTTCTACAGGTTTCCTGGGTGGTATAGAATCCTGCAGCGCCAGACATGTGGACGCAGCCTTGTGATTAAGTTGGGGTAGTGTTACACTACCCCAACTCTTCAGGGAAACGATTAAGAGGATAATAATTATTCCTGCATACCGGTAAAAAGCCCCTTTGTTCATATTAAAAACAGTATTTAAATTTTATTACCTGATCCCCACTTTTACATTTGTTTTCACATTTGCAGCAGTTTTTACATGTGGAGTTTTAATGCTGGTGTTTGCTTTTACTGAAGGTGAAGCAGCCACTTTAGTTGTTGTTTTTACACTTGCGTCTGGTTTTACAGCCTTTACTTCATTGGTGGTAGCTACTTTCGCACTTTGTGTAGTCTTAACAGACTTGTCGGCAACGGTTGCTGTTGTCTGCTTTACTTCGTTGCCGGTAGCTACTGCAGTAGTTTGTGTAGCTTTGGCAGAACTGTTTGCCTGGCTTTTTGCAGACGCAGCAGCATCGCTCTTAGCATCGATAGCAGTTTTACTATTTACTTTCGCTGATCCGCTGGTTTTTGCAGCAGTCTGTACAGAGGCAGATGTATTGGTGGATTGTTTTGCTTTAATCTCCTGAGCTGATGCAATACCTGTGAATAAAGAAGCGGCGATAATAAAAAGTGTCGTTTTCATAAATTTTTCAATTGATAAGTTAATAATAATTTGCTTGTCGATACAAACTTAGAACCCCAACATGAAGAAAAAATGAAAACCGGCTTATTAAGTGTACCTTTCCATGTTGCCGGTTATACTACCGGCAGGTAAATTATTATTATGTCAAATATAACACAGGTTGTTAACACTGATAAAAACCTGAAAACGTTAAAGAAAGGTGTACATTCTTCGGATCTTGACCAGTTACTGAGCAGTACCGGTCCGTTTACGTTGTTTGCCCCTTCTGACATCGCTTTTGAGAAACTGGAAAAGGGACTTATGGATGATCTCCTGGAGCCTCAGAACAAGCTGAAACTGACTGATTTGATGAATAATCATATAGTGAACGGAATAGTACCTTTCAAAAATCTGAAAGACGGGGACAGTCTGACGACAATAAACGGTAATCAGTTAATAGTAGAAATAAAGAATGGTAAAGTAAATGTGGGTGGAGCTGGTGTCCTTTTACGTGATGCTAAAATATCCAATGGGATCATGTATGCTACAGATATTGTGTTTGTAAAATAATAACTCCGCTTTTAAAATTATAAGCCTGTAAACGAAAAGTTTACGGGCTTTATTTTGCCCAATAAGCATATTATTTTACATTTAACTATGACCGCAATAATTATAATAGCCCTGATGATAATATTGGGAGGATATTTTCCACTTCGCAAAAGAAATAGGAATAAACCATCGGAAGATGCTTATAAAGTAATTCTAAATGAGCATATTGAATATTACCAGAAACTGGATGATGGAGGTAAAGCAAGATTTGAGAAATTGGTAAAGGAGTTTCTAAATGTTACTCATATTGAAGGGGTAGGGACGGAAATAACTGATGTGGACAGGGTGATGGTTGCTTCCGGAGCAGTAATCCCCATTTTTGGTTTCCCCAGCTGGAAATACAGGAACCTGACGAATGTGATACTATACCCTGATACATTCAACCATGAATACCAGTTTGAAGGTGGAGACAGGAATATCCTGGGTATGGTGGGTTCCGGTTATATGAACGGACAAATGCTTTTGTCAAGAGCAGCACTGGTAAAAGGCTTTTCCAAATCATCAGGTGCGGAGAATACCGCCATCCATGAATTCGTTCATTTACTGGATATGTCGGACGGGGCAACAGATGGTATACCCCAAAACCTGATGAAACATGAATACACCATTCCCTGGCTTAAAATGATCCACCATGAAATGCAACGCATAGAAGCCGGGCATTCAGATATCAATCCATATGCTGTAACCAATGAAGCCGAATTTCTGGCAGTAGCCTCAGAGTACTTCTTTCAGAAACCGGGAGAATTAAAACAGCATCACCCCGAAATCTACGAACAACTCAGCCGGATATTCGGGCAAACACCTGAAAAATAAGCCCGTAAAGTGTCTGCTAAACAATAAAAGTATCTGTAATTCTTTTAGAAGCTTTTTGTTGTTTATCTGATGATGAATTTAAAATGCTGTAAATCAATATATTAGTTGATTTTCGACCTCAAAATAACTAACTGCCGTGCTATTGTTTATAACAATATTTTTTTAGATCTTCATGTTGATATCATGTGATTGAATAGCACTTATTAGATTCCGGGCGTTATCTGCTTAGTTATGAATAGTTATGTTGAGCTAACTGATGAAGAACTTGTAGCCTTATTACAAAAGGACGAACTTAACGCGTTTAAAGAAATATACAAACGTTACTGGAAAAAGCTATACGCTGCCGCCTATCAGCGCTTAAAAGATAATGAAACAGCGCAGGAAGTTGTGCAGGACTTTTTTACTGCTTTCTGGATAAAGCGCGGTCAGCTTAAAATAGATACGCTGCTGGCCAACTATTTGTATAAAGCAATAAGTTACCAGATTATAGATCAATACCGCAAGGAAGAGGTAAGGAACAGGCACAAAGCCCTGTTCAAACTCAACGCAACGGAAATAGATCACTCCACAGAAAATACTCTCTCCACAAATGATCTTAA
This sequence comes from Chitinophaga sp. YR573, assembly GCF_900110995.1. GTDB lineage: Bacteria > Bacteroidota > Bacteroidia > Chitinophagales > Chitinophagaceae > Chitinophaga. Next base: position 4,205,004 of record NZ_FOJF01000001.1, read on the forward strand.
AAAGGTCATCGATTACGAAGTTAGCCAGCTACCCGTAAAATGCCGGTCGGTATATGAACTGAGCCGTAATCAGTATAAAACCAATAAAGAAATAGCCTCTTACCTCGCCATATCTGAAAAAACAGTAGAAAACCATCTCACCAAGGCGCTTAAACAACTACGCTTAAGCCTCAGCCATTTTATGTTATATTTCCTGTAATAATTTTTTTTGGATAGACTAGGGGATACCTATCCTCCCACACGACATATCTATATAAGCCAGCATTAAAACCTTCTTTACATGAGTAACGACATTTCTACTGAATTGTTAAAAAAATACATCGATGGCGAATGTACTGATGAAGAAGCGTTGCTTGTAAAAGAGTGGTATGCGTCTTTTGAAAATGACGATGATCATATCTCTGCATTAAACGAAGAAGATCGGGCCAAACTGGAATCTCTCATGCTGAGTAATATTTTAAACAATATTCAGCCGGAGAAACACAGTACTAAATTGGCCTGGATTAAAACAGTGTATTTTAAAACAGCTATCGCAGCGGCCATATTAATTGCCGCAGGCCTGTTCGTGGTAAATAAAAGAGTACCGCATAGCGAAGCACAGATCTCATTAATTAATAGGACAAGATCTATTTATAAACAGATCCTGCCTGATGGTAGTATCGTCTGGTTAAGCCCGGGTGCAACACTGCTGTACCCCAATAACTTCAGCGGACCATCAAGGCTGGTCCACATGAAAGGGGAATGCTTTTTTGAAGTCACTAAAGATATAGCACATCCGTTTATTATTAATAGCGGAAGCATCATTACCAAAGTCTTGGGGACAAGCTTCCGCGTTCGGGATTTTGATAATACACATAAAGCTGAAGTCTCTGTAATAACCGGTAAGGTTTCAGTAAGCATCAATAACCGTCAGTCGGCAGCAGCTGAATCAGGTACACAGGAAGTGATGTTATATCCTGCACAAAAAGCCAGCTTTATTTATACTAAACATCAACTGGTAGCCGGTAAGGAAACAGATGAGGCTAGTGTGAGGATGTGGTATAAAACTAAATTATCTTTTGAAAATACATCACTGAGGAATATTATCAGCATACTTAATAAAAAGTTTTCAGTAGATATTAAAGTGGACAATGAAAAACTGAATGATAACGTGCTTAGTGCCGATCTGGCTGATTTCAACCTGCCAGAGATATTAGAAGTCTTTAAAAAATCACTCGGGGTAAATTACGTAATCAGTGGCAATACAATATATCTAACCGATCAGGTTATTGGAAATTAATCTTAATACTATGATGACATTCATTACTTAGATCATCCCTGTCTGAACTAAAATAATCAATTATTACATCCCATTTTTTGAACACCGTCGTTGGTGAAGGGATTTTTATGCTTCAAATTTTACAAAAGAAATTCAATTAAACGTTATGAAGTTTTATCCACAAATTTCCATCCCCTGGACACGGATTTTGAGAATTACCTTTATTCAAATATTCATCACAATTGCTATCACAGGGTTCTCATACTCTGAATCATTGAGGGCGCAGGACATTTTAGAAAAGAAAATTAATGTGTCGTTCAGTAATGTAAGTCTGGCTGAAGGATTAAAGACGATAGAGAAAACCAATGGTGTGAAATTTATATTCAGCAAAGATGCTGTTAACACCGAACTGAATGTTTCTATAACCAGTACTAACGAAGAACTAAGATCTGTTTTAAATAAACTACTTACGCAAAACAATATCAGTTATGAGGTAATACATGATGCCATTGTTTTACAGAAAAAAGTAGCAGCTGGTTTGGTTGTAAGTGGTAAAGTAACCGATGGCAAAGGTGGAATACTGATAGGGGTAAGTGTATTCGAAAAAGGAACAAACAAAGGGACTACAACAACAAGTAATGGGACTTATAAACTGACAATTGATAATCCTGATGCCATACTGGTATTTAAATATATAGGATACGCAACAAAAGAGATTCCGGTTGATGGGAAATCAGTAGTGAATGCCATCTTAACAGAAGAGGCTACCTCGTTGAATGAAGTAAACATTGTTAATATAGGATATGGCAGCAAAAAGAAAATAGACCTCACAGGAGCCGTGAACTCATTAAGCAGTGAAGATATTGCCAATTCAAAAGCGCCAAATGCACAGGAGGCTTTACAGGGCCGTATGCCAGGAGTAGATGTAAAGAGAAGCTCAGGAAGACCGGGTGCAGATTTCACCATTGAAATACGTGGTGTAAATTCCATCAGTGGTGGTACACAGCCTTTGTACGTAGTAGATGGTATACAGGTTAGTAATATAAACGATATCAATCCGGCAGATATAGAACGGATGGATGTTTTAAAGGATGCATCTTCCACTGCTATATTCGGATCAAGAGGTGCTAATGGTGTGGTGATTGTTACCACTAAGAGAGGGATAAAAGGTGCGTTAAGAATAAACTATGATGCATATGTAGGCGTAGTGAACGCGTATAATTTACCAGACATGATGAACGGACCGGAATTTGTTGCCTACGACCGGGAATTTATAAATACCCAGGCACAACAGGCTGCTTTAGTAGGCGGTACTACTTATACACCGGTTACTGATGATAAGATCTTCTCCGCTACAGAACTGGCGAACATTGCCAGCGGGACTTATACCGACTGGTACAAGTTAATCAGAAGGGACAATGCATTGCAGACCAACCACAATCTATCCATCACAGGAGGAGACGATAAAACAACCTATTTTTTATCTGCGGGTTACCAGTTATATAATGGTGCAGTTCAGGTTGAAAACACGAAGAAATATAACCTGAAAACAGGGTTCGACCGTACCTTCAATAATGTATTTAAAGTAGGTGCTTCTATCTACACTACTTTTGCTGATATTAATCCGGGCAGCGCGGAAGTATTCAGAAGTGCAGGTCGCTTACGCCCAACCGGAAGCCCATATAATGCAGATGGTTCCTTACGTTTCTTCCCATCAGAAAACGAATCACAGATTACCAATCCTTTGTTTGAGTTTGATAATGAGATTCGCCGGGCGCAGTACATCCGCTTATTACCTAACATATTTGCAGAGCTGAGTTTTCTGAAAGATTTTAAATTCAGAACATCCTTTACACCGGACCTTACTTTCCAACGTACCGGTACGTATAATGATACCTACTCCAAAGCAAATGCAGGCACTAAACCAGCTTCTGCTACTAACGGATCAAACCACTGGACTAATTATACCTGGAACAATGTGCTGAGTTACAATAAACAGATTGGCGTACATCGCTTTGATGCTTTATTAGGTAGCTCATCAGAATACCATCAATACGATTACAACCAGATCTCTGTAGTTGGGTTACCTTACCGTTCTTTATGGTATAATGTGGGTAACCTGGCAGCTTATACCAATCCTGCAACAGGAGTGGTTACGCAGCCTTCTACAACAGCTTCCAGCGGATACACCAGACAAAATATACAGTCATACTTTTTCAGAGCTAATTACACTTATAAAAACCGCTACCTGTTTACAGTGACCGGTCGTGGTGATGGTAACTCCATTTTTGCAGCTGGTCATCAATGGGGTTTCTTCCCTTCGGGTGCATTCGCCTGGATTGTCAGCGAAGAAAATTTCATGAAGAAAATAAGCGCCATCAGTTTACTGAAACTTCGCCTAAGTGCGGGTAAATCCGGTAATGCTGCTGTGGCTACAGTGCCGGCAGGTAATATATCAGGCGCTTCATCAACAACGCCATACCTGGGGCCGTATATTACACAATCTTCCATTACAGGTACGTACTATGATTTCAATGGCGCTAATGCCAATGGATTTGCACCTTCCGTTCTTGCAGATAAAAACCTGTCATGGGAAAAAACAACAGAATATAATGCAGGGATAGATCTGGAACTGTTTAAAGGAAGAATTGCTGTAACGCTTGATTACTATAATAAAACTGCCAAAGGGACCATTTTACAGGAAACCATTCCTTATGAAAATGGTTTTTCTACAGTCGTTACAAATTTAGGTTCAATCAGGAATAGTGGTATTGAAGTAGGACTAAATACGATTAATATCCATTCTGAAAAATTCACATGGAGTACGAATATAAACTTTGCGATTAATAAAAATAAGATCCTGGAGTTATATGGTACAGGGAAAGATGACATTGCTAATAGCCGGTTTATTGGTCAGAAATCCAGAGTAGTGTATGCTTACAAAATAACAGGTGTATGGCAGACTAACGAAGCCGATGCCGCAAAAACATTCGGTCAGTATCCGGGTCAGTATAAGATTGATGATCATAATAATGATGGTAAGATTAATGCAAGTGACAGACAGGTAATTGGCAGTGATATCCCTAACTGGTTCGGGGGTATAACGAACACATTCAAGTATGCTAATTTTGATTTGAGCGCTACCGTATACACCCGCCAGGGAACATTACAGCAAAGTACCTTTTTAAACCAGTTTTTAGATGGAGATCAGAACCGTGCAAGGTTTAACGCTTATAACCGCAGTTACTGGACTTACACCAACCCAAGTAATAAGTGGGCGAATAATGCCATTGAAACAGATGGTACAAGAAGACTGGCTGCTGAATATTCAAACTCTTCTTATATAAAGATCAGCAACATCACTTTAGGATATACACTCCCTAAAAGAGTTATAGGTAAGACCGCATTCAAAAATATAAGGGTGTATGCAGATGCTTATAATCCTTTCATCTGGACCAAATTCATCGGATGGGACCCTGAAACGGCCGACTTAACCTCCGGTGGAGCACAGGACTTCCGTACCCGTACTTTTATGTTTGGTTTACAGGTAACCCTATAATTTCATTATTAACATCATACTGTTATGAAAAAGTCATTTATAAAATTTCTCACCATAGTTGTACTGGGTACAGCAACAGGATGTAAGAAATCTCTCGAAGAGTATAATCCGGGTGGAAGAACAGCAGAAACATATTATAACACACCTGCAGGTTTTGAAGATCTTGCCAAATCCAATTATCCTAACCTAAGGGTGATTGTTAATACACCTAACCTTTATTACTTAGGTACGGATGCTTTTTCTACGCCAAATATTACGGATCAGAGTGGACTTAATCTGTACAACAATAATCTTAACTCTTTAAATACGGATATTGATACATACAGTAAAGCATTATACGCAGCTATCAATGTTGCTAATAATACGATATACTGGGCTACAAAGGTAGAAGGTGGTACTGCCGCTACCATTAATATCCGTGTTGCTGAGGCGAAGGCTTTACGTGCTTATTACTATTACCTGCTAGTAGAAACCTTTGGAGATATGCCATTGGTATTAACAGCCAGTACATCAGTAACATTAACTTATACACGGACACCTGAAAAGGATATCTACACACAGATCATCCAGGATCTGAATGATGCCATCGCAGTATTGCCTGTAACAACCGCTGATTTTGGTCGTGTTACAAAAGGCTGTGCACAGCATCTGCTTTCAAAAGTATATTTAACGAGAGGATATAAGAGTTATGGTGATGGGAATGCTGATTTTCAGTTAGCCGCTTCCAACGCGGATTCTGTAATTGCTGGCCCTTATGCGCTTAAAGCTACGTATTCAGATCTTTTCGATCCTACCGTTACAAACTTCCAGGTGAATAGTGAGGTGATATTTTCTGTTCAGTACAGTACTAATACAACTACCAATACAACCGGTGCAATTACAGGTAGTACATTATACCAGTATTTTTTATGGGATACACAGGCAACCGGACAGTTAGGCCGCAGTATTTTTTACGGAAGAGCTAACAACCTGGTAGCGCTTGATCCTTATTATATTAATGTGTTCGACAGAACGCGTGATAGCCGGTACCTGGCATCAATGTATGATGTGATTTATACACAGGTAGCAGGATCTGGTTTTGCTGTTGGGGATACATTGATTTATTACCCGGCAATACCTTTTACGGCGGCAGAGAAAGCGGCTAAGAAGTATTATGTTATTAATCCTGATGAATATAGAACTTCTCCTTTTTTAGCAGGAGTACGCAGTTATCCTCAGTTTAAGAAATTCCGCGATCCATTTGTTACTTCCTATACCGATGGTGGTGGTGCAAGAGATACTTACGTTTTCCGTTTAGCCGAAACATATCTTATGGCAGCTGAAGCGTATCTCAAACTGGGTAATACGGCGAAGGCGCTGGAATATTTTAATGCTATCAGGACAAGAGCTGCTAAAAAAGGGAATAATCCGGCTACTGGCATTGCTTACTCTACAGAAATGCAGGTATCAACTTTAACGATAGATGATATTCTGGATGAAAGACTGAGAGAATTAACAGGGGAAGAGTTCAGGTGGTTTGAGCTGAAACGTACAGGTACATTATTAACCCGTACACTGGCAGATAATGATGAAGCCAAAGCGGTGAATACAATGAAATCGTTCCATACATTAAGACCGATACCACAGGCGTTGATAGATCTGAATCAGGGAACATTTCCACAGAATACAGGGTATTAATTAATATTGATTGGAACTGGCACGGAAAGATAATTAAACGTAATTCAATATCATGAAGAGATCACTATTCTGCTTCTTTTTACTATATAACAGTCTGGCAGCCTTCGCACAGAAAGATTATAACATTTTAAATTACGGAGCAAAAGCTAAAGCTGGATTTAATAATGCAGCAGCTATACAAAAGGCTATTGATGCTGCCACTAAAGCTGGAAAAGGAAGGGTCATCATACCTTCAGGTAACTTTCTTACCGGGCCTGTCATATTGAAAAGCGGTGTAGAATTACATCTTGCAGATGATGCGGTGTTATTAGGAAGTCCCGATCGACTGGATTATACAGATGATAAAATGGCTGTAATTTTAGCCAGTAATGAACATGATATTACCATCACGGGAAAAGGAACAATTAACGGGCAGGGCAGGGAATTGGTGCTCAACCTGCTGCAGCTGTTAACAGATGGCAAAGTACAGGATAGCCAATGGAAACTAAAACGCCCGGGGGAAAAGAACCGCCCGCTAATACTATCCATCTCCGATTGTAAAAATGTAAAAGTGACGGACGTTACCATTAAGGATGCCTCCGGCTGGGTACAAAGTTATAATAGTTGTACCGGTGTTGTTATAGACCATATGACAGTAATCAGTATGGCTTATTGGAATAATGATGGTATTGATATTGTTGATTGTAAAGATGTAAAAATCACTAACAGCTTTTTCAATGCAGCAGATGATGGCATTTGTTTAAAATCAGAAGATGCAAATAAAAGCTGTGAGAATATTATAATAGAAAACTGCATTGTCCGCTCAAGTGCCAGCGGGTTTAAACTGGGCACCGGTTCTGTGGGCGGGTTTAAAAAGATCAGGGTAAATAACCTGACTGTCTACAACACCTACCGCTCTGCGATTGCTTTGGAAAGTGTGGACGGCGGAGTGATCGAAGATATAGATATCCGTAACGTGACAGCCAGGAATACCGGAAATGCTATTTTTATCCGTTTAGGACATCGCAATACCACAGATAAATACAGCACTATTCAACGGGTTTATATTGGGAATGTAAAGGCTGAAATACCCTCCGGTAAGCCGGATATGGGTTACCCGGTAGAAGGGCCGGCGCCAAAGGTGGCCGCACATAATCTTGTACCATCCTCTATTACTGGTTTGCCTGGGCATCCGGTGAAGGATGTAGTATTAGAGAATATTGAAATAAGTTATGGAGGAGGTGCACAGAAACAAATAGTGGAAGTTCCCTTGAATAATCTGGGTAGTGTAACAGAAAATGCCGCAGGTTACCCGGAATTTACTATGTTTGGGGAATTACCCGCCTGGGGGTTATACATCAGGCATGCGGAAGGTATCAGTCTGAAAAATGTAAGAGTATCTTATTTGCAGGACGATTTCAGGCCGGCTATCGTATCAGATGATGTGAATGGTTTAAAGATTAACGCACTCTCCATACCATCTATGATGGAACCGCCATTGATCGTATTGCGTAATACCAATGATACTGCTTTCGAAAAAATACTGCTACCTGTAAGCGCTGAGAAGGGTATATTAGTGCAACAGTAACCAAATCTTAAGCATCAGGTGTACAAACTATTTATTCTACTATTTTTTGCAGGAACGGTGGCGAATGCCCAGGATCTCACTCATTACGTTCAACCAATGGCCGGAACGGCCGCTGCTACTACTAAATCGGCATTAAAGCATGGGACAGGCGGTGAGTTGTTTGCCAATACGATCCCGGCAGTTACAATGCCTTTCGGTATGACGCAATGGACTCCGCAAACCCAGATGAGTGAAAAGAAATGTCTCCCACCTTACTATTACAGAGATACGCTATTCAATGGCATAAGAGGCTCCCACTGGCTGAGCGGTTCCTGTACACAGGACTATGGCAGTGTTACCATAATGCCGGTAACAGGTACCCTTAAAACTACTGATTATAGCGTCCGCTTTAAACATACGGATGAAAAGTCAACCCCATACGGATATCGCATCAATCTGAGGGAAGAACAGGTAGAGGTTGCTGTCACCTCAACTCCACGCTGTGGCCTTATGCAGTTCAAAATGAATAAAGCAGATAGCTTGTACCTGCTGATAACACCCAACAGTGATTATCATGAAGGCTTTATTAAAATAGATGCGGAGAAAGGGGAGATATATGGTTATAACCCTGTTCACCGTATTTACCAGGGATGGGGCAAACAGGCAGGCTTCAGCGGTTACTTTGTGATCCGCTTTGAAAAAGGGATCGATAGCAAAGGTACCTTTGCCATGAGTCAGATATTCAGCACAGATAGTATCGGTAATCAACCTGGTATAGGCGCTTATGTAGGATTTAAAATGGATAAAGGAGAACATTTCACCATCCGCATAGGTACCTCATTCACAGGGATAGAAGGCGCCAGGAAAAACCTTAGTGAAGAAGCAGAAACGATAGACTTTGTTACGGCGTTTGCTAACTGTAAAAGCGTTTGGCAAAAGACATTGAGCCAGATAAAGGTAGAGACAGATAATGAGCGGGATAAGCAAATCTTCTATACTTCTTATTACCATGCTATGCAGCAGCCACGTTTATTCAATGATGTGGATGGCCTGTATCCGATGTTCTCTTCGGATTATCAGAATTCTACGCTGACAAAAGGGAATTATTACGATGATTTCTCCATGTGGGATATATACCGGGCACAGATACCGTTATTCGAAATACTGAACCCGCCGCTTATTAATAACCTTGTACAATCACTTATTCTTAAAGGTAAACAAGGTGGCTGGATGCCCATATTCCCCTGCTGGAATAGTTATACTTCAGAGATGATAGGAGATCACCCAACTTCAGTGATCAGCTCTGCTTACCTGAAAGGGATACGTAATTATAATGTGAAGGAAGCATATGAGATATTAAGACATAACGCTTTTAATACTCCGGCCAGTAAAACGGATTATGTAGAAGGAAAGGGCAGGAGGGCGCTGGAGAGTTACCTTAAGTATCATTACATTCCGTTGGAAGATAGCGTGAAGGATGCCTTTCATAAACAGGAACAGGTAAGTCGTACACTGGAATATGCTTATGATGATTATGCGCTGGCACAGTTTGCCAAAGGGATGGAGAAAACAACCGACTATCAGCTGCTCATCACAAGGGCGGGTTATTACGCGAATGTATTTGATAAGAAAACAGGTATGGTGAGAGGCCGTCATGCAGATGGTAGCTGGATAACCCCCTACCATCCTGATGAAAGGGAAAGTTATATCACAGAGGGAACAGCAAGGCAATACACCTTTTACGTACCACATGATGTAAGTGGATTGAGCAGCTTAATGGGTGGACCCCGAAAACTGGAATCTTCACTGGATAGTTTGTTTATTAAAAAGGAATACTGGCATGGCAATGAGCCGGGACACCAGATACCTTTTATGTACAACTATACCGCAGCTCCCTGGAAAACACAGGCGCAGGTGCGTAAAATCTTATCAGAAGAATATAGCAATGGGCCGGGAGGATTAGGTGGTAATGATGATGCAGGGCAGATGTCTGCCTGGTATATGTTTGCTGCAATGGGCTTTTATCCGGTGAATCCTATAGCAGGTGAATATCTGCTGAGTTCTCCTATATTCACACATGTAACGGTTAGTTTACCGAAAGACAAAACTTTTGAGATTATTTGCCATAAGACGAGTAAAACAGCTAAATATATTCATCGGGCTAAATGGAACGGCGTATTACAGGCGGATAATTTTATTACTTACAGCAACATCATGCGTGGTGGTAAACTGGAATTATATTTACAGGATACTCCTGATAAAAAATGGGGAAGCAACCCTATCAATCAACCAAAAGGAATGACCAAATAATATGGGAATGTTTAAGTATCTGCTGCTGATTTTTTTGTGTAATACTGCTGTATCGCAGGTAAAGAAGCCATCTGTTTTTAATATTGCAGATTATGGCGCTGTCAATGATGGTCATACAGATAATGCAATTGCTATTCAAAAAGCCATTGATGCATGTAACGCTGCTGGTGGTGGAAAAGTAGTAGTTCCATCAGGAATATTTCTAACCGGACCATTTGAATTAAAATCATACATCACATTAGAAGTGGAAAACGGGGCTAAGCTATTAGCCAGTCCGGATGAACAGGTATATACCAAAAGTGCTTTCAAAGAAAACAAAGGAGAAGGTACTTTATGGATCAGCGGGCAAAACCTGGAGAACGTAACTATCTGTGGTGCGGGTACTATCGATGGTAATGGTATCTCATTTATGGGTAAGGAACTGGATGATTCCTATGAATTGAAACCATTCAATATCATTGATCCACGTCCACATTTACTAACTATCATCGGGGGTAAAAACATTCGTATCCGTGATCTCAATATCTGTAACTCTGCTTACTGGACGGTCCATTTAATAGGATGCAATGATGTGGTTATTGATAACCTTACTTTATTAAACAGTCTGAAAGTACGGAACAGTGATGGTATTGATGTTGATCACAGTAAGAATGTACGCATCAGTAACAGTTATATAGAATCAGGAGATGATTGTATTTGTCTGAAGAACCGCCGGGAGTTTGCAGAATATGGTACCTGTGAAAACATAGCAGTAAGTAACTGTACGATGACATCCCGTTCATGTGCTATTAAGATAGGATCGGAGAATATGGACAGCATACACCGTGTAGTATTTAATAACTGTATTATCACCAAAGCAAATCGTGGTATTGGTATTCAGAACAGGGATGAGGGTACAGTAACGGATGTGATTTTCTCAAACATCATTGTTGATTCACACTTATTCTCTGATGTATGGTGGGGCAAGGCAGAACCTATTTATATAACGGCATATCGCCGTGCTACAGCTAATAATAAAGATGCTGGCTGGCGTTTACCTAAAGGAGTTAAAGAAGGTAAAGTAGGCAGGGTAAGCAATATTTACTTTAACAATATACAATGTCGCAGCGAGAATGGCATTTATGTAAGTGCTGAATCAGCTGATAAAATAAGTGACATCCATTTTAACAGTATAGATGTTAATATTACTAAAACTACTACCATACCAGGTGGCAGTTACGACAGACGTCCAAGTAACGCTTCTCCTTTTGTAGAAGGCAGTACTGCTGCTTTTTACCTGGATCAGGCAACGGATATCAGCATTCACAATTGTTCGGTAAAGTGGGGTAGCAACTCACCTGTTTACTATACACATGTGCTGGAAGCCTACAAGATAGAAGGGTTGAAAATCAACCAGCTGGATGGACATTCAGCTTTCCCTGGAAAGGTAAAGGATCAGTTAATAGGGGATGTCAGGAAGGATAAATAGGCATGATAACCTGTATCCCATCTTCTCCGGCAATGATCGCCTTCGTTGCCATTCTGTAAAACAAAGAATGATCAACTACTCCCGGAATCATTTTAATATGTGTATTCAAACTGGCAAGAGCAGGTAGCTTTGTAAATGTAACATCTAACAAAAAGTTACCATTATCAGAAATCACAGCACCATCTTTCTGATTACTCATTCGCAATACCAGTAATGCATCCGGGAAATCTACAGACAGGCGCTTCAGTACAACCTGCAGCGCCTGTGGTAAGATCTCTATCACTAATGGATAATTTAATTGAGGAACAAATTTCCCTGCATCACCCAGTAAAATAAATTCATCAGCCATGGAAGCCAGTATCTTCTCTGTAGTATGAATGCCACCACCGCTCTTCAGTGCGTTTAATTCACTATCGAACTGATCACAGCCATCAAAATAAATATCTACTTTCTTCAAAGAAGAGGGTGATAACACTGTTAAGTTGTGCTCTCTCAGTAAATTAATAGTATTAAAGGATGAAGAGGTAAACTTACAATCCTTATCAATCATCTTCACCAGATGTGCAATAGTAGTACCGGCTCCTAAACCAATAATCTGGCCATTGGAAACTATCTTTGATGCTGCAATAGCAGCTTCCATTTTATAATCGGCCATATTTTATATTTTAATAAAAAGGTACGCTATTCCACCGGATAAGGTCCCTCTGCAAATATCTCAGGATGATATCCCTTGGAGCCTATCAATAATGAAAGCGGGCTGCGCAGTCCATTATCAAGTACATATCTGAAATCATAAAGAGGTTTCCAGCCAAGATCTGTGCGGGCACGTTCATTCACATATACCCTGTCCATAACGGGGAACATCAGCCAGCCTTTACTGGCATAGATAGCCTCATAGTCAGGGAAAAGTCTGCATAAAACAGCAGGCGTATCAACCCGTAAAGCTGCCATATCATTTAAGGTAAACGGGGTGGTAGCGCTGATAATATACTTACCAAAACCAATGGCCGCAGCACGTTCCGCCGCGAGTATATGTGCATTCACTACATCCTGTATCTCCACCCGCCTGGAAAGGTATTCATTCGTTTTTAAGTTCTCATCTGTATAACTATCCCGGGCTCCTTTATGATCATCTTCCTCAGGGAAAAACCTTGATGTGCGTAATACAATACATGCCAGTCCCTGGTTGCGGTGGAACAACTGGCAAAGGTCCTCAGCAGCGGCCTTGGTGACACCATAGATGTTCTTGGGAACAGGAGTCACGTCCTCAGTAATCCAGGCAGCAGGGGAGCCCGCAGGCGGAATGAGGGCATCGCCAAATACACTGGTGGTACTGGTGAAGATGAAAGACTCCACACCGGCAGCCACAGCTTCTTCCAGTAGATTAAGCGTACCGGTAATGTTCGTATCTATGAACTGCTGACGGCTATGCGTACCTACATGAGGCTTGTGCAGGGTAGCGGTATGATACACTGTTTTCACCCCTGCAAGGCAACGCTTAACAAAAGCCCTGTCGGTAATAGATCCCTGATGAGTAGTAAAGGGTGAGGCCGTAATATCCACGCCAATTACATCTCCTTTTAACGTGCGGACCAGCGCCTCTCCAAGATGGCCGGCGCTTCCTGTAACTAAAACTTTCATACTGCAAATGTAGCCGGGGTTTATTAATTTCCCGGGACATTTGTCCGGAACATGATCAGAACAAATTTACAACTGCTGCATATCATAGAAAGCCTGTCAGAAAAGACGGAAGCTATTACACTACGCAATTATAGTGTAGGGCAACGTATTATACAACAGGGGCAGGAAGGGAAAAATGTTTACATCATCAGGTCAGGCATTGCAAAATGCTTTATTACAGAAGATAATGATAAAGATTATATCCTTGAATTTTTAGGAGAAGGAGAGTTATTGGGGGAGATAGAGGCTATCAGGAAAGAGCCTGCTATCTGTAGTATAGAACCTGTTACACCTGTCAGTATCTATATAATGAGTAACATAGAGTTCATGCAGCTGTTAAAAACAAAGCCGGATTTCAATGCGATAGTCATAGCGCTTATGGCTACGCGGATATCCAATTCATCCGTAAAAAGTGCGAGGCAGCAGCTGTATACCTTATCCCAGATATTACCGCAGTTATTATCCGCACTAAACGCCCAGCAGATCACCTTTACCAAACAGGACCTGTCGGAGTATCTGGGGATATCAGTCAGAAGTCTCAACCGTTTATTGAAAACTACTTAAGAAGTGAACGCTATTAATGGTTAAATTTGTCTAAATTAAAGGCAGAACGGACTAATTACCATTAAATTATGAAACAAGTAAAAGCCTACCCCGCAGCTATCACTATCTTCGGGGCCAAAGGGGATCTGACGAAACGTAAGCTCATTCCTGCATTGTACAATCTCTTTACAGATCATCATCTCCCAGCAGCATTCAATATCTATTGTGTTGATTTTCTGGAAGTTGATGAGAATGAGTTCAGAAAAGACATGTTGGCTGGTATCAATGAATTCAGCCGTAGCGGAACAGCAGAAGAAGTGAAGTGGAATGAATTTGCCGCAAGACTATTTTATGTACAGGGGGATTTCCTCAAAAAGGAAACTTATACCGCCCTGGATGAAAGACTAAAAGCCTTCGAAAAGCAAAACGAACAGAACAGCACCCGTATCTTTTACTTCGCTACTGCTCCCCGCTTTATCGAAATTATCTCAGAGGCATTATACAAGAATAATCTTTGCAACCGCGACGGACTGGATCGTATCGTAATAGAAAAACCATTCGGTACCGATCTGGAGTCAGCCAAAAAACTCAATCGTTTCTTAGGTAAACGATTCTCAGAAAAACAGATTTACAGGATAGATCATTACCTGGGCAAAGAAGCCGTACAGAATATTATGGCCTTCCGTTTTGCCAACTATGTATTTGAGCCTTTATGGAACAGAAAATACATAGATCATATCCAGATCAGTGTAACAGAACAGGTGGGAGTAGGTAAACGTGGTGGTTACTATGATAGCAGTGGCGCTTTACGTGATATGATCCAGAATCACCTCTTACAGTTATTATGTATAGTAGGGATGGAATGCCCGAAAGCATATAAATCTGAGGTGATAAGGGATGCCAAAACGAAGGTGATGAAGAGCGTAAAGGCTTACACCACCCCGCAGGTATTTAAGAACGTAGTGCGCGGGCAATATACTGCCGGTAGCATTAACAATATGCCAAGACCCGCATACCGCAAAGAAGAGCAGGTGCAGTCCGGTTCCAATACGGAAACCTTTGTGGCGGCTAAGTTATTTATAGATAATGAACGCTGGAAAGGGGTACCTTTCTTCATGCGTACCGGTAAATCCCTGCCAGCACAGTCTTCTGTAATCGTGGTACAATTTAAGGATACTCCTCATAAGATCTTTAAAGATGATATCGTACCTAACCGTTTGATCATCAGTATACAACCGGAACTGGAAATCAGTTTGCTGTTTGAAAGTAAAGTACCTGGGTTACAGATGAAACTGAAACCGGTAGAGATGGACTTTACCTACAAGGAATCTTATACAGAAACGATCCCTGAAGCATATGAAGCCCTCTTGCTGGATGTGCTGCATGGTGATGCTACCCTGTTCATGCGTGCAGACCAGATAGAGGCTGCCTGGAAGGTGGTAATGCCTATTATAGAGGCATGGGAGAAATACCCTGAAAAAGAGCTGCATATGTATAAAGCAGGTAGTTGCGGGCCTACGGCTTCCGGTGCTTTGCTGAAACCCTTTGCAAAAGAGTGGTACGAATTACCTTTTACTAAAACGGAGAAAGCGATTCCCAATCTTAAGAGCTTATAATAATCAGAAGCCGGTTTAAAGACCGGCTTTTTTTATGGCTTATCATTTGAATTGCTAAAATAACAACGAGTTTAGCGGATTTCAGAAGAATCTCTGTAAAGCCTTAACAGGCTTGTGATCAGAGATATAATCCATATATGATCCATATATAAAGCATATATGAACCATATATAATCCATACTTCCAGAGATATGCTTTATATATAGGTTGATTTTGCTTTATAAATATATTATTTAAACTTCAGTTATCTGATTGGTACCTTTTTCCACTTCATGTTAATTTCTTTAGAGTAGCCAAATCTTAGATTATACTTACTTTTATGCGGGAAGAAATTTCAGAGGATGCTACCTGAAAAACCGGGAAAAGAGAAGTCCCGAAGAACTCGCCAGCGCTACAATTTCCGCTAAGTGGAAATTATTGATCATGTACCGTTTATCCCTTCAGGAAAATTCCTGTTATAACAGCAATTATTGCATCACATGCATACTATAAATGATGTTCATCAGCAGTTTGCTGAATATTTCGATATACCAGTGTTAAAGCCTTACGCATATCTGCTGTCTAAAAAGATCAGCGAAGGGCATATCTGTCTGCACCTGGATAAACTAACCGAATTACCGCCCTATTGCGGTGATATGGTACCAGGCAGCGGGCCTTTACAGGCTGTTACACTTGTTGCCCGTAATGGCAATGATCAGCAGCCTTTTGTACTTTACCAGGACCGCCTGTATCTGCAACGTTATTTCCGCTACGAAACAACATTCCTGAAACGTATCCACCAGTTCCTGGAAACAGAGAAGGAACAGCTACTACAACGGTTAAAAGTACTCGAAACACATAGGGAACTTGTTACCAGCCTGTTTGTTTCAGATGATCCTATAGATGAGAATACACCTACCGACTGGCAACTGGCTGCTGCCATCACCGGTGTGTTAAATAACTTCACCATTATCACAGGAGGCCCCGGTACGGGTAAAACAACCACCGTTGCCAAAATACTGGCCATCCTGTATAACATAGCGCCTTCGCTGAGAGTAGCATTGGCTGCTCCCACAGGGAAAGCCGCTGCACGTATGGCGGAAAGTTTGCGCAACACTAAATTACCGGTAGCACCTTCTTTAACAGAGAAGCTGCAAAGCCTTAGTCCGAGTACTATCCACCGCCTGCTGAAATCTAAAAAGGACAGTCCCTATTTCCATCATAACGCGGAGAACCCGCTCAACTATGATGTAGTAATAGTAGATGAATCTTCGATGATAGACATTGCGCTGTTTGCAAAACTATTAGATGCTATTGGCCCTGATACAAGATTGATTTTATTGGGAGATAAAGACCAGCTGGCATCTGTGGAAGCTGGTAGTTTGTTCGGGGACCTCTGCCAGGCTCAGGAAATACTCAACCTGTTTTCTGCGGACAGATTAACACTGATCAATTCATTCATCACGGATAAAAGGAAGAATATTCCGGATAGCCATATCAGTGAGGATCGCCACCCTTTATTCCAGCACCTGGTAGAATTGCGTCGCAGTCATCGTTTCACAGGGCATAAAGGAATAGGTAAATTCAGTAAGGCGATTATCAGGAATGATCAGGTTGCATTAAAAGAATTCCTACATGCAAATAATGATGAACAGGTAATCATTGACCCTTCTTACTCCAGGGAGCTGTTTGAACAGTTTGTATCAGGTTATGAAGCGTTTATCAAAGAGAACGATAAACAGGAAGCCTTACATAAAATGAATGGTTTACGGGTACTGTGTGCGGTGAGAGAAGGTGAACAGGGATTATACGCCATCAATAAAATGATTGAAAAATATCTGCATGATAAAAAACTGATTAAGATCAATGCTGAGTTTTACGAGAACAGGCCCATCATACTCACCCGTAACTACTATGAACATAACTTGTTCAATGGAGATACAGGTATTATCCGCCCCGATGAAAACGGGGTACTGATGGCCTGGTTCGAAGATGGTACCGGCGATTTAAGAGCAGTACTGCCTGGTTATTTAACGGAAGCAGAAACAGTATTTGCCATGACTATTCATAAAAGTCAGGGTTCTGAATTTAATAAAGTACTGGTTGTGCTGCCTGCGGTCACCAATGTAGCACTACTCACCCGCGAACTGTTGTATACAGCCGTTACCAGGGCGAGGACGATGGTATACGTACAATCATCCGAAGAAGTATTATTACAGGCCGTGGAGCATTCTGTAGAAAGAGCTTCCGGTATCGCTAATCGTTTTGTAGAAGATTGATATATCCATTATGGCATTATTTTTAAAGGTTTCGAATTCACTGGAGAGTTTGTCGCAGGGCTTATCACTAAGTCTGCACGAATCGCAGAACAGCGTATTCGAACCGCACCTGATAGTGACACAAACAGAAGGGATGAACAACTGGCTGAAGCTACAGATAGCTTCACACCTGGGTATTGCCGCCAATTGCCGTTTCCTTAAACCAAATGATCTCATTCATCAGCTGTATTACCTGCTGGGAGGACGTTATACAGAAATACTCTCCGCACAGAACCTTACCTGGCTGTTGTTTAAACTGCTGGGAGAAAGTGATTTTACTGAGAAATTTCCGGACACCGCAGATTACTATCTGAATAATCAATCTGATAAAGACCTGAAGAGAATGGGCCTTGCAAAAAAGGCGGCGGATTTGTTTGACCAGTACCAGGTGTACCGCCCGGAAATGATCCGCGAATGGAATACGAAAACATTAAAAGAAGTAGGGAAAGACGACTGGCAGGAATACCTGTGGATAAAAGCTAAAATTGTTTCTGATAATAGTCTGCCTGATAAAACAATAATCGGTCAGCATATCCTGGAAGCATTAAAGAATCCTGATCAGCGGGATGCTTTATCCAACAGGATCAAAGCGATTCATCTCTTTGGTATATCCATCATCACCGCTTATCACGTAAAGATCCTCTACGATCTTTCAGAATATGTAGACGTTTATTTTCACATCATCAATCCTTCCCCTGCTACGTTCTGGTTCGAAGACAGGAGTGAGAAACAGCTGGCTCGCTGGAGACAAAAAGGAAAAGACATTGATGCACAGGTAACGGGTAATCCACTGGTAGCAGGTTGGGGAAGAGTAGTACAGGATACTTTCGGATTATTCTTCAAACACGATGAATTTATCAATGCCTACGATGATAGTGAACTGATACCACCTGAAGCCGATACGCTGCTGCACAAGATTCAGGATGATGTGTTTAACAGCGCTACCAGTAACCGTAATAAAATCAGCGCCGCAGATCTGAGCGATGGTTCTGTTACTATCAATGCCTGTTATACCGTAGCAAGAGAAGTAGAAGTATTATACAACTACCTCGTATACCTGATCGATAAAAAGAAAGAACATCTTTCTCCGCGTGACATTGTAGTGATGGTAAGTGATATAGATGCCTATGCTCCTTATATCAAAGCAGTATTTAATAATGCTCCTTATAAATTCCGTTATACCATAGCAGATGAAAGTTATGCAGACAGTGATAACCTCTTCAATGCACTGCATGCTGTACTGCACATGAATGAAGATAATTTCAAAGCAGAAGAGGTATTACAATTACTGGATTTTTCATATATCCGGGAACGTTTTAACATCAATGATGTTCCGCTGATACGCAGAGTTGTAGATGCTGCCAATATCCGCTTTGGTATGGAAGGCGATAAAGAAGATGAAACCTTCCTGGTAAGCTGGAAATATGGGATCAAACGTATTATGTATGGTATCTGTATGAGTGGGGGAGAAGAGTATGGAGAAGGAGAGAACAGCTTCTTCCCGCTGGATATCCTGGAAGGTAGTACCGGCCAGGAAGTAATCCGTTTCTGTCATTTTGTGCAGATGCTGATGCAGGTAGTGGAAGAGCAAAAGCGTGAACGCTCCATCACAGAATGGGTGACCTATATAGAAAGTGTACTGCATAACATGGTATACGAGCCGGAAGAAGATACAGACGAAGATTATAATACGCTGATGCAGCAGTTGTCTGATTACAACCTGCTCAATGAATATATGAGTGATACCGTGGGCTTTGATGTATTCGGACATAGCTTCCTGGAAACACTTACAGGGAATACACGTTCCGGCCTGTTCGTAAACGGGGGCATTACTTTTTGTTCTCTCATCCCCATGCGTAGTATTCCGTTTAAGGTAGTAGCTATGCTGGGACTGAATTACGATAAATTCCCGCGTAGGGAACATACCACAGGGTTCAACCTGATGGAAAGGGATAAACAAAGAGGAGATAGAAATGTAAAGGAGAATGATAAACACCTTTTCCTGGAAACGATCCTGTCTGCCAGGGAATACCTGTACATCAGTTATGTGGGTCAGAGCGCCAAGGATAATACCGGTATACCACCATCAGCACTGGTAGATGAACTGATAGATTATATAGAATCCGGTACAGATGATCCTGAAAGTGTGCGGCAGAAGTTAGTGACGTTACATCCTTTGCAGGGATTCAGTATGAAATACAGCAAGGGCAATGCGCACCTGTATAACTATCTGAATACTTCTATCGCCGAAAGAAAGAAGGTAACGCAAAAAGAAAAAGTGGTAGAACCTTTTGGATTTGAAGAAATAGTACTGGATGATCTGCCCCGTTTTTTCAGAAACCCTTTTAAAACATATTACAACAAGGTATTGGGGATTTATTACAATGATGCCCAGGTACTCTTAAGAGACACTGAGATCTTCGATCTTAACAGCCTGCAGCAATGGGCATTGAAAAACCGTCTGCTGCCCATGAACCCCGAAGATATCAGGGATCTAAAAACAAAGCTGCTTAAAACGGGTAGTCTGCCCCTGAAAAACATGGCAGACGTATCGCTGACCCTGGTAGAAGAAATGATAGAACCCGTGCGGGACCTTTACGAAAGTGTGGTACAAGGTGCTGAAGAACAGATCGTTCCCATAGAATTGACAATAGATGGTAGTGTGATAAAGGGAGTGATCGGTTCCGTGTTTAATGATAAGCTCGTACAGATCTCCTGGTCAAAATCAGAAACAAAATACCTGATAGAGGCGTATATTCGTTATCTGGCAGGCGTAGCCGCCGGGGTTGTGAAAGGAATGTTCTTTATCTCCGCAAGCAAAAAGGAAGCTGTTTTTGAAGCGAAGCCACTGACACAGGCTACTGCTACAGAACGGCTCACACAGATCGTTAAAACATATAAAGCCGGGATGGAAAGGATCGCACCTTTTTACCCCGACTTTGATATCACTCCGGCTAAAGTGGCGGAGCTGGATTTTGAGAAGTTTACCAAAACAGTTGAAGGTAAGCTCACAGCAAAACCAGACCCATACATCACACTGGAATATAAAAATGGGTTCTTTGCCCATGAATCTGTGCTGGAATCATACAAAGCTATTTGTGAATTGGTGATAGTGCCACTGGAAGAATTACTGCCAGGTTATTACGACTAAAAAGAATCAATGACGGAAAAGAATCAATACCGCGAGTTTAATGCTGCTACGGTGGAACTGCAAAGCAGTAACCTCATCGAAGCCAGCGCCGGTACAGGTAAAACTTATTCCATCGCCATTCTTTTACTACGGCTGATACTGGAAAAGAAGTTGTCTGTAAAGGAAATTCTGATGGTGACTTTTACCAAAGCTGCCGTAGCGGAATTACAGGAACGTATCCGTCTCTTTATCCGCAATGCGTATAAAGCCAGTATAGGGAAAGATATCAAAGATGATAATATTAAAAAACTGGTACAGCAGGCTATTGATAATAGTGATAAAGCAACCGTACGTCAGCAACTGAAAGATGCGGTATTATTGTTGGATGAAGCTTCTGTATTAACGATTCATAGCTTTTGCCAGCAGACCCTTAACGAGTTTGCTTTTGAAACCAATCAGCTGTTTGGTGCGGAAATGATCCAGGATGTAAAACCCCTGGTATTGGAAGAAGTACAGAAATTCTGGAGAAAACATGTTACTACCATTCATACAAAGCTCCTGAAGAAACTCTGGGAACAAGGTTTACGCATGGAGAAAATGAGTGAGGCGCTGGACGTTCATTTAAGTGGTAAGAAATACCTGGGCTACGATGAGAATAGCACCTATACCATGACGGCCGCTGAGCAGGCGAAATGGGAACAGGAGCTGGATGTTTTGCAGCAGCAGGAAACAGAGATGAAGGCTGCTCTTGTACAGTATGTAACAGACAACACCGCTGAAATTACGGCGTATAGCCAGAAGAATAAACACGCCCTTACAAAGGCGGTTCCATTATTGCCTACACCGCAGAAGTTCATCAATTTTATATCCGAAAAAAGAGATACGAAATTTGTTGCTGATGTGTATAAAGATCTCTTAGGCAGATTAGATGAAATAGAACAGGTAGCAGAAGAAAGCAGGAAGGTAACAGAAGTTGTTAATCGTCGGCTGCATTGTCTTGCTATAAAAGAAGTCTCTGCCGGTGTAAAAGAATTTAAAAAGCGTAATAACCTGCTGAGTTACGACGATATGATCGTGAACCTGCATGCAGCATTGGTAAAAAAAGACAATCCGGCACTGTCTGCCGCTTTACAGAATAAATACAAAGCTGTTTTCGTGGATGAGTTCCAGGATACAGACCGCTTACAATACGAGATCTTTGAGAAAGCCTTTGGTGAAAGCACTATCCTGTTTTACATCGGCGATCCTAAACAGAGTATTTACGCCTGGCGTAAAGCAGATATCTTCACTTACTTCAAGGCAAGAAAAAAAGTAGAACATGTATATAGCATGAATAAGAACTACCGTTCTTCTTCTTCCTTCATCGGTGCTATGAACAGGTTCTTCCTGCCCAGTGAGGGCTTCGATACTTTTCACTTTGGCGGAGAGCAGAATGCCATTGATTATATTCATGTAGAAAGTCCGGAGAGTAATAACAAAGGATTTCTTTTTAAGGATAATGAGGCAGATGTACCTATCTCTATCTTCCAGTTTTCCAATAACAAAAACCTGAGTAAAGGCATTGCTTTACAGATAGCAGATCTCTTACAAAACAAAACTTACAGTATTGGAGAGAAAGCCGGACAAAGAAAGGTTTCTCCTTCCGATATTGGTATCCTGGTGCGTACAGGGCAACAGGGTAGGGAAGTAAAAGCCCAGTTATCATTATTAGGTATTCCTGCTGTGACGATTGATGATTCCAAAGTATTACAATCAGAACAGGCCAGGCAATTGTTGTACCTCATGGAAGCAATGGCCGCTCCTGATCGTTCTTCTATCAACCGTGCCATGCTTTCTTCCTTAACAGGATTGAACATGGAATCCATCCTGATACTGGATGATGAAGCAACCTTACAACTCTTTACCAATTATAAGAACCGCTGGCAGAAAGACGGGATCTATACTGCACTGATGGACTTCGTTGCTGACTTTGGCATCAGGAATGTTTTATCACAGGCGCATACAGAAAACGGAGAGCGTATCATCTCCAACTTCTTTCAGCTGATAGAACTGGTACACCAGGTACAGAGCCGGAAGAACTTCTCTATGGCAGAACTTATTTCCTGGGTAAAGCGTGGTATTGATGGTATGGCTACAGAAGGAGATGAATATGAGCAACGTGTGGAGAGTGATGAAGAGGCGGTAAAGATTGTGACCATCCATAAAAGCAAAGGACTGGAATATAATATCGTGATGGCGCCTTATCTCGACTTCGTCGAGAATACGGCAATAGAGTTCATCAGCTTCCGTGATCCCGATACCGGTGATTACCTGGGTGCTGAAAGAATACGCCTATCTGAAGAACAACTGGTGGTGCAGCGGCAACAAACGGAACAGGAGAACCGCCGTTTATTATACGTAGCTATCACCCGTGCAGTATATAAATGTTATATCTTCAAAAATACGTCCGGTTATAACAAAGCGTCTACGCTCTCTACTTTCTTAGGAGCGATGAACACCACAGAACCAGGATTGATAAAGATAGAAGAGGAACCACCTGTAATTGCACCGGAAGGATATAAGAGGGAGAAGATCCCTGCGATGGTCGCGCCTGCTCCTGTAAACTTCACCTTGTTACAGGCTAACTGGCGCAAGATGAGTTATACCATGCTGGCTGCAAAACACGATAAGCTGCCTTTAGGGCGTGCTACACAGCAGGAGGATGTCTATGATACCTTTATCTTCTATACGCTTAAACGCGGGGCTAAAACAGGTAATCTGCTGCATTATATCTTCGAGAACATCAGCTTCTCTGATGATACCCGCTGGGATAAAGTGTTGAATGAGGCGATCAGGCGTTTTCTGCCAGGGCAGCAGGATCAGTATTTACCTATGTTGCGGCAGTTATTACAACATGTATTTAACACTACTATACAGGTGAACGGAGATGAATTTCCTTTATCTGCTGTGGCCTGGTATAAATGTATTGCGGAGTTTGAATTTGATTTCCCTATAGGATTATTCTCTCCTGATGTATTGAATAGTTTATCGGATGCAGATATGGATATTGCGGCCAGGAGATTTAGTGAGCATGAACTGGAAGGGATTATGAACGGGAAAATGGACTTATTCTTTGAACACAGGGGAAAGTATTATATCCTTGACTGGAAATCCAACTACCTGGGGAATACATTACCGGAATATGCACCGGAAGTATTAACCGGAGCGATGAATGAAAGCAATTATCATCTGCAATATCTTATTTATACGGTAGCTGCGAAGAAATACCTGCAAACACGTTTGCCTAACTTCAATTACGAGAAACAATTTGGTGGGGTTATCTATCTTTTTGTAAGAGGAATGCGCAACGATAGTGATACCGGTATCTTTACCTGTAAACCTCCCTTATCTAAAATACGACACTTAGAAAATATTTTATCAGATCTGGATTAAGAGTTACAAACAGGGGACTCCTAGCGGAGTCGGTTTTTGTTGTTTATTATGATGTTTCTACAAACACGGGGCTCCTAGCGGAGCCTATTATGTGGAAAATATAATCTTCTACACAATAAGATCTCCATTAGAAGCCCCGTAGTATTAACAAGACATAAATCTTCTACACAATAGGCTCCGCTAGGAGCCCCGTGTTTGTAGCTCGTGTTTATAATCTCTACACAATAGACTCCGTTAGGAGTCCCCTGTTTATTACTTCTTTTTCCAAAGGTACTGCATCACCTACCATAGGCCCATTCGGAGCCAGCTCACTTCCTTCTTTCCTGGATTTAAAGATAGGCCAGAGGAACTGTGCATACCACTCTTCCTGTTTGTAATGTTTGATACCATATCCGCTGGGATATTGACGGGTAATGATGCCTGTCCCGAAAATAACATCCCATAAGAAAAACATATTACCAAAGTTACCTTTGTAATGTCCTACACCATCATCATCACTATCTGCATGATGCGCATGGTGTGTGGCCGGTGTAGAAATGAATCTTTCCAATACCCATCCGATCGGCTTTAACCACTTAATTGTATAAAAAGGCTTATCCCATTTAATACTGGAATGTGCACCGGTAGTAATCAGGGCTTTTATACCTGTTACAAATAACACCGGATAACCTAACCCAAGATATACCAATGTAGTAGTTAAATAAATCTGAGAAAAGAAAATGGTATAGATGATATTCTGCCTGCTGGCCATCGCCATACCCATATAAGGAGCAGAGTGATGGGTACGGTGGAAACGCCACAACCAGGGTAACTGGTGATGTAAGCGGTGATACCAGTACTGCGTAAGGTCATCGCCTACGGCAATGATAGCAAAACCCCACCAGAAAGGAACCCATGCAAAAATATTTTTAGCATTGGGTAAAAAGACAGGGAACAGTAGTAGCCCTACGTAAGCAATAAATGGTCTTACCACAACTTTAGGAACAACAAAACAAACGATATCCAGTATGCGTTCGTTCTTGGTCCATTGATTTTCATACAGGCCGAATGCAAATTCTGCGATGCCTATCAACAGCATGATTACCGGTAATCCCCAGGTATTGAGATGCGTGAAAATCTGTTCAATATACTGTATCATACAATCGGGTTTAAGCGTTTTTATTTACGGTTGTAGTAGCGGTTTTTTTCCAGGGCCGCTGTCCTGTTATTTTAAAAGATAACAGCATTAATATTACAGGCAGTGCATATAATACTAAACTGATCAGGACATCCCTGATAATCTTTTGTTGAGTGACTTTATCTGTTTTCATACAAAAGGTTTTTATTGTAAAAAGAATTTTTCAACCAGCCATAATGCTCCGCCGATAATAAATAGCGGAACAAGGAAAATGATAATGCCGAGTATAATTTTTCTTATCAGCAATAGAATATCCTGTAGTACCATGATCAGATTATTTAGATCTTAGGAGAAATGATTTCCTGGAATTGATGGTCCGTGCTTTAAATAAATCTTCCCAGTCTATGAAAGGATAGATGTTATATTTCTTCGCATCCTCCTCAAATAGTTGTTTTAATTCTGCCAGTTTTTCCGGGTATTTCTTCGCCAGGTTTACACGTTCGTTAAAGTCTTCATTCAGGTTATATAATTCCCATTCGTCTTTATCGAAATCTCTTGTAATAGCTGGTCTGGTAGAGTCTGCGTAATCATTCAGATCAAAATAATCCGGGTGATGTGCAGCGCCTGCTTTCCAGCCATCTTTATAAATGGCTCTTGAACCGAAGATATAGTAGTACTGTTGTGTATGACGGGAAGGTGCATTGGCATTATCAAAGGCATATACCAGTGAAGTACCCTGTAAGCTATCCTGTTTAATCCCTTTGATAGTTTCAGGGAAAGGAATACCAATGAATTCCAGAGTAGTAGGCAGGAGGTCGATAACATGGCCGTATTGATTACGGATACCACCTTTATCTTTAATGCCTTTAGGATAAAAAACGATTAAAGGATTGTGTGTACCACCTTCTGAGTTAGCATCCTGTTTCCAGTATTTGAAAGGAGTGTTAGCTGCCTGAGCCCAACCTATCGGATAGTTAGCATCAGAAGCTGGCGTACCTATTTCTTCCAGATGTTCTTCATTGTATTTTTCTGCCTGTGCACGGGTGAGCGTTCTATTCCTTCTTGGAGAATATTTATATTCTATTACCCCTTCCTGGGTTCCTTCTTTGCTGGCGCCATTATCACCAATCACAACAAAGATCAGGGTATTGTCCAGCTGATTGATTTCTTTCAGGTGATTTACCACTCTGCTCACCTGGTAATCTGTGTAAGTCAGGTAAGCTGCATATACCTCAAAGAAACGGGCATATAATTTCTTCTGACCGGGAGTAAGTGTATTCCATGCAGCTATCTTAGGATTACGTTCCGGCAGTTTTGCATAGGTAGGAATGATCCCCAACTTTTTCTGATTGGCAAATACTTTTTCTCTGAAGGCATCCCAGCCATCATCGAATTGTCCTTTGTAAAGGTCTCTCCATTGATCAGGTACCTGGTGAGGAGCATGTGTAGCGCCGGGTGCATAATAGAGGAAGAAAGGTTTATCAGGAGCCGCCTTTTTTTGTCTGTCTATATAACTGATGGCTTTATCTGTGATTTGTTCACTCAGGTGTCTGCCATCCGGTGTAACATGTGCATTATCTTCAACAAGAGCAGGTCTGTACTGATCTGTTTCAGAACCCAGGAACCCGAAGAAGTGTTCGAATCCCTTACCGGAAGGCCAGCGGTCGAACGGACCAGCATCTGTGCTGTCCTCATCCGGAGTGATACCATATTTACCTACCGCAAAGGTGTTGTAGCCATCTGCCTGCAGGATCTCTGCGATGGTGCCTTTACTGGAAGGGATACGTCCATCATATCCGGGGAAACCGGCAGATGAGAAGTCGTGTGCAAAACCACCCATATGCACGGAGTGCTGATTTCTTCCGGTTAACAACGCTGCACGGGTAGGTGCGCAGATGGCTGTTGTGTGGAAATTGGTGAAGCGAAGACCATTGTTAGCCAGGCTGTCGAACGTTGGCGTGGGGATGATACCACCAAAGGTACTGCTAGCGCCAAAGCCTACATCATCTATTAAAATCCAGATGACGTTAGGTGCATTTTTAGGCGGGGTAGGAGGCGCCGGCCACCATTCTTTGGATTCGGCAAAGGTCCTGCCTACTTTGCCCTGGTAAGGCTCTTGTGCATACGTGGCGATGCTGCCTGCTAATAGAATGGATATAAAAATCGAACGTTTCATTAGAGTGTTTTATATAAATGATTGAGAATTATTACCAGCCTGGATTTTGTGTGAGCAGACTATTGAGGTCCCTTTCAGATTGAGGAATAGGGTACAGTGTATCTTTCACCGCAGCACCTGTTTTATCAGGGAACTTTTTCAGTGCATCATATAAGTAAGTACCACCTCTGCGGGATAAATCAAACCAGCGCATTCCTTCCTGTATAAACTCTTTCCTTCTTTCCAGGAATACGGAGTCGCGGAAATCTGCCTGGTTTAAACCGGTTGTTAAGTCAGCAATACCGGCACGGGTTCTTACCTTGTTAATAGCGGCATAAGCATCTGCTGTAGGAGCGCCATTGATTTCATTCAGCACCTCTGCATCCAGTAATAAAATATCAGCGTACCTTATTACAGGGAAGTTGATACCGCTTTGTGACTGGTTGGTAAGTGGTGACATGGTGTAATCAATGAACTTGGCAAACCGTGCAGGTGTAAACGTTACATATTTACCTGTAGCTGCATTGTAAAGGCTTGTAAAGAAGGTGACACTCCTGCGGGTATCACTTGCTGCAAACAGCTGATACAGGGTAGAATCAGCAGGCAGATCTCCCGGGTATACCGCAGTATTAAAAGAGGAGAAATCACCACTGCTTAAAAACTGTGTACTGTTCTTAGCACCCAGGTTAGTACCAAACTGCACGGAGAAAATATGTTCTTTACCGTTTTTGGTAGCCTGCTGAAACGCATCTAAATAATTACTGAACAGGTCATAACCATATCCGCCATTGATCACTGTGTTTAGTTCTATCAATGCTTTGGACCATTCCCTTCTCGTTACATATACCTTTGCTAAAAGTGCATGAGCAGCACCACTGGTAGCCCTGCCTATATTAGCGCCGGAATAGGTGGCAGGTAATAAAGTGGCATCTGTCAGGTCAGATATGATTTGTGCATAGACACTGTCTTTAGATGCCCTTGTTACTTTCTGTTTACTTACATCAATGCTGGTAGGATCATGTAATATTAAAGGCGCATCTCCCCAGAACCGTACAATATTAAAATACAGTAAGGCCCTTATAAATTTAGATTCACGTATCAGGCGACTGCGAAGCGTTGTGTCAAAATTGATATTCGGTATATTGTCTATGGCTACATTGGCCCTGCTGATACCAAAGTAAAGCTGTTGCCAGTTCTTCTTGATCCTGTCATTAGCCGGTACATAGGTAGCTGTACCCAGTGCTCTTACGTCTGTGTTGGTATTCGAAGGACTGAAGATCTGATCATCACTGCCATTACCGGTAAGCAGGTTCATGTTCCTGCCGTACAGAGGGAAATCCGCGGCAGCATCTGTATTCAGCGTACTATAAACGGCTGCTACCGCAGAGATAGCATCAGCTTGTGTTTTATAAAACTGAGAGACTGTAATAATAGAATCAGGATTCTCATCCAGTTTATTGCAGGATACGAACAGTAATAATAATATCGATAATTTTTTCATCGTACTAAGTTTTAGAAAGTGATGTTTAAGCCAGCCAGGAGGGTTTTAGTGCTTGGATAAGCGCCATAGTCTATACCCTGTTTGGTATTATCACTGTCAAAGAAATTCACTTCAGGATCTAAGCCTGTGTATTTCGTCCAGGTAAGAATATTCTGCGCAGTTGCATATAAGCGCAGTTGTTTGATATGTAATTTTTCAAGCACACCTCTGGAAAATGTATAACCCAGTGAAATGTTTTTTAGCTTTACATAAGAGCCATCTTCTATATACCTGTCTGTTACCTGTGCCACAGGCGCATTGGTAGCCTTTGCTACTTTACCATTAGGATTGGTAGCGCTGTACCTGTCTAACAAAGTAGCAGAAGCATTCAGAGAAAGGGTAGGGATTTCCAGTTTCTGTTGCAGGAAGTTGAATATTTTATTCCCGTAAGAACCCTGGAAAAGGAAAGTAAGGTCAAAGCCTTTATAGTTAATAGTATTGGACAAACCGAAGGTAAATTTAGGTTGTGCTGTGCCGAGGTTGTGTTTGTCGGCAGTGGAGATAACGCCATCCCCATTAGTATCTACATACTTTGTATCTCCCACCTGTTGAGATACACCGGTTAAAGTAGGTACACCTTTGGAAACATCTGCGCTGGTCAGTAATCCGTTGGTATTATATCCCCAGAAACTTCCTACAGGTAATCCTACTTTTACGATCACGGGAGATACATAACCGGTAGGCGCTAATGGGAAGTAATAATCTGTGCCTGCACCAAGGCTCAGGATTTTATTCCTGTTAGCTGCGAAAGTGAGTGTAGTTTTCCAGGTAAGTTGATCGTTTTTGATATTATCCGAAGTAATACTCAGTTCAATTCCTTTATTTTCTACACTACCCACATTCTGCAATACGCTGGAATAACCGGTATAAAGAGGGAAAGGTACATTGAGCAGAAGGTCTGTTGTCTTTTTATAATAAGCATCAAACACTACATTGATACGACTGTTCAGTACACCGAAATCCACCCCTGCATTGTATTGCGTAGTAGTTTCCCATTTCAGGTCGGGATTGGCGATTTGTGTAGGCGCAATACCCGTTACCAGTGTGTTGTTGAAATAATAGTTGGTAGGAGATAAAGCCGCTAATGAACTATAAGGAGGTACTTCCGAATTACCGGTTCTGCCTGCAGATAATCTTAATTTAAGATCGGTAACGGTAGTTCCCCATTGTCTGGCAAAGTCTTCTTTACCTGCATTCCAGGACACACCCAGGGAAGGGAAATAGCCCCAGCGGTTGTTGGCACCCAGTTTGGAAGAACCGTCCGCACGTACAGATAATGTAACATTGTACTTATGCAGATAGGAGTAGTTTGCTCTTGCCAGGTAAGAATTTAACGAAGACTGATGTGCGTCTGAAACAGATAACACCGCTGTACCCGCATAATTCAGGTTATTGAAAGAGGTAAGGTCATTAGGGAATTTCTGCGCACTGGCTACCGCCGATTCATCTTTCTGATGCTGCATGGTATAACCTGCCAGCAGGTTTAAAAAATGTTTGTTCTCAAACGTATGATCATAAGTAAGGGTATTCTCATTGATCCATGTTGTAGCTGTTAAATTACCCACTGATGCATATCCACCGGCAGAATAACCGGTACCACTGCCACCGGGAGAACCTGCATAACTGGGCGAATAATAATTCTGTTTTGTATTGATTAAGTCTGCCCCGCCGGTTACTTTTAAAGTAAGCTCTTTGAGTATTTTATACTCCAGGGAAGCATTGCCCAGAATCCTTCTTAAATAAGTACGGTTGATGGTAGAAACGATATCCTGTATGGGATTGGTAGGATTGGCAGAGTAGGGGCTGGTGGTATTATAGGAGCCATCCGCATTCCATATTTTAGCTACCGGGGATACCTGTAAGAGGTTGGCGAAGGCTGTATTCTGGAAGTTGATACTGTTGTAGGAATTACCATACAGCTTATCTTCTATAGACTGACTACCAAAAACGTTGGTGGAGATTTTTAAGCGTTCAGAAACACTTCTCTCATAATTTACCCTGGCTGAATATCTCTTAAAACCGGTGTTTAAAATGATCCCGTCCTGGTTAAAGTAGTTACCGGAAACGAGGTATCTTGATTTCTCATCTCCCCCTGAAAAAGATAATTCATGGTTCTGTATCGCTCCTTTACGGATAGCAGCGTTTTGCCAGTCGGACCCCTGTCCCAGTGCCGCCAGTGCGGAATCGCTGTAGGTTTTGGCGCTACCGGTGCTGGTATTGATATCATTGATGAGAGCACCCCACTGGGAAGCATTGAGTAATTCAAGCGTTTTGCTTACCTGCTGGCTACCTGCATACATGCTGTAGCTTACCTCATCATGTCCTCTCCGGCCTCTTTTGGTGGTGATGATGATCACCCCGTTTGCTCCCCTGGAGCCATAAATGGCTGTTGCGGAAGCATCTTTTAATACCTCTATAGACTCTATATCGCTTGGGTTGATGGTAGAGAGCGCATTTACACCACCGCCGTTGGAAGCGCCTGTATTTGCATAATCGTTGTTATTATAGATGATAAAGCCATCTATCACATACAGCGGAGCGTTTCCGAAGCTGATGGAGTTACCGCCGCGTACCCTGATAGTAGCAGTGCTGCCGGGTTGTCCGGAGCTTTGCGTCACTGCTATACCGGGGACAGTCCCCTGCAGCAGGTTATCAAAAGAAGCAGCAGGCTGTGCCAGTAAGGTTTTGGGGATGCTGGACACAGAGCCGGTGATGTCGCTTTTACGCTGGGTACCGTATCCTACTACGACTACTTCGTTCAGCTGACTTTCATTTTCCACCAGTGATATCTGGAGGGGAGAGCTGGAAGCTTCTATTTCCTGTTTCTTATATCCTATATAAACAGCTTCGAGTATGTAGGGTAATTTCTGGCCGGTTTTGAAAAAGAATTTGCCTTTTGTATCTGTAAGTACCTGGTTGGTTGTCCCTTTAATTCTTACCAAAGCCCCTATGAGCGAGGTTTTTGTTTTGCTGTCAATGACGGTACCGGTAAGTGTTGAATTGATTACAGGCTCTGAAACGGATTGTGCCAAAAGCGTTGCAGGTGCTATCCCTGATAACCAGGCGACTAGCAAGAGAACTTTTTTCATTAAATTTGTAGTTAGTGATTAGACAATAAGATGCCCTTCGGCGATTTATTTCGCTGATTAGCATTTCCAAGCTTGTTTTAGTCCGGCCGGAACTGTTCCCGCAGCTCCGGCCATCTTTTTTTTGCACTCTCTAATTGCTTAGGGAGCGCCGCGATTATTCACATTTCTTTTTTCTGATAACATACGTCTGGTTTATCAATAATTATATTGAAAACAATCTGCTGATTAAGTTTTGATGTGGAAGAGGGAATGTAATGATCCCGGGAAAAAGCGTCCGTATTAACAGCAACAACAACTGTCTGCTGTAGTTTTACAGCCGTATTGTACTTGATTAATGGTTGATGCTTTTTTAGTCA
Source organism: Chitinophaga sp. YR573 (assembly GCF_900110995.1). Lineage (GTDB taxonomy): Bacteria > Bacteroidota > Bacteroidia > Chitinophagales > Chitinophagaceae > Chitinophaga. Next base: position 4,237,777 of record NZ_FOJF01000001.1, read on the forward strand.
TTGAATCTGTTATTACAGGGGATGATGATAAGTTGACTATCTCTATCTGGGTCAAAAATAGAAACTATTTATTAGTCCACCAAATTAATGTACTAATAAATAGTAAAAAAGTAGATTTTGCTGTTTTCCGCTTATTTGCGTTTAGAGGAACATTGTATAGGCTACCAGGGTAGCTGCCATGAAAGAGACAACAGCTGCGATGTATGTCAGCCTGAATCGTTTTTGAACAACGGGGGTTTCAGCTTCGGTTGATGTGGGTTTGGGCCATGTCATGTTATTAATATTTGATACAACAAGTTTACAGAATCAAATTCTTTCATTGGTTAATGACTGGTTAACAAAATCAATTTCCCACGTTTGTGGTATTCATTTGATATTGGCCAATTTATCTGAATCTGCCGATTTTTAGTTATATTCACTGAATGTCAAAATATAAAGATGTAGTTGTTACCCTTTCGAAAAAACATCCTGAGACCAGTGAGCCGGTTCAGGCCGGACACACTTATGTTGTTGGTGCATTAGGCGGTAAAAAACGCTGGTATGAAGTAGGGACGGAACAACTCAATAATCTCAAAAACGAAGATTTGCAAAAGGAGCTGTACAAATTGCTTCATCCCCAGACGCACCACTGAGCCGGATAAGCATATCCTTCATCTCTTCACCCCAAGGAGAAATCGTAAGATTTCCCCTTTTTTATTTTTTAGGTACCAGGATATTACTGTCGGTCATCCAGTTTGTCAACAGTGCAGGCCACGCCTTTATCGATTGTAAATTGGATCTATATCCCATATTAAATGCGTGATTCCCGTTCGCAAAAATGTGTGCTTCCACAGGTACTTTTGCCTGTCTGTATCTTTGCAACAAATTTACGATAGGAACAGAGCAACATTCATCATCATTTGCAGCTATTAAAAATGCTTTTGGCGCATCTGAAGGGACCACTTCCGGTACACCTAGTGGACCCGGATACACCAGTATCTGGAAGTTAGGTTTGCCATTTAATCTGTCTACAGGATCTTTTGCTGCAGGGTCTCCTGCACCTGATGCATATGCTACCTGCGATACTACTTCTCCACCTGCAGAGAAGCCCCATATGCCTATCCGGTTAGGGTCTATACCCCATTCTGCAGCGCGACTGCGAACAAAACGAATGGCCCTGTACCCATCCTGTCTTACTTCTTTTTCCAGGCTGTAGGTAGAGTCTTCCCGGAACAATCTGTACTTGAGAATAATAGCAGCAACGCCTATACTATTTAAAAAACGCGCCGGTTCCACACCTTCCGAATTATAGACGAGTAGCCTGAAACCACCGCCAGGACAGATAACAACTGCGGCCCCGGTCGCTTTCTCTTTTGGCGGAAGATATACCGTAACAGAAGGGTTGTGTATATTTTTTACATAATAATCTTTTGCTATCTCAGGCTCATCCTTACGTTTTTCATACCCTGGCGCACCATTCGGCCACAAGTGGTACACTGTCGGGGAATCCTGTGCCATGGCTTGTATGAGTGGCAATGACAGGAAAGCAAAAAGAAGAAATCTGAATTGCATGTGGGATCAGTTTAAGATTTGCTTAATAAATTATTACTGAAACGATATAAGGAATATCTATTGGGAAAAGATATAAAACGTTGTCTAAAGTAGTAATTGTAGTTGTAAAATTTTAGTACCATGCGTTGATAAATAATAAATTATGTGTCTAAAGATGTGCCTGGAGCGGCAATAATTGTGTTATAACGCTTAACATGTTTATTGTCATTTTATAAAAAATCAGATCGATTTTCTACGCATTTATCATACATTCGAGCTTTATTAAATTGTCCCCCCCAAATTAACCATTAACAGACCTTGCTTATATTGGCGAGGTCTTATTTTTTATGTTAGTTTTTACTGAGTAATTCCCCAAGATATCCTGCAGTCAATTCATTCGGATTGTACAATTCAAACTCTCTCGACAGTTTTTTTACATTCCTTGCATAAATATCTTTTGTGAGTATTTCTGTTACGGCATCACGAATTTGTTCCGGAGTAGGCGTTTCCGTATTTAGATTAATTCCATATTTAAAGAAGCCAACCCTTGAGCAGATTTCGTTTTTACCTTCGTGTACACCGGCTGCAACGATAGGCAGTCTGTGCTGGATACTGAGCAATACACCACCATATCCGCCATTGGTAATAAAAGCACCGGCAAAAGGCATCACATCAGGAAAAGGTATAAAGTCTTCTATGATGATATTATCAAAAGGATACTTTTCTCTTAATGCACCAGTACTGTTTCCCGCTGTAGTGGCAATTACCAGCACATCTGTATCCTTAAAGGCTTCCAGCGCGGGTACCAGCAGTTTGTTGATGTCTTTCTCCACAGTACCCTGCGTTACCAGCACTATCTTCTTATAGTTCTTCAATCTTTCATCGAACCATACAGGTTGATTATCATCGTCTGCTGCATATGGCAGCAGTGGGCCTATAAAACGTATGTTTTTCCCGATATCACTCCTGTAATACTCAAAACCCGGAGTGCCACTCTGCAGCACCAGGGTTGCGTTTTTCAGCAGGAAATCAAACAGGGGCGCGTCTTCTTTATTGATACCGTGTTGCTTCAGAATAGTACTGTATACTTTAATTGATTTTTTCATGAGTATTTTATCCGACATAAACCGGAGAAAAGCATGTTTGAACTTTTCAATCATACCGTTGGCAGGGGTAAGTCCAAGGCCGTATGGGGCCAGGTCTTTCGATTTCTCGGATAAAGGTATGATACCTATAGCCACTGCGGGGATCTTCATTTTCTCTTTCACAAAAGGAATCCCAGTAAACATGCTGTCTGCTACCAGCAGATCAAAAGGGAACGATTTGTAGATCTCCTGTAAATCTTCATAGTACTCTTTGGACCGCAGGGAAAAGATATGGATCATATCGAAGTTGATCTTTTCAATAAGGCGGGTAATCTTTGCTCTCTGGGGGTACAGCTGGCCTATGGTTTCAGCATTGGCATCCAGTGCTTTTACAAAGGGGTAATGCCGGATATCCAGCTGGCGGATCTTCTCCGCAAACCTTTCTGAAGTATACCATCTTACTTCGCATCCTTGTTGTTGCAGGTGTTTGGCGAGGCCGGTAAGTGGGTTAACATGTCCTTCTCCGGGTACAGTGGCAAACAGGATCTTCCTGCCTGCAAGGCGTTTGTTTGTAATCATAATAATGTTGATGTAAATGCATACTTCCGGGCATGACATTCCCGTATGCGGGTTAGGCAAATTTGTACCACAAGTGTTTGTTGAAATAAGTCAATGGAAGGGGGGAATTGACTTTTATCTCATATTCGGCTTTTGTATGGATCGGTTCGTTACAACAAATTTAAAGCAATTCCTTTTTAAAAAGCAAGCACTATTATAAAAAATAGACAACGATCATCTTCCCATTTTGTTACAGGTTGTGGTGGCATATGTTTTGTAACCCAACAATATAATTTCTTACATCATGCAAAACGGTACAATGATCCAATACTTTCACTGGTATACACCAGCGGATGGTAGTCTGTGGAAAAAAGTGAAAGATGAAGCCAGACACCTGGCAGAGACAGGTGTGAACGCGGTGTGGCTGCCACCCGCATACAAGGGTGCCGACGGTGCAAACAGCCATGGGTATGATGTGTACGACAAGTACGACCTGGGCGAATTTGATCAGAAAGCTTCTGTAAGGACACGTTTTGGAACAAGGCAGGAATATATAGAGGCGATCAATGCCATTCATGATGCAGGCATGCAGGTATATGTGGATATAGTAGCGAATCACCTGATAGGCGCTGATGAAACAGAAAAGATCAAAGTGAGGAAAGTAGACCCTGAAAACCGTAATGAGTTCATCTCTGAACCCATGGAAATAGAGGCGTTCACGAAATTTACTTTCCCCGGGCGTAATGGTCAGCATTCTGACTTTGTATGGGATCATCAGTGTTTCTCCGGGATAGATTATGATAATGCAACAAAGGAAACGGCCATCTTCTCTATCTTAAATGAATATGGAGAAGGATGGGAAGAAGTAGTTGATACCGAAAAAGGCAACTTCGATTACCTGATGGGTGCGGATGTGGAATTCCGTAATCCTGCGGTGAGAGAGGAGTTCAGAAGATGGGGAGAGTGGTATTATAATACGGTACATTTTGATGGCTTTCGTTTGGATGCGGTGAAACATATCACCCCTGATTTCTTCAACACCTGGTTAGATCAGATGCGCGGTTATGCGCAAAAGGAATTATTTGCAGTAGGGGAGTATTGGGCTCCCGGTCAGCCCGACCTGCTTTTACGCTATATAGAGGCTACTAATGGCAAGATGTCTTTGTTCGACGCTTCCCTGCATCATAATTTACATGAGGCGTCAAAAGCGGGGAAAGATTACGATTTAACGACCATCTTCAATGATACCCTTGTTGCAGTGAAACCATTACTGGCTGTAACCGTGGTTGATAATCATGATACGCAGCCGTTACAGGCCCTGGAAGCGCCTGTGGAACCCTGGTTCAAACCGCTGGCATATGCGTTGATCCTGTTGCGTAAAGATGGTTATCCCTGCATCTTTTACCCGGATATTTATGGTACGAAGTATACTGATAAAGATCAGGAGATCTACCTGCCGGGTGTGGAGAACATTGATAAACTCATTTCTGCCCGCGACCGGTTTGCGTATGGTCAGCAGCGCGATTACTTTGACCATGTTAACTGTATTGGCTGGACCCGTGAAGGGGATGGGGAACATCCTGGTTGTGCGGTGATATTATCAAATGGTGAGGATGGGGCTAAACATATGGAGATCGGCAGGCAGTATGCTGGCAAGAAGTTCGTGGATTATTACGGGAAACATGATGCGGAAATAGTGATAGAAGAAGAGGGCTGGGCTACTTTCCTTTGCCGTGCAGGTTCGGTATCTGTATGGGTGCTGGGGGAATAAATAAATCAATATACAAGAAAAGCTGGCAATGATCCATCATTGCCAGCTTTTCTTTGTGTATTATATTTACAGGTATAACCATTTATATGATCATAAAATTTTTGCTTCCGTTAGTCCTGTTGAGCGGGGTGGTATCTGCCCAGGCTCCTTTTAAGAACGAACAGCCGGTATCTCCGGGCCGTGTACTGGCGCTGGATTCCGCTATTGTTACCCATCATGAAGTAACAATAAAAGGTCTTCGTGTACCCTATACTGCCACTGCCGGCAGCATTCCTTTATGGGATGAAGACGGCAAGGCGCTGGCAGGTGTGTTTTACACTTATTACGAAAGAGAAGATATTAAAGAGAAATCCGGTCGTCCGCTGGTGATCTCTTTTAATGGGGGCCCTGGTACGCCTTCTGTGTGGATGGAAATAGGGTATACAGGCCCTCGTTTGCTGAATATTGATGATGAAGGATATCCTGTGCAGCCTTATGGTATGAGAGATAATCCTAATTCTATTCTGGATGTAGCGGACATTGTATATGTAGATCCGGTGAATACGGGCTTTTCCCGTCCGGTGAGCAAGGACGTACCTGCTTCTAAATTCTATGGTGTAAACGCGGACATTAAATATTTAGCGGAATGGATCAACACTTTTGTTACACGTAAAGGTCGCTGGGCATCCCCTAAATTCCTGATTGGCGAAAGTTATGGTACTACCCGTGTTTCGGGGTTAGCGCTTGAATTACAGGATGCGCAGTGGATGTATTTAAACGGTGTGATCCTCGTATCACCTACCGAACTGGGTATTCAGCGCAACGGTCCGTTGGATGCAGCGTTGAAGCTGCCTTATTTTGCAGCAACTGCCTGGTATCATAAAAAGTTACCTGCTGATTTGCAACAGAAAGATCTTAATGATGTATTACCTGAAGTGGAGAACTTCACTATCAATGAGCTGATCCCTGCCCTGTCTAAAGGCGGTGCACTGGATGATGCGCAGCGTAAGAGCATAGCGGGGAAGATTGCCCGTTACAGTGGTATTACAGAGCAGGTGGTACAGGAGAATAACCTGGATGTATCCTTCAATCTTTTCTGGAAGCAATTGTTGCGTGATCAGGGATTTACTGTGGGGCGTCTTGATTCCCGTTACAAAGGAATTGATAAAAGGATTGCCGGTGAAAGCCCTGATTATAATGCGGAGCTGACAGCCTGGTTACAGGCATTTACACCTGCTATCAATATTTATCTCCGGGAAGAGCTGAAATACAAAACGGACCTTAAATACAATATGTTTGGTCAGGTTTGGCCATGGGATAATACGAATAACCAGACGGGGGAAAATCTTCGTCAGGCTATCTCTCAGAATCCTTTCTTACACCTGTTGGTGCAATCCGGCTATTATGATGGCGCCTGTGATTATTTCAATGCCAAGTACAGCATGTGGCAATTAGACCCCGGTGGTAAGCTTAGAAACCGCCTGAAATGGGAAGGTTACAGGAGCGGGCATATGATGTATTTACGTAAAGATGATCTGGCTGCTGCTACGGAGAATCTCAGGACCTTTATCAGGGAGTCTGTACCTGCAAAAGGTCAACCTGCAAAATATTAAACCGATTGAGTGAAAAGTCCGTTTTTAACGGATTTTTCACTTCTTTTGCTGTAGATGCAGGGCCTCTTAAATCATATACAGAAATTTGTTGTGTTAAGTGAAGAAGAACAGGAAATCCTTCTTTCTTACATCACATACCATGAAGTAAACAAGAAAGATTATTTGTTACGTCAGGGACAGATTTGTTCTGCTAATTATTTTATTCTGCAGGGGTGTTTTCGTTTATACTATATGAATGATAATGGCACCGAACAAATCCTTCACTTTGGTATTGATAACTGGTGGATCGCAGATTATGAGAGTTTGGAAAAACAAACACCTTCTGAATTTTATATACAGGCGATTGAACCCACGAGGATAGCGGTGCTCAAAAAATCTATACAGGAAGAGTTGTTTAATAAAGTACCGAAGATGGAGCGTTATTTCAGGCTGGTGTTCCAGAAAGCCTATACTGCTTCGCAGATGAGGATTAAATACATTTATACTTTTACGGGGGAAGAGAGATATCATCACTTTAATAAATCCTTTCCTGGTTTTGTACAGCGGATACCGCAGTATATGCTGGCTTCTTATCTGGGGTTTACGCCTGAGTTTCTGAGTAAGATAAGAGGGAAGAAAGAGAAATAAAACTTCACTATGAAAACCACACTTATTCTTGAAGAGCTTGCGCTTTTTATCCTTGCGATAATCGCTTTTCATTTTCAATCTGCTTATGCCTGGTGGTTATTCCCTCTGTGCATTTTACTGCCTGATGTAAGTATGTTAGGTTACCTGGCCGGTAACAGGGTAGGGGCATTCGTGTATAATTTCTTCCACCACAAAGGCCTCGCTATTATCACCTATTTATCAGGCTTTTACTATCACCAGGAAATATTACTATTTACAGGTATTATTTTATTTGCCCACTCCTCTATGGATAGAATGTTTGGTTATGGGTTGAAATATGTTACTGGTTTTAAGGATACTCATTTAGGCCAGATAGGACGTAATTAGTTGTTGTATTGTTGTATGGCTAAGATGTTTTGCCCATTCAAGAGGAGTTGAATTATAGATATAATCTCTCAGCTGTAAATCAGGTTTAGCTGATAAAGCCAGCGCTGCAAGCGCTGTGTCATTTCGCTCTGCTGCTAAGTGGAGTAGCGTGGTATGTCTTTCTCCGTATTGCAAATTTACCAGTGCAGGATGATCTTTCAATAATGCTGCTGCGCGTTCTTTCCAGCCGAGGTCCCATGCATCCAGTACGGTATAAGTAACACCATGTGCCACCAGCCATTCCGCAGACGCAGGTTGATGGCAATGCACAGCCAGCTGCATGAGTGTCATGCCGTTGGTTAAAGGCTGGTTCAGTAATGTGTTATCAATATGATCAATAAGAATCCCTGTACCAATAGCTTCCGCTATCAATACCTGTGCCGCTGAAGGCGGATTATTAATAAGATTAGCTGCTTTTAACCACCACGTCCATCCATCTCCCATCCATTCGAAACCTGCTTTCTGGTACATACGCCGGCCTGTAGCATTCAACACCGCATAATGATATCCATTCTCTTTTGCGAATGCACAGGCAGCCAGGACAATTGCTTTACCAATGCCCTGATCCCTTTCGCCAGGAACTACACCAACGTTATAAATACCGGCAACACCAGCAGCCAGTAACACTGCACTCTGCGCTACTATCCGCCCGTTAAGAACAGCAATGAACCGCTGTGTACAATCAGGAAAGGCATCTAGCACAGCCTGGTTCACCCCGCTGTCTTTCAGGCTGGCATAAGGCAGTTCTTTTACCTGGTGAATAGGAGTATGGCTATCTGCTTTTATCTCCAGGTATTTAGGAACAGGATAATCTGTTTCTATATCCGCCAGGTCCAGTGACATCCATTGAGGGCGCCATCCCGGTTGAAAGCCGCGTGCCAGTAGTTTTACGCCGAGATCTGCAGGTTGTGCAGGGTCTAACGACCAGCAACCTACACCTTTGGGCGGATGGTTGAGATAATAGGCTATGATCTTATCCAGTGTTGTTCCTGCATTCTCTGCAGTAAGTTCCGGGAATGCGATCATAGATTCGTTGCGCGAACCAGCATGTGTCCAACAGACACCATTAACTGTATATACCTCACCGGCCACGACTTTCGCATTCATGCAAAATAATTCGCGGTGGTTTAATGCTGTAGCATTCAGCAGTTGCTGATGTGTAGCATGCTGCAGTGAGTTATTTTCAGAAGATGGGATCGTACTCATAAAGATGTAAAGTAAATGCGGTCTAAAGATAGGAAAATAGACCTATCGCATTTACGTTACACTGGCTTCTGTTGCTGTATGATATTTCTGATCACAAACTCTGTAAGTGCATTCCGGCCAGCAACGCCCAGTTTTCCGGCAATTCTGTAACGGTGATTTTCGATGGTTCGGATGCTCACATTTAGTTCTTCAGCCATTTGCTTGGTGCTTTTACCTTCAGCGATCATTTTGATGATCCGGTTTTCAGCTTTACCAAGCCTGTGATATAATGCCTGTTGTGCAGTATTGGGATCAGACAGTGATACAGAACTAACTGCATCAGGAGGACGTACATGATTAAATTTAGCAAAACGGCCAAGGCGTGAACGGATGCTCAGTAAGAGATCCCGCTTCCTGAAGGGTCTCGCGAGGTAATCATCTGCTCCGAGGTTCATTGCCATTCTCATTTCCTGTTTATTATCCTTCGTAGTGATAAAGATCAGTGGAATGTGATCAAAGCTGGGCTCGTTTCTAAGGGCCATAATAAAGTGATGACCACCGGTTCCTCTGAGGTGAGCGCCACAAATGATCAGATCTGGTTGATATTGCTGGCAGATGATCATCCCCTCTTCTTCTGAGGACGCAGTATAGGTTTCATATGTTTGTGAAACCAATAGCTGCCTGGTTTGTCTTACAAATACCTGGTCCTCATCTACAAGCAATATTTTATAGACTACAGTATTCATCAAGAATGTGTTTGCACGTTGAGATACAGGATAAAAAGTCAGCACTAGGAATTAACGGATCCTGATCGTCTATACTTCGCTTGAAATCTGGTTGGGGCTCGCATTTGAAGAGCATAGTAAAAGTTACCTGAGAATAAGAAAATTGTTTTGTACATCTTTAATTGGTTAATATTAAGTTACTTACTGTAAGACTCAAACGCATGACCTGAAACGGGGTTCCGACCAGCGCCTGGCTCCCATTAGCTGTTATAGTCAGGTATTTCAACTTAGATATGGAGAGAATGGTTTTCTTATGGCGTAAATATGTATGAAATAACGGGTGTGACTGCATCTTAAACTAGCCGCTATCCATAAAATAAGCGTTAGTACTCAAAAACCGGTGTGCATATACTCATTTTAGTAATGGCCGATATGAAAACGGTAGTTCCAACCAGCCTGATTTATCAACTTGCACTTTCAAAATAACAGATTCCTGTATCCTAAAAATCAATTCCGCACAGCCTGGTATGTTTTGATGTAGTCGGGGCCAAAGCGAAAACTTCATGTTTTCATAGTGTGTTGTCATAGTGGTTTAGATTTCATAGTCATTAATAACCAATTACTTACCGGTCATCTTACAAATAATCAAATAAATGTAATCCTGTATATACCAGTCACAACTCATTGCTAATCAGTACTTGTGTGTATCAGTTGGGATATATGCTACTATAGGGTTTATCATTAAATATATTAGTAAAAATAGTTATTTATTCAATCCGACAAAGAAATACCTATACCCTTTAACAAACAATTTTTACATGGAGAAAACTCTACCCACCAGAGGATATAAGCTGATTATATCCCTGCTCTTGTTGCTATTAGCCTTTAAACCCCCTGGTATGGCCACTCCCGAGTGTCCAATCATTACAGGGACATTCCCCTTTGCAAACGGAACCACGGTCAGTACCGCCTATGACGGCTGGTACCTGGACGCTTCCAAAGTCGTCAGTACCGGTTATTTCGCCGTGAAATCAAACAGGATCATGGCGGAGAACCTTGGAGGGGAAGGTGTCTGGTATTCCAACGTATTCTCTGTAGCTGGTTATACAGATTTCCAGGCCGCCGTGAAGATCACGGCAGAAGGAAATCAGAACAGCTCGGAATATGTAAAGATTTATTACAAAATAAACGGCGGTGCTGAAACACTGCTGGATCAAAGAACGGGTAACTTTGGTACGATTGATTTTACATCACCGGTGCTGACGGGTAGCACCATACAGCTGGTGGTGAGGATTTATGATTATAATAACGGAAGCTCTCAGACTTCCAAATACTACATCGAACAATACAGGGTGTTCAGAGAGAAAGGCCCCTGCGGAAGCGCTATCTCAGTAACGGCTACTGCCGGTAACAGTGGTATACTTACCTGCGCAAATCCTTCTCTTACTTTATCTGCCAGTTCTACCGCTACAGGTGTTACCTATAGCTGGACTGGCCCAAACAGTTTTACTTCTACTTCACAGAACCCTGTTGTTTCAACCGCCGGTACCTACACTGTAGTGGGTACAAGTACTGCAGGTTCAGGTTCTACTACCGTAGTAGTGACAGAGAATAAAACAGCACCGGATATCTCTGCTACAGGTGGTTCTCTTGCCTGTTTTACCAGTGTAACACTGAATGCCAATACATCAGTGGCAAATGCTACTTACAGCTGGACAGGCCCCAGTAGTTTTACCAGTACAGCAAAGAGCCCTGTTGTTACAACAGCGGGAACATACACTGTTACTGTTAAGAATCCGGTAAACGGATGTACAGCTTCACAATCTGTTACCGTAGCTTCCGGTACAGCTTCACAGGTAGATTTCTGGACGGAAGACTTTACATTATCTGATGGTACTACTACAGATAATGGTACTACCAGCTGGACATCTACGAAACCAACTTCGTCTTCACTTTTTTCTGTACTGAGCAATGCATTCAGAACAAGTGGTACCGGTCTTGCAGATGGAGTCTGGTCTTCTGCTGTGATGACCATCACCGGTAAGACAAACGTAAAAGTATCTGCAGATTGCAGAAGCGCCGTTTTGAATAGCTCTGTAGTGATGAATGATTCAGGTGAGCTGATGGATTACATTCGTTTTTACTATAAACTGAATGGTGGTGCAGAAGTATTATTTGCAGAGAAAGATGGAACTATCAACAATCATAGTACTACCTATACCAATGTCTCTTTAAGTGGACTGAGCGGAAACACGCTGCAGATCGTAGTAAGAGCAAGAGCTACAGGTACTGATGAATTTTATTATTTCGATAACGTAAAGATGGCAGGTGTTGATCCTGCTGTTACACTGGCGACTGCTGTCAGCAGAACTGTTACCTGTGCTAATTCTGCACAGATCACTGTTACGCCTAGTGGTACGGTATCCTCTTATGCATGGACAGGTCCTAACGGATTTACTTCTACTGCACAGAACCCTACTGTTACAGCGGGTGGACAATACGTGGTAACGGCTACTTTACCAAGTGGCTGTACGGTGTCTACTTCCGTAACCGTAGCAGAAGATAAAGCCGCGCCTGATCTTTCAGCAAGTGGTGGTTCCTTTGGATGTTTAACGAGTATTGTAATCAATGCCAGTACTTCCATTGCGAATCCTCAATACAGCTGGACAGGACCCAGTGGTTTTACCAGTACATTAAAAAATCCTACAGTAAGTACTGCTGGAACGTATACTGTTACTGTTACTAATCCTGTCAATGGGTGTACTGCTACACAATCAGTACAGGTATCGGCGGGTGTTGGTACTCCTTCTGCTTTCTGGTGGGAAGATTTCACGCTGGCCAATGGAACTGTTGTTGATAACGGTGCTACCAGCTGGTCGGTGGTTAACACAGGCTCCGGTACTTACTCGGTGCAGAATAACGAGTTTAAGGTGAGTTATAGTGCTGCGGCAGAAGGTGTTTGGAATTCTGCTGTGGTAGATATCTCTGGTAAGAGTAATGTTGTTATCTCCACAGATCTCAGAAGTGAAACCGCATCCAGCAGTGATGCGTTTGAAACAGATGATTATGTACGGGTGTATTACAAACTGAATGGTGGAGCGGAAACACTCGTGTATGAAGATCTTGCAGGGATAGGGACCACTACTACCGGAACGGCTTCTGTAACCATTAATTCTGCTGCCTTAAACGGTAGTACATTACAGGTGGTTATAAAAACACGAAACTCTGATGTAACAGAACGTTACTTCTTTGATAACGTGAAACTCACCGGTACAGATGTTTCCAATGTAGATGCAACTGCTACCGTGAGTGGTCCGCTTACCTGTAGTACCACTTCTGTTACACTGGCAGGTAGTTCTACAGTGCCTGGTGTTACATATAGCTGGACAGGCCCCAGCAGTTTTACTTCTGCGCTGCAGAACCCTGTTGTAACTGCTGCAGGTGACTACATTTTAAAAGTAACCGCGCCGGGGACAGGTTGTACTGCGAATGCAACTGCTACAGTTATACAAAATATAACAGTACCTAACCTCAGCATCACAAAACCGGATACTTTAAGCTGTACCAAAACGACTGTTAACCTGGTGGCTGCTTCTACTACCGCCAGTGCAATTGCTACCTGGACTGGCTTCCCTGCCAGACAGAAAACAGTAAGTGTAAGTGCTCCGGGTAAATATTATGTAACGGTCACGGATACGATCAGCGGTTGTACAAAACTGGATAGTGTAACTGTCATACAGAATATCACAGTTCCTAACCTTACAAAAACTACACCTGCTGCCCTTAGCTGTACTGCTACCAGTGTTAGCTTAACAGCGGCTTCTACTACCACAGGTGCTACTATCACCTGGACTGGCTTCGCTGCTGGTCAGAACCCTGTTAGTGTAACTGCTCCCGGTAAATACTATGTTACTGCAAGTACCGCTAACGGTTGTAGCAAAAAGGATAGTGTAACTGTCACTCAGGATATTACTGTTCCCAACCTGACAGTCACAACTCCTGCCGTATTAACATGTGCAGTAACTTCGGTAAACCTGACGGCAGCTTCAACTACTTCAGGTGCTGTTATCACATGGGCAGGCGGATATAATGTTGGCCAAAGCACTATTAGTGTAAGCGTCCACGATAAATATTATGTTACAGCAACAGGTACGAATGGTTGTATCAAAAAAGATAGTGTAACTGTTACACAGGATACAACTATACCTACGCTGACAGTCACAACCCCTGCTGCATTAACCTGTAGCACTACCAGTGTAAATCTGACGGCAAGTGTGGTTCCAACAAGTGCTACTATTACCTGGACAGGCTTTGCTGCTGGTCAGAACCCTGTTAGTGTAACGGCTCCTGGTAAATATTATGTTACAGCAACTTCTGCCAACGGTTGTATAAAGAAGGATAGTGTAACGGTAACACAGAATGTTACTGCGCCTAACCTCACTAAAACAACACCGGCTGCATTAACCTGTAGTACTACCAGTGTTAGCTTAACAGCAGCTTCTACTACCACAGGCGCTAAGATCACCTGGACAGGCTTTGCTGATGGTCAGAGTACAATAAGCGTTACTGCTCCCGGTAAATACTATGTTACGGCAAGTACTGGTACAGGTTGTACTGCAAAAGACAGTGTAACTGTTACTCAGGATATCACTAAGCCTAATCTTTCCATAGTTACGCCGGGTACCTTTAGCTGTAATACAGCATCTGTATCATTAACGGCAAATACGAGTACAGCTAATACCACCATTACCTGGTCTGGCTTTACAGCTGGTCAGAATTCAGTAACTGTATATGCGCCGGGCAAATATTATGTAACTGCCCGTAATACAGTGACAGGTTGTATAAGTACAGACAGCGTAACGCTCGTGCAGGAAAATGTCACACCTAATCTGACGTTGTCACCAACATCAGGTGTACTTAACTGTAATGTGCCTTATCTGTATTTATCAGCTAGTTCTACTACACCAAATGCTACCATTACCTGGTCAGGTTTTTCTCCTGGTCAGACTACCATTATGGTATTTGATCCCGGTACTTACTATGTAACAGTAAGGACAGCGACAGGTTGTGTCAATACTGACAGTGTTAAAGTGACACAGGATTATGGCAGAGGTAATATGAAGGTGCAGCCTCCCGGTATTATAAGTTGTGTGTCTCCTTTTGCCAGCCTGAATGTAACCGGCACTGATCCTGGTGCTGTTATTACCTGGGCAGGTTTCCAGTCTGGTCTGAATCCGATAACGGTGAATGATCCCGGAACATACTATGTAACGGTAAGAGGTGCAAATGGATGTTTAACAACGGATAGTGTAAAAGTATTGCAGGATGTTAGCAAACCATTGATCACCATCACGCAGGCAGGTGCGCTTAGCTGCTCCAGCATTGCTGTTTATCTGACAGCTACTTCTGCTGCCGATGCTTCTACTATTACATGGGCTGGTAATGCTGCTGGTCAGAATACGATCACAGTATATGATCCCGGTACTTACTATGTAACCGTAAGAGGTGGAAATGGATGTATTAATACAGATAGTACAAAGGTTATTCCTGATACGATCAAACCAACACTGACCATAACATTACCTGATACGCTCAGCTGTTCTAAATTCACTACTAACTTAACAGCGGCTACTACTACGCCGGGTGCAGTTATTACATGGGGTGGTTTTGCTGCTGGTCAGAATCCTGTAACAATAAGTACTCCTGGTACTTACTATGTTTCAGTAAGAGGAACGAACGGCTGTCTGAAAACGGATAGTGTGAAAGTAGTCCAGAACCTTAAAGGACCGGATTTATCTATCACACAACCAGACATACTCACCTGTTCTAAATTAACGGTTACTTTGTCTGCAACTACGCCTACCACTGGTGCTACTATTACCTGGGCAGGTTTTGCCGCAGGTCAGAGTACTGTAACAGTAAGCGCTCCAGGCAAGTATTATGTAACTGTAAGGACAAATACAGGTTGTACCACATTAGATAGTGTGACTGTTATTCAGGATCTCACTAAACCTAATCTGACGACAACCACTCCTGCTGTTTTAACCTGCGCAACTACCAGTGTTAATTTAACAGCAGCTTCTACTACCACAGGTGCTACGATTAACTGGACAGGCTTCCCTGCAGGTCAGAATCCGGTAAGCGTAAGCGCTCCCGGTAAATATTATGTAACGGTAAGAAGCACTACAGGTTGTTCTACTATAGATAGCGTAATAGTTACTCAGGATATCACTAAACCGAACCTGACAATCACTGCACCAGCTACCTTAACATGTACAACAACAAGTGTTAGCTTAAATGCTGCTTCTACAACCACAGGTGCTACTATTACCTGGACAGGTTTCGCTGCTGGTCAAAACCCGGTAAGTGTAAGCGCACCAGGTAAATACTATGTAACAGTTCGCAGTACGACAGGTTGTTCTACTATAGATAGCGTAACAGTTACTCAGGATATCACTAAACCGAACCTGACAACAACTGCTCCAGCTACTTTAACTTGTTCAACAACAAGTGTTAGCTTAAATGCTGCATCTACAACAACAGGTGCTACCATTACCTGGACCGGCTTCCCCGCAGGCCAGAACCCGGTAAGCGTAAGCGCTCCTGGTAAATATTATGTAACCGTAAGAAGCACTACCGGTTGTTCCACCATAGATAGCGTAACAGTTACTCAGGATATCACTAAACCGAACCTGACAACCACTGCACCAGCTATCTTAACATGTGCGACAACAAGTGTTAGCTTAAATGCAGCTTCTACTACTACAGGTGCTACCATCACCTGGACAGGCTTCGCCGCCGGACAAAACCCGGTAAGTGTGAGTGCACCAGGTAAGTACTACGTAACTGTAAGAAGCACTACCGGTTGTTCCACAATAGATAGCGTAACAGTTATTCAGGATATCACTAAACCGAACCTGACCACAACTGCACCAGCTACCTTAACATGTGCAACGATTAGCGTTAGCTTAAATGCAGCATCCACAACAACAGGTGCGACTATTACCTGGACAGGCTTCGCCGCCGGTCAAAACCCGGTAAGCGTAAGTGCACCAGGTAAATACTATGTAACTGCAAGAAGCACGACAGGTTGCTCTACAATAGATAGCGTAACAGTTATTCAGGATCTCGCTAAACCGAACCTGACAACGACTGCACCAGCTACCTTAACATGTACAACAACAAGTGTTAGCTTAAATGCAGCATCCACAACAACAGGTGCGACTATCACCTGGACAGGCTTCGCTGCTGGTCAAAACCCGGTAAGCGTAAGTGCACCAGGTAAATACTATGTAACTGCAAGAAGCACTACAGGTTGTTCCACTATAGATAGTGTAACAGTTACGCAGGATCTCACTAAACCGAACCTGACCACAACTACACCTGATATTTTAACTTGTAACATTACATCAGTTAATTTAACAGCAGCATCTACAACAACAGGTGCTATTATTACCTGGGCAGGCTTCCCGGCAGGCCAGAGCACAATAAGTGTTACTGCTCCCGGTAAGTATTATGTGACTGCACTCAGTACCACAGGTTGTACTACGTTAGACAGTGTGATTGTTACTCAGAATCTCACTAAACCGAATCTGACGACAACTACACCTGCTACATTAACCTGTGCTACAGTAAGTGTAGACTTAAGTGCAGCTTCTACCACTACCGGCGCTATCATTACCTGGACAGGCTTCCCTACAGGTCAGCGTACAATAAGCGTTACTGCTCCCGGTAAGTATTATGTAACTGCCCGCAGTACTACAGGTTGTACCACGCTGGATAGTGTGATTGTTACACAGGATATCACTAAACCGAACCTGACAACAACACCTCCTGCGATTTTAACATGTGCTACATTAAGTGTAGACTTAAAAGCAGCATCTGCTACTACTGGTGCAACTATTAGCTGGACAGGCTTCCCTGCAGGTCAGAACCCTGTAAGTGTAAAAGTGCCTGGTAAATATTATGTAACTGCTACCAGTGCCATAGGTTGTACTACGCTGGACAGTGTGATTGTTACACAGGATATCACTATACCAAACCTGACAACAACAACACCTGCTACTTTAACCTGTACTACTGTATCGGTTAATTTAACAGCTGCTTCTACGACTACTGGTGCTATCATTACCTGGACAGGCTTCCCTGCAGGTCAGAACCCGGTAAGTGTAGGCGCTCCTGGTAAGTACTATGTAACGGCCCTTAGCCCTACAGGTTGTGTTAAATTTGATAGTGTCATTGTTTTACAAAATATCACTAAACCGGATTTAACCATCACACCGCCTGCTACTTTAACCTGTTCAACTACAACAGTTAATTTAACAGCGTCTTCTACTACCAGCGGTACTGTTATCAGCTGGGTTGATTTCCCTGCAAACCAGAACCCAATAAGCATAACTGCTCCGGGTAAGTATTATGCAATTGCCCGCATCAGTACTACAGGTTGTTCTACGATCGACAGTGTGACAGTTGTACAGGATATCAGTAAACCTGATCTGACAATTACTCCACCTGCGACCTTAACCTGTTCTACTATATCAGTTAATTTAACAGCTACTTCTACCTCAGCAGGTGCCACCTTCAACTGGTCTGGCTTTGCTCCGGGTCAGAATCCGATAGCTGTATTTGCTCCTGGTAAGTATTATGTAACAGTAAAAAGTGCGACAGGTTGTGTTGCCTTTGATAGTGTGACTGTGGTACAGGATGTAACTCCACCATCTGTAAGCATCACAGCACCTACTACATTAACTTGTACCGTTGTATCAGTTAATTTAACAGCCACCACTACTGCTACAGGTGCTACGATTAACTGGACTGGCTTCCCTGCAGGTCAGAATCCGATAAGCGTTAGCGCACCTGGTACATATTATGTAACAGTTCGCAGCGCTACTGGTTGTTCTGCAATCGACAGTGTAAAAGTTATTCAGGATATCAGTAAACCTGATCTGACTATCACAGCACCAGCGATTTTAACTTGTACTACTACCAGTGTTAATTTAACAGCCACCACTACCGCAACAGGTGCAACCATCCGTTGGACAGGCTTCGCTTCCGGCCAAAACCCGGTAAGCGTAAGTGCACCAGGTAAGTACTATGTAACCGTAAGAAGCACGACAGGTTGTTCTACAATAGATAGCGTAACAGTTATTCAGGATATCACTAAGCCGAACCTGAGCACAACTGCCCCAGCTACCTTAACATGTTCAACAACAAGTGTTAGCTTAAATGCAGCATCAACTACAACAGGTGCTACTATTACCTGGACAGGCTTCGCTGCTGGTCAAAACCCGGTAAGCGTAAGTGCACCAGGTAAATACTATGTAACTGTAAGAAGTACTACCGGTTGTTCCACAATAGATAGCGTAACAGTTATTCAGGATATCACTAAACCGAACCTGAGCACAACTGCACCAGCTACTTTAACATGTGCGACAACAAGTGTTAGCTTAAATGCAGCATCCACAACAACAGGTGCTACTATCACCTGGACAGGCTTCGCCGCTGGTCAAAACCCGGTAAGTGTAAGC
Source organism: Chitinophaga sp. YR573 (assembly GCF_900110995.1). Lineage (GTDB taxonomy): Bacteria > Bacteroidota > Bacteroidia > Chitinophagales > Chitinophagaceae > Chitinophaga. The sequence goes on from NZ_FOJF01000001.1 coordinate 4,256,782, forward strand.
GCACCAGGTAAGTACTATGTAACTGCAAGAAGTACGACAGGTTGTTCTACAATAGATAGCGTAACAGTTATTCAGGATATCACTAAGCCGAACCTGAGCACAACTGCACCAGCTACCTTAACCTGTTCAACAACAAGTGTTAGCTTAAATGCAGCATCTACAACCACAGGTGCTACTATCACCTGGACAGGCTTCGCCGCCGGACAAAACCCGGTAAGTGTAAGTGCACCAGGTAAATACTATGTAACTGCAAGAAGCACGACCGGTTGTTCTACAATAGATAGCGTAACAGTTATTCAGGATATCACTAAACCGAACCTGAGCACAACTGCCCCAGCTACTTTAACATGTTCAACAACAAGTGTTAGCTTAAATGCAGCATCTACAACAACAGGTGCTACTATCACCTGGACAGGCTTCGCCGCCGGACAAAACCCGGTAAGTGTAAGTGCACCAGGTAAATACTATGTAACTGCAAGAAGCACGACCGGTTGTTCTACAATAGATAGCGTAACAGTTATTCAGGATATCACTAAACCGAACCTGAGCACAACTGCCCCAGCTACTTTAACCTGTTCAACAACAAGTGTTAGCTTAAATGCAGCATCAACTACCACAGGTGCTACTATCACCTGGACAGGCTTCGCTGCTGGTCAAAACCCGGTAAGCGTAAGCGCACCAGGTAAGTACTATGTAACTGCAAGAAGCACGACAGGTTGTTCTACAATAGATAGCGTAACAGTTATTCAGGATATCACTAAACCGAACCTGAGCACAACTGCCCCAGCTACTCTAACATGTGCGACAACAAGTGTTAGCTTAAATGCAGCATCAACTACCACAGGGGCTACTATCACCTGGACAGGCTTCGCTGCCGGCCAAAACCCGGTAAGTGTAAGTGCACCAGGTAAGTACTATGTAACTGCAAGAAGTACGACAGGTTGTAGCACAATAGATAGCGTAACAGTCACTCAGGATATTACTAAACCGAACCTGAGCACAACTGCACCAGCTACTCTAACATGTGCGACAACAAGTGCTAGCTTAAATGCAGCATCCACAACTACAGGTGCTACCATCACCTGGACAGGCTTCGCTGCCGGCCAAAACCCGGTAAGTGTCAGCGCACCAGGTAAGTACTATGTAACTGCAAGAAGCACTACAGGTTGTAGTACTATAGATAGCGTAACAGTCACTCAGGATATCACTAAACCGAACCTGAGCACAACTGCCCCAGCTACCTTAACATGTTCAACAACAAGTGTTAGCTTAAATGCAGCATCTACAACCACAGGTGCTACTATCACCTGGACAGGCTTCGCTGCTGGTCAAAACCCGGTAAGCGTAAGTGCACCAGGTAAGTACTATGTAACTGCAAGAAGCACGACAGGTTGTTCTACAATAGATAGCGTAACAGTTATTCAGGATATCACTAAACCGAACCTGAGCACAACTGCACCAGCTACCTTAACATGTGCGACAACAAGTGTTAGCTTAAATGCAGCATCTACAACCACAGGTGCTACTATCACCTGGACAGGCTTCGCTGCCGGCCAAAACCCGGTAAGCGTAAGTGCACCAGGTAAATACTATGTAACTGCAAGAAGCACGACAGGTTGTAGTACTATAGATAGCGTAACAGTCACTCAGGATATCACTAAACCGAACCTGACAATCACTGCTCCAGCTAACTTAACCTGTGCGACAACAAGTGTTAGCTTGAATGCAGCATCTACAACAACAGGTGCTACTATTACCTGGACAAACTTCGCCGCTGGCCAAAATCCGGTAAGCGTAACTGCCGCAGGTAAATACTATGCAACCGCATTAAGCGCAACAGGATGTAGTACAATAGATAGCGTAACAGTCACTCAGGATATCACTAAACCGAACCTGACCACAACTGCCCCAGCTACTTTAACATGTACCACAACAAGTGTTAACTTAAGTGCAGCATCCACAACAACAGGTGCTACTATCACCTGGACAGGCTTCGCTGCCGGACAAAATCCGGTAAGCGTAACCGCCGCAGGTAAATACTATGTAACTGCACTTAGCATAACAGGATGTAGTACATTAGATAGTGTAACGGTCACTCAGGATATCACTAAACCTGATCTGTCTGTAACAGCACCTGCATCACTTACCTGCCTGGTAAGCCAGGTAAGCCTTGAGGCTAAATCAGCTACTCCAAACGTTACATTCACCTGGACAGGCTTCACCGCAGGACAAAACCCTGTGATCGCCACCTCTCCAATTAAATACTATGTAACTGTAAAGAGTAACGCTAATGGCTGTACAAAAATGGATTCCGTAACAGTAGCTCGTAACATTACGGCTCCTGCCGGAGTAAACGCCAGCAATGGTGGTGCCATTACATGTATAAAAACAAGCACCAGTATCACTGGTACCAGCACTACCACAGGAGTAAGTTATGCCTGGACAGGTCCAGGTGGCTTTACTTCAAATAATGCAACAGCAACAGTTACCACCGCAGGTGCTTATAATCTGGTAGTTGTAAATAACGCTAACGGATGTTCCGTAAGCGCTAACACTACGGTTACTAAAAACATCACACCGCCGGTAACTGTAATAAATCCGCCAACAGCTACACTCTCTCCATTATCATTTGACATATTAACAGCACGCAGCGTTACCGGTGCCAGCTACAAATGGACATTAACATCCGATGATGTTAACTGGGCCATCTCAGCAGGAGCAACCAGTACCACGCTTACATATATGTCTGGAGAAGAAGGTTCTTCCGGAACCTTTAAGCTGAAAGTGACGGATAATACAAATGGCTGCAGCGATTCAACGCAACTGGTATTAACTGTACCGGTAAGTGCGCCAACAGCAATTGCAGCACCTGCAATCGCTGAAGCACGCGTCAGCAGCATTGAACCTGTCATTGAATACAACGCTTATCCGAATCCGTTTACAGACAAAGCCTATATCACATTTAAATCACCGGTAACAACAAAGGTGACAGTGGAAGTATTTGGCTATAGCGGAGCTCCGGAAAGAGTATTGTTTAATGATCAGGCAAGGGCAGGAGAGTCTTATAAGCTGATCTTTAATCCAGCTGACCTGCCTTCAGGAATCCATTATTGTGTGATCAGAACAAACGGTAAAGTGTATACGACACGTTTGCTACTGGTTAGATAATAATAAAGGGTGTGGAAAACCCTCTTACTTAAAATAATATTAAGAGCCGGTTATGGGGAAACCCGTAACCGGCTCTTTACTTATACAAGTAATCATAAGAAAACCTGTTACTTACAATTACAGGAAAATTATCTGTCCGGATTACCTTTTATTAAAAAGAGTTAAAATAATATTAGTAGAGGAGAAGCTGATATCACCCCTCCAACCCCTTCTGTGAAAAAGTTATTAACATGGCAATGTGAGCTACGGATGCTAAAATGTGGATAAACTGGGGTCGTTGAGGCTCAGATGAATGAACGAATTCTGTACTTCGCAACGTAGAAAATTTGAGAAAATTGTATAAGGTGTCAACGTTTTGCAATTAGCCCCAATCCTTTAACAGAATTGAAAATCAGGCTGTCTTACAAGTAATAAATATCATATATAAATGGGGTTGAAAAATCACTGGAAATCGTTAAAATTATTACCATTTTTTTTTAGTATGTAGAGATGATGAATTTGTAATAGTTTGATTTATAGTAGACAAGCAATCGAGATTACTTCCTTATTTATTTTTTAAAAAATATTGTTTTATCAATAAATATGGATATTTTTATATTCGAATTTACTATATACTTGAAAATCGGGTATTTATAAATCATAATCTCTAACCAATGAATAATGCTGCCTTACAGGATATGTGGACCGCTATATTGGCGTTACTGCATATACCAGATTATCGACACCGGGAAAGCCGGCTGTATATATATAATAATTACCAGTCTGGTAATTCCAATATGTTAATGAAGATAAAGGGGCAACACATTTGTTAGACAAGCATTCAACTTACCTCTGTTACAGTAATCCTATGCCTATGCGCACAATTAGTTACAATTCCACCCGTTTAACCCTGCTAAATTTTATGCAGCGGCGGGAGGCTCTGGTACATGGCACTAAAACGTTGATACTGCTTTTATTGGCAGGTCTTTCCTGGCAGCCAGCAGCGGCAAATGCTGCAACCAGGACTCGTGGTGGTACCTCTCCAGCATCTGTTAAAGCTAACAGACCTTTGAATTTCGCTTATACCGCGTGGACAACTACCAATTACTCCGGCAGTGGTTACGGTGGTGCTGTGATAGCCAACGATCAGATAGCATATACTGTACACGTGCATAATACAGGGACTGATCCGATTACTGCACTGACTATCATGTCTAATATTCCTGCTTATACCTCCCTTTACGGAGCAACGGCAGGGTATATTCTCAGTGGTTCTCAGATAACATACACTCCTGCACTACCATTAGCTGCGGGCGCCTATGCAACCTTTACTTTCACTGTGACAGTCAATAGTGGTTCACTTGCAGCTATCGGCTATATAAATGATAACAGCTACGTTGATTTTAGCGATGGTAATGGTTACCAGACTGCCGCTTTTTATGAAGGTGGACCAATACCTACCGCCACTGAATATGGCACACAGGTCCCGGTAGATAACGGTATGAATGCCGTAGCCTGGAAAACACAGGTATATTCGCCTTCCGGTGCAGGTGGTTACATAGGATCGGGAGACGTTATTCACTATGTTATCTGGGTACGTAATATGGGTACTGCTGCGTTGGCTAACATTTCTATAACGGACAATATACCATCTTATACCAACTGGAGATATACTTCTAATGGTACTGGAGCTGCACCAGTTGGTGGAGTGGTGACAATGACGATTCCGTCTCTGGCACCCGGTGCCCAGGATACTGTTTCATTCGATGTAACGGTCGCTCAGGATCTTACAGGTGCAACCGCTATTGAAAATACAGCAACTGTAGATATTAATAATAATAAGTCTGCTTTCAATACAGTACCTGTGGATGCTACCGGTAACAATCCTTCTACAATTCCTACAATAGGACCATCTACCAGCATTCCGGTTAAAAGTGTTACATCTTTTGAAACCTGGAAACTATGGCTGAATGATAATGATAACACAGAAAGAACAGCATCACCAGGTGAAGATGTAACCTTCTATGTATACGTACATAACACAGGTAACGTTGCCATTACCACTCTAACGATAAATGATCTGGTTCCTCCTGGTACTACCTTCAAGAGTATCAAAGACGGGGGTGCGTATAACGCAGGTGCCAATTCCGTAACATGGATCATTGATAACGTTGCGGCCGGAGCCAAGTCTGTATCAAGATTTACGGTAACAATGGATGCGCATCTGGAAGGTGTAAGGAGCATCACCAATACCGCAGTTGTCAAAACTGCAGATACCACATTATTTACAATTGGTTGTGATCCTTCTCTAAGTACCTGTGATGGTAAAGTGGGAACAGTTGTTACTGTAACACCTGGATCAAAAGACCTCTTTGTATCCACAGTAGTAACTCCGAACGGAGATGGTAAAAACGATTTCTTCTACGTAAGAGGTATAGAAAAGTATCCTAACAGTGCCTTACACATCTTTAACAGATGGGGTAATACCGTATACCAATCCAAAAGCTACGAAAACAACTGGAGCGCTACCGGATTGAGCGAAGGTACCTATTATTACCAGCTTGACCTGAATCAGAGCGGAACTATAAAGACATACAAGGGATGGGTAATGATAATAAGATAATGATGAACTGTGATCCTAAAAGTGCAACTAATATGTACACAAAAAAGAAATGGCTTACTGTAGCATTATTACTCTGCCTCACAGCAGGCGCCCACGCACAACAAAGCGTACAGTTCAGTCAGTATATTTTTAACGGGATAAGTGTAAATCCCGCTTACGCAGGTTACAAAGATGTATTGAACCTGAATGCCATGTACCGTCAGCAGTGGAGCGGCTTCCCGGGAGCGCCAACCACCGGTGGAGTATCTCTTGATGGTCCGTTGAAAAGACCTAACAGGGAAACAAATGTGGGTCTTGGTGTACAGGCCATGATGGATAATCTTGGCCCGCAAAAAGCAATATCTCTCTACGGATCTTATTCTTACCGTATAAGACTGGATGCAGAAGATACCCGCCGCTTTTGCCTGGGTATCGGTATCGGAGCTACGCAATACAGCCTGAATGGTAGTGACCTGGAATATCTGGACACAGGTGACCGTATCATTCCTGATGGTTCTGCAAAAGCTACCACTCCGGATGCACGCTTCGGTATGTATTATTACACTCCCCGTTTCTACTTCGGTCTCTCTGTACTGGATCTGTTTTCCAAATTCACCAGCACCGGTTACAAATGGAGAGGATATACCTACGAAAGCATCCGCAGAAAACAACACCTGTATGTAACAGCAGGATATATGTTCAAAGTGACAGACGATATTTCTATCAAGCCTTCCTTTATGCTGAAAGATGATTTTTCCGGACCTACTGCTGTAGACCTGACTCTGATGCTGCACATGGACGAATTACTCTGGATTGGCGGATCATATAGAACAAGCGTTCCTTTATGGAAAAAGAATTCACTGCCAACCACACTTGATAAAGCAAATGCTGCAAGCGCGATTGTGGAATATTATATCACTCCAAAGTATCGCGTCGGCTATTCCTATGACATGAGCATGAATAAAATGCCAGGATCCCATGAAATATCAATAGGCATCTTATTTAATTCCAAGCAATACACTACTTCCAATCCCAGGTATTTTTAATTTAACAAGAGTATGCTACGTTGTTCGATAATATTATGCACCACGATGTTGTTTCCAGTGTTGCTGTTTGGCCAGGAGCAGAAAAGCGTTCGGGTGATGGCTGATGAAGCTTTTCAGAGACAGGAATATGCCGCTGCAGGAGCTTTATACAGTAAAGTGGCTGAAAAAGCTAAAGGAAAACATGCTGCCGAAGTACTGGTGAAAGTGGCTGAATGTTATAGCCGGATCGGACAATACGATGATGCCCAGGCATGGTATCAGCGTTTGGAAGCAAGACCGGACTGCCCTTCATCTGTACATCTGTTGTATGGAGAAATCCTGAAAAGCATAGGTAAATATTCTGAGGCAAAAGAACAGATCAGCAAATTCAGAAGTGGAAAAGCTGATAGTATGCGCCTTAAAAATGTTATGCTGGCTGGCTGTGACAGTGCTATAGCATGGAAATCCGAAAGGGTAGACATGGCTATGGAAAACATCAAGGAACTTAGCTCTTCCGGTGCTGACTGGGTGAGCGGGGTTACAAGACAAGGACTCCTGCTGGTATCTAACGGGTATCGCAAAATGTCCATGAACTCTGCCCCGGAACGTAATCCATCTATCGATGCACGTACCAACCAACCATACTTCAAAGCTTACCTCTTTAAACAATATGCACAGGGTGTAGCAAATACCTACGTAGAAGAAATATTACCTGAAGTACTGGGTAAAGTACCTTATCACGTAGGACCTATCTGCTTCAATCCAAGAGAAGATACTTTATATGTTACGCTGAACTCCTGGCAGCAGGATATCGCTAACCGCAGAAAACGCGGTCCTGTAAACGGAGAACGTGTTATGATGGTTTTCTGGTCTGTAAAATCAGGAGACGAATGGCGCCCTCTGGAACCACTGAAAGAAATCAACTCTTCAGGAAGTTCTACCGGACAGGTTGCTTTGAGCCGCGACGGACAAACCATGTATTTTGCTTCCAACAGAAATGGCGGACAAGGTAAAATGGATATCTGGTACAGCGAAAAACAAAAGAATGGCAGATGGGGTAAACCTAAAAACTGCGGAGCATTCATCAACACTCCTTTCGACGAAGCCTTCCCTACTTATAATGAAAAAGGAATACTCTATTTTTCAAGTAAAGGACACCCTGGTATGGGCGGATTTGATCTCTTCCGCGCTACCGGTGAAGATGCCGACTGGACTAAACTGCAAAATCTCCGTGCACCTTTCAATTCCGGTGGTGATGATCTGGGCTTTATCATGAAAGCCAACATGTACGAAGGGTACTTCGCTTCCAACCGCCCGGGTGGTGGTGGTAGTGATGATATCTATCGCTTCATGGATACTCACTTCGCTGAAAGATTTAATGGTGACGGTGGTATTCAGCCTTATACAGATCCTGTTCCGGTTCCTGATAAACCAGATGTGATCCTGGCAGAGAAAACAACCAAACCTGCTGAAATCATTCCTGACAAACCAGTACCGGAAAAACCTGTTAAAGAATCTGTTATCGTAGCTACTAAACCACCTGTTGTAGTTCCTGTAGCTCCTCCGGTAGTTGTTGCAGCAGTTCCTGTTCCTGCTCCGGTTTCAGATGCTCCAAGATCCTCCTCTTCCAGGAAGAAAAAGGCATCCGTTTTAACCAACGCTACTACACCTGTTCCGGAACCAGAACAGGCACCAAGCGAACCAGTTGTAACTTCACCGTTCAAAACACCGGCTGAAGCACCAATAGCTGCTCCTGTAAAAGAACTGCCGGTAATGACTTCAAAACGCCAGACTTCATTGCCTGCACCGCCTCCGGTTGATAGTCCTGCAGCACCAGTAGCCGTAACAAAACCAGTTGCAAAACCGGTTGTGAAACAAGAGGAGAAACAGCCTTTATCCGATATGGACAACGCTATCCTCAATAAAATGGAACACCTGCAGTTCTACTACGACTTTAACAGTGCTATCCTGACCACCGCGTCAAGAGAAATGCTGGATAGGGTAGCGGTTGTACTGTCTCAGTATCCAACCTGGAAACTGATGGTACGCTCTTACACAGATGCCCGCGGTTCTGATGCTTACAATAAGGACCTCTCTGCACTGCGTTGTTACGCTGTAATTGACTACCTGATCAAGAAAGGTATTGCTTCCAACAAACTTTACTATGAAAACATCGGTAAAGATCCGGAAGACCCTTGCGGAAAAGGAGTTCCTTGTACAGAGCGTCAATACCAGGCTGCAAGACGTACTACACTGAAAATCACACCTCAATGATGTAGAGAAATAATATAAAGAAGCCCTTCCGGAGAAATCCGGGAGGGCTTTTTGCATTATTGGGAAAAAAAATAAGTTTTGAGATGGTACCAAATAATATTACACACGACATCTTTATCGTGAGAGCCTGACAAAGTGTTGAGAACACCTGATACATTCTTAACCATATAGCCATTTAATTCTATGAAACCCGGTCCTGTCATCTGCACGCATCCTATGCGCGGAACAGTCTGAAAAGCCTTGAAACCCGGCTGATCCTTTATCTGCAGTGATAAATCCGTAAGAGAAAGAGCAATGTAGTTCCATATCGTCTAAACAAAACCAGTGATAAATGAAAGTAAATGTTACTCTTCGTAATGCTTTGCCATATGCCTATGTAAAGCATTTTTTCCTTCTCCTTTTATCCCTGTGTGGTTATGGGGCATTGCATGCCCAGGTAAGCCCGACCGTTTCGGCTACCACCAAAAACCATAAAAAACAGGTGATCGGGTACATCACCCAGTGGGATGCCTGGAAGGACGTTGCCGGTATCGTACCAAAAGGGGGGTACAACCAGCTGAACGTGGATTATTCCCAGTACACCATCCTCAATTTCTCTTTCTTTGGGGTGGCTAAAGACGGATCACTGCACAGTGGTGACTTCCGTAACAAGAACATCTACCAGGTAGGTGCTGTACAGGAACCCGCTGCACTTGTAAATGAAGACATTTACAGCAGCTGGGATATGTTCCTGTTATACGGGGAGCTGGATGCTCCGCTGTATTACATTACAGATGGCAGTTATGCCTATTCACTGGGTTACCGTAACTCCGGCAGTGGCTGGAGCAACGTGAACACTGGTGCTACCGGCGCTTTCCCTTTATCTGTTCCAAAACAGGGTGGTGCTCCGGGCGTAATTGACCTGGCTCACCAGAAAGGTGTGAAAGTAATGGCTTCTATCGGTGGCTGGAGTATGTGTAAACACTACCCTGAAATGGCTGCTGATGCTACCAAACGCGCCAACTTTGTTGCCGGTTGTAAAAAACTGATAGCAATGGGCTTTGATGGTATCGACTTTGACTGGGAATACCCAGGTAATCCCGGTATGAACATCGAACATTACAGCGCTGCAGATTATACCAACTTTGCTATCATGGTAGAAGCGGTAAGAGCTGCTATCGGTGCAGACAAACTGATCACTGCTGCCTTTTCTGCTGTTCCTTCCAAGCTCTCCGGCTTCGACTGGCCACGTCTGAACAATTCAATGAACTACTTTAACATGATGACCTACGACTATAATGGTGGCTGGTCAAATAAAGCAGGTCATAATGCTCCATTATACGATTATCCTGGCGCTGAATATTCAGGTTTCTCTATCGATGCTACTGTAAAAGGTCTGAAAACATTAAACGTGAACATGGCTAAGGTGAACATCGGTGCACCTTTCTATGGTCGCGGTGTTGTTACAAGCAGTGCTGCCGCATTAAACGGAGCTACTGTAAAAACTTCTGTAACATTACAGCCTGATGGTCCGGTATCTACTTCTGCTGACTTCACCAACTGGGCATTAAACCTGTGGGATGGTACACCAAACTACAGTGCGATAATGGCTTCTTCCGGCTGGACTGAATATTGGGATGATGTGGCAAAGGTGCCTTACAGAACCAAAGGTAACTACTTCCTCAGCTATGACAACGAACGTTCAATAGGTGAGAAAGCAAAATATATCAAAGACAATTCCCTGGCAGGTGTGATCGTATGGCAGGTATTTGGTGATATGCTGAACATGACCAGCAACACCGTTGCCAAAGGCAAACTGATCTACTGCCCTTCTACTACTTCTCCGCTGGTAAATAAACTGAATGCTGTATTTGCAGATGGCAGTACTCCTACCAACGTTGCTCCTGTAGTAAACCTGACAGCTCCGGCTGCAAATGCATCTTACACTGCTCCCGGCAGCATCAGTATCACCGCTACTGCTACAGACAGCGATGGTACGGTTGCTAAAGTGGAGTTCTACAATGGCACTACTTTATTAGGTACGTCCACTACTTCTCCTTACTCTTATACATGGAGTAATGTAGCAGCTGGTTCTTACACTATTAAAGCAATTGCTACTGATAACAGTGGTGCTTCTACCACTTCTTCAAGTGTTGCTGTAACCGTTACTACCGGTACAACCAATCCTTCTACCGGTAAGGTATTAGTAGGTTACTGGCAGAACTGGAATCTTTCTTCATCTCCATACATCCGTCTGAAAGATGTAGATACAAGATACAATGTAATTGAAGTTGCTTTTGCCGTAACAACAGCAAGCGACTATGCTACTCTCAGCTTTACACCTGATCAGAATACTGCTGCGGAAATCAAGGCAGATATCGCTACCCTGCAATCTCAGGGCAGAAAGGTATTAATATCTATCGGTGGAGAAAGCGGTACGCTGGTATTGGATAACGATACCAAAAAACAGGCCTTCATCACCAGTCTGGAAGGTATACTGGATGCTTACAATTTCGATGGTTTCGACCTCGATATTGAAGGTGGTACTTCTTTACAGCTGAATAACGGTGATAACAACTTCACCGCTCCAACTACACCTAAGGTAATTAACCTGATAGCTGGTGCTAAACAGGTAATTTCTTACCGCACTGCACAGGGTAAGACCTGCTGGCTGACAATGGCGCCGGAAACTTACTATGTACAGACAGCTTATGGTGCTACTTACTCTCCATTGGTAGGTGCTTACCTGCCAATCATTTATGGTCTGCGTAACGAACTGACCTGGATCCAGCCTCAGTTATACAATACAGGTTCTGTGAACGGACTTGATAATAAAGTATACAGTTCATCTACTGCAGACTTCATCGTATCTATGACAGAAATGCTGTTACAGGGCTTCCCTGTAGCTGGTACAAGTCAGACTTTCCCGGCATTACGTGAAGACCAGGTAGCATTTGGCTTACCTGCTTCTACTTCTGCTGCGGGCAGTGGATATACTTCTCCAACCGAAGTGAAGAAAGCACTGGATTACCTGACTAAGGGTACTTCTTACGGTGGTACTTATGTACTGCGCAAAGCTGCTGGTTATCCAGGGCTGCGTGGTATCATGACCTGGTCTGTTAACTGGGACAAGGTAAATAACAGCGAATTTGCAAGTAACTATTATCCCTATTTCTTTGGTACCACAGGTGGTAACCAGGCTCCGTCAGTAAGCATTACTTCTCCTGCAGCAAATGCAACATTTAATGCACCTGCTTCTGTTTCTATTACTGCTTCAGCTTCTGATGCAGATGGTACAATAGCTAAAGTGGAGTTCTATAATGGTACTACCTTATTAGGTACATCTACGTCCAGTCCCTATACCTATTCCTGGACAAATGTAGCAGCAGGTAGCTATAGCCTTACAGCTAAAGCAACAGACAATGCCGGTGCTGTTACAACATCTTCAACTGTTGCCATCGTAGTGAATGGTACAACTGGTGGTAACTGTGCTGGTATTGCTGCCTGGTCAGCTTCTGCTGTTTACACAAATGGTATGCAGGTTGTTTACAACAGCAAACTATATACTGCTAAATGGTGGACACAGAATGAACAGCCAGATACTCACACCGGAGACGGTCAGGTATGGAGCTATGTAGCTGATTGCGGTGGAGGAACCAATCCTGGTAACGTATCCCCTGTAGTAAGTATCACTTCTCCTGCAGCAAGTGCATCATTCACAGCTCCGGCTTCTGTTACTATCACTGCTTCTGCTACAGATGCAGATGGTACGATCGCTAAAGTTGATTTCTATAGCGCCAGCGCTAAAATCGGTACAGCTACTGCTTCTCCATATTCTTACACATGGACTGGCGTTGTAGCAGGTACTTATTCTCTGACAGCTATCGCTACTGATAATGCCGGTGCAACTACTACAAGTGGTGCTGTTAGTATTACTGTAACAAGTACCACAGGTAATACAGGCAACTGTGCTGGTGTACCAACTTATGCAGTATACCCTGCTATCTACAACGTAGGTGATAAAGTAGTATACAATGGCTATCTCTATCAGAGCCTTGCCAATTCACTGTACAATGTTACTCCTGGTACCGCTGACTGGTGGTGGCAGCCACTGGGCGCATGCTCAAGTGCAAGAGTAGCAAGTACAGCTAACAACCTCGTTGATCAGTCTACTGCAATTCAGACACTGGTTGTATATCCTAACCCTGTTACAGGTTCAAACCTGCAGGTACAGGTAACTGCAGCTGCTGCTGAAAAGATTTATGTAGAAATCTGGAGCGTAAACGGTAATAGCCCTGTATTACACAAGGAATATATTGCCGGTGCAAAAGGTCAGCAATTGATCAGTCTTGATATCAGTCGCGTACCACAGGGTACCTTCATTATCAAAACGTCCAATGCTACCGGAACACGCAAAGGAAGTGCGAAAATGATACGCATGTAACAACAATATAGAGATCAAATGCGGACTATTCCTGGTCCGCATTTGATTTTTTAATAACAATCTTATCCCTCAAACGAAAGCACAATGACAACAAAAAAATGGATAAGAGCAGGTATATTATCCTGTGCCTTTCTTATCTCTTCCTTACTATCATCCGCTCAGTTTAAAGTAATAGGGTATATGCCCTCCTGGGCCGGAGATGTAAATGCTGTACAATACAGTAAACTTACCCATATCAATTACGCATTTTTACTGCCTAATGCCGATGGTAGCTTACAGGCTATTGACAACTCTTCCAAGCTGTCAAGCCTTGTATCTCTGGCACATGCAAATGGCGTAAAGGTGATGATCTCTGTAGGTGGATGGAATGATGGTAATGATAATGGTTTCGAAACACTGGCAGGTAACACTACCTACCGCACTAATTTCGTTAACAATATCTCCAGCTTCGTGAGCCAGTATAATCTGGATGGCGCTGATATCGATTGGGAATATCCTGATGCAGGTACCTCTGCTAATAATTATGTGGCACTGATGACAGCGTTAGCTACCAAGCTGCACGGACAGGGCAAACTGTTAACAGCAGCGGTAGTAGGGACCGGTGGAGAAAGTATTCTCAGTTCGGTGTTTGCACAGGTAGACTTTTTAAACCTGATGGCGTATGATTATAACAACTATGATCATTCTACTTATACTTATGCATCGCAATCGATTACTTATTGGAAGGGCAGAGGGTTACCAGCTAATAAAACAGTACTGGGTGTACCTTTCTATGGTCGTCCAAGCTGGGAGTCTTATGCTGCGCTGATAGCAAGAGGAGCAAGTCCTTATGCTGATACGTATAGCGGTGTAGGTTACAATGGTATCACTACTATCAAAAGTAAAACCGACCTGGCTTATGATCAGGGAGGTGGTATTATGATGTGGGAATTATCTCAGGATGCAGTCGGTACTTATTCCCTGTTGTCTGCTATTCATGATGAAGTAATAGTAAAAGGCGGTGGAACTAATCCTGGTAATCAATCTCCTGTAGTAAGCATTACTTCTCCTGCGGCAAATGCATCATTCTCTGCACCAGCGTCAATCACAATTAATGCTAATGCTTCTGATGCAGATGGCAGTATTACAAAAGTTGAGTTCTACAATGGAAGCACCAAACTGGGTGAGGATGCTTCCAGTCCCTATACCTATTCTTGGACTAATGTAGCAGCGGGCAGCTATAGCCTTATTGCCAGGGCTACTGATAACGGTGGAGCTGTGACAACGTCAGCAACAATCGCTATCGTAGTAACTGGCACAGGCGGCGGTAACTGTAGTGGTATCGCTGCCTGGCAGGCTGCCTCTGTATACACAAATGGTATGCAGGTTGTTTACAACAGCAAGTTATATACTGCTAAATGGTGGACACAGAATGAACAGCCGGATACACATACCGGCGATGGTCAGGTATGGAGTTATGTAGCTGATTGCGGTGGAACTACCAATCCGGGTAATGTATCTCCTGTAGTAAGTATCTCTTCTCCTGCAGGTGGTGCATCATTCACCGCTCCGGCTTCTGTTACTATCACTGCTTCTGCTACAGATGCAGATGGTAGTGTTGCCAAAGTAGACTTCTATAATGGCAGCACTAAACTGGGTACAGCTACGGCTTCTCCTTACTCTTATACATGGGGCAGCGTAGCAGCAGGTACTTATTCTCTGACAGCTATCGCTACTGATAATGCCGGTGCAACTACTACAAGTGGTGCTGTTAGTATTACTGTAACAGGAGGCAGCACAGGTACAGGTAACTGTGCTGGTGTACCAACATATGCAGTATATCCTGCCATCTACAACATAGGTGACAAAGTAGTATACAATGGCTACCTCTATCAGAGCCTTGCGAATTCACTGTACAATGTTACTCCTGGTACCGCTGACTGGTGGTGGCAGCCACTGGGCGCATGCTCAAGTGCAAGAGTAGCAAGTACAGCTAACAACCTCGTTGATCAGTCTACTGCTGTTCAGACACTGGTTGCATATCCTAACCCTGTTACAGGTTCAACCCTGCAGTTACAGGTGGGTGCAGCTGCTGCTGAAAAAGTATACATCGAGATCTGGAGCGTAAACGGTACCAGCCCTGTATTACACAAAGAATACACTGCCGGTGCAAAAGGTCAGCAATTGATCAGTCTTGATATCAGTCGTGTACCACAGGGTACCTTCATTATCAAAACTACCAATGCTGGCGGAACACGCAAAGGAAGTGCGAAAATTGTTCGCATGTAATCAGGCATATTAAGGATTAGCGCAACTAAACATCATCAATTGCGGACTACGGACAAGGGCGGAAAATCGCTTCAATACGTAGTTCGCATTTGATCTTTTATCAACCAGAATTTTTTACTCCTGTCAGGTACAATACCTGGCAGTTTTTCCCTCAAAATAACTATCACCGGTAAAATGCTGCTATGATTAGAACTTTACTTCCTTCTTTTTTACTGCACAACAACCAAACAGATGCCCGCATCCACGTCGGCATCATGACCTCTTTCACGTTATAAAAAAAGCAAAACAATGAACACAGGAAAACAACTTTTCTTAAGGCTATTGTTTCTCTTCGTTTTTGCCGCAATCAACATCCATACCCTGCAGGCTCAGTCAGGTGTTTATGGTGGTGGCCCCATTTACAAGAACAGAAGCTATTCCATCAATGAACTAAGAAATTCCGGCTTCACTTATGTAGTGGTATGGACCATACATATTGATGCCAGTGGTAACTTTAACTTTAATGCGGAATTCCCGCTTATTCAGAATGGCGCTTATATTGGTGCCAGCAGTTATCCCAATTTTGCAAATGATATTGCATTGCTGAAGTCTGCTCCTTCTACTATTAACAGGGTAGAATTTTGCTTAAGTGCATGGGGCGGCAGCACATTTGCGAATGTAAAGAACCTGATTGCAGCTCAGGGAACGGGTAGCACCAGTACGCTGTACAAAAACTTCCAGGCGCTTAAAAACACATTCCCTTCTGTAGATGCGATTGCCTTTGATGATGAACTGACTTATGACGCAGGTTCTGCTACATCACTGGCTGTAATGCTGGGTAACCTGGGCTTCAAGGTATCCCTGGTGCCTTATACCAATAAGACTTTCTGGACCACCGTAGCTACTAATACCAACAATCAGCGGGCTGGTACAATAGATCGTGTGGACCTGCAATGTTATTCCGGTGGCAGTGGCAATTCTCCCTGTAACTGGAGCTTTGGCAGTGTACCTGTGTATGCAGGTTTATGGGATGCGGAAAAAACGACGGCACAGGTGCAGAGTCAGTTAACAACCTGGAAGAATTCATGCAGCAGTATTATAAAAGGTGGATTCATGTGGCTGTATGATGATTTTGATAATACTTCCGGTACTGCTAATTATGCTACTGCTATCAGAAATGTTTTTGGAGGAGGTACGCTTAGTACTCCTGCTGTCACTTTCTATAAAGATTGTAACTATTTGGGATTAGGGATCAGTTTACCTCTGGGTGATTATACACTTACAAAGCTCAGATCTTATGGTATTCTGAATGATGATATCTCTTCTGTAAAAATAAACAGCGGATATAAAACGGTGGTATATTCTGATGATAATTATGCAGGTAACTCATTAACGATTACAGCAGATAATTCATGCCTGGTAGGTCAGAGCTGGAATGATATCATCAGTTCACTGAGAGTACAGACAGCCAGTGCGGCCCTTGCTAGCGCTAAGATAGCAACGCTGGACCTTGCTCTCTATCCTAATCCGGCAACGAATGAAATAAGGATCCATACCAACTTTGAACTGAACGGTGGAATTATACAGGTATATGATATTATGGGTCGTCCTGCACGGGCATTTAAAGTAGTATCTGACAGGATAGATGTATCCGGATTAGCCACTGGTATTTATACACTGGTATATACAAAGAATGGAAAAACCATTAGCAGAAGATTTGTGAAGAATTGATAAGACGAAGTTTTATGTAACCCGGATTTTAGAGCAAACCATATTTTTTTTTAACCATTTAAACAAAACCCTTTATGATGCGATCATTAAAATTACCTCTATTGTTAACCGGCCTGCTGGCACTCACCGGCAGTGCAGCTTCGGCGCAAAACTGGCAGCTTGTCTGGCAGGACGAGTTTACCAGCTCTATCGGACCCGACTGGGTATTTGAAACCGGTGCCGGTGGCTGGGGCAATAATGAACTGGAATACTATCGCCAGGAAAATGCCACAATAGAAAATGGTCAGTTAGTCCTTAATGCCAAAAAGGAAAATTATGGAGGCGCTGCTTACACCTCTGTAAGAATGAAAACACAGGGAAGAAAATCATGGACATACGGTAAAATAGAAGCCCGTATTGCCATCCCTTCTTTCTCTGGTTCATGGCCTGCTTTCTGGATGCTTGGCAGTAATATCGGTACTGTAGGCTGGCCGGCCTGCGGTGAGATCGATATCATGGAACACGTAAACACCAATGCCGATGTAAATGGTACCGTACACTGGGTAGGTACCAATGGTGCACAGGCCGATTATGGCAGTGCTACACCGGTATCTGTTACGGCTTATCATACTTACTCCATTGAATGGACCCCTGCTTATATCAGATGGTTTGTAGATGGAGCTCAGTATACTGAAATCAATATCCTGAATAATGCAGGTGGAACTGAAGAATTCCAGAAGGACTTCTTCATCCTGCTGAACTTCGCTATTGGTGGTAACTGGCCTGGCTTCAACATTGATGGCAATGCTTTCCCTGCCAAAATGTATGTTGACTACGTAAGAGTTTATCAGGATGGTGGTGGCACCAATCCTGGTTTTACCAAACAGGTAGAAGCGGAGTCTTACAGTTCAATGTCTGGTGTACAGACAGAAGGTACTACTGACACAAATGGCGGACTGAATGTTGGTTATATTGATACCGGCGACTGGATGGCTTACAACTCTATCACTATTCCTACTACCGGTACTTACAAAATTGAATACCGTGTAGCTAGTCTGAGTGGTGGTGGCAGATTGTCTCTGGACCTGAATGCAGGTTCTACCGTTCTGGGTTACCTGGATATTCCTTCTACCGGCGGCTGGCAGAACTGGACAACTGTTTCTCATACAGTAACCATCAATGCAGGTACTTACAACTTCGGTATCTATGCACAGGCAGGTGGCTGGAATCTGAACTGGTTCAAGATCACCAAACTCTAATACTAACCATTAAACAGTTTACCCTATGAACACAATGCTAAAATATATATCAGGCACTGCCTTTTTATTAATGGCTGCAGCCATCACACATGGCCAGCAGAAAGCACCTTACCGTTTAGGCTCAACAGCTGGCGTTTTACAGGATATCAGAACACAGGCCAAAGCAGGTGCTAATAACCGTCTGGCAAGTGCTGCTGAACTGAGAGTTGATGCAGGTACAATACTGACCGGAAAAGTGAATACCCGTCGTACAGATGGTAAAGGCGAAGAATTAGTAGCTGGTGAAATAGAAAATGTACCGGGTTCTTCTTTCGTGCTGGAGATCAAGAATGGTGTACTGACTGGTAACATCGTACTGCGTAAAACAAAGAAGGCGTACAAATATTATACAGACAATACCGGTACCGCCTATGTAAAAGAAATATCTGTAGATTCTGTCCTGTGTATAGATTATACACCGGCACCTCTTGAAACAGCCAGAACAGCTTCAACTGCTGCTGTTGTTGCACAGGCTGTAACTGATCTGCAAAGTTATCCTGGTGGTAACGGTGTGGTACTGCTGGACTTTGACGGTCAGTATGTAACCAGTGCTTACTGGAATAACGGTAACCCTATTAATGCCGCAGCTTCTACACTGACAGATGCACAGAAACAGGAAGTATGGGAACTGGTAAGTGAAGACTACCGTCCATTCCTGTTAAACATCACTACCAGCGAAGCAGTATACAACACTTATCCTGCCAACAGGAGAATGCGTTGCATCTTCACGCCAACAAACACAGCTGCTCCGGGATCTGGTGGCGTTGCTTACATTGGATCTTTCAACTGGGGTAATGAAACACCTTGTTGGGTATTTAACGGTGGTGTAAAGGGCGCTGGTGACGCTGCTTCTCATGAAGTGGGTCATACCTTCGGTCT
The DNA here is from genome assembly GCF_900110995.1 of Chitinophaga sp. YR573. Classification (GTDB taxonomy): domain Bacteria; phylum Bacteroidota; class Bacteroidia; order Chitinophagales; family Chitinophagaceae; genus Chitinophaga. The sequence continues at coordinate 4,276,387 of NZ_FOJF01000001.1, forward strand.
TGGACACGATGGCCGTATCAGCCCTGCAGAAGGTTATTACCTGGGTAATGGCTTGTGGGCTCCAATTATGGGTGCAGGTTACTATGTACCAGTTGTACACTGGAGCAAAGGTGAATATGCCAGCGCCAATAACACAGAAGACGACCTGGCTAAAATAGCCAGTGCTACTTATGGTGTTGGTTACAGGACAGACGACTATGGTGGAACCATTGGTTCTGCAGCTACGCTTGCTGTAACTGGTACAGGTGCTGTGAACAGCACAGGTGTGATTGAACGTACCGGTGATGTGGACATCTTTAAGTTCACTACCGGTGGTGGCAGCATTTCCCTGAATTTTGCCACACCTACCCGTCAGCCTAACCTGGACATTCTGGCTACCCTGTACAACAGCGGTGGCGGAGTAGTGACCAGCGCTAATCCTTCAGGATTGCCTGCTTCACTCAGCGCTACGCTGTCAGCTGGTACTTATTATGTCGCTGTTACCGGTACCGGTTATGGATCCCCTGCTACCGACGGTTATTCTAACTACGGATCATTGGGTAGCTACGCCATTACAGGTACTGTTCCTGCACCAACTGCAACAGCAGCTACTGTATACAAAGATTGTAACTATGAAGGATATGCTGTTAGCCTGCCAGTTGGTAGCTATACGCTTGCACAACTGAATGCCCTGGGTGTATTAAATGATGATGTTTCTTCCATCAAAATACCAAGTGGTTTAGAAGTAGTTCTTTATCAGGATTATAACTTCACCGGTGCAGCATACATATTCCCTGCTTCAGATTTCTCCTGCCTGGTGACCGTTGGTCTGGGCGATGGAACAACTGTTAACCTGAATGACTGGACCTCTTCAATAGTGGTACGTGCAGCAGGATCAGCCCGCAAAGCCAGTGCAGTTGGAACTGTTGAGAAAATAGCTACTGCTGATGAAGACAGTAAATTACAGACTGCATTGACAGTATCACCAAATCCTTTTGTAAATGAAGTAGTTGTAAAAGCTACCAGCACTGCTAAGGATGGTTCCCTGTACATAAGTGTGTACTCACTGGATGGTAAAACCGTATTACCGCTGAAACGTATAGTTAGCGGAGATAAGTTGAGCCTGTCTAATCTGGGTGCCGGAATGTATTTAATCAAGATATTTAACGGAACGACTACAGAGACGAAGAAAATCGTGAAATATTAATCGTTAGATTACAGATTATATGAAGGAGGTCATCCCGGGTTTCGACCTGGGATGACTTTCCTGTTTTTTGGCCAATATTGTCAAGGTCAATATATCAGCATTAAATACATTCTAAATAGTCTTAATTTAATTTTTTATTATAAAATAATGAACAATAAAAAGAAATGTTACTATTTTATCTGTCGGAATGATGGAGCTTTTGTTTGGATACCCAGACCCATTAAACTGCAATATAATTTGTATTATAAAAATACAATTTATATAAATGTCGTGATATGAATACACAAGATGCCGAGTTAGTCGTTAGGTTACAACAAGATGAAGTAAGCGCTTTTGATACACTGTATTGGAAATATCACCAGGCAGTGTACCGCAATATTTTCAAGTTTGTAAAGGAACAGATTGTAACAGAAGACATTCTCCAGGAGGTATTTGCCAAACTGTGGGAAAAGAGGAAGGATATCAATCCCAGCCAGTCAGTGGCCGGGTGGCTCTTTGTGATCAGTTTTAACCTCTCGGTTGATTATGTGCGTAAGAAACTGCGGGAGCAGACCATCCACAAGGAACTCCTGAACCTTGATTTTGATGATGACTACTCACTGGACCGTAAGAATATATATGAAGACCAATACCAACTATTAGAAAAAGCCATTGCTCAACTTTCTCCCAAAAAACGGAAAATAGTAACTCTCTGTAAACTGGAAGGTAAAACCTATGATGAGGTAGCCGAAGAACTCAAAATATCCCGTAATACTGTAAAGGAACATCTGTCCATCGCTATGGTCAAATTAAATGACTACATCCAAAAAAACAAAGAGCACAATAAATATATTGTCTTGTTCCTCCTTTTCCTGAATTATCACGATTAGGATCAGCGGCGAAATGTGTTCGGTATTATAATGCAATACGTCCGTCAGGGCTGTCTTTTCACGCCTTTTAATATTATCTTTAAAAATATATAAATATTTCTCCTGGTACACCCCCCCACTTTCTGTATACCCCCGTATTTAGTTTAAATAATCAATCAAAATAGTGCAGAACAGAAAGGAATACCTCAAACATCTGTTGCATGAAAGAAACTGGAAACAGGAGGAAAGAGATTGGCTGCTGCAATATTTGAATGAAAATGATCTTACAACATTAAAGGAGATAGCAGGTGATGCTTACAATGCAGATCTGTTTATGGAAGAACCGCTTCTGGAAAGAGAGGTGTCGGAGCGGCTTCTTCAGCGTATACATGAGCGCATTGCCAGCCGCCAGTTATCCGTGGTGAAAACCGGAAACAAATGGTTACGCCCATGGAAGGTTGCAGCGGCAGCAGCTGTTATCCTGCTGGCAGGCATAGGATACCTGAATGTGATAAAGAAACCTGTGAAGCAGATGGTATTCGTTGCAGAGAAACAGCGGAAAACATTAAAGTTACCGGATGGGTCCCTGGTATACCTGGAGCCCGGATCAACACTGAAGTATACCGGTAATTTTGGAAAAGAAGAAAGGACAGTGGCATTGACAGGTGAGGCTTTCTTTGAAGTACAGCATAATGCCGTAAATCCTTTTATAGTGGCATCTTCTCTCATCAATACCACCGTACTGGGAACTTCCTTTAATATGGAAGCAAGGAACGGGGGAGAAGCCAGGGTAGTGGTGTTAACAGGAATGGTGCAGGTACATGCCAACGACAGCAAGGATAACAAAGCACAGGAAGTAATCCTGACCGCCAATAAAAGAGTGGTATATAACAGTACCACACATCAGTTACAAATGTCTGATGCGCCTGATGATGCGAGATTTTATGCACAAAAGCAGCAAGGCAGATTTATATATGATGGAGCTGAGTTGATAAAAGTAGTAAACGACCTGCAGAGGTATTACAATATTAATGTTACAGTAGAAGAAAAATTACAACACTGTGCTTTTTACGGAGATGTTAATACCGTGGATGATCTGGAGAAAGCACTCACACTGATCGCTGTATCATTGAACGCCAAAATCACTAAGGACAGTAGTGGAACCGGATATTTAATTAGTGGTGGAAACTGTCGTTAAGTAAAGATAAATCCAGTCGTAAACCTGGAATAAAGTTAACCGAATTTGATAGCCTTATGAGATGTACTGAATCGCTACGGATAGTGTGATGGTTTTATAATCCATTCACTGACCAGCTGGTTAACCATTTGCTGTAAACTCAATATTGCACAACAACCAAACTAAATCGAAATGATGATGTATTCTGAACCGATGCCTTCTGGTTAACCATTCCCTATTAGGTTAATCCAATGAAAAAACTATGCCCCGCACCGCGGTAGGTGCACTATTGCCCTGGTTTCAAAAAAACCGGGAACGGATCTCTATTTCCTGAAATGTACAAAACAATTCAAAACCACATGCATAAAAAGGTGACCCTATTCCTTAAACTGATAATGCTACTGCTGATCACAACAAAAATGCAGGCAGCTGGAACAGGCATACAGGATGCACTTGACAGAAAGATTTCACTGGAATTAAAAGATGTATTGTTAAAAGAAGCATTGGATAAGATCGGTAATCTTGCTGACGTGTCATTTATATATGCAGGTAATTCAGTGGTTGCGGTAAACAAGGTGAACGTAAATGCACACAATGAAAAAGTAGGCGATTTATTAAACAAGTTATTAAAACCCTATTCTCTTTCCTATACTGTATTGTACGATCGTATTGTAATACGGCAGAGTGATAAAAAAATAAGCACTATGCTTTCTCCCCAGGGGAACAGAGGCATAGCCATGCGTTTCCAGGATGTAAGAGGTGTGATTTCTTCTGAGAAAAAAGAATTACTACCCGGTGTTGCCATCATGATAAAAGGCACTACCAGGGGAACTACTACAGATGGTAATGGATTGTTCGAGTTAAAAAATATTCCCGCCGATGCGGTACTTATTGTCAGCCTTACTGGCTATGAGCAACAGGAAGTAAGTTTGGCCAATTATAAAGGCGGACTGGTAAGAATACAACTGAAAGAGAAGCTCACTAAACTTCAGGAAGTTGTAGTGACAGGCTTTCAGAATATTGATAAGAATAAATTCTCCGGGGCTGCTACCCGCATAAAAGCAGAGGATGCGAAAATAGACGGGATGCCGGATGTAAGCCGTATGCTGGAAGGACGTGTTGCCGGTGTTGCTATACAGAACGTTTCAAGTACGTTTGGTACAGCGCCTAAAATCCGCGTACGTGGTGCTACTTCCATTAATGGTGATAACAAACCTTTATGGGTGATAGATGGTGTTGTGCTGGAAGATGTGGTGAACATCTCCAACGATCAGTTATCCAGTGGTGATCCTACCACACTGATGGGCTCCGCTGTAGCAGGTTTGAACGCGAATGACATTGAGAGTTTTGACATCCTGAAAGATGCTGCTGCTACTGCTTTGTATGGCGCCCGCGCGATGAACGGTGTAGTGGTGATCACTACAAAGAAAGGCCGCGCCGGTACTAAACCAATGGTTGCTTACAGTGGTAACTTCAGCACTCAGCTGAAGCCCACTTATGATAATTACAACATCATGAATTCTGCCCAGCAGATGTCTGTACTGGCAGAGTTGGAAAGAAAAGGAAGTCTTACTTCAGATATCCTTTCCCGTAGTGATATAGGTGTGTATGGCAAGATGTATGAAAAGCTGAATGCGGATGAGAATGGAAACTTTCCATTGCAGAATACGCCTGAAGCTAAACGCCAGTTCCTGTTAAGATATGCTTCTGCCAACACAGACTGGTTTGACATACTTTTCAAAACCAGTTTCATCCAGGAACATTCCCTCAGTATTTCTTCCGGTACTGAAAAATCACAGTCTTATTTCTCTACCAGTTTTTATCATGATAATGGCTGGACGATTGCAGACCGTGTAAGCCGTTATACTTTAAACTTCCGTAACAACTACAAACTATCCGATAAAGTAAATGCAGGATTCTCTGTATTGGGTTCTGTTCGTCAGCAAAGAGCACCAGGTGCGCTTACACGTACCAGCAATCCTGTGGAAGGACAGTATGACCGCGACTTTGATATCAATCCATTCAGTTATTCCTTAAATACCAGTCGTACACTCACTGCATATGATCAGGGTGGCAAGCTGGAATATTTCAGAAGAAATTTTGCACCGTTCAATATCATCAATGAACTGCAGAATAATTACCTGGACCTGAACATGATGGACTTACGCCTGCAGGGAGATTTCTCCTGGAAGCTGGCAAAGAATCTCCGTTATGAATTTGTAGGAGCATTACGTTATGTAAAGTCTTCCCGCGAACACCAGATCACAGAGAACAGCAATATGGCAAATGCATACCGCGCAGCGGATAATGCTACCATTGCTGAAAACAATAAATTCCTTTACAGAGACCCGGATAATCCGAATGCATTACCGCAGATCGTATTACCATATGGTGGATTTTATAACCGTACAGAAGATCAGCTGATCAACTATGATTTCCGTAACAGCCTTAACTACACCAACAACTTCGGTGCTGGTGAAAAACATAGTTTGAATGCCATGATAGGCCAGCAGGTGAAGTATGCAGACAGGCAGAACGCAGCGAACACCGGTTATGGTTACCAGTATGATAACGGCGGTGTAGCATTCACCGATTACCGCATTCTGAAACAAACAATAGAAAGCAATTTCCCTTATTATGGAATGAGCAGGGACTACGACCGTTTTGCTGCTTTTTATGCAACGGCTACCTATGCTTATAACAGCAAATATAACTTTAGCGGTACTACCCGTTATGATGGTTCCAACCGCCTTGGACGTTCTTCTAATGCCCGCTGGCTGCCTACCTGGAGCTTATCAGGTTCCTGGAACATGGACAAAGAACCATTCATCCAAAAACTGTCCTGGGTAGATTACCTGGCGCTGAGGGCCAGCTATGGTTTAACCGCCAGTATGGGCCCTGCTACCAACTCTAACATCGTATACAAAACTGTAAATACCAACAGGCCGCATCTGTCTGAAGTAGAATCTGTAATTAAGATAGCACATCTTCAAAACGACGACTTAACATGGGAGAAATTGTACACTACTAATGTTGGTCTGGATGCGACTTTATTCAACAGGCGTTTGACCTTAGCCCTGGACCTTTACACCAGGAAGAGTTTTGACCTGATCAGTATCATCAAAACTTCCGGTATTGGCGGTGAAACATACAAAGCGGCCAACTATGCGGATATGGATTCCAAAGGGCTGGAGATAATGCTGGGCGGAGATGTGATCAAACGTAAAGACTGGGGATGGAAAACCAATTTCACTTTTGGTTACAATACCAATAAGATCACCAATGCGAAGAACATCCCGGCCATATTCGACCTGGTGGTAGCAGAAGGTGGTAATAAGGAAGGTTACCCTGTAAGAGGATTATTTTCTCTTCAATACAAAGGTCTGGACCCTAATAATGGTGCGCCGCAATTCATTAACCAGAATGGAGATAAGAGCAAGGATGTATACCTGCAGGACCTGAACACTACACACCTGGTGTACGAAGGGCCGGTAGATCCTCCGGTAACAGGTGGGTTCTCCAATACCTTCCATTATAAGGCTTTATCGCTGAACGTATTTGTTACTTACCAGTGGGGCAATAAGATCAGGATGTATCCTGCCTTTAAAACATCTTATTCCGATATGGACGCAATGCCTAAGGAATTTTATGACCGCTGGATGATGCCTGGTGATGAGAAGGCTACACAAACACCTTCCATACTCGACGGACTGGAACAAACACTGTTAGGTGGGGCATATCCTTACAACAACTACAACTATTCAACAGCAAGGGTAGCTAAAGGAGATCTGATACGTTTGAAAACGATATCGCTCACTTACCTGGTACCCGCATCCACACTCAATAGAACGGCATTTAACAGCATCGCCATAACTGCTGCTGCTATTAATCCATGGTTGATTTATTCTGATAAAAGACTGAGAGGTCAGGACCCGGAATTCTTCAATACAGGAGGTGTTGCGCAGCCGATCCAAAAGCAATTTACTCTTTCATTAAAAGTAGGTATCTAAAAGAAGATGGTTATGATGAATTTTTTTACAAAGGCATCGGTCATTAGTATAAGTGTTTTAACCCTTTCAGGGTGTACGAAATATCTTGATAAATCTCCAGACAGTAGCTGGACAGAACTGGATACGCCTGAAAAGGTAACCCAGTTGTTAGGTACTGCTTATCCACAGGGAAACTATATCGTTTTCTGTGAAGCGATGTCCGATAACGTAGCTGATAAAGGCGCCGGTGTTCTTGAAAGGAGCAACCAGGACCCTTTTAGTTTCAATGATGTACAAAGTACACAACAGGACTCTCCGGAGTTTTACTGGCAGGCTTGTTACACAGCTATTGCTGCCGCCAACAATGCGCTGAAAGCCTGTAATGCTGCTGCCGATACTTCCCTGTATCAGGCGCAGAAAGGAGAGGCACTGGTAGCAAGAGCATATGCTCATTTTATGCTGGTGACCTTCTTCTCCAAATTTTATGATGAAACAACTGCCTCCGCAGACGCTGGTATTCCTTATGTGACAGAACCGGAAACTGTGGTGATGAAACCATACGAGCGTAAAACAGTGGCTTATGTATATGAGATGATTGAAAAAGATCTGTTGCAGGGACTGCCACTGATCAATGACGGGAATTATAAAGTACCGCACTATCATTTTAATAAATCTGCCGCATATGCTTTTGCTACCAGGTTCTATCTTTTTAAAAAGAATTACCAGAAGGTAGTAGAATATGCAAACCTGGCATTTCCTAACAATGATGTTGCCGGTAATATGCGTCCCTGGAATACTACTTACAGCACAATGACACCTGCTGAACTATGGGCTACTTACGCAAACGCCTCCCAGAGTGCAAACCTGTTGCTGGTAGAAACACCGTCTCTCTATGGCCGCTATGTGGCACAATATAGATACGGACTTGATTATTCACATGAAACTGCCATACTGGAAAGTAATGTTACGGGTGGAAAGTTTGTGTACCCAATATATTACTATGGTACAAGAGACTACTTCGTACCAAAACTCACAGAATACTTTGTAAAGTCTTCTGTGAATGCCACCATCGGAGACCCTTATGTAATGGTGCCTCTCTTCACTACAGAAGAAGTATTGTTCAACAGGGCAGAAGCAAATATTTACCTCGGGAATAACGATGCGGTACTGGCAGATCTGAACCTCTTCGCCAGCAAGAGGATTAAGAATTACAGCGCTTCCACACATAAGATTACTACTACTTCTATTAAAAACTATTATGGCATTACATCTGTAGCAAGCGGTTTGTTACAGACTGTCATGGATTTTAAACGTGCAGAATATCTACAGGAAGGATCTCGCTGGTTTGATCTTCAGCGGTATAAAATAGCGGTAACGCATTACACTGTATTTGGAGAAACGCTTACGCTCGCTGTAGATGATAAGCGCCGTGTATTACAGATCCCGGCATCTGCATTAACATCTGGTATTGCGCTTAATCCCCGTTGATCTTAATTAAAAAATAACTAAGGATATGAAACTTATAAAAGCATTCTTTTTTCTGACAGTAGTAGCTGTACTGGGCGCATGTTCCAGTAAAAAAGATGATCTGAGTGGTGTGCAGAATATCCCGGGCCTGGGGGGCGATACCTGGGTCCCGGGATCTTTGGATGCCTGGTTGTATGACACTATCACAGTGCCTTACAATATCGAAGTAAAATATAAATGGGACCAGTTTGAATTTGATGTTACCAAAACACTGGTGCCGCCTAAAGAAGAAGTGGTGATACCTGCAATGCAGGCCATTAAGAAAGTGTGGATAGATAACTATATCAATGCAGCAGGGTCTCTGTTTTTCAAGAAATACAGTCCTAAGTTTTTCATTCTCTCCGGCAGTGCCAGCTGGAATGACAACGGTACCATCACGTTGGGTACAGCAGAAGGCGGACGTAAAGTAGTGATGTACCTGCTGAATGAATTCCGCACAAAACAAATGGACGGTTATACACTGGGTGATACCGCTAATGTGAAACAGATTTTTCATGTAATAGAACATGAATTCGGGCATATCCTTCATCAGACTATCATGTATCCTGTAGAGTTCAAGAAGATCTGTGCAGGTTATTATACAGGTAACTGGAACAACATATCTGATCAGACGGCGCACTGGGACGGTTTTGTAACACCTTATGCAATGTCCAGTGAAAATGAAGATTTCGTGGAGATGATTGCAACCATGCTGATAGAAGGTAAAGGCGGATTTGATAAGCTGGTAAACAGTATTCCTGCAGGTACAAGTGAAGACGGTGTTACACAGGCCCAGGCAATGGACCGGTTGAGACAAAAGGAAGCGATGGTGGTAAGCTATTTTAAATCGGCATATAACATCGACTTCTATAGTCTGCAGAGTAATACAAGGAAATCTATTGACGGTCTTTTTTATTAAAATAAACAGATGAATACCCGGGAGGGAAGCAAAACAATCCTTATGACAAAAAATCTATTCTTATATATTTTACTGATCACGGCTACACTTTCTTCCTGCAGGAAAAAAGATGATTTTGTGTTTGATCAGTCTCCGGATGAGAGAATCAATAAAACACTGGCAGAATATAGCTCCGCTTTAACAGGTTCTGAGTATGGCTGGAAAGGATTAGTTTACCCTTCGGGTATTCCGGGTACCCCTTTTGGATTTTATTTCAAATTTGATACTGCAAACCGGGTACAGATGTTCTCGGATTTTGATTCACTCTCTGCTGTAACGGTAAAGGAAAGCAGTTATCGTCTGAAAGCCCTGCAGCAGCCTTCACTATTGTTTGATACCTATTCTTACATCCATGTACTGTGTGACCCCGATGGAAGTGTCAACGGAGGTGTATATGGTCAGGGATTATATTCTGATTTTGAATTTGCCATAGATGGTATTTATGGCGATACAATAAAACTTACAGGACGATTGCATGGCAGTAAGGCCTTGCTTGTCAAAGCTACCTCACAGGAGGCACAGGATTATTACGAGAAAAAACGGAACTGGGAGTTCAATAATATTTCCCGGTTCCTTACTTACTTTAAACAGTTAACGGCAGGTGGAAGCAAGTACGACATGTACGTTAACAAATTGTACCGCCAGATTCAGTTTGTATGGAATACGGCTGAAGGTGCAAAATCCTTTAGCACACCGTATTACTATACCAGTAATGGCATAGCGCTGACATCACCACTCAATGATGGCAAACAAAGCATCAGCGCTTTTGAAAATGTGATCTGGGATGCTGCGGGGCAATCAATGAAATTTAAAGTAAATGGCGCAGATGCCACTATTACGGGCGTTATCAAACCGCTGCTGGTAGATGCCACTGCCGGTAGCCGTTGGTGGAATGCAGCGGCCAATGCGGGCTCTTATTGGGTATCTACAAGTGGCTTCCATGTAGATGGTGTGGATGACGCCTATGGCGTAAATCGTATTTCCGGCTTTCAGTTCATGTTTTATTACCCCAACTTTAATTCGGGGTATGATGCAGGTGCCATATTTACATCCGCCACTTTCGGCCCTGCATTAAAACCTAAGTTTAATACAAATGGCACCGTTGTTTTTTCTGCTGCCGGCACTTTCGGCACAGCTCCCACAGACGGCGCTACAGCTTTAGCAAATATAACAACCAAATTCTCTGAAACCGCAGGGTTCTATTTCGTGCAAACAGGTAACTACACCTATGACATGGTGAACGTCAAAGATGCACGCAGCTGGATCTCCTGGAATAACTGATGTACATCCATTTTTGAACCCTTAGTATAAAAAGACCCATATGAGAACTAAGCCCTTTTCTGTACTGAAAACCACCCTGTACCTGCTCTTCATGCTGTTGTCGGCATTGAGCTCGTATGCACAAACAGATGTCACCATCGGTTCCGGGACCGGTTCAAACGGCGGTACTACTTACCCGGCCCCTTTGCAGGATTACTGGGAAGGTAACCGTGCGCAATACCTTTACAAGGCCAGCGAATTAATAGCCAAAGGCATAGGCCCTGGTTTTATTAACGCTATCAGGTTTAATGTCACAGACGTAAATGGCTGTGGTATTATTGAACAGTATACGGTGAAAATATCGGCTACATCTACAGCATCGTTGAGTGATGTAACCTGGGAACCCTCCGGCACAGTGATCTATGGTCCGGTCGACTACCAGCCGGTTGCAGGGCTGAATAGCTTTCCCTGTACTCCGTCATTTTTCTGGAACGGTGTAGATAATATACTGGTGGAAGTTTGTTCCGGTGATCCCAATAACCCTACAGGACCTATACAATATACCAGTAATGCGGTGGTGGCATGGACAGAGGGCTTATCTTTTAATGGGTCCAGTACCTACAAAAATGATAATGAAGGGAACCTGTGCAGCACATTAGATCCTGATAATAGCGGGAATATGGATACCCGCCCTGATATTATCTTTAACTGGACACCGGCAGTTGCCTGTACCGGTACTCCTAATGCGGGAACTGCTGTCACCAGCGTTTCCAGTGTGTGTTTGAATGAGAACTTTACCCTGAGCCTTACCGGTGTTACCGTGGCTTCAGGGCTTAAATATCAATGGCAGTCTTCTACGAATAATATTACATGGACAAATATTCCAAATGATACCACTGCCGCACTGACCACCACACAGCAGGTTAGTACTTATTACCGCTGCGTGGTAACATGTACCACCAGTGGTGCTACGGCTACTTCTACCGCTGTGCAGGTAACCAGTCCTACGCTGGTATCAGGAACGTTCGCTATCAATAAAGCATTACCTACTGGTGGAGGCAACTTTGCTTCATTTAATGACGCCTATAACTATATTAAATGCGGTATCAACGGACCGGTAGTATTCAATGTCGTTGCAGGCTCCGGCCCATACAACGAACAGCTGAACATGACTCCTGTTCCGGGTGCTTCCGCAACAAATACTGTTACATTTAATGGTAATGCAGATACACTTGCTTACTTATCAACCAACAGTAACGAGCGTGAAGTCATCAAACTAAATGGTGCAGATTATATCCGCTTTGTGAACCTTGTGATCAATGCGAAGGGCAGTGCCGGAACAGAATATGGTTTTGCAGTACAACTGATAAATGATGCAGACTTTAATAGTTTCACCAACTGTACCATCCTCAGTAATACAACTTCTACTTCTACCAACTTTGCAGGTATTGTGATCAGTAGCAGCGCCAGTTCTGCTACAGCTACCGGTACCGCGAACTGTGATAATAACGTATTCAGTGGTAATACCATCATTGGTGGTTACTATGGAATGACCATGGTAGGTAGCACTACTACATCTAATGCAGGTAACGTGATTTCCAATAATAAGTTCCGTGATTTTTATAATTACGGGATGTACATACAGGGAGCCTTCAATGCCAGTATTCAGAGCAATACATTCAGCAGACCTGCCCGTACTTCTGTGAGTGATTTCTATGGTATTTATATGACAGGACTCAGTACGAAGGTGAATATTAATGCCAACCGTTTTACTGATCCGTTTGGCGGGGCTCTAACCAGCACCGGTACTTTCTATGGAATTTATTTAACGAGTGTGGATGCATTGTCACAGCTGGAAAATGTGATAAGCAATAACCTGATATATAACCTGACCGGAAACGGAAGTGTATATGGATTCTATAATTCCAGTTCAGACAATGTATGGTATTATCATAATACTCTTTCACTGGATGGTGCTACGCTGGCATCTTCTTATGTGACGAGAGGTTTTTACCAGACTACCAACGCCGCAGGGATCAACTTCATTGATAACCTTATAACGATCACCCGTGGAGGACCAGGTACTAAACATGCCTTATATTTTGCTACGTCCAGCAGTGTGATCGTTTCAAATTATAATGATCTCTTTATCAGTCCTTCGGTAACAAATGCCTTTACAGGATATAGCGTAAGTAATCAGCTAACATTGGCCAACTGGAGAGCTGCTGCATTCCAGGATGCTAATTCCATTGCTACCAATCCTATCTATGCAGATATTACTATCGGCAATTATGCACCTACCAGTGCTGCGGTGAATGACAGAGGTACCCCCATCGGTATCCTGGCAGATATCAATAATGCGACCCGTAGTACTACTACTCCGGATATGGGGGCGTATGAATTTACGCCTGCAGTATGTACTGCTCCTCCAACAGCAGGTGCTGCCGCGGTTAACATCACACCTGTATGTACAGATGTAGCGGTATCACTTAATCTCAACGGTAACTCAATGGGACTTACCCAAACTTATCAGTGGCAATATTCAACAACTGCTACCGGTACGTATACAAATCTGGGTCTTCCGATTACGTTCCCTGATACAACTATAAAAGCAACAACAACATTATACTATCGTGCAGCAGTGACCTGCGGTAGCAGTACCACCTATTCTGATCCGGTGCTGTTAACCGTAAATCCTGCCCTGCCTGGTAATACGTATTCAATCGATAAAAATGCGCCGGCAAGTGCACTTAACTTCGTGAGCTTTAACGCCGCGAAAGCTGCTATGCAATGTGGTATCAGCGGACCGGTGATCTTTAATGTTGTTGCAGGCCGTACTCCTTATGAAGAACAGCTTTTGCTGGATTCAATAAGAGGGGTTTCTGCGATCAACACAATCACCTTCCTGGGTAATGGTAATACTATCCATTTCAGCTCAACGAATACAGATGAACGTGCGGTAATAAAGCTGAAACACTCGGACTATATTACTTTCGATAGTCTGACCATTGATGCTACAGGTACAGGCAGCTACGGATATGGTGTTCAACTGATCAATTATGCAGACAGTAATACCTTCCGCAGATGTAATATCATTACCAGCACTACATCTACTTCTGATGCTTATGCAGGTATTGTGATGAACGCTGCAGATAATGGCGCTGCTACTACCGGTAGTACCCGTTGTACAGGTAATACTTTCAGTAACAATACCATTACCGGTGGTTACTATGGTGTAACGGTAGTGGGTGGTAATAATGACCAGATCATCGGTAACCGCTTTACCCGCAATACTGTTAAAGACTTTTACGTTTATGGGTTCTACCTGTATTATCCTTATAATACGCAGATCCGTGGTAACCTGATCACCCGTCCTACGCGTACCAGTGTATCTACCTTTGACGGGATTTATGTGCTCGGTCAGAGTGGATTACTGAATATCTCTGAGAACAGGATTACCAATCCTTTTGGTGGTATTCCTACCAGTACCAGTGCCTTCTATGGCATCGCCTTCAGCTCTTCAGATGCCCCAACAGGAGCTACAAATATTGTATCTAACAATGTTATCTACAATGTCAACGGTCAGGGATCTTCTTATGGCATCTACAATGGTTATTCTGCCAATACTTCTTATTACCATAATACTATCTCTCTGGATAATAATAATGGTAGTTCTACTTTCAACACTTTAGCAGGATTTTATCAGAGTGGTACTACCAGTGAACTGAAGTTTATCAATAATATTATTACTGTCACTGCTCCGGCTTTCAGTACGAAATATGCGATGTACCTGGGATCAACCGGTACAGAGATCGTTGCCAACAACAACGACTATTATGTAAAAGGTGGTGGTGCAGCTAATACTAATTACACCGGATATTTTGGGGCTAATTATACAACCCTGGCAGACTGGAAGATAGCTACCGGTCAGGATGCTGCTTCCGTAAGCATGGACCCTATTTATGCAGATGCGGCGAATGGGAATCTTGCTCCGGTAATTGTTCCGATGGATAACACCGGTGTACCTGTAGGTATTACCAATGACATCCTGGGTGTATCAAGAAGTACTACCAAACCTGATATCGGTGCTTATGAAATAGATGTTCCGCTGTGTACAACACCGCTCAATGCAGGTACCGCTGTAGTTACACCTACTTCAGGTATTTGCCTGGGCAGACCAATTACACTGGACCTCACAGGTAATACTCCTGGTGGAAGACTGACCTACCAATGGCAGTCTGGTTTTACTGCAACTGGTCCGTGGATCAATATCACTGACACGATGTATGTATCCCTGTTCAAAACAGAACTGGGTATGAATAACTATTTCCGTTGCCGCATTGTATGTAGTGGTACGGATACGGCCTACTCAACAGTCGCATATGTAAATATGAATGCACCGTTGATCAAAGGGCTTTACACTATTAATCCTGCAGGATCCGGTTCCAGGAACTTCCCTTCATTTACAGCAGCAGTGCAGGCCATGGAATGTGGTATAGCTGGTGAAGTAATTTTTGAAGCAGTACCTGGTACTTATACAGAGCAGGTACGTATGCATAGAGTAGGAGGGGCTTCAGATACAAGTCGTATCACCTTCCGTAGTCAGAATGGTGACCCTGCTTCTGTCATACTTACTTATCCAACAACTGCAGCACTCAACTATGTATTAAAACTGGATAGTGCCAGTTATGTAACTTATAAAAACCTGACGATTACAGCGGCAGGTACTACGAATGCAAGGGTAGTGGAACTGGCAGGTACAGCAGCTTACGACAGCCTGTTGTATAATAAGATAAACATGCCGGCAACTACTACTAACAATACAAATATAGTAGGGGTTTATGCCAATGCTTTCCCTGGTAAGAATATCACCATCACGGGAAATACCATTACCAATGGCGCCAGCGGTATCTGGTTCTCAGGTCCGTCAAATACATTGTTAGCTCCTTCACTTGCGATAGACAGCAATACTGTGAACGGTGCTTACGTAAATGGTATTTACACCCTGAATACAACCAGTGTGGCTATTACCAGGAATACAGTTAACAGCACTGCGCCACTGGCCAGTACTTCTTATGGTATTGTTTTAAGTTATGGAGACTCCGCTTACCGCGTTACACAAAACAAAGTGAATATCAGTAATGCTACTACAACAGTATATGGTATTTACATGGAGTATTGTGATGGTACACTGGGTATGCCGGGATTAGTAGCAGCCAATAAGGTATATGCAGCAACAGGCAATACCGGTTCGCTGTATGGTCTGGACCTTTATTATTGCAGCAATAATACAACTGTCAATAACGTAGTGGGTATAGCCACCTCCGGTAGCAGCTCTTACGCCCTGTACAGTTATCTGGACAACAACATCAATTACTATAATAATACCTTCCAGAGCAGTGCTACTTCTTCAACCAACAACGTAGCCGCATACTTATACCATACAAGTGCTACTTATGGTAATATCAGGCTGCGTAATAATATCTTCTCTCATTTGGGTGGAGGTTATGCTTTACTGGTGTATGCTCCTGATTACATCAACAGTGATTATAATACCCTGTATACTTCAGGCGCTACGCTTGTAAGAAAAACAGTTGCACCAGCTACCAATTATGCCACACTGTCTGCCTGGAGAACTGCATCCGACCTGGATATCAGCTCTATCGTATACAAACCGGCATTTATCAGTAATACAAACCTGACACCTGATGTTAACAACCCGGATGTATGGGCTATACATGGCCGTGGTGTGCAGGTAACAGGTAATGATCATGACATCAATAATCAATACCGTCCTGTTACACTGGCAGAAGGCGTACCGGATATGGGAGCCTATGAGTTCCTGCCGGCAGTAGAACCTCCACTGTTGCAGCCTGTACCATTAGCGCCTGCCGCAGGTACTACCCAGCGGTTTATGTTTGGTACAGATACAGTGGCCAAAATTACATGGTCTCCGTCTGCAGCAGTACCAGCAGATATCACACTGAAGAGATATTCCGGTATCAAGCCACCTAAACTGGCTCCGGGCAGAGAGTTCATGTACTTCTACACAGATATAGATGCGAATGGACCTGGTGCGTACAAATATGATCTGCAACAATTCTATGTGGATTCATGGCAGGGTACTATGGATAAGGAAATGAACATCCGCCTGGGAAGAACTGATGCGGACTCTTTATGGCAGGTGAGTGATAGCAGTACTGTGGATATCACAGCGAATATCATAGCAGATACTTCATTAAAATACATTGACAGATTTACCGGACTGAAAGGTAATCTGCCTGATAAGCCTACAATACCGGCAATGCCTGACAGCTCTAACAGAGGCACCCGCTTCTGGGTAGGTTATGGTCATCACCAGTTCTTTGGTACTGATAATACACAGAACATGGTGTTGTACCTGAGTGCTGATCAGCTGTCGCATGTTATCGTAAAAATAAATGGTACCTCATGGAAGAAAGAATACACGGTGGCAGCCAGGAATGTACTGGTAACTGATCTTATGCCTAAGAACGGTTTAAGTGATGCCCGTCTGCTGGTGGAAGGTCTTTCTGATAAAGGTATCAGTATAGAAAGTGATGCACCAATAGTAGCTTATGCACATATTTATGGAAGTACATCTTCCGGTGCAACGATGTTGTTACCTGTAGGTACATATGGTTATGAGTACTATGCACTGATGTCACGACAGAGTTATGGCGCTAACAACAATACTTATTCCTGGTTCTATGTAGTAGCGGACAACGATAATACAATGGTAGAGATCACACCTTCAACACCAACGTTGAATGGCCGTCCTGCAGGAGTACCGTTTACGATTACACTGAATAAAGGAGAGGTTTACCAGGTACTGGGTGCTATCAAGTCAAGTGCAGAAGGATATGACCTCTCTGGTAGTAAGATCCGTTCTATCTCCAATGCAAATGGTAAGTGTTATCCGGTAGCGGTATTCTCTGGTAACAGCCGTACTTCTTTAAGTTGTGATGGTATGTCTGGAAGCTCCGGTGATAACAACATCCAGCAGAACTTCCCTTCACAGGCATGGGGTCAGCATTATCTCACTGCACCTACTTCCAACAGTGAAGATGCTACGGTGTTAGGCACAAACATTTATCGTGTAATGGTGAAGGATACTTCTACAGCAGTATTCCTGAATGGTGCAAGACTGAGAGGATTGATCAATGACCGTTACTATCAGTATGAAAGTGGTACAGCGGATTATGTGGAAGCTGATAAACCGATTACAGTAGCACAGTATCTGGCTTCTGCCGGTGCCTGTCCTAATACAAGTGGTTTGGGTGATCCGGAAATATTCTATCTCAGTCCGATTGAACAGGGTATTAACAGTGTGGGATTATACCGTAACACCGTAGAATCTATCAACGTGAATTACCTGACATTGATCACACCAACATCAGCATTACCTTCTCTGTTGATTGATGGTACCAATACATATGATTATTCTTATGCTCATCCAAACAAGAGTGGTTATACAGTAGTTGTAAAACGTTGGTTAGCCGCCAAGGCACAATGTATCGTAACCAGCGATTCAGCCTTTACTGCTATCACTTACGGATTAGGAAGTGCAGAAAGTTATGGTTACAATGCCGGTACGCTGGTAAGGGATCTGAACATGAAAACAACGTTCAGTAATACTTACGATTCAAGTGGTACTCCAAGCAAGTATACCTGTGCTAAAACACCGTTCCGCTTTACAGCTATGCTGCCTGTTAAACCTACTTCACTCAAATGGGAGTTAAGCCAGGTAAGTAACCTGATACCGGCAACAGATGTAATACAGGCTAATCCTGTACCGATAGATTCAATAGAAGCGAACGGAAAGAAATACTACAAATACAATCTCACCAGTGATTATATGTTCACTGTACCGGGTACTTATTACATACCGTTGCAGATGACTCATCCGGATATAGAAAGCTGTAATAATACTTCTGAAGTGATGCTGGAAATAAAAGTGATCAGCGCACCTCTGGTAGACTTCAGTATAGATTACTCCGGTTGTATCAGTGACGAAGCCATACTGGATGGTCAGGTTGTTACAGAAAACAATGCCGCCATCAATATCTGGAAATGGAATTTTGCAGACGGTACCAATGCATATACATCACATGTTACCAGGAAATATCCTGCCGCAGGTACTTATGTAGAAGAGCTGCATATTATTACCGCTGCCGGTTGTATAGGAGATACTTCAAAACAGGTAGTAGTAAATGATCCGGGTAGTGCGAAAATGGTGAAGGATACCATCACGGTTTGTTATGGGGCCAGTGTCACCTTCAGCGTACAGAACCCTGATCCGGCACTGACATACAACTGGTATAATGCCGCTGTCAATGGCGCATTGCTGGGAACCGGTACAAGTTTCACCGTACCATCTGCTGTCAGCAAAGCCATCTATTATGTAGAAACTGTAATGGGAGGTTGCCCTGGTAGCAAACGTACCCCGGCTACATTGCTGGTACTGCCGGTAATTGTTAGTCCTGTAGTAACAGTGGATTCAATCGGCGTAAACGCCATCCGTTTCAAATGGGATGCTGTTACTGCTGCAACAGGTTATGAAGTATCTACAGATAATGGTGTTACCTGGACAGAGCCTTCTTCCGGACCTCTCGGACTGGAACATCTGGTTACCGGATTAAGACCAGTACAAACTGTTACACTGCTCGTTAAAGCGAAAGGTTGTAATGATAAAATATCTGATCCTGCATCTGCTGTAACCCTCACCGATGGTATCTACATTCCTAATGCCTTCTCACCAAATGGTGATGGTTTGAATGATGTGTTACAGGTGTATGGAGCTATCATAAAAGAAGTACACTTTATGATCTTCAACCAGTGGGGTGAGAAAGTATTCGAAACCAATAACCAGTCAGTAGGATGGGATGGCTATTACAAACGTAAAGCACAACCTTCCGGTGTATACATCTATGTATGCAAACTGAAATTGATCGATGGTACTGAGGTAGATAGAAAAGGTTCTGTTAACCTGATTCGGTAAGATAAAAATTTGCAGATCATGGAAAATCCTATAAAAAATACATTTGCTTGCTTGTGCTCTCCGCCTTATGGCGGGGGCACAGGTAGCAAATCCCTCTTAATAACTTTATTATTACTGATAGCTGGTATTTCAACATTTGCACAGGACCTCTCTAACAAAGGGAAGGATTTCTGGGTGAGTTATGGTCACCATGAATTCATGGAACCGTTGCAGAATAACAGTCAGGAGATGATTCTTTATTTAAGTGCAGAACAAGCTGCACAGGTAACGGTAACGATTGATGGAACCACCTGGACAAGGAGCTACAGCATCCCTGCCAATACAGTAATCCCAACAGAATTTATTCCCAAGTCAGGAGCTTTTGATGCGCGTTTATATTCGGTACCTCCCGCTTTTGGTGGTACTGGTGGAGAAGGTCTTTTTACAAGAAAAGGAATTCATATTACGAGTGATGTACCTATCGTAGCCTATGCACATATTTTTGGTAGTGCATCTTCCGGAGCAACTACACTGATGCCGGTAGAAACATGGGGATATTATTATGTGTCATTGAACAGTGAACAGAATTATGCGAATGACTGCTTCTCCTGGATGTATGTAGTAGCTGATCATAATAACACACAGATAGAAATAACGCCCGCAAAATTAAGCCGTAACGGGCGTCCGGCAGGAGTGCCCTTTACAGTAACACTGAACAGGGGAGAAGTATACCAACTGGTAGGTGCTTCCAGTGGCAGTGCAGGGAATGAACTAACTGGTACAACTGTCCGTTCTATTGCCAACAGTGCGGATACCTGTTATCCTGTAGCTGTATTTTCCGGCAGCAGCCGTACCGCTATCGGTTGTGTGCCAGGGGCGGGAAGCAGCGGTGATAATAATATGCAACAGGTATTCCCTTCACAGGCATGGGGTAAACGTTATTTAACAGCGCCTACATCAAATGATGGATTAGCATCCAGTCTGATGACCAATATCTACAAAGTAGTAGTTAAAGATCCAACTACAGTGGTAAAAAGGAATGGTGTACAAATACCATTGAACACTTTGATAGGAAATTCCTATTACCGTTTTATAAGTGGTACTGCTGATTATATTGAATCAGATAAACCTATCCTGGTAGCACAGTTTATGTCTTCCACAGGAGCCTGTCCCAATTTCAATACTTTGGGAGATCCGGAAATGGTGTATCTGAGTCCTGTGGAACAGGCTATTAAAAGAATCGGTTTTTACCGCAATACCAGGGAATCTATCAGCGTGAATTATCTCACTATGATTATTCCTACAGGCGGGCTTCCATCTCTTCGTATTGATGGGCTGGCGAACGCCTATACGTATAGTTATCCTCATCCTAATCTTCCCGGCTATACAGTAGCTATTAAGAGATGGGTAGCTGCGCAGGCACAGTGTATCGTGTATAGTGATTCCGCCTTTACGGCGGTTACTTATGGCCTGGGTAGTGTAGAAAGTTACGGTTACAATGCAGGTACGCTGATCAACAACCTGAATGCACTGGGCGCTATACATAATGAACAGGATACTTCAAGTACCAAGAATGCTTTTACCTGTACAAAAACACCTGTAGAGTTATCCGTACTACTGGCTTACCAGCCTACTAAAATGGTATGGGTGATCAATCCGCTGGGTACGGCTATTACTCCTAATGCAGACGTTACAGTGAATGCACCGGTAAGCACCGGGCAGGAACTGGTGAAAGGTGTTCCCTACTATAAATACACGTTACCTGGAACCTATCAGTTCAGCAATACAGGTACTTATGATATTACGATTATAAATACGCATCCCAGTATTGAAAAATGTGACCATACAGAATCTGTGAAGATTACAGTGGCGGTGCAAACCAAACCACAGGCAAATTTTACGTTTACACATACCGGTTGCGCATTGGATACAGTATATTTTACAGGTAACCCGAGTGGTAACGGATATAATATTGATCGCTGGAAATGGAGTTTCCCTGGTGCTGTATCGGATAGCGGACAAAATGTGAAAAGAAAGTTTGCTGTAGGATCGCAGAACATACAACTGAAAGTGATTTCCAAAGAAGGATGTGTCGCAGATACGATTATCCCTATTACGGTGGTTGCTCCTCCGGTAGCCAATTTTACTACCTCTGTGAATTCATTGTGTGAAGGAGGTGAAGTAACGGTTACAGACCAGTCTACTTTTGCAGGTACTGCTCCGGTGAATGCCTGGTACTGGGATTATAATAATGGCACTACATTGAATGCCACTTCTGCCGCCGGACAAAAAACAACTTACAATAACTATGGTACTTACAATGTAAAACACGTTGTAAAGGTGAGCAGCTTATGTGTCAGTGATACTGTAAGCAAAGCCGTAACAGTATATGCCAATCCCCGGGTAGGATTTACCTATCCCAATGATTGCCTGGCTGTAGATGGTATTGTACAGTTTAACAGTACAACCACTGTACCGGATGCACAAACATTAAGTACATATGCATGGGATTTTGGTGATGCATCAGCAACGCCTGCTAATCCTAATACTTCTGCGCTGGAAGATCCGCAGCATACTTACAGTTCATTCGGCACTTATACTATTAAATACAAGATAACAACAGATAAAAGTTGTTCAAAAGATACTACTGTATCCGCTACGTTTAAACTGAAACCAAGGCTTACTTATACGGCATTATCTCCTGTATGTGTAAATGATAACAGCATCCTTACTGTTGCCAAAGCCAGCGTTACGAACGGCGTTACGGGAACAGGTAAATATAAAGGTCCTGGTACCAATGCCAGCGGGATTTTTAACCCTGCTGCTGCAGGTGTAGGTACACATACTTTATGGTATGTATTTACATCAGGAACAGGATGTATTGATTCGATATCTTCTACTATTACTGTAAATCCTAAACCTGCTGCCAGTTTCACAGCCACAGATAATGTGTGCCTGGGGCAACAGGTAGCTATTGCGGACCAGTCGACTGTCTCCGCCGGTAATATCACTTCCTGGAAATGGTTGCTGGGTGATGGTACAAACGAAGTACACACCGATAATTCAGCATTTAATAAAACCTATACTGCATGGAATACCTACACTGTAAAACTGGTAGCGGTCAGCGACAAGAGTTGTGTGAGCGATACCGCTACCAGAACAGTGTCCGTACATCCGTTGCCGGTACCTGATTTCGCATTGCCAACTGCCATATGTATGCCGGAAGGGAAAGCCGTTTTCACCAATGCAAGCACTGTTCCGGATCATTCAACATTGTCTTATGTATGGGATTTCGGAGATAACACTGCTACAGGTATCATTGCTTCTCCTACACATATCTACAAGAGTACTGGTCCGTTTACAGTGAAACTGACAAGCACTTCTCTGTATGGTTGTGCTGCCAGTAAATCGCAGGTGCTGGATGCATTCTTTACTCAGCCGGTAGCTGGCTTCACGGTGTATCCCGATACTTTATGTGAAGGCGCAGATAACACATTCACGGATCAGAGTACAGATGCAGACAACAATATCAAAACATGGGCATGGCAGTTCGGTGATGGCTCTGTAGCTACCGATCCAAACCCTGTGAAACGATACAGTGTTCCCGGTAACTATGATGTACAGCTGACAGTTACCAACGGCGCAGGATGTATCTCCGATCCATTCACCGGAAAAGTGATTGTGTACTTACAGCCGGTGATAGATGCAGGACCATCCTTCATTGTTCCGCAGGGCACACAGGTACTGTTTAACCCAACGGCCAATGATTCTACTGTACTTACTTTCCAGTGGTCACCTCCTGACGGGCTTTCCAACGCGAATATATTAAGACCGGTACTGGCTGCGATGGAAGACCAGGTGTATGTACTGACTGCTACCGGACTCGGACATTGTACGGCAAGCGACGAACTCTCTGTAAAAGTATTCAAACCGGTAAAAGTGCCGAATGTGTTTTCTCCTAATGGCGATGGAATCAACGATCGCTGGGAAATCCCTAACCTGGCAGATTACCCGGGTTGTACAGTGGAGATCTTCAACCGTTACGGACAAAGAGTATTCGGTTCTACAGGGTATCCTACTCCATGGGACGGTACCTCCAGCGGCAAGATGCTGCCATTGGCTACTTACTATTATATCATCAAGCTGAAGAATGGATTCCCTCCATTATCAGGCGCTGTTACCATACTACAATAATCCATGTAAATATTTACCGCAATGAGAACTACCATCATTATCATCCTGCTCTGGCCACTGTTGCTTACTACAGGTAATACAGCAAAAGCACAGGCGGACCCGCACTTCTCCCAGTACTACGTGTACCCCTCCTGGTTAAATCCGGCCCTTACCGGTGCGTTTGACGGCAATTACCGCCTGGCGGCTATTTACCGTACCCAATGGGGAAATATCAGCAGCCCCTTTTCAACCTATGGTGTTGCTGCCGATTTCACTACCAACAAGCAATTCAACTTCGGTGTCAGCGCATTGAACCAGAGTGCCGGAGATGGTGGATATAACTATACTACTGCTTACGGTAGCGCTTCTTATACCGGTGTACGCTTCGGTGCCAATGAAACACATCGCCTGGTATTCGGGTTACAGTTTGGATTGATTCAACGCAGGTTTGATGCATCCAAACTCACCTTTGGTGATCAGTGGAACCCGGTTACCGGTTATAATCCGGGTACACCAAGCGCAGATGGCTTCAGCAAAACTTCTGCTTCTTCATTTGATGCAGGTGCTGGTGTATTGTATTACGATGCCGAGCCAGGAAAGAAATATAATGTCTTTGGTGGTTTTGCGGTATCACATCTTACACGTCCTACCGACCAGTTCAGTGCTACCGGAGATGCCCGTTTCCCTATGCGTTTTACAGGGCATGCCGGTGTTAAGATAGCATTGACGGATGTTTTCAGTGTAACGCCTAACCTGTTGTATATGCGCCAGGGAAATGCGGAAGAAAAGATGCTGGGTGCATACGGACAAATGTATGTTACACCTACTACTGATTTCTTACTGGGTGTTAACTACAGGATCAAGGATGCCATCACTACCCATGCTGGTTTTACCTATAGAAACTTTACCCTGGGCGCCAGCTACGATATAAATACTTCACAGCTGAGTAAAATGGTCAGAGGCTCTAACAGTTTTGAGATCTCTCTCATTTACATCGGAAAGAAAATATTTAAAACGCCGGAAGTAGAATTTGTTTGCCCAAGGCTGTAAAACATCAACCCATCAAAAGAGCATCATGAAAAATATCTTTCTTACAATAGTATTGTTTTCACTGGTAGTAATAGGCAAAGGTCAGTTTGCTTATGATTACCTCAAAGCAGCGGACTATTATTACAAGAAGGCAGACTATAATTCTGCGGCACAGTATTATGAAAAATACCTCGCAGGTAACAGGACCATTGTTAGTCATGCGGTATATAAACCCTATACAACGCAACCTTCTACAAAGAAAACACAGGCAATAGTAAGCAGCGAACAGCAGGCCATTTATAAACTGGCTGAGAGTTACCGCCTGCTGAACGATTATGGAAAGGCAGTGCCCTGGTATGCGGAAGCACTGGAGTTTGACAAGACCCAGTTCCCGCTGGCCCCTTACCATTATGCAGTGGCTTTAAGGGCACTGGCCAGATATGATCTTGCCGTAAAAGCATTTGAATATTTCCTGGATACATACACTACACAGGATGCTTACCGTGAATCTGCTACAAGAGAATTGCAGAACCTGCGGTTCATTGTACAGGAGATCCGCCGTCCGGATCTCTCCACATACACTGTTGAAAAAGGACCCTCTTCCCTGAACCCGCAGGGTGCGAACTATGCGCCTGTATGGTTAGGCGACAGCCTGTTATTGTTTACTTCTACAAGACCAGATAACAGCGGCGCAAAGAACCATTTATTTACCAACCGTATTTATGGTGCAGCTTATGCGAATGGTCAGCCCGATACTATTACCCGTATTGCGGTGCCTCAGCCTAAAGATGCAGAACAGGGTGTTATTGCTCTTAGTCCGGATGGTAACATACTGTACCTGACACGCTGGGTAACAAAAGATGGTAAGAAGAAATCTGCTATCTACATCAGCAGAAAGAGTGGCAATACATGGAGTGAACCTGCTATCATGGACACCGTGGTGAATACGCCTGGTTACAGCTCGCAGCAGCCTTTTGTAATGCCTGATGGCAAACGCCTGTTATTTGCCAGTGATAAACCCGGAGGACAGGGAGGATTTGATCTGTGGTCTGCTGAACTGAATACAGATGGAACACCTTTCTCTGTAAAAAATCTGGGTGCTGTGCTGAACACTTCCTGGAATGAACAGGCTCCTTATTATCATGCTGCTTCCGGTGAACTGGTATTCTCTACCGATGGCAGAATCGGTATGGGCGGATATGATTTCTTTTATACCAAAGACAGCGCTGGTAGCTGGCAGGAACCAGTCAATTTCGGTTATCCTGTTAACTCGGTAAAAGATGATATTTATTTCAACAGCAAAGGAAATAATATCCTGGAAACAGTATGGTTGTCATCAGACCGTGATGCCAGCTGCTGCCTGGAATTATTCTCTCTGAAGAAAACAATTCCACCACCGCCGCCACCTCCAAAACCGGAACCACCAGTAGTAACATTAGTTCCTCCACCAGCAGAAGTACCAACTGTACTGGATAACGTGTACTACGACTTCAGCCAGTCTTATCTGCAACCGGCTTCTTATCCTGCATTAGACAGGCTGGCAGGGATGCTGCAACAACATGCTGATTTAGTAATCGAATTAAGCGCACATACAGATAGCAAAGGTTCTGATAAACTGAACCAGGCATTATCTGAAGCCCGTGCAAAAAGTTGTGTAGACTACCTGGTGAGCAAAGGAATAGATCCATCCCGTTTACAATACAAAGGATATGCGGCTACTCATCCTATCGCTCCTAATACAAATGCAGACGGATCTGACAATCCTGAAGGAAGGGCAAGGAACCGTAGAACGGAGTTTAAGGTTGTTGGCAAACAGTAAAAATATGCTTATGAAAAGAACATACCTGCTTTTGTTGCTGCTGTTGATGATAGCAGAAGGGACCCGTGCGCAGCAACAACCGCATTACACGCAATACATCCTCAATACTTTCATCATTAATCCTGCAGTAGCAGGTATTGAGAACTATTGGGATGTAAAGGCCAGCCACAGGCATCAGTGGGCTGGGTTGAACGGAGCGCCTGTTACTTCTTATTTAACCATTCATGGTCCGCTGAGGAAAAGTGATTATCCTTCTGCCAGCATAACAGGCTTAACACCACCGGGAGAAAATCCCAGGGGTAAGGCTTACTGGCAGCAGTATGAAACACCCCCTTCTCATGCCGGTGCAGGACTGACTATCCTCAACGATAAGACAGGACCGCTGAACCGGTTTTCCATTACGGGTACTTATGCGCATCATATAGCACTTTCTCCCCGTACAAGTATCAGTGGAGGTATTTCATTTGGTGTGCAGTCTGTTTCTGTTGATGCCTCTGCACTGGAATTCCAGCAGGCAGGAGATCCTGTTGTGGCATCCAGTCAGCTGCTGAATAAATGGAAACCGGAATTGAATGCAGGTTTGATGTTGTACAGTGCAGATTTCTACATAGGAGCATCTGCACAGAACATCATTCCGCAGCAGCTGAGTTTTGATGAAGGTAAAGTAGTAGGTGATTCTCTTTACAGAGGAAAGCTGGTACCGCACCTGTTCTTCTCGGCAGGCTACCGTACATGGATAAATGAAGATGTAAGTGTGCTGCCTTCTGTGATGGTGAGAATGGTAACTGCAGCACCTGTAAGTTTTGATGTGAATGCCAAGTTCCTGTATCGCGACAGAATGTGGGTGGGTGGATCTTACCGTATCCAGGATGGCTTTGCTGCCATGCTGGGGGTGAACATCAGTTCCACTATCAACATAGGGTATTCATATGATTACACTACATCGTCTTTGAATGTTGTAAGTAAAGGTACTCACGAAATATTAATAGGTTTTCTGATCGGTAATCGCTTTGGCGACCTATGCCCAAGAAATAACTTTTAAACTTTAACCCCTCTTTCGTAATAAGCGGAGAGGACATTTTTTAACTCAATCCAAAATTTTATTTATGAAAAAACTTTCAGGTTACTTTTTCGTTGCATGTATGTTGTCTGTTGTATTAGGTACCACTTCCTGTTCTAAAAAAGGTGATGCAGGACCAGCTGGTGCTGCTGGTGCAACCGGTGCCAAAGGTGATAAAGGCGACAAAGGCGATCAGGGAGATGCAGGAAGTGCAAGTGTGATTTATTCCGACTGGATGGATGCATCCTATGTTTATGATTCAACTTCTGAAGTCTATTTCTTCGACATTACTGCTGATAAACTGACTACCGACGTATTAAATACCGGTGTAGTAAAAGTGTACATGAACTTTGGTACGCCAGCCAGTCCTGCAGTTACTTCTTTGCCTTATAGTGATGAAGTAGGTACCTATATCAGAGAATATTCACTGGAAGGTATTATTGAACTGGTAAGTAATGCAAACCCAAGTACTGTTACTGACTCAAATGGTGCCGCCAGAAGACAGGTAAGATATGTGATCATCCCAGGTGGCGAAGCAGCCCGTTCTGCTAAAGCAATCGACTGGAATGATTATGCAAAAGTAAAAGCCTACATGGGCTGGAAGAACTAGTTTACTAATGACCATCTCCATCAAAACCACAAGTTACAGGGCTGCTTTATCGAAAGCAGCCAATTTTTACCACTTGCCGGGGATTCTAAAAAAAACAATGCTATGAAAAGATATTGTGAACTGACAGATGAAGAATTAATAAAATTATACAGATCGGGGAACGACAGTGCGTTCTCTGTATTAGTCTCTCGCCATAAAACCAGGATCTTTACTACTATCATGTTGCTGGTGAAAGACAGGTACCTGGCAGAGGATATTTTTCAGGATGTGTTTATAAAAATAATCAATGCCTTTAATGAAGGTCATTATCTCGATAACAGCCGGTTTATTGCCTGGGCTGTGAGAATTGCCCATAACTGTTGTATCAGTCATTTCAGGAAGATGAATGCATGGCCTGCTTTCTCTGTTGTATATAAAGATGATATTTCAAACAGTATTCATCAGAAAGAAGAAAGCCAGGAACAGCGTATTATTATTAAAGAAACACATACAGCAGTACAGGCATTGCTGGACCAGTTACCCGAAGCTCAGCGTGAGGCATTGATCCTTCGCTATTACGCGGATCTCAGCTTTAAAGAAATTGCACAAACTGTAAATGTTGGTATCAATACAGCATTGGGGAGAGTGCGTTATGCTATTATGAATATGCGGAAGATTATGGAAAGAGAAGAAGCATTGGAAGCAGTATGAATACTACGCGTTCACAGGAACAGCTTCTGTTACAGGTAAACACGGCAGCTCTATATAAAAGATGGTTTCTTTTCCCGGTTCACTTTCGAACCATAATTTACCCTTGTGGATCTCTACAATCTTACGTGAAATAGATAATCCCAGGCCAAAAGATTTCTCACCGGCGGTACCCGTTCTGCCCGCCTCTGTATGCATTTCAAATACCTTGTCTTTCAGGTTGTCCGGGATGCCGATACCTCTGTCTTGTACCATGATGGTATAGGTATCGAAATTCCTTTTGGTATGTATACTGATCACGGATTTATCCGGGCTGAATTTGATGGCATTGTCTATGAGGTTTGTAAACAGCTGCCATATTTTATCCCGGTCAAGCACGGCTATTCCCGGTGGGAATTTTCCTACTTTAATACGCTGCTTCTTTTTTAATGCCTTAAACTGAAGGAGATCTATACACTCCGTCAGTAACACGGGTATATCTGTTAATTCTGTTTTCAGATCTTTCAGCTCTCCTTTGTTTTTACTTTCCAGTAACTGGTTGATAATTTCAAATGCCTGTCCGGAAGCCGTCTGTATCATCCGGTACATACTCTTATCCAGTGGCGCCGCATGCTCATCTTCCAGTAATAATCCGGCTATAGCGCTGATATTGCCTACAGGGTTTTTGAGATCATGTACAATCACTTTCAGGAGTGCTGCATTTTCCTGGTCTCTGTCTTCTACTGCGCGGAGAGCAACGGTGAGGCGTTCATTTTGTACAGCCATCAGTTGCAGATTCTGTTTTGAACGGTTCCAGTTTTTCCAGATAAGGAATGCGATGGCGATAACAGATGTTAAGAATAAAGAGAAGATGACCAGCAGAATGGATTTCAGGTGATCATCACTTTTTAATGCGATGATCTCATGTTGCCTTGCTACGTTCTCCAGTTCATTATTCACATCTACTTCATGTGCAGCCTGGTTCTTTGTATCAAGAGAATCTTTTATAGTGGTATATTCTTTCAGGTATTTATAGGCACTGTCCGGCATATTTAATTTATCGTAATACCGTTCCTCTATCTTCAGTAACCGTAATCGCAGATCTCTGTCGGGTTGCAGATGTGAATTGATGAAAGTATTTACCTGATCTAATGTTTCTTTACATTCATCCAGACGGTTCATTTTTATGTAAAGATTAGCCAGTCTCAGTTGCATGAACTGGGCATCTGTGTTTTCATAACCAGGCTGTATATTGATACTGATACTTTCTTTCAGTAATGCTTCTGCTGTAGCGTAATCTTCCTGCCTGTAATGCGCATAGGCGAGGTTACCATAGATGACCCCTTTAGCGGTACCTATATAACGTCTGTGGGTGGAATCATCGCTGAAATTACTTTCGTTGTTCCTGATATAGGCTAATGCCAGGCTATAGTAACGAAAAGCGCTGTCGTACATATTGGCGCGGTCATAACTCAGTGCAATATTATCCGTATTGCCCTGAACAGAAGCGAAAACAACAAAATCCCTGTTATCTGCATTGCGGAGAATGTGGACGCATTTTTTGAAATAAACCACAGCATCCATGTACTTTTTCTCTTTATAACACACCATGCCCAGTTGTCCGAGATAGTCACTTACAAAAAGGGAATCCCCGCTTTTTTCACCGATCTGTTTAGCCTGGTAATAATACTGGAATGCTTCCGGGTATCTTTTCTCTGCCTGCAGAATATCACCCTTTTGAAGGATAGCATTTTCATAGAGTTTTTTATATGCTTTTTCCTTGGAGTGTTTTTTCAGGATTAACAATATACTATCTACATATACCATGGCTATTGCATAATCCTTATCGTAGAAATAGCTCCTTTTAAAGTCGTATTTCTTGTACAGATCACCAATACCCGCATCGGGATAACTATTATAGATTGAATCAATAAATTTTATAGGGCTTCCTTTTTCAGCATGAAGCGATAAGCTGTCTGCATGTTTAAGAAGGGGATCAAAATAATCAGGATGATCAATAGTTCCTCCTACTTGCCGGCAGGCAGTTATGGCTACAATTATATATAAAAAAAATACACACTCTAAAAGTCGCCTGTAAAATTTATTCTTTTTTATAAGAATAACCATCAATTAAAAAGCGTTAAGTTGCTCATGCATTCTATGTATAATGCTAACACGTGACAATGCATGTAATGTAAGTTAAGCGTTTTTCTCACTTTTTTACCTTATAAAATGCATAATTATATTAATATACGAAATTAGCGCATATTAAGTTTATGGTTGAGCCGTTAAATCTTTAATAAACCTGCTGCTGCGGCCCCTATGCAGTAGTATCTTTTTGATCTGATTCTCCCTAAAAAAAACTAATTTCATTATAATAAATATAAGAGGAGCCTATTGCCGGAGGATACATATGCCCATTACAGGAGACCCGAAATTGAAATTGTTGTTACCCTTTAACCCGTAATTAGCCCGGGTATCCTCGTTTCGCTGATTGTATGAATTCCATTTTTATTCTTTATGAAGAGGATATGCCTGCTTGTTTGCTTTTTCCTGAGCCTTCATCATTTGTCGGCACAAACTTTTACTGTTACCGGCTTAATAAAAGATACCACAGGCCAGGAGATTATTGCTGCCAATGTATGGCTGACAGCAGGTAAAGATTCGTTGCATACTACCAGTAATGAAACCGGAAGGTTTACATTTTCCGGGGTACAGCAGCCCGTTTTTTCATTACGTGTAAGTGTGCTGGGATATGAAACCTGGTCAAAATCATATGACTTTCGCAATGCAGGAAGCCAGATAAATGTGCCGGTTATTATACTGGTAATGAAAACCAGTACTTTACAGGAAGTGATTATCAGAGGGAAGCAGGCCCCGGTTGTTATAAAAGAAGATACGATAGAATTCCGGGCAAGTCAATTCCGTTTAAGGGAGAATGCAGTGGCGGAAGACCTGTTAAAACGACTGCCAGGCGTGGATGTAGATAAAGATGGTAATGTGACGATGATGGGCAAAAAGATTACCAAACTAAGGATTAACGGGAAAGATTACCTGGTAGATGATATTAAAACGCTGACCCGCATATTACCAGTGGATATGATAGAAAAAATACAATTGGTTGATGATTATGGGGATATGGCGAGAGTGACAGGGCGAAAGTCCGGGGAGCCACAACAGGTACTCAATATCCAGACTAAATCCGAATTGAATAAAGGCATTCAGATGCAGACTATTGTAGGGGCAGGTAATGATGGCAGATATAATGCAGCCTTATTAGCCAACTATTTTAATGGCGATCACCAGCTGTCTGTTTCCGGCAATACCAATAATACAAGCGCCCTGGCGGGAACTGCTACCAACAGCAATGCAACTATTAACTACCGGGATCAGCCGACTAAAGCCCTATCCCTCAATGCCAGCCTGATGGGGGGGCATACGGTCAGTAATATACAATCATTAAGTAATGTGACAACCGTTACCAATGAGGGAACACTGTATATCGCTAACAATACCGGTAGTTACAGCAGAAATAATAATTATGCTTTTTATGGTGGAGCAGAGTATAAACCTGCTAATGGTGATATGCTGAATTTTAATATGAATATGAGCCTGAATACGGCAGAAAATGTGAATGTTGTTTCTGCCTTGCAGACAGGTTATCAGAAAAAAGATCAGCTCACAAAAAATATAATCAACAACAGGATACCGGTAATAGGGGCGGGAGTGTTTGGGAGTCACCGCTTCAACAGAAAAGGACGGGTATTATCTCTCAGCCTGTATATGAGTTATACGGATAACGATAATGACCAGGATGGTATGAATAATATCCTGTATTATAATGCAGATAGTACCCTGGCAAAGGATTCCCTTCTGCATCAGTTACTGAACAAGCAGAATAATGATTTTATCACCTCTGCGCAGGTATCCTGGATTGAACCTATTGATTCTACTTCCAGTATGGAGTTACGTTACCTGATCAATTATACAAGGTCTGATAATACACAGGTAACA
The DNA here is from genome assembly GCF_900110995.1 of Chitinophaga sp. YR573. GTDB lineage: Bacteria > Bacteroidota > Bacteroidia > Chitinophagales > Chitinophagaceae > Chitinophaga. The sequence goes on from NZ_FOJF01000001.1 coordinate 4,309,680, forward strand.
GACTGGCTGGATATGGAAGGAAAACAACAGCGTATAGATGCGCTCAGTAATGAGTTTAAATATAACATGTCCCAGCAGCAGCTGGAACTTAACTTCCGGAAGAATCTGAAGAAGTTCGACTATACCCTGGGAGTTCGTCTGATGCCTTCCGGTTTATCTGGCCACGGCACGAACGGGGAAGCTCCTACAAAGCTGCATAGTACCCCGCTGGCACCTGTATTGCGTATCCAGTATAAGCTGCCGAGATCTCAGTTTATCTCTCTTTTTTATAATGGGGTTGTTATCTTTCCTGGTTATCAGCAGTTACAACCTGCCCCTGATCTCACCAATACAGAGTTTCCGATAATAGGGAATCCCTTGTTAAAACCGGGGTTTACTCATTCTTTATTCCTTAACTACCGTAGTTTAAACACGGCTAATACACATACCCTGTTCCTGCATCTGGCTGCTAATTACACAAAGGATAAAGTCGTTACCAATACAGTAACTGTAAAAGACAGCTTCAATACAGTAAAACAGGAAACACATTACCTGAATACAGACGGGGATTATAACTATCGTTTTGTATATGGCTGGTCGAAACGTATACAGGACGGGAAGTATAATTTTTACCTGGATGGTACAGCCTCTTATAATAACAATGTGTTGTATGTGCAGGATGTAAAGAATTTTGCCCGGAATCTGGCCATGTCACAGTCTGCCAGGAGTAACATACTTTTGCCCTGGATAGAATTAATGGGAGGGGTGACTTATCTGTATAACAAAAACGTTTATATCCCCGGGGATAATAATACTACCAACATCACTACATGGACATTCAATCTGGTGGGAAAGGTATATTTCCTGAAGACCTTTGCATTTGGATTTGATGCCAGTAAGCAGCTGAATAGCGGATATAGTGGGTCTTTGAGTAGTAATCCACTGATGGCCAATGTGTTCTTCGAAAAGATGTTTTTTAAGAAAAGACTTACCGCCAGGGCACAGGTATTTAACCTGCTGGATGAAAATGCCCGTTTATCCCAGGCTATCAGTGGTAACACTGTTACGGAAAGCCGGGATAATCTGCTAAGCCGTTATTTTATGTTCACTCTACAGCTGGACCTTAAAAAGTTTAAAGGTAGTAAGTAAAGAGCTTCGGATAAGTTTCTGATCGGCTTCTGATAAGCTTTATCCTACGTTTATCCTACGTCTTTGAACGTAAGATAAACGTAGGATAAAGCTTATCAGAAGCCGATCAGAAGCCGATCAAAGTATCTTAAGATAGTGACCTGCCAGGTTCATCCTGGTTTTCGAACATAGGGAGATCCCCCTTAAAACAAAAAAGACCCCCAATAAGGGGGCCTTTTCATTAAGAGGGAATATAGTTATTTCTTTTCCAGTAACTTAAAGAACTGGTCAAGCTGAGGTAAAATCACGATACGTGTGCGGCGGTTAGCTGCGCGTCCTTCCGGAGTATCATTACTTGATACGGGAATATATTCACTACGTCCTGCTGCTGTGATACGTGCAGGAGCGATAGCATAATCATTCTGTAAAATACGTGTAACAGCAGTTGCTCTCTTCACACTCAGGTCCCAGTTGTCCAGTAACACACCTTTCTTATATGGGTTGGAGTCTGTATGGCCTTCTACCAGGAACTCAATATCAGGCTGGTTGTTCAGCACTTTAGCTACTTTACCCAGTACTTCTTTTGCACGGGCAGTCACATCATAGCTACCGCTTTCAAACAGCAGTTTATCAGAGATATCAATATATACTACGCCTTTTTCAACCTTGATATTGATATCCTTGTCATCCAGGTTGCCAATAGCACCTTTCAGGTTCATCACCAGCGCCATATTCAGAGAGTCTTTTCTGGCAATAGCAGACTGCAGGTCCTGAATGTAAGCATCTTTCGCACCTATATTATCCAGTGATTTCTTGATGCTTTCCGCCTGTGAACCGGTGATAACAGAAAGATCTTTCAGCTGGTTCAGCAATATGCTGTTATTCTGTTTCAGTCCTTCTACGCGTTCGTCACTTACAGTACTTCTGCGGTTGTACGCCTCTGTAGAGTCGCGCATAGTACGCTGGCAGTCTTGTAATTTACTCTGCAAATCAGCATATTGGCTGGATAAAGCAGAGTATTTAGCTTCCGAAGCCTTAAATTTCCTTGTAGGAACACAGGAAAATAAGATAACCGGAAGGGATAACGCTAATAAGATGTCTCTAAGTTTCATATGTATTGCATTTTTATATTAATTCGCTTATTTGACGATTATACAGTTCACTTTAATCCAAAACCAAGCCATTATGCAGCGGATTGTGCTGTAATATTGTTAAAGTCGTTGACTAATAAGAATTTCGCATTTATTTGTAGTGTATTCGCAACACTGGTATCCCAGCAATGTTTCATTTATTTTAGTACCATACATTACTTTTTTTCACCACGTACTTAGGTCTCATAACACATGAAGAAAATTTCATTACACGTTCTGTTAGCTACGCTTTTGCTAACACCTGCATTAATGAACGCGCAGGTGAAGCAGGCGGCTACTCCGCTGGCTACCTTACAGCAGCAATTCGTTGATTTGCGTTTTGGTATGTTTATTCACTTTAACATCCCAACTTTTGCAAATCAGGACTGGCCTGATCCGGAAGCACCGGCCTCTTTATTCAATCCTACCAAACTGGATTGTAATCAATGGGCGGCAACTGCCAAGGCAGCTAATATGTCTTATGGTTGTCTCACCACCAAACATCACAGCGGCTTTTGTATCTGGGATACAAAAACTACCGACTACAATGTGATGAACAGTCCTCTTAAAAGAGATGTGGTAAAAGAATACACCACTGCATTCAGAGCGAAAGGTCTGAAAGTGATGTTGTATTATTCTATCCTGGACACACATCACAAACTGCGTCCAAACCAGATCACACACAAGCACATCGAAATGGTAAAGGCTCAGCTGACAGAACTGCTGACTAACTACGGAGAAATCACAGCGCTGATCATAGACGGATGGGATGCTCCATGGTCCAGGATCTCTTATGATGATGTTCCTTTTGAAGAGATTTACCGCCTGATCAAAACCCTGCAGCCTAACTGCCTGGTGATGGACCTGAATGCGGCTAAATATCCGACAGAAGCATTATTCTACACAGATATCAAGTCTTACGAACAGGGTGCTGGTCAGCACATTTCAAAAGAAAGCAACAAGTTGCCTGCATTATCCTGCCTGCCAATTAATACTGCCTGGTTCTGGAAAACAAATTTCCCGACTACACCTGTAAAAGACCCGGTGAAACTGGTGAATAACAACCTGCTGGAGTTAAACAAGGTATGGTGTAACTTCATCCTGAACGTAGCACCTAACCGTGAAGGTTTGATTGATGATAACGCGGTAGCTGCATTGAAAGAGGTAGGTAAAATGTGGAAACCGGAAGGGCCTTTGCCAACACTGGCTCCGGCAGAATCTCCTATCATCTCTTCCAACATTGCAAAACATCAACCCAGCAATTCCAGTTGGAGTGATGATATGAACATCATGGATTTTGCGAATGATGATGATTTCAAAAGCAGCTGGCAGTCTAACCCAACGGTAAAACAACCATGGTATGAAATAGATTTCGATAAGGATAAGAGCTTTAATATGGTGACCATCGTAGAAGATGGCAATAATATTAAGAAGTATCGCTTAGAGTATAATGAAAATGGTGTGTGGAAACCTTTGCCTGCAAGCAAGAGTGAAGGTCGTGTAAAAATACATCGTTTCGACAGAGTATGGGGTGGGCGCGTGCGTATCCTCATAGATGAAACAAGCGCAGCTCCTGCTATAGCAGAAGTGGGAGTGTATGATGAAAGAAGATAGATAACTTTAACGGCGGCCGTCAGATACTTTTAAAGACGGCCGCTATATTTCTTCTTCTTCTTCATATTCTTCATCATCATTTACGTTCAAATCGGCAAAAGCTTCTGCGGTATCATCAATGGAAACTTCCTTATTATCATATGGTATTCCACCTGTAGATTGCCTGGTTTTTTCCTTCAGTCTTTTGACTTTTCCTTTACCCTGCGGTGTAGTAGATTCTTTTAAATTTGATCCAAATACTTTAAAAGACTCGGTAAACTTTTCTTGCTTTATACTACTTCTGTCAATTTCAATTTCTTCATCTTCAATGGCTTCATTTATTATATTCCAGCCTAACTGACTGCTTGCGCTTTTTACTTTTGAGTTAAAGTAATCCTTGCCGTGCCAGCTAACTGTTGCGGAAACAGATAATATTTCTTTTGGAGAAATATCCTCATAATTATATTCCTTTTTCCACGCCTCCCTTACATATTTCATCCTCAAACTCTCCGGTCGCTTAGGAGGCATTTCATCTTCAAGACCTGTCAGGAATGCTTTTACTCGTTTTGATTTTTCGTCATTTAAACGTTTCCTCACTTCTATATCAGTATGCGTGTTTGCATAGGAGCGATGAGGAGGTATTAATTCTCCGGATTGTACCTCTTCTGAAAGTCCGATTTTTGTAAGATCCGACTCAAGGAACTTTTTCAGCATCTCATCTGTAAAACTTATATAGGTGACTTCTGCACTTGGCTTATTTTTCCAATTGCCTGCTTTTCTCTTTACATGACCTTCATCACCAGAAGATGTTATATCTACCCAGGCAACTTCTTTTCCCTCTTTAGAGAGAATCAGATCAGGTCTGGTATTTCCTTTGGTAACCTGTGCTGTTACTGCATAACCATTTACAGTTCCCCCTATATCGTTTGTTACAATAGATTCAATTACGTAGCCTGCTGCTGCAGACAAAAGCGACTTACTGAACTCAGCTTCTTCTGACGCATTGTACCCGATCTGTTCTGACTTTAATAGCTGCAGCCAATAGGATGTGTATCCATTAAGACTCACATATTGAGGAATAGTCGGGTTATTACAAAGATAGAGATAAGCGATTTGTACCAATTTATCAATTTCACCTAAAGCTGCCAGAATATCTTCGTCCAGTTCAGTACCCTGAGGTATAACCTTACGTTGTACCGGATTATTGACAGGTAACTGCGCTACATGCCAGGGTGTCTCCGGCACATATCTTTCCTGCCCGGCAAAGGGTTCCGTTTCCCCCATTTTTTGCAAGGGGACAACAGCAGGCATCGAAATCCCTTTGGAAGATGGATTATCAGCAACTGAACGGCTTGCAGTTTGATTGGATCTGACTAATGCATGGTCATGCGACATTGGGAAAAATTACTGGGTTAAGGGATCTCGCCAGCCAATATACAAATATGTTCAAAGTGCCCAGACTATTTTGTTTTTCCAAAATAGTTAAAACATCCTTAAATTTATTGTCTACTAATTGAGTAGACTTTGTATATTTGCAACTCTGTAATGAAATCAGCATGTGACCAGCATATTGTAAATAGAAAACCATAATTATAAAATAATCCATCAGTACTTCTGCCACCAACTTTAGTATGGGAAATACATCTGTATTGCCCAGGGGGATTCCTTGTTTATTTATTAAACCAACTTAGAATGCAGAAACATGGAAGGCGTGTAAGGGATCTTCGTGCGCCGTACTTATTCATCATTTGTTTGCTTGTATCTGCCTGTTTGTATGCGCAGGATGTAAACATTAAAAAAGGAAAAGTAACCGATGATAAAGGGCAGGCTTTACCCGGTGTGAGTGTACAGATCAAAGGAACATCAAAAGGTACTTCTACCGCAGCAGATGGCAGCTTTCAGATAGCCGTCCCCGATAAAGATGCTGTGCTGGTATTTTCCTATGTAGGATACGATAAGCAGGAGTTGCCTGCCGGTAGTAAAAACTTACAGGTACAGCTGGGATCATCTCAAAGTGCTTTAAATGAAGTGGTGGTAGTTGGTTATGGAACACAAAAGAAAGGAGATATCCTGGGTGCGGTGACTACGCTTGATGCAACACATCTGATAGAGAAACCGCTGGGCAGGGTAGAGCAGGCGCTGATAGGACAAATGCCCGGTGTGCAGGTAAGACAACAAACAGGGATGCCCGGACAGGGCCTCAGTATACTGGTGCGTGGTTCCGGATCCATTACCGCAGGAACAGAGCCTTTATATGTAATAGATGGTTTCCCGCTGGACGTAGCTACCGCAAATGGAAGTGGTGGATTTAACAACAACCCATTGAACAGTATCAGTCCGAATGATATTGAAAGTGTACAGGTATTGAAAGATGCTGCGGCTGGTGCTATTTACGGTTCCCGTGCAGCCAATGGCGTTGTGATCATTACAACAAAAAGAGGAAAGGCAGGTAACGTAAAAGTAAGTCTGAATGCAACCACTGGTATCAGTAAAGTGGCAAAGAAATTAGATATCCTGAGTGCTGATGAATGGACGAAAATGGCGACAGAAATGGCCAATACCAACTGGGTAAACTCCGGTAGCGGAAGAACTGCAGATCAGACAAATGATCAGCGCAGGGCTATTCTTGGACTGGCGAGCGGTGTATACAATACTTCTTATATGGCAGATGAAAGGTGGTCATTACCAGGCCATCCCGGTTTGCAGTATCTGGACTGGCAGGATGAAATTTTCAGAACGGCTCCTTTCCAGAATTATGAGATTTCTGCCAGTGGCGGATCAGAAACTGTACATTACTTTTTCTCCGGTAATTATCTGGATCAGACAGGTACAGTACTCAACTCTCAGTATAAAAACTACGGAGCCCGTGCTAATATAGAAGCGATTGCCAGTAAGAAACTGAAATTCGGTATTAATATAGCTCCCAGTTATACAGTGAATAATGCACCCGATGCAGAAGGAAAGGATAACCAGATCATGAAGGCAGTGACAATGTCTCCGGTAGTGGAATCCAGTGCAGGTGTATTAACAGGCGCCGGGAACTACCCGACTTATACATGGAGTAGTGCAAGACTGATCAGCCCTGTAGCTTATCTGAACAATTCCATCAGTAGAATAAAAGGTACCCGCATATTAAACTCTGTTTATGCAGAATACCAGGTAATCCCTGGTCTCTTTCTGAAATCTACTGTTAATTATGACGAAGCTAATCAGACTGCCAAAAGGTATGTACCGGATTATGTAGCTGTAGGTGCTGCTACGGAAAGGATTACCAATCCCGGTAAAAATGCTTCCGGCTCATACAGTGGTTTCAAGAAACAGAATTTTGTGAATGAGAACACATTAAACTATAGCAAAACGATTGCTGCTAATCATAACATTTCTGCCGTAGCAGGGGTATCTTATAATGCGGTGCATTATGAAACATTTACCATCAATACAGCAGGTGGTTTTGCCAACAATATCATCAATACACTGAACAATGCGATTCCTAATTCAGCTGGTGTGACGGTTACCGGTAATACGACTGAAAGCAATAACACTTTGTTCTCTTACTACGGCCGTGTGCAGTACGACTTTAAAAATAAATACCTGGTATCTGCCAGTATAAGAAGGGATGCTTCTTCTAAATTCGGAGAAGATAACCGCTGGGGTACTTTCCCTTCCGCATCTGTAGGATGGCGTATTTCCCAGGAGCCATTCTTAAAACAGGTACACTTTATTGATGACCTTAAACTGAGATTGAGCTGGGGTAAATCCGGTAATAATAATATCGGTGATTATAACTCTATCCCTTTATTATCCAGTTCTAACTATAGCTTTGGTGGTAATACAGCTACCGTTGCCAACGGACAGGTAGTAGCCGGTTTGGCTAATCCTGCTTTGCGCTGGGAAACTTCTAATACTTACAATGCAGGTTTTGATGCAAGTGTATTACACAACAGGGTGAATGTAACTTTCGATGTGTACAGGAAAAAGAACACAGACCTGTTACTGAATCTTCCCATACTGTCCGCCAGTGGTTTTAGTACCAGCTTACAGAACATCGGTTCTGTAGAGAACAAGGGACTTGAACTGGGGATTAATACAGTGACTATCCGTACTAAAGACTTCCAGTGGAATACCAACTTTAATATTGCTTTTAACAGTAACAAGGTATTATCTCTTGGAGAAAGTGATGCACCTATTTACATTCCTTCAGCTTACAGTGGCAGCAATCCTCCATATATTTTACAGAAAGGATTACCGATGTTCAGTTATTATGTAACAAAGACACAGGGGATCTTAACCGCAGCTGATATGGCAGATCCTACCGTAGCAAAACTGGCCAAGGAAACAGTAGGGGATGCTAAATATTATGATGCTAAAAAAGATGGTGTGATCAATGCGGATGACCGTGTGGTATATGGTCAGCCAACACCTAAATATACCTGGGGGTTCACTAACAATTTCAGGTACAAAGATTTTGATCTCGGTGTGCAGGTGTATGGACAGCATGGCGGTTCTATCCTGTCTTACTTTGGAAGGGCGATAGATTTCTCCGGTAGTACTACTGCGAATGTATTAGGTGTATGGCGCGACAGATGGACTCCTGCGAATCAGAACTACAATGCTCCACGTGGTAAATTTGCTTCTACTTATACGGTTCCTTATGTTACTTCCGATTGGGTATATTCTACCGACTTCTGGAGAATACAGAACATCACATTAGGATACAATCTGAAAGGACTGATCAAAACAAAAACGATCGGTGCTGCAAGAGCGTCTATTTCATTACAGAACTGGTTTAGCGGAGATAAATACAAAGGTGGTGTGAATCCTGAAGCACAGAATACCAATAACAGCGGTAACAGCAGTTATGCTTTGCCCGGTGATTATGGTGCCATGCCTTTGAGTAAAACTGTGGCTTTGGGCGTAAACTTTACCTTCTAATTTTAAAGTATCATTCGATGAAATATATATTACTACTTTTTGCGGCAGCTGTATTCAGCAGTTGTACCAAACAGCTGGATCAGAATCCTGTATCAAATACAACTACAGATAACTTTTATACCAATAGCAACGATTTTCTGCAAGCTATTAATGGCGTGTATAGCAAACTGAGAGATTACCCCAGTCAGTCTTTATGGCTGAGTGAAATGCGCAGTGATGACATTGCTGCGGTATCTGATGGTAACCGCGACTGGCAGAATATCAACGATTTTTCTCCCAACATCACCACTACCGGTTTCATTGTAAGTTCCTGGAGTAATAACTTCAACGGTATCTTCAATGCAAACTCTGTACTGGATGCATTAGCCAGCAAAGGCAGTGTTCTGACAGATTCCCTGCGTACAAGGATCACTGCCGAAGCACGTTATCTGCGTGCTTTTTATTACTTCCAGTCGTTACGCTTATATGGGCAATTACCTATTATAGATAAAGCATTAACGGCAACAGAAGTGGCAACTGTACCCAGGAGTTCTGTAGAAGATGTCTACACCTTTATTATCGCAGACCTGGAATATGCGGCGGCTAATCTGCCTGCTACTTACACTGGTGCGGATGTTGGTCGTGCTACTTCTTATGCTGCAAAAGGTATCCTTGGGCTGGTATATCTCACGCGTTCCGGCGCTACATACGGTGTAAAAGGACCGGGGCTCAACAGTAATGAATATGATAAAGCGCTGGCATTATTTAATGAGATCATCAACAGTGGTAATTATCAATTCTTATCTGATTATGCTTCCATCTTTTCTTATACCAATGAGAATAATAAGGAAGTAATTTTTGATGTTCAGTTCATGAGTAGTTCTAACGGAGCTGGCTTTCCCAGTTTCTTAGTGCCGGTAGCTTACTGGACGGGTCAGGGAATTTCCAATGCTTATGGGAATGGTTATGGCGCGAGTAACTTTAACATCTCAAAGAACCTGCTTGCCTCTTATGATGCAACAGACATCCGTAAAGCATTTAATATCCAGTTGAGTTATTCAGCTCCTTTCGTAAAGAAATATATCGACTATTCTAAAAGAGGCACAAGCGGTACCGACTGGCCAATCAATTATATCGTGTTACGGTATACAGATGTATTGTTGATGAAAGCAGAATGTATTTTACATGGTGTTGGTACACATAGTGATGCAGTAGATATCGTGAACCAGGTGCGTAACAGGGCCGGTTTAACTCCGGTAGCAGATGTTACACTGGAAAGCCTGTTCGAAGAACGCAGAAAGGAATTTTTAGGAGAGGGCTTGCGTTGGAACGACCTGGTTCGTTCCGGTAATGCAATAACTATTATGAACAACTGGATAGCCGGTGATGGTATTACTACCATCAGCACAGTAGTTCCTGATTACGTCATCTATCCTGTCCCTGCTGTAGAGATCTCAGCGAAGGCGGGGTTGTATATACAGAATCCGGGTTATTATTAGACAAAGCAACAGAGCCGGGGAATCTCCGGCTTTGTTATTTCTTTTCCAGCAACAGGCTGCCTATGCAAATCATAGCTACATCTTCTACTAATCCGGCTACGGGATCTGGGCTGCCTGTTCTTTTACCGAACTGTTTTCTTGCATAGTAGGTGATATAGGCGCCGGTAACAGCTGCTGCTGCGCCTATTAAGGCACCTAACCAGGGACTTCTGTGTCTGCGGTGGCTTACTACTGCTCCTGTAATGGCACCGGAAATACTGCGGCCTATTAGCCCTTCTTTTGAGATACGGTCACCAATACCGGGTAATTTATCAACATACAGTTCCCCGGCAGCCATCAACGTAAATACCTTGTTATTGGGGAATAGCAGAGCTGGTGTAAGTGCTGCCCTTGCACCAGCAATGGCGCTTACACCGGCAATGATGGCTAAGTCTTTCTGGGAGTCTGTCATTTTTGTGCAGTTTATGCAGATAAGACTCACAAAATCGTACCAGTTTTGTTTAATTCTCCGCGCCGGCTCCAGAAATAAATAGCTAATATGGAAGTTATCACTGGTAGTACCACACCAAACTCGTCATAGAAATACTTTGTCTTACCGGTATCAACAGTTAATGGTGTAAAGAAGCCCTGGATGAAGAGGTTATGACTGGCATGTAATAATACACCTGTCCACAGGCTCCCTGATTTCAGACGGAACCAGGTAAATATAAAACTTGAACTCACCACCATCACTGCAAAACAACTCAGTCCATACCATGCAGGAGTGCCGCTGTTATAATCCGCAAAAAGAAGGATGGGGACATGCCACAGGGCCCAGATAAAACCTGTAATCAGTGATGTTTGGGTATAACCGGTGATCTTATATAATTCAGGCACCAGAAATCCCCTCCATCCTATTTCTTCACCTGTAGCATTAGCCATACTTTTTGTAATCGCAAAAAGGCCATAAAGGACGAAATAGAGCAGGATGACCACAGGGCCAGGTAACTGTTCTGCCCCAAATGATTCGGCAATTTTTTTAACAAACTCTTTATCATAAAATCCACCCCAGCCTGTCAGCCACATGATAAGGTATGCAAGAGCCGTATACAGGAGGGGAGTGAGGTAACTCCATAACTGGTATCTGGGATTTCCCCATTTCCAGGCCAGATCTGATATTTTTCTTTTTAAGAGGAGAGAAGTGATAAATGTGGAAAGAGCAGGACACCACATTAGTCCTGTCACAAATAATCCTCTTCCGCCACCTATTTTACCGGTATGAATGATCGCTGCATAAAATATAGAACTGATAGCGAAGGTAAAAAACAGGAACAGCAAGATAGCTTTACGGGTCTGGTTAACGGGTTGATTCATGGCAATGAAATTTAGTAAAAACAAGATATGAAAATTACTATATTTATCGCATGCAGACCGAATACAAAGCTATTAATATACAAGAAACACTAAAACAACAGATTATCACCGGTAGGAAATTCCTGTAAATAAATAAAACTGTCTGGAGGAGAGCAATAACAGACCAGATTAGGCAGTACTGAATTTTCCTCTTTTTTTTCCCGATATTTGACTCAGATAGCCGGTACAACAAAATTTTCCCTCCCGTTTATGAAAGAACATGGACAATACATTATTGGATAAAGTGATTGCAGGTGATGAAAGGGCTTTCCGGGTGCTGTTTGATACACACCGCGATAAGCTTTATGCGTATATGCTACGCTTATCCAATGAACGTACAGTAGCAGAAGATATCGTACAGGAAGTCTTTTTGAAAATATGGATAGGGAGGGAGCAACTGGCAGGTATCAGAAACTTTGATGCCTACCTGTTCACTATCGCCAGAAATCATGCTTTTAACCTCTCCAAACAGATTGTCTATCGTAAAGCGTTACTATTTCAGATTACTTCAGCACAGCCCCAATCCGATGAATGCACCGAAAAGGATGTGGATTTCAAGAACTTACAATCATTATTAGCCAGGGAGTTAGGCAAACTCCCTCCACAGCAAAAGAAGATTTTTACACTCAGTCGTTTCGAAGGGCTTTCCAATGAGGATATCGCCCGTCAACAATCGATTTCAATAGGGACAGTCAAAAAACACCTCAGTCTGGCTACACAGACTTTAAAAGCCGCCTTAAAGGATAAAGCGGACATTGTTATGATCGTAGGCATTATCGTAAAGTTTTTTTAAATCCGACTACTCCTTTTCTCTTAGCAGTTTGTCATAATAGTAGAATGTCACTAAAAACGCTTCTCGAAAAGCATTTTAACGGAACCGCAACACCCGAAGAAATTACGGAGTTGCAGGAATTACTTGCAAAGTCAGCAAATGATGCTGACCTGGACGCGTCATTGAAAGGACTCTGGGATGATTTCACCCCTGATACCGCCCTGTCGGATAAAAAGGCAGATGAAATCTTTGCTGCTATCACCGAACACAGACAAAGACGTATCTGGTGGCCGGCAGCAGCTGTTATCATTATACTTTTAATGGGCGGTGGCGCTAAACTGATCTTCCGTAAATCTGTAGATATTCATGTCACGGTAGCTTTTAAAAACGATGTGGCACCAGGTGGTAATCACGCCATCCTTACCCTGGCCGATGGTAAGCAGATCAGCCTGGACAGCGCCGGAAACGGAGCACTGGGGAAACAGGGGGCAACCACGATATTGAAATTAAACAACGGGCAACTTGCCTACCAGGCAAAAGGTATTATCCCGCAGCAGGTATCATATAATAAAATTACTACACCAAGGGGGGGACAATTTCAGATCGTATTACCGGATGGGACCAAAGTATGGATGAACGCAGCTTCTTCCCTGCGCTTCCCTACCGCATTCTCAGGAAACGACCGCCAGGTGGAACTCACCGGCGAAGCCTATTTCGAAGTAGCAAAGGACAAAACTAAACCGTTTATCGTCAGCGTAAACAGGATGAAAGTAGAGGTGCTGGGCACCCACTTTAATGTAATGAGCTATCCGGATGAAAAGAGCATTCAGACAACCTTACTGGAAGGTGCCGTAAACGTATCCGGAGACGGACATTCCCAAAAACTCCAGCCTGGACAACAGGCGGAATTATCAACCAATGGTAATCTGCAGTTAGTACCAGACCCCGATATAGAAAGCGCACTCGCATGGAAAAATGGCTATTTCCAGTTTAATAAAGCCGATCTGCAAAGTGTAATGCGCCAGCTGTCACGCTGGTATGATATTGAAGTAGTGTATAAAGATCAGGTACCTGATTTCATGTTTGTAGGACAGTTAGATAAGAAAGCTAATCTGTCAGTAATCCTGAAGATACTGGAGCGCAGTCAGGTACATTTTACCGTAGATGGTAGAAAGATCACAGTAAAAGAATAAACCAAAATCTGACAATACATGAACAAAATCTACTTAACAGGTTAAGTCCCCTTACTTATACCTATCAACACCACAATGAAGACAATTTATTAACCAAAAACTCATCAAGGTATGAACACGCCCATGCGCGGTAAAACCAGACCTGGATACCGTTTCTTTACTGTACTATTACTGCTGGTTTTTAGCCTGCAGATCAATGCGAATGGCTATTCGCAGAATATTACCTATACTGGTAAACACGTACCTCTGGAAAAAGTATTCGCAGTAATTAAACAACAAACAGGGTACCTTTTCTGGTACGATTACAAACTGCTTAAAAATGCCCCTCCCGTTGACATCTCCGTAAAAGATGCAACAATAGAACAGGTCATGAGCCTGTGTTTAAAAGATCAGTCACTCACATATACTATCGAAGATAAAACCATCATTGTAAGCCATAAACCGGTAACAGAACCCGTACAGGTAACAGTGGCTGCCCCACAGGAAAAAGTAACCGGTGTGGTACGTGATGAAAAAGGGAACGCATTACCTGGTGTTTCTGTACATGTAAAAGGCGCTACTAAAGGTACTTCCACAGCCGCTGATGGTTCCTTTTCACTGGATGTTCCTGCGGGTGCTATCCTGGTGTTCTCTTTCGTAGGGATGGAAGCAAAAGAAGTAGCGGCGAATAGTGACGGACCAATGAAAATACAGCTGCAATCCAAAGCAGGTGCATTATCTGAAATAGTAGTGACCGGTTTCGGTGAAAGCCGTAAAACAAGAAGCCTGGGATATGCTGTTACACAGGTATCCGGTGAAGATATCAAACGTGCAAACCCTATCAATCCTATTGCAGCATTGCAGGGTATGGTGGCAGGTTTGCAGGTACAGTCCGGCGTGGGCGGCCCACAGGCAAGTACCCGTTTCCTGATAAGAGGTAGTTCTTCTCTGGATCCTTACGGTAACCAGCCACTGATCGTACTGGATGATATCGTAATGGACCAGAACGTGGTAACACCAAATAAAGCCAGCGACCAGGACTTCGGTAATATCCTGAAAGATATCAACCCTGATGATATCGAGTCTATCAGTATCTTAAAAGGTGGTGCAGTAACAGCATTGTACGGTAGTCGTGCATCCAATGGCGTTATCCTCATCAAAACTAAAAAAGGATACAGCCAGAAAGGACTTGGTGTTTCTTTCTCTGCAGATGTGTTATATGCTACTCCTTACAAGACGGTAGATTTACAGAATAAGTATGGTGGTGGTTTTGGCTTGAATGACTTTTTAAAAGATGCTGATGGTAACCTGTCTATCAATCCGGCTAACTACTTCTATAATTTTGGTCCTGAAATGACAGGCCAGCCAGTTACCGATATCACAGGCAAGAAAATCCTGAATAATCCCCGTCCTCACAATGCATTAGATGCATTCCGTACCGGTGTTACACGTAACTATAATGTAGGTGTATCCGGTGCTACTGAAAGAGGTACTTACCGTTTGGCTTATTCAAATCTTTATTCAGAAGGTGTTACCCCTAATAACGATCTGAAAAGAAATAACATCACGTTCAGGGCTACACAGAGACTGGCTGGTGTACTGCTGGTAGATGCAAATGCTACTTATGTACAAAGCAATGGAAGGAACCCTGCCAACGTGGGAAGTAATGGTACACTGCGTAACTTCGTATATGGTGGTTCAAGAAACTATGATACCAAGTACTGGATGTCTCATTATATAGATGATCAGAACGGTGGTGTAAATGCAAACGATCCAACCGGATTAACCTATGTTTTCTACAGCCTGTTTCAGAACAGCAATACACAGGTAGAGAATAACTTCCGCGGAAGCGTTGACCTGAAAGCTACTTTATTAAAAGGATTAGACTGGCAGGGTAACGTGAGTGTGAATTACATTGGTATCAATGGTGAAAATAAAAGAAGAGGACAGGATGTTGGTTTTGGCAGTCCTGCTTATGAAACCACTACCTCCAATACAAGAGTAGAACGTTACAGATCAAACTTCAACTACAACACTACGCTTAACAGTGACTTTACCATGTTATTGCAGGCGGGTGGTGAAATAGTGAAATCTACTTCAAAAAGCATGTATGCTTCTATGAATGGGTACGTACTTCCTGATATCTATCGTTTATCTAATTCTAATGGTAAAGCGAATGTTACAGAGTATGCACCTAATCAGCAGCAAACTACTTCAACATTTGGTCAGGGTAGTTTAACTTACCGTGATTACCTTACATTGAACCTGTATGCGAGGAACGACTGGAACTCTACACTGGTGTACAATGATGGTCATGGTAACTATTCTTACTTCTATCCCGGTGTGGATATAGCGTGGGTATTCACAGATGCCTTTAAAATGCCAAAAGCATTTGATTATGGTAAACTGCGTTTGTCTTATGCCAGCGTAGGTGGTGGTACAAATGCTTATACTGCCAATACGGGTGCTTATTCAGCTAACAGTCCTTATAACAGTGCAAACGGTGCATCTGTTGTAAACTATAAATTTAGCTCTAACACATTACCCAACCAGTCTCTTTCCCCAACCCGTTCTACCAAACTGGAAGCTGGTCTGGAAGCAAAGTTCTTCAGGAACCGCTTAGGTGCTGATATTACTTATTATTCTCAGGATAGCAGAAGCCAGATCATCAGCTTCTCTGCACCTATAGAATCAGGTGTATCTGCTACACTGATCAATGGAGGTAAAGTGCGCAACCAGGGATGGGAAATCCGTTTGAATGCAACACCTGTACAAACGAAGAACTTTACCTGGGATACTTACTTCAATTACACACGTAATAGAAACAAAGTGTTAACACTCCCTTATAACCTTGATTATGTATCACTGGGTTATGGTGATGGTTACCAGGTAATTGCGAAGAAGGGTGGTGACTATGGAACTGTTATCGCCGGTTATGGATATGCATACTATAAAGACTCCGATGGTTCCCATGCAGCATCTAATGGTAAGCGTGTACTGAATATGACCAATTCAAAAGGTTCTTCTGTTTTTGTAAGAGCACAGAACTACGCACAGGGTGCTTCTCAGCAACCGGTAGTAGGACATATTACACCAGACTTCCTGGGTAACTGGCGCAATAACTTCAATTACAAAAACTGGCAGTTAGGTTTTGTAATGGACAGCAAAATTGGTGGTACTATCTATTCTACAACGCATGATCTGGGTTCATGGTTAGGTAGCATCGAAAGCACCCTGCCTTACAGAACAAAGGCAACCGGTGGTCTGGCTTTCACTAATGCTGCTGGTACTGCACTGGAAAATGGTGTGATCCTGGATGGTGTATACAGACAAGGTGTAGTTGTCACAGGACTTGATGGTAACAGTCACGATCTTTCCGGTGTAAGCATGAAAGAAGCATATGATAAAGGTTGGGTAAATCCTACCGCCGCTACTTCTTTATATCAGAATACCCACAGCTGGGCGAATGGTATCAGGGAAGCATCCATGTTCACCTCTTCATGGATCTCTCTGCAGCAGGTAAGCCTTACTTATGACATGCCATCTAAACTGGTTAGCAGACTTAAACTGAATGGTTTAAGGGTAACAGTAATGGGTAATAACCTGATGTACCTGTACAACAGTGCAAAGGATCATATCAATCCTGAGAACCTGAACAGTACCGGATCTGATGCGATGACGGAAGGGTCTGCAATGCCTTATATCCGCAGCTTTGGATTTTCTATTAATGGCAGTTTCTAAAAATTTAAAATTATGCGCTTAAAACATATAACGATCATCCTGCTGCTGGGTGTGTTTTTCACCTCATGTAGCCGTGATAAATTCGCAGAGATGAATACTAATCCGGATGATGTACTTGTTATCCGTCCGGAGTATGAGTTTACTGCTGCTCTGTTAAACATCAATAGTAATGACTTCGAGTATTATTACGATTACAACAGGGCCATGTATTACTGGACACAGAGTTTCGTTACACGCACAGGTAATGCCGGTACTGTTTATAATGGTTCAGGAAACCTTAACCAGCGTTACAGTAACTTCTACAACAATGTAGGAAGCAAACTGGTGGATGTAATACACCTGATAGATGCATTGCCTGATGCAGAAAAACAGAGATACGTTTACCTGCGTGCTATCACAGGTATTCCACTGGCTTATTATGCATTCTATGTGTCAGATGTACAGGGTAGCATTGCTTATACCGAAGCATTCAAAGCAAGGTATACCGGTTTACTGACACCCTCTTACAATTCACAATCTGCTTTGTACGATACACTGGATAACCAGTTAGCTGCCTGTATAGCCATTTTAAAAACAACACCTTCAGCTACGCAGACAGACATCACTAACTACGATCTTTATTATGCAGGAAAAGTTGCCAGCTGGATTAAAGCGGCTAACAGTTTGCGTTTAAGGATCGCTATGAGATTATCAAAAAGAGATCCTGCCAAAATGAAAACTTTGGTAACAAAGATCCTGGCTGATGATGGTGGTTTGATCAGCAACACGGATGAAGACTGGAAATTTGTAGGTGGTACCGACTTCTCATCAGGTGGTAACTACAACCCACAGAGTAACAGTGATGTTTCCGGTGCAAAGAACCTGGTGGACTTTATGTGGAATACTGCTGATCCGCGTATCCGTACATTATTCCAGAAAGCGCCGCTTACCAAAGATATGTTCGACTCTGCCAAAGCACAAGGTGTATTGCCTGCTACACTGGCCTGGGACGGACAATTATACCGCGGACAATTTGCCAATCCGGGCGCTACTACAGATGTTAACTACGCTTATTATTTTAAAGATCTCGTATTCAGTTATCAGGGGGTTTCAACAACCGTAAGATATTCTTCTTTCATCCAGCCTAACCTGTATTACAATTCTGCCAGCAAGAACAAAATCATATTCCCTATCATCACGTATGCGGATGTATGTTTTATGCGGGCAGAGTTAGCTGTAACAGGTGTAACCACAGAAGATGCACAAACATGGTATTACAATGGTATTGATGCTTCCCTGGCTACCTATGATGATATGGGTTCAAAAGCAGCTGTAGTAGATTATACGCCATTAACAGGTGCTGAAGTAACAAACTACAAAACACAAACTGGTATCGTATATGATCCGGCGCATGCCCTGGAACAGATCAGTGTACAGGAATATCTCAACTGTTACAAGAACCAGAATGAAGCATGGGCTACTATTAAAAGGACTGGCTTTCCTTCAATCACAGGTAATATCCTGAAACTGGAAACCGTTACACAGGATAACGAAGCATTGCCAATGCCTCGTCGTTTTGTGGTAACATATCCTTCTATTACAAGTTTAAATTACCAGAACGCACTGGATGCGATTAACGATATGTTGAAAGATCCGGGTTTCTCAACACCCGATGATATCACCGGCAGAGTATGGTGGGACGTTCAATAATTTTAATTATATTATATTGCAGAAAGCTCCGGAAGGGGCTTTCTGCTTATTACGTTATGTACCACAAAGCTATACTGTCCATATTGATAATGTTCTTATACCTGCAGCTACCCGCACAGGATAGGAAGATCAATACTATTCACCTGGAAAATATTTCGGGGGAGAAGGGCTTTTTGCTAAAACAGGTATCTACTAAAATGCTGGCGATAGTATGGTTATCGCCGGAATGCCCCTTATGTCAGAACTATACACTTACCCTCAATCAGCTGTCTCAAAAATACCATGATGTATTAACGATCATAGGTGTTTTCCCCGGAGACGGATATACAAAGGAAGAATATCTTACCTTTCAAAAAAAGTACGCGATCAGTTTTACTTTATTAACTGATAAAAAGAAATTGCTCACTACTGCCATCCATGCCACAGTAACCCCTGAAGTTTTTTTATATGATGAGAAACGTAGTTTAAAATATAATGGTGCGATAGATAACTGGGTAGTAGGATTAGGGAAGAGTACAAAAAAGGCAACGATCAGTTATCTGGATGATGCGATCGTACATACAATGGATGGAGCGCCTGCCAGTCCTGCTTATACACAACCAATCGGATGTTTTATCAACGATAATTAATATGAGGATATTCCTATTACTGATAACATTAATTTGCATCAGCCATATCTCCTTTGGCCAGATGAACGCACAGGAAATTATCACAGCTAAATGTACTACCTGTCATCGCAGTGGTGGAGATGCACCGTTTTCTCTCGAAACGTATGAAAGTATCAAAAAGCGTATATCTTTTATCAAACATGTTGTTGAAACCAATTACATGCCACCCTGGAGAGCAGATGTACACTACAGGGATTTTGCCAATAACAGATCGCTGACGGCAGAAGAAAAAACAACTATCCTTAACTGGATTGCAGACAATGCACCGGATAAGAAAAAGAAAGCGGTAACGAATAATAATGAGGTATTAAACCGTACCCCTGATCTGCTTTTAAAAATTGATTCTACGTTTTTAGTGAAGGGTACAAATGAAGAGAAGTTCGTAGTATTTAAAATTCCTTTTGAATTATCGGATACACAGAATATAGAAGGAGTGGAGTTATATGCCAATAATAAGAAGATCATCCATCATCTTAATTATGGTTTTTATGCAGTGCCGGATAAAGATATTCATGATGGGCCATGGATGATTGATACAGATACGGATACTGCGGGTATAGAGAAGAAAAAATATGTACCATTGGAAAAAGATATGGTATATTATTCAGGCTGGATACCGGGAACTACCAATGAATTTTACCCTAAACAGTTTGGATGGGTATTACCAAAGAGGGGAGTGCTGATCTTAACCGTACATTATTCTGCTATTGCTGCCAATGAGGAATCAATGTTAGGTGTAAAGTTGTTCTTTAAAAAACAATCTGTTGAAAGGAATGTGCGTATTATCAGTTTAGGTTCCGGTGGAATTGCAGAGCAGGATATCAAACCTAAATTTGTATTGTTTGCCAAACAGGTGAGTACATTTAAATTAAAAGTAAAGACACAGGAAACGCAGTCTGTCATGTATGTATGGCCACATATGCATTATCTGGGCAAAGAGTTTTATGCATATGCGGTAACACCAGAGAATGATACAATTAACCTGGTACATATTCCCGACTGGGATTTCAGATGGCAGGAGTTATACCGGATGAAGAAACTGATAAAGATCCCGGCAGGTTCAGTAATCAATATGATAGGTGTATATGACAATACGGCCAGTAATCCTTTCAATCCCAATAATCCACCAAAGATTGTCTTCTCTACGGGGAATATGAGAGCGTCAGATGAGATGTTTACTTTACTGATGATTTATGTGCCTTATAAAGAGGGGGATGAGAATATCGCACTATAGATATTAAAAAAACGCAGGGTTAAAAAGGTTAGGGGCTAAAATGATGTAAGGTCAGTTTCTCTTAGGAAGAGACTGTCTGAAAGGAACCCATTCCTCGATTCTTTCGATGCTGTCTTCTATAGATTCCAAACGGTTATCGATAACACTTAATTTTGTGTTGATAACGAAGAAGTTTTGATCTATAGCATCAAATCTACGATCCATAAATCCCAATCTCTGGTCCATAGCATCGAATTTCTGATCCATAAGATCGAATCGTCTATCTATCGCATCAAATTTTTTGTCCATCACATCGAACTTTTGATTCATTATATCAAACTTCTGATGCATAAAGTCAAATTTCTGATCAATAGAAGCAAACTTCTGATCAATGGAATCAAACTTTGATAAAATTTGTCTCAACTCATTTCCCATAAAAAATCATTTGTTTTATCTAATGTATAAGTTTTTTGAATAACTGAAAAATATAAATCAAACCAAAAATAAGCCCCGTTAAATATTTTAACGGGGCTTATTAAATCAATAACCAGCCTATCTTTCAAAGGGATTAAACAACGTGACAACATTGAATATGACAAGTTAAATAATACACAGCTTTAGATTTTCTACAGATTCTCTGTCTAGGTTTGCGGCATGAGACAAGTGAATCTGCTAATACTCACATTTTTCCTAACCTGTATTGTATTTCTCACTGGCTTTGCCCAGAAAGGTACTCGCATCTCTGGTAAAGTACAGGATAGCTTGACCCTACAGCCGGTAGAATATGCCAGCGTAAAGGTAACAGATGCCAGCTCAGGTAAAATAATTACAGGAGCGGTTACTGCTCCTGATGGTACTTTTCAGATTTCAGATTTGGCTGTCGGCAGCTACAATCTCTCCATCGATTTTTTAGGATATACTACTTTTAGTATAAAAAATATTACGCCCGGTAAACCGGTGCTGGTAAAACTGGTATCTTCCGGAAGATCTTTACAGGCTTTCACTGTTACTTCACAAGCCCCTTTAGTAGAGAATAAGATAGATAAGATTGTATATAATGCAGCCAATGATGTGACTTCACAAGGGGGAACAGCCATTGACTTGTTGAGGAAAGTACCACAGGTAAATGTGGATATAGACGGGAATGTGGAATTACAGGGAAATTCAAATATCCGCTTCCTGATCAATGGTAAACCTTCCAGTATTTTTGGCAACAGCTTAGCCGATGCACTGGCTTCCATTCCGGCTACGCAAATAAAAAGTATAGAAGCAATTACCAGTCCGGGTGCAAAATACGATGCACAGGGGACCGGTGGTATCATCAATATCATTTTAAAAGATAATAAGGCAAAGGGGATCAATGGAAATCTGAGTCTTTCCGCAGGTACCCGCCTGGAGAACGCCGCGGCGAATATCAATGTAAGACAAGGTAATTTTGGAATGAATGCCTTCTTCAGTGGCAATATGCAGTTATCTTCCCGTACCCCTTATTCTCAGGATCGTCAATCTTTCGACACCGTCAACAAAGTAACTAATCACCTTTTGCAGAACGGTTATTCCGACTTTAAACGAAAAGGGTATCAGTCAGGTATAGGGTTCGACTGGGATCTCACATCAAAAGATAATCTGTCAGGTTCTTTCGGTTATAGTTATTTCGGTAGTCAGAATATAGGAAATATTAATCAGCAGCAGGATGAGGTTTCGTTGGGGACACGTATCTCAAACAATCACTCCTCCATTCATTCTCTGGATTGGAGTCTGGCATACAAAAGAAAGGAACTGACTATCCTTTACAGCGGTAGTTCCGGTACTCCACGCAATGAATACCTGCAATCGCAGACTTATAACAACGCTGTTTTCCCTTATACCGGTTCTTCCAGCAACAACCCTGGTACTGATATAGAGCATGATCTTTCCATCGACTACTCCCATAAAGTAAATAAAAACCTGACGTTCGAAACCGGTGTTAAAACTACCTTGCAAAAGATAGGCAGTAATACAGATGTACAGGTATTTGATACGTTGCAAAAGTTATATATTCATTCACCATTACAATCTTACCAGTTTAATTATGACATGAAAGTATATGCAGGCTACCTGTCTGCTTCATTCAGCTTATTCAACTTTCTTGATGTAAAAGCAGGCGCCCGTTTTGAACATACAGATATAAAGATTGATTTACCTGGTACGCATATTCCTTCTTACAATACTGTTGTTCCCGCTATTATCTTCTCACATAATCTCAGCAATGACAGGTTTGTAAAACTGGCTTACACCAGGCGCATCGAAAGACCTGAATACAGAGAACTCAATCCTTTCCTCAACCTGAGTGATCCTTATAACATCACAACCGGTAACCCTTTATTGAAACCTGAAATAGGGAACAACATTGAACTGGGTTTTGGTAAAACATTCAGCAATGGCGGAAACATTTATGTTGCACTGATAGAACGTATCAATACCAATGATCTGAAACCGTATACTATTTTTTATCCCAGCTACCAGGCCGGAGATACTGTATATACCAACGTATCTGTTACCAACAGGCAGAATATAGGAGAGGAGTATAACTCAGCGGTGAATATCTCGGGTTCTTTACCTTTAAAGGACCTCACGCTGCGTGGAAATATAATGATAACACAGAAACGGGTAGTAAACAATTTATTAAATGGTACTCAGGCAAATGGAATGAATTACCGTTTTAACCTGAATGCCTCTTATCGTTTACCTAAAGATCTGATCGTAGAGGCTTTTGGTAATTATAATTCAGCACTTAATACCATCCAGGGAAAATTGCCACAATCTCTCACTTACAACCTGGCACTCAGAAAACCATTCTGGAATAAAAAAGCATCAGTTGGATTAACGGCTACAAATCCTTTCAACAAATATGTAAACAAGTTGACAACAGTATATGCTGCCAATTACATCTCCACAAGTTTAACAAGGATTCCTTACCGTTCATTCGGTATTAGTTTTACGTATAAATTTGGCCACCTGGAATTTAAGAAAACAAAAGAGCAAAATAATTATCTGGATAATCCACCTTCGATGGAGAATTAATTTTACCGGCTGATTAATAAACAGGAAGTACCATTGCATGATAATCTATAAAATAAAAAGTAAACTTTCCTTGCAATTTTTTTATATTTTTATTTGGACACCTATGGGATTCAATTAGAACTTATAGCATAAAAGATCAGAGGGGGACAGGCAGTTGTCGCAGGCCAGGACCCGGACAACTGCCATTATTACGATCCTGCCAGCACCTGCAATAAAACAAAACGATTGAATGAAACAAAGACTCTTATCTCTTGACTTTTTTCGTGGTCTTACCGTAGCCGGTATGATCCTGGTGAACAACCCCGGAGACTGGGACCATGTATACGCACCACTGGAACATTCGAAATGGAACGGATGTACACCTACAGACCTGGTATTCCCCTTTTTCCTTTTTATGGTAGGCGTATCTGTAGCCTTCGCACTCAGCAACCGCATACTGGATACCGCCGGACACGGCAAACTGATCATGCACATTATCAAAAGGGCGATCATCATCTTTGTAATAGGTATGCTGTTCCGGCTCATCCCTCATTTCGACTTCTATAATATGAGGATTCCCGGCGTATTACCCCGTATTGCGGTAGTATACCTGGTCATCTCCCTGTTATATCTTAAAACAAGCGCTAAAACACGTATATGGTTATGTATATCCTTCCTGACAGGCTATTATTTACTGATGACCTTCGTTCCCGTTCCCGGAATAGGACCCGCCAACCTGGAACCGGAGACTAACCTGGGTGCCTGGTTAGACCGTACCATCCTCACAGAACATCACCTGTGGGCACATTCAAAAACATGGGACCCTGAAGGCATTTTAAGTACCCTGCCAGCCTTTTCCACAGGATTGCTGGGTATTATGGTAGGCGACTGGATTCGTCGCAAAGACAAGCAGGATGCCGAAAAGGTAGCCTGGATGTTTGTGTTCGGGTTCATCTCGGTATTACTTGGATTAATATGGGATAGTTTCTTCCCTATTAATAAGGCCCTCTGGACCAGCTCCTTTGTATTATATACAGCCGGCCTGGCCTGTATGGGCCTGGCAACCAGTTACTGGCTGATAGATGTACAGGGATATAAGAAGATCACACCACCCTTTGTGGCATTTGGCCGCAACGCCATTACAGCCTATGTATTATCTGGTGTGATTCCCCAGGTATTTGGTGGTATCCCCTCATCCTGGTTTATGCCTTTCCTCTCTCCATATAACGCATCACTGGCAGCTGCCATCACCCTGGTACTGCTGTTACTCATTCCAGTATGGATCATGTATAAGAGGAATATTATTGTCAAAGTTTAACTCGCAGCAAAGAAGCAGCAACAAGACGCCGGGGTTATCCCGGCGTCTTACATTTATCCAAAATAGCCCCCATACCGCCCGCTCCCCCAAAAATGTTACTTAGAACAAGTAATTTTTTCGTATTATTATCCATCGTCTTCCAAAATTTAATTGCCAATGCAATCCGAGAGTCACGTGTTATGGTGGAATGCGTTTAAACAGGGCGATTGGGACGCGTTTACAGCGCTCTATGGTGAATTTTACGAACTGTTGAACAATTATGGCCGCAAGTTTACAAGAGATGCCGACCTGATTCAGGATGTTGTGCATGATCTCTTTGTAAGGTTGTGGACTACCCGCACCAGACTGGGCAACCCGGTATCAGTAAAAAATTATCTGTATAAAGCATTACGTTCTACGCTTTTCAGGAAAATACAGTCATTATCCAAATTTGTTGAATTAGACGGAGAAGCCGGAGACAACGGTTTTGAAGTAAACTTTATCCCTGATGCCTCCTTCAGGCAGGAAGAACAGGAGTTACGTAAACAGGTGATTGCACTGGTAAACACTTTACCGGCACGCCAGCAGGAGATTATCTTTCTCCGCTTCTATGAAGGAATGTCCTATGAAGAGATTGCAGTTATTATGGACATCAATATGAGTTCTACTTATAAATTACTGTACAAAGCCCTCGACAATCTGCAAAAAGTATCAGATAAACGCTTTTTGACCATATTCTTTTGCCTTTTCCTCCTCTGTAAAACTTTACCAAAAAATAATTTGGTTTTGGAGGGATAATTTTAAGCATGTCATGTATAATAAGAATAAATAGGGGATAAGGTGATGAACAATGACAAATATTCACAATACACGCTGCAGGATTTCCTGGATGATGATGCCTTCATAAAATGGGTATCAGGGAAAGAACAGGATGCCGCTGCCGCGCAATTCTGGAGTAACTTCTCATTGTTATATCCTTCTGCAGCAAAGAACTTTGATTTTGCGGTAAACGTAATCCGTACTTATCGCTCACAGGAGATTTGGGAAAACAAGAATAATAAAGCACATCTTCTGGAGAGGATCACGGCTACTATAGAAGCACAGCCTGTAGCACGTGTACGCTGGTTAAGTCCCTGGATGAAAGCCGCTGCCATTGCATTACTGATTTCAGTAGGAGGTTATTATTTAATAAACCAGTATAGAAAATCTTCACAGGAAATAGTAGCAACCGGTTTTGGAGAGAAGAGAACAATTACATTACCAGATCATTCAGTAGTTACATTAAATGCATCTTCTTCCATTACCTATAATAAGGTATGGAATGAAAAACAACCAAGAGAGATCTGGGTAGAAGGAGAGGCGCTGTTTGATGTAAAACACCTGAATAGAATATCAGCAGAACAACGATTCATAGTACATACAAACGGAATCACTGTAGAAGTATTAGGTACTACATTTAATATTAAAAGCCGCCATGGCAAAACAAATGTAGGACTGATCACAGGTAAGATTAAAGTAGGATATCAGAAAGGCGCTGTTGTAATGCTGCCCGGAGATTATATAGAGTACGCAGACAACCAACTGGTACTTGCAAAAAAACTGGATAAGCCTGAAAAGATCAAACGCTGGACACAGACGCAGCTCACATTTACAGATGCTACGCTCGGCGAGATCATAGAAACATTGCAGGATAACTATGGATACGTTGTTAAAGTAAAGGAGGAATCACTTAAAAAGCTAAAGATAGAAGGTGATATAAACGTAACTAACGTAGAGGAACTATTGACTGTCATTACCACGACACTTAACGTAACAATCAATCAGCCATCAGATAAAGAGTTGGTCATCTCTTCGGTTAAGTAGTAGCTGAAAAACTAGGACACGTAAAAAAAAACTATGAACATTTTCAACCAAAATTTCGTTTTGGGGCTGCTCTCCTGTGCCCTGATCCCTGGTATAGCAATGCCGGTCACTGCACAAACGCCTGTGATGTATGCTATGCGGCAATCAGAAACGATCCCTGTAAAACATGCGAATGCTACCATTGCATTAAAGGATGCATTGGTAAGACTTAAGAAATTTCAGAACATCCGTATTGCTTATAAAGAAGGCTTACTGGATGGTAAAGTTGTTGCTACTTCTCAACTTGATAAAGCAGAGACCATGGACGCAGATGCCGCTTTAAAACTGCTGCTGGCAGATTTTGGACTGGCTTACATGCGTATCAACAAAACACAATACTCCATATATAATGCACAGATCAATACCGGTTTAAGCAACAGCATACTGGCTGATAAGCTGAAAGGTAAAGTGACGGGCCCGGATGGTAATCCCGTTCCAGGCGCTACCATTATGCTGAAAGGCAATTCTTCCGTTGCTACTGTTGCGAACGGTGAAGGTGTCTTTGAATTAAATATAAAAGATGCTGCTGCCCCGGTAATACTGGTGATCTCTTCCGTAGGATTTGAAAAACAGGAAATCACAGTAAGTGATCTTTCTGCTGCAGTAAGCATCAGTCTGAAAGAATCTAACAAAGATTTATCTGAAGTAGTAGTAACGGCATTAGGTATTAAGAAGGAAAAGAAAGCCCTGGTATATAGTGTAACAGAAGTAAAAGGAAGTGATTTTACCCAGGCACGTGAAGTAAATATTGCGAACTCTCTGAGCGGTAAAATTGCCGGTGTGAATGCTACCAGTCTGGCCAGCGGCCCTGGTGGTTCCAGCCGTGTAATTATCCGTGGTAATACTTCCCTGGCAGGTGATAACCAGCCACTGTATGTAGTGAACGGTATGCCTATCGATAATACTACTCCGGGTGGAAGTCCTACTACCGGTGGTGGTGGTCAGAACGTAGACAGAGGTGATGGTATCGGCGGTATCAATCCGGACGATATCGAAACGCTCACTGTACTGAAAGGTGGTACTGCTGCTGCACTGTACGGTTCCCGTGCTTCTAACGGTGTAATTGTGATCACTACCAAAAAAGGTCGTGCGCGTAAAGGTGTTGGTATAGATTACAATACTACCTTCACCGCAGAAACACCTGCTGTATATCCGGACTATCAATATATCTACGGACAAGGTGATGGTGGTGTAAAACCAGCATCACAGAGTCAGGCTGTATCCTGGGGCCGTCGTTCATTCGGTGCCAAAATGGATGGCCTGCCTTACATTCAGTTTGATGGTAAGGAACATCCTTATTCTCCTCAGAAAAATAATATCAAAAACTTCTATCGTACAGGTTCTACCTATACCAACACTGTAGCTTTTAACGGTGGAAGTGAAGCACTGAATTTCCGCTTCTCATTGTCTAATGTCAGCAGCAAAAGCATCGTTCCTAATTCCGATTTCAACAAAAAGATTGGTAACCTGAACCTGAATGCCAAGCTGGGTAAAAGAACAACAATAGAAGCTATAGCGCAATACAATGTTGAGAATGCAAACAACCGCTCCAGTTCAGGGGATGCCACTGGTAACCCTAACTGGGGCGTTTACATGGTTGCCAATACCGTTGATATCCGTTCACTGAACCCTGGTTATGATGCTTCCGGTCGTGAAACTCAATGGAATGAAACACCATATGCTTCCAACCCTTATTTCGTAATAAACAAGTTTAAAAATAACGATGGTAAAAACCGCTTTATCGGTCAGGCCAGCGTGAAGTACGACCTGTTAAAGAACCTCTATGTAAAAGGGACAGTGAGCCGTGATTTCTTTAACTACGATTACGTAGGTATCATTCCTACAGGTACTGTTTATACAAACGGTGCTTCCGGTGAATATACTTCCATCAAAACGTATGTAGCAGAAACTAACTCAATGATTACTGCTAACTACAATACCAAATTGCTTAGAAATATCGGGTTGAATGTACTGGGTGGTATGAATGCCCGCAGGTACAAATCAAACGCGACCACCGTAACAGGTACACAGTTTATCATACCGTTCTTCTATAGCATGACAAACCTGACTACCAGCAATACAGCGGTTGCCAGGAATAATGTGGCGAACAACTCTGCTTTTGGATCAGTAGACCTGGATTATAAATCTATCGTATTCCTGACCCTTACCGGTCGTCAGGAATGGTTCTCTACCCTGAGTCCTAAGAATAACAGCATTTTTTATCCTGCAGTAGGTACCAGCGTAATCCTGTCTGATGCCTTTAAGATGCCGGAGGTAGTAACCTTCGCAAAACTGCGTGCTTCCTGGGCACAGGTAGGTGGTGCTACCCCTGATCCTTATATCCTGAACCAGACTTACAGCATTGTACAGGGTGGTAACCAGGGTACCGCATTACAGGAAATTACAAAGAATAATAATGAGAATCTGGTAACTAATTCAAACCTGAAACCACTCACCGCAACTACATCAGAAGTAGGTCTGGAAGCGCAGTTCTTTAACAACCGCCTGGGCTTTGATGTAACTTATTACAGCAAACAAACAACAGACGATATCCTCAAAACAACTATTTCTACTGCTTCCGGTTATAACAAAGCATTGTTGAACATCGGTAAAGTATCTAATAAAGGGATAGAAGTATTGTTAACAGGTACACCTGTAAAATCTAAAGACTTCACCTGGAATGTCAGCTATAACGTTGCTTATAACAAGAGTGAAATTATACAGCTGGTGCCTGGTCTGAATACCCTGGAAATGGCAGTAAGTGTTGGTAACTGGGCGTTCATTCATAATGCTGTAGGCGAATCTTATGGTACTATCAAAGGTTATACCGCTGTAAAGAATGCGAAAGGTGAGAGTGTGTATAACTCAACTACCAAATATGAACTGAAGAGTGGTCTGATGAACCTGGGTAGTGGTGTCCCTCCATTAACAATGGGTCTTACAAATACCTTTAACTACAAACGCTTCTCATTGGATGTTCTTGTAGATGGTAAGTTTGGTAATAAAGTGTTCTCTGGTTCTGATGTATATGCCACACGTTTTGGCTTGCATAAGAAAACACTGCCTGGAAGAGAAACAGGAATTGTACTGAATGGTGTAGATGAAACAGGGGCAGCATTTAACAGAACAGTACCGGTGAGTGAATTACGTCTGTACTGGGATAATACTAAGAACTACACTGATCAGTTTTTGTTTGATGGCAGTTTCGTGAAATTACGCCAGGTAGTATTAGGCTATAATATTCCTGTAAAGGGTCAGACAGTGGTACAGAGTGCATCTATCTCTTTTGTAGCGCGTAACCTGCTTACACTGTATAAGAAGACAGATAATTTTGATCCTGAATCAAGCTACACAAATGGTAATGCACAGGGTTTTGAAGCATTCGGTATTCCACGTACAAGAAGCTTCGGTGCAAACCTGATGGTGAAATTCTAATTGTTCATGCTTACACACTTTTTATTATGAAAATGCGATTTAATTATCTGATATATATGGCTGTCACAGCAACACTTGCTTTTCAGTCCTGCGATAAGGGGTTTGCGGATATGAACATCAATCCGGATGCTTCTGCCGTTGCCCAGCCGGAATTTCTTTTCAGTAAGGCATTGCTGGATACCTGGGGTAACAGTTACTTCTCTACAGATGCGTTATTTGCCGGTGGTTCTATGCAGCATTTTGCTACTTATAAGGATGTACCTGGTTTAGGTGATAAATATTATTTCCAGCAGGGTACTTACCCTTATGATTATTTCACTACAGGATATCCTACAGCAGCAATTGAAATGGCTACTGTGATCACAGCCGTTGATAGTTCTGTAAATAAGAAATCCATCGCCCGTATCATGCGTGCTTATATTATGCACCGCATGACAGACCTGTACGGAGATATTCCTTATTCTGAAGCAGTAAAAGGATATGCCAGCAATATCTTTACACCTAAATATGATGCCCAGGCTGATATCTATGCAGACCTGCTGAAAGAACTGGACGAATCTGCACAGGCGCTGGATGCCAGTCAGCCTACCTTTGGTGCAGGCGACTACATCTACAGCGGTGATGTAACAAAATGGAAAAAGTTTGCTTACTCCATGATGCTGCGCATAGGCATGCGTTTGACTAAAGCAGACGCAACTCTTGCACAGACATGGGTAACAAAAGCGATTGCAGGTGGTGTGATTACGAGTGATGCAGATATTGCCACTATGAAATATACAGGTACCAGTACTTCCAACAGAAACCCCGTTGCTGCCAGCTTATTATCCAATGATTATGGCGCTGCAAACGGTACCGGCAATACAGAAGGTGGAAAGTACGCTAAAACATTTATTGATGTGCTGAAAAGTACCAATGACCCACGTATGGGTGCAATAGCTGTGGTATGGACAGGTGGTAAAACAGATACAACTTCTTCCCTGCAACAGGGTATGCCTAATGGCCTGCTGTTAAAACCAGATAATTTTGGCACTTTATCAGAACCTAATCCGGCTACTATTTTACAATACACTGCGCCTTTCATCGTGATGAGCGCAGCTGAAACAAAACTGTTACTGGCAGAAGCCGCTGTAAGAGGCTGGTATGCCGGGGATGCTGCTACTACCTTCTCTGAAGCAATTGCGTCTTCCATGCATAACTGGTCATTATTTGGCGCTGCCGGTGTGATTGCCAGTGACAGGGTTGCAACCTACCAGGCAGCAAATCCGCTGACTGGTACTACCGATCAGAAACTGGCGCAGATAGGCTCACAGATGTGGATCGCAATGTTCCTGGATGAACAGGAAATACATGCCAACTGGCGTCGTACAGGGTATCCGGTACTGACCCCGGTAAATATCCCGGGTAATGCTACAGGTGGTACCATTCCACGCCGTCTGCTGTATCCTCCTTCCGAGGAAAGCGTGAACAGCGCAAGCCTGCAGGCTGCTGTAACAAGACAAGGTCCAAATGCTATGACTACCCACGTATGGTGGGATAAATAAACATTGCTGAAAACAGAACGCTCCTGGTGGAGCAGATCATACAGATCTTCCACCAGGAGCGTTCTGTTTATAGACGAAAAATGGTATATTACATATAGGCTCTCCATCAGCAACGTCTGTATAACAAAATACCATACTACACAGGTTCCGTTAGCAACTGTTAAATTCTTAACCCGTAATTATAAATTTACTCAATCATGCAAAACCAAAGAAGATCCGTACTTAAGAAAATGGTAGCTGCCGTAGCAGGTATCACAGGTATCAACGCAGTTGCAAAAGCAGCAGGTATCCCGGAAACAACAGTAAAAGGTAATGTGATATACGAACAGGATGTACCATTGTTCTCCAGTTTTAAAATCCATGGTAACATGGTATTCATAGCCGGTATCGGTGCGCATGTGGAAGGCGATATAAAATCGCATACAGAAATTGTACTGAAAGAAATGGAAGTACAATTGAAGAAGGCGGGTTCTTCTATGGACAAAGTACTGAAAGTAAGTGTATTCCTGCATGATCTGAACGATTATAAAGGAATGAATGAAGTATATAAAGGCCGTTTCGGCGCTAATCCTCCTGTACGCACAACTGTAGCCGTATATGGTGGTGTGCCGGGGAACTCACTCGTAGAAATGGATTGTATCGCCGCCTTATAAATCTTTTATTTTATGAACCGCAGAGACTTATTAAAGAATATGTCTGCATTCCCCGTCCTGGGTGCATTTGCAGGCACAGCTAAGCTATTGCCTTTTCCCGGCGAACCTGTAAAAGCGCCTTTAACAGGGAAAGATTACTTTAAAGACCTGGGTATCCGCACATTTATCAATGCTGCCGGCACCTATACCTTTATGACCGGCTCATTGATGCGTCCGGAAGTATTGAGTGCCATTCAGTATGCTTCCAAAGAATATGTGATGCTGGATGAATTACACGATAAAGTAGGTCAGCGCATAGCGGACCTGTTACATTGTGAATATGCCACGGTTACTTCAGGTGCTGCATCTGCCATCACATTGGCTGCTGCTGGTATCCTCACGGGCATGGATGAAAAGAAAGTACCGCTGTTACCTTTCCTGGAAGCGAATGGTATGAAAACGGAAGCGATCATGCAGAACGCTCACCGGATTGATTACGCGCATGCTATCCAGAATACCGGTCTTAAAATAATATACATCGATACAAAGGAAGAACTGGAAAATGCGATCAGTGAAAAAACAGCGCTGATGTATTTCCTGAATGCAAATAACTTCGATGGAAAAATACAGGTAGAAGAATTCCAGCAGATAGCAAAGAAGCATAACATTCCCACTATTATCGATTGTGCTGCAGATGTACCTCCGGTAGACAACCTGTTTAAGTATACAAAGATGGGTTATGACATCGTATGTTTTTCTGGTGGTAAGGGATTACGCGGCCCACAAAGTGCAGGGTTGATGCTGGGCAATAAAAAAATCATTCAGGCTGCAAGATTAAGTACTCCTCCAAGAGGTAATACTATCGGAAGAGGTTATAAGGTAAATAAGGAAGAAGTGTTGGGTATGCTGGTAGCATTGGAAGCTTACCTGAATACCGATCATGATAAAGAATGGAAATTATGGGAATCGCAGATTAAACTGATAGGAGATGCAGCTGAATCGGTGAGTGGTGTTGTTACAGAAGTAAAGGTACCTGCTATCGCCAATCACATTCCTACTTTACATGTGTCCTGGGATCCAAAGAAAGTCCCTTTTACAGCAGCAGATGTAAAAGAAAAATTACGCAGCGGATCTCCCTCTATAGAAGTGGCAGGTGGTACCGGGGACCATGCCATCAGTATCACCACATGGATGCTGATACCCGGTCAGGAAAAGATCGTAGCTGCACAATTGAAAAAGGTTTTATCGCATGGTTGATACATGGTGTGTTTAGTCACAACCAGCAGGGCTTATCAGGGCTGATGGTGGGATGAAGCTGTCAGTCCTGTCCTGTATTATTATTCTCAGGTCTCAATAAAATAATAGTAATGAGAAAGCTCTTCCAATGCTTTTTATTTCTCATAGCGTGCGTACATCTTGCCAATGCACAGGAATATACTTTACTGATAAAAGGCGGACATGTAATAGATCCGAAAAATAATATCGATGCGATAATGGATGTCGCAGTGAAAGGAGATAGTATCGCAAAAGTAGCTGTAAATATAGATCCGGCTACCGCTGCAAAAGTAATTAATGCAAAGGGGATGTATGTTACACCCGGACTGATAGACATTCACACACATGATTTCATTGGCACCGTTCCTAATCATTATCTCAACAATAGTTTTGATGCAGTAGCTCCGGATGGATTCACTTTCCGTTGTGGTGTAACAACAGTCGTAGATGCAGGTAGCTCCGGTTGGAGAAACTTTGAAATATTCAATGACCAGACGATCAAACATTCCAAAACAAGAGTGCTGGCATTCATCAATATAGTAGGTGGCGGTATGCGTGGTGGTCCGTACGAACAGGATCTCTCTGATATGGATACCAAGATGACGGCACTGACCATCAAACAATACAGGAACCTGATTGTGGGCGTCAAAGTAGCACATTATGAAGGCGCTGAATGGGCACCGGTGGACAGAGCCGTTGCAGCAGGTGTATTGACAGACAAACCGGTGATGATAGACTTTGGTGGCAGCAATCCGCCATTATCGCTGGAAGAACTCTTCAGAGACCATCTTCGCCCCGGTGATATCTATACACATGCCTATGCAAAGGTAAGAGGCCGTATGAGTATTGTGGACAGCATGGGACAATTACGGCCATTCGTACTGGAAGCCCGTAAAAAAGGGATTTTCTTTGATGTAGGCCATGGTGGTATCAGCTTCAATTATTCACAGGCCATACCGGCTTTAAAAGCAGGATTTTTTCCCAGTACCATCAGTACAGACATCCATGCCGGTAGCATGAATGGCGCGATGAAAGACCAGCTGAATGTAATGGACAAGTTTCTGAATATGGGAATGGCTATGCCTGCATTAATCAAAGCAGTTACCTCAGAAGCTGCACTGGCGATTAAACATGAAGAATTAGGTAACCTGTCAGAAAAAAGTGTGGCAGATATTGCCATTCTGAGTATTGAAAAAGGTAAATTCGGTTTCACAGATGGTATGGGTAACAGACAGGAAGGTACGCAAAGACTGGTATGTGAACTAACGGTCCGTGCAGGTAAAATAGTGTACGATCTGAATGCTTTAGCGAATGTAAAGCAGGACAAGGAATAGTTTCCTGCTTGTAGTATAACAATCACTTGACTCCGTTAGGAGTCTCCTGTTCCGAATTCATCTATATAAATCTACTGTATGAAGTTTTTGTATTTAATTCCTTTGATACTGCTGCTGCCCGCAAAATTGCGGGCGCAGACATTACCAAAGGATGAACTGATTTTCCTCACATCAGAATGGAAAGGGGATCGTTTCCCGGACGGAAGACCTAAAATTCCCGATGCCCTGATAGAACAGGCCAGAGAAGTAAACATCGATGATGTATGGACTATCCTGGAAGGAGAAGGTTATCATTGCCAGTTCGAAGGGGGATGGAAAATGATCCATCCTGATAAACCTATTGTAGGTCGTGCAGTAACAGCGATGTTCATGCCTGCAAGACCAGATGTGGAACAACACATAAAAGAAAGAGGAGCAGAGAAAGGCTTTAAAGGCAATACCAATTCATGGCCTATCCAGCAATTAAGCAAAGGAGATGTATATGTAGCAGATGGTTTCGGAAAAATCTCTGAGGGCACTCTGATAGGCTCTAATTTAGGGAATGCTATCTACGCCCGCACCGGTACCGGCGTAGTATTCGACGCTGCTGCAAGAGATGTGGATGGCCTTGAAGAGATAGTAGGCTTCAACGCCTTTGTACGCGACTGGGACCCTTCTTACCTAAAGAACGTTATGCTCACCGGACTAAACACACCTATCCGTATAGGTCGCGCTATCGTCCTTCCCGGAGACCTGGTCCTTACTTCCAGAGAAGGCGTCGTATTCATCCCTGCTCATCTTGCAGAAAAGGTAATTAAGATTGCTGCTTTTATCATCATAAAAGACCAGTTTGGATTTGAGATGCTGAAATCAGGTCGTTACACACCTGGAGAAATAGACAACAACTGGACCGATGCCATTCGAAACGCATTTATAGAATGGCAACACAAACAAACAGGTAAAACACCCATGACCAGGCAGGAACTGGACAAAATGCTCGAAAAGAGAACATGGTAAACTAGAATAAATTCCAACGTTATATTATGAATTCAATATTGCCCTCCGCAGGACCCTTTATCATAGCCTTCTGGATTATTCTGGCTATCATATTCTCCAGGAAAGAACAAACACGTGGTTTCGTATACACATTAATGATTTTCGCAGCCGTTACTACTTCTTTATACTACCCGCAATATTTCACACACATCGGTGACTGGGAATCTTCAAAACTGATTACTCCCTTATTACAGATCATCATGTTTGGAATGGGAACGGCCATGAGCTTACATGATTTCTACGGTGTAATAAAAATGCCCCTGGGTGTACTCACCGGTGTAATCTGTCATTTTACTATCATGCCTTTCATCGGCTGGGGACTGGCGCACCTCTTCAACTTCCCGCCGGAAATAGCCGCAGGTGTAATATTAATAGGTACTGTGCCCTGTGGTATGGCATCAAACGTGATCTCTTATTTAGCCAAAGCCAACCTGGCGCTGTCTGTAACGTTAACGGCTGTATCCACAATGCTGGCCCCTTTGGTTACACCGTTCCTCATGCGCTGGCTGGCCGGTAGTTACATTGATATCAGCGTTACCACCATGATGTGGGATATCACCAAAATGGTAATATTACCCGTTGCCGCCGGATTGCTTTTCAATCATTTCCTGAAAGGCCGTATGAAATGGTTGGACAATATCATGCCTAAGGTATCCATGACAGCTATCGCTTTCATTATCGTTATTATTACGGCTCATGGACGTGATAGCCTGTTACAGGTAGGGATGTTACTCATCCTCTCTTCCCTTATCCATAATTTGTCCGGGTACGGATTAGGTTACTGGTTATGTAAACTGATAAAAATGAAGGAACAGGACTGCCGTACCATTGCTATTGAAGTAGGTATGCAGAACGGCGGACTGGCATCTGCCATCGCCAAAAGTATGGGAAAGATTGCTACTGTAGGACTGGCACCTGCTGTATTCGGTCCTTTGATGAACGTGACAGGTTCACTGCTGGCTTCCTGGTGGCATCGCCATCCTCCCAAAGACTAATTTCCCCTATTCTTTGAAGAATACCTTAAGCCGGATTGGAGAGTTTTCAAACCAGTTGAGAGAGGATTTATCACCATTAATGCCTGGAACGAATGGGCAGAAGGTAGTTACCTTGAACCGGATAAGGAACATGGCTATGGCTATCCGGATGCCGTACAACAAGTGTTTGGAAAAAAAAGATAAAAATTTAAAAACTTCCAAAGCCCTGTAAATCATTTGATTTACAGGGCTTTTTGTTTCTATCCATTGAGCAACAATAAAAAAACAGCATTATTTTATCGTGATACGTAGCAAGTTTCTGAAATTCTCCGTCTTATGGGCAGCAAAACCTAAATTCTTAATAATTAATGACGATGAAAAAAAGAGGCTCATTTGTTTTAGTCTTAATTTATACACTCACTTTTATAGGATGTAGCAAAAAGGATAATGTTAATCCGCAAACGCCAGATAACGACCCTTCTACATTAACTGCATTTACAGGTGATACAATTACCATTGCGGGCAAAAATCTCGGTACGGATATCCGTACGTTAATGGTTAAATTCGGAGCGGTGCAGGCTAATATAATCGGCATATCTGACACATCTGCGAGAATTGTTGTACCCGATGATATTGCAGAAGCAGCCGTTAAAATCCACTTGTTTTCTGCTAATAATGAATTTGTTAGCAATTTTAAGCTGAAAGCACCGGTGATCCGGTCTGTTTCTCCTAATGCAGGTTCCATAGGCCAGCAAATAACAATAACAGGGAACGGATTCAGCAAATCAAAACAAATATCTTTTGGAGATAAACTGGTGAATGCCATTTATCAAAGTAACAGCAGTTTAACTATAAAAGTGCCGGATAGCATTCCTACAGGAAAATATGCTATTTCAGTAACGGTGGCAGGGTTGAAAGCTTCTGCTGCTGAGTTGTTCAATGTGATACCTTTTACACCGCCGACTTTTACCGGGTTTTCACCTCAAACCGCATTTATTGGAGATACGATTACCCTCCAGGGTGAGCATCTTGGCAATAATGCGGAAGCATTAAGGGTTCTTTTTGGAAGCATAGATGCTACGGTGGTGAGTGCTTCTGAAACTGCTGTAAGGGTTGTTGTTCCAGATGAGATAGAAGCTGCGTCTGTTAAAATTAAATTTGGGTCCGGTGATGCCCAGATTATCTCTGCAAATGATTTCCAGTTAAAAGCACCGGTTATTGACTCCATCGATGTTACATCAGGTTTCTCCGGACAATTTCTCAACATATATGGTAAAGGGTTCAGGAAATCATACAAGACCGATCAGATTGTATTTGGTGATAAGTCTGTAACAGCCAATACAACCCAACCTGGCAATTCCGAAATATTTATGACTGTTCCCGGAAATCTGGTTGCAGGAAAATATCCTGTTAAGGTTACCGTAGCTGGCATGACAGCCACAGCCCCTGATTTATTCGAGGTGATTGTTCCCACTATCACATCTTTCACGCCTCATTCCGGAAGCTGGAATACAGAAATGATTATTACTGGGACAAATCTGAAAAATATAAATGGAGGCGTAAGCGCTTCAGTTAGTTTCGTTGATTTTGCAACTGGCGCAGGCACCTATGTTGCCTATATAAAATCGGCGAATGCGAATGAGATAAAGTTAAGTATACCTAATGGTTTAATGGAAGGTAGAACGTATAGGGTGATTGTAACTGTGGTAAGCGGCCAGGCTCAAACGACTGAACCATTCACTGTTGAATAAACACCATGTATCTATACCCTGTAATACGCTGATCAGGGTCTGAATATTACAGGTTTTTTTGTTTACACTTAGCTATAAAGAAAGCATACTTATTTTATCACGATACGTAGGGACTACAGAAACGTTTACTGTAAAAAATATAACTCCATAGCTATACTTTGATAGTACTCTAATCAGGTACAACAGGTTTAATGTCCGGTGCACCGGTATTAGCACGTTCTGAGTAGGTAAATACGTGCAGGTAGGAAACGTCCAGGGAATGCAGGAAATATCTAAGCCGTACCGGACAAATTTCCGGTGCGGCTTTTTCTTATCTTTGGAGGGCAAACTACGTTATACTTAACCCAAAACATACACCAATCATGGAGCGCAATTACAATACTATCAGCCCTTCAGCAATGTCATTACTGCTGATGAAGGGAATGACCCCTATCCCTTATGCACGGCAGGCAGCAGAACTGATGTCCTATCCTGAACAATATATTCCGGATTACGACCGTAAAGAATTCACTTTCTGGGCAAGACTGGTACATTTTGAAACCCGTTATGCCAGCATCGATCAGCTGCTGGAAGGCATCCCCGCAAAGAACATCCTTGAATTATCTTCCGGCTTTTCATTCCGTGGTCTCGATGCTGTAAAACAACGGGATGTTTACTATATCGATACAGATCTGCCGGATCTTATCACCACAAAAATCAACTTTGTAACTACCCTGCAACAGGGCGGTTTTGAAGCCAAAGGTACCCTGGAAACAATACCGCTGAATGCACTGGATGAAGAACAGTTTACCAGTATCGTAAACCGGTTTCCTCCCGGAGAGATCGTAATAGTGAATGAAGGATTACTGATGTACCTGGGTGATGAAGAAAAGAAAAAACTGCTGGGGATCATTCATAAAGTGCTGGAGGAACGTGGCGGCTACTGGATTACCGCTGATATTTATCTGAAAGGGAAAATGAAAATAAGGCTGGATGATAAGTTACAGCAGTTCTTCGATCAGCATCGTATTGAAGATAATAAGTTCGACAGCTTCGAAGCCGCAGAAGCATTTTTCAATGAAGCCGGTTTTGTAATTGATAAAATAGCAGAACCTGATCACACCAAAACTACCGCACTGGAATATCTTTTAAAAACAGCCACCCAGGAACAACTGGCAGAAGGACGTAAAATGGGGAAGATAAATGCCACCTGGCGCTTGAAAATTAAGTAGAAAAGCCGTACCGGACGAGTCCTGGTACGGCTTTAGTTATCACATATGATGGTACTTGCGTACATCAGGTGGAATTATAAAATAAAGACAAACGGGAATATGAAGCTATAAGGTAGAAATAAAATGTGAAAAAACTATGCTTTTGGGATAATTTTTCACATTTTACCCTGATCAGTATGCCTTATTTGCACTATAAATTGTATTTTGTTATAATTCAGCACTTAAAAAACCCACGTATATGAACAATCCAAAGCACCGCAGGGATTTCCTGAGACAAATGGCGTTATACACAATGGGAGCCGGCATGTTGCCCTCTGTATTGGCTGCCTGTAACAGTGGTTCTTCCTCTAAAACAGCCAAAGACAGTACCGCTCCGGCTACATTACCCGGTGCCTCAGAAGCAAAACCACTCTTTTTTAAGATTTCCCTGGCAGAATGGTCCTTCCATCAGGCGCTGTTTTCCAATAAAATGTCTCACCTGGATTTCCCGGCGAAGGCTAAGAAAGACTTTGGTATTGAAGCCGTGGAGTATGTAAATCAGTTCTTTAAAGATAAAGCAAACGATAAAGCCTACCTGGCAGACCTTAAAAAACGTTGCAGCGATAACGGAGTTCGCAGCGTATTGATCATGTGCGATGGAGAAGGTGAAATGGGAGATCCGGATCCTAAAAAGAGATTAAAAGCTGTAGAGAACCATTATAAATGGGTAGAAGCAGCAGAATACCTGGGCTGCCATGCCATCCGTGTAAACGCTGCCGGAGAAGGAAAGGCAGAAGATGTGGCAAAAGCAGCGGAGGAGGCCCTGGGCAAACTGGCAGAATTTGGTAATGCGCACAATATCAATGTAATAGTAGAAAACCATGGTGGTAACTCTTCCAATGGTAAATGGCTGTCCAGTGTCATGAAAGCAGTGAACAGACCAAACTGTGGTACTTTACCCGATTTTGGTAACTTCTGTCTCAACCGTACCAAACCAGAGAACAACACACCGGAAGCATGGGCCAAAACAAAATGCCTGGAAGAATATGACCGTTACGAAGGTGTAACTGAACTCATGCCTTTTGCAAAAGGTGTAAGCGCTAAAACACACGACTTTGACATCAATGGTAATTGCATAGAAACAGATTATCTCAGGATGATGAAGATTGTGAAAGATGCAGGATATACCGGCCATGTGGGGATAGAATACGAAGGCGCACAGTTATCAGAAGATGAAGGTGTACGCAAAACACTGGCATTACTGAAGAAGGTAGGTGCAGAATTAAGCTGATTATATTTTTTGGGTACAGGGCGAAGCCCTGTAAAACCCCTTCAATTTTTTGTAATGGTGCGAAAGCACCATTACAAAAAATTACTCTTTAAAAAGTAATATTCACTTTCTCATTACTAATCTTATAAGTAAACTTAGTCTGCTTACGCAAATCATCCAGCGCCTGACTAAGTGTAGCATGATCAAAGCTGGCAGTAACAGGGGCTACTTCCGCGGTATTCCCATCTACATAAATCTCTGTACCGTACCAGTCTTCCAGTTTATGCATCACGTTCATAAACGGTTCTTTCTCGAAAGACATTTTCTCATCCAGCCATTCCTTCATTTCCAGTGGCACATACGTTTCCTTTTCCATCAGATCGATCTCCTTATTAGCCAGGATCATATTACCATTTCCCAGTATCTCCGGTTGATTATCGGTAGTAGAAAGATAGGATTTGGTCACCTGTACCTTACCACTTACGAGGTATGCCGTAGCGCCCTGTTGTAATTCAAAACACCGGATTTTGAAAGCAGCAGCAGGCTGGGTAGTCATGATCAGTATGTTTGTTTTTACAATAAGCGGCCCGGGTGCATCAAAATAAGCTTCTCCATCCAGTAGTACCACATGTTGCCGCATAAAGCTGTCCGGTACCATTAACCGGGTATTCCCGTTTAGAATAACAGTGGTATTATCAGGCAGGGTGATTTTCTTACGTTCTCCCGCTGTGCCGGTGTAAGTGGTATACCCCTGTTGTTTATCACGCAGCTGGTGTAATACAGGTTTATTATGCCCCTGGCGATAGTACCAGGCAGCTATAGTGGTGGCGGAAAGTATTACTACAACTACCAGGTACAGCCATTTACTCTGGAAGATATTGCTCGGTGTATTAGAAGTAGGCACTGGGAATACTGATTTTGTTGAAGGTATAAAAATAAAGAAAAGTCTGTAATGGATTTAAATAAACGCTTTTTTATTAATGCTTTAATTAATGAAAGATAGGCTTATTTTGATATTATCTAATTTTTGCGGATAAGGAGAGGGGTATTAACTTTGCGGCCCATGGATAAGCAGCTATCATTATCATTTGAGAATACAGCCATTGCCTTTGAATCAAAATCAGACCGCGCTTTAAAGAAAGCTGATTTCCTGTTTAGCAGTATGGGGAAACCCTGGCTGGTAAAGCTGGGTGGTGCCTTAACACCGCTGGCTTTTAAACTGCATCTGCCTGTAAAAGGACTGATTAAAAGCACCATTTTCAGCCAGTTCTGCGGCGGGGAAAGCCTGGAAGAAGCAGCGCGTACTGCTGAAGGATTAGGAAAATACCATGTGGGAGTAGCGCTGGATTATGGGGTAGAGGCCATGGAAGGAGAAGATAATTATGATAAAGCAGTACCGGAATTTATCCGGGCTATCCAGTATGCTGCGGGTAAACCCAGCATCCCCTTCATCGCTATCAAGGTAACCGGTTTTGCACGTTTTTCGCTGCTGGAAAAACTGCATGAAGGAAGCCCGCTCAGCCCACAGGAAATGGAAGAGTATACCCGCGTAAAAGGCCGTATCCTGGCCATCGCAGAAGCTGCTGCCAAACATAAAATAGGTTTGCTCATAGATGCAGAGGAATCCTGGATCCAACAACCGGTAGACGACCTCGCAGACGACCTCATGTCCCGCTTCAACAAAGAAAACGTTATCATCTACAATACTTTCCAGTTATACCGTCACGACAGGCTCCTTTACCTGCAAAAGTCTTTCGATAAGGCGCAGCAGGGCAGTTATCTTTTAGGTGCTAAACTGGTACGTGGTGCCTATATGGAAAAGGAACGAAAACGCGCCCTGGAAATGGGGTATCCTTCTCCCATACAGCCTGATAAGGAAGCTACCGACCGCGATTATGACGCTGCTGTGCGCTTCTGTATGGAACGCCTGGACAGATTAGGCGTATTCATCGGTACACACAACGAAGACAGCTCCATGCTGGCCGCCAGCCTGCTGGACAAACAAAAATTGCCACCTCAGCATCCGCATGTCAACTTCTCCCAGTTATTAGGGATGAGCGATAATATCACTTTTAACCTGGCACACGCCGGCTACCATGTATCCAAATACCTGCCTTACGGCCCGGTAAAAGATGTAATGCCATACCTGCTGCGCCGCGCCCAGGAAAATACGTCTATTTCCGGACAGGTAGGCCGTGAGCTGGGACTCATCCGCCGCGAACTGAAAAGAAGAGCGCTGTAACCTTTTCCCGGCAGTACCCGTTTCAATGATATAAATCCAAGCCTATTATGAAACGTGTACTGTATATCCTTCCGGCCCTGTTCCTGATTGTGTTTGCATGCAAAAAAGATCAGGAGACTAAGCCCAATCACCGTTTACCTGCAACTGACAGCTCTTTAATGGGCGCATGGAAATTGAGTTCTTATGCACAATCTTCAGGTGGCCCTGTAATATGGCAGCCAGCTACGGCAGATATCCGCTATGCCTTTTACAGCGCGAATGTCTTCCAGAGTTATGGTGATTCCGGCAAGTTTGATCATTATATGATTACGACCGGCATAAGCACAACTGCTGCATTAGATACCATCTTGAAAATATATCAGCATGATAAAGCGGATACCGCTTATTACTACCTGAAGATTACGACTGATACACTTTATCTTAATAACATTGGATGTATTGAAGGTTGCGGTTCTAAATTCATAAGAAGCGGCACCATAGTCGATTAACTACAACATATGCCGGATCAGGGTGCTGTAACCTTTTCGGTACAGTACCAGTTTCAACATAAATCCAAACCTATTATGAAATGCACACTGTACATCCCGATTCTATGCCTCATTTTGTTTGCCTGTAAAAAAGATGAAAAGCACACTCCTACAAGTACCGAAGCACTGCAAGGCATGTGGAGATTATACCAATACTGGAACAGTCCGGGTGCCGGTCCGGTAGTATGGACACCTGCTACAGAGAATAAAACCATATATTTCAGCCCGGATTTGAGTTTTCATAGCTATACTACCAACCAGGATCATTACCTGTTTACTCCGGGAACAGACACCTCATTGTTAAAAATCTACAAACAGGGTACCACTGATACCTCCTCTTATTTTGTAAAAGTTACGCCA
This sequence comes from Chitinophaga sp. YR573, assembly GCF_900110995.1. Taxonomy (GTDB): domain Bacteria; phylum Bacteroidota; class Bacteroidia; order Chitinophagales; family Chitinophagaceae; genus Chitinophaga. The sequence goes on from NZ_FOJF01000001.1 coordinate 4,354,374, forward strand.
GATACACTCGTGTTGAATTTTCTGGGATGTATTGAAGGTTGCAGCGAGAAATACATCAGGCAGCCACTGGGCGCCCTTTGATATTTTTTTTGTTACTTTGCCTCATGGAACAATACCTTCATCTGCTACAACATATACTGGATCAGGGGACTGAAAAAACTGACCGGACAGGCACAGGGACTATAAGTTGTTTTGGTTACCAAATGAGGTTCGATCTCCGGGATGGGCTTCCGCTGGTAACAACCAAAAAACTGCACCTGAAATCCATTATATATGAGTTACTGTGGTTCCTGAATGGTGATACGAATGTAAAGTACCTGCAGGAACATGGTGTAAAGATCTGGGATGAATGGGCCGATAAAAACGGCGACCTTGGCCCTGTATACGGTAAACAATGGCGTAGCTGGGAAACCAGGGACGGAAGTGTAATAGACCAGATCAGTGAAGCCGTAAAAACTATCAAAAACAACCCGGATTCACGCCGGATCATAGTAAATGCCTGGAATGTAGGAGATCTGCCTGAAATGGCATTAAGTCCCTGTCATTGCCTTTTCCAGTTTTATGTATCCAATGGCCGTCTTAGCTGTCAGTTGTACCAGCGCAGTGCAGACGTATTCCTTGGCGTTCCTTTCAACATCGCCTCTTATGCCATCCTCACCATGATGATGGCGCAGGTATGTGGCCTGGAACCCGGTGACTTCATTCATACTTTCGGAGATGTACACCTCTACCGCAATCATTTAGAGCAGGCAAAGCTGCAACTCGTTCGTAAGCCTTTCGATCTACCGGTATTAAAGATAAATCCGAACGTAAAAGATATCTTTAGCTTTAAATATGAAGATTTTGAACTGACCAACTACCAGTTCCATCCTCATATTAAAGCACCAGTAGCCATTTAATATCATTTACCAATTAATACTTTGCATGCTCTCTATAATTGTTGCAGCCTCAGAAAATAACGTAATAGGTATACATAATCATCTGCCCTGGCATCTGCCGGTAGATATGAGATATTTCAAATCTACTACCATTGGTAAACCAATCGTAATGGGTCGTAAATCATTCGATGAACTGGGACGTGTACTACCGGGCAGACCAAATATCGTGATCACCCGTCAGAAAGATTTTCATAGTGAAGGATTGATAGTGGTATCTTCTTTAGAGGCAGGTATTGAAAAAGCAAAGACGTTTGGTACAGAGGAGATCTTCGTTACCGGTGGTGGTGAAATATTCAAACTGGCATTAGATATAGTAGACAGAGTATACATCACCCGTGTACATGCAACCGTACATGGAGATACTTATTTCCCGGAGTTCAAACCCGAAGAAAAACCGGAAGAATGGAAGCTGATTAAAAATGAGCGTCATGAAAAGGATGAAAAGCACGAGTATGCTTTAACCTTCCAGGTATGGGAAAGGATTACCGGAAAATAACGGTACCCAATCCATGTGTAAGTTCTGTTTCCAGTTGTTTCAGGTGTTTATGCATCTCTATACATCTCACCTGCTCTTCATAAACAGCAGATCTTTCCATTTCCTGCTGATTCTCCGTCATCATCTTTCTTATCTTCCGCAGTATGAGGTAGTTGGTGGTGGAGATAGTATCCTGTAAATAAGCATTATCTCCAAATATAGTATCAATCTCGTAACGGTCTTTCCAGTTAGAACTTAACTCTGCCTCTTTATCTTCCATCAGATGCACAACAACCGCCGCTATTTCAGGATCTGAATGATAGAGGAACCACTTCTTATCCGGCAGGTTATCATCATCATACATCTTCTTGTATTCCCTTAAAATCCTTTTCACGATCTCACTGTCTGTAAGAGATTCAAAGTCGTAGGGCAGATGAAAAATATAATCCGCAACAGTATTTTTATCTTCTTCACTGAAAGGACGATCTCCAAAACGTAATAAGATCTTTACCAGCTCTTTCTCCTGTTTCTCATCCGGATTAAAGAAGTTAACAGGCCCACTATCAACGCCTTCCATGGCTTCCATAGCGGCAATTGCTTCCGGCGACAAATCATCATCAGGTGCAGGGGAATTTGCATGGTCCCTGGCCTGTTGTTTTTCATTCTTCTGAAAACGCTCCCGGATGAATTTATTCACCAGGTTGATCAGCCCCTGTTCATCTATCTTCAATACCTGGCTGCACTGGCGTATATAATCCTGTTGCCGGGTAAAGTCTTCCGTTTTATCGATCTTGGAAATAGTTTCCGCAATCTCATTTACAAGTTGCGACTTACGGGTTGTATCATTACCCGCATCCTGTAAGGTAATCTGTAGCTTAAACAGGATAAAGTCCTGCTTGTTGGCTGCTATAAATTCCCGGAAGGCCTGAGCTCCAATCTTTTGCACATAGCTGTCCGGGTCTTCCTTATCGGGGATCAGTACCAGCTTTACATTCAACCCTTCCTCAATAGCCATGTCCAGCCCGCGTAATGCAGCTTTCACACCGGCATTATCACCATCAAATAAGATAGTGAGGTTGTTCGTATATTTCTTTATCAGGCGAAGCTGATGCTGGGTAAGAGAAGTACCACTGGACGCCACCACATTCTCTATCCCTGCCTGGTGCAGGGAGATTACGTCCGTATATCCTTCTACCAGCAGACACTCATTCAGTTTGTCAATGGCATGACGCGCAAAGTAAGTACCATACAGTACCCTGTTCTTTACATAAATTTCATTTTCAGGAGAGTTGATATACTTGGGTGCACGATCATTCTTTACAAGAATACGAGCACCAAACCCCAGTACTTTACCGCTCTGATTATGAATAGGGAAGATCACCCTGCCCCGGTAGTTATCTCCGGGTTGTTCATTGCGGACGGTTACCAGTCCTGTCTTCTGTAAATAATCAAGGTTATATCCTTTGGCCAGGGCAGCTTTAGTAAAAGCATCCCAAACGTTCATGCTGTATCCCAGCTGGAACTTACGAATGGTTTCCTGGGTAAATCCCCTCTCTTCAAAATAACTAAGCCCTACATTCTGTCCTTCTTCGGTATTCAGCAGGGTATCCGCAAAATATTCCCGGGCAAAGTTGTTGATAATATACAGACTGTCAGCTAGTTGTTGCTGTTGCTTAACTTCTGCGCTTACCTCTGTCTCCTCTACTGTAACATCGTATTTCTGTGCCAGCCAGCGAAGCGCTTCCACATAGGAATACTTCTCATGTTCCATGAGGAATTTGATGGCATTGCCGCTAGCGCCGCATCCAAAGCACTTATAAATCTCCTTGCTGGGAGTAACTGTAAAAGAAGGGGATTTCTCGTTGTGAAAAGGGCACAAACCAAGGTAATTGGCGCCTCTTTTCTTCAATTTCACGAAATCGCCTACAATCTCCACAATGTCAATGCGGGCAAGGATCTGCTGTATGGTCTGTTGAGAAATCAATGTTATTCTGCTGGTCTAAATGCAAACTTAGTCAATTTTGAGGGTATAGCAGAGTAGGAGATTCTTTTGATATGAAAACCCATTTATTATACGTTATGATTTAATGTATTATATTTGTCCTTTCTAAGCTATATAAGTAACAATCAGCAACCTACATCCGTTTAATATTAACTAACACACACTACATGAAGAAACTTCTACCTATTTTCTGTACTATCATCTTTTTAGCAAACTTGTCTTATGGGCAACGTTCGCGCTACCCCAAAGAAGGACAATTCCCAAGAACACAAGGGGTACTGTTATCCACAAATGTATTAAGCCTGTTCGATCTGGAAGGTGGTCCTTCCTTAGGACTGGAATACCGGTTTGCATTAAATTGGGCAGTAGCTGTAGATGCTACCGCCATAATGTACACTTTACCTGAAGTATATAGTTCTGATGATGGTAACCACAGTGGTTATCGTATTCAGCCACAGATCAAATATTATTTCGGAGGCCGCCGTCGCAGCTTCAGGGGATATATCAGTTTAATGGCGATGTACAAAGATGTACATTACGACAAAACAACAAGTGGCGGACAATATTACAATGGTACAGAGTATATAACCGTCGATCCGGTACCTTATACCGAACATAAAAAGATAATAGCTGGTTCTTTCAACATTGGTATGCAGAAGTTTTTAGATGAAGAACGCCATATTTTTATTGAACCTTACGCAGGAGTTGGTTTAAGACATAAAGAACGTACCGGCAGACCATATGTTAATGGCGCTTACGATAATGATTACAATGATGATGATGGTGTTTTTGATCTGAAAGATGGTATGTACCCACACCTCAGCTGGGGATTGAAATTCGGCGTCCGTTTCTAAAACCGATTATATAAAAAAGGAAAAGCTGTCTTATTTAAGACAGCTTTTCCTTTTTTATTATTAGCCTGATTTTAAAGATCATATCCCAGTTCTACCGCCCGGTGTTTAAACCACATGAATACAGATACGCTTAACACAAAAGACGCACCAACCACTACCCAATACACTACACGCTGCCGGGGTGACATCTCGTTGGGCTTTAAGCTGGGTGGACGTACTATCAGCAGGTAAAGACCAAACACTACAAAAAAGGGGCCTATGCCCACTCCTTTATAAGAATAGGTTATCTCCAGCTTATTAGCCATAGCCTCCAGTACGCGCCAAATAAAGTAATAGACAAGACCAATGCCAAGAGCAAGGCAGATCGCGCCCATAAGAATGGGTCTGTTAGGGGTTGGTTGAGTATTCATAGTTTTATTTGTTGGTCTACAATATACGGTACCCAATGATATCAAGCAATAGAGGTTATGCTGTTCTTACATTAGAACTTTATTGTAACTACAGAGGGATATTACTCTCTGTTGGAAGAACGATATGCGATATAGATAAAAGAAACCAGTGGCATCAGCTACCGACTTCTTTTATGTGCTAAAAATGGTACCTCCCAAATAAAATACGTTATACCCTATACATCTGGTAATAATACCATCGTACTGTGTCCCAACATAAGTCTAATTCATTAACTTCAAATCACCGTTATGAAAAGGGTTAAAACAAAAAATTAATAATTACACAAACCAAGGCAATGGAAGATTGCCCTGGTTTGTGGATGAAATTCCATTTAGAAACGCCCCACTTATAGATTAACATTCCCCGTGTTCTATGAATCCCGCAAGTCTGAACCGTTATACAATTACTGCAAATACATAGCAGGGTAATCGTATAACTTAAAACCTTACTAACTAGACTTATGGATGAAGCAGATTCCCTCTGTTCTTATACTTATTTTATCATTTCAACTGAGTTTTGCCCAAAACGCTTACACACAAAAACCATTAGTAAATGATACCAGCTATTTGAGCTGGACTACTGTAGAAAATGGCACCATAAGCGCCAACGGCCAGTACGCCTTTTACCGTATAGCAAATGAACCCATAGGTGGCAATACCTGGGTAATCTTATCAACAGATAAGCAATGGGAAGTTCGTTCTACTAAATACAACAACCTCAACTTTAGTCCCGACAGCAAGTACCTCTACGCCATACAGGGCGACAGCCTGGTCAAACTTAAACTGCATAGCACCGAGGTAACGACCATCCCACACTGCAAAGGTTATGAGTTATACAGCTATGCCACCACCAACTGGCTCGTTTATACCTTAGATGCTGCTGCAAGCTCTTTAATAGCGGAGGATTTAAGAACTGGTCTGAAACGAACGTTGAACAACGTACAGGAATATAGTATAAATAGAGACGGAGGAGCTATAGTTTGCAAGATAAAAACAGAAACTCCCGGTATAGAAACCATGCAATGGACAGACCTCAGTACTGGGCGGTCCCTGATCATCTATAAGGGAACACCTAGCAAAAACCTGATTTATAACCCATCTGGTACCCGCATGGCATTTGATACCACTAACGACAAGGGACAAACCGAGATTAGGTGTTACCAAAGAGACTGGAAAGAATCAAAACTGATAGCCAGCGACACAAGCGCTGGGATTGCTGAAAACCTGAAAATCACAACCAACAGAATCTGGCGATTTAGCGCGGATGGGCAAGACCTGTTTTTTAACCTGGCAGCAAAACCGGTAGAACCAGCTCCAAAAAAGACGGGGCCTGATATCTGGAATTACAAGGATTTGTATCTTTTATCTGAATTAAAGAAAAGAGGTAACTACTGGCATGACGATGATAACCTTACCATTTTAAACATCAAAACAAAACAAGTTAAACAAATTCTTTCTGGTAATCAGATACCTTACTTTGGCTTGGAAACAAAAGAAAATACCGATGTTTTTATTGTCCAATCCTCTACGGCATCGTTGGAAGACTTAGTATGGGATAATATGGGACATATTTCTTATTACTTGTGTTTTGCAAAAACTGGGGCGCTAATACCAATTAAGAAAAATTGTACAAGGCCAATATATGTAATGTCGCTTTCCCCTGATAATAATTTTCTACTTTATTTTGATCCTGAATTGTTAAAGTATATAAGCTATGATGTTAAAAAAGGAAAGTCGGAAATGATCAGTCGAAATTTAGAAAAAGAACTGCAGGCAGTGCAATATGTAGTCCGTCCTTCTCCCCAAGCTCCAAATGGAACCTTTGGAATAGTTGGATGGCTCAAAGGCACTAACAAAGTGATTGTACATGGCATGTATGACCTATGGGAACTAGATCTTGAAGATACAACTGCACCCAGGAATATCACAAATGGAATTGGCGATAAAAATCATCTCATATTTGCCAATTTAAATAAAAAAATTTTAGATAAGAATAAACCGTGGATGCTGAAAGCCTTCAACATGTACACAAAAGAAGAGGAGATTTATTCCTTAAACTATAGTAGTGGCAAACTAACATTTTTATTTAAAACAGCCAGTGCATTAGCCAGTAGTCCAACTGATTCCCCTAGAAACCTTAAAAAGGCAGGCCAAACATCTGCCTATTTAATCAAACTGGGGAATTCACAAACCTCACCAAATTTTGTTTACACTACAGACTTTAAAAAACTGGATACCTTATCACATAGCTTTCCAGAAAAGAAATACAACTGGCTTTCCTCTGAGTTGGCTACCTATCATGATCAATTTGGCCGTGAATGTCAAGGCATTGTTTATAAACCTGAAAACTTTGATCCAAAGAAAAAATATCCGGTAATCTTTTACTACTATTTAGAAATGGTTAATGGGTTAAATAAACCCCTTGATATTGAACCAAGCAACATTGGATTAAATGTTCCTGTATTGGTAAGCAATGGTTACATCGTCTGTATGCCCAATATTTATTTGGATGTAAATAAGCCGGGGGAATCTGCCTTAATGAGTGTAAATGCTGCGGCTGATTATTTAAAACAATTTGCCTGGATAGATTCGACCAGGATGGGCATCAAAGGACATAGCCGGGGGGGCTATGAGACAGATTATATCGTAACCCATTCCGCTAGATTTGCTGCGGCTGTATCGGGGGCAGGCATGTCAAACCTGATAGAATATACCAACAGTTTAAACGGGGAATTGGGAGGGCTGAATCACGGCTACGTGAGAGCTACAATGCTCATGAATGCTGGGATAGCTGATAATTCCAGAATTTATAATGATAACTCACCAATGCTAGCGGTAAAAAATATAACTACACCTTTGCTTTTAATGCACAACGATGGAGATCAAACGGTTTCTGTATCACAGAGTATAGAAATGTTTGTACAACTTAGAAGCCAACAAAAACGGGTCTGGCTGTTGCAATACGATGGTGAAAGGCATGTTATCAATAAAACGGAAAACCAGATTGACTATCAAAATAAAGTTAAAGACTTTTTTGATCATTATTTGAAAAATCAGCCCATGGCCAATTGGATGAAAAACTCAATAAAATAAATGTCTGGATTAATAAATATTCCCGATCTCCTATGTTTACTGCCGCACCATGTTGCTATATATCACGATCTTTATCTGTAAGGGACAACCTGAAAACCCTAAAAAAAGAGTAAGGAAATTACTTTATTTAATAAGTATAAAATCATGAAACGTGCAAAAATTTTACTCGCTGCCATCTCAATATTTGCAGTAGTAGGCGGAGCTTATGCTTTTAAAGCTCAAAGGGTAGGAAGTCGTATCTGGATTAGAGTTGCAGGTCAAACCACTTGCGGTTTACAAGTAGATCAACGCTCCATATTGCCAGCGGTTCCAAATCAAGTTCCTCTTAGTACTACCTACGTTACAGATATAGCCGGAATATGTCCAGATAAAATTCCATATTATACAGCTCCTTGATTTATAAAAGAGCCGGAATTATCCGGCTTTTTATAATATATCATATCTGGAGATTTGTATGCTCAATCGTTTGGAAAGTGGAGTGAATTTATAGACCAGCATTAGGCCGTCTTTATGATTCTTTTTGCATAGTTGTACAAAAAAGCCCAATAACGCGCATATATTTCTTCAAAAGCAGGTCTATTGGACTGATTAAATAACTCTACAAGCTCTAGGTCTGTTTAGACTTTGAGATACATTCATCATGACAAATTTATTCGGTTTAGGCGGCTATTTAAAGGTATCATACAAAGCTGAGGCTTAGGGAAGGGGCCTTAATACTGCTTGGTGATGCCTGGCAAGGTAAACATGTAGAGACGTATGTATATCTTTCAAGGAAGAGATTGGCGTTAAATGTATGGACAATATTTACTGTGGTATAACTTAATCATCTGTCATCTTCTGTACTGGTCTATAAATTAAGAAAGTGGGCGTTAGAAGTTAAAGGTAATATCTGTTAAGTATATTCCCCCGTTCTGTGAGTTCTGCAAGTCTGAACCGTTATATGATTACTGCGAATACATAGCAGGGTAATCGTATAACTTAAAACCTTACTAACTAGACTTACGAATGAAGCAGGTTCTCTCTTTTCTTACTCTTATTTTATCATTTCAATTGGGCTATGCCCAAACAGTACGTACACAAAAACCACTAGTAAACGACACCAGTTATTTGAGCTGGACTACGGTAGACAATGGCACCATTAGCGCCGATGGGCAATATGCCTATTACCGGATAGACAATGAACCGCAGGGCGGCAATACATGGGTGATTACAGCAACTAATAAATCCTGGGAATACCGCTCCGCCAGATTCAAAAATTTAAAATTTAGCCACGATAGTAAGTACCTGTTTGCCATGCAGGGTGACAGCCTGATTAAACTTAAACTGCAAAGCACTGAGGTGACTACCGTGCCTCATTGCAAAGGTTATGAGCTATACAGCTATGCCACCAAGAACTGGCTCATTTATACTTTGAATGATGCAGCAAGTTTATTAATTGCTGAGGATTTAAGAACCGGGCTAAAACTGACGTTGAACAACGTACAGGAATATAGCCTCAATAAGAACGGAGCGGTTATAGTCTCAAAAATAAGAACAGAAAAATTAGGTACGGAAACCATACAATGGACAGATATTAATGTAGCCCAGTCACAGATCATTTATCAAGGAGTACCGAGTAAAAACCTAATTTTTGATGTATCTGGTAACCGCATGGCATTTGATACGGCTAAAGAGAAGGGACAAACTGAGATTTGGTATTATCAAAGAGGTTGGAAAACATCAGCATTGATAGCCAGTGATACAAGCGTTGGCATTACTGAAAATTTGAAGATCACAACTAACCAAACCTGGCGATTTAGTGAAGATGGGCAAGACCTGTTTTTTAACCTAGAGGCAAAATTGGCTGAATCTGGACAAAAAAAGACCGGTCCGGTTATCTGGAATTATAAGGATTTGTACCTTTTATCTGAATTAAAGAAAAGAGGCAACTACTGGCACGATTATGATAATCTAACCAAATTAAACATTCTAACAAAGCAAGTCAAACAAATTCTTTCTGGTGATCAGCACCCATATGTCGGTTCATTAGAAAGAGACAATAGCGATATTTTTATTGTTCAATCATCAACAACTTCAACAGAAGATATACTATGGAACCATAGGGGTCATGTTTCTTATTATTTGTGCATTTCAAAGACAGGACAATTAATAGCGATTAAAGAAAATTGCACCAAGCCAATAAATGTAATTTCACTCTCACCGGATAATAATTTTCTACTTTATTTTGACCCAGAACTTTTAAAATATGTAAGCTATGATGTTAAAAAAGGGGAATCACAAATTATTAGTGAAATTTTAGATAAAGAACTGCATACTTTGCAACTTGCAGCCCGTCCATCACCTGAAAGACCAGAGGGAACCTTTGGTGTGGTTGGATGGATTAAAGGAACAAATAAAGTGATTGTACACGGGATGTATGATCTTTGGGAACTTGAGCTTGAAAATAAAATACCTCCTAGAAATATCACCAATGGGATCGGCGAAAAAAATCAAATTATTTTTGCCGGTTTAAATAAAAAAGTACTGGATAAAAGCGGTTCTTGGTTACTGAGAGCTTTCAACGTTCGCACAAAGGAAGAAGAAATTTATTCCTTCAATTATAACAGCCGCAAACTGGCGTTGTTGTTTAAAACCAGCAGTGCATTAGCCTCTGGTCTAATTGATCCTCCAAGAAACGTTAAAAAGGCAGATGAGGCGACTGCCTTTTTAATCAAGCTCGGAAATGCACAATCCTCTCCAAATTTTGTGTACACCACCGATTTTAAAAAACTGGATACCTTATCTCATAGCTTCCCTGAAAAAAAATATAACTGGCTCTCTGCAGAACTGGCGACCTACCCCGACCAATTAGGTCGTGAATGCCAGGGCATTATTTATAAGCCTGAGAACTTTGATCCAAAGAAAAAATACCCGGTAATCTTTTATTACTACTTAGAAATGGCTAATGGGTTAAATAAATCCCTTGATATAGAGCCAAGCAATCTTGGATTGAATGTTCCAGTATTGGTAAGTAACGGTTACATTGTCTTTATGCCCAATATTTATCTGGACGTCAATAAGCCAGGTGAATCTGCATTAATGAGTGTTAATGCCGCCGCAGATTATTTAAAGCAATTTGCTTGGATAGATTCCACCAGGATGGGTATTAAGGGACATAGCCGTGGGGGTTATGAGACAGACTACATCGTAACCCATTCCAGTAGATTTGCAGCAGCTGTATCGGGAGCAGGTATCTCAAACCTGGTGGAGTATACCAACAGCTTGAATGGGGATTATGGGGGATTAAACCATGCTTATGTAAGAAGCCAAATGTTAATGAACGCAGGGCTAGAAGACATTCCGAATATTTACAATGATAATTCACCAATTCAAGCTGTAAAAAATTTTTCTACCCCTTTATTATTGATGCATAACGAGGGAGATCAAACTGTTTCTGTATCGCATAGCATAGAGCTATTTGTACAGCTCCGAAGCCAGCAAAAACCGGTCTGGCTATTACAATATGAGGGTGAAGACCATACAATAAGAAAAACGGAACATCAAATCGACTATCAGGATAAAGTCAAAGAGTTCTTTGACCATTATCTGAAAGATCAGCCTATTCCTCAATGGATGGATAGTCCCATAAAGTAATTTCATAATATGGGTCCGAGTTTCTCGGCCCCCATATTATGAAAGACCTGTATAATAACCAATCCTGACTGGACAGTCCCCAGCGATATCAGTAACAAAGTCATTACTAATGGAAAGCTGACCTAGAACGAATGTTGTTGTGGTAAACCCATCTCGCAATACACCACAAGTGGTTGTAAGTGCTGCTCTCGTGAATACATGAAATCCGTGTCTCTGCATCTTATTAAATGCATAAGTGCCGCCAACCAGAGAAAATACGGCAATTATCAACAATAACAGTTTGGCTTTTCTCATCTTACTCAGATTTTAGTTTAATAATCTAATAAAGGTCTGTTATGTTACTTACTATGGGGCCACAGTGGTGGGGACTGCACATCTATAGCGTCAATGGTGTTGATCAATATATGTATCTATCAAAAGATTACCACAGGTCATGAAATGAAATTCTTATTGTTTCCGATCCGGTATAAATATCAATGAACAAGATACTCTGAACAAACTCAAGCGTAGCATTCATTTCTTCTTTAGCCACATGAAAATCCTTGAGCCCGTAAATACTTGTACATCTTCTCTTATGCTAATAGCAATAATACCTGTCCATTGAGGTCTAATGTAAGCACTGCACCATAACTTCAGTTTTTGTTGCTTCTAATTTTTTTGAATTACTTATTTTAACAGAAATGAATCAAGGGGCAATCTCCATTGTCCCTTTTTTATGCGCATCATCAAGGGGGTACTTAATTTTCTATCGCGATCTCCAAAGTAATATTCTCCATCTCCTATATAACACTTCATTGTGTTTTATGATCTTTACATTGTAGGACGATGGTAAATAGTTAATCCAATTTCACAAGTAAAAAAGTCCTACCCTAAAACCATATTAAAGAAGTATATACATATGCTTACACAACTTGAACCCCGTAATGATCAGCATGTATAAATTATTAAATTTTTCTTTTTTTGTAACATGGCAGAAACTTGCAAATGCCTGCACGATATGGAAACTCACAAATCAGTATCTCAGGGGGGGGCCTGCCTTTGGTAGGATCATCGGCACACTGCTGAAATACCTAACATTAATAATCCTTTTATTCGCGCGAACTAAAGCAGGGAGTACCCGAAAACCCTTAGAAAAGAGTAGGGAAAAATCTCATGTTAATTCACAAAAATTAATTTATGAAACGTGCAAAATTAATGCTTGCAGCTATAGCTGTGATAGCAGTAGCTGGTGGAGTTTACGCTTCCAAAGTAAGAACAGGAACCCATGTATTCACAAGGGAAGCGGGTACAACCACTTGTGGTGTATTGGTTGATAAATTGTCAACAACAACAGTGGTTCTAAACCAGCCTACTACTGCTTTTACTTATGCTACTGATATCGCTGGGGACTGCCCAATTAAGATTAATCTTTATACTGCTCCTTGATTTATAAAAAAGCCGGATAACTTCCGGCTTTTTTACCTATCATGTCAATATCTTTAGGCAATTTAATTTGACGAAATATTGATGATGCGATTTTAGTGATTTTTTTTAATTCCTTGAAAAATATGAAGAATCAAAAATATCTAGTTTAAAGGGAATTTCTTTAATATCCATGTGTGTCTCTTTAAGTAAGGTAACTGCTTCCAAATGTACCCTTTGCTGAATCAACTCATATAAAATCTTTTTCATTTCCCGCTTTAATATTCTGTTAATTGTTCCTTTCGGTGAATTCAAGTCTGTCGGCATAATACTTGGGCGATTTTACACTCTTGAAATCTGCTTCTAAAGGCTCATTTAGCTGTATTAATAATCCCTGTTCTGGTGAAATAAAACCTTTTTTATACCGTTCATGACTTATTATTCAACAATTGGTACAGAAAGATTGCCTTGCATCTTTTCTATTGTTTCCCGAAAGACTTTCACAGAATTTGAATCTTTTCGTTTTTCGGCTATGGAAAGTGCGCGATTTTCTACAGCAAGGGCTTCTTCCTTTTTCCCCAACTTATACAGGACATTGGCATAAGTATCAAGTTTAGCATCATCATTTTGATTATTCCCTATAGCCAGATGCATGTAATCAAGAGCTTTGTTTAAATAAACCGGATTATCTGAATATTTTAAAATTGTAAAATAGACTAGGTTATTAAGCCCTGCCCTTCCAAGCCAAGATGTATCTACGCCATTTATTTCTTGTTTCTCAATTGAGTATTTCACAAAATTATCCCAATCTGCTTTATTACGGTACCATTCTGTCTTATAACCAATTAATAATCTTTGAGCACCTTTTGTTCCGTACTCCTTCGATAACTTTTTATCCCAGACCTCCCAGTTTACAACTTCATCAGTAATTTTATTATTCTTGTATAAAATGGGATTGATTTCATCTTTGCCAATGATAAAATCTGTCATTTGCAATGAAAATCCTTTTTTCCCAAGTAGTGAATCAGCTCTAAGTGGATGCGAAATCATAAATCTGGTAATAGGATCGCTTACTGATAGTAATATACAAAAGGAAGCCAAATAATCCAGCAATTCAGGGTTAAGCAATTTAGCCGGTTCTATGTGGTCAATCACGGTTTTCTTAAACTTACCAGCTATTTGAACCGCAAGGCTATCATCATGATATTTTTTTGCTTGCATGGCTAAACAAAGCAAGTCGTCTCCCCTCAGCATTCCTTTTTTAAACTTATCTACTTTTACTGAGTAGTTTTCTAAAGGATCGTTAGCAGTTTTTAAAAAAGCAAGAAAGGCTTCCGCATGTTGATAGCCCTGCCCCCTGTAAACTTGTTTCCCCGCAGCATCTAAAAACAAAAAAGCGGGCATTGCCTCAATCTGGTATTTTTTTTGAATTTTCGTAGCATCTGCATACCATCCTTTTATGTGATCGAGGTCATTTTTTGCCTGATCCATCTGCACTTTTATTGCAATGAAATTAGCATTAACATATTCTGCAACTTTCGGATTGGTGTAAACTTCTTTATCCATCATTTTGCAGGGGCCACACCAGGTTGCGTAAGCATCAACAAAGATGGTTTTATTTTCAGCCTTGGCTTTAGCCAATACCTGCTGCCAGTTTTCAAAAGTCTGGAAGTTGATTTCTTTATTTTGTGCCTTCGTCCAAAGTGGGAGAAGGCAGCACATTAACATGACAATGTTTCTCATAATTCAGGTTTAGATCTATAAACTGAAATTGCTGGGAACGAAGGAGGTTGCTTCGTTTCCCACAATTTCAGAAATGTGTTTAAAATATTACAAAATGTTATCTATTTGGTATAGCCTGGATTTTGAGTTAATAAGCCGTTTAAGAGCATTTCACTTACAGGAATTGGATACAATGATTTATAAGCTACCCATGTTCCACCTTTATATTTTTCTGCCTCGATCATTATTGCGTCCATAGTAGATGACCTTTTTAGATCGAACCATCGATGCCCCCATTCTGTGAACAGCTCTACTCGGCGTTCGTTTAATATGATTGGCTTCAATTGATCTTTTGTAAGTGAAGAGGAAAGATCAGGTAACGGATTTGGAATATCTGCCGTAACTGCTGCCCTTGAACGGGCCCGCAATGCATTAAGATCATCTACCGCACCAGTGGTATTGCCTTGTTCGTTTCTGGCTTCTGCCCGAATTAGGTATTGTTCAGCGAATCTTAATACAATAGGATATTCTTCTAAATTTGCAGAACCATCCAGGTAGTTCCTTTTGTACTTTGAAACATAGGGATATACAATTCCACTAACCGTAGTACTGTCTGTCCATTTGTTTTTTCGATCATCTCCAGGTTCAAAACTTTTCATAAACGAAGCTGATAGGTAACTTGGCTGTGCGTCCGTTATTCCTTGGTCTGTTATCGTATACAAGTACGCCTCAAACGTGTTATACCCAAGGTTTACAGACTGTAAGGCCCAAATTGTTTCCTTGCTATTTGCCAAAAAAGTACTATTTAAATCGGTAAAAGCGTATTGTTCAGATTGAGCAATAACTTTTGCAGCGGCAGCTTCTGCCCCTGCATAGTTTTTTTGGTAGAGAAATACTCTTGCCTGTAATGCATTAACAGCAGCCAAATTTGGCCGGAGCCGTTTAGTAGTTGTCGTTACTGCATCCCCACCTACATAAGTATTATCCAGCAACCCTTCGGCCTTGCCAAGGTCTGTTACGATCTGATCGTATACACTTGACACGCTATTCCTAGCTACCCTTATATTTGCAGTATAATCTGAAGTTAATATTAATGGCACATCCCCATAAAGGTTAACCAAATAAAAATAACAGAAGCTACGCAAAAAATAGGCTTCCCCAAGCAGTCTTTTATTGACAGCTGGTGTGAGATTTTTATTATCTGTTAATGCTTCGATCGAGCTATTAATAGTATACATCAGGGTGTATATATTGTTCCAATATGAATTGCTTCCGGAAAAAGAATAGGTTGGATCGACAAAATTTTGATACCAAGGGCTGAGATCCGTTCTGCTATCTGGGTTGATCACTAAATTATCGGCAGACAATTCAGCAAAGAAGCAAGTACCTCCAATATTATAGCCAAAAATATAGTTGTTTGACATTTGGCCATAAATCCCATTGACAACCCCAGCAGCATTCAAATCGCTGGTAAATGCGCTCTCTGTACTCGTTTTATTGATTGGCGTATCAACCGTATTAAATTTTTCACATCCGGAAAGCAATAATGGAGCGAAAAAAGCAATTAGTTTTTTATATTTTGTTTTCATTGAGTTTGGAATTAAGAATTTGTATTAGATACCCACCTGCAAGCCAATTGTGAACACCCGTAGGGGCGGAAGCCTGAGCAGTGATTTTGTTTCAGGATCCGTACCTATAAAATTGGTGACCGTAAACACATTTTGTCCTTGCAGATAAATACGTGCATTGGAAATCTTGGCACTACTTAGCAATTGAGCAGGTAAGTTGTAAGAAAATGAAAAGTTTTTTAGGCGCAGATAGGAAGCGTCGCTTCGCCCGGCATCACTGTCATAAGCAGCCGCGTAAGAGGTGTAAATTTCTCCTGCATTAACCGTTACTTTTTGAATGTCTTTTACGTCACCCGATTTTTGCCAATGATCAGCAACTATAGCAGGCTGGTTGGATACATTTGTACCCGGGAGGTTTCCAAATCGGTAATTCTGTGCCTTTTGTCTTACGTATTGCAACATAATATCTAATTGAAACCCTTTGTATTGAAAGGTATTGTAAAAACCACCATACCATTTAGGATTAGGATCAAAGAGAATAGTTCGATCAGCTGAGGTATTTGGTGCCGACGTTTTTTCACCTTTACTGTTGATGTATTCATACAAACCCGTTGTTGCATTTACGCCTGCGTACTCAAAAAGATGGTAGATATTAATTGGCTGACCAATGACGCGGGCGCTTGCATCAGTGCTAACTTTCAAATTTGGATATTCCAGCAGCTTGTTCTTGTTCGCAGTGAAATTAACAGAAGCATGCCAATTGAAGTGCTTCATCTTAATAACACGGGCATCCAATTGTGCTTCTAAACCAGAATTTTGAACTGTGGCAGGAGAATTCCGCTGAATGTATGGAAAACCGGTAGTTATAGGGAGTTGGTTAAGTATAAGTTGATTAGAAGAACGATTACGGTACCAGTTCACTCCTAAACTGATACGGTTCTTTAAAAAGCCAAGATCCACGCCTAAATTCAATTTCTTGGTTTCTTCCCATTGTAAATATGGATTGGAAATGCTTGTCGGAATAAGACTGGGAGCATCTTGATATGGAATATCCAGTGAGAGATTATCCAGTGTGCTTAAATATCCATAATCATCAATCTGATCGTTTCCAGTAGTTCCATAGTTGGCCCTTAGCTTACCTTGGCTTAACCAGGGTAAAGTTTCTTTTACTATATTTTCATCTCCAAACAGCCAGGCACTACCTATTGCATAAAAATTATGGAACTTCCTATTCGCTCCAAAGCGGCTGCTGCCATCCCTTCTGGCAGTAAAATTCAAAATGTACTTATCATCCAGACGGTAATTCAGGCGACCAAAAAAAGCACTGTATCTATATAAGGACTGATAAACGTTATTTATCGTTATAGTGGTCGCCGCTTGCAAATTTGCCAGTTTATCATCATCAGCATAACCTCTGCCAGCTTGCCAAAGTGCATCATACTTATTTTGCTGAAGGGTACCTCCTAATAACGCATCGAACCTGCCTATTTTTGTATCCTTCACGTAAGTGAGCTGCGGTTCGATGATCCAGGTAGCAGCGGTTTTATTGAGATAACTTGCGGATCTGGTTACAAAAGGATAATGAGGCGGCAGTAGTGTAGAGGGAGATATGGAAAGTTCATCTATCACTAATTTGGTATATCCCATACTTCCTTTCAATTGCAAGCCAGGTATGATTTCGTAACTGATGGTATTGTTGGCGACCAGATTAGTAGTATTGCCTGTAAATTTTGCGAATGTAGAAAGGATCGGATTATTTGAAAAAGTGTAATTGTTCGGGTTACTAGGCAAAATGCCCCAATTTACCGTACCGTCCGAAAGGTAAATATCCGGAGCATTTGGTGCCAATGTTAGCGCGACACCCATTAAGTCGGATTTATTCAATTGATTTTTGTCTTGTAGATAAGTCCCGGTTAGTAAATATTTGAACTTGCTATCGCGGGAACTATGATTCAGATTAAAATGGATATTGCCTTTCAAATCGGCCTTATTGTCGTTATATACAGTTGATTGTCTATTGTAATTGTATCCTACTAAAAACTGGGTATAATCAGTACCTCCTGATACAGATGCCTGTATGTCTGTAAAGTGAGCGGTCCCGCCCACTAGTACTTTTTGCCAGTCAGTATATTTATTTTGATCATAGACAGTGAGATCATAATTTGAACTATTAGGATTTGGCGTATTGGCTGATGTTGGGATAGGTCGCCCTGCGTTTACATAAGCCTCCTTACGTAAATCAAGATACTGCTGTGTGTTTAGCATTTTGAGTTTATGATCGATCTGGCCCCAGCCATTACGGGCATTGATGTTCACCTGTGTCTTTCCGGACTTGCCCTTTTTTGTGGTAATCAGGATTGCGCCATTGGCTGCGCGTGAACCATAAACAGCAGTCGCATCTGCATCTTTCAGTACACTGATGCTTTCGATATCAGCCGGGTTAATAAAATTAAACATACTTGACCCTAACGAACCACCATTAATTGCACCACCCATTAAATTCCCTGCGGCACCAGGAAATGCTGGATTGTATGGAACACCATCTATAACATATAATGGCCCATTTGCATTTGATCTTAAACTGTTCAATCCTTGTATATTTACGTCTACTCCACTAGCAGATACACCAGACTGTTGATTCACGAACAATCCCGGAACTCGCCCTTGGAGTGCCAAGAGTGGATTAGTAACTGGTTGATCAGCGATTTCCTTTGCTGTTACCGAACCAATGTTACTGGTACTGTATTTTTTCTTAACCTCTCCATAAGCGATTACCTGAACAGTGTTCAAATCTGCATCTACTTCTCTGAGTACGATAGTTTTAATAATTCCGTTTTGATAAGGTACAGTAACGGTTTCATGGCCCAGCATTCTAATAAGCAGTGCTCCGCTTTCTGGTACATTGTTTAAAGTAAAGTGGCCATTTTGGTCTGTACTGGTGCCTTGGTTGGTGCCTTTGAGCAGCACAGTAGCTCCTTCTAGCGGCTTGCCGTCCTGGTCAAGCACGGTACCGGTCAGGTTATGTGGCTGATCTGTGGCCTTACCGGGTTCTGTTTTTTTTTCTTCGACCCTGGGTGTTATAATAATAAACTTATTCTCTACAGTATAGGTAAAAGGCTGATCTTTAAATAGTTTTTGTAGCGTTTCTTCAATAGTAGCTGATTTGAGAGTAATGGTTACTGGTTTGGCATTGTTGAGGTCTGCAGTAGCACCGGTAATGAATCCTAAGCCGGTTTGCTTCAGGATGGATTTCATGACCTTGCTAAAGGGAGCATTTTTATACTCTAGCGTCACCCGTTGCTGTGAATAGGCAGTAGCTGACACTTGCAGATTAAAAATGATTATAAGTAGTACGGTGAGTTTCATCACTACAATACATTTTTTTAGTTGCTGGCTGGAAGATCCGCTTTTTGGCAAAATAAAGCGCATACCTTTACCAGTATGAATTTGAAAATTCATAAATTTGTGTTTAGTTGGTTTTAGATATTGTTACTACTCTCTGTGGTGCATGGTCATAAAAGCTGACTTTGCCGGATTCCAACCGTTAATTGGGATTCGGTTTTTTTATGCCACGGTTTTTGGTTGATGTTGTTTTCTAAGCTGTTTTTATCTGAGATATTTTAACTCCCCATCTTTTAATTGAATTTTTATACCAGTACCCTTCTGTATACCCTGGAGTACTTGTTGTAAGGTGAATGTTCTGGGAAACTGACCGCTTATGCTGGTGTCTGGAATATCGGCAATGTTTACCTCTACTACATACCACCTGCTGATTTGCAAAAGAGCCTCCCGAAGCGACAGTTGTGTAAACACAAAATTGCCGTCTTTCCAGGCGGTAGCTTCTGATGCATCAATTTCCTTTACCTGAAATCCGCTTGATAAAAGCAGTGCTTGTTGATTGGGTTTTAACAACTGACGGATGCCAGTTATTGTTGAGGGATGAAGAAGTAATTCTACACTGCCTTCGGCAAGTGTAGTTTTTTGAATTTCGCCGGGGTAGGCACTTACATTAAAATGTGTACCTAATACTGTTAACTGTTGTTCTCTGGTTGATACAATAAATGGTCTTTTGGGATCTTTGGTGACTTCGAAGTAGGCTTCGCCAACCAGGTTTACTTTTCGTTCTGAACCAGCGAAACGGGAAGGGAATTCTAAGTAGCTTAATGCGTTTAAAAAAACGCGCGTTCCATCGGGGAGAATCAATTGATATTGGCCTCCTGCAGGTGTGTTAATCTTGTTGAAACGTTCAGATTTGGTATTGCGATAGACTCCCTCCGTTTCGCTGTGTTCTTGATAGCTTACTACGCCATTGCTGGCGCTGTTCGTGATCAGCACGCCACTAGGTAAGGTAGCTACCGTTCCGTTGCTGGCGCTGTCCAGTCTGATCGTTTTTCCATCTGCCAGGGTGAGTACTGCGCTGTTCCCGCCTGGCTTTATATCAATAACAATTTGGTTTTGAGGTGTAGTTTTATGGATGAAGAGGTAATATGAACCCCATGAAATGCCAATGGCAAGCAGGATTGCTGCCGCATATTGTAAAATAGGAGTGTAGTTGCTTTTCTGACGTTTAATGCCGAGCCTGTTCCAAATTTCTTTTTTGGTGGCCTCATATGCAGGAATCATACCCGCTTCAGGAGTATTCTCGATATAATCCAGAATCCAGCTTTCTACCCATGCGGATTCAGCCGGTGTGCAGCTGCCTTCCCGGTACTTTCGGAATAAATCTAATATCTCTTGATCATTCATCTGACAATCGTATATAGTTGGTACGCTACAGACTATAACGGTTCTGCTAATCCGTACTCATAGATTGGTAGAAAATATTTTTATCCGATTATAATCTATTGAACCATAGGATGGTAGACATGAGCTGAAGAAAAAACATACAGGAGAGCCTGGAACGTAGTTTGTTCAGGGCATTGTACACCTGGTTTCTCACGGTTCCTTCAGACACGCCTATACGGTCAGCAATCTGCTGATGGGTAAGGTATTGCTTGCGGCTCATTTCAAAGATGGTGCGCATCTTGGTAGGCAGGTTAGCTATTTCTTTTTCAATCAGCCGTTTGAGTTCGTTTTCTCTTACCTGATTTTCTGTAACGTTTTCTCCCCGGTTGTAGAAGTCCCTGAAAGCTGCAATGTAGTTAATACGCACTTTTTGGTGGTCGTATAAATCCAGTATGTTGTGCAGCACACTGGTATAGAGGTAAGAACGGATAGATTGGTTGTACAATCCACCCATTTTTTCATACAGTTTCACAAACACTTCCTGTATTACGTCTTTTGCCTGATCATCATCGCGAAGGGTTCTACGTGCAAAGTTGTAGAGTATCCCCCAATAGCGGGTATAAATTTCTTCAAATGCACAGTCATCTTCCAGAATTAATAACTCTGTAAGTTGAGCATCAGAATAAGATTTATAATTGGATCTCATGTACTTAAATGTATTGCTGTGGCTTCTCCACCTGACAATCGAAGCCTAAGTTATATACTTAGAATGCTAAAAACAAATATCTTGATAAAGATATATCAGAAGGATCAGATTGATCATCTATCGCAATGACATAAAATTAGGCTTTATCGCCTCGGGAATGGTTAATAACAAGTTAATATTGGGGCCAATTATTCAATATTGCACCAGGTGAATATCCAGGCATAAAAACTCCCGGGCATTATCCGAACGTAGCTGGAAAATCCATATTGAATCCTATTGCAGGATAAAACCCTTTCAGGCAAAAATCCCCCCACCAGGTAAAAAAAATTTGTTTAAAATAAAATAAGTGTTAATTTGATACTTATTATCCACGTGCCATAACACTACATTGCAAACATTTAAGATCACCGAGCTTTGGGACTGCATGAGGGCGGGAGATGTGAATGCATTAAAAGAGTTGTATAATTCATTTTATAACAACCTTTTTTCTGCAAATTTCTCTATTTGTACACATCGGGATATGGTAAAAGACAGTATTCATGAAGCCTTCATGAGTATCTGGGTGAATCGCGACAAACTTCCGCCAGTAACTTCTGTTGGCGGCTACCTCAACACCTGCGTACGTCGAAAGGTAATTGATGCTTTAAAGAAAGAATCTCAGCTTGAAACCGCCTTCTTAGGGATGGATGCCGGACAGGAACTTTCATATGAGGAAGTCATTATTGCTTTTCAGGAGCAGGAAGCAGTCCGTAAAACCCTTAAAGAAGCGCTTTCCTATTTAACCAATAAACAAAAAGAGGTAATCCGCTTACGTTTTTTTGAAAATAAAAACTACGAAGAAATTGCGCAACTGATTGGTTGCGAGCAACGTACGATCTACAATTGCATATATGAGGCAGTTAAACGTCTCAGGCATCACTTCTCCACCAAACATATTTCTTAAAAAATCTTAAAATTTTACGGTAAAAAACGCTGGTTCTTCCGTCTTACTATTAAGTAAACCACGGAATGAAGGACTATTTATTATACCACGTTGTGGATTTCATCACAGATGAGTCATATCTACGTTATTATTATAGGGACAATGAAGAAGATATTAGATTTTGGTCAGAATGGATAATACTTCATCCTGAAAAACTGGACATTATTATATCAGCCAACAATTATATTGATGCCTTCTCCGTGCGGATTTCCGAATCTGAATTTCAGAAAGAACAGCAACGCCTTGCCTATGCATTAAATGCCCTTTCATTGGATAGCGATTTATGCCACAATGAAGAACCGGACATAGCTGTTAAACCACGAAAATTCAGAAGAAGAATAGCCGGTGCCCTGGTCTTTGCAGCAATAGGTGCTATTGTGTATATAGCCTTGCCGAAATCTGCTTCTCTTGAGTCAGAAAAGGTGACGATGATAGAAAAATACGTCCCCAAAGGTCAGTTCGCAAAAATTACACTTCCCGATAGTTCAGTAGTAGAGCTGAATGCTGATAGTAAGTTGACATATCCGTCGAAATTTACAGACTCCTCAAGGGAAGTGCAACTAACTGGCGAAGCGTTTTTCAACGTGCAACAAGATCCGCAACATCCATTCCACGTAATCACCAAAAACCTCACTATTACCGTACTCGGTACTTCTTTCAATTTGCAGTGTTACCCGGATAAAGGCCAGGCAAAGGTGGCATTGGTCACGGGTAAGGTTGGGGTGAACACTGAAGACAAACAAACAATAGAATTAACACCTTCCGAAATGGGCGTTTTAAATATGTCAGATTTATCGCTCAGGAAAAAGAAGTTCGATATAAATGAAGAAACAGGATGGAGACAGGGCATTGTCGTATTTAAGAATGCAGATTTTAAGGAGATAGCCGACCGCTTTGATAAGATGTACAATATCCGGCTAATAAATCTAAGCCATAAAAAGGAGTTCAGATTTAATGGATCATTTACCAGAATCTCAGCACAAGAACTAGTAAAAAGTATTTGCCTGTCAAAACAACTTTCATTTACAACCAACGGAAATGTAATAACGATTCACTAAATATTCCTAACACTAAATGAACAATGCCATGAGTAGACTAGCTATACTCAGAGGGAAAGTATTGCATGTACTTTTCCTAATGATAGCGATTTCCCTGTATTACAATGCAAAAGCCGGACCTGTTGAGAGAGATCAGGATTATATTGGCACTATTGTTAAACTGAATAAAAAGAAGTTTTCATTAGCTGAACTTTTTACTATCGCGGAAACGCAGACCGGTGTGAGGTTTGCCTATGATGCTTTGGAATTGAATGTAAATGAGTCAGTAGAAGTATCGGCTAAGAAACTCAAATTAAAAGAACTTCTTTCCGAAATAAATAAACAATCTGGCGCTTCTTTTGAATGGTCGAAAAATATAGTTACAGTAATACCGCCTCAGAAGAATCAGAAGAATACTACAGCAGCTCAACCACAAACAGAAGTGAGCGGAAAAGTGGTTGACAAAAATGGACAACCTGTTTTTAAAGCAGTGGTTTTAGTAAAAGGAACTAGTATAGGCACAACAACTGATGAAAATGGCAAATTCAAAATTAATGCGAAGCCAGGTGATGTGTTAGAAATCAGGTATGTTGGTTACCAAAACGTTGAAATAAAAGTGACGAATACCTCAGACATCACAGTAGTGTTGAATGAATCTAAAGTAACATTGAACGATGTAGTGGTGGTTGGTTATGGTACACAAAAGAAAGCAAATTTAACAGGCGCTGTTGGAGTAGTTAAAATGGAAGATATGGAAACCCGGCCATTAACGAATGCCGGTATGGCCCTGCAGGGTACCGTTGCTGGTGTATATGCGCTGCAAAATTCAGGAAAGCCGGGTGATGATGGCGCTGTCATTGATATACGTGGTGTAGGTACATTTGGTGATAATTCTCCACTGGTATTAATAGACGGAGTTCCTGGAAATATAAACGATGTTAGTGCAAACGATATCCAGTCCATGTCTGTGTTGAAAGATGCGGCTTCATCTTCCATTTATGGTAGCAGGGCTGCTAATGGCGTAATTCTGGTGACTACTAAAAAAGGCACTGTCGGAAAATTAAGAATTAATTATAACGCCTATATCGGCACACAAAGCCCAACCAGATTACCGAAGGTCTTAAACTCTGTTGACTATACAACACTGTATAATGAGGCATCTTTAAATTCAGGAGGTGCAGTTGTATATACTGATGCTACCATTCAGAAATATGCGGCACATAATGATCCGATGTTCCCGGACATCGATTATTTTAAGGTATACTATGGAGATGCGTCCACCCGGAATCATCGCCTGAGCCTTGCAGGTGGAACTGATAATATTAACTATGCATTAATGGTTGGTCAATTGAACCAGAATGGTGTGCTTGTAGGGACCAATTATAAGAAGACAGACTTCCGCTCAAATATTGATGCCTATTTCTTAAAAGATAAAAGGTTAAGAGTTTCATCAAAATTAGCCGGTAATCTTGGTGTTAAAAATGAACCTACAGATCTGTGGAGTGCTGAATGGTATGCATCGCTTGCGCCTATTCATCCCTTACAAAACGCAAATGGACAATGGGTGTCTGTAAATGGAGAACGGAATTTCTATGGTGAAATTAAAGAAGGAAGCACCGCACAAACAAAACGTTACAATTTCAGCGGACAAATAGAAGGTGAATATAAGATCCTGAATGGCTTAAGCGCCCAGATTACTTACGGATATAATGTGACTTCTTCAAAGGCGAATGCTTTCCATGCAAATGTAACATTGTATAATGAAAGTGGTACTACCACTGATTTAGCTTCCAATTTAACCGTTACCGATGAAACAGATGTTCAGACATTAATGACTTCACTCTTAAAGTATAACAAGGCGATCGGAAAACATGAGTTTAATATACTCGGAGGTTATTCCGAAGAGGAATTCACTTATGACTGGGAAAGCGGTTACCGTGCCAACTTCGTTAATAACACGCAGCGGGTACTTAGCCTCGGAGATGCTTCTACACAAACCAATAATGCAGGCAGTTACGATCTTGGATTGCGTTCCTATTTTGGACGTATCAATTATAATTTCGACGGCAAATATCTGTTTGAAGCAAATATCAGAAGAGACGGTTCATCCAGGTTTTCTCAGGGAAATCAATGGGGCACATTCCCTTCTTTTTCCGGAGGCTGGGTAATGTCAAAAGAAAGATTTATGGAAAAGCTGGACTGGCTTAGCCATCTTAAATTGCGTGCTTCATGGGGTAGATTGGGTAATCAAAACATAAACACTTATTACAACGGAAGCGATATTTTAAGCTCAGGACAGAACTATTCTCTTGGTGGTACTTTATATTCAGGAGTAGCTGTTACTGCTATGACCAATAAACAGTTGACCTGGGAAACTGCTCAACAGCTTGACTTTGGTGTGGATCTGGTTATGAAAAATGGTTTTGAATTTACTGCAGACTATTTCGACAAGAGAACAAAAAACTTATTGCTGATTCAACCTATACCGCTTACAATGGCATTATCTGCACCATATGCAAATGCCGGAGAAGTACAGAACAAGGGTATAGAAGCATCTCTGACCTACAGAAAGGAGTTTTCAAATGGTCTTAAATTGAGAGGAACTTTGAATGCTTCTCATATAGTAAATAAAATAACCAGTATGAATGTTGCTGAGCAGCTTACTTCTCCTAAAGCGATTAAAGTAGGTGCTGCTATCAATTCATTCTATGGGTATAAAATGGACGGAATTTACCAGATCTCCGATTTTACCTGGCAAAACAACAGCGATCCTACAGTAGCATACGCCGATCGCACTTACACGATGAAACCCGGAGTAGTAAAGGTCTCTAACTATACAGCGCAACCTGGTGATATCAAGTATAAAGACCTGAATAAGGATAACGTAGTTGATATGAATAATGACAGGGAAATAATTGGAAGCCAGTTTCCTGATCTTACCTATGCCTTCAATTTCAATGCAGAATGGAAAGGATTTGATGTTGGTTTCTTCTTACAAGGGGTTAAGGGTATTCAGGGATATACTTACTATGAGATAGCTTCTCCATTCAGTGGTTTTGCTAATATGGGCTCATGGTGGCTTAACAGATGGACACCACAAAATCCATCTAATACTTTACCACGACTGACCCTGGACGGTGTCCGCAATGGCATTCATTCATCTTTTTACATGGAAGATGCGTCGTATTTACGTCTGAAAAATGTTGAACTGGGTTACTCCATAAGTCCAAAGATTCTTTCCCGTGCGGGTATCAAATCGCTCAGACTTTATGGAAATGTGCAAAATGCCTTTACCATTACCAAATTCAAAGGTTTTGATCCTGAACAGACAGTTGGTCAGACCAGAGCTCAGGCCTTCCCGCAGGTTCGCGTAATGACGATGGGTGTAAATGTTAATTTTTAATTGAACAGTTATGAAGAACTTACATAAAATCACTTTTCTCCTTTCAGTATTGCTTTTTACAGGTTGCTCAAAGGATCTTTTGAATAAAACGCCAAAGGACCAACTATCGCCTTCTACATTCTTTCAGAATGAGACACAATGCAAAATGGCCCTGATAGGCATTTATAACGCTATTCAGCCCAATGCCACACCGGCACATTTTTATCAGTTCGACTTTATGTCGGATAACGGTTATTGCCAGGATTCATGGCAGGGATCGAAAGAAGTGGGTGAGTGGCTTACAAACTCCTCAAGTTGGGCGCCCTATGCTAAATGGACGCAGGATTATAACATCATATCAAGAGTCAACGAATTTCTTCAGGACATTACCACTGCAACCGTAAGTGATGATATAAAAACAGCCATGTCTGCCGAAGCTAAATTTTTGAGAGGTTATGCTTATGGTGACCTGATCGCTTATTTCGGGGATGTTCCGCTTATTACGAAAGTACTGGCATTATCAGATGCTTATGTGTCAAGAAGTGCTAAAGCTGACGTGCTTACTCAAATTATTTCAGACTTTAATGAAGCAGCAGCAGCTCTTCCTGCTTCCTATTCAGGAACAGATGTTGGTCGTGCTACAAAAGGAGCTGCACTTGCTTATAAAGCAAAAGTTTTGCTTGCAAACCAAAAATGGACGGATGCTGCACAGGCAGCCCAGGATGTTATAAATCTTGCAGCGTACGATTTATACCCCGACTATGCAGGCACATTCACTGAAGCCCATGAAAATAATATAGAGGTTATTTTTGATATTCAATATATCCCTACAACACAGGCTCAACCATGGCCATCGGCAGCCTTGTCGCTTACCAGCTGGCCCACAGCAAATGTTACGGCCGACCTGATTAATTCTTATTACATGCAGAATGGATTGCCGATTACGGATGCAGCCTCAGGTTATGATGCGCAAAATCCTTTTGTGAATCGTGATCCACGATTAGCTGCATCAGTGGTGTTACCAGGTTCGCAATTCGGTTCAGGAACATTTATACCTTCCCTCGATCAGGTGCCTTGTGGTGCAAGACCACGTAAAAATGCCAGTATTGGTATTGCTGATGTTAATAATTGTTCGCTGAACACGATTTTAATGCGTTATGCTGATGTATACCTGATGCGTGCAGAAGCACTTATCGAATCAGGAAGTACAGATCAGGAAATTTATACTTTGATTGATAAAGTCAGAGCCAGGGTAAATATGCCAACAGTGGAAGCTGTTGAAGGAACAGGATTGAATCAGACCCAGTTAAGGGCTATTGTACGACATGAAAGGAGAGTAGAATTTTATAATGAAGGAACACGCTATGCTGATATGTTAAGATGGCAGGATGCTTCCCTGGTGCACGATGTTTATGGCTACGATAAATCCTTACTTTCAGATCCTTCAAGCTCTGCAACATGGACCTTTAAACAGGTTAAAATGGAAACGAGGACTTTCGATGCAACAAAAGCATGGTTGTGGCCCGTTCCCCAGGGTGATATTGATATAAATAAAAATCTGTTGCCAAATAACCCTGGCTATTGATTTTTGAGTGCCCTGCAAAACCCTTTCATTTTTATTGTGATGGTGCATTCGCACCATCACAATAAAAATGCTCTTTGACCCAAATAAATCAAGCTGAGCCCCTACAGTATTGTATGTATTAGTTTATTCATTCCACACATAAATACAATCCACATGAAAAACAACATCTTTGTTCTGTTAATTTGTTCACTGGCAGTTTTGGCCGGTTGTTCAAAGAAAGAAACGGTTTTACAAAAACCACTTTCTACTTCTGTTGCAGTGGCAGGTACCGCTACTGCAAATACAAATGGTTTCCGGGGGATAAACTGGGCAGACCCTAACGGTAACGAGGCCCCCTCAAGAGTAGTCACACCCAGTGGCTTGACATCTACAATAACAGCAACAAATGCGGCTATTGTTGCAAAGCGTATTTCTGATTCTTTAAAAGCAAGCGGTGGTACAACAATTCGAATGCCGATCACCCCTCTAACCGCGAGCAATTCCACTTATTGGCCGGTATATCAGGCGGCTATTAATGCAATTGTAGCGAACGGCTGTAATGTGGTTCTTTGTTACTGGCCAGACGGAGTGCATCATGTGCCCGACACTACACAATGGTACACGATGTGGAAACAGGTTGACACTGTTTATAAGAACAATGGATCTGTATATTATGAACCCATAAACGAACCTGTAGATTATTCAGGTACTGATTTATGTAATCTGTATGCCAATTTCCTGAATACACTTCATCCTGTTTCCTGGAAATGTATTTTAGATGGTACCGGATATGCGGGAGAAGTAATCACCGTAGGGAATGATAGCCGGTTAACCAGCCATTATCTCGGGCTTCATTGCTATTGGTGGTTTTATGGATCGTATAACGTATGGTCAAGTTACTATAATATAGTATCAGGTAAAGTAGGCTCATATGCAGCAAGAACTGTTATTACGGAAATCGGTGTTGAAACATACCGTAATGTTAGTTTCTGGTGGCAGTGGGATACGGGAGTATATGAAGACCAGGCATTCTTAACAGGAGGTTTGGCATATTCAAAAGATAATCAGATGGGGACTATCGCCTGGTCAGGTGTAAATGATATTGACACATATCGCTGGTATGTATCAAACACGAATGTTACAGAGGTGAACCCGGGTTGTGCTAACATGTTCAGATGGGCATGGGGGCTTAGTACCGCACCAAAATGGCAGGGGCCAATTGCTGATGGAAGAATTAAACTAAAGAACCGGGCCAGCGGCCTTATGCTCGATAACCTGGGCAGCACAACAGACGGTGCAACTGTAGCACAATGGGCTGATGGTACCAGCGCCAATCAGCAATGGAATCTGAGCTATACAGCCGGTTATTATACATTAAGTTGCGTTACCGGAAAAAACTGCCTTGACGTAGGCAGTAATACTACCGACGGTTCTGCTGTTCTGCAGAAGGCCTTAAGCTTTAGTAATACCAGCCAGCGCTGGTCAATTGTTTCTGTTGGAAGCGGTTACTATAAAATAATTAACCTCGCTACCGGTAAATGTCTTGATACAGGTGGTCTAACGGCTAATGGCTCGGGTATGCAACAATGGTATAGTGGTTCAAGCTATAACCAACAATGGTCAATCGTTGTACTATAATTTATAATAAAGATAATTTTTGGGTATTGCAGGGCGAAGCCCTGCAATACCCTTTTAATTTTTATGTGATGGAGCGAAGCCCCATCACATAAAAATTGCTCTTTGAGACTACCTGAAACATATCATCCTCTTTTCCTTTATATTTGAAGTATACCAACTCAATCTTACAAAAAGTCTCACGGATGAAAGAAGTATTTATAGTTTCAGCAGTACGCACGCCCATAGGCTCTTTTAACGGTGCATTGGCCGCTTTACCCGCTACACAATTAGGGGCTATCGCCATCAAGAATGCACTGGAAAGGGCAGGAGTGGCAGCCTCAGAAGTCAACGAAATTTACATGGGCAATGTACTCAGTGCAAACCTGGGGCAGGCACCGGCCAATCAGGCCAGCATTTACGCAGGTGTACCTGTAAATGTTCCCTGTACAACCGTTAATAAAGTATGTGCCTCCGGTATGAAAGCGATCATGCTCGCCGCACAGAGCATCATGCTGGGTGATAACGACCTGGTAGTGGCAGGTGGCATGGAAAGCATGAGTAACGTTCCCTATTACCTGGATAAGGCCCGTAACGGCTATCGCCTGGGACATGGTGCTGTTACCGACGGCATTATCCGCGATGGTCTCTGGGACCCTTACAAGGACTTCCACATGGGTAACGCCGCAGAACTCTGCGCCACAGAATACAAGATCTCCCGCCAGGACCAGGACGAATACGCTATTCAAAGCTATCGCCGGGCAGCTACCGCCACAGAAAGCGGTTACTTTAAAAACGAGATCATTCCCATAGAAGTACCAGGCAAACAGGTAGTGACGGTTACCGAAGATGAAGATTACAGGAAAGTCAACTTCGATAAGATCCCAACCCTTAAACCTACTTTCCAGAAAGATGGTACCATTACCGCCGCCAATGCTTCCAACCTCAACGATGGAGCAGCAGCGGTAGTACTGGTAAGCGGT
The DNA here is from genome assembly GCF_900110995.1 of Chitinophaga sp. YR573. Taxonomy (GTDB): domain Bacteria; phylum Bacteroidota; class Bacteroidia; order Chitinophagales; family Chitinophagaceae; genus Chitinophaga. The sequence goes on from NZ_FOJF01000001.1 coordinate 4,385,502, forward strand.
GAAAAGCTGAAGGAACTGGGATTAAAGCCACTGGCAAAGATCATCAGTTTTGCTGATGCTTCACAGGCCCCGGAATGGTTTACCACCACACCCGTAAAAGCCATCAATAAAGCATTGGCTAAAGCCAGACTGACAGTAGCCGATATGGATTTTGCAGAGATCAACGAAGCATTTTCCTGTGTACCTATCGCCAACGAACGCGATTTGGGTATGGAACCCGGCAAAGTGAATGTATGGGGCGGAGCAGTAGCAATGGGGCATCCTATTGGTTGCAGCGGTGCCCGTATCGTAGTTACACTCAACTTCATATTACATCACAACAAGGCCCGTTATGGCGTTGCTGGTATCTGTAATGGCGGAGGTGGAGCCAGCGCTATCATTATTGAAAGAATATAAATAATTACTGATGCAGGCTGATGATGGTATCGATCCGGTTCCCCAGTCTGCCTGCATCTTCCATTGCCCTGAATTGCATACGAACACTGTCTTTACCGGTTTTCTCCATTTTAAGTCCGCGGATGCCATAAGGCACATCAAATCGGGTATTTTTTTCAAATAACCAGTATTTATCTTCTACCAGGCTATAATCAGGTTCCCTGTTTAAAATCTCTACGGTTTTAGCCTGCAAGGCATAATCATCATCTATTTTATAAGATTCCAGATGGCCATCGGCCAGCAGCCCCAGTCCCATTACCACGGTAAAAAGACGCAGTGGTGGCAGCAGTAACCCAAATATCAGCAGGAAAGGAAAACCAAAGAAGCAGGTGAGATAGGCAAACTTGCCGGAAGTATCCTGTGGCGTTAGCCCATACAGTACAATCCCCGAACCTGCATAGAATGTAAAGAATACCCGCTCCGTATAACTACCCTTAAACCCATATCCGCTGATCAGTAGCAACAGGCATAAAGCAGCAAAGAAGAGGAATACGAAGTGGAAATACCAGAGTAAACCGGTGATCATAGGTACTTTCACCTTTTTTATCTTGCAGGAAATGGCTGCCAGGAAACAACCGGATAGGACAGTAATGGTAAACATAGGACAGGATATTACTGCTAATATATATTATATTTTAAATATACAATGATAGATTTTTGGGTGCAGGACGAAGCCCTGCAAAACCCCCTCAATTTTTTGTGATGGTGCGAAGCACTATCATAAAAAATTGCTCTTTGACCAAAATTTGATCAAAATAAATCAAACTGAGTCGCTACCCCCTAAACATTTCCTTTGCTTTTTCACCAACAAACGATAATTTTGCCCCTGCCTTTATAGAAAGGTGTTTTTAAACTTTCAAACTTTAAGAGTAACAGCATGCGTCAGATAGCTTTCAGACAAGCATTACGAGAAGCCCTGCAGGAAGAAATGCGCCGTGACGAGCGGGTTTTCCTGATGGGAGAGGAAGTAGCCGAATACAATGGGGCCTATAAAGTTAGCCAGGGAATGCTGGACGAATTTGGGGCTAAGAGAGTAATAGATACACCTATTGCCGAGCTGGGATTCACTGCAATCGGCGTTGGTGCCGCACAGAACGGTCTTCGCCCGGTACTGGAATTCATGACCTGGAACTTTGCGGTATTAGCACTTGACCAGATCCTGAATACAGCCTCTAAAATGCTGGCAATGAGTGGTGGACAGGTAGGTTGCCCTATCGTTTTCCGCGGACCAAATGGTTCTGCCGGTCAGCTGGGTGCACAACACTCTACCGCTTTTGAAAGCTATTATGCTAATATCCCCGGTTTAAAAGTAATATCAGTTTCTAACCCATACGACGCTAAAGGTTTGCTGAAATCAGCTATCCGTGATAACGACCCGGTTGTTTTCATGGAAAGCGAGCAGATGTACGGTGAATTAGGTGATGTACCTGAAGAAGAGTACCTTATCCCTATCGGTAAAGCTGATATCAAACGTGCTGGTAAAGACGTAACCATCGTTTCTTTCAACAAAATGATGAAAGTAGCTTTGGGTGCAGCAGAAGAACTGGCTAAGGAAGGTATTGAGGCTGAAGTAATTGACTTACGTACTATCCGTCCGCTGGACTGGTTTACTATCCTGGAATCAGTAAAGAAAACCAACCGCCTGGTGATCGTGGAAGAACAATGGCCATTCGCCAGCATCTCTTCCGAGATTTCTTACCGTATCCAGAAAGAAGGTTTCGACTACCTGGATGCTCCAATCCGTCGTATCACTGCTGTAGATGCTCCTATGCACTACGCGCCTAACCTGGTGAAACTGTACCTGCCCGATATCGAGCGTACCGTGAAACTGGTAAAGGAAGTGATGTACATGAAGAAATAAGTGTAACACACTATAAAAAGGAAAGGCCCGCTGATATCAGCGGGCCTTTCCTTTTTATACGTTAATGCGAGGCTCCTTCCTGTCTCCGTCTACTCTCCGTCCACTCTCCGCCGTATTAACCGCGCACTTTTACATCATCCAAACAAGTCCGAAGACAAATACCGGTCTCCCCGGTCGCAGATAATACAAACAATAACCCCCTTATCCAGTTCTTTAGATATCCTCTGAGCTGCTGATACAGAACCACCACTGCTCATCCCACAGAATACGCCTTCCTCACGTGCCAGGTGCCTGGTCATATCACGGGCTTCTTCCTCAGATATATCCATCGTCCTGTCTACCCTCGATTTATCAAAGATTTTAGGAAGATAAGCTTCCGGCCATTTCCTGATTCCCGGGATCTTAGATCCCTCAGTAGGCTGACAACCAACGATCTGCACATTCTCACGCTGCTCCTTCAGGAACTTAGATACCCCCATAATCGTACCGGTAGTACCCATCGCACTCACAAAATGGGTAATAGTACCCTGTGTATCCCGCCATATCTCAGGACCGGTTGTCTTATAGTGCATGTTGTAGTTATCCGGATTGGCAAACTGGTTCAGCATCAGGTAACCACCCTTTGCCACCTGCTCATTGGCATAATCAATAGACCCTTCCATCGATGCCTCTTTCGGAGTCAATATTACTTTAGCGCCAAAGGCTTCCATGGTCAGTACCCGCTCGCGGGTAGCATCTTCGGGCATTACCAGTTCTATCTCCACACCAAACAGGCTGGCAATCATCGCCAGCGCAATGCCTGTATTCCCGCTGGTCGCCTCTATCAGCTTAATCCCGGGCGTAATTTCCCCACGGTCCAGCGCCCCTTTGATCATGCCATAGGCGGCTCTGTCTTTCACACTGCCACCGGGGTTGTTTCCTTCTAACTTAGCGTAAATCGTTACATTGGGGTTTGCGCTGATATGTTTCAGAGCCACCATGGGCGTATTGCCCACAAGATCTAATATTGAAGCCATCACAAATTAATAACTGTTTTCAATGAAATTCATACTGCCATCCGCCTTGTAATACACACGGCTGAATGGGGCAGTACTTTTAATTAACCACACATTGCCACCTATCACGCTATGATGACCTACTACGGTATCTCCGCCCAGGATCGTAGCCCCGGCATAAATCACTACATGGTCTTCTATGGTAGGATGTCGTTTACTGCGTGCCATATCCTTGTCCACACTCAGCGCTCCCAGGGTAACGCCCTGGTAAATCTTTACATGAGACCCGATAATGGTGGTTTCGCCTATCACGATACCTGTACCATGGTCCATGCAGAAATAAGGAGCGATCACTGCCGCCGGATGAATATCAATGCCGGTACGGCTATGCGCCTGCTCCGTAATCATACGGGGCAGTAACGGAATGTGCAGCTTGTGCAGGGTATGTGCTATACGGTAAAAGGCAATGGCCGCAAAACCGGGATAAGCGCGTATCACCTCATAGAGGCAGGTCGCAGCCGGGTCTCCCTGGTAAAGCGCTTCCGCATCTTTTGTAAGGGCATCATAAATAGCAGGAGCATGAGACATGAATTCCTGGCTCAGTTGTACAGCATCAGCAGGCAATTGTGACTGCATCGGTTCCAGCAGGTGTTGCAATTCTACCTGCAGCATATGCGCATATTCCTCTACCAATACAATATCGGGCATCACTTTGCCCATATATTCGGGAAATAACCAGTTAATGAAATTGTTCGCAAATTCGTTCACCGCCGCTGTAGGAGGGTATGCAGTTGCCATGGCAAGCAGATGCCTCCTCTTTAATTCTTCTAAAAGTTGTTGCATATGCAAGAAATTACAGGATATCTTCTTTCAGATATTGAAATTACGCATTAACCGTGATAAAGTAGCTTTAGTTCATCGGTTTGATGGAATAATCGATGTTAAACTAATCAACTAAATCTCCTAAATTTGCCTGTTGCTTACTAAAATAACGATATGGCCAACATTCTGATAATTGATGATGAAAAAAGTATTCGTAAAACTTTATCCGAGATCCTTAGCTACGAAGGCTATAAGGTAGATGAGGCTGCGGATGGTGCAGAAGGATTTAAGATGTTTAAGGAAAAGCAGTATGATGCTATTCTGTGCGATATCAAGATGCCTAAAATGGACGGGCTTGAATTCCTTGAAAAAGCAAAGGAGACAAACCCGGATATTCCTATCATCATGGTATCCGGCCACGGTAATATTGATACCGCTGTTGATGCGGTAAAGAAAGGGGCCTACGATTATATCTCCAAACCCCCGGACCTGAACCGCCTGCTTATCACATTGCGTAATGCAATGGATAAGACTACATTGGTGACAGAAACCAAAACACTGCGCCGTAAGGTGAACAAAACGCAGGAAATGATAGGAGTCTCTGCACCTATCGTCAAAATAAAAGAAACCATCGAAAAGGTAGCGCCTACCGATGCCCGTGTACTGGTAACCGGTGAGAACGGGGTAGGTAAGGAGCTGGTTGCCCGCTGGCTGCACGAACGCAGCAGCCGTGCCAGTGGTCCTATCGTTGAGGTGAACTGTGCCGCTATCCCAAGTGAACTGATTGAAAGCGAACTGTTTGGCCATGAGAAGGGTTCCTTCACATCTGCCGTAAAACAACGTATCGGTAAATTCGAACAGGCCAGCGGTGGTACACTGTTCCTGGACGAAATCGGCGATATGAGCCTCAGCGCTCAGGCTAAAGTACTCCGGGCTTTACAGGAAGGTAAGATCACCCGCGTAGGTGGAGATAAGGAGATCAGTGTGGATGTACGCGTAGTAGCTGCGACTAACAAAGATCTGTTGAAAGAGGTAGATGAGAAGAACTTCCGCCTCGACTTATACCATCGCCTCAGCGTGATATTGATCCACGTTCCTTCTCTGAATGAGCGTCGCGACGATATTCCCCTGCTGGTTGAACATTTCCTGGAAAGCAGCTGCCAGGAGTATGGCATGGCCCGCAAAACCATAGAGAAAGATGCTATGAAAGGACTGCAACAGCACAACTGGTCGGGTAACATCCGCGAACTGGGTAACGTAGTAGCAAGACTGGTCATCCTGTCCGGCAAAACGATTACAGCAGAAGATGTATACGACTATGTAGTCCCGGTAAGAGATAAGAAAGGGGTAAATGCATAAACACATTTACCTCATCAGTGGGATGGGTTCGGATGAACGCATTTTCAGATACCTGCGTTTCCCGGAAGGGTACACCGTACACCATCTCCACTGGTTACCTACCATTCCCGGCGAATCTATTGCAGATTATGCCACCCGGATGGCAGAAGGTATTGAACACGATAACCCATCCTTACTGGGTGTCTCCTTCGGAGGCATGATAAGCCTGGAAATTGCCCGCCAGCGCCCAATAGATAAAGTCATTTTAGTAAGCAGTATCAAACATACCCGCGAAAAACCCGGCTACTTTGGCTGGGTAAAGCGACTGGGCCTGCTTTCCCTCCTCAGGCTCCCTGATAAACTCCTTTTCGGGCGCAGGACCTTCATCGTAAAACACTTCCTGAATATAGAAACAGAAGAAGACAGGCAGTTGATGAACGACTACATGCAAAAAACATCCTACGACTATATGCGCTGGGCTATCCCCGCTGTTATCCATTGGAAAAACGACTTTATCCCGTCTTCCCTTATCCATATCCATGGCAATAAAGACCTGCCTTTCCCTGTCCGCAATGTAAAACCTACCCATATCATTGCCGGTGGCGGCCATTTTATGGTCCATAACCGCGCAGCACAGATCAATGAGATCCTCAATAAAGAATTGCTCCCCTGATTATCAGAATGATAATCATATTAATAATTACAATATGTCTTACTAATTAACCTTAATTTAGTTGCCACATTGTTAGCCACTAAAAACCTATACGATGAGAGTAATTCGCCTTAAGCTGGGGAACGTAGGCGTTTCTATAAAGAAAAGCAGTAAAGACCTGGTCATTGCTCAACTGAAGAATGATCAGATACCATTTATCGTGAAAGAAGGAGTGGCAGAACCACTTTCAGTACCGCCTACCCTGGATAATCAGTTGCTCATGCACCTCACATGGGCCATTACCCATTATTTCGGATGTAAAAAAAACGACTAAATCAATATAATCCACTTATTTTAGCAAAACTTTTGCAAGGCATTAATGTGCTTGTAGACAGTAGAATATTATATTTGTTCTTTTAAAATATCTTAAACAAATCTTAATGAACCTGGCTTTTTGGAAGAGAAACAAAGAGGGTCAGCCAAAGAAGAAGAAATCTGCCGTAAGAGAGTGGTTTGATGCTGCTATATTCGCAATCATCGCTGCTACCTTGATACGCACTTTTATTTTTGAGGCGTACACAATTCCTACCCCATCTATGGAAAAAACTTTGCTGGTGAACGATTTTCTGTTCGTTAGCAAGATCAGTTACGGACCCCGTGTTCCGATGACACCCCTGGCAGTTCCTTTTACACACCATACCCTGCCCTTCACTAAATATTCAAAAGCCTATTCAGAAGCTGTTAAATGGAAATACCGCCGTTTACCCGGGTTTTCAGATGTACAACGCTACGATGTTGTGGTGTTCAACTTCCCCGAAGGCGATACTGTAGCCCTGGAACAACAGGAACAGAGCTACTATCAGTTGATCCGTTACCAGACCAGGGAAACCGTTTGGGAACAGAATCATGTGGTATCCCGTCCCGTAGATAAAAGAGAAAACTATATAAAACGTTGTATGGCTGTTGCCGGAGATACTATCAGCATTAAAGATGGTGTAGTATTTATCGATGGAAAACAGGCGCCTATCCCTCCGGGAAGTGAACGTAAATACTGGGTGAGAACGAATGGAGATGAGTTAAACTCTTCCAGGCTGGATGAACTGGATATCGACCCCTCTCCGGAAGGACGTTACGATTCAAGCAAATTCAAATACAACCTTACAGCAGAAGCAGCATCTACGCTTAAATCATGGCCGGTTGTTACAGAACTCAGACCATACGTAAATCAGGCTTCCATGCTGGTGGATGTATTTCCGCACGATACTGCCCGTTACAAATGGACAGAACACAACTTCGGTCCTCTCTGGATCCCTAAAAAAGGGGTTACCATAAAAATAGACAGCAACAATATTGCTATCTATGACCGCATTATCCGTGTATACGAGGAAAATACAATGGAAATCAAAAATGGTCAGATCTACATCAACAACAAACCAGCTGATTCATATACTTTCAAAATGAATTACTACTGGATGATGGGGGATAACCGTGATAACTCACTGGATTCCCGTTACTGGGGCTTCGTTCCTGAAGATCACGTAGTAGGTAAAGCCTGGCTGATCTGGATGAGCTACGGTAAAGGCAGCATCCGCTGGAGCCGCCTCTTCAAAGCAATTAAATAACTACACAAATAGTAGCTGCGAATTACAAATGATGAATTACATCATTTGTAATTCGTATTTTTATTTTATGGACCCACGCAAATACTCCTCATTCGAATATCTCTCTTACCCGGATAGCTCGGCCCTTTCTTCAGAAGACCTGCATCTGTTACAGGAAGCAAGGAATGTAACCGCACAGGCATATGCACCCTATTCAAAGTTTAATGTAGGCGCTGTAATCAAGCTTTCTAACGGAATACTTGTGCATGGCACCAACCAGGAAAATGCCTCTTTCCCTGCAGGTATCTGCGCCGAACGCGTAGCCTTGTCTGCCGCCTCTTCCATTCAACCCGGAGTTGCTGTGGACACCATCGCTATCAGCTATCATAACCTGAACGGCAGCAGTGATGCGCCCATTTCTCCATGTGGTATCTGCCGGCAATCACTCTCCGAACAGGAAAACAGGCAGCATCAACCTATTCGTCTTATCATGGGCGGCCAGACCGGCCCCGTATATATCATCCAGACAGCCAGGCACTTATTGCCCTTCGGGTTTTCTTCAGAGGATATGAAATAATATATAACATAAAATTTAACTACATTGTGGTGTCTCGACAACCCACTATGCTAAAAGTTCCTATTCTGTGTCTGCTATTTCAGGCATTTTTTATTACGCCATCTGCTTTTGTCTCTCCGGGCAATAAAGTCAATGCACTATATAGCAATAAGGCCAAAGCACTGTATAAAGAAGGGATGCTTTGCATCAAATCCGGCCGTCTCAGTGCAGCAGAACAATGCTTCAGCGCTGCTATCCGGAAGGACAGCGGGTTTACAGCGGCTTATCTGCAGCTGGGTAATGTCTACGTATTAATGCACGATTTACCTGCCGCCAAACAACAGTTCCGGCAGGTACTGCAACAGGCACCTACACAGCCGGAAGCCCTCAGCTCCCTGGCTAACATCTTCTTCGAACAGCAGGACTATGAAGATGCGCTCAACTATGCAGAACAGGCCTGTCAGGCAGGAGTCTCGCAGATGACACGCCTGAAAGCATTGTGTTATTACAAACAGGGACAACAGAAGAAAGCAATTTCCATATTGCTGGAAGCACAAAAAGAAACACCTGCCGATGCAGGCATCACCTATACACTGGCAGGTTTTTATTTCAACACTAAAAACTTCCCCGCAGCGGTAACTGCCTTTGAACTGGCTGCCGCCAAGGGCTATCCTGCCAATGCAGATTTTCACCTGAACACAGGCACATCCTACTTACAAATCAAACAAACAGAGATAGGTATCCGTCATCTGGAAGCATGCCTTACCCTGCGCCCTGATGATACACAGGCCCTACAGGCCCTCGCACATAACTATTATAGCAGCAACAACTACGGTAAAGCCATTATTTACTGGAACAGGTTACTGTCATTACAGCCAGCCAACGCATTCGCACGTTTCATGCTGGGAAAATCATATATCGGTAACGGCGAATCCGCCAAAGGTGAAGTACTTTGCGACAACGCACTTATATCTAATTAAAAAGGGGGCCGCCGCAGGCATTCCCTAAATCAAAACGGGTCCCCCGCCGTAGGCGGGGGACCCGTTTTTTACCACAAAGCGCCGAAGGCGCTTTGTGAAATCTCTTACATCTTCTCCGGAACATCAATCCCCAACAACTTCATACTCCGCTCAATCGTCCTCGCAGTCAACATCGCCAATTGCGTACGTAACTTCTGTTTCTCACGAGACTCCGCTTCACGTATAGAATAAGTATACTTTCCTTCAACTTTCTCCGCATAAAAAGAGTTAAACTGCTGTGCTAACTGAAACGCATAACTCGCAATCACCGAAGGACTCATTTCTTTCTCCGCATCTTCCAGCACAGTATCAAACTGCTCGGTTAAAACAATCAGTGCTTTCTCTAATGGCAGCAGGCTGCCCTTATGACAGAACCCTTCCAGCTTATCCGTATTCAGTTCCACATCACGTAAAATCGATTTGATACGTGCATGCGCATACTGTACAAACGTACTGGTAAATCCATGCAGATCTATAGACTCTTTTGGGTCAAATACCATCTTCTTTTTAGGATCTACCCTTAATAAGAAAAACTTCATTGCCCCTATACCAATCATTTCGTACAGTCCTTTCAGTTCATCCTCACTAAAGTCTTTGGCTTTCCCGGCAGCCAATGTCTGCTGCTCGGAAGCAGAGATCATTTCATCTATCAGGTCATCCGCATCAACAACAGTCCCTTCACGGCTCTTCATTCGTCCATGCGGTAATTCCACCATACCATAAGACAGGTGGAAGATACCATCAGCACTAGGCTCCTGCAGTTTCTTCATGATCAGCTGCAACACTTTAAAGTGATGATTCTGCTCATCCGCTACCACATAAATACTCTGATCCATTTTATAGTCATCGTATTTAAGACGGGCAGTACCCAGGTCCTGGGTCATATATACAGAAGTACCATCGCCCCGAAGCAGTAATTTCTCGTCCAGCCCTTCAGCTGTCAGATCAATCCACACGGAATTATCTTCTTTCTTAAATAATACGCCTTTACGTAATCCTTCTTCTACCAGGTCTTTCCCAAGCAGGTATGTATTACTCTCATAATACATCTTGTCGAAGTTGATACCCAGGCGAGTATAGGTTTGTTCAAAACCCTCATACACCCAGCTGTTCATCGTACTCCACAAAGCCCTTACTTCCGGATTGCCGGCTTCCCACTGCTGCAACATGATCTTCGCCTGTTGCATGATCTCAGTACTCTTACGTGCTACCTCTTTGATATCATCCAGCAGTTTGGCGCTCTTCTCCTTATCTTGTTGAACCTCTGGTTTATGAAAAGCATTCACCAGTTTCTCTACCTTCAGCAAATCAACGCCTTCAATATCCTTGAAGTCATTTTTAAGAATGCGGGCTACGATAGGTTCCGCCTGTTCTTTCAGGATGCCTTCAAATTTTACGTAATAATCACCTACCAGGTGATCTCCTTTAATACCACTTGATTTCGGCGTATCTCCATGAGCAAACAACTGCCAGGCCAGCATGGACTTACAGATATGAATACCCCTGTCATTCACCAGGTTCGCTTTGATTACCTCATAACCATTGGCTTTGAGGATTTCTGCAATAGCATAACCCAGGAAATTATTACGCAGGTGACCCAGGTGTAATGGTTTATTAGTATTGGGAGAGGAGTACTCTACCATTATCTTTTTACCATTAGCTGGTTTCTTACCAATATTGCGGTTATTAAAATGCTGTTGTAAGTATTGAGCCCAGTATTGTTCACGGATTTCCAGGTTAAGAAAACCTTTGATCACATTGAATCCCGCTACCAGGTCGGGGTAATGAGTTGTAAGATAAGTACCCAGCTGTTCCCCGGTTTCTTCGGGTTTCAGTTTGCTGAATTTGGTGAAAGGAAATACCAGGATGGTATATTCACCTGCAAATTCGGGTTTTGTGGTATTGATCGCAATGTCCTTTGCCGGGATTGCCTGTTCGTAAAGAGCCTTGATGGCTGCGGCTGCAGCCGTTCTGATGTTTTGTACAACACTCATGCTGAATAACTGTTAATGCGAAAAGTAACAGCAAAGGTATACAAAAAGGCCGACTAAAAAGCCAGACTGTCACTCAAAACGTTGATGACACTGCTTTTTAGTCAGCCAATTAAATTATTTATGCTTCTTTTTAGAAGACTTATGGAAACCCTGATTGAATGTATAGAACACACCTATCTGTGCAACAGAGTTCTTAGCGTTAGTACCATTAAAGGTGCCGCTATTATCTTTATAAGTATTAGTCAGGCCAAACATATACCGGGCACCGATACCTAACCCAATAGGGAACTGGTAGCCTACACCAAAACCAAGACCAAAATCCGCAGAGCTGGTCTGATCTTTTACATCTACTGTTACCTTAGCCATTTTTGTTTTTGAAGCTACAAGAAGACCCAACTGGCCACCTGCTTCCAGATAAAACTCGGGAACAATACGGTACTGCATCATCACTGGCAGAGTAATATAGTTTACTTTATCAGTGACTGTAACGTTATTTACATCATACTTATCACCTTGTCCTGAATACAGTAATTCAGGCTGGATAGATAAACTTTCATTAAACGCAATGTTTACCAAACCTCCGATATATACAGAAGGGCGAACTTTGGTATCATCAACGCTGGTCAGTTTCGCGATATTCAAACCGCCTTTTACGCCAAAAGTTACATCTTGTGCTTTAGCAGTAAATAATGCGCCGGAGGCAATAACTACAGTAAGTAAGATTTTCTTCATGATAGGGTATAATTTTTTCCCAGTATTATCAAATTTCATACCAGGCATTATTTAATTTTATCATGTGAGGGCAATCAATATAACGTAAACTCTACCCGTCTGTTCTTTTGTCTGCCGGCATCTGTTTTATTATCGGCTATAGGCTGATCAGCACCATAACCTACGGCCTCTATCCTGGACGGATTGGCACCCTGTGTTACCAGGTACTGCTTCACAGATTCTGCCCTGTTTTTAGATACGATCATATTCCTTTCAGCGCTGCCTACATTATCTGTATGACCGCCTAATTTCAAACTGAAGCCCTTAGTAATGAGTAATTTAGCAACCCCGTTCAGGGAAGGGAAAGAGGTTGGTTTGATAGCCGCCTTACCAAATTCAAATTCAAGGTTTTCTATCGCCTCATGTACCAGCCTTCTGTCGTCTTCTGTAATATTATTAGTGATTTTGGTAATCAACTGCCTGGGCGTAGTATCCTTCGGCAAATCACACCCGGAACCATCTACTTTCTCACCTGCCGCTGTATTCGGGCATCTATCAAAGTAATCGGAGACCCCATCCCCGTCAGTATCTCTCAGCAGTTTGTCTACATCAGCACTTAACCTCACATTGTTGGCATTCACTGTCTCCAGCTCCTGCTTCAACCTGGCCTTTTGTTCTACCATGTCGTCATACATTACCTTAGCAGGGTTCTGCCAGGCCAGCTGGAATTTGTTACTGCTACCCAGGCTGATTTCCAGTCCGGCATACCCATAGGAATATTTATCGTTGTTGGTGCCATAGTTATAACCATCCAGCTGATCCCCATCCACATAATACATAGTATAACCAAGATCAATATTTACTACCGGCGATAACTTAAACTTGAGGCCCGCACCTACCGGGATAAAAAACTCCTTTAGATTATTAGCGCCGGGCTTATAGTCAGTAGTAACCCCGCTTTTATTGGTAATCCTGGGAGAATAACCGGTTATACCACCGCCGGCAGATAAATAAGCCTGCACAAAATTGTGACGGTACAGCCAGTTAATGGTAGCTACATTCACTACCGCACTCAGGCTTGCAGCATACTTTAACCTGGTATCAAAGGAATTAATCTCCCGGTCCGGAACACTCCCGTTCCCCAGTTTACGGTCATTATTGCCTGTCAGCTTGCCACTTACATAGTCAGCACGAAAGCCTAATGCATGTAATAACTGCCACTTTATGTAAGCGCCATAACCGGCAGAAGCCTTCCATTTCGTAAAATCATTATTACCGCCCGTGACCGCCACAGGTGCCAGCATACCGCCATTAATACCTACCGACCATCTCCGGTAACCAGGGCCATCCGTGAAAATGCCTGTTTGGGCCTTACTTAACAGGGGTATGAAAAGGATAAGCACAATGGCAACGTGGAAAATTGAATGCTTTCTCATTATAAATCAGGGGTTAGTGTATATTACTAGTGTATGTATAACCCTGGTAACCGGCCATTTGTTCGAACTGTCAGATGTAACTGACATATTTGCATAACAACCCCCGTTGGCATAATCATTGACATTTGGTCACAGGAAGACAAATCTATCTACAACTACAATCGAGAATATTAATCATTATGGGAAAAATAATAGGCATTGACTTAGGAACTACCAACTCATGCGTATCCGTTATGGAGGGCAATGAACCAGTAGTAATTGCAAATGACGAAGGCCGTAGAACTACGCCTTCCGTAGTGGCGTTCTTAAAGAACGGGGAAAGAAAAGTAGGTGATCCTGCTAAAAGACAAGCGATCACTAACCCGGTGAACACCATTCAGTCCGTGAAACGTTTCATGGGTCGTCACTTTGACGAAGTTGCCGGTGAAATAAGCCACGTGAGCTATAAAGTAGTTCGTGGTGATAACAATACTACACGTATTGATATCGATGGCAGGTTCTATACACCGCAGGAAATTTCTGCGATGATCCTGCAGAAAATGAAAAAAACAGCTGAAGATTACCTGGGCCAGGAAGTTACCGAAGCAGTTATCACTGTTCCGGCTTACTTCAATGATGCTCAGCGTCAGGCTACTAAAGAAGCGGGTGAAATCGCAGGTCTTACAGTACGTCGTATAATCAATGAGCCAACTGCAGCTGCACTGGCTTATGGACTGGATAAAAAACATCATGACAGCAAAATAGCTGTATTCGACTTAGGTGGTGGTACATTCGATATCTCCATCCTGGACCTCGGAGAAGGCGTATTTGAAGTAAAATCTACCAACGGTGATACTCACTTAGGTGGTGATGACTTCGATAAAGTGATCATGGACTGGTTAGCAGATGAGTTTAAGAAAGATGAAGCGGTAGACCTGCACAAAGACCCAATGTCATGGCAGCGTTTAAAAGAAGCATCTGAAAAAGCAAAAGTTGAACTGTCTTCTTCTCAGGAAACAGAAATCAACCTGCCTTACATCACTGCTGTTGACGGCGTTCCTAAACACCTGGTAAAGAAATTAACCCGTGCTAAATTCGAACAACTGAGCGATGCACTGGTTGAAAGAACACTGGGACCTTGCAGACAAGCGCTGAAAGATGCTGGTTATAATACATCTGAAATCGATGAAGTAATATTGGTAGGTGGTTCTACCCGTATTCCTAAGATCCAGGAAGTTGTTGAAAAGTTCTTTGGCAAAAAAGCCAACAGAAGCGTAAATCCTGATGAAGTAGTTGCCGTAGGTGCTGCTATTCAGGGTGGTGTACTGACAGGTGAAGTGAAAGACGTACTGTTACTGGACGTTACTCCATTGTCTCTCGGTATCGAAACAATGGGTGGAGTATTCTCTAAACTGATCGAGTCTAACACAACTATTCCAAGCAAGAAGTCTGAAACATACTCTACTGCTGCTGATAACCAGCCTAGCGTTGAAATTCACGTACTGCAGGGCGAACGTCCTTTGGCTTCTCAGAACCGTACACTCGGTCGCTTCATTCTGAATGATATCCCACCAGCACAACGTGGTGTACCGCAGATCGAAGTAACCTTCGATATCGATGCCAATGGTATCCTGCACGTAACTGCAAAGGACAAAGGCACCGGAAAAACTCAGAACATCCGTATCGAAGCAGGTAGCGGTCTTAGCAAGGAAGAAATCGAAAAGATGAAAGCCGAAGCTAAAGCAAACGAATCTGCAGATAAAGCACAACGTGATCAGATCGAAAAAATGAACCAGGCAGACAGCCTTATCTTCCAGACTGAAAAACAGTTAAAGGAATATGGCGATAAGATCCCTGCTGATAAAAAAGCACCGATTGAAGCTGCACTGGAAAAGTTGAGAACTGCTCATAAAACACAGGATATTGCACAGGTAGATGCTGCTACAACAGAGTTGAACACAGCATGGACCGCTGCTTCTGAAGAGCTGTACAAAGCTACTCAGGACGGTCAGGCAAACGGTGGCGGTGGCCAGCAGGAACAACCACAGGGTAATACCGGTGGAAGTGAAGGTGTAACCGATGCAGAGTTTGAAGAAGTGAAATAGCATACACTAAAGTATAAAGCAAAATGCCGCGAATGACCTTCGCGGCATTTTTGCGTTATACAATCCCGCTTTTCTTCTTATTTTGTAATTATGCAACTGACATTACATCCATTTGAATTAAAGTTTAAACATACTTTTACCATCTCCCGTAAATCCAAAGATGTACAACCCTTACTCGTTGTAGCACTGGAACAGAATGGCCTCACCGGATTAGGTGAAACTGCAGATAACTCCTATTACAACATGACCGTGCCGCGCCTGATGCAAGATATCAACGCTCACCGCTCATTCATCGAAAGCCTCCCATTAACAACCCCGGAAGAATTCTGGGAATTACTATACCCGCTTTTCAAAGACAACCTGTTCGCACTATGTGCTTTAGACCTTGCTGCCCATGATCTCTACGCAAAGTCACTGAACAAAAAATTATACGAAGTATGGGGTCTGGATATCTCTGATAATCCATTAACAGATTATACCATCGGGATAGATACCATAGAGAACATGGTCAGTAAACTAAAAGAATTCCCATGGCCCATTTATAAAATCAAACTCGGTACAAAAGACGATATTGCCATTATAAAGGAACTGCGCCGGCATACAGATGCTATATTCCGTGTAGATGCCAACTGTGCCTGGGGCGTAGATGAAACACTGCGTAATGCAACAGCTTTTGTATCACTGGGAGTGGAGTTCATCGAACAGCCAATGCCTGCTGCCGACCTGGATGGTATGAAAAAAGTATTCGAACAGTCAGCCCTTCCACTGATCGCAGATGAAAGCTGTATTATAGAATCGGACGTTGCACAGTGTAAAGGCTACTTCCACGGTATCAACATAAAACTTACCAAATGCGGTGGTATCACTCCTGCCCGCAGGATGATCACCCACGCGAAACGATTGGGTATGCAGGTAATGACCGGCAGCATGAATGAAAGTACTGTAGGTACTTCTGCTGTTGCACACCTGCTTCCTTATCTGGATTATGTAGATATGGACGGCCCTTTATTATTAGCAGAAGATACAGCAGATGGTATAAAGATTATTGATGGAAAGATCATCTATGCAGACAGGCCCGGTACCGGAGCAATACTGATAAAATAAACCCATTATAACCCGTTATGAGAAAACTCTCTTTGTTATTAACCTGCTGCCTGGCAGCACATGTACTGCATGCACAAACAATTGCCCGTTTCGTTGTTGAATCCGGGAAATACAGTCGTACAAACATCCCTGTAAGCTGTGACGTTACTTTCTCAGAAAGTGATATCCTGCAACTACAGGAAGTAAAAGGGACCCGGCATATTCCAGTAGCTTTTCAATCAGGCCCGCATCAGATCTCCTGGTTGTTGGATGGTATCAACAAACCTGGTTCCCAGAGAATATTCGAACTAATAAAGATCGATCCACAAAAACTGGCAGTGGTACAACAGGTAAGAATCCCGCCGGCCATGCTGGCGATAGACAGTTCCGGATCTCTGATACTACAAGAGCATAACCACCACTTATTACAATACAACTACGCTGTTGTAAATCCACCTGCCGGTGTAGACACCGTCTATAGAAGAAGCGGCTTTATCCATCCTCTCTGGTCACCCAACGGACAAGTCCTCACCAACATACATCCACAGGGACACTGGCATCATGTCGGTATCTGGAATCCCTGGACACACACCGAATTCGAAGGTAAAGAAACCGACTTCTGGAACCTTCAAAAGAAAGAAGGCACCGTACGCTTCATCAGTTTCCTCAGCCAGACGCAGGGTGATATCTGGTGTGGCTTCAAAGCCCTGCAGGATCATGTCACCAGAGAGAAAACCGCCCTACACGAAATCTGGGATATCCGCGCTTACAGCTGTGGCTCAGATACCACCCGTCGCATATGGGATTTCACCTCTACACTCTCCTGTGTTTCCAGTCCGATAGAGTTGTTGCAATACCGCTACGGCGGCGGCTTCGGATTTAGAGCTACTGCCGACTGGAACGCTACCAACAGCAAAGTCCTCACCTCTGAAGGAAAGACCCGCATCAACGCAGATAGTACCCGCGCCCGCTGGATAAAGATCACCGGCAACACAAAAGCGGGTATCCTGGTATTATGTGCCCCGGATAACTACGATTTTCCGCAGCCTTTACGCGTATGGCCGGAGAATACTGAAAGAGGAGAGATCATGCTGAATTATAGTCCCACAAAGATGAAACCATGGAACCTGGAATACGGGAAAGAATACAGACAGCGTTATCGTATCATGGTCTACGAAAACGATATCACCGCAGCAGAAGCAGAAAACGCATGGCAGGCATTTGCCCATCCACCGGTAGTAAAGGTTACTGCTGCCTTCTGATAGCTCTGATATGATAAATCGTATAATAAAGCCCTGCAATGGCCATTAGGATAAATGCAGTAATAAGACCTGAAGGGCCAACAGCTCTGTAGATATAAAGCTCTATACGCGTAATACGTGGGCTAAATCCGTTATCTCCCTTCTCAAAGAACTGGATATAACGGACAATGGCAAATCCGACGCCCATCATGATAACGCCAATACTCATTATTACGGAGAGCCAGGTAGATTTTTCTTTTTCAGGCATGTATCAATATACAAAAAAAAAGTCACCCCAAAACAGGGTGACTCAGTTATATGATCATGGTTAATTAAATGGCAATTCTGTGTGCTTCTTCCTGACTGGCTTCATATACCGCAGAAAGCAGTTCTCTTGCAGGCAGCCCTTTTTCAAACCACGCATCCGTAGTAGCATAAGTAATTTTCAAAGAAGGCGTTATTACATATATAGCAGGAATAGCAACATCTTCTTCAATACCAGCTACCCTGTCCCAGATAGGATCGGTAGAAGAATAAATGCCCGCTTTCTTTGCAATATGATTATGCTGATCAAAGATCGTTGCAAATGGTAATTGCAGTTCCTGTGTAGTATAGTCAAAAGTGGCTTTGTCTTCAGCAGTAGCAACCAGAAGGCTACCACCCATTACACGGATATCTGCATAGATATCTTTTAATGCTTCCAGACGACGCTGACCATATCCATTCCAATGTACAGAATGGAAAGCAATTACCAACGGACGTTCCAGCAACTGTGCAATTGGTAATGAACCATTTACAGTTTTTAAGATGTCCGCACGGGAAATAATGTTTTTCTTATGTATATGAAAAGAAGGAAGAGTATCTCCTGCAACTAAAGGTTTGATCGGTGTTTTTTCCTGGGGTGCTTTACGTACTATATCCAGTTCAAATTCAGGGAGAAGGTCCGCGTATCTGTTGTTATTCAACATAAAATTAGTTTAATAGGTTGGTGAAATGAGAATGGTTGTATTGATTTTTAAGAAACAGTTATCAACAGCAACAACAGACGCCCTGGATGGCATATAAAGTAACAATCTTATTATTCAGTGTTCGAGTTGTATGGTTAGGCATATTTAAATTATTTTTGTTAGTTGCCTCTTATTAACACATCAAAGATAGGGATAATTATTCAACACCCTACAAGTTTTGTAGGGTATTTATTAGATGGTTGATTATTAGGTATATATAAACGAGGAAATAGAAAAAATCTAAAAATGACGGGAAAAAAGTTAGTTACATTAATCTTACTGTCCACCAGCATTGCTGCCTGTAATTCTTCCGGTAAAAAAGGAACACAAGAGAGTATAGACAGTACAAAGGAAGTTACTGTTATCAAAGACAATGAGTTATACCCATTTCTGCTGGCTGGCGTATATTTCTTTCACGGTTATGGCGGTGCAGACAATGTATTTAATAATATGATCAGACCGATAGCGCAGGGCACACCCGGTACCGCTGCATTTACCAAAAGCATCCAGAAAGCCTACAGCCAGTACTTTATCTTCCCCTTCAAACCTCAGGACGATCCCGGAGGCGCAGACGCTAAAAGTACATTATCCAAATACTGGGAAGTAAACAGTAAAGCCGACCTGGAAACAGATCTCAACTGGTTACTGGATGAAGGTCATCAAACACAATATGCCTTCCTGCGCAAAATACTGGACGAAAATGGTGGAGCTAATGCCGATGTAGAAAAGATCGATCTTAAAAAATATGATCTTGATAAAGCATCTGTACTAGGACTGGCATTCATTAAAGCTAATTACAACGACTTCAGCAAAGCTGGTATCAAAGCATGGGATTATGCCCGTTATGTAAACAATATCTGTATAGGCTACCAGGCAGGTTACCTTACAAGAGATGAAGCTACCGCATGGCTGAAAAAAGCAGGTCTCGCCGCACAACAGAGTTATAGCAGCTGGCAGGCTTATTATAAAGACTTCTTACTGGGTCGTGCATTCTGGGGTGGGGGAGAAACAGATACGCCACAATATGCGAAAGATGTAGCAGATATGATGACAGGAGATTACAGTATCTATAAATATATGTCTATAAACTAAGGGTGCAGGGCAAAGCCCCTTCAATTTTTTAGTGATGGTGCGAAGCACCATCACTAAAAAATTGCTCTTATCTGAAAATATTTTTATCACTACTCGTCACCTCATTCTTCTTCAAATACTCTATCATTTTAAACTGCGTATCAAACTCTTCTTTCGATATAGGATGATCAATATGTTTATTCGGATCATTCGTATCCAGTCCAAGATCATTGGTTAGAATAATATCCACTACATCCAGCGGAAAATACGCACAGGCTACAATGAACTCATAGTTTTGCTCTTCAATATATACCAGCGCACTCTCCAGGCATTCCATCACTTTCATGATACCGGTATCATTGGTTTCTTCCAGCTCAAAATCATCAATATCTATCGTATGCAGATTATCAATGTGCGAATCCACAATTGATTCATCAATAGCAGAAGGATTATCAACTACTGTCCACAGGTATGACAACGCATCTGTTAATACGGCATACCCTTCAACATCATCTTTCTCTTTCAGATATTTTGCATATTTAGAATACAGGTACTGGCTGCACCAGGTGCCAAAGAACAATAACTTTTCAGATGGAAGCTGTTTAAAATCTTCTGTAATTGTTTTGTCAAACGAGGTATAAGTTAATTGCATTTCTGTTTTATTATTATCTGTAAAGATGTTTATCAGCGCTTGTTACGTTATGATCTTTTAAATAAGCAAGCAGTTTTTGCTGCGTGTCCAGTTCTTCCTTAAAATACGGATCATCAATACCACTCTTCATCGGAGTCGTATAAGGATCAAGTTTACTGTTTTTAAATGCATTCAGTACGTCCAATGGATAATAAGCGCAGGCCAGTACATCTTCCGTATTTTTCTTTTTCAGATAGTTCAGCATACGCTCAGTCCCTTCCATTAACTTTAATACACCACAATCCTTTGGCTTAGCAAAATCAAACTCATAATCCACATCTATATTCAGCAGCGGCTTCAAATGTTTCTTTACTGCTGCTTCATCAATCACTGCATTACTGTCAATAACCCCCCAAAGAAACACGATAGCATTACTTATTACTGCATGCTCTTTCACAAATCCCAGTTCATCCAAATAATTACCATATTTATTGTCAAGATATTCACAACACCAGGTCCCAAAGAAAAGTAATTTCTCAAATGGAAGCGTCGTTAAATCATTCTTTACCGTTTTCGTATATGTTACATAAGGTAATGCCATACTATTATTTTATGAATATATCTACGAAGCACATTTCACATGAGGTTTACAATTGTCACAAGCCGCATTCTTCTGATTAGGCCCCCATGAAATACCCCATTTCTTAAACTTGGTGCCTTCAGGCGCATTCCTGATAATAACCCTTTCTGCGTGGTTATTGAGATTATACGCTTTCCGTACGCTTTTTACTTTACTGGTAGGTCTCGGTTGTTCCATCTTGGCAACCCCACTATAAATATTCTCTGCAGGAATACCATGATCTATCAATATCTGTCTCTGCTTCGGTGTCAGCTTAGCTCCATTACCGGAGGCAAACAATTGTTTCTCTCCACTAGGTAATGTCCCCTCTCCAATAGATACAGTGGATTGGTTAAAACCTATTTCAGGTTTATCTGGTATATTGCGTTTAAGCGCGTTATGTGCTTCCCTGGCAATTTTAGCTAAATCTTCATCAAAAATCGGATGCAGCCCCAGAAAATCAAAATCTGCATTGGGATCATTTACATAACTGTAAGCCCTGCTGCCACCATCCAGTCCTATCGGATCTTTGCTGATATAACTTCCTTCATCCGGACTATAATATCTGAACCTATTATAATATAGCCCGGTTTCAACATCCTCATACTGACCCTGATACCTGAAGGGAATGAATCCTTTCGATCCTGCTAACTTACGTACCTTTCCATAAATATCCAATTCGCAGGACCAGATGTTTTCTCCCGCTTCATCATATGCCTGACAGGGAGTACCCAAATAATCAGAAATAATTGAATATTGTTTTCCGTTGATAATCTTAGCAACCGGAATATGAGAATCACCTTCAAACACCCAGGTGATCAGCGTTTCCTCCGGCACCGGTTCTGGTGATACCGTGATATTGCCCAGCTCATCTATCACTGTCTGAGGTCTCTCATCAGCCGTATATACCCACTCATGCAAAGGGCTATCATTATCCCATACCCATCGGGTAATCTTTTGCTGGAATATCTTCGCTGTTCTTCTGCCCAGTGCATCATACTCAAACGTCACCGTTTTATTATCCGGCCTTGTTACCTTCGTCAGCTTTCCCTTGGCAGACCACTCATACAACCATACTTTATGATCAGCCATGATCTTCTTCACTAAAAATCCCTCTGCATCATATTCAAAGCGGGCTTCAGGTGTTTCTTTCACCTGTCCTCCGGCACTGTATTTACGGTCTTTATGCGTAGCTGCACGATACAGGTTGCCCGTCTTATCCGGCTGACGGTAATCAAACTGCCCATCTTCATACTGCGCCCACGCAAGGTTGCCAAAGTCGTCATGTCCGAATTTAGCAGTACTGTTATTCATTGCATTCACCAGCTGTTTCAACCGCTGATTCACATCCCAGCGATAATAACATTTGCGTGTGGTACGCGTTTTATTATTCACCGTATGAGAAGCTGGCATACCTGCCTGGTCATAGGTCATACTGCTGGTAACTCCACCAGTTAAGATCCTTTCTGTTTCAAGCCCCAGCAGGTTATACTGTATTTCTACAGACCATGCATCTTTTAATCCTGCAGCATAGGCTTTCATGGTAGTCACATCTCCCATATTGTTACGATGCAACTGTATCTTCGCGCCAAGAGAACTTTGCAGGGATGTGCGTTTACCATTTACATCATAACTGCTCTTTACAATATGCCCGTTCTGCCATTCTTCTACTACACGTCCTAAAGGGTCCCGCTTAAACTGTACCGTAGTATTTTCATTCACGGCTTCAATCAGCTGCCCGTTGCGGTCATAGTTGAACGTAGACCAGCTGCCGTCATGTTGCTCACTGCGTACCAGCATACCCGCATAATCATATTCATACAGTGTAGTCTTTCCATCCGGCCGTTCTACCTTCAAAACCTTACCGGTAGTATCCCTTATGAAACGATGTGTAATACCATCAAATCCTGTTTCCTGTATAATTTCTCCGCGTGCGTTGCGAACAAAGCGATACGTTTCTCCCAGCTCATTCACAATAGTATGAAGCTGGTCTTCCGTATCGTACACATAATTTGTTTTAGCCCCATGCTCCTCTCTCGTTCTCACACTGCCTAATGGCGTATAAGTAAAACGTACATCATGATGTTTATCGCTGGCACGTAATACCTGGTCATAGGCATCATATTCCAGTTGCGTATAATTACCATCCGGTGTTTCCATTGTGGTAACACGTCCCAGGTTATCATAACGGTAGGTTTGTTTCTGATTTAACGGATTACTGCTGCTGGTGCATTGTCCCCATACATCATAGGTCCAGTGTGCAATACCTCCATCAGGTAATACCATGGAAACAAGGTTAAAATCCTCATCATATTCCATCAGCGTAGCATTGTCATTGAGGTCTTCCACACGGGACAACAACTGCTGTTGATTGTAGCGGAATACCTGTATCGTGCCATCAGGTTTCGTCACTGTATGCAGCAACCCATTAGACGGATAATAGATATAAGAACTGCTGTTCCCTTCAGGGTCTGCACCCAGTATCATATTACCATCTTCATTATAAGAGAATGAATAAGCGTTGCCATCTGGTTGTACTACAGATGCCAGATTACCTCTTTCATCATAAGTATAACCGGAGAGTGTACCTTCTTCATCAATCTCCTGGTATATCTCAAATTCTGGTGTATAGTTGGTGAAAGTAGAATTACCTAAAGCATCTTTTATCTGATGAACAACAAAGTCCGGAGTATAATAATAAGTAGATGTTTGCCCCAGAGAATTAGTCACAAGATTATATCCTTCCTGCGGATAATATTCAATGAAACCTTCCAGTAATCCACCATCACCCCATGTATGCACACAACGTTTTTTCGCGTCATACTCCCAGTAAAAGCGTTGGCCTGTACGGTCTTGTTTCTCTACCATCAGGTGCTTATGAAAAACAATATGATTGGATTGTTCCAGTGCATCCGTAATAGTGATCAGATCTCCATCCTCATTATAAGCATAAGATACCATCAGTTGTTCCTCTCCACGATGATGTGCAGTAACACTGGTAATACGTCCTGCTTTATCATTCTCAATATGTAAATGCCTGCCAACGCTGTCCGTTACACGCAGCAGATGACCTTTACTGTTATAATGCAGGGTGATGATAAAACCTGCCTTGTTATGTATGGATGAAAGCCGGTACTGTTTCTCTGCAGGATGTGTTTTACGGAATGTATAATACCGTTGTTCCTCATGGTTGTACAACTGGTATTCATCGATATCACTCCGCGTTAATGTCAGCTTCTCATGACGGTTATATTCATTGTCACCACTAAAAGGAAGCAAATCAAACATCGCACTGCGTCCATCTTCTAATAATACCGCTGTAGCACCTTCTTCTGCAAATTCATGCACACGCATATCATAAGACAAATGTGTACCATGTCCCAGTAATCCTTCATGAGAACTGTCACTGTTCCAGGAACGTTTCCATATTAAGGTGATAGGCCCCGGCAGTTCAAAATCAAGACCATCATATATCACAATACCCTGCACCAGGTCTACCGGCTCAAAGCCTTTTTTGCACAGGAACTTACTCAGTTTATTACTGCCTAATTTTCCTTTCAGTGCATGATTAAATTTACTTGTCAGTTTACGTCCGATTTTACCTAAACCTTTCATCAGCGCACCAAAACCAAAGGACATTACCAGGTTCATTAACACGCCGGCCCAGTCAGGTACAAAAGGACCACCAACCATTACCGGTTTACCAAAGGAGAGGGGGATAGAAAAGGAGGTAGGCAGGTACATACTGGGAATAGGCTTCAGCTTCTTACCTGGTTTTAAAGAAAGCGGCAAACCGATATCATTACAGGTCATCAGCATATGCCCGGAAGGACTCAGCATCCTTCCTTCCACCATTACCTTTTTACTGCCAAAGAAGTTCACGGAATCATGACCAATCATAGGAGCCAGCAACCAGGGGCCACCCATAGGAATATGAAAGAGAATGACGATGATACCACTGGTATCGCTCACCCCTCTGGGTACATGATTCACTTTGGTAGTAGCGCCTATAAACGGAATATAATCCATGGGGTCCAGCACAAATCCTATGTAAGGATGAGGCAGAGGAATAGGGAAGCCGAATAATATGACAATATGTATATCCAGTCCTATAACCGGAATAAAGTGTTTATTACTAACCAGCATACTTGTTTTTTTAAAGGTTCTCCATTTCCAGAGGCAGGTTCATAGGCATCCGGTTTTTCCGGATGGTATCAACATCAGTTTTCCAATCGGTCCCGAATAAACGTCCCATCTTTTCATCGATGCCATTGATCACGTCGGTCATTTTTTTAGAATGCGCATAATCGTAATAGTCACGCAAGAGATAGATATATATCGATGCACTTACTTCTTCATCAGACAATGGTAACCCGGCCAGATAGCCCTTTTCCAGGATATCATAATACCGACCGGCATCTTTGCGACGGCATAACTCTGCTGCCTGATACCAGGCATTTAAAGCCTGTTGGGAGAAGTTATGCAGCTGTGCCATCTCTGCCTGTTGTATAAACCAGTTAATGGCTTCTGTAAAGCGCCTGCGTATCTGCGCATAGGCGCCCTGATAACCATAAAACTGTACCAGCAACGGTAAACAGGCTGTATCGCCCTGTTGTACCCCCTGTTTGGATATACGTTGTCCGCGTTCCAGCAACAACGGTATCTGCGGATCTCTTTTAAAATGGAAGAGCATACCTGCATACATAATATGCGCAGTAGCAAACAATCCCTTGTTACCGCTTTTCTGGGTGCAGTCCAGCGCCGCCTGTCCCCAGCGATGCAGACGTTTTACATCTTTATCTTTGAGTGCTTCCCCCATTTCAAACACGCACTTGCGCATCATGATCTCGGGGTTGTTAGGATCGCCGCTGCCGCCTAGTTTACGAATGGCTGCATGCAGGTCCATAGGCACATGAATAGTACATAACATATCCGGGAATTGCCGGTCGTGCATTGCGAACTGTTCATTATTCAGATGGTCCAGTACCAGTAATTTCACACCTGATGGGATACCTTTTTTAAGGATGGTCGTCAGCCAGTTCCTCATGTCACGGGTATTGCTGACCTGTCTGGGTAAAAGCACTAATACCAGTTGTTGTTTCGCAGGTAAAGCACGTTGAAAAGAGGCCAGCATCCGCAATAAATCCTCATCACTTTTTCCCTGTGCAAAAGGTTTGGGGTCCCATGTAAAACCAGCATTACGCTGCTCCATTTCCTGTAGCAGGGCAGTACTGTTATTGTAAGTTTCCAGCCAGTCTTTTATAAGCGCTGCACTGTAAGTATCTTCATCTTCGAAATCAGTAAGGTGGGTAACGAATACTTCGGGTAAGCTGCCATGTGCAGAAGATTCCAGTTTTACGAAACCTTCATATACACGCGATTCTTCTGGTTTTATCACCATTCGCACCAGCTTCAGAGCAGGTTTGCCGCTTATCTTTTCCAGCCAGGCACGTTGTATATTATTGACCAGTTGGGCTATTGGGTTATGTTCATTCATGATACAGCTTAACAGTTAATGTTCACCATTCCACCCACTATATCAGTAGTGGTATTGCCATTCATTTTAATACTCAGACTGCTGATATCTACTTTGGTTTTTCCTACTACCTCATAGTGTTCTGCATTCAGCTTCATATTAGCAGTACTGATCATCTCATGCAGTGTATCTGCTGTAGTGGTGACTTTATCTGCTGCCGTATCTATTTTATTCGCTTTATTATCTATTGTAATCTGTGCAGGGCCTTCTCCTATCACTACGAGTTCGGATCCTTTAATATGGATTTCTTTGGAGATAAACTCTATCTTATTAGGCGCATCCACTATAATATGATCATCTGTTTTTACGGTCACCAGTGTCTGTGAATTGATAGTAATATTGCCGGCACCATCCATCGCCATAGAGCTGCCGTTTTTATCAGTAACGGTTACACTGCCTGCGGCATCATTCAGTACAATCATATTACCACTGCGTGTTTTAAGCGCTTTCACATCATTGCCTGCATTACCGTAACTGCTCTTGGCCTTACCATTATATGTACTGCCTATTACAAAAGGCTGTTCAGCATTACCGCCTTCAAATTCCGCTATAATTTCTTCTCCTACTTCAGGCATAATAAACAACCCTTTATCTCCACCACCGGAAGAAGATACCACCCTTATCCAGGGTGTTTGTCCCTGCTGCATCCAGCGGAACTTCACCTTAATACGTCCTAATCCTTTAGGATCATTATTTTCTACTACAGTTGCAGATTGCGGTTCGCAGTAGGGGATATTACTAAGGTCTACATGCGGAGTAGCAACATCAGCGGGTATGCCTTCAAACATATTATGATAGCTGCCATTGGCGCTACAGTAATGACGTACGCCTGTTACCATAAATTCCCCATGATGCTGTTCCTGTGAAAAAGCAGATTCATTGATACTAACAGTATCGCCAATACGGAAAGAAGGATTGGTACTGCTGCCTTTTAATACGACCATCTTCGCCAGCTGCCCTTTTTTCTTCAGCATGGTCATCTTATCTATCTGGGATTTGGCACTGCTGTTAAAGGCATAGTTCATTTTATATAAACCTTCGCGGCTGTATAACTTCGTGCTTATTTCATGTGCATGTTGCGAATAGGCATTCATCTTACCTACTTCTTTCGCCTGGGTATTATCTTCCACCACTGTATCCTGGCGATAGTCGTATCCGTTAAGACGTGCATTATTCGGCCGCACGGATAATTCAATATTAAAATCAAGTAAATCTACCTGGTGAGTGAGTACTGTTTTCTGTGGTGTATATTTACCAAAGATCTGTTGCTGTCCATCATAGAAAAACCACTCCCCATATCTTTCAGACAATCTCTTGATAAAAGAATAAGAAGTTTCTTTATACTGAACAATATACTTCTGTGCTTCTTTAGTCTCCGGACTGATAGTCGTTCTGAGTACATTAGGAGGATAGCTCTTTACAGTAGTGGAAACAATATCCGACAATGATTTATTTTCAAATGCAGCAATGTGCGGATCATCTTCCAGTAGTATACTCGGGCTTTGTCCTTTGATGATACAATGACCATGTGTGCCATCGCCCTGTTTACCAGTGGTAATATTCATCACAATTCCTTTGAAGATCAGGTTTTTTACACCAGACAGTTGCTCTGCCGGTGCCACATTGATCTCTACTTCTTCTCCCAGGAATTTGGTAGCGGCACCTGAAATACCTCCACCCAGTTTTTCAAACCAGTCATAGCTGACATATATCTCAAAATCGTGATGACCATTAATGTATTGTCGCAGTTCTATCGTATGAAACGTTTCGAACTGTTGTCCGGCAATGGAAAAAGAAGTTTTTGTATTAAGCGCCATGATGTTAATATTTTAATTCTTTTCTTTCAGAATAAGAGGCTTGCTAAGAAGTCCGTCCTTTTGTTGGGGATGCAGTACAACATCTGCACCATTGAATGCTACATTAAAGCCAGAGAAAGTAATTACTCCCTGTTTGTTGGATGTTAACTGAAAAGTGCTGCCGGATGTGATGGTCCAGGCATTGTATCCCGGTAACCCGCTAAGGTTCCCGTTTGCATCGGTATGTATATTGTCATATAACAGTTTACCATTGCCATCATATACGTCAAATTGTTTGCCTCTGAAATAGTAAGCGAGATAGTTATTGGTATGCATCCATAAAGGAGTGCCTGTCTTTTCTTTAGGTACTTTTGCAAACTGTACAGAATCTGTTCTTCCATCTTTACGACCAATACCCAGCCACAGATCTTCTTTATTATTATGACTGATTAATGTAAAGGATGCATCTTCAAACAAAGAAGATTGTCCGCCATTAAAGATGGGTTTATCCAGTTGCCATATCTTTCTGTCGGGCAGTACTTTTTCCCTGCTGATATGTACAGGGAAATATTCCGCACCATATGTATAGATACTGACGTTGTTGGACAGAATACGCAGAGAAGAGATAGGGCTGAGGTATTTGGAAAAGTCTACTGCTTTCCAGAAGGAGTCTTCCGGGGGATGCTGTTTGCGGGCATCCAAATAACTTTTAGGCATCCATACTGCGTTGTCTACTGTCACAGTTTGTGCAATAGCAGAAGTAGCAAATGCCAGTAAAAGGGTTATATACAAAATGGATCTTTTCATACACTTTAATTTACTTCCCAGAACCAGATCTGTTTCACACGATTATCATTCGTATAATCTCCGGTGGCTGTCTGTATCTGTGCGTTTACGTGATATAACAGATCTATATGATCTCCTGAATTATTTGTTCCGTAAAAATCCTTGAAGAAGATAATGCCGTTTTTAGACCAGTACTGATTACTGATGAAATCGTTTTTCTGTGCAGCATTACTACAATCGATGATCACAGGTTTACCATAATTACGCCATATCCAGGTAGCCAGGCTTTCAGCGCCCCTTGCATATCCGTGGGTGCATTTGGGGTCTGTATAATTGGCCAGGCTTACTCCTGATTTAATAAGACAGTACGACATCCTGATAGCGCACTGGTTTTCGTACTGATAAATTCCATTGCGGTCTTTCTCATCACACGGCATTGCGTGGCTACTACCGGGAGGAGCATCCCTGTCATGCGGATAGCTACTCCATAATGTGCTGAAAGACGGAAATTTCTTGATTCCCATTATGTGTAAAATTAAGCCTGAGGCCAGGGGTTCTGAAACGTGGAACTGCCCAGTTGTACTTCTCTCGCAGAGAGTACCAGTTTTATCTGCATAGGTATTTCACCACTTGCATGAAAATGCTCAAAGTATTCTACACAATAAGCATCAGTAAATTTCAGCTCTTTCATTTTAGACATCGCATCACGGCGAAAGAAAACAATACTGCCACTTTTAGTCTGTGTATTGGATATCATCCAGTCGAACAATGATGTATTACCATCTGATTCAAGTAATACTGTGAGTGAGCCTCCTGTGGGTCGGGCAGCGGGTTTTCCGTTATGATCTGTATGTTGCGAAAAAGAAAATTGGCAATCCAGTACGTTGATTTCTTCTCCGTCTAATCGCATTACTGCTTTGAATGACATACTTGTTAGGTTTTTGGATTAACTATAACTACAAATAAAGACAAATGGTCGGTACGAAAATAAATTATTCTGCCAGATAATCAGCATCATTTTGAAAAAATTAACTGATAACAGGGAGTAATTTATAATGGTATAATATGTTACTTTTATCTAAAATGATTATTAATTGATATTTGTTTAAAATGGTTAACTCTGATAAAGATGATTGATTGAGAATTGCTTAACTGTAATTGACATAGCAGTGTATAAAAGTGATTACACATACACTGCTATATTTACAGCACTCATATAAGCCCCTATAGCGCATTTCAACAGCGTAATAAATAATTCATATACATTTTAGCTGTATCTTTATCCCTGTTAATAATGCCCATATAATCGTAACCCTTTTTAAATAATAAACGGAAAAACCTATAAGTTAACTAATGACCCTGGCTACGTATACAATATATGCTCCGGAAGTGCAGGCCACCATTCGCATTGCACAAGCCCTCGCAAAAGAACACCATCATGTGCATTATACTCCTGCGCACCTGTTACTCGCATGTTTACATAGAGAAATAAATTTATCTGCTTCTTTACAGGCCATGGATATTGATATCTATTACCTGGAAGAATGGGCAGAAGTACGACTGGATAGTTTGCCTAAAGCAACAAGACCATCTGATGAGCCTGAACCGGATGAACACGCTGCTAACGTATTACAGGAAGCAGATGCGGTAAGACTGGAATACGACCTTGATGCAGCAGATGCCTGGTGCGTACTGATAGCATTAAGTACCCCCGGAGTAGGATTTTCATATGAGCAGTTGAAGACATTCCCGTTGCAACGTGAACAGTTACTTACTCATTTCAGTAAGACTGCGGCACAACCTGCAGCGAAGTCTAACGGTACTGGTAAAACGACCGCACTCAGGTATATCTATCGCCTTACTGATCCGCAACGTCTGCAATCTGAACATGCACTCGCAGGCCGGGATGCAGAGGTGCGTACCATGATAGAAATCCTTACCCGTAAGGGACGTTCCAGCATCCTGCTGATAGGAGAGGGAGGTATAGGCAAAACATCTATGGCTACTGCACTGGCACGTGCCATCATTAATAAACAGGCGCCATCACAATTACATAATACCGATGTATACACACTGGACTATGGTACATTCATCGCCGGTGCTGCTTATAAAAACGAACTGGAAGACCGCCTGCAACAAATCATTCAGCAATTACAAACTGCCGGCCGGCACATATTATTTATAGACAATCTGCATACCTTACTTGATAAGCAACCCAATACAGCCGGCGGCATCGCCAACGTATTAAAAGCTGCCCTCGGTAAAGGTGATATCACGGTTGTTGGTACCAGCACCCCGGAAGGTTTCCGCAAGCTGATAGAACCAGACAGCCTGCTGCGTCACTGCTTTGAAACAATCACTTTATCAGAACCGGATGAAGCACTCGCTGCCCGTATGATCCAGGCAGTAGTACCTGACTACGAAAGCTACTACGGACTAACTGCTGATCATGAAGTGATAGCAGATGCTATCCGCCTCGCCCGCCGTTATCTCAAAGAACGCAGTCTGCCGGACAGTGCCATTAATTTGATGGACCGTACCCTGGCAGCCGTACGTACTACACAGGATACCGGTGAGCAAATTCTTGCCGATCTGAAAACCAAACTGGAAGTTGCAGGGGATAGCCGTCCGGAATTACTCTGGTGGTATCAGCAATTAAGGCAGCGTTTAAGCGCCTTATTGATTACAAGGCTACAGATAGACCAGGAGATCTCTAAAATCGAAGATACGGGCACTTTAAAGGCCATTCTGCTCAATCTGATTGAACAGTTGGAACCTATAGTGCAAAATAAGGCCACTGCGGTTACAACAACAGACCTGGCCACCATGATTGCAGAAAGCACCGGTATTCCCCTGGGTAAGATCCAATCCGGGGAAAGGGAGCGACTGGTTAACATGGACAAAGAACTGCAAAAGCGTGTAGTCGGACAGGACCATGCGCTTAAAACAGTAGCCGAAGCTATCCTGGAATCCCGCTCAGGATTGAGCCGGCCGGGACAACCAATAGGTTCGTTCTTCTTCCTGGGGCCAACGGGTACGGGTAAGACGGAACTGGCCAAATCTTTGGCAGACTTCTTGTTCCAGGATGAGCGGTCCATGATCCGGTTTGATATGTCTGAGTTTAAGGAAGAGCATTCTGCTGCTCTCCTGTATGGTGCGCCCCCGGGTTATGTAGGTTATGAGGAAGGAGGTTTACTGGTAAACAAGATCCGCCAGCAACCCTATGCCGTTGTATTGTTCGATGAGATTGAAAAAGCACACCCTTCCGTATTCGACATTTTTCTGCAGATAATGGATGAAGGTAAATTACACGACCGTCTTGGTAAAACAGGTGATTTTTCCAATGCCCTTATTCTGTTCACTTCCAATATAGGTAGCGATGTGATTACGCAGTCGTTCCGCCAGGGTGTTATCCCACCTTCGCAACAGTTAATGGAACTGATGACGCGTCACTTCCGCCCTGAATTCCTGGGCCGCTTAACAGAGATTGTTCCGTTTGGCCCGATTCAACAGGAAAATGTGGTGAAGATCTTCGATATTCATCTGCAACACTTACTGCAATTGCTGAAACAGCAGCAGATCTCCTTAGAGGTTTCGCTGGCAGCAAGACAGCAACTGGCCGCAGAAGGTTATTCCCCCTTATACGGGGCAAGACCGTTAAAAGAAGTAATCCGCAGCCGCCTGCGAAAACCATTGTCAAGGATGATTATTGAAGGTAGCCTGCAACCCCATACGGCAGTTAAACTGGATATAGATAAGAACGGGGAGCTGCAATGGGACATAGTAGCATCAGAATTGTAAGATACCATAGAGCATTTATTGTTGTAAAAACCACTTAATATGAATGATAATTACGGAATTGGCGGTAACGAAGTAAGACTCGACGCTAATGAGGCCATTATTGAAATCTCTCACAACCGGACATTGTTTGCTGAAAAGTTAACCCAGCAAACACCTGTTAAACCGGAAATAGTACAGGGATTAACAAGTGTAGAGGATGTGTTTGAGAACTACAAACCTTCCGTTAACATGCTTTTTCATGACGCAGAAGGCCGCACAGTACCCGAAAGTCTGGAGTTCCATAACCTTGGGGACTTTGGTGTAAAAGGTATCACTGCCCAAAGCGATTTTTTGAATAACCTGTCCACCGAAAAGGAACAGTACCTCAAAATCATGAAACATCTTAAAACAAATAAGATATTGAAAAGCGCACTGGCAGATCCTGCAGCAAGACAGGCATTACTAACTTCTGTAAAGTCATTACTGGCTGATCTGAAAAACAACAAATAACCCATAATTCATTATCATATGGCAGAATTACAAAAACAACCGGAGTCACAGGATCAGCTTCAGGCCACTCCCGGTCAGCAATCTGCATCCCTTGATCAAAGTTTGGATACATTGGCCAAATACGGCGGGTTCGATCTGCTGGAAGGTACGATCGAAGGCATACAGAATATCAATCCCGAACGTAAAGCACGTCGTAATATATTTTTAACAGAAAGCTCCAAAAAGAGTGAAAGGGAAAAGCTGAGAAAAACCCTGGAACTGTGGGAGAAAGTACTGACAGAAGCTCAGGACCTGCCTGATATGGTCAGCTTCTGTACAGAACATTCCGAACAGGCAGACAGAATTCTCACCAATAACCTGTCAGAGGCAGTGGAAAGCACCCGCGAACTGGAACAATCCTATCGTAACGTGGCCCTGTTCTTTAAAAACACAGAGTCAGATAAAGTAAAGAACGTTGCCTTCATCAATGCTGATCCGGATCAGTTAAAAGATCTGGACAACACACGTTTCATCGATGCGGTGCAACAGGAACTGGTATCGAACTACGACCGTTTAGACCTGCGTGGTAACTATAGTCTGCTGGTAATACCCGGTTACTTAGGGTCCAATAAAGTGATAGAAAAATGGGCCAAGATCGCGTATGAAAATAAAGCGATGCTGGTAACAGATTTCTCTCACCTGGATGCACCGGACGATGTGATGGAAATGTTTGAACTCGCTAACCTTACCGGTGGTGAAGTACATCGTTCCAATGTGATCATGTCCTGTAACTGGCTGGTTGGTCGTGGTAAGTTTGATGAAATTCATGAAGAGGATAATCTCTATATTCCACCTTCCGGTGCACTGGCAGGTAAGATCTATAAAACACTGATGTCTCAGGTAACTGCCGGTAAGAAATTCGGTGGTATCAATGAGGTAGATGGCGTGAAATTCGAACTGAAGAAAAGTGAAATTGCCAGCCTGGAAAAAATGGGATTGATCCCTATGGTAAAGGAGTATGGTAAGGTAATGGCCTTTAGTGCGAAAACATTATTCAACGGAGATAACCTTGGTTTACAGACTTACTCCGTTGTACGTGTATTTGACTACGTTACAAAAGTACTGATGGACTTCCTTAACCGTCGCGCTTTCGAAAACTTCAATGCCAATACCCGAAAAGACCTGATGAAGCAGATCATCCGTTTCCTGGACAGTATTACCGGTCCGGAAAAACTGATAGAGGATTTCAATATCCGCCGCTTTGAACAGGATACTATTCAAAAAGACTTAATCCACCTGGATATTCACCTCAAACCATATTTCCCTGCAAAGAACTTCCTGATTAAAATGGAAGGACATAAAGGAGAAGATATGAACAACGAGTGGGATACTGAATATGAACAGGATAAATCATGATTTCAAGTAGCAAGCACCATCAGAAGGTTATTGCTTGTGAAAAATGTCTATTCATATATACTAAGTAATCTGGCTCCGTTAGGAGCCCCGTGTTTGTAGAAATATGACACACTAAGTAAAACAGACTCCGTAGGAGTCCCCTTAAAGTAGTAAAATAGGGGACTCCTATGGAGTCTAAATTAAATATCACAATTTATTTGCTACAAACACGAAGCTCCTAACGGAGCTTTGATTGCAAATCATCTTGTAGTTAAATAGAATGGAAAAGAATTATCAGATGAAGCATGCGTTAACAGTCTTCTGCTGTTTATTGTTTTGGAATAGCGTGCTTGGACAAAAACAGACAGATAGCATTATTACAACTAAAGGCGCTGTCACCCTTATCACCTGTGGAGCTGCGATAAGTACATTTCAAATTGGAGATGGTAAAAATTCAGATTATGATTACCGGATTGTAGATGGAACTATCGTGTTCATAAGGCCCATCGTTGCCAATCCAAGAACAACGAACCTGGTCATTCGTGAAGGAGAGAATATCCACTACATGATCCTCGCATTCCGGGATAAGGTAGACCTTTCCCGTTTAAAGTATACGCTGTCTCCTGCTAAAGGTGGCGCGGCAAAAGGTACAGAACAGCCGCAGCAATCTGCAACACCGGAAGAGGAAGAAGAGCCGGCAGTTACATCAAATATTGATACTGTAACGGTAAGCCGTATAGCCAGCGACTTTATGCAGCAGAAAAGGGTCAGCCATCAGTACGAAACAACGGCAGATGGTATCACGCTCAATTTCTCACAGGTAATGATACTGGATAGCCTGGTATACTTCTGCTTCCACATTAAAAACCGGACAAACGATCCTTACATCATTGGCAAAACAACGCTGATGCATAAAACAGTGAAGGATTCTGCGGTGCTTAATCCAATGCCGGTTCTTTATAGAAAAGCTAATACTACATTGGCTGCCAGAGGCGAACAACAACTGGTGTATGTAACAACAGCCCCGGTTTTTAAAAAGAATGATGAAGTGATTATGGTGATTTATAACGGACTGAATAAAGATCAGGTAGTACTATACACACCCGTAAGTGCTTTCCCTAAGTATATGATCAGTAAATAAAACATGCGTTATTATACCCGTCATATATTGTTTGTAATCTGCTGCTTTGCGGTAATAACAGTCAATGCCCAACAGGTAAATTTTTGTGGAGAATCCGTTCCTCTGGAAAAAGAGTTTGTCTCTTACCGTTTAATGGATGTAATAAAAGGCAACTTACGTCACCGTAATTTCCTGCCTTTCCTGAAAGCAAAAACAGATATATATTTCCCCCTCATTATTCCCATTTTACAGCAATACAATATACCTGAAGATTTTAAATACCTGCCCGTAGTAGAAAGTGGCTTTACAAATGCCACTTCTCCTGTGGGAGCCCAGGGCGTATGGCAGTTTATGCCGGCAACAGCTGCTGCATTAGGACTGGATGTAAGTTATAATAACGATGAACGCAATCACTTACTCAAGTCTACCCACGCCGCCTGTCGTTATTTACAACAGTTACATGAACAGTTACATTCATGGACATTGGCCGCCGCTGCTTATAATGCAGGTGCGGGTAATATTTCCCGTAATGTAAAAAGACAGGGGAGTAAGGATTATTATCAGCTGATGCTGAATAGTGAAACAGCGCAATATCTCTACAAGATCATTGCCATCAAACAACTCTTCGAAAGCCCGGAACTCTATATGCCTGGTTTCGGATATAATGTATTTGATAAGAGTACTGTTAATGGATCTGTATTCTCCTCAGCTCCCGCAGCTTCGAATAATGATTTCAAGAGCATCCGTATCAACATGGGCAAACAAAGCAGCAGTAAAACTACCTACATCGCATATGCTGCACGGCTGCAAAGCAATATAGGCTTCCAGGATGGACAGCTGGTAAGTATCTTACTGTTAGATGATTTACAATCAAATGGAGTCTATATCAGGAAAAATACAAAATTGTCAGGAAGAGGATGGCTGGTCAGCAACCGTATTTATGTAGATTTGGGATTTGGAAACACAATAGTCTTGTGTGATAAAGGGGGAAACAAAGGAGTACCGCCTGACGTTCTCAAATCAGGCGGCGATGTCCGTTTAAAACAAATATAATTTACATCAGCACTTCATTCATAAATATCCTGTAAGGATAATTATTCGCAGAGTGCTCCTGCAACTGTGTTAACAACTCATCTTTCAGATAAACAAGATTTCCCGCGGCATAATGTTCCGCCGGCTTTGACAGCAGGATCTTAATATCCATTGTTCTGCTATAGCCTTCCGTAGAACCCTGCTTCACTGTTACACCTTTTGATATAGCTACCTCACGCACTTCTTTACCCAACACAGCCCTGCACAATGCTTTAATATCTTCCGGTGTCACCACCCGGTTACGACTTAACAAATGATACCGGTAAAGATTGATCTTCTCATCTATATTCAACCTGTCTTTTCCTCCCTGGGTATTCGACAACAGGGTGATAGTACCCGGTTTTACCTGTATACTGCCATACTCCTGCAAATGACTACCCATGCGGATGTTATTTGCAATACTACCATTGGTTGTATAAAACTCTAAGAACAGATAGTCTGCATTCTCCCTTGGCTTGATCATCAGGTAAGGAATGTTCCCCCTGTTGGTACCGGGCTGCAACTGTTCTTCCAGAGAAGCAATTAACTGGTGTAACTCCCGCATTCTGCTGGCCACATAATCATTCCGCACTTCTTCAAACATTGCACTCTCATCCCTGATGACCTCTATCAGGTATGCAATGATCTCCTTGGCTTCCCTGGAATCAAACCTGCCTATTCCACTGCTACGGATCACCAGTTCTCCTTCCTGCATTTCTCCGGCCGTAGTAAAGTTCCTTACATGGTAGTCAAATCCACTGGTATCATACACCCGCTTCACATCAAAATAAATATCCGCAGTATGCAGGGGCATAATGTTGAGGTACTTATTCAGACGTTGCGACTGCTCATTCACCTTTTTGTTAATCACCGGAAAACAGTTAATCGAACAAAACAGGTCTTCTAAAAGAGAATGACGGATAGTCTCCGGGAATTCCACCCGTATCCAGCAGATCTCATTATTATAAGGGGCAAAGCTATTCCCGAATATCTGCTGCAAAGTAGCCGGTGCCGGTTGCTGAGGCGGTAAGCCTATACTGCTGGTGACTGTTAAAAAGTGCCGGCGAAAACGCTGTAATACCTGCTGGCTATACTTGCTGTTCGTATCAAAAGCCGGCTGCATAATCGCATCCAGGTCTTCTTCCGCAGAAGCACGGCTATGACTGTACCCGCTTTTAAAAGTGAGTTCAGTATTACCTATAAAAACGTGGGACAAAGGCAGATAGTAATAAAACATCTCCTGCTGATGCACATTCCTCAGATCAAAAAACAAAGACAATCCTTCCAGAGAAGAAGGTGTGCCTTCCATATTCAGCCCCAGCCACAAATGATTCGGTGGGGTATTTGTTTGCAAAGTCCCCTGTAACACCTGTTCCTTAAACCACTGCTCTTTGCTTTCATAGAGTTTATTCCCTATTGCCATATACTTCACCTGCCCGCGGAACAACTTATGCTGCGCCACTGGCATGAAAAACAAATCCTGACTGTTAAACCCGTTCCTTAGTGTATAAAAAAACTGGTGATCAGGTGTAAGCGTAGTCGTTGTTTCATTACTGCTGGCATGCAGGATGCCATACGCAGGCTGACTGCTGGTAATAGGCTCCGGCATCATGATCTGCGCCAGTCTTTCCACCAGTCGTGCATGTGATACGTCCACTTCCCCGGAAATCTTTTCCAGCTCACTCGCACAAGCCTCTAAGAGCAACTGTACGATAGGGTCAAAAGATGTTTCTACTTCAGCATCCGGGTATCCCCATAATCTGGCAGCAGTTTTCAGCATCCGGTCTTTTATTCTTTCTTTTTGTTCTTTCGCCATGACAATAAGTTTAATCGTAAGACAACGGGCTTACATAAAAGAAACTATTATAGTGAAAAGGGGTTTTATTCCGTGCCAGTACACCCGTTACTGTTACTCTTATTTTCTTCTTCACTTTGCGGGAAGTGGCTGAAGGAAATTCTTCCTGGCTCACCATGGCAACTACTCTTATCTGTGATAATCTTTTCTCATATCGTATAATAGAGGCTTTGATAGCCAGCTCTACAGACTCTTTCACTTCGTTATTGGAAGCGCGGATATCAAAATCAGAATCCCAGAGCTGACAGCCATATTGAGGATCATCTTTATTCTCACCCAGTACGGTAGTAATGAGCAATTGTATATGCTGGGCCACAGACTCTTCCAGGTTGCAATCAGGAAGGTCCTTCTTTTGCAGCATGCGGGAAAAGTCCAGTGGCAGTTTATAATATTGTTTCATGATCATTAGAATATACCCAGGAATTTCTTATCATATCTGATACGGATCTCTTTCACACAACCATTCTGATCTTTGATCAGGTTCACCAGCTCTATTTTAAAGCGTTTCTTACCACGGATGCGGGAGCAGAAATGAGAGAACGAGTCGGTATCCTTATCATTCAGTAATACATTTGCGTTAAGGTTATTACAGAGGAAAGGAGAGAAGTCGCCCGCACTCTTTTGCTTATCTATCACCTGGGCCAGCATAAACTTAAACTCATCATCCGAAATAGACGGCGTTTTAGGCTTTTCCGGCACTGGTTGTGCCGCAGCAGCATTATCTGCCGGTTTCGGCTCTTCAGGGAAAGGCATGGGTTCAAAATGCTCATTACGGCGTGCTGGCTGTGAAGCAAACACCTGTATGTGTTTTGTCACCATCTTGCTGGTATCCCCGTTCACGATCAGGGTTAAAATGCGTTCACCTGGTGAGGAGAATGTATACACAACTGATTTTCCGCTATGCGTTTCAGCGCCGTTCTGCAACAAACGCCATTGCCATTTGGTAGCATTGGAAGAATGGTTGGTAAAGGTCACAGGGCGTCCTGCAAGCGTTTCAGAAGGGCCTTCTATCACAGGGAACAGGTCGGATGATGGAAGAGGAACATTGTCCTGAATAGCGTTCACCACTACCACTTCCTGATGCCAGCTGCACTTTCCGCCCCGCACAGTTACCGTGTAACTGCCTGCTTTATTAAAAGCGTGGTATACCTGCAAACCCTGTGCCTGGTCGGTAGAATCACCAAAATCCCAGGAAATGTCTGCACGGGTTTTACCGGTATTGTCTGCTTTGAAAGTAATCACCTCACCGGTGGTAAATGAATTGTGTTTTTTTGCATTCTGCTGGCTGGACAGTAATATGCTGCCCTTGCTGCAATCTTCCTTGCCGGAAACCTGGAAGGCCAGTATGACAATACTGATTGCCAGTAAAGAAAGGAACGTATACAGTACCATTGGGTCGATATGGCTTGTAATCTTACGAAATGGTGTGTACGTACTCACTTTTCGCTCGTTTGTTGACTTGCGTGGGGTCATGGGTTCTTTGGGTTTTTCGTATTTATGCAATTTTAAATATTTTTTTAGATAAATTGCTAAACAACCTACATTCGCTATTGAAATTTTAACATTTGAAAAGCGGAATGTGACCCAGAACCCAAAGTGAGGAAAACCTAAATTAACCAGTTGATGTTAAATAATGCCCAAAAAGCCAATGTGCTGGAAGAAGTGATAGACCATATCAGGCGCTTACATTACGATGTACGTGCAGAAGTCGTTGTAGGTGAACTACTGGATAATCATGTGCAGGAAGATGAAGTGGCGGTACAAATGCAGAACGTTTTTACACGTGCTTTTAATAAAGATATTTTAGATGCACAATTGGATGATTCACAACCCTATCATCCCTTTATTACATTAACATTATCCCGCGATGGGATTTATGACCGTCTTCCCGAAGGACTTTTCCATGAGTTTACACCGCAGAAACAACAGCGTGCTGTCAGCGACATGGTGGCCAATTATAAAAAACAGCAGAAGGAACAACAGGAAGCACGCAAGTTTTTCCGCCCCATAGAACATGAGTTTTTTTTACAACGTGTATTCCTGGAACAACGCGAAAAACACTTGCTGTTTGATGCTTTCGGGAAAGATGCTGATCAGCTTTTCCTGTCCTTCTGGGGTATCCCCACCGGCTTGCCTTCCACAGGTGTGAACAGGCTGGTAAAACTATTACCGTATATTCATCGTATAGCAGGTAACCTGCCACTCGTTCAATTATACTTACAAGCTATTCTGGATGAACCCGTTCGTGTCACAGCAGAAAACGGTTCAAGCGCTGTACCGGCAGGTATACAGACCGGACTGGGAGAATGCCGTCTTGGAATAGATACCATGACAGGCAATCTTTTCTACACGGATATGCCCCGTGTAAAAGTAACAATAGGTCCCCTGCAACAGCGGCGTATATACGATTTCCTGCCCTGGCAACCTTATGGTAAATTACTGGAAGTATGCCTGGGCTTTCTGTTGCCTGCAGATGTGGAAGTGGAAACAGTGCTGGAACCCCATCCCGAAGAGAAAAAAATAGTAGTGGCTGATAACCAGCCTAAAGAAGGCATTATGGGCTACAATTTTTATCTATAGGCATTAAATGGAACTATTTTTGCATTTAAACCATACTTAACCCTACTTTGAATAACTATGATGATCAGAGGTAAAATCTACTTTGTACTGGCACTGGTGATCGCTATCGGCGCATTGATAGTGGGACTGCTGGGACGTTATATTAAAAACTTTACGTTATATAAGAAAAAGGCATTGTGGTATCTCGCAGGTATGACCCTTGCATATGCCGTGATCAGTTCCATTCCTTTTCTTTTTACACACCAGAACCTGATGAACCAATACTTGTTTTACCAGGTGTGGTTCATGGGGCTTGGAGTAGTACATTGTCATCTCATGTACACTCATTTCTGGGCAAATGAAAACACGCTTGGCTCCGAACTGGCCTTTATTATAGCCATCTGGTTATTTGGTGGTATAGGATTCGTGCTGGTGCAATACCTCTTCACACAGGGAGATTTTCTCTATTACCCCATGCTCACCTGCCTGTTAGTTTTTGCATTGCCCACATTTGTATACAAGACTTTCGAAAGGATGATGGCCATACCGGTGAAGCTCCATAAATGGTGGCAATACCCCGCTTACCAGGATCAGCCGGAAGTGAATGAAGATGATATGCGGGATATCATCGTAGTAGGTTTTGAACTGGAAAAGAAAAGTGCGGATGAAGACCGTACTTATTTCAGGGCACGTACTCCTATCAAGATGGACCTGGGAGACCTGTTCTATCATTTTGTAGCAGACTACAACGACAAATACCCGAATACACCTATTGATATCATGGATGCCAACGGACAGCCCTATGGCTGGGTATTCCACCTCAAATCCAGATGGCTGGGTATAGCCAGCACACTGGACCCTGAAAAACCGGTATTCATGAATGGTATGAGGGAGAACAGCGTCATCATATGCAGCAGAGTAGTAATCAATTAAATATTTAAAAATGGCAGAGCCGCTTAAACATTTCCCCGTTAACTGGGTAGATGGCATGAAAATAAAAAAGCAGCATTTTATCGATACAGAAAATGCAATGCTGGATCAGATAAGAGATGCTATTTCCGGCGGGTTGCATGCACAGAACTATGGACTGTTACCGGCAAAGGCAGAAAGCAAAGAATCTTTGCGTTGCTGGTTCATCGCAGATAATCAGCAGCAATGGCGTATCAAATTAACGGAATGCCGTGCTGTAACGCCCGGTGGTGCCCGCATTGAAATACCTGAACATACCGTTCATTCATTGAAATATGCAACCACTTTTCCCGAAGCAGTATATAACTGGGACCCTCAGCATACAGAAAACGTATATTATATCCTGATACAGGTAAACCCCTTTAACAGGCAACCCAGCGGAGAACCTTTACTCACGGAAGATCCGCCAAGATTGCCATACGCTACGCCGGAATACAATTTATACGTAGCACCTGTATCACAGTTGCCAAACGGACAACTGGGCAGTTACCAGATGGTGCTGGGCCGTATCTCTATCATTGATGGGCGTCCGCAGCTGGATGATGATTACATTCCACCCTGTTCAATGGTGTCCTCACATCCTGCATTGACGGACCTGCACCAGGAACTGGATCAGTTCCTCGGACAACTGGAATTGTATGGTGTGAACATCGTACAGAAAATATATGCACGTAATCAGAACAACGACCTTGCACAGGTAGTGTTATACATTACAGAAAGAATTACGCAGTACCTCAGTACACGCATCTCACAGTTCCGCTGGCTGGGTCTTTATCAGTCGCCTGCTGCTATGCTGGAAGTAGTGGCCGGACTGGCACGCACCATGAAGAATGCCATCGATCAGAGAGCGAGTGCCGGTAAAGAAGAACTGCTGAATTATTTATCAGAATGGTGTGAACTGAGACAGGGAGAACTGGAAACACTGATGGTAAACTGCGCCAATATCCGCTATAAACATATTGATGTAAGAGAATGCCTGCAACCTATGATACCGTTTGTACGTGCAATGAATAAGCTGTTTGAAAGCCTGAGCAGACTGGATTACATCGGT
This sequence comes from Chitinophaga sp. YR573, assembly GCF_900110995.1. Classification (GTDB taxonomy): domain Bacteria; phylum Bacteroidota; class Bacteroidia; order Chitinophagales; family Chitinophagaceae; genus Chitinophaga. The sequence continues at coordinate 4,429,065 of NZ_FOJF01000001.1, forward strand.
CGTAAAATGGATAGCGGAATATTTGTAAAAGAAGAATCTGCAGAAGATGCTGAATATATACGTAAGCATAAAACCAAACGCTGGTTCTTCACAGATTAACTCAATATATTAATTTAACAACACGATAAATACATGCGCGTACTTAATAAACGTGAGAGGACCTCTGCATTCTTATGGTTCCTGTTATTTTTTGTCACCACAGTGGGCCTTTTCGTACTGGCTATCTTCTTTAATTTCCAGGTGCCTGCCAGGGAGAATGCAGAACTGCGCAAACAGTTGAGCACATTCCGTCAGGAACAGGCTTTCCAGGCCGATTTTCTGCAAAAGCTGGAGAAGGTAAGGAACAACCTCGATTCTATAAATTTGCCTAATCAGAATGCGAATTACATAGATCAGGTGATTGCACAGGACCTCGTAAACATGCGTAATTCTATCCCTAAAGATGTGGTAAGCCATTATGGACTATATGCAAACATCATTCAGAATTGTCTGTTGTTGCAACAAAGCAAACAGCAGTTACGTGGTTTGCAGAATGCACAGCAAACTATTGCAGAGTTGAAAGAAAAGATCAATGATATCAATAAGGAATTGGAAAATGCGAGAAACGAACTTGACTATAACAGACAACTCATGCGATCTCGCTAAAGATGAATTACTTATGAGGGCCAATGGCTGCAACCCCGGCTGCTGGCCCTTATTCATATTAAAAAATAAACGAATTATATTAATATTCATGTGTTAAAGTCTGCATTTACCCCATTGTTAACCTTGTCCATACAGGATATTTATTTTATTTTTGAAGCATATAAATAAATAGATAAATAAATACCTCGTTGACTATTATTTTTTATTGTAAACCTTAAACATTTAACCCATGTCTTTCAAATCAGTGTTTGAAGTAGCTGGCAAAAAATTAAACGTAAAACATTGCAGCTACGACCTCACCCAGGAAGTTGATGCTACAGGCCGTCCATCTGCCATAACCCGTGGAGGCCGCATCCGTTTAGTTGTCGAATCAACTGGTGAAACTGATCTTTTTGAGTGGATGGTGAACAGCTTTGAACGCAAAGATGGCACCGTTACTTTCTACAAAAGAGACACAGACGCAGTGTCGAAAAAGCTTTCTTTTAAAGAAGGTTATCTGGTAAAGTTTGAAGAGTCTTTTGACGCTGACAATCAGAATCCGATGACTGTTGCTTTCACCATTTCTGCCCGTGAATTAAGTATGGGCAACGCAACCCATGTTAATGAATGGGTTAAGTAATGGTATGATTTGTTAATCAAAATTATGCCTAAAAAAACCCGGACGATTTGTCCGGGTTTTTTATATTTACTCGAATAAGTAGTTATTAGTTTACTGGTACAGATACTTCCAGTTTTATTATATCATCTACCTTTCCACCTGGGCTGCCAATGCCAAAGTCAGTGCGGTTTACATCAAATTTTCCACTAAACGTACCACCGTTTCCGTTCTTTACAAATGTAAAAGGAATACTGAAGTCTTTTTTCACACCATGCATTTCAAGTGTTCCTTTCGCCGTATAACCAGTACCGGATTTTACAATCTCTTTGGATACAAATTTAATCTCAGGGTATTTCTTTGCATCAAACCAGTTACCACCTTTTGCATGTGTATTCTTCAATCCATTTCCTGTATTGATAGAAGTAACATCAATCGTAACATTAAACTTTGAAGCAGCTAGATTTTTTTCATCAAAAGAAATATCTCCTTTTAATGTTCTGAATATTCCGGATGCGCCGGATGCAGAAAACTTAACAGAATAACCATCAGCTATTTTGTAATCCTGTGCAGGAAGAAAAGTAAATGCTGATGCAATGACAATCAATAATGCCGCTATCGGATAAAGGGCTTTTTTCATTAGTACTCTTTTTAGATTCGAAACAAATGTATTCGTTATACATCTTGACTGCAAAAATGATACCTATAAATAATTGTTAATACCGGAACCTAACATATGTTAGTCCGGCGCATATGTATAAACCGGAACTTTGTATAAACAAAAACAAAATGGCATTCCTATCTGGTTTATTATCAATCAGTCTGTTATTACTCTTAACAGGCTTCATTTTTCACCTGCCTTACCTGTTACATTTCCCGCATGACGCAGGTATTGCTGCGGCCTGTATGTTCATTATGATAGGGTGTATGCATGTCCTGACCCCCAGGAAACTCACTTACATGATAGAACCCTGGTTACCCTATGCTTTACAACTCGTTATCCTTAGTGGAATAGGGGAGATCATCCTGGGGGCCGGGTTATTATTTCCTGCCACACAGTGGTATGCAGCCTGGGGATTAACCATCCTGCTGATACTTATGTTCCCTGCAAATATTTATGTAGCGGTAAAGCAGTTACCTGCCCCGGGCGGTTTACCTGCAAAACCCTGGTATACCTGGAGCAGACTGGCTTTTCAGCCAGTATATATAGCCTGGATCTGGTTATCCCTTTAGATTCTTTCTGATCCGGCTTAAACTCTCTGGTTTAATACCCAGAAAAGAAGCCACATATTTCACAGGGACCTGCTGTACTATCTGAGGATATTCTTCCAGCAACTGTAAATACCTTTCCTGTGCAGAATACTGAAGAAAGGATAACTCACGCTGATATTTTCTTAAATACTGATACTCGGCCAATAACCTGCCGGTCCGTTCAGCAGCATGGCTTTGACGATATAACACCTGCAAAGCATCATAATAAAAAACAAAGCCGCTTACAGGCGTTATCGCCTCTATATTAACCGCAGAAGGAGTTTGTGTAATAAAAGATGCATAAGCAGTGGAAAACATCCCGGGAAAGGCAAAATCAAGGGATACTTCATCGGTACATACCCTTACAATTCCTTCGGAAATAAAATAAATAGCTGTTGATATTCTCCCGGCACGGGCAAGATATTCGCCGGTATTGAAATGGACTTCCTGCAGTAAAGGTTCAAATAAATGCCAGTTATCACCAGCACCAGGGTCCATTTGGGATAAAGCGTTTTTCACAACAGTGATATCAGGCATCAGGTTTTTCTCAGTTTGAGTGACTGAACAAAGTGATGACTTCCTTTTTCAAGAATTAAACTTGCCCTGAAACGTGTAGGCATAATATTTAATTCAAGATTAGGTTTATTGATCTCATTCCAGATACCCCTGGCAAAGTCCTCAGACTCTGCATCAGAAAGATGTGCATAACGGTGGAAATATGAATCAGGATTCTGGAAGGCCGTCCTGCGCAAAGATTTGAAACGTTCTACATACCACTCCTGTAGATCTTTTTCTTCCGCATCCACATAAATGGAGAAGTCGAAGAAGTCGGATACGAAGATGGCAGGTTCCCTTTGTACCTGTGGCTGACGGGGTCTCACCTGTAACACGTTCACTCCCTCTACAATCACAATATCGGGCGATTCTATGGTCTGTAATTCATTAGGCAGTATATCATACTCAAGATGACTGTAAACCGGCGCTGTCACCTTCCCTTTGCCCGATTTCACACTGGCCAGGAACTGGATCAGGCGGCGGATATCATAACTCTCAGGAAAACCTTTACGGTTCATGATACCTTTCTGTTCCAGTATCCTGTTCGGATAAAGGAACCCGTCAGTCGTCACCAGCGCTATCCGCGGATGATTGGGCCAGGCGGCCAGCAGCCGTTGTAATACACGGGCTGTAGTACTTTTGCCTACAGCCACACTACCGGCAATGCCAATGATGTAAGGAACTTTATGTACCTGGCTGCCCAGGAAACTGTTGGTAGCAGCATGTAAACCCTGCGCAGCAGTTACATACAGGTTTAACAACCGCGACAGCGGAACGTAGATCTGTGTAATTTCTTCTGTTGTCAGCGGCTCATTCAATCCGTGTAACGCATCTATATCCTTTAACAGATGTAACATTGGATCATCGCTTCTCTTAGCCCATTCTTCCCGTGTAATAGTAATATAGGGAGCGTAATTATTCCTGGTCATGCCGATTTTGTTGCCGTTTGCGATAAATACAGGTGCAAGCTATATAAACCCTTCAAACATTCAAAAATTGATATGTGATCACTGGATAGCCGGTAATCAGGCGATATAAACCGTTTTTACATTCAAAAACTCATGTGTTCCCTCTACTGACAGCTCTCTTCCATAGCCGGATTGTTTAACGCCTCCAAAAGGCAAACGCGCATCTGACCGTACCATCGCATTGATAAACACATTCCCGCTCTCAATCTGAGTAGCCAGCTTCTTCGCCTTATCAAGGTCGGTAGTCCACAAAGCAGCCCCCAGTCCGAAAGGTGTCTGGTTGGCCAGCTGAATCGCATGCTGCTCGTCATTTGCGCTGATAATCACAGCCAGCGGGCCGAAAGTCTCCTCGTCAAAAGCGGTCATACGGGGCTGCACGCCGGTCAGCAGGGTAGGTGAGAAGTTCGCTGAATCCTGTTTGCCACCCAATATAAGAGAAGCCCCCTGGGCAATCGTTTTACGCATCTGCTGGGATAACTCGGTAGCCAGGTCCGGCCTTGCCATAGGACCCATATCCGTATCTGCCAGGAAAGGGTCTCCCTGTTTCATCTGCCCCAGTAAGGCACTCACCCGGTCTGTGAAATCACCTGATATTGACTGCTCCACTATCCAGCGTTTGGCTGCAATACAGGACTGCCCCGCATTCTGCATACGTGCTTTCACTGCAATCTTCGCAGCTTCTTCAATGTTCGCATCTTTCAGCACGATAAAAGGGTCGCTGCCACCCAGTTCCAGCACTGTCTTTTTAATGTATTTCCCGGCTAATGCGGCCACGCTCATGCCCGCACCCGTACTGCCCGTAAGCGTTACCCCCTGTACACGTGTATCTGCTATCAGCGGCTCAATATTTTTGGAATTAATCAGCACTGCCTGGAAAGAGCCCTCCGGGAAACCCGCTTCCAGGAACAGCTTTTCTATAGCCAGGGCACAGCCGCTGACATTACTGGCATGTTTGAGTAAACCTGTATTACCCGCTAGTATATTCGGAATGGCAAAACGGAATACCTGCCAGTAAGGGAAATTCCAGGGCATAATAGCCAGCACGATACCCTTGGGTTCATAGGCAACATAACTCTGCTGCCCATCGGAATTCACCGGTTTATATTGCAGCATCTCTGCGATATGTTGTGCATAATATTCCGCAGAAACGGCACATTTCAACACCTCTGCTTTTGCCTCTTTCAAGGTTTTTCCCATCTCCCTGGTAATGATTGCGGCGTGTACATCTGCCTGTTCTTTTAAGAGAGCTGCCAGTTTCAGCATGTGGTCACAGCGTTGCTGCAAAGGGATCTGTCTTGTCTGGCGGAAGGTCTGGTGACCCCATGCCAGCAATTGTTCTATCTCCGCTTCTGTATGAGCAGCATACTCAGCGATGGTTTCCTGTGTGTATGGATTAATACTCTTGAAAGTACTCATAAAACCAGTTTTACTTTTTACGGCAACATACATGCCGCTACGTGGAGTGTAAATGTAAGACATCTGAACATTTCAGTTCGCCACGTTGTTGAACCTATGGAAAATGTTTATATTTAGACATAACCCAAATCCACCATTTATGATGTCAATCAGGAGTCTAAGTCTGGTAGCAATGCTACTTTTTTTCTTTTCAATGTCTTATGCCCAGAAACTAAAAGTTACCGGGAAGGTTACTGATGCTACCACAGGCGTTCCGCTGGAAGGGATCACTGTAAGAATTAAATTAACCAGCACAGGTACGCTCACCAGTAAAGAAGGTACCTTTTCCATCGAAGCCAAAAGTGATGATGTGCTGGAAATAAGTGCCATCGGTTTCATTGCACAGTCACAGCCGGTGAATGGTCGTACAAACATCGATATTCAGCTTATATCCAACGTATCTGAACTGAACCAGGTAGTACTGGTAGGTACACGTGGGGGTGGAAGGGCGAAAACGGAAACGCCTGTACCCGTAGATATCATCAACCTCTCACAATCCTCTTTGCCTACCGCAAAAATGGACCTCACCGCTGTATTAAATATGGCCGCTCCCTCTTTCAACTATAACAAACAAAGTGGTAGTGATGGTGCTGATCAGATAGACCTGGCTACACTCAGGGGGCTTGGACCGGACCAGACACTGGTACTGGTAAATGGCAAAAGGAGACACCAGACAGCCTTCGTGGCCGTATTTGGGACCCGTGGCCGTGGTAACTCAGGAACCGACCTGAATGCCATTCCGGAAGCAGCGATAGACCGTGTTGAAATATTACGTGATGGTGCCTCTGCTCAATATGGTTCTGATGCCATTGCAGGTGTTATCAATCTGATCCTCAAAAAGGATGTCAATCATCTTTATATCAATGCGGGTTACGCAGGTTATTATGATCATAAATACAATACTTATTTTGGTCGTGATCAGAATCAATACAAATACAGCAACCCTATAGATGGTAATACCGGTACGTTCGGTATCAGTTATGGTGTTCCTTTAGGTAAACAGGGTGGCTTCCTGAACTTCTCAGGTAACTTCCTCGTACAGGGTAAAACATACCGTCAGGCACTGGATACCAACCTGGCGGATAAAAACGGTCTGCCTGTAAATGCAGTAAGAAGATCTAACGGAGATGCTTCCAAAACCACCGGTGGTGGAATGATCAATATGGAAGTTCCCTTTGCAGATGGCCGTACTACTTTTTATGCTTTCGGCGGATATAACTATAAATCCTCTGATGCATATGCTTACACAAGAACATTACACGGGTACAACCCTTTTGCAAGTGCGCATCCTGATCGTTTCCCTACAGACGCCAATGGTAATGTGATCTTCAATAAGGATATCATGTATTCCGTAGCTACTCCCGGCGGCGGACCTTTAGACACCGTATACGATCCGCATATTCAGACGCATATCAGTGATGCATCCGGAGCGGTAGGTATCAAAGGTGAACTGGGTAACAACTGGAACTGGGACCTGAGTAATACACTTGGTAAAAACAACTTCCATTTCTACGGAGATAAAACATTTAACGCCTCTCTCGGACCAAACCAGACACACTTTGATGATGGCGGTTTCTCCTTCTTACAGAATACGGCCAACCTTACTTTCGATAAATCTATTCCAACAGTAGCAGCAGGGTTAAACCTGGCTTTTGGTGCGGAATACCGTTATGAGAATTATAAGATTTATGCAGGAGAAGCAGCATCATACACGAACTACGATCCTACTTTTTTCAAAGCCACAGGTTCCCAGGGATTCCCTGGTTACAGACCTACAGATGTAGTGAGTGCAGACCGTTCCAACATTGCTGGTTTTGTTGATGCAGAACTGGATGTGACCAAGAAATGGTTGATAGGCGCTGCTATCCGTGCAGAGAATTACAGTGACTTTGGATTTACCAGCACTTACAAACTGGCTTCCCGTTACAAGCTCACTCATAACTTTAATATCAGGGGATCTATAAGTACTGGTTTCCGTGCACCATCCTTACAACAGATCAATTACAGCTCTCAGTTTACGAACGTACAGGGTGGTACTATCTCTGAAGTAAAGATTGCCCCTAACTATGATCCTATTACAAAAGCAGCAGGTATTCCTGATCTGAAACAGGAAAAATCTGTGAATGCAAGTCTTGGTTTCTCCTGGAAACCACTGAGCGAATTAACGATTACTATTGATGGTTATCTCGTGAAAGTAAAGGACAGGATCGTATTATCCGGACAGTTTAATAAGGGAGATACTACTTTATCACCTGCATTTTATAATGCTTTGAATGATTTACGTATTGACAATGCGCAGTTCTTTGCGAATGCAGTAAATACAACCAACACAGGTATAGATATCGTAATTGATTATAATAAACGCTGGGGTAATCAGCATTTCAGGGGATTATTTACGGGTAATATTCAACACATGAATATTGATAAAGTAAATGTGCCCGGTTCTCTGAATGATAGTTACCTGCATCAGAAAGAGTTCTTCAGTGATCGTGAAGAGAAGTTTGTATTAGCATCTGCACCGCCGGTGAAACTGGGTGTAAACCTGGAATATGGCGTAAATAAACTGAGTGTGGGTACACACCTCACTTACTTCGGTAAGATAGAACTGCTGGGTTATGGTTTTGCAGGAGACCTGGCCGGTACTGGTATTAATCCACAGGTAGAAAGTGATGCTGATGGTACCCTGTTACCTGAGCAATTCAATTACAAGGGTAAGATGGTGACAGACCTTTACGCCAGTTATAAATTCTCTTCTCATATCAACTGGTTCATCGGCGCAGATAATATCTTCAATGTACATCCTGATTTAGGCGTTGTACAAGCAGCTAAAAACTCTGCTTTTGATGGTGAAGCCGGTGGTGCCTGGGACCCTGTTCAGATGGGCTTCAATGGTATCAGGTTGTTTACAAGAGTAGTCCTCAACTTTTAAACGGGTGCCATTTTGGGTGCAGGGCGAAGCCCTGCAAAGACCCTTTAATTTTTTGGTGATGGTGCGCAGCACTATCACCAAAAAATCATAAAAAGGAAAGCCTTCCCATCCGGGAAGGCTTTCCTTTTTATAACATAAATAAAATTACTCAGTCACCTTTGTAATCTTAATTGTATTAGTTGGCAGATGCTGTTTAACCGGTGTGCTACCAGTATTAACAACCACGTCATCAACTTTCAGGAAACCTCTTTCTTTCAGGATACCGATCTGGTCAGCGATGATATTATCAAGGCTTTCTTCTTCTCCATAATAGAAAGCGCGTACACCCCAGCTAAGGCTCAGCTGATTTACCAGGGATTTCTCTTTGGTAAATACATACAGCGGAGAGCGTGGACGGTAGCTACTTAGCATAAAGCCGGTGTAACCGCTCTGTGTCATACCGATCAGGGCATCAGCATCCAGGTCTTCTGCCATTTTACAGGCATTATAACACAGTGCATCGCTCAGGAAGGAAGGGGAGTGACGGTGAGGAATCAGGTTACGGTTGTAAACGATGTCTTCTTTTTCTACTTCGTCAATGATTTTCTTCATAGTCTGGATAACCAGCTCAGGGAATTGACCGGTAGCAGTTTCACCGCTCAGCATCACAGCATCAGCACCTTCCAGTACAGCGTTCGCTACGTCAGTGATTTCGCTACGGTTAGGACGGGTACGGTCGATCATGCTTTCCATCATCTGGGTAGCAACGATTACCGGTTTCGCACGGTGAATACATTTACGGATGATATCTTTCTGGATCATTGGGATCTGCTCAACCGGCAGTTCCACACCCAGGTCACCACGGGCGATCATTACGCCATCACTTTCCCAGATAATTTCTTTCAGATTAGCGATAGCCTCTGGCTTCTCGATTTTAGAGATCACCTTTATTTTAGAATCACGTTCTTTCAGGCGTTTGCGGAGTAACAGCAGGTCATCTACATGTCTAACAAAAGACAGGGCAACCCAGTCACATTCGTGATCGATGATGAACTGTAAGTCAACTTCATCTTTTTCTGTCAGTGCAGGCAGGGAAACCTGGGTATCTGGCAGGTTGAAACCTTTCTTGGAAGAAAGTACACCCGGGAAGGATACGATTGCTTTGATTTCGCCGGCAGCGGTTACTTCTTTTACAATAGTTTCGATCTTACCATCGTCCAGCAGGATTTTCTGACCAGGTTTGATATCCTTGTGCAGGTCAGGGTAAGAAACATATATTTTTGTTGCATTACCTACCACTTTTTCGTTCACGAACGTGAGGATCTGTCCGGGAACCAGTGGCAGTGCATTATTTTCAATTTCACCAACACGCAGTTTAGGACCTTGTAAGTCGGCCAGGATGGCAACGTTATAAGGTTCTGTAGTGTTGATTTGGCGGATCAGCTTTATAATACGCAGCTTATCCTCGTGAGAGCCATGTGAAAAATTCAGACGGAATACATTAACGCCGGCCCTTACCAGTGCCAGTAATCCTTCGTAGGTATCGCATGCTGGTCCAACGGTAGCAACGATTTTTGTTTTGTGTTGAGAATGTGCCCTGGAAGCCTTATGGTCCATCTGTTTGTTTACGTATTTCGATAAATCGTTTGTACTCATAGCTCTATTTTTTAACTCGCAAGTATTTTAGTGATCTTTAACCATTCAGGATCAATGTGTTCTTTCGCCTTAATGGCCTGTTCCAGCGGAGTATAGTGAATTTTGTTGTTTACAATACCTACCATCACATTGGATGTACCTTCCAGCAATGCTTCTACAGCAGCGTAACCCATACGGCTGGCCAGGATACGGTCCTGGCAGGTAGGAGAACCACCACGCTGTATATGACCTAAGATGGTCACACGGGTATCCAGCTGAAGACATTGTTCCTTGATCTGCCTGGCCACTTCCTCAGCACCTCCTGCGGTAGAACCTTCTGCTACCACAATGATGTTCACCATCTTACGGCGGCGTTCATTCGCCTGCAGATCCTCAATGATATCCTGTACGTCAATCAGGTGTTCCGGAGTCATAATATGCTCTGCACCGGTAGAAATACCACTGTGCAGGGCTATATAACCGGCATCACGGCCCATTACCTCTATTATAAATAAGCGGTCGTGCGCATCAGCTGTATCACGGATCTTGTCGATCGCGTCTACAGCAGTGTTCACAGCCGTGTCAAAACCAATAGTAAAATCTGTTCCTGCAATGTCCTTATCAATGGTACCGGGTAAACCTATGCACGGGATATCAAACTCCTGGCTCAGCTTGTACGCTCCGTTGAAGGAACCGTCCCCGCCAATCACTACCAGGCCGTCAATATTGTGTTTCTTTAAATTTTCGTAGGCTTTTTTCCGTCCCTCGTACTCATGGAACTCTTTACAGCGGGCTGTTTTGAGAATAGTGCCGCCTCTCTGAATAATGTTGGCTACAGATTTGGATTCCAAAGGGAAAATCTCGTTTTTCAGCATTCCCCTGTAACCATACATAACACCATACACATTCAGCTGATGGTAAATTCCCGTCCTCACAACGGCACGAACAGCAGCATTCATGCCTGGCGCATCTCCGCCCGAAGTTAGGACTGCAATGTTATTAACTTTTTTCATAGTTATGTTTATTTCCCTCTCTACGTTTTTGTCTATGGATTCAGGGAACCCCTACGTTGATTTGATCCTGTTTTACCCCGATATCCCCCGAACGTGTCATGAAACGCATTCATCATTCACACTTCTCAATTTTTACCCATTCGCTCGTTTTTTCCTGAGAATCACGCTGCTTATGCATAAATTGCTAAAAAATATCAAACGGGCGCACAAAAATAACATTTTGCCTTTTGTTTCTAATAGTATTCTGATGAATTAAGCAAAAATTTCAATTTTAGTTAACCAACAGCCTTAATTTTTTTAAAAATACACATATGTATAATTTAAATACAGAAAGAAAATTAAAAAGTTTATTCTTCTTTTCTATTTTATGCTTTTTTATAACAACCGGAACAGTAATGGCTCAACAATCAGGCATCAGCTATCCGCAAACCCGTAAAACGGATGTGACGGATAATTATCACGGTACTACTATAGCGGACCCTTACCGCTGGCTCGAAGATGATAACAGTGCCGATACAAAGGCCTGGGTACAGGAAGAGAACACAGTGACACAGTCTTATCTTGCAAAGATACCCTTTCGGGACGCTATTAAGAAACGCCTTGAAGTGCTCTGGAATTATCCCCGTATAGGCGCTCCCTTCAAAAAAGGCAATTATTATTACTTCTATAAGAACGATGGCCTGCAAAACCAGGCTATATTATACCGCCACAAAACCCTGGATGCTACTCCGGAAGTCTTTATAGATCCCAATAAACTCTCTGCAAACGGGACCGTAGCCCTCGGCGCTGTCTCTTTTTCTAAAGATGGGAAATATGCGGCTTACCTGCTGGCAAAGGCAGGGTCCGACTGGCAACAGGCGTTTGTTATGGACGTAGAAACCAAAGGATTGCTGGCAGATACCCTCGACTGGATCAAGTTCAGCGGCATCTCCTGGCGCGGTCATGGCTTCTATTACAGCCGTTATGATAAACCCGATGAATCCAGCAAACTCTCCAAAAAGAACGAGTTCCATAAAGTATATTATCATGCAATAGGTACCACCCAGGACAAGGATGAACTGATCCACCAGGATAAAGAACACCCCCTGCGTAATGCCGGAGTGGGTGTCACCGAAGATGAACGCTTCTTAATATTACACACCTCAGAAGGTACTTCCGGTACGGAACTCTGGTACCGGGATATGAAAGACCCTACTCAGACAGACTTCAAACTGCTGGTGAAAGGCTTTGATTATGAACCATCTGTAATAGATAATGATGGAGATAAACTGCTGATGCACACCAATCAGGATGCACCTAATTATAAGGTAGTACTGGTAGATCCCAAACATCCTGAAAAAGAAAACTGGAAAGAGATCATTCCTGAGAGGAAAGAAGTGCTGCAGGGAGTAGGTACTGCCGGTGGCTGGTTATTCCCCAGTTATCTGAAAGATGCTTCTACCAAAGTATACCAGTACAGCTACGGAGGTAAACTGGAGCGGGAGATCACCCTGCCGGGTATTGGTACTTCTTCCGGCTTCGGTGGAGAAAAAAAGGATAAGGAGTTTTTCTACAGCTTTACTTCCTATGTATCTCCGGGTATGGTATATAAATATGATATCAAAACCGGTAAGTCTGAGTTTTTCAGCAAACCGGAAGTGAAGTTCAATCCGGATGATTACGAAACCAAACAGGTATTCTTTAATAGTAAAGATGGTACCCGTGTACCCATCTTCCTGTCTTATAAAAAAGGAATAAAGAATACGGGGGATAATCCTGTATTGCTGTATGGTTATGGTGGATTTAATATTCCGCAGACACCGGCCTTCGGTGTATCTAACCTGTTTTTCATGGAACAGGGAGGGATTCTTGCAGTGGTTTGCCTGCGTGGTGGCAGTGAATATGGAGAGGCCTGGCACAAAGCCGGGATGATGGAACACAAACAGAACGTGTTCGACGACTTTATCGGGGCAGCAGAATACCTGATCAAAGAGAAATACACCAGTTCTGCGCATATTGCTATCCGCGGTGGTTCTAACGGTGGCCTGCTTGTAGGCGCCTGTATGACGCAACGCCCGGAACTCTTTAAAGTAGCGCTGCCGGCAGTAGGTGTGATGGACATGCTGCGCTACCAGTTATTCACGATTGGCTGGGCATGGGTAGTGGAATATGGCAGCAGTGAGAAAGCAGACCAGTTCCCTTACCTGATTAAATATTCCCCGCTGCATAACCTGAAACCAGGTACGACGTACCCGGCTACACTGGTTACCACTGCCGATCATGACGACCGTGTAGTGCCTGCGCACTCCTTTAAGTTCGCAGCTACCTTACAGGCAGCTAATGCCGGCCCTAACCCAACGCTTATACGTATAGATACTCAAGCCGGCCATGGCGCAGGGAAACCTACCTCCAAGCTGATTGATGAAGCCACAGATATCTGGGCTTTTACCATGTATAACTTAGGGATGACCGTGAAATAACTACAAACCTGGGTGCAGCCCCGCAAAACCCCTTCCATTTTTTTGTGATGGTGCATCGCACCATCACAAAAAAATCAAACCAGGTCAGCCCTTTTTCTTTGTGATTGATAAAATCAGTAATTTACTGTTATGAAGGTATTAATAACAGGAAGCAATGGATTACTGGGCCAACACCTGATACCGGTTTTTTTACAGGATAGCCGGTATACAGTCATCGCAACCGGAAGAGGCCCCAACCGCCTGCCAGTTCAGGATGGATACACTTACGAAGCTACTAACCTGAGGGACGCAACAAGTGTCCAGCACCTGCTGGAAAAACACAAGCCCGATGTATTAGTCCATGCTGCGGCGATGACGCAGGTAGATGATTGCGAGCGAAACAAAGATGCCTGCTGGGATATCAATGTCAGTGCTACACGTTACCTCATTCAGGCTGCTGAAAAAACGAATACCTTTTTCCTGTTCTTATCTACGGACTTTGTATTTGATGGCCTGCAGGGCCCTTATGCGGAAGAAGATGCAGTAAACCCGCTTAGTTATTACGGAGCCAGTAAAGTGGCCGCAGAGCGCCTGGTAAAGAATAGCAAACTGGCCTGGTCTATAGTTCGTACAGTACTTGTATACGGTGTAGCCGCAGATCCTAAACGCAGTAACATCATCACCTGGGTAAAGAATAACCTGGAACAGGGTAAGAAGCTGAAAGTAGTGACTGACCAGTGGCGTACCCCCACGCTGGTACAGGACCTGGCAGCAGGATGTAAGCTGGTAGCAGATAAAAAGGCTACCGGTATCTATCATATCTCAGGAAGTGAAACACTCACCCCTTACGAAATGGCGGTGCAAACAGCCGGATATTTCAAATTAAATCCCCAGATGCTGGAACAGGTAGATGCAAAAACCTTTACCCAGCCGGCAAAACGCCCCGCTAAAACAGGTTTTGTGATAGATAAAGCAGTAAAGGAATTAGGTTATAAGCCCCACAGCTTTGAAGAAGGACTGGATATAGTAGCCCGGGAAATATAAAAGGGCCAGATATCTGAGAATATCCAGCCCCAAAAGCTTTAAAAACTTCAACCCCTTAAAAGTGCAGATTTACTTTCTGAGTAATTAAGTTTCTGATTGAATCTTTCATTTTTGTAGTATCCGCCGGAACACTGCGGAGTGGTATTACTATCTCCCAAATAGAAGAATCCGCAGCAGTATACTGTAACTGATAACTTATTTTATTAGATGAATTCTTCATGCGTGTGGCATACTTTTTCTCTGCCAGCGTCTTGTTTTTGAAAGTCTCTACCACCGCATAATACGCTATCGTATCAGACACAGGAGGCGCCGGTGGCAATGTATCCACCTGTTTAACCTCTTCCTTCATCTTCATGGTATCCACTGCCGCACTGGCTACTTCCGCCGCTTTATTGGCATTGGCATCCTGGCGTTCCGCCAGCCACCAGATGAGCCAGGCAAACAGCAAAGCCCCAACAGGCGCTACCACCCACCACCAGCGGAAGCGGGAGCCGCTCTCCGGGAAATCCGGGTATTCAGCAGTAGAAGAGGTATGATCAGGAGAAGCTGTTAAGTGGTTCATCACTGTAGTGCCCACCATTTCGGTATTCCCCACCGTTATCTTATGACTTACATCCGTGCGTATCACAGGTTTCACATGCAGGGTCTCCATGGTAACAGGCATCACTTCCGGTACAAAGGAGATAATGCCAATGGTATTGGCCTGTAGTTGTCCCACGCCGGGTATTACCACCGGTCTGCCCGTTTGCAGGGTAGCCTTCAGTTCATCGATGTATTTGTCCATCTTGAGCCGCGCAATAGACAGTACGAGGTTTTCCCGCTGTGCTATCCATTCGGCGCATCTGCCATCGTCTGTCCAGTTCTCTTCGAACACGACTTTCTCGCCCGGGGGCTCAATAGTATTATCTGTTACATCAAAACGCGCAGACGTATGCTGAACTGTAAAAGTTCCGATTTTTGGGAGACTGCAATTCTGCTGTCTATATAAAACTTCTTGTATGTATTGTTCTAGTACCAAGTATAGTAAATATTCCTATTATGACAATGACTCAAACGTATAAATGGCTAATTGGGTTATCTAATATACCCAATTAGCCATTCAGAGCGCAATTTTACAACTTTAAAATTTAATCATCACACCCCCGACCAAATTCAACCCATAAGATTGATATCCATTCCACCTTTGATAGTGCGAATTAAAGAGATTATTTGCATTTATCCAGAGATTAAAATTCTTACCTATATCGTAATTAGCCCCTGCATTCATGTCCCATGCACTCTTGTTTTTTGCAAAGTCTTTATTCGGTAACTGGTAGTAACTGCTACCCAGGAAATACAGGTTGGTATTGAGATGCAGCTTCTTTGCAATCGTGTATTGCGCAAAGGCATCGAATTGGAAAGGCACCAGTCCCCATGGTTTTACTTCCGTTTTCTGCTTGGTATAATTGAACCAGTCAACACTTGCACGTACCTGGAATTTCTCTTCCTGGATATAACCAACCTCTGCATGCAAATTAAATGCTTTCAGCTCTTCTTCGTTCTTTGTATAAAAAGTTTTACCATCCAGACTGTCATTCACGAATAACGGCATATTGTAATAAGTAACGGCGGCAAACTTGGTATTATAGTTAAAGTGACTGCCCAGCGTTCCTTTGATACCGGTGTATTTCTCTTCTACACGGGTATTGAGGATACCGGAACCATAAGAAGCCAGGAACGGATTCTGGTTAACCAGGTTGCGATAGCTGTTCTTATTGATGTAAGAGGTCCATCCGCTGCTCAGGATTACCTTCTTATAGATGATATGTGATTCGTTCACGATATCCGGCAACAGGTAGAACTTCTTGTTAGTCCAGGTAGGATTTACACCTGCATGTAATACAAACCTTGGTTTGATGATTTCCAGGGCAGGATGTATAGCCACTACGTTGTTATTGAACTGAGGCTGATCATCCTGTTTATAGGAAGACAGGTCAAACACGCCTTCAGCACGGATATAAATGTCCTCAAACAGCTGTTTGCTCACCGGTACTTTAATGATCACGGTAGGCTCTTTACGTTTGTAGGAGTCGGAGAAGTAGATGAATTTGGCAGATGGTTCAAACTTGAAGGCCCAGTCGTTCAAAGGACGGTTCTTCACGCCTGCCTGTGCGGTGAACTGACTGAAAGCCTGTTTCACATCGCCTTTACTGAAAGTATAGAGGCTATGATCGTAGCCATAATAATGCACTTCATTACGGTCAAAACCGATGGCACCGTTTACTTCAAGGATAGGAGTGAAGTAGGTACCGGAGGCCAGAACGTTCAGCGCACTGTAGTCCTGGTTTTTGATATCCCCTTTGGAACCGGTATAACTACCATAGATCCCAAAGTTGTACTTATCATTCCTGCCACTGCCAAAACCTGCCTGTATCAGTGGTGTGCTAAGATTACCAAAGCCTGCTTTGATAAAGTTGTTCTGTAATTTATCCAGAGAATCCTTCCCCAGTGCCAGTGGTTTCAGGGGAACCGGCTGGTACATAAAGTACAGGTTCAGCGCAGGTACCTGGTACTGTAACTTGGGACGGGTAGTATCAAAACCCGGCAGGGAAGCCGTCAGGTTCAGTTTAGCCGCATCCCGCAGCTTGGGCCTGTAATTGGAAATGATGTCGATGGTTTCCTGCTTGAGCGTTTCCTGGGCATGTGCCTGTTGTTGCAGGAAAACACATCCTGCCACTGTCAAAAAACGGTTTATATGTTTGATATACACGTTCATGCTGATCGTAATTCGGTAAATTATTTATTGGATTTCATTTTAGATGCTGATTTTTCGTCAGCTTCTGCTTTGGCCAGTTTATCTTTTGCTTCCTGTTTCAACGCAGGGATGGTGCAATTCTCAGCAATACTCTGATAAGTGGCTTTCGCATTGAAATAGTCCTTTTGCTGTGCATAGATGTCTCCTAACAGAATATAGGATTTAGCTACCCACTGCTCATAACCCGGTGTGTTCTTGATCACATCAAAACCGGCTTTCTCGGCATTGGTCAGATCATTTTTCTGGAACAGGCACCAGGCGATATTATAACGGGCTTCGGCGCCAATCTCGGATTTGGTCATACCGGCAGCCACTTTGTATTCTTTAATAGCGTCATCATACTGGCTCTGTTCCTGCTCTGCACGACCCAGATAAAAATGACCGGTAATCTGATCATCTGTACTGATGTTGGAACTGGACAACAGTATCTCTGCATAATTGCTCACCTCATCCCAGTGTTTCAACTGGTAGTTGCTGCGCAGCAGGCCACGGGTAGCGGTGAAGGTATTTTCCTTGGTAGTGGAAAGGTCCTGTAACTGCAGGTAGTAAGTACGGGCCTTTTCATAGTTCTTCTGCTGGAAGAAGTTGATGTTGGCTGCCTGTAAGGCAGAACGTTCTGCATACAGACTGTTATTCTTTGATAACACGAACTCATAACCCGGTAAGGCATTTGTATAATCCTTGTTGTTATAGGCACATTCTGATTTATAGAACTGAGCCGGTAACACAAACTGTCCGTTAGGATATTTCTGTAAGTAGTTGTTGAAAGCAACGGTAGCGCCTGCGCAGTCATTGCTCATGAACTTACTTTCTGCCGTAGCATACGTGAGGGAATCCTCTACAGAGGTGCTCACCGTTCTGCCGGTAGATTTTAATAAAGCCACATAAGCATCTGTTTTACCCTGTCCTACATAAATATCTTTCACACTGCTCAGGGCTTCATTTGCTTCAGGAGAGTTAGGGAACTTCTCTACTACCTGACGGTAATAGGTCAGCGCTTTATCCTCATTATCTTTATTGTAGTAGCATAATCCAAGCTTCAGCAATGCCCTTGGTGCATTCGGACCATTAGGTTGTTTCCGTAGTACATTGTCCAGATAAGGGATCGCTTCTGTATATTTTTCCTGGGCAAGATAAGTATTGGCGATTTCCAGGTCTGCATCATTGCTGAAGTTAGACGTTGGGAATTTATCACCCAGTTGTTTCAGCATGCTCAGTTTCTCTGCCTGTTTACCCTGTATGCCGAGGATGATACTTTTCTGATAGGTAGCGTAATCAGAACCTGGCAGGTTACCGTTGATGATCTTGTCGTACAATGCAGTCGCCTTTGGATAGTCTTTCAGCATGTAGTAACAGTCAGCACTACGGATGATAGCATCATTGGTGATACGGGCTGCATTCGGACCGGTAGTCCTTTGTGCCGCTTCGAAATGCTGTAATGCTCTTGTATAATCTTCTTTTTTCAGCAGGTTATAACCCATATTATAACTGGCCGTTTGTGCATTGGCTTCTCCGGAAGCAGGAACAGCACCGGTAAGGTAGGTGTTCAGGTGGGAGATAGCGGCATCAGTATTATTCTGACGCATGGCTATTTCTGCTTTCCAGAAATGGGCCAGTTGCGTTACATTATTATCGTAAGGATTTTTAAGCGCGATATCCAGCAGCCGGTCTGCTTCTGCCAGTTGCTGGTCGTTGATCAGCTCTGTAGCGCGTCCATATGCCACTTTCTGGTAGGCTTTCTGTACGGTAGGTGTTTTGTCGGGGATGTTTTCTATAATAGAAAGGGCATCCTTATAGTTGTTGGTATTCACCAGCAGGTTAACGAGTATCTCGCGGGCTTCCTTATTATAGGCTGATTGCGGATAGGTGCCTACGAAGCTGGTCAGCTCCGTGATAGCAGCATCCTGATAGCCCAGTTCATAAGAGAGTTTGCCGTAGTTGAAGCGGGAAATTTCCTGTTGCTGTGCATTAGCGCTGTTACGGGCGCAGAAGGCGAAGGCGTTACGTGCATTGGCTTTCTGACCGGTACGCAGGTAACAATCTCCCAGCAGGTACATGGAGTTTTGTCCCAGTGAGTCTTTCTCGCTGCTCAGTTGTTTGAATCCGCTGATCGCTTTGGCGAAGTTGCCAGTCTGGTAGTAACTGTAAGACAGCTGGTAGATATCTTCTTTCCGTACAGATTCTGCATTATCCTGGTATTCCTGGAGATAGTTCAGTGCTTTCTGATACTCTTTTCTTTCGAAGTAAGCCTGTCCCAGCAATTGTTTCATTTCAGCTTCATAATACAGGCCGCCTTTTTTCACAAGAGGTTCTGCATAGCTGATCAACTGATCGCGTTTACCCTGGAAGTAATAGATTTCGGCAATATAGTAAGGAACGATATTGCTGTATTTAGGATCATTGACTACACGCTGGAAGCTGGTCAATGCATCTATGTACTGATGATTATAATAAGCGATGAAGCCGTAGTAGTAATTGGCCGGTATATAATATTTACCGGGGATTTCCTTGATAGACCCGAATAGAGGCTGTGCTTTCTGGAAGTCTTTCACGTTGAAATAGCAATAGGCCAGTTCGAATTTGGCTTCTGCGATTTCGCTGTTGGAAAGATTTTCTATGTTGGCCTTTTCATACAGGGGAATGGCTTCTTTCAGCTTATTCTGGTGGAAATAGTATTTAGCCAGTTGATAACTAACGAGTTGTTCCCGGGCATTGTTATTATAAAGGGCCAGGAAGTCGAGCGCCAGTTTTTCAGCATTAGGTTGTCCCAGTTTCAGGGCACAAACGGTATAATAATATACAGCGTCTGTTTTCACCAGGCTACGGCTGGTTTCCTGGAAGTAGCCGATATTATCGATGGTTTGCTTAAACAGCTGCATGGCAACTGCGTACTTCTCCTGTTGGAAAAGCTGCTGGGCATCTTTAAATACTTTATCAGGATCTGTGTAGATCCTTGTTTGCTGGGCTTTTGCCGCAGGTACAGTCAGTATACCCAGGGTAATCATGAATAAAAACAAATGTCCTGGAACAAGAAACTTTCTTATTAATTGCATGCTTTTAACCTGTTATAAACTTAAATATGCGTTTTAAAACGAATCCTGAACGGAATTATTTTCCATTCAGAATCAATACGTAATGCCTTCAGGGTAACATAAACAGGAGCAAATATAGCTATTTCGGGAAAGGTTTAACTTCTCAAGAATCAAACCAATTTCTCACTATGAACCTGAATTTCAATGATAACGCCTGTGGTAGGGCTAAAAGTATTTTTTTCTCAAACTACCCAACCTTTAGTCTTTTGTTACCAGTTTATAATGGTAAATCACAATTCTATGAAGAAAATGCTTTGTTTTTTATTAGTTATCACGGCAGCGATGGCATATCTCACATCCTGTAAAAAGGAAAGTTCTATCAACCCTACTTTAAATGCTTTAGGCTTGAAAGATACCTTAACAGATACCATACCTCATCACCCAACTGATTCATTACCACATGATTCCGTTCATTGTCATCCGCACGATACGATTCCGCATGACACAATTCCTCATTTCCCGCATGATACAGTGCCGTACCCACCGTACGATACATTTCCTCACAATCCGATAGATACGCCTTTTAATCCACCGGTATATCCACCAGTATATCCACCGATAGACAGCTTCCCTAACCATGATTCATTATCTGTAAGACATGGATAATGTAACTATTGGTAAAATATTTTCGTTTAAGAGCTGATTAAATTGGGTCAGTATTTTTATGTAAGCATTTAAATATTGCCGGTCACTTTTGTGACCGGTTTAAGTGCTTGATAATAACACCTTGTTCTGTACGCATATATGTAAGGCATCAGTTGGAAGACATTCAGGAATTGATTCATAAGTGTTTGATTAATGATCGTGGTGGTCAGGAAAAACTTTATCGTAAGTTTTACCCGGCCCTGTACCTCTTATGCAAAAAATTCTTTAAAGATGAAAATGACGCAGTGGAAGCTTTGAATGATGGAATGTTGAAAGTTTTTAAGAACATTGGACAGTATAATGAGGATAAGGGGGCATTTTTTAACTGGGTATATACTATTGTGCGGAATGCGGCTTGTGATAAACTGAAAAGGGATCATACCTACACATTTACTTCTTCAGATATGACAGACCTTGTTATTGCCGGTGCTGATAATCCTCTTTCAGACCTGGAATGGAAGGATATCTACCAGTTATTACAGGTATTACCACCAGGGACAAGGGCTGTATGTGTGTTGTATTACTTAGAGGGCTTTTCGATTAATGAGATTTGTGGACAATTACAATTAAGTGCAGGAACAGTGAAATGGCACCTGAGTGAAACCAGGATGAAGATGAAACCTGTGTTGCTGAAATATCATTCTAAAAAATAATTCCAGTATAGTGGATGAGCATTATTTAAATAAAGAAATGTCAGAGGGGGGCAAGCCGCCTATCCCGATCCCTTCTGTGGATCGGGCCTGGGCAGGCATGGAGCAATTGCTGGATGCTGAGTTGCCGGTGACGTCTGTTAGATATAACAGGTTGCCGGGGCTGAAGGTGCTCGTTATGGTGATGCTGATGTTTTCTTTAAAAGGGGGAGAGGAAAGTGTTTCAAAGATTTCTTTGAAAGGACAGGATGATGCTAGTCTATATGTAAATAATAAACAAAATAAAGTTGCTCATAATATATCAGTTGATAATTCTTTGATCAATGCAGATACTATATCAGAAATTAATAAAAATCATCTGTCAGATGTAAAGACCGGAGAGATATCAGATACAAAAAATAATACGAATAAAACAGAGATACTAAATACAAATAATAGGAATAAAAAAGAGATATCAGACACAAGAAATAATGCGAATAAAACAGAGATAGTAAATACAAATAATAGGAATAAAAAAGACATATCAGACACAAGAAATAATGCGAATAAAACAGAGATCCTAAATGCAGATAACAAGAATAAAAAAGAGATAACAAGTACAAAAAATAATAAACATAAAACAGAGATACTAAACACAGGTAAAAAGAATCAGAAGCATAAAACAGAGAAACAGAAAGAAGATTTTATTACAGATGATAATCAAAACTCATTTGCAGGAACTCCTTCTTCTGCTCCCGGAACTCCCTGGATATATGGTTCTTCTCCCGGATTTTCCCGTACAGCATTAAATTTATCTACTCTTCCTTTACATAAAGAAGATCCGAAGAAATTAATGCATAAAGATATGCAGATATCACCTCTTCAGACAGCTGATAAAAAAGATCATCCAAAGGTAAGGACATGGAGTTTTTGGGGACAATTAAACACGCCTATACCACTCTACGGTAGTAAGTATTATTCGGCTGATCCTAAAGGCAACAACCAGTTTTACAGGAATTTAATCCCTTCAATACGTATAGAAAAGAAGATAGGAAAATCATCTGTATCCGCAGATCTGCAACCATTTACCAGTCTGCTGTTACCACTGACTGTTTCACCTTCAAATCCAGATAGCACTGCACCGGGGGATACGCTGGGCGTCACTGTTAAAAGAAAGATGGTTAAACAATTTGGATCAGGGATCACCTTACAATACCATTATCCGCTGTATAAAAACTGGACTATCAGTGGCGGTATAGGAGGGGCCTGGTGGCAGAAGGCAATTGTTACGCAAACAAAGTACGATACGACTACCGTTCTTGCGGCTACAAAAGACGACTGGAAAGGGTATCCCCGTTTTATATTTACCGGTACTATTGAATTGCATTATGATATTCCCAAATGGCAAATGGGACTGCGTACTGCTGTCCCGTTGAATAAGTCTGCCAGTGATTTAGGCAGGCGGTTGCAGGTGGAATTCCTGTTACGGAGAAGGATAAGGTAGCAGACACACCAAAAGCATATACATTCTGTAAGAACGTATATGCTTTTGGCGTCCGGTTAGCCAACGGAGAAAGTGTGACTTCTGAGATTAATTCAAATAATAAAGGTGGATTCCGCTACCACGACCTTTAGAGCCAACGCCACTTAAAGACACGGTAAACTCTACAGGATCCTTGCTGGCTTTAATCTCGAAGTCAGCGGTAGGCGTAGCCCATCCATATCCCCAGGAAATTTGTGAGTAAGTATTGGTACGTTTATAACGGGCCCATTTAGCAGCAGCACTTCCTACATTCATCCATGCATCAGTAGAACCTGAATGGGCGACTATCTTTCCATTCTCTACAAGGATAGTATGTTTAATCACTACTTTCCCGCGTGTGCTACCCCATAACCATTTAATCGTAACATTTCTAACTGTTGATGTATAGGCAGTCCTGGCATTACTATCCTTTGAGTCCGAATTATCTTCTTTCAGAAGAAACATGTTTGCCAGTACATTATCATAAACAAGTCCCTGTGCATTATACACAGCTGTTGTAGTGAATTGTTTTCCTTTACTGCTCCAGGTTAGTTCTACAAGACCTTGTCCCAGCCGGACTAAAGTATCAAGAGCAGAACCTAACTTTACACGGAGATCCACAGCCTTCTCATCTCCGGCCTGACGTGCAGTTGTGAGTTCCTGGTTCCTTTCGCTGATAGTACGCAGGGTGAAAGACGATGCATCTGTACCATCAAAATATGGTATCAGATTATCCTCATTCAATAATTGTTCTTTTGTACTTCTTAATAGTTCAGGATTGATGGTTTCGTTAATAAAACGATAACCGGTGAGCTTGATATCTACTACCGCCTGTCCATTCCAGAACGTGATGGTAGAATCTAGTTGTTCACGAACACGTGCTTGATTCACATTTGATTGAGGTTGTTGTTCCTGGCTATTCTGCTGGTCTTTTTTACAGCTCCAGATGAATAATGGAACACAAACTACTAAGAGGGAAGTTTTCAGATGTTGGGTTTTCATTGGTGTTAATTAAAAGGTGAATTGGCTAACCAGGAGAATCATGGGTTTTTCAATGATTATAGGTTATATGGTCATTAAGCAGCAATACAAGTATCTATGCAGATGGTTATCCGGCATTAATTAAGCAGCAGCATAGTTATCTGACACAGTATGATTAATTAAGCAGCAGTATCATTATTTAAGCAGCAATATGGTTATCAAAACACAGTATGGTTATCAATATCATTATCTAAGCAGATAATGTTGGGCTAATACAATATTAACGTAATTAGTATAAACTATCCAGTTTTTTGTATTCAAAAATTTGATTATATTATTTCAGATATAATTGTCAAGTGGAGATAATCATAATTAATTCTATTTTTGGCCCGCAACATCCAGCATGTTTTGAGGGATAATTATTTTTGTGAATCAAATCTGTCTATATGAAAAAACTATTTTCCACAGGCTACACAAACGGATCAGTAAACCTTTCTCTTTTCCTGCTTCGCGTAGTATTTGGCGGGTTGATTTTCTTTCAGCATGGTTATGAAAAGCTGATAAAATACTCCACCTTACGATATGGCTTCCCTGATCCTTTTAAGATAGGTTCAACATTGTCCTTCTCACTGGTAGCCTTTGCGGAAGGGATCTGTTCTATTTTATTAGTATTGGGATTACTAACCCGTCTGGCAGCTATCCCACTGGTAATTACCATGGGTGTAGTCGTTTTTATGATAAAACAACATGCCTCAATAGGAGATAGGGAATTACCCATCATGTATCTCTGTGCGTTCTTAGTTATCCTCTTCGCAGGACCGGGAAAAGCCAGCGTAGATAAATTACTTGGCAAATAAGACCGGTTAAATATTGAGAGTGCCGTAGTAAACAAGAACGTTCGAATGAAATTCATTTTATCCCTTTCCTTTATCCTGATACAGATAAACCTGTCTTTTGCCAATCAGCAACAGGAGCCATATACCATACATCACTTTACTGACCAGGACGGACTACCGCAGAACAGTGTAAAATACATTATGCCGGATGAAAATGGGTTTATATGGATGGCTACTGAAAATGGGTTGGTAAGATTTGACGGGAACCGTTTTTTGAATTTCGGCACCAGCAATACTGGCATACAAAGCAGCCGTATGCATTATATTTATCCCAACGCAAAGAAAAATGGTATCCTGGCAAGGACAATAAGGAATGAGGTGATGGCTGTTCACAATGGAAGGGCAGATTTACTTGTTACTGCTCCTGGAGATTTTGATTACCTGTGGTTCAATGATGTATCAAATATTTATCCTGTTAATGGCTTGCCCAACGTGTTTTTAAATGAGGCCCGTGCAGCCAGTTATCTGATACCTGCAGAATCGGATGCATATTTTGATATCAGAGGGGATACCATCAGATTTATGAAAGGAGGGATGGAACGTTACAAAATGAGCTACCCGCATCCCTATCCAGGTCGCTCATTTACACTGAAGGATCAGCTTTGTTATTTTGAAAAAAACGGGCAATTCATCCTGCTTAAACGGGAAGGAGCTTATAAGCTCAATCTCACAGGAGATCTGTTACAGAATCCCGGATGGCACTCTCTTAAAAAACAACCGGAAATATACTGGAATTTTGGGGCCGGACAATTGTTCCTTTATTTAGATGAGTCCTTCTACAGACTGGAATTGTCTGACTCATCTACCATACGGTCCACATTGGTCATGAGAGGATTGGATTTTAAGAAGAACAGGATTTTAGCTGTTTATCATGATGAAATACATCACCGGATTTTCCTGGGTAGTGTTACCAGGGGATTGTATATATGCAGCCAGCAGCAGTTCAGGTGCTTAAAAGCCGGAAGAGAAGAAGATGAAGTATATTATGCACAGGCTCCCTTCGGAGAGCATAGTATTGTAACACCGCTGGGGATGGTATTGGACCCCATTACCGGAAAAAAGACCCTGGCGCCACGACTGAGTAAAGTAGAGTTCCCTGATAGATATAGTATCACACGGGATTTTAACGGGAACTACTGGTACAAAAACCATAAAGAATTATTGAAGTTTAACGGCGATTTTACGACTCTGTTATGGAAACAAAAACTAGATGATGAAATTAACCAGTTATATATAGATAAGAATGGCCGTTTGTGGGTAGGAATGAAAAGAAGCGGATTATATTTTCTGGAAACAGCGGCTGACAGTCCACAACTGCAATTATACACGGCAGTAGTGAAAGATATTACCTATATCACCAGGGGTGATCAGCATGTGTTATGGACTGCGACGCAAAAGGGGTTGTCACGTATTGATTTATCAA
Source organism: Chitinophaga sp. YR573 (assembly GCF_900110995.1). GTDB lineage: Bacteria > Bacteroidota > Bacteroidia > Chitinophagales > Chitinophagaceae > Chitinophaga. Next base: position 4,455,554 of record NZ_FOJF01000001.1, read on the forward strand.
CGCGTAAGATTGATACTGTACCAGGACTTAACAATCTTTATATACGAAGCCTTTATGCACCTTCAGATAAGGAAGTATGGATCACAACTTATGATCACGGGGTCTTTCTGTATAAAGACGGACGTCTTGTAAATCTTCCGGCGGATCAGAAAAAATATTTGGAAACGGCCCATTGCATTGTGATGGATGATCAGGGCTATCTCTGGATCACGACCAATAACGGACTCTTTCAGACAAGTTACCGGGATGCACTGGATTTTGCAGCAGGGAGGCTGAAGGACTTATTCTATCTTTATTATGGAAAAGAACAGGGCTTTAATACCAATGAATTCAACGGTGGTTGTCAACCCTGTGCGCTGCAATTGCAGAACGGAGATATCTCTTTGCCCTCCCTGGATGGTCTGGTATATTTCACCCCCTCTAAAATACGGGCAGAGTTGCCGGAGAGGGAAATATTTATAGACCAGATAGAGTTGGATGCAAAAATAATGGATGCGAAAGGAGTCATTAACCTGCCTGACAATTTCCGGAATGTAAGGCTTTCAATCAGCACACCGTATTTCGGAGATCCCCAAAATTTACATCTGTATTATTCGCTGGAAGAGGAGGGAAAATACGATAAGGAACTATGGTTAGAGATGAGTACTAACAGGATCATAGAATTCTCATCTATGCATTCAGGAAAATATATTCTCCGGATCCGTAAATTGAATGGTTTTGGCAAAAATAATATAACGGAAAAAGTATTTACTATTCTGGTGGAGAAAGCATTCTATGAAACCATCTGGTTCAGGATACTGATGGGGATTGCAGTCCTGCTGGCGGGGTTTGCATTCTCCTGGTTACGGGTGAGGAGAGTGGAAAGTAAAAATCAGGTACTGGCATTGCGGGTAACGGAGCGCACCCGCGAATTAAAAGAAACGCTGGACAATCTTCAGACCTCTGAACAGCAATTGCGCAGACAGGGATTTATTCAGCAACGATTAATTGCGGCTATTTCGCACGATCTGAAAACGCCGTTGAAATATATGATGCAGGTAATTGGCAAAGGAGATGAACAGAGAAATGGGATCGGGAAAGATGAACGGAACGTTATTTATGAAAGCCTGTACAGCATGTTCCATCTTGTAGAGAACCTGATCCAGTATCTGAAGTCACAATTCATGGATGACGTTTCATCTCTGGAAATGGTAGATCTCGGAGAGCTGCTGGAAGAGAAAGCGAATATCTTCCGGGTAGTTTCCCGGGCCAAGGAAATTACTATCATCAATAATACAGCACTTCATACTGTTGTGCTGGTTAACAGGCAACTGCTGGCGATAGTAATACATAATCTCATTGATAATGCTGTAAAATATACCCGGAAAGGGTCTATACAATTAGAAACATTTTGTAATGAGGAAGAGATACTTATCCGGTTTATTGATACCGGGGTAGGAATGTCGCCAGCTATAATTAACTGGATTGATCAATATAGAATGGGAGTCCCCATTATGGAGGGCAAGCCGGCTTCCCATGATGGTATTGGATTAATAATGGTGATGGAGCTTTTACAACTGATCAATGGCAATATGAGCGTAAGTTCGAATAACGGCTATGGAACTGTTGTAGATATCACACTGACTGTTATCAGATAGAAATATTATAAAATCTGATTTTTTCCAGCAATTCTATGATAGAGTTGATTTCCAGTTTTGCAAAAATGCGTGTTTTATAAGTACTCACGGTAGAGATCTGTAAATGCAGCATTTCCGCTATTTTTAATAACGGAATGCCTTTCATTAACAGGCTCATTACTTCGACTTCCCGTATAGAAAGTGCATCAAAGGGATTCGTCTCCGGATCTTTCCGCTGGTCTAATCTGTTAAGCATCATCCGGCGGGTGGATGGGCTCATGTACTTCTCCCGGTTTAAAAGTGTTTGGATAGCCAGTTTCGTTTCTTCCTCTGTAGAGTTTTTGCTGAGATAACCGTCCGCACCAGCCAGCAAATAATCAATAGCAAATATTTTCTCATCGTATGCAGAAAAGATAAGCACCATTGTATCGGGTTGCTGAAGTTTCACAGCGTCCAGCATTTGAATACTGTTACCTCCTGGCAGATTGATATCTAATATCAGCAAGTCAAAGGATTGTTTTGCCATCATAACAATTACATCATCGAATGCTTCAACGGTTGTTACGGTGGCAGATATGGGGAGGTTGGCTATTATCTTCTTAAGACCATAACGGACAATCGAATGGTCATCGGCAACTAAGATATTGATCATCAGGTATTCCGGCATAATGCGTTGCAAAGATAGAGAGTATTCCTTATACACCGCTATTTAAATGTAGTATTATTACTACATCTGTAGTAGGGTCTTACTACAGATGTATAATTGGTCCGAATCTACCTTTGCCCCGTTAAATATATAGTTTGTTTACGGACAACTTCTTTAAAGAGTAATGTACTGTTAAAAAATTAAACAATAGACTTATTGATAATCCTTTTACTGCCATTTAAGCGGGCGGTCATGAATACCTGTGTAAAATCGTAAACAAAGTATATCCCAATATTGGAACAAGATAAAAGCTATCCTGTGAAAATCCCTTTGATACCAGGCAATTGCATGGTAAATCCTTTTAAAAACTTATTTGATATCTATGAACAAATTTTACAAAACAGCTTTAACGTTGTTGTGTTTATTCGCATGTCTTAATAGTTATGCAGATGGCTCAAAGGACCTTTATCCCAGTGGTGCAACAGGAGACAGGGCTTTCTTAATGAGTTCTACCAGTACTGTTTCCGCCGGCTGGCCTTTTACATCATTAGGTACACACTATGTATTTGTTAATCCCGGTGAAACGGTGGCAGCTGCTTCCAGTGCGCAGGGTGTAGGCCAGGGACAGATCAGGTTTACAGCGCCGGATGGTACGGTATATACTTCTACAATAGGATCTGCTACCGGCCAGATTGCTAATCGTGCAGGGGAACTCCTGGGGCCAGTAGGAGGGTATACCCCTTTTACACAGGTAGCGGGTAGCAGTCAGGGTGGCTTATGGAAAGTGGAATTGCTGCCCTCTGGCGATCTCACCCAGAATACTTCCAATGGGGCTACCGTAGCCGCCAATGCTAACTGGACACAAAATAATACAAATGCTATTGCTGCCTGGGATATTTCAGTAATAGACGCTTCCAGTGCGCTTATTCCGGGTCGTGTGTATGCTACCGTAATGAATATGTATGTAACCAATGGAAGTTACTACGGTAAATTATTTGTACAAACAAGTGATGGTTATACTTATAAGGTGAACAATAACGGACAGGCCGGTATCGGTTTTGTCTTTTTTGTAAATAACAAGGGGATTACCACCGGTACTGGTGATGCTGCACCTCCATCCTATAAGAGTTTAAATGCTACTGCCAACATCCCTACTAAAGATCCGAGAACTGTAGATGGTGCTCAGAGCATTACCCAGAAAATATTTTACACAACACCAGCTGCTGATCTGCCACAATCAGCTGCTTTACCGGGAGGAGGCAGTACCTGGCTTAAAGTGCCTAAGGTAATACCTACTGTAAGCGGTATCAGTATTGATGGAGTGGAAGGAACTACCGGACAGGTGAGCAGCAAGGGTGCTTATATTAAGTTTGATGCTAACCAGGCAGGTACTTTCCGGGTCACTTTAACAGGTTCAGGCAGTTTTGTAACGCGGACGATCATCGGATCGGCAGTGGCGGGCAGCAATTCCGTGTTCTGGGATGGTAAGGATGGTGCAGGAACGGCTCCTTCTCTGGGTAATGCGTCTGTTACTGCAAACATACAGTTGCAGGGGGCAGAGGTGCATTTCCCCTTTATTGACGTAGAGTATAATCCTAATGGTACTATCCTTGAACAGTTGAATGATGACGGGTCTGTAAAAAGTGATGACGTTTACTGGGATGATAGTGGTTTTGCGGGAGGTACAGGGGCATCTTCCCCACAGTTTAATGGTAATAGCGGTACCGGTATTTCCAGCAACACTAACGGGCATAAATGGAGTAGTAATTACGGGAATAACAGGACCATGGATACCTGGACTTATATCCTGGGAGATATGGTCAGCCAGAGTACTACGCTTAGTATCAGGCAATCAGATCTGGCTGTACAAAGTGTGGCGCCCGCTGGTTCCGCTACAACAGTAGCGGCAGGACAACCAGTTTCTTATACGGTTTCAGTTGTTAATAATGGCCCCAGTGATGTAAGTGGAGCTCCGTTTACATTTAAAGTACCTGCAGGCTTTACTATCTCAAATGTAACTTTCACTACCAGCTGTGGTACTGTGAATAGTCCGGCGATAGATGGTTCAGGTAATTATACCGCATTGCTGGATTTACCCAATGGTTGTGTTATTACCTTTAATGTCACAGGTAAGGCTGGGGCGGCGCTGGCTGGAAGTACTATAAATATGGAAGCCAGTATAATGCGGCCAAATGATGTGACAGATCCTGATGCTACAAATCCTGATGCAGCTGTTCCTCCTACAGATCCTCATGTGGAATGTTTGAATGGCACCAGTACAGAGTCTTGTAATAATATTAAATACAATAATTCAGTTACAGTAACTCCCAGTGCAGATATAGTTACAGTGAAAAGTTTGAAGAATGTTACTCAGACAAGTTTCACTCCCGGCGACGCAGTGGTTTATACAATTGTTGTAACCAACAATGGTCCAAGTGATGCAACAAATGTAAACGTCACAGATGTGGCTCCCACCGGGACTACCATCAGTTCCTGGACAGCTGATGTAACTACCGGAACGGTAACACTTCCTACTACCAGTGGTACTGGTGATCTGAATGAAATAATTACCACCCTGCCTAATGGTGCGGTAGTCACTTATACTATTACGGTACAGACGCCGGGTACTTTTAGCGGTAGCTTAAGTAACACCGCGGCCGTAACAAGCAGTACCCCTGATCCGGATGCGACTTGTGCGGCATGTACGGCACCGTCTATTACAGCGGTTCCTGTAACACCACCAGTAGCTACAGATGATGCAACAACTCTCAATGCAGATAGTAACGTAACAATTTCTGTACTTAACAACGACAATGCAGGTACCAATCCGATAGTGCCTTCCTCTGTGACAATAGTGGCTCAGCCTGCACATGGTACGGTGGTGGTGAATGCAGATGGTACAGTAAAGTATACACCTACTGCTGGTTATTCCGGATCTGATGCATTTACATATAAAGTGGGAGATGGTGCTGGTAACTGGAGTAATGTGGCCACGGTAAATGTAACAGTAACAGCTATACCACCAGTAGCTACAGATGATGCAACAACTCTCAACGCAGATAATAATGTAACGATTCCTGTGCTGAACAATGACAATGCAGGAACAAATCCGATAGTGCCTTCCTCTGTGACAATAGTGGCTCAGCCTGTACATGGAACAGTAACAGTGAATGCAGATGGCACAGTAGTGTACACACCAGCAGCGGGTTATTCCGGGCCAGATGCATTTACATATAAAGTACAGGACGGTGCCGGTAATTGGAGCAACGTAGCAACAGTAAACGTAACAGTAACAGCGCCTCCAGCTACACCACCGGTAGCTACAGATGATGCAACAACCCTCAACGCAGATAATAATGTCACCATCCCTGTGCTGAACAATGATAATGCAGGATCGAATCCGATAGTGCCTTCCTCTGTGACAATAGTGGCTCAGCCTGCACATGGAACAGTAGTGGTGAATGCAGATGGTACAGTAAAGTATACCTCAGCAGCGGGTTATTCCGGTCCTGATGCATTTACATATAAGGTGAGCGATGGTGCTGGTAACTGGAGCAACGTAGCAACAGTAAACGTAACAGTAACAGCTATACCACCAGTAGCTACAGATGATGCAACAACTCTCACTGCAGGTAATAATGTCACCATTTCTGTATTGAACAATGACAATGCAGGTACCAATCCTATAGTGCCTTCCTCTGTGACAATAGTGGCTCCGCCTGCACATGGAACAGTAACAGTGAACGCAGATGGCACAGTTGTGTATACGCCAGCTGCGGGTTATTCCGGGCCTGATGCATTTACGTATAAGGTGAGCGATGGTGCTGGTAATTGGAGCAATGTAGCAACAGTAAACGTAACAGTAACAGCTCCTCCAGCTACACCGCCAGTAGCTACAGATGATGCAACGAATCTTACAGCAGATAATAATGTAACGATTCCTGTGCTGAACAATGACAATGCAGGAACAAATCCGATAGTGCCTTCGACACTGACAATCGTAACTCCGCCTGCACATGGAACAGTAACAGTGAACGCAGATGGCACAGTTGTGTATACGCCAGCTGCGGGTTATTCCGGGCCTGATGCATTTACATATAAAGTACAGGACGGTGCCGGTAATTGGAGCAATGTAGCAACCGTAAACGTAACAGTAACAGCTCCTGCTGCTACACCACCAGTAGCGACAGATGATGTAACGAATCTTACAGCAGATAATAATGTAACGATTCCTGTGCTGAACAATGACAATGCAGGAACAAATCCGATAGTGCCTTCAACACTGACAATAGTAACTCCACCTGTCCATGGAACAGTGCAGGTGAATGCAGATGGTACAGTAAAGTATACACCAGCAGCGGGTTATTCCGGGCCAGATGCATTTACATATAAGGTGAGCGATGGTGCTGGTAATTGGAGCAATGTAGCAACAGTAAACGTAACAGTAACAGCTCCTCCAGCTACACCACCGGTAGCTACAGATGATGCAACAACACTCTCCGCAGATAATAATGTAACGATTCCTGTGCTGAACAATGACAATGCAGGAACAAATCCGATAGTGCCTTCGACACTGACAATCGTAACTCCACCAGCACATGGAACAGTAACAGTGAATGCAGATGGCACAGTAGTGTACACACCAGCAGCTGGTTATTCCGGGCCAGATGCATTTACGTATAAGGTGGAAGATGGTGCAGGCAACTGGAGCAATGTGGCAACAGTAAATGTAACAGTAACCGCTCCTGCAACAACACCGCCTGTAGCAACAGCTGACGTAACAACACTTAAAGCAGGTGAGAATGTTACAATACCGGTACTTAACAACGATACACCAGGTGAAGGCGCAAGTCCGATAGTGCCTTCAACATTGGAAATAGTAGATCAGCCTGCGCACGGAACTGTAAAGGTGAATGCAGATGGAACAGTAGAGTATACACCAGCAGCGGGTTATTCCGGTCCTGATGCATTTACTTATAAGGTGCAGGATGGTGCCGGTAACTGGAGTAATGTGGTAGCAGTAAATGTAACAGTAACACCCAATAACCTGGACATTCCTAATGTGATTACGCCTAATGGAGATGGTAACAATGATAAGTTAGTGATTAAAGGATTGGAAAAATATTCACAGAATGAGGTCATCATTTTCAACCGTTGGAATAATGTGCTCTATAAAAGCAGGAATTACCAGGGAGATTGGGACGGACAGGGACTGAATGCTGGTACGTATTACTATACCCTGAAGGTACAGGAATCTAACGGTACATGGCATACGATAAATGGTTATGTGATGCTGATGCGATAAAAATTAACTGTCAGGGACTGCCGGTGTATACGCCGGCAGTCTTACCTAAAAAGAAAAAAAGAAATCATGAATAAAAACTTTACGAAGATTATTCTCCTGTTAATATGTGCGCTGTCATACTTTCCGGCGCATAGCCAGCAGGATGTGCAGTTTAGCCAGTATATGTTCAATGGGTTATATATCAACCCTGCTTATGCAGGTTACCGGGAACAGTGGAATGTAAATGTATTTTACCGCACACAATGGGCCGGATTTCCCGGTGCACCTAAAACCTTTTCTGCAGCAGCAGATGGTACTGTGAATAATAACCGCGTAGGATTAGGTCTGCAGGTAATGAACGACCAGTTAGGCGCACAGAAAAACACAGCTTTATACGGAAGTTATGCTTACCGTATTCCTGTGGATGTAACCGGGGAGAAGACACTGGCTATTGGTATAGGCGCGGGGTTTATGCAGCAGAGACTGAATATGGAAGCATTGAATCCTGCCTCCCAGACAGACGTTATGTTAATGAATGCAAAGAAAACGGCTTCTATGCCTGATGTACGTGTCGGTATTTTTTATAACAGTGAACGATTCTACAGTGGAATATCTGCTGATAATCTGATAACAGGTTCGTTTCAGAAATCCGGTGGGTTGAAGAATTATGTACCGCTAAAACCACACCTGTATTTTACCGTAGGTGGATTGTTAGCGTTGTCAGATCAGGTGTTAATGAAACCTTCCATCCTGATAAAAGAAGATTTTGCAGGCCCTACCAGTATGGACTTGAATGCCTTTTTCCTGCTGGACCAGAAACTATGGATAGGTGCCGGTTACCGCAGCGCTTTATTCAACAGAAGCAATATAGATAAGTCGGTTACCAAGGCGGGGGCTGTTGTGGGAATGGTTGAAATATTCGTCAATAGCAAACTGAGGATAGGTTATGCTTATGATCAGACTTTAAATGGAACGGGAGCAACCAGCTACACTACTCATGAACTCTCACTGAGTTATTTTTTCGCAGGTCCGAAGGCAAGGATGTTGTCTCCAAGATATTTTTAACAGAAAGCAATACGGTTTTTATAAAATATAGAAGTCATTATGGATAAAAGAAACTATAATCTTCCCGCATTGTTAAGCATAATGGTGGCAGTGTTAATGTTTAAAACAACACAGGGGCAATATATCAAAAAGCAGGCTGACAGTCAGGCCAGGTTGTATAATTATGCGGAAGCCATACCATTGTATGAAAAAGCATATAAGAAAAAAGCAACATCGGCTGCGGCTCGTGGAATGGCTGACAGTTATCGTCTGATGAGTGCTTACACCCTAGCCGAACCATGGTATGCGAAATTGGTGACGATGCAGGACCACACTGCTGCTGATGAAATACATTATGCAGGAATACTGATGAACAACAACAATTATGCAGCCGCCAGAGAGATGCTGGATAGTTACTTAAATAAAAAGAACGGTGATAAAACAGCAGAGAATATGCGTAGCGGTTGTGACAGCGCAGCTAAGTGGCTATCATCACCCGCTAAAGGGACGCTGGACAATTTAAACGCATTGAACAGTCAGTGGTCTGATTGGGGTACAGCGTTTAACAAGGGCGTAATTATTTTTGCCTCTGATCGCCCATATGATTCCCTGCAACATACCCCTTTTTTTAGCACCACTAACATCAGGAAAAAATACTATGGCTGGACGGGCAACAGTTATCTGCATCTGTATGAAAATAACGGGCAGGATAGCAGTAGTACAAAGTTACTTGCACGCAATATCAATGGAGATTATCATAGCGCAAATGCCAGTTATACGGCCGATGGCAGAAAGCTTTATTACGCGGTAACCGATCTGAAAAAGAAAGGACGTACCCTGCTGGGAAAGGATGAACCTTATACATTAAATGTCGAGGTGATGGAACAGCAATGGGATTCGGCCACGGGTAGATGGCAGCAGTCTTCCCCATTTCCTTATAATGGCATCTTTAATTATCCGGTGGGCGATCCTTTTATAAGCCCGGATGGTCAGGAGCTTTATTTTGTGGCTGACTATGGAGATAAGGGATATGGTGGCACAGATATCTATTATAGTCATGTAGATGAAAATGGCAAATGGCAGACGCCGGTAAATATGGGGCCGGAAATCAATACACAGGGTAATGAACGTACACCTGTATTTGATAAAGCCGGTACATTTTATTTTGCTTCCGATGGACAGCCCGGAATTGGTGGACTCGATATTTATAAAGCTATTAAAACCAGTGGTCGTTGGGTAACAAAGAATATGGGAATCCCGGTAAATAGCCCCCAGGACGATTTTGCACCGGCTTTAGACAGCACGACTATATACTTCTCTTCTAACAGACCAGGTGGAAAAGGGAATGATGATATTTACCGTTTTATTCCTGCAAGAATATTGTTGTTTAGTTTGTCCGGTCATATACTGGACAAAAAAACCAATAAACCATTATCCAATGCAGAAGTAACAATCAACAACAAAGAAACGGGTATACCACTGAAAGTTGTGACAGATGAAGAAGGTCACTATCATGTTATGCTGGATAGCATATCATCATATGAATTAAGCGTGGCAAAAACGGATTATAATTCAGTAACAGGAGACGTTGTAACAACAAAGGGATTATCAGTATCACGTGATCTACGCTATGATGCCATGCTGGAGGCCCCCGAAAAGGTTCCGGAAAAAATCCCTGAGCCTCAGCCTGTCCCTAATAAAACATTTAAACTTGAAAACGTTTATTTTGATGTAGCTAAAGCAGATATCAAACCAGGTACAGCAACGGAATTGGATAAGCTGGTAAAATTGCTACAGGATAATTCTACCTGGAATGTCGAAATAGCTACCCATACAGACTCCAGGGCGAGCGACAGCTATAACCTGAAGTTATCCCAACGCCGTGCGGAATCTATTGTGGCATACCTGATCAAAAAGGGGATTGCCAGTAATCGTCTGGTGGCAAAGGGATATGGAGAAACCCGGTTATTGAATCGTTGTGCCAATGGGGTACGTTGTTCAGAAGAAGAACATCTGGCCAATCGCAGATCAGAATTTACAATATTAAATAAGTAATGGCAAGCTGCAATCGGGGGGCGATCTAAGCATTCAGTTAGGCGCTCCCTGTTTATTGCCATCGAACAATATACAGTTAACCCACTCCCCGCAATCCGCTGTATTCTAATTGTGAAGACAATATTCCCGCTTTCTTTTGCCTGTTGATATTTTTTCTATACTTTTCCATTCTATAATTTTATACATCTAAATGTTTATATCAACAACGGACATCCGTGTGCGCTACGGAGAAACTGATCAGATGGGATATCTGTATTATGGTAATTACGCACTGTATTACGAAGTAGGAAGGGCAGAAGCGATCCGAACACTGGGATTCACTTATGCAGAGTTGGAAAAACAGGGTATTATTATGCCAGTGGCAGAGTTAAATGTTAAATACCTGCGACCTGCTTATTACGATGATCTGATAACAGTAAAGACTATACTCAAAGAATTACCTGTTAGTCATAAGATACAGTTCCACTCAGAACTGTACAATGAAAAAGGAGAATTGCTGAATATAGGGGTCACTACCCTGGTGTTCCTGCATGCAGACACCAAAACGAAATATGGAATGCCTCCGGTAATGATGGAGCGACTGGCTCCCTTTTTTGAAAAATAATAGCATTGATTATGGACGAGGAACTGGCAAAGGTAACTGTCAGCATTATCACTATAGGTGACGAACTGCTGATCGGACAAACGATAGATACCAACTCTGCCTGGATGGCGCAGCAGCTGAATGCAATGGGGATCTGGGTACAGCGCCGGGTAGCTATCGGGGACGTAAAGGAAGCCATTCTGGAAGCGCTGGAAAAAGAAGGTGCGGTATCAGATATTGTACTGATTACAGGTGGATTAGGTCCTACGGCCGATGATATTACGAAACCGGTATTAACGGAATATTTCGGTGGAAAGCTGGTGCGGGATGAGATCACCTATCGTCAGGTGATGGAGTTCTTCGAAAGCAGGGGATTACCTACGCTGCAAAGGAATGTGGACCAGTCCCTGGTACCAGATGTCTGCACGGTACTGCATAATACCCGTGGCACCGCTCCGGGCATGTGGTTCGAGAAGGATGGCAGGATTTATGTCTCCATGCCGGGCGTCCCCCATGAAATGAAAGGTCTGATGGAAGCCCATGTGCTGCCTAAGCTACGGGATTATTTCAACACGCCTGCCGTAGTCCACCAGACGTTGATTACTTCCGGTATGGGCGAGTCTTTCGTTGCCGAAAGACTGGTAGACTTTGAAGCTGGTTTACCTTCTCATATCAAACTGGCTTACCTGCCAGCCTACGGACTCCTGAAACTCCGCCTTACCGCACAGGGAGCCGACAAAGTCTCCACTGCTGCTGAGTTATCTATCTTGTTCCACCAGATGAAAGCTCTTTTGCCCGACATCACCGTGGCAGACCAGGATATCTCTATGGCGGAAGTAATAGGGCGTGCCTTAATGGCTTCCCATAAAACCGTAGGCACCGCAGAAAGTTGCACCGGCGGGTACATTTCCCATAGTATGACTCTCATCCCGGGTAGTTCTGCCTGGTATTCCGGCAGTATTGTGAGTTACTCCAATGAGATGAAGATGCAGCTGCTGGGGGTACAGTCGGCCACTCTCAATGCCTATGGTGCGGTCAGTGAACAGGTGGTACTTGAAATGGCAGCGGGGGCGTTACATAGATTAAAAACCGATTATATAATAGCAGTTTCCGGCATCATGGGCCCCGATGGCGGTACCCCTGAAAAGCCCGTTGGGACTGTATGGATAGCGGCTGGTAGTGCGGGAAACCTGGTAGCGGTAAAGTTCCAGCTCCGGTACGACCGCTACAGTAATATTCAATTGACAGCGGCCTATGCGATGAATGAATTGAGGAAGTTGATAGTTTAACTTACTTTTGTTTCCATACCAAAAAGCAAAACAACAATCTTATGGCCATTGTAGAACTGGTAATGCCCAAAATGGGGGAAAGTATTATGGAAGCCACCATATTACGTTGGCATAAAAAGCCGGGGGATCAGGTAAAAGCTGAGGAAACCCTGCTTGAAATTGCTACCGATAAGGTGGACAGTGAAGTACCTTCTATCGCAGATGGAGAAATTACCGAACTACTTTATGCAGAAAATGACGTAGTACCTGTAGGTGCTGTCATTGCGCGTATTAATACCAGCGCAGAGGAACCTGCGGCTGAGCCGGAACCTGAGACTACTGAACCGGCAGAAGAAGCGCCGTCGGAAGAGGAAGTTCCTCAGGCAGTTGAACACACTGAACCCCAGTTTGTGACTGGTGGCGCCCGTTTCTATTCTCCGCTGGTGCTGACGATCGCACAGCAGGAAGGGATCAACTTTGCAGAACTGGAAAAAATTGTTGGCACCGGCAATGAAGGCCGTGTCACTAAAAAAGACATTCTGCAGTATGTTGAGAACAAGGGCAAGGGTGCTGTTCCAGCTGTTACCGCTCCTGTTGCTACTCCGCATGTGGCTCCGCCTAAACCGGCAGAAGCTCCTGTGGCACATACTACTACACCATCTGTAACAATACAGCATCCTGTTAGCAGTAATGGCAGCAGCCATAATTACGGCGGTAATGTGGAGATCATAGAGATGGACCGTATGCGTAAGATGATCGCAGATCATATGGTGCGCAGCAAACATACCAGTCCGCATGTAACCAGCTTTGCTGAGGCAGACGTAACCAATATGGTCCGTTGGCGCGACCAGGTAAAGAAAGACTTTGAAAAGAGGGAAGGAGAGAAGATCACCTTTACTCCGTTGTTTATAGAAGCACTGGTGAAGTGTATTAAAAAGTATCCGCTGCTGAACAGTTCATTGGATGGTGATAAGATCATTATCAAGAAGGATATCAATGTGGGTATGGCTACGGCATTACCAACGGGTAACCTGATCGTTCCTGTGATCCGTAATGCAGACATGCTGAACCTGGTGGGCCTTACCAAACAGGTGAACAACCTGGCCTCTGCTGCCCGTCAGAACCGCCTGAAACCGGATGCTACACAGAATGGTACTATTACCTTAACGAATGTCGGCAGCTTCGGCAGCCTGGCAGGAACGCCTATTATCAACCAGCCGCAGGTAGCTATCCTGGCGGTGGGTACTATCAAGAAGCGTCCTGTTGTAATAGAAACAGAACATGGTGATACGATTGCGATCCGTCATATGATGTATCTCTCTCTTTCTTATGATCACCGTGTTGTGGATGGTGCATTAGGATCTACCTTCCTGAGTGCTATTGCATCTGAACTGGAACATTTCGATTCTCACAGAGAGTATTAATAGAACGCTTTTTTTTTAGCCCGGCTTCTGTGTAAGGAGTCGGGCTTTTTTTATTTCATTTCGCATAACTCATTCATCATATCAACTAAAGGCATAATAGTGATACCATGAGCTGCGGGAATCCTTTCCTTTCCAGGGTATACGATAAACCGCTCTGTTGCCTGAATGTCTTCACATCCCAGATGGAATCCTTTTGACACAGATGGAGATAATGATCGCTTAATCTCAATAGCATATTTTTTCTTCGGACTTTGTTCAAGTACAAGATCTATTTCAGCTCCTGCCGATGTTCTGTAAAACCAAGGTGTTACTCCAATAGGTAAACACGATATCAGATTTTCTATAACAAAACCTTCCCAGCTGGCTCCTACAACCGGATGTCCCAGAATATCGTCCAGTGTTGTGAGATTCAGCAACGCATGGGTTAAACCACTATCCCGGATATAAACTTTGGGTGCTTTAACAAGCCGTTTTCCAATATTACCCGACCATGGACGTAATGTTCTGATCAATAGTAAATCTTCCAGTAGCTCAATATATCGTTTGGCTGTTGTAACTGATACACCAAGGTTAGCGCCTATTTGTGCAATATTGATCTGTCCACCCTGACTATGGGCTAACATTGTCCATAAAAGCCTTAAACTGGTTGCTGGTATGCGTGGGCCAAATTGTGGTACATCCCTTTCCAGGTAAGTACTGATAAAGTTCATTCGCCAGCGTAAACTTGCTTCGTCACTTTTGGCCAGGAAACTGTCCGGGAAACCACCTCTGTTCCATAGTTGGTCCTGATCAGACCATTGTGTCTGATTAATTTCGGATGCTGTTAAGCCAGATAATTCTTTATAAGCAATTCGTCCTGCAAGAGATTCGGATGATTGTTTCAAAAGATCCAGAGATGCAGATCCCAGAATGAGAAACTGTCCTGTTTTATGACCTTCTCTTCGTTGCCGGTCTATTACCCCCCGTAATATCTGAAATAGCTCAGGAACACGCTGGATTTCATCCAGGACAATTAGTTTCCCTTTGTGTAGTTCAAAATAACTCTCCGGTTCATTCAATTTTGCCTGGTCGGAAGGGCTTTCGAGGTCCAGGTAAATATGTTTTAATTCGAAAGAGCTGGCAATAGCTTCCGCAAGGGTGGTTTTACCCACCTGACGTGGCCCTAAAACCCCAACAGCGGAGAATTCTTCCAGCAATTGTATAATTTCTGCTTTAGCTTTTCGTTCAATCATCCTTGCAATTATAACATAAAATGTTCGATTTGCAAGGATGAATACTATAATTTATGTAAATATTAATATATATGAAGTGCTGTTAAGGCTATCAGAAGGAGAGATGTCAACATGTAAAAATGCTATTTAATAAAATAGTATAGTCTATTTCGTTAGGGGGCCTGCATGTAAATTTTCATCATAAAATTGGGGATAGAAAATGCTTTTTCCGGTTTTATTCTATATCATACTTTTCTATAAGCATACAACTTCTTACCACACAATTACCTCATTGCGCATCATGATTTAGTATAAACGTGCAGGTTATATAGCTCTCTCACGAGCCACATGTGAAGCTTAATCTGGACTACTATTTACAAAGATTCAGGGGTAAGAATCTCCGCTATCATAACATCATGTTATTGACAGGAACAAACATTGAAGACTAACAAAACAACTCATCATTAAAAAAGCCCCGAAGCAAATTGCCCGGGGCTTTCTTAATAAATTTCTTGACCGAATGAGCTTTGGTCAACAGAATTAATAACGACCACGACCGCCGCCGCCGCCGTATCCACCGCCGCCGCCACGGTTACCACCAAATCCACCACCTCTAGAGTTATTATTCGGTTGTTTAGGTCTTGCTTCGTTTACCATCAGCTGTTTGCCTTCAATTTCAGTTCCGTTCAAACTGTCCATAGCCTTGCTACCTTCTTCCTGGTTGGCCATCTCGACGAAACCGAAACCGCGTGAACGGCCTGTTTCATGGTCCTTGATAATTTTAGCGGAAGTCACTTCGCCAAATTCGCTGAATATCTGGTGAAGGTCCTCATCGTTCAACCTGTAGTGCAGGTTGGCTACGTAAATGTTCATGACTAAAAAATTAAAAAAATGAAAAATAATATTGAAGATAAAGAAATAAGTTCAATAAATACATAGCACGTAGAAATAATTTAACAATGCACTCAAACAAGTCATTTTTACAGTGCCAATACCCCATATAGCAAGACTTTTACCCCCTTTTTAAATTTTCTTTAAGCCTAAATTACCACGTATGTTATATAGATAATTGCATCATTTTTCGTAAATTAATAGTAACGATCCATTAAATTTTATTACTATGAGTAGTCTGAGCGAAACCTGGTTTGCAGACGGTTATATCGACTTTGAGCAGAAAAAATACGCCTTACTGGCCTACCTGCAACATATTAACCGTCATTTCAATGAAAATAAGTTGTATCCCCAGCTGGCGGATGTTGTCTTCCATTATAACAACCTCGTGGCCTTCAAAGAGAACAAACAATTCCTGCAGCAACAGTTCCCTAAACGCCTGACAGCTATCAACATCGAACGCCTGCAACTCCTCTACGAACAGATGATCGCAGACGACGAACTGATGCAGGAACTGGAAAGCATCATCCAGTTTGCCATCCATAAGCTGAACTTCACCATCAAAGAAGGTGCAGAAATCTATGAATTCGTCGAAGACAGCCTGAATATCTCCCCCGTAGGTCTCATTCCCCTGGATACCCAGGAAGGATACCTGTTTCTGTGCGATGGCGGCCACCGTCAGACGCTGGTGTATGAATACCGCCTGAGTATCTTTGAGCGCCATGACGAGAAGTACAGGGGCATTCACACGCAATACATCGATACCTACATCAAGGACCTGGTGCATACCTGCGAACATATCAAAACCAGTCTGATCCGGCAGCGTAAAAAACTGCCCAATCCTGCAGTGTACCGTGTAGATACAAAACTGGTGTTCCCGGTAGAAGAAACGTTATTGCCGATCGCCAAGCGCTGCCTGGTGAAATACATCACTAAAAATGCGGCTTAAACGGCCTTATTTCAGCGTATTATAGGCTTTGTTATCAAAGGTAATCTCCAGCTGATGATCGGCGAGAAATGGCTGGTAATATTGCTTAATGATCTTAGTGATCTTATCCTTCGACTGGGTGAGGTATAGTTGATTGTTTTCCAGTTGCTCCCTGGAAGTCTGGTATAGTTTCTTTTGTACGTCTGTATAAGTTTCATCATCCTGGAACAAAAGCCATCCCTTGCGGTTGGCAGTCTCCATCTTGTCTACTTTCAGCTCATAACTCAGCAGGTGAGGCTCCGGCAGCTTTACCATGATCTTCTTATCAGACAATGTGATGTGAAAATTCTTTTCACTCACATCCACCCCATATTTAGCTTCATAAGGTACAGATACCCAGATGGTATTCTCCAGGAAAGCCTTTTTCATGTTGCTTGTCCAGGTACCATCTTCCTCAATATTACTGCGTTTGATATTAGCTACCCCCTGTACGTCCAGGCTGGCCAGTTCTGCTATCTCTTTAACGATCAGACTATTGGAAAGGATGCTTTGATTGACGCTCTTGCTGCCGTATTGCTTACCCAGCCAGAAGATCAGTATTACGAGTGATGTAAAGAAAATGAAACGAAAAAATCTTTTCATAACGGAAAACTAAGGAAAATGATGAATGCCCTGCGATAACTGCAAAATATTAAAAATAGCTGAAGTTATTCTTCTCTCGTAAGTTGTTGTATCAGCTCTGCATGTTGCGGATAGGTTTCCAGCAGCATTTTCCGGCTGCCCATTTCAAAGTCGGCAAAGTCGAACCCCGGTGCCACGGTACATCCCACCAGGGTGAAGCCCTGTTCTCCTGCTACACGTGAAGCAAACCAGTTACCTGCGGTAATGACCAGCTGGGGATATTCTCCCAGATGAATATTCAGTCCCAGTTTATGTATGGTAAGGTTCCCGGAAGGGTCTATCTCATAGATATGTAACGGGTTTCCGTCATAAAAATGCCACATCTCATCAGAGGCTATACGATGAAAGGCAGAGAACACATGATCCTCCAGTAAAAAGTAAATACCGGTAGAGGCGTTCCTGTTACCCGACATCGCAGGGGAACGGTAAGTTTCCCTGAAAGCACCCCCTTCAACATGGGGCTGTAACTGCAGATGTTCGCGCCAATAGGCAGCATTGGAAGAAGTGGACATATCCCGAAGATAAATAAAAAAAGCAGTCTGCTATACAGCAGACTGCTTAATAATATGTTTATAAGATGTTCAGGCAACAGCCATAGGACGCATTTGCGTAATAATCGGCATATTTTCCGTTACAGGTGTTTCCCCTTTAAAGAACTGGAAGTCCTGTATGAACTGTGCATGATTGTAATAATCGTTGGTAGTGATGAATGACTGCCATTGTTCCACATTCATTTTCTGCATGTTACGCATAGCATCTCTGAAACGGAGCATACGTGCATACAGTTGTGGGGTAATGCCAATCACTTCCATGAACTTCCTTTCCAGGGTAGGACGGGAAGTCTTGAATTTTCTTGTCAACCGGTCTATATTGATATAACCCTGGTGGCGGACCATGTAATCAGCCACTTCATCTACCTGTTTCAGAGAATGACCATTCTCTGCGATCATAGTAGTGAAAGCGTTGTTCAGCGTAACATCCAGACTGATAGGATCAGCAGTAGCTGCTAAGTCCTGCGACAGCTGATGCCAGCCGGCATGATTATGTTTCTGCAGATCGCGGTAGTAGTTGTTGAAGGCAGACATGTCCAGACCAGCCAGCTTATAACAGCCATAGGCGTTCAGTTGCACCACAGTCATTTTTACAGGTCCTTTCACCCTTATCTGGTGATGACAGGTAAAATGTCCGACTACTGAAGCTGAAGGTAAGGTGAAGGAAGCATGCTGGCTTGGTTGAAATGTCACTTCTCCTTCCTGCAGGAATACCATGTACAGGTCTCCAAGAGAAAAAAGGTTCTGAGGCAGATTAATCAAACCACTTTGCGCATTCTGCAAATGGTAATAATGCTTTACATAGGGTGCCAGCGCAGCGGCTGGGTGATAGATACGGAAGTTCATAGGATCTGAATATGCTGTATTACGAGATATCCACACGGGCGCTTAGGGCCACCAAGTTTTCAATACAAACATAACAGAATGTAAGTATATAAAAAAATATAATTTGATTGTATTGAAAGACAGTTTGTTGCGTTATGAAAATGTTAAAAACCGGCCATGAACGGGTATCCTGGCCGGTTTTTAACGTAGTGAACTGCTGCTCATTGTGTTGTGTTTTTAACAGTTTTATAAGCAGTTGCAGTTCATTGTGTTATCATTTTACCATCCCCAGTTTTTCCCTTTTTCAGTAGCAGGTACGCCTGTTTCCATCCATTCAGGTGCAGGAGCATCCTTTAAAAAGTGATCAAAGAATTGCTGTTCACGGCGTTGTATATCTTTTCTGTTCTGTCTTAGTACCAGGTTATGTGCCTCATTGTTGTAATTGAGCAGCCAAACGGGTTTGCCCAGTCTTCTCAATCCTGTAAACAGTTCTATGCCCTGGTACCAGGGTACTGCTCCATCTGCATCATTACTCATAATAGCAACAGGTGTGTTTACATTGGGCAGATGAAAGAGGGGAGAGTTCTCAATATATAATTCCGGTTTATCCCACAGTGTAGCACCGATCCTGCTTTGAGAGCGTTCATACTGGAACTGCCTGTTCATGCCTGTTTCCCAGCGGATACCACCGTAGGCGCTGGTCATATTGGCTACGGGAGCACCAGCCCAGGCAGCTTTGAACAGGTTCGTTTGTGTAACGAGATAAGCTACCTGGTAACCACCCCAGCTTTGTCCCTGTATACCCATATGCAAACTATCTGCCCAGGTGTTTTGGGCTAATGCCCTTGCGCCGCTTACGATATAGTTATATGCGCTTTTTCCCGGATGCCCGTTCTCATATGTAATATCAGGAGCCAGTACTATATATCCTCTGCTTACAAAGAAAGAAATATTCAGTCTTGATGGAGTAGGAGCAGGAGGTATATAAGCATACATGTCTTCTGTGAGTTTTTCATAGAAGTAAAGTATTACCGGGTATTTCTTTGTGCTGTCAAAATCTTCTGGTTTGTATAAAATCCCTTCTGCCTGTTTACCATTGTATGCTGTCCATTTAAACAATTCAGCAGTACCCCAGTTGTATTGTTGTTGCTGAGGATTGATATGACTGAGCTGTATTTCTTTTTTGAAATTATTATTCAGATAGATATCAGGAGATAATAAATAACTTCCTTTTATATAGATGTATACGTCTGCATTTTTCGCTTTCACAGGGGTATTGATGGTGAATGGCCCCATCATTATTTTCTTTTTATTCAGATACAATCCGTTCTCTTTCGTTACATCATTAAACGTTTCCAGTAGTAACTGCTGACCGGGTACTATATAACGTTCTTCTTTATCCAGAGAAATATATCTGAAGCGTAATCTGTTTTTACGTCCTTCTGTGATAGCTACTGGCGGCTGTTTGGCAACCGGATCTATCTTCCATATATCATAACGGTCATAGATATACACAAACTGGTCTTTCGCTTCCCATACAGCTACACCATATGGCCCGGGTGCATCCGGATGATCATCATCTTCTTCATACATGGCTGTTGGTATCAATGCACTGATATTACGTGTAATACCTGTAGCATTTTCATACGTAAACCAATGCCTTTGCTGTACATCATACCAGAGAATATATTTCCCATCAGGAGAGATAACACTGGTACTATCCAGGTGTTCTTTTACCTGTTTACGTGTACCATCGTTTAAATTTATCAGCCAGGATGTTTTCAATGTATGACCAGTCCATTGCATGGCTACACGTTCTCCTTTATCAGTATATCCGAGTGCATAGTTACTGTTCCCTTCATCTGCCGGTAATACATTTTCCATGTCTTTATCTGCCAGCTGAATTAATTTGGCATTAGCAGGATAATACACCGCGAGATAATTTCTCTTTAGTTCTTTATCTGTATTTTTAAGCTGCATGGGTTGCAGGTAATCATCTTTATAATTCCAGATATCCACCTTTGCTACTTCAAAATCCACGATGTTGGTATCTTTGGGTGCAGGTGCCTGTGCTGTTCCAAAGAACAACCGTTCTCCGTTTCTGCTGAACCATATTTTTCCATCAGGACTCACATCTTTCTCTACAATAATTTTCCCTGTATCCTGTGTGTAATAGTACAATTGTTTAATGCTATCCCTTGTGCTGTACCAGGCGGCCTGTTTTCCTTCCTCATCAAAAGCGAATTGTTTGCGTGTACCTATGCCTCTGCTTACCGTATCCGCTTTATGTGTAGCTACATCCCATAACAGTACGCCTGTCTTCGTTGCTATCAGCAGTTTGTTACCTGGCTTACTGAAAGCATACTCCTGTACATCTTTCACTGTATCTGCTATATTCGGATACATAATCACCAGTGTTCCGCTGGTACTATCATACTGAGGTTTCTCCTGTAGATAAGTAATCACTCCACTGCCCTTTTCCGGCGTTTTAAAGGACCTTACAGCGGCTGTTTTCCATACAGCCTCACTGGACAGTGTAATGACCCCTAAAGAGTCTTTAGGCATCTCTGATGCCTTTTTCTTTTTAATCTTCGCTTGTCTTGTAACAGCAAACGGTGGTTTAATCGCAAAGACGAGATACTGGTTGTCTTTTGTGATCACCGGGTTATAACCTCTGGGGATGGCCAGTTGTGTTTTACTGTTATAGACAATGAGAGTCGCATCACCTTCCTGCGGGGTGATGGTATAGGCTATCCATTGACCATTATCGCTGATGATCTTACTGCCTATATTCTGCCAGCTATCGTATACGGAATGGTCCAGTGGTTTCTTCTGGGCATAGGTATACAGGGAGAAGAGCAGCATTATACACGTCGTAATCCTTTTCATATGTCCAATGTAAAAAAAATAGGATTACGGGTAATGGATTTATAGACGAGCGGTCATATGGAAATTTCGCTATAAGTTTCATTACCGGGCAGGTCTTCTGCCATGGCTATTATTTTCCCGCCTTTCGGGTTTGTGTTTTTCTTTGTGGCGGTGTAGGTCCAGTCAATGCTGTTTCTGCCCATAACGGCATTCCCTTTTTCCAGTAATGTACCTGCGGCGGTATAAATAGCCACTACTACCTGGAATACCCTGAAAACGTCTATAGCGCGTACTACGATCTGATCGCCGGTTTTGCCGGTGTAATTATCCGTTATAACGCTTTTTATTTCAGGAGGGTTGAGAGCATCTCTTATTGCCATGTTATAGGCATTTTGTCCTGGTAGTGCTACTGCCTTATAGAGTGCTTTCAGATCCGGGTCAAGCATCACCTTCTTTGCATATAACGTTGACTCATTGAAGGTTTCCTGGACTTCCAGTTGTGCTTCAGTAGATCGTTTTTTACTCTTTTTCTGCTTTTTTGAAACGATAGTGGATCCACCTCTTTGTCTGATGGTCATCTGGTTGCCAATCGTACCGGATAGATTGGACATAAACAGGTTATTATCTGCTCTTGCCATGGTTAATTTGTGTTTGGGGTTATACAATACAATTACCTCAGCAATTTAATGAAAAAAAAGCTTCGAAACACATTCTGGTACTGATATTCTTTCATCATTCCTTCATCACTCCTATAGCATTCCTATATCATTCTACCGGCATTCCTATATCCAAACGATATAGGAATGATGTAAGAGTGCTGTAGGAATGAGCTTTCAGTGATGAAGGGATATAGGATTTTGAGGGAGATCAGAAGTTTATTAATTGAGTACTTGTACCTATTTGTTCTGAATAACTATGGGTTAACATATTATTAGGTAATTTTTTCTTTCTTCGCAGCGTATGATCTGGATCAGATTTTCGCTCTTTAAAAAACAATAAATGAAAAGGGAAGAATTATTAAGAAGCAGGGAATATTGGTTAATGAAAATTCAGAATGGAATTTTTAATCTCACAGAACAGTATATAAAAAATAATAATCTGAATAAAACACAATTGGCGGTAGAACTGGGAGTAACAAGAGAATATATTTCTGATGTTTTAAATGGGGATTTCGATGATAAGATTAGTAAGTTGGTCTATTTATCTTTAGCAATGAATAAGGTGCCTGTTGTCTCGTATATTGATATGAATGAATGTCTGAGTAATGATGCTGTAGATGGAGGGGCGAAGTAAATACTTACATCTATCAGGTAAACTTAAAAACAGCATCTATAGTTTGTGAAGGTGTTCTTTTATTCTGCTGAGAATGTCGTCGAAAGTGGGTTGTCCTTTATAATAAAGAGCTGCTGTTTCGACATATCGTTGTTTAAATTCACCCCTTAATTCTGGAGTGTTAAGCAGAAAAGATTCGTTTTGAGGTATAGGAATTTCTAAATCAGCAGCAGGGAATCTTTTTTGCTTATGGGTCTCATATTCCTGAGTTCCGATGAATTTTTGAACTTCTTCATTCCCTAAAAGGCAATAGATATCATAGTATTGCCTCATAAAATTCGGGCGATCATTTTCTCCATTTTGTTTCTGACGAAATTTCGTCGCAACAGTTTGAAGCTTTTCAACAAAGGTATAACCAGGGTGATAACAAGCGATATCAATTGCTCTATTATCTATAATGCTGATGGATTTATTTTCTTTTGTTTTATCATAAGCCCAGGAACTTATTGTACGGTTTATATTTGGTGTAACTGTATCAAACCCTGCTTCAAGTAAAATACCGTTTTTTATTCCATTAATATGATCTGTTTTACTTTCATAATGTAATCTGATACCGCCACTTCGATAATAAACTGTATCATCGAATGCATGATCCCGCTCAACGGAAATAATACCATCCATTTTAATGGTTTCGGCTAACCAATCATAAAATTTTCTCCGGGCTTCTACATTAGCGGGCTTTGTATTTTTAGGATTTTCGTTAATCCCAAAATTTGTAGGAGGCTTAATATGTATATCTATATCTTCAGAAAAGCGATCAATAATTTGATATCCTTTAGATAAGGATGTTCCTCCTTTAAGTTCAAAATTGAAACCTGATGTTTTCAATCCATACAATGCGTGCATTATCCAGTAATCTTTTTCAATTAAGCCTGCTAGTATGCCAGTTTCATCTTCCAGTATACGCAATAGATCTGGAAAATCTTTATGATTGTGAAGGTAATTTGTTGACATGTTACAGGTTTTCAGTTTTATTCACCACTGGCATTAATAATTTTTTGGCCTTAGCGTTTCCGTATAATGAAACAGCATGCTTTAATTTTTTTATATCCATAGTGTAAGCTCTGGATAATATATTTTTTGAAATTTGTATATGATCTTCTGCTAGTTTTTCAAGATTGTTCGCCAGATCTACTAGCAAAAATTCCTGAGTTGCTTTAGCAGGAAAATGGTGTGTTAACTTAAAAATGAATACTCTGTTACCTAGTTTAAATTCACCATGACGCTTATGATTATATACCGTTCTCGTGTTGTAGAGTTGAGTAGTGCCTACACCTAAACTGTTATAAGCATTTGGTGAGGTAATTAAAAAACGATCATCTTTCAGAAAACTGCGAATGAGAACCTCTTCTTCGGGTGGTGTTTTCCCAAATGCGGTTTCTTTTGGAAAGTAATATACACCCTGAGATAACTTTTGTAAAGTTTCGTCTTGCACAAGTTCATCAAGATGTCTGTCAATAGATTTTGACCATTGCGCCAACTCTGTTCGACGGTATACTTTACCTTTTTTTAAGTGCTTTTTTAGCTCCTGTAGCTTGGTCATTATAAATTTCCTTTCTCAGTAAAGATAGCATTTTTCGATTTAAATGTAATAATTGTAATGTAAAAATCATGCAATTAATTATATTATTACGTTGTAATTCAATATTTTATATAAATTTAGTGATGTGTAAAAGATTCTTAAAATAATTAAGCAGATCGGATATCTTTAACTTGAAATATATTACTACCGATCATTTATTGATTTTTTATAATGTTTATAGTATTGGCCCTCGTAAATCGAGCATTTTGTGCTATAATTACAAGGATGATTGATTACAATCCTAAAGCAGAATTAAAACATGGAAAAATTATCTGAAGAAGAGAAAAATGCACTCAAACTTCTGACCGAGAAATCAAAGAATAATTATAAAGCATTCGAAAAATTCAGAAAGGAAGAGTATCCAAAGAAATCTTTAGAAGAGAGAATTGATTACTGGACAGCCCTGATTCATAAAAACATGAAATGGCAGGGAGAAAATACTGGTGATGAGTACGACGGAATATTTACAAAAGAGTGGTTTGATGAAAACATAAAATTCGATCCTGAGTTTGATAAAATATTCTCTGCAGTGGCAAAGAAACTGGAGTTAGATATGAATAAAGTGTTTGCAATAAAAAATGCATAATTTTTTGAAGCCGACTTACTTAAAGCCATATTGTGTTAACTGGCCGTCAACAATGATCTGTCATATGATTTAAAATTCATAAATTACTGTTTATTCACCCAAACCTATACCAAAAAAATGAAACTAGCTGTTACTGTAATGATCTGCCTATGCTGTATGAAAACCATAGCGCAACAATTTCATGTATCTATGTCGGAAAACAATCCTAATTTTTCAAATATACCTGTACCCGGCAGAGGATATATTGGCATTAAGAAAGAAGATAAAAATGTCTCAGGAATGAACTGGAACAAATACAGAATGACAGTTACACTGATACAGTATGATAAGGATCTGAAAGTGACAAAAGAAAACAAGCTTTCGGGGGGTGATAACGCATATAGTAGTATCATTTATTCCTCCTTAGAGAAAATAGGTGATAAGATATGGTTTATATATGTGGAACCTGCGGAAAAAAATAATATTGGTAATATTATGGCTGTTGAGGTAAACCCACTGACTTTAGAAGTAAGCTCGCCCAAAGTGCTTGCTGCCAGTAAGAGTATGGGGCTTTCACTCCCCTTAATGAATGGCCTGGCTGCAAAAAAAGTTCTTTTTAAATATTCACCTGACCGTAAAAAAGTACTGCTTTTTGTTGGGGCAGGTAAAGAACAATTCTATCTTTCCCGCCTGGATGAGCAGTTGAATGTGGTATGGGGTAAGAATGAGACCATTGCCGAAATTACGGATAAAGAGATCCAATCGGAAATAATAGATAATGCAGGGATTGTTTATCTGAGTTACGTGGGTAAAGTGAAAACGATAGCCGATATTGTGATATTTAAACAAACAGGAACTCCTTTACACAAAACTTTGACTATAGAGAATGCCTGGCCTGCTGAAGTGCTTTTACTGCCCTCAAAACAAAGTGATTCAATATATATAGCAGGCACTTATTTTGACCAGACGGATAACCTGGCAGGGGTATTTAAAAGCAATATAACTACTACAGGTTTTAAGTTAGCTGTCGCGAAGAAAAGCCCTTTCCCCTCTGGCATTGTTGAGCAATTTGCTAATGATGGCTGGGGTAGTACCAAAGGGAAAAAATATGGTATATACCCGCAATTTTCTTCTCAATTAGTCGAAACAGGGGAGGGTATTAGCATGGTGGCCGAGTTCAGAAGCGAGGATATGACCTCAAAAGCTGCATATAAATTTGCCGGGGGGATCCTGAATATTTATTTTGATAATAAACAGACTTCATTTTCCAGGATACCCAAATACAGGGTTAGTGCCGGCTCTACTATGGGGGATAGCTATTTTGCTTTTTCCTCAAAAGGGAAAACGATCATTTTTTACAATGATAATGAGGAGAACCTCAATCGTGATATAGCACTGAAACCTCTTGGTTCAAGTGTGTATAAAAACGCAGTGCTTGTTGGCGCAGTAATTGAGGCCGATGGCACTGTAAAAAGAACGAAAGTCATTGATTTGAAGGATCAAAACTTTATGGGTCTCGTTGAAGATATGAAGGTCATATCCCCTTCTGTTGTGCAGATACCTGTGCAAAAAATTAAAAGCCTTGGAGGGGCAGGAGATCAAATGATGACAGCAACAATTACTGTTGAGTAATATAGTAAGCGGGCCATCCGATACACATGTATCTGATGCCCCGCTCTTTTTTGAAGATTTTTAAATCACATAGTTCAGCAGCTCTTCATATGGATCATTCTCAAGTCCTAACAAAACACCAAAGGCAGGTTCTGTTTCCATTCCCTGATTTTTTAAATTGATGATTTCCTGCCGGAATGCTTCTCCGTGTTTAGATAATATGGCATGTTCAATCATCATATGCCTGTAAGCCGACTGCTGCCTGGTAGGAATATCCTGTGCGAAAATTTCAAATTTAAAATTGTCGATGGTGAAATGGGCTATGATGGCATCATTATCTTCACTTTCTGTAATTTCAAAATCATCCAGGTCCTGAAACATGATAATAAGATTACCGGAAAACTCTGATGAATCATCATAATAACAGATGATATCAATATCACTGTCTTCAATATCAATATTAATAGGAATAGTACCGACAAGTAACGGATCGTATTGATGCAGGGCTTCCATAATCCCACTCTTTACTAATACACCATAGACTTCCTTTTGTTTAGTATTGCCATGTTGCAGGTATTCTATAGTATCAAAATTATTTGCTTCCATATGATCTTAAATATTTTTCTTCCGATATACAGAAGGTCTTAACTGATGACGTTTTTTAAAATAGTTTGAAAGATGACTTTCGTCGTTAAATCCAAACTCCTCCGCAATTTGCTTCATGTTTACCTTTCCACCTTCAATCCTTTTTTCAATTAACGTGGTGCGGTATTGATTGATGTAATAACGATAGCTTACATTGAAATTTCGTTTGAAATAATCGCCGAAATAAGTAGCTGATATGTTAAAATGCTTAGCGATATTTTTTACCTGATATTTTTTAGGATCATATATGTTTTGATGAATAAATGAAAGGAGTGCTTCTTTATCAGCCAATCCCGGAGAGCCAATATCGTTATATTTAAGGATAACTTCTTTAATCAATCCAAAAACTGATAAAAGCTGCAGGTAAATATAAGGTGAAGTAGCTAAGTTTTCTGATTCTTTATAAACAACAATATTGCGGATAGTGTTTTGCAGTAAAGACTTGTGAGGATTTTTGAATTCAAGCTTCACTTCTTTTAAGAATTTCAGTCGCATGATGGTTTCGGGGAAAATATCCAGTGCGCCTTCTTTAAAGTAGCTATCGGTAAATTTGATGACTACGAATCTGGTGGTTTGTTTAACCTCAAAGTGATGTTTATCTTCCGGAGATATTAAAAACAGATCCCCGCTTTTATAGGAGATGTTATTGTCGTTTAGAAAATGAGCCCCGTTGCCTTTATAGATATAGATCAGTTCATAGTAAGTATGTACATGTGTTGCAAAAGGAGAAATGTCTGCCTCATAATCATTTATGATCAAAGTTTCGAATTGCCTCAGCGTGTCCATGCTTTAAAGTTACAAGTTTATACGCTATAAATGCAAGTTTACTTCTTCTGGTTTTCCTGAGCTTTGCTTTCATAATTAAAACAGAATGGAAATAATAGTAGACGATATTCCGGTTACTTATTACGAAAGCGGACATGGTGATCCTATGATTTTATTGCATGGGTGGCCGCAGACTTCTCATATATGGCGGAAGGTATTCCCCGAGTTGGCTAAACATTACCATGTTTTTGCAGTTGACCTGCCGGGGATGGGGAATGTCAATGCTACGCCTGCTGCTGATACCATTACTGTAGCCATGCTCATTAAATCCTTCTGTGACCAGCTAAACCTTAGTAATATTCATTTAGTAGGGCATGATGTAGGAGCCTGGGTAGCGACTACCTTTGCGCTTGAATATGAGTCCATGCTTCAGTCTTTAATTATCCTGGATGCTGGTATCCCGGGGTTAATTCCGGATGAGGTATTTTCTCCTTTAAATGCGAATAAGATCTGGCAATTTTATTTCCATGCTATTGAAGGGATGCCTGAGTTCTTAATAGAAGGTAAAGAGAAGGAATATCTGAACTGGTATTTTACCCGTAAAACAACAGTTAAAAATGCAATCACGGCAGATGATATCAGCATTTATGTAGCAGCTTATACAGGGAAGGAAAGATTGCGTAATGGGTTCGGTTATTATAGATCTTTTCGGGAGAGTGCAGAACGGAATAAATCCTATCAGCATAAACTAAGTATTCCAATTTTAGCCATTGGAGGAGAGCAATCGCAAGGTGTAAATGTGGGTAGGGCCATGCAGAAAATAGCAGATGGAGATATTCAATCTGTAAGTCTTGCTGAATGCGGGCATTATATTGTGGAGGAACAGCCGGAGAAGTTTCTGGAATTGGTATTGGCGTTTATACATTAAATATCTGTTAACTCAAATATTATCTTTATCACAACAGACTGACGCAATTTACATTAATTGCGTCAGTCTACTGAGGATACTAATCTGCCTTCGGTAGTCTTCTTCTTAATTTTTCCCTCCCCGCTCTACACTCTTTATATCCTCTTCCCTGTTCTTTTTAAAATCAAAATGCTGGAAGTCTTTTGTTGCAGGAACCTGTATCGTATAACTGTCGAGTATATCAATTTCGATTACTATATTCTCTGTTTTTACATCTATGATATGTCCGCCTGCATCTTTTTGCTGCGATAAGTAATGGAAGTGATAGCCAGCAATATTCGTATTGTCCATGAATGAGGGCAGACGATATCCTATTAAATCGCCCTGAGCGCCTGTAAATTCAAAGAAATGTTGCAGGTTGAGCATACTAGCCAATGGCATATGATCATCTTCCTTAACAGGCGGGAATGCTCTGGTTTTTACATAACTGAATTTTCCGCTGATATGAATAGCGTACATACCGTTTGTATTGGTTAATATACTATCCAGGTAATGGAAAAGCTCCGCCTTGTTCATGGCTTTATTGGGAGTTATCCTGATATCAGGATGAAAGAAGTTCACCATTGCAAAAGGCGTTAACTGCTTATCATCTACTAAAAATGTCTTACCGCTGTTTTGCGTCTGATATATCTTTCCCTGAAAAACCATAAGCTCTCCATCCAGTTTGTCCGGAGCACCAAGACCAAAATCCCCATGCTTTTTAAGCAATTTATAAGGGTAAAAGCCATTGTAAAGACCACCGATAAGACCAGCACCAACACCCGCAGTGAAGAGAGTACCACCCGGAGGAATACCCTTTTTGGTATCCGAAGGAGGAGTAGCAGATAGTATCGTAATAGCAAGAATGATAATGGATAAGCTATTGATAAGGCGCATAGTATTGTGTTGTTTCAAGGGAATAAAGATAGTGTTTTAAAGGAAATCACATCTTTGTATCATATTTTATTTTCTATATTTAGTGTTGTGAGATTATTCTTTGCCTCATTGTTTTAGTGAAATTGACAAAATAGAATCTTTACAACTATATGACGAGAAAAAATGTAGAAATGATTAAATATATGTATGGATCCGTAATAATTATGCTTTGCACTCTTTGCTGTAATTATAACAAAGAAGTGAAAGAATATTATGAAAGCGGGGAGATTAAGAGTCGGGCGATAGCTGATAAGGCTCATATCAAATGGATTGGATATTATAAAAATGGTCAGATAGAAAGTCAGGGAGAATTATTGAATGGAATTCGCATTGGAAACTGGACTTATTATTATGAAAATAAAACATTGAAGGCTCAGGGATATTATGATGATGGACTAAAAAAGGGACCGTGGCATTACAATAATAAGGATAGTACTTATCAGATAGAATGGGATATTTTTTATAACAGGGTACTAAAAATAAATGTACCTGCTGATTGGGTAAAAAAGGAACAACTTGGTGATAATATACCTCTGGCTGGATTTAGTCCTGACAGCAGTAGCGATGCTAATTTTAACATTATGATTTTCAATTATGATCATAGAAATCTTGATAGCGTCATCAATGAAAACATCAGAAAAGCGAGATCAAATTTAGGCTACAAAATAGAAGTCTTATCTTTAAAAGAGGTGGATATAAATAATATAAAGGGGAAGGAAGTTATGCAGCATGTCCTCGCCGAGGGTAAGGATCTAACCGTATTGCAGTATAACCTTGTACATGCGGACTCATTATATCTTGTATCATTTTTTGTAAATAAAAATAAGTATTCTGTTTATGAAAATCTGGTCAAAGAAGTTGTATCCAGTTTTACACTGAATCAATTAAAATGAATACTAAAATTATGACGGACAATATTTATGTAAGATTATTAAATGAAGGTACGACGGTCTATCGTCCTGTGCCGGCTTTGCAGATAGAAGATAATATTTATCAATTGGAAGGTTCTGAATTGTATGATCCGGAAGATGAAACCTGGGAATTTATTCCTGGCGCTCACGTAATGGTACAGGAACAACTTCTACAGAATAAATCTGTTTTAGTTGCTGTCGCACACAGATGAAATAGTGAAAATATGATACTAATAAATTTTTATCTATACATGGCCAGTGTGATGCATCCAATTCACACCGGCATCATTAGCCTGTTTTATAATTGGAATGAAGCGAGTCTTCATTCATTGGAAAGTGGCGTGGCACAATCCCAAACAGCAGCTGAAAGAGCCGCTTATGTCAATAGTATCGAGGCTGCGCCTTATGGCTGGAGTATAGATACCGATAAATTTAATAAAGAACCAATAAGGTGGAAGTTTCTTGAGGTAATCCAGTATACTTTCTGCCTTTCACTTTATCTGATAAAAGTAAAATAGCGGATATTATTAATTGAAAATCAGGTTAATCATCATCAGACTATTCCATCTTCAGACTATCAACAGGATTAGTAAAAGCTGCTTTAAGCGACTGGTAACTTACTGTAACCAATGCAATTAAGATGGATGCAAACCCCGCCACAACAAATATCCACCAGCTAATATTGACCCGGTAAGCAAAATCCTGTAACCATTGATTCATCAGATACCAGGCAATAGGCGAAGCAATAACAATCGATAATAATATCAGTTTCAAAAAGTCTTTTGACAGAAGATATACAATGGTTGTAATGTTTGCGCCAAGTACTTTCCGGATGCCGATCTCTTTAGTGCGTTGAGTAGTAAAGAAAGAAATAAGCCCTAGCAAACCTAAGCAACTGATGATAATGGCGATTGCTGCTGTTGTATTAATGAGTTTATTTAACAAATCCTCTTTATGATAAAAATTATCGATCTGCTCATCCAGATAATGATATTCAAAAACGTTTTCAGGATAAGCTGCCTGCCAGATTTTCCGGATCTTCTGTTGTGCAGCAATATGATCTTTGACGTTAAGTTTTATAGCTGCATATTGATATGAATCCCGTTTCGTAGTGATTAACAATGGCTCAATAGCTGTATACAGCGAATGAACGTTGAAATCCTTTACTACTCCAACAATGGTTCTCGAATGGTCCTGCAATCCACCGGCAACCAACTGATGACCTATAACCTGCTGTGGGTCTTTGATGCCTAATTTATGAAGAAATGTTTCGTTAACTATAAATTCCCTGACTGTATCACTTGCCTGCATGTTCCTGCCGGATAAAAGCTTCAATTGAAACGTATTAAGGTAGGCTGTATCAGCTATGATCGTACGAACAATATAATCTTCCCAGGGTTTATTATCAAATTTGATAGATCCTCCTATATTCATGTCCGAAGAAGGTGCCTGCAAACAGAAACTCACAGATTTTATCTCCTGGTTTTTTCTTAATTCATGGTCCAGATAGGGTAATTCACTCTTGTCCGGAAGGGGGACCATAAGAACAGCATCTTTATTAAAACCAATGTCAGTATTCTTTAAATGTCTTATCTGAAGTGTGATGATGAGGGTGCAAACAATCAATACCTGCGCTACCACATTCTGAATTACGATTAAAGCCTTTCTATAAAATGCTGTACGGACACTAGATACTTGTTTTTTTAACGCATCTACTGGTTTAAAACGACTCAGAATAATTGCCGGGTAAAAACCACTTACCAATATTACAAATCCCAAAAGAAGAATAGTACATAAAAACAGGCTCCGGTCTTGTAGTAAATTAAACCCCAGCTTGATTTGCAGCCAGTCGTTAATTAAAGGAAGAGAAAGTCTGATCCATATAAATGAGAGGATAGTAGCAAGGAGCGTAATACACACAGTTTCAGTCATGAATTGGGAAAATATAGCTATGGGCGTACTTCCCAACACTTTCCGGGTACCAATCTCTTTGGCCCGTTTCGTACTTTGAGCAGTAGCCAGATTAATAAAATTGAAACATGCAATAATTACAAGGAAGAGGCCTACGATCGTTAATGTGCCAAGCAATGTTTTGTCCATTACACCGCCGTAACGACTATCAAAATGTACTTCCTTTAATTTTTGTAAATGGAAATGATAGACTGATTCTATATCCTTTGCAAAATACTTTTTCTTGATATGATCCATGGCCTCCTCTATTCTTTTACCAGGAACATCATCAGGTAACCATATATATGAGTTGGTAGTTTTGTTGATAGCCCCCCAGTTTCTAGTCATATTTTCTTCAGCATCCGGATAGAATATTTTAAAGGATGGGCGGGATAAGAAGAGATCTATTTTTGTGTCTGTATTGGCAGGATAATCTTTCAATACTCCTGTAACAGTCACCGTATATTTATTATCCAATCTGATGATCTGGCCGATGGGGTCTTGTTTTCCAAAATATTTTGTCGCCAGTTGCTGGGTAATAACAGCAGTATTGGGTTCAGTTAATGATGTTGCGGCGTTCCCTTTCTCCCATGTATAGTCAAAAAGATTAAACCAGTGTTTGTCGGCAAACGCAATATTTTCATGTTCTGTAAATAGTTTCAACTGCACACCAATAGTAAGAGAATGTGCCTTTAATAATACGGCCTGGTCTTTTATCCGGGGGATCTCATTTTGTAAAGCTTCAGTAAGCCCTAATGGGGTTCCCTGTTCAGATTCAACAGAGCCGTCTGGTAAATGTAAATCAGTTACAACTCTGTATAATTGCGCCTCATTCTTGTGATACCTGTCAAAACTCAAATGATAACTGATGAACTGGAATAATACCAGTCCACCCGCAATACCCAGGGATAACCCCAATATATTTAACGCCAGATAGAATTTATGCTTCCTCAGATTCCGATAGGCGATTCTTACATAGGTTTTGATCATATAATGCAGCGCACTAAAAAAATGCCAGCTTCTGATTTTGTTATCAATCAATTATTTATGATTTTCCATTTAAACATACTTGTCCGGTTTTGGTACAATGAGTGTTCAGTTATAAAATTTCACCGTCTAAATCATTTCTTTAACCGGATATTCAATAGCTTTTACCGATATACTATTTCCCCAAAGACAAATTTGTTCTTTTTTTGATAAAATATTTTTAAATGAGCGATCGCTCATTTATATTTGTGGTACATGAGACCACGCGACGAGAATAAAATACAAGGCATTCGTGAAAAGGCCATCGAAATGATCACCAACGAAGGGTTGGAGAATTTCGGTATAAACAGGCTGGCTAAAGCGGCTGGCGTGTCTCCTGCTACTATTTATATTTATTACAAGGATAAAGATGATCTGATCAACCAGATTAGCGTAGAAGAGGGGTTAAGGATGTGTGGTGCTACCCTGGAAGGTTTTGAGGCTGATATGCCTTTTGAAAAGGGGCTTTGGATCCAATGGAAAAACCGGGCGAAATATGCTTTGAACAATCAGGTGGGCGCTTCTTTTTATGATCAGCTGCGTAATTCTACCTACCGGGAACAAATGCTGAAAGCGATTTCTGACGAAATGAAAAAGAAAGCGGGTCCTTTCGTGAAAAATGCCATAAAAAACGGGGAAATAAATGAGATTTCCATGGAGGTCTTTTGGTCAGTAGCACTGGCACCGCTCTATTCCCTGGTAAAATTTCATCAGGATGAACATACTTTTAGCGGGAAGAAGTTTGTTTTTTCCGAGAAAATCATGAAGGAAACTTTTAATTATGTTATAAAAGCGTTGAAAAAATAAGTTTTTTTTGTCTTGATAAGTAAATGAATGCTCACTTATGTGTAACCATATTCCTGAACATATCCTAATATGTAAAACCAATATCGCAGCCGAAAGTGATCTGTTTGCTGTAAAAACAGTGTTGGATAACCATCATCTGATTGAGCAGTGGAATATTGATCAGGAGGATGTAGACTGTGTATTACGTATAATATCCTGGCATCTCAGCTATGCAGACATTATCCTGATCATTTCCAGGTTGAATTATACCTGTGAGGAGCTGACCACCTGAAATTCTTTCTAACGAAATATATCCCTTAAAAACACAAACTTTCAAACCATGAAAAATGAGAACAAATTTTCTTCATACCAGGTATTTGTCGTTGCGTTACTTACATTGACACAATTTTCGGTTGTATTGGATTTTATGATCCTGTCGCCATTAGGTGATATGCTGATGAAATCGATGAACATCAAGCCTGCAGCATTTGGATGGGTTGTATCTGCCTATGCATTCAGCGCCGGTATTTCCGGATTGTTGACAGCAGGCTTTGCTGACCGCTTTGACCGTAAAAAATTATTCGTTTTCTTTTATGGAGGTTTTATCCTGGGAACTATATGCTGTGGCTTTGCTACTACTTATCCCATGCTGGTAGCAGCCCGTATTATCACGGGTCTGTTTGGCGGAGTGATCGGCTCCATTTCTATGGCTATTATTACGGATATTTTTACAATACAACAGCGTGGCCGGGTAATGGGATTTACACAAATGGGCTTTGGCGTCAGCCAGGTGTTAGGTATCCCTATCGGCCTTTATCTCGCCAATGCCTGGGGATGGGAAGCACCATTTTTCCTGGTAGCAGGCATAGCCATCATCATAATGATCCTGATCGCGTTCGGCTTAAAGCCTATTACAGGTCATCTTACTTTACAGCATGATAAGAGCGCGGTGCTACATCTCTGGCATACAATTGCCAAAAGAAACTACCGTATTGGATTCTCTGCTACTGCACTGCTCTCTATTGGTGGTTTTATGATGATGCCTTTCGGTAGTGCCTTTGCTATCAATAACCTGGGTGTTACAGCGGAGCAATTGCCCTGGCTGTTCATGGTATCCGGTGTTGGATCATTGTTCGTGATGCCTGTAGTAGGTTGGTTGAGCGATAAAACCGACAGATTCCGTCTGGCTGCAGGCGCCTCTCTGTTCATGATGGCGCTGATAGCTTTTTACACACATCTTACTGTAAATCCTTTGTGGATCGTCATGGGTTTAAATGTATTGATGATAGCGGGTATTATGGGCCGTATGATACCATCAATGGCACTCATTACCGGTGTGCCTGAAATGGAAGACAGAGGGGCCTTTATGAGTATCAATTCATCCCTGCAGCAGATTGCCGGAGGAGTGGCCGCAGCCTTTGGAGGAATGATCGTTATACAGAAAGATAAATTCAGTCCGCTGGAACATTATGATACGTTGGGTTGGGTAGCTATCGGTATTTCGGTGATCTGTATTTTTATGTTAGGACGGGTAAGCAAAATAGTAAAAGCAAAGACTGCTAAAACTGTTATGCCGAAAGTGGATACGATGATGGAAGTCTAATAAACAAAACTGCCTCTATGTCTTTGCAAAGATATAGAGGCAGTTTCTCTGGATGATTATTTCTCATTTATCATCCCTTGTAATCTTTCTTTCACACCTTCCCATTCATCATCTATAATGCTATAGTAAGCTGCACTTCTTGAAGTACCATCATCCTTAATCCTATCCTTTCTTAAAATCCCTTCAAACTGCCCGCCAATTTTTTCTATTGCTTTCCTGGAACGGATATTATTCTGATCCGTTTTTATCTGTACCCGTCTTGCTTTTAAAACATCAAAGCAATAAGTCAGTAATAATAACTTGCATTCCAGATTTACTACGGTGCCCCAATATTTTTCTATTATCCAGCTCCAGCCAATTTCCAGTTTTTTATCATCAGGAAAGATGTCAAATAATCTTGTAGAACCGATTATCTTTTGAGTTTGTTTATGATAGATGATAAAAGGGTAATGATTGCCTTTGTCTCTTTCAGTCAGAGCGGTAGTATATGCTGCTGTAAACTTTTCCCGTATTGAACAGTCGACAGGGATAAGCTCCCATAGTTTTTTATCGGATGCCGCAAGGTATAACTCCTCAAAATGTTCTTTTTCAAGAGGTATCAGATCAACCGTCTGACCCTTTAGAATTGTTGGGTGGGTAATCCAGGGTGCTTTCATAAGAATAAAAATACATAATTATACCGCTTTCTGTACCCGGCGCATTTGCAGCAGCACAGATAAGAGGATGCAGGCTAGTCCGGCGTAAAATGCAGGTGTCAGCTCCTTGTTCTCTTTGAAGATAATGAAGGCGAGAATAATGCTGTATACCGGCTCCAGGTTAAAAGTAAGATTAACGGTAAAGGGAGAGATCTTTGTAAGAGCGCTCATCAGCAGCATGAACATACAGACAGTACAGGCCCATGATAAGATAAGCAGGTATAACAGGTCATGTACAGCAGGTATCTCAAACGGCTGCGGGAATACGTGCAGGTAAAAGGGGAGGGCTAATGTTAGCGCCAGCCATCCGATAGACAATTCATAAAAAGTGATGGTAGGCGTATCGTGTTTGCTGATCAGGCGTTTATTGAAGATGGTGAACAACGCACCGAATAAGGCGCATATAATACCCAGAATGATACCAGTGCGATATTCCGCGTCGAAATGGAAAATGAGCAGGATACCGAATAAGGTGATGCCACTCAGCAACAGTTCGGTTTTATCCATCCGGTAACGGTTGATCAGCGGATCCAGAATAGCAGTGAAAAGACTGGTGAGTGAAAAGCAGACTACAGCGATGGATACGTTCGAATATTTAATGCTTCCGTAAAAGAACAGCCAGTGCAGCATTACCACAATGCCGGTGAGGCCAATGGGTACGATCTGTTTAAACGACAGCTTTGAGAGCATGCGTTTCCAGCGGAATATTACATATAAAGTGATGATGGTGAATAACAGTCTGTACCAGACCAGCAGACCTTCGTTGAGCGTGATGAGTTTTCCCAGTATACCCGTAAAACCTGCCAGAAATACCGACAGGTGTAATTGTATCAGTGATTTTTTCATTTATTATATGCTGTTCCTTACTCTTCTTTCGTACTTGCGGAACAGGCTTTCCCATTGAATCTTTAGTACCCCGAGAATCCCTTCTTTCACAATCCCTTTACTCATCTTGGAATATCCTTCTTTACGGTCTTTAAAGGTGATCGGAACTTCCTTGATAAGGAAGCCCAGTTTCCAGGCAGTGAATTTCATCTCTATCTGAAAGGCGTAACCTACGAAGCGGATAGCATCCAGGTTGATGGCTTCCAGTACAGGCCGTCTGTAGCAAACAAAACCTGCTGTGGCATCTTTTACATGAATCCAGGTAACAAAACGTACGTATACGGAAGCCCCGTAGGAGAGCACAGCTCTGTCCCATGGCCAGTTTTCTGTGCGACCGCCTTTTACATAGCGGGAACCAACAGCCACATCACCCCCTTCCTTAGCGCAGGCATCGTATAGCCTTACCAGGTCGGCCGGGTTATGAGAGAAATCGGCGTCCATCTCGAATATATAGTTATATCCCTTTTCCAGCGCCCATTTGAAACCGTGGATATAGGCAGTGCCTAATCCCTGTTTACCGCTTCTTTCTGACAGGAAGAGTTCCGTAGGATGTTCTTTCTGTATAGATTTAACGATATTACCGGTACCATCTGGCGAACCGTCGTCCACAATCAGGATATGAAAATCTTGTTGCAGAGAAAACACAGCGTCAATGATCTTGCGGATATTATCCTTTTCATTGTACGTCGGAATGATGACAAGCTTTTCCAATCAGCAAATTGTTGTTTAAGGCTGCGAAATTAGTATAATACCTAAAGAAAGTAAGTGTTTTTTGAATATTAAATCTTTTTTAACATCATACTGTGATAAATATCTGTGAGTTTCTGCTTGGTATTCAGCGGAAAGTCGGCTTTCATCATCCAGTCATAATACTGAGGCTCAATCTTTAATACGTCTTTTACAGGCCGTCCTTTGTACTTGCCGAAGTTGAATACCTCTACACCGTTCTGCATCACCATTCTTCTGGCAAAGTCCACATATTCATCTTCTTTGGTAAAGTCTGCCAGTTGTTCTACTTCAGATTGCAGCTGATCGTAACGGAGTAACTGGGCTTCCAGGATTTCATAGGTAGCCAGGGCGTCAGCCTCAGCGCTATGTGCATTCTCCAGGTTCTTATCGCAGTAAAATTTGTAAGCAGCAGCGAGCGTACGTTTTTCCATCAGGTGGAAGATTTTCTGCACGTCTACGAATTTGCGGTCTTTCACGTCAAATTCGAGGCCGGTGCGAAGGAACTCTTCTACCAGTAAGGGAATATCGAAACGGTTTGAGTTATAACCCGCTATATCACAGTTCTCCATGAACTGACGCAGTTCATTGGCCGCCTGTTTAAAGGTGGGAGCATCTTTAATATCATCATCACTAATGCCATGAATAGCCGTAGAGGATGGCGGAATAGGCATGCCCGGGTGAATACGTTTCACCTTGGACTGAATGCTCTTGTCCGGGAATACTTTTATGATAGCGATTTCTATGATACGGTCAGTGGCCACATTGGTGCCAGTCGTTTCAAGATCAATAACGGCCAGTGGCCTTTTCAATTGCAATGAGGGCATGACAAAAATTTAGAGATACTTTTTCAGCGAATTTAGGTCTAATCCCTCATAATCGCCTGAACTCATGAGGAGTAAGTTAGTGTTATCGTATTGTTGTTTGTCCAGGAATGCCAGTAAATGATCTCTTTTATTAAAGATTTCAAGATCGGCCCTGCCAAAACCCTGGGCTACCACATCGGGTTCCAGGTTAGGCATCCTTTTGATTTCCAGTGCATGACTGCTGTAAAAAACAACTGGTACATCTGCTTTGTCC
Source organism: Chitinophaga sp. YR573 (assembly GCF_900110995.1). Lineage (GTDB taxonomy): Bacteria > Bacteroidota > Bacteroidia > Chitinophagales > Chitinophagaceae > Chitinophaga. The sequence goes on from NZ_FOJF01000001.1 coordinate 4,495,473, forward strand.
ATTGCCCCCTGGTATTGTACCATGAAGTCAGCGTTCAGGCTGCTATAGGTATGTAATTCCAGTACGGCAATAAGTTTACGCTGTGGATACTGCTCTTTCAGCGCTTCCATGGTAGCTTTTACTTTGGAAGGAGCATGGGCAAAGTCGCGGTAAATAGCGCAATGATCATTCTTGCCCACCAGTTCCAGTCGTTTCGCAGCTCCGGTAAAGGTAGCGATCGCTTTCAGAAATGTAGCATCATCGATTCCTAACTGATTACAAACCAGTCTTGCCGCGTGCATATTCAGCAGATTATGGTCGCCGAATACTTCCAGGGCAGAGCTGTGATCACCAAAGGTAACGGTAGTGGTACCGTTGACGATTTTATGTTCCGGCACATTGTACGGGATCAGGTTGAGGTGGCCGCCTTCGGCGTTTACCAGCTTAACCAGTTCAGGATCAGTGCTGTTATAGATGAGAGTTTGGCCTTTTTCTATGGTGCGTAAGAAAATGGCAAACTGCTCCAGGTAGTTATCGTAGGTAGGGAATACGTTGATATGGTCCCAGGCAATGCCGGTTAATACGGCGATATGTGGGTGCAGGAAATGGAATTTCGGCCTTTTTTCGATGACAGAAGCAGGGTATTCATCAGCTTCGCATACAATTAAAGGAGCGTCGGTGATATTGACAGACTGGGAGAATCCTGCCAGCCTGGCGCCTACGAGATAGTCGAATTTAGTACCAGCCTGTTGCAATACGTGCATAATCATGGCGGTAGTGGTAGTTTTACCATGACTGCCTCCGATGGCTACGCGCTTCTTTTGCAGGCTTTCCTGGTAGATATATTCCGGGAAGGAGTAGATCTTGAGATTCAGCTGTTTAGCTTTGAGCAGTTCCGGATTGTCGGCCCTGGCGTGCATTCCCAGGATCACGGCATCGATATCGGGGGTGACACGGGACTCGTCCCAACCCATGGTAGCCGGTAAGATACCTGCCTGTTTAAGGTTGCTGAGGGCCGGTTCGAAGATTTCATCATCGCTGCCGGTTACCTGGTAACCTTTAATTTTCAGTGCTATCGCCAGTTGGTGCATAACACTTCCGCCTACCGCAATAAAATGTACTTTTGTCATATAAACAATGCCGGTGTTTTTGCGTTATATTTATGTAATCAGGGAAAAAGGACCGATATTATAGATAAAAATTTTAATATAATTTTTATATTTGCAAAGTAACGTTACAAATGACGATTAAAAAAGCGATATCGCCATTCCCTATGAAATTTCATTTATCAATTAAACATCCCTTTATGCAAGTATCTTTTCTTAAAGTTTTGGGCAGGGCTGCACTTATCTTTATCTTTGCAGCTTTCGTAACATCGTGTGCATCACAGAATAAGTTAGGTTGTCCGATGAAGATTGGCAAGGTGACACACACGGCAAACAGCAAGGATTGTTAATGAATTGGATACCTTTAACTACAGAAACGCAATTATCAGAAATTAAAGCAGCATCAGCAGAAAAGTCTGTGGTTATCTTTAAACACAGTACACGCTGTTCGATCAGTGCGGTTGCAAAGTCCAGGCTGGAAAGGGGCTCCAAGCCAGAAAATATTTCCTTTTACTACCTGGATCTGATCCGTTTCCGTGATTTATCCAACAAAGTGGCAGCAGATTTTGCCATAGGGCATGAATCTCCGCAGGTATTATTGATTCGCAACGGGGAATGTGTATACGATGAAAGCCATGGGGGAATCCGTATGGAAGAACTGGAAGCACACGCCAACTGAGGCAAGATATAAGAAGCCAAATTCTATTTATCCAAAGAAATTAGTCCCGGGAAATTCCCGGGATTTTTGTGTTTATAATACTAGATTTGCCCCATGAGACATCGTATAGTAGTGGCGGTTACGGGGGCCAGTGGGTCCATTTATGCTCGTCAGCTGTTGAACAAGCTGCAGGCAGCTGCTGCCCAGACGGATGAAGTAGCCCTTGTGCTGACGGAAAACGCCAGAACTGTGTGGGAAACAGAACTGGGTAGTAAAGATTATACTGATTTACCTTTCAAATTATATACACAACAGGATTTTCACGCACCATTTGCCTCCGGTTCCGGCAGGTTTGATACCATGATCATCTGTCCATGTTCTATGGGAACGCTGGGGCGCATAGCTACCGGTATTTCCAATGACCTGATTACCCGGGCAGCAGATGTTGTATTAAAAGAAAGACGTAAACTGATTTGTGTAGTGAGGGAAACACCTTACAACCTGATGCATCTCCGGAATATGGTGACTGTTACCGAGGCAGGCGGGATTATCTGTCCGGCAACACCTTCTTTCTACAGCGTGCCTAAAACCCTGGAAGAAGTAGCCGCTACTGTAGTAGACCGTGTACTGGACCTTGCAGGTATTGAACAAACCACCTTCAGATGGGGGACCAAATAAATTATAATCATGAAGATCGCAATCATTAACGGACCTAATTTAAACCTGCTGGGAAAGCGGGAACCAGGGATTTACGGCAACGAATCTTTTGAAGATTATTTTGTTAAACTGAAGGCGTTATATCCTTCTGTTGAATTAACTTATTTTCAGAGTAATTCAGAAGGTGGATTGATTGATCATCTGCATGAGATTGGGTTTTCTTATGATGGGATAGTATTTAACGCCGGTGGATATACGCATACATCTGTAGCTATCCGGGATGCGATTGCAGCGATTAAAACACCTGTAGTAGAAATGCATATCAGTAATATACATGCGCGTGAAGAGTTCCGTCATACAAGTATGATAGCAGCTGCATGCGTAGGTAGTATCTGTGGATTGGGTATGAAAGGATATGCGTTAGGAGTGGCCTATTTCCTGTAGAATAACATTTTTAGAAAATATTTAGTACATTTGTAGTGTTCTTTACCCTTGGTCTGGAACCTACAAAGGTCTCTAACGCTGAACCAGCTAATCAGCGTTATTTTTTTGCCCTATCATAATCAGGTCCGCTCAAAAGTTTATTTAAATTTTCATCATCATCTATCTGATAAGCCGTTATGAATCTGGCTACAGCTTCTGATATTATGTTTATTACAACTACATAATTTCCTTTTACTACTGCTACACGTCTGTTCCCATCATAACTTTTAGTCTTAGTATCCCACCCTTTTTTCAAAACTGAATCCGGATCCTGAAGAGCATCTTTTATCCAATGGATCTTTTCACATCTGTTTAAGGATAACACAGATTTATCTTTCATTTTTCTGTTTGCACTTTCATAAAAAGCATGGTCAAACATTTCTGAATAAAATTGTACCAAAATTCCATCAAAAGTATAAATAGGATTTGCACGATCACAATAAGTATCTGACCATGTTTTTCTCAATTGAGCTTCGCTCATTTCATAAGATCGAATTCTCACATATTTCATTACCAGCCGCCCTCCATTTCAATTTTGAATACATTGAATTTCTCTTCCCACTTAGAAGTAGCACCTATCGCTTTATGTAAGTGATTTTGTTCTACTATAGATACCAATTTCTTCTTGGCTTCACTGGTAATTTCCTGTCTAAACTTTGCAGATACAAGACCTGTTAGAATATCTGCCAGTTGTATTCCTGATGATTGTTCTGAAGGTAGTGCCTGGACCTGAACTACGGTGGAAGTCCTATTGCTTTCGTGCAGTAATTTTTTTAATTCTTTTAACCTGCCTTTGTTTCGGTTAACTTTTAGATCAATAAAAATATTGTAATTGTTATTATCAAATAACCAATGATGTAATAATTGATAGTAAAATTTGTAAAACCCTAATTCTATATCTCCATTATGGAAAGTCAAGGCATCGGCCTTACTTGATTCAATTAAAATAACTCTGAAACGTAAATAGTCTGCCTCGAAGAAGTAATTGATTACCTCCTCATAAGCAGGCAAATAAGATGGAGAAATTTTATTCCATTTTAATTCTCCTTTTATATTGTATTTATTTTTTACTTCACTTAAACAAGCCTTGAATTCTGCCCTATATTCAGCAGGAAGCCAAATACTTCCAATGGCAGTATATTTATGAGCCTCCTTATTTGATAAGGCCTCTAACCCACTTTCATCACAATAAACTTCAAATTCCATATCATTTTCGTTTATACTTTAACCTTTAACAACATAATCTTAAAAGCAAATTTGAAAAGGTTGTCTAAGACTATGTAAAATACTTAAAAAAACAGATTAACTTTTGATGAAAGAAATAGAATTGTTTGACGATTATCAAACTGATAATCGTACTAAGTTTTGTTTAATTGGTTGATTTGAAAGCACTTCTTTATAACATCAGGTTTATAGACTATATGTCCGTTTATCCAGCTATATTTCCTCTTATACCTCTATATTACCATTTGTACCAGTAAATTTACCATCTATATGTGTATTTCTACCACTCATATTGGTATTTGTTAAGGAAATGCTAACTAGTATATACCTTTACTAGATCAAACTAAAACGGAGCTAGTCTCCAACGAAAAATGAAAACAATTAATAGCCCGGTTTCTCAAGAGGGTTATAATTACAAGAACTTCCTACAAGATTTAATTAAGTTCTCCATCAGTAGCTAAACTACAAATCTCTCCATCTTTTTTACTAACATAAGATCGGCTGTATAGGTTGCTATTCCTGCATCTTCATGCCCTTTTATATTAAAAAATAAACAACGAAAAGTTGTGATGGGAGAGCTATGCCTGCTTGTATTTAATCACCTCTCATAAACCCAACACTATGCCTTCATTTGGTAAAAAAATCCTGTCTGCTTTTGTAGAGCTGTCCGACACGGATGCAACTAAAACAGAAACGCAGGTTCCTGTGCATACTGCTGAAAACAATGCAGCAGTGCACACTCCCACAGACGCAGGTAACAAATTCAGCGACTACTTTAACAAGTTGTTTGCTGACGCAAACCTTCCCGGTCCTGATTATTACGAGTTCTCGAAAATGACAGAAGCCATGCAGGTAATTGCAGATGAAAAAGCCCGCTATTGCGCCGCTTTTGCAGGCTTGCAGGTACAAGGTCTTAACAAAGGGAAACTGTTATCCTCTGCACTGGAATACGTGCAGATACTGGATGCAGATGGGGTAGCCTTTCATAACACCATAGATGCTGCTTTAGCTGAAAAAGTACAAAGCAGGAAAAAGGAGATGGAAGAAGCCCGTGACCGTATTCAGAAATTATCACAGGAGATAGTCAATCTGCAACAACAGATGGAACTATTGACCAGGGAAATTGAAGAGAATGAAACGAAGATCGGAAACAGTGCTGCAGGTTACAGCGCCGCACTGGAAAGCAGTAAACAGAAATTATTGCAGGATATAGAAAAGATCAAGTTACACATACTTTAAAACCTACACAATGACTGAATTAAAAACAAACTGGTTATCTGAGCCAAAAAATGTGGCCACCACCGTTATAGGTATCTCGCTCTTTGCAAGTTTAGGATATGCGTTCACAACCTATGTATTACCATGGCTGGTAAACGTTACCTGGAACCTGATCAACCTCATAGTAGGTGGCGTAATACTGGCCTTTCTGTTAATGCTGTTTACCAATAAAAAGTTTTGGAGAGCATTGAAATATTTATCAGAATTCATTGCCAATTATTCTATTGGTCTGGCTATAGAACTGAATCCCTTCGCCATTTTACAGGCAAAGATCGATCAGGGATATGAAGACAGGAACACCCTGTTCAAACAAACAGGAAGATTAAAAGGTAAACAAAGTGAATTGATGGATAAGCTGAAAGAAAAGGAAAAAGAGCTGCAACTGAATGTACAAAAGGTAAAGATTCTGCAGCAGGAAAATACCAACAGCAGGCACATAGATCTGTATGCCAACAACGTGATCCGTTGCAGGGAATATATAGACAATGTAACGCCGATAGTAGGTGACCTGAACAAGCTGGTTTCCTTTGCTGATGCCGCTTATGAAGAGAGTGGTATCATGCTGGAAGATGCGAAACTTGACCTTGAAGCAAAGAAAGATCTGTACTACTCTGTTACCACCGGCTTATCTGCCGTAAGCAGTGCGATGAAAGCATTCAAAGGTGATGATGCCTTAAACAGAGATGCTGAAAAAGCGCTGGCCATACTGAAAGTACGGATAGGTGAAAAGATTGGTCACATCAAATCTGCGATAGATGTAACCTCCCGCTTTATGGATGATAAAGTGCTGGAAGATAAAGCGAAATCCGCACAGGCAATAGAACTGATCAGCAGTTTCAACATGCAGTCCGATTTTAATTACACGCAATCTGCACTGGATAAAAACAGTGATAGCGGAAGATTGAAAGGAGTAAATGTACCCGACAGATATCGCGGTTTATTAGACTAAACAATTTTTTTAAAACATAATTAAATCCAAATACCAATGACACTTAAATTAAAACCCGCCGGAAAGATATTCATTATCGTTGCAGTAGTAGCAATTGGAATAGTAACTGTAAGATGGTACCAGGGTCGTCCCAAACAGGTGAGCGAATCGCTGGAACTCGGTAAAGTAGTATTGCCCGATGCGCCTGAAGCATCCTTAAGTAGCAATGCTGTTAAATTAGCTTTACCAGGCAATACCCCATCTGCAAATGGCGGAACACAGATCACCTGGTTACGTATGGCCTGGAACAGCCAGTTCTCTGCCATGTACGCTAACGGTGGTACACGTACTACAACGGGTTCTTTATTTGATAAGATGAAACTCGATATCACTTATACCCGTCAGGATGATTGTAATAAGCAAATGGCAGATTTAGTAAAATTTGCACAGGACTATAAAAGCAATCCTTCTACTGCTGGTGTGATGATTACATTCATGGGAGATGGTATGCCAGCTTTCATGACTTCATTGTCTAAAGAACTGGAAACGCTGGGTGCGGAATATCAGCCTGTGATTATCCCTGTAACACATGGTAAATCATATGGTGAAGACCAGGTAATGGGTCCTCAGCAATGGAAGGTTGACCCTAAGTCAGCTATCGGTAAATGTGTGGCCGGTGTGTTACGTGACGGGGATATTAATATACTCCTGAAATGGGCCGGTGATAATGGTTTAAAGGTAAACCCTGATGAAACTACCTACGATGCTGCTGCTATCAACATCATTGCTGCGAATGACTTCCTGGATGCACCTAATAAATATATTGCTAGTTATACCGAAAGCCGTAAGATAGTAGCCAATGGTAAAACTACCGGTAAAGATACCACTGTAGGTGTGGATGCAGTAGCCACCTGGACTCCCGGTGATGTGAACGTATCTGTTAAAAAAGGCGGACTGGTAACAATTGCCAGCACCAGACAGTATGCTTCACAGATGTCTAATCAGACGATCACCATTAAGAAATGGGCGAATGATCACAGGACAGACGTTGAAAACATCATCATCGCACTGGCACAGGCTGGTGACCAGGTACGTTCTTTTAATGATGCAAAAGAGTTTGCTGCTAAGGTAAGTGCTGAAGTGTATAACGAGCAGGATGCTGCTTACTGGTTGAAATACTTCAATGGTGTAGAAGAAAAGGATATACAGGGATTGAAAGTAACGTTAGGTGGTTCAGCGGTATTTAACTTACAGGATATGGCCAATACATATGGATTAGGTAATGATAAGATAGACAGGTATAAAGCGGTGTACAACACCTTTGGTAGCCTGATGGTGAAAATGTATCCTGCATTAATGCCTTCATTCATGCCTTACGAAAAAGCGGTAGACAAATCTTTCCTGTTCTCTGTGATCTCTAATCACCCTGAATTGCTGGAAGGTAAAGCGATCGAGACGAAGTATGCTTCTGAAATCACTTCTGAAGTATCCTCTAAATCTTACAGTATCGAGTTTGAAACCGGTTCTGCTGTAATCAGGTCTTCTTCTTACAAATTACTGGATGAAATTTTTGAATCAGCTGTAGTAGCTGAAGGGTTGAAAGTAGGTGTGTATGGTCATACAGATAATAGTGGTTCAGATGCGGTGAATGTGCCTTTGTCTGAGAAACGTGCGGCTGCTGTAAAAGATTATCTGCTGAAGAAAGGTCTTACAGAAAACCGTCTGGAAGCGAAAGGATATGGTGCTGCAAAACCACTGGTATCTAATGCTACAGAGGCTGGCAGGAGTCAGAACAGAAGAGTGGAAATAGTGCTGGGTGAGTAATCATTATTATATAGCCACTGCATTACGCAGTGGCTATTCTTCCCTAATTATTTATATGAAAAAGATATTTCAACCTTTTGCTGTAATCAATAGTCAGACGTTTATAATCATGGCGTTGTTACAGGTAGTGCTGGCGCTGGTATTGTGGCATACTACTTCTAACGGATTAATGCCGCAGCCTGGTAAAGTAGCTGCTGCGCTGGTACATTTATCCACTACAAAATTGCTGATAGATAATGTGCTGGTAAGTCTGGTGCTTACTTTAAAAGCAATGCTCTATGCCATTATCATCACGTTGTTTTTTGCTTATTTATCTGTGTTGCCATTTTTCAGAAGTATTGCGGAGTTTATAGTGAAGTGCCGTTATCTCACCTTAGCCGGATTGATATTCGTGTTTACATTGCTTACACAAAACGGTAGCGCATTAAAGCTCTGGTTACTGATCTTTGGTATTGTCCCTTTTTTCGTTACTTCTTTTTTATCAGTGATAGTGCATATTCATCAGCAGGAATATGACTTATGCAAAACACTTGGTTATAGTAACTGGCGTACTTTATACGAAGTGATTATTGTGGGGAAGGCAGATAAAGTACTGGAGATATTACAACAGAACTTTGCCATTGCATGGTTGATGATTACAATGGTAGAAGGGTTGAATATGAGTGAAGGTGGGATTGGCGCTTTATTGATCAAGTATAATAAGTACAATGATTTAACGAATGTACTGGCACTGCAACTGGTTATTTTCTTACTGGGATTATTCTTCGATGCCTTACTTACTATCATGCGCAGATGGTTATTTCCTTACACTACATTAGCAACAAAATGACAGCATATACTAAACAACAGGTACTCTTACAGGCTACAGATGTTTGCCTGAATTATAGAGATACTCCTGTGTTACACGATATCAATTTCACTATTAAAAACATTATGCGTCCTGGTGTGGAACAGGGACAGGTAGTGTCTTTATTAGGCAGGAGCGGGGTAGGTAAAACGCAGTTGTTCCGCTTACTGGCGGGCTTGCAGCAACCGACATCCGGTAGTATTATCATTGATGGTAATAAACAGGTGCAGGCAGGGGATATGGGGGTAGTGTTTCAGCATTATTACCTGTTTGAGTGGAAGACTATTTATCAGTCGCTTAGAATGGCTACCAGTCAGAACCCTGTTTTAAAAGGGAATGAAAAGGAAGCGATAGAGAAGTGGGCAGCAGCATTTGATATTACTGCCTGTCTGCATAAATATCCTCAGCAGTTATCTGGTGGGCAGCGTCAGCGGGCCAGTATTATGCAGCAGTTGTTGAAAGGGTCTAAGTTCTTATTGTTTGATGAGCCGTTTTCAGGGTTGGATGTTTGTGTATTGGATAAAGTAGTGGATATGTTGTTACAGGTATCAGTGGCAGATGAATTGAATACGCTGATTATTGTTTCTCATGATATTGAGACAAGTGTAGCGATATCTGATACGGTGTATATACTGGGTAAAGAAGAAGGAGGATCTACGATTAAAAAGGAGATAGATTTGATTGAGAGGGATCTTGCCTGGCATAAGGATGTACGCAGACATAAGGCGTTTGCAGATACACTGGATGAGATAAAGGCTAGTTTGTAAAGTAAATATCAGCCTGGAAGATAAAGGCACATTTGCATAATGAAAAAGCCCCGCAGATTCTGCGGGGCCTTTTCATTATACGTAATTACTTCTTATGATAAGGTAATTGCTTCCTGTACTTCGTGGTCTTTGAAAGCAGCTCTTGCTTTCAGGCCCAGCAGTTCGAACATCATATGATCTTCTTCAAAGGAAGGGTTGTCTGTAGTTAAAAGTTTCTCACCGGTGAAGATGGAGTTGGCGCCTGCCATGAAACACATTGCCTGTTCAGCAATGCTCATTTCAGCACGACCAGCACTGAGGCGTACCATTGCCTTAGGTATTACCAGGCGGGTAGTAGCGATCATGCGTACCATATCCCAGAAGGCTACTTTAGGCATGTTTTCCAGTGGCGTACCTTTTACGCGGGTCAATGCGTTGATGGGCACGGAATCCGGATGTTTAGCCAGGTTGCTGAGAGTATGCAGCATACCTATGCGGTCTTCGTGAGATTCACCGAGGCCGATGATACCACCGCAGCATACGCTAACACCTGCTTTCTGTACGTTTTCAAGGGTACGTAAGCGGTCGTCGTATGTACGGGTAGTGATGATTTGTTCGTAGTATTCGCCGGAGGTATCCAGGTTGTGGTTGTAAGCATACAGACCGGCATCAGCCAGTTTCTGTGCCTGGTTTTCTGTAAGCATACCCAGCGTACAGCAAACTTCCATACCCATTTCGTTTACACCTTTTACCATGTCCAGCACGCGGTCAAAGTCGCGGTTATCGCGTACTTCTCTCCAGGCAGCACCCATACAGAAGCGGGTAGAGCCTGCTTCGCGGGCTTTCTGCGCGTATGCCAGTACTGCATCTTTCTGCAGAAGGCCGTGAACGTTGATATCTGTATTATAACGGGCTGCCTGTGGGCAGTAGGAACAATCTTCGGAGCAACCGCCGGTTTTGATGGAAAGCAGGGTACAAACCTGTACTTCTGCGGTATCCTGTGTTTGTCTGTGAACAGAAGCAGCACGGAACACGAGCTCCAGCAATGGTGTATTATAGATTTCTCTTATTTCTTCAATGGTCCAGTCGTGACGGATCTGCACATCTTGCATAATAATCTAATTTGAATAGCAAACCTACAAAAAAAAGTATTAAAAAAGTTTAATGCCTCAAAGTGTTGTCTTAGAGGTACTTAAAGTTCGTTTTAGGCGTAATATTCAGCAAAGTCTGATAAATCAGGTGAATAGTGTTCTCTATATCATCCTTTTTTACCATTTCTACTGTGGTATGCATATACCGCAGTGGCAGGCTGATAAGCGCAGACGGAGTACCGTCATTTGAGTAAGCAAAAGCATCCGTATCTGTACCGGTGCTGCGGCTAACCGCATGCAGCTGGTGAGGAATATCGTTCTTTTTAGCCGTCTTGATAATAAGGTCCCTGAGGATATTATGTACAGCAGGGCCGTAAGTGATACTGGGTCCGCCGCCACACTTGATCTCCCCTTCAATATTCTTATTGATCATAGGAGTGGTGGTATCATGGGTCACATCGGTAATGATAGCTACATCAGCTTTGATGCGTTTAGCAATCATTTCAGCCCCACGCAGCCCTACTTCTTCCTGTACCGCATTCACGATATACAGGCCAAAAGGGAGGGACTGTTTTTTCTCTTTCAGCATACGGGCCACTTCAGCGATCATAAATCCGCCAATGCGGTTATCGATAGCGCGGCATACGTAGTAGTCGTGCGCCAGTTCTTCAAAACCATCCTCAAAAGTAACCACACAGCCCACATGGATACCCAGGTCGTCTACTTCCTTACGGGAGCGGGCGCCACAGTCCAGGAAGATGTTATCTACCTTAGGCTGGGGTTCTTTACCTTCTCCGCCACGCATACGGGTATGGATAGCCGGCCAGCCAAATACGGCCTTCACGGAACCATTCGCTGTATGGATATTTACGCGTTTGGACGGCGCGATCTGCTGATCGGAGCCACCATTGCGGATAACATAGATAAGTCCTTCCGGAGATATATAATTTACGAACCAGGATATTTCATCAGCATGCGCTTCTATCACTACTTTAAAAGGAGCTTTGGGATTGATGATACCTACTGCCGACCCATAAGCATCTACATAATGTTCATCAATATAGGGCTGTAAATATTCCAGCCACAGTCTTTGTCCTTCCTTTTCAAAACCGGTAGGAGAAGGGTTATTAAGGTAGTTGCGCAGGAACGTAAGCGCTTCCTTGCTAAGTATAGATTTTTGCTTCTTAGACATTGCTGTTGTTGTTAATGATTGTGCAAAAGTAAGGAATTAGCCAGCAGCTTTTAACTGCCAGGATATGTAGCAGTGCAGATAACATTACCATGCCATCCAGCACACTATAATAAAAGAGATCAGAACGTGTGTGCATCGTGTAACGTGTAAGCAGCGCGGTTATCAGCACCGGCGCGAGCAGGAACAACATCAACGGTAAAGGGAAACAAAAGGCAAAAACTGCCGAGCATATCAATGAGCAATAATATAAACGTTTGAGGTTGGGCTTGCTGAGGTAGGTGATCAGCGAACGGATCCCTTCCCTCTTATCTGCATCAAGATCCCGGTAATCGAAGAGCATACAGATGGCGTATACCAGGAAGAACCGGTGAAGGGTATAGGCCGTTAAAGAAAGCGTAACAGACTGTCCTGCAATGAATACAGGTAGCAATGTGGTCACGTAAGTCCATACAAAAGAAAGGAACACCGTTTTACCGATAGCTATCTTACGCAGCCATACAAAAGCCCGCTGTGGTAGCTTAGGGGCAGAATACAGAAAGGTAAGGATGGCAGCACCGCCCAAAGGCAGCCAATGGGCCTTTAAGAACCAGAAGCTATAGGCCGCACCTATACCACCCACTGCGCAAAGCGATAACTGTAGGGCCTTATGCCTGGCACCCCAGAGGATCCTCTCTGAGGCGGAATAGTCTGCCGGAGTCAGGTACCAGTGGAAGTTATAACTACAGATGGTCGCAAAGAATACGAAGATGTAGAAGTCGTCATTTACATCCCTGATATGAAACAATGTATTGGTTTGCCATATCATGAGTACGGCACAACATGCAACATATATGGAAGAGAAGATGATAAAGTTTAACAGCGCCCGGAACATAATTTATAACGGGATATTCCCATGTTTTTTCCGGGGCAATGTTACAACTTTATTTTCCAGCATTGCAAAGCCTTTGATCAGTTTAATACGCATCTGATCTGGTATTATAACCTCATCAATATATCCTTTTTCAGCCGCCAGGTAAGGATTGGCAAAGCGTTCCGTGTATTCAGCCACCAGTTCATTCATGCGTGCTTCAGGATCTTCCGCAGCATCAATTTCTTTTTTATAGATGATCTCTACTGCGCCTTTAGGTCCCATTACGGCAATTTCCGCCTGAGGGAAAGCAAAATTGAGATCGGCACCGATGTGTTTGGAGTTCATTACACAGTAAGCGCCCCCATAGGCTTTACGGGTGGTAACGGTGATTTTGGGAACAGTGGCCTCACTAAGCGCAAACAGGAGTTTAGCCCCGTTGGTGATGATGCCGTTCCATTCCTGGTCGGTACCCGGTAAGAAGCCCGGTACGTCTACCAGTACCAGCAGGGGCACATTGAATGCATCGCAGAAACGGGTAAAGCGGGCGCCTTTCACGGAAGCCTTTATATCCAGCACACCTGCCAGGTGTCCCGGCTGATTGGCTACGATGCCAATGCTGCGGCCGGCTATACGGGCAAAGCCCACCAGGATGTTCTCTGCATAATCGCGGTGTACTTCAAAGAAGCTATCGGTATCTGTCACCTGGGCAATCACTTCCTTCATATCATAAGGCTGATTGGAGCTCTCAGGGATCAGGGTATTGAGTGTGGTCCTTGTTTCGTCGGAAGGGGTGTAAGGGTATACGGGTGCATCTTCTTCACAGTTCTGTGGCACATAACTGAGTAACTGACGGATATTCTGGATGCATTCCACTTCATTGGCACAGGCGAAGTGGGTAACCCCGCTTTTAGAAGCATGGGTATGTGCACCGCCCAGTTCTTCGGAAGTTACTTCTTCATGGGTAACGGTCTTAACGACGTTAGGGCCGGTTACGAACATATAGGAAGTTTCTTCCACCATCAGGATGAAGTCTGTAATGGCAGGGGAGTATACAGCACCACCGGCACAGGGGCCCATTACGGCGGAAATCTGTGGGATAACACCGGAAGCGCGGGTATTGCGGTAGAAGATGTCTGCATATCCACCCAGGCTTACCACACCTTCCTGAATACGGGCACCGCCGCTGTCATTGAGTCCTACTACGGGAGCGCCGTTCTGCATGGCAAGGTCCATGATCTTGCATATTTTACGGGCATGCGGTTCGGAGAGGCTGCCACCATATACGGTAAAGTCCTGTGAGAATACGTAGGTGAGGCGGCCATTGATAGTACCATAGCCGGTTACCACCCCATCTCCGGGAAACTGTTCCTGGTCGGTGGTAAGTCCGCGGTTACGGTTATGTACAAACATGTCCAGCTCTTCAAAGGAGCCTTCATCCATGAGCAGGGTAAGTCTTTCGCGGGCGGTCAGTTTGCCCTTTTTATGCTGGGAGGATATCCTTGCTTCACCACCACCGAGGGAGGCGGCAGCGATGCGTTGCTGCAGTTCTTCAATTTTGTCCATGGAATCGCTTTGAGGTGTTAAAGACTGAAAGCCTGATAATTGAAGGTTTAATTTCAATTATCAGGCTTTCAAACCTAAGAATATTTATTGGTATTGTACTTCTACTTTAGGAGTAACGATGGTGTCACTATGATTGTTTGCATCATCCACTATATATACGAGGTAGTGAACACTGTCTTTAGGAATCGGATTGGCTCCCGTTTGGGGAAAGTCTGTTCCTACCAGGTGTAGCACTACTTCCGCGGTAAGTTTGGTGCCTTTGTGGGCATCCAGTTCCGGCATGGGACGACTTTCAAAAGCAGTATCCGTTGGTTGGGTATCGTAGATAGCTGCAAAGTTGAAGCTGTTTTCAATATCCCCGTCCCCGTCTTTTACCTCGAAAGTAATATCCAGTCCATAAGAGGAACTTATGGGCACGGAAGAGTAAGATTTGAAGGTAATTACAGGTTTAGTACCCAGTGAATCCTTCTTACAGGCGGTGATAGCCGTCAAAGCAAACAGGGATAAAAAAAGCATTTTCTTCATATAACAAACCTACATTAAATTTTTAATTATAGCTAATATGCAAGGCTAACCCCGGCCACTGTATAATAACGTAATTTATGTCTTGTTTGTTACGTTAGCGGCCTAATTAAAGATATAACCTAAATTTGTGCGGTTTTAAAGAAGGCGACTATGAGCGGCATTAATACAGCATCTATATTTTCACTACAGGAGCAGGGCCTAGAAGCGGCAGCCCTGGAAGTATTTCGTTATCAGTACCGGGAAAATGCCCTGTACCAGGCCTATACTGATGCCCTGCATATAAAACCGGAGTCTGTAAAGACTTTACATCAGATCCCCTTTCTGCCTATACAGTTCTTTAAAACACATAGCGTTACCTGCGGAACGTTTGAGCCGGAGCTGGTGTTTGAAAGCAGCGGGACTACGCAAACGGTTAACAGCCGTCACCTGGTAAAGGACGCTGGCCTATACGAAAAGAGTTTTATCGCCACTTTCGAAAGGTTTTACGGTCCTGTGGAAGATTTCGTGATCCTGGGATTGCTGCCTTCCTACCTGGAACGAAAACATTCTTCCCTGGTATATATGGTGCAGAACATGGTGAAACGCAGCCGGCATGAAGCCAGTGGCTTTTACCTGTATGAACACGATAAGTTATCTCAGAAGTTACAGGAGCTGGAATCCCGCGGACAGAAAACATTGCTGATAGGAGTGACCTTCGGCTTGCTGGACTTTGCCGAACAATATGCCCTGCGCCTGGAAAATACGATTGTAATGGAGACCGGGGGGATGAAAGGCCGCCGGGAAGAATGGACAAGGCAGCAGGTACATGCATTTTTACAGGAAAGGCTGGGATGTAAGGCCATCCATGCAGAGTATGGCATGACGGAGTTGCTGTCTCAGGCATATTCCTATGAACAGGGATTTTTTCACTGTCCACCCTGGATGAAAGTGCTGGTGCGGGATGAAAATGATCCTTTCCAGTTATATGAAGAACAGGCCGCCGGAGTAATTAACGTGGTGGACCTCGCTAACCTGGATTCCTGTGCGTTCATTGCTACAGAAGATATCGGCCGTTTACATGATCATGGTACATTTGAAGTACTGGGCAGGCTGGATAATTCAGCTTTGAGAGGTTGTAGTCTGATGGTAGGATAGTATTTGTTATTTTTATAATCTACTCATATAAATAATACCCTTGATAGCCAATATGTTCTAAATTGGTGTATATTCGACGTTATAAGAATCATCAGCACTGGTTGACAAAACTGAAAGACCCCCACACATTTCTCTAATTTATAATTCCATAATTCCATGAGTAGCTTGTACGTACAATATGGCTGTGGTTTCTCATCACCCCAAGGATGGAAAAACTTTGATGCGTCACCCACCCTCCGTATCCAACAATTACCCCTGATTGGCAATTTATTAAAACATCGTATGCATGTTACTTTTCCTGACAACGTATTGCAGGGAGATATTCTGAAAGGATTACCCGGTATTGCAGATAATTCCTGCGATGGTGTTTACTGCTCTCATGTACTGGAACATTTATCTTATGAAGATTTCATGACGGCAGTAAACTACACATTCCGTTATTTAAAACCAGGAGGGATTTTCCGTTGTGTAGTGCCTGATCTGGAAAAGGCAGCCAGGGAATATGTACAGGATTTGTCTAACAATGATGATGAGGCAAATACAAAGTTCCTGGAGAAAACAAGACTGGGTAAAAAACAACGGAAACGCGGACTGGCCGGTCTGTTACAGAATACGATGGGGAATAGTGACCACCTGTATATGTGGGATACACTATCTCTCAGTAATATATTATATAAAGTAGGATTCAGTAGAGTAAGGCCTGCAAAGTTTAATGATTCTGAAGATGAGATGTTTAAACTTGTAGAGTCTCAGGGCAGGTTTGAAAATGCAGTTGCGTTAGAAGCAATCAAATAATATTATGGGGCTACAAACAGTCCGTTATTTATTTAATGTTCTGTTTGTAGCATCACTTTTTCCAGTAAAACTTCCAGTTTTTCCGGATGTCCTTTTAGCTCCGTTAATTCCTGCATATAGGGAAAACTCTGATGATCCATCCCAAACTTTTTCATCAGGTAAAGGTCCAGCGTATCAATAGAATTTGAGCTTTGAATATAATTACGCAGGAAGAAAAGAAAAGGCTGTCTTTCTTTTTCCAGTAAAAGTAGGATCGCTATTTTTTCTTTCAGTGGATCATTCACATTCATCGTAAACAGCTGCAGTACCTGTCTGAAATTTTTGTTGCTCAGTTCTGCAAAATAAGCAGGCAGAAAATCGAGACAGAAAAATTCAACAGTAAAATCATCAAAGATACCGGCACTCAGCTGGTCTTCATCTATACTGTACCAGGTAGCCCATTCCAGCAGATCCTGTTTAGAAATTCCTCCCTGTAACAAAGCCTGCAAATGATGAATAACACCCGCACGGGTAGGTACTGTATCCGTAGAATGATTGATATTATTGACAATATCCAGATAGAAAGTTTCGCTCATATCACGGGCAGCTTCCGTTAAAAGATAGGTAACATCAATACCATCTTCCATCAACAGAAAACTATCAAATTCTAATACTTCAGTAGTCTCTTCCAGAATCTCTTTCCTTGTTTTTGTTCCTTGTAAATAAGCTTTGATTAACTCAATGAAGTAAGTGGATGTAACGGACGGTGATTCATTTTTCATTCTACAGGCTTTTATCATTAAAAATTACATATATCACTGGCACACCTGTTATAATTAGTAGTATGGGCATAGGTAGCGCAAATTTCCTTTGGTACAATATAGTATTAAAATCCCAAAAAAAACAGGAGGAAGGCAACGTACTGCGGACGTATGTTAAATTTTAAGAGAACATTTACATTTCAGATACGTTAAATTCTCATTATCCATATATTATATAAAAATATATTGTATCTTTATATTATTCCTGGGAATGCAATTACCAAAACCATTTATGAAGGAATAGCCAATATTCCTTTATATACCTGTGAAAGAACGGATCCTATGAGGACATGATATATCTGTGTCCGCAAGTCAGACATTGATCGAAAGGCAATTCATACTTATTTTTTAGACTTATGTATCCTATGAGCCGCAAGTGTAAACCTGTATCCATACAGATATGGGGAAGGGCATGTTATTACTTTATACTTTTCAGTTGCATTGTTTTCTGTAATACTATTTATGCCCAGAATATCATTTTAAAGAACCCGTCATTTGAAGGTAATCCCGGAAGGGATTCCATACCAGCAGGCTGGTGTGCAGCTTCCAATACACCTGATATATTACCCGGTGTTTTTAATATTAAACTCCCTGCATCAGAAGGTAAAACTTATGCAGGACTGCATAGCGGCCCCAATTACAGGGAAGGGCTGGCTCAACAATTACCGGGAGAACTGCTGGGAGGTATGGCGTATTCGCTGTCATTAGACCTTGCTTACGCACCTAGTTACTTATATAAGGCATGTTACGGCAGCCTCGTGATTTACGGTGGAAATACGCCCGGAGATACTGCTGAAGTACTATGGAGATCGGGTGTGTTTACAGACACTACCTGGAAGCATTATAAAGCTGTGCTGATGCCTTCTAAAAATTATACTTATCTCTCCTGCTGGGCAGACCCTACAGAAGACTGTGATAAAAGTACTTTCGGTTCTGCCGTGCTGATGGATAATTTTTCTACTATCAGAGAAATACTCAAAACTGAACTCTCCGCATCTTCCAGTTGTAAACGTGTGAGCACCGGAACTGTTGCAGTGAAAGTAAACAGCGGGCAGGCGCCTTTTACATATCTGTGGACACCTGGTAACTACACTACTGCACAGGTACAAAACCTGGCTGCCGGTACATATACAGTGGCTATCACAGCCGCGAATGGTATCAGTGGAAGCGGACAGGTAATTGTTCCTGAATCCGATCTCACTGCTAAAGTGAATGTTACTACTTCTGCCTGCAACGGCGATAATACTAACGAGATTAAACTGGATGTAACCGGTGGTGTGCCGCCTTACCATTTTTACATGGATGAAGTAAAAGGACTGGACAATTCCGTTTTTACGAATGTATATCCGGGAGATTATACTGTGACGGTAAAAGATGAAGAATGCTGGGACAGTTTTCATGTAACAGTGAAAGAACCTGCGCCATTACAACTGACAAAGGCATCTACTGTATCCTGTAGCTGTAGTGAAACCAATGATGGTAAGATTGTTTTAAAGGTAGAAGGAGGCACGGCGCCTTACAAATACCGTTTATATAATGAGGACTGGAAAGAGGAGAGTACCCTTACTAATCTGAAGGCCGGTTATTACCAGTATGAAGTAAAGGATGCCAATGGATGTAACCTGGATGGTAATGCCAGTATCACTTCACCCTGGCAGAATTGCCTGGTGGTAATACCTTCAGCATTTAGTCCGAATGGAGACGGGAATAATGATGTGTTCAAACCAAAGATTTATGATGCGGTGAAGAACTATGAGATGAGTGTATATAACCGCTGGGGCGGACTGGTATTCCGTACTTCTGATCCTAATGCAGGATGGGATGGGGCTAATAATCAGCCACAGGCATTTATTTATGTATGCACATTTAATGACAGGAATAATGAGAAGAAAGAGTTTACCGGTAGTCTGATGTTGCTCAGGTAAGCAGTTTTTTTATGTTCTCGTGCAGACTGGTAAAGAGGAATGGTTTGGTGATGTAACCCGCAGCGCCTTTCTGATAAGCCAGATTCATTTCTTCTTCTGCAGTTTTAGCACTGAGTATGATCACCGGTATTTTATGTAGTTGTTCGTCCTGTTGAAATTGTTCCAGCAGTTGATAGCCATTTAGTATTGGCATATAGATATCACTAATGACGAGGTCCGGATGATGAGTGCGGGCAAGATCTACGCCTTCCTGTCCGTTAGTAGCAGTGATCACTGCATAATCGTGGAGTTCCAGTAAACTCTGTACTGTATCAAGTAATCCAGGTTTATCTTCAATCAATAATATTGTGCTACTCATAACGGGAATATCAGGGGTATGGAAATTCTAATGTGAATATAGTTCCTTGATCCAGCTCACTGGTAACAAAAATCTTTCCATTATTAGCGGTAACAAAGTTCCTTACGATATGTAGTCCCAGGCCTGTGCCTTCTATGCTGTCTACATTACTGCCTCTGTAAAATGGCTGGAACAGGTGAGGAATATCAGCAGCAGGGATGCCGATGCCATCATCTTCTATAATAATAATGACAGCATGTTCCTCATACTTCAATTCTACAACCGGCATTTTTTTATGGGAAAACTTCAGTGCATTATTCAGGAGATTGGAAAATATGGTAGATAATTGTTTTTTATCTGCATGTATTTTAACGTGTGTACCAGACACTTTAATCTTGAATGTCCGGGCATCTTTCCTGTCGGTGAAGTATTGTGCTTTTAATTCCTGTAGTATTTCGTGAACGTCTGTTAATTCTTTTTTTATCTCTATACTGTTTGAAATGATATTACTCATGGTAAGGATTTCATCCAGTATGCTGTTTAATTTAAAGATCTCTGTCGTTATTTTGGATATGTTCTTTTTATAGAACGGGTCCATATAATTATCTATATGCAGTTTTGCTGCAATGAGATCTGCGGCAGATGAAATAGCTGTTAATGGTGTTTTGAATTCATGAGAAATAATAGCAATAAGATTGCTGGTGTTGTCCAGCAAAGAGGAAGTGTCTTCGGTATTATTGTTGTCATTCACTGTCTTAAGGTTCGGCATATCCAGTGGTTAACGCATTTTTATGGCATATGTTATATTGGTGCATGTAGAAATTTGTTCACATTAACTTTATCTTAAAATTCCACACCCCAGTTTTAATGACTTGGTCTTTTTTTATATTTGCTCACGACAATATAGCTAATTGTTAGATAATTATCTAGTCAATAGTTTATAATATTTGTTTTACATTTATGCGAGAATAAGCGTTTGTTGCTATCTTATCCCATAGACCCTACCCAAGTTGTTACATAGAATTTATCATAATAAGAGCCGTATAACTATAGATGCTTTTAAGGTAATATGTAATCATTATTAAAATAAGTAGTTATTTCTTTTAGTAGGGACCAGACCATTTTTGGAACCATTTTTGATTACTGATTGTCGACTTGTGCCATATAATTATTGAACCGAACCTTTTGCTAACATTGACCCTATGATCAACATTGGAATAATAGAGGATAACTATTTCCAGCTGAATAATTACAGAGAGTTTCTGGAAGATTTTCAGGAATGCAAAGTTGTATTTGCATGTAAATCGATGGAAGAATTTAGAGAGCTGCCGTTTAAAGGTGAAGATGTAAATGTGATTTTATTAGACATTTCATTACCCGGAGAATCAGGCATACAGGGGATGCAGGAGTTAAAACGCATCTATCCTGAGTCCAAGATCATTGTGCTTTCCGGTCATGATGGAAAACACTATGTGATTGAATCTATACGTCAGGGCGCCAATGGTTATATAATAAAGACCAGTCGTCTGATGGAGATCTATCATTCTATCTTAGACACGATCAGTGAAGGAGGTACATTGTCACCCAAAGCAGCACATTTGTTAATCAGCCATATTAATAAAGATCCATTAGAAGATATCAGGCACAAACTCACCAAAAGGGAGTATGAGCTGCTGGCATTGTTAAAAGAAGGCTACTCATATAAGGAGATGGCGGATAAGTTGTTCGTAACAGTTTTTACTGTAAATCAACATCTTAAAAAAGTATATCAAAAGCTGAATGTTGCCACCAAATCAGAGCTTATTTCCAAAATATGGTCCAATAGTTTGGTTAGTTTGTTACTAATCAGTGCTTTTGTTAATAATTGTTTAGATATACTTTAATTATACGCCGACCGCGACGATTAAAAAGGTACTACTATAGTTAGTAAGCACATTCGTGTTATAAGAAGCATTTATACTCTAGTGAGTAATACTTCGCGCATCATTGTTGTACTAATATTGTAATGCTGGAAAAGCGCGGACGCTAACCTTCAACTTTAAATTGGAATGATGTTTTTAAGAAAGGCTTATTCAAACCTTATCATTATTGTGCCGATCGTTATTTGCTGTTTGTTTTCGTCATGTGTCAGTACTAAGAGTTCGGTTTATTTCAGGGATCTTCCGGATACAGTTATCGCACCGGTTGCAGGCAATTTCGAACCAGTGATCCAGAAGAATGATATACTGCAGATTACAGTGAGCAGCATGAATGTTGATGATGCAGTAATATATAATACACCCAGTATGGCCAACATTGGCGGCGCAGCCACCAGTGGCCCACAGGCCGTAGGTTTCCTCGTTAGTGAACAGGGATTTATACAGTACCCGGTATTAGGACAGGTGAAGGCTGATGGCCTTACGAAAAGTGAATTGACCAGGTATCTGCATGATCAGCTTGAACAGAAAAAATTACTGGTAGATCCGGTAGTGAGTATCCGTTTCCTGAACTATCGTGTAACGGTGCTGGGAGAGGTGGGGAAACCAACAGTTGTAAATGTGGGGAATGAGAAAATAACCATTATGGAGGCACTGGGCCTCGCTGGTGATATCACCGTTTTTGGAAAGAAAGATAATGTACTATTAATACGTGAAACAGATGGAGTGCGGACAATAAAAAGGCTGAATCTGAATAATAAGGAAATATTTTCATCTCCCTATTATTATCTGCGCTCTAATGATGTTGTATACGTAGAACCCAACAAGGCAAAGGTTGGCGGTTCAGACAGAGCTAAACAAGTAATACCGATCGTCCTCAGTAGTTTATCATTACTGGTGATTATCCTGGACAGGCTGATACTTAATTAGCCCCTGAGTTTTAACCAATCTTTTTAAACCTTGCCCCGTAATTACATGCAAAGAAAGAAAACAGATATACGGAAGCAACAGGATGACCAAACAGACCTGTTTGAACTGGTAAAAAACAGGTACCTGCCTTATTGGCCCCTGTTCATACTGATAGGCGCACTGGCCGTTGCAGGTGCGTTTGTGTACCTGCGCTATACTACTCCGATGTACAGGATCGCTGCTTCTTTACTGATTAAAGATGATCAGAAAGGAATGGGATCTTCCATGATAGAAACACTTGACCTCTTTGGTTCCAGTAAACAGATAGATAATGAAATCGAAATACTGAAATCAAAAACACTGGCAAGAGAAGTGATCAGAAATCTGAACATGTATGGAGAAGTCATTGAACATGGACAGATAAAAGATGTGGTACTCTATAAAACAATACCCGTTAAGCCGGTATTCCTGCAGCCTGAAATGATTGGTCCGCTGATGAATAAACTGGTACCGCTGAAATATGATGTAGCTAACCGGCGCGTGTTTGTAGATGGTAAACCATATCCTTTAAACGATACGGTGTCTACTCCCTGGGGGAAAATGGTGTTCTTGCCAGGTAATGTTTTTACAGGGAAACATGATTACTTCCTGCATATCTCCGGTGAGAAATTACTGGCAGTACAGTTTGCAGGCAACCTGAAAGTATCGCAGATCAACAAACTGGCAAATGTAATAGGACTGGAATACAATGATGTGGTGCCATCCAGGGGAGAAGCGATATTGAATGAACTGATGCGGGTGTATGATGCGGCCGCTATCGATGATAAGAATAAGACGGCGACCAAAACAATGGATTTTGTGGAAGGACGTCTGCGTATAGTGACAGGGGAACTGGGACAGGTAGAATCTGAAATGGCGAAATTTAAAACAAAAGAAGGTATCGTAGACCTGAGTGAACAGGGTAAGTTATTCCTGGAAAGTGTAAAGGAGAATGATAGTAAACTGAATGAAGTGAATATGCAACTGTCTGTACTTGATTCCATAGAGAATTATGTATCAGGCAGGAAAGAGGGGGAGAGCATGGTGCCGGCTACATTGGGATTAACAGATCCCGTGTTACTGGAGCTGGTGAGTAAACTATCTGAAACAGAAATGGAACTGGCACGGCTTCGCAAAACAACAGGGGAAAACAGTCCGCTGCTGGCTAGTCTGACCAGCCAGGCCAGCCGCTTAGCTCCTGCTGTAGTGCAAAATGTGCGCAACTTACGTTCTAACCTGAAAGCCGGGAAAGAGAAACTGACGGCAGAGAATGGTAAGTATATGGGCGTTCTCCAAAGTGTACCCGGAAAAGAAAAAGCATTACTGGAAGTAAGCAGGCAACAGGCCATCAAGAATAATATTTATACTTTCTTATTGGAGAAGCGGGAGGAAACGGCTTTGCAATATGCAGCAGCTATTTCAGACAGCAGGGTGGTAGATGTGGCAGAAGCGGATTCTTTCCCTTTTAGCCCACGCAGATCCATGATACTGGGTTTATCCTTACTGGGGGGCCTGGCACTGGTAGCTGGGTTTATCACCGTCAAGGAAATGTTTAACAGTGAGGTGATGTTCCGGGCGGATATCGAAAAAGGCACTTCTGCGCCGATTCTGGCGGAGATCATGCAGGATGAGGAGGCACACCCCATTGCGATCACAGAAGGCAAACGTACCCCTGTTGCAGAGCAATTCAGGGCATTACGTACCGCCCTGTCTTACATAGGAGTGAACGAAGAGCATAAAACGCTGCTGATTACCTCTTCCATTTCCGGGGAAGGAAAAAGCTTTATCGCCATCAACCTGGCTATCAGTCTTTCTTTAATGAAGAAGAAAGTAGTATTGCTGGAGTTTGACCTTCGCAAGCCTAAAGTGAGTAAGATGCTGAACGTATCTGTTCAGCCGGGGATCAGTAATTACCTGGCAGGGCATGCAGTACTGGGAGACATCCTGAAGAAACCGATAGAAGGCAATGATTATTTTCACCTTTTATCCTGCGGGGTGATACCACCCAATCCAACAGAGCTGGTATTGAATGGTAGACTGGAACACCTGCTGACCACACTGAGAGCTACTTTTGATTATATCATCATAGATACAGCTCCGGTAGGCCCGGTTACAGACGCCCGCTTACTGGCTCCGTTTGCTGATGCAACCCTGTATGTGGTACGCCATCAGCGCACACCTAAGTTCTACCTGAAGATGATTGATGAGTTGTATGAACAGCAGGACCTGGGTAAACTGAACATCGTTTTTAACGGGATCAAATCCCGTGGTCTGGCCGGTTACGCATCGGGCTATAGCAATGGCTATGGTTACGGAAACGGACTTGGTTACGGCTACGGATATACAGACGAACATAAAAATGGCAACATCAGGAAAAAGCGCTTTAACAAGCTCTTTAATGCCAAATCCTGATCAAACCATATCTTAAAATTGAAGAACCATCTATGCATTAAAAAGGCACTCATGTGACTGAGGAGGCGAAGCTATGCTCCCGGTTAACCCATTCCACCCTCTTGCCTTTATAAATTCCATATCAGACTATTGCGATTAATTAACCATTTAAATCATGCCCATGGAACTAAGTCCAAACAACTGGTATGCGGTGTATACCAAACCCAGATGGGAAAAGAAAGTGGCAGATGCCCTAATTCGTAAACAGGTTGAAACTTATTGCCCCATTAACAGGGTCACGCACCAGTGGAGCGACCGTAAAAAGATTGTCGAAGAACCTCTTTTCAAATCATACGTATTCGTACGTATTCCTGAATCACTGAAAACGACCATTCGCGAAACAAGTGGTATTGTCAACTTCGTTTATTGGCTGGGTAAACCTGCCCGTATTCCTGATCATGAGATTCAACAGATCAGGAGCTTTTTGCAGGAATACCAGGATGTAGAAGTTGAAAGCTTTCCCATTCATGAGAATGATCTCATCCAGATTACTTCCGGTCCGCTGATGTATCAGCGTGGAAGAGTAATCGAAGCTGCCAAGAACACTGTGAAAGTAGTGTTGTACAGCATGGGTTTTGCATTGACTGCCACTGTGAAGAAAAGCGAAATGATGCTGATCAACAGTCAGGTGATTGCTCCGGTGAATGCTTCTATGTAAGCGCTTCCTCCTATTCATAAATACTTTCTATCTACCATGCAACATATTATACTATGCGGCGGATCAGGAACCCGTCTCTGGCCGTTATCAAACCGGCAGACACCCAAACAGCTGTTACCCCTGTTTGACGGGCAAAGTTTATTACAACTCACCTGGTTACGTAATCGTTTTGCATGTGACAGCGTAGTGGCTATTGTGAATGAACAACAGGCTGATGTAGTAGCGGAACAACTGGCTGATTCAGGCGCCTTATCAGTATCGCTGATAGCAGAGCCTATAGGCCGGAATACCGCTGCTGCCATTGCATTGGCCGCCTTTACCACTTCACCGGATACTATACTGCTCATTACACCCGCAGATCACCTCATCGGAACTCCGGATCTGTATTCACACACCATTTTTACTGCCGAAAAGCTGGCTGCCGCCGGGCATCTTGTAACCATAGGATTACAGCCCACTTACGCTGAAACAGGGTACGGTTATATTCAGTATGCAGATCACGATGTGATACGCTTTACCGAAAAACCGGATGCTGTTACTGCTGCTGCTATGCTTGAAAGCGGTGACTACCTGTGGAACAGCGGTATCTTTTGTGGTAAGGCTGGTGTATTGCTGGAACAGTTGTCCTTACATGCACCCGCGATTTATGCTGCTGCCGCAGTTGCCGCAGCAGCATGGCTGGAAACAGGAGCGATCCCGTTGTCTGTAATGGAAGCAATTCCTTCGGATAGTATTGATTATGCCGTACTGGAAAAGAGTGATATCGTGAAGGTGGTGCCCAGTGCCATGGACTGGAGTGATGTTGGCGGTTATGAAGCACTGGCGCATGCGCTGGCCAATCATTACCGTTACAGCAATCACCAGGCAGTGTTTATAGAAAGCGATCCTGTGAATAGCATTGTAATAGGAAAAGATAAACTGGTAGCACTGGTGGGCGTGGAGAATGTAGTAGTAGTGAATACACCTGAGGTACTGCTGATCTTACAGAAAGGCAATGGCCAGGATGTGAAACAACTTCATCAGTGGGTAAAAGAAAACAGACCTGAATTACTATAAAATCAACTTATGCAACTGAATGATAAAATATATATAGCTGGTCACCGTGGAATGGTAGGCAGCGCTATAAAAAGAAGGCTGGAATTATTGGGATATAAAAATATTGTAACAAGGAGTTCAGCTGAGCTGGATCTCCGTTCACAGGCGGAAGTAGGAAATTTCTTTGCACTGGAACAACCGGATTATGTATTTCTTGCTGCTGCTAAAGTAGGAGGGATTCATGCCAACAATACTTACCGTGCAGAGTTCCTGTATGAGAACCTGATGATAGAAGCGAATATCATTCATGCATCCTGGAAACATGGGGTAAAAAAACTGATGTTCCTGGGTAGCTCCTGCATCTATCCTAAAATGGCGCCACAGCCACTACAGGAAAACAGTCTGTTAACAGGTCCGCTGGAACCTACCAACGAACCTTATGCTGTTGCAAAGATTGCAGGTATCAAATTATGCGAAGCTTACCGTGATCAGTACGGATGTAATTTCATCAGTGTAATGCCTACCAATCTGTATGGCATAGGCGATAATTACCATCCTGAAAACTCTCATGTATTACCTGCACTGATCAGGCGTTTTCATGAAGCAAAAGAAGCGGGGAAACCCAGTGTAACCGTTTGGGGTACTGGTACACCACGCCGTGAATTCATGTTCGCAGATGACCTGGCAGATGCCTGTGTATACCTGATGCTGCATTATGATGAGAAAGAACTGGTGAACATTGGTACGGGAGAAGATCTGAGTATCCGTGAACTGGCAGAGACAGTGAAAGAGGTAGTTTGTTATGAAGGCAAACTGGTATTCGATCCTTCCAAACCCGATGGCACACCAAGAAAATTAATGGATGTTTCAAAACTACATAGCCTTGGATGGAATCATAGTGTAGAGCTGAAAGAAGGACTGGTACAGGCATATGCAGATTTCTTACGCAAACGTCATTTGGTAATCAGTTAATACTTAATTATGAAAGTAGTAGTAATAGGTACAGGGTATGTTGGTCTGGTTACAGGTGCCTGCCTCGCAGAAGTAGGTACTGAGGTGGTTTGTGTGGATGTAAATGCTGAAAAGATCGTCAACCTGCAAAAGGGTATTCTGCCCATTTATGAACCAGGCCTTGAAGAGATTGTAACCCGCAATTATGAAAACGGACGCTTGTCTTTCAGTACGGATCTGGCATCTGTCATTGCAGGAGCTGCGGTAGCATTTATTGCTGTAGGAACTCCTCCGGGTGAAGATGGTAGTGCCGACCTGAAATACGTATTGCAGGTAGCAAAAGATATAGGTGATTCCATGACTGATTACCTGGTGGTAGTGACTAAAAGCACAGTGCCTGTAGGCACTGCGGTGAAAGTAAACAGGACTATCAAAGAAGCGATGATGTCCCGCGATGCACTGATGGATTATGATGTAGCGTCTAATCCTGAGTTCCTGAAAGAGGGTGCTGCCGTGCAGGACTTCCTGAAACCCGACCGTATTGTAATAGGTATTAACTCCGAACGTGCAAAGAGTGTACTGGAACAGTTGTATCATCCGTTCCTGTTAAATGGGCGGCCTATCGTATTCATGGATATTGCTTCCGCTGAAATGACGAAATACGCTGCCAATGCTTTACTGGCTACTAAAATTTCTTTCATCAATGATATCGCCAACCTCTGCGATCTGGTAGGTGCAGATGTGAATATGGTGCGTAAGGGTATCGGTACTGATCCCCGCATCGGACATAGTTTCATCTACCCTGGTATCGGGTATGGTGGCTCCTGCTTTCCCAAAGATGTAAAGGCACTGGCGCAGACCGGCAAAGAGTATGGGCATAAACTGCGCATTCTGGAAGCGGTGGAAGCCGTGAACGATGATCAGAAGAAAGTGATGTTTGAGAAGATCCGGCGGCATTTCGAAGGTCAGTTGGCCGGTAAGGTATTCGGCATCTGGGGCCTCTCATTTAAGCCTAACACAGACGATATGAGGGAAGCATCCAGCCTGGTACTGATCGCCTCTTTATTAGAGGCAGGCGCCAAAGTGCAGGTGTTTGATCCGGTGGCTATGCCGGAAGCCCGCAGGGAACTGGGTAATGAGGTAGAATGGTGTACAGATATGTATGCTGCTGCCACTGGTGCAGATGCAGTAATACTCATCACAGAATGGAATGAATTCCGTTTGCCCGACTGGCCCCGCGTAAAAAACTTACTCAATGCCCCTGTAGTATTTGATGGCAGAAATATTTATGACCTCAACTTCCTGCAGAAGAATGGCTTCAGCAGTTATGGAATCGGTATTTCTCCCCGCTCAATAATGAGTACTATAAAACAGTATTAATATTTAACCATCACCTCTCTAAAATATAATTGTATGAAAGTTGCCTTAATTACTGGTGTAAACGGACAAGACGGTGCCTACCTGGCAGAACTGCTGCTTGAAAAAGGATATATGGTACACGGTGTTAAACGTCGTGCATCCCTGATCAATACAGAAAGAATAGATCATCTGTATCAGGACCCTCACAGCCCGGATGTTCGTTTCAAACTGCATTATGGCGATATGACCGACAGCACCAACCTGATTCGTATCATCCAGGAAACACAACCTGATGAAATTTATAACCTGGCCGCGATGAGCCATGTGAAAGT
This sequence comes from Chitinophaga sp. YR573, assembly GCF_900110995.1. Taxonomy (GTDB): domain Bacteria; phylum Bacteroidota; class Bacteroidia; order Chitinophagales; family Chitinophagaceae; genus Chitinophaga. The sequence continues at coordinate 4,525,065 of NZ_FOJF01000001.1, forward strand.
GAGCTTCGATACACCTGAATATACTGCCAATGCAGATGGTATTGGTACCCTGCGTTTGCTGGAAGCAATCCGCATATTAAAGCTGGAAAATAAAACACGTATCTATCAGGCCAGTACTTCTGAGTTATATGGTCTGGTACAGGAAGTGCCTCAAAGGGAAACGACTCCTTTCTACCCACGTAGCCCATATGCAGTAGCTAAATTATATGGTTACTGGATTACAGTAAACTACCGCGAAGCATATGGTATGTATGCCTGCAACGGTATCCTGTTTAATCATGAAAGTCCGCTGCGTGGTGAAACATTTGTTACCCGTAAAATCACCCGTGGTGCCGCTGCTATTGCACTGGGCCTGCAGGAAAAATTATACCTGGGTAACCTGGATGCACGCCGCGACTGGGGACATGCTAAAGATTATGTAGAGGCTATGTGGCGTATCCTGCAACAGGATGTGGCAGAAGATTATGTGATTGCTACTGGTATCACTACACCGGTGCGCGACTTTGTAAGAATGGCATTTGATGAACTGGGTATAGAACTGGAATTTACCGGTAAGGGTGCAGAAGAAGTAGCCGTAGTAACTGCCTGCCGTAACAAAGATTTCATTCTGCCAATAGGTAAAGAAGTGGTAGCTGTAGATGCTGCTTATTTCCGTCCTACAGAAGTGGAATTGCTGATAGGTGATCCTACAAAAGCGAAAACAAAACTGGGCTGGGAACCTAAGTACGACCTGGCAGAACTGGTAAGAGAGATGATGTTGTCTGATGTGGAATTATTCCGCAAAAGAAATGTAACACAACTTGAACACCTGATAGGATAATGATCATGAAACTACCCGTTAAAAAATCGCTTTCTTTTCTCGATGGGTTACGTGGGCTTGCTGCCTTGTACGTAGCTACCGGGCATGCCCGCTGGCTGTTATGGGAAGGAGGTGATAATTTCAAACAGTTATCACATACCTATTCAACCGCCGGAAAAATGCTGGCAATAGGCATGTCTGTATTCAAATACGGACATGAAATGGTGTTATTCTTTTTTGTGTTATCGGGTTTTGTCATTCATCTGAGATATTCTTTACAGTTGAGTAAAGGAGAAGAAGCACCCTTTTCTTTCGGGTCTTACTTTTTTAAAAGATTAAAGAGGATCATGCCTCCATATCTCTTTGTTTTTGCATTGACTTTCATCTGTGACAGCATTGTTGCGCATAATCAATACTCGATTTATACGCATACAACACCGCTTCCACTGGTTAATCAGAACATCGTGTTTGTGCATTCATGGTCTTCACTGATTGGTAATATATTCTTTCTGCAGGATGCTTATGTGCCGGTGTTTGGGTCTAATGGCAGTATCTGGTCGCTTAAATACGAGTGGTACTTTTATATGTTGTATCCCGTATTACTTTTCTTTAACCGGAAAAGTCCCTGGTTTACATTAATCGGTCTTAGTGGGATCTTCCTGATTTATTTAATTGGATTTCATACAGGATTTGTTTTGTTCGACCAGGTAGTAGCCTGTTTACTTTCCTGGTGGGTAGGTGGTTTTGTCGCGGATATTTATAACGGCAGGGTACAGATCAAACGGTATTTCCTTTATCCGCTGGCTGTTATCATTCCTCTGATTCCTCTCATCCATACATCAGGTATCAATAACCTGTTAAAAGACCAGATCGTTGCTTTTGGATTTACAGGATTGCTGGTATTGTTGCTGGATTACAGGGATAAAAGGATTGTACAGTCTTTCGGTAAACTGAAGTGGCTGGGTGACTGCTCCTACACATTGTACCTCATTCATGCACCGCTGCTGATTCTTGCAAATGGTATATTATTGAAAGCAACAAATAACGTAATGCCGAAGTCATTTGTATATGTATGGCTGGCAGTGATTGGCGTAGTGATAATAGCATACGGATTACATTTTATAGTTGAAAAACCATTTGTATCTGCTGCTAAAAGAGTTCCATTAAAACAACCGGACGTAGTGCCGGCTATGGTAAAATAAATCTTATCAAAAAATGAAAATATTAGTAGAGAACTCCACCTGGAATAACATCGGAGATGGCTTTTACCAGAGCGCGTTATTCGTCCTGATCAAACAACTGTATCCTGAGGCGACCGTGTTAATGGAAGAAGGCCCTATTTACAGAGCATTCCGTCCGAAATCTTTAAAGCAGAAGCAGAATGCCCTGCACCTGATGAATTACCAGTCGGCCGACCTGCACATCTTCTCCGGACCAATGATCCGTCAGATCCTGACTAACTACAGGCAGAAGATCATTGATCTGAAAGCTGCCGGTCAGCAGTATGCATTGATCAGTGCCTCTTCAGCAGGTATATCAGAAGAGCTGCGTAAGGAAACCGGTGAGTTCTTCCAGAAGTTCCCTCCGCTGTTCTTATCCTCCCGTGATGAGGAGACTTATAAGAAGTTCAAAGACTATGTGAAGAACAGTTACAATGGTATCTGTACTGCCTTCCTGGTAAATAAAATGTTACCGGTAGATCAGCTGGATGAAGATTTTAAATTCTTTATCAGCAGTTTTTACAGAGAGCTGGAACCTGTATATAAAGTAAAAGGAGAGGTAGATATTACCAATATAGAGCTGGAGCGTAAGAAGAATTTCTTTGGTATTGATCATCGCTTTTCAAGACACTTTAACAGTCTGCGTCCTAAACAGGATATGGTGAACGGGCATAAGATCGTGAGAGTACAACAGGAAGTATCTACCAAGTTCAATCATATTACGTTTGCACAGCCTAACTCTTTTGTGAGTTTTAACCTGTTGTCTTACCTGGCATTGTATAAGTCTGCTGCCTTTACTATCTCAGACAGGGTGCACTCATGTGCAGTAAGCCTGGCCTTTGGAAAACCTGCGCGTCTGTTTACCAACAGCCCAAGAGCAGGCATCTTTAACAGGCTGGGATTTGATCATAAAAAAGACAATGGTATCATGTATCCTAACATGGAGATCATTGATACAGAAGCAGAGAAACTGTCTTCATTTATTAAGTCGGCATTCTAAGAAACAAAGTCTTGAGTAAGAATAATATTTCAGGTAAGCATGTCTTTAACAGTATCAGCTGGATGCTGTTACAGACAGGCGCTACGAAGCTGACGAGCATTTTAGGACAGATTGTATTGGCCTGGTTACTGGTACCAGAACAGTTTGGATTGATCAGCCTTGTGTATACAGTTACCAGCATTGGTTTGATCATACAACAGTTTGGCTTAAATGATGTACTGGTAAGAAGGCAGAAGAGTTTTCACAACTGGCTGCCTTTGTCTTACGGTATCTCCTGGATCTTTGGTATCATTTCTTTTTTCCTGTTGCTGATACTGGGATTTGTTGGTAGCAAAGTATATCATGATCATAACATTTTTATCCTGGTGTCTTTTTATGCATTCACCACGCCGATGGATGCGCTGAGTGTGATACCACTGACCAAGATGCGGATAGACCTGGACTTCAAGACATTGTCGCTGATACGTGTAATGGAAACCGTGATGACGATGGTGATGACGGTGATACTGGCCTTTATGGGCTTTGGGGTGTACAGCTTTGTAATACCACCATTGATCGTCTCTGCGGTGTCGCTGATTGTGAAATACAGGGTTACTCATCTGAATATCCTGTTTAAGATTCATCTGAAACGCTGGAAGTATTTAACAGTAAGCAGTTCCTGGTCGCTGGTACATTCTGTGGTACAGCGTATCATGGACCAGGCAGATTATATCACACTGGGGATATGGGTAAGCAAGTCGGTAGTAGGGATCTATTACATGGCATTCAGTTTATCCATACAGGTGATAGGTTTCGTAGCCAATAACCTGCCTTCGGTATTGTTTCCCAGTCTGGCTTCCATACAGGATAGTAAGCGTGCGAAAGATATGTACAAGAGGAGTGTTACTTATCTCTCAGTGTTTGGCGCAGCCTTTGCAATATGGCAGGGTGCCACCGCTTTCTGGATAGTAAGAGTATTTCTTTCATCAAAATGGGTAGACACAACTGCGCTTGTAGAAATCTTATCTATAGGGATGGCATTCCGGGCAGTAGCCTGGTTATGGTCTACACCGTTCCGTTTGAAAGGGAAGTTTGCTGATATGGCGAAACAGTCGTTTTACTCTTTGTTATTTATGATAGTGCTGATAGTAGCAGGTACATTTAAATGGGGCGTATACGGCACTGCTACCGCTGTTTCTTTATACTATGTGATTATCAGTCCTTACTGGTTGTATAAAGGATTCAAGTTATTGGGCGGAACCTTGCAGGAAACCCTGCAGATGTTTGTGATACCTATTCCGCTGGCCTTACTCAGTTATGGCAGTTGCTGGTACTTCTTCCGGTTTATGTATGAAGGATTGAGTCCTATACCGGTGATGATCATCATTTCACTGGTGGGCAGTACGCTGTATGGATTAGGTGTGTATGTATTCATGCAGGATACCTTCCAGGAGATCCGCCGGTTAATACTGGACAGATTACCGGTTAACAGCGGCGTCAGAAAATTATTATCGAGAAACTAAAATTTATGAAGAGTATTATTTCTACCGGTCAGGGCAGGTTACATCTCATTCAATCCGCTATCGCGATTAAAGATCAGGGAGTGGATGTGAAGGTGATTACAGGCTGGGTACCTGGTAAATTTTTTTCCGATAAGCTCATTAATAATATGGGGCGCCTGATAGGCAGGACCAATCTCGCTTATGGTTTGCGTAAGCGTTCTCCTGAAGGATTGCCCCGCACAGATATCAGAACATGCAGTTTCTCTGAGTTTTATATACAGTTCCTTTTCATGCTCACCAGCAGAAAACTGTTGTCTCGTGATACAGCAGCTATTATGGGATGGAAGGCATTTGGAACAGAGTCGAAGAAATACATTAATAACAGCGAAATCTTTCATGTACGTAGTGGTGGTGGTCGTTCCGGTGCTATCAAAAAAGCAAGACAGCAAGGCATGAAGGTAGTGGTAGATCATAGCATTGCCCATCCTAAAGAGATTAAAAGACAACTAGGTAAACTGGAAAGTGAGAGTACGAACTCGAAGTACATTAATATCTCTGACGGGTTCTGGAATAATGTACTGAAGGATTGTGAAGAGGCAGATGTATTGCTGGTAAATTCAGATTATGTAAAAGATACTTTCCTGGAACAGGGATATCCTGCTGAGAAGATCAGTGTTATTCATTTAGGGATTGATGCCAGCTTTTATGATCTGAAGAAATCTTACCAGTCTGATAAAATGCGCTTGCTTTTTACAGGCAACTTTGGTTTTAGAAAAGGTGCACATATCATCATCAAAGCAATAGAAATATTAATGCTGCAGAATGTAGCATTTTCACTGGATATTATAGGGAATGTATCTGCAGAAGTAGCTATTCCCGACTGGTTCAGGAATCATCCTGATATTAAGTTACACGGGCATATGCCACAGGACCAGATGAAGCAATTCCTGGCTGCCAGCGATGTTTATATCTTCCCCACTTTTGTGGAAGGCGCTGCACAGTCTGTAAAGGAAGCCATGGCGGCAGGCTTACCGGTTATCACTACGGTGAATAGCGGGGCACCTGTACAACATCGCGAAAATGGTTACCTCATAAAAGATGATGATGCAGCAGACCTGGCGAATGCGATTATCGTCCTCAGTAAAGATGAAGAGTTACGCAGCAGCATGGGTAAGAATGCAGCTGCTACTATCAGGAAATCCCATACCTGGAGCAACTATGCCAAAGAGGTAAAAGAACTCTACAAAAGCATTATAGATGAAAGTGAATAAGAGCAACGCAAAGATGGTAGTCTTCTCTTTACTGAGTAGCGCCAAGCTGTCTTTTGTAGGGACGCTGATCCTGAGTGAAGTGTATGCCGTCTTTTACTCTTTTTCTTTTAAGAAGATAGGCTCGCTGTATAACCGGGTACCGGATATGAAAAAGATCCATGTTGCTATGGCACTGTTCCTTGGTGTGCAGATGCTGAGTGATGTGGTCAATCATACAGATACAAATAACATGTTACGTGGATGGGCAGCGTTGACAGTTGCTATTGTGATGTTCACCTTCATGTTCAGAATGTTTGATGAAACGCCCAAGGTAATTGTTGCATTCATGATAGCGGAGGTGGTCAGGCTTATTCTCTTTGGACAATCAAACCTGGAACAGGATACCGCAGATCTTGCAGAAAGTTATTCCGCATTTAAGTTCAGGATAGCGCCTATTACCAATAACATCATTTTACTCCTGACTTACTACTTATACAGCAAACGGAAAGATAAGATGACGGTGGCCGTGTTTATATTATACGGCTTAATGTGTGTGGGTCTGGATTATCGTTCCAACGGATTGTTTTACCTGTTTGCCGGATTGATCATACTGTTCAGGAAACAGTTGATGAACATGACACTGGCCCGTAAAATAGGATTGACATTGCTTGTGGGTATCTCTTTCCAGATCTTATTCATGATCTATGTGAATGCAGTATTATCCGGTGAGTTTGGAGGGACACATGCGGGTACACAGCTGGAAGAAACGGGTAATCCCTATAATCCATTCAGTCTTATTTCACAGGGAAGGGGAGAGTTCTTTGTAGCGATAGAAGCGATCAAAGATGCACCTATTCTGGGGCATGGTTCCTGGGCAGAAGATAAGGATAATCACTATCGCATGATGATGTTCAAAGACATGGATGCGGGTAAATTCAGAGAGAATACACTGAACAACTCCGGTGTAATCCCCAGTCACTCCGTATTATTAGGGGCCTGGTTATATGCGGGAATTGTAGGTTTCCTGGCAATGCTGTACATCTTTAACCTGGTATTAAAAAGAGCTTTCTACCTGATAAAAGACCCAAGGGCAATGGAAACACCTTATTATCCTTTGATCGTATTGTATACGGTACAATTGATCTGGACATTTCCTTTTTCTCCATTACCACAGATCAGGAATATCATACCGGTCTTTATAGCATTTATTATAACCATTTATTACTCTTTAAAAAATGATGAAGAAGAAGACGATCTGCTTCCTGACAACGGGTGATATCACAAGTATTGCTACCATGAAGAGGGCATTGGGAATGGCTAATCCATTAGCCGCAATGGGATGGGAAGTATCTGTTATTGCGATGGATTGTGCAGAGAACCGTCAGCGGGCGAGTATAGAATGTGGCAGCGATATTGCGGTGCATTATTACCAGCCTGCGGGAGCAAAAGATGAAGTAGCGCAGAAGACAAAAATCCTGAACACGATCAAACCAAATTATATTTATTTCTGTGCATTCGGATTCCGTAACTGGATCAGGAAAAGTGCTTTACAGTTTAAGCCTGAAATGATCATTGAACATTCCGAACTGCAATCCGGTATACCGGATAATAAAGGGCTGAAGAAAATCCTGGCACATTTTATAGAAGGATTATCAGTGAAATATGCAGATAAGCTGATCTGCGCCAGTAAATACCTCGAAGATTTTTATGCGCGTAAGGCAAAGCAATTGTTTAAACGCAATATGCCAATACTATACTCTCCTTATGCATATAGTACAGAAGTGATTGATGCGCCGAAATTATACCTGGATGAGCTGTCTGCAAAGTATAAGAATAACACGGTGCTGATATATATGGGAACCATGACCCGCAACTATGGATTATTCACCATGTTGGAGGCCGTAGAGATGGCGGCGAAGAAAACCCCGGATATCAAACTGCTGTTGCTGGGACGAGGCAGACATCTGGAAGAAGCAAAGACCTATGTGAAAGAGAAGAATTTAGAGCAATATGTAGAGTTCCTGGGTTATGCTCCCGAAACGATGCTGAGTTCCTATTTCGAACTGGCAGATGCATTTATCTCGCCATTGAATGATACAGTGCAGGATTGGGCCCGTTGTCCCAGCAAAATATACATGTATATCCCCTTTCATAAGCCTGTATTTACCTGTAAGATAGGAGAGCCGAAAGAGATTTTCGGAGATGATGGATATTACTTTGATAACAATGAGCCGGCTACACTGGCCAGTCTGATTACTACGCTGGCAGAGGGAGAACTGAAAAGTGTATCACTGGATGTGACAGAACATAGCTGGCAGAAACGTTCAGAAGATTTTAGTAACTGGATACTACAAAAAGAACAGGTCTATGCATAAAGCAACTTTACTTTCAAAAGGAGAAGGAAACTATTTCTTCGGTTTTCACGATCTGGTAGCATGGAATAATGCCGGTGATAAATTACTGGCATTAAGGATAGATGATATGTACACTCCACCGGACCCTAATGTGACCTGCGATATAGGTTTCATTGACAATGCCGGTATTTTCCACAAGCTGGGAAAAACATATGCCTATAACTATCCGCAAGGTGCCAGGCAGCAATGGATTGGCAATACAGACCTGTTCATCGTCAACGATAAAATAAATAATGAATGGCGCTCCAAGGTATACGATAGCGTTACCGAAGAGTGTACCGATATACTGGATTATCCGGCACATGTAATTACAGATGATGGCTGGGCTTTCGGCCTTGATTATGCACGTTTATTCCGTGTAGGTGGGTATGGTTATACCGGTTTACCGGATGCTTATGCAAATGATGAAGCGCCTTCAAAATCAGGTATCATCAGACATCACATTACTACCCGTGAGCATAAGATGATTTTATCGGTACATGAGGTGGCAAAGTTCCAGATGAATCCTAATCTGGGTCGTTGTCATTACTTCACACACCTGTTGCTGAATCCTTCACAGACGAAACTGGCTTTCCTGCATCGTTATAAACTGAAAGACGGTGGAGAGACTACCCGCCTGATGACAGTGAACACTGATGGATCAGGTCTCAGATGTTTAGCATCAGGATTTTTAAGTCATTTCGACTGGCAGGATGATGAGCATGTCGCTATATGGGGGAGAACGGGTAGTGGAGTAGAAAGATTACGCCAGTCGTTTTTGTATAAGATGATGCCAACAAGCCTGGTATCAAAGGGAAAGAAGATCATAAAGAAATTATTATACAAGCCTAAGGAAGGTGTGAAAACAAACTCCGCTTTCAACTGGCTGCTGTTTAAAGATACAGATAACCCGCAGTTTACTTTATTGGCAAAGGGAGTGATAGAAGAGGACGGGCATCCGATGTTTTGTCCGGCTAACCGCGACTGGATGATTTGTGATACCTATCCGGATGCAAATGGTATCCGCACTTTATTCCTGTTCCAGTACAGTACACAAACACGGGTAGACCTTGGTACTTATAAGATGCTGGATCAGCAACCGGATATTAATAAATCTATGCCTTTCCTGGAAGGAGTGGATAAGGCAGTACTGAAAGCATTTTCTCCTGAGCAGATGGCATTTACGCGCAGCGGATTGCATTGTGATCTGCACCCAAGATGGAAAAAGGATGGGACAATGGTGGCTTTTGATTCCATTCATGAAGGTAGCAGGAAGATCTATGGTTTTGACGTAACCGATATTGTATCAAATAAAGCTTCACATGAACGTCAAAAAGTATATTCCGGGCTTTGATTTTATCAGACCCATTGCTGCATTCAGTGTTGTATGGATTCATGGATGCGCAGGTAGTTACTGGACACGTGAACTGAACCCGTTGAATAGTTATGCCGTTCCTGTATTTATCGCTATTTCGTTATTCCTGTTTTCAACCCAGGTAATCAGCAAAGGACAAACAAATTTCGGAGAGATGGCTGGTACCCGCTTTAAGCGGCTGATGATTCCCTTCTTTCTATGGACATTCATTTATTTAGGTATCCGGGTATTCAAAGCAAAGTTTGTACATGAACCGCTGGAATTTGACTGGATACAGATGTTTGTTTTTAAGGGAAGTTCTTACCAGTTATGGTACCTGCCAAACTTGTTTTACCTGATGTTGCTGTTCTTCGGATTTTTGAAAATAGCTGCCAGACATAGAGAATTTGCCAACATCTTTCTCAGCGTCATGCTTGTTGTGGTAGCAGTTGTCTTATGGTATACACCGGAAGATATCAGAACAGCTCCCTGGTTTACACGGCATATCATGTTATACTTCCTGCCTTCGCTGATTTCTTCCGGGATAGGAATGTTATACTATATCAACTATGACAAAATAGCCAACAGTTATGGACTAGCTGCGAAGATCATTATACCGGTGCTTTGTGTGATTACTTTCTTTGCACAGTACCTGTTGCCGAATGTTCTTACAGGATTGTTATTTGTGGCTGTTCTGTTCCCTTTCCTGCTGTTTCAGGCGGATTTTACATATCCTTTTATGAAACAGTTATCAAAAAACTCTATGGGCATTTACCTGATTCACGGAGTTTTTCTGGAGGGTATTAAAACAGCCATGCAGATAACACATCATCCTGTAAAAGGACTGGTTATGACGCTTGGCTCCATTATCATTACTTATATACTCAGCTTTATTGTGTCTGAAATTTTATCGAAGAGTGATGTGCTGAGAAAGTATTTAATGGGCAACTAATATTTTATTATGATCGCAATATTACAGCCATTCATACCACATTACCGGGAAGAGTTCTTCAATTCATTCAGGGAGAAAATGCCAACAGATCTTTTCTGTTACGAAAAACAGGAAGTACTGAAGGACAATGATTTCAAGGAAGGAGAGGCGAATGTGATTGCTTTAGGTTCTTTTATGAAAGGCCCTTTTGTATTGTACAATCCTTTTCCGCTGTTGAATAAAAAATATGAGGTGCTGGTACTGATGCTGAACTTCGGACATCTTACTACCTGGCTGATCCTCTTGTTAAAGCCATTCCTGAAACAAAAGATAATACTATGGGGGCATGGTATCTCTGTAAAGAGATATGTGCATGAAGAAAAACATCCGCATATTTTATTAAGATGGATGATTGCGTTGTCTGATGGTGTTTGGTTTTATACGAAAAAGGAATTATCCGTATGGAAAGGATTCACACCACGTATAAACGGGCATGCATTGAACAATACGATCTCCGGTGTGGAAGACATATTACGGGTGCAGGGGGCAGATAAAGAAACATTAAGAGAGAAGTATAAGATCTCACAACAACGGGTGCTTATTTACTGCGCAAGATTTAATGAGCCTGGCAGACGTGTGGATTTACTGGTAAACCTGATAGAGAATACTTCCCCGCTTGCATTTGCATTTGTAATTATCGGAGACGGAAAGCTGAAGCCTGATTTTTCAGGGTATTCGAATGTGCATGATTTCGGTGCATTGTACGACAGGAAGATCAAGGATGAATTATTCAGCATGGCGGATATTTATTTTCAACCGGGATGGGTGGGATTGTCTATTGTGGAAGCAATGTCTTATGGTAAACCTGTGTTTACATTCAATCGTTCCGTGTCTGTAATGCAATGTGTGGAATATAGTTATATACAGCACGATTATAACGGGATGATTTTTGAAAATATGGAAAGTTGCCTGGATCAACTGGCGCGTATTACAGATGAAGAGATTGTGCGGATGGGAAATAATGCACGCGAATATGTGAAATCGGAACTGACGATGGACAGTATGACAAATAATGCCCTCACTGCTATCGCAGCCTTTAAAACCAGTCCTGCATGAAACAAGAAAACAAATTATGGCCATTGGAAGTATGCCGGGGATTAGCTGCTATCTATGTAGTATTACATCATTCCCGTCAGATGCTGCCGCATGCTATACAGCCCTTCCTGCTTTTTGGTCAGGAAGCGGTGATATTGTTTTTCCTGCTGAGCGGGTTTGTGATCCATTACAATTATAGCGTAAAGCCAGTATTCGACAGAGCCGATTTCTTATGGAAACGTTTTGTGAGGATCTATCCCATATTTATTCTCGTGATGATATTGAGCATTGTATTAAACCTTGCTACGGGGGCGCGTCAGGAACATATGGATATGGCTACCTTCTTTTATAATATAGCGGGTTTGCAGGATTCTCAGCTACAGAAGCCGGGAATTGGTTATCCTACTTTCGGAGATAATGATCCTTTGTGGAGCCTGGGATATGAAGCATGGTTTTATGTTTTTTATGCGATAGTGGGATCTGCGAAGTTTAACAGGAATCTGTTGATAGTAGTATTGGTTTCATTCACATCCGCGATACTGTTTTCTTTTTATCCGGGTAAGGCATACCTCACTTTGTTGTACCTGCCTATCTGGTGGTTAGGCGCTGCCATTGCGGAGTCTACGCTTACAGAACGTACACGCCCCTTTTTGTGGGGAATGTTAGTGTTGCTGATAGCAATAGGCGGATATGCGGGCGGAAGTTATGAACAAATAAAAAACAGTAGCAACAGTATTGGTTTACATCCTTTTATAGAGATCAGACATTTTAGTGCAGCGATTGTATTTGCCATTGTATGGATGATGGCACAAAAGTGGTTATCGATGAAACACTTTACATGGATGCAACCACTGGCAGTACTGGCCCCCATTTCTTATGGAATATATATTGTGCATGTGCCGTTGTTGAGAGCAGTGAAGTTTATACTGCATGACGGAATAATAGCCTGGTGTGTATTTATAGTGCTGACACTCATCATGGCTTACCTGCTGGAGATACATTTCCAAAAGAAGATCGTACTGCCTTTATTATTGAAACGGAAAAAGACACCGGCCCGGGTTACTGAAAGGGAATTGGTTAATATAAAAGCATAGGAATGAAAATTTTATTTATAGCGCCATCTTACAAGCCCGCATATATCTATGGTGGCCCCATTGTGGTGATTGCGCGACTGGCAGAAAGACTGGTACAGCTGGGACATGAAGTAACTGTATATACGACTACTGCCAATGGTAATAAAGAACTGGACGTGCCTTTGAAAGAACCTGTGATGATGGATGGTGTGACTGTCAGGTATTTCAAACGTATTACAGGTGATCATACACATATTTCTCCGTCACTATATGCTTATACCTGGTCTACTGCCAAACAGTATGACGTAGTGCATATTCATTCGTGGTGGAACTTCGCTGTGCTTGGTACTGCATTGATATTCATGTTAAGAGGTATAAAGCCGGTATTGTCCCCGCATGGTATGTTCTGCGATTACGTATTAACAGCGAATAACCAGGCAAAGAAAAAGTTAATACATGCCGTAATTGGTAAACAATTGCTGAAGAAGACATATCTGCATGTATCCTCACAAATAGAATGGAATGAATGTTTACAGATTAATAAAAGCTGGAAAGGAGCGAATATTTTTAACCTGGTAGATCTTCCTTCTGGTGAATATAAAAGAGACGAGCGCCCGGTGTTTACAATCAGTTTTCTTTCCCGTATAGATCCTAAAAAAGGGCTGGATATTCTGATCAATGCACTGTCAGGTGTAAGTTTTCCTTATCGCTTACAGATTGCCGGATCAGGCAATGAGGAGTATGTACTGCAATTGAAGAAGATGGTGAACGATCTGGGAATGAACGAACATGTGGAATGGGTAGGATGGATGAACACTGAACAGAAGTTCCCTTTCCTGGCAGGATCTGATCTGTTTGCACTGACTTCTCTCAATGAGAATTTTGCGATAGTGGTGATAGAGTCTTTATATGTAGGTACACCGGTACTGATCAGTAACAATGTAGGGTTATGCAATTATGTGGAGGAGAATGGTTTTGGCTGGATTACCGGTATAGAGAGTGTGACGGAGATCAGGCAGAAACTGACGGAAGCATACAACAACAAAAAGGAACGTAATGAAATTACTTCCCGCGCCAGGAGAATCATTGATCATGATTTTAATGAAGCGAAACTGGCAGGAGATTATGTAAAACTATACGAAAGCACAAACACGATATAAACAGATGAGCATAGCGGTAATCATTCTTACTTATAACGAAGCGAAACATATCGGTCGTTGCCTGAAAAGCATGCGACAGATAACGGATGAAATTTATATTATCGATGCATTTTCTACGGATGGCACCGTAGCAATTGCACAAGGATTTGGCGCTAAAGTATTACAACATGTGTGGGTGAATTATGCACAACAGTTTCAATGGGGACTGGATAACTGTGGCAGTAACGCTGCCTGGGTGATGCGTATGGATGCGGATGAATACCTGGAGCCTGCATTGATCCAGGAGATCAATGCCCGTATTACACAGATGCCGGAAGAGGTAAGCGGTATTTATATCCGCCGTAAGGTGCTTTTTAAAGGCAAATGGATTCGTTACGGGGGCTTTTATCCGCATACACTGCTGCGCATCTGGCGTAATAAAATAGGTAGTATAGAGCAGCGCTGGATGGATGAACACATTGTACTCTCAGAAGGTAAAACGGTATTGTTTAAAGAGCATATCGTGGACTATAACCTGAATGAGATTCACTGGTGGGTGAACAAGCATAACAACTATGCCATCCGGGAAATGGTAGACCTGCTGAATATCAAATACGGTTTGCTGCATGCTGATAAACGCCTGCTGGAAGGTGAAGGTACACAGGCAAAAACAAAACGTTTTCTGAAAGAGAAAGTATATGCTGCTTTATCACCCGGAATGAGAGCATCCTTTTATTTTATGTACCGCTATATTCTGCGTGTTGGTTTTATGGATGGTTACTATGGATTCATTTTCCATTTCATGCAGGGATACTGGTATCGCTTACTGGTAGATGTAAACCTGAAAGAATTTGAATTGAAGCTGAAAGGGGATACGCGGAAAGAGAACATGATTGCGCTGTTGAAGAATGATTACAATATAGTGTTGCAGTGAGGAAAGTAATATTTACGGCAGGGTATTTTATTGGGTTATTATTTCTGGTATTACTGAATCCTGAGAGAATAAGAGAACCTATCCCGCTGAACAGCCGGTTAAGAATTCATCCTATTGTTGATTCGCTGAAAGATATCATGTACCCGAGAGGTAGTAGCTGGTGGTTACACTGGTTTCACTTTTTAACCAACCTGTTCGGAAATATCGTGTTGTTCATTCCTTTCTCTTTCATTGCTATCATGGTCTTTAAGTTATCCCGGTTTATATGGGTGGTGTTACTGGCTTGTGCATTGAGTGTAGCAATAGAAGTAATACAGTATTATACAGGATTGGGTGTAGCAGATGCGGATGATGTGATATTGAATACTGCCGGCGCTGCAATTGGATTTTATTTATGCAAAAGATATTTAAACAGACAATGAATACAGATCTCTCCAAATTCAGTGTAGGCAACTATACCGCTGGTCCTAAGTGGAAGATAGGGGTTTGGTTCCTCGTGAATTATTACATTTTCGATAGTGTGTTTCCCTGGCCTTATGGCTTTAAGAGTAAGTTACTGCGTGCCTTCGGGGCATCTGTAGGTAAGGGGCTTATCATCAAGACTAAAGTCAGAATTAAATATCCCTGGCGTTTAAGCATTGGAGATCATTGCTGGATAGGGGAGTCTGTATGGATAGATAACCTGGATATGGTGGAGCTGGGGGATAACGTGTGTATCTCTCAGGGGGCTATGTTACTGACAGGTAATCATGATTACAAGAGGAGTGATTTCCCTTACCGGTTGGGTGGAATAAAGATTGAAGATGGAGTGTGGATAGGTGCACAATCGGTAGTATGCCCTGGTATTGTTTGTGGATCGCATGCTGTATTAACGGTAAAGTCGGTAGCTGCAAAAGACCTGGAAGCATGGAGTATATATGCAGGCAATCCTGCCATTCATGTACGTAAAAGAGAGATTACAGAATAATATGGCTAAAAGATTATTACTGATAGGAGGCAATTTTTCACCAGAGCAAACCGGTATTGGTAAATACAACGGGGAGATGATCAAATGGCTGGCAGCAGGTGGATACGATTGTTCTGTTATCACCAGTTACCCTTATTATCCGCAATGGAAAGTGCAGCCGCCTTACGAGAAACATAAGAACTGGTATAAGAAAGAAGTGATGCAGGAAGATGGCTGGCAGGGGAAGATTACGGTGTATCGCTGTCCGCAGTATGTACCGGCAAAACCTTCCGGTAAAACAAGGATGCTGCTTGACTTTTCGTTTGCAGTATCTGCGTTCTTTAAGTTACTTCAGTTGTTACCCCGTAAGAAATTTGATGTGGTGATCAGTGTCGTGCCTCCTTTCCATTTAGGATTACTGGCAGTGTTGTATAAGAAATTACGGGGAGCAAAGGTGCTGTACCATGTGCAGGATATGCAGATAGAAGCTGCAAGAGATCTGAATATGATCAAATCTCCCAGACTGATTAAAATGTTGTTCGGACTGGAACGCTATATTTTAAAGCGTGCCGATATGGTAAGTAGTATTTCCGACGGGATGATGAATAAGATTCAGCAGAAGGCCGGCAAGGATATCTTCTTCTTTCCTAACTGGGTAGATGTCACCTTGTTCCATCCGCTGGAAGAAAGAATGTTACTGAAAACAGAGTATGGTTTTGCCGCATCAGATAAGATTGTATTGTACTCGGGTGCTATTGGGGAAAAGCAGGGACTGGAAGCTATCCTGTATGCGGCTAACAGACTGAAGGATCAGGATGGGCTAAAGTTCCTGATCTGTGGTTCCGGGCCTTACAAGGAGACACTGATGAGGCTTGCCGAAGAGATGGGGTTGCAGAACGTTATCTTTTTCCCATTGCAGCCTTTTGAACGGTTCAATCACTTCCTGAATATGGCTGATGTACACCTGGTGATACAGAAAGGGAATGCCAGTGACCTGGTAATGCCTTCCAAGCTGACCACCATCCTGGCCGTCGGCGGACTGGCACTCGTTACCGCCAACAGCGGTACCAGTTTACATAAGCTGGTGAGCACGCATAACATGGGGATAGTGGTGGATGCCGAAGACCAGGATGCACTGAATGAGGGCATTATCCGGTCGATGAATGGCAATGTGCGGGAGATGGCCAGCAATGGAAGGGCGTATGCAGAAACCTACCTGTCTGTAGGAAAAATAATGTCGCGGTTTGAAGAAGCAGTAATAGTTCGTTAACATTTTATATATGCTGAACAGATATCTAAAAATATGCAGCATCCAGATACTGATGTTTGATTTTATCAGCCTGAATGGATTTTTCTTTTTTACTCATTACTGGTTACAGCAGTATAGCGTACCTGTGCATATGGACAGAGATATGTTCTTACTGGCATCCAATATCTCATGGGCAATTGCGTTATATACTACCGGTATCTATTTCATGAGCCAGCAATTGTCTTACGAAAGAATAACGCGCAAGACGATACAGGGAATTTTATACTATCTGTTATTAATGCTCCTTTTTGTTTTCCTGAGCAAGGAAGCCTATAACAGGTTATTCATAGCTACCTATTGTGTGTTGTTTATAATAGTAGTACTGATAGACCGGCTCTTCTTTTATATGCTCACCAATTATATCCTGCGTCGTAAGGAAATCGAAAAGAAGGTGGTAATCGTGGGCTATAATGACCTGTCTAAGCAGTTGGTGGATAATTTGCTGGGAAGGAAGAGTAATCTCCGTTTTGAGGGTTATTTTGAGGAATACAGCAATGTACATGAGTTGTCTTACTACCCGGTTATCGGAAATTTGCAGGAATGTGTGACGTATGCGCAGACGAATAACATCAGGGAGATTTATTCAACGCTCTCCCCGGAGCAGTTTCCTTACCTGTATACGCTGGCGCATGAGGCAGAGAAGCATTTTATCCGTTTCCGTTTTGTACCTGATTTCAGGATGTTCGTGAACAGGCAGATTTATGTAGACTACCTGGACAACATCCCTATCATCTCTTTACGTTCAGAACCATTGGATGATATTGCGAACAGGATCAGGAAACGCATGTTTGATATTTTGTTCAGTGCGTTCGTGATGGTGTTTATTCTGAGCTGGCTGATACCTTTGCTGGCATTGCTGGTGAAACTAGAATCCCGGGGCCCTGTGTTTTTTGTGCAGAACCGTACCGGCAGGAACAACAACAACTTCCGCTGTCTGAAATTCAGGAGCATGTATGTGAACAATGATGCGAACAGTAAACAGGCAAGTCGTAATGACCGCCGTTTCACCAGGATAGGACGTATTATGCGTAAGACGAATCTGGATGAGATGCCCCAGTTCCTGAATGTATTCTTCGGTGATATGTCTATTGTAGGGCCACGTCCGCACATGCTGAAACATACAGAAGAGTATTCTGCCATCATGCAGAAATATATGATCCGTCATTTTCTGAAACCAGGTATTACCGGATGGGCACAGGTAAATGGATATCGCGGAGAGATTACAGAAGAAATGCATCTGCGTAAACGCATAGAGCATGATATCTGGTACATGGAGAACTGGTCCATATTATTGGATCTGCGTATCATCTTCTTAACGGTATTTAACACTATAAGAGGTGATAAGAACGCTTTTTGATGATATTCTACTAGTATAAGTAATGAAGTTGATAAGAATAAAAGAAGGGTAAATGTTACATTTGCGCTCCGGCAGCGGTTATGCCGGGATTATCTATCTTAAATAGGGACGGGGACCTGTAAACCAGCGATGAAAATGAAAACTTCTGTAACTGCATTAAATTTTCTTGATAACGACAGGTTAGCAGATGATATTTTTCATGAACTGAAATCTATTATATCAAGCATTCTTTCAAGTGTAGAGCTGATAGCATTATACGACGGGAAAGCTGTGGCCGGAAAAATCACCCGGCAGGCAGAAGCTATTAAATCGCAGGTAATAGAACTTGATTTCCAGTTGCAGAATGTGCGTATCATTCAGCAGATACTAAGCAAATCGTTTGCATTGAAAAGGAAAATGACCAACGTTCATTTCTTCCTTACACAATTCATCCGGGAGGAACCGTATACAAAACTGTTGTCGCCGGCAGTAGAGTTACACGCCGGCAAAGGTGCAACAGATGCGTTTATAGATGAATTTGTGATCAAACAGTTGATACTGAATTTATTTTTCTGGATGAACAGACATTCATCTACCTATCAGTTACCCAGACTGGTGTTTACTTTTGAAGAAGGATATTTTGAGATCAGAGGGCATTTTTTCGCCAATTATATTTTCTCTTCTCCTTTTAAATCGTCAGCGAATGAACACCGCGTTACGGATAGTGAATTATTAAACCAACCCATTTGCTACCTGATGTCTTATATGGCTGCTTTGCATGATGGCAATTTTGAAATCAGTGCAGCACCGGAAAAGAATGTAGTAGTAATGGTAAGGATACCATATAAGCCCGCAGGTGTGCGGTAAAATTTCTCTTAGAAACAATAAGATAAGGTTAAAACAAAGGGGATATATCTATATCCCCTATTTTTTTATCTGATTACAACAAAAGGACAACAATATGAAGCTTGAAAAGGTTCAAAGGGATTCGAACATTGAGTTACTAAGGATTGTATTGATGTTTATGATCATTGTACATCATCTTGTAACAAGGGGATTAAAATTGAGAGAGCTGGGATCGGGAACGTATACTCCTATGGAATCTACTACTTTTCAGATTTTGTTAAATAGCTTTTTGATTGTTGCAGTGAATACCTATGTATTTATTTCAGGATATTTTGAGATCAGGTTTAAAATGAAAGTGCTGATCTCTTTTTTGATTCAGTGTACCTTCTATTCTATTGTGTTGTATTTAGTATTTGTTTGGCTTGGGCTTGCTACATTTGACTGGAAGACGATGGCAATGACATTGTATTTTCTATATAAGGGATGGTGGTTTGTACCTATCTACTTAACATTGTATGCATTAGCGCCGATGTTAAATAAGGGGCTGGCAGGGCTGAATAAAAAACAGCTTATCTGCATGATAGTAGTGTTGCTGATACTGGCACATATTAAGTTTGTGACGGGGAATTTTATTTCGGACAGAGGCTTTGGTATCTACAACTTTATCTTCATTTACATTGTTGCTCATTATTGCCGGAATTATGTAAAGAAGATAGATTATGCCTGGGTAGGGTATATTGTATGTTCTCTGGTGATCTTTGCGCTGGCATATGGAACATATTATATCGGGAAGCCAAAGATTACCTGGACGATATATAATTATAATAACCCGGTATTGATTTTATCTGCGGTGTTTCTCTTTTTTACTTTCAAGAATCTTAGTTTTAAGAGTGGACTAATAAATAGTGTGGCAGGGTTAGTATTTGGTACTTATCTGTTTCATGAACAAAGGAATGTCTGTTTATATCTGAGGGATAATGTCGTCGTTTATTTACGTACGGTAATGCCAAATGATACTACATTGTTGCTGTCTATATTTGGATTGGCGATAGTGGTATTTATTGTGGGGATTAGTATAGAGAAGATCAGGCAGTATATCTGTGATCCTATATTAGAATATTTGTACCGGATAAAATGGGTGCAGAAGATATCAGATCTTAATTAGAAAAAGGCCCGGCTTCGTGAGAAGCCGGGCCTTTATATTTTAAGCGGGTGCTTTTATTTTAAGCAGTTACGCCCTGTGTTTTCAGTTCTAATACTGTGTTGGACCATTCCCTTACCTGATCGCAGAGAGCTGGTTTATCTGACAGTTTCTGGCCATAGGAAGGGATCATCTGTAACAGCTTCTCTTTCCATGCAGCAGTAGCCAGTTCTTCTTTAAAGCAACGGTTCAGGAGTTCCAGCATGATAGATACTGCTGTAGATGCACCGGGAGAAGCCCCCAGCAATGCTGCGATAGAGCCATCTGCAGCACTTACTACTTCTGTACCGAATTCCAGCACACCACCATGTTCAGGGTCTTTCTTGATTACCTGTACACGCTGCCCTGCGAATTCCAGTTCCCAGTCTTCCATTTTTGCTTTAGGCAGGAAAGCCTGTAAGGCTTCCAGTCTTTCTTCCGGCGACTGACGTACCTGATCTATCAGGTATTTGGTCAGTGGAAGGTTATCGAGACCAGCCGCCAGCATAGGGCGGATGTTATTGAACTTAATTGATTTAGGTAAATCCAGCCAGGAACCTTTTTTCAGGAACTTGGTGGAGAAACCTGCGTATGGTCCGAACAGTAAGGCTTTCTTACCATCGATCATGCGGGTGTCCAGGTGAGGTACGGACATTGGAGGTGCTCCTACAGAGGCTTTGCCATATACTTTGGCAGCATGTCTTTCCACTACCTCAGGATTTTTGCATACCAGCCACTGGCCGCTTACAGGGAATCCGCCGAAGCCTTTTCCTTCAGGTATATCTGATTTTTCCAGTAATGGGAGTGAACCACCACCGGCACCTATGAATACAAATTTTGTAAAGAGCTTTCTCTTCTTGCCTGTTTCCATGTTCTTCACGGTCAGGCGCCATCTCCCATCTTCATCCTGTTCCAGATCGCGTACTTCATGGTTCAGGTTGAGCTTTACGCCATCCTGTTCGGTGAGGTAGTCGATGAGGGAACGTGTTAATGCGCCGAAGTTGATATCAGTACCCAACTCCATACGTGTAGCGGCTACTTTCTCAGCAGGGTCACGACCATCCATTACGAGGGGCATCCATTCGGACAGTACAGCAGGATCTTCTGAGTACTGCATCCCCTTAAATAAATGATTGCTTTCCAGCGCCTGCTGACGCTTTTTCAGGTATTCCACGTTTTCTGCACCCCATACAAAGCTCATGTGAGGAACGCTTTGTATAAAGTTTCCGGGAGATTTAATACAGCCTTCCTGTACTAAAAATGACCAGAACTCCTTGGACACTTCGAAAGATTCGGCAATTTTCAGGGCCTTATTTGTTTCGATAGAACCATCGGCCTTTTCAGGTGTGTAGTTTAGTTCGCAGAAAGCCGAATGACCAGTACCAGCATTGTTCCATGCATCTGAACTTTCTCCGGCGATTACATCCAGACGTTCAAAGATTTCAATGGTCAGTTCCGGCTGCAATTCTTTCAACAGAACACCCAGCGTTGCACTCATTATGCCTGCACCGATTAAAACGATGTCAGGCGCCGATTTAGGAGACATATTATTTTTTTTACACGATTTGCACCGCAAAAATAATACATAATCTCTTAGTTGTATAACGTTTTAGCACTTTGTTTTAATCGTTTTACTGATTATAAGGGCGGGTGTAGCCTTATAAGCTACTGTAGTAGTGGGTATGCAGCAAGTGCAAAGAGAATGTTAAGATACGGGGTTGAAAATTGGGGTGATAGTAAATGAACGGGTTAAGATGGTATATTAAAATTATGTTCAACCATCGTGATATTAAAATCCTGCAGGGGAGCTTCGCATACTGAACAGCAGTAATAAGGAGGCAGGTCTGAGAAGAGCGTACCGGCCGGGATTTGCTGGGCAGGATCTCCTGTGATTTCGTCGTAGACAGTAAAGCAGTGAGGACATTGGTGTACAGGCTTTTCGGGTATGGCAACCACCAAAGGCTGTATTGTCTTTTGCAAAGGATCATGGCTGCTTTCGTAAAAAAGTTTACAAAGCGCTGAGATATAAGGGCCCAGGTATTCTTTGGCTACATCTGTCCTGTAGGGAATCAGGTTACCGGAGTTTGGACTGAAATCCGGAGTATACAGGATATCGTATCGCTGCAGCCCTTTTAAGCGGCTTTTTTGCCTGTTTTCCTGTTTGTTAAGGATAATGGAGCCAAAGCAGCTGTTCCCCGGTTTTAGGCGTATGCCAAAGCATAATCCGTAGGTGCGTACATCAGCGCTATCGAAATACCTGATAATGTGACGTTTCAGTACAAGTCCGTCTTCGCTGTTATCTTCTACCTGCCAGTTCAGTTCATTGGCAGCATGCCGCACGTTGATATTGTGTTTGCCGAGGATATAATCCCATAGGCGCCGGTGTTCGTGTTTAATATTTTTGATGATCAGTGATTTCCAGGAAGTAGCATATAGCTGTCCGGTTTTTGTTTCCAGGCAGATATTGCAAAGGTCTTTCAGGAAATCAACAGAGAATTCTTCATCGCGGCGATAGATACCCAGCCAGTAGCTGTCATCATGTTTGTTGAAGCCTTCATAATAGGGGAGATGGAAATGCGGGTATTCCAGTTCCTGTTCTATCGGGCGGCAGAGGTATTCCAGTTTCTCTTTTACCTGTGTAAAGAGATGATCAATTTGTATGGTAGTTTCATTACCTGATAAAAAAGATTCTATACAGTTGCTGACTTCTCCTATGTTGTTTGTGTAAATGAGTTCCGGCCATGAAAACAGTTCTCCTGTTTTAGGGTAGCGGATGTAAAGGTGCCAGTAATGCTGCTGTTTGGCAGAGATCCAGTTGAGATGCCCCGTGAAGAAAGGCATGAAAGTTTGTTTACTGTCGCAGATGTTTATTTTCAGAGAAGGGGTATAGCTGAACATTTCGAAAACATCTTTGTAGATGCCTTCCGTTAACCAGGTATCTGTAACGAAGATCCCTGATGTAAGATAAGAGCTGCTGATATTTGGTGTTGATGCACAGCTGATATCTTTTTCTTTACAGGCATTTTCAAATTGTTTGATTTGTTTTACCGGGACTTCTATCAATAGTTGCTGGCGCAAACCAAAGCGTACTTGTTTTACTCTGGCATCTGTTGCTATTTCGAGGATGGTATGCAGATTTCCGGGAGAGATGATCCCTCCTGTAAAATTGATACTTATTGTATGTGTTTGCTTTAGCATTTTATACTGTTACCAGTTGTTCCGTTTTCTTTTTTCCCTGCTGAGGCAGTGTTCTTTCCAATATCGCCTGTACTTCCGGTCTGCAACTGCCACAGCCCATGCCTGCACCTGTAGCCTGACATACCTTTTCAAGACTGGTACATCCTTCCTTTATCTTTCCTGTAATATTTCCTTCTCCCACACTACCACAACTACATACCAGTTTACCTATCACCGGTTCTCCTTTTTTACCGGAGCGTAATAATTCCAGTCTCTTATCAGATAATTCAATCTTATTGGCTATCAGGTCTTTGAATTCAAGGAATTCTGATTTATCACCAATAAGAATAGCGCCTATCAATCTATCATTATGTATCAGGCACTTCTTATAATAGCGTTTGGATTTATCAATGAAAACGACTTCTTCATAAGCCGGATCATCAGGTGTTTCTACCATACCTAATGAGCATAGATCTGTACCATGCATTTTCAGGATATTCATGAAGAGCGTACCCTGGTAATAACCGGTAATGTCTCCCGACAGATGCCGGGCTACAACGGCAGCCTGTTGTTCTGCAGCGGCTGTGATGCCATAGAGTGTACCATTGAATTCTGCTATTTCGCCGATAGCGTAAACAGCAGGATCACTGGTTTGCAGATATTCATTTACGACTACACCTCTTTTGCAGGTTAGTTCTGATGCCTGCGCCAACTCTATGTTTGGTGTTGTTCCTATAGAAAGTACAACAGCCTGGCAGTCTATCTGTCTGCCGCTTTTGAGACGGATCCCATCCAGTTGTTTAGAACCAGTGAAACGTTCTATCTCATCATTATACAAAATCTCTATACCTCTGTCTGTAAGTTCTTCGTATAAGAGCTGGCCACCTAGTCTGTCCAGCTGCCGGTCCATGAGTTTAGAACTACGTTGTATAACAGCGACGTCTATATCCATTTCTCTTAAAGAGGCTGCCAGTTCTATCCCTAACAGTCCGCCCCCTGCTATCATCACTTTACCTTTAGCAGGATCAATATGTTTGATAAATGCATCCGCATCCCTGCGGTTACGCATAGTGAAAATCCCTTTTAAGGGTGGAGTATCTCTTAAAACAGAAGCCCTGCTTCCCATGGCCAGTATCAATACATCATACTCATGTACAAGCCCGTTGCTGTCTGTAACCGTTTTATTTTCCCTGTCTATCTGCAGTACGCTGACACCACGATGTAAAGTAATATTGAAATCAGTTTCTTCACTATCTGTCATCTTCACCAACTGTTCCCATTGCTGGGTGCCACTGATATAATCAGGTAACATCACACGATTATAGAAAGGAAGATCTTCTTTACTGAAGACGATGATTTCGTCTGTATTATTTAAAGGGCGGTATGATTTTACAAAACCACAGGCTCCTGCGCCAGCGCCGATAATAATGATGCGTTGCTGTGGCTTTTTGTAGGATTGCACCTGCACCGCTGCATATTTGAAATCGGGTTGCTTGGAGATAGGGTCCAGGCGGTTATGCGTAAGATTATTAGCCCTGCTTAAATCGTTATTCAGTATTTTACCCCAGTGCATAGGAAGGAATACCACGCCTTTTTTAATGGAAGTACTTAGTTGTGCTTTCACCCGTACAACACCATTACTATTGAAGATCTCTACGATATCATCTGCACGGATATCACGCTCCTTTGCATCATCCGGATGTATTTCCAGAAAGGGAGCGGGGATATGTTGTTTTAGTTTACTTACTTTACCTGTTTTGCTCATCGTGTGCCACTGGTCACGAATACGGCCTGTGGTAAGGATTAAAGGATAATCCTTATCCGGTGGGGCAGATTTATTATCATCATCAAAAGAATGAATAACAGCTTTTGCTGATGGTGTATAAAACTGATGATCTGTAAAGAGGCGTGGTGTACCAAGGTCTGTTGTCCCTGTAGGGTAAGGCCATTGTACGCTACGTTTTTCTTTCAGTAAATCATAATTCAATCCACTTACATCTATATTAGTACCTGCAGTAAGACGGCAATGCTCGTCATAAATTTCAGCAGCGTTATTATAAGAAAAACCATGAAAGCCCATCTTCTGTGCAAAGCGGCAGATAATCTCCGAATCAGGTAATGCTTCTCCCGGAGCATCCGCTACCTTTTGCAGATAACTGATACGACGTTCTGCATTCGTCATGGTACCTTCTTTTTCTGTCCAGGCAGCAGCGGGGAAAACCACATCTGCATATTGCAGTGTTTCCGGTTTGGAAGAGATTTCCTGCACCACTACGAACTTCGCTTTTTGCAGGGCAGCTTCTGCCAGTCTTGCATCAGGAAGGCTTACCAGTGGATTGGTACAAAGAATCCAGATGGCTTTGAGTTTACCACTGTTCAGCGCTTCGAACATTTCAGTAGCAGTAAGCCCTGGTTTTTCAGAAAGAGGTACACCACCCCAGAACTCCTGTACTTCTTTACGATGTGCCGGATTGTTCATAAGGCGATGAGCGGGCAACAGGTTCGACAAGCCGCCTACTTCGCGTCCGCCCATCGCATTAGGCTGACCGGTTAATGAGAATGGCCCGCATCCCTGTTTACCTATATGGCCGGTAATGAGATGCAGGTTAATAAGACTGAGATTTTTATTAACACCTACTACACTTTGGTTGAGCCCCATTGTCCATAGGGTCATGAAACGTTTTGCTTTGCCGATGTAAGTAGCCGCTTCAATGATATCTGTTTCGGAAATGCCACAGATAGCAGCAGCACTGGCCAGACTACGCTGCATGACCGTTTCTTTGTAGCGGGCAAAACCTTCTGTATGCTGACTGATAAATGCATGATCTGTGAATCCCTGTTCTATCAGTATCCTGCCAATAGCATGGTGTAATACGATATCAGTACCCGGATGTAATTGCAGATGCAGATTGGCTAATGCACAGCTTTGTGTAACACGGGGATCACTGACAATAATTTTTAGTGAAGGATTAGCTGCTTTCGCGGCTTCTACCCGTCTCCATAAAATAGGATGGCACCAGGCCGGATTTGCACCAGCCACAAAGATGCAATCTGCCAGTTCAAGATCGTCGTAATTGCCGGGTACACTATCTTCCCCTAAAGCCATTTTATAGGCAGCTACCGCACTACTCATACAAAGGCGTGAGTTGGTATCGATATTATTACTGCCAATAAAACCTTTGATCAGTTTATTAACTACATAATATTCTTCTGTTAAACATTGCCCGGACGCGTAGAATGCTACGGAATCCGGGCCATGTTTCTGAATGATCTGTTTGAACACAGCGGCAGTCCTTTCCAGCGCCTGGTCCCAGGTAACCCGCTGACGGGGCAGGTACCGGTTATAGCGCATTTCAGGATATAACAGCCTGTCGCTGGTATCCATAACTGTATAATGCAGGTTCATTCCTTTAGAACAGAGCATGCCTTTATTCACAGGATGGTCTTTATCTCCTTCCACATGCAGTTTCCCCTGCCGGTCTTTATGCACTACGATCCCACAACCAACGCCGCAATAGCAGCAAGTTGTTTTAAATGAAGTTGACATGTGTTCTGTTTATTCTGCGAATGCCATCTGTGGCGTTATTTCTTTTTCCGTTACAGGTTTTTTAACGAACCGGGTAATCATTACAATAACTGATACCGCGATTACGATACAACCTATATAAGTGAATGCCTGCACGTATGAAATAGATTCGGACTTGAAAAGGAATCCGAATAACATACCGCCCAGGTTACCACCAGCACCTACGATGCCGCTAACCAGTCCTACATTCTTTTCATTGATGAACGGTACAATACCATAAGTAGCGCCGTTAGCCATTTTCAGGAAGAGTGCAAAACTGAGCATGGAGATGATGGCAAACACCAATGATCCTGCCTGTGCAAATAGTAATAGTCCGCATCCTTCCAGTAATAATACCAGTGCTAATAAAGTGCCTTTCCCTTTCATACCGAAGCGGGCGCCTACTTTATCAGAAACAATGCCTCCCAGTGCACGGGCAAAGATGTTCATGAATCCGAAGATGCCTGCCCAGAAACCTGCACTGCTTTGTGAAAGATGGAAAGTGTCTGTGAAGTGAAGAGAAGCGACATTATCAAATGTGATCTCCATACCGAAGCACATGGCATAGGCCATTGTTAAAGCCCAGATGCGCCAGTCGGCCAGGATAGACCAGTCGGTGCGGGTTTTATTTTTGTTATAACCTATTTCGTCGAAATTACCTGCAGGTGTATCTTTTGTAAAACGGTAGTAAAGGAATGCTGCAATCAGCATCATTACTCCCGGAACGATCATGGCATAACGCCATGCTTCTGCTTTTGTATAACCAAAACCTATAATAGCGGTGAAGATAAGTGGCATTACCATGTTGGTTATTCCACCACCCAGGTTACCCCATCCACCGGTAACAGCGTTAGCAGTTCCTTTGATATTGGCAGCAAACATCATGGATGTATGGTACTGTGTGATTACAAAAGAAGCGCCTATTACACTGATGGCTAAACGGAAAAGTAAAAAGGAAGTGTAGTCTTTGGACAAGCCTACAAGGAAAACGGGTAAAGAGCCAGCAATCAGTAGCCTTATAGCCGTTTTTCGCGGCCCCCATGTATCACATAATTTGCCAATAATGAGACGGGCTAAGATTGTACCTGATACGGAAGCGATGATAATGTTACCTACCTGCGATTTAGTAAGGCCCAGGTCTTCGCGTATGGTCGGCATCAGTGGTGCGAGGCCAAACCATCCGAAGAAACAGACAAAGAACATTAACCATGTTGTATGGAACGTGCGCATCTGCACGGTGTTCAGACTAAAGAGCGGCAGTTTGGAAAGTGGTTGATTACTACTGATTGCTGACATAATAAATTTTTTGGTTGTTATTATTTCAACAGTAATTCTGGTTTTAATGTGATCATTAAATAAGCCCAGTTACTATTGCTTTGCGCGTTCGTTATATTTTTAACACTTGCAGCGGTTAAAGACGCTGTGTTCCAGAAGTGGCTGTAGCCTGCTTCGAAAGTGATGACTTTAGACAAGGCATAGATACCTACGAGGTCTGCTTCTGTACCAAATCTGCGGGTAATACCTCCGGGAATGTAGCTGGAAGAGAAGAACTCATGTCCATCCAGTGTCATCTGGAAACGGGGGCCTGCTTTCAGTTTGGTTTTGATGTAGTAGTCCTGCAGACCTTTATTACCAAAACCATTGGCGGCATAGAAGTAATCCATCAATCCCCAGAATGCATGCGGAGAGCCGTATAAAGGATCGAACGCTTTGCTGGTCCTGCCGGAAGAAGAAAGACCACCGGTAGTATAATCTGCTCCTGCACCAGCGCTGAATGATTTACAGAGCGCATACTGGAAGGAGGCAGACAATAATTCTCCGCTGATTGTTTGTCCGCTGGCATTACTACCGAACTGGTAATAAGCAGAAGCGGTCACACTCAGTTTATTGAACTGGTTATTGAAAAACAGTCCGGTGGTAGCGCGGTTGTACACACCTTCATCCCATGTTTTCACAGCAACACCACTTACAGTGTCTGTATGGTACTTATTGAACTGATCTGCCAGGAAGAGGAAGGATATATTACCCTTTGCCAGCTTCTTTCCTAAATACAGGTATTCAAGGCTTTTGTACTGTGTACCACCGTTGGTATTAGCGGTGTAATTACCGGGAGGGGTAGCGGTGTAAACAGTACCGGCAGCGTTCTCTTTGTTCTGGTTAAAGGCCGTACCCAGATGCAGCATCCAGGACTTGCTTTCGAACTTGATCAAAGCCGCATCATGTCTGCGTCCCTGTTGTAACCAGTTGAGATTGCCCAGCAGGCGGCCATCATCATAATTTAATTCTTGTCTGCCTATTTTAAGGTTCAGGGTTTTGTTCTTTACGGTTGTATCCAGTAACATGATTTCTGCCCATGCTTCCTGCAACATAAATCCGTTGTTGTCTGCGGTGGTGGTCCTGTTGATGGTAGATACATCCTGTCCCCATACGCGTACGTCCTGTACTGTTAATGCCAGTTTAAAACGGTAACCGGTGAACCCTGCTGATAAGCGACTTCTCTGAGAAGTAAAAATGGCTGGTTTTGTTCCCAGCGATAAGGGTGATCCTTGTCCGTCACGTAACTCCGTACGTGTTCTTAATTGTGCCCCTAGTGTAAATTGTGCCTGACTGTTGTTGTAGGATAAAATGCCAATGAAAAGGCAAATAGCTCCGCCGAGGATGTGTTTTTTCATCATTTGGTTGATTTTGGATTAGCTGATCACATAACAATATGAACCTTAGGTTCTAAGGACTGTGGGGTTCTTTTGTAAGTTAATGAATAGCTTCGAAAATACATCATCCTGCATGTACACCTATGTATACATGATCCTCTTCAATTCTTACCGGATATGTAGTAATGCCGCACTCTGTTTCATCAGATAAACAGCGTCCATCTGACAGAGAAAATGTTTTCTTATGAAACGGACAGGCGATCTTTGGTTCGCCTTCCTGTGTGCCTGTCATACCACGGCTCAGCGCCATTTGTTGCTTGTGCGGACAAAGGTTCTGTGTGGCATACCAGGAGTCCCGTCTGGCAAAGCGGAACAAGGCAATCTGTTCTTCTCCGTATTTAACACATACACCTCCGTTGGCAGGGACGTCAGTAACTTTGCAGGCATAGAACCAGTTCATAGTTGACGGTTTTGAAGTTGTTATTTCCATTCTGCAGCTTGTTTTTGTTCACGTAACGGATTAAATTTCACGGTCGGATCTTTAGCTCCGGGAGCATTTACAAAGTGATTGAAACGCTTACGCAGCTCAGGATTCTCTACCACTTCTTTCCACTCGCATTTGTATTTATCTACCAGGGCTTGCATTTCAGCTTCTAATTGTTCAGCAATACCCAGACTATCATTCACTATTACATTGCGCAGGTAAGT
Organism: Chitinophaga sp. YR573; assembly: GCF_900110995.1. Taxonomy (GTDB): domain Bacteria; phylum Bacteroidota; class Bacteroidia; order Chitinophagales; family Chitinophagaceae; genus Chitinophaga. The sequence continues at coordinate 4,555,452 of NZ_FOJF01000001.1, forward strand.
AATGCCACCATCCAGTTTATTCAGCCAGGTAGCTGTACGGGTCAGGGGATCGGCTGTTTTGATGTAGAACATCAGGAAACGGTCGATGTAACTGATGCAGGTATCGCTATCCAGGTCGGATGCCAGCAATATTGCATGTTGTGGCTTGGAGCCACCATTACCGCCTACATACAGGTTCCAGCCTTTTTCTGTAGCAATGATGCCGAAGTCTTTGGATTGTGCTTCCGCACATTCGCGGATACATCCGGATACGGCTGATTTTATTTTATGAGGAGCGCGGAGCCCACGATACCTTTCTTCTATACGGATGGCAAAACTTACACTGTCGTGCAGACCAAAGCGACACCAGGTAGAGCCTACGCAGCTTTTAACGGTACGTAACGCTTTCCCGTAAGCATGGCCGCTTTCAAAGCCTGCATTGATAAGTTCTTCCCATATAGCGGGGAGATCACTGAGGTGAGCGCCGAACAGGTCTATGCGCTGGCCACCGGTAATCTTAGTATAGAGGTTGTATTTCAATCCCACCTGTGCAATGACCAGCAGTTTCTCCGGTGTGATTTCACCACCAGGAATGCGGGGTACAACAGAGTAGGTACCACCTTTCTGGATATTCGCCAGGTAGCGGTCGTTAGAATCCTGTACGGTATCATTTCCTTTTTCCAGGATCATATCATTCCACAGACTGGCCATGATAGAAGCTACCACAGGTTTGCAGATTTCACATCCATCGCCCTGGCCATAATGGTCCAGCGCATCATCAAAGGAGCGGATCTCTTTAATATGTATCAGGTCGAAGAGTTCCTGGCGGGAGTAGGTGAAATGTTCGCAGATGACATTACGGATGTATTTGCCCTGTGCTTTCATGGTGCCGCTGATCAGGTCTTTCACCATGGGAACACAACCACCGCAGCAGGTGCCTGCTTTGGTACATTTCTTTATATCGCCCAGGGTTTCGTTACCTGCTTCCACAGCAGTGCAGATAGCGCCTTTGCTCACACTTTCACAGCTGCATATCAGTGCATCATCGGGCAGGCCCATCACGCCGGCGCCGGTTTCTGTATTACCACCTCTTGCACCCAGTAGTAAGTCTTCCGGGTTAGGAGGGAGGATGATCTTGTTTTTAGTGGTTTGCAGCAGCATATTATAAGCATCCGCATCGCCGATGAGTATTCCGCCCAGGAGCAGTTTACCATCACCGGAGATGTTGATGCGCTGATAGGTGCCTTTCATGGTATCTTCGAATACAATGCTGCGGCAGGTATCTGCTGGTGCAAAGGGATCCCCAAAGCTGGCCACATCTACCCCTATCAGTTTTAATTTGGTGCTCATGTCGAAGCCGGTGAAGGCTTTCTGATCACCCAGAATATGCGATGCTGCCACTTCTGCCATTTCATAACCGGGGGCTACCAGACCGTAAATCATACCATTATAGAGGGCGCATTCGCCGATGGCATAAATAGAGGGGTCGGTAGTTTGCAGTTGTTCGTTTACGAGGATACCGCCGCGGTGTCCTGTTTCAAGGCCGGATAAGCGGGCCAGTTCATCCCGGGGTTTAATGCCCGCAGAGATTACCAGCATGTCTGCTTCCAGTATAGAGTCGTCTGCAAACTGCAGGGCGGAGATGGTATCTTCTCCTAATATAGCGGCGGTATTTTTGTTGGTATGTATATGGAGTCCCAGGCTTTCCAGTTTATGCTGGAGCATACGGGAGCCGTTATCATCTATCTGCCGGGGCATGAGCCTGGGGGCAAATTCTATCACATGGGTATCAGAGAGGCCCAGGTCCAGGAGAGCTTTAGCTGCTTCCAGGCCCAGTAGTCCGCCACCTATTACCACGCCTCTGGTAGCTTTTGGTGCATAATCGCGCATCAGTTCCAGGTCTTCTATGGTGCGGTATATAAAGACACCTTTTTTGTCTACACCCGGAATAGGGGGTACAAAAGCGGAAGAGCCTGTAGCAATTATGAGGTAATCATATGTTTCAGTGATATCTTTGTAGGAGTGAACGGTTTTATGTACTCTGTCTATTTGTTGAACAGGATCGCCGAGATGCAAACGTATATGATTATCAGTGTACCAGCTGGCAGGGGCCATCAGGAGATCATCAGCAGTTTTTCCGGAGAAAAACTCGCTAAGATGTACCCTATCGTAGGCTGGGCGGGGCTCTTCGCCAAAAATCACAATTTCCAAGGTGCCGGCAGGTGCTTTTGCTATTATTTTCTCACAAAATTTGTAGCTCACCATGCCGTTTCCTATTATTACAATTTTCATATATATGAGCGATGTTTAGAAGAATGAGCTATTATTTGGTTGATTTTATGATCTGCATCATGAAATTAACAATAAGTATTCTATTTTTATAGTGATTTCTGTGATTTTACTCATATTAATTTATTTATAATATACATATGGCTTATTTATCTCTCGTAGGTGCAGGTCCAGGTGACCCGGAATTAATCACCCTGAAAGCGATCAATACGATCCGGGAAGCAGACGTTATATTATATGACGCCCTGGTAAATGAAGCATTGCTGCAATATGCGAAGCCGGGAGCGGTGCTTAAGTTTGTAGGTAAGCGTTATGGCTGCCATTCCCTGTCCCAGCAGGAGATCAATCACCTGATCGTGGAATATGCACAGTCGCATGGGCATGTGGTACGCTTAAAAGGTGGAGATCCTTTTGTATTTGGCCGTGCGGGTGAAGAGATTGCTACTGCAAAGGCTGCGGGTATACCCGTACAGGTGATTCCGGGCATTTCCAGTGCATTGGCCGCTCCTGCAGGTCAGATGATCCCGCTGACCAGCCGGGGTATTACAGAAAGCTTCTGGGTAACGACCGGGACTACACTCACAGGGGGTATATCCTCAGATCTTGAACTGGCTGCTCAGTCAACGGCGACTGTCATTATATTAATGGCTATGAGCCGGTTGGAAGCTATCATGGAAATATTTACCCGGCATGGTAAAAGTGAAATGCCTGTCGCTATCATACAAGATAGTACTACTGAAAAGGAAAAGATGGTCATCGGAACGGTAAAGGATATTATATTTAAGTCGCAATATGCCGGAATGGCGAACCCCGCTGTTATTGTAATAGGAGAAGTGGTACGATTGCGGGATTTCACCGGTACGGTACAGGAATTAATAAAACGGAATGAAGAAAGATAAGCACGATTGTGATTTACAGACCTGTATGTTATGCAGGTTATGTATCAAAGAATGGCTTCCTGCTGTAGATAATCACAGGAAGAATTTTTCCTTAAAGAAAGGACAGTTATTGTTTCGCGAAGGAGAACCGGTAACCGGGATCTATTTTATCTTCTCAGGTACTGTAAAGGTGCATAAACACTGGGGAGAAGAAAAGGAACTCATTGTACGCTTTGCCCGTAAAGGAGATATAGTAGGGCATCGCGGGGTAGGGGCTGAAATGGTGTATCCGGTATCTGCTACTGCGCTGGAACCAGTAACACTTTGTTTCATCGACCTTGAATTTTTCCAGGCCTCTCTTAAAGTAAATCATACCCTGCTGCACGAGCTGATGATGTTTTATGCACGTGAGTTACAGGAGTCTGAAAAGAATATGCGCAACCTGGTGCATATGCCGGTGAAAGGACGTATTGCCCATGCTTTGCTGACATTACGCGATAAGTTTGGCAACACGGAAGATGGGGCTATTGATATGACACTGGGCCGGCAGGACCTTGCTTCTTTTACAGGTACTACCTATGAAACGGCATTCCGTATAATGAGTGAACTGATACAGGAAAATGTGATCGCTGTATCAGGTAAAAGCATTGCGGTCCTCAATGCCGAAAAATTACAGGAGCTGGAAAAACTATAACAGTTTATATTCAGTAGCCATTTTCACGACGGAAGTAGTGTTGTTCACACCAAACTTTTCCATCAGGTTTTTACGGTGGCTTTCTACTGTATGTGTGCTGATAAATAACTGTTCTGCTATCTGCATAGTAGTTAATCCTTTTCCTATCAGGTGTAATATTTCTTTTTCTCTCCTGGTAATACGGGGGATGGCTTTCAGTTCTTCCATATCCGCATTTTTCAATGCTTCTTTTGTACTGCTGCAGAGGTATTGTTCTCCATCCATAATCGCATAGATCGCATGGATGATCTCTGTTCCCAGTGCGTTTTTCAGTACGTATCCACTGGCCCCGTTCTGTAACATGCTATGGATAACGGGATGTTCATCATGGATACTGAGGGCAATGATCTTTATATCTTCATATTTCTTTTTGATCTCCTTGCACAAATTAATACCACTTACATCCGGCAGGTTTACATCCATCAGTATTACATCCGGTTGTTCCTTTTCCAATGCGGCCAGCACACTTTTTCCATTGCTGAAATCTCCGTTTACAGAGATGCCATCATCATTCCTCAGTATATTCTTTAGGCCCTCCACCATGATAGGGTGGTCTTCAACAACAATTACCTTTATCATATTGTACATTCAATTATTATAGTAGTACCTGTTCCTGCTTCTGATTGTATATCCATCTTTGCTCCCAGGAAATCCACACGTGCCTGTATGTTGGCGCGTCCTGCTCCTTTGATACTGTTACTGGCAGCTACGTCAAATCCTTTTCCATCATCCTCTACCGTTAGGAACACATCATTTCCTGTTTGTTGTAAGAGTACAAGTATCTGATCTGCATCTGCATGTTTAATAGCATTGTTCACCAGCTCCTGCATAATGCGGTATAGTACCACCTGCCTGGTATGTTCCATGGTGGTAGTCTGGAAGTTGAACACCTGGCAAACCACATTTTTTACGCCTGTCTTTTTCAATCCGCGGCAGTATTCTACAGTAGCTTCTCCCAGTCCGTACTTGATGAGTATTTCAGGCATCATACTGCGGGCAATGCGACGCAGTTCATCCATCGCTTCATCCAGGCGCTGCATGGTATTCTCTACCTGTGTTTGCGTACGGGACGACTCCTGGGAAGGAGAGATGGTAGAGAGTTCCAGTTTAATACCGGAGAGTAATCCGCCGAGTCCATCGTGGAGATCACGTGCCAGGCGGGTACGTTCCTGTTCCTGTCCTTCCAGCATCGCGGATAAGAGGGAGATCTGGTGTTCCTGTCTGATGCGTTCCACTTCAAAGAGATGCAGCTTTTGCTGTTGTTCCAGCAGTTTACGTCCGTTGCGGTAAAACTGATAACTTAAAGAAGCGACTATCACCAGTGATAACATGATAACACCCATCAGCGATAGTAACAAACGGTTCTTTTGCAACGCAAATTCCTGACGTTCGTTTTCATGCTGTAACTGCATGATGCGGTTTTCTTTTTCAGAAGATTGATACCTGGCTTCCAGTTCATGCAGTTTCTGTGTTACTTCTGTTTCCTGAAGACTGTCGGCCAGTGTTACATAGTTCCTGAGATAGGTATAGGCTCCTTCCGGGTCATGTTGTTTGTAGGCAATTTCTGCCATCAGGTCCCAGGCATGGAGTCGTAGTGAATATTCTTTGAGTGTTAATGCCAGTGTTGCATATTCCTGCATCAGGCTCATGGCCTGATCGTTTTTCCCCAGTCGTTGGTATAGTTTTGCGAGTGAGTAAAGGTTGTTACAGGTAGCATGTATATCGTGATAACGGCGGGCGATAGAAAGTCCGCTGTTGAACATGGTAGTGGCGTGAAAATACAATTGGTTTTTCACATCCAGCTGTCCCTGGTATTCGTAATAATTGGCCCACAGACTGATAGAATCTGCTCCTGTCTGATCGAGTTTTTTCTTTGCATCTGCCAGATAGTGTTGCATCTGTGGCAGGCTGTCCATATAATACATACAACTGGCCATACTCATTTGCCTGCTGGCGATGAGATGACTGTATGCCCGCGCATCTTTATACGTTTCTATGCTTTTAAGGTAATAGGTAGTAGCTGTTTTATACTGTGATTTATTAAAGAAGATATTACCAAGATTGTTATAAGTATCACCCAGTATGATAGATTCATCCAGCTTTTCCAGCAGGGGGATGGATTGCAGGTATTCCTCTACCTGTTGTTCTGTACGGCCATTATTCCCTAATACTGTTCCCATGCCTATTTTAGTCATGGCCAGCAGTTTTCTGCTTTGCCTGGAAGTATCTTTTGCCAGGATTTCTCTGGCAAGCAGGAAATTCTTTTGTGATTCGGTGAGGTTATCTTCTTTGCCATACCAGGTCCCCATTGCCTGATAAGTACGGGCCATTGCCAGCTTGTTTTCCAGTTTTTGCTGTAATTCCAGGGCTTGCTGGAAACAGTTGACTGCCAGCAGGCTGTCTTTCGGGGGTAACATTTTAGCCAGTAAAACCAATAATTCTGCCTTTTCAGTATCTGAATTGACCTTCCTCAAGGCTCTTTGCAGGCTATCTATAGTATGAGGAGGAGTGGCTGCAAGTGCTTGCGTCCAGACTAACAAAGTGCATATCAGTACTTTAGATACTTTTTTCAGTGTCGGCATCATATATAATCTGCCTGAAATATATAAATAAATACTCAAATGTATGATATCGGGCTACTATTCAATAAGCTTCGTGTTTGCAGGGAAGTGTCTTAAACAAGGCAACGCAGAAAGAGCCTAAACTCTCCTATAAACTCTTTATAACTGAGAATAGACTAGTATATAATCCCTATATAAGCCGTATCTATATAGGTACGGCTTATATACCTGTTATATAGGGGTCATATACGACTTATATACGGGTTATATACCCTAATGCACAGAATCTCAGTAGGTTAACACTACCTATTAATATTTCGATGCTTTTTTACTACTGATTATCAATATATTAAAATAGAATTAAAAATTCAATGTCATTTAGTAGTCCCATAAAAAAGCCGGAAAAAAGCTTTCCGGCTGATATTTTGTAATTTATTGGTGAGCTGGTCTATATCGGACAAAGAACGCCAGCCATATAGTCCTGGACACGCGCATAATAGGTGGTTGCAGCAGCAACAGTAGTACAGCATTAATACCCAGCCACCAGAACATACGGTTATCATATAATGAAAATCCGATGATTACCCACCAGGCGATAAAAGTGGCTACACTGAAAGCGATCGTTAATGCATAACTGACATAACCGGTACCATAGTAAAAGCCGATCTCTCTTTCAAAGTTTTCTCCGCATACCGGGCACTTTTCGTTCATCTCCATAAAGTGTTTCAGGTTATATGCATTGTTGCCTTTGAAGATTTTTCCTTCACGACATGCCGGGCATTTATTCTGTAATACACTGATCAAAACGTTGTGTCTTTTTCCTGTTTTTTCGGCACACATAAAATATCTTTTTTATTGGTTAATGAATTTTTTTCTAAACTCTTCAGGAGTGATCCCTTCGTAGTTTTTAAAGAATCTTGTGAAGTAGGAGTTATCTTTGAAATTAAGTTCATAGGCTATTTCAAGAATATTCATGCCTGCATTGGTGAGCAGACGTTTTGCTTCCAGCAATACTCTTTCACGAATCACATCTCCGGCTGTTTTTCCCAATAATTCCCGGCATAATGCGTTTAAATGATTGGGGGTGATATACAACAGTTCTGCATATTCTTTCGGTAAACGCATGCTGCGGTAATACTGATTGATCAGTTGTTGAAAACTTTTCAGCAGGGTAGAGGTATGGTTTGGCAGATTATCATAATTATTCCGGTTACCATTATTCTCTACCATCATAAACATTTCCAGCAGCCTTACACGAATGAGATCTTTATTTACAGTGGTCAGTAAGGCTTCAAACACCGGTATTATTTCCGGTGTAAGCTGACATACGCACTGACTGCTGATACCGTTAAAGAAGCTGAATTGCTCCAGGTAGGATGGGTTCAGGAGAAATGGCCGGAAGAAATCTGCAGAGAAATGGATGATATAACCATCTGTCTCTCCTTTAAAATCCCAGCTATGAACTTGTCCGGGTGCCATGAAATAAGCCTGGTAGGGAGCTACATCAAATTTTACAAAATCGATGGTATGTGTTCCGCTACCTTTGGTGAAAAGCACCAGGTGGTAAAAGGAATGCCGGTGAGCATTGTGAAGGGCCTGGTAATGTTTATCCAGGTATCCTCCAAAACGTTCTATCATCAAATCCCGCTCATGACCGTTTTTATCGATGGTACATATATCATAAACCGGTATCGTTGCGCGGGCCATTGTTTTCCTTTTTGTTGTTGATTGTACAAAATTACTGCAAAGCAGGGTATGGGTATGGTGGTAATCGTAGTTATTATGGTGTTTTTTACTGATTATAACATATAGAAGATAATTTCTATTTTTGTAGATATCTATGAAGAAGACAAGAAAAAGGATATTCCGGATATTGTTGATACTGGGATTGGTGGTTTTATTAGTGGCAGCTGGTGCCATAGGGGTATTATACACGCAGCAGGCACGACTTACTGCTATTGCTGTGAGGGAATTAAACAAACAGTTACCGGGAGAACTGGTGGTGGCGGACAGTGAGATCTCTCTTTTTCAGAATTTCCCCTATATCTCCATAGGGTTACGCAATGTGCGTTTTTATGCCAATAAACAGCAAAAAGGAAAGCCTTTATATCAACTGGAACGCCTGTATGCAGGTTTCAGTTTGCCGGATATTCTGCGGGAGAAGTATAATGTAAAGGTGCTTTTCTTAAAGAATGGTCACCTGGATATGGTTAGAGAGCCGGATGGCAAGTTAAACCTGGTGGAGGCCAACAGACTTCAACAGGATACGATTACTACTACAGAAACTTCTTCCGGTAGCCTCGATCTGGACATTAAGAAGATCGTATTAAAGAATATAGATGTTTCTTATTATGATCAGACTAACGGGCAACGACTGTCTACGCATATAGATAAAATCAAAACAGCTTTCAGTGCCAATGATACCCTTATAAACGGCTCTCTTGAGGGTGGGTTTGAAGTGGATGTGACCAGTCCGGGGGATACCGTGTTATTCCGTCACAAGTGCATGGAAGCAAATATTAAAGTCGCTTACAATAGTAAAGAACAGTTTCTGAACATTTCATCCAGTGAAGTAAAGCTGGAAGCTGCTACATTGAAAGTACAGGGTACCGTCGATTTGCAGCATGGTAAGATGGTGAATATAAAAGTAACAGGAGACAGACCGGATCTGAACCTGCTGTTTGCTTTTGCGCCTAAAAATGTAGCAGATGAATTAAAGCATTTCAGTTATGATGGACGGATCTATTTTAATGGGACTATCATAGGGAAACTGGCAGATGGGCAACAACCCAAAATCGATGTTTCTTTTGGTTGTGAAGATGCCTGGTTTTTAAATAAAGCTGCTGATAAAAAACTGGATCAGTTAGGATTTAAAGGATATTATACCAATGGTACTGAACATTCCCTGAAAACATCCGAACTGCATTTACTGAATATGACCGCACGTCCTGATAAGGGTATCTTCAAAGGCAACTTTGTCATGCGTGATTTTACAGATCCCAAGATCATCATGCAGATAGATTCCGAACTGGAACTGGAATTTATAGGCGCTTTCCTGGGCATTAAAGACCTGGAACGTATAACAGGACATATCATTCTGAAAATGGATTTTAAGGAGATGGTGGATCTGAGCCTGCCGGAAGCATCCATGTCCAAACTGAAAGATGGTGTGCAGAGTGAGCTGACAGTACAGAACCTTACTTTTAAAATACCTGGTTATCCGCATATAGTACGTAATCTTGATTTACACGCCAATATGAAAAACGGGAGTGTGAAATTAGATTCACTGGCCTGCCGTTTTGGTAACTCCGACTTCTACATGAATGGTTCCCTGAGTGATTTACCCGCTCTTTTCCATCAGAAAAAAAAGCCTGTACTGATCACACTGAATGCACATAGTCGAAGGATGGTTTTAAAGGAATTGCTGGCATTTGATAGTGCTATGTCGAAGAAGGTAAAAGAAGAGATCAACGGGTTTAATATAGGGTTATCGCTGGAAACATCTGTACAACAGTTAACACATCCTTCCCCCTTACCGAAAGGTAAATTCCATATGGAAAAGCTGTATGCCGGATTTAAGAATTATCCGCATGCAGTCCATGATTTCGGCGCAGATCTGACTATTAACGATACTGCTTTATTACTGAAGAATTTTGGTGGAAAGATAGATAGCAGTGACCTTCGTTTCAGTGGTCGTGTGATTAATTACAAGGTATGGTTTGATAAGGTGATGAGAGGGAAAACGCAGGTAGCATTTGATCTGAAATCAGATCATCTTGCCATGAATGATTTGTTAGGTCCGGGATCAGGAAAATATGTACCGGCAGATTATCAGCATGAAGTGGGCAGTGGTTTATGGTTACGTGCGAAGGCTGATATGAAGTACGACTCTATATTCAAATTTGCCAAACTGCATATTGCGAATGTTTCGGGTCAGCTGAAAGTACATCCTTTTAAAGTAGACAGTGTTAAGGGGACGATAAAATATGGTGCTAACAAGTTTATTGCGATAGATACGCTGACGGGTAAAATAGGACGTAGTGATTTTGATCTGAGTATGCGCTGGTTTACAGGCAAGGATACTACCTTAAGGAAGAAAGCGAATTTCCTGCAGTTTACTTCGAAATTCCTGGATGTAGATGAAATGACGAATTATAAGTTCACGAATACGCCTGATGCACCGGTTACGCCGGTAGCTACCAGGACTGTTACCGTGAATGCTGCTCATGCCAGTGCTTTTAATGTGTTCTCTATTCCTTTTGCTACTTTCACGGGTTCTGTGAATATCGGTAAGGTAAAGTATCATCGTCTATGGCTGAAGAACATCATTACAAATGTGCGTATGCTACCCGGTCAGCATTTTTATATAGATACGCTGGGTATGAATGTAGCGGGAGGATGGGTAGGTATGAGAGGTCATTTCAATGGCAGTGATCCCAAGAAGATTTATTTCAGAAGCCGTATCCGTTTTGTTGATGTGGATATAGAGAAGATGATGATCAAGCTGGATAATTTCGGGCAGGACTATACGATTAACAAAAACATAAAGGGGCGATTGAACGGAGAGATTAAGAGTCGTTTGCTGGTACATCCGGACCTTACACCTATCATCAATGATTCACAGGCACAACTGGATGTGCAGATTTATAATGGCAGCCTGATAGACTTCGGTCCTATGCAGGCAATGGCAGGTTATTTCAAAGACAAGAACCTGCGTAATGTACGCTTTGATACCCTGCGGAATAAACTGACCTTTAAAAACGGTGTGCTGGAAATCCCCTCTATGAATATCAACTCTTCTCTTGGATTCATGGAAGTTTCCGGGAAGCAGTACATGGATATGAAGATGGAATATTACCTGCGTATCCCACTTAAGATGGTCACGCAGGTAGGATTTAAATCTCTCTTTGGCCGGAAGCAGGAAGAGATAGATCCTGATCAGGTAGATGCGATTGAATACAGGGATAAGGATAAGAAGATACGCTTCATGAATATTAAAGTATCCGGTACACCGGATAAGTTTAAAGTGGGACTGGGAAAGGCGAAGAAAGCGTAGTGTCGGTTAATTACGCATTGAATTGTTTTAAATGGTAATCCAGATGTATCTGAGCCAACTTACCCCATTGTTTGCGGGTGAGCTTTCCAAACATGGGATGTAGTCCCCAGTCTTCATCGTTTTTCGTTTGCCACGCTTTTTCCAGTATTCCAAAGAGCAAGGATTTCTCTGTCTCAAAATCGAACATCTGGTTATGAGGAATAACAAAATCCAATGGCAGGCGAAGTCCTTTGGGTTGGGCATTAAAAAAGTCTACAAGGATCCACTTAAACAGGGTTCTGCTTAACCAGTAACTTTCATCAGGCAATGTAAAGAAGCCTAATACCCCGCCCAGGGATAAAGCCAGATGATGGAGCATTTGGGCCACATTCATTGTCCCCCATGCCCTTATCGAATCCGGCTTTATACTTTGTATTCTTTTTTTGAATTCCTGCTGCTTTTCTGGTGTGTAGAAATCCATCCCGTTTACCTTCGGAGCAAAAAAAGCCTGGGGCACATATTTTGCGATTGCTATAAAGGAAAACCATAGTTCTTTATTCAGAATGCCACGCTTCATGTTTAATCTTGATTTCGATTGTGATCAGGGACTTTTTGTTATTGGAACAACGCTTTATTTTTGGCAAAAAACTCAGCAAGCGTAGTAGGTTTTCTACCGGTAATCGTCTCTACTGAATCGTTAGTTCCAGCGAATAAACCATCGATGCAGTCTTGTGCAACGTGGGTAACATGCTGGATAAAATGCGAATGGGCTCCTTTTTCTGCATCTGATTCAGTGAAGTGCTCAATACTAACTGGGTCATACTTGATTTTTCTGCTCAATACTTCTGAAAGGATCTCACTCATCTCAGGCACGTTATATTCCTCAGGGCCATAAAGTTTGAACGTTTTGCCTTCATATTCTTTGGGATTAGTAAGTATTCTTGCAACGACACGGCCAAGATCGGCTGAATCTATTGGTGCCCAGCGTCCATTGCCGAAAGGCAGCACAATGGTATCTTTTTTCTGAACGTCCTCCCGGATGTACAGGAACCATTCATCAAAAAAGGTGGGTCTCAAATGTGTAGTCGGGATTCCTGTCATATCCAATATACGTTCCCCCACCCAGTGGTCCTGGGCTGCATTACTTTTAGCATCCCGCCGGGCTGATACCTGCGACATATTGACAATAGCTTTCACACCTGCATCCTTTGCTGCCTGAGCAAAATAAGCAGTGGCCTGCAAAACACCTGGCGTTAATATCGGAAAACAAAAATAAGCGCTGTGAATGTCTTTCATTGCTGCAGAGATGTCATCAAAATTGAGCAGGTCTCCGACCATTACCTCGATACCCTGGGCTGCGAGCTTATCTGAACGTTCGTCCGCACTATGTACAAGTGCTCTGATTGAAACTCCCATTTTTATCATTTCATTGATGGCAACGCTGCCACTTTTGCCGGTTGCACCGGTAACTAAAACTTTCATATTTAAAATATTTTCTCTTATCTATAATTCATAATCTGTGCTGGTGATCACACCATGCCATTCCTGCATCTCTTTATTCAACATATCCATCTTCTGATTGAAGTAAAGAAGGGTATCATTGCCAAGTGGCAGGTGGACCGGTGGATTGGATGATGCAGCTAATTTCATGATTGCTGCAGCTAACTTAACCGGATCACCAGGTTGTTTATAATTGATCTGTGAAGCGAATGCGCGCATTTGTCCGGAGGTTCCGGAATAATCTTCAATAACCGTTTTAGCGGCAGTTAATGAGGAACCATCCAGGAAATTAGTTCGGAAGAACCCAGGCTCAACGGCTGTGACATGAATACCGAGAGGTTTTAACTCAGCAGCAAGCGCCTCGTTAATGCCTTCAACAGCAAATTTGGTTGACGCATAAAGCCCCCAACCGGCAGTAGAGGTTAGTCCAACAACCGAGGATAGATTGATCAAATGACCAGAACGTTGTGAGCGGAAATAGGGGAGGACTGCGCGGGTAACATTCAGCAAACCGAATACATTGGTATCAAACGAATGCCTTACTTCGCTATCGCTGGCTTCTTCCACGGCGCCTAAAAGGCCAAAGCCGGCATTGTTGACTAATACATCTATGCGGCCAAAATGGTCTATAGCTTGTTTTACAGCATGTTTAGCTTCCTCTTCGTTAGTTACATCCAGGGTAACAACGTGAAGATTATCATTGCTTATTTCGCCTGATAGTTTTTCAGGCTGGCTGCGTACTGTGGCAACCACTTTATCGCCATTAGCCAGAGCGGCTTTAGCGATTTCCAATCCGAAGCCTCTTGAAGCTCCGGTTATGAACCATACTTTAGTTTTCATAATCCTTTGAATTTGATATCAAAGGTCATTCAATACGCAGAATCCCACCTTAGCGTAATCAAAGCTGTTTTTATGAATTTCAACTATATTGATTTTTTCCTGAATTCACTTGGTGTAATACCAAGATTCTTCTTGAAGAATTGTGTAAAGTTCGGTTGCTCTGCAAATCCGATGGAAGTTCCTATCTCATTTAAAGTCCAGTCTGTTTGCAACAGCAGAGCTTTGCTTTCTTCAAGCAAACGGTTCTTGATATGTGTGCTTATATTCTGACCAGTATGCTTCTTCAACAAGGCATTTAAGTAGTTTGGGTGCAGATAGAGATGATCAGCAAATTCTTTTGCTGTCTTGATACGTATTGGGCTTTCCTGATTGATGTGGGAGGCTTCGGCTTCCAGCAACTGAAAGAAATGATGAATATGCCGGTATTCATCAGACACACTATTGGGCTTTGGGAAGTCTGCGGATTTAACACTTTCAACAATAATCAATTGCAGATAGGCCTGCAATGCTTCCTCAGCCAGCTCTCCTCCTAAAGTGTGCTGCTTATGCATTTGTTCAAACAGGTTATCAATAATGGCAACCGTAGACAGTTTCAGACGGATAACACTTCTGGTTGTGTCTGAAAACAGCTGATGTTTATCCATCGCAAATTTCAGCGAAGGATATGCCTCAACATATCTTTTCTTAAACAGACAATAATGTCCTACCAGGCTGGGGGACAGGCTACGCCATGAAATAATCTCATTTGGATGCAGAAAAAGAATAGTTGAATTCTCAATATTATAGTTTTTTACACCCAATGAGAATAGCCCCCTCCCTTCTTTAATAAATAAGATTTTATAAAAGTCTCTTCTATTGGGAGATATGTAATTTTCACAAGCAAGCTCTTTATTGTCAACTACACGTATGTTCCAGTTTTGGAAATAGTCCCTCGTAACCGGGGTGCGGAAGGGGAAGTCCTGAAGTTGAGAAATGTTTGCCATTACGTTCAGTGTATTTAATAATGTACCAAATTCACTATTTATAGTAGGGCGATATTAATAGATAAACAATTACGCCTGTTATACTTACATACAACCAGATAGGCATGGCCCATCGTGTGATTTTTTTATGTAAAGCGACCTCCATATTTAAACCTCGTCCAATCGATATCAACGCCAAAGGAACTGTAATTATAGCAAGTATAATATGCGTAATCAATATAAAGTAATAAATGTATTTTAAAATCCCATCTCCCCCATATTTTGTTGATGGAGTTGTAAAATGATAAAGCAAATATGACAATAAAAACATGGAAGTGCATAAAAAGGCCGAGAAAATGAAATTGCGATGCCTTTTTATGTTTTTTTGCTTAATGGCATAAAGTGCTAATAAAAGAAAAATGAACGTAGCCCCGTTAAATATCGCGTTCAATAATGTCAGAAATGAAAAGTCGTATCCCTTAAAATTCTCCTTATTTGGAAGGAAAAAAGCGAATATAATAAGTCCGTTTATACCTAAAGTTAAAGTCCATACTAATGGTTTATAATTCCTGCCCATTGTTGTTTTTATTTTAAAATGTGTTTCTAAAACGGTCTGAAATAAGGTCGGCTCACCAATGACCAAAATGCCCAGGGGACAGATGTCAGTATAATTAAAAGCCCAATGGTGAACCAGATAGCCATTGTCTTAAATTTTTCATTGTCTGTTTGCCTGCGTTTTGTTTTTGCCGAACCGATTGTGATAATAATAATTGCTGTTATCATCATCAGACTGTGTTCCATCCCGAAAAAACGGATTTCTCTTTGATGAACCGCCTCTTTGTAGTTATGCAGGAAATAGTCAATAACAGGGCTGATAAAATAAAGGAAAAGTCCGAAAACGAGCTGAATATGTGCAATAGTGGCTGTCCAATGTCTTACAGAATTATCAAAGCTGGAAAAACTCTTTTTTGAAAACCAACCGTTGTAAGCACGGAAAAGAGCAAAAAGCAAACTTATCAATACAAACCAGCGAACTAAAGAATGTAGTGCTAATATTGTTGAATACATTTATATTATGATTATTTGTCTCTATGACAAAGATAAAATAAAAACATACTAATTAGTATGTTTTTTAATAAAAAAATTATTTCAGTGTATTCAGATAGCTTTTTAGTTCCTTTAAATAAGATAGATAAATCGTTTTGCTGTTTTCAATTTTCCCCAAATTCCGTATACCCCAATAGCCTGAAATTACAAATAGTGTTACTTGTTTTGCGTTCACGTCTTTACGGACAAATCCGCCTTCTTTTCCTTTTTCAATAGTAGTAGTCATTATTTTCTTCCATTGTTTAGTGAGCTCATCCAATGCTTCGCTAAAATCAGCATTCCATGGGGCCATTTCTTGTGTAAAATTGGCAACTGGGCAACCATATTCTACTTTTAAAACCTTATTCTTCATCAGAAGATTGTCTATCAGGTTGTAAATAGCTTCTAATGGATTTTGTTCTTTTTGTAATGGTTCGAGTAAACTGTTTAATAGCGTCGGTTTCAGCACTTCGTTGATAATGGCAAGCCCCATTTCGTCTTTCGTCTTGAAATGGTAATAGAATGCACCTTTTGTTACTTGTGTCGTGGCGATAATGTGATCAATACTTGTAGTTTTATAACCACTGCCGTAAATCAGTTCAAATGCTTTTTGTAGAATGTTCAACCGTGTCGCCTCTGCCTTTTTCATAAAAAGATACTGTTTAGTATTTTTGCAAAGGAAGTAAAAATTAATGAATGTACCCCAGGGAGTAAAGATAAAAATACTAATCAGTATGTTTTTTTTAACTTTACTGAAGAATAGTCAAAAAAAAGGGGATTTAAGAACAAATTCAAATTATATAGAAATATGATAAACGATGAATACAAAATCAGGAATGCGCATCCAACTGAGTTTAAAGAAATTGGAAAATTAATGGTGCAGGTTTATTCGCAGCTTGAAGGATTTCCCAAAGAAGACGAGCAACCAAATTATTATAAAATGCTTGTTAATATTGGAGACCTCACAAATAATCCCGACACTGAATTATTAGTAGCAGTTTCATCCGATAACAAAATAGCAGGGGGTGTTGTTTATTTTGGCGATATGCAATATTATGGTTCCGGGGGAACGGCAACAAAAGAATTAAATGCTTCGGGATTTAGATTGTTGGCTGTTGATACTTCAATTAGAGGAAAAGGAATTGGCAAACGTTTGACAGCAGAATGCATTCAAAAAGCCCAAAACAAAAAGTCAAGTCAAGTGATCATTCATACGACAATGGCTATGAAAACAGCCTGGAAGATGTATGAGAATTTTGGATTTAAAAGGTCTGAAGATTTGGATTTTATGCAAGGAGACCTTCTTGTCTATGGGTTTAGATTGAAACTTTGACAGCCTCGCTAAAACGGTTTTTACGCAAGTGTATTATTCTCCGTGGTTGACTATTTAAAAGATTGTCTGAATTCTAATGGAGAAAGGTTCGTCTTTGTTTTAAACAAACGACTAAAAGACTGTGGATACTCAAAACCTAATTGATATGCGATTTCGGAAACTGATAAATCAGATATAGATAATTTTTCTTTCGCTTTTTCTACGAGTTTATTATGTATATGTTGCTGTGCGTTTTGTCCTGTGAAGGAACGCAACATATCACTTAAATAACTTGCTGATATATTTAAGTGTTCCGAAAGATATTGAACAGTCGGAATCCCTTGCCTTAATGACTTTTCGTTATTGAAATAATCATCCAGGATTTCTTCCAGCTTTTGTAGCAAGTCGCTATTGGCTGCTTTTCGTGTAATGAACTGACGTTTGTAAAAACGATTGCTATAATTCAATAATAATTCAACCTGCGAAATAATTACATCCTGACTAAAATCATCTATTCTACTATTTAATTCATCATCAATTATTCCAAAAATGGACATAATGGTCGTCCTTTCCTTATCTGATAAATGCAATGCTTCATTGGCCGCATAAGAAAAGAAACCATATTGCCTGATTTTCTTCGCTAAAGAGTAAGACAGGAAGAAATCGGGATGGATGAGCAATAAATAGCCTGAATTGGCATTGCCATCGGGCGTTTCAAACATTTGATTAGGTGATGTAAATACTAAGCCGCCTTCACCAAAGTCATAATAATTTTGTCCATATTTTGCTTTGCCACAAAGATTTGTCTTATACGCGATTTTATAAAAATCCAGAACCATTGAACCGGGGAATTCTTTCGGCGGGATTTTCATGTTTTTAATATCTATAAAACTTATCAACGGGTGCAAGGGCTTTGGCAGCTCGAACACCCGGTGAAAGTCTGATAAAAATTCAAACTTATACAGTATATTTTCCTCTTTTTTCATGTATGCTAATATACAAAATATTTATTACCAGGGGGTTTCTCCAGTTTCCGGATTATGTTCCTCACTGATAAATTTTCCTGTGGGACCATCATCACCAATCATTGCATATTTAGCAATACGGGCACCACCTTCCTGAACAGTGCCGGTTCCGCGGTGATTGTTAAAATCGGTTGCGACAAAGCCAGGGCAAACGGCATTAACTTTAAATGCTGTGTCTCTCAATTCATAAGCCAAATCTATAGTATACATATTAAGCGCCGCTTTTGATGCCGGATAAACAGCTGCTTTATGCGTATAATATTTCCATGTGGGATCACTGTGTAGGGTAAGCGAACATCCGCTGGAAGACACATTTACTATACGTGGTTGTGAAGATTTTTGTAACAAATCAATAAATGCCTGCGTAACTCTTACCACACCATACAAATTGGTGTCGAACACCTTTTGAAATTGATCGATACTTGCATCAAATGCTCCTTGCGGCCAACCTCCATTGATGCCGGCGTTATTGATCAGCACATCCAGTACTTCGGTTTTTCTGCCTATTTCGGCACGAGCCGCTTTCACTGATTCGGAATCGGTAACATCTAATTGTACAGCTTCGACATTATTTAATCCTTCGGCTTTAAGTCTTTCCACAGCAGCCAAACCATTTTCTATATTACGGCTGCCAAGATAAACGTAGTACCCGTTTAGCA
Organism: Chitinophaga sp. YR573; assembly: GCF_900110995.1. Lineage (GTDB taxonomy): Bacteria > Bacteroidota > Bacteroidia > Chitinophagales > Chitinophagaceae > Chitinophaga. The sequence continues at coordinate 4,574,311 of NZ_FOJF01000001.1, forward strand.
GCAGTTGGCGGGCTGTTTCCAAACCAACACTTTTATTGGCTCCTGTAATTAATACTTTTTTCATGGATGGTTAATTTGATTTATTATAAACCAGCGCAAATTCTTTGGCAAAATCTACCATTTTCACTTTGCCCAGGGTTGGCTTGTTGCGGTAATAATCTTCGTATAAACTACCACTCCCTTGTGAGGCTTGCATTTCAACAAAACCATTTGCAATCCACTCGTTCACTCCGGCTGTTAACATGCCTTTCAGAATTTGTTCTCCAGGAATTACCAGCCATTTCAAATCCGGTTTTCCGATTGCTTCGCCTATGATTTTTGCCACTTCATTTGGTGAAACCTCATCGCTTGCTATGTAGTGTACTGCTCTGCCATCAAAAGGTTTTTCCATTTCTTCAGCTATGGTAGCTGCAATATCCAGCGGTGAAACCCAGGGTTCTTTTTGATCACCCCCATAATTCTGGATGATAGCTCCTTCCGTTTTTATGGTTTGCATATATCTGAAAATATTGGTGTAAAAACCAACTGGTCTCATGAATTTTATGGAAACATCATTGGGTAGTTGTTTCAGGATATTCTCTACGGCATTATGAAGAAAGAGACTGCCATTTCCTATGTTTGTATGGGCACCTATACTGCTTAAATGCACGATGCGTTTGACCCCGGATTGCTCCACCGCTTTTTTGTAATTGTTGCCGATCCTGTTAAAGCCTGCAACAAAATCCACATCTTTATCAAAGATGCTACCAATACCTTCCCAGGCCTCCATCAGGTAAACAATATCGGCCCCTTTGAATGTTTCCGATAAAAAATCAGTGTCCTGCATGGTGCCAATTGCTGCTTTTGCACCTAGTGCTTCAATGGCTGTTTGTCTTTCAGCTTTGCTACTGATGACGGTTACTGAATGTCCTTTTTGAACCAGCTCTTGTGTTAATGGTTTTCCTATGTTTCCTATAGAGCCTGTAATTATGATGTTCATATTTCTGCTTTTGTTGTAGCAAAGGTGGGCTATTGTCAAAAAGCAGATCTAACCTAATTGAGGAATTTCGTAACCTAAATGAGAATATTAGTTCTCTGATTTAGCTTTGGAATATGGGTTGAGGATTTGTATTTCAATTTAACTTCACCTAATATTCACGTCAGATAAGGTGTATTTATGATCAATAACATCTTACACGAAGATTATGCAATCAAACTGAGGCACTACCTGTATCTCATTTTACATGAAACATTTTGTTATTTTTTGTAAATTTGCGGGGTAGGGACATTACTATGGCGCAATACGGTAATTATACTGATTCAGAGCTGGCCAACTTGCTAAAGGCTGGTGACAGAGATGCATTTACCGAAATTTATGCTCGTTTTTCAAATGTATTGTATGTTCACGCTTTTATTAGATTGAAATCTAATGCGGAATCAATGGATATCGTGCAGGATTTATTCGTTAACCTTTGGAACAGGCGGGAATCAACAAATTTTACTAATCTTTCTAATTATTTATATACATCGGTGAGAAATGGGGTGCTCAATATTATTGCCCACAAAGCCGTTGAATCCAGATACCTTTCCACACTGCCACAGTCTGTAGTGATGACAGATTGCCTCACTGACCACCGACTCAGAGAACGTCAGCTGGCAGATATCATTGCGAAAGAAATTGAATTACTCCCTCCAAGAATGCGACAGGTATTCCAACTAAGCAGACTTCACAACCTCAGTCACAAGGAAATTGCCGACCAACTGGGTATATCAGAACAAGCGGTTAGGAGTCATGTAAAAAACGCGCTTAAAATACTCAGAGTGCGGTTAGGATTAGTAACCTTCCTGATTTTCTTACTAACACGCTAAAATATTTTTATTTATTTACCCCCCAGGCATAAGGTGGGCTGTCTATATCATTGTTGGGGCCAATATGCTCCATACTAATGATAATGGAAAATATAGATCTGCAGGATTTACTGAATAAATACAAAACCGGCTCTTGCACTCCTGAAGAGCTCACGTTGCTGGAAAACTGGTATTTACAATGGAAAGTTGAAGATCACCGGTTTACAGAAGACGGTCTCGCAGATGTCAATCAAAAAATGTGGATGGCCGTGACTGAACAAACAGCAGGCCATAAGCTGATTAAACTTCCGCTATGGAAACGTATCAGCGTTGCAGCTGCTGTAGCTGCCATTATTATACTCTCTGTTGGCATCTGGTTCTTTTATAGTGATCGAAATGCACAGCCATATCTGCTCTCCGATAATAGTCCTGTTGTCCCAGGCAGGTCCGGAGCTACCCTCACTTTGGCAAATGGTAAAAAGATTATACTAACAGATACCGTAAATGGTAAGCTGGCTGAAGAGGCTGGAGTGGTAATCTCCAAATCTGCAGGTGGCCTGTTGGTGTACGAGTTCAGGGAAAATAGAGGTATCTCAGGCCAGATAAATACGTTGTCAACCAACAATGGGGAAAGCTACCAGGTACGTTTGCCAGATGGTTCGAAAGTATGGCTGAACGCTGCATCCAGCATAACATATGCTGCAAATCTTTATGAGGATGGTAAGCGCAGCGTTAAACTCGAAGGGGAAGGTTACTTCGAAGTAGCAAAAGATCAGGCCCATCCCTTTATCATTGAAAGTTCTGATCAGCAGGTTGAAGTAATGGGAACCCATTTTAACATTAGGGCCTATAAAGATGAAGATGTTGTGAAAACCACTTTAGTAGAAGGGAGTGTAAAGGTTTCAGTTCACGAATTGCAAAAGATGCTTTCGCCTGGCTTTGAAGCTGTGAAATCAGGGAATAACATTCAGGTACACAGTGTTGATGCTGAACTGGCGGTAGCCTGGAAAGATGGAAAGTTTGTTTTTGAGAATGAGAAAATTGAAGCGATAATGAAAATGGTTGAACGCTGGTACAATGTACAGGTAGTTTACCGGGGAGAAATGCCGGAAGACGTGTTTCATGGCTCAGTATCAAGATTTGAGAATGTTTCTCAGGTGCTGGATATCCTGGAATCAACCGGCCGGATTCATTTTAAGATGGATGGCAGAAAAATTTATGTCTCGCAATAATGAACAGATCAATCAACCAAATGTATGTAACATGAAATAGCGTAAACACAACCAAAATCAACCGGGAATCACAAAAAAGAACCCGAAAGTGCAACAACACTTCCGGGACTGTGATTGGCCCGAGAGTTAAATCAACGTAAATCTCAATTGCCGACAGTTTCGAAGCAAAGGCAACTGACAAACCAATCAAAACGAATGTACAAAAATTACACTGGTGAACAAGGTGTACCGGATAGGGTATGCCATAAAATCTTGCTGATTATGCGATTAAGCACAGTCCTGTTACTGGCGGCTCTGATGCAGGTAAGCGCTGCCGGCTTCGCGCAAAAAATCACCTTATCCAGGTCAAATGCCAGTCTGGAGACAGTGCTGAAAGAATTACGTATTCAAAGCGGATTTGATTTTGTATACACAGATGTGCTTGTGAAAAAGTCAAAGCCTGTAAACATCAATGTAAAACAGGTACAACTGGAGGATGCGCTGGATGCTATTTTTAAAGACCAGCCATTGGTGTATTCGATTAACGGTAAAACAGTAATCATTAAAGCAAAAGCTTCCTCAATTCCTGACAACATTCAATTTCCGGCAAATGATATCGGAGGGCGTGTGGTCAATGAAACGGGCAGTCCAATGCCGGGAGTAACCATCAGGCTGAAAAGTACAGATAGAGGAACAATAACCGACAAGAATGGAAGATTTTCGTTGTCTAACGTGGCAGAGGATGATATCATACTCTTTGCATTTGTAGGCTATGATCTTCAACAGTTAAAAGCATCTGAGGCAAAAGGGAATGATCTTGTGGTGACGTTAAAACCCGCAGTAAGTAGCCTGAGTGAGGTTGTTGCAGTTGGATATGGCTATACAAAAAGAAAGGATCTTACCGGTTCTGTTGCTTCCGTAAACGTAAATGAAGTAAGAAATACTCCATTTGTCAGTATCGATCAGGCGCTGTCGGGAAAGGCTGCAGGTGTTCAGGTGATACAGGCAGATGGCTCTCCCGGTGGGATGGCCAAAATCCGTATTCGCGGAGGTAGCTCGCTGATTGGAGGGAATGATCCACTTTACATTATAGATGGTGTTCAGGTAACTATCCAGAATAAATATGTTCAGAGCAGTGCAGATGTGCGTAATCCAGTTGAGGGGCTGGGAAATGATAGAAACTATGCCAGCAGTGCAGTAGGTTCCTCTTACTCACGTGGACTAAACACCTTAGCTGGTTTAAACATCAATGATATTGAGAGCATTGATATATTGAAAGATGCTTCGGCAACAGCAATATACGGATCCAGAGCGGCCAATGGAGTCGTAATTATTACGACCCGAAAGGGGAAACTCAATCAGAAACCTGTACTGGAAGCTAATTATTATACCGGATTTAGTTCGGCAATTACAGAAAAGCTACTGAATGCAGATCAGTATAAAGGTGTAATGCTGGAAGGGGCTAAAAACCTTAATGCACTTAGAGCTTCCCAGGGCCGACCGGCTGATGGAGTTGCCACCTCCATCATTAATGATCCCAATTTCCTGGGAACAGCGAATACGAATTGGCTGAATGAGGTAACACGCACAGGGATCACCCAAAATGCTGACATTAGTGTGCGTGGTGGTGGAACCGGTTCACGATATTATACTTCCATTGCCTATAATAGCCAAAAGGGCACACTGCTTGGTACTGATTTTAAGAGGATCTCGGGAAAGATTAATCTGGATAATGAAATTACGTCCAGACTACGTTTGATCACGAACATGGATTACTCTTTTACAAGAAATAACCTGACCAACGGAATTTATGGCTCTGCCCTTTATGCCCCACCAACTTTAAACCCATACAATTTGGATGGAACACCTGCAACTTTTGATGCTGCAACTTTTGACATTGGAATAAATTCAGGTATACAAAATCCTCTGGCACTTTTACAGGGGAAGAACGGCTCAAGGAATGCCCTTGTATTAGGCTCACTTTCTCTGGAATATGATATCTTCAAATCTCTTAAATTCAGAAGTACTGCCTCGGTAAATTATTCAACTTACCATCAGTTGAATTATGTTCCCTCTACAGTCGCCGTTACAGACGCTTCAGGACTCGGAGCAGAAAGTTCCAACGGCGGTATAGGTAGTGAAGCACAGACCCAACAGACAGATGTCTTTTACGAAAATACACTCACCTGGGACAAGCAGTTTAATGACCAGAACCGCTTGAATTTATTGGCAGGAACGTCGTGGCAGAAAACGAAATCGGAAACCTTTTCTGCTTCAGGACAGGGATTCCCGGACGATAAATTTCTGAATGGATTGTCTTCTGCAGCGCTGGCTCTTCCTCCGCAATCCAGTGAAACACAAAGTGCATTACTCAGTTTTTACCTGCGGGCAAACTACGCATTGAAAGAAAGATACCTTTTTACCCTTACCGCCAGATCAGATGAATCTTCAAAATTCCCTAAAAGCAACCGTAAAAGTTATTTCCCTTCTGCGGGATTGGCCTGGAGAGCGAGCGAGGAATCATTCCTTAAACCGGTAAAATGGCTCAATGAACTAAAGTTTCGTGCCAGTGCGGGTTACACAGGTACGCAGAACCTGGGTAACAACCTGTTTTACACGCTTTTTACTCCGGCGGCATATGCATCAACGAATGCTCTTATTCCTACTCAGTTGGGAAATGATAAGATCAAATGGGAAACAACTTTGCAAAAAGATGCAGGCATTGACTTTGCTCTTTTTAAATCCAGATTTAAAGGATCGGTTGGTTACTATAATAAAAATACTTCCGATCTGCTGATGGCTTATACTGTTGCTACCAGTTCGGGTTTCACTTCTGCATTGGTTAATGTTGCAGACATTAGAAACCAGGGGTGGGAGATTGATCTGAGAGCAGATATATTCCGTAAAAAAGATTTTGACTGGAACTTAGCTCTTAACGTTTCCCGCAACAGATCCAGGGTTACCAAAATAAACAAGGATCTGCAGAATCCGAATAGTATTGGACAAGGGGCTGATGATCCCTATATCAACTCCCAGCTGAATATCGGAAATACGGTTCTACGTGAGGGCAGTCCGGTTGGATTGATTTACGGTTTCCAATATGATGGAGTAATAAAGAATAAACAAGAGCTGGATGCATACAGGCAAGCGAGTTTATATGCACAGTATGGTATTTTGCAAAACCTCGCTGTCGGTTATCCAAGATATAAACTAATTGAAAGCGGCATTTACAAAGGAGCCTTTAAACGGGACGTAATTGGCAATGCAGAACCTAAATTTTATGGTGGTATCACCAATAACTTCAGATATAAACAATTTAGTTTGATTACGCTGTTTAGCTATTCGGTTGGTGGAGATCTCCTGTATTTACCTGATGTAAGCTCACTCGGCCTTAGTGACAGAGGTAACCGCAATACCCGGATACTGCAGCCACATTATACTGAGCAAACTCCGGATGCAGACAGGCCCAGCCTGGTGCTATCGGAGAGCAATACATATGGAACCGGAAGTTCTGATCTTGCAGTGCATGATGCCTCCTATATCAAACTAAAATCAATTAGTCTTACTTATCAGCTTTCTGAAAAATTAATGAAGCGACTTGCGCTGGGTTCCGCAATGGTGTATGTTTCGGGTACCAATATTTTCACGATCACAGGTTATCCCGGTCCGGATCCGGAGGTCAGTAATGATCCTTATAGTTTAATAAGTGGATATACAGATGCTGCTAATTACCCTTCAATGCGTCAGTTCATCTGCGGTGTCAGAATTGGATTTTAGCGTTCACTGTAATATTAAAAATTAGACAAATGAATCAATTTTCAAAATATTTAATGCCCGGCGCATTTTGCCTGATATTAATGTCATGCGACAAACAGCTTAGCGAACCGCCTGCAAATGCAAGGGTGGACGGCACCGCTATAACGGATCAGAAATCGGCACAAGTTGCACTCAACGGTGTGTATTACCGGTTTGCAAATGTAACCAGTGACAATGTTACCAACTGGGCAACTCATCAGGCATTACCAGCAATGCATGCAGGGATGATCGGATATGGATTTGGAGCCAACAGCGATGAAAAAAATGACAATGTAAACTCTTCCTCTGCTGGTTCTATCTGGAATGAATCGTATCAGCTAATCAATGCTGCAAATGGTGTGATCGATGGTATCAACTCAGTACCTGATGCCTCATTTGCAAATAACAGGAAAACTGAGATCATAGCAGAAAGCCGTTTTTTAAGAGCATATGGACACTTCAGACTGCTCACTTATTTTGCAGAATGGTTTAATCAGAGCAGCAGGAATGGGGTTCTTATCAGGGATAAATTTATTACGTTAAGCCAGGTGCCCAAGGCTCGTAGTACAGTGGCTGAATCTTTTGCTTTTATTCTGGGAGATCTTGATTTTTCCGTTGCTAATGCACCTGTCGGCAATCCAAACTACTATGCTACTAAATGGGCTGCTATGGCGCTAAAAATGCGTGTATTAATGTGCCGTGGTCAGCAATCTGATTATGCAGAGGTTGACAGTTTAGGAAATGCCCTGATTCAAAGCGGCCCCTTTGAATTGGAAAATAACCTGAAAGATCTCTTTTATGTAAATGGACTAAACAGTAAAGAAGTTATCCTTGGTGTGAAACCTCAACCCAGTCAGGAAATCTTCTATTATATTCAAAGCCGGGCATATTATCCTGGCCAGTCATCATTATTTGTGGCAACCCAACAGTTTAAGGACCTGCTGCAAAATGATCCCAGAGGCAGCTGGATGATTGGGCCTGCAACTCCTTATCAGGCTTACTCACCTGATACTTATTATTTCCTGAAATATATTGGTTTAGGGGCCAACACCTCGCAGCTGACCGAAACCTCTTATGCCCTTCGTTTGTCTGAGGTTTACCTGATGATGGCAGAAGCTATAATCCGTACTAATGATGGTGATCTTAATGCGGCAAAATCATTAATCAAAACAGTAATGGGAAAGGCCGGTGTAACCGACTTCTCTGCTGTGGATAATGCCAATACTGTTGATGAATTGCTACTTCAGAATTACTACGAGGTAGAACGTAATCTTACAGCAGAAGATGGGATAGAATGGCTTACATTGATGCGACTGCCATTCGCTACAGTTAAACAACTTAAACCAACCATACTCTCAAATATACAGTTCTATTTTCCTGTGCCAAGATCAGAACTGGATGTCAATCCATTATTTGGTATTCAAAATACTGGCTATGGACAATAATCCTCACCTTATAACATTCATAAAAATGAAAATTCAAAAATATTTTAGAAGTACAATTCTGTTGGCAGGTTGCATGATTCTGGCTGCTATGACCTTCGCTCAGGATAAAGTCACACTCAAAATAGGAGATGCCGCTCCTGAATTAAAATATGCTAAATGGATAAAGGGAACGCCGGTAAAAGCATACAAAAAAGACTACCTGTATGTATTTGAATTCTGGGCTACCTGGTGCGGTCCATGTAAGGCTGCTATGCCACATTTATCTGAATTGGCTAAAAAATATAAAGACAAGGCGACATTTACCGGTATTAACATCTGGGAAAAAACCGGGGACAAACCTTACGAATCATCACTGCCATCTGTTATTAAATTCGTGAATAGTGTCGGAGATAAAATGGCCTATAACGTGGCAGCCGATAACAATGAGCAACATATGGCTAAGAAGTGGATGATTGCGGCAGGACAAAATGGAATTCCTGCAACTTTTCTGTTGAAGGATGGTAAGATCATCTGGATTGGTCATCCGATGGCTTTAGACTCGATTATGGAAGCTGTGCTTGATGGGAAATATGACATGGAAGCCTACAAACAAAAATTCGAAGGCATGACAGTTAAAAATGAGGCTTTAATGGCTAAATTCAAAGCATTAGAGCCCATTCAAAAAGCTTTTCAAGCCAAAGAATATGATAAGGCAACCGCTATGATCGATACTGCTGACGCTACGGACCCGTATGTGAGTCTGCAATTGAAAGTATTGAGGTTTCAAATATTGATTGGTCAGAAAAAAGAAAGTGAGGCCCTGGATTTTGCTGTAAACTGGGTTAAAGAAAACAAAGGTGTGGGAGGTAGTATAGCCGGTGTTATTTTGGGAGCTGACAGCCTATCCCCTAAAGTTTATTTATATGCTGCCGAACTTGGTAAAGATGTGCTAAATGAGGAAGGGGTTGTTACCCCTCTTGTGCATCATTTCATAGCGAAAGCTTATGGGAAAGCAGGAGATCTGAAAACAGCAATCATTGAGGAAGAAAAGGCGTTGCAGGGCGCTAAGGATGCCCTGAAGGAAGGCAAGTTTATAGGTTCTATACTTGATTATACCGTTACTGAGTTTGAAACATCACTAACTGCCTATAAAAAGGAGATTCAAAAATAAAAAAGAATTAATTATCCCTATATCTTTATTGAACCAGGGCATTTGTCCTGGTTCAATATTCTCTGATTGAGATTATACTATAGCATTATGAATCCTGATTTCTTTCCTATCATGCAGGCGGTGGTCCACTACAGCCTGCATTTTTTAGCACCAGGCCTGATAGCATTCCTGTTTTTTAAAAATCAATGGAAACAGGCATGGCTTATAATGATTGCTACTATGCTGGTAGATGTTGACCATTTATTAGCTACCCCAATTTTTGATCCGGGGAGATGCAGCATTGGCTATCATCCACTCCACTCTTATTATGCAATTGCTGCTTATTTTGTAATGCTTCTGTTTCGTAAAACAAGGATAATTGCAATTGGATTGATCTTTCATATGTTTACGGATTGGCAGGATTGTCAATGGTCTGCTATGACATAATTATCTTAATGAAATTTATAACCAGCATCCACTGTCCATACCCATTTTTCAGTTTTAGAGACATAATAGCCCGGAACAATAAGAATGAAATTTCCGTAATCGACGCGTGGAGCCAATCCTAATTTAGGCTCCACTTTACCATGTGAAATATACAGAGATGGGAACGCTCCTACACCAATGCCCCATTTAGGGCTAAGTTTTAGTTTCAGGCCCGGACCACCAACATTAATTGCTACCACATCATTTCCAAATGAAACTGCAGCAATTCCTTCTAAGCCAACCTTAAATCGTTCTTTCTTTTTGACAACTACGGTATCAGGTTTACTGCTTTGAGCAAATAAAGAAAATGCATAAAAAAGACATGTAAACAGGCAAATAGAGATCTTCATATATTTATTTCATGGCAATGTTCAGGCGATCCGCCACATTGTCCCAGTTAATGATATTAAACAGGGTATCTACAAAATCCTGTCTCTTATTTTTGTATTTCAGGTAGTAAGCATGTTCCCATACATCAATCACCAGAATAGGTATCGCACCCCATTGCTGTAATTTCTCATGGTTCTCACATTGCATCACAGTCAGAGAATCAGCATATGGCTGATAAGCCAGTACTCCCCATCCGTTACCGTCAATGTTTTTAGAACTGGCAGCGATATAACCTTTCAGCTTTTCATAGCTGCCAAAGTTCTTTTCTATCTTCTGAAGCAATACTCCTTTAGGTTCGGTTTTCTTATTGGTAAGGTTTGTCCAGAAAATGGTATGTAACAAATGACTACTGAAATGATATGACAGCTTTTTTGTCCAGAAATCGACGGTTTCTAAATTATTGTCGGCAATCGCTTTATTGATCATTTGAATATCTTTATTGGCCCCCTTTACTGCTCCTCCATGATGAAATTCGTGGTGGAGATGCAGGGTTTCTGCGTCCATATAGGGTTCAAGGAATGTTTCGTTATAGGGTAACGTGTTCAGGATAAATTGCCCGTTGGTATCGATCAATTTGTCTGGTGCAGTCTTCTCCATATCATTAGCAAGAATAGCATCAGGCCGAAGTAAACTGGCTCCGCTAATCAGCAAGCCTCCTTTAAGGAATTGTTTTCTGTTCATATCTGTATTTATTGGTGGTAAATATTTTTTATTAAAAAGCCAATACCCGCAGCTACCAGTATTATTACAGGTTCAGGTACTTTTTTATACCGCCATAAAACGGCTACGGTAATCAGGGCTATACCAATAGCATAAGCGTCCGTCAGTGAACGTTTGCCTAAAACAATAACAGCACCTGCAATGGCACCTACTGCCGCTGCAGTAACGCCATCTACAAAGGCTTTAATTCCCGAATGTTTCCCATACTTTCTGAAGTAAGGAGCAGGTAAAACTGTAAAAAGATAACAGGGAAAGAAAGTCGCAAATGCTGCTACACAGGCACCAGGAAATCCAGCTACCAGGTAACCGATAAAGCCTACTGTTATTACTACAGGACCGGGAGTAATCATGGCGACAGCCACAGCATCCATAAACTGTTGTTCATTCAGCCAGCCATATTCTTTCACTACACCACCGTATAAAAAAGGTACAATGGCCAGTCCACTGCCAAACACAAATGCACCAGCCTTGGTGAAATACAACAGGATCTGCCAGAGGGTTTTCCCGGAAGTGTCTAATGATATATTCAACAAAAGAGGTAACCCAATAGTTTTGGTAATAGCAGGTTTGCTGATATTTTGAGGAGGAGATTTTATCAACCAGTATAAGACGCCGGCACCTAAAAAGAGAAATATATTTTCATCTTCCTGCCATATTGTATAAGCAGCAGCCACCAGGTATATAGCCCATAGCAATCTGTTATTGCCTATACTTTTCCGGGTGAGCTTATTGGCGCTCATAGCGATGATGCCAATGACGGCAGCGCCTACTCCGTAAAATATAGTCTGCATCCAGGGAATACCCTGCCAGTGAGTATAAACGAAACCAAGTCCAACTACCATCAGGAAAGACGGTAATACAAAAGCCAATCCCACCAGAGTGGCACCTATGAGTTTATAATGTACATAGCCCATATAAATCCCCAATTGGGCAGCCAGCGGACCTGGAGCAAGCTGGGCAAGAGCAAGTCCTTCCTTATAATCTTCTTCACTGATCCATTTCCTTGTTTCTACCAGGTCCCGGTGCATATAACCCACCAGTGCAACCGGTCCGCCAAATCCCCAGGTACCCAGTTTCAGGAAGTAGATGATGAGATCTTTTAAGCTATAGTCCTTCATTATGCAGCTGAATTTAGCCGCAATTTCCACTTAGTGGTCTTCAATAAATAGAATGAAAACTAACCTTTAGTCTAAATTTTACTTTTTGGGTAAAGTTTTTTTATAAGCAGAAGGGCTTTTACCGGTATACTTCTTAAAAATTCTCGTAAAGTGGCTCTGATCGGAGAACCCGGTCAGGTAAGCAATCTCCGTCAGGGAATGTGTAGTAGTATCTAAAAGCTGAACAGCCTTATCAATCCGTAACTTCCGGATATAATCCCCAAATGAGAGATCATCAAAGTATTTGGAGAACTCACGGGAGAGGTAAGCAGGATGTACCTGTAGTGTTTCTGAAATGCCTTTCAGGCTTAAGTTTAGATTTGTATCTATCTGGTCTTGTATGATCTCTTTCAGTTCTTTGGCCCATTCGGGCACTTTTTTGGCATCTTGTCCCATTTGCAGGAACGCTTTAAAGATATCGAGTAACTGGTTCTCAAATGGCTGCTGAGTATGTTTTATGTGTTGAAGATATTTAGCCCAGCTATAAAGGCCATCATACAACAGCATCGCTTTTTCCAGTAGTAACTGATCGTCTGGTTCATTATGTGCGAGTCCTGCGGAAATAGCCCATAATCCCGATGCCTGTACAGCCAGATCATGGCGGTCAGTATCAGCGCCCCGTATTATTGGTGCCATTATATGAATAGCCGGATCTTCAATTTTATGTTTTTTAATAAAATAATCGAAAGTACATTGGTCATCATAGTGAGTATACTCAACACCTGTTATATCAAATGGCGTGGCGTTTAACTCAGCCGCCTTTTGTATTACCTCTGCAAAAGGAACGTAAATAATCTCTGCTTCAGGATCAATAAATCTTTTAATAAGCCAGGGGCAGGCTAACCGATCAATTTTTGGCCGCTCACGGGTGATCCATTTCATGTAATAGCTATTGTTATCAGCATGTAATTTAAAGAATTACTGAAACGCATGCTTATATCTGTCAAATAAAACACGAAAGCCCGCTTTCGTGTTTTATTGCAATTTCTATATTGTTGTTTCAAATCTTTTCTTTGCTTCTTGTGTCAACGGAGTAAAGAAATTAACCAGATTACCATCAGTATCCCTGAATAACAGCGAACGATTGCCCCAGGGCATAGTGGTTGGTTTTTGCACGACCTGCTCACTAAGTATATTGGTCAACTGCTGGTATTTGTCATCAACGTCATCAACCTGAAATTCAATGATAACTGATCTGTTGCTGGCGGGAGAGGCCACATCATCCCCTCCAAAAAGGGCTAAGGTACGTGTACTTCCTATAGCCAGGGCTCCAAGAGGTGTTCGCAGTTCGGCAAAATCATCAGTATACCATGTAAATGGCATTCCGGTGACGTTCTCATAAAACCCGACCAGGCGTTTAATATCACCAGTAATAATGCGTATTGAAGAAAGATTCATATGTGTTCCATTTTGTTTAGGATAACACAAAATAAATCTACCCGGGTGACAACCCTATGTCAGTAGCCTAGTCTGTTTTCAGACTTTTAACAGGATTGGCAATTGCGGCTTTAATAGCCTGGAAGCTTACAGTAAGTAAAGTAAGTATTAATCCACCACAGCCTGCAATTACAAAGACCCACCAGTTTATGGCTGTGTGATAAGTATATTTCTGCAGCCATTCGCTCATAAGATACCAGGCAACAGGTATTGCAATCAGACAGGAGATACATACCAGGACCACAAAATCTTTTGATAACATCCCCCAAAGATTAGCGACAGAAGCCCCCAGCACTTTACGGATACCGATTTCTTTTGTACGTTGCTCTGCTACAAATGAAGCGAGTCCGAAAAGTCCCATGCAACTAATAAATACAGCAAGAATGGTAAAGAAAGTGGACAGCTTACCTACACGTTCTTCTGTCGCAAATTTTGCAGCAAATTCCCTGTCAGCAAATTTGTAATCAAATGGCGCAGAAGGGATAAATTGCTTAAAGGCCGCCTCCACTTTGGCAATTGATTCACTGGCGCTTTTATTTGGATTAAGTTTGAGAATCATAAAATTCGCATCATGGGAATCCATAAAGTAAATAGTTTGCCTTGCATTATCATATGGAGAATCCATCAGCATGTCTTTAATCACACCAACTATCTTATATTTATTATTACCCCATCTTACGATTGTTCCTACAGGATTTTTAATTCCCATAAACTTCACAGCAGCCTCATTCAATATTATTGCAGAAGAATCAGTAGAAAATTCTCTTGAAAAATCCCTTCCTTCTTTAAATTTCCAGCCTATCGTTTTTCCAAATTCATGGGTAACCCAAATGGTGGCAAAATCAGCATTCAGCTCCGGATCTTTTCCTTGCCATTCAAAACCGTTGTTACTGGCCCATACCCAGGTTAAAGGACTGGATGATTCTGCCATCTCTTCAATAGCTCCCTGATTTTTCAATTCAGTTCTGAGGATATCTAATTTTCCATAAAAATCTTCTGATTTCATTGTAATCATCATCAATCCATCTCTGTTATATCCTACCGGCCTGTTTTTAGAAAACTGGATCTGGTTGTAAACAATGATTGTCCCGATAATTAATGTAAGAGAAATGGTAAACTGAAGTACTACTAAAACCTTACGGGGCATGGAAGCAAAACGCCCAATCCTGAAAGTTCCTTTTAGCACCTTAACAGGCTGGAATGAAGATAAATAGAGTGCAGGATAACTTCCGGCTATGATCCCTGTGAGGAATGTAACGGTTATTCCAATGAGCCAGAAGAAAGGGTTTAACCAGGGGATGACCATTTTCTTATCTGCAACCTGATTGAACCAGGGTAATATCAGTTGTACCAATATTAAAGAGAATATAAAAGCAAACAAAACAACCAGCAATGATTCACTATAAAACTGGTTAACCAGTTGTCCGCGAAATGATCCAATGGCTTTGCGAATACCTACTTCCTTTGCACGTTTTTCTGAACGGGCTGTACTCAGATTCATGAAATTGATGCAGGCAAGGATTAATACAAAAATACCAACAATGCTAAATAACCATACATACTCAATCAATCCGCCTGTTTGTTTACCATCCACCCAATGAGATCTCAGGTGCCAATCCCGCATGGGATGAAGGAATATCTCCGTATGAAGTTTTTTATCTTCCGGGGCTACATTATTCTGTTTAATCTGAATGATCTTTTTATTGAGAGCATCTATATCAACATGATCTGCCAGTTGTACAAGAATCTGGAAAGAATTATTATCCCAATGTGGTTCATCTCTTTCTTTTATTAACCAGGGCTGTGAGGTAATATATAAATCCCAGGGAGCAATAAACTTTAAATCTTTGAATTCGGTATTCCGGGGCAGGTCTTCATATACTCCCGTTACTTTTACATTCAGCTGGTTATCGATCTTTACCAGTTTATTCATAGGATCTGCATCCCCGAAAGCGGCTTTTGCTGCTGAAGCAGAAAGCAGAATGGAATTGGGTTCCTTTAGTCCGTCATAATTTCCTTTCAGCATTTTCAGCGATAACATGGCTGCCGCATCCTTATCCATATAGATGCCTGTTCTTGAAAGTTTCGTTTCTCCTGCTGTGAGTATATGTTCAATTCCCCAGGAAGACATTACGATATACTTAAAATCACTACCATACTTATTTTCTAATTCTTTACCTAATGGGAGAGGAGCGGACTTCTGAGTATATTTTTTCCCGCTAAGAACCTGGTTTTGCATTACCCTCGCAATGCTATTGTAGTTTTTATGATATTTATTAAAGGACAATTCATCATAGATCCAAAGACCGATAAGCAGGGCTACGGTCATGCCTACTGCTAATCCTCCGATATTGATAAAGGAAGAGGCTTTATTTTTAAATACGTTACGCCAGGCGATCTTGAAATAGTTTTTAAGCATGGTGATAGTCTTAGGAAGCTCTTATGCCACTAAGAGAATGCCAGTTTACTATGCCCTTTTAATCAAAAAGTACAATATATATTATTATTTCATATGTTCGGTTTTGATACAATAAGTGTTCGGTTAAGGACAAACGGAAATTCGATATGATACAATGTCAATTGTGCAAGTAACACTTGCACAATTGTGAAGTATACAAAACTTATTTCCATCCCCCTCCCAAGCTTCTGTACAGTGTTACCAGTGATGTCAGTTGTTGTAACCGGTCATCTATGCTGCTTAACTGTGCAGATAAATAACCCTGCTCAGATGTTAATACATCGGTATAGGTGACGTAACCATTTTTAAGCAGTTCGCGGTTATAATCCACAGATCTGAAGCAGGCATCAAGTTGCAGCTTACGGGTTAAGGCTTTATCTTCAACTGCCTTGTAGGTGTATAAAGCGTCAGAAACCTCGCGACCGGCATCAAGCACCGTTTGCTGAAACGTTGCAACGTATTCTTCATATTGTGCTTTAGCAAGCTGCATCCGCTGTTTGTTCAGCCCTTTGTTAAATATAGGCTGTGTTAAACCTCCTACAATATTGCCAAAAATGGTAGCACTTTTAAACAGATCGCCAACAGTTGCTGACTGCCAGCCACCCTGTGCGGTAATACTAAGAGCAGGATAAAAGTAAGCACGGGCTACATTGATCTGCTCAAAGTAGTACCTGACATTATACTCCGCCTGTTGTACATCGGGTCGGTTACTTAGCAATTGTGCCGGCACACCTGTTTGTAATGTGGTGTCCACCTGTTGCGCATCAAGCATGTTTCTTTCAACGGCACCGGGATGCCTTCCTATCAAAACACACAGTGCATTTTCAGTCTGGCGGATACTGTTTTGCAGATCGGGTATGGTGACTTCGGCTGCGTAACGGTTGGCTTCACTTTGTGCAACTGATGCTTCATTTACACGGTTAGCTATCTTTAATGCTTTATTAGTTTCTACATCTTCTTTACGGTTATCTACTGTTTGTGTTGTTATAGCCAGTTGTTTATCGTAAGCCAGCAGGTCATAATAATTGGTAGCAATGTCGGAAATCAGTTTGGTCTGAACAGACCGTTGGTAAGCGTAACTCTGTAGAAGTAATGCCAGTGAACCTTTTTTTGCACTACTTAATTTACCCCACAAATCTATTTCCCAACTGGCATTGCCTATTACAGCGTAAACGTTTTCTGGTGTAAAACCCAGGTTTCCGCCTTGTGTAGCAGCAACTTTTTGCCTGGTGTATTGCGGCCCAACACTTACCGTTGGAAGAAATGCTGCTTTGGTCTGGCGCAAATTGGCTTCGGCTTGTTTGATGCGGGCAACGGCTATTTTTAAATCGTAATTATTGGCAATGCCTTCCTGTATCAAAGCCTGCAATTTGTCATCCTTAAACATTTGTCTCCAGGATAAATTTGCAATGGTAGTTGTATCTGTGGTATATCCGGCGCGGTACAGACTATCTGTTTCAACAGCAGGGCGTATGTAAGTCTGTCTTAGTTTACATCCGGGCAATATCAGTACAGCCACTGCAATTACAGCAGCTGTACGGGTAAAATATTTTAAGTTCATATTGTTTAATTTAATTAATGTGCAGGAGTTACCAGATGAACGGTTGTATCATCGAGCTTCTTTTTTCCACTGAATTTTTCCTGTAATGTTTGAAAAATGATGTAGAGAACAGGGATAATAAATACACCGAATATTGTTCCCACCAGCATCCCACCTACAGCACCGGTGCCAATAGAGCGGTTACCGGCAGCGCCGACACCAGATGACAACATAAGTGGCATTAAGCCCACTATAAATGCAAGCGACGTCATTAATATAGGGCGTAAACGTGCTGTAGCAGCCTCAATCGCCGCAGCTACAATTGTCATACCTTTCTCTCGCCTTGCAACTGCATATTCAACTATCAGAATGGCATTTTTAGCGAGTAAGCCAATCAGCATCACTACAGATATCTGCATGTATATGTTGTTATCTATACCCATTATCCTGGCGAAAAGGTAAGTGCCAAACAAGCCTACCGGCAGGGAGAATAAAACAGCAAACGGTATAATGTAACTTTCATAAAGAGCACTCAGCAAGAAGAATACAAACACGATACAAAGTATATAGATGAAGACTGTCTGTCCTCCCGAATTTACCTCCTCCCGCGATAAGCCAGAGTAGTCAAAGCTGTAACCGGCAGGCAGGGTTTTAGCCGCGGTTTCTCTTACGGCAGTAAGTGCATCTCCACTGCTAAACCCGGGTTTAGGACTGCCAATGACAGATATATTATTATACAAGTTGAACCTCGATAAACTTTGCGGTCCGTTAACAGCCGTAAGTGTCACAAATTCGGATACCGGCGCCATGTTACCGGCTGAATTTCTCACATACACGTTATTGAGGCTCTGCGAATTGCTCCGGTATTTAGCATCGGCCTGTATCATAACCCTGTATTGTTTACCAAACTGGTTAAAGTTAGAAGCATATATACCACCGTAATACCCCTGCATAGTTGACATTAAGTCACTGGTTAAAATACCGGCTTCTTTTGTTTTGGCGACGTTTATATTCATTAAATATTGAGGGTAGTTAGGATTAAACCCTGTAGCACCGTATAAAATTTCGGGACGTTGGTTTATTGCTCCCAGGAAGCCACCGGCTACTTTACTGAAGTTTTCTATGCTACCACCTGTTTTATCCTGCAATTCAATGGTAAAACCACTTGAATTACCAAAGCCCGGTACAGTTGGTGGTGCAAAGAAGATGATTTTTGCATCTTTTATTCCGGCAGTCATTCCAAATAGCTGACCAATTACATCATCTACTTTTATGCCCTTTCTTTCATCCCATGGCTTTAGCTTAAATACAAGCAATCCAAAATTGCTACCCGTACCATTAATAATACTTTGCCCCGTTATTTTTGCCCGGTTAGCAACTACAGGTATTTGCTTCGCCATATTGTCTACCATATTGGCAACCTGCATCGTTTTTTCAAGAGAGGTGCCCGGAGGTAAGCTGATATCAGCGAAAATAGTACCCTGATCTTCATTTGGCACAAAACCGGCCGGCGATGTTTTCATAAAGAAAACCAGTAGTACGGTAAATAAAACCACTGTAGATGGAATGATCCATTTTTTGCGGCTTAAAAAACCTATTGACTTTTGGTATTTACCTTTCAATGCATCAAAACCAGTATTAAAAGCCGCATAAAACCTTTGTAACAGGTTTTTCCTGGGCCCATCATGTTCTTCATGTGGTTTCAGAAACAAGGCACACAATGCAGGACTTAGCGTTAAGGCATTGATCGCCGAAATAACAATTGCGGAAGCCAACGTTAAACCGAACTGTTTAAAAAACACCCCCGAGCTACCACTGATAAACGAAACCGGAACAAACACAGCTGCCATTACCAACGTGATAGCTACAATCGTTCCCCCCAATTCAGACATGGCATCAACAGATGCATTGTACGCTGATTTATAACCTTCATCCAGCTTGGCATGTACCGCCTCTACGACGACGATGGCATCATCCACCACAATACCAATGGCCAGCACCAATGCAAAAAGAGTAAGCAGGTTAATGGTAAAGCCAAACAGGCTGAGACAGGCAAAAGTACCAATGATGGACACCAATACCGATATACCGGGTATCAGGGTTGAACGAAAATCCTGAAGAAAGAGAAAAACGACAATGAAAACCAAAATATAGGCTTCTATTAAGGTGTGCACTACTTTTTCTATGGATGCACTTAAAAAGTCATTCGCGTTCAATAAGGACACATAACTTACACCTTCGGGAAAAGATGCGGAAGCTTTATCAAGTGTAGCAATGGCATCCTTAATGATGGCCTGGGCATTGGAACCGGCTGTTTGGCTTATAGAAATAACGGTTGCTGGCTGATCGTCTGTATTCATGGTGGATGAATAAGTGAGGGAACCCATTTCCAGCCTTGCAATATCCTTTAAGCGTAATAACTGGCCGTCAGTTTTGGAACGCATAATAATGTTACCAAACTGTGTGGTATCTAACAACCGGCCAGTATATTTAATTGTGTATTGAAAAACCTGGTCGCTGTTTTCTCCAAATTTACCAGGTGCAGCATCAAAATTTTGTTCTGCAAGCGCGTTGTTCACATCTGCAGGAGTGATGCCGTAAGTCGCCATTACATCCGGCTTCAGCCAAACGCGCATTGAATAGTCTTTTGTACCAAATGACACCACGCTGCCTACACCATTTATCCGTTTAATTTCCGGTATAAGATTTATGTTGGCATAGTTGCTTAAAAATGTCTGGTCATATGACGGATTATCACTTTTAAGCGCAAAAATAAGCAGGTTACTACTTTGCTGCTTATCTACAGTTACACCTGCTTTGGTTACTTCAGCAGGCAGTAGATTAGTGGCCCTTTGAACCCTGTTCTGCACATTTACAGCGTTTATATCAGAGTTTGTGCCCAGCTTAAAGTAGACGGTTATTGTAGCATCACCATCATTAGTGGCTGTAGATGTCATGTAGGTCATTCCTTCCACACCATTTATCTGCTCTTCCAGCGGTACAATAACGTTTCTTTGAATTACATCTGCGCCGGCACCGGTATAAGTAGCCGATACCTTAACAGTAGGCGGGGCGATTTCAGGGTATTGGGTAACAGGCAGCCCTAAATAAGCTAATACCCCAAGTATTACTATGATTACCGATATTACTGTAGATAAAACCGGTCTTTTTATGAATATTTTAAGCATGATATTTTAAAGTTTTGTGTGAACCATAGATTTACCGGCATCAGCATATAAGCTGTCGGGATTAGAAGGCTGCGGTTTAATAGCCATACCCGGCCTTAAGTTACCTACGCCTTCTACTACAAGCTTATCACCCTTTTTCAGACCGCTTTCCACCACATATAGATTTCCTATAGGGTTTGCAGATACACTTACACCGGTATTTACGGTACTATCTTTATCGCTTAGCGTATAAACAAATTTTTGACCCTGCATATCATAAGTGGCGTTTTGAGGAATCAGCAAAGCATCCACTATTTGAACAGGGACTTTTATCGTAGCGCTGCTTCCGCTGAGTATTAAGCCAGGTTTGTTGGGGAAATCAGCCCTGAAACGTACTGATCCGGTTTCCGTACTGATCAGACCACTGGCTGTAACAATTCTTCCTTTTTCCGGATACTCAGTGCCATCAGCAAGTATCAGTGATACATCAGCCATGGTAGCCAGTTTTTCTTTAAGTGTTGTACCTTTTACCGTTCTTGAAAATTCAAGCAGTTGTTTTTCATTTAAAGAAAAGTATACGTAAATGTTATTCGTGTTATAAACCGTGGTAAGTGGGTTGGTTGATGTGCTGCTTACCAGACTGCCAACCTTATAGGGTATGGTTCCTATAACACCGTTAGAGGGGCTTGTTAAATAGGTATAACCTACATTCACCTTAGCGTTAACCAGATCGGCCTGTGCTGATGCCAATGAAGCTTTTTTAGAATTTAAGGCATACTGTTTTGATTGTAATTCATAATCGCTGATGATCTTTCTTTCCACCAGGGGTTTTACCTTTTCTACATCCATTTCTGCTGTCTGAACGTCGGCCTCTGCTATCTTAACAGCTGCAACAGCGCTTCTTACAGCGGCTTCGTATTGCGGGTTCCGTAATTCAAACAGTGGCTGACCTTTATGTACGGTTGCTCCTTCATCTACAAATATGTTTTGGATAAAACCATCAACTTTAGGACGTATTTCAACATTCTGTTCACCTTGTACAGTAGCAGGATAGCTGTAAAACATGGTAGCAGGTCCTGAGTATACTTCTGCAGATTTATAAGGTGCGGGGCCGGTCGGGGCACCTGCTCCCGGGCCGCCAGCCTTGGGTTTTCCCCCGCATGAAATTAACACTACCAATGCTGTTGACAATTGAATCATTAGTAGTACCGGGTTGGTTGTTATTGACATTTTCATACTTATATGCATTAATTGATGTAATTGATGGCACAAAGTTGAGCGTTAGACAATCGTTAAAAAATGTCTGTAAGGAGTGAAAGCATGTGTATATGTCGCATTAACTTTTTCCCTGAATTTGAATGAGCTATTTAGACATATTGTTACCACTTTCAGACATGGATACATCTCTTTTTAATACCAATATTTGTATTGTTTTTACAAGCAGTTAATCTTTATAACATGTCATTGAAAAATAAAGTCGCGGTATTAGCGGGGAGTAAAGGTGCAATAGCTATAAGCATTGCAAAAATGCTGTTGAAAGAAAATGCAATTGTTATAGTACCCGCGCAAAGCGCAAGAGATCTGTTATGGATCAAACAAATTGAAGCAGTTACCGGCAGCGGTTCAATCATCACCATGCTGGCTGATTATCCCGATTTTTATAAGGCGGAGCAAATGATAGATGATATCATAGAACGTTTTGGTAAAATAGATCTGAGTATTGCCTGTTTTGAAAGCACTACACTCACTAAACCTCTTAATCAGGTAGAAATTACAGATTGGGAGCGCACTATTGAACAAAATATAACAGCTTTTTTTGTTGCTGCCAGGCTATCCTTTATTGGTATAAAAAAATCGAGGCAGGGTATGTTCATCAGTATCGATTTCACTGGACATTCTTTAAAAGCAGAGCAGGCTAAACTTACCCGCTTATCGCTATGCATGCAAAAGGAAATGGCAAAAATGTTTTTCGAAGAAATAAAGAATACGAATATGGCGTACTATCATTTGTATGTAGATCCTGATAAGAAAAAAAACGAGGCCCAGAATAATTATATCCGTCCGGATGAGCTGGGAGCATTAATACTGGATCTATATGACGGCAATACAAAAGATAAAGCCCGGCTGTTTCAATGGATGCACAATGATCATTAATCAATAATTAAATTATGGAACATACTCAAAAGAAGGTAGTAATAGTAGGTGGTGGTTTTGCGGGGTTAAACCTGGCTAAAAATCTACAAAAAAAGCCTGGTTATCATATTACATTGATTGACAGAAATAATTATAATTTTTTCCCGCCGCTGTTATACCAGGTGGCTACAGGATTTTTAGAGGTTTCCAGTATAAGTTATCCTTACCGGAAATTGCTGCAGGGTAAAAAGAATATTAACTTCTATTTAGGCCGGTTGGTTGAAATTTTACCAGCAGAAAATAAGGTATTGCTTGATGTAGGTGAGATGGAATATGATTACCTGGTTTTAGCTACCGGTACTAAAAGCAATTATTTAAATCTGAAAAACATCGAAGCAAATGCGTTACCCATGAAAACATTGGATGATGCTATCAATATGCGTAATTATTTGCTTCAGCAAATTGAAACAGCCACAAGGGTAACGGATATTGCTGAAAAGAAAAAGTTAACTACTACTGTTATTGTAGGTGGTGGGCCAACAGGGATAGAAATAGCCGGTATGCTGGCCGAAATGACAAAAAGTATTTTGCCCAAAGATTATCCTGAACTGATTGATCATGTTGGTGGTATCTATTTAGTAGATAGTCATCACTCCTTACTATCTGCAATGAGTGAGACTTCGCAAGCCTATACTTATAATAAATTAGAGGATATGGGGGTAAATATCAAGCTTGGCGCACGTGTAACGGATTATGTAGATGATATGTTAATGTTATCTACGGGTGAAATTATACCTGCTAAAATTTTAATATGGGCGGCCGGCGTTACCGGCGAGGTATTTCCAGGTATCCCCCAAAGTTCATATGGAAATGGGAATCGTTTATGGGTGGACCCGTACAATACTGTAAATGGTTTTTCTAACATTTTTGCTATTGGGGATATTGCTTTGCAAACCAGTGACTCAAACTATAGCAATGGCCATCCCCAGGTAGCACAGGTAGCTATGCAGCAGGGCAAAAACCTTGCTCATAATTTAATGGCAATTAATAGTAACAAACCCCTTAAACCATTTACTTATTTTGATAAGGGATCGATGGCTATTATTGGCAGTAAAAAAGCGGTGGCAGATATGCCAAAACAAAAAATGCATTTTAATGGATTTATTGCCTGGGTGATGTGGCTGTTTATACATTTAACCTATTTAGCCAATCATCGTAACCGTGTTAAAACTTTTTATAACTGGATGCTGGCCTATTTTACAAAAGACCAGGTATTACGTATGATCATCAGACCATCTTCAAGAACATAGATTGTTAAATTCCATAAACAGGGAGTGAGAAGAATACAGAATCTGGTTTAATTTAATTAATTTGGTTTTTCATTCGTGTTAATTGTCATGTTAAGTTTATGAAAGCCAATACCTCTTCCATTCATACTTATACAATAAGTGACGTCAGTACTGATGTTGGCCGAAAGCATCCTGCTAAAGATTTTCTCACTTTCAGGAATGATGAGGTAAAACCTAATGAGGGGATGTTGGGGAGGCCTTTGCGTTCAGATCATTTTTCAATTGCGCTGGTACTTGAGGGGGAAGTGGATTTTCAAATCAATCTGGTTAATTACCATATAAAAAAGAACAGCCTTATAATTATTCCTTTCAATACTATACACCAGTTTCAGGGACATAATGATGAAGCCATCGCTATAGTGGTTAACTTTTCACATGATTTTTTAGGACAGGCCCGGTTTAACGAAAAGCATATACCATCTTTTGGTTTCTTCTCACCACAAAATAATCCTTGTTTATTATTGCAGCAGGAAGATGTTGATGCATTACATGGAGTTATAAAAATGTTGCGTAAAGCGGAGGATCCGGCATATGAACATCCGTTTAAGACGGAAATAATTCATCATGGGTTTAATATTTTTATGTTTGAAGTGGCTGCTTTATTTAAAAAGTACCGACCCAACGAAGAAGTAAAGTTAACCAGGAAAGAAGAGATATTAACATCGTTTGTAAAGTTGCTTTTTCAACATTTCAGGGAAGAACGCGGGGTACAATTCTATGCAGATGCACTCTATATAACACCTAAGCACCTTACTAAAATGGTGAAAGAAATAACCAATAAAACCTGTGGTGAAATGATAGATGAAATTGTGATTATGGAAGCAAAAATAATGCTGGGTGATCTCGGGCTGTCAGTTGCAACTGTAGCGGAACAATTGCAGTTTAGTGATCAGTTTTTCTTTAGTAAGTTTTTCAAAAAACACACCGGTATCTCTCCAAGTAAGTATAAAGGCGCAATAAAATAAAACTTGTTAAGCGTATTGATCATTTAAAAGTAAAGCTATACATTAGTAATAGTTATGAAAAAGATGCTATTGCTGGTGAGCATTACCACCCTGTTATTATCTCTTAATACTACTGCCAAACCACGCTTCAGGGTACTGGCGCTGTATGAGAATGGAGGACATCATGTGGCTTACTCCAAAGCTGCAAAAGAATGGCTGAACCGCCTTGCCATAGACAGCAACTTCACAATTGACTATATTCAGAACACAGATAGCATTGATGATGCTTACCTGCGCAGGTACCAGCTTTTTATACAGCTGGATTACGCTCCTTATGCCTGGAAAGAAAAAGCCGTAAAGGCTTTTGAGGAATATATCACAGAGGGTAGGGGAGGATGGATAGGATTTCATCATGCCACATTGCTGGGTGAGTTTGACGGTTATCCCATGTGGGAATGGTTCCACCAGTTCATGGGTGATATCCGCTGGAAAGATTATATCGCCGATTTTGCTGTAGGAGAGGTGCATGTAGAAGATAGCAAACATCCGGTCATGCGGGGAGTACCTGCTACTTTTTCCGTGAAAACAGAAGAGTGGTATATCTATGATAAAAGCCCACGTCCAAATGTACACGTAATTGCCAATGTGGATGAATCCTCTTATGTACCTGCTTCAGAAAAGAAGATGGGAGATCATCCTGTAATATGGACTAACCCTGAATATAAGGCCCGGAATATTTATATTTTCATGGGGCATTCTCCTGATTTATTTGAGAATGCAGCTTATCAGACCATTTTCAGGAATGCAATCAGCTGGGCTGCTGGAAAATAATGAATTCTTCCCGCTTGCGTAAATTAAATTCCGCTTTTGATCATCCCTCCAAACCTTTTTACGATAGCTTCGCGAACCCATATATAGCAAACAGATATGCAACAACAGCGTAACAAATGTGGTGACCAGATACCCGCATTTCTATGTCCTCAAAATGGCACTTTTTTCGATAAGATTATCCCCGCTGCCGGTTATTTTCATTTGAGACCATTACAGCTGGAAAAAGACATTCCCCTGATACATGAATGGGTGAATAAGGAGTATGCCGTATATTGGCAATTGCAGAACAGCACTATAGAAAAAGTGACTGACATGTATGCAGGTCTTATTAATACACCGCATGTACAGCCTTTCATGGGATTTTATAATGATAAACCTGCATTCCTGGTTGAATTTTATGATGCAGAAAAGGATCGTATAGGGCAATATTATGACGCACAACCCGGTGATTACGGATTTCATATCCTGATGTCTCCTCCCGGTACACCCATCAAAAATTTCACCTGGAATGTATTTACTATCATCATGGATTTTCTCTTTAATGATGCCAGCGTAAAGAGACTCATCGTAGAACCTGATGCCAGGAATGAAAAAATACATCTCCTGAATAAACGTGCTGGATTTGAATACCAACGCCTCATCACATTGCCCGAAAAAACTGCTCACCTGGCTTTTTGCACCAGAGAGTCGTACAAAACTGCTTTGAAAAATAATTAAAAAAAAAGCTGCTTAGAGAAATCCTCTAAGCAGCTTTTTTGTAAAATATTGGATTAGTTACGACTTCTTCCTGCTCTGGAGGAAGATCTTTCATTAGAAGACCTGCCACCCTGGTAAGTCCTTCCACCTGAACCGGAAGATCTTGATGGCTGATAGGTTCTGCCGCCGGTATTACCATTACCTACTCTGGAAGGCTGGTAAGTTCTACCACCGGTATTACCACCTACTCTTGAAGGCTGATAAGTTCTTCCACCTGAATTACCATTCGTTATCCTTGAAGGCTGATAATTATTGTTATAAGTCCTTGTACCACGTGTTACGCGGTAGTTATTCACTACCACCCTGTTACGGTTGATCACGGTTACGGAACTGGTCCTGTAAGGGCGATACATCACACGTGCAGGCGCAATTCTGCGGGTGTTCACTACTACGTAGCGGGTATTATAACGATAGTAATACGGATGGTAATAATGCCATGGCATTGGTCTCCATGGGCGCCACCATACCGGATGTGAATACCAGGTCCATGGCGATACCCATACTACATAAGCAGGGGCGTATACGAACCGTACACAGGGCCAGAACCAGACATTTACAATAATACCATCAGGAGAATATGCAGAAGGCCCATGTGTAGCCGGAGAATAATTGAAAGCATTATCAGCTTCCGCAGCCGGTTCTGCAATCTTGGCCTCTCCATAAATATCTTTATCCCCTTCAATCTGTATCACGGCATTATCTTCCGCGGTTTTCTGCAATGAGATCACCGCAATATCCTGGCTTTCGCTTTCAGACACTACTGCCTGCAGGATGAATACCTGTACATCACCATCTTTTTTATTAATCACCTTGATATAATCGATGTTACCATCGCCATTCAGGTCCAGGTTATTCACCTTATTTTCTTCCGAGTTCAGCGCTTTTTCAAAAGCTTCGGGAGAAGAGGATTGTTTGAACATCTCCAGGGCGCCCTGAAGACTGAAGTTATCGCCGGGTAAGCCTGTAGAATCCTGATCAGGCTGATCCTGTGCTTTTACAGTAACAGTCAGCAACATTAGGAACAGGGCCGGCAAAAAATAGCGGAGTTGCATAAAATAAAGGTTTTTAAAACGCGTATTAAGTTTGACTCATTAATTTACAAATGGTTTAATTACATTATATAACAAACTGGCAATTGTTGTATATGTGTAATCTTTTGTTGTCCATTTATATTTTTTTGTATGTGATATAGTTTTTTTGACTAATTTCGTGCCATAGTCAGGAATTAGGCAAAAAACCTTTCCTGCAGTTACTTAAACTACAACTTCAAAGCTGTTTGGACCACCATTTTATTTGCTTGAACCACAACTCTCAAACTGTTAGGCGTCCCGATTAGAGAACTGCTTAAACTACAACTCGCATACTGCATATTATATTATTTCGACACTGCGCGTTTGCAGGTCTGTTCCCTGTTGTTTTCAACAGCTACAGATTTTCAGATTTGCCAGAAGTCTGAGGCGGTGTTATGTCTTTAAGATTTATGAGATGAGCAAAATGTTAGGATCGAAAATGGCCATGTTGGCCAGGGTGAATAGTACAAAAGAAAAGGGAATTTATCCCTATTTCAGACCTATCTCATCCTCCCAGGACACAGAAGTTTTTATAGACGGGAAGAAGGTATTGATGTTTGGTTCCAATTCATACCTGGGGCTTACCAATCACCCGAAAATAAAAGAAGCAGCCATGCAGGCTATTGCAAAATACGGCACTGGCTGCGCAGGTTCGAGATTCCTGAATGGAACACTGGACCTTCACCTGGAACTGGAAAACAAACTGGCGAAGTTTGTAGGAAAAGAATCGGCAATTGTGTTCAGCACAGGCTTCCAGGCTAACCTGGGACTACTGTCCAGTGTGACCGGCCGTAATGATTACATCCTGCTGGATGAACTGGATCATGCTTCCATTATAGATGGGAGCCGCCTTTCTTTTTCAAAAGTGATCAAGTTCCGTCATAATAATATGGAAGACCTGGAAGCAAAACTACAGGTACTTCCGCAATCATCTCTGAGACTGATCGCTGTAGATGGTGTATTCAGTATGGAAGGGGATATCGCCCGTTTACCGGAAATCGTGGCCCTGGCAGAAACATATGGCGCCAATGTAATGGTAGATGATGCACATGGTTTAGGCGTACTGGGCCAGCAGGGCGCAGGTACTGCTTCTCACTTCGGGTTAACAGACCAGGTAGACTTCATCATGGGAACATTCAGCAAGTCGCTGGCTTCCCTGGGTGGTTTTATCGCCGGAGATAATGATATGATCGAATACCTGAAGCATACTGCCAGGTCGCTGATCTTCAGCGCCAGCATGACACCCGCTTCTGCGGCCAGTGTAATAGCAGCCCTGGACCTTATCACTTCAGAACCTGAACATATTCAACGCCTGTGGGAGAATACCAATTATGCCCGCACATTATTAAATGAATATGGGTTCGATATGGGGGAAGTATCCGAAACTCCCGTTATACCTATTTATATCAGGGATGAGGAAAAGGTATTTTATATCACCCGTTTACTGCAGGACGAAGGGGTATTTGTAAACCCTGTAGTTCCCCCGGCAGTATCCCCGGACGCAACGCTGATCAGATTTTCCCTCATGGCCAGTCATACATTCAGCCAGATAGAAACGGCGGTCGAAAAATTATCAGACGCCTTCATACAGGCGGGAATTCCTTTAAAGGTAAAAATATGATAGAGACATTAGAGAAACCAACCAGGTCGGACACAAGTTTGCGTATTCAGCGTGTTACCTCCAAAAAAGAACTCCAGCTCTTTATCGATTTCCCCCATGAGCTTTACCGGTACGACGATAATTATGTACCGGAACTCTTCATCGCACAGCGGGACATGCTTTCCTGGAATAAACATCCTTTTCATGAACATTCAGTGGTGCAGCTGTTCCTGGCTTACCGTCATGATACTGTAGTGGGCAGGATTGCCGCCATCAACAATAACAATCATAATACTTTCAATAACGCACTGGATGGCTTCTTTGGTTTTTACGACTGTATCAATGATAAAGACGTAAGCGATGCCCTGTTGAATGCCGCTACCAGCTGGCTCAAAGGGCATGGATTAAAAACCATTATAGGACCGGTGAACTTCTCTACCAACGAAACCTGCGGGCTCCTGATAGAAGGGTTCGACACTGCGCCGGTGATCATGATGACTTACAACCGTCCCTATTATATTGATCTGCTGGAAAGTGCAGGTCTGCGGGAGAAAGTAACCCTGCTGGCCTGGAAGATCACCGTGAATGCACTGGATGATAAACCGTACCGGCTGATGCCTATGTTAAAGGAAAGGCTGGCAAAACGGGATATCACTATCCGCAGGGTGAATATGAAAAAATATAAGGAAGAGGTGAAGAAAATCCATGAAGTCTATAACAATGCCTGGAATGAAAACCTGGGTTTTGTTCCTATGACCGAAAAGGAGTTCGACTATCTCGCCAATGATATGAAACTGATCATGGACCCGGATTTTTGTCTGGTAGCAGAACAGAATGGCAAAGCAATAGGATTTGCACTCTGTATCCCGGATATGAACCAGGTTTTTATCAAAATAAAACGCGGACGCTTATTACCGTCCGGTATTTTCAAATTATTGTTCAACCGCAAAAAGGTAAAGGCCGTGCGTGTAATAGCCCTTGGGGTACTGGAACCTTACCGGAAAATGGGAATAGAAGCCTGTTTCTACGGAGAACTGATTCAAAGAAGCTGGCAGAAAGGAATCGAGTTTGCAGAAGCCTCCTGGATACTGGAACATAATGATCTCATGAACAAAGCGCTGAAGCATATAAATGCAGATCCTTACAAGCGTTACAGGATCTACGAAAAATCATTATGAAACCAAGGATCTTAATTACCGGTGCCAGTGGATTTGTAGGATATCATCTGATATCGGCAGCTTATGATGCCGGTATGGAAGTACATGCTGCTATCAGATCTTCCAGTAAGATTTCCCATCTGCAACATTTTAACCTCAGGTATGTTATTCCTGATTATACGGACCAGGAGAGTTTATGCAGACTCCTGGAAGAGCATCAGTATGATTACATCATTCATGCGGCCGGTATCACCAAAGCACGTACAGGGGCGGAATACGATGCAGTAAATGCGATGTATACACTGAATCTGGCGCAGGCTGCCCAAAAGGCAGCTATCCCGCTGAAGAAATTTGTATTCATCAGCAGTCTGGCTGCTCTGGGCCCGGTTGCTTACAATGCAGCGTGGCCTGTGCCTGACGGAGCAGATGCCAATCCGGTTACCCTGTATGGCAAAAGCAAGCTGCGGGCAGAAAAGTACCTGGCCACAATGACTGCCTTGCCATGGATTGTTTTGAGACCCACAGCGATATATGGTCCTCTGGAAAAGGACCTGTTTGTGCTGTTCAAAACATTTAAAAAAGGGTTTGAATTTCATATGGGAAAGGGACCCCAGCAACTGAGTTTTGTGTATGTGAAAGACCTTGCTGATGCAGTGGTACTGGCATTAACAGCGCCTTCCATACAAACGGGATATAATATATCCGACGGACATACTTATAGCAGATATGCGCTGGCAGACATCTCCCGGCGCATTTTTGGCGTACGTATGCTAAGGATTCATGTGCCCCTTGCATTGGCTAAGCCTGCAATCACCCTTTTAGAGAAGGTGAGTCGTGGTATTCCATTACTGAACAACGATAAACTGCTGGAAGTGAGCGCCCCCAGCTGGAACTGTAACATACAGCAAATTAAGAGGGATCTTGGTTACAATCCCGCTTATAACCTTGAAAAAGGCATGAAAGAGACTTTTGAATGGTACACCAACAATAAATGGTTTTAGATTAAATTAAAGTAAACCAATGAAACATCAAATCAAAGAGGCACAGGGTAAGTTGGGTATATTAATACCCGGACTTGGCGCTGTTGCCACCACGTTTATCGCAGGAGTAGAAGCAATTAAAAAAGGGCTCTCAAAACCTGTTGGTTCTGTTACACAGATGGGTAATATCCGCCTGGGTAAAAGAACGGAAAATAGAAACCCCTTCATCAAGGATTTCGTATCATTAGCTAACCTCAATGATTTAGTATTTGGTGGATGGGACGTTTATGAAGATAATGTTTACACAGCGGCTGTAAAAGCAGAGGTACTGGACCGCTTTCTCCTGGAATCCGTTCGTCCTGAACTGGAATCTATTGTACCCATGAAGGCCGCATTTGACAAAAGTTTTGTTAAGAACCTCGATGGCACACACGTAAAAGAGTTTAAAACACGTTATGATCTGGCTGAAGCCGTAAAAAAAGACATTACAGACTTTAAGGAAAAGAACGGTTGCGACCGTATCGTACTGGTTTGGTGTGGCTCTACGGAGATATACCATGAGGCGGCAGACGTACATTCGTCCCTGGCTAAGTTTGAACAGGGCCTGAAAGATAACGATGCCCGCATTGCTCCCAGTATGATCTACGCGTATGCGGCCATCAGTATGGGCATCCCTTTCGCCAACGGAGCGCCTAATCTTACCTGCGATATCCCTGCCCTGACTGAACTGGCTCAGAAAACAGCCACTCCAATCGGCGGTAAAGATTTCAAAACAGGTCAGACTCTAATGAAAACCATCCTGGCCCCTGGTCTTCAGGCTCGTGCTTTGGGTTTGGAAGGCTGGTTTTCCACGAATATATTAGGTAACCGTGACGGCTGGGTGCTGGACGATCCTGATAATTTTAAAACCAAGGAAGTTTCCAAGCTGGGCGTGCTGGAAGACATACTGCAACCTGAACTTTCGCCGGATTTATACGGGGATTTGTACCACAAAATCAGGATCAATTATTACCCTCCGCGTAAAGACAATAAAGAGAGTTGGGATAACATTGATATCTTTGGGTGGTTAGGGTATAAAATGCAGATAAAAGTAAACTTCCTGTGCCGGGATTCAATACTGGCAGCACCCATTGTGCTGGACCTTGCTTTGTTCATCGATTTTGCCAAACGTGCAGGTATGAGCGGGATACAGGAGTGGTTGTCATTCTATTTCAAATCACCTCAGACAGCGCCGGGATTACGACCCGAACATGACATTTTTAAACAATTAGCCAAATTGCACAATACGCTCCGTTACCTGATGGGTGAAGACCTGATCACCCACCTGGGACTGGACTACTACGAAGAAATATTTTCAACGGATGATCAGAATACATAAAATGATGGCTACCAGTCTCGGCATCGGGTACATCGGTAAAGGCGGCGGAACGGTCGCAGCTGCTGTGGCAGCGCTTTGCTGGTACCTGGTGCTGGCTGGCCGGCATCAGCCGGGATACGGTCCTTTAATTTTTACCATTGCCATTACCTTACTGGGCGTTTGGTCCGGAAATGAAGTAGAGCCCTACTGGGGCAAAGACGATAAAAAAGTAGTGATTGATGAAGTGGCAGGCATGTGTATCAGCCTGCTTTTCCTGCCTGTAAACTGGAAATATGTGCTGGCAGGATTAGTATTGTTTCGCTTTTTCGATATCCGTAAGCCTTTGTTAATAAGGCGATTGGAAGTACTGCCAGGCGGATGGGGGGTGATGTTCGACGATGTGCTGGCGGGAATTTATTCAAACCTGATTTTACAGGTGGTATTTTATTTTAACCTGCTGTAGATGCCGTGGAAGTTTATAAAGGCGCAGGCCTCTTCACTGGCCGCTACAGGAGTGGATTATTCAACATCTCTTTTACTTAACTACCTGGGATGCTGGTATTTAGCGGCTAATATAGCCGGTAACGTTGCGGGTGGTGTTACCAACTTTCTTGTAAACAGACAGTGGGTATTTGAGAAGGAAAATAAGGCAATCAGTGTACAGGCGGTCAAATATATACTTGTATGGGTGGGCAATATGTTGCTGAATACAGGAGGCGTCTGGATACTGGTAAATTATGAAATATTGCCTTATGTTTACGCGAAAATTACAGTGGCTTTAATCGTAGGTTTTACCTATAACTATATAATACAGAAGCGATTCGTTTTTAAATGATCTTGATAGATGAATGGAATTAAAAATATAATAGCTGGTGTTGTTTTACTGATCGCTTTTAGCTTTAATATAGCATCTGCTCAAACGACTAAAGTGAAAGGACAGATAACCGACAGTAAAAACCTGTCACCGCTGCCTTTCGTGAATGTATTCATCCCGGGCACTAGCATTGGGACGGCTACAGATGCCAGCGGGCGTTTTGAGTTGGAGTTTGATGCTACCAAAGACAGTATACGTGTTGCATTTATGGGTTATAAAACCGTAGATAAACGCATTGTCCGGGGGACGGAACAAACAGTAAACTTCAGACTGGAAAGTACCAGTAAAACACTGAATGAGTTTGTCGTAAAGAAGAAAAAAGAAAAATACCGCAATAAGGATAATCCGGCGGTGGAACTGATCCGCTTAGTGATCGATAACCGGGATAAGAACCGGATGGAACACTACGATTATGCGCAATACAACCAGTACGAGAAGATGGAATTTGCCCTGAGTAACCTGTCTTCCAAAGTACAGAACGGTCGTTTTACGAAAAAGTACAAGTTTATCTTCGATAACCAGGATACTACCAAAATGGAGGGTAAATCCCTGTTACCTGTTTATCTGGAAGAGAAACTGGCAGACGTTTACTACAGAAAATCCCCGGAGAAAAAGAGGGTGATCGTTACCGCTGATAAAAAGGTGAATTTCGAGAACTACATTGATAATCAGGGATTGAATGCCTACATGAGGCATATTTACCAGGACGTGGACATGTACGACAACAATATGATGTTGTTTACCAACCAGTTCCTGAGCCCTATCGCCAATGCTGGTCCAACTTTTTACAAATACTATATCGCGGATACAATTGCTACACCCGATGGACAAAAGTTAATAGAACTGGAGTTTTATCCCCGTAGTAAAACGGATCTCTTACTGGAAGGTAAAATGTATATCACACTGGATGGCAACTACGCCGTACAGAAAGCGGATATGACGGCCAACAAAGACATTAACCTGAACTGGGTACGTGATTTCCATCTGTATCTGGACTTTGAAAAAACACCGGACGGCAGGTACTTCATGAACAGAAGCACCATGCGTGCGGACTTTGGCGTGTTTAAGGGACGTAGCGGTATTTATGGAGAACGTGTGGTTTCCATCAAAAACATGGAGATTAACAAACCCATGCCGGAAGATTTTTACAAAGGACCATCGCTGGTAGAAGAAGATGAGAAGTTACAGAAACCAGACAGCTTCTGGGCAGATAACCGTCATGATACTTTATCTACTGCGGAATCCAAAGTATACAGTAATATCGATAGTCTGCAGCATATGAAATCGTTCAAAAGAACGATGGAAATAGCCACCTTATTACTGGCAGGTTATAAGTCGGTAGGTCCTTTTGAAGTAGGTCCGGTAAATGCTTTTTACAGCTTTAACCCGGTAGAAGGTTTCAGGTTGCGTTTTGGTGGAAGATCAACGCCTAAACTGAATAAGAGCTTCTATGTGGAAACGTATGCCGCTTATGGTTTTAAGGATAAGCAATGGAAAGGCTATCTGGGGGCAACCTATGCATTAAATCATAAGTCGATTTACGAATTCCCTATCCGGTCTATCACTGTAAGTGCACAGCGCGAAACGAAAATACCCGGTCAGGAACTCCAGTTTATACAGGAAGATAACTTCCTTTTGTCTTTTAAAAGGGGAGATAATAACAAGTGGTTGTACAATGATATTTACATCGCGCATTATCTGAACGAGTATAATAATCACTTCTCTTTTGATGCCGGTTTCAAACACTGGACACAAACACCTGCCGGTGAGCTGAAGTATTATAAAAACACGGACCCTATCACATCAGATGGAAGAGATCCGATTAAAACAGCGGAGTTCTCCCTGGAATTACGCTGGGCTCCTCATGAGCAGTTTTATCAGGGTAAAGTTTACCGTATTCCTATCGCCAATAAGTATCCTATCTTTACACTCAGGGGTATTGCAGGGGTGAAAGGTATAGTAGGAAGCGGTTACAACTATCAGAATATCTCTCTGAATATTTATAAGATGGCCTATCTGTCTCAACTGGGGTATAGTGAGATCGTACTGGAAGGTGGTTATATCTTTGGTAAGCTGCCTTATCCGCTGCTGACCGTGCACCGTGCGAACCAGTCGTATGCTTACCAGCTGGAGTCATATAACTTAATGAACTTCCTGGAATTTGTGAGTGACAGGTATGCAAGTATTAATATTGATCATAACTTTAACGGTTTTATCTTTAACAAAATTCCGCTGTTCAAGAGGCTGAAGTTCAGAGAAGTGGCAGCAGTCAAGGTCTTATACGGTGGACTCCGTCCTGAAAACAATCCGAATAAAGATCCGTCACTGATCCAGTTCTCTAAGGATGCCACGAACATACCGGTTACTTATACACTGGGTCAGCGGCCTTATATAGAGGGTAGTATAGGTATTGCCAATATATTCAAGCTTTTGAGGGTAGACCTCGTAAGGCGTTTTACGTACCTGAACAATCCGGGAGTATCTCAATACGGGATAAGGGCACGTTTCAGATTTGATTTTTAAACAGTAACTGAGCATGAACAAGCAATGGAGGGATAAATTACAACAGTTGATTTATCTGGTGATCAACCCGATAGTAAAAGGGCTGATCAAAATGGGACTTACTCCCAATGCTGTCACCCTTATAGGGTTCGCATTAAATATAGGTGTAGTTATCATATTCGTATCAGGAGTAGAGGAAGGACATCGCGGAGATTTATCTTATGTGGGCTGGGCAGGCGCATTAACACTGTTTGCCGGGTTATTTGATATGCTGGACGGGCAGGTAGCCCGCCTGGGTAATATGGGTTCCCGTTTTGGTGCCCTGTTCGATTCTGTACTGGACCGCTACAGCGAAATGGTATTATTCTTCGGCATCTGTTATTACCTGATAGGACATCACTACTTCCTGAGTTCCATATTTGCCTTCATCGCACTGATTGGCTCTATGATGGTAAGTTATACCAGGGCACGTGCAGAAGGACTGGGAATAGAATGTAAAGGTGGTTTAATGCAGCGTCCGGAGAGGGTAGTGATCATCTCTGTATCGGCGATTGCCTGTGGCATCACGGCACATTATATTGGCGGGGATTACAAACTGTTTGTACCAGGTATCCCTTTCCATATATTCGAGACTATCTCCATCTTCACTATCCCGCTGTTTGTAATGGCTATCATGACCAACGTGACTGCTATCGGCCGTCTCATGGATGCTAAAAAGGCATTGTCCGTAGGACTGGTTTTATTGGCATTACCGCTGATGACTTTTGCAGGACATGGTAATGCAACTTTTACAGGAGATGGTAAAGATACTGGTAAACATATCGGAGAACCGGTGTTCCCTGTGCCCAGTAACATACCGCATATGTTATTTTACATGCAGCGTACGCCTAATATCAATACCATTATCTACGATCTGAATATTCAAAAGGATGGTACACTGGATGAAGATGAACCGGTGAGCGTTTACTGGATGAGGTATGCAGATGGCGGAGAGAAAAAAGACCTGAACTACATACAACGTAAATTTGCTTACGGTATCAAAGTAAAGTCTCTGGGTAATGATAAGTACTCAGTGCATTCGGTTGCTTACGCAAAGAAGGATATGTACCTGATGAAATCTCCTACAGGTGATTATCACATTTATGCAAAGATCGGGAATACGATGGCCATCCTTAACCGTATTTATTTGCAGATTGAAGGTGGGAGTTTCTGGTTCCCGAATGTTGTATATATAGAGTTGAAAGGAATTGATCCTGCCAGTGGGAAAGAGATCAAGGAGCAAATTAAGCCATAAGAAAGAATGATGATTCAGCGTGATAGTCCTGCGAGTATTAAAAGTGCAAAAAGCATGACGACCAAAGGACGTTTCGATATTAGAACACTACTGTTTACTACAACTATAAGTATTGCCTACCTGTTGCTATCAGCCTGGCTGGTTGGCTTCAAAACCGACCAGTTATGGCTTGTGGTTATTTTTAACGCCTGTTATTACTTCTCCTGGCATACACGTCATCTGATTACGGGATTCTCCATTTTCATCGTATACTGGATCCTGTTTGATTACATGAAAGCCTTCCCTAATTACCTGTATAATACTGTGCATATTAAGGACCTTTACGACGCAGAAAAATCTCTTTTCGGTGTAGTTGTAAATGGTGTAAAAGTAACTCCCAACGAATACTGGTTATCACATTCACAATCCTGGATAGATATTACGTCCGGGATCTTTTATTTATGCTGGGTACCGGTACCACTGGCTTTCGCTGCCTATCTGTTCTATAACGACAGACAGGCATTCATACACTTTTCAGCTACCTTCTTACTGGTAAATCTTGTGGGTTTTGTGGTGTATTATATCTACCCGGCAGCTCCACCCTGGTATGTGCAGTTACATGGATTTGATTTCATTGCACACACGGCCGGTAATCCTGCAGGATTAACAAGGTTTGATCAGCATTTACAGGTGAATATATTCACTGCATTGTATTCCAAAAGTTCCAATGTATTTGCAGCGATGCCATCCCTGCATTCCGCTTATCCGCTGGTAGTATTATATTATTCAAGGTATCATGTAAAGAAGGGATTCCAGGCATTGTTTGCACTGATTGCTGTGGGAATCTGGTTCTCTGCTATTTATAACAGTCATCACTATGTGCTGGATGTAGTGGCAGGTATTGCGTGTGCAGCTATCACCATCATTTTTTATAAGTATGTGCTGATAAGGAGTGCTATTTATAAAAGGATGGTTGCAGGATTATACAAAATGATTATTTAGTCTGTTTAACCTGAATTACTATCGTATTACATTTAAATATATGTTAATTATTTCCCATTGTTTTTGTTAAAATTGTGATAATAATTAAAAAAAATATCTAAATTAGACCAACTAGATAAATACAACCAAAATCAGAACGCCGACTTTATTGTGATAAAAATTGTGATAAAAACTTGTGTATAGCATTGTAAGTGAACGATTTGGAATTGCTCTTCTGCAATTCTTTAAATGGTTTAGGTTTTTGCCGTTTTGATTTTCCAACTTGTCATTCTTGATCTATTGTCTGTTAAAGTTCAAATGATAATTCACTTGTCGTTAGAGTATCTTGTATAATGCACCACCCTGCAGGAGACTTTTCGTATAGTGTCTTATGAAGCCTTAATTCCGCGCTGATATTATTACCATTAATCTATTTTTTGTCATTGCTGATCTGAATGAAAATTCAGTTATCGGAGAGGGAAAGGTATGTGCAATAAGTACTATTAAAAGACCGTGGCTTATAAGGCAATAAGCAGCTTTAATTTATGTGAACAATGAATAATACGCTGAACTGACTGGATTTTCGCGAAATCCAGTCAGCAGGCTTCCTTATACAGGATTATTCCGGGTAATAACTTTTAAAACAGAATTATGAAAATTAAGCGTTTATTATGCTTTATGGCATTGCTATGCCTTGTAGTTACCAGCCCCTTGCTGGCCCAAAATACATCAAAGGTTACCGGAACCGTTTTCGATGAGGCGGGAGCTGCAATTCCCGGTGCAACTGTTCAGATCAAAGGTGGTGGAGGTGCTACAATTGCCGATGGTAATGGTGCTTTCAGTATTAATGTTGCAAAGGCACGCATCCTTATTTTCAGAGCAATTGGATATGAAACAAAAGAAGTGACAGTGGATGGTTCTGCAATAACTGTGAAGCTTAACATAGATAAAAAAATGCTGTCGGAAGTAGTGGTAACAGGTGTTGGTACCGCTACCAGCAAAAGAAAACTGGGTATCTCAGTTGAATCAGTTACAGCAGATAAACTGGTGAACGGACCTTCTGCATCTATCGATCAGGCATTGATAGGTAAAATTCCCGGCGCTCAGATCTCTTCTACCAGCGGTAATCCAGGAGACCCTGTAAATATTCTGTTAAGAGGTGTTAATACCGTACAGAATGGTACCAAACCATTGATCATGGTGGATGGTATACAGGTTGCTGCTACAGATTTCAATTCCCTGGACCTGAGCAATGTGGAAAGAATTGAGGTGGTACAGGGTGCTGCTTCTGCTTCTATGTATGGAGCACAGGGTGCCAATGGGGTAATACAAATCTTTACTAAAAAAGGTAAGCGTGGAGCTATAGCCGTTAATTATTCTACCAGTTATACTGCAAATTCTTTCATCAACAGTGGTAACGTACAAAAGGCTTCCCTGCATCCTTATTTAACAGATGCGAATAATAATATTGTAGATGCTTCCGGGAATATCCTCACCTATAACAGTGTGGGAGCCATTAAAGGAATATCTTATGCTTATGGTGGTGCTACCCGTTATGGCGTACTTGATCCCCGTAACATTGCCAATAAACCTTACAATGCGAATCTGAAATTTTATGATCACTTTAAACAGGTGTTTCAGACAGGAAGTGCGCTGAATAATAATATTAGTGTTTCAGGAGCATCTGAAAAATCTGATTTCGCATTGTCTGTTTCTAATAATCATACAGTCAGTCCCGTTATGCATAACGGAGATGTTGACCGTACCAATTTAACGGCGAACCTGGGTACAGAAGTGTTTAAAGGATTTAAGATCCGGTCGGTAACACAACTTGTATATACAAAGAATACGCTTGTTCCGGGACTGGGTGGTGCCGGTGGCTATTTATACGGTAAAGGTAATTATTCCGGTAAAGTTGGTACCATCTACAGCTTTTTAAATACTTCCCCGTTCTTTGACCTGAAATATAAAATGGCAGATGGTAACTCTCCTGCTTTTCAGACAGCTGATTTCTTAAGTATCAATGCGTTCAATCCTTTTTATGTACAG
This sequence comes from Chitinophaga sp. YR573, assembly GCF_900110995.1. GTDB lineage: Bacteria > Bacteroidota > Bacteroidia > Chitinophagales > Chitinophagaceae > Chitinophaga. The sequence continues at coordinate 4,614,929 of NZ_FOJF01000001.1, forward strand.
CAATATGCAAGCGGATTGGATAATAAGGTGGACATCATTCAAAACTTTGATGCCAACTATGAAGTAAATCATTTCCTGGAACTGGATGCTAAATATGGTATTAACTACAGGACAGAAAGCAGCCAGTGGACCTACCTTAACCAGACACAAAACGCGAATGCTGTTTTTTATAAAACGAGAGCATACCAGTTCGCAACCGATCGTAACGGGGAAATAGACAAATGGAACTACAATACTACTTTCCAGAACTTCCTCGCCAGCGCATATATCAAAACAGATTTTGAAAAGGATTTTAATATCCATGTACCTATTCAGACCAGTACACAGATCTCGTTCGACTATCGCAAGAATAAATACAAAGAATATGATGTATATGGTTTAGGTCTGCCCCTTACATCACCTATTAATTTAGCTGCTGCTTCAGAAGTGCATGTGGCACCTACTTCAACTACTACAAATACCAACGGTGATTATCAGGAGACCTTTGTTACTTATGGCTACCTGGTAAACCAGAAGATTGATTTCGGTGATTATGGTGGTATTGGCGGAGGATTCAGAAGTGACTGGTCTTCGGCTTTTGGCAGCGGTGCTTCTCCTTTTACTTTCCCACACGTTAATGGATATGTGCTGCCTTCTTCTTTTAACTTCTGGAAGGATAACCTGGAGAATACATTTTCTTATTTCAAGTTGAGAGCTGCTTATGGTGAAGCGGGTATTCAACCTGGTCCATTTGACAGATATCCTACTTTGAACCAGGGTACTATTGGTTCTTCGCTGGTGTATTCAGTTCCGACAACCACGCAGAATCCTGCCCTGAATGTAGAGGTTTCCAAAGAATTTGAAGCAGGTACTGATTTCACTGTTAATATAACAAAGGGAGCATGGTTAAGTGCCGTAAATGGTTCATTTACTTATTGGAAACGTAAGAGCGAAAATGTTATCTATACAGTAAGTTCCGCACTCTCTTCCGGTGCTACCGGTATCCTGAATAATGCGATCAATCTGTCTTCCAAAGGTGTTCAGTTTCAGTTAAACCTGCCGGTATACCGTTCCCGGGATTTTAATTGGGACTTTACCACCAATTTCAGCCATCAGACTTCTATGATAGATAAGATTCAGGGTGGTGCAGATATTATCCTCACTTCTGCTGCAGGTAGTACTGCATTGGTATTAACCGCAGGGCAGAAAATAGGCCAGATATACGGATTAAAAGCATTAACAAGTACAGGAGCCACTTATAAAGATGGTACCAAATACATTTCTTCAACGGATGCTGGAAAATACCAGGTTGTGAATGGCCACCTGGTGGATACAGCTACGAAGGGTATTCAGTTTTCTGCTGAGACCTATGCGTTTGGTGATCCTAACCCTAAATTCAATGCCTCATTTATTAACGCATTTTCTTATAAAGATTTTCTCACTTTCTCTTTCCAGTTTGATTGGGTATATGGTAGTCATTTATATAACCAGACAAAAGAATGGATGTACCGTGATGGTATTCACGGAGACTTTGCAAAACCTATAACGATAAATGGAAGTACTGCTGCCTATACTGCATATTATGGTAGTGCTTATTCAGGCTCGTGGGGAAGTCTCTACGGACCAGGGAACAATGCTACCAAAGATTATTTTTATGAAGACGCTTCTTTTTTAAGATTAAGAAATGTATCTCTTGGATTTGATCTGGCAAAAGTGATGAGAATTAAATATTTCAAAAAACTGCAACTGGTATTTACAGGAAGAAATATCCTTACTGTAACCAAATATACCGGGTTTGATCCTGAAGTAAGTTCCGGTGCTGTTAACTCTTCTTTCGACAGAGGAATAGATCACAGTACACTGCCTAATACTAAATCGTATATGGTTGGTTTAAATGTAGGGTTCTAGTTTTTTATCTTAAAAAGAAAGTCATGAATAAGAATAAATATATTTTATCGTTTTTGGTCGGTATACTTTTGCTGGGTACAGTTGCATGTAAGAAAGAATTAAATGTGGGAAACCCCAATTTACCTACTGTATCGGGCAATATAAATACAGAATCGGGATTGATATCACTTGCAATAGGAGCTGTGTATGTAAATGGTTTTAAGAACGGGGATGACTGGCTGGGAGATAGCTATTTTTCATTGCCTTATGGCTATAGCGAACTATTGGGAGATGTTGTGGGAGCACAGGCATCTAACCAGTTGATCAGTACGATCAGCATACCGAACTATTATATTCTGGATAATAGTAGTAAGGTTTCTTCTTCAATTTCCAACATTGCACAGATACGGGCTAATAATACCAGGGCACAGACTGGTGCAGGATATAACCCGGTTTATTATCAGTGGTTAAATATGTATGCGCTTAACAGTGCCTGCAATACTGTATTAAGCCTTGTTGATAATATCACTTTTTCAGGAGATGCTACTACCCGGGCTAATACGGTTAAAGCCTGGTGTTACTGGTGGAAAGGATATGCCTATGCCTCTATAGGGTCCATGTATTATTCAGGTCTTATTGTGAATGATGCTGGTGGAAGCAGTAATAAATATCTGGTAAAGGATTCTATCATTGCAGAGTCGAACAAATACTTTAATATGACTGCCAGTCTGCTGGGAAGTGGTATTACCAGTGCAACAGATTATACTACTGTATTAGGAGAGTTAATTCCTGCTTATTGCCAGGTTGGCAATGGAGGAATACTTACAACAGACATGTGGATAAGGAATGTAAATACTATGCTGGCCAGAAATATCCTGGTGAATAAACTGGCTCCATTTGTAAATGGAAATCCGGATGCAACAATAACAACATCTTCTACTACTGCTATGACTACCGCTGATTGGACCAGTGTACTCACACTGGTAACAAATGGTATCAAGAAAGGAGATTATGTATTTACCGGCAGAAGCGCGGGTGCCAATGATTTCATGAGTGCTTCAGGAGGAACCGTTGCTGCTATGACAACGGGTGTTAATACATCTTCAACATTCAGGATAAGTGAGCGCTTTATGCAGAACTTTAAAAGCGGGGATAAGCGTATCAAGAATAATTTTGATACTGCGACCAAATACCTGGATGACATTTCCTTTGGTACACGCTATAGCATGATAGATGGTGGTAATGATTCAAGCGGTGTATATATGTATGGTAGTACAACTGCTGCGGTATATGAGCTTTTTATTGCAGGTAGTTATGAAGAGAATGCACTGATGCTGGCCGAAGCTAATATCAGATTGGGCAATACAGATGCCGGGCTGGCTTATATAGATGCTGTAAGAACATATCTGGGAGCCGGTGTTGCTACTGTTACAGGAACAGGTTTAACAAAGGCCGCAGCGCTTACTGAATTGGTGAAGGAAAGAAGAGTGGCACTTGCGTTCAGAGGATTATCTTTTTATGATAGCAGGAGATGGGGCTGGACTTATGACATCAGTAATGGTGGAGGAAGTTATGGAAATACATTCCTGACTTCTGCCGGTGTGGTGAATACTAATGTTACCATCAATTACAACTTCCTGGATTACTGGGATGTACCAGCGGATGAATCAGAATTGAATCCGCCTGCATCGGGTAGTGCGGCTATCTTAAACCCTAATTTTTAAACGATTTAGAAGGGGGACATATGTTGAGAGCGCGGGTCGGGCAATGTCCTGACCTGCTTCGCTTTTATAGGTTGCGGAGTAATGCGTCTACTTCATTCCCATATTTACCTTTAAAGCCGTATAACTGTGCTTTCAGCAACATTTCTTTTGCAGCGGGAATATTCCGTTCCTGTAAATAAAGCAGGGCGAAATTCCTGTAGGCATACGCATTCCCTTTGTTCATCTCCAGCGCCTCTGTGAACAGCTCCCTTGCCTGCGAAAGATACCCGAGCCGCATTAATACATAGCCCTTGTTACTGTACGCATTGGAGTGCTGGTCATCAATTGCAATAGCCTGATTGAACAACGTAATGGCCCTGTCATATTGCTGCAGATCAATCAGTACGAATCCCACATCATTTAGTAATTCAGGAGAGGATGGATTGACGGATAAAGCGCGCAGGTACAATTCTATTGCACGGTTCTTGTCGCCGGTCTGACTGTAACAATTTCCCAGTTGTGAAAGCACACCTATATGCTGTGGATGTTTCTGTAATACTTTCTCATAAAAGGGGATCGCTTTTTCAAAATGGCGGTCTGCTGCCCATGCTACTCCCATCAGCCACAGTCCTTCCGTATGTGTTGGATCTAATTGCAGGATATAGCTGCAAAGTCTCCTGCAACTTTTCCTGTCGTAATATTGGAGGAAATCCCTTGCTTCTGCGAGGTGTTTTTTCGCCAGCGTTATTCTTTGCCTGGCTTTATAAAACTGGCGTATGTAAGGGAAGTTACGGGAAGATTTTATCCGTGGACTTCTGAATGGTACCCGTAATTCCTCACCTCTTGATGCTTCTAACTGTAACAGATATGTGTTAAAGGTGATCCCTAACGTTTCCAGTTTCACCCGGCAAAGATTATCAATACTTAGCAGGGAAAGCATAATATGGGAGGGCAGCAGGTATTCATCTTTCAGTTTCTTCTGATAATAGGCTGCATTCTTCAACATCCGTTCTGCCTCCAGTGTAATAGGGATGGATGTAAGAATATTAAAAATGATACTTCTTTCCCAATCCAGTGACTGTAACCAGGTGATGATCTTTTCCCTTTCAGGATCTTCAATTTCAAGTGTGTTTGTAAAGGAATCCAGTAACCCAAGTAAGATCATCTGGCTATCTATGTAAAAAAGTTCTTTTTCCAGGGAGAATTGCCTGGCATAGGATAGCGCGGTTTTTATTTCATTGGACGGGTCGAACAGCATTAATACTCAATATACAGCAAAAGTATAATATTATTGGTATAAATATCACTTCGCTGCAAGGTTATTGCACTATATTCAGATATATTAGCAATCACTTCAATGTTACCATAACCTAAACAATAATTCCACTATGAGAACAATGTTACTCCTGTTTTTTGCTGTCCTGTTATGCCATACTGCTGTCTATTCACAGGCAGGAGCTGGCATGGATGATAGCTCGGCCTGGCACATCAGTAACCAGGGATCGGCCTTTCCCGCTGCTTACCAGTTTAACTACACTACGCAGGTCCCATCTGCCGGGAATGGGGGCTGTTTGCGTGTAAGCAGTACACAGCCTGCCAATATCCTTTTCTGGCAGAAGGTGACTCTCAAAGCCGGAAAGTCTTATACGGTGGATGGCGCTGTAAAGATTGGTAATACGGCCAGTTTCTGGTGTGAATTATACCTGAGTACTGTAGCCCCCAGTGAAACGACAGACTATGCTCCCAACAGTAACGGGGATGTGGTCCGGGGATTTTCTACCTGGGTGGGTTGCGGGCCTTATACGGATGGTACTTTTCTGAACAGCTCCTGTTCCGGAAAAAAAATATATACAGCTCCGGGTGCTGATGGCTCGGACGTTGATGTATACTTTGCATTGAAAACAGGATCATCAGCATCCCCCTTACCGGCTCCATTGGAAGTACTGGCAGATAATCTGCAGGTCATCCTGCTGAAGGACCAGCTGCTGCTTTCTACCAAAGAAGGAAAGATCGATACCGTCAATTTTAAAGTACTGCATGTATCCCCCTCTGTTACAGTAGAAAATTTCAGAAGCGGGTTGGATGTAGCGCCTACTGCCAGTATGGACATAGTAGGATTAACCGGTGGGATCAGTATCCCGGGGCAGGATACCACCCTTATTTCTGATACGATGGCCGTAAAAGTAACCGGGTTAAATGGTACTACCTTATATCCCATCAGCCTGCGGGCAGTGAGTACTAAAGATTTTATCAGTGCAGTGTATATAGGTGCTGTTGATAACGCACATGCAAAGGTACTGGTGCCGCATAATGCCCGTGTAGTGCAACTGTCCTCTGCTATTAAAGTAGCGCCACATGCAACTTTTACCATTGTAGACAGTAGTAATACAAATGCTGCAGTGCTTTCTTTTGTGAGCAATAAAATGAGTGTCATTGTGACAGCAGAAAATGGAGATACAAAGACCTATCGTGTTAAAACGCTGCCTCATGCTATGCCTGTGGAATCGCAATCAGGCGTTACTGATAGTGTACCTGTTATCTGTAATAAGATCCTTACTTTAAGTGGTAACACTACACTTACCATCACAGCAAAAGAAGATCCGTTGAGAGGTAGTTTACTGAATCTTGTATCAGATAATGTATGGTTGTATTTCCCTGCTATCAAACCTGCGGTCTTGAATAGTACCTATCTGCCGCAGATAGTTATTAATGGCGTAGCAGCTGTGCCAGACCAGAATATCCGTGTGGAGCAATATCTGCAAGGGAGTGTTGTTATCAGTCAGCCTGCGGGGTATAAACCATTGGAAGTATTCTCCGGAGATGGGCTTACAGGAACTTCCATGCAGCCGTCTTTATACACATATTACCGCTCTCAGGAACTGGGTGTTATGAATGATACGATCCGGTCTTTCCGTTTAAAGAAAGGGTATATGGCTACGTTTGCAAAGGATGAACTGGGAACGGGATATAGTCGTGTATATGTAGCGGATAAGGCAGATATTGTAATAGATACCTTACCGGCAGGATTATATAAGCAGGTCTCATTTATCCGTGTTATCCCCTGGCGTTGGGTAACAAAGAAAGGCTGGACCAGCGGGTTATCCTCAGCAGAAGCATTGAACTGCTCCTGGCAGTACGACTGGAATAATGAAGCTGTCTCTGCGCCGAATGTGGAATACATTCCTATGCGGCATAACCGCTATTGGAACTCTTATGATAATATCAATAATAAGAAAGAAAGCACGCATGCGCTTGGGTTTAATGAACCCGACCGCACCGACCAGGCAAATATGAGTGTAAATGATGCTATTGCAGCATGGCCTGAATTATTAAAATCCGGTCTCAGACTAGGTTCTCCGGCCCCTTCTGATGGAGGACTGGAATGGTTGTACCAGTTCATTGATAAATGCGATGCATTAAACTATCGTGTAGATTTTGTAGCGATGCACTGGTACCTGGGAGGCCAGTCTCCACAGCAATTCTACAATCGACTAAAAGCGATTCATGACCGTACCGGAAGACCTATCTGGATTACGGAGTGGAACAATGGCGCTAACTGGACCTGCTGCAAACCTACCTATCCACAGGATGCAGAAGCTATTGCAGGTTTCCTGCATATGCTGGATACTACCAGCTTTGTAGAAAGATATTCATTGTACGAATGGGTGGAAGATACGCGTCAGATGTTTTACAAATCTCCTACGTTACTGACGCCTGCCGGTGAGGTATATCGTGATAAAATATCTCCTATGGCGTATAATGCTGCTGCCGCTTACTCTCATCCCTATGCTATTCCTCCGGTATTACCTGTTGAATATGCCGGGGCAGGAGTAGGGTTTGATTATGGTAAATCACTGGCGGTAGATATTGATAATGACGGAGACCTTGATATCATTTATTCCGGTACAGATCCTTATGTGGGAGGGATCCTTAAAAATGATGGCAATGGTAATTTTACGAATACCAATCAGGCGATTCCTGGTATTTATATTCCTTCTATCAATGCAGGAGATATCGATGGAGACGGAGATCTGGATATCATCTTCTCCGGATGGGATAAGGCCAATGGCTGGCCTGCTTATGCAAGGATTTTAAGGAATGATGGTACCGGGATATTTACACTGGAAACACCGGCTGCTGTGAATGCACCAGTGGCTGGTTTTGCTGATCTGGATAATAATGGGTTGATTGATTATTTCATGATTGGAAATGGAAATAACAACAGATTTTATTTCCAACAGGCAAATGGTTTTTCTACTGCTGTAAACAGGATGAGTAATGGCAACAATATGCAAGACCCGGATGCTACCTGGGCTGATCTGGATAATGACAAGGATGTTGATTTTTGTGTAGAAGCCTGGAATAATTCTACTTCACGCCGATACACGCAAATATGGAAGAATAATGGCGATGGTACATTTGCGGAGCAAAGTGTTCCTTTCAAACAAAAACACTGGGGTAGTGCGCAGTTTGCAGATATTGATCATGATGGAGACCTGGATATGTTATTGAACGGAGATGGAGATAGTTACAGTGACAGCGGTAGTAGTGAAGTATACAGGATCTATATCAATGATGGCCGCGGTAGTTTTACAGAAGGTGCTACTTTCCAGGGATTCCGTCAGAATTGTAATGGAAAAGGTAGTGCCTTTGCTGACTGGGACAATGATGGCGATTATGATATTATCCTTAGTGGATGGAGTTCTGCTGGTAACAAAGAAATAGTGAATATTTATCTGAATGATGGTACTGGTATCTTTACGAAAAGTGCAGAAAGTGTTCCTGGTATAAACAAAGGCACGATTGAGTTAGGAGATTTTAATAATAATGGTAGGATCGATTTATTATTGAATGGTTATTCCGGTGTTGCTTATGCAAGGACTGTTGCTTTCCTGTACAAGAATGCAACTGCTAATGCAAATACTTCACCTCTTCCACCGGCAACTTTGCAGACTGTGATAGCAGGGGATAGTATATTGTTTAGCTGGTCTGCCGGTTCTGATGCAGAAACACATGTGAATGCGCTTACTTACAATATGTATCTGAAAGATGCGGGTGGTAAGTATTACATCTTCCCAAATGCTGATTTAACAACCGGTAAGCGAATGATTAGCGGTTTAGGTAATGCGTATCAGAATACTGGCTGGAAGCTGAAAGGATTACCGGCTGGTAATTACACCTGGAGTGTACAGACGATTGATGCCGGATATGCCGGTTCTGTATTTGCAGATGTAGCAACATTCAGTGTGCCTGATACAACTTTACAGGCCAGGAAAGCTGCGGTATTAGTTATGCCTGATAATGCAGTTACTGTTGCCCCTAATCCTGCTACTGAGCAGGTGACTATTCATCTGAATAAAGAATTTGAGCAGGGTGCTACCGTATCATTGCTGGATGCTAAAGGACAGTTGTTATATACTACACCTGTAAGTGGCCTGCAATATGTATTATCATTAGGTAAGATAATACCCGGTATTTATTTTGTGCAGATTAGTAAAGGAGAGAAGAAGGTAATTAAGAAGATTATCAAACATTAAAAGCTCCGTTAGGAGCTCCGTGTTTGTAGCAAATGATTTATATTTTCTTCAATTGACTCCGTAGGAGTCCCCTAAAAGGCAAATATTAGGGGACTCCTACGGAGTCTTGTTTTGTAGTTTAATGTGTTTCTACAAACACGTGGCTCCTAACGGAGCCTATTGTGTCTTGTTATAAACAGAGACGTTTAATCACTTTATAATTTCAACAACCCGAATTTATACAACATATTCACCGGTTTATTATCCCAGAATAATTCAAAGTCTTCTAACCCGGCTTCTGTATAACTGTCCATGACTTCTTTCAGCGTATGAGTCTTTGGGTTAGCAACAGATAATTTCTCCAGCATTCCTGCCAGCCAGTTACCTTGTGCCTGATCCACGCTAATTGCGTATTTCTCTTTTTTATTCTGGAAAGTAAGAGAGGCCATCTCCCAGGTATTCCCTTTCTTGGATTTTGTAAAGTTTTCTACAGCAGGCGTTCTGCCTAGCCATACTACTTTAGCCGTGGGTTTAGCAGTACCAAGATGATCTTCTGTAAGGGCATTTACAATATAATCTGGAGAGATCTTAGTCTTAGGTACCTTAAAATCAAACCATTTCTGCAAAGGATCTGTTAAACAGATGCCATGCATAAAATTCAGTAAGGATTTTTTAAGTCCGAAGCTGAAGAGTTCATGTTCTGTACCTGTTTCATCAATATGCACAATATCGTTATTGGCAAAGCTGCCAATGACCAATGATTCTTTCCGCACATTGAACTTCTCCGGTTCCATACCCACAGGACTATGCGCTGTCATCGTAAACTGATGCCAGAACGCAGATTGCAGAATCCCCGCCTGGAACATTTGTCTGACCATTTCCAGGGAGTCTATTGTTTCCTGTGCTGTTTGGGTAGGGAAGCCATACATCAGGTAAGCATGCACCATAATGCCCGCTTCGGTGAAGTGTTTGTTCACCTGTGCCACCTGAGATACGGTAATGCCTTTTTGTATGAGTTCCAGCAGACGGTCGGAAGCCACTTCCAATCCGCCGGAAACAGCGATACAACCGGATTCTTTCAGTAAGATGCAGAGGTCGCGGGTGAAGCTCTTTTCAAAGCGCACGTTCGTCCACCAGCTGACTGTTAATTTGCGGCGGATGATTTCCAGGGCTAATGAACGCATGAGTGCAGGTGGTGCTGCTTCATCTACAAAGTGAAAGCCGTTTTGTCCTGTCTGCGCAATGATCTCTTCCATACGGTCACAGAGGAGTTGTGCCGCTACCGGTTCGTAAAGTTTGATATAATCCAGGGAGATATCGCAGAAGGTACATTTACCCCAGTAGCAGCCATGTGCCATGGTGAGTTTATTCCAGCGCCCGTCGCTCCACATGCGGTGCATGGGGTTGACTACTTCTATGGCAGAGATATATTTATCCAGGAGAAAATCGCTGTAATCTGGTGTGCCTACCTGGCCTTGTTTATAGTCAGTGCAGGATTTGTTATTGGAATAAGTGACCTGCCCGTCTATTACAGAGAAAGTACGTTTTAATTCGTTGAGTTCTTTTTTCCCTTCTACAAAGGCAAACAGGTTTTCCAATGGAGCTTCCCCATCATCCAGTGAAACGAAATCATAGAATTCGAATACACGGGCATCGGAAAGGGAGCGGAGTTCTGTATTGGCGAAGCCACCACCCATTGCTATTCGCACAGAAGGGTAGTGTTTTTTGATCCATTGCCCACAGCGAAGGGAAGTATACAGGTTACCCGGGAAAGGAACGGAAATAGCCACCATTTTAGGCTGTACGGCCGCCATATGTTTCTCCAGGATATCTATGAGGATCTGATCTATGTAAGTATAGTCTTTTTGCAGGGCTTCGTACAGTTCGTCGAAGCTGTTGGCTGAGCGGGCCAGTTTCTCTGCATAACGGCTGAAGCCGAAGTGTTCATCAACGGCTTCCATGATGAGGTCGGAGAGGTCTTCCAGGTACATGGTAGCCAGGTGTTTGGCTTTGTCCTGTGTACCCATAGAGCCAAATGCATGGTTCAGGTCATCGAGCTGGGCAAAGCGGTTGGCTTCCGGCAGGAAATCGCGTTTACAGATTCTGTGTGCCATGGTAGGGTTTTTACCCTGCAGGAAAGCGATTACATCATCGATAGTGTATATATAGTCATCCTGTAGTGCAACGATACGGGCTGCATTTTCGGATAAAGGAGTATTGATATTAGCAAAAAGGTGCTGTAATCCCTGCTTTGAAAATAAAGCAAGGGTTACTTCGATCCCCAGGTCCGCCTGGAAAGAAGTAATGTTTTTAGTATTGAGAAAACCTTTCAGGTAGGCCGTCGCCGGGTAAGGCGTGTTCAGCTGTGTAAAAGGCGGAGTAATTAAGAAAACAGAAGCACCCAAATCAAAGATTTTGATGCGAAATTATCACTAAATAGGTTAAGAAGTGATATTAGTGTCAGATTAGAGGGGATATTAAATAATGAAAATTTGATATTTTAAGTTAAAATAACACCGATAATATGATTTAACCATGCAGATTTAACATTTTATGTTAAATCTGCATGGTTGATTAGAATTCAGAACAAAATTCAACTAGCCTTAGACGACTACTTCTCTATTATTATATTAATCAGTTGGTTACTGCTCTGAAAATCCTGTTCGTATAAGAAGAATCAACATTTCCGGCAAACACCATAATCCCTGCTTTCTTAGTGCCATTCGCTGGTTGCCAGGCAGCAGCTGTAATAGCTGTACTTACTGAATTATACTGTTTGGAAACACCGATCATCGTTTTAGGCGCACCAATATAATTAGCCCACCTGTTGAACCTTGTGGTATTATTCTGGAAATAACCCATATCCTCTACAAAGTTTAAGTATGCAGCAACTGAGGTGGACTGGCCAATAGCATAACCTGCTTGTCCGCCGCTATAAATTGCTGCTGTATAAACTGTGCCGGTTGGATTATTGGATAACGGTCCAAAGTAAGCGCCAAACGCTTTCACCAGGTTAGTGAAATTGGTATTGGCAGCAGTACTACCCATATGTTCTACATCCAGGGCAATACCATCAAAATGAAGAGAATCAATAATACATGCTTTGGCAAAAGCAGCATATTGCAGATAAGTTAAACCAACACCGTTGTAGGTCGTAAACGGAGTCGTCGTATTCCAGGACGCAGCATCATCCACATTCATCAGCACTTTCACACCTCTCTGCTGCAGGATCTTCACATGGTCCCGGATAGATTTGTAAGAGTGATAATTAGGATTAACATTGAGGATGTAACTACTGCTGCTGCCATAGTGCACAGAATCTGCCATTTCCCAGGCAGTACCTTCAAACAGTACCACTACATTCGCCTCATTGGCAAAATTGGTCAGCGGTAATACATTCGGCGTTGCATCAAAGGCATAATAAGCTACTTTAAAAGGACTGGGAAGTGCAGCAACTGCATTCGTAGCTGTAAGTTCTCCGGTAGCAGGCAACTTAGCAGAATCGTCCTTTTTACATGAAATAATACTTACAAGCAGCACAAGGCTGGTCAATACAAAGGATTGTGTTTTCATAACTATGTATATATGGGTTTGGGTTCAATACAGGTTGAAGTCGCAGAGATACTTGTTACCACAATTTACTTTATTCTTTTCTGAATTACATTAATTATTTCGCCCATTTAACTTTCGTTAGCAGTCTGTTTAGTTTTCATTGACAACTTAGTATTGGTTTCTGTTCTACCTTACGAAAATCTTCCAAGATCTATAGAAGAAAAAAAGGACAAGGACAAGGGAAAGAATTCATCACAATAGTTCACGTAGTAAACCTATCCTGGAGTAAGAATCGTTATCAAGATTAATATAGTGCTGTAGAGTAGTAAAAAAAGTTATGAGGCCTATAACTCTTTTGTGATTGTCAACTTGTAGTATCAACCAAAAATAATGCACCTATTGCTTTCATGCCAGCAATAGTGTGTGATCAACCGATTTCGTAATAATCCAAAGCTTCAAATTTTAATTACATGACTGTTAATTTTACAAAATGCAGCTATCGCTGTACTGTATTGCTATTAACACTCTCCCTCACACTTATTGCTGTATTTACGAACGCACAGGATGTGCGCGTAAATATATCGGGGACAGTGACAGACGGTGGAGATGGCCAGCCTCTTCCCGGTGTATCTATTAGTTTGTCGGACTCTAAGTCGGGTACAGTCTCTGGTGTAGACGGAGGCTTCACTATCAAAGCCAACATTGGCAGCACACTCACATTTAAGCTGCTGGGTTATCTTCCTTTTACCTACAAAGTAAAAACACCCGATACAAAGGTAGATGTACAAATGAAAAGAGATCAGACAGATCTCAAGGATGTAGTCGTGATAGGCTACCAGGAAGTGAGCCGTAAAAATGTAACCGCTTCCGTTACCTCCGTGAACCCTAAATCCCTGCTGGATGTACCAACACCTACACTGGATGCACTCTTACAGGGCCGCGCTCCCGGACTGGATGTACAGAACTTCTCCGGTGAACCGGGTGTGAGAAGCAACGTGGTAATGCGTGGTAACACAGCTGTAAGCCGTAATATCAACAGCGACTTCACCTCTTCTGCAGGTAAGGCCAGCCTTGCCAGGGCTTTAAGTGGCCCGCTCTATGTAATTGACGGGGTACCGCAAAGCACAGAAGATATTGCTGCTATCAATTATGGCAGTGGTACCAACACCGATGCACTGGCAGGTATTGCAGTAAATGATATCCAGAGTATAGATATCTTAAAAGATGCTTCTGCCTCAGCTATCTATGGATCAAGAGGTGCCGGCGGTGTCATCATCATCACTACCAAACGTGGTATCACCGGGAAACCTAAAGTTGATTTCTCTACTTATCATGGTATAACGGATATGCCTAATCTTGATAAGGTTGTAATAGGTGCAGAAGAACGCAGGGGTAAAATGGCGCTTATCAATCACTATGGCAGTTACAACAATCTGAATAATATCCCACAGATCTTAACAGACAGTCTGAACCCTGCATTTAATAATGCCAACGACTACCAGGGACAGCTTTACCGTACTGGTATTGTTGATAATTATGATCTGTCAGTGAATGGGGGTACTAACCTGATCAATTACAGGTATTCCCTGAATTACTATAATGAACAGGGGATCATTAAAAAATCAGGATTCCAGAGATACAGCTTCAGTGGTACCACTGGTTTAAACTTATCTCCTAAACTGAATATCAGCACACAGATACGTTATAACAGGGCGGACAGACCAAGGTCAATCAATGATCTTTCCGGTGGTTACGGGCCTTTTAATGGTGGTTATTATGCTTCCAGTCCGTTGCCATCTTCCTTATTATATCTGTCTGAAGCAAACAAGGATTTCATCTTTGGTAATACAAGCAATCAGACAGACCGGAATTCTGATGATAACCTGTCTATTAGTCCTGTGATAGACTGGAAGATCTCTAAAAAATGGAACTTCAATACGGTCATCTCTTACAATGCTCATACTGCCCGTGTGGATTCATATACACCAGGTGCGGTAAGAAGAGATGGAACAGGAATGGCTTCCAGCTTTGTGGAAAACAGGAATAATTACCTGATGAGTAATGCCCTTCAATATACGACCGGCCTCGGTAAAAATCATACACTGAACGTACTGTTAGGTCAGAATACAGAATATATGGAGTACAGGGCTACTATGTCCAGTGCCGTTGGTATTCCTAATGATCAGATCCGCACTGTAACAGTATTAAATAAGAATCTGGCTTCTACCAGTTCCGACTTGTTACAAAGCGGTATTCAGACAGGTTTTTTACGTGTGAACTATACTTACAAAGGGCGTTATCTGTTGTCTGCTGTAATGAACGCAGACGCATCTTCCCGTTTTGGTAGAGATAACCGCTGGGGATATTTCCCTTCTGTATCAGGAGGATGGGTGATCAGTGATGAGCCCTGGCTGAAAGAGCAGAGCAGCTGGCTTACTTTGCTGAAACTGCGTGCGAGTTACGGAGAAACCGGTCGTCAGCCGGATGGTGGTGATAACTATCTTTCCTATAATACTTACAGCATAGGCGCTGGTAATTTCCCCGGTAGCACAAATCCTGCTACAGGTACTAACCAGTCCTTTACTTACAATGGAGTACCAGCTGTATCGCTGAACTTTGATAAAGGGCTTTCCAATCCTAAACTCAGTTGGGAAAAAACAAGCCAGTCGAATCTTGGTTTGGATATTACCCTGTTAAACGGCAGGTTTAACTTTGTGGCCGATGCTTATGTGAAAACTACGCATGGTGGTATCTTTACGCTGGCAGTGCCTGTTACTACAGGATACTCAACCAATACGGCCAATGCGATCGGTGTACGGAACACCGGTGTTGAAATGCAGATCATTGCAAATATCTTCAAGCCTTCCGCTAAATTCCAGTGGCAGTTCCTGCTGAATATTGCGCACAATGATAACATGATCACTTCTTTGCCTAATGGTGGACGTGATATTTACCTGGATAAATACCTGCTCAGAAGAGGTCAGCCTATTAATACCTACAATACTTTCAAGGCAACCGGTATTTATAAAACAGATGCTGATGTACCGGTAAACCCTGTTACCGGTCAGGTGCTTAATTTTTATGGTTATCCTTTCAGAGGTGGTGATCCTATCTGGCAGGATTCTAATGGAGATGGTATACTGGATGCTACAGATTATGTGCCTTCTGGTAACCCTAACCCTAAACTTACAGGAGGTTTCAGTAATACTTTTACCTACAGGAGATTTACACTGGACATCTTCTGTACATTCACGGCAGGTCGTAAGATCTACAATGATTACCTCGCGGGAAGACTTTCCCAGCTTGTACCAACGGATGATGGTGATTCAAATCCCCTGCATTCCATCAGTACACATTCCCTTCCTGATTTAAATGATATTAATTTCTGGCAGAATCCGGGCGACAATGCACAATATCCTTCCTTAAGTTCTGTAACAGGTACGCGCTACAAATATGCACTGGTAAGTTCACAGTGGGTAGAAAGCGGTGCTTACCTGCGTGTGAAAAAGATTTCCCTGGGTTATACACTGGCTCCTGCATTACTCGAAAAGATACGTTTGAAACGGGTACGTGTATACGGACTGGTAGATAATCTTTACATCTTCCAGAAATCAAAAAATGTACCTGATGCAGAAGAAGTGGATGCTTTTGGTGTGTATAGCGGCAGTGGTTATCCGATTCCTAAAAAGTTCACTTTCGGATTGGATATCAGCCTTTAATTTAAAAAAACAGGATCATGAACAAACGACTCTTACATACAAGTTATACCGTGTTACTAATGGCTTCTGTTATGATAGCTTCATCATGCAGTAAAATACTGGATCTGGAGCCTCATAATTCAACTTTTACAGAAGCATATTTCACCAATGAACAGGATGCCAATACGGCTATTGCAGGCGCCTATGCGTTATTAAGGAATATCCTGCTCACAGACAACTCCTGGCATGTATACGGAGATGTTCCGGCGGGCGAACTCAATATAAACGGTGGTTATGATTCCGGGAACAGCAATGTTGCCCAGGGACTTTTTACCGGTCTTAATGTAAACGGAGGCAGCTTCTGGAACTGGCAGAAATATTATAAACTGTTACAGCAGATCAACCTGATCATTGCAAAAGTTCCCGGCATCCCGGATTCAAAATTTGTAGTTGCTTCCAATAAACTGCATGTAATAGGAGAGGCCTATTTCTTAAGGGCATATGTTTACTTTTATATGAGCAGGATATGGGGTACTGTTCCCCTGAAACTGGCTCCGGACCTGGACGCCAATGCTGCTGTAAATATCCCCAGATCTTCTGCTGATTCTGTACTGAAACAATGCCTGACAGACCTCAGCGTTGCAGAACAAAACCTCGACTTTGGCTATGCTAACGAAAATGAACGAGCTATAAGAGCAAATAAGGGCAGTGCCTTTGCGCTGGAAGCTCACATCAAAGCCTGGAAAGGGGATTATGCAGGATGTGAAGTAGCCGCAAATGAAGTGATTACTAAAGGAGGTTACCAGTTAGTAGACTCTGCCAACTATGCACAGGTATTCATTGGTAAATCTATGGAAGGCATCTTTGAGATCAATATTAACGACGGACAAAATGAAGGTATCGCTATCAATGGTGGTGGTAACGGTTCCGCCAATACGCTGAAAGAACCTTATATCTATGGTAAATCATACATCGAATGGCCTGTAAGTACTTTTTACGTCAATAACATGTATAAAGACAGCTCCGACCTGCGATACAGATTATTCTTTTACCAGTCACAGTCTTCAGAAGGTCAGATTATCAAATACGCCAACATCAGTTATGCAGACGGATCTGTAAAAGGAGATCCCAGACTGGCAAATAATTTAAACATCTTCAGACTGGCAGATATTCTCCTTTTAAGGGCTGAAGCATTGAATAAATTAAACCGCGACGGGGAAGCGCTGCCATTATTAAACAAAATAAGGGAAAGAGCAGGACTTGCCGATTATAACGGTACCGGAGATGACCTGGCCACTGTAATCCTCGAAGAACGCCTCAGGGAACTTTATTATGAAGGACAATCGTATTACGACCTGGTAAGGAACAAACAGCTGCCGGTTTATAACGAATCTTTCTCTGCAGCGCAGTTCGATAACGGATCTCCTTTGGGTGGATGGTTATGGCCTGTTGATCCCACCATGTTCAAAGACGATTACACACTCAAACAAACACCTTACTGGCAGGGCAAACTCTAATCAATTAAAAACATCCGCATGAAACATAGAATATTCATCTTTCTGATAATAACAATAGCTTTCTTCTCCTGCAGGAAAGAATATACCATAGGTGGCAGTACGACCGATCCGCATGTGAACATGACTACCTATGATTATCTGAAAACAAATCCTCTTTTTGATACCCTGTTGCTGCTGATAGACAGAACAGGACTAAAAGATGAAGTAAATGCTTCCGGAACTTTTTTTGCATTTACTGATTATTCCATCACTAATTATATCAAAGTTAAACAGGAAGATCTGAGGGTAAAAATGGTTGATCCTAACCTGGTGTATACTTTCGATTCACTGGACTATACAGTGATGAAAGATTCCTTAAGAGCTTATCTGTTTAAAGATAAGATCACCAGGGATAATACAACAGAAACGGGCCGCCTGTTTAAATCAAATGACGGAGAACTCCGCCTGGTGCAGCTGATCCCTACCACCGATTATACGGATGGTTCTGTATTCACTACAAAGCCTAAATACCTTTATCTGACCAAAATGATCCCTTTCAACGGGCTGCCTGTACCAACCGATTCTACAGGTATTCCTAACCTGAAACCGGAGCAATTGCTGCGAACCCTTTGTCAGACTTCAGGAATACTCACCACCACGGGCGTACTGCATGTGTTGAGCAACAACCATACATTCACCTACTTTGCTGATGTGAAAAACTAATTATCATGAAAAAGAGCTTATATATATTATTTACTGCCATCGCCTTTTTGCCTTCCTGCAAGAAAGTGGAGCATGGTTATCTGAGTAAACAGATCAGGTATGTTGATAATCCTATGCAGATAAAACGCGGACAGATCCAGCAGACAGCCGCCGTAAGCAATGATGGGTCCAGTGCGCCTGTTGTGTATAAACTGCTGGATATAAGAGACAGTACCCATCATCATGCGGATTCACTGTTTGCTAATTACGACCGGTATGAATGGATAGGAGAGTTTAATGCAGATACCGATACAACGGTTGAATTGCTGAATAAGAAAAGACGGAAAGTGAATTCGCCTCCTTTTGATTTTAATGTGCATACCGGATCTTTCACATTTTATGGTACAACTACTAAAGTACCATTGGGGACTTATGAATTTGATATCCAGGCCAGCAATGAGAATGGTTCCATGAACTATAGCAACATTGCCACATTCACTATGGTGGATGATGTGCCTTACTTCATCGGTGGCGGCGGATGTGCATGGTTTATAGATGGAACTACTACCAGTGGGGACCTTGGTGCGCCGGATGTGAGTATCGTTAAAACATCAGATGAGGGTACTGATATTATCCTGAAGATAGTTGACCAGAACGGACATCCGTTTAATCCTGCTAATGGAGAGATCATCAGAAGAGGAGACCGTAGCGATTTTCAGACCTATGCTCAGTTCCATCCTCTGATAAAAACGGATTCTACCATGACCTGTAACTTTGAGACCACTCCTTTCCCTTTAAGGCAGAGTGCTTATGGTTACCTGATCTATTACCGTATTCCAAGCCAGTTTGTGAATATAGATCCTGCGTTTACGCCAACTACACAAAAGATTTACAGCGTAAACCCAAGGTTCCAGTTTAATATTTACCAGGAAGGTACGTATGAAGTACTGGTGAAAGTAAAACATGTCAGTCGAGTGATGAATTGATATATAACAACCGGGGCTGTTTATCAGTCCCGGTTTTCTTCAAACTCACGTAAATACTTATCTATATATTCCTGTTTTGTTTTAGACCTGTACTGCATTACAAAACGTGGGTGTTCCAGCGGAATGATCTTCTTAAAAAATCTCTCTTTATTATTCAGTTGTTGTAAGAAAGCGAAATTCTTTCCTGTACCTAAACAAAAAGCAGCACTGGTATCTATCCCAAATGTTAACTGCTCTTTTAAGCTTTCTACTATAAAATCATATACTGCATCGGTGAGCGCTTTACTATCATAATAATTATAGTTTATTTCCTTTCCACCGGGTTGAATGGAAGTAAAACCCAAAGGGCATACAGAACCTATATAAAAGTCTTTATAGAATTTCTCTACACCACCATAAGCGCTGAACATTTCGTGCATAAACACGGCAGAAGGTTCATGTGTTTTAAGTCCTTCAATATTGATCCCATGTACTTCTGTCATGCGTTTGGTATCAGTAAACGGCACACCGGTAGAACCGGAGCCTAATCTGCCGGGATTGATACCGATAATCATTTGCCGGGTGAGATGATCATCGTAGAATTTCTTGTAGAACTGCCGCATAATGTCCTTTATATGCGGTTGTTCGCGGAAAGGGTTCATGATACGGATACCGGGTGGTAGTTTTCCTGTATATTCCAGGTTGCTGTTAAAAGCGATCACATGATCTGCAAATGTTTTTTTCAACGGGACTATTTTTTCAAAAGTAATTAATTTGAACTTTCTGACAGACAGATTTGTTAATATGGGTTCTCTAATCTAATTTGTTTACCAAATACAAATCCAATGTTCGAGCAATTCATGCAACTGGTCCAGCAATATGGTCAGCAGTCGGTCGTTAACAATCCTGATGTACCGAATGAACATAATGAAGGAGTAATGAAAGAAGCCGGTAGTGCTATTATGTCGGTGCTGGGCGGAGAGCCTGAAAAGGCCGGGGAGATCCTGGATAATCCGGATCATCCTGCGGTACAGCAGATCCAGGGCAACTTTATTACCAATATCATGCAGAAGTTTGGGATTAGTGAGTCTGCGGCCGGTGGTATAGCCGCTACGCTGATCCCTACTGTGATGGATTCACTGAGAAACGGTGGAAGCGGAACCGGATTTAATATTCAGGAGATCCTGCAGTCTGTAGGCGGTGGTAACCTGGGTAGTATCGGGGCTAAGCTGGGATTGGATAAAGATGGGGACGGTGATGTGGATTTGAATGATGTAACGAAAATGTTTAAATTCTAAAAAGAGAGGGGGTGTATCATACGATACACCCTCATATTCCTATAATACAGAAACTTTCTTCACAATTCTATTAGTAGCTTCCAGGAAATAAATCCTCGCCAGCAGTTTTTTATTAAGCGGCAATGTGTAAAACCCATCACTACTGCTGATATTCACAGTTATATTATACATAGTCTTGGATACCCTTTTTAATTATTACGGTATAAATTCCCTGATCAATCACTACGTTTTCGTTCTTAAGGAAATACTTTATCAGAAAGCCAATTCTAAAATAAAGCTTCCCCAGCAGCAACTTTTACGTTTATTCAGCGTCTATTAATAATACGCGAAAACTACCTTTATGAAGTATAAGCTGCCCACCTGGGGATTACTGGTCTTTTTAAACTGCATTGCAACAGATAGCCATTCACAGGTAAAAACACCCTTACAGTCTTTTATGGCGGGTTTGGATTCAATCCGTATTGAATTAAAAATACCAGCTATGGCAGTGGGCTTTACGCAGGGAGATACTGTACATATTGAAGAAGGGTTCGGATATGCAGATCTTGAAAACCACGTCAAAGCAACAGCAAATACTTCTTTCCGGGTAGCATCAATTACTAAAACATTTACTTCGACGCTTATTATGCAACAGGTGGAGCTCGGAAAATTGAGGCTGGAGACTCCTATATCCACCTATGGCCTGAATCTGGGTAACCCTCATATTACAGTAAAAAACTTACTGACCCATACCTCAGAAGAGGAACCAGGTACACATTATCAATATAATGGTTACCGGTTTGGAATATTAACTCCTATCATAGAAAAAGCTTCGGGAGTTCCATTTTATCAGTTAATGATGGAGAATATAGTTATACCCCTAAAAATGGCATCAACTGCTCCGGGGATCTCTCTTTACAGCTATTTCAACTTTATCCGGCAACATAAAAATATGATCCCTTATTTTGAAACGGCCTTTAAACAACTGGCAAAACCTTATGAGCTTAATGAAAAAAGAGAGATCGTAGCATCACAGTACTTTGATCAATTTGGTGCCTTTGGAGGATTGGTTACAACAGTAAAAGACCTGCTGAAATACTCTGCTGCCATAGATAAAAACCAGTTTGTATCAGCTGGTATTCAAAAGGAAATTTTCACTCCCAACAAATTGAAAAATGGAGAACTTACACCTTATGGTCTTGGATGGTTTACACAAACTTACAGAGGGATTGACTTTTACTGGCATTACGGACAAACACAGGGAGAATCAGGGTTATTTATAAAAGTACCGTCTCTGAAAATGACATTGGTCGTACTCACTAATATAGAGAAACTCAGCCAGCCTTTTCCACTGGCCGATGGAGACCTGTTTGTATCACCGGTAGGACAATTGTTATACAAATATTGTATTAACAAAGACAGTAACTTTCTTCACCTCGACTACCATCTTCCGGTACAGGCCATCCGGGAAAAACTAAATACGACTAACCCTTACAAAGATTTTTATAATAAAGAACTGATTACACAGGCTACGATGGCTCTCGTGAATGGAGATACCATAAAAGCAAAGGACTTATATGAGATTTATGGCAGTCTTAATTTTAATCATACTGAGGCATTACCTACTGGTGAAATAATTGCTGCTATTAAGAACATAGGGATTAATAAAGAAGTTACAAAGACATTTACACTTTCAAAAGCAACGAGGCTAAGAGTGTACGGCGTGGGCGAAAATTGTTCAGGAGATTTTAATTCCTGGTGTGATTATGGCTGGATAGAAGATGCCTCCGGTAAAATGATCTGGCAGATGCAGGGACAACCTGCAAAGCATGCCGGCGGAGCACTCAAAAACCAGAAAGTGGACCAGGAGATCACCCTGCCTGCCGGTAGTTACTTTTTACATTATAAATCAGATGAAGGACATGCTTATAACAACTGGGATTCTGCACCGCCTGATAATTTCTTCTGGGGAATTATCCTTTATAATTGACAACATATCTGATAACCCATTATAAAACAAATAATTACTCCCCCTCTTTATAACTTTCTCCAAATATTTTCTAATCCCTTCAAAAGAATTTCCGCTTTTGAGCTAAGAATTTTCGTTTTGCGTAAATGAGGTTAAACTATTTCAGTAGAACTTTGCACACTGTAAAACCAAATCATGATACTGAAAAAGGGACTGTTTTTAGCAGTAGGAAGCTGTTTAATCTCCGTACAATTAATTTACTCACAACAACTTACACCAGCACAAAGATTAGTGCTAACAACAGGGGAAGACTCCCTGAACGCAGGTACATCAAAAAGCAGGACCGTTATTTCCGGTTATGGCTCCGCCTTTTACCAGCGGGACATGAACGAGAAAATGGCCAGAGCTACCCTGGAAAGAGCCGTGTTATTTATCGGTCACCAGTTCAACTCCAAAATTTCCTTCTTTAGTGAAATGGAACTGGAAAACGCTAAAGTAACACCAGGAGCAGTAGGTAACGGGTTCCAGGGTGAAATCTCTATGGAACAGGCTTACCTTAAATTCAATCTCAATCCGCGTCAATATATAGTAGCCGGTCTGTTTGTACCACGCATCGGTATCCTCAATGAAAATCACCTGCCGGTGAATTTCAACGGGGTAGAACGCCCGCTGGTAGAACAACTGATCATACCTGCCACCTGGCGCGAACTGGGTATCGGCTTCTATGGCCGTACACGCCGCATTCCTTTGAACTACTCCATTGCTATACTCAACGGATTAAATGATGCCACTTTCTCACACGGCACCGGTTTGATAGAAGGGAAAGCAGAAGGACAAGGCGCTTACGCCAATAACATCGCTGTGACAGCATCTTTACAATATTACTGGAAAGAGTTCCGCTTCCAGGTATCCGGTTATGCCGGAGGTACCAATGGTTTAAATCAGCGTAAGTCAGACAGTTTGCAATTATCACACGGTGCATTTAGCCTGCCTGTTTATCTGGGAGAAGCTAACATCATGTGGAGCCATAACGGTATTTCTGCAAAAGCAATCGGTACCATGGTCTCCTTCCCTGACGCTGCTGATGTAAACAGAGCCTACGCTAATAATGTCGGGAAATCAATGTATGGCGCCTACGCAGAACTGGCTTACAACCTGCTGGAAACATCGCCTAAACTGAAAGACCAGCAATTCAATGTGTTTGCCCGTTACGAAATGCTGGATATGAATAATTCTATTCCTTCCAATGGCATTTACGACGGTACATTGAAACAACAACACCTCATTGCAGGATTCACTTATTTGCCTGTACCTAACGTAGCTATCAAAGCAGATGTAAGAGTAATGCATACCGGAGATGAAAACCCTGTACTGGTAGTAAATCCAAGCCCTACCCGTGTTCCTTACAGAACAAACAATTCATTCATCAATCTGGGTATTGGTTATTCTTTTTAATCTGATAAACGTTGCATAACAATGGAAAATAATAGCAGAAGATCGTTTTTGAAAGATACGTGCAAAGTATGCCTGTTGGGAGCTGCTACATTTTCCATTGCAGAATTCCTGGTATCCTGCGGTACTACTGCAAAAGGCTTTAAGACGACTGTAACTGATAATAAAATAGAAGTGCCATTATCTCTTTTTGATACCAGCAATTCACAGATTATCAGTCCACGGAATTATGAATATGAAATAGCTGTTCAGAAAAATACAGACAATACTTTCCAGGCATTGTTGTTACGTTGTACTCACCAGAATAACCAGCTGATTCCTACCGGATCTGGTTATTACTGCAGCCTTCATGGCAGCCAGTATGATAAACAGGGAAATGTGAAAAAAGGCCCTGCCGAAAAGGGATTGCCCCATCTGACCATCGAAACAACGCCAACTAATTTGATCATACATATATAAGCTTACCATCATGAAAAAACTTATTTTCTTATTTGCCGCTACGGGTTGTATTGCCCTGGCGTCCTGCAGCAAAGACAGCGATAACAGTACTTCACAGACAGATTTCGCAACGCTGAAGGACAGTGTGCTGATTGACTTCGTAGCTAAAACAGCTATCCCTGGTTACGAAGACCTCGTGGCAAAAGCTACTACTTTCGATAATGTTGTTACCGCTTTAAACGCTACTCCTAATGCCGCAAATCTTGCAGCTGCTCAAACAGCCTGGAGAAATATGCGCAGCACATGGGAACAGTGTGAAGGTTACCTGATAGGACCTGTTGAAGATGATAACTACGATCCTAATATGGATACATGGCCTGTTGACTATGTACAGATGGACTCCCTGCTGGCAAGTGCTAACACACTTGAAGTAACAGACATCGAAGCATTAAGCACCCTGTCATTAAGAGGTTACCATCCTATCGAATATATCCTCTGGGGTACCGATGGACAACGTACTGCTGAAAGCCTCACTGCTCGTCAGATCAAATACATCAACAGCCTTACTGCTGATCTGAAAAACACCTGTACCAAATTGCGTGACAGCTGGATCACTTCTGGTGGTAACTACGGCGCTAAAGTACTGGCAGCAGGTAAAGGCACACAGCCTTTCACTACCAAACTGAGTGCATTTGTGGCAATCGCTTCCGGTCTTGCAGACATCTGCGGCGAAGTGGGTGATTCCAAAATGAAAGAACCTTATGATGCCAAAGATCCAAGCATTGTGGAATCTCCTTTCAGTGGCAACTCACTGGCAGATTTTAAAAACAATATCACCGGTGCTTACAATGTATACATGGGTAAATTCCTGGGTAACGAAGGTAAATCACTGCACCATCTGGTAGCTGCAAAGAATCTCTCTCTGGATAACAAAATCCAGCAGCAGTTTGCCGCAGCTATTGGCTCTTTTGATGCTATCACACTGCCTTACGAAAAGGCTATCATTTCAGAACGTGTACAGAGCTTACAGGTAATGACCAATCTGGCTACTCTCAAGACAACCCTTGAAGAAGACCTGCAGGCATACCTTGTAGCAAATGTCAATGACTAAGCAAATATACAAATGCGGATAAGGAAGATTTATTTAGTTGCAGCACTGCTTGCATTACCTTCATTCCTGGTGATGTGTACAAAGCCGTCTGCCTTCAGTGAAGATGAATACGATCCGCGCCTGAGTGGTGGCGCTGCTACCGTATTTGACGAAACAAGCCAGGCTTTTGGTAATATGATCACTGGTCTTTCAGAATATGACCAGCATATCCACGACCTTGGAGACAACAGTGTTGATCAGACTTTCGTCACAGCTCCTGCGCCCAACAATAGCGGGCTGGGACCTATTTTTAATAATGTCAGCTGCAAAAGCTGCCATCACAACGATGGGAAAGGTAGTCCTACCACTGGTACGGTTACCTCTTCCATGCTGATGCGCCTGAGCATCCCCGGTACAGATGAACATGGCGGACCGGTAGCAGTTCCCGGCTTTGGGTTGCAGTTACAGGATCTCGCCATCTTCGGTAAAACACCGGAAGGTAAAGTGAACATCTCCTATGTAGAAGAAATCTTTACTTATGCTGATCAGAATATAGCTACGCTGCGTAAGCCTACCTACACACTGACCAACACATATTTAAGCCTTCCTTCAAATGTGATGGTCTCCCCACGTATGGCGCCACCTTTCTTCGGACTGGGACTACTGTCTCTCATCCCGGAATCAACGATCCTTTCCTTTGCAGATGAAAATGATGCAGACGGAGACGGTATCAGTGGCAGACCAAACTACGTATATGATGCCGCTAACAAAAAGATGATGCTCGGCCGTTTTGGAATGAAAGCCAATACCGCAACAATTCTCACCCAGGCGGCAGCTGCTTACCAGCAGGACATGGGCGTTACCAGCAGACTTTTTCCACAGGAAAGCTCCTATGGTCAGACACAGCTGGATGCCCTTACAGACGATCCTGAATTGCCTGATACGCTGCTGGATGCGGTAGACTACTATCTGCTTACCCTGGCAGTTCCTGCCCGCAGAAATACTACTGATGCACAGGTGCTGCAAGGTGAAAAACTGTTCGCGCAGGTAGGCTGTAGCGGTTGTCACAAACCAACTATGTATACAGCTGTTGACGTTCGTTATCCAACACTGAGCAATCAGCGTATCCATCCTTATACTGACTTACTACTCCATGATATGGGTGATGGTCTTGCAGATGGAAGACCTGATTTTAATGCTACCGGCAGTGAATGGAAAACACCTGCACTATGGGGTGTAGGGCTGTTTGAGAAAACAAACGGCACTCCTTT
Organism: Chitinophaga sp. YR573; assembly: GCF_900110995.1. Lineage (GTDB taxonomy): Bacteria > Bacteroidota > Bacteroidia > Chitinophagales > Chitinophagaceae > Chitinophaga. Next base: position 4,641,924 of record NZ_FOJF01000001.1, read on the forward strand.
TTACCTGCATGATGGGCGGGCAAGAACACTGGAAGAAGCAATACTCTGGCATGGTGGTGAAGCCGCAAAAGCTAAACAGCAATTTGTAGCACTCGCACAGACAGACCGTGATAATCTGATACGTTTCCTGAAGTCATTATAATAAAAAGAGTGCCACTACATCACTGGTGGCACTCTTTTATCGATTATTAATTTGCGTATATTTTTTGGGTTTCATACCAATATATTTTTCGAAAGTTCTGCTAAAGTGGCTTAAATTGATAAAGCCCATTTGATACCCGACCTCACTGACTGAAAGTCGCTTTGCTTTCAATAATCGTGCAGCCTCCTGCATTCGGAAAGCCTGATAGTATTGAAAAATTCCTGTCCCAAATATTTGTCTGAAAAGACGGGTGAGTTTCGACTTGCTGAAATTGGCCTGCAGGGCCAGTTCGCTGACAACCGGTGGTGTGTCCAACCGGGTAAGCAGACTATTTCTTATTTTATAGATCGTTTGAATATCAGCGATGTTCAAAGCTGCCACACTCATATTTTCTCTTTGGAACAATTCAGCAAACAAAAGATAAATAAGTTCCTCCGCTTTTACTTTGAAATAGAAGTTACGCAAGGCAACAGGCACATTAGCTTCCAGTATCTCTTTTGTAATTTTATCAATGGATGGGGGAATAAGCACTTCAAAAAGATAAGGTTGATCAGGTTTGGTAATGGCTGCCAATATTTCGTTCCCCCAATCGCCTTTCAGTAATTCTTTAAGATACGCCACTTTCACGGCGATCACGATGCTTTTGAAAACGGTTATCCCTGGAAATAAAATTGCTGCATCCACATGCTCAGGGAATACCTGGACAGAGGACAAAAGTTTAGAATCCGGTAAAAAAGAGTTTTGAAAAAGCAGGAAGACACTTTCTGTAAAACAGTGTGATGTCTTTTTTTTGATCAGTAAACTTTCTTTGAGTTCATAATCCCGGACCATCATTCTAAGGCCAGGATTAAAATTAAAGGCTTGCAGGTAACCATGGCCAAATTGTGCAGGAATAATCATCCTGCCATTGTTGTCCATCGAAGTATTCAGAATGGAAGCAACTGAAGCGATCAAGCCGGGTTCACTTTCAGCCAATAATTTATCCATGACTTTTTGCGACTAAATTTAGGATAATAGCGACTATTTAAATCATGAAAAGGAAAATAGCTTTGCTGGAAAAATAGCAAATGAAGACAAATGAAGAAACTATAAAAGACATTGATGGGAATGTTTATCGCACCGTAACTATCGGAACCCAGGTATGGATGGCGGAAAACCTGAAAACCACCAGGTATAATGATGGTACTGAAATCCCATTGGTAACAGAGCAGTCGGCATGGTACAATCTTAATGCACCGGGGTACTGTTGGTACAATAATGACCGCAATATTTATGGTGCATTATACAACTGGTATGCCTTAAATACCGGAAAACTATGTCCTCCCGGCTGGCATATCCCGTCTGATGACGAATGGGCAATATTAATTGCTTATCTCGGCGGTGATGCCATTGCAGGCGGAAAGATGAAGGATGCCGGTACAATGCATTGGTTAAGCCCCAATACCGGTGCTACCAATTCCAGTGGATTTACTGCTTTGCCCGCCGGTTTCCGCGGCAAGAGTGGCTTTATTCCCGGTAGCAACGCCCTTTTTTGGAGCAGTACTGCATTTGATGCCAGTGACGCATGGACCCGTTATCTGCAATCTGAGACAATCGTTGCAGGTCGCAAGAATGGGGGTATGTATCACGGTTTCTCCATTCGGTGTTTAAAGGATTGATTGAAACTAATAATTATCAATCTGTTGAATATTATTCTCAGTAGTGTGTTACATTATTCAAAACCATAGTGTATTATTGCAGCTCCCTCTATCCACAAACCCTCATAACCTGAAAACCATGAAAAGGAACAATTTGTTAGTCCTCTGCGGGTTGTTTGCACTCGCATCCACGCAAAGCTGTAAGAAGAGCGAATCGGACCCACTTAAAGCCAGGACTGTAGCAACGAACAGTGCTGCATTAAGTACTTCGAACATTTTCACAAATTCATTACCCTCTATTGATAATGGCAGCTATTATGATCCCTGGGTGATCAACATTGGCGGTTATTATTACTATTGCGGATCTAATGGCGGAAGTTTGTATATCACGAAGTCGGCCATATTAGAGAATCTGTTGCAGCAAACGAAAACGTTCATCTTTACACCTCCTCCGGGAACTGGTTATTCCTCCAACCTGTGGGCGCCTGAGCTGCATTACCGTAGTGGCAGGTGGTATGTTTACTTTGCAGCAGATAATGGTAACAATGACAATCACCGAATGTACGTGCTCGAAGGTGGCAGCAATGCCAGCGATCCGCTGGACGGGGCTTATAACTATAAGGCTAAACTGAACGCAACCACCGACCGCTGGGCTATTGACGGGCATCCTTTTGATTTCAACAGCGAACAGTATTTCGTATGGTCAGGATGGGAAGGCACTACGAACGTGTCCCAGTACCTGTACATTGCCAAAATGAGCAACCCCTATACAATTTCAGGGGAAAGGGTGGAGATCTCCAGACCTGATTATAGCTGGGAACAGGTCGGCAGTCCTACCGTGAATGAAGGTCCGACTTCGCTGATCAGCAACAGTACCGTCAATATCATTTACTCTGCCAGCGGTAGCTGGACCAATGACTATTGCCTGGGCAGAATTACCTGCACCAATGGCAACCTGATGGCAAAATCATCCTGGACGAAAGCTGCTACTCCTGCCTTTGCTAAATTCGGGAACATCTATGGCCCTGGTCATGCTTCCTTTGTAAAGTCTGCTGATAACATCCAGTGGTGGATCGTGTACCATAGCGCCAGTGCGGATGGTGCTGGCTGGGACAGGAGAGTGAATGCACAGCAGTTCTCCTGGAACGGGGATGTGCCTTATTTCGGTTATCCTATTGAAAAGGGGATTCCTGTTGCAGCGCCTTCTATCGGGCCGAGTTATGCGATGCCTTTAGCCAATGGTACCTACAGGATTAAATCAAAGGTTACCTCTCAATGTGTGGATGTGCCCGATGGCAGCGCTACTATCAGATTGCAGATCCAGCAATGGACGGATAACGGGGCTACTGCCCAGAAATGGATCTTCACCAGTCTGGGTAATGGTTATTACAAGATCACCAATGTGGCTTCCGGGTTATATCTGGACGATGCAGATGCTTCACTTGATGCTGGTAATATCCTGATCCAGTACACGGATAATAGTACCATTGCACAGCAGTGGAGAGTGCAGGATATGGCTAATGGATATTTCAAGATCATCAACAAAAGAAGTCTGATGGCTTTGAATGTGCCTTACAGCAATCAGACGCCAGGCACAAAGCTGGAACAGTGGTGGGAAAACCAATATGACGCAGAGTTGTGGCAGATCATACCTTAATGTTATTTGAAAAGGGGCTGCAATAAGCAGGCCCTTTTCTTTTTGAAGCCTTTAGATTTTTCTATACAAGCCTCTATATAAAAGATTGATTATAAAATATATAATCTTAAAAACAGTTGGATTTTTTTACCGGGTGAAGCTATTGCAGCCTATCTCACTCCATTAATGATTTACTTTGACAACATCACTTAAATCATCATAACCCGTATTACCCAACAATTAACCAAACCAAAAAGTCTATGAAAAAACCTATTGAGCCGAAACCCAGGCAATCGTTACTGATAATGCTATGCATTATGGTATTTTTCTCACAATGTAGCAGGAAAGAACTCATTGAAAAAAAATCCGGACCTGAACCTGTTGTTTCAAAAGTTGATAATACTTCAGCAAGAGGAGGGATCGATCCGGGTATTGACGACCGGGTATTCGATGGCTGGGTAAAGGCTTACCTGATCCGGTCAGGTGGTCAAACCTATTTCTGCAATAGTTTAACGGACAGGTCAAGAGCTTTCATGTGGGGCCAGGCTTACATGATTACCGGGGTGGAGGATTTCTACGACAAGACCCAGAGAGCGGATGCCAGACAGCTCATCATTGATTTACTAAACACCTTTATAGCCAACGAAATCACTGTGCCAGCTTCCAAAGACCTTTCGTGGGATAGTTGGAACGATGACATTGAATGGGCAGTTATCGCGCTTATCCGTGGTTATCAGATCACCGGCAATACGGCGTATCGTGATGCAGCAATCACCAATTGGAATGTAGTTTATAACCGGGGTTGGGATAACACCTATGGTGGAGGAATCTGGGAGAACATGGAAGACGTACCGAATGGGGGTAAAATTGCCCTTAGTAATTATCCGTTCATCATTTCGGGCTGCATGATATACAATGCAACCGGTAATACTGATGTGCTGAATAAATGTACTGCAATATATTCCTGGGCACGCAGGCTCTTAAACACAACTAACGGAAGACTTTATGAAGGTTGGGGACCCAATGGTCTGAGTGTTACTTCAGACGATAATATTTATAACAGTGGATTATTCATTAACGCTGCCAACGCACTCTTCCAGATCACAAGAACTGCTTCCTATCTTGATGACGCAAAATTTGCGACTGCGCATGTTATAAATACGTGGCCTATCCTGAATCAGGATAAACCAGCGAATGGCGATTTTGGGGCTGATCAGTTTGTGCGTGGATTAAGTCTGCTGGCCAGCCAGAATAACCTCTGGGACACATACAGGGAGTATCTTACCAAACAATGCCTTGCAGCATGGAGCTGGAGACGCTACGATTCCAACATTTCATGGAATGTATGGTCTGCGGCTACTCCTACAGGAGATGTTCGTGCAATGGAAGCTGAGGGTTCTGTTGTTTTACAGGCAGTAACTCCGGCTGAAGCCTACGAGCCGGTTGCTGATGGCACTTACCGGATTGTTAATCGCAACAGCGGCAAAGTTTTAGATTGCAGAGATGGCAATACGGCAAATGGAACTATCGTACAACAGTATACATGGAACACCACCAACGCCCAGCGCTGGACAATCACCGGATTGGGCAACGGGCAGTACAAAATAATTAATGTGGGTAGTGGAAGGGCACTCGACCTGAAAGATGTATCTACAGAAGCTTTTGCTACCGTTCATATTTGGGATTATGTTGGCTGGAGTAATCAAATGCTGACTATTACTTCGCCGGAAAACGGATATTATACGCTGAGTTTTGTCCATTCCGGAAAAGTTCTGGACGTTCGTAGTGGTTCTACTGCCGAAAGCGCAGACGTTATTCAATATGGTTACCACGGAGGTAACAGTGAGCAGTGGCAACTTGTAAGATTATAGAATTATTCTTATATTGAAAGTACCCTCAAAATAGATTTACCTATGAAAAAACTATTTGTTTATTTATTGATTCTATGTCTTGGCACGATTGATACGTATGCTCAGGCCCTTAGAACTTTTTATGTTGATTTCGGCCCCAATGATGTTACCAATGGTAACATCACCACCAGCCCCGATATAAATGGCAACTACTGGAACAATGTTACAAATACAAGTACGACAGCCCCTCCGGTATATCTGTTAACAAGCAGGAACGCATCGTCCGGTGCACTTATAAACATTACCGCGGGATTTAGCTCGAACGGTATTAACAATGGTGGTTTATTAGCACCCAGTGCGGCACTCTTAAAGGATTTTGCGATTAATACAGCTACGCAGGATTATTTTCATACGGATAACACTGCGAGTTTTATAATAAAGGGTTTAGATGTTAGCAAGGGATATATCTTTTATTTTTTTGCTACCCGAAATGATCCCGAAGTGCGCAAGTCAAATTATACACTTGCCGGTAAAACAACCTATAGCGCTACGCTTCAAACCTCAGGAACAAATTTAGGAGGAACAGGGTACAATGGTAATAACAGTACTATTTTGGTTACGGGTACTATTACTCCCGATACAAAGGGCCAGATAGCCATTACTGTAAAAAGGGAACTGGGTAGTTTCGCCTATATTGGTGCGCTGAAAATTGAGGAAGTCAGGTTGCCTGTTACTGCTTTAAAAACAGTGTATGTTGATTTTGGACCGAATGATGTTACCAATGGTAACATCACCACCAGTCCGGACATAAATGGCAATTACTGGAACAATGTAACAAATATCAATACCTCAGCCCCTCAGGTAAACCTGGTGGATAAAGCGAATGCATCTACCGGGGCGTATATTAAAATCACTTCCGGATTTTTATCCAATGGTATTCAAAATGGAGGTTTATTATCACCAGATGCTGGTTTATTAGGCGATTTTGCTATTCCTACAGCTACACAGGATTATTTTCACACAACCGGATCTTCCAGTCTTTCCGTAAGGGGTTTAGATAAAACAAAAGGTTACGTTTTTAATTTGTTCGGAAGCCGGAATGATCCTGAGAAACGGGTAACCACGTACTCACTGACGGGCACTACGTTCTACAACGGAACTTTGCAAACCTCCGGGACTGATTTGGGAGGGACAGGTTACAATGGTAATACGAAAACCATTCTGACCTCAGACATAATAATGCCTGATGATAATGGTCAGATAAACCTTACACTAACCCGAACTGAAGGATCATTCGGCTATCTGGGAGTTCTGAAAATGAATCAGGTTGATCCTGTTGTCTTTGAACCCTATTGCCCTACAAAGGATATTGCCCGCATAGCCGTTATGGGGTCTTCTGTTCCGTCAGGAACCGGTGCCACCAACAATCAGGGATATGCCCAGTTATATGCCCAGCTGCTTACTGCCCGGGCAAACAGGGGTGTGGGGCAACCATGGAATGTGTCGAATATTTCAGTTCCCGGTAACAATACCATTAGTGTTATAAACCGCTGGGATAATGACTTATTACCACTCTGCAGCAGATATGTTATTTATGCACTTTCATTGGGAAATGAGGGTATTACTACAGGTGGACAAGCAACATTCAACCAGTTCAGAGACAATTTACAATTGCTTATAAATAAAGCAAGACAACAAGGTATCGAACCCATTATAACCAATTGTTACAGCCGTGAGGATTACACCGCTACGGAATACAATTTTATTAAGCAGATGAATCTACTGATTCATTCCTGGAACGTGGCAAGCGTAAATTTGTTAGGAGCACTGGACAATGGAGCGGGTAGATGGGCTACGGGTTATAAATATGACGATTTGCATCCCAACGATGCCGGGCATCTTGAGTTTGAGTACGCAATTGTTCCTTCGTTGTTTGATGCTTTAAAAGCAGGGAAATCCCAGCCTTACAAGGTGGATGGTACGTCGTTAAACTTAAGTCCGGCCAGCGGTTATAAGCTTCAGATCAGACCGGAAGAAATCCTTCATCCCTTTACTTTTTCTTTTGATATACAAACTTCATCAACAGGGCAGGTGGCAGAGATTAGTACGGCTGCCGGATTAAATAAACTGACTATCAATACTTCCGGTAAAATGGATTATTCGTCGGCTTCCTCAACCGGCATTCCAGGGCTTACTGTTCTTAATGACAACCAGTGGCATAAAGTAACGCTGACACATTATTATGCAATGGGTAAGACATTACTTTATATCGATAAGGTGTTACAAGGCTCCATATCAGAAAAAATTGTTTCAACCGCCTTCGACTTAAATGGGGCCAATGCCCCGGCGGCAAATTACAGGACATTACTTTTCTATCGTTCTGGTATGGCTGCCGAAGAGGTAAATGCCATGGTCGATAATAATTTGCTGAAATCGAGTCTTGAAATTTATTCACCGCTTGATGGTGCGAATGTATTTAGTGCAGACCCCATCGTAAACCTGGCACAGAGTACAAATAAGGTAAAGAAAGTGAATCTTATTTCAGGTACATATTACCTTCAAAACCGTTTCAGCAATTTGTACATGGATGTTGATGATAATCTGATTACGCAGGATGGCGCCAATATCCAGCAATGGGGCTTTACGGGTGCAACCAATCAGCAGTTTACGTTTACTCATCTGGGTAATGATGTCTATAAAATCATTTGTGTCAAATCCGGAAAATCGGTTGATGTATCCGGCGTGAGTACTGCGGATGGTGCCAATGTGCAACAATGGGGCTATGGCGGTGGAGCAAATCAACAGTTTGCGTTGGTACCTGTTGATAACGATTATTATAAAATAGTAGCAAAACACAGTGGTAAACTTGTTGAGGTTTCCGACTACAGTACCGTTAATGGAGGGAATGTTCAGCAATGGACGGATGTCAATCAACTCAGCGGTCAGTGGAAATTAGTCCGACTGAGTGCAGCCTTGCCGGCCACAATTGCCAGCGCCACGGTGAAAGAAGATATAGCAGGTATTTCAGTATATCCTAACCCGGCGGTGACCACGCTTTATGTAGGTGGGGTTAAGAACGCTGTAAGTATTGAAGTGTATAATAGTGCAGGTCAATTGCAGATATCATCCTTTGGAACATCTGTTGCGGTAGACCAGCTGAAGGCCGGTGTCTATTTCGTGAAGCTAAAATCAAAGGGAGTACATCAGGTGTTAAAATTTATCAAACAATAGTATTATAAATTGGTGTATAACAAAAAGGGTGTCTCACATGAGACACCCTTTTCCGTTTAGCTAAAGCCAGTCTGTTATGATACTTTTAGTTTGCTTGTGTATTTCTTTCTGAACTTTGATAATTTAGGATTGATAACCGCTGCGCAATATCCGTTACCGGGATTGTTGCGGTAATAATTCTGATGATACGCCTCTGCTTTATAGAAGGTATCCAGCGGCTGGATATCTGTTACGATCGGATCATCATAAGATTGTTTTACATCAGCTACCACTTTATCAATCGTTGCTTTTTCCTCTTCGTTATTGTAGAAGATAGCAGAACGGTACTGTGTACCAACATCTGCACCCTGTCTGTTTAACGTAGTAGGATTATGCGTAGTAAGGTGGATCTCAAGAATATCTTCCAGCGAGATCACATTGGGGTCGTAGGTCACTTTTACTACTTCTGCATGGCCGGTTTTGCCGGTACATACCTGTTCGTAAGTAGGTGATGGCTGCGCTCCGTTAGCGTATCCGCTTTCCACTTTTGTTACGCCTTCTACTTCCTGGAATACAGCTTCTGTACACCAGAAACAACCGCCGCCCAGTACAATACTGGCTTCCTTGCTACCGGATTCCTGTTTTACCAGGGCTTCGGAGTTCATGCAGTAACGCAGACCGGAAGGAGCAGGACCGTCAGGGAATACGTGGCCCAAATGGGCATCACATACACTACAGAGGGTTTCTATCCTTACCATGCCATAGGCAGTATCCTGATGATAAGAGATCGCATTTTCAGCTATTGGCTGTGTGAAACTGGGCCAGCCTGAATTGGATTCAAATTTCTCACCACTGTCAAAAAGCAGGTTCCCACAGCAAACGCAGGAGTAGCGTCCCGGGCCGAAAGCGCTGCAGAGTTCCCCGGAAAAGGGTCTTTCTGTCCCTTTCAGACGCGTGATACGGAACTGATCAGGTGTCAGGATGGCTTTCCATTCCTGCTCTGTTTTTTCTACCCTCCTTGGTGGTGTCAGGTTCCCGTCACGACTGAGTTTTAAGATATCTGTCCAGTTCATACTTTTTTTTCATACATGCTCAATAGCCATGCCGTAACTTAATTTGCGACAAAATGCCGTTGCAACATAAATTAAGTTACTTTTTGTCAGCCTCTTTTGCCGCAGTCTCGATAATAGCTGCCACTTCCTTAGGTTTGGAGATGAAGATAACATGACTGCCATTCAACTCGGTTACCTTAGTGCCGGAGCGTTTGTACATCTTTCTTTCCGTATCCGGACTGATGCTTTTGTCGGCAGTGGCTACAATACCCCAGGAAGGCTTTGTTTTCCATGCGGCCTGACTAACAGGCGTTCCGAAACCTTTAGCGCCCAGAGGACCCTGGGAAGCGAACATAAAGTCTGCTTTTTCTTTACTAAGGTCCGCACAGAAGCCTGCGTGGAATTTGGCCTTGTCATAGTAAACAAATCCTGCTGCATCCGGATTCAGAATGCCATTTTCAGGAGCAGGGGGTGCTTCCATTGCCCATTTTAAGGTCGTTTCTCCGGCATCTGGCTGAAATGCAGCTACATATACCAGTCCGGCCACTTTAGGTGAATTACCGGCCTCTGTGATGACAGTACCACCCCATGAATGCCCTACCAGTATAACCGGTCCTTCCTGTTTGTCGAGGGCACGGTTAACAGCTGTTACATCATCTTCCAGGGATGTGAGCGGATTTTGTACGATTGTAACGTTGTAACCTTTTTTGCTAAGGATATTATACACTCCTTCCCAGCCGGAACCGTCGGCAAAAGCGCCATGAACCAGTACGATGTTTTTTACACCCTGGGCGAAAGTTGTATTCAGGGTAAGCATGCAGGCAAAGAGCACTGCGACAAGATGAAATTTTTTCATTATCATATAGAATTGTTGTTTGCAAAACTAGTGTTGGCCACCTGTAATTGCAATTGATGAATAGGGGTTTATGTTGTATATTTTACTTAAGCTAAATTGAAAACAGATTTAGTAATATCCAAAAATAGTTGGAAATTGTTCTATAACACGTTTAAATATGAAAAAAGTAACGGGTCTTGGCGGCGTATTTTTTAAATGCGATAATCCGCAGGGTATGAACGAATGGTACGCCAAAAACCTCGGATTGGCTACCAGCGAATACGGAGCAACGTTTGAATGGCGGCAGGCCGATGATCCGTCGAAAAAAGGGTCCACAGCCTGGTGTACGTTTCCGCAGGATACCCAATATTTCAATCCGTCAGCCAAGCCATTTATGATTAATTACCGGGTGGAAAATCTCGTTGCGCTGGTAGATGAATTAAAAAAGGAAAACGTGACCATTATTGACGAGATTTCGGAATATGAATATGGCAAATTTATCCATGTGCTGGATCCGGAAGGGAATGTTATTGAGCTTTGGGAACCCAAAGATGATTTGGATCAGGATAAAGAAGGGTAAACCATAGTTAAATTATAAAAAATCCCCCCTAATTTAATCAGGGGGGATTTTTATTTAAATATGTTAATACTTAATCACTTTCCTGTTAATCACTTCTTTCCCAACCGTTACCTGTATAACATACACACCAGCTGGTAATTTAGACAGGTTAACCAGCTGTCCGTTATTAATACGCTGTAAAGGAAGTACTTCTGTACCGGATATATTATACACCCGGACAAACAGTTTATCCTCTTTCGTATTATTTACCCTGATGTTAACATTATTCGCGAAAGGATTAGGATCTATACCCAGCGATAAAGTAGAAGAAGGTAGTGCCAATGGTGCAGCAACAGCCACTGCTGGCGCAGCTACAGCCGCAGAACTATACAACTGGTTCTTTGGAACTACTTCTCTTGACTGCGAAGCACTGGACCATTCCAGTTTAGCATTCGCTCCACCATAATTCTCAAAGTAATCCACTCTGATATCATATCTCTGCCCTGCAGTTAGTGTAATTGTACCGGAATAGGCAGTGCCCCAGTCATCAATCCATTTATCAATTACTAACTGATTATTGATCCATAATCTTCTTCCGTTATCTGAAGTCAGGTAGAAAGTATATGTCTCAGAATATTTAGGTTGAATCTGTCCTGTCCATCTTACAGAGAAAGCATCCGCCTGTAAAACAGGATCAGGAGAACCGTCGCCCCAGTTGAAATTAATGGTATTATCCTTCCTGGTGAATACCGGTGTCTCGAAATTCATACCATTGAAGTAGTTGCCGGTAAGACCGTCACCGGTACCAGGAACTAAATTGCCCGGCGTGAAGTTCCATTGTCCGTTAGCCTGATTGGTATTAGACCATTGATGTACCAGTCCGCCACCGCTAACACCTGTAACTTCCAGTACTTTCGCACTATGTGAAGCGATCAGTTTATAATAGCCGTCGCCGGTAGCCACCACTATAAAGTTCTGATGTGGTTGTGCCGGATCATGGTAAGGATACTGGATCACATTAGCGCCATTATCAAGGGACACATTGTTTACATCCAGCGATTTGCCACTATGCACCGCCAGGATTTTATAATTACCATCTCCCAGATGTGTGAAGGTGAACTTCTGGTTATTGTTACCATTGTACTCTGAATGGATAACACTGGCACCATCTGCAGTAGAAGCAGCGTTTACATCCATCATCAATCCGCTGGCCCTGTTTTTCAGGAAATAAATACCGGCTAAATTGGTGACACCATTAGGACGAACACGTATAGATGTTGTTTTATCCTGTAAAGCAGAAGTGGCTATACAGGTGTTATTAGCTGTAATCTCTAATGTTGTGCCTGTGAAATTATCATCCGCATATAGAATGATTTTATATCCTTCTGCTACAGATAAAGAAGAGATATCATCATCCTTAATACCTAATGCTTTCATCTGAGTAAGGGTATAATCACCCAGGCCTAAACTTACAGGATTACCACTGAAACCACAATCACTATACGTAATAACAGGATTATTCGTACTGCGTGGTAAGGCGGTGAACTGCCATGTACCCGGTGCTACTTTAAACTGTACGTATTTATCATCTTCCTGGTAAAAAGTTACTCCGGAAACACTGCCTACAGTAGTACCATTTCTCCATACAGTGGTGGTACCTACCTGTATTTCAGAAGTAAGCGTAGAGAGTACATCTTTAGGAATACCTACAATAGCCGTACTGCCCGAAGGAGACGATATGGTCTGCGTGAAGCTGGTCGTATTGTTGGTAAAAGAAGCGGTGATATTTCCTTTTACAGTAGGTACAGTACCAGAGAAAGTAGTTAAACCACCATGCTGCGGTAAGAAAGTAAATTCTGTAAAGGCAGCCTGTGTAGGTCTGATACCTAACAGGTAAGCGCTCATCAGGTAAAGCGGGCCGGCAGACCATGCATGGTCATTACTGCTGTAACCTGTGTTGTTGTTACTTTCAGTAAAATCTTCCCACAGGGTGGATGACCAGCTGTTGATCATGCCTGTGTACCGGCTTTTCATCCTGTTCACAGCTTCTTTACCATCCAGCTGGAAGAGCGCCTGTTCTATATACATCTCCTGGTAAGGACCAGCATCATACCTGTTTTTCAGCACACCTAATATCGCTGCCTTTTGTGATTCATCGGTAACCCCTGCAAGCAATGCCCAGGCGTTACTCCTGTCATCCATAACAGTGGATTTTGTACCGTTCTGATTATGGTATACATAAGCGCGGGCAGTGCTGTTCCAGAAGTAATTATTGAAGTTGTTTTTTACTTTAGTCTGTAAGCCCTGATAGTAAGATTTATCAGTAGCTTGTCCTAAGAGGTCTGCAGTGTTGATAGCAGTTTCAAGGACATTAATGTAAAGGGCATTGAAGATAGTATTGGCATTGCCTATATCCATAGAACCCATATTAGTACCCCAGTCTATCCAGTTCCATGCATCGGTTTGTAATACCAGCATCCCATCGCTGTTACAACTGGCTACGCAGAACTGGATATATTTTTTCAGCTGTGGATAGATTTCCTGTAACAGGGCTTTATCACCTGTATACATATAGTATTTCCATAGCATGGCTACTGCTGCAAGGTTCTGATCCGGCAGGTGAAAACTGGTACCCGGAGCGGTAGTATACAAAGACCCGTTTGCCTTTTGTGTATTCATCAGTTCCCGGAAAGCCTTGCGGGGCAGTTTACTTACACTGGTGTCATAGGTATAAAGTGAATAGAGGATTTGTTCAGATACATCTCCCCACCATTGACCGCGTTCACGGTCGGGGCAGTCGTAGAACTGATCTCTCATACATATCCTGGACGTATTTTTGGCTTTGGTCCACAACGTATTAACGGCAGCATCAGAAGAAGAGAACTGACCTACCACTGCTGCATTGTAGCTGGTTTCACGGTATTTCAGTCCGAGGATTTGTACAGTACCAGTTACATTCGAGAACTGGTATTGAACAGTATGATCGCTGGAATTCTGCCAGGGTAAACATTCAAATTCCTGATCTCCTGCTTTGGTGATATATTCCTGCCAGTAATGTCTGTTCACTACTATTTTAATCTTCACACCGGCAGGTGCATTTACATGCAGGTAAGGACGTAACTGAATATTGATCCCTACAGTACCAGTGATAGTACCATCTGCGCTGATACTTGTTGGTAAAGAGGATTGGTTTTGATAATTGCTGAGATCATATTCTTTCCAGAAAGGAATGCCACGTGGCACAAGTCTGTTCCATGGAGCAACAGGAGGGAGGCCCTTTTTCACGGCAGCGGTCCATGATGCATCATTATAGGCGGCTGTAGTCCAGCCGCTTAGTTCATTAGCGGCATTATAGGAAACGGGGAATGCGATCCACTTATAATCCTGTCCGTTCAGAATTAACTGTGTGGTAGCACCAAAGGAAGGATGCACTTTATACTTCCAGGTATCATCAGACACCAGTACGGAACCTGCATCGAATAATAAGCCGCCATTACCCACAGCACGCTCTGAGTAACCATTCTGACCGCCTTTATACCATACCAGTACTGCAATGGTATTCTCGCCGGCCTGCAGGTACGGGGCAATGTCTACTTCATCATAATAGGTGTTCACGAGGTCCGGACGTATATCCAGTCCGCCGTCTTTCACCACCAGCTGATTATTTACATACAGCCAGTATTTATTCTCCGCTGCAATTTTAGTGATTGCAGTAGCCGGTTTCGCGGCTAAAGTCACCTTTTTACGAAAAGCGATCCAGGTATTGGCTGGTCCTGCGGCAGAAGACCAGATCCAGTTAGCCGTTCCCTCGGAAGGAGGAATAAGGCTGACGATAAAAGAAGTTACCTGGTCATTCCATTCGGCACCAATCCATGATGAGGATGCCGTAGCAGTAAAACTTTTTCCGGTAAAATTGTCATCTGCATAAAAAGTTACCAGATACCCGGTGGGTATGGTAAAGGAAGAGACGGCGTCATCCGGGAATCCGGCCGCATTCATATCTGCGAGCCTGTAATTACCGACGGGGAACGACACGGCAGTTCCTCCATAATTGACGTCAGAATAAAGTACGGCCTGAGCATTGGCGAGGTGGATCCCGCATAACATACAGATCAACAGGAACAAGTAATTCCTTACAAGTTTTGTGTGTTTCATTGGTTTGAGATTTGAGGGTTGATGATTATGAGAAAGGAGGTATAGGCTTCAACGTGAACTATAGTGCATAGGTTTTCATAAGGGAATTTTGATTACCTCAGAAAATTAAAAAGAATAAATGAACTAACTGTCCTTAGGTGTCTACGAATTCCCAGGCGCTTTTATAGGCATCTCCTTTCTCCGCATAAGTGATGAAATCTGCATAAAAAGGTAATTGAGAAAGCGTTCCGCTATCTCCGATCACTACCAGTTTTTTCCTGGCTCTGGTCATAGCTACATTCATACGACGGATATCCGAGAGGAAACCGATCTTACTTTCTGTATTACTACGCGTCATGCTGATGTAGACGATATCACGTTCCTGTCCCTGGAAACTGTCTATGGTATTTACAGAGATCTTATTTCCATATGCCTGTAAAACAGGGCTGTGCAGCAGTTGTTCTTTTAGTAAATAAATCTGTTGTTTATAGGGGGAGATCACCGCAATACTGGGGAAGTTCTCCGGTTGATAATGGGGTACGAGTTCAGCGACAAGTTGTGTTAAATGTTTGAATAAAAAGGCGGCTTCTTCCGGATTGGTGGTACTGGTGCCTTCTGTTTTTTCATCAAAGCCACAGCCTGCGGTATCTATGAATGCCAGGGGAATATCATCTGTAAAAAGTACATGATCTGCTACAGAGGCATGTGCCTTTAGCTGATCATTATAGAAAACAGCAGAAGAATAACCCATGATCATTTTATTCATGCGGTATTGTTCTTCCAGTAATGTAACAGCTTCCGGATGCAGGGCTACGCACTTTTCCAGTAGCGTGGTACTGAGTCCGTTCCTGGCAGCTTCATTTGATTTAACGGTAGGGGATAACTGGCAATGATCTCCTGCCAGTACTACTTTCTGTGCTTTCAGGATAGGGATCCAGCAGGCCGGTTCCAGGGCTTGTCCTGCTTCATCTATCACTACGGTATGGTATTTCAGTTTCCGCACGGTATGATGATTGGCGCCTACAAGGGTAGCTGTTATCACCTGTGCTTTGGTGAGAACGTCATCGATAATATACTGTTCTGTGTTTTCTACAGATTTCATGATGCTGCGGGCCTCATCGAAGAGTGCTTTACGCTGATCACGTTCTGCTTTGCCGAAGCTGCGTTTGTATTTATGTGCCATGTCCCGGAACTCATTGGCCTGTTTTTTCAGCTTCTTGATTTCCTTCATGCTGTTATGCTCAGCCATCTTACTGTCCAGGGTAAGGGACATTAACCTTTCAGATACACGGGCGGGGTTTCCCACACGGAGTACATTCAGGCCTTCATCAGAGAGTTTTTCGCTGAGCAGGTCCACGGCGGTATTGCTGGGTGCAACTACCAGAATCTGTTTATGGTCCTGTTTGATCAGGGCTTTGATGGCCTGTACCAGGGTAGTTGTTTTACCGGTGCCCGGAGGGCCATGTACAATCGCCAGCTCATTGGCTGCCAGGATCTTATTTACGGCATCCTGCTGGGATGCATTTAGTCTGGGAATAATAAAAGGGGGGATATCCGGCTGAAATCCGGGGGCTTTGCTGCCGGTGAGGATCTTTACCAGGCTGCTCTGTTCAATGATGGAATCCGCCTGTTTAAGGGCATTTTGCATCTCATCATAGCTATTATCATCGAAGAGCAGATCTATGCCCAGTTTGCCATCCCTGGACCACTCCGGCAGCTCATCTGTACGTAAGGTGATTTTGAGTTTATTCCCGCTCTGGTAGGAGATAGTGCCTTCTACCCGGTCTTTTTTCGGATCGTGATTGGAGAAAAGCACGGCAGATACGCCAAAGCGCAGCTGGTGATTAATATCCTGGTGGGTGGTACGTTCTACTTCAACGGTCAGGTAATCGCCCCGGCTCATTTCCGTGTCTTTGATGGCAATCGGATACCAGGTAAGTCCATTGGCCCTGCGATCTGCTACAGAGGATGTTTCGGTAATTTGCCGGTAAGATTCCCTATCCTCTTCCCGCTCCATTTTCATCAGATCAAGCAGCTTTTTGAAATACTCCATCGGGCAAAGATAATAAAGCATGGCTAAAGCATACCTCCTTCCTGTCTCCTTCCTGTCTCCGTCCTCTCTCCTTCCTGTCTCCGTCCTGTCTGAAGCATGGATAGATCTAAAGAGATCATTTATATACGCTTTGTATATACCTTTACAGCAATTTAGGAGCACTTTAGAGCAATTGCCACTATCTTATTGAAGTATAAATAAGTATTTTACAGGATATATGAGTCTATTACAGGTATCAGGGGTCAGGAAACTACAGCAGGGAGCTTTAATATTAAAGGATACAAGCCTTACACAAAAGAAGTTTCAGAAAGTCGCTATAGCAGGAGAAACCGGCTCAGGGAAAAGTACCCTGATGAAAATTATCGGGGGCCTGGTACAGGCAGACGGGGGAGAGGTATTATTTGAAAACGTGCGGGTAAAAGGACCGGAAGAGGTATTATTGCCAGGGCATCCTGGTATTGCCTATCTGTCCCAGCATTTTGAATTGCGTAATCATTACAGGGTAGAGGAATTACTCGCCTATTCCAATAAATTATCAGAAGAGGAAGCGGATAAAATTTATGAAGTATGCCGGATCATGCCTCTTATGAAAAGAAAGAACGACCAGCTATCCGGTGGGGAAAAACAGCGTATTGCGCTGGCAAAGCTGCTCATCACTTCTCCCAGGTTATTACTGTTGGATGAACCTTTCTCCAACCTGGATATGATCCATAAAAACATCTTAAAGTCTATCATTTACGATCTGGGAGAGAAGCTGGAAATCACCTGTATGCTGATTTCTCACGATGCCCAGGATATCCTTTCATGGGCAGATGAAGTGCTGATTATGCAGGACGGAGCAATCATCCAGAGAGGGACTCCTAAGCAGGTGTATAATGAACCGGTGAACGAATACACAGCAGCCTTATTTGGCAAATATAACCTCATTGATAATGCCTTTATCAGACCGGAAAGATTTAAAATAGTTGAAAAGGGAGCGTTAAAAGGTAAGGTAGATAAAGTACTGTATTTCGGTAGTTACTATGAACTGGATATCAAACTCTCTGATAAGATGATTACTATCAGAACCCAGGATAATCATATTAAAAAAGGAGATACGGTAAATTTAAATTTAGTTTAATTTTTGGGTGCAGGGCGAAGCCCTGCAAAACCCCTTGATTAACTGATTTGTAAAAGATATTATATGCGCATATATTTGTATCCCTCTCATAAATAGGCTAAACATATGTTTTCAAATAAAGCGCGGAATGTTATATTATTATCAGTAATCGCTGCTCTTCTTTTTATCCCGTTCCTTGGCAGGGTACATCTGTTCGACTGGGATGAAATAAATTTTGCAGAGTGTTCAAGAGAAATGCTCAAGCTGGGAGACTACACACGCATTTATGTAAACTTTAAGCCGTTCTGGGAAAAACCTCCCATGTTCTTCTGGATGCAAAGTTTGTCGATGAAGGTTTTTGGTGTTACAGAATTTGCAGCCCGTTTTCCCAATGCGCTCTGTGGCATAGTTACCCTGGTTGTGGTTTTCCTCTGCGGACAAAGAATCTACGATAAGAAGTTTGGTATCCTGTGGGCGCTTGCTTATGGAGGTTCCCTTTTCCCTAATATGTATTTCAAATCAGGTATCATCGATCCCTGGTTTAACCTTTTCATTTTTCTCTCTTTATATTTCTTCATTTTATATAACTGGAAAAGGAATGGATTTGATAAAGAAGGACTGAAGAAGACGTCTTTACCATATGTGATATGGTCGGGAATATTTATGGGGCTTGCCGTTCTAACAAAAGGGCAGGTAGCATTGATGGTCTTTCTGATGGTACTGGGAGTTTATTTTATTTATAACAGGTTCAGGTTTTACTTTAACTGGGGACATGCACTGTTATTTCTGGTAGTAGCATCCCTGATTACCCTTTCCTGGTATGGGTATGAAACGGCTAAAAACGGTCCCTGGTTCATCACCGAATTCTTAAAATATCAATACCGCCTCTTTACCACACATGATGCCGGACAGGAAGGTTTCTGGGGATATCATTATGTAGTGTTGCTGATAGGATGTTTTCCGGCTTCGCTGTTTGCTATTCCTTCTTTTTTCAAAACACCATCCAGTAGCCGGTACGACAGGGATTTCAAGATCTGGATGCTCATTCTTTTCTGGGTAGTGACATTACTGTTTACGATCGTACAGTCACGTATTATCCATTATTCTTCTCTTGCGTGGTTCCCTGTTACATTTCTTGCTGCTTATTCATTTTACAAATGGGACAGGAAAGAAATGGGCTATAAGAAATATGCAGGCATATTTGCAGTAGTGATGGGAGCTATCGTCTCATTATTACTACTGGCGGTACCTCTTATCGGATTAAATATCTCGAAACTGGCCCCTTATGTGAAAGATAAATTTGCCCAGGCAAACATGGAAGCGGATGTGAAATGGACCGGTATCGAAGGAATTGCAGGTACAATCATGGTGATCACTATTATCGTAGGGCTGAGATTCCTGAAAAAGAAAGAATACTATAAATCTGCATGGACCTGGTTTACCGGAACGGCCCTTGTTATTTTCTTTGCTGCTGCCATGATTGTTCCCAAAGTAGAGCGGTATTCTCAGGGAGCTGCGATTGATTTCCTGATCCAGCGCCAGGGAGAAGATTGTTATGTGAATACATTGGGCTACTGGAGTTATGCGCCCTTTTTCTATACGATGAAAGAAAAGCCAGCGAATGCAAATGCATATGAGGAACAATGGCTGCTTTCAGGGGATATTGATAAACCAGTTTACTTTGTTACAAAGATCGACAAGATCGATAATTATAAACAATACACAGATCTGAAAGAACTATACAGAAAGAATGGGTTTGTTTTCCTGAAAAGGGAAGTACCTCATCCAAAGCTTCCGTAGGAATGAAATATATGACTCAGTTTGATTTATTTTAATTTTTTTGTGATAGTGCTTCGCACCATCACAAAAAAATTGAAGGGGTTTTGCAGGGCGAAGCCCTGCACCCAAAAATCAAATAAAAAAAGGCTCCTTCCGGAGCCTTTTTTTATTTGATATATTTATTATTTCTTTTTGGAATTCCCTGATAAGAAGCGAAGTATTTTACTGACGATCTTATCATTGGCACCAAGTCTTCCCTTGATTTCCGTATAAATTGCCACCATGGTATTATCCAGCTTCACCATAAACTTTTTCTTTCCTTCACCAGGTCTTACCATATAGTGGGTTGCCCTGCGGAAAGGTTGAGCTTCTTCAGTATAGTAATATAAAGCAATAGACCTTCTGAAAACATCCTCAGGACAGGTAGTTGGTTCCGGATGACCGTGATAGGAATCAGCGTCTGTATTGAAGATTACGCAACGGTTAAACACTGGTAATACTTTTCTCTCACAGGCTTTCATCTGCGTATCCCATAACTCCAGTTTACCACCCCATTCTTCTTCCCAGTCTTTGTTCAGATAAACAAGTACGTTCACACGTCTTTGCCAGTGGCGGTGATGCGGATGTACCGTGAAGTCTGCATGAATGTTGAGATACCCGTTCCTTTTAGACTGATGGATACCTCCGCCTTCCAGCAGATCATCTTTCATCAGACCTTTTATGCCGGTAAGAGTACTCAGGAACTCAAGAAATGCAGGTGAATTTAATTCGTTAATAGTACTTTTTATGGTTGCCGGTAATGCATCCAGCTTATTCAACCCTGCTTTTTTCTCGTTGTAGTGGACATAATTTATCCAGCCATCGGCTTCATTGAGTTTATTAAACTCATCCACACATTTATTCAATACTTCCGGATCAAGGAAGTTTTCCAGTACAATATGAGGATAAGGGCTCGCTTGCTGGTATTCGCTACTCAAAGTTGGTAGCTGGCCATTCCATTTATCGTAATTAAATAACTGGGCTGGCTGAGGAGTTGCAACTGTAGTATTCACTTTTGACGTTTAAATTTATAACAATTTACAACAATTTATAATTGCTTAATTATTTCGTCTGTGCGGCTGCACTGCCAAACACTGTTTTTAACAGGTCTGTAACACGGGCAGCAGGATCTTTACGGATTTTTTGCTCTTCCAGTCCTACTTCCAGGAAAATACCCGCTACGGCCTTCTCTGTTACATAAGAGGAGAGGTCGGTGTTTACAGGGGTAGAAGAGAACTTGTTATACAGGGAGAAAACATCTCCCCAATACTTGGTAGCATCCACTTTCTTCAGCGCTTCAGCGATTACCGGGCGGAAAGCATTGGTAAGATCAGCCGTGGTCTTCTGTTTAAAGAAGTTGGTAGCTGCAAAATCGCCCCCTTTCAGGATACCAACGGCATCGGTGATGCTCATCTGTTTGATAGCGTTTACGAAGATAGGAGTGGCTGATTTAGCTGCTTCTTCTGCACCACGGTTCATGGCCAGTACTGCCTTATCTACCACACTACCCATGCCTACATTACGTAAGGTAGACTCTACTTTCTGAGCCTCTGGTGGCATCAGGATCTTCAGCGCAGCATTGGCAAAGAACCCGTTAACGGCAGAAAGGCGGTTGGCGCTGTTCTGTGTACCTATCGTTAAGGCCTCTTTTAAAGCAGCGGCAATCTGTGTGGTATTGTTCTGCCCACCCACCGTAGTTGGCAGGCTGTTGAGGATCTGCTGAGAGGTCTCACAGCTGGTTAAAAGCAGAGAAATGAGCAAACATGAGAAAAAACCGGTTTTCATAATAACATATATTACATTACATAATGACAATGTTTGGCAAATATAGGCGTTACTTTTCGTAGTTTACCTTAGCTTTGCGCAAAAAATGGCATTTTCATCACTTGGATTATCTGCACCTTTACTTCAGGCTATCAGGGAACATAAATACAAAGACCCTTACCCGGTGCAGGAACAAGCTATACCTGCCATCATCAGCGGAAAAGATATTTTAGGGATCTCCAAAACAGGGTCGGGTAAAACCGCCGGTTACGTGCTGCCTATCCTGGAATTATTCCAGCTCAGGTCCAGTAAAGGAGACCGCCACATAGGCGCCCTTGTGATCGTTCCTACCAGGGAACTGGCCATTCAGGTGAATGACGTGTTCAAAACCTTCAGCAAACATCTTCCTCAGACGATAAAGACTACCGCGGTATTTGGTGGAGTATCCATCAATCCGCAGATGATAGCAGTGCGTCATACCGATGTACTGATTGCTACTCCGGGGCGTTTATTAGACCTTATAGATTCTAAAGCAGTGCATATCTCCAGGGCAGACATATTAGTGCTGGATGAAGCGGATAAGATGCTGAACCTGGGCTTTAAGGAGGAAATGGATAAGATTATGGCCCTGTTACCGGAGAAGCGCCAGAATATCCTGTTTTCTGCTACATTAAACAATGATATCAATGATATACAGTTACAGTTACTGCATGAGCCTGTAAAGATCGAGATCGTTGACGAGGAGAGTGGAAGCAATATTGACCAGATCTCTCAGCTGGCGTATAATGTGACCCTTGAAAGAAAAGGCCCTTTCCTCAGATACCTTATCAAAAGTGAGAATATGGAGCAGGTGCTGGTATTTACTTCTGCTATCCGCTCTGCAGAGAACCTGGTAGGTAAGCTGAATAAAAACGGTGTGCAGGCAGCAGCATTTCACGGAGATTTGAGTCAGGGTACAAGAGTGGACAACCTGCGTATGTTTAAAGAAGGCAGATTACGTGTGCTGGTAGCTACTGATTTAGCCGCCAGAGGTATTGATATCAAGGACTTACCGGTGGTGATCAATTTTGAATTACCCCGTTCCCCTAAAGATTATGTACACAGGATAGGCCGTACCGGCAGGGCAGATGCGAACGGAACAGCTATTTCGCTGTTATGTGAAGATGATCAGCATCATTTTAAAATTATCCAGAAGAAGATGGGTAAGAAAGTAGAGATCAAAGAAAGCGCTGAGATAGATCTGCACGGCTTTTGATTGAAATATCCTATAAAGTGATTGCTCCGTCCTAACATTTTTTTTATTCACTTTAGATCTTTACAAATATCTAAAGTGAATAAAATATGTACTTCTTTTTGTTTTTCCATTCTTTATTAAGATGGCTGGTTTTAATCAGTTTATTATACGCTATTTACAGGGCATATACCGGTTATACATCCAATAGCGCCTTTACTCCCAGAGATAATGCAGCCAGGCACTGGACGGCTACCATTGCACAAATCCAGATGTTACTGGGTATTTTGTTATATACCCAAAGTGCTCTTATCAAATATTTCTGGAGAAATTTCAGTGAGGCCATTCATCAGCAGGAAATTACTTTCTTCGCACTGATGCATATCATCCTTATGGTGATCGCTACTGTTACACTTACTGTAGGTTCCGCGACGGCTAAGAGAAAAGAAACAGATGAAGAGAAGTTTAAAACGATGTTAATCTGGTTTATTATCGCGCTCATTATCATATTTATTGCCATCCCCTGGCCATTCTCTCCGTTAGCTAACAGACCCTGGCTCAGAGCAGTTTTTTAGACATGGTGATATCATCCCCTTCTTCCTTTATAACAAAACCGTACTTTTTAAACAGGTTGATAGCAGCAGACATACTTCGTGCAGTTTGCAGGCAAACTTCTTTAAAATGCAGTTTAACAGCCTTTTGTAATGCTTTTTTCAGCAGCAGGTCTCCTAGTTTCAGACCGCGGTAGTTACTGTCGATGTACATCTTTTTCAGCCAGCAGGTATTATTATCTGCCTTTTGTAATGCGACTGTTCCAATGATGTCACTGTCGAAGGTTTCTATGACTTCAAAGGTGCCTCCTTTGCGGGTATAGTTTGCCTCGATATTTGCGAGGTCGCTTTCATACGTATCAGGGGCGTACACGTAATTGAATTCGGGCAGGGTCCTTTTTACAAGGTCTATTATTTTATCCCTGTCCCTGTTGGTCGCTGTTCGGATGATAAAACTCTTATCCATTAGCAGGGGGTAAATTTGGGTACAATGCAAAAGTAATCAGTTCTTTTGTGGGAGCTTTATTTTATTTACCCGATGGCAAATGTTATTGATTTTTGTTAAAATTTAAAAAATAACAATACTTATAAATGATAGTTAGAGACTTCTATCAGATTCTGATCCGGGTCCCGGAAATATACAGAGGATATTTTCCCTGTGGCGCCGGTCCTTTCTACAATCCCTTCTATCACCGGGATATTTTTACTGCGCAGTTCTTCCAGTACTTTCTCAACAGGAGTATCTGAGATAAAACATAAATCGGCAGAACCCGGTGTGGGGGTATCTGCTTTAGGCTCAAATTCTTTCCCTTTCTGATGCAGGTTTATCTTCTGCTGATTAAATAACAGGGCCTTCCTTCCAGCACCGAAGGTGATGATTGTCATGCCTAAAACATGCGAATAGAATTCGCATGTTTTGTCAATATCCTGCACAGTTAAAACCAGGTGATCTAATCTGTTTATTATCATTATTCAGAGAGTTTTGCTATCAGAGCAGACAATGTATTCATCCCCCAATGCTCAAAATACCTGCCATTTTTTACAGTAACAATATCGATCACATCTATTGTTATTTTTTGTCCTGTAGGAGGGATGCCCATTAAAGGACCGGTATGTATACCTGTAATAGCTTTGCGGGTAGTAACTTTATCTCCTTCGGCTATCTGGTCGTAGATAGTTACTTTGATGTCGGAGAAGGCAGGTCTTAATATTTCTTCGAACATATACCGCATACCTGCCGGGCCATTATTCATACCTTCCCGGGCGGTGTGATTGATGAAGTTATCATCCATCAGTTCTTTAAAACTTTCCTGGTTTCCCTGTTCAATTACTTCTTTGTTGAAGCGTAATACAACTGTTTTGTTATTGTTTTCCATAAGGCAAAATTAGGGATGCCCTGTACTTTACAGTTATAGCTACCTGTTCAAAAATTATTGCCGGGCGGTCAGATTTTGTTCCTGATATTCTTTAGGGGAAATACCGAATTGCTGTTTGAAAGATTTGGAGAAGCTGGAATGATTCTCATAACCTACTTTCTGGTATACATCACTGGGTTTTTCTCCTGGCTGCTGTAACAGGCGTGCTGCTAATTGCAGCTTTTGTTCCACTAGCCATTTCTGCGGAGAAAGGCCATAGATATTATTAAAGCGTCTCTGGAATGTAGACAGACTGGCATTACAAAGGAAGGCCAGTTCTTCTACTGTAATATGATTAGCGATATTTGTTTCTACTACCTGTCTTAGTGCAAGATCTTTGCTGTCACTGGTATTATTCAGTCTGAAAGAAGCAATGGCATCGGGGTTTGTCTCAAAGAGGTATACCATCAGTTCTTCTGCTTTTAATAATCGCAGTTCAGGTGATAATTCTGCTCTTGACTGAAGTAGTAAATCCAGCGAAGAGATATAATTCCTGATAAAAGTATCTTTCTTAAATGTCAGAGAAGGCAGTCCTTTCTGTTTTCCGGCCCGGCTGATAAGGTCAGCATATTTCACATAAAAGTCGGCCATTAATTTATTGCTGAAATAAATGATGATACTATGAAATTTACCTTCTCCTGAAAGTACTTCTGTTGTTAAACAATTCCCGCATGAGAGCAGCAGAATTTCATCTTCATGAACGGTGGT
Source organism: Chitinophaga sp. YR573 (assembly GCF_900110995.1). Lineage (GTDB taxonomy): Bacteria > Bacteroidota > Bacteroidia > Chitinophagales > Chitinophagaceae > Chitinophaga. The sequence goes on from NZ_FOJF01000001.1 coordinate 4,667,618, forward strand.
TTTATTATCAGTATAGGAAATTGTTTTTTGCCCTTCTATCAGCAGGTTGATCATATTCTTATGTAGGATGATCTTGTTTTTCACAGTATTGGTACCGGATGTATACCGTTTGATGATGACATCACTATCAGGGTCTGTTTTCCCTGGTAGCAGGTCTTGCGGCAGGTTGATTACTTTCATATAAATTAGTTATTACCTATTCTGAAACATCTCATGCTGATGGCAGAAAATACTTCTTCATAAGTATAATGGATCTCTTCATTTTTATCAGCTAAAGCGATGCTGTATAACATGGGGATATAATGATCTGTAGTAGGTACTGCGCGGTTAGCAATCTTCCCTAAATTATTATAATAAAACAGGCTGCCGAAGTCTCTTTCATTAATCCTCCCTTTCACCCATTCGTCAAATTCAATAGCCCAGGAGTAGGGTTTATTCCTTGAAAAAACACCCTTTAACAAACTCAGTTCCAGGTTATGTACAATATTCCCGCTACCGATAATCAATACCCCTTTATCCCGTAAAGGCTTCAGGTGTTGGGCAAGGTTCCAGTGATAATCCAGCCGCTGACTTATTGGAATGCTTAATTCCATGACGGGGATATTCCCTTCAGGTGCTATATGCCTTAAAATGGCCCAGGCTCCATGATCAAGATCATTGCTGTCATCTACTTCCACCTTCTCCGATAACTGCGGAATAACCTTACTAAAAGCCGTAGCGCCGGATACATTATAATAAGGGCAGTTGAAATGTTCCGGAACTTTCAGATAAGAAGCCTCGGCAGTGAGATAATGCCCGGATATAATCAATATGGCGGATGGCTTACGGGTAAGATCATCCCCCATCTTTTTCAGACTCTGTGTAAAAGGATTATCCCTGAACGCATTTTCCGGGTCACCATGGCCTACAAAGAAAACAGGCATTTTCTCCGTTGGCTGGAATACACCGGGCAGGTTCAGTAACCGCTCTATCTGTGATGAGTAGGGAATGAACGGCAGTAATGCCGCCATTTTGATAAATGATTTCCTTTCCATTGGTGATGCTGATTATCTGTTCTTTGTTCGCAAATCGCGAACAAAGAACAAAATTAAGGAATAGCATAAGGAATTCACAATTTCATAACCTACATCCCTCAATCCAATCTGTACTTTTGCGGTATATGGATGGGGCCAAAACAGAAATATCTTTACTCCATGATCTTGCCGGCGGAAATTTTGCTGCCTTTGAAACATTGTATCATCAGTACAAGCAGGTTGTGTATGCCAATATCTATAAGATGGTAAGGCAGCCGGAAGCCGCAGAAGATATTTTGCAGGAAGTGTTTCTGGCCCTCTGGCAGAACCGTCAGAAGGTGCACCAGGATAAATCAGTAGCAGGATGGCTTTTTGTGGTGAGCTATAATAAGGCCGCTACTTATCTGAAACAGCAGTTAAAATCAGCTATTATACTGGATGAATACCCTGAAAACCTTCCACAGGAAGAACAGGACGATGATGAACTGTATCATATACAGTTGTCTATAGTAGAAGATGCTATTAACCATTTACCCGCCCGTAAGAAAGAAGTATTCCGTTTATGCCGTCTGGAAGGCCGGCCCTATGAAGAAGTAGCAGAAATAGTAGGTATCTCGGTGCCATCCGTAAAAGATTACCTGAAGCAATCCACACGTTTTATTAAAAGATATGTACAGGGGGAATATACTACCGCCTCTGGTCTTACCACTTTATCCCTGCTGATCATTTTCCTGGAGAATTACTGAGTTAACAATCTGGTAACATTAGAATCATCCCCTTTCACTCCCTCTTGGAGTATTTACTCTTGAATCATGGAAGATATCCAACATCTCATAGAAAAGTTCTGGGCAGGTAAGATTACCCCAGCAGAAAAACAGCAATTGTTCGAATATATGAACAATGATGCTGCGTGGAAAGAATATATGGAGCAGGCATATGCTGACAGTCGGGAAGAACTGTTAAGCGAACCTGCCGGAGAAAGAGTGTTGCAGGGATTACGTGAACAGATAACAGTTCCTAAGAAGGTAAGCATTATACCTGTGTGGAGCCGCTGGGCAGCCGCTGCGATGATCATTATTATGGCAGGATGGGGATTCTTCTATATAAATAAAGATACACATCAGCTGGCGATACAAACAGCGCCTGTAAAGCAATTATTGCAGCACAGCAATACCGGCAGACATACGGAAATAATAGCACTGTCTGATGGTTCTGAAGTGCAGTTGCAACCAGGTAGTGTGATCAGTTATTATCCATCCTTTGATAGCCTGGAACGTAATATCTCATTAGAAGGGACGGCATTATTTAAAGTAGCAAAAGATCATCAACGTCCTTTCAGTGTTATCGCAAAAGGGTTTACTACTACAGCCCTGGGGACTGTCTTTTCTGTAAGTACCACACAATCGGATAAGTTATCTGTGAAACTGCTGGAAGGAAAGGTAGTTGTAAAGACCGCAAGAGGTAGTGATCTGGTGATGAAAGAAATGTATTTAACACCAGGACAGGAATTCGTTGTTAACATGGTACTGAAACAGTTTCATGTTGAGAATATTGCTCCGTCAAAAACGGTACAGGCAAGAGAGCATATCATCATCATGTCATTTAATAAATCGCACTTACAGGATGTATTTGCACAACTGGGCAACTATTATCATGTACAGTTTGATATAGATACGGTAGCAATAAAAGGATTGTCATTCACAGGAACATTTGAAAAATCAGACTCCCTGCAGGTGGTATTATCAGCCATATGCAATATGAATGATCTTACATTCAATAAAGAGGGAAGGAAAATAGTCATCAGCAAACAACAGTAAATCCGGATTTATAAGCATACTGTAACCGCTTCATGGGCGGTACGGGATACCTATTGTCAAAATTATAAAAGAAAAAAATGCAACATCACAAGTTTTTCCGACAGTTTATAACAGTCTGTATGCTGTTAATGAGTCTTACGGTACAGGCGCAGCAAACTGCCAGGATCAAGGGAATGGTCGTGAATGAAAAAGGGGAGAGTATGCCGGGAGTTACCGTGCAGATGAATGAAACCGGGAGTAAGGTTATCAAAGCCACTATGACCAATGAAAAAGGGATCTATACATTTGATCATTTGACTGTAGGTAGTAAGTATGATTTTGTTTTCACGACCGTTGGGTATGAAAAATATATTTCCAATGCTTACCTGATAAATGATGGTGATAATAACTCATTACTGGTAAGAATGAGTCTTGCTACAAAAGCATTGGGAGATGTAGTGGTGATTGGTTACGGACAGCAATCAAGAATGAAAGTAACCGGTGTGATCTCGCAGGTGAAGTCGAAAGAGTTAAGTCGTTATAGCGGAAGTAGTTTTGCTCAACAGCTGACAGGCAAAGCCGCAGGAGTAGTTATCAACGATGCTTCCGCACAACCGGGCACAGATCCGCAGATCGTCATCCGTGGTATAGGTACATTAACAGCAGGAAGAAATCCTTTAATAGTAGTAGATGGATTCCCATTATCAGAAGGATCTTCTTTTAATTCCATCAATCCACAGGATATTGAATCTGTAGATATCCTGAAAGATCCGGCTTCTGCTGCCATCTATGGTTCCAGGGCCGCTAACGGGGTGATTTTAGTCACCACTAAAAAAGGGAAATCAGATCAGTTTAAAGTATCACTGGATGTATATGCCGGTACACAACAACGTGCAGATCGTGTTAAATATGTAGATGCTTATGAAGCCGCTACTTTTTTCACAGAAGCAAGAGACTGGGGATATGTATCCAAGAACCCTGCAAACAGGAGTATTAATGACGACAGGGCTACCCGTATTGCAAAAGGAGGTAGCCTGCGTGAACTGCGCCTGAATTACCTGGCCCCCTATCTGGCAAAACAACCCGGGCTTACCAATACCAACTGGCAGGATGAGGTATTCAGAGATGCACAGATGAGCAGTTATAACCTGGCTATCTCCGGTGGATCTGCAAAGACAAACTATTATGTAGCCGGTAATTATTTCAACCAGCAGGGGATTGTCATCAATAATGGATTAAAGCGTTACAGCGGTACTATCAAAATAGATACTAAAGTATCTGATCGTTTTGATATGGGTGTAAGTATCAATCCTTCCTGGAACTCACAAAATTATTTTGAAAACAATACCAACTGGTCTAATGATCCGATAGCTGATATCTACATTATGTATCCGTTTTTCAGTCCGCGTAATGCAGACGGATCACTGGCTATCAGCAAACAGATTATTGCCAATACTCCTGAAGATGGAGCACTGGGAGAAAATGCAGTAGCGCTGGCCACGAAGATCAGGAATAAAAGAGATTTTTTCAGAACATTTGGTAATGGATATCTTTCTTATAAATTACTGGATGGACTGAAATTAAAAACACTGGTAGGCGGAGATGTTGTCAGTAACCTGTTCGACTTTTATAACCCTTCCAGCATAGGACAATACAGAGGAGCTGCACCTAAACCTGCAAGCGCTGTCGAGACAAGGAACCTGAATGTGAACTACCTCTGGGAGAATACCCTGAACTACACTAAAAGCTGGGGATCTCATGATCTGGATGTACTGGCTGGTTATACCTTTCAGAAAGAGACAGGATCAACAACAACTGTAACCGGCTCCGGTATCGCAGATGATAACATTACCAACATAGGCGGGGCCAGTGCATTTACTGCTGTCGCTGCCCGCTATACCTGGGTACAGATCTCTTACCTGGCCCGTGCACAGTATGCTTACCGCGATAAATACCTGTTCTCTGCTACTGTAAGAAGAGATGGTTCTTCCCGTTTTGGTGATGACAGGAAATGGGGCAATTTCCCCTCGGTGACAGCAGGCTGGATCCTGAGTAAGGAAGGCTTCTTCCCGCAATCAAATGTACTGACCTTTGCCAAACTGCGCACTACTTACGGACAATCCGGTAATAACCAGATAGGTTCCTATAGCTCAAAAGCGCTGGTAAATTCTTCCAATTACGTATATGGTAATACGTTGGGAGCTGGTTTTGCTGCGACTACTACTCCTAATCCAAACCTCTCATGGGAAACCAAAACATCTTCCAACTTTGGTATTGATCTGGGCTTATGGAACCATTTCAATATTACTGCCGACTATTATACTTCTATTACAAAAGACTTATTGCTGAATGTTCCCGTTCCTGATGCATCAGGTTTCAGCACCTCTATCCAGAATATCGGTAAAGTGAAAAACTCAGGTTTTGAGGTAGAATTATCAGGAACAGAGATAACACTGGGGCCTGTGAAATGGAGCTTTAGCGGCAATCTTGCTACTAACAGGAACGTAGTGCAGGCACTGGCTCCCGGTCAGAAGCAGATCATTACAGGCGCTGAAAGTAATTTCCGCACAAGGGTTGGAGGACCAGTGGCAGAGTTGTATGGTTATAAGGTAACAGGTGTATATAAAACACAGGCAGAGATAGATAACACGCCACATATGGCTGGTACACTTACCGGCGATTACAAAGTAGAAGATATCGACCACAACGGAAAGATTGACACAGATGACCGTATGGGATTCGGGACCTACAATCCTAAATTTACTTATGGCTTTTCAAATAATTTCTCCTACAAAGGATTTGAACTGAGCTTTGCTTTACAGGGTATTCAGGGAAGAAAAACTTACGACAGGCAGATCGCGTTATTTGATGAATCGGGAGAAGGGTTTTCTGTACCCAGCAAATATTATTATGATCATCGTTATCATCCCATTGATAACCCCAACGGTTTCCTGGGACAACCTAACCTCGGTAATTTATCCAGCAACAGGAAATTAACCCGCGCCTCCAGCATCTTCTTTAAGAAAGCAGATTACCTGCGCCTGCGTAATATTCAGCTGGCATATACCCTGCCTGCAGCCTGGACTTCCAGGGCAAAGATGTCTGCAGCAAGAGTATATATTACTGCCAATAACCTTTTCACTATTACAGATTTCAGAGGATATAATCCGGATGCTACTTCTACAGATAATGTATTGACTAATGGATTGTCAATGGCCAATTATCCGGTAGCAAAATCATTCATCATCGGGTTTAACGTCACCTTTTAATTATTTATCATGAAGAAGATCAGCTTTATTATATTATTATTTTTATGTAGTTCCTGCACAAAGGAGTTGTTTCAGGACCCTTCTACAGAAAAAGAATCCGGTAGTTTTCTGAGTACAGAAAGGGAAGTAGAGGAATATGTGAATTCAGTATATGCCAACTTACAGTTTAACGGGTTATACGGCCTGTTTATGCCCGCGCTTACGGAAATCCCTTCTGATAACACCTATGATGAAGTACCGGCCAATGACGACGGTATTTACGGTCAGCTGGACCAGTTCACCCTCATCCCTTCCAACAGTATTATTGCTGCTGCCTGGCAGGATTCCTATAAGGCTATCCAGAAAGCGAATGTTGTGCTGAACCGTATAGATAATATCACTTATGCGGTACCTGCTACAAAAGATGCCCGTAAAGGAGAAATGAAATTCATCCGTGCATTGTTATATTTTAACCTGGTAAGATTATATGGAGATGTACCTTTAGTGCTGAAAGAAACAACAGATCCTAATGCATATTTTGGACTGGGTCGTACTCCGGCCGCCGATGTATATGTTCAGATTAAAAAAGACCTGACAGAAGCCATTGATGAATTGCCGGTTTCTTCCACACAGGCCGGGAGAGTTATCAAAACTGCTGCGCAATCATTATTGGGAAAGGTATACCTGACACTGAAAGAATATTCCAATGCGGAAACAGTATTGCTGGCCGTGGTTAATTCCGGTAAACACCGTCTGATGACAAATCCGGCAGATGTTTTCAGTATCAGTAATGAGAACAATGCAGAGATTATATTTGCAGTACAGTTTGCATCAGGTATAAATGGAAATACGGAAGGTAGTACGATGTTTCAGCAGTTTAGCCCTTCCGGTACACAATCAGGCGCAAAAGGCCATAATCTGCCGACAAAAAGTATATACAATCTGTATACCGCCACTGACAAAAGAAAAGGAACATATATTGATGTCACTACTTCAGGGGTACCTTATTGTAAGAAACTTTCTTTGCCAACGACAGTGATCACAGATGGGGGAAGTGATGTGGTTGTATTACGCTATGCGGATGTATTGCTGATGCTGGCAGAAACGGAGAATGAACTGAAGAATACCACTGCCGCCATCCCTTATCTGGATTCCATCAGGATCAGGGCCGGCCTTGCTGCCACCACTGCTCTTACGGAGGATGATGTAAGGGCTGCTATCGATCTGGAAAGAAGACTGGAACTGATAGGAGAAGGACAACGCTGGTTCGATCTGTTACGCACAGGTACAGCCATTACTGTTATGAATAAATGGTTTTCTGATAACGGGATACTGACAACGATTGATATACATAATCTTTTAATGCCGGTGCCACAGGCGCAGATAGATACGGATCCGACTGTAGAACAAAATAAGGGATATAACTAACATGAAACAGGTACTTACATTTTTATTATTGCTGCTTACTATAGCAGTAAATGCGCAGGTGAATGCTATTATCAGTGAATTTAAAAATCCTTTAGGGAAAGAGGTACTGGTAGCTGCCCATCGGGGCGACTGGCGCAATGCACCTGAGAACTCTATCGCTGCTATTAAATATGCGATTGCGATGGGAGTGGATATCGTGGAGATTGATATACAGAAAACAGCAGATGGTCAGCTTGTTCTCATGCATGATGAGAAGATCGATCGTACTACTACCGGTAAAGGAAAGGTGAGTGATTTTACCCTGGATTCTCTGAAAACATTGTACCTGCGCAACGGATGTGGTGTTCCTACCCATCATCGTATTCCTACACTGGAAGAAGCTATGCTGGCTGCAAAAGGGAAAGTGATGGTGAACCTGGATAAATCTTACAGATATATAAACGAAGCATATGCTGTGCTTGAAAAAACAGGTACTGTTAATCAGGCTATTTTTAAAGGAGATTTACCTGCCGGCAAAGTAATAGATGATTATGCAGCTGTATTGAAAAAGATACATTACATGTCTATCGTATCGCTGGATGATTCCGCGGCGCTGCATACTATTCATGATGCCGTATCACAGATAAAACCGGTAGCTTTTGAGCTGATATTTAAAAGTGATACACCTGCTATTTTATCCCATCTGAAAGATATTAAACAATCCAGGTTATGGGTAAATTCTTTGTGGGCCAGTCTGAATGGTGGTCATTATGATGATATGGCTTTCGACGATGGCAATATAAAGGATAGCTGGCAATGGCTGCTGGATAGAGGGTTTACTATTATTCAGACAGACAGGCCGGCAGCATTACTGGCCTATCTAAGGAAGAAAGGATTGCATAAGTGATGTTTGAATTATACAATTATCTGTTTGATATCTGTAGAAGCCCTGACTACAGGCAGCTGTAACTTTGAGTTATTAAAATGATTCATATGGAACAGCATCACAAATACGTAGGCATGTGGGTAACTGCCAACGGATATATCAGACAGGAATTACTATCCAATGGTAAGTATGATGAAGCGCGTGGGAATAAGCAAAGTGCTTATACAGGCAGATATGAAATAAAGGGAGATCATATCATGTACTGGGATGATAGCGGATTTACAGCAACAGGAGATTTTAAAGATGAAGATACCCTCTATCATGGCGGATATATCTTCTTCAGAGAAAAATAAATACCCGCTCCGGAATAGAAAGCCTTGGACTGATGTCTGAGGCTTTTTTATTACCTGCACATAGTTCCCCACAGGAAAGCACAACTATTTCTGAAAGTAAGATCACATTCCGATATTTGTGTGATGAAAATGGAATTAGGTATTAGCTCCTTTGGGGACGTACGTCGTGACCATGGAGCAGGAAAGGCAGTAAATGCACATCGCCGCATGCAGGAATTACTCGCTGAAATAAAGCTGGCAGATGAAGTGGGACTGGATGTATTTGCTTTGGGAGAACATCACCGGCCTGATTTTATGGTATCAGCGCCTGAAGTGATACTGGCAGCAGCGGCGGCCACTACTAAAAACATACGTTTATCCAGTTCTGTGACTGTATTAAGTTCAGTGGACCCTGTGAGAACGTTTCAGAACTTCGCTACCGTAGACCTGATTTCCGGCGGACGTGCCGAGATCATGGCTGGCCGAGGTTCCTTCATTGAATCCTTCCCTTTATTCGGATATAAACTGGATGATTATGATGCGCTTTTCAATGAAAAACTGGAAATGCTGCTGACGATCAACAAGAATGAATTTGTTACCTGGAAAGGAGAGTTCAGGGCGCCTTTGGTGAACCGGGGCATCTACCCGCGTCCCTTGCAGGAGTCTCTGCCTGTATGGCTGGCAGCAGGAGGTACCCCTGCATCTGCCAAACGTGCCGGCAGGATGAATCTTCCGCTGATGCTGGCATTGTTGGGTGGTAGTCCGGAACATTTTGTACCCTTCGTTAAAACGTACAGGGATGCCGCTACAGCGGCAGGCCATGATGCCGGTAAATTACAGCTGGGTATCAGCTCGCAGTTCCATATTGCAGAGCATGAAGACGAAGCCGCCGAAGATTTCTATCCCGGATATGAAGTGCTGATGAACCGCGTAGGAGCGGAGAGAGGCTGGTCGCCCCTTAACAGGCCACAGTTCGACTATCTCAGAGAGAAAGGACCACTGATGGTAGGTGGTGTGGAGCAGGCCATTGATAAGATACTGGCGCAGCATAAATTATTCGGGAATACCCGTTTCCTTGCGCAGCTGGTAGGAGATGAAATGCCACATGATAAGGTATTACGCTCTATAGAATTGTACGGTACTAAAGTAGCGCCGGCAGTGCGAAAAGCGTTGGGAGATAAATAACGTACAAGAGGTTGTCAAAATGAAACATCCCTTTAGTGGTATTTCATTTTGACAACCTCTTGTAACTATTCATGGAGTTTACCGGATAACTTTGCGGATGGCATCTACCATTTCTCCTATGCTGCCGCCTCTTTCATTCAGGAAGCCCATATCAGTGTATAATGTTGCGCAATATTTACTGGATGTTTTTAAGGCACGCCATTCTGCCCATAGCTGGTCGTATTTCTGTACCGCAGGAGCCAGAATATTCTTGTCAGGGTTGGGTTTGGCATATTCCAGCATCATGATCCACATCTGCTCACACAATGCATATTTGATACGTCCGTAAGTGCAGGATACCCTGATGGCTTCTACTGTTGAATCTCCGCCGGGAATAGTTATATTTTTGGAGATATCTTCTATCTGTTTCCACATACCCGTTGCTTCTGCTTTTTCCGCCAATACTTTATCTGCGACATTCTCTTTTAAGATGTCGCTGATAACATCTTTATTAACGCTTACGGAGAAAAACTGATCGCGGGACCACCACACCTGGTTATTTGCATAGCTGTTGCATTGTCCTTTACGCACAGCTTCTATGCTCAACATGGCAATCTGCCGGAAGCGATCAGCCTGTATGCCGGTCATGCCATGCAGCGCTGCAAATTCATAGAAGATTTTCTCTTCACTACGACTGGTATTCATCCCCCAGTGAGATACGACGTATGTATTCAGGTCTGTCCATATTTCACTGGTGATATAAGGGCCTGTCCATCCGCCACCTCTCGACCATGTATAGACACCGCATAACAATCCCTTGTTAAGGATGTCTTTAATACCTCTTGGATTGGAAGGATTATTCAGCTTACCGGTAAAACGTGCATCCACGATCTCGTATTTAGTCTCCGGCCAGCCATTGATAACTCCATAAGCAGCGTAGTAAGGATGTGCACCTTTACCGTATACTTCCATCGCAGACTCTGATTCTACAATCTGTTTATGTTTACCGATACCCAGGGTAGGGTTGAAAGGTGTCATACGAAGAAAATCGCCCTGTTGATATTTGATGGAGAAGATAAGATTGGGATGAGGAGCGATCGCATTGGTAACTGCCAGGTAGTAATCAGGATTGTTGTGGAAGTTATAGCCAAAGTCCCAGGTACGGTAAAAGAGTTTCTTATTTCTTTTAACGCAGATCTCATCCCTTAAAATATTGATAAATGTAATATGGTCCTGTATGCCTTGTTTTCCATTGCCGATAGGACTCCCTCCTTTATGAAAAGGAGTATCGTGCAGGTAGGTTTCGCCGAAGCGTAATACAATGCCATCCAATTGCGGAAAGCGATCGAAAATACCGGCTATCTGTGCTCTTAGCAGCTGTTGGGTCATCGGGCGGTTGATATCCGGTTTACGGGCATCTCCTTTGGTACTGATAGAGTCTCCGTACTTTTCCCATATGGAGTTAGGGAAAACGATGAGGTCCGTGAACGGATAAACATTAATGCCGGCTTTTTTGTATTCTGCCAACTTACGTTCTATCACAGTTGCAGTGCTGTCTATCCATCTCCTTTCCGGACTGTTAAGGGGAACAATGTTCTTTTGAACATTGTCGTAAGTGATGGCGCAGCTTACGTACCATTTAGGTACCATTGCGTTAAACCCCGCAGATTTTAAATAATCAGGATTATTGTACTTGGTTACAAAAGGCGCTTCTCCCGGATTATTATATACCATATCCATAATAAAGGGGAGGGATTGGGCAGCAGTTTCTCTGTTGATGAATAACAACAACAACAATGCAATGTTTCTGAACATATTGTATTATTTTTCTTTGTCTTCTCCCATCAGGATAGCCCATGGTTGCAGTCCCTCTACCTTCTCACTGATAATACGGATAATAGCCGTGAGCGGAATGAAAAGGAACATACCGGGAATCCCCCAGATTAATTTGCCGGTTAATACGGCTATGATAGTAATTAACGGATTCAGTTTTACATTACCACCTACGATACGTGGCAACAGTATATTAGCATCCAGGAAATGTGCGACAATAAACACAATCCCTACCGTTAATGCTTGAGCTGGTGTCCCGTCTGCCAGCGTAATCACCATACTGATGGCCATTGCCGTATAAATACCCAGATAAGGTATTACATTCAGCACAGCCGCTATTACACTTATCAGTAACGCATATTTAACCCCTAAAATTGCGAAGGTAGATACCAGTAATACAATCAGTATTGCCATTTCTGTCAGTAAGCCGATAATATACCGGTTGATCATACTCTTAGCGCTGCTGATCACTTCTTCTACCTTATGCAGCTGATCATCGGGGAACAGCGCCAGTATAAAACGTTTGAACAGGCGACGGTGGTATAACATAAAGAAAGTGAAGATCAGGAAGAAGATAGTGAGAATGACTACTTCGCCCACACCTATAAAGGTTGCTCCCAGAGAGGTAAATGCTGTATCTTCCAGGCTACCGGCAGACCTTTTTAAGTAAGCCGTCTGCTGCTGATAATCAACATGATAAGTATTGAATACCCAGGAGCTGATCTCCTGCAGCATCCCTGTAAATTTGGTTTGCAGTTCCGGCAGGTGATGGGTAAAACTTACCACCTGGTGACTTAATAAGTAGATGAACCCGGCTATCACCAATACAAATAACAATACTGACACTGCGGAAGCAAATCCACGATGTAATCCCCAATTTTCCAGTTGTCTGGATACCGGGAGTAATGCAAAAGATATCAGCAAAGCAAAAAAGAGTGGAATAATAATGGTTTTCCCAAAGTGCATCAGGATCAGCACGAGTATAAGCGCATGCAGTATCAGGGCCAGGCGTGCATAAAAGGCCAGTTTAACGCTGTTCATAAAGTGAGTAATTTTAAACTCCATCGTAATGGGGCCTTACAATGTAATAAATATTTGGCTACCAGAAGCATGCCAATGTTATATCTTATATTTGATCAGGTAAAATCGTCATATGAAAAAATTACTGTTTTTTGTTTTCCTGATCATTGCTGGTGAAACCCTTTCTGCACAAAATAAACAGGCATACCGGGAAGATGTACAAACGATCAGAAAGTATGATCAGATGTATGAGCCTCCCTATCAGCCTATCCTTTTTATCGGTAGTTCTTCTATCCGTAAATGGAATGACCTGGAAAGGACTTTTGCAGACTATGTAGTGTTAAACAGGGGGATTGGCGGGGCCGTTGTAAATGATATCACTTATTATCTTAATGATATTGTATTTCCTTATCATCCCCGTCAGATTGTTATTTATGTGGGAGAGAATGATTTACCGGATGAGCAGTCTACAGCCGATTCTGTTTTAAACAGAACGAAACGCCTGATAGAAGGGATAAGAGCTAAATTACCTGAAATATCTATTCTTTATATCTCTATTAAACCCAGTCCCAGCAGGGAAAAATATCAGCCCAAAGCGATAGCAGCGAATGAACTGATACGTGAATATCTGAAGGAAGATAAGAATATTACTTTTATTGATGTTTTCTCTCTGATGTTAACGCCGGAAGGAAAACTCCGCCCTGAGTTATTTGTAGGAGATATGCTGCATATGAATGGGCAGGGATATAAGATCTGGCGTGCCGCGGTAGAACCTTATCTGTTAAAGAGATCCTAGGTGCTTTTTCTGCCTGGTACTAATAAAGAAGATAGTGAAAGGTTCAAAGAATCAGGCTTATTATTTGTTGTTCTTCTTTCCAAAAAAAATTCATGAGTAAACCATATGTAATCTGCCATATGATGAGTTCTGTGGATGGCAGAATCCTGTTGAAACAATGGGGCGAAAGAAAGGTTTCTTACACCAACACCTATGAGGAAACGGCACTGGTGCACAATACCAATGCATGGCTTTGCGGCAGGATCACAATGGAAGAGGGCTTTGCCAGCAAAGAACCTTTACAGCTCAAGCCTGTCAGTAAACCGGTAGAACGGGTAGATTTTATTGCTCCTTATAAGGAAAAGTCTTTTGCTATTGCTATTGATCCTTCCGGTAAACTGAACTGGGCATCATCTGTCATTGATGAAGATCATATCATTACGGTATTGACTACAGCTGTATCTGATGAGTATCTGGCCTTTTTACAGGAAAAGGGGATCTCTTATCTTTTTGGAGGAGAAGAAGAAATAGACTTTAACAGTGTCTTCGAAAGACTGTTCAGCATATTCAATATCAAAAGATTACTGGTAGAAGGGGGAGGAAGTATTAATGGTTCTATTCTAAATGCAGGACTGATTGATGAATTAAGTCTTTTATCATGCCCGGTAATTGATGGTACTGATAATACACCTACTTTGTTTGATGTGAACGGATCATTACCCAAGACGCCTGCTTCTCAGCTGGACTTATTCTTCATGGAAGAGTGGGAAGATAATGTATGGTGGATCAGGTATAAAGTGATTAAATAATGAAATGGAAAGCAAGCGTAATAAGCTATTCTAAATAATAATGTCTGATCCTGTTAAAATCCTCATCTAACTCATACACCCAGGGAACCCCTGTTGGTATATCCAGCGTAGTTACTTCTTCATCTGTTAAATGATCTACATACTGGATCAATGCACGTAAACTATTCCCATGGGCACATATAATCGCTTTCTTATGATTCCTTACCGCCTGCATAATGGTTTCTGTCCAGAAGGGGAGTACCCTGTCCATCGTTTCACTTAAATTCTCCGTTAGTGGTAATTCTCTTTCAGTAAGCCCTTTATACCGGGGATCATTACCTGGAAACCGGGGATCTGCCCGATCTACTGCAGGTGGATGTTCATGAGGATCTCTTCTCCATTTATGCACCTGCTCTTCTCCATATTTGGCAATAGTCTCTTCTTTGTTAAGGCCCTGTAGCGCCCCATAGAAACGTTCATTTAAACGCCAGGATTTCTCTTCCGGGATCCACAATAAGTCCATTTCTTCCAGCACATAATGCAGGGTTTTAATAGAGCGTTTGAGTAAGGAAGTAAACCCGATATCAAAAGAATAACCTTCTTTTTTTAACAGCTCTCCGGCATGTTTAGCCTGTTTAATACCTTCTTCAGAAAGGTCTACGTCTGTCCATCCTGTAAAACGGTTCTCTAAATTCCATTCGCTTTGTCCGTGACGAAGTAATACCAATTTTAACATAGGTCTTATTTTGCTTATTAAATATAACTGAATAAAGTTTGTATTTTGTCAGTAATTAAGTTCCATCGTATGAAATCGTTATTTAGGGTCTCAATTATCATGCTCACTTTGTATGGGTGCAGCGCTAATAAACAGCGTACTGACTTTACACACTATGTAAAGCCGAATATCGGGGTAGCACATAGCCGCTGGTTTTTCTATACACCTGCTGCCAGTCCTTTTGGTATGGCTAAATTAGCACCGTCTACTAATGGCAGTTATGGCAATGCCAGTGGATGGGAAGCCGTAGGATATGACGAACGTCATACTTCTATAGAAGGGTTCCCCAACTTCCACGAATTCCAGGTAGGAGGGATTGTCTTTGCGCCTACTGTAGGTCCTCTGCAAACACAACCAGGCACACTGGAAAACGTAGCTGGTGGTTACCGCTCGAACTTCGACCGTAAAGATGAGTTTGCGACAGCAGGATATTATTCCGTTATACTGAAAGACTATCAGATAAAAGCGGAATTAACCGCCACAGATCGTGTAGGATTTCACCGTTATACCTTTCCTGCTTCAAAAGCATCCAATATTATTTTTGATATTGGTCATAGACAAGGTGAAAGCGGTGCTG
The DNA here is from genome assembly GCF_900110995.1 of Chitinophaga sp. YR573. Taxonomy (GTDB): domain Bacteria; phylum Bacteroidota; class Bacteroidia; order Chitinophagales; family Chitinophagaceae; genus Chitinophaga. The sequence goes on from NZ_FOJF01000001.1 coordinate 4,683,232, forward strand.
TTGTAGATGCAGATGTAAAACTGGTAGATAGCAACCGCATTGAAGGATATGTTATTACCAGTCCGGAATATGTGAAGAAATACCAGAAGGGCGCTACTGTTAACATGTATTTTTCAGCAGTGCTGGATAAAACACCTGCTGCTTACGGAATATTCATAGACAGTATTCCTATGGCCGGACAAAAAGAAGTAAAAGGGCCGGGTGCAGGGATGTACCTTACTTTTAATACCAGCGCTAATGAAGCCATTACCATCAAAGTGGGGCTATCTTATACCTCTGTTGAAAATGCCCGTCTGAATCTTGATACAGAAGCCCAAGCACTGACATTTGACAAAGCTAAGCAACAAACCACTGATAAATGGAATGACTACCTGCACCGCATCACGGTAGAAGGTGGTACTGAAGAGGATAAGACGAAGTTCTATACCGGTTTATTCCATGCCTTATTGGGCCGTGGACTGGCCAGTGATGTAAATGGTGCCTATCCAAAGAATGATGGCAGCATAGGGCAGATACCATTCAATGGTGACAAACCTGCTTATAATCACTACAACACAGATGCTATCTGGGGCGCTTACTGGAATCTTACACAGCTTTGGTCTGTAGCCTATCCTGAATATTATGCCGACTGGGTACAGAGTCAGTTACTTGTTTACAAAGACGCCGGCTGGCTGGGTGATGGTATCGCCAACAGCAAATACGTATCTGGTGTAGGTACCAACTTCACAGGGCTTGCAATAGCTGCTGCCTACAATGCCGGCATCAGAAACTTTGATGTAAACCTGGCATATGAAGCGGCACGCAAAAATGAACTGGCAGATGAAGGACGTTTACCAGGCGCGGGTAAACTGGATGTAGGTGCGTTCGTTAAACGCGGTTTTTCTCCTTACATACCAGAGAGTGATACAAACCAGCGGGAGCTGACCACGAAAGGTTCTGCTTTTGGTGCTTCTCATACACTGGAGTATTCTTTTAGCGCTTATGCTGTTGCACAGTTTGCCAAAGCATTAGGTAAAACTGCAGATTATGAGCAGCTGATAAAGTTGTCTAAAGGATGGAAACTGTTATACGATTCATCTGTTAAATTCATCAGACCTAAAGATAACAACGGACAATTTATAACACCTTTTGATCCTGCTGCTCCATGGGTAGGATTCCAGGAAGGTAATGCCTGGCAGTATACTTTCTTTGTACCACATGATGTGGAAGAGTTAGTAGCAGTAATAGGCAAAGATGTCTTCAATAAACGCCTGGATAGCATTTTCACTATCTCCCGGAAAAATATTTTTGGTGGTGGAAAAACGATAGATGCTTTTGCAGGATTACAGGGATTATATAATCATGGGAATCAACCTAATCTACATATCTCCTGGTTATTTAATTTCTCCGGCAGGCCGGATCTCACACAGAAATGGGTACGTGCTATCTGTGATGAGTTTTATGGAACAGAGGGGATACATGGATATGGTTATGGTCAGGATGAAGACCAGGGGCAGCTGGGCGCCTGGTATGTAATGGCAGGAATGGGTTTATTTGATGTAAAAGGACTGACAGCGCCATCACCATCTTTCCAGATAGGCAGTCCTTTGTTTGATAAGGTGACGATTAATGTACCCGGAAGAAAAGCGTTTGTAATAACAGCTGCCGACAACTCAAAGCAGAACATATATGTTCAGTCGGCTATGCTGAATGGACAGCCTGCTTTAAGTGTTCCTTTTGCTGATCTTGTAAAAGGTGGTACCTTGGAATTGAAAATGGCAGCTACGCCCAAACGATGAAAATATACCAGGAATCATTACACTTAAGAGAAAGAAGGAGAGGCTTCCACCTGATTACGGCGGAAGTGATGCAGGCGTTTCCTCATATCAGGGAAATGAAGACGGGGATGTGTCAGGTGTTTATCCAGCATACATCTGCTTCTTTAACAATTAACGAAAATGCAGATCCAACTGTAAGGCAGGATTTTGAAATGTACTTCAGTAAAACGGTACCGGAGAATGATCCGGAGTATATACATAATGATGAGGGACCGGATGATATGCCTGCACATCTGAAGGCTGCTTTACTGGGTAGTTCTGTGATGATACCTGTGCGTAATGGGAGGTTTGCATTTGGCACCTGGCAGGGGATTTATTTATGTGAGCACAGGGATCATGGAGGGCCAAGGAGTCTGATTATTACTGCATGGGGAGAATAGCATTGTACCAGCACAGAACTCATGCCTGTTAAAATAGAAAAGCTCTCCCAATAAAGCCGGGTTTTATTTGTAATTTTAAATTGTGGTACATAGTAAATTATTGAATCTTATTGCCGAACATGTGCAGATGGATCAACCTGATGAAGGGTTCGTTACAACCTTGTTCCGCCCATTGAATTGTGAAAAAAATACGATGCTGGAGAAAGAAGGGAAAGTTCCTGAATTCCTGTATTTTATTAACTCCGGCTTTGTAAGGGTATTTTATTGGGAGGATGGAAAACAGATTACCACACATATTAACTGTCCTCCGGGATTTATTACATCCTTCAATAGTTTTACCTCTGGAACTCCTGCCCCTGATAATGTAGAATGTGTAACAGACTGTGAGCTGTTAAAGATCACTAAAGATGACCTGGAATGGTTATATCAGCGTAGCACCCAATGGGCTTTATTTGGCAAAATTATCTATGAAAAATCACTTGCATATAATGAGACACGTACAAAAGAGATGATAGGTTTATCTGCTGAACAACGATATCTTAAACTGTTAGCTCATCAGCCTGAAATTATCCAACAGGTACCTTTACAATATATCTCCTCTTATTTGGGTATAGAACCCCAGTCTTTAAGCCGTATACGAAAGAAGATAAGTTCTTAACATTTGTTCAGCAGGAACTATTCCGGGCTACTGATCTTTGCATTGTAAAACAAACACAATGAAAAGTATCAAAGGAAAGACCGTGTTAATCACAGGTGCCTCTTCAGGAATAGGAAAAGCATTTGCTTTCGAAGCAGCAAAAAAAGGAGCAAACCTTATTTTAACAGCGCGTTCATCACAGCAGCTAAATGACATAGCTACCCGGATAATCGGTCAGTATAAGACCAGGGTGCAGGTAATAGTGGCCGACCTTTCCCATAAAGAAGATATTGCAAAGTTTAACGGAGTAAAAGCAGATCTGCTGATTAATAATGCAGGCATAGGAAAGTGGGCCAACTTTTTAGATGAATCTTCTTATGAGGAAATGCTGGAGTTAAATATCAATGCACTTGTTAAACTAACACAGCTGGTATTACCGGGTATGCTGGAACGAGGGGAAGGAGGCGTGATAAATATCGCCTCTACAGGCGCATTTCAGCCTTGCCCTTATGTGGCGGTGTATTGTGCCAGTAAAGCCTTTGTATTGTCCTTTTCTGAGGCACTGTATGGAGAGTACTACCATAGAGGGGTGACGATAACAGCTGTTTGTCCGGGTAATACCGCAACTAACTTCCAGTTGGCTGCAAAAGCGGATACAAAGGACATGGCTGTGGATACAGCGGAGTATGTAGCACAAAAAGGGTTGGAAGCATTTTTTAAAGGAAAGAGTTATAAGATTACAGGGAGAGTTAATTATCTGCAATCATTCTTACCCAGGTTGTTACCAAGAAAGAGTATGATTAATGTGGTATCAGGTATGATGAAAAATAGAGTTGCTACTAATTAGTAGCAGCTCTTATAATTTTTCAGTAAACAGTCTTTTCTTAATTGTATAAGCTACAATACCTGCTGCGGTAACTCCTGCGCCAGCCAGCATCATGTGCACCCCGGTAGAGATAAAGATCCCTATCCAGATAATGATAGCAAGAATAGCCGGCACCGGGAACAAAGGCATGCGCCATTTAAAGAATGCTCTTCCCTTTTTCTTACTCAGCATAATCAATCCAACAGCCTGAGAGATAAATTGTATTAATATCCTCATCGCCAGTATCGCACTGATCACTTCTTTGATTTTAAACAGCAGGCTGAATACAAAAGCGACTGCTCCTAAAAAAAGGAGGGATACATATGGGAAGTTCTTAGTTGGATGCAGTTTGGCAAATATCTTGAAAAAGGCGCCGTCCTGCGCTGCTGCATAAGGTATCCTGCTATACCCCAATGTAGCAGAGAATACCGACGCAAAGGCCACCCACAGGATTAACACCGTGGCAACCGTAGCCGCAGTATGCCCGGACAATACCTGGATGAACTCACTCACTACAAAAGGGCTCTTTTCTATCCGTTCCAGTGGCAAAACGGAAGCCACACTGATATTCATACAGAGGTATAATACGGTAATCCCTGCTATGGAGATGAACATACTCCGGGGAATATTCTTCTCCGGCATTGTGATCTCTCCGCCTAAATGGCAGACATTATAATATCCCAGGTAACTATAAATAGTTTTTACGCTGGAAAAGCCCAGTGCTGCCGCAAAAGCATAGTTGAGTTCCAGTCCGTCGTTAATATGTTTTATTGGCTCCAGGAAGTGACCATGGGTAATACCCCCGCTGATGATCCATGCCATGGTAACCAATACGCCTATCCATAACAGTACGCTTATCTTACCAATCGTTTCAATGTTCCTGTATAACAGAAAGATAATCAGCAGCACTACCATTCCACTCACGGCCTTTGTTTCCCAGAAACCTAATGGGAAGATATACCCTGTATACTGTGCAAAACCTATAGCCGCTGAAGCAATCACCAGAGGCGCCTGGATCATCGTCTGCCAGACAAACAGGAAACTCATGAGTTTCCCCGTTCGTGGTCCGAAGCTCTCTTTTAGGAAGTTATAGCTGCCACCTGCCTTGGGGAAGGTAGCACCCAGTTCACTCCATACCATAGCGTCTATGAATGAGAGGAATGCCCCGGCTATCCATGCATACAGAAAGCTGGGACCGTGCATCGTTTCTGCTACCACACTTAATACGATGAACGGGCCAATACCTACCATGTCTGTCATGTTGATGGCGGTAGCCTGTATTAAACTTATGCGACGGGAAAGTTCTGGTTGACTCATTGCGGGGTAAAAGTAAAAAAATATTGAATAGAAAAGGCCGGAGATATTCTCCTGCCTTTTCTGTCATTGCCAAAAAAATACCATAAACTGATGGATAAAAGGAAATCTATTTCTTTTAATTAATTGTATCTTGCTATTAACCCGAAAAAAGAAGCCTGGCCCTCGAATAATATCTGATAGTATTTGTCAACCTAAGAAACCCATGTTATGACCTATAGTAACCCTACTTAGCCAATTTTCATACTATACGATTAAAACAACATCCGGATGCTGTTAATGGCACCGTCATGCATTTTTCCACCGTTTAATGAGTCACTATGAAACAAAAACAATGGGCAATCCCTTTGCCCGCATTGCTGCTATTTGTGCTGTTAATGTTACCCGCGTATGCCTTTTCTGCTTTAGTAAAAGGCATCATCAAAAACACGAAAGGCGAATTCCTGGCCGGTGTTACCATCAAAATAAAAGGTACGAACACCGGTACTTTATCCAAAGAAGATGGCTCCTTTCAGTTACAGGTACCAGCCGAAGATAAGGCTGTGTTAGAAATCAGTTACATGGGATACCAATCCCAGGAAATCGCATTAGCTGGCCGCAGCGTTTTACAGGTAACGCTAACGGAAAGCGCCAGCGGATTAAATGAAGTCCTTGTAATTGGGTATGGTACACAAAAAAAGGTATCTACTACGGCTGCTGTATCATCGGTAGGCGGGAAGGACCTTGCCAAATCACCGGTGCCCAATATTTCCAACTCACTGGCAGGCAGGGTTGCCGGTGTAAGCATGCGCCCTAATGGAGGAAGGCCAGGGGCAGATAATCCTGATATTCACATCCGTGGTATTGCAACTACAGGAAACAATGGTGCGCTGATCGTCATCGATGGTATCATTCGTAATAACATTAATGAAATACCCGCCAGCTCCATTGCTTCTGTAACAGTGCTGAAAGATGCGGCTGCCGTAGCGCCTTATGGTTTAGGTGGGGCAAACGGAGTATTACTGATCACCACAAAGAAGGGACTCGATGGTCCGCCCCAGTTATCTCTCAATGCTTACTATGGTGTGCAGACGCCTACGTATTATCCTTCTATGCTCAATGCACAGGATTATATGCGCCTGCATAATGAAGCTTATCTGAATGAAAATCCAACAGGTACGCAACTTCCCTATACAAAAGACCTGATAGATCATTATGCCACACTCAATGCACAGGACCCTGATAAATATCCTATCAGCAATACCAAAGACCTGGTACATCTGCATGCGCCTATGCAGAACTATACATTACAGCTGAGTGGCGGATCTCCTACCATGAAATATTTTGTATCACTGGGTTATCTGAACCAGTCGGGTATGTTTGATCCTGTTAATTATCATCGTTATGATTATACTGTTAACCTGGAAGTGCAGGCCACTAAAACCACTACAGTAAACCTGTCGCTGATAGGGGCTTTTGAACAAACACATTCTGTGGATACAGCTATATCTGTAACTAATCTTTTCCGTAGTAATTATAAATTCATTCCTATTGCCAACCTGCGCTACAGCAATGGATTATGGGGTGAGTTTGCAGGCAATTCTCCTATAGGTATGCTGAATGCGGGTTACCTGCACAACGACAGAAATACTTTGCTGTCTACGATTTCTGTAAACCAGCAATTGCCATTTATTCCAGGTTTAAGTGCTAAGGGATCTTTTAGTTTTGATCCTACACAAATGACCAGCAAAGGATGGCATACACCGTTTTATTTTTATTCGCAGGACCTGTCAACTACTCCTTATACCTACAAAAGACAGATTTCTACTGCCGAAGGAAATGCTGCTTCTTATACCTGGCTGGGACAAAAATATGCACAGCAAAGAATATATACTTTCCAGGGATACCTGAACTACCAGCGGACTTTCGGCAAACATGATATTACAGGATTAGTAGTGGCAGAAGCCCGTAAAAGTGATTCCAGTGCATTCTCTGCCCGCAGGAATAATTTTGGTGTTAACATAGATGAGCTGGGGATGGGTAGTTCTGATAAGAGCGACTTCGATAATGGAGGTTCTTCTTCAGCCGGAAGTCAGATAGGTTTTGTATACAGAGTGGGTTATAGTTATGCGCATAAATACCTGCTGGAAGCATCCGGCCGTTATGATGGTCATTACTATTTTGCACCGGGAAAACGCTGGGGTTATTTTCCTGCATTCTCTGCCGGATGGGTATTATCCGAAGAGAAATTCTTACGCCCACTATCATTTATCAATTATCTGAAAGTAAGAGGGTCGTGGGGTAAATCAGGTAATCTTGCGGGAACACCTTTCCAGTATCTGCAAGGGTATTTACTATATGGCAATGCTTATGCATATGGTACTGGTACTATGGTACAGGGATCATACGTGCCTCGTGAAGCTAATCCCAATATCACCTGGGAGATCTCTAACAAAACAGATATAGGTTTTGAAACATCATTGTGGAAAGGATTGCTGGATCTTGAAGTAGATTATTTTCATGAGAGAAGAACAGGGATGTTATTACCGCCGGCAGTTACTGTTCCTATCGAATATGGATTAGGTCTTTCTGATGAAAATGAAGGCATCATGGAGAATCATGGGATAGAAATCACGGTAGCTACCAAACATGAGTTTTCCAATGGTTTGCATGTAGGGATCAGTGGAAATTTCAGTTATGCCCGGAATAAAATGTTACAGATCTTCGAGACTTCTGCTACCCGGAATAATCCTAACAGAAGCAGAACGGGCAGACCTTTTGGTACTCCTTTCGGTTATCATGCAATAGGGCTTTTCAGTACATCCGATGATAAAAATAATGATGGATTGATCAACGCAGCGGATGGTTATAATGTAACACAGTTTGGGGCTCTGCATCCGGGAGATATAAAATATGCAGATCTGAGTGGTCCTGATGGAAAACCGGATGGAAAGATTGATGCAAATGATGAAACGCGTATAGGCAATCCGGTATATCCATTCATTACTTATGGATTTACGCCAACAGCTTCCTGGAAAGGATTAGATCTGAGTTTGTTTTTTCAGGGTTCAGCAATGTCAAGCTTTAGTATTTCAGGATTCCAGACTATCCCTTTCAATAACAACAACAGCAACTCCGCTTACGAATATTACAACAACCGCTGGACTCCTGATCATCAGAATGCAAAGTATCCAAGGGCGAATCAATCTCCCTATGCTAACAATACCCAGGTATCCGATTTCTGGATGGCGAATACGGCTTTGCTGCGCCTGAAAACGGTGATGCTGGGGTATACATTACCTGATGCAATATTGCAACGTTTAAAGATAAAGGCACTACGTGTGTATGTATCCGGACAAAACATGCTCACCTTCAGCAAGCTGAAATTCATGGACCCGGAAGTAGGTTATACGGATGGTGAAACTGCTTACCCCAATCAGAAAGTATACGTAATGGGAATGAATGTAACTTTTTAGATCACAACTAACTGGACTTATTATGAAATACATAAAATCGATTTTCATATTAATATTACTTTTTTCCTGTAATAAAAATTTCCTTGAGAAGACCGATAAAACACAGTTAACGGATGCGATACAATGGGCATCAGAAGGAAATGCTGATATCTTTTTGAATGATATTTACGGCAGCTTGCCCAATTACTGGAATCAACCTGAGAACCTGGATAATTTTACCGATGATAATGATGCAGGCTTTTATTACACCTCTAATAACTGGAAGCAGGGGATTGTAGCGGCTTCCGGTACTGATTATACTGTATGGGGTGGTATTACGGGATCTGGTGATCTTACCAACTGGCCGGCTATTTTTACTGCCGTTAGAAAGTGTAATACTTTTATGGCTGAAGTAGAGGCCAATGCGGCTAACTTTTCACCGGAATGGAAACAGAAACGTCTGGATGAAGTACGGTTTCTGCGCACCTTTTTTTACAGTGAATTATGGATGCATCTGGGCGGACTTCCTCTCATTACCAACCTTCCTAACCGTAGTGATAGCAATGGATTGTATTATCCCCGCAGTACGTTTGCGGAGACGGTCAATTTTATCACCAGTAATCTTGATACCATATTACTCAATGGTCACCTTGCTGTTAAATACAATCATGGTGAAGCGGATGCTGGTCGTGCTACACTGGGCGCTGCACTGGCATTAAAAAGCTGGGTACAGTTATATGCTGCCAGTCCTGCCTATAATGCGGCGCAACCTGCTGCCGGTCCTGATCCGCTGGCGGGCTATAATAACTTCGATGCGCAAAGATGGGCGGATGCTGCGGCTACCCTGAAACAGTTCCTGGATCTATACGGTAATGGTCATCCTTACGGTTTATTCTCTGATCTCAGTGCGCTATGGTATGAAGCTAATGAATACAATGCAGAAGTAGTGTGGGACCGGCAGGTGGTACCTACTACGATGGGTTCTTCTTTTGAACAATATGGCGGGCCGGTATGGATCAATGGTGCTTATTATACCTGGGGCAATTACGATCCTACCCAGGAGCTGGTAGACCAGTTCCAGATGGCTAACGGGAAAAGCATTCAGGACCCTGCTTCAGGTTATGATCCGCAACATCCATACGTGGGCAGGGAACCTCGTTTTTATAATTGGATAGTATATGATGGCGCGCCGTATAAAATGGCCTGGATGGACAAGCAGGATACGATTTACACCCGTATCGATAAGGTGCATCCATCTAAAAACCAGATTGATTTCGGGACAGATGATGTGAGTAACACCGGCTATTACTTTAAGAAAAGATTAAACCCGTTGGTAAGGCCAGGGGGAGGAACTATCAGTGGGGCCAACTTCATTTACTACCGGTATGCGGAAATCCTGCTGGGGTATGCAGAAGCGCAGAATGAATCCGCAGGTCCCGATGCCAGCGTTTATGATGCCATGCATCAGGTACGGGCAAGAGCTGGTCTTCCTGATCTGCCAGCGGCACTCAGTAAGGATGATATGCGTACCGCCATTCACCAGGAGCGACGCATAGAGTTATGCTTTGAGAACAAGCGCTTTTATGATATCATCCGCTGGAAGACAGCAGAGAATGTATTGAACCTGGACAGGCATGGTATGAAGATCACTAACAGTGTTCCTGCTGATAATAGCGGAGTATGGGTGTATGAAGTAGTACCACTGAATCATCCGCATGTATTCCTGCAGAAAATGTATCTGAACCCTATTCCGCAGGATGTGATGGACCGTAATCCTCGTATCAGGCAGAATCCCGGGTATTAAAAACATCAATATGTAACAAGCTTCGGCTTGTTACATATTATTTCATAAGCAACTTTAGCACTTCATCCCTGCGCTGACGGGAAACTGGTATCTGGCTCCCATCTTCCATAGCAACAGCGCCGCCTTCCGTCTTGATCCAGGCAGTTATTTTATGTCTGTTGATCAGGTGTGACTGGTGGGTGCGAATAAAATCCCTGTTTATCAGTAAGTCATTATATTCCTTCAACGTTTTACAGACGATCAGTTTCTTTTGCCCGGATAAATACACATGTGTATAATTGCCGGCAGCTTCCATACGTATAATATCTTCAGGCAGTGCGAAAACGATCTTATCACTTAGCGGGAAAGCGATACGGTTTTCTGTCACAGGCTTATTCATATTGGCCACCAGTTCTTTCAAACGTTGATTATCGGGACCTATCTGCGCAATAGCTTTATCTACCGCAGCAGAGAGTTCCATCACATCTATAGGCTTTAATATGTAATCAATGGCACAGGCTTTTACGGCAGCTATGCCATAGTTATCATAAGCAGTTACGAATATCACTTCAAAGTTACGGTTGGCAGGAAGTGATTGCAGTAATTCAAAACCTGATCCTCCCGGCATTTCAATATCGAGGAATAACAATGCAGGTTCCAGTTGTTTGATGAGCTTCAGTGCAGTAATAGCGGAATCCGCTTCTGCTACAATTTCTATAGAAGGACAGTATTCCGTGAGTAATACACGCAGGTTATCCCGGCTTTTATCTTCATCATCAATAATAATACTTCTTATTTTCATGCTGCTTCAATTGGAATGGTTAAGATGGCGGTAGTACCATTACTGATATTATATTCAAGGCTTGCCGAGCCGAATAACTGTAATCGTTGTTTTACGAGTTTTAATCCCAGGCTTTTATGTGAGGACGAAGAAGGCTGGAACTCTGCGCCGTTATCATATACAGAGATCTTTAATGACTCATGCTGTTTTTCTATTTTGATCAAAAGATAACCATCTTTTCCTTTGGATGCAAGTCCATGTATAATTGCGTTTTCTATCAGTGGTTGTATGATCATGCCAGGTATTTCTACCAGGTCTATATCTTCCTCTATATCCATTTCAAAAGAAAAGTCGAAGCGTAGTTGTTCCAGTTCACAATATAACTTTATGGTAAATAACTCGTCCAGTAGGGGAAGTGTATTTTTTTCTGAGTTATTTAATACACTTCTCAACAACATAGAGAATTTTACAAGATAAGTATTGGCTGCCTTATATTGAGCAGTATTGATCAGCGACTGAATGGAATTAAGTGCATTGAAAATAAAATGCGGATTCATCTGGGAACGAATGGCTTTTATTTCCAGCTGCTGGATGGTGTTCTTCAGTTTGATACGTCTGATACGTACGCGATAGATCCATAAACCTATTAACGCAGTGATGAGGATGGAGCCAAGGCTCCATCCAATAATATTCATCACGTTTGCTTTTTGTGTTTTTGAAAATTGAGGAGAGTTCGTCGCTTTTTTAATAGCATCGTTTAAGTCTTTCCATTCGTCATCAGTACCTGTAATATGATCATCCATCATCTTTCCCCACTGATCCAGTACTATAAAGTTATTGTGAAGAACATCTATTCCGTATAACTCATAGTTTTTCTCTTCATCGTTTTTTAGTTCGATGACGGTTACATTAGGTAGATTTCTGATCAGCTGATCTTTATTATTTTCCATCCCTTTTATCTGTATCCAGGCATAAACAAAATGCACTTTGGGATGACTGTTTACCAGTTTGAGATAATCAGCAGGTCTTACCTGTCCGTAAAAATCTATCAGCAGGCAAGTTGTTTTATTCTGTGTATTCAGGTCGTATGTTTTACCATTGGCCATCGTAAGTTTTATGGGTAAGGGATTGCCGGGTGCCCAGCGCTCCATCAGCTGCCAGTTTTTAATAAGTGGAGCTGTAAGCGTACTGTCTTCACAATTATTGATAAAATCTTCAAAATAAGGTTGCAGTCGTCTGTTGGTTGTCCAGCTGCTTTGTTTCAGTTCATTGTCTATACTCTCTTTTAATTTAAAATACAGCGGATATCCTTTCAATGTAGATAGTATGGCTGAATAATCGGCATAGAAACCGAATGATTCGGAATTACCACCGGTAGCTAAACTGATACGTGCCTGCTGATAAGAGACGAACTGGCTGATGTATGATTTATAAAACGGTTCCTGCGGATATGGGTTTAAGACTACCGGCAGGTTGTCAATAGCTGCTGTGACTTCGGTAGGAATGTCCTGGAAGGGACGCAGAGAACCGTTAGCCTGGTAATTATGCTGGGAAAGAAAGAATAATCTATCACAAGCTATGCGATATTGCCAGTACGTTTTAAAGTAATCAATACAAACAGGTGTAGCTTTATCCTGATAATTTTTTATGATGGCATTGAATGTGGCAGTTTCTTTTTCTTCTGATAATAGAACGTCAGAGAGTGTTTGTTGGGCCGATACTTGCGCAGGGTTGAGGGTCTCTCCAAACTGTTTGTCGATATTATCGGCCAGTTGTGAATTGATGGCTGCATTGCCGCTGAATGCCCATTGTTTGTTTAAAAATAAAGTATCGCCTGGCATCAGGAACAGATGGCTGTGATGATCACCGGATGAGATCTCTGCCTGCTGCGGTCTGGTAATAAATATAGTACGGGAAAAGGAGCCATCGCTGTTTACCACGCATTTCCAGGTACTATCACCGGAAGTGATTGTTACTTGTTCTGCGCTTTGTATTACAACATTACCGGGAATAGGGAAAGAGGCGGCAATGAGTAGCTGTGCATATTCGAGGCTGGGATCGTTTATACGGCGGGTTAACTCACGGTGTGCCAATATTGGCCGCACTATATCTTTAACCTGGTCTGCTGTCATGGGATCTACGGTAACCGTTCTGTACATGTTCACCCATTTCTTAGCGCTATTGTCGTATGTTATTATACGGGGAGGAAGATGAAGAGAGTCTTTGGTAAGAGAAATAATACTGCCATCAGAACTGATTTCCAGCAAGTATGCACCTTTTGCTGTTTTCCGGGACTGCTGCTGCTTGTATGGCGGATAGTAACTGTCATATCCCATCCATCCTTCATCAGAAGTAGACAGACTGGTAGTATGAACAATGGTCCTTTCCAGTTCTATTTTATATTGCTGCTTACCATCTTGTAGTTGTTTAATAAGATGATATCGCAGCTGAAAGCGAAAGTTTGGTAGAAATGTGGGTTCTTTGGTCGTATAAGGACCATTTTCATTACCCATTGTAACCTGCATTTCGAACCAGTCTCCGGGTTGTAGCGGAAAATATCCATGCTTATCCTGTGCTGACAGCAGGAGAGGAAAGATAAGCAGGAAGAATACATAATTGATTGTTTTCATGATACAATAATTTTATTGTACCAAAGCTACCAGTAACGGTAACCCGGAGAATGCCCCACTGAGCAAACGGTTAATATGACTGATTATCCGGTTTATTAAGATTGTTCATCACAGCTATTAATTCATCTACACTAAAACCATCCTGTGTATTGAGTTCCCATTGTACGACATCTTTTACCGTCACCTTCAATATATAATGGTAATAGTACCTTCTTTTTCTCTTATCAGAATAGGTTCTGTTTGATTTTAGTCTCATTGAAACAAAGATAACACCTGATTTATATTATATTTGAATAAACACACCCTATATCTGTCACATTTGCCCCCCTGACAGAAAGTGACTAAACAGTAATTTTGAGATATGTTTATTGATATTAGTGACAGAAAAGAACTACTCCGGTTGTTGCTGCGTCTTACACCCGATGCTGTGCCGCTTTGGGGCAAAATGACTGCACAGGAAATGGTAGAGCATTTAATTAACCAGGTTGAATATACGAACGGTACGAAAATACCTACCTGTGATAGGCCTGCCGCAGAAGCGTATGAGAGTAAGCAGAGGATGCTTAAGTCTAATGAGGAACTGCCAAAGAATGTATTCCTGGGGGAGCTCCCTGCACTGATCTATCCCGATATTGAAACGGCTGTTCATCAACTGATGCAGGCGCTGGATGATTTTGATGCTTATTTTAAAATACCGGGGAATACAGCTATTCATGGTGGATATGGCCCTATGGATCACAACGAGTGGTTGATATGGCATGGGAGGCATTTTACGCATCATCTGAAACAGTTTGGTCTATTGTAAAATCCATTATAAAACAATATCGCAGAATCGGGTTTCTATCCATGTAATTTAAATACAACAAGAAAAAGACAACTATAGTAATTGAGCCCTCTCCTTTATACATTAAAGAAATATTATATTTGCTTATGGAAGAGCAAAGCGAATCTATTTTTTCATCGGAATTTGATGATGTACAACCTGTTAAGCGCAGGTGGTTTATATTGCCCTGGTGGATAAGGGCTTTCTCCTGGTTGTTTCTTTTAGCAGGAGCCTTAGCACCTTTTATTCTGATAGCAGGATTGTTCAGGATTCCGGTAAATCTGAGTTTATATGGCATGAAGTCAACGGATCCTGTTTCGGTTGCCGGGTTTTGCCTGATAGTACTTTTTATGGTGAAAGGTATTGCCGCATATGGACTATGGGCTGAAAAGAATTGGGGAATTGTAATGGCGCTGGTAGATGGTCTGTTGGGAGTTGTGATCTGTATTGTCTCTATGTTTATTCCCGATCATTCGAATTCAACACAAAGTTTTATCCTTAATTTCAGACTAGACCTTATTGTGCTGGTTATATATTTAATTAAGTTGTACAGATTAAAAGATCAGTGGGATAAGAGTGGTAAATAAATTATCCAATGATATAAAAAATGGAAAATCCGCTATTATTAGCGGATTTTCCATTTTAGGCACTCTTTTTTAATGATTCTCCAAAGAAGCCTTAGTATTTAATAAGTTACTGGACTTTTTAATAAATTTTCAAAAGTTATTAAAAAATTAACAGAAGTATATTATCTTCAAGAAAGTTTAACAAAACATTGATCCTGGGTAATGGAAGAGAAAAACTTATTGTATAAGAACTTAGTTATCAAGGAGCTGTACTTTTCGAAAACGTTTTCATGTGCGGATTTAAGCAGTAGAATCAATAGAAGTCTTCCATTTACAGCCAAATTGCTGGCCGAAATGATAGAAGAAGGGGACGTGGTTGAGACAGGATATGCAGCATCTACCGGAGGCAGGAAGCCAATAATATACTCCCTGAGGCCGGATATAATGTTCGTAGTGTCCGTAGCAATGGACCAGTTTGTTACAAGGATCATTATTTCGGATATGCAGGGCAACTATGTCACCGACATCGAAAAATTCGAGTTGCATTTGCCTAAAGAGCCTCAATGGCTCTGTATACTGACAGAAAAAATTGAAGAAGTTATTCATACATCAGGTCTCAAAAGAGATCGTATAAGGGGGATAGGGATAGGCATGCCAGGCTTTGTGGATGCCCGCAAAGGAATCAACTACTCTTTCCAGGAAGCTGGAGAAGACGTCACCAGTTATATTACAGAAAAGACAGGGATACCTGTATATATAGATAACGACTCCAGTGTGATTGCCCTGGCAGAACTCAAGTTTGGTATAGCCAGGCAGAAGAAAGATGCCATGGTAGTGAATATAGGATGGGGGATAGGACTGGGGATGATCGTGAACGGAGAACTATTCAGGGGACATGATGGTTTTGCCGGTGAATTCAGTCATATACCGCTTTTCATGAACGGTAAGTTATGCAGTTGTGGTAAAAGTGGCTGTCTTGAAACAGAAACTTCATTACTGATAATAGCCGAAAAGGCCAGACAGGGACTAAAGGATGGGCGCGCTTCTTTATTAAAACAATTAGCACTGGAAACTTTCGAAGAAGTACATGAAAATATCCTTTTCGCAGCCGTTAGGGGGGACCAGTTTGCAGTAGAACTATTATCAGAAGCAGGATATAATATAGGCAGGGGTGTAGCTATTTTAATACATCTCTTCAATCCGGAATTAGTAGTATTGAGCGGAAGGGGATCACTTGCAGGTAAAATATGGCAGGCGCCTATACAACAGGCAATAAACGAACATTGTATTCCACGACTAGCGTCCAACACAGTGATAGAGGTATCAACTATGGGTTATGAAGCAGCATTGATAGGAGCCGCAGCTTTAGTTATTGAGCATTATGGAATCGACACTAACATCTAATTAAATCAACCAAATATGAAAACGTAACCGTGAACATTAATGGCTGATCAAAAAAAAACCGGATTCTGTTTGCACCAGAACCCGGGGGAAATTTGGTCATCTATCAGAAAACGAGACACTTGGAAAAATGACTGTTTACTTTCAAAACCAAACTACACAAAAGTATGGAACTACTTTTACATGGCAAAGTTCGTCTTACCGGACGACTTTTGCCTGCTAAATTGATGCTTCTTCCTATCCTTATCCTGGCAACACCTTTGCATCTACATGCAGAAAGCTATTCCCGGAAGATTGCACTCTCCTCTAAAAACATCTCCGCACCTGTAGATATACACGGACAGGTAACAAATAAAAATGGAGAACCTGTTGCAGGTGTGAACGTAACGATCGTAGGTACATCCAAAGGTACTATCACCGATGAAAAAGGGAATTTTCAGATCCAGGCAGCTGAAGGAGCAGTGCTGGTCTTCTCTTATGTCGGTTATCAGACTACCAAAATCACACTCGGCGCATCTTCTACAGTAAATGTAACATTACTGAAAAGTGAAAATGCCATGAATGAAGTAGTGGTGACTGCACTTGGTATCGGCAGACAGAAAAGAGCACTTGGTTATTCACAGGAACAAATTAAAGGCGTTGAATTAACTCAATCCAATGCACCCAACGTTATCAATGCGTTGAGTGGTAAAATGGCCGGTGTCAATATTACCAGTCCTAATGGAGTAGATGGTGGTAGCACCAGAATTATCATAGGTGGAAATAATACAATCACAGGTGATAACCAGCCCCTGATCATTATCGATGGAATGCCCATGGATAATACAATACCTGCTGCTGCACAGGATGTTACGGCCCCTAAAGACTGGGGTAGTGCTATTAACCTGATCAATCCGCAGGATATTGAAGATATGAGTGTGCTGAAAGGCCCTGCTGCTGCCGCTTTATATGGCGGTCGTGGTGCGAATGGCGTAATATTGATCACTACTAAAAAAGGTGCCCAACGTAAGGGTTTAGGCGTAGATTATAACTTCGGATATAAAGTAGTACAACCATACCGTTATATCAAAATGCAGAATGAATACGGTGCGGGAGGTATGGTATCATTAGATGCTCCTCAGTACCAGACAGATGCTTCCGGTAACCCGATGCTGACAGACGGATGGGAACAGATGTTCGTGAATCAGAAAACAGGTTCCGGTCCTTTTGGTGTGGCTGTTACAGACCAGGTTAGCTGGACAGGCTCCGGTGTATCATGGGGACATAAAATGGATGGTACAAAGATTACCTGGTGGGATGGTACTACAAAAGCAGATGTTCCTCAACCTGATAATGTAAAGTCTTATTATCAAAATGGTAGTCAGACCACACACAATGTGGCTATTTCCGGTGGGAACGACTGGGGTACTTTACGCGCTTCCTATACAAGAGCAGATAATAACTCCATCATTCCAAATTCGAAGTATAACCAGAACTCATTCAATGTAGGTACTGCAATGAAATTGAGCAAAAGAGTGAATGTACAGGTGAATGCTTCCTATTTCACAAACGTATATCAGAATGCACCTTCATTAGGAAATACAGAAGGTACATTGCAATCTAATCTCGTTTACGCATATAGCAGGAACTACAGAGGAGCAGCAGATATTGGTAACTACAAACTGGCTGATGGATCACGCAATAGTTTCACCGGTTTCCCCTGGTATGGTAACGGTTCCGCACAATACCTCTACTGGAATACTTATGAACATAATGAGACAGTTACCAGAAGAAAACTGATCGGATCTGCACAGATGAATTATGAAGCCACCGATTTCCTGAATTTAATGGTAAGGGCAAGTGTGGATGCAAACAACAATGAAGATCTGACGGTTAATAGTCCTACTGATGCTACCGGTACTGTAGGTGGTACATACGGACATGGATTAGTAAGGGATATTGCCAATAACTACGACTGGCTTGCAACACTGCATAAAGACAATATTTTTAAAGACATCAGCGCCAAATGGTCTGTTGGTGGTACTTTTTATAAAAGATCAATGTATGGCATTTCAGGAACGAATAGTCCTTCTGCTTATGCCAATCCTTACCTGACATATTTTGCTAACTATGCCGGTTCTACGCAAACAAGCCAGATTCCATCTGAATCATGGTATGATAAAGAACTGAACTCAGTATACAGCTTTTTAAACCTATCCTATAAAAACTATCTTTACCTGGATATCACGGCGCGAAACGACTGGTCTTCTACATTACCTAAAACGCAGTGGTCCTATTTCTTCCCATCCTTCTCCGCCAGTTATATCTTTACTGATGCCTTACACATTGATAATTCCGTGTTGAGCTTTGGTAAGATAAGAGCTGCATGGGCAGAAGGTGCGGTGGATGTCCCTCCCTATATCGTGAATACAGTGTACAGTTCGGCAAGTTTTGCCGGTCAGCCAACATCAAGTCTGCCATCTGCTTTGCCTGCGATCAACTACAAACCACAGGTGAATAAAACGGCGGACTTTGGTGTTACACTGGGCTTTTTACAGAACAGAATCAATTTAGATTACCGGTATTATCGTGGCCGTGCTACCCAGCAATTATTAAATTCTCCACTGCCTATTTCTTCCGGTGTATCCAGCATCATTATCAACACAGGTGTACTGGAAAACTCAGGAATGGAAATGATTCTGAGAGCGAGAATTGTTGATCAGAAGAACTTTAAATGGGATGCGAGTTTAAATATGTCCAATAACAAGAATCGCCTGTTATCTCTTACAGAAGGAGCCAACCGCGTAGATATGGCTAACATATGGGGCGGTAACGGTAACTACATTTCAGCGGTTGTAGGACATGAATTCGGTACCATTATGGGTTACGATTATGTGTATGATTCTAAAACACATAAACCTTTACTGCAGGATGAAGCAATGCTTATGCAGAACTTCGGTGTGAGCGCAGCAACAGCCGCACAAATGAAAGGTACCATGTATCAGTCGAGCAGCACGATAGTACCTATCGGTAATGCAACACCGAAATTCAGAGGTGGTATCACCAATACTTTCACTTTTGGAAAAGGGATTTCAGTAAGCACTTTGATAGACTGGAAAATCGGTGGACAAATATGGAGCGGAACCTATGCTTCTATGATGCAACAGGGTACTGCGCCTGAAACATTGAAAGAAAGAGATGGTGGTGGACTTGCGTATACTACTCCGGATGGAACATCTACCAAATGGGGCGTTGTTTTACCAGGTGTTTATTCCGATGGAACAGTGAATACCAACGTAGTGCATTATTACTACAAATACATGCAATATGGTGTATGGAGCAGCGGACCTAATGGAAACAACTGGATACACAGTACCGGTGTTTTGAATGATACCTGGTATAAATTGAGAGAACTGTCTGTCAATTATGTTATACCTGCCAATATCGTCAAAAAGACAAAGGCATTCCAGGCACTTTCTGTTTCATTGGTAGGAAGAGATTTGTTCTATCTGTACAGTTCATTACCTGATCACATTAATCCGGAGGGTTCTAATGGTGCTGGTAATGCACAGGGTATTGAGTTTGCATCCTTACCGGGTGTTCGCTCATTTGGCTTACAGTTAAGAGCGTCATTCTAGTCATTCACGTAAAAAATCAGACAATTATGCCTCGCATATCTATATATTTATTGTTCGGAATGGTTCTTTGCGCTTCCTGCACAAAGAACTTCGAAGAGCTGAATGCTACACATAATGCTCCCTCTTCAACGACGATTGGTCCGTTGATTAACAGGATCGACAGTTCTCTTTTCCTGGGTAGCACAGAACAGGGATCTATTCATAACGACTATTATTATCCTATTACCCAATTAGCAGCTACAACAGCCTTTTCAGCCTTCGTATTATCGAATGGTGTAAATGAGATCTGGAACGGTTATTACAGCACACTGCAGGATATTAACCTGGTGCAGGATAAAATAAATGCAGTGTCAGATCAGGAAACCATGAAGAATATACAGGCGGTGTTATACATTTTACGCGCCTATAAAACATTCAGGATGACTGACCAGTTCGGGGATATCCCTTATTTTAAAGCGGGAAAAGCCTACACTGGTGATGCAGCCAGCTTCAGGGTGGCTTATGATTCGCAGCAACTGATCTACGATTCTTTATTAAGTGACCTTAGCTGGGCGGTGAATAATATTAACACCGCTGCCAGTCCGGTTACCAGTGCGGGAGTTGCTTATCAGACCTTAGGTAGCTATGAGACCGTGTTGGGTGGAGATATGGCAAAATGGCAAAAGTTCGCCAATTCCCTGCGTCTGCGTTATGCCATGCAGATGGTAGAAAAAGATGCAGCTACTGCTACTCCTATTATTCTGGCTGCATTGAATAGCAGTGTCGGATTTTTAGGTGATAATGAAGATATCTGTCTGTGGCCGGCTTCATTAGGCGGCTATGATTTAGCATCAAGATGGTATAGCTTTTCTACGGGTGGTACAGGGTTGGTAAGAATGAGCAGCACTATGTGGAACCTGGTATCAAATAATAACACTGATGCAGGCATCTTTGACCCTCGTGCGAAGCTTTTTGTAGAGCCTAATGCAGCAGGTAACTGGGCGCCTTATACGATAGGTGTAAGTTCAGGTGATAACATCAATGCATACACATATGCCAGTACAGATCCTACTAATAAAAACGGATGTTTATTTTCTTTGATCAACTGGTACCTGATACGCGATGAGTGGTATATTCCGGAGCTTATCATGACTTCCGCAGAAGTACATTTCTTAAAAGCAGAAGCATATGCCCGTGGATTAGGTGTAAGTCAGAATATAGCGACTGCTGAAACAGAATACAACGCAGGTATCACTGCCTCTGTTAATTTCTGGTATAAGGTAGCAGCGGGTACAAACACTACATCGGAAGACTGGGCGGCAGTAGCACCTTCTGCTCCGACCACGCTGGAAATGCAGACTTTTTTAGCCAATTCTAAAGTAGCCTTTACCGGCACAGCTGCGGATGCGATCAGTAAGATTTATGCGCAGGAATGGTTATCGTATTTCCGTCAACCATGGCTGGCGTTTAATTTATCGAGAAGAACAGGTAGTACACCTGTTGATGCGAGCAGTAATCCATCAACAACGTATACTACTTTTTATCGCCTTCCTTATGCACAGGATGAAGCGGTGAACAATGCAGATAACTATAATGCACAGATCAGTAAGATGGGTGGAAATAACACCAATTACAAAGTTTGGTGGATGAAGTAAAAAACGGGCAATGGAAGATAGGGGGTTGTCTCAATACCATGAGGCAGCCCCTTTTAATGCTACAGAATTTACTCAGATTTGACATGGATATTTGTTAACACATCGTCATTTGAGTTATGGATCTTGTCTTTACAGAAAATCTTGTCAAAGAATATGTTACGGATCTTTTTGCCCGCTTAACCTCCCCTTATCTGATCTATCATAATCTTACACATACAGAGAATGTAGTTATACACGCCAAAGAAATTACAAGGTATTACCAGTTAGGTGAGCGGGCAGCGTTCATCGTAAATGTAGCTGCCTGGTTTCATGATACTGGTCATCTTGTTGCCGAAATGAATATACATGAAGAAGCTGGCGTACATATTATGGAATCATTTCTGGAAAGAGAGAATATTAACGATGAACTGATAGCGCTTATTGCTGAATGTATCATGGCAACTAAGTATCCTACAAATCCTAAAAAACTGATGGAAGGAATTATATGTGATGCGGATACCTATCATTTCGGAACAAAATATTTTGAAACAACAGATGATCAGGTGAGAAAGGAAATGGAACTGAGGATGCATACACAATTCCCTCACTGGTATGAGAATACTTTACAGTTGCTGAAGGAGCATCGTTTCTTCACTTCTTATTGCCGTAGTCAACTGGCTGCAGGTAAAGAGCAAAACATCCATTACCTGGAAGAAAAGATCAAATCCCGTTAAATTATTACTACAGAATTTACTCAGATTTCAGATGCATTTTTAAAGATGCGTAATAAAATAGTACCCTTTATTTTGCCTGTGATAATTTTACTGCCTCAGCTTTTGCTGGGACAGGATTCAATATCTACGACTAAGACAGATTCACTGAAGGTGTTTAACTTACACCAGGAGCCGGTAGCAAGGAAACCTTTTGGCAGGATGTTGATAATTCCGGCGGTATTAATCGGATATGGAGCGGCTACTTTCGGTATAGAAGGACTGAAGAATGTAAATACTTATCTTAATAAGCAAATATACCCGGAAACAGGCCGTAAAGCCGTTCACCTGGATAACTACCTGCTATATGTTCCTACGGTGCTGGTATACGGGTTGAATATTGCCGGTATTAAAGGCAGGAATAACCTCGTTGACCGCAGCGCTATCCTTGTGATGTCCAATGTTATCATGACAGGAGTCGTGTATACTACTAAAAATCTTGCACATGAATGGAGGCCGGATGGATCTGATCGTTATTCATTTCCTTCAGGTCATACCGCTGCAGCCTTTGCAGCTGCTGAATTTATGAGAAGGGAGTACCAGGACGTTTCTGTATGGTATGGGGTTGCAGGTTATGCGGTGGCTGCTACTACAGGATATCTTCGCATGTATAATAACAAACACTGGTTCAGTGATGTGGTAGCAGGTGCCGGTGTAGGGATTCTCTCTACTGATCTCGCTTATTATATTTATCCTTCCGTGAAGAGGATATTTACAAAGAAGAAAACAGATGGATTAACGATGGTCCTGCCTACTTACCAACAGGGGGCTGTTGGAGCCAGTTTGGTACATGTTTTCTAATTAACGATAAATGGTAACTGCGCATTTTTGTAAGCTGGATTCTCTAACTGCGATCGTAGATTCTTAAACATTTTAAATGGTCCTTCTGTTGCAAACATATTTACCAACCAGGCAGGTAAAGACCCTCCGGGGTCAACGTGCAAGCTGTATTCTACTCTTATCTGACTGTTTGCCAGAGGAGTGACGACCCAGTATCCTTTGGAATTATTCACACGCACAATACCTGATTTTACCGGAACAAAGCCTTTTACTGAGGGGCCGTCTATGGTCATTACTTTCGTAACCGGGTTCTGGGTAATTGTCAGGTGAGCAACGAAATCCCTGTTTTGTGCCGGCCATGGTAAACTGATTTCAGAATAATAATATATTTCCGAAGGTGAAACCTGTTTCACCAATGAAGCTGATCTGGTATGATACAGCCATTCTGCTGCTGTGTTCACATCCAGTAATACAGCGGCCAGCTGTGATAAGGTTGCATGAAACACGCATTCTACTTTCACTGCCTTTATCTTTGAATCAGGCACTGTACCGGTATATATTTTCATATCATCTTTCTCGCTGTTCAGGTGCCACTTGATTTGTGCAGATGCAGTATTCACAGCTAAAAGAAATACTGTAATTAATATCTTATGCATAATAATTTGCTGGTAAATTGAATCAGAAGAGGATAGTGAACAGATGTTTGTTGTCGGTATAATCATATTCGACTATAAGTCCGGATGCTTCACATATCTGACGGATAACAGCCAGCCCCAGGCCATTGCTGGTACTGCTGTTGGATGGATTGTAGAATCTTTGAAAGAGGTGGGTTTTGCTTAATGGTGTATTATTACCCGTATTCCCAACAGCCAGTTTCTCTTTATCCAAAGAGATAAAGATTTCACCATTATCGTAATTATGACGGGTAGCATTGCTGAACAGGTTATTCAATAATAGTTCTACCAGTTCTTTATTTACATGCAGCGTAACGGGTTTAATATCCAGATGTGGCTGCAATAACCTGTCCTCCCACAGTTCATTAAACTGTTCTGCTTTTTTAATTAGAAGCTGATCTATTTCAACCATTGATTTTAAAGCGAATTGTTCATTTTCGATTTTAGTCAGCAGTAGCAGTGACTGATTCATACGAGCCAGTTTATTAAGTGCTTCTGTAGCACTCTGCAATGCTGCAAACTGGTATTCCGATAAGTTTTCTCCCTGCATGATCACTTCCATCTTAGACCTGATAATAGCCAATGGGGTTTGTAATTCATGTGAGGCATTTTCAGTAAATACCTTTAATGCATTATAATCCTGCAGGGCTTTTGCGGTACTACGTTCTAAGGTGGTATTCATGAAATTGAATTCATCAATACCGGTAGTGGGAAATTGAAGCCGTTGCTGATTGCCTACTTTAAAATGTTGTAAGATATCCAGAGAATGATAGAACGGTTGCCATAACCTTTTTAGTATGGTCCTGTTGATAATAAATGTGGCAATAAACATTAAGAGTATCGTACAGATGGTGATCAGGAACACGGAGTGAGTGATGATATCTGTGCCTTCCAGTGATTTACGTACCTGCACATTATACCATTTTCCGGCAGCCATGATACTAAATGAAAGTTGTCTGTAATCATCATCATCCTTAGGTATTTTTACGATCTTGAATTTCCTGCCTTCAACAGGCTGAGTGGTTTGTTCAAGAATGATCTGCTGATCTTTTACGGTTACAGGATGTGGCATTGCATCGTTCTGATCAACAAATTTTTTGATCTCACGTTGTTCAATCATGAGATCTTCATCCATCTGTCTTAAAAGTGTAAAATGCAGGGCAAAATAAAAGGCAACACCTGCTAAGATAAAAACCGCAATGGTGGATAACAGGTTAAAGCGGTTATATTTATCCAGTAATTTCATTTAGGGGTAATTTGACATGACAGCTTATATCCCATGCCATATACAGATTTAATATAATCGGGACAGCCTGATTGTATCAGCTTTTTACGCAGGTTTTTAATATGACTGTAGATAAAGTCATAATTGCCGGCGAGATCCATATCATCTCCCCACAGATGTTCGGCAATAGCATTTTTGCTGATTACTTTATTTTTATTGCTGATAAAATAAAGCAACAGATCATATTCTTTACGTGTAAGGTCAATTACTTTTTCTTTGACGATAGCTGTTTTCTCATGAAGGTTTAACTGTAATTCATCAAAAGAAACAATGTTATTCCCATCAAAGGTTTTTCTTCTGATAATAGCTGCTACACGGGCAGATAATTCTGGTAGATAAAATGGTTTGGAGAGGTAATCATCAGCGCCGGCTTTCAATCCATAGACTTTATCATCCAGGGAATTTTTAGCAGACACTATTAATACACCATCTGTTTTATTATTATGTTTTAATTCTTTTAGAATATCAAGTCCACTTCCGCCTGGCAGGTTAATGTCCAGGATAATGCAGGTGTAATCATACAGACATATCTTTTCGATAGCAGCATCAAATGTACCAGCCACTTCACACAGGAAATTTTCATCTGCCAGGTATTGGCAGATACTATCTGATAACTCCCGTTCATCCTCTATGATAAGTACCTTCATGATTTGCAAACCTATTAATAGAATCTGAAGTAATTCTGTAGGTTTGATTAAGATTTTTGTAAACTTGTGCAAAATAAGTTCGTAAAAACATGAAAAGAATTAAAATTGCCAGTTTGTTAGTATTATGCTGGTCACTTTTGTTAGCAGCATGTAATACAGCCACTCCAGAAAATTATTTTGACAGAGCAGTATTAAACACCAATCTTTTTAATGATTTCGCAAGTGAGCAGTTTACCAGGATGCTGGCAGCCTATAGTAAGAAATACGAAGGTGTAAAGCAACAGGATGTTTCTGCTACGAAAATGGTTGAAATGAAGGTGATGTCTATTGAGAATGCGCTGCAGACTGTGAAAGCATTAAAAGAGACGGAAGAGACTAAAGATATGCTGCAGACTTCCATTGCTTTACATGAATATGTACTACCGGTTTACAGGAATGAGTATAAGGACCTGGCAAAATTGTTTGATAGCGGCGCTTCGGAAGAAGAAATAGCTGCAAAAGTACAGGAGATAGATACCAAATATGGTAAACGATTTGAAGAGTTGCAGGAGAAGTTAACAACGCTGGGTAAAGTTTATGCAAAGGCACATAATATTAATGTCACCTGGGGGCATTAGATTAAAAGAAGATAAAAATGGGAGAAGCTGCCTTATAAAAGACAACTTCTCCTTTGACAGATCAACTATGCTCCATTTCTGCTACTGGTAATGTTTTCTTTCCTGCATTGACCGGTTTGTTTAAGAAACTGGCCAGCATGATATCTGCTGTTTGCAAAGTGCCTTCTACCCATCCCTGCGCATCAGAATAGGCTTCACCACAAATATATAGCGGGCAATCAGCTATGGGATGTACGATCTGATCTCTTACTTCCCAGCTTTTAACACCGATGTTCCAGCTATTCCATCCACCACCGTATGGATCTTCCCCCCAGTCGCGGAATGCGGCGCTTCTTACTATAGGTGTATAATCCAGGTCATGCATTTGTCTTAGCTGACGGGCTATTTCAATCACCATACGTCTTGGTGCTTTATATTGGTCCCAGGTTTGGTTAAGGCCACCATCAACTGCTTTGATTTCATTATCATCTTCTCCTATAAACGGATCATTCAGTACAGCATGAGAACGTCCTTCCTGCCAGCCTAGTTTACGCTGAGGTCTTAATCCATCCCAGAAACCGACGTTGTTCCCATCGTCATAACTGGCAAGCAGCATAGACCGTCCTCTTATGGAAGGAGTGCCATCGCTTTTAGGCCAGTAATAAGTTTGGCGTACAGGAAGATCTGTTACTGAACGGCCGGATTCAACAGGAACAAAATTGCCGTCAGCATCAGTATATCCTGATATTCTCCACCATGGACTGCCATAAGTGGTGAATAATTTAAATAAAGGGCGGGGTGTAACAGTGCTGATCAGTGGTTGTATTTCCTGTAATTTGGGACTGTGTGGTGATAACAGGTCCAATGCGCGGCGTGGCATCGCCAGGATCAGTTTCCCGGTACTGATGATTTCACCTTCGTTAAGGGCTAACTCAAAATGATCATTCATCCACTCAAAGCCCCGCAGTTGCTGGTTCAGGCGTATATCTCCACCACCGGTTTCGAACAGATTGGCCAGTGTGATCGGCACCTGTTGAAATCCGTTGGTAAAACCTTTATAGTGGGGGGAGATGCCGAAATCAGATAAGTACCAGGGAATGGCATCTGCAGCGTTCCAGTTAAGTACTGTAGAGTCATATCCACCAGCATCCATACTGAATTGGTATCCTTCACTGCTGATCACACGATAGAGCAAATTCCAGAAACCACATTTGTACAACGGGAGACCATCAAAGGTGGCATTTTTTGTCATTTCCCGGCGCTCTTCATCTGTCAGAGAGATATCTGTGATACCAGGAACAATTTGTTCTATGGCATTTACAATGATAGTACCCGGCCCGTCTCCTTTTTCAAGAAAAGAGAGGTTATAAGGTACTTTGTCCGGATGAGTTGCAAAATCAGACAGGCGGAGGAATACACCACGCAGAAAAGCGATATTCTGTGGCTCATCTACCGGGAAATCATACAGGGTAATCTGTTCATCAGCTGGTAGTAGTGTGTTGAGTTCGGCAATCAGGTCTACGATCAGTTTCTGATTGTTTTCCAGTATACGCATTCCTCCCAGTTCAGCCACCATATCAGTAATATGTGGTGGTTTAACAGAAAGTAACCGTCCACCGATGTGATCGCTGCCCTCAAATACAACGATCTTCTTTCCCGGGAATTCTTTTTGCAGTTTCCAGGCGCTGTATACGCCTGAAATGCCGCCGCCAACTATGGCGATGTCGATTTGTTCGTTTGACATAAAAAATGGTTTTAGAAAATTGAAGGCGTGTTAGATACTATATTGAGCTGATTCGTTTCTGGTGAGTAATCAAATAGATGATCCCGCGTCCAGCGTGTAGGGCTGGCAAGCCGTTTATTTTTCATAAACTATTGGAATTTTGGTTTTTAAAGGATATTTCTTTGAATGTTATTTTGAGGTTGAAAAAGTACTTCTTAATGTATTCGTTGTTCTAACTAAACAGGTTGTTATTCCTGATTGTTTAAAATCTTTTCAGAAAAAGCGTTTTTGCTACAATAGATTTTTGTAAAAAAAGATATTAAATATGAAAAAGTAATGTAATATCTTGCAATATTATGATGTCTCTCTACTGAGATAATCCCTGTAAAATATAAGCACTATGAAATTCGCAGATTTTCTCAGAAGCCAGCTTACTGATATCGTTGATTATTATCAGCAATATCTACGGCGGACTATCGGTACAACTATCATATTTACAGCCATCTGTTTTGTAATAGCTGCTCTTCTTCTCCATTTCAATGAATTTTCAGGTAGGGCAGGAAAAAATCAGATCAGTTTACTTAATTACTTTTTCCTGTCTTATAATACAGGAGAGGTGTATAGCATTATTGATCTTACAAAAGATGTATTTATATTTTTTGTGGCATTATTCTCTATAGGATTTGCCCGTTTGGAAAAAGAAGGAATACCGGCAGAGCTTACTTTCAGTCAGTTCACGCGTAAGATAAATGTAAAGGATATTATGGTGCTGGCTGGTATACTCATTCTCTCTGCTATCATAGACTATACACTTTTTAAAATGGGGGTTTATTCTGCAGGTCATATCCGTAACAGATCTGTTGACAAATATATACATGGGACTATCTTTCAGCTCAGGATTTATATACCATTAATATTATTTTCATTAGGTGTATATGTGTTAAGAACATCAGAAAAAGTAAAGCTGAAGGTGAGAAACATCTTATTCCTTTATATCTCCCTCTGGTTATTTAATGAATTTGCTTATGAGCTTTTCATGTGGTGCCGTTATCATGTTTTTGCATTGGTGTTAATGCCGTTTGATAAGTCGGATAGTTATTATTTATTAGAAAGTGTTCCTGGTATTGTGCTGATAACGTTTTTCTTTTTAGGTTATCATGCAACGTTAACAAAGGCAACATCAACAGAAGTATAAACAATATGAAAAGAATTGTAGTCATAACTTTTCCTTTAATAGGGATACACAAGACATCATTGCCCGTATCCATCTTCTCTTTGTATTTCGTAACTTCGCTCCATGGGCAAAGTAGAGACATTACAGGAATTCTATCAGAGGAAACACGATTTCATTCCTGATAACCTTCACAAGGATATCGGGCATTTTAATGTATTTAAGTTAGTGCCTTTTGAAGGTAATAACACTAAGCCTGTTCCTTACAAAAAGCGTGATTACTTTAAAATAACCTTACTGGTAGGCGAAAGCACTATTGAATACGCCGATAAGGTTATTCAACTGCAAAAGCAGGCATTAGTATTCTCCAATCCCCAGATTCCTTACCGTTGGGAACATACCGATAGTATTCACCATGGCTATTTCTGCATATTTGACCAGGCATTCTTTCACCAGTACGGCTCTCTTAATCAGTATTCACTGTTTCACCCTGATGGTAACCACGTATTTGAATTAACTGATGAACAGGTAACATTCCTCAGCAGTATGTATGAGCGTATGTTTGAAGAACTTAATTCAGACTACATTCATAAGTACGATCTGTTAAGAACCATTGTATACGAACTGGTGCATTTTGCAATGAAAACCCAGCCTTCTGATCAGTTGGCAAAACAACCACTCAACGCTTCCCACCGCATTTCCACTTTGTTTTTAGAATTGCTGGAACGTCAGTTCCCCATTGATGATATACACCAGACCCTCAGCCTTCGTTCAGCTTCCGATTATGCTGAAAAATTAAATGTACACGTCAATCATTTGAACAGGGCTATCAAAGACGCAACCAGTAAAACCACTTCACAAATCATTATAGAACGGGTATTACAGGAAGCAAAAATCCTGTTGAAACAAACAGCCTGGACGGTATCAGAAATAGCTTACGCTTTAGGTTTTAAGGAAGTAACCCACTTT
This sequence comes from Chitinophaga sp. YR573, assembly GCF_900110995.1. Lineage (GTDB taxonomy): Bacteria > Bacteroidota > Bacteroidia > Chitinophagales > Chitinophagaceae > Chitinophaga. Next base: position 4,713,508 of record NZ_FOJF01000001.1, read on the forward strand.
AACCACTTCTTTAAGAAACATATGCAGCTAAGTCCGGTTAAATTCCGGAATGTTTGATTTTCGTATACTATTGTTTCTTTTTCGTTATCCTGCCGAACAAACCTCCTCTAACTTTGTATCCGTAATTAAACATGACGGATTATTATGCAGAACGTATTAATAATAGGTGCAGGCGGTGGCATTGCACAGATAGTAACAGCGTTATTGTTAAAGGAGAAGAATATCAACCTTACTTTATTTGCCCGTAATACAAGCAGATTAAATCCCCAATGCAGAATTATTGAAGGGGATGTTTTTGATATGAGTGTACTCAAAACAGCGGTGCAGGGGCAGGATATTGTATATGTCAATCTTGCCGGGGAGCTGGAACAAATGGCTAAGAACATTGTGAGCGCTATGCGAGAGGCGGATGTTAAAAAAATCATCTTCATCAGTTCTATAGATATCTATAATGTTCCTTTAAGGTCCGTGTTAAAGCCATACAGGAAAGCTGCCGATGTCATAGAGGCATCAGGTCTGGAATATACCATTTTAAGGCCCACCTGGTTTAGTAATACCGATGAAGTAGATTACGAAACTACGCAAAAAGGAACACCCGAAAAAGGATCAGTCATTTCAAGGAAAAGCCTGGCTACACTCATTACTGAAATTATTAAATCGCCAGAGAAATTCAAGAACCAGAACTTAGGGGTTAATAAACCGGAATAATGAGCAAAATAGAAACGCTGGAGGATTTTTATCAGCGAAGATACGATTGGATGCCTGACAACATTCGTAAGGAGATAGGGCATTTCAATGTATTTAAGTTAGAGCCATACGTGGGTGAAAATGCGAAACCTGTTCCGTATACAAAACGGGATTATTTTAAAATCACTTTATTGATTGGCGAAAGTAAAATTGAATATGCTGATAAGATCATTGAGTTAAAAGGACAGGCATTGGGTTTTAATGAACCCACCCATTTCAACAATTTCTTTAAAAAGAACGTACAGTTAAGCCCTCTTAAATTTCGAAATCTTTAAACAATGAGTAATACTAAGCATGCAAAAGCCTTCGGCACAGCAGTAGCCCAGAGTGGTTGAACATCAGGATTGCTTCTTTAGAAACCTGTTGGTAAGCCATTTGCGAACTGGTTCGTCGTAGAGTTTCAATGATGCGTAGGCAATAATAATGCTGCCAATAAGTACCACTAAACCAGCCCAAAGACCAGTTGATGTAGAAACTTTATAGTTTTTAACCCAGGCCAGATGCAAATAGATCAATGGATAATGCGTGATATAAAGAGGGTATGATATTGCCCCAAGGAACTTGCATATTTTATTGGCATATTTCCCGGTAACACTGCCTCCTGCTCCGATAGATACGATCAATGGGAAAAATACAATGATACAAACTGATTCATACAAGCCATTCATCCAGAGATGTTCACTACCGCCAATTCTCGGAATCATGAAAATAGCAGCCAGTAGCAGGCTGCAGATGGTAAAAGCGTTTTTTATATGGATCAGTTTACCTATACGCATAAGTAATACGCCTGCAAAAAAAGGATATAGCAAACGGGCAAAACCAATATGAAGCTGGGTTTTATCTATAGACCAGCCACCTATAACATCGCCATTAGGGCCCATTATTAAATACTGTACCAGGAAACAGGCAGATAAGACTACCAGTACTGTAAGCAGTGTTTTAGAGAATTTGCGCACAAACAGTGCATATAGAATATTGGCAATGTACTCGAAGAAGAGTGACCAGGCAGGACCGTCCAGCGGATGCATTTCCTGCCAGCCGCGAATATCCATAGAGATAGGCAGAGGGATCAGTGTAAAACCAACAATCATCACCAGCAGCATTTTCCATAGGGGCGTTGCACTTATAAGCGGGAACATTCCACAAGCCTGGAAATAAAAAAGTGCTGCACCGATTAAGGTACCCATGATCACCATCGGCTGTAAACGAATAAGGCGGCGTTTGTAGAAATCCCATTGAGTCATTTTTCCCCAGCGGTCATCATAGGCATAAGCAACTACAAAGCCCGACAGCAGAAAGAAGAAGTCAACCGCCAGATAGCCATGATTAATGATTTGGTGGAAACGATCGCCGGAAAAAGTTTCAAAGACATGAAAGGCAACTACCATTATAGCCGCTACTCCGCGTAAGCCGTCAAGGATCTCGTAATGGTTCTTTGTTGGAAGGTATACTGGATTTTTACTCATTGAAGTTAAAATAAGTAAAAATTTTAATAAAAGAGAAGGTTTAATCAGTCAGTTTATTCGGTGGGTATCCAAATTGATTTTTAAAGGCATACGAAAAATGGGAAAGATTTTCAAAACCGGCCTCTAAATAAGCATCAATAGGTTTGAGCTGTTTTTCAGCAATCAGATAATGCGCCAGATTCAGCCGTCTTTCTGTAAGCCATTTTTGAGGCGTTTTATTAAAGGCTCTTTTGAAATCTCTTCTGAATGTTGCTATACTTCTACCTGTGAGGTAACTAAATTTACCCAATGGCATGTTGAACATATAATGCCGTTCCATAAAATCTGTAAGATCTATTTTACCAGGTTCTTCGAAGTTAGCCAGCAAGCCGTCAACATCTTTATCTGTTGACCGTAATATACTGATAGCTTCTTCAATTTTAATCGAAGCTATATCTGAAGGCAGATTTTCTTTTAAGTCAAAATAGGGGATGAGTGATGCCAGGCAGCTTTCAAGTAATGGATGCTTTCGGAATAGATACACTTTTTGAAGAGGCTGTATATTGATAATAGCTTTGTGTCTGGTATAAAAATTCTTTAACCTTTCTTTGGTAAGATGCATGGCCACGGCCTGGTGTGGCTTTCCATCCTTTGGGTAATTGATAACGGTTGCCAGTTGATTACGTGGAATAAGGAAGATATCACCTGCATTGAAAATATAGGTAGCATCAGACAGAATGATTTTTGTTTCACCGGAAATAAACCATACCAGCATATGATGTTCAAACATCACTTCCGTTTTAAAGAGCTTGCCATCAAAGAGTGAAAGCTTAATATCAGGAGTAATATATTTGGTTTCGAATTCCATTCAATTAAATTTACAAAATAAAACAAGCCGAATAGGCTTGTTTTATCAGAATGTTAGTTCACAGGGAATGAAATATGAGTCATTTCTTCGCTTAACGTCCATAATTTCCCTGCATTTTCAGTATCCACAGAATAGGGCTTTACTCCTCTCAGAGAGGATGGATCATTGTAATTGTGTTCAATATTACCTTCATCCAGCTGGGCCACATCCGCGTTCTCACAGTATACTCCGCCAATGCCATTTAATTGCGGACTTGTAGCACACCATACCGAAGTAGCGGCGCCCTGTTCGACTGTCTTTAACTTTGCAGCTACTTCCGTAAAGATATTCCCGTTTTCATCATGGGTCCCCATCTGCTGAAATAAAGCCATAGGCGCTACACGTCCGAGGTCAGTACCGTTTACCGAGCCGGGGTGCAAAGAAAAAGCCCTTACACCAAAGGCTTTAGCACGACGGTCCAGTTCTACTGTAAACAGGTTATTAGCTGTTTTGGATTGTCCATAGCCTTGTAATGTTTCATACTCCCGGTTTAAAAAATTGGGATCATCAAAATTAAAGGGTGCCATCTGGTGACCAAATGAAGATACATTAATCACTCTGGCTCCGTTCGCTCTTTTTAGTGCAGGCCAAAGGCGGGCGGTCAGCTGAAAATGCCCTAAATGATTGGTGGAAAGCTGAGATTCGTAACCTCGTTTATCACGTAGCAATGGCACCCACATAATACCGGCATTATTCACAAGAATATCAAGCGGACTGCCTGTAGCAAGAAATTTTTCCGTAAAAGAATCAATGGAGGATGGCGTCATTAAATCCATTACTTCAATCGTTACATTTGCTATGCCTTTCAGATTGTTGGCAGCCTTTTCTATATCCCTGGCGGGTACAATTATCTTTGCACCGGCGCTGGCAAAAGCTTTCACTGTTTCCAGACCAATACCAGCATAACCACCTGTAACAATAGCCGTTTTACCATTAAGATCGATTCCTTTTATAACATCGTAAGCTGTTGATTTTGCGTCGAACCCCGAATGAACAGGTTGTTGTAAATTGTCTTTTGTATTCATTGTTTTAAATTTTATGAAACAAAAGTAGCTGGTATTACAAGGAGTCGCTTTGTTTAAAACGTCAATTTACTTTGTTTAAAACATCATTTTATTCGTGGTTTAAGGTATCATCTGTAATTAATTCTATTCCCTTCTGTATTTTTTAAATGGGCCACCACACCTGGAGGAAGCTCCTTGCTTTCCATGAGAAAACTTACAGAATCGGTAACAAAGTTTTTTGTATTGTTTACTTTTTGAAAAATTTCAAACAGAGCAATAGGTTCCTGGTTAAAACTGATACAGGTGCTAATAAAATGCATCTCGTTCAATTTATAATCCGATTGTTTTAGTTTTTCATTAATATCTTTCAGACGTGAAATAAAATGTCGTTGCCGGATAAAGGTATTGCTATTCATAATAATGAAAACATAATCTGCATAAGCTGTTATTTTGCCATAATACTTATGATTGTCTCCTCCACTTCTCTCTATCAGGTATTCGCCAGAAGCTTCTGATTTGTATATTTCGACTGATGAGCGCCAGATTCTTTCTTCATTAATCTTGTCCGGGTTATCGGGCAGATTGCGGTTAAAGGAATACCAAAATCCAATTAATTCATCCAATAGTTTAGTATTCACTGTTGCCTTCGGAATTTCGATTTTTAAATCATTAAAACTGAAAGCCTCTTTATGCGAATTAATAAAATCGAAGTAGTTATCATACCCTAATACCTGGACAATCCTGCTTAATTTACTAAGGTTGGGTTTACTGGCCCCGACTATGTTTTTTTTCCCTTCGTATGCTTTTAACTTATTAATGATGAGATGTTCGTAAAGATAGTTTGTACCCAATAAATCTGCGTCCTTCCTTATTTTATGCCTCTTATTGTGTTCCTCCAACAGTCTGTTTAACTCCTCAGCAATATACGTCCACTCCGATTTCGAGACATCTTTCCAGGCATTCTTCCTGACAAAATGAGCAGCCAGAAAATTCATCAGTTTTTCAAGATGTAATAAATCTCCTTTTTTCATAAGACTAATATAAGACAAATATAGTATTGAATAAGACTAATGTAAGACTTTTATATTTAACCATTTTCAGAAGTTTACCATAGAAAAGAAAGCCATGAAACCACTACATTCAAATATTCTGTTAACTGAGGAACATATAAATTACCAGGAAAACGCACTTTGGATACGAATTGATAATTATGCTATTGACGATGCCAATGCCGTCATCCCGTTTTCTAAAAAAATGGCACAAACAGAGAACTGGACTGATGATTTTACCAGAGATGCCATTCAGGAATATAAGCGGTTTGTTTACCTCTGTTGCATAGCTGAAAACGGAGCATCGCCATCTATTGTAGTAGATAAGGTATGGCATATGCATTTATTGTATACTACCGAATACTGGAAAAACTTTTGCCCTAATATCCTGCAACGCGAGCTTCATCATTTCCCCAACGTAGGTGGCATAATAGATTATAAAAAACATCATGATTGGTACCTGGAAACGCTAACCTTATACATACAGGTGTTTAAGCAAAACCCACCTGCAAAATTCTGGCGTATTCCTCCGGAATTAACACCTCTTTTGTGTCTTGATAAAACTTCTGCTGCAAAACAACCACTCATGATTTCGGGTACCAAAATATCTCCGGCGGTTTATTATCTGACATTACTGCTCCCATTTATATTTACCTGGTTATTATTTGGTGAATTACCACTTCTGGATCTTTCCGTATTTCAATACTTTGTTCTTTTTACACCATTGCTTTTTATCATCAGGAGGCTTGTTATAATGAATGAGAAACGGCATCTGGAACCTGTCATCAGGAATTTGCCATTGTACAATCGCTATCAACTGGCTTATTTATCAGGTGGCTATAACAATGCATTTTTATTATTGGTAAATGATCTTGTGGAAAATAACTGGATTAAGATACGCGATACGAAAAAAGAGTTTGCAAAAAAGTACTTTTCACTTATAGTAGATCCAACAAGTGCTTCCGAAGATCAGAATTTCATCCAGCCTGAAGTGCTGTTTCAATCAATGGATCACCTGTACAATAAATCAAAATTCAGTCTTCCCCAGTTAGAGTCTGCGCTAAGTGAATACCTGCATCCCATTGCTACCGTACAAACAGCACCTCCGGAAAGAGATGCCATACTTTATCCTGTTTGGCTGGTGTTATCTGCAATGATCATTTGTTGTTTTCCTGCTGAAGAAGTTAATTTGATTACCGGGTTTTTATATGGTATACTTTTCTTGCTGTGCTTCATTTCAATCGTTTCCTGGCAGACTCCGGACAGCGATCATACTATTATGGGAAGAGCGCTTAAGAAACAGATGGGTACTCTTAAGGACATCAGTACTTTACACCAGCAGGCGATCATTCTGGAGCGTTTCAACGGTGTTTTTAATATTCCTTTTTTCAAAAAGACAGGCAACTTTTTCAAGGACGGAGGTGGTTGTGGAGCCACCCGTCCAAGCTGTGGCTGTGGTTGCTGACAGATATTATACAATAACTCCTTCAATTTTTATTACAAAAGCATTTTTCCAGACATCTGTTCAGGCAATTGTATTTTTAAGCCTTCTGCCGATTGCTGAAAACTCAATTTATCGTTTCCAGGGAGTTTCACCTCACTTACTTTACCAGTCAGATCACTGGAGGCTAATTTTTTGATTAGCGTATTATTATTGGAGGGCCATCCCAACATAATAGCATAAAGCGTTTTGCCCTTGGTCGTAAAGAGAAAGTCTTCAGCTTAAACGTATAGGGTATTAATTTTTGAAATTCTTAGACCACTGATGAAAGGTGATTTTCCTGTCAATACATAGGGATAAATTTTTCCCCTTACCCTGGTTAACGCTTATGTGTTATTTTTGATTAAAATCTTTCCCTTATGTATGAAAGGAAAATACCTGAAATGTTGGATTGTGGTCTGGCCGTAGCTATCAAAGTGGTGGGTGGCAAATGGAAAGCATGGATCATTGACTGTATAAAGCGTGATATCAGGCGTCCAAGTGCCATTCACCGGGAAATGCATGAGGTGGATTCAAGGATCATCAACCTGCATCTTAAAGAGCTGGAGGAGTACAGGATTATTGAGAAGAAAGTGTATGCCGAGGTCCCCGCCAGGGTGGAATACTGGTTCACTGAAGTTGGCAAAAGCATACTACCGGTGATCAACATACTGGAGGAGTGGGGGAATGAGCACAAAGAATATATTTATCGAAATAATGCTGAATAGATGCCTGCCAGTTCCTCCCGGAATTGTGGAAGCATGCCTGAATACGATGATCAGCCCCTATCATAGACAAGGGCTGATTATCTGCTTAACCAGCTTTTCGCAGGATTTTTATAATTGCGGCATGTTCTTCTTTGCCATAACCAGCGTCTATTGCTCTTTTAAACAAATTGGCCGCAAATTTCGGCAACTCGTTGCTGATGCCTGCTTCTTCTGCATGCTGTAACAGCAGCTGAAGATCGTCCCCTGTTGTTTTTACTGTGCTTTCGGGATCGTTGAAACGATTGTGTTGGATCACTTCGCCCATATGCTTTGATTCTGCCCCGAGGATCGGAGAAATACTCTGTATCAGCAGACCAAGTTCATCTGCCCGCAATCCTTCATTCTCACAGATTAGCGCACCATGGCAGAAGCCTATCCAGTTACCGGCCAGGTATGCCAGCACTGCAGAAAAGAGCGCAGCGGAAGCTCCAGGTTCTTCGCCCAGATAGGTAAAGGTACCTGCCAGGGCGCGCAGCGTTGACTCTTGTTGTTTGAATATATCGGTGGCACCAGATATGGTAATAGTAGCTTCGTCGCTGCCAATCTGTTTAGGCCAGGCCAGTATATCGCCGTTGAGGCAGTTTGCTCCTTGTTGGTGCGCCCATGTGTCAAAATCGCGCGCTTCTTTTGGTGTGCCGGTACTCAGTTGTACGAGGATGCGACCCCGTAGTGCAGCTACTGTTCCTCCGGTCCCGAATATCTTTTTTGTTGCTTTGTAGTCCGATACGCATATTACCAGCAGCGGACTGGCCTCAATGGCAGCAGTTATACTGGACGCAAGCAGCGCTCCTTTCTCTGTAAAATGAATGGCTTTTGATTGATCCCTGTTCCATACCGTTACCTGGAATCCCTTGGTAAGGAATGAGCGTGCTAACGCAGCACCCATGGATCCCAAGCCTATCACAGTTACTTTTGGGCTAAGATTATTTGTTGTTCCTGTCATCGTAATTCTTTTTTCTTGTTTTGAACGATGATGCAAATTAGCTCCCATGGCATTCGGGAACAATACAGGATAAAAGATTCAGGTAAGTGATAAATTTATCCCTATGTATTTAAATTGCTGTATTGATTCCTATAGACTGCTGGTGATACACCTGTTATGGATTTAAAAAAACGTACAAAATTGGAGGGAGCCGAGAAGTTATATTCGTAACTAATCTCTGCAATAGTTTTAATAGTGGATAATAATTCATGCTTACAGGATTGCGCCAGTTCGTTACGAATTAAAGTATGGGCATCTTTCCCAAAGGCATCCTGGCAAAGTTGATTAAGCCGGTTTCGATTCATTTGCAACAGTTCTGCATATTCTTTTACTGTTTGCTTTTCCCGTATACAGTCTTTCAAAAGGCTTTTGAATTTTATCATATCAGTATTACGGTATAGATTACCCTTAAGCTGGTTATGTGCAGTAAAATCCCTGTTTAAGAGTATCAATGTTTCATACAGGTAGGCCCTTAACAAATGTTGGCTATCTTCTGCTAAATTTTGTATCTCAAGTTTTATCCAATTAAATAACATCTTAAATCTTTCAATGCCCGCTTTATCAATTGGTAAAAGCGGAGAACAATCATAGTTGCCAAAATAATAAAGCCGGCTTAGGAACATACTATCTTTCAAAAACATTTCGATAAATTCTCCTTCAAATATTAACATCATGCAATCGGGTAGCACTTGCAGATCCCATTTTCTGGGCTGTGATGGACGTAACAATAAAACTGATGGACTTTTGAAGTCAATTTTTTGTTTTTCCAACGTGATTGAGCCACTCCCTTCCGGAAAAAGAAAAATCTCATAGAAGGTTGTTGCATGAACTTCATTTGAAGACATAGTTTTGCCTGCTATCTCAGATAGATTAAAGCAATCAATCAGCAGTTCTTTGCCATATTTGTATTTATGGAATTCAAGTCGAAGCATGCATAAAGATAATAAGCCTTTAAGGAAATAAATGTACTGAATTGTATTACAGGCATTGGAAAGTATTTAAAATATATAAATGCCGGATTTTTACAAAAAGGTGCAAATTGATAACAATTAATGCAAAATGATAACAAGTGTAGAGAGCTTATAGGATAGCTTTGTGTCGAAATAAAACACATATAATAACTTTAAGATGAAAAAGATAATACTAGCTTTTACAATCGGATTGATAACACTAAACAAGATCATGGCACAGGAATTACCTAAGGCGGGTGTGATATTAGCCGCAAATACCAAAAATGTTAAAATCTACACAGTAGTAGCACCACCTGAAATGTTCTCTAATACTACTCATGTTATCGAGCTCCCCCATGAATTGGTATTGGTTGATGGACAATTTTTCGCTCCTTATGCACAGCAGGTTAAGGCTTTGACTGACAGTTTAAAAAAGCCCATAACGCGGTTTTATATCTCACACGATCACCCGGACCACTATATAGGGTTTGGTGATGCTTTTCCTGATGTGCCAGTTTACGCTTTGCAAGAAACCAAAGATGGAATAGAGAAAGAAGGACAACAGACATTAGAGCAAAGACAAAAGCAATTTGGGCCAATCATTGCCAAATCACTTAACATGCCATCCCATGTACAACAGACAGGTGAGGAAATAATAGATGGAGTGAAATTTATATTTGAAAAGTCACTCAATAACGAGGCGGCGGTGTCATTAATTATCAAACTTCCGGAAGTTAAAGCTTATATAGCACAAGATGTAGTTTATAATAAAACGCATTTGTTTATTTCTGGTAATTCAGATGGCTGGCGCAGTGCTCTGAGAAAGATAGAAAACGAAAAGAAATATACGCTTATTCTTCCAGGTCATGGAGTGCCAGCTACCCGTTCCGTATTATCAGACGACCTTAAATATCTTGACTTTGTAGACCAGGCATTGGCGTCCTCTAAAACAAAAGAAGAGTATAAAGCAAAATTACTTGCTGCTTATCCCCAATATGGTGGAGCACATCTGATCGATATTTACCTGGCTTATTATCTGAAAAAAGACTGGGGAAAGTAGTAGTTTAATTCTATTTTAAACGATAGATGGTTGTATCTGGAAATAGATGCAACCATTCTTTTTTACTTTAAATAATAGTGTTGAATGAAAAATACAAAGTGAAAGGTCCGGGTAGAAATCACCCCCTATTTGTAAGAAAACGCCTCAACTTCCATCGTTATTGTGCGAAAAAAATATAGTTGAGAAACGGTGTTTTGATACGTCATACCTTGTATTTTTGGCTTTGCACATCTCAAAAAAAGCCATTAGTATGATACCATATGTACTTAGTTTTCAGGAAACCGACAGATCAAATTTTATAGCTGTAGGAGGCAAGGGCGCTAATCTGGGCGAATTGTCCGGAATTAAGGGAATACAGGTGCCGGAGGGTTTTTGTGTTACCACCGAAGCATATAAAAGAATAACCGGGAATAATCAGGAGTTTAACAGCTTGCTGGATGAATTAACGCATCTTAAGGCAGAAGAGAGGGAGAATATCAGCAGGATCAGTGCGAAAATCCGTATGGCCATCGAAAGAATACCCATTCCTAAGGATATCGCAGAAGAGATTACAGGTCATCTCACAAAGTTTGGTGAAAAAGAGGCCTTTGCTGTGCGCTCCAGTGCTACAGCGGAAGACTTGCCAACGGCATCTTTTGCCGGCCAGCAGGATACATATCTGAATATTATCGGAAGAACAGCCATCCTACAGCATATCAGCAAGTGCTGGGCATCGCTGTTTACTGAGAGGGCCATAATTTACCGCCTTCAAAACGGCTTCGACCACCGTAAAGTTCTCTTGTCTGTGGTTGTGCAGAAGATGGTCTTCCCACAGGCGGCAGGAATTTTGTTTACTGCCGATCCCGTCACCTCTAACAGAAAAGTGTTATCCATTGATGCCAGCTTCGGACTTGGGGAGGCCATGGTCTCCGGCTTGGTGAATACTGATCTCTATAAAGTGCGTAACGGCGGCATTATCGATAAAAAGATATCCACCAAGAAACTGGCTATTTATGCCTTAAAAGATGGCGGTACGAAAGAACAGGAGATTGAACCTGAGAAGCAGAATAAACAAGCGCTGACGGATGAGCAGATTTTACAGCTTGAGCGCATAGGCAGAAAGATTGAAGAACATTTTGGCCGTCCCCAGGACATCGAATGGTGTTTGGCTGATGATACATTTTATATTGTCCAGAGTCGGCCAATCACTACTTTATATCCGGTCCCTGAAGCGAATGATGAAGAAAATCATGTGTATGTATCTGTCGGTCATCAACAAATGATGACGGACCCCATGAAACCATTGGGATTATCTTTATGGCAGTTAACAGCTTTTCGACCGATGTTTGAGGCTGGTGGGCGGTTATTTGTTGATATAGCATCTAACCTGGCTTCGCCAGCTGGCAGAAAAACGATGATAGATGTCATGGGCCAACACGATCCGCTCATAAAAGGCGCACTGATAACCATCGTAGAGCGGGGAGATTTTATAAAATCGTTACCAGATGATAAAGAAGAATTGAGTTCAATCAGAAGCAGTACAGGTAAATCGTCCGCAGATATTCATGCACAAATCAAGAATGATCCGATGATCGTTTCTGATTTGATCAGGAGTAATCAGACATCGATAAAAGAGTTAAAACATAACATCCAAACGAGCTCAGGCCCGGGCTTATTTGATTTTATTCTGGAAGATGGTCAGCAATCAAAGAAGAGCCTATTTAATGCGCAAAACAGGAGTGCAATTATGGCTTCTATAGATGCAACAACATGGATCAATGAAAACATGAAGGAATGGTTAGATGAAAAAAACGCAGCTGATACACTTGCTCAATCTGCACCCAACAATATTACTTCTGAGATGGGTCTGGAGTTATTGGATGTAGCAGATGTGATTCGTCCTTATCCGGAAGTAATTGAGTATTTGCAACATGTAAAAGAGGATAACTTTTTGGATGAACTGGTTAAGCTTGATGGTGGAAAAGAAACCCGGGATGCTATCTGTGCTTATCTCAGTAAATATGGTATGCGATGTGCCGGTGAGATCGATATTACTAAAACACGTTGGAGTGAGAAGCCAAAACTGCTTGTCTCGATCATTCTCAATAATATCAAAAACTTTGGACCTAATGCAGGCAAGCTAAAATTTGAGCAGGGGAAACAGGAAGCTTTGAAAAAAGAACAGGAATTATCAGATCGGTTAAAGCAATTACCGGATGGTGAGCAAAAAGCCCTGGAAACAAAAGAAATGATCAGCCTACTCCGGAATTTTGCAGGTTATCGTGAATATCCAAAATACGGAATAATTAGCCGCTACTTTGTTTATAAACAGGCTTTACTGAAAGAAGCAGAACAACTCGTACGAGCCAACGTTATTCATGAAAAAGAAGATATCTACTATCTCACTTTTGAAGAACTTCGCGAAGTTGTACGCACAAATAAACTTGATTACCAGATCATCAGCAAACGAAAAGATGAGCATAAATTATATGAAAAACTAACTCCGCCACGTGTTATCACGTCTGATGGTGAAATCATTACAGGTGAGTATAATCGGGAGAATATCCCGGCCGAAGCTATTGTAGGTCTGGCTGTTTCTTCCGGAGTTATAGAAGGACGGGCACGTGTCATCTTAGACATGGAAGATGCTGATCTGGAAGATGGAGATATATTAGTCACCTCCTTTACAGACCCCAGCTGGACACCATTGTTTGTATCCATAAAAGGCCTGGTCACCGAAGTTGGTGGACTAATGACCCATGGAGCAGTTATCGCACGTGAATATGGTTTACCGGCAGTTGTCGGAGTGGAGAATGCTACACAGCTAATCAAAGACGGACAAAGAATCCGGGTGAATGGAACAGACGGATATGTAGAAATACTTTGTTAGTGAAGCAAAAGAGCTATCTTATAATACTTTTAATAAACTAATAGCTATGACAAAGTATCAGGCTAAAACATTGAAAACCGAAAACAGCGTAGATGATTTTATCTTGTCTGTTGACAATGACAGGCAACCCGACTGTCAGGCCATTGTTCAGCTGATGCGAGAGGAGTCTGGGTATCCCCCCAAAATGTGGGGACCGGCGATTATTGGCTTTGGCAGTTACCATTACAAGTATGCCAGCGGACATGAAGGTGATGCTCCGATAGTTGCCTTTTCGCCTCGTAAAACCGCCATTTCGCTTTATCTGGGGATGTTTGAGGGAAGGGATGAGTTGTTGTCACAACTAGGCAAACATAGAACGGGCAAGGGGTGTATTTACATAAACAAACTGGCAGATATTGATACCGTCATACTGCGTAAAATGGTCACTGCGGTGCTGACGCAATATAAGAAGCTATGAATAATTAAAATATTTAGTCATGCACCCGGCGTTAAAAAAATATTTAACAGGAAAAATAGCGTTGTCTCCAGACCAGGAAGAGTTTGTCGATAAATGTTTCATCAAAAAGTCTACAGAAAGAAATGAAATATTGGTTCCGGCAGGATCAATTGCCAGACATCTGTATTTTGTGATTAAAGGTTGTCTGCGGATCTTTCTAACGAATGAGGAAGGGATAGAGTCAACCCGTTTCCTGGTATTTGAAGGAAGAATGGGTACTGCATTCCCGAGTTTTATCCTAAAGGAACCTTCAGTAGCAGCTATACAAAGCCCGGAGCCTTCAGAACTACTGATGCTTAGTTTTGAAGACCGTGAATCACTGTATAAAAAAATTCCTGGCTGGGAAACTCTGGACCGCCTGGAACTGGAACAAGAGTATATTAAAGCGATACGACGCATAGAGAATTTAATAACTGCAGATTCCAGAGAACGCTATCATTTACTGCTGAAAGATAACCCGGAAATGATCAAACGCCTTCCTGCCAGAATAATAGCAGACTACCTGGGTATATCTCCCGAAACATTGAGCCGTTTGAAAGCAAAAAGATAATTCCCCATATATGTGACAAATATCAGAAAGGCTGATAATAAAAGACTGAGAGCTCCCACCCAATCTCCTGATCTTGTATAAAACGTATCAACCCGTTGTGTAGGAACATATCCAATTAAAGAGGCCGACTGTAGATTTGAACTGCTGGACTCATCAGTAACTCTTCCATAATAATCACTGATTGTCAATTTCCCTACTCTTGCTGCTCTGACTTCCGAAAATCCGTTTTCAACTCCCCTTAATATCGACATACGGGAATGAAGCCAGTCATCTACTACAAAATCCCATGCCGGTATAAACAAGATGTTAGGGCTGTTTTTACCATATCGGCGGATATAATCCTGAAAATCTAAATCTTTACAAATCGCGATACCTGATTGAAGATTATTTAGCTTAAATAAACCAATATTATTACCCGGAATGAACTGACTTTCCAGCCCTGTTACCAAATGGACCTTGTTGTAGTCAGTAACAATATTCCCCCTGTTATTTATTACAATTGCTGAATTGTATTCTTTTTCTCCCCTGAGATTTGTGTAACCGGTTATTATGTAAACATTGTTTTTGACCGCGGCATTGATCAATGATTTTATCATCTCGTTTTCTGATAATTTATCTATACTTAATGCACGTTCCGGTAAGAGTATAACACTCACTCCATGACTGGCAAGAGAATCTATCTGTTTTAAATAAAAATCAGCAGCAGCTTTATCTTTAATATCATTGGGCTTATCGGAAGTGTTATGTTTATTTTCATCCATAACCGCCAGTCCAACTTTTATTTTATCATTAGTGAAGGTATTATTCAGACGCAAAAACCCAAATAATAATACTCCGGCAATAATAGACCCCGAACATATTGACAAATAAGTAAGATTCTTTCTGAAAAGCAATGCAAATGCAATGGAAGAAGGTATTAACGTAACGATAAAAGTGATGCCAAGAATGCCTGCTACAGACGCAATTTGTATTAAGGGTAAGCAATTCATCTGGGAATATGCAATACTTGCTGCTGTACCATCAGGTGCGAATTTTATAAGTAAGTATTCAAACGCTGAAAAAAATAAAGGGAAAGCGAAAAGGGAATACCATGAATTTAATTTTAATGCAGTTGATCTGGTGAGGAGGATGATACCGGCAAAAATTAATGCCGGGGCTAACGTGAAAATTATCGCTGGTAACATGGTAGCTACCTTAACCAAATACCAGAACCAACTTAATCTTCCAATCAAATATGTTATAAATGAAGCGAGAAAAGCGACCTTACCTGAATTTGCAATAGCCAGGCAAATAATTGGAATCGGAGCAAGCCATACCAGATACCAAAAATCCCCATTTAATCCATTGCCGAAATAATAGCATAGTCCTGATAAGAGTACACTTAATGCAATTGAGTATTTAGATGTAAAGATGGTGGCGGCCGTTTTCATAGCTCAGGTTTTTATCTGTTACAAAGATAAAGCCCATGGGCTGTCTCAGGCTTGACAAATGTCAATAAATTCCTGAAGCAGAAAAAAGCCAGGGAAAAAAACATGTGCTTTTCTCTCTGGCTTTTCTTTTTTGAGCATATATCTGAATCAACTCAAACCGCTGTGGGTAACCGGAGCAGGATATATTTTACGGAACATCAGGTAGGTAACACTCACCATAACAAAGGCAACGATGGCGTCAATAGTAGCCGGAAAACCAAGTACTGCCACCTTAGAACCAAAAGCAAAGATGATATCGAAGTATACGCCTGCGAATACCCATTCCTTTAACCGGAGCAATTTGCCTGGCGTTAAAAGGACAGCTACTCCTGATAACTTGGCCACGCCGAGTATATAGATGAAGTGTGGCGGGTAACCCAGTTGGCGGGTGATGTTCCATACAATGGGATTGCCTGTAATTTCAAAGAAGCCACTTGCGCCAAACCAGAGGGAGGTAAGTGCGGTTCCGATCCAATAGATTGTTTTTGCAGCTTTCTGTGTCATGATCATAGTTGTTTTTATGTGATTGATGACACAAAAATGCGGTAAGGGCATAACGTAATCCAGTGAATTCGGGTTGAAGTAGGCAAATTGAAATGCCGGATAGACAATACGGATGGTAATATTAGTTTAACTCCTGCCGGTAAGCCGTTGGTGTTTTTCCCGCGTATTGTTTGAAGAACTTTGTAAAATTGGATTTGTCATATGTTAACCGGCTGGCTACCCCACTGATGGTAAGCCGGGGATCGGCCAAAAGCTTCTTGGCCTCTTCCAGAATGCGGAGCTCATAAAAGTGGCAGGGATGATATCCGGTATATAACTTAATGACATTGGTAACATGCACGGGATGCAGATACATTAGTCGGGCGATATCCTTTAAATGAAACATCTCTTCCACATCACCTGCCATGAAGTCGTCGAGATGTTTATTCATCAACTTTAAAAACAAAGCCGTAATCTCTGCCTGTCTGCTTAGGTATTGTTCCGGAACTTTCATGATCTTAACGGCAAGGTATATGCTTGCTTCAGCAAAATTCTTACTTTTTTCCAAAACTATAGTGGTGTTTATTTAAGTTTTTTGTACTACGCCATTGCGCCGTTTGCGGCTATGATCTGTCCGGAAATCCATTTTGAATCATCAGAAGCCATGAATAAAACGATTTTCGTAATGTCTTCAGGTGCTGCTATGCGTCCAAAAGCGTTTAAGGAGGCTATTTGTGTCAAAAGTTCTTCGGACTTTCCATTTAGAAAAAGCTCGGTAGTTGTTGGTCCGGGTGCAATCGCATTGACAGAAATCCCTCTCCCGATTTCCCTGGCGAACACACGGGTCATTTGATCTACCGCTGCTTTGGTAGCAGAATAGATGGAATAACCGGGAAACATTACCCGGGTCGCGGTGGATGATATATTGATTATAATACCATTATCCGCCAGCCTGATTGCCGCTTGTTTCATTGTGAAAAAGATGCTTTTTACATTGATATTGAAGTGATCGTTGAAATCTGCTTCGGTGTTTTCCTTAAGCAGTTTCGTGTTCATCATCCCTGCATTATTAATCAAGACATCGATCCTGCCGAACTCTTTAATGGTTGTTTCAAATAACTGGTTTACCTCATCTTCTTTGCTGACATCTGCTTTCACTAAAATGGCGGTTTCACCCCTTTGTCTGATATCAGATAACACCTCTTCAGCCCTGGTGTGGTTATTAGCATAATTAATCACAACTTTAGCACCATGCGTAGCGAAGGCCCTGGCCATATGCGCCCCTATACCTCTTGATGCACCTGTTATCAGAATTACTTTCTCTTTTAAATTGCTCATAGTTTTTTTGTTTAAGCAAAACTATAGACAATCTACCGGTTGGTTGTGGTGAGTCTTTAAGGTCTTTATATAACATTCGAATCAGGGCGGAAAATTTTCTTAATTATTGAGAATTACGTTATATTAGTATTCTAAACCCCTATTTATGAAGACATGACCCCTCATCTTATTATTGCCACGAATAAGACCCGACTTCCCAAAAGAAATTAAAGCCTCAACTCACCGATTCTGTTACTTAAATAACCCTTTAAGCAAACATTTAGAGAGCCCATCACATCGCTATTCCAATCCAAATTTATTCACCCCTCAAATCCTTTGTATATGAGAAAAATTCATGTATGCATTTGTGTATCTCTCATCTTTTTTACTGCCTGTAAAAAAGATAATTCAAAATTAGCATCACCAGTTTCCCAGAAAAGTGCTCAGTTAGCGTTTAAAAGTGCTGATCAAATCCCCAGTGGAATCATTCCTTTATTGTACAATGACCTGATAAAGGATAAGTTATTCGAACAGGCAGAAAACCTGAGAGTGTCTTATTATAATACTTTATCAATCAGAAAAGATAGTAAAATTGATGTCCTGAAAGCCACTCATACCGACCTTCTGGCAGCTGCAAAGCAAGCCGGTATTATGGCCGCCAATCTGCCCTTTCACAGCGTTTCAGGTGTAGGAGTAGTGCTTGATGGCACCTGGTATACCACCAATGGTGTAACATCCTCCAATCAGCAGGCTATTGGATGGGTGGATATGAGTTTCAGTGCTATGAATACGTCCGCTACTGACGCTTTTAATAATGCGGCTCCTAGCAGTACCTCTCAGTATATGGGAACTGTAAATCAGCAGAGAAGGCTGGAGGCTTTCAGGCTTCCTTCGGTACAATTCGGTGCGGCAGATAACCTCGGCACGACCTACTTTACCCCCTCATTTGATTTTACTTATGCGGCCCATGTACAAGCTATAGGATGGCAGGTATATGTAAATTCTCCATACCAGTATGCCGGCACCGTTGGTCAATCAAGGCGTATGGAGTCTGTAAAGATTTTTGGCCCCCGTTATAACAACAACAGTTATACATTAACATTCAATGATCCGGCACCTTCTACACAGGCAAGACCTTATATTTACTATAGAGTTCATCAGGAAGCCTATGGTTGGGAGGATTGGAAAGCTGAAAATAATGAAGCTGGTATTACCGGGCAGTCAAAGCGAATAGAGGCTATGCAGGTAAGGGCTTACCTTGTGAAGGTTCAATAATTCTTTAACGAAAAGTTGAGTACTAAAAGGGTAATAAAAAGATAGTAGGGTTTAAAAAGGCATTTCAATTCATTTTGAGATGCCTTTTTATTTGTGTAGATCATTTGTAGTAGGGGATTATTGACATTATTGGCTTTCATAATCTACTTTTGAATACAATATGTTTGATCCATCATTAACCGCCTGTTATGCACGCATCATACAGGCTGGTACAGAATTATTAACATGGTATAATGCCCAACCAGTGGTAAACAGGGAGGAATCAGCACTTGAGCTCTGGCATATAAAAAGAGTGAATGAGATCCTGTTAAATTATTTACAGCATCAAAAGGAGGGGAGTGAGGAATACTGGAGTGCTGTCAGGACTAACTATATTTTAAAGTGTGATGTATTTGCAAGGATCCATTATGGTGAGTCATGGTATGCACTGGCAAATATTATCTATGGACATGAATATGCTGAAAGATTAAGAGATGAGTATCACCTTTTAAGTAAAGAACATCCGGAGGCATTTCGTAAATATTATACCTGGAAGTTTAACAGGAAGGCGAACAAAAGCAAGACGTTTGTTATCGGTGATATACACGGAGCATACCTGGCATTATTGCAATGTCTGGAACGTTCCGGTTTCAATTATGAAAAGGATCATCTGATAAGTCTGGGAGACATTTGTGATCGTGGTCCGGATACAAAAGATTGTATTGATGAGTTGCTGAAAATTAAAAACCTGACCATGGTATTGGGTAATCATGATTTTATGGCATTGAACTGGATGGAGTCCGGTACTCCGGACGAAACCTGGTTGAAGAAGGGTGGAGGTGCTACGATAAATTCTTATGGAACGGAAGTGCCTCAGACTCACATCAGCTTACTGAGAAATGCACTTCCGTATTATATAGAGAAAAACAAACTGTTTGTACATGCCGGGATCGAATTAAATAAAAAACTCCATCTCCAGGATACAAAAGTATTTCTGACGGATCGCTCTTTAGCTACAGCGGTTACAAAATACTTCTATAATGGCAATGCTGGCCAGTCAACATTAACAACTTTCGAAGAAGTATATATCGGTCATACAGTAAGTCCATTTTTTAAACCTCTTCAAGCTGCAGGAGTCTGGATGATGGATACCGGAGCAGGAATGAAAGAAGGGGTATTGTCTATGATCAATACCGAGACTAAAGAAATATTCAGTAGTGATCTCATTGGCCGTTTGTATCCATGATAAATGATGGCGCATAATCTCTGGCAAAATTTTCAATGGTCCTTGGTGCTTTATTCAGCAGTTTACTCACGGTATCGTTTACAAATGTGGCATTGCCACTGCGTTGAAATTCAGCAATGGTAAGAAAGGTATTTATCATCCCCCAAGGCATTCCTTTTGACTCCATTCTTTGTTTGAATTCATCAGCAGTAAGAGAAATGTAATCTACTTTTTCTCCAATGACCTTGCTGATGGCTTCTGCTACCTGATAATAGTTTACTGCTTCACCCCCGGTTAGCAGATAGGTTTTGTTGCGGTGATTTGCAGGGTTCGTCAGGATTGTGAATGCCACTTCTGCAATATCCCGGGTGTCGATATAAGGTTTCCTGCCCTCACCGGTAGCCTCATAAATTTTACGTTCTTTTTGAATGGTTTGTGAAAACTCTCCCAGCCAGTTTTGCATGAATGAATTGGGTTGTAATATGGTCCATTCCAGGCCCGATGCCTTCAGCAATTCTTCCACTTCGCCATTGGGTCTTGAAATGAAATTTGGTGAATTTTTATCTGCTCCTGGTGAGGACAGTTTTACCAGATGCTGCACACCATATTCTTTGGCGGTTTCAATAACATTGTTTTGTTCTGTTGAAAAGTTTCTGCTTACGCTTGAAGCCAGAAAAACGGCCTTGCTGTTTTCCATTGTTTTACCAAGTGTAACCTTATCCGCCAGATCAGCTTCCAACCAATCAACAAATGGCAGGGATTTAACCTTACTTTTATTTCTTGTTACAGCAATGGTGGGTATGCCTGCTGCTGACAGAAAATGTAATAATTCGCTACCTACTTTTCCTGTTGCACCGAATACGGAGATGTTTTTTTGATTGTTCATTTTTTGATAATTTATTACTTAGTCGACTAAGTAATTGGGTAAATTTTTTTAACTTAGATTTTTTAATACTAATTGTAAGAGTTCTCTTAACAAACGTTCCTGATCTTCTGTTAAATCTTTTGTGATCATTGCTTCCATGGTTTTCCAGATTTTCGCAACTTCTTTGTAAGCGTCCATGCCTTTGTTGGTCATATATACTCTTGATGTTCGCTTATCAGTTACATCTTTCTCTTTTTTTATCATTCCCTGTGTTTCCATTCTGTCTATCATAGCGGAGATAGTGGCATGTTGAATGCACATTTTCTCTACGAGGGAGGAAACGGTTTGCCCGTCTTCCAGGCTCAGGTAATATAAAAGGATGTCCTGTCCGCCATGTATGTTTGTTTCCGACAGCAGTACATTACTTTTATTTCTCCTTAGTTTGCCAATCTGCACCAATAAATTACTAATGTAATTTTCCTGTTTTTTTGCCTTCATAATGGAAAGGTAAGTAAAATTACTTAGTCGCCTAACTAAATTTCTAATTCCGGAGTGAGTGGGGCTAAAATCTTTACCTCCTCTAAGTCGGGTTATATAGTGTGGAGTGTCTCCTGCAATTTACCTGAAACCGGTTATTATTACCTCTATAACCGGTATATAAGCCCACCCTAAATAAGGTGGGCTTGTATACCAGTTATAGAGGACCTGTATAGGGCTTATATAGGGCTTATACCCCTGGGAGAGTTGGATATCAATACGTTGTGAGCGCTAGTAAATCAGGCGGAAAATCCCGGTGTTGTTTGGACGGATAGGGAATTTTTATGGATACAATAAATTGATTATCAGTAGAATGTGTTTTTATGCTGATGCATTACCGGATAACGACCATTTGGTGTTATTGGAAGCATGTTACCGCTATGTAATTAATGTAGCGACGATTTAAGGATAAAAAGCAAAAATTAAATATGGAAAACTAAGCGTAAACTGAACTTTACACATTATATAAGCTAAAGCAACCATAATCTGTTCTAAACCCCAGTAGGTCCCCGATGAATTTAGGTCTTGCTGTTTTGACACAGTGGTTAATTTTAAAATGATGTTGCAGTACTTTGTTTTTAAAGTCAAAAATGTAGGCATTGGTTCTTTGCAGTAATGCTAGTTTTGACTGGTCCGCATTAAAAGAAAAATGATGGACCTCATTGGAATAGGCTGGAATGTTCAGGCCTGGATAAGTCAGCTCTGTACCTGTTACTACTTCAAAGTAGCGCATTCTCCGACCGCTGTTTGCTTCATTTATAGCCAGATGTTTATCCTCATCTGTAAACTCCATTTGCCCTATCATTAAAAAATCGCTTTCGATGGTATATAATAAACTTCCATCCAGCGTGCTTAATACCTTTATTTCCCCGATCTTGTTATGAAGCGCTAAAACCTTTCCATTCTTTGATAAGGTAGCGCAAAAAGGTATTGAGCCTTTAACGATCTCAGTATCGAAATTTTGTTGTAACAATATGTTTTTCCCGTTGTCCCTTACCTGGAAATTGTGGTTGGTCGCAAAGGCGATTTTCTCTTTGGAGACCGCAACGAAGCTTGCCACGGTTCCCATCCCTCTATCTGCCAATAGCCTGAAAATATTATGTTCCGGTTCGTATTCAAAAATATAATGGTCGAGATCCAGAAGCATGGAGTTGGTAGCAGCATTGAATTGAATGTCCCATGCCAGGATTTTGGGCAATTCAATGGTTTCTTTGAGATTTCCCCTGGCATCGATCAGGACTAAAAAATCTTTCTGGTCGCTTGCTGTTTTAAACCAACCATGTTTGTAGATATAAATGCCATTGGGTGTATTTTCAAAAGCCAGACTTCCAGTGTAGCCTGCTCCAACATAATAATGTAAGGAGGGCTCGCCTGTTAAAGGATTTTCATTTCTTAGGGTAAAGCCTTTTTTAAGCATTTCCCATTCTTTCTTTTCAAAATTGGTTTTGGCCTCTTCTGCCGTTGAAAATTCTTTCTCTGTCACTTTTGTTTTTCCGACTTTCCCATTTTCAATGATCACTTTTTTATCAGAAAGCGTAATAGTAAAAATCTTATCTGTTTGCTCGTAGAATAAATGATGGGTGATGCCTGTATTCATTGATGCAATTTATTTAAATATAGTATAATAATGATGCATGTAGAACATTTGTAGTAGTTGCCTATTCATATTAATAGCCTTAAATTTCTATTTTGAGGCTTCTAACAAATGATTAAAACAGGAATACATGGCAAAACATTGGACAGATATATTTTCATACCTTACAGGGGCTATAAAAATTAGTATTTATTCAATTGCTGAGATCAAACCTGTAAAAATGGTAGGAGAACCAGTATTCTGTATAAGTCTTATTGATGCCAATAGCCTGACCTTTGCATCATAAAAACAGATCATGATAATACCAGTTATCAGATGAAAGCAATTATCGCATCATTTATTTTAAGCATTATGCTTTATGCTACTGCTTCAGCACAGCAAGACAACAAGAAGGTCCGGATAGCCAGGATCGAAATATACCCTGCTTTTCTCGATGAGTACAAAGCGGCACTTGCCGAACACGCAAAGGCAGCGATGCGGGAAGAACCGGGAGTACTGGCTTTGCAGGCAGTCTATGATAAAGCCCATCCCACACAGATTACGGTTTTTGAAGTGTATGCCAGCGAAGATGCTTATCAGGCGCATTTGAAGACACCGCACTTTCTTAAATATAAAAGTGGGACATTTAAAATGGTAAAGTCGCTGGAATTGGTTGATGTGATGCCTATTGCCATAGAGATCAAACCGGAACTTATACAAAATAAAGAAGCACGTAATTAATGTAAAAAAATAAATATGGAAAAAAATACAGCACCAGAAGGATTCGGACCCGTATTAGCACAATACTTTACCGGTACCGCCTGGTTGAAAATGTTAGTTGTCCCTGACGAAAATACTAATTGCGGCATCGGCGAGGTTATATTTGAACCCGGTGCAAGAAATAACTGGCATACACACCCAAGTAATCAAATCCTGATTGTTACACAGGGCCTGGGATACTACCAGGAAGAAGGCTCTCCAATTCGCGAAATCAGGGTTGGTGATGTCGTTAATGTGTTACCCAGGATCAAACACTGGCATGGCGCTTCACCTGATAGTAAGTTTGGGCACTATGCAATTGGCATTAACACGGAAAAGGGTGTGGTAGATTGGCTTGAACCTGTTACGGATGAACAATACAACAGCTTTAAATAAAAATCTAAAGAATAAGGCAGTTCGCCGGGCAAAAAGGCATATCATTTCTGATATACCTTTTTGTTCACTATCAACCTATAGTTTCAAAAAAAATTTTCTGAGCTTTCAGGGCTTCATCCAATGATTTTTGAATATACTGGATACCCTTGATCGCCTCTGGAGTAGATGCTCTTCGTCCTATTTCTTCAGGTTTCGTAAAGTCAACCTCTTCAATGCGTTGATTTATCCACCAAAGGTTGCCGAATGGGTCCAGAATTCTGCAAACCTTTTCTCCGAAGTACAGTTCGGTAATATTAGTTACTGATGTAGCCCCGAGTTCCAGTGATTTTTGGTAAGTCTTTTCAATATCTTCCACATACAAATTCAGAAAAGACGGAGTAGGAGCCCAGCCTTCTCTGGAATCGAAAAGCATTACCATAGCATTTCCTATTTTTACCACTACATGGATAATTACTCCTTCTTCATTTTTTATTCTGCTATTTGGAATTTCTTCCGCTTCAAATACTACCTTCAAAAATTCGATCAGTTTTGCTGATGACGGCGAAATTATCCAGGGCGTTACCGATGTGTAATTATCAGGTACAATCTTAATCTTGTGTTCCATGTTTTTTTATTACACGAAACTACTACGGGTACTATGACAACCCTATGTCAGTAGTATTGAAATTTCTTTGTCTGACATATATTCTAACAGGTTTTTGTAGATTAGAGTCTGATATCCTCAAATCATATGAGAAAAATACTGTTTTTTCTACTATTGGTGCATCAGGGATGGGCACAGTCGGCAGAGAATTCATCCCAACATGTAGACAGCCTGTCTATATACAACCGGCAGCTTGATCCCGGCGAGATGAAGCAGGACCTGCAGTTGTTCCTCGACATCCGTAAAAAGGCCAACTCTGGCCTGTATCGCTACCGCACCCAAAGTCAGATCGACAGCATCTACAAATGGGCCTTTAAGCAGGTGGGGCAGTCCATGTCTACATTGGCCTTTTACAAGATCATTTTACAGTTGACTGATTTTGAAGGAAGCTGCCATAACTATACAGAACCAAATGCCGACCTTGTAAGTTATCTCAACCGACAGCGTGGCTTCTTTCCTTTTGCCCTTAAATATATTGAGGGTAAGATGATTTTCAATAGCAAAACAGACCTGATTCCTGTAGGATCACGGGTGTTGAGCATCAATGGTGTTTCAGACAAAAAACTGATGCAATCCTTTTACAAATACCTGACCGCAGATGGTTTTACCGAAACAGAAAAGCTCTCGGGCAGCGTGAACAGGAGTTATGGATTGCGTTACCTGTATGAGTATGGCATCAAAGACCGTTTTGTGATCCGGTTTTCAAGCCCGGGCAGTACCCAATCGCAAACAGTAACAGTGCCGGCTGTATCGCTGGAGGAACGGAATGCCAACTTATTATTGCGTCACAGTGCGCCGGTAGACAGTGTGACCGATTACAGAGTGCAACCCACATATAGTTTTAAGATGGTGAATCCCTCCACAGGTTTATTGAACCTGCGGATATTTACCATGGCCACCGGATCAGACGATCCGACCTTTCCTATATATGTAGCGTTTATCGACAGTGTATTCCAGGCGCTTGCCAATAACAATACACCCAACCTGATACTGGACATCCGCGGTAATCCCGGTGGCAGTGATCCTAATTTTGAACAACCGATGATGTACCTGACGGATTCAAGCTTCAAAGAAAATACACTGGCTTACACGATCTTTGATAATGGTGTTCCATATGAAGAATATTTTTGGGGTATATCTACCGCAGTAAAGATGGATTCTACAGCCAAAGTTTACGGAAAGAGAATGTTGAAAGATTATTTCCCTGAGTTGCACAATGGCAGGAATATGCAGAATGTTAAGTATAACCCTGTCTATCACCCTAAAAGCCCCGGTTTCAAAGGGAAATTGTATTTACTTATTGATGAAGAAGTGGCTTCGGCAGGGTCGCATCTGGCTTCTCTTGTAAAAGCCTATGCCCGCAATGTTACCATTGTTGGAGTAGAAACTGTTGGAGGATATTATGGCCACAACGGTCATATGACATCGATATATGAATTGCCTCATTCAAAAATAAAAACGAAATTCTCTATTGTTTATGTGGTGCAGGATGCTCCTGTAAAGCCGGATCAACCGGAAGGCAGGGGTATTATTCCGGATTATACGGTGTGGCCTTCCTTTAGCGATTTTATGCAGAATCGTGATACGCAGATGGAATATGTGCTCAAGCTGATCGCTGAGAAACACTGAGGTGTAAAAGATTTTATATTAGTGATAGGGACTGATCTAAAAGTTTTTTTTGGATCAGCCCCCCAAATTAATACTACGCCCTGCACCAGAAAATAATCATTTACCGGTTTAAGTGATTCATGAACATTTCAGGGTAGCGGGTACCTGAGACTATTCCGGCTGGCATGATAGCTTCGATACTTTGTAAGTCTTCCCTGCTGAGTTGCACATTTTCAGATGCAATGTTTTCTTCGAGATATTTTATGCGTTTGGTACCCGGGATAGTAATAATATCTTCACCCTGGGCGAGCACCCATGCAATTGCTAACTGAGATGGGGTACAACCTTTTTCAGTAGCCAGCGTTTTGATCTTTTCTACCAGCTCAAGATTTTTGAGAAAGTTCTCGCCCTGGAAGCGCGGCATGTGGATACGGTTATCTTTGAGATCTTCAGGTGTTCTGATTTCACCGCTTAGAAGGCCCCGGCTCAGAGGAGAATAGGCTACAAGTCCGATGCCGAGTTCGCGAATTGTTGGGAGCACTTCTGCTTCGATATCCCGGCTCCAGAGAGAGTATTCTATCTGCAGAGAGGTGATGGGATGAACAGCAGCAGCTTTCCGGATAGTTGCAGCAGCAGCTTCAGAAAGACCAATGTAACGAATGACGCCTTTCTGGACGAGGTCGGATAATGCGCCGACAGTGTCTTCGATAGGGACATTGGGATCTACCCGTGCAGGAGTATAGAGATCAATGTAATCCGTTTTGAGGCGCTGGAGACTATAGAGAACTGCGTTGCGAATGTAATCAGGATGGGTATTTACAGGGCCGACAGCCATGGATTTGTTAGGGCCGGGAGCAAGGAACAGACCAGTTTTTACGGAGAGGAAAGCTTTATCACGTTTGCCTTTGATGGCCTGGGAGATCAGCTCTTCGTTGTGGCCTGTGCGGTAGTAATCAGCAGTGTCTAAAAAGTTATGCCCGAGATCTAGGGCCCTTTCGATGGTAGCAATGGATGCTGCATCGTCGCTTTGTCCGTAGGCGCCGGACATTCCCATACATCCTAAACCTATTGCTGATACAAGAGGGCCGTTTGTTCCTAGTTTTCTGTTCATCATTCAGGTTTTTATTATTTGAACAAAGATCAAGAGAACATCAAACAAGAAGCCGGACAAAACGCATTAGTTCCCTGACAAATCCTGAATGAACATGGTTATAGTTTTGCCGGTTACTTTTTTAAATAAACGGGAGAAATATTCAGGATCGTTGAAACCGAGCTCGTAGGCCAGTTCCTTGATCGAAGAACTTTCAGAATAGCACAGACGACGTTTTGCTTCCAATATCAGACGGTTGGTGATGAATTCTTTTGGAGAAAGCCCGGAGTAGTGTTTAACGATGTTGTATAAGCTATTGGTGTTGAGGGCTAGTTTTTCAGCGATATCTATGATTGTTGGGTGATCGGCGAGATTGTTTTCTACAAAGAGTTTGAAACGAATGTATTGGGAGAGTTTCTCATCTGCAGGGTTTTTGTCAGTGGAGAAATAAGCTGCATTGATTTCTGTTAACAGGCTATTGAGGTGCGCGAGGATAAGCTCGGGATCGGTGTCCATTTCGCTTAATAATCCGAGTAGTGTTTCGAAGATGGATTTTAGTCTTGTAGCTGCAGATGAAGTGAACTGAATTTTTTGCCTGTTGAAAGGGTTGATGAGGAAGGGATATTGTTTTGGCAAGAGAGAAAGGCAGTCGTCATCAAAACCGAGTTTATAATAGTCAGAACCTTGTTTGGTGGATGGTAGCCTGTGGATCTGATGTGGAAGGATGAAGAGTAATTCGTTGTTTTTTATATCGAATTGCTGGAGATCGACGCCATGGTGGGTGATGCCATCTAGCATAAAGAAGAAAAAGTAGTAAGTTTTGCGCTGGGTAAGGCTATATACATCGGCGATTTCGGAGGGAAGGTGGCCGAAGGTGGGGGAGATGAGACGGATGGGGAGTTTGTAGTTTTGTTTGAAGAGATGGAAGAATGATTCGATGTTTGACATTGATTATTTATTGACAGGATACTTTGAATTGCCCCTATTAATCTTTGTTTAGGTGCTCCATTTACTGCTGCCATGCGCCTGGTAAACAGATAACAGCATGGCAGCAGAAGGATCTGACTGTGCAAATCAGAAGTCAGCAGGAGCATTAATTATCCGTTTTCTGCTCAGCCAAAAAGCTTACTACATCTCTTATTTCTTTCTTGGACAGTAATAGTTTCATATCCGGCATGCTGGATTGAGCGTACTCTTTGTGCGATATTTGGTTTGCTGCAATGGTGCGCTCAGTCTTTCCTTCTTTGATCGTTAATCCGGTTGGGGTTTCTCCCTGCAGAATGCCACTCAGTTTCTTACCATCCTTCAGTTCCAGTATCACCATACCAAACCCTGGTGCCAGCCGGGCGCTGGGGGAGATAAGCGCCTGCAATATCTGTTCCCTTGAAATGCGGCCGGCAACACCGTTTAGCCGCGGGCCTGCGTTACCTCCACGGTCATCATAAGAATGGCAGCGCATGCACTGGGAGTTCTGGTTCTGGAAAAATATCTGCCTGCCTCTCCTGGGATCACCACCCTGCAGGCAGCTGCTGTAAGAGGCTATCAGTTCATCGGGCGACAGCTTACTGTTCACCGCTTTGTAACGGGCAGCCAGTTGAGTAGAGTGGCTGCTATCGATCGCCTCGGCCAGTTCAAGGGATATGTCCGGGTCTAGCTGACCGGCAGTCATCTTGTTCAGCAGGTCATTCAGCGGTTTTTCTGTATACTGCAGCGGCAGTTTGCCCAGTGTCAGAAGGGCCGCTTGTTTTTCCTCCATGGTCTTGCTGGCAATTACCCCCGTGAGCAGGTTCACCATCACGCTTTCTGATATATGCATTTTCCCCAGCAGGTCCAGTCCGGCTACGCGCACTGTCTTTTCCCGGTCAGCCAATGCAGCGGTAATCCCCTGCTCCACGCCGGCATCCTGCAGGTCTACCAGCGCTTCCAACGCGGCTACCCGCATATCCGCATCCCGGTCCGCTTTTACGGCGGCCAGCAGCTGAGGACCTGCCTGTTTGATCTGCAACCTGGCAATGGCTTTGGCCGCGCTGATGCGTACCGGTAGCTCCTTATCCTTTAACAGGGCAGTGAGTGGTGCAGTGGAAAGGTTCACTACGGGCGCAGGGTTCCTTTTTACTTCACCGCGTAATCTGCCGTCCACACGGTCCAGTACAGATGGTTTAGCCCATACACTTAAAGCATCTATAGCTTCCGCCCGCATAGGGGCAGGGTTGCCTGCTTTTTGTGCATATGCCACCAGGTTATGCATGGAGCCGTCTGTACCTACCCGCAGGTTTGCATTGATCGCGCGGCGGATCAGGGCTTCATTTTTAAACGTTGTAGTACCAAGCAGGTTAGCCAGGGCGGGTAACGCCTCTTTAACAGACAGATCATCATTGATCGCACGGGCTGTTTCTGTTACCACAAACTCATCTTTATCATTAAGGAATACTGCGATACCTGGATGGCTCATCCTTCTCAGTGCTACTACAGCGGCTATACGCAATGCGCGGGAAGGGCTGTTCGCCAAAGCGATCAGCGGCTCCGCCTGGCCTATGCGGGACAGCGCCAGGGTACCTGCATGCCGTTGATAAGCATCTTCATCGTTATTCGCTTCCAGGAAGGCGATCAGCGGTTGTACTGCCGGGGCGTACTGTATCCTGCCCAGGGCTTCTGCTGCAAAGAAACGTGCGCGGCTGGCCGTATCCTTTAACACTGGCACCAGTGCCGGCCCGGCTTCCTTATAGCGGATATCGCCCAGCCATTTGGCAGCCTGGGCCCGTATCTCGGGATCATTGTCCTTTAACAGGGGCAGCAATACTTTGGCATACTGTTTATCCTTACGGGCCAACTGGCTGAGTCCCCATATAGCGTGTACCCTTGCCAGTTGATTGTCTGTTTGTTTTAATGCCTGCTCAAACAGAGGAGCGCCTTTTTCTTTACGTTTCACCAGCTCAAACTGGGCTTTCATGCGTACGCGCATATCCGGGTTCTTCAGCAGACCGGCCAGTTCCACTTCACTGCGTTTGCTAAAGTCCTCCGCCAGTAAAGCTTTGGTAACTTTGCGTTCCGGTGTAGCGGCTTCCCTTTTATCATCCAGCTTCCAGATGCGGCCATAGTTATGTGTTTCCCAGCCATCTATCCAGTCGGCTATATATAGCGCTCCATCTGGTCCAAAATCGATGCCGGTGGCCAGTATACCGCCCAGTACTTTCTTATGCTCTCCCAGCTCAAAGGTGGCCCCTTTAGGATTCAGTTTAAATGCATGTATGCCGGAGTTGGAAGGATTGCCAACAAACTCTGCCACAAAGAAAGTATTCTTATAAGCAGGACCTAAAGCCGTACCAGGGTTGTATACAAAACCTGCAGGACCGTTTACAAAGTTGCTGATACATGGGGTGATATAAGCCGCCTGTCCTTCAAAACGGGGCAGGTACATTTTTTCGTCCATCCATACCTTGTAGCTGTTATTGTCCGGGTCGCGGTATTTACCGTATTGCCAGTTGCTGCGCCAGCCCTGGTCACCGCCGTTTACAAGATATACCAGGCGTTCCTTTTCGCCGGGATGGTCCCCATCATTGTCTTCGCTAATGATGTTACCATATTGATCAAACGCAAACTCATGCGTATTACGGATGCCATAGGAATATATCTCAAAGTCACTGCCATCCGGGTTGGAGCGGGCCAGTACCCCGCAGTTGGGGAAAGACCATTGCTGCCCGTCCTGCCCTTTACCGTTAAAGCCGATATCACCTATCTGCCAGTAGATACGCCCATCGGGGCCCATCTCCACGCCAGACATGCCATGGCCGCCAAAGCCTATATGGATACCGTATCCGTGGGAGATAGACGTTTTTTCATCTGCAATACCGTCATGGTTTTTATCCTTTATACGCCAGAGGTCCGGCGCTACGGCCAGGTACAGGTCATCGCCATCACTCAGTACTCCGCCGGCAACATCCGTCACTTCATCGTGAAAGTCATCCACTACCAATTGTGTCTGGTCTGCTACGCCATCTCCGGATATATCATCCACACGATATACGTGCTCCTTTTCTACGGTCAGGTCGCGCCAGTCGTGAGAGCTGTCGCCGTTCAGGTCGTCCAGCCACATGTTCTTTTTGCTGTTCTCCGGGGATAGTTCCTTATGAAGGAAGGCACGGCGATCTTCTACCGTTTGCAGACTAATGGATGGTATCTCCCAGTCCCGGTGCCCGCGTATGTCAAATTCAGAATGTTTCTGCCGGTCTGTGGTGGTGTAATACACTCTTCCCTGGTCGTCTACATCAATAGCGATAGGAGAGGTCACCAGTGAATCGATGCCCCAGAGAGTGAGGGAAAGGTTATCCGCCAGTTCTGGTTTCACTATTGTGCCAATGGAATCTGACAGATGGGCTGTAAGGATGGTGTCCATCCGTTTGATGCGCTTATCCGCGGGTCCGGTATCCTGTTTACAGGCAGGAAGGCAGGTGGCGGAAAAGAGCAACGATACCAGAATAGGATTTTTTAAAGCAAACAGTTTTTTCATATGAGGAAGCAATTATAAACACACTCTTACAGGTGCGATTGCTTAAGATAGGGCAAAGAAAATTTAGAGGAGAATATTTTTTTTGAACGGGGATAGTGTCTTTACAAACTTGCTGTTCAAAAAAAGACTGACCCGTTTTTTTAATTATTAATTTCTATTGCACAAAACAGTTGCCGGTAATAAACGACAAGGTCATTAAGTGTAAATCCCCGATTTAAACCACTCGGGTTAGGTAGTACCCAAACCTTCGCTCCACAGAAATCTTTAGGTTGATGTCCCCATGAAATTTGCTTTTCCCCGGAAAAGGCCATAAAGGCCGGTTTACCCAGGAATGCGATATATTTCGGTTGGAAATGCGTCATTTTCGTTTTGAAGGCTTCGATGGAATTGTCAAACTCCTCCCTGGAAAGCTCGTCCGCACGCGCTGTTGCCCTTTCCACAGCGGTGGTCAGACCGTAGCCGAAATCAAGTATAGTTGTGTCATTTACAGGTTGAATTTCGTAGGGTGTAAAACCAGCCTGATGCAAAACCTTCCAAAAACGATTGCTTCGTCCGGAAAAGTGATGACCGTCCGACGCAGATTTTAAGCCAGGATTAATCCCGCAAAAAATGACAGTCAGATCTTTGTTAATAATATCAGTAAGCATATAAGAAAGAGGGCGGCGGCTTTTCACTGCACTCACGAAAATAATACTTCAATTTCAATTTGTGCGCTATTTTACAATTTCTCTTCCTGTTAACGCCCTTATTTTGTTAAAAAACAGATTATGAAAACAATGATCGCTTTTGCTATGCTTATGGCTATAACGCTCATCTCTAACGGACAAATAAAAAAGAATCCTTTATTGGAAGAAGCCCGGGCAGCAATTGAAGCCAGTAATGCTATTTATTCTGATTTGGCAAATAAAAACGATGGTTCAATTTTGACAAGATATACAGAAGATGCCTGTCTTTTGCCACCCAATGCAGCTCCTGTTTGTGGCAAAGAAAATATAGCCGTTTTTTTTAAAGATGGACCCAAAGTTCATAGCAGATTTATCGTACAACATCTTTATGGTGATGCAAAAGAGTTTGTAACTGAAGAAAGCCATTATGAAATGACAGATATTAACGGCAATAAATTGGATGAAGGCAAGGTTGTTGTTATTTGGAAAAAAACCAGTGAGGGTTGGAAAATGTACAGGGATATGTTCAGCAGTAACAGACCTGTATCAAAATAAAATTGCTACAAGCCAATATTTACAGCCTTTTGAAAGTCATCTCCGTTTTTGATTAGTGTGCCCCTGGCCTGAGATGGTGAAATACCGGTAAATTTATTAAACTCTTTTATAAAGTGGGCCTGATCATAGTACCCGCATTCATAAGCGATTGAGGTAAGTGATGAGTTTGTAGAGAGCACCTGCTGTAAACTTTTATTGAAACGGTAAGAGGCATAAAATGTACCCGGTGTTAAGCCCACCATTTCAAAAAACTGTTTTTGAATATACCTTTTTGAAAGGCCGGTGGAGGATGATAATTGCTTAAGGTTAAAGCCTTCACCTGTGGTTAAAATATGCTGACAGATTAGTGATAGCTGTTGAATTTTCCTATACTGCTTTTCCTGTTTTTTCAATTTTTGAATAAAAAATGATTCAAGCAAATTTATTTTTTGATCAATTGAGTCTGCATACATTGTTAGTTCATAGAGATCCCGCATCTCTTTCGAATATACATCAGAGACATTTGTTGCTGAATTGGTAAAATCAGAAATGGGATTTGGGAAAAATATAGAACAGGCATAAGGATACATACGGGCAATCAATACAGTAGTACCTTTAGTTGCATTCAATCTTGCCGGTACCGTAAGATGGCCTAATAGCTCAAATTCAGGAGTATCCTGATGTTTACCGCTGATAATAGTAGCAGCATTGCCATTCGAAAAGTTAACAACAAAATCTATGTATCCACTGGGATAAAATATTTCATTATTGATATCCTTATCAATGGTAACTACAACATAATTTTTTATAAAAGGGCTCAATATGTCGCAGGGAAGATATTGCAACGCAATGATTTTTAAAAGGCAAAAACAGTATTCAATTATACAGGTTGGAAATTACAACATCCTTTTATTCTAAAAAAGTCTTTCCAGCTTTGCCGGAAAGGTTCAGGGATGGGCGGTAAGTTCTAAAAAGACAACAGCTGGTCATTCATTAATGACCAGCTGTTGTATTCCTTTTCCATTAGAAGTCTATACCTTTTGCTTTATCTTTTGAAGATGATTTAATCCCCAGCTAACCAGGCTTTCCGTAACCGGGAAAACGCTCTGCCCGTATTCTGTTATAGCATACTGTACGGTAATTGGTTTTGTATCCATCATTGTACGGGAAACAAGCAGGTTGATTTCCAGGTCCTGTAATTCCTTCGATAGCATTTTTGCAGATATGCCCTCAACACCACGCTGGATCTTTTTGAATGTATTGGTTTCATTAATGTGATTATTCAGATGACGCATAATCCTTAATTTCCATTTTCCACCCAATACCTCCAGGCTGTCGCGAATGGCATTTAACTCTTGTTCGCAGGTTACTTCTTGTCTTTTGTGATCTTTCATTTTTACTGGCTAGTTAACAAAAGGTTACCGGTAAACCAATGGTAACCGGTAACTAAAATAAACTATTTGGATCTAATTTTGAGCAATTACTAATCAGTAAATCAAAAAACAAATGATAAAACTTGATTACTACGTGTTAGACGTATTTACAGACCAGCGATATAAGGGTAATCAGCTCTCTGTAGTGTATATTGAAAATGAGCTTACTATAGAACAATACCATAATATTTCCCGTGAATTTGGCTACTCGGAAACTTCTTTCGTGAATTATTCAACGGAACAAAACGCTTTCAAAGTGAGATCATTCACTCCTGCAAAATTTGAAGTTGCCGGTGCCGGGCATAACCTGCTTGGTGCGGTTTGTCTTGCGTTATTAAAAAAATGGGATATTTTCAAAAATCAGGGGGAACAGCCCTGGGTATTCATAAAGGACACAAAGATACCACTGAACATTACCGAAGAGAATGGATTGCCTTACGTTGCCATGAAGCAAAGACCGGCTGAAGTAATCAGCACTGTTCCGATCGATCTGATTGCTGAGGCAGTTGGGTTAAGCATCGATGATCTTGCTCTAAATGATTGGTCGATCAATATTGTACAAACAGAAGTTCCACATTTAATGGTCCCTGTAAAAGATGTAGTATCTCTTGAAAAAGCCATTTCACATAAATCATTATTGAAAGGAATATCAGAAAAATTTGGTTTTGAAGGCTGCTATTTATTTACGACAAATAGTTCAGGTGAAAAATACCTGGCCGAAACAAGATTCTTTAATCCCGGAATGGGTATTGATGAAGATCCGGCTACAGGAACTGCTGCGGGGCCATTGGCCGGATATCTTGAAATGCTTGGTTATATCAAAAAAAATCAGAATTATCTGATCCTGCAGGGGAAATATGTGGAACACCCATCCACCATTCGTGTTCAGGTAGTCGAAGATGGGATCTGGGTGAGCGGTTCCTCTACAATTGTAATGGAAGGACAGATTTATTTATAAGTATGCTCATTTGTAGTGCATTTGTAGTAGGCAATTATTCAAAAAAGTGGTTTTCAGCACCTATTTTTGAATGATAAGCGTGAACAATGGAAAAACATAAAAATATTCCCGCAGGGGCTATATGGTATCCGGAATATAAGGAATGGATGCTGGGTGAACAGAATGAAGCAGGGGAAAAGACAGGCATATGGGAAGAGTGGCATATAGATGGACACCTTTGCGGTATGGTTGATTATGGTAATGGTCAACCGCCTTTTCCAAACAAACGATTTCATCCTGATGGTTCCCTGGCACAGGAAGGTAAATGGTGCGGCGGGCAGAAATGGGAGGGTACTTATCGCTGGATAAAAAGTGAAAACCCTACGACTGAGCTATTCCCGGGCGGTTATGCTAAAGAAAGCCCCAACGTATGGATCGCAGAATTTGATTACACGGAAGAAGGAATAACATACAATGCCCGGCGTTACTTCGACAGGCAAAACAACCCGGTAAGCGTAAGAGGAACTCCATTACCCGAACGCCCTGCATCTGTTCCTGAACGGGCGTATTTTGTAGATAAGCATGATTCGCTGCACATACTTGCGCATTGGGCAATGAGCGAGATAGACCCCTGGAAGGATATATGCGTAGGCGACTATGCGGAGTGGGACCTGAATGGCAACCTGCTTTTGAAAAGGGTATTCAACAGAAATACCGGCATACTTGTAGAAGAAGATATTGCGGATGTTGTTCCTGAACAGGTAATAAACTACTACTATCCACACATTGAGCCTCCGGTGATCCGTTGCAGCAGACATTATAGTTATAATGGCAATGTCCGTAAAGAAATCTTTTTTGACGAGAGTGGCAAGCTGCTTTGTTCCATACGTAATGAAAGTATAACATCCCATCACAAGCGATGGTATTACAATGATATACTGGTGTATGAAGCTATTCAAACCGCTGATCGTACAAAGCCCCCGGTCAGTGTAAGGTATTTTTATCCCGGTGGGGCTACACTGATAGATTATATCTCCAACGGTGACGGCTCCGGTACCTGGCGATTGTACGATGAAGCCGGAAGGGAATTGTTGAATATGCCGAGAGCCGATGAAGCACTCGTTAATGAGCTAAACAGATGGGGTTATTATCTGCCCAAATCGGAACAAACAACCGTCGCAACTTGCTGGGATGCCATAGCCCAAAACTTCAGGGAAGAACATAGAAGGTACTTTATAGAGGAGAAAAAAAATGCGCTGCCAGTACCAGATTTTCTGCAGGAGGAGCTGAACAAAGTAGATTGGGAAAACATAGAAAAGGCATGGGGAAAGAACAAAGAATTGCCGGCAGGTATCAATGGATTGTTATCGGCTGATGAGGATGTTATCGCTGCATCTACGGAGCACATCTGGTGGTCAATAGAATGCCAGGGAGAGGTGTATGCAGCTACCTATGCAACGGCCACCATTATAGGGCGCATGCTGCCCTTTTATAAACAGGAGCCGGTTGTAGAACAACGTTTATTGGCTTTTTTATACAAGGTGATGACATTGCCGAGCCTTCGCAGACCCGGGTATTATGAAATGCTTTCTTCTCTTGAATTTTTAATTCCAGAACTATTGCTATGGGCCAGGGATGCAGACCCGGTAACTGCCCGTCAGGCACAACATATACTGATACATGTCGGTAAAGATTCTCCGGAAACCGAAGTATTCCTGCAACAGGAATGGCAGCATACAGAGTATTCACAGATAAGAAGAGGGTACACATTGTTTTGTTTGGGCAGGTTTTATGAACTTGCCGATGAGAATGAAAAAATGGAAGCTCATTTTTCACCTGCATTCCTTACAGAAACAGATCCTTTCCTCCGCATAATACTGGCCATATTCCTGGTAAAAGCTTCCGATGATGATGCCCAGGACAACTGGGTGGCTGAAATAATAAACACACTGGTGAACCCGGATGTAGTAATGGATGGTCGTTTTGATAGCATGCAGCCTTTCACAGGAGAAGATGATACACCGGAATACCTGTTAAAGATGCTTGATTATACCAATCCGGCTGCACTGACAAAGAATATTGGATCAATAATAATGGCACTGCCTTCATTTGAACTGTACTATCAGAATACACTGCTCCTTGCCATTTGTTGTGTATTGTTCGGAGACGAATATGCTACTGCACAAAAAAAGATAACGCCGTTAAGAAAAAATGCATTGCTGACGTTGGCTGATCTGGGTGAAAAAGATCCTGATTTCCTGAAACATCACAGCAATATGTTATTGCAATATGGTCTGCCTGATGATGCAGAACAACTCAGGCAACTGGCAAACAGCGATTGCTAATACAGGGATATAATTTACCACGAATTGTGCTATAATCACCATTGGTTGATCATTGATTATCCATGTTTACTGTTCTTTCTGCCGATATGTTGGTCAAAAAACAGCCATCAGCTGCTGCAATTTTTCCCGGTTCTTTTCCAAAGAAACAGGGATGACTGCACTTACGTTTCGTAAAAAGTTCAAAGATTCAGGATAACCCGGGAGGTTTAAATTATAAAGGACAGTAATCATTTTTAAAAATGTTACTGTCCTTTATACGGAAATTTGAAGAATTAAATTTTACGCCATTGATGGTAAAACATCTGTAAATAAAATACCTAATAATTCACCACCTTCAGGTCTTGCCCAATCCTGTGCGATTTCCGCCATTAAAGTATTGGTAGCCGTTAAAACTACACCAGCCTTTGCCATTCTTTGTTGACTTAAATCCTCACTCAAATTAAACGGTGAGCCTGATGCATCCATTACTGCCTGTACATTAAAGCCTTCTTCAGCTGCACTGATGGATGGGAAAACCAGGCACACATCAGTGGTTACTCCTGCCATAATTAAGTTTTTCTTTCCGGTGGCAATTACGGCATCATAAAAGCCTTTGTGTTCCCAGCAATTAACAATGCCTTCTCTTTTGACTCTCTTTTCAAAAGCATCAGGTAAAATTTCTGCGAGTTCAGGCATCAATGGACCTTGTGCTGCATATTCCTGACTGCTTGTAAATACAACAGGGATATTCAGAACTTTTGCCATTTTAGCCAAAGCCAATGTTTTCTTTTTGACTTCTTCTAAAGGAATGTTTTTAATCAGCTTCATTGTACCCACCTGGTGATCGATGAGTAATAATGCTGTATTTTCTGCTGTAAATTTTGTGTTGCTCATTGTTTTTGTTTTTATGATAGAACAAAGTTCGCTCAGGAATGAAAGGATACAAAGGGTAAAAAGTAGGTGAAATTGGTTAAAATATCCTGTAGATCAGAATAACTGATTATTCGAAATAATTAAGAGGATAAAATTGGTTCCCATACGTTTCTCCGATAGCTTCTACTTCCTCAGGACTGGCGACACTTAATTCCTTGAACATACTGTCAAATCCCGCAGGAATAACTGTACATATCAGTGTTGCTTCTATCTCAGAAGTGTTTTTGAATGCATGAATTGCACCTCCGAGTGGAATGTTTATAAAAGCTCCCTTTTTTGCATAGTACTTACCATCTTCAGTACGAAATTCCATTTCACCTTCTGCCACATAAAAAGTTTCCTGAACATCTTTATGCGCATGAGGGATGGGGCCGCTACCAGAAGGTACCCGCATTTCAATTACAGCATAATTACCATTTGTTTGCTCCCCGCTAATAAGTATCCGGTATTTACTACCTGCTACCAAAAGGAAATTTTCCTCATTGTTACCAACGGTGGTAATAGCATTAGAGTTTTTCATTCTTTATGAGTTTAAAAAAGGTTGTAATGCAGTAAATAATGCATCAGGTGCTTCTTCCGGAACGAAATGACCGCAGGCCGGAATGATTACTTCGGAAACATCATCTGCAAGCAATCTCATGTCATTTGCAGTAAAGCTATTGCACGCTACTTCTCCTGCTACAGCTAAAACGGGAATGGCTATTTTCTTTGTTTTCCGCTGCCTGTTCTGAGCCATATCCGTATCAATAACCCGGTAGTATTCAAAACTGGAACGAAGCCTTTCCGGACTGGATTTCAGGATATCAACATAATAGGATACAGCATAGGCAGGAATTGCATCAGGACTAGCTGCTTTTGTGGCGAACTGGTACTTAAAATAAATATCTTCCCGCCCTCTCACTAATTGTTCATTAATATCATCTACTCTATTGAAAGCAAAATGCCATAAGAAATCATTTAGTGGTTTAACGGATAGCATAGTAAACCAATCCTCAACACCCGGTATAACGGCATCTACAACCGCTAAACGAGTCAATCTGTCCGGATGGTCCGCAGCCAGGGCATACCCGGCCCACATACCTAAGTCATGACCTACCACACTAAATTTTTCATATCCCAGAATGGTCATAAACTTTGCCAGATCATTGGCAATTGTGGCAGAATCATACCCCGATGGTGTTGTATCAGATAAGTTAAAACCTCTTGCGTCAACTGCTACAACAGTGTATTGTTTAGCCAGTTCAGGCATTATAAACCGCCATTGATACCAGGTTTGTGGCCAGCCCCCAATAAGCAGTACTACCGGGCCACTGCCTCCGATGACCGCGTGTAACTTTACATCATCGGTTTGTACAAAAATGCTTTCGAACATTGCGCAAAACTCATCACTAAGATTTGGTAAACTACGGAGATAGGATGGATCATTACTTGTTATATTCTTATTTCTGGAATTCATATTGTATGTATTTATATTTTATTGCCACTGTACATTCCTTCCTTGTATATTTCAGCTTCTTCATCCGTAACAAACAAAACCAATTCAGCATCTTCTTCACCTGCATGAATAGTTACAGGTTCGTTTTTAATGATAAGCCCTTCTCTTTTTTCTAAGCTGATATTTCCATTTACCTTTACTTTTCCATTGAATACATACAACAAAGCTGTTAGGTTACTCTTTGGTAGTTCGGGCAAAATAGCCTGTGATTTTTTTGAGATTTTCATATCGAACAACCATGTCTGGCTGCTAAACTGAAATGTTGTAGCGTTGGTTGGAGAAGCGAGAAGCCGCCACTTGTTCTCGCTGTGCAGGTTTTCCAGCTCAAGAAATATTACTTCTGGTTGTAAGTCTTTCTTTTGCGGACGGATAAAGATCTGTAATCCTTCCAAAGGCTCACCTTCGCCTATTATTTTTTCTTCATGATAGAATGAACGACCGGCCTTCATCAACATGATCGTGTTTCCACCAATAATTTTTACAAACCCTTCTGAATCCTTGTGCTCAGCTTTTCCTGTACGGAAATAAGAAAGTATTTCATCATTGACATGTGGATGCATGGCAATAAGAGTATTCCCCTTGATAAAAGCATGGTCGATCCGTCCAATGCTACCTATTCCTGTATCTGCTTTTGAAACAACGGTACCTGGATAGAGGATAGAAATCGGACCGTGACCAACAAAATTTGTTTTACTTATTTTCTGTAACATTATTAATTCATTTATAGTGTGATAACTCAATAACTAATAAATCAGTCGATTGTTTGAATAAAACAACAACCGGCTCTTTTCCTGATATAGCTAAGCCATCGCGGTAGTTGAGAATCTGACCGCCTGCTGTTGCCTGTCCCTGCAACACAAAAAGATATACATCATTCTCTTCATTGTTTTTATGATAAGTATGTTGTGCTTCTGCCTCAAATGTTCCTCTGCTGATCCATACCTGTTGTTTAATCTTCATACTGTTTCTTTCACCATCAGGAGAAACCAATAGCTGGAATTGATTTTCTGCACAACTTTTTATTTCCTGATAGTTAGTTTCTCCATCTTGCGTCTCAGGTGTAAACCATATTTGTAGCAGATCAGCTTCCTCTGTAAGTGAACCATTGAATTTGGTTATTTCTGTCCCCGAACCTGAACTTAGCAGCTGTACAGTATCCTGTGTTAAAACGTGTCTGGAGCCGGTATTATCTTTTGAGATAACTGTTCCTGCAAGTACAAGACTGAACACTTCGATATGCTGGAGAGGGAAAGTGCATGTTTCTGAATTGCCAGGCATATAGCTAAGATTATCCAGCGCTATCATAGCGCCTAACGGTCTCCGGTTCGGCGCAGGTGGATAATAGGAATGGAAGCTCTGATATAATTTTACGCCACCTAAGTCCCTGAAACTTCTGGTCGTCTCCGGGTGATAAATGAGATGCATATCATAATGTAATTTTTATGAGACAAAGGTCGCTCAGGAATAAAGGGCAGGAAAGGGCAAAAAGTAGGTGGAATTGGCCAAAATGTCCTGTAGATCAATCAGGATAGTTGTTTTCGATAATCAAGAGGGGAGTGGCTGGTTAAGTTCTTAAAGAACTTCCCAAAAGTAGACTGGTCATTAAAGTTCAGTTGATCGGCCACCTGGGCAATAGTTAAGTCTTTATTTTGCAATAGTATCTTTGCTTCCAATAGTACCATTTCATCAAGCCACTCACCGGCAGTTTTTCCACTCTCTTCTTTTATTACAGTGCTAAGATATTTTGGCGAAACAAATAGTTTTTGTGCATAATAGCTGACATTACGGTGTCTCATAAAGTCGCTGGCCAATTGTTTCTTAAATTCAAAAAGAAGCTGTTGATTTCGGGTAAGTGATATAGAAGGCTGTAAATCCTGTGCTTCCTGTACAGATGCTATTACGTCTAAAATAATATAAATAAGAC
The DNA here is from genome assembly GCF_900110995.1 of Chitinophaga sp. YR573. GTDB lineage: Bacteria > Bacteroidota > Bacteroidia > Chitinophagales > Chitinophagaceae > Chitinophaga. Next base: position 4,755,785 of record NZ_FOJF01000001.1, read on the forward strand.
TACGGGCAATAGCTGGTGTTTTCGCAAATGATTCCTGGGTTGTTTGCTTGAAAAGTTGAAAATAAGTGCTTAATTTTTGATGTTCTGTGTTGTTCAGACCAACCACATGTTTGTCTTTGGAATAAAGAAACTCATATTGATCCAGATAAGCAATATTGGCTTGATTTTCCAGGAAGAAGTTTTTATCAAAGAAAATAGTTTGTGCTTCAAACTCCCCTGTTGTATGTAAAAAATGTCTGATAACGCTGGGGGCGATGATAAAGATGGCAGGAGCTACAATATGATTGTAAAAAAGATCTGTTTCGACTTTCAGTTCACCCTTGCTTAGAAGGCATATAGCGTAAGCCCTGGTACGATGTGGTTCAAAATTTATGCGTTCATATTGGGAGAATTCGTATAAAAAATAGTCGAGGGTTGCTAATTGAAGTCTTAGCTCTTTTGAAAGTGAATTATGGTCATATAATGAAATCCCCTGCATTCTCAAATATACTATTTTCGGGAATTGTATATATGTTTCAGCTTGCTGGTTAATAGTGAGTGTTTCTTTGGAATGTTCTTCTGTATCAATGCCTCAGTCGCAATCTCATTGCAGTAACAAATAAATCTTTTTGAAAATATAAAAAAATATTAATATTGAGCTGGATTTGTATCCGGGAAAGTTTGTGAGGGGGGAAATAACTGTTGTTCTCTGTAGTAATTGATCGTTGTTAACTGAGCTGTTCCCGGCAACCCAACCCTATACCTATATTATTCAACCTATGGTAAAACTTTACCTGCGAACACTCTTTTGCCGTTACATTAACCTGTTAACGTTATTAATTATTGGTCAGGCTGTTGCCGTGCATGCGGCGGACAGTGATTACGTTAAGACCCGTTTACCGGCCACCAATGTCATGACCACCAGTACGATGGAAAGCCGCAGCTTTCCGGATATAGATAAACAGCTGGTGCAGGAAACGCTGATAGCACCCGAAAGCGGTTTGTTCTCCGATGCCAACCTGCAAAGTATATACGACACCGACAGTAATGCTCACGTATACCGCGACATAGCTAAGGCAGAATTCGAGAAAATAGACAAGAATAACCGCTATGTCTCCTCCCTCTCGCCAGACGACCTGAATGAGCTGCCTATAGGGCTTTTTAGGAACGTTGGTAATACCACCGTGACGATTGGGGTGAGCAATGCTATGTTCTATTCCACCTATGCGGAACTTACGGTTTATGCCAAAGTGCAGATACCGCAGGAGCCACATGAGATCTTTTTTGGTATAAAAGGCCTTAAACTGTCGTACAAAGGTGGCATACTGGGTGATGCCAAACTGGTGCTGCTGGGTGATGTACCTATAAAGCTGGGCGGTGGTACGGCAGCCCTGATACTGAAAGGCGGCATGGATATGAATACCGGCCAGGGCCTTGATCTTACCTATGTAACAATAGATTGTAACGGCTTTAAGGAACTGGGGGTTAGCGGGGACCTGATGTTCCCGCGTAGCATGCTGGTGCCTTTAAAAGCAGATGGAGAACGGAATGCAGACACTACTGCACAGGTAAAGGCCTCATTCAATACTGTAGTGCGCGACTGGAATGATATACTCGTGAGCGTAGAACTGCCTGCATTTGAAATAACTCCCCTCAAGGGCGTAGGGTTCCGTATAGGCAAAGCTGTATATGACGGTAGCGACCTGCGTAACTCTCCGGACGTTGTATACCCCGCAAAATACCAGGAGCGATACATGCCTGCCGATGACCCTAATTTATGGCGGGGAGTATATGTGTCGGACCTGGAAGTAACGTTGCCCAAACAATTTATGTGGAGTAACCAGCCCGGCAAACGTGTTTCGTTTGGCGGCAAGAACATGATTATCGATAACAATGGTATCTCCGGTAACTTCTTTGCCAATAACATATTGCCGGATGGCAGCGCTGCCGGCTGGAGGTTCTCTGTGGACCATCTGGACATAGACCTGGTGGCCAACCACCTCACGGGCGCGGCGTTCAACGGTATGCTGGGCCTGCCAATGGCCAAAGCCCCGCTGGCTTATTCTGCTGTTATTACTGCTGATAATGAATATATACTGAAGCTGACCACCATTGATACGCTGGATTTTATGGTGTGGCGGGCAAAAGCTCAGTTAAACCCTAACTCCTGGGTACAGTTAAAATTATCTGACGGACATTTTGAGCCGGAAGCTATGTTGAATGGCTACCTGATTCTGGCATCGTCCCTGAAGGTAGATGACAACGGCAAACCTGTTGCCAAATTTAAAGGCATAGTGTTCCAGGAATTGCATTTGCAGGCCAAAGCACCCTATCTCACCGCCAAGTATTTTGGGTACAAGGATGAGAATACAATTTCCAATTTTCCGGTGGCCATTAAGGAAATCTCCCTGGAAACCAAGGACAGTACTACAGCCAACCTCAATATTGAGGTACGCTTTAACCTGATGGAAGGGAAATTTGGGGGTGATACCCGGTTGGCCCTGGTGGGAAAGTTTGACAACAGTAAAGGGCTGCAGACCTGGAAATTTGAGAAAATAAAGTTGGATTCTATTTCGCTGCATGCTGATTTGAGCAGTGCACTGAAGATATCCGGTTTACTGAGAGTATATGACGACGACGCCGTGTATGGCGATGCGATCAGCGGGGAGGTAAATGCGGATTTTATGCAGGGGAAAATAAAGGTAAAGACCCGCGCCATGTTTGGTTCCAAGGGTTTCCGTTACTGGTATGTAGATGGCAAGGCTGAATTTAAGCCCGGCATCGCAGTAGCCCCGCCCCTGGAAATATCAGGCTTTGGTGGCGGCGCCTATTACCGGATGAAAAAAGAAGGTATTGATACCATTGCTTCACCCACAGGTGTAAAGTATGTGCCGGATTCCACTGCAGGATTGGGCATTAAAGCCGCCGTGCTGTTTGATATGGTGAAGGACCAGGTAGTACATGGGGAAGTATCATTTGAAGTGGCGTTTAACCGTAGTGGTGGTATCAACTTCATGGGGCTGTATGGTTATGCTAAAATACTTGCCACATTACCGATGGGCAACATCACAAGTAAAGTGACTAAACAGTTTGCCAAACTGCAGGAACAGGAGCAGAATGCTATTGCCCAACTAGGGTCCGCTGGCAAAAAGCTGGAGGAATTAAAAGTATCTAATCCTTCAGGGGCCGCCGCCGCTATGGCGGGCGACGCCAATCTGTCCGCCGAAGTTGGCATCACTGCCTATGTAGGCATACAATATGATTTCACTACTTCTACACTGCACGGCAACTTTGATATGTTCATGAACGTAGCCAATGGTATGATGACGGGTAACTCCAGCGACAACCGCGCAGGCTGGGCCGTGATCCATATTTCGCCCAGCGAGTGGTACCTGCATATGGGGACACCCACCAATCGTTTAGGTACTAAGTTGTCCATAGGTGGTCTCGTCATTAAATCAGGTAATTACCTGATGGTAGGAGACAAGATACCCGCCTCTCCGCCGCCACCGCAGGAAGTAGCGGATATCCTGGGCGTAGACATGGAGGAACTGGATTATATGCGCGATGCCAATGCGCTGGGCGAAGGCCGGGGTTTTGCATTTGGCGCCAGCCTTAGCGTAGAAACGGGCGATATCAATTTCCTGATACTGTACGCCAACTTTAAAGCGGGCGTAGGCTTTGATATCATGCTGAAAGATTATGGGGATGCGCATTGCGTGGGCAGCACCGATAAGATAGGCATAGACGGCTGGTATGCTAACGGTCAGGCCTATGTGTACCTGCAGGGTGAGTTAGGTGTGAAAGTAAACCTGAAATTCATCAAGGCCAGGGTACCACTGATATCCGGGGCAGCAGCCATGCTAATGCAGGCTAAACTACCCAACCCCACCTGGTTAAGAGGATACATGGCTGTTAAATTCAGCGTGCTGAACGGCCTGGTAAAAGGTAATATGCGGATGAAGGTGGTCATTGGCCATGAGTGCGAGATCGTTACGGGCAACAACAGTCCGGTAGATGTGAAGATCATATCCGACATCAAGCCATCTGCCAACTCCACCGGGGTAGACGTATTCACCGCACCACAGGCCGCCTTTAATATGCGTATAGGTCAGCCTTTTGAGGTAGAGGATGACAATGGCACAAAGAACTACCGCGCCAGACTAACATCCTTTACAGTTACAGATGCCGGTCAGCCAATAGCCGGCCGCCTGGAATGGAACAGCAATAATGACGGTGTTTCCTTCTTCTCCAAAGAGATACTGCCTTCTCAAAAACCGCTGACCGCCATTGTGAAAGTGGCCTTTGAAGAGCAGCTGGACAACGGTAACTGGCAAACGGCCTATGTAGATGGTAAACCGGGTGAGGAAGTCGATACAGTGAACTTTACTACCGGTACCGCGCCGGATTATATACCACTGCAGAATATCGCATATGCGTACCCGGTAGTGAACCAGCAGTACTTCTATAAGGATGAATCTGATAAAGGCGTTATTAACCTGAGTATGGGACAGGCCTACCTGTTTGACGCCAGATGGCAATATGCGATCAATTTTAAAGATGCCGCCGGTCAGATCACTAAAGTGGATATGACATATGACTCCGTTTCACAAACGCTTCATTTTACCCCGTCGGCCCTGAAGGCGAATTCTGCTTACCAGTTTGACGTAATAGCCATCCCGCCCGGCGCACAAAGCACGGATGCGGTGGCAGCTTACCAGCAGCAGCAGGATGCGGGTGAGGACGGCAGCTATTCTGTGGCTAATAACCAGGCACAGACAGTTTCCAGAGGCGACGTGGCCAAATCATTGCTGCATTATGGTTTCCATACCAGTCAATTCAGCACGTTTGCGGAGAAGATGCAATCGCTGCATTTGAAAGATGGCGTAGGCGAAACAGTATCCACGGATGTAATACGCCTGCTGGCAGATGTAGGCGAATATGAAGGTTTTGAAGTAGCGGAAATGACCGGTACCAATTACACCGGGTACAAACCGATGGTAAATGTGGAAGCGGTGATGGATGATGCATATTATACAAGTGACATCAACCCGCTGTTATATGCCAACTATCCTATTGATAACAACATCCTGATTAATAACCGTAATACGGATGAATTAGGAGTAAGTCCCAGTAAGGCCCTGATATTGACGCCCACTTACCTGGCGGAGGCATCTACCGGTAAAGTGACCAGCTGGATAAAAACAAGATTGCCGTATATCTATAACCTTCCACAGGTGTACAGACTGGACTTCACTGAGTTGCAATACAAAGTAGTAAACAGGTACCTGGGCAAACCGGATGCCTTCAAATATGACTACCTGATAAACGGGCATTTCCCTTTTATACGGTATGGCGCCTACAAAGTACAATACCAATATGTGCTGCCTGACGGTACGAAAACCAGCAGTGCTGTATTTAATTATCACAATCCATTTAAAACCACCGGCTTCTAATGCGCAGGCTATCTTTTATATTGCTTATACTTACCGCTGTTATGCCGCTGCGCGCCCAGCGTAAAGACAGTTCCAGGATAGCGGTTACTGCCAGCGCCCGGCAATACAGCATATTGCTGCGCTGGGGCATGACCACCTCCCGTGCCTGGAAACAGGGCAACCAATATGGCTTTGAGCTTACCCGCTATACCGTTACCCGGGATGGGAAGCTATTGCCATCGCCGGAGGTTAAAGTATTGAATTCCCAACCGCTACGGCCCAAACCATTAAACGAGTGGGAAAATATCGTGCAGCATGACCAGTATGCCGCCATCATTGCGCAGGCATTGTATGGTAAGGACTTTGAAGTTAGTGGTGGTGGTGATAAAGGCATTGCAAGCATCATGGCACAGTCGGCCGAGCAGGAACAGCGTTTCTCACTCTCCCTATATGCTGCAGACAATAGTTTTGAAGCCGCTGTGATGGCGGGTTGGGGTTGGGAAGACAAGGAAGCCCGCCCCAATGAGAAATACCTGTACCGGGTAAGGTCTCTCAACGATTCTGCCGGCGTGTTCATTGGCATACAGGACTATGCGCCGCTGCCGGTACCAGGAGATGTAGGTGCTGTGTTTGGTGATAAACAGGTAGCGCTTAGCTGGGATTACAGTCTTTTAAAACATTACTATACCTCCTGGATAGTGGAACGTTCCAAAGACGGAGGGAAGACCTTTGCACCGGCCCGCTCTCTGCCAGTGACCAACCTCAATGAAAAAGAGGGCAAGCCTTCTCCCCGTATGTATTTTATAGACTCGCTGGAAGACAACAACACGGTGTACCAATTCAGGGTAAGGGGTATTTCCGCTTTTGGCGAAAAGGGACCTCCTTCTGCAGTAACCACCGGCAAGGGCAGACATGTATTGATATACGTACCCAACATCCGCAGCAACGAGATCTCCGCACAGGGAAAAATGACGCTTACCTGGGAGTTTGAAACGGCGGGTAACACAATTATCAAAGGTTTTGCGTTGAACCAGGCCGCGCGTGAAAATGGGCCTTACAAGACGGTGCTGACCAATATTGCCCCGGATCAGCGTAGCCTGCAATATGATCAGCTGTTGCCCTCCAACTATTTTACCATTACGGCAGTGGCGAAAGAGGGCGAATCTACGACCTCGTTCCCGGTGCTGGTGCAACCGGTAGATTCTACTCCGCCCGCACCGCCTGTAGGGCTTGCAGCTACTATTGACAGCAATGGTGTGGTAACGCTTAGCTGGAAAGCCAATACGGAAAAGGATATGTTTGGGTACAAAGTATTCCGCGCCGGCAGACTGAATGAAGAACTGTCGCCCTTAGTGGATTCCATCTATATGAATACCGTTTATAAAGACACGGTTCCCGTAAAATCCCTTAACAGAAAAATATACTATGCAGTAGCCGCATTGGATAAACGGTATAACCAATCCGGCTATTCCGCTATCCTGGAACTGAAGAAACCGGATGTGGTGCCACCTACCGCTCCGCTGTTCAGCGCCTATAAGGTAGAAGATGGCCTGGTAAAACTATCCTGGGTGAACAGTGGAGATGAAGACATAGACGCGCACCTCCTGTACCGGAAAGCCCGTGCGGATACCAGTCGTAAGTGGGTATTACTGCAAACGTTCCGGGATGGCACCCAATATTACGTGGACCGGTTTGCCGAAGGCGGGCAGACCTACACTTACATACTGATGGCAAAGGACAGCAGCGGTCTTGAATCGCCGCCTACCCAACCCATTACCGTAACAGTACCGGCAGACCCGGGTGGTATCAGCATAAAGGCGGTGAATGTCTATGTGAACCGGGAACAGCGCTACATTGAACTATCCTGGAAAGACAATAACGATGGTATAAACGAATACCAGTTATATAAAGGCGCAGGCAGCCAGTCGCTTAGCCTCTGGAAGGTGGTTCCGGCAAATGTGAAAATGGTCGTAGACGAATCACTGAAGATCAATACTGTTTATGAGTATGGCGTACGGGCTGTGAACAAAAACGGTTTAAGCGGCCCGCTTAAGAAAGTTCAAACAAGTTATTAATACCCTGCATACCTCTTACTTATGCGACCTATGATAAAAAGAACCCTATTGTTGTTATGTCTTCCACTGCTGGCGTTTACCGGTAGGATAAGCGCACAGCAACAAGCCAGATACCAATTGACAGTTGACAACGCCATCATGGGCTTCGGCAGTACGGCGGTCTGCAATAGTCTCTATGAATTATCTGTAGTCTATGCCAACGGCTCAGCAAATATGCTGTCATCAGGATACCTGAATGATCTCCCTGTTGGCGTGGTGAGAACTATACCCACCAAGACAATTGTCTTTTCCGCAGATAATCCGGTAACAGGTTTTGCAACCTGGGGCAAACGATTCTCTGCATGTAATAAAACAGAGGCATCAACCTATGATGGTTACGATTTTCCCAACATCGATCGTACTTGTTATGATGTTTATATTGGCGGTTTATTTCCAGGCTTTCACCAGGAATCAAGTATACATGCGACCATTAAGCCGCTTTCCAATGTATACAATTTAGAGATTGTGACAAATGAACCATATCCCGGCAATTCGGCTATGGATTATGATGTATCGGCGTACTATACAGACGGCACATCTGAGCAGCTATTCGCCTTTATATGGACTGCTGCGAACACTACCACGTTTACCCCTGTCTCCAGGACGTTCAATGCGGTGCACAGCAGTGCCAAAAAAATATCGTACATACACGTTGCCAGCTATGCGATAGTAAAAGGTACGGCGTTATTTAAAGCGATAGACATTCCTTTTGACGACCAAATTCCCGGCGTAGATTATGATAAAACAATTTCAGATGTATTCTCACAGATAGGCGGTAGCATTAGAGTGACCTATAATAAGGTCATGACTGACATCGTATATGGTCCGGTAGCCGGCTCCAATATACTACCTACTGATCAGGAGATCACGCTCACCGGCCCCTCCGGGATACCAACCTCGCAATACATCTGGCAATACCAGGTTGATAATGGCGCCTGGCAGTACCTGACTTCCAATACCAACCCTTTACGCATATCCGGCAAAAGTCTTTTTGGAGCCAGCTGGGAGCAAAACCTCAACAAATTAGTACGGGTTAAAATGATACCAGCCTGTGCCCCGGACCGGGAATCCGCCACGGTTACACTGGACTACCGGCTGTCGGCACCGATTATTACGAGCGTGACACCAAAAAACATTTCCTGTACCGGCGCTAATGATGGTGGTTTCTCTGTCACTTTTGACCGCCCCTTATATCCCGGTGAAACGTTGAACATGGAAGTGAAGGACCTGCGGGTAGGTACCGGCGGTACCCTGCACAACGACATAAGTACCAGTATAGCAGCAGATGGCACCTATACCTGGCCCACCAATACTTTATCCGCCAGTGACTACCAGATAACAGTCACCGGAGGCTATAACGGCCGCCCTACCTCAATTGAGGGAGTGAGCCCATCTACCTTTACGCTGACGGAACCCACGCAGGTCACGTTTTCCACTCCCACACCTGCCAATGTAAAATGTTACGCTGGTAGTGATGGCAGCATCAGCCTCAGCGCCAGCGGAGGATGGGGAGGATATGTGGCCTGGTATAAAGAGGCCGCAGATAACAGTTATCGGACGCAGCCGTTCAATGCGAATACTAATACCATCAACGGTCTGAGCATGGGCGACTACCTGGTACAGGTAAAAGACCAGAACGGATGTCCCGGTAAAGCGCCTTCCGGCAACACGGAGGTTAACGTCAACATTAAACAACCGGATGTTCCCCTGGCCGTGGATGCAACTTCCATCACTAACCCTAAAGCATACGGCTATACGGATGGTAGCATTACGGTACACCTGAAGGGTGGCACTCCAAATGCAGATGGTTCCTATAATATTGAATGGCGGAAAGCAGATGGCACTTTATTAACGCCTGTAAACACTGCAGACGGCAACGGTATATATACCACCACTATCAGCAACCAGGCAGACGGCGATTACACGCTGACTGTCACAGACGCTAATTATAACGCTGCAGCCACTGACAGCAGGAATGGCTGTACGCTCAATAATACCTTTGTACTTACCCAACCGCCGCTATTGGTAGCCAATATACAGATCAAGGACAGTGTTAGCTGTACCGGCAAGACTGATGGCAGGCTTACTGCACAGGTAAGTGGCGGTATACCATTTAAAACCCCGCCTTATTATACCTACGAATGGTACCAGGTGTTGAACGGCACGACCGTACCTATCGGACAAACGGAGATGACGGCAGTTGACCTGCCCGCCGGTCTGTACCAGGTAAAAGCTAAGGATGCCAATGGCATCACTATACTATCTGATACTACAGATCTCGTAGATCCGGCTCCGTTACAGGTACAATTCAACACCACGCCCGCCACTTGTTATGATGGCAGCAATGGTACGCTGGAAGCCCTGGTAAGCGGCGGTACAACGCCATACCGGTACAACTGGAGCAATGGCAGTCAGGCCGCCCATAATACCGGTTTACATGCCGGCACGTATACTGTGGATATAACGGATTACCATGGCTGCCCCTTATCAGGTGATTCCGCAGTAGCACAACCCGCCGCTCCGTTGCAGGTGGTACAGCCGGTATTGACCCGGCCCCTTGCCAATGGTTATTCGGATGGTAGTATTAAAATACTGCTGCAGGGTGGTACCCCTACATACAACGTTAGCTGGCAAAAGGTGGATGGCACGCCATTGGGCAGTGGTACCGGCCAGGTAGTGGCCGGTGGTTATGAAAACCTGTTGTCCGGTATACCTGCAGGCGATTATACCGTTACCATCACAGACGCTAACTATACCGGTCCTGATCCTAACATGCAGGGTTGTACGGTGATTGCCAGCTTCTCATTAAACGAACCGCCCCCGCTGGAGGTAACCATCGCAGAACAGCATTATGTATCCTGCAAGGGAGATGCAGATGGGGTGCTGACAGCTACGGCCAGTGGTGGCGTACGCATAGACGGCCCGCTGCCATATCGCTTTGCCTGGTATAAGGGTAATAACGCCATTGGGCAAACGACACCAACGGCCAGCGGGTTAACAACCGGTACCTATAAAGTGATCATTACAGACTCGAACAATATTGAAAAAGCAGCTGTACCCTTCGTACTCGTTGAGCCGAACGTGTTGCAGGTACAACTGACCACCACACCGGTAACCTGTGCCAGTGGACAGGATGGCGCGGTAACTGCCACAGTTACCGGCGGTACTGCTCCCTTCAATTATGAATGGACCAATGGCGAAATCACCAGCAGTATCAGCAACTTAACAGAAGGTGCTTACCTGGTGTTTGTAAAAGACGTACGCGGCTGCGAAACGCAAAACAAGGCTGATGTATTTATACCCAATGGCATGGTGATAAATGCAGACATCACAGCGCCGATGTGCGCGGGTTATTGCGATGGCGCCATTAATACACTAATCAGCGGGGGCATTCCTCCCTACCAGTATGCGTGGAGCAACGGCGCCACCGGCAACAGGATAGATCAGCTATGTGCAGGCAAATACACCCTTACCATCCAGGATGCCAACAACTGTAAACGCGTACAATCCTTTAACCTGCCTGATGCATCGCCGCTGCAGGTGCAGCTGGGGGCCGACAAAACCCTTTGTAACGCTCAAAGCTATACGGTAAATGCTGCTATAACAGATCCTGTTGCTACTTATACCTGGGGTGGCCAGCCCACCTTCCAGGCGGCTACACCACAGGTTACACTCAGCAAGACCGGGAAATACTGGGTAAGCGTTATGGACGGCAAAGGTTGTATTGGCCATGATACGATTAACATACAACAACAGGAAACGGATATAGCGGCAGAATTTGTGGTATCCACACAGGTATTCCGTAATGAAGAGGTGTCGCTGGTCAATATCAGTCATCCTCTGCCGGAGCGTACGCTGTGGGAAATACCGTCCAACATAACGGTGTTGCAGAACACCACGCTATTGGCCTCACTGCGTTTTGCGGACACTGGCGTGTATCGCATCCGCTTACATTCCTATACCGGTGAGTGTGAACAGGTGTTCACCAAAGACATCGCCGTACTGGAACCACAGTCCCTGCCGGCCCCGGGCGGCGCACAGCAGCCATTCATTACCGCATTTGAAGTATTGCCCAATCCTAATACCGGACAATTCACTGTGCGTGTGACTTTGGATAAAGCATCGGAGATACGCCTGCGCCTGTTCAATATCATCAGCAACCAGCTGGTGAATGACCGTAAGGAAAGCTCAAGCGCGCAATTCAACATAGGCTACCAGCTGAATATAACGGCAGGCACCTATGTGTTGCTGCTGGAAACGCCGCTGGGCAATGCAATAAGGAAGATCATCATAACTCAATAAAGAAGATACCGTTGACAGCTAAACGCAGTATACAAATAGCCGTGGTCATATTATTATGTATGATATGCCGCCCGCTTGCCGCACAGCAATACCCGGTGAGAGTACAGGTTCAGACCCTGCAGCCGGTATCCGCACAGCTCAGCAACCTGTATAACGGCTCACAGGCCAGGATGATCGTTACCCTGCTGAATACCGATTTGCAGAAGCCGACGCTGAACGTGCGCCTGCGGCTGAACATCAAGGGCACTACAGTGTCCTTGCGCAACCGCGACTATGGTTCTTATCCCCTGGTGCAGCTGGACGCCGGGTTGCCGGTACAGCTGTCGCTGAACGACCTGGCACCCTATTTTAACCTGGACAACATGGAAATATCCGGCATACCCCGTTCGCAGTTATTACAGAGCGGTAAGCTGCCGGATGGTTTTTACACCTTTTGCGTGGATGTGGTGGAAGCCAACAGCGGACAACTGATCAGCAATGATAAACAGAGCTGCGCGCCTCCTGTATGGATCAGCACCAGCGAACCGCCTTTGCTGAACCTGCCGCGTAAGGGAGAAGCCGTAGCGTTCCGTGAGCCGTTGAACATTGTGTTTAACTGGACACCCCGGCATATGGGGAGTCCGAATGCCGCTTTCCTGACAGAATACGAGTTTACACTGGTAGAATTATGGGATACGGCTATTTTACCGGAGGCCGCTTTTGGCACCATGCCGCCGTTGTACCAGACTAACACCAACGCCACTACTTTATTATACGGTCCGGCAGAACCGCCACTGCTACCCGGCAAACGTTATGGCTGGCGGATACGCGCTATAGCGAAACTGGGCGCGGATGTATTTGACGTATTTACCAATAATGGCTATAGCGAGATCTTCTACTTCACCCTGCAGGAAGATTGTCAGCCTCCGCAACAGGTAGCCGCCACTGTAGCCAATGGTGAAGCCACCATTACCTGGGCACCCCAGCCGAAGATGTTTGAATACCTGGTGGAATACCGTGAGCAGGATAATGACAAAGCAGAATGGTTTAATGTAAAAAGCGACAGCACTCAGGCGGTAATCCGAGATGCCATACCCGGTCATAAATATGAATACCGTGTAGGCGGCTCCTGTAGCCTGGGTAGTAAAACACTGGGAGAATTGCACGCCTTTGAGATGCCGGCGAAGAATGCTGTGGACAGTGGTTCCTGCGGCCTTTTATCAGACATTAAACTGGCTAATGATACCGCCTTAAAAACGCTGAAGCCGGATGATCAGATCATGGCGGGCGATTTTCCTGTGCGGTTCATGACATTAAAGAACAGTGGGGCTTCGTATAGTGGCACTGGTTATATCACGATCCCATTCCTGGGATACAACCGGGTGAAGGTGAAGTTTGACAATATACAGGTGAATACAAACCGGCAGTTGATGAAGGGGATGCTGATGACGACGTTTGATTCAACGAAACTGCAGGGAACAAATGTAGATTCTGTGATACAGGCGATTGTCAACCTGGCCAGCGTGATCAATGACCTGATACAGTTGACAATAGATGCGGATTACCTGAAAGTAAAAGAGATGGCGGAGCAGATAAAAAAACTGGCGGAAGAAGAGTTGCCTGAAGATCTGAAGACGCGCATGAACCTGGCTGCAGATAACCTGGTGCAGGCGAAAGCTGAATATGACGCCGCGAAGAAAGAGTTAGATGATGCGAAGACACCGGAAGAGCGGGCCGCCGCACAAGGAAAGGTGGATGCGGCGAAGCAGAAATTTGAGGATGCGAAGAAGGAAGTGATAGCTGTGAATAAGGAGAAGGATGCGTTGATAGCTGCAGTGGCAGATGTGATGGTGAATGCCATCAAGGGGCTGAAATCGGATATGCAGGGAATGAACAAGCAAAGCGACCTGGATGATTATACTGCCAAATTAAAGAGGGAAATATTTGAGAACCAGGGACTGCAGGCAACTGTCTCTGAGGACATCCCGATCGTAATAGGCAACATAAAAGAAGTAACGTTGGCAACAGAAGATATGACCGACGACATAAAGAATTACAATAATCTTTCAGATCAGTATTTCGCGGCAAATGGTGCTGTCAAAGTCTACAAAATCGCTCAGGCGCTGCAGGCTTTTTACAGCGACGCTAACTCGATCAGCCAGTTCTTTGCCGCTGACAAAGCGCTGAACGGTAAGAGTATGCTGAAAACGATCATGGAGGAAAAGGAGAAAAACAAGAGTAACGAGGACTTAATAGCGGAGATCAAAGCATCACTGCTGGAAAGGATCATCATCATCATCAATGCCGAGTAACAAGTTATATATGAGACAGGTTTATCTAAGCATAAGGATTTTACTGCTGGTGTTATTTACCGCTACAAATGCAGTAAACGGCGCAACGCTTAATGACAGTACCATCGATGCCAAAGCTGCCAGCATCCGGGCAAAACTCGCTGCACAGATAGCAGTAAATGAACGTCTTATCCAGGAAGGGAAAGCATCACAGGCTAACTATATGATAATGGATGATGAACCGGCGCCGGTTTCCTTCTTCACCCATTTCACCAATGACAAAGTCAGAAAAATATGGATCAATAACGGATGGTTCGGTGAATCGATGACAAATGGTGACATATCATGGGACATTGACCGGGTGAATACCTGGATCAGCGAGCTTAGAAAGACATACCTCGACAACACGCAATACAAGGACTACAAGATATACTTTGTGTTATCTGGCATGTACAAGTATGACAATATTGATCTGGAGGAGAATATTGACTGGGCAACGGTACGCACCATATCATTTGACAATGAAATAAAAGATAAAAGCACAACGGATCTGAGCGGAAGTGAGAAAAAGATAGTTTACTCAGTATTAAACAAGATAATCAACGTCCCTGGTAATACCGCCTTTGCTAATATCTTCAAGAAGGACAAGTACATCGTTTGCTTCTTCTTTAATATGTATAAATACGGACTAGCCCAGTATTCCGTACAGGTAGCACAAGCTAACTCAGACCAAACCACAGCAAGGATCACGACACGGAACCGCCCCCAGGCATTTCTCATGGATGGCTATTTCCACAGTCCCGGTATAGACCAGAACCTGATAAATGCCCTGAAAAGTTATAACACCGCGCATTTAACGGGGGATGTCCCGGACGCGCAAAATACACTTGAAGGCCGTGCTAATTTTGTTAGTCAGTCTATTAGAAACGTCTTCACCTTTCTGGGCTCACAAAGCGGAGTTTCGCTGGCGAACCTCAATTGCGCACAATTACTGCCAAGGCTGGAACAGTTGTACGCGACGCCGTTGCCTAACGCTACCACAACTATTGAGGGATCAATGGTTGACCTTTCATTGGATACGCGCAAATGTCTGCTAACGGATTTGTCCAATTCTACCCTTTGCGGAGATGGGAGCAATAGACTTTTGCAGGTGAACTATTGTGAGAATATAATCATGGATATCTTCAGAAGTACGCCGGAAGATCAGCGGAAGCCCCTGTTAAGTTTCCTGAATGAAAATAACGGAGTATTACGACGTATCATCACTAAGATAAATGACCCTCATAAGGTATTAGGCGTTTCAACAGGTGGTGATGACAATTTCACGAACATGGTAGACACGTTGAGCCAATGGGCTTATAGGGCTTACGACAATGAGCTTTCGGCTATCAGCAAGAAGGTCGATAATTGCACCTACCTCTCTTATGACCCGGAGGCCGAATACAATAGTAATTCTAACAATGTGGTGGCAAAATATACCACGGATGACAGTCTGCGTTTCACCTTCCGGAACTACAATGGCCCTTGCGGCTATCAGCAAATTGACAGAAACGGTAATGTCAGCTATGGGGAGATAGAATTCGCCAGGGGACCATTTGAATTTGTGGGTATTATGCCTACTACTTATCTGCCATTTCAGTTCAAGGTTAATGGACAGCAGGTTGCCAAAAGACAAAAAGTATTTGTTCCGGCAATATTGCTATACAGTAACATCCTGAAAACTACACTTAGGGGTCCTGCAGAGAAGTTAGAATATATATACGAGGTAAGTACGTTCTTCCTGGAAGGACCTTTCATACTAACGGAGGGATCAACGCTCGCAAATATCCTTAAATTCAGTTCCGATGCTACATCATTGGCGTCTCTCGTGGCTAATGCTCCTAAAATTAAGGCACGGATATTAAGTGATCCTGATGGCCAAAAGATGCTTGATGCGATCGATGTTATCAGCAATCATCAATCCATTATTGGCAACATACATGATCCGGAGAGTATTGAATCGTCCACAGTCACCGCATTATACGAGGTGATCGACTTTTGGGTAAAGCTTAAAAAAGATGCGGAAGTTTGTTCTGACCCGAAATTCGGACAGATCAATGTCTTCATAAGTGCTGCGCAAAAGGCATTGGTAGAGGACAAGCGGATGTACCTCAACGACAAAAGGGCCAAGGCTGCTGAGATCGACGGACTATTTTTACCTATCAAATTCGAGGAGGGGTACCAGGCATTCAGGGAGTTTTATATCAACGATCCGCTGTCGACTATTGAATTGGCAGGTCCGGATTGGGACGCCCAGGTTGCAGCCTGGCGAGACCGAAATCTCTATAACATATCCGGAACCAAGAATATAGCACGCCTCATCTACCCATTTGGAGAATATCTTTGTACGAGCAGTAAACAATATAGTCCCAATATGGAAAATGCCAAGGCCGACAAATTTATCCCGAAATCATTCTATACTTTAATGGATGATGATAACAACAGGGTATTTAAACCCACAACATATCTAAAGAAATGGGATACGGATATAATAGCCCTGGAATATTATGCTGCTGAACAGAAGAAAAAAGGCCGTAACCCTGCTGATATTGAAGAGACGATAACAATGTATACGGATCTTATCACTTGCCCATCCTGCTCCTATGTACTGTGGCAGTTCCGGCAAATGTTCCCGAAAGTTAGATTACATATCGTTACCACTACCAAAATTCATTATTAAGCATGGCCTATTTTGATTTCATAACAGGTTATATTCCCCGCCTCGGCGCCATAGCAGGCTGCACGGAAGTAGAGATCATACAACTGGAAAAGGAGTATGATGTGCTACTGCCGGCGGCCTACAAGGAATACTTACGCCTGTTTGGAAAAAATACGGGCCAGCTGCTGCAAGGTTACCATACCACTGCTGATCAGATCAAACGAAATATCGGGTGTGTTGAATTTGACCTCGTCAACACCATCCATAGCAATAGCTTTAAAGTGGAGCCGGACATGTTCTTTTTTGCGCAGTGGCAGGGCACAGTTCTTTATTTCAGATGCGATGGAAAGGAGGACCCGCCGGTATACATAATCGAAACTTTTGATGACATCATCCTGTACAAAAATTCTTTTACAACTTTTATAAAAGAAGAGGGGCTTGGAATAAGCAGTTAATAACATGAAGACCAAACTTATACCCTATACCTTGTTTATCCTGCTGCTGCTGGCTGCCTGTTATAAGGAAGTAGACCGGCCGCTGGCCATAGATTTCGCCTACGTGCTGGCAGACAGCTCGCATACCGTACCAATATCCGTAAATATCACCAACCGCAGCACAGGCGCCACCGGTTTTAAATGGAGCTTTGAAGGCGGAGAGCCTGCCACCTCAGACTACGAGAACCCTGGGACTATCAGCTTTGCGCAGGCTGGTCCGCATAAGATCACGCTGGAGGCATGGAATGATGATACCCGGAACAGCAAGACCATCATTCTGCAACTGGACAGTGCCGTGCAGGTAGCCTTTGACGCGGAAATACAGGTGAATGATTTTTCGCCCGTACAGGTAAAGCTCACTAACCATACCGCAGGGGCCAGTAGTTATAACTGGACCTTCCAGGACGGCGACCCGGCCAGTGCCAACACAGCCGTACCACCAGTGGTTACCTTTACCACACCCGGGCCGCATATTATTACCCTGCAGGTGAGTAATGGAGGACAACAGTTCACCGCCAGCAAAACCATCACTGTAAAGCCTCCCTTACACACGGATTTTACGGTAAACCCCGGCCCTTTCGACGACGACTATGAAGCGCCATTGACGGCGGTACTGACCGGAAAAAGCGTAAGCTATCTTACACAGCAGTGGGTGTGCGCCGACGGTGTACTGGCCAGCGATACGGCGGCTGCCAATACCGTCTATTTTGCTAATCCGGGCACTTATACCATAACGCTTACCAATACCAATGGAAAGGAATCGCAAACGGTAAATAAGACCATCACGGTAAAAGCTAATTCGCGCCTGCGTACGATCACAGATGTAAAACTGGGTATTAGCACCGCCCATGCAGATATTGGCTGTTTTTATTCTACCCGGCTGCGGAAGGTGTACCGTAAAAACGATGACCTGGCAACAGATGGGAAAGAGATAGACCTGGTATTCTTTGGGCTGAGCCGCAGCTTTACCTATAACAAATTTGTATCGCCGGATTCTGCCACCAGTTATACCTTCCCCGCCATACCTGGTGCTACGGTGACACGGTTTATCAACAAACAGGAACAATGCAATTGTGGCGTATCATTTAGTGTAAGCGATTTTGACAATATGCAGAACGATGCTCCTTTGCAAGCCCTGCAACTGCCCGCCGGGGCCAACGGCGGCCTGCAATTTGACCAGACAGTATTACCCCGTATTATATTATTCCAGACGGCAGATGGCCGTAAAGGCGCCATTAAGATAAAGGACTATGTGCTGGAAGGCAGCACTGCCTATATCATGGCGGATATTAAAGTACAGAAATATGAATAGAGCCCGTATCCTATACCTGTGTACCGCTGCCTTACTGCTGCCTTTACTATCATCTGCGCAGCAGGTAGACCTGGAACATTTCCGGGATATGTTTGGCAAGGGCAAACCGCTTAAAGTGAACGGTGGGCTAAGTGCCAGCACTGTATTCAACAGCGGCAGCGGTGGTGGCAGGCAACCATTCAGCTGGTTCCTTAACGGCAGCCTGAATACCAATATACTGGGGCGGATCAACCTGCCCTTTTCGTTCAACCTGACCAATTCCGGCGCAGGTTACTCGTACCCTACAGCGCCTAACCGCCTGAGCCTGCATCCCAGTTATAAAGGGGTGACCGCCCATATAGGGGATGTAGCCATGTCGTTCTCTCCCTACACCTTAAACGGCCATCAGTTTACGGGCGTAGGGCTGGACATAGCTCCCCAACAGAACTGGAGTATCAGCCTGATGTACGGGCGACTTTTGCGCGCAGTAAATTACGACAGCACCAACCGAAGCATACTGCCTACGTACCGGCGTATGGGTTATGGCGCTAAACTAGCCTTACAGCAGCAAAACTATGCGCTGTCCCTTAACTTCCTGCGGGCTAAGGATGTCACAGATCCTATGCAATACCTGCCGGATACTTTGCACATCTATCCTAAAGAAGACCTTGCCGTGAGTGTTACCGGTATGCTGCGCCCCGCCAAAGGGCTGGAGTTTACCCTGGAATATGCCAACAGCGCCATAAAACTGGATAAACGGGACAACAGTGGGTCCACCAAAGCAGGTAGCGGCAACCTGCTGGAAAGCGTGTTTATGTACGATGCCCAGAACACACAATACTTTAAAGCCATTAAAGCGGGGATGAACTACGCATTCCATAAGAGCGTGATAGGTATAGGCTATGAGCGTATAGATCCCGGCTACCAGACGCTGGGCGCCTATTATATGAACAATGACCTGGAGAACATCACCGTGAACCTGTCGCAACCACTGCTGCATGATAAGGCCACCATATCCGGCAACGTGGGTTACCAGCGCGATGACCTGAACCATACCAAGGCTGGCACCACCTTCCGCATGGTTAGCGCGGTAAACGCGAATTATATGCCGAATGAAAAGTGGAATGCCAACTTCTCGTATTCTAACTTCCAGACCTACACGCATATAAAACCACAGTTTGATTATATTAACCAGACGAATCCCTATGAGAATATGGATACGCTGAACTTTAAACAGATATCGCAGAGTGCAGGGCTAACACTTACCTATATGTTAAAGGCCAATAAGACCAAAACCCACAACATCAACCTGAACCTGAGCGTGCAGGATGCGGCGGACATCCAGAACAATGTACTTTGGAAAGGCAACGGGTCGCGATTCTATAACACCAGCACCGCATATACCTTGTTACTGATACCGCGGCAGATGAGCTTTACAGGCGCTTTTAACCTGAGTTATAATACCATCGGACGCAATGAATTCCTGACACTGGGGCCTACTTTTGGCGTGAACACGCGGTTATTTGATAAAAAGGTGACAGCCGGATTTACCAGCTCGTACAATACCAGTACCAGCGATGGGCAGCAACAGGGGAAGGTGCTGAATTTGCGTATGAATGCGGCGTACATGTTCATGAAAAAACATAATCTGAATATGAATGCAGTGCATCAAACGCGATGGACACCCAGGGGCACGGCGAGTAATGTGACGGCGACGGTGGGGTATAATTATAGTTTTTGATGCGGAATAGCAGGAGGGTGGAGGTCCACTATCTAAACGACAGATAACAATGTTCAATTAAGGAAACCATTGTATAACTTAATTGATAAATCTTTTTTGGAAGGAAAAGTTGGGTTGATGCATCTCTATTTCGTTCTTGCTTGTTTCAAGTTGTGCTTCTGTTGCATAAACAACCATTTTTTGTTCATAATCGTTGATAGCAGCTTCTATGGTTTCAAACTTTCCGTTAGTGAGGTTGTCGGATAAAATTGATGCGTCTACCAGCCCGATATTCGCACCCTGACCAGCAAAGGGCGGCATTACATGTGCAGCATCTCCAATAAGCGTTACAGGCAAAGGACGATTATTTTTCCAGGGTTTATCCAGGGGTATTTTTCTCGTCGGCAATCCAACAAAAAAAGATGTTGAGCGGAATAATTGTTTGTAACATTCGTGCCAATGAGAGAACTTATTTGAAAGGAATGTAATAACGCTGTCTGTATTTTGAAAGTTTAATCCACATTCTTCAGGTGTTCTGAAAGTTACGTTGTAGGTCAATGCACCATTGTTATTGGGGCTTGCAACTAAGTTAATCCCTTTGCCTGTGGTCATTAGTATGTTATTGTTGCACAGTTGGTAGAACTCCGCACATTTTATTTCCGGTTGAATGACTTCGCCCTGTATAATAAAAGTTCCGGTGTATTCGACTTCTGCATCCGTAACATATTTTCTTGCCCTGGATATTCCCCCATTAGCTCCGATAACAAAATCTGCGGTTACATTCATTTTATTTTCAAAATGCAACATCCATTTCCCGTTGTGTTCTTCAAGTCCTGTAAATTTTCTGTCCCAAACAACTGTATCACTTGTTAAACTGTCAAGCAATATTTTTCTTAGATCGTTTCTGTTTATCTCAGGACAGTCATATTGAGGTTTTACAGAGAACAATACGTTGCCTTGTTCGTCAGCCAGGGTTCTTCCCATAGGTTTCGCCATAGCATAATAACTTTCCAGCAATCCCGCTTTTTTCATTGCTTGTTGCCCTGAACTTTCATGCAGGTCAAGCGTACCACCCCAGATTCTTGCTTGTGGGTCTTTGTCTCTTTCGTAAACAGTTACCTCTATGCCTTTTTGCTGTAGTAATTTTGCCATTGTCAAACCAACTGGTCCTGCACCGATGATGGCTATTTTTTTATTCTTCAGTATCATGATGCAAAATTGGAGAGTATCTTAGAGGTAAAATACCTACATTAGTCACAAAAATAGTCGTAAAAGACTTTTTATGGAAAAGGACAAACAGCAGACAGAGCCGAATATCCTAAAAAGGCTTGCTCATTTATTAGGGACGGATGTAAAAAACAGGAGATTAGACATCCCTGAAAAGTTTGGTAAAGGCTATTGTACCGGATTCGTTTTTAATGAGCATATCCGAATGCTAATCATGAATTACGAATTAAATAAGGATTTGGTCCTTAAAAACCCTGACGTCAATGCTTCTAAGAGAATGATACTTTTTAAGTTTCAAAACATTATCCCTAAAGCAGAAACATTATCAAAGGCAATACCTTCAGTTTTAATTACGACCAGTAGTATGAATTCTGATGTTGTTATTCCAATCCATACAAATACTGCGACTATTAATATAGAAGTGGATGCAAATTATTTGAAAGGACTATTTGACTTGTCTGAAAAATCACCGGTTTTGCAAAGCCTGTTGCTGAATGCGCAGCCCTTACTATTCGAACAAATGATTTATCCCTCTTTACAAAACATTGTGGATGAAATTATGTCCGACCCGGTTGATAAGACTTTTGAACTGTTTTTTCTGAGAGTAAAGGCAGAAGAACTGATTTGCAGACTATTAATGGAATTGGAAAAGCGGGATGAAAAACATCTTTATGCTTTAAACATTCATGATATACAAACCATTTACAGAATAAAAGAGCAAATGCTTGAACATCTGGAAACTCCACCAGTTATTAAAGAACTGGCAGTTTATGCCAGTATGAGTCCATCCAAACTGAAACGTTTATTCAAGCAAATTTTCGGCAACAGCATTTTTAGTTATTATCAGGAATTCAGGATGAAAGAAGCCTCCCGTTTGCTGAAAGAGGAAAAGCTATCTGTTTCAGATGTGGGTTATCAACTTGGCTTTGCCAACCTAAGCCATTTTTCAAGAGTCTTTAAAGAACATATCGGAATGAAGCCGAAACAATATAGTCTTAAAACAGGTCCGTTTATAAACAGTTAATATCCGGAAGAATAACATGAGAAAAAGCATTATATTCGGGCGGAAGCTGATAAGCATTTCAGTATATAGAAGATGTCAATCAATCAAAGATTAATACGAAATACTTTACTTTATGCAACGGGGCCAATTCTAAGTAAGGTTATTTCCATTTTAATAATCCCCTATTATTCCTTCATTCTGGCAAAAAATGACCTGGGATATTTTGACCTGATTTTAACCAGTAGTCAGTTAATAATGGCTATTATCACTTTAAAAATTTCGGAAGGCTTGTACAGGTGGTTGATGGAAAGCAAAGGTGACCGGAATAAACAAATATCTGCCGTGAGCAATAGCATCGTTGTAATGATAGCTGCTGTCCTGCTTATTGTGGTTATTAATTATGCTATTCCCGTCAGCAATTCGCTTATGTACAGGGGCCTGATTTGTGTGTTTATTATCACTTCTATGTTACTGGGCCATTTACAACAATTTTTGCGGGGGCTGGGTTTAATTAAAATGTATACTTATCTTTCTATTCTGAACGGCATACTCCTCTTATTTTTCAATGTTATATTATTGGCACTGTTGCATCTCAAGCTTCAGGGCATTCTGCTTTCATTAATCTTTTCCAATACAGTTTGCATATTTTATATTCTATTCCGGATCAATTTTTTCAGCTTTATAAAAATAGAGAGTTTTAACGGTCCTTCATTAAGAGCAATGATTCTCTATTCCGCTCCCCTGGTATATAATGCAATCAGCTGGTGGTTGATGGGAGGATTTGACAGGTATATTATCGCGGGATTCTTAGGGTTGGAAGCGAACGGCATTTATGCCATTGCTGTAAAATTCTCCAGTGTTATCATTTTAGTAAACTCATTTTTCATACCCGCCTGGCAGGATCTTGTTTTAAAAAAGAATGATTTGAACAGTTTGCAATCGCAGTTTAATAAGATGCTCAATTATTATATTGTTTTATTATTAAGCCTGACGATTGTCTTTTCATCCTTTTCAAAAATCCTTGTAACACATTTAATTGAGGCCAGATATCATGATGCATGGAAATATATCCCGATTTTATTAGTTGGTGGATCACTTCTTGCTTTAACCTCATTCATGGGTTCTTTATTCGTTCTGGGGAAAAATACTTATAACATATTTATTACTTCTCTGTTAGGCAGTATTATAAATATCCTGATAAGTTTTTTACTCATTACCCGCACAAACCTTTACGGGCCTTGCCTGGGTATAGTAAGCGGATTTCTTGCGATTTTTCTGATACGATATGCTTATTTTAAAAAACGGATTACGCTTCAAATAAATATTCGTCCCATACTTGGGTTGATGGTCGTCTTTTCTTTTATAACCGGTTGTTTGTATTTCGGGAATCCGCCTCTTTATTATTTATCTATCCTGGTATCTGTCGTAACTTTTTTACTATTTAACTGGAAACTGGGGATTGAAATGCTGTATACTATCAGAGGGATTTTTCTGAAGGGCCGAAATGGATAATAACAGACAATATCTTTTTAGAAATCCTTATCAGTTTAAATATCCCTCTCACCGGTAATAAGACACGTAGTTTTATACGGGCTCTGGACCACCAGCTGTCAAAAGTATTGGGCATACCTCTTATTCCCTGCTTATAGTCCTCTACTGTTTGAGCATATAATTGTATAATTTGTTCCAGCACATTTGAGAAGGAAGCCTGCTCTCTGATCCATTCCGCATTCAGGCGGTTATTATCCCCATTGAACTTATTGATTTCCTCAATGATTAGTTCTGCGTCGAAAGATCGTGTAAGTGTTTTCATACCAAAATTAAACTTCCGCAGGTAATTCAGATTTGCAGGAGCCACCATCTCGCCAAGTCCATGGAAATCACATAAAACAACCGCTGCTCCGGTAGATAATGCCTCCATTGCAGCTTTTGCCTTTGCGAAAACCAGATCATACTTTAATAGGATCTCTTCCGGGTGCTTTATATAGTTTCCTGTTCCGGACCCTATAACATCCAGGGTTAATCCAAACTGTTTACAGGCACTGGCAATCACCTGGTAATGATTATTCTCTTTCGCATAATTACTGAATACCAAAGCAGTGGAAGGCCGGGATGCAAATTCTTTCCTTAGATTAAACCGGTTTGTGTTTACCCAGTTATAAATTACACCTGTATATTTTTCAGGTATTTTTGCATCAATGAGCAATCTGTCCAGACAATTATAATCTACAGCAATATATTTTAAAATCCGGGGGCTTTTAGGAGGAATATCAAAAAAATAGCGCCTGTCATGCACGAAAAAAATTACCGGCGTTTTTTTAAACCGGTCCAGCGCACGAATCGCTACCAGATTGTGATGAGCATGAATAATATCAGGTATGTTTTTTAAGTGGCGGAGGTTCTCCGTTACATTAATACCATTCTTTATCAGTTCCCTCCCGGTATCGCCAATAACCCGCGTGTATACTTCAACATTATATCCTTTCTTCTTTAATCCAATCGCCAGTTCAAATACATACACTACAGTACCACTTTGCAGACCTAATTCAATGTTCGTTATAAGTATGTTCATCCGGGGGATAAATTTGTAGAAAGATGATAAATTAATGGTAATAGATGTTCCTGAAATGAAATTGCTTTTTTATAAACACCACTATTTACTTTTTCTATGGCATATTGTTCATAAAATGGTATTCCATCTCCCCAGGATGAAAAAATATCCGGCCTTATTACTTTTCTTAAACACTCTACCATAAATGGTGTGCTGCCATATTTTTGAATAGCAGACTGCAACTCATATGCAAGCTCCGCATATCCTTCTGCAGCTTTACGTTTACGATTGAAACTATCATCATCCAGCCGGACTACCAATGACGCATCCTCCTCACTCATTAATCCGTCTAACAGAAACTCCAGATTCAACATCCGTGTTCCATCTTTGGCTTCTTTAACGGCTATGATCAGATTAATTAAGTAACGGCAAAGGTCATGTGTAGGATTAAACCCTTCTAAAGCATCCCCGGCAACTACCTGAATGTTGTTCTCCTGAAAATCCGATAATATCTTCAGGCCTAAAGTAGTCAATGATGAATAGTCTTTTTCCAGGATAATACGGTATATCTCTTTATCCGTATAATACCCCATTATTGGAGAAATACTTGCCCCACATTCCTTAAGAATACCAATTGTATTATGTAATCTGGAACTGCCTGCTGACCCTGAACCATCTGTTAATACATATACCCGTGGTTTATATAATTCTACAAAACGAAATACCCTTAGCTCATGTCCCGGATGCGCTATTATAAGAGCGCTATTCTTTAGTTGCTGCATAATTGGAGTTACAGATGGCCAGAAAGGTAATACATTATCCAAACTTTACATAGTAAATTAAAAACTATTTGTTTTAGTATGCTGCACTGGGTGATTATGTTATATGGGAATTAAGCTGAGTTTGTTAATGCTTAATAAGTGTATGGTGAAGACTGGCGTTCCGGGTTTCATTGCAAAAGGTAATTAAACAACTGAACCGGGCCCATGGAAGAATAACAAATACGCGAAGCTTTGTCGTTGATCATAATCAGCACAAGTTAAATTATTACATTTTTGTTCTTAGTGATAATTAAGTCGTCAATGTTCCCTTTGAGGGTTGACGGGTCGCCTTCCAGATTTATTAAACTACCATCTTGCATCTTTAATCTTATACCAATATTGCTGCCTTCTTTATATATCTCGTAGTAAACGTCTTTGTTTTTAAAACCGATAGTTGTTTTACTATAATGTATCGAATCGATTATGTTGGTTTGATTCTGTTCATCGTAATGAGGGTGAGGATAGTAAAACTCTATGCTTCCATCCTGACGAACAAGCGTATAGTATAGCGCGGAATCCTGAGAGAACAGGCAAACGGTTTTGTTGTTTTTCATTAATTTAAAAGACAGCACCGTCTCCAGGGTTTCGTAGGGCATAAACAACTCATTCGTTTCCTTTTTCTTTCCGTTTGTCCATTCTTTTGTATTTACTGCCACAAAATAAGGAGAATTGCCCCTGGCATCTTCTTCAACTATTTTGATAGGAACCGGTTTATTGTTTTTAACAACATATTCCGAATACTGGTGCCAGCAGCATCCGTCTTTAGTCATTGTTGTCAATGTTTTAGCCTTGGCATCTACCTGGAACATTCCGCAGTATTGGTTAGACAGTTCAGAAAAGGCATCGTTATAAACGAATGCTTTATTTATGTACAGGTAAATATCGAAGGAGGGTCCACCGTAGCAGCTGTTCATACCATTCATGATAGCAAAGTCTTTTACTCCGTCGAAATTGTAATCTTCGTAGATTAAAACGCTTTGGCTTCCGTAAGGTAATTCCTTGACGTTGGGTATTAACTGGTCATTTTCCAGCAGGTCATCGCTTATCTGATCAGCAGTTGCATTTATCAGTCTTTTGTTGGTGCCTTTTTCATACACCTGAATGTTATAGGTGGATGAATCGGGCTTTGTGACTACCTGCGCGTAATAGTTTTGGGAGAAGTCTTTGATGCGTATTTTTGTTTGGGCGTTGGCATTACTACAAAAAAAGCACATGATAAATAGCAGGATGATGCCTTTTAATTCAATTGCAATCAATGCGTCTCTGATTTCTTCATTTTTTGTCATGCTGATAATTATTTGTCCATCTTATTGTTCCGAATACTTTCCCTGATCTTTTCTCTGTGCTGCTCACCCCATTGTCCCAACTCATATAAAACGTTTTTCAGTGTATCGCTATAAGGAGTTGTCTCATAAATTACAGTAACAGGCATCGTGGGATATACTTTCCTCTCAATAAAACCATTCATTTCCAAATCCCGGAGTTCTTTTGCGAGTACTTTAGGTGTTATACCTTCAACTAATTGCAGGATTTCGTTAAAACGCAGCGGACTTTCCCTGAGTGTAAATATCAACGGAAACTTCCATTTCCCATTTAAAACATACAGCGCATCGCTAATGTGCTTTACCTTTAAAATGCATTCCTGTTTTGCAGGAACCTGCTCATTTACAATAGATTTCATGAAGGCAAAGCTACTAACTTTCCTCTAAGATATCGCTTTCCCGGAGGTAACTAATATCTTATCTATACCTCCGTCCTATAGCTTTGCCGGTAAAAAAAGCATGGAAACTACAAAAATAATTTATTGGGTCTCAACAGTGATGGTTTGTCTGGTAATGGTCTTTTCATCTTATTCCGATCTGCGTAGTGTAGCAGTCAAAGAGGCGTTTGTTCATCTGGGTTTCCCAGGCTATTTCAGGATCGAACTGGGTGTGATGAAAATTATAGGTATCATTTTATTACTGGCACCGCTTCCCGGTTTTTGCAAAGAATGGGCCTATGCAGGCTTTGCCATCACTTTCATTTCTGCATTTATTGCGCATACAGTTTCCGGTGATCCTATGAGTGCCCGTATAGCGCCTGTTATCGTGCTTGTCTTTTTGTTGGTATCCTGTTTTGCTTTTCATCAACTAAAAAATTAAAGACAATTTCTTTATCAATCGTTAGCAATGCCATGCATTACTAACGATTGATATTATGTAGCAATTCCAGATGTCGAATGGTATAACCTAAACCGGAAAGTATTTATTGAGTATTTTTCCATTTTTGTAAGAGATTGAACTATCTAATTTCAGCACTTTTTGCTCCTTAAAAATTGAAAGTCCGTTACCGATTGCAACCGGACTTACGAAAATAAAATATTCATCAATAAGGTTCTGGCTGATCAGCGAACTTACAAAACTGGCGCCGCCATAAACCATAATATCCTTACCCGGAGCTTTTTTCAGTGCCTGTACTGCAGTAACCATATCTCCGTTTTCAACTTCCAGGTTTCTGCCATTGATAGCTGTTTGTGTGCGGCTGAAAACAATCTTACGCATATTGACCATTCGTTGCGCCAAAGGTTGTTCCGGGCTGTCGGGTTTATTGTCAACCACATCTTCCCAGTAATTGACGAATCCCGGGGTCATCTTGCGTCCCAACAAAATGGTATCGCAACTGTCGGCCAGCTCAATTACGTGGCGGAAACTGGATTCATCCCGTTCTCCGGGTATCCACATCCAGTCCAATTGCCCATCCGGCCCGGCTACAAACCCATCAATGGTCATTTGTACCTGTAATTTTAATTTTCTCATAAAAATCGTTTTAAGGTGATTTGTGTTTTTTTCTATCACAAATATCTGCAGATGGTACATGATATTGCGGGTGTAATCACGACAGAATAGGAGGTGATTTGCGTCAAAAAACCAAAACAAAGGAGTATTGAGCTATATCTTTGCCAGTAATTTTTTATTTATCTTAGATATATGAGTCAGCTTATTCTCTCTTCCTCTCAAGCCCGAAAGATTATTCTCCATGCCGCAGGACTATCTAAACGTGGGCAATTTGGAAAAGGCCTTGAGTCTGTTTACAAACTTATCGATCATCTGGGCTTTGTGCAGATAGATGCGAACTATGTTGTGGAGCGTGCGCATCACCTTATTATTGCCGCCCGTACACCTGATTATAAACAGGAATGGCTGGAAGAATTGCAGGCAGATGGCAGAATCTTTGAATTCTTTATTTCTGATGCCGGTTATATGCCAATGCACGACTTTCGCTTTTCTCTGCCGGTGAAGGAGGGCTTCAGGTTAAAGCGACCAGCTTTGACACAGCCCGAGATCAATTTAATGAATAATGTGCTGGACAGAATAGAGCGGGACGGACCACTGACCGTAAAAGATTTTGACAATGACCGACAGGAAGCAAGTTCGGGATGGTGGGACTGGCGCCCATCCAAGATTGCCCTCGAACGATTATACATGGACGGCAGCCTGATGACTACACGAAAGAAGGACTTCAATAAAATATACGACCTGCCTTTAAATCTATTGCCGGATGATGTGGATTTTACCATGCCGACGCCAGAGGAGTTTGCCAGACACATGATCAGACGTTGTCTCAAATCGATGGGAATTGCCTATGTGAAAGAAATAAACTGGCGTGCCCGCAGGGCAAAGGAAAACTTAGTGAAACAGGAGATAAAGAAGATGGTTGAAGAAGGGGAGGTTTGCGAGGTATCCATCGAAGGATTAAAAACAGCTCCCCTGTATATGCTGCCGGTTTATAAGAACAAAAAAATCGAACTGAATGATGACGTGTTTATTCTTTCGCCATTTGATCCCCTGAATGTTTTTCGGCATAGGCTAAAGGATTTTTTTGATTTCGATTACCAGATAGAATGTTTTGTGCCCGAGCCTAAACGCAAATACGGTTATTTTTCATTACCTGTATTGGCAGGCGATACCTTTGTTGCCCGTATGGATTCAAAGGCCGACCGAAAGAAACGCATCTTAATCATTCACAACCTCCATTTCGAACCGCTAAAGCTAAGCAAACAGGAAATAGTCAAAATTGGGCTTGCAATTAAAGCATTTGCTACGTTCAATCAATGTAAGGAAATAGTGATCAGCAAATCAAATAACAAACAGTATTGGAAAGATATAAAAGCATGTTTTTAGAAATATCATTCTGACTTAATTATAAAAAAGGCCGGATGCTTCCGACCTTTTTTTGTGCCGGAACAGGATTCCTTTTGTTCCGGATATCAATACGAAAGTTTCTGGCCTTTCCAACCAGTAGTGCGCAGAAATTGTTCCCAACTGAGGCTGTTCGGGTTTATTTGTCGGCTCCACAGCAGGTCGCGATCTTTTCTGAAATATTCATATTCAACTGCGTACTCTACCATCCCCAGAATCTCACGTACTAAAATCTCGTTTGAACTAAATTCCGGGAAATGATGAAGCAAACCTTCCCGCGTGAATGCAGAACTGTATACAGCTTTCTTACCTGTGACCCGGATGAAAGTATCGACCATCTCCTGGGGTGAGATAATATCGCCGATTACTGGTAGGGACTTACCAGCATACTTATCTGTATTCGAAAAAATTTCCAGAACAGCAGGACCTGTGGCAGTAAGGGGATCAACAAATGGAGCACAGAAGTCTTTTGGTAAATAAATCGGAAATACAAGTGTATCGCCTTTCATTTTAGGCGGATAAAATTCAAGCAGATTGGTGTAAAAGAAGGCCATGTAAATAAACGAGCTTGTGACTGGTAGCATACGAATATATTCTTCGATTCTGGCCTTGTCTGTAAAATGGGGTGCAAACATTTTTCCTTCTGTAATTTTATCTACATTTTCCAAACTGCTGAAGATAATATGTTGTACTCCTGCTTCAACCGCTGCATCTGCCAGCTGTTTCCCCAACTCCGTCTCATGAGTTGCCGGTGGGATAATGCCCGGTGTCATCATGAAAACACCATCCGAACCACGGAACGCTTCCACAAAGTCTTTTTTATATCCCAGATCAAGAGGTATACTCACAAGTTCGGCCCCTTGTTCGGCCAAACTAAGTGCCTCTGGTGAATTAACGCGCCGAGTGATACCGCGTACACGATAACGTCCGCTCTGTAATAATGTGCGTGCAGCACTGCGCCCCTGCTTACCCAAAACACCAACGATAGTAATGAGTGGTTTATCTTTTTGTATCATATTTTTTACCATATTGTACTATAAAAAGTATAGTTGCAAAACTATTTATAGTTCAATAGATTTGCAATAACTATCCATTAGGATAGCCTTATCAAATAAATTTTATGGGAATAGAATGTCAAAGTGATTTTATAAAGGTCAATAATAAATTATATCCTTGCACTGTGAGTGTAGCTATGGATTTGGTCGGTGGAAAGTGGAAAGCGGTTATTCTATACCATTTAAAGGATGCAGATAAACGGTATAGCGAGCTTAGGAAGGAAATGTCCGGTGTTACCGAAAGGACACTGAGTTTGCAATTAAAACAATTAGAGGAAGATGAGTTGATTTCAAGACAAGTCTATGGAGAAAAGCCGCCGATTAAAGTCGTTTACGGTTTAACTGATTTTGGCAAGTCTTTCATCCCTGTACTTGATGCAATTACCGGGTGGGGTAATCAGATAGCTACACAAAAAGGCGAATTTGTCAAAAAATCCTAAAAATTCATCCCCGGGAAGTTCGAAATCTGTCATTCATATTAGTTCTTCGAAGCCGTATCTGCCCGCACTCCAAAAAGCATCCAAAGCTATGATACGTGGTTTTAAAAACGAAATCATTGCAGGCCAGTCTTCCTGACGATGAATAGACACACCCTTCAGTTGTTTAGAAACAGTGCTGACCATTTTACCATATTCATCCGGACTGGATAGCTGCCAAATCCAATCGTTTTCCCCCAATGCTTCCACTATCATCTGTTTCATCTGAGTAAGACGATTATAAAGAGCCTGCTGACGGGACAGGTCAGACGAAGAAATGACGATAGCAATGGATACACGTTTATCATCAGCATCCATCTTGAAACTGAGACCAGGCACTCCTGTTTTGTAATTAACCCAGGTTACAGGCAGTTCTTCCGCAGATAAGATTGGTTGCATGTATTTGCCGAAGGCTGTCCAGAATGTCTGTTTTTGTTTCGATATTTCCTGCTGTGAATACATTTGCGATAAGTTCAAAATGCAAAGATAACCGTATGTTTTTCCAATATCAAAAACAACGGTAATCGTTGGAGAAGGAGCAGTCTCATTCTATAGAATTACCGCGTCTGTAAATACAATTCATAATTTCTTAACGTAGGTTATAGCCCGATAAGGAAGAAGGGTATGTAATTTTCTTTTTGATGGTAAGAGCTTCTTTGTTTATGCTGTTGAGTAATTTGTCAACTTCGCTGGTAACGGTATCTTAACGTTTTCCTCTATTTGAATTTCTAAATAAATCATTATTTTGACTTATTTTGAAGATAATACCTATAAGTATCCTTAAAATTGAAACCCTGTTATGATTTATGATCAAACAAGTTGAACCCATAGTTAATGAATCTTTACTTGTGATTTGTATGAATAGTATAACCCATCTTTTCAAGCTAATATTCGTAGGGTAATTATGCGTGTAACCAGCGTGGAGAAATTTCACATGGTTGGATTAGTCATGAATTATCTAATTGAATAACCCCAGATCTCATCTGAATATTTATCTATAATGAAAAATAAAGAAGAAAAAGTAAGTGTAATTTTAATTGGATGCGGTCCTCATGCCAGACGCGTATATCTTCCGGCGTTACGTAACATTCGAAATGTAAAGCTGGCTTTAGTTATTGATTTAGAAAGTGAAGAATCGATTGTACGTAGCGCTATTGGAAATACTTTAGAAACGGAAGTATGGCTGATTCAACCTTTTGTAAACACTTTGCCCCCAGCATTAAATGCCAGACTTTCAAAGTTCGTTTTAGAAAATCAGATTAAAGGAGTAATTATTGCAACTGAACCACTAGTGCATAAAGCATATGCCGAATGGGCTTTGGTAAATGAGCTTAATATACTGATAGATAAACCTCTGACAACGAGAGTAGATATTACAAGTAATTTAGATAATGCCAAAGGAATCCTTAATGACTACTTTGAATTGCGCGCCGCCTATCAAGACCTTCAAAGAAAGACGGAAACTGTTTTTATGATTAATTCCCATCGCCGTTTTCATAAAGGATTTCAATTTGTTAAGGATCAAATTAATGAAGTCGCAATGAGGACAAATTGTCCAATAAACTTTATTCAGGCATATCACTCTGACGGTCAATGGCGTTTACCAAATGAAATTATCTCGCAAAAATACCATCCTTATTGCTTCGGATATGGGAAGGCTTCTCATAGCGGGTATCATATCTTTGATACCATTTACCAGTTTTACAAAGCCTCAGTATTGCCGGATAAACTTGCAGATGAAATGGAGGTGATTAGTTCTTTCATAAAACCCAATGGCTTTTTTACCCAATTAAATGAAAATGATTATCTATCTATTTTTGGGGATGAATATAAACAAGTTAATTCCTGGTCGGAAAAACAACTGCAGGAGATATGTGAAAATTTTGGAGAGATTGACATCTCTTCAATAATTGCACTTAGAAAACATGGAGAGGTAATAGCTAATTTTAACGTGAACCTGGTTCATAACGGATTTGCCGGAAGAACCTGGATCTTGCCTGGTGACGATTTGTACAAAGGAAATGGAAGAATTAAGCATGAAAGTTATCATATCCAGCAAGGGCCATTTCAAAGTATACAGATACATGCTTATCAGGCATATGATAAACATGATAAAAATAAAGATCCGGAAGAGTTTCTGGGAGGGAAAAACCATTTTGAAATATATGTGTTTCGTAATCCATTCGTTGCTGATGGTGAAACTCAACCCAAAGTCTATAAATATTCAGATATTGTTGATAATCGTTCTGAAGAAAATGGCCCTACAATAACAATGGAACAGGTTAAATTTAGCGTAGTAGAACAATTTATTGATTATCTGATTGGGAAAAAACAGAAAACAGAAATTTGTTCTCAAATAGAAGATCATATCATCCCTGTGAAGATAATGAGCGGAATCTATTGTTCTAATATAACTAAACAAAGGGCTTGTTACGATTTTTAAATCAGGATGCTAAACATTTAGATAAGCAGAATTCAACTCTTGACACTCACAGATAAAAAAGCTCTGTAAATCATTTATTTACAGAGCTTTGAAGTACCCGGTAGTGGTGAGTTTACGAACCAATTAATTATTTACATCCATGAACCGGTATATTCATTACCGGGATATCCTGCTGATTTATGGCGTAAACTTTCTGCCAGAAATGGGAGGAAATGTAATTTCTGCGGCGTAGCTTGGGCAAAACATCCTCTTGCTTCAGCACCATATTGTAATGTGTCTACCCATACTTCTCCTTCAAACTCACCATTCATGATCAGGAATAGTCCGTCCTGCCCGTAAGAGTCTCCGAAATACCAGCATCCATCATTCGCTGTTACACCATCAGGGAATCCAAACATGGCTTGCATGTCTGCGGACTTTGGAAGGATCTTCAGCTTTTTCCAATCTTTATCATTCGGTTCTACCCATGCATTGATTTCCCAGTCATGATTAATGGGATGCATTTTATCAGCTGTGATAGGGAAAGGTTTTCTGATAGCAGCCAGTTCTTTTTTGGCTGGTATTGTAACACCATTGTAACGATAATAATATTTGCCTCCTTCACCAATTTCCATCAGGTACACTTTAAGCTGATCCGGCAGATGGATAGTATGTTCCTTTTCATAAGCCGCTATGTCTTCTACTGACCATTTTTTAAGTTCGAGAAACCACTTATCGAATTTGCTACTGGGAGTCTGCCATTTAGAATCCTTATACTGAGTACGCAGCTTGATTTGCAACATCTCTTGTTTGATCAGGTTAAGCACAGCAGCATGTTCTTTTACCAACGGATGATCCGGGTTCACAAACTGATCTGCAAGTTTTTCCTGTTCTTTCTTCACAAACAGCAGAAAAGCCTGATAATCGTCTTCTTCTTTTTTCTTTGCAGCAACCTCTCTTTCTTCTTCCTTCCGTATCCATTGTAGGTATTTTTCATCCGTTTTAAAATCCCTGAAATCTGCATGATCAGCATTACGTCTCAATCCTTCCAGAACGATCGCATAGGCTTCTTCTTCCCTGCCCATTTTAATTAAGAGACGTACTTTTGTATCTTTAAGATAACTAAACTGGTACCAGTTAGACTGCACAAATCCTTTTTCCAGTATTGCCAGTGCTTCTTCCTGTTTTACCGGGTCTTCCTCTTCTAAAAAAGCATTCCATCCGATTTTGTTGGCACATTGCAGATACAAATTCCTTTCCCATTCAATCATAGTCGCTTTAAAAGGGAAGTTATCCATGCATTTTTTTGCATGTGCCAGCAGCAATGGTTTATACTTTGCAAGTACAGTAGGATCTTTGCTAAGATAATTCACCTGACTCCACAGCTGGAATTTCCAGCTTTCCAACGCCATATGCACAGACTCTTCAAACAGCATCTGTACATGCCCGGGAACCGAATAATTTGTATATCCATTCTTATTTTTTGTTGCAATCCGTTCCGGCTCATCTTCCGGATCTTTCAGATTGATCAGCAGCATTTGCTGTTTATTATTCCCTTCCATTATGGTTGGAAACTGCATTGGCAGCATACTGATCATTTCATCCATATTGGCAATGGCCTGATCTACTTTTTCTTCCAGCATTTTTCCTGTTTTTGCTGCTTCCTCTTCAAAGGCAAGGATCAGGGAATAACTTGCAACATAAAGACGTTTGAAGGCTTTTATTTTTTCGTCTGTTATTGTTTTCTTTTGAGCCATAATATATAGTTTTTGCAAATCACTGAACTCCGGTTTAGTGTCAGACAAAATTAATACTATAAGTGGCCAATCATAAAATCTATGAACTACAAATGATCTACATGAACTAGAAGTGCTAACTACCAATGATCTACAATTTGAACTTTCATCAGGTGGTCATGCACCGTAAGTACTTCCAAATAACTGCAATTTATTTGCTGCTGAAACGTTAATTTTATGGGAATTGTTTTCCTGGTATCTGTTTTGAAAATATTTGTAATCTCTGTTAATATGAAAAGAATCACCCTCATTCTTCTTTGTTCCATGTTTATGGGAACCGGTTATTCCCAGGTTATTAAATTTGACAATGGCGTTGCAGTCAATAGCCTTATAGGCGACGATTTTGATCTTTTCTTCAATAAAGTTACTTCATACAGCGGTTTGGTCGGACTGGAATATTTCGAGAGAAAGTGGTTTTATCTGTCCAGCGAGGTTGGTTATTTAAAATTGGGAGGAAAGGAGAATGGAACGATCGATGGTGTGCCAACACGTGATGAGCAAACCTGGAATTATGGTCAGATAAATACATCATTCCGGGCGAGAGTTGTAAGCCGGAAAACAGAGTTTTATGCGGGTACGGGACCTTATGCAAATGTGCTGCTGGGGTCCGGTGCATTCGATAAAGCGTTGTATGACGGTTATTCAGCTGAACGTATTAATTGGGGATTCAAAGCGGAACTTGGTATTACTCAGAATATCAACAGGATCAGAGTCGGTGTGAACTGTACTTACCTCTTACCTGTGTCAGCGACTGTTAAAAGTCAGTATACTAATATGTATTCAAGATCTCTGGCATTTTATTTAAGCTTGGGTTATAGATTTAAATAGCCTGTTTTAAGATAGCCGGACAGCTGTGATGACTGTCCGGCTACTTTAATTAAAATTCATAATAAGAGTAGACAAATTGTAAACCAGTCAGGTCACCTGCAGGTATGGCGGGTGCACCTACTGCCTGTCCGAGTACATTGTATCTTGGTAGAACAGAGTAGGTGGTCAGTGCCAGTATATTGCCGGTTGGGCCCGTAGACTGACTAGACAGGACACCTCTTAGTTTAGTTGTCCAGTTTGAGTAACCATATCTCGCCATGAGGTCATAGTTGACAATTCCTGCTGAATTAGCTGGCAGACTGACTTCAGCGTAAACAGTATATACATCACATATGTATACACCAGTAGCCAGCGTAGGGGCTTCTGCATTGGTAATTGTTACTCTCTGATTACTTGCTATCAGTCTTAAATTTCCCGTAACAGTAAGTGGACCAACTAACCCCATGGTTGTTACGCCCGTCAGCGCATTAATCTGGTTCAGCAGATGTAATTTTTTTGTGTCAATGTTTGTCATAAATGGTTTCGACATGTCAGTAATCACAGTATTTTCAGTAGCTGGTGTAGTACTGAGCTTACTTAATTCTGCCCGAAGCGATGCTACACTTGGAGCGGCAGTTTCTTTGCTGTCTTTGGAGCATGAGATGCTCATTACAAGAACTGCAGCTGTCAGCGCAGCGACAAATAGTCTTTTCATGGGTTGAAAATTTAGGAGTTTGAGGGTTTGGGTTATCTAAAGGGTTCCGTTTATCTACTAGGCATTACTTGTGGTGATGAAGGGGTCGTCTAAGCATCATCCTGATGAAAGTAAAACAAATTAGTCGGATGACAAAAAACTTTCGTACTGCACAGAACATAAAAATCGCATCCGATTTTTTAATACTCAATTTTTCCGGATACGATTAATGAGTAATGAACCTTAAAGCCCTTTCTTACGGGAAGGTTTGAGAGAGGTTAATTCTCTTAAAGCATCCCCCGCTATCCATTTAGCAGTTGTGTTATCCTGCAATAAAATACGCTCTGCACATTGTATGGCTAAGGGCAGCAATGTTTTGTTGCGCTTGCCAATTTGCCGTAATGCCCAGCTAATGGCCTTCTTTACAAAGTTGCGCTTGTCCCATGCCTCGCGTTCTATGACAGGGAAGAACTGAATAAAAATCATGTCACCGGCTTTCTTATCATGTACTGCTAATTCGGCCATCAGTACGAAACCGGCGCGTTTAATAAATTCTTCTCCATGTTTGCTAAACTCCAGTGCCTTTTCTATAGCGTAGGGGGTACGGTCAAATAGGTTGCCGCATGTCTGGTCGCATATATCCCAGCTTGTAAAATCTTTTGTCCAGCTATCAATTAATTGAGGAGTAACCAGCTTTGGGTCGGCAACTAATGATGCCAGGATACGTGCCTCGTGTATGCGGGTGTCCCATAATTGCAGGGCCAATTCATGGTCCTTTTGTATTAGTTTGGCCAGTTTCCTGACCTCGGGTATTTTAACGCCCAACGCTTTTTCATTATCAATACCGAAACGCAGCATACCTGCATGATACCTGGTATCTGCTTTTTCTTTAAGCAGGTCTATTATTTCGGTAACGTCCATAAGTTTAGCTTCAGTTGTATAAAGGCATCTTTTAAGCCTTCTTATAATGCATGCATACTACTCCATTGGCGAAGGTCTTTGAGCTTACCAGTGCAAGCTGTATTGTTTCGGGTACATTTTTGAAAAGAGGCATACCCTTGCCCAGCACAACAGGGTTTACAAACAGCCAGAATTCATCTATTAAATCGTATTGTAACAATGAGTGTGTTGCTGAAGGGCTGCCAAATATGAGTATCTCCTTACCGGTCTGTTGCTTTAGCGCTTTTATGCGTTGTTCTACATCTTCACTAATGAAAACAGTATTGGGTAACTGCTCCCCCTGCATGCTCTTAGATAGCACAATTTTCTCTGCTTTCTTATACCAGGCGGCATGCTCAATGTCGTGCTTGCTGGCATTAGGTTGATCTGCAGCGGTAGGCCAATAACCTTCCATCATTTGCCAGGTAACACGGCCATACAATGCGGTATCACTATCGTTGACACGGTCACCGACATGGTCAAATATCTCATCATCAACTTTTATCCAATCCATTTCGCCATTGAGACCGGCCACATATCCATCCAAAGAAACATGAAAAAACGAAACAAGTTTACGCATATGCTCCTGGTTATAGGTTAATTATAATTATTTGTAAGCAAACTTACGACTCGCATCTGACTTGAACAATGGCCAATTGGGACAATCATAAGGGCTGTTTAAGTCATAATTAGCAAATCCTATAACACTCCATACAGCGCTATTAAAGGTCATTACCTTACTATTAGCAGTTGTGCTCTGCCCTGATCATTGCTTATTTCCGTCAAGACTTCATTAATGATGTCGTTAGTTTACTTTTTATCTTGTATAAGCCATATGGAGAAGTGAAGATAATTTAAATAACAAACCCGCTACTAGAGCGGGTTTGTTATTTAAATTAGTGCTGTTAAATGTATTTTTTAGCTTTTAAAGGACTTTTTTTATTGTTTAATAAATCCTCTGCAATAGATATCATACTTCCATTATGAGAACCACCCGAAAAGCTCTAAATATTTTCTTCAGAAAACTCATAAAATATTAGGCCGTAATTAAATTAGAAAACCTGGATCTTAATTCCTTTAAAAATTGCTCCCCAACCACTTGATACTTTGCTCTGATTTGAAGTTGTTTTTTTAGATTCAACATATCCATAGGATTTACAACATATCTTAATCTATCGTGAATTTCAAGCGATAATTGCTGCCCGTCAATATCAAACGTGATTAGATGAACTTTTGGCAGATATTCTTCTGCTTGTTTTGCATAAAGTCCAAGTTGAGCTTTTAATAATCCGCCATCTTTCAATTGGGCTTTTTCTATGCGAAAATTATCAAAGATTAAATGCTCTTCTAATTCACCTATAGTATCAGTTGTGAAAAAATGCAGATCTTTACCACTTAAAACCCAAAAAGCGTCGGTTTCTATACGGTGAAGCTTTACCCCGAAACCTGACAATGCTACATTTTTCAGGCCATCACCTATTAATTTTTGAACTTTATTTGCTGTGCTTTGAGGTATAGATGCAGAACTGAAAGCATCAATTACTTTACCGTTCATCCAATCTTTAAGAAAAGAAAAATCCTGATTTAATAACTCATTTTTGTAGGAAGAATAATTCCCGCGTTCCTGCTCGATATTTATTTCAGTTTTTGCAGATTTGTGACGGTTGTTCATTATTACCATAAACACTATGCCTGCAATAACTAATACTACCGGAATAAAGAATAAAGGGTTCATAATTTATGAAAGTAATTTTAAGCTTAATTTATATGTTCGTAGGTTCTACTTTTTCTTTTTTTGAAGGAATAGCCCCCCAGATTAATAATCCAATAATCAATATCGCAACTATTTTACCTCCATATTTTGTATAAAAAGGTAATTTATTGAGATCTTCTTTATTTACCTTTTGTGATGCTAAAATTGCATCTATCTCGTTTTGAGGTATATCATAAAAGGTTTCTGTTTGTTCATCAAAACCAACCAGTTTTGGTTCTTCTATGATGTATAATGGAAGCAAATAAGCAATGTTGAATTCTTTATGAAGTGTAGCCAGATCAAAAAAATTGCCG
Source organism: Chitinophaga sp. YR573 (assembly GCF_900110995.1). Taxonomy (GTDB): domain Bacteria; phylum Bacteroidota; class Bacteroidia; order Chitinophagales; family Chitinophagaceae; genus Chitinophaga. Next base: position 4,796,124 of record NZ_FOJF01000001.1, read on the forward strand.
TCTTTTAATTTAAATTCATCGGTATCAGGTAAGTCAAGCACTTTGTTTAATACTTCTCTTTCTCCTAAAGGAATTTTAATTTTTGAAAAAACAGATGTTGAGGAAAACACAATTAATAAAGCGATAAAAATTGAACGAGGTAAGGAAATCATACTAATTTGAATTTTATGTTATTTATAGGTTGTTAACTTTAAGACAGATAGGCTGTCATTTAATTTCGGTGTAATAATACACTTTTTAGTTTAAATATTAAGAAATAAGCTTATTTATTATAATGTTCCCCGGCTGGAAGTATATCTATTTAGTGTCTCTAATCGATAAGACACATCAACAGGTATTCAGATTCTAAGAAGTATTGTTAAGAAAAGGGATTGAACAGGTATTGATAAGGTTCATCCTACGTTCATCCTTCGTTCCGAACGTAGGATAAACGTAGGATGAACCTTATCAATACCTGTTCAATTCTACTTTATATAGGGTCTTATTATAATCTGTGAAGGTGTATCATACCATTCATGTATCATTTTTAGCTTCGTCACGTAGTAATTCCAGGCTCTCCATGTATTTTTTCTAATAATGAAATGAAATTCCGCTTATCATTGCTGTAATGATTAAAACATAATTTTATGGCAATATTGATTGATAATGTACTTATAAAAGGACTTTCCGGATCTATAGGTAATATGACCTTTCGCCAGAGAGGGGGAGAGACCATCGTTAGCAAAAGACGCAGAGCTGCCAGTGTACCAGCTACTGAAATACAAATGAAGAACCAGGAACAGTTCAGGGCAGCTACAATGTATGCAAAAACAGTTATTAAAGATCCTGTTATAAAAGCATTATATGATACTGTTGCTACAGGCGGACAAACAGCGTATAATGTTGCTTTCTCAGACGCATTTAAAGGGCCTGAAATTAAGTCGGTCAGTATTGATGAATATCACGGACAACCCGGAGATCTCATTTTGATAAAAGCAGATAAATTACTTGTTCTGAAGATGGATGTGATGATAGTAAATGCGGATGGTGTAGTAATAGAAGAAGGACAGGCTACTGTTGCAGGCAAAGCCTGGAAATATACAGTTAGTATGCTGAATGAAGCGGTTCATGGATCAAAGATTATTGTAACAGCGATAAACAGACCAGGAATAGTGGTAAAGAAGGAAGTGACTTTGTAAGACCTTATGGTATTTTCAGGACAGACTTACTGGTAAATCGTTGGGATATACCTTAATATTCGTAAATTGATAATACAATTTAGCGCTATTGAAAAACCTGATAAAGACTATTGGCAATATTATCTTTTCTGCTATCACCCGCCTGGCATTGTGTGTCTGGCTGCTTTTTGCGAATCCAATGTCTGTTACTTTCAGCTGTCTTATATTGATCATCTTTTGCATCCCGCTGCTGAGATATCTTCTGCATAAAACTGCAGGTACAAGAATGGATCATCCTTTTTCCAACAGCTCCCCCAGAGGAGGAATGACTCGTTTTGTGCTATTTTCGGCTTCGCTCATTGTATACTTTTTTGCAATTCCTCATGTATTTTCCGTTTATAATATTTCCTTACCGGGTTATTTATTGGTCGTTGGACTGTCTATAGTAGCAGCATATGCTGTGTTTTGGAGAATACAACAGAGACCTGATCAGTCACAAAGGAATGAGAATGTTTTACTAATGACCATGGCCTTTTATACGCTTCCGTTTTTAGCGGGTATTAACTATGCCTTTGATCTTTCCCGTCCGGCGATCACAAAATATTATGTTACCGATACGGAGACGCAGACTTTTGCATATCATTCAGATCCTGCAGAAGGGGAGAGCGAGATCACTTTATATTATTTGTACCTGTTGCCTGCTGATAGTATTATTGTGCCACCCCACTGGATGGAGGTGAGTGAGGAGCATTATAAAAATACAGGAGTTGACTGGAGCTGTGTGAAAGCCAATATAAATTGTTCCAATTGCATGCTCCTGGGCATGGAAAGAAGAGTCAAAAGCGTAGAAGCAGCTTCATTCAGACAGCGTAATAACATAGAGGCGACTTATCACTTGCAGGTACTAAAAACGAATGCCCGGGTTTTCAGACGGGAATTCGAGTACGGGGTATATAAACGCTTTGCGGAGGGTGACTACCTACACCTCAAAGATCATCATGGTCTGCTGGGGTTTCGATGGTACAGCTATCAATAACTATTGAAATCTTCAATCACATATTTAATAGTAACCATATGAAAAAATGCATGACTCATTTTGCTGTTGCATTGTTCTCTATATTAACTGTTTCCCCTTTAAATAATTTTGCGCAGCAAAAACAAGATGCTAAAGGCGCTGTTCAGCGAATCAAAATTCACAGCAAATTGCTGGAAGGTAATCTTAGTGGCGATAGTGCTGACCGTTATGTCTCTGTTTACCTACCTGCCAATTATAGTAACAATGTAAATAAGCGTTATCCTGTAGTTTACTTTCTTCATGGCTATACAGATGATGATGCGAAATTTTATGGTTTCAAAAAACACTGGATGGTATTATCAACCATTTTAGATACTGTGTTTGCACAAGATCCGGCTCATGAAATGATTGTTGTTACTCCTGATGCCTATACGCTTTTTCAAGGAAGTATGTATTCTAATTCAATAACAACAGGGAATTGGGAAGATTTTGTTGGCAAGGACCTTGTGAGCTATATTGATAGTCATTACCGTACCATTGCTCAAAAAGAAAGCAGGGGCTTATGCGGTCACTCTATGGGTGGTTATGGAGCATTGCGGATTGGAGAAAAGAATCCCGATGTGTTTTCTGCGGTATATCTGTTAAGTCCTTGTTGCTTAAGTTCGTCTTCAACGTTATCCGGGGAAACTGTACCAGCACCCTTTTTGCGTGCAGAAAGTATTAAGACAACAGAAGAATTTCAAAAAGCCGATTTCTTTACTAAAGCACTCTTTGCTTCAGCAGCAGCCTGGTCGCCCAATCCCATGAATCCTCCGTTTTATCTTGATCTTCCGGTAAAGGATGGAAAGTTACAGCCACAAGTGTTGCAAAAATGGGATGCCAATCGTCCTCTGAATAACTTAGATCAATATATCTATAACATCAAGAAGCTAAGGGCCATTGGTTTTGATGCGGGAGATAAAGACATAGATATTGCTGAGAGCATTAAAACACTGGATAAGGAGCTAAGCAGATACGGTATTCAACATTCCTTCGAAATTTATGAAGGTGACCATATTAATCGTGTTGCTAAAAGGATTGAAAAGAAAATGTTGCAATTTTTTGAGGAAAATTTGTCGTTTAAGTAGGGGACAAAATCCAATAGCATGGTATCTGCCACTGTCCACCAGACTCTCCGGAATATAAATCGGATAACAGCAGCAATTGTTATGGGTATCGTTGATTCAGGTTATTATCATCATACATAAATCCATAGCGAATCACTTCAGTAAATCTTTCAAAAAAATCATCATGTTAAACAAAAACCGATCTTCCCGGAGACATACATGGAAATACCTGTTGATCGTTCCGGCCCTTATTATTACAGCAGGTTTGTTATCGGCGTCTAACCCACCTCTTGTAAAGGTAAATGGAGAAAAATACATACAAACAGCTAATGGGAATACCTATGTTATTCTTACTCCACATAACTGGGGTAGCTTAATAACAGACAGCCTTTATAAAAAACGTTTCCCGGGTGGAGCAGAGGCTTTTACTAAATTTGTATCGAAGAATATTCGTTATCCACGTGTTGCTCAGGAAGCAAACGCAAGTGGAGTAGTGACGGCCCAATTCCAGTTATCTCCGGATGGAAGTGTTAAAGGTGTAAAAGTAATTAATGCGGCTCGAAAAGAGATGGGAGAAGAGGTAGAACGTTTATTGAATACCCTGCCTAAATTTGATGCAGCGCCTTCAGGGAAGACAGAAACGATTTTATTTACCGTTGTGTTTTTAATGAGAGATGAATATGACAAACATACAGAACCTGATTTGAGTAAGGTGAAAGCAGACATATTAGTAGTCGGCTATGGCGTAATGCATAAACAGCAATAGAATGGATGGTTACAAAAGGGAGTTTTGAGTGTAATAGAATTAATTCGTTTAAATCATCTTTCCAAAAACGATTTTTCATATTGAATCAATGATTATCAAAGGTGTATTTCTCCGGGCATGCAGAAGTAGGGTTTTTCAGGTATCGAATCAACATTTGATAAGGTTCCATCAAAGATTGATATGAAGAGCAATCTACTTCTTTGTTTGATATGTTTTCCGGAGTCGTTTTTATTTGAGCGGCAGAATGTATCTCATAAGATTTTTGCAGGCATTTTACAGGCTGTTGGTTTACAATGTATGTTCGTTTTTCGTTAATCCTATCCACAGTTGCCGGCCCTCCATTTGCTTCGAAAGACCAGGCTCCATCTTCTGTATAAACAAAAAACAGTGTACTGTCTTTTATGAAATATTGTTCAACTACACCAGAATGATCGCCCTCTGAATAGTCGTAGTCGATCATGCGTAGCTTTCCTTGTTCATAAAAGTAGATCATAGTTCCATGGTTTTCTTCGCACGAATACGTGAAGGATACTGAATCTAATCTTCCATTTCCCCGCTGGGTAATAATATATAAATAGGCTTTTTTTATTTCTTTTATATCGGTAGGTATTCCTTTAACGTCTTCAGGAGGGGAATCTGGAGTATTAGAATCAACAGATGCTAGTGTTATACGATCTGGCTGCTTTTGTAGGTTGGCCGTAGGCATTTTGGGTTTACATGAGGTAACTAGCATGTAGACCATTAGGGGATATAGGCAATAGTTATTCATAGTATAGCTAATATAGTCATTAAATAAAAAAGGGATGACTTAAAACAAAAACGCAGGAGTTATTAATTCTGAGGTTTACTTCCGCATCGCTGCTTCAGGGTAAATCCAAATAAGTACGGGCAAGTACGAGGGCAAACAAATTACCATTACAAGTCTAATTCTTTGGCATGGAAGATATAGCCTTTTCTATGATATCAAGCATTTGACTTAGCTCATCAGGTTCTTCACGTTTAACGGGTTGGCTATAGCACTGACATCCTGGTGACAGGCTGTCTGTAATGCAATATTCCCAGATCCCGCCCAACGCCAGTTTTGGCTTTTTTTCGAATTTTTTCCCCCGCCGTACCAGCTTTATAGTATCAGTATCATCAATAATGAAGGTCTGTTTATACGTTGGTTTATACATGAGGTAGCGGTTTTCAACCATTGCTTGTTGATTTCCCTTAAGAACGAATGAATACGTTCTTGCTACTGTATCCAGGGAAAGTATAGGAATGAATTTTATATCCTCATCAATGTCGCCAGATTCAAGGTTGTAAATCTTTATAGAATCCGCTTTGCCCGTTTTAAGTCGTCCCTGACCTTCACCCGGGAATATGAATTTGGGTGGATAAATGACTTTAATTTTCTTATCGGTAGTGGTTTTATTGGAGATGGCGACCATTGCGGCGCGTTCACAGGATAGTGAGCAAATGGCGGAGAGTAATGCAACTGATATGAGGGATTTAACTGCCATAGTCCGTCATGGATATTTACCATCCATCTATATATAAATTTACATAATTTTCTCTTTCATTGGCATTAAGTAAAAACACATCGCCAGATGTCTCTCAGGAAGGGGTGTTTTAAATTACTGGACTGATGAAACTCGACCCTAAAAACTATTCCTGTATAATGATTTAGATATTAGTTTATAAAAAATGAAGTTAGTCAGAAATGAAAAAGGCTTTAAGTCGTTGAACTTAAAGTCTTTTCTTTTTTGGGTGCCCAGTAGCAGAGCATTTTCGAACCAAGTCGTATTGATTGTTAAAGGTTTGGAGAAATGGATTGTATTATGAAGTAATTTATACTTAAGATCTAAGTTAGGTTGAGATAGGGGAGCACTATAACTCCCGATCTGGAAAGTGAGTTTGTAAAACTACCAGGTAGTTGGTATTTTTACAGCTTCGGGGATTAAATGCCTGGCAAAAGTAAACATCAGACGCTACTATTTAGTCTGCTTGTACAGCACTCATTTAATTCCTTTTAACTAAATCTTATGAAGATGTACAAACTATTATGTGGATTTCTACTGCTTTTCTGTCTGCAAACCAAAGCACAATCCAAAGATTCATTGAATGTAAAGCTGGCTGAAGCCAAACGTGAGGTATTGGCGAATGTCGTTATTAACGACAACGCGAATAAGGCGTTTGATGGCTTAACGCAGAAAGCAACAGAGGCGTACCAGCATGATGGATCAAGTAAAAATCTGGCTAAGATCCTTGAACGCTATCGGACATTGTTAACAGAAATCAAAGGTGCACAGACGCCTAAAGCCAACAATACTGAAGAGTTTGAAGTTAGCTACGAATCTATCAAAAAAGCTAAGTTGAAACTCTGCCCTCTTTATCCTTTTTGCGATTAAGTTGTAATAGCTCTGATTTGCGTCGACAGTCAGTTACCAATCAGTTCAAACAATGGTTATGTCATAGAAAAATAAATTGGCTTATTGACCATTGATCGAACCAATATGGACTTGAAAATGAGATACTTACAAAATAAAGTAAAATAGCTTAAAACACAAAACCCGCTCTTAGAGCGGGTTTTGTGTTTTAAGTGCCCGGTAACGGAGCGTTTTCGAACCAAATAGTTTTATTAGTTCACTCCCTTCCACCAATCCTTAAATATCTGTTTATCATTGCGTAGGTCTACGAGTTGGCCTATCATAGGCGTAGCCAACGGAATATCTGCAATTGCCGTTAATCTCTGTAAAGGCTCATCCCAGGGGTGATTGCCCAGCGTGAATTTGGAGGAGTGCACCGGCAGCAATCTTTTTGCCGTCAGGTCTTTTGCAGCCTGCAGGACCTCTTCCGGCTGCATATGAATGTACTTCCATGCAAGGTCATATTGGCCATTTTCAAGAATGGCGAAATCTATCGGACCGAATTTTTTTCCTATTTCGGCAAAATGAGTATCATAACCGCTGTCTCCTCCTATATAGATCTTCATGGCTGGTGTTTGCAATATATAAGATTGCCATAGTGTATTATTCCGGGAAAAACTCCTGCCTGAAAAGTGACGGGTAGGTGCTGTGTGTACAACAAATCCATCTCCCAGATCCACATCTTGCCACCAATCTGTCTCTATGATCTGATCAGGCTTATAGCCCCATCTTTCCAGGTGGGCTCCTACTCCCAGACCACAGATCACTTTACCCACCTTGCTCTTTAGTGCGAGCATGGTCTTATAATCCAAATGATCGTAATGGTCATGTGATATGAACAGGTAATCTATTAGAGGGAAATCATCAGCTGTGTAAATATCAGCACCTTTAAATGCCTTAGTACCTCCAGGCAGAGGTGAAGCGCTGCCAGAAAACACTGGATCTGCAAGGAAACGCTTTCCTCCTGACTGTATAAAATAAGATGAGTGACCAAACCAAACTAACACATCCTGATCGGATGCAACCGCCAGCAGATCAGTTTTTACAGAGGGTAATGAATCTACGGGACGCAAACGCAAACGTTTTTTGAACATAAAGTCATATAAAACGCCTCCCATGTTATACCCCTCTGAAAGTTGCGGCGTATTGTGAATGTTCTGGAACTGCCCGTCTTTATAATGCGGCGATTGTTTGATTAATTCTAATCTCTTTCCCGTAGGTTTCTCCCCGAATAGTGGATGTCTCATATATATTAAAACAGTGATTATCAATAATAATAGTAAAGCAAATGCTATCTTCAGGCATTTGATAGTTATCCTGATTAATTTTTTCATGTCAGTTTATTGACGAATCAGATGTGTGGATATTTTAACAAGAGGTAAATATTTTTGACCAATTGTTGAGCTGGTAACCAGGCATAGCCCTGTCATAAGTCAGTATACCATTCACCTCATGTTCAATATCCGTCGTCTGGGTATACATCGCAATACTTAAACCCTGATATCTCGGTCATAACAAATTGTTCCCGAAAGAGAAAGCTCGAAGCAGGAGTGCTTCGAGCTTTCTCGGTATCTGTGAAGTCTGTCTTGCAGGCATTGTGTGGCTTCAAACCGTATAATACAGCAAATTCTATACGGTTCCGATACCCCCGAGAAAAGTATCCCCAAAGGATGATCATAAGCACTAAAGAAGTAAGGAAGATCGAAAGAGAAGTGTGTAGTAGTGTTTTTCTGAATGTTTAAAGAAGGTGTCTCAATTACTTTTGACACCTTCTTATTTTTATTTCCATTCTTTAACAATATTGTCTGGTAGGCCGCACTCGGCTAAAAGGTCAGAAAACTCTTCCGGGCCAATACTCCAGTCCACCGAATAAGCCATAAACTTAGGCCCTGTAGCGACTTCTTTATTCAGCTTATTCGCATTTAATAAAGCCGCTACTTTTTTGATCATATTCTCCGCCAGTGAGAAATCTTCCCGCTCTTCCACCTCCTGCATAAAAGCTACTAACAAGCGTTCATGTGTATTTTCAGAAAGCTCAATAATGTTTTCACGTTCGTCATTTGCCAGTAACTCCTCTAATCTATCCGCAGATTTTTCTATTTTCCTTTGTTCCTTTTCTGAAAAAACAGATAACACAGGACTATAGTCTCCTATTTCCTGGTAACCGATTTCTAAAATGCCAACCGGCTCATCTAAATCTTCATCTACAAGTGTCTTGATAATATCTTTGGAAATCAACAAAGACACTTCCTCTGAAAGTTGCTGCAATGTAAGATTTGACGGTATTTTCACATAATCATACGAAGTACGTTTGTCACTAAACATATTGATGACCTCCTCCAGTTCTCCACCTGCGTTATAATTATACTTTTTACGCAGGTTATACTCCCCAACTTCCGGCATAATATGCAAACAATCAGCATTCACAATACGGTCATCTTTATAATCATATGCTTCAATGATGCAGATGACAGATTTAGCATCTTTCAGTAGTTTAGTGATGATCGGCTTGGCTGCCATTCCCTTAAACTGACGAAGATTCACATCATTCAGAATGATTGACTGAAAACCAACTTTTTTGCCACCTTCATATATCACACGCTGTAAACAGGCAGGAACAGGAGAATCCGGCTCATACTCCAGGTATTCTATCAGGGAATCTGAGTAAGTGTAAAAGCTTTTCTGCTCTTCAAACATGGAAAAAACGGGCTTGCCTGATTCATCCAGTCCATAAGCATAACTATGTTCAGGACGCTCTTCTGTAGAAAGAGGACCTTGTGCAGGGAATTTCTCCTTAGTATATTTATCTAACCTGAAGCGGATTGTTTCTGCATACATCATCTTCACAGATGTATCCTTCATCTCCTTTCTGGTTGCATATTCATCATAAGCCGTTATCCAGCTATCTATCAGATCTTGTTTCAGCGCAGGTAATGTCATTCTTATATTTGAATCGCAAAGGTAGGCTATCCCTCATTAAGTATTATTACATTGCAATATATTTAAATATCTCCCAGTCTATACGAAGCGAATTATTACATTTATCTTCTTAGCCGTCTGAAGACGGCACTCAACAATGCATTTTTAAAGAAAGAAGGGCTACTAAGTCTAAAAGAAATAGTAGCCCCTAAAGCTGTTTACGTTTAATGAACCGCCGTATGCCGAACGGCACATACGGTGGTGTGAGAGGACAGTAAGGGAAATAATCCCTTACTTCCTACTCGATTTTCTACAAACATATCGAGGATGGATTAGTTACTTTACAACCTGATGAGGGGTTACTGATAATTTAACACATCATATCTGAAGATCGCTGTACTGGACCCATTTTTCCATATCTGCGCAATTCCATCCTTCATGCCAGCCCGTTTTACCGGTAGCATTCCATAATTTGTGGGGCCTTCCATAGTGGCATAATTACCGATATATTCAAATGAAGAACCGGTAGACCTGTAAAGGATTAAGTTCAGTATACCGTTCTTATTCCAGCATTGTACGAAGTCTGTTTTACCATCTCCATCGTAGTCCAGCGGTACAAGTCCTACATTACCATAGCCCTGAGGTGCAGTGCCACTGTGAACGACGGTATAACCACTTCCGTTGGAGCCATAGACGATAATACCGAGTGCACCACCATTATTCCAGCATTGGATGATATCTGTTTTACCATCACCATTCCAGTCGGCCGGGAAGAAGCCAACATTGTTGGTGCCGTTGTCCGTAGGGAGGTAGGCTGCCTGGTAATAGGAGGTGCCGGTAGAGCGATAAATGAAGATACCCAGTTTACCATTGTTGTTCCAGAGCTGGGCGATGTCTGTTTTGCCGTCGCCATCCATGTCCACAGGCAGGAGGCGGATATTACCGTAGCCTTGTCCCATATTGGAATTCCAGGCAACGTTGAACGAGGAGCCATTGGAGGCGAATACAGTGAGTGCCAGTTGGCCACCGTTATTCCAGCCCTGGATCAGGTCACATTTACCATCCCCGTTAAAGTCTCCGGCTACCATCCCAACGTTTCCTGAGCCGGCGCCTGTGCTGGTTTGGTTACAGATGATGTTTGTGCCGGAGCCGCCGGAGATATTGTGTACCAGGATAGCAAGGTTGCCGTTGTAATCCCAGGGGTGGATAATGTCCGTATTACCGTCTCCGTTGAAGTCACCGCTGACATAACCGATCGTACTCATTCCGGCGGCAGTGGTAGCATTGTAAGTTTCACCGAGCAGCGGGTTCGGACTGTCGTACATCACATAAGCTTCCCAGTCGTTGTTGGCGATGAGGTTATAGCTGATCCAGCCATAGCCATCTAAGCCCCACCATTGTGTCCATTGATTGAGGATCTTGAATGCCTGGCGGGCATCGTCATACCCAACGATTACCACGCCATGGCCACCACGAGAAGTGCCGGAAAGGTCGTCGTATACTTCATTACCGGGACCAAGGTTGTCAAAATCCGGATATACAGGAAAGCCTAATATTACCGGCTCGCGGTTACATAAGTGCACGCGGATTTCTTCTACATTGCGGGTAGGAAGTGCTGACCATGTGGTGTTCCTGAAGTAGAATGCCTGGCGACGCTGATCAAGATTTGGAGTGGACTGGTACCCATAGGCATCCCATGGATCATAAGGAGTGACGTCCAGGGTAGACACACCCTGGTTTACCACAAGGTTCAATGCATCACTGAAAAAGGAACCGCCACCTCCTTCTGAATTATCGTAGTGCGTCTGGCTGTACACATACTGCGGACTGAAAACATGATTGTTTGAGGTTAGTGGCCAGCCGATCTCACCTCTTTCATAATAACTTTTAGCGCCATATGCTACTGCCCAACTCACACAGCTTCCCTGTAAGCCCTGGTCTCCGGGGGCAGGGAATAAGTAGGCGATGTCTACTGCGCTGCAAAGGGCCGCAGTTTTTGCACCTTTTAAGCGGTCTTCACGAATTAATTTCCGGTATGCACCCTGATCCTGGAGGCGTGCACCGAGTGTACGGGCATTTGTTGCGGCGCGGGCCTTGTGGGTTTCTTTTGCTGCTTCTTTTTTACAGCCAAACATGATTGCTGACATACAGAGCAGCAACGTACAGATTTTTGTTTTCATCTGATTTTTGGGTTTGTGATTATGGGTAATGGAAAATGGAAAATGATATAGGGTTATTTAAGTTCGTGGCTATAGGTGTTTAACAACGGCAATTTAGGGAGATTTCATTAAAAAGAACAAATACTTTTTAATGATTGATATTGGTGTTAACTGAATTTTAATGCAGTCAGTAGCGATAGATTATCGAACCAAATGCTTCTGACAATTAATAATTTGTATAGACTAAATCAATAATAATCAGGGAAAACTAAAGGGAAAATTATTTTCAAAGGAATGGTGGTGGGATTTTTAATGGTTATGATTTAACTTTAATTGAAATTTGATTTTTACAAATAAAAGTTATGAACAGTGTTATCATTTAATGAATTTGATAAACGCTTGGCTACCGGCTCATCTCTCGAGCTGAACGCTCTGTTGCCTGTAGGTATTCAGGATGAGATCGGCCATTTCAATGTATTTAATATATCGAAAATCCGGCAAACTGTTTCGAACACACCCAGTGAACCTTATCAATGCCGCACTTTTTACAAAGTCAGTCTTTTAATGGGGCATTCAAAAATCGGATATCCTGATAGCATTATAGATCTTTCGCAGCCTACACTTGTTTTTACCACACCCAAAAGTCCTGTAACGTGGCTGCCGCTGGAACGTCAGTCAGGGGGGTGCTGTGTATTTACATCGGAGTTTCTTCATCCAACCCGGAGTGGTGTAGTACTGGATGAACTGCCTATTTATAAATCACCGGAACATCCTGTATTCCCGCTGCAGAAAAATGATGTAAAGAATGTAAAAGACATCTTTGAGAAGATGCAGACCGCCATCGCTTCTACTTATGCTTACAAATATGATCTGTTGCGTGCATATACCCTCGAGCTCATTCATCTGGGGCAACAGTTACAGTCAACAACAATGCTTCATCCTAATCACAGCAATTTTGCACGAACAACATCCCTGTTCATTGAGTTACTGGAAAGGCAATTTCCAGTGGAAAACCCCCGGCAAAGAATTAATCTGCGGGCTCCAAAAGACTATGCTGAAAAACTATCCATACATGTCAATCATCTAAACAAAATATTGAAAGAAACCACAAGCCTGACAACATCTGCATTAATAGCCGGAAGAATTCTCCAGGAAGCGCAGATTCTATTGCGTCAGACAAACTGGACTATCGCTGAGATTGCAGATAGTCTGGGGTTTTCAGACTTTGCACATTTTGCGAAGTTCTTTAAGAATGAAACTTCTATTTCTCCCGGGGTTTATCGTTCACAACCCAAAAGTTTGAATTATACATAAAATGGATTGATCCTGCTATTGTGCGCATTACCCATTTGGCGGAATTTTGTACTGTTCTTAAATCAAAACAGTATAACAAATGAGTTCTTCAAAAATTGCGTTAGTAACGGGTGGCAGCCGGGGTATTGGTCAAAATATTGCATTAAGCCTGGCACACAAAGGCAACGATATCATTATTACTTATCTCAGCAATAAGGTGAGTGCGGAGAAAACCGTGGCCTCTATTCTGGCACTTGGGCGTAAGGCTGTAGCCCTGCCGCTCAATACATCGGATATTAAAGGTTTCGATGCTTTTGTGGAGCAGGTAAGCGATACATTGAGTACCACATTCGGAACGACCCACTTCGACTTTCTGATCAACAATGCCGGTACCAGTATTCAAGCGCCGATTAATGCTACTACTGAAAGCCAGTTTGATGAGATGATGAATATTCATCTGAAAGGGGTTTATTTCCTCACTCAAAAGATGTTACCGTTGTTACAGGATGGCGGAAGGATTGTAAATATTTCTTCTGCGGTATCGCGGGTCTCTTTCCCAGGGGCATCAGCTTACGCGATGATGAAGGGCGGAATAGATGTGTATACCAGATATCTGGCTGCAGAACTGGGCACAAGGGGGATATCTGCAAATGTAGTAGCACCTGGGGCTATCTTTGGCGGAGGGGCAATGGAGGATAATCCTGGTATACGGAAATTTGTGGAAGGAATAACGGCGCTGGGACGTGTAGGGTTGCCTGATGATGTGGGTGGCGTGGTGGCTTTCCTTTGTAGTAATGATGCTAAATGGGTGAATGGTCAGCGTATTGAGGTAACTGGTGGTATGTCGCTGTAGTTATTATGTTTACTTGTAAAAAAGCCTCTTCTAAATGGATCTCATATCTACAGGTATCAAACCTGTTTTAATCTGAATATGATAGAATTGTTAAAAATAAGAAGATGTTTAAAAAGCAAAACCCGTTACTTGAGCGGGTTTGCTGTTATGTGCCCGGTAACGGTAGATTTTCAAACCAGTTAGTGCTGATTTTTGCTAGGCTAAATAAATGCGGAAAGAGAAATTATAGGTAATGTAGATCATTTGTAGTAGTAAGAATGGGGTGAAATCCGCTTAAATGATCCAAATTTGACAAGGCAATCAATATTTGGCATACTTTCCTCACCGATGCGGAGTATGCCTTGAAAAACAAAAGGGAGTAAATGCTATCCTTGATTTGTTAAGTGAGCATAACCACCCGGTTGCACTTGACCACACACGCAAAAGCTATGTTTAATACACATGACCTTATTTCTTAATTATACCCAACAATATGAATCAACAGGTTGCATTAATCAACAACCAAACATTGCCATTTCCGTTTATTGGTGCAGGTTATGGAAACTTCGACAATTGGATCGGGGTATACGTTCGCTTTGTTACCAGGCCCGATGACGACCAGATAGAAAAGATCATTAAACTGGCCCCACCACCCATTAAACCTCATCCCGGAGATTTCGAAGGCCGGATGCTGAATGCGTACAGCGGCGGGTATAATGTACTACATACGAATATTCAGGAAGCATATGACCCCACCGCAATAGAAGAGGAAGAAATTGGGTCCGGTGAGTTTGATGATTACGACGAAGATATGCTGGTGTTTACCGCCAGCAGAAAATCCCTGGATGCTTTTGAAGCTGATATTGAACGCTGGTTATTGGAAATACATGCCTTTTGCCCCATTGAGTTTGCGTATCGCACTGAAATTGAGGAGGCTGGTGACACCAGATTATCTAACTGGCATTATACCAGCCTGGAAGCCATACCTGGGTTGCTTCAAAAATGGGAACAGGACCCTGGCACTTATCAACAAAATGAAAGGGAACGGGAGCTGTTTGGATTTGCAGTGGAAGCGATCTTTCATTATGGACAGGTAGATTTTGAAACCCCATCCGAGACCCTGATAGAATACTTATTTCCGGAATTGTTACTGGAAAAACTTTTTGACAACCCTGATATATCGAAAACGTTGGCATTTTACCGGAAGCATAGAGAAAACGAAAACGTGAACAGGTCAGCAGAACAATTGGTTATAAACCTGGATATGCAAAAGGAATATGCAAAATTGAACCGGTTGGCCGAAGAAGCGCTAGATGCGAATACCCCGGATTATTCTTTTATATTGCCACATGTAGATAAAATTGCTTTTGCTGCTATTATGGAGAACAACCAACCCCTGATAGACAGGCTGGTTCGACAACTCTCTAACCGACAGTACGGATTAACCAGTTCTTCCGGTGATTGTGCCTCTTGTCTTTATGCCAGTAATATCGGGGCATATGCTTACAAATTTCATTATAAAGATGCTTTTATTCAGGCAAGGCGTTTGTACGAAATAGCATTGGATATACAACCACCCCAACCCTGTAAATTAAGTTTGAAAGTATACTGCAATGCCCTGTGGATTTTGCAACACGACATAACCGGCCTTCCGGTTGATAAAGTCCTTAATGAGAAGTTCCTGGCAAAGTGCCTGCCGTATGCACCTGGTAATCCGGCTATTTTCTTTAATGCATTGTGTTTGTATGTTGAAATGAATGAGTTTGATAAGGCATTGCAATGTTACAAACAGGCTATTAATTACAAATACAACGACATTCAAATAATGAAAGACCAGATACAATCTGAAAAGGCGTTAGCTGAGTTTAAAAACTATCCACCGCTGAAAGCGATATTAAACCAATAACAGAGTTGGCTTCTTGACAATATCTGAAAGCAGAGGGCGTTTTCGGCAAAACGAACTTGCCACTTGAAAATTATTGTTTGGCATACGCATCAATTAGGGACAAATCTTCTATCAAAAGCTCGATAAGTGTCTAGTCACCCCGACAGACAAGTTAAAGAGAAGAAGCCATTATAAATAAGACGGCTTCTTCTCTTTTATACTATTTGAGTAAGGTTAAATATGTAATGGGATATTTTCCATTCGCCGGGATGCCTGCGGAGAATATTGTTAACAATCAATCGTTATGGTGGCACTCCTCCGCATCGCACACCCGTAATAAAATCTGATCCATTCTTCAAGAGGACTGGGAACAGCCAGAATTTCCAGAAATTCCATAGACGGATCGGGAGCCAGCAAATCAGCTACAGCATATTCCGGATGCTGGGCAATTACCTTTTCAATACGTTTCCATGCTAATGCAACCTCCTCAGGTTCTTCGTAATCAGAAATCCCCGGATAACCTGCAGACAGATACCTGCGATTTCCTTGCTGCTTCTTTTGGCTTTCGACATCTGATTCAATTTCTACCTTATGGAATAACTCATAAAAGCGTTTTTCATGTTCATCAGGTTCAAAATCCATTGAAACTTTTCCACTACTAATGGCCCGGAAAGGGGCTTCCATCACGTTAGTGGCCGCAACTTGAGGAATTGTCCTTTTCCACTCATAAAAGATATCTTCCTGTTGAGCAAAATCAGGTGCCAAAGTTTTGAGTTTTTCAAGAAGGTCAATGGGAACTTCGTAGGTAGTAATATAGTAGCTCATAATTTATTAAAATTCAGGATCAGGTATTCAACGATCTTTGCAAAACGTGCTAATTGTTTTTTATTAAGACTTATCTGCCAGCTTCCGAAGTTTATAAGAATCATGTGGCAGGTTAAAGCTTTCAAAGATCTCCTGATGATTCAATAAATTCTTATGCTGGTCTGCTACTTCAGCAGCTGCCAGCAACGCTTTTTTACGTATGGGTGTAATGCTTTTAAGGGCTGATTTTTTCTGGAATAAAACGGAGAAAACAGCCTGTAACAGCGTTTCCTGTTTCAGCATGCCGGCAGCAGGCAATATCTCAATAACGGGTTCTATATTTTTTTCCAGCACATCGGGATTGGCATAGCCAAGGACCATCAGCAAATATTCCTGCACATCGAAGTCGCCGATAAATGGCTGTAGTTCATAAAAGTTTTCATCGACGGCGTCGGGATCAGTAAGCGCCCCAATCAGTTCGGCCAGCCATGCTCCATCAGCTTCCTTTTTAGCAGCAGTTACCAGTTGAATGGCGAGGACTAATCGCACCAGGGTATCCGTTTCTGCAGCAAATACGTCCGTAAATGCAGTAACTAATTTTTGAGATTGCTTTGTCTGAATGTACAGGTCGCCCAAAGCAAAAGCGGCATAGGCTCTTCGCAAGGTGGTGTTTTCCGTGCGATGCCATTCCTCTATAAAGAACGTTTCTGTTTCAGGTGTGTTACGTCCGGCTTCCAGTAGTAAGTATTGTGATTCCAGCGCAATGTCATCATCTGCATCTTTTGCGTTTTGCAGGATCGTTGGAAGTAATTGCTGAACGGCTTTGATCAGTTCCTTGTATAGCTTTTTTTCATCACTGATATAGGCCTGTTGCAGTACCTGGAATAAGAACTGAAATAAACGGCGCTGTATAATTATATTATGCGCGTAATAAGGTATCATTTGTGCAAGAATAGTGGCCACCTTGTAAGTAGCTTCATAAACGGTGCCCTGATGTTCGATCTCATACCAGATGCGACTTTCGCACTTAGAGGCAACATCTTCATCATCTGAAAGCATCCCATTGATCGCCTGGGGAATAGCCTCACACCCACTCATGGCCGATTTTGTATTTTTCCAGTCTACCTTAGCCAGCTCGGCTGCAAGATGTGGCGGTACTTCCAGGTTTTCAATCCTTGCTGCTATTACGATGTTAAGATGTTTGTTTGTAAACTTTTCAATCACCGCATCCCAATAATTCACCATTTTTTCAGGTTCATTGTCATCCCAGTAAGGCTTAAAAACATCCCAGTTATTATGTTTGTCTCTATTGGCCTCTTTCGCTTCCGGCAGGCTTAGTATTTCATGTCCCTCCTTGTCATACATCCGCCATTGACCGGTTCCATCTCCATTAGACGTGTAATTTATTAAAGGGGTTCCTTCCGGGTAATAATAGATAAAGCTGGAAGGTGTTTCTTTCTTGCCTTTGCTTTGAATTCCTTCATAAACCAGGATACCATTGTAATATTTTCTTTGATGAAGATCACTGATCTCTTCGGATCGGAAAACGAAGATGGTCTTGCCTTCTGTATCAAAATAGGTTTTCTGCTTGTCCTTTTCGTTGTTCCGGTAAAGTATGCTCTGGCTTACAACCTGGGGTTCAATGTCAGGGTGATAGAAACTCTGTGTTTGGGAGTCAGTGTTGAATATCCTGGAAGTCCATAGTTTCCCGTTTTCATAGGTGTGTTCTTCAATGACTGATCCTGTTTGCCGGTCGTAGAGACGTTTCACGATGGGGGCGCCATTCAGGTCCCATTCAAAATACTCGCCAATAAATGCGCCCTGGTGCGCGTCTAGCAGTCCCATCACCCAACAGGCATAGCCGGTTTCGGAGCCTTCCTCATCTATATAATGCGCTCTTTCAGGAACTGATGCAGGCCGCGCCGGTAACGGAATTCCGTGAATATTAACAGGACGATCTTTTATATCGTAAAAACGTTGTGCATGATAGACGCCTTCTTCTACGTAATCGAACTCAACCTTCCAGAGGTTTTTTCCTTGCCTGGGATCTCCTGAAGGAAACCCTTCGGGGGAAGGCGTTTTACTTTTGATCCAACGATAGGTGCCCAGCCATTTGTTACCGCCATACCAGTTGCCTTCCTGAGCCAGTTTGCCATCGGGATGGAAGCGTTTGAAAAGAAAAGGCGGTGTACCATCTCCATAGTCAGTGGTACCGCAGCAATATCCTTCCGTGTGCCACGCTTCCCAAATGCCTATCTCCTTTAACTGTTCATTTTTCTGTCCAAGCTCCCATTGTTTATCTTCAGCATTCCAGGTGGCTGCGTCGGGAATGTTCTTATGTTTTTTCATTTATAGTGATTTTATTTTTTCTTTTAATCCGGTAAAGTCTGGTTTATTAATGATCTGTTGGCGTTGCGAACGGTCAGGTAGCAACGAATACAATATCGAACATGGTATACCCTTTCGTAATAATTCAGATCTGCTCCTTCTTTAATAAGTCGTTCAACATTATTGAGGTCGGCCTCTTTAATAGCGGCAATTAATTCCTGTTCACGGGTCATAGGGAATATCAGTTTTGCTTTTAATGTTATAAATGCTTCAAAAATAAACCCAGAAAACCAAAAATCTAAGCAGAGCACTACTACAAATGATCTACATGACTGGGTAAATAGGTACTACCAATGTGCTACATCTGTACATTTGCAGCAGATTAATTCATTGATGTAGAAAATAAGTCGAATAAGCCTGGTGCTGTTTTGCCTTTGTATACTATTTGTAGATGCCCGTGCGCAGTTCCTTACCGATTCCTTAAGCGCCAGACTACTACAAAATTGTCATTTCAGAAGCCAGCCGGGGTTGGAAAAAGTGGATTGCTATTTGGTGGCTGAAAATATTTATTTTGTATTTGCGCCGTAAAAATGGGAAAGGCGAATACTACTACTTTGATTATCAATGCTGAAATTTTTTTAGGCCAAGGCCGGTTAACGGCATATATTTAAGTGTTAGAGATCATTGTAAAACAACACAACCAGCGACAAACATTGAAAGGAATGAAACGAATATTTACAATTTTAGTGATAACAATCTTCACTATTTTATCATGTAGCGAGAATAAATCAGGAACTACAAAAACAAATGCTATTGAGATAGAAAACGAAAATAAAACTGAAACCCAGAATTCGAAACTCGAAACTTCAGACACACTTAATTCCAATAATTATTCTGACTTAGATAGCCAAACGACATACACCAAAGAGCTTGACTTATTTTGGATACGCGATTTAGAAGAGAACGCAAACAAAAAAATTGGTTTTATATCCTTGTCTGACATTTATCCATTGAGCGAACATCCAGACTCTTTAGCTATTCCAAATCTTGAAAATGTAGATAAAAACAGTCTTCAATATTTTAAATTAAATGCATCGTATAGAAAGAGATTTCTTTCAAAAACTAACATTTCAGAAACAGATAGTCTGTTTATTTACGATTACTCTACAGATGTACTACTCTCTTTTCCTGTTAGAAAACTTAATGTAGTTGCCTATTTAAATGATTATATGGACATAAAAGATTGTCCTTGCAGTCAATCCGACTATATGATTGGATTTGAAGTGACAAAAAATTATTTAATAGGGCTAGGAAAATATTTTAGTGAAGCCTTGGTTTTTATCGGTAAAGAAAATCCTTTTATGCACGGACAAATGAAAGCCATTGTTTGGCAAAAAATCAAAGCTGAAAAATTTCCATTGGGAAAAAGCAATTTGACCGAAGAGCAAAAAGAATATAAACATAAAAATACAATAAAAGGACAAGCATATTTATATGAAACAAAAACTCACCAAATTTTCATTCAAGATTATACAGAGCCAAATAATCTTATTCAGGTTCAAGACCGACATTTAATTATAATAGATAAGCAATCTGATAATGTGGTTAATGAGACAATTTTCAGCAATAGTGAAGGAACAAGCGTAACACCGTTGAATTTTGGAATAAACAATATCAATTATCCTGACTTGAAAGAACAATGGATAGGAAAACTTTTCAAAGACAAACCCGAAGTTATATTTGGATTTGAATGGGTTTCGTTTGGATGTCCAAGTATTATATTCGTAAACTCACAAAACAAATACGTTCAGATAAATTGTGACAATAGACATTGAAATAAAATAACGAACCGCTAATAGGCAAGCATATCGAACGAGAAAAAGCCACAATCATATTATTCCTGTCGGTTTAAATTTAATGTTGATCATATAACGTGCGCTGGGTTGCTTTCTCCCTATGCAGGCGATGATATCATCTTTTTTATTTTTAGATATCACATAGCCATAGGCCACACTGGAGGTGCCGCTGTCCAGCACTTTTACAAAGTAATCGCTCGGGAGGGGGGCTTTTGCCAGCAACCCCCGGGTAGTATTTACCAGGGAATCGGGTTGAAAAGTAAGTTCATGCTCAAACCTGATTTGATATTCATTTTCAGCGATCTTTTTTACGGGAAGAACACTGGATGTACTGTCGCCCGACTGTAAAAGCAGTTCATGCCCGATCCGGCGGAGCAAAACTTCCCTCCCGGAGATGTCAAAATCATTATTATCCTCCATACTGAAAGCCACGCAGACTAGAGAGATAAACAAGGTTAGTATCAACCCGAACAGGTATTTGCGTTTCCCGGAGAGGACGTTTCGGCTATCAAACACAGTATTTACGATTTATTTACAAAGGTTACATTTTTATTTACAATCCAAATCTCCCCAGTTGAAAAATAACAAGGTAATTCGCTTTATCAAAATTTGACAGGAGATGAAAAATAAAGGAACCCGTTTGAACACCCTGAGTGTCATGTTAGTTTTTGCCAGGAAACGGACAAAGAGCACTGCATTGACCGCTATCGGACCATGTCTGGTTCGTAGGGGTTGGAACTACGGGCAAGCTGTATCGCTATGATGGAATGACCATGTACTGCCCCACCTGCTACTTTTCGCTAATTATTAATCAATATGTTTTACTCTAAATTTAAAAAAATGAAAAGATTATTTGTGTTAGTTCCGGTTATCCTCCTGGTATTTCTATTAAATTCTTTTGTGCCAAAAGAAAAGGTAGCGGGAGAGAAAACAACCGAAGGGGCTAAATCAGGGCCTGTAAACATCGTTTTCAAATCTACAGATGGTGGACAAACCTGGCAGGACATCAGCAAAGGGCTGCCCGAAAATTTGCGGAAAGATAGTATCAAGGGAAATAGCTTCTTTGCAAATGATAAAGGGCTGTTTATAAAGGTTGGAAACGGACTCTATCACAGTACACCAAATGCCACAGCTCCTTTTTGGACCAAAGAGATTTTCCCTGACGAACATAGCAGCATTGCCCCCGCTAAGTCCTGGATATTTGCCAACAATTACTGGGGTATAAATTTGAAAAAAACAAACGGAACCAGTGTATGGTCGCCGATTTTCGAAATTTTACTGGAGCCAAGAATACGCAGC
Source organism: Chitinophaga sp. YR573 (assembly GCF_900110995.1). Classification (GTDB taxonomy): domain Bacteria; phylum Bacteroidota; class Bacteroidia; order Chitinophagales; family Chitinophagaceae; genus Chitinophaga. The sequence goes on from NZ_FOJF01000001.1 coordinate 4,817,954, forward strand.
GTTTTTGAGACTGCCGGAGGTACAATTTTTATCGGCATCGACAGAGGCTTTTTTAAAACTGTTGACGATGGAAAAACCTGGAAACATGTCCATACCGGAAGCCTGGTAGGGCATTTGGCAGAGTCGGATGGCGTACTGGTGGCGATCAGTACGGGAAGGATAATAAGATCGACCGACAATGGCGAAAACTGGGCGGTGGTGAGCAGTGAGGGGGTTGTGGCCTGGGATGTAAAACAGATCAAAGGTGGATTCGCTGCTATCACTTCCAGTTCAGCGTCTAATACCAGGGGGCTAATGACATCCTACGACGAAGGTAAAACCTGGCAGCCCGTTGATGCCGGCCTTCAGGGCAAAGATTTTAAGGATTCAATATGGCGGACCTGGAATGATCGCCCTTTTTTGAAAGCCTACACGACTTCAATTATCCCGGTTGGTGAAAACTTATTTTGTATTCATCCTGACGGCATTTTCAGATCATCAGACAAGGGAAAAACATGGAAATTGTTACTTCCTTCTATAGAAAATAAGGTCTTCAATTTACTTGTTTCGGGCAACGTGATCTATGCCATACCCAGCAAGGGAGGATGTTGAAAACTCAGGTTAACATTCATGCATTGTTTAAAATTACCGCAGGTGGCGGAAAACATGGTTGCTAAGTTTTGATCGAACCAATGTCAGGTCTTTAATGAAATAGATCTGATGTCAGATCAAGTATCAGCTATTACGTCTAAATTTATTAATGTATATACATTCCTCCAATTTTCATTGCAGGTAATAAGTTTTTTTCCATTTTCCAATAAAGCCTGCCATAATTTTGTGCTCCATATTTATCAAAATCCGGATGAATAGAAGCTATTTTATTATTACTGAAATCAGCATTACTGATAATAGCATGTGCAAAAAAATCAGGTAATTCAGTAATGAAATTATTTTGTAGCCAGAAATAATGATAGTTGCTGGAATTGAGTATCGCTTTAGGTAAAAACGTTATTTCATTATTGTTGGCATAAAAAGATCTAAGCAATGCTGTAAAAAGAGAATCATCCAGTTTGCTTATTTTATTGTAGGAAATATCCAGTATTCCCAGGCTCAACGGATGTTTAAATTGTAGTTCAGTCAACAGATTACGTGACAAATTTAGTTCGCGCAGGCTTGGAAAAGAAATAGCTGTATCAATTAAGGAAATTTTATTAGAACGTAACAACAGACTTTGTAACTGTAATACTGAAAGAAAATAAGGAAAATCTTTTATCTGATTATTAGATAAATCAAGATAACGAAGAGACACTAACTCATTCAATCTTTCCTGAACAACCGTTATTTTGTTTTGCTTTGCTTCAAGACGATTTAGTTGTCTGAGACTAAATAATGAATCAGGTAAAGTCTGTAATTCATTATTGTTGATGTTGAGGATTTCAAGCTTATTTAATGACAATAGCCATTCCCATTCTTTTATCTTAATGCCCTCAACATTGAGTACTTTTAAAGATGTAAGAGACTGTAAAGCACTTATATCTGTTGGCGCATTATAAGCAATTTCCAGCGTCTCCAGCTGACTAAGACTACTTATTGAAGCTGGAATTGGAATATGACAACCACTCAGTTTAAGTACCTTACAGGCAGGCATTTCTTTCAATAAATCGATAGCTTCGGTAATATGAAACCCTTCACAATTTTCGATGTATACTTTCTGTATGTGTGAAAAATAAACAATCTCTTCGGGGAGTTTCAGATCCTTGTATCCTTTCATTTCAAATACATAAATACCCGAAATACAAAGACACATCAGTCTAAACATCATTGCGTCAATATCAGGATGTGCCACTATTGCATCTATTTTATGCTTTACATTTCCACCCTTTCTTAAAGATGCTTTTACGCCTTTTGCATGCAGCTTGAATGATTGTGAACCATATTTATCGTATAACTTCTCTGCACTTTTATAAATTTCCTTATCAGGATGTGCCATCATCACAGCAGCAAGCATACTTTGAATTGTTTTGTTAGCTCCACCTGTTTCAATAATCTGGAATGCCACTTTGTAATTCTCAGGCTGGTTACTGCTGAGCAATCGTAATAAGGGTTCATTTATTTCTTTATTGTCATCCTGTAAAAGCCAGTGTTCACCTTCATTGATCAATACTTCGTTTAACTGATCTATTGTGATAATATCCCGGTTGTTATCTACAAATTTTATAACCTCTTCAAAGCTGCTGTTGTTACCAATAACCACAATTGTATTTTCATCATCTGCTGTGCTACTCGTCTTTATGCCGTACTTACCGAGTTTTTTATTAATGGATTGCATGCTTTCGCCTTTAGGCTTTTCCAGCAAGCGAAGTGTTATTTTTTCATGCAGTGCGTCTTTCAGTTTATTAGGTAAGAGTTCACTGAAAGTTGAAGTGCTTTTTGTGAAAAGACCGAATAATAATTTAAGTTGTAGTGGACTATAATTTTTACTTGCTGTGAGATGTCTGAATTCAGGTAACACATGCTGAAGTGCCCGCTGAAAACTTACTTTCTTTGTAAGGCCTATTACTAATGGTATCCTGTTCGGGAAAAAGAAATCGAAATACCTGCCGCTTATCTTTTCCAGCCGATCCAGTATGGCGATGCCTTCTTCAGTAAAGAAAACATCTCCCTTATCCTGAGGCATATCTATATCAGCAAACTTCAATTGTGGTAGTGCTTTTATCAGCTCCAGGATTTCGGGCCATGTGTTGCTGTTTTTTTTACTATTAGTTAATTTTAATGTTTCCAGCGATTGTAAAAGAACTAACTTTTGTGGGAGTGTATTCCCACGATATCCTCCCAATGTCAACGCGGTAAGACCAATTAATTTTCCCCCTTCTTTATCAAAATCAATCAGGTTATTGTTGGTGATGTGCAGCTCTTTCAGATGCGCTAAAGCAGGCAGTTGCTTTAACTTTGTATAGTCTATATTCAGGATTTCCAGCTGCTTCAACGTGTTCACAGAAGAGGGAAGAGCAGCAAGATCAAGTGCATGGACATCCAAACTTTTCAGATCAGGGTATTGCCGAAAGAAATCTTCCGGTAGTTCTTTTAACTCACCGTTGAAATCGAATATTCTAAGATGCTGCCTATTAGAATCAAAGGAAAGAAATTGTTCCATATTACATTTTGGTTAAAATCAATTTTCCTATTTCGGGAATACTATATAATTTCTTCAGACTTTTATTGTTGGCATTCACCAACTCCTGTGCCATTGCTAATCGCAGATCATTAGGGATAAATGATAACAGGATAAATGCTTTCAGGTTCTCAAATACTTTATCTGTAAGTTCCTCTTTGCTGTACACAAGATAGTTGGTGAGCCTTGTCATGATTACAGATAAAATATCCATCCGCTTTGTTTTTCCATCTACCAAAGCTCTTAGCTGTCCTTCAATAATTTTAAATACAGGTGCATTTAAAATATCTTCAGGAGATATGATTTTATCCATATCCATGTTAATGAAAGTAATAAAAGCAGCTGTTGTTTCTACATTCAAACTTCCATCAGCCAACATCTTTACAAGGTCTAGCTGTTGTTTGAGATCAGGAATTGATTCAAGAGAATTGAAAAACTGTACGAGCGATCTTGGTGTAGTGCGCGTACCATTTACAACTTCAGGATAAGTTAAGATGAAGTCAATACCTGTTGGATAAATACCTGCCTGCTGCGCCCATCTGGCCCAAACCTTTACATCGAATTCCATTGTCACGTGCATCATTCTTGTGAGCATTGCATCGTCCATTGCTGAAACGGAGTAATCGCCTCCATCAGGGTTTGCAGTGAGTACTATCAACCAGTCTTTTGGCAATGTCCAGCTTACCAGCTCGTAGTTCTGCAGCAGCTGCATGATGCCACGAAGGATGCGGTCATCTGCACGGTTCACATCATCTATCAGGAAAATGCCGGGGCCTTCTTTTTCGGGTACCCAGTCCGGTGCAACAAAACGTGTAACGCCATCTTCTATCCTGGGCATGCCCAGCAGATCTCCCATCTCTTCAAACTGGGCGGGAGCGATGTATACGAATTGATAGTCTTTACTATGTGCAAATTCACGGACTAATTCTGTTTTTCCAATGCCATGCATACCCCAGATACATAGTGGAGTTGGCCTGTTTGATTTTGAAAGTGAAATATGTTCCAGCAACTGGGATATTTGTGCTGCGTTTGTTTTTGTCCCGTAAGTAATGTAATTGAACTGTTCAGTTTTTGACATAGTTATAATCTGGCTTTTCTTCCCGGTAAATTTCGAAATGCTTCTGAGTCTGTAGTGATACCTTCATTACTGATGACCCAGAGCAAAGGATAACGAGGTTTTATTTGGGGGGAAGGTGCTACTCCATCAGTAAAATAAATCAAACCATCAGGTTTAAAATGCTTATTACCGTATTCAATGGGTGCATCGAAATTTGTTCCTCCCCCACCTATAATAAAAGTTGGTACTGTACCTTTGTATGAATATGTTCTTTGTATTTTTGCATCACATTCAGTGATGATTATTTCTGATCCTTGTCGCCAGATATGATGTATCTCCGTAAAAAACTGTGCTATTTCCTCCTGATGTATACTCCCCGATGTATCCACTGCAATCAGTAATTTTCTCAACTTTCTTATTTTTATACCGGGCGAGGTACCATATCTTTTCGAAGGTCTTTTAAGTGTATTGGTGACTTTTGTTTTACTGCTGCTTTCAGAAAATATTTTCAGAACCCGGCGCCAGTCCACCAGTGGTTTTGATTTGTATAAAATACTATCAAGATATGATTTAAAACCGGCAGGTAAAGTACCATAACTTTTCTCTGTAGTTTTTGCCCGTGCAATATGTATGAGGTTATCAATACCGGCATCCATCAGATCCTTTTCAATGTTTGTCTGAGTATATATATCATTCCATAATTTATGTTGATCATTTTCGCGTATAGCACTAAACGAAGCCGCCGCAGTGGTATTCAGATATAATGTATCCAAATGATCTCTCAGATGCATTAACTTTTCATAATAATATTTCCACGAAGCATCTGGTTCAAACATTAACTCAGGAAAATTTTCCAGAAAAACAGATTCTTTAGGAAGATGTCTTTTATCAATATATTGATTCACTACAATGTCCATTGCAATATTGACTACATGTCTGTTCAGTCCCGGTTGGTTTACCAGTGTATGTTTCAAGACAATATGCAGCACTTCATGTTTTACAACACCATATCTGTGTGCTTTATCAGTCAAAAAATTATCCCAGAAACCTGCATTAATATACAGCACATGTCCACGATCTCTTAACCCTACACCCAGGGTATCTAAAAAAGAAACTACTTCTTTATTCAGGGCACTGAAAAAATGTGAAAAGAAAGGTTCTTTCAATAGTAATGAAATACTCGTTTGAGTAACTTCTTCTATTATCCGTTGCTCATCTGTCATTTGATAACAAATATAATAATTTCACATATCTTATCTGAAAAATTATGGCAGGAATACATATTGGAATAACTACAGCAATATCTCCAAATTCTTTAATGCGATTTTTAGTATATTTAATACCGGGACGAACTGGAAATATTTCAGCAGCACAGCGATAAATAAACCATTGGCAATATGGCATATGCTTCAACGTTGTGCGTAATTTTATAAAAAGCACTGCACCCAAAACTAAATATTGAGAATGAAAAAAGAAATTTCACATTTTTGGATTGGCAATTTTAAAAGTGAAACAGACTTTTACATTTTTTTTGGAGAAGACGAAAATTACTATGAGAATGAAAGTGAAACTGATGAAAAGTATATTTCAGAATTTGCCAGGACTCAAAATAAACATTGGCTTGACCACGATTTTCTTGAATGTGGCTTTGAAAATGAAAGCATAACCTTTGAGGAAAAGTTTTTAGAATATTCATATTCTGAACAATGGATTTCCGAACTTAAAAGAAGAATTGAGCAAATTAAACCAGGATTCGAATTCAACTCAATCGCATTTGTAACTAAAGAAAAAATCGCACATCCAACCTCTGTAAAAACACAGCATTTTGAAATGCTGTATGTTGGAGAAATTGAATATGAAATTTAACCCGAACAAAAGAATGCCATGAATTGCCCGGTCTGAAGATGATTTGCGGCTAATGCTCAAATATAGGCAACGCATATGAAATATTGTAAGATATCAACGGGACAGATAATTATACCATTTTAGGAATTGCCCCTTATTTAAATAACCAACCCGCGCTAGAGTGGATTGGTTATTTTGGTACCCAGTAGCCTGACATTTACAGAATACGTTAATAGACTAAACTTTTTGAGTACGCTTTTTAGGACTAGTTTGTGTATCTTTAAAAAGTCTATACCTAAACCCGATACTATGAGTTGTTAGCCTGAAGAAATTGTGTCAACCACACTGATAAATCAATTTTAAACCCTCTAATAACTGGTATTGTTATGAAAATGAATTCTAAACTTTTATGTGTTATCCTGTTTTTAATTAGTGAGTATGTTTCTGCTCAATCGGGCATTTATGTCGGCGGACATTTCCGTAGAGAGAGAAATCATACCATTACAGACTTAAAAGCCTCGGGATTTACCTATGTGATCCTATTTGATGTCACTGTTCAGGCAAATGGTGATTTAACAACTGACGGACAAACTATCTGCTCAAACGGAACCTATGTCTTTGGTTCTACCAATCCAAACTATGTCGCCGACGTAACTTCACTTAAAACCGGCGTTACTTCCATCAACAGAGTAGAAACATGTATCGGTGGCTGGGGTAGTCACTCTTACACGAATATCAGAAACCTGGTTGCTAGTCAGGGTATCGGTACCGGAAGTATCCTTTACCGTAATTTTAGGGCGTTGAAAACGGCCATACCTTCCATCGATGCAATCAATAACGATGATGAGGAAGCATATGACGTCAATTCTGCGACCGCTTTTCATGTTATGTTAGCGGATATAGGTTATAAAACAACGCTTGCACCTTACATGAATAAGGCATACTGGCAGAGCCTGGCCACTAATGTCAACAATCAACGGAGTGGCGCAGTTGACAAGGTATATTTACAATGGTATGAAGGAGGAGCTGGTAACAATCCATGTGATTGGAACATAAACGGTATTCAGTTGCACACCGGCGATCTGAATTATGAAAATGGAGCTACAGTAGCCAATAAAATGACCAGCGCTAAAAATAATTGTAGTTCCAAAGGTGGATTTTACTGGGTGTATAACGACAACAATATTAACCTGAAGGATCTTGCAAACAGAGTGAACACGATTTTTGGTATCCGTACCAAAAATCAGCAGGAAGTTGCCAACTTTTACAACGACTGCAACTACTTAGGTTTTGCTAATGGACTGGAAGCAGGCGACTATAATTTAGACAGACTACAGTCTTTAGGTATCGACAACGATGTGTTATCAAGTCTGACAGTCGCAGAAGGATTTGAAGTAACACTGTTTGATGACATAAATTTCAGTGGTGCCTCTAAAACATACAGAGGAAATGTAAGTTGTCTGGTAGCCGATGGATTAAATGATAAAGTTACATCACTACGTATACGCACAACCGGAACAACCGGTTTAGACGGTACCTGGTTTATTCAAAATCGCAACAGTGGCAAATATATGGACCTTGCAGCAGAACATGCATCTGAGAATGGCGGAAACATTCAGCAGTGGGAGTATGCCGGAGGCAATAATCAAAAGTTTCAGTTTACACATCTGGGTGATGGGACTTATAAGATCAGTGTAGTTGAAAGCGGCAAAGTAGTAGATGTGGATGGTATAAGTAAGAGCGAGGGTGCAAATGTGTTCCAATGGGATTATTTTGGCACTTTTAACCAGCAGTTTGTAATGCAGTCTACCGGCGATGGATACTATAAAATTATTCCTAAACATAGTGGCAAAGTAGTAGAAGTAGAGAATGCAAGCTCAGACAATGGTGCAAATGTTCGTCAGTGGGGTAATAATAACCAGACATGCGGACAATGGAAACTGATAATACCAACTGCGAAAATAGCCACTGTGCAGAAAACGGCAATCAGCGCAGAAAATAAATTAACGCTTTATCCCAATCCGGCTACTGAAACTATTTACGTCTCTTCCCGCGAACTCGCCGGAGCCAGAGTTAGTGTAGTAAATGTAGCAGGAAATCGTGTGATAAGCACCGTTATTACAGCGAACAGCATTGATGTATCTAAGCTTCAACCAGGCGTATATATTATTACTATTAATAAAGGTGGTAAAACGATCGTTAAGAAATTCGTTAAAAACTAAGTTAGATAAGCAGGCCCGTAGCGGGCTCAGAAGAAGAGAAAAAAGAAAGGTCGGAGAATTTCTCCGACCTTTCCATTAGCGTGCCCGGTAGTGGTAGGTCTTCGAACCAATTATGTTTGATTATCAAACAATTAATAATCTCCCAATACACCAATCGCATCAAAATAACGACCTTTCTAAACTAATCGCGCATGCTCGTACAACGCTTTGCTTGGGAATACACTATCAAGAGTTTACGACTACCTTGTCAGCAATCGAACTTGTATAGAATTAATGCTGGTTCTTCGTGAAGAATATGGATTATTTGGTGGGATAAAAATTATGGAACAGCTGAAGTAAAGGGAATGTTAGAAGATTGTTTTATAGGAAAAATAAAAGCTGATTTTTTAGACCAGCTTTTATTTTTTGTCCTCGGGCTTGTTTTTCAACATATAGCTCAGACACTATTGCTGACCAATGATCAGCGGTTGCCTTTCTTTAGTTTTATCGTATTCTATTTCTAAATAATAAACACCTGTTCTGAGTCCGCCGACATTAAGCTGCGCATTATTTACATTAGCGTATTTCTGTTTTCTTAACAGATTCCCCATCTGATCGTAAATACTTACGTTAGTAATCTGCGGAGCCACTGTTAGTTTTTGAGCCATTGGGTCTGTATTCGGTTTAGGCTGTATATTCAGGGTACTTACCGCAGGATTAGGGGATACAGCAAAAACCAGGGAACGCGGACAACTACTGTAAACCGTTACACCATCATGCACGGTCTCACCACAGGCATTCGTAGCTGTAATATTGACGCCACCACCACCATATACACTCACATAGGACGAAGGAGAGGTAGGGCTATATACATTAATTGTACTGCCGGATGTAGCTGTGGTAGTCCAGACATAATTGTTAAGCGGCATATTAGGAGCGGTATTGACGTTCCAGCCCTGCCATCCACCGCTACACGATCCACTCTGATTGTAGGTAACATTCATCATTGACATTGTACTTACAGCTTTTGTAGCAAAAATACAGTTCGGTAAACTGGCGGTAAGTGTAACATTGCCTGAGGAGGCTTTCGTTAAGGTTACAGAATTACCGGAAGCATTGATGGTAACGTACCCGGCAGGTGAGGCAGTCCATGTAACTGTTTGTCCGGCTGGTACACCGCTTACTGTATAAGTGGAGGATGAACAGAAGGCTGTCGCTCCGGAAATTACCAGATTTGCATTAGGTGGCGCTGCACCTACACCTACAGCATACCAGGCATCGGTCACTGCTTTCACCTGACAACTACCCGCGCCATATAACTCAGTAGCGGCATTGATGGTAGCTGTCCGTGCATCAGCATATTGACTTTGGGGTTGTAGTTTACCGGTGGATTCTGCATTCCATATAATATTGGCAGCAATGGTTATTCCCTGAGCTGTTACGGAATAACTATTCCCAAGATCATTGGTGCCACTGCCACCCTGACTCAACAGGTAAAACCAGTGACTGATCACAGTACTGTTTTTATGTGGTTCATTATTGTAGTCCCAGTAGGTACCATGATAGGTATCGGGATAAGATAATGAATTTGGATCAACCATAGAGCGAAGGCAGGGTTGTCCGTTTTTCATGATTTCTTCTCCTATCAGCCAGGTTTGTTTGTAAGGCGATGCGTAGTATTCTATTACAGCTCCCCATATATCACTGAGACCTTCATTCATCGCCCCCGGTTCGCTGGCGCCACCTGCAAGACCGGCAGTATACTGACAGATACCATGACCTATTTCATGGGCGATTACATCAAGCGAGGTGACTGCTTTAAATTGAGTAGTTCCATCCCCGTAAGTCATACTGTGCATGGTGGGGTCCCAGAATGCATTATCATTATTGGAGAACTGGCTGTTAATTCCATGCAGATCTGCATGTACATAACCAAATAATGTAGCGCCCAGATTATCATAACTATTCCGGCCTCTCACAGAAGCCCAGTAGTCAAACACTTTCTCAGTACCCCAGTGTACATCCTGACCGGCATTGGCGGTAGTCCAGCTGGTAGCTGCATTACTGAAGTCAACTGCTGCCGAATAGTTGCTTCCGTTTTGCATGTTCAGTGTCTGTATCTGTGCACTGAGTGCACCAACAGACCTGGTTTCCCTAAGACGGAAACCTCCGGTGTAAGAGTCGAGGGTAACACTTTGCGAACCGCTGTATAATGTTGCGACGGTTCCGGCGGTATTCGCGTCCAGGATCAGTTGCTCCCTTCCAATCACATTTCCGGTGATAGCATCTACATATACGTTGTTATCACTCAACGGCACTACTGCATAGATGTGAAATTTGTAAGCCAGCCGGAAGGAGTGAGTGATACTGTCATCCCTGCTGATTACCAGTTCTCCTTTAGGGTAAAGGGTTGCTTTGGGATCTTTAGTTACTTCCTGATACCTTTTTTGTGTGAATTCATCTTCCCATCCGTAAGTTCTGGCATGAATGAAATTAAGTGCATTTTTCAGGGCAGTTTTTTCATCCACTTTCACCTGGACAGACGGTTTGCCAATGTTCTGAAAGAAGCCATTTGCTGATTCGATGATACCGTTCTGTGAATGTACAGCATAGGTACCGGTGGGCACTTTGTACCCCTTATAATACTGCTGATACAGGAGATGATCACGGTCTTTGTCTGTAATCACCTTATCCAGCCGCAGACTATCATCTGATGACATTTTCAGGGTTTGCTTCATAAAAACCTGAGCATTGGCGACTGGTTGAGGACGTTGTTTTGTGTCCAGGCGCATAAATTTCACCTTACCGTTGCTGGCGGTATCAGTTTGCAGGATAACCTGTTGCGCCCATAAACTTGACTGTAACAGCATGAGGCATGCGAGGAGTGTAAATTTGCTCTTCATAAGTGGAAATATTCATTGAGGGTTAAAAAATACGCAGATTAAAAAGTGTGTTGAATATAAGCTACAAACAATAAGGTCCTAAGGCTTCATAAAAAGGTATAACAACAATCGCTAACGTGGCATAACACAACTAATATAACCGAATAAATCGGAATTACAATTTATTTCAATGGCTGGCACGGCGAGTAATAGAGTAATAACGACATCAATATATAGATATTTTTGTATGCCGTTACCATAGTGATTTCAAGAACCTGGCTGCATTAATTGCTGAACCTTTATAAAGACGATTTGTCTGGCAAGAGCAAGATTTTGAAGATACATTCCTGTTCTAGATTCAAACTCAACTCCCTGCTTCAAGCAGATTAAAACGTGTTTCACTAAAAGGATACGGGTTGAGTTAAATGATAAGAAATCTCACAATTTTGTGTGTCATTCTGTATGTCAATAATAGAGATAAAATGGATCAAGTTAAAAAGTTGGGGGATTGTCCTTAAGCATATAGTTTAACAAGCCTAAAAAGAAAGAAGTTTACATCTCGTAAAGAAGTTCAGGATAACCCTGATAATGATTTTGCACAGTCCTGGAAAGAGTTTTAAAGGATTGTATGCCAGTAGCATCAACATCATTATACCACAATGCAAGCCTCTTCTTTTTCTCTTCCAGAAAGATACTAATTCTTTTAGAATCCTTTGTGGTATTGGTTAATTCGAAGTATTCCAATATACCTGCAGGAAGCAGTAATTCAATTAATTCGCGGTAGTTCTGTTCCAAAATATTGACTTATGATGAAAATCAACATCTTTTAAGCAAATCCCCAACTTTTCAACTTGATCCCTTAAAACCGTGACACAAATTTAACAACCCAGAAACAAAAAAGGTTGACTATCTATTGATAATAAACCTTTATAGTGCCCAGTAGCGGTAGGCTTTCGATTGCGCTGTGCAAAGTCCGTGAGGTGGGGATTTATAAATGAAACACCTCGAAATTACCCGGCAGGTAATCAATCCTGTCCGACAAGGTCTAGTCAACCACCGGAAGCGAGTCTTGCGTAGTCATTAGAGATGATGGCACGAAGCGTAGACAGCGACTGCCGACGGTATGCCATTGAGCCTCGAAACTGTCCTGAATGTTGAAGCTTTAGTTGTTCGAAATGCTAAGGCAACATCAAACCTGCGCTATTGACGAGCAGGGGCGATTCGACCGGGGTCTGAGAACATATCAAAGGCAGACAGGGGTAATACGGGAACAC